>NZ_JBJKFD010000001.1:0-4554650 GCF_049723905.1 Desulfovibrio sp. 7SRBS1 | reverse complement strand
CGTTTTCCTGCTGTCCCAACGCGCGCAGGGCGAGGCGGGTTTCGAGCAGGAGTTCCTCTTTTTCGGCCTTGGGCTTGTCCGCCCATTGAAACGGCCATTCATAGGCTTTGATGAGATAATTGTCGCGCCAGGGAGTTCCGGCAGGTGGTGCCCCTTTGCGCTTAACCGAAATTTTGTACTTGGTGAGAAAGCCCTTATCCATCATATAGGCATCAAGCTTCCGCAAACCGGCTTCGGTAAAAATGCCGGAGAGCACAGGGCAATCGCCCAGGCCTTCAAAAGGTCCGGCCAGACCGCTCAAAAACAGGCCCACGCCCGAACCGTCATGACCTTCCTTCATAACGTCCAGGGCTTCGATGGCCCGCATGGGTGAGAGCGGCTCGCTGCCGGCAAGGGCAAACAAACGGCACATTGGATGTCTCCTTCCCTAAAAGTATCGGAAAGAACTCGTGGATTCTCTCCCGGACGGGGTATTCTTCGTGGATGGCCAGCCAGGCCCTACGAATCTTGTACTTTCATCACCATTAGGTATGGACTTCCGGACTCCGTTCAAGCTACGAAAAACGGAATCCTGAAGGACTCGACCACCTGACGAACCCAGCACCTACATTTTTGTAGGTCAACGGATTGCAGAAGAAAATGCAGGCTTTTCGGGGCACTCCGTCCATCATAAACCGGAGATAGACACTTCCCCATTTAAACTTTTTTGTCAACAACTACGTTTTATTTTTTTAGCCCCCTATTTGATTTTTCATTTTTGTTAATTACGATTTCGTGTTTTTACAATAAACGCACCCATCTTCCAATCGATTGACATATCAACAATTCCCTATTGCAGATGATCATTTCTGAAAATGTAGAAAAAAGTCATTGAGCAAAAATTTTATCCACATTAATCCACTGCGCTTATTTTTTTTCAAATATCAAAAAAATACACACATAAAACTTCGATATTATGAGGAGGCCTTGTGAACCCCAAGCTTGCCCATGCTTTCATATCCCTTTATTGTGTTAAGGATATCCCCTCATACAGGTGAAAAAAATGAGCATTCGCGTCAAACTTCTCCTTATATTGCTAACAATATCCATTGGCCCCATGCTTTTCCTGCGTCTCAACGCAAGGGAAACTCTGAGCCGTACGGGAAACGAGCTGGCGGAACAGGCACGTCAAAACCAGATACACTCAGCCGAGCTGGATTTGCAACGCATGGTTGAGGACAATGCCCAAATTCTGGAGCGGGACGCCCGACTCATGGAACTTTCGCTGCTGTATCTGGTATCGCGCACCGAGGGCGTTCTGGCGGGCTCCACGGACCGGGACGACCCGCCCGCGCTTTTGGCGCATGTTGCCCCGGATAATGCAACGGCATATTGCGTCCGCAGACACGGCGAATGCCAGCCCCTGGACGTGGATATGAACGCCACCCGCATCCTGGTTCCCATTGCGGGTATGAACACCGCTGACACCCGAAACCTGCTCCGCAACATGGCCCCGGCCATGCACCGCATCAAACGGATTCTCCCCCACCTGGTCCTGTGGGTTAAGCTGCGGCTGAATTCCGGCGGGTTGGCCGTATATCCGAACTACAATACCGATGTCGTACCCATGCGCCACGGCATGCGCGACAAAGGCATGCGCATGCAGGCCGAGGTTCCGCAGACCTCGCCGCGCGGCGTGTCCTGGTCCGCTCCCCATATCGACCAGGTAACCGGCAAGGTGGTCTTTTCCCTGGGGGCTCCTTTCCGCGCTCCCAACGGCAAACTGGCGGGCACGGTCTTCATCGACATGCCGGTCAACGCCATCCTCCACCAAAGCGAGAGCCTGCGTAAACGCGCGCCCGGCGTGGAGTCGCTTTTCATAAGGCTGGACCATCCCACCTCCCAGGTCGAGGTTATTGCCAAAGAAGATATGCAGGCCCCGGACCACATGCGTTGGATCGCCACGGAAGCCCTCGAATCCGTAGCCTCGGACGATGCAACGGCATTCGACGCTTTCAAGATAGACCTTGCCCGCCGCAAGTCCGGCGTCCGGGCCATGCCCTACAAGGGCCGCCCATGTCTGTGGGCCTACAGCCCCGTGGGGATGGCCTCTTCCCTGCTGTTCATCCTGCCCATGCAGGATATCGTGGTTCAGGCGGACAAGGTGCAGGACTACGTCATCGGCATGGTGGACAACCAACTGAAAACCACGGGCATTATTCTGAGCGTGACCATCTTCACCGTCATTCTCCTGGGAATCTTCGTATCCGGACGCTTCACACACAGCATACGGGTGGTGGCGAACGCGGCCCGGCGTCTTGCCGCGGGTGACTTCGGCGTGCGCTGCCATATCCATCGCCGCGATGAAATAGGCGACATGGGCAAGGCCTTTGACGACATGGTCCCGGCCCTGCAGGACCGCATCCGCATGAAGGAAGACCTGAACATAGCCCAGGAAGTGCAGCAGAACCTGTTGCCGTCGGGTTTCCCGCCAATCGAAGGGCTCGACGCCGCAGCCAGGGTCATCTACTGCGACGAAACCGGAGGCGACTTTTACGACAGCATCGACCTGTGCGAAGAAAACGGATGTCCCATACATCCGGGGCTGGGGGTGGCTGTCGGCGACGTATCCGGCCACGGCGTTCCGTCCGCCCTGCTCATGGGGTCGGCCAGGGCCTTTCTCCGCGCCCGGCGCATGCTGCCCGGGTCGGCAGCCGAAGTGGTGTCCACGGTCAACAATCTTATTGCCGTGGACACCTACGAAACCGGCCAGTTCGTAACCATGTTCTATGCCGAAGTGCTGCCTGCGACGCGCAGCATCCGCTACGTACGCGCCGGCCATGACCCCGGCCTGCTGATCATTCCGGGAAAAGACGAACCTGTGGAACTTTCCGAAGGCGGGCCGTCGCTCGGCCTGATGGAAGACAGCCCGTTTGTGGAGGGCTCAATTGAAGAGCTGCCTGCCGGAACAATCCTGGCCATCGGCACGGACGGCATATGGGAAGCCCGGTCAGACAAAGGAAAGATGTACGGCAGGGAACGCTTTATAGAACTGGTGCGCGCCCATGCCGACAAGTCGGCCCAGGAAGTTCTGGAAGCCGTTTACGAGGACCACTTTCGCTTCCGCAACGGGGCGGCCCAGGAAGACGACATCACCCTGGTGGTGCTCAAGCTGGGGTAGACCGTAACACGCCACAACTAAAAAAACGCCCTGCACCGGAATGGTGGCAGGGCGTTTTGTATATATAATGATAAAAATACGGAGCGGGCAGCCTTACTCTTTTTGCCCGTCGGCTTCCCGGTACCCGTGGGCAAAGTCGGCATCGTACAATTTGGAAGCTTTATTGCCCGCGTTTTCGCCCGGTAGCACCAGAAAAACCGCCTGCCGGGTTACGCCCATGGCTTCGGCGGTTGCGGGAATGTCCTCCAGCCGGGTTTGGCGCGTCTCGCCGCCGGGCCAGCCGACACGGTGGCCGATGACCACGGGGGTGTCCGGGGAAAGACCGCCTTGCAGCAGGGCATTGCGCACCTTGGCTGCATCGTGGGCCGAAAGATACACGGCCATTGCGCCGCCATGCTCGGCCATGCGCTCCACTTCCTGGGCCTCGGGCACGGGCGTTCTTCCGCCCGCCCTGCATATGGACAAGCTCTGCACGACTCCGGGAACCGTAAACGACACTTTTGCCTGCGCCGCCGCGGCGAATGCGGCGGTCACGCCGGGCACCACCTCGTACTCCACTCCGTCCCGGTCCAGCAGGGCCATTTGCTCACGGATAGCTCCGAACAGGGAAGGATCGCCCGTATGTACCCGCACTGCCAATCCACCGTCTTGTGCGGTTTGCAAAAGCAGGGCGTGGGTTTCTTCCAAGGTCAGTGGAGCCGAATCCACCACTTTGGCGTCCTTGCGGGCACAGGCGACCAGTTCGGCGGGCACCAGCGAGCCTGCGTACACAACCAGATCGGCCTGTTCAATAAGCCTGCGTCCCTTGACCGTTATCAGATCGGGGTCGCCGGGGCCTGCGCCTATGAAGTACACCTGTGTCATGGCTACTCCCCGCCTCCGGTTTCCGTATCGGAATCCCCGAGAATGGCCTGTTCGGACACGCCGTCCAGCACGGCCTGGGCCAGAGCATTGACCACACAGGCGGCAAGCGGCGAACCGCCCTTCCGCCCCTGCACCGCAATGTAGGGAGCCAAAGATTTTTCCATGAACAGGTCCTTGGATTCCGCCGCATTGACGAACCCCACGGGCATGGCAACCACGAGCGCGGGCTGCACATTCCCTGCTTCGATATGTTCGACAAGACGCAGCAGCGCGGTGGGCGCGTTGCCGATGACGTAGATTTCCACGGAAGGATCAGCCACGGCTTTGTCCACCGAGGCCACGGCCTTTGTGGTATGCTGCCTGCGCGCTTCTTCGGCCACGTCCGCATCGGCCATGAAGCTGACGGCCCTGCAGCCCAGAGGATCGAGACGGCGCTGGGGTATGCCCATGCAGGCCATGCGTGTATCCGTGAATATGGTGCATCCGGATGCCAGGGCGGCCATGCCCTGCACCACGGCATCCGGGTGAAAGCGGACCAGATCGAGCAATTCAAAGTCCGCCGTGGTGTGGATCATGCGGCGCACCACCTGCCAGGCCACGCCATTAAAAGCGCGGGGAGACGGGACTTCGCCATCGATGATGGCCATGGACCGGCGTTCGATTTCGTAAGGATCGGAAAGGTAATTCATGGAGAGCACGATAGGGCAAGACCCCGACTTTGGAAAGACGGTTTTCCGCCCCTGGGCACCGTCAGGATGCGGAGTGAGTTCCCTTGGCAACTCATCGGTTGCGCCCTTGTGCCGAGATGCTATTCTTGACGCAACGACACTGAAGTCAAAGTCACTTGGATTTGTTCCATCATACATCTGCTTGAGGAGCCACGAATGCTTCAACTTATTTTTGCCGTAAGCCTTGCCGTGGGGGTCAGTTTTCTCTGCTCCATTGCCGAGGCCGTTCTCTACTCCATCCCCTGGAGCAGAATAGAAGCCCTGCGCGAGGCCGGGCACAAATCCGGGGATCTGCTTTTCGCCCTGCGCGAAGATGTGGACAAACCCATTACCGCCATTCTGACCCTGAACACCGTGGCCCACACCATGGGTGCTTCGCTGGCGGGCGCGGCCTGGGCCCATGTGTTTGGAGAAAAGACCCTGGGCTGGTTCGCCCTGGTCTTTACCCTCGTCATACTGGTCTTTTCCGAAATCCTGCCCAAAACCATCGGCATTGTGCACAACTCGCGCCTTGCCCCCTTGCTGGCACGTCCGCTCTCCTGGCTTATCTGGGCACTCGGCCCGGTCATCTGGGCCTGCGGTTTTCTGTCCCGTTCCGTAGGCGGCGGAAAGGCCGGACCGCAAGCCACGGAGCAGGACATCAGCACCCTGGCCTCGCTTGTATACAAAGCCGGGAAAATCACCCCGCAGGAAGAAAAGACCATCCAGAATATCCTGACCCTGGATACCCGGCAGGTGCATCAGGTGATGACGCCACGCACCGTCATCTTTTCCCTGCCGGTACACATGAGCCTTGACGAAGCCATGCAGTCCACCCGGCAATGGCCGCACAGCCTCTTCCCGGTATACGACAAGGACAAGGAAGACGTGGTGGGCATCGTCACCCGGCGCGAGGTATTCGAGGCCCTGGCCCACGGACAGGGGGAGGCCCCCCTGGAAAGCCTCATGCACCCGGTACGCTTTGTACTGGAAAACGCCCCTCTGGATGCGGTTCTGCGCCAGCTTCTGGAAAGCCGCTTCCATTTGTTTGTTGTGCTGGATGAATACGGAGGGCTCGCCGGGGTCATCACTCTGGAGGATATTCTGGAAGAAATTCTGGGGCGGGAAATCGTGGATGACACGGACCCGGCCGTGGACATGCGGGCCCTGGCTCTGGAGCGCAGGCAGCAACTACTCCGCAAGAACGCGGCAATTCGCCCTGAAAAATAACTTTGGCTGTGCAGGTATCCCCGGCGTCGGCAGACGCAACGCCGGGGACAACCAATTCCATCAGTGGGAATCTATCTTGGGCCTTTTCCGCTCGTTGGGCACTTCAAAGACCAACGTGGTGGTCTTCTTTTCCTGCAGGAATTCCTTTGTGCCCTGCGGTGCCGGAGTTTTTGTATAGAAGCGGACAAACCAGCGCCCCGTAACATCCACGGGCAGGCGAATCACGCCGTCGGCCACTTCCCGCCGAGGCACATACATATCTTCGGCGCAGGTGGAAAAACCATTGTAGGTCGCGTCCCAGAATCCCTTTCCCGTGTAGGGCTTTCCATCCATATACACCTGGAGTTCCAGGGATTCCCCTTTTTTCAGCTTGGAAACATCCTTTACCGGAACCAATTCCAGAGGCAGCCCGATAAAGGCTGGGAACTCGGCTGACGGCTCTTCGCATACCACATAGGTTTTGGTCCACTGGCTGCTGCGAAGGCTGGAAAAGATTTCCTGCGCCTTGTCTCCCAAGGCGCTCATGGGGCCTATCAAATGCCGCTTGCGCCCTTTGAGATCCTTCCACATGGTGAAATAGCCGGGTGTTGTTTCGGCTGTCAGCACATAGGTGCCGGGCTGGTCGTAGGTAATGACATACGAATGCAGAGATTTTTCATCACGCAAGGCAACATCGGAAGTCGTCCCATTGGGCGCATGCACCTGCACGACGTGAAGCTTTTTGCGGCGAATGGCGTCATCCACCGGGATGTGGTGGCCATAGCAGAAAAACATGGGTGAGCTCTTGCCCTTGTGGACATGGTAGCGGGACGCCTGGATGTATAGGGAATGCGCGGACGAAACAGCAGGCACGCACAGGGCCAGGGCAAGAAGAAATGCTATAAGCGGTCGTTTCACAGAAGGCCTCCTTTGGCTCGTTGAACCTCAGGAAGATAATGAATATGGATTTCATTCGCAACAACTATCACCCCGCCTACAAGACGAATATCGTCTTAATCACATTGCAAATCCATATTATACATATGAAAAATTTCTCCTTATCTTCTCACTCATGCTGCTGGGGAGACCCTCCGGAGCATTACCGGGCAGGTGGCAAACATTTAAGCCATGCCTGCCAAAAAACTTGCGACGCCCAGCAAGTGACGAAAAAAAAGGAGTTTTCAATGCAATACACCACACTTGGCGCAACAGATCTTGCCATTTCCCGCCTCGGCCTCGGCTGCATGGGCATGTCCGAATTCTATGGAGAATCCGACGACGCACAGTCGCGCCGCGTACTGGACCGAGCCTTTGAACTCGGCGTGACCTTTTACGACACGGCGGACATGTACGGTCACGGCCACAACGAAAAACTGCTGGCCGAATTCATTGCGGACAAGCGGAACAACATCGCCATTGCCACGAAGTTCGGCATCAAACGGGCTGCTCCCGGCGAATATGCCCGTACCATAGACAACTCCACGCAATACATGCGTTCCTGCTGCGAGGCATCACTGCAGCGGCTCGGCGTGGATGTCATAGACCTCTATTACGTGCACAGGCTGGCATCGGACCGCCCCATCGAGGATATCACAGCCGACCTCGCCCGCCTTGTGGAAGAAGGCAAGATCCGCCAGATCGGCTTCAGCGAGATCACGGCAGATCAGTTGAAAAGGGCTGCCGCAATACATCCTGTTGCCGCGGTGCAAAGCGAGTACTCCCTGGCGACACGCCTGCCCGAACAAAATGGGATTCTGGACGCATGTGCCCAAACAGGAGCCGCCTTTGTCGCTTACAGCCCTCTGGGACGCGGCCTCCTGAGCGGAAAGGCCAAAAGCTCAACCACCATGGAACAAAGCGACTTCCGTTCCATGCTCCCCCGCTTCAAAGGGGACGCCATGCGCCACAACCTGGAGCTGACCGAAGTCATCACCGCCATCGCGGAGGGAAAAAACGTACCGGCATCCGCCATTACTCTGGGCTGGGTGTTGCAGCGCAACGCCAACGTCATTCCCATCCCCGGCACACGGCACATCAAATACCTGGAGCAGAATGTGTCCGCTCTGGAAGTAAAACTTACGGACAAGGAAATGGAGCTTCTGGAAACCACCTTTCATTACAATGCAGTGGAAGGAGAGCGCTATCCCGAAGAAGGGATGAAAGGCATTACCGACAAATAACCCGTGCAACTTGCGCCTGCGAAAAAACAGCCACCAGAATCCCCGGTACTTCATTGTGTCGGGGATTCTTCTTTTTGTGTCTTGGTTCCGAACAAATATTCCGAAGCAACGCCCGTGTTCTCCTGCAACAGCCATACTCTTATGTCACTTTTCTCATCATCCAATTCCCGCAGCCAGACGCGCACGACCAGTCTATACCACTCCAAAAGCACCCTTGTTTTTCATTCCCCGCATTGATTTTCTTCCAATTCAAGGTATAATCAATTTGTTATCTGATAATAAAAAATTCTGTTCTTCGAGAAGGCCCATGCGCTCTCCCCGTGTCTTTTGCCTCCTTGTTTTTTCCCTGCTGCCCGTTCCGCAAAGCATGGCAGAGGAATTCAATCCTTTGGCAATGCATGAGGGAAACATAGAAGATAATCCGTTCAGTACAACCATACACCAAGGTGTTGAGCGAGTTATCAAAGAAACCGAACTCTGCTGCAAAGAAATAATTGTAGACACGAACCAGAAGCAATACGCAAGCAATGTAGAGGCTGTGGCAAATCAAGGCTATTCGCCGCTCGTTCTTTTGCATGGAAGCCACATTCCGGAACAGGAAAAACGTATACAATGATACCCCAAGACACGCTGCGTCGTATTCGACACCATAAATGACCAGGCCAGTCTGTATTCATTTATCCAGGCGGCGCAAGAAGGTTCCTTTCTGGCCGGAGCCCTGGCTGCAATGGCCAGCAAAAGCGGGAAAAGAGGTTTTGTTTCCATAGCCTACGAGCACGGAATACTGGGTTTTTTCTGTGGTTATGCCCAGGGAGCAAGGTACGAAAATCCCCAGATGGGCATGCTGACGGCTTTACCGGGCAGTACCCGGACGCGTGGTTCGACAGCAATGCCGCCGCCCTTCCCACAAGCCCATCGACCAGGGGCGGACGTTCTCTCTCAGGCTGCGGGCGAGCGGCCATGCCGTGCTGAAAGCCGCGGCGGAAAGAGGCTGCCGGGGAATGGGGTGGACAGCAACCAGAACGGCCTGTTCCCCGGCCATGAAACAGCGCATCGAACAACTACGACACAACATCATTTGAGGTAAAATCCACGTGCACGACGACACACAGAGCATGACTTGCCCGGCCAGCAGCAAACAATGAACAAACTGCATAGTCTCGCTTTCCGCCTCTTTGCGGCACTTACTCTGGGCATCATGGTCCCTTTGATCTGCGGCGTTCTCTTCGGCCTGCACCTGGAAAGGAAGCAGCTGGAAAGCGAGCTTACCGAATATCACCGGGAAACCCTCAACTCGCTGGCATATTCCACGCAGGATGCCCTGTACGCCTTTTCCCCGAGGACAGCGCTCAATGCGGCCCAGATGATCATTCGCGATGAACGGATACTGCGCATCGAGGTCTACTCCGAGCTGTACGGAATGTTCCTGGTGAACATAGCAAAACCCGCGGAGTTCAATCCAAGCCATCCTGTGCCGCTGCGCAAGGATGTTGTTTTGGAAAAGGAATATCTCGGCTACGTCGAACTGACAGTGGACAAAGGATACATCCAGCCGCAGATAGCCAAAGAGCAGAAAAAAATCGCCCTGCTGTTCCTGACAATTCTCCTGCTGGGGCTTGGTATTGTGCTGCCCGTGGCCTACGTCGTTATTTTGCGGCCCATCCGTCGGCTGACCGCCCAGGCGAAACTCCTCACCACGGGCGACCTGAGCAGCCCCCTGCGCTGGAAAGGCAAGGACGAACTGTCCATCCTGGGGCAGACATTCGAGACCATGCGCCAGTCATTGAACCAAAGTTTCACCCGCATCAAAGAAATGGCCGTTACCGACGAGCTTACAGGCATTCCCAACCGGCGGGCCTTCATGAACGAGGCGCGCAATATCTGCAATTTGAGCCAACGCTACGGCTGGCCTTTTTCCCTGGCTATTGCGGACCTGGATCATTTCAAAAAAATCAACGACACCTACGGGCATGGCAGGGGTGATGATGTACTCCGGGATTTTGCAGCTCTGGTGCAGAAAAATATCCGCAGGTCCGACCTGTTCGCCCGCATTGGCGGCGAAGAGTTCATCCTGCTCATGCCCGAAACAAACTATCGAGACGCACGCGAAGTTGCAGACAAGCTCCGGCGCGCAGTGGAAAAACACCCTTTTGCCCACGGCGAAAGAGTCACCATCAGCCTGGGCGTAGTGGAAAGCGGAAAGGGAAGCTCTTTGGACTCCCTGTTCCGGGACGCCGATACCGCCCTGTACCGGGCCAAAAAGAAAGGACGCAACAGGGTGGAAGTGTTTTCCGACTCCCAACCATAATTTGGGGGGCTTTCAGCCCCAATAAAGCAGTTTCTTTCAACTTTTCAGCCAATACACGCCACCCAAGGACATTCTTGTCTGAGACACGACAGGATTGTCGTATCAGGAAAAACCATTATCCCACGCGGGTTTTCATCCCTCCAATCCCCAGTGCGACAACCATGTCGCTTTAAAAAAAAGAAACACCTCTCCTTTTGAAGCTTTATGCTTATTTTTCAATATGTTAAAGATCGGCAACACACGATTCGGCAGCCTCATCGGAAAAAGCAAGGGCATACGCAGTCTGCTGCAGGTGCTTGAAAAAAATAAGTGGAAAAAAGGCTGTTCGGCACGCGAATTGGGGCTGACCATGCGCACGCTGCAACGAAAGCTCAAGCATCACGGAATCTGACCCCCAAATAACGACTTTTCTGCCGCATGGCGACATCCGTGTCGCTTTCCGCAATCCCTTAAACCATCAGGCCTCCCGGGCCTTCTCCCCGATGTGCGACATCCCTGTCGCACATCTTGCTTTTCCGCGCCTGAGCGAAAAACAAACAAATACATAAATAACAGCTAGATACATACGTGGCACGGCCTGTGCTCAAGGGAGAACATACAGGCGACGTATTGGGAGAAAAACAAATTTTTACACTCCGAATGACAGCCTTTGGGAGGGACAAAAGCCCCACTCGCCCTGGACAAGACAGCCCTGGCAAAATCCCTGTTTGCCTACTGGCAACCTCCCTCCCAAAGGCCCGTCGTTTACACCGGTTTTTAGGTATTGCAGTGCGAGTCACAAAGATCTAAGCATCCGCCGGCACAATTGGGTTTCTGTTCACCGGCCACCCCGCGAGATCGACCGCAAACGCACTTACGTACAGCTGCCCGCCATCCCCCCACCTGCGGAATGGATATCGGCAGGCAAACATCATGAGGCCAGCATTATGAAATGGACAACGTTCAAAAAAACACAGCAGGCAGGATACCTTTTCATCGTTCTTGGTGTGCTGAATTGGAGCGGAAACTTTGTCGCCGCCCGGGGAATGGCAGGCCAGATAGAGCCCAGCACGCTCAACCTGATACGCTGGGGGCTGGCAGCCCTGTTGTTCATGCCCTTTGGCTGGCGCACTTTCTGGAGGGAACGTGCCCAGGTCAAACGGTTCTGGAAGGAGCTGTGCATCATCGCCCTGTGCGGTGTTTCCCTGTACGACACGCTCGTTTTCCTGGCCGGACAAACCTGCGAAGCCCTGAACATGTCGCTGTTGTCCACCCTTTCCCCTCTGCTTACCGCACTCCTGTGCCAATGGCTCTACAAAGAGAAACTTCAGGCCAGGATGTACTTCGGAATAGGGATCAGCACGCTGGGAATCGCCCTGCTGGTTACGGACGGTGACCTCACAAGGCTGCTGACCCTGCACTTTGCCAAAGGGGACCTCATCATTCTGGCAACCGCGCTGATGTCGGCCATATATAATATCGTCGTGAAAAAAGCCGCAGATTCCATCAGCCAGGCCACCTTGTTCATGGCCTGCAGTCTTTTCGGCACGCTGTTCATCGTCCCCATCTACCTGTTCCAAACAGGCGGGCAGCTCGTTCTTCCCGTCTTCACCCCGGCGATTGTCTGGACGCTCTTGTATCTTTCCATTTTCGCATCCATTCTCTGCTACCTGTTCTGGAACATGGCAGTGGAAGTTCTCGGTGCGCCCAAGACAGCACTTTTCTACTACACACTCCCTCCTATCAGCGCCATCGTGGCCTGGTTCACCATCCGCGAGCCCGTTACGGGAAACCAGATTTTTAGCGGCCTGATCATCCTCATCGGCATTCTGTTTGCGCTGTATGGAATTCCCACGCATAAGAAAAGGCCCATGCTTCCGCCCAAAAAACAACCTGCCGGGAACTTTTCCTGATGCCGCGTAGCCATTCAATTTGTTGATGCAAATATCCGCGAAGGGAGGTCGATGAGTATCGATCTCCCGCTTTCTCAAGGAGCCTACGGTGATCAAATTTCGATCCATACAAGGAAAGATCGTCCTGCTTTCAGGAATCTGCCTTGCAGCGTCCATCATAGCGGTTATTGCCTATTCCACCATAAGCGTTCGCGAAATCGCCCTGTCCCAGGCCTTGGCCCAGGCGAAAAGCCAGGCAACCATAGAAGCCCTGCGCATACGCGGGGAGATAAATTCCGGGCTGGATGCAGCGCGCAACCTCGCCTATGCCATCGAAGGACTGAAACGCCAGACAACTCTTCCGCCGAGGCGTGATGAAATAATCGGCATGATCGGCCGACTTGCGGAACAAAACGAAAATTTTCTCGGTGTCTGGACAGGATGGGAACCCAACGCCTTTGATGGACAGGACGAGGCGTTCATCAACGGACCGGGCAGCACGTCTACAGGACGCTTTCTTCCCTACTGGAACAAGGTCAACGGGCTGCACCTCCAGGCCATTGTCGCCGATCCAGATGCGGGAAAATGGTATACATATTCACGCGATACGGGCATGGAATCGGTCATGGACCCTATTGCCTACGAGATGCAGGGGCAGCGGGTCGTCATGATCAGCCTGACCGTTCCCATCAAGCCGCAAAACAAGGTACTGGGCGTGGCGAGCATCGATATTGCCGCCGACTTTCTGCAAAATCTCGTCGACTCGGTGCACCTGTTAGGACACCAGGCGGATGTAACCCTCATCACACACAACGGGGCCATTGCGGGCAAGACGAACCATCCCGAATTCACCGGCAAGCCCCTGTCCTCCATCTATTCCAACTCGGCCGAGCTGCTGCAACGCATGGCCCGCGGAAGCGCATTCCACGTCTTTGAAGGCGGCTTTCTGCAGATCTTCGTGCCCGTAACCTTTGGAGAAGACGACGGCAATTGGTGGGGCATCAACATTTCCATCAGCAAGGACCTCATCTATGCCGAATCCCATGCGGCGGCTATCCGTTCCTGCCTTATCGGCGGAATCTGTATGTTGGCGGCTTTGGGGTTTCTCTGGTTCATCGCCGGTGTCATTGCCCGTCCCATCAAAAAGACAGCCAGCATAGTGGACCGCATTGCCGCCGGAGATCTGGAAGTCCGCCTTGCGCCGAACGGCCGGGATGAGATTGCCGTGATGCAGGCTTCCGTCAACACCCTGGCCGTCAAACTGCAGGAAAACATAGAGCAGATCGAAAATCAGATCTGCCTCGCCCGGGAAAAAACCCACCAGGCAGAACAAGCGACATCCGAAGCCGAAGAAGCCAAATGCGATGCGGAAAAAGCGCATGCCAGGGGCATGACCGAGGCTGCCGACAAATTGCAGCGCGTGGTGGCAAGGCTCACAATAGCCATGAAAAACATCTCCGAGCAGGCCGAAGATATGCGCCAGGGCACGGAAACCCAAAAGGAACGTATTACCACCACGGCCACGGCAATGGAGGAAATGAACGCCACGGTTCTGGAAGTGGCCCGCAACGCGGGGACCGCTTCGGAGCAGAGTTTCCAAGGGAGGGATAAGGCTCTGGAAGGAGCCCGCGTGGTGAAAAATTCCATCGAAACGCTGGGGATGGCCCTGAACAGATCCCGGGAACTGCACAGCACCATGGCACAGCTGGATACCCAGGCCAAATCCATTGGAACAATCATGACGGTTATTGATGATATCGCCGACCAGACCAACCTGCTGGCTCTCAACGCGGCCATTGAGGCTGCCCGTGCAGGCGACGCCGGCAGAGGATTTGCGGTTGTGGCGGACGAGGTCCGCAAATTGGCGGAAAAAACCATGCACGCCACCAAGGAGGTCGGCATATCCATCCTGGCCATCCAAAAAGTTGCGGCAGACAATGTCGACACCATGGAACTCGCCATGCAGGACCTGGACAAAGCCGTGGGCATGACCAATCAATCGGGGGAAGTGCTCCGGGGAATAGTGGAAGGGGCCGAAGAGTCCGCCGACCGTATCCGCGAGATAGCCACGGCGGCAGAGCAACAATCCGCAGCCAGCGAAGAAATCAACCAGGCCATTGACGAAATCAACGGCATCGCACTGGAAGGCTCCCACAGTGTGGGAAAGACACTGCAAGCCATCCGGGAACTCAGTGAACAATCGAGCCAGCTTACCATCCTGATACGGACGCTTCAGTCCGAATCCGCCACACAGTAAAAACTGACCGGGGGAATACGGCCAATCTGCCTCCAGAACGCCAAAAGGCCTTATTCTCCCAGGTCGTTTCATCCCTCCTGCAACATACGAAAAGTCCCTCTTGCCAGGGCCTCAGATTGATTACAAAATTCAATCTGGCAGGCTGCTCAAAAAGGTACGAGAGCTACAAGACTCACCGTCGTAAAAAAAACTCAAGACCGACACGTATTTTCAGATACGCGAGGGTTTGAGTTTTTTGAAACAACGACGCTATCGGGCCTTTGTCAGCAGCCTGAACTTTCTGATTACGTTACACTAGAGATTGTTGATCTTGCAGGCGGCGCAGGCCGCGCCGTACCCATTGTCTATGTTCACCACGCTTACGCCGCTGGCGCAGGAGGTGAGCATGCCCAGCAGGGCGGAAAGCCCGGAAAACGCGGCCCCATACCCCACCGAGGTGGGCACCGCTATGATGGGCTGTGGTACGAGGCCCCCTACCACGCTGGCAAGCGCGCCTTCCATGCCTGCCACCACGATGATGACCCTCGCCGTACGAATTTCCGGCAGGTTGTGCAGCAGCCGATGGATTCCGGCCACGCCCACGTCGGTGATGAGCCGCGCATGGCTGCCGAACATCTCGCAGGTGACACGCGCTTCCTCGGCAACAGGCAAGTCTGACGTACCTGCCGTGACAATGGCGATTTCCCCTTCGTGAAAGACCACGGGGGTGCGTATCAGGGTGAGTGTGCGCCCGGCGGCATTGTAGTGCACATCGGGACAAACAGACTGCACATGAGCCGCCATTTCAGGGGAGACCCTGGTGGCCAGGATGTTGTTTTGCTCGTCCAGCTTGGTGAATATATCGGCAACCTGCTCCGGGGTCTTGCCCTCCCCGTAGATGACTTCCGGGAAGCCGTTCCGCAGGGGACGGTGCAGGTCGAATTTCGTATGTCCAAGGTCCGTGTACGGAAGGTGGCGCAGCTGTTCCATGCCCTGTTCCACATCAAGACTTCCGTCCCGGATTTCCAGCAAAAGCTGTTTCAATTCTTTTTCGTCCATGACGATATATCCCGTTACACGTCTCGCAACGCGGTTATTCGGCTTTTTTGTTGAGGCTGCCCATGCGGTATCCGGCCAAATCCAGCGTGACGTGCCGATACCCAAGGGCACCGAGCCGGGCGACGATGTGCTCTCTGTCCGCATTGATCATGTCCGGGAAAAACTCGGCAGGGACTTCAAGCCGGGCCAAATCCCCGTGGCTGCGCAAGCGGACGGCCGCAAAACCGATGGACCGGAGAAAATTCTCACCATCGTCAATGCGCCGAAGTTCCGCCTCTTCAACCCGCGTGTCGTGGGGAATGCGCGTCAGCAGGCAGGCCCCGGACGGTTTGTTCCAGGTGGAAAGGCCGTATCTGCGGGAAAGTTCCCGGATGTCGCGCTTGTCCATACCCGCATCCAGCAGCGGGCTTTCCACACCCAGCTCTTCCAAGGCCCTGCGCCCGGGACGGTAGTCTGCAAGGTCGTCCACATTGGTGCCGTCGAGCACATGCGCTATGCCCTCGGCGCGGGCGATCTCGAACAGCCCCTCAAAAAGCAGCCGCTTGCAGTGGTAACAGCGGTCGGGCGGATTATCCCGCACCACGTCGGGAATTTCCATTTTCAAAAGACGGTGCTCCACTCCCATGGCCTTTGCCATGGCCTGGGCCTCGGCAACCTCCACTCCCGGAGAATACGGCAGGGAAAAAGTGACCACCAGGAGGCCTTCGGGAAGTGCCTGGTGCGCGGCATGCAGCAGCAAGGCGCTGTCCAGCCCCCCGGAAAAGGCCACGAGAACTTTTTTCATGGCCCGAAGGTTTTCGAGCAGAAGCGCATACTTTGCAGCTGGGGAATCAATACCCGGCAAAACCAGACTCCTTGTTCAGCCCTGTTTGGCGATAAGGGCGTACACTTCCGCCAGGGTCAGCCCGTTTTTCCGGGCAAGCTCCCTGCATTCCTCGAACTCCGGTTTGGAGCGGACCACTTTTCCGTTCCAAAGGGCGTTCTTCATGGTAACGCTTCCCAGCGGAGTGTCCAGAGGTTCGAACGTTCTTTGCAGCTCGGTTTTCTCCAAGGCGAAACTCTTGATGCCGAGCGTGGTGGTATGGCGGAAGAGAAGTTCCTTGAAACGCTCCTCGTCCGACTCCGCGCACAGCAGGGAAAGCATGGTTCCGGGCCGGTTCTTTTTCATCATAATGGAGGAAAAATGAACGTCCATGGCACCTTGCTCCAGGAGCAGCTCCATGGCGTCGCCAAGGTGTTCCCCGGTCATGTCGTCGATATTGCATTGCAGCAGCCGGGCGCGGCAGGAGTTTGCGCCACCGGACTTTGCACCGCCTAACCTTGCACCGCCTAACCTTGCACCGCCAGACGAAGATACCGCCGCCAGATGGACGCGCAGGAAGTTGGGCATTTCCGATTCCTTGTGTCCTATGCCGTAGCCGGTTTTCCGGGTCTCCATAACGGGCGCATCCGTAAACTCGTCCACCAGGGCCGCAAGAATGGCCGCACCCGTGGGCGTGGTGCTTTCAAACTGCACCCTGCCGCGCGTGGTGGGAATACCATGCAGAATTTCCACGGTGGCCGGGGCGGGAACAGGCATGACGCCATGGACGCAATGGACGACTCCGCCCCCAAGTTCCACGCTCGAAGCCCATACCGCATCCACGCCCAGCCGATGAAAACAAATGGCAGCCCCCACGATGTCCACGATGGAATCAGTGGCTCCAACCTCGTGGAAATGGACTTCTTCGATGGGCTTGCCGTGCACATGGCCCTCGGCTTCGGCCACGCGGCGAAAAATCCTGAGGCTGGTCTCCTTGACTGCATCGTCCAGGGAACTGCCCATGATGATGGCTTCGATATCGCCAAGGTTGCGATTGTGGGTATGCGTATGGCCGTGACCATGCCCATGGTCGTGTTCATGCCCATGAGCGTGGTATTCGTGGTCATGTCCATGATGATGTTCGTGTGGATGATCGTGGCTATGGGCGTGGTCATGTCCAGCAAAGGCAGCGTGCCCGCACTCTTTTGCCTTACCGTGCGGCTGGTGATGGTGGTGATGACCGCCCTCTTCTTCCGCGTCATGTGCATGCGGATGGTCGTGCGTGTGGTCGTGCTCCTGGTTCAGCAGAACATCCACACGGGTGCCACGGATTCCGGACCGGAACTCCTGGGAAACACAAAGCTCGAATTCATCATCCAGCCCCAGCTTGCTCAGCTCGGTCCTCAGATAGTCCGGTTCCACGCCCAGGTCGATCATGGCGGCCAGGTTCATATCGCCGCTTATTCCGGCAAAGCATTCGTAATAGAGAATATTCATAATTTCCCGTCAGTATCTCAAATTGAAAAAGAGCGGACAAAAGGCGCGGCACACGTTGCAAACGGTCCGCCCCTTTTCGCATTCACGATTTCCCCGGGCTTACGTTTTCCCCAGGCTTGCGGTTGCTTACTTGCCTTCCATTTCGGCAACAACCTGCTTGAGCACTTCGGGAATTGCTATCTGCTGCGGACATTTTTCCAAACATTCGCCACATTCCACACACTGGGACGCAAAGCCGGGTTCACGATTCAAAATCCCACCCTGGACAAAATTGGTATACATTCGTTTGGATTCTTCGGGATTTCCAAACATATGCAGCTTGTTGAAAAAGTTGAAACACGAGGGAATCTGAACCCCCATGGGACAGGGCATACAGTAGCCACAGCCAGTGCACCCTACCGCCATGAGTTCTCTGTACTTTTTTCCGGCCCGATCCACCAGGGCCACTTCTTCCGCACTCAGAGACTCCGGGCGGGCTTCGTCGGCAATTTCCATATTCTCCTGCACGTGGGCTTCCTCATTCATCCCGGAAAGCACCACCGTGACCTCGGGATGGTTCCAAACCCAGCGCAGTCCCCATTCGGCCGGTGCACGGCGTATGGGCGCCTCGTCCCATATTTCCGCCACGGCCGGAGGTGGAGTGGGAAGCCCAAGGTTGCCTCCGCGCAAAGGTTCCATGATCACCACGCCCAAATTTTGGGAGGCAGCATACTTCAGCCCCTTGGTGCCCGCCTGAAACTCCTGGTCCAGAAAGTTGTACTGAATCTGACAGAAAACCCAGGGATACGCATCGATAATGGTCTTGAAGTCGTCGGAAAGCCCATGAAAGGAAAAACCGGGATTGACAATACGCCCATCTTTTTGCGCCGCATCAAGAAAATCACATACACCGAGAGCCTCCATGGTTTCCCAGGATGTACCGGTCAAGGCATGGAGGAGATAGTAGTCGATATGATCGGTGCCCAGCCTTTCCAGCTGGGTATTGAGCAACGTATCCATATCGTTACGGCTTTTCACCATCCAGGTGGGCAGCTTGGTGGCTACTTTGACCCGTTCGCGATACCCGTCCGCAAGGGCCTTGCCGAGCAGCGGTTCGCTTTCCCCACTATGGTACCCCCAGGCGGTATCGAGATAGTTGACACCCTCGTCAATGGCCTTGCGAATCTGCGCAATGGCACGTTGCTCGTCTATATGGCCGTCAACCATGGGAAGGCGCATACAGCCGAACCCAAGGATGGACAATTGGTCGCCGTTTTTCGGCATTGCTCTGTACAGCATTGTTCTTCCCTGTTGTTGATACGTTTCCCCTGCCTGCATTCACCGTGCAGGTACCACTTCATTGAGGCCCGCATCATGCCCTGCTAAAGGAGTTTAAAAAAGAGCCAATCCTCTTTTATTCTTGCCCGATTCTTGCGGCATGGTGTTCTTTCTGCAAATCAAAAGACAGAGGCCCGCCTATTGCTCCCACCAATGAAAAAAGGGCTGGTCGAAATCTTCCAGGTCCACTGGGCGGCCAATCTCGGGGGTTACGAGGCGGTACGATTTGTCCTGGCTGGCCGCGGCAAAACGGCGGAACGGATCATCCCAGGAATGAAAGGAGATGCTGAACTTCCCGGTATGGGACGGCAGAGCGCCAGCGGCTTTCATATCCTCGGCCGCCTGGGCAGCCTGCTCGGGCGTCATGTGGACGTCCGCCCAGGCCTCGTTGTATTGTCCGCTGTCCATCAAGGCGAGATCAAACCCGCCGAACGTTCGGCCAATCGCCTTGAAATGCGGGCCGTATCCGCTGTCGCCGCTGTAGAAGATGCGCCGTTTCGAGCTTTCCACGGCAAAGGCGGCCCACAGCGTCTTGTTCCTGTCCAGCAGCCGCCCGGAAAAATGGCGCGCCGGCAAAATATGAATGACGAAACCGTTGTCCATCCGCAGTGCGCTGCCCCAATCCCCTTCGTGGATCATCGTTTCGGGAAAGCCCCAGCGGGCAAAGTGTTCGCCCACGCCCAGCCCGGTAACCACGGCCCCGATTTTGGGTTTGAGGTCCATTACGGTCTGGTAATCCAGATGATCCCAGTGGTCGTGCGAAATCAGCAGATAATCGATATGCGGCATGTCGTCGGCGCTGTAGATGTTGGTGCCTTCAAAGGCCCTTGTGCTGAAAAATACAGGCGAGGCATACGCGCTGAAGACCGGATCGATCAGCAGGGTCTTGCCGTCCAGCTGCATGTAGTACGAGGAATGACCAAGCCAGACCACCACGTCCCTGTTCCTGTCCAGAGCCTGCAGGTCGGTTTTCACCGTAGGCATGGGGTACGGCGGCGCAATGTTCTCCTTGGAGCGGAAGAGGAACCTAACCACGTTGCCGACAAAACCACCTTCCAAAACCCGGCTTATGGGCGTCCGGTTATGGAAGATACCGTCGCCATAATTGGAAGATTGGCGAATCCTGGCAAGGCGCTCGCCACTCGGAAGCCTGCCGAACTTGTCCTGCTGCAGGTAGACCCAGCCCAAAAACACCAGGGCCAGGACCAACAAAACAATAAACAACACAGCATATCGCACAAAATCACCTTATTCCAACATCTTACGCAGGCTCAACCAAAAGCGGGCGCGCTCCTTTGCATACGAAACAACAGGGATGGGAGAATTGCCGAGGGGGGCCTTGTGCAAAGAAACGGTTCCTGTCTGTCTTTTATAGGATGAAAGGGCCGTTCCTACCTAGACCATTCCTCTTTGTTTTTTGCCCAATCCTCCGGGATACAATTGTAAAAAGATATTACCAAATGAAATCCAAGCGCAAGGGGCACGATGCCTCGACTGAAGCAGTCAATGTTCGGCCTTTCCGTCCGATGGTCCGGCAGAGCCTTCCATGGGAAGGACGCCATGCAGAAAGATTTGAATGCACTGCCTGAAATGCTCTATGCGGGCTTCTCTGGAAGGCCAGCCGAAACCGCCCAGAGCGTCCCAGATGATAGACCCGGTAAACATGTCCATAAGCAGGTGCGCGGCGCTGTCGACATCATGTATAACGAGGTTCCGCCGACGGCACTGTCTTTCCAGCCAGGCGGTAAGTTCCGCACGGTTCGCTTCGCCCCCGTGCAGACGGAGGATTCTCCTCAGCTCCGGGCTGCTGGCCGCTTCCATGTTCAAGGCCCGGAGAAAGGCGGCACGCAGCTGGTAGGCTTTCTGGTCCAGGTCTATCATAAATACCTTGGCCAGGGCTTCTTCGATGGGCAGGTCGTCGTAACCGTTCCCCAGGTCCATCATGCGCATGCGATGGGCTTCGACCACGGCGATAAACAACTGCAGCTTTCCGGGAAAAATACGGTACAGCGTCTGCTTTGAAATACGGCACCGGCCCGCGATTTCTCCGGTGGACGTACCGCCGTATCCCTTCCGGACAAACAGCTGCTCGGCCACGTCCACGATGCAGACGCGACGCTGCTCGTCGGACATTGTCCTGGGGCGTCCCCTCTTCTTGTTGGCGCTTTCCATATCCCCTTCATTTAACAATTTTTTAACAAAAATCGAATTGACACCCCACTGGAGTATGAATATCAGTACTCCAAAGTACCGTAATTCGTATTGTTTGAGAACGTCAAGGAGGAACCACATTGAGGTTCACTATATTCCATAATTTTTCGTTCCCCGGCCGGGGGGGACGCACAGCAGCGGCAGGCTTGCTTTGCCTGCTGCTCCTCACCGGAATTGCCGGTTGCAAGGAAAAGGACTCCAAGGCCGAAACGCCTCCTCCAGCTCCCACGGAAGTGGGCGTCATCACCCTGCATCCGCAATCCGTGGAGCTTACCACCGAACTGCCGGGCCGTACCACGGCCTCGCTTATGGCGGACGTCCGCCCGCAGGTAGACGGCATCATTCAGGAACGGCTGTTCACCGAGGGCAGTGAGGTCAAGGCCGGAGACGTCCTCTACAGGATAGACCCGTCCTCGTATGAAGCGGCCTACGCCAGTGCCATGGCCGCCCTGCAGGAAGCGGAAGCCGCCCTGCCCAGCGCCAAGAGCAAGGCCGTTCGCTACTCGGGGCTTATACAGCACAAGGCCGTCAGCACGCAGGACTACGAAGACGCCAAGTCCACCTATCAGAGGGATCTGGCTGCCGTGGCCTCGGCCAAGGCACAGGTGCTGACCGCACGCATCAACCTGGACCACACCAAGATAAAGGCTCCCATCAGCGGCAAGGTCGGCAAGTCGGCCCTTACTCCGGGGGCGCTGGTCACCGCCAACCAAAGCAGGGCACTGACCACCATACGCAGCCTCGACCCCATCAATGTGGACGTCACACAGTCCAGCACCAGTCTGCTCAACATGCACCAAGCCATTGCCTCGGGACGGGTATCCTCCGCCGGAGGACGGGTAAGCGTGAAGCTGAAGCTGGAAAACGGGAGCATTTACCCGCTGAAGGGCACACTGGAATTTTCCGAAGCCAACGTGAATGAAAGCACCGGCACCTATACCCTGCGTGCCGAATTCGCCAACCCGGACCGTCTGCTTCTGCCGGGCATGTATGTACGCGCCATCGTCATTGAAGGCGTTGTGGACAACTGTTTCCTTGTTCCCCAACGCGCTGTGAGCCGGAATACCAAGGGCGATCCCGTGGCCTGGTTTGTGAACAAGGACGGCAAGGTCGAGGAACGCCAGCTCCAGGTGGAGCAAAACATCGGCAACTCCTGGCTGGTGGAAACGGGGCTGAAGGACGGCGACCGGGTCATCGTCCAGGGCACCCAGTTCGTCAGCGCAGGACAGCAGGTCAGAACCAGACAGATGGTCATAGAAGAGGCCACGGGCGAAGTGCACCCTGTGCAGGCCGCCACGCAGTCGGCGACCAACCACCCCGCTACCACCCATCCCGCGGCCAGTCAGTCCGTTTCCGAAGAAGGCTAACCAGAAGATGTCCGACTTTTTCATAAAACGACCCATCTTCGCATGGGTCATCGCCATCGTCATCATGCTCGCGGGCCTGCTGGCCCTCGACACGTTGTCGATATCCCAATACCCGGATATTGCGCCAACTACCGTGCGCATCAGTTGCAGCTATCCGGGGGCAGACGCCCAAACCGTCGAAAACTCGGTCACCAAGGTCATCGAACAGGGCATGACCGGTATCGACAACCTCGACTACATGACCTCAACGTCGTCAGCCTCGGGCAGAGCCGACATATCCCTCACCTTTACCAATGCGGCCAACCCGGACGTGGCCCAGATGCAGGTGCAGAACAAACTGCAGCAGGTAACTGCCCAGCTGCCCAGCGTGGTGCAGACCAACGGCATCAACGTCACCAAGTCCACGTCCAGCTTTCTGATGGTTATCGGCTTTGTCTCCTCGGACGGAAGCATGTCCTCCACGGACATAGCCGACTACGTGGACAGCTCTCTCAACGACGTGCTCAAACGCGTCGAAGGCGTGGGCGACACCCGGCTTTTCGCCTCGGCCTATGCCATGCGCATCTGGCTGAACCCGGACCAGCTGGCCAAATACTCGCTGATGCCCGGCGACGTTGCCTCCGCCATCCAGGCACAGAACACCCAGATATCCGCAGGACAGCTGGGCGGCCTGCCCGCGCGCAAGGGGCAACAGCTCAACGTCACCATGACGGCCCGCAGCCGCCTGGAAACGCCCGAGCAATTCCGCAACATCATCCTGAAAAGCTCGTCCGACGGCTCCGTGGTGCGCCTGGGCGACGTCGCCACGGTGGAACTGGCCGCGGAAAGCTACACCACCTCGGCCTCGTTCAACGGCAAGCCCTCAGCCGGTCTGGCCATCATGCTGGCCACTGGGGCCAATGCCATCCAGACCGCGAAAGCGGTCGAGAAGGCCATCGGCAAACTCTCCACCACCTTTCCCAAGGGAGTGGAGGTGGTCTATCCGTACGACACCACCCCATTTGTCCAGCTCTCCATTCACGAGGTGATCAAGACACTGATCGAGGCCATCATCCTGGTCTTCTTCGTCATGTTCCTGTTTCTGCAGAACATCAGGGCCACATTCATTCCCACAGTTGCCGTGCCGGTTGTTCTGCTGGGAACCTTTGCCGTGCTCTCGGTGGCAGGGTATTCCATCAACACCCTGACCATGTTCGCCATGGTCCTGGCCATCGGCCTGTTGGTGGACGACGCCATTGTGGTGGTTGAAAACGTGGAACGCGTGATGGCGGTGGAAGGACTCTCCCCGCGCGAGGCCACCCGCAAGTCCATGAAGGAAATCTCGGGCGCGCTGATCGGCATTGCCACGGTTCTGTCCGCGGTCTTCGTGCCCATGGCCTTTTTCGGCGGCTCCGTCGGCGTCATCTACAGGCAATTTTCCATCACCATTGTTTCGGCCATGGTCCTCTCGGTTCTGGTCGCGCTGATCCTCACCCCGGCCCTGTGCGCCACCCTTCTGCGTCCGCACAAGCCAGGGGAAAACAAGTTCCGGTTCTTCAACTGGTTCAACCGTGTCTTCGACCGGAGCACCCTGGCCTACCGCGACGGCACGGCCTGGATACTCCACCGAACGGGCAGGTTCGTGATCATCTTCCTGCTCCTCACGGCCTGCATGGCCTGGCTGTTCGTCAAACTGCCCAGCTCCTTTCTTCCCCTGGAAGACCAGGGCATACTCATAACCAGCGTACAGCTTCCCGTGGGTGCCACCAAGGACCGCACAGAAAGAGTCATGGTCAAGGTGCGCAACTACTTTTTGAATCAGGAAAAGGATGCGGTGGAAGGCGTGTTCAGCACCCTGGGCTTCAACTTCGGCGCTTCCGGCCAGAACGTCGGTATCGCCTTTGTGCGGCTCAAGCCTTTTGATGACCGCACATCGCCCGCACTTTCCGCCCAGGCCGTTGCCGGACGGGCCATGAGAGCCTTGTCGCAGCTCAAGGAAGCGCGGATATTCACCCTGGCTCCGCCCGCCATTCACGGGCTGGGCAACTCCAACGGCTTCGACTTCTACCTGCAGGACGTCAACGGCGCAGGCCACGAACGCTTGATGCAGGTCCGCAACCAGCTTCTGGGCATGGCCGCGCAAAGCAAGCTGCTGGCCAACACCCGCCCCAACGGGCAGGAAGACCAACCGCAGTACCACGTCGACATCGACCAGGAAAAGGCCAGTGCTCTCGGCCTCTCCTTTGCCAACATCAATACGACCCTGTCCACGGCCTGGGGCAGCGATTACGTCAACGACTTCATCGACCGGGGCCGGGTAAAGCCCGTCTACCTGCAAGGCGACAAGGACTTCCGCATGCAGCCAGACGACGTGGACCGCTGGTACGTGCGCAACACCTCCGGCGACATGGTCCCCTTTGCCTCGTTCGCCTCGGGCAGATGGAGCTTCAACTCCCCCCGGTTGGAGCGCTACAACGGTTCCTCCGCCGTGGAGCTCCAGGGCGAAGCCGCCCAGGGCGTCAGCTCCGGCGACGCCATGAATGAAATTGAGCGTCTGGTGTCCAGGCTGCCCGCAGGCTTCACCCTGCAGTGGACCGGCCTTTCGGCCCAGGAAAAGCTGTCCGGCAACCAGGCCGGGCCGCTCTACGCAATTTCCATTCTGGTGGTCTTCCTCTGCCTGGCCGCGCTGTACGAAAGCTGGTCCATCCCCTTTGCGGTCATGCTTTCGGTGCCGGTCGGCATCTTCGGTGCCCTGCTGGCGGCAACCATCTTCGGGCAGACCAACGACGTCTACTTCAAGGTCGGGCTGCTCACCACCATCGGTCTGGCCGCCAAAAACGCCATTCTCATCGTGGAATTCGCCGTGGCCCAGCAGGAAGCCGGGATGGGCGTCGTAGAGGCCACCCTTGTTGCGGCCAAACAGCGTCTGCGGCCCATTCTCATGACCTCCTTCGCCTTCATCCTGGGCGTTATGCCGCTGGCAATAGCCACGGGCGCGGGATCGGGAGCGCAGAACTCCGTAGGTATCGGCGTTATGGGCGGCATGATCGCAGCAACCGTACTCGGGATATTCTTCATCCCGCTTTTGTATGTCGCTCTGCGGCGAGTGTTCAAACTGAAGCCCGCCCCTGACGACGACGCTCCCGCCCCAAGGCAAGAGACGCAGGAGACCGCAGGAAAATAACAATGAAAGCAACCAACCATATGCCAAGAACAAAAAACACGTCCGCCCACCATTCCGGGCGTTCCGCCCTGCTGGGATCGGGCCTGGTGGGATCGGGCCTGCTGATGCTGGTTCTGCTGGCAGGCTGCGCCGTGGGGCCGGACTATCACCAACCCGCCCTTGACCTGCCCGGCCAATGGAACGCCACCCAGGCCATAGACGGCGAACGGCTCGCCAACCTCAAAAAATGGTGGAACAGCCTGGAAGATCCGCTTCTCGACCGGCTTATCAACGAAGCCGTGCAAGGAAGTCTGAATGTGGCCGCCGCCCAGGCCAGGGTCCGCCAAGCCCGGGCAACCTACCGCGAAGCCGGGGGCAAACTGCTGCCATTGGTGGACGGCTCGGCCTCGGCCGCCAGAACCGGCTACGGCAAGACCTCGGCCAGTTCTACCAATGGCCGGTCCAACTATTACAACAAGTTCAAGGCCGGTTTTGACGCCAGCTGGGAACTCGACTTCTTCGGCGCCAACCGGCGCAATCTGGAAGCCGCAGGCTTCGGTCTGGATGCCGCACAGGAAGATCTCAACTCGGCCCTGCTGACCCTCATAGGCGACGTGGCCCTCAACTATGTGGAGGCGCGCGGCTATCAGGCCCGGATTGCCCTGGCCAAAAGCACTGCCGAATCGCAAAAGGAAACAGCCCACCTGACCACGCTGATGGTTGAGGCCGGCGTTTCCTCTGCCGTGGACATGCACATGGCCGATGCCCTGGTGAACACCACCGAGGCCAATATTCCCACGTATGAAGCCATGTATGCGCAGGCCGTGCACAGGCTCGGCATTCTTTTGGGCAAGGCCCCGGATTCCCTGCTGGGCCTTATGAAGGACAGCACTCCCGTGCCCATGCCCAGGCGCGAACTCCCGGCCGGAGTTCCGGCAAACATCCTGCTCAACCGCCCGGACGTACGCATGGCCGAACGGCAGCTTGCCCAAACCACGGCCCGGATAGGCCAGGCCGAGGCAGCCAGATACCCGGCCATCTCGATTTCCGGCAGCCTCGATACCTCCAGCGCCACGTTCGGAGACATTGCCAAGGGTTCGTCCATCGGCTGGGTTATCGGGCCGTCGCTGAGCATCCCCATCTTCAACGGCGGACAGCTGGCAGCCAAGGTGGAAATTGCCGAAGCAAAGCGCGACCAACAATATTACGCCTATCGCATCGCCGTGCTCAGCGCGCTGGAGGATGTGGAAAACAACACGGTTGCCCTGTCCCGCGAGCAGACCAGAATAAAGGATCTTGCCAAGGCCGTGCGCAACTACAAGACAGCTGTCGAACTCTCCCAGCTGCTCTACCAGAACGGCGCTTCTAATTTTCTGGACGTGCTCGCGGCCGAGAGATCGCTGTATTCCGCCCAGGACCAGTTCGTACAGAGCAAGGTCGCCATTGTGGAGAACTACATATCGCTGGCAAAGGCGCTGGGCGGCGGCTGGGACAAAGCCCTCGATGCAGGACAGCCGCTCGACTTCGATGCCGACGGCAACCTGCTGGCGACTGCAACCGCTACAGACCAAACAACAACTCCAAAGAGGGACACATCCCGCCAGGGAGACATCCAATAGCCTGGTCAGCCGATAACAAGCTTCCCCTCAAACCGGCTCCATCCGCCGGTTGAACAACGGCCATGCATGGCCGTCGATTCATCCCAAAAAAGCCCCCCTCCGCCAGGTAGGGGCTTTTTTTTTTGGGCAATCTGGCTCTGAAAGTGATGTCCGGCCTAAAGAAACAGCGCTTTTTTCCGAGGTGATCAATCTAATGGCAACGTTATTGGATTTCATAGTATATAGGACGAGCTTTCTGCATATGTTGTCGGCGCGCAACATCACCGGCAACCGGAATCCGGCAAGAGGGGGCTGTTTTGAAACATTGGAACATCGTCTACAAGGGTAGAGACGATCTGTTGAGGATACGAGAAAAAGTCGTTTCCCATCCTGCTGATCAGGTTTTGATACAGGCTTTCTGTGGCATTTCCGATCCGCATAAAATTGACAATCTGCGCTTGGAGCTTGTGGAACTTTTTCCGGGAACGGCCATCCTCGGCGCGAGTTCTGCGGGAGAAATCTTCAACGCACGCGTAATGAAACACGCTGTCGTGCTCGGCATTTCGCTCTTTGAACAGACCAAGGTACATACCACCCTGAAAAAAGAAGACGATCTTGAAGCTGCCGGGCAGGCCGTGGGCGAAGATTTTGCAGCCAGCGCCCCCAAGGCCGTTATTGTCTTCGGCAGAGGTCTCAAACATGGCAATTTCACCAACCACCTGCCCTTTCTCAAAGCGCTGAGCAAAAAGCTGGGGGGAAATGTCCCCATAGGGGGCGGACAGGCTGGCGGTTACGACGAATTGAACAGCCGGGTCTGTATCTTTACGGAAAAAGGGCTGATGGAGACAGGATTTGCCGCTGCCGCCCTGTGCGGTGAAGCACTGTGCGTTCACACCGCCTACGACAGAGGATGGGGCCCCATCGGCAAAAAAATGACCGTGACCCATGCCGAAGGCACACGGCTTTACGCCCTGGACCACCAATCCGTCAGTGACATATACAAACAATACCTTGGCTTTGATTCCAACATGTCGTCGTTTTTTATGATCAACAACTTTCCCCTTCTCATAGACAAAGGCGACACCCAGCTGACCAACCCCATAGCGGCAATCAACGACGACGGCTCGTTTGAGCTTGTGCAGGAGCTGCGGGCGGGAGAACAGGTCCGATTCAGCTTTTGCGACGCCATCCTCCAGGAACAGGGGGCGAAAAGGCTTCGTGCGGAACTTGCCAGCTTCGATCCCGAGGCGCTTTTCACCTACAGCTGCATTTCCCGGCTGTCTATTTTAGGCGATGATATCACCGTGGATATGCAGGCCTTGGAGTGCTGCTCCTCTGCCACGGGATTTTTCACCTTTGGCGAATATTACACCGCACCGGACCGCCGTCCCCATTTCTTTCAGCAGACAATGACCGTCCTGGCCCTTTCCGAAACAGGCAGCTGCAACTGCCCCTTGCCTGCCCCCCGGCAATCCGTCGGCACGTCGGAAAACAAGCTGAAGAAACATCAATTGTTCAAAGTGATGAGCCACCTGTTTGCCAGCACCACTTCGGAGCTGGAGGCGAAAAACCGGGAGCTGGCGGAACTGGCCAACAAGGACAGCCTTACCGGCCTTGCCAACCGCCGTCTTTTCGACAAGACGCTGCGCATCAGGCTCCAGGAGCACAGCCGCTCCGGGTCCTCGCTTTCGCTCATTCTGCTGGATGTTGATTTTTTCAAACAATTCAACGACATGTACGGGCATGTGGCAGGCGACGACTGTTTGCGCGGTGTAGCCCAGGTTCTGTTGCGGGAACTCAAGCGATCCACGGACATTGCCTTCCGCTATGGAGGCGAAGAGTTCGGTTGTCTCCTCTCCTTTACAGAGGACCACGACGGTGCCCTGATGGTTGCGGAAAGAATCCGCGCCGGAGTGGAACGGCTTGCCATTCCCCATGAAACTTCGAAGGTGAGCCAATACGTGACCGTCAGTATCGGCGTGCTCTCGGCGCACGGCTCGTACGAAATTTCGCCCGAAGCCCTGCTCAAAACCTGCGACGATTTACTGTACAAGGCCAAGCAGCACGGACGGAACAGAATTGTCGGCAAGAGGCTGAAAAAACCCCGCACAGATTAGGCTGGCTCCTCGACCTGGACGATTGACAGGGCCGACGCCCCGTCCCCCTTACGCTACAACGTACCGCGTAAAGATGTGGTCCATGAACAGACGGATTCTCTGCGGCAATTGGGAGGATCCGGTCACCATATAGACGTCGTGCTGAAAGTCTCCGTCCCACTCGGGAAGCACCCGCACCAGACGCCCCGCCTTTTCGTACGGCTCTGCAAGCAGCCCACGCAGCAGAACCACGCCAAGCCCGGCCAAAGCAAAGTCGCGGCACATGACCGCGGAGCTGAACTCGTATCGGGGCTGAATCTCCACCGTCATCCTTCGGGTATCATTGTACATGGACCAGCGCCGCCCGAAGCGTTGGAGAACAATACACGGCAGATTGTGCAGATCGCCGGGATCGGACGGTACGGGGTACCGCTCGAACAGCTTTGGGGAGGCATAGAGAAACGGCTCAATGGTTATCATTTTTCTGGCAACCAACGGCGGGGCAATGGAAGACCCGATGAGAAAGGCCACATCATAGGGATCGGTACGCATATCCACCGGATGTTCCACAAAGGTCAGGTCCAGCTGGATATTTGGCCATCTCTCGGCAAATTCAATCAACGCCTTTTTCATGTACCGGCCGTACAGGTCCCGGAACATGCATACACGGATAAGCCCGGTCGGGTTGCGCATGTTCATGCCCACGGAATTGTAAGCCTCCTGCGCTTCCTCCAAAAGAAACTCGCAACGTTCGACCAGCAGCATTCCGTTGTCGGTCAGGTCCACATTGCGCGTATCCCTGTAAAAAAGAAGCGCGCCCATCCGCTTTTCCAGCAATTTGATGCGCCTGGAAAGAGTCGAGGCCCCTATTCCGAGGTTTTCCGCCGCCTTGGTAAAACTTTTCTGCTTTGCCACTTCCACAAGCAGCGGAATGTCGTTGAAAAATTCCTGCATCATTATGCCCATCCCCTGCATCATTATGCCCATCTGTGGAATAGAGTTTTTTATTCAGCCTGTTTATTTTATTCATAAGCATGGTATGAAAAGACATAGTGGAAATCAATATATCCGAACGCCCTGTTTCCTGGCCATCAAACAGCAGGAGGACGACATGACCATGCAATCCATACTCGATGATACCGCCACGTTTCTGGACTATCTCGGCCTGCAGGAAGAGCCCTTTGGAGTCTATTATTCGGACACCTTGCCGGAAAAGGCCTACGGCCCCAAAACCGGAGTGCCCATCTCCCGGGAACTGGAAGACGCGGGAAAACTGGACATGCGGGAAGTGATGAAAAGCTTTTCCTGTGTTGTCGGCAACATTTGGCTGGCCCGCAAAAAGAAAGGAGCGGCCTTTGTTTCCGCCGAAGAGTACGGATGTCTGGGAGGTGTGTACTACACTTCCATGATGAAGCCGAACCTGCGGTTCATTGAAAATTACGTGTCCACGGGGTTTGAAGGCACTCCCCTGAAGGGCGAACGCTACATGCCCAATCCCGAAGCCATGCGCAAGTTCGTGCGGAAGGTGGAGCCCCGCGACGCTCCGGGCAGATATTGCATCTTCAAGCCACTTTCCCAGTTCACCGACGAGGTACAGCCGGAATTCATCATCTTTTTCGCCCGTCCCGAAGTTCTTACCGGACTCTTCACCCAGGCGACCTTCACCACGGGCGATATGGAATGCGTGGTCAGCCCCTTTGGCGCAGGATGCACCAATATTGTTGCCTGGCCCTTGTATTACAAGGAAAAAGGCATGGAAAAGGCAGTGCTTGGCGGCATGGACCCGTCGGCCAGAAAATTCCTGAAAACCGACGAACTGACCTTTACGGTTCCTTTGAGTCTTTACGAAAAAATGCTGGCCGCCCTGCCGGAATCCATGTTTGCCCACGAAACCGACTGGAAAGGCGTCCGCAAAAAGGTGGAACGCAGCGCCAAGGCATGGGGCGAAGCTGAATAGCTGCCCCGCGCCCTATGGGAGACTAGGACGATAACGCCCCTGTGGTTCTTTGGGTGAAAGGCGAGCCAGAGAGCCAGGTGACCTGGGATGATTTGGGATGACCGAGGATGACGGGGGGAACGCCGACTCTCCAACATACAGGGCAACAAAAAATAAAAACTCCCATTCCCTGGGGCATTTTGCAAAGCACCTGGGGAATGGGAGTTTTGGGGTCGTGGTGAAAAAAGCTAGGCGACCGGGGACACTTCTTTCGAGGAAACTTCTTCTGAGGGAGCTGCTTCCGCCTGCGGGTGCAGGATGTCCTCGGGAATCATCTCTATGATCCTGTCGGCAATCTGCTCCGGGCTGTCATACAGCGAGCTGTCCAGCGCAAGGTGATAGTTGGTCGAGTCCCGCCAGTCCTCGCCCGTGTATTCCAGACAATACTTGGCCCGTTCGCGGTCCAGTTTTTCCAGTTTCTTGCCCGATACCGACTCGTCCACTCCGTATTCGTTGACGATTCTGGCAATGCGGTGTGCTTCGCTGGCATGGACAAAGACGTTGAAGCAACGCGGATTGTGCTTGAGAATGAAGTTGGCGCAACGGCCCACGATGACGCAGGGCCCCCTGCTGCAGATGTCGCGGATGATCTTGCTCTGCACCAGAAAAAGCACATCGGAGGGAGGAAGCTCGTCCTGCACGTAGGCGTAGTTGTTCATATAGAGTTCATCAAGCAGCGAACCGGCCAGCTTCTGCTCGTTCTCCTGGATGTATTCCGGCGTGAACCCGCTTTTTGCCGCCGTGATGTCGATCAATTCCCTATCGTAGAAATCAATGCCCAATTTCCTGGCAACGACTTGGCCGATACTGTGACCGCCGCTCCCGTATTCCCTGGAAATCGTCACAACAAGGGGCTGCTCCATCCCCTCGGGCAAAAGCGGGATATCTTCTTCCTGCACGCCGTTGCCCAGCCAGCCGTCTATCCAGAAAATCCTGGTGTTGAAGAATTTGACGAGGGAGCCGACCAGCAGGGCTGCAATGACGGTTCCTTCGCGGATGCCCTCCAGCCTGTGCAGAAAGGCAAAGGAGCTGACCAGCCCGACTGTGACCATGCTACAGTCCAACGCGACCTTCAGCTTGCCGAATCCTGTGTGCACCGTGTCCGCAACCACCACCACAAAACCGTCGCCCGGAAGATAGGTAAGGTTGGCCTTTACCAAAAGAAAAATGCCCGCCGAAAGGGTCAGGCAACCCAAAAGGCACAGCCCCATCTGCACGACGTAGGTGGTCGGGTTGATGCCGCCGATGACATACAAGGCCATATCGATGCAATAGCCGAATATGATGACCGCGAGCATCTGCAAAAGGTGAAGCAGCGTGTACTTTTTCCGTAGGATGAGGAACTGGCCCAGGGCGAAAATCATGTTCAGCAGGATGGTCAGTTCGCCGACGGTGAAATTGAACTTCAGGCTGTAAATGTACGGAATGCATGAAACAGGGGACACACCCAGATTGGCTTTCACAGAGAAAGCAACGCCGAATGCCATGCTGACAAGCCCGGCAACGGCCACAAAAATTCTTTTCGACATATGCTTCAAGAGACTGCCCCAGTTCACGTCGTTTCAGTTTATCGGACCAATGGTGCGCAGGAAGAAAAATACTATTGATTGCGTCGAGAGAGAAACCCTCAAGACGATGGTGAAGATTTTCCATGATTCTGTCGCGCAGAGACATCATCAGGTTTTGTTCGTCTGCAGTAAAGCCGGAATAAAAGAACCGCGTTGTGCGCTTGGAGAATTTCGACCATTTCCCCCTGCAGCCGTTTTGCCTTGGGGTGAGGCGTCAATAAATCTGCAAACCAGTACTGTCAACGGCCCAGAATACGCACCATCATTTAGCCTGCGCACATAAAAAACCCGGCCCTTGGGCTGAACACCCAAGGGCCGGGAAGAAGTGCGGCGTAAGAGGCAACATGCCGTATGGGGTCCAACACTCGGTGGTCCAGGAAACCGTAAGCCTCAATTGGGGAAGACTTAAAAGCCGAGTGGCCGGAGAGGACCCGACCGGAAGTCGCCAACATGCAGCAACGCCCACCGAGACATAAAAACGGAACGCTGCTACCGCAAAGTTGCTTCTTTGTTTAGGCCGCCTTCAAAACATTCATGGTGGCTATGGCAATAGCCAATTCCTCGTTGGTGGGGATGACAAGTACATCAACCGCCATTCCGGGCTTGCTGATGCTGCGGGCTTCTCCGCTTCTCTGGCCGTTTTTCTCCAAATCCAAGGCAATGCCCAGCGATTCGAAATCCTTGCATATGGCAGCCCGGGAAATGTCGTCGTTTTCGCCTATGCCAGCTGTAAAAACCAGGGCGTCCACCCTGCCCAGCACGGCATAATACGAACCTATCGTCTTGCGGATGCTGTAGCAGAACATTTCAAAAGCAAGTTCCGCCCCCTGGTCGCCCTTTTCCCTGGCGGCATGGATATCGCGCATGTCGTTCATGCCGCTCAGTCCCTTGAGTCCGCTTTCGGAATTGAACATCTTGTCTATTTCCGCAACGGTTTTGCCCGTACGCTCGGCAAGATAGTTGGAAATGGCAGGGTCGATGTCCCCGCAGCGGGTTCCCATAACAACACCACTCAGCGGTGTAAGCCCCATGGAGGTGTCCACACACTTGCCGTCACGCACCGCGGAAATGGAACTTCCGTTTCCCAAATGGCAGGTAATGAGGTTGACCCCGTCCCTGGGCTTGCCCAGAAAATCGGCAGCCTGTTCCGCCACATACCTGTGGGAGGTTCCATGAAAGCCGTAGCGCCGAATCCCGTACTTTGTGTACAGGTCGTTGGGCAGTGCGTATTTATAGGCGTGTTCGGGCATGGTGGAATGAAACTCGGTGTCAAAGACCGCCACGGACGGGCACGGCAACAGCTCGGACATGATCCGCATCCCTTGAATCGTGGGGGGATTATGCAGCGGAGCAAGAACCGAGAGGTCGTCCAGGGTCGCAAGCATTCCAGGTTCCACAAGCGTCGGTTTGGTGAACTTTTCAGCCCCCATGACGCCCCGATGTCCACAGGCGGAAATTTCCGAGAGGTCCTTGATGACCCCGTACTCGGCATCGGTAAGCAAGGACATTACCCGGGTTATTCCATCCGTGTGGGTGGCAAATTCCCGCTCTTCCTTGAATACGATCTCATCGGAAGTGCAGGGAGCCTTTTTATGGGTCAGGCTTCCTGTGTCGGTCCCAATGCGTTCCACAAGGCCGCAGCACAAAACCTGACGGTTTTCCATGTTGATGAACTGATATTTGAATGACGAGCTTCCGCAATTGATGACGAGAACTTTCATGAAGACGCCTTTGTATGGACCAACCGGCCAGTTTGAAAGTTAAACGCCTCCTGGGATGATTTCCCATGCAAATCCCGGAACACCATGGTTTCGGGAAAAACATCGGAAGAAATCCGTACCCGCTGGACAGCGGAACCAGAGCCCGGCACGCCGAGGACCGGATGCAACACCGCCAAAGATCGCAGGAGACATGCGCCATGTGAACAATACAAAGGGGATTCGTATCCCCGCCGCCAGGGCTGCATGAACCAACAGCCCGCTGCACCACCGGGGCGCCTTGCTGACCGGCCAGGTTCTGTCAGGGGAGAACAAAGCCGAAATCAACAAGATACCCGGTCTTCGTCATGCCATGTTTGGGGACACGGCAGACGGCATATATGAACACGGGGCAATTACGCGTCGGCAGAACTGTGCGAAGTTGCGCCCCGGTTGTGCCTTCAGTGCCCAGAGTGCTTGTTTACACATGAAGACCAACAAAATGATGCTGGATCAATTTCCTTGAGCAGAGTTATAGCAGGCAGGAATGTTGCGGATAATATGCGGAGGTTGACCTCTCGTGGTAAATTCTTGCTTTGTTTTCAAGATTTTCCCAAAAGGCATGTCATAAAAGTACCAAGAGTGTACCCAAAGATTCCAATACATGTGTATGGATGATAAACCAGATAATGGCACAACAAAATGTGTGCCATAGAATTTACGCACTAAATAATTTGAAGTTTAAATTCGAATAAAAAATGAAAAAACTTTAAAAGAGATTTCTTTATGAATTGAAAGAATGTAGAAGATAAAAAAATACTCTACGAAATGGCAAAAAGTTCTCTGCAAGCTTGAGACGTAGCAGAAAAAGTATTGCAAACTAAAGAAAGAGCATCATCCACAAAAAGATTTCTGGATATTCAGCATGCGCTGTTCAAAGCCGTGGACCGTCCAGAGACATCCCCAGTACGGTCCACAGCTCAGGTTTTGCAAAATTCATCCGTAGATTTTGTGCTGTCCCCAATACACGGCTTTTGTACAGGGGACGGTGCCCTCCAGAAAAACCTGGTTTGTCAGGCGCAGGCACACAGCTTCCACAGCTTCCAAAACTTCAGGTCGCCCGTGGTCGCCCGTGGCTGTACCCTGCCCCCCCATGTTCATGCTGCCTGAACCGCCCAGCCATCGTCCAACGCGGACACTATCAATGGGTTGCGCACGTCTCGGCACTGGCCTGCTTGCGATACTCGGACGGAGACATGCCGAACATCTTCTTGAACGACTTATAAAAATACTGGACGTCGTTATACGACAGTTCCAGGGCTATGGCGGTAATGGGCAGATCGCTCTGCTTCAGCAATTCCTTGGCCTGTTCCATCCGCAGCCGGGTAGTGTAGGAAACAAAATTCTCGCCCGTGCTCTTCTTGAACAACCGGCTCAGATACGAGGGACTTACATGGCCGAACTCGGCGGCTTCTTCCAGGGTTACCCCCTTGTAGATAAACCGCTCTATGTACCCCAAAACCCGCTGCATGGTGTCCTGCGAATGGCCGAAATACTTGCGCGTGCTCTCAAAAAGGCAATCCAGCATGCGCAGGTACGTATCCAGCACCTTTCCCCAGTTCTGGGACCCGGTGTTCATATTTCTTACCCGGTCTATCTCACCGCGCAGACAATCCGTATCAAGATCCTTTTCCTGCCCCATCTTGACCAGCGCATCCCCGGTTTCCAAAAGCAGCTGGCGGATATTGCCGCCGTCCTGCGCATAGATCCAGTTGAGGTGATTTCGCACCAGAATAACCGAGTCCTGATACATGTTCTGGGCAAGATACTGGTAAACCGCCTGCGCCAGTTCCTCGCAGCGGCGCCCGGTGCCGCAGCCGGTCCCAAGGCACGACTGTACGGCCTCCACCAGGGCCTGCACCCGAATGGGCTTGAGCAGATAGCCGTCCGCCTTCAGGTTGATGGCCTCGCGCGCCATGTTGAAATCGTCGTGGGCCGTGGTGATGATGACCTTTGAATGATGGTTGTTCTCACGAAGATAGCGAAGAACTTCCAGGCCGTTCGGCCGGGGGATGCTGATATCCAAAAGCATGAGATCGACCCCGCCCGAATCGATGATTTTTATGGCCTCCAACCCGGTACTGGCTTCCAGCATTTCGCAGGGGTCTTTGAGCTCATTGTTCAAAATTGTCCTGATCGCCTGTCTTTCCAGATTTTCATCTTCAACGATAACAATTGAGGTCGTCATGGAAACTCCTGGGTGGCGTTTGAGATCAAAGGGCAGCTGGGTCGAATTCCAAAGGAAAACGCATCCTTACAAGCGTCCCCGCGCCGGGTGTGTTCAGGCTTTCAATTTCCAGCCCGTAACTTTCGCCATAAAAATAGATGAGCCGCTGGTTCACGTTGTGCAGGCCGATGCTGGCACGCCCGGACCGTTCCGCTGTGCCGTTCAACGCGGCCCTGGCCTTTTCGGGCGAAATGCCGTCACCACTGTCCTGCACCTCCAGGGTCACATCCTTGCCGTCGTCGGAGGCCTTTATTTTTACAAAGCTCTCGTTTCCGGAAGGCTCAATGGCGTAGTTGATGCAGTTTTCCACCAAGGGCTGCAGCACCATAAACGGACACAATGTGGAATTGTACTTGTCCGGCACATCAATGTCATACGAGAACTTATCGCTCATACGAATCTGTTGCAGATACAAATAGTTGCCAACGTGCTCGACTTCATTCTTCACTGTTACGAACTGCGCTATGTCCTTGTTAAGGATGTAGCGCATCATGTCGGAAAAACCGTAAACAACGTTTTCCGTTTTTCTGGCGTTTTCAAAATAGGCCAGTCGGCCGATGGCATTGAGCACATTGAAAAGAAAATGAGGATTCACCTGGTATGAAAGGGCTTGAAGCTCCACCTCGCGCAGCGTCTTTTCAAGTTCCAGAGTGCGCTTCGATTCCTCGACGATCTTGAGGTTCTTGGCACTCAGCTCCTGCGCCATGGAGTTGGAATACCCCTGCTCCACCAGATAGTTGGCCAGATGAAAAAGGGTTTTGGATGCAGCAATGAGCTTGCTGTAGGAAATGGCGGGAATTCTCTCGTGGTATTCCCGAAGTCTGCGGTCGGCCTTCCACGATTCGTCGTACGGCATGTGGCTGCCGATAACCGCGGCGGTTTCATCGCTCAGGCGGACCTGGCCCGCCATGATGGACCCCAGATGGTGGTCCCGGATCATAATGGGAACAGCGAGATCGACCAGCCCGCAGGGACAGCGATAAATGCTCGGCCCGCGACGCTTGACGGCATGCAGTCCGCCCAATTCGTCGGAGCGGATGCAGAGTGCCTTGAATTCTTCAGACGTTGCACGAAAAGCAGCACAGAAATCCGAAAAGCCGCTGGGCCGGGTGACGGGATTGCCATGCGTATCGACCGTAATGAGTGATACGCCCACAGCCACACTGAAATTATCCTGAACCTTTTGCAGCATGTCTATGCTGATCAGATTCTCCAGCAAATAAGAACGAGCCATAAATGCATTCCCCTGACGGCACGCGGCTCTTGTGATGAAGCGTTTTTCCTCCTGAAAAATCAGAAAAAGGAGCGCAGGAGCTCTGCCTTGTCCAGCCTCTCCCACGCAAACCCTTCATCCTCGCGACCAAAATGCCCATAGGCAGAAGTTTTCACAAATAGAGGCCTGCGGAGCCCCAACTCCGCAACCATCCCAGATACAGAAAAAGGAAATATATTTTGAACAATTGAACAGAGGCGTTCAGGATCAACTTTTTCGGTTCCGAACATTTCCAGTGCTACCATTTCGGGATTTCTCTGTCCAATAGCATACGCTATAGAAACCTCGCAACGCGCGGCCAAACCGGCCGCAACCACGTTCTTGGCAACGTACCTGGCCATGTATGCGGCAGTGCGATCCACCTTGGTTGAATCCTTGCCGGAAAAGGCACCGCCGCCGTGCCGGGCACAACCGCCGTACGTGTCCACCATGATCTTTCGCCCGGTCAGCCCGGTGTCGGCCGCCGGTCCGCCTTCCACAAAACGTCCGGTGGGATTTATCAGTACGCGGGTGTCTTTTGTTATCCAGTCGATGTTCACTTCCGAAAAAACAACTTCAGCCACAATCCCCCGCACCAACTCTGCCATGTCGGCTTCGGGGGCATGCTGGGCCGAAACAACCAGGCTGGTCAGCCCCACCGGCCTGCCATCCTCGTAACGCACGGTAACCTGGGTTTTCCCGTCCGGCCGAAGCCAGGGAACCAGTTTTTGATGACGAACCTCGGCAAGCCGTTTGGAAAGCCTGTGCGCCAGGGCAATGGGTGTGGGCATCAAGTTCGGCGTTTCATCGCAGGCAAACCCGTAAAAAACGCCCTGGTCGCCCGCTCCCAGTTCGCCATTTTTGGAGACGCCCCGGGCAATATCCGGCGACTGCGAGTTCAGACTGGTGAGAATGAAACACCCTTCGCTGTCAAACCCCAGAGCCGGATCGGTATACCCGATCTTGCGGATAACCTTTCGAGCCTCCTCGACAACGTCGACCTGTGCAGTCGTCGTTATTTCCCCGGCTATATGCAGGGAATTGCCGGATGCCAGGGTTTCCGCTGCCACCCTGGCGTCCGGGTCCTGTCCAAGACAGGCATCGAGGATGCTGTCGGAAATTTGATCGCAAACCTTGTCCGGATGTCCTTCGGTAACGGACTCGGCGCTCATCAAACGACTTGTCATTGCAGCCCCTTTCAGCCCCCGATCACGCATTCGTAGCCGTGATCTTCCACAATCTTCTTGTAGGGTTCCAGCTCTTCCGGTTTCATGTTCGGGGTATCGCCCATGGGGTATTCCCGTCCCAAAAGAGCGTATTTGTTCTGACCGTACGTATGGTAGGCAAGCAGATGGATCTTCGTGACGTTGTTCAGGTACTGAACAAAATTCACGATGGCGCTGATATGCTCCGCATCGGCGTTTATGCCCGGAATAACCGGTACGCGAATCACTGTTTCGGTCAGATGGGTAATCCGAATGATGTTTTCAAGAATCAGTCTGTTGTCCACGCCGGTTCCCCTGCGATGGGCCTCGGGATCAACAGACTTGATGTCCAGCAGGGCAAGGTCCACATGCGGCATGACCTGTTCGAGCACATGCTTGGGAGCAAAGCCCGTGGTTTCCATGGCCGTATGCCACCCCTGTTCGTGGCAGGCACGCAGCAGCTCCCTGGAAAAATCGGGCTGCATAAGCGGTTCGCCGCCGGAAAGGGTAATGCCCCCATTGGACCTGCGGTAGGTGATGGCGTCTTTCTGAAGAATCTGCATAACTTCCCAGACGGTCATCTTCTTGCCCTTCAGCGTCAGGGCATCGGTAGTGCATACCTCGGCGCAGGCACCGCACCCGATACATTTGGTCCGGTCCACGAAAAAGGGATTGTCCTTGGAAAGAGCACCCTGCTTGCACGCAGCCACACATTTGCCACAACCAATGCAACGGTCCTTCTGGTACATGATTTCCGGTTTGCCGCTCTGCGATTCCGGATTGCTGCACCAACGGCAGGAAAGCGGACAGCCTTTCAGAAAGGGTATCGTCCGAATACCAGGGCCATCGTGAACCGAGTAGCGCTGGATATTGAAGACAACGCCTTCCATGTCGTACTGTATTTCTTTCATGCTCTCCTCATTTCCTAGAGGTTGTTGCGGACCGGCAGAGCCGCTTTTGCCCTGCCGGTCCGGCGATTACAGCTATTGTTCCGTTACACCGGCAAACTAGAAGGTCTGCTCGGTACGGCTGATGATGTCGTCCTGAACTTCCTTGGCAAGGATGACGAACTGGGCGCTGTATCCGGCCACGCGGACAACGAGGTCCTTGTGGTTTTCAGGATGCTTCTGGGCGTCCAGCAGGACTGCGCGGTCAACGACGTTGAACTGGACGTGCATGCCCTTTCTGTCGAAGTAGCCGCGGACCATGCCGGCGAAGTTCTTGAGGCCCTGGTCGCCGGCAAGGGCGGAGGGCAGGAACTTCTGGTTGTACAGGGTACCGTTGGAAGCCAGGAAGTGGTCGAGCTTGGCAACGGAGTTGGCAGCGGCGGTGGGGCCGTTGTGGTCCTGGCCCTGGCGGGGAGAGACACCATCGGCCAGAGGCTGCTTGGCAAGACGGCCGTCGGGCAATGCCAGGACGTCCTTGCCAAAGAGCACGTTGGCGGAAACCGGGTAGATACCGGCCTGGAACTGTCCGCCACCGCGTACGTTCCTGTATTTCTCAACTTCGCGGCAATACAGTTCGGCGCATTTGCGGGCGACCATATCAACGGAGTCGATGTCGTTGCCGAAGCTATCCGTGTTGTCCAGGATACGGCGGAGTTCCGCGTAATTGGACGTGGCAGCAGGAGCGGCAGCCTTGTTGACGGCGGAAGTGGAAGCGCCCAGGGTGCGGTACACTTCGTTCTTGAAGGAGGCGATATCCATGGAACCGCCGCTGCTCAGAGCCTTGCGTACGGCTTCGTACACCTGGTCTTCGGTCACGTTGGCACCACTTCCGGCCGGGTTGGCGTCGGAGCCGCCCACGGGGAAACCGAAGTTGTTGTCCAGACCGTCCTTGATCTGGGCCATGGTCAGGCGGCCGTCTTCAAAGACGTTCTTCTGAATGGCGTACAGAGAGTCGCCGGAATCCGCGATACCAAAGGCCTGCGGGCCGGTGAAGTTGTAGCGGGCACCGCCGTTCTGCACGGACTTGCCAGCTGCGATGCAATCGTCCACCAGGGCGGACAGGAAGGGCAGCGGTGCCCTTTCGGCATGGGCCAGGTCCACGCTGTTGCAGGCTTCGGCCAGGTAATAGATAAAATGGCTCAACTGCTTGTGGAAGGCGTCGAAGAGTTCGTCCAGGCATTTGAAATCAGTCAGTTCGCCGGTCTGGGGTCCGAGCTGCAGGTCGCCCACGCGGCCGTTGTTCAGGGTGATTTCCAGCACCTTGGCAACGTTGAAGAAGGCGGCGTCGTGCCAGCCGTCGGTCCTGTGCATGGCCTGGGGCTCAACACAACCGATCAGGCAGTAGTCACGGGCATCTTCCAGAGATACACCGCGGTTCTGCAGGGCGGGCATGATGGTTTCGTCGTTGTACATGGCCGGGTATCCGTAACCCAGGCGGACAACTTCGGAAGCGCGGAACAGGAACTCGTCGGGAGTGCCCTGCCATACGCGGATGGAGAACGAAGGCTGCGGCATGCCCACACGACCGGCGGACTCCATGCACATGTAGGATACTTCGTTGGTGGCATCCAGACCGCCAGAAGTCTGGCCGCCGACGCACAAGTTCTGGAAAGTGCCCCAACCGGCAAAAGCCTGGGCAGACACTTCGTCGCGGATCTTGCTGACATCGTTGAACTTGATCCACAGGCAATCCATCAGTTCCTGGGCGAATTCCCTGGAGATGCTCTTGTCGGCTTCCAGGTAGGGGTTGATGTACTGGTCGAAACGCCCCGGGGAGATGGAGTGGCCGCTGGATTCGATCTGCAGCAGGCATTGCACGAACCAGAAGGACTGCAGGGCTTCGTAGAAGTTGCTGGCGCCCTTTTCAGGTACGTTGGAGCAGTTCTTGGCAATCTGCATCAGTTCGGCCTTGCGGGTCGGATTCGTTTCCATCCGAGCCATTTCCTCGGCCTTGGCAGCGTACCGGCGGGCATAATTGATGGCAGCCGTGTACGTGATGATGATGGCATTGTAGAACTGGGTCTTTTCAATGTAGCTCGGGTCGGAATGGTCCAGCTTGTCCAGGGCTTCCATGGTTTCCACGATAATGCCGCTGAAGCCGATGCGCAGCACCTTGCCGTAGTCGACGCAGACGTGGCCGATGCCGCCGTAGAAGTAGTTGCCCACGGTGAAGAGACCATTGTTCATGCAGGCATGCGTTTCGGGAGACATATAGGAAGAAGCACGATCAAAAACCGTCTTGCCGGGCCAGTACTTGAAGGCCCCGGACAGGTCGTTGGCGACTTCCTTGGTGATGGTGAAGGGGTCGGCGACCCGGTCATGCATGGTGTCGAATTCCTTTTCGACCCATTCAAAGGAAAATTCAGGGAAGATTTCAGCCGAACGCGGGGCGTCGGAAGTGGCACCAACAATCAGTTCGCCGTCCCGGATGGGGGTGGGGATATTGTTGAAGATCTTCTCGGCGGCCTTGGCGCGGCGCAGAATGATAGGCAAGTCTTCGGTTTCTTTATAGGCTTCGGTAACCAGAACGGCGCGTTCGCATTCCACGCGAGGCTGCGCGTTCATAAGTTCATCCTTCAGGCGCTTTGCTCTCGGCGACAGTGTGCCAAATCCTTTTTCAATAGCCATTTGTGAACCTCCGAATAATCCTGCTCGTTTAAGAGGGATGCCTCCCCTATTCCGGGAAAAGGCGTACTTTCAATTACGACGATGTTGGAAGGAGGAGCAGCAGTCGATTGCGGCGACAACATGAGTCCTCCCGCCGGTTCTCTCCGGCAACTCGCCAGTGTGGCTCGTTGCCGCTTGTGCCGTAAAACACGTCCGCCGAAACAAGGACCTGCACTTCACGGCAATCCGGGGCCAAAAAACGGCCCCCTGCATATTTCAAACATGTCCGGGTACGGGTGTGCGCCGCAAACATCGTTATTTCCCCTCCACGGCTTCAATCGCCTGCATGGCGGTTACCACCGATGCAGTTTCGCCGAAAAAAGCCAGAGTGGTGATGTGCTGCGGACAAGAGCCATTGATTTCCGCCACCAGCACGTCGGACGCCTTGTCTACGAGATCGGCATAGTAGAAAAGCGAGGCAATGGAGGTCTGAACAAGGCCCACCGCATCGTAGGAAAGTCCCTGCAGCTGGGCGCGTGTTCCCTGAGGAACCCTGCGTTCGAGCATCTTCCGGACTTCCGGGCCGGGTGCATTGATGATGTGCCTGTTCATATCCAACTCTCCTGACTCGCCTTTCCGCTAGCGGATGTTGAGCGATTCGACCATGCAGCAACGCCTGCGGCGCGCAAACGACTTGGCCGTGGTAAGACCTTCGCCAGTGGGTCCGGCAATGGTAAACGTGGTGCACCCTTCTCCGCCTGCGCCGATACCGGCGTACGAAGGCCCGTTCTTGACGAAGATGGTCGTCTGAATGAGCTTGGCGAATTTGGTCAGCTTGAGCACGTTGGTGGAGTGCATCATGGCCGTGTGGCGGTTGCCGTGCTCCACCTCGATGGCGAGGTCGATGGCGTCGTCCACATTGGCCACGCGGACCAGGGGCAGGATGGGCATCATGAGTTCCTCGACGACAAAGGGATGGTCCTTGGGTGTTTCCATCAGGATGACCCGGACGCTATCGTCGACCTTGATGCCGACCTTTTCCAAAATATAGGCAGCGCTCTTGCCCACGAATTCGGTCTTGGGGCCGCCCTTTTCTTTCAGAACAAGTTCCTGGAGCTTTTCGATCACGGTCTGATCGGTCACCAGATAGGCGCCGTTCTTTTTCATATTGAAGATCAGGAAATCCGCGATCTCATCGACGGCGATGATTTCCTTCTCTGCAATGCAGGGCAGGTTGTTGTCGAAGCTGCAGCCGTTGATGATGTCTATGGCCGCCTTTTCGATGTTCGCGGTTTCGTCCACCACAACGGGAGGATTGCCCGCACCCGCGCCGATAGCCTTTTTGCCGGACGACATAACAGTCTTCACGATGGAAGGACCACCGGTGGCTACCAGCATGCGCACCTTGGGGTGAGACATCATGGCCTTGGTATTCTCGATGGAGGGCTTGGCCACGGTGACGACCAGATTAGCCGGCGCTCCCAGGTGAGCCAGCTTTTCATTGATGAGCTTGATCGATAAGTGGGAAACCTTGGTTGCGCGTGGGTGCGGGCTGAAAACAACGGAGTTGCCTGCCGCCAGCATGCCTATGGAGTTGCAGATAAGCGTTTCCACAGGGTTTGTGGTCGGCGAGATGGCACCTATGACCCCATAGGGGGAAAGTTCTTCAAGGGTAAGGCCGCCGTCGCCGGAAAGCGCTTCGGTACGGAGGTCTTCGGTTCCGGGTGTTTTTTCGGCGGCCAGACGAAGTTTGATCGCCTTGTGGTCGTAGCGGCCCATGCCCGTTTCATCCACGGACATGCGGGAGATGAGGTCCAGGGTGCCGGGTTCCAGAAAAACCTCGCGGATGCCGTTGACGAAGCGTTCGCGGTCTTCCATGGAACAGAGCAGGTACTGGCGCTGAGCAACAACGCTGGCCTCCACGGCCTGGTCCATGCTCTCGAAAATTCCGTCGCCGGAAGCGACATAGGCGTCGTTGTCAATGACCGGGGCAGGCTGGGGCGAGTAGGTGTTTTCACCGCTGCCCAGAATCTGGGCAACCGCCTTGGAAATCATGGCGTCGTCCACCAGGGGCTTTTCCACCACCGGGGCTTTTTGCCAGCAGGCTCTGGGTACCGTTCTGGGGTCCGGAGTCTTTTTGGGGGCCTGATTGTATTCCCCCAGCACTTTCTCAACTATATTGGTAATCTGCTGATCTGTCTGACTCATCACGCTGTTCCTTCTTATAAAGATTCAAGGGCGAATGACGCTATCCGTATGTCCTGCTCCACGGTTCCGCCGCTGACTCCGATAGCCCCGACAAGCTGACCGCTCATCCGGCAGGGAAACCCGCCGCCCACAAGGGTGATTCTGTCCTGAAACTGAAGTCCGAAAAGAGGTTTTCCTGCACGGCACTCCTCAGCCAGTTCATGTGTGGGCCTCTGCAGGGCTGTTGCCGAGTAGGCCTTGTCTTCGGCCAGCTTCACGCCCACCAGCAGCGAGCCGTCCATTCGGTGCAGAAGGATGGGGGTGCCGCTTTCGTCCACCACGGAAATCACCGCGGCGATTCCCATTCTGCCCGCTTCCTGATGTGCGGCAGAGGCCATGCGTTGTGCCGCTTCCAGGTTCAGCCGTTTGAAAGGCCTTGGGCCGGCGGAAAATTCGTCCAGAACGGAATGGACTGTTTCTATGATCATCCGTTCCTTATCCGCTGAAATAATTGCCATCTCCTATCCCCTTGCGCCGCGAGTTCAGGCCAGCCCGTCTATTTCCACCGTGTCCACGATGCCCACCACGGCGGCATCCACAACGGTGTTGGTTCTTCCCTTGGAAAAGCGCGCGGCACTGCCCTGGGAAACGATGACGATTTCTCCGCTGCCCGCGCCCACCGAGTCCACGACGATTTCCGTCTCCCCGGTCGGGGCCTGCTTTTCGTCCAGCCGCGCCACCACAAGAATCTTGCTGCCTTTGAGGGTTTCGTCCTTGCTGGTGGAAACAACCGTTCCGATCACTTTTCCAAGATACATAGTGGCTACCTATTCCCTGATGAGAACGACGTTGCGTTTTGCCAGTTCGTCCGCCGCCAATGGCGAGACAATGGTTCCCGGGTCGATAAGCACAGTCTGGCCTTGGCCGCACTGCACCGCGTCTTCCCAGCTGAAGAGCTTTTTCCTTTTCTGCAGCGGAGGACGGCTGTCCGAAACCGATGCTTTCCAGGAGCTCGCACTCTCCCTCTGCTGCACCGCTGGCAGCAGATTCCGGGCCGCCAGCCTTTCCATGATGCGGTCCACGAAATACGTGATGATCGCCCGCGTTATGATTTCTTCAAGTTCCCGAGGGTCCATGCGTCACCTACCGCGCTTCGCCTTTGCAATTGAGGGCGATTCCAAGCGGAGTAACCAGAAGCGGCTCCTCCGGCTTACAAATTTCCAGCCCCAGAACCTTGCTAAAAACATCGTCGAACCCGCTGAAGGTGCAGGCACCGCCCACAAGGTGCACGGTCTCTACCTCATGGCCGACCAGGCAGTTCTTGACGATGGAGGCCATTTTTTCCGCCACCGGCCGGATCACCGGAAAGACTTCGCGTTCCTTTTCCGGATCTTTTTTCATGGTTTCCGCTTCTTCCACGGAAACTCCGTACGCCCCGGCCAGAACAAGCGTCATATGCGTTCCGCCTGTCGGCTCGTCCGCAGTAAGGACGACTTCGCCGTCCTTCAGAATGCTTATGCCGGTGGTGCCGCCGCCGACATCGACAACGGCCCCGTCCCGAACGCCGAGCACATGGGAAGCTGCCGTGGGTTCATCAATGACCTTGGTCAGATTGAAGTCGGCCCCTTCCACAACATTGCTGATGACCTTCACGTTTCCGGCAATAATTCCCGGCGGAATGGCTGTGGCGGCATTTGCCAGAGATACGCCAAGGCGCTCCTCCAGCTCGTCCTTCAACCGGCGCACCGTTCGCACGGCGCCCAGGTAGTCCACAACGATTCCATCGCGCACAACCGTTGAGGGTTGGGAGGCTCCGGCAACCAGATTGCCGTCTTTGTCGACCACGACAAGGACGATGTTCGCGGTGCCGAGATCCACGCCGGTCCTCAACTCTCCCTCGTAGGGATTGCAGGATTTCTCGTCTATGAGACGGGCGATCTCGCGGAGTGTGCTGTTTGCCTGTTCGTAGTTCATAAGCTTACGGCAGCAGGACTTTCACCAAGTCGCTGTTATGAAGATTGAAAGCATTCGCTTCTTCGATGTCCACGTGCATCTCGGGAATGGAATCCTCCACCACCCGCATCACCACGTTGGACAGAATTCCGCCCCGATCGCCTTGAATCTCGACATCCACCTTTTGCCCGTCACGAATGCCCATCAGGGTGGCCGTGGCAGGATCGGCATGGATGTGCCGCCAGGCGATGATGACGCCGTTTTCCTTGGTCACGCTTCCGCACGGTCCGATGATCTCGATGCCCGGCGAGGCTTCCAGATCTCCCGACATCCGTATGGGAGGGGTGAGACCGAGCTTGAAGCTGTCGGCAATGGAGAGTTCGATCTGGGTTTCACTGCGCAGCGGCCCGAGAATCCGGACTTTCGCCAGTTCTCCCTTGGGAGTGCGGAGCGTTACAGTCTCCTTGGCGGCGAACTGTCCCGGCTGTTTGACGGCCTTGAGGCGGGTCAGGCTGGAGCCCGGCCCGAACAGGGTGTCCATATCCGACCTGGAAAGATGGACATGACGGTTCGATATGCCGACGGGGACCAATGCAGACGTCTGTTGCGACGTCTCGGCCGCCCAAGGGGCGAACGTGACGGCTTCCACGGGTACGCTGCTGCCGGTTCCATTTCCCGAACGCAGTTCAGCGAGTATCTGGGAAGCAAATTCGTTTACAATTATCTGATCAAGGTCCATTTTTTCGCCTTTAATCTACCGTTGTCTTTCCACAAGCCGGGCTATTTGTTCTTGGGCAGAATTTTTTCAACGTCGTTATGGGGCCGGGCGATTACGTGCTTGGAAACCACTGTGCCCACCTGCTCGGCAGCCACGGCTCCGGCATCCACGGCAGCCTTGACTGCACCGACGTCGCCGCGAACCATAGTGGTAACCAGACCGGAGCCGATCTTCTCGTAACCGATCAGTTCTACGTTGGCCGCCTTGACCATGGCATCGGCAGCTTCGATGGAGCCAACCAATCCCTGTGTCTCGATCATGCCAAGTGCTTCGTTGCTCATTACTCTTCTCCTGTGTGCGCATACGGCGGCCTGCCCCGTGGACATGCCGGAACGTCACGCTTTATTTCTTTTTACGACTCGACTTGCGGGAGCTCTGGGTTTTCGGCTTTGAAGCCCGGACCGTTTTTTTCGCGTCCGTCTTCTTGGCCGTTTCGGAAGCCTCTTGGGGAGCGGGCTTCTTGTCAGCGCTTTTGGCAGCCGGTTTGGGTTTGTCCGCATCCTTCATGGGTGCGTCTTTCTTTTCGGGAGCAGCCGGAGCAGGCTTTTGTGCTGGGGACGGCGAAACGTCCTTTGCGGTCTTTGCTTCTTTTCCGGCCGCGGCAGCGGGAGCGTCTTCCTTGGCAACTTCTTCCTTTGCCGGAGCAGCGGGAGCTGCCTTTTGGGCTGTGGAGGACGAAGCTTCCTTCTTGGGAGGCGCGCTTTTTTCAACCGACGGTTCGGGAGCTTTTTCAGCCTTTGCAGCGGATTCTTCCACTTTGGCTTCGGGTGCCGGATCGGGAGGCAAAACTGCTTCAGCGGTTTCGACATCATTACTGATCGCTGAATCAGCCTCACCAGCGTCCTCTACGGACGCATCGTCCTTTCCGGAAACAGGCGGAACATCCTTCTCCTGAACGGAGGGCGGAACCGCCCCGACGGTTTCTTCGTTGACAATAAGAGGGGCTATGCTGTCGGACGGCCTGGGGATGACCTTTATGGAAACAATGCCATTCACGCGGGATGCCGATGCCGCTGCAGCCGCAATTGCAGCGTTTACTGCTCCCACGTCCCCGCCGACCTTGACCACAGTCATGCCGCCTTTTGACAACTCGTAACCGATCAGCTCCACGTTGGCCGATTTCACAGCGGCGTCAGCAGCTTCGATAGCGGCGACAAGGCCCACCGTTTCGATTAGTCCTATGCTCTGTTTAGACATCTCTGCTCCTGATGCGACGCTGGCCGTTGCTCAACAAATCGACGGCGGCCCCGCGGTAACACAACGCCGCCCGTTAGATGTAAGGCGTGGTTGTCGACTTGATTTCTTCGGGACCCATGGTGGACAGCAGTTTGAGACCGACTTCCCGCGCGGCAATCAGGGCCTGCCTGACAGCACCGGAGTCGCCGGAGAAGGTGAAGATCACCTCGTTGCTGAAACTGGTTCCGCCATTTCCGGGAGAGGAGTAGCCAACGGCGTTGACTGTCGCCGCCTTGGCCGCCACATCGGCGAGAACAACACCAATGGCCGCCGGAGCACCAACAGTGATGCCGAAGGACTGGCCGATGGGAGCGCCGAAGGCCTTGTTCAGGGCACCGCTTGCGCGAGCCGTGTACTGAAATTCCAGGTGGCCGGCGGGAGAGCCGTACACATCGCCGAATGTGCGTTCCACTTCCTTGAGTGAAACCTCGACAGCCCTGCGGGCATCGGGCACATCCGCCGCACCGAACAGGATCAAGCTGCCGTGACCGGCGCCGCCTTCGGTGTCCCTGGCGAGTTCGATGGAAATTACTTCACTGTTGGTAGCCTTAACCGCTTCGTCAGCTGCGAAGATCTGAGGTCCGGCACCGGTTCTGGCACCGATAATGCCAATGGAGCGGTACTTCTTGTCGATCTTCATCAGGTCATGAATAAGCGGGTCCACATTGGGGATGACCAAACCGATGGTTCTACCGGTGGCCGTGCCGACGTATTCGGTAAGTCCGCAGCAACCGGCAACGGCTGAGGCAGCAGGCTTGCAGGAAGGCTTGGACTCGCCTTCGCCGCCCATTTTCTGCATGACCTCACCCATGATTTTTTCAATCATTGCTTCGTTCATGTAATCTTCCTCCGGTTCCGGGCGGGATGTTATTTACCAGCCGGAGTTGCCGCCACGACGGGCAGAATCTTCTCCACTTCCATATGCGGACGCGGAATGACATGGACCGAAATGAGCTGGCCGACTTTTTCCGCAGCCACTGCACCGGCATCGGTAGATGCCTTGACCGCTCCCACGTCGCCGCGAACCATCACGGTAACCAGACCGGAACCGATCTTCTCGTAACCAATCAAGACAACATTGGCGGACTTGACCATGGCATCGGCAGCTTCGATTGCGCCGACCAACCCTTTGGTTTCCACCATACCCAGTGCTTCTTGTTGCATTGACAACCTCCGACTCATTGCTGAGTTTTCTGGGACAATTGGATCTTCCACTCGAACGGTTCGGCCGGAAATTCCGCCTCTCTCCGCTCTTCCCCTGTAACTATTTATTTCAGCTTGAATTTACGCCCCGCCCCTTCGGAATGTCCTGACGGGCTACTGGCATAATTTGTCCTCATACAAAGCGAGAACCGCAAAATAGTCCTACGTAATGGTAAAAAATTACCCTGCCACCCTGGTCAGGATGTCTTCCACATCCTGGGCCGTGGGCTGCCTGCGGTTGCAGGTGGTTGTAATGTCGTCCAGCGCGGCCTGGACCATCCGGGACTCCTCGTTTGCGAATTTCTCCATATCCACCCCCTGCTCACGCAGCGTGGCCGGAATGCCGAGCCGGGAGTTCAGACGCCGCACCGCACCGGCTAGGCCCTTTACGGCAGCCCGCAAGGCAGGCGCGCCGCAGTCAAGCCTTTCGGCCAGCCGGGCATAGCGTTTGGCGACAAACTCGTTGAGCTCCGAGGCCGAGTAATCTCCGGACGTACCCGCGTTGAACTCGATGACATGGGGCAGGAGCATGGCGTTGATTCTGCCGTGAGCCATGTGCATCACCGATCCCACGGCATGGGCTATGCCGTGGTTGAGGCCGAGACCTGCAACATTGAAGGCCATTCCGGCCATGCAGGAGGCGTTGTGCATTTTTTCCCTGGCAATAAGGCAGGAGCCGTCGTCATAGGCGCGGGGCAACCACTTGAAGGACATGACAAGGGCCTTTTCCGCAAAGGCGTCTGCAAAGTCCGTGGCCCGCAGCGAGACAAAAGCCTCTATGCAGTGGGTGATGACATCCATGCCGGTATCGGCAGTAACTTTGGGGGGAACGCTCTGCACCAGCTCCGGCGCCAGGATGGCCAGATCCGGGATGATGGTTTCGGTGCGCAGCGGAATCTTGATGCCCTTGGCGGTATCGGAAATCACCGCGAACTCCGTGGCTTCGGAGCCCGTACCACTGGTGGTGGGAACAGCCACCAGCGTCATGTCCGGCATATCCGGCATTTCGCGCAACGAGGCCAAAATGGCCTTGGCGGTATCTATGGTGGACCCGCCGCCAACGGCCAAAAGGATTTCCGGGCGCAGCCCCCGAAGGGCTTCCGTACCGTTGATGACGACCTCGATAGTGGGATCGGGGACCACGCCGGAAAATATTTCAATACGGTTGTCGGGCAGATATTTGAGAACCATGTCCAACATGCCCGACGAAACCATAAACGAATCCGTAATTATACCTATGCGGCGTTCCCTGTAGTTTTCCAGCCAACGCAGCGCGTCCTGTCCGGACAAAATCTGGGGCTTTACGTAAAATCTATCGGAACCGTTCATGCTGTGTCCTCTTCTTTGAATTTGTCCGGATAATATCAAGCGGACCGAGGACAACCAGATGGGAAAATTGACAACCCAAGGGAAATATTTGACCAGATTGCGCCGCAAACAAAAAAGCGGGGCCGAATTGCACGGTCCCGCCCTTTCATTTCCATCGGCGTATACCTTTATAATAGATCATCCCTCTCCATTCACACCCCATCTGCCGCATAAACCGAAAAAAGTAATGCACGCACACAAACGCGCATCTGCGGAAAAGACAAAATTTTACATACGCAGGGCAAATTTACCTCGTTGTTCGTCAGAGCATGGACGGGGTATTACCCAATATATTGAAAGTTTTAATAAGGAACGCCCATATGGATAAAAACTCATTCATAGAGTTGATCAAGGCAGCCGGGATTGTTGGTGAAGGCGGCGCCGGTTTTCCGGCCCACGTCAAATACAATGCGGATGTGGACACCATTATCGCCAACGGGTGCGAGTGCGAACCGCTTCTGCACACCGACCATTTCATAATGAAGAACGACGCCTCCCGCATCGGCAGGGCAATGCAGGCCCTGGGACAGGCGGTTGGCGCTTCCCGTCTGCTTTTGGCCATCAAAAAGAAGCATTCCGACATCATCCCGGCCCTTGGCACGGAATTGTCAGGATACGGCGTGGACCTTTTTCTCATGGAAGATTTCTATCCGGCAGGCGACGAGCAGATTCTGGTACGGGAAGTCACCGGACGCAGTGTTCCGCCTTTGGGAATACCCCTTGCCGTAAGCACCATTGTTGCCAATGTGGGCACGCTTGCCCATGTGGGAGCCGCCTTGGAAGGAAAAAGTCAGGATGGCAAGCCCGCACCGATAACGGACAAGATACTTACCATTACGGGCGAAGTAGGTACTCCCGGTGTCGTGCGTGCTCCTCTGGGCACCTCCATGGTCGACTGTCTGGAAAAATGTGGCGGCGCACTGCCAGCCTCTCCCGTTTTCATCATCGGCGGCCCCATGATGGGACGCGTTGTCGAGGGGCTCGACGGACTGGCAAGCGAAACAGTCACCAAGACGACCGGCGGCCTTATCGTACTTCCGGCAGGCCACTACCTGCACCGCAACGCCACCCTTCCCCTGGAAGTGGTGCGCCGCAGGGCCGCGTCCGCCTGCATCCAATGCAGGGCGTGTTCGGATATCTGTCCTCGCGGGCTTATCGGCCACCCCCTCCAGACACACACCATCATGCGTGCTTTTGCCGCAGGCAACGAACTGTCCGAAGCCGGGGCCAAGGCCATGATCTGTAGCGAATGCGGAGCCTGCGAGCACTACGCCTGCCCCATGGGCATGGCGCCGCGGCGCATCAACCAGGCCATAAAACGGGAGCTCCGGGCGCAATCCATAGCCTACGAAGGGTCCAAGGAGATTGTGGAGGAAAAGACGGCCTTCCGGGATTACAGAAAAATTCCCGTACCCCGGCTCGCGGGCAGAATCGGAATTTCGCACTACATGAGCCTGGAAACCCCGTTCAAAGGGGACATTACCCCGGCCGAGGTCAACATATCGCTCCGGCAGCATATCGGCGCACCCAGCCAGCCCGTGGTCGCAGTAGGCGATACCGTGGCCAAGGGGGATCTGATCGGCGCCATACCGGAAAAGGCCCTTGGGGCCCAAATTCACGCCAGCGTCGGCGGCAAGGTTCTGGAAGTGGGCAGCCATGTCCGCATAGCGGTTCAATAGCATTCAGCAATACAAATTCCGAGGTTACCCGTGGATAAATTAACAGCCATCGGCCTGATTGAATTTTCAAATATCCATACCGGCATTGAAGCGGCGGATGCCATGCTCAAAACCGCTGCCGTAACCCCTTTCTGCCTGAAAACCATCTGTCCCGGTAAATTCATTGCCGGAGTCAGTGGCGAAATCGGCGCGGTCAAATCCTCCGTCGACACGGGGAAACAGATCAACACCACTGCGGTTGTGGACTGTTTCACCATACCCAACGTGCACCCCGATGTTGTGGCTGCGCTGTCCGCCTGCACGCAGATCACGCAGCGCAAAGCGCTGGGAGTGATAGAAACATTTTCCGTCGCCTCGGCCATTCTGGCGGCCGATGCCGCGGTCAAGGCCGCAGCCGTGGACCTTTTGGAAATCCGCACGGCACTAGGCCTTGGAGGCAAAGGGTATGTGCTTCTTACCGGAGATGTAGGTGCTGTAGAGGCGGCTGTTGCCACAGGACAGGAATGCGCCCGTGAGCGCGGACTGCTGGTTGGTACCACTGTACTGCCCAGGCCCGACCCGGTCCTGTTCCAACAGCTCGTGTAGGCTGACGGCAACCTGTAGCCGGGGGCATATCCAACAGCCCGGCAGAAAAAAGTTTTTCGCCTCACTGGCGGGGCTCCCGGTTTTTTTGCTTCAGGGCCGGGAACCTCGCCAACAACAGGCAGCAATGAAGACCTTACAACAACGCCACAGCTAGGACGTGGTCCTCCACAAATGCAGAGACGCATTGCGGAGACAGCACACCAGATACACCTTGCTTACGTCTCTCCCTGGCCGGACCTCCTTCCTCTGGCCGGATTTCTTCCCCCCCTGTGCCATTACATACCATGCATACTTGGGGCTCATTGCATACGGCAGCCCACTGTAAGCAGACACCCAGCTTGAAAAAATCTGACAGTTACATTGAGATAACGGTGGAGGGCTTTTCCAGGGCCTGGCATGAGTTCTGCCACTTGCGGGCTCTATCCTTCTGCATATTCCAGATTGAGTACAAAATTCAATCTGGCAGGCTGCACAAAAAGGTGCGAGAGCCAAAAAAACTCAAGACCGACGCGTATTTTCAGATACGCGAGGGTTTGAGCTTTTTGAAACAACGACGCTATCGTGCCTTTGTCAGCAGCCTGAAATATGCAATCTGTAAATTTCTTTGTTGACTCGTCCCGACCTTGGAACAATGGTGCCCCGACGACGCATTGAAGGAGCCACCACGATGACTGACAGACGTTTTGGAATTGAACTTGAAATTGCCGTAATGGCCAAACAACGAACCGCCAAGGTTCTTCGAATTACAGGTCTTCGGGCAGCCATAGAAGGCTGCAACCACACCACCCGAAATCATTGGAAGGTTGTGAGCGATTCCTCGGTACGGGACGATTTTGAGGTTGCCTGCCCGTTTCTTCAGAGGAAAACCTACACCACCCTGGGACGCAGGCTCAAGGTGGTGGCCGCATGAACGCACTGCTGATCGGAGCGGTGCTCATCAGTTTTTCCTCGGTCATGGTGGTCCTGGCCGGGCTGCCCCCGGAAGTGACCGGGTTCTACCGCTTGACCGGCGGCGGGATGGCCATGCTCCTGGTCCTGGCCCGCGCAGGCAAGCTCAAGCTGTTCACCCCGAACACTATCAAGTGGGGGTGCGTGGCTGCCGTGTTCTTTGCAGGCGACTTCGTGTTCTGGCATCGCTCCATCGCGTTTGTCGGGCCCGGACTGTCCACCATGCTTGGCAACTTCCAGGTCATCCCCTTGGCCGTGGTCTCGGCTCTGTTCTTCAAGGAACGCATGCCCGCGCGCATGTACGCGGCCATCCTCCTGGCCCTGGGCGGGCTCTATCTCATGGTCGGTGTAAGCTGGTCCGGGTTTTCCGCGGACTACCGGCTGGGCGTGTCCTACGGGCTGGTGACTGCCTGCTTCTACGCCCTGTACATGCTCTCGCTCAAATACGCTCTGTCCAAGGACCGCGTGGATGCCCTGGTCCTGGCCTCGGCCGCGGCCCTGGTCAGCGGCCTGATCCTGGGTGGGCTGGCCCTGGCCGAGGGCCAGTCCTTCGTCATCCCCACGCTCAAGTCCCTGGCCGCCATCTCCGCCCTGGCCTTCATCTGCCACGCCGTGGGCTGGTTCCTGGTCACCCGGGGCATCCAGACTGTGCGCGGCGCCCTGGTCGGCCTCCTCCTGCTGCTTCAGCCGACCCTCTCCTTCCTCTGGGACATCCTCTTCTTCGGCAAGCCGGTCAATCCGGTGGAGCTCTCGGGCGTCGGGCTTGCCTTGATTGGCATCTACATCGGCTCTTACACGAAAAGAAAAAAGCGGACGCAATAGGCGGCTTTCGAGCGCGAACGGAGAGCCGCTGTTCTGGTGCTAGCGCACCAGAGGGCGGCCTAGTGGAGGGTGTCGTGTAACCGTGTTACCCAAATAGTTTCGTGGGAAGAGACTGGGTTGCCGCTTTGGCAGGGTCTGCCAAAAGCACCCAAAACAAAAAGGGTTACGAATTTCTTCGTAACCCTTTTTTTGAAAAGTGGTGCGCCAGGGAGGATTCGAACCCCCGGCCGACGGCTTAGAAGGCCGTTGCTCTATCCAACTGAGCTACTGGCGCACGGATTGTAAATAATGCTTCGGGAGATTGGCTCTCCTCGGCATATCCGCCACTTTGAATAATGATTCTGAGCAACGGACAAGTGCATCATATGCCAAGGTGCCTCGTCTTTGCACCTTTTTTTAGGACGCATAATCTCTGCACCCTTTTTGGCGGACGCGACATTATACAAACCACAGCAAGTGGTCAAGAAAAAGAGTATCGTTCAAATGGCTTGCCTACCCCAGCCGCCTCGGATACTTCCCATTCCATCATGTCGCACTTCACATCTTTCGAACAATTGCAGCATTGGCTGGACAAACGCGGCCTCTTTCACATGGACCTCGGCCTGGAACGCACGGACAAGGCTCTGGACCGCCTGGGACTGCGCAATCCAAATTTCGCCGTGGCCCACATGGTGGGAACCAACGGCAAAGGCTCCACCACCACGTTCCTTGCGTCCCTGTGCGCCGAGCACGGGGCCAAGGCCGGAGTCTACACCTCCCCCCATTTCATCACCATCCGCGAGCGCATCCGCATAGGCCGCGACATGCTCCCCCCGACCTTTTGGGTGGAACAGGCCAACCTTGTTATGGATACCACCGAGGACCTCGGCCTGACCTACTTTGAATTTCTCACCGTGCTGGCCGTGCAGATGTTCGCTACAACAGGTGTGGACGCCGCCATCATGGAAGCCGGACTGGGCGGCACGTACGACGCGGTCTGCTCCATGCGCCGCGACCTGCTGTGCCTTACCCCCATAGGGCTGGACCATCAGGCCGTGCTGGGCAACACCATTACGGAAATCGCCACGGACAAGGCCGGAGCCATGCGCAAGGACATGCCGGTTTTCAGTGCGCCGCAGGTGGACGAAGCCGCGGCCGTCATCAGCCAACGGGCCGCAACCTGCGGGGCACGGCTGCACACGGACCTGCCCCCCCTGCCCGCACACAGCAGCCCGTCCCTGGCCGGACCGCACCAGCAGACCAACGCCCGCCTTGCCCTGGCCGCCTGGAACGAATTGTCCCGCAGACTGCACATTGCCCCGGACACGACCAAAGAAATTCGCGCCCTGGGCACGGCCTTTATTCCCGGACGGTTGCAGCACATCAGCGGCCTGCACATTTCCAACAACCCCGTGGATCTGCTCATAGACGGCGCACACAATCCGCACGCCCTGTACGCATTGCAAAAGGCCCTGCCAGCCATGAATTTTCATCCCGACGCCATTGTCTTCGCCTGTCTCAAGGACAAAGACATGCAGACCATGGGACCGCTGGTGCGCAGCCTGACCCACGGCCCCATCATCGTGCCCTATATGGACGCGCACGAACGCACTGCCGACCCGGAAGTCACGGCCCGCCACATCGGCGGACAGGTACAGACCGCCCCCGGCCTGGCCCGGGCCCTGGAAAAGGCCGCCCAATCCGGCGGCAAGGTCCTTGTCTGCGGCTCGCTCTATCTGTTATCCGAGTTCTACAGGCTGTGGCCCGACCAACTGGACACGACACCGCAAGAATGAGAACGTATCCCCGGTACCTCGGTTCCCCGGCGCAGGGCCGCGACTGACTTACAGCGCAGCCCGAGCCGACCGTTTTTTTCGTTTTTCTCGTCTTTTTTCGGCAGAACGTCGTTTAATCTGCCCTCTGGGTGTTTACTTTTCGGACGGGCAGAATACTTTTATTGTTCACTCTGTACGTAAGGAGATGCTCCCTTGTCCCAGCTGTTCCGCCACCTGCCTTCCACAGACAGACTGTTGTCCGCCCTGGAGGACGATCCCCTGGCACCCGCCGTGCCGCGCCCCCTGCGCAAAGACCTTGTTACGGAATATCTGGACACGCTGCGGGCAGCGATCCGCGACGGCCTGCTGACCGACCCGGAAGAGCTGGAACCGGAACGCCTCATGGCCGGACTGCACGCCCTGCTGCGCCGCAAGGGAGGCCCCCGCTTCACCCGCGTGCTCAACGCCACGGGCGTGGTGGTGCACACCAATCTGGGCCGCTCCCTGCTTGCACCCGAGGCAATGGAAGCGGTGCAGCAGGCCTGCCAGCACTACTCAAACCTGGAATTCGACCTGAGCACGGGCAAGCGGGGCAGCCGCTACAGCCATGTGGAAGACATCCTCTGCCGCATCACCGGCGCGGAAGCCGCCCTGGTGGTCAACAACAATGCCGCGGCCGTACTCATCGTGCTGGACACCCTGGCCAGCGGACGCGAGGCCGTTGTTTCGCGCGGAGAACTCATAGAAATAGGCGGATCGTTCCGCATCCCCGACGTCATGGCCCGCAGCGGTGCACGCCTTGTGGAGGTCGGCACCACCAACCGCACCCATTTGCACGATTATGAAAACGCCATTACCGAAGAGACCGGCGTGCTTATGAAGGTGCACACCTCCAACTTCCGGGTGGTGGGCTTTACCAAGGAAGTCACCCTTTCCGAGTTGGTGCCCTTGGGACGGGCGCACAACCTGCCGGTTATCGAAGACCTGGGCAGTGGAAATTTCTTCGACTTCGCGCACCTGGGCATGGGCGAGGAAACCACGGTGCAGCGCTCCGTTGCCAGCGGCGCCGATGTGGTAAGCTTTTCCGGCGACAAGGTCCTGGGAGGTCCGCAAGCGGGCATCATCGTGGGCCGCCGGGAAATCATCGAAAAAATCAAACGCAACCCGCTCAACCGGGCCCTGCGCATCGACAAAATGACCCTGGCGGCGCTGGAAGCCACCATGCGCCTGTATCTGGACATTGACGAAGCCCGGCTGCGGGTGCCCACCCTGGCCATGATAACCGCCTCTGCGCAGGAATTGGAGGCCAAGGCCGTGCAGTTGGCCGAAACGCTGCGCAACCGTCTGGGCAAGGCCGCCGAGGTGGATACCTGCCCCGGCGCATCCCGCGTGGGCGGCGGAGCATTCCCGGAACGCGACCTGCCCACCACCCTGGTCCGCATCCGGCCCATGGGCTGCAGCGTGGACGCGCTCAAGGAGGCCCTGCTTGCCACCACCCCGCCCCTGGTGGGCCGCATAGAAGACGAACACTTCGCCCTGGACCCGCGCACCCTGGCCCACGAGGAATTCGAACCAGCGGCCGAGGCTCTTGCCCAGGCCATTGCTCAAGCTGGCGCGTAGCCCCTGTAAATTGGCGGGGAACATCTTTCCCATTGCAACTATCAAGGAGACACATCATATGTCCGACAAGAAAAATCAGCTCGAATCCAAGCCCCAAAGCTGCTGGGACGTATACACGGACCAAGCCCACCTGGACGCCATGGATGCATTGGCAAAAGGCTATGTGGACTTTCTTACCGAATGCAAAACCGAACGCGAAACCATAACCAAGGTGGTTGAACGCATCGAGGCCGCAGGCTTCAAGCCCGACTTTTCGGCCGACGCCTGCTATCGCGTCATGCGCAACAAGACCATCTTCATGGCCCGCAAAGGCAAGCGTCCGCTGTCCGAAGGCTTCCGCCTGGCCGGTGCCCACGCCGACACCCCGCGCCTGGACCTCAAGCAGCATCCGCTTTACGAAACCGTGGGGCTGGGACTTGCCAAAACCCACTACTACGGCGGCATCCGCAAGTACCAGTGGCTGGGCCGTCCGTTGGCCCTGCACGGCCTTATCGCGCTCAAGAACGGCACCTCCGTCACGGTGTGCATAGGCGAGGACCCGAACGATCCGGTCTTCACAATTGCCGACCTGCTGCCCCACCTGGCCCGCAAGCAGAACGAGGCCAAGGTATCCGACGCCTTTGAAGGGGAAAAGCTGAACATCATCATCGGCCATGCTCCGGAAAAAGCCGAGACCGACGAAAAAGGCGAAAAGAAAGAAGCCAAAGATCCGGTGAAAAAGCAGGTTCTTACCCTGCTGAACCAGCGCTACGGCATTACTGAAGACGATCTGTACAGCGCCGAGCTGCAGGTTGTGCCTGCCGGTCCGGCCCGTTTTGTGGGTCTGGACAGCTCGCTCATCGGCGGATACGGCCAGGACGACAGGTCCTGCGTGTACACCGCTTTGGAAGCCTTTCTGGCTGCCGACCAGCCCGAACACACCCAGATCGTGATTTTCTGGGACAAGGAAGAAATCGGTTCGGACGGCTCCACCGGAGCCAAGTCCCTGTTCCTGGAATACAGCCTGCAGGACCTCATCGACGCCTGGGAACCGGGCGTACGCCTGTCCAAGGTGTTCATGGCCTCCAAGGCCCTGTCCGCAGACGTGCATGCGGCCATCGACCCCGACTTCCAGGATCTGCACGAAAAAATGAACTCCTCCCTGATGGGATACGGTCCGGTGTTCTGCAAGTTCACCGGCCACGGCGGAAAATACATGGCCAACGACGCCCATGCCGAATACGTGGGCTGGCTGCGTAACCTGTTCGACACTGCCGAGATTCCCTGGCAGATGGCCGAACTGGGCAAGGTGGATGCAGGCGGCGGCGGAACCGTTGCCAAGGAACTTGCCATCTACGGCATGGACATCATCGACTTCGGCCCCGGCATTCTGGGCATGCACAGCCCCTTCGAGCTGGCCAGCAAGGCCGACATCTACGCCGTCAAGCTTGCTTTCCAGGCCTTCCTGAACAGCTAAGCCGCTGAGCGCCCCCAAATACACACAAAAAAACCCCGGCATCGCGCAATGTGATGCCGGGGATTTTTTATCCGCCCAAAGGCGGTTGCAGACGCCAGGACCGTCTTGTCGGGGCCTTCTACTGCGTGGTCTTGGGGCCGGGTGCGGAGATGGTCAGTTTGGCGATGTACTGTTTGACCTCGTCGGTCTCTTTCCATTCGGCAAACATCTTCTGCCAGCTGGGATAAAAAAGATATTCCTCGTCCAGCTTGGCCTCGTGCGTCCGGTTCCAAAGGCTGAAGAGATACATTTCCAGCTTGAACTTCTTGCCGTCGAAGACCTTGGTGATGGTGCCTTCGGGGTACTTTTGCCCGTCCAGCCGTGCGGCGATGAAGCTGCACACGGTTTCCGTGCATAGCTGCTGGGTGATTTCCCGGTTGTTGAGCAATTCCACCAGACTGTGCATCACGGGCAGCTCGTCTTTGATCCGTTCCATCTCTTCGTCCGGGACACGAAGCTCCAGCTTACCGTCCACTTCTTCCACAAAATAAAACCGCAGCCAGTGCTCGAACTGCATGATGTCCAAAACTTCGTTCGGCGCATTCCGAATATCTTTCATGGTCGCTCCTTGGCGGCACACATGCCTATAACTTTGGGAAGCGTGACTATGGCCGCCAACGCGCCGGGAGTCAAGGGTACGCGCCAGATTCCTGCTTAGGAAACATACGCAAGTGTCAAAAAAAAGCCCCACATTGCGAGGAGCAGAAAACCGCACCCAAGACCTACCAGATTGCAGCCAGGAAGGAAAACCGCATCCCGGAGGCACAGACGAAAACCGTACTCCCCCCAAAGGAAGAGGCGCCATTTATTCCAGATATTTTTCGATGAGTTCTTGAAATTCCGGGCGGGTCTTTACCACATCCAAGGCCCTTTGAAACCTCTCCACATAGGCATCCGGTGTTTCCTTATGAAACCCGTAATACGGCGAGACAGGTTCAAACACGTACACGACTTCGTACTCTTTTGGGTCCAGACGCATGCTGCGCAGCAGGGCCGGTACTCCAGGTTCAGCATAGGCAAAAAGGTCCAGATTTCCCTTGCGCACATGGTTGACGGCAAATTCAATACGCGGTTTCCGGGCCAAACTTACCGTAGGCAGATGGAAATGAAAAAATGCGTCGGCCCACCCATCCTGGCGCACCCCCACACGCAGCCCGGCGACATCCCTCAGGCTGTTCACACGGATGCCCGCGTCCTTGCGGGCAACCAGGGCATAGTTCATCTCCGCTATAGGGCCGGCAAACTTGCATTGGTTCATCCTGTGCCTTGACTTGGAAATGCTGAAAAGCACGGTCCCCGGACGTTCCAGCAAGATACGGTAGGCCATGCTCCACGGATAAAAGGTCAACTCGGGGGCTGGGCAGCCGAGTTCCTTCATCACCAGCCGGAGCACTTCGACGGACAGCCCGGTAGCGCGGCCTCCGGCGTCACGAAAACTGAACGGCCGGTATTCTTCGGTCATATATTTCAGGGAGCACAAGGGATCGCCCGCTGTTTCATCCGATGCGTCCGACGCAGCACACGCCAAACTCCCCAACACGAGAACGTACACGAACGAGAGCCAGAAAGAACTGAACCGCAGGAACTTCATAGCGCAACTCCAAATTGTTATTCTATACATGGAAATAACAATTCAGAAGAGCGCAATGCAATTATAGTTTTCACGAACCCAAAAAAAAGAAGCAGCCATGAAGATGGCGCAGAGTGATTACAAAGTTACATCTTCCAGGCTGCTCAAAAAGGTGCGAGAGCCCAGAAAGACTCACCGTTGTAAGAAAAACTCAAGGCTGACGCGTAGTTCCTGATACGCGAGGGGTTGAGTTTTTTTGAGGCAACGACGCTATCCTGCCTTTGTCAGCAGCCTGAACCATGAAGATGGCAGGCGGCCCAATGGCCCGGTCCAAGTTGGTGGTGTTCCGGAACCCGTTCGGAACAAATTGGCATGGCTTTGGGACAGCGTGGATGGAAATGGCAGCCGGTGGGCGGATTGACCGGGCTGGGAAGGTCCCCGGAGAGGGCTATGCTTTCACTGCGCACAGCAGGATCGGGCACCGGCACGCTGTGCAGCAGGGCCTGCGTGTAGGGATGCCCGGGAGAGGTGAAGATATCCTGGCGCGGACCGACCTCCACGATGCGCCCCAGATACATGACCGCTACCCTGGTGCTGACACTGGCAACCACGGAAAGGTCGTGGGAAATGAACAGGTATGCCAGATTCATGCGGGTTCGCAGATCGGCCAAAAGGTTGATGACCTGGGCCTGCACCGAGACATCCAGGGCGGAGACGGGTTCGTCGCAGACAATGAACTCCGGCTGCAGGGCCAGACTGCGGGCAATGGCGATACGCTGTCGCTGGCCCCCGGAAAATTCGTGCGGATAGCGTGAGGCATGTTCGGGCCGCAGGCCGACAAGCCCCAGCAGTTCGGCCACCCGCTCCCGACGCGAGGCACGGTTGCCAACGGAATGGATGACCAAGGGCTCGGCAATGATGGAGCCTACGGACTTGCGCGGATTGAGCGAGGAAAAAGGGTCCTGAAAAATCATCTGTACCCGGCGGCGAAAGGCCCTTGGATTGCCTGTAAAAATCGATTCGCCCCCCAGCAGCACGTCGCCTGCGGTGGGCTTTTCCAGCCCCAGCACCAGCCGCCCCAGGGTGGACTTGCCGCAGCCCGATTCGCCCACCAGCCCCAGGGTCTCGCCCGGCTCTATGTGCAGGCTCACGCCGTCCACGGCCCGCACCTTGGACTGCCCACCGCCCAAAAGACCACCGCCGACCATGTAGTGTTTTTTGATGTCGCGTATTTCCAGATTTTCCATGGCTATTTCCCGTGCAACCAGCAGGCGACCCGCCGTCCGGGACCAAGTTCGAATTCCGGAGGCGTCTTTTCCCGGCAGATATCCATGGCCTGGGAACAGCGGGGATGGAAACGGCAGCCCGAAGGCAATTGCAGCAGGCTGGGCACAGTGCCCGGTATGGAGGCAAGCCGCCGTTCCGGATCGTCCAGCCGGGGAACGGACGCCAGCAATCCCCGCGTGTACGGATGCAGCGGTTCATGAAAAAGCGAAACCACGTCGGCCCGTTCCACAATATTTCCGGCGTACATGATGGCGGCCCGGTCACAGGTTCCGGCCACCACGCCCAGGTCGTGGGTGATGAGTAATACGGACAGGCCGTGCTTGCGCCGCAAGTTGTCCAAAAGCCCCATAATCTGCGCCTGGATGGTTACATCCAAAGCAGTGGTAGGCTCGTCCGCCAGCAGCAGTTCGGGTCCGCAGGCCAGGGCCATGGCAATCATCACCCGCTGGCGCATGCCGCCGGAAAGTTCATGCGGGTAGCTTTGCAACCGTTCCACCGGGCTTGGTATGCCCACCTCGTTCAAGTGCCTTGCCGCCGCTTCCAGAGCCTGTTTGCGGTTCATGCCCTTGTGCAGGCGCAGGACCTCGGCAATCTGCTCGCCAATGCGGAATACCGGGTTGAGCGAGGTCATGGGCTCCTGAAAGACCATGCCGATGTGATTGCCACGCACGGAACGCAGATCGTGTTCGCTCATGCCCACCAGATCGCGCCCCTTGAAAAGTATCTCGCCGGAGGCGATAAGCCCCGGCGGCGAAGGCACCAGCCCCATGACGGAGAGTGCCACCATGGTCTTGCCGCAGCCCGACTCGCCAACCAGGGCGACCATCTCGCCGGTGCCGATATCGAGGCTGACGCCGTTGACCGCCTGGGCAACGCCGCGTGAAGTATGAAATTGGGTGTGCAGATCGCGGATGGACAGGACGGGCTGATTCATATTTTCAGACTACTCGGTTTTGCAGGGCCGGGCAAGAAAGCTGACCTATTTACCCCGCCCTATTCGGGCGCTCCCTCAAGGGCGGCAATTCGCATCTCCAGCAACACTTTGCCCGATTCCGGTCCCAGTCCGCGGGCCGATTTGGGCAGGTGCACTTCGCGCACCCTGGCGGCGTCCTGTTCCAACCGCTCCAGGAGTGCGGCCTCGTCCACCCTGTCCGGACCGATTCCGGCACTCACGGCTCGGGCAAAAGCCGGAACCAAACCGAGGCGGTCCATGTGCAAAAGCATGTCCACCCGCTGGGCAGACGTCAGTTGCGGGAATGTCCACTGCGGGTCCGCAGTCTTGCAGGCCTTTTTCAGCCAGCGCGAGGCAAAAACGGCAGCCCGGATGTAGTCCAGGGAAAGCTTGATGCGGCGGGCCTCGGCCTCGGCATGTTCCGGGTCCAGCCCGGCGCAGACGACCAGCCAGGCCGCCCGGTGTGAAGTCTCCGACTTTTCACCGCCTGCCGCCGCGTCCATCCAGTCGAAATGGCGCTTGGCGTCTCGTGCAGTGTCGCCCTCGTTGGACGTTGCGAACGCGCCGAACCACGGTTCCAGACAATTGTTTGCGCACAGCAGCCGAAAGAACCGGCCGGGCGCCGGGCAGGAGCAGGCCTTCACCAACTCCAGCCCCACCCTTTCTGGGGCAATCTCGGCCAGCAGTCCGGCTGCCGCCACCTGGCGCATGCAGGCTGAAAGCTCGTCCGCAACGTTCCAGTCTGGGAAGGAAGCGGCAAACCGTGCGGCCCGGAGTACGCGGTGCGGGTCGGTATGAAAATTTTCGCAGGCCACAGGACGCAGAATTCCGGCGTGCAGGTCGTCCAGGGCGCCGGGCGGGCCTATGATCTTTCCGGCCTCGTCCTCGGCCAGGGCATTGACGGTCAGGTCGCGGGTCTGCAAATCTTCCAGCATGGTCGCGGCGCGGGAAAGAGTATATTCTTCGCCCTTGTAAATGTAAGTAAGCCCCAGTCTGCCCACGGGCTTGGCCGAGGGATAACGCTGCATGAAGTCTTCGCCCGTTGCCCCCACCACGCCGAAATCCCTATCCTTTACCGGACGGCCCAGCAGCTTGTCGCGTACCGCACCGCCAACCAGATAAATATGCACTAGCGCCCCTCGAAACGGTGGCCGATGTAGGTAAGGGCCTTTTCAATGGAGAGCTGCACGCTTTTGGGACCGATGCGGATGTAAAATTCTTCGGGCTTTCCCGCAGGCCGCAAAAACACGGGACGCGGGCTTTTGGAACATTTCACCTGGCACACGGTACGCCCGTCCAGGGTCTCGAAACTCGTCTTGATGTACGGGGAATTGTCCAGCCCCAGCAGGGTCTCCACCACGGACCAGAAATGCAGGGAAAAGCGGTCCTGATTCTCGAAATTATCAGATTCTATGCCCTCTATGGTGCCGTCGTCGCGCACGCCGATGAGCAGGGAGCCGCCGCCGGAATTGAGGAACGCGGCAATGGTCTTGCAGCCGGCATGGTTGATGCGGGCGTCGGGCTTGCCCGTATGCAGGTTGATGCGGAAGGTGGACTTGAATTCCAGGTTGTAACTCTCGCCCAGGTCGATCAGATCGCGTATGGAGGCCAACCGTTTGTCCATGGATTCGAAGCAGGCCAGATATTCCAGCACCCCGGCGGCCTGCAGCCGCAAGTGTTCGAAACTTTTCTCCGGCGTCTGCCAGTCGGGCAAACATTCGGCAACGCAGACGTCTCCCCAGGAGGCGGGCCAGGTGACGGGACATTCGTCCACAGCCACGCCGGGCAGATGCAGGCTGAACAGCGTATTGGCGTATTCCGAGGCCGTAATGCGGCCGTAGATGAACAGCAGCGGCAACAGCAGGCCGGAACGGTGCACCATGCGCAGCAGGTTCACACCCGCCTGCTCGTCTTCGGTCAGCGCGTCGTAGAGTTCCCGGCAAAAGGCGACGCTGCCTTCCATATTGCGGATGCTCCGTCCCCCGCCTTCGGTCCGTTCCTGAAAAAAACGGTTCATGCTTTTCATTATGGCGGCCACACCGCCCATCATAAACATCATGGCCCCGGAATGATTGTCGAGCACGTCCATGACGGCATCGAGATTCTCGGTGCTGGCGTCCAGGGTGCAGCACATCCGGCGGCGCAGAATGGGATCGGCCTGCACGACTTCTTCAAACCGTTCCACGGTCTTGTCGTCCGCGTTCGCAAAGCAATCCCGGGTAAAGGAATATTGGGTGTAGGCGTTGAGCCTTTCGCTGGAAAATCCCCCGCTCAGGGCTATTTCGCGCAGCATGTGCTCCATGAGCCGCTGGCTGGGATGAGAGACCTCGTTGCCTGCCGGAGTGCGCAGGGGAGTGCCGTCCACAGCCAGAAGGTAGCAACCGTCTTCTTTAACGACATCAAGGAGATTGGGATCTATGGGGGTCTTGCCGAACATTCGTATTTTCTCCGAAAAATCAGTATGCGAGCATGAGATGCGTCGAGCTTTTACGACTTTAGTCTGTCAGTGCGTCCACGTCCAGCGGAACCCCCTTTGCAGGGTCCACAACCAGGGACAACGCCTCCTTGGCGCAGGAATGCGTACAAACTCCGCAGCCCATGCAACTCTCGCCAATCAGAGCCGTATTGTCCGGCCCCATGGTAATGGCGTCAAAGGGGCAGATCTTGGCGCACTTGCCGCAGCCCACGCACAGCCCGGCATCCACCACGGCGCTGTAGCCGGAGGGTGCCAGCATGGGCAAGCCGTTGCGCATGGCCTTCATGGCACCGCAGCAGCAGGAGCAGCAGTTGCAGATGGCATAAAACCGCCCCAGCATGGCGTCTTTGAAAAAAGCATGGGAGACGTGGCCGCGTTTGTTTTCCTGCTCCAGAATGTCCAGGGCTTCGGCCGTGGTGATGCGGCGGGATTTCTCAGGATGGTGCTCCAGCACAAAGCCCGAGAACGGTTGCCCCACAATGAGGCAGACGTCCACGGGCGTGCAGTGCTCCTTTTTGGACACCCGGCAGGGACAGTCCAGAACCACCAGGTCGGCGGCATGTTCCAGAACCAGCTTGCGTGCCGAGGCATAGGGCAAAACCTGTTCCAGATCGTCGATGTGAATATCCCGATTGATGGTGATGAGCTTTTTGGCCTTGTCCAGAGGCACCACCTTGCCGTGATAGCCGTCGGCAAAATCGGCCAGTTCGGCCGGATTGCGCCCCACAAGCCGCGCGCCCAGATAGCGCAGCCCCTGCCAGAGCAGATACAAAGGCACAAACACAATGGACAACACGTGTTTGCCAAGCGCCGTGCGAATATAAAGATACGGCCAGCGGGTGTAGACATACCCGTGGATAAAACCAGCCAGCCCCAGATTTTCTTCGCGGGCTTCACGCGCCCAGGCCCGTGTGGCCGGTCCGGCAAATCGCTCTATCACGTCCCAAACGGTCATACTCAGTCCTTGTCGGCTCCTACCGCATTCAGCCAACCATTGCCGAACACGTAGCGTATGCAGCCGGGCTCGACCTCTGCCAGGTAATCCCGGTTGCGCTCTGCGGGCATGGGATCGTCCGCAAAGTGTTCGTTCATGGCCAGGCCGTACAGATTGAGGCCAGTGGTTTTCAGATAATGAATGTTGAGCAGGGCATCGTTGATGCATCCCAGGCGGTTGGGCACCACGAGGGCCACGTCCAACCCGCATTTGCGGGCAATATCATGGTTCATCCAGCGACGGCAGAGAGGCACGAGCAGCCCACCCGCACTTTCCACAAGCAGCACGTCCGTATCCTGCACCGCATTGATCTTTTCCACCAGTCCGTAAAAGGGAAACTGCTCGAACACGAACATGGGGGCCGCAGGTTCCTTGCCGGTCAGCAGGCAATAGGCCCGGTCCATTCCCAGCCCGCTGTGCTCGCGCACGTAGGCCGAGTCGTCATCCGGCGGACTGCCCGTCTGCACGGGCTTCACATAGGTAACGGTCTTGCCCTGCTCCAGAAAATGTTTTGCCAGCAATGCGCTGAACGCGGTCTTTCCAATCTCGGTGTTCACGCCGGATATATAGATACGGATCATTCCAAAACCTCTTGAACCGAATCATAGGCGATATCCACCATGGTTTCGATTTCTTCTTTTGTAATAATATACGGAGGGATGAAGTACATCACGTCCTTCATGTTGCGCATCAGCGCCCCCCTTTGCATTGCGGCTCTGTACACATGGAACCCCGTGCGCCGCTCCGGGGCAAAGCCCTTGCGGGTCTGCGGGTCGTCCACCAGCTCCAGAGCGGTGATAAAGCCCGTTGTGCGCACTTCGCCCACGTGGGGATGACCGGCAAAACGCTCCCGGGTGTAGGCAGCCAGATGCTCGGCCTTGGCCCGGTTGTTTTCCAGCACGTTTTCCTCGCGAAAAATCTTCAGGGTCTCCACGCCCGCGGCGCAGGCCAGGGCATTGCCGCCAAAGCTGTGGCTGTGCATGAAGGCATTGGGCCATGCGCCCAAAAAGGACTCGTAGACCTCGTCCGTGGTCAGGCACAGGCTCAGCGGCAGGGTGCCGCCGGTCAGCCCCTTGCCCACGGTCATCAAATCCGGGGAAATATCGGCCTGTTCGCTGGCAAACATGGTTCCGGTACGCCCGAACCCCACGGCGATTTCGTCGCAGATAAGGTGCATGTCGGCATCGCGTGTGGCCTTGCGCAGTTTGGTCAGGTAACGGGCGGGATACATGCGCATGCCGCTCGCCCCCTGCACCAGGGGTTCCACAATGGCGGCGCAGGCCTCGTGCTTATGGTCGGCAATGGCCCTTTCCATGTGCTCGAAGCACTCCACGTTGCAGGAACCGCGTTCCTTGCCGTAGGGACAGCGAAAACAGTCCGGGGCTTCCACCATGATGTTGCGCGGCGGCAGTCCGGTCTCTTCGGTAAATCCGCCGTCGCCGCATACGGACAGCGCGCCCATGGTATCGCCGTGGTAGCCGTTCTTCAGAAAAAGAAATTTGCCGCGCTCGGTCTGCCCCTTGCGGCGGTAATGGCCCACGCTCATCTTCATGGCAACTTCCACGGAGCTGGCGCCGTCGCTAGCAAAATAGACGTGCTTCAGCCCCGGCGGCAGCAGAGGCAGCAGCAGGTCGACCATTTCCTCGGCCTTTTCATGGGTCACTCCGGCCATGATGACCTGTTCCAACACTCCGGCCTGCTCCCGGATGGCCCGGGCGATACGCTCGTTTCCGTGGCCGAACAGATTGACCCACCACGAGGCCACGGCGTCCATGTAGCGCTTGCCTGCGGCGTCGTAGAGATATATGCCTTGTCCTTTGACTATGCGCAGCAGCGGGTGCTCGCGCACCTCGCCCATCTGCGTACAGGGATGCCATATGGCTCCTTGCATCGAAAAAACTCCTGTTAAAAAAACACTGGCGACATCTTATGCAAAGCATCCAAGCCGCTCTCGAATCCCTCAAGAAAGACCATCGGTTCCGTTCCATTCCAAACATAGACTACGGAGCAGACAAACATGTACTGCTCCAGGAACGGCACATACTCAACCTGGCATCGAACAACTACCTGGGCTTTTCCGAACGTGCGGAAATACGCCGGGCAGCCGTTATCGCCGCGCAGAATTACGGCACCACTTCGGGCGCTTCGCGTCTGGTCAGCGGCACATACGGCCCCTACGACGCTCTGGAGGAGGAAGTGGCCCGGTTCAAGGGAACCGAAGCCGCTTTGATCTTCAATTCGGGGTATGCCGCCAATTTGGCCATCTGTTCCAGCCTGGCCGACCGCAACTGCGTAATTTTTTCCGACAGACTCAACCATGCCAGCATTGTGGACGGCATCATTCTGTCCCGCGCCACGCATGTGCGCTACCGCCACAACGACATGGCACACCTTGAAAAATGTTTGGAAAAACATGCGGGTACGCATCGAAAAATCGTCATAACGGACAGCGTCTTCAGCATGGACGGCGACATGGCAGATGTAGCCCAGGCGGCCCGGCTTTGCAAATCGCACGGTGCGCTGCTGGTGCTGGACGAAGCCCACGCTGCCGGGGTTCTGGGGCAAGGCCGCGGCCTGGCGTCGGAACTCGGCGTGGCCGACCAGGTGGACCTGCACATGGGAACCTTCAGCAAGGCCATGGGATCGTTCGGCGCATACGTGGCCGGAAGCCGTACCATGATAGACTGGCTGATGAACACGGCCCGCTCCTTCATCTATTCCACCTCCCTGCCGCCCTCGGTCATCGGTGCCAACCGCGAGGCCCTGCGCATAGTGCAGAATGAACCCCAGACCGGAAAACGGCTCATGGCCATTTCCAAGGACCTGCGGGATGCGCTCAATGGAATGGGCTTCGATACGGGCCAGTCCCAAACGCAAATCATCCCCGTAATTCTGGGCGATAATGGCGCCACGCTTGCGGCCCGCGATTTTCTGCTGCAACGCGGCCTGCTGGTGGGGGCCATCCGCCCGCCCACGGTGCCCAAGGGGACGGCACGGCTGCGCCTGAGCCTGCGGGCCGACCTCACGGACCGGGAAATGGAGGAAATTACAGACACCTTCCGCGACCTGCGGCAAAACCTGCCCGTCGTGGGAAACGAGTCTTGATGGCCCGGATTCTGTTCCTTTCCGGCTGGGCCGGATTTGCCCCGCTTTTCCCGAATCTGTCCAAGGCCTGCGAGTTCATCACGCCCTTTACCGACCCGGACTCCCCCGACGAAAAGGCCGTATTCGAGCGGCTGGACAAAGGCGGAGAGACACTTTTGGCCTGGTCCACGGGCGCGCACATGGCACTCAAGCACGGCCGCTGTCTGGCAACCTTTCGGCATGTGCTGCTGGTGGCCCCGTTTCTGCGCTTTACAGACTCGTTCCCGGCCCGCGTGGTGCAGGCCATGATGGACCAACTGGATCGCGATCCGGCCGGGCTGCTCCACAACTTTTACACCAACTGCGGACTGGCGGAATCGGCAATGCCCATTCCCCGGCATCCCGACCAACATCCCCTCATTGGTGCCCTGAAAAACGGCCTGCAATATCTTCTGGATTCCACTGCCGCGCCCACACTTCCCCAAGGGGCCGACATCACGCTGGTCATGCCGCAAAACGACAAGATCGTCCGCGCCAGGGCCGCCCGAAGCGTGGTACAAACGCTTGACGGAACCGCGTTGAAACAGGTACCCGGCGGTCATTGCCTATCCGAGGAGACCTTGCATGCCCTCCTGCATGAAAAAACAGGTACGCCGGTATTTTGATGCCGCTGCCCAAGAATACGAAAACGCCGCACTCATCCAGCAACAGATAGCCCGAGACATGATCCGCGAACTGGCCGCGAACTGGCCGGATATTTGCGGACGTTCCGATGCCGCCGGGGAATCAACCCTCCCGGCCTGCGATACGGTTCTTGAAATCGGCGCGGGCGTCGGCACCCTGACCTGGGAAATACTGCCGGAACTGCACTGCCGTACCTACCTTGCCGCGGACGTGGCCGGTTCCATGCTGGCGCACATGCGCAACCAAACCGGGGACAACCGCCTGGCACCTTTTGTCGCCGACGGCGAGGCCATGCCCATGCCCCGGCACAGCATAGACCTGCTGCTGAGCAGCTCGGCCATGCAGTGGTATCAGAACCCGGAACGCTCCATCACCGCCAACCTGGACCTGATACGTCCGGGCGGACGGTTCGCCCTGAACATGTTTGTGGACGGCACATTGGCCGAACTGGCCGAAACCAGCCGAAAAACCGGGTTCGGGTCCATCCATCCGCTGGCCGGGGCAGAGCGCATTCTGAAGATTTTCACGGCCTATCCAGGCCTCACCTTTGTCCACACCCAAAGAGTGGACCGCTTGGGACAGCCCGACGCGCTCTCCCTGCTGCACTCCCTGCGCCGCACCGGTGCCCGCTATACTGCGGGCAAAAAGGCTGCATCCCCACGCCGCCTGGCCGCGTTCCGCCGGGAGTATGAAAAAAACTACGCCGGTCCCGACGGGGTCTATGTTTCGTACAAGTCGCTCTGCGTCATGGGGCGCAAAGCCCCTGCGGACGAACGAAACCACACCGCCGAATCGCTGGAGAAGACACTATGAGCACGACAAATCTGCGCGCCCTGGCCGCCAAGGCCAAAGACGGCGTTTCCGTTAATGATGGCGAAATCGCCTTCCTCCTCGACGTTGCCCGTACCCGCCCTGCCGACCTGCTCCCCCATGCCAGGGAGATCCGGCTGCACCATCTGGGCACCAAGGTGGGACTGTGCGCCATCATCAATGCCAAAAGCGGACGCTGCGGGGAAGACTGCGCCTTTTGCCGCCAATCCGCCCACTACGGTACCGACAGCCCGGAATATCCCCTGGTGGACCGGGAAACCGTGCTCAAGGCCGCCCAAACCATGCGCCGCGGCGGTGCCGGACGATTTGCCGTGGTTACCAGCGGCAAGGCACCCAATGCCCAGGAACTGGAACGCATTGCCGACATGCTGGCCGACATCAAGGCTGCCGGGCTGGCTGCGGACGCCTCGCTGGGGCTGCTCGACGCCGAGGCCTTGGCGCGGCTGCAGCGGGCCGGAATGAGCGGCTACCACCACAACCTGGAAACCTCCCGCTCGTTCTTCCCGTCTATCTGCACCACCCATGCTTACGACGAAGACACCGACTGTGTGCGCCGCGCCGTCAGCGCAGGTCTGCACGTCTGTTCGGGCGGTATTTTCGGCCTGGGGGAAAGTTGGGAAGACCGCGTGGAAATGGCCCTGGAACTCAAGTCCCTGGGCGTGCATTCCATCCCGGTGAATTTTCTCATGCCCTTTGAGGGCACGCCGCTGGAACGGCAGGCCCGCCTGCTCCCGGACGAGGCCCTGGCCGTGATTGCCGTGTACCGTTTTCTGCTGCCCGACAAGCACATCCGCATCTGCGGTGGACGTGAATCCACCCTGGGACATGACCGCAAAAAAGAAGTCCACATGGCCGGAGCCAGCGGACTGATGATTGGTGATTACCTGACGAGCAAGGGCTCGGATATGGGTGATGACAGGCGGGAAATAGAAGACCTGGGCCTGGAGCCTGATAAAGGCTGAAAACGCCAAAAAAAATGGCCCCCAAAAGAAAAGGCCGGAAGCCTTCCCGTCTGGGGATGGCTTCCGGCCAATGAAAAACCCGGAGCGCCGTAAGCTGGTGGTCCAAGAACCCTTTTTTAAATAGGCCTTGCGGCCTTATCAATTCTCTTTATGTTGATTCTCCCGCCGAACCAACCGTACCTGCGCTCCAGGTCTATTTTCAAGTTAGTCACCAGGGAGCGGAAGTCAATATTTTTTCAGTCGGTTTTCTCGGAATAATTACAAAGTATAATCCGGCAGGTTGCGTACAGAGGCGCAGGCCCCCAAAGGACTCAGGTCTCACGAGAAAAACATAAGTTCGACAAGTAGTTACGGACATATGCTGGAATATTTCTTTAAAACGACAACGCTCTTATTCCTTTTGTAAACAGCCCGTCCCTGGGTTGCGAAATCCCCCCCCACAAGGTATCACCCCGGCCATGGGAAATCTCAATTTTACCGACAAGCAGAAAAAGGCCCTGGCCATCATGCAGCGCAACCTGCCCGACACGGCCACTCCATTTGCCGACATCGCCGCACAGGTGGGGCTGGAAGAAGAGGAAATCCTCTCTCTGGTCAAACAGCTCAAGGACGATAAGGTCATCCGCCGCTTTGGGGCCACCCTGCGCCACCAGAAGGCCGGGTACGGACACAACGCCATGGTCGCCTGGTTTGCCGAAGAAGGCATAGACCTGGACGAAACCGGACGCATCTTCTCGGCCCGGCCGGAAATTTCCCATTGCTACGTACGCCGCAACTGTATGGACTGGCCGTACAACTTCTACACAATGATCCACGGCAAAGACCCGGGCGACTGCCTGCGTGTTGCCGAGGAGCTTGTAGAGGAGACGGGCATCCAGCAATTCGACATTCTTGAAAGCGTACGTGAACTGAAAAAAACCTCCATGATCTACTTCTGCGAGGACGAGGAAGGGTACAATGAGCCAGTCTGAATCTCTTTTTGCCGAAGCCGTCAAGTACATTCCCGGCGGGGTTAATTCCCCGGTACGGGCCTGCAAATCCGTGGGCGTGAATCCCCTGTTCATCGATAGTGCGGACAAGGGGCACATTGAAACCGTGGACGGACAGGAACTTGTGGACATGGTCCTGTCCTGGGGCCCCATGATTCTCGGGCACAACCACCCTTACGTTACGGAAGCAATCCATGCCGCGGTAGATTTCGGCTGCAGCTTCGGCGCGCCCTGCCGCGACGAGGTAGATCTGGCCAAAACCATCGTGGACATCATGCCCGCCGTGGACATGGTGCGCATGGTCAACTCCGGCACCGAAGCCACCATGAGCGCCCTGCGCTTGGCCCGCGGCGTGACCGGAAAGTCCAAGGTCGTCAAGTTCATCGGCGGCTACCACGGACACAGCGATACGTTTCTGGCCAGCGCCGGTTCCGGCCTCGCCACCCTGAGCATTCCCGGCACGCCGGGCGTACCGGCCGAAACCGTGGCCCATACCCTGCTGGCCCCGTACAACGACGTCGAGGCCGTGGCCGAACTGTTCAAGACCCATGGCGAGGACATTGCCGCCGTCATCGTGGAACCCATGGCCGGAAACATGGGCTGCGTCCCGGCACAGGAAGGCTTTCTGCAAGGACTGCGCGACCTGACCATAAAACACGAATCCCTGCTTATTTTCGACGAAGTCATCACCGGTTTCCGCCTGGGGCTGAGTGGTGCGCAGGGCCGCTTCGGCATGAAGCCCGACCTGACCTGCCTGGGCAAGATCATCGGCGGTGGCATGCCCGTGGGCGCCTACGGCGGCAGGGCCGACCTGATGCAGCGTATCGCCCCCTGCGGCGAGGTCTACCAGGCCGGAACCCTGGCCGGAAACCCGGTTGCCATGGCCGCCGGACTGGCCACCTTGCGCCTGCTCACCAAGCAGGACTACACAGGCCTGGAAAACCGCGTCAAGAAACTGGCCGTCGAACTGACCGCCATCCTGAGCGGCAAGGGCCTGCCCGTTACCTGCAACCAGATCGCCTCCGTCTTTACCCTGTTCTTCTGCGAAGGCCCGGTGACGGACTTTGCCTCCGCAAGCAAGGGCGACAGCGAAATGTACGCCAAGTACTTCCGCCACATGCGGGAGAACGATGTATTCCTGGCCCCCAGCGCCTTTGAATGCACCTTTGCCTCCTTTGCCCACACGGACGAGGACTTTGCCAAGATCCTGGAAGCCGCACAGACCTTCCAGCCCTAAGACAACCCCGGCCCGGAAGCGTGCCGTAGTGCACTTCCGGGCCTTTTTGTAACCTCCGGTGACCACAATGCCTTCATCCACTTCCCCCGCCATTTATGCCTTCACCCGCCAGGGAGCCGCCATGGCCCGCCGCATCGGGCGTCTGGCAAATGGCCGGGTCCATCTGCATGCCCGTTGCGCCGAACCGGGATTTCCCGAGGAAATCGTTTTCGAATCCATACGCGACCTGCTGGCCTCCACTTTTTCACACTATCCGGCCCATATCTTTGTGGGCGCGGCAGGCATTGCCGTACGGGCCATCGCCCCGCATCTTCAAAGCAAGGATACCGATCCCTGCGTGGTGGCGATGGATCAGGACGGCATGTTCTGCGTCAGCCTGCTGAGCGGTCATCTGGGCGGAGGCAACGCCCTGGCCCGCGATATTGCCGACATGGTCGGCGCGCAGCCCGTCATCACCACGGCCACGGACAGGCAGGCGGTTCCGGCCATCGATCTGCTGGCACAGCAGGCAGGTCTGGGTATCGGCAACATACAGGCCGTAAAGCTTGTCAGCGGCCACCTGCTGGACGGCGGAAAGGCCGCGCTGTTCGATCCCGACGACCATCTGCAGTTTTCACAGCGCCCGGACCTTGCCGCATATTTTCAGCCGACAACAGAGACAGTGGCTGCCGATGCACCATGTGCGGTCTGGGTGGATTATCGTGTTCGTCCGTCCGCGCCCGGCCATTTACTGCTGCATCCAAAAAATATCAGCGTGGGCATCGGCTGCCGGCGGGACACCCCGTGCCAGGAAATCCTGGACCACCTGCGCACGGTCTTTGCCGCCCAGGGGCTGCATACGGACAGCATCGCAGGGCTGGCCTCCATAGACGCCAAGCAGGACGAGCCCGGCCTTTTGGAGGCCGCACGGGAACTGGGCGTTCCTGTCACTTTTTATCCCCCGGAAAAGCTGCAAGGCGTGGACGTGCCCAACCCGTCCGACCGGGTCCAACAGCACATGGGAGTTGAAAGCGTATGCGAAGCCGCCGCCCTGACTCTGGCCGCGAACAAACAATTGATCGTCCCCAAGACCAAAAGCCCTCGAGTAACGCTGGCTGCGGCCTGCTGAGCGTGGTCGGGCTGGGCCCGGGCGATCCGGCCCTTTGCGCGCCAGAGGCGACGCGAAGTATCGCCGAAGCCGACGCCGTTGTCGGCTATTCCACCTATCTCGATCTCATTGCGCCCGAACTGCTGGACGGCAAACACGTGCTTTCCACCGGCATGATGAAGGAGGTGGACCGCTGCAACGCGGCCATCGACCTCGCCGTTGCCGGGGAGAACACCGTGGTGGTTTCCAGCGGCGATTCCGGCGTGTACGGCATGTCCGGGCTGGTGCTGGAACTGGTCCAGTCCCGCGGCCTGCAGGATGCCATGGACGTACGCGTGGTGCCGGGCATTCCGGCCCTGGCTGCCGCAGCCTCCCTGTTGGGCGCGCCGCTCATGCACGACTTTGCAGTCGTCAGCCTGAGCGACCTCCTCACCCCGTGGGACAAAATCGCCCTGCGTCTGGAAATGGCCGCCAAGGCCGATTTCGTCATCGTTCTGTACAACCCCCGTTCCAAACGGCGCGACTGGCAGCTCGACAAGGCCCTGGAGGTCATCGGGAAACAGATACATCCGGAAACACCTGTGGGGCTGGTACGCAATGCCGCGCGTGAAAACCAGTCAGTATATGTATGCACCATGGCCCGGTTGGACACTTCAATTGTTGATATGCTGAGCATTCTCGTGATAGGGAACAGCACCACGCGCATAATCGATACAAAATATGGTTTGCGCATGCTTACCCCCCGAGGTTATGATAAAAAGTACGATCTCGGCTCCTCGTAAGAGACGGGCAGGCATGTCCGCAAGGCCCATCAGCCTTGACACGGGACATGGCCTTCTCTTAATTGGTGTTGATATGCAATGTGTTCTACAATTTGTTGTTCTTTAGGTAAGGAGGTAGACAGGATGAGGAAATCTTTGCTCGTGAGCCTGATCAGCGCAGCTATCGTATGCCTGTTCGCGGTTCCGGCCGTATTCGCAGTGGACGCTCCCGCAGACATGGTTATCAAGGCTCCCGCAGGTGCCAAGGTAACAAAGGCCCCGGTTGCTTTTTCGCACAAGGGCCACGCCAGCATGGACTGTAAGACCTGCCACCACAAGTGGGACGGCGCAGGTGCCATCCAGCCCTGCCAGGCTTCCGGCTGTCATGCCAACGCCGCAGCCAAGAAGGGTGACGACTCCTTCTACATGGCGTTCCATGAACGCAAGAGCGAGAAGAGCTGCGTGGGTTGCCACAAGTCCATGAAAAAGGGCCCCACCAAGTGCACCGAGTGCCATCCCAAGAATTAGCAGCCAAAAGGCTTTCATAGGGGCCGCTACCGCGGCCCCGTTTTTTTCCAGCAACGTTCCACGGCGAGGTACCTCATGTGTCCAACCCCTCCCGACAGCAGCGAATTCGATGACGACATCATAGAGCTGACCGACATCATCGAAGAAGGCGATGCCACAGGCAAACAGCCTGCAACCGACGCCGCAGACGACCTCGACGCCCTGCTGGGCGGTGACGACGACATGTCCGCCGGGGACGAAGATATTTCTTTCGACGATCTGCTGGGTGAAGCAGAAGCCGGAGACAGCACCGCCACCAGCATGGAGGACGGCAGTCTGGACGATCTGCTCGACAGCATTGATGACGAGAATCCCCAGCCTGTTGCCGACGAATCCGACGACCTTGACGATTTGCTCGACGACCTCGGTGGCGGCAGCGCCAGGACTCCCAACCAGAACGACATAGAAGCCATGCTTGGCGATTCCAATGAGACCAGCGCGGCGGACCAGGGCGCCAACGACGAACTGGACGACCTGCTCGGCGATCTCGATGCCGGCCCGAGTGCCGAGGATATGGACGAAGAGGACGACCTCGGCGATCTTGACGACTTGCTGGGGGACGATCTGCTCGGGGACGACCAGCAATCCGATGCCGATGCAATCGGAAGAGCTGGTGACGAACTGGACGACCTCCTTGGCGACATGGATGCCGACATGGATGACGCTGGCGACGACAATTTTTCCAATACTCCTCCCCCCGCAGACGCCCTTGCTCCTGACAACTCCGGTGCCCAAAATGCTATGGACGATCTGGACGATCTGGATGATCTGCTGGGTGAAGCCGACTCGGATGCGCCGGATAAGGCCGACGCCGAGGCAGCCATGGAAGACCTGGGCGATATGGATGCCATGGGCGACCTCGACGATCTGCTCGGCGAACCAGAGCAGGCAGACGAGAGTTCCGATGATTTTGACGACCTTGATGACCTCTTGGGTGAGGTCGATTCCGTAGAAGAATCCCCCAAAGTGCCCGAAGCGACAGCCCAGCCCGATGATCTGGACGCCTTGTTGGGAGAAGCCGAAGCAACGGCGGAAGACGACATTTCGGCAATGGACGATCTAGATGACCTGGATGATCTGCTGGGTGAAAGCGACTCGCAGGCCGACACGGGCACCGACGATTTAGGCGATCTCGACGACCTGTTTGGGGCAGATGACTCCGAAGGTGCGCCTGAACCGGCTGCTGTGGCTGAAGCTGGTGAGCCCGATGATTTGGACGGGTTGGGTGATCTGGGCGATTTGGACGACCTGGACGATATGGCCGACATGCTGTCCATGGAAGAAGACGCGGAGGAAGAGCCTGCCATCACGCAGGAAGCTGCGCCTGAAATGCCCAAGCCTAAAAAACCTCTGTCAGACGAGGATCAGCTCGACGCATTCCTGGCCGGCGAGACCGTTCAGGATACGGGCGAGCCCCTGGGTGACGACGAAGACCTGGCCGCCATTCTGGGAGAGCTGGAAAACGGCCCCAGCGGACCGGCCGGACAAAACGAAGCCGACGCCCTGTTCGACACGGCAAAGGATATATCCGCCCCCGTAGAGGACGATGCGGTTGCAGAAACGCCGGAAGATATCCCGGAAGAAATTTCTGTAGAAGAACTTTCCCTAGAAAAAACGGCTGCAGAAGAAATACCTGCAGAGGAGTCCGCTCCTGAAACGTTTGATCAGGATGAAATTCTGAACGAGTTGGAGCACTCCGCCCCTATTCCGGAAGAAGAGGACAAGCTCGACGGAATGGACGAGCCGGACATGCAGGAGACCATTTCCCAAGAGCTGGAGATAGCTTCCGAAGAGTCTGCCGACATGGCAGCGGACGATGAAGCGGACGTAGACGCCCTTCTTGAGGACATGGAAGGCAGTACCGAAGCTCCGCAGCCCCTGGACGAAGACATTCAGGACATGCTCGACGAGATGGAGGATGACCCCACCGTACTGCCCGCAGAGGACGACGAAGAGGCATCCAACGATATCGACGATTTCCTGCAGGATATTGAAGGGATCGATGGTCAGGACGAGGACAAGGTAGGCCTGGACGACGGCATGCCCGATGAAGCGGCAGCCTTTGCCGTGGAAGACATGGCGGTCGAAACCATGGTTGCGCCAGCCGAAGAAAGCGCGGCACCACAGCCCGCATCCAACGGCGACGTGGACAGGCTGGCCGAACGCATTGCCCGGCTGGAACAGGGAATAACCCAGTTCGAAGCCCTGGAAGATCGTTTCTCCGCCCTGCTGAACAGCGTGGAGGGCAGGCTGGAATCGATCAGCCAGCCGACTCCCGAAGAGCAGGCCGACGCAGGGCTGGATGAAGACGCCCTGGCTGATCGACTGGCCGAACGGCTGGAAGGTTCCTTGATTCCGCGCCTGGAAGCCTTGCTCGAAAACAAAATTGAAAGCGCTGTTGCCGAACGCATCGACGCGGCCTCCGCCCTGCTCAAGTCCTCGATTATGGATGAGGTGCGTGCAGAGCTGGAACAAGCCATACCCGAAGCGGCCGCCCGGATCATCCGTGAGGAAATCCAGGCCCTGGAGGAAGACTTCGAAGAGTAGCGTCGTCTACCTGAGTTTTAAGGCATCGAGCATTCATGTCTTATTTAGATGCATATACAAGGCCGGGGTTCACCCGGCCTTTTTTTGGAGCTCAAAAAAAGGCCAAACCCTCCGACAGCCGGGGCCTTGCGGCGTTTTCCCAGGGCCCTTCCCTCGACTTTGCAACCTCCCCGTGCTACATGGCCGAAAAAGGAAGGTGCTGCCAAGGTTTCTTCCTTTTCCCCGCCCCGCGTTTCACCTACATCGTGCAGGTCAACGCCATTTCCCCTACGGGCGGGTTTTGCATCTTTCAGCCGAAAACAGGCTGCTTATTCATATACCGGAGGCGTCATGGACAAGACCCAATCAATGGCCGTCCAGGTCACAAAGGAAATCATCGTCAAGTTCATCGAACTGGGCCGCATCTCGCCCACCAACTTTTCCGATCACTTCGCCCCCATATACCAGGAAGTACTGGGGACCATCATGGCCGGAGAACAGCCCTCCACCTCCACCGCCCCTGCAGACCAGACCGAGGAAGACTAGACAGTGCGGACTTCCAACGAACCGGCAGGAGTGGAACACGGCAAAAAGGTGGCCGGAATGTTCGGCCGCATTGCCGGATGGTACGACTTTCTCAATCGGACCCTGAGCCTCGGGCAGGACATCTACTGGCGCCACCGTCTGGTCCGCCACGTCCGGGCAAAGCAGGACGGCATTGTCCTGGACCTTGCGGCAGGCACAATGGACGTCAGCCTCGAACTGGCACGCCAGCTTCCGGGCACACGTATACTGGCCATGGATTTCGCCATGCCCATGCTGCGCCAGGGCACCAAGAAAATCCCCGACAAGTTCGCTCCGCGCATGGCTGCGGCCCTGGCGGACGGACGCCACATTCCCCTGCCAGACACCTGCGTGGACGCCGTCACCATCTCCTTCGGCATCCGCAACATCATTCCCCGCGAACAGGCGTTCCGGGAAATACTCCGGGTGCTCAAGCCAGGAGGCCGCCTATGCGTGCTGGAATTTGGCTCGGGACAGGCCAAGATATGGAAAGGGGTGTATAATTTCTACCTGGACAAGCTTCTCCCTCTGGCAGGCAGGCTTGTCTCCGGCGACTCGCAGGCGTATCGCTACCTCGCGGAAACCATCAAGGCGTTCCCCAGAGAACGCGAACTGGCGCGGGAAATGACGAACTGCGGTTTTGAAAAAGTTTTCTGGCAACCGCTTCTCTCCGGAATCGTCTACATCCACGTGGCGCAAAAAGCCACGCAAACGGATTCTCCGGCCGAGTGACCTGAAAAAATCAGGAGCGGCTGATAAAGATAAGCAGCAGGCCGCCGAGCATGGACGCCAGCCCGAGCATGCGCAGAACCTGGGGTGGCCGAGTGGCCAGATGCAAAAGGATGCGGGGCATCTTTTCCGCCCACACAAAGTAGGGAAGCCCCTCGAAGACAAGCGCGAGGCCGATGGCGGCCAGGACAAAGGACCAATCGATATGCATGGCGGCACACTACCCCGCGCATGGCTGTCTGTCCACCTGCTGCACCAAGTGCTTTTCCGCAAACCGCCCCGGCACCCTGGTTCGGGTTGATGGGCGGACGCTTCTCACGTATGTGAAAGCCGGGCCGGAATGAAATTGCATTCCAAGGAATTTCGGCTCAAATATGCGTTTTTTACAAACGCCGATGCAAAGGACACACGAATGATAACTTACGAAAATCTGAAAAACGGCCATTCCTCCATTGCCGTTGTGGGCCTGGGGTATGTAGGACTCCCGCTGGCAGTGGCCCTTTCCCGCCATTTCAACGTTGTCGGCTTCGACATTTCCGAGCGCCGCATCGCCGAACTGATGAAGGGAGAGGACCTTACCCGGGAAGTCACCTCGCACGAGCTGAAACAGGCCGATATTCAATATACTTCCGATCCGACCCGGCTGAGCGACTGCGGTCTGGTCATCGTGGCTGTTCCCACACCCATCGATCAACACCGCCGCCCCAACCTCAACCCGGTTATTTCCGCCTCCACGACCGTGGGCAAGAACCTGGCGTCCGGCGCAGTGGTCGTCTACGAATCCACCGTGTATCCGGGGCTGACCGAAGACATCTGCATTCCCCTGCTGGAAGCCCATTCCGGCATGCGTAACAGGGTCGATTTTTTTGTGGGGTATTCTCCGGAACGCATCAACCCCGGCGACAAGGAACACACGCTCGAAACCATCGTCAAAGTCGTTTCCGGCCAGACTCCCGAAACGCTCGACCTCGTCGCCTCCGTCTACGCCACCGTGGTCAAGGCGGGTGTGCACCGCGCCTCCAGCATTGCCGTGGCCGAAGCTGCCAAGGTTATTGAAAATACCCAGCGCGACCTCAACATCGCCCTGATGAACGAACTCTCCATGATCTTCGACCATCTGGGCATCGACACGCTGGAAGTTCTGGAAGCCGCCGGAACCAAATGGAATTTTCTCAAGTTCAGCCCCGGCTTGGTGGGCGGCCATTGCATAGGCGTGGACCCCTACTACCTGACCTACAAGGCCGAGGAAATCGGCCACCATCCCCAGGTCATCCTGGCGGGCAGGCGCATAAACGACTATGTGGGCAAATATGTGGCTGAAACCTGCATCAAGATGCTTGCCAAGCAGGACTGCATGATCCGCTCGGCGCGCATCGGCGTGCTGGGGCTTACCTTCAAGGAAAACGTGCCGGACCTCCGCAACACGCGGGTTATCGACATCATCCACGAGCTGAACGAATACTGCTCCGAAGTTCTGGTGCACGATCCCATGGCCCTGCCCGACGAGGCGGAGTCGGAACTCGACCTGATGCTTTCGGATATTGACGACATGAACAACCTGGATGCCCTCATCCTTGCCGTGCCGCACTCGCAGTACAAAAGCATGTCCATCCAACGCATCAGCGCCATGTTCAAGAAGGGCGTCACCCCCATGCTGCTGGACGTCAAGGGAATGTTCGACCCGGCGGAAATGAAGGAACTGGGTTACAACTACTGGCGTCTGTAGGCGCCGGACAACGCGGGACTGTCCATGATTGTTCTGGTTTGCGCCACCCCCATGGAACTGAAGCCGGTCCTGGGGAAAGGACAAACCGCAAATGCCGTTCCCGGCCAGCCCTTTCCCGCCAGGCTGCCGGAAAGTTTGACCGGCGTTCCCAAGGGGCGCCGGGATGTTTTGGCCCTGGTAACGGGGGTGGGCCCCGTAAACGCGGCTTTGGCCGCAGGGCGCACGCTGGCGGGACATGAAATTTCCGGTATGGTGAATATCGGCGTGGCAGGGACCTATGACGAAAAAGCCCTGCCCATGCTGGCTACGGCAGTTGCCACGGCGGAATGCTGGCCCGACTTCGGTCTGGCAACGGAAACGGGCATCGACCCCAAAGGCATAGGACTGTCCTTGGGACGGGTGGATAATGTCCCTGTTTTCGACCGGCTGGAACTCGATCCGGACAAGGCTGCCCGTACCATGCGCCTGACTCTGCCCGAAACATGGCGGCGGGGCGACTCGGTAACGGTGGGCGCTGCCAGCGGCACACCAGCGCATGCGCAGGCATTGCGCACACGCTACGGGGCCTGCACGGAAAACATGGAAGGTTTTGCCCTGGCCTGGGCTTGTACCTTGGCAGGGATTCCTTTTTTGGAGATACGCACGGTTTCCAACCTGGTGGGTTCCAGGGAACCGGGCCATTGGAAAGTTGGCCAGGCCGTTGCGGAACTGGCAAATGTGGTCGCTCAACTTTTTTCAGTCACGGATATGATGGACCAAAAGGCATGACGGATGCCTTCATCCGTTATGGCAGGTACGACGCAACCTCTTCTTGCTCCCGGGGCAAGTGAACCAAGGATGACAACATGACCGACATGGCACAGTACCTGGGGCAGGAACTCCCCAAGATAAACGCTTACATAGACGGACAGGTCGCCCAGCTCGACGAAATGGTCCGTCCGGTAGCCGCCCATGTGCTGGCTGCCGGTGGCAAGCGCTTTCGCCCCTTCCTGACCATTCTGACGGCGCGTGCCCTGGGATATGCGGATGACGACATCTATCCGCTGGCCTGTTCTCTGGAATTTCTTCACTCCGCCACCCTGCTGCACGACGACATTCTGGACAGTGCCGAACTGCGCCGCGGCAAAAAAGCGGCCCATATCATCTACTCCAAGGCACATACCATTCTGGCCGGAGACGTACTTCTGGGCCTGGCCAACCTGCTCGTCGCCCAATACGACATTCCCTCCCTTGTCAGCACCCTTTCCGAAGCGGTGATGCGCACCTGCGTGGGAGAAATCAAGGAAATAGCGAAAACCCGCAGTCCCAAGCTGGACTTTGACGGCTACCTGGAAATAATCACCGGGAAAACCGCATATCTCATCCAGGCGGCCAGCCATTGCGGCGCCATCCTGTCCGGAGCTGATGAGGAACTTGTGGAAGCGGCCGCAGCCTTTGGCCTGAACCAGGGCATCGCCTTCCAGCTTGTGGACGACGCCATTGATTACGAATCCTCCGAGGACACAGCCGGCAAGCCCGTTGGCAAGGACCTGCGCGAAGGCAAGCTGACCCTGCCCCTGCTTCTCTATCTGGAGACGCTCGGTCCGCAGGAACGCAAGGATTTCGACGAAAAATTTTCCAGCGACACGCTGACGGATGAACAGATAAATGCTATCATAGCCACTATTCAGGAGAGCAACCTGGCGGGAGCCACACGGAATAAAGCTGCCGAATACGTGGAAAAAGCGCGTCAGGCTTTGGACAAGTTTCCTGCCAGCATGGAAAAGGACATCTTGCAGCTCTCCTTGCCGTACGTTCTGGCACGGAAAAAATAACAGGCCGCTGGACTCACCGCCTCCGGCCAAGCAAGGAGCCACGACGGGGTCGCAGCACTTATGATCAATCCCACGCTTGCCAGCCTCAAGGTCAATCTGCACAACACCTTCCCGCCGGTAATGTACCGCCTGCTCAGCGAAGCGGTAAAAGACCAGCCGGACTTTCCAACCATTGCAGAGACCATCGGCATGGACCCGGCTCTGGCCGCTTCCGTGCTCAACCTGGTAAATTCCCCTTTCTACGGTCTGAGCCAAAAGGTCGTTGCCCTGCGCCGGGCCGCCGTGGTGCTTGGCGTGCAGGAAATTCTCAAGCTCGCCCTGAGCGTCTCCTTCCACCAGAATGCAGGCAAGGAAGGGGTGCAGAACGAACGCTCCTACTCCAACTGGCGCATGCTCGTCTGGGCCTCGGTAGCCACCGAACTCATTGCGGAAACCCACTGTCCCAGTGAAGCAAGCCGACTGTACCTCTGCGCCCTGCTCAAAGATCTTTCCCTCATTGTGCTCCAAAAAACCTGCCCCGAACAATTCAACTCCATGGCACAGCCCCCGCTGTTGTGCCCCATTCCCGGACAACTCAGGGCCGAGGAAAAAATGTTCGGAGTGGACCATGCCGAGCTCAGCATGGAACTTCTCAACGAACTTGGCCTGATGGGGCTGGGTTGTGACTGCGTGCCCCACCATCATGACATAGAGGGAATCATAAACCACCCTCCTGCTACCCAATGTCTGATCCTGGCCACGCGTTGGAGCGAAGTGGAACTGGGCTGCTCGCGAGATCCGCAACAGATTCTTCATTTCGAGGCCATCTGCCGCCGTATCATGAACCTGGATCAGGACGCCATGGACGAACTGCGCTCCAACATCGTCATGCGTTTTTCCAGCATGCTTTCAACCCTCGGCATTGCAGAAGCTCCGCAGGACTCGCATTACTACCGCCACTCGCTGTATGAAATCCAACGGGCAAACTTTCTGGCCTCGGAAATTTCCAACCCCGCGGGCGGGTTGCCCAGCATCAGCGGCCTCCTGCACCGCATCCTCTCCATGACCTTCAGCCTCATGGATTGGGAACTCGCCCTGCTGGGCCCGGACAAACAGCTTTGGTACATCTTTTCCTGCACGGATGGAGAACTTTCCGACCAGTTTCAAAAAAGCTCCGCCTCTGATGAAATTGCCTGGCAGCACAAAGGGGAAGAAATCCTCATCCAGGCATCGGGCGAAACGTACGGCAAGCTGAATATCATTTCCAAGCCTGAAAATTATTCTCCTTCCGGCCTCTGCCTGCAGCTCAAATTCGTGGCCCATGCCCTGGAAAACTATCTGCTGCGCCGGGCACAGCTGGAAACCAAGGCATCCACCCTGGACCAGCTGCCCATTGGCGTCGCCCGTCTGGACCCCCAGGGCAAGATTCAGGATGCCAACGCCCAATACATCAAATACTTCAGGCTTCCGCCCAACTACAAAGGCACTTCGCTGGAATTGGCAGTCAGCCGGGTGACGGAAGAAAATTCGCCGGGGACGTTGCGAAGTTTTCTGGCCGGAAATCAAAAAAACGTCAGCCGGATATTCTGCATCAAGGACAAGGAAGGAGCAGACCAGCTCCTGTACGCCTCCCTGCACCGATCAGATGGCTCGAGCGATACGATACTGAGCCTGACCGAGGATCTCAGCGATGTTTCCTCCTTGGAAGTCCAATCAATCAAACAACTTGGTTTTCTCAATGCGCTGGTTTCCTCCATGCGGGATATCGTCCTGACTCTGGACGAAACCGGCAGGATAACCTATGCCTCACCCAACGCCCCGCAGATTTTGCTGGGCAAAAACCTGTTCGACGTAGCCAGGTCCACGTCTAAGGCCGCCCCACTGCCAGGAAAAGGACACCTGGCCGAAATGTCCGGGCCATACGAGGTCAAAATAGATCTTCCAGACAAGCAGATACCTCTGGAGCTGATCTTCTCGCCCATGCAGGCCAAGGACCAAAAAAGCAACTACCTTATGGTGGGGCGCGATCTGACCACAATTCGCCGCCTGGAAGAAGAACTGAGGCGCAAGGCCGTTTACGACGGACTCACCGGCCTGCTCAACCATTCGCAATTCCAGACATTGCTGGAGCGGGAACTCAGGCGTGCCGAGCGAACCGGAAAGCGCGTGGGACTTATTTTTCTGGATCTCGACGGATTCAAGGCCATCAACGACACCCAGGGCCACCTGGCCGGAGACGCGGTGTTGCGAAAGGTGGGACGCATTTTGCGCGGTGCCTGCCGCAAAGGAAGCATGGACTTCCCCTGCCGTTACGGTGGGGATGAATTCGCCGTTATCTACACGGAAGTGGATGAACACCTTCTGGAAACAGCATTTGCCAGAATCCGAAAAGGGTTCGAAGCTGAACTTTCCGGAAAAGTCGGTTTCAGTGCCGGTCTGGCGCTGGCCGAGATAGGGGAAACAACAACGGACCTTCTTCATAGAACCGACAAGGCGACGTACAGGGCCAAAGAAGCAGAAGGCACTCAGTTTCGCTGGGCCGACTGCCAGGACAGGAAATAGCAAGGAACTGCCCCGGATATCTGTACCCGCTTTGCCATATTTCAGCCAACATCACATGAGGAGAATTTCATAATGCTGCGCCGCATACACGTAGGCCTCAAACCCAATGTTGCCGATACCCAGGGCAACAGCACTGCCCGGCAGATACGGGAAGCCCTTGGCATTGAATTGGAGGGAGTATCCCAGATCAAGGTTTACACTGTTTCCGGTCTGGACGAAGCCGAACTGCAGACTGTGCTGGAAGCAGATGCCCTGCACGACCCGGTGCTGCATAACGCTTCCTTCGAGCCCATGGCCAAAGATTTCGACTGGCTCATCGAGGTGGGATTCCGCCCCGGGGTGACCGACAACGAAGGACGCACCGCACAGGGCATACTCCGCTCCGTGCTCGGCAAAAAACAGGGCTCGGCCGAAGAACTCGTGGTCTTCACCTCCACCCAGTTCCTGCTGCGTGGCGACCTGCCCCGCGAAACTGTCGAACATATCGCCCGCGACCTGCTGGCCAACGAACTCATCCAGCGCTACGACATCCGCAGCCGTGAGGAAGGTGCCGACCTGCCCGCTTTTGCCGCACAGGTAACGGGCGCGGCAGTTACGGAAGTGGCCCGCATCGACCTGGAAGCCATGTCCGACAAGGAGCTGGAAGATTTCAGCCGGGCCAATACCCTGGCGCTTTCCCTGGAAGAAATGCACGCCATCCGCGCCTACTACGCAGATCCCGAAGTTCGGGCGGCGCGTGAGGCCGACGGCATAGGCGCACTGCCCACGGACGCGGAAGTCGAAGCCCTGGCACAGACATGGTCGGAACACTGCAAGCACAAGATTTTTTCCGCGCACATCGATTACACCAACAAGGAAAACGGCAAGCAGGTTTCCATCAACAGCCTGTTCAAGACGTTTATCGCCGGGTCCACGAAAATCATCCGCGCCGCCAAGGGCGACAAGGACCTCTGCCTGTCCGTGTTTGTGGACAACGCCGGCGTGTTCCGCTTTACCGATGACGTGGCCGCCTGCGTCAAGATGGAAACGCACAACAGCCCCTCGGCTCTGGACCCCTACGGCGGAGCCCTCACCGGCATCGTGGGCGTCAACCGCGACCCCATGGGCACGGGCATGGGCGCGAACCTGCTGTGCAACACCGATGTTTTCTGTTTCGCCTCTCCTTTTCACGAAGGCGAACTGCCTCCCCGCCTGCTGCACCCCCGCCGCGTCCTTGAAGGCGTGCGTGAAGGCGTGGAACACGGCGGCAACAAATCGGGCATTCCCACAGTCAACGGTTCCATCGTCTTTGACGAACGCTACCTGGGCAAACCCCTGGTGTACTGCGGAACCATCGGCACCATGCCCATTACCCTGAACGGACGTGCCAACTACGAGAAGTACGCCCAAGCGGGCGACGCCGTCGTTATGGCTGGCGGACGCATCGGCAAGGACGGCATCCACGGCGCGACCTTCTCTTCCGAAGAACTGCACGAAGGATCGCCCGCCACTGCGGTACAGATTGGCGACCCCATCACCCAGCGCAAAATGTACGACTTTCTCATGCGCGCCAGAAACGCGGGACTGTACAGCGCCATTACGGACAACGGCGCTGGCGGCCTGTCCTCCTCCGTGGGCGAAATGGCGGAAGCCACGGGCGGCTGCACCATCGACCTTTCCAAGGCACCCCTCAAATACGACGGCCTGCGCCCCTGGGAGATCCTTCTTTCCGAAGCCCAGGAACGCATGAGCATGGCCGTGCCCCAGGACAAGCTGGAAGAATTCCTGGCCATGGGCCGGGAAATGGACGTGGAAGTTTCCGTGCTGGGCGAATTTACAGACAGCGGCATGTTCCACGTGCACTACGACGGACAGCCCGTTGTCTGCCTGGATATGGAGTTTCTGCACAATGGTGTGCCCCAGATGAGCCTGGAAGCCGTATGGGAACGTCCCGAGAACGGCCCGGCCATCAAGGATGCCCTTCCCGCCGACACACCGGACCACGGCAGCCTGCTCAAGCAGATGCTGGGCCGCCTGAACATTTGCAGCAAGGAATATGTGGTACGTCAGTACGACCACGAGGTGCAGGGCGGCAGCGTCATCAAGCCCATGGTCGGCGTACGCCGCGACGGCCCTTCCAACGGCGGCGTCATCCGCCCGGTGCTGGACAGCGAACTCGGGCTGGCCGTCACCCACGGCATCTGCCCCAAATTCAGCGATTTCGACACCTACTGGATGATGGCCAACGCCGTTGACGAAGCCGTGCGCAACGCGGTTTCAGTAGGTGCGGACCCGGAACGCATGGTCGGCGTGGACAACTTCTGCTGGTGCGACCCGGTGCAGAGCGAAAAGAACCCGGACGGCAAGTACAAGCTGGCCCAGCTGGTGCGCGCCAACCAGGCATTGGCCCACTACTGCACAGCCTATGGCGTGCCCTGCATTTCCGGCAAGGACTCCATGAAGAACGATTACACCGGCGGCGGCAAGAAAATCTCCATTCCGCCCACGGTGCTCTTCTCCGTGGCGGGCATCGTGCCCGACATCAATACCTGCGCCACGTCGGACCTCAAGAATCCGGACGATCTGGTCTACCTGCTGGGGCTCACCCAGGACGAAACCGGCGGTTCGGAAATCGCATCCCAGCTGGGTGCCACCGGAGGCAAGGTGCCCCAGGTGGACGCCCTGGCCAACCTGCGGCGCTACAAGACCATCCATCAGGCCATGCGCCAGGGGCTCATCAACGCCTGCCACGACCTGTCCGACGGCGGCCTGGCTGTTGCCGCGGCGGAAATGGCGCTGGGCGGACGCGTAGGTATGGACCTGGACCTCTCCGCCGTCCCCATGCCGGACACGGAAATCCCCCTGCTTTCGCTGCTGTACGGCGAATCTGCCGGACGTCTTCTGGTGTCGGTTCCCCCGTCCAAACAGGATGCCTTTGAAGGCCTTATGGCAGGCCAGCATTGCGGCCTGCTCGGTCGCGTGCAGACGCACGGCGAACTGCGCATGTCCCTCAACGGCACAATTCTTGTTCAGGAAAACGTGGAAGAGCTGGCCACTGCCTTCAAGGCGACCCTGAACATGTAGTCGCTTCCCGTACAACGCGCCGCCTGGTGTTTTCGCCTGCGCCGCGTTTACAAAAAAAATTAAAAGTCCCGGGCTCTATGGGAAATAGGGTCCGGGACTTTTTTATTGCTTTGGAATAGTTGATATTCTGGTAATTTTTGAACCAATTTTCGATACGCGAACCGAAAAAAACATTCGAAAAAATTCACAAGGCTCTTTGACCTTTAGAGAAAACCAGCGTAATATCTTAGCGAATAAAATTCTACATTTTCTGTGATGTAATAGCACTTTACTTATGACAGTAGGGGAGGCTCCGCATGGCCGTTTTCCGTGTTACGGGCATGGTTGTGGTCTTGGGCACGTTCCTTCTTTTCGTTTCGGGTGGGCATAGTAGTGGAGCGGAAGAAAGATCCTATGTGGGCAATAAGGCGTGCGCCGAATGCCACGAAGCGGAATACAAAAACTACTCCAAGTTTTCCAAAAAAGCGACGTCTTCAAAAAGCGTTCTTGCCATGGCTTCCGACCTGACCAAAGATGAATTGGCCGGGTGTTATGGCTGCCATGCAACAGGCTACGGGCAACCGGGCGGCTTTGTCAGCTTTGAGCAAACTCCCGAGATGGGCAATGCCGGATGCGAAGTCTGCCACGGCCCCGGTTCCGCGCATGTGGAATCCGGGGGAGACCCCGAACTTATCAAGGGAACGCTTACCATGCAGGATTGCGAAACCTGTCATAACGCATCACGCGTTGCGTCCTTCAACTTCAAGCCATTGCTTTATGGCGGAGCGCACTAGGAGATGTCGATGAATTTCATCCGTCGCTCACTGGGAGCCAAGGTACTTGTCCTTACTTCCTTGCTCACAATCATCGCCTTTACCGGCCTTTTTCTGGCCAACTCCTATTGGCAACGCGATGCCATGGTTCACGAGGTGCAGCTTTCGGCGGAACGGACCGTTGAAATGCTCCAGATGGCTATTGAAGAACCCATGAGCATAGGCAACAACGAAGCCACAATCGCCCAGTTCGAAAAACTCGCCTCGCAATTCGAGGGCATACAGGTCTACCTGACCAACTGGAGCGGCAACATCACCTATGCCACCCAAAAGGACGACCTGCGCAAGGACATGAAAGACATTGCCAGCGAACGGGTGGGCAAACTCATGGACCAAAGCCTGGCCGAAGAAACCGAGGCGGGCGGCATCATGGATCTGCAGGGCAGGCCGTACTATGTCCAGGTCAAATCCATTCCCAACGCGCCCACCTGCCACCACTGTCACGGAGCCAGCAAGCCCATCCTCGGCTCCATGATCGCACTCAATGACATTTCACCGGAAATGACCACCCTGCGCAATTCCCAGATTAAAAGCGCCATCATTTCCTTTGTAAGCCTCGTCGTTCTCCTTACCTGTCTGCTGCTCTTCATGCGCGTTGCCGTGGTCAAGCGCATCCGCACCATTGCCAACCGCACAGAGGAAGTCAGCAAGGGCGATCTGGACACCGACTTCAATGTCGGCGGGCAGGACGAAATGGCCGACCTGAGCCGCTACCTCACCGACATGGTCCATCAGATAAAGGACCAGCTGGAGTACAACCGCGGGGTTCTCAGCGGTATCATCATTCCCATGTTCGTCACGGACAAGGAAGGCAGGCTCGACTTCGTCAACGGACCGCTTACGGATATCCTGGGACGCAGTGCGGACGAATGCGTGGGCAAGACCGCGCGCGAGATTTTCTACAGCAACGGTGATCCCAAGGGCGGAGATGCGGCAACCAACCAGGTTCTGAAAACCGGGGACAGCAAAAGCGGCACCATGCGCTACAAGCGCAACGACGGCCGGGACTTCCCCCTGCACTACGAAATATCCCCCCTGCGCGACACCAAGAACAACGTGGTGGGCGCCATTGCCGTTATGATTGACCTGACCCAGGAAGAACAGGACCGCAAACGCATAGAAGCCAACCGGGCCAGCCTGCTGGAAGTCGCCAACGAAGTCACCGACGTGGCCCACAAGCTGACGGACGCGGCGGATGCCTTGGGCGAACGCATGGATGACCTGACCCGGGCCGTGGATTCCACCGCCGACCGGACAGGACAGGTGGCCACGGCCATGGAAGAGATGAACGCCACGGTCATGGAAGTGGCCCGCAACGCGGGGCAGACTGCCACACATTCGGACCAGGCAAGCGCCGTGGCCCGCGACGGCGGCAACGAAGTCCAGATTACGGTAACCACAACCCGCGAGGTGGTGCATACCACGGACTCCCTGGCCGAGACCCTGAACAGCCTGTCCAGCAAGGCCGAGGACATCGGCCAGGTACTCAGTGTCATCAACGACATTGCCGACCAGACCAACCTGCTGGCGCTCAACGCTGCCATCGAAGCAGCCCGGGCCGGAGACGCCGGACGCGGATTTGCTGTTGTTGCCGACGAAGTGCGCAAGCTGGCGGAAAAAACCATGACCGCCACCAAGGAAGTCCACGTGGTGATCTCGGAAATCCAGAACGGAACCAAAGATGCGGTCACCGAAATGGACAAGACGCGGGAGCGGGTCAACAATGCCACCGGAAGCGTGGAAAAAGCCGGCAACATGCTGCACGAAATCGTCTCCCAGTCGGACACCATTGCGGATATGGTACGCAACATTGCCACGGCTGCCGAACAGCAATCGTCCACCAGCGAGGAAATCAACGACAACGTGAGCCAGATCAATGATCTGTCCCAGGAAGTTTCCGCGCAGATCCAACAGGCCAACGAAGCCATCCGAGGCGTGGCCTCCATGGCCCAAAACCTGAGCCGTTTGGTGGAACGTTTCAAAACAGAATAAGATTCCGGGAGCATATGCCGATATCCCCGGAAACCGGGGTTTTCAATCCCCCGTCGGGCAACCTGCGGGGGATTTTTTCATCCCTTCTCCGGAGCGCTTGATAAAATACACGCTGCCCCGTAAATGCATATTTTCCGCAATATTTACCATGCGGTTGCTATTTTCGAAAAGAACAGCCCTGCTGTAGTACAATAACCACAAGGATTCTCAATGGAATTGGCAATTCTCGGTGATATGGCCATCCTGCTGGCCCTGGCAGTAGCCGTCACCAGCATTTTTCACACGCTGCGCCTCCCTGTCATTGTGGGCTATCTTCTTACCGGCGTGTTGGCCGGGCCGCACGGCCTGCACCTCATTGCCATGGTCCATCAGGTCGAGACCATGGCCGAAGTGGGTGTGGTACTGCTCATGTTCACCATTGGCGCGGACCTCTCCTTCGGGGAGCTGATGCGGCTGAAAAAACCGGTATTTCTTGGCGGCATGCTCCAGGTGGGACTGTGCATAGGAATATTCGGGCTGATGGCCGCAATGCTTTTCAGCAATCCCAGCCAGGCTGTCTTTGTGGGCTGCCTTATTGCCCTGTCCTCCACCGCCATCGTACTCAAGCTTCTGAACCAGCGGGCAGAGCTGGAAAGTCCGCACGGACGCATGGCCCTTTCGTTCCTGATTTTCCAGGACCTGGCCATCGTGCCCATGATTCTCATCACGCCGTTTCTGGCCGGAACCCAACCCACCTCGGGCATGGCCCTGCTTGTTCCGCTCCTCAAGGCCGCCGGACTGGTGGGCGCGCTTTTTCTGCTCTCGCGCCGGGTCATTCCGGCCGTTCTCGGCTTCGTGGTCCGCACCCGCAGCCGGGAAATGCTCCTGCTGACCACGCTGGGCCTGTGTCTGGGCATTGCCTACTTCAGCTGGATGCTGGGACTTTCCCTTTCCCTTGGCGCATTCATGGCCGGACTCATCATGTCCGAATCCAAATACAGTCTGAGCGCCCTGGAAGGCATCCTTCCCCTGCGCGACGTGTTCATAAGCCTGTTCTTCATCTCCATGGGCATGTTGCTCAACATAGGTTTTCTGGCACACAACCTGCCCAAGGCGCTGCTGGCCTTTGCGGCCATTCTGCTGGTCAAACCACTGCTCTCCGGCCTTCCGGCCCTGCTTCTCGGCTACCCGGCACGAACAGCCATCATCACCGGCCTGGCTCTGGCCCAGATAGGTGAATTCTCGTTTGTTCTTGCCAAGGAAGGTTTGAACCTGGGCTTGGTGCAGCAGGATGGCTACCAGCTTTTTCTGGCCGCCAGCATTCTCACCATGTGCGTAACTCCGGTTCTGGTCCATCTGGCCCCCAAACTGGCCGACACCATCACGGCATGGCCGTTCATGGCGCGCTTCAACCGGTTGCCCACCTCCACCGACCCCGACGGGGCTGTGAACGAAAAATACGAAAAGGGTCACCATCTCATCATTGTCGGCTTCGGCGTTGGCGGCCGCCATCTGGCCCGCACGGCCCGGCAGGCGGGCATCGACTATGTTATTCTGGAAACCAATCCGGACACCGTACGCGAAGCCGCAGCCGCGGGCGAACCCATCCTGTACGGCGACGCAGCCTACGAAGACGTTCTGCGCCATGTCGGGGCGGAAAAGGCCAGAGCCCTCGTCATTGTCATTTCCGAACCGGCATCGGTGCGGCGCATAACGGACACGGCCCGGTCCATCAATCCCTGCCTGCATATTGTGGCAAGGACCCGATTCCTCAGTGAAATCGGCCCGCTCAAGGAGTTGGGCGCAAATGATATTGTGCCCGAGGAGCTGGAAACCTCGGTGGAAATTTTCGCCCGGGTGCTGGCCAAATACCTGATTCCCCGCCAGGACATAGAGCGCATGGTGGCCGACGTACGCAACCGGGAATACTCCCTGCTTGTGGACGAGGCTGCCGCCCTCGCCCCTCTGCACACCATGCAGGGGCTGGACATTCAGGCCAATATTGCTACCCTTCGAGTTGAAAAGGGAGCTCCACTGGAAGGGAAAACCCTTGGAGAATCCGACCTGCGGAACCAGCATGGGCTGAGTGTGGTAGCTGTAAGCCGGGAAGGAAAAATGATTCCAAATCCTGGTGCCGAGGAAGAGCTCAAAGCGGGCGACATAGCCTATGTCTTCGGGCAGGTTCCCTCCGTAACACAGAAGGCATGGCTATTCCGGGAAGCAAAGAAAGACTCCGAGGCTAAATCTTCTTCTTGACTAGGAAAGAATAATTCCTAATAATAACCCTCATGCATCAACTTTCTTTAAAAGTGCATTGAAGGTTGACCACGAAGCATGTATATAGCGTTTTAAGTTTCTTTTATTTGAACACGTCTGGACCAAAATGAATTGGTCTTTAACAACTGGAGGTTGACATGGCAGAACGTTACGAAGTCTACAAGTGTGAAGAATGTGGCAATATCGTGGAAGTTCTTCATGGCGGAGCAGGTGAACTTGTCTGCTGCGGACAGCCCATGAAACTGATGAAGGAAGGCACCACCGATGCTGCCAAGGAAAAACACGTGCCTGTTATTGAAAAGACTGCAAACGGTTACAAGGTTGCCGTAGGCAGCGTGGCACATCCCATGGAAGAGAAGCACTACATCGAGTGGATTGAACTTATCGCCGACGGCGTTTCCTACAAGAAATTCCTCAAGCCCGGCGATGCACCGGAAGCTGAATTCTGTGTTCAGGCTTCCTCGGTAACTGCTCGTGAATACTGCAATCTCCACGGACATTGGAAGGCCGAGGCCTAGAGCCCAAGGCTTACGACCAGTGGAACTGGGGTTCTTCCCACACCGGAACAACCCGCTCGTAAACAATTATTTGGAGTGAACAATGAAATACGTATGTGATGTATGCGGCTATGTTTACGACCCCGCTGTGGGTGACCCTGACAGCGATATCCCCGCAGGAACCGAATTCGCGGATCTCCCCGAAGATTGGGTATGCCCAGTCTGTGGCGCAGATAAGAGCGAATTCAGCCCTGACGAATAAAAAATCCAAGCGGCGCGGGGGAGGCTACCTTCCCCGCGCCGCTTGCTTTTCCGGCTTGTTCAAAAAAAATGGAGCCATGCCAGGGACGTTTTAAGTCCGGGCAACAGGCTGGGCAAAAGAGAACCAGAGGCATAAGCTCTGCGGACGTGAGGAAAGTTCAAGCCCCACGCGTATTTTTTCGATACGCGGGGATTTGAATTTATTGACGCAACGCAGCTACCGTGCTTTTTTCAGCAGCCTGACATTTTTTTTGAACAGTCCGGGGCCTTCCCCAGGCGGCTTTTTTTTATTACGAAAAACCATTGAGAAAAAAAACACAACCAAAGAGGTAGATAATGCAAGCCGTTGAATTGAAAAAAGGCGTCCACTGGGTCGGAGCCATCGATTGGAACGGAAAGGATTTCCATGGATATTCCCAGGCACAGTACGGCACCACCTACAACGCCTTTGTAATAAAGGACGAGAAAACCACCCTTATCGACACCGTAAAGGCAGACTACAAGGGTGAATTTTTCTGCAACCTGTCCCAGGTGGTGGGCGATCTGGAAAATATCGACTACATCGTTGCCAACCATTTGGAACCAGACCACGCCGGTTGCCTGGTCGAAGCCGTGGAACGCATCAAGCCTGAAAAGATCTTTGTTTCCCCCATGGGCAAGCGATCTCTGGAAACAATCTACCATGCCAAGGACTGGCCTCTGGAGATCTGCAAATCCGGCACTTCTGCCTCCATCGGTTCGCGCACCATGCAGTTTGTGGAAACCCGCATGCTGCATTGGCCCGACAACATGGTCACCTACATTCCCGAAGACAAGCTGCTGATCTGCTCCGACGCTTTTGGACAGAACTGGGCCACCAGCGAACGCTTTGCCGACGAGGTGGAACCCGTACTGCTGGAAAGACTTCTCAAGGAATACTTTGCCAACATTGTTCAGCCTTACTCCCCCGTGGTGCTCAAGACTCTCGACGCCATTGAGGAACTGAAGCTGGATGTGGATATGCTGATGCCCGACCACGGCCTTATCTGGCGTGGCGAAGGCGTCAAATTCGTTCTGGACAAGTACCGTGAATACTCCATGGGTGCTCCCAAACCCAAGGCTCTCATCTTCTACGACACCATGTGGCACTCCACGGAAAACATGGCCTCGGCCATTGCTTCCGGCATCAAATCCGAAGGCATCGAAGTCCGCATCATGCACGTGAAGAAACACCACCATTCCGCCATCATGACCGAACTCATGGATTGCGGTGCGGTGCTTGCGGGTTCGCCCACGCACAACAACGGCATCCTGCCCTACATGGCCTCCACCCTCACCTACATGAAGGGACTGCGCCCGCAGAACAAGGTCGGCGGCGCGTTCGGTTCGTTCGGCTGGTCCGGCGAATGCGTGAAAATCCTTTCCGACTGGCTGGGACAGTTCTGCGACGTGGTCATGGAAAATCCGGTCAAGATCAAAAACGTTCCTGAGCATACCGATTACGAAGAGTGCTACACGTACGGCCAGTCCGTTGCCAAAGCACTCAAGGAAAAAATCGCGGCCTACAAAGGCTAGTTTTTTCTTTCCCTCTCCGTAAAAAAAGCCGCCCCTGCAAATGCACGGGCGGCTTTTCTGTTTTCTGTATCACGTCCTGAAAGAGGACGGTGTGCGTGTGCCGGTTAGCGACGCAACCGCAGGCTGTTCTTTTGCGAGAGTATCTGCTTGATGACAAAATCCTTGCCAATGGGGATATAGTCGTCCACCCATTTCTTGGCACCTTCAACGCACCCGCTGCGTACCATCTCCGTCATATGCCTGTGGTTGGCTATTTCGTTCTGGGTATCGTCCCGGTCGTTTTCAATGCAGGCGATAATGACCTGCAAGGTCTGCATCAGGCTCTCTTCCAGTTCCGCAAGCTTCAGGCTGCCTGTTATTCCAACCAATGCCTTGTGATAATTGATGTGCGCATTGGCAATGGTCACCGGGTCGTCCAGGTTGACCACGGCTTCGTAGGCCACGGTCTTTTCTTCAAGATTGTTCAGCAGCTCTTCCGGCACCGTGGGGATGCATTCGCAGGCCTTGGTTTCCAGAATATGGCGCGTCAGAAAAATATCGTCTATCTCCGCCAGGCTCAACTTGCGGACGGAGACCCCTTTGTTGGGCAGGTGCATGACCAGCTCTTCCGTTGCCAGAATGCGCAGGGCTTCGCGCACCGACCCCCGCGAAACGCCAAGGGAATGGGACAGAGCGACTTCCTTGAGCTGATCGCCGGGCAGAAAAGTCCCGTTGAAAATAGCGCTCCGCAATGTTGCGGCTATCTTCTCGACACCGCTCGCTTCGGTTTTGGACGTCAGGTTGGTCGTCATCGGACTCTCTGGATTCTCTGGCTTTTCTGAACACTCTTGTTTGCATCCCAAATCACCATTCCCCTGGAAATGGCCATGTCCACAAGCGGAGCGCCGATGGCGGTGCCCAGCTGATTGGGATGCTCGCAGTCGAAAATGGTAATGTCGCCGCGCTTGCCCACGTCCAGCGAACCACGGTCGTGATTTTTACCTAAAGCGTATGCGGCGTTGAGTGTGGCCCCCACAATAGCCTGTGCCGGAGTGAACCTGAACCAGGAACAGGCTTCGGCAATGGTCAACGGCAATGACGTGGCCTGAAAAGACGAACAATAATCCGTTGCCACGGCCACAGGCACGTTGTTTTCAATGAAAAGTCTGCCGTTGGCCTTGCGGTCGTCCAGATAGAACTGCTCTGCCACGGGCAACAGCACGGCAACGGTCCGGGCGGCCCCCACGGAATCGATTTCCGAATCCGGCGTGTAGGTCAGATGATCTGCGGAAAGAGCCCCACCCTCCACAGCGGTCCGCCACCCCCGGGAATCGGAAGATGCGTCGGCATGCACCCGCACTGGTAACCCCAAAGCAGCGGAACATTCAATAAGTTCTTTGGCCTGTGCAGCGGAGAAATCTCCATTTTCACACGACAGGTCCTGGGATTCGGCAATGCCCTGCGCCAGCACGGCAGGAAGCATCTCGTCCCGGACCGCCTGCACGAACGCATCGGTGCTGCGGCCGTCCTGCGGGGCAATATGCGCCCCCAAAAAAGTAATCACCACGTCCATGGGAGTCTGCCCGGCGGCCTGCTTCAAAAGTCGCAAAAGGCGCAGCTCGCCTTCCGTGTCCAGACCGTAGCCGGACTTCACCTCCACCGTGGTCACCCCGCCCGCGGCAATCTGCCGGAAAGCCCGCACGGTATTTCGCACAAGTACCTCATCATCGGCCTTGCGCGTGTTCACGATGGTGGACCAGATGCCGCCGCCCTCGGTGCGTATATCCTTTCCGCTGGCTCCCTCGATCCTGCGCACATATTCCCAATGGCGGTTGCCTGCAAAAATGGGATGCGAATGGCACTCCACCAGCCCCGGCAACACGGTCTTGCCCCTGGCGTCCAGCAGGGGAGCGTCGTCTCCGTACTGGGCCAGGATGTCATCCGTGGGGCCCACGGCAGCGATAATCCCGTCGCGGATGACAACCGCGCCGTCGGGTATGATGTTCAGTTCGCCCTGCGTCCTGCCCGCCCGGGGATTGTTGTCGTCGGTAATGCAGGCCAGGCTTGTCGCATGTACAATGGTAAGGTTGCCGCTCATTGAATCCTCATAGATAAACTCGAACTCTCTCCGCAGTGTTTTCCGGCCGAATGTTCAGGCCATCGGCCAAAGCCGTATTCAAACAAGTTCCTGGAGCACGCGGGCCGCAATGCTGGTGGCATTCAGCGTGACGATCCCGGAAATGGCCCGTACCAGACGCCGCTGCTCCTCGGTAAAGCCCATATCGTCCAAAAGAATGTAGTCGGCGCCTATTTCACGCGCCCTGCATGCCGCCTGCACAAGACGCTCGCCGGGATCGTAGGGCGAAGCGGCTGCCACGGACACCCTGGCCACATAGGGGCTCCATTGGGCCGGGGCCTCGTCCATATCCGACTCCGGGCCGATGACGCAGACATGTGCGTGACCAGCCAGGGAAGCCACCACCGACCGGATGAAGACAATGGGCTCGATAAGCTTGGGCACGGCCTGCTTGAGCGCGGAAAATTGCCCGGAACAGAGCAGCACGATGTTGTGGCACTGCATTTCAAGCTCGTGGGCGGCACTGACCAGACGCGGAAGCAGATGCTTTTTGGAAACAAACACTCCCAAACGCCCATTGTCCGACGAGGTGACGCATGTTTCAATGCCCGGCTCTCCCCCTGTCGGGGCAAGTTGCGCAATGGCCGGAATGGACAATCCATCCAACCCGCCCCGCTGCATGAAAAGCACGCCCTCTCCCCAGATTGCGCGGAACGTGGGCTCAATATCCGTTCTGGGGGACTGCCCCAGGGTCAACATTCCAAAAGTAAAATTCTTATTCATAACTCCCCGTGGGGAAACCCCACATTGAGTGATTTTCCGCAGGTTGGTCACATTCCATCCGCCAGCCTGCTCACAACGGTACGAAGGCAATGCCAACGGCCATTCCTCGATCGTGCCGTTGTGGGGAGACTGGGGAAGCCACTCCTGCGGAGAGCGGCTTCCCGAATCTTTTCCCGTGCATCCTCATGCCGCGGCACTGCGGCACAAGAAAGTGCGCCAATGCTTACTCAGCGGCCTTGCCGTTGATCAGCGGACGTTCCAGGGCACCGGATTCGGCCCCCCACTTGGTAAGAACCTTCAGGTAGGTTCCGTCGGCAAAAACTTCCTGCAGAGCGGCGAAGACGGCGTCACGCAGCTGGGCACTGTCCTTGCTGAAGGCGATGCCGTAGGGGTTGGATTCCAGCAGCGGACCAACAGCCACGTAGGCGCCCTTCTGCTGCACATTGGCCCAGCCAAGAGCCTCGGGGCTGAGAGCGGAAGCCTGGGCACGGCCCTGCAGCATCTGCATGCGGGCGGAGGCGGCGGAATCCACGGCCATGATGTTGATGCCGGGCTTGCCCTTGGAAACCAGATTGGCTTTGTTCCACTTCTGCATGGTGGTCAGGTAATCCGTGGAAGCGGAAACAGCCAGGGTCTTGCCGTCGAGGGCTTCCAGGCTGGTGATCTCACCGGCCAGGGCCTTGGTGGTGAAGCACTGTGTGCCGGAGTTGAAATAATCGATGAAGTCCAGCGACTTCCGGCGGGCAGCGCTGTCGGACATGCCGGAGATGACCATGTCCACACGCTTGGTGTTGATGGAGTTGATCAGCTGGTCGAACTTCTGGTCGTCATACTGGATCTTGATGCCCAGCTTCTGGGCGATGGCGTCGGCAAGTTCCACATCAATGCCCACCAGGGTGTCGGAACCGGGGTTCTTGAATTCCATGGGCGGAAAAATGCCGTTGATGCCAATGATGATTTTGCCGCTTTTCTTGATGGAATCGGGCAGCATGTCATGCAGATCGGAGGCAAAAGCCGTCCCTGCGAGACCCAATGTCAGCAAGCACACTACGAGAGCACAGATTTTTTTCATCACAGTCTTCTTCCTTCTCTTACTCTGTTAAAGATTTTCGCATAGTACGGCATCCGGCTGGCTGCAGAACAAGGAAACGCCCCTGCATTTCCCGGTGCATTGCGTCTGCACACGACGTCCTTGATATCCGTATTCGCCTGTATCCATGTTGTGCGTTAAACCGGCAGAGCCGCGGACATCGAATCAGTCGATAGACCCCAAAAAGGCCTTGGTGCGCTCGTGCCGGGGATTATCGAAAACCTCTGCCGGAGTTCCTTCCTCCAGCACGAAGCCGTCATCCATAAAGACGACTTTGTTGGCCACATTCTTGGCAAATTCCATCTCGTGGGTAACGACCACCATGGTCATGCCGCTCTCGGCAAGGTCGCGCATAACGCTGAGCACCTCGCCGACCAGTTCGGGGTCGAGCGCGCTGGTGGGCTCGTCGAACAGCATCAGTTCCGGCTCCATGGCCAGCGAACGGGCAATGGCAACGCGCTGTTGCTGGCCGCCAGAAAGCTGCTTGGGAAACCTGTCCGCCCAATCGCGCAGGCCGACACGGGTCAGAAGGTCCATGGCCAGTTCCCTGGTGGCTTCAGGAGTCTTTTTCCGCACGGTGACCGGTCCTTCCATGATGTTTTCCAGCACCGTCATGTGGGGAAAGAGATTGAAATTCTGAAAAACCATGCCGATTTTCGTGCGCATTCTGCACAGCTCTTTTTCGTTTTGCTCGTACAGCCTGCCGTTGCGTTCGGCCATGCCCACCAGTTCGTTGCCCACATAGATGCGGCCGGCGTTGATCTTTTCCAGATGGTTTATGCAGCGCAGCAACGTGCTCTTTCCCGAGCCGGAAGGGCCGAGCAGACAGAGCACCTCGCCCTTGTCCACCTCAAGGTCTATGCCTTTGAGAATTTCGTGTTCACCATAGGATTTGCGGACATTGGCCACACGAAGCATCGGTTCGGTCCTGGACATGGCTAGGCCCCCGCCTTGTGTTGTTTGGTGAAAAGATTGGCAGTGAAGACGTCGAACAGACTGCGGCGGGAGTTGAAGGAATGTCCGCGGTTGAAATGACGCTCTATGCCCATCTGAAAGAAACTCAGCAAGGTCACGACAATAAGATACCAGCCCGTGGCAACCATGAGCAGCTCCATGACCTTGGCGTTGACAAAGTAAATGAGCTGCGCCTTGTGCAAGAGCTCGGTAAAGGCAATGGCGCTCGCCATGGAGGAGGTCTTCAACAGACCGATGAACTCGTTGCCCACGGGGGGAACGATGACCCGCATGGCCTGCGGCAGAATGATGCGGCGCATGGCGACCAGCCGGGTCATGCCCAGGCTGGTGGCAGCGTCGATCTGCCCCTTGTCCACCGAAAGGATGCCGCTGCGCACGATCTCCGTCATGTACGCGCCTTCGTTGAGGCCGAGGCCGAGAAGCGCGGCCACAAACGGCGTCATCACATCCACCATCCTGTACTGGGCAAAGCCGAGACTGATGGTGGGAAAAATGAGCGCCAGGTTGAACCAGATGAGCAGTTGCAGATACACGGGTGCGCCGCGGAAAAGCCAGATGTACAGGCCGGAGAACCATCGCGTTACCGGATTTTTGGACAAACGCATTATGGCGAAGATGACGCCAAGGACCAGCCCCATGACCATGGAACAGATCGTGATGAGAATGGTGTTGCCCAATCCCTTGATGAGCGCGGGGGAGAAAAAGAACTCGCCCACCACGGGCCAGTCGATCTGCCCTACGACAAATGCGTTTATGATGAGGCCGAGAATGGCAATCAGCACGGCTCCGGAAACCCAGCGCCCGTAATGGCGAAGGGGGATGATCCTGTCGTTGGCTTGCATCAAGATTCCTGATTATTCAAAGTTGGCACATAGTCTCCGGCCCTTTTGCGCTGTAGCTCCGCCCGGAGGAAGTATCGAACAAGTTGCCGACCAGATTGTAGGACGAAAATTGTCCGACAATTTTTGTCGGACAACATTTGCCCCGCAGCCAAGCCCACGTCAAGACAAAATATTTATGACCATAAATTCACAAGGCATTGATCTCGATCAATGCCCTGCTCCAAAAACAACGCTAAGGACTCTTTCTTGCTCTGCGAAAGCACGCATTACGCTCGTATGGTCCGGGGGACAGCCGTTTCGCAGAGTGCTTCCACGTTGAATCGGCACCTCGGGCAACATGACGGGCGAAGTACAATGCAAAGGAGACTCCACATGAGTTCAAAGAACATCGTCGTCATCGGCGGATCTGCCGCTGGTCCCAAGGCTGCGGCACGCGCCAAAAGGTTGGATGCCGAAGCCGAGGTTACACTGCTGCAAAAGGCCCCGGAACTTTCCATGGCTTCCTGCGGATATCCTTATTACATCGGCGGAAATTTCGATAACCGTTCGCAGCTGCTGGCAACGCCCACCGGAGTGGTGCGCGACGAGGCTTTTTTTGGCGCCGCCAAAGGGGTGAACGCCAAGGTGAGCACCGAAGTGACGGCCATAGACAGGAAAAACAAAACGGTTTCCTACGTCCATGTGCCCAGCGGCGAAAAATCCTCCATTCCTTACGACAAACTGGTTCTCTGCACCGGCTCCATCCCGCGCCGCCCCCCCATTCCAGGCATCGACCTGGACGGAGTGCAGCACCTTTCCGCCATGCACGATGCCGACACCCTGCGCAGCCTGCGCGATTCCGGCGAGGTAAAGGATGTTGTCATTATTGGCGGCGGGCTGATCGGCATTGAAGTCTGCGAAGCCCTGGCTGAATCGGGCATGACTGTGCACGTTGTGGAGATGCTCCCCCAGCTGCTGACTTTTCTGGACTGGGAACTTGCCAAGCTGGTGGAACGGCATGTGATTTCCAAGGGAATCACCGTGCATGCGGAAAACGGCGTGGCCGAGTTCCTGGGCAAGGACGGCAAACTCACCGGAGTGAAGCTGGCCGACGGCTTGGAAATTCCCTGCGGCCTGGCCGTGGTTTCCATCGGCGTGATGCCCAATGCCAAGCTGGCGAAAGACGCCGGGCTGGACCTCGGTGGCTTTGGCGGCATCGCAGTGGACGAGTACATGTGCACCTCTGATCCCGACATCTACGCGGCAGGCGACTGTGTGGAAATTACCAACCGCATCACGGGCAAAAAGGCCTATGCGCCCTATGGCGACCTGGCAAACCTGGAAGCCCGCGTTCTTGCGGACAACATGATGCTGGGCAACAGCAAAACCTTTCCCGGAACCGTTAACAGCGGTATCTGCAAGGTCTTCGACTTCAGCGCCGGGTCCACTGGCCTTTCTGAAAAACGGGCCAAGGAAGAAGGCTACGATGTTGTGACCGCCACCAACGCCAGCCCGGACAAACCCGGCTTTATGGGTGCCGGACTGCTGGTTTCCAAAATGGTGGCCGATGCCAAAACCGGCCGCATCCTCGGTTTCCAATGCGTCGGTCCCGGCAACGTGAACCGGCAGGTGGCCGAAGCTGCCATGGCGGTTATGAACGGCAGCACCATCTACGACATCGGCGTGGCCGATCTTCCCTATGCGCCGCCGTTCTCTCTGGCTATCGATCATTTCATTGCCACGGCCCATATATTGGAAAACAAAATGGCCGGACGAATGGCAGGCATCTGCACCAGCGAGGTCAAAAAACGCATCGACGAAGGGACCGCGCCGTATTTTCTGGATGTCCGTGCGACAAACGAATTTGAAGAAATGCGCCTGGATGTGGGTGAAACCCTTATTCCCCTGGGCACGCTCCGCGACAATCTGGACAAACTTCCGCAGGACAAGAACGCGGAAATCATCACCTACTGCAAAATCTCCATGCGCGGGTACGAAGCCCAGCTGGTGCTGGAATCCTACGGCTGGAACAACGTGAAGGTGATGGAAGGCGGCGTCATGGCCTGGCCTTTCCATATTGCGAAATAAAGGCTGAGGAGCCGCTTGAGCGAAGAATCAATTCAGGTTTGCCCGGCAGCTCGTCCATCTGGGCCTTCCGAGCCTTGAACAGCAAAAAAAATCCCTGCCACCCGCATCACGCATGCGGGTGGCAGGGATTTTAAAATCGCGTGCTGGCGGTGTTGCCGCGTCAAAGGCACATCCTTGCGTATGGAGAATACGCGTCGGCCATGCCTTTGACTTGCGCCTTGCCAGCCCGGATTTTGAACACCCTGGTTTAAGTGAACTCCCCTCCCTTTCCGGCCCCAAGGGCCCGCAGGTATTTAGCAAGACGACATTGCCGCCTCTTTGCACCAAGCCAGGTGAGATACCTCCCTTATGCCACACCAAAGAATGGGGCGTGGCAAATAAAAGGCCATTGGTGCGGGGAGTTTTCTACGCACCTGCAGGCTGAATACATGGTCTAAATTTCCAGATTTAATTCCGCAAAAACGTCCCTTAGGTTTCCGCAAAGAATGCAGAACTTGAGAGTACACGATTAGAAATCTTCCCCTCAGGATGCTATTTTTTTTATGCATTTTCCCCTTTGTTTCCGGTCGCAGCGCAGTGCATTTCCTCCCTCGGAGATTCCCCTTACACCCCGCCCAACCTCAATTTCCACTTGCATTTTCAGATAAAGAGGGTATTCGTATTTCATCTTAGCCAGTAAGAATACTGATAAGATAGTTATCAACCCCTGGAAAATGAGGTAGCCATTTTTCCCAGGCTCCTGTACATACAGTTAGTAAACCCTTGCACACGTGGAGGTTCGTATGGATGCGTTGCTGCTCTCGAGGCTTCAATTCGCCGCGGCCACGTTCTTTCACTTTCTGTTTGTGCCACTTACCCTGGGCTTGTCGCTCATTGTGGCCATAATGGAAACGAAATACGTGAATACCGGCGAGGAAATTTACCTCAGAATGACCAAATTCTGGGGCAAACTTTTTCTACTTAACTTTGCCGTAGGCGTGGTCACCGGCATAACCCTGGAATTTCAGTTTGGGACCAACTGGTCCAAGTACTCCACCTACGTTGGGGACATTTTCGGCTCGCTTCTGGCTATCGAAGCCACGGCGGCCTTTTTTCTGGAGTCGACATTCATTGCAGTATGGGTGTTTGGCTGGAAAAAACTCTCCAAGAAGGCACACATGATGGTCATGTGGCTGGTCTTCATCGGCTCCAACCTTTCCGCCGTCTGGATTCTGCTTGCCAACGGCTGGATGCAGAACCCCGTGGGGTATGTACTGCGCAACGGAAGGGCCGAACTCGACAACTTTTTTGCCGTCGTGACCAACCCCTTTGCCTGGCATGAATTCATGCACACGGTTTCCAGTGCGTTCCTGCTGAGCGCTTTTTTTGTGATGGGCGTTTCCGCCTACCATCTGCTCAAGAAGCAGGAAGTTGAATTCTTCACCCGTTCCTTCAAGCTGGCCTTGATTGTCGGGCTGGCGACCTCTCTCTTTGTGGCCGGACAGGGACACTTTCACGGCAACGAAGTAGCCAAGGTGCAGCCCTCCAAGCTGGCTGCCATGGAATCGCATTGGGAAACCCAGGCCGGTGCCCCCATGTACCTGCTGCAGATTCCCGACGAAAAGAACGAGGGCAACCTTGTGGAAGCCCTGCCCATTCCCGGCCTGCTTTCCATCCTGGCGTACAACAGCCCCAGCGCCACGGTTAAGGGGCTCAAGGACTTTCCCAAGGAAGACCGTCCCCCGGTTGCCCTTACTTTTTACGCCTTCCGCCTGATGGTTGGTCTGGGCACACTGTTTATCGGACTGATGATTCTCGGCTGGATGTACCGCGACAAGCTTACGGAAAAGCCCTGGTTTCTGCGGGCCATGCTTTTTGCCATCCCGCTGCCCTACATTGCCATCCAGGCCGGTTGGATAGTGGCCGAGGTCGGCCGCCAGCCCTGGATCGTGTACGGCCTGATGCGCACCTCCGACGCGGTATCCCCTGTTGATCCCTCGCAGGTGGCTTTTTCCATGGTACTCATGTGTGTGATCTATGCCCTGCTGGGCGTGGCTGGTTTCTCGCTGATTGCCCGTTATGCGGCCAAAGGCCCTGAAACCCACAGCGCATAAGGAGAACTGACATGCTCGAATCCACCTGGTTCTTCCTCTGGGGCCTTCTTTGGGCCATGTACTTTGTGCTCGACGGCTTCGACCTGGGCGCTGGCACCCTGCTGCCTTTCCTGGCCCAGAACGATACCGATAAACGCTACATCCTCAATGCCGGTGGCCCATTCTGGGACGGCAACGAGGTCTGGCTCATCAGCGCAGGCGGCGTAACCTTTGCCGCCTTCCCGCCGGTGTACGCCTCCATGTTCAGCGGCCTGTACACCGCCCTGATGCTGCTGCTTTTCGCGCTCATCATTCGCGGCGTATCCTTTGAATTCCGCGGCAAGCTCGACGGTCCGGGCTGGCGCAAGATATGGGACTGCTGTCACTTTGTAGGCAGTGCACTTCCTCCCATCCTGCTGGGCGTGGCCTTTGCCAACTTCTTCCAGGGCGTGCCCCTGGACGAAAACGGCGTCATCCACGGCGGCATCTGGCATCTGCTCAACCCGTACGGACTGGCAGGCGGCCTGCTCTTCCTGATCATGTTCCTGATGCACGGCGCATTGTGGCTGGCCATCCGGACACCCGGCGAACTGAGCCATCGTGCCGGACGCGTGGCCGTGAAACTCTGGCCCGTGCTGATCTTCGCCGTGCTGGCCTTCCTGATCATGACTGCCATGGCAACCAAGCTCTTCTCCAACTATCTGCAGAACCCTCTGCTCCTGCTTATTCTGATACTGCCCGTGGGCGGACTGGTTCAGATGCGGGTATGCATGGGCAAGCAGCGTTGGTGGGGTGCCTGGGCTTCCAGCGCAGCCACCATTCTGGGCGTGACCTTCTTTGGCGTCATCGGCCTGTTCCCGGCGTTGATCCCTTCCAGCCTCAACCCCGCCTGGAGCCTGACCATCTATAACGCCACGTCCTCGCCCCTGACCCTGAAGATCATGCTGACCGTGGTTTGCATCTTCGTGCCCATTGTTTTGGCTTATCAGTTCTGGGTTTACACCCTCTTTGCCAAAAAGATGAGCCAGGATGACCTGGACTACGAAGAAGCCTATTAGAGCTTGCGCTGCCGATAAAGGCACAATAGCTGGGCTGCTTCGAAAAGCTCAAACGCCATAAAACAACAAAGCGCCGGAACATTCGATATGTTCCGGCGCTTCTTTTTTGAAGAAAGACCTTGGTAAATTTTATTGCAGGGCCAGCTCCAAGGCAGCCTGCACATGCAGTACGGTGGTATCTAGCAGCGGCAGCGAAGCACTCCCCTCGGGCAGAAGCATGCCTATCTCCGTGCAGCCCAGCACCACGGCCTGGGCACCGTTTGCGCCAAGCCTGTCCACAATACCCACGTACCTGTCACGGGAGGTTTCGCGCACCACGCCCTTGCAGAGTTCCTGAAAGATTATGTCGTGTACGTCGCGCCGTTCACCGGCTTCCGGTAGAAGCACTTCGTACCCCCGCGAGGCAAGCCGTCCCTTGTAGAAATCATGTTCCATGGTAAAGGCCGTACCCAGCAGCCCCAGCTTGCCGACGCCCATCTTTTCGGCAGCCATGGCCGTGGCGTCGGCAATGTGCAGCAGAGGAATTCCGGCCGCTTCCTGCACGGCGTCGGCCAGCTTGTGCATGGTGTTGGTGCAGATGCACAAAAAATCCGCACCAGCCGCGGCAACAGCCCGAGCCCCCGTGCACAGACGGTCCTGGATAAGATCCCAATCGCCCCGGCACATTGCGGATTCAAGTTCATTGAATTCAAGGCTGTTCAGAATGATCTTTGCGGAATGAAGTCCGCCCAAACGGGTGTTGATGCCTTCATTGAGCAGGCGGTAGTAGGTGGCTGTGGATTCCCAGCTCATACCGCCCAAAAGTCCGATTGTTTTCATGGCATAATCTCCTTGCCCGGAGCATGTCACGACTTCTGTTTGCTGAACAGATACAAATGATATCTCGAAAAAGATGCGCAGATTGGATACAAAAACCAATCCCCTGCCGCTTATTGCACCAGATAAGGACGATTGAAGCTCCAATGCTTTTGAGGAATGGGAAGGCACAGGTTATGTTGTCCCAGGTCGGCGCACATGATGAGTTCCCCGGTTTCCTGGTCAAAATACAGACGGTCCAGAAGAAGCGCCAAGGATTTGGCAGGGCTGGGATCTTTGGAAACCGCCTCGGGCGCATACGTTCCGAAAAAGGAGAGCACATTGAAGCGGATGACCGCCAAGGCCCGGCTGGAAAGGGATATATCGGTAACGTCCAACCGTTGCAGCTGTTTTTTCCGGCCCTGAAGCTCGGCAGGAAGAACGGCCAGGGTTGATTGCAATGTCGATTCCATGACTACCTCCGGTATAGGACACGACGAGCAAAGCATTTTTTGCAACGACCGGGCCAAATGCGAACAATGACGGTCCTTCTCCCCTTGTTCAGGGCCGTAATTTCGAGTAGCCTCTCGGCACGCAAACATCAGGAAGGTTTCATGCTGCGAAATATTATTTTTTATCTGATTGCAATACCATCGACCCTGTTCTTCTCCACTCTGGCTATCATTCACCCGGCCTGGGGCACCCCCATAATGCGCATTTGGGGACGTTCCGTTCTCTTCGCCGCCGGGACGAAATTTCATGTGGATATCCAAGGGCTCGACCCGAACCAGACCTATGTTTTTATCGGCAACCACCAGAGCAATCTGGACATACCCTTTTTAAGCTATTTTTTAAACGACTATGGCGTTCGTTTCATTTCCAAAGAATCCGTATTCAAAATTCCTTTTTTCGGTCCGGCCAGCAAGCGCGTCGGCCACGTGGCCATCGACCGTTCCAATCGTCGCAAAGCCATGCGCAGCATTGAAGAAGCCGTGGAAAAAATCCGTAGCGGAACCTCCCTCATCATCTTTCCGGAGGGCACACGGGCCACGGAATACGATGAACTGCAAAAGTTCAAGTCCGGCGCCATGATTCTGGCACTCAAGACCGGAGTCCCGGTGGTGCCTTTTGTCATGCGCAGCACCGGCGAAATTCTGGGCAAGGGAAGCGGCTGGGTAAAAAGCCGTCGCCTGGAACTGCGCACCCTGCCGCCCATAGACGCGGCCAATCTGTACTCACTCAAGGACAGAGAAAAGTTCAAGGACGACCTGTACGCCATGATGAATGCCGCCTACAAGGAGCTGCCACATGGCTGATGCGTCCTCGGTAACCATCTATCCCCTCGGCGGTCTCGGCGAAATCGGCATGAACTGCATGGTCGTGCGCAGCGGCAAGACCATGTTTCTCATCGACTGCGGTCTGATGTTCCCGGAGGAATCCCTGCTGGGCGTGGACGTGGTCATCCCCTGTTTCGACTTCATCCTGGCCAACAAGCGCATGCTCAAGGGCATTGTGCTCACCCACGGCCACGAGGACCACATAGGCGCCCTGCCCTGGCTGCTCAACCATGTGGACTGCCCTGTTTACGGGTCGCGCTTCACCCAGGCCCTGGTGGAAGGGAAGATGCGCGAACACGGTTTGGACCAGTACGTAACGTTACGGACCGTCAAAGGCGGCGACCGCGTCCGCTTCGGCGACATGGCCGTCAACTTCATCCCGGTATGCCATTCCATCATCGACGGTTTCGGGCTGGGTATCGAAACCCCGGCCGGACGCATCGTGCACACGGGCGACTTCAAGATAGACCGCATGCCGCTCAACGGCCATGCCACGAACATGGAAATGTTCCGGGAATTTTCCAAGCCCGGCGTGCAGCTGCTCATGTCCGATTCCACCAATGTGGAACGCGACGGCTACGCACTGACGGAACGGGAAATCAGCGAAAAGCTGGATGAAATTTTCTCCCAGACCAAAGGGCGCCTGCTCTTCACCCTCTTTTCCAGCCATATTCAGCGCATGCAGGAAATCATCGACCTGGCCGCCAAATACGGGCGCAAAGTCGCGGTAAGCGGAAAAAGCATGCACCGCAACATCGAGTTTGCCCGTGCCCTGGACCAACTGCGCGTGGACGACGGCCAGCTGGTCTCCCTGGAGTCCCTGCGCAACATGCCCGACAGCGAGGTCGTGGTCATGCTGACCGGGTCGCAGGGGGAACCGCTTTCCGCCATGGCACGGCTGGCCAAGGAAGAGCACCGCTACATCAAGGTGCACAAGGGCGACATGGTCATCATGAGTTCGCGCTTCATTCCCGGCAACACGCGCGCCATCACCCGCATCATCAACAAGCTGTACAAGCTTGGGGCGGAAGTTTTGTACGAACGGGTCCGTGGAATCCACGCATCCGGACACGCACACAGTGAAGAGCTGGGGCAGATGCTGGACACGGTACAGCCCAAATTTTTCATCCCGGTGCATGGCGAATACCGCCATCTGGTCAAGCACTGCAGGCTGGCCGTTGCCCACGGCGTGGCCCCGGAACGGGCCCTGGTGGTGGAAGACGGCAACCCGGTAACATTTTTCGCGGACGGACATATCCGCCACGAAGACCGCGTACCGACCGACTCGACCTATGTGGACGGCAAGGGCGTGGGCGACGTGGGCGAGTCCGTGCTCAAAGAGCGCCAGCTTTTGGCAGGCGACGGTCTGGTGGTGGTGACGCTCATCCTGGACGAGGAAACCGGAGAGATAACCCTGGGGCCGGAAATACTTTCGCGCGGATTCATTTTCGAAAAAGAGTACGCCCATCTGCTTGAAGATGCCAAATGCATCGTGCTCGACATCTACGAAAACATCCCGCCCGGACAAACCGAGAAGCTCAAGGAACGTATCCGGTCTTCCCTGCGGCGTTTCTTCCGCAAGGTTCTGGAGCGAGACCCCGTGGTTTTGCCTGTGGTCGGAGTTTTATAACGGGAAAAATTCCTCGTCTGTTAGACAAAAATACCGGGAGCATGTTACGAAATTCCATACGTGGAATTTCGTGCGGCAGCGGCAGCCTTGCGGCACAAGCAACATGCAACTCACCGGAACATGTATCCGAACTGTCCTGCGTCACCTTTGACATGTAGCGCAGGCTCAATTTGCGTACCACGCGGACTCACTTCTAACCTCACGAGGAAAATCCTATGCGCATACTGCGCGTTATGTATCAGGGCCATGTTTTTTACGCATCTTTGGAAAATAAAGCGGTTGTGTGCCTCAACAAGGCGCTTGGATTCACCCAGCCCATTCCTCTCGCCCAGGTCGCAATCCTCCCCGTGGTCATGCCCACCAAAATTGTCTGTGCAGCCGTCAACTACAAAGCCCACGGCCTGGAAATGGAGCACTCCATTCCGGAGGAGCCCCGCATTTTTTTCAAGCCGCCGTCCGCGGTCATAGGTCATGGAGAGCCCATTGTTCTGCCTTCGGAAAGCAAGCAGGTGGAATATGAGGGAGAACTGGCCGTGGTAATGGGCAAGACCTGCAAGGACATACTGCCCAACGATGCCGCGCCATATGTTTTCGGCTATGCCTGCGCCAACGACGTGACGGCCCGGGATCTGCAAAAGCGCGATGTGCAGTTTGCCAGGGCCAAGGGGTTCGATACATTCGCCCCTATTGGCCCATGGATAGAAACCGAAGTTGCCGACCCGAGCAACATGACGCTGCGCACCACCCTCAACGGAAAAGTGGTGCAGGACTGCAGCACCTCCGAGATGGTGTTCTCCCCCTTCGAGCTGGTCTCCTTTGTATCGTCCATTATGACTTTGCATCCCGGTGATGTAATTCTGACTGGAACACCAGCAGGGGTAGGAGAACTTCATGAAGGTGATGAAGTGTCTATAGAACTGGAAGGGGTGGCACTGCTGACCAATACTGTCATCCGCAAAACCCAGGCCAGCGAATCCGCCATACAGTAAGCTGGAGCCAATACCTTTCTCTTTGCGGCGCCCTGTGTACGCATTTGGGAGGCCGCATATTTTATCATTGGCTTGGAATAGACTCTGGAGTACTATTTCCAGTACATGAGTGATACGCCAACCCACGAAACCAAATTTCTCGGTTTTCTTGGAGAAAACACCTCCCCCTCTGCATGGCCGCCTGCCTTTTTTATCAGGCTGAAAAAAGAGGGAGGCTACACCTTGTTTTGTGAGCCAAGCATGGATGGCAGACGGGATGTTGTGCACCAGGGAAATGCCCCAGTGGAACTCGCTGCGTATTTCAAATCCCAGAACATTCATTGGGCCGATGCATATCTGGAAATACGGCGCTTTGATCCGGAATTTGCCATGGCCTTCCGAAAAGTAGCGGAAAAATCGACATCAGCAGACGACTGACAAAAGCGCAACAGCCTGGTTGTTTCTCCCTCTCACGTATCCGTACCATGCAGCTGCCTTGATTTTTTCCCGCATCCTGCCCTTGCTTTTTGGGGAACAGACTGCCAGATAGGGATGGTGCAATCACTCTGAATTCAACATTCCTATCAGACACAAGCAGGAATATGTTCTACGCCAACTACAGTGCCATCTGTGCCATTGCCAAGGATGAAGACAGTTCCCTGCGCCATTGGGTAGACTACCACCTTGCCGTGGGCTTTGAACAAATCTTCATTTTCGACAACAACAGTACCAATCCGGTCCGGGAAATCCTCAGGGAGTATGTCGCCAACAATCTCGTCGTTGTACTGGACATGCCGGTTGACAAGTATCCACAGCTGACGGCTTACAACTTATTCCTCAAAGAGCTGGCCGACGCCGCCCGCTGGGTCGCATTCATTGATATTGACGAATACATCTGCCCACTCGCCTGCAACAACATCAACGATTTTCTCAGCCAGTACGAAGAATACGCGGCCATAGGCATCCACTGGAAAATGTTCGGTTCCAACGGGCACATCACCCGGCCTGACCTGTCTCCTGTGGAAGCCTACGACACGACCTACACCGGCTCCACGCTTATAAAAACCATCCTGCAGCCAAGATATGCGGTCAAAGTGGTTTCTCCACACCATTTTACCTACCAACCGGGCAGGTATTGCGTGAACGAGCACCGCATCCCCATCCAGGGGTTCCGCTCCTACGCAACCACGCAGACCATCCAGATAAACCATTACTATTTCAAATCGCAGCAGGACTTCGAGGCCAAGAAAAAACGTGGGTTGGCAACGCCTGTCAAAGGCAAACCCTGTTACGATCTTGGTGAATTTTACCAGCAGACCACCTTTGAGGGGCAAAAAGACACTGCTGCCAGAAAATTCGACCGAACCGTGGCCCTGTTTCAGAAGAAAGGCCCCAAGCTCGTTGCCTCCATGCTCAAGGCCAATAAACCGGGCAATACAGAGGAAGTTATCGCGGAAATATCCCCCCTGATTATCCAGGGAAAACTGGAAAAAGCCCAGAGCCGCCTGGAGCATGCCCTACGCTACTACGACAGCGATCCGTTTCTTTTGCTGGCCCTGGCCAAAATCCATATTTCGTCGCAAAACTTTCACCAAGCCATGGGCTGCGTCCACAAGGCCATGAAGGATTTGAGCGATGTCCACCCCATGCGCAAACAGGCCTACCTGGTGCTGGCGGAAATCTACAAGGCGCAGGGCATGATGGCGCAGCACGATGCCATACACCATGACATGGGCGGGGTGCTCGGCTGAAAGCGACTGCCCCGACGGGCAACGCGAGGCTTCGCCCCCACCGCTCTCTGCCATCATTGCCGCTTCTTTCTTTTTCTTCTGATCTTGCTCTCCGGACCGCCTCGACTTTTCCCTCAAAATAGTTCCGTGAAGCCCAGATAGAGCCCCCTGAAACAAGGCGTCCGGTGTGGATCACCACTCCAGGGCCTGTTGGCTGGCTTTGCCGAGAATGCACCCTAACTTATACGATTTTTTTTGGGCGATTTTTGGGGGCGTTTTTTCGGATATTTTCGCCGAAACAAATGCTAAACGGCGGGGAACCCAAAGGTCCACCCGCCGTTCCCTGATAAATCCATCCATCCCTTGGACGGCGGCGTCGTGAGACGCCGCGACCTGTCTCCATCCACCTAACTCCCCGTGCCTTTACAGGCCAGGAATCGGCCGTTCGTCCAGCTCCCGTCGTCACTCCAAATACACTGCCGACGCGGGCTTGCGCCTATGGCGCGTCCGCAAAACCGAAAACCACTTCTTTCGGAATTGCGGTTTTCCGTAAAACACGCTGATGTGTTTTACGGACTTCCTCCCTTCCGCGCGTCTCTCGCCATGGTGGTACCCTCGCCTTGGACCGCCCAATCGGCTCGAGCTACCTGAAAACCACTTCTTTCAGGTCCGCGCTTCTCGCACAATACGTGTGGGTATCTTGCGAGTGTCCCCTAGAGAAAAAACTTGTCCATATATTCGTTGATTTCCTCGCCCAGGTGGTTCATGAAATGCTCCACCTTGTTGGACTCGGCCGCCTGCACCTTTTTGGCAACCAGGGCAGCCTTTGCATACGCTTCTTCAAAAGCATTATCATCAAGGCCGGACAATTCTTTTGCTTCTTCTTTGCTCAGTTCTCCGGTGTGAGCAAAGACCGCAGCAAAAACTCCCATGGACTTTTGTACGTCTTCCTTGGCCATATCTGGTCTCCTTTGCGCTTTGAGATCAACTGGACATATGTTCGTGATGCACCCCTTCTTACGGGTTTCGACCTCTTCTGGCAAGCTGCAAAGAAAAAACCTCTGTCATAATGGTTGGACGATATAAAAAAAGCCGCATGAAGGATGTATTCCTCCATGCGGCTTTGGTCTTGCACATCAGTTCAATTAGCAGCCAGTTGTTTCCAAAGACTCAATTGTTTCCAACACATACAGGCCGTCTGCGCCCTGGATGGGCACAGGCTTGCCTTCGCGAACAGCGGCAAGATAGGCATTGAGCTCTTCCTTCACCGGTTCGCGGTACATGACGGGCCATTCGCGTACGTTGTAGCTGGCGTCGTACCGCTCGAACTTGCTGTACTCCTTGACCTGCTGGGTAATGAGGTTGCCCTCGATGTAGCGGGTCTTGGTGGCAACGTGGATGCGGCGCGACTTGTACGGGGTAATCCAGTTGCAGTTGATCTGCGCCAGGACGCCGTTTTCCATTTTTGCGGAAATAATGACCGTATCCTCGTGCTTGCCCAAGTTGCAGGAGGTTACGCCATGGATGGACTGGTAGCGGCTGCCGGAAAGGTGGTGCACCAGGTCGATATCGTGCGAGGCCAGATCACGAATGACGCCCACGTCCTGAATGCGGGGAGGATACGGTCCCACGCGTTCGATCTGAATGGAAATGACGTGTTCATCTTCGGCAATGAGTTCGCGGATGCGCTGCACAGCCGGGTTGAAACGCTCGATATGGCCCACCATGAGGGGCACGTTCGAAGCGGCCGCAGTTTCCACTATTTCCCTGCTCTGCGCGGCACTGGCGGCCAGGGGCTTTTCCACCAGCAGGGGAATGCCCCGCCTGATGACGGCCAGAGCGGTTTCGTGGTGCAGCACGGTGGGTACGCAAACGCTTACGGCATCGGGCTTGGTATCGAGCAGTGCTTCCAGGTTGTCGAATACGGCCACACCGTATTGTTCCTGCACCTGTTTGCGAATCTCCGGGTCCACGTCCATAACGCCGACCACGTTTACATCGCGCATTTCGGAATATACACGCAGGTGCAACCTGCCCATCCAGCCGAGTCCTATAACGCAAACATTCATGATATTGTTTCCTACTGATGTAAAAGAAAAAAAGACTGAAGCGAACAACGGGGTGGAGTATCAGGACGCGTCGCAAAGCAGCTTGTGCTTCCCACCGGCTAAGGCGCGCCACTGTATCGGAGCATGCTTCAGAGACCGAAGATACCGCCGGATTGGAATTGCGCTCAAACGTTGTTGCCCGGGCTCGTTACCCGCAGCGTTCCACGTACTGATCCGTCCGGCGGTTGCCAACAGGGGCGCACGATAGTATGTACGCCCGGTCTTTTCAACTTCTTTTGAGGACTAAGAAAATGCCAGATTCAACGCCTCTCCGCCCCGACGTCCCGGGCCCAAATTCCAGCCCGAACGCTCCCCTGTTCTGGTTCAACGCGGGTGAGGCTTCCGGCGATATGCACGGCGCGGCGCTTATCCGGGCTATGCAGAATCTCCACCCGGAGGCACGCTTCCGGGGCATGGGCGGCGACGCCATGCAGGAGTGCGGCATGGAACTCGATTTTCACAGCTCCCAGCTCTCGCTGATGGGGCTTACCGAGGTCTTTGCCCATGTGCCCAACATCGCCCGCATGCTCATCCAGACATGGAAAACGCTGAAGCGTACCCGGCCGCAGGCCATGGTCCTGCTGGACAGCCCGGACTACAATTTTCTCCTGGCCCGCATGGGGCGCAGGCTTGGCATCCCGGTCTTTTTCTATATTTCGCCCCAGGTATGGGCATGGCGCACGGGCCGGGTAAAATTCCTGGAAAAATACGCCCGCCGCATTCTCTGCATTCTGCCCTTTGAGCAGCCATTTTATGAAAAGCACAACGTGGCTGCAGAGTTCGTAGGCCACCCCCTTGTGGACGAGCTGGACTTTGACCACCTGCTCGCGCTGGAACCGGAAGACAAGCTCATAGGCATTCTTCCCGGCAGCCGACGCAAGGAAATAGAAACCCTCATGCCCGAGTTCAGCCGGGCGGCCAGGATACTGCACCGCTTTGAACCCGGCCTGCGGTTCCGCATCATCCGCGCCCCGGGCGTGGACAAGGCCAAGCTACGATCCTACTGGCCCGAAGACGTGCCCATGGATATGGCCGAGCCGGAAAACCGGTACGAGGCCATGCGCTCGTGCAGCCTGCTCATGGCCGCATCGGGCACGGTCACATTCGAGGCATCCCTGCTGGAAACCCCATGCATAGTGGCCTACAAGCTCTCTCCCTTCACCTACTGGCTGGCCCGCAAGGTGGTCACGAAGATCGAATACATCAGCCTGACCAACCTCATCACGGAAAAAACCGTGCTGCCGGAGCTCCTGCAAAAGGAAGCCAACGCCGATGTGCTGGCAGCCACGGCCACCCACTGGCTGAGCGCCCCGGGCCTTCTCAAGGAAAAACGCGTTGAACTGGCCGAACTGCGCCGCAGTCTGCGGCGTCCCGGTGCGCCAAGTGCTCCGGTAAAGGCTGCTGAAATCATTTTTCAAGATCTGAATTTGTAGCGGGAGAGACCGCGGAAAGCACGAAAGATTGTCTTTGGTTTCAACGGATCGACGGGGAACTGCCAGGGACCATTCTTCCATAAAAGCAAAGGCCGGAGAGGATCATCCTCCCCGGCCTTTTTGTTTTTCTAGCGGGCCTTCACCATGGTCCACAACTCGTCGTAAATACGGCTTTTTTTACCCAGGTCCTTCAAAAAGTGCAGCTTGGGCAAATAGCTTTGCGGCAGGTAGACGGCGTCGTCCTTCAGCAAGGCAGGATCAATATACGGGAGCGAGGCCTTGTTCGGCGTTGCATATCTGGTCCAGTTGGACAGATGAGCGCCAGTCTTTGCGTCCAGGACATAGTTGATGAAGGCATAGGCGGCGTCCGGGTTGGGAGCATGTTTGGTGATGACAAGGTTGTCCACCCAGGCAATGGTGCCTTCGACCGGGACTGCAAAAGCGAGGTTCGGATTGTTTTTCAGGGCCCGCAGCGCGCTTCCATTGTACACGATAGCGGCAATGGCGGAATTGCCCACAACCTTGTTACGTCCGCTCAGGCCGACTTCAAAACCGGCGAAGTTGTCGCTTTTTTTCGTATCCAGCATAAGCTTTGCCAGTTTCTGCAACTCCGGTTTATCGGTCGTGTTGACATCCATCCCCAGGTAAACTTCGGCACAGCCGAGCATCTCGCGGAACGAATCAAGAAGAACAAACGGACCAGCCTGTTTTTCAGGGGCAAACAGCAGGCCCCAGGAAATTTCCTTATCCTTGACCACGTCCTTGTTGTAGATAATACCCAGCGTGCCCCACTGGTAAGGAACGGTATAGGCGTTGCCACTATCGTACACCGGATCACGAAACATATCGTCCAGGTTCTTCATATTTGGAATTTTAGAATGATCCAGTTCCCTGAGCAGCCCCATCTTGACCATGCTCGTAACGATGTAATCCGAAGGCATGACCACGTCGTACTGGGATTCCCCACCGACCTGCAGTTTGGCCATCATCTCTTCCATAGACGTAAAATGATCCACGCGCACGTCGATCCCGGTCTGCTTTTCAAAGTTGGGGATAAAGTCGTCCGGCATATAGTTGGCCCAGACGTACAGCCGCAGTTCCTTGGCCATGACGGGCGTAGCCAAGAGCAACAAAGCAAACACAGCAACAATAACTTTCTTCATCTCAAAACTCCTTCCTTGTCGAAGCGTATACTGTCTTTGGGGTGTCCTGGTTATTGGCGGATGCTTTACCCACAAAGCTGTCAGTCCGGATTGGTCGGACCACTCTTGAGAGATTGCAAAGGAAGTGCCTTTGGCAAATTCAGTTCACGGAGATATATAATAACATATTGATTTTACTTGTTTTATAAGTATGACCCACTGAAAGAAAACACATTTTTTGATTCATTTTTGACTCAAAAAAACAGAAAAACGCGGTTTTCAGCCCCAAAATGCAATTTATATCCCTGCTTGTTTTACAAAAGAGAGAAAATACAAAACAACACATAGCCAAATTTGTTAATTTAGATAAAATCCATACTAAGATTAAGTCTTTATTTTGATGAAAAAGTCACAACATCTTCTCTAAAAAGAAAATAATCTGCCCCGAAAACCCAGCCGCAATACTTCCGAGTTTTTCTTCAAAAGCCCTACTCTCCCACCGTCCAGAAACCGAATCGGCATAGTTGGCGCGGCTCCCGGCCATACGCCTTTCCGCTCTCACCACCCAGTGCGGGAATGAAATGTGCATATGTGCAAATGAGAAACCTCAAAAAAAAAACAGCATGCCGGGAACGCAATCACTCTGTTGAAAGGCATCAAAAGAAACGTATTTTTCGTCCCCTTCCCGGCAGCAAAGGAGAACCAAACACATGTCCCTGCCTACGGAAAACGACAGCCTCGATACCATATTTCAAGCTGCGGCCGCGCAAATAGATGAAAACTACGCGGTCGAATTCATGAAACAAATCAGCCTGATGGGAAATGACAACAACGCTCTGGGCTTTGCCACGGCAGGCAGTTCCGGGGAAGTGAAAATAGCGAACCGGATTGCCGAGGAGATGCGGAACATCGGGCTGAGTGACGTCGCGCTGGAAGAATTCCCTGTGGACGCTTGGGAGTTTACCTCGGCTTCGCTCACCATCACATCACCCTTTATGGCGGACATACCCATGACACTGAGCGCCTATGCCGGAAGCGTGGGTTTGCCGACGGGAATCGACGCCGAGATTATCGATGTAGGGAGTGGAGCGGTTCAGGAATACAAGGGGAAGGATGTTGCCGGTAAGATCGTTCTGGCTTCTTTCGATTTTCTCAAAGACTATTGGGTGGGGCCGGTGGCACACCAGGCGGAGCTGAAAGGCGCGGCAGCGCTTATTGCCACATACGATGGCGACAGTTTCGGGATGCGTCCCGATGCGCTCAATTCGTTCGACGGCCAGCTACGCCCTGCCATCCCCGTGCTGAACATGTCGCGAAAGGACGCCGAACACCTCAAAGAACTTCTGCACAAAGGCCCGGTAACGGCTCGGCTGTCGGCCATTATCAATCTGGCCCTCGGCCAGGGAAAAAGCCACAACGTGGTCGGCCGCATTCCAGGAAAAAACGACTCCCAATACATTATTTTCGCATCCCATTACGACGGATATTTCAACGCATTTGTGGACAACAGGTTTGGTGTCGCCACCACCCTGGCACTCGCCAAAGCACTTTTGGAAGCGGGTTACCAACCGGAAAAGACCCTAATTTTTATTGCCCATGGTTCGGAAGAATACGGAGTAAGCGCCAGCCACTACGACTGGTGCATCGGCTCGTGGCATGCGGTCAACACGCTCCACACGGAATGGGCAGGCAATACGTTTGCCATTTTGAACACCGACGCCGTGAGGCCGGACACGCCGTCTTTTGTTTGCAATGCCACGCCGGAGCTGCACAGTTTTATGCAGCAGCACATGGAGGAACTGCCCTCGCCCCCCTCGCCGCCCTACACCAAGCCGTCTGAAATCCAGGGACTCAACGGCCCCTGGTCCGACGATTTCAATTACGCAATCAAGGGAATTCCGGCCGTACTTTGCGGCCTGGGCCCGTCCCAATGGAAGCAGGGAAGCTACCATACGCAATACGACAACTACGCAAACGAATACATGGGGACCATCCCGGCCATACAAAAATACTGCATATCTAATTATATACAGATGTGCATGGCGCTTGACGCCATGGCCCTGGCCCCCATCGACTTGAGCTCTGCATTGCTTGAATTGCCGACAACTCTTATCAGGGAAACGATAGCCCAATCCGAATGCAGCGCGGACGATCTCATGTCGTCAATTGCAAAGGCCGCCGATGAAGCAAGAAATTTTTATGTATTGAGCATGGAACTCAATGCAATGTATAACAGAATTTCTTCCATGGATGCTATGCTTACGGATCAGCAAAGAGATGTATTTCGCAAGCTCAAAGACTCCATAGCCGATTACAACCATAACGTATTATCAGCCTACAAACTTCTTCAAGGAGATATGAAAAAAATAAACCGCTGGGATCTTGTCATCTTCGGCCACGAAATGGCGCAGGAAAATTATAAAAATCTTTCGGATGCAATTACAGCGCTCGAAGCATCCAAGCCAGAGCAGGCATTGCAACTGATGCAGACAATAGACTCCACAGTGCTGGTTCCCTACTTTGAAAAAGAGGTCTATGAATTTTCCGGACTGCAGGTCTTTGATCAGCAACGGTCCGACTTATACTGGGGAACCAACAAGATACTGCCCCAGCTCGACACGTACGACGTATACAAAGCCATTGAGGCGAAAAAAGCACAGGGAACAACCAATTACAGTGCCGAAATCCACGAGCTTCGGAAAATGCTGGCTTTCGAAGCCGAGCTTCTGGCAGACACTCTTTTGGAAGAGACACGGCTCTCGGAACAGATAAGAGCCCTTGTCGATACCAACGGACTGCACGAGGCAATACAACTCGGCAAATCCATGCTCGTGTGACGCCTCCAATCCGGCTAAATCAGCAAAGCCCGGCGGCTGGCATTCACCTGCAGCTCAAGGGCTTTGCTTTACCGAGGCACGGTAGTGGAACGGGTGATTGCCGCTATTCCAAGGATGACGAGCAGGGTTCCCAAGGCATCCGGCAACGACAACGGCTCGCCCAGAAAAAGCCAGGCAAGGCCGATACCGAAAACCGGATTGAGATAATGCAGCGAGCTGGCGCTGCTTGCCGTGCTTGACCGTACCAGGGAAAACCAGAGCAGGGTGGCACCTACTGAAACCACAACCACCAGGTAGGCAAGGGATGCGGCAAAAGGCAGGGTCAGATGTATCTGACCGGGGTCTTCAAGCAACAATCCCAAAACAAGCAGCGATACTCCGCCGATAAGAGTCTGGTACCCAACCGTGGCAAAAAGACTGACCGAAGCCAACGGCGCTTTCTTGAACAACACGGTCCCCGCGGAAAAGGAAACAGCCGCAAGAAGTGCCAGCACAAGCCCTGTCCCATTCATATCCGCCCCGCAAAACGAGTGCATCATAATGGCAAGCACACCGCAAAATCCAATGATCAATCCGAACAGCGTCATAAGATTCTGCTTTTCATGCAAAAGCCAACGGGCAATTGCCGCGGTATAAAAAGGAGCCGTGGAAATTATAACCACGACAATTCCCGATGGAATGGATTTCAGGGAAGTAAAGCTCAGCCCGAGATACAATGTATAGTTCAGCACTCCCAGAACCACCATCCAAAAGGCTTCTTCCTTGCAAAGGCGGACTGAATGTCCCAAACAGAGTGCAATGGTCAGCAAAATCGGCCCGGCCACAAGAAATCTCAGGGAGAGCAAAAGCAGCGGAGGGCAGTATGCAACGCCAACCTTGCCCGCAATGAATGCGGAACTCCACATCAGACTGAACAGAACGGCCATGCATACTTTTCCTGTTCTTTGCACCAGTCACCTCCAATATTTGGCAAACACATGAATTTACGCGAAGATGGACATCGCGAACCTAACAAACGTGGTCAAGTTCTCTCACACCGCTTTCGGTGGCGCATGGCGCGCTCTGTCCGCCATACTGAATATCGCGTGTCTTGATGCTTCTTCCATGCAATGGATTGAGCGAACGCGACGTTAGTACAGTCGGTAAAAAGAACAAAATTCAATTTCACATGCGTCAGCATTACCAATTGGAATGTTGCTTCCTGGCCCCGAATCAAAGGTGCCCGGAGTGTTTCATAAGGAAGGAGGACGGCGGGTGCTGCAAAATTTAAACATCGATCTTCTGCGAACGTTTGTCGCCGTTGTGGATGCGGGAAGTTTCAGACGGGCCGGAGAAATGCTTTTTCTGAGCCAGTCCGCAGTGAGCATCAAGATAAAAAAGCTGGAAGAGGTCTTTGGGAAAAAACTCCTCTGCCGACGGCAGGGACGCCTGAACGGGCTTACAGAGCAAGGGGCGCAGATCATCGGCCATGCCCGCGAAATGTTGCGGCTGAACGACCAGACGGTTCTGTCCATTGCCGATCCTGAAATGGAAGGCACGGTCAATCTGGGACTGACAGATGATTTCGACGAAATCCACCTGCCGCTGATCCTTGCCCGATTTTCGCAAACACACCCGCGCATCAGCCTGAACGTGCGTTGCGGCCTTTCCGAGGAACTTCAACTCGCCGTACACAACGGAACCCTGGATGCCGCAATCATCAAGCAGCGCCCGCAAACCGACCGGGGAATTCCCCTGGTGCAGGAGCCTCTTGTCTGGGTCGGCACCCCTCCGGAAATTTCCAACCACAGCCCCCTGCCCCTGATTCTTTTTGCGGAGGGATGCTCGTATCGGGAGCAGGCCATTTCCGCCCTGAACGCAGCCGGGATACGTTGGCGGGTCACCTTCACCTGTGCGGGGTTGTCGGGAATTCAGGCGGCGGTATTGGGTGCAATGGGCGTTTCGGCATTGCCGCGGGCGGCATCGGCCGGGCTGCCCATCTACCAGGGAGGCGCCCTTCCTCCGCTTGGCGTCTCCGAACTCGCCCTTATCCCGGGCAATGGCCCCATGTCCGAGGCCACAACAAAACTTCTGGAGTGTGTTCGGGAGTGCGTGCAGCCAGCCCCCGCCACAGCCTGCTGAAAGGCCCGTAGATTCCATTGCGCCAGCAAAAAAAGCCGTCCCCCCTCAGGGGAACGGCTTTTTACATCATTCTTTCAATGAGAGCCCAAAGGTGGCTATGCCCCGGCTTCCCTCTTGGCCTTCATCACAAAATTAACGGCTTCGGGCACGGACGTTACTTCGCCCGCAATTTGCGCCTTGAGCAGGGAGTCGCGAATCATGCCGATAAGCGGTCCCGGCTTGAGATGGGCAAAGTCCATGATCTCGTTTCCATTAAGCAGCGGTTCCAGCATCTCTTCGGGCGTATCGGCCCGTCCCAGCATCTTCAGATTGTGGTTGAAATCCGTAAAATGCTGTCCCCGTGCCTTGGTGTCGGCCCGCGCCAATTCAATGAGGCGGGGGTACTCATCCAACGCCTTGAAGCGCCGGATGCCTTTGTCCGTAAGCATGTAATGGAAGCGCATGTGGTGACGCACCAAATGGCATATCAGGTCCACGTCGCAGGGCGGCATGCGCAGCCGGTTGAGAATTTTGCGCGTAACCTGGGCACCAACACGATGGTGCTGATGGAAATGCCATTTCCCGTCAAAGTATTCCGCCGTGAACAGCTTGCCCACATCGTGGAACAGGCAGGCAAGGGTGCCGTACCAGTCGTAGGGCAACTCTTCCGGGTAATGGCGCATCACTTCCAGGGTATGGTCAAAGACGGTTTCTTCAACCCCCGTGTCGTTCTTGATCTGGTTGACCCGGGAAAGCCCGGCCAGCTCGGGCACCAGCCCGTGCAGAAGCATGGTATCGAAAAGATGCTGCACAAAAAGCCACATGTTTTCCGGCCCCACCTTGCGCCATTCGTCCATGATGTCGTTTATGGACACATAGTCGAGAATGCGCTGGGAAGATCGAATGATCGCCGTCCGGGTGTTGTCTTCAAGCGGCAGCTCGTAGTTTGCGGAAAAGCGCAGGGCGCGCACGCCCAAAAGGAAATTGCGGCGCAGGGTCTCGTCCGGGTCGCCGGAAAAGCAGACATGGCCCTCGGCCATATCCGCAAAGCCTTCGTACATTGCCTTGGCGGTAGGGATGACGGGACAGGCCACGCCTGCGGGCAGGTCTCCCTTTTCCTCCATTTTTCTGAGCATGCGGGGGGTAACCACTCCCATCACGCTTTCAGGATGCATGCTTTCGGACGAATCCATGGGAGTGAACCGGTAGGTGACGTTGCCTTCCTTAAGGATGGCAGTCACGCCTTCTTCCCCCGAATTGCCGAGCTGCGGAAAAATGCGCAGAAGTTCTTCCAGGTCCATTTCCGTGGCGATTTCCAGCTCCAGCGCCTCCTGGCTGCCCTCCTTGCTCAGGGCTTCCCGAAGCTGCGAGTTGATGACAAAGGCATCGTAGCCATTGCGGAAAATCGTCTTGCAGATACCGATGGCGTCTTTATAAGGCTGCGTCATGCAGCACCTCCTTGCGGTCTACATCATGGATAGTCGAGTGCGGCATCCTGAAAAAGGCCAACAATTCACGGCATTCCGTTACCCTGTCGGACAAGGCAACCCCCTCCGGGGGAAGCGGCCTTCAGGCACACTACGCCAAACGCAACACAGCGGGCATTGCGTACGCGAAACACTACACGAGAATCGAACCTTCAGGATAAACGGGGGAGACGGGACGGGTCAATGAAAAACGCCCAATCCCGCCGCCGCTTCTGCACAAGATGGGTACTATTCCTCAAGCTGACGCATTTTATGGCGCATCGCACTGCGCAGTTCAGCCTCCCGGATGCGCCGCTCGTCCTCTTCGTTTTCAGGAATAAGCGGAGGAACTTCAACGGGTTTGCGGTTCTGGTCCAGGGCGACGAAGGTCAGGTAGGCCGAAGCCACATACCGCACATCACCGGTAATGAGGTTTTCCGCCTCCACGCGGACACCCGCTTCCAGGGAAGTATGCCCCACGGCGTTCACCGAGGCCTTGAAATAGACGATTTCCCCCACATGCACCGGCAGAAGGAAGTCCAGCTTGTCGATGGATGCGGTTACGCAGTTGCGCCGCGCATGGCGGCAGGCGGCCACAGCCGCGGCAATATCTATATTTTTCATGATGACCCCGCCGTGCACACTCCCATAAGAATTTGTGTGCTGGGGCTCCATCATTTTGGCCAGTACGAAATGCGACTGGCTTGGGGGCTTGCCCTGCATATTTTTGTCCTTGGTCTGTAATTAATTCCATAAAGCCAAACTTTCGCTTGAAAAGTGTACCCTGAAATCAGTCAAAAAGCGATATTTCCACGGATACTGGTACAAATCATACACAAGGTTGATTGCCTGCTCTTTTATTAATTGATAAAGAAAATGATTCAGTGGATTGAAAACCGTCCCCCCACGGCCGTCTTTTAAAATTGCAAAGCTTGAGAGGAACACATGGTCCTGTCGTTTTTACGCCCCTCCCTGCGAGTAGCACTCCTTTTTTTGTTTGCTCTGCTCGTAACGAGCCTCTCCGCCTGTTCTTCCGAAAAGAAGAAGGAAGCCGCAAAACCGCAGGATCTGCCGGTTACCGCGGTCAAGGCCGTGTCCAGGGATGTTGTCATCACCAGAGATTTCATAGGCCAGACCCAGGCAACCAAGACCGTCGAGATACGAGCCAAGGTGGACGGCTACCTCAAGGAACGCCTGTTCACGGAAGGTTCCATGGTGGAGAAGGGCCAGAAACTTTTCCGCATCGATCCCGAACCATTTCAGGAATCCCTCAATGAGGCCCAGGCCCAGCTGGACCGCGAGCAGGCGGGCCTTGCCAAGGCGCAGGTGGACTATGAACGGTTCAAGGCACTGCTGGATCAGGATGCCATCAGCCGTGAAGAATACGATGTGAAGGCCACGGCGCTGAAGGAACTGCAGGCCACGGTGCAGGGATACAAGTCTGCCGTGCAGAATGCCAAGCTCGACCTTGGCTACACCCTCATCAAGGCCCCCATGCGCGGCCTTATCGGCAAGACCGAAATCAACATCGGTGCCCTGGTCTCCAAACAACAGACGGTTCTGGCCACCGTCTCCGCCATGGACCCCATCTATGTAAATTTCAGCATTTCCGAACGCGACTACCTGCTCGCCAGACGCTACGGCCTGACAAATTCCACGGACGGCACGGATGCTCTGGAACGGGGACTGCGCCTCCTGTTGTCCGACGACGACGAATACCAGTACAAGGGCCGCATCGATATGATTGATCCCACTGTGGATCCCAAAACCGGTACCCTGGGCGTACGTTGTGTGTTCAACAACCCGGACCGACTGCTGCGGCCCGGACAGTACGCCAAAATCCGTGCCGACATCGGCAAGCTCAAGAACGCAGTGGTCGTGCCTTCCCGGGCGCTGATCGACACCCAAGGGATCAAGTCCCTTCTGGTGGTGGAAACAAACGGCACGGTGGCCAACGTTTCTGTAAAGGTCCAGCGGGTCATCAACAACATCGCCGTAATTGAAGACGGAGTGAAGGCCGGTACGGTCGTGGTTTCCGAAGGAGTGCGCCGTGTTCGCCCCGGAGCCCATGCCAAGGTCACCCTACAGCCGTTTAACGGCGAGGTGGCGGATGGTTCCGACACGAACACTGAAAAAGAGCAAAACTAAGCGGGGGGCTGCGCCGTCATGGTCAATTTCTTTATCGAACGGCCGATCTTCGCGTCGGTCCTTTCCATCATCATCACGCTGACTGGCCTCATCAGCATATTCACCCTTCCCATTGCGCAATACCCGCAGATTTCGCCGCCCACTGTACAGGTTTCCGCCCAGTACACCGGCGCCGATTCCCAGGTTGTGGAAGAAACCGTGGCCACCCCCATCGAGGAGCAGGTCAACGGCGCGCAGGACATGCTTTACATGAACTCCATCAGTTCCAACGATGGACGCATGACCCTGACCGTCACCTTCGACATCAGCCGCGACCTGGAACTGGCAACCGTCGACGTGCAGAACCGTTTGTCCCTGGCTACGCCGCAGCTCCCGCAAAACGTGGTCAGCAGCGGCGTCAGCGTCAAGAAGCAGTCTCCGGACATGCTCATGGCCATCAACCTTCTTTCGCCAGACAACCGCTACAACACGCTGTTCCTGAACAACTACGCCAAAATCAACCTGTATGATGCGCTCAAACGCATCCCCGGCGTCGGCGACGTCAACCTGTTCGGCGACATGGACTACGGCATGCGCATCTGGCTGAACCCGGACAAGATGGCCAAACTAGGCCTGACCGCATCCGACGTCATTTCCGCCGTCACCGAACAGAACGTCCAGGCCCCCGCAGGCCAGATAGGCCAGCCGCCTGCCGCAGCCGGACAGGAATACCAGATGAGCGTCCGGGTCAAAGGCCGTCTGGACATGGTAGACGAATTTGCCAACATCATCATCCGGGCCAACCCGGACGGCAGCATGGTGCACGTAAAAGATGTCGCCCGCGTGGAGTTGGGCTCCAAGTCCTACACCTCGTTCAGCCGCCTCAATGCCGGTCCCGCCGCCACCATGATGATCTACCAGCTGCCCGGAGCCAACGCACTGGACGTGGCCAACGCACTGAGAGCCCAGATGAAGGAGCTTTCCGCCTATTTTCCGGAAGGCATGAAATATCATATTCCCTTCGATACCACACGGTTTGTCAACGCCTCCATCGCAGAAGTGCTGGAAACCCTGTACGAGGCAATGATCATCGTCTTTCTGGTGGTGTTCATCTTTTTGCAGAACTTCCGGGCCACACTCATTCCCATGATCGCGGTTCCGGTTTCGCTCATCGGCACCTTCGCCCTTTTCCAGGTGCTTGAATTTTCCATCAACACCCTGACGCTCTTCGGCTGCGTCCTTGCCATCGGCATCGTTGTCGACGACGCCATCGTTGTGGTCGAGGCGGTGCAGCGCATCATAGACGAAGAAGACATCCCACCGCGCGAGGCCACCAAAAAGGCCATGAAGGAAGTGGCGGGCGCAATCGTGGCCACCACCCTGGTGCTCATTTCGGTGTTCATCCCCGTGGCCTTCATGGGCGGCATCACCGGCCGGCTGTATCAGCAGTTCGCCCTTACCCTGGCCGTATCCGTGGGCATTTCGTCCCTCAACGCCCTCACACTCTCCCCGGCCATGTCCGCCATCATCCTGCGCAAGCAGAAACCCATGCGCGGTCCCCTGGGTATGTTTTTCAACCTTTTCAACAGAGGGTTCGATGCCTGCACGCGCGGCTACACAGAAACCGTGCGGCTGTTCATCAAGCGCAGCGCCATTGTGCTCGTCACCCTGGTCATCATAGGCGGTGCAACCTTCAAGCTTTTTGAAACGGTTCCCGGCGGATTCGTGCCCTCGGAAGACCAGGGCTATTACATGATCAACGTGCAGCTGCCCGAAGGCGCATCCCTGGAACGCACCAACCATGTCGTCAAACAAATCGAGGATTACCTCAAGAAGTCTCCCGGTGTTGCAGACTTCTTCTCGCTGGGCGGCTTCAACATCATGACCTCCAGCTACAGTTCCTACACGGCCTGCCTGTTCGCGGTCCTTACACCGTGGGACGAACGCAAAACCCCGGAACTGGGCGTGGACAGCCTCATTGCCAATGCGCAAAGGGCCTTTTCCACCATTCAGGAGGCCACCATCGCCTGCTTCAACGCCCCGCCCATCAGCGGACTGAGCACCACAGGCGGCTTGCAGTTCGAATTGCAGGACCGTTCCGGCGGGCCAGTGGAAGGGCTGGAACAGGCCACCCATGCTTTTATGCTGGCGGCCATGAAGCGCCCGGAAATCCAGTATACGTTCACCCCGTTTTCAGCCAGCGTTCCCCAACTGTTCATCGATGTGGACCGGGACAAGGTCAAAAAGCTGGGCATCCCGCTCGACCAGGTCTTCCAGACCTTCCAGACCTACCTGGGCGGCTATTATGTAAACGACTTCAATAAATACGGACGCACCTACCGGGTCATGCTCCAGGCAGACGACCAGTTCCGCGCCGCGCCCAGCGATATCGACTCCTTCTACGTTCGGGCAAACGACGGCTCCATGGTGCCGATATCCACCCTGGCAACCATACGAAACATCAAGGGACCGGAATACATCCGGCACTTCAACCTGTATAGCTCCGTGGAAATCACGGCGGTTCCCGCGCCCGGCTACAGCACCGGCCAGGCCATCGAAGCCATGAAGGAAGTCGCCGACGCCAACCTGCCCCAGGGCATGAGCTATCAATGGTCGGGCATCGCCTTCCAGGAAATCGCCTCGGGCGGACAGGCCGGAATCGTTTTCGGTCTGGCACTGCTCATGGTCTTCCTGGTGCTCTCCGCCCAGTACGAAAGCTGGGCCATTCCTATGGCGGTTCTCTTCGCCGTCCCCCTGGGCGTGTTCGGCGCCATCCTGGCCCAATGGCTGCGCGGGCTGAACAATGACGTCTACGCACAGATCGGTCTGGTCATGCTCATCGGTCTGGCAGTCAAAAACGCCATTCTCATTGTCGAATTCGCCATGCAGCAACGGGCCGAGGGCAAAACCGTGGTCGAAGCGGCCCTGGAAGCCGCGCACCTGCGCTTCCGGCCCATTCTTATGACCTCCTTTGCCTTCATATTGGGCATCCTGCCGCTGGTGGTCGCCTCCGGAGCAGGTGCTGCCAGCCGCCACGCCTTGGGCACCGCGGTCTTCGGCGGTATGCTGGCGGCAACCATTATGGGTGTGTTCGCCGTTCCCACCTTCTATTCCGTTATCCAGGGACTGCTTGAACGTTTCAGGAAAAAGCCCCAATAGCTCCAAGCGAGGCCGAAAATGCAAACCATACGCATACACATTGCCAATCCCATTGTTCGGGGAACAGGCTGCCTGCTCACCAATTGTACCGACGACTTCCCCGGCGTAACCCTGGTCCGCACGGACCGGCCCATCCCCCGCCTGCGGGCGGGAAGCACCCTGACCGCGGACGGCAAGGCGCTGTTCATGGTCGGCAGGGTCCAGTACTTCAACATCGGCGGCGAAGCCCAAAAATGCGCCACCCTGCTGCCCATGGCGGACCTCAAGGGCATGGGAGACGTAACGCTCGATGTTGAATCCGACGGTCTGGCCGTTGCATGGATAACCCTCAGCGACAAGGGCTCCAGAGGCGAACGCGAAGACACCAGCGGCCCCACGGTAGAAGAAATGTGCGAGGAACGGCTGAACATGCGCTATTGCCTGGGCCACATCATTCCGGACGATATCAGCCAGCTCAAGGCGCTGCTTACCGACCTGGCACTCATGCAGTGCTTCGACCTCATCGTGACCACGGGCGGCACCGGAGTGGCTCCGCGCGACATCACCCCGGAGGCGACCCTGGCGATACTGGAAAAACGGCTGCCCGGCATAGAACACGCCATGACGGCCGCCAGCCTTGCCAAAACACCGCACGCCATGATTTCCAGGGCCGTGGCCGGCACTCTGGGCGAAGCCATCATCGTCAACCTGCCCGGTTCACCCAAGGCGGTACGCGAATGCCTGGACGCCATTCTCCCGGCCCTGCCCCATGCCTTGGACAAGCTGCGGGGCGACCCGGCAGACTGCGCAACCCTTCGTGAGGATTAGATCAATCGGATTTTTTGCAAAAATATAACTGAATTGACTCTCGACAATCCCAATCTTAAATAATAGGAAATATTACTGGCCGGAGCATCAACAACTCCGGCCTTTCCTTAATTTACAACATCCGATATCCGGCAAAAGCATAGCATGTACGTATCCCAGCTTGAACTTATGTGTGGCGTATCCTCCGCCCTGGATCTCATCAGCACGGCCGTCACCGGCCATCACAAACGAGTGGCCTATCTGGCCTGTTCCGCAGGACGCCTTATGGGATTGAGCGTCCACGACAGAACCCGCCTGTTCATGGCCGGGCTGCTGCATGATGTGGGAGGATTGACCCTGCAAAGCAGGCTGGACGCTCTACAGTTCGAAGTGGATAACGTGGAGCACGCCGAAACCGGCTACAGGCTGCTCAAGACTTTTCCCTACCTGGACCCCATAGCAGAAATCGTCCGCTACCATCACACGCCGTGGAAAAAGAAAGACGCTTTCGACACGGATGCGCAGACCATGTTCCTGTCCAACCTGCTCAATGCGGCAGACCGTGCCGACGTGCTTATGAAGGATGCGGACATCACGATGGCGTGCACCCAGGTCCAACGCATTGAACAGCACAAGGGAACAATCTTTGAGGCGACGATTGCCGAGGCCATCACCCAGACGGCTCAGGATAATTTCTGTGATGTGCTGGAGTTTATCCGCCAAAAGGACATTTCCCTCGAACGATTCGGGGAGCTGGAAGACCCGCATCTGCACCTGGAAGACCTGCGCGGTTTTTCACGTTTTATTTCGCATATAATCGACTTCCGAAGCCGCTTCACAGCCACCCATTCCCGTGGCGTGGCCGCCGTGGCCCAGGAACTGGCTGGCCGCTTCGATTTTTCCCACCATGATATCAAGCTCATGGGCGTGGCCGGCAACCTGCACGACCTGGGCAAGCTGGGCATCCCTACATACATATTGGACAAGCCCGGCAAACTGACCCGCGAAGAATACGACATCATCCGGCTGCATCCCCGGTTCTGCGACGAGGTGCTTTCCAGAGTCCGCGGCATGGAAGTGATCAACGAATGGGGCAGCAGCCACCACGAACGGATGGACGGCACCGGCTACCACAAGGGACGCAACGGAAAAGAACTTTCCCTTGGCGCGCGCATCATGGCCGTGGCCGATGTTTTTACGGCCGTAACCGAAAACAGGCCCTACCGACGCGGCATGCTCAAAGCCAATGCGCTGTCCGTTCTCCGGGGCATGAGCAAGGCGCGCAAGCTGGATGCGGAGGTAGTGTTTTGCCTGGAAAATGCGTACGATGATATCGATTCGGTACGCGCAGCCACCCAGCAAACAGCTTTGGACGCGTTCAAGGATTTTTTCCGTGCCGACAAAAGCTAAAATTTCACGGTGAGGATGCATGGAACAGTTCAGGGCCGACCTTCATATTCATTCAAAATATTCCCGAGCCACCAGTAAAAGCCTGACCCCGCGCAATCTGGCCGCTTGGGCGAAGGTCAAGGGACTTTCCGTTGTCGGAACCGGCGACTTTCAACACCCCGGATGGCTGGAAGAGCTTTCCGAACAGCTGGAGGAAGACGACGGCACCGGCCTTTTGGCGCTCAAGTCGGAAAGCGGTCTGGCACGAGAAATCCCCTGGTCCGAAGGGTATCTTCCCCACCAGAAAACACGTTTCATCCTTCAGACGGAAATCAGCTCCATCTACAAGCGCGGCGGAAAAGTGCGCAAGGTCCACAACCTGGTCTTTGTGCCGAATCTCGACGCCGCCCGCCGTTTCAGCGAACGCCTGGGAGCCGTGGGCAACATCAAGTCGGACGGCCGCCCCATCCTGGGGCTGGATTCGCGCAACCTTCTGGAAATGGTGCTCGAACTCGATCCGCTGGCCTTTCTGGTTCCGGCCCACATCTGGACGCCCTGGTTTTCCCTGTTCGGTTCCAAGTCCGGCTTCGACAGCATTGAGGAATGTTTCGGCGACCTGAGCCAGCATATCTTTGCCCTGGAAACCGGCCTGTCCAGCGACCCGGACATGAACTGGCACCTGAGCGCCCTGGACCGTTTCCGTCTTATTTCCAACTCCGACGCCCACTCCGGTGAAAAACTCGGACGCGAGGCCAACGTCTTTAGCGGCGACATGTCGTACGAAGGCATTCTGCGGGCCCTGCGCGGCGAAGGATTGGGACGCAAATTTCTGGGTACGGTGGAATTCTTTCCCGAAGAAGGAAAATATCACCTGGACGGTCACCGCAAGTGCGGCATCGTGATGGAACCGGAGGAGACCCGTTCCAGGGGCGGCATCTGCCCTGTTTGCGGCAAGCCGATCACCGTGGGCGTTCTCAACCGCGTCATGGAACTGGCCGACCGGGAAAAGCCGGAAAAACCGTCCAACCAGCCCGGCTTTACCTCGCTTATTCCCCTGCGCGAACTCATGGGCGAAATTCTGGGCTGCGGTCCGGCCACCAAGAAAGTCTCCACCCTGTACCGCCGGGCCATGTCCCGCATGGGCTCGGAGCTGAACATTCTTCAGGACGCTCCTGCCGAAGAAATAGCCAAGGTATCCCCGCCCCTGGCCGAAGCCGTCCTGCGCATGCGCGCGGGCAAGGTGCTCAAGTCACCCGGATTCGATGGCCAATACGGCGTCATCCACGTTTTTTCCGACGCCGAACGAGCCGAAATGGTTCAGGGCAAATTTCTCATCCGCATGCCGCAAAAGGCCGAGTCCGCAGACCTCCCCCTCCCCAATCCGGTAGCAGCCGTACAGCCGTCAGCCACCGGCGACCGCCCCGTTTTTTTCAACGAGGCGCAAAAACAGGCCATTGACGCCGGTCCGGAACCGGTTCTGGTTATGGCAGGTCCGGGCACGGGCAAGACCCAAACCCTGATGGGCCGAGTGGAACACCTGCTGGAACAAGGGGAAACCCCGCGCCACATCCTGGCCGTTACCTTTACCCATCGGGCCGCGGCGGAAATGCGCGAGCGCCTCGCGCGCCTGGAAGGCGGCCCTGCCGCCCTGCCACGGGCGGACACGCTGCACGCCCTGGCTTTTGAGTATTGGAGCAATGCCTACAGCGAATCCCCGGTCATCATGTCCGAGGAAGCGGCCTTCAAGGTCTACGCCGAATGCAACCCGGAACTGACCGGTCCCAAGCTGAAGCAGGCCTGGAACGAACTCAACCTGTCGCGCGAACAATTGCGCGGACCGGGCACCGAAGACGAGGCCTTCCACCGCTACACCAAGAAGAAAGAATACTGGAATCTGGTCGATTACACCGACCTGCTTGAATTTTTCCTGGAGCAGATCGAGGCGAAAATCTACTCCTGCCCCTACACCCATGTGCTGGTGGACGAGGTGCAGGATCTTTCCCCGTTGCAGATCGCAGTGGTAACGGCACTGGCCGAAGAAAACGGCAAGGGATTCTTTGCCATTGGCGATCCGCGCCAGTCCATCTACTCCTTCCGTGGCGCAGTGCCCGATGTGGAAGCCGTTCTCAAGGCCAAATGGCCGGAACTTTCCTGCATCACCCTGCAGGAAAACTACCGCAGCGCGCCCACGGTTCTGCAACTGGCCGCCGCGCTTTTTCCCAAGATTCCGTCCCTGCGCCCCAACCTGGACATTCCGGGTGAGGCCTACATTTTCAGTGCCCCGGACACTGCCCGCGAGTCCGCCTGGATAGGCGAACGCATCCGCAAGCTCATCGGCGGCACTTCGCTGACCATGTCCGAAAGCAACGAGGAAACTCAGTCGCCCGGCGATATCGCCATATTGGTACGCATCAAGAGTCTGATTCCGCCGCTGGCCCGAAGCCTGGACAGAGTAGGCGTGCCCTTTACCGTGCCCATGGCCGAAGCCTTCTGGCGTGAACCGCGGGTGCAGGCCATTCTGGCAGCTGCCGGTTCATTTTTGGGAATGGCTCTGCAGGATGGGCCGGAAGAGCTGGAAGGAGTGGAGATTCCGGAAAAAATTCTGGCCAAGGGGCCGCAGGGGCTGTCCGCGTTTCTTGAAGACGTCCGCCCCTTTGACAGGATGTTTTTCAAAAGCCGTGCCTTCCGCCAGCTGGAAAAAGGCTTTATGGACCACGGCGGCTGGACCGGACTGATCAACTGGGTCAATTTGCGCTCGGAACTGGAAGAAGTCTCCCACAAGGCGGAAAAGATTCAGATAATGTCCATTCACGCGGCCAAGGGGTTGGAATTCCAAACCGTCTTCATGCCCGCCCTGGAAGATGGGTTCATGCCATTTGCAGGTATGGATTTTCTTTCCGGGAAAATTTCCGGAAATTCTGGAATAAATCCGGCGAAACCGGACGAAGATGAAGAACGCAGATTGTTTTACGTGGGGCTGACCAGAGCCAAGTCGGGGTTGTATCTGAGCCATTCGGCCCGGCGGGAGTTGTACGGTACGCGTCTCATGCTGCCGCCCTCGCGCTTTCTTGAGGAACTCCCCCAGGATTTGCTCAAGGCGTCACAGCTTGTGGCCAAAACCGTGCGTCAGGAAAAGTCCCTGACGCTGATGTAAGCTTCCCTTTTTCGCATGCGGATTACCGCAGGGCCCGGTAAATGGTCCGTTCGTACGCCAGACAGACGCGCTGGGCTGTGCGTGCAGCTACACCCCATTCCTTGAGTCGGCAAAATACATGAAGTGGGTTGAAAAAGTGCTGAAGCAGCATACGCATTCGCATGGTGTCCTCCTCGCCGCCTTGCGGCAGCGTATTCCGGCAAAGTGATCATGTTTTTTCAGATGCAAATTACATTCCTAAAAAAACCTTTTCCCCGCCGAAGTGCATCCGTCCGAAACGCCGGGACTTTTCTGTCCTCACTCCGAACGTCTGTATCTTCTTTATCGGTAGGAATGAAAAAATATTGACGCCTTATTTCAAGGAAATCATGTCAGGTCAAAAAAACATCAGCAACACCGTGCCGCCCGGCTCTTCCACAAATTTTTCTTCCGGCCTGTCCGCCAATTTTTCTGGCAGTCTGCCGTGGCCGCTGGCCGTGCCTTCGTTCGTCTTCCCGGACACGGTGGCCGGGAATTGCCGCCAACTGGTCGGAAAGTACCCGGAAATTGCCCTCACTTTTTTTGAAGGCCGGGCCTGTCTGGACTATACCGAAGACGATCTGCCCCCCTCTTTGGCGGACCTTCCCCTGCGCTACCACGTGCACATGCCGCTCGATCTACCATGGAACGAGGGGAAAGCAGCGGTTTCGCACATTGTCCGCGGGCTGGTGCGCAGGGCTGCGTTCCTTTCGCCCAGCGCCTATGTGGTGCACGCCATAGAAGACGTAGGCGCCCTGGACCTTCTGGCCGAATGCTTTGCAGCCGAAGGCGTGGCCATGGACAAGGTTCTCCTGGAAAACATCGGCGAATTCGATCCGGCAAAATTCGCCACACACATTTCCCGGCTCGGCTTCTCGGTTTGTCTGGACCTCGGCCATATGCTGGCGTACGGGCAGGAAGGACTTGTGGACAACACCGCCATTGCCCAGCGCACCCGCATGCTGCACCTCAACGCACCGGACAGAATCAACGGCACAGACCGCCACCATGCACTGAACACTTTGGACACGACCGGGCAGGAACTCCTCCGCCGTCTGCTAGGCATCATCCGACCGGGGGAAACCGTGGTGCTGGAGCTGTTCAGCCCGGACAAACTGAATGCATCCCTTGCCGAACTGAACAGGCTTTGCCGCAACTGGGGGTACATATGATCATTTTCATTACAGGCGGGCAGGCTTCCGGAAAATCCGACTTTGCCCTGGACATACTGTACCGGAATGGTGGAAAGCAGCTCTTCATTGCCACGGGACGGGCCGAAGACGAGTCCTTTCGCAGGCAGATACGCCTGCACCGGGACGCACGCCCGGCGGAAATCCCCGTCATAGAGACGGGAACCGACCTGGCCGACAGCCTGCGCCGGGCACTGAGCATGGGAACCGACATTCTTTTGGACAGCCTGGATTTCTGGTATTTTCTGGCCATGCAGGAAAATCAGCTGAACAAACGCACTACCGACCTGCTGGCCGCACTCGACGAAGTGGGAGACAAGAACCTCATCATCGTCAGCTCTGAAACCGGATTGGGACCGGTGGCCGCGGATTCCACAACCCGCGCCTTTACCCGCGGACTGGGCAGACTGAACGCAAAAATTGCAGCCAAGGCAGATTCTTCCTGGCTCGTGGTGGCAGGACGCGGTATACAATTGGAAGGTGCTGTGGAAGGACCGGATGTCCGGGACCGGAAGGGGAACAGCTGACAGCTAACACTATTTTTCAGCGTAACAAACTGAATTTATAGAAGCATGCAGGACACAAGGCATGTCGTATTTCAGAAAACTCGATGATGAAATGGCCCAGCTTTTCAGCAAGCTGGACAAATCCCAATCCTGGCTGGTGATGATCAATGCCGACCCGGACGCCCTGGCTTCCGCCATTGCGTTGCGCCGCATCATACGCCGCCGGGTTGCCCATGTGGACATAGTGCGCATCAACGACATCTTCAGGCCCGACAATCTGGCCATGATCCATTACCTGCGCATAAAAAACAGAAAATACCGGGACCGGCTGGCCGAACGCTACAACAAGTACGCCATAGTGGATTCCCAACCGCACCACGACCCGATCTTTTCCCGTTTCGACTTCTCCATCATTGTGGACCACCACCCGGAAAAGCCCCTGCCTGAAGACAGGCCAAAACCCGACTTCATGGAAATCCGCCCGGAATACGGAGCATGTTCCACCCTGTTTGTGGAATACCTCTACAGCTTGAAGATAAAACCTTCACGGCAGCTTGCCACGGCCCTTTTTTACGGCATCAAGTCCGATACCATGAGCTTTGAACGGGACTTCTGCGATGCGGACATCAAGGCCTTCCGCTATCTGAGCAAATTCGCGGACCAAAACATCATCCGCAAGATCGTCCGCAACGAATTTCCCCTGGCCTGGACCAAATATTACAAGCAGGCCTTCGATTCCATCACCCAGATCAACGGTGGTGCCTTCATCTGGATGGACAAGGTGGAAAGCCCGGACGTGCTGGTCATTCTGGCCGACTTTTTCATGCGTGTGCAGGAAATAAGCTGGTGCGTGGTTTCAGGCCGCTCCGGACGCAAGGTGGTCTCCATCTTCCGGGGCGACGGCATCCGCCGCGACGTGGGCAAATTGGCTGCCAACTGCCTGGGCCATCTGGGCGGAGCCGGAGGGCACCGCACTGCCGCACGTTCCGAAATAGAAATAAAGAAATTTCAGGGCAAAACACCGCGTGACATCATCATGGAACGGCTCTGCGACCGCGCCCTGCGCTCCTGCTCCACAGGGAACACTGCCAACGCCAACAACCCAAACAACACGAATCAGGAATAATACATGTCTCTTTCCGAACGTCTTGAACTGTCCACGCCGCCGCTCTACCTCATCGACGGGTCCGCCTTCATCTACCGCGGTTTTTACGCCTTCCGCGACATGAGCACGGCCGACGGCATGCCCACCAACGCGCTGTATTTCATCCTGCGCCTCATGCTCCGTATTCTGCGGGAAGAAACGCCCCAACGCATGGCCTTTGTTCTGGACGGACCGGGCAAGAATTTTCGGCATGAACTCTTTCCGGAGTACAAGGCCCAGCGTGATGCCACGCCCGAAGATCTGGTGCGCCAGCTGGACCCCATCAAGCAGGCCGTGCAGCTGCTCGGCATTCCCCTGCACGTGGCCGAAGGCTGTGAAGCGGACGACTGCATTGCCTCCCTGGCAGCACGCTACGAATCGGAACGCCCGGTCATCATCATCGGCGCGGACAAAGACCTCAAGCAGTGCCTTACCGGCAATGTCTGGATGTGGGACCCGTCCGGTAAAAAGGAAAAACTGACGGGACTTGCCGAATTCCGCGAAGAAACAGGCCTGGCCCCTGCATCCTGGCCCGATTTCCAGGCCCTTATCGGCGATTCCAGCGACAATATTCCCGGCCTGCCCGGAGTCGGCCCCAAGACCGCCCAGAAAATCATGGCCGACTACGCCACCCTGGAAGAAATTTTCGACCATCTGCCCGCCATCGAGCCCAAGTTTCGCAAAAAACTGGAAGGGAAACGCGAAGACGCCGAGACCTACCGCCAGCTGACCCGTCTGGACACCCAACGCTGTCTGGAACTGGACGACGACGCGTTGACTCCGGCCAGCCCCGACCTGAACGGGCTGCGCGCGTTTTTTGAGGAGTATGAATTCCGCAGCATGCTGCGCGACCTGCCACGTCCGGCTCCCCGGACCGTGGTTTCGGGCACGGAACAGAACAGCCTCTTCCCACTTTCTGAAAACGCACCCAAGGCCAAGCCCCTGAACATCCACAAAGCTGCATCCGCCGACGGCCTGCCCGCCCCGGACGGTTTACGTGTGGGCCTTGTCCCAAACGAGGACAAGCTTCCTTCGGGCGAAATCGGCTTTCAGATTGGTGTACAGGGTGAGGAATGGGCCGTGGCCTGCCCTGTTGCCGACCTCGTATCCTGGCTTGCCAAGGCCGAACGCGTGGCCGTGCCTTCCCTCAAGGAATTGTACCGGGCCGATGCAACCTGGCGCGACCTGCCCCTGGAAAAATTCTTCGACCTTTCCCTGGCCGCCTATCTCCTGAACCCGGAGGAGCGGGGATATTCCTTTGAACAGGTCTGCCGCCTGTTCGAGCACGATCCGGAAACCGATCCGGTACATCCCGATTCCCAAGGGCTGAAAGCCGCGGTTGTGGCCGACGCCCTGGAGAAAAAAATCCATGTAGCCGAGATGACCGAGCTGATGGCCGGTCTGGAAATGCCGCTCATCCCCGTGCTGGCAGACATGGAAAACGCCGGGCTGGCAATCGATCTGGAAGCCTTTGCTGAATTTCTCAAAGACGTACAGGAACAGATAGACGTCCATTCCGGCCGCATCATCGAACTGGCCGGCGAGGAGTTCAACATCCGCTCCAGCCAGCAGATGGCCGAGGTGCTTTTCAACAAGCTGGGGCTGAAGGCCAAGGGCAAGACGCCGGGCGGAGTGCCGTCCACGTCCAGCACCGTGCTGGAAAAGCTGCACGACGACCACGAAATCATCCCGGAAATTCTGGAATTCCGCATGCTGGAAAAACTGCGCTCCACCTACCTGGCACCGCTGCCCCGCATGGTGGATGCAAACGGACGGTTGCACACCACGTTCAACAACCTGGCAACCGCCACGGGACGTCTTTCCAGCTCCGGCCCAAACCTTCAGAACATCCCCATCCGGGGACGCATGGGCAAACGCATGCGCGCCTGCTTTACAGCCGGGCCGGGCAACCTGCTGGCCGCGGCAGACTATTCGCAGATCGAGCTGCGTCTGCTGGCCCATCTTTCCGGCGACCCCGGCCTTGTTGACGCCTTTCTGCACGGCAAGGACATTCATAGCCGCACGGCCGGGTTGCTGTTCGGCAAGGAAACTGCCGAGGTTTCCCCCGACGAACGGCGCAATGCCAAGACCATCAACTTCGGTCTGCTCTACGGCATGGGGCCGCAGCGCCTGGCCCGGGAACTCAAGATTACCATGGTTCAGGCCAAGGACTTCATTGCCCGGTATTTCGAACGCATGCCCAGGGTCCGCGAATTTTACGACGCCATAGAAAAGGAAGCCAAAGAAAAAGGTTCGGTAACCACCATCATGGGCCGCCGCAGGCTGCTGCCGGACATCAACTCGCGCAACAACAACCTGCAGAGCCAGGCCAGACGCCAGGCCATCAACACGCGGGTTCAGGGCAGCGCTGCGGACATCATCAAAAAAGCTATGATAGACGCGGCAAAAGACGAGCAACTGCGCGAACTGAACGCCGTGCTCGTTTTGCAGGTACACGACGAACTTCTCGTTGAAACTCCCGAAGCCACGGCACAGCAGGCGGGTGAAAGGCTGCAGGAGATCATGTCGTCCGTTGCCGACCTTTCCGTACCGCTGACCGTGGACATGGGCGTGGGTAAAAACTGGGCTCAGGCGCACTAAAAAAGCAGTTCCCGGCAGTCTTTCAATTCTCCGGCAAGGTACATGCCGGTTCAATTCGCAAGCTGCTTAAAAGAGTGAAAAAATCAAGGCCGACGCATGGTTACTCTGCGTCGGCCTTGTCTTTTTTAAAAGAAATGACCTTATATTTTTTTTCGAAAGCTATATAATTCTCCTTTACGGCAAAGACGAACGGCTGATAAAAATGAGCCACGGAACCAGACTCTGTTAGTATGATTTCATACCCGACGACCGAAACAAACGGGAAGACCGGGGGGACATATGTACTTTCCCACGGCTGGCATTGAAACGAATCCGCTTCTTCCGCCTCTGGTCAGTTTTGTCATTTCGTTCTTCACTTCCATGGGCGGGGTGTCCGGAGCCTTTATGCTGCTCCCCTTTCAGATGACCATTCTGGGCTACGCCAGCCCATCGGTCAGCGCCACCAACCACCTGTACAACATCGTTGCCATCCCCGGCGGGGTTTACCGCTATATCCGCGAGGGACGCATGGTCTGGCCCCTGGCCTGGGCCGTTGTTCTGGGCACATTGCCGGGCGTGCTGGTCGGAGCCGTCATCCGCGTGCGGTACCTTCCGGACCCACGTCATTTCAAGCTCTTTGTCGCGTTTGTCCTGCTCTACATAGGGCTGCGCATGGGCCGCAACATCCTGCTGGACAAACGCAGGCCGCAGCCCGCCAGCGCCGGAACCGTCACCCCGATTGCCTTTACCACGTCGGTCATCGCCTACGGTTTCGCAGGCAGGGAGTACCGAACCTCCACACGCGCCGTGTTCATCATGAGCCTTGTGGTCGGGGTCGTCGGAGGAATCTACGGCATCGGCGGCGGGTCCATTATCGCCCCGTTCTTTGTGGCATTTCTGGGACTACCCGTGCACACCGTGGCAGGCGCCGCGCTGCTGGGCACCTTTGTTACCTCCATTGCCGGAGTTGTCTTTTTTCAGGGAATCGCTCCCCTGTATCCGCACATGGCTGTTGCGCCGGACTGGCTGCTGGGCATTCTTTTCGGCCTGGGAGGACTGGCGGGGACGTATTTGGGAGCACGCATGCAAAAGCACGTGCGTCCCAATGTCATCAAGACGATGCTTGTACTTTGTATTTTGATCGTTGCCATCCGCTACCTGGCGGCATTCGTGGTATAAATCTTATTTCGCAATTTCACTGTTCAATTTTCAAATGATCATTCCTTGAACATGTGTTAACTTTGGGGCAACAGAGCTTTATCCATTCTCTTTCTTGATAAAGGGGCGCCATGGTCTCAGATTCGGAAAAGTCGAAAAAACAACTCCTGCAGGAGTTGGAAGAAGCCCGCCGTCGGATCAACATGCTGGAGAACAGCATTTCAGCCCCTGGAAATCCATTCCAGCCGGGTGATGCAATGCTTTTGCACATGATTGACTCCCTGCCCACGCCGGTCTTCTACAAAGGGCTGGACGACAAATACTTCTGTTGCAACCAGGCGTTCGCCGACCTTCTCGGCCTTTCACGGGAAGAGTTCGTCGGCCGTACAGCCGACGAACTCTTCCCCCCAAAGATAGCCCAAAAATATCGGAGCATGGACCAGGCCCTGTATGCCGAGGGCGGCGTACAGATTTACACCGGCGAGATACCGCACAAAAGCGGCGAAAAAGTCCAATATCTGATCAGCAAGACCCTGCTTTATGATGTGTATGGAAATGTCTGCGGCATTAGCGGGCTGGCCCAGGATATCAGCGGGCAGATAAATGCCGAAAGCAACCTGGCTCAAAGCGAAAAAAAATACCGCCAGCTTTTCGAAAAAGCTCCGGTCGGCATCTTCCAGACCACTCTTGATGGCCGCATCTACTCCATAAACCAGGAAATGGCCCGCATGGCCGGGTTTGCCTCTCCCGAAGAGACCAGGCAAAAAATCAAAAGTGTGGGAGGACAATTTTTCGTCTACCCGCAAGAGCGGGAAGTATTCCTGGAGAGACTGCAAAAAGAAGGCTCCGTAACCAACTTCGAATATGAAGCCCGAAGACCCGATGGAAAGCGTATCTGGATTTCCATGAATGCGGTCCTGGAACCGGAAAAAGAAGAAACTCCGGCCCTTATCTGCGGTTTTTCCAAGGATATCACCGAGAACAAGCAAGCCATTCTCGCCCTCCAGGAAAGCGAGGATCGGTACAAGCAGCTTTCCGACGCCACTTTCGAGGCAATATTTCTTTCCAGAAACGGTATCTGCACAGGGCTGAACAAAACCGCCGAGCGCATGTTCGGGTATACGCTGGAAGAAGCCATCGGCAGGCCCGGCACCGACTGGGTGCATCCGGACTGGCACGACAAGATCAATGAACACATCATGTCCACAAACGAGGAAACATACGAAATCGTGGCCATGCGCAAGGACGGAACAACCTTTCCCTGCGAAGTCCAGGGGCGCCTCACCTACAAGGACGGAGCCCCCCTGCGCCTTTCGGCCTTGCGGGACATCACCGAACGCAAACAGGTTATCGACGCTCTGAAAACCGCCAGAGAGCAGGCCGAATCCGCCAATCAGGCCAAAAGCCTTTTTCTGGCCAACATGAGCCACGAAATACGCACCCCCCTCAACGGCATCATGGGTATGCTCCAGCTTTTGCAGATAACGAAACTGGACCAGGAGCAGGCGGAATATGCCAAAACCGGCATCAGCTCGTGCGAACGGCTGGTTCGGCTGGTGGGGGATATTCTCGATCTTTCCAAGGTGGAGGCGGGACGGCTGGAAATACGCCACGAACCGTTCGACCTGGGCGACACCCTGCGGGCCGTGCAGCAGCTTTTTCTTCCTGCGGCACAACAGGCAGGGCTGGCCCTGCAGATAGTGCAGGACACAGCCATCCCCCAACAGCTCATCGGCGACAACGCGCGCCTGCAGCAGGTGCTCAACAATCTGGTGGGCAACGCCCTCAAATTCACGGAAAAAGGAAAGGTCGTGGTTTCAGCCTCGCTGGTGGGAGAAAAGGACCAAGACATCTTTCAGGTTCTTTTTTCCGTGGAAGATACCGGCATCGGCATACCCGACGACAAACTGGAGGGTCTGTTTGCGGCCTTCACCCAGGTAGAGAACGACTACCAGCGCAAATACCAGGGGGCCGGACTGGGTCTGTCCATATCCCGGCACCTCGTCCGGCTGATGGGCGGCACCATATCCGTATCCAGTACCCTGAACCAGGGAACCACCTTTTTCTTCAGCCTGCCCCTGCAACGGCTGGACTCCGCCTTTGTACAAGCTCCCACACTCAACGGGGAGCTTCTCTGCCCCATATCGGCCCCGCGCACTCTGCGGATTCTGCTGGCCGAGGATGACAAGAGCACCCGATTTTTCATTGAAAAACTATTGGAAAAGGACGGTCACAAGGTCGTGGCCGTAAACAACGGCAAGATGGTCCTGGAAAAACTGCTGAAAAACGATTTTGATGTCGTGCTCATGGACATCCAGATGCCTTCCATGGACGGCGTGGCCGCCACGCGGGCAATCCTGACCGACCCGAAGTTTGCGGCAAAGGCCCATACGCCCATCATCGCGCTGACCGCCTACGCCATGGCGGAAGACCGGGACATGTTCATGGAGGCGGGTATGACCGACTACCTGGCCAAACCCGTATCCGCGGATGCTCTGGCTGCAATGCTCAAGCGGGTATGCGAAAAGACACGCACCACACCAGCCAAAAGATATTCACCCAAATAAAAAAATTCAGCCGAATAACAGCCGGACCGTGGTTCCCTCGCCTGGCACGCTGGCAATGTCCACGCGTCCCTGGTGGTCCCGCATGATGCTATCCACAATAGCCAGCCCCAGGCCGGTACCGTCCTTGCGGGTGGTGAAAAAAGGCTCCAAAGCACGCTGGGTTTCTTCATCGGACATGCCGGGGCCGTTGTCGCGCACGCCCACCCAGGGCACGCCGTCCTCATTGCCGGAGCAGATGACGACCTCGCCCTGACGCCCTTCTTCCGGCATGTTGCCAACCACGCCAAGGCTGTTGACCACCAGATTGATCAGGGCTTGCTTGAGCGCGTCCGAGTCGGCCTGCACTTCCTGGATGCCCAGCTCCAAGCCGAACTTCACGCCTGTTTCGGCAATATCAGGAGCCAGAGCAGAGGAGACCTCCCGGGCCATGGCTTCCAGATTCACGTTGCATGGCTCCAGCGGACGCGGTTTGGCAAGAAAAAGCATATTGGTGATGACCTTGTTCAAACGGTCGGCCTCGCGCACCATGGTTGCCGCATATTCCTCTTCCGGAGCCGTGCCCTTGAATTTTTTCATAAAAAACTGGGCAAAGCCGCGCAGGGAACTCAGCGGGTTCCTGATTTCATGGGCGGCACCGGCGGCCATGCGTCCCACTGCGGCCAGCTTTTCCGCGTTTACCAGCCGTTCCTCCATATGTTTGAACACCGTGCGGTCGCGCACCAGGATGAGACTGCCGGGAGTATCCGGGTCATCCAGCCTGCGCCGGAGAATTTCCAGCTTGCGGCCATGATGTTCGCATTGGGTCCAGCCGGTATCGGCATCGCCCTGCGTCATATCCAGCCCCAGAGTTGCCCAGGGACGCCCCACCAGCCCCGGCTCTTTCAAAATCCGCACGGCGCTCTGGTTGGCGGTACGGACAATGTCGTCCTCGTCCAGGGAAATAAGTCCGTCGGGCATGGCGTCCAAAAGGGTAAAGTGAACCTCTTCCAAGGATGCGAGTCTGCGCCCTTCTTCCCTGTGCCGCACATAGGTGGTGAGCAGAATCATGAGCAGGGCGGCCGCCCCGATGACAAAGCCCATCTGTATGAGGGCGCCCCGCCTGAACTTGTTGTACTGCACAAGATAGGGGTGCAGATCCAGGCCGATGAGGAAATAGACGTCTTTTTTGCCCGGTCCGCAGTCGTCGTCACGGCACATGCTGGAAAGCAGGGGATGCGCGCGCATACCGGAAATAAGCAATTCGCGCCCTTCCCAGCGCACCGGCGCGCTCCACTCGCCGAACTCGCGCAGTTGCCCCATGTCCCGCTCGCTCAGCCGCGGAACCTCGACCAGCCCGCCGGGCGAAGAATACAGCACCGTCCCTTTCGGCCCCACAACCGCCATGAACTGCACATTGCCGTCACGGGCTATTTCCTGAAACAACTCGTCGGAAGGCGGAGCCATGCGCCCGTGGCCGCCGCGTGCGTGGCCGCGCATGGGCCGCATGGAGCGCAGCAGGTTGGCCTGCATGCCGCGCATGATGACGCGCGAGGTCAGGGTCACATGCTCGTCCAGCAGGTTGCGCTGCCTGCGCAATCCGTCCCAGGTAAAAAACACCAGTCCGGCGCACAAAAGGGACAGGGCCAATGCGGCAAGAAGCATCGGCCCACTGTCGTTTCTTTCAGATCGTATCTGCATGGCGGTACGTATATTCAGTTCTTCTCGGCAAAAGCCTTGAGCAGTTGGTAGATATCCATGGGTTGGCGTCCGGCCTTGGCGGCAATCTGCTTGATGGTCATGTCTCCGGTTGCCGTTACATCCTGTGCGGCAAGGTAGTGTACGGCAGCCTGTTCATCAAGCCCGTACTGGCTGCACAAGGAGGAAAAGCTTAGTTTCCCCATACCTTCCGGCGGCATGGCGGGCATGGCGACCTTGCCGCCCGTTCCCTTTTTTATGATCTCGAAAATCTGCTGAGGCGATGCGTCGTTGCGTGCGGCGATATCGGCAAGCGTCTCTTCGCCCGTTGCGGTTATCCCCGCTTCCCAGAGAAGTGTCACCGCCTCCTGCTCGCTCACGCCCATGTAGCCTGCGAACTTTTTCAGTTTGGAAAGCTCGGCATGGCCGTAGGGCGGTGCGCCCAACGTTTGGATATGCCCTTCCTTGATGTGTTCGGAAAAATCCAAAATCTGCTGCATGGGAGGCAGGCCGAAGAACGTGCCCACGGCAAAATAGAGCGTAAGCACCAAGGCCGCTGTTGTAGGAACGGTAAGCACCACCAGGTCGCGGGCCTTGTTCTTCATATAGGCCATGATGGCCTTCCAGTTGTAGTACATGTGCAGCAGCCCTGCGACCAGAAACAAGAACCCCGTGGTGATGTGGAGAGCATCCCAGCTTCCCTTGGAAAGCCCCCAGAAGCGCCAGTCCGCCCAATACGCCACCCGACCATGAGGTTCGATATACAGGATGATGCTCGTAAGCAGGACAAAGACACCGGACAGAAAAAGCACCATGGATGTCGTTTTACGCAGCATGTTGCAACTCCGAGGTAAAACTTTTGCTACGGCCACCTGGAGGGTACATCAGCCTGTGAACAGCGGGCAATTCTTATTGTTGCAGCAGGGGAAAAAAGTGGCGGGCGGGACCGGGCAGTCCCGCCAGCCGGGGAGGAGGATGAAGTCGGGATGTATGGGTGTTATATATCCCTGGAGATTACTGTGTTACTCTGTTCGCTATATATTATCCGTGTGCCCGCACGGTTAGAATCTTCCGCAGCCGCCGCGTCCGTGGTAGCCGTGTCCGCCACGACCGCCGAAACCTTGGCCGGCCTGCATGCCGTTATAGTCGGGACCGGGGCAGTTGGTGTAGCCCATGCCACCGCCCATACCAGAGCCCATGCCGCCGCGCATACCGGGGCCACCGCCGGGGCAGTTGCCGAAATTGGGACCGAAGCCTCTGATGCCGACTTCCTTTTCAACTCTGTCACCGTACGTCTGACGCATATTGTGCAGCTTGATGTGCAGCTGATTGATGTCGTTCACCAACCCGCTGATGTACTTGGGGTCTGCATTGGGGTTGCTGGAAAGGGCATTGAGCTCGGTATTCTTGGCCCAGATGTCCTGACGCAGTGTGTAGGCTTTGTCCTGAAATTCCTTCATAATATTTGTGAAGGCCTTCTGCTTTTCAGGAGCAAGCTGGCTATAGATTGATCCGTTGCGTCCCCCTTGGCCGGGGCCATACGAGTTGGCCATGGCTGTGGCGGCTGCAAGCAGGACCACCAGGGCAGATGTCGCGAAGATGGTTGCATTTTTACGGGTCATGTTGGTCTCCTTTGTATTAAGGCCTGTCGCCATTTGCCTTGGGTATAGCAGGCACCGTGCCAAACTTTAATATCCTTTAAAAACAGGATTTTACAGAATTCAGTCTTTTTTCACCCCATACTTATGTGCAAGTAATTGCACTTCAAAGTGCAAAATGTGCAAAGAGTGCACATTTGAACTGCCATGTGCAATCCACCTTGCCTGCACTTGCCCTTTCCTCTTCGTTGACAGGCCACAGGGAAGCGGCTACCTCTCCCCTAAATGTTTGTATGGAGGGAATCATGCGCGAAAAAGTAGAAGCCGCACTGGATAAAATCCGTCCCGTACTTCAGGCTGACGGCGGCAATGTGGAACTGGTGGATATCACGGACAACGGCATCGTCCAGGTCCGCCTTCAGGGAGCCTGCCATGGCTGTCCCATGTCCCAGATTACTTTGAAAAACGGCGTAGAACGGGTCATCCTCAAAGAAGTCCCGGAAGTCAAAGGCGTGGAATCGGTCTAGCAGACTGAAAAGAACCCTCCGCAGGCTGCTGCGCAAAGCAATGCTCCGGTTTTCCATCTCTATTTAAGGAGAGATGAGAGCCGGAACGCGCTCCAAACAGACTTCTTGCGGACGGCTGTACGGAGTTTTCTGCCGGACAACTTGTTCCGGCCGCCCCTTGACGCTACGAACAAGGGCGCTTTCACCTGTGGCGGAAGCGCCTTTGTCATACGTTGTCGCCCTATCGGGCCGAACGTTGCCGGGCCGGATACTGTCCGAGCCTGGGCGCACACAACAAATTTCCGCGCCGGTAATCCGGCGCATAGCCAATAACGGCAATGGAGAATAATTTATGAGTCGCATGGTCACACGTTTTGCTCCCAGCCCCACGGGATTCCTCCATGTGGGCGGAGCACGCACTGCCATTTTTTCCTGGCTTTTGGCCAAACACAATCAGGGCCGCTTTGTCCTGCGCGTGGAAGACACGGACCGCCAACGCTCCACACCGGAGGCCACACAGGCCATTCTGGACGGCCTGAACTGGCTGGGACTGGACTGGGACGAACTTGAATACCAGAGCCAGCGCACCGAGCTGCACAACCAATACATCGACAAGCTGCTGGAATCCGGCCAGGCCTACTGGTGCGAATGTTCGCCCGAAACAGTCGATGCCATGCGCGAAAAAGCCCGTGAAGAAGGCCGCAAGCCCAAGTATGACGGAAGCTGCAGGGACAAGAACCTCGGCCCCGGCGAAGGTCGCGTGGTCCGGCTCAAGGCTCCCCTTACAGGCTCCACGGATTACATGGATATGGTCAAAGGCCATATTTCCTGGCCCAATCAGGAAATGGACGACATGATCCTGCGCCGCAGTGACGGCAGCCCCACCTACAACCTGGCCGTTGTGGTGGACGACCACACCATGGGCATTACCCATGTGCTGCGTGGCGAGGACCACGTTGCCAACACGCCCCGGCAGATACTCATCTACCAGGCTTTGGGCCTTACCCCGCCCGCCTTCGGCCATGTGCCCATGATCCTGGGGCCGGACAAGAAAAAACTTTCCAAACGCCACGGCGCTACCAGCGTCATCGAGTACGAGAAAGACGGCATTCTGCCCGAAGCCATGCTCAACTATCTGACCCGCCTCGGCTGGTCGCATGGCGATCAGGAGATTTTCTCCCGCGAAGAACTCATCGAGTTTTTCACCACGGACAACCTCGGCTCTTCCGCCGCCGTGTTCGACACCACCAAGCTGCACTGGCTCAACGCCCAGTACATTAAGGAAGCCGATCCCAGGCGCATTGCCGAACTGTTGCTTCCTCTGCTGGCCGAACGCGGCATTGAAACCAACGACACCGAAGCCATTGCCGCCCTGGTGCCCATGTACGCCCCGCGTTCCAAGACCCTGGTGGAAATGGCCGCGGGACTCGACTTTTTCCTGGTGGACGACGACAAGCTGGTCTACGAGGAAAAGGGTGTAAGCAAATTCATCACGGATGAATCCAAAGTCCATATCCGCGCGATCCGCGAAGGCCTCGACGCCCTGCCCGAGTTCAGCGAAGAGGGTATCGACAAGGTTCTCAACGGATACGTGGAGACCAACGAACTCAAGTTCAAGGCCATTGCCCAGCCTATCCGCGTGGCCATTACCGGACGCACCCAAAGTCCGGGCCTGCACGAAACCATGCTCGGCCTGGGCAAGGAAAAAACCCTGGCCCGCCTGGACCGCGCCTTGACAATGTAGCAGAGCTTCCCACAGAGACAGTCAAAGGGGCAGAAACCATATGGTTTCTGCCCCTTTGTTATTTCTTGGAGAGCCTGTAAATGTGAAAAGCTGCAAAGCAGAAATCAAAAATGCAAAGCTGCGTTTGATGATGGTGTTGTGGGCAAGAAATGCAACGCAGCTATCGCCCTCCACCCCACCAAAGACACACGCAAATCAAAACTGCCCGCCGTCACCATCGGTTCCGCCCCGGGTAGGGGGCGGAGAATGGAGGCGAGAGCGAGGCGCGAGAAAAAAGCGGGACCGCCGCGTATTCCTCATACACAAGGGTCCGCTTTTTTCGCTGCAACGAAGCTATCGCCCCTTCCTGCCCGTCATAACAATACGCAAATCAAAACTGCCCGCCGTCACCATCGGTTCCGCCCCGAGTAGGGGGCGGAGAATGGAGGCGAGAGCAAGGCGCGAGAAAAAACGGGACCGACGCGTATTCCTCATACACAAGGGTCCGCTTTTTTCGCTGCAACGAAGCTATCGCCCCATTATTCGCCCCCTACCAGCGGTCGTAATGCACATTTGCTGCATCATAGCGATCTTGGGGCTTCAAATCCTGGTCGGGATAGCCAAGTACAACATATGCCAGAGGAATCACGTTTTCCGGAAGATTGAACTGGACGCTGAATTTTTCAACACGGTCCTGTGTGGGATAAATGCCCGTCCATACCGCACCGAGGCCTTTGGCGTGTGCGGCCAGCAGCAGGGTCTGCACTGCGGCGGCACAATCCTGCACCCAATAGCCGGGATATTTTTCCTTGCCCAGGTCGCCGCAGACCAAAACGCCCACAGGAGCCTTGGGAGCCATGGCCGCGTACTGGTTGATTTCGGCCACAGCCTGCCGCTGCCCCTGGTCGCGTACCACGACGAACTGCCAGGTCTGGGCATTTCCGGCGCTCGGTGCGCTCATGGCTGCGGACAAAAGCTCGGTAATAAGTTCCTCGGATACGTCGCGGTCCTGATATTTACGAATACTGCGCCTTGTGTGGATGGCTTCCAATGTATCCATAGCTCGTTCCTCCCTCTATCTTTTGTTCGTCCAACTTCCACAAACTCTGGTTTGCAGAAACCTTTTCGCCAATACACCTTAAATGCCCCGGCTCCATGAATCAAACATTCATGGGGCACCCATCGCATATACATAACCATCCGCCGACAATGAGTACACCCTGTTCCTCAAAAGAATCCGCCCACTCCCCAGTCGAAAAACGTACTCAACAAGCTGAAATAAAATATTTTATTTTCAAACAAAAAATACCCCGAACATCCACTCTTCCACACACCAAAAACAAAAAGTCGGCGATTTTTTTAAGATTTATAATATGATTTTCCAATTTTTCCTGCTGTAATGCACTGCAAGACGAGGCTGACACAGCAGACTGTTTTGTATATTTGCAAATCACTCAACAAGTTACAAGACAAGCTGTTTTTTGTGCAACGCCGAGGATACCATTTGATGGAACGATAATAGAAAGTCTATTTTTTTGCATATTAATGGACAATGCAATTTAAATAGGTATGATGTTGTGTCATTATTTTCGATACACATCAGATGTTTCAACATTTTATAAAGTAGCTTCTCACACAATGAATGATTTACTTCAGGATTCACACTCCATGCAACTAGATCTTCGTCAGGTGGACAGAGTAACTGCCCTTATGGCGTGGCTCACATACCATAAGGTTGAACGCCGGGCCCTTGCGGCAAAAATAGGTGTGCAACCTTCTGCAATAACCCGCATCATTCGTGGAGTCCGCTCCACACAATGGATCATCGAAGCCATGGTCCGGGAAGGAATTCCAAGGGAACTGCTCCCGGAGCCAGGTCCAGGTCCGGGAAGACCCCGACGGGAAGAACTGGACGAATTCACCGATTCATAAGTCTCCCTGCATTGACGGGAAAGCGGTTTGTTCCGTACGCCGCTCACGCTTGGGCATTGCTCTGAAGGCAATGCTGAGATAACTTCGCCTTGACAGAAGACATGCACCACTTGTCACTGTTTCGAGTATCGCCGCATGTCCGGCGTTTGGAACCGCCCCCGTCATCCATGCACAGGAGAGTATACAATGAGGCTGCTGGTCCATTACGTTGCGGCCGTTTTCGGGCTGCTCATTTACGGCGTCCAGGTCTGCCCCTTTTTGGAGTCCATGCCTTCCCTGCTGCTCGGGAGCATTATCCTGGGCTGGTTTGTCCTGGCCCTCGCTCTCCGTTTTTTCATCCTTCCCCGATATGTTGACACGGCCCCTCTGCTTGTCCGGCCCGGACGGCAGTTCATCTTGGAATTCTGCATGGTGGCGGGAGCCGGTGCGGGCATCGCCGTATTCAACACCGTGGTCTACAATTTTCCCCTGGCAAGCGGCCTCAAAATACTTCTGGGCAGCCTGCTCTTCAGCTTCTTTGCCGGAGCGGACATGGCTCTGCAGCGGGAACGGGAAAACATCCGGGAAAGCGGCCTCCATTCCAGCCCACCGGCAAAGCTCTTTCCGGTAACGCGAAAATTCATGCTCTCCTCCCTGGCGGGCATGATTCTGGTCTCCACCGTGCTCATCCTGGTCATCGTTAAGGACCTCGACTGGCTGGTCACGGCAGGTTCCGATCCGGAAAACCTGCTCATGGCCTCCTTTTCCGTAGCCGGAGAAATCGTCTTCATCATGGCGGTCCTCATTGCCATGACCCTCAACCTCATCATCTCCTATTCGCGCAACCTCAAGCTGCTTTTCGCCAACCAGACAGGCGTGCTGGAGGATGTGGCCCTGGGCAAGCTGGACCGCAAAATTCCAGTGGCCACGGGTGACGAATTCGGCCTCATTGCCGGACGAACCAATGAAATGATCGACGGTCTGCGCCATCGCATAGAGCTTATTTCGGCCATGGAAGTGGCGGAAGAAGTGCAGGGCAATCTGCTGCCCGTGGAATTTCCTTTCATGGAGAGCATGGAGGTGGCAGGGCGCAGCATCTACTCCGATGAGACAGGGGGAGATTACTATGATGTTTTCCCACTACCATCGGACAAGGAAGATGAAAAAAACACCCTGTTCGCCATCGGCGACGTCACCGGACACGGCGTGGGTGCTGCCCTGCTTATGGCTGCTGGAAGGGCCTACCTGCGCATGGCAGCCCAAACCCCAATCGGCCTGGATGGAATATGCGCCCAGGTCAACAACCGCCTCTACCACGATGTAGGAAATTCCGGCCGGTTCATGACTCTTTTCCTCCTGGCAGTACGGGAAGAACAAACCTCGGACGGTACAGCCACCACCCTCAGCTGGGTTCGCGGCGGTCACGACCCGGCCATTCTTTACGACCCGGGCACGGACGCATTTTCCGAACTGGACGGAAAGGGCATGGCCCTGGGAGTTCTGGAAGACTTCGAGTTCCAGGAGAGCTCACGCTGTGCACCAGCTCCCGGCAGCGTGCTGCTGATCGGAACCGATGGGATATGGGAAGCGCACACGGAGAATGTTCCGGGTGGCGAAGTAAAAACCCTTGAGGAAAATATGTTTGGCAAGGAGCGCGTCCGGCAGATTCTGCGTGCACAGGCCCACCGGACGGCAGAAGAGATCGTTCAGGCCATTCTGGACGAACTGTCGGCATTCCTCGGCCCGGTCAAGGCAGAGGACGACGTCACCCTGATGGTCTTCAAATTCAAAGGACCACAAACCTGAAAAACGTGGTTTGCAAGTTCGTTCACGCCGCTTCCGAAATTTCAGGCGGCGCAAGGCGGGCTATGCCCGCCATGACGTGTCGCGTGTACAACTTGTATTTGATGATAAAAAATGGAGCGGACACGACACTAACGCCAGTAGCTGACCGCCCGGCACAGGTCCTGCCCTTCGCGACGGACCGCATGGAGCATGCGGCGGCCGCCCTTGGCGCAAAACGCATTTTCCGGGTCGCTCGGCTGTTCCGAACAAGCGGAGACAATTTTTTCCCCGCGGTGCCCTTCACTGCGAAAGCCGATATCCAGGCCCACAGCGGAGTGCTTGTCCCACACGTCGTCCGGTACGCTTTCAAGACACAAGGACACGAGCTTGGCGTTGTTGACGTGTCCGTTCATGTCTTCATCAAAACGTCTGGCCCGCAAATTCGTTTCATACCCGGCCTCACGCAGGCGCGGCAGCGAACGCGAAGGAAAATCCAGAAGCCCCGGATTGATGCCTTCCGGAACCGCCTTCATCAGACTTTCGTCCAAAGGTGTCATGCTGCGGCTGGCAATATCCATGTGCAGCCAGGAACTCGTGGCCCTTCCCAACTCCTTCCCATCCGCGTCCAACAGCTCGAAATCGCGAAAGGCATGGTATTTGTCGCGCCCGCGGGCAATGGTGTGCAGAGTCATGGGTTCCTGAAAACCGGGCAGACGGTTCATCAAAAAATACAGTCTGGCCAGGACCCAAATCCGCCCCTCGTCCAAAAGACGGGAACGGCTGTAGCCCAGATGTTCGGCATGAACCGATGCGATTTCCTGAAGAAAATCCGCCAGGGCGGGCAAGGTGATGCACCCGTTTGTGCCGCAGTGATATACTCTGACTGGATATGTTTCCGTGTGTTCGTAGATGTTGTCTTTCTGCATGATCCTCGACTGTTTTTACGGCCCGCGACAAATCAGCGGGGCTTTTTTGTTTGCACACGACGGTGCGGGAACAACAGGCCATGTCCGCCGTCCTCTCCCGGAAACAACAAAGGGAGCGTTGTGCGCAAAATCCTCAGCGGAGTCTAAAGACACCACCGCACGGCGAACAGAGCTCGTCGTGCGGCGCGGCAAACGACATGGCGCGTCAAAAAACACAGCGCACAGGCGGATGGTATGGAATGCCCGCTAGGACTTCACCGCCATGCACTTGACCTCGACCAGCCCTCCGAGCGGCAGAGCGGATACTTCAATCACCGCACGTGCCGGACGATGCTCGCCCATGAATTCCGCATAGATGGCATTGAACTCCTGGAAACGTCCCAGGTTGGTTACAAATACATCCACGGAAACGATATTTTCTATACCACAGCCCGCCTCGGCCAGAATGGCCTTGCAGTTGGACAGGGCAAGCCGGGCCTGCGAAGCGAAATCGGCAGCCAGACCGCTGCCTTCTGGGTCCAAGCCCAGCTGGCCGGAAACCAAGACCAATGAACCGGCCTGCACTCCCTGTGAATAGGGACCGATTGCCGCCGGAGCTCCGGATGTGGCAACAAACTGACAAATGCTCATTTTTTCTCCAGAAAATCGGCCGCCTGCTCCGCCCAGGAACGAATGGCGTCCGAACTGGCATGGGGAGCCAGGTTGAATTTCAAGCCTTCGAGAGCAATGAAAGCTCCCTTTTCCCGGGCGCGCTCCTGAACAGAATCAACAGCTTTGCAAAAATTTTCATACCCTTCGTCGCCGCTGCCGAACACGGCCACGTTTTTGCCGGACAGGTCTACCGAGGCCATGTCCTTGTAAAACGTCTTGAAATCTTCGGTAACTTCATCCCGCACAGCGCCCCAGGTGGAAACGCCCAAAAGAAAGAGGTCGAAATCCTCGCTGAAAGCGTCCACCCCGGTATCGCGCACGTCACGTACCGTTGCCGCCAGTCCCCGCCCTTCCAACACCGCAGCCATCATGGTTGCCGCAGATTTGGTGTTTCCTGTCTCGCTTCCGTAGATCACAAGAATACCGGACATGAAATCCTCCTGTGTTCGGGTGGAGTGGACGAGCCGACAAAGCGCCGACGCCTCGTCAGGGCAAACGACCTTTATATTCCATCAGAATCCATACGCAGCATTTCCCGTATGTCGGCCTCTTTGAGGGAATACAGCGCATCCAGGAAATGCAGCTGCAGTGTGCCGGGACCATGGGCCTGGACAGCGGCGGTTTCCCCGGCCATGCCCATAAAGGCCATGCCGTGGGCAGCGGCTTCCAGGCCGGAGGGATTTACCGAGGCGAACGCACCAACAACCGTGGTTGCAGTGCAGCCCATCCCCGTAACAAGCGGCATGAGCTGATCGCCATTCATTATTCTGTAGGACCGTTCACCGTCGGTTATAAGGTCGAACGCTCCGCTTACGACCACAATGCAGGCATATTTGTGCGCCAGCAGTTTTGCGGCCCGTACGGCGGCCTCCGTATCGTGCGCACTGTCCACGCCTTTGCACGAGGCTTCCTGCTCCGAAAGGCCCGCAGCATGGGCCACGGCCATTATCTCCGAGGCATTGCCCCGCACGATGCCGGGCGAGACCTCGTTGAGAATGGCAAGGCTGGTTTCCGTACGCAGACAGGTTGCCCCCGCTCCCACAGGATCGAGCACCACGGGAATGCCTTTTTCCCGGGCGGCCAATCCGGCCCGGCGCATGGAGGAAATCCACGGACGCGAAAGCGTACCGATATTGATGACCAGGGCCGAAGCAATGGCAACCATTTCGTCCATTTCCTCTTCGGCATGGGCCATCACCGGCGAGGCACCCAGGGCAAGCAGGGCGTTGGCCGTGGTGTTCATAACCACGAAGTTGGTGATATTATGAATGACGGGAGCTTTTTCACGTATGGCGCAGAGGTCGTCCCAAACTCCCTGGGAAAAATCGTGCATGTATCCTCCGAAAATGTGCCATCGGCACATGAAATGACATTGAAAATCCGTCTCCAAAACGTCGCAAGGAGCCACAGGGCAAGGAGATCAACCGCCCATTGCGGTTCCGGGCAGTCTGCGGCTATAGTGCCGCCCGATACGGCTAATAGATATGCCCGACGGAACGGAGAGTACTCAATGCAATATACCGTACGCGATGTCTTGTCCATGGAAGTGGCCCCCGCACTGGGTTGCACAGAGCCCATAGCGGTTGCTCTGGCCGCTGCCTCAGCCACCGACCTTCTCCCCTCGCGAGAAATCACCTCCATCAATGTGGTCGTTGATCCCAACATTTTCAAAAACGGCATGGGGGTTGCCATTCCCGCGGCCCATCACGGCAAGGGGCTGGACCTGGCTGCAGCAATGGGCGCGCTGGCCGGAAACGCCTCCGCCCGGCTTGAAGTGCTGCGCGATGTGGACGAAGCCGCATTTGAACAGGCCAGGAGGCTGGTTGCCCAAGGCATGGTACAGCTCACCCACCGCAGTGAACGCGGCCTTTACGTGAACGTCGAGGTGGAATCAAAAAACGGCGACAGAGCCCGTGCAGTCATCCAGGGCCGCCACGACGCAATCGTACTGCGCGAACTCAACGGCCAGCTTGTGGAGTCCGCCGAACAAACGGCCCAAAGCAGCAACACCACCTCTGGCGAAGACATGCGCATGTGGCTGACCCAACGCAGCATTACCGATCTTATCGGCCTGCTCGACGGGCTGGAGCAGCAGGACTACGATTTTCTCCGCAAAGGGGTGAACATGAACCTGGCCCTGAGCCGCTACGGCCTGGAGCACAAATGCGGACTGGGCGTAGGCAGAACCCTGGAACGGCTGACCGAACGCGGCATGATCGTACGCGACGCCATCACCGAAGCCCAAATTCTGGCCGCAGCGGCAGCCGATGCCCGGCTGGCCGGTGCTCCCCTGCCAGCCATGAGTTCGGCGGGAAGCGGCACCCAGGGGCTTGGAGCCGTGCTCATCATCTGGGCCGTGCGCAAACGTCTGGGAACTTTTGACGAACAGTGGGCTCTACGCGCCACCGCGCTCAGCCATCTGGTAACGTCCAGCCTCAAGGGGCGCATCGGCAGGCTTTCCGCCATGTGCGGTTGCGCCATAGCTTCCGGCGCAGGTGCTGCGGCCGGTATTACCCATATGATGGGAGGCAATGCGGAAGCCGTAAGCGGAGCCATCAAAAACGTTACCGCCGACCTGGCCGGAGTTATCTGCGACGGAGCAAAGGCATCCTGCGCGCTCAAACTGGCCTCGGCCGCCCGATGTGCCGTACAGGCCGCATTGTTCGCCCTGGAAGGCGTGGTTGCCGGGGAAAACGACGGCATAGTCTGTGCCGCAGCAGAAGACACCATGGACGCGCTGGGCCGATTGAGCAACGAGGGGATGCCCGCTACCGACAGGGTCATCCTCGACATCATGTGCACCAAAGAATGTAACAAGTTGTAAATGACAGGCATGGACCCTTGCCGAACTTGCGCCGGATGCGTATATTTTCGACGAAAGACTCTTTTGCAGGCCTTGCTGAAAAACGGAATCCGTTTCCCAATACATGGAATATCGCGTCGCCCTCCATGGCCGGAACTGGTTGCCATGAAGCGGCAAAAGAGCCATGAACACACCGGGTGAAACTCTTTTCAAGGTCGCATCCCGGTAATTTGCAGACGTCACAGCAGGAGCAGTTCCATGCCTCGCACCGGCTACATAGAACCAACCGGCCCCCTGACCAAGCCATCCATTGTGCGGAGCGGGGAAGACCCATCTGCCAATCCGGATATTGCGCGGTTGCCGGACAATATGAAGCAGGGTGCGAGCCAGAGAATGCAGCAACTTTCCTCGGAAGTCTCCACGGACGTCTCCTACCAGGCTGTACGGGAAGCCGATTATTCTGCCGAAAGCGAGGCCATGGCCGCGGCGGAACAAGTTGCGAACGAACAGGCCGCCATGCAGGCAGCAGCAGCCGTATCCGTCTCGGATGTCCCGATACAGCGCGTAACGGGCGGAGCGGACGACCCGTCGCTGCAGCAGGCGCAGGGCCCCGTGCCCGAACAGGAAACCGGCTATATTGTGGATGCCGTGGGCTGAATTCCTCCGCCCGCTCAGCTCCATTCCGGCCTGAGTCGCCACTATTTACTTCGTACACCACCTTTAGCTTTTGCAGCGGATAGCCATGCCAGCAGTAAACAACACAAGTCCAATATTGCTTCGCCCAGTCAATGCACTGGGCAAGAAATCTTTGGATATTCTTAATGAAATAGGGAGGTTTTCCATATTTTCCGGCAAGGCGATAGTTCGTATATTCTCCCTGCCGCTCCAGATCCGGAAAACCGTGGATCAACTTTTTTTCATCGGCGTCAAATCCTGGCTGGTCATTTTCCTGGTGGCCCTGTTCACCGGCATGGTGCTCGGCCTGCAAGGCTATTACACCCTGGTGAAGTTCGGCAGCCAGGGCATGCTCGGCGCCGTGGTCGCCCTCTCGCTCATCCGCGAACTTGGGCCGGTACTCACGGCCATCATGATCATTGCCCGGGCCGGTTCCTCCATGGCCGCAGAAATCGGTGTCATGCGCATCTCCGAACAGATCGACGCCCTCGACACCATGGACATCAACCCGATACGTTTTCTGGTGAGCCCGCGCGTGGCCGCCTCCATCATCAGCTTTCCCCTGCTCACCGCCCTGTTCGATGTGGTCGGCATACTGGGCGGCTACATCACCGGGGTCATGATGCTGGACATCAACTCGGGCATCTATTTTTACCGCATCGTATCCAGCGTGGACATGCTCGACGTGCGCGGCGGCTTTGCCAAGGCGCTCTTTTTTGCAGTCATCGTCACCGTCATGTGTTGTTACCAGGGGTACTACACCCACACGCGCAAGCACGGCTTCGGCGCCATCGGCGTAAGCAACTCCACCACAACGGCCGTGGTTCTGTCCTGCGTGCTGGTCCTTGTGGCGGATTACGTCCTCACCTCAATGCTCCTGTAATACCATGCGAACTCCACTCATAGAATTCCGCGACGTCACCAAAAGCTTCGGCTCCCGTACCATTCTGGACAGGGTCAGCCTGCAGGTTTTCGAAGGCGAGGTCAGCACGATCATCGGCAAAAGCGGCGTGGGCAAAAGCGTCCTGCTCAAGCATATCATCGGCCTGCTCCAGCCGGACCAGGGGGATATCCTGTTCAACGGAACCCCTATCGGCAAAATGTCCAAAGCGGACAGAGCCATGCTCAAGAGCCAGGTCAGCTACATGTTCCAGAACAATGCCCTGTTCGACTCCATGACCGTGTTCGAGAACATCGCCCTGCCCCTGCGCGAGCGCACCCGCCTTTCCAAGAAGGAAATCCATGAACTGGTCATGGAAAAAATCGACATCATGGAACTGTCCGAAGTGCCGGACAAGTACCCGTCGCAAATTTCCGGGGGCATGCAGAAACGTACGGCCCTGGCCCGCGCCCTGGTCACCCAGCCGCGCATCGTGCTTTTCGACGAGCCCACCACCGGGCTGGACCCACTGCGCAAGAACTCGGTGCTTTCCATGGTCGCCCACTACCAGAAACGCTTCGGTTTCACCGCCATTCTGGTCAGCCACGACATCCCGGACGTGTTCTACATTTCCAACCGCATCATCATTCTGGATAACGGACGCACCTTGTTTCAGGGCTCTCCCCTGGAACTGGAGCAGTCGAAACACATCGTGGTTGCCGATTTCATCCACAGCCTCGAACAATTGCAGAACGAACTCATCGGCCTGGAGACCCGGCACAGCCTGGAACGCAATTTCCTTATGGAAAAAGAGCACCGTCTGCACCCCCCCTATTCCCTGCTGACTTTTGAAGTGAACGACCTGGAGCGCATCAGCGAAGAGGTCGGCCACCTGGCCGCACAGCACATAGTGGAAGTCCTGGCAAAACATGTTTCCGACATCTGCGGCGAGTCGTGCATCATGGGACGTTTCAACCGCAACACCATTGTAACGCTTCTCCCCCATACCGATAGAACCGGGGCCAGAGCTGTGCGTGACCGGATAGGCGAAGCGCTGCGGCAAGAAGATGTCTTTCACCATAAAATCTACCACAAAGCCTGCACCGACTTTGAAATTCGGGCGGGCTACGCACCCGGCGACGACGGTGTGGATCTTGAACAGCTTGTCCGCCAGGCATCCGGGGACCTCAAGGTTCTGGCTTCCCTGAGCTGCGGACAGAAGAGTCGAGAGTAAGGAGTTGAGGCAATGAGAAAATTCTCCCTGGAAACAATGGTCGGGCTGTTCGTTCTTGTATGCATGCTCTGCGTCGGCTACCTGACCGTCAAGCTGGGCAAGATGGAACTGGTGGGCGAAGACTACTACCCGCTCAAGGCGCGTTTTCGCTCCGTGGCGGGGTTGCGTGCGGGCAGTTCCGTGGACATGGCCGGTGTGGAAATAGGCAGGGTGGCCGAAATCAAGCTCGACCCCCAGCGCGCCCTGGCACTGGTTCTTATGAAGATTGAAAAGGACGTCCCTGTAACCGACGACACCATCGCCTCGGTCAAGACCAGCGGACTTATCGGCGACAAGTACATAAGCCTTTCCCCCGGCGGTTCCGATATCATTCTCAAAGCAGGAGATACGATAACGGAAACAGAATCTGCTGTGGACATTGAAGGGCTGATCAGCAAATATGCCTTTGGCAGTGTGAAAAAGGAGTAATTCTGTGAACAATGTGTTCGCCCGCCCTCTGGCCCGCTTCCTGATCCTGTTTTTTTTGCTGACGCTCACGCCCGTCTCGGCCCTATGCGCCAACGACCCGCAGCAGTTCATACAGACGACTGTGGACAAGGTTCTTTCTGTACTTGAGGACCCCAAGTACAAAAGTGAACAAGGCAAGGTGGAACAGGCCAAGGTTCTGCGCAAGCTGGGTGACGACATCTTTGACTGGGTGGAGCTTTCCCGGCGCACTCTTGCCCGCAACTGGAACGAGCTCAATACGGAGCAGCGCAAGGAATTCGTACACCTGTACGCCGACCTGCTGGCCTCAACGTATATGGACCGGGTTCAGAGCTATGCAGGGCAGAAGGTCAGCTTTCTCGGCCATGAAATGCTCTCCGACACCAAGGCCCAGGTCAACTCCATAGTGGACAACCAGGGCAAGGAAATTCCCTTTGTCTACCGTCTTATTTTGCGCAGGGGCAAATGGGGCGTGTACGACGTGCAGGTGGAAGGCGTAAGTCTGGTAAAGAACTACCGGACCCAGTTTGCCGACATCCTCTCCAACCAGACGCCGGACGAAATGCTCAAAATACTGCGCGAAAAGATAAACACCCGAGACAAGGAATAATCGGCCCAAAGGATACAATATGAAGTTCGCTCAACAGACACGCCTTTTCGCAACTCTGTTTTTGCTCCTCCTGGCGCTTGCACTGAATGGTTGCGGAAGCAAGGATATGTCCGCGTCCATGACACCGGGCGGATACCCGGGTTCTCCCGGAGCCATTCCCCTGGCATCCATGGAACTGGCCGGACACTATACCTACATTGCTCCCGCCGACGGACATGCAGAGCTCAAAGGCCTAACCCTGCTGGCAATGAACGACGCAGTTGCTGCGGAATTTCCGCCTGTTCTTCTGGCGGATGGTTCAGCCCCCAAATTTTCTCCCCAGGCGAACAAAAGCGAAACCAACCGTGAAGAAATGCTGGACCTGGACGCGGATTATGTGAATGACGACTTCGGCGACTACAAAGGGGATGCCGAACCCGCACATCCCACCCCGTCCGTGCCCGATCCGTTTGAAGGATTCAACCGGGCCATGTTCCAGTTCAACGATTTTCTCTATTTCAACCTGCTCAAACCCGCGGCCATAGGCTACAAGGCCCTGGTCCCACAGCCCGCACGCATCGGCGTACGCAACGTCTTCTACAACGTCCGCTTTCCCGTGCGTTTTGCCAACGACCTGCTGCAGGGCAAATTCGTCAACGCGGGCAGGGAAATTCTCCGTTTTCTCGTGGATACCATCTTCGGCTTTGGCGGACTGGTCCGGTGCAGCCGCGACCACGACCTGCTCAACCCGCCGCCGCAGGACCTCGGCCGGACCTTCGCGACCTGGGGTATCGGCTCCGGCCCGTACTTTGTCTGGCCGCTGTTCGGTTCCAAAACCCTGCGCCAGACCGTGGGCGATATGGGCGACACCTTTGCCGATCCCATCTTCTGGCTCACGCCGCCCTGGTACCCGCCGTACCTGATCCGCGCCGGAGAAGTGATCAACGATACGTCCCTGCAGATCGGCGAATACGAGGCGCTCAAGGAAGCCGCCATTGATCCGTACACCGCCATCAAGGACATCTACATGCAGTACCGCAACCGCCCAGACAACGATCGGATGGACGGCGACTCCGGTGCCCCGCAAGCCACCCCCACGGGAGGCAATTGATCCGGTGCGTGCCGTGGACATCATCGCGGCCAAACGTGACGGCCAGGAACTGAACGCCAGCCAAATAGACTTCTTCATACGAGGCCTGGGGACCGGGGAAATACCGGACTACCAGGCCTCGGCCTTGCTTATGGCCGGTTTTCTGCAGGGGTTCAGCCATGCCGAGGCCACCAGCCTGACCCGCAGCATGACCCATTCCGGGGCCGTGCTGGAGTGGCCTGGGCTGACCCGCTCCTCTGTTGTGGACAAACACTCCACCGGAGGCGTCGGCGACAAGACCTCGCTGATCGTGGCCCCCATCTGTGCGGCCCTCGGCCTGTACGTTCCCATGATTTCCGGGCGCGGGCTGGGCCATACGGGCGGTACGCTGGACAAGCTGGAAGCCATTCCGGGCATGAACGTCCGCCTCAGCCTGGACGATTTCGACAGGCTTGTCCGCTCCCACGGGCTGTGCTTCATGGGCCAGACAAAGGACATTGCTCCGGCAGACGGACGGCTCTACGCCCTGCGCGACGCCACGGCCACAGTGCCCCATCGGGCGCTTATCGCATCCAGCATTCTTTCCAAAAAATGCGCCGAAGGCATCGGCGGACTGGTTATGGACGTAAAGACCGGCTCCGGTGCGTTCATGCAATCGGAAGACGACGCCAAGGCCCTGGCTCGCGACCTTTTGTCCATAGGCAAGGGCATGGGGCTGGAGATGCGGGTGCTGGTAACCTCCATGGACACGCCCTTGGGCGCTTGCGCGGGCAATGCCCTGGAAACTGCGGAGTGTCTGCGCATCCTGCACAATATTTCCGACGACCAGGCCAACAACCAGGCCGACCTGCGCATGCTCTGTCTGGAACTTTCCGCCCACATGCTGGTGCTGGCAAAACGCTTTGAAGATGTGGAAACAGCCCGAGCCAAGGCCGAACAGGTACTGGAAAACGGCGATGCCCTGCGGAAATTCCGTGATGTGGTCATTGCCCAGGGCGGGGACGCATCTGTGGTGGATGATCCCGGACTGCTGCCCAAGGCAAGGCTGATTCACCATGTATGCGCCGCACGGGACGGATTCGTCAGCCGCACCGACGCCCTGCTTTGCGGCAAGGCCTGCGTGCTGCTTGGGGCTGGTCGCAACCGGGCGGAAGACGACGTGGACCACGCCGTGGGGCTGGTGCTGCGGGCCAAGCCCGGCACCGCCGTACATGCCGGGGATATTCTGGCGGAAGTCCATGCCAATGACCAAAGCAGGCTGGAGGCGGCCCTTCCCCTGGTGGAGCAGGCCTTTTCCATTGCTGCCACCCTGCCGCAGCTTCCCCCGCTTATACTCATGTGATGTTCACAAAATACGTGAACGTATTTTGTGAAGGACCGCGACCAGAAAAACGCGATTTTCAGGTCGCTCGCGCCGCTTCAGGCGGCGCATGGCGAACGATGCCCACCATGTTGCGTGCGCGTATGCTGCTGCATTTTTAATCAAACGGATATAGCGGAATGCGGCACGCGAAATTTTCTGAACCCCAATCCGTTGAAAAGCCTTACCGCTCCCTCTCCAGGCCAAAAGCCAGGGGAAGGAGATCGCGCACGGCCATGGGTGTTTCCATGCCGGGAACTATGAGCAGGGCGTCCGGGGCGAGTTCGACCAGCCATTGGCGGCAGGCACCACAAGGCATGGCTCCGGCGACTCCGCCCTGTGCAGGTGCGTCCACACAGGCCACGGCCACGGCCGTTACCGGGCCTGTTGCCTGCTCTCCGCCCGCCGCAATCCAGGCGGACAGGGCAGAACGCTCCGCGCAAAGGCTCAAACCGTAGCTTGCGTTCTCCACATTGGTTCCAACAAACACATGGTCACCGGCCAGCACTGCCGCGCCGACCCGAAATTTGGAATACGGAGCATAGGCCCTGTTCGCTGCATTCCGGGCCAGGCTGAGAAGATCCTGCAAATCCATCACCCCATCCTTTTTCAACGCTCGGGGCATCGTCCGCCCAAATGGTCCTGTCCGGTCCAGGACTGCTTGTCCTCCAACGGCTCGGCATGAATAAGCACATTGGCATTGGGAAGTTCCTTGCAAATCCGGTCCTCGATGGCACAGCACAGATCGTGGGAGTCCTTGACCATGGTTTCGCCCGGTACCAGCAGGTGAAATTCCACAAAACGGTTGGCCCCGGCCTTCCGGGTCCGCAGGTCGTGGTACGATGCTTTCCGGTCTTTCAGAATGGCGCTGATGGCAGCCTTGATGGTTTCAATTTCGGATTCGGGCAGGGAGCTGTCCATAAGTCCCGCGGCGGAACGGCGAATCAGCCCCACTCCGGCAAAGGCAATGTTCACGGCCATTGTTACGGCAATGAGCGGATCGAGAAAATGCAGGGAGGCCGGAGCAATGAGCATGACGCCCAGGCCGGCAACCACGCCCACCGACGTGTACACGTCCGTCATCAGGTGTTTCGCGTCGGCTTCCAGAGTAATGGAATCGTATTCTTTGCCAGCCTTGAACATGGCCCGGGCCGTGAAAAAATTGACTGCCGCGGCCACAATAGCCACCACCAACCCCGGCCCCAGATTCTCTATGGGCCTTGGGTCGAGAAAGCGGGAGATGGCAGCCACGGCAATGCCCACGGATGCCACCAGAATGAGAATGCCCTCCACCCCGCTGGAAAAGAACTCGGCCTTTCCGTGACCATAAGCGTGGTCCGAATCCGGCGGCATATGCGCCACGGTAAGGGCGATCAGGGCCATTATGCCTGCCGCAAGGTTCACCAGCGACTCGGCCGCATCGGAGAGCAGGCCGACAGAGTCGGTAAGGTAGTACGCACCGAACTTCAGCACGATGGTGGCTATGGACGCGGCAATGGAAAGATAGGCGTACTTGCGTATTCCAAGGCTCATAAACAGGTTACTCCGCTGCAGCAGAACATGATTTTTTTTGACCTTCCGCAGAGCCAGCCCGCGGTTTTCAGCGACTGCAAAACACGTTATGACGACTGTGCCATTCGCAAATTATACAAAACATGATTTGCACAGACGCGCAACTCGGACCCCAATGCGGGCCGACCTTCCAGCGCCTGAACGCAGGGCGAACTCACTCCGCCGCCGATGGCACCGCTTACCGACCGTCCTTTTGGTTTTACGATGTACCTGGCCGCAACATTAGCGAGTAGAGATACGCAACTCAACGGGAAACACCATGAAAACACTTTTTCTCATTGCCGACGGCATGGGCGACTGGCCCATCGATGCCCTTGACGGGAAAACCCCTTTGCAGGCGGCCCGCACACCCCACATGGACGCACTGGCCCGGCGCGGCGCAATGGGCCTGTGCCGCACGGTCCCCGAAGGCATGCCTCCCGGTTCCGACGTGGCCAACATGAGCCTGCTCGGCTTTGACCCGGCCCACCTGCATACCGGACGCGGCCCCATTGAAGCGGCAGCCCAGGGCATCGACGCCGGACCTGACGACCTGATCTGGCGTCTCAATGTGGTCACCCTGGACGGGTTGCACCCCGGCGACCACATGCGCGACTACTCCTCCGGCCACATTGCCACGGCAGAGTCCCACAAGCTCATCCACCGGCTCCAGGCCGAACTGGGCGACGACCGCTTCCGTTTCGTGCCCGGCATCCAGTACCGCCACCTGCTGATAGAAAAAAACGGGGCCAAGGGGCCGGGTGCCACCACCGATATCCGCCCGCCCCACGACATCACCGACCAGCCCGTGGACAAAGATCTGGAAAGCTTTGCAGGCTACCCGGAACTGTTCGAGCTGGTCCGCAAAGCCGCCGACATTCTGAACGGCGAGGACAATCCCACCAAAGCAAACTCCATCTGGCCCTGGGGCCAGGGACGCCCCCTGCACCTGCCGGACTTTGCCGCCACCTTCGGCTGCAAGGGAGCGGTGGTTACGGCCGTGGACCTGGTGCGCGGGCTGGGCAAGGCCGCGGGAATGGCTACCCCGGAAGTGGTCGATGTAACGGGCCTGCTGGACACCAACTACGAAGGCAAGGTGGAAGCGGCGCTCGATTTCCTCACGTCCGGCGGCGATTTCGTTTTCGTCCATCTGGAAGCCCCGGACGAATGCGGCCATGCCGGAAACATTGCAGACAAGATCGAATCCATAGAGCGGTTCGATGCACGTGTGGTCGCCCCCATTGTGGCCGCCTTAGGCGCCGAGGCGCGCTACCTCATTGCCTGCGACCATCTTACGCCCATCGCCATCCGCACCCATGCTTCCGACCCGGTGCCTTTTCTCTATGCCGGGCCCGACACTCTGGAAGAAAAAACCGGAGTTGTATTCAACGAAGCCGCCTGCACCGCTTCCGGGCTGGTACTGGAAACCGGACACGAGCTGCTGCCGTGGGTTCTGGCCCGCTAGGCACACCATTTCCAACTGTTCCACGCCCTGAAAGCACCATCGTTTTCAGGGCGTTTTTTATTTCCTGTCAAAAAATAGACATTGCCACTCACATAATTATATCTTAGATGATGTAAGCTGCCACAGCACTGGCAAGTGCCCCCCGGAAAATGATTGCAGCCGTCTTTACGCTTCGTTGGCACGGCATGCCATTTTCACTCATTTTTTCGCGAACATTACGTTCGCCCCAAATGCCCCAACCCATCAAAACAATGGCAATTTGTTCCCCTCTCCGCTTTGTCAACCGCCACATCCAGGCGAAAGTCATCATGCAGCTTGCCCTGATGGGTTTGTGCGTCTTTGTCGCCATTGACGTCTACGACTACCAGACACAACTGCAGCGCATCCATAGTGAAATCTATCAGACAGGCACCAACATCCTCAACAGGCTGACGCAAAGCCTTACCCTGCCGCTATGGGATCTGGACGATACCACAATCCACCGCATTCTCGACTCGGAAATGGCCAACCCCAACGTGTGCTCCATTGTGCTCAGCAACAACGAGGGCACCATTTATGAGGGAAAACAGGAAAAAAAGGCAGACCACACATATTGGCCTTCCAACGGCACACAGCCCGAAGTTCACCATTTCCGGGGGAATGTCACTCTCAACGGCCACAGCATGGCCACGGTGGATATTGCCGTCACTCCCTGGTTCAAAAAAAAGCAGCTGCATATCACCATGGTCGCCAACAGCATACGCTGGTTCATCGTGGGGGTCGTTCTTGTTCTGATGCTGCTCTGGTTTCTCAAGCGCAACCTCATCCTGCCTGTGCTCCGCCTCTCGGAAATGGTCCAGAGAGTAACGCACCAACGCAATTACTCCTTGCGCATGCCTCCAGCACCACCCGATGAAATCGGTCTGTTGTACGCCAACATCAATGAAATGCTGGATGAAATCCAGGACAGGGACAGCCAGCTCAAGGTGTACAACGAAAAACTGGAACAATTGGTGTTTGAGCGCACAAAAGAGCTGGAAAATGCCAACCGGAAGCTCGTCATTGCCAGGGATAAGGCCGAAGAAGCCAACCAGACCAAGAGTTGCTTTCTGGCCAATATGAGCCACGAAATCCGTACGCCTCTGAATGCCATCATCGGGATGACCGATCTGGCTCTGGAAAGTTCTCCTCCGAGCAGGGTGCTCAACTTTCTGCGGATCATCCATTCCTCATCGCGCTCGCTGCTGCGCCTCATCAACCAGGTGCTGGACTTCTCCAAGGTCGAAGCCGGCAAGCTGGAGCTGGAAACAATTCCCTTCAATCTGAAGCTGGTGCTGGAAGAAGTGGCCGACATGTACCTCGGCCAATGCGCCACCAAAGGGCTGGAGCTGATCCTTGAAATCGACTCCGACGTGCCCGATGCGCTCATGGGAGACCCCTACCGGTTGCGCCAGATTCTGGTGAACTTGGTCAGCAACGCCCTGAAATTCACGGAACAGGGAGAAATACACATTACCGTGACGTGCCAGGAAAAAAGCGACCACAAGGTATGGCTCAATTTTTCGGTACGCGACACCGGCCCGGGCATTCCGGAGGAAGTTCAGACCTCCCTTTTTTCGTCATTTACCCAGGCCGACAATTCCACCACACGGCAATACGGCGGCACGGGGCTGGGGCTTGCCATCTGCAAAAGGCTTACGGAAAAAATGGGGGGCCGCATCCATCTTTACAGCCAGGAAGGCCACGGCAGCACATTCGCTTTCACCGTTCCCCTGGCACGGGATGCAAGCTGCCAGGAATGTTCCTTTGTTCTGCCTCCGGACCTGCACGACCTGCACGCCTTGGTAGTGGAGGACAACCCCACCCAGATGCGGGTAATAGAAAAAATCCTGCAAGGATTCGGAATACGTACCGACAGCGCCGCCTCTGCCAAGCAGGCCCTGGAAAGGCTTGACGCCACATGCCGGGAAAAACCTTACGACCTGATCTGCCTGGATTGCCGCATGCCCGGAAAAAACGGGCTGGAGCTGGCCAAGGAGCTTCACGAGAGTGAAGCGTACCATGAAATTCCCGTGATCATGCTGACCGCATTCGGCAGAGAAAACGAGGCCATGATCGCCAAGCAATACGGGGTAGCGGACTTTTTGCTCAAACCCGTCAAGCAGTCCCAACTCTTCAATTCGATAATGGGAGTTTTCGGCCACCACGATGAGCAGGCCTCCCCCGTTGGGCGGATCGTTCTGGGGCAGGAGGCCGCAAGTCTGCGGCGCTTCAAGGGCGCGCGCATCCTCGTAGTGGAAGACAACGTGCTGAACCAGCATGTGATAAGAGAATCCCTGGCTCTTTTCGAGTTTCAGGTAACCATTGCAGCAAACGGTCTGGAAGCCCTGGACCTGCTGGAAAAATCCACTTTCGACCTGGTATTCATGGACATACAGATGCCGGAAATGGACGGATTCGAAACCACCGCGCGCATCCGCCAGATGGCCGGCCTCGAAACCCTGCCCATCATCGCCATGACCGCGCATGCCGTGTCCGGTTATCGGACACGCTGCCTCCAGCGGGGAATGGACGATTACATCACCAAACCCATTGAACAGCGCCAACTCCACCGGATTCTGCTCCGCTGGCTCTCGAAAAACACCCTCGGGGAGAGCCACCATCCGGAGGACAAACAGACCACCCATCCCGTGCAGAGCCTCACGTCGGACGGTTTGCTCATCTTTCTCAAGGATCTTGAGTCCGGGATACAGACGCAGGACCCGGTGGTCATCGAAAAAATCCTGGAACGCATGGAAGGCCTCTCTATTCCCCAATTTGTCCAGGATGAAGTCCCGGCAATGACGCAGGCTTTGGAAGAATTCGATTTTGACCGGCTCAGGTTGCTGGCAGAGCAGATCAAATCCGAGGCACAACCTGTTTCCGAAGAAACAACCGACCAGAAAAGTTCAGGAATATAATCAATGTCCACCTCTAATCTTCCGAGAATCCTCCTTGTCGACGACAACCGGCCCAATCTCAAGATTCTGATCGGCGCGTTGCGGGACGAATATAAGATATCCGTGGCGACCAATGGCAGGCAGGCTCTCGACATGGTCGAAGCCCTCCAGCCAGACATCATCCTTCTGGACGTGATGATGCCGGAAATGAACGGGTATCAGGTCTGCGAGAAGCTGAAGGAGAATCCGAACACCGCAGATATCCCGGTTATATTCATCACCGCCCTTACCGATTCCTCGGAAAAGGCACGAGCCTTCCAGGCTGGTGGCGTGGACTTCATCACCAAGCCCGTGGAACTGATCGAGGTCAAGGCGCGGGTAAGCACCCATCTGGCTCTTGAAAGAGCCCAATTGTCGCTCAAAAATCAGAACGCCACCCTTGAGCAGCGCGTGCAGGAACGCACCAGGGAACTCTCCGATACCCGCATCGACCTCATCAGACGCCTTTCCATGGCCGCGGAATACAGAGACACCGACACGGGAGACCATATCCTGCGCATGAGCCACTATTGCAAGCTGATCGCCGATAACATGGGGCTTTCGCATGATTTGTGCGAGGAAATCTACGTTGCCAGCCCCATGCACGACGTGGGCAAGATAGGCATTCCCGACCATATTTTGCGCAAGCCGGGCAAGCTGGACCCAAGCGAATGGGAAATAATGAAGACGCATACCACCATAGGGGCGGAAATTCTCTCCAACGGCAAGTACTCCCTGTTGCAGACCGCCCGCACCATCGCCCTCACCCACCACGAACGCTGGGACGGCAAAGGATACCCCAACGGGCTGGCCGGAAAGGACATTCCCATAAGCGGCAGGATCGTCGGCCTGTGCGACGTCTTCGATGCCCTGACTTCGGTACGACCGTACAAGGCGGCCTGGCCTGTGGACAAGGCCGTGGAGACTATCTGCGAGGAAAACGGAACCCACTTCGACCCTGTGGTCGTGGAGTGCTTTATGGACTTGCAGCCGGAGGTGAACCGTATACGGGAAGCACACGAGACGGATATGGCTGCCGCTAGCCCTTCCGAATGATGAAACACGCGTTTAAAGATCGCGGAACAGACCTTTTGGGAAAATCTGCAATAGTCGTTACAACAAGGTAAAGCTCACCGCGTGCAAATACATATGCCTCGGGTTGCAGGCGTAGTCAGGAACACCGAACTCTTGCGCGGCAGTCATAACGCCGTACATACGATGAATCGGTGTGGCCGTATGCGGGTAGCACTGATTCCAGTATGCGAAGATACCATAGGCGAACGCCCGAATTTCATCCGTATCCGCCCCGGCATTCTGCGCCACCAGCAACATTAATTGCGCCGTATACGAGGGAGCCGCCCATATGGGGACGTTCGCCCAGCGGGCCCTGGAAGCCCAGTAAAAGTCTTCCTCCGGTGTACTGACATTCATCCGCATGTTGTCTTTTGTAATTTTATCCTGGTCCATGAGAGGCTCTGTCCAGTTGAGGGGCTTCTTAAAGCTCATGGTGATGTCGTAAAGTACAGGGACAAGCTCCTTGGACTCCATACTCTCGAACTGGCTTGTCCACTTCTGCCACGAATCAACCCCGAGATGCAGCGTCCTGTAGTTGCCCTGGACAAGCTTGTCACGCCCCTCGCTGAAAATTTTCTCGGCATAAATGGTAATCTTGGTTGCCACGGAAACCAGAAGGGCATTTATCTTTGGGGAGTTCAAAAGATATGCGGCCACATTATTTTCCACCTTGAGATTATCCAGAGAGCAGACCTCACCATACAACGCAAGCACAAGATCGGTGTAGTTGTTGTAATAGCGCCATTCGGCCTTAATTCCTTCCTTCTTGCGCGTTGCCATGCCTGCAGGGGCCATCATCTTGTAAATGTTCTCCTGCTCCAGGTCGAACGAAGACGCCTTTACCCAATCATCAAAAATGATTTTCATGCCGGGCAGATCCGGCTGGGGAATATCAAACTGCTCGGCCAAGTATGACACTCGTTCCCAGACAGTATCTTTCGTCTCCGCGGTAACCCGTTCGTAATCCGCTTCGTGCCCTTTGGGACGAGCCCCGGTATACACGGCGATATGGGCCCACTTATCGGCATTCTTGTGCAGGAACAGCATATCCCCCCCTTACACGACAAACCATGCGAACCGACCGCAAAGACACACCGATATATTTATATCCAAATATAGACAATTATCAACAAATATACCCTTTTGTAAACGCACTTCTCCCAACGAGAAACAGCGCATTGAAAAGATGATCTTTTCAATGCGCTGTTTCTCGTTGGACCACGCCGGATGTCAATCAGCAGCGGCCCAAAAGTCCTGCGCAACCGACCTGCACGTTTTATCAGGAGGACTTAGATAAAATAAGACACCCTGTCACGCTGCCTCCGATTGCACATTTCAGCCAGGAAAGCCTTTTCCAAGCCGATTTCGCAACGGGTAGTCGAAACTAACAGGCCGCCTGTGCGTCCTCCAGGGTGCCCGTCATGGTAAACACGCTGGAAAATCCGGAGAGATCAAAGACCTCCTGAATATAATCCCGAACGGAACAGATGACCATGATCCCGCCCGTTGTCTTGAGTTCCCTTGTTGCCTTCAACAGAACCCGCAGCCCGGCACTGGAAATATACTCCAAAGGACCAAAGTCGAGTACCAGCCGCGTGTTGCCGGCCTTGATTTTTCCCAGCAGGTTTTCCTCGAAAACCGGAGAGGTGGCCGAATCGAGCCTTCCGGAAATGCTCAGCACAAGAATTCCATCGTCCGTTTTTTCCTGAATATCCATGCTTTTATCCTTTCCCTAAGCAAGCGCAACTACCGGAGCAGTCCTTGGTTATGCGCAGTATGTTTTTCGTTCCACTGCGTTCATATTCCACACTGGACATAAGATGTTTGACAAAATGGATCCCCAGTCCGCCGATCTGCCGCTCTTCCAGGGGCGCACTGGTGTCCGGCTCGGCCATGTTCAATGGGTTGAACGGTGTTCCGTCATCCTCAATGCGCAGGCGAACAACATCGTTTTCCATGGACAACTCAACAAGAATGTCGTGCTCCCCGTTTTCAGGAAAACCATAAGAAATAATGTTTGTAACCAATTCGTCCAGGGCAAGGCTCAAATCGAAGACGACTTTCGGGGGCAGCCCGCATCGTTCCGCAAAGACTTCAAGCTCCTGACACAGACGGGACAGCTCCTGAATGTCGTTTTTCAGCCATATCATCGTCACAGGCCCAACCATCGCTTTCTCTCCAGGGCAGATACATCACCTGCGATATCGGCTGACTGCGTCGGGCAGCCGACCGGCATTGGTCATAAAGAAACCGATTGCCGCATGCTCCTCCTCCCGGACAGGCAGCCGATTCCGGATATCACCGTATAAAACTACTTCGGGAGATACCAGTCGAAACTCTTCGGATTCTCTTGATTGGTTTGACGAGACCTTTTCATACGCGATTGCTTTTCCTGCTGTTTGAAGCACTGACGTTCCTTATCTATCAGCGTTCTGTCCGCAAGACGCAGGGTGTTGCCGTACGAATATGCTTCGTCGTCTCCCTTGCTGTGCACCAGGATAAGACTGATGGAGTGCCCGTTGGGCGATTTCATCCCCCACTTCCAGACCTTGAGGGTGCCGAAGGCATTCCCTCTGTTTGTGGCCTCTCCGTACTTATTGACCAACTCCTTGTAGAGCTTCTGAAAGAAGCTCTCGCTGGGATCCTCATATTTTACCTTGATGCGGACAACCGTTCCCTGCTCGCTGCAGTTGGCAAAGGATACGTATCCGCTCTTGATGCCCGGCATGTACTCAAGCTCCACGCGGGACAGATACTCCTGATCCCAAAGAGGAAGGGAAGAATTTTCCTTGATCAGGTCGTTGTATTTATCAATGGACGTCCCCAAGGTGATGCCCATAAGGCTGGTAGGGCCTTCGGCCGCACGAGCCGGTCCGGGCAATACGTTTGCAAGACAAAGCACTGCTGCAAGCAGGAAAGTACAAACCAACCTACTCATATCAGACTCACTCCCCAATGTTGATAGTTCTGAACAAGAGCTGCGGTTTTATCCAGTATGCTGAGTTCAAAGGAACGTACTTCCTTGACCAACGCCTCCGCAACACGCGGCAGCATATCCGGAAACTGCTCTTGCGTTTTGCAGAATTTCTCGCGCGAAAGGACCAGGCAGACCATTTCCACATCCGCTCTCAGGGAAAACAGCCGGAGAGTATCTCCCAGCAGGGTGAGTCCACCGAGAAAACGTCCGGCCACCACATGGCCGACTTCATGCTGCCCGCTTTCCGCAAAACGCAGCAGGGTACCCTGCCCGCTCACGATAAAAAAGGCACTCCCGTCCACCTCGTCCTGGCTGAAAACCATGTCTCCTGCCCGAAACCGTTCGCGGACACACAGGTACGCCAGTACCTTGACCGCTTCCAAAGGAAGCCCAGCAAACAACGGAATCTGCCGTAATATCTCAAGATTCTGCGTAAATTCGCAAGGGCTGTCCTGAGCCGTATTATTTGTTTCCGTGTACGAGCTCATACAGACTCCCCTTTCTGGCCATAAGGTCATCATACGGCCCACATTCTACAATTTTACCCGCCTTCATCACTGCGACCTTGTCGTAGGTCTTGATGATATCCAGGCGGTGAACCACAGCAATAACCGTGGTTTTTCCTTTCAGTCGGGTATCGAGCACATTCTGCACCCGCGCCTGGGACTTGTTATCCAGCGCGCTGGTGGCCTCGTCCATAAGTATGATCCTGGGATTTTTGAGAAAAACCCGTGCAATGGCCAACTTCTGGCGTTGCCCGCCGGAAAGTTTGTCTCCCTTGCTGCCCACCTGGAACTCCATGCCGCGTGCCACAATGGTTTCCAGCAGGTCTTCCTCGATGAGCAGTTGGATGATGCTCTGGCTGATGCGTTCCTGCACCTGGGAGGCATCGCTTTTCGACTTTCCAAACAGGATGTTGTCCAAAATGGAACGCGAATGAATGTACTCGGAACGGTCGTAAAAAATCACGGCATCGGGGAACTCCTGCTCCATCTTTTCACGGAAGCGCACCCGGCCCTGCAGCAACATGTTTTCCAGAACCTGCGAAAGCCGCACCATCTTGTGTTTTCCCGGCCGGAAATTCAGGGCAATACGCAACAGCAGCTTCTGGTCTTTTTCATCCAGGTGGTGCAGCCGGTTCACATCCATTCGCCGCACAAGCTCCTTGTACAGGTCGATATCCTCGGCCGGAATGGGGCTTTGCTCGAAAAAGACCGACTCTGCAGGCAATGCCCCCAAAATATCCACAGTGGCGGATGCAATGGAGGCCCCCAGGGTCAGCAGCGGATTGCGCAGCTGCACCTCGTCAAGATAGTCGTGAAAGAATTGGTTGTCGACCAACCTGGCACCGGAGAACCGTTTATCCCGCGCATGGCCGAAGATAATGTTCGTCGCCACACTGGAATGATACAGGTAGTCTGATTCATTGAAGAATTCGACTATATCCCCCAATTCCTCGCCAAAGTCCGTCTGGAAGTTACGGCGCACGGGAATGAGCTTTTCCGCAAGTTCTTCGTCCGCATCCTCGTCGAGAAAGGCGTTCAGGCCAAACCGCAGCACGTCCACAAAAATACCGGTCTGCTGCAGCATGGAAATCTGATCGTCCAACGAGGGCAGCCGGGCCTCGACTTCCTCGGGCGTGGGAGCCTTTCCGTCCACTTCGTCCATCAGGGCTTCGCAGGAATAGACGAGGTTTTCACGGATGGTGCCGGTGAAAACAAATGGCGACTGGGAAACAAAGCCCATATTTTCGACAATGTCGCGCTTGCTCATGTCGGCCACTTCCTGGCCGCCGATGCGCAGGTGCCCGCTGGAATATTTGTTCAGCTGGCCTATGCACAGGGCGAGCGTGGACTTTCCACTCCCCGAAAAACCAACCAGGGCAATGTGCTCACCCGGCTTGATGTCCAGAGAGACGTCGCGCAGCAGACGGATGCCTCCGTCCACCACAAAGGAAAGATTTTCAATCTGGATATCGTTGCTCAGCTGATACGGGGCTCGGCCTTCGATAACGATTTTATGTTCCGGGGCAAAATCGAAATATTCCATGGTGCGATCGTAGCTGATTTTGGCATTCTGGTAGGTCTGGTAGAACTCCATCAGCTCTTTCCATGGATCGTACAGCTTTTCCTGGGCGGACAAAAAGGCCACCAGCGAACCAATGTCGAAGTGCCCCTTGATGATCAGCCAGCCGCCCACCAAAAACAGGGCGAACGGAGCCAGGTTGATCATGAAATTGTTGAAGGCCTTGGTGCCCATCTTGTAGAGGTTCCAGATAATGCGGATTTCCAGCAGTTTGTCCGCCAGGCCGTTGAACTTGGAACGCTCGATGGTGTACGCGCCGTTGCCGTGAATTTCGTGTATGCCGGTAACCGCTTCGGCAATGCAGTTGGACAGGTCGCGTGTGGCGTCCACCCGGCGTTTGTTGTGCAGGTTGGTCCGTTTCTGCAGGAGAGGAATGATGAGGACCACAAAAGGATAAATGGCCAGGGAAATACAGGCCATGAGCCAGTTGAGGTAAAAAAGGTATATGCCGAAGGCTAGCAGGGTAAGCAGGTTGGTGAGGGGAACAGCCAATGCCATGCCCACGAAATCGCCTACCGGGGCAAGCACGTTGATGAGCGAGGAAACCACCATGCCCGACTGTGTCTTGCGGTAATAGCTGATGGGCAGCGTCAGCAGATGCGCGTACAGCTCTTTGCGCATATCTGTCAGCGTATTCTGCCCCAGATATGTCTGGATGATACCGATGACGTATTTCAACCCGCCGGAAACAATCACCGCCCCGAGAAACAAGGCGCAATACCGCATCAGCAGATCAATACGCCGGTAGTTGATGGCCTCGTTGATGATCTTTTTCTGAAGTTCCAGGGGCAACACTCTGGCGAAGACCGTCACCACAATGACCACAAGCAGCATAACCTGCAATTTCATGCTGCTTTGTCCGGCCCACGAAATCAATGATCGTTTGGTAACGGGAATTGATTCCGCCTTTTTTCTCTCTGACCCCATTTTTCGGTTCTCCACACGCTGTATTTTGGAAAATTATCTTTCCACTGCATCGCTCAACACGTTTCTTGCGGTTCCCGGCCATTCCCTTTGGGGAACGCCCCCCTACCGCAAGCATGCTTCGCGAACTTCTCCACTTTTCCGGCCTACCACAGTTCGCTTCGGGAGTACATGAAGATTCCATCCCGCCCGGTTAGCGGCACGCCTGTCCAATGCTCCTTTGCACCGTCAGGAAGGGGCAACATTTCCTTTGAGCCAGCAGCGCGCAACAATGCCGGTTTATTGGTGCTCCTTCCCCGACGCAACCTTGTTCTTTCAACAAAATGGGCAGGTACCTCAAACTTTCCTCCAGAAATTCGGTGGCAATCGTATCCTGCCGGAAAAATTACACTGCTGCAAAGAATACAGATATCTTCCCAACCTTCTGGCTATGGTCTATAGGGGGATAATGATGAACCTCGTTTCCAAGCTCCTGCGTCGCATCTTTCTTTCCCTTCTGGTGCTCACGCTGTTTTTCATCACATCAACCGCAGGCAGGCACGTCTGCCATGCGCAAAGGCTGGTTGTTCCCATCAGCATCCATCCGGCCACGGCCCAGGAATACATGAAATTCATGGCCGCCCACCCGGAAGGACCGGCAGGTATAGAACATGTGGGCAATAACACATTGACCAGGGGAATCGCCGAAGTCCTCATCATTGCCAAGGCGCTCCAACTGGGAGGGATCGACCCGACTTTCGAGTATAAATTTGTTCCGAATGCACGCCGCGAAACAATGGAAGTAGCCAATGGCATGGCCGTAATATGCTCACAGCAATTCAATAAATACACCATGCTCACCCCCGGCTACAAGGAATCCCTGTATCTGAGTTCCCCCATCATCCGGTTTGGCGAATTTCAGAAAGGATTCTATTGTCTTCCGGACAACAAGAAAGTCCTCGAAGCCCGCACCGTGCAAGAGCTCAACGCAGCAGGAACCGGACTTGTCGGCCGCCATTGGAACAACGATCATCAGGTCCTCACGGCAATGGGGTTGACCGACATTGAAACCGCCCCCACGTTCAAGGCTCTTTTCGAGATGCTCAGGGTCGGACGCGGAGACTGGATTCCTCTGGAATTTTCCAATGCAAAGGATCTGAGCCGCATCCAGTTCGGGGTACGGGTGGTTCCTGTGCCCGGCATCAAATTCTCCCTTTTGGAAAGCCGCCATTTTCTTGTTTCCCGCACACACCGGCTGGGGCCGGAGGTCTTTGCCGCCCTGGAAAAAGGCATTGCCCAATTGCGCCAAAGGGGATTTATACGCGAAACACTCTCCGCCGCCGGTTTCTTTAACGAGCAAACCAAGTCCTGGAGAATGCTCAACCAGGCCGAAGTGGACGCAGGACAACAGGACTGAGACAGCTCCCCCTCCTTTTGCGGAACGCCTCAAGCCCCGCCGTCTGCCTGATTTTCAACAGCCTTGTTCGCCAAGACTCGGCCACAACCTGTTTTTTCCCAACCAATCATATGTTTTTTCCCGCCGAGGGGTCACAAGCCATTTCATTCATGGTATGCTTGCGCCAAATTCTACAAACGTAGATGGAGGTGCTCTCATGAAAAAGCAAATAGTTATACTTTCCTGCCTGGTCGGCCTGCTTCTTCTTGCCTCTCCGGCATTGGCGCAAATGATGGGCCGTGGCATGGGGCCCGGTGATGGCATGGGCCCCGGCGGCGGCATGGGCCCCGGTGGCGGCATGGGATATGGAGGGGGCTATGGAGGGGGCTATGGAGGGATGGGCCCCAATTGCCAGATCTCCCCGGAACAACAAAAGGCTGTTCTGGATATTCTTGCCAAATACCAGCCTGCATTCGACAAGCTGTCCGACGAACTCTGGTCCAAACGTGCCCAGCTTAATGGGATTCTTGCCCAGAAGAACATCGACCGCAAGCAAGTCAGCGCCCTTGCCAAGGAAGTAGGCGGCCTTATGGCGAAAGCCTTTGAAACCCGGATGGAAATGCTTGCCGACATGCGCGAAGCTGGGCTGTCCTACTACAACATGGGGATGATGCACGGCGGCCCAATGGGAGGTCACATGTGGGGCGGCGGCCCCATGGGAGGCAACCCAATGTATAATAATATGATGAACTACGGCCCTTATCCTCAGGGAAACGGCCAGCCCCCGATGCCTCCCAGGCAACCACAAAGAGGCTCCAGAAACACGCAATAGCGTTTTCCCGCCTTTTCAGGGACCTTGCCCAAGGGCAGGGTCCCTGGCCCTTTCGCCTTTCTCCCCCCTTTTTTTGCACCCCGCCTATTGCCGTCTATCCCGTTCCAAGCATCTCACCCGACAGAGCCAGCTTACCAAATCGAAACTGCGGCCCTCCATTCCCATTGCATTGGTTCAACATAATAAACTTTTGTTTACCATGTTGACTCAACCCTACTTTGGGATACGTTCCAACCATTGGCGATACGTCTTTATATCAACGACGAAAAAGTTGTAATTTCAGAAGGTTGCTTCTCGTCAAAAAAAAAGGGGGGGAAAAGCCGGTCTTTTCTGGCGCCTTCATCAGGTGAGGAATCGAATTGAACAAAAAATGGCGATCTCAATAGACGTACCGAATCGGTACTTGGTGCCTCAGAGCACGAATAAGAAAAGGAATACTTCTTGATTGCGCCAAAGGGCGAGGGTGAAGTCTGGTCTATGAAAAGATGAAATCAAGAACACAGGCAGTTCTTGATGGGGCGCATAAAAAAAGCGGGCACAAAGCCCGCTTCTAGATGAGTATGGAATATTATGGACAGGATGCCTGCAAAGGGACGAAGGCAAAGTGAAAAAATCAAGGCCTGCGCGTGGTTACCGATACGCGTGGATTTGAGTTTTTCGCAGCAACGCCGCTGCCTTTAAAAACAGCCCTGGTTATACGGCTGCAGCCACCCCTTCTGCCCAACTCACCACCTCAGCCTTTTCCGGGTCCCCGTCAATTTTCAGGGAACCAACCACGATGTTGGCGCCAAGTTTTTCCGCCTTTTCCTCTATGGCATCCACGGCACCGCAAAAAAACGTGTAGCTGGAATCGCCGCAGCCAAAGACAGCCACCTTGCGCCCCGAAAGATTGGCCTCCTCCAGGGATTCGTACAACGGGATGAAGTCATCCTGCAGCTCAATCTCGTCATCGCCCCAGGTGGAGCAACCAAAGAGCAGCACATCGTAGCCGTTGGCCAAATCACTGGCCTCCACGTCCGTGACGTTGAGGAGTTCAACGTCCATTCCCTTGCCCTTCAGCGTCGCCTGCACATACTCTGCAGTTGTCTCGGTATTGCCAGTCGTCGAACCGTACACGATCAATGTCTTGGACATACAGTCTCCTTTTGCATTTGGGGATTGGCTTACTTTTTCCTCGGTCTTATTGATTTTGATATTCAAAGTCAACAACACTTGTTCATTTTTCATGCACATCAATTTTTACCGTGCACGTTGAGAGCCCTCACACGCTTATCAACTTGACAATTTACTGCCGTCTGCCCAGAATATGTGCATGCATGCACATAAAAACTTTTCACATTCAGCCGCTGCCGACGAACTGTCCTCTGGCAGCATCGGCCATATGTTCGACCGCCTGCACGGGCTGGCGGCAGACCAGGTTTTCTCGCACATGTCCCGAACAATGCACGCGGTGGACCTCTCCTTCAGCCAGCTGACCACACTGTTCCGGCTGTATCGCCACGGCCCGCAACGCATCGGCGATTTGGCAAAAGCAGTGAACCTAAGCCCATGCGCAACCAGCCGCTTGGTTGCCCGCCTGGTTACCGAAAACATGGTGGCCAAGCACCCCAACCCGGACAATAAACGCGAGCGCCTTGTTTGCCTTCTTCCGGCCGGACAAGATTACATAAAGGAGCTGCAGCACAGCACAGCTGCGGCATATGAAGCCCTTTTCCGCCAGGTTCCTTCCGAACTCCGTGCAAAGCTTCTTCATGTCCTGGAAGAAACCTCAACTTATCTGCCGCATATTCCATCAGGCTGATCGCTCCCCCCCACGCGTCGCTCACCTTTCACGCTCCTCTATCTTGCCGGAGATCACATATGTCACTCAGGACCGACAGTTTTTTGTTCACGCTGCTGATTGCGGGGCTCTCCACCCTCCCGCCGCTGTGCATAGATATGAACCTGCCTGCCATTCCGGCGCTTGAATCGGCGTTTCAGGTTGCGCAGGGCCAGGGGGCTCTTACCTTCAGCCTGTTTCTGCTCGGATTTTCCATAGCGCCCATCATGGGTGGCCCCTTGGCAGACCGCTACGGCAGAAGGCCTACACTGCTCATCTCCCTGCTTTTCGTCTCTCTGGCGGCCTTTGCCTGCATGCTGAAGGCTTCGTTCCATTTTCTGCTGCTTGCACGCCTGATACAGGGCACTGCGGCCGGTGTATGCATCCTCATTCCCCTGGCGGTCATCCGCGATACCCTTTCCGGCAGCGCTGCCCGGCGCAAACTGTCCGGCATCATGCTTATCGGCGGCCTTGCCCCGTTGCTGGCGCCGATAATCGGCAGTGTCGTCCTTACGCTGCTCGGCTGGCGCGCCATCTACGGCATGCAGGGAGCGCTGGGAGTTATTTTACTTGTCGCGGTATTTTTTGGACTGCCCGAAACACTATCGGTCGAACGCCGCATTCCCCTGAATCCCCGCCAACTTGCCACGGGTTACAAGACCATTTTCACCGACAGAGACTTTTGCGGCCTCGCCTTTCCCCAGGCCTTTGGATTCGGATGTTTGTTCTCCTACATTGCAGGATCACCGGGCTTTCTTGTGGAAGAACTGCACCTGTCCGAAAAGATGTACTCGCTGGTGTTTGCCGGAACTTCGGCCGGTCTTGTTGTGGGGTCCATGATCAGCGGATTTCTGGGGCGGCGGGAAGTCCATGCGCGCCCGATTATTGCCGCTGACCTCGTTGGAATGGTGCTGGCAGTCTGCTGCATTCTGTTTTTCACCTGGGGCAATGGCACAACATCACTCCCCCAACTGTTCCCACTTTTGCTGGCGGTAATGGTGTGCTTCGGCATGATGCTGCCGAACACCATGAGCGAGGCGGTCAGTAATTGGGAGAGCATGGCAGGAACGGCATCGGGCGCCATCAACTCTTTGCAGATGTTCGTGGGAGCCGGAGCAAGCGCTCTGGTTTCCGGGCTGGCGGGTGTTTTGCCCCCTGGGCAGACCATGAGCCTTTCCATGGCCTGCTCCATATTCCTGGCTGCTGGAATATACTGGGGACTGCGCCCCAAGCGGGATTTCACAGAAAGATTAAGTTGATACAGCGACGTGCTTATGGCTTCAGGAACTTTGAGAACTACCGCTTACGCGTCAAAGTATTATGCGGGTAAGTGAAAATGTCGGAACAGTTCGCTTTGGTGACTGCCCCCTTCTTTGGTGTAGAGCCAGTCTCATGCAGCCAGAGCCTAAACAAAAGGCACAAAAAAAGGACCAAGTGAATTTCACTTGGTCCTTTAAAATATGTCTGGTCGAGATGAGAGGATTTGAACCTCCGGCCCCCTGAACCCCATTCCAGGAAACCCGCTCCTACCCATTGAAATTCATTGAATTATCCCACATGCTGGGAACATTTAGCAAGGGGTGTTGGATAGGTGTTGGAGGCACCCGGTTCTCCAAATGGTTCCCCGAGGTGGTGTGCCGTCTTGAAACAGTATCTGACTACAACTGTAGCTCCACATCCATACCTGGTGCAGAACTCTGACAATGATGACTGTTTACTCACTCAATCTTTAGAAAAAAAGGTGTTTGCCAACAGGACGGTAGGAATGCTTTTCTGCATTAATTTGACGACACTATCTAGGCCATGACAAATTATCTCGCTTTTATTCGATGCCCATGAAGCTCTAGAGCCTTCTCTTGAAGGGAAGGCGGAATATGCATGCTTAAGTTGTGGCTACTTGGCTTTCTCACTCGACATTGCTTACAGGCAATCGGTTCATCCGGTGTGTTCACAGTTTTTCTAATGCCCTGAATGAGATCGTTATTCCAAAAATCGTCAATATCTTGTTCCAAGAGATTGCCTATCGGGGGAAGTCCTCCGCAGCAGACCGAGGTAGTGCCATCAATATTAATCAACAATTTACTCCAAGGGTCCGAGCAGAAATATTGCTGACGCTTTTCGTCCTCCGAAGGCAGTGGATCGGAAAATAAATTCGGTATGTCAACGTGTACACCAACAGATTCACCGATTCGTTTGGCCTTGTACATCTCCTCATCACTCACTTCTTGATGGAAATATAAGCATTCTGTAAGCAATTCTTCTTTTTTAAGAAGGGGAAAGGCAACCTTAATACCATGAACACCAAGTTTTGACGAAATCACCACTAATTTTGAAAGTTCGCGAATATTACATGCCATTGCCACGAAATTGAAAAAAATGACTGGTGAATGCTTGTGCTGCAATATTTTTTCTTTACTGAGTCTTCTCACATTGTCCAGCACCTGAAAAAAGTCGCCTCCACGTATATATTTGTACGTTTTTGGTGTTCCGGCATCGATGCTAAAACGTATTGCAGAAAAATTATTCGAGACAGCAAGTTTAATCATGTCATCAGTCAATAATGAACCGTTTGTAATTGTGCTTGTGGAGCATCCATAGGCAGTGGAAAATTTAATGAGATCACCGAATCGATGATACGCAAGCGGTTCGCCACCAAAAACTTGAAGAGTTCGCACGAATGGCATAATCTTCTCCAAGCGACGGATAGCGGCCCAATCAATTTCACCAGAAAAACTATTTTGGTAACACATGAGGCATCTATAGTTGCACCGCAAGGTTGTTGTAATAGTAACGTGATGCGGAAGAGTATCAACTATTGGAACATTCGCTTGCGCATAGGCATTCGAAAGATTCGTGTTAATGCTTTTTAAGTTCTGTATGTAATGCATTGTTGCTTCTCCATGTTGGGTGCCGAGGAAAAAATTTCTGCATAAAAAAGTGTTAGCAAATTACGTGCCAATGCAGGAATAATGAAGCTTGGAATGTCAGGAATCGTTTACCAAAACAAAGCTCGGGCAGTCCTCTGCATTCACAGGCTCCTACCAAACATAATCGGTCACCGGGCTACTTCATAGCCCCGTAAATCTACTTAGACAGGAGTTTAATCGTATCTACCCAAGTTTGCGACATTTCTCTTTCAATTTTAGTTTGTAAGTTGTCTTTCATAGTGCAAGCCTGCTCCAAGCGCGCTTTGTCCGCCTGGTTCAAGTCAACGGCCATCCAGCATATTCGTCCCGCTTCAATGCGGCGATACTTCGAGTCGCTCTGGTCCTAGGATGTGCTTCCCACAGATCAGGACAAGTTGCTGGTCAGTCTGCTCGGAAAGGAACGTCTGCTGGAGATAGTCCGGTACTTCATCATCCCGACAAGCGGGTCGAGAAGATCGTGGCAAGGTATCAATCCGCAAGCGTTCGGGATCATGTCCATGCTTGAGCGGGTGAAACGCCTGGACAGACGTGGCAGTCGTAAAGGCGATGTCATCTGGCACACCACGGGTTCGGGCAAGTCCTTCACCATGGTCTTTCTGGCCAAGGCGCTCTAGCTGAAGCCGGAGTTTAAGGACTGCCGGGTGATCATCGTCACGGATCGGGTGGACCTGAAAAACAGCTTCCCTCCCCAACTTCGGTGGCCCCTCCAGCCCCGTCACTCCCTTCAGAGGTGCTCCCCAAAACATATTACAATGGCTTCAGGATAAGCATTTGAGTTGGAAAAAGTTAGTTCACGCCGCCCCCTTCAAGCACCTGCTCCAACTCATTCCGCAACGTCTCAAGCTGAATACGAAGTTCTTGCTGCTTGTCTGAGTCGATGTCTCCCATATCAACACTTTTCAATTTCTGAATCTGGGTCGATGCGGTTTTAACAGCCCTCATGCTGGTGCCGAAGTTGAAGCCCTTCCCATCACTTTTCTCGGATGCTTCTTTCTTTTTCTTCTTGTAAGCAGCTTGGGTCAATCCACTATCTTTCAGCTGATCCCATTTCTTGGCTTTGGCTTTCGGCCCCCTGGCCTTGGCAACTTCCACCAATACCCACTGTGACACATCTTTGCGCTTTCGAGCATCACTAAGGATTTCATCTGGGATTTTATTGATGGATAATATTTCGCTGACAGTGGACATGGATTTGCCAATCATCGTTCCAAGGTGATCCAGTCCATATCTTCCGTCTTCTTTGAGCTTTGCTAATCCTTCTGCCAGTTCCACCGGGTTCAAATTTTCACGCTGAACGTTCTCAATCAGAGCAATCTCCTGATGGTTGTCTGAGATGAACATTCCAGGGATGGTTTCGAAACGCCGAAGCAGTTCCTGGTTCTCTGGATCGTCAGAACCAGACTTCGCTTTTCGCAAAATACTCTTGATAGCTCTGACTCTGCGCTCTCCCGCCACAACCACAAGTTTACCATCACTCTCTCTTTGACGGAAAACGATGGGCTGCATGAGACCGAACTTGATGATGGATTCTTTCAACGCGTCCTGGGCCGCTCTATCGAAATACTTCCGGGGCTGATCCTGATCTTCCAGGAGTTCATCCACAGGCACATGATAAATCTCTCTGTCCACGTATTTCGATACCCCGCACTTCATGTCTCATTCGAAGACGGAGGGTGTATGGATATTTTGCAGAAGCATGTCGAACCCACCAGGGTAATCAGGGGTTGACCCTCTTCCAGGTCGTACGCCTTCATACACAGTGATTACAGATGGTTAATCAGTGCGCTCCAACATCGCTGGGAGCAGGTGGTTCCCCAAACGGTTCCCCACAACGAAAAAAGGACCGGTCAACTTTGTGCGTTAACTGGCCCTTTTTCTTAGGGAAAATTATGGTCGGGATGAGAGGATTTGAACCTCCGGCCCCCTGAACCCCATTCAGGTGCGCTCCCAGACTGCGCTACATCCCGACGCAGGAGGAAAGAACTATATAAGTACGTGCTCAGTGTCAAGCGACTTTTAAAAAAAATTCAAATTAAGTTTGTTTTGATGTTTTGGAACTTGTTTCAGGGCAGTGTCCTCATGCCCTAACCACGCCTTTGCGAACAGTCGGATCCACTTGTCAGGCCCAAACTGTACAGAGATAGTATTCATCTGACACTCGCCGCCTTTGGCGAGATGCATTTTAGGCGGCCCCTTCGGTCGCCTTTTTATTTACGCATTTAGAGCGTTAGTCCTGCCTCCCAAACAGAATAACCAGCTGCTTCTACGCAAACATACGTTGCAACAAGGCCTCCAATTCCCATTTATCCAACGGTTTGGTCATATAGTCATTAACGCCCGCGTCAAAAAAAACATCTCTTTCCCCTGCCATGGCGTATGCGGTAAGCGCGACAATGGGAACATCGATGTTGCGCCTTCCCGCATCCCCACGGCGTATGGCCATGGTTGCGGAAACTCCGTCCATTTGGGGCATCTGGATGTCCATCAGAATCAGATCAAAAGAATTTTTCGATGCGGCCTTGAGCGCTTCCTTGCCGTTACAGGCCAGGGTAACATCGAATCCCAAGGCGCGAATATGCTTCTCGGCAACGATCCGGGATACAAGATCATCATCAACCAGCAAGATTGACGCATTGCCCCGGCAGGATCGGGAGGGTGCTTTTACCTCATCCTGCTCTTTTTCCACCAGCTGGAACGGCAGACATAAATAAAAAGTCGTCCCCTCTCCTTCCCTGCTTTCCACCGCAAGGTCTCCCTTCATCAGCCGAAGCAGCTTTTTGCAAATCGCCAGCCCAAGGCCCGCTCCCTGGCTTTCCCGCTGAAATCCGGTCGATACCTGTTCGAACGGGTCGAAAATGGTGTCCATCTTCTCTTCGGAAATGCCAATGCCCGTATCGGCAACCGAAAAGAGCACACGAAGTTCATTGGGTTTGCTGAAAGGCAGTGGATAGGCCTGAACATGCACCATGCCCGTGTCGGTGAACTTTACCGCGTTGCCTACAATGTTGCAGAGAATCTGCTGCAGCCTGGTCACGTCGCTCATAAGACCCGCAGGAAGTCCGGGGGATACCTGAAATTTTATTTCCACCCCTTTCTCTCTGGCTGTTGGCCGAAAAAGCTGCTCGACCGAGGCCATAACGTCGTGCAAATTCACCGCTTCCATCCTGAGGTCCAACTTCCCGGCCTCTACACGTGAAAGATCCAAGATATCAGACAGCAAGTTCGTCAGCCGCCTTGTAGACAGAATCGAGTAGTCGGCAAGCTCCTTCTGCTCGGTATTAAGCTCTGTATCTTGAAGCAACTGCAGCATCCCCATCACACCATTGAGGGGAGTCCTGATCTCATGGCTCATATTGGCCAAAAATTCGCTTTTCGCGCGGCTGGCGGCCACGGCTATTTGCTGGGATTTTCTCAAAGCCCTTTCAACCAGCTTTCGTTCATATATTTCTCTTTGCAAATGGTGGTTGGCGTCGTCCAGTGACCGGGCAAGTTCAAGCAATCGGTGCTGTAATTCGGCGACCGTTTCCTGGCTGCCATCGTGTGGCAGTTCCTCTCGGCCCCTGAAGCTTTCAAGAGCCTTTTTCAATTCCTCGTACTGGCATAATTGAGCGAGCTGAAATTCGAGCACATCCCGAAATTGCGTCATTATCCCCTCAATCTTCGGGTTGTATCTGTTCAGTTTGCTGTCCAGAATGCAAATCGTGCCAAAGGGGGTGGAGTCCGGTAACAGGAGGGGAAAACCAAGATACGAAATCATGTTCAGCGCCACATCGGGATTATCTTTCCAATCCTCATCCAGCAGAGCATTGGGAACGAGCAGTTTATCGTTTGTCCGAATGACATGTTCGCAATACAGCCCGCATTTATGAAAGAAATGGTCTGATGCGCCAAGGGGGTAGGGATTGCCCTCGGAGTCGCTTGTCCGGAAGACCTCGATGACATCCTTTCGCACCCGCATAATCAGCGCGGCAGGAACTTTGGCAAGGGCGGCAAGAAGATCGACAATCTTCTGCCAGCGCTCAAGCATGGAATCCGGGACAACCACATCGCTTAGGGATTCCAGAGAAGCATTCGAGTACGGCATACCACCCTCCCAGGAGAGTGCGTGCAGGGGCTAAAAAGTCCAAAGAAGGCTGCTGCGCCCAGTTTCCATCCGCTATGCGCAGTCAATGGAACCTACTTCTAGCAGACTCTACCATATGCAAAACAATTAGAGAAGCGACACTTCACTTCCATGCAGCAGATTGAAAAGACCTGTGAAAAGCAATTGAGACCTCTGGGCCCAAAAAAGAAAAGTGACGTCATTGCGCCAGGCAGTGGAAAACCGCATTTACGAATATTCTGCCGCTGTACGCCATAAAGCGTGGCGGAGACAACAAGGACGAGTCTTCGCCATGGTCGGGTGCAACGGCTATGGCTTAGGTTGCGCGGGTAGTATCTTCAATTCGCCATTTGCTTCTTGACGAGTTGTCACGGCCCATTTAACTTACTAACTGTTCAGTAAGCCAGTGAGTAAGGAGCTTGTGTTGGTAAAAAAAAGAGATGCAGATGCAACCAAATTCGAAATTCTCAAGGCAGCAGAGGCCTTGTTTGCCGAAAAGGGATATGCCGGGACAAAAATGAATGAGATAGCCACGGCCAGCGGCGTCTCCGGGCCGCTTATTGTTTTTCATTTTAAAAATAAACAGGGCGTCTACGACGCGGTTAAAAAAGCGATTATTGATCGGGGGCTAGAAAACGTTAAGCTCACTATGCCGGGAGATAGCTCCACCAGCTCATTTCTCGAACACTTCATTGCCTCCATGTTTCGCTTCTACCGCGACAATCCAACCATGCTGCGGCTCGCAAACTGGGGACGCCTGGAAGGAGACGACGCTCCATGGCCCGGTGAAGACGAATGGCACCATGCCTACCTGGAGCGCATCCGCAAAGCACAGGAATGCGGCGATATCCGCAACGACATGACGCCCCTTAATATTTCGATCATGATTTGCGGTTTGGTCCACATCTGGTGGGAATTTCATAATCACTTTCTCATTCACTCACAAAAGGAAGGAATAAAAAACAATGTGGACGACAACTATTACAAACAGTGCCTTTCTTTCGTTCTTCGCGGTCTTTTGCCAGGCTGACTGTAGTGGAAAAGCGGAAATATCAACGCATTAACCAACACAGGAAGAAAGCAGCATGAAAAAAGAACTCCCTATCCCGGAACCAGTTACAGACAATATCTTTGTCCTGCAGCAGGAAGCGCTCAAATGGGAGCTTCTCAAGACGTCCATTGAGTTGAACATATTTGACCACACCTCCCATCCCGTCCTTGCTGAAGAACTCAGCAAAGCCCTTTCGCTCCATCCGGGCAACACGGAATACCTGCTCAACGCCCTTGTCGGCCTCGGATGCCTGAAAAAAGAAAACGAGCAGTACAACAACACCCCACAGACGAAGCAGTATCTGACTTCGGGAAAAGACACATCGCTGGGGATGAGCTTGTTGTTCATGGGCAAGCGGCTCGAGCCGCTTATGAACGGCGGACTAAAAAAATTGATCAGCAATGGCCCACCGCCGCCCAAAGACATGGCCAATCCGGAACGGTGGAAAAAAGGAGCACGCATAAGCGTGAACCACTCCCGTAGCGGCCGAGCCCAATTCATCGCACAGCAGGTTTCCAAGCTCCCCGAGTTCTCGACATTCACCAAGATTCTCGACCTGGGAGCGGGCCCGGGAATCATCGGCCTTGCCGTTGCTGCCGCGCACCCATCTCTGCATTGCATGGTCTTCGACCAACCCGCCGTCAGCGAAGTGGCGAGGGAAGTAATAGCCGAATACGGAATGGAAGATCGCGTCACTGCAAAGGGTGGCGACTATATGCAAGATGATTTGGGTGAAGGATACGAGTTCATCATGGCGAACTTCAGTCTGAACTTTTTTCACGACCGGCTTGATGAACTTATGCCCAAGGTGCTCGCAGCTTTGAAACCAGGAGGGATATTCCTGGTTACATCCGATGGACTGACCCACGATAGGACAGGCCCGGCAGATACCGTCATCAGTTGGCTGCCGACCATGCTCCAGGGCATGGACATGGCATTTGAAAGCGGACAAATCGCCAAAGCCATGCTGGATGCGGGCTTTGTTTCCACAGAACTGCGGCCGCTCGACGAGCTCAAGATACAGCCGCACGGCCCCATGGAAATGACCATCGGAAGAAAGGGGAAAGCGTAATGACCAAACATGATTTAGAGGGAATTCCAGAGACATTGCTCATCGCCTTATGGGCACGAGCCGCAGCCACACAAGCGGAGAATCCCATCATCCATGATGAAAAGGCAGTGGAGATGGTGTCGCAAATCAATTACGACTTTTCTCGGTTCGAAGCCTCAAGCCGCTACACAAAACTTGGTGTGGCTGTACGCACCAGACTGTTGGACGACGGCTTATCCACGTTTCTGGAGGCACACCCCGACGCTGTTGTAATAAACTTTGGAGCAGGCCTGGATACGCGGCATGCACGGCTCCAATGCGATACCGTCGATTGGTACGAGATAGATGTTCCCGAATCAATCGAGCTGCGACGACGTTTTTTCACAGAAAACGACCGCTATCACTTCATTGCGCAATCCATATTCGATCTGTCCTGGATGGATAAGGTGGAAACAGCCGGGCGCCCCGTGGTTTTTCTGGCAGAAGGTTTGTTCATGTATTTTACAGAAAACGAGCTCAAGCAATTTTTCAAAGAACTGGCCGAACGATTTCCTGATGCGGAAATGTTTTTTGAAATGCTTGGCTCGGCTTTCGTAGGTAAGGAAAAGCATCATGAGACCCTCAAGCAAATCGACAGCCAGGTAAAATTCAAGTGGGGGCTGAAAAATACCCGTCAAATGGAGTCTTGGCACCAGGGAATCCAGTTCGTCACAGAGTGGAACTACTTTGATTACTATAAAAATCAATGGGGCCTCTTCGGCATGTTCGCACGCCTCCCATTTGCCCGTCCACGTTTTGCTTGCCGAATAGTGCAACTGCATTTTGCCAGCAGGCAAGTGGCCAACGCCGCTTAGCGAAAAAACTGTCCATCAGAAAAAGAAACTCTCCTGTTTTGGAGCCCTTGTTGTTTATGCGAAGAGGGCTTCAAAGCAGTGGGAGGCCAAAAGCGAAGAAGACGTAAAGCCCTCGCCCCTCTCTCCCCACAACAGCACGTTGCGCCACCCCGCAGAGCGTAAAATCCCATCTCGCACATAGCTTCGGTGCTTCGAAAAACTCAAGACCTCGCATCAACCTTATTCTGTAGAGAAAAGCAAAGAGGACGTGGGCAACAGACGCGTCATGGTGTCCCTTCGCATAGCCGCCAAGCTCAGATTCGGCATGTTTTACGGAAACAGTGGGGAAACCCGGATAATCCTTTGAGACAGCGTAAGTTCTCTTCCTGCTGAGGCGATAAAAAACGTTAGATCAGGCAATTTTCTTCTCTTCCCAAGGTGGAAGTTCGGAATGCCTGCAAGGCGCGGCGTATCGGGATGGCGTGGGATAGTAGTTAGACCTACAGCCCTAGGCAGCACGTTGCGACGTAGCAGCGTGCGGAAGACGAAAAACAATGCGCTTTCACGCATTGAAAAAAAGGACTGGCAGCCGAACAGAAAAAGTCATGGTGTCCCTTTGGCCGTCTGCTTACTCAAGATTATTGTTTTTTACGGAAACAGTGGGGAAACCCGGTCAACGCGCCCGGTTTCCCCGTTTGTTTCCGAACCTTCTCCTCCCTTTCCGGCACGAAGGAGCCGCAGGTGTCTAAAAGGAAGTCTTTGCCGCCTCTTTGAACCATGGCAGGTGAGATAAAGTCATTGGCCATAAGGTAGGAAGCAGCATTTGCAAACATGCCGCTGCAGGTGCGCCACGAAGCGTGGCGAATACGACGCCATTGTTGGCTGAAAATTATACAGACGCCTACAGGCAATTATTTAGTCAGGCCTGAAAAACCCGTTTCAGCTTCTACGCCACATTTTCCGCCAGCCGTCGGCTTGAGTCTTTGCCGAGGAGCAGAAACGCCAAGAGCACAAAAAACTCTCCGATTTTCCGCATCCACTTCCTGAAGTTGAACGCCGCTGCGGCCATAAACAAGTTAATGGCGTCGCCGACCGCGCCCTTGAGATAGCTCCGGGCCATGCGGTGATCGTGTTTGAGATGGCCGATCACCGGCTCGATAGCCGCCCGACGGCGGAAGCGGAGCCGCGCCATAAGGCGCTGGTACGGTGTGTCCTTCTTCTTCGGAGGCTTTGGGATGAGGATTTGCGTGTCACCGACCTGATTCAGGCCCCTGTAGCCTCGGTCGCAGATCGCCATGGACGGACAGACCCCGGTGACCTCCCAACACTGTTCGAGGACATCCGGCAACGTATGGCCGTCGTAGACGTTCTCGTTGAACGACATCGCGCCGACGATGATACCCGTAGTTTTTGTGACCGCGATGGACGCCTTGCGCCCGAACTCGTACTGCTTGTGCGCTTTACCCTTGGAGATGCAGAGAATATCGGGTTCGTGTAGGCTGTAGACCTTATTCTTGTCGCTTCGTTTCTGGTCCTTGACCCGCTCGTACAGGTCAAGTCGCTCCTGGTGGCGGCCCAGGGCTTCGCCCGGCAATTTGCGCCGGAGTTCACGGATCAAGGCACCAGCCATTGTCCGCATCTTCCTCGCCTTTTTGGCCATCTTCATCCGTTTCAGCCGAAGCTTGGGGAGCGTGCGCTTGAAGCTGCGGCGTAGACCGACGCCTTCGCTGTCCGCGATCTTACGGCAGCCCTCGATGACTTTGGTCAAAAGCTTCAGGTCGGTAGGAAAGGTTACGTTCTTTTCCTGGACCGTGGTATCCACCGTGATCTCTCGTTCTTTGGCGTCATCACCGTGCAGTTCCACGGAGACCTCGAAAATCAGTCGTGCCCCGTCCTCGCCAATGCGCTTGCGGAAATAGATCAAATCCGTGGGATCGCAAGGCAGCTTCCACTGGAACTCGGTCATACCGCAAAACGCCTGGTAGTAGGGATTTTGCGTCCATGCCTCCACGACCCGTTCGTCGCTCAGATTCTCCAACTGCTTGAGCAGCATCAGCCCGACCATTAGCCGGGGCGGCTTGGCTGGCCGACCTTGGTCGCTGTAGAGTCCGGCGAACTCCTCCTCGAATCGCCCCCAGGGAATTCTCCTCGCCAATTGAAGGAGCGGAGCCTTCGGATTGAGCTGGTCCAGAAGGTCTGGGTAAAGGAACGTACCCTGCGGCTGTTTTTTGGGTTTTGCCCTCATGATTCTCCCGCCATTCGCTGCATCATTTCGACCGGTTTTATACGAATTCACAACGTTCTCTGGTCGAAAATACTACATTATACAAGGAGAATTGTTAATAAAAATCAATCCACTAGAGATATTTCAGGCCCGACTATTTAAGGTGGGGATGACACGTGGGATGAATATTTTCTGCAAACAGACCAGAGAGCCTTTAAGGGCCTATCAAAGAAAAAGACGACTCGAAGCATCCCCCCTCTTCTTCCCACGGCAGTGTAAGTTTTGTTCCTGCCGGGGCGCGGAACAACGTGAGATAAGTACAATTTTCTTCTCTTCAGGTGGAAGTTCGGATGCCCTGCAAGGCGCGGCGTGACGGGATGACGGGGGATAGTAGTCAGACCTACAGCCCTGGGCAGCACGTTACGCCGCAACGCAGCAGGGCGCCGAAATCCCGCCTTGGGCCATAAAAAAAGGTCCATATCTTTCGATATGGACCTTTTGAAAAGGAGCCCTGGCAGCGACCTACTTTCCCAGCGACTACTCGCAAGTATCATCGGCGAAGAAGAGCTTAACTTCCGAGTTCGGAAAGGGATCGGGTGTGGCCTCTTCTCTATGGCCGCCAGAGCAAATATATTGCTCATGGCACAGAGTTGAAGAGATGTGCTTCTGGCGAGGCGCGAAGGGAAATGCGCGGAGGCGTATTCTTACATACGCCGCACAAGCTATTTTCCTGAGGCAACGAAGCCAGTGTGCAGCTATTTCAACTCTGAGAGCGAAATATAGAAAATAGGGACGAAGTTGTGTTTAAATCTGAAAAAAGACTCACGAACTATTAGTACCGGTCAGCTGAACGTATCGCTACGCTTACACATCCGGCCTATCAACCAGGTGGTCTACCTGGGTTCTTTAGGATCTAATGATCAGGGAGAACTAATCTTGAGGCTGGCTTCCCGCTTAGATGCTTTCAGCGGTTATCCGTTCCGAACGTAGCTACCCTGCAGTGCCGCTGGCGCGACAACAGGAACACCAGAGGTTCGTCCACCCCGGTCCTCTCGTACTAGGGACAGACCCTCTCAATTCTCCTACGCCCACAGAGGATAGGGACCAAACTGTCTCACGACGTTTTAAACCCAGCTCGCGTACCACTTTAAACGGCGAACAGCCGTACCCTTGGGACCTGCTCCAGCCCCAGGATGTGATGAGCCGACATCGAGGTGCCAAACCGCGCCGTCGATATGAACTCTTGGGCGCGATCAGCCTGTTATCCCCGGCGTACCTTTTATCCTATGAGCGATGGCCCTTCCATTCGGGACCACCGGATCACTAAGACCGACTTTCGTCCCTGCTCGGCATGTCTGCCTCACAGTCAAGCTCCCTTATGCCTTTGCACTCAACGGTTGGTTTCCAATCAACCTGAGGGAACCTTTGCAAGCCTCCGTTACTCTTTGGGAGGCGACCGCCCCAGTCAAACTACCCACCAGACGCTGTCCCTTCACTGGATAACAGTAGAAGGTTAGGGCCTTAGACTAGCAAGGGTGGTATTTCAAGGGTGGCTCCACGAACACTGGCGTGCCCGATTCATAGCCTCCCACCTATCCTACACATGCTAGCCCAAAACACAACGTCAAGTTGTAGTAAAGGTGCACAGGGTCTTTCCGTCCTTCTGCGGGAACACGGCATTTTCACCGCGAATTCAATTTCACCGAGTCTCTGGCTGAGACAGTGGGGAGATCGTTACGCCATTCGTGCAGGTCGGAACTTACCCGACAAGGAATTTCGCTACCTTAGGACCGTTATAGTTACGGCCGCCGTTTACCGGGGCTTCGGTTTAGAGCTTCGCTTGCGCTGACTCCACCCCTTAACCTTCCGGCACCGGGCAGGCGTCAGTCCCTATACTTCGTCTTGCGACTTAGCAGAGACCTATGTTTTTAGTAAACAGTCGCCACCCCCATTTCTCTGCGGCTCTTCGATGCTTAGCGAGTAAACACATCACATCAAAGAGCACCCCTTATCGCGAACTTACGGGGTCATTTTGCCGAGTTCCTTAGCCAGAGTTTCCTCGAACGCCTTGGGTTACTCACCCCGCCCACCTGAGTCGGTTTGCGGTACGGTCCATGTGAACTAAACTTAGAGGCTTTTCTTGGCGGCAGAGGCTCAACCACTTCAGAGCAAAAGCTCACGGCATCGTGTCTCGGCCTTAAACCTCCGGATTTGCCTGGAGATTCAGCCTACACACTTGCACCGGGATATCCAACACCCGGATGGCCTACCTTTCCGCGTCCCCCCATCGCACATTCACACGGGTACGGGAATATTAACCCGTTTCCCATCAGCTACGCTTTTCAGCCTCGCCTTAGGGGCCGACTAACCCTGGGCAGATTAACTTTACCCAGGAAACCTTGGGCTTACGGCGTGGGAGTTTCTCACTCCCATTATCGTTACTCATGTCAGCATAATCACTTCTCTACACTCCAGCGTGGCTTACGCCTTCACCTTCATCGCAGTAGAGAACGCTCCCCTACCGATCGTCTAAAAGACGATCCCGCAGCTTCGGTGGTATACTTAGCTCCGTTACATTTTCGGCGCAGGACCACTAGACCAGTGAGCTATTACGCTTTCTTTAAAGGATGGCTGCTTCTAAGCCAACCTCCTGGCTGTCTAAGTAGTCCCACCACCTTTCCCACTGAGCATACACTTGGGAACCTTAGCTGGCGGTCTGGGCTGTTTCCCTTTCGACTACGGACCTTCGCACCCGCAGTCTGACTCCCGGACAACAATTAACCGGCATTCGGAGTTTGATAGGGTTTGGTAACCTGGTGGGGCCCCTAGCCCTGTCAGTGCTCTACCTCCGGTAATCTAATCCGAGGCTATACCTCAATATATTTCGGGGAGAACCAGCTATCACCGGGTTTGATTGGCCTTTCACCCCTATCCACAAGTCATCCGAGTCATTTTCAACTGACAACGGTTCGGCCCTCCACTTGACTTTACTCAAGCTTCAGCCTGCTCATGGATAGATCACCCGGCTTCGGGTCTACTCCGCACAACTAACGCCCTATTCAGACTCGCTTTCGCTTCGGCTACACTTAACGCTTAACCTGGCTGTACAGAGTAACTCGCTGACTCATTATGCAAAAGGCACGCGGTCACGGAACAAGTCCGCTCCCACTGCTTGTAGGCAACTGGTTTCAGGTTCTATTTCACTCCCCTAACAGGGGTTCTTTTCACCTTTCCCTCACGGTACTGGTTCACTATCGGTCACCAAGGAGTATTTAGCCTTGGAGGATGGTCCCCCCAGATTCAAACGGGGTTTCACGTGCCCCGCCCTACTCGGGTGCTGCCTGCGTCGTTTTCGCCTTCACATACGGGGCTTTCACCCTCTATGGCCAAGCTTCCCAGCTTGTTTTGCTAGCTATTCGAATCGCGTATGGCAGTCCCACAACCCCGCATGCACGGATGCATACGGTTTGGGCTAATCCCGGTTCGCTCGCCGCTACTACGGGAATCTCTTTTGATTTCTCTTCCTCCGGGTACTGAGATGTTTCACTTCCCCGGGTTTGCTTTCCAAGGCCTATGAATTCAGCCAAGGAATAACCGGACATAACTCCGGCTGGGTTTCCCCATTCAGAAATCCACGGATCAAAGGATGTTTGGCTCCTAACCGTGGCTTATCGCAGCCTACTACGTCTTTCATCGCCTCTTGGTGCCAAGGCATCCACCAGTTGCCCTTACTATCTTTTTTCAGACACAACTTCGTCGCCTATTCTACTATCAATGATCATTACCGACACGTGGCCAGTAAGTTCACCACCGTGGTGGAGGTGAACGGAATCGAACCGATGACCCCCTGCGTGCAAAGCAGGTGCTCTCCCAGCTGAGCTACACCCCCATGTGGTGATAACCGTGGTGGGCCTAGATGGACTTGAACCATCGACCTCACGCTTATCAGGCGTGCGCTCTAACCGAAACTGAGCTATAGGCCCTTAAATCGGCTCTACAGTGCAAAGAACACAAAGGTCCTTGCAATTAAATAGCGAGCGGGCGCATTTGCTCATTAAAGGAGGTGATCCAGCCGCAGGTTCCCCTACGGCTACCTTGTTACGACTTCACCCCAATCATCAGCCCTACCGTAGGCGGCTGCCCCCCAAAGGGTTGGCTCACCGACGTCGGGTAGAACCGACTTTCGTGGTGTGACGGGCGGTGTGTACAAGGCCCGGGAACGTATTCACCCTGGCATGCTGATCCAGGATTACTAGCGATTCCAACTTCATGCAGTCGAGTTGCAGACTGCAATCCGGACTGGGAGGGGCTTTTTGGGATTGGCTTGGCCTCGCGGCGTAGCTGCCCTTTGTACCCCCCATTGTAGTACGTGTGTAGCCCTGGGCGTAAGGGCCATGATGACTTGACGTCGTCCCCACCTTCCTCCCGGTTGACCCGGGCAGTCTCGCCAGAGTGCCCACCATTATGTGATGGCAACTGACAATAAGGGTTGCGCTCGTTGCGGGACTTAACCCAACACCTCACGGCACGAGCTGACGACAGCCATGCAGCACCTGTCACTTGGTTCCCCGAAGGGCACTCTCCTATCTCTAGGAGATTCCAAGGATGTCAAACCCAGGTAAGGTTCTTCGCGTTGCATCGAATTAAACCACATACTCCACCGCTTGTGCGGGCCCCCGTCAATTCCTTTGAGTTTCAGCCTTGCGACCGTACTCCCCAGGCGGGATGCTTAATGCGTTAACTGCGGCACCGAAGGTGAATCCCCCCGACACCTAGCATCCATCGTTTACAGCGTGGACTACCAGGGTATCTAATCCTGTTTGCTCCCCACGCTTTCGTACCTCAGCGTCAGTACCTGTCCAGATGGCCGCCTTCGCCACCGGTGTTCCTCCTGATATCTACGGATTTCACTCCTACACCAGGAATTCCGCCATCCTCTCCAGGACTCAAGCCTGTCAGTATCAAGTGCAATTCCTCGGTTGAGCCGAGGGCTTTCACACCTGACTTAACAGGCAGCCTACGCACGCTTTACGCCCAGTGATTCCGATTAACGCTTGCACCATCCGTATTACCGCGGCTGCTGGCACGGATTTAGCCGGTGCTTCCTCTGAAGGTACCGTCAAACATATACGCTATTAACATATACGCACTTCTTCCCTTCTGACAGAGGTTTACAACCCGAAAGCCTTCTTCCCTCACGAGGCGTCGCTGCGTCAGGGTTTCCCCCATTGCGCAATATTCCCCACTGCTGCCTCCCGTAGGAGTCTGGGCCGTGTTTCAGTCCCAGTGTGGCTGGTCATCCTCTCAAACCAGCTACTCATCGTTGCCTTGGTAGGCCGTTACCCTACCAACTAGCTAATGAGACGCGGGCCCATCCAGACGCGGATGCATAATTTAGAGGCACCCTTTCAACCAAAATAAATTGATTCGTATACGGTATTAGCAGCCGTTTCCAACTGTTATCCCGTTCGTCTGGGCAGGTAGCCCACGCGTTACTCACCCGTACGCCGCTCTACTAGGCTCCCGAAGGAACTTTTCTCGCACGACTTGCATGTGTTAAGCACGCCTCCAGCGTTCAATCTGAGCCAGGATCAAACTCTCCAATTAGGAAAGTATTTCTAGCTAAAACTCGTAAGTTCATACGAACCCACGATGATAGTATTTCGCGCCCTGCTCGCTATTTAATTGTCAAAGACCTTTCCGGCTTGAGGCCGGAAGTGGGAGAGTGTAAGTAGTAAATTACGCTTCCCATGTCAATCTCTTTTTTCAAATTCCCTGTTTGTTTTCTGCGTCGCTTTCGCGCCGTCTGTCCCAAGCAGCGGAGGGTGTTTCTATGTGTTTCCGCCCTGTGCGTCAACCCCTTTTTTCAACTTTTTTGGTCGAACCCGTCAGGGTCGTAAAGTCGATTGCGGCCGGATACCGGCCCGGGGTGTCAGCCATCAGCTTCCACACACTCACCCTATCTATTCTATTGTAAGAGAACACCCTGCCGGGAAACTTGCGATTCCCGTGCGGCGGAGGGGCTTTCTATGTGTTTCACACCTACCCGTCAACAGGTTTTGTGAGTTTTTTTCAGAAAGTTTTGATTTTGTGTTTTAGGGATAGGTGATGTTGTGGGGCTGGTATCGGCTGAAGGGCCGATGATGAAAGAGAAATTCCATAAATAAGGGGCTGGTTTGTCCCCGCATTGCGTAAAGGGAAAAAAGGATGGGACGAGTGTTCATGGCATGCGGTTATCCCCGCTAATGCGGAGAATGCAAGCTGGAAAGATAGAGAAGTGCACACCTGGCAGATTGCTCCCCAATAAGATGGAGTACACTTTGCTGTCCAAAGAATACCACGTCAGGCCGTATCCCATCGTGTGTGAGGAGCATAAGTTTGCTGCGAGTCGTTATACAAAGGAGAATGAAGAGGTTGTGAACGACAGACGAGCCATGGTGTCACTTCACATAGCTGCCAAGCTCAGATTCAACATATTTTACGGAAACTGCTGGGAAACCCGGGGCCCATTAAGGTAGTGTAAGTTTTGTTTCTGCCGAGGCGCAACTTGCTGTTTGGGGGCGTGGATAGGAGTTGGCCTCCAGCCCGCTCCCAAACAGTGAGTTGCAACGAAGGCAGGGGCAAAAATCGCGCTGCCGACCCGTTTGTTCCCGAACCTTCCCCTCCCCCCTTCCGGCACGAAGGAGCCGCAGGTATCTAAAAGGAAGTCTTGGCCGCCTCTTTGAACCAAGGCAGGTGAGATAGAATCATTGCGCCGTAGAGCATGAGCTGCATTGCAGATTGGCCGCCGCAGGTACGCCACGAAGCGTGGCGAATGACAGATCATTGTCGGCTGAAATTATACATACGCCTACAGGCAACTATTTAAGGTGGGGATGAATATTTTCTGCAAACAGACCAGAGAGCCTTTAAGGGCCTATCAAAGAAAAAGACGACTCGGAGCATCCCCCTCTTCTTCCCGCGGCAGCGTAAGTTTTGATTCTGCCGAGGCGGTGAATAATATTAGCTTACGACAATTTTCTTCTCTTCCCAAGGTGGAATTTCGGATGCCCTGCAAGGCGCGGCGTGACGGGATGACGGGGGATAGTAGTTAGACCTACAGCCCTCGGCAGCACATTACGCCGCAACGCCGCAGGGCGCCGAAATCCCGCCTTGGACATCCCGCTTCCAAACATCAAGCCGCAACGAAGGCAGAAGCAAAAATCGCGCTGCCGCCACAACACCAAAAAAAGACCGGCTCCACGAAGGAACCGGTCTTTATACATCTAAGGAAGGCTGGTGCTTACGAGTTCAGTTCGCGTTCCTGCGGGAAGATGGGCAGGTAGCGATAGGACAGCGAAAGCAGCAAGGCGCCGTAAGCTACGATCATAAGCGAGGTGGCCCATTCAGCCCAGTTGGGCATGTAAACGTACCACTTATCGAAAGGCAAGGCCGGGAAGGCAATGGTCTGCACCGTGAATACGTAGCGGTTGATGGTCACGCCGACGCAGTTCAGGATACAGGCAATGTAGAACAGGAACGGTGCGTTGCGCAGAGCCGGAATCATAAGAATGAGAGCCGGGATGACGCCGCACAGTCCGAGTTCGGTCCAGAGCATCCACTTGCCGTAAACCCAACCGTAGAACATCTGATCGAAGGTCAGACCGGCGCGAGGCAGAATGTCGGTGATCCATGCGTAGGTGTCCAGGAACTTGAGGAACAAGTACAGGCACAACATGGTACCGGCGATTTTGCCCATCATTGCTTTTACTTTGTAGGTGGTCATCTGGCGACCGGACATCAGTTCGATGACTTTGCAGATGAGCACGGTAAAGCAGGGGCCGGAGGCTACAGCTGACAGAACGAACAGGAAGAACGTCCAGGGCCAGATAAAGAATCCCTCGCGGAAAGCGAAAGGACGGGCAAAAAGCACACCGTACATACCGCCCAGGGAGCCCTGGTGGAATGTGGACAGGAACGCGCCGATACCGGCGAAAAGCGGCATGGCGACGTGCATGTTGTGTGCGAGGTTGTGCAGGAAGGGAATCTTGTTCAGCTGCTTCTGCTCAAGGACGAGCGGCACGTACTCGATAATGAGCACCATGCAATAGCAGGTGATGCAGAAGATAACTTCCGTGAGCATGGAGTGGACGTTGGGATGCCAGTATCCGAACCATGCACGCAGGGGTTGTCCGATATCCATGGTCAGGATGAGCATGGCGCCGGAGTAGCAGAGAAACCCGACGATGACGGTCAGGTTGATGATGTTTTTAAGGGCGTCGATTCCCAGGATGTACTTGAGAAATCCGGTAAAAAACGCGCCCGCGCCAAGGGCGATGACGGCAAGGTCAAAGGTGATCCACAGACCGAACCCGAAGTAGTTGTCCAGGCCAGTCACGCCGATGCCATAGCCGAACACCTGGAATGCGGCGTAAACTCCCCAGAGGAAGATGACCATGACAAAGGCCAGCCAAAGCATGAACTTACCTATGCCGCAGCGTTCCACGCCTTCGGGGAAGAGTTGGTAATCGATGGGTTTAGCCATGGTGGCCTCCTCCGTTGCTTCCGTGCGAGCCGTCGCCCATGTCGTTGTCCAGCAAGTCCAGGACCCAGGAGCGCTTGCTCATGTAGTAAACCTGCGGATCCGTACCGAGCCGTTCCAGAATGCGTCGGGCATACTTGCTTTTGTGCAGTTCGTGAACCTTGTGCTCGGGGTTCTTGAGGTCGCCGAAGGAAATGGCTCCGGTGGGGCAGGCCTCTGCACAAGCAGGAACGTATGCGCCATCGGGCAGGCTGTTGGGATCGCCGCCTTCCTTGCGAGCCTTTTCCTTGGCCAGATTCCAACGATGGTGGCAGAACGTACACTTTTCAACCACACCGCGGGGGCGGGTCGACACGAACGGCGTGAGGGTCTTTTCCATTCCCTCGGGCCAGTGCGGGTCGAACCATCCGAAGTAACGGGAGTGGTAGGGGCACGCAGCCATGCAGTACCGGCAACCGATGCAGCGGGGATACACCTGGCTGACGATGCCGCCGTTTTCGTTTTTATCCGTGGCTACAACCGGGCACACCGACACGCAGGAGGGATGACCGCACTGCATGCAGGGGCGCGGCAGATAAGCCACGTCGTGTTCGGGATATTTAAGTCCGTTCTCAAGCTTGTAGACCAGCATCCACGAGAGGGTCCGCAGCTTGTTGGACGCATCTTCCATGGGAGCTATATTGTTTTCGACCTGGCAGGACACCATACAGGCTCCGCAGCCCGTACATTTGTCCAGATCGACCACCATCCCCCATTTGATGTCGAATTCCTTGAATGCTGACATGGTCGTAATCCTTGTTTAGCTTTTGGCGATTTTGACCTGGGACCCGGTCCAGACGGGTGCTCCGGTGCCGGGTTCGGGGCTGGCGGTCATGATTTTGGAAACGTTTGCGCCTTTGCCTTCGGTAAAGACGTCCCAGGCGGTGTGGCCCAGCCCCAAAGGAGCGGAAACAACGCCGGGCATGACCGTTTCGTCAATATTGACGCGGGCTTCGATTTCGCCGCGCTGTCCAACCACCTTGACCTTCATGTTCTGAGAAACACCAGTTTTTGCGGCTGTTTCCGAGCACATGGCCACGAACATGTCCTTGCCTTTCAGTTCGTCGTCCCGAATTGTCAGCAGGTTGTAACCGGGGGTGGCCATGCTGCCGGACCCGATGTTGAGCTGATACTGAGGAGCCAAAAGCAATGCATCTGTTCCAGCCGGTTTAGCGGCCTTGGAAAGGACCATGGGAGCCAGAGACAACTTACTCTGATCAACGGTTTCTATGGTGACCCAAGCCTGTCCCGCGGCCAGAGCATCGCCCAAATCGCCGTCCAATGCGGGCGCATTGCCCTGGGCGACGGCTTCGGCGGGAGCTGCCTGCGAGCTGAGGAATCCCCCCACTCCGGCGACGGCTTCGGACTTGGCCATGAGCACGCCTTCGAATGTTTCAAAACCAAGGTCGAGCCCAAGTTTGGGTGCCACGGCCAGCAATATGTCCGTAGCGGCCCTGGAGTCGGTCAGCGGATCGATTACCGGCTGTGCAAGGCTGAAGCTGGCGACTCCCGATCCATAGGGAGTTTCCAGGCTTTCGAAACGTTCGAGGCACATGGGGTTGGGCAGGATGAGGTCGGCCTTGGCGGCTGTTTCGTCCATGAAGGAGGAAAAGCTGACCACAAAGGATACCTTGTCGAGCACCTTGTTCATGGCGTCGGTCTGCGGCAGTGCGTACCTGGGGTTGGCCTCGTAGCACAACAGCACGCTGGGGACCGGAGTTTTTCCGCCGTCGACCTGCAGCAGGTAATCGACCAAATCGCCAGCCATGATGTCGGCTCTGGAAGCTGCGCCCGGAACCACCGTGGGCAGCTCGGGAAGGGCACGGACACCGCCGGGCTTGTTGATGCGGCCCAGCAGGATGTTCAGTGCCATGCCAGCCACGAAACCTGCCGGGCTTCCGCCCTGGCTGATGGGGCTGCCACAGACGATGACCGGAGACTTGGCAGAGGCAAGGGCCTTGGCCACGTTCTTAAGCGTCTTGGCAGACACGCCGATGGCTTCGGTGACTTTGGCGGGCGTGTAATCGGCGAGTACCAGGGACCGGAAGGCGTCGAAGCCGTCCACATCCGCGGTAGCGCCCATTTCCAGGAGATAGTAGGCGACACCCAGGGCGAAGGCGGCTTCATTGCCGGGTGCCACGGGAATCCAGAGATCTGCTACTGCGGCGGTGCGGTTCTGGACCGGACCGGCGTAGCAGTACATGGCCTTGGCCTCTTCGCCAGCCGGGCGGTTGGCGGCAAAGGCGCGGCCGTTGCGGCCAACGGGGCCCCAGGAATCGAAAAGATCCGGCCCGATGATGAGCACGGCGTCGCTGTTTTCCAGATCGAACCCTACATGCCCTTTGCCGTTCATCAGGCTGTGCCAGGATTTGGCGGCCAGATGGTGTTCGCTGGGCATGATGAAGAAATCCTTGGAACCGAGCCCGCTGAGGAATCCGGAGAATACCTCGTTAGCCGTGCCGGTTTCGTCCCCCGATATGGCAGCGACCTTGCGGCCCGCACCCTTGATTTTTCCGGCAAGCAGACCGAGCGCCGAATCCCAGTCGATGGGCTCGAACTTGTCGCCGTTTTTCTTCATGGGCTGCTGAATGCGCGCCGGGCTGTACAGCATCTGTACTTCGGGCGCGGCCAAGGCGTTGATGGCCCCGGCGGACAGCGGGTTGTCCGGATTGCCGAGGGCTTCCACAGGGTTGCCGTTGACAGTCAGAACGTGAATAGGGCTACCCGCCGCATAGGTTTTGCTGATGGCGGGTTTCTTTTCCAGTGCGCCGTATTTAAGGCGGGGGATCCAGGACCAGTTCTGCGACCAGATGGACACGTCGTCCAGGGTCTTCCAGATAACCGGCGTGCCCAGCAGGCCAAGCGTGGCTCCCGCGCCGAACGCGATGAAACTTCTGCGGTTTACACCCATTTTATACCACCCCTTTCCTTACTTGTGACACACGAAGCAGGCGTTGCTGACACCGTTCTCGGCATGACAGCGCTCACACTTCCACATTTTCATGGTGTAGTTGGTGTAGCCGGTGAGAATATTCTCGTGGTAAACCGGCGCTTTCTCAGCATTGCCAACGTCGGGATGGCAGGAGGTGCAGTCCTCGCTTTCGTGGGCGATATGGGAAAAATACACGTTGTCGGGCTGATGCTGGTAGTTCAGCCAGGGCACCGCTTTGCCAGGTTCGACATACTCGGTGACGAGCTTGTCGATGGCTTTTTCGGCAGGCGTGTCGCCTTCCGTAACGTCGGAATGGCAATCCGCACAGGATTCTGTGGTCGGAAAGCCGTTGTAGGATCCATCTTCGCGGAAATAATGACAGTCTTCACATGCCATACCCGCATCTTCCATATGGATCTTGTGGTTGAAGGGAATCGGCTGCGTTTTCGCGCTGTACATCAACTGCGGGAAAACAAACCAGCCGAACCCAAGGGCCAGGATCAACCCGAGGAGGAAAAATACCACTCCTCCGGACTGCGATGAGGTATTCCGGTCCATACACTCCGCCCCGTTGAGAGTTCTTAAAAAAAAGCCAATTCGTTTGGAATCCTTGTCGTTCTAAGAGAGAGGCCATACCGTGTCAAGCACTTACGAAATTATTCACGAGCTCTTTTCTCAATTTTTCCTGGTGTTACGGGCAATTGTGCATTTTTTGTCACACAAGCAAAAAAACAAATTTTTCACCAGATTTCACTTGAATAAGTTGGTTGATCAACCAAAAAGCTATTCCATAGAACGCCACCATTCATTATTTTGCAACATATTTTTCGATATAATTACACGTTTCAACGCAAATTATTTAAGAAAAGAGGCACTCGCTACAGAATAGTTTCTTCCCCTGGCTCCACCTCCCGAAGACAAACCCCAGCAGATTGTCGTCCGTACAAATTGAGAAACCTAATTAACTGTATTTAAACAATAATTATATGCTATAGGTCCCATAAGCCTTCTGTTTTTTGGGCGTATTTTTACTCCAAACCAAGTTACTGGATTCATGTGAACAAAAAGAGTATTGGAACGTCAGTTTATTACGGGCGCACCACCCGGGGCAATCCCGGACGAATGAGCGCCCACAATAATATAGGGAATCACGACGCTTCGGCGTTGCTTCCAACCATCTCTATCATCGGCAGAGGCGGCTCCACGGGCCAAATGGAGCCGCCTCTCCATTTTCAACTCGCACCTTTCTTATAATTGCCAAAAGGACTTCTGCCGCGTATTTTTTTTCCAAGAAGGACCAGGTGGTTCTCTTTTTTAAAAATTCGTGTCGGAGGTGCCATGGAATATAACGAAACCATAGCCAGCGAACTGGAACCTTTGCTTCCCAAATTCTTTGTAAACGCCCGCAACGATCTTGAAACTTTGCGTAAGGCACTGGCAGAGGGACGTCTGATCGACGTGCAGCGCATCGGCCATTCACTCAAGGGAGCCGGCCTTGGATACGGCTTTGTTGGATTAGGTGAAATTGGAAAGGCCATTGAGGCGGAGGCCGCCGCAAAAAACACACCTGAAGTTCTGACCCAGTTGTTTTCCCGGCTTGAAGACTATCTGGACTCGGTTCGGGTGACGTTGCAAGACGAGAACTAAAAACTACCTCCCTGTGGGAAGAGGGAATTCTCCGACAATCCACCGTCGTTCATCTTACGCTTTGTCCGTGGGCAGGCGCACATAGAAACGTGTTCCCTTTTCCTCATCGCAGGTAAATCCCACTTTTCCCCCAAGATGATTTTCCGCAAACAGCTTTATACTGTACGTTCCAATGCCGCGGCCCGCCCCTTTTGTTGAAAAGGAGCGTTTAAATATGAGGGCCTGGGCCTTTTCCGGAATGGTCCCAGGATTGTGGACGTAGAACTCCCCCACCTCTCCCTTTCTACAGCATCCCAAAGTAACTCTTTCCCCGGGCAGAGCAGCTTCGAGCCCATTTGTGATCATATTTACCAGTATACGGCCCAGCAAGGTTTTGTCAGTCTGCAGTGCAAACGACTGGCTGTCCGCATCCATTTCCAGAACTCTGCTGCTGAGCAGTTCTTCCTTGAACACCCCCTGCAGGATTCCTCGGCAGAAGGCTATGGACTCCACTTCAGACTCTTGGAGGGACAGTTTGCCGTCCTCCGCATCGAGAAGCAGGCGTTGGGAACGAATTTCATTTATAATACGTTCGGACAGTGTTTCCAGCCGTTCCATAATCTCCTGAGGATCTTGAACAACCCCCTGGTTGGCCAACTGAACAAATCCTTTTATGGCCGTAGCCGTATTCAGGATGTCGTGAAAAAAAATCCTCTCAAGCACCCGCCGCCGTTTTTCGTCTTCATTAGGAAGCAGCATGAACATGGTGAATTGCTCGTCGGCCAAATCGAATGTCGCCGCCCACACGCGAAAGTCCACGGCCCGTAGGGTTCCTCCGTCGTCGAGGAGCAGAAAGCATTCCTGTGCGGATCGTTCTTTCTTGCGGCTTTCCAGTATGGCCTGCACCGCTCCGCAAAACCGGCAGGCCCGGCTGGTTCCGCACCCGCTGGCCTGCTGCGCATTCCCACAGCCCAATATTTCGCCGGGCCGCCGCCCCAATATCTGCTCCAAACTTACCTTTGCCATGGCGACTGCGGCTTGGTTGGCGAATACAATCTGGCGATTGCAGTCCAATATGAAAATGAAATCCGGACAATAATCCAACAACTGCCGGATAAGGGCTTGCGAGGATATCAGCTTGTGCCTGGCAAGGATTTGCGAGGGTGTGGACCGCTCGGACGACGCGAAATGAGTCTGCAAATCGACCATATATTTCTCCGCTTTCTGAAACTTCCGCCCGTGGCGCTCTCCCCGTGTACCACACAGAACACCGTCGAGCATGCAATTGATAGCATTTTCAACCTTTTGTTCCAACCACTACTTGATTTTTATGCAATTATAATCACAAAGAGGTCGCCACTTGCTTCCAAAGCCATCAAGACTTATTCCTAGGTCAGACATACATATGAAAATCATGCAAACCTCAGGAGACACTAATGCAAACCACCATAGAAGTAAGCTATGATGAGAAAATCAGCCCCGCCTGCGTCAAAACCACTTTTGCAGACGGCAAGACTATCCAGGCCGACCTGCCTGCCGACAAAGGGGGAAACGATACTGCCCCCAACCCTGTTGAGTTGCTCCAGGCCGCTATTTGCTCTTGCGCCGCCATGTATGCACAGCGTTTTTTTGCACAGCATAACCTGGACCCCAAGGGCCTTACCATGAAGACGGAAGTGAACTTCGATGAACAGGAAAGCAAAATAGAAACAATGACCCACCACTTTACGCTGCCCGAAGGCTTTCCTGAGAAGTACAGAAATGCGTTCATCCGTACCGTGGAACAATGCACGGTTAAGAAGAACATCCTCACGCCTCCCGATTTCCAGGTGACTCTGGATTAGTCGCCGCATTGAACAACGGCACTTTTTCCTGTTGACGCAGCACCGGCGCATTGTAGTATAGTTCATAAAGCGTCCCTTCCGGCAGGCCGACACATCTGGCGGAAGGGACGCAAATCCCCCACCTCAGCCTCAAGGAGAAGTGCCATGAAAAAAATCTTTCCCTGGTTGGCCGTGGCAGCCCTCATGCTGCTCGCCGCCCCGCTGCACGCGGCCATGTCGGCCCCGTCAGCCCCTCTCAAGCTGGCCTACTTTCCCAACAAGGTGGTCATGTACCCGCACTCGGCCCACGCCGAATTCAAGTGCGTGAAGTGCCATCACGAACCCGATGCAAACGGCAATCCGCAAAAGTGTACCACTTCGGGCTGCCATGACGTGTTCGACAAAAAGGTCAAGTCACCCGAGTCGTTTTATCAGCTTGCGCACGCGCGCACCAAAGCCGACCCGATGTCCTGCCTGGGCTGCCACAAGGAGCAAGCCAAGGCGCAAAAGTGGGATAAGGATAAGAAGAAGGCGCTTACAGGGTGTTCCAAGTCCAAGTGCCACCCATAAACCCAGGTGGCTTGTGGAACTAAAAACAAAGAATCCCGGCGGGGTATCCCGCCGGGATTCTTTTATTGCATGTCCAGACACGTACGGCAGCCGAAATGCCGATGCTACAAATACAAAAAGCCGGGAATTACCCGGCCTTTCGTATCTGAAATATAACCAGGATGTACGTTATTCGCCGAACAATTCCTTCGCACCCTTGAAGACAACGGAAGTAATTTCGTACTCCACCTTGCCTTTGGGAATGTCCACAAGCACTTCGTCGCCTTCCTCCTTGCCCAGCAGGGCACGGGCAACCGGGGCGAGGATGGAAATGCTGCCCTTGACGTAATCGGTCTCGTCCGGGCCGAGGATTGTGTAGAGCTTGCTTTCTCCGGTTTCCACATCCTCGATTTCCACTGTGGCACCGTAGGTCACGGTTTCGCCATCCAGCGTGTCGAGATCTATGACATTGAAGCTGGGCATGCGGGATTCGATAAAACGAATCTGCGCTTCAATCCACCCCTGGCGTTCCCTGGCGGCGTGGTAGCCTGCATTTTCCTTGAGGTCGCCTTCTTCCCGGGCTTCGCCAATGGCTTTGCTGACCTCGGGGCGTTGCCGCTTGAGGTCGTCCAGCTTTTCCTTGACCAATTCATACCCCTGAATGGAAATTGGGATACTGTCCATTACTTCGTTCTCCTTCGAAAGTCTCAAATCGAGCGCGTCGCCCGTTCCTAATCTATAAGGAAGCAAAAAAGGCGTTCGGTTTGTTCCTGACCGCCCCCATGGCGGCCACCCCCGAAAACGACCAGAGGACGCGGCATGCGCCCTCAAAGTGGTGTCGTGTATTCATGGAACGGTTGCGATGAAGCCAGCCTGCGGCGTTTTCGGTTTACCCTGGCCGGTGATTCAGGTGGCATTGCGGCTGCGAAGTAGCCTTACGGAACTTCCGCACTCCCTGTCAATTATCTTCTTGTCGAACACAAAAAACGGGAACTTCGTCCGTACCGGCCTGAGCACCTTACTCCATAACAATCTTCATATCAAATATGAAAAAAAACAGTCTGATTATTCCCTCCCCCTCAATGCCGTAACTCCCGTGCCATTACCGCCATAAAAGCGCTCCGCGCCTGCCGTTCAAGCCAGGGCGAGTGCCCGCAGCGGGGCAATGACACGAACTGAAAATTGTTGAGCACCGCGGCAAGAGGTGCTTGCACCCCCTCGCAGCCGTGGGGATCGTACTCCCCCTGCACAGCCACTACCGGGCAAACGATCTTATGGCCCAGGCGTAAAAGTTCACCGCTGCGCCGCATGGCTTCTGCCTCGTTCCATACGGCCACGTGCTGCTGCAAATTACATCCCGTTTCCTGGTGCCCGTTTTTCTGATGCTCTTTTTCCTGAGAATCTTCTTCCTGACTTTTTTCAGGCACGGGATCATAGGAATCGGCCTTGTTCATAAGCTGCCCGAACCGCTGCAACAGGCCGTCGGCTTCCGCCCCTCCCTTTTGCAGCCCGGAAACAAGCCGAGGGACCTCGGCCCGCTCGTCGGGAGACAGCCGGGCAAGACGGCACTCCATTATGCCTTTGGCGTACCGTTGCTCGAAAGGACCGCTTCCCACAAGAATCAGCTTGGCGACCAGTTCGGGAAACCGGGCCGCAAACATCCAGCCGAGCCACGCTCCCCAGGAGTGGCCGACAAGAAGAAAGGGCGGCTCACCGCAGGTGGTGAGATCGTCATGCAACTCCGCCAGGAGTTCGGAAACACTGTTTTTTGTCTGCCAAGGTTCCAGCAGGCTGCACAGCCCGCTCAGAGCCCTGCACAAAGAAGCAGCCGAGCCGGGTGCGCCGGGACCACCGTGCAGCACTGCGGCCCGGTAAGGGGCCGCGCCATGACTGCGGCAGTACAACGGGTGAGGAGGAGCAATCACGCAACAATCCATGCAAGACGAAAAGTCAGTCCCGTCGCATTCAAATGTTTTACCAGGCCTTGGTGCCCATTATTTCCTTCATCTTGGACTCGGTGCCCTTTTCCACCAGAACCAGCTTACGGTACTTGGCCTTCTTGACCCGTTCGGCCAGGGCATCGATGTCCGCAGGCTTTTCCATAAAGTCCATGGCTCCCAGTTTCATGGCTTCGATGCCCTTTTCCAGGGTGGCCTGCCCGGACAGCAGAATGACCTGCATTTCCGGATGGGTTTTCTTTATCTGCCGTAGAACCTCCAGCCCGTCCATTCCCGGCATCTGCAAATCCAGGACAATGGCGTCGTAGGCCCCGTTGTCCACCGCATTTACGGCTTCATCGCCGGACGTGGCCGTACTGACCTCCATACCGCGAAGTTCCATGCGTTGGGACAGATTCTCCAAAAACTCTTTTTCGTCATCGATAAGCAAAACCCGTTCTGCCATTCTTGTATCTCCTCTCAAAGGCTTGCTGGCTTACAAATCTTCCTGGTTATCCGCGGACCATGTGGGCGGGAATCCAAACGTTCAGGCTGCCTTCAGCCGCGTCGTGGTCCATCCGTGCCCCCACGCCCTCGGCCAATCGGGTCAGTTCCTCGGCCGGTTTCATGCCCTCGGGCAGATATACGCCCCGCAGCGCCAGAAGCACGCCGTCGTCGCCATTGCTGAGTGCGAATCGCAGCCGGCTCCCTCCGCCGTCCGTCGTATCCACCGCAAAACGAAGCATTGCAAAGAGCAGATGCTCCACGGCGTACAGGTCCGCCTCGATAGTAACCTCGTCGCATTCCTCCACGTCAAGCTTCAGCCCCTTGCTGGCGGCAACCCGCTCGCCAATGCCCGCCATAAGCTGCATGGTTTCGAGCAGGCTGAAGGAATGCACGTCCTGGTCCACGCTGTGGGCAAAGGAATTCATACGGCGCACGATATTGTCGCCCCGCTTGACCTGCCCCAGAATGGACCGGGCCACAAGTCCCAATTTCTCCGGGTCCACAGGACGCCCCTTGGCCGACAAAAGGCAAAGGTCGTCCAGCAGGCCTGCCCCCTCGTTGATAACGGCAAGAACGTTCTTCATTTCGTGCGAAATGGAAGCGTTGACCTGCCCGAAAAACCGCAGTTCGTCGCGATTGGGCACGGTTGCCGACATGTCGTCACGAACGTCTTCCCCAATGGGGTGTTGCTGGGTTTTCACGATGATTCTCCAGGCCGGGACGAGGCTCCCACGGCCAGATGTATTTTTTCGATCAACTCACCGATCTGTACGGGTTTGATCAGATAGTATTCCGCCTCTGCCGAGCCGATCCGGAAGTCGTTTTCCGAGCCGTGGCCCGAAAGAAAAATGAACTTCATTTCCGGACAGATGGAAGACAGACGACGGCGCAGGTCCAGTCCGCCTATGCGGGGCATTTTCATGTCCAGCACGGCGACGTCAAAGCAACCGGTCTGTGCCTTTTCCAGTGCGTCTTCCCCGCTTGCCGCCCAGTCTGCATCAATCCCCCGCATTTCCAGCCGCTCGGCCATGGTTGCCACAAACTCGGACTCGTCATCCACAAGCAGTATCTTCATGCGTTCCCCTTCTCCTTGGGCTGCGGACGCAGCGGCAGCGTGATGGTGAAGGCCGTTCCAACGCCTTCCTCACTTTCCACCTGCATGTGTCCCCCCAGTTCCTGGACCAGACCGAAGGTGATGAACAGTCCCAGTCCTGTTCCCCCGCTTCCTTTCTTGGTGGAAAAGAAGGGCTCGAAAATTCGTTTCAAATGTTTTTCCGGAATACCGCACCCGTCGTCCCGCACTGTAAAGGAGAGTTCCCCGTCCTGCACATAGGCGGAAATGGTCAGGTTGCCCTCGTCCTTCATGGCCTGGAAGGCATTGGTCAAAAGGTTGAGCACCACCTGCTGCAATCGGCCCTTGTCCGTATGCAGCCAGGGCAGGTCGTCGGGAATGTCCAGATTGATGCTGATGCTGCGGTATTCCGCCTCCTTGTTCAGGAAGCCGACCACCTCGCCGACCAGCCCGCGGAAATCAATTTCCTCGACGGCCACGTCCAATTGGCGGGCAAAACCGAGCAGCCGCTTGGTGATGGTTCCACAACGCCGCACCGAAAACAGAATGGAGTCGATGGAACTCATCAGCTTGGGATCGTCCTGGTATTCCTTCTTCAGGGTGAAGAGATCCTGAATAAGCCCGGCCTTTTCGTTGATGATGGCCAGAGGATTGTTGATCTCGTGCGCCACCCCTGCCGCAAGCCGCCCGATGGACGCCATGCGGTTGGTATGCTCCATGTTTTCCAGGGTTTTCACCCTGGTCTGGTCGGCCATGAAAATCTTGCTGACCATCCGGGTGGCCACCCCGACAATAGCCATCAAAATAAGGAGGATGCTTATGGACAGCAGCCAGATGAGTTCAATCCGGATGGCTTCCCACGGACGCATCAACCTGGAAGTGTCCTTGACCACCATGAGAATGAACGGCGTATCCGAGATGTAGGCGTAACCGGCCATGACCTCGGTGCCGTCCTTTTCCTTGGTTTCCAGCACCCTGGTGCTGTCGGAGTAGCCTGGCACCGGCAGCCCCACGGGCGAGAGAACCCGCCCATGGTGGCGCGCCGGTGTTTGCAGCACACCGTTATTGTCGATGAGAAAGACATCCCCGCCCGCGTTCAGATCTATGGACGAGAGCAGATTGTTGAATTGTTCCGTATCCAGCGTGGCCCGCAAAACGTAGCGCTCGCCATTTACGGAACCGGGACAAAGCACGGCCACGATAATATGCGGCACATCCCGGAAGCCGAGAAAAACACCACTTATATACGTTCCGTGTTCAAGGGTGTTGCGGAACCATTCCTGGCCCGCATAGTCCCGCCCCTGAAGATTGTAAGGCCCGATGTAGGCGACCTGGGTGCCTGTGGCACTGATGAGGCCGAGATCCATGAACCCGCCGAAGCTCCTCTTCAGGGAATCCAGAATGCCTCCCAGCCGTTCCGGCTTGCGAAGCGTCTCTATGGTCTCCTTGTGGACAACGTACTGCAGGGCATTTCTCCGCTCCCCAAGGTAGTGGTTGACCACCCGCCGGGTATTGGACGTCACCCGTGCCAGATTCAGCAGGTTTTCGGACTTCAGCGAGTGTTTGGTTACGCTGTAGTCGATGAAGGTCATCAGCATAAGCGGAACCAGAGCCACGACGGCCAACAGAACAACGGCCTTGCGCCACGTACTGCGGTAGTCGAACAGACCGGCGATGCGATCGCCTTCCTGCTGCTTGCTGTCCCAGAAATCGGGTTTGAAACGTCCGAAAAAGCTCATGCCCCACCTCGTTGGCTGTCTGCCTAACCCCTACTTGGAATCGCGAATCTTATCGTTTGCCGCCTTGAGCGTTTCGCTCAGAACGTCAATGTCTACCGGTTTGTGCAGGTAGGCAAACGCACCGAGTTCCATGCAGATCTCCCTATCCTTATCCGATCCGTGTCCCGTCAGGATAATGACTTCGATTTCGGGGCGGGTGCTCTTGACGCGGCGCAACACCTCGATGCCGTCGATACCGGGCATCTTGAGGTCGAGAATCATGACCTCGGGTTGGTCGTCGTTCAGCAAATTCAGAGCGGATTCGCCATCGTACACTACTGCGGAGCCCATGTCCCGCAGCAACAGGCGCTCGGACAAGGTTTGCACGAATTCCCTCTCGTCGTCCACCAGCAGAACCTTGGACGGGAGTTCGAAGTCCGCCTTGCGGTAAATATCGGTCTTGTGAAATCCCTTGCCCACGCGGGCTGTAACGCTCTTCACCCCGTCAACTCTGGAAGCGACTTCCACCAGTTCTTTTTCCAGTCGTTCAAGCATGAGCACATGCTTGTTGATGGTAAGGGTAACGTCCCCTTTCCGGGATGAAACTCCCACATTGTGGCCTTCACCCACCAAAGCGGTCTCGACCTTGGCGGAGAGCAGGAAGTCCAGCACCGCAGCCCGGCTGGATTCGGAAACACGCACCGCCGTATTTCCGGCCTGCTCGCGAATCAGGGCGACGCATTCGTCCACGCCTGTACTCGTCACCGGCAGAACCATGTCGTACAGCTCCTTGCTCCAGGGATCGTCCACGCCCTTGAGCAGCTTGACCCAGTCGGCCCGGTCTTCATCGTCCTTGCGGATGAGTTTTTGCGCATGTTTTTCCGCGTAGCCTTCCTCCTGCCTGGCAACGGCCAGACGCTCCTTGATGCCCGCAATCAGACAGACGCGCAGCAGGTGGCCGATATCGTCGGGAGGCAGCTGGGAGGCAAATCCGGAAAACAAAAAGTTTTCCCCATCAAGCAGCCGATGCGCCATAGCCAGGCGAAGCCAGGCCACTGCCCGTTCCTTCTCGTGGCTGAAGGCATTGAATATGGAGGTTCCCGCCGTGAAGGCGCGAGCCAGTTTTTCTTCGGCCATGCCCGACAATGCGGCGGCTTCCGCCACAACATCCTGGTCCGTGACCAAAGTATAGCCGTCCGTGTCCAGCAAACGCTGCACCACGTTTCCGGCCTGACAAAACAACCCGTTGAAAACAGTAATGACTGGCATTGTTTTTCTCCCGTGTTTAGTCGCTAGGCCAGACGACAGGCCGAGGTAAGGGGACAGGAATCTTCACTGCCGTCCTCGTGCGCCAACTTGTGCGTGGCTTCAATGGCCCGTTCCATGGTCGAATAAATGTGGTCCTCGCCGATCTTCTCCAGCAGGTGGGTACGCTCAAGCACGGCCATGACGGCTTCGTTCACGCCGCTCAAGGAGATATCCACGCCGTTGCTGCGCACGCGGTCCACAATAAGGGATAACGCTTCTTCGCCCGAGGCGTCCATGTCGTTGATGCCGTTGGCGACCAGAATGATATGCCGCAGCTTCTTGTTCCGCATCATGCGGTCCGTGATCTGGTCTTCCAGAAAACTGGCGTTGGCGAAGAACAAGGGACCGTCGAAACGAACCATGGCGATGTGCTCGCATTCACGCAGGCCAAACGCCATGGCGTCGCACAACACTTCCTTTTCGTTGCGGGACAGGCTGGCGATACGGGGACGCATGCTCTTGTACAAGAACACGCCCAGGGAAAGACCGACGCCCACCATGATGCCCTTGTCCAGATGCGGGGCAAAGGCCAGGGTACAGACAAAGGAAATGATGGAGATGGCGCCGTCGTACCATTGGGCCTTCCAGGCATGGATGAAACCGGACGCGTTGATGAGCCCGATAACCGCCATCATAATGACCGCCGCCAGAACAGCCTGGGGCAGATGGTACAGCAGAGGCGTGAAAAACAGCAGGGCAATGACGACCATCAGCGAGGTGAACACGCTGGAAAGTCCGGTAACCGCACCAGCCTGGAGGTTGACCGCGGAACGGGAAAAGGAACCCGAGGCAGGATAGCTTTTGCCACAGGCGCCCAGAATATTGGCCAGCCCCTGGCCGATGAGTTCCTGGTTAGGGTCAAGACGCTGGCCGGTTTTGGCGGCCATGGCCTTGGCAATGGAAATGGCTTCCATGAAGCCCAGCAGAGAGATGATGGCCGCATACGGCAGCAGCTGCACCATTACACCAAAATCGACCTTGGGCATGGTGATGGAGGGAATGCCGGAAGGTACGGTTCCGACCACGGCACCGCCGCCCATCATCTTGAGGGAGCTGGTATCGAGCTTGGTGTTGCCAACCTTCAGCCGCCAGGTCCGTCCGTCGTCCTTCAGTCCGGTGGGAACTTCGCCCTGCGGGTAGAAAACCAGCCCGCCGTCGGTTTCCACGCCCGCCATGAGCACGTTGCGCAGACCTTCGCGAAGCACGTGTGCCTTCTGCTTGAGCTGGTTGATCTTCACGGTCAGCACACGCTTGTCATGCTCCACATCCAGCTGGGCAATGGTTTCGCCTTCCTTTTTGGCCTGTTCCAGCTTGGCAGCCAGTTCGGTACGCTGCTGGGCCAGGTCGTCGATGCCTTTGATCGCCGCATTGAACTCCACCACGGAGGCACGCATGCTTTCCGAACGGAAGGCATCCAGGTCGGCCTTGGAGTCGTGGTTGAAGCCCAGCCCCCAGGACAGGGCCGTGGTTACCACAACCGCCACCAGCACGTTGGGGATACGCGGGTTGATGCGTTTGAGCACGATCATTATGGCAAAGGCCAGCACCCCCATTCCCAATGTTGGCAAGTGGGTGTAATGAAATGCGTTTGTCACCACGTTGATGATGGTCTCATAATGGTGGGGGGACTTGTCCACGTACACGCCGAACATCTTGGAAAGCTGGGATGAGGCGATGATGATGGCGGCGGCGTTGGTAAAGCCGTTGACCACCGGGTGGGACAGAAAGTTGACCACCAGCCCCAGGCGCAGCACGCCCAGCATAAGCTGGAACACGCCGACCATGAGGGCCAGCAGAATGGCGTAGGCGATGTAGCCGGAACTGCCCGCCGTGGCCAGAGGTTCAAGGGATGCGGCGGTCATCAGCGAGACCACTGCCACCGGGCCGGTGGCCAGCTGACGGCTGGACCCGAACAGGGCCGCCACCAGCGGCGGCAGAAACGATGCATACAACCCGTAGTATGCAGGCATGCCCGCAAGCTGGGCATAGGCCATGGACTGGGGGATCAAAACCAGCGCAACGGTCAACCCCGCAATGGCATCCGCCCGCAGCGCCGCTCCGTTGTACCCCTTGATCCAACCAAGAAACGGAAAAATTTTCATCAACATGACAACCACTTCCTCTGTCTCTGTCTTACGTGTGAGTCTTGCGCAGAAGCACTCCACTCGGGAGATTCGGGGTTCCCGGCCCCTTCCCGCCACATGTGCACCCACCCCCGGCAGCCCAAATCCGCCGGGCGCGGTTTTTCAGCCTGCGCTCCCCTGCAACATCCTTCGGCACGATCGCATCAGTTCGTTGAACAACGCCCCGGCATCGTACAAATTGTAATTCTTGAACCGGACCAGCCCGTCCACCATGGTAAACAGCACGAGGGCGGACTTGCGTGGATGAGCCTCCGCGCAGACGGACTCGTCGCGTTGCCCCACCACAATGGCTTTTTCGAAGATATCGGTCAGGCAGTTGTAAATTTCCTCCAGACACACCCTGAATTCGGCATTGGTCTCCGAGCATTTGTACAGAAAGCGCTGGTGGAGGAGCAGGAACTGGTCTTCCATGAGACCGGCGAGATAGAGATAAAAGGAGACCATCTCCTCGACCATGTGCATGCCGGAATCGAACTTCCGCCCCTGCACGAATTCGTCGAACTGATGGACAATGGAATCCTTGGTCTGCCGAAGGATGGAAAGAAGCAGCTGCTCCTTGCTGTGGTAGTGGTAGAAGATTGTGCCCTCGGCCACACCGGACAGATGCGATATTTCCTGGACGGAAGTATCGGCAAATCCCTGATTTGCGAACAGTACGGTGGCGACTTTGAGGATAGCTTCTTTTTTCTTCATACCGGCCCTGTCCTTAACGCTGCACGTGATGGGACTTTGGATATGCCGGTGGCAAGGGGGGGGTGCTTTCACCATCCCTTCCTTCGGCTCTGTCTTGGGCTGCTTGCAAAGGTACGAGAACGTCGTTGGCTCAGACCTTTTTTGCGCAGCCTGCCAGATTGAATGGTATGCTCAATCCGGCGCAGTGTTTTCCCCATCTTCGGGTCGAATACCCACTCGACCATAAAAACCGAGTACCCACTCAGTTTTAATCTGAATTACTGGCAATATGCTGATATGTCAAAGAAATCAGCAAAACTGAGTGGACACTCAGTTTTGTAGGATAACGTGGTGTAAATGTTGTATTTTTGTGTCTTGGAATTCGATATTCTCGAATTATTTTTTAATTTTTTTTGCTTCTTTTTCCTGACCAGAATAGTCGGAAAAGCCCGTAAAAAGGTCAAATACGTCCCCTATCGCTTGACCGCAACACGGGCCGGGTGCATCCTGAAAACAACCTTCGTCCGGCCTGATTAAACACTGGAAATGCACATTGGAGGTTTCATGCCCGCACACAAGCAAACCACCTACACAATCCACCCCATTGTCATGGGCACAAAAGTCTTTGACAAGGGGATGATGACCTATCAGCACGATTACGGAACACCCTACACTATTCCCATTTATACCTGGTATCTCAAAGGTGGCGACAAGACAATCCTGGTGGATACCGGCGAAATGCAGCCCATTGTCTCCCCGGACAGAGAACTGGCCATCGGCGGTCCCATCCACACCTTTGAAGAAGGCCTTGCCCTGCACGGACTCGCCCCCCGGGATGTGGACGTTGTTCTGCACACCCATCTGCACAACGACCATTGCGAAAACGACTACAAATGCGCCAACGCCAAGATATATGTGCACCAAAAGGAGCTGGAGCATATCCATGCGCCCCATCCCCTGGATTTCCGCTATCTGGAAGATTACATAGAAGATGTAGAGGAAAACGGACAGCTTGTGGTGCTTGACGGCGACACCGACGTCCTGCCCGGCATCCGCATGATCCACACCCCGGCCCACACCGCAGGCGGCATGTCCATCCTGGTGCAGACCCCGGACGGGCCGGTGCTGATATGCGGTTTCTGCACCATCCTGGAAAACCTCTACCCGCCCATCGAGGTACGGGCCATGGAAATGGACGTCATTCCTCCGGGAACCCACCTGGACGTCAATCAGGCATACGACATTCTGGTACAGGCCAAGTCGCTGGCCCCAACCCTGCTCCCCCTGCACGAACCGCGCTACGCCGCCATGGATGTTATTCCGGCCGACCCGAATTCGTAATGCGGGCCGGGTACACAGACGGCATGAGAGAGGGCATGGACACGCTCGACACCCGGACCGTCAATGCATGGTGCATGTACGACTGGGCCAATTCGGCCTACGTGCTCACCGTAGCCACGGCGGTTCTGCCTGCCTATTTCGCCGGTGGCATCGTTCCCGCCCAGGGTTGGCATCTGCTGGGCATGCAGGTCAACGCAACCTCTTTGTGGGGCTACGCCGTAAGCCTTTCGGCCCTGCTCGTGTTTGCGGCCGCACCCGTACTCGGTGCCATGGCCGACACGTCCGGACGCAAAAAAAGTTTTCTGACCCTGTTCTGCCTTACCGGCGCAGCCTGTGCCCTGGGCCTCGGCCTGTCCGGTCCCGGCGACGTGGCGCGAACACTGCTCCTTTTTATCGGAGCGCAAATGTGCTTTGCCTGCGCCAATGTCTTTTACGACGCCTTTCTGCCGGAAATCGCCCTGAAAAAGGATTGGGACCGCATCTCCGCACGGGGCTTCGCCTACGGCTATCTGGGCGGGGGATTGCAGTTCTGCCTTTCCCTGGCACTCATTGCCCTGCACGACCGATTCGGCCTGGGGCAGGGAGAAGCCGCCACACTTTCCATGGCAATGGCCGCTGTTTGGTGGGCCGTTTTTTCCCTGGTCTCCCTGCGCGGCCTGCCCGCGGACCCGCCAACCCCATCCCGGCTGCGCCCATCCCTGGCCGAACAGACAAGGCAGGGACTTTCCCAGGCGGGCTCCACACTGCGCCTGCTTGCCAAAGGCGGCCCGGCCTCGCTCTTTCTGCTGGCCTTTCTGCTGTACAATGATGGCATCCAGACCACCATTGCCATGGCGACCATCTACGGCAAGGAGGAACTGGGCCTGCCCACAACAGTGCTGATGCTGACGCTGCTGATCATTCAATTCGTGGCATTTGGTGGCGCGCATATCTTTGCGCGGCTGGCCGCGGCAACCTCTGCCAAGACCGCCCTGGTCGTCTCCCTGGCCGTGTGGACGGGCATCGTCTTCTATGCCTACGTCATCCATTCGGCCACGGAATACTTTATTCTGGGTGGATTGGTCGGGCTGGTGCTGGGCGGTTCGCAAGCCCTGTCGCGCTCCCTGTTTGCCCGGCTGGTGCCGCCGGGACAGACAGCACAGTATTTCGGCTATTATTCGGTAGTGGCAAAATTCTCGGCCATCGGCGGACCGTTTCTCTTTGCCCTGGTACGCCAGCTGACAGGTTCTTCGCGCGATGCCGTACTGGTTATCGCGATTTTCTTCGGCTTTGGGGCGGGAATACTGGGGAAGGTGCATATAAAGGAATAAGACGCGGCAGGGCGCAGACGGAATATGCCCGAACGCCGCCACAAGAGCATTCCGCGCCACACATCAGGCGATCAGCGGAAGCGGAAAAGACGGTGAAACTCGTTTTTTTGAGGACACCAGAGTGTCCACTCATTCAGGATATGAATTTCGTGGTCTGGAAACGGCCGAGAAACAAGTCCTCCCTCCTGCAACCCCCACGAGGGAACTTCCGGCCTTCGGTACACACGGGAACCCGCTCCATGCGTACCACTGCGCAAAACTTTTTCAGATGCTACGTCAGCGCGACGTCAACTCCCCATGGACATAAAGTACAGATAGATCATCACTGCCGCCACGATGAGTATCCCCACCAAAGCGATGTACCTGAAAAAGCTCATGGGCTCTCCTTGTTTTGGGCGTATTCAGCCGTCCTATCAATTGTCCAATAATTTTTTCGAGAGCATCAGCTCAATCATTTTCTTTGCTTCATCCAGATCCGGGTTAATGGTCAACGCCTTTTCGCAATACGTCTTGGCATCGGCAAACCGGCCCTGGTCGAAGTAAGCCCGCGCGATATTATATTGCAGGTTTTCGTCGTTCTTTGTGAACTCGGCGGCCCGCTTGTAATATTCAACGGCCTGCTCCGCCATTTTGTTTTTGCGAAGATTGATGCCGAACTCGTTGAACATGTGTTTGTGTTCTTCCTCAAACGCCGCATCGAGCTTGACGATACGTTTGAGGATGTCGTCGGCCTTGGCGCTTTCCCCGCGCTGCAAATAACACATGCCTATGCCGAAGTTGGCGCGTACGTTCTGGTCGTCCACCTTGAGCGCATCGTTGTAGCACATCTCGGCACTGAAGGTTTCCCCGCGCTTTCTGTGTCTGTCCGCCCGAGCCAGGGTTTTGCCGACTTCCTTCATTTTCGGGTAGACAGTCGTTTGATACAATTCGGGTTCCGGAGAATACTTCTGCAGAAGTTCGTCCTTGGTGACTGTCTCTTTGGACCCGGCAGGCATATGATTGGCATTGAGAAGCTGCAATTCGATATCGCCGTTGGGCAGCTCCTCGGCATAGTGAAATGTTTGCTGTACTGTTTTTCGGGTGGTTGTTCCGGTCCCTACCTTCATAACCTTCTGGGAGGAAAAAACACCACGAATCTTGTTGTCGCCATTTGCAGGCTTTTCTGTTGAATTGGACATACGGTTCATGCTTCCTTGCATATCTTTGGTCAAAAAATTCGGTACAACAAGAACATACATTATGTATTGCAATTCTTGAAGAAGCGCAATGTGTACCGTTTTATGACGGTTTCATGGCCGGACAAAAGCGACCATAATCTTAAAACAACATACCACAAAGGAATGCACAATGATAAAACTGAACGTTCGTACCGACTCCCGCACGCAAATGACGGACATAACCACCCAAGTTGCCCAAGCCGTGGCAGATGACGGAATACAGGACGGTGCGGTGCTCATCTATTGCCCCCACACCACGGGTGCCGTCACTGTCAACGAAGGTGCGGACCCGGACGTGGTGCGCGACATCACCTCCTTTATGCAGCGCTTGGTCCCTGCCTCTTCCGACTTCCGCCATGCCGAGGGCAACTCGGACGCGCATATCAAGTCCAGCCTGTTCGGCTGTGAACAGCTGGTCATTGTCGAAGACGGACGGCTCATGCTGGGCACGTGGCAGCACATCTTTTTCTGCGAGTTCGACGGCCCCCGCACCCGCACGTTGTGGATAAAATTTCTTGCATCTTCAAAGTAGGCTGCAACCGTTCAGACCGCTGGCAACGGAGCGGTAGCCGTACTGGTATGCCCCACTCGCGCATCCCTGCTTCAGCGACGGCTTCGCGTTTTCAAGTGGCCGCAGTTTTCCGGTTTTCTCCCTTGCCAGCTGCCAGCTGCCAGCTGCCCGCTGTCTGTCTGCCTGTCTGCCTGCCTGTCGGATCAGGCTTTGTCCCCATTGGAGAGTCGCAAAAAAATTATCATACAATACAGCAGGCTTACTCTTTATAGCCTTTAGAATGGGGAAAGACCTCTTGCTTGCCTCTTCCTGCCTAGGTATAGAAAGTACGTTTAATAAACTTTCAGGAGGGATTCATGTTCAAAGCCGCCCGTATATTCTTTCCGGTTCTGCTCGTTATGATCATGTGCACATCCGTCATGGCGACGGACCTGCCGCGAGTCATGATCGTGGGCGAGGATATAGACCGCGATACGATTCCCCGCGATTCACGCGTGTTCAAAAGGGTTCTTAACGCCATTTCCAACACCCTTCTGAACGAAGGATTCGACGTAAAGGACGAGGCCGCCCTTTCGCACGAAACCCATGTGCAGGGACGTTCCCGCCGCAGCGACGCCGAACTCGTCCAAATAGCCAAGGACCTCGGCATCGACGTGCTGGTCATCTTTTCCGTCTACCCCAACGGCAAGACCAATGCCAACAGCGTCCGCGTCACCGCACGGGTGGAAGGCCGTCTGCTGGACGTGCATTCAGGCTCGCGCCTGGGCAACTTCGAGGACGAACCGCAGGACTATCAGCTCGTCAAAGCGCCCTATTCGCGCAACGACATTCTGGAAGCCGTGGGCAAACTTTCCAAGGTTGTCGGCCGCGAGGTCGGGACCGTGCTGTCCAAACGTCTGAGTGGATATGTGGACCAACCCGGCGGACAGGTGCTGGAATGGGAAATGGTTTTCGACAACTTCGATCCCGACCAGATGATGCAGATTGAAGACTACCTGACCATCTTTTCCGGCTACGACGACCACCGCCCCAAGCCCAACGGCATGAACACCTCCAACCATCACGAATTCCTTTACCGCTCGTCCATCGATTCGGCCAAATTGCAGCGCAATATATACAAGATGCTCAAAAAGCTGAACATGGACGCCACCGTTTCCATGTCCCAAAACAAGGTAAAGGTGGTCCGCACCAACGGTGTAAAACAACGCCACAAGAAAGATACCAGCGAGTGGTAAGCCGTTTCTAAAGCACCAATCTCCGGCGGCCCGATCCCTGTGATCGGGCCCCGGTTCACTTTTCAGCAGCCGGGATACACCGCCATGAAACGCACCGCGCAATGCGCAGTTTTCGCAGCCGCCCTTTTTCTTACACTTGTCCTTTCCGCCCCTGCCTGGGCCGTCCAGGCAACGGGCTTTGGTGTGGACCGCGACCATGCCCTGACCAACGCCTTTCAAAAAGCCATTGAAGCCGCCGTGGGCGTGGACGTTCAGAGCAATTCCCTGGTGGACAACTTCATGCTCATCAAGGATGAAATCATCACCCACTCCAAAGGGTATGTAACCTCCTACGACATCATCAGCGAAGGCAAGGAACCGGGCGGCGGCTACAAGGTCGTGGTCAACGCGCAGGTGGACCAGGGGGCCATCGGCGACCACATCAAGACCCTGGACATTCTTATGAAGATGGCGGGACACCCTCGCCTGCTCGTTTTCGGCACGGATGACGATCTTGATTCCGTTCCGGCCAATGGCGAACTCTTCGCCCCCCTGGTCTCCGAGGTATCCGACGTCTTTTCCAAAAAATTTCGTTTCGAAGTTGTGGACTGGGCCTCGGCCAAGTCCAAATACAAGGACATACCCGGCAGGATGACTCCGGAGACCGCAGCAAAGGCCAACAAAACCCTGCGCTGCGACATGTTCGTAACGGTCAAGCTGAATCTGGAAAAGAACGATACCGCCCGTCTGCTGCTCAAGGGCGTGCGCCTTTCCGACAACCAGCTTTTGGGAGAAGCCTCCCGCCCGGTATCCGTGCCCGGCCTGTCCTCCCTGAAAACACCCAGAAATTATCAGGCAGCGGTTGCCACGGCCAAGGACGTCGTCTTCCAGGCCTCTGCGGATCTGGCCCGCGACATGGTGGCGGGCATCCAGTCCGAAGTGGAGGAAGGCAAGGGACTGCGCTACACCGTGGGCTTTTACATCTTCCCGGACAGCGACCTGCTGGTGCGTGAAATGGGCGTACTGCCCGGCTATGTACGGCACGAGGTCAAACGCTCGGACAGCGCCAACCTGGAAATCGCCTACTGGTCCAACCTCAAACCCGGGCAGCTTCTGGAACAGATCAAAACCATGCTGTCCACCAAGCACAAATACAAGTTCCGCAGCAAACAGGACGGACGGGTGCTCAAATTCAAGTGGAAGAATCCGGACGATTTTTAAAGACGCAAACTTTTACGTCGCACACGTCGGATTGCACGACGAAAAGCCCGGCAACGCATGCGGGCAGAAAAGGCAATCCGGCGCAATGGACAGTTTGATAGGCCCGACTTGACCGGGCAAGAGACAGGGAGGGGAAACCATGTCGCTGCATAAAACGCTGGCCACGGCGCTGGGCATCTGCGCAGCCGGATTCGTGCTCTGGATGGCAATGAGCATGAACGGCAAGCCCACGCTTATCGACACGGTCCGCGCCGGACATATCGAAAACATTCCCTCACGAACCGTTGGCCAACTGGTCACCCTTGTCTCCCGCCAGACCGCCGTCTGGACCATCGACGATACAGGGCAGATGCCCCTGGCCCTGGCCTGGTGGTCCAATCCCGACAAAGAACGCATTCGCCTGGAATTTTCGGCTGTGCCGGAAAACGACGGCCTTGTCCGTCTTGAACGCGTCCTTGTAAACGATGTGGACCAGGGATGGATGGCCAAGGGCCACTATCTCGACGCCTTTACCAGACTGGCGCGCGGCGAGAGCCTGGAAAAGGCCTTTGCCAGATGATTCCTTTCTAGCCCCAGGATATTCCATGTTCTATTCCATACTACGTTCCGCACACTATGCCCTCGGCGCACTCATCGCCCTTTGTCTCATGGCCGCACCTGCCATGGCAGGCTCCAACATTCTGGTCATTGCCAACAAGGCCGCCACCCCCGGCGCACTGCCTGTGGACTCGCCCGAGACCAAGGCGGCCGTGCAGCGTGTAGCCAGCTACTTTACGGACAAGGGCCTCACCGTCATCGATCAGCGCACCGTGCAGCAGATGCACGAGGAAGTAAAAAAGGCGGGCAACTTCGATTTCAACCTCACCGACAACGACCTCATCAAGCTTGCCCTGTCCAAGGATGCGGGGCTGCTGGTCAAGGTGGAGGTCTTTACCCTGCCCACGGGCAAGGGGGACGACACTGCATCGGCACGCGCCATCGGTGAAATGTTCGATGTTTCCACCGGACGCAAACTGGCCATGAGCGAACAATACGGCACCAACGTCATCCGCGGAACCAACGGACTGGCCGCGGCCCGACACGCCGCCGTGTCCAAGGCCGGAGCCCGCGTGGGTGTGCGTATGTACTCCAAGCTGGAAAAAAACCACTCCCATCTTTTGGAACAACTTCTCAGGCCGGACCTCCCCGGCTATCTCGTGGTGATCGGCGGCTTCGGCGAATCCGACAACGACATCATCCTTATGATTCTGGAAGAAGACATGGGGCTCGGGCCCAAGGGACTGCGGGAAAAGAAAGTCACCAGTGGCCTTATGGAGCTTGAAGTCTTTACGGATGACCCCCTTGGAAAATTCACCCGCAAGCTCAAGCGGGCCATGAGCAAGGAAGGACTGGAAGTGGAAGAAAAAACCAGGGACGAATCCCGGGTGATTCTTGTGCAGCCCGGCAGCGATTCGCTGTTCGGACAAATCGACAGAAAATGATCAGCACGGTAACAGGAGAATAACCATGCCCCACAAAAAACTGCGTTGCGCCGCTCCCGGCGGAGAGCTCCGCCCCATGGCAAAATTTTTTACAGCCCTGGTGCTGACCACGTTGTTGTTGGCCGGCTGCCAGAAGTCCAAAGGCATCGTGGTCGATACCATTGTACCGCCTCAAATGGACATCACCACCGAAGGCGCCCTCCAGGGCGACGACGTGCTGCAGCAGATCATCATCAGCAAGATCACCGACGCCTCGGGCAAGAAAATCAGCGGATCGCAACAGGCCTTTTACATCCGCAACGCCCTGCGCGACGCCCTTACCCAGACGCAGGTCTTCAATTTCGTGGACACCAGCACCCTGCCCAACGTTCCCAGCATAGCCGTTGCCGTACAGGACTTCGGAGTGGACAAGGACGTGACGGCAAGCGGCTACACCACCCGCCGCGGCCATGCCGCTGTGAACTTTTCCCTGCTGTCCACGGAAAAACACATCGTAGGCAGCACCACGGAAACAGCGGAAATAGTCAACCGCCAGCCCGTGGGCGCACAGCTCACCCCGCATGAGGAAATCATGCAGGACCTCGCCTCCAACGTATGCCGTGAATTCGTGCAAAAGCTCGTTCCCACCAAGAAACGCGAATTCCGTGAGTTCGCCTCGGGCGGAACCGCCGTGCAGAAAGGCATTGATGCGGCTTTTGCCAACGACTGGGAACTGGCCATGGAGTTCTGGAACGGGGCCGTGGAAAAAGATCCTGATGACGATGCGGCCTGGTACAACCTGGGCATAGGCTACGAAGCCACGCACGACTTGCGCAAGGCCCTGCGCAGCTACGCCAAGGCCCGCAGGCTGGAACCGGGCGACGAGCTGTATTCCCGCACCTACGCCAAGCTCAAGGCCAAGCTGGATGCCACGCGCCAGATGGACAAGGTCAAGGGAGAAGTAAACGAAGGCAACGTCGGAGCATCCGACTGATCATGCACCTTAACGGGAGCGCTTGGTAAAAGCGCTCCCGTTTTTTTTACAAACGTGAACGCATTCTGCTTCTGCACCTCAAACGGAATCTGACGATGGGACCGCCGGACTCTTCATGCCGAGGCTGAATCACAAATCAAAACAGGAGAGGGGGCTTTGAACACGATTCGCAAAATTTTACTTCTGGGGCTGGCCGGACTTGTGGCCGGACTTTCCGGCTGTGCCATGAGCCGAGGGTTGGCTGAAGGCACCATGGCAATGCTCATGGAAACTCCCAGTATGGAACTGGTGCTCGACCGGCTCAATACCGCCGGAACAGCCGCCAAGATCGCCCATGTGGCATTCAACAACGCGGCCATATCCGCCGATGCCACCTGGCCCGCCGAGCTGGAGGATTTTTCCAAGGACCGTATGACCCCGGTGGTGCGCGCCCTGGCTCTGGACGGAGCCTATGCCGCGCACGGCGGAATCGTCAGCCCCATCAAAGTGCATGTGGTCATGACGCAGGACGTGCTCTATACCCTGCCGCCAGACATGTACTCTTCCGAGGGCACCTGCTACCGCCCCGGCGAGGAAACCATCCTCAACGGTATCTACTACAAGGTCAATTCGCCCTTTGACATCGTACGCAAAGACACGCCCACCATGAAGGAAATACAAAGTGCCGTGGCGGACGGAGCCAAATCCATTTTTACCAATGCGCCCTGCAACGACGTCAACCAGGTTATCAAACGCAACGGCAAGCTGCGGCCCCAGGCCGGTACCCATGTGTACCGGAACATCATGACCGCCATCCAGAAAATACTGCCCAATGGCAAAGCCATCCGCGACGCCTACAAAGACTACGACAGCGCCAAGCGGGACATGATAAGCAAGTCTGCCGAAATTGCCGAAGCCAATGCCGACGTGCTGCGCTTTGAAAAGAACGAAAAGCCGCTGTTCTTCAAAACCAAAGCCGACGCCGAGGAAGCCGTCAAAGTTCGCAAGGCCGACCTGGCCCAGCTGGAGCTAAACGTGGACGAAAAGGAAGCCATCCTCGACGCCACGCTGGACACCATCAGCGACCACAAGGGCGAAGTGACAGACCCGAGGGAGCTCAAGACCCTGCAGAACGTGGTGCAGGCCTGCGAAGCCGTGGAAAACCTGCTCATCGACGCGGGCTTTCTGGCAACCATCGCCGTGGCAAAACTGCCCCAATCCGTGCAGAACCTGCCCAACGAAATCAAGGCACTCGGCAGCCCCCGCGGACTGCAGAATGTCTACCTTCCCCTGCGCCTGGCGCGGCTGCGTTTCAACATCGGCAACAGCGTGGACAACATCCAGCTCATCATCGACGCGGTCAGAAAAGACGCTTCTGTGGTTATGAAGATCAACAGCGAAATCAGCAAACTCATCGATCTGGAAATCGCACCTTCGCCGGAAGCCGAACCGGCTTCATAACATTGCAACAGATTTCCCCGGTCCGGGTTTGCCAAACCTGGGCCGGGGCGGTATAAAATCTCATGCAAAAAAATTGGCGCACCCTTGCATTCCATTCGGCCGGTTTTCTCTGCCTTTTCCTCTCGGCCGTTGGAATCTACCAGGCCAGGGCCCAAACGCCGGTGGGGTTCGACCCCGCCCCCCTGCTCAAACAGGCTTCCGAACTACTGGACCAGGGACGGCTTCTCGAATGCGTGGATGCCTACAACACCATTGCCCAGTACAGCCCCACCGCTCAGGAAAAAGCCTTTGCCCTAGTGCGCATGGCCGACGTCATGGCGCTTTTCCTGGACCGCAAGGAAGAAGCCCTTAAAATCTACGAACGCGCCATCCACGACTATCCGGGCCAGCCAGCGCTGGAAAACGCCCTCTTCAACATGTCCATGATTCTCTACGAACAAGGGCGACTGCAACGGGCCCAGGATGGCTTTGTCCGTTTTCTCAAAGAATTTCCGAACAGCCCGCGAAGTTTTACGGCCAGCTACATGGCCGAACGCATTGCCACGGAACAGGAAAAAAGCCCGCAGGAGGCTCCCAAATCCGCAGCCAACAAGAAATTGCAGTCCGCCCCGAACGTGCGGGTTGCTTTGGCCATCAAAAAAAACTCCGTCAGCTTCACGCTGCACAGCCAGACAAAGATAGCGGGACAAACAAAAAACACGCTCCCGCCAGGCACCTACACCGCCACGATCCACGATTCCCAAATTCAGCTGGCTGGCAAATCCTATCGCCACAGCATCAACCTGCTGATGCAAACGCCGTTTTCCATGGAGCGCAAAACCTACGCAGGCAATCTGCAGCTCTATAACGACAGCGGCAAAATCAGCGCCATCAATATTCTCTCTCTTGAGACCTACCTTCAGGGAGTGGTTCCCAAGGAAATGTCCCCATCGTGGGAAGAGCAGGCCCTTATGGCCCAGGCAGTTGCCGCCCGATCCTACGCCTGGTTTCTCGTCGGCAAAATGCAGGAAAAGCCTTTCGACGTTGCCGCAACCACAGCTTCGCAGGTTTACGGAGGCACAGATGTAGGCAACACAAAGACCCAAAAGGCCGTGGACTCGACCCGGGGCCTAATCGTCACCGAAGATTCCAAGCCCATTCTCACCTACTTTCATGCCCACAGCGGCGGCATGCTGGAAGACGACGCCAACGTGTGGACGGCCGACATGCCGTACTATCAGGTGGCTGACGATACCGTGTCGCAGTCCGTCAAACATCTGCCCTGGGAGGCGACCATCTCCGAAGCCGATGTGGTTGCCGCCCTGCAGCGCAATGGCTTCAAGGTAGCCACGGTGCGCAACATCCAACCGGATAAAGTCTCTCCTTCGGGCCGTCTGGTCACGGTGTCCATACAAACGGACACAAAAAGATTTTCCATAAAGGCCAATACCCTCCGGCTATGGCTGGGTCCCTCCCGCATCAAAAGCGTCCTGTGTTCGATCAACCCAACCGGTGGCGGATTCACCTTTTCGGGCGCAGGGTACGGACACGGCGTGGGCATGAGCCAGTGGGGGGCGCAGGGCATGGCCAAACAGGGACGGGACTTTCGCGCCATCCTCAGGCATTATTATCCGGGAACCACCCTGACGCGCATCTATTGAGCGATAGCCGCTCACAGCGCAGACGTGTTTGTTCCCGGTCGGGAGAAGCATCGTGCGTTCCGGTCTGTAACGGCCAGCCCCCGGTTTTAAACCGGCAAGGCTGGCAATGCGGCCCGTCCGCACCAACTTGCAGCATTCGTCTTTGATGCCAGGCCTTCGGACACGTTACCCAATACCCCAAGGCGGAACCCGAACGATACCCACTCCGGCTGGCTCTCCAAACGGAGCACTCGGCCGAAAGCTTCGGAACCGGAGGGAGAGAACAAAGGCTGCCAAACAGTTGCAGTCCTACAGGTGGATAAATTTGCGCAGCGACAATCCAAACGAACCTTTAGCAGCGCAAACGAACCTTCACCTGCAGCCCAATTTTTCTTTCCGCCACCCGCTCAGGAGGAAATATGACATCACGCCGCAATATTTTAGCCGCGCTTGCCGCCGCAGGCCTGCTCACCATGACGAGCCCTGCAGGCGCTCTTTGCGCCGAACAGCCCAGCGCCTTTGATCTGGCGCTCAAGGGACAGGATTTGCTGTCTTCTGGCCAGGTTGCCCAAGCTGTGGAAATACTCACCAAAGCCGCCACCATGGACCCGCGCAATGAATGGGTATGGGGGCTTTTGGGTCGGGCAAGCTTTCAGGCGGGCGACATGCGTACGGCTTTGGACAGCTTCCGCAACGCCCTGCGCCTGAACCCGAACGACACCTACTCGCAAATGATGGCCGACATGATCTCCCAACGGCCCGTGCCCCCGAGAAGTGCGCCGACCAAACCTCTCTCCGAGCTGGAAAAGCAGGCGCAGGAAGAGGAAAAACAGTTCACCCGCAAGTATTCCAAAGGCTCGGCGCTCGGCTATCAGGTTCGCCGCGTCGTGTTGGATGCGGGGCACGGCGGCTTCGACCCCGGTGCAGTGGGCCCCAACAAGATAGAGGAAAAGAACATCACCCTGGACCTGGCACAGCGCACCGCACGCATTCTGGAACAGATGGCCCCGGACGCCAAATATTTTCTCTCGCGCACTGCCGACTATTACATGCCCCTTTCGGCGCGCACCACCTTTGCCAACCAGTTCCGGGCCGACCTGTTCGTGTCGTTTCACATCAATGCCAACGCAAATCCCAAGCCCAAAGGGGTGGAAACCTATTTTTGTTCGGAAAAAGCCTCCAGCAAGGAAGCCGAGCGCGTGGCGTCGTACGAAAACTCGGTGCTCAAATTCGACAAGGGCGACCTCACCAGGAAAGGCTACGTGGACATAGAGGACATCCTTTTCCGCTTCGAGCGCCGCCGCTACTGGGATGCGGGGGGCAAGGCGGCAAAGGCCCTGCAAAAAGGCATGGCAAAGCAGCTGCCCATGCGCGACCGGGGTGTGCACTCGGCCAATTTCTATGTTTTGCGCCGGGCCCAGATGCCCTCCATTCTGTTGGAAACCGGATTCATTTCCAATCTGGACAATGAAAAATTTCTCATGTCCCCGGACAACAGGCACAAGGTGGCCCAATCCATTGCCGCCGGAATTCTCGGCCTGCAAAAGCAAGGAGTGTAGCCATGCGCCGTATCAACACAGCACTTGCCCGCGCCCTTGTCGCCACACTGTTGGGGGCCACACTGTTCGGGTTGCTCGCTACCGTCTCCTTCCCCGTGGCTGCGCATGCAAAAAGCGTGGACGACTATCTTTTCATGGGGGCGGACTACAACTACCGCGGACTGCTCGAAAAAGCTGCCACCGCATTTGGCAAGGCCCTGGAAATGGAGCCGGACAACGAATTCGCCCTCAATCAGATGGGCCTTATTTCGGCCAAGCTGGGCAAGTTCGACCAGTCTGCAAAGTATTACGAGCAGGTCATCAATGCCGCGCCGCAGAACACCTATGCCCGCGTCATGCGGGGGCTGCTTTATCTGCATGAGGACAAGGTGAAGCCAGCGTTCGAGCAATTTCGGGAAGCCGTGCGCATTGATCCGAACAACGCCAGCGCCTATTATTTTATGGGTGTTATTTATCTGGTGGAGCACAACATGACCGAGGCCATCCAGTATTTGCGCAAGGCCCAGACCGTCGGTTCGGACGATCCGGAAACGCATTACCGGCTGGGGCTGGCATTTCAGGGGCTGGACATGACCGCCAATGCGCGGCTCGAATTCAACCGCACGCTGGAGCTGAACCCCAAGCATACCAAGGCGCTTACTGCCCTGGGGTGGTTGTATCACAACACGGGCCACCCGGACCGGGGTTTGAAAACCTGGGAGCAGGTGTTGAAGATTAATCCCAAGGACGCCGATGCCAGGTTGAGCATATCCAAGGTGTTGAATGACGAGGCCTACACTGCGTATCAGAACAAGGACAATGCCTTGGCAGGCAAGCTTTGGGAGCAGACGCTGCAGTATGAGCCGAGCAACAAGGCGGCGAAGTATTATTTGAAGAAGATAAAGTAGGCGGGGTGCTGTAGATAGGGTTCGTTTGACTTCGTCAGCTTAATTTATATTCTGAATGCATCGAAGGTTTCGGTAAAGGCCGCAGCTTCTGTGACCGGGACCGGGCAGCTCAGGTACTGCGGGACCTGCGTCTCTATTTCTTCCTTTCTAAATCATAAAATACGGTTTGGGCGGTCATCCCCGCTTTGCGGGGATGAAGATGGGCATGGGCGCAGGGTATGGCAAGCCATGGTGTCCCTTTGGATGGCTACCAACTCAAGGTTGTTGTATTTTCCGGAAACAGTGGGGAAACCCGGTCAACGCGCCCGGTTTCCCCGTTTGTTTCCGGGCCTTCCCCTCCCTTTCCGACACGAAGGGGCACTAGATATATGAAAGTAAGTCTTGGCCGCCTCTTTGAATCAAGGCAGGTGAGATAACGGCCTTGCGCCCTAAAGTATAAGCTGCATTTCAAATAAACTGCCGCAGGTACGCCACGAAGCGTGGCGAAGACAACGCCATTGGTGATGGTGGCTTGACGTGCGTCTAAATATCCCCGCGTGCGCAGGGAACACACAACCAGGGGCGTGTGAACACAAAATCAATCCAGTTCATCCCCGCATGCGCGGGGAACACCCTGACGTCGCATATCTCGACAATGGCCGCGCCGGTTCATCCCCGCGTGCGCGGGGAACACACCAACAAATAAATACATACATTTCAAAATATTGGTACATCTTGAAAATATACCAAATTTTATTTCAATAATTACAGGCAATTACATCTGAATATTTTAATAATAAAATTCAACAAGTTAAGCTTGGTAGATATTTATGTGTGTGCATTCTAGCTTAGAATTAGGGGCTGTACCAGATAACTCCTCTGGGTTATCGGTATAGTAATGCGAAAAAGTCGTTTGAGTCAGAGTAAACAACTCCGTTTGATCGAGCACTTTGTAGCTGGCACCACAGCCCGTTGTGCTGCTGGTTTGGTTGGAGTGAACGTAAAAACTGCCGCCTTTTATTTTCACCGGCTTCGAGAAATTATAGCCGAAGAAGAAACCTGCGAAGGAATGGATTTTGGCGAATTTGAAGTTGATGAAAGTTACTTCGGTGGAAAGCGTAAAGGTAAACGAGGGCGAGGGGCCGCTGGCAAGGTACCTGTTTTTGGAATCCTTAAACGTGGCGGAAAGGTATACACACAGGTAATTCCCGACGCTAAAAGCAAGACGCTATTGCCAATCATTCAAAAAAAGGTACAGCCAGACAGCATCGTGTACTCAGATGCTCTTCACAGCTACAATGTGCTGGACGTTTCCGAATTCAAACACTTCAGGATCAACCATTCGAAGTTGTTCGCTGACAAGCAAAACCACATTAACGGAATCGAAAATTTTTGGAATCAGGCCAAGCGTCATATGAGAAAATTTAACGGTATTCCAACCAAACATTTTCCTCTCTTTTTGAAGGAGTGCGAATGGCGTTTTAATACCAATAATCCGCAAAGTCAGTTTAAGCAATTGAAACAGTGGGTTAGGAAGCATATGGGCTAGTTATCTGGTACAGCCCCTAGAATTATATCTATTAAAAGGTCACAAAACTACTTTTAAATTCCATCCTCGTTGTCTTTCTCTTCCAGCGGCAGTGTAAGTTTTGGTTCTGCCGAGGCGCAGCTTGCTGTTTGAGGACGCGGATAGAAGTTATGTCAGTAGCTCAGAAGTATAGGCTGACATCCCCGCTTTGCGGGGATGAAGATGGGCATGGGCGCAGGGTATGGCAAGCCATGGTGTCCCTTTGGATGGCTACCAACTCAAGGTTGTCGTATTTTCCGGAAACAGTGGGGAAACCCGGTCAACGCGCCCGGTTTCCCCGTTTGTTTCCGGACCTTCCCCTCCCTTTCCGACACGAAGGGGCAGCAGGTATATTTAAGGAAGTCTTGGCCGCCTCTTAGAGCCAAGCCAGGTGAGGTAACACCCTTGCGCCATAAAATGGCAAGCTGCATTTGCAAATGGTACGCCGCAGGTGCGCCACGAAGCGTGGCGAAGACAACGCCATTGGTGATGGTGGCTTGACGTGCGTCTAAATATCCCCGCGTGCGCGGGGAACACTATTCTTCGCATGCCCGGTTGTTTGCCCAGTTCGGTTCATCCCCGCGTGTGCGGGGAACACATGGGCCACCCCGACAAAGCGCACAAGCTGAACGGGTCATCCCCGCGTGTGCGGGGAACACTTCCAGTCTTCGTTCATCTTGTCCTCTATCTCCGGGTCATCCCCGCGTGTGCGGGGAACACTCCAACAAATAAGTAGTTACATTTCAAACTGTTGACACATTTTGAAAAATCTACCAAATTTTGTTTTAACAATTACAGCTAATTGCACATGAATATTTTAATAATAAAATTCAACAAGTTGAACTTGGTAGATTTTTATGTGTGTATTCTAGCTTAGAATTATATCTATTAAAAGGTCACAAAACTACTTTTAAATTCCATCCCCGTTGTCTTTCTCTTCCAGCGGCAGTGTAAGTTTTGGTTCTGCCGAGGCGCAAAGTGCAATTCAGGGACGTGGATAGGAGTTAGACCTCCATCCCGTCTCTGGATTACGCTTTGCAACGAAGGCAGGAGCAAAAATCACGCTGCCGCCCCAATCTCGCCTTGAAAAATCACCCAGCCGTCCTCTCCCCCTTGGCATTCCCCCAATGTAAGGTTAGGTTGCCTGCTTGTAACGCATTGTATGGAGGTTGAACGGCCCATGCCCGAATTTGAAGCAGTTATAGGACTTGAGGTACACGCCCAGCTGACCACGGAGTCCAAGTTATTTTGTTCCTGTTCCACAAAGTTTGGGAACGACCCGAACGAGAACGTATGTCCCGTGTGTTCCGGCATGCCCGGGGTGTTGCCCGTGCTCAACGCCAAAGCCGTGGAGTACGCTACCAAGATGGCACTGGCTGTGGACTGCCAGGTGAACATGAAGTCCATCTTTGCGCGAAAAAACTATTTTTATCCCGACCTGCCCATGGGCTACCAGATTTCCCAGTACGAGGAGCCCATTGCCGAGCACGGCCATATCGACATCACCACCAAGGCTGGCGTCAAGCGCATCGGCATTACCCGCATCCACATGGAAGCGGACGCCGGCAAGTCCATCCATTCCCAGGTGGAAAACGTAAGCTTTATTGACCTGAACCGCAGCTGCGTGCCGCTTATTGAGATCGTGAGCGAACCGGACATGCGCAGTTCCGAAGAAGCAGTCGCATATCTCAAGGAATTGCGCAGCATTCTCATCTACTTGGGAATCTGCGACGGCAACATGGAAGAAGGTTCGTTCCGCTGCGATGCCAACGTATCCGTCCGCCCCAAGGGACAGGAAGAGTTCGGTACCCGCACGGAGCTAAAGAACATCAACTCCTTCCGCAACGTGCAGCGCGCCATCGAATATGAAATCCAACGCCACATCGACTGCGTCGAGGACGGTGAAAAGATCATCCAGGAAACACGCCTGTATAATGTAGACAAGAACGTGACCATGTCCATGCGCGGCAAGGAAGAGGCCCACGACTACCGTTACTTCCCGGACCCGGACCTGGTGCCGCTGGTGCTGGAGCAGAAATGGGTGGACAAGTGGGAATCCGAACTGCCGGAACTGCCCAAGGCTCGACGTGCCCGCCTGATGGAAAAATTCAGCCTGCCCGATTTCGACGCGGATCTGCTGACAGCCGATCGCGCCACAGCGGAATATTTTGAAGCCACGGTCAAAGCGGGTGCGGATGCCAAGCAGGCGTCCAACTGGATCATGACCGAGCTGATGCGCGAACTGAACCAGGAAAACCTGCACGCCGACCAGTGCAAGATGACGCCCGCCAACCTGGCTGGCCTTATCGCCCTTATCGAAGCCGGGACCATTTCCGGCAAGATCGGCAAGCAGATCTTCCACGACCTGTTCGAATCCGGCGACGATCCGGAAGCCTATGTAAAGGCCAAGGGGCTTGTGCAGATTTCGGACAGCGGCGAACTCGACACCGTTGTGGACGAAGTTCTGGCCGAGAACCCGGACGAGACCGCGCGCCTCAAGGCTGGCGAGAAAAAGCTGATAGGATTTTTCGTGGGCCAGATCATGCGCAAGACCAAGGGACAGGCCAACCCACAGATGGTGAACAAACTTTTGGCTGAAAAACTGAAGTAGGAGATTCGGGCCATGATGGACTCCCATATGCGTTTTTCCGACCACGACAATGCGCTGCTGCTGCTGGACCAGCGGTATCTGCCCCTGCGTGACGAATGGTACGCCTGCACCGGGCTGGACGATACCATTTTCGCCCTGCAGACCATGGTCATCCGCGGCGCTCCTGCAATCGGCGTTACCGCGGCCTACGGCTGCTATTTGTGCGTGCGCGAGACCTTGGCCGAAATGGGGGCCGAAGTTGGAGCGAACGGTAAATGGGAAGAAGTGCTGGCCGAAAAGCTGGCCAAGCTCAAAGCGGCCCGCCCCACTGCCGTGAACCTGCGCTGGGCCGTGGACATCATGGATGAAATCTGGAAGAGCCATCCCGGTGTCAGCCTTGCCGCCCTCGGTACCCTTTGGCTGTGCAAGGCCAAGGAAATGCACGAGGAAGACATTGAGATCAACAAGCGCATGGGCGATTACGGCGCAACCCAGCTCGAAGACGGCGACACTGTGATGACCCATTGCAATGCCGGGGCGCTTGCCACGGCAGGTTGGGGCACGGCCCTTGGCGTCATCTATTCCGCGGTTGCCCAGGGCATGGACATCAAGGTTATTGCCAACGAAACCCGCCCGTTTCTGCAAGGCGCCCGGCTGACAGCCTACGAACTGCAAAAAAGCGGCGTGGATGTTACCGTGGCTACGGACAACATGTGCGCCCTGCTTATGCAAAAAGGCATGGTGAACAAGGTTGTGGTGGGCGCGGACCGCATTGCCGCAAACGGCGACGCAGCCAACAAGATCGGCACCTTCGGCGTGGCCATCATGGCAAAGCACTTCGGCATTCCATTTTATGTGGCGGCACCGTCCAGCACCTTCGACCTGCAATGCGCAAGTGGCGACCTGATTCCCATCGAGGAACGCACGCCGCGCGAAGTGACGCACCCCACCAACGAGTCCCAGATTGTACCGGACGACGTGCCGGTATACACCTTTGCCTTTGACGTGACGCCCAATGAGTTGGTCACCGGGATCATCACGGAAAAAGGCATTCTGCGGCCTCCCTACAGCGAAGCCATTCAAAAGAAGATCGCGCCCAGAAAAATGGGGGCGTTCGGCTAGCCATTTTTCCCTCAATGAAAAAAAAAATCATTACAATCCCTGTCCACGAAAGTCGGCAGGGATTTTTGTTTGTATATACCGAATGACATTTAGGGAACTTAGATGTACTTTTTCTTCATTAAAAACATGCAACTGTAACAAAAGAATCATCACCTCGTTTATTACGGACGCACACGACAGCACATTTTTTACAATCTAAGCAATATTTAATCCGAATACTAAGGTTCCCCAAATATAGCATTCGACTCAAAATTTGACTTATCATCTGGAGGATAAGCATGACCCTGAAGCTTAAACTGGTGCTCTTTACTTTGCTTGTTGTTGTTCTTCCTCTCTTGTTCATAGGCTACCACAGTTTGGATGTGGCCTCGACGAGCCTGGAATACCAATCTTTCAATCAGCTGCAGGCACTGAGTGATGCAAAAAAAATGGATTTTGAAAACAGGTCGGCTGCTTGGTTTAAAAACGTCGCAGGCTTTACCGGGGGAAAAGAGGTATATAACACACTAACAATGCTGTCGAATTTCTTTGAGGATGCGAAACCGGGCTTCCCCGTCGATACCTCCGCCACAACCATCGACAGCATTGTCAAATTCGCTCTTCCCAGAATAGCCCCGGCCGTGGAAAAATTGGGATTTAGCGATGCGCTGCTCATCAACGACAAAGGTCGGGTCTACCTGACCGTCAAACAAAATTCGGACTGGGGCGCCGACCTGCTGCAGGGCAGCCTTGCCCAGAGCAACCTCTCCAAAGCACTGCGAGAAGCTCTCAAGGGCGAAATCGCTTTTGCCGACCTGGAAAAATATCCACCGCAAAACAATAACCCGGCCGCGTTTATTGTCGCCCCCCTCCGGGGATTCGGTGACGAAGTGGTTGGTGCGTTGGCATTCCAGGTGCCCATGGACAACGTCAACGCCCTTATGAATGCCCATGTCGGGATGGGCAAGTCCGGCTGTTCTTTTTTGGTTGGCCCCGACGGACTGCTGCGCTCGGATATGAACTCCGAACAAACGTCACTCCCCCTGACCAAAGCCTACGCCGAAGATCTGCCCCCAAACACCATGCCCGGAGTGCAGGCGGCTTTGGAAGGCAAAAGCGGTACCGACATCATGACCGACAGCAGGGGAAAAAACGTCCTGGCCGCTTATACGCCCGTACAGGTGGACGACGACACCTGGGCACTGATTTCAAAGATAGATCAGGAAGAAGCTTTCGCTCCTGTTGATGCCCTGCGCAAGACAACGATAATTGCGCAAGTCGGCGCACTGCTGGTCGTTCTGATCATCACTCTCTTTGTTCTGCGCAGCCAGGTTTTCCGTCCGCTTTCCAGCGTCGACCAATATGCAGAGCGCGTTGCCGAAGGCGACTACTCGGCCACTGTGGACGCCAAACTTCCGCCGGAACTGGCAAGAGTGCGCGACAGCCTGACCTCCATGGTGGAAAACATCAAAACGCGCATGGAAGAAGTGGACCAGGCCAAAGAGGTGGCCCAGCAGCAGGCAGAAGCCGCACAGAAGGCCCAGCAGGAGGCGGAAGCAGCACAGTTGCAAGCTGTTCGGGCCAAGAGCGAAGGGCTGACCATGGCAGCGGACACCATTGAACACGGCATCGCCGAAATAGCCAATGCAGTAAACGAACTGAGCCAAGCCATGAGCAACACCAATAACGGTGCATCCATGCAGAAAGATCGCACTTTGGAAATCGCCACGGCAATGGATGAGATGACGGCGACGGTGCACGAGATGGCAGCCAATTCGCACGACGCGGCCATAGGTGCAGACAGTGCCGCTGCCAAGGCCAAGGAAGGTTCGGAGGTTGTACGCGACTCAATCCAGGCCATTGATGAAGTACGCGAGATGACCGACATCCTCACCACGGACATGAATGAACTTTCCACTCGGGTGGAGAGCATTGGACAAATCATGTCCGTAATTAACGATATTGCCGACCAGACCAACCTGCTGGCGCTTAATGCCGCCATCGAAGCGGCACGCGCCGGCGATGCGGGACGTGGTTTTGCCGTGGTGGCAGACGAGGTGCGCAAGCTGGCGGAAAAGACCATGCATGCCACGGATGAAGTGGAACAGGCCATTACTGCAATTCAGAATGGCAGCCGCAAAAGTACCGAGCATGTGGGAACAGTCGGCAAAGCCGTAAGCAGAGCGACATCCATGGTAGCGACATCCGGCGAGGCGCTGAATGCCATTGTGGAAGTGGCCCAGGATGTTTCCACAAAAATTACCTTCATTGCCACTTCGGTTGAACAGCAGTCTGCTGCAACCCAGGAAATAGGTCAGGGCGTAAGCGACGTCAGCCGTATATCCGAAGAAACCGCGGATAATGCCCGCAAAGCCGACCACGGCGTGCAGACCATCAGCAGTGCAACGGACAAACTTGAGGAACTCAACCGCTCGTTGCGCCAGGAAGCCGAGGCCGGAGCTTAAAACCATAAAAAAACGTGGGCAGCACATGCTGCCCACGTTCATTGCTCTACCGTATTCAACGGGCTAAGAAGACTTAGTCCGCTTTTTCAAAGTAGTCCTGTTCCGCGCCACAAAGAGGGCAGACCCAGTCGTCCGGCAGATCTTCCCATTTGGTGCCCGGGGCGACGCCATTATCAGGGTCCCCCAGTTCGGGGTCGTACACATACCCGCAAGGGCATTCCCACTTGTCCATACCAAGCCTCCTTTCATTGCGACATATCCGACGTCTGTTCTGTAGCATCGGCTACAGCCGTTGCCGGAAGACATTCCAATAGTGCGGTCCACATTCAGGAAACCGAACAAAAATAACGCTTCCCAATGCTATTACAGACAACGCCGATATTGTCCACAAAACGGCCGTCGCAAGCCGGTGCAGCAGCCCGGAACGAACCAGCGGAAGCCAGTGCACTTCCGGGCTGCGATTCTCCGCAGAATACGTCTACGTATTTTGCGGACATCCCACTAGTCGACCTTGAAAAAGGCCTTGCTGGCTGCGTTACAGACGGGACACTTGTCCGGTGCGTCGCCAGCTACGGTGTAGCCGCAGACCGAACAGACATGGTAGTCGGCATCGGGAAGAGCAGCGGGATCTTCCAGGGCCTTGGAATACAGTTCGGCGTGGATTTTTTCCACTTCGTTGGCATAGCGGAAGGAACGCACAGCCTGTTTGTTTCCTTCGGCTTCGGCCTGCTCAATCATGGGCGGGTACATGCTCTGAAACTCGTATTCCTCACCGCCCAGAGCTTCCTTGAGGTTTTCCTGCGTGGTGCCCACACCCTTGAGGACCTTCAGGTGCGTATGGGCGTGGATGGTTTCGGCTTCCGCCACGGCGCGGAACAGCTTGGCGACCTGGGGCAGCCCTTCTGCGTCGGCTTTGTCGGCAAAAGCAAGATATTTGCGGTTGGCCTGGGATTCACCAGCAAAGGCGTCCTTGAGATTCTTTTCCGTATTGCTCATTATCATTCTCCTTGTCGTTAGGATGTAACAAAGTACCGCATAACATATTCATACATGTTATGCACTCACACATCGGCTACAGCATTCGTAAACAGTGAAAAAAGAGTGTAAAACCCAGAGGTTCCTTCTGCCCGGCAAAGTACCACACCAACCAGGGCAGAAGGAACTCTTTCAATTATCCCGTAACCATACAAAAAATGGAAACGTTACGCTGCCACCACTCGTTCCCCAAACCCCTTAAATTCTGCGTTAAGGGGCCGGGACGAAAAATTAATGGCTTCCGGCCCTATCGAGGCATTTGCGGCAAATCCCCTTGAGGACGGCCTGCTTTTCCTGCACATGCCCGATGTTTCCCGCAGCATCGGGAAGCGCGACCCTTTCGAATTCGCTCCAGACGAAATCGTAAATGGTCTTGCACTCGGTGCATACGAAGTGATGGTGCGGCTCCAGCCCCGCGTCGTAACGGGCCTGTCCGGCTTCTGCCTGCACCCGAAAAATGAGACCGCACTTTTCAAAGGTGGTAAGAGTGCGGTAAACCGTGTCCAACGAAATGGTGGGTATGTCGCGACGCACGCGACCATGAACCATTTCGGCCGAGGGATGGTCTGTAGAACGTGCCAGATCCCTGAAAATGACCATACGTTGATGGGTCATTTTCAGGCCGTTATCACGGCAGGCACTTTCAAACCGTCGAATGCGACGATTGTAGACATCATCCGGTACAGTGATTAATTGCATATTTACCCCCGTAAACATCTTAAATAAGATTAATACCTAACCCCGAAGTTATGTCAAGCACTTCATTGCACATTTTTTTGATTTCATCCAACGTCACATCGAAGATATAGGTGGGAATATAAATGCAGACCCTTCTTTTTCTTGTTGGCCTGTTTATTCTGGTGAAGATCGCGGAAAAACGTATGTTTTCCACCATGGAAAAGGAACGCGCACGCAAGGGGGCGTTTTATCTCTGGCTGGCATACACGGCCTTTGGCCTGTACCTTATTTTCAAAGGCTATGGGGTGAGCTGATGTCTACGGAAAATGTACGGCGTTTTTTCACGGAACTCCCGGAAAACATGGAGCTGCGGGCCGATTTTGAGCAGGCCATGGATTTTTCCGCCGGACAATCCAAAGTGCTGGAGAACATTGTTCAGGTTGCGGAACGTCATGGGTTCGAGTTCACGGCAAGGGAATATGAGGCGGTTGCGGAAGAGCTGGCTGGACGCCCGAAAGACGCAGCAAAGCCCTGGTGGAGATTCTGGAAGTAGTGAACACAGCGTACACCAGTAAAGAAGCGTATGCTACGCCTTGGTGCCCATGCACACTTTGGGCATCATTGGGTCGCCTGCCGGGCAAAAACATTGCTGACCGTGTCCAAAAATTCCTCATCGGCAAAGGGTTTTTCCAGGGTTTCACACGCCCCCAACGATTTGGCATATCCAAGATACGTCAGGTCGCCGTCACTTCCACCACCGGAAATAGCCAGTATGGGACAGGAGATTCCAGACTCCTTGAAATGAATGATGATTTCAATGCCATCCATTTCGGGCATGAAAATATCCACAATCACCAGCTCGGGCTGACCATCGGCGTCCAGTCCGGCTAGTGCCTGCCTGCCGTTTTCGGCCTGGCGGACAGAATAGCCCTTTTCTTCCAAAAGAAAGCTCAGATACTGCCTGGTGACAGTATCATCTTCTACCAACAGTATATTTCGCATACCGTCCCCCAATTTAATATAGTTTGTAACACCACCTGATATACTAGGCAAAGAAGCTTTTCTTACTTAATATCTGGCACAAGATATACTGTTCTTCTATATATATTTTCTTATTTATAACATGACAAGTGAATACTCAAAAGAACAAGGCGGCAGGAAGGCTCTTCTCCGGTGCGGAGTACAGATATGTGCGGGGACTGGTTGTACCAACGAATTTATTCGTCTCAGGCTGCTGACAAAGGCACGATAGCGTCGTTGTTTCAAAAAACTCAAACCCTCGCGTATCAGAAAACTTGAGTTTTTTTTACGCCTTGTTCTCGTACCTTTTTGAGCAGCCTGACAGATTGGATTTTGTAAGCAATCTGCACGAATTTATTCGTATCTTTGCCGTCAACCGGCCCGGGATCAGAAAGCTGCCAGCCGCTGAACAAGCCATTGCTCGAAACCGCTTGCGCTCACCTGTACTGCCGAGTGGATCGGACAACAGGTAGTGGCCTCACGGTCCAACGTTTCCTCGTGCGGTACCGGGCCCAGGAACACCGGAGCCTCGCGTAAAAGGGCCGGAACATCCACCTGCATGGGCTGCAGCTGAAACAGATCCGGGCGGCACAGCAAAGCCAGCGCCATGGGGTCGTGCATGTGCGCCCCGGGCAAGCCGCGCACCTGTTCGGACCAGGTCACCCACGGGCGCACCTGTTGGACAAGCCAATCCAACCGCTTGCTGCCGACCTTACCCAGCAATTCCACATGCCCGGGCCGCAAAAAACCATGGCTCGTTACATTGACGGGCACCACAACCACGGGGATGCCGGATGAAAACACTTGGGCCGAGGCCTCGGGGTCGTACCAGGTATTGAAGCGCAACGCCTTGTCCCAGACGCTTTCGGGAATATCCGGCGTGGCAAACTCGGCCCGCATCTGGCCGGGCTTCCAGGGGAGGAACTGCCCGCCCATGTGAATAACCATTCTGATATGCCGGGCTACTTCGGGTGCTTTCCGCAGTGCCGCAGCCAGATTGGTCAGCGACCCGAGACTCAGGACAACCAACTCTCCAGCCGCTTTCCGGGCGGCCCGGATGATTGTTTCAGCGGCGTCGGGGAACACGGTTGGCGATGCGTCGACGAGTGCGTCTGGCATTGCAATGGGGCTGTCACCTGTTGTGCCCGAAACATCGTGGACTCTGTCCGCCAACGCGGCAAGCTCCGGGGAGTCGAGAAACTCGGGCCACAATTCCCGCCCCGCTCCCTGGGCATGCCGCGCCAAAAAGGCATGGTGGCCGTCCCTATTGCGATGTTCACGACACAATGGATATTCCTGCCCCACCCCGACCGGTATCTCGTCCCTGCCGCAGACATGCAGCAGTTTCCGGGAATTTCTCGCCGAGAACGCCGCACTGCAGTTTCCGGCGCAGCCGCATACGGCCACAACCTCCACTTCCGGGCTTGCCAGGGCAGCCGCAAGGGCCACGCCGTCGTCCACATCCGCCACAGGCGCGCCCATGGCATTGTCCGTGTCGATAAGCAGCGGCACAGGCTGCCGGAGCGAATGGAGCATTTCTTTAAATGATATCGTCATGTCCCGCAGGATACGGAACTTGCCGTCACGGGAACAGGACTTTTGCGCCTGAAGGCTGAGTAAGGGAGAAATGAAAAAAGCAGGCCGTCTGTCGGATTGGGGGGGTGCCGTCCGTCTTTGCAGGTAGGTTGGCGGGACAGACGGCCTGCTTGGGATCGACCTGGAGGAGGATACTGCAACAGGTTCGGCAGCGGTCAATCCTGGAAAGGAGTTACCATAAACATAGGTCCGATGAAAATACACTAAATCGTTAAAAAGTGTTAAAGCCGCCGATACCGACACGTCGCAACATTTTGGAATAATTTTATTTTACACACAAAATCCTTTCATTCAAATATGTAATCGGCCCTTTCATTTCCCTTCCGCAGCCTGGTACGAAAGGCCAAACGACATCTGCCCCCTTTCTTTTCAACAGCCTGCACACCTTTTCTCGTCCTCTCAAATACAGATTTTTTTCAATGACTTCCCACCCATTTCCCTGTCCCTCTATTGACAGGTACATTTCCCGTTGTTACCCGGCTTAAGACACCAGCAGAGGGCCGGAAATATGGATCTGACAGAACGCGAAATTACCATTCTTTCGACGATCACCCGCATCTACATAGAGCAGGGTATCCCGGTAGGGTCACGGACGGTGAGCAAAGAGTCCCGCCTGAACCTGTCCGCTGCGACCATTCGCAACGTCATGGCAGACCTGACCGACAAGGGCTATCTGGAACAGCCCCACACCTCGGCCGGACGCGTGCCCACCCAGGCGGGCTTCCGCTTCTATCTGGACCGCGTGGTCAACCTGAGTCCCCTGCCCGGCTCGGAAAAGAAGGTCATGCAGGCCCATTTGAGCAATGCCGGACTGGAAGTGACCGACCTGCTCCGTCATGCGGGCAAGACGCTCTCCAATCTGTCGCAACAGGTCAGCATGGTGCTCAGCCCCATGCACGGCAAAATGCGCTGGCGACAGGTGGAATTCGCCCTCATCAAACCTACCCTGGTCATGGTTGTAATCATCCTGCAGGGCGGCATCATTCAGAAGAAGCTCATCGAACTGGAACGCCCCGTATCCAGCGACGATCTGGTACGATTCTCCAATTATCTGAACGAAGCCTTCAAAGACATGACCATTTCCCAGGTCCGCCACAAGATTCTGCGCGAACTCGGCAATGCCACGCGCCAGCTTTCGGACTACCTGGGCACGGCCCTGCATTTGGTGAAGGAAACCGTGGACGCCCAGTGCGACCGCGAACTGTTTGTGGACGGCGCCCTGCGCGTTCTGCCCGGTCTGGATGCCCCGGCAGCCGCAGGCGAACTGATCTGTCTGCTGGAGGAACGCCAGACCCTGCTGGATATGCTGGAAAAGATCATGGAAGCATCGGACGGCGTGCTTGTGGCGCTGGGCAGCGAGGCCTCGCCCACGCTCACCGGGGTCAGCGTGATCGCCTCGCCCTATTCCTTCCGTGGCGAAACGCTGGGCATGGTGGGAGTCATCGGTCCGTTGCGTATGGATTACGCAGATGTGATGCCAAAGGTTGACTTTACAGCACAGATACTTACTCAAGTACTTCAAAAGCGATTTTAACGCCGCTTTGCTTCTGCTGCTCCATTCTTCAGACGGTTTTCCCCTGGAAATGGAGTTTTTTGCGAGCAAAGGCGGTTGAAAAGGGGTTTACATGAGCGGATCGAGCAAAGACGAAAAAGCACGCAAAAAAGGGCTGGAGGCATACGAAAATATGGCACGGGAAGACGTGGAAAACAAAACGCACGAAACCGAACCGGCCGATTTTGTAAACGTGAATATGGACGGCGAACAGGTGGAGGAAGTGGAACAGACTCCCGAAGAACGCGAAGCCGCCCTTATTTTTGCGCTCAAGGATGCGGAAAGTGAAAAGCTCCGCGCCATGGCCGAAATGGAAAACGTCAAGAAACGGCTCACCAAGGAAAAAGAGGAATTCATCAAGTACGCCAAGGAAAGCGTGCTGTGCGACATGCTTCCCATCCTGGACAACCTGGAGTTGGCTCTGGCGCACGATCCGGGCGACGCCTGCAAAAATTTCGTGCTTGGCGTGGACATGACCCGCAAAATTTTTCTGGACGCCCTGGCTGCGCACGACCTGACGCAGGTGGGCGAAGTGGGAGAGCCCTTCGACCCCAATTTCGCCGAAGCTCTGGGCGTGGACACCAACACCGACCTGCCCGACAACACCATCGCCCTCGTGATGCAAAAAGGCTATCGCCTGAAGGACAAAATCATACGTCCGGCCAAGGTGATGGTGGCAAAGTCCAAATAAAAAACGCAATTGCCCCTTTACTTGGGGAAAAGCGAACTTAAATTCTTTCCCGTAACAAATTTTTGACAACTATGCATGAGGAGGACCTTATATATGGGTAAAATCATAGGAATCGACCTGGGCACCACCAACTCCTGTGTCTACGTTATGGAAGGCAAGGAACCCAAGTGCGTGAGCAACCCCGAAGGCGGACGCACCACACCGTCTATCGTGGCTTTTACGGATAAGGAACGGCTGGTAGGTGAAATTGCCAAGCGTCAGAGCGTAACCAACCCCGAAAAGACTGTTTTCGCGGTCAAGCGTCTGATGGGTCGCAAGTTCGACTCTCCGCAGATCCAGAAATGGCTCAAGAGCTGCCCCTACAAGATTTCTTCCGGCAACGGCGGCGACGCAGCCGTGGAAATCGACGGCAAAAAATACAGCCCGCCTGAAGTTTCGGCCATGATCCTGCAGAAGCTGAAAAAGGACGCCGAAACCTACCTGGGCGAAACAGTGACCGAGGCGGTCATTACCGTCCCCGCATATTTCAACGACTCGCAGCGTCAGGCCACCAAGGACGCCGGTCGTATCGCAGGTCTGGACGTCAAGCGTATCATCAACGAGCCCACCGCGGCTTCGCTGGCCTACGGCTTCGACAAGAAGGCCAACCAGAAAATCGCGGTATTCGACCTCGGCGGCGGTACCTTTGATATCTCCATCCTGGAAGTAGGCGACAACGTTGTGGAAGTTCGTTCCACCAACGGCGACACCTTCCTGGGCGGCGAAGACTTCGACCACGCTATCATCGATTACCTGGTTGAAGAATTCAAAAAGGAAAACGGCATCGACCTTTCCCAGGACCGCATGGCCCTGCAGCGCCTGAAGGAATCCGCGGAAAAGGCCAAGAAGGAACTTTCCACGGCACAGGAAACCGAGGTGAACCTGCCGTTCATCACGGCCGACCAGACCGGGCCCAAGCACATGCTGGTCAAGATCAGCCGCTCCAAGCTGGAAGCCCTGGTAGGGCACCTGGTGGATCGCACCTCCGAGCCCTGTCGCAAGGCCCTGTCCGACGCCGGACTTTCCGCTGGCGAAATTGACGAAGTTGTCCTGGTGGGCGGCATGACCCGTATGCCCCTGGTCCAGAACAAGGTGGCGGAATTCTTCGGCAAGGAAGCCAACCGCAGCGTGAACCCGGACGAAGTTGTTGCCATGGGCGCTGCCATTCAGGGCGGCATCCTGGCCGGCGACGTCAAGGACGTGCTCCTGCTGGACGTTACCCCGCTTTCCCTGGGCATCGAAACCATGGGCGGCGTGTCCACCAAGCTCATCGATCGGAACACGACCATTCCGACCAAGAAGAGCCAGGTATTTACCACGGCGGCCGACAACCAGCCTTCCGTGTCCATCCACGTGCTGCAGGGCGAACGCCCCATGGCCGCGGACAACAAGACTCTGGGACGCTTTGAGCTGGTGGGTATTCCCCCGGCACCCCGCGGCGTACCGCAGGTTGAAGTTACTTTCGACATCGACGCCAACGGCATCGTGAACGTATCCGCCAAGGATATGGGCACGGGTAAGGAACAGTCCATCCAGATCACTTCGTCCAGCGGCCTGTCCGAAGACGAAATCCAGAATCTGATCAAGGACGCCGAAGCCCACGCCGAAGACGACAAGAAGAAGCAGGAACTCATCGAAGTGCGCAACCAGGCAGACAGCCTGATCTACACCAGCGAAAAGTCCCTGCGCGACCTTGGCGACAAGGTGGACGCCGCACTCAAGAGCGACGTGGAATCCAAGATCGAGGACCTCAAGAAGGCCCTTGAAAGCGACGACTCCGCCACCATCAAGGCCGCCAGCGATGCTCTGGCACAGGCTTCCCACAAGCTGGCCGAACAGCTCTACGCCCAGAAGCAGGGCGGACAGTCCGACGGACAGGCTGAAGGACAGCCCGGCGCCGGTGCGCAGCAGGCCTCCGGAGCCGCAGACGAAGACGTCGTGGACGCGGATTACACCGAGGTAAAGAACGATTAGTTCATAGCCCGGTCCCTTCCGAGCCCAATCTTGCATTGCGCGAAGAACATGCGTAGTTTTGGCCTGGCCCCGCAATGGGGCCAGGCTTTTTTTTTACCCTGCGAGCGTGAGCAAGACCATGCAAAATACCTGTTTATCATTACGTCGCACCACGGCGCGTCGAGTTGGCCTGTTTACTGGCGTACTTCTCTGCGTGCTGCTGATTCTGGTGCTGGCGGGATGTGAAAAGAAAATCATAGGGCCCGGCATTGCCCGCCCCGAAGTACGGGACGTGAGCACGCCCAAGCTGGTTCAGGAAGCCGACGATGCCTGGCAGAACAAGGACTGGGCCCGCAGTGAGCTGTTTTACGAACGGCTGCTGCAACGCCCCGACCTTGAACCCTCTGTCATGCCGTTGGCCCATCAGCGGTTCACCATCAGCACGCTGAACGCGCGCCATTTCCACCGGGCGCTACAGGCTTGCGAAGTTTGGGGCAAAGCCGTCCCTCAGGTCCGGCTGTCCTGGGCTCCCTGGTATTCCACTCAGCTGGCCGCCCATGTCGCGCTCAAGGATATTTCCGGTGCACGCCTTTTTCTGGGCAACACCATGGCCGACGCCACCCTGCCCGAGGGTATTCGCACGCAATCCGTGAACTCGCTCTTCGACGTCAACAGCCTTGCAATGGAAAGCGCCTGGGAATTCGCCCGTTTTCTCAATCCGCTGCACGCAAAGCTGCCCGACGACGCCGTCAAGGCCCGGCTGGAAGCCGATACCCTTACCTGGATGGAATCTCTGGACAACTCTGCCCTGGACGAAATCCTTCAGGCCGGGGGCAAGGACAACGAAAACGTCTTTCCCTATTCCGTGTCCCGTTTTGAAAGCGCCTGGCGAAAGGCGGACAAGTCCGTCAAAATTTGGCCCACAGCCTATCGGCAGATGCGCCAGGCCGTTACCCAGGGCGGTTTGTACGACAGCACGCCCCTGAACCAACGGTTGAAAATATTGGAAGACCGCTACGGCCTTCCCAGAACCGGCTTGGTTCTGGCCCTTCCCCTGTCCGGAAAATTCGCCGCCATCGGTTGGAAAATCCTCAAGGGTGCCGGACTGGCCCAATGGCTCATGCTCAAGCAGGGCGTGGAAATCGAAGTGCGGGCCGTGAACACCGACGTTCCCGGCTGGACCGACGAGTTGGCCACCCTTCCACCGTCTTTCGGCGCGGTCGGCGGCCCCATTCGCAAAGAAGCTTTCCAGGCTGCGGTCAAAGCCAACCTTACAGGCGAACGCCCGTTTTTCACCTTTATGCCCTCGCTTGGCGAATGGACCGAAGGCCAAGACGCCTGGCGCTTTTTCGGCAGCCCGCAGGACCAGGTCCGCTCCCTGGTGCGCCTTTCCGTTGAACGGCTCGGCATCAAGGACTTCGCCATTGTCTATCCCGAAGAAACCTTCGGACACCGCATGTCCGAGATTTTCTGGAAGGAAGCCGAAGCCGCTGGCGGACAGGTGACCGGCATAGCCGGGTACCCGCCCAAAGACCCCACCAAATGGGGAGCCAGCGTGGGCAAACTGTTGCAGGTTCCGCCCAAGACGGACAGCGAACCCAGCTTGCAGCAGCTGGCCGCCATGGACAACGCCACAGATTATTCGGGACGCAAAAAGCCCGATTTCCAGGCTGTATTTCTGCCCGACGGATGGGCCCAGGCAAGCATCCTGGCCCCGCAGTTCTTCTTCTTTGAGGAAGACCGCATGGTCCTGCTCGGCCCGGCGCTTTGGAGCCAGGCCCTGACCAGCAAATCCCAGAACGATGCCACAGGCGTTGAAGATACCTACTTCAAGCTGGCGGTCTGCCCCGGTGCATGGTGGCCGGAAAGCCACACCCCGGGCATGACGGCCCTGCGGTCCGGCATGGACGAGGCAGGACTGGGCACCCCGGATTTCTGGATCGCCCTGGGCTTCGACTTTGTCCGCTTTGCCACCCGCCTGGGACAGATTCCCAAGAATGCGGGAGCGGCTGTGGTCAACGCCAGGCTTGCCAATGCCGACCAGATGGATTGGAGCCTCGCCCCCATGACCTGGGACGACGAAGGCCGGGCCAGCCAGTGGTACTATCTGTTCCAGCCCCATTCCGACGGTCTGCGCGTTGTGGACCCGGAACAGCTGCGCCTGCGTACCGAACGCATGTCCAGACTGCATGAACAGCGGGAGCAGATCCGCCGACAGAACCGCATAAACGAACTCACGGGCGGCAACGCCACCAGCGCGGCCCCAGCCCCCGGCAGTCAGAATTTAAGTCAACTCAGCGGGGACCTCACCCCGACCACCGGAGCTATTCAATGACAATATCTGCTGAAGACGTGGCCAAGATTGCGCTTTTGGCCCGCCTGGAACTGGACGAGGAAACTTCGGCCCTGTACGCGGGGCAGCTCGGGGACGTTCTGGAATACATGAACACCCTCAACGCCCTGGACACCAAGGATGTGGAGCCTCTGTACAGCCCGGCGGAACAAACCACGGTCCTGCGCCAGGACGTGGCACGCAAAACCAACAAACGGGAAGACGTATTGGCAAATGCCCCGGAAAACGACGGCACGTTCTTCATCGTTCCCAAAATAGTGTAAGGCCACTCCATGCAAGACATTACATCCAAAACGCTCATCGAAGTACGCGATCTTCTGGCCAAAGGCGAACTTACCGCGGAACAGGCCGTGCAGTCCTGCCTCGACTCCATCGACGCCACCGAGCCCAAGATCAACGCCCTGCTGCACGTCGCCAGGGACACCGCCCTGGCAACAGCCAAGGCAATGGACCAGGCCGGGTACGATCCGGAAAAGCCCCTGTGGGGCGTGCCGGTCATCATCAAGGATGCCCTCACCACCAAGGACATGCCCACCACCTGCGGCTCGCGCATTCTGGAAAATTTCAATCCGCCTTTCGATGCCACCGCCGTGGACAAGCTGCGCCAGGCCGGAGCCATCGTCATTGCCAAGGCCAACATGGACGAATTCGCCATGGGCTCCTCCACGGAGAACTCGGCCTACAAGACCACGTCCAATCCCTGGGATCTGAGCCGGGTGCCCGGCGGTTCCAGCGGTGGTTCGGGAGCCTGCGTTTCTGCAGGACAATGTTTCGGCGCGCTGGGCACGGATACCGGCGGTTCCATCCGCCTGCCCGCCTCCTTTTGCGGCTGCGTGGGCATAAAGCCCACCTACGGACGTGTCTCCCGCTACGGTCTGGTGGCCTACGGCTCTTCCCTGGACCAGATCGGCCCCATGGCCCGCAGCGTGGAAGACGTGGCCCTGATGCTGCAAGCCATTTCCGGCCATGATCCCAAGGATTCCACCAGCGCCGACACCCCGGTCCCCGACTTTGTGGCTGCCGCACAGGCAGGGAGCCTGGAAGGTCTGCGCATCGGCCTGCCCGAAGAATACTGGAATAATGCCGACCATAAAGGCGGAATCGACTCCGAAGTTCTCGATGCCTGCCGCGCCGCCATTACCGCAGCGGAAAAGCTCGGCGCCACCACCGTGCCCGTTTCCCTGCCGCACACCAAGTACGCCATTGCGGCCTACTATATCATCGCCATGGCCGAAGCCAGCTCCAACCTGGCCCGTTTCGACGGCGTGCGCTACGGCTTTCGCGACAAGGACGCCTCCACTCTGTTGGAGATGTACCGCTCCTCGCGCACCAAGGGGTTTGGCGACGAGGTCAAGCGCCGCATCATCATCGGCACCTATGTGCTTTCCAGCGGCTACTACGATGCCTACTACCGCAAGGCCGCACAGGTTCGCCGCCTTATCCGCGACGACTTTCAAAAGGCCTATGAGCAATGCGACGTGATCGCCGGGCCCAGCTGCCCGACCACGGCCTTCCCCGTGGGGCAGATGACCGCCGATCCGCTGCAGATGTATCTCATGGATATCTTCACCATCTCCCTGAACCTGGCCGGACTGCCGGGCATGAGCCTGCCCGTCGGCCTCGGGGCCGACTCCAACATGCCCGTGGGCCTGCAGCTCTTTGGACCGGCTTTCGGCGAAGAGCAGCTGCTGCGCACTGCTGCTTCCTTGGAAAAGGAAATCGGGGTGTTAGGGAAGCCCAACGGTTTGGTGGGCTAGGCCGCGCGATTTTTGATCCCGGCTTCGTTGCTGCGGTATTTCTCATCGCGGGCCGTATAAGTTATACTGTCCACGCTCGATAAATACCGCAGCGCCTCGCCGGGAAACAAAACTTACACGGCCTAAAAAAAGTTACTCTTCGGAAATCTGGTCGCGGAAAATACTCCGCCTAAATATTTTTCCCAATTGCTCAATAAATAAAAATTTCTGGAAAGGGGAGCGCGAGGGGGAGAACCTCTTTTAAGAGGTTTCCCCCTCGCTCCTCTTCTTCATCCCCAACCCCCAACTTTACCCGGGAATAAATCTGTAGCAGTATTTCCTGATACGCGAGGATTTGCAGTTTTTTGCAGCAACGAAGCTATCGTGCTTTTTTCAACAGCCTGGAATTTCCAGCAAGCGTTTCCCCTTAAAGAATTCCCTCTATGACGAACAATGTAGCAGTAGCCATAAGCGGCGGCCGAGACAGCATGCTGGCATTATCCCTTTTGCGCGAGCAGGGATGGAATGTTGTGGCTTTGCATGCCTTTTTCATGAAGCCGAACGACAGGCTGCGCTCTGTCGCGGCCAAGCTGGAAGAGTCGTGCCGTTCCTTGTCTGTGCCGCTGCATGTAGTGGATTTAAGTGTGGAATTCGAACGCCTGGTGGTGCAGCCTTTCATGGACGACTACGTGCATGGCCGCACCCCCAACCCGTGCGCCCTGTGCAACCGGCACATGAAATTCGGCCTGTTGATGGATGCGGCGCAAAAGGCCGGAGCGGACAGAATTGCCACGGGCCATTACGCCCGGCTGGAAGAGCACCCGGAGGTGGGCACGGTTCTGCGTAGCGGGCTGGATCACACCAAGGATCAGAGCTATTTCCTGGCCCTTGTTCCGCAACATGCCCTGGCAAAGGCTCTTTTCCCCCTGGCCGACTGGCACAAGGCGGATGTTATGGACGAGCTGGACTCGCGCCGACTGCCGCCCCCCCTGCCGTCGGAAAGCCAGGAAGTCTGTTTTGTGCCGAACGACGATTACAAGGCATTTTTACAGATGCGCAACGCCCCCCTGGGTGGTCCCGGACCGGTCGTTCTGCTGGATGGAACACCTGTGGGACGTCACCAGGGCCTTTGGCGCTACACCCTGGGCCAGCGCAAAGGGCTGGGCATTGCATGGAAACACCCGCTTTACGTGGTACGCAAGGAGATGGCGCGCAATACCCTTGTGATGGGAACGGACGAGGAAATGCGGCGCACTTCATGCCGCGTGGGGCAGCTCAACATGCTGGTTCCGCCGGAACACTGGCCCGAAGCTTTGCTGGCCAAAACACGCTACAGGCAACGGCCTTGCCCGGCAAAGGTGGAGCTGCACGAAGACTGGATGGAACTGCACTTTGCACGGCCGGAGTTCCCGCCCACTTCGGGACAGGTGGCTGCATTGTATACGGAAGACGGGATGATTTTGGCAGGCGGCGTCATAGAGGAAACACCGACAGCCCCCAAATAGGCTGAAATGATAGACGGGAAATTATAAACGGAAAATTTCTGACAGAAGAGGCAAGCTCCCTCTTCTCCTGCACGTGCCGTCAAGCGACGCTACAGCTGCGATCCGATCACCGCGGCGGTTTCCAGCACAATGGGAGCCAGTTCGCTCTCCACCCTTTCCACCGACCATTCCGAATACCTGGCCGAGATATAGACCGACGCCCTCGGCACTCCCAACACGTCGCGCACCGGCGCGGACACGGCGATTTCCCCAAGCAGCTGTTCCTGCAGGGAAATACAGTAGCCCTTGGCCCGCACCCTGGCCACTTCCAGCATGTTGTCTTCCAGGCCGGTAATGGTGTGAGGCGTTATGGGACTGCGGTCGGACCGCTCCAGAATGTCGCGCACCTGTCCGTCGTCCAGGCAGGAAAGAAAAGCTCTGCCGCCGCAGAATGCGGGAACACGACGCCCGGGCAGGGTGCCTTCCAGCAGCAGCAATTGCTGCGGAAAACGAATGAGGTAGATGATGGTGGTATCGTACAGCGTACCCAGATAAACCGAGTTGCCGCTGCGTTCCCTGGCGTCCAGAAGATACGGGGTGGCGACTTCGACCAGCCGCTCTCCTTTAAGGAAATTGTACCCCAGGCTCATGACCTTGGGCGTAAGACTGAACCGTTTGGTGAGCTGGTCCTTGGAAAGGTATCCCAAGGTCTCCCAGGTATGGAGAAATCGCTGCACGGCGCTTCGGTTAAGGCCGGTAAGCTCCACAAGGTCGGTCAGCCCCAGGCTTTTGTGGCCGTGGTTGAATGCTTCCAAGAGCAGCATTCCACGTTCCAAAGAAGCCACAAACAACGGATTGTCTTTTTTCTTTTTCGCGTCATCCACCATGAAAATGTCGTCTCGCCATTCAGATAGGTTGCAACAAGGTCTGGGAAATCTCTTCGCAGAAGGCCCCTCAAAAAGGCACAGATGCTTCCATCGGAAACAACGGATTATTTGGACGCACGACTAAAAAAATCGGGCACTTGCGCCAGCATAATATCTATGTATACACAATATTATGACAAATTTCATCATTTTTGATTAAAAAATCATACTTGACGTTGGTTTACAACATCGTTAAATTGTATATAAATATCAAGTATTGCCATACGATCTTTTGCCAAAGGACGTAAATTATGTCTCGCACCGAAGCCATCTGGGCGGAAATAGATCTTTCCGCCATCCGTCACAATTTCCGGCAGGTTGCCGACACCGTCGCCCCAAAGACCAAGGTCATGGCCGTGGTCAAAGCCGACGCCTACGGCCATGGTGCCGTTCCGGTTGCCAAGGCTGTCATCACGGAAGGCGCCGCCTTTCTGGGCGTTGCCCGCCTTTGTGAAGCCATTGCCCTGCGCGATGCCGACATCGAAACTCCCATTCTTATCCTTGGCTACACGCCCCCTTCCCAGGCCCAGGTACTGGGCAGCAACAACATCACACAGGCGGTCTATTCCCTGGAATACGCCCACCTTCTGGAAGAAGAGGCTGCCAAGGCAGGCTGTACCGTACAGGCCCACCTGAAGGTGGACTCGGGCATGGGCCGCATTGGCCTTCTGCCCCCGGAAAACAACGGCCCGCAAAATTTCCCTGATATTTTGCAAGAGCTCAGGCAGCTGAAACATCTGCACTTTGACGGCTTGTTTACGCATTTTGCCTCAAGCGACAGTCAAAACCTGACCAACGCCCGCCGCCAACTGGATATTTTCAAGAAAGCCCTGCGTCATTGTGAAGACGCGGGGTTTTCTTTTTCCTGGGTGCATGCATCCAACAGCGCGGCCGTGATGACACTGCCCGACGCCCGTTTCGACATGGTACGCCTGGGCATAAGCCTGTACGGGCTGTATCCTTCCAATGAAGTCGACAAAAGCGTTCTCGACCTTCGCCCCGCCATGTCCATCAAAGCACGGCTGGCCCACATAAAGCGTGTTCCGGCCGGTGTACCCGTCAGCTACGGCCACACCTACACCACGAATGCGGAAACCACCATCGGAACCGTGCCCGTGGGCTATGCCGACGGCTACGACAGGCTGCTTTCCAACCCCAATGCCATAGACGGCAAGGGCGGCATGATGCTGGTGGGAGGCAAGCGCGTTCCCGTGGTGGGACGGGTTTGCATGGACCAGACAATGATCGATCTCAGCGCTGTTCCCAATGCCGCCATAGAGGATGAAGTCGTCCTGTTGGGCAGGCAGGGGGATGAAGAATATTCGGCCGACGAATGGGCCGAGCGCCTGAAGACCATCAACTACGAGGTCGTGTCACGGCTTATGCCCCGAGTGAAACGTATCTACGTAGGCTGAAACGTATCTACATGGACTGACCAGTAAAAATCAAAAGAGTGCCCTGCCCGGCATTTGTCGGGCTGATTTGTTCAAGGTTTGCAATTCAAATGCCCTTGAATTTGAAAACGTCGGGGAAGGCATATGGGATGCCTCCCTCGCGTCTTCATACACATACTGGAGAGGATATCATGAAGCGTATTATCACTGTGTTATGTCTAATGGCCATGCTGGCGATCCCCGCCAGTGCACTGGCCGCCAAGTCCATCAAGATGAGCTACAATGGCCCGCCAAGCGAAAACGACAACGCCGTCCACTACTTTGCCGTGCAATTCAAGCAGCTGCTTGAAGAGGCAACCGGAAAGCAGCTGGAAATCGTGCTCTACCCCAACAGCCAGCTGGGCAACGAAGAGCAGCGCATGGAACAGGTCATGAGCGGCCCGGTCATCAACGTGGCTTCCTACGGCGGCATGCAGACTGTTTTCCCGGAAATGTTTGCAACCAACATTCCGTTCCTGTTCAAGAACTACAAAGCCGCCCATATCTTTTTCGACGGCAGCGAGTTCATGGAAAAAGCACGTAAGACCCTGCGCGAGCGGACAGGCATTGAACTGCTGGAAGTTGTTGAAGAAGGTGGCTTCCTGGCCTTTACCTGCGACAAGCCCATCCATTCGCCCGCAGATTTCAAAGGTCTGAAGTTCCGCGCCATGGACGCCAGCCAGGTGGCCATGTACGAAGCCTTCGGCGCTTCCGGCACCCCCATTCCCTGGACCGAAGTCTACCTGGCCCTGAAGACCGGCGTTGCCGACGGCCAGATGAACCCGCCCACCTACATCATCATCGGCAGCCTGTACGAAGTGCAGAAGCACCTCACCCTGGCCAACGTCCAGTACTCCGACCAGTTTCTGCTGATGAACAGCGCCCTGCTCGACTCGCTGACTCCCGACCAGCAGGCCGCCCTTAAAAAGGCTGCTCACGAAGCCAACGTCAAGACCCGCGACTTCGTGGAATCCCAGGTGCAGGACCGCATCAAATTCCTGGAAAGCAAGGGCATGACCAGCTACACGCCCACTGCCGAAGAATCCGCGCAGTTTGAAGAACTGGGCAGCCCCTCCTATGTGAACTGGCTTAAAGACCAGGTGGACCAGTCCTGGATTGATCTGGCCATAGACAATGCCAAGAAAGCCAATGCCGAGGGAGCAAAATAGATGCACCCCGTCACGAGCTTTTGCCAAAAAGCCTCTGACATCCTGGAGCGCCTCTGTCTTTTCGGGGCCGGGGCGCTCCTCGTCGTTAATCTGGCAGATGTCATGCTCGGCGTGTTCGCCCGCTTCTACCGTCCCCCCATGTGGACCACGGACCTGGCCAAGATAACCCTGGTCTGGATGGTCATGCTTGCGGCGGCTCCGGCCATCAAAAGAGGCGAACACATGGCCATCCGCATCATAGTGGACCGCCTGCCCCGCACCCCGCAGCGGATAGTCACCATCATCCGCCGGCTCGTCTTTGCTGCCATCCTTGTGTTCATGATCGTGCAAGGCTTCCAATACGCATACAAACTGCGTCTGTTCACCATTATGACCCTCGGCATCAAAAAGAGCATGCCGCTCATGTCCATCCCTGTGGGCATGGGGCTCATGCTCATCCAGTACACGCTGCAACAGTTTATTCCCATTCCCCATAAAACCGATGTTCCAGGCAAGGAGGACATAAAATGAGTTTCGTTCTTCTCGCCATTTTTTTTGCCACGCTCATCTGCGGGCTGCCCCTGTTCGCAGCCATGCTCGCCACTGCAATCAGCGGATTCCTCTACATCGGAGACTTTTCCCAGTTTCGGATCATGATCCAGCAGTTTTACGGAGGCATGGAACCGTTCTCCCTGCTGGCCATCCCCTACTTCATACTGGTTGGCGAGCTCATGGGCAGTGCCGGGCTTACCTCGCGCCTGCTCAATTTCGCGGAAGCGCTCGTAGGGCACTTCAAGGGCGGGCTGGGCTACGTTACCGTGGTCGCCAGCATCATCTTTGCCGGTGTCAACGGCTCGGCTGCCGCGGACGCCTCCGCCGTGGGTTCCATCATGATTCCCGCCATGAAAAAGGGCGGATATCCTGGTTCCTATGCCGCAGGCCTTACCGCGGGCAGTTCGCTCATAGGTCCCATTATTCCGCCCAGCATTTTCATGATCCTGTTCGGTTCAATGACCAAGACCAACGTGGGCGCATTGTTCATGGCAGGTGTGCTGCCCGGTCTGCTGCTGGGCATCGCCTTCATGGTCATGCACCGCATCAGTGCTGCCCGGCTGAACCTGCCCATCGTGAACGCCAAGTTCTCCTTCAGCAAGCTTATGGGCGCAACGGGCGGTGCGGTTACGGCACTTATCGCCCCCGGCATCATCATCGGCGGCATTCTGTTCGGCTTTATGACGCCAACGGAATCCGGCGCCGTGGCCAGCCTGTATGTCTTGTTGGTCGGCCTCATCTGGACCCGGCAGCTCACTTGGAAGGGAATCACCAAGGCCTTTTCCAATACAGTGCGGCTGTCCAGCGTCATCTTCGTGGTTATCGGCGCGGCCACCATTGTGGGCTGGATTCTCTCGTCCGAGCAGGTGCCGCAAAAGTTGGCCCCCCTGGTTCTGGAGTATGCCAAGACCCCGTCCATGGTGCTGCTGTTCATGAGCCTTATCGTCTTTGTGGTGGGCATGTTCATGGAAGAAATCGCCGCCCTGGTGCTGCTTACTCCCGTGTTCGCGCCCCTGGCAGTGGTTGCGGGCATCGATCCGCTGCACTTCGGCATCGTCATGACGCTCAACATCACCATTGCGCTCATCACGCCGCCCATGGGAGCCTGCGTCTACATCGTGGCCTCCATCGGCTCGGTGTCGTTGGAAAAGATGTTCAAGCACATCTGGCCGTTCGTGCTCGTGGCACTGGCCTGCCAGCTCATGCTGATCTTTTTCCCGTCCATATCCCTCTGGCTGCCGCGTCTGCTGGGATACTAGTACTCAAGCAACGGCCCGCCCAGAACCGGGCGGGCCTACATATAGCACTGCCCATGCATTGGAGGTTCCAATGGCACGACTCATAGACTCCCCTCCCATACCGGTATCGGCAACGCCGTCCTGGGATGAAGTCTTTACCAAGGAAATAAAAGAGAGCGGGGAAACCATAGTTCCCCTCTCCCTGGCTGAAAATCAAATTCTTGTCCGGCCCGCCTACTTTTCCGCAGGCATAGACCGCGCACTTCCCGAATGCTACGCACGCGACCAGATACGCTGCATGCTGCTGAAGGCAAACAGCCTGCTGCCCAAAGGCATGCGGCTGGTCATCCTGGACACATGGCGGAGCAAGGAAACACAGTCCGCGCTCTTCCGGGAATGTGCCGCCGCACTCGCCAAGGTCTACCCGGACAAGGACGAACCGACCATCAATGAAATGACCAGTGAATTCGTTGCCCGGCCCAGCCTGGAAAGCTCGCGTCCCTCGCCCCACGCCACAGGTGGCGCCGTGGACCTGACCATTGCCACAACAGACGGGCAGCCCCTCTTTTTCGGCGCGCCCTTCGACTACCCCGGCCCCATTTCCAACACCCGCTATTTCGAGGAACGGCTGGAGCAGGGCGAAACTCTTTCCGAAACCGAGGAAGACGCGCTGGAGAACCGCCGCCTGCTGTACGACGTCATGATACGGGCGGGATTCGTCAACTACCATGGCGAGTGGTGGCATTTCGAGTACGGTACCCAGCGTTGGGCGTACCTCAAGGAACAACCCCACGCCCTGTACGGCCCCAAGATCGTCACGCTCAATTCGTTCGCCTCGTTCGTGCCCTCGCCCAATTCGGAGATCACCACCCTGGTCAGCGCCGGAGGCTGAGGAAGTGACTACAAAGTTTAATTTGCAGGTTGCTCAAAAGGTATGAGAACAAGGCGCTAGAAAAACACGAGGCCGACGCGCATTTCCTGATACGCAAGGATTCGAGTTTTTCGCAGCAACGAAAGGAGTACATTGAGCAATCTGGGACCAGAGGCGCTGCCTCTGGACTCCGCCAGGAGGCAACGGCCTCCTGGACCTGCGATTCGTTCATAAGAAAATCCCCGTGTGGCCCATGGCCCACGGGGATTTTCTTATGAACAGAGGGACATAGGGTTATCGCACCTTTTTGAGCAGCCCTGGCAGGTTGCGCAAAAAAGTACGAGAGCAAGGCGATAGAAAAAATCAAGGCCGACGCGTATTTCCTTGATACGCGAGGGGTTGAGTTTTTTCGCAGCAACGAAGCTATCGTGCCTTTTTCAGTAACCTGATGTTGTTCTTGACAAGACTCTCACCAACATATATCAATACATCTAGATATAGTTGACAAGAAACGGAAAGCGGTGAAAGGCCGCTGCGGACGCGCCACTGTATCCGGCCATGCAGCCGAAGCCACTGTTCGCCACAGAATGGGAAGGCCAGGCACACTCGAACCGGGAGCCAGGAGACGTCTTGTCAACGCTGTGATGACAACGGCTTGTTGGTTTCGTCTCGCGCAAAGACAATCCTCACGATCATCTCGAATGCTTCCGCCTTCGAGTTCTCTTCTTTCGCAAAACAAACCAGAGCCAGTGTATGACGCTCAGTTCGTTGCTGGCTTTGGAGGCCTCAGCCTCCTGCCACAATCCTACTGGGGCGGTCACTTTGGCAATTGGTGCCCCTGCTCATTCATTCGAAAACAACCATGGATACCATTATGACAAACTCATTTGATCAAGCTACAGCCCGCACTCTCCCCCCCTTCCGAGCCGACCACGTAGGGAGCATACTCCGCCCGGCATCCGTAAAGCAGGCCCGGAGCCAGTTTCAGGAAGGGAAAATTACCGCTGCCGAGCTCAAGAAAGCCGAAGACAAAGCCATTGCCGACATTGTGGAAAAGCAAAAGGCATGCGGCCTGAAGGCCGTAACCGACGGCGAACTGCGCCGCAGCTGGTGGCACCTGGATTTCATGGCCGATCTTGATGGCCTGCAAAAAAAAGTCACGGACAAAGGATTTATTTTCCAGGGCGTTCATACCCGCGCGGAAAGCGTGGAGCTGGTGGGAGAAATCGGCTTCGGCACCCATCCCATGCTGGAGCACTTCGCATTCCTCAAAAAATGCGCTGGCGACCACACCGCCAAAATGACGATTCCCTCCCCTGCCATGCTCCACTTTGTACTGGCAGTTCGCAACGAGCAGTTTGCCCGCCCCGATTTCTACCCCACGGAAGAAGGCTTCCTGGTCGATATTGCCCAGGCTTACCGTGACGCACTTGCCGCCTTTTACAACGCGGGCTGCAGATACCTGCAACTCGACGACACCAGCTGGGGTGCGCTGTGCAATGCGGACCAGCGCGAAGCCATGAGCAAACGGGGAATAGACCCGGACGAACTGGCCAAGAAGTATGTGCGGCTCGTCAATGCCGCCATTGATGACCGTCCCGACGACATGATCGTAACCATGCACATCTGCCGGGGGAACTACCGTTCCACCTGGTTCACAAGCGGCGGATACGACCTGGTGGCTCCGGAACTCTTCGCCAATGCCAAGCTGAACGGATTCTTCCTGGAATACGATTCGGACAGGGCCGGAGACTTTACACCGCTGAAGCATATCAAGGATCAGCAGGTTGTCTTGGGACTCATCTCATCCAAAAGCGGTGAATTGGAAAAACGTGAAGAGGTTTTGGCCCGATTGGAAGAAGCAGCCCAGATTGTGCCGATCAATCAGCTCTGCCTCAGCCCCCAATGCGGCTTTTCCTCCACCGAGGAAGGCAACACCCTGACTGAAGAACAACAGTGGGCCAAACTGCGCTTTGTGGTCGATACTGCTGCTGAAGTCTGGAAATAGGCTAGACCGCGCGACTTGAGCTTCCGGCTTCGTTGCCTTGCCGGGAAACTCAACTTACGCGGTCTACACATTTAATACTTCCAGCAACCTAGGACCAGAGGCGCTGCCTCTGGACTCCGCCAGGAGGCAACGGCCTCCTGGACCTACGGTTCGTAAGAAAATCCCCGTGTGACCCAAGGGCCACACGGGGATTTTCTTATGAACAAGGAAAAAATAAAAATTATTTAAAAATATTTTTCTGATGAAACTCTAGGAAGGGAAAATGCCGACAGTCTAACTTAATTTTCATTTTTTTATTAATTCCAAGAACCTTAAAGTTCTTGAATGTGTCAGAAATCATAATATCTCCAGATTCATCAAAAGAAATAAATCCAGCATCAAAAGCTCGGTCAATATTAGGAATAAGTAGCAGTCCATTAAATAGTCAGGCCTGAAAAACCCGTTTCAGCTTCTACGCCACATTTTCCGCCAGCCGTCGGCTTGAGTCTTTGCCGAGGAGCAGAAACGCCAAGAGCGCAAAAAACTCTCCGATTTTCCGCATCCACTTCCTGAAGTTGAACGCCGCTGCGGCCATAAACAAGTTAATGGCGTCGCCGACCGCGCCCTTGAGATAGCTCCGGGCCATGCGGTGATCGTGTTTGAGATGGCCGATCACCGGCTCGATAGCCGCCCGACGGCGGAAGCGGAGCCGCGCCATAAGGCGCTGGTACGGTGTGTCCTTCTTCTTCGGAGGCTTTGGGATGAGGATTTGCGTGTCACCGACCTGATTCAGGCCCCTGTAGCCTCGGTCGCAGATCGCCATGGACGGACAGACCCCGGTGACCTCCCAACACTGTTCGAGGACATCCGGCAACGTATGGCCGTCGTAGACGTTCTCGTTGAACGACATCGCGCCGACGATGATACCCGTAGTTTTTGTGACCGCGATGGACGCCTTGCGCCCGAACTCGTACTGCTTGTGCGCTTTACCCTTGGAGATGCAGAGAATATCGGGTTCGTGTAGGCTGTAGACCTTATTCTTGTCGCTTCGTTTCTGGTCCTTGACCCGCTCGTACAGGTCAAGTCGCTCCTGGTGGCGGCCCAGGGCTTCGCCCGGCAATTTGCGCCGGAGTTCACGGATCAAGGCACCAGCCATTGTCCGCATCTTCCTCGCCTTTTTGGCCATCTTCATCCGTTTCAGCCGAAGCTTGGGGAGCGTGCGCTTGAAGCTGCGGCGTAGACCGACGCCTTCGCTGTCCGCGATCTTACGGCAGCCCTCGATGACTTTGGTCAAAAGCTTCAGGTCGGTAGGAAAGGTTACGTTCTTTTCCTGGACCGTGGTATCCACCGTGATCTCTCGTTCTTTGGCGTCATCACCGTGCAGTTCCACGGAGACCTCGAAAATCAGTCGTGCCCCGTCCTCGCCAATGCGCTTGCGGAAATAGATCAAATCCGTGGGATCGCAAGGCAGCTTCCACTGGAACTCGGTCATACCGCAAAACGCCTGGTAGTAGGGATTTTGCGTCCATGCCTCCACGACCCGTTCGTCGCTCAGATTCTCCAACTGCTTGAGCAGCATCAGCCCGACCATTAGCCGGGGCGGCTTGGCTGGCCGACCTTGGTCGCTGTAGAGTCCGGCGAACTCCTCCTCGAATCGCCCCCAGGGAATTCTCCTCGCCAATTGAAGGAGCGGAGCCTTCGGATTGAGCTGGTCCAGAAGGTCTGGGTAAAGGAACGTACCCTGCGGCTGTTTTTTGGGTTTTGCCCTCATGATTCTCCCGCCATTCGCTGCATCATTTCGACCGGTTTTATACGAATTCACAACGTTCTCTGGTCGAAAATACTACATTGTACAAGGAGAATTGTTAATAAAAATCAATCCACTAGAGATATTTCAGGCCCGACTAAATAGGTTTAGTCTCTCCTCAGGTGATGACCGTGCCCATGGCTTGATATGTGACGCAACCGTCAACGACACATCTTTATACCCTGTAACTGCACATCCTTTCCAATACTCAACTAATTTTTTTTTAAATTCTCCTTGCCCAATCCTTGCCTTTACTTGAGCCTCCCTTTCTGTTCCCTGAATTGATTTATCTTTTAATATAGACAGCAAATCATCATCTAAATGTGTTACGTAACTCTTCAAAAATTTTTCATACTTTTTTAATGCCGCGCTATACATCCCATTCCCAGTAGTATCCTTTTCTATAAATTCATTACTATTCTGTATTTTAATAAAAATATTTTTAAAATCATTTAAATTTGTTATTTTAAGTAATTTACATTCACAAAAATTTAATTCTATAGCCAAATTAGATAAATATCTGGATAAAGCATTATAATATTTAACAGCTGTAGCCTGACCTATCCCCTCGCACTCTTCTTCCAACCATTGCTTAAAATCCATACCGTCATAACTCCTGGTAGAAACTCTGATACAATTCAAAGTATTGCTGCGCCATGGCAGCATCGGTAAAATCCTTGAGCGTCTGGCTGCCGCCGAGGACAAGGCGGTCGCAGAGGTCGGGATCGCGCATGAGCTGTGCAAGGCATTGGGCGAGTTCTTCCGGATTGTGATTTGGAAAGCTGAGCCCGTTGATACCCGGCTGTACGAGTTCGAGATTGGAGGGCAGATCCGAGGCGACAAGCGGCAGTCGCACGGCCCAGGCTTCCTTTATTACGCCGCTGGAGCCTTCACCGTCCACGCTGGGCACGGCAAGGATATCCATGTTCGGCAGGACCTCGCGGCTTTCCTGAAACCCGAGAAAAGTGCAGTCGGCAAGGTCGAGATTCTGCGCCTGCTGTTCCAGTTCGCGCCGCAGTTTGCCGTCACCAACAATCACGGCCTTCCACTCGGGCAGGTCCATGCCTTGCAACATGCGCAGAGCATCCAGAAAAACAGAGCAACCCTTTTGCGGGCTAAGCGCGCCAAGGAAGCCGAGCACCAGGGGCTTGTGCCGCACAAGGCGCTCTTTGTAGCGGCTGACGTCGATGCCGCTGTGGATGACGCACACCTTGTCGGCAACCAGCCCACAGTCCACCAGCACGTCGCGGATTTCCGCACTTACGGCGGCCACTGCATCGGCCTGCCTGTACTTTTCCACGCCCCAAAAGCCCTTGATGGGATAGGACACGCGCCGCGAATGCACCAGCCGGAAGCGTACGCCACTGAATATCTTCAGCCACGCGCCCAGGGCTGCGGAACGCGCATCGTGCGTGTTTAAAATTTTGATATCCGGAGATTGGTGCAAAAGACGATTCAAGCGCCGAAACGAGCCAGGATGCACAGACCGGCGGCTGGGCAACGGACAGACCGGAATGCCCTCTGCCTGGGCTCGCTCCAGCAAAGGCGCACCCTTGGGAGCCGCTATCACGGGCGGAAACCGCCCGTCACGAAGCAGATGCCGCGCCAAATACAAAACCTGCCGCTGACCACCCCGAAACTCCTTGCCCAAATCCAGTTGTATGCAGTGTATGACCGTGCTCCTTAAAGGGAAGGAGGACAGAGCGAGGGGAAAACCTCTTAAAAGAGGTTCTTCCCCTCGCGCTCCCCTTTCCAGAATTTTTTACCTACAAAATAATCGTGAGACAACAGGGCTTTTTGCTTCTAACGGCTGATGAATTTCTGCCCATGGCAAGACAAAAAAACACTCTCTACATCAGGCTGCTCAAAAAGGTGCGAAAGCGAGGCGCTAGAAAAAATCAAGGCCGACGCGTATTTCCTGATACGCGAGGATTTGAGTTTTTTCGCGGCAACGAAGCTAGCGTGCCTTTTTCAGCAGCCTAAATCACCTCTCTTCCCGGCGGCTGAGGAGTTTTAGTTCGTGACGAGGCGAAAGTGATGTTTGCGAGCGCGGATAGGAGTTTTGCGCTCCATCCCGCGAGCAAACATTGCTTTCAACGAAGTCATGGACAAAAAGAACCAGCCGCCTAGAATACAGTGCCGTTGTCCTGAAGGTCCTGCCTCAGTAGCTCCCTCAGCCGCCTAGCCACCGGCCCAGGCCGCACATCATGCACAGGCCGGTCATTGTAGCGGACAATGCTCAGGGCATCCATGCTGGTGCCCATCACAATAAGCTCCCGCGCGTCATAAATTTCATCTTCCCTTATCTTGCGGTACTCCACGCGCATCTCCGGGCTGATCAGCTCGATGCCGCGACGCATGGTGGTTCCTGCCAGGCAGTTGGTGAACTCGGGCACCACCAGATCGCCATCCGCATTGACCATGCAGATGTTCTCGGTTGCCCCTTCGGCCAGAAAATCGAATTCGTCAAAGCAGATGGGCATGTCATAGCCCTTGCTCAGGGCCTCGCGCTTCATCAGCACGTTGGGCAGGTAATCGATGGATTTGATGGTCGCCAGATAGCTCTGCTTGGCCGGAATGGAAGTGCGGAACGCGCTCACTCCGGTTTCCCACAGGGCTTCGGGCTGTTCCTTGAATTCGTAGGCTGCAATATAAAAGCTGGCAACCGGGCACTCCATGGGGTCTATGCCGAACCCGCCCGGGCCGCGTCCCAGCAACAGACGCAACATGCCGCGCGGACGTTCCGAAGCCTTGGCCACGTCCAGTACTATCTGCCGCATTTCGTCCCAGCCCAGTGGTGGGCTCAGATGGATGGCGTCGGCCGACACCTTCATGCGACGCAGATGCTGCTCCACCTGATACAGCTTGCCGTCCACATACTTGATGGACTCGAACACGCCGTCTCCGCGATGCACCAGATGATCGTCCCACGGCATGAGCATGGCCCGGTAGTCGCGGCAAATGGCGCCTACACGGTGATCATAAAAGGCAAGCACCTTGTCGCCGCCAGGACGAAAAGCGCCTGCCAGCCGCTTGAGATATTCATCCGAACTCAATATTTCGGTCATGCGAACTCCCGGAGATCTTGCTGGTTGCAGAAATAAAAATGGGGGAAACAACCTTGGCAAAAGGCTTTTCCCCCACATTCGAATTCATTTTTTATGCAGACGATGGTCGCGTCCGTTCAACTCATCTCGTAAAAAAGAGCAGCTGTACACACGGCCATCGCATGCCGCCGGAAGCGGCGTAAGTGCCCCTGAAAACCACGTTTTTCCGGGGCACGATCCTCCGCAAAATACAACGTATTTTGCGGACATCACACTAGGGCACGCGCACCAGATCGCGCTTGATAAGTTCCTCGGCAATCTGAATGGTGTTCAGCGCCGCGCCCTTGCGGATGTTGTCGGAAACAACCCACATGTTCAGGCCGTTGTCTATGGTTTCGTCCTCGCGGATGCGGCCCACAAAGGTGTCGTCCTCTCCCGCGGCATCAACTGCCATGGGGTAGATCTTCTCCGACGGGTTATCCAGCACGGTTACGCCCGGAGCCTGTGCCAGGAGCACGCGGGCGTCCTTGGCTGTCAGCTTTTTCTCGGTTTCGATGTTTATGGACTCGCTATGGCTGTAGAACACGGGCACGCGGACAGTGGTTGCCGTAACCTTGATGGACTTGTCGCCCATGATCTTCACGGTTTCGTGCACCATCTTCATTTCTTCGCGCGTGTAGTCGTTTTCCAGAAAAACATCGATGTGCGGCAGGCAGTTGAAGGCAATCTGATGCGGATACACTTCGGCGTTGGCCTCCATGCCGCTCATCAGACGGCGGGTCTGGTTTTCCAGCTCTTCAATGGCCTTCTGTCCCGTGCCGGAGACAGCCTGATACGTGGAAACCACCACACGCTTGATGCCAGCGGCATCGTGCAGGGGCTTCAGCGCAACCACCATCTGAATGGTGGAGCAGTTGGGGTTGGCGATGATGCCCTTGTGCCAGTCCAGATCGTGCGGGTTGACCTCGGGCACGACCAGGGGGCAGTTGTCATCCATGCGCCAGGCACTGGAGTTGTCCACCACCACGCAACCGGCTTTGGCAGCAAGAGGAGCGAATTTGGTGGAGGTTGATCCGCCAGCGGAAAACAGAGCCAGGTCGAACCCGGCAAACGAATCTTCCTTGAGTTCCTGTACAGTCAGCTCCCCGCCCTTGAAGGGCAAGGTGCTCCCGGCGGAACGCGAGGAAGCAAAGGGCACGACTTCGGAAGCCGGAAAATCGCGGGCTTCCAGGGTCTTGAGCATTTCGCGGCCCACGGCGCCGGTAGCGCCGCAAACGGCCACCTTGAAAAGTTTCTTGGACATTTCAACCTCCGAAAATTTCTGTCTGAAAAGTCATTTCTATAATGCAAGCCTGGAGGCGATGTCCAGGCAGGCCGCGGCCTTGTTCAATGTATACAGGTGCACGCCGGGCGCGCCGCCGTCCAGCAACTTCTGCGCCTGTAGTGCCGCAAAGTCAATGCCGATGGAACGCACAAGCTCCGCCCCGCCTTCCTTGTCCGCCTTTTCCAGATCCAGATAAAAAGCACCCGGAATGCTGGCATTGCACAGGGACAGGATGAAACGCACCGAAGCCAGACTCATGATGGGCAGAACACCCGGAATAACGGGCACATTCACGTCCATAACTGCGAGGCGTTCCACAAAATCAAAATAAAGACGCGTGTCGAAGAACAGCTGCGTCACTATAAAATCCGCCCCCGCCTCGACCTTGTGCTTCATCCAGCGCAGGTCTTCGGCAACAGAAGGCGACTCGGGATGCGGTTCGGGATACCCGGCAACGCCCACGCAAAACTGCGGATGGTTGGCACGGATGTACGCCACCAGATCCGAAGCGTGCTGGAATTCCTCGTTGTCCGGCACAAAATCCGCTTTTCCCTTGGGCGGGTCGCCGCGAAGGGCCAGAATATTCTCAATGCCCGCATCGCTCAGCTTGTTCAAAAAGCCGTCTATGCGTTCCCTTGTCGCCCCCACGCAGGTAAGGTGCACAAGCGGCTCGAACCCGATGTTCTTTTTCAGCTGCGTGGCAATCTCCAGGGTATTGTCCTGGGTGCCGCCGCCCGCGCCGTAGGTAACGGAAACAAACAGCGGGGACGCCCCCTTGAGCTGCTCCGCCACCTCAAAAAATCCACTCCAAGCTTCGCGTTCCCCGGGCGGAAAAAACTCCAACGACACAAATTTCTTATGGCCAACGGCCTCTTTGATCTTCACAGGCTATCCCGATGTTCAGTTTTCAGCAGCTCCACGATTTCCAGGTCCGCAGGCAAAAAAGGAATATCGCCATGCTTTCCAGGCACGACCCAGGTCATGCGCTGCCCTTCCAAAGGCTGAATATCCCCTTCAAAACCACGAATATGAAAGAAAAACAAGCGAACAGTCAAATCCGTGTACTCGTAAATCTTCTCGCGCCAGAACGAAAACTCCGTCGGCCGGATTCCCAGCTCCTCCTCGAACTCGCGCACCAGGGCCGCCTCCACAGACTCCCCCGGCTCGACCTTGCCGCCGGGAAACTCCCAAAAACCAGCCTGCCGACGCCCCTCGGGCCGCTCAACAGCCAGATACCGGCCATCACGCCATACTATTCCGGCGACTACGTCTAACATATACTGCTCTTTTGTAAGAGAAGAGGAGCGAGGGGAAACCTTTTTGCAAAAAGGTTCTCCCCTCGCGCTCCCCTTCCAAAAAATCTTATTATAATGATATGGAGCGTTTTAATTTTATTCTTTCCCCAACCAGCCGCACTCTAAGCGGCTGAGGAATTTTTGTTCGTGACGAGGCGAAAACAATAATTTGCGAGCGAGGATAGGAGTTTTGTGCTCCATCCCGCGAGCAAATTTTGTTTTCAACGAAGTCACGGACAAAAAGAACCAGCCGCCCCAAAACTACATCCCTTCGAGCACGTTATTGAGCGGAAGTTTCCTGCTCTCATACCCACCTGGCTTGATCGTATAGCGCGTCAGCTCCCATTCCTGATTATCTATCAGGTCGATGCCACCGCGCGCCTCGGACCCGAACACATGCTTGATGGTATCCAGCATGTCGTCAATATCCAGCCAGGAGCTTTCGTGCTCCAGGTCGAGCACGCCGTCGGTATAATCTATGGTTTCAAAAGGCAGGTCAGCCTCGATGGCCTTGAAATCTTCCGGGCTGAGTCCCCGAATGGTGCCGTAAATACGGAAATCCGGCTTCACGGTTGCTCTCCCTGTTGTGTTTCAGCGGTGCATGCGCCCTTTTCCACGGCCTGAGCCTCGCATTCATGGTCGGCAAAGATGCAGACCGCATATGGTGTTCCATCTGCCCGGAAACGCACAACCGAGTCGGCTCCATGCTCACGGCATATGACGCGGGATTCCTCGGCCAGCTGGGGATGCCTGGCTGGCGAATAATGCGCGCCCACGCCCACATGCGCGGAACAGCCCGACAGGAAAACGAGCAGCGAACATATGGCAAGGGCCGGAACGGATGTCTCAACTATGCCCCCTCGTGCCACCCCTGTCCGGGTCATGCCAGCAGGGCCTCGCGCTCTGCTTCCAGTTCGCCCAGTTCGGTTTCCAGCACTGTCATGCGCTCGAAAAGTTCCTCTTCGCGCTCTTTGGCCTTTTGGTAATCATTGGTCATGCGCATGAGTTTTTCCTGGTCCGCGCAAATTGCCGGGTCGGCCATGGCCTGTTCCAGCTCTGCCTGGGCTTCGGCCACCTGTTCCAGCTCGGTTTCCAGACGCTCGTACTCTTCCTTTTTCGGACGCAGGCGGCGGCCCAGTTCGTTGCGCAGTTCGGCCCGGCGGCGCTTTTCCTCTTTGTCCAGCTTGCGGCGGACCTTGCCGGCCGCCCCGTTGCCCTGCGACTTCTCTTCCTTTTCCTGGCGCATCTTGTGCTCGTACTCGGAAAAGCCTTCCGTGTGCACGGTTATGCCATCATGGCTCAACACCCATATCTGGTCGGCCACTTCGTTGAGCAGATAGCGGTCGTGCGCCACCATGAAGAGCGTCCCTTCATAGGCCTTGAGCGCGGTAACAAGGGCTTCGCGGCTTTCCAGGTCCAGATGGTTGGTAGGTTCGTCGAGCAACAGAAAGTTGGCCCGCGCCATGAACAACGAGGCCATGACCAGACGGCTTTTCTCACCACCGGAAAGGGACGCGACCTTGCGTTCAAAATAACTTTCACCCAGCAGAAACAGGCCGAGAATGCTCTTGAGTTCTTCTTCCAAAGATCGCGGATCGCACAGGCGGCGCATTTCGCCGATAACACTGTTGGCCGTGTTGAGAATCTCGGTCTGGTGCTGGCAGAAATAGCCGAGCGATGTTTTGGAACCAAGGTGCGCAATGCCTGTATCCGGTTTCAGCTCTCCGGCCAGCAGCTTGATAAGCGTGGACTTGCCTGTGCCGTTGGGTGCCACCAGGGCAATCTTCTGGCCCCGGTAGATCTGAAAATCCATAAGCGGCCACAGCGGGTCGTGCCCAGGAAAGGCGAATTGCATGTTGGCGACCGAGGCCACGACCTTTTCCGCACGTTCCGGCTGGGGCAGATGAAAGGAGAGCGTACGCACCCGCTTTTCCGAAGACAGGTCTTCCAGATCACGCTGCATCTTTTCCACGGCCTTGAGCTTGCTCTGGGCCTGGGCCGCCTTGCGGGCCTTTACCCGGAAGCGGCTGATGTACTCCATCTGGTGGTCGATCTTGGCCGATATCTTGGCGGCCTGCCGTTCGCGCGCCAGTTCGTTTTCCTCGCGCCAGGCCAGAAAGTCGGTAAAGTTGCCCGCCCGCATGACAGGCTTGCGCATGTTCATAAACAGGGTGTGGGTGGCCAGATTGTCCAGAAAAACACGGTCGTGCGCCACAAAAACCAGTACGCCGGGAAAGGTCAGCAGGTATTGCTCCAGCCATTCCACGGCTTCCAGGTCCAGGTGGTTGGTGGGTTCGTCCAAAAACAGGACGTCCGTGCCCTGCACGATGATGCGGGCCAGCTTGGCGCGTTCCCGCCATCCGCCGGAAAAAAGTTTCAAAGGCTTGTGCAGCTCGTCCCCGGCAAATCCCAGGCCAAAGAGCACGCTCTCGGCCTTGTGCTCCAGGTTATAGCCGAACTGCTGTTCCAGCCGCACCTGTTCCGCACCCAGCCTTTTGAGTGTGTCCGCGTTTCCTTCCTCCACGGCCTTTTCCCAGCGCTTCCAGAAATCGACCCACGAGGGAAAGACGGACAGCACCCAGCTCAGGAGCTCCTGATCCAGATCCATGTTGTCCAGTTCCTGGGCCGAATAGCCCACATTGCCCCCGCCCTTGATGGATACGATGCCCGTGTCCGGGGCACTTTGCTGCGCCAATATGCGCATGAGCGTGGACTTGCCGCAGCCGTTGGGACCAACCACTGCCAGACGGGACCCGCCATGCACGTCAAAGGAAACAGCCGCGAACAGATCTCGGCCACCAAAGGATTTGCCTACATTTTGAACAGATAGAACCGGCATGATATGCCCTTGCAAAGCCTGTTGAAGTATAGATACGGACGCCCCGGCCACAATGCAGACCAATTATGCGGCTTGAAGCCGCGTCTGGGACGACCTTGTTTTCCGTAAGAAACGAGCCCATGCCATTTCCCGCCCCCTGAAGAACGGTAAAGCATGAGGCGAAAGCGCAAGAGCGCCATAACGCGAACCGGGCCGCATCCACAACAGACACGTACGAGCGGCTCAGCCCGTATCGGCAGCCCGTATCAGCAACCCCTATTTGGGGTCCCCGTATTGGAGATGGCCAATCAAAAAATTCGTTGTGTTCGGCTCTGCGCGTCACCGGGTCCAAAGGAGCCAGCGGGCTCGGAGAAACCTCGGGGTGTACCTCGATGGCGACATGCTTTTTGGCATACGTGTGCGGATCACGCAAGTGGGACGGGAAGCTTTGGCACCGGGCGCTCCGGGGCACCAACGGCCAGCCGGCAATTCCGAATGGACGGGACCACCCGTTCGGCACGGGCAGTAAAGCACGGGAAGCCGTGTAAAGGCGGCTTTGTCAGCAAACTGCTCCCAGCACATCCGCTGCGACCTGCCGAACCCCAAAGGCATCCGGCAGGCCGCAGTGCAGACGTGGAGCACAGGGCGATTACAAATTTTCCAGAACCAGACGGCCCATTTCCTTGCAGCCGACCATCTTGCAGCCTTCCGCGTTTTCGCGGGGCATGATGTCGCCGGTACGGTAGCCGTCGGCCAGCACCTTGCGCACGGCCGCTTCAATGCGGTCGGCAGGAGCCACCAGATTCAGGCTGTGCCGGAAAAGCATGGCAACGGACAGGATCATGGCCAGAGGGTTGGCCTTGTCCTGGCCTGCAATGTCCGGGGCCGAGCCATGGATGGGTTCGAACAGGCCTATGCCTCCTTCGCCCAGCGAGGCGGAAGGCAGCATGCCGATGGAACCGGTGATGGCGGCGGACTCGTCGGACAGGATGTCGCCGAACAGGTTGGAAGTAACCACCACGTCGAACTGGGACGGATCGCGGATGAGCTGCATGGCCGCGTTGTCCACGTACATGTGCTCAAGCGTTACGTCCGGGTAGTCCTTGGAAACTTCAATGACGGTTTCGCGCCACAGGCGGGAGACGTCCAGCACGTTGGCCTTGTCCACGGAGCACAGGCGCTTGCCGCGCTTCTGTGCGGCCTCGAAGGCCACGCGGGCAACACGGCGCACTTCGCTCTGCTTGTAGACCATGGTGTTGAACGAGGCAGGTTCGCCGTCAATGGTCTTGTCGCCGCGGGGCTCACCAAAATAGATGCCGCCGGTCAGTTCGCGGACAACCAGCAGGTCGATGCCGGCGGCCACGATGTCCGCACGCAGGCAGCTGGCCGGGGCCAGTTCGGGAAAGAGCACGGCGGGGCGCAGGTTGGAGAACAGGCCCAGGGCCTTGCGGATGCCCAGCAGTCCGCTTTCCGGACGGATGGAGCGGTCCACGTTGTCCCATTTGGGACCGCCCACGGCACCCAGCAATACGCCGTCCGCAGCCTTGCACGCGGCCACGGTCTCGTCGGGCAGGGGCTTGCCCGTGGTATCGATGGCCACGCCACCCAGCAGTGCAGTGGTGAATTCCAGTTCGGCTTCGGAACCAACCGAGGCCTTGGCGACCTCAATGGCCTGCTCCATGATTTCGGGGCCTATGCCGTCACCCGGCAAAAGGCAGATTTTGTATTTGCTCACAGCTTCATCCTTGTTCCTGAAGACGTTTACGTACGTAGGGAACCAGTCCGCCGGTATCCAGAAGTTCGCGCATGGAATCGGGCACGGGCTGGCATTTGATGGTTTCTCCGGTGGTCAGGTTCTTGACCACACCTTCAGCGGCATCGATTTCCAGCTCGTCACCGTCGCTGATCTTTTTGACTTCGTCGCCCACTTCCAGAAGCGTCAGCCCCATGTTGAAGCCGTTGCGGTAGAAGATACGGGCAAAGCTGTGGGCCACCACAACCTTGATGCCCGCGCCAAGAATGGAGATGGGGGCGTGTTCGCGGGAAGAACCGCAACCGAAGTTTTCTTCGGCAACCATGATGTCGCCTTCACCAACCCGTTTGATCCAACCGGGTTCCAGCCCTTCCATGCAGTTGGCTCCAAGCTCTTGCGGGTCGGTGGTGACCAGAAAGCGGGCCGGAATGATGGCGTCGGTATCGATATGCGCCCCGACTTTGTGGACGCGTCCAGTGTATTGCATGATAATGACCCCTTACAGATCTTCCGGGTGAATGATTTCGCCTGCCACGGCACTGGCAGCGGCAACCGCAGGGTTGGACAGGTACACTTCCGACTGCAGGCTGCCCATGCGGCCGCGGAAGTTGCGGTTGGTGGTGGAAATGGCTGTTTCGCCTCCGGCCAGAATGCCCATGTGGCCGCCCAGACAGGGACCGCAGGTGGGCGGACCGACCACGGCTCCGGCATCGAGGAAAATCTCGAACAGGCCTTCCTCCATGGACTGGCGCCAGATGGCCGGAGTGGCGGGAAGAACGATCAGACGCACGTTCTTGTTCGCCTTGCGGCCTTTGAGTACAGCAGCGGCGGCACGCATATCTTCGATGCGGCCGTTGGTGCAGGAACCGATAATTGCCTGGTCCACGCGCACGCCCTTGACCTGACGGACGGGCTTGACGTTATCGGGCAGATGCGGACAGGCAACAGCGGGCTCGAAACCGGCCACGTCGAAGCGTACCACGCGTTCGTATTCGGCACCTTCGTCGGCACTCAGGGCTTCGTCGCCCGTACGTCCGTGGGCGCGGGCATATTCCAGAGCCTTTTCGTCCACCGGGAACAGGCCGACCTTGCCGCCTGCCTCGATGGCCATGTTGGCAATGGTCATGCGGCCTTCCACGGACAGATTATCAATGGTGGAGCCGCCGAATTCCAGCGCCTTGTACAGGGCACCGGCCACGCCGATTTCGCCAATGAGGTACAGGATGAGGTCCTTGCCGCTGACGTAAGCGGGCAGTTCGCCTTCGAATTCGGCACGAATCGTGGGCGGAACCTTGAACCACGTTTCGCCCAGCGCCATGGCACCGGCGATATCCGTAGAGCCCATGCCCGTGGCGAACGCGCCCAGGCCACCATAGGTACAGGTGTGGCTGTCCGCACCGATGACGATGTCGGACGGGCCAACCAGCCCCAGTTCGGGCAGCAGAGCGTGTTCCACGCCCACATTGCCGCCTTCGTAATAATGCGTCACACCCATTTCGCGGGCAAAGTCGCGGCTAACCTTGACCTGCTCGGCGGAATCAATGTCCTTGTTGGGGGTAAAATGGTCCATGACAAGGGCGACTTTGTCCTTGTCGAAAACGGCCTTCGCTCCCATGGCACGGAACGATTTGATGGCCAGGGGCGCGGTGATGTCGTTGGCCAGCACCAGGCTGACCCGCGCACGGGCTATGCTGCCCGTGGTGACCGCGTCGTCCGAATGTTTCTGAATGATTTTCTCAGCCAGCGTATGTGCCATTCTTCTTTTCCCCTTCCTTGATAATGAGCCGATTCACGGCGTTTATGTAGGCCTTTGCACTGGCCACAATAATGTCTTCGTCAGATCCGCGTCCCACGGAGGTCATGCCGTTTTCCTCCAGCCGCACGGTAACTTCGCCCAAGGCGTCGGCACCGCCTGTCACGGCATTGACTTTGTACTCCATGAGATTGGGAGCGCGCTCCACCACGGTGTCCACGGTCTGGAACACCGCGTCGATGGGGCCGCTTCCGAATCCCGACAGACGTTTTTCCACAGGTTCGTCCTCGTTCTCGGCGTCATCAAGAATGACCATGGCCGTGGGCGGCATGTCAATATTTCCGGACAGCACACTGAGTTTTTTCAGGCTGTACCGGCCATGTCTGCGAAAAACTTCTTCCAGCACCAGGGCTTCCACATCCTCGTCCAGAATGGTGGTCTTGCGGTCTGCCAGATGTTTGATCGCGGTAAAGACCTGATCTACCTCGTCACTGCTGAGGTGAAGGAAGCCCAGTTCCTTGAGTTTGGAATCCAGGGCCGTACGTCCCGAATGCTTGCCCATGACGATTTCGGTTCCGGCCCGGCCCACGCTTTCGGGGGTCATAATCTCGTAGGTCTGGCGATGCTTGAGCATGCCGTCCTGGTGAATGCCGGATTCGTGGGCAAAGGCGTTACGTCCCACAATGGCCTTGTAGGGGTCAATGGGCTGGCCGATAATACGCGAAAGCAGACGGCAGGCCGGGAAGAGCTGGGTGGTGTCCACATTGCAGTCCAGGTCGTAGTAGTCCTTGCGTGTGGCCAGAGCCATGACCAGCTGCTCCAGGGCGGCGTTGCCCGCGCGTTCACCAATGCCGCTCAGGGTCAGTTCGGCCTGGCGCGCTCCGGCACGGAGTGCGGCCAGGGTGTTGGCAACACCGAGTCCCAGGTCGTTGTGGCAATGGACGCTGAAGACGGCCTTGTGCGCATTGGGCACGTGTTCCAACAGATAGGTGATGAGTCCGGCGAATTCCTCGGGCTGGGAATAGCCCACGGTGTCGGGAATGTTGATGGTGGTTGCGCCGCAGGCAATGGCCTTTTCCACCACGCGGGCCAGGAATTCGGGTTCGGAGCGCGAGGCGTCTTCGGCCGAGAATTCCACGTTCGAGGTGAAGGAAGTAGCCAGCTTGACCGCGGCTTCTGTCATTTCCAGGACCTGGTCCGGAGTTTTCTGGAGTTTGAACTCCATGTGCAGCGGACTGGTGGCGATGAAGGTGTGGATGCGCGGATTCTTGGCACCTTTTATCGCATCCCAGGCACGTTCGATGTCGCTCTTGAGACTGCGGGCCAGTCCGGCAACGCAGATGTCATTCACCGACCCCGCGATTTCCTGCACGGACTCGAAATCGCCCTGGCTGGCGGCCGGAAATCCGGCCTCGATGACATCAACGCCCAGAGCTTCGAGCTGCCGGGCCAGACGCACCTTCTCCCTCAGGTTCATGGTTGCACCGGGAGACTGTTCACCGTCGCGCAGGGTGGTATCGAAAATAGTAATGCGATCGCTCATGATGTACCTCGTAAATATGGCCGGACAGATGAAATTCCGTCGGGCCGGTTTGACAATTCAATCCATTGGGTGTGGTTTTTCAAACAGGACCAAGCCGAAACAAACGAATGAGGTACGGGTAGTCGCACTGGACGCCCTTTGCGAATATACGGAGTGATAATGCACCAGACCATGCTGTTTTCCTTTTTTGGAAGCGACATGCCGGAGCGAGCCATGGGACTTCAGCCCCGGCCCGGTAATGTGTTGCGAATCTAGTGGAATTGCAGCGGTGCGGCAGGCGCACCTGAATCCAGGCCTACGAAAAAATCTTTTTAATGTTTTCCCGTAGTAGGCTGCGGTGCTTGCGAGGCATAATCAGGAAGGTGTAGACGATGCCCGACACAAGATAGAAGAAGAACAGGGGGAAACCCAACAGTTTGGGCTGCGAAGCAATAAGCACAAAGAGGAGAATGGCCGTGACCATGGACCCGAAGGGATGGGCCTTGAACCAGCCGTATTCCTTAAAGGAAAAGTAGCGGACCTTGCTGACCATGAGAAAGGACAGCACGTAGGTGAGCACCAGACAGAACGAGGGCAGCACGTTGGCGTGCAGGCCATGGGGCAGGTAGCGCTGAAACAGCACCAGGGTTGCCATGGTACATCCCGCAGCAGGAATGGGCAGGCCGGTGAACAACAGCTTGCCCGATGTTTTGGTCTGGACGTTGAAACGGGCCAGACGCAACGCGCCGCAGGCAATGAACAGAAACGCGGCCATGAGACCCAAACGTCCCAGATCCTGCAGATGCCACAAATAGAGCATGATGGCCGGACTTACGCCAAAGGCAACCAGATCGGCCAGGGAGTCGAGCTGTACGCCGAACTCGCTGCTGGTACCGGTCAGTCTGGCGACTTTTCCATCCAGGCCGTCAAAAACGCACGATACGAGAATGGCCACGGCGCAGGCTTCGAAATTGCCTTTCATCGCCATGGTCATGCCCAGAAATCCCGCAAACAGGCTGGCCGTGGTCAGCAGGTTGGGGAGGATATAAATCCCCTTGTGTCTGGGGCTTTTATGCGTATCGTTTGTTTCGCTCATTTTTGTATCCACTCGGTTCCGGCAGCAAACTGGGCCGACGCGCCCGGTCATTCTCCGGGCATATTATCGGCACTGCTTGGGAGGTGTTCAACCCACTTTGCGGGCCACCGGTGTTTCACCGGCATGTACCTTATCTCCCACTGCCACGCAAGGAGCATAGTCATCTGGCATATACAGGTCAACCCTTGAACCGAACTTGATCAAGCCAAAACGCTGTCCGCGCGACAAAAAATCACCCGGTTCGACCCTGCAGACGATACGGCGGGCAATAAGTCCGGCAATCTGCACCACGGTCCAGGCGCCGCCATTGGCGTCCTCGGCGTGAATCAGGCAGCGTTCGTTGTCTTTGCTGGCCTTGTCCAGAGAGGCGTTGAAAAATTTTCCCGGAATGTATTCGATACGACGCACCATGCTGGCCACGGGAAGGCGGTTCACATGCACGTTGAAGACATTCATAAAGACGCAGATCACAGTGCGTTCGACCCCGGTAATGGGATCGACGGCCCGTCCCACCTTGACCACCTTGCCGTCGGCAGGCGACACGGCCAGGGCCTCGTTGCTGGGGGCCACACGTTCTGGATCGCGAAAAAAGTTGAAGGAAAACGCCGTAACCACAAGCATTATCAGCGCGGCCAGTTCCCATTCGTTTATTGCAAAGGTAAGCGTGGCCACAATGCTCAGGCAGATGAACGGCACCCCTTCGAGCGCCAGACCCACGGAGGGCTTAATCATTTCCAGTCCTCTCGTACTTGCGAAGTTGATATGTAAACGCCCGGTCTTCCTGCCGGGAACTTGGGCTCAGGTACTCGTTGCCTTGCCGGATTGCAAGTATAACTTGGGACCAAAGGCCCACAGATCCCGGTGAATCAGCCTTCTTCAGGCAATGGACGCGCTTCTGTTTTCCCTCGTTTGATGTCCGCAAAATACGTCTATTTTTTTTGCGGATATAACGGACGCGACACGAGTCAGCCCGTAGTCATCCCCCAACGGGACAGCACATTTCCAGCCATTGCGCCCCGCCGTGGGTACAGGCGGACAAGCCGCGCGAAACAAACCCGAAGCGCTCGTAAAACCTCACCAGATTGGACTTGCACAACAGCAGCACGGCTTCCCGCTCCTGAGCCCGGGCCAGATCCAAAAATTCACGCAGCAGCCGCGAGGCCACGCCGCTTTTCTGATACTCCGGCAACACGGACAGGCTGAAGATGACCATGTTTTTCCCGGCCGGATCGTGACCGACCAGCTGCTTGAAGGCTTCGTCCGTAATGTCATCCTTGTTGGTGGCTCCGCTGTTCACCTGCCCGATAATCCGACCGTCCGACTCGGCCACCAGAAATCCCTGGCTGAAAGAGGCAATGCGGGTCTGGATGCTTTGCAGCGAGGCTGCTTCCTCGGGCGGAAAACAGGCCTGCTCCACCAGGGAACAGGCCTGTACGTCGGCTGTTGTTGGGTGCTTTATAATAATGTCTGTTGTCATTTCTGAGGCAATGTTTCCCGGACCTTCTGAGGAAGGATGGATAAAAAGTTGTCCCGCGCCACCTTTTGGGCCGCGTCTTTGGGAAGCGCCCGGAAAAGGGTGTAGTACTTGCGGATGTTCAGGGCATAGGTGCCCATATGGCCGATGCTGTCCGAGCCGACCATGAACCGGTCCGGAAAATCCTCGACCAGCTGCAGCCAGTACGGATGCACAACCAGTTGCGGCATCCCGTCGGTTACGTAATTTTCGTAAACCAGCCAGGAAAGGTCAAGCCACAGGTTCTTGTAGGTATCGAGCATACCGCGCAGCATTTCCGTGTAGGCCCGCTGGTCGATATCTTCCATATAGCGGCTCAACCCGGCGTGCGCCCAGACAATGCGTGTTTTCGGGTGATTTTTCAAGGCCCCTTCCACCTCGTACACGTAGCGCAGTTCCTTGGTCTGGACCCGGGACGTGCAATTGTTGTGCAGGTTCACGGGCATGTCCAGACGGGCGGCAAGATCGTAGACCGGATCCAAGGCCGGGTGGTTGGCGCGGGCATTTTCGCCGTAGGTCATATTGGTCAGATCGTCGCGGTGACCGAAAATTTCGCCGATGCCCTGCCACAGGCCGGGAAACTCGTCCAGCATGCGCTGGACGTGCTCCACCGCGTATTTGTCCGTGCCGTTGAAGCCGCAAATGTAGGGATGAAAACGGTACCGCAGTTCCTCGGGCAGACGGAGTACGGCATGGGCCACACGGTAGTCCGTGCCCGAATACCAATAGGCCCTCGACGTGTTATCAAGGTAGTACTTCGGTGCAGCCGGATCGTCCTTGTCCCACTTTTTCACCAGAGGCATACCGGACAGCATGATGTGCTGCACCCCGTTGGCGTTCATGGCCTGTAGCAGTGCGTCCATACCGTCGCTATGCTGCAGAAAGTCCACAAAATGAAAATGGGCGTCGGACATGGTGTACTGCGGCGCTCCCTGCATGAACCAGGGCTGGGTGTCCTTTGTCTTTGCCAAGGCGTCCAAAGCGAAAATGCCCTGTGTTGCTCCTGCGGCCACGCCTGCCATTGCCAGTTTCAGAAATGTTCTGCGGTCCATGAATTCCCCCGTTGTATATTGCGGACATGGCGGGCACCTCCCGCACACGCCCAGCACAAAGGTCTTTGTTGTTGAAACCCATAGCACGGACATTTCAAAAACTCATTAGCAAATAATTTGTGACGTTTATTTCATACCCCAAAGGTGTCTGTCTTTTTGAGTACATTGGCAAATAAAAATTTGCTAAGAGCAAATTAAAATTATAGAATACAGTCAATTTACAATTGAAATAAGGTGAAAAATGCAAATTGACAAAACAGGCTGGAAGATTCTGGAAATTCTGCAGGAGAATGCCAGGCTTTCCAATGCGGAAATCGCTCGGCTGGTCGGGCTGACCACCTCGGCAGTGCAGGACCGCGTCAAAAAGCTCGAAGCCAGGGGAATCATCCAGGGGTACACCACACGGGTGAATCCGGCGGCCCTCGACCTGACGTTGACCGCCTTTGTGGGCGTACGCATCAGTCCGCACCATCTGGCGCGCCAGGTGGGCAGCGCACTCGCCGCCACACCAGGTATCGAGGAAGTCTACCGTCAGGCCGGGGACGAGTGTTTTCTGATCAAGGCGCGCTGCCGGGACACGGTTCAGCTGGAAGGCCTTCTGGACAACATCAACGACACCGAAGGGGTGGTGGGGACGCGCACCACCATAGCCCTCAGCCCGGTCACCGAGGCCAACGGAGCCATCCTTGCGGCGCATCGTTCATGTGCACCACAGGAACCGGACGAGGATTGATGTGAGTTCAGCACCAGACAATACAGCCCTGCCCAAGGAACGGAAACAAGGTGTGCATAGAACCCGGCCCCGGCATGAGCCCCTTTGAGATCTTTTGAAACAACGCCGCAGGCGTCCAGATTGATTACAAAGTTCAATTTGGCAGGCTGCTCAAAAAGGTACGAGAGCAAGGCGTAAAAAAAACTCAAGGCCGACGCGTATTTTCAGATACGCGAGGGTTTGAGTTTTTTAAAACAACGACGCTATCGTGCCTTTGTCAGCAGCCTGAACGCCGCAGGCGTCCCCTTTTCAGCAACCCCAAGGAGAAGAGATATGCAGACTCTGGACAAAATCAACGTGGCTGAAAAACTCGAACTGATCACCAAGCCCTGGTCGCCCGGCATCATGGGGCAGGTAAACGACATGCACGTCAAGGCGGTCAAGATAGAAGGCGAATTCATCTGGCACACCCACGAAAAAGAGGACGAGATGTTCTGGGTGATGGACGGAGAGTTGATCATGCACTTCCGGGAAAAGGCCGTCACGGTACGCCCCGGCGAGTTCATCGTGGTGCCCCGCGGCCTGGAACACAAGCCCGAAGCGCCCGTCCTGACCAGCATCGTGCTGTTCGAGCCAGCAACCACCGTGAACACTGGTGATGGCCCGGAGGAAGAACGCACACACACGCCGGAATGGATTTAAAAACGCTGTACGGAAGTAAAAACGCTGCGCTGCATATTGTAGTCCGGTGGTATCCACATGCCGCCGGACTCTGGTGAGGGGAAAGCTTTGAGAAGACGGGCTACGAAGCTTTTTTCAACCGCATGTGCAGAAGAGGGAACGGCTTGCCCGAGCCGTCGACCGGGGAGCGGTCCGCCACTTCGAAGCCCATGTGTTCGTAGAACCCAAGGGCCTGCGGGTTCTGTTCGTTGACGTCCACTTTTGTGGTATGCAGGACCTCGACGGCGTAGGCAAGGAGCTGTTTCCCCAGCCCTTTCCCGCGGATATCCGGCGCCATGAAAAGCATCTCTATGCCCTCGCCGGCCACGCCAAGAAACCCGAGAATACGGCCAGACGCATCCTTGCCACAATAGACATCCACCGCGCCCAGCCCCTCGCGGACCAACGGCCGGAAAAACACTATATCCTCTTCCGCCAGAAAGTCGTGCGTCGCCCGAACCGAGGCCTCCCAAACGGCCAGGATTTCCGGGTGATCTTCCACGACAGCGCGTTGAATCTTCATTCTGTCCTCGTCCTGCGGCTTGCGCTTGTGGCTTCCACCAACGTGGATAGCCCATGGTCCTGTGGTGTTACAACCCGTTGGGACAGCACGCAAGTGAGCGGCAGGCCTTAGGACTGCGGTACCGGAAAGCCCGGCTCAGCCTTCCTCGCGCAAGTCGATCCAAGCGCCTTCGGTCAGGCTTGCCAGCTGGTCCGGAACCAGTTGGAACACGGCATGCGGTGTCCCGGCGGCCGCCCAGATTGTTTCGTACGCACGCAGCCCTTCATCCAAAAAAGTACGCAAAGGCTCATTGTGCGCAACCGGAGGCACGCCGCCTATGGCAAAGCCGATGCGCTCCTTGACGAATTTTCCGTCCGCCTTTTCCAGTACAAGCCCGACGGTTTCACGCATTTTTTTCAGATCGACCCTATTCGCTCCGGAAGCTATGATCAGCACCAGGGAATCGGTGCCCTTTTCCTTGAAGACCAGGGATTTGGCTATCTGCCCCACGGTGCAGCCCACGCTGTCTGCCGCGTCCTGCGCCGTTCTTGTGGAGCCGGGGAGTTCGCAGACTTCAAATGTCCCGCCTTTTGCCTCAAGGTATTCCTGCACACGCCGGGCGCTGTTGCTCAGTTTCTCTTTCATGTGGTTTCCTCCAAATGGCAAACGGCCCGCTGCAACACGGGCTGTGCTTTTTTTATGAACGCCGCGTCCGCTGAATTTCATATGGGGTAGGCCTCGGCTCACTGCTCCGAAGAGATCCTCAGGTTCCCTCCTCTCCGGACCTCGGACAACTCGTCCTCTGGACTTCAGATCACTCGTCCTGTGGACCTCGGATCGCTTGTCCTGTGGACTGGCAAACGCTTGTACGCTATAACGCACAGGTAATTTGTATCATCGTGCGTTAAAACGCACAACGGAGAATTCATGCACTCGGGAAATTTCAAGGAAACCATCTCCACCCGGTTGAAAAAGTGCCGCAAGGAAAAAGGCATGAGCCTGGATGCGGCCGCCAAGGTCACAGGCGTGTCCAAGGCCATGCTGGGCCAGATAGAACGCCGGGAATCCGTCCCCACCATTGCCGTGCTCTGGAAAATAGCCAGCGGGCTGGACATGTCCTTTTCCGCTTTTTTCACGGACGAAACACGCCCTCTGTCGCAGGACAGCCTGTTCCCCAAAGACGAAAACATGAAAGTGCGCGTTATTTTTCCCTATTGCCCGGACACGGGAATGGAGATGTTCGAAGTAACGTTGACCAACCATCATAAACAGACTTCCGACGCACATCATCCAGGCGTGGTCGAACACATACTCGTTCTCAAAGGCAGAATGCATGCGTTCTATGACGGTGTGTGGCACCTCCTGCATCCGGGAGACGCAGTTCGTTTTCATGCCGACCAGCCCCATGGCTACGAAGCCGTGGACCCTACCGCCGTCTTTCAGAACATCATCCGCTATATCTGACATCCGTCCTGCCCCCCCTGCGTATCCTCCCAATTTACCATCCGGGGCATTGGTTATAGAGAGCATGAAAACAGCTTTCCCGTTGTTTTTCGCGGTATGTGTGCTATGTCTGGTACATGCCATGGCCAACAAAATTTCCTCTGCGGATAACCCTGCTGACGCTTATAACGGGAATACTCCTCACCACTATTTTCGCGCTTTCAAGCTACAATTACATCCGCAGCACAGATGCCGCCATGGCCATAGCGGACGATCTGCTTGAAGAAATCAATGCCAAGGCAATCATAGAAATAGATTCCCTCTTCTCTCCCGTAGCCGACCTGGGACAGAGGGCGACCGAACTGCCGAACCTGGCTGAAAAACCTCTGCTGCTTACCCACCCGGCCACGTGGTATCTCATCGATACCCTGGCAGCCCATCCGTATATCTACTCCGTTTATATGGGATATGCCGACGACGACTTCTATCAGATCATTTCGCTCAACCCTAAAAGCAAAACAATACGCGCAAAGCTGGAAACCACGAACAACGCCCGCTACGCCCTACGACGGATCATGCGCCGAACCGACGGCCAGCGGGTCGAGGTCTGGAGGTTCCTGGACAGCGGCCTGCGCACCGTCGGTTCCAAATTCAGCCGGTCAACCTCGTTTTATCCCACCATCCGACCGTGGTACCTGGAAGCGACTGCAACCGACGGCTTGATTCAGACTGCTCCCTACCTTTTCGTATCCAGCCGTTCTCCGGGCGTTACGGTGGCACGAAGATTCGACGGGCCCATTCCGGGTGTTTTCGGTGTAGACCTCACCCTGTCTTCCCTGTGCCGCTTTTTGCAAACACAGAAGATCGGTCATCACGGGTTTGCGTTTTTGTTTGGAGAAAATGGCGCGCTCCTTGCCCACCCTGCCCCCGAGCTCACAGTCCGCATCCAGGAATGCAAAGGAGGTCCCTATCTTGCGATGTCGACCATTCCCGCCCTCAAAGCCCCGATTCTAAGCGCCGTGTACAAAGAATTCTCTACAAACGGGAACAAAACCGGCTCCTTCCGCTTCACAGAGTCGGGTGAGGAGTATATTGGACGCATTTCCCCCGTGCCCGACAAGTATATGGAAGGGACCTACATGGCAGTTGTCGCCCCGGTAAGAGATTTTACCGAGGATATCGAAACCATACGCAACGACAACCTGATCTTCGCACTCATCCTCGTCATCGTTTCACTGCCCATCATCATCTTTGTTTCGCGCCAGATTACGGCAAAGCTGAGTCTGCTGAGCCAGGAGGCCGAACGCATCAGGGAGTTCGACCTGAGCGGAACCCCCGACGTTACCTCCCATATCACGGAAATACACAACCTGGGCAAAGCCGTGGGAGCCATGAAAAAGGCCCTGCAGACCTTCGGCCAGTACATGCCGCGCTCCCTGGTAGCCAAAATAGTCACCGGCGAGCTTTCCCCGCACCTGGGAGGAGCCCGGCAGGACCTGACGATCCTCTTTACCGACATTACCAATTTTACGGCCATTTCCGAAGCCATGAAGCCGGAAGCGCTCATGCACCATGTCTCGCTCTACTTCCAGGAACTCAGCTCCATAATCCTGAACAACAACGGAACCATAGACAAATTCATCGGCGACGCCATCATGGCCTTTTGGAACGCTCCCACAAATGATCGGGAACATGTACGCAGGGCATGTCTTGCAGCACTCAGCGCAGCCAGGGCCTCCAACATGCTGAACGAAAAATGGAGGCAGGAAGGCAAGCCCGAACTGCATACAAGGTTCGGTCTGCACACGGGCAACTGCATCGTAGGCAATGTGGGGTCGGTGGACAGAATGGATTATACGGCCATGGGCGACGCGGTGAATATCGCATCCCGGCTGGAAGGGCTGAACAGGCACTTTCAGACCCAAATCCTCGTAAGCAAAAAAATACGCCAGCGGGCCGGAGATGAATTTGTTTTCCGTCCCGTCGGACAGGTGGTGCCCAAGGGCAAGACTCTTCCGACAGCCATTTACGAACTCATGGGGCTGGCCGACGAGGTTGCCCCCCAGCACAGAGAGCAATGGCGTGCAGCCCACGTTGCCTACACGAACAGACAATTTCAGGAAGCTGCCGATATTCTCACCCGTCTTTGCGATGATTTCCCGCACGACGGGCTGGCCCGGCTGTTCAAACAACGAGCCTTGGACTACATAGCCTCGCCCCCTCCGGACGACTGGAACGGGGTGGAGCTCATCACCACGAAGTAGGAAACCGAAACCGGGATACAGCCATGCGCTGGAGTTTGCTGATAGTACTGATGGCGGTTCTGTCCGGCCCCATGTACCCAACCGCCGGAACGGCGGCGGAGGTCACCTTTTGGACTTCCGAAACACCGCCGGAACGCGTGGCGGTAGTAACCTATCTTGCCAATGTGTTCATGGCGCTGCATCCCGACATCAACGTCCGGGTGGTCAGCATCGACGAAAACGACCTTTTGCAGCAGGCAATCGCCAAGCAGGGGACGCCCCAGGCTCCCACCCTGGTCAACACCGGGGGCGAGCTCATTGCCGCGCTGGGAGAAAAACATCTTCTGGACACACGGGCGGCCACAACATTCGTCGATTCCATAGGAAAAAAGCGATTCTTCAAGGGAGCCCTCAAATTTCTCGCCATGCCCAAGGCTGGCTACTACGGTGTGCCGCACCACGGATGGGTACAGTGCATCTGGTATAGGGCTGACTGGTTTAAAAATGCCGGGCTCGCCCCCCCAACCACCTGGAAAAACATTCTCAAGGCGGCAACGCATTTCAACAATCCGGAAAAAGGAATCTACGGCATACTGGTGGGAACCAAAGCGGACATGTATGCCGAGCAGGTTTTTACCCAGATAGCCCTTTCCAACAACGCCACCATGTTTACCCCGGCTGGAAGGCTCGCGTTCAACTCCCCCCGCATGGTCGAAGCACTGGATTTCTATCTGCAACTTGCGAAAAACACTCCGCCCGGACCACAGACATGGCGAGGGCGCGACTTTTACATACAGGGGCGTCTGGCCATGCTGTTCTACTCAACATTCATCATGGACGACCTGGCCCTCTCCAGTGCAGCTGCAGATTCCCTGGGCACCACGAATTTCAAGAGCCTGACCGGCGCGCGATTTGATCCGTTTCTTGCCGAAAACACCCAGATGACCCCGACGATTCACCGACAAAGCACCAGTGGATACGGCACCATAAACGGATTCGCCCTCTTCAGGATTGCCGATTCCAAGACACGAAAGGCCACAATCGAGTTTCTGTCGTTTCTCTACCAGCCGGGGCCCTACACGGAATGGCTGCATATGGCACCGGGCGGCATGATGCCCGTGCTGCGGGGAATGGCAGAAAACGAACCCTTTATCCGCGACCCACAAGGGGTTTTTCGCAGATACGGTCGGCCCAAGATACGCCGTATCCTGTCCGGGCTGGACTCGGTACGCAGCTTCGGGCTTGTGAAAGGACACAGAAATCCCCTGGCCTCGATTATTTATGCGGAACAGATAATCCCCAAAATGATAGTAAAGGCGAAAAACAAGGAAATGACTCCGGAACAGGCCGTTGCCTGGGCAGAACAGGAAATGCGGCGCGTAGCCGCGGAGTATGCGGGTGGCGTCTCCAGACCTACGGATTGTGATCTTCCAACTCGTCGCACCCACGCAGAAAAGAAATGACCTTCTCATGGCTGGCGGGATAGTCGAACTTGGCGAGCAGGAAGGCCAGTTCCGCCTCGAAACCAGGAAGAATGTCCTTCAACGCAGGTTGCAGATCATAAAACATGTTTCGTGCTTCCAGGTCGTGCTGCTTCAGCAGATCTGCCAATTCCGCCAGCTGGGGCCTTAGGACGCAGGCCTTCGCCGTGCAGGGAGCCGAATCGGAAGACGTGGTAACCGCAGAGCTGGGAAACGCGGCCAGGATACTGTTTCTCACCAGGGCCAGTTCGGCATCAAACCTCTCCAGAAACAGCTGCGGTACTGGCCTCTTGTCCCTCATGTCGTACTCGATTTGCCTGAGCATTTCGTACAGACCGTCAGCCCCAAGGTTTCCGGCAATGCTCTTCAGGCTGTGCGCCGCGGTATAGGCATTGGTGTAATCCCCCCTGGAAATCATCATTTTGAGGTGGGCCCACTCATTGCCGCAATCGCTGGCGAAACTGCCCAACAACCTTCCATACAAGGCTTCATTACCGCCCAGCCGCCCCAATCCCTTGCGGATATCAACACCGGACAATTGGGGAAAGGATGTTTTCCCAGAACCTTTTGAGGATGACGCCTTCGTCGGGAAATCCTTCCCTTCTTCAAACTCCGGCAACCAGCTCGAGAGCACCTCGATAAGCTGCCTGGGGTCGATTGGCTTGGTTACATGGGCATTCATGCCTGCCGCCAGACTCTTCTCCCTGTCGCCGGTCAGCGCATGGGCGGTCATGGCAATGACGGGGAGGTTCTGAAACTTCGGGTCTGAACGGATTTCCTTGGTGGTCTGGATGCCATCCATCTCCGGCATCTGGATATCCAGAAAGACAACGTCGTAATTTTCCTGGGCAAGCATTGTCAGTGCTTCTTTGCCATTGTTGGCAATATGTACGGATACCCCTGCGTGTTCGAGAATTTCCTTGGCCACCTGCTGATTGATTGCATTGTCTTCGGCGATCAAAACACGGGCTCCGGAAACATTGGGGGGAATGTCGAAATCCATGGTGGCGGAACCTGCCAGCCTCGAGGTACAGGATCCACCACAAAAGATGTTCATGATGGTATCGAACAAAATGGAGCGGTTGAAAGGTTTCAGCATAAAGCCGTCCAGCCTGGCCCACTCCATCCGATGCCGTGTTTCCTGGTAGCCGTTCGCCGTAAGCATGATCACATGCGGCGGATGTTTGAGCTGTTCCGACTCCTTGATCCTCCGGGTCAGCTCAATGCCATCCATATCTTCCATTCTCCAGTCGGTGATGACCAGTTTGAAGGGATCGTCGGCATCATGTTCACGAAGCCATTGCAGGGCGGTATCCCCGCTTGGTGTATCCCGTACAACAAAGGAGAAGGATTCCAGAATATACCCCAGGACAAAGCGGGACTTTTCGCTGCCGTCCACTACCAGTACACGCATACCCTGCAATTCGTTCGGGGTTGCTCTGTAGTGCTCTGTGTGGCCCGACTGCAGTTCGAACGGAATGGTGAATGAAAACTCGCTTCCCTTGCCCTGCTCGCTTTTGAGCTGCATCGTGCCGCCCATTTTCTCTACAATTCGTTTGCTGATGGCCAGCCCCAGCCCGGTGCCCCCAAACTTGCGGCTGATGGAACCATCCGCCTGCATGAATGGTTGAAACAAAGCCGCGCCCTGCTCCTCGGAAATGCCTATCCCGGTATCATGCACGGAAAAACGGATGGTCGCCTTGGTTGCTGTTTCCTCGACAAGATCGGCGGAAATGATCACTTCCCCGGACTCTGTGAATTTGATTGCATTCCCCACAAGATTGAGCAGGACCTGCCCCAGCCGCAAAGGATCGCCCACCAGCAGATTGGGGACGGAGCTCCGAACCTTCAGCAGCAATTCAAGCCCCTTGTCCTCGGCCTGCACGCCCAATATATGGGCCGTATTGTTGATGACGTCATCAAGCAGAAAATCGATCTTTTCCAGATCGAATCTGTTTGCCTCTATTTTTGAAAAATCGAGGATATCGTTGATAATGGAGAGCAGGGAGCTGGCCGCCAGGGAAACTTTGGTCAGATAATCTAACTGCTTGGCTGTGAGGTCCGTTTTGAGGGCAAGATGCGTCAGGCCGATAATGGCATTCATCGGGGTGCGTATCTCATGGCTCATTCTTGCCAGAAATTCACTTTTTGCATTGTTGGCATTTTCCGCCTCCAATCTGGCCTGTTCCAGCTTTTGCCGCCCTTTTTCCCGGCTGCGTACATACCTGGCGCGTGTAAAGGAGCCGAAAAGAATGATGATGAAAATCCCCAAAAAAAGACTGAGATACCCTGTGAAAATCGTGAAGCTGGATGCCGCTATTACCGACCTGGGGGTAAAACATACAACCTTCCATTCACGGAGGGTGGCCTGTGTGCTCAGGGACTTTCGCGGGGGGATCTCCAAAGTGGAAAAAGTGTACTCGCCGCTTGGGGAAGCGAATTGTCCGGAGGCTGATGCTTTGATGGTTTTCCATTCGTCGGGGTACAGCGAAGCAAAAGATACCTCCTTCCTGTCGTTGAACATGAACCCCCACTCCCGGCTTTTATCCGGCGAGAAGAGCCAATACCCATCGCTGTTCAGCAGCTGGCTCTGCATCGTGCCGCTCTGTTCCTTCGCGATGTTGCTCAGCATGTGCTGGCCGAGATAGTTGAGTATGATGATGCCCAAGCGCTTCCCGTCGTATCCTTCAATGGGCGCGCAGACTCTGATCATCGGCTTGAAGGGGACCTCGATTTCTCCATGTTCCATGTTGAGATCAAAGGGCGAGACATAGAACTTCCCGGGGGGGAGATTGATCGCCTCTTTGAAGTAATACCTGCTGCTTTTATTCTGCAATTTGTCCTGCGGCACGACGGCAGGATTTCCGTCATTATAATTCACCCGCACCAGTTCCATCCCGTCGTTGTTCAGGATTCTGACCTGGTCGTATTTTTGGCTGATTTTACAGAGAGAAAAAAACTCCCGTTCGACATCGCGCCGGGAAGTTGAAGAGTTCGTCGTCATAAACCGCCGGAGTTCAACATGGCTTGACAGGAGTTGCAAATCAACAAAGAGGTCTTGCAGGTCCCTGGTTATGGACATGGATGCCATATCGTTTTGTATCGATTCGGAGAGCCGACGAGACCGCTGGAAGGAGGAAACATCGGTAGTATACATGGCGTACAGGCCTACTCCGGCCAGAACCGAGAAAAAGAGCATGGTGGCAAAAAAACTACGTAAATCTACCGCAAACCAGTCGTTGTTTTTTTTCATGCCTCACAATCCTGTTACCCGTAATTTTGACATTCATATTGCCTACAGCCTCAAATAGCGTATATTATATTCTACATCTATATTTAGAGGCTTATTTTTGAGTAAATACAGGCAAAAAGCCTTTATGGCTTCCCTGGTGAAAGGCCTGAAGCCTATTCGTTTTTTAAGAGGATACCAATGCCCTTTATGCAGAAGCAGACAGTGTTAGTTGTTGACGATGTTCCTCAAAATTTGGACGTCCTCTGCGAAGTATTGCAGGACGACTACCGATTGAAGGTCGCCCTCAACGGAGCGGAAGCCCTGGCAGTCGCCCGGTCGGCAGATCCGCCCAACCTCGTGCTCATGGACATTATGATGCCCGTCATGGACGGGTACGAGGCCTGCAAAAAGATGAAGGAGGATTTGCGTACCAGAAACATTCCCGTGGTGTTTGTTACGGCACGTGGGGAGGAACGGGACGAAACCTACGGCTTCCAGGTAGGGGCGGTGGATTATATTACAAAACCAATCAATCCTGCCGTGGTCAAGGCCCGCGTCAAGACGCACCTCTTGCTGCATAATCAGAATGCTGTGCTCGAGAAAAAAGTGGCCCAAAGAACGCACGACCTGAACGCCACGCGTTTGGAAATAATACACCGGCTCGGCATTGCTGCAGAATACAAGGACAATGAAACCGGTATGCATATCCTCAGGATGAGCAGATATTGCAACGTGATCGCGCTTGGTATGGGGATGAGCGAAACCGAGGCGACGCTTCTGCTCAATGCCGCCCCAATGCACGATGTGGGCAAAATAGGCATACCGGACAGTATTCTCAACAAGCCGGGCAAACTGACCCCAGAAGAATGGAAAACCATGATGACCCACACGACCATTGGAAGTGAGATCATTGGTGACCATGACTACGATCTCATGGTCGTAGCAAAACAGATTGCACTGACCCACCATGAAAAATGGGACGGCAGCGGATACCCCAAGGGATTGTCGGGAGAAAATATTCCCATTGAAGGGCGGATATCCGCCATTGCAGATGTTTTTGATGCCCTGACATCCCGCCGCCCATACAAGGAGGCATGGCCGGTTGAACAGGCAAGGGAGCATATTCTCAAGGAGCGGGGCATACATTTCGACCCGACCGTAGTGGATGTTTTCGAGGCAAGCTGGGATGTGCTCCTGAAAATCAGAGACGAGCACAGGGAGTGATTGGGTCGCGTGTGAGGTGAAGGGCCGCATGAAAGAAAAAAGACCAACCACAAAAGTGACTGGTCTTTTTTCTTTTTCAGGTGGCGGAGACACGCGAAGCCGCCCGCAGGGGCGCGGCACAGGACGTGCCGCGATCAACCCGCAGCCCATCTTCTTACAGGCCGCAAAAAAAGAAAAAGGACCAATTACATACGTAACTGATCCTTTGATCTTCAGCTGGCGGAGCGGACGGGACTCGACGATTTTGCAGGATGGCAAAATCGGACGGCGGAGCCACGCGAAGCCGCCCGTAGGGGCTGTAAGCTTGCACTCAAAATGAGAAAATCCGTCATTTAAAATGAGAATTTTCCCTACCCCGTTTTTCACCCTGGTCCGCTCTTTGCTACGCGCGTGCGCGTGAGCCACGCTGCTCTAAAAACGCCTATTTAGCTGTCAAAAAACTCGACTACTCCGGCCAGCCAGCCCAGCCCCGTACGTCCAAACCCAACAGCGTTTCAAGATCAGACCCGTCGATTTCAGATTCAAACGTATTCGATGCGGTACGGATCTCATCAGTCGCATCGAACCGCTGATCTGTAGGGGCGCTGCGGAGGGTGTTGGTCTGGCGAATCAGTGAATCTGCAACCGTATCCACCCCCCATACTGCAACGATCCTGCGCTGTGCCTCAGATTTGATAGCCGCAACCGTTTCTGCTTTTACTCCTGGCAACAACTCCGCAGAATACACCTCCGTTGCAGTCAGCGTCTCGCCGTCCCATGTAAAGCAGCCAGGACGCCAATATTTCGGCAGCTCTGCGACTTCGATGACCCGCGCATTATCTGTGCGAGTCGTCGAGTCAAAAGAGTTTCCAGCGCGAGTGCCTTTGTCCGTAAGGGTTGCGCTGGGGCCGTAGACTGCAACACCATTTTTTATGATAAGAGTTTGCATACATTACCTTCTGTTTTGTATACACAATTTGCCGTAATACGAATTATCTCCAGCGCGATCATTTAAAGCAGTAATGCATTTAATATCTGATAAAGGCACACAAGCAACGCTTTCACTTCTGTTTGGCAAAATATTGAACGTATCTCCTGAATTAATAACTAGCCCGTTTAACGTTGCAATTAGACTTTCAACCGATGTTCCTGTTCCAATAGATAAAAGAAACATTTCCTGGCTTAAAGGAGTAAAATCGAAAGGCATGTTTGCGATGACACCGCTTGTTAACTTATCAACTGTTACAGTTTCTCCGGCTGTGATTGTATTTGTGTCACTGTTAAACTGGAGGGCGATCAGCTTAAATAAAGAACTAGCATCTATCCAGCACATAACAAAAACACTCCCAATAGCTTTCACTACAGGGTTTCGAAAATTTGCGATAACTGGAAAATCTGACCAATCAGTAACGTACGATATCCCGGAACCCGTATCGGATACATCCAGCACCCGGTATTGCTGAATAAACTCTGATGTTGATTTTCTGGCCCATACCACAAAATTCCCCCCTGTAGTAAAAAAACAACACACGTCATCCATAGATAATAAAGTGTCATACGGGAAGGGTGCTTTAATAGATAAATTCGGCCCCACGTTACTAGTATTATTTTCAGGAAAGTACATGGCCTGTTTCACATAAAAGCTAAATACTCCGCCGAGGTCTGACACACATAACAGTACGGCCTTATCATCTGTATATGGAACTATTTTTATTCCATTTATATAGCTAGTTGTAGCCACAGTCGCGGCAGACACAGTTATAGTATCATCTTCATTATCTGTTATAAAAACGATACTTAACTTATTTGAATTAGCTTCGTCATTCCACCCAAGACAATATCGTGTGGTTGTACATTGTGCAACGTCAGCAATATTGTCGTTCAGCCCGTTTGCTATAAATAATTGTGTCCCAACATCTATCGTATCATCGCTATTAATAGTTATTCTAGAAAAATATAAACTATAACTTTTTTGATAAAAAACTGAAATCACATTGCTGCTGACAGCGAATGCCCAAAGTCTGTACACTGTAGCCGTTTTGAACGTCTGCAGCGTACCTGGGTCGATAATGTACCCAGCCTCTACTATCCTCCCCCCTACGCTGCCTTCAGCGTAATCGAAGATGGCCCACAGACCGGTCGTCTTATCAAGAAGTATGCACGCGCGAGCTTGATTAGGTTCAAGCGTGCCCAGCGCACCGCCGATAGTGTGATTATCAGCATCTTGAATGGTAACCGCACGGCTACCCACGTTGAAAAAAATATACGGCACACCGTCTTGTCCTAGTGTGGATGCCAGGGGAAGGTGGACAACCAACCCATCAACAGTGGGCTCAACCGCAAGCTTTCGACTCGAAGACTGAGTAAGTTGCACGTCACCTGAGATTTCAATCTTTTCCGCTCCACCACCGCCTGCGGGAGCGTCCTTCAACACGTACCCTGCGCCCTGGGCCGTGGGAATTTTCCCATCATTTCCAGCAGGGTCAGGCATCAGCGGCACAGGCAACCAATTCGTATGCGTCGCGTCGGTTTCCGGCGCAACGCCAGTGCTCGGAGAAACTGCAAAATACAGCCGTCCGTTCCGCCAAACAGCGCCTGATGTATACGGTTCGTCAGGTTCCCACAGCTTCGCATTCACAATCGCAGCCGCCGCATCCCGCATCGTTTGTGCCTGCGCCGCGCTGTCCGTAGCCGCTTCCTTCGCCGCCTCAATCGCCCCAGCATTCTCCTCGACTTCCCCGGCCAGGGTGTTCATCGCTCCAATCGACACATTCATGCCCACCAGAGCGGCGGACACATCGAGCAGGCACTTATCCATTTTCTTTGAATAGTCAGGCGGCGCGGTCTGGCGCTGAGGAACGTCCGACACTTCTGGGACTTGGGGAATACGAGTACCGGCCATTTTACATCCTCCCGATTATCGTCACGCTCTCGCGCACGTTGTTTTTTTTTGTCCATAGCAACGCGTGTTTTTGAAGCACCCCCAAAACGCGCCAAACACCATATTGTGGGGCATTGTTAGAAACCAGTTCAAAAACCGCGACCTGCCCCTTTAACGCCTTCAGACGGTCGTGGTATATCGACATTGCCGTTTCCGGTGCCCGGACGCTTGCAGTTAGCCGCGTGTACTGTTCGCCGGGAACCAGCAATCCAGCAGTCCCGGTAATCTGGGTGTAATCCACGTCCTCTAAGTTCAGTTGAAAAACAGTCGTTCCCAGGTCTTGAGATTGTCCCACATGCGCAAAGCCTAGACGTACTTTAGCCTCGGGCCGCGTCAGCGTCACACGCAGCCGAGCGGACGGATAAGTTGGAATATCAACCGAATACTGTTTATGAAGTTCGACCGGTGCGTGCACGTACTCCCACGCATTGGTGACGTTGTCATAAACGAGGCTTTCCGATCCGCCTTCGCGCTCTACCTCTGTGCCGTCTTCCAGCTTTTCAAATATCTTCCATTCAACCGTGGCAGCCCGCACATCAAACAGACTGAGCCTGTTGCACCAGCTGGCGGACACATCGATCCAAATTTTGCCGTCAGCCTCAGACGCCGTCGCAACCCCGTAATCAACGCACGCCCAGCGGTTTGATGCCCCATCCAACAGCCAGACCTTCGGATTCTCCGCAGGCTTTTCGCCCTGGCTGGCAAGCAGCGCAGTGTATTCCCGGTGTTCATCTTGCACCTGTGTCCCAGCAGCATAGCTCGTGCCCTCAACCCACTGCGGCAAAGTGCTTTCTGAAATCGACGAGTCCAGCAGATTGTTATCGACCAACGAGCGCACAACAATCATGCTGCACGCTCCCTGGGCAACCCGGTGCGGTCCCACTTTTCGAGCACGTCGCGCATGAGCTGCAACTCGGTAATGATCGAGCTACCCATCGCTTCCAGATCAAGCCGCAACTCTGCGATTTCGCTACGAGTGGAGAGCATCGAATCCAGCATCCGATCCCACACCCCGACCATTCCAGTAGTCTGACCGGTGGAGAAATATTGAGCAGGGCCTGTAACCTCCAGCTCTGGGCCTGTCTCACCGACAAGACGCAGCCCGCCGACGTGGTAGCCGCCGCGCGCAAAACCAGGAACGTGGCCTTTGCCCCATTTGAGGTAGTTTTCGTAATCACTCAAACCGCTTGATGACTGATTCTGAGCGTATCCCGCAGCTGCTTCTGCCACTGAGCTATACTTGCCGTCGGCGACGAGCTTTGCGTACTTCGCTTGGCGGTATGCGGCGGCGTCAAAATTCGACTCCAAGATTGTACCGGTCGCGCTGGCAGCTTGCTGCAAAGCATTCTGAGCAGACTGATATTCCGTCCGTGCTTGCGCCAACGTCACAATCTGCGTCGAAATCCCTTTCAGAGTGTTCAGCTCTTCCTGGGATGTCGTTAATTGTGCGCGTAGCAGTTCGGCTTGCGACTCAGCAGAAGTCGCGTGCCGTGTCGACAACATCTCGACGTCAGCTAGCGTCTGCTGCACCAAGAGAAAGTCGCTTCGATACGCGCTCCAGTTTGAATTCGTATCTTTGCTGGACTGGAGAAAATCCGTGCTTACACTGGTCAACTTTTCAATCGCGTCGGTATCGCCAAGCCGCGCCCGACGTGCAAGCTGTTCAAATTCATTGCGTTGTAGTGCGTACTGTTGAGTGGGGGAGAGGATCGTCAGGCTGTCGTTCGTCCAGTTCCCTATGCGGGCATCTCGCATCTGGACAGAATACCGCTCGAACTGATCCCTGAGTTTTTCCTGTTCCGTCAACTGGGTCTGGAGCAGGTTCGTCTGAACTTCCAGCGCGTCAACGAGCTGGCTTTTTGCGCTGTCGCGCCAGTCCTGTACGCTGCCAAGTGTAACAGCGTCGCCGCTGTTAATGCGGGCGAGCAGTTCCATGCCGTCGCGAGAAACGACGCCTTCACCTAGTGTGAGAGCGGCAAAGCCATCGTCGCCGGTTGGGACTACCAGCCGATCAACGACACCGCCCTGGGCCAATCCGCTGACGCCACCGTGCCCGTCGTTATACCCGCCGCCTGTGCCTGTGGAGGAACCTTTTTCACCGCCGACGTTATGTCCTTCGCTGCCGTCATGATGACCGCCAGAATCATTCCAGCCGCCAGACAGCTTGCCGCCGTATTCACCGTAACGGTCACGGGCTTCACGGCTACGGTATTCATTTAACCCATCAGACAGAGCATTGAACGTCTGTTGGACTTTTGCGGGATCAAGCAAATCTTTTGCAGCTATAGGCGTCATCACAACGGTTTCGCCGGGCTGAACAACCCCGCCTTGCAGTTCAACTGACGGCACATCGAGATTCAGGCCTGAAATGTCATCAGCCCAGCCCATCCCGGCAAATTCAGCTCCCAGGGTTTTTGCAGCATACTCTTGCATTGCCTGAGTCATGCGGAGGCCTTTCGACCATCCGTACTTTGACTCCATTGCGTCTTTGAATGTTTCCTGATCCCTAAGATCGAACGCGTCAGCCACGGCAGCAACAGCAAGTGCCGTAACAGGGGAGAGAGCAGCAGCCAAGAGACCTGCGGGGCCGGGGATACCCAGTACAGAAGCTATCGCAGTATTTAAAATTTTTGCATACGGTGCATACTCAGACACACCCAGGTAGTAACTGCCAACGTCGCCGATCATATTTCCAAGGAACCCACCGACCACACCGGATGCGACTCCGGCCATTGCGTAGTCAAACGCAAAGCCTCGTGCTTTCCCCATATCGATATTTAGTCCGGTGTCCTTTAATTTTTCGGCCTGTCCCATTATTGACGTAAAATTGGACACCCCGGCGGCAATGCCTGCTGTCAGCGAGGAAAGGGCATTTGATACCCCCATCCCGGCTACGTCCGGGTCTTGCGTGTCATATGAAAAATCAAGCGCAGCCCCGGCCTGAACATATCCAGTCATTTTGTCAAAATATTCGCTTTTGGACAGCCCTCCACCGTTCATTGCGGCGTCAATCGCCAGCGACTGTTTTGGAGGAATAACGGTTTCATTCTTGAGCAACTTCGCGACAATCTCGTCTTGAGTCAGCCGGATCGCCCCTGTGTGATACGACGAAAGGAAGCCGCCGATAAAATTTGCGCCGAAGTCTATCAGTTGCGACGTCGCCCAGGCTGCCGCCATGTCCGTCACGGTACGCGTCATTGTAGAGAGCAGCGAATCCCAGAAAGATTCCCAATAATCTTCCAGGGACTTCATATCGCCTTTGATTGCGTCAAACAGCATGTCGCCAGCAGTGTCGCCCAGGGCGCTCATGGCATCCCGGCCAAACTCCTTCATGGACGTCCATGTCTGCTCAAAAAGCATCTGCTGGCGAGAATGCGCGTCGGTCCAGACCACCAGCTCCTCGCCGATCTTCGCCTGCATGAACGTGAAATAGTCATCGGCGTAGTACGCCCGGCGCTCGTATTCTGCCTCCGACGCTTTCAAGCGCTGGTCATTGCGCTCACGATCCAGCTGGTACAATTCCTGGCTGTACCAGACCTCCAACGCCTTTTTGTCCTCAACGTGCTGCTGGGCGTAGTCGTACTGCTCCCGGAGCTTCCGTTTCTTTATGTCCCAATACTTCTCATCCAAATATTCAAAACCCTTCACCATTTTCTGATGAAGAGATTCCTGCTTCGTTTTGCTTTTCTCGATTTCTTCGGTTTCTTCTTTCAAACGCCGTTTCGTGATGTCCGCAGCCTTGGCCGCGTACCACTCGTCCAGCTTGACGCTGTCCACGCCTTTCTGTTTCAGCGCCTTTTTCTCTTCCTCCAGCGCCCACAGTTCGTATTCATACTTTTTCTTGGTCAGCTTGGCCGTTTCTTTGGTCAGCGCTGCTTCTGCTTTCAACCGTTCCTTTGAAACAGTCGTAACAGTGTCCAGCACGCCGTGGATGCTTGCGCGGGTCTGTTCGGTCGCTTCAGCCTGGGTAACTGGAATTTTGGCGATTTCATCACGTACACCGCGCACAGCATTTGCAGCGGTGTCGTATCCCCGCGCGGTATCCATCATGTCGGTGATGACACTATCAACCGCTGCCGATGTTCCGGCCTGCCACTCCCGGACAGACTGTAAAGCGGAATCGAAGGGGTTAACGTCCAATTGACCAAGTTTCACGAGGCCGTCGAAGAGTAAATCAATAGGTGTCAGAACATACCGGAATCCCTCAATCAAATAGTTCAGAGCTTGCAGCAACCCGTCAACAGCGCCCACGCCAGCCAATTTTAACGCGTTCCAACCCTGGTGGAACACCTCAATTACGCGGATAGTGCCGACAATCGAATCGGCCACCAGCAAAACGCCGTCCTTTGCCAGCTCCATCAGAAATTGCCGGTTGTTCTGTATCCAGGTTCCCCACTCGACGAATCGGTCCTTTGCCAATCCCATCAAGTCGATGAAGAACTGATTCTTTGTAATCACAAACCCCAGCTCTTCTTCTGTATCGCCCAAAGCGTTTGCAGCTTGCGTCTGGGCACCGGCAAAATTTTTAGTTGCAGCAGCTGCCGCACCCCCGAATTCGCTTTCCAGTTCGCGCAAAATTACCATCTGCGCGGCCATCACATTACCCGTCTCTACTAACGACTTAATCTGTGCCTTTTGGCCCTCTGTGAACGTCACACCAACACGACTCAAAGACGACAGCCCGGAAATCGGATCGTTCAAGGCCTTGCCCAGTTGAACCATCGTCGAATTCAGCCCGCTGGCACTGACCTCGCCATTCCCCATCACGGTCGCCATGTCCAACGCGGCCATGGTCGCACGCTCAAACGCCTCCCCACGCACCTGCTTGAACGTCGCCAGCACAGACATTCCCGACAGCGTCAGCTCGTCACCAGCCGTCGTGGCCTCCTGGATGCCGCTTGCCATCGCCTTCAACTGAGCAAGATTGTACCCGGCAGCGTTCCCCGTCGCCCGCAGTGTCGCCCCTAAACGGTTCTCAGCACCTTCCTGGATGTTAGCCAGGTTAACCCAGTCGGCAGCAGCCCCTTTCAGTTTTGCCAGGGCCAAATACGACGCGCCCAGGCCAACCGCACGTTTCGCAATCCGCATCAAAGATTGGTTCGCGAGATCAGCCTGGGTATTCAGGTGTTTTGCGCTACTAGACATAGCGCCGAACGACTTGGAGCCTTTCTGCCCAGCGGTCTCGACTTCCTTGCCGAACTGCCGGATTTTGAGCGACCCCTTGTCGTCAACCTGAATTTCGATATTTAGCGTCGTGCTATTGCCAGCCATTGGTCCAACCGTTCTTTTTCTCGGCGTTGTTCAAGCCAAGTCTTTACGCGTGCCAGGTCTGTCCATTCTTCCAGTGTCAGGTCATTTGCATGGAGCGGGTAACCGGCCCCTTGCAGGTTCACAAGCCCCAGCAATTTCAGCGTGTACGGGTGCAGATCGTCGCGGCTTTTTTTCGGGCAGTTTGCGCAGGTCCATTCGATGTTTTCCCCGAACTCCGCCTCGCATTTTTCCCGCTCTTGCTTGGTGCAGAGTCCGCGCCCTAGCGCCACGAGATCCGCAGTTAGTTTTTTTCAGCATCCGCCGGGTCTATTGTGTCGTCAGGGGTGTCATCTTCGGAGGGATCTTCTTCCTTCTCTCCCAACCCCACAGACAAATCGAAGACCTGAACTGCCAATGTTTCGATCACATCCCCGGCGTGGTCGGCCAAGTAGTCTTTCCAATCGGGGCAGTAGATGGGGCTGGAAGGATTGCTGGACATAGGTTTCCATTTGCCGTTCTCATAACGTTCAAAATCACCGTCTTTGAAACCGGTCAGAATGAGCTGTCCATACTTCTGTCGAGTCTCCGGCGTTTTGTTCTCAACCCGTCCTTTCTTGTCGCGAACGGTCCGGGAGTTGTCGTAGCCCAAGCGTTCTCGCGTCGTGGGCATGCGGTAGTAAAGTGTCATTGTAGAGTCCGACAAATTGTCGTTCAGAATCAATTCATGCTGCTCTGCATTTCCCAAGCGTCGGGCCATATCTCTTGCTCCTTGTATTGCTGGTTACGCGGCGTACTGAGACACCAGATTCTTGACGCGCACAATCACGCTGCCGTGCGTCGCGTCCTCCAAAACGATCAAATCCCCGGCCTCGGCCAACCGCTTGCCATCGGCGGACAGCGGGGCGGCGGTGATACCGACTTTCGGGAAAATCAGTTCCACAGTGTACTTGTGTCCCGGCTCATATTCAGCGCCTTCGCAAATCACATGCACACCAAAGGTGTCGCTTGTTTCCAGATAGCGCTGGAGCAGATACTCCCTCACTTCCCGGTTCAGCTTGATTGTTTGGGAACGTCCGTCACGGAATGCGCGGGACGCGTACTCGCCGCCAGCGCCGGGCACGAATTCAATCTGGAGATTGTTGCTCAAACTCCATTCCAGCGATTTGAACTCGGAATTGATAGACCGACCGCCTTGGAACGCGCTGCCGTCCCACTTGCCGCCGACCGTCACGTTTGCTTGCGCAACGCGCAGCGGCGTTTCGATCACGCGGCCAGGGAATGCGGCCCATGCAGGTTCCGGTGGCATGTACAGGATTTTGTAATTCCGCAGGTCTGTGCTTTCACCAGGGGCTTCAATCGTCAGCTCTGCGGGTACGGCATCGGAAACAGCTGTCACGGTAACGGGCGTCCAAACACCGGCGGCCAGCTCCACTTGTACAATCTGTACGTTGTCCAGCCGTTCACCCGCTTCAGCCCCATGCACACCGTTGGCGGCCAGAACAAGGGCAGTCGCATTCTCGGCAGCGGAGACAACTTCTTCGGTAACCGTCTTTTCATGCTTGCCCGTGCCCTTGATCGTGCCGGACGCTGTTACCCAGCTATCCGCCGCGAATGTCGCGGAGATGGAGTCAACGAACATGGACGCAAAACGCCGCTTCACAACAGTCTTGCCGTAGCGTTGTGCGGCGGGCATTGAGGGCAACGAACGCTTGGTATCGAGGTCTCCGTCAATCGGGCGAAACGTGTGCAAATATCCTGTGCCGGCTGCTACGGTTTCGACCACGCCCAGGCCGAATGCGGCAAGCAGGGCGAAATCTCCCGGCTTGGCTTTCTCGAACGAAAACGAGCAGCCAGCCGTCGCGCCCAGATCGTACACTGTGTCGGGTTCTTCACGCCCGGTTGCCTCGTCCGCGTTGTTCTCCCGGCGCGGCTCCAAGTTCAGCATATCCCCGGTGGCGACCATCAGGGTCGTATCCAGGTCCTGGAATTCGTTGAGCGCAGTTTCTCCGGTGTTGGCGGAGACGGCGATTAAATTATGTGTAACGCGGTGGGACCTCACTTGTTCCCTCCTTGCGGCTCATTCTGTAGAGGCCGCTTTTCAACGGGCTTTTCAGCCGTCTTCTTGGGCGTGGGCACGCGGACCTTTTCAAATTTGGCCGCATCGCCCGCCGGTATTTCCGTATATTCCGCACCCGGCTCAAAACGCTGCCCGGCCCGGGGGCCGTCGGCAGCTTCAAACGGAGCGGCCGATTTCTTCAGCCTGTAATTCATGGCCTTTTCCTCTCTCGGATAAATTCAAAGGTCAGCAGCTTGCGTTGCAGCAGTTCCCGGTCATCGCCGAACAGCTCACTCGCTGCCTCGCGTGCGCAAAACGCGCTGATCATGCCGTCCAGGCCCAGGAGGTTTTCGTCGAGCACTCGGTTTACATCGCGTGCAATGTCCACAATGCCCTGACGCCGGGTATTGCCGATCACCGCTTCTTCCGGGTCATGCTCCTGACTGTAGACGCACACGGTTACGCGCAAGGTTTCGTCCAGGTAGCCACCTGCAAGCTCCTTGCGGACCACATCGCCGTCCTTCACTCCTAGGGCCGGGAACTTCGCGCCGTGGGGTATAAAACCCTCATACGGGGTTACATACACATCGCAGCCCCGCACGTAGTTCAAAACCGGGCTGGCCCGGAGAGCGTCGCGCACGGCAATCAGCAGATCGCGCATTTCAGACTCCCACTCCCGGCCCGAAACGGATCGGCGCAATCGGTTTTACTTCCTCGGCAGGAGGCGGCGGTGCAGGCAATTCACGCATTTCAAAACCCCTTCAGGCTATCCCGGTCGAACAAACGAACGTTGCCGGAAAAATCCGACACAACAGTCCCGGACGGCGTTCCGTCCGGATCAGCCACTCCCAAGGAGATGGTTCCTCTGGCGACTTGCTCCAGGAATCGGATTGAATCCTTGTAGCGGGCCGTACGGTTTTCATCCGCGCCACGGCGGCGGGAATAGATATTGTAAATGGCAATGTCGCAGCAGCATTTCCGAATAATCGCCGGGACCGGGGCCAGGGGTACGGCGTTCCGCACCCCCACGTACCCGTCAATTTCGCACGACGCGTCGCTGAGAGCCTGATTCACTCGGTCAAGATTCACGCCGCCGGTATTTTTATCGTCAGTGCAGCGCACCAGCTCGTCAGCGTCGATAGCTTTCAACAGGTCCTCATACGTCGCGTACATGGCTACTTGTCCTTGCCTTTCTTGGCCTTGGCATCGGCTTTGTCGTCTTCAACGTCCACGACAACCAGCATGGGTTCGGCCTTCAACACGGCCAGCTCGCCAGCGGTAAACCTGTCGTCGGGGTAATCAGTCGGTTTTTCCGTGTGCGCGACACCGCACCGGCGGAAGCCGTCGCGTTTGCTGGTAATACGTATGGGCATAATGTCCTCCGTTTTCTCAAGTTAAGTGCAAGACGCTTTACGCCAGCCAGGAAACGTTCAGCAGCTCGGCAGTTTCGAACCACTCGTTTGTTGCACCGCCTGCAAGCTGGGAGTTTTTCAGGATTTTGCGCCCGGCGCTTTCCAGAGTGGGGGGAACAACCAGGTGCGTGGGAGTAATGCCCAACGGTTTGTCTTCTTCCGTCTTCAAGCTCATCATTGCGGCGCGGGCAGCGGCGTAGTTTTCAGGCGTCAGCTCCTGCTTGGAGCCGTAGGCAAGCTGCCACAACCCGAATCCGACGTTTTTCCGGTCGTCCACGCCGTAGAGGAATTCCTTACGGCGAAACACGTTTTCGCTTTTAGGATCATCCATTTCCACGAACTGCGGTTTCCGACGAATCTGAAAAACAAGCGGTTTGATAGGGCGGGACAGGTCAAGCAGATACCAGGGCGTACCGGTTCCACCGCCAAAGTTGGAAACGGACGTACCGCCCATGTCGTGGTCGGTGTCAAAGAAATACTGGCCGTCAAAGCATGTCGCCGCGAAACCGCTTTTGAGCAAGGCGAAAACCAGCTCGTCGGGATGCGTGGCCGCTTCATGGGCAAGGCCCTGAATCAACGGGGTGTAGACGCCGATCTTGTCGTCTTCGATGTCGTCCCGGTCTACCGAAATAGTGGATTCAAAAGGTTTGTTCTTGATTGTGTAGGTAAAGGCGCTCAGGTTTTTAACCTGCCGTTCCCCAATCCATTCGCGCATCTTGGGGAATGCCCCCAGCCACTTGTAGTCCTCTTCGCTACCGTCGCTCGGGGCCTGCATGGCAACGATTGGCCACTGCGGCTGTCCCCCTTGGAATGCCTGATTGAATATGGTTTTGAATCCCCGACCAATCCCGGCCAGGGCGGCTTGGTTGATAATCATGTTTTTTTACTCCTTGCGGTTAGGCGATTTCGATCCACACGCCGCCGTCAGATTCCAGGCCCACGCATTTGCCAGCGGTAATGCTGTTGGTGCCGCCGTCGCTGGAAACAGTTTCGGCGTCGACCACGTACACGGTTTGGCCCACCTGGACGCTGGTCACGGGGTTGGTTCCATCGTTGTCGAATTTGAACGCCCGCTTGCGGCGCAGAGTGACGGACTCAGCGCCGTCGCTGCCCAGGCGGTTGTCAATGTGCGTTTCAATCCGGCCCAGCACGGTCAGCCCGGCAGCGTCAGCAGCGGGAACCGCGTAGCCTGTGGCATTCACAGCGCCCATCTTTCCCGCCTCCAGCAGTGTGGCCCCAGCGACGCATACTACAACCAGCTCGGCGTCCATCATGGGGGTATTACGGTCAGCCATGGTTACTCCTCCCCGTCGGGGCCGTACTTTTTGTAAGTTTCAGCGTCGATGCCCATCTTCTTATTGATCTCAAGCTGAAGCGCGTCCGCTTCGGGATCAGTCGCGTCCGTGTCGGTTTTTGGGGCGATGTCCGCCAGCGGCACCGCGCTAAACTTGGGGCGGGACAGGACAATCAGCTCAAACTGTTTCGGATCGGACGCGGCCAGGTCATTGCCCCATGTTTTGGCTTCAGCCGGGGTAATCTGACCGTTCTTCAATGCCTCTTCCACAACGCCGGTGGCCTGGAGCGTGTTAAGCCGCTTCTTCAGGGCCTCCAGTTGCTGGCCCAAGTCGCTTGCGGCCACGCCACTGGCGGACAGTCCTTTGATCTTGGCGACAACGGTTTTGCTGTCAGCCTTTTCGTCCAGCTCCAGGGCCGTCAACACGTCCTTGCAGGCAACAACGGTCGCCTTGTCATCATGGGCCTTCAGCTTGGTTTGCAGTTCATCGCGATCGTCGAGGACGCCTTTCAGCACTTCGACCGCCTCAGCCTCTGTTGCGTCGGGCTTCAATCCCAACAGTTTCAGAAACTCGTTCATGTCAGGGCCTCCTGTTGTGAGTTTCATATTTTTAGCGGCCAACAATTCAGCCACGTTCTTCATGCGGGGTTGGTTGGTCAGGGCAACGTTGTAGAGTTCCACAATCCGCCGGTCGGAGGTCCTGCACAAAAAGACAGGGCTGTGGTAGCGGTATTCCCGGCGCTCGATGTACCCCTTGGCCTTGTCGGTCCATTCCGCCCGCGCATACAGGCCGTCCCCCTCGCGCCAGTCCAGCTCCCGTATCCACCCGGCGGCAGGGGCCTCGCCGCCGGTCAGCGTCTGGTGCTCGTAGTCGATCACCACGTCATGCTGGAGTGACTCGAAATGCCGCAGGATCAGCGCCGCACCTTCTGCGTCCATCACAGCATCGGGGCGGTCTTCAATCAGTACCCGGCCAGCAGGGAACAGCTGTATCCACTCCGGGACGCCATCGCCCAAATCCTGTGCCTGCTTCAAAACAACAAGTTGTGTACTCATCCGTGTCCCTCACTTGGCGGTCATTCGGCCTTTGAACTAGTTTTGAACTAGTTCAAAACCCTGAACCCTTCCGGTTGTCCGCATTGCGCTGTAAAACGCGCTACGGGCGAAATTTTGAAAAATCCGATCATCCGCGCACCACATGCTCTGCCAGCGTGGTTTTGATGCGTTCCCAATCCTGTTCATGGATAAGAAGAAAAGGACGGGCCGAAATGTCGCCCCAGGGCAATTTCATCCGGCGCTGGTGCGCCCGGACGTCATGTCCGCCGCGCTTGTGCGCCGGAACCTGCACAACAAACGTCCCGAACGAACCGCGCTTGGCTCCGAACTGATGGACCGGCGCATACTTTTTGTTCGTGCCAATCAGCACAGAATTCTTCAGGGGCCGGGCGCTGATGGACCCAACCAAACCGCCTGCAAAGCCCTGGCGACGTAAAATCTTGTTCCCCTTGCGGCGCTTCAGTGTTGACGGTTTCAGCGGTGCCCAGGCGGTAGGGCGTCCGCCTGCCTCGAAATTCCTAATTGTGGACGTGCGCAAAAGCTGGCCGATGGATTTCATGGCCGGGCTGTTGTCCACCATGCGGCGTTCAACGCTGTTCAGGTCGGCCAGCAGCTCTTTTGCACGGACTATGTAGGAGACACCGTTCATTTGACTTTTTCCTTGAAATCCCTATTGTAATTTCAACGATGGTTCCGGTAGAGGCCGCAGCCTCTGCGACCGGAACCGGGCAGCCCAGGTACTGCGGGACCTGAGGTCTCTATTTTCCCCTGCCAAACATCATCTTCCCCACACGTTGCCGATTTAGATACCGGATGTTCTGCGGTATCATTGTCCAGGTAGTCATCATTCCCCTGGACGCCTGTACAACGGCCAGCATTCCGCGCTGTTTTTCAGTCTGCACAACCTTTACAAATCGCTGAGACAGACGAACCTTGCCTGTGCCTTTGTGGCGTTCAAAGGAGAGCCAGACCTCGGCGGGATCTTCGAGCACTTCCGGCAGCAGCGGGAAGAAGCGGGAACGTGCTAGGTCTTTTCCCAGGTGCTTCGCCAGGGTTGATGCATTAACCAACACATCGGACCGGAATCCGCCGGACGCTGAAAACGAAAACACGCGTTCAGGTCCACCCAGGATGTGTTCCAGGTTCGCTGTGGCTTCAGCAACGCTCTTGGCCGCCGTGCCCACATTGGCCTTGGCAACATCCACGGGCAGCTTGGCCGGACGGCCATAGGTTTTGTAATCGCCCGGCGTCAGCCGTTCCCAGGCATCCGCGCCTTGCGCACGCCACGCATCCATTGCCTGCTCGGACAACCGTTGCCCCCACGCGGCTTTCCCTACGTGGTAGTCCCAGCCCGGACCAACGCCGACGGGCAGCGTGTGAACTTCTCCGGTATCCGGGTTTGTCCACTCGTAATATTTGTCCGGCGGCGGCGTTTCTTGCAGCCGCACGCCGTCAGCTTGCAGTTCTTCTTTTTCCTCTTTGGACAAACTCACCACGCCGCACTTGCAGCCCCAGTCTTTGGGCGGGTAATGCGTATCCCACCACGGGTCGTCAGCGGGTAAAACAACATTGTACCAAGCCGCGTGTTCTGCGCGAGGTTCGGCAGAGCTGGATTCCACGTACCGAAAATACGGGCGGTCGCGCAGAACGTCCGGGTCCGACATTTGCCGATAATGGCCGGATGCGTATGCGGTGGACAAATTGGTGTTGAAAATTGTGGCGCATCTCCACGCTTTGCCGCCTTTAAAGTTCCAGCCGGTACGCTGGAGCATGGCGTCAAAGTCGGCAGTAAACTCTTTGAGCGTCGTGCCCTGGCTGATTGCCTTCTCGGTAGCCTTGTACAGATCACTCAGCACGTCGGCCCGTGTTGCACCCGCAACAACGAAAGCGCGGCTGTGCATCCCGCCCCACAAATCGCGCCATGTTTCAGACGGCATCTGGACCTTGTCACGGAAATGCTGAATCGCTTCTTTAAACGGCAGCGGGGTATACTTAGCGCTCGGACGCATCGAACCTCCCCGCCAGCTCGGCAACGGTAAAAGCATCCCGCATCACGTCGGCCAGGGCCGTAACGTCAAGATCGGCGTACAAATCCACAAGCCGGTCACGGAAATCCTCCAAGCTGGAGCACTGTTCCAAAAGCGCCTGGACCGGGCTTATATCCATCAGCTTCGCCTGCCCCATGGCTTGCCGTGTCAGCACATCCGCCGGATGTTGCTCGTCGGGCGTCTGCTTCAACACTTCGCGCTTCGCCGTAATCGGGGCTTCTGGTTGCAGCTGGAGCTGGCGCGACAACAACGGCGTTTCGCCCGTCTTGCGCATGGGAATTTTGAACCGTGCGGCGACATGTTCCTGGGAAATGTCCAAACGGTCGCCCAAGATGTTGTACATCTCTGCCAATGCTTTAAGGTCTTCCGGCGGCTCGTACAGAAAACGGGCCTTTGGCACCGGGCAATCCCATCCGAAGTTGAACCCGGTCAACGGCTTCAGAATTTGCCCCCGAAACGTGCGGGCCAGCCCCTTGCAATCAGCTTCAATCAGGTCACCGCGCACGGAATCGTGAACCTTACCCAGGGCGTAGGACCCTTTGTCACCAGTACCGCTGGTCAACGTCTGCCCGACAATCGCTTTGGATATTTGATTGTCGCAGAAGTCGGTCAGCGCTTGGTAAATATTGAGGCTGCTTGTTTTGGTCGCCTCGATGAACTCAATCTCCGTGCTCTTTGAAATAATCCCGGCGGCGTTCGTGCCGATGGACCGCAACGCTGTTTCCAGCATCCGCTTTTCATCTTCCGGCGCGTTCGCGTCTATCCGCCCGACACGCAGCGGCTGGCCGTAGATTTCCGAAAACGCCACCCAGTCTTTTATTGAATAGTTCTTGAATAGATACATCCAGGCGCACACGCGCATGATACCGGCACGGGTATCGTACCCACTACGCGCCTTGTAGCGGTGGTACACAAATTTAAACGGCGGGAAGTCTTCTCCCTGGGCCGGTTCGGCTTCGGTCAGAATCCGGGGCGTAACCGACTGCACAAACGTGATCTTCTTCGGGTCTATCCATTCCAACCCGTGTATCCAGGCTTGCCCCTCGGAAATGTCCCAGCCAATTTCAAGAGCCGAATAGCCTTTGCCCAGGGCGTCCAGTGCATCCAGGATCGCATCGTCCAAACTTAGCCCGGCCAGAACTTCCTCGCAGAACTCTGCCGCCTTCTTGGCCTGGGGCGTTTCATCGCCGGGCGTAATCTCTAGGTCCTGCCCCTGGACCGCCAATTTACGTGTCTGAAACTGACTGGAAAGGTGCGCGTCTTTTTCCTCCATCTGCCCGAACATCTCAGCCTGCCGGGCCACGTCACCCGCATCGGCAGCCCGAAATATCCGCGCCAGCTTTTGCGGGGTCAGACCGTCCGCAGGGTATTCGCTCCAACGGTCTAGAAGAGACACCGCGCCGACAGTTCGCGTACTCGGCTTGCGTGCATCGGAAAGCGGGATTTCACGTCCAAATTGATCGTACAGCTTCATCACCACGCTCCTTCGACGCTACCGACGCGGGACGAGGATACAGGCTCGTAAAAGACCGGCCCGGAAGCTTCAAACGTCTTTGCAGCAAATACGGCCATGGCGGCTGCTATCCCGGCGTCGCCGTGACGCTGTCCTGTTGCGTCTTTGGTGCGGCTGGCAGGGATTTTGGCAACTCCCTTGATCATTTTGAATGCACGGAGGTCGTCCAGAATCAGCGCGTCCATGGGCGCATCAATAGTGCGGTCTTCAAACTGCGCTTTGAGACGTGGCATGTTTTCCCGGTACCAAGTTTCAGACAACATGACCTCGGCAATGCGGCTGGCCCCGTACCGCTGGCGTGCATACTCGGCCAGTGCTTGGCCGTTGCCTCGTGCATCAAGCGCACCGCCGCAAAAATTCTTCAAGCGGTCTATTACAAACGAAAGTATTTGTTCCTGAGTGCGGAACGGGCAGTTGCGAAGCTCCAGAACAAAAGGGGTGTGCAGGTGCAGGCTGGCTTGTTCCAACAACGGCCAGAAGCATGATAAGTCGCCGCTTCTTCCGAAGTCGCCACCGATGTACGAACGAACATGATCAGGCAGAGAGTGGAGCAGCGGAACAAGATATTCTTCACACCAATCCGCGACCTCGCGTTCTGCCTGCTCCAGCGGCCAGTCAACAAAGTCGGAGGCTGGCGGTTGCCAGCGGACAACCGAAATGCTGGAGTCCATGCAGTTTTCAATTAGGGCGCGGGTCAGAAAACCACCGCTGCTGCTTTTGGGAATGCAGTAAAGTTCTTCGTCGGCATCGTCGCCGTAGTCGTCGAGCAGGGATTGTTTCCAAGCTGCCTCGGCTTCAGGACTCCAAAGCAACCCTTTCACCTCGCAAATTCTGCGGAACAAGCCAGCAGCAAGGGCATCGTCCAAAGTCGTCCGATGGAGAGAATAATTCAGCTTCCCAGCTCGTATATCCTGGATATATTGGTTGAACTCGCTATCGTCCCCATCGTGAGTGCTGATAACGGCGACGTCGCCGCCCCACATGGTCAGAGCTATTGCGGCCTTGAGCAATTCCCGGAGATTCTCGACAAACGCTGCTTCGTCTATTCTGACCCGGCCCTGCTTGGAACGCAGGTTAGAGGGATTGGAAGACAGCCCCTGCACTACGAATCCAGAGGCAAAACGGACTTGATATATCGTAATGTCCTGTTCTTCCTTTTCCAGGACGAGTTCTTCAACCTCACTTGCAGCCAGGTTATACTTTTGTGCCCATTCAGCGACGTCCTGGACGTACTGCTTCGTCATGTCCTTGTTGTAAGAAAGATAATAGGTGCTCATGCCGCCCGCATCTTTGCGTTTGGCCGCAATCAACGCGCTGTCTGCGGCATCGCACCAGCTTGCGCCGATACGTCGGGACTTCTCCCAGAACTTGACCGGGGAAAAATCGCTGATCCATTCATCCTGGTAGGGCAAAAGTGTTCCGCTCATTTTCTCAGCAACTCCCGCAATGTGGATTCAAAATCAGCAGACATTCCTTTTTGATGTTCCGGCAGCTCGTCCTTCGGCTTCATTTTTTCAGCCAGGGCCAGAGCGGCCTGGATGTCTTTCACAGCTTTCAGGTCGAGTTTTTCGTCCCTGGCCAATCGTCCCAGCTTGATGGAAATGGCGTTGAGCAGAGCTTCCGCAATAGACGCCTGATCAGTAACCATCTCCAGGTCAGAAGGAATCTGAGCGGCACGCTCCTTCAGGGCTATTTCTTTTGCTTTTGCTGTCGCGTTTTCCAAGGCTTGGTACCCAAACGCCGACATAGGATTTCCTTTTTGGGAACAGTCCGTAATCAGCTTCAATCGCGCATCAACCAGCTTATGACGAGTTTCGCTTTCCTTTCTCCGGTATTCCTCACGCTTGGCACACCATCCCTTTTGGGAAGACCAACGCTTGAGCGTACTGATCGGGATACTCGTCTTCTGACTGACCTGTTCCAACGTCAAACCGTCGAGAATGAACGCATCCTCTGCGTCAAAAACGGCTGCCGGTGGATATTCGCGCGCGCCCTGTACCATCTTAGCGCCCCAGAATTTCCTTAATTGCCGCCAGCTTGGAGTTGATCGCCGTTAACCGTTCCAGCTTCCCATTCAAAGAAAAACCCAGGTTCGCGATCTTCGTGCCGTTCAAATCGTCAACATCCAGGATGGGGCTGCACAAAGAGCGAAGGTCACCGCGCAGCGCGTCTATTTCCGCAGCCAATCTGGATTTTTCTTCGCGCAGCTCCACGCGCCGCCCCAAGTTTTCAGTGTATTCACTCATCTCGGTAACCCCTTGCTTTCCCGCGCAACCGGGCAGAAAACGTGGTGTTCAACATCATTGCAAAGACGTTCAAGCGTCCGCGTGTTAGTAACGACGACGTCCTGAAAACCTCTCGCCAGAGATTCAACAGAGCGCACCAGTTCAACATTGTCCCGGTAGTATTGGGCTGTCTCTCGCTGAACTGCGCCGTAGCTTTCCAGGGTTTCGGACGTCTGATCGCGGTACGCCTCAAAACGCCGATCCGCGTCAATCCGGTATTCATCGAATGAACGGGCCATGCGTTTGTTGTTCAAATGAGCGAGGATCAGCACTGCCACCACGACAACAACCGGCCCGGCCAAAGCCAGAGCTATGACCCCGCCCGGCCCGAGGGCTTCAACAATCTTTGCGATTGCGGTTAACGCCGCTGTAATTTTTGTCAGGGTTGCCGGGTCCATGCCTATTCCTCTCCGTCCTGCACAAGATCAGGCAGGGCTTGGAGCCGCTGGATATCAGCCTCCAGCTGTTCAATGCCCGGCACGTCGATGCCGTCAGCACGCAACTGACGCAACGCATCGACAGCCTGTAACGCCAAGCTGGTCCCGGTTTTCGCCAGGGCAACAATCGCCTGAACCGTGTCCTGATTAATTGCCATCGGGCACCTCCTCAGACTTTTCAGTCAGCCCGGCCAACAGCGCGGCCACTTCGGTCAAATAGCGGTCAACATCTGCCCGCAGGTCTGCGATATTGCCCGGCTCAACCTGCGTTCGTCGCCAAGCCAGGACGGCAGACTCGAAAGCAATCTGCGAGTGTTTGGCCGCATCCAAGGCCGGTGCAACTTTTGTCTGGAGATAGGCGACCCCATCAGGCGGCAACGTCTGTTCCAGCTGGAGATATTTGGAGTGGAGCGACTCGTAGGTTTTCGTTCCGTGGCTGGCGATAACGGACATTTGTTCATCAACCGGCAGCTTCTGCATTTCCGCACAACCAGCACCAACCAAGAAGACAGGGACCAGCAAGACCAACAGCAACGCTTTCCCCGCGCATTTTCCCTTAACCGTCAGTGACTGCTTTGCTGTGACCCGACCAAAGACAGCCAAGACAAAACCTACAAGCTCCAGCAATGCCGAAGAAAAGGTCGCAATCTCTGCGTCATCAACAGGCAGCCCGAAATGACCGACTATCGCGCCGACCAGGGCGATAATTATTCCCAGGACGGTTTTGGATTTAAGAAAGAACTTTGGCTCAAAAGAGAGCGTTCTACCTTGAACCATCATTGTTTTCTCCTTGCATAAGCAGCCCGCAGCATCTCTTCCCGATCCGCAAGAGCTGCTGGCGTTAATTGTTTTCGACACCACGAGCACTCCTGGCACACATACCCACCGGGCGTCTGGAACAGCGCGAGACGTTGCCAACGGTGACAACCGGGACAAAGACGGGCACGCACTAAATTCCCCCGCCATGGCTACTGACCACGTCCAACGAGAACGGCTGCCCGTCCAAAAAATCTGTCAGCATTTGAAGAGCCAAGCGGGAACTGGCAATACCCGGCTGGCCGTTAAAAACAGCCCGTCGCAGTCCCAACAGAATGCAACCTTCACTGTCGCTACGCAGGCCGCTGTCAACGTCACCTGCGAAATTTCCAGGATGGATCAAAATATGAGTACGCCCCGGCACATCTTTGACCTCATAGACACGGCCAAACCGGGGGGAGTTGACCAGCTCGCAGGTGTATTTCCCCTGGGGGATGCAAGACCGGTTTGGTTCATTGTCACGCCAAGGAAGCTCAAGAGAAAACAACGACGCATCAAGCCCGGTCACAAAACCAAATGTGCCGTTTGCGGTTTGCTCAAGCCTGTCCAACAGAAGGCGTTTCATTACATCTCCTCACGCAGATCACCGCCGCCGAAGAAATGGGGAGAACTCCGGCGACGGTGACGCAGTGCGCAACTGCAAATTGGATGGATTGGGTTTTGCGTGCTGTGGTTGAACCAAACGGAAGGTGTCATCGTGTTCCCCATTGTTTATGGGGCCACTATAGGCAGGCTGAAAAACTCTGTCTTGACTGTGTGGACGATATGGAAAATAATAAAAATTTTGCAATAAATATTGAACGCAACGCTAGGCGCAAAAAAAGGCCGCCAGATTGGCGGCCTTGGTTGAACCCGAAGGGTTATTCTGGGCGCTGGTCCAGCAGTGCCCGAACGCTTGCAGACGTCACGCGTACCGGACGTTCCGGCCCGGCACGGGTCAACGCGCCTTCCTGGACCAGCCGGTAAAATTCGCTCTTGCCGATGTTCAGCACAAACGCGGCTTGGTCCCAGCGCAACACTTCCATGCGTTGCAGCATCTCCCCGGCGGTCAACCCCGGCAGATCGTCGCGCGGAATCACCGGCAGCGGCGTATAAATCGGCAACCGGGCCTGCATCCCCGGTTCGTCCCGTAGGGTGCAGACCCGGCTGCACCCTAGGCACTGATACAACGCAGCCCCGGACGGCGCGGCAGACTCGAACCACCGGGCCTTTTTCGACTGCGGACAATTCAACGTTTTGTACACGGCAGGCGAGACAACACCGGAGAACGGCAGCCAGCCTGCTCGGATCAGTCGTAATGTCTCGTCTACCAAATGCATCGCCGTACCTCTTTCACCTAACTTGAGAAATTTCCAACACCGCCGCCGCCTGCTCACGAAACAACGGATCACACAAACTGCACAACCCACGCTTTTTGCACCGCCTGCACGCCACTCTTTTGATCGCTCTATAAACCGCCTCGGCGTGGTCCTCCGGGCCATCCAGGACGGCCCTGATTCTCGCTATCTGCCGTTCAACATTGCCAGGGTACGCCCCGGCAAGCGTCATATACACAGTGCTCTTGTTCAGCCCGGATACTCTACAAAACCGATAGACCGTTCCGAACCGGGCCATAATTTCAGATCGCAATGTATCCACAACATCAATACGGGTAAGGGTCCTGTCCACTTTTGTTCATACGGTTCACCATGTCTTTGCCCAAAGTCTGGAGCGCCGACTGGTCACGTAAAAATTTAATATGCTCGACTCCAAACTGCTTTTTGATCCGTTCGTTTAAATAAGCAAACGACCAGCCCAGGCTTTGGCACATTGCTAATATTTTCCGCTTCTGCCGGACGTTTGGGTCTGAATCTGGTATCTCAATCCAATCGCGCTTACGCGGCGCGGCAGGCTGATCCCCCCGACCAACGGCAATGAAATGATTCATCAGGTCGGCAAGCTGGGCGATTGAAAGCTGTTTTGTAGACTCAACATCGTACCGCTCGGCCAGGATCGACCTATAGTCGGTATCAGCGATTCCGAGGCGATGCTGGGCCGCCCGAACCTTCTGCCGCAACCGCTTGATTTTATCACTCATGCGACTTTCCTTCTGGAAATCAGACTGAGGAGACTTAACTGGTAATCTTCCCAGGAAAATCTGCACTCTAAATCGTGTACTGTCCGATAATGCAAAAAGCCCTTGTTGTGTTTACCTCTGGCCGAATCCCACTTCAGCATTCTTGCCCATAAATCGGGAAAGTATAGCCGCAGTTTTTTCAACTCACCCACACTTTGCAAAGGGCAGCAAAAACACGATACGCGCGGGAAAATATCGTATAGCCCCCCCCAATCGAACCCATGCCGCTTACAAATAGCCAATGCGTCAGATTCGGTAACTCCCCATTCCATCAACGGGTATCGTGCGACATATTTCGCATAACGACCTTTTTTGTTCATTCCTCGTCGCGCACGGTGTTCTTCGTCAGCGGCAAAGCCGATCAGTTTCACGGGGTTGGATAAATCTGCAACAGCCTTGTCCAAATAGACGGCTTTTTGTCGGGTACACCAGCGGCGAGTCCAACTAGGCCAGCCGTGCCCAACCCCGCGCAACTGCCCCTTTAATGGTCCCGTACGAGCTATGACAGGTCGCTCCAGCATCCAATATTCAAAATTCTCTTTCGGCTTGATTCGCAGGATAGGGATGCCGGTATAATTCTCGAATTTATCCAGATGATCCTGCATTTGCGGGAATTCCCACCCCCCATCAAAATGATGAAGGGCGTGAATAGGCAATCCTTTCTCCAGGCTTTTCAGCACTAAAGCGGATGAATCTTTTCCACCGCTGAAGCTAACAATGTTCTGGACGCTCATGCCTGCCCCCACGCTAAATCAGCAAACTTCGTACTCTGCCCCACAAACGCCAGTTCAATTTCACCCACAGGCCCATTTCGCTGCTTGCCGATGATGATGTTTGCCACACCCTTTTTGGGCGATTCCTTGTTGTAGACTTCGTCGCGGTAGATAAACATGATGATGTCCGCGTCCTGCTCAATAGCACCAGACTCGCGCAGATCGGAGAGCAGGGGCCGACGGTCGGCACGCTCCTCGACTTTCCGGTTGAGCTGGGAGAGCGCCACCACAGGCACGTCCAGTTCCTTTGCCAGCGCTTTGAGATTGCGCGAAATCTCGGAAATTTCTTGCTCTCGCGAATCAATCCGCCGCCCGGCGCGCATGAGCTGGAGATAATCCACCAGAATGAGGCCCAACCCTCTCTCCATCTTGAGCCGACGACACCGGGCACGCAGCTCCATCACACTGAGCGCTGGCGTGTCGTCAATGAAGAGGGGCGCACCGGTCAGTATGTCACCCGCAGTGTAAAGCTTGTTCCAGTCCTCGTCGTCCAGCTGGCCCGTCCGCAGCCGCTTCAAATCTACGCCCCCGGCGATACACATAAGCCGCTGCATGAGCTGTTCCTTGCTCATTTCCAGGGAGAAAATAGCCGTGGGCACGTCCTGCACACCGTTGGTCGCGGCGTTAAATGCCATGCTGAGTGCGAAGGCGGTTTTGCCCATGCTCGGCCTTGCGGCCACAATGATTAAGTCCGTCGGCTGCAACCCGGCGGTCATCTCGTTGAGCCGTGTAAAGCCGGTTGTGACGCCGGTTATCATGTCACGACTGGCAGCCCGTTTCTCAAGTTGCGTGAAAATTGTTTGTACGAGGTCCGTACTTGCGCTGTAGTCCTGGGCCGCGTGCTGTTCAGCAACCTTGAACACCGCCTGTTGCGCCTTATCCACCAAGCTTTCGGCATCGTCCGCAGACTCAAAACTCTCCTTAATGATCTCCATGCCTGCGTCGATCAATTGCCGCTTGACCGAGTCCTGCTTGACGATCCGCGCATACGCCATTGCATTGGACGCACTGACGACCGCCGCCGCAATGTCGGCCAAATATGCATGGCCGCCCACGTCCTGGAGCTTCCCCAGCTTTTTGAGATGATCGGCAACAGTGACAAGATCAACAGGCGTATTCGCCGCGTACAGGTCCTTGAACGTATTGAAAATTTGTCTGTGAACAGGCGAATAGAAATCGTCCTCGCCCAGCATATCCACCAGTGAATGAAAGATACTGCCCTTGAGGAACACGCCACCCAACACAGCCATCTCGGCTTGGAGATTTTGCGGCGGCGTATGTCCTGCCCAATCAGGCCGGGACAATGCCCGGCCTGCGGGAGCTTGATGTCTATAAGGGGCAGCGGAATTCATGTCGGCCCCTAAAGCTTGGAGATGTCCAAGGAAATCGGGGTCCACTGCGAGTCAATGCCGCTACGTTCGTAGAAACGGACGTATGACTTGCTGTATTCAACAGTCAGGCTGTCTTTGATTGCACGCATGGCTTCCAGCCAGCGTTCATCATCGAACTCAAGCTTGAGCAGGCTCAACACCCTGGCGGTGGAAATCCTGCCTTTCTTATCAACCTGAAAAGCATCACCGACCAAAACCTGAAGCTCAGACCGGGCATCTTTTGTCCACTCTTTCAGGCATTCGTCGATCAGCTCTTTTGCAACGACCAGCTTTTCGTCAAAGGTCAGATAGTCATTGATACTCACAACGGCCTTGCGCCGTCCGTCAAACGACGTCAGCGTGATATTTCCTTTCTTGCCGCCGATTTTCGCTCCGTAGTCATCGGCTGCAATTTCGACCAAAGCTTGAATGTCTTGCAAAGCCGCTTTTTTAAATGTGCCCAAACAGATTTGCTGCACCTTGGCTTTATCTACAAGCTTATCGACAAGCTCATTCCGTAACTGATCGTATTCAGAAACGTGGTCCAAAGGCACAAGCCGCCCCTGGGAGTCAGTCAAATACTGTTCTGTTGATTGCATAGTGTCCTCCATTATCTCAGTACATCCACTGCAAAAGTGCTCTTTGCTTCTACGTCGTCAGGCAACCGGCAGCGCCGTGGGCAGCCAGGGCAAAACACACCCGCCGGGCACGAAAACGCGCTGAAAAGCTTAAATTCTTCTTTCTTTCCGCCAGAAAATTTACAGCGCTTAACACCGTCAAGAATACGAAACAACGGCGTGCCACCATCCGTTTGCCCACTCCGAACCAACACCACCATCTCCTTCGTCTTCGCCATTACATCCTCCCTATCAACACCCCGACCGAGTAGATCGACACCCCGTCCAATAGAGCCAGCACGAGATAGATCACCCAAGCTGGTGGATACATTTCGCTTTCCCCGTTTTGAAAGTACGAGCCGGTACGCACGCTCCCACACGCCAGCCCAGCGCCGCGCGACAGGGCGAGACACGCCCAGGCCGCACAGTCGGCAGTAGACGTGCGCCGGGTTTAAGTGGTGTTGAAGCGTGTTTCGCATAACGTGCTGCCTTTATTTGAGGGTAAAACCCGCAACTTCGTACTCTGCATCATGTTCGTCATCGCGGATTGTGCTGACGGCAGACACACAAACCTCCTGGCCTGCCACGAGATCAGTCACACGCCCCTGGCTGTGCTCAACTGCCCAGTTCTCGACTTCATCTTTCGAGATATGATTGGGCACGGTTACTTCAACAACTCGCGTCAGGCGTTTTGTGATATCAATTTCGTAAGTAGCCATGTCTTTCCCCCTTACGGTTCGACTTCACGTTTCAACGACGCCAGCGTGTCTTCCGCTTTTGCCTCGCTGCCGCACAACTCAACAAACTCACGCCAATTCGATTTGATCAGTCGGATAACCGAAGCGTAATCAAGCCGATCAACGTAAATCATCACCACCCCCATATATCTGCCTGAGATGCCAAGTCCGACCGCAGCGACGGGGCCTTTCAGCAATGATGAAACGCTGTGGTACCTCCAGCTGCTGTTCAAGCTCCCGTAGCTGCTCAACAAGCCCGGCCTGATCAACAACGCACGGACGGATCAGCGCCCAAACTGCGGGAGACACTTGATCACCCAATGCCAACAATCCTGCCTGAATTCGTTCAGCCTTTTCAGTCAACATTCACGCCCTCCGTTTCTTCGGTTCATGCGTTACAGGCCGCGCCGGGCCAGGATCGTTCACAATCACGAACTCCAAGCAGCGCCCGACTTGCCCGTCCTGGCGTACCCAGCCGTCACGCACCAGCAGCCGCACAAAATTCTGCACCGAGTCGTGCGTACAGCCAGACGCTTCTGTCAGGCTCACATACGTAAAGCGCCGCATTCGTCGGATCAGCCGCCAGAGCACGTCCCGTCCGACTTCCTTCTTGGGCTGCCGCGTGGGCCTACTCGCCGGGTCTTTCACAATTTGGAACATAGGATTTTTCTTGGCTGGCCCGAACTCCCGAAACCCCTTACGCAGTTTTGTTTCGTCAACCAATTTGAGAAACCCCTCGCGCTCCAATCTGTTCAACACCCGCAGGGTTTTTTTGCGGTCCAACCCGCTGGCAGCCATGGCGTACTGAAGGTCAAATCGCTTCTTTTCTCCCAGGGAAAGCACGACCAAGCTCGTGCATTCTGCTTTGTCTGCACTGCCTTTTAGCCGCTGCAAGGCATTGTCAGGCTGGGCCGATACGATGTTGATTTCCCCGTTGTTCTCGTCGGCCAGCGCCCGGACACTTATTTCAGTAGGCGGATTAGGCCCGGTATCGCGGCACAGTGCGTAATTGCCCTCCCGCCGCGACACGTATCCAGCCTGCTCCAGGTTATTCAGAAAGGCTTGGGCTTCCATTACTTCCACAGCGGCAAGCTGCTCCACGTCCGCCACTGTGGCGGAAGGCGACAACTTGCGGACTATGGTCCACATGCGTTGCCGGGGCGCTTGCATCAGGCGACCCTCTTCACATTCAGGTGTTTATTTTCGATAGCCTTGGCGCGGTTCAAAACAGCGCGTCCCTCTGCCCCGGTCAGCAAAACAACGCCTTTCCTGAAATTCCCGCCGGTTATGCGTATCACTTCGTTCAGCGTGTCCTCGGCAACCGGCAACTCAAGGCACACCTGGGCAAACCGCTGCAAATCACTTGCGGTCAAAGACTTGAATTCCGTGATGTAAAGAAACCTATCGAAGAACGGTCCCATCCTTTTCAGCCGTGTCACAATCCCTTCGTGGCCGATCAACAACATCGGGGCTTCAGTCAGGTCGTGCAGGTCGCGTATGCAGTCAATGCAGGCAGTGGGAGGTACGTTCGCCTCGTCAATAATCACAAGCCTCGGATGCTCTTTCAGCGCGTTTTCAACGGCTGTAAAAAGCTCCTTCTTCCTTTTGGCCGGGACCACACCCAGCTCAACCGCCAGTTCTTCCAGCATCCAGGAAGGCGACCACACGCTTTTTGCACGCAGGTAAATCGCTCCGTTCTGCGCCGCGTACCAAATCGCAGAGCGCGTCTTGCCCAGGCCGCGATTCCCATGCACCAGAGCAAGCCCAGGTACACCGGCTGTGCGCCGTTCAAGGTCCCGCGCAGTACTCACAAACGCTTGCACGTTAGCCGTTTCCACAAACACGTTCCGCATTGCTAAAACCTCCGTTCAACATTGCTCAGCGCTGCTGTATCAGCACGCAATTTCAAGATATCTCGGACGCTGTCGGACTTCTCCAACGTTTTTTTCCATTCATAATGATCAGGGGAGAGCACACCGTCCCGTTCCTCTTTGGTGCATAGCCAATCAAACGCCTCAATCGGGGTATTGAACATCGGCATAGGCTCAGGTGCAGGCCGCTCAGTAGGTACAGGTAATTTGACAACGCCGTCCGGTAATTCCGGTTCTGTTGGCTCCGGTTCGGCTTCATGCCCATACTGCTGGGCCAAGCCGAGTTCTGGCTCAGATTCGGCAAACGCCTGGGCCGCTGCCCGTATTTCCGGCGTGTCGGCCTGGGCCTGGAAAGGCCTCACGTTGCCGCGTTCAGCCTGAAACGTTTCAACCCGTGCTTCACCGGTTTCAAAAATAATTTTGCTGGGATCGTCGATTGTCTCGGATAAAACCTTCAGGCTCTTCACCTGATCGCGCAAATTGCGCTCATGCCGCTTCCGGGCCGCGTTGTATGAGGACACACGCACGCCATCCCAGGCGGCGTCTGTTGCTGTGCAGATAAATTTCACGCGGCGGCCTGTCCTTTGAAAAACGTAAATCCGCCCGGCGTTTTCCGCGTCCTCTCGCAGCTCCACAACATTGCCGACCAATGGGACCAACTCGTCAGCGCTGAACCGCCGGTTCTGGTAGGCGATTCCTTTCTTCCCAACAGTGCGCTGGCCAATCGGGGCCAGCAAAATATCAAGGATTCGTTCGTCCACGAGTCGGGTAGGTTGGCGAGGTGAGGAATGAGCACGGGCAAGCGGATGCAGCCCGCCCAGCTCTGGCCGTTCAGTGGTTTCGTAGTACGGCAACCACTTGTTTGTAGCCTCTTGAAGCTGCTCCATTGTCAATGGGATTTCCACGGTCCCGGCTGTCCGGTCCATAACCCGCTTTGCCCATGTAGCCTGTTCGCGCAACGCGGCACGCTGGCGCACGTCGTGGCCGGTGTAATGCGGCAAAAGCTCATGCAAGCCGTGTGTGTATGTACCCAGGGCACGTTCAATGAAGGGCTTGTCTTCCCCGTGGTATAGGCGGGTATTGTCGCGCGTTATGCCGAATGCGCCCAGAATCGCGGTAACGTGCTTGCTGGCATAATCCGCGCCGTTGTCCATACGGATCGTCGCAGGCAAGCCCCAGAGCAACATTGCCTTGCGCATACATGCGGCAACACTAACGGCCTTGGACGTTTCGGCGCAAAGCAACACAAGACGGCGGCTGTACACGTCGATACAACCGATGATGCAACACCTCTTGCCGTCAGCCGTCATTACGTCGGCAGGCGTGGAGTCCATCTCCCACACATGCCCGAAATATTCCGCGTCGCAGGCGTCGCCGAACGCAGCTTGATACTGGTTTTTCCAGTTCTTTGGGTTCTCAAGCAGTGCGTAAAGCTGGGGATTGTCAGCCTTGAAATCTTCAACAAAACGTCGGATCGTCGCTTCCGACGGCGCAGTGTCGCCGAATATCCCGTCAGCCGTATTCTTGAGCATGGCGACAGTCATATGAGGGCGTTCTTGCAGATTCGCCAAGACGAAAACGCGCACTTCTGGTGTCACAGCAAGACGGTTGCCCTTGTTCGCTCCATGTCCGGAAAGCAGCCCAGCTAGCCCTTGCTTTTGATAGAGCGACCGGAACCGGCGCAGACTCGGTGCAGAAATTTTTTTGACGTGTGCGGCAACCTCGGCGGATACGCCCACTTGCGCGGGATCGCTGGAGTACAACCGGCAGAACTTCACTTCCGCAGCCGTCTTCTTGCCGGGGCATGATGCGATAAACCGGTCAGCCGCTTCAACTACCGCCAACCGCGCTTTGGCGCGTTCTTGGCTCCACTCTGGCGCACTGTCCCAGCGGCTGGTCAGCTTCGATATTTCATCGGAGTCGATATGTCGTGTAGGTAAAAATTCGTCGCTGGCCTGAAGTTCATGTGCTTGGATTTTCCGCCGCACCTCGGCAGGAAGGCCATCGGTCAACCACTCGTTACCACCGCCGCGGCCAATGCGAGGACGGGAGGTCCACCCTTCACGTTTTGCCCGACGCTGAACTGAGCGTTCGGCAACTTGCAGTATTTGGGCAAGCTCTACGGAAATATACGCTCTTTTCATTACTAACGCTCCGACGCCACAGTTAGTTCGCTCGGTCTGGCAACGGAACTTGATCACTAGGAAGAAAGCCGGTGTACAAATCAAGTCCGCCATTATCTTTGGCGATACAGCGCAAAAAACGATAAATTTCTTTCCAAGCGATTCGCAGAGAAACGCCTGGGAGGGCATATATTTCTGTCTGTGCTGCCTCCCACTCGAGTTCATCCCAGCTCCCGTCAGGAGCGAGGCCAGCGTCTTCTTGAGAATACGTAATGAGAACGCGAGAGCCGTCAGCACGCCGAATATTTTGCAAGCATGCAACAATAGCCATTACGCAACCTCCTGCTCTTTTAGATCGTCGGGCAGGCTCAAAGCTTTGGCTGGGCAACCCATATCTCGCAATAGCCGCAGTACACGGCGGTTATTACGCACACCTTTTACGGTTGCACTGACAGCTTGCGATGAAATGTCTAAAGTACGAGCCACGTCCGTCATTGTTTTACCGTTGGCATCTAAAAAACGACGAATCCCCCAGGGATCACGGTAACGCCCAGCTCCCACTCCGGCATGGATATTCGCGTTCACAATTCAGCCTCCAGCTGTCTTTTCTTTTTCTTTGCTTCACGTTCGGCCAAGATGGCTGCTCCATAATCACGTAACTTGCGATCTTCTTTTGTCATTATGGAGCACCCAAGAGTTGCAAGGATAGGCTCCAGAGGTCGAACATCCCTAGTGACCAGACAAAAAGCTACCAACGCTGTTAACGATGGAGGATGTTCCCGCGCGGCGGGTGAAAGCCATTTTTCCAGTGTCGCTGTCTTCACGCTTTTGGCATTGCCACGGCTAATGCTTATCCCCGCAGCACGCGCCACTTCGGTAAGTCGGTCTGCAATTTGGTCCCTGGATAACGACGACCCACCAGCAACACTACTCATGGCAGAACGCACAAGTGGAAGAAGGCTCGCCAAACTGGCAGCCGCATGGTCGTCATCAAAAAGGGAGAGTTGAGTTGCTCGCCGCATTTTACCGTCCACAGAGGTTCGATCATTCGTCCGAAATGGACCGTTGACCGGTGGATATTGCGGCTGTAAGTTGATGATGTTTGTTTAGGTTCAATTCACAACCGCTTGTGACTCCATTTAGTGCATAAAAAGGGTCAGTGTTAACCCTGATTGGGTGTCGTTGTTTATTTTTATGCATTTAAACTACGTCAAGAGAAAAATACTTACATGACAGCATGTTATGCTATTTTTGTCTTTAATTTTGTCTGTCGTAGTTTCTGTCGGAGTTCATGAGGAAAACTGCGACAATACTTCTATGAGCATTGGCAAAAGAATACGTTTATTGCGGGGAGACCTTTCTCAGGCTGTTTTTTCCGAGAAAGTAGGGATACCCAAGAATACTCTTGGCCGCTATGAGAGAGGCGAGATCACTCCAGGAGGGGATGCTATTGTCTTATTGTGCTCAAAGCTGGCTGTTGACCCCAATTGGCTACTTTTAGGGCGTGGTCCTACTCCTTACGACGAATCCATTTCTCAAGATGTAGAAGGCGAGCCAACCGTAACCGGTGGCTCATGCACTCGATGTGAAAAACTTGAAAGGGAACTAGCCCAGGAACGGTCTGAGAGGAGAGAGCTGTCCAAAGAATTGAGAACTGTTAATGCTGAGAATAGAACGCTATGGAAAGAGAATGGTGTTCTCCGGGAACAACTTGCTGAAGCAAAAGCCCGTGCCGCACCATCTGACGCAACGCTCAACAACGCTCAAACTGCGTAAGTCGCGGGCGTAAGCGAAAAAAGAAATCCAGGAAGGGCACGGTGTTACAATTCCCGCTGCCCATTCCTGGAAAAAATTTTACAGTTTAAAGATAGATAAATTAGTCAACAATTGTAAATACCCAGAAACCCTACTTATCAGGTGGTCAAAATGCTAAAGAAAATATTCTATTTACTTATTAGCATAACTCTATTTTGTATTTCTGGCTGTACCTCCAAAGTAGCATACAATGAAACAACATCGATAATATCTATCGACGACGCCGAAACACTTACCGTTGAGATTCCAAAAGACTTTACATATAGAGGGAAAATAACCCGAAGAATCCATAACCTTCCATATACAGGCAATGTATATTCTATACATAAAAATCCTTTTATCACCGTTGGTGTATTAAAAGACAAAAACAAATATTTAGCACCGAGACCAGGAACCAAAAGGACTATATCTAGTGGAGACTGCCACCATAATGAAAATCAAATCCAATGCTTTACACGATTTGAAATAGAAAAATGTACTATGACTCGCACTATCCACTTCCTGTATAATAATGAGTGGAGTGTTATCTTAGCGTATTCTGAGGATTTCACAGGGAATAAGTACCCGTGTGATAGGTGGGTGCATCCTATCTGGCTAAATCCAGAACAAAAGAAGATGCTAAACGAGTGGAACCGCGAAACTGATAACCTGTTCACGATCAAGCACATACAGCCCGAAACCGAATAGCCAGGCGTTTCAGGTTTTTCGTACTTCAAATTTAACAAATACCTCGTATCACATTGAAATCATTTCACTCTGTAAGATATAAGCATTTCGCAGATTATTTCGGAGTTCACGCGCAGAACAACGAAACCGCTAGGCAACAAGACAGCCGTCACCGGCCACGCTAAAATGGTTCTTTGAACCATCGTTTAAGATAGGTTTGGGGGTAAAACTTAACTTTTTTAGAAATAAATTATTAGCATTCTATTTCAATATGTTATGAGAAATCATAAGGTAAAAGTTTTTGCAAAAGTTCAGGCAAAAAACTTTTGCCCGTCTCAATTAGCAATCACCATGAGCCATGCGGCCTAGGCCCTAAAAACCCGCTCTAAAAATTCTCATTTTACCTGCAAAAAAAGCGACGAAATCGCAAGTTTTTCTCATCTTGCTTTTCGCCGCTTTTTTTATTTCACCGTCCGCCCTGGACCCGCGCCAGTCCTACGTTGGTCCCATGTCGGTACCATCAAATCTAGGTGTCCCGCCGTTTCTCATTTTAAGTGACCCCCTACAGGGGCGCGGCACAGGACGTGCCGCGATCAACCCGCGGCCCTTCTTCCTCAGGCCGCAAAAAGAAAAGGACCAATTACATACGTAACTGGTCCTTTGATCTTCAGATGGCGGAGCGGACGGGACTCGAACCCGCGGCCTCCGGCGTGACAGGCCGGCGTTATAACCAGCTTAACTACCGCTCCGCATTTGGTTGCTGAAATCTCCAGCAGGAGATGTTCAGCGGAGGGGTAGTCCTAGCAGGAGCCCCCTTACTCGTCAACTTGTTTCGCACGCCCAATTGTTTTTTTCTCCAACGCTCCCCTTCACGTGGCTGAACAGCACGTTCCTCCTCCCTATGTGAGGATAAATATATACTACGATTTTGTACCTTAAAAATTTTTCTGCACATAAAGGAATCAATGTCTCGACTGCATGGCGCATTACATGCGGATATTCAAGGGGACCCAACTTGGCAAGGGTTCACTTAATATCTCTAAAATTACACAATAAAAAAGGCATGTGCATCCTCTTCAATGAAAACAGTATCAAGGCGAGACAATTTACTACATTATTGTAATAAGCACAAAAAAGAACAAACATATAATACGCAAATAATTTCCTGATTTATTTCATTTTACTACCACTTGAAATATTACAAATCATCATCCATATATAAAAGAGTAAACTTGAATTTTCATTATAAAATGATCTTATAAATTGTTTTTCTTTAAAAAAGACTTTTATAATTATATTTACTAAAAATAAAAACAAAAATACAAACTACATACTCTAAAAAAAAGAAAAATAATGTTTACTTTCACAAAATACAACGCATTAAACAATCTTATTTAGATTTTTTTTGAGATATTATTAAAATATTTTTAATATATTTACACAAAACTAAAAAAATTCGAAATAACTACACAATTCAAGCATTAATTTTTTATATAAAAAATGTATAATAACAATTTTAATGATAAACGACCATAAAACTTGAAAAAACAATTAGAGCTTTCATGAAAGCATGCAAAAACAGACGAGACGAAACATGATCAATACACAAAAAGATGTCTCTATTACTGTTTTTTCAAATTTATTTCATGAGGGGGGTAATAAATGAAATTTTTTGATCAAACAAACATTAGAAACAAGCTTATATTGTCCAGTATTATTTTTATTCTACCTATAGGGGTACTACTGTATTATGCAGTAAGTGGAATAAATTACGACATTCGCTTTTCCAAACTTGAAGTATATGGAAACGCCTACCAGCGTCCTTTAATGCGTGCAATGGCGGCTTTTCCAAACTACACGCTGGGGATATTGCAACAGGATCGCCAGGAAGTTGCGAAAAAATCGTCCATAATAAGCAAATCCGTTGCCGACCTGAAGCCCATAGACCAGCAATACGGTATGGACCTTCAATTCACCAAGGAGCAGCTTGCAAGCCAAAAGAAGTCGAAACTCGCGTACGCCAACCTTGCACAGGCATGGAAAAACACTGTTTCCGCCTCCGGCAACAAGGCGAAGTCCGCAGACGACTTTCTTACATTGCTCTCCAAAGTAATCGCCCATGCCGGAGATACGTCCAACCTGATACTCGATCCCGACCTGGACAGCTATTATCTGATGGATGTCACTCTGCTGGGCATCCCCCAAGCCATCCAGCATCTCACCGAACTGGCGGTAAATGTCCACCAACGCAAAATAGGAGCAGCCACGGAAAAATTCCAGCTGGCTGTCACCTCCCGGCTCATCAACAACGATATCGAACGGATTGCCGGCTCCATTGAGACCGCGCTGAATGAAGATGCCCATTTTTATGGCCGCTATGAGGCAATGCAGCAGAGCATACCTGCGGCCCTTGTCGAATTTCAAAAGGCTGCCAAGCGACTTCTCGACTGTACCGAAAAAATAGACGCGGGACAGGAGTGTGCTTTTGCCGAAAATCTGCAGCAGACATCAACGACAACTTTGCACCTTTGGGATGTCTGTGCCAAAAACCTGGATGCCTTGCTCGAAATCCGCATGGACTCCTATAAAGGGGCCCGTATTCAAGCGATTATCGCCACAATTATCGCCACTATTCTGGCTTTGCTGGTCGTATTTATGAGTGCACGGTCCATTCTGGCATCTCTGAAACACCTTGTGCTGTACGCCGAAGAGGTCGCGCAAGGAAATCTGAATGCAAAGCCGGAAGGGAATTTCTCCATCTCGTTGGAGCGGCTTAAAAACTCAATCATGGCCATGGTGGAAAATCTCAAAACCAAAATGGATGAAGCCCACAGAAGAAGTGAAGAAGCACTTGAATCGAAAAATGCAGCCGAAACGGCCATGCATGAGGCAGACCGGCAAAAGACCATCGCGGAACAACAAACCAAAACAATGGCGGAATTGGGTGCACAGATCCACGCTCTTGCGGAACGAGTCGCTTCGGCCACAGACCAGCTGTCTTCAACTTCCGAGGAACAGGCCAGAGGAGTCGTCAGCCAGAAAGAGCGGGCCGAGCAGGTAGCGGCTGCAATGGAGCAGATGACGCATTCCGTAGTGAACGTGGCCTCCAATGCCTCGTCCACATCACAAACCGCGCAGACCGCCACGGAATCGACACGTGGGGGTGTGGATCTGGTCCGCGAGGCCATGGGGTCCATCACAGGAGTTGCCGACTCCGCTGAAGAATTGGAGCAGGTTATTGCCGAGCTGAACGAACAGGCAGGTGAAATCGGCCGCATCATAAACGTAATCAACGACATCGCCGACCAGACCAACCTCCTTGCCCTCAATGCCGCCATTGAAGCGGCACGCGCCGGAGATGCCGGACGTGGCTTTGCCGTGGTTGCGGACGAGGTACGCAAGCTGGCGGAAAAAACAATGACGGCAACCAAGGAAGTAGAGGCTGCGGTTGTCCAAATTCAGAACGGAGCCCACAACTCGGCAAATTCCATGGGCAAGACCAAGGAGCAGGTTGAGCAAAGCAGCCAGTCGTCGTCTCTGGCCGTTGAAGCGCTGCAAAAGATCATGGCCAGCATTGAGAACATCAGCGAGCGGGTAGCGCAAATTGCCACGGCAGCAGAAGAACAATCGGCAGCTGCAGAGCAGATCAATACCAGCGTGGACGATATCGCCCAATTCATCGGCAAGGCAAAGGATGGGGCAACCCAATCCGCAGACGCCACCCGCAACCTGGCCCAGGTGTCTGGCGAACTGCTGCAACTCTCCAATAAATTCATGTCCTGAAGCGAAGCCTAGCCAACTTTTTTATCGGAGCAGGTAGCTCAAAGCGCGTTATGAATCTTCATGATGCGCTTTTTCTTTGGCAAAATCGGACGGCGGAGCCATGCGAAGCCGCCCGCAGGGGCGCGGCACAGGACGTGCCGCGATCAACCCGCGGCCTTTCTTTTACAGGCCGCAAAAAAAGAAAGGACACCAAGCCTCATGACTGGTGTCCTTTCTGAAAAAGTGGCGGAGCGGACGGGACTCGACGATTTTGCAGGATGACAAAATCGGACGGCGGAGCCTACGCGAAGCCGCCCGCAGGGGCGCGGCACAGGACGTGCCGCGATCAACCCGCGGCCCTTCTTCTTACAGGCCGCAAAAAAAGAAAGGACACCAAGCCTTACGACTGATGTCCTTTCTGGAAAAGTGGCGGAGCGGACGGGACTCGAACCCGCGGCCTCCGGCGTGACAGGCCGGCGTTATAACCGACTTAACTACCGCTCCACTGTTTGGTAGGCGAAACAGGGCTCGAACCTGTGACCCTCGGCTTGTAAGGCCGATGCTCTCCCAACTGAGCTATTCGCCCGAACGGGACATGCTAACTATCTGCAGACCCCGACCTTGTCAACACTTATTTCAAAAAATTCTGCGAAAAAATTTGCCCCGGCTTCTGCGGCAAGGCCGATCAGCCTTCCCTTGCTGCGAATTGACGGCCCACAATAACTCTCCAGCCATTTGCTATGGCCGGAAGAAGACCATAAATTCTCCCGCGTACAGAGTATGTTGGCACCAAAGCGGAACATCCTCATACACGCAGATCCGGCACGCGTCTTGAGCGAACCTGCCGGGCGCACCAATTTACAACTGCGGCCTAGATATTCTTCCAGACCTGGACCCGATGCTTGGGACTCCAGATGGCGAAATCATCATATTCACAATACGGAGCCTGCCCCATCAGGGTATCGTGGTCGTGGTCGCAACAGGGAATGACCACCCAATGGCGTTCGCGGGCTTCGATGGACTCGGCAATGACCTCCGGTTCCACATGGGCATGCACGCAGACCACCACGACAATGTCCCCCTGGATGCGCACGTCCTCTATGCGTTTTCTGTGCACCACCAGACGGTCGATGTCGAACTCGCGCGTGTCCATGACAGGGTCCACCGAATGGCACAGCCATTTGCTGCGATACGCGAAGGTGGCGGCAGTACGCGGGGTATACCCATCCCCCACGGCAACCATGGTGATGTTCGGATCGTGCATGGAATCCGGAAACAGATGGTTGCGGACGGCATGGAATGCGGCAAAGGACTCGGTAACTTCCTTGGCCTTGGGGTAGAGTTTGTACTTCAGGAGGTCCCGCGAACATTCCAGACGCAGGAATTCATCAAAATAGGAGGTGGAACGGCGCCTCACGCGCAGGTTGAGGTAATGTTCGTTGACGGCTTGTATCTCGTGCATGCGCTTAAACTCCGGGGATCGGGAAACAGTAATGTATAACCAATATCCAAAAGAATAGTCGGTTAAATATTCTGCTCTCCGGAATCTAAAAAAACAACCCGAAATAACAAAAAAACATTTTCCCAAAAAAGTCTTTCACTACAGGCTGTTGGCTCTCTCCCCTTCCGAACGGAATCATACCGCTACAATCGGAAAAGGCAGCCGCAAAGAACAAATACCCTCTCTGCTCATCCGCTCCTGGACGCATTGGGACGGCTTACGTCCAGCACTTCCTTTTCCCGGCTCAACACGCCCATGACCTCCAGCAAATGGGGCAGGTCGCGCACCATCACCGTAAAGTCGTACCGCGTGGTGCCGTCTTCCTGGGATTTGAAGGAACCGGCGTCGATGTTGGCTCCCTGTTCGGAAATGAGCATGCCAAGACGCCCGAGCACACCGGGCGCATCCTTGGCCTTGATGAGAATCTTGCCCGGATAGGTATGGTCGCTCTTCACCCGCCAGGAAATGTTGATGATCCGTTCCGGTTCCAGATTGCGCACGTTGGGACATTCTGCCGTGTGCACGCGCACGCCCTTGGTAGGGCTGATGTGCCCCACGATGGGTTCGCCGGGCAGCGGGTTGCAGCACTGGGCATAGCTCACCAGCACGTTGTCCACCCCGTCTATGACCACACCGTCCGTGGCAGTACGGGTCGGCTCCTCGCGTACCGGTTCGGTTTCCGGCTCCACCGTGGCTTCTTCCTCTGCCTTGGGCAGCAGCCTGTTGAGCACCTTGCGCGGCGTAATGCGCGTGTAGCCGACGGCGGAGAGCAGTTCGTCCACCGACGAAAAGGAAAATTCCTCGGCAAGGGTTTCCAGCCTGCCGTCGTTGAGGGCACGGACGAAATTCACCCCCATCTTGCGGCCTTCCTTTTCCAGCATTTCCCTGGCCAGGGCAATGCTGCGCTCGCGCTCCTCGGTACGGATGAAATGTTTGATGCGGGAGATGGCCTTGCCCGTTTTGACGAACTTGAGCCAGTCCCGGCTGGGATAGCGCGAAGGCGAGGTGATGATTTCCACGCTGTCGCCGTTCTTGAGCTTGGTATCCAGCTGGGCGAGCTTGCCGTTGACCTTGGCCCCCTTGCAGTGGTCGCCCACCTGGGTGTGGATCTGGTAGGCAAAGTCCACGGGCGTGGCGTCCTTGGGCAGCTCCTTGATGTCGCCGCTGGGCGTGAACACGTACAGCTCGTCGCTGAACAGGTCGTAGCGGAGGCTGGAGAGAAATTCCTGCGAGTCCGTGGTTTCCTTTTGCCAGTCCACAATTTCGCGCAGCCAGGTGAACTTGGCCGCGTCCTTGGCCTTCATCCCGGCCTGGCCTTCCTTGTACAGCCAGTGGGCGGCCACACCGAACTCGGCCAGACGGTGCATCTCCTCGGTGCGAATCTGCACCTCGATGCGCTCCCCTCCGGGACCGACGACAGTGGTGTGCAGGCTGGCGTACATGTTCTCCTTGGGCATGGAGATGTAGTCTTTGATGCGCCCCGGCACCGGATGCCATTTGGCGTGCACAAAACCAAACACCGCGTAACAGTCACGCACGCTCTTGACGATAATGCGGAAGGCGATGAGGTCGTAAATCTCGTCAAAGGTGAGTTTTTGCTCCCGCATCTTGTTGTAGATGCTCATGTAGTGTTTGGTGCGTCCGTTGACACGCCCTTCCACGTTGTTTTCCTTGAGCATCTCCTCCAGCATCCCCACCACCAGCGAGACATACTCCTCGCTGGACGTCTGGTGCTGACGCACCCCTTCTTCCAACTGTCCGTAGGCTTCCGGGTGCAGATACTTGAGGCACAAGTCCTCCAGCTCCACCTTGATGCGGTACAGACCCAGACGGTTTGCCAACGGTGCGTAGATATCCAGGGTTTCGCGGGCAATGGCCAGCCGGCGGTGCGGCTTCATGTACTCGAGGGTGCGCATGTTGTGCAGACGGTCGGCCAGCTTGAGGGACAACACGCGGATATCCTTGGACATGGCAACGATCATCTTGCGGATGCTCTCGGCCTGGGCATCCTCGCGCGTGGCAAAGTCCATCTTGCTTATCTTGGTCACGCCGTCCACGATATGCGAGACGCCTTCGCCGAAAGACTCGCGGATGTCCTCGATGGTTGCGCTGGTATCCTCCACCGTATCGTGCAGAAGGCCGGCCGCGATGGTTTCCAAATCCCAGTGCATGTCGGCCAGAATCATGGCCACGGAAAGAGGATGGGAAAGATAGGGCTCACCGGACAGGCGAACCTGCCCTTCATGCGCGGTGGCCGCAAATATGTGCGCCTGCTGCAACAGCGAAAGATCCACATTGGGCATGTATTCGCTGACTTTGTCGAGTATCTGGGTAATTCGAATCATATTGACTGACGCCGATCTTGTATGTGGTTGCGGCCGGACGACACATCCGTTCGCGGTTCGTTCTTCTCTTGCCAAACCAAAAAAAAAGGGGGCACTATCTGAACAATGGGGAAACTTCGGCACAAGGCGGAAGGCACCTTCCCCTGCGCCCGTGGGTTCGCTTATCCAGCCGAACCCGCCCCCCCGAACGCACGCGGTGTCTTCCGACCTCTATCCTACGGCACGAGGTGGAACCTCTGCAACGACTTTGGTATCCACCAGCGATTCTGGTTGTACGCAATACCTGCAGGTGCTTCGTGTATATTTTTTACCCGCGCCTGTACAATGGGCAAGGCATAGGCAACGTACAGAAATGTATAGGGCTGTTCCTCATGGAGAATTTCCTGGGCCCGAAAATACAATTTCCTGCGTTTTTCCTGGTCCAGCGTCTGCCGTGCGCGCACCAGCAGGTCGTCCAATTCGGCATTGGTGTAATGGATGAAGTTCAACCCCTTGGGCGGCACCTTGGATGAATGCCAAACAATGTAGTTGTCCGGGTCCTGGGTGATGGCCCATGCCAGCAAAACCGCATCGAACCGCCCCTTGTTCACAAATTCCTTGATGAACGCGGCCCACTCCACGGTGCGGATATTCACCTGAATGCCCACATCCTTGAGCCGCTGCTGAATAATAGTGGCGCTTTTGATGCGTTGCTCATTGCCCTGGTTGGTCAGAATGGTAAAGGCAAACGGCTTGCCGTCCTTGTCCAGCACCCCGTCTCCGTCCGAATCGGTCCAGCCTGCCTGGCGCAACAGTTCACGCGCCTTTTCCGGATGATAGCCGTAGGGAGTGAGTTTGTCGTTGGCAGCCCAGGTTCCCGGCTTGTACGGCCCCATGGCAGGCATGCCCAGACCGAAGAGTACACCTTTTACTATTTCCTGCTTGTCGATGGCCATGGTGAGGGCCTGGCGCACCCGCTTGTCCTGAAACATGGGGCGCGTAAGATTGTACCCAAGAAACGTATACCCAAAGGAAAGATACTTGAACTTATTGAAGTTCTTTTCCCACTCCGGCCCCTTGGTCTGAAACAGCCGCTGCTTGGGCGTCAGCGACATGGTGTCGATGTTGCCCGACTTGAGTTCCAGAAACTGCGTGCCCAGATCCGGAATGATGCTGTAGACGATCTGGTCAATATACGGCCTGCCTTTGAAATAATCATCATTGGCCGTAAGAACCAGCTTGCTGCCGGCTTCCCAGCTTTCCAGCTTATAGGCTCCGGCACCCACGGGATGGCGGCCGAACGTCGTTTTCGTGAGGTCCTCGCCCTTGAGCAGGTGTTCCGGATAGACGTCCAGAGCCCAGGTAACCAATGCGCGGGCATAAACCTTGTCGTAAATTACATCGAAAGAGTAGTCGCCAGTTCTTCGAAATTCCTTGACTGCAAGATAATCCCCGCTATAAGGGGTTGGAGTTTTGGGGTCGATCATCATTTTATAAGTAAATTCAACATCCCGGGCCGTAAACGGTTTACCGTCGGTCCAGCGGATATCTTTGCGCAGCTTGAAGCGCAACAGCTTGCCCCCATCCAGAACCTGAAAAGATTCAGCAGCCCATGGCACCAGCTCAATATTTCTGTTATACTTGAGCGGTGCCACAAATATTTTGTCGGCAATCTCCGATGAAGACGAGTCCGAACTGAGCATGGAAATCAGGTTGCTCGCGTCGCCCAGCAGAGGCTCCACAAAGCGTCCTCCAGGCACGGGGGGGCCTTTCGGTTCACGGACTGTATCCGTCCCATTCGCTGTTTGCCCAACGTCCCGATCCTCGGCCTGCCTGTTATTTCCTCCATCGCAGGAGGACAGTACAAAGAGCATTCCAGTAAGGACCAGGAGAAAAAAGATGACTGAACCAGATTGTTTCATCTACCAACGCCTTCAGGTTACACAAAGCGATTATGACCTCTTTCCGCAAAAATTATGGGACAGAGTGCGTAAAAAGCCAAGTCATACTTGATTCAATGTTTACTTTTCATTAAACAATGAAGATCATTGCTTATTGGGGTCTTTTTTTTAAGATACGTCAAAAAATAGCCCGCGTGGGCGCAGAGACAAGATCCCAAGTTTTTTCAGGAGAGCTACATGTCCGATGAATCAAGGGTTGCCGAAATCCTTTCCGGCTTTCTCAACGATTCCATTCCGGATTATATATTGGAAGGATCCAAGTCCATTCTCGACAATGGCGGCGTCACCAAGATCAGCCTGAACCGTCGGGAAAACTTCTGGGACATAGATGCCCAGATACATGGCGAGGACTTCCAAAACTACACTTCGGAACTGAGTGTCAACCTGGGTGACGGCAGCGTCAACTGCTTCTGCAACTGTCAGGATTCCTTTTCCGGCACCTGCCGTCATATCGGGGCCGCGGGGCTTAAGCTTCTAGCCTCCCTCAAAGACGGAGACGACCAGGAGCCGCCGCAGGTGCGTGGGGAATGGAGGCAATCCTTCCGTTCCTTCTTTTCATCAGACCAGGAACCAGAAGCCGGACGCCACTACATCATCTACCGCTTTCACCCGGAACCGGGCAGATTGCAGGTGGCCTTTTTCCGTGCGCGGCAGAACAAGTCGGGCCTTTCCCAGGTGCAGAACGAAATTACGCTGCAGCAGCTGGTGGAGAATCCCGAATGGAGCGAAGGCTGCCCGAATCTGCCCGAGGTCGCCCAACAGGTGGGCGAGTATCAGGACTACATGGGCCACCGTGTGGAACTGCCACCGGGCCTGCTTACCTGGTTCCTGTGGACCATCCAGAACGAATACTACCTTTTCTTTGAGGATACCGAGCAGCCCGTGCGCATCGAACGCAAAACCATGCGTCTGCAGCTCACGCCCACGCTCTCGGAAGACGGCCTCTCCTTCGACCTCATGCTCGGCGCCGAAGGCAAGCCTCCCTTCTCCATCCTTGGCCAGGAAGTCTTTTTCTACGGCCAGATGCCCTTGTGGGTATTGTGGAAAGGGACATTCTACCCGGTACAGACGGGCCTGGACGCCTCGCTCATCAAAGAGCTGGTGGAAAAGGACCCCCTGGTCCCGCACGACGATATCTCCGAATTTCTGGACCGCGTCTGGACCCAACTGCCGTCCAGCGATCTGTACGGGCAGGAAGAATTTCTGGAACGCATGGCCCCCATCTTCGCCCCGGCCACGTACAGCCCCAAGCTGTATCTGGACGAAGAAGGAAGCCTGCTGACCCTGCAGATCCAAAACGTCTACACCACGGAACACACCGAGGTGCTGCTCAACGGCCCCAACCCGGACTTCCAGACCGGAAGCTACCAGTACGACAACAAGTCGTACCTGATACGGCGGGACCAGCAGGCCGAAGCCGACCTGATGAACAAGCTTCAGGACATGAACTTCCAGCCGCGCAACAATGCCAACTGGTTCCTGGAGCCCGAGGAAGCCATCACCTTCCTGCTCGACTTCTACCCGGAGCTGGTCAAAATCTACCGGGTCTACGGTGAAAAGAACCTCACCCGCTACAAGGTCCGGCTTTCCCAGCCCGTGGTTACGGCGGAAATCGAGTCCAAAGAAGACGAAAAGTGGTTCAACTTTGAACTTACCGTGGAGTACGAGGGACAGAAGGTTCCCATCGAAAAGATCTGGAAGGCCTGGACACAGGGCAAACGTTACGTCCAGCTCAAGGACGGCTCCTACACAAGCCTGCCCGAATCGTGGCTGGAAAAACTGTCCGAAAAGCTCCGCGCCCTGGGCTACGACCCGGAAAAGCCGCCGCAGAAGACCTTCAAGCAGTTCGAGGCTCCGGTGCTGGACAAGCTGGTCGAGGACATCGACGAGCTGCACACCGACTCGTTCTGGAACTCGCTGCGCGACAAGATCCACAATTTCCGCCAGATAGACCCCATCCATCCCGTGGAACAGCTTCAGGCCACCCTGCGTCCCTACCAGGAACAGGGCATGAGCTTTATGAACTTTCTGCGCCAGTATGGATTCGGCGGCATCCTGGCCGATGAAATGGGCCTTGGTAAAACCATCCAGACCCTCTCGTTTCTACAGTTTCTCAAGTACAAGACCAGTGGCGCGCCCAGCCTCATCGTTGTGCCCACCTCGGTCCTGCCCAACTGGGAACGAGAAGCACAGAAATTTGTGCCCGACATGCGCCAGCTGGTGATTTACGGAACCAAGCGCGAGGGCATGTTCAAGAAGATAACGGATTCCGACCTTGTCCTGACCACCTACGCCCTGCTGCGCCGCGACCTGGACGAACTGCTCAAGTACGAATTCGGGGCGGTTATTCTGGACGAAGCCCAGAACATCAAGAACCCGAACACCATAACGGCACGTTCTGTGCGCAAACTCAATTCCAAGCTGCGCATCTGCCTGTCGGGTACGCCCATAGAAAACAACCTGTTCGAGCTGTGGAGCCTGTTCGAGTTTCTCATGCCCGGCTTCCTCGGTTCGCAGCACGCTTTCCAGCGCGGCATCATCAAGCCCATCAAGGATGGCGACGAGGACACCCTCAACTACCTGCGCAATCGGGTCAAACCGTTCATCCTGCGCCGTACCAAGGCCGAAGTTGCCAAGGACCTTCCACCCAAGGTGGAAACCACCCACTACTGCGACCTTGCGGAAGAGCAGATGGAACTGTACTCGGCCATTGCCAAAAAACTGCGCGACCAGGTGCTGGCAAAAGTGGACGAAAAGGGCCTTGCCAAGTCCCAGATGTCCATTCTGGACGCACTGCTCAAACTGCGCCAGATCTGCTGCCACCCGCGCCTGCTGAAACTGGACATGCCCGGCCTGACCACCAACCTGCCTTCGGGCAAGTTCGACGCTTTCAAGGACCTGGTTACCGAGGTCATTGCCGAAGGCCACAAGGTTCTGGTCTTCTCCCAGTTCGTGCAGATGCTGCACATCATCCGCAGCTGGCTGCAGATAGACAAGATTCCGTTCTGCTACCTGGACGGCACCAGCAAGGACCGCTTCGAGCAGGTGGAACAGTTCAACGCCAACCCGGACATCCCCATCTTCCTCATTTCGCTGAAGGCGGGCGGTACCGGCCTGAACCTGACCAGTGCGGACTACGTCATCCACTACGATCCGTGGTGGAACCCGGCCGTGGAAAACCAGGCCACCGACCGTACGCACCGCATCGGCCAGACCAGACAGGTCTTCTCCTACAAGATGATCTGCCAGAACACGGTGGAAGAAAAAATCCTCAAGCTGCAGGACCAAAAGCGCGGCATTGCCGAGTCCATCATCCCCGGACAGGATTCCTGGAAGTCCCTCACCAGGGAAGACCTGGAAATGCTGTTCGAGATTTAAACGGCCCCGGCCTCTCCATGAAAAAAAACTCCCCCGGACGATTGGTCCGGGGGAGTTTTTTTTTTCTACTGCGAGGAGAAAAAACCATGCTCAGTGTAAAATATCTGTGCTGATATTTGCCGTATTTACAGATACAATCATTTTACATATTTATCTTTATTCACATTACATTACGCATTGGAGCCATCATGTCTCGTACTTACGTTTATGTTCACGGATTCAACTCTTCTTGCCAAAGTACAAGCGCACAAAGATTGGAAGAAGCACTTCAGCTACCTATTCATAGATTGGATTACAAATCGCAAAATACATTCAAGGAGAATCTTGATCAGCTTGCCTTGCAAGTAAAAGATCTTGAAGAAGTCTTTCTTATCGGCACATCATTGGGTGGCTTTTATGCGGATCAATTACTGTTTACAATTGGATATCCAAAGGCATGCGGATGTGCTTTGTTCAACCCTGTTGTTCATCCTTGCGATCAGCTCGCCCAATTTTTGGGAAAAAATAAAAATTTTACAACGGATGAAGAGTATATTTTTACGAAACCAACGCTTGCAAGCTACGCAGACGCTCCTGATACCAGGGGACTACAGATACCAAGGGTGGTTTATATCGCCCACGATGACGAGCTCTTGGACCCTTTGGTTGCGTTGGAGTATTGGAAGGGACATTCCAAGGTAGTGGATATCAAGGGCGGCCATCGCATCAGCAGTTTCCGCCCTTATGCTCAGGAAATACTCGGGATGTAAAACGTTCCGAAACAAGGCTACGAGTAAGCCATACTCAACGACTGACTCCCCTGACAGAACAACCGCATTGCCTTAACAGCCACTCCCCACAGGCGGCTCAAAAAGGTGTGAGAACCAAAAAACTCGGTTCTCGCGAGGAGAATTCAATCGCGACGTGTACTCTTTACGTACACAAGCGACTTGAATTTTCCGCTGTAACGCTGCTATCGCGCTTTTTTCAGCAACAGCCTCCCCTGACAGAACAGCCCTATTGGTTTAACAGCCACTCCCCGCAGGCGGCTCAAAAAGGTGTGAGAACAAGGCGCAAGGAGAATTCAATCGCGACGTGTACTCTTTACGTACACAAGCGACTTGAATTTTCCGCTGCAACGCCGTTATCGCGCCTTTTTCAGCCGCCTATACCCTCAAACCTTGCGTAACCATGCAATTAACGCCACCAAAGGAATAATGGCGTACAGGGGCCAGTACACCCCTTTCCATACGGCAACGCCGGTAGCCCCGCCCAGCAGCAAAATGTACACCCAGGCCTCTATGAACTTGCTCAGGGTTTCCTTGGGAAACCTGGGTTCCAGATGCAGGTCGGGCATTCGGTCCCAATGAGAATCGGACCGGGTGCTTTCGTCTTCACGCCGGGAGGATTGGAGTTTGTGCCCGCAACGCACGCAAAAGCGCTCGTCGTCCGGGTTTTCCGAGCCGCATTTATTACAGATCATGGCTGAGCAATGCCTTGCCAGACTCTTTGGAGCAAAAAATAGTCATACCTAGTGCGTCCGTCATCCCTGTTCCCCCAAGTCAAAAGGCAGATCAATCTTGAGTACGGCCAGGGTAACGTCATCCTCAAACCCATGCCTGCCGGTAAACTCCCGCACCTTTTCTATAACCTTGGCTACAATAACCTTGGCAGGCGCGTCGTGGTATGTGCGGATAACTTCCCGAAAACGGGCCTTTCCAAACATCTCATCCCGATTGTTGCGGGATTCCCAGATGCCGTCCGTTCCGATAGCCACTATTTCGCCCGGCTGCAAAGTTGTTGTATACCGCTCGTAGACAAAGTCTTCCAAAACCCCCAGTGGAAGCCCGGAGCCATTCAGCTCCCGAAAGGAATCCGTAGCCGGATTATATACGGGTATGGGGTCGTGTCCCGCCCTTACCCAATTGGCAGTGGAAGCGGCCACATCCACATCGAGGTAGAACAGGGTCATAAAACGACCGGTCTTGTAGACGTCCTTGGTCAGCTCGTGGTTCACGTCGGTGACAATGGCGTCGATCTCGCCGGGAAGAGCCGCACGCTGCCGGATGAGGGCGCGCGCAGTGGTCATAAGCAGGGCCGCAGGCACACCATGGCCGGAAACATCCCCCACCAGAATGCTGACCCGTTGCCCGCAACGGTCGTGAAAACACAGGTAATCGAAATAATCTCCGCCCGTGGCATCGGAATAGATGCTGGATGCGGCAATATCCACCCCTGGGATTGACGGCGGTGCATCAGGCAGCAAATTCTGCTGCACCTCCCGGGCAAGCTGCATGGTCTGGCGGACCCGGACGTTCTCCTCAAGCTGGGGAACGACCGCATTGAACATGCGCCCCATCTCCCCGAATTCATCCCTGGAACTCGCTTTCAGGCGTACTGAAAAATCTCCCTTGGCCAGCTTGCGGGCACCGCAGCCGAGCGCTTCCAAGGGCCGGGTAACGCTACGCGAAAAAAGAAACGCCGCGCCCAGCACCAGAAGAATAACCACCATAAAGGTATAGCGCATCAAGCTGAACTGGCTGTCCACGGTTTGGTGTATCCACTCTTCGGCAGCCATGGCCGGCTTCAAAATGTGCTCGAACGGCACAATGCCGATGAGGGCGACAGTCCCATTATCCCGCAAATGCCCCACCACCCACAGGCTGTCTTTGTTCCGATAGGGCATGCGAAAGGTCTTGCTTTCGTTGCTCAGCACACTTTCGACCAACGAATAAAAGGTTCTTCTGTCGCTGCTTTCCAGCCACTCGGGAGCCAGTGGGCTACGCCAGTTTTTGGCCCGGCTGTCGCTGAACTCCCGCCCGGACAAAATACGCAATGCCCACTGCCCTGTAACACGCAGTCGTTCCCGGTCCGCATAAACAAGATAAAAGTTGGCATCCGGCACCAGCTCGGAATTGTCGGCGCTGTTTTTGGCAATCATCGTATCCAGCGACAAAACAAACGTGGCCACGCCCAAAAGTTTGCCGGAACTGGAAAGGATACGTTTGGAAAATGCCAGCACCGGCCGCCGCGTGGCCGGATCATAAAAGGGCATCGACCATTCCCGGTCGTTTTCGAGCAAAGATTTGTACCATTCCGTGGTGCGGGGGTCGTAATCGTCCGGAAAGGCGCCCGTGCCCGGATAGGTAAACAGGGTTCCGTTGGGCAGGGTTATCTGTGTCCACAACACTCCCGACTTGGTCGCATCCTGCACCTGGAAAAACAACGGCTGAATCCGCGACGCCTCAAGCGCCACACGCTCCCGCTGCTGCTTCGACATTCCTTGGGCAAAGCGTATGGAAGGCGCAGCGAACGAAATATCCAAATCCACCCTTCTGCCGCTGGGACGAGTACGGTAGTAGTCCGGGTGTTTCTGCAAGGGAATATTCACCCTGTCTTCCCGGAAATCCCCCACTGTAGGCGGCGGTCCGGTCAATCCGGGAATCTCACCGGCCTCGATCATGCCGGTTGCGGCATGGGTGAGAAAATACATGCCCACCTCCAGCACGTCCCCCCGCGTCCCCAGAAGAGCGGCAGTGTCTGTAACGTAAAGCGCCAGCCGCGCCTCGGCGTTGCTGGTCAGCGAATTTCGGATCTCGCCGATTATTTTGGTTGTCAGCCCCTTGAGGCTTTTTACCCCTCCTTGATGGAGGACGAACATCGGCCCAAGGGAAAGAACCAAAAGGAGAAAAAGGAGTTTCCAACGAAATTTCATAAAAGAGACTCTGCGCAAATCAACACTGCATGGCAAGCCTTTCCTGCCAGGAAACAGACAGCATCCGGCCCCACGGCAATGTCCGCTTCGCCAGGTCGCTCACACGTTGAAGCAATACAAATTGCAGATTAAGGGGAAGTACCTGTTTTACGCCAAAAACGCCGGATACGCAGAGTTTCTGCAACAGCCGCTTCATCGCCAACCAGCCGTCGCACGCTTTGGAACACAACTTTCGGGGAAATTCCCAAAAGATCGGCCTTTAATATGTCTCGGCTTTTCCCAACTCTTCCGGGGTCATGTCCCAATACGGAATGCCGGAACTGGTTCCCCGCAGTTTGACCTCGAACATTTCCCGCAGCCGCACCTTGGAGGCGGCAAACCAACGACGGCCGTCAACTTCCACCCAGCAGCCCTTCACCTTGGTGCGCTCGCCCGGTTGGAAAATCCGGGGCAGAAAATCAACATAGGCAAACGGCGCGACAATGACGTCCACCTGGCTGCCGTCGTCAAGTTTCAGGCGCATGCCCAGCCCCTCGGCCATGCCGGGTACGGGAGTAATCTTGAAAAACTGTTCAACATTGCCCTTGTATGTCTTGTATTCCCCGGGATTGTACAAGGCATCGAACGTACTGCCGCGTTCCCATCCCTTGTACTCCTTCTTGTCTCCGGCCTGAGCCAGCCCGACGCACAACACCATCAACACCGCCGTGAACATCAAAATTTTCTTCATACCCCGCTCCCTTTGCGTTGTAGTTCCCCGTTCAATATACCGTCCGCTCCCATCTGCCAACCAGCAGCCCGGAATTATAATGGCAGGCCCCATATTTCCTCAATGATACATCCCCGGCCCCGCGTTATTTCCAGCCAGCACAATACCCGGAATCATCACGCCAAATACACATGATGAGAGTATTCATCCCAAAAAAGAATTCTGCCAGGGACGACCATTTTTTCTCCAGGCCATTGACGCGTCCCCGGCTTTCCGTTCTATTGATCCAAGGAATAATTTTTCCATCCGTTCACAATACCCGGGAACGACGTTCCCGGCCCGACAGAACCATGGCTCTCAGTAAACACAACCTATACGGCAATCAGGAGGCGGGACAAAATGCTGCATAAAGTAAAAAAGCACGATGAACTTCCGGAGCAGGAACAAACCCTCGACCCCACATACGGTTCCCGGGAAATGGACTCTCCCATCCCCCGCTACAAAATGCCAGCAAATGAAATAAGCCCCAGGCAGGCGTACAACATCGTCCACGACGAAGTCATGCTGGACGGCAACTCGCGCCTGAACCTGGCAACATTTGTCACGACCTGGATGGAACCCGAAGCCCGCCAGCTCATGACCGAAACCTTTGATAAAAACATGATCGACAAGGATGAATATCCGCAGACTGCTGAAATCGAGATGCGTTGCGTGAACATGCTTGCCGATCTCTACCACTCCCCCCAGACCGGCGAAGCCTGCGGCTGCTCCACCACCGGCTCCAGCGAAGCCTGCATGCTGGGCGGCATGGCCCTTAAATGGAAATGGCGCGAACGCATGCAGGCCAAGGGCAAACCCACAGACAAGCCCAACATGGTCATGGGCATCAACGTGCAGGTGTGCTGGGAAAAATTCTGCCGCTATTGGGATGTGGAACCGCGCCTCGTGCCCATGAAGCCGGGCAAGTGGTTTCTGGAACCCGACGAGGCCATTGCCCATTGCGATGAAAACACCATCGGCGTGGTCGGCATCCTCGGCACCACCTTCACCGGCCAGTACGAGCCCATCAAGGAAATGAATGACGCTCTGGAAGCCTACAACGCACGTACAGGCCACGACGTGCCCCTGCACGTGGACGCGGCCAGCGGCGGCTTTATCGCCCCCTTTCTGCAGCCCGATCTGGAATGGGATTTCCGCCTCAAGTGGGTCAAATCCATCAATGTTTCCGGCCACAAGTACGGTCTGGTCTACCCCGGCGTGGGCTGGATAATCTGGCGCGACTGGGAAGAACTGCCCGAAGACCTCATCTTCAAGGTCAACTATCTGGGCGGAGACATGCCCACCTTTGCCATCAACTTCTCCCGCCCCGGCAACCAGATTCTGGCCCAGTACTACAACTTCCTGCGCCTGGGCCGGAAAGGCTACTACAAGATCCAAAAAAACTGCCAGGACATCGCCCTGTATCTGGCCGACCAGCTCGAAGCCAACGGCCCGTTCGAATGCCTCTCGCGCGGCAACGACATCCCCGTGCTCGCCTTCCGCATCAAGCCCGGTAAGGAATCCAACTTCTCGGTCTTCGATATATCGGAAATGCTGCGCCACCGAGGCTGGCTCGTGCCCGCCTACACCTTTCCCGAAGATTGCGAAGACGTGGCCGTGCTGCGCATCGTGGTAAAGGAAGGATTCTCACGCGATATGGCCGACCTGCTTATGCAGGACATGCAACGCGCACTGGACCACTTCGCCAACCAGCCCGGACACCAGGCAACACAACCCGAAACCACCGGCAAGGTGAACAAGCCCTGCTAGGTTGGTAGCCGAATAAACGAAGAAAGATGGGGGAGGAAAAACCTTTTTGAAAAAAGGTTATTTCCTCCCCCATACCCCCTCCTTTTCCAAAAACTTTTATTATTTCAGTCAGGTCCCTTCAGTTTATTATGGACAACTGAAAGACTCTTCCCCCCTGCCCCTCTGAAGTGCCATATAAAAAATGGACATTCTCTGAGAGGTTAGTCCGCTACGTTACTTTTAGCCTGGTGGATGTTTTCATATTCCACCGGGCTTTTATAACCGATTCCGGCATGCCGCCGTTTCCTGTTATAAAATCCTTCCAGGAACATGAAGATATCCAGTTTGGCTTCGGAGCGGGTCTGGTACCTGCTCCAATTTACCCATTCCCTTTTCAGCTTGCTGAAAAACGTTTCTGCAACGGCATTGTCCCAGCAGTTTCCCCTGCGGCTCATGCTACAAACCATTCCATTTTGACTCAGGGCTTTTCTATACAGTTCGCTGGTGTATTGACAGCCTTGGTCGCTGTGATGGAGCAATCCCGCTTTGGGGGATCTGGATTTAACGGCCATTGTCAGAGCCTTGCAGGCGAGATGTGAGTCCACGCGTTCCGACATTGCCCAACCCACCACGCGTCTGGAGAACATGTCCAGAGTAACAGCAAGATACAGCCAGCCTTCTCGTGTCGGAATATACGTAATGTCCGACGCCCATTTCTGATTCGGTGCCGAGGCTAAAAACTGTCGTGAAAGATGGTTTTCAGCCACAGGCGGATTCGGTCCAGTTTGACAGGGATAACGATGTTTTCGCTTCAACTTGGACTGCAGTCCAGCAGCCGCCAGCACCCGCCGCACTGTCTCCGGGCAACACCAAAACCCAACCTGCTCCACGACGTCCATATGCACCTTGCGATAGCCGTAAATTCCCCTACTGGCGTGATACGACTTCTGTGCTGCGGCAAGGACCAGCTGCCGCTTCAACGCCAGTCTACCGGGCTTTCGCCTTGCCCACGCATAATAGCCGCTTCTGCTGACGGACAGAACTTTGCAAAGAACCTTCGTCGGGTAATGTCCCCTTTGCTTTGCGATCCACGCGTACTTTACAGGGACTCTTTTGCAAAGTACGCCGCTGCCTTTTTTAGAATTTCATTCTCCATGCGCAGGCGGGCATTCTCGTCCCTCAGCTTGGCATAATCGCTGGCAGCTGACGTGCTTTCCTCTCTGGGAGAAAGTTCGCCACTTGCACGATACTTTCTAACCCAATCACGAACTGACCAGCCGCTACAGCCAAGCTGCTGTGCAACCTCAGAAAAGGAATACCCTTGTTCGACAACAAGCTTTGCCGCTGACAACTTGAAATCTTTTGAATATCTCATACGTGCCACTATGCTCTCCTGTTGGAGCGAACAGTAACCTCTCGGTTCGTGTCCGTCATCTATAGGGCACTTCACTCTTTCTTCAAAAGCTTTTCCTAACAACAGCCATATCCCTTCAATCAGTCGCCAATGGTTTGAGAACAAGGCGCAAAAAAAATTCATGACGACGCGTATTCTTTTATACGCGAGGGGGCGGATTGTTTGATGCAACGAAGCTATCGAGCCATTACTGACATAATCCCAGGCGAGTGGTAATGGTTTGAGAGCAAGGCGCAAGAAAAAAATCATGACGACGCGTATTCTTCCATACGCGAGGATTTGATTTTTTTTGCAGCAACGAAGCTATCAGGCCATTACCACTCGCCTGGAATAACCTCCCCACACTCCACACACTTACTGTCCTCCAGCGTATTGCTCAATACCCTGAAACCGCTGCGTTCAATGCACACATTTCCGCAGGAAGGACAAAAAGTGGAGTTGGAGGCATGGCCGTGGACATTGCCCACGTAGATATGGCGCAGCCCGGCCTCTTTTCCGATGCGCTCGGCCTTTTCCAGGGTCTGCACGGGAGTGGGGTCACGATCCACCATGTAAAAGGTGGGATGAAAACGGGAAACATGCCAGGGCGTATCCGACGAAAGCTCCGTGGCAATAAAGGACGCCAGCTCGGTAAGCTCCTCGGTGGAATCATTGAGGCCGGGGATGACCAGGGTTGTGACTTCGAGCCACCAGCCCAGTGATTTGATATGCTTGAGGTTGCGCAGCACCGGGTCGAGGCGCGCGGAGCACTGCACTTTGTAGAAGTCGTTCCGAAAGGCCTTGAGGTCGATATTGGCGGCGTGGATATAGGGTGCCAGCTCGTCCAGACACTCCGTGCTCATAAATCCGTTGGAAACAAGAACGTTCTTGAGATTTTTTTTAACAGCAAGCATGGCCGTATCGCGGACCATTTCGAAAAACACGGTTGGCTCGGAATAGGTATAGGCAATGCTGGCGGCGCCGGCATCGAGCGCCGCACCGACGATATCCTTTGGTTCGACTTCCTGCCCGGTGACGGGTTGCCCCTGCCGGGGACGCTGCGACATGGTGTAGTTCTGGCAAAACCTGCAGCCCATGTTGCATCCCACGGTGCCTATGGAAAAGGCGGTGCTTTGGGGCAGAAAATGATACAGGGGTTTCTTTTCTATGGGGTCCAGGTTGGCTGCAGCCAACTTGCCGTAGACCATGGAAACAAGAGTGCCGTCGTGGTTTTCGCGCACTCCGCACTGCCCCGCCTGACCGGGGCCGATGATGCATGCGTGGGCACACAGACGGCATTGCACCTTGCCATTATCCAGTTTGTTCCATAAAAGCGCCTGACGCATTGGTGGCTCCGGATCAGTTCGGTTTCGGCCATGGGATGATAGGCTTCACTTCGATGGTGCCGTTGAAGCCGGGATCGGTACAATTTTTTTCTTTCGGTTTAACGCGAATCACATTGTCCTGACGTTTCGCACCCTTTCCCGAGGGATTCTGAATTTCGATTCTGCCGCTTCCCACGGAAATGGTCTGGTCCTGTCTGTCTTTGGCCGTGTCTTTGTTGGGCTTGTACGCGGCCTGCGCCGGATTTGCCATCCAAAGCCAGCCCCAAAGAACCGAAACAGCCACCAGCAGCGCGGCCAGTGCAAAGCCTGTACGGAACAGAGCGCAGTGCTGTTTGGAAGGGGAATTGAAAACTATTTTGGCCTGTTCCATGAGAATTCTCCTTGAGTTCGAGGAAGGGACCAAATATATACTTCTAGGTGCAGGCGGGTTGCGAAACAATTGTGTCGTACTTTCGCGTTATCGCCCGCACACATGTTTTTTCGTTCTTGCCGCTCCCGGCGGCGGTGGCTACGGCCACTTTAGAATATTTGGGACCGGTTTGTCCCGGTCCGACAAACTCCGGATGCGACACGGATGAGAAGCAACGTTAATTACGGGAGAATGGGGTAATGTCCGATCGCGCCTCGGCGTATAAGAAAGCTGGTGTAGATATTGAAGCAGGCAATGCGTTTGTCAAGAACATACGTGACATTGTCAAATCGACCTACACCAAAGGTGTCGTAACCGATATCGGCGGTTTTGGCGGTCTCTTTAAGATGGATCTGCAAGGCATTGAAGAGCCTGTGCTGGTAGCCGGTGCGGACGGTGTCGGCACCAAGCTGAAGCTTGCCTTTGCCTTGAACCGCCACGATACGGTCGGTATCGACTTGGTTGCCATGAGCGTCAACGACGTTCTGGTCCAAGGTGCGAAGCCTCTGTTTTTCCTGGACTACTTCGCAACCGGCAAGCTGGACGGAGATGTCGCCAAAGCAGTCGTGGCCGGGGTGGCCGAAGGCTGCCGTCAGAGCCAATGCGCCCTGCTGGGCGGGGAAACAGCTGAAATGCCCGGGTTCTACCCCGACGGCGAATACGACCTTTCCGGCTTCTGCGTGGGCATAGTGGATAACAACGCCATTGTGGACGGCTCAGCCACCGCCATGGGCGACAAGGTCATCGGCATTGCTTCCAGCGGTCCGCACTCCAACGGATATTCGCTTATCCGCAAGCTGCTGGACGAATCCGGTCTGCAGCCCGACGATACGCTTCCTGGATCGGACAAAACCGTGGCCGACGCATTGCTTGCCCCCACGATCATCTACTCCAAGGCCATCACCAACGTGCTTCGTGACTTTGAAATAAAGGGCATGGTCCACGTAACCGGCGGCGGATTCTACGACAACATTCCGCGCATTCTGCCCAAAAACGTTGCCGCGCACATCAACTTCAATTCCTGGCCCAAAACTGCGGTATTCGAGTGGTTGAAAAAGCAGGGCAACATGGGCTGGCCGGAAATGCTGCAGATCTTCAACTGCGGCATCGGTTACGTTGTCATCGTCTCGGAAAAGACCGCACAGGACGTGATGCAGCGTTTGGAGGCCATGGGGCACCAGGCCTGGGAAATCGGCGATATTCAGCACCTCAACGAAGGTGAAGAGCAGGTTGTGGTTAATTTTGCCGAATCCTGCTGAACCGTTCAGAGGTTGCTGATAAAGGCACGATAACGGGGTTGCTTCGAAGGTTTCAAACCTTTTTGTGGCTCACCTTTCTAAGCAGTCTGTCGGATTGAATTTCATAAAAAACAAGGGCACTCCATTCGGAGTGCCCTTTCTTATTTCGTAAGAAACGACGTGATTTCTCTCGGGACCTCGACGACTAATCCAAAGAGGGATTGAAGTAGCCGAACTTGAGCCAGGGAGCCCGCCGTTTCAGCCGCTTTTTAAAGTTGGTCAGTCCCATGACCGGCCCTGTTTCCACGTCTTCCATAAGATTCAGGTACAGTTCCGGGTCCAGGTTCAGGTTGCGAAGCTGGATGAAGTCCACGTGGCAGTTCTCGACCAGATCGCCCAAGGCCTCGGTTTCCGCTTCCGTATCCGTAAAGCCGGGAAAGAACAGCAGGTTCAGCGAAACAAAAATCCCGTGCTCCTTGGCCTGCTCAATGGTCTGCACCACGTCTCCGAATTCGTAGCTTCGGGGCCGGTAGTACCGGTTGTAAGATTCGGCCCGGGCCGAGTTGAGGCTGCAGCGGATCGAGTTCAGTCCGGCCTCGGCCAGCGGCTTCATGGTCTTGGGCAGGCTGGCGTTGGTATTGATGTTGACCGTACCGAGTCCACCCTGGGCGCGGAATGCGGCAATGGATTCGGCAATGACCTCGGCCTCGGTAAGCGGTTCACCCTCGCAGCCCTGGCCGAACGAATAGATGGGATTTTTCGCCTTGCCGCCGTGTGCCAGCATTATCTCGGAAATTTCCGAGGCCTTCGGGGCAAAGGCAATCCGCTCCTGGGTGGAGGGAAACGGCGACTCGTCCGGCTGCAGAGAAATGCAGCCCACGCAGGCCGCGTTGCAGGCCCTGGCCGTGGGCAGGGGACATTCAAACCGCCCAAGGGCCATGTTCTTGGCCGCCGGGCAGCCGTAAGTCAGGGCGCACCCTGCCAGATGGCGTACCAGACGGTTGTCCGGGAAGCGCTTCATCCATTGGGTCGCACCTTTCTGGATGCGTTTGGGATCTATGTTGGAAAAGACCTGCCTCCGGTCCTGGTCCACCTTCTGGGCGCAGACCCAAAAAGTATCTTCGGCATATCCCACGGCAGAATACGCGAACAGGGGCAGGGTTTCGGCGTCCTCGCCGGTCTGGTAGGCGCTGGTGCCGCAAACCGTATGCCCCGGGGCGATAAATGCGGCAACAGCCGCATCGTCCATAACTTCCAGCTCACCCGTTTCCGGGTTCAGCCCCAATGCGTTGCGGCCTTCCAAAAGAAAAAGTTCGCTCTCCTCCGGCAGGGGGATAAGCTCGTCCGGTCGCGGCAGGGCCAGTTCCCGGCCCTTGCGGCAGACCATAAGAAGTTCGGGATGGTCGTAAAGTTGTCCATCCTCGCCAGCCATAAGCAGACGCGGCTGTGGCTTGGTACGTTTTTTTGCGGGCATGCGGCCTCCTTTGCGGCAGGCACTTTGGAGCACAAACAGACGGCTTTGGCAACTGGGAACGCGGCCCCCTCCCCCAAGCCGGCTAGATTTACAATAAATTATAATGTACGTTGACAATGGTCCATTTATATTGATGGTTCAGAATAGAAATTCTCCCCTTTTTTTGGGAAAAACCTACGGTTCAGCGGTCTTATGAAAAGAATTCTCGGAGTCTTCCGCAGCGATAAAACAGAACGGATCGGAGCTGGAACCACCTCCAAGGAAACTTCGCGACAAATTGCCTGGTTTGTCATCGACGACGGGACCGGCCAGTATGTGGCCCAACCGCTCATGGAAAACAACCTGCCCTCCAGTATCCTTCAAACCATTCCGCGGAGCACGTTCCAGAGCAGCTACAAAGTGGACGCGCTGAACTATCGCCGGAACATCTATCCCGTACTCCAGTCGCTGCGCCGCAAAGTAAGCAAAACCCAGGGCTTTATAAGCACCGACCTTTTTGAAGAAGATGAAAAGACCGTTTACAAGGCATTGGTAGCCGCAGGCACCTATGGAAGCCAGGGCTCGGCTTCTGCCAAATACAAGACGGTCCGCTACCTGCTGGATAACCTCGAAGACACCGGGGAAATGCTGGAAACCTACCGCCAGGAAATCGTCCGCGACTCCATAAGTCTGCGCAAGGCAGGCAAGCTGGACATGGCTCTGGACGTCTACAAGCGCGCTTACGAGCTCAATCCCCAGGACGACCACCTGCTGTTCAACATGGCCCGGGTTCTCCAGGCCAAAAACGAGGAAGACAAGGCCGTGCGCTGTCTGGCTCGGGCCCTGACCATCAATCCGGGGCTTGTTCCGGCCCGCAAGATGTACAAATATCTGACCGGTGCCGACTTTATCCCCAAGCCGCCCAGAACCGCCGCCTTGAGCAAAAGCAAAAAAGGCCATGAAAGACGCAACGAACCCCGTCTGGAACTGCCCGGCATATCCATGGCAGCCAAGTTCGATAAATTCATGGCCTCCACGCAGCTGCAAAACATCAGCTGCAACGGGCTGCTTGTCCAATTCAGTTCCCAAGGCGTCCGCCCCATAGAAACGGGAAAAAAATTCACCCTGGAAGGATTGCCAGGAAAACTCGCCAATATTTTCAGTGCCCAGGAAGCCGAAGTGGTCTGGCTGGGCGAAAATGTTTTGGGTGGCCGCTTCATTACCCCCATCAGCCAGGACACACGAAGCCTGGCGCAAATACTTTCCCTGAGCTGAATGTTCCTTTGGGCAGCCTGCCCCATTGCAGCCGGAAATTTTCCAGCCGGCCCTTCCCGACCGCAGGAGACTGGTTTTTCCTCCCCCCGCTTGCCAAGACCCGCTGTACACCGTACTCTCCAAGAGCGTTCTATAACCCCTTTTTGCAACGGGAGTCGTGATGAAACGTCTTCTGCTACGTACCTGTGTGTTGGCCGCCGTATTGACTGGCTTATTGGGCCTGCTGCTCTTTTCGGGCTGCTCAGTCAGGGAAAACGGCCACTGGGAATGGGGCATCCGCAAAAACTACTCCGAAACGCAGGCCGACCATTTCAGCATGTCGGTCCTGCCCTACGATTACGACGCGGAGAACGACTGTTACCGCAGTCTGCTGCTCAAAGTGACGAACACTTCCGACGGCCCGCTGTTTGTGGACCGCTCGCAAAGTTTTTTTACCAGAGATGGCCGTCTCGACGGCCTTCTTCTGTTTGAAGACGAAGCCCCGCTGGGCACGTTCGACGAACTGGCCCCTGTATCCCTGCATCCGGGCGAAACCCTTGCACGGCCCGTGCATCCGGAAAAATACGTGCAGGACGACGGCAAGCCGGGCATTCTCCCCCTGGGCGAACTTGGCGCACTTGTAACGGTGCGGCGCGGAGTGCATTCCGAAACAGCCGAAGCATCGGTTGTTTTCGAAAAATACTGGGTCAAAGACTGAAACAACTCCCGGCTCCACGACGGGACACTGTCCAATAACCCGGCACGGGCCGGGACAAAACACCTTCAGACCGTATGATCTATCGCAATCTTTCCCAATGCCTTACCGATCTCGAAGCGACCGGCCAGCTCGTGCGCATTACCGCGCCGGTGGACTCCCGGCAGGAAGCGGGCATCATCCAGCGCCGCGCCTACCGCAAGGGCGGCCCCGCCCTGCTGTTCACCAACGTCAAGGGATGCTCCTTTCCCATGGCCGCCAACCTGTTCGGCACCATGCAGCGCACCCGCTATATTTTTCGCTCCACCCTGCGGGCCGTGGAAAACATCATGGCGCTCAAGGCCGACCCCATGCGCGCGCTCAGGGCGCCCTGGAAATACGCGGGCACACCTCTGGCTCTGCTGCATGCCCTGCCGCGCAGGGTCAAGGCCGGGCCGGTACTGGCCAATACCACAACCCTTTCCCAGCTTCCGCAGCTGGAAAGCTGGCCCAACGACGGAGGCGCCTTCATCACCCTGCCCCTGGTCTACAGCGAAAACCCGGACAAGCCGGGATTCGCCGCCTCCAACCTGGGCATGTACAGGGTACAGATATCCGGCAACAGCTATGCCCAAGACAAGGAAGCCGGACTTCATTACCAGATCCACCGAGGCATCGGAGACCATCATTCCAGGGCCCTGGCCCGCAACGAGCCGCTCAGGGTCAATGTGTTTGTGGGCGGTTCCCCGGCCATGACTCTGGCCGCTGTCATGCCCCTGCCCGAAGGCATCCCCGAACTCTATTTTGCCGGGGTGCTGGCAGGACACCGCATGGAGATGATCGACCAGCCCGGCAAACTGCCCATGCTGGCCCAGGCCGACTTCTGCATCAGCGGCCATGTGCTGCCCGGCAATGAGCTGCCCGAAGGACCGTTCGGCGACCACTTCGGCTATTACAGCCTGCAGCACGATTTTCCGGTTCTGCAGGTGGACGCGGTGTACCACCGCGACGGCGCTGTCTGGCCGTTCACCACGGTTGGCCGTCCGCCCCAGGAAGATACCACGTTCGGCGATTTCATCCACGAGCTGACGGCCGAGCTGGTGCCCACGGTCTTTTCCGGAGTGCACGAAGTCCATGCCGTGGACGCGGCCGGGGTGCACCCCCTGCTGCTGGCAGTGGGCAGCGAACGCTACGTGCCCTATGCCAGGGAACGCCAGCCGCAGGAGCTGCTGACAAATGCCATGGGCCTGTTGGGCAACACCCAGACCTCGCTGACAAAGTACCTGTTTATCGGTGCACGCGAAGACTGCCCGGCCCTGTCAGCACACGATGTGTCCGGATTCTTCCGCCACATGCTGGAACGCTTCGATCCCGAACGCGACCTGCATTTCATCACCCGCACCACCATGGATACCCTGGACTACTCGGGCACGGGACTGAACCAGGGCTCCAAGCTCATCTGGGCCGCTGCCGGAGACAAGAAACGCAATCTGGCTGTAACGCGTCCTTCTGCGCTGGAGCTTCCCAAGGGATTTTCCGATCCCTACCTGTTTGTGCCGGGCATCCTTGTGGTGCAGGGGCCGAAACATACGTCAGGACCGGACCGGCCGGACAGGCGCTTGCAGACCCTGGCCAAGCAGCTGGGCGAATCGTCCTGCATGGACGGCCTGCCCCTGGTGGTTGTGGCCGACGACAGCCGCTTTACCGCTTCCAATTGGGAAAACTTTTTGTGGATAACCTTCACCCGTTCCGATCCGGCCACGGATGTGTACGGGGGCAACGCCTCCACCCATTGCAAGCATTGGGGCTGCTCCGGCCCGGTCATCATCGACGCCCGGCTCAAAGCCCACCAGGCCCCGCCGCTGGAACCCGATCCCGAAGCCGTGGCCCGCGTGGAGCAGATGGCAATCAAGGGCGGGCCCTTGCACGGCATTATCTAGCCCTCTTCATACAACGAGAAAACGCCCCGAACGGGGCGTTTTTATTGCGTTGAAATAAACAGCCTGCTCAAAAAAACATTCAACTAATAACCGCCAAAATCCCGTCCAGACCGGGAGTCTTTCAATTTTTCCACCAAACTCTGAACTACCTCCAAAATCCCGGCAATGTCCTCAGGGGCTGCGCCATCCACATGGATGCCGCAGGCAACGGCCACGGTGCAGGAATAGCGGCGCGCCAGCTGCCGGGCCACATCCTTTGCCAGCTCCGCCTCCTTGTGTCCCTGGACGGAAAGCATCTGTTCCGTGCTCGTCATCCGTTCCGACTGGTGCAGGTCGGGGCCGTACACACTCATGGCAACCCCACCTATATGTGGCACGTCGCCCCCGGAAATAACCACGTTGATGTCCCTGCCCACGGCCAGAGCGTCCAGACGCACGGTGTGTTCCTTGTATCGCCCGGTAAAACTCAGCATACTTTCCGCTCCCCATGAACCTGTGCCAGGACTTGTTCCAGCCGTTCGGCATAATGGCCGGTATGCAGCTGCAAATGTACGTAATAATCTTCAATAAGATATTCCAGCGTGTACTCGCTTTCGGTATCTATCCAGACGTTGCCCAGGGCCTGCCGGGGGACGGACGCGGCGACATGGAGCAACAATGCATTGTAGCTGGCCCAAAGCAGGGCGAGCGCTCCAAAGTCGCATGCATCGTAGTTTTGCGTCTGCACCCACTGTTCGGCCTGGTAGCCGGGGAAGTTTTCCAGATCCCCAAGGCCCAGGCGAACAAAACGCTGATGATTGTTGCATGCGGAGTCCACAAGGTGCCCCACTATCTCGGTAAGGGTCCATGCATCCGGGGAAATCCGTATATGTTCAGCTTCGGGTGGGGTTCTGTTCAGAAGTTCCTGAAAATCCTTTACCGTCTGCCCCGCCGCATTGATATCCATCATAATCTTCCTCCAAGCTGCATCTACGGTCAGCTGATCCCTTTGCAAATATAAAAAATACGCCAGCAATTAAAGTCTTCTTGTACGGCCAGCCCGGGCTCTACCGCATTTTTTTTTAATCTGCGCCCAAATCAAGTATGGACATTTTTTATTGATACGCCGTAAGATATCATCTGCTCAATAATTTTTCGGAGAGAACATTGTCTACCATACTCGTAGCAGAAGACGAACGAATCAATCAGATGGCTGTCCGCCAATTTCTCGAAAAAAGCGGGTACAATGTCCTTTGCGCTTCCAATGGCGAAGAGGTGCTTAAAGTACTGGCAGACAACGATGCCGTGGACATCATTCTCATGGACGTGCAGATGCCGCGGATGGACGGTGTGCAGGCCGCCCAGGCCATACGTGCAGGAGAAGTGCCGGGGATAGATGTCTCCGTCCCCATCCTGGCCCTCACCGCCTATGCAATGCAGGGCGACCGGGAACGATTTCTTGCCGCAGGCATGACGGACTACCTGTCCAAGCCCTACGAGATGGAGCACCTGGCCGAAAAAATTCAGGAGCATCTCAAACCCTAGAGGCCAAGCTTTTTCTTCCTTTTTTTCTCCACATTCGCCGCATGCATTTTTATGGAGAGTTACATCAGGGACTTGATCGTTTACAATGGATTCACCGTATGAGGTATATACTCCCCGAATAAATCCGTTACCGACCGATCGCCATGATGACCGAAAAGCCCAGCGAAGAAATGACCCGCAAAGAACTCCTTGAGGAGAATCTGGCTTTGCGTCAATGCATCGTCAGCCTCCAGGCCTTTCGGGACGGCCTGGGACGGGCAGAGACATTCATCCGCGAAAGCGACTTCCGTTACCGTATGCTTTTTGAGAACTCCCCCATCTCCCTGTGGGAGGAGGACCTCTGTGCCGTAAACCTGTACCTGGACGAACTCCGGGCAAAAGGCGTCCACAGCATGCGCGCCTATTTCGAAAGAAACCATCCTGCTCCAACGTTTGAGTGCCTGGAACGGATAGACATAATCCACTTCAACAACGCCACGGTCCGGTTGTTCGAAGCCGACGGCAAAGACTCCCTCATCAGCAACCTGAACTCCGCCTGCACCCCCACTTTTCTGAATTCCATGCGCGAGCGGTTCATTGCCATGGCAGAAGGAGCCACGGAATTTTTCTGCGAACAGCCTCTGCAGACTCTGCAGGGCAACCGCAAGCACTGCATCCTCCACGTCTGTCTTGTGCCGGGACCGGACGGTTCTGCTGGCCACGGCATTGTCTCGCTTATAGACATCACCGACCGCAAACGGCTTGAAAACAAACTGCATGCGGCAACCATGAACGCGCAAAAGGCCAACCAACTGAAAAGCCGCATCCTGGCCAACATGAGCCACGAGATACGCACGCCCATGAACGCGATATTGGGAATGGCCGACCTGTTGTGGGAAACGCCCCTCAGCCCCAAGCAGCAGACCTATGTACAAATATTCCGCAAGGCAGGGGAAAACCTGCTGGGAATCATCAACGACATTCTGGACCTGTCGCGGATTGAAGCGGGAAAGATCGCCGTGGAGTCCCTGCCCTTTGCCCCCTCGGCACTGGTGAAGGAAACATGCATGATTCTTCGGGCCAAGGCCGAGGACAAGGGATTGCGATTGCAATACAGGATTTCTCCCCATGTCCCCCTGTACGTGTTGGGAGATCCCACCAGGGTGCAGCAGATTCTTATCAACTTCATAGACAACGCCCTGAAGTTCACCCACAAGGGCGGAGTGGAAGTGGACGTGGCCCCGGTGAGAGCGCACCAGACAGGGCAGCGCGGATGTCTGGGAGCAATTCCCGCAGGAGATGCCTGCAACCTCGCCTTTCGGGTGGCAGACACCGGCATCGGCATTGCTTCGGATATGCAGGAGTGTATTTTCCAGTCCTTTTGCCAGGCGGACGACTCCACCACCCGCCGCTACGGAGGCACCGGCCTGGGACTGACCATCTGCCGCGAACTGGCCGAACTGCTCGGCGGCGAAGTGCAGGTGGAAAGCACGCCGGGACAGGGAAGTGTCTTCACGCTCATCGTGCCGTTCTTGCCCGTGCAACAGCATGCAGCCCTGCCGTATTGCGAAGACGGAGGACTGGATTCCGCAGCTCCACGGGCTTCAGGACGGCGTATCCTCCTGGCCGAGGATTGCGCCAACAACCGCATGCTCGTGGAATTTTACCTCAAGCGGTCACCGCACAGCCTGTTCGTCGTGGAAAACGGCCGCAAAGCCCTGGATGCGGTAAAACAGCAGGAATTCGACATCATCCTCATGGACATCCAGATGCCGGACATGGACGGCCACGCCGCCACCCGGGAAATCCGACGCTGGGAGGCCGAACACGGAGAACGGCCCGTGCCCATACTGGCCCTTTCCGCCCACGCCTTTGACGAAGACCGCCAGAACAGCCTGGCCGCGGGCTGCAACGGCCATCTGACCAAACCCATTAAAAAACGCACCTTGCTTGATGCCATAGACCAGTTCTGCAGCTGACCGGCAGGCGCGGCTTCCACCTTGCCAGCCATACCCCAAGCAGGTATCTCTAAATGATGCGCTTTTTGCGTTATGCCCCGTGCCCCGCAGATTGCGCTCCGCCGCCCAACCCGCTCCACGCCGCTGCCCGGCCGAGAGCGTGAAGCCCCCAACCCCGGATGCCGACGGTTTATGGAAACAATCCGCCTCCTTCTGCTTCACCCCGACGCCCAAGTGCGCCAGACCCTGCGAGGGTATCTGGCCGAAGCGCCCGGCGTACGGGTTCTGGGCGAGGCGGTCTCGGCCTACGAGGCCATGGAGCTGCTGGAACACATCCCCTATGGGGCCATTTTTCTGGGCAGCGAGCTTGAGGGCGGAGTCAGCGGATTCGAGCTGGCCCAGATGCTGGACGGTCGCGGCAACAAGCCGGGGCTGGTCTTTCTGGCAACGGACGAAGCTCTGGCCTACAAGGCCTTTGAGCTGGAAGCCGTGGACTTCATACTCTGGCCCGCGCCGCAGGAGCGCATCCAGCGTTGTCTGGAACGCATCCGCCAGTTCAAGCCCGCCTTTCAAAAGGCCGGAGCGCCAGCCGGGTCGGAAGCGGGGGGCGAGGACGACGAACGGCTGGTCAAGATTCCCCTGGCCGAGGACGAGGAAGACCGCTTTCTGGCCGCACTCCGCCAGGCCTGGGATTTTTCCCGCCGCAGTACGCCCCTGGAAATAGAAAAGCTGCCCATCACTTTGGACGGGCGGCTCATCCTGGTCCCGTACGACCAGATCATCTTTGTGGAAGCAGACGAAGACTACACCTATGTCCACACGGCCAACAGCAAGTATCTGACCTCCCATCGGCTCAAAAATTTGGAGGACAGGCTCAAGCAGTACAGGTTCTTCCGGGTGCACCGGAAGTATCTGGTCAATCTGGACATGGTAACGGAAATAGCGTCCCTGCCCGGCTCCAATTTCATGCTGCGCACGGCCGGACGCACACGAGTGGAACTGCCGGTGAGCCGCCGGCGCATCGCCGAGTTGAAACAAATACTCGGTTTGTAGGGCTGCTGTGATAACAGACAGCCATGACAGACCGTTTGCCGGGATAAACTTCCCTTTGACCGAATAAAACAGGAAGTGACCTTTGAACTGATGATACAGCCTGTAAGTACAGGCTGCATCCCGGAAACGGTCGACCAACGGAGAACCAGACATGCAAAACACGGGCAATTTGAACACCCTGCAGGCCAATGGCAGGGATGACGAAATAGAAAGGGTCTTCCGGCCCCTGCCCCGTATGGTCCTTGAGGCCAACATGAATCCCCAGGACCTTGCTTCGGCCCGCAAATTGGCCGAGGAGGATTTCCGGGCCTATTGGGAACAGGCCGCGCTGGACCTGGAATGGTTCGAAAAGTGGGAGCAGGTTCTCGACGACAGCCAGGCCCCCCGCTATCGCTGGTTTGCCGGGGGCAAATGCAACATCGTGCACAACGCCCTGGACCGCCACATCCGCACCGTAAACCGCAACAAGCTGGCCCTGGTGTGGGAAGGCGAACCCGGCGACTCGCGCAAATATACATATTTCGAGCTGTACCGTGCCGTGAACCGCCTTGCCAATGCCCTGCGCAACCTTGGCATCCGCAAGGGCGAGCGCATTGTGCTGTACATGCCGCCCCTGCCCGAAACAGTCATTGCCATGCTGGCCGCGGCCAAGATAGGCGCGGTGCATGTGGTGGTCTTTGCCGGTTTTTCCGGCAAGGCCCTGCGCGAACGCATCCAGGCCACCAATGCCCGTTGCATCATCACGGCGGACGGGTTCTACCGCAACGGCAAGTTCACCAGCCTCAAGCCCCTGGTGGACGCGGCCCTGGCAGCGGATGAAGAAGACAATGTGGACGTATGCGTGGTGGTACGCCGGGCCGGAATAGACGTGAACATGACTGCCGCACGCGACATCTGGTACGACGATCTGGTCCGCCGGGAGGCCAACGAGGCGGAAACCGAGATCATGGATTCCAACGATCCGCTGTTCATTCTGCATACTTCCGGCACCTCGGGAAAGCCGCGCGGCATCATCCACTCGCACGGCGGATACATGACCGGCGTGGCCGATACGATAAAGTCGGTCTTCGACATCAAGCCCACGGACTTTTTCTGGTGCACTGCCGACGCAGGCTGGATTACCGGCCACAGTGCCGTGGTCTACGGACCGCTCATCGCCGGAACCACCACCCTGATGTACGAGGGGCATCCGCTCTACCCGCAGGCCGACCGCATGTGGAACATGGTGGACAAGTACGGGGTCTCCATCCTGTACACCACCCCCACCACCATCCGCATGCTCATGCGCTACGGCAACCGCTTTCCCGCGCAGCACGACCTCTCGTCCCTGCGGCTGCTGGGCACGGTGGGCGAGGCCATCAGCCCGGAAACCTGGGTCTGGTTCCATAAGACCATAGGCCGCAACGAATGCCAGCTCATCGACACATGGTGGCAGACCGAAACAGGCCAGTTCATGATTTCCCCCCTGCCCGTCTCGCCGCTCAAGCCCGGCAGCGTGAACAAACCTCTGCCCGGCGTGTCCGCGGACGTGGTGGACCGCAAGGGCAAGCCCAAGCCGACCAACGAAGTCGGTTTCCTGGCCATTACCAAGCCCTGGCCCGCCATGTTTACCGGCGTGCTGGGCGACGAAGCGACCTACGACGAATATTTCAACACCATACCGGGCGTATATTTCGCGGGCGACGTGGCCCGCAAGGACGAAGACGGCCATTTCTGGATGCTGGGCCGGGCCGACGAAGTGCTCAATATCGCCGGGCACCGCCTGGGCGCGGTGGAGCTGGAAGCCGTGCTGTGCAGCCACAAGACCGTGGCCGAGGCGGCGGTTATCGGCGTGCCGGACAAGATTAAGGGCGAGACAGCCAAGGCCTTTGTGGTGCCGGGCCCGAACGACCAGATCTGCGAAGACCCCACCACCGACGCCCGCGACGCGGCCCTGACCGACGAACTGCGCCAGCTGCTACGCCAGGAACTGGGACCGGTGGCCGAACTGCGCAGCGTGGTCTTCTGCGAGAGCCTGCCCAAGACCCGCTCGGGAAAAATCCTGCGCCGGGTGCTCAAGGCCCAGGAACTGGGACAGGATATCGAGGATATTACGGTTATTGATGAGGAATGAGGGGGAATTTTATAGCAAGGTTAGCCCGGCACGAAATTACTGCCTCGGTAATAACAGAACAAATGCACTTACACATTCTTAAAACATTAACGATAGGTTCTTTGTTTCTTAGAAATATATATTGATTTCGACGCCTGCCATAATAGCAAATCTACAACGCGGGATTCACCAACGCCTCACGAACTATGTACAACCTATAGTTTTCATCGTTTTTAACGAATTTTTTAAATTCATTTGGAGTCAACTCAACGGACAATGGGCGACCAGACAAACCTTTTACCTCTATAAGCAGTCTGCGATCTCCCAATTCAGCCTCTAAATCCCACCCGACATTATCCCTTTCAACACTCGACACTTCGTATCCTTCTGCTCTAAAATACTGTTTTGTTATTCTAATAGCGGCCCGTTCAACCCGAACCCTTCTTTCAGCATCATTTTATATTTGGTGTCCGCCATGATAATTTATAATAAAATTATCGACATCCGCTACTGTTTGTTCACCAAGATATCCATCGGCATACCATATATTAGATTGACCAAATCCACCATTGCCTCTCGGAATACGTAAATTTCGCTCATGAACTGGCAATAATACTGTATCATGCTGTTCGGCTGAAATACGATACGTTTGTATATCGTTTTCTTCATAAATATTATTTTGAAATTCAAATTCTCTAGGATTTCTATAAACAGTGGCGTGAAGATACCATCCGACGACCAATGTTTCTCTCTCCTGAGGATGTCTTGCGACCCAAACAACGGTGATGTCGTTTGCGCGGTCGGCATCCCGATCTACCCCGAACCTATCAATTCCAATTCTCCCTGGAACCCTCACATATCCGTAGCAAACACCGCCGACAGAGTAAAAGTTACATGCTTCATTGCCATGGTGGTTAGCGTCGACGTAAGCTCCTCCCCCCTGCATTTGAGCAGCCTCATTATCGCCTCTGTACTCGTCCATCCAAGCTATATTACAAAACAAATATGGCACGAAACAACTCCTTCCCAGTATATAGTCCCGATCGAAATTTTCCCCCAAAAGACAGAAGAATTTTGAACTAAAACCACTCCAAGATCAACTTTTATATTCAGAATAAACATTAGAATATAAAATGAATGTACAGTTATTTTTTTCATCGATGGAAGTACCACAAAAACATTACAAAACGCTATGAGTGGTATATCCCCTAATTCTTCCCCCACTTGAAACACAGACAATTTTCAATCATCCTGTCCAAAGCGTTACGAACAAATAGGAATACACCTTTCTCCGATGACACCCGGAACTCCCATGAAAAACATCCACCTTATCGCACTTTCACTGGCTCTTTTAGCCCTTCTCTGCACTGCCTGCGTCGCCTCAAATGCTGCCCCGGACAGTGCAGACGCTCTTGCCGTCCACTCGGATGCGGAACATTCGTTCACCATGAAATTTCCCGCCGACTTCACGGTCACGACCGATCCCAAGCAGCTTGCCCAGAGAAGCTATTTTCCCTTGGCAGACGGGACGCTGCGGCTTGGTGGGTATTATTCAGGAAAGGAGTATGCGGGGACGAATCTTCACAGCGCCAGCATAGTGGTCAGTGTCGTTCCGGCGAAAGAGCAGGAGAACGACTGCGCCCGTTTTGAAGGCGACCTGTTCTGCGGGCCGGACCAGGAAATTCGGGACGCCACAATCAGCGGCGTACAGTTCAAGTACACCACGCTCTCGGATGCCGCAGCCGGGCAAAGAGTGGATACACGGGAGTACTGGAGAATTCACAACGGGCTTCGCTACGAAATCAGCCTTTGCCTGACCTATTCCGACATCGGGATGTACACCCCGGGAGAAATAAAGGAATTCAATCAGAACGAATGTTGGGCAAGGCTGACCGGCATTTTGAATACGTTTTCCTTTTCCTCCTCCACGGCCCGTAGTGCCAGCTGAAGCACTGTAAAGGACTGCGGAATTTCCCCACCAGCTGACGCGAACAACCGGGGCGCCATTCCTTGCCGAAATGGGCCGCCCGTATTTTATCACGCCGCCCGCCGGCCTGGACACGCTCCCCTGCAAGTTTTTAATAGTCCGCCGGATTGCTTTTACAATGGTCCGCTTCTCCTGCTTGCCGGTTCCCTGCATTTCCTCCTCGACTTTGCCTCCCGGCTTCCATAGATTCATCATCTCCAAATTATACAATAGATAACAGCGGAAAAGGCCCTACAAGTCCATTTCCCAAAACGAAAGCGGCAAGCCCCGTTTTCGACCAAATTTCCAGGAGGGGGAAATATGAAAAATTTGTCCATAGGGGTCAAACTCGCGATCGGATTCGGCACAACACTTCTCTTGCTGCTGCTGTCCGGGAGCGTGTCTTACCACTATATTTCACAGAACCTCGACTCGTTCGTGGACTACCGGGGGCTGGCCCGCCAGACCAATCTCATGGGAAGAGTACAGGCCAACCTTCTGATGGCCCGATACGACGTCAAAGACTACGTCGTTACCCATAATCCGGAGAAAAAGAGCCAGTTCGACAGCTACATGAAAGCAACAAAGGGACTGCTCGACGAGGCGCTCGAAATAGTCGACAACCCCGAACGCTCACAAATCCTGCACGAAACACACGATCTGCTGGAGCAGTATCAACAACACTTTGCCGAATTGGTGGACCTGCTCAGTGAATTGCGGGAGCAGATCAATACTCTCAACACCACCGGGCCGCAGATCGAAAGCCTGCTGACCAGCGTCATGACCGAGGCCAACGATACCGACAATCTCTCGGCCGCCTTTCATACAGGGCGCGCCATGCGCAACCTGCTGCTGGCCCGACTCTATACAGTGAAGTATATGGCCTCCCACGCGCAACCGGATCTGGACAGAGCACACACGGAATTTGACGCATTCATAGGTGAATACAACAGACTGTCACAGGAAATAACACGTCCGGAACGTCTCAGGGAACTGAAACAGGCCGAACACCTCAAAGAAAAATATTTAACAACCCTGCAAAAGGTCGACGAGCTCATCAAACAAAGCGATGCCGACCTCCACGAAAACCTGGATAAACTGGGACCGGTCATCGCCCAAAACATCGACGACGCCAAGCTGTCCGTGAAGGCTGACCAGGACAAGCTGGGCCCACTTGTGCAGAGCCAAAGCGAAAAAGCAAAAACGCTCGTAGGCATTCTGTCCGCTCTGGCCGTGCTCTTCGGACTTATTGCCGGAATCTTCATCACCCGCGCCATTGCAAGGCCGTTGGCCAAAGCAACGGACTTTGCCCATGCCGTGGCCCTGGGTGACTTCACCCGGACCATTTCCGTGGACCAACGCGACGAAGTCGGCAAAATCTGCGTTGCCCTGCGTTCAATCAAAGATGCGGTGTCCAACGCCACAGACGAAGTTGAAGATATCGTCGCCAAGGTGGAACAGGGCGCGATCCGGACCAAGGGTGAGGTCGACCAATACAAAGGCGGCTTCGCCAACCTGGTGGATGGCGTGAACACACTGGTCAGCACCTTTACCCGATTCATCGACCAGATACCCGTCGGAGTCATGACCGTATCCACTTCCCTGGACATCAAATACCTCAACACCGCTGCCCAAAAAATCGCGGGCGTCTCCTCGTACGAAGGCAAAAAGGTTACCGATATCTTCACGACCAAAAACAGCATTCTGTCCCAGTGCCTCAAGAAAAAGGAAACGGTCCAGGCGGATACCACGGCGAAAACCGCCTCGGGCGAATACGAAATCCACGCCAGTGCCGCTCCCCTGCTGACCCGTTCCGGAGAACTTGCCGGTGCCATGGAGCTGATCATCGATCAGACAAAAATCAAAAACGCCCAGCGCATCATGGTGGATGTGGCGAATCAGGCCAACGATATTGCCGACCGGGTGGCTTCCGCCTCCGAGGAGTTGTCCGCACAGGTGGAACAGGTCAGCCGCGGCGCGGAAACCCAACAGGAACGCGTGGGCGAAACCGTCACCGCCATGGAGGAGATGAACGCCACGGTGCTGGAAGTAGCCCGCAACGCGTCCAGAGCCGCCGAGCAGTCCGGAAACGCCAAGGAAAAGGCCGACGAGGGCGCCGAGCTGGTCAGCGACGTGGTTCAGGCCATCGGCCAAATGAACACCGTGGCCCACGACCTGCATCAGAACATGCAGACACTGGGAGAGCAGGCCGAAGCCATCGGCGGGGTCATGACCGTGATTACCGATATTGCGGACCAGACCAACCTGCTGGCGCTCAATGCGGCCATTGAAGCGGCCCGAGCGGGCGATGCAGGGCGCGGATTCGCGGTTGTGGCCGACGAGGTGCGCAAACTGGCGGAAAAGACCATGTCCGCCACCCGCGAAGTGGGCGAGAACATCAAGGCCATTCAGGCGGCTACGGAAACAAACATGAAAAGCGTGGACGGCGCGGTGGAAAGCGTGTCCCAGGCTACCAAACTGGCAGACCTCTCCGGCAAAGCCCTGGAAGCCATCGTCTCCATGTCCGCGGACAGTTCGGAACTCATCTCCAGTATAGCAACCGCGGCGGAACAGCAGTCTGCGACCTCGGAGGAAATCAACCGGGCGATTGAAGACGTCAACCGTATCGTCATCGAGACCACCGACGGCATGCTCCAATCCTCCATGGCGGTTCAGGAGCTGGCGAAAATGTCTCTGGACCTGAAGAATGTTCTCGACAAACTGAGCAAGTCGTAGAACGCGCGCAGGTAAAACGTATCTTCCCCCCGGAGTGCGCAGTCGCTTCGGGGGGTTTTGTTTTTGATGTTCCAAAGCCGTATCCGGTCTGGGAGGCTTTACCGGCCTTTTCTGCTTCCCCCACGCAGGCAGTGGCAAACGGTGCGAGAGCAAGGCACGAGAAAAAGTCGTCACCAGCGCAGTACTTTTACGGTACGCGTGGGGACGACTTTTTTTGATGTAACGCCGCTATCGTGCTTTTCCCACCCCCCGGCCCCCAAGGGCTGATACGAAAGGTCTGAGAGCAAGACGTGAGGGAAAATCAACACCGCAGGCAAAATTTTTCAGCCTCGCCGCCCAGAGGGCGTGGCAAACGGTGCGCGAGCAAGGCACGAAAAAAAAGTCGTCACCAGCGCAGTACTTTTACGGTACGCGTGGGGACGATTTTTTTGATGTAACGCCGCTATCGTGCCTTTCCACCCCCCGGCCCCCAAGGGCTGATGCGAAAGGTCTGAGAGCAAGGCGTGAGGGAAAATCAATCCCGACGTGTATTCTTCCATACACGAGGGAGTTGATTTTTACGAAACAACGCGGCTATCGGGCCTTTCCCATCAGCCCTCCCCGGCCATTTCGCCAAGGCGAACAACAGCCCTCTCCACCTCATCATTCCAGGGCTTGCCGCAACTTATGCGGATGAAATTATCAAACCGGTCGCGGGTGGAAAAAATCGATCCCGGACAGATGCCGATGCCCTCGGCCTTGGCGCGGCTGAAGAGTTGAACCGTATCCACGCCCTTGGGCAGTTCCAGCCATAGTTCCGTACCACCCTTGGGGTCGGTAACGCGGGTGCCTTCGGGAAAAGTGCGGGCAATGCAGGCCTGCATGGTGCGCATCTGGCGCTCCACATCGCAACGTAGACGGCGGAGCTGCCGGTCGTAGGCCGTGGAATCCAGGTATTCAGCCATGGCAAGCTGGGTGGGAGTGACGCAACAGACGTTGGTAGTGGCCTTGATGTCCAGGGCGTGGTCCAGAAAACGCCCGGGAATCATCCACCCTAGCCGCCAGCCCGGCGACAGTGTTTTGGAAAACGAGGAACAGTGCAGCACAAGGCCCTTGCGGTCGAAACGCTTGCCCACGCCGGGGCGTCTGCCGGAAAAATGAATCTCCCCGAAAACGTCGTCCTCCACCAGGGGAATGCGCCGACCGGCCAGGAAATCCACAATCTCTTCCTTGGCTTCGTCGGGCATGAGGCTGCCGTCCGGATTGTTGAAATTGGGCGTAAGGATGCAGGCACTGATGCCGTAATGATCCGCGCACCGACGGACCTCGGCCGGGTCCACGCCATGTTCGGGATGCGAGGGCAGTTCCACGGCCCGCAGCCCCAGCGTCTCCAAAAGCTGCAGAAAGCAATAATAGGTGGGCGAGGCGATAAGTACGTTATCGCCCGGCTTGGTCAGCACGCGCAGGCTGATGTACAACGCCTCCATGCACCCGGAGGTGATGAGAATATCCGAAGGCGCAACCTCCACCCCAAGCCCTGCCATACGCCGGGCAATCTGGCGCCGCAACGGCAGGCACCCCTGTATGGACTCATATTCCAGTCCCTTTTCCCCGTCGTCGCGCATGGCCTTGCCCAGCAATCGGGTGAGGGCCTTTACCGGCATGAGCTCGGGCCCCACATGGGCCAGCCCCAGCTGCAGCACGTTGGGATCGCCCATGGTCATGAGCACATCGCGAATAAGCGCGGTGCGGTTGACGAATACCGGCCGGGAAAGAGGCCCGGTCTCGGCCTGCGGCGTGGGCAGTTTCGCCTTGGTGGTTCGCACGTAGTACCCGGAACGGGGCCTGGATTCCACAAGCCCCTTACGCTCCAACTCCATATACGCCTGGCTGGCCGTGGACAGACTCACGTTGACCGTGCGGCAAAAATTACGTAGCGACGGCAGCTTGTCTCCCGGAGCCAGGGCTCCGGACTCAATCATGGCCAATATGCGCCGCTCCGCCTCTACATACCTGAATGAACTCTTTTCCATACGTTCCTCTGCTCAAACAAACTGTCATGACTGCTTTTACAAAATCTGTATCTGTACACATAACAATTTCTATCTATACTGAAAAGTAGGAGAACAAAAAACGGTTGATTTGCCGTTGTTGCCCATTATTTTAAGGAGAGCACTATGAAACAGGCCAGTGCAACGGCTGACCAGTCTGGTACACACCAGGCTGAAATAACCGAACTCGATACCGAACTCGAAAAGGAACAGCCCAATACCCTCATGAACGGATTCTGGCGCGGCAGCCGCGCCATTCTGCCCATTATTCCGGGAATCATAGCTTTTGCCGTGGCCTTCGGCGTTGTCGGCGTACAAAAAGGCCTCAGCGTGTTGGAATGCATGCTTCTTTCCAGCGTGGTCTTTGCCGGAGCCTCACAATTCGTGGCTCTGGATATGTGGGGGCCACACCTGCCCGTTGTTGCCCTGATCCTGACAACCTTTGTGGTGAATATGCGCCACATCCTTATGGGCGCGACCATCTCCCCACTTTTCAAGAACGTCTCCTCCCCGCTCAAGTACATCAGCGCCTATTTTCTGGTGGACGAGGCCTGGGCACTCACCCTCAGCGACTATACGCGGGGCGGACGGGACGCGACCTTTCTGCTGGGCGCCGGCGCCACCCTGTTCTTTTTCTGGAACATTTCCACGGTTGCGGGCGCGGGCCTGGGACAGGGCATCGGCGACCCGGCCGCACTGGGATTGGACTTTGCTTTCTGCGCCATTTTTCTGGCCATCCTCACGGACATGTACAAAGGCTCCACCGACCTTCTGCCCTGGGGCGCGGCCGCGCTGACTGCGGTTCTTGGTGAAGCCTGGCTGCCCGGAAAATGGTACATCATCATGGGCGGACTTGCCGCCGGAATCACGGAGGTGCTTCGTCATGGAAACAAATAGCCTTACCCTGCTGACCATTATCCTTATGGGCGTGGGCACCTACATTACCCGCAGCTCCGGCCTGTTCCTGGCCTCGCGCCTGAACCTCGGCCCGCGCGGAGAAGCCTTTATGAAAGCCGTGCCCGGCGGCATCCTGGTCGCACTGGTCGCCCCCACGGCCCTGTCTTCGTCGTGGGGCGAATCCGTGGCCGCCCTGGTCACGGTGGGAGTGGCCGCACTCAGCCGCAACCTGCTGATTTCCATGATAGCGGGAGTGGGAACGATTTGCCTGATACGCCACTTCGTTTTGTAGCCGGGCAAATCACGCAGGCGTCACAAATACAGATCGACAAATACCTTTCTACTCCTTTCTACGGGGGCTTCCCGCTTTTTTCTTGTGAATGGCGCATGAAAAAGGGTACGATTCATTCATATTTAATCGGCTCTCCCCCAAAAAAAGTACAAGGAGAACTCCATGAAACGTATTTTCGCCCTTCTGGTTCTAACCTGTCTGCTGCTTATGGCCGTGGCCTGCGGAAGCACAAAGACCTACACGGTACAGCGCAACAACGGGCCCGACATCGTTTCCGTGGCAAAACCTGACTATGACGAAAAATCCGGCACCTACACGCTTGAGGACATGGACGGAAACGATATGGTCATCAAACGCGAAAACGTTATTTCCATTCAGGAACATCAGCGCTAAGCCCTGTCAGAGCCATCGGTCTTTCCAGGTGGGGAGAGCATACGGAAATACGATGCTCCCGGTGCGTCACCGCACCAAACCAATCCCCCCCAAAAAAAGTTCTTTTCTTTCGCCCAGGAGGGGCACAACGCCCCTCCTCTAACACAACTCTCTGAATTCAAAGTAAAAATTTTCCACTTCCCCCCCGCTGCACTCTTGAGTATGCAGAACCTTGCTTTTGATTTGAACAAACAACCTATTTTTGCCTGCCTTTCAGGAGCACAAATATGATTCCTTTCATCGATCTCAATGCCCAATTCAAGCGTATCGAAGACAAAGTCATCGAGCGCGCCGTGGCCGTGCTGCGTTCCGGCCGCTACATCAACGGCCCGGAACTCACCGAGCTGGAAGAACGCCTGGCCGACTTTGCCGGAGTAAAGCATTGCGTATGCTGCTCTTCGGGCACGGACGCCCTGCTCATGGCGCTCATGGCCTGGGGCATCGGCCCCGGCCACGCCGTATTCACCTCGCCTTTCACATTTTTCGCCACCGGCGAGGTCATCTCCCTGCTGGGCGCAACTCCCATCTTTGTGGACGTCGACCCGGTCACCTTCAATATCGACCCGGCCCAGCTGGAAAAGGCCATTGAAGCCGTCAAAAACAACGACTCCAGCCTCTACCCGCTGCCGCCCAACATCGACATGACCTCCCTGGTGGCCAAGGCCGTCATTCCCGTGGATATTTTCGGTATCCCCGCCGAATACGACGCCCTCAACGCCATTGCCGCCAAGTACGACCTTCTGATGCTTGAAGACGCCGCCCAGAGCTTTGGCGCCGAATACAACGGCAAGAAGACCTGCTCCCTTACAGAGGTTGCCGCCACCAGCTTTTACCCCTCCAAGCCCATCGGCGCGTACGGCGACGGCGGAGCGGTCTTCACGGACGACGACCACATCAAGAAACTGCTGCACTCCGTCCGCGTGCACGGGCAAGGCGGCGTGGACAAATATGACAACGCCCGCCTGGGGCTGAACGCCCGCATGGATACCATCCAGGCGGCCATGATGCTGCCCAAGATGGACATTCTGGACGACGAGCTGGCTGCGCGCCGCAAATTCGCGGCAAAGTACACGGAGCTGCTCACCCCCATAGACGGCATCACCCCGCCCACGGTTCCGGCCCATTGCAAGAGTGCCTGGGCCCAGTACTCCGTCCTTTCCGACCGCAAGGCCGAGCTGCAGGCCGCCCTGGGCAAGGCGGAAATTCCCACGGCCGAATTCTATCCCACGCCCCTGCACATGCAGACGGCATTCGGATACCTGGGCTATGCCCCCGAGGACATGCCCGTTTCCTTCGACTGCTCCAAACGCATTTTCAGCCTGCCCATGCATCCCTACATGCAGGAAGGAACGCACGAACGCATTTGCGAGGTGATTGCCGCCACACTGGCATAATTGAGACTTCCTCCCCGGCTGCCACGGGGACATGAGCGTTGCCGCCAAGCTGACACATTGTGTCGATACTACTGCCGACAACGGAAAGAGGCGCAAGCCTGCCGGATCAGGTGCTTTTTCGTTCCGCCAGGCCTGCGTTTTCTTGCGTTCCGCAGTTCAAAAGGCTAAGCTCCCCCTCCGTCGACGGACAGGAGCCGCCGATGTATAGGCCCGCCTCGGGACAATTGGATGAAGTACTGCGTCTTAGAGGCAAATTCACGAGATTGGCCGGAGCCAAAGCGTTCCGGCAGACTAAAGGAACCGAACAACCATGATGAAACCGGACTTTGAAAAGTGCGGAGGACTGGTTCCGACTATCGCTCAAGATATCGAAACCGGCGAAGTCCTCATGCTGGCGTACATGAACGAAGAAGCATGGCTCAAGACCCTGGAAACCGGCGAAGCCCATTACTACAGCCGCAGCCGACATTGCCTCTGGCATAAAGGCGGCACCTCCGGTCATGTCCAGAAGGTCGAGCATGTGCGTCTCGACTGCGACAGCGATACAGTCTTGCTCATCGTGGAGCAGGTAGGCGGAGCTGCCTGCCATATGGGTTACAAATCCTGTTTTTTCCGTGAATTCGTCCACGGGGGAGAACCCGATATCGTCTCCCCGCTCGTTTTCGATCCCAAGGAGGTCTACAAATAATGTCTGATTCCAACGATATTCTCAAACTCGGTATTCCCAAGGGCTCCTTGCAGGACGCAACCATCAAGTTGTTCGGCAACGCCGGTTGGAAAATCAACCCGCGCCACCGCAACTATTTTCCTGAAATCAACGACCCCGCAATTTCCTGCTCCATGTGCCGTGCGCAGGAAATGTCCCGTTACGTTGAAGACGGAACCCTGGACTGCGGACTGACCGGCAAGGACTGGATCATGGAAAACCAGTCCGACGTCCACCTGGTGGCCGACCTGGTCTACTCCAAGGTGTCCAACCGCCAGGCCCGCTGGGTACTGGCCGTGGCCGGAGACTCTCCGTACAAGCGCCCCGAAGACCTTGCCGGTAAGAAGATCTCCACGGAACTTTGCGGTTTTACCAGGCGTTATTTCGAAGAAGCAGGTATCCCCGTAGAAGTTGAATTTTCCTGGGGTGCCACGGAAGCCAAGGTTGTGGAAGGACTGGCCGACGCCATTGTGGAAGTTACCGAAACAGGTACCACCATCCGCGCCCACGGTCTGCGCATCATCTCCGACCTGATGCACACCAACACCCAGCTTATCTGTAACAAGACTGCCTGGGAAAACCCGGTAAAGCGCGCGAAGATCGAACAGATCAACACCCTGCTGCAGGGCGCGCTGGTGGCAGAACGTCTGGTGGCGCTCAAGATGAACGCACCGGAATGGAAGGTGGAAGAAATTTCCAAGCTTCTGCCCGCGCTGAACGCACCCACGGTGTCCCACCTGCACAACTCGGCCTGGAAATCGGTCGAGGTAGTGGTGGACAAGTCCGAAGTGCGCGATCTGATTCCGCGTCTTTTGGAAGCCGGTGCCGAAGGCATCATCGAATACGCTCTGAACAAAGTCATCTAACCATGGCATATGCCGCTTTTTGCGGCCTGTGGCGGGTATGCCCGCCATACAACGTATCTGCCCGGTCATCCTTATGTAAGGAGACTCTTTAAGCGGATGCGTACCCCGACGAACACAGTCGATTCGGTCCGCCCGTATAGTGCGGGCGGACCTTTTTTTACCGGCAGGCAAGCGCACCGCGCTTTTCCGCATTGCAGGCAAAACAACCTGCACCGCGTCAATTCGGCCCTCAGCCGACAAGAAGGACAGGAGTATCGCGTGACAATATTCTCCAATCCAACGGACGCGATGCCATGGTAAAACTTCTTTTACTCGGCCTGTTCGTTTATTTTGTCTTTTTCTTTGGCAAACGACGTCGCAAGCATACTGGAAACACCACAACCATCCTTTTGATGGGGATTGTAATCGTGCTGCTTATTGTATCCATCCTGACTAACCTGGCCAAGAACTGACACCACTCCCCCCTCCTTTACGGCGCGGGAGTGAAAACACCTCCCGACGCTTCTGTTTTTTCCATACAGACCATTCGGGATTCGCGAGGTCTTCCATACAATGGAACGCTGGTCTCACAAAAACGGGTATAAAGACGTACTGCACATCAGCCTGCCGCTGATAGCCAGCATGGGCGCAACAACGCTGATGCAGTTTACGGATCGCATCTTTCTGGGGCACTATTCCCTGGAATCCCTTGCGGCCGTTCTACCGGCAGGCATCACCGTCTTCCTGTTCATCAGTTTTTTCATGGGCGTGGGATCGTATACCAACGTCTTCATTGCCCAATATACTGGTGCCAACCGCCCGGAGCAGGTAGGCTCCGCCACCTGGCAGGGCGTGTACTTCAGCCTTTTTGCCGCAGCAATTCTGGCTTCACTCTGTTTTGCGGCCGAGTTCATCTTTTCCCTGGCCGGACACTCGCCCGAGATTCAGGAACTTGAAGTCGCCTATTTTCGCATATCCTGCCTCGGATCAGGTTTCTGTATCCTGGAGGCGTCCCTGGCCGGTTTCTTTTCGGGCCGTGGAATTACACGCGTGGTTATGATCGCCAACCTGCTGGGGGCGTGCGTGAACATTCCCCTGGACTACCTGCTCATCAACGGCATCTGGATTTTTCCGGAAATAGGCATCCGGGGTGCGGCCTGGGCAACCGTGGCCGGATGGGCGGTTATAGCCCTGGTCTACATCCTGCTCATCTTCAACCAGGAGAACGAGCGGCGATTCTGCATCTTTTCGGCCCGAACCTTCAGTCTGGACAAGTTTCGGCGTCTGCTGCGCTACGGCCTGCCCAACGGGGTCCAGTTTTTTCTGGATATCTTTGCCATCAACTTCTTCATCTTCATGGTGGGAAGGATCGGATCACTGGAACTTGCCGCAACCAATATCGTCTTCAGCCTGGATGTCCTGGCCTTTCTGCCCATGGTGGGCCTGTCCATAGGCGTGGGCACCCTGGTGGGACAGGCCATAGGTGCCAACAAACCGGACAACGCCCGCTACGCCACAATCAGCGCCCTGCACCTGGGCCTGTTCTACATGGGGGTCATGGCCCTGATTTTCGTGTCCCTGCCGGAATTTCTCATCCGGCTGTTCAGCTCGGACACCCTGATGCCTGCGGGAGACTTTACCCGAATCATCGAAATCGGCACCATCCTGCTGCGTTTTGTGGCCGTATATACCCTTATGGATGCGGTATGTCTGGTCATAATGGGAACGCTCAAGGGAGCGGGTGATGTCCATTACGTCATGCGCACCCTCGGCCTTACCTCCCTTATTGCCATGGTGCTGCCGCTGTATGTGGGCATGGTCGTCTTCCATCTGGGAATCTACTTTGCCTGGACCTGCCTTACCCTCTACGTTCTGGCCATACTGTGCATCATAACCCGCCGGTACAGGTCCGGAGCCTGGGCCGATATGAAAATCATCGAGAGTTGATCCATTCGTTCCCCTCTTCTTCCCCACCAATTCAGCACGGCTGCCGTCATCTTCGGCAGCCGTGCTTTTTTTAGGCCCCACGTGACAAATAAAATAATACATCTTATTTTTTAAGGTTGTTATCCTGTACGAGCAGTTAAAAAATTTTGCATACGGACAGGTTTTCCCGTGGAGAATCGGGCCGTTTCCCAGGAGGAAATTCCATGCTGCGTAAATTTTCCATACAAGTCCGGGTTCTTTTCATACTCGGCGTCATGGCCCTGTTTATTGCAGGTATTGTCTATGCCCTGATTCTTAACACCGGAGAAGTCAGCCAGATGGGTCTGGCTGAGGTAGAACAGCGCATGCTCGATGGGCAGAAGGCAAAACTCAAGGTTGCTGTTCACAGCATTGCCGTGGCAGCTTCGGTAGCAGCAGCCCAAGAGCCCACGAAAGAAGGCAAAAAAAAGCTTATCCGTGCCATGCTCAAGGATCTACGATTCGAGGAAGACTCCTCCGGCTACTACTTTGCCTATGAGGGCACGGTATGCTTCGCCCACGTCAGCCCAAAGTCCATAGGGCAGGATAAAAAAGACATGGCTGACCCCAATGGAGTCCGCCCCCTGCTCGAGCTGTTTAAAAAAACGGAAAAAGGCGGCGGCTTTGTCTCCTACGTATGGCCGAAGCCGAATATGGGCACCCAGCCCAAGCTTTCCTATGCGGAAGCCATCCCCGGCACGGATTTCTGGGTAGGTAGCGGTGTGTACATCGACAACATCCAGGCCACCCAGAAGAAAGTGGCTGAAAAGATCAATACGAGGATGAACAGCACCCTCCGTTCACTGCTCATAGGCATAGTCATCATTTTCGTGCTGGTGCTCGTCATTGCCATTGCAATTGTACGCAGCATTGTCCGCCCCATTGGCGAGGCAGCTGAAGCTGCCCGTCACATAGCCTCTGGCGACCTCAACATCAGCCTTGATGAACGCGGAAATGATGAAGCAGCCCAACTTGAACGGGCCCTGAACTCCATGGTTGCGACCCTGCAGACAAACATCGAAGAAATTACGGCCAAAACCCGCGAAGCGGAAGACAAGGCCGAAGCTGCCGCCAAGGCCACGGAACAAGCCGAGGAGGCCACCAGACGGGCCGAACGCGCCAAGGCCGAAGGCATGGCCCAGGCCGCCATACACCTGGAAGAAATCGTGGCCCGAATTGCCGAGGCTTCGGACAGAATTTCCGGCCAGTCCGAAGAAATCCGGCGGGGAACAGACATCCAGCGCGACCGGGTTCAGGAAACAGCCACTGCCATGGAAGAAATGAATGCCACGGTCCTGGAAGTGGCGCGCAATGCCGGAAGCGCGGCGGAAAAGGGACAGGAATCCCGCGACAAGGCACAGGAAGGCAAGGGAGTGGTGGAAAAGTCCGTACGGGCCGTCAATACGACCCAGAAGCAGACCATGGAACTCAAGGACAACATGAACGCACTGGTCAACCAGGCGGAAGCCATCGGCAATATTTTAAATGTCATTACCGACATTGCCGACCAGACCAACCTGCTGGCCCTCAACGCCGCCATTGAAGCGGCCCGGGCTGGAGATGCCGGGCGCGGATTTGCCGTGGTTGCGGATGAAGTCCGCAAGCTGGCGGAAAAAACCATGGGCGCCACCAAGGAAGTGGGCGAGGCCATCACCGCCATCCAGACCGTTATCCGCAGCAATACGGACAGCGTGGACCAAACCGTTACCGATCTGGAAACCGTCTCCGAACTGTCCACCCACTCGGGTGAAATGCTCGAGCAGATCGTAAGCGACGCAACTGAATCTGCCGAGCAGATCCAAAGCATTGCCACGGCCGCGGAAGAACAGTCGGCCACCAGCGAGGAAATCAACCGCTCGGTTGAAGAGATCAACCGGATCACCATTGAAACGGCGCAAGGCATCACGGAATCGGTCAATGCCCTGCGTACGCTCTCGGATCAGGTGGGACAGCTCGAAGAATTGGTCGGACAGCTCAAAAACCAGGGTGCCCAGGCCTAGGGAAAGTCCTGCCCAAGTAGTCCCAGGTAGTCACCTGCCTTTATAAGAACAAGGACATTCCTTCTTTTGAAAAGGCTTTTCCAATGCCCTACTGCATAGGAAGAGCCTTTTTACATCTGTAATGTTGCAGGGAGTATCAGTGCCGTAAGTCCAGAATAAAGTGGTAATTACTTTCTATATTTTAAGAGCATCTAACACAGCGCTTAACCGCAGGACACAAATACACATCGCAGCTCTTATGTTATGATTTATAAATTCAATTTGGTATCCTTTTACTAAGGACAAAAACAATAATTGCTTTTAATTTAAAAGGCATGTTATAGTTTTAAACTAAGTATAGATTAATATTTCATACACATCAAACAACACACATAAGAGCAAAGGATACACAAAGAACGACGCATCACTCAATTTTTAAGAACATAAAAATAATAATTCCCCCCAAAAAGTACACCAAGATCAATTTAAATTGATCAGGAGGAAGGAATGTTACGGAAGTTTTCCATTCAGTTTCGTGTCCTTTTTATTTTGTCCTCAATGGCCCTGTTTATTGGCGGGCTGATATACGCCATGCTCGGCAATGCCGACAGTATTACACATCTGAGCGTGGAAGAAGTTCAGCTCCGCATGTTGGATGGACAAAAGGTAAAACTCAAAACAGCCACACATGCCCTGGTAATGTCTTTGGCTGATGCCGTAAAAAATACTTCCGACGAATCGGAACAGATAAAAACTATTGTAAAACTGACCAGCAACATTCGTTACGGAGCGAACAACGCCGGATATTTCTTTGTCAACAAAGGCACGGTGATACTTTCCAACCCTGTTGTTCCGGCGCTCAACGGCAAGAATACGGCAGGCACATTGGACAAGAACGGTGTGGATTACCCCACGGAGTTGGACAGGCAGGCACACAATGGCGGAGGATTTGTCCATTATATCTGGAAAAAACCGGGACAAGGCGACCAGCCAAAAATCAGCTATGCGGAGATGGTTCCGGGAACCGACCTGTGGATCGGCACCGGTGAATATATCGAAAACATCGATGCAGCCAAGGCTGAAGTCGCCAACAAGATACAGACTTTGGTCAGCAAAAAAATCCGCACACTGGTTATTGGAATCTGTATTATTTTCGCGCTGCTGCTTGTGATCGGCCTGGCTATCGTTCGCAGCATTGTTCGTCCCATTGGAGAGGCAACCGAGGCTGCCCGCAAAATAGCCAACGGCGACCTCGACGTTACCCTGAACGAACAGGGACGTGACGAAGCCGCCCTCCTCCAATCGGCCCTGAACTCCATGGTGCAGACTCTGCGGACAAACATCGAAGAAATTACGGCCAAAACCCGCGAGGCGGAGGACAAGGCCGAAGCTGCCGCCAAGGCCACGGAACAAGCTGAGGAGGCCACCAGACGGGCCGAACGCGCCAAGGCCGAAGGCATGGCTCAGGCCGCCACGCACCTGGAAGAAATCGTGACCCGAATTGCCGAGGCTTCGGAGAGGATTTCCGGCCAGTCCGAAGAAATCCGGCGGGGAACAGACATTCAGCGTGACCGGGTTCAGGAAACAGCCACGGCCATGGAGGAAATGAACGCCACGGTCCTGGAAGTGGCGCGCAATGCCGGAAGCGCGGCGGAAAAGGGACAGGAATCCCGCGACAAGGCGCAAGAAGGCAAGGGAGTGGTGGAAAAGTCCGTACGGGCCGTGAATACGACCCAGAAGCAGACCATGGAACTCAAGGACAACATGAACGCCCTGGTCAACCAGGCGGAAGCCATCGGCAATATTTTAAATGTCATTACCGACATTGCCGACCAGACCAACCTGCTGGCCCTCAACGCCGCCATTGAAGCGGCCCGGGCTGGAGATGCCGGACGCGGGTTTGCCGTGGTTGCGGATGAAGTCCGCAAGCTGGCGGAAAAAACCATGGGTGCCACCAAGGAAGTGGGCGATGCCATCACCGCCATCCAGACCGCTATCCGCAGCAATACGGACAGCGTGGACCAAACCGTTACCGATCTGGAAACCGTCTCCGAACTGTCCACCCACTCGGGCGCAATGCTCGAGCAGATCGTAAGCGACGCAACGGAATCTGCCGAGCAGATCCAAAGCATTGCCACAGCCGCGGAAGAACAGTCGGCCACCAGCGAGGAAATCAACCGCTCGGTTGAAGAGATCAACCGGATCACCATTGAAACGGCGCAAGGCATCACGGAATCGGTCAATGCCCTGTTCACGCTCTCGGAGCAGGTCGGCGAACTGGAACAGCTGATCGCCAGCTTCAAGGCGCAAGGATAAAAGGATAAGCGGACTGCGGAGCAATCACTGAAAATTCAGGAAGAGAGGCGACACGAGACAGCGCCAGCTGTTTTACTGGCACGTGCGCCCAAAACGATGTACGCCCGGATACTGCCCGGAGATACTGCCCGGAGAGTCTACCCGGTTACATATGAATATTCACGAAGTTGCCGCATGTCCCGCACAAGGGATGTGCGGCAGCTTCGGTTTGGGCCCCTGGTTGCAACGGGCATGGGCCATTGCGGGATGCACCGTGTTCGGACGATACGACAACAGACCAATCAGGCAGTGTATTCCTTGAGACAGGCGCGTCCTTTGGCAGCTTTCAGAAAAAATAGACTCTCAATTTAAAATTGTTGTCAATACATATACTAACGTAAATAAACTTTTTATAAATACTCAGATAAAGAATAAATAAAAATAATTCACTGCATAACAAGATAATATTACCTAATAACAATTGAAATAAAAAAAGTTTCAAAAAAAAAACAATATCAATATAAACAAGTATACATGGAATATAATTTCATTTTTTCCAACGCTCTGTTATATTTTGGTAGACATTTACATCCTGTATTTCAAGGAGGATAACGTGCTGCGTAGCTTTCATATAGGGACAAGAGTGTACACTCTCGTCTGTGCCGTGCTGCTCTTCACCGTTGCTGTTTCATTTGTCTTTGTGCTGAACATCTTTGATCTTGAAAAGATTTCTGCAGACCAGATCCAAAACCGCCTGTTGGAAGCGCAGCAAGACAAACTTAAAGTGGCCGTGGACTCCATGGCCAAAACCCTGGCCGGTGCCCTCAAGTCCATAGACTCGGAAGAGAAACAGATAGAACGCATCAAGGAGCTTACACGCGACATCCGGTTCGAAAAAGACTCCTCCGGCTATTTCTTCGTCTACAAGGGAACCACCGCATTGTCCGTGCCGGCAAAAACATCGGTTGAAGGCAAGGATATTTCCGGCGCCAAAGACAAAAATGGCGTGTTCTACGTGCAGGAACTGGCAAAGGCCGCACAATCCGGAGGGGGATATATCAAGTTCATTTTCAAGAAGCCTGGTGCCGGAGACCAACCCAAGCTTGGATACTCGCAAAAAATCAAGGGAACAGATTTCTGGATAGGCACAGGGGTATACCTGGATAACGTTGAAGCGGCCAAAACCGAACTTAACGAAACCATGCATGCCCTTGTCATGTCCCATCTCACCAAGCTTATTTCCGCCTCGGCTGTTATCTTCGCCCTGCTGCTTCTGGCGGCGCTGGCCATTGTCCGCAGTATCATCCGCCCCATCGGCGAAGCCACGGCTGCCGCCCGTAAAATCGCCAGCGGCGACCTTGATGTGGCCCTCGACGAACGGGGACGCGACGAAGCCGCCCTGTTGCAGACGGCGCTCAACACCATGGTGAACACGCTGCACACCAATATCGAAGAAATTACAGCCAAAACCCACGAGGCGGAAGACAAGGCCGAAGCTGCCGCCAAGGCCACGGAACAAGCCGAAGAGGCCACCAGACGGGCCGAACGCGCCAAGGCCGAAGGCATGGCCCAGGCTGCCACGCACCTGGAAGAAATCGTGGCCCGAATTGCCGAGGCTTCGGAGAGAATTTCCAGCCAGTCCGAAGAAATCCGGCGGGGAACAGACATTCAGCGTGACCGGGTTCAGGAAACAGCCACGGCCATGGAGGAAATGAATGCCACGGTCCTGGAAGTGGCGCGCAATGCCGGAAGCGCGGCGGAAAAGGGACAGGAATCCTGCGACAAGGCGCAGGAAGGCAAGGGAGTGGTGGAAAAGTCCGTACGGGCCGTGAATACGACCCAGAAGCAGACCATGGAACTCAAGGACAACATGAACGCCCTGGTCAACCAGGCGGAAGCCATCGGCAATATTTTAAATGTCATTACCGACATTGCCGACCAGACCAATCTGCTGGCCCTCAACGCCGCCATTGAAGCGGCCCGGGCTGGAGATGCCGGGCGCGGGTTTGCCGTGGTTGCGGATGAAGTCCGCAAGCTGGCGGAAAAAACCATGGGTGCCACCAAGGAAGTGGGCGAGGCCATCACCGCCATCCAGACCGTTATCCGCAGCAATACGGACAGCGTGGACCAAACTGTTACCGATCTGGAAACCGTCTCTGAACTGTCCACCCACTCGGGTGAAATGCTCGAGCAGATCGTAAGCGATGCAACTGAATCTGCTGATCAGATCCAAAGCATTGCCACGGCCGCGGAAGAACAGTCGGCCACCAGCGAGGAAATCAACCGCTCGGTTGAGGAGATCAACCGGATCACCATTGAAACGGCGCAAGGCATCACGGAATCGGTCAATGCCCTGTTCACGCTCTCGGAGCAGGTAGGCGAACTGGAACAGCTGATCGCCAGCTTCAAGTCGGCCAGTTTCAATTCGCAAGGATAAGCGGACTGCGGAGCAATCGCGGGAAATTCCGGAAGAGAGGCGCGAGAGACAGCACCAGCAGCTGTTTTTCCGGCACAGGCGTCCAAAACGATGTACGCCCGGATACTGCCCGGAGATACTGCCCGGATAGTCTACCCGGTTACATATGAATATTCACGGAGTTGCCGCATGTCCTGCACAAGGGATGTGCGGCAGCTGCTGTTTGGGCCCCTGGTTGCAACGGGCATGGGCCATTGCGGGACGGAACCACCGTGTTCAGCCGATACGACAACGGACCAATCAGGCTGTGTATTCCTTGAGACAGGCGCGTCCTTTGGCGGTAATGCGCACGCCGTCGAGACGGGTGGCGTACCACGCAAGATCCTTGTATTCCCCTTGCCCATATTCCACATATCCGGCCTCGATAAGCCTTTCCACATCACACTTCACGCTGCAGGCAACCCATTCGGGCATAATGCCTCTGTAGCGTCGCACTTTGCTGAATTCACGAAGGGAATTCAGAAAATACAGCTCGGATTCTGCCAGGTACATCTTTTCCTCCGGTTCTACCTATTCATAAGGATTCATCTTTCCTTCCAGGGGATTACCCCCACTTCGGGCGTTAATCTTTACGATTAGGTGACAAAACCAGAGGCAAAAGCGCCATAGCCCCCAAATGCCGGAAACAGCGGGCTAAAAAAAATTTTGTATGAATAAAAAATATACGCAGCGCCTCAAAAGAAGAGGCGTGCAGCTCGAAAAAAGGGATGAGGTGGGTGGCAACCGGGAAAGCAGGAACACTCTCCGGCTTCCCCGTTGCACGAGATATCAGTCGAAGGCCGCCGGACGACAGGGGTCGGCCAGATGCTCCTTGATTTCCATCAGAAGTGCGGAAGGGGTTCGGTTGGGAGAAAGCTCGGGCAGGTCGTCGAAGGCGAAAAAGCCGCAGTCCGACGTTTCATCACTGGGAGCGGGTTGCCCCCCTTTGAGTTCGCAAAGAAAGATGATCTTGTAGGCGTGGAAGAATTCTATGGGACGTCCGGCGCGGTTGGCGTCGAAGACACCCACAACCTTTACGGGAGCGGCAATATATCCGCTCTCCTCGCGGATTTCCCGAACGATCATCTCGCCGGGAGCCTCGCCCACGTCGGCCCAGCCTCCGGGAAGCGACCACTTGTTGTCTGAGCGTTCGCGCACCAGCAGAATTTTGTCGTCGCGGGCCACGGCCCCCCGCACATCCACTTTGACGGTGGCGTATCCGGGCTGCTCCAAGAACAGGCGGTCCCAGGGTTTCTGCCCCTGGTCGGCCATGGCCTGCGTCATGCTGGCGGCAATGCGCATCAGCCGTGTGTAATTGATGGTATCGTAGTGAGTCCGGCTGTAGGTCAGGCCGGTCTGACAAATGGCTTGTATTTCGCGGGCCCATTCCAACCAGGCCGGTACGTTCTCGTCGGGCATGACGGCCTCCCTGAACTTGTGGGGCGGAGCACGCCTGCCTCGCCCGCGACCGGCCCTGATGCGGCCATTCTGCAGAACCGGGAAACGCTGTTGATTGCGGATGTGATATGGATTTCTTGGTAAAGCCTAGCTCAAAGTCGGACCGTTGTCACCCGCCGAGGCCGGTCAGGGAGCCGGCCCGTGTCGCGTTGGTTAAAATCCTGTCATTCTATAGGCGCCGGAGTGATGACAAAAACCAGAGTCGTATTTTATGAACATCAACTAATTCATATCCCTCACACTCTCGCAGCTGCCCCCCTGGCCGAGCATGTCCTCTATGCGCTGCAGGCACTGCTCGGCTTCTTCAAGCAGCCCGCCCAGCCCATCCACATTGGGGGAATCCATCATGGCCGTGTGGCCCGATTCCGTATACATCACCGTCCCGTCGTCCAGATTGCGGGACAGGTTATGGGTCTGTTCCATATTGTTCTCCTCGCTCATGTATGCTCCTTATACGTCCGAAATATATGCTGCCAGTATCAAGACACGACCATGTTACGGCAATGATAATGCAGTCTTCCTCGTATTATTTTTCAACAATCCGCCATGGCCACACACGCAAACAAGGCCGGGATTCCCCGGCCTTGTAGGGTTTCAGCTGGTTGCCTTTTCGTGACGGCTCTCAAAAATTGTTCCCCAATGCCACCAGCCCCAACGCCCGCACGGCGAAACTGTGCAGGCCGCTCAAAAAGGTGGCGAAAACAAGGCGGGAGAAAAATTCAAGGCCGACGCGTATTTCCTTATACGCGAGGATTTGAATTTTTCGAACCAACGCCGTTAGCGCCCCTTTTTCAGCGGCCTGCCTTCTCTTTGGGAAAGCCAAAGACTATAGCCGCCGCTGCGGCAATGGCCAGCAGATAGCAGTAGTGCACCTTGCCCGCCACTGCCAGAGGAGAAATCTCGGCAATGGACCCGGCCAGGAGAATCTGTGCTCCATAGGGGATGATCCCCTGGACCACGCAGGAAAAGATATCCAGCAGGCTGGCGCTACGTTTTGGCGAAACCCCGCCCTGTTCGGCAATTTTCTTGGCCATTTTTCCGGTAAGCACAATAGCGACGGTGTTGTTAGCCGTGCAGATATCGGCCAGCACTGCCAGGAGCCCGATACTGAGCTGCGAGGCTCGGGTGTTGGACGCTTTGCCGCGCCCGCCCCGTTCGGTCAGGCTGCGAATGCGGCTTATCAGCCAGTCCAACCCGCCGTGATAGCGGAGCAGCTCCGCCAGTCCGCCCACCAGCAGGGAGAGCACCAGAATTTCGTGCATGCCCTGGAATCCCTTGTAGATGTCCTGGGCCAAGGCCAGGGGCGTGTAGCCATCCACCATGGTTATGCCGACCAGGCCCGCCAGAACGATTCCGGCGGAAAGCACGACAAAGACGTTCAACCCGCTGACCGCCATGATGAGAATGGACGCATAGGGCAGGACCTTGAGCAGGCTATAGTCTCCGGGCTGGTTTACCGCACCGGTGGCCCCGAAAATAAAGAGCAGAATAATGGTGGCCACGGCGGCGGGCATTGCAATGAGCAGGTTCATGCGGAACTTGTCGCTCATCTTGCATCCCTGGCTTTGGGTCGCGGCAATGGTGGTATCGGAAATCATGGACAGGTTGTCGCCGAACATGGCGCCACCGACCACCGTACCCACCAGAAAGGCCGGGGAGATGCCGGTTTTGGCTGCCACGCCAACGGCAATGGGCGTCATGGCCGCAATGGTGCCCATGGACGTGCCCATGGCCGTGGAAATAAACCCGGCAATCACGAACAGGCCGGGCAGGACAAATCCCGCCGGAATGACCGACAGGCCGAGGTTGACAGTGGAGTCCACCCCGCCGATGGCCTTGGCCACGCTGGCAAAGCCTCCTGCCAGCAGGTAGATCATGCACATGGTAATGATGCCGGGCTCTCCGGCACCGGAAAGCATTACCCCGATTTTTTCCGCAATGGTGCCCCGTCCCATCCAGACGGCCCAGGCAATCGAGGGCAGAATCGCCACGGTTGCCGAGAGCTGGTAGAACGCCATCTGGGTTCCCGAGGCGGTGAGAAACAGTCCGGTACCGATAAACAGCACGAGAAAAAGAGCCAAAGGCAGCAGGGCTCCGGCGCTCTCCGCTTTTGCGGCGGGCGAACCGGGAAAGGAAGTCTGTGGCATGTCGGTATCCTTGCATTGAAGGAAGCCCCCACGCTGGGCGCAGGGCACTAAAAAACCCGTTCTGCCGGTAAGCCGCCCGGCAAATTCAGGTGAAGCCTGTGCGGGAACAGCTCCCCCCGTCACATCAGACAACGGGTGGGAGCGGCCCGAAATAAATATCAGCCGGGGTTATTCTTCCGAAAGGAGAGCCATGGTTTCGACATCGGTGAGGTCGAACTTGAGGGGAGTTACCGTTATGTACCCTTGGGAAACCAGATAGCGATCGGAGTCCCTGCTCAATTTTTCCGGAGGAATGACGCCGTCCAGCCAATAATACTCGTTTCCACGCGGGTCAACTCGTTTGTCGTACCAATCGTCGTACGCCGCGCGGGTCAGGCGGCATATTTTGAGCCCCTTGGTCTGTTCGACTGGCATGTCCGGAAAATTGAGGTTGAGCACGCAGCGCGGCGGCAGTTTGCCCCACGGCTGGCGATCGATGAAGCCGACAACGTAACGGGCCGGACCATCCAGGCTTTCGGGCCGAAAGTTGTCGTAGGAAACGGCCAGGGAGGGAAGCCCCATGAAGGACCCTTCGGTGGCTGCGGAAACCGTTCCCGAGTAGAGAATATCCACACCACAGTTGGCCCCGGCATTGATGCCGGACACCACCAGCTGGGGCGGATCGTCACGCATCAAGGAGCCCAGCGCCAGCTTGACGCAGTCGGCCGGAGTTCCCGTAACCCCGGTTCCCCGAAAACCGTTTTCCCGAAAAATCTTGGTCTTGAGCGGCAGGGACATGGTCACGGCGTGTCCCACCGCGCTCATCTCGGATATGGGTGCAACACAGGTAACATCGTGCCCGGCATCAACGAGCACGCGAAACAGGGCGCGCAACCCTATGGCCTGAATGCCGTCGTCATTGGTCAGCAGGATTTTCATGAAAACTCCCATCCGCGCTCTGCGCGTTTCCAGTATGATGTCCGTAAAGTACGTATGTATATTTTCGAAGAGTCGCGAGCCTAAAAAACGTGGTTTACAAATTCACTTACGCCGCTTTTGGCGCCTGCCGGGCCATGCCCGCCAAGTTACGCGTGGCGCGTGGCGTGTACTGCTGCATTTATTGATTTGAACCGATCGGCCAACGACACCATGCATGGAGCCACCACACTTGCGCCACGGTCCGGAAACAGCTGTCCGCCATGCCCCCGAACGGGACCTCACAAAGGTAGGCATTGCAGGTATGAAGACCTTGTATGGGTTCACATTGACCATACGGTATAGCCCTTCTGCTGTCACCAGAAGACGGCGAATGGGAACAAATGTGCGGGAAAACGGGCCAAAAGCAATACAGCCAAGAAACCGTCAGGACACAGCTCTCAAGGCTAGTCCGCCCAGCTGGTCAGCCCGGCCGATGGGGCCCGATAGCAGATTCAATACAGACTCGAAATGGAGAACCTGGGAGCAGGTTGGCGTGCGGTACAAAGCGCCCCCAAAGACCGGGAGCGCATGAAGCCGGAAAGCCGGAGTTCAGCCCGGGTCGATGGTGGCGGTACGCAGCGCGCAGGAAACAAGCTCCGCCACGGAATGCAGCCCCAGTTTTTTCATAAGGTTGGCCCGGTGCTTTTCCACTGTTTTGATGGAAATGCACAGTGCCTCGGAAATTTCGCGGTTTTTCATGCCCTGGGCCACCAGGTCGAAAATTTCCCGCTCCCTTTTGGTAAGGCGCTGAATATCTTCGGCGCTGGGGATATCCATATTGACGTTCTTATCCTGGAGCATTTCCGGCGCCATGTAGAACCCGTCTCGCATAACGGCCCGAAGTGCTTCCGCAAGACGCTTCTTATCCGAGTTTTTCAGGAGATACCCGTCGGCCCCGGCCTTGAGGGCGAGGTCGATGAAATGTTTGTCTTCGTGAGCGGTGAGCACCAGAATCTTGATTTGCGGAGCGGTCTGCTTGATGCGCTTGGTGGCTTCTATGCCGTTCAATTCGGGCATGCCCAAATCCATAAGCACGATGTCCGGCCGCATATCCAAGGCCTTTGCAACAGCCTCATACCCGTCCCCGGCCTCGGCACTGACAACCAGATTTTCGAAAGACGCCAAAAGCCTGATAAGCCCTTCGCGAACCAGCGCATGGTCATCCGCAATAATAAGAGAAGTAAGCTTTTTCATATACCTTCAGCAGATCATTTTATTCTGGCGTCGCACAACAACTCTTAAAACTATCAACACGAAGAGATCCGGTAAACAATTATTTTTTCACCTCTTCGACAAACAAATGCCACGCAGAGCAAAAGGCAATGCGTAATAAGTAAATTTGTTTTCAGATTGAAAAAGAAGAATAAAAGAGAGAGATGCCTTCACACAAAACCGCATGAACCCACAGAGTCACAGGAAGATATGGACAATTCGAAATAAATTCGAAAAAAGAATGTCTATGCGGCCCCGCTGGCATCAGAGCCGATCTGAATATTGCGCGCTTCTTCGGCTTTCAGGTCACGCTTCCAGCTTATCTCTATGCATATCTTTTCCTTCTCTTTCTTTTGCGAAAGAGACATTTCAAAAGATACGGTGCTCTGCGGAGTCAACGTTATCTGTTCTCCGCTCTTTTCCACGTTGAGCGAACCTTCCCGGATAGAGGTCAACACACTTTCCACGTACTCTGCGGCCTGGGACAAATCCATCAGCCCTTCAATCTTGAGTTTCTTTTTGCTCATTGGCTCCTCCGCTGCTGCCTCTCGTAGGCAGTTTTATCTTTACTTCCGTTGTGTCCTCACGCCGAATAAAAAATATGGACCCATTCTCCTGCACAATGCGTTGTGCTATGCGCTGCAATGGCCCGCGCTTTTTGTCGTGGAGCTTCATCTTCCTGAAAAATATCCGGGTTTCCCCCAGCAGAACCAAGCCAAGGGCCGATCCGCCTTCCTCCACACGGGCCTGCAAACGGCAGGGCTCCAGGCTGCGTTTTTTTTGAAAGGAAGAATGCAGCACCATGTACAGCACATAGGAAAACAACAGGGCCTCCCGGCGCTGCACCGCCCCGATACGGACCGAACATCCGAAATCCAACAGCTCCCGGTCAACTCCCCTCTCACGGCAGACACTGCCAACCGTTATCTCAAAAGCGCGGACAAGGGATGCGGAATCGAGCTTCTCTTTGGAAAAAAGCTCCTGCTCCTCCCCAATCGCCGCGGCAAACCTTCCGCGCATGGCCTCATCCCGGGAATCGGTGTCCTCCGTGTCCCCACACAGGCAAAGCGCGGCATCCAAAGCTGCCCGAAGCTCCGGCGAAACCCCTTGTTCCCTTTCGGGTTCACTTTCACAAGGAGGATCGGCCAGGTCTGCCTCGTCCGTACCGCAGGCCTGGCGCAGAAAAAGGTAGAAGGATTCCTCTTGCCAGCTCTCCCCGCCAGGATAAAAATCCGCCTCCACCAGGACGAGACTGCCGTCCGCGCACAGCAGCTCTATGAGACAATGCTGGGGAAGGCCGGAGTCCGCAAGCCGGGCTTTCACATCATCCGTACAGGTCTGGCTCTGCCCGTAAAAAAGGGAGTCGTCCTGTACCGACAGGCTGGCGATATCCCGCACACTGTAGCCGGACAGACGAAAAAAAGCCGGGTTGGCGTAAACCAGGGCGCCCTCGCCGTCGCAGACGCACAGGGCAAGGGGAAGATGCTCCAGTATGTCGTCGGGCTGCCACAACGTGTCCTGATTTTCCGGCATGCTCGCGTGCAGCATGCGGTCCACGGTACGGGTCAGCAACATGGCGTCGTCTGTTTCCCGCACAGCGGCTCTGTCTGGTTCGGGATGGGATGAAGGGACATCCTCAACGCTTTCCGGCCGTTCCTTGAGCCAGAGAAGCGGATCGCTTCCCAATCTGCTGTCCTGAGACATGCTCAACCTCTCTTGAGAATTTCCGAGCACAATCGATGGTAGTCCTGCGCTCCACTGCTCTTGGGACGATAGGAAAAAATATCCTTTCCAAAACTCGGGGCCTCGGCCAGTGCCACGTTCTCCCGGATGGGCGTTTCAAAGACCTTGTCCCCAAAATACTCGCCTATCTTCTTCATAACTTCCCGGTTGAGTTTCTTGCGCCGGGAAAACCGCGTGGCCAGAATGCCCGTAACCTCCAGCTCCGTATTCAACCCCCGCCGGACAAGTTCCACTGTCTCGTACAGCTTGCCCATGCTCTGCAGCGCCAGAAACTCGGCCTGCATGGGCACGAAAATCTCTTTGGCAGCGGTCATGGCATTGATGGTCAGGATGCCGAGGTTCGGAGGGCAGTCCAAAAGAACGAAATCATACTCCGGCAGTTTTTTCAGGGCCTTTTGCAGCAGGAATTCACGTGCGGGAAGACCGGAAAATTCAATGTCAGCGCCGGACAGGGACAAAGAGGAGGGAACAATGTCCAGCCCGTCCCCATGCTGCAGGCAATCGGCCATGGACTGCTCGCCCTTGAGCACTTCGTACAAGGTGCTTGTAAGCTGATGGGCGGCAATGCCGAGGGAATAGGTAAGATGGGCCTGTGGATCGAGATCCACCAGCAGCACGCGCTGCGAAAGCCTGGCAAGACCGGCCCCCATATTGATGGTGCTGGTGGTTTTGCCGACTCCGCCCTTCTGGTTCATCACTGCAATAATTCGCATGACACGATCCGTACAATATATCCGTTGAGTGGTGGTTCGTGTGCCTGCCTCCCCTGGCTCCAATTTGTCCTCACCGGAACCGGGCTGGATGTATGGACACACGTACCGGATACGTTACCGTCATACTTTCCTGAATAACAAGGACTAAACGAAAGAAGAAGGCGGACGACAACAAATTGTAATAAAGCTGTAACAGAACGGTTTCAGGCGAATCATTTTTGCGCGACAGACAAACTGGAAGGTCCGCTGATTGATGAAGCTATTGGGGTATAATTAATAGGTGAGACTTTCTTATCTACATAATCCAAACACGCAGGCTGCGGAGAAAGTGCGGTGAGAACAAGGCGTAAAAAAAAATCAAGCCCGACGCGTATTCTTCCATACGCGAGGGCTTGATTTCTTTGAAACAACGCCGTTATCGCCCGCTTTCCACGCGGCCCATATTATAGACGGCTCAAAAAGGTGCGAGAACAAGGCGCAAAAAAAAAGCTCAAGACCGACGCGTATTCTTTCATACGCGAGGGTTTGAGCTTTTTGAAGCAACGTAGTTATCGTGCCTTTTTCAGCCGTCTGGCTAACGTTTGACTTGGATCAGGGTGTTAAGCAACGAATCCGTGGTCGTAACCACCTTGGAGTTGGCCTGAAATCCCCTCTGGCCGCGAATCATGTCTGTAAATTCTACGGCCATGTCCACGTTGGAGGTCTCCAGGGTGTCCTGGTACATCACTCCGTAGTTCGCGGAATCGGGCTTGCCCGTGTATACGGTTCCGGCCTCGTTTCCTGCCCGGTAAAGGTTGCCGCCCTCGTGGCGCAACCCGTACTCGTTGCTGAAATTGTACAGATTTATCTGATACAGGTTCTCTGTCTGCCCGTTGGAAAACTTGCCCGCCAACATACCGGTCTTGTCCACGGTCACGTTCTGCAGATATCCTTCTCCGTAGCCGTCCTGTGTTTGCGACAAGGTAACGGACGAGCTGTTGTAACTCGTCATTGCCAGTCCGGATGTGGCGGTCCCCACCTGTCTGGGCAGTGCGGAGGCATTGGAACCGACCTGTCCGGCATTGGCGTTTTCCACGTTCCAGGAAGCATTTTCCCCGGTAAGGCCGAAGTTGATGCCGATGGTCTGGGAAGGCAGGCTGCCTCCATTGGATGTGGTAAACGTGACATCCATCATCAGGTCGCCGTTGGCACCTATCGGGGCCAGGGTCCAGTTGCTCAGAGCGCCTGCATCCAGGGACGGGTCCTTGAGGGTGTATGCGGTCTGGTCGATGATATCACCCGCCGCATTGAAGCTCAGGGTACCGGCCATGTACACGCCCTGCGCCCCGGAGGTTGCCAGGCTCCGACCGTCCGCACTGGTGGGATCGACCGTCACCAGATATTCCCACTGCTTCTCGGAAGACATGGAATTCGTTGTGACGGGATCGAAATAGTAGATGAGCTTTTGCTGGTTGCCTTCGGAATCGTAGACCGTCATGCCGGTGGTGTACGAGTACTGTTCTTCGGTGAGCGGCGTTGCGGAAGAGCTGTTCCAGTTCTTGAGCATGGCAAAAAAAGGATTCTCGGCATCCTGGCTCTTGTCCGATGCGGATGAATCCAGGTTCGAAATCATGGTATTTCGGCTGGTGGCACTGGGATCGGACCGGATAACCTGCACTTCCTTGCCGTCTATGATCTCCGTCTGCATGGGCAGCGAGACCGCGCTTTCCACGGTGGAAGGCGCGCCGGTATTCCGATCTATCTGGAATCCTTGCAGGGCGTACCCATGCGGATCGAGCAACACGCCGTTTTTATTGAAACGGAAATTGCCCGCGCGGGAATAATAGACCTGATCGCCCTGGTCCGTCGACGAGGTGAGCTTGAAATAGCCCTTGCCGCCGATAGCCAGATCTGTAGAGGCCGTACCGGGCTCGTAACCGCCCTGCCGGACATCTGTGACGATGTTGGCTACGGCGACGCCCTTGCCTATCTGTCCGGCTCCGGATCCCGTTCCGTCGGGATTGCTATACCCGCCGACGAGATCCTGGCTCATCAGGTTTTCGAAATGCGTCCTACCGCCTTTGAAGCCCAGAGTGTCGACGTTGGCCAGGTTGTTACCAATGGCCTGCATCCACGTACTGTGGGCTTTCATGCCGGTCGCGCCGACATACATGGAACTGAAACCCATGGCATAGACTCCTGCACATACGCAGCTCCGGCAGGTGAGGGAACAATCCCTAGCGCCCCTGCGGAAAAGGCATGGCGTTCAATGCGTGTGTACCGGCTCCTGTCCGTCCGGAAAGAGACCATCTTTCCGTGCAAAAACGGTGAGCTCGCGGCACGTTGTGATTCCCGGCGACCAACCGGGCAATTCATTCTCTCCGCCTTTTGTAAGGCAAAACCTGTGCCACGCTGACATGATATACATTTTTCCTTTAATTACGCTGTATTACAAAGATCAGGCTTGCCAGACAACAAAAGGAGCAAGAAAAAATTGCCTACACCCCCCAAACCACAACTGACGTACAATCCAAAAGGAGGTACAAGGGACGCTGAATGGAGGAACATTTCATGGCAACACAATTACGCCAAAGAATTATCGAGATAGGACAGTGGAAGGACATCCCCCTTCTTTTCTTCAAATTCGAAGACGAACCACTCCTTTCCGCCCAGACCGAGTGGGCCGTCAGCCTGGGGCTGACCATGCCGGACTGGCTGGACGATATGCCGGTACAACCCGGCGACGTGCATATTTACCGCACCTGCGCGGGCATTGTGGAAACCGCCCTTGTGGTGGCGGGGCTGGGAAAACGCGAGGATTTTTGCACAGACACCCTGCGTCAGGCATCCGCGGCTGCATCCCGCGAAGCAAGACGGTGGAAGCTGGAAGTGCTGGGCGTGCCCTTCCCCATTGCCGAATCACTGGCCGAAGCAACCGGCAACACAGCCGAAGATCTTTTGCGCGAAATTCTGGCTGCCGCAGGGTTGGGCCTGTACCGCTATATCCGCCATCAGCCGCCGGAAGACGTCCAACCGGACCCCAGGCTGGAAGTTCTGTTTGCCGCCGAGCCAAGCAAGGCCCAAAAGCAGGCCGTGGCCGCTGCCGATGCCGGGATTCGCGGCAGCTGGCTGGCGCGCGACCTAGCGAACACGCCGCCCAACATGGCAACCCCGGTGGACCTGGAACAGAACGCCCGCCATTTGTGCCAGCGCTATGGATTTTCCTTTCAGTCGTATGGCCCGGAAGAACTGAAGGCCATGAACATGGGAGCTTTTCTTTCCGTGGCCCAGGGCAGCAGCAACGAGCCGCGCTTTCTGGTTCTGAGGGCCGGTGAAGGCGACCATCCCCTGGTTCTGGTGGGCAAAGGCGTCACCTTTGATTCGGGCGGACTGTCCCTCAAACCTCCGGCCAACATGGGGCACATGAAGACCGACATGGCTGGAGCCGCGGCCGTGATCGGATTTTTCGAGGCATATGGTGCGTTGGGATTGAATGTGCCGGTGGTGGGCCTGGTGCCCTGCGCCGAAAACATGCCCGACGGAGCCGCCTACCGCCCCAGCGACGTGGTTATGACCAGAGCGGGCAAAAGCGTGGAAGTGATCAGCACGGATGCGGAAGGCCGCATGCTGCTGTGCGACGCACTCAGTTACGCGACAGATCTGGCCCCTTCGGCCGTGGTGGACATCGCCACCCTCACCGGGGCCTGCGTGATAGGGCTGGGTATGCTGATTGCCGGGCTGTTCGGCACGGACAAGGCGCTCACCGAAAAGATCAACCAGTGCGGCGAGGCCGTGGGCGAAGATTTCTGGCCCCTGCCCCTGCCGGAAAAGTACATGGAAGACCTCAAGAGCGACGTGGCCGACTTCAAGCACCTGGGCCGCCGCGAAGGCGGTGCCATCCATGCGGCGCTTTTCCTCAAGCAGTTCGCTCCCAAAGGCGTGCCCTGGGCGCACCTGGACATTGCCGGACCGGGCCGTGCGGAAAAAGAAAGCGGACTGGTGACCAAGGGAGCCAGCGGATTCGGCGTTCGCACCCTGCTGGAACTGGCCCGGCGCAGTTAGCGCAGAATGTTTTCAGACTCCAGACAACACAGTGTTGCGCATGGCGGCTTCTGTCGCCATGCGGCCAACCTGAACAGACCAAAACCGCGTTGTACGGTTGCGTTGTGTCGCAAGGAACGTAAGGGAATTTGACGGGCAGTGCCGAAGGCTCCTTCGGCGGCAGCAAGGCTGCGCCCAAAGGAAAACTACTCTTTGAAAGGCATGTCCACGTCGATGAGACGAACCACCTGGGTGGAAAAATTATGGGTGTTCGGCTTGCAGTTGGGGCAGCCGTTGGAAAGAATCATGCACGAAGAATCGTATTCGAACCGCGAAAGGCCTGCTTTGCACAAGACCTTGGTGGAGGTTCCCGGAGCCCACATTATCGGCTCCCCGCATTCGCCGCATTCCACATAAACCAGTTCCGGATCAAAATTGGCAGAAGTCGCCATTATTACTCCTTAAAAATTGTCAGACGCTCCCTGTTAGTACCCCTCCTATTGTCCGGGTCAATGCCCATAAAGTTGCCACGCATATCACGCTTATAATCTTGTCTACCGTCCCGTATCTGCCGTGCCTGCCCGGGGAAGAACAAGGTTCTGCCCGGGCCCGAAACATCGTTTGCGCACCAGCAGCACGGCAAGCAAAGAGCTCAACGCCGTGGACGCCGTGAGCATGAACATGATCACGATCTGGTAGCGGATGGAGGTCATGGGATCGGCTCCGGCCAGAATCTGCCCGGTCATCATGCCGGGGATGAAGACCAGCCCCACTCCCATCATGGAGTTGATGGAAGGAATCATGCCCGCGCGCAGGGCGTCCCGCACAATGGACGCGCTGGCTTCCCGGTAATCCGCGCCCAAACTCAGCCGCATTTCCACATCGTCGCGCCGGTTGCGCAGGTCGGAAAGCAGCCGTTCCAGGGCAATGGCCAGGGCATTCATGGAATTGCCCACCACCATACCGGCCAGGGGAATGAAATATTGCGGCTGCCACCAGGGTTTGGCCTGCACAATAACGCCAACAACCAGATAGCCGACCAAAGAATAACAAAGCAGCATGGTGCCCAGCAGCGGCATGCCGAAGGGGACGCTACGTTCCTTTATCCGGCCCCGCACGATTTGAGCCGCCGAGCCGACCATGACCAGAAAAACCAGCACCACGGGCCAGAAGGCTTCGAGCCGAAAGACCAGGGTCAGCACGTAGCCCATGATGAACAGCTGCACGAATGTGCGCACCGCCCCCACGGCCAGGTCGCGCACCAGCCCCAGGCCACGGGCCAGGGATATGGCGCCCATAACAAACACCAGGCAAAAGGCCAGGGCCAGTTGCCAGGGCCCTATTTCCAGAACCGGACCGCTCATTGCCGCACCGCCTTTCCGTCGGCCACCCGGATGACGCTATACCCGGTTTCGGGCAGCAGGTCGGAGTGGGTTATCATCAGGACCGTCACCCCCTGTTCGGCACGGCGCAATTCGGCTTCCCGCAGAACCAGCCGGGCGCTTTCCGGGTCCAGGGCGCTGGTGGGCTCGTCCATGAGCAGAACCTCCGGCTCCATAAGCAGGGTCCGCAACAGGGAAAGCCGCTGGCGCTGCCCCACGGACAGCCCCATGGCGTTCTCCTCCAGGGAGATGTCGAGGTTCAGCCCGTCCAGAAGCGGACGCAGCCGGTCATCTCCGGGCACCTGCATGTCGGAATTGCCGGAAAAGGAAAACGGAAGCAGCAGGTTGTTCCGCACGCTGCCCTCCACCACCACCGGGGTTTGCTGCACATAGGCCACGTGCCTGCGCAGGGACGGCGGGCTCATTGCGGCCACGTCGCGCCCCTTGAAAAGAACCCGCCCCGCGTCCGGTTCCTGCAAGCGGCACAACAACCGCAGCAAGGTGGATTTGCCCGAACCGGACGGCCCGTTCACCACCAGGAACTCGCCGGGAGCAACCGCCAGATCCAGGCCGTCGAGCACACGCTTGCCCCCGAACGACACACCCAAGCCCGCACACTCAAGAACATTTTCCATAAAACATACCCTAACACCGCAAGGTTACAGTACAATGTATATGCGGCCGCAAAAACACCCGCTTGCCAGTGGGAAAACAACAGGCTAGCTAAAGCCCATGCTATTGTACATCCATGTGCCTTTTTGTCGATCCAAATGCACCTATTGCGCCTTTTACTCCGTACCTCTGGATATGGAGCTTTTGGAGCGCTACACAGACTCTGTTGTACGTGAGGCGCGGCTGTGGGGAAAGCGCCTGAACCGCCCGAAGATCCAGACCGTGTATTTGGGCGGCGGCACTCCGAGCATTGTTCCGCCGTGGGCAATGGAACGCATCATCCGGGGCGTGGGAGAACACTTCCAGCTGGACAAGGCCACGGAATTTTCCATGGAGTCCAACCCCGATTCCGTGGACAGCGCGGCCCTGGGCCAATTGCGGGAAATGGGTGTGAACAGACTGTCCATGGGCGTGCAAAGCCTGGACGATTCCCAGCTCAAGATGCTGGGCAGGCCGCACACCGCGGCTCAGGCCGTCATGGCCTTTCGCGCGGCGCGCAACGCGGGGTTCCGCAACATCAATCTGGATTTCATCTGGGGCGTGCCCGGCATGCGTCTGGGCTCCTGGCGCAAACAGATGCTGGCCGTTACCAAGGAACTCAAGCCCGAGCACCTTTCCTGCTACAACCTGACCCTGGAACCCAACACGCCCCTGGAACGGCGCGTGCAGAGCGGCAAACTGGAAATGCCCGCGGACAACGAACAGGCGCGTATCTTCGTGCATGGCGCCCATCTGCTGGAAGACCGGGGCTATTTGCACTACGAAATTTCCAACTTTGCGCGCATGGGATTTTTCTGCCGCCACAACCTGGGCTATTGGGACGGGCAGGAATATGTGGGGCTGGGGCCATCCGCCGTGTCCACGGTGCAGGACGTGCGCTACGAAAACCCCAAGGACATCGACGCCTGGGACACGCAGATCCGCCGCAATGAAACCGTGCAGGGGGAACAGCTTTCCAAGGAAGTCAAAACAAACGAAATGGTCATGCTCTCCCTGCGCACCAGCCGGGGACTGGACCTCAAACGCTACAAGGACCTGACCGGACAGAGCTTCACCAAGCAGTACGGGCAAATCCTTACCGCCCTGCGCCAGCACGACCTTATCCGCATCACCAAAGCCTACGTCCGCCTTACCAAGAACGGCATGCTCGTTTCCAACGCCATTCTGGAACGGCTGCTGCTGGATTAGATAGTTTTTTTTATATAACCAGAGCGACAAAGATGCTATCCTCTTTCCTAAAAAGCGGAGGATACGCCATGCCCGTTTCACAAAAATGCATTCAGGAATTCCAACTGGATGCCACTACCATCATTGAGGCGCTGGTTGCCCAGGCAAAGCTCATCGCCACGACTCTGCTGCTTCAGGTCGGAAGCTTCCCCCAAATATGGACGGTCAAGGACAAGGCCAAAAGCAAGGGCAAGATAGTGGTCAAAAAATCCGACCCGGTGCGCGGCTGCCTTATCCTGGAAGAAGTGATCTATCATCTGACCAATCACCGCAGCCGCATCCGCTGGAACCTGTTTGGAAATCCATGCAAAGAATTGCCCACCCCACCCGGCGGATACGACAGACCTCCCATGAAATGTCGACTTTATAATGGCATCATCACCTGGCAGGCACCGGATGGTCCGGATGTGGCAGGCAGCGCAGAAGCCGACGGCACAGGCATGTGGATTGGGCTGGATTTTCAAAATACCCGGCCTCTGCGAAGAAAACCACCAGACCCCCCTTCACACATCGATACCACGGCCGAGTACGAAAAATACTTCCACGAGTGGGAAACCAGAATGAAGGCCCAGGGCAAAAGCCTGTTCGACCTCGCCCCTACCCCGTCCAAAGTACGCACCGCCATACGGATCAACAATTTCCCCCGCTATCTGGAAGCGACAATCGGGTCGTTCACCCGGTACGGGTGGGCCCGGGGCGGATACTACGAAATCCGTCTCGGCATCTACGATCTGCTGAACACCATGGCCAACGAAGCCGTCCACACTCTCAACGACGACGAACAAAATATCCTCAAGCCCGGCTCCACCTGGCTCTCGCGGACCTACACGGCCAGCATTCAAGAAGAAGACGATTCCTGGAACAGCGCGGACCAAGTGGCCCGCATGCTCGGCCTGCGCGTTGAAAAAAATTCCTACGGGTGGCAGAACAACCCGGCCTATTCCGCCCCCGGCTATATTCCCATTGGCTTGGAATGGATGAAAAAGATACGCGGCTCGTGCGACTCGTCGGGCCGGGTCGGCAAATACCCTTACACCACTCGCGCTATGCAACAAGCCAGGACGGCCGCCAAAATCAAATAGCTGGTCTCCCTATTTTTTCCAGCAGGGGGGCCAAAACATCCTCAAGCCCCGTATCCCCAAGGTCCCGGTAGCCATAGCGCACCCGCATGGACGGCTTGTTCACCTTGATGATCCGCCCCAGGTCCACGGGCGTGCCGAAAAGCACCACGTCGCACTCGCAGGCGTCTATGGTGCGAGTCAGGTCATCCAGCTGCCGCACGGAATAGCCCAGCGCGGGCAAGGCATTCCGCATGCCGGGGCGGGCCTGCAAAACATCCTTGATATCGCCCGTTGCGCAGGCCCCGGGTTCTGCCAGCCGCGCCCCGAACATTTCCGCCGCCAACACTGCCGCGCCAAAATCCATACCCCCGTGCGTCAGGGTGGGCCCGTCTTCCACGGCCAGCACCAGCTTGCCCCGCAACCCGTCCGGATCGTCCACGGAAACCTCCAGCGTCCCCAGCACCACGGCGGCTTCCGGGTTCAGGCGGGCCACGTTTTCCCGTACCTGCCGCACCGCCTCGGGCGCCGCCACCTCCGCCTTGCTTATCAGCACCACATCGGCCATGCGCAGGTTGGTTTCTCCGGGATGATAGGCCGTCTCGTGTCCGGGACGCATGGGATCGCACAGCACAATGGACAGGTCGGGCCGAATGAACGGGGTATCGTTGTTGCCTCCGTCCCAGACAATCACATCCGCCCCATCGGGATCGTTCTCAGCCTGGCGCAGGATGGTCTCGTAATCCACCCCCGCATACAGGGTGACGCCGCGTTCGATAAGATGCTCGTACTCTTCGCGCTCTTCTATGGTGCACTTGTTGCGGTCCATGTCCGCCACTTCGGCGTAGCGCTGCACCGCCTGCCGGGCCAGGTCGCCGTAGGGCATGGGATGACGGATGACCACGGGACGAAGCCCCCGCTGCCGCAGCCGTTCGCAGATAAAGGCCGTTACCGGCGACTTGCCGCATCCAGTCCGCACGGCGCACACAGAGATGACGGGCAGGCGGCTTTCAACCATGGTTTCAACAGGCGAAAGCAGGCAGAATCCGGCCCCGGCGGCCAGCACTTCCGAGGCCGTATGCATGACGTCCAGATGGCTGATGTCGCTGTAGGAAAAAACCGCCTTGTCCACGTTCAGCCTTTTGATCAGCCCGGCCAGTCCGTTCTGGGACAGGATGGGGATGCCCTTCGGATACAAAGGTCCGGCCAGCTCGGCAGGATAGATGCGCCCGTCTATGTCTGGAATCTGCGTGGCCGTGAACGCCACCACGCGCACATCGGAACGGTTGCGAAAACATATGTTGAAATTATGGAAATCCCGGCCGGCAGCTCCCAAAATGATGATCCGTTGCATAGGTCAGACCTCGCGATAATCGAAAAAAACAGCCTGTACAGTTGCCGCATTCAATGTACAATATATACGTAAATTGATAAAAGTGCCAAGTGGCCGTTGGAGAGATACGCTTGGCCTAAATTCTACCCTGTCCGATTCGGAGGCCCCATGTCCTTTACATTGCCCACATACGAACCGCCGGATTTTTCCGCCGCTCCCCTTTGTGACGCACCTCCCGTCACCCTGATTCCGGCCCCGTACAAGGGGGTCGCGCCCGATGACTTCCACGCCACCACCATATACCCAGAATACTACCACTGCGGAAACAACGAATGGAAGCTGCTGCAAAATCCGCGCATGGACTGCGTGGCAGTACGCCGCAAAAGCGGCAGCTTCGAGGCCGTGGAGTTCCGCAACCTGAAAAAAGGCGACCTCGTGGCCGTGGGCCGTACCGAACACGGCGAGCAGGGCATTTACGTGCATGTCACCGGTTTCCCCCAGTTCGCGCCCGACCGGGAAGCCTTCGCCTTCCGCACCGGGCTGACGCGCGAGACCTCCTTTTCCATTGACTACGATTTTCTTTACGACCTGCTGCGCTTTGAACGCGACAGCGGCTTCATCCTCTGGGTGCTGGGCCCTGCGGTGGTGTTCGACTCCGACGCCCGCAACGCCTTTTCCAACCTCATCGCCAACGGCTACGTGCACGGCCTGCTGGCAGGCAACGCCCTGGCAACGCACGACCTGGAAGGTGCCCTCATGGGCACGGCCCTGGGGCTGGAAATATACACCAAGCAACCGGCACCCCAGGGACATTACAACCATCTGGAAACCCTCAACCGCGTCCGGGCCGCCGGGTCCATCCGCAAGGCGGTGGAGTCGGGCATGATACGCAACGGCATCATGCGCGAGCTGGTCGCCCTGAACGTGCCGTTCGTTCTTTCCGGCTCCATACGCGACGACGGCCCCATGCCCGAAGTAATGGCCGATGCGTACAAGGCACAGGACGCCATGCGCGAGCTGGCCAGCCGGGCCACCACGGTCATCACCATGGCAACCCAGCTGCACACCATAGCTACCGGCAACATGACCCCGAGCTACCATGTGGAGGAAAATGGACAGAACGAAGAGGAAGGCCGGGTGCGCCCCGTCTACTTTTTCAGCGTGGACATGTCCGAATTCGCCGTAAGCAAACTGGCAGATCGAGGCTCCCTGACCGCCAAGGCCATTCTGACCAATGTGCAGGATTTTGCCGTTACACTGGACCGTGCCCTTTCCGGGGAATGCGCTCCACATCCTTAAGCCGCGTTCGTAATCCGGCTGTTCCGTTTTCCGCCCCGCCAAGGCTGGACGAATTTCTCCGGGACGTGTAGTTGTTTGCTAACGCAAGAACTTTATCGCGAGGTATACATATGCGTACGTTTTCCCTACTGACCATTCTGGCCGCCATTCTTTTTCTTTCCGCTCCGGCGCAGGCCAAGTATTTCTGCGACGATTACGGCGTTTCCTGCTACAAACAGGTGCCCAACGACAAGGAAACCTGCCCGTTTCTGGAAATCGGCAATCCCGACGGCAAGTACATCGGGAGCGTACACCTGCCCGAAGGAATGTGCTGGGATGTCCCCTTTTCATGCGTACCTTGCGATAAAGGCGTGGACCAGGAGAAACTGAGCGACGAGTGCAACAAGCAGTTTGCGGAATGCGACGGCAAATGCGTCGCCGAGTAAGCAGCACAAAAAACCACGCGGCCTCCAACGGCCGCACCGGAGCCTGACAGGATGGCCGCTCTCCGTCGTCGTACCGTGCTTATGGGCACCGGGATTCTCGGGGCCGTGGCCGCCTTTTCTCCATGGCTTCCTGCCATGGCTGCACCGCTTTTTCCCACACGCACGGTGGATAGGGACGATTACAGCTTTGATCCTAAAACCGGACATTTCCTCATGCCCGGTGGAACAACGGTTCCCTACTCCTTTCGCATCAGCGGCCTGACGTCCAAAGCCATCAGCCTTGGCTATGACGAACTGCAGGCTCTGCCCCAGGTGGAACAGACCTCGGATTTTCATTGCGTGGAAGGCTGGTCCGTCAACGACGCAACCTGGGGAGGCTTTCGCTTTGCCGAGCTGACCCGTCTGGCCCCTCCCGCTCCCGAAGCGAAGTGGGCTGTTTTCCATTCCTTTGGTACCACCCGCAGCACGCCGGGCGGGCTCGACCATTACGTGGAGTCCTTTCCCCTGAGCGATCTGCTGGATTCCAAACTCGACTACCTTATGGCCCTGCAACTGGCCGGAAAACCTCTTTCGCACGACCGCGGCGCACCCATGCGCGTTGTCTGCCCGTATGATCTGGCCTACAAAAGCATCAAATTCGTTACCGGTCTGACCTATGCGAGGACCCCGCAGGACGGATGGTGGACCCGTGCCAATCCCATCTATCCGCTCTATGCGCCGGTCCCGTCCCACAGGTTGCGCAACGCCGCGCCCAAACGACGCCCCTACTAGGCAAAGCCAGCCAATGCCCAAGAACATGCCATCATCACTTGTCCCTCTTTCGGCCCAGGACCTCATTCTCCATGAGCGCGAACTCCAGGCCACCCTGGCCCGGTTCATCACATTCAAATCGTCCAGCCTGTACTTTCCCAAGGACACGGGAGAACAGGCCGTAGCCGACGAGACCACTTTTGATCCGTCATCGGGCAAAGCCGTCTATCTCAAGGATGAACACCGCCTGCTGCTGCCCCTGGTGCACAGGGACAAGCCTCTCGGCGTCTTCCTGGCCCGCGGTATACGGCTGGCCGCACCCACCACCATGACAGTCGTGCTGCCCGGCGTGGCCTCGCTTTTTCTGGAAAATATAGCCCTGGCGAAAACCGCTCAATGCGATCCGCTTACCGGACTGCTGAACAAACACGCCTTCATGGACCTGTTGCGCCGCACCATAGAGCAGGCCCAGAACTGCGTACTGCCTGCCGCGGATGCCTGCATCGATCCGGGCCTTGGCATATCGGGCCGACTTTCCATGCTGGTCTGCAACCTCGACCATTTCAAGACCGTGGCCCAAACCCACGGATTCCGCGCCGGAGACGACGTGTTCGACGAAATGGCCCGGCGGCTGCGCAAGGCCTGTCCGAAAAACGCCAGCCTGTGCCGGTTGGACAAGGACGAATTCGCCGTGCTCATGCCCGACACCACGCCTGCCAAATGCCTCAAGCTGGCCGACAAGATTCGCTGCGCCGTGCATGCCGAATCCTTTACCCTGAAGGACGGAGAACACGTGCGCCTTACGGCCAGCCTGGGCTGCGCCTCCTACCCCAACGACCTGCGGGGTGCGCAGATAGCCAGCCATCCCGGCGAAATGGCGAAAATTCTTCTTTTCAAGGCGCTTAAGGCCATGTCCGTGGCCAAAGAGCACGGCCGCGACCGTGCCTTTTCCTTTGGCCGCATTCTGGAACAAGGCGGCGCCATCCTGGAAATGCTGCCCATGAACCGCCTTTCCCTGAATCTGGGGCGCGACGTGGACGCGGCCGAAGGGCTGCGTTTTCTTGTCTGGTCCCCCAAATTTCTGGACGAAGCGGAAGCCAAGAGTGGCGACGGACAGCGACTGCTCGGCCGCTACCCTGCCATGTACAAGGGTGAAATCGTCATTACCGAGGCGCAGGAAGACATGGCCTTTGCGGAAATAATGGACGTGAGCGACCCGGCCTGGCCCCTGGAACCGGGCGACCGCCTCTCCCTGCTGGACGAGCCGGGCAAACGCAACGGCCCCCCAAATCCGGCCAAACCGCCGCAAAAGGATATACTCACCGGGCTGTACGGCTACACTGGTTTCCTTTCCTGCCTGGCGCGCGAGCAGAGCCAGCTGGAAAGTTATGCCCTGGTCATGATTCGTCTGGAAGGCACCAACGGCGCACCCACCACGGGCAACCGAAAGGAAATCGAGAACCGCGTCAAAGACGCCGCCTCCCTCATGCACGAAATTTTCGGTGCTGAAATTACTGCTGGTCGCTACGGGCTGGCCGCTCTGGCCTGCATCGTGCAACAGGGCACGCCCGAGGCCATGGCCCGGGCCGCGCAGAAGTATTGCGAGCAGGCCGTACAGCGGTTGGGCGTCACCCCGGCGCTGGGCGTGGGGTATTTTCCCTGCCTGGACTATGCCAAGTCCGACGTGCTGGAAAACAGCCGCAAAGCCCTGGACCACGCCCTGCTGCTCGACACGCCCAAGGCAGCCGTATTTGACAGCATTTCCCTGAACATCAGCGCGGACCGTCTTTTTTCGCATGGCGACGTGTATGCCGCCATAGAAGAATACAAGCGTTCCCTGCTGCTGGACGAAGACAACACGCTTTCCCGCAACTCCCTGGCCGTATGCTACGCCCGTCTTTCCAAACTGGACCAGGCCGCGGCCACGTTCCGGCAGGTTATGGAGCGCGATCCGAAAAACCTGATGGCCGTGTACAACTTCGGCTATTCCTGCCTGCGCATGGGCGACGATGCGGCAGCGGCCAAGGCCTTCCGCCGCTGCCTGAAGATAGACCCCGACCATCTTTTCAGCCTTATCCGCCTGGGCCAGATTCAAGAAGCCAAAAAGCAGTACAAGCAGGCCGCCACCACGCTGCGCAAGGCGGTAAAGCTGCCGGGCGGCGAAGGTGCCGCGGCAAGGCATCTGGCGCGCTTGGCCCTGGCAACCGACCAGCCGGACAAGGCCCGCGATCTGCTGCACAAGGCCGTCACCCACAATCCGGGCGACGCCCAATCCATCTATCTGCTTGCCAAGCTCTACCTCGATTCCGGCGAAGACCCGGAAATCGCCGTGGCGCTGGGCCGCAAGTGTGTGGAGATAAAGCCTTCCAGCCCCGTGTACTGGAAGTTCCTGGCCGATGGACTGGCCGCCATGGGCGACAAGGACGAAGCCGCCCGGGCACGCACCCGCGCCGCCAACTTGACTTGAACTCCCAGCCGGGTACAACCAGGCAAATTCCCGCGCAAAGGACATAGCATATGAAAGACGAGAAAGGCCTTTTCTATTACCCGTTCCCGGAAAACAAGAAAGTCCGCATGTATGTTCAGGAGGACGAAACCGACGTCTGGTTCAGACTGTGGAACCAGGATGATGAAAAGCTCTGGGAAGAGCACGGCTGGGTTCCTTACGGAGCCATCAAAAAGGCCGCTGCCTCCTATGAAAACAAAAAAGCTTTCGATCCCGGACAGGCGTACGACATTAATGTCGCCAAGATGATCATCAAGGAAGGCAACAAGTAACTGCGACGAGCTGCGACAGCGCTCTCGCCACCCACTTGTACGGGCGGAACAGACCATTCACCAACGTCTTTCCGCCCCGCTCTTTTTTCTCCGCCCCGGCGTTATGAGCACGCTCTTCTTTCCGCCCCGGAACCACGCCCAGCCTTTTCCTGACAACACTCGCGTCTGATCGCGTCTGGATTCACCTGGCATTTTCCTTTTACGCACGTAAAAGGCATCTCAAAGTCATCAACGCTCTTTGGCTTTCTTGCAGTCTTTGGCTTCAAGGGCCCCGTGCAACCATGCTTGCGAACGGGAGTCCCAGGCTGCGTTCTCAATCCCTGCTGCAATCACCCCCAAATTCTGGCTCCAAAATCTTACCCACAATAAAAAAGGGGACCGGATACGCCGGTCCCCTTAGAGTAGGGTATCCGCGTCCAGTCCGTGTTTGCCTCACGGACCGAGCGCGGGTAAGGAGTGCTTTATTTGAAGGCCATGGTCGCTTTGACCGCTTTCTGCCAGCCTTCATACAGCTTGGCAGAGTCTTCTTCGGACATCTTGGGGGAGAAAGTACGATCCACGCCAAAGTTCTGCGTGATGTCGTTCTTGTCCTGCCAGAAGCCCACGGCAAGACCGGCCAGGTAGGCGGCGCCCAGGGCGGTTGTTTCGATGCACAGCGGACGTTCCACGGGAACGCCCAGTACGTCTGCCTGGATCTGCAGCAGCAGGTCGTTGGCTACAGCGCCGCCGTCCACGCGCAGTTTTTCCAGCTTGATACCGGAGTCGGCTTCCATGGCGGAGAGCACGTCTTTGGTCTGGTAGGTGAGCGATTCGAGCGTTGCACGCACGAAGTGTTCCTTGGTGGTGCCGCGGGTCAGGCCGAATACGGCGCCGCGCACTTCGGAATCCCAGTAGGGAGCGCCCAGACCGACGAATGCCGGTACCATGTACACGCCGTCGGTGCCCAGAACGCGGGTAGCGTACAGTTCGCTGTCGCGGGCTTCGCGGAACATGCGCAGACCGTCGCGCAGCCACTGTACGGCAGAACCGGCCACGAAGATGGAACCTTCCAGAGCGTACTCTACCTTGCCGTCAACGCCCCAGGCGATGGTGGTCAGCAGGCCGTTCTTGGAAGGTACGGCTTTTTCGCCGGTGTTCATCAGCATAAAGCAGCCGGTGCCATAAGTGTTCTTGGCCATGCCTTCGCTGAAGCAGGCCTGTCCGAACAGGGCGGCCTGCTGGTCGCCAGCCATGCCGGAGATCGGAATCTCGTGGCCCTGGAAGGATTCCTTCAAGGTTTTTCCGTAGACGTCCGAGGAAGGACGAACTTCGGGCAGCATGGAAGCGGGAACGGTCAGGTGTTTCAGAAGCTCTTCATCCCACTTGAGCTCGTGGATGTTGTACATGAGCGTACGGGATGCGTTGGTGTAGTCGGTTACATGCACCTTGCCGCCGGTCATTTTCCAGACCAGCCAGGTGTCGATGGTGCCGAAGAGCAGATCGCCCTTTTCGGCTTTTTCACGGGCGCCTTCGACATTGTCGAGGATCCATTTGACCTTGGTGCCGGAGAAGTAGGCGTCGATCAGCAGACCGGTCTTCTCGCGGAACATGGGGTCCAGGCCCTGGCCCTTGAGTTCGTTGCAGACACCCATGGTCTGGCGGGACTGCCAAACAATGGCGTTGTACACGGGCTTGCCGGTGTTCTTATCCCAAACAACCGCGGTTTCACGCTGGTTGGTAATGCCGATGCAGGCAATTTCGCTGGCACTGATCTCGGGCTGGGACAAGGCTTCCGCCACGACCGACTGCACCGAAGACCAGATTTCCATGGCGTCATGCTCGACCCAGCCGGGATTGGGGAAGATCTGCGTGAACTCTTTTTGAGTTACAGCAACGATGTCGCCTTTCTTGTTGAAAAGAATGGCTCGAGAGCTTGTGGTTCCCTGGTCGATGGACAGAACATACTTATGGCTCATTTTTTTCCCCTTGTTCGAATGGATTGTCTCCATCCCTTACTGTGTATCGTATGACTCAAACAACGTGCTGGACGGAACTAGCCGACCAGCGCCTTGTACAACAGCGAACCGGCAACGCCGCCGCAAATGGGAGCGACAACAGGAATCCAGGAGTAGCCCCAATCGTTTCCGCCTTTGCCAGCGATGGGCAGCAGGGCGTGCGCGATACGGGGACCGAGGTCACGAGCGGGGTTGATAGCGTATCCAGTGGGACCACCAAGGGAAAGACCGATAGCTACGATGTAGAAACCAACGATGAGGGGGTTGAGTCCCTGACTGAATTCGTTGGCGCCCAGAGCGAGCAGACCGTACAGCAGTGCGGCGGTACCGATAAATTCGCAAAGGAAGTTGGCGCCGGTGGAACGGATGGCAGGACCAGTGGAGAACACGGCCAGCTTGGCCTCGGTGTCTTCAGTGGCTCCCCAATGGGGAAGATAGGCCAACCAGCAGATAGCGGCACCCAGAAAGCCACCTACCATCTGTCCGGCAATGTAAACAGGAACCTGCGACCAGGGCAGTGCGCCGACGGAAGCGAGACCGATGGTAACAGCCGGGTTGACATGAGCACCGGAGTACTTGCCAACGGCGTACACGGCAAAGGCAACGGCAAATCCCCACCCGAAGGTGATGACGATCCAGCCACTGTTCTGGCCTTTGGATTTGTTCAGGATAACGTTGGCACACACTCCGCATCCAAACAGAGTCAGGATCAAAGTACCCACAAGTTCAGCAAGAAAGACGTTCATGATTTTCTCCCATCGAGTTGATCCATGTGAAGACACACATTTCCTTTCGGAAACGAACACATTGAAGAGCGTTAAAGAACCTGCCGGTTTCCCCTGAACCGGACGCCTTTATGCATAAAAATCAAAGACGCAGCTTTAGCTTACCGTGTAGTTCCTGGACAACTCGGTAAATTGCTCAACCTGCGTCTTGATCCATTGTTCGTCTCTGCCAAGCTCCGCAGCCATGATCTCTGCGGCCTTGGGGGCAGCTTCAGCAGCGGCCTTCGCATCCAGAATCAACGCTCTGGTTCTGCGCGCCAGCGCATCCGCCACGCTCAGTGCACATTCGTGACGTACCGCCCAAACCACTTCCAACCAGGAGTAGGGAAGCCGCTCGTGCATAGGTGCATCGAGCTCGGGCAGCTCTCCGGCAAGCGCCCTAACTTCCGCAGCTTCGCTGCCGTACACATGCATATGGTCGTTGTGGTCGTATGTCTCTGTGTAACCATGCAATTTGAGATGCGTGGTCGCACATGGACGGAAAGTAAGTCCGCCCATCTTGATTGCGTTATCTATGCAATCTTCGGCCATATGTCTATACGTGGTCCATTTCCCGCCAGCGATGGTCAGGAGTTTGTTCGGAGATACCGTCAGGAAGTGATCCCTGGAAAGGGCTGAAGTTTTGCCGCCTTCCTTGCCTGCGGAGATAAGGGGACGGATGCCGGTGAACACGCTGCGGATGTCTGCGCGCGTGAACGGCTTTGTGAGATAACGGGAGGAATGGTCTACAAGAAAATCGATTTCTTCATCAAACGGTTTGGGCTCTGTGCAGACATGGTCTATGGGCGTATCCGTCGTGCCCACAACAACCTTGCCGTGCCACGGAACAAAGAAGATCACCCGGCCGTCGTCGGTTTTGGGAACCATGATGCCGGTGCTTCCCCCCAGGAACTGGCGGTCGATGACCACGTGGATGCCCTGGCTGGGAGCTATGAGTTTTTTGTGATCGGAATTGTCCATGTTCATCACATCGTCGGTAAAGATACCGGTGGCGTTGATGACTGCTTTGCCCTTGATTTCGTAAGTCTCGCCGCTGAGTTTGTCTTCGGCCTGGACGCCGACGACAAAGCCCGAGCTTTTGATCAGCCCGGTAACGCGCATGTAGTTGACGGGAACGCCACCCAGATCGGCCATTGTTTTGGCGAGGGTGATAGCGAGGCGGGCGTCGTCGAACTGCCCGTCGTGGTAGGTTACGCCGCCCTTGAGGTGGTCCTGAAGCACGCCGGGAATTTCCCGTACAACGCTTTTCTTGAAAAGTATCTGGGAGGAACCAAAGCTGTATTTGCGGGCGAGCATGTCGTAGGCTTTGAGGCCCACACCGTAGTAGGGAAGGCCCCACCACTTGTAGTCCGGCACCACGAACTTCTGGTTGTAGCACATGTGCGGTGCGTTTTCGCGCAGAAGGCCGCGTTCGTGCAGCGCTTCCATAACGAGAGAAATATTGCCCTGGGCGAGGTATCTGACGCCGCCGTGGACCATTTTGGTGCTGCGGCTGGAAGTGGCCTCGGCAAAGTCACCCTGCTCCAGAAGGAGCACGGAATAGCCTCTGGCAGCTGCATCCAGGGCCGAACCCAAACCAGTGGCTCCGCCGCCAATAACGATAAAGTCCCACACACGGGAACTGTCTTCAATCTGCCTGATATTGTCCGATCGTTTCATGCGACACACCCTTTTCCCCGTCCAGCTCGTTGTACGGCGGTGTGGTCTTCACGAGGCATCCCCGAACAGACAAACCAATCGCCGTTCCATCAACTCGAAAACAAACATTCAAGTCCCAAGCCGGACTAGATTTCTTTTTCACTTGCGAACAAGTTGTAACAAAACGAAAACAAATTAACAAGAACATGTTTTCATTTTCTTAAAAAAAGTGCAGGAATGAACACTACAGCAGGCCCTGATTCTCGTCTTGCAGGCTTCGCCCCTTTAAATTATTCAACTTTCCAGAACGTTACGAAAAGGTGACAGCCCTCTTTCAACCGGTAAACGCGTATTCGCCCGAGACGTTGCCATGACTGGACAATCCGAATCTTTAAGATATAGTCCCTAAAGAGAAACTGTATAAGCAGGTGGGATATCTCCCCCTATATACTCATGTTCGTTTGAAGTACGCAAGGAGACATTCCATTTTGATCGATACGCCAAAAACGAAAAAAAATAGAAGAACACGCCTGGATCTGCGCGCGCTCTCCCCCCGGCAGAGGGAGATATACGACATTGTCAGTGAACGGGGATTTGCCTCCATCGAATCCCTTTCGCAGCAGTTCGACGTGACGCCGCAGACCATACGGCGAGATATAGGCAGGCTCTGTACAAACAAGCTGCTCCAGCGCTTCCACGGCGGTGCAGGGCGGGCTTCCAGCGTGGAGAATGTCGACTACAGCGACCGCCGCAACATCCTGAATCAGGAAAAACGGCTGATTGCCGAGATGGTTGCCAAGCAGATTCCTAACCGGGCCTCTCTTTTCATCAATATAGGGACCACAACCGAAGAAGTCGCCAAGGCGCTCTCCGGGCACAAGGCACTGCGCGTGATTACCAATAATCTCAACGTGGCCCTGCTTATGAGCGACGAGGACAACGAAGTCATCGTTGCCGGGGGCATGGTGCGCAGGCGGGACAAGGGAATTACGGGCGAAGCCACGGTGGAGTTCATCAAGCAGTTCAAGGTCGATTACGGCATCATCGGTGTTTCCGGCATCGACGAGGACGGCACCCTGCTGGATTACGACTACCACGAAGTGCGCGTTGCTCGGGAGATCATCGACAATGCCAGAAACGTCTTCCTGGTGACCGACCATACCAAGTTCAACCGCAACGCCATGGTGCGCATAGCGGACCTGAGCGAAATAGACGCCATATTCACGGACAAGAATCCGCCCCTTGCCTTCCGCGAAATGATGAAGAGCAAGGAAGTGGCACTGCACGTTGCCGACCCCACACCCAAGGTAAAATAGACCGACGGGGACGCCTTCCACCCCCTTTGGGAAAATACATCGCCCGGAACGCTCACCATGAAGCGTTCCGGGCGCCCGTATTTCGGGGACTACAAATTTTTCCTAAATACAGTTGCCACCAATCCCTCTCTCCGTTAGTCTTTGCAAATCGATATGTGCTTCGGCCATGTCCAACCCGGTGCGAGTCCGGGGCGGTTCCGCCGCTGTATACCGTACGGCCCGAACAACGGAGCAATACGGCAAGCCAGCACAACAGGCTGATGTCATTCCATAATCCCCGGCGCACGGCCGGACGTATAATCCTTTCAATTATGAACCACCGCGCTCCGACGCATTCCAGCTGCTCCGCAGCCACAGGATTTCGCGTCCCTTTTTTTGCGTGGTGCAAGAGATGCTCATGCCACCTAAACACATTCTCAAACGCGACGGCAGGCTTGAAACATGGTCCACAGAACGGGTTTCCCAGGCCATTTTCAAAGCCCTCAACGCCAGCGGCATCAAAGACCCGCTCCTGGCGAAACGCCTTGGAAGAAAGGTTGAAAAAAAGCTGGACGGAATGGATATCCCCGAGCAGGAGCAGGTCCAGGATATGGTCCAGCTCGTGCTTATGGAGTCCCGTCTCTATGGCGTTGCCGAACGTTATATCATCTACCGGGAAAAACGGCGTGAACTGCGCAGACAGCACGACAACTACCTGGACATCTCCGAGGTCATCGACAAGTACCTCGACCAGACCGACTGGCGGGTAAAGGAAAACTCGAACATGTGCCACTCCTTCCAGGGACTCATGCTGCACATGTCCGGTTCCATCCAGGCCCGCTACTGCCTGGAAAAATATCCCGAGGAAATCCGCCTTGCCCACGAGCACGGCTATTTCCACATTCACGATCTGTCGTTCGGCCTGGCCGGGTACTGCTCGGGCTGGAGCCTCCGCGACCTACTTATGGAAGGATTCAACCTGGACGACCGTTGCAGTGCTGGTCCTGCCCGCCACTTCGACTCCCTGGTCGGCCAGATAGTCAACTTTCTGGGCACGCTGCAAAACGAATGGGCCGGTGCCCAGGCGTTCAACAACGTGGACACCTACCTTGCGCCCTTTGTGCGCTACGACAACATGGACTACAAGGAAATCAAGCAGTCCATGCAGAAGATGCTCTACTACCTCAACACGACCTCGCGCTGGGGCGGACAGAGCCCGTTCACCAACTTCACCTTCGACGTGACTCCGCCCAAGCACATGGAAAAGGAAGCCGTCATCATCGGCGGTGAACTGCAAGACTCCACGTACGGCGAATACGCCGAAGAGATGATGCTCATCAACAAGGCCTTTGTGGAAATCATGCTCGAAGGCGACATGAACGGCCGCATCTTCTCGTTCCCCATTCCCACCTACAACGTAACCCCGGACTTCCCCTGGGAAAGCGAAGTGGGCCACCTGCTGCTGGAAATGACTGCCAAATACGGCGCTCCCTATTTCCAGAACTTCATCAATTCGGACGTGAGCCCGGAAGATGTCCGCTCCATGTGCTGCCGCCTGCGTATGGACCTGCGCGAACTGCGCAAGAAGACCGGCGGCCTGTTCGGCGCTGGCGACCTGACCGGCTCCATCGGCGTGGTCACCCTGAACCTGCCCAAGCTGGCCTATCTGGCGCACGGCGAAAGCGACTTTCTGGAGCTGATCACCGAATACGCAACCCTGGCCAAGGATTCCCTGGAGTACAAACGCAAATTCGTCCAGACCAACATGGACAACAACATGTTCCCCTACTCCAAGCGGTATCTGAAAAACGGGCTCAACGGCCACTTCTCCACCATCGGCCTGATCGGTGGACACGAAGCCTGCATGAACCTGCTGGGCAAGGGCATTGAAACGCCTGCCGGAACTCGTCTGATGCAGCAGGTGCTGAACCACCTGCGCGACCTGATGCAGGACTTTCAGGAAGAGACGGGCAACCTGTACAATCTGGAAGCCACCCCGGCCGAAGGAACCTGCTACAGACTGGCCAAGATCGACAAGGCCCTGTACTCGGACATCTACACCGCCGGTACGGACCAGCCCTACTACACCAACTCGACCCTCCTGCCCGTGGGTGCCACAAGCGACATCTTCGAGGCCCTGGAGCACCAGAGCCAGCTGCAAACGCTGTACACCGGCGGAACGGTCTTCCATAGCTTCCTGGGCGAGGCCGTGGCGGATTGCGACGCCATGAAGAACTTCCTGATCAAGGCCATGGAAAAGACCAAACTGCCCTACATCTCCATCACCCCGACCTTTTCGGTGTGCAAGGATCACGGCTACATCAGCGGCGAACACTTCGAGTGCCCCACCTGCGGCGAAGAAGCCGAAGTATACACCCGCGTGGTCGGCTACTACCGCCCGGTGAAACGCTGGAACAAGGGCAAGCAGGAAGAATACAAGGAACGCATGGAATACGACAACAACGGCGTATGCCAGGCTTCCGTCTAAGCAAGTAAACAGAACGGACGGCCTGACCAAGCGAAAAGGCGCACCTTGAAGGTGCCTCGTCGCAGCGGGCTGACCTTCTGATGATTTATTCAGTGATTTAGGGCTGTGAGAGCAATCTCACAGCCCTTTTTTCTGGCTTGCTTAATAAAAAGACAGGGAAAAGGCAGGCAAAACCGGAAGGCACAGGGACACCCGAGGTGCTCGAAATATTTTTTCTATGGCAATTCGGCGGCTGAAAAGTTTTCACTTCCGAAAATAAATTTCTTTGCAGTTTTCGTTTTCGACCGTTTCTGCTTTTCCCTCAAATCAGGAAAGAAATTCATTTCCATCCTCTCCACATGCTGGACTACGCCCCCATATATGGGGACGAATCCAGACGAGACGTTGGAGACTATGAATTGCAGTGCCGCAAACAGCGGCTACTTCAGCTCGCGCTGCAAATAGTCGGCAAAATCATTGCCGCGCTTGTGGAACTCTCCGTTGAAGAACGGCGAGGAGATGAGAAATTCGGCGGAAGAACGATTGCTTGCCGTGGGGATGTTGTAGAGCACGGCCAGCCGCAGCAGGGCCTTGACGTCCACGTCGTGAGGCTGGGGCTGCATGGGGTCCCAAAAGAAGATCAACACATCGACCTCGCCTTCGGAAATCAACGCGCCCAATTGCTGGTCGCCGCCGAGCGGACCGGACTTGAGCTTGCGGATGGGCTTTAAATCCCTGTTCCCGGCCATTCCGGCCATTCTTTCCTTGAACAGTTTTTCGACCAAACCACCGGTGGTGCCCGTGGCCGTCAGATGGTGGTGCGAAAGCACTTCAAAGTTGGATTCAACGAACTCCAGCAAGTCGTGCTTGCAATTGTCGTGGGCCACGACCGCTATATTCTTGATGGGTTTCATGATGGCGTGAACTCCCGTGGTAACGAATGAAGAAACAAAACAACTTGAAATCCGCTTGGATAGACACCCTCTCCATACGCGGGGCCGCCGCTTCCTGCAACAAAGGGGCATACGTGCTATGTAAGGGGGGAGGAAGGGACTAAAAAGACTGAGCCTATACGCTCCCCTACCACGCGCCCCTGGCGCAGAGAAAGGGAGAAAAAGAAAGACGCAAAGAAAATTCAATCCCTCGCGTATTCTTCCATACGCGAGGGGATTGAATTTTTCGCAGCAACGCAAGCCAACAAAAACAGTTAAGGACCAAAGTCCACACCACTGCGCGCCTCCAGGCCCGCCAAGAACGGTGCGAGAGCAGAGCGCGAGGACCGCGGCGGTTCCGAAGCAGGCGGTTCAGAAAAGCACGATAACGGCGTTGTTTCAAAAAACTCAAACCTTCGAGTATCAAAAACATACACGTCAGGCTTGAATTTTTCTCACTCCTGGTTCTCGCACCTTTCTGCCCCGCCTGCTGGATGCGGCAGGACTATTCAATTTTTATGAAAACACGCCCTTCCCCCACCACGCGCCTCCAGGCCCGCCAAGAGCGGTGCGAGAGCAAGGCGCGAGGACCGTGGCGGTTCCGAAGTGTACTCTTACGTACACGAGGGTTCGCCACGGCCACAGCAACGCAGCTATTCCCCCTTTCTCCGCGCCTGGTTGGCTACGGCCTGCTGTGCCGCAGCAACCGCCTCCGGATCCCCCAGATAGTTGCTCTCCACGGCTTTGAGATTCGAGTCCAGGGTATAAACCAAGGGCACGCCCGTGGGGATGTTCATCCCGGTGATGTCTTCGTCGCTGACGTTGCTCAGGTGCTTTACCAGCCCGCGCAGGCTGTTGCCATGGGCGCAGATGAGCACCCTCTTGCCCTGGGCAATGCGCGGTTTGATGACCTCATGCCAGTACGGCAGGGTCCGGTCGATGGTCATTTTCAGGCTTTCGTGCAGGGGCAGCTCGTCCTTGGATAAGGCGGCATAGCGCCTGTCGCGACCGGGAAAGCGTTCGTCCGAAGGGTCCAGGGCGGGCGGAGGCGTGTCGTAGCTTCTGCGCCAGACAAACACCTGCTTGTCTCCGTACTTCTGGGCGGTTTCGGATTTGTTCAGCCCCTGCAACGCGCCGTAGTGGCGTTCGTTCAAACGCCAGGTACGCTCCACGGGCAGCCACATGCGGTCCATCACGTCCAGGCATTCCCACAACGTGCGCACGGCCCGCTTGAGCACCGAGGTGTGGCACTCGTCAAAATCATATCCGTTGTCGAGCAGCAGCTTCCCGGCCTGACGGGCTTCGTTTATGCCCTGTTCCGTCAGATCCACATCGGTCCACCCCGTAAACCTATTCTCCAAATTCCAGGCACTTTGCCCATGGCGAAGCAGCACGAGAACAGACATGTTTCCTCCATTATTGTAGGAAGGCAAAAAACAAACTTCTTGCTTTTACGCTTATTGTAAAAACAATACAAAAACAGTTCACTAACTTTTTCAACCCACTCTTTTACGGAATATAAAAGCCATTTTCATTTCATCTGCGCAAATTTCCAGTCTCTTGTTCCAAATCACCATTCTGGGCTGGAATTCCCCATGACTAGAGGCTTTTCTCCGAAAAGTTTTGTGAAATTTTAATCAAGAGTTTACCATGCGCTGGAATATATGCAATAGTACGTTTACTATGGGGAGAAGGTTTCTCGTTTTCTTTTTTGTAAAACTTCGGACCTACACCAGATGAAAAAACACCATCCACCTGTCATCGTCGTCACCGTCCTCCTTTTTGTCGTGGCTTTGGCAGGGTATCTCACACCACCCGCACATTCGGAAATCCCCTATAAGGTTCTCCTCAAAAACCGGGGTGGAAACGTGGTGTTCAACCATCACGGGCACGACACCGCGGGCGTCCAATGCGTACAATGCCACCATGCCAGCAAAGTCTCCACTACCGAAGTCCCCTGTGGCCGCTGCCACCCCGCAAAATTCGACCAGAAGTTCGTGCACGAACATATCCACTGGTTCGAAGGCAAAGCAGCCTGCGCCACCTGCCACCATCTGGAATGGGACAAGCCCGTCTTCGACCACCCCCTGCACGAGGAAGTCACGGCCAGCTGCCAGGACTGCCACCACGACGAATCCATAGAACCGCGCCCCACAAAATGCCGCTATTGCCACAAGGAACAAGGCGAGAACGACAAGCCCATCCTGCGCGACGCCGTGCATACCCGTTGCCGCACCTGCCACGAAGAACTGTACGAAGAAGAACTTTCCGGCTGCTCCAACTGCCATTCCCGCAAAAATATGCGCGATGTGAACATGGACAACCCCACCAAGTGTCGGGAATGCCATGACAAGCCCCATGCGGAACTTATTCCGCCCCGCAAACAGGCGTTCCACGAGCAATGCATGGGCTGTCATCAAAAAAACGGCAAAGGACCGTATCGGGATACGGAAGAGGTAAAGGACTGCGGACAATGCCATCTGCCCCGCCGCTGAGGCATGCAGCAAACCGCCCCGACACGAAAGCACAGCGGGACAAGACGCAGGGTAAACCGAAGACCATGTAACCTTACCGCCCGGGCCACAGCCGGTGCGCAGCACAACAGAACAACTGCGGATGACCACAAAGGACAGGCCCCCTAAAGGATTGAACGCCCGAAGAACAGGAAGCCCAGGTGAACAGGATGCCTAAATGAACATCTTCAACTTGCGCCATGAACTTACCGGTTCCATCACAGACATTCCGCTCCCGGAAAAAATCGTGCTCTCCCTGTGTGGACAGCGGCTTTATGCCGGACTGGACGAAACAGTCATGGCAGGCCAGCACATCGCTCGCAGCGACAGGCCGGGCTACGGAGACCTGCACTCGCCCGTTTACGGCACAATAAAAAAAATAGACGCGGACAGCGTGACCATCCGCACCCTGCCAGGCCGCACCCTGCCAGGCAAGACTCTGCGGGACCAGGAATGGATGGCCCCCATTGAGCCGGACGAGTCCGACACCCAGCGACTGGCCGACGACCTCAACACCCTGGGCATCGATACCTTCGACCTGCACCCCGCCCAAACCCTGATCATCAACGGGCTGAACCCCGAACCGGGCGTCACCGCGTTCCAGCGCATCCTTGCCGAACGCAGACAGCCGCTTCTGGAAGGGCTGGCCTACGCCACCCAGCTTGTGCAGCCAGGCCGTATCTTCGTGGCCGTGCCGGAAGGCAGCCAACGCACACTCGGCCCGTGCGACCCGCTCCACATCCGCCCGGTCTATCCCAACAGCCTGCCCCAGCTGGTCGCCAAGGCCGCGACCGGCAGCGAATCCATGGATGACGTGGTCGTTCTTGGTGTGGACCGCCTCTTGGACATGGGACGGGTGCGCATGCGTGGCCTGCCCGCCACGGTGCGCGCAATTACCGTGCAGGGCATGGACTACCGCGTCCACATCGGAACCCCGGCAAAAGATCTGCTGGCCCATGCCGGAATAGCTCCGGTTCCCGGCGATAAAATCGTCTTCGGCGGTCCCATGCGCGGGCAGGCGCAGATGTCCCCGGACGCTCCCGTGCAAAACGATACCTATGCCGTGTCCCTGTTCGCCAGGGAGGAATTTCTTTTGTTTCAGGACAATCCCTGTTGCAACTGCGGGGAATGCGACCGCATCTGCCCGGCCCGCATTCCCGTGGCCCTGATGACCCGGTCCTGCGAATTCGGGAAATATTCCATGGCCCTGCAATACGACATCGACGCCTGCTTCGAGTGCGGTATGTGCGCCTATGTCTGCCCCATGCAAAGGCCCCTGGTGCAGTACATTCGGCTGGGAAAATCGGAACTGGCCCAAAGCGTGGCCGTTTAAGACCGAGGGAAGATATGAAAGACACGCTGTACACCGTCTCCAGCCCTCCGTCCTGGCACAATGGGCGGAGCTTCCGGGGCATGATGTGGGAGACCCTGCTGGCCCTCGCCCCTGCCGCATTGATGGCCGTGTACTTTTACGGCCTGGATGCGGCCAGGGTGATAGGCCTGTCCTGCTCCGCGGCCGTGGCTACCGAATATCTGGCCCAACGGTTTACCGGCCAGGCAGACCGGCCGCCCTTCATCAACGACGCCAACGCCCTGGTCATAGGCCTGCTCTTCGCCTTTCTGCTCCCGGCCACCGCGCCCTGGTGGCTGGTGCTCATAGGCGTGGCCCTGTGCATCGTCCTGGGCAAGCTCATCTTCGGCGGCGTGGGAGGCAACCCTCTGCATCCCGCCCTGGTGGGATGGGCCGCATGCACGATTTCCTGGCCCGCCCGCATGACGCCCGACCTGGCCGTGTTGCAGACGCCCCTGGCCTCTCCCCTGTTCGAACTCAAATATTACGGGGCCGCCGCCATTGCCGCGTACACTCCGCAGGACCTCTGTTTGAACGGCCAGCTCGGCGGCCTCGGCGCTGCCCAGCCCCTGGCCCTGGCCATCGGAGGCCTGTATCTGATCCTGCGCGGACGGCTCAGACCCTGCATTCCGCTGGGCGTTCTGGTCGGCGTCTTCCTCACTTCCGGATGCATGCACTTTGTCGCACCCCAGGAATTCGCACCGCCCCTGTTTCAAATCCTGGCCGGTTCCACTGTTTTCGCCATTTTTTTCCTGGCCCCGGAACACGCATCCAGCCCTTCGGGGCGCTGGGCCATGCCTTTGTGGGGTCTTTTCGCTGGCGCGCTCATCGTCATCATACGCACCTACGGCGTGTACACGGACGGAGCACCTTTCGCCATTCTGCTGGCCGAACTGACCACCCCGCTCTTCGACCGCATCCGTCCCCGGGCTTTTGGCAAGCGTTCCTCCCAAAAGCAGGGAGCCGCCCATGCGTGAAATGATCAAAATGGTCGTCGTGCTCTCAATTATCTGCGCCGGATCGGGCTGGATTCTTTCCACCGTTCGCAAGGCAACCGCGCCGCTCATCGAAGAACAGGTGATGACCTACGTGCAGGGCCCGGCCCTGGCCGCCATCTTTCCCGGAGAGGCCGACCAGACCGCCATCAAGGACCGCAAAATCTTGACCGAGCCGAATGGTGAAAAAATCACCGTCTTTCCCATCTTCAAGGACGGCACGCTCAAATCCGTGGCCTTCGAAGCCTTTGGAGGAGGCTACGGCGGCCCCGTGGGCATAATGATCGGCTTCAGCCTGACAAAAAACGAGCTGGCAGGCATAGGGCTGACCACCCACAAGGAAACGCCGGGGCTGGGCGCACGCGCCGCAGAGCCGGAATTTACAGGCCAGTTCGCGGCCCATCCCTTTTCCGGCCTGTCCCTCAAAAAAAATGGCGGCGATATCGACGCCGTGTCCGGAGCAACCATCACCTCCACAGGCGTTACCGCAGCCGTGGCCGGGGCGGTAAAAACCTTCCAGGCCGTCAAACCGCAATTGCTGACTGCCTTTTCCGCAAAAGGAGCAGGCCAATGAACCAAATCTTCAAGGATTTTTCCAAGGAGTTCACCAAAGGGCTGTGGAAGGATCTGCCCCCGTTCCGGCTGGTCCTCGGCCTGTGTCCCACTCTGGCCGTCACCAAGACTGCGGAAAACGGAATGGGCATGGGGCTGGCCGTCATCTTCGTGCTCACCTTCTCCAACGTGCTCATCTCGGCCCTGCGCAAGCTCATACCGGCCAAGGTCCGCATCGCCTGCTTCATCGTCGTGGCCGCCTCGCTGGTCGTCACCGTGGAGCAGCTCATGCAGGCCTTCACCTACCCCCTGTACCAAAGGCTCGGCATCTTTGTGCCCCTCATCGTGGTCAACTGCATCATCCTTGGCCGGGCAGAGGCCTTTGCCTCCAAGAACACCGTATTTCTCTCCCTGGCCGACGGTGCGGGCATAGGGCTGGGTTTTTGCCTCTCCCTCACCTTTCTGGGGTCGGTGCGCGAAATATTCGGCTACGGTACCATCTTCGGCCACCAGCTTTTCGGCCCCCATTTCGAGCCCTTCTCCTTTATGGTGGAAGCACCCGGCGCGTTCGTCTGCCTGGGGCTGGTGCTGGGCCTCATGAACGTCATCAGCGCCATCCAGTCTCGACGCACGGGCGTTACCTCGCCGCCTGCCGAATGCCGCAACTGCGGGTCCTGCTACAGGATGTTCGGGAGATAGGCCATGCACGATTATTTTCTCATGATTATCGCGGCCATCTTTGTAAACAACATCGTCCTGGCCCAATACCTTGGCAACTGCCCCTTTCTCGGTTGTTCCAAAGAGCTTGGCGTTTCCATCGGCATGGGGCTGGCCGTCGTCTTTGTAACGGTCATGTCCACGGCCTTTACCTGGCTTATACAGGACAGCTTTCTGGTTCCCCTGGGCCTCGGCTATCTCCAGACCATCGCCTTTATCCTGGTTATCGCCGCCCTGGTCCAATTTGTGGAAATGTTTCTCAAAAAGGTCATCCCCCCACTCTACAGGTCGCTCGGAATCTTTCTGCCGCTCATCACCACCAACTGCGCAGTCCTCGGCATCGCCATCATGGTCCAGAGAAAGGAATACGACCTCATCCAATCCGTGGTCTTTGCCGCCGCCTCCGGCCTGGGCTTTCTGCTCGCCCTGGTCCTCATGGCAGGCATCCGCGAACGCTTCGAGATTTCACGTATTCCACACAAACTGCAGGGAACAGCCATCGGGCTGGTCATGGCCGGACTCATGTCCATGGCCTTTTTCGCCTTTAAAGGCATGATTTCGTAGCCGGGGGGAGGACGGGGCGCTGCCCCGTACCCCGCCGGGGGCCATGATGGCCCCCGAGCCCCCGCATCATGCGTTTGTTTTTTCGAAGCGAAAAAACAAACACAGAGAGGCCGATTAAAGAATGGAGAACGGGAAGACGCTTGGGCAGATTGATCATTACATGGAATTCTCAGGCGGCGGACAAATGTGCGAGAGCAAAGCGCGAGGAAAAATCAAGGACGACGCGTACTCTTTATGTACGCGAGGGTTTGAATTTTTCCGAAGCAACGCCGCTATCGTGCCTTTGACTGCAGCCTGGGCAGGTAAATTATTGAGTGGACTTCTCAGGCGGCTGGCAAATGTGCGAGAGCAAGGCGCGAGGAAAAATCAAGGACGACGCGTACTCTTTACGTACGCGAGGGTTTGATTTTCTCCGAAGCAACGCCGCTATCGTGCGTTTGCCAGCAGCCTGACCGTTGGAGGATATGACGCATGGATACCTCGATATTATTTCTTCTGGGCCTGGGTTTGACGGCCGCGGTTATCCTGGCTGTGGCTTCCCGCCTGCTGTACGTCAAGGAAGACCCGCGCATAGAGCTGGTGGAAAGTTCCCTGGCCGGGGCCAACTGCGGCGGCTGCGGCTATCCGGGCTGTGCCGGTGCGGCCCGGGCCGTGGTGGCTGGCAAGGAGGGTGCGGATGTCTGCGTCATCGGCGGCCAGGAGGTTATGGAGCGGGTGGCGCGGGTTATGGGGCTGGCCCTGGTGGAATTGGAACCGGAACTGGCTTTTCACGACTGCCAGGGCGGTGAACGTGCAGCGGATAAATACCTGTACAACGGCATCCCAGACTGCCGCGCCCAATCGCTTCTGTATGACGGCAACAAGGTATGCGGCCACGGCTGTCTGGCGCTGGGAACCTGTGTGGCGGCCTGTCCGTTCGATGCCATGTTCATAGAACCGGGCTGCACGCCTGTTATTGACGAAAACAAATGCCGCGCCTGCGGCATCTGCGCCGAAGTCTGCCCTCGTGACGTCATCACGGTGGTTTCGCCGTCCGCACGCATTCTGCACATGAACACCGAAAACGAATGCCTGGCCCCCTGCCGCCAGACATGCCCGGCGGAAATCAACATCCCCGAGTACATCGAACAGGTAAAACGGGGCGAATATCGTGAAGCGGTTTTGACGCTCAAGGAACGCAACCCGCTCATACTGTCCATTGGCCGGGTCTGCCCTGCTCCTTGCGAAAAAAATTGTCGGCGCGGGCTTGTGGATGACCCGGTGGGCATCAACTATATCAAACGGTTTGCCGCAGACTGGGAAATGAACTCGGGCACGCGGGTGGAAATCCCCATTGCCCCGGAAACAGGCAAAAAGGTGGCCGTCATAGGCGGCGGCCCAGCTGGCCTGTCCTGCGCTTTTTTTCTGCGGCGGCTGGGCCACAGCCCCACCATTCTGGACATGAAACCCCAGCTGGGCGGCCAGCTGCGCTACGGCATACCGGAATACAGACTGCCCAAACATATCCTGGATTGGGAAATTGAAGGCATTCTGGGGCTGGGCATAGAGGCCCGCAATAATATGGAATTCGGAACCGACTACACCCTGGAAAGCCTGAAAGAGGAAGGGTTCGAGGCCTTTTTTCTGAGCATGGGCGCATGGCTCAACTATACCCTGCGCATAGAGGGCGAAGAGAGTAAAGGGGTGTGGGGCGGCACGGAATACCTTACTCAGATAGCCCTGGGACGGACCATTGAAGTCGGCACGGACGTGGTTATCGTGGGGGGCGGCAACACCGCCATAGACACGGCACGCACGGCGCGGCGCATGGACGCCAACGTAACCCTCATGTACCGCCGCACCGAGGCTGATATGCCTGCCAACGACCTGGAAATACAGGCGGCCAAGGAGGAAGGCATCAACATGCTGTTCCTGGCCGGTCCCACGCGTGTGATTTCCGATGCTAACGGTCACATTGCTGAGGTGGAGTACATTACCATGGAACTGGGCGAGCCCGATGCCAGCGGACGCCGCAGCCCCATCCCCAAGCAAGGCTCGGAGCAGCGCATCAAGGCAACAACGCTCATTACAGCCGTCGGCCAGTATCCCAACCCCTGCTATGTGGAACACGGTGGCGCAATCTGCGAGGTGACCAAACGCAAGACCCTGAGCGTAAACCCCATAACCATGCAGACCACCCTGCCGGACGTTTTCGCCGCGGGCGACGGCGTAACCGGCCCTTCCCTGGTTATTACGGCCATAGGCGGCGGCAGACGGGCGGCCAGGGGCATCCACTACTATTTGATGCAGGGTGAAATTCCTGTGCCCCACGACATTCTGAAAGAACTCATGCCCGAATCGCTGTTCACGGAACTGCCGGGTATAGGCCGTATTCCACGCGCACAACAGCCTGAAATATGCGTGGAAGACCGCCACTGCAATTTCAGGGAAGTGGAGCAGACCATCAGCGAGGAAGAAGTAAGACACGAGGCTTCGCGCTGCATGCGCTGCGGTTCCACCTGCTACGACTTCGACCCGGTGGTGGAGACTGCAACGGGGAACGGCACGCCGCAACAGACGGATACCAAAGGGAGACCCGCATGAACCGACGCGAATTTCTGCAATTGTGCGGGGCTTTCACCCTTTCCGCCCAGGTGGGCAATCTTGTCTGCGCGGTTGACGGAATGGCTACGGCTACGGGCGGCACGCCGCTCTTCAGCCGGACGCGCCTTGCCATGGGCACGTTTGTGACCATAACCATTGCCGGGGCTTCGCAGACACAGGCGGAGCAAGCCGCTGGACTCGCTTTTGCCACCATCGAACGGTTGAGCCGCGTGTTCAACGAATTCGACCCTGCCACCCCGCTTTCCGTACTCAACCAACAGGGCAGCCTGAAAGACGCCCCACCGGAACTCACGGCCTGCCTGCGCCTGGGCGCGGCCTGCCACCGCCAGACCGGCGGTGCCTTCGACCCCACGGTCAAGCCTGTTCTGGACATGTTCCGGCGCAATGGTGCGGATACCGATGTGTCCCGCCTGCCCCTGGAGCTCATAGGGTACGACATGGTGGAAGTGCGGAAAAATGCGGTAACCCTGCCCCGCAGCGGCATGGGCCTTACCCTGAACGGTTCGGCCAAGGGATTTATTGCGGACCGGGCGGGCGAAGCCATGGAGCAGTGCGGGGTGAGCAACTATCTGCTGGACGCAGGCGGCGACATCCGGGCGCGGGGGAGCAAATACACGGCGTCCCGTGCCATGCCGTGGCGCGTGGCCATTACAGACCCGCGTCCGCAAAAAGACCGGCTTGCCGTGCTGGAGCTGCACAACCAATGTCTGGCAACCTCGGGCGGATACGAAGTATTTTTCGACCGGGAAAAGACCCATCATCACATCATAGACCCGCGCACCGGCGATTCGCCCCGCCACTCCCTGGGAACGAGCGTGGTTGCCGACAGCCTTACGCAGGCCGACGCCCTGGCAACTGCCGCCATGGTCATGGTGCCCAGGCAGGCCGCGCAATGTCTGCGCCAGGCCCGGACCCGCGCCTGGCTGGTGGAAAAAAACGGTGTGGTCACGGTCTGACTTTTTTTCCCCCAATACGGGACTGAATTGCATTCCGTCTCTTTTCGCAAAAGCATCCTTTTTCAGCCCTGCTGAACCATTTTTTATACTCAAAAGATGGTCAGTCCAGGATACTGGACATTTTTTTCATCTTCCGTGTACCCCAAAGACATGATACACTTGTTTGAAAATCAAAGGCTCTTGTGTTTCACAAGACCTCTGCACAACGTCGGCATGCATCTCGCGGGACGTTCTGGATTTACCATCAACAAAATATGTTGATCATATCCAACTCTTCCCAAGAGTTGTTCTGTATTCATATTCATCAGGAGGTTGGTTGCATGAAAGTCTATCAGCAGTACATCAACGGCGAATTCCGTGATGCAGTTTCCGGAGAACAGTTCGAGGTCTTCAACCCCTTTACAGAAAAAGCCGTTGCCATGGCCCCCAAGGGCAATGCCAAGGACGCCGAGCTCGCACTCGATGCCGCCTACTCTTCCCAAAAGGCATGGGCGGCAACGTCCTGCGCCGAGCGCGCCGGGTACCTCAAGCAGATGGCCGCGATAATCCGTGACAATCGCGAGCACCTGGCCCGCACCCTGGCCGAGGAGCAGGCAAAAGTCATGCCCCTGGCCCAGGTGGAAATCGACGCCACAGCCGAATATTTCGACTACTATGCCGGCTGGGCCCGCAAGTACGAAGGCGAAGTCATCTCCAGCGACAATCCCAAGGAAAACATCCTGCTGTATCGCCAGCCCATTGGCGTTGTGGTGGGCATCTGCCCCTGGAACTTCCCGTTCTTCGTCATGGCCCGCAAAGTGGCTCCGGCGCTGCTCACCGGCTGCACCATCATCCTGAAGCCCAGCAGCGAAACGCCCAACACCACCTTTGAATTCGCCAAACTCATTGCCGGTATCGGCCTGCCCAAGGGCGTGCTGAACTTCGTTTCCGGCGGCGGCAGCACCCTGGGCGACACCCTGGTGCGCAGCGACAAGGTAGGTCTGGTAACGCTGACCGGCAGTGTGGAAACCGGCCAGAGCATCATCCGGGCCACGGCTGAAAACATCACCAAGACCTCCCTGGAACTGGGCGGCAAGGCTCCGGTCATCATCTGCGACGATGCCGACATCGACATGGCTGTCCAGGCCACTGTGGACTCCCGCGTCATCTTCTCCGGCCAGGTCTGCAACTGCGCCGAACGCGTGTACGTGGACTCCAAGGTATACGACGAATACATGGACAAGCTGACCAAGGCCATGGCCGCCGTAACCTACGGCGACGCCTTTGCCGATCCCGCTCCCAACATGAGCAGCCAGATCAACGCCGCGCAGCTGGAGAAAATCGACGCCATGGTTCAGAAAGCCAAGGCCGACGGCGTGGAAGTGCTTACCGGCGGCTCGCGTGCCGAAGACCAGCCCACAGGCTACTTTTACAAGCCGACCCTGCTGGCCAATTGCACGCAGGATATGGAAATCATCCGCAAGGAAATCTTCGGCCCGGTACTGCCCGTGGTCAAGGTGGACAGCTTTGACGAGGCCTTGGACAAGGCCAACGATTGCGAATACGGCCTTACCTCGTCCATCTTCACCACCACGCTTACTAAGATGATGCGCGCCATCAACGAGCTGCAGTTTGGTGAAACCTACGTCAACCGCTCGCACTTCGAAGCCATCCAAGGCTTCCATGCTGGCTGGCGCAAGTCCGGCATTGGCGGCGCGGACGGCAAGCACGGTCTGTACGAATATTTGCAGACGCATGTAGCCTACATCGACTACTAGGGAGTTTGGCTGCTGATAAAAGCACGATAGCGGCGTTGTTTCGGAAAATTCAAATCCTCACGTACATAAGAGTACGCATCGGCCTTGAATTTTCCTTACGCCTTGCTCTCGCACCTTTTTAAGCAGCCTGCCCAATTGGGCTGTACAATCAACAGCTAAGATTAAACAGCAAATAAGGCCGGGCTGGTTATTAAACCTGCCCGGCCTTATTAAACGCCGCTATCGTGCCTTTCTCGGTAGCCTAAATTCCTTACGCCTCTAGTTTATGTAGGTCTTCAAATGCAGTCATGGCCGCGGTGGCGCCTTCGCTGGTGGCCGTGACGATCTGCTGGAAGCCGCCGGTAATGTCGCCCGCCGCATAAATACGCGGAATGGACGTACGCATGGACTTGTCCACGCTGATGTATCCGTACTTGTCCAAAGCCACACCAATATCGCGCACGACTTCGGAGTTGGGATTCAGGCCGATGGCGACGAACACGCCCTTGGCTTCCACGTCCTTGCTTTCGTCGGAACGCAGATTCTTGACCCGCACGCCCGTCAGTTCTTCATCACCCAGAATTTCCGTCACCACGCTGTCCCAAAGCACATTGATGCCGAGTTTTTCCACGGACTTGCTCAAATGCTCTTCGCCCCTAAACTCGTCGCGGCGGTGGATGATGGTGACATCCGCCCCCAGGTTGTGCAGGTGCAGGGCCTCGGTGAGTGCGGTATTGCCTCCGCCCACCACCACAACCTTGGAGTCCTTGTAAAAATAGCCGTCGCACGAAGCGCAGTTGCTGACGCCGTGGCCGTGGAATTTGTCCTCGCCCGGCACCCCGAGCTTGCGCCACTTGGCCCCTGTGGCCACCACAAGCGCGCGGGCCGTGTACATGCCCTTGGAGGTCATAACCTCTATGCGCTTGCCCACCTTCAGCTCTTCGGCCCGCTCGAACTCGCGGATAACCGTATACTCGCGGGCGTGCTGCATAAGCACTTCCACCAGCTTGGCACCGGGGATGGATGTAAAGCCCGGGTAGTTCTCCACCACCGGGGTAACGGCCACCTGTCCGCCGATGTTTCCGCCGTCCAGCACCAGGCAGTCCAGCCCGCTGCGCTGGCCGTAAATGGCGGCAGTCAGCCCTGCGGGTCCGGCACCCAGGATGATGAGGTCCACGTCTTCTGTCGGTTCGGGCACGGCCACGCCTTCGGCCTTTCCTTTTTCGCGCATTTCCTCGGCCAGGTCCTCGGCACTGCGCAGGGTCACCATCTGCACCACAAACCGTTCCTCGGGCTCCAAGCCCAGGGCTTCCAGCTCGTCGTTGAACACGGTATGCGGCACACTACCCACGCCGTATTTGTCTGCGATATCAGGATTTTCGGATATTTCAATAATCTGCGCGGAAATGAGATCGGGCCGTTCAATGGCACACTTGATGGCATGCATGGCCTGCCCGGGGCAATAAGGACAGGTGGGGCTGACAAACACCTTGATGGCGCGTTCCTCGTCCAGCTCCTTGACCATTTCCTTGGCAGACTTGCCAAGCTGGGAGGTATTCATGCCGACCAGCAGCAGGGCCTCGATAAAAGAGCGGCTCTCCTCGCCTGCAGGCGCTCCCAGCATGCGAATGGAGTATTTGTCGGGCTGTATAACGATGGTGGGCGCCGCCTCAACCTTGCGCTCCGTGCCCTTGTCGCTGTGTACGGCGAATTCCTCGAACACGATATTGTCTGTGATGCGGGAAAGGTCGTTCAAAAAACGCCGGGCGAAATCGGTGAACTCGACGTTCACCTTGTCCGCGGAAAATAGCTCCACATGCACGGGTTCGGCCAGCTTGGAAAAAACATCGGCCAGATGCTTATGGCTGTCTTCGGGAATGAGCCAGTCTTCTTTCTTTTCGTCGGAATTCTTATTTTTGCCGAAAAACAAACTCATTGAAGCCCTCCAGAAAAACAGGGTTGGGGGAAGCAAAGTTGCAAGAGGCTCTTATCTTTATAGCAAAGGTACGGGGAGAGGTTCAAGAAAATCTCCAATCCTGATTTTTTTCCCGCCCTGCGCCATACGAGGCCTAAAAACCAGTAAAACAAGCCCAGTTCAGTATTTGCTATTTTTTTCGGTTGCAGGTCGAGTGGACGCGTCTGCTTACCTCTGTTTTACAAAAAAGCTCTTAAGAAATAACAATTCTTATCAAAAACGCAAGCAACTTTCACCTCATATCTGGAAATCCATCACAAGTTTGAACGTCTGTCATATATGGACGCAAGTCCGGCATGGGCGGCGCAGACGGCAAGCACGGTCTGCACAATTATCTGCAATGCAGGCTGGCTCTATTCAGCATTGAGACGCCCAAACCAATATGCCTTCAACAGGGGGGAAATTTTCGCCGCTGTGTCCCTTGCGAGCTTCTGGAAGAGTATCATCAGACTTTAATATAAAAACTCCCCGCCTCATTAATGAGGCGGGGAGTTTGTTTTTACAATCAGCAGACTTGTAGCCCGTCTTGCATCACTTAGTTAATTAAATCTACAAATTCAGCCACGCTATGACCTGAAATATCGGTGAATGAAATCCCAACCAGTTCGACAACGACATCACTCGGCTGCTCTCCCACAATCCCATTGCCTTGAATAACGTAGGTGTTATCCCCATCGCAATAGGCCACGACATCAGAAGTGTCCCCAAGATCGGTCAAAGCCGCCAGTATAACGTCATCAACGGTGTGTAGAGATTGGGTAGTGATAAATCCATTCACAACGGTCATCACAATTCTATTGACTGTACTGCCGTGGTCAGAACTCATTGACGACGCTCCAACAATACTTAAAAAATCGGTTCCGATCTGGAAGTTAGAAATCCGGTCGACAGCACCAGGAGCGGAATGGGACGTGCCAACATCTATAAACGTACTTCCGGTCAAGGTCTTTGCAGTGTCTGCAGAAGTCAGCACCAGATCATTGCCATCCAGAGACACTGTCACCTTGCCGGAACCCAGCTTGCCGTTGGCACTATCCAGTGCATTTTCAATGTCCTGTTGCAGTCCGGAAAGCTCCGTTGAATCGTGGCTCAAAGTCGCCGTATACTTCGTTTCATTGTAAGTAAAGACAAGGGCATCCCCTGGGCTCAACGAACTTTTAATGCTCGAAAACGTTATAAACGCCCCTTGAGCGTCCTCACGTGGTGTATCCGAGGCTGAGTGGGAAGAAGAATCGCCCCCCCAAACAAAAATTTGATCACCCCCTGTTCCATCCCCCAGGGTAAGTACATCAGCTCCTTTTCCGGGGGTAATATAATTTATCCCGGTTCCGGTAACCGAAATTACGTCATTACCAGCCGTTGCCTCTATGTAATTAAAAGTGCTAGACCTTCCTGTCTGAACATCAAGATGGATTCCTGTTGTGCTGGATGAAGCCACAAGATTGACTGCTCCATCGCCGGTAATGGTTACGTTATCCATGAAAGTGCTGGAAGACGTAAGGATTGCGCTTTGGGCGATAGCCAGATCTTCCCCCCTGTCAAATGAAACCGAAGATACGGAGAGAAAGGAAAGATCAAGATCCGTAGCAATCGTGTCCGTACCAATATCCACGTTGCCCGTTCCATGGATATCCGTATGCGTGGAGGGTGCAGCCAGGTCCGTTGTCTGTTCCAGGGTCAATGCCAAATTTTGCCCTGTGGCTACGTTCAGACTTGCGCTTCCATCTAAAATATTAGCCATGGCAAGAGTTGTTGCCGCAGTCAGCCCTTTCCGTTGAAAACTCACTTCCTGGGTGGAGCTGTCAATGGAAAGGGTAATATCACCTGATGCAGTGCCCCCAAAAGAGTAGTCACCACTTCCATCAGATACCAAGGTAAACGTCGGAGTTGGAGTCGGAGTCGGAGTTGGAGTCGGAGTTGGAGTCGGAGAAGGGGCGGTTCCATGATCGCCAATGTTCACCTTGTCGGTCTGGCTTGCAGCATCATGGATGGCGTTATCCAAATTGGACCCTTTATAGGAATCCTTTGCCTCACTCATGTCACCGCTGCTTACTCCGTTTTTTATGGAGTCCGCTGCTTCCCCTCCTGCCACATGCTGAACCCTGGCGATACTTTTCAACACATCATTCATGCTGCCGCTTTCGCCCGCCGCTTCTTTAACTTTCGCGTTGGCGGCTGCCATCACTTCCGAGACAGAGTCAGCCACCACCCCAATATCTGAGGAGGTATCCGCCCCGGCGTCGCTGTCCGCTTTTTGGGCGGAATCGAGCAGGATGTCTTTGACATTCTCCGGGTTGGACAAGTCCAGATCCGTGCCGGCATCTGCCGCCTTCGCAGCCTTGTCTGCAAGCGCCGCAATCGCTGCCTTCGCCGCAGCCTCGCCAGTCAGACTTCCATCTGCACCTTCCAGAGCACTGGTTATCTGCGAGATAAGGTTGGCAACCTCAGCAGCTGCGGCATACATCGTAACAGCATTCTGTTTGGTCGCAGAGCTTGCTGCACTTGTATCAATGTTGGTTGCGTCAAAAGTCTTGATATCCACGCCCGTAGGCAAATTAAAAATCTGCCCCATGCTTGCCTCTGCACTGTCCAAGCTGACTCCGGAATTCACCATAGCATGCAGAAGCGTGGTTAAAGGCGTAAGCACGGTCGATCCCTTGGGAGCCGACATTATACCCTTAAAAGGCAAGTTCGTGGCAATATCGGTTCCACCAAAGGCAACCAATGGAGCACTGGCGGCGTTATCCAAAAAATTTGCGTCAAAATCACCGTTGGCATCTGTTGTTGTGAATGGCTCGTCGGCATCCAATACCCCGTCGCCATCCAAGTCTGCGAACACAGTGGCACCCTTGATACGCCCATCAACAACCGATCCTGCCAGGTTCACATCCTTGCCATCCACCATGTTTGTTTCATAAAACATGGCTTCGGCTTCCGTAACCAAGGATGTACCCGGGCCAAAATCCCACCCTGCAGGAGCGTCGTACGAGCCGTCCACTTTGGGCATAAGATGCAGGTCGTTAATAATTGCGTTGACCAACCCACGCGATTTGATTGTACCTTCAACCAAATTTTCCACGTAGTATGTCTTAATTCCCTCATTCATATCCGACGTGCCGAACATATTGGTCAGCACCGTATCCACCTGAGACTGCGCATCTTTCTCTGAAGGAGCGTCTTCCCCCCATCCGGCAAGACTGCTTACATATTTCTGAAGGCTTTCGTCAGCAGTGTTCCCCCAGACATTGCCATTATTTCCAAGCAATTCAGTTGCCCAGGTGGAAAGTTCTTCCGCCGAAGCAAAACGCCCCAGGCTGGCCTTAAAATAGGCTTGTACCTTTGTAGTATAATCTGGTGCAGTAATAGACATCCCCCCTCCTCGGGTATTAATTTTTTAGTACTTTTAATTTTTCTATTTAAAAATAAAATGAATTTAATTCCAGGACTTTTTAAAAAAACTACAAAAATGTATTGTAAAATTCAGCCAAATAGAAAAAATCGATATAAAACTTCACATACATGTCAGAACTTCATTTTCAAAAAACTTACATCCATCACAAAATAAAATGCTGAAGTACTATATAAGCACTTCAGCATTTAAGTAATACATACTTAAATCATGCGAATGTGAAGGGAAATAGTTTTAAAAATTGTAAACCAGCCATAAATTGAAAAGAGGACTCAAGAAACCAAATATCAGCCCATAGTGTCGGGAAAAAGACAATCGCGCCTGGACTGACGCTTTTTTGGTACTTATTGGATACAATTGGTGTGCCTTGCCGGATAAATGATCCGTCCTCATCTTGACGAGTCAAAACTTAGAAGTAATTATTCTTACTTCTGAACAGGCGAAAACGCAACCCGGCCTTGTGCACACCGAAAAATATATCAAGGAGGCGCTTCATGCGCATTCGATTGCAAAGTATTGTCTGGACTCTCGCGGTCCTGCTCATTCTTCCCATCATCTCCCAGGCCAAGCCCCTCCCCCAGTGGCCGCAGGACGTATCCGACCTGAAAGCCGACCCGTCCGTCACCTTCGGCGTGCTGAACAACGGCGTGCGCTACGCCGTTATGCCCAACACCCAGCCCGAAAAACGGGTGGACATGCATCTGGTTGTGGAATCGGGCTCGTTTCAGGAACGCGAAAATCAGCGTGGTCTGGCCCATTTTATGGAACACATCGCCTTTTGCGGCTCCACCCATTTCAAACCCGGCGAACTGATCAAACACTTTCAGCGGCTGGGCATGAATTTCGGAGCCGACGCCAACGCCCACACGGGATTCGACGAAACCGTGTACGACGTGCGCCTGCCCGACGACAAGGAACAGAGCCTGCGCGACGGACTGCGCATCCTGCGTGATTATGCAGGCGAGGCGCTCATTCTGCAGTCCGAGGTGGCCCGCGAACGCGGCGTTATTCTGTCGGAAAAGACGGCCCGCGATTCGCAGAGCTACCGCAACCTGAAAAGCGAACTGAACTTCTACTTTCCCGGATCGATCATCCCCGACCGCCTGCCCATAGGCGAAGAAAAGGTCATCAAGGCGGCGGACGCGAAACTCCTGCGTGATTACTACGACACATGGTACAGGCCGGAACGCATGGCCGTGGTGGTGGTTGGCGACGTGCAGGCCAAGGAAGCCGTCCGCCTGGTGGACGAATACTTCAGCGACCTCAAGTCCCGCGCGCCGGAACGCCAGGACAAGAAACTTCCCCGGGTGGACAGCTACGGCCACGACGGATTGCAGACCTATTTTGCTGTCAACCCGGAAAGCGCCGTCTCCAAGGTTTCCATCTCGGTGCTGTCCGACGCTCCCGACGCAGTGGACAACTCGGCCCAGCGTCGCGAGGACGTTCTGCACCAGCTGGCCCTGCTGATGTTCAACGAGCGTCTTGCCGCACTCTCGGAAAAGGAAGGCGGAAAACTGTTACGCGGCGACTCCATGCGCTACGACTTTTTGAACGCCTACACCATGACCGGCATCAACGGCGAATGCGAACCCGGCCAGTGGAAAGCCTGCCTTGGGCTTTTGGAACAACAGCTGCGTTCGTCCCTGAAATGGGGATTTACGCCCGCTGAACTGCAACGGGCCAAGAAACGCTACCTGGCCGCCCTGGACTCTGCCGTGCAAACCCAAAAGGCCCGCACCAGCCAGCAGCTTTCCCAGGAACTGATGCAGGCCGTTACCTCAGACGAAGTCTTTCTCTCCCCGGAACAGGAACGCGACCTGCAGAAACCCATGGCGGAGCAGGCGGATATAAGCGCGGTGCAGGACGCCTGGAAGGCTGCCTGGAATACCGGGCACAGGCTGCTGAGCCTGGAAAGCCCCAAGCCCCTGGACGGCAAGTACAATCCCGAGTTCGCCCTGGCCATGGCCTGGGCGGAAAGCGCGGCTGTGAATGTTCCCAGGCCCAAGCTGAAAACGGCAAAGCAACTCGCCCTGCCCGCGGTTGGTGAGCCGGGCAAAATCGCCAAGCGGACCGATGAAAAAAATCCGGACATGAGCAGCATCGAATTTGCCAACGGCATTCGGCTGAACATCATGCGCACGGAATTCGAAAAAGGGAAAACCAACATCAATCTTGTCTTTGGCAACGGACGCCGGGGACAGGCTGAAAACCAACAGGGACTTGCCCGGCTTGCCATTGAAACAGCCAACGAGTCCGGAATGCTGGGACTCAGCCAACAGGAACTGGAAGACGCCCTGGCCGGACGCACCCTGGGCTTCGAGCTTGCGGCCGAACCGGGACGATTCATCGAATCCGGCTTTTCCCTGAGCGGCGAGGAGGAATATCTCCTGCGTCTGATGCGGGCCAGCCTGTACAATGTTACCTGGTCGGAAACCGCATTTGCCAAAGCCAAAACCGAGCTGGTCAAGGCTGCCGCCTCCCAGGACAAGACCGTTGACGGGCTGTTCCAGGCCCGCGCCTTCCGCTTTTTCAGCGGCGGCAACAACCGGCTTGGACGCTCGGCTCCCGAAGCCTTCGCACCCTACACGCTGGATACCGTACGCGACTGGCTGACTCCCTACCTGACGAACGCTCCGCTGGAAATCGACATCGTGGGCGACGTGGACACGGAAGCGGTTATCCAGTCCGTGGCAAAGGTCTTCGGCACCCTGCCGCAACGCAACTACACGCCAAAGGACCAGGGCTCTGCCGTGTTCCCCGCAGGCAAGGAGCTGCAGCTGAAGGCCGACAGCGAGATCGAACAGGCCGTTGTTTCGGTAAGCTTTCCTTCCAGCGGCTACGCCAACCAGCGCGAGCGGTTGGGCATGCGCCTGGTGGCGGAAGTGTTCGGCGAACGGATGCGCAAGGTTATCCGCGAAAAACTGGGGCTGACCTATTCGCCCTGGGCCGGGGCCATGCCGCTGGCTTCATACCCCGGCTACGGCCTGCTCCTGACGCACATCAGCTCCACCCCGGACAAGACTGACCTGATTGCCAGGGAAGTGCGGGACCTTACGGCCCAATTTATCAAGGAAGGCATTACCAAGGATGAACTGGAACGGGCCAGAAAGCCTGCCGTGAACGCGCTGATCGAAGCCCGGCAGTCCAATGCCTACTGGATGGATACCGTGCTGACCGGACTTTCCCGCTACCCGCAACAGGTGCAATGGAGCCGCGACGAAAACAAAATCATGCAAGACCTTACCGTAGAGGAATTGGACCAAATGGTCCAAAACTACCTGCAACCCGATAAGGCCGCGACACTCATCATCACATCCGGCAAATAACCAACAGGCTGACAACAGCAAAAGGCCGGGGAGATTCTCTCCCCGGCCTTTTTTTCCAGGCGTGCTTTTTTCCAACGGATCTTACAGGTGTGCTCAAAAATTTAAAATATCTTCCCCGCTTACAAAATTCCATTCACAGGCAGATCAAAAGGGTATGAGAGCGAGGCGTAAAACCAATTTGATGACGACGCGTATTTCCTTATACGCGAGGATTTGAGTTTGCCGAAGCAACGAAGTTATCGCGCCTTTTTCACTTGTAAAAAATGGTGTGCTCAAAAGGGTGCGAGAGCAAGGCATGAGACAAGCTCAAGACCGACGCGTATTTCCTGATACGCGAGGGTTTGAGCTTGTTGAAATAACGCCGCTATCGTGCCCTTTTCAGCACACCATACTTGTCTATGCGGGCAAGTAAGGTAGGCCTCGACACCCCCAATAACCGGGCCGCCTGGCTGCGGTTGCCACCGGTGATATCCAGGGCTTCTTCTATGAGTACCGCCCCGAACCTGTCGCGCAGGTCTTCGAAAAGATTGTCGCGCGGTGCGGAGGTCAGTTCGGAACGAATCCACTCCCGCAGCGGGTCAGTTGTATCGGTCCGTAAAGCCCTGCTTGGGTCTGCTTCGTCCCGGCTCTGCCCGTCGTCCAGGGCTGTTGAAATTTCGTTGGTGCTGACGGGGTATCCGCGGCTGAAAATGAGGGCCTTGTGAATGACGTTGGCGAGTTCGCGTACGTTCCCGGGCCAGGAGTGGGCGGCCAGGGCGCGCCGCGCTCCCTCGCTGATGCCGGGATTGACCACGCCCAGCTCGCGTGAAAAACGGGCCAGGAAATGATCGGCCAGATAGTCCACGTCCTCCAGCCGTTCACGCAGGGGCGGCAGGTTCAGGGAGACCACGTTGAGCCGGTAATAGAGGTCTTCGCGAAAGCGCCCATCCTGGATGGCTTCTTCCAGATTGCGGTTGGTGGCCGCAATGATGCGCACGTCCACTTCCACGGGATTGCGTCCACCCAGACGCTCGATGGTCTTTTCCTGAAGCAGCCGTAAAATCTTGGCCTGGATGCTCTGGGGCATGTCGCCGATCTCATCCAGAAAAAGCGTGCCCCCGCCGGCCTGCTCCACCTTGCCCACACGCCGGGCATTGGCCCCGGTAAAAGCGCCGCGCTCGTAGCCGAAAAGTTCGCTTTCCAGCAACGTGTCCGGGATGGCAACGCAGTTGATGACCAGAAACGGCATCTCCGCCCGCTGGCTGTACTGGTACACGGCCCGCGCCACCAGCTCCTTGCCCGTGCCCGACTCGCCGCGCACCAGCACGGTGGCGTCGGTAGGCGCGGTCCTGCCAATGGCCTTGAACACGTCCTGCATGGCCTTGGACCGGCCAAGAAGCGCGTCTTCCTTGCCCAGGGCCGGATCGGCATCCATCTCCACATGCGAGCGCATCACCCGCCCGGCCGCCAAAGCCTGGCGGATGAGTTCCAGCACGTGCGGGATGTCGAACGGCTTGAGCACGAAATCGAAGGCCCCGCAGCGGGCCGCTTCAATGGCCGTTTCCGTGGCGGCATAGGCGGTCATAATGATGACCGGCAGTTTGGGATCGATGGTCTGAATGGCCTTGAACGCCTCCAGCCCGTCCATGCCCGGCATGCGCACGTCCATGACGGCCAGATCGAAAGGCCGGGATTGGGCCGCTTCTATGCCCTTTTCCCCGGACGCGGCCACAACCACCTCGTACCCTTCGGACTGCAACAGTTTGGCAAAGCTCCTGCGCAGCTGGGCGTCGTCGTCCACCACAAGAATCACGGCCATGGGCAGGCCTCCTTGCAGGGTACGGCCAGGGAAAATATGGCTCCGTAGCCTTCCTTGGATTTCAGGCTGAGCCAGCCGCCATGGTCCTCAAGAATACGGCGGGATATGGCCAGCCCAAGGCCCGAGCCTTCCTCCTTGGTGCTGAAGAACGGCGAAAAAATATCGTCCATGATGGACTTGGGCACGCCGGGTCCGTTGTCTGCCACGCGGATGAGTATCATGCGCCCCACCCCGTCCACGACACCGAGATCCTCGCTGATGGTGATGGTCCCACCCTCCACCATGGCCTCGCAGGCGTTGAGGATGATGTTGACCAGGGCTTCCTTGAGCTGTTCCGGATCAATGGCCGTGGGCGGAAGGGGATCGTCGCGGTGCAGCTGAATATCCACATTGCCCGACTGCAACCGGTGGCGCAGCAGCTGCAGCGTGTTGTCCACCACAGCGGACGGACTGACGGACTGAAAACGCATCTTGGGCGGCCTGGAAAATTCCAGAAAATTGTTCAGGATGGTATCGATGTGTTTGATTTCCTCGGAAATGACTTCAAAATCCTCGCGCTGCATCGGGTCCAGGGAAAGGCTGCGTTCCAGGGAAAACAAACGCATTTTCAATGAGGTCAGCGGATTGCGGACGCTGTGCGCAACGCCTGCCGCCATTTTCCCCACCAGCGCCAGCTTTTCCGCCTGCAGCAGAATTTCCTGGCTCTTTTCCAGCTGCACATGGGCGCTGTCCCTGTCTGCCATGAGGTTTTCAAAAGACCGGGACAAGGCCTGGACCTCGTCGTCGGGCACTGTGTCGCGCTCCATCAGTCCGCTGCCCACCACAAGGCGGCGCAGGGGGATGAGAACCTGTTTCATAAGGATATAAATGAGCAGCAGCCCCAGCCCGAAAACCCCCGGCATGGCCCCCAGCGTAACCAGGGAAATGAGGTGGGCTTCCTTGTTGTAATTGGCCCGGGCCGTGAGCACCCGCTCCCTGTAGGAATTCCTGAAATCCTCGCACAAGGTGAACGCGCGGGAAAAGCCGTCGCGCACGGCCCAATGCAGTTTGGCCCCTTCCTCACGCCTGCCGTCCTTGTACAGGGCAATGACCTGGTCGCGCGCATGGGTGAAGTTTCCATACTCGGACTCGATCCGGTTGAGCAGATTCCGCTGCTCCGGATCAATGACGGACTTCCGGGCCTGCTCCAGATAATTTCCAAAATTCTGCTCGTACGCGGTCAGCTGTTCCAGCCAGGCCGGATCGTTATTGAGAAAAAAGTAGGTGGTAAGCCCCTTTTGCATCAGCAAGGCGGTTTCCAGCCCCTGGGCAGCCATAAGCGCCTGAAAGTCGTGGTCCATGGTGGATTCGTACAGCCCTTTGGCCCGGTCCGTGTACCAGATGGACAGCCCGGCGCCCGTCAGGTTGACCACCATGAGTGCCGCCAGCAGAAGAAGTATGCGACTGCGCAGGCTGATGACGCTGCCGGAGCCTGCGGCGGCACCGAGTCTGTCGGGAATCTTCCCCCCGGCGTGGCCGGACGGGGCTGTGTGGGAAGAAGGAATATGGGATACTGCCATAGCGCGCACTTTGTGTTTGGAGGTTATGCAACTGGTGTAGAGCATGCATGCAAGGATTGACAATGGCTTTTATCGACACATGCAACAGATCTTTACATAGCTCCGTCAAAACAAACGGACCTTGCCGCCGGCCGTGCAAACGGAGCAGAGCATGGAAAACCCTGGTTCAAAAAATTACAAAAGGCAGCCAATTCAAGAAACGCATGGATTTTTCCCTGCAAACACCGTATTCTGGAAATAGGTATTCCCGCAATCCAATTACGCACGTATAGATACCCAAATTCACCAAGGTGACGCACAGTGAAACGATACTCCATCAAATTCATCCTCTTGGGCATTTTGGTCATTCTGCAATGCCTGGCCGTGGGCTTTATTCAGATCTCCTCGTACGTCACCAGCGAGAAAGCCCTTTTGGGCAATGCCCATTCCCTTATGGAAAACATCTCCACCTTCATTGTTTCCGAATCCCAGAACTACCTTTCCCCGGCCAGGGATGCCTCGCGCCTTACCCAGCGCCTTGCCAGCAGCCAGATCGTCACCAGCCACAACAGCAAGGCCATGGAACGCTATTTTCTGGAGCAACTGGCCCTGCACCCGGAATTCGCCGGGCTGTACTATGGGAGCAGCAGCGGCGAATTTCTGTATGTGATGCGCAACGATGAAAAGATCAAAGGCGGGTTCCGGACAAAAATCATCACCCTGGTGGATGGCGTACGCCAGACACGGCTTATCTGGAGAGATGCCTGGCGCACAGAGCTGATGCACACCGTGGACCCCAACGACACCTACGATCCGAGAGTCCGGCCCTGGTTTCAGAGGGCCGAAAAAACAGCCCACACCATCTGGACGGCACCCTACATCTTCTTTACCTCCAGAAAACCCGGCCTGACCACGGCGACCCCGGTTTTCGGGCAGGAGGGAAAGCTCATGGGCGTGGTCGGCGTGGACATTGAAATAGACGCCATTTCCGACTTCCTGGCCGACCTGCAAATCGGCGAACATGGCAAGGCCTTCATTCTGAGTCAGGCGGGTGAAGTCATCGCCTTTCCCGACATCTCCGTCATTGCCCGCAAACAGGCTGATACGGACAATTTTCAGCTTGTGAACATTACCCGGCTGGATGATCCGACTGCCCGGCAGGCCTACAAAACTGCCTTTGGCAGGCGCGGCATAGCCGACCTGGGCGGCAAGGAATTCACCAGCTTCGAGCTGGACGGAAAAACCTACTACGCCATGTTCTCCCGCTTCAACAGTCCGCAATGGCCCTGGGTCATCGGCATGTATGTTCCGGAGGACGACGTCCTCGGCCCCATCAAAAGAAACCGCAACTTCAACCTGACCCTGGCAACCGGCATCCTGCTCGTTACCATGCTCATCGGCATTGCCATGGCAAACCGCATTGCCAAGGCCATGGTCGCCCTGCGCGACGAGGCCAAGGCCGTGGAATCTTACGACCTGGACACCGAGTTCGACATCGACTGCCCGGTGCGGGAAATCCAGGAAACCGCCGACAGCTTCCGCAAGATGAAGCTGGGGCTGGGCAGATATCGGGACAACAACCAACGCCTTACCCAAGGGCTGCAACATCAGACCGAGGAACTCAGGGAAAAGGAAATCAGACTGCGCGACACGCTCGCCAGCCTTGCCAGCCATTCCGACGCCATTGTGGTCCTCGACCCGAGGCTGCGCATCCGTTTTATGAACCCGGCGGCCGAGCGGCTGCTGGAAATGAGGGCGGACAAGGCGGACGGAAAGGATTTTCCCTATGCAGTGCACAAAGGCAGAGTTGCGGAGCTGGAACTCCCCGGCGACAACGGGATGCTTCTGGTGGAAATGCATGTGGCCGACACCACATGGGACGGGCAGGACGCACTGCTGGTCTTCCTGCGCGACGTTACGGAACAGCGCAACGCCGAGCGCCAGCTCAAAAAAGGCAACGAGGCCCTGGCCGCCATGGTGGACCAGCTCAACGTGCGCAAGGACCAGCTGAAAAGCGTAAGCCGCGAGGCCGACGCCGCCTGCAAGGCCGCAAAATCCGCCAACCGCTCCAAAAGCGCCTTTCTGGCCCGCATGAGCCATGAAATCCGCACGCCGGTCAATACCATCCTGGGCATGTCGGAACTGCTGGACGACCAGGACATGCCCCAAAACGCACGGAAATACCTGGGTGCCATGCGCTCTTCGTGCGACCTGTTGCTGGGCATCGTCAACGACATTCTGGACTTTACCCGCATCGAAGCCGGGCAGGTCGTGCTGGAATCCATCTGCTACAATCTTTCCCATGAACTCGAAGCCACAAGGCGGCTGTTCGAGCACAGCGCAAGGGTAAAGGGAATAGACCTGTATTGCGAAATCGCCCCGGACGTCCCGCGGCAGGTTGTGGGCGATCCGGTTCGCTTCCGGCAGATCATGGCCAATCTTGTCGGCAATGCGGTCAAGTTCACCAAAACAGGCGGCGTGGTCATAAGCGTGGAACGCATGGGACAGGAGCAATCCGCCGTGGTTCTCACCTTCAGGGTTTCCGACACCGGCCTGGGCGTGCCTGCGGAAAAACTGGCCACCATTTTCGATGCCTTCAGCCAGGCCGACCCGTCCATGGTGCGCAAACACGGGGGATCGGGGCTGGGACTTTCCATTGTAAAGAGCCTTACCAGCCTGATGCACGGCGAAATCACGGCGCAGAGCGACACCCACAACGGCTCCACCTTCAGCCTGACCATTCCCTTTGAAACGCCGGTCATGGGCCTGCCCAACAAATCATTGTCCTCGGCAACGGATGACTATGCAGACAGGCTCCCCCAGGCCACCATCATCTTTGCCGAAGACATGGCCGCCAACCGCGACCTCATAGAGCTGTACCTCAAGGAAACGCCGGTCACCCCGCTGTTTGCGGAAAACGGCAGGGAAGCGCTGGATATCTTTTCCAAGACGAATGTGGATATGGTCTTCATGGACATCCAGATGCCCGAGATGGACGGTTTTGAGGCGACGCGGCGCATGCGCAGACTGGAACGCAAACACGGCCGCAGCGCCGTGCCCATCATTGCGCTGACCGCCCACGTCTTCAAGGAGCACCGGGAAGAAGCGCTGGAAGCGGGATGTTCGGGATTTCTGGGGAAACCCGTCCGGCGCCAGACCCTGTTTGAAACCATTGCCGAATATTGCCGCAGGGATGACACCGCGTCCGTAAAGAAGAGCGCCCCCTTGCGCGGGCCGGAAAGCGAAGTCCTTACCGATGAATTGTTGGAAGAAGAACTTATGGACCTCATGCCCTCGTTCTTCGAATCCGTGGACAGGGAATTGGCAGCAGTCCGCGTGGCAATGGCAAACGCACAAAAGGATGAGACCGAACGCATTCTGCACGGCCTCAAGGGGGCCTCGCTGAGTTATGGTTTCAACAAGCTTTCCCACCTCTTTGAGGTAGCCCGCGCCCGCTGCCGGACAGGCGCCTCCCTGCAAACGGCCTTTCAGGAAATTGAAAGCCGCCTGACAGACCTCAAGAAGCGGTATCTGTAGGCCCCCGCGCCTGTACTATGCAGACGCAGGCCGAGCGCAAGAGAAGGGATTCAGGCAGCCGATTCTTCACATCGTTTGCAATGCGCTGATAGGACTGACGGGGCTGATGGGGCTGCCAGGGCTGCCAGGGCTGACGACTGGTTCGCCATACCGTATCCGCTGAAAGCGGCTGCGGAAAGGTACATTCCCACGGGGAAATACGCGCGGCAGAGCCCCCCAAACTGTGCCGCCAATCTGGGCCACCAATCTGGGCTACCAAACTGGGCCCCAAACTGCCCCCCAGACATTTCCTACCAAACCGACTCCTAAAGCTTGCCAAGCCCGTCCGCCTGCCGTAGGCAAGGAAGTCTTGCCATTGGAAACGACCACAGGAGCTTTTTCGCATGGAATATATTCTCAAGCGCGAGTCCACGGCCTCGGGAATCGGATTTTTCGGCTGTTCCCCCGCCGAGCCCATGAACCCGCCCCAGGCCCTGGCCCACATAAAGGCCCACCCCAATGACGAATTCATGCGCCGCTACGTGCTGCGCATGCTGGAAACCATGGAACCGCAGGAATTCGCCGCCCTGGTGGAGCAGGCCGTGCAGGAAGGACCGGACGCCTTTCGCGCCCTGGTCTGCGAAGCAAGCCTTGTCCATGCCAAATTCAACGGGTTCACCGCCCGCTTTACGCCCTTTGGCCTGAACCAGCTGGCCGCATACAGCCCATTGCCCCTGCTCCGGGCCGAAGCCGAGGCGGACCGCGCCCTGCAGCGTCAATGGGCCTCTGTGTTGCAGGCCAACATCATAGGGCACGAAGAATTTCCCCGTGCCATAGCCGCAGGACTGAGCGCCCCGTGCGCACCTTTCCGAACGGTGCAGGGGCTGACCCCAGACAACCTGGGCGAATTTGCGCCTGCCAGCAGCGGTGACTCCCTGCCGGTACTGCCCGATGCCGGAACAACAGCGGCCACGGCGCGCCAACGGCTGGACGAACTGGATGTTTTCCATGACGTGGAGCACCGGCACGAAGCCTCGCTGAGCCCTGTGGCCCTGCTGCGCGAATGGGAAATGGACATTGATATCGCCAGCGGCACACTGGACTACAACCTGAGCGGCATCCAGACCAGCTACGGCAAGGGGCTGGAACTCGATACAGCCCGGGCCTCCCTGTATATGGAGATAGTGGAACGGGTCAGCTCGTTTGCCTCGGTGGAGAACGGATGCATCGCCGACCGACTTGCGGACCTCTCCTTGGTGCTTGCCAGCCGCGAAGAGCTGACCGAACGCGGGGAAATCCCCCTGCCCACTGTTTTACCGGCACCTGACGGGACTACAGACGGGGCTGACGGCAAGGTGAAAATCCACTGGCTGGCCGGAGAACGCGCCGACGGGGCACGGGTCATGGTTCCGGCCCAGTTCACATTTCTTTTCTGCAACCTGGATGAACCCGCGCTGGCCGAAGGGCTGGATTCCACAGGGCTGGCTTCCGGGAATATAATGGAACAGGCCCGGCTGTCCGGTCTATACGAAGTGCTGGAACGCGACGCCGAAGCCGTGGGAGTGTACGACTCGGCCCGCTGTTTCCGGCTGACTTCGAGTGATCCGGCCATTGGCGCGCTTCTGGCGGATTACGCGGACAAAGGCATTGCCGTTGTGGCGCAGGAGTTGACGACCGACCTGGGGGTTCCGGCCTACAAGGTGTTTGTGCAAAGCCGGGACGGAGAGCTGGCAAAGGGGACCGGATGCTCCCTGAGCAGCCGCTCCGCCCTGCTTTCCGCCCTGCTGGAAACCATGTACCCGTATCCCAATGGCGAACCTTCGGCCCAGGCGCCTGCCGATCTGCCCGTGCGGTCGCTGGAAAGCCTGCCCGAATACGGTACGGGGCACCCGATGACCGACCTGCATCTGCTGGAAAAGCTTTTGCAATCCAACGGGTTTGCTCCAGTGTATGTGGATCTTACAAGGGACGACCTGCGTTTGCCCGTATGCCGGGCTTTCGTCCCCGGACTGGCACCGGCCGCGGACTTCAGCGCCTATTCGCGGATGCACCCACGCCAGTGGAACGCCGTGCAGGAATTCATGAAAACAGTTTCCTGACCGGATTTCCGGCTGTAAGAAATAGGCTTGTACTGTCACCGGCGGCAAGGTATACGGCGAATCGTTGCTGGTGCGAGAGGAGACTTGCCAAAGACGCTTACTCAGCATATTCTGAATGATAAGCGTGGAGACATGTATTCGACTCCGCCATAAATAGAAGAGCCTTTATGCATCCGGACCCGAGTTTAGTTACTGCACAAAGAGGGAGGAGATATGGCAGCCGATAGAAGCATGAGCGTGCTGGTTGTGGACGACTTCGCAACCATGCGCAGAATCATTAAAAATATTCTCAAACAAATCGGCTTCACCAACGTAAGTGAAGCAGATGACGGAACCACTGCATGGGACGCCATCAACCGTGGCAACATCGATTTTGTCATTTCCGACTGGAACATGCCGCAGATGACGGGCATTGAACTGCTGCGCAAGGTTCGCGGCAGCGAAGAATTCGCCGACTTGCCGTTTCTGATGGTTACGGCGGAAGCCCAGCAGGAAAACATCATCGAAGCCGTGCAGGCCAAGGTTTCCAACTACATTGTCAAACCTTTCACGCCGGAAACCCTGGGCCAGAAGATCGACAAGATTTTCCCCTAACCACGGCATGCGTTAGCCGTTGGAGCCTTTGCAGCCGGAAGGTTTTCGGTCTGCGAACGCTTTGTAAGTCGCGGACGCGGCCCCGCTTTCTTGAAAGGCGCGCTTCAAAAGCCTTGGCGAGTGCGTAAGAGTATTTTTCCCCTAGAACGCAGACGCCGGTTCAGGAACCTCCCGAACCGGCGTCTGTATTTCTGCTCGTCTCCAGCCATTTCAGGCGTTACAGCCACTGCCCCACCCCATTTATCCGACTGGGGCCCATTATCCTGTAGGCGTGGCTGCCGATGACTCAGGGATTGTAAATGGATGTCGCTCCCGCTCCGGGCGCATGTCCCTTGAGCCGTTCCAGCTCTTTTTTTGTCCGGGACAACTCCTCGCCGGTTTCCCGCAGGCGGATAGCCAGAATTTCCGCAAACAAGCGGTAAAGGACGGAATAAAAAGCGTTCTGGTCTTCCGGGGTCATGCGGTCCAGGAACGAAGCGTCGATAGCCAGACAGGTTACCGGACTGGTGGCGAAAATGGACGCGGACCGGGCTTCTCCATCGATAATGCCCATTTCCCCGAATATATCGCCTATGCCAGCCAGCCGCGAAATAACCTCGCCGCCTTTGACGACCTTTACCTCGCCGTTAATCAGGATGTACATCCAGCTGTCGAACTGCCCTTCCTGAATGATGACCTCTCCCAAATCGTATTTGCGAATTTTGCTCAAGGCGAGAATTTCCTTGATATACGCATCGTTAAACGATTTGAGAGAAGGCAGCTTTCGGAGCTTGCTGACCAGCTCTTCCCGTCCCTGAAGATACGAGGTTTCTTTCATCCAGCCATCCTCCCTGACTCCCTCATGCCTCGCCACCGGACAAAATAGTCGCAACAGCGCACAATGCCAGCAACATACACCAGCAACCTGCCGCTTGCAACGAAGCCTCCGCTTAATGTACCTTTCGGCTACCGGGGAAGAACCTTACATTCTGCAAAGAACCATGCGTGCTTTTTTCCCTGTGCAGAAACAAAGTTGTCACCCTGCGGGGGTAATGGGACATTGTTTTTAAAGACCGGCAAATGACGACCGTCCCCCCAAAAAACGACACAAGCCACCCCGGCCATACAACGTTTCCGGCCATTGCGGGCCAGGAAAACAGAGTGCGGAGCCTCCATGAACGCATCTTCCAACGAATCTGCCCCGGCCGCTGAAAAGACGGCACCCGCAGACCTGCGCAACAAAATATCCGCCCTGACGCTTCGTGTGCATGAAAAAATAAGTGATTACGACAAGTACCAGTTCTCCAAACAGCAAAGCCGCAGCATGAACATCTTTTTCGACCTGGCCCAGGAGTTTGGCGGAGAAGACGACCTCTGGGCCCTTTCCGTGATCATCCCCAAAGTCTTTTTCGACAAAAACACCACCCTGTACATGCTGGCTCCTGAAAACCGGCTCGAACTCAAATGTGCCGCAGACCTGGAAGCCGACCATCCCAACTACCTGAATCTGGACGACTTCGAGGACATGTCCCGCCCGTTGCGCCGCGAAGGCCGCCTGTTCATCCCCATCAAGGGCAACAGGGAACTGCTGGAATTCCTGCCCGTCACCCCAAAAGACGATGTCATCGGCATGATCGTCTTTGAGCAGGCCGATGATATCTCGCGCCAGGACGCGCTCTTTTTCGAAAAATACGCCAACCGCATCGGCTACCGCCTGCACGGACGCATCATCAGCGAAAAAAATCGCGAGCATCTGGAATTCATCCAAACCCTGGTGGAGGACATCGGCCACAACGTCATTGTGCCCAACATGTATTTCAAGCTCTACTATCGTCGTCTGGAGAGCAAAATCCAGGTGTTGCGGGATATTGGCGATCAGTTTTCCACCTTTACCGACAACTGCACGGGCGGAGGCGGGGAACACACCTCGCAATGCCGCCTGCTCAAACGTGAGATGGATTACGCCTTTGAAGCGCTCATGGACCAGTACAGCGAGATATACCGCCACTATGAGCAGACCAGCCTATTTCTGGAAACCCTGCTCCGCCGCAGCCACTTCGAGGAAGGCCGCTACGTGCTGGAGATGCGCCCGGTGCCGGTGTTCGAAAGCATCATCACCCCACAGCTGGAACGCTACCGCCACCGCTTCGAAGACCGCGGTGTGGACATTGCCCCCGGCCCGGAAAAAAACGGCGAGGACGTGAACATCATGGCCGACTTCGGCCTCATCAGCCAGGTTTTCGCCAATCTGGTTTCCAATGCGGCAAAATACGCCCAGGACGTTCAGGACCAAAACGGCCGGACGCGCAAATTCGTTGAGTATGGCTGGGAACTGCTCCCCCAAAAATCCGGGGAAGACAGGCCCCGGGTGAAAATCTACGTGTTTTCTTCCGGCCCCACCATTGCGGACACGGAAAATCCGCGGCTTTTCGAGGAAGGATTTCGCGGCAGCAATGCAAGCGGCGAGTACGGAACAGGGCACGGACTTTCCTTTGTTCGCGAGGTCGTAGCCCTGCACGGAGGCACCGTGGGATATGAAGCACGCCCCCTGGGCAATATTTTTTCATTCACCCTACCGGTCGCCAAGCCCCAGGAACCCGACGTATGATTTGCAACACGTTGTTTTCATGGGATTATTACTATTCTGAAAAAACTTTTTTTCCCGCACGTTTCCCATTATGAACCTTGACACCGCGAGGACCATGAGGATAATGCAAAACATTCTTGGGCGACCAAGATAACGGCCCCGGAAAACCTCCACAAGCAGTGGGCCGGGGACCCTATTGGATTCTACAGGCGGCTTGGCCGCAAAAATTCCTGTACGGAGGGAAACATGGGTTACAGAGTAGTAGTAGACACTGATAAGTGTGTTGGCGACGGCGAATGTGTGGACGTCTGTCCTGTTGAAGTTTACGAAATGCAGGACGGAAAAGCCGTTCCCGTGAACGAAGAAGAATGTTTGGGCTGTGAATCCTGCATCGAAGTTTGCGAGCAGGACGCCATCACGGTCGAAGAAGAATAGCCCGAGCTGTTCGAGTAAATTCCCAAAGGGAGCGGTTTGTCATAACCGCTCCCTTTTTTTACAGGCCGGTGTTGACGAGTGGGATTTTCGGCATTAAACCTCCAGACCTAATCGTAAAAACACTGGTACAAATGTGCTTTCGTCCGGCACGCGCCGCAATCCGCCATTCCAGGACGGAGCACTCGCGTTTTCCGCATATTTTCAATTTGGCGGGTGCTCGCACCGCCCGCACGGTCTGACGCGCGCAGGCTGGACATACACCGGTACGGTCCAGACAGCGCAATGCGCTCTGCCGGAAGCCGGTCCCGGAGGTCCGCATGGATTTGGAAATGTCTGATCTGTTCAGGCAGTATGAAGAGTTGGTGGCCGGAGTGGACAAGGTTTTTGAAAACGTCCGTTCCCAGTTCCCCTCCGAAGTCAAATGCAAGGTAGGATGCAGCAGCTGCTGCCACGCAATTTTCGACCTGAGCCTTGTGGAGGCCATGTATCTCAACAGGCGCTTCAATGAAAAATTCGCGGGCCTGGAACGGGAAGATATTTTGCAAAAGGCGGACAACGCCGAACGCGAACAAGCAAAAATCGTGCGCCACGCCTGGAAGGACAAGCAGAAAGGACGTGACGACAACGAAGTGCTGGCTGCCGTTGGCAAGGAACGCGTACGCTGCCCCCTGCTGGACAAGGACGACTGTTGCCAGCTGTACGACCACAGGCCCATCACTTGCCGTTTGTACGGAATTCCCACGGCGTTTGACGGAGCATCCCATACCTGCGGACTGTCCGGCTTCCAAAAAGGCAAGCCCTACCCCGCAGTGCAGATGGAAAAAATCCAGGACCGGCTGGTAGCTCTGAGCGCCGAAATCGTACAGCGCTGCAATTCCCAGTTCGGCGGCCTGCATGTGGTCCACGTTCCCGTGGGCTCCGCCCTTAAAAATACCTATGACGAAGAATATCTCGGTGCCAAGGAAGAAGCTGCCGAAGAAGGCACCCAAGGGGAATAATACATGAGCCAAATGACCCTGGAACAAGAGGCCGAGCTCAAGAGGACAATGTACGAAAAGCTCTCGCCCCGGAGACGCAAGTTCATCGACAAGATGGGCTACAACCAGTGGGACCCCTTTCAGAAACCCCTGGACCCCATCGACCTGCGGCAGGACAATAACCAGCTGACCACACAGGAACTCATCCGTGGCTTCCTGCAGCAGGTTCCCGAAGAGCGCTACAACGATGTCTACGCCAAAGGCGCGTTTGAAATGGCTCTGGGTATCATCAACGAAAGCGAACGCCAGCTTGGCATGTACGACTTCGCTTGCTGGTACATGCGCCTGCTTGAGGACAAAGAAAAATTGAAAAAGGGCGAATCCCTCTTTTAATGTAATTATCGGACTGGCCGCCCCCGCGCGCCCCGAACCGAATCCCCGCCCGGTTCCCACAGGATCGCCACGCGATCCCTCAGTCTGCAACCACCAGAGGAGCATATTATGAGCATCACCCAGGCACAAAACGTGGATGAATATATCGACGAACAAAAATCCAGGCTGGTAAAACACCCCACCTGCGCCAATACCCGCTACAACCTGGGCATGGCCTACCTGTCCAAGCGCATGTTCACGGAAGCTGAAAAAGAATTTTTGGCCGCGGTGGAAGAATCCCCCAAAATGGCCGAAGCCTACGTGCAGCTCGGCGGCATATGCATGTACCGCAAAGACCTGGACGGCTGCCTGCGCTACAACCTGGAAGCCGCACGCGCCCAGCCCTTCTTTGCCGTGCCCTTTGCCAACGTCGGCTTTGTGCACATGCAGCGCGGCGATTCCGACAAGGCGGTAAAAGCCTTTAAAAAGGCCCTGAGCTGTGACCCCAAATTCGTACAGGCCCACGCCAACCTGGGCGGACTGTACTTTATGACCGGCGAATTCGAAGAAGCCGTAAAGCACAGCTCCAAGGCCATCGAACTGGAACCCATGTTCGGCCCCGCCTACCACAACCTGGCCATGACCTACATCGAGTTGGGCGAATTCGACAAAGCCATCGAAGCCATCGACAAGGCCAAGGAAACCCACTACGAGGTGCCCCAGGAAATCCTCGACGAACTGGAACCGCACCGCAAATAGCAACAACACATTGCAATTCGCAGAAAATCCCCTCCCGGACGCCTTGTCCCGGAGGGGATTTTTTTGGTGAAAATACTGTATTTTCGATGGAGTAAGAGAGTTTTACGGCAGGCCGACCAACATCCGTACGAGTTGTTTCTTGAACATCTGTGAGCACATTACTACCCAAATACGCGAGTAGCACAGTCATTTTTAGTGACGGCTGCACAGGCGGTAAACAAGCATTTTCGCATCACAGAGCAGCTGAAGTATACACCACTAGCAAATTCAAACAGACCTAAACGAGTATCTGCACCACTACAAACATGAACGTACACAAGGCCAAAACATGAACGGCAGAATCCCAGCCAGACCCATTTTTGTACGGGCTGCTAACGCTAAGACAAAACAAAAAAAAGACCAAATGGGCCGCCTAAAAGACATCTCGCCAATGGCGATGAGTGTCAGGTGAGTACTATACCTGTACAGCCTGATATTATTTACTGTGCATCATTGATTGCAAAACTTTAAATAATGACTCATTTAGAACCACGACCTTTTACAAGAACATTTAACAAATTAGCTATAAATTCTGCTTCAGGTTTAACTCTTCCATACTGAGTCTTCAAAGAATTAATCATTGCCTTCATACCTAGTTCTAAATGATTGTCTTTTTTTTTATAAATAAGCAATAAAATTCTATAAAAATCTTCAGGATTATTAACAGTATAATAAAAACAACTTTTTTTGGAACCACTTTTATCTTCAAAAAAAATCATGGGTTTTCCAGAAAGATGATAAAAAGGGCAACACGAAACATCTGAATACTGATACATATTATTCACGTTAACAACAGCAGCTCCAACATCATCACCAATACTCTCTGCAAATTTTTTAAAAAAAGACTTAGTCTCTTGTGGAATATTATGAAAATCAGCATAATAGACCATATAATTTAATTCATCTACTTCTTCAAAAGAATTTACATATAGATATGCCTCCCCAGAGCTTGCAACTTTATCAATATACTTTGGTTTTAATTCAAAAGACTCAGCAACCTGTAGAGTAAGCACCTTCCAAAAACAAACAACCACAAAAAAAATTAATGATATATACTTCATACCCTTACTCAATTAATAAGACTACAGGGGAAAATTATTTCGCACCCATCCAAGATTATATTTAGAAATAGCCACATATAAAGTATCAAAGTAATCTTCTAGAGACTTTGGCATTTCACATTTCGTCTCTTTGATCACAGCAACGTGCATTCCATAAGGGAATTTTTTCATTTTTGAAAGTGATATGCCCATACTCAAGTTAGTACATATATACATAGAATAAATTTTTAAATAAAGAGTCTGTGCTGATTCAATCAGACTCTCATTCTCCACTACTACCTTTGGATGTGACAAAAAATAAAGGCGTAATAGCTTAAAAAATTCATCCACAGATGAAACTTTTTCCAGAATCCGCGCAACAGACTCGACAACTATAATCCGCCACAATTGATAATTATCAGCTGGGACTTTTTTTAAAATAATTCCTGCATACTCCTCAGATGCCTCTTTATTGTGCAAATATAAAACAGTTGAGGAATCAGCTATATACTCAAAACTTAAAAAATTGAACATAGAGTCAAGTAAAGAAGAAAGTTGATCACCAGCAATCTCAGATATACCTTCATACCCTAATTGACTCATAATATCATAGAACATGTCAAAAAAACACAAATTTATAGCATTATAACTATTCATAGCACAATGAGAAGCTTCATGAGCAAGAATAGCTTTCAATTGACTTTCGGTGTAATTATTCAAGCTATCTTTGTTTAGATAAACATTACATAAATTATCAACAAAAGCATCTTTAAAACTCTTACCGGATGCAGTATACACAGAACTTTTTCTAAAATTAAAAGTTTCAATATACTTAGATAGCATTTTTAAAATCAAAAAAGACTTATGTAGGTCGGCAGAAATAAATACGTTACCAAATTTTTTAGATGCAGTTATTAAGCCATCTACATCCTTATATAAAGATGATCTAAAAACGGAAGTATTCAATCTGAACCTATGGGTTCCATCTTTTTCAAGATAGTATTCCCATATAGTTGGAAACAAACTATCTATTTTCGTTACACTTACGGGCCTAAGTCTATTTGGGTAATCCTTCATAAGGACATCGTCCCGAACGCTATCCCACATATTGATAAGCCTACTATCTTTTGACTGTGAATAACCTACATACTGTTCAATTTTTTTTTGTTCAATTTCTTTTACAATAGACTGGACATATACATCGTTCTCCTTGTAAAAACGATTTAAATACTCTTGATCTTCGCACAAAAGGACCTGCCCCAAATTCGTACACTTATAGTTATTTTTGTAGCTTTCGTTATATTTATCGTTACAGTTATCTGTATAACTATGAGAACATCCAACCATAAAAGCCAACAGAACAAATGACAATTTAAGCATCACATTTACCCTCAACAAGGCTGATAGAATCATGACTAATAATGTATGGATTGTGTCTCTGTATATTTTTATCAAATAACACTTGTAACGCCACTTTCGCAACCCTATTGGCCCCCTAAGGTGGGCAGTATCGTGCGTTATTGCAGGTACCCCACCCAAATTACGAACTTTAAAGATAGGTTAGTATTTTTTAATTAGTCGGGCCTGAAATATCTCTAGTGGATTGATTTTTATTAACAATTCTCCTTGTACAATGTAGTATTTTCGACCAGAGAACGTTGTGAATTCGTATAAAACCGGTCGAAATGATGCAGCGAATGGCGGGAGAATCATGAGGGCAAAACCCAAAAAACAGCCGCAGGGTACGTTCCTTTACCCAGACCTTCTGGACCAGCTCAATCCGAAGGCTCCGCTCCTTCAATTGGCGAGGAGAATTCCCTGGGGGCGATTCGAGGAGGAGTTCGCCGGACTCTACAGCGACCAAGGTCGGCCAGCCAAGCCGCCCCGGCTAATGGTCGGGCTGATGCTGCTCAAGCAGTTGGAGAATCTGAGCGACGAACGGGTCGTGGAGGCATGGACGCAAAATCCCTACTACCAGGCGTTTTGCGGTATGACCGAGTTCCAGTGGAAGCTGCCTTGCGATCCCACGGATTTGATCTATTTCCGCAAGCGCATTGGCGAGGACGGGGCACGACTGATTTTCGAGGTCTCCGTGGAACTGCACGGTGATGACGCCAAAGAACGAGAGATCACGGTGGATACCACGGTCCAGGAAAAGAACGTAACCTTTCCTACCGACCTGAAGCTTTTGACCAAAGTCATCGAGGGCTGCCGTAAGATCGCGGACAGCGAAGGCGTCGGTCTACGCCGCAGCTTCAAGCGCACGCTCCCCAAGCTTCGGCTGAAACGGATGAAGATGGCCAAAAAGGCGAGGAAGATGCGGACAATGGCTGGTGCCTTGATCCGTGAACTCCGGCGCAAATTGCCGGGCGAAGCCCTGGGCCGCCACCAGGAGCGACTTGACCTGTACGAGCGGGTCAAGGACCAGAAACGAAGCGACAAGAATAAGGTCTACAGCCTACACGAACCCGATATTCTCTGCATCTCCAAGGGTAAAGCGCACAAGCAGTACGAGTTCGGGCGCAAGGCGTCCATCGCGGTCACAAAAACTACGGGTATCATCGTCGGCGCGATGTCGTTCAACGAGAACGTCTACGACGGCCATACGTTGCCGGATGTCCTCGAACAGTGTTGGGAGGTCACCGGGGTCTGTCCGTCCATGGCGATCTGCGACCGAGGCTACAGGGGCCTGAATCAGGTCGGTGACACGCAAATCCTCATCCCAAAGCCTCCGAAGAAGAAGGACACACCGTACCAGCGCCTTATGGCGCGGCTCCGCTTCCGCCGTCGGGCGGCTATCGAGCCGGTGATCGGCCATCTCAAACACGATCACCGCATGGCCCGGAGCTATCTCAAGGGCGCGGTCGGCGACGCCATTAACTTGTTTATGGCCGCAGCGGCGTTCAACTTCAGGAAGTGGATGCGGAAAATCGGAGAGTTTTTTGCGCTCTTGGCGTTTCTGCTCCTCGGCAAAGACTCAAGCCGACGGCTGGCGGAAAATGTGGCGTAGAAGCTGAAACGGGTTTTTCAGGCCTGACTAATTACACTATTTTATTCCAAATAATGTCCTGGAGTAGTCGAACTCCCGGTGCCAAGATTAGAAATCTGTGTCCCTTCATTCAAGGCAGAAACGGTATCTCGTCTGCGCCTTATTTTCTCATTCACATGTCTTCCCGCGTGGAAACATGATGATATATGTAGCTCCATATGGGCAAGGTAACTCAAGCCCGACGCGTATTCTTATATACGCGAGGGTTTGAGTTTGCCGAAGCAACGCAGCTATCGCGTTTTTTTCAGCCCCCTGCCCCCCTGTACCGCTACTTTGCAAAGGGATCGTGGTTGGCGTCCTGGTTCCAACTATATTCCGCCCGCTTTGCAATCTCCTGTGCTTTTTCAGGGCCCAAAATCTTTTGAATAAGTGCGAGCGACATATCTATGCCTGCGGAAATCCCTGAAGATGTAAAGATTTTCCCATCTTCAACCCAGCGGGCCCGTCGTTGCCATAGCGTTTTAGGGCCCATGGACACCCCCCAGTCCAGCGACCTCTTATTTGTGGTCGCCCGCACACCGTCCAGCAGACCGGCTTTGGCTAAAAGTGCACTTCCCGTGCACACGGAAGAAACATACTCCGCCCGATGGGCTTGCAGCCTCAACCAATCCAGGATTGCCTTGTTGTCCACTTCCCGCCGCGTTCCCTGTCCACCCGGAACAAGAAGAATGTCATAAAAAATTGGCTCATCGAATGTATGTTCCACAACGGATTTTGGCCCTTGGCGGCTTGCCACAGCCTCTTTGCTCTGCGCCACCATATTGATGTGGAAGCTGTCGCTTGCAATGCCGAACATTTCAAGAGGTCCGAACACATCAAGCAGTTCAAACTCAGGAAAAAGTACCACGCCAATTGTCCGTTTCTTGCTCATCTCGAATTCTCCTGAAAAATATCGCGAATGTACAATTATTCCGCCTTGCCTTGATGTAATGGCACCTGAAGAAGCCACGGCTTCCAGCACACGAACACGGAGCTGCCAGACGACAGCCTGATCTCAATTGACTTTGCCTGGGGCATGAAATAGTGACGATTGCAATATATTATTGTGCAATATATTTTTTTCTCTACTACATGGGAAATACACAAAATGAAACAGGCAGCTGTATTGGTAATAGACGTTCAACAAGGGCTCTTTGATCCTGCCCCCCGTCCCTTTGAGGCGGATGCTGTGATTGAACGCATCAACGAAATTACAATGTGGGCGCTGGAGAACTCCATCCCTGTAATATTCATACAGCATGAGTCGCCAGGATCTATCCTTGCGTACGATACGCAAGGTTGGCAGCTGCAAGATGAATTGGAGACAAGCAGAGAGAACATTATCGTACGAAAGACAACGCCTGATTCATTCCTGAAGACGGATCTTGAAGCTGTACTGAAAGAACGTCATGTCGAACATCTGATCGTCTGCGGCTATGCATCCGAATTTTGCGTGGATACAACAGTGCGCCGGGCTGCCGGCCTGGGCTATTCGGTCGATTTGGTGTCCGACGCTCACACCACGCATGACAAACCACACTCAACTGCCGAACAGATACGCCTTCATCACAACTGTACGCTGCCAAACATCAAAAGCTTTGGCGTGAAAATATCTGCCGTGGCAACCGCAGATCTGATTCGTTCCGCGTAACACGATTCACGGTGCGAACGAAAAACAGAACCAGAACTGACAACGTATCAGACGCACATCCAATTGCATTCTGTGGACGTTGTGGAAGCCGCAGTCCAAAAAAACTGCCGCTTTCACTATCTGTCGCGATTATTCAAGACACGGCCGAGTGGAAGGAGTAGTCAGCTTGAAAAACATATCAAGGAGTGTGCTATGCGTCTGAAATATGCCATTCTCTACGTCGAAAATGTGACCCGAAGCATTGAGTTTTATGAGCAGGCTTTCGGGCTCCAACGCAAAATGATTCATGAGTCCGGAGACTATGGCGAGCTGGATACAGGGACCACGACACTGTCCTTTTCCTCGCGCCGCTTTATGACGGAGCTTGGCAAGTCGCCCGGTATCCCCGTCCCTTCGTCTCCTGTTTTCGAAATCGCTTTTGAAACGCCCGATGTAGCTGCTGCCGTCAAAAAGGCCCAGTCTGCCGGAGCCACCATAGTGCAGGAAGTCCGTGAGGAAGCATGGGGCCAGACCACGGCATATGTTGTGGACGACAGTGGCTACCTGGTCGAAATCTGCTCGCCAGTCAGTGGGGTATCGTAGCCGCAATGGCAGATGCTCCAGGCCGGGTGCTGCTTGTCACCCTGGCTGGCCGCAACCGCACCGGGAGTCAGGGAAAACCAGCTTTTCAATTCCCGTGTCATATGCGCCTGATCTGAAAAATGACACGCAAGGGCAGCTTCCTGCAAATCAACTCCGGACAGGATGCAGCGCACAGCCTTTCGGGCACGAACCAATCTGCGCCAAAAATCCGGAGAGCGGCCTGTCTTCTGCATGGTGTGTCGCTGCAATGTCCTCAGGCTAACCCCCAAGTCACTGGCAGCCGTGGCGGGTGATGCCGCCATGGCTAAACACTGCATCATATCCGAGGCATCCCTGGAAATGGATGCGGCAGCGTATGCCAACTCGGTCAGGCTTTCCAAGGAATCAGGCTGGGGGAATTTTCCTAGAATGTCAGCCGAAATTTCCGCGCCGGGTTTGAGTCGTATCCCAATGAACATCTCACCTTTCTTGGCAAAGACCCTCTCGGGCGTGGACATGATGGGCGAAAGAAGAAAACGCTTCGGCTTCCCCCGCTCCCCATTGATGATGAAGTCGCGGCAACCGTCGGGCATAACGGAAAAGACGTGCGCACGGTTGATGGTGTTCGACCATATTGCCAGGATGGGGTCATCTTGTATCATGTCACGTCCATCGAATATAACCAGGAAAAGCCGTACAAAATATTAAGCAGGAAAATGCTGAAGAAGCGATTCAAAATTCTTCCACCCAATATCTACCGGCTGCATGGCTTCGTCAATCAAGTTCCACCAGCATCAATGAAAGCAATTCGGGGTCCTGGCTGGCGGTACTTGCCCTTGATTTGGCCTCCTGAATCCCTTGGGCAAACATGGTCGACATGAGATTATACCCAGACCTCTCCAGCCGTGCGGAAAGTTGCATTTCCATTTCGGCAGCCTCTTTCAGCATTTTTTTTCTGGCTTCTCCCGTTTCCTTGTATGCCAGGATTATGGTGCGGCGTATTTTCGTATACAGAATTCTCTCTAATGATCCATTGGAACTAAAAGACAACTCTTCACTGTTGCTTGTTTTTTTTGTCTTTCCATCCTTTACGTCCTGTTCCCACTGGCGAATTTTTGCCTCGGCAAGGAGGCCAAATGCATCCATGGTTATTCCTCTCCTTGTAACGCAAATTGTATAAGCGTGTTGATGGTGGCAAGCTGGCATTTTGTTGCCACAGTAAATGCTTTCTGGATAGACAGCTCATTATCAAAAGCATTCAATATGGAAACAATCCCTCTTACAGACTCATTGAGAATTTTATCGACCATAAAGAGAAATGTTTCTGTAATAATAAGCTGTGGAAATTGTTTTTGAACTTGCTGCATGGTCTGTAGTTTCATCTCATCAATGTATTTTTGCGCGAAATTTCCATACAGCGTGTCCTCTCCCCAAGCCAAAAGAATGATGATCTTTCGTCGGTTCCTGGTATAGAAGCGGAGCAATTCTCCAGAATATCCTTCCATAATATTCTGATCTACGTCCAAGCCGTCGGGATTGGCAAAGGAAGCGATCCTTTTTTGCGTCAATCTGGAAAACTCCTGGACAAAATCTTCAGTGAGAATGGCTTGGTACAAGGCGGTTTTGCTCGGGTAGTATTTGTATACCGTCCCGGTCGCGACTCCCGCATCCTGGGCGATTGCCCCAATGGTCGCATTCTTGAACCCCACCTTGGCAAACTGCGCTTTGGCGGCGTCCGCAATTCTGTTTCGGATACTGTCCTTCAATACCTGCACCATGGGCACGAGCCTCCTTCAATTTCAAAAGTGAATATGTCGTTCATTTTTAAAATTGTCAACATGATTTGCCCAGAGGCGATCGGGCAGCGAATCGAAACAGCGCTGAAAATCTCTACCGGTGATTGGTGCTGGATATACTCGAAGGGAGGGCACTCCCCGCTGGGAAGGGGAAAAATTTGACGATGCGAGTTGCGCCTCAGGCTGAGACAACAACTTCATAATATACTGAGAATTAGAGCTTTCTTTCCATGGGCAGTCCGACGATGTTGATCATAACAGTAAAATGGCAATCAGTTGCAGTCACTTACAAACAACACCATCTGGCACAGCAAAGAAGGGATTTGTGTGGGAGCAACGCGACACCTACCCTGCTCATTGGATTCTTCTAAACCTTCCATATAGCGTGTTTGGCCTCTTCTTGCCGACCTGCCCAATCCCACGGGCCGCACAAGTTTTGTTCCCGGCAAGGCACATGGTGTTTTCCGCCAACGCTTTTTTCGTCCTATTGTGGCAACCACTGTTTACAATCAGCTACCAAGGATTTCACTTTCTCTACAAATCTCCCAACATGCAATCCGTCACACACTGCATGGTGAACCTGGATGGCAAGTGGCATCAATATTTTCCCATCTTGTTCAGTATATTTTCCTATTGTAAAAATGGGGAGCAGGTACGCTGCATCTGAAAAGACATTGATATTGAACGCTGTGAAATCTATCCACGGAACGCTCGATATAGTAAAAATATTTTCAGGACAGTTGGGTTTTGGAGAAAACTCTCCAGTACAAAACCTTTCTATATCATCGGAACAAGCATCATAAAACGTTGCAAAGGAATGATCATACGGGGTCCATATGGAGGAAAAAGTCTCTTTTTCTTTGTTTAATGCGGTATAAAGAGGGTTGACCATATCCCAGTATCCAAGGTGCCCATTTTCATCGAGGCTCATTCTGAATTCGTGGAAGCTGTTTACAGAACGTGTCATGATGTAGATTTGCGCAATGTAATCCTTCAGCCCAAGCTTCTTGAGTTCGTGACGAAGCTCTGTAATATCGAGATTGACAACAACACTGTAGGAACACCGGACACGATTCATATAGTGCTCGTAATGTTCTTTTCTGTTCCATGTTGCCTTATCTAGCAGGTTAAATTTCATATATATTGATTTATTTTACGAATTACAGTGTCTACAAATAAAACTTCCACGGCCGCACAAGTTTTGTTCCCGGCGAGGCGCATGGTGTTTTCGTGAGCCGGGACAGTAGTGCAGCAAAAATAGGCGTCCCATCACTCCTACCGCACCTCGCAGGCTGCCAAGAAAGGTGCGAGAGCAAGACGAGAAAAAAATCAAGCTCGATGCATATTCTTCTATACGCGAGGGTTTGGATTTTTTGAAGCAACACCGCTATCGTATTTTTCAGCACCCCAGAGAGCTAACTCTTGACGATGAGAAATACACCAAGCTAAAGATAAACCATCGATAGAGTCCGGCCAATGTGCCAAATTCCTATGAAGGCCGGTCTTTTTACCCCACCATACTCTTATTTTGTCGATTACAAGGAGGATACAGCTATGTCCAAAAAAGAAGTGGAGCGTCTGCTGATTGCAGGCGGAGAGGACAAAAAAATTAAGGCCAAATACAACGCCATCCCGTCCAAAGACGCCTTTGTGGCCACCGCCAACGAGGAAGGCTACGATTTTACTGCCGGAGAACTGGACGAAGTACTCAAAGAGTCCGGAGACGACTTCACCACCTACGGCAACCCGCCCGCCCGTTCTATTTGGTGGGCATAACATTGAATTGACTACTGGCTTTGCAGGCTCTCATGTAAAGAGTGGGAGCCTGCAACGCCAGATTTTCCTAGAACGATATCAGTCTGAAATAATTTATTTTCTATCCGCCATATTCTCGTCTCACGTCCATACCTAAAAACATTTTATAGGACTTCCCACTGTGCTCCCATCCGCATGGGAATCGAATGGGCAGTTGTCTGGGACATGATTATCAAATAGCATTATGCAGCATGTCCGTGTCGTTACGCTCAAGGTGTAATGACACATCGAAATGCTCAACCTGAGTTTATTCATTTTTTTCCACTGTAACCGGGGAACGAGAATGGCGGTCAATCTAGCAATCCGTTGTTTCACCTGCGCCGGTTTCAATCATAATCATGACTTTCCTCAGCTGGTGATAGCCCTGCGGGGTGCTGCAGAAAATTATACGGATGAAGGTGATGGGAGAATCGGCCCGGGCCAGTGCATTGTGTTTCCCGCGGGTTGTATGCATCGTTGCGTCCCCGATGCCAACTCATGCTTCCTTGTGGTAGATCTTGATGAATTGCCCCCATCCCTTCAGGCCCTTCCGCACCCCATAGTTTCAATGCCCGAGCCTTTGCAGGCATATTGCCATTTCGTTGAAAAACAATTCGCGCACCGACTCAATGACGCTCTGGAACAGGGGATTGGAGAGTTGTTTTTGCACTTGTTGCACGCCTCGGAGTTCCCTCCAAGGGTAGACCCAAGAATTGCCAGAGTCATTGAGCACTTTGAGGATGATCTGTCTGCAAATACCTCTTTGCCGGAACTGGCATCGATATCCACACTGAGTGTAAGCCAGTTCAAAAAAAAATTTAAAGAAGAGACGGGGAAGACACCCGGTCAGTATCTTCAAATGCTGAGGATGACAAAATCCCAGGCTCTGCTCGCTTACACGGATTACTCCCTTGCGATGATTGCGGAAATGGTAGGATATGCCGATACATCCTCCTTCAGCAGACGATTTTCATTGTATTATGGCCACGCACCTCGTAATTCCCGCAAACAACCAAAAGCCTTTAAAACATTAAAATAGGCCACTGAGCCATTCCCCGCTCTGGGGAAAATGGTATCCTTTTCAGTCTTCTATGAGAAACGGGCAATAACAAAGCCCGAGATATCTATCCGGATGACCTGGGAGGATAAACCATGGATTTAGACGTTTTCTTTGCTTTCTTTATTGCGACCTCCATCATGATCGCTTTGCCAGGACCAAGTGTCATTCTGACTGTCGCTCACAGCATCTCCTTTGGCTGGAAAAACGCCTTGCTTACAGTATTGGGCGCGACTGTAGGGATTGCTATCCAGTTGCTGATAGCGATCATCGGCCTGGCATCCATTCTTCATATGGCGGCGGAAGTCTTCACTTGGGTTCGTTGGGCTGGAGCGGCGTATCTGGTGTACCTAGGGGTGAGGCAATGGATGAACTCCAAAAACGCCTTTGAATTCGACGAGATGTCGGTTTCGAAAATGAACCTGTTTGCCCAGGGGGTGATAGTAACAGTCCCCAATCCGAAAAGCCTGATCTTTATTGCTGCTTTTTTGCCGCAGTTTATAGATATGACAAGACCATTGGGAGGACAGCTCGCAATCATAGTCCCAACGTTTTTGATGATAACGTTCGGCGTGACGTCCATTTGGGCTATTGCAGCAGGAAGCGCTCGAACTGCCTTTAGAAAAAGCGGATTGTTCACACCGTTGATGCGGAGCGCTGGGGGATTGATGATACTCGCCGGGCTGGGCATGGTGCTGGTTCGCCGCAGCAATTGATCACCGTTTCAAATTTTCATTGTGCTTGGAGCGCTAACGCCCCAAGATACGAAGACTTCCAGCACCATAACCAAAGGTAAGCCAACGATGTTGGTCCAGTTTCCTACTGCGTTTCGTTACCTGCCCACCCCCACGGGCCGCACAAGTTTTGTTCCCGGCAAGGCGCATGGTGTTTTCGTGAGCCGCGCAGAAACAAACAGCCCCCAAAGCGAAACTAACTAACAACCATAGTAATCATGCTTTTTAGCTTCCAGAAAGTTGTATAAAGGAAACTTCTAACTCTGCTTCCCCCTTCCCAAAACTTTCACACATGCGTATACACAACCATGCTCTATATTCAAAAAAAATATCAAGTAATTTTATTTATACATATCAAAGTCACAACATAAGAATTCAGTAAAACAAACCCAGATGCCCGCTCTCACACCACACCATTTGCTTGCTACGAGTTCATCCTCGTTTATAGAAATTATTACAACTGTAAATCCAAGAGAACTAGCAATTATCTCTTGGATGGGGATATTCCTAGTAGGAGCACTAGCATCAGAAAAGTTAAGAACTCCTATATTAAATATTTTCAAAGCAGCATTAAACAAAAAATCAGTTATTGTATATTTACTAATAACAAGCTATACGCTATCATGTACATATCTTCTTAGTACGGTAGATCTCTTTACTGCAAACCAAACTAAATCAGTCATCATATGGATATTCACAGTTGCTCTTCGCCAAATAGTTAGACAAAAGAAATTTCAAGAAGACCTACTAAAAGAAATACTTACATTGCTAAAAACTTCAATAACGTATATTTCAATTATTTCTTTCTTTATTAATCGAATCCCATTTAACTTTTACTTTGAATTTATTTTGGGAGTTCCATTTATTATATTTTTAGGACTTTTTTTAGCTGTAAATGAAAGCACAAATAATAAAATTCCACTAAAATTATTAAACATTATTTTTTCATTTTTAGTAATATTTATCCTAATTAGAACATTAGTCTACATACATCAGGATAATGAAAGTTATTCACTTCAATCTATGGCATTAGATTTTATTCTCCCAACAATTTTAACTATTCTATACATCCCTTTATTAACCATCTTAACACTATTTTTCTCCTATGAAATTCTATTTATAAGAATAAACTTTATAGTAAAAAACAAACGATTAGCAAAATATGCGAAAATTTTAGCTCCATTTGTTTTCAACTTCAATATGAAACTAGCACAGAGATGGGTTCTACTATTACAACAAGAAGACTTACATCTTAAAGACGTCAATGCGAGCATAATAAAAATATATAAACTTTGGGCATCAGAAAAAAGAAATAAACATGTTTCCATTAGCGATGGTTGGGCACCAAAAAAAGCTAAATCATTCCTTCAAGAATTTGCTATCATAGTTAAGGATTACAATTATACTCATAAAGATAAGCTATATGGTTCTTTTTCGAAAGAACTATACACACAAGAAGAATTATGCACATTATGTTATTCTATTGACGGATTGAAAGAATGTGTAAAAAAAATATCACTAGATTTTTCTTCTATAAGGATAATCCCAACTAATAATTTAACAACTCCCCAAAAGCAGGAATATAATTTTTTACCAATTTTCCAAAAATTATGGAGCAACGCCTTTAATGAAGCAATTCCTTCCCAAATTAATTATGCAATTTCAAACCACTCATCAACAAAAGTGCAAAGAGGCAATTCTCTAGGAATAGTTGTCTCTGAAATCCGTCCAAATGGGTACGATATAAAATTAATAATCATACAAAAAGATTGGGAAAATCCCTGATCAATTTTTACTTCGGCCACAATTTGCCCGTAATGTGTTTCCTACCTGCCCACTTCCACGGGCCGCACAAGTTTTGTTCCCGGCAAGGCGCATGGTGTTTTCGTGAGCCGGGACAGTAGTGAGCCTACGGCCCGCGAACGAAAACACCTTTGCAACGAAGCCGGGGGCAAAAATCGTCGGCCCGCCATTTATACGCAGCCTTTTATCCAAATCAAGGAAGCCTGCCGCCCCGTAACACGGGACCTGCGGTACGAGAAAAACATGTCGGCCAGCGAACGGGTGCACATATCCAGCCCGAAAATATTCGCAGGTAAAATGCCCGCCGCCTGGAGCTGGTCGCGGGTTATTTGCCACAGGTTCACGGTTTTGCTGGCTGCGTCATAATAGGGCTCAAAGCTGTCGCCGAACTCTTTCTTGAAGTTCGTGAACTCGCTTTTTCCGGGCCCAAGGCTTGGGCCGCGCACGGCAAAGACGTCCGCCGGGTTCAGGTCGTAGCGCTCACAAAAGGCGGCCACCCCCTTGCCCGGAAAGTCCAGCACATTGCCGCGCCAACCCGCGTGCAAGGCGGCGATGTGGTTGCCGTCCTTGTGTGCCAGCATAATGGGCTGGCAGTCCGCGGTTTTGATGACCAGTGCCGTCTCGGGTTTGGTCGTGGTCAGTCCGTCGCCCTTTCCCACGGGCTTTGTAGGGTCCGCAGGCGGTTCCGGGTCGAAAACCATATCCGTCCCATGCACCTGTTCCAGCTCTACCCAGTCGTGAATGCCCATGCCGCGCAATACCGAACGGCGGTTGGAACACACGCGGTGCGGATCATCCCCCACATCAAAGGACATGTTCGCCTTCTGGTATGCGCCGTAGCTTACACCGCCCACACGGGTTCCGAACAGGCAACCTATGCAGGGCAGGTTGGGAAAAGCGAAGGGAAGCATCATGGGAGAGGAAATATTCAACATGGGTGCACCTCAATAGTTCGTTCATCCGTAACAATCATATGCATGACAATATCCCAGGATTCGCTTGGAACATCTTCAACAACCTGAAAATCGTAGGCTAGCCCGACAAACAGGCTGTTGCTGAAGACCGGGTTTTCCAACAGACGGTCGTAGTATCCGCCCCCAAAGCCAAGCCGTTTTCCTTTGGGTGTGAAGCCCACGCCGGGCACAAGCACCACATCCGGTTGCAGGCTGCTCAGAGGGCGGCAAACGTCGGCCCGGGGTTCCAGAATCCCGTAGCTGCCTTTGACCAATTCATCGTAGCAGGTGCAGGCACCAAGATCCATCCGCCCCGCTTCACCCGGACGGCAACGGGGCAACAGCACCTCGGCACCGTTTGCCCATAGGGCCTGGATGGCGGGCCTGGGGTCGGCCTCGCCCCGAATGGGCATGTAGGCGACCACCTGGGCTGCCCTTTGCAGGCATTCCAGACTCAAGAGCCGGGCGGCAAGGCGCTCGTTGCGCTCATCCGCATCTATTCCGGCCTGCCCCTGGCGTACTGCCATAAGCCATGATCGTATTGTTTTTTTGTCTTTTTCCATCAAGGACGCATCTTATCTCATGTTTCGGGCAATTACCATCATCGTTGCCAAGAAAACCGAAGCCACCATATGGTTGCGGCGCTTCCGCCCCCCTGCTACGGTCAAACGGACACGCTCGGTCCTGATACTGCGGCCGAACACGTAGGGACATGTAGGGTTATGCAGACAAGGAAGGTATCCAATGACGACGACATATATCGGCATCGGCGACATTCACGAGAACACGGCCAATCTTGCTTCCATCCCCGGCGTACGCGAGGCGGACGGTATTCTCGTCAGCGGCGACATGACCAACTGCGGCAATCCGGCCAAAGTGGGCAAAATCATCGATTCCATACGCGCCATCAATCCCAATGTGCTGGCCCAGATAGGCAACATGGACCATGAAAATTGTACACAATGGCTGGAAGAAGCCGGCATAAACCTGCACCGCCGGGTGCATGAGCTGACCCCGGAAGTGGCGGTCATGGGCGTGGGCTATTCCACCCCCACCCCGTTCAACACGCCCAGCGAAGCCCCGGAAGAAAAGATCTTCGGCTGGCTGGAAGACACCTACAAGCTGGTGCAGGACTACAAGGCCTTTGTGCTTGTGGTGCACACGCCGCCTGCCAACTCCAAGCTGGACCGCATCAAGGAAGGCGTGCACGTGGGCAGCCCCGGCGTACGGACGTTCATCGAGTCGCACCACCCTGCCGCCTGCCTTACCGGCCATATCCACGAAGCCCGCGCCTTTGAAACCATAGGGCAGACGCCCACGGTCAATCCGGGCATGCTGGCCTCGGGCGGCTATGCCGTGTTGACAATCGACGGCAGCGACGTGCGTATTGAGCTGAAAAAAATTTAGCCACACCGGGTGGCAGACAGAAAAAGCCCCGCTTCCCAAAAGAAAGCGGGGCTTTTCAAATGCTTCGGGCGTTACGCCCACCGTGCTCCTCTCAGCCGAGAGGCTATTGCTTCTCGCGCCGGATGTCGGCTCCCGCGCCATTGAGTTTTTGCTCGATGTTTTCGTAGCCCCGGTCCAGGTGGTAGATGCGCCGGACCTCTGTGGTGCCCTTGGCAGCCAGTCCCGCCAGCACCAGGGAGGCGCTGGCCCGCAGGTCCGAAGCCATGACCGGCGCGCCCATGAGCCGATCCACCCCGCGAATCATGGCCGTGCGGCCCTTGATGCGGATATCCGCGCCCATGCGCACCATCTCCATGACGTGCATGAAACGGTTTTCGAAAATATTTTCCTCCACGGTGCTGGCGCCCTTTGCCAGACACATCAGGGCCGTAATCTGGGCCTGCATGTCCGTGGGATAGCCCGGATGGGGCCGGGTGTTCACATCCACGCCCACCAGCTCGGTGCCGCGCCGCACCAATACACCCGTGGGCTTTTCGTGAATCCACACGCCCATTTCCCGCAGCTTGTAGGCCACGGCGTCCATCTCGTGGAAAGGGCAGTCTTCCAGAAACAATTCGCCATCCGTAATGGCGGCGGCCACCATGTAGGTTCCGGCCTCGATGCGGTCGGCCATCACCTTGTATTTGCAGCCCTTCAGCTCGGGCACGCCCTGAACCGTCAGAATGCTGGTGCCCATGCCGGAAATCTTTGCTCCGCAGGCATTGAGGAAGTTGGCAAGGTCGGTCACTTCCGGTTCGCGCGCGCAGTTTTCCAGAATGCTCTCCCCTTCGGCCAGACTTGCGGCCATGAGGATATGCTCTGTGGCCCCCACCGAGGGGAAGTCGAAGGTGATGTGCGCGCCTTTGAGTCCGTCGCAGCGGCCTTCTATGTAGCCTTCGGTCAGCTCGAAGGTTGCGCCCAGGGCTTCCAGCCCCTTCAGGTGCAGGTCCACCGGGCGCGCGCCAATGGCGCAGCCGCCGGGCAGGGCAACCTTGGCCTCGCCCAGAGTCGCCAGCAGCGGACCAAGGCACAGGACCGAGGCGCGCATGGTACGCACCAGATCGTAGGGGGCCTCGTGGTTGCGCTGGCCGCATTCTATGCGCACCGTACCGTTTTCAAACGTTGTTTCGCAGCCCAGAATATTGAGCAGCTTGCAGGAAGTATTGATGTCCGCCAGTTTGGGCACGTTTGTCAGTTCAATGGGGCCATTGGGCATGATGCAGGCCATGAGAATGGGCAGAGCCGCGTTCTTGGCACCGCTGATGCAGATTTTACCATGCAGCGGGCCGTTGCCCCGGATAACGAGTTTGTCCATATAATAGTATCTCCGGCGGGCAGTGCCCGCTCAGGCTGCCGACAAAGGCACGATAGCTTTGTTGCTTCAAAAGACTCGATCCCGCGCGTATCGGAAAATACCCGTCAGCCTTGAGTCTTTTTCACAACGGTGAATTTTTGGCTCTCGCACCTTTTTGGGCAGCCTGTCAGATTGAATGTTGTAATCAATCTGGCTGGTTGTTTTCCCCTCCTGCCTCAACTCTCGCGTTTCATAGCGTTTGGGACAGGTCGAAACAGTCCGGCAACATACCTTTCTACGCCGCGCTTTTCACCCCTTTTTTCGGGCACTCCGCAGCCAGCATGCACTGCGAACAATGGGGCTTGCGGGCTATACACACGGTGCGTCCGTGCTTTATGAGCAGGTGGTTCATATCGCCCCAGACGCTTTTGTCAAAGGCTTCGCACAGGTCTTTTTCGATGCGCTCGGGCTTGTCGGATTCGGTCAGCCCCAGACGCATGGACAGCCGTTTGACGTGCGTGTCCACGGCAATGCCGTCCACAATGCCGTAGGCCTGGGAAAGCACGATGTTTGCGGTTTTGCGGGCCACGCCGGGCAGCCGGAGCAGATCCTCCATGGTGCGCGGCACTTCACCGCCGTATTCTTCCATCACCATGCGCGCGGCGTTGCGCAAATTTTTAGCCTTGTTCCGAAAAAATCCCGTGGAACGAATAACCGCTTCCAGATCTTCCTGGGAGGCATGCATCAGTTCGCCCGGTCCGGGCCACCGCTCGAACACGTTCGGGGTAACCTTGTTGACCCGTTCGTCCGTACACTGGGCCGAAAGCACCGTGGCAAGCAGCAGCTCCCACGGGGTGCGGAAATTCAAGAAAGCCGGGCCCACTTCGTACGCCGCGTGCAGGGCCTGGTGTATTGTCCTGGCATGATCCCGTATGTTCATGGATTTCTCCGGCAAGAGTTGATGTTGCGGCAACAGTTTTTCCCCAGATGCGGCCGCCCGTCAACCGCAGGGAAATATCCCCACTTGTTCCGATGCTTCCGTGCCTTGCCTTTGTGCCATGCCTTTGTGCCTTGCCCTTGTGTTTTGCGCCTTGTCTTTGGCACCTTGTGTATGGCGCGCCCATGCGATACAGAACATTCTTTCGACAACCACGCCGCTATCCGTGTATTTGCGGCGTTCAAGCTTGCGTTGGACAATCCCCTGGCGGACGACACGGTCCGCGGAGACAGCTTTCGACGGACTTCTAACACTGCGCGGAGGTACACCATGGCTCTGGCATCCATCTACATTCCCGCCCCGAACATTGAAGAAGGAAAACGCATCGCCCGTTTTCTGCTGGAAAAACGTTACGTGGCCTGCGTCAATATCGTGGAAAACGCAACCTCCCTGTACCACTGGGAAGGCGAAATAAAAGAAGAGACCGAAGTTCTGCTGATCTGCAAGACCCTTATGCGTGCTGTCCGTCATATCATCAATGATATCAAAGAAATACACCCCTACGACCTGCCCGCTGTCACGGCCGAGCCTATTTTGAAGGTCAACCCGGAATACGCCGCGTGGGTCGAGGAAGTGATTGATGGAGGCAATTTTTAGATGGGCATTTTTCTCACCGGTTCCCTTTGCTACGACCGGATCATGTCTTTTCCCGGCAAATTTCAGGACCACATTCTGCCGGACAAGATCCACACGCTGAACGTTTCCTTCATGGTCAACGGCCTGCAGGAAATGCGCGGCGGCACAGCCGGAAACATCGCCTACAACTTGGCGCTGCTGGGCGAAGCCCCCACCGTGGTTGCCACGGCAGGCGGCAAGGACTTCGACCCGTATGCCGAGTGCTTCGACGGACTGGGCCTGCCCCTGGACGGCATCTGCCGCATTGATGACGAATTTACGGGCGGCTGCTACATCTTTACGGATATGACCAACAACCAGATTACCGGATTCAACCCCGGTGCGCTCAAGTACGCCTCGTCCTACGACTTTTCCGGCGTGGACGCGGCCAAAAGCTTTGCCTGCGTTTCCCCTGGCAACGTGGACGACATGACCGAGTACCCGGAACGCTACAAAAAACTCGGCATTCCCTATTTTTATGATCCGGGCCAGCAGATCCCCGTCCTCAGCCCGGAGCAGATGCTCTCTGCCATCGACGGAGCCTACGCCATGGTTTCCAACGACTACGAGCTGGAAATGGTTATGAAGGCCACGGGCAAGACCATGGACGAACTGTTGCAGCTCACCGACCACCTCATCGTCACGGTGGGCGAACACGGTTCCCGCATCATAACCAGGGACGGACAGACCGAAGTCGGCGCGGTCAAGGCCGAGGTCATCAAAGACCCCACAGGTGCGGGCGATGCTTTCCGGGCCGGTGTCATCAAGGGACTGGTGACGGGTAAATCGCTGGAAGAATCCTGCCAGATCGGTTCCGTGGCCGCAGTCTACTGCGTGGAGCAGGGCGAGCCGCAGGGCCAGAGCTATACCCAGGACGAATTCTGGAAACGCTACGCCGCCAACTTCGGCTAGTTTTTTTAAAAGCGTAAACAAAGAAAAGCCCCCGTCGGAACAAACCTGGCGGGGGCTTTTTCTGTGTGGGAAACCCTACTCACGGCCTGGCGGTAACTTGGTCGCTGCGCAGGAAAATCATTTTTCCAGGCTTCCCCTCAAGCCATACCCCTCGTGCATGATCTGCCCGGTCAGGGTGGTCTCGTACCCGCCCTGCGCCTCTATCTTGGCCTGCAGTTCTTCGGATTGGATCAGGTTGATCAGGGCCTTTATTTTAAGATCGTCCATATACTGCCAGGGAATAAGAATATCGTAGCGTTCGCGGGCCAGCGGCACAAAGTCCAGGTCCAACGCCCTGGCTGCGGCCATGATGCCCATTCCGCAGTCTGCCGCGCCGGTAAGAACGTTTACGGCCACGGCCATATGGGTAAACTCTTCCTTGCCATATCCCTGCACCTTGGACGGGTCGATACCCGCCTCCTTCAGGTGGTAGTCGCACAAGATACGCGTGCCCGCCCCCCGCTGGCGGTTGATGAAGCAGATGTCTTTCCGGCCGAGGTCGTGGATGCCCCGGATATTTTTGGGGTTGCCCTTGGGCACGATCAATCCCTGGTGGCGGATAGCCAGATTGACGGCCACTATCCGCATTTCCGGCACGTATTTTCTGAGAAACGGAAAGTTGAAATCCCCGCTTTCCGGATCAAACAAATGTGCGCCCGCACACATGGCGGAGCCGTTCTTGAGCGCCATGATGCCGCCCATGGACCCCACATGTGTGGATGCCAGACAAATGGCGGAATCATCGCCTTCGGCCAGAATCCTTCCCTCCATGAGTTCGTCGGCCAGCAGGTCCAGCGTATTGTCGTGGCTGCCCACGCAGACCAGGGTCTGTTCCAGGATGCGCCGCGGCACCAGCAGCTCGGCAGTGATGGTTTTTCCCGCTTCCACTCCCTCGCTGTAGGAGGGAATGCAGGCCATGGCCTGCGCCTTGGTAAGGCTGGAAATCATACCGGCACCGCGGCCCAGCGGCGTGCCCACCCAGGCGTTGCCGGTCCGGCCTACGGCCATCCGCACAAATTCCTCGCGCCCCAGCTTTGAGGGAACGCTGCGCGTGAGCACCACGGGCAGGGTTTCGCGCTGGGTATCGAAACGCCGCACAAGCCAGTCGCACAGGGGCAGAACCAGCTTTTCAAAGCAGATGACAGAAGAGACGGGATACCCCGGCGCGCCTACCAGCATGGCTCCGTTTTCGGCCACGCCAAGCAGGCTCGGCTTGCCGGGCATGGCGGCCACGCCGTGCACCAGCACTGTGCCTACGCGCTCCATGACCGCCCGGGTAAAATCCTTGCTTCCTGCCGACGACCCCGCCCCGATGACCACCACCTGTATCCCGTCGTCCAGAGCCTTGCGTACCGCCGCCTCTATGGCGTCCAAAGAGTCGGGCACCGGAGGCACACGTTCGGCCATCACGCCGCGTTTTTGGGCCATGGCGCAGAGCATGACGGAGTTGCTTTCAATAACCTGCCCCGGTTCGGGCCGCGGATGGAGGGTAAAATCCAAAATTTCGTCGCCGGTGGGAATGACCCGCATGTGCACGGACTCGTACACGTCCACTTCGAAAATTCCCCCGGTCAGCAAGGCGGCCAGGTCGAATTCGGTAAGCACGCGATGGCGCGGTATGATCAGCTCGGTAGCCACGATATCTTCACCGATGCGGCGCACGTTCTGCCAGGGAAAGGCCGGAGCCTCTATTTCCAGGTCTTCGCCCACCTCTATGAGATTCTCCACCATGATGACCGCGTCCATCCCCTGCGGCAATGGATTGCCCGTATTCACCCAGACGAAATCCTTGTCCTTTTCCAACCGCAGCGGTTCGTCCTCCCGGGCTCCGAATGTTTCGCGGGCGCGCACGGCAATGCCGTCCATGGCCGAGGAATGGTAGGTGGGAGATGACGAACGGGCAAAGACAGCTCCGGCCGTGACCCGGTCCAGAGCCTTGTGGGAAGGCAGGGTTTCAACACCTACCAGGGTTTCGCGGTCCAAGGCTTCTTTCAGACGCCGGAGTGCTGTCTCCATGGGGATAGTCTTGAGATATACGTTGCGTTCCATAAAGACTCCTTGCATTCTTCAAAGGAAACACGAAAACTCAAAAATGCGTAATTACCACGTAAATTTCAAATCAGGCATCCCTTGCAGTGTCCATACGTCTTTTGTGATATCTTGTCGTTGTACGCCCGGCAAACGTTTTGACACCAGCAAAAGGAAGAGCACATGACGCGGCAAACACTACGCAAACTCGCCCTGGCCGTTGGAGTTCTGGCGCTGGCCGCGATTTTCTTCGGCCTGGGGCTGCACCGCTACCTGACCCTTGAATACATCAAATCCTCGCAGCAGACCTTTCAAACGCTGTACGCCAGCCACACGGCAGCGGTTCTGGCCGCCTATTTTTTCGGTTATATCGCCATGGTGGCCCTGAACCTGCCGGGAGCATTGGTTGCCAGCCTTGCCGGAGCCGCATTGCTCGGCTTCTGGCCCGCCCTGCTGGTAGTGTCTTTTGCCAGCTCCATAGGCGCAACCCTGGCCTGCCTGCTGGCCCGTTACCTGTTCCGCGACGTTGTTCGCAACCGGTTCAGCCATCTGCTGGACCGCGTGGACAAAGGCATTGCCGAGGAAGGCGCCTTTTATCTTTTCACCATGCGGCTCATCCCGGCCATACCGTTTTTCGCCATCAACCTGGTAATGGGGCTTACGAAAATGCGGCTGGTCACATTTTATTGGGTCTCCCAGCTGGGCATGCTTCCCGGCACCGTGGTCTACCTCAATGCCGGGGCGCAGCTCGGCCAGCTCGAATCCCTTTCCGGCATTCTTTCTCCCGGCATCCTGGCATCCTTTGCCCTGCTGGGAATTTTTCCTTTGGCGACCAAAAAAATCATGGGAATGGTGAAGAAAAAACAGACAGACGCCTAGCAGCGTCCGCAAACAGACTGGGGTTCCAATTTTTTTTACAAGCCCTGGTACAGTTCCAAGACCTCTTGGGCATACTGCCGACCGCGCGGAGTGATGCACCCTCCACCGGCATGGTAGGCAGCCAGGGCCTTCCAGTTTTTGCCGTAGCGGTGAAATTCCTTGCGCAGAATACGCGCGGCAATGGTGAAGTTTGTGGTGGGGTCCAGCAGGCTGGTTGCGTTCACGTTCAGGCGGCGTACCCAGAAGCTGTTGATCTGCATGGGCCCGATATCGAAGTTGGCATTGCGCGGCAGGCTGGCCAAAAACATCCGGGCCTGCTCCCTGTCGCGGAAATAATGGGGCCGCCCGGCCACGCCCACGGTCCAGGCATGCAGGCTGCTTTCGTGCATGGCAATGGCCCACAGAAGCCTTGCGGGGATGCCGGTCTCTCCGGATGCCTCCCTGGCGCTGCGGGCCAATGGTCCGTTGGCCATGACCGGCCCTTCAAAGGGAATGGCAAGCTCCTCCCGCACCTCGGGGGAGACAACAAGATAACGGTGTTCCGCCGCCATTTTAAAGGCACTGCCCGTATGCATTCCCGGCAGCATCATGGCCAGCCCCGCAGGACGCACCATAACACTACCTACCGCCAGGCAGGCGGCCAGCAGAGCTGCTGCATAACGGAAAATCTTCGCCATCACGTTTCCGGAAACAGGTTGGGCACAATCGCAAAAATCCCCATTCGTCGTATCGGACGCATGGGCCAAAAAACTTTAGAGGGGCAATATACGCTTAATCGGGAGGTTGGATCAAGGACAGGGAATAGCGGTAGGCTTCGGACGATTTGTCCTGTCCAGAGGGTTGAGCTGGCCCGGACTCGACTTCCGGGGCCTCGGCTTCCTGGGCCTTGGCATGAGCCGACGGCTCGGAGAGAACGAGAGATGGCTCGGCATTGTCCATATCGTCATCTGCAGGTTCGACCTCCGCAGACGGTGTGAAATCATACTCCACAGGAGCAGGCTTTCTGAAGGCAAGGGGATAGACGCCGGGCAGGAGCGGTCCCATAAAATCTGTTGCAGTCTTGGTGCAGGATGCGGGTGGCGTATCGGACGGGCCCGACGGGTCAGGCGGATACGGGGAGACAGCAGATGCTTCCGAGTTCTCGGACAAATATGGTTGGGCGGGAGAATCCTCGTCCGTGTGGGAGGTCTCTTTCATACCATATATATTTTCTTGGCCGTACGTCGCGTCCTGCCACTGGGCCTCGGCGTCCCCAGCCTCCGATTCCACATATTCGTCTTCGGAGAAATAGGTTTCCTCAGTGGCTTCGTCAGAAATATTTTCGACCGGATTATCCTCATCCAAAATATTTTCGTCTGGGAGAGTCTCGGCTGGCTCCAGCTCGTCGTCGGCTTCGTCCAACACATCACACGGCACATCACCCGCCGCATCACCCGGCGCATCACCCGACGTGTCGCCCAGAGCTTCCAGGGGAATACGGCCCAGCAGAATATCGCGCATGTTCAGCAGTTCGCGCTCGATGTCGCGCATTGTCCCGGCCCGATTATCCTCGGTCAGCTGCTTCTTGGCCCCTTCAATGGTCAGCCCTTTTTCGTGCAGCAGATACTGGATGCGCCGGATGATGCGCAAATGCTCTTCCGTATAGGCACGCTGGCCCGAAGCCTTGCGGATGGGGTCGATCTGGTCGAATTCGGATTCCCAAAACCTCAAAACATACGGTTTCACCCCCAAAAGGCGGGCGGCTTCACCAATTTTGTAGGTTTTATAGCGCGAGAGATCGTCCATGCGCCCAGTGTACCCGGCCCCGCAACATTTGCAAAGGGAGTGGAGACCGACATTTTTTGTTTATTTTCGGCCCTGCCGTCTTTACAACGCTGGCCCCGAGATAGGCAAAAGTGTATGAATTAACCACCTCCCCGCCAACCAAAGGATGCGATCATGGTCGAACTCAAGGGAAACGCGCTCAAGTGGCTGAAAACCGCCCACATATTTGCGGCATGCTTATGGGGCGGCGCGGCAACCGCCCTGGTTGTGGTTCAGTTCGTCCTCAATCCGACCACGGGCGACGAGCTGCACTATCGCGACCTGTGCATGAAGATCATCGACGACTTCGTGGTCGCACCCGGCGCGCTCGGCTGTCTGATTACGGGAATTATCTTTGCGGTGGGCACCAAGTGGGGATTTTTCCGCCACGGCTGGATCATCATCAAATGGATAATGAACATCGGCTTTATTCTGTTCGGCATGGTCTACTTCGTGCCCTGGCTGGATCAGGCCGAGCGCCTTTCCGACACCATGCGCCTGAGCGCCCTGCGCAATGCCGACTACATTCACGCCCACACCATGAACAGCGTTGTGGTGGTGCTGCAAGCCGCCGCGCTCCTCGCCCTGGTCTGGCTCACCATATTCAAGCCCCGACTTTCCGAAATATTCGAGAAATTCGGCCTTAAAACAACGAAGGCGCCCTGAGCGACCGCCCTTCCTGAAATCCGCCGTCCTGCGGGATGGGGAACCCGTCCATGATTTCCGAGTCGCGCGGGCTTTTCTCCGCCGGATTGCCGGGTACGTCCACGCCATTGGAAATATTTTCCAGCCCTGGCTGATCCGAGGCGCGGCGCAGATCGGGCTCCATTGCCGCCTTGTTCCGGCTCCCGGACATACGCGGCATGCGCGGCATATTCGACATGCGCGGCCCATCCTCTTTGTTTTTTCCCGTATAGACCAGAATCTGCACCATATAGGGAACCACCCGGTCGAAGAGCTGCTCCAGGCTGAGTGCGGACAAATCGGCCCGCCGCTGCATGGCCTGCGTTGCACCCGGAACCATGGCCGCCAGGGCCCGCAGGTATTCCACTTTGACGCAGTAGTTGACGTTTTGCGGCACCACCCCGAGGCGGTTCAAAAAGAGCTTGGAATTGAGCGAGGAAACAACCACGCCAACCACGTTGCCCTGACGGTTGATGGCCGCCCCGCCGCTGTTTCCCGGCTGGATGGGGTTGGTGACCTGCATGGTGTTGGGTTCGTCCGATGGGCCGGAAAGAGCGCTGACCACGCCGGTTGTCAGCTTGCAGCTTCCGCCCAGGGAGGACGGCAGGGGAAAGCCCGCAGTCATAAGCTCCTGCCCCACCCGGACTTCTCCTGGGCGGGCAAAGCCGAACGGCGGGGTACCCAGCCCGGAAAGTGCGGGTCCGGCATTTTCAAGGCGCAGCAGGGCAAGGTCGTTGCGCACGTCGCGGGCCGCCACACGGGCGGTGAAAGTTTTATCCAGCGTGGAAAAGCGGACCTTTATCCGGCCCTTTTTCTCCACCACATGGTTGTTGGTAACCACAATCCCCGAGCCATCCAGCAGAAAGCCGCTGCCCGACACGGCAGGGGTGGTTCCATCTTCATTATCAAAATCACGCGGGTAGATGCGGATGAACCGGGTTGCCGTGCCCCGGCCCGAGTAGGGATCTGTGGAACGGAATTCCAGCACGCCATATTTGTTGATGATGAACGTACCGCCAGTTACGGCCTTGTCTGCCCAGGCCATTTTGCCGGTGTAGGCGTTGTCGTAGGCTGTACGCTTGAAATTAAGCATGACGTCGCCGGGTTGCCAGGCGGGCAGATCAGAGGAAAGAACAATCCCCACAAAGTCTCGCTTGTCCGGTACAAAAGAGGAAAAGACCGCCACCTGGCAGGCATCGTCCCACGATGTCCAGATGCCTTCCACCTTGTCCAGAGTGCCGAGGTGCTCGTCGAAATACCGCTCCAAGTCCTGGCGCGAACGGTCTATGTTCTCCCACTCTCCGGCCAGAAGGCGGTCCTTGCTTTTCTGGGCCTCGGGCGAATAGCCCTGGTACAGCTCGAACACGCCGCCCAGCGCCTTGCGCACTGCCTCCACGGCCTGGTCGCGCGGCTCCAGAAAGCCGCCGCCGTACTCGGCCTCGCCGCGGTAGATCACACGCTTGTCCACGTAATCCAGCAGCCTTACCTGGGCCCGCGCCTCCCACTCCATGGCGATGGTACGCGAATTCAGCACCAGCACTTTGGACCGTTCCTTCATGGGCAGGGCATCGGCCCTATAGACGCTGATCACTTCGAACCCCATGCCGCCGAACATCCGCTCCAATTCCATGGCAAGCATCAGGTCGTCGTTGCGGTCGGCCACCACAACGTATTTGTACGCGTTGAGGTCGACGCCTTGTTCCGTGGCATAATGGGACTTGCCGCAGGCGGTGCAGAGCAGGACGCAGCAGAGCAGAAACAGGAGGGCTCGATTTCGCATGCTCCCGGTATGACGTATCAAAAGAAACACGTCAATCTATTGCCGATTTAGGGACAGGGTATCATTGCCATCTCCTGCCCTATTCCCTTCTCCTGCCCGCCTTTCCTCGCGCCCAGTCCAGATTCGCCGGTCCAGATTCGCCGGTCCAGATGCGCTGATCCCGAAACGCTGCAAAAAAGAACGTCGGATTGAAACGATCGATTCGCCGCCGCTACGCGCTCAATAACTGCTTGGTCGTAATGACTTCGCAAAATTCCTTATGCAAGCTGCATAAATTCACAGCTAAAATTATTTCAGCACTATATTCTATGCCATCCGGACCAATTTTATTGAATGTTGCTGTGGCGTCGGAAACAAGCAAGACATCAAAACCAAGGTTCCCCGCCATACGCGTGGTTGTTGACACACATTGGTCTGCTGTTAAGCCTATGATAACGACTTTTTCAATATTTTCAGACCGGAGATACGATTCCAAATCTGTACCAATAAAGGCACTGTGCACAGACTTCTGAAAGATTGGCTCCCCTGCAATGGGCTCTGCTTCCGGCTTGAACTCAAATCCAGGTTGGCCTGGGCGAAGTGGTGAGTCTGGATTTACAGAACAATGCTGGATGTGAATTACAGAACGTTTTTCCTTCCTCCAAAATGAGATTATACGAGAGATGTTCTCTTCTGCCTTTGGATTGCTTCTTTCTCCAAAAATAGGATCGTCCAATCCTTTTTGCACATCCATCACAATAAGCGCTGTCTTTGCATCTGGTGTATAGCCCATATTTCATCTCCATCTGGTTTATTATTCATACAACATGAGACAGAGTCGATCTTTCTGATCGTCCGACAGTTTCCATGACGTTGTTTATAAGAAAAAGAAGAGGGTTGAGTTAACTCGTATGATGAACGACCTGAACAACCGCAACACACAAAATCAACCTCTGTAGTATAGAAAAACCGCCCCAGCCTGCCTACTCTTTTTTGGAAATCCTGCGCGCCCCGGTTTGACTTTCCATGTCCCCCAATATATCCATTTTTTTGTTGGTCCCGTAGGGTTAAACAGGGAAGCTGGTGAAAAACCAGCGCTGCCCCCGCAACTGTAAGCGAAGAGACAATTTCCCCTGCCATTGGTCACCGAAAACTCGGGAAGACCTGGAAATCGTCATTGACTCACAAGCCAGGAGACCTGCCAACAACACCTTCTCCGCCAGGAAAAGCGGGAGTGCTTTTCAGACGGAATTCGCCAGGCGTGGTCCAAACGGCCCCGCGCGCCATATACGAACCAGTTTCGAATATATTGTTGTTTGCTCCCTAACGTCCTGTAATGGCCTGTGCCCATTTGGACCAATCTGGGGGATTCCCCTTTGCTTGCCCCAAGGAGACACCATGCCCCAAGTACCCCACAAGCCCCGGAAAAAAGCCGCTCCCAAAGAACATAGTGCGCACGATGCAGCCAGCGGCACATGTTGCCATGGTCATGCCCATGACCATAACCATGACCATGAAGAACACCACCACGGGCACCAGCATCACCATAACGGGAATGCCCCTGATCACCACGATCACGATGCTCACCGTGACCACCATGACCACATCGAGCACGATGATCACCACGGTCACGACGATCACGACAATCAGCATAACGAACATTGTCATCATTCCCACCATCATCACCACGGCGGCGTCCCCAAACCCCGCACCGGCAAACACGGCATCCTGCTCTCGGCCTTTGGCTGCGCACTGCCGCACACCCACAAATATTATGATCTGTTCGAAGAAGAAGTCCGGGCAGCCTACCCGGACATGGACGTTCGCTGGGCCTTCACGGCCAACCGCATACGGGCCAAACTTCGTGCGCGAGGCATGGAACACCTGTCCGTAGCCGAAGCCCTCTCGCAGATGGTCGACGACGGATTCAGCCATGTGGCAGTACAGTCCGTGCACACCGTACCGGGCGTGGAATACGAATGGACCGTGCAGCAGGCAAAGGCCATGGTCCACCCACGCAAGGGGCTGACCAAAGTGACCATTGGCGCGCCGCTCATGCAGACCATGGCAGACATGGAACGCACCGCCCAAATCATCATGCACAGCCTACTGCCCAAGACAGAGGCGAACGACGGAATCATCCTGGTGGGACACGGCACCTATCACCAGGGCCATGCATTTTATCTGGCATTGGAAAATCTGCTGATGCGGACCGCACCCAACATCGCCATGGGTACGCTCATGGACAGGAACGGTCCGGCGGAAATAGGACAGCGGTTCCTCGACAAGGGCGTGCAGCGCGTTTTTTTGGTGCCCTTCATGTGTCTGCCCGGCCATCACGTGCAGGTGGACATGTTCGGCGACAAGGCCCAGGCCTGGAAACAGGTCCTTTCCTCCATGGGGTTGGAGGTCATGCCCGTCACCACCGGATCTTTGGAACACAAGGCCTTCCGCGACATCTGGCATGACCATCTGGCCAAGGCCGTGGCCGCCTTGCAAAAGGGGTAGCGCACTGGCCAAAGTCGGCTGAACGCTTCCGAGAAATTATTCCTCGCGAAAGGAATCCAGCGACAAACCGTGCCGCCTGAGGTGCGCATAAAAGGTAACGCGGGAAACTCCCACCTCCTTTGCCGCTGCACTGACGTTTCCGCTCGATGCATGCAAGGCCCGGATAATGCGCCTTCTCTCCCTGCTGTGGTTGGACTCCTCCAAAGGTTCCGTCCTGCTTTCCCACAGCCCGCCGGGCTGGATGTCGGGCTGTGTGGCGGTTTCGACCTGCGGGGCGAACAGCCCGGCAGCTGGCTCCAGATCCGCCCCACAAACCGGTCCACAAAAAGGCTCGTGAACCGCCGAACCCACAGGCTTCCCAAACGGTTCCCCCAAATCTTCGCCCAAATTTTCCCCCGACGAGGCCATCCAAATTTCCGACGGCAAATCATCCCGACGAATAAGAGGCCCGTCGGCCATCACGGCTGTGCGCTCCACCAGATTTTCCAGTTCCCGCACATTCCCCGGCCAGTTGTAGGCTTCCAGACAGTGCATGGCGCCAGGGCTGAACCCATCCAGCCTCTTGCCCAGTGTGGGAGTAATCTTTTGCAGGAAAAAATTGGCCAGCAGTCGGACGTCCCCACGGCGGTAATTCAACGGCGGTACATTAATAACCAGCACATTGAGCCGGTAGAACAGGTCGTTGCGGAATGTGCCGTTTTGCACCGCCTGTGTAAGGTTGCGGTGTGTGGCCGCGATAACCCGCACATTCACCTGCCGCGAACGCTTGCCCCCAACGCGCGTCACTTCCCCTTCCTGCAACACCCGCAGCAGATTGACCTGTGCAACCAAAGGCATGTCGCCGATTTCGTCGAGAAAAAGAGTGCCCCCGTCGGCCAGCTCGAACTTGCCGGGTGCGCCCTGGCGCGAAGCCCCGGTAAACGCCCCCGCCTCGTATCCAAAAAGTTCGCTCTGCACCAAATCGCGCGGGATGGTGCCACAGTTGATGACAATAAAGGGCTGGTCGCGCCGGTCGCTGGCGTTGTGAATGGCCTGGGCAAACAGTTCCTTGCCCACGCCGCTCTGCCCCAAAATAAGGGTGGTCATGGAGTTTTCGCTGGCCTTGTGCGCCATTTTCAGCGCCTTGTGCATACTCCGGGACTCACCCAAAATGTCGTTGAAATTGTACACGGCCTTGGCCCGCGTAATCCGGTTGGTCAGCTTGTGCACACGGCGGCTTTCCCGAAGCGTCAGGCAGATGCCCCCTTCCGGAAGCGGGGAAGAAGAATAAACGCATTGCAGGGCCGTGCCGTCCGCCAGCCGCAGGGAGCATTCGCTGTCCTTGACTATTTGCTCGGACTCGAAAAGATCATCCTCCCCCACCACGTCGGCAAAGTCCGCAAATGGTTTTCCCGCCACATCCTCTGCGCAATGAAACATGCGCCTGGCATAGTGGTTCATCACCCGCACGCGGTCTGCGGCATCCAGCACCACCACGGCTTCGCCGAGAAGATCCATTATGGTCCGCGTCTCACGGAGCAGATGGCGCAGGCGCATCTGCTCCGTAACCGCCTTGGCTGCGGAAATGATCAGCCCGAAGGTGTGGTGGTTGAAGCTGTCGCGCTCCATGGTCATGGAAAGGCTTCCGACCAGATTGCCTTCAAAGTCGAACACCGGCGCGGCAGCACAGGACCAGCTGTCGAAATACGGGTTGTAATGTTCACAGCCCAAAACACAGGTGGACGCCTTTTCTGCCAGGCAAAGGCCCATGGCAGTGGTGCCCTCTATGTTTTCGCTGCCTACCAGCCCCCGCAAAGGGCTGCTTGCCCTGCGCCCGGCCCCCATGTCGTCACCCAGGGTGTGCAGGTACACACCATTGGTGTCCGTCAAAATTATACAGTTGCTTGTGGGATGGATGTTGTCCAGCAGCTCTTCCATGATGGGCTTTGCCGTGGAAAGGAAAAATTCGTTCTGGTCGATAATCCGTTCCAGATCCGCGCTCCCCAGGCGAACCGAAGGCAGCCCGCGATACGGTGCTTTGGCAGCGCGAGAGCGTTTCCACGAACGGAGAATGTGGGGCCTGATGGCCGTGAACTGGGCAGGCTCTCCCCTGTGAAATTGCCTGCGTTCATCGTAGATTTTTTTCCAGAACAGCGAGTGGGAGGTACCAGGGACGGAAAAGTCGCTGTAGAATTCGGTCGCGTCCAGACCAGCGCAACCATCTGGACAGTCTTCCTGTAACTTTTCAACGGGTCTGCTGTCGCGTGCGGAGGCGGAAGAGGACATACTTCACTCCTACCGGATTGTCAGAGTAGCTGCAGAATTGGCTGCCGACAGGGCGCAATGGAGTTGTTCGTGCACCTTTTTGAAGCAGCCCACCCAATTGAACGATCGCATCGCTCGAAGATGGCATAAAATCGCCTTTGATATTCTGTTGAGTGTACGACGAGAGGAGAGCGTCGGCAAGGTAAGTCCTAAAATTCACATGGGGATCTAGCTGATATTATTAGCATATACGCTAAAATAAACATAAGCCGCGGCCCCGAAGTTCATTCGGGGCCGCGGCATAAAAATGAACTTCAGGGCCGCGGCATGAAAGGGTCTTTTCCAAAATTCCCAGACGGCAGCAGGGGCACTCTTGAGGCTGCGGCGAACAGCACCCTCACTTCGGGAGGAAGCAGAAAGGTGATGGTATGTACAGGAATCCGGAAAAGGGGATGGTCTTTTTGAAAACAAAGCCCCACTACAACGCTCTCGGCAACATGACGAATCCGGATGAGATGATGGCCGCCCCCGTAAAGACGACGAATTCCATGATCAAGATATCCTTCGGCAAAACAATGCCGGGCAGCTCCCGCCGTACACAGCGTACGGGGACGGACCACGAATGATCCGTCCCCGAGAGTGGGATGGAGTTCCGACGGTTACCAGCAGCTGTTATACAGCCCGATGACTTCCTTCAGGGTTGGTATTCTTGGAGTTGTAGGGGTGGAAACTTCGTTCAGGGCATCTTGCGACAGGGCTTCGATATCCTTGGCATCGACGGTTGCTCCCACCATGGCCGCCACTTCCGTGATGGTTCTGGGAATGCCCACATCGTCGTTAAGGCGCTGGACCGCCTGGCACACGGCATCTTCCGGGAAGGTCCCAAGGTCGGTCAGCCCGCTGGCTCTGGCAATATCCGTCATCTTCGCGCGGCAGACGATCTTGTTGTAATTGAGCACCGTGGGCAGGCAGACCGCATTGGCGAAACCATGCGGGAAATTATAGAACGCGCTCAAGGGGTGGGCCATGGAATGGACGAGACCCAATCCTGCATTACTGAAGGCAATTCCGGCCATGGTCTGGGCATAAGCCATTTTTTCCCGAGCCTCGACATCATTGCCGTTGCCCACGGCCCTGCGCAGATACTTGAAGATGAGCTTGATGGCGCCAAGGGCCATGGCGTTGCTGTATTCCATGGCGCCTATGGAGATGTAGGCCTCTATGGCGTGGGTCATGGCATCCATGCCTGTGGAGGCAGTGATGGCTGCGGGCAGTCCGGTCATGAGGAGCGGATCGATGATCGCCACGTCGGGCAGCAGACGACCGTCCAGAAGAACCATCTTCCAATGGTGATCTTCCTGGGTGTTGGTGATGACGCAGGCACAGGTGGATTCGGAGCCGGTACCCGCCGTGGTGGGAATGGCGATGTAGAACGGCAGCGGAGCCTTGAGCATGCCCATGCCACGGTATTGGTCTATGGTGCCGCCGCTGGTAGCTAAAACTCCGCATGCCTTGGCTGCATCCATGGAACTTCCGCCGCCAAGCCCTATAAGACAGTCGCACCCTTCCTTTGTATACAGAGCAAAGGAATCCGTCGCATTCTTCTCGTTGGGGTTGGCAACAGTTTCGGTGTAGAGCGCATACGGAATGCCCGAATCTTCAAGGATCTGTTCGACCTTTTTGCACAGCCCCGCTTTGACAATCCCGATGTCGGTCACAATAAGGGGCTTTTTCAATCCCTGCGTCTTGATTGTTTCGGGAAGCTTTTCCAGTGCGCCTGCTCCGGTAAAGATCATGTTTGCCATTTGGAACGCAGTAATCATAGCTCGCCTCGTTTCTTTAAAAGATTACGTAAGCTTGAAGGGCGCCAACCAAAACCATGTGTTCTGCGGCAGGGCTCCGCCCGCAGACGGAGCCCCCGCGCATTATTGCACTTCTCCCAAAGCCTCCAGCACTCTCTCGGGAATTGCCGGTAATCTGTATATCCGGGCCCCGCAGGCATTGCGGATGGCATTGAGGACAGACATGTGGGGATTGACCATGGGGCCTTCACCGGCTCCCGATGCCCCAAAGGGGCCATGGTCACGCAGGTTGTTTTCAAAGTATTCAATCTCTATGTCGTCCGGTATGCTTTCAATGTAGGGAAAGCCCCCGCCGATCATGGTGGAGTGTTTTTTCACGTCTTCGAAATCCTCGCTCAGGGCCAGGCCTATGCCCTGCGCGATGCAGCCGTATATCTGGCCGTCCACTGCCAGGCGGTTGTTGATGGAACCCAGGTCGGCAACGCAGGACATCTTGTCCACCTTGACCTTGCCAGTGGCGATTTCCACCGAAACCTCGGCCATGTAGATAGTGTACATGCAGTTGACGAAAGGCTCTCCCAGCCCGGTTTCCGGATCACAGACGCTGCCGGGGGAGGAGTAGGTGCCGTCGAACCGGGTGGGTTTTTCAGCAGCCATGGCCTCATCATAGGTCATATAGGTTCCGTCGGGCTTTTTCAGGGTATCCAGCATGGCCTTGCAGGCTGCCTTGAGTGCATTGCCCACAACCACCTGGGAACGCGACGCACCAGCGGGACCTGCGGGCGGCTGTTTGGCGGAATCCGGCCAGCTGAAACGGATCTTGTCTGCCGGAATCTTCATGGGGAGCAAGGCTTCGTGGGTGGTGCCCACTGCGCCGATGTCGGCCCCCTGCCCATGGTCTTCCCAGGAGCAGCCAAGGGTTACGCCGTTGTCCGGATCGTACTGGATGAAAACTTCAGCCGTATCCACGCCGTCGGCACCTGCGCCATACACGCCCACGGCAATGCCCACGCCCTTTTTGATTTCATCGGTCGAGGCCTCGGCAGTACGCTTGCAGGCTTCCTTGTAGCGGGGCCGGAGCGCGTCCAGAAGCTGCGGCAGGGCAATAACGTCGGGCGTTGCTCCGGTGGGCGTTGTGGAGCCTTCGCGGTAGCAGTTGATGTACCTGAATTCCAACGGGTCCACTCCCAGCGAGTAGGCCAATTCGTCCACCAGGGTTTCCCCGGCAAATACGGACTGCACCCCACCGAAGCCGCGGAACGCCGCGCCCCAGGCATGGTTGGTGCAGACGGTGCGGCCCATGCCCCGGATGCTCGGGATGTCGTACCCGGCACCAATGAACTGGATTCCGCGGCCTGTCAGCACGCTGCCCATTTCGCAATAGGGGCCGTGGTCCACGGAGTAGTCGTGTTCCAGGGCCAGGATGCGGCCTGTTTTCTTGTCCGCAGCCATGCGCGCGCTGATGTGGAACGGCGAACGCTTGCCCGTATAGATCATCTGCTGGCGGTAGTTGTAGCGCAGCAGACAGGGATGGCCGGTGGCCATGACCGCGGCGCCCACCAGGGCTTCGGAAGTGGGACTCAACTTGTACCCGAAGGTGCCGCCCATGGGGTTGGAGGCAATCGCTATCTTGTCGGGAGTCAGCCCCAGCCCTTCGGCAATCATGAAGCCATGCAGGTGGACGGCAATGGACTTGCTGTGGATATGCAGCAGCCCGTCCTCGTCGTGATAGGCAAAGGCCACGTCCGGTTCGATGGGCATATGCGGCTGTCGGCTGGTGACAAAGTTGCCTTCCGCCACAACCACGTCGTCCCGGTCAAAGATGGGAGCGGTGTTCTCCCCTTTAATGAGCGGCTGGGTGAAATAGACATTGGGCGTGCCCGGATGGATTTCAATGGCATCTTCGGCCATGGCTTCCGGAGCACTCAGGTAGGCGGGCAAAGGCTCAAGATGTACTTCGACCTTCTTGGCCGCTTCGCAGGCTTCCTCATAGGTTGCCGCACAGACCACCGCCACCACGTCGCCGTATTGGAAAACCTTGGTGTCGTTGATGATGGGCCGTTCCCAGCCGTCGCCCTTGTGATACGGGCTTTGCACCAGACCGAAAATGCGGTTCTTGCCCTGCACGTCCTTGGCTGTGAGCACGGCATGCACGCCGGGCATTGCTTCGGCCTTCGACGTATCCACTCCCAAAATATTGGCGTGGTGGACCTCGGCCTGTACCAGAGCCAGGTGCAGTGTATCCTCGGGCATTTTCAGCCCCAGGTCCGCGCCGTAGTCCAGCGTGCCGGTCACCTTGGCTTCGGCCGTGGGACGGGGGTATTTCGAGCCCCAAATCCGGCCGTCTTCGGGCATTTTGAATTCCAGGCTGTCCTCGGGAGCGTCGCCCCGCATCACTTCGGCGGCAGCCATGACCGCATCGACCAGCGGCTTGTACCCTGTACACCGGCAGGCGTTGCGGTGCTCCTGAAACCAGCCCCGTACTTCTTCACGGGTGGGGCTGTCGTTGACATCCAAAAGGCCCTTGGCCGAAACAATGAAACCGGGCGAACAAAAACCGCACTGGGCCGCACCGTGGGTGGACCAGGCCTTTTGCAGCGGGTGCATGTCGCCGGGCTTGCCAATGCCTTCAATGGTTGTGATGTTCGATTTATCAGGAACCCGCTTCATTTTGGTTATGCACGAGCGGACGACCTTTCCATTAAGGATGACGGAGCAGGCTCCGCATTGTCCTTCACCGCATCCCACCTTTGTTCCCGTAAGATGCAGCTGTTCGCGAAGCACCTCGGCCAGAGTGGATTTTGGGGAAGATACAACTGAAGTTCTAACTCCATTGATGTACAATTCTTTCTGCAACAATGAACTCATGGCGTACTCCGTTTTTTGCAACTTCAAAGGCAAATGGCGTGCCATAAAGTTCCATTGCGTATAACCACCTGAAAGTACGTACTTTTCACCATGTATTCGCCCCTTTACAACTTCATGGCCCGTGTTCATTCTGCCTTTACATGTAAAGAGCGGGGTTAACAGATGGCCCCACCTGTTAACAGGAAAATGCTCCCCCTTTACACCTCGCCCTGCCCTTCTGTTTCTATTGTTCTGTGCATGCAATGCGGCAAAGCAGGTTCCCGGACAGAGGAAAAAAAGAAGAGACTCGGAGTGCGATCTGCTTACCGAACCAGCACCGGAACGAACCAAACACGTGCCACAACTCTTCCAATCCGTACCAAGCAATCACTGAAAAGCCCCAACTACACTCGAAACACGCCGCCCTTCCCTCTTGAACTCTTGTGCGGTCCATAAAAAAACAGCCGCCCCATACTGAACTTTTTTCCGACTCACCAGTTAACGACCAAACCAGTAGGAAATATAAGGAAAGATGATTTTTCCGCCCGCACGCCCGGCCCTGTTCAACCAAATCGCTTTGTGCTATGCCTCGGACTCCAAACTTCTCGGGAGGAATCATTCTTACATGATAGGTATATCGAAACTATATTGTGGTTCCGTGGAACCCTCGGATGCTCTGCGTTATGGCCGCGAATCCGGCAAGCTGCCGTCGCATCTGCTGCAATTTTCCAAAGACAAGAAACCGGTGGTGGTCTGGAACTCGACCCGCCGCTGCAACCTGCGCTGCGTGCACTGCTATGCCCAGGCCGTGGACCCGGACGGCAAGGATGAAATTTCCACCGAACAGGGCAAGGCCCTTATTGACGACCTGGCCGCCTACGGTGCGCCGGTCATGCTCTTTTCCGGCGGCGAACCCCTGGTGCGCAAGGACCTGGTGGAACTTGCCCAGCACGCCACGGACAAAGGCATGCGGGCCGTCATCTCCACCAACGGCACCCTGATTACCCGCGAAAAGGCCAAGGAACTCAAGGAAGTCGGCCTTTCCTACGTGGGTATTTCCATGGACGGCGGAGAAGAAATCCACGACCGCTTTCGCGGCGTATCCGGCGCATATAAAAAAGCCATCCAAGGCATAGAGAACTGTAAGGCCGAAGGCCTCAAGGTGGGGCTGCGCTTCACCATCAACAAGCGCAACGCACAGGAAATCCCCACCCTGTTCCAGGTGCTCGAAGATCTGGAAATTCCCCGCATCTGTTTTTACCACCTGGTCTATTCCGGACGCGGTTCCGAACTGATAAAGGAAGACCTCTCCCACGAGGAAACCCGCGCCACGGTGCATCAGATCATCGACCTGACCAAGGCCCAGTTCGACAAGGGCAATGAAAAGGAAGTCCTGACCGTGGACAACCACGCGGACGGCCCCCTTGTTTGGCTGCGCCTGCTCAAGGAAGATCCCAAACGCGCCGAGGAAGTGCTGGAACTGCTGTCCTGGAACGAGGGCAACAGCACCGGACGCGGCATCGGCTGTATTTCCTGGGACGGAAAGGTCCATGCCGACCAGTTCTGGCGCCACCACACATTCGGCAACGTGCTGGAACGTCCGTTCTCGGAAATCTGGGACGACCCGAACATCGAACTGCTGCACAAGCTCAAGAACAAAAAGCCCTACGTGAAGGGCCGTTGCACCAAATGTCGCTTTCTGGACATCTGCGCCGGCAACTTCCGGTCGCGCGCCGAGGCATTCTACGGCGACATATGGGCACAGGACCCGGCCTGCTACCTCACAGACGAGGAAATTGCAGGCGAACCGGTCATCAGCAAAGGCACGCTGGCTCAGCAGGCCTGCGCCTGCGACGATTAAATCCGACGCCCGCGAACGTCCGCTGCGGCGGATACGTTTGCGGCGTGCCGCGAATTCGAGGAGCACACCATGGATTTTTTCAGAGGACGCCGCCTGCGCATGACACCCGCCATACGCAGCATGGTGGCGGAAACCTCCATTGAAGCGCGCAATCTGATCATGCCCTACTTTGTGGCGGAAACGGACGACACGTCGTTCGCCAAGCCCATCAGCTCCATGCCGGGGCAGTTCCAGCTTTCCATTCCCAAACTGCTGGAACGGGTGGGCAAGGCCGTGGACAACGGCATGAACTCCTGCATGCTGTTCGGCATACCGGCCCACAAGGACCCGCAAGCCTCCCAGGCATATGCCGACGACGGCATTGTGCAGCAGGCCATGCGGGCGCTCAAGGATGCGCATCCCGACCTGTGCGTGGTGGCCGACACCTGCCTTTGCGAATACACCTCGCACGGCCATTGCGGCCTGGTGCAGGGCGAAGAGATAGTCAACGACCCCACCCTGGAACTGCTGGCCAAAACCGCGGTGTCCCAGGCACGGGCCGGAGCCGACATCATTGCCCCGTCCGACATGATGGACGGACGCGTGGCCGTCATCCGCGAGGCTCTGGACCTGGAAGGGTTCACCAACGTTCCCATCATGTCCTATGCGGTCAAATACGCCTCGGCCCTGTACGGTCCGTTCCGCGAAGCCGCGGAAGGCGCACCCAAATTCGGAGACCGCAAGTCGCACCAGATGGACCCGGCCAATGCCAGGGAAGGCCTGCGCGAAGCCGAGGCCGACATGCTGGAAGGCGCGGACATGCTGATGGTCAAACCCGCCGGTGCCTACCTGGATGTCATCCGCACCCTGCGCGACAACTTTGCCGCGCCCATTGCCGCCTATCAGGTGAGCGGCGAGTACTCCATGATCAAAGCCGCCGGACAGCTTGGCTGGATAGACGAGGAAAAGGTCATGTGGGAATCGCTGATAGCCATCAAGCGGGCCGGGGCGGACATCATCCTGACCTACTTTACGGAAACGGCGCTGGAACTGCTGAACAAAAAATAACCTCCCCTGCCTCCGCCCTCCCCCCGCACATCTGCCGGGGAGGGCCGGGAGGACGGGGCGGAGCCTGACATATGCACCAACACCCCCATGCCCAAAGCGGGCATCCCGCAGAACATCCTGGCGGACATGCCAAAGGCCACCCCCACGGCCATCCGGGCAGCGAAAAAAAGCCCGTGATGAAACTGGAAGACGGCTCGCCCGCCTGCCGCCTCATTGCCTGGGAAATCACCCGCTCCTGCAACCTGGCCTGCAAGCACTGCAGGGCCGAGGCGCATCTGGAGCCCTATCCCGGAGAGCTGACCACAGAGGAAGCCAAGGCGCTCATCGACACCTTCCCCGATGTGGGCAACCCCATCATCATATTCACGGGCGGTGAACCCCTTATGCGCAAGGACTGGCCGGAACTGGTCCGCCATGCCAAATCGCTGGGACTGCGCTGCGTCATGGCTCCCAACGGCACGCTCATCACCCCCGAAACCGCACGGCTGATGAAGGAAGTAGGCATAGAACGCTGCTCCATTTCCATCGACGCGGCCGACGCCGCCAACCACGACGAATTCCGCGGCGTGCCCGGCGCGTTTGAAAAATCCATGCAGGGCATCCAGTACCTCAAGGATGCGGGCATCGAATTTCAGCTGAACACCACGGTTACGCGCAACAACCTGTCCATGTTCAAGGACATCTTTCACCTGGCCGAAGACCTCGGCGCATCGGCCTGGCACATCTTTCTGCTGGTGCCCACGGGCCGCGCCTCGGAACTCGGGGCCCAGGTCATTTCCGCCGACGAGTACGAGAACGTGCTCAACTGGTTCTACGATTTTCAGAAGACCACGGACATGCAGCTCAAGGCCACCTGCGCCCCGCACTACCACCGCATTTTGCGGCAGCGGGCCAAGGAAGACGGCATTCCCGTCACCTTCGAGAACTTCGGCCTGGATGCCGTAAGCCGCGGCTGTCTGGGCGGCGTGGGCTTCTGCTTCATTTCCCATACCGGGCAGGTGCAGCCCTGCGGCTACCTGGACCTGGACTGTGGACAGACCAAGGAAACCCCGTTCCCGGAAATCTGGCGCAAGTCGGTTCCTTTCAATGAATTTCGCAACCCGGATTGCTACAAAGGCAAATGCGGTGTATGTGAATACGAGCGTGTATGCGGCGGATGCCGCGCCCGCGCCCAGACCATGCGCGGCCATTACCTGGAAGAGGAACCCCTGTGCTCCTACCAGCCGAAAAAGGCCCAATTGCTGGAATCGAAAAAGGATAAATAGATGGACAGCACCGACGCAGCCATACTCAACATCATACAGTCCGGGTTTCCCCTGGTTTCCCGCCCCTATGCCGCGGTTGGCGAACAGGTGGGCCTTACCGAGGCCGAAACACTTGCCAGGGTGCGCGCCCTCAAGGATAGCGGCCTCATCCGCCGCATCGGAGCCAATTTCCAGTCCACCAAACTGGGCTGGCACTCCACGCTGTGCGCGGCCCGCGTCCCCGAGGACCAGGTAGAGGCGTTCGCCGCGGAGATCAACCGGCATGTGGGCGTAACCCACAATTATCAGCGACGTCACACCTACAATGTATGGTTCACCTACATTGGAGAGTCCAAGGAATACGTTGCCAGACGTCTCCGGGAAATAACGGAAAAAACAGGAATTCACGTCTTGAACCTGCCTGCGGAAAAAATGTACAAGATCAAGGTGGACTTCAAGATGAAAGATCAAAAAGCATAATGATTTCAAAATTCGAGGGGTTTTCTCACGCATGAGCAAAGACATCATTCTTTCTCCGTCCCTGCTTTCCGCCGACTTCAGCCGCCTGTCCGAAGAAGTCAAAGCACTGGAAGCGGGCGGACTCAAGTGGGTGCATCTGGACGTCATGGACGGCCATTTCGTACCCAACATCACGTATGGCCCGCCTGTCATCAAAGCCATGCGCAAGGAATGCTCCCTGTTCTTCGATTGTCATCTGATGATTGACAGGCCCGAGCGCTATATTCCGGAATTCGTTGACGCGGGTGCGGACATGCTGGTGGTGCACGCGGAATCCACCAACCATCTGGAACGGGTGGTTACGCAGATTTCCGACCTCAACGTAAAGTGCGGCGTGGCGCTGAACCCGGCCACCCCCCCGGAGGCCATCAAATACCTGCTGCCCCAGCTGGACATGGTGCTTGTCATGAGCGTCAACCCCGGATTTGGCGGGCAGATGTTCATCCCCTTCTCCCTGCAGAAGATCCGCGACCTCAAAGAAATGATCATGGCCGCAGGTTCCAAAGCCCTTATCCAGGTGGACGGCGGCGTTACGCCGGAAAACGTGGCCGATCTGGTGGACGCGGGCACGGACGTACTGGTGACAGGTTCCGCCTTTTTCAAGTTTCCGCCCTACGACAAGCGGCGCGAACTTTTCGAGTTCCTGGCGCACAACCGCTTTGCCCAGGACGGAATGTAGCATTGAAATGCGGGGAGGCGGACTTGTCCGGTTCCCCGCTTTGCAAAACAAGTAGGATGTCCGCACAATTCGCCCATGCACCTTGCGGAGGACTGCGCACCTGAAAAATGTGATTTCTGACCGCTCATACCGTTGACGGCGACACAAGGCGGGAGATTCCACCAGCCTCCGGCCCATCCTTCTCTCCTGCCGCCATCAGACCGAAAGGACGCCTCGCATGGTCAAACCGAATCTCAGACAGACCATCATTCTCGGCATTGTCATTTTCACGCTTTCCTTTGGCGGCATTGCCCTGCTTTCCCTTTCCAATATCAATCGGCTCGAACGGGAAGTGACCCTGGTCGAACACGTGGACGACCTGCGCAACCTGATTCTTGAAGTCCGGCGCGAAGAGAAAAACTTCTTTCTCTACCACGATACAGCGCTCTTCTCCCTGGGCCGGAGCAATCTGGAACAGGCCATGACCGTGCTGAACAACCTGTACGGGGAAATCGGCAAGCCGTTGGGCAGGCAGCAGGGCGAAACCCTGCGCCGCGGACTCGAAGCCTACGGCGCGCATCTGTCCGAAATCAACGCCGCCTTTGAAAAAGGCGATATTGCGGAAAATCATCCCGCAGCCCAGGCCCTGCGTGAAACAGGGCAGAACATCGTGGAATATTCGCGGGCCATTGCAGAGTCGGAACGCGAAAGCGTGCTGGGCATCAACCGCAAGCTCCGCCTCACCCTCATCACTTCCATGGCCACCATTGCAATGGTGGTCCTTGCCCTGGTCCTGTTCGTCACCAAAAGTATTCTGCGGCCGCTGGGCAAAGTGCAGGAAGCCACCCGCCAAATCGCCAGAGGCACCTTTGTTCCACTGCCCATCACCAATGCCCATGACGAGATCGAACAGGTCTTCGTGGCTTTGAACTCCATGGTGGAAGAATTGCAAAAACGCCAGATTCAGCTGGTGCAGGCGCAAAAACTCTCCTCCATCGGCACCCTGGCCTCGGGCATTGCCCACCAGCTCAACAATCCGCTCAACAACATTTCCACCTCGGTCCAGCTGCTGGCCCAAAACAACACCAATGCCGGTGAGTTTGCCGACAAAATGACCGGCAACATCCTGCAGGAAACCCTGCGGGCCAGGGACATCGTCAAGGGACTGCTGGAATTTTCCCGCCATCAGGATTTCGCCCCCGCGCCCTGCACTCTGGGCTCGGTGGTCAATGGTGCGGTGCGGCTGGTCTCCAGCCAGGTTGGGGCAAAAATAGCCCTGAACGTGGATGTGCCCGAAGAGCTGGTCCTGAACGTGGACCAGCAACGTCTGCAGGAAGCCTTCATCAACCTGCTCATCAACGCCACCCAGGCCATAGGCGACAACGAAGGGGCCATAGACATCCACGGCAGGCAGGTGGAAAACGATGCCGTCATATCCATTGCCGATACCGGGGCGGGCATGTCCCCGGACACCCTGCAACGCATTTTCGATCCCTTCTTTTCCACCAAGGAAGTCGGTCAGGGCACGGGGCTGGGCCTGTACATCGTCTACGGCATCATTGAGAAACACCGGGGCGCCATCCGCGTGGAAAGCAAGCCGGGACAGGGCACCACATTTTTCATCCGCCTGCCCCTCCCCGCCGGAGCAACGGCATGAGCACCCCCTCCATCCTGGTTGTGGAAGACGAGCGCATAGCCCGCGAAAATCTGGTGCTGGTGCTCTCGGCCGAGGGCTACAACGTCCGGGCCGTGGCTTCGGCAGAAGAAGGCCTGCGCGAGATTGAAAAAAACGGGTACGAACTGGTCATCACGGACCTGATGCTCCCCGGAGCCGACGGCGTCCACCTGCTGGAACGGACCAGGGCGCGCCACCCTTCCACCATGGTCATCATGGTAACGGGCCACGCCACGGTTCCCAGCGCGGTGCAGGCCATGCAGAAAGGCGCGCACTCGTACATTGCCAAGCCTCTGGACCTGGACGAACTGCGGCTTCAGGTGGCCAAGGCCCTGGAACAGCAGGCCCTTTCCGAGGAAGTCCTGCGCCTGCGCAGGATCATTGCCCAGGGCAAGAGAGATTTTCCCATGGTGGGCCAAAGCGACGATTACACCCAGCTCAAGAAGACCGTGCGCCAACTGGCCCAAATGGACTGCAACGTGCTCATCCAGGGCGAAACCGGCACGGGCAAGGAGCTTCTGGCCCAAGGCATCCACCAGCTCAGCCAGCGGGCCGACGAGCGTTTCATGGCCATCAACTGCGGCACCTTCACGGCCGAACTTATGGACAAGGAACTCTTCGGCCACGAAAAAGAGGCCTTTACCGGAGCCCAACGCGGCCAGCAGGGCATACTGGAGGTGGCCGACGGCGGCACCGTGTTTTTCGACGAGATCAGCGAACTGCCTCTGAACATGCAGGTGAAACTCCTGCGCGTGCTGCAGGAAAGAAACTTTTTGCGTGTGGGCGGAACAAAGGAAATTTCCGTGGACATCCGGGTGATAGCCGCCACCAACTGCGATTTGAAGGAGCTGGTGGACAAAGGCGAATTCCGCCAGGACCTCTACTACCGGCTCAACGTGGTCACCCTGCAGGCCCCCCCACTGCGCGACCACAGGGAAGACATTCCCATCCTGATAGGCCACTTTCTGGAAAAACACCGCCAGCCCGGCCAGACCGTGACGTCCATAGACCAGGACACCCTGGACATCCTGATGCGCTATCCCTTTCCCGGCAACGTGCGGGAGCTGGAAAACATCGTGCAGCGGGCCTTGGCCCTGGGCCAGGGAACCGCCTTCACGCCCGACCTGCTGCCTGCCGACGTCTGCACCACACAGGATGAAGACCCGCTCCCGTCACTGGAAGAGCTGGAAGAGGCCCACATCCGCAAGGTTCTGGCCGCTTCGGGCGGTAACAAAAAACAGGCGGCCCACATTCTGGGCATCGACCGCGTTTCCCTGTGGCGGAAAATCAAAAAGTACAATCTGGAATAAGGACCACGCCGAACGGATGGCGAACCTGAAAACCGTTTTTTCAGGTCCCGGTCTTCCCCAAATACGTTGGCTTGGGCATCAGGCCGACGGCATGAGCGCAATCTCCGCAGCCTCGCGCATGTCCGAAACCAGCCGGACATCAAGCTCCCGCAACACCTCGTCCTCTATGGTCGCCAGCACGGATTCGCAGCCCCTGGGCAGAATAACCACGCCTATTCCGGCCTGCTGTGCAGCCATGAGCTTTTCCCGCACCCCGCCCACGGGCAGCACCTCGCCCAGCAGAGAGAGTTCCCCGGTGGAGGCCACGTCCTGCCGGGCTGGCCGCCCGGTAAGCAGGGAAAGCAGGGCCAGGGTGATGGACACTCCGGCGGACGGCCCTTCCTTGCTGACCGCTCCGGCCGGGATATGAACATGGATGTCCGAGGTTTCGAAAAAATCCGGGCTGATGCCGTAATCCCCGGCATGGCTGCGGATGTAGCTCAGCCCTGTCTGGGCGGATTCGCGCAGGACCTCGCCCAGGGAACCTGTCAACAACAGCTGTTTGTTGCCCTGCATGCGCGCCGCTTCCACAAAGATGATCTCCCCCCCGTTCTCGGTCCAGACGAGACTGGTGGACAGGCCCACCCTGGCCGCGTCGCGGGCCGTATTCGATGCAAACGGAGCAGGCCCCAAAAGGCTGCGCGCCATGGCCGCGTCCACATTGCCGTTCGCCACAGACGAACCGCCATCGGAAAGCACCTGCCGGGCCAGCTTGCGGCACAGGGAGGCGAGCTGCTTGCGCAGGCCGCGCAGACCGGCCTCGCGGGTGTACTCGGTAATGATGGCCCGAATGGCCTCCGGTGCCACGTTCACCACCTTTTCATCCAGCCCGTGCTGCTGCAGCTGCTCGGGCACCAGATAGCGCGAGGCGATCTCGTATTTTTCATTCCGGGTGTAACTGGAAAATTCTATCACTTCCAACCGGTCGCGCAGCGGGGCCGGAAGCCGCTCCACCATATTGGCGGTACAGATGAACAACGCCCCGGACAGATCGAACGGCAGGCCCAGATAATGGTCCACAAAAGCGGCATTCTGCTCCGGGTCCAGCAGCTCCAGCAGCACGGCCGTGGCGTCGCCCTGAAAGTCCTGAACGATCTTGTCCATCTCGTCGAGCATGATGACCGGGTTGCGGGAACCGGCCTTTTGCAGCCCTTGCAAAATCCGCCCCGGCATGGCCCCCACATAGGTGCGCCGGTGGCCGCGCAGTTCGGCTTCGTCGCGCAGTCCGGCCAGACTCAGGCGAAAGAACTCCCGGCCCATGGCCTCGGCAATGGCCCGGCCTATGGACGTCTTGCCCGTGCCCGGAGGGCCGGTGAAGCAGAGCACAGGCCCGTGCAGATGCTGGGCCCTGCGGCTTTCCTCCAAAAGGTCCTGCACATGGCCGCGCAGTTTGGTCAGGTTGACGGGTTTGCCCAGGTACTGGTCCGCGCCCTGCTGCATGGCGGCCACGGCGGTTTTTACCGTGGCGTATCCGGTCAGCATGATGACCTTGGTGTCGGGCCAGCGTTTGCGCAGCACGCCCAGCAGTTCCAGGCCGTCCATGCCCCCCATCTTCAGGTCCGAAACCACGATGTCCGCGGGCTGCTTTTCCATGGCTTCCACGGCTTCCAGGCCATTGCCCACGGCAGTTACGTCATAGCCGTCCGACTCAAAGACAATGGAAAGGTTTTCCCTGGCAATGAGCTCGTCATCCACCAGCAGAATGTGCGGCGTATACGTGCCCCGCAGATTCTTCACGGCCAAAAATTCCAGTATGCGGTCCTTTACGCGGGTCAGGCCGTAATGGCGCGCATTGAGCAACACCTCGGCCCGTCCGATGTCCAGATCGTCCTTGGTCGTGGTCGTCCAGGGCAGGGAAAGGATGAATTCGAGATAATTGAAACCAATGGCGTATTCGGGCGAAGATGGATCGGCATGGAACAAACGTTCACACTCGGCCCGTGCCGTTTCCATGATTTCCGTCGGCAGCCCGGAGGACTCCACTCGCTCCCGGAGCATGTCGCGATCCGAGGGCGGGGCCGCTTTGGGGGCCTGCCCGGCCTCCGGTGGGGTTTCACCCGCTGGCGCGTTTTCCGGCAGGACCGGTTCCTTGGACGAAGATTTTCTTCCCAGACCGAACCAACTCATAAAAGGTCGCCTCCCTCGTGCTGGCCGCAAAATTCGCTGTTGCTTGCCGGAAGAAGCTCGGGGCCCTTCCCATGTCCGCGCCCTACAATGCGCAGACCTCTTTCCCCCGGAGCTGACGTCGCGATGGAAAAAGACGGTGGTTGGGCCGATCCGCCGCGGCCCTCGGATGCAATGCAGGGTAATCTCCGGGAGGTAATGTACCATGCGGGATTTGGCCTGTTAAGGTTGCAAAATGTAACATACGCCTTTCACAATGGTTTTCTTCCTACATTTTTGCCACACAAATCTTACCAACCCGACTTTTTCAAAATAAGATACTGTTTTTTAATGATATTTTATAGCATTATTTTATTTTATCGCCAGTATGCAGGTGGCATAAATCCCAATGCCACCTCCTTTTCCTCCTAAAAACGGCGTAAATAGGCCTCTCTATGTTGCATTCTGTAACATCTACTTTACATAAACCTGCAAAAAACATCGTTTCATGTTGCAATGTGCAATCGCCCCTTCCCCATCTTTTTCCCAAAAAAAGCGAAAAGCCTGTGTTTACAAGACGTTCCGCAATATTCATTTTTTGGCATGCGTTTTGATTTTCAAAGGGTGGGTTAACAGACCGCAAACACGGTCTGAGGCGGCCCTGGGTAGGTCCGCCGGAGCTTTTTCAAAAGCGGAAAAAGCTCCAAGATTAGTCGCCGAGTCGGTCGGCGGTCTTGTCTTGAAAAAGCCTGCAATGGGCCTTTTCAACATCCCGGCGTGACAGCAGCGCAAAACCTCCAACCGCAAAGGGAGTGAGACATGGCTCTGTTAAATAGCATGAAAGGATGGATGGACAAGCATTACGATGGGATGGCTGCAGCGAACTGCAATACGTGTAATGTCGGGGCCTGGGTTATTGGCCACGAACAGTACCTTTCGGGAAAGTCAGGAGATCATTCTATGAAGACATTCTTCCAGAGATTCACACGAGGCAATTCCCCCACCACAAACACTGCTCTTGCCGAGGACGTTTGCAAAACGCAACGGGCCGAGCGCCCGCAATGCAAAATTCTTGTTGTGTGCAAAGGGAATGAATTTTCCAGCGGCGTAATCAACTACGCCATCGACATGGCCTGCAAAACACGCAGTGCCCTGGTTGCTTTGAACCTCGACGAAAAGGGAACCAGCTACGACGAATTCCAGGTTACCGCCCGGACCAACATCCAGCGATTCGAGACCAAGGCGAATGCCGCAGGTCTGCACTTTGCGCACGAAGTGCGCCAGGGAGCCGAGGCAAAGGTTATTGACGAGATGTACCAGGCAGACGCCACGTTCCGTTATGTTATGGACGACGCCGCCGCCGTGTGCAAAAACAAGAAGGTCATCCCCGTCTACACCCGGGCCACGTTGCGGGCCAAGTAGGCCGCACGCCTGCAACGAATAGACTCACGATCGCTAAGGATTATACATGACCCCAGAAATCATCACGGTTATGGCCGTGCTCCTCTTCGCTGTGCTGCTGTTCATCTTCGAGTGGGTCCGGGTAGATGTAGTTGGCATCATAATGATGGTTATTCTTCCCCTGCTTGGCCTCGTTACCCCCAAACAGGCCATCAGCGGCCTGAGCAGTAACGCGGTCGTTTCCATTATTGCCGTCATCATCATAGGCGCCGGGCTGGACAAAACCGGCGTGATGAACTCCCTGGCCCGCGTCATCCTGCGATTTTCCGGCAAAAGCGAATCCCGCATAATGACGCTCATCTCCGGAACCGTAGCCATCATCTCCGGTTTCATGCAAAACATCGGAGCCGCCGCACTCTTCCTTCCGGCGGCAAAACGCATTGGCAACCAAACCGGCGTGCCCGTGGGACGGCTTCTCATGCCCATGGGCTTTTGCGCCATCATCGGCGGCTGTCTCACCCTGGTGGGCTCCAGCCCGCTCATTCTGCTCAACGACCTCATGGTCGTGGGCGGCACCCATTACGAACCCTTCGGCCTGTTCAGCGTCACCCCTGTGGGCCTGGTGCTGGTAGCGGCCGCACTTACCTACTTCATCATCTTTGGCAGGTTCATCCTGCCCAACCGGGCCGAGGATGAAAACTCCGGCCCCATGTCCTCTGTGCTGGCCCATACCTACAGCAATGTGGGTTCCATGTTCGAGCTGCACGTTCCCACCAACTGGGAGCGGAGCGATCCGCTGCACGCCCTGGAACTGCGGCCCATCTACTTCTGTACCCTAGTGGCCATTGCCCGGGATGGCGGAAAGGTCCACATCTTTGCCCCGGAATCCGACGAAACCATCATGGCGGGCGACCATCTGGTGGTGGTCGGTCCCGAGGAATTCGTGGAGCACCTGGCCGAAGACATGGGCTGGGCCCTGCAACCGGAACTGACCACCTTTGCCGAGGAACTCTCGCCCAACAACGCGGGAATTATGGAAGGGCTGGTCACGCCGCGCTCCGAGCTGGTGGACACCACACTGGGGGAGCTGCGCATCCGCAAACGCTTTCAGGTCTCTCCCCTGGCCATTTTCCGGGGCGACAAGATCTTTGTTTCCGGACTGAGCGACATTGTCATCCGTTCCGGCGACGCCCTGCTGCTGCACGGCCGCTGGGAAATGTTCCACATGCTCAAGGGACTGCCGGACCTGGTCTTTACGGAAAGCGTCAAGGGCGAGCTGCTGCGCACGGAAAAGGCAAAGGTTGCGCTGATGTGGCTGGCCATTTCGCTGGTCATGATCCTCGGTTTCCACGTCCAGCTTTCCATTGCCCTGCTTACGGGCGCGCTGGGCATGGTGCTTACCAAGGTGCTGACCATCGACGAGGCCTACCAGTCCGTGGACTGGATGACCGTATTCCTGCTGGGCGGGCTCATCCCCCTGGGCATGGCCTTTGAAAATACGGGCGCGGCCAAGTTCATTGCCGATACCATCATGGCGGCGTTAGGCACGCCTTCGCCCGTGCTGCTGCTTACGGTCATCGGCATTCTCACCTCGTTCTTCACGCTGGTGGCATCCAATGTGGGCGCGACAGTACTGCTTGTACCACTGTCCATGAACATGGCTATCAACGCGGGTGTCGATCCGCGTGTGGCCGCCCTGACTGTAGCGGTCGCGGCGTCCAATACATTCGTCCTGCCGACACATCAGGTGAACGCTCTGATCATGCGTCCGGGGGGATACCGTACCATAGACTACGTCCGTAGCGGCGCAGGCATGACCGTGATCTACATGGTCGTGATGATCGCCGCACTCATGACCTTTTACTAAAAACGGTAAAACGGTGCCGAATTCCAATCGGCACCGTTTTTTTTGATATCCCCGAAATGAAGCTTGACGCAAACGAGACACAGTAACATCGTAACCCATTGGTGCGCCACGAAATACGATCCGCGTTGTTGCGCTTTTCGTATGTGGCGCTTTCCTGTTTACATTGTAACGAGGCGAAAATGAAAACTTCACTTACTAAAACCTTTGTCCAGACGTTTCTCGGTAGCGCCCCGGTATGGTACAAGCAAGTCATTCTGGGGTTTCTCATTCTCAACCCAATCCTCATGTTCACTGCCGGTCCGTTCATCGCCGGTTGGGCACTCATTGCCGAATTCATCTTCACGTTGGCCATGGCCCTCAAGTGCTACCCCCTCCCCGCGGGCGGGCTGCTGGCTATTGAAGCCGTATTTCTGGGTATGACAAGCCCCGAGACCATTTATCACGAAGCAAACAAAAACTTCGAAGTCATCTTGCTGCTTATCTTCATGGTTGCGGGCATTTACTTCATGAAGGACTTCCTGCAGTTCACCTTTACCCGCATCCTGGTACGCATCCGTTCCAAAAAGATGATCGCCCTGCTGTTCTGTCTGGCAGGTGCCTTTCTCTCCGCTTTTCTCGACGCCCTCACAGTAACCGCGGTTATCATGGCCGTGGCTTTCGGTTTCTACAACGTCTACCACCGCTATGTATCCGGCCACTCCGCAACGGATAGTCACGACCTCAATAATGACGATGCGGTCCAGGAGATCAAACGGGCGGAATTGCTTGAATTTCGCGGCTTTTTGCGCAACCTGATGATGCACGGCGCAGTGGGCACGGCCCTGGGTGGCGTGTGCACCCTGGTGGGCGAACCGCAAAACCTGCTGGTGGGTGGTGAAATGGGCTGGCACTTTGTGCCCTTTTTCCTGCATGCCATGCCCGTAACCATGCCCGTGCTGGTTGTCGGCCTGCTGACCTGCCTGGCCGTGGAACAATTCCACCTGTTTGGTTATGGGTTCCAACTCCCGGGAAATATCCGCTCCTTCCTCCTTGAAACCGCAGTTCAACTGGAAGAAAAACAGGGCGATGCGGGCAAGGTGAAGCTCATCATCCAGGCCTGTGCAGGCATCTGGCTGGTTGTGGCTCTGGCATTGCACCTCGCCGCCGTCGGCCTTATCGGTCTTTCCGTCATCATTCTGCTGACATCCCTGACCGGCGTGGTGGAAGAAAGCCGCCTGGGCCATGCCTTTGAAGAGGCGCTGCCCTTTACCGCACTGCTGGTCGTCTTTTTCTCCATTGTGGCCGTCATTCATTCCCAACAGCTGTTCGCACCTATCATCGGTTTCGTGCTCAGCCTCAAGGGGCAGAGCCAGCTCGTTGCCTACTACATTGCCAACGGCATTCTTTCCTCCATTTCAGACAACGTATTTGTGGCCACAGTCTACATTTCCGAGACCAAGATGCACTTCGTCCACGTTCTGGATGCCATTCCCGGCATCGGCATGACCGGCCAGGCCCTTATGGACAAGCTGACCGATGCCCATGTGGCGCGTGCCGACGTACTGGCAACACTGCCTCAGGCCGTTGCCGCACAGGTTGGTCCCATCATGCATCACTTCGACAAGCTGGCAGTGGCCATCAACACAGGGACGAACATCCCCTCCGTGGCCACCCCGAACGGGCAGGCAGCCTTTCTGTTCCTGCTCACCAGCGCCCTGGCTCCGGTCATCCGCCTTTCCTACGGACGGATGGTCATGCTGGCGCTGCCGTACACCATCACCATGTCTTTGACCGGACTGGCCGCAGTGTACTATCTTCTCTAATATGGTGTTAATGTCTGTCCAAGACTAACGCATTGCGGGTTGCCAAAGTTGCGGATTTGGCAACCCGTCCTTTTTTTTCTTTGCCTGAACATCCCTTCTCTCCTCTTGCCAAATCGCTGCGAATACCTATCTTTTACCCTTATGGATACGTGCTGCTCTGCTGGTTTCACACATGTGGCAGAATTGGCCGGGACATGTTTCCCCGGCGTGTTTCCCCGGCATGTTTCCCCGGCATGTTTGCCCACAGCCGGAGGCCACAAAAAATGGCCTGAACGCAATGTTTTGCGACAGCAAAGCTTTTGATAACGCCGTCAGGTCAAACGAAATTCCGGGGCAGACGACGTTGCGGGCCAAACAACGTTCCGGCCAGATGACGTTTGCCTGTTTACCTACCTTGATAGTAGGAAACAACACTGGTATCCAATAGGAACACTCACTCAAGCCTTCCACGGCCACAGGGCCACAGGGCCGTCAGCGAAAAACAATAAAGGAGTCCCTTATGATCAGCGAAAAAATGGCGGAAGCTCTCAACGAACAATTGAAATGGGAATTCTGGTCCGGCTATCTGTACCTGTCCATGTCCGCATATTTCGAGGACAAGGGACTGACCGGTTTTGCCCAGTGGATGAAAAATCAGGCTGGCGAAGAACTTTTCCACGCCACCAAGATGTACGATTACATCAACTCGGCAGGCGGACGCGTTATCCTGCAAACTGTCGAAGCCCCGCAGAGCGACTGGGAATCTCCCCTGGCGGTTTTCGAAGACGGACTGCGCCACGAGGGTGAAGTAACCGCCAAGATCAACAATCTCATGAATCTGGCGCACGAACTCAAAGACCACGCCACGGCCAATTTCCTGCAATGGTACATTGCCGAGCAGGTGGAGGAAGAAGGCAGCTTCGGCGAAATCGTGAGCAAGCTGAAGATGGTAGGCGACGGCGGCGGCATGTACATGATGGACAAGGAACTGGGCGCCCGGGTATTCACCTGGCCCGCTCCCGCAGCCCAATAGATACTTTACGGGCCGGGCGGCATCTGGCGCCCGGCCCTTCTTGCCTGCCGTATTTCACACCTGCCCCTTTACCTCATTTCGCATTGTGGTAGTCTTACAGACAGTCCCCGTAAACGGTCTGTAGGTAAGCAGCCGCTTCCCAGCGCTGTAGCGCAGGGGCCGAACAAAACCATTTGCACATGCAGCCGTCCCGAGTAATCGGGAAACATCCGGCCATGTGGCGAACATCCGGCCCGACTGGTGCCCGCTCTAACAAAGGCACCAACAGCTTACCTCCTACCAAACGTCATCCGGAGGTTCCATGTCCGACGTCAATATCGTAATCGGAGGCGAAGCCGGCCAAGGGTTGGCGACCATAGGCGGACTTATGGTCAAAGCCCTGGTGCGCACTGGCTATGAAGTACACGTTACGCAGGATTACATGTCCCGCATCCGGGGCGGACACAACACGTTTCAAATACGTTTTGGCCCCTACCCCGTGCTTTCCCCGCGCGAAACCGTGGATGTGCTTGTGGCCCTGGCCCCCGAAACCATAGACCTGTTTAAAGACAAGCTTTCCAAACGCGGCGTGGTGGTGCTGGACGAGGCCGTGGCCGAAAAGAACCACCTTTCCAAAAGCCTGCCCCGTCTGTTCAAGGTTCCGTTCAAGGAACTCGCGCCCAAGCCCCTGTTCTTCAACACCGCGGCCCTCGGCGTTCTGGCCTCGGTTGTCTGCTCGGATATGAGCGTGCTGGAAGAACTGCTGGCCCAGACCTTTGGCAAAAAAGGCGAGGACGTCGTCCGCCAGAATCTGGACGTGCTGCACGCCGCCGCCGAGTGGAAGGAAAAGCACGAGTCCCTTTTCGAATGTCCAGCCCCGCCGGAAAAAACCGGCACCCATCTGGTGCTGAACGGCAACGAGGCCATTGCCCTGGGCGCTCTGGCCGCGGGCTGCAACTTCCTTTCCTTCTACCCCATGACGCCCGGCACTTCCGTGGCCCTCACCCTCATCAAACATTCCCGCGAGGCAGGATTGGTTGCCGAGCAGGCAGAGGATGAAATCGCCGCCATCAACATGGCCGTGGCCGCCTCCTATGCCGGAGCACGGTCCATCGTCACCACATCCGGCGGCGGCTTTGCCCTGATGTGCGAAGGTATCAGCCTGGCGGGCATGATCGAAACCCCCGTGGTGGTCGCCATTGCCCAGCGCCCCGGACCGGCCACAGGGCTGCCCACCCGCACCGAACAGGGCGACCTGAACATGGTGCTGCATGCCGGACACGGCGAATTCCCGCGCATGGTCTATGCGCCCGGCAATGTGGAGCAATGCTTTCACCTGACCCACAGGGCTTTTGACCAGGCGGAAAAACACCAAAGCCCGGCCTTTGTGCTTACGGACCAGTACCTTGCGGACAGCTTCCGCGGCGTGGTCCCCTTTGACCCGGACAAGCTGCCGCCCGTGACCCGTCCAAAGATGATCCCCGACGATCCTTCCTCCTATGCCCGTTATGGCCAGCCCGAGAACGGCGTCTCCCCACGGGCCATCCCCGGCCTGTCCGAAGCCCTAGTATTGGCCGATTCGGACGAACACACGGACCAGGGACACATCACCGAAGACCACGACGTGCGCATCCGCCAACAGGACAAGCGCATGTGCAAAATGTGCGGCGTCTTCTCGGACACCATTGCCCCGGACTATTACGGCGACGAAGATGCGGACCGGGTTCTGGTCTGCTGGGGCTCCACCATGGGCGCCTGTCTGGAAGCCATGGGCATCCTGCGCGGCAAGGGCCAGAAGGTAGGGGTGCTGCACTTCAGCCAGGTCTATCCCATAGACCCGGCCCAATTCATGGACAGGCTGACCTCGGCAGGAAAGGTCTATTTTGTGGAGGGCAACAGCACCGGGCAGTTCGCGGGGCTTGTCCGCAAGGAAACAGGCTTTCCCCCGCGCGAGCTGATTCTTCGCTATGACGGGCTGCCCTTTACCGCCCGCTACATCCTCAACGACATCACACGTCTGGAAGAGCACCAGACTTTGAACAAGTAGGAGGTTGCAATGTCCCAGATAGAAAAATACAGTGAATTCGAAACTGCATGGTGCCCGGGATGCGGCAACTTCTCCATCCTCAAGGCCTTGAAAAAGGCCCTGGCCCAGCTGGAATTGGACCCGCATCAATTCTGCCTGGTCTCCGGCATCGGGCAGGCGGCCAAAACGCCCCACTACCTGCTCTGCAACGGCTACAACGGCCTGCACGGGCGCAGCCTGCCTTCGGCCCAGGCCATAAAGCTGGCCAACCCCGAGCTGGAGGTCATTGCCGTATCCGGCGACGGCTGCCACTACGGCGAAGGCGGAAACCACTTTCTGGCGGCCCTGCGGCGCAACATGGACATCACCATGCTGGCCCACGACAACCAGATCTACGGACTGACCAAAGGGCAGGCCAGCCCGACCACGGCCCAGGGGCAAAAAACCAAGACCCAGCCCTTCGGCGCGCCCTCCATGGCGTTCAATCCCGTGGCCGTGGCCGTGACCATGCACGCCAATTTCGTGGCGCGCGGCTTTGCCGGGGAAGTGGACCACCTGGCCGGACTCATTGCCCAGGCAGTGCAGCACAAGGGCTTTGCCATGGTGGATATTCTGCAGCCCTGCGTCTCCTTCAACAAGGTCAATACCCATGGCTGGTACAAGGAACGCTGCTACAAGCTGGACGACAGCTACGATCCCACAAACTGGGAAGCGGCCATGCACAAGGCCCAGGAGTTTGGCGACGCCATCCCCATAGGCGTTCTGTACACCAACGACAGGCCAAGCTTTTTCGAAGGTCTTCCTGTGGAGCCGACTGTTCTGGCGCGGCAGGAACCGGACAAAGAGGCCCTGCGCAAAATCTTTATGAGTTATGCATAAAACACGACAAAACCATGCCACGGCCCTGCGTGCGGCCCTAAGCGCGGCCCGGTCGTGCCTCCTGTTGTGCCTCCCGCTCTGCATTCTGTGGGCGGGATGCATAACGGTTTCCGCCTTTGCGGCCGAACCAGAGCATACGCCCGTCCCGGATTCCGCTCGGACCGGGGCGGGAACTCCCCTTGCCCAGCAAAAGTTCCAGGTACCCGAAGAAAAGCATCTGGCAGAATACCTGGGGCTGAAGACGGATGGTGAGTTCACCATCACCGACCTGCGGGATGGTTTCATTCTGCTGCAGCTGTTCAATGTGTACTGCCCCCATTGCCAGGCCGAAGCCGCACGGTTCAGCGGGGCCTGGGACGCACTGTCCAGCCCGCCGCTGGTGGACCGGGTCGTCTTTCTGGCCGTGGGCGTGGGCAACAGCAGATTCGAGGTCAACCTCTTCCGCGACAAGTACCACCTGCGCCATCCCATGGTGCTGGACCCCGAGTACGCCCTCTATGACAGCTTCGGCTCTCCCGGAACGCCCACGTATGTCCTGCTGAAAAAAAACGGCAAAAAAATCAAATTGATATGGCAACATACAGGCAGTTTCAAAACCATGGACAAGCTTCTGGATGCCGTGCGCGATCATTTAAAGGAGTAGAAGAGTGCGCAGATATTTTCATTTTGTCCCAGTGGCGCTCTGCCTGCTTCTGCTGCTCTCCGGCAGCGCACAGGCCGAAGTAACCAATATCTACGATCCGGGACAACTCACCCCCACGGACAGCCACATCAAGGTGCAGGTGGGGCAGATGGCCCCGGACTTCGCCCTGCCCGACATCACGGGGAAAACCGTGCGCCTGTCCGATTTCCGGGGGAAAGACAACGTGGTTCTTTCGTTCGTGCCCGCGGCGTTCACCCCGGTCTGCTCCCAGCAATGGCCCGGCTACAACCTGGCCGAAAAGCTGCTGAAGGCCGACAATGCCATGGTTCTCGGCATTACAGTGGACAACACGCCCACCCAGTACGCCTGGACCTCCGAAATGGGCGGGGTGTGGTTCAAGGTGCTTTCCGACTTTTACCCCCACGGCAAGGTGGCAGCCAGCTACGGGCTTCTGCGTTCGGACGGCATGGCGGAACGTGCCGAAATCATCATCGACACCCAGGGCGTCATCCGCGACATCAAGGTGCATGACATCAACGCCAAGCCCGAATTGGAACGGCTGCTGCACACGCTGGACGCCATTGCCAAAAGCCAATGAAGCGAGGGGGCAGTGACGCCAGGGGCCAGTGACCCCACTTTTCCCTTTCCCACAGACAAAAAAAGGCCGCCTCGAACTCCCTCGAAGCGGCCTTTTTCTTGACGTTGTCCCGTCCTGAAATAGGTTGACACCCAAAGGACCTATTTTATGGATGCTCAAGAAAAACAGCGAGTAAAGCGAACTCAGCGTGACTACACGATGGCCTTTAAATTGTCCGTCGTGGCCCAGGTTGAAAAAGGCGAGATGACGTACAAGCAGGCTCAGGCTCTTTATGGTATTCAAGGGCGAAGCACTGTGCTGAAGTGGCTCAGAAAACACGGCACCCTTGATTGGAGCAGGCCCATGGTACATTCCCGCAAAGCCCCAAAAGCCAAAGAAACACCGGCCCAGAAGATCAAGCGGCTGGAGAAAGAGCTTGAGGAAGAAAAGATCAAGACCATGCTTCTCAATAAAATGATTGAGATTTCCGACCGCGAGCTTGGGACTTCAATAAGAAAAAAACTTACCCCCGAGCTGCACGAAGTCTTCAGAAAGAAAGACAAATAAGCTTGTCTGCTTGTTGCAGGCAGCTCGGGGTTAGTCGGCAGTCCGTGTATCAGGCTGAAAAACGCCATGATGCACGAGAAGCCATGTCTCAGGAGGCAAAAAACATGGTCCTGAACGTGCGGGCCAGGATGCCCCGCCTTGGAACCAGAAAGCTGTACTACCTGTTAAAGGACGCATTTTCTGCAAAGGGAATCAAGCTCGGACGTGATGGATTGTTTTCGCTGCTGCGGCGAGAGCACATGCTCATCAAGCGAAGAAAGAACTACACAAAGACAACCAACTCGAAACATTGGCTAAAAAAACATCCCAATCTGTTGGAAGATGTTCAGCCCAAATGTCCTGAGCAGGTGTTCGTAAGCGATATAACCTACGTAAAGACACGCGAGCAAACGTGTTACCTTTCGCTGGTTACAGATGCATTCAGCCGGAAGATAATGGGATACAACGTGAGTCGGGATCTCGGAGCGGAAAGCACAACCAAAGCACTGGACGCGGCAGTCAAAAATAAGCGAAGGAAGGTGAATACGATTCACCACTCAGATCGAGGGCTCCAATACGCTTCTTCGGTTTACCAGAAAAAGCTCCAACAATCCGGAATGGTTCCGTCCATGACAGATGGTTATGACTGCTATCAAAATGCCCTGGCGGAACGGATGAATGGTATTCTGAAGCAAGAGTTTATGTTTGCCAAATGCAACGACTTTGCGGAACTCAATACTCTGGTGAGGGAATCCGTTGAGATATACAACTCACAACGGCCACATCTCAGCCTGGGAATGAGAACGCCAAACGATGTACACGAATCAGGCTGTGGGGCTAGCCCCACAGCCTGAGTGAAACCTTCAAAAAACGTCAACCTAAGTTAGGACGCCTCACGTTTCAGACGCTGCATGGCGGAAGCGAATCTACCCTTCCGGCTTTTCCCGCACATTAAAGAACAGGCTGTACAGCACCGGGCAAAGGCCCAAAGTCAGCACCGTGGCAAAGGCCAGGCCGAAGATGATGACGTTGGCCATGGGCCGCCACATTTCCCCGCCCTGCAAGGACAGGGGAATAAGGCCGATAACCGTGGTGCAGGCGGTCATAAGGATGGGACGCAGCCGTTTCTGGGCGGCCAGCACCAGGGCCTCGTAAGGCTCCCGCCCACGTTCCCGCTCGCGCTCGATGGCGTCGATAAGAATGATGGCATTGTTGATGATGATGCCCATAAGGCTGATCATGCCCAGCATTGCCATGAAACCGAAAGGCGAATCGGAAAGCATCATGCCCCAGGTGATGCCGATGTACATGGGCGGTATGGTCAGCAGAATGATGAGGGTACGGCGCACCGAGTTGAACTGGCTCATCAGCGTAACCAGAATGAAGGCCATGGCCAGGGGCATGCCCGCCATGATGGAGGCCTGGGACTTCTGGGCCTCCTCGTCCTCGCCGCCAAAATGGATGCCATAGCCTGCGGGCCATTGGGAGGAATGGTGCAGCGCTTCGATCTTCGGCCGGATTTCCTCCATGATTTCACTGGCAAACCGCCCGGAGACAGTGGCCTTCACGGTCAGGGTCCGGGTCTGGTCGCGGCGGCGGATATTGCCCGGCTGCCAGGTCATGCGCGTTTCCGCCACCTGGGAAAGGGGCAGACTCTTGCCGCTCTGGTAGGAGGTGACGTTGAGGTCGTCCAACCTGTCCAGCCCTTCCCGCTCCTGCTTTTCCGAACGGAACACCACGGGAATGAGCGTGTCCCCCTCGCGAAACTGCGTGATGGGCATGCCGGAAATCTGGGTGTTCAGGGACATGGCAATGTCCTGGCTGGAAATACCGGCGCGTTTGGCCCGTTCCTGGTCCACGTCCACCACCAGCTTCTTGGTCCACTCGCCCCAGTCGTCCCAGATGTCCGTAACGCCCGAGGTTTTGTCCAGCACGTCCTCTATCTTGTCGCGCAGGGCAAAGAGCTTGTCCATATCCTTGCCGGACAGGCGTATCTGAATGGGCGCGCCCACGGGCGGTCCCATTTCCAGCATCTTCACGTCGGCCCTGGTGTCGGGCAGATGCCCGGCCACGAAATTGCGGGTCGATTGCAGCAGAGCGTGGGCATCGGCCAGGCTTTCGGTGTTCACCACCAGAAAGGCGTAGTTGGGGTGGGTCTGTTCAATGTTCATGGCAAGATACCAGCGGGGGCCGCCGTATCCCGCAAAGGTGCCCACGGAAACCACGCCGGGCTGGTCCATCAGAAAATGTTCCAGCTGGCCGACCCGCTCCACGGTAACGCCGATGTCCGTTCCATAAGGCTGCCAGAAGTCTATCACGACCATTTCGCGGTCGTTGGGCGGAAAGAATATCTTGGGAATGTACCGGAAGGCGTACATGGAATAGGCGGTAAGCCCCACCACCAAAACCACAAAGACAAGCCTGTGGCGCAGGCAGAGCTTGAGAAAGCCGCGGTAAAGCGAATAAAAGAAGCCCTTGAACTCCTGCGTGGTGGGTTTGACCTTGAGCACGTAGAAGCAGAGATACGGCACAAAGGTCAGGGAAAGCACCCAGCTTGAAAGCAGGGTCAGGGTGATGACGATGAACAGGGAGAGGCAGTATTCCCCGGTCTCCGACTTGGCCGTGGCAATGGGCATGAAGGCGAATATCGTGGTCAGCGAAGCGGCCAGCAGCGGCATGCGCAGATTGGTTGCCGCCTCGGTGACGGCCTTCATGCGGTCCTCGCCGCGCCCCAGGCGCACCAGAATATTTTCGCTGATCACCACGCCGTTATCCACCAGCATGCCCAGGGCAATGATGAGCGAGGCAATGGAGACCCGCTGCATGACCACGTCGAAAAACGGCATGAGCGCAATGGACATGAAAATGGCCATGGGCACGAGCAGCCCGGCGACCAGGGCAGTGCGCAGGCCGGCAAAGACCAGCATGACCACCACCACAAAGCCGAAGGCCTCGTACAGGTTGACCATGAAATCGCCGATGGCCTGGTCCACAAACCGTGGCTGGTAGGAAACATAGTTGAAGTCTATGCCCACGGGCATGCGGGCTTGGATGTCCTTGAGCGTGGCGTCCAGCCGCTTGCCCATCTCCACGATGTTGCCGCCCTTTGCCATGCTCACGGCCAGCATCAGGCAGGGCTTTCCATTAAAGCGGGTCAGTTCGGACGGTGGGTCCACAAAGGTCCGCTCTATGGTGGCAATGTCCTTCAGCTGGATGTTCTGCGCCTTGCCGGGCAGGCTGATGCTTGTTCCTGCCAGTTGTTCCAGGCTCTTGAATTCGCCCGTCGGCTCCACCACCACCCGTTCGGTGCCCACCAGGGCGTTGCCGCCCGGTGCAATGGCGTTCTGCTGCCGCAGCGTCTGCATGATGAAGGCCGGGGACACACCCAGTTCGGCCAGCCGGGCATTGGAAAAATTCACAAAGATACGCTCGTCCTGCACGCCGTGGCGCTCCACCTTGGCCACGTCCTTCACCCGCAGCAGCTCGTCGCGCACATCGTCGGCCACGTCCTTGAGCTCGCGGTAGGAGTAGCCGTCCCCGGTGATGGCGGCGACAATGCCGAAGACATCGCCGAACTCGTCATTGACGTACGGGCCGGAAACGCCTTCCGGCAGGCTCGGGCGCACGTCGTCCACCTTGTTGCGCAGCCGGTCCCAGATGGGCTTCATGTCCATGAAGCGTTCCTGGACGTGCACGTAGATCAGGGAGACGCCGCTCATGGAACGGGACTCCACATAGTCCAGCTCGGCTATTTCCCGGATTTTCTCCTCCAACTTGTCCGTGACCAGTTCTTCCACCTTCTGCGGCGACGCGCCGGGAAACACGGTGCTTATAACGGCGATACGCACGGTGAAATCCGGGTCTTCCAGCTTGGAGATGCTCTGGTAGGTGCCGATGCCCAGAAAGGCTATGGCCAGGATGATCAGGGCGAAGGTCCGGTTGTTCTCGATGCACCAGCGGGTGGGGCTCATTGCTCGGCTCCGGGATTGGTGTCGTGCTTGGATTGGGGCGCATCAAGCAGCAGCACCTTTTGTCCGTCCTTGATGCGGTGCACTCCGCGCACCACGACCAGATCGCCGGGGTGCACCTGCGATGGGGTGCGCAGCATGATGCCCTCTTCGCTCAGCCCGGCCACGTCCACCTCCCGCCGGCTGACAGTGTGCTCGGCGGTGCTGTCGGAGGTTTCCACTACCCAGACGTAGTGTTCGCCGTCCGAAGAGGAAGCAACGGCCTGGGAGGGCACCACCAGATACCCGTCCGAAGTGCGCGGCGGCAGTTCGAGGCGCACCTCGCCGATCATGCCGGGCAGGATGCGCCCATCGTCATCCATGATTTCCAGCTTCAGGGGATAGGTGGTCAGACCGCGCGACTCCACGCCCACTTCCACCACACGGCCCTTGTAAACCCGGTTCCGGATGGCGCTGAAAGAGACTCGTGCCGCGTCGCCCTTGCGCATGCGGCCGATGAGCGACTCGGGCACGCCCACGGTGATTTCCATGGAGCCGCCGCCCGTGAGCATGGCTATGGACTGCCCGGCCTGCACGGTCTGGTGCACTTCCACCGGGACCTCGGCAATGGCGCCGCTCATGGGGGCCTTGAGCGTGGTGTAGCGGATGCGGGTACGGGCCAGCTCCAGCCGTTCGCGGGCCGCTTCCACCAAGGCCTCGTCGGACTTGAACCCTGCCCTGGCCGTATCCAGGGATTCCTTGCTCACGTTGCCCGCTTCGTACAGGTATCGGGCCCGTTCGTAATCCGCCCTGGCCTTGTTCAACGCGGCCACGGCCTGGGCAAGCCCGGCCTGGGCCTCCTTGGCCCGCAGGCGGTAATCGTTGTCGTCCAGCCGGGCGATAAGGTCGCCGCGGCGCACGCGCATGCCCACCTTGACGGGCAGTTTTTCGATCTCCCCACCCACGCGAAAGCTGAGCTGCGTTTCAATGCCCGCCTTGGACACGCCGGTGAATACCCGGCTGCGGGTTTCCAGGGGCGGACGCACCTTGAACGTGACCACCGGACGGGGCTTGCGCGCTTCCGGCTCCTTGTCCGTCCCCTTGCAGCCGCCAAGAAAAAGCAACCCCAGCAGGCTTGCATACAAAAGGATACGGGCCGAACAACGTCTACTCATTGGAAATCTCCTTGGGCCCGCCGTTTGCGGCAACGGGTGCGGTCATGGCCTCGTGCATGGCCTGAACAAAAGCCTGGCGTTCGGCAGGGGTGCGGTCCGCCTCCATCCAGGAAATGGCGCGCTGGTAACGCAGCATGTCCGCCACAAAGGAGTACACGGCAATGACCGCGTTCTGCTCCTGTTTGATGGCCTGGTTCTGGGCGTCCAAAAGGTCCAGTATGGATGCCTTGCCCCGCGTGTACTTGTCGCGCACCACCTTGAGGTTGCGGCGCGAACTCTCGGCGGCCTGGGCGGTCAGGTCGATATTGGGCCAGGAATGGTAGAGGGCGTTGATGCGTTTTTGCACTTCCTCCTCGGTAATCTGGCGCAGTCTGTCCAGCCGGGCTTCCAGGGTACGCAGCTGCGTCTTGGCCAGACGGGTGGCCTGCACCCTGCCGCCGCCCTCATACAAAGGCAGGGTCAGACGAAGGCCCACGGCCCAGGTGTCGTCCTCGGCCCGATAGGCGGATTGCAGGGCGTCCTGCGTACCCGAACGCTTGGTGTCCAGAGCATGCTCGTACTCCACACTGGCCCCTATTTTCGGCAGGTAGAAACTGCGCTCGTTCTGCTCCAGGGCCAGCTGTTGTGCTTCGATGCGCTGCTGCAGGGATTTGATGCTGTAGCGTTCCAGAGCCACCTGGCGGGAAAAACTCCGTGCCCGTGCCATGTCGCGGGCATTGCGCACCGCTCCCACCAGACGTCCGTCCAGAAAGTACCTTCCCGCCGCCTTGGGGCCTATGGGCTCGGCATCCCAGCGGCTGTCCTGCTCCACGCCAAGGGCGCGGTTGAGCTGGGCCAGAGCGTCGGCCTCGTCGCTCATGCGTTGTATGTAACGGCTTTTGGCCTCGGCCAGGGAAGCTTCCCAGCGGTACACCTCTTCCGGGCCGGACACACCCACGGTGCGGCGCACCCGCGCCAGCTTGAGGTTGTCCTCGGTCAGACGCAGATTTTCCCGGTCTATGCGGGTCATGGCCCGACTCACCAAAAGATTGAGGTAGTTGAGACCGGCCGCAAGCATGACGTCCTCGCGCCGGGCACTCTCGTCCAGCCGGGCGCTTTCCAGAAACCGGCGGGCCTGCCTATAACGGCTGATGATGGAGTCGTCGAAAATCATCTGCTGCAGCTGCAACCCGGCCGAAGTCTTGGCCCACGGCACCCGCCCCTGGTTGGTGGTGGAGCGGTCCTGGTCTATCTGGCTGTATCCGGCCACGGCATGGACCTGCGGCAGCATGGGGCTGGCCGCGGCATCGCTGCTTTCCCCGGCCTGACGAGTTGCCAGACGGGAAAGGGTCATGTCCACGTTGCCGTTCACGGCCATGTGCATGGCCGTGTCCAGATCCAGCGGCGCTCCCTTGTCCCCCGGCTGCCAGGTGGCGCCCACCACTTGGGCATCGATGAGGATGTCGTAGGGAGGAGAAAAATCGATTGTCCGGGCCGTTTCCATGTTCAGAAAAATCTTCATGTGCACGGGCAGATCCACGGGCAGGCTTTCGGCCGAGGCTCCGTCCAGTATCTGCTGGATATGCAACGCGACCCGGCGGGCCGTGCGCTGTTCCACGGCAGGAAGCCCCCCGGCCAGCGCACCGCGCTTCACGTCCTCCTCCCCCATCAGGGAAAAGGTGGGGATTTTGCGGTCGTTGAGGCCGTTGATGAGCTTTTGCCATTGCTCGACAGACATGGAAAAGGCCGGGGTAAGGTACACGCCGCGCACGTTGGGCGGCAGGGCTGCAAGCACCTTGTCCGCCGACCCGGCCATGCCGAATGTCCCCAGTTCCAGCCCTTCGCTCGCGGCTATTTCCGAAAACCGGCCCACAATTCCGGGCACGGCCCGGAGCAGGCGCGCATCGGCCAGGGCAAGGATGGGGCCTTTGCCGATAAGCCGGGCGAAACTGTGGAAATCATCCCGCATATGTCTGGGGATGTAGACGAAATTCAGATTCTTCTTGAGGGAGCGCAGGTCCTGGGAGACAGGCAGAGAAAGCGTTTCCTGGTCCAGATAAAATCCGGCCACCACGGGCACGGGCAGGTCCACCTCCAGGCGGGCCGCATACAAGGTGGGCAGCAGTCCGGCGCACAGCACCACGTCGGCACCGGGAACGGCCATGGCCGCCTCCAGGCTGCGCCGTGCTCCGTCCATGGTCCAGCCGGCGCTGAAATCGGGCTTGCGCAAAAATTCAATGGGCCGGTCCCGGCCCAGCAGCCGCACCAATTCCTCGCGCACCTGCGCCATGTAGCGGTCCAGAAACGGGCCCTGGCCGTCAGAAACCACGGCAACGACCACCCGCTTATCTTCGTGCGGAGCCTTCTCCGCCACCGCTGCCCAAGCCGTGTTGGCGGCCGCGGTCCACAAGAAAACACCGCAGACCATCCAGAGCGCCAGAAATGCCAGGACGTTCCGACGCAAGGAAAAGCCCAGCCCCTCCGCCCTGCGTGATACGGAATCCATGCGGAACCCCTTGCAGATTTGAATGTTGCTGAAAACGTTTGCGAAAATTCTGTTCAAAAAAAACAGCTACTTTTTATCTGGATCGGGCAGGCCGAGAAGGCGAATCCCCATAAGGGCGACCTCCTCCATTACCATGCTCACCCCTTCTGTGCCGTAGTCTTCCCTGCCCAGCTTGCGCAGCACGTCAACGCGGCACATGCCCCAGGTGAGACACAGATTGAGCAGGGCATGGGAGGTGATGGTGTTTTCGGACGTTCCCACCGGCTTGTCCGTTGCCGCGGCCACCAGACGGCACATGGCATTATGGATTTCGTAGATATACCCGTCGTAAATACGAGTGTAGACCGGGGACTGCTGCAGGGATTCGCGCTGGATGAGCATGGTGTCCCAGTCGCAGCCTTCATAGACAAGTGCGGCCTGGACCATGGCGCGTATCAGCACCTTGGTGCCGCGAGCCAATGCCACTCTGTCGTTGCCCGAGGCGGCAATGGTCTTGTCCAACTGCTCGATGAGCGGGTCGGCCAGGGCCCGGACGCTGGTGATGAGTTCGTCCACCACAGAGTCGAGCAACCCCTGCTTGCTGCCGAAATGATAGTTGACCGCCGCCACATTGGCCCCTGCCTCCGCCGCAAGGGTGCGGATGCCGGTTCCATGATAGCCGTGCAAGGCGAAAAGCCGCAATCCGGCCTTGAGAATGCGTGCGCGGGTTTCCTCACCGCGTGCGTTCTGCTGTTCCGAATCGGGCGATTTCTGGCCTTCCTTGCGGGAAATTACGTCCGTACGGGCACTTTCCATAGTTTTCTCTCCGTCCTCGTAGGTTACGCTTTACTATTTTCCCCCTTTAAATCGAACGCCGGAGTTAGTCAATCATTCGTTTGAAATATTCGATTCAATCATTACATTATCAGATTGATTACACATTTCATTCTGCCAAACTGCTCAAAAAATGCGAAAACGAGCCTTGAGTTTTTTCAGGCACCGACGCTGTCGTGCCTTTGTCGGCAGCCTGGTCTTATTTGCTTTCCCCGGCCGCTAAGGTACACAAAGGCATGAAGACCAACCCTGCCCGCCTTTTCGCCCGTTTCCATGTCCATTCAAAGATTCTTTTGCTGTGTCTCGCCCTTTGCATGGTGGTCCCTCCGGCCTGCTCGTCCCGAAAGAACGGGGCATTGCAATACGACCCGCAAACAGGCTTCAACACCAGTGCCCGGCTCCAGGCCCACATAAAGGCCCTGGTCGCCATCGGCCCGCGCTGTCTGGAAAAAAAGGGATCGCTGACACGCGCCGCAAACTACATCGGCGCCCAATTGCGGGCCATGGGGTACTCTGTGCAGCAGGAGGCCTTTCCCAGCCATGGGCAGCAGGTGACCAATATAGAGGTGGTCAAACACGGAGGGCTGAACTACCGCGAATCCGTTGTGGCGGTGGCCCATTACGATACGGTGAAACAGACTCCCGGCGCGGACGACAACGGTTCGGGCGTGGCCGCTCTGCTGGAAATAGCCCGGTTGGCCCAGCTGCAAAACTTCAAGCGCAGCCTGCGCTTCGTCTTTACGGTCAACGAGGAACTGCCGGGCAGACGCGGCAAGGAAAAAGGCGCTGTGCGACGGGCACGGCAGGCGCGGACGCAACGGGAAAAAGTGCATGCCGTTCTGGTTGTGGACAGCGTGGGATATTATGCCGACGCTCCGGCCAGCCAGAATTCCACCGTGCTCAACGAATTTGCCACGGACAAAGGCAATTTTCTGGCCTTTGTCACCCTGAACAGAAAAAACAACAAAGCCATTCTGCCCGTAGTTGCCCAATACTTTTCCGAAAAAAGCCCCCTGCCCGTACGCACCGCCGCCCTGGGCTGGGGCAGCTGGCCCTATTATTCCGACCTGAGGCCGTTTACGGACATGGGCTACACCACGGTTCTGGCCACGGATACCGGGCCTTTGCGCAATCCGCATTACCACAAGGACTCAGACACGCCAGAGACACTGGACGCCAAACGGCTGGTTGAAGCCACCCAGGGGGTGGCAGGCGTGCTCTACGGCCTGGCTTTGGAATAATGCGCACGGACCAGTCGATTATGAAAAGATTGGGCTGACCGTTTTCGCCCGGCGTCCGGCTAGGCGTCCGGTTCAGACGTCCTGTTCAATCTTCGGGCTCAATCTTTGGGCTCAATCTTCGGGGCTTGCGTAAAACTTGTTGTAAATCAGGGTCAGGCTCAGGGCGAACAGGGTGGCGCTCACCCCGATAATGACGTTGTAATAGCCCGGCGCCGTCAAGGACAGACGCAACAGCAGGGTTGAGACCGCATAGCCCGAGTTGCGCAGCACCGCATGAAACGACGGCAAAAACTGCTGGGAGATGAGGACCAGCAGGATGTCGCTGAAAATAAGCACGGTGTAGAAGGCTTCGAAAAAATGAAACGGCTTCTGCCCCTGCAGAACCAGCAGCCCGTTGTACACTCCCAACCCGGCAAATCCTATCACCAGGGCCAGGGAAACCATTTTCTTGGAAGCCACGAATTTGTACCGGGTCTCACCGCTCATGACCGCAGTTTGCCTTATGGCACGCGAATAGATTCCCAGCAGCAAAAAGATGATCAACGCGCCCACACCATCGGCAAGGATATTCCAGGCCGTGTCCAGATTTCCGGCCAGTGTGACCGGCTCGGGCAGTACCACAAGCTCCTTGAACGACTCGCGCAGAAAAATAAGGGCAAGTATTTCCAACTGCTTGGCCACGGCTTTGGATACGGAACAGGGCAGCACGAAAATAAGGCCTATCACCTCCATTATCAGCACCAGGGTAAAGGCGAGGTCCACCGCGTAGAAATGCCGGGTCGGCACCACAGCGGCCCAGGACGGGGGCAGAAGCCCCTGCCGGTTCAACTCTATCCCCACCAGGGAGGCCAGAAAAACCATCATCAGCCCCCCGGCCACTTTCTGCTGTACTTCCTTTTTTTCCCAAAAGGCATGCAGGGGGTCGAACATATAGGTGGCAGCTTCGTATATTTTCATAGGAAAGACTCTCCGCAGAAGGTGAAAAAGAAAAACAGGCCCAATCTATCCCCGGTGTATCACAAAGCAGGTACACAGAGCACGTTCAGAGTATGCCGAACTCGCGTAAAAACAAATATCCCAAACTCCCCATTACAGAACGAATACACCGTCTTTTCCGGCCAGCCACCGAAAAAACCGTACCCAGGCCGACAAAAAAAGAAGAATACGTTGACGTTTGCCCCAGCCCAGTTATCGTGCAGTTGTCTACGATTCGGGCAACCTTTTGCAAATCCCGCAATCTCTATGGTATTCGTACTCCTAGCCGTGTTTGCAACAAAAGCACAACCACCACGGTTTTCCGTTTTATTTCATGCGCACAAGGAGCCGCCATGTCTTCCAACAATAAATCCGGACACGATTTCTGGGAACCGCCGGTCATCGAGCGCGTTCTCTCCCCCATACGGGAGTTCATGGAGGTGGAGGCCTCCAGCGGCTTTACGCTCATGGCCTGCCTGGCCGTGGCCCTGGTCTGGGCCAACTCGGGCTGGGCCCCTCTGTACGACGCGCTCTGGAATACCCGCCTGAGTGTGGGGCTGGGCGAAACCCCGCTTTCCAAGCCTCTCATACTCTGGATCAACGACGGCCTCATGGCCATTTTCTTCTTTCTGGTGGGGCTGGAAATAAAGCGGGAGGTCCTGGTGGGGGAACTCAACTCCCTGCGCGCCGCCGCCCTTCCCGTGGCCGCGGCCGTGGGGGGCATGGTTGTGCCCGCTCTCATCTTCGCCCTGCTCAACCACGGCCAGCCCGGTATTGCCGGGTGGGGAATCCCCATGGCCACGGACATCGCCTTTGCCCTGGGCATTCTGGCCCTGTTGGGCGATCGGGTTCCGGTCAGCCTCAAGGTATTTCTCACGGCGGTCGCCATTGTCGACGACATCGGCGCGGTGCTGGTTATCGCCCTGTTCTACACCTCGCACATCTCCCTGGTATACCTGGCAGCGGGCGCAGCCCTGGTCATCGGCATGGCCGTGCTCAACCTCTCGGGCCTGCGCGCCACGCAGGTCTATCTGGTGATAACCGCCGTGGTCTGGTTCTGCGTGCTCAAATCCGGCATCCATGCCACCATTGCGGGGGTGGTCTGCGCCATGATCATCCCGGCGCGCGCCTGCCCCGATCTGGACTTTTCGGCCTGGGCCCGGCTGCTCATAGACCGCTATGAAAAAAACCACATTCCCGCGAGGAGCATCCTGAACAACAAGAAACAGCTGGAAGCCCTGCACGAGCTGGAAATAGCCTGCAAAAAAGCCGATGCCCCGCTCATCCGTCTGGAACACGGGCTCCACCCCTGGGTGGCCTTTATGGTGATGCCGATTTTCGCCCTGGCCAATGCAGGCGTTCAGATTTCCGGGAGCATGCTTCCCGGACTTGCCGACGCCCTCCCCCTGGGCATCATCGGAGGTCTCATCGTGGGCAAGCAGATCGGCGTAACCCTGGGCGCACTGCTGGCCATACGCCTGGGCTGGGCCAGCCTGCCGCAGGGGATGAACACGCGCCATCTGTACGGCGCCAGCTGGCTGGCGGGTATAGGCTTTACCATGTCCATCTTCATTGCCAACCTGGCACTGCCGGGCGACGGCGCAGCCCTGGAAACAGCCAAGTTTGCCATCCTGTGCGCCTCCCTGCTGGCCGGAGTGGGGGGATTCCTCATCCTGCGCAGTGCGGGCAACGGTTCCGCACTGCCAGAAAGCTGAACAATCAAGCTGGATGGGCGTATTAAAAGGAAAAATGTGAAAAGGCTGGCGGAGAATAGCGGAAAATGACGGAAAATGACGGCTGAGAACGTAGAAGGTGATCGTTCGGCTGAAAGCACGCACCTCCAACAGAACGATCCACCCTTCCGTCAGCTGCGGATTTTTTTGGGAAGATGGGACACGTCGTACCCACCGAAAACCATGCCGCCCGCTCCGTTCGGCTGCACGGCCCACACACCGGCATTGGGAAGGTAGGCGGCCAGCCGAAACGCGCCGAAGCGGCGCATGGCCTTTGCCGTGGGTTCACGGTGGCCGGTCAGCAGCATCCAGGAAAGCAGCCGAAGAAACTTGCCGTGGCTGAACACCGCGGCAAATCCCTTGATGGCCTGAAACCTCTCAAGAACCTCGTTGGCCCGTTCCATGGCGTGGACAAAACTTTCCCCATCGCCATCCAGATAATGTGGATCACACCTTTTCCAATAGGCCTCCATGGCCGGACGCCTTTCCTCGGATGTGGTTCCCGCATAAAGCTCCGAATCGAGATAGGTGTATTCCTGCACCGGCCAGACTTCCACGGGAACATTCGGAAAACGCCGCATGGTGGGACGCGCCGTCTGAACGGTACGCACAAAAACGGAATGGACAATAAGATCCGGTGGCCGCTCGAACCTTTCGAACCGCTCGGCCAGGGCCTCGGCCTGCATCCGCCCCAGCTGCGTAAGAGCCGAGGTTGCGGGACTTACCGTCACCATCCCCGCATTGGAAACGCTCTGGCCGTGGCGAATGCCCCAGATGAGCGGCTCCTGGCTCACTTGGCATCCCCCATCACATACGCCTTGGTAATGACCACGGGCGTGGTGGGTACATCGCGGTAATGCCCTGCGGACTGCGTGGGCACCGAGGCGATCCTGTCCACAATATTCATGCCGTCCAGCACCTTGCCGAACACGCAATACCCGTAGCCGTTGCGCGTGGCGGAGGTGAAGTTGAGGAAGTCGTTATCCTTGAGGTTGATGAAAAACTGGTTGGTGGCGCTGTGCGGCTCGTTTGTCCGGGCCATGGCCAGGGTGCCCCGATTGTTGGGCACGTCGAGCCGGGCTTCGTTGGCAATGGGCTGATGGGTCTGCACCCGTTGCATGGAGGGGGTGAAACCCCCGCCCTGGATCATGAATCCGCTGATCACCCGATGGAAGATCGTGCCGTCGTATTTGCCTTCGCGCACGTACTGCAGAAAGTTGTCCACAGTTTTTGGTGCCTTGTCCGCAAAACATTCCACCAGAATTTTTCCCATGCTCGTTTCCAGAACAACCTTCGGATTGTTCGCTTGTGCACGGGCGGATTGAACAAAAGCGGGAACAAGCAGGCAACACGCCAGAACAAGACAAGCAATACGTTTCATATCTTTCCTCTGCAAAAATGAATGTCCGCCGCAAATACGGCGGTATGATTCCGCATCCGCCCTCCCGGTCTTCAAACCACCAAAGGGCGATCACCAGACGAATAAAACAACGAACATATACAAAGACGAAATATCATTGTATTCGCAAGACAATCTTCTACATTAAACAAAGATCAAGGCAACCTCGGAGTTTTCCTACATGTCCTCAGTGCCAGCCAAGCATGTCCTTGTGGTGGACAACGACCTGAGCACCAGGATTCTGCTGGAGCGTCAGATTTCTCCATCAATGGGCTTTCGGGTCGTCTTTGCCGATTCCGGGGAACAGGCACTCCAGGCCATCCGGGAATCCCGTCCCGAGCTGATCATATTGGATTTCTACCTGCCGGACATGGCCGGTCTGGAGCTGGTCCGCACCATCCGCCGGGACTATGCGCTGGATGAACTCCCCATCCTTATTCTGAGCACCTCCAGCGACATCGACCTGCGTGTGCAGGCCTTTGAAGCCGGAGCAAACGACGTGCTGACCAAGCCGCACCAAAAGGCCGAACTTCTGGCCCGCCTCCGCAACCTGTACCGCATGACCTCCATGACGCGCGAGCTGGAAGAACGCAGCAAGCGCCTGTCCGAGGAATTGTACCTTGCCCGCCACGTGCAGAAACAATTGCTGCCCCGCAGTTTCAACTTTCAGGGATTGACCACCAACGCCCTGTACCGTGCGCACGACGACGTGGGCGGCGATTTTTACGATGCCTGGGAAGAAAACGAGGAAGTCCACCTGGTTATGGGCGATATTTCCGGCCACGGCACGTCATCGGCCATGCTCATGGCGGTGTGCAAGGGGCTGCTGGCGTCGTTTGCCCATTCGCCCCATCCGCTGGAGGAACGCCTTACCCGCATGAACTCCATCCTGTACGAAACCATGGATTCCGGCGGGCTGGATATGTACGTCACCATGGTCTACGCATGCGTCAGCCCCACGCGCCAGTATGTCCACCTCATTTCCGCCGGCCACGCGCCCACATACATCGTGGCCAAGGATCGTACCGAGGTGATTACCGCCACCTGCCCCGCCCTGGCCATTTTGCCGAGTATTGAATGCAAGGGCGTCACCAGAAAGCTTCTGCCCGGCAACACCCTGCTGCTGCTCACCGACGGGCTGCTCGAACTGCGCCGCAACGGCGAGATGTTCGGGGAAGGACACATGCTCAAGTCCCTGAACAAGGAATCCCCTCCCGGCGTGCTCATCTGCTCCCTGGTCCATGCCGCGCTCAATTTTTCCGGGGGAGTCGTCAACGACGACGTCGCCGTGCTGGCCGTGCAGCGTTCCGACTTCCGCCACGCCAAAAAAACATCCCCGCAAAACCAAGAGGTCCGCGGGGATGTGGGGGATGTCGTTGTTTGCGGGCTTCCGCCCAATCGGGATTTCTAGGGGCTAATCGCCCGCAGCGGCAGCCAGTGCCTGCTCCCGTTTTTCGTACACCTGAAAGATGGTGTTCAGCGTCACCACGCTTATAATCTTCTTCACGTAGGGGTGCAGCTCGCACAGGATAAGAGCGTTTCCGGTCCGCCCCTGAATATCCTTGTTTACCGCAACCAGGGCGCCTATGGCCTTGCTGTCCATGAAACCAACGTCTTCCAGGTCCAGAACGAGCTTGTCCACGCCTTCCTCCTGGGCCGCTTTCTGAAGCTGGTCCCGGATTCCGGCGCAGTTGGTGTAGTCCACTTCAGGTTCATCAATAACCGCCAAAAGGATACCGCCTTGTCTGGAAAAGTCGACACTCATCGTCTACTCCTCGCCTGTTTCGCTCTCCGCGTTACATGCCGCAAGTACGCAGGCCGGGCGGCCCCGGAAAAAAGGAACTACAGTTTTGCCAGCTCCTCTTGCAGCACCTTGAGATATTCACCCAGCATTTCCGGGCTGATATCACCCATATGCCCTATCCGAAAACACAGCCGCTTGCCCGCTTCCTCCTGACGCTTGTTCAGCTTGGAGTAGCCGGGATCGAACAAATACCCACGGGCCCGCATGTTTTCCTTGAGGCGCTTGAGCGACTCGAAATCCATGCCCTCGGGGGCCGATACGCCGGTAGCCGTGGGGGAACGGAAACCTTCTTCCGCAAACGGATCAACACCGTCCACCGATTCCAGCCAGGCCTGCGTCTGATCGCGCATGGCCTCGTGCCGGGCAAACCGTTCGGCAATGCCTTCCTGGTTTACTATATAATCCAGCTGCAGGGCCATCTGGTTCAGCAGCGTGGTGTTGGGCGTGGTCAGGGTCTGGTTTACCCTGGCCTTTTCCACCTGCGAAAGAATGTCCGTGGTGTATCCGCGGTTGTCTACCTTGCGGGCCTTTTCCAGGGCTTCCTGGCTGACGAAACCGATGCCGAACCCGGCAGGCAGTCCCAGGCTTTTCTGCGTGGCCGTGCAGTACATGGCGGGGCCGGCCTCGTCCAAACGGATGTCCGCGCCGCCGAAAATGCTCACACCGTCCACAATGGGCATTGCCCCGAACTTGCGCGCCAGGGCGCACAGTGGGACGATGTCGTTGACAACGCCCGTGGATGTTTCGTTATGCGTCAGCGTCACCACGGTCGGGCCGTACTCTGCCAGGGCGTCTTCCAGCACGTCCAGGTCCACGGGTTTTCCGGGTTCGAACTTCAGAAGCACCGCATCCTTGCCGTTGAAACGGGTAAGTTTGTGGAAAAGCTCGCCGAACGCGCCCACGCTCACGTTCAAGACACATTCATCCTCCCCCACCAGGGAGCGCATGGCCGCTTCCATGGAGGTAGTGCCGGAACCGTTGAATAAAATGGGCTCGTAGTCCTCGGTTCGGGCAATCTTTTTCAAATTTTCCATGATGGGGACAAAGCGCTTGGCCCCTTCCGAGTCGCGGTGGCCAAATTCGGGCAGGGAACCCGCCCGGCGGACTTCCTCACGCAGATGCGTGGGGCCGGTGATCATCAATGTGAGATCTACAAATTCAGTAGGATTCATGCGCGTACCGCCTCTCGAAGAATAAGGGAAAAAAAGGGACCAGCCGTTCAGAGGGGGGCTTGGTCCCTGTATGGGTATAGTATGGTTCATCGACAAATGTCCAGAAGCCCATGGCTGGCGAGCTTCTGCCTGCAGCGGCTGCTGCGGCCCCGAGGCGGTTGGCCAGGCGGTTGGCCAGCCGGTTTTGCCAGAAGGTTGGCCAGACGATTGGGCAGACGGTTTTGCCGAGGCTGCTATTGCTTGTCGAAAACCTGCCCCAGCCTGTTCACAAGCATGGATTCGAGATACGGAGCACAGGCCGAAACCGGGCAGTTGGGAACTTCCTTGCTCTGCCCCTTCCACGACCCGGAATACAGCACGGCCTTTTTGCCGCTTTGCAGGTCGTGCACCACAAGGTGCAGCCGGTCCGAGCAGTACGAGCCCTCGGGATGCAGGCTGGAGGCTCCTCCCACCTGGACGTACGAGAAGGCGGGCACCGCGTACCCCTCCCAGGGGGAATAGGCCGGAGAAAGCCAGTCCGAAGCGCTGTCTTCAATGTCGCCGATCATCTGGTTGGTCGGGTCCAGGCTGATGAGATGGGCCTCAATGACATACCGAGCGCCGTCCCCGCCTGCCACATACTTGTAGCCCAACGATTCCAGCACCTTTATGCCTTCGCGCTCAAAGGGCATGACCAAGGCGTCTTCGGTCTGGGGCGAGCCGCCGCCGTTGATGAGGTCGTAGTTCTTCACCCGCAGGTCGAACCCGGCTCCCGCCTGGGGAACGAAGTCGGCCAGGGATTTCAGCTCGAAATTTCTTGTTCCGCCGCAACCGGCCAGTCCCAGAGAGACCAGCAGACATACAATCCAAATCCGCATACGCATATCCCGCTCCCTTACGCCTGTATTACGGCCGCCACATTGCACCACCCGGTCCGAAACACCCTGGACCGAAGGCGCAACAACGGCATTTTGCACCGACAGTTCGCCCTAACAGTTCGCCTGACAGTTCGCCTGGCAGTTCGCCTGGCAGTTCGCCTGGCAGTTCGCCTGGCAGTTCGCCTGACAGTTCGCCTGACATTTGGCCCCTTCACCACGAAGGGACCGCTCAAATTTTCCGGAAAAACAGTGGCTACTTGCGAACCCAGCCAGCACTCTTCAGGCAGGATTCGTACAATCCCTGGCGCTGCTCGTCCATGTCGTAGTCCTCGACCTCGTCGACAATGTAGTTGTTGCCCATATCGCGTTCGTTGTTGGCAATTCTGGGCAGCTGCATTTCGACCTGCGACTTGCAGTAGCTGCTGGCTTTGTCGAAAGCCTTGCTCATGGCCCTGCTGTCCGTGTAGGTGGGGTTGACCCAGGTGGGGCCGCAGCCGACAGCCAAAAGAAGAAGAGACGCGGCAAATGCAGTACGGAACATCATGGAGCCTTCCTATTGTTGGGGGAGGTTCGGGGTGGACGCGTGGCTGGAATCCTGTTCGCCGGGCAGGGAACAGGAACGCCTGGAGCTACGCAGGTTGAGAGAATCAATATTTTCCCAGTCGTATATCTGCGGACGGCCCATAATGACGAAGCCGTCCTCCTCTACGCGAAACGTTCCAAGACATCCGGCCCGGAACGTCTGTCCGGCATGTCCGTCGGTCTGGCCGGTATACACGGCATTCAGGGCGTACAACGTCAGATAGCCCAAATCGTGCGGCGGCCAGTAGATGACCCAGGGCACGGTGCCTTCATGTACGGCCTGGATAACGGAAGGCGCGGCCCCCACGCCGATGACCGCTGTTTTGTTGACCAGACGGAGGCTGTCCTGCGCGGCCTTTGCCGCAGCCTGCAGCCCCATGGGCGTGGTGCAGACAAGCACCTGGAGATCGGGATTGGCATTGATGAGATCCGCTGCCTCATCATAGCTTTGCTGGAATGTATCGTACCCGTAAACCACGTTCAGGCAGCGCAAACCCAAAAAAGGCGGACGCTCCATAAGGTTGAGCAGCCGCCGTACAAGCTTTTTCTGGTCCGAGGCCTTGGGGCCGCCGGCCAGGATGGCAATGGTGGCATGGGGTCCGCCAACCATCTGGGCCAGATGGAGCAGATCAAACGAGAGGAGGGAATGTTGTGCCGGTCTGATGTGCAGGGTTCTTGCGTCTTCGTCCACTTGGGAGTCGAAACTGACGACGCTGAGACCGGCCTTGCGGGCCTTTTTGCCCACGCGCGAAAGGGTCAGCCCGTCGTCCGCGGCAATGGCCAGCCCCTGGATGTGGTCCTGCAGGAGTTGCCCGACCAGCCGGGCCTGTGTTGCCGCATCCTGTTTTTCCGGCCCCTGGCAGGTGAAGCCCACGCCGAGCTCTTCGGCTGCCTGTTTTGCACCTGCGCAGACCTCGCGAAAATATGGATTGCCAGCCAGCTTGGCGACCATGGCGTAGCGCGGCTTGCCCGAAACAACACCGGAAGTTCCGGGAATGGAAGAGCCAGGCCCGGTGCCCAGACCAGCGCCATGTCCAGCACATCCGACCAGACCCAAAACGGCCAGCCCAAAGACGGCCACAACACAACACACCGCAGCGAGCCGTGTCGCTACGGCAGCAAATGGGGGCAGGTTCCGAAGAATGTTTCGGGTGAAGTGCATGAAATATCCGCCATGGGCGGGCCCATAAACAGAGCCCGCCCCAAAGGCATCAGCCCTCGGACGACTCGTTTTCCTCCACGGGCACAAAGTCGTACGGACCGACCCCCTGCACCAGGAAGAAGCGGCAGGACTTGTCGCCCGTGCATATAATCCGATGGGCCCGCTGCGCCTCGATGGGTGTGCGGTCTCCGGGCAGCAGCAATGCCCCGCCTGTGGGCCGTTCCAGTTCGATTTCCAATTCGCCGTCAAGGCATACGAGGGTTTCCGTCACATTGCTGTGATTGTGCCAAGGAGTAGTGTCTCCCGGCTCCAGGGTCATCTCGACCACACGAACATCGTCGGTCTGTATCAGAATATCCCGACGCAATACATTCTTGAATTCTTCCATGGAGTCCTTGTCCTTGATACAATCTGAACACGAGTAAGAGGCGCGGACTATTGTTTGTCCGTCGCCCGGGTCAATTCGGTGACGTTATCCTGGGTAAAGAACCCGGTGAAATCACCATACCTGTGAATATATTCATGAACGAGGAGCGTATTCGGACTCGGCTGGGAAAATGTCTGCTTCAGCCCTTCCCCGGGCGAGCCGACAAGTTCCACCAGAAAATCCATTCCGTTCTTTGCGAGTCCTTCGTACGTCTCCTCGATGTGTTCTGCTTGAAACGCTATATGATGAACCCGTGTTCCGTAATTATAAATATACTTCTCCGTGGGTCCGGATTCGGCAAGGCCTTCGAAAGGCTTGATCCCAGAAGTAAACACTTGCGCGTAATCGTCAAGTGACAGTCTCGCCACGTTGGTAATGGAGTTGAGCGATTCAACGTAGATGGCGAACTCGAACCTGTAGCTGGTAAGACGCATGAATTCAAGTATGGCCGGATCCCGATCCTGGGCGCGGACCCGCGTTGCGGAGTGGTCAAGGTAGGAGATGTTGTCCAGATAGGCAAGATCTGGTTTGGCAAAGGTCCAATCCAGCGCGAAAGCCCCGGGAACCGCGTACTCCCCCTCTTTGTCCAACCACTGGATAAAGCCCAGTGAATTGCCGGTATAAGCGGAGGGAGTGGTTTCCACATACAGAAAATTCGGCGTTTCAACCACGCCGTCCGTAAGGAACGTTACCCCGAGTTCGCTCTGAATGCGGTGGTACTCCCGCACGTCGCGGCATTTGTAGATGAATGTCTCCAGCCGGGTATCGGGCAGAGGATTGGCCTTGGGCCCCTTGTTCCAGGGACGAAAAGGATTTTCCCCGGACTTGCGGGAACGCACCAGAAAATCCGCGCTGCCATCAAGTTTGAGCACGCAGGTGGTAAAATGGTCGTCCTCGAACGCGCTATCGAACGACAGGCCGGTGGTGCCGAGAAATTCATCCACCGCGGCCCGGAGATTTTCAGGCTGGCAGTTGACGACAATGGCTTCCAGCCCCCCGGTAAGGCCTTCCAGTCCGGCTTTGCGCCGCTCTTCCGTCACCTTTTCCGCCTGCTCCCGAAGGCGCTCGTCCGAAGTATTCAAGGTTGGAGTTTCCGCCATATCGACCCTCCTGTTCGTTTGCGGCCGCCGGGGGAAACATTCCCCCCAGACAACCGTTGTTTTCAGGACATTCAGGCCGACAGTATATCACTCCAGCCCGAGTTTTTCCATGGTCAGATATTTGCGCCCGGCAGCCCGCAGAATACGGGCCAGCTCGTCCTTATCGGCCAAACGGCTGGCGGCAAGGCGTGCGCACATGGCGGCAACCCGCTTTTCCTGCTCAATATAGGCCAGAACAACATCCTGCACGTCCTTGACTTCCGTGACCGTGTCCACCCAGCGAAGGCCCTCGGAATAGACGATGCGCGCCCCGATAAAATGGGCGAGCAGCGCGCGCAGATGGCGTGCGGGTACCCTTTCGAAGATACGGTCCCTGTATTCATTGGCCAGAACCGGCGGACAATAGGCCAGGATGAGTTCGCGCATGGACCGACTTTCCAAAAAGTCGGCTCCGCGCACCTCCAAATGGGCGGCAACTCCGTCTGCCAGGTCGTTGATGGCCCGGGATATGTCGTGGGAAATGGGAGTAAGCGGCCGTTTTCCGCCGGACTGCTTGTACTCCCGGAACAACAGCCGGGCCTCGTCCCTGGCGCGCACGGCCAGGATATCGAGCACCTCGGCGACAAACCTGCGGCGTATGGCCTTGAACTCTTCCGCGCTCAAAGTGAGCCCGGCCAGAATTTCATACGAAGAGCAGATGACGCCCGTCTTGTTTGCGCTGGAGCCCTGGATGACGAGCACTCCGGCCTTTTCCAGCTCGGTCCTGGCCGGAGCGGAAATGAAGATGTTCGCCCCCTCCACGATGATGCGGCTGGAAGGTTCCCCGTTCACTCCAAGGAAGTTCTCCCAGTTCTCCATGTTGATGGTGTCCGGCCGACCGCCCGAGGGCATGAACACATCGGCGCTGACCGTATTGTGCAGCTGGTTGCGGATACGCACGTTTTCCGGCTTGTCCGCGGCAATCACCAGGGACTCGCCACCGGACAGCTTGGCGGGATCGAAATTGGAGATGCCCACTTCCGCGGCAATCAGGCGGCGCAGTTCGTCATGGTCCAGCCCCTGCGGATCATAGGCCGCGCCATGGCCGTCCGTGGCGCAGAGAATACGGGCATTTTTGCCGTAGCGGTTCATAAGGATGAGCATGGCATTGGAAGCCACATCCCCGCGCGTCCCCCCGGTCAGCTTAACGCTGAACGACTGGGTTTCCGGGTCGATGCCGATGAAACGCAGGGCCTCTTCCATGAAGACGATCACACCCAGGCTGGTCACGCCGTATTGCTTGTGGCTTATTCCGGTTTCCGGCTTGGAACTCATGAAGGCGGCCGGATAGTCGTAGCCCCGTTCCCCGGCCCGGCGCACAATCCAATTGATGTGCTCCGGCGTGATGTTCTCGTCCGGCCCCAGAAAGATGATCTCCCGTTCACCCAGATGGTCGCGCACCCCCGGCAGGGGCTTGCCGTCCGGTCCGACGACAATCAGGTCCAGGAAGGAGTTCACCATGCTCTTGACGCACAAATCCCGGTCGGCTTCCGGCCCCAGCAGCAGCACGGCCTTGGAACCGCCTTCGGGAATGTCCTTGTTCTTGTCCTGCTGGGTGCGGGCCAGGGCCGCGACTTCGTTGAACAGCCGGTTGGATTCCAACTCGAAACGCGACTGCGAATCCGTGGGCACCAAGCGTACGCCGCCCCGGGCCGTGTCGCGAAAGCGGACGTGAAATCCCAGGCAACGCGGGCCGTGAAAGAAGTAGATGCCAAACGGCTTTTCCCCGTCGATGGGTTCGTCGAGAAACTCGGGATTGAGACGAAAGGACAGGCCGAACCGGTCTTCCAGAAAATAGTTGGTGCGCAGGGTGTGGCGCACGAACTTGAGCATGGTGGAAAAGACACTCCGCTCGTCTTCCCTTGGCAGCTCCCGGATGGCGTCCAGCACGGCGTTCTCCGCCGACTCGGCTTCGCGGTCGCCCGCCTTGGGATACGGCTCGAAGCGGGCCTCGAAGCACTGCACCAGTTTGGCCGCCATGGTCGGATTGTTCAGGGCTGCCGCCACGATACGGTCCGAGGCGAACTTGTACAGATCGACCTTGATAAGGAACTGATGGGCGAACTCGCACATGGCCTGCAGCAACATGACGCGGCGCATGGGCCAGCCGTCGCGGTCGGAAAGAAGATCCAGGCCGTGCGGGGCCTTCCATTTGGTCATGCACAGTTCATCGCGTACCGCCTGCCAGCGCTCGGAGCTTTCCGTAAGGCACTCTTCGCTGCATTGGACGTAAAAACTGACCATCAGATATTCGCTCTCGCCATCATCGAAAATATCGGCATAGGCGCGGTCTATGTTGATGGCCTGGCGCGCCAGGATGCGCACCGCCAGCTGCAGCACGCCGGACTTGGGCGGCGCTGCCATGTTCAGGCAGATGCGCTCCACGCCGGGTTCAAAGCCGGGTTCCAGCGTGGCTTCCACGGATTCGCCGCCGCGCAACCGCTTGTAGGCGGCAAAATGGCGCAACGCCCTGCGCAGTTCGAACTTGTCCACATAGTCCTGGGATGCGGAGCGCAGAAAGGTCGAAAACTCCTTGCGCTCGGCTTCCGACAATTCCGCCTCCTGCCCCACCCGGCACACGGCCCGCCTGTAGGCCCCGCCACGCACGGCACAGGAAGCCTGCGGCGCAATGTACACATCGCTTATGCGGACCTTGTCGTCCTTGCTGGTGATGATACGAAGCGTCTGGATTTTCTGGGGTGTGAAACGATCCAGAATATCCAGCAGTTCCTTGATCCATTTTCCAGGGGTGATGTAGGTGAATGCGGTGCCGCACGGGCTTTGCAAAACCACGGTCTGGTCATCGCCGGTGAGCCTGCAGGAGATGAGCGCCTGCAGATGGCGGGCCTGCTCCTCTTTGCCGTGCGTACGGAAGTAATATTCAGGAAGATTTTCGTAAAACCAGGGCGCTATCTGTTTTGCCGCCTCGCCATAGTCGTGCCGGACGCGGGAGAGCATCCGTCCGAAATCGGGCCTCTTGTCGCTGGCCAAATCAAGCCTCCTCGAACGCTGATAGGTTTGCCGGATTATTACGTTGTGCCCACCTTCGCATTCTCAGTCAACAAGAGGTTTTTTGATTTTTATAAAGCGGCAAAAGCGGTAAGAAACTGTTCTGGAGGGAAAAAACCGTGGTCAGGATTTTACTTTTTTGTTCAAAAAACGTTGAAACTGGATGGCCTCTTCAAAGCACGGATTGATCTCCAAGGCATCCTTTAAAAATTCACAGGCCGGATCAACCTCGCCGTTTTCAAACGACGCCCGGGCCATGTTGTAATAGAGGTTTTCGTCCCCGTGTCCCAAATCCAGAGCCCGTGAATAAAACATCAGCGCCTGCTCGAACATATGGGATTTGCGCAGTTTTATGCCGAACTCGTTGAAAAGATGTTTGTGCTCCTCGCTGAAGGCCGCTTCCAGGTGGCTCAACCGGCGAAAAACCATATCGGCCATATCCTTGTCTTCGCGCTCCAAATAGACGAGCCCCAGCCCGAAGGTGGCCCGGATGTTCTCCTCATCCACGCGCAGGGCGTTCTTGTACTCCATCTCGGAGCTGTAGAGCTTGGCATTCTTACGGTAGCGCTCGGCCTTGGCTATGGTCTTGCCCAGGTCGCGCAATGCGGGGAAAACACTCTGGTGATAAAATTCGGGTTCGGGAACGTAGGTGGCAATAAAATCTTCAAACCCGACTTCCTTGAGTGGGCCGGAAGGAACATTGTTCTCGTTGATGAACTGAACCGCAACGGTATCTTCGCTACGCTGTTCCGCGTACACGTAGACCTTGTTCTTAATGCGCTTCTTCGTCGCCCCGAAACCGGCTGTAGAGCTGACTTCGGAAGAAAAGGCACCATGGACTATTGTATATTCCATGGTATTTTTTCCGGTGGCATGCGATGCCATAATTTCCCCGGCTGTTCACATCTAAAGAATAGGGACCACCCATTACCATATATTTACTTCACCTGCACCCGAACCGCAACAAAACAGCACAATGCCGTAAGCGTTTCCGGTGCCTGCGCCAGCAGACCTTAACATATCACCCAGGGCAGCAAAGCATACATTCCACGTTACACCGCCACGCTGCCAAAGAAACAGAATCCTTCAGCCGTTGCAGACACTGCACTCGGGGCGGCTGACAAGAACCGCGACCTGCCGTCCGTCCGGCGTCACCATGTTCAATGCCATGTCGCTCGGCTGCAGGGTATTCCACTCCTCGCAGGCCACTTCCTCCACATTGCAGCTTTCCAGAACGCAGTCGCGATCCTTCAAAGCCGCGCGCAGGTAACCTTCGAGAATCTGAAAAAATTTGTTCTCCGTGCAGACGGTGTCGGACGGTGCCGATTCATTCAAGCTGATATCCCCCAGCAGTTCCACAGAGGCGGAACAGAACAGAAAGCTGAAGGCCAGAACACACTCGCCCTTTATCCGGCTGGTAAAACGGACGCATTGCTTGTTCGTTCCTGCCTGCGGAAATTCTCCACCGGGAAGCAGCTTGACGTTGCGGTCCACAAAACGGACGAACATTTTCTTGGCGGCCTCCATCATGGAAAGAACCACCTTGTAATCCTCAATGCTCGTCAGAATGTTGGAAACCTTTTGGGAGCGCTCCCGTTCCAGGGTGTAATATTCATCCATCAGGTCGGAAAAGGAATCCGCATCAAGATAGCCAAGGTGCAAAAGCGCCTCGCCCAGGTAGACGTTGTTCACACGCTGACGAAAGAGCAGGTCGTCCAGCTGATGCCTGCTGAGCATGCGTTCGGCCACGGCAATTTCGCCAAAGCGCCGGTTGTCCGAAGCCTGCCGGTCAAATATCTGGTCGGTGTCGTCAGAGCTCATCAGTCCGGCTTCAATGGCCAGGCCGCCGATACGCTGGTTGGTCCGTTCCTGGTATTCAAGGCCTTCCAAGAGCTGTTGCTCGGTAATGACACCTTTGTTCAGCAGGAACAATCCGAGATAATTGGCCGCCATGTATTCGCCCTCCGCTGCAGTGGCTTTCGTGTGATGCTCACAGAACAGCAACCATGTTCTGTGAAAGGCCGCGACCTGAAGAACGCGGTCTACAGGTTGGCCCACGCCGTTTCTGATGGCGCATGGCAGGCTGTGCCACCATGGCACGGCCGCGTGTCCCACTCCATTATTATAATAAAGCGAATTGGGCGGATGAGACACGCAGTTTCGCCTCGGCGTCGGCTCCCCCCCGTACAAGGCGGACAAGGGGGACAACTGCACATAGCAGTTTCGTCTTGTTTTTTCTTTTTTTTTCGATGTGTGCAAGGATTTACTGACTTACGGTATCAATTACAGAGCCATTTTCCGGGCCAGTTTTTCTCCAGGTTCCATTTGCTTCGTCGCCTGCACCCTCCAAGGCAGCGGCCATAAAAGACATGGCAGGCACCCACCTCCTTACCGCAAAAAACAACTTCCGCGAACCGACATTGCAAACGACACACAAATGCCACTGCCCCGAGACAAAGGGGAACGGGTATGCCCGGCTGGCGCTCCGCCCCGCTCTGTGGCAAACACCCCGAAACATGCTCCGCACGCCGGGACCTCCCGGAGGGGTGCGGGCCCAACAAAAAAAGAACAGGAGAACAAGAGATAATGTCCGAAACTCCCAACGGCGCCATCCTGCAGCGCGACAAGGAAACCTTTGCCATTGTTCCCAGAACTCCCGCCGGGCTGCTCACCCCGGAACTGCTGGAAAAAATCGCCGAGGTCAGCCGCGAGTTCGACATCCCCACCATAAAAATCACCTCGGGCCAGCGTATCGCCCTGGTGGGTGTGCGCAAGGAAGACGTTGAAGCCATCTGGGAACGTTTGGGAACGGGCGTGGGCCGCGCCGTGGAAATGTGCGTCCACTATGTGCAGGCCTGTCCGGGTACTTCGGTCTGTCGGCTCGGAGTGCGGGATTCCCTCAGGATGGGGCTGGAAGTGGAAGAGATGTTTCAGGGTGTGGACATGCCCGCCAAACTCAAGTTCGGCGTGTCCGGGTGCCCTTTGTGCTGTGGCGAAAGCTATGTGCGCGACATCGGCCTGATAGGCACCAAAAAAGGCTGGACCGTGACCTTTGGCGGCAATGCAGGCAACCGTGTCCGCCAGGGCGACGTCATCATTGAAGAAACGTCCCGTGAACAGGCATTGGCCATTGTCCAGCGTCTGGTGGAGTATTACAGGGAAAACGGCCGCAAACGCGAACGCACGGCCCGCCTTGTCCAACGTGTGGGCATAAAGGCTGTTCGCCAAGGTGTCCTGGCTGCAACCGAATAGCCCAAACGCATCCCCAAACGGATAACCGGGGCCGCCCACCGCAATCCACCGCAAAGGGAAAATATCCCGCAGATGCGCAAGGCCGGTCCGGGCCCCGGGCCATATGGGCGTGAAGACCCCGCGCCCATATCCCAGGCCATTCAGAGAAAAATTCTGAAGACGCACGAAAAGGCTGTCGGGGAGAAAAGATTGAGTTTCGCGGGCTGCGGACCCCATATTCCTTAGCGGGGCATATTGCTGCGGCGGAAAAAATCCTTGAAGGATTCCTGCCAGCTTTCCAGGACCTTTTGCAGGTACTTGAGATTGCTTTGTATGGACGCTTCGTAGGGGTTGGCCTTGCCCATATCGTTGAAGTGGACGGTCAGAAAATCCGCCACATTGGAGAAATCCTCTTCCAGACGCTTGCGGGCCACCTGTTCGTAAAAACTGTGCGTCTTGCGCAAAAGGTCCAGTTCCGAATCAAAACCGGGAATGTCGGCCTCGGAGAACTCGCGGTAGAGATAAAAAAGTTTTTCAAGGTACCGCCGGTCCGCCATCTGGGCCAGCAGGTCCGCCGTTCCCAACATATGGCCCAGCAAAAGGCTTTCCTCGGAATGGAAATCCAACGCCTCGATATCGATCCAAAGATCCGTACAGCGAATGATTTGACCGCAGTCCTCAAGCTGCTGGCGGGAAAACCCTTCGTCGGCCAGGTATTCGGTCATAAAGGCGACTCCGCGCTCCTCATGGCCGACGGTGTACTTGGCACCCGAGCCTTCCTTGTCGTCATCCCGCTGAATATAGCCGATGTCGTGGAACAGCGCGGCCAGCACCCCCATTTCCGGCCAGCCGGGGCTGAAGGTTGTTCCAGCCAGCGACGCGCCGTGCATCAGTCTGACCATGGCCAGGGTAACGGAAAGGGTATGGTCCAGGTCGTGGTACAGGGTGTTGCAGGCCTGGTAGCCCGGATATTCCCCACGGAAAAGCCGCAGAGTATCCAGGAATGCCCTGCCGAACAATTCTCCGGCAGGCGTTCCGCCAAAGCCCTGCGACGTATCATCTGCGTCCCCGCTGTATGCGGCGTCTGCGGTGTCTGCGGCGTCTGCACGGCTCTGGTCCTGCTCTTCGTCAAAAACAGAACCTGAAGAACGCAAACGGGACAAGATGCCGAGAATCTCGTCGAGAACAATTCCGGGGGGCATGCCGCCAACCTGAAGCGAGGGGTGCATTTCCGAAGAAAGACCGGCAGTTCTTCCCGAGGCGGAATATGGGGTATGAATTCCCGGAGGTGTCACAAAACCTCCGAAGAGATCAGCATGATCATGTACGAATAATGACACACCATCCCTGTCAATGCAATACTGTCTGCCAAAGAAACAACGCATCCACAGGGCTTTCGCAGAGAGATAACGGCCATATAACGGCCCGTTTTCCGCGGTCTGGAGGGGGCGGGAGGGGTCAGGAAAGATTGCCGAAAATGTCTGCGGTCCAGGCCATGGCTTCGGCATTGTAGCGGGCAGCCCGCGCCGGATCGAGTCCATGGTCGATCAGCTGGTTTTCCAATCTCGGCCAATTTCCTTTTTCCAGCTCAATAACCATGTCCAGCCAAATACGCATGTTGTTCCTTTCCCCGGAAAGGGCCTGAACAATGTCGTCCCCCAAAGGAAGCTCTTTAAGCAGCTCGGCCATGGGAGCGCCCAGCAAGGCATCCAGCAGGGAAAAAAGCCCCAGCATGAACATGGACTCGGCCCGGCATTTCACGCACGGCTCATTTTCGGCCAGCAGTTCGAGAAACTTGCCCCGCTTGGCCGAGGTATAGGCCAGCTCGCTGGTGAGGCTGCTGGCAGAAATATCCGCCAGGACCACCACGCGCAGCCATTGTACAAGCTGCAGCCGTCCCAGCAGCACCACGGCCTGCTGGATGGAGTCGATCTTGTTGGGCAGTGCGAAAGAGGCGGAGTTGATATAGCGCAGCAGCCTGTAGGAAAGCGACAGGTCCGCGGCTATCAGGGTGCTCAGCTCGGCCACGTCGTAATCGGGCAGGCTCAGATGGTGCAGAAGCTGCACCTTGGCAAGCTGGCTTGTGGATACTTTTCTGCCGGAGAGCATTTCCGGCCTGCAAAAAAAATAGCCCTGAAACAGCGAGAACCCCAGCTCCTTGCATTGCCTGAAAACGTCCAGGTTTTCGACCTTTTCGGCCAGGAGCATGCTCCTGTAGCGTTTGAGCCCTTGGGCAACGGAACGCAGCCGGATGCTGTCCAGCTGCAGCACGTCCACCTTGATGTAATCCACCAGGCGCAGAAAAGGATAGAACTTGGGATCGCCCGTGTAGTCGTCCATGGCCAGCCTGTACCCGGCCGCACGCAGCCTTTTCAGTGCCTTGACCACTGTTTCCGAGGGTTCCACGGTTTCCAGTATTTCCACCACGCATTGCTCCGCAGGCAGAGCAAAGGCGGCATCCTGCAAAAGCAGCTGTTCCGGAAAATTGATCAGAATCCGCAAATCCGACGAAAGACCATGGGAAGCAATACCCAGCCCGTCCACAATGATCTGCGACGTGGCGGCATCCTCGTCCCCTACCTGGGCTTCATTGGAATTGTCGAATTGCCGGTACAGCAGCTCGTAGCCCCAGATGTTCATACCCACGTCGTAAATGGGCTGACGTGCCAGAAAAAAAGATTCTGTGGTAGGGGGATACGTAGGCTGCTGCATAGGCTCTGTTTAGGGGGCCAAGGCCGCGAAATCCAGGCCGGACTGCAAAGGCAGCCCGCAGACAAGATTGGCGTTGGCCAAAGCCTGCCCGCTTGCGCCGCGGCACAGGTTGTCGATGGCTGTGACAATCAGCAGGCGGTTGGTGCGTGGGTCGACCACCAGCCCGATGTCGCAGAACATGGTTCCCCGGACCCAGCGGGTTTCGGGAAGCTCACCCAAAGGCAGTACGCGCACCCACGGCGCGTCTGCATAAAAATCGGTGTACAGGGCGTGGATGTCCTCGACCGTGCGTTCCTGTGTCAATTTGGTGTAGATGGTCGAAAGGATGCCCCGGTTGATAGGCAGCAGATGGGTATTGAAGGAAATCCGCATGTCCTCGCCCGCAACCAGGGAAACCTCTTGCTCTATCTCCGGAGTATGGCGGTGTTTGCCCAGATTGTAGGCCCGGAAGGTGTCGGACACTTCGCAGAACAGCGAGCCCACGGCAGCCTTGCGGCCCGAGCCGGTAGCCCCGGACTTGGAATCGGCAACGATGTCCGAGGTATGGACAAGGCCATTCTTCAGGGCCGGATACAGCCCAAGGATGACCGACGTGGGATAGCACCCCGGATTGGCGATCAGTTTGGCCTTTGCCACGGCTTCGGCATTGATCTCGGGCAGGCCGTACACTGCCTGGGAAAGCAGTTCCGGATGGCGGTGCTCCTGTCCGTACCACTGGGCATATACCTGGGGATCGCGCAGGCGGAAGTCGGCGGAAAGGTCCACCACGGGCACTCCGGCCTTGAGCAGCTCGGCTGCGAAATCCATTGCCGCGCCGTGGGGCACGGCCAGAAAAACCACGTCGCAGTTCCGGGCCAGATCATCGGCCTCGGGAACGCTCACCTGCACATCGGCACAGGCGGTTGCGCGCAGTCCGGGAAAAAGATTCCCCAGCACCGCGCCAGCCTGGCTGCGCGAGGTGGCGCGTACGAGACGCATGCTCGGATGGGTTGCGAGAAGCCGGGCCATTTCCATGCCCGTGTAACCGGTAACGCCGACAAGTCCAGCCTTGATGTCTTTCATCCGTATATCCAGGTAATTGCACGCCGTCCGCACGGCTTCCGTGTTCAGGCGGACAGCTTTGTTTTTTCCCAAAAAATGGTGTTCCTGCCTCTGTACCGGCATGTTCGGATGCCGGTCGGCCTAGGTTCAGCCGTTGGCCACAAACTTCATGCGCAGTTCGTACAAAATATCGTCCAACAAACGTTTTTCAGTCTCGTCCAGGTTGCCCTGGGTCTTGCACTTGAGCATGCACAAAATATCTATGGTATGCTTGGCAAGATGCATGTTGGTCTCAATGCGGCCGGTTTCCGGTGCGGGAACCTCGCCCAAATGTACCATAGCAGAGGAGGACAGGGAAAGGACAAAGGTGGAAAAGGTTGCTTCCGGCATGATGTGGCCTTCGCAGCCGCATCCGCCTTTTGTATCGTTGCTCATGATCGTTTCCTTGAAAAAAATAATCTTGTTGGCGCGTACACCGTAAAAAACTATTGCGCTTCGTTTTTCCGAATCTGTTCCATGATCCGGCTGAAGACCTCGTCCACGCCAATGCCCGTCGTATCCACGGTCACGGCGTCGTCAGCCGCACGCAGCGGCGCAATGGGACGGTTGCGGTCCTGGGCGTCACGAATTTTGATCTGCAGGGAAATCTCATCCAGATCCGCATTCTCGCCCAAGCCCTGCAGCTGCAAATACCTCCGCCGGGCCCGTTCCTCGACGCTGGCATCAAGAAAGAACTTGTCCGTGGCATCGGGAAAAACCACGGTGCCCATGTCGCGGCCCTCGGCAACCAGGGAAACGTCGCGGCCAATGGCCTGCTGCGCCTGCTTGAGGAATGCCCGCACCGTACCCAGTGTGGCGATATTGGAGGCCCACAAGCCTGCCTTTTCCGTACGTATTGCAGGGTCGAGAGGCTCCCCGTTGAGCAGCAGCTCCGAGTCCATGCCCTGCCCCTGCAGGCTGAAATCCAGGTCACAAAGTCCGGCGGAAAGCCTTTCCTCGTCCCATTCCCAGGAACCTTCCCCCAGAGTCCAGGCCACGCCGCGAAACATGGCTCCGGTATCCAGGTAAGCCACGCCCATGGCCTGGGCCACGCGCTTTGCCAGGGTGGTCTTGCCCACACCGGCAGGACCGTCCAACGTCACGATGCGACATTTCTCGCTCATGCAAGCAACTCCTCAAGGGCAGCGACCACAGCCCTGTTTTCCTTCTCCGTTCCAATGGTCATGCGAATGAGATCCGGTCTGTCATAGCCTTCCAGAGAACGTACAATGATTCCTTTTTGCAGGAGCTTTTCAAAAAGAACAAGTGCATCCATGGGCGGTTTGAACATCACGAAGTTGGTCTGCGACGGCCAGACCTTGCAGCCCAGGGCGGTAAGGCGCTCGGTGAAATATTTTCTGCCTTCCACGACCACCCGCACTGTTTCCTTATAAAAGGTCTCGTCCTTCAGGGCTGCCTCGCCTGCGTACTCGGCCAGGATATTCACGCTGAACGGCAGACGCACCCGCAGGGTGTAGTCGGCCAGCCATTCGGGCATTATTCCGTAGCCCAGGCGCAGCCCGGCAAGCCCGTAGGCCTTGGCCATGGTACGCATCACGCAGGTGTTGGGCATACGGTCCAGACGGGGCACAACGGAATATTTTTCATAGGAATCGACAAAATCTATATAGGCTTCGTCCACCACCAGAAGGGCCTGGGGCGGCAGCTTGCTGGCAAACGCTTCAATTTCGTCGGCCGTGATGGAAAGACCGGACGGGTTGTCCGGCGTAACCAGAACAACCATGGCCGTATTTTCATCCGCGGCGTCGGCCAGTTTGTCGAGCGAAAAACCGAAATCTTCATCAAGCGGCACGCTACGGTATTCCACGCCACACAGTTTGGCCTGGAGAGGATACATGCTGTAGCAGGGATCGAAGGCAAGCATGTGGTCCTTGCCGGGGCGGCACTTGATGCGGATAACCATGTCGATGATATCATCCGATCCGTTTCCGGCCACGATTCTGGACGCGGGCACGCCGACTTTTTCGGCAATGGCCCGTACCAGACCGGGGGTTTCCACACGGGGATATCTGAAGACCTCGTCCGCATGGTCGACCACCACCTTTTGCACCAGCGGGGATGCTCCCAGGGGGTTTTCGTTGCTGGACAACTTGATGATATTATTGAGCCCGTACCGTTCCTTGATTTCACCAATGGACAGGCCGGCGCTATATGCCTTGAAAGACGGGATGACTTCCCGCACATCCTTGACGTTTCTCATGGTATTTCCTCCGGAAAAGAATTGTTTTGGGCCAAAAGCGTACAGGGGTCAAGAGGACGAGGGAAGGATTCCCGGAAAAGACAGGCCTCTTCAATTTTGCAGACCAACCGCAGAACAACCAGGGAATGCGTTCCAAACAAGCTGCAAAATCATGTTTTCCTGTTAAATGGGTTCCCACAGCCTTCCAGACAGGGGGGCGAAATTGAACACTCCTGTTGCAACCTCTTGTTGAGTAGAACCAACCCCCCTTTGCCGGAACTGGTAGAGCGCATACCGTATCCCACTTAATGCATTAACTTATCCCCCAATTCGCCCCAGCAAAAGAATATGAGTCAACTCATTCCCCTTATCGCTATGAACTTCCATTTGAGGAACCATTTTGAAAAAAGAAAAAAGAACTTACTAGAGATTCCCCTATGAGTTGCATAGCCATTCATTCTATATTAGATTCCGGCCATGCTCCATACCAACTCGTCCACAGACCATCCGAAAGTCTTCATTGCCATTGCAGTCTGGCTTGTCAGTCTGGCGGCAATCTCCGCATTGAATGCTATCAGTTTTCTGCTTTTCCATTCAGTGGTCGAGCTGTTCAGCGTGGCCATAGCCCTGGGCACGTTCTTTGTGGCCTGGAACACAAAGTCCATCATAGATAACGGCTACTTGCTAACCCTTGGCATCGGCTTTGTCTTCGTTGGTTTTGTGGATCTGCTCCACACGCTGGCCTATCAGGGAATGAATATTTTCCCCGGATACAACGAACCGGAACTGGCAACCCAGCTCTGGCTTGTGGGGCGCAGTCTGCTGGCTGGGGCAATCTTCGGGGGGCTTATATTCCTCCGGCGCAAGGCTCCGGCCATCAAAATATTCTTTGTGTTCTTTGCAACAACCCTCGGCTTGCTCGCCCTCGTCTTCACCGGCTATTTCCCCTCCTGCTACAGGCCGGAAATAGGAATGACACCGTTCAAGATATGGTCGGAAATCATCTTCTGTGTTGTTTTTCTGGCCTCCATACTCCGCATCTACATGGCGCGCAGCGAATTCCACCCGTACATTGTCACCTATCTGCTGCTGTTTCTTTTGTTCAGCACCATTTCCGAAGTCTTTTTCACTTTGTACACCAGCGTCTACGGACTGCCCAATATCCTCGGCCATCTCACCAAACTCACGGCCTATTTCTTTCTCTACAAAGCGCTTATCCAGACCGGGCTTGCCCGCCCCTATGCCGCCCTTTTTCATCGCCTTAAAAATGCCGAGGAAAAATACCGCTCCATTTTCAACCACGCGCCCATGGGAATTTTTCGCTCCTCTGCCGACGGCAAATACCTGGAAGCCAACCCAGCCTGCGCCACGATAATGGGCTACGACTCGCCCGAGCAGATGGTACGGGAGGTAAAGGACATCTCCCTGCAGATGTACGAAACCTCGGAATGCCGGGCAACCATGCTGCGTTCGCTCTCCATGGCGGCACACTACCAGGTACACGAACTGCGGCTCCGCCGACGCGACAACACATGGTTCGACGCCCGCATGTACGTCAAGCGGGTGCCCGAGACCGATGGCGTGCCGCTGTATGAAGGTATTGTAATGGATGTGAGCGAGGAAAAACGGGCCATGCGAGAACTGGAATACGAGCGAACCAAGTACATCGGCATGGTGGACAATTCTCCCGATTACATTGTTCGCTACGACCAGGCACTCCGGCGCCAGTACATGAACCCGGCAGTGGAAAGGGCCTTTGAAGTCAATGCCGAGAATTTTCTTGGGAAGCCTTTCTTCGAAACCATACTTCCCAAGGGGTTGGATAAAGAAAAATACGCCGAAACCCTACGAGCCGTCTTTGAATCGGGAGAGGAAGCCGTCCTGGGGCAGGAGCTTGAGACGGTCTACGGCAACATCCATATGGACCTGCGGCTGACCCCGGAGTTCGGCTCGGACCATACGGTGCGCAGCGTACTCATGGTCGGACGCGACGTCACCCAGTTCCGCAACCTGGAGCAGCAACTGCGCCAGGCAAAGGAATCCGCCGAGTCCGCCAACGTGGCAAAAAGCGAGTTCCTGGCCAATATGAGCCACGAAATCCGTACCCCCATCAGTGGTATTCTGGGCATGGTGGAGCTGCTCAACAAGAGCGAACTGACGGGAAAACAGCGCCAATGCGTGGACATGATCACCGACTCCGCAACCTCCCTGCTGACCATCATCAACGATATTCTCGACCTATCCAAAATCGAAGCCCGCAAATTCGAGCTCAAGCCTCTGGACTTCGACCTTGTGGGGATTATGGAAAAAACCCTTGCCCCGTTTCACATCATTGCCGAAGACAAGGGCCTCGACCTCCGGCTGGAGATCCCCGAGGGCATGCCCGAAGCAGTGCACGGCGATCCGGAACGACTTGCCCAGATCGTCAAGAACCTTGTGTCCAACGCCATCAAGTTCACGGACAAGGGGAGCATCAAGGTCCGGGCGCATCTGGCCGCCGATTTGGGCGACGGCATGGAAATCCTCTTTTCCGTCACGGACACGGGGTCTGGCATCCCCAAGGACAAAATAGACGGATTGTTCAAAAAATTCAGCCAGCTCGACGCCAGCTACTCCAAGCAGCACGGCGGCACCGGGCTGGGACTGGCCATTTCCAAAAACCTGTCCGAACTCATGGGCGGGCGCATCTGGGTGGTCAGCGAACCGGGCACGGGCAGCACCTTCTTTTTTACCGTCTGTTTCAAAAATACCAAGGAAACCCTGCGTCGGGCCTTTACCAGCAAGGAAAGAACGCCGGAGCATCCTCTGTCTGCCACGGAGCTGGAGATTCTTCTGGCCGAAGACAACATGGTCAACCAGATGTTCATGGAGGAATTTCTCACCGAGGCCGGACACAAGGTGGTCATTGCCAAAAACGGACTGGAAGCCGTGGAGCAGCTCAAGCGCCACTCGTTCGACCTTGTTCTCATGGACATCCAGATGCCGGAAATGGACGGCATCGAAGCCACGCAGACCATCCGCTCCTGTGCCGAGGAGTATGTGGGCATCCCCATAATCGCCCTGACCGCCTTTGCCATGAAGGGCGACCGGGAGCGCATCATGGCTGCGGGCATGGACGGGTATGTTTCTAAGCCCGTGCAGTTCGACGAACTCTACTCCACCATAGAAAAGGTTCTGGACGAACGGTTCCAGGGCGCTCACAGCCTTCTGGACTGTTTGGAAAACGTTTCCCACGACCTGCTGGACAACAACGAACTCCAAAACCGTTTCGACGGCAAGTGTCACCTGCTGCCCGGACTGGTGGAAACCTTCACTCATCAGCTTGACGAGCTGGATAAAAATCTTCTCAAGGCCCTGGAAAGCAAAAAGCGGGACGACCTGCACAGGCTGGTGGCCGAACTGGCAGGGCTGGCCGGACTGCTCAGCGCCAGCGGAGTGCGCGAGGTTTCCGCAAGGGCTGCGGCGCTGCTTGCCGACGACGACGAGAACCTGGACTGCGTGAACGACGTCCGGGAAATGATCCACAACACCCTGGAAGCCCTGCGGACCTGCCGCATCCACTAGCCCTCCAAGCCCTGGGCGAGGAACCGGCTTTCCGGCAGGATTTTTATCTGCCCTCTACTGCAAATCGGAATTGATCCGTATCTGCACATCCTCTCGTTTTTCTTCACTTTTTATTTTGACTTTGATTATCGTTTTCATTAATGTCGTACCATCGATGTTGCCCTGCGGACAAAAAACTCGCACTGGCAAGACTTCCTGAGGGTAAAACCATGCGGATGACAGTACATACAGACTGCGACAGCGGCGCCTTTTCCCATGGTCCGCTGCTGGACGACGGATTTCTGGTGGCCGGACCGCAATGCCCGGCCACGGCCCTTCAATTGCGCCCCGACCTGGCCGTCTGCTTTTGGGAGCAGTCCGGAAACACACCCGAAGAAATCAGGATGGAGTTCGACACCGAGGTGCTTCGATTCAGTTTTGTGCTTCAGGGCGAAAGCGTGTCCACTGCCGATGGGCAGGAGGACTTCGACCGGAGCCGGGGCAGTGTGGAGATACGGCACTTGCGGGAAGAAGCCACCATGTTTCGCCTGCGGCCCGGCTCAGTGCACCGCTGGGTGGATATCGTGCTGCAGCCCGCTTTTTTGCGCATTGCCCTGGGCAATGAAACCGACCGTCTGCCAGAGAGGTTGCGCAATGTCCTGACAGAACCGCCGCAAACCATGCCCTGCCTGGGCAGGTCCATGACCCCGGACCAGTTTGTGGCCGCCACCCAGCTTGCCAACTGCCCTTTCAACGACGCGGCCCGCATCATGTACCTTAAAAGCAAAACCCTGGAGCTGCTTTCCCACATGCTGGCCCTGCGCCCGGCAGATTCCCAAGGAACACGCTTCAGCTCCTACGAGATAGGCTGCCTGAACAAGGCCCGGAGTGTGCTGGTGCGTGACCTGGAATCCCCGCCCAGCCTGCGCGACCTGGCAAGACTTGTAGGAGTGAGCGAAACCAAACTCAAACGCGGCTTCAAGGCCCTGTTTGGTCAGACCGTGTACGGCTATTACCGTGCCTACCGCATGGACCACGCCCGCCGCCTGCTCATGGAAAGCGACGCCTCGGTAAGCCAGGTGGCAACAGCCATAGGCTACACCAATATCAGCCACTTCAGCGCGGCCTTTAAAACCCACCACGGCATCAAGCCCAGTGCTCTGCTCCGTGCAGCCCACACCGGACGCCCGCACTCCTACCATACGACCTGAGCGGGAGCTTCATTCGAAGCGGGGAAACACGGCCCTTCCATGTTTCCTAACAATCCTTCCGGCATCCTGCTCCCAAAGCAGGCGTCCATTGAGCTGGTGTTATACCACTTCCAACCGTGTGGAATCCCGGTGCCAACTGGAATTTTCCCCCTGGAATTTCACCATGGAATTTCACCGTGGAATCTCTCCCGTACGATTTTTTTACAGCGCCCCCTTCCCAAGGAGCTTTTCCGGCCCGCTCCTCACGCACTTACTGCACATCTCGCACCGCCCTGCCCCTCCAGGAGCAAAATGGAACCGCCGAGGGGTAGTTGAAGCCACAGGTCCGGGCTATTTCCCTTGTGCCGGAGCGGACCGGAGCAAAAGCCTTTGCACGTAAACGCATCCGCTCTGTTCGATAATGCCTTTCATTTTCATACATGAGGGATTCGCCATGAAAATACTCACTGTGGCTGGCGCACCCAGCGCGGGCAAGACCTCGGTGATCCTGCATCTGGCCCGGGCGCTGCAACGCGACGGCCTGCGCCCGGCTGCTGTCAAATTCGACACACTGGGCACCACGGACGACCGTACCTATCGGGAACGTCTGGGGATTCCGGCCATCAAGGGACTGTCCGACTACCTCTGCCCGGACCACTACTTTGTTTCCAATCTGGAAGAAGCCTGCACCTGGGGTGCGGACAACCGGGCCGACGTATTGTTCATAGAAACCGCAGGGCTGTGCTACCGCTGCGCCCCGCACGTCACCGGGCTGCCCGCGCTCACTGTTATCGACAATCTCGGCGGCATGGACGCGCCCCGCAAAATGGGCCCCGCCCTTGCCCTGGCCGACGTGGTGGTGGTCACCAAAAGCGACCTTGTCTCCCAGGCGGAAAAGGAAGTCTTTGCCCACACCATTTCACGGGTCAATCCCAAGGCCCGCGTAGTGCACGTCAACGGGCTGACCGGAACCGGCGTGCTCCTTTTGCAGCGGTTGTACGGGCAGTGGCCGCAGGCCCACAACATGGCTGACATGTCTGGTCACCGCTTGCGCTACTCCATGCCCGCGTCCATCTGCTCCTATTGCACGGGCGAAACCCGCATTGGCAAAGCCTTTCAATCGGGCAACGTGGAAAAACTCCTGCTCGCGGAGGTGGGCTCATGATGGTCGAACATATCCGCATTATGGCTGGAAACGACAAGACCGGACAGCCCGAGGCGGTCCCCGGCCTGGACCTGAAACCGGGGCAGTCATTGGCCCTGGTCGGCCCCACAGGATCGGGCAAAAGCGAACTGCTCTCCGACATCGAGCAGCTTGCCAACGCGGACACCCGCTCCCGTCGCCGGGTGCTCATCAACGGCAAAGTACAGGAAGAACCGGTCAACGGGCTGGTGGCAACGCTCTCCCAAAAAACCAATTTCGTCATGGACGCCTCGGTGCGGGAGTTCATCCTCATGCACGCCGAAAGCCGGGGACGCGACGGAAACGCCCTGTGCGATCCCCTCTTGCACACGGCCAATACCCTGTGCGGCGAACCCATCCGCGGCGACATGCCGTTGCAGGTGCTCAGCGGCGGCCAGTCCCGCGCCCTGATGATCGCCGATATCGCCCTGCTGTCCGACGCGCCCGTGGTGCTCATCGACGAAATAGAAAACGCGGGCATCGACAAATTCAAGGCCATGCAGACCCTGGCCGGACGCCAGAAGATCGTCATTTCGGCCACGCACGACCCGGTGCTGATGCTTATGAACGACGCCCGTCTGGTCATGCGCAACGGGGGCATGCACCTGCGCATCCCGTCCAGCCCCGACGAACAGGAATGCGCCGACCTTTTGCGCCGCATGGACCAATCCCTGCTGAACGCCCGCGACATTCTGCGCGCGGGCCGCACCCTTGAACATACGGAGCAATTGCAATGAGCCGCCGCGACGTTTACCTGGCCGTGGCCCCCAACATCCTGCGCAAAACCGCCCAGGACCTGGGCCGCCTGTTTCCCTCGCTGGAACTCATCCCGCCCCAGACACACGCGGAGATGCAGGAGTTCGCAACACGGTTCGGCCAGGATGAAATCCCCGCCCTGTCCGTGGCTGCCTACCCGCAGTTCGTGCACAACATCCTGCGCCTGCAGGAGCAGGGCCTTTTCGCCCGCATGCCGGAAAGCCTCCCGCCCATGCGCCGCGAGCTGACCGCCATCGGGCTGGGCGAGCCATCGCCCTATCTGCGTGTGGTCACTGCCGTGCCTTTCGTCATTGCCTCGCGCGCCGACCTTGCGCCGCCCATCACGGACTGGACAGACCTCTGCCGCGAGGACATCTGCCACCACGTGGCCGTGCCACCACACGATACGCCCCTCCCCGACTTGTTCGACACGGTCATGGGCGCGACCTGCGGTAAGGCCGCCCAAACCGTCATGGAAAACAAAAATACCAGCTACACCCCGTTGGACATCAACAAACATGTGGACGCGGGCACATTCAAGGCCGGGGTTACCATTCCCGCTTTCAGCAAAACGTTCCGAAACAACGGCGGGAAGATGGTCTGGCCAAAGTCCGGGGCATGGGTCGTGCCGATAGTAGCATGTATTCATAAAAATGCGGCACCAGAGGTATACAATTTTCTGGACTACATGCTTTCCATGGAGTACCAGTGTTACGTTTCAGAAAATGGTTACACTGTCCCGGTCATCCAAGGGGTGCCCTGGTTCGCAGAGATGCAGGCGGCCGATGGAAAACTGTTCTGGCCCGGATGGGATGTCTTGTCCCAATTGGGCCAATTAGAAAGTTCCGTCCCTTGTGCCTCCCCTGCATAACAGGAGACAATTTCATGTGGAAATCCAACTACACACTCGTGCTCGCTTTCGCACTGCTTCTGGCCCTTGCCGCCCCGGCGCCGTCTCTGGCCCAGGCCACCCAAAACAACATGAAAGATACGAACAAAACCCCGGTCACTTTGGACAAGGTCGTTGTGTCGGCCCGCGGTTCGGCCACTTCGCTCTCCATGACGCCCGGCGGCGTGGGCGTGGTGGATGAGCAGGAAATCCTGCTGGAACCCCACAACAGCGTGGCCGACGCCCTGGCACGCCTGCCCGGCATATCCCGCACCGGCGACTCCCCCTGGGGCCAGGATATAAATATTCGCGGCCTTACAGGCGCATCCGTGGTGGTACTCATCGACGGCATGCGCGTGAACACGCCAACCGACATCAACGCCCGCCTCGGCTTCATCAATCCCATGGACATAGAACGGGTGGAAGTGCTCAAAGGGCCCATCAGCGCCCTGTACGGCTCCGGTTCCATCGGCGGCGTCATCAACATCATCACCAAACACGGCCACTTTTCCGACGATTGGGAAGCCACGGGTGAAGGCATTGGCGAATGGGTCAGCAATCCCGAAGGCCCCAACGGATACGTGCGCGGCGGCGTCAACGGCAAGAACATCTGGATGCAGCTTTCCGGTGCCCTGCGCGAACACGACGACTACTACGCGGGTGATTCCGAACGTGTGGACAACAGCAGCTACAACGACCAGTACTTTCGTTTTGCCGCCGGCTTCCGCCCCAGCGACGAGTTCCGCACCGAAATACAGATAATGAACATGGAAGCCACCAACGTGGGCATTCCCGGCGGTTCCTCCACCATGCCCCAGACTGCCCCGGTGGATTATCCCCGCAGCAGCAACCTGATGCTGAGCATGAACAGCATCTACACGCCAAATTCCGATGTGGTGAAGGAAGTCCTGCTCAACCTCTATTTCATGCAGAACGACCGGCGCGTGGAAATAAGCAATCCCGCTCCCATAATGAAGTCCATCAACCCCAGCGCCAACCACGAAACATTGGGCGGCAAGCTGCAGGCGCAGTTCGAGTTCGGCGCGCACTCCCTTCTTGCCGGGGTGGACGCCTGGAACTGGAATATGAACTCCAAGCGCACAAAATATCTGCTCAATGGCCGGGCCATTGACGACCAGCCCACGCCCAACACCACCCAGACCTCCATGGGCGTGTTTGCCGAGGACGATTGGAGCCTGACCGAGGAACTTACCCTGAACCTGGGCGGACGGCTGGACCGCATAGAAATAGACAACAAGGAATACGGCATTTACGAGGCCGGAACCCACGAGGACCTCGGCTGGAACGCCCATGCCGGGCTCACCTGGCAGGCGGCCCCGGCCTGGTCCCATACCCTGCTGGCCGCTTCCAGCTACCGCGCGGCCGACATCATGGAGCGGTTCAAGGACCTGCAGCTGGGCGGGGGCGTAACCGCCCTGGGCAACCCGGACCTGGACCCAGAACAAAGCTACTACCTTGAGTACGGCCTGCACTACACCACGGAAACCGTACGGGCCACGGCCTCGGCCTATGCCAACTTCATCACCGACTACATCTCCTCATCCCTGGTAAGCCCCACGCTGCTGCAAATGGAAAACATCGGCGAAGCCCACATCTACGGGGCGGAACTGGAAGCGGACTGGAGCATAACCCCGCACTGGAACCTGTACGGCAATCTGGCCCTGTGCGTGGGACGCGACGAGGAGAAAGACGAGCCGCTGCGCAACATTGCCCCGGTCAACGGCCTGATGGGCCTCAAATACGCCATGGGCAACGGTTTCTGGGCCCGCCTGGAAACCCCGTGGGCCGCACAGCAGGACGAAGTGCCCGACGGCATTGCCAAGACAGACGGCTGGATGACCATGAACATGGCCGCCGGGTATGATTTCGACTGGGAAAAGCTGCACCATCAGATCGCCCTGGTGGCCAACAACATCCTGGACGAACGCTATCACAACTATCTGGCCAATTCGCGCGGCGTGGAACTGATGGAGCCGGGCTTCAACCTAGCCCTGACCTACCGCATAAGTTTTTAGCGTCCCTTCTTACCATGCATTCGGAGATTGCATGAAACGCATTGCCCCTTTGCTCATCATCCTGGCTCTCGCCATTTGGGGTGGACTGGCCGTTCTGCACACGGAACGGGCGGTCCGCCCCCATTCGGCCAGCCAGACCAGTTCAGAAAGTCTGGCCAGTTCAGAAAATCAGGCCAATTCAGAAAGTCAGGCAAAAGCCACTCCGGCGGAAAGGCCCATACTTTCCGTCTACACCACGGGCCAGGCCACCACGCCGCAGATGCCGCTGTGGAGCGCCCTGGCAACCCAGGACCTCGGCTTTGCCCCGGAAATCCACTACTGGAAAAACCTGGCCGATCTGCGCGGCCTGCTGCTGGCTGGCAAGGGAGACATATGGGTGGGCCATGTGGACGGTTTTGCCCAGGCCGCCCGGCTGGGTGCTCCGGTCCGCCTTCTGGTGGTGACGGGCTGGCGGAAATTCTTTTTTCTGAGCAGCCGTCCGGACGTGCACACTTTTGCCGACCTGAAAAAAATCCCGGCCAATGAGCCCATAGCCTCCACGCCGCCGGGATCGCCCGGAGTGGCTGTAATGCGCGCTCTGGAAGCCCACGGCGGCCCCAGGCTGGCCTACCAGCCGCTGGAACCCAAACAGCTCTCCCTGGAAGCCCTGCGCGGCAGCCTGGACCTGGTTCTCGCGCCCGAGCCCATGGTCACCCTGCTTCTGGAAAAAAACCCCGCCCTGCGCGTGGTGGGCGGAGTGGAGGAAGAATACGGCAAAATGACTGGAGGAGAGCCGGTCCTCCCCCTGGCGGGCATTGCCGTGAACACCCGCACCCTGAAGCGCTATCCCGGCCTGGAAAAACGGTTGAGTACCGCGCTGCTGGCCGAGGAAAAACCACTGCTGGCCCACCCGGAACAGGGGCTGGCCCAACTGCCCGAGGAATTCGCCACGTTCATAGCCCCGGAGCTGGTGCGCAAGTCCCTGTCCCGCGACATCATCCGAGTACGCTCGGCCAAGGCGGCACGGCCACTGATCGAAACCTATCTGGGCATGATCTATCCCAAGGAAACCACAGCCCTGCCCGAAGGATTTTTCGGAGGCGTCCGGTGAAATACCTGCCTCTTGCGGTTTCCTTCGGTCTGGTCATGGCCGTATGGGGAGCCTGTTCCCTGGCCTTCGGCACCACCCTCATGCCCAGCCCGCCCCAGGTGGGCAGGGAACTGATGACCCTGATGGGTGATCCCGCCTGCTGGACCACGGTAAGCATCACCATTTTCCGCGGACTGGTCGGGCTGGCCGCCTCCCTGGTCTGCGCCCTGGTGCTGGGCGTGGCCGCCGGAAGCAGCCCCCTGACCATGCGCCTGCTGGCTCCGCTGGTGGCGGCATTGCAATCCTGCCCGCCCGTGCTGTGGATAAGCCTGCTCATGGTCTGGGCCGGAACCGGCACCATCGTGCCCGTGGCCGTGGTCTTTGCCACGGTCTTTCCCCCGCTGTTCGCCAACATTGCCCAGGGACGGATGACCCTGGACAAGCGGCTCTTCGACATGGCCCGGCTGTACCGGGTGCCGCGGCCGCGCATTCTGGCGCGCATTGTCCTGCCCGGTCTTGTGCCCTATGTGCTGGCCGGGCTGTCGTACGGCGCGGCGGCCAGCTGGAAGGTCACGGCCGTGGCCGAATTTCTGGGCTCCGGCTCCGGGGTGGGCGCGCGCATCTTCTGGGCCTACCGCATGCTGGAAATCCCCCGGCTCTTTGCCTGGGCCAGCATCGTGGTGCTGTTCGGCGTTTTTCTGGAACTGGCCGTCATTGCCCCGTTGCGCGAGGCTGCCAAAACCTACACCAACCGCATACGGGAGGGCGCATGATCCGGCTCGAACATGTCCGCCACGCCGTGGGCAAAACCCTGCTGCTCAACAATGTCAGCCTGCATGTCGGCAAGGGCGAGGCCCTGTGCCTGTGCGGCCCCTCGGGCATAGGCAAGACCACACTGCTGGAAATAGCCGCCGGGCTGCTGGCACCGGACTCGGGCCGGGTGCGCCTGGATTCCACCCGTGTGGGCTGCGCCTTTCAGGACGACGCCCTGGTGCCCTGGCTGAGCGCCCTGGAAAATCTGCTGCTTGTTCTGGAGGAAAAAGGAAACGAAGCACGCCGAATAGCCCGGCATTGGCTGGGTGAATTCGGGCTGTCCGCGGACCAGCGACCGCCCGCCATGAGCGGGGGCATGCGCCGCAGGCTGAGCCTGGCACGGGCCTTTGCCGTGCGCCCGCGCATTCTGCTGCTGGACGAGCCCTTTGCCTTTCTGGACGACCGCTGGCAGGAGACGGTCAGCCGCCTGGCCGAAGAATGCCGGACCAGTGGGGGAGCCCTCTTGCTCGTCAGCCACCAGGAACGGCGGCTGGCGGACGTGAACTGCCGGGTGGTGCGGGTGGATCAGCGCCCCATCCGCCTGGATTTTGAAGAAAAAACACAAGCGGCCATGCGAAAAGAAAGGGAACTGGAAAAGGCATCGTACGCCATTGCCACGACTATGTAGTGGAAATAAGAAAAGTATGGAGGCTGCCTTCACGCCGCAAGACGCGCATCTGCAAGACGCTCATTTGGGAACTACTCATCTGCAAGATACTCTTGCAGGGGTATTCAAAATGAGAAGGATTGTCCGGCCGCCCAAACGTTTGCCCGGACACTTAGAGCGGTCACTTCAAGCGATCACTTTGAGCGGGCATGGCGGTCGCTGCCAGAGCCCATGCTTCTCGTCTACTCGCCGTGCAGAGCGTGCGCCAAGCGGACGCCGCTCTGTACCGCCTTTTCCAGCACTTCGGGATGCGACGTGACTCCGCCACGATCAAAAATTCCCAGCACCGGAATTTCAGCGACAACAACATATCCCAATGCCTCCAGCGGCCTGCGCATGGCATCCAGGGTAAACCCCATATCCTCTTTGCACTCCTGCTCGGCAACAGCGGCGATAACGGCTTTTCGCCCCTGTCCGGCAAGGTTGCTGGCCCATTGCCGCGGCCTGGTGTCCTGAAATTCATAAAAACAATAGAGCCGGTCGATAAAGGCCTTCATCCAGGCCGTTACATTGTAGTTGTGCACCGGGGAAACCAGCACAAGGCCCCGGCTGCTTTGTATTTCCGGGTAAAGCAGAGTCATGCCGTCGAGAAAGCGCGTGCAGATTTTATCCTTGCGGCACTTTTCGCAGCCCACGCACGGTTCGTAGCGGTAGTCGCGCAAATGCACGCTGTGCGTCGTGATACCCCGGCTCTCGGCGCCCTTGAGCACCGCCCGCAGCAGATGGTGGGAATTGCCGCCTTTGCGCGGACTGCCCTCAATGCCCAAAATTTTCGGTATGGGATTCATTTGCACAAGATACATGGTTCCGAAAAACGAAGTCAAATCCACGCCCAAACAGAATGCAAAAGTTGCATCTTCCCCACGGTCGGCAGGTTCAAAAAGAATGCAGCAGAAATTGGAATGGGAAAGAAGCGCACACCGACGTTCACGCCGTTCTTGCAACAAGCCAGCCCGGAACAACCGGCAAAAGCACAAAAAAATCCCCCTGCCCGCATCGCCTTGGAGGCTGCAGACAGGGGGAAATACTATTCAAAAGTTCCAAAGGCCGTCTTCGAAGACAGGCGCAATGAAAATGCGTCTTATTCGACGGTTGGCCGCACCGTAAAGACCGGGCACTTGGCGCTCTTTACAACCTTTTCAGCCACCGAACCGAACAGCATGCGGTCGATGCCCTTGCGGCCGTGCGTGCCCATCACCAGCAGGTCCACCTTGTCCTTTTCAATGGCCTTGAGGATTTCCTCGGCCGCGTATCCGGTAACCACTTCGCCCTTGGCTGTCGTGTCGGCAAAGTGTTCCTCCAGGAACTTCTCCATGCTGGAGTCCGCACCGGAAACGATTTCCTTCACAAAGCTCTCAATGGAGCTGGGCGGGACATGAAAGCCCACATACTGGGACAACGACGGCGCTACATACAGACACACGATTTCCGCCCCCAAACTGCTGGCAAGAGTAGACGCGTACTCTGCCACCTTGGGACTGACTTCCGAAAAATCCACTGCGACCAAAATCTTCTTGATGGTGACCATATGTTCTTCTCCTTTGTTTCCACCCGTAGCCCTACGCCCGGGGAAAATGGCTGGTCAACTCGTACCGCCAGCTCGGCGAACTTTGCCGCAAACCTAAAGAAATACGGCGATCAACCGAAACCACTTCCAAGAACACCTATATAATAGGTATGGGGCCCGGCATAGACAAGGTATTTCTTCTGCCTTATCCTTATGTTACACCCCATGAGGTAGCCAAAAGACGCCCGGCGGAAATTGTTTCCCCCCAGCTTTTATAAAAAAGCATGGAATTTCGGGGCGCTACAAAAAATACAGATTTGGCAGGCTTTTTGCTTTGTCCAGAACAAAACAGAAGCCGGGAGAAAGCCATGAAAATACGTCCGGATCAGTTACAACCCACAATAGAGGAACAGCAACGGCGCAAGGCCGGAATGACTCCTCAGGGTGCTTCTTTTGAAGATGTACTGGCCCAGGAATCGGGTTCCGCACAGCAGACGGCAAAGATTGCAGCGCCGCCTCCTTTGATGGGGATAAACCCCCTGCTTCAGGTACAGGCCCCCAAGGTGGCAACCTCCAATGCGGAGCAAGAGGTCATGGACCAAATGGATACCCTGTTGAACGAATGGGAAAAGTATGCCGGTCAGCTGGAAGGATCGACAGGACAAACTGACCTGCGTCAGGCCTACAATTCGCTCCAGCGCATCGGCGATCAGGTGCAGGACCTCAAATCCGGTCTTCAGTCCATGCCCGACGCGAAAAAGGAACCCGGTCTGCAGGCCATGGTCGACGAGTTGGAAATAATGACCGTTACCGAGACCATCAAGTTCAACCGGGGCGATTACCTGTAAGAGACGCGCCTTGCGCGGTGCAGGAAAACAATGCCGTATATCTGGGGCCCCCCGGTCCCAGTTCGCTCCGCCACAAGGTGAACCGGTCCACAGGCACTTCCGGCCACTTCAGCATTTCAAGGTCCCTGGCTATTTCAGCCCAGGGGCCTTTTTTTGCGCCGTGGCTGTGCGCACCGCGCCCCATGCGCCCGATGGTGAGGTGCGGCCTAAACGGCTTGGCCGGTGTACCCTCCCCGGCTCCGCCAGACCACCCAGCCTGAACCAGGGCCGCATTGATACATTCCGCCAGCCGGGTGCACTCCCCGACCCCACGCCGCACCCCCACCCAGCAGACCGACGGCCGGGCCGGGCTGGGGAAAAAACCTCCGCCCCCCGGCTGCAGCAGAAAGGTTTCAAACCGCACCCCGGCCAAAGCCTCCTGCAAAAAATCCAGCCGGTCGCAGGGGGTGTCCCCAAGAAACCGCAATGTAATGTGCCAGTTTTCCGGCCGGACCCAGCGGAAGGAATCGGGCAGGCGGTCCGCAAGCCGGGAACGCAACTCCCGCAGACGCTCCAGACATTCTTCCCCCATGGAAATGCCGATGAACAGCCGGTACACACTCTGTGTCCCCATATTTTCCTCCCCTTTCCTGACGCGCGGTCCAGGCAACTGTGGATTTGTCTGCATTATACCAAGGAAAAGTCCCCGCGCCGGTTGACGGAGGGGCACTCTTCGCAATACTTAAAAGCAATACAGTGAAACGCTTTCGACCGTCCGGCTCCGCTGGGGATTCCCAGGGGGGAGGCAATGGTATGCTCTCCGGGCCGGCCCACCCCAACAGGAAACACAAATGCCCCTGCCCATCGCCGACAAACTGCTTCTTCGGCAGCATGAATTTCTTTCCCATCTGGGCAAGGATTGCGCATCGTTTTCCCAGCCGCAGGCCAACTTCTGCCTTTCGTCCAAAGAAGCGCATCACAGAATAAAAAACAACCTCCAGATAATCGCAGGCCTCATCAGCCTGCAGGCCCAGCAGGCCGACCATCCCAAAGTGAAAACGGCGCTGCAGCTGGCCCAGGCCCGGCTTACGACGTTCACCCGGCTGCACGACACGCTCAGCCGCAGCGACCACGGCGCCTGCCTCGACCTGGGCGCCTATTTCCAAGAACTGACAACAGCCCTGCGGGCCGTCATGGGAATAAAGTCGGCCACCCCGGCCGCTGACGATGAAAATTCCGGGGGCCCTCTTCTCGAACTGTATCTGGAAGCGCCAGAAATAATAATTCCATCCTCCATGGCCGTGGACATGGGCATGGCGCTCAACGAGCTGGTTACAAATGCCTGCAAACATGCCTTTCCGGACCGCGATGGGGAAATCCGCATTGTCTGCCGAAAAAACGGCCCGTATCTGGATTTGTATGTAACCGACAACGGACAGGGGATGGACATGGACGTTTCGGCAGATTCCCAAGAGCGGGCAGAGCGCTCCGAATCGCTGGGAATGGCCATAGTCCGCCAGATTGCAGCCAAATACCAGTCGCAATTCACTCTCTCCCCACAGACCAGCGGAACACGGGCTCATATTCGTTTTCCGCTTCCTTCGCAGGACATAAATTAATGACATTTTAAAATTTTTTCCCGAGATACCCCTTGTGGTGCTTGTCTCCAAGCCGGTTCTCGGCTATGCAGGCGGCTTATAGATTGGTTATGCATTTGTTTAAAGGAGCGACTTTCATGCCGGAAAACCAAGACACCAACGGCACCCCCGCGGAAAATGAAACCTTTGCCGAGCTTTTCGAGTCATACGAAGCTGGCATGAGTGACAACATCAAGGTCGGCGACAAAATCTCGGGCCGGGTCATTTCCGTGGACGGGAGCAACGTCTACGTGGAAACCGGCAGCAAAGTGGATGGCGTTGCCGAGCTGGAAGAATTCCTCGACGAGGAAGGCAAACCCGAAATAGCGGAAGGCGACACAGTGGAACTGTACGTCACCGCCACATCGGCCAGCGAAATCAAACTTTCCAAAGCCCTTTCCGGGCAAGGCGGCGTCGAGATTCTTCGCGAGGCCTACGAAACCAAGGTTCCGGTGGAAGGCAAAGTAAGCGGCACCTGCAAGGGCGGCTTTAATGTGGAGATGGCAAAGCGGCGGGTCTTCTGCCCCATCAGCCAGATCGACAACCACTTTGTGGAAGACGCCGAAGCGTTTGTGGGGGAAACCCTGCCGTTCCTCATCATCAAATTTGAGGAAAACGGACGCAACATCGTTGTTTCGCGGCGCGAACTGCTCATGCTCGAGCAGGAAGAAGCCGCGGCCTCGTTTGTGGACTCCGTATCCGAAGGCGCCATTGCCGAAGGCAAGGTCGTACGGCTGGCTCCGTTCGGCGCGTTCGTGGAACTGGTACCCGGCGTGGAAGGCATGGTTCATGTTTCCGAACTCGGCTGGGGCCGGGTGGACGATCCGGGCGACATACTCAAGCCCGGCGAGACCGTGCGCGCCAAGATCCTGGAAATAAAGCAGGACGCCAAGGGCAAGCTGCGCATCAGCCTTTCCATGAAGCAGGCCATGACCGATCCCTGGGACGACCTGCCCGAATTCATCAAGCCCGGTGAACACGTCAAGGGCACGGTTACCCGCATTGCCCCGTTCGGCGCATTCATCGAACTTGCCCCCGGCCTGGAAGGCCTGGTCCACCTGTCCGAGATGAGCTACACCAAGCGCGTTATGAAAGCCGAAGAAATTGTTTCTCCCGGCGACGAGCTTATGGTTGCGGTCAAGGATGTGGACACGGAAAAACGCCGTATTTCCCTCAGCATCAAGGCTGCCGAAGGCGATCCTTGGAGCGATGTTGCCGAACTCTTCGCCGTCGGACAGATGGTGGACGGCACGGTGGAAAAACGCGAGCAATTCGGCATCTTCATCACCCTGGCTCCCGGCATTACCGGGCTGCTGCCCAAGTCGCGCTATGCGCGCGCCAAAAACGCGGGCGACTTTGAGAAGATGGTTCCCGGCGATCCCATCAAGGTGAAGGTCACCGAGATTCGCCCGAACGAACGCAAGGTCACCCTCGGCCTGGAAGGGCAGGAAGAAGGCGAAAGCCAGAACAAGGATTGGAAACGCTACAACAAGCCTTCCGACTCCAAGCCCATGGGCCTTCTCGGGGAAAAACTTCAGCAGGCCATGAAAGCCAAAAAGAAATAACCCGGTACCGCCAAAACACAGTTAAAAGAATTCCGAGGCCCGGTTCGCATGAATCGGGCCTCTTTTTGTTGGAAAAGGGCTGGGCGCACTCGCCCTACTTCCCGATCCAAAGCGCGGTGTTCTCCACCATCCGCAACAGCCGGATGCACAAGGAGCTGGGAAAGATGTTTTCCATGCGTGCCGGAGCATCGTCCCGTTTTCCCAGAGCAATGGCCGCGTATTGTCCCTGGGTTTGCTCGGCCACCACGGCCTTGGCAATATTGCCCGAACGCACGGCCTTGAATTCGATAAGCTCCTCGGGAAGACCGTTCTCCTTCAGTATCTTATCGGCACGGTTGAATATCTCATCCACCTTGTCCCCAAACGGCTGCTTTTTCTCGGCCACATGAAAAATCGTCACCTTGTGCCGGTCCTGTTCGCCGAGCATGAACCCCACATGGTCGGCCATGCGCGTGCCAGCATCGGAGCCATCAATGCACAGCAGCACGTTGCGGTTGGGCTCCAGCGGTTGCCTGCGGCATATCCACAGGGGAAAGTCGATGGCCTCCCACAAAATGGAGTGGGCCACGCTGTTCTCGAACAGCCCCTCGAACCAGGAATAGCCCCGGCGTCCCAGAACCACGGCGTCGTAAAGTCCGGAGCGGGCTTCGTCGATAATTTCCAGAACCGTGCCCTTGCGCGAGGTGATGATTTTGCTTTCCACCATATCCGGCACACACCCTGCGTAATCCACAAGCCATTGTTTGGCCTGATGGAGCGCCTGCCCGCCTCTGGAGTTTTTGATACCGGTAATCTCATCGGCCACCTTGGGGGGTGGATGCATTTCCTGCGTGCCCAGATTCCAATGCTGCGCACGCGGCGCAATATAGAGCAGGGTCAGGCGGGTGGAATGGAAATCGCCAATCATCCCTTTGACGAACCGCAACGAATACGAGGCTGAAATCTCATCCGAAATAGCCAGCAAGAGATGCTTTTCCATTTTCATTCCAGAACCCCTTCCCTGTTTTCCCCGGCATGAACAACCGCTGTCGCTCTTTTCCCGTCCGCACAACAAAACAGACCGGAGTACGCTCCATCCGAAAAAACAAATCCTGTACGAGTATCTCTGATTACAAACGCTTTGCCGTAAAAAGGCAAGCCGATAGGAAAAAAAGAGCGCCGCGTAACGGCGCTCGTATATGAGAGTGTGGGGAGAGTGCGGGGAGGATGGGATAATGGGGGGATATTCTCCGCAGGTTGCTCAAAACAGTGCGAAGGCACGGCGCAAGGAAAACTCAAAGCCGACGCATATTCTTATATACGCGAGGATTTGAGTTTTCCGAAGCAACAAAGCCATCGTACCATTTTCAGCAGGCTGAATCGCAGATGATTCGGGCATCAACTGCGTACAGTCGGGAACCGCTCCCCTTCAGAGGATTTATGTCCATTTCCACAATCTGAGGAAAATCAGCGGCAAGAAAGCTCACACGCATAAGCTGGTCGGAAAGCAGGTCCATATCCAACCCTTCTTCGCCGCGCACGCCCTTGATGATGGGGAACGCGGCAATGGACTGAATCATTCCCAGCGCTTCTTCCTTGGCAAGCGGAGCCAGACGGAACTGGATGTCTTTGAGCGCCTCGGCATATATTCCGCCCAAGCCAAAGGCAGTCAGCGCGCCGAACGGTTCCTCCCGCTTGATGCCGACAATAACCTCGGTGCCCTGCACCATCTGCTGGACAAGCACGCCCACGGCATCGGGAAGAGCCATCAGCTCGTCGTAAACAACTTCGGCCTGGGCAGCATCAGTAATGTTCAGCTTTACCCCACCCACGTCGGTCTTGTGCAGTGGGCCTTCCACTTTCATTACCCAGGGAAAGGGAATGGTTTGGGCCACGCCCTGCAGATCATTCTTTGTCTTCACGGTCTGCTGACCGGGCAGATGAAGCCCCGCCGCAGCCAGTACCTCGGCCACAGTGGCACCATCGAGCACACCGGTCTTGCCGTCCATAACGGCCTTGAGGCGGTCACGGTCGTAGCCGGGAAGCTCTTTGGATGTCTCGGCAATACGCGGGCGGTTGACAACGCGGCCCAAGGCTCGGGCCAGGGAGACTTCGTCTTCAAAATAGCATTTGCCTGCCGCGGTAAATTTCTCAAGGGCTTTCGCAGAGGTAACCGAAGTGCAGAACGACGGAAAAACAGGAACAGGAAGTTCATCCATGGCCTTTCTGATCACATCATAAATCGTGCTGATATCGGAAAGGCCGGAATCGCCGAGCATGACGATAAAATAATCAATTGTGTCGGCCTCTTCCTCGGAAACAATCCTGAAGATATCCTCAAAATGTTTTGCCGTCCTGGCAGGCAGGCAGTCCACCGGGTTGGACAACCCGGAGCTGGGCAGCAGGGCCTCTTCAAGACGGGCCTGCGTGGACGCCTTGAGGACCGGGGCCTCGATCCCTCTGCGGTTCAGTTCGTCAGCCAGCATGACTCCAGGACCGCCCGCGTCGGTAACAATGCAGACCCGCTTTCCATCGAGCTTGTCTTTTGCCAGCTTCATGATGCAGGCCACATCTATCAGCTCCAACCGGGACTGCACGCGAACAATTCCGGCCTTGTCGAACATGGCCTGAACCGCGGTGTCGCTGGAAACCAACGCGCCTGTATGGCTGGCCGCGGCCCGATGTCCCGCCTCGGTTGCTCCGGCCTTGATTCCGGCCAGAAGGCAGCCCTTGGCAGCCAGACTTTTGGCATAGCCGACAAGACGCTCGGGATCGTTGACCGACTCCATGTACAGAAGTTTTACGGGAGATGAATTTTCATTGTAGGCTTGGTCGAACAGCCCCAGCAGGTCGGTCACCCCGGTCTGTGCACAGTTGCCCACGGTCATGAAGGAGTTGAAGGCCAGGCCACGCTTGGTGGCCTGTTCCGCCAAATAGTCCACAGTGGCACCGGAACCGCTGATAAAATCAACGCCGTCTTCCGCCATAAGGGGAAGTATCCCGGCAAACTTTCCCGCCAGTTCGGTGGACATAACGCCCAGGCAGTTGGGGCCGAGCAGCAGCATGCCGTTGGCGTCGGCAATGTCCTTCAACCGTTTTTCCTCGGCTTTTCCTTCCTCGCTAAGCTCACCAAAACCGGCGGAAAGAATGACCACGGCTTTCACGCCCTTGGCGGCCAGGTCTTCCAGGCTCTTGCGCACAAATTTGGATGGAATGGCAATGTAGGCCAGGTCCGGCGTTTCGGGCAGGTCGGCAACGCACTTCACAGCCTTTACCCCCTGCACCACATCGCTTTTGGGGTTTACGGCCATAAGCTGCCCTTTGTAGTCGCGGCTTTTGATGTTGAACAAAATCCTACCGCCCGGTTTGCCTATGTCGTCGCTACCGCCTATGACCGCAATGCTTTTGGGAGTCAGTGTGAGATCGAGCATTATGTAAGTTCCTCTTTGGTGATGTCCCGAAAAAGATGCACTGGAAAAGCAGTGCCGCCTGCCCAATTTCCGTTGCGCCGCCAATGGCGGCGCAACGGCTTTCAGACACTCTTGCTTTACATCAGTTCGGCACCAGCCTGGAAGGCTGCGTAGTTCAGATTCCAGATGGCCGGTTTGGGGCTGAGGCTCTTGATGGCCATCTGCCAGTACTGCTCGGGGAAGGCATTAAAAGGTGTGATGCGGCTCATGGCACCCATCATAACCACGTTGGCGCAACGTCCGGAGGAGTCACCAAGGGCAATGGCCTGTTCCAGCACATCCACTACAACCACGTTGTAGCCGGACAGTTCGGCCTTGATGGAATCCAGACTCGGGTACAAGGCCGGATCCATGCCTGCGGGGATGATGGAAGTTTTGGCCAGAACCACTGTTCCGCCTTCTTTCAGAAGTTCGAGATATCCGGGACGGAAGACTTCGCTCATCTCCATGGAAACAAGGCAGTCGACACTACCAGGCACCAAAACCGGGCTGAGGCTTTCACCGCAGGCAAAGGTGGAAATAACCGGGCCGCCCATCTGGGCCATGCCATGCGTTTCCCCCTTGACCACGTTGGAATCACTGTATCCGCTCAGGAAGGCAAGCTTTGTAAGCACACGTCCAAAGAACAGATTGCCCTGGCCGCCAACGCCCCGAATGGCAACGGACAAACGTTTGGGCAAAGTGCTTTTTTCCAGACTCGGCTCTTCAATCGTTTCGGGCGCATCAGGGATGGACACCGTGGACTTGGCCTTTTCTACCGGGCCGTCCACAATCTGAATGGCTCCCACTGCACAGCGCTGCATGCAGGCCGGAGTATTGGAAACACAGCCCGTGCACAGGTTGGTGAACTGTGGAACGCCGTCATCACCCACCACGATGCCAGGACAAATATTGCACATGCCGCATTTTTTGCACTTTTCAGCATCCACAGTGAGTTTTTGACCGAACTTTTCGCGGGGAACCTTGCGGATGCAGGTGCCCTGAATAATGATGGTGGTGAATGCTCCATCCTCGGCAGCCTTGAGAGAATCCTTGAGAGCCTTGCGGATTCCCTTGTAATCATAGGCATTCACTTCAATGACTTCACAGCCCTGGGCGCGTACCGCGTCGGCAAGGTTGAAACGGCAGTCTTCTCCTGCCAGGTTCACGGGGGAGGAAGCCGAAGGCTGGCCGCCGGTCATGGCTGTCCATTCATTATCCAGAATAACCTTTACGCCGGGCACATTGCGAAAAACGGTGTTTCTGGTGCCGTCCATACCGCTGTGACATTCCGTGCTGTCGCCAATAACGCTGATGCACTTGGAAGCCATCTCCGGCTTGGAAAGAACAAAACCGCAGCGCTTGTTTTCGCTGGCTCCCATGGCAACACCGGTATCCATGGCATTCATGAAATAAAGCAGAGAGTTGCAGCCGATATCGCCAAAGATCACTTCCAGCTGCTTCTTGCTCATCATGGAATTTGCGATTTCGCCGAACAGCCGATAGGGGCAGCCGGCACAGATCATGGGCGGACGGGCCGGAGGCATGGTCTTGCTGCCATTCTTGACGATTTTATAGCCCAGGAATTCGGCAATGGATGCGGGGCTCCATTCTGTTTCGTGCGAGAACTCGGGTTTTCCCACAACCTTGATGCCATTCTGGCGGATTTCCTCTTCCACAAAATGATATCCGTCGTCGATGACAAACACGTCGCCTTCGATGGACCCGCAAAATTCGCGGATAAGGTTTATGGGCAGCGGGTTGGTAAAGGCCAGGGAAAGGATGTCCAGATCGTTTTCGTAAAGCTGCTTCACTTCCTTGGCAAACATGGCATTGGGGCCATACACGATGAGGCCGCGTTTGCCAGAGCCTTTGATCCAATGATTGAGAGGACTCTTTTCCACCATTTCCATCATTGCGGGCAAACGGGTGGACATGATTTTGTTATAATTGGCACGCGTCAGCGGGGGCAGGCAGTTGTAGGCATGCAGGTTGTCCGGCATAGCCACTGGTTCGCGGGACTGTTCGGGCATAAGCCGCACCAGGCCTTCGCTATGACAGAGCACACCGCTGGGCAGGATGACCACCCCAGTATTGAACTTGCGGCCTATTTCCACGGCTATGGAAGCGGCTTCATGCATTTCCTGGTGATTGCGCGGTTCAAAAACAGGCAGGAAGCAGCTCTTGAAAAGATAGCGGGGATCAAGCACATGCTGGGTAGAGCTGGGCGTGAAGTCCGTGGCCACGTAGTAGATAAGCACGCCGCGGTCCTGAGTAAAAAAAGATGCGCTGGTGACCAGATCGCCAGCCTGCATCAGTCCGGGAATCTTCATGGTCACAACACAGTCGCGACCGGCCAGGCTGTGGCCATGCCCCACGCCCACGGCAGTGGCTTCGCTGACAGACCAGCCAACGTCGATAAGGTCCTGCACCTGGGAAAGCCCCTTGTCGATGACTTCAGAACTGGGAGTTCCGGGGTATCCGTCGGCACAGTGAATGCCTGCGCGTACACAACCTACGGCAAAGGCTATGTTGCCCTGCAAAACTTCTGGATGGTCACTGGGGGCCTGGCACATTTTTTTTACCGGATTCATGAAAACCTCTCTTTATATGGTGAAGAATCTTTATATCTCAGGAGGATATATTATCCTTTTATGGCAATGCCATTAACCGTGGGCTGAGGCTGAATACCTTTTGAAAAATCGATGATCTGATCCGTGACCCGCATGTCCATGTTGTAGAAGGATTCCACGGTAAACGCGGCGGAATGAGGCATGGCCAAAACATTGTCCAGGGTGAGCAGCGGCGACCCAGTAGGCGGTTCGTTTGTCCAGGCATCGATTGCCGCGCCGCCTATTTCACCGCTCTTGAGCGCTTCGTACAGGGCTTGCTCGTCAATAAGTTCACCACGCGCGGCATTGACCACAACAGCGGTCTTTTTCATGGCCTTGAACTCTTCGGTCCCCAGCATTTTGGCATTGTCTGCGGTAAGGTTGCAGTGCAGGGAAAGGATATCCACTTCCGGCAGCATTTCCCGCCAGTCCTGCACGCGTTCGATGTTCAGCATGTCCGCCACTTCCCCCGGCCAGTAGGGATCGTAGCCAAGGATGCGCATCCGGAACCCGCTTGCCCGCATGGCCACGGCACGGCCAATGGCGCCCACACCAATAAGTCCCAGAGTCTTCTTCCAAATTTCCAGGCCGCAGAAGGCGATGTGGTTATACTCTCCGGCACGCATGCTCGCGTCGCCCTTGGGCATCTTCCGCAGCAATCCCAAAACCATTCCCATGGTCTGGTCGGCAACAGCCTGGCTGTTGCAACCGGGAGAATTGCAAACCAAAATTTTGCGTTCCGTGGCAGCGGGGATATCCACCATATCCAGGCCAACGCCGTACTTGCCTATCATCTTGAGGTTGGGGAGTTCCTGCAGCAAATCGGCCGTCACTTTCAGGTCGTTGCCGTTCAGCAGTACGTCGGCCTTGCGGAGATCATCCATAACGCCAGGCGAATCGACGCCTTGCCCGCGGCGGTCAATGACTTCCAGGCCTGCTTCACGCAATTTGTCCAGTCCGTCTTCACTGCTGGCGCAGTACGGTGCCGCTTCAATGAAAACCACTTTCTTCGACATACCTTCCTCCTACAACCGTTTATAAGTGCAGAACACACAAAGGCATTTTCTTGCTTGCCCTTCCCATGCAGCGGCAGAGGTTTGTTTCGGCTCAGGCTCCCGGAAAAAGCTTGTTTCATAAAAAGTCAAACATATTTCTGGCCCAAAACAACATTGCATTTTCATGTGAAATCAACGCGTACCAATATTCTTCCAGCGGATGCGACTAACGTAAGACCAATGCAGCCATTCTTCCGCATAAAGTCTTTATTTCTTCATAATATTTGGTAGTTAGACTCGGAGCACACCGAGCATCAAAAAGCATGTTTTTCCGCCATCTCAGCTGTTTCAACCCCAAAAAATCTTGCCTGAATAAAATGTAGTTCCACACATCTGCTCTTTTTTAGAGCTGGCAATTTATTTTTTTTCGCAAAAAGTAAGCCTATTGGTAAGACTTTTAGGCTTTCACGCACTTTTATGTCAAGCAAAGGAAGATAAAAAATGAAAAAACCAATACCATCTTCAAAAAAATACAATAAAATCAAGCTACATTTTCCAATATCTACTTTGCATAGCGAGTTTTTCGATAAATATTATTGCAAAAAGACTTTTTTGACCATAAGGTATGACCTAACCAAAACCAATAATTCAGTAGGTTAGATGGTTTTTTCCGAAGAAATAGGCATTTAAGTTAAACCTTTACCAGTTGGAGGCAAGTAATGCTGAGACGGGTGTTCTTCGTGATGGTTGTAGTGGCGGTGGCGGTGATGGCCTCAGGAACGGCTTTCGCTCAAAAGGACTGGAAATACGGGCATGTGGCCCCAATACAGGTGGGTAAATTCGTTCAGGGGCATCAGCAGGGTGCCGTGGCAATGGCCGATTATGTCCGGGAAAAAACAAACGGGGAAATCAAAATAGCAATATTTCCGCTCAGCCAGCTTGGCTCCGAGCGCAGCATGCTGGAGCAGACGCAATTCGGCCTGCTCGACATGATGGATTGCACAACCGGCACGCTGAGCAATCTGATCCCGCAGGTCGGACTTTTAGATCTGTTTTTCATGTGGCCGAGCAAAGAAGTGGCTCACAAGGTGATTACCGACCCGGACTTCACAAAAATATACGGAGACCTTCTTTTGGAGAAGGGCTTGGTGCACATCGGGTACAGCGAAAACGAAACCCGCGACTTCGAATGTACGAAAAAAGCCGTTGTTACACCTGAGGACATGAAAGGCATCCGGGTTCGCGTCATCGAATCCCCCTTCTTTCTCGACGGATTCCGCGCAATGGGCGCAAACCCCATGGGCATGCCTTTTGGCGAAGTTTACACGGCCCTGCAGCAGGGGGTCATCGACATGCAGGACAACCCCATTCCGACATCCGTCGCCATGAAGTTCTCCGAAGTAGCCAAATACTTCACGCGCAGTGGACACGCCTATACCTGCCTTTTCAAACTGGTAAGCCGCGACCTTTGGGAAGGACTTTCCGACAAGGAAAAAGAAATACTCAAAGCCGGTGCCAAGCTGGGTGTTGAAACCAACTGGAAAGCAAACAACGAAATCCGGAAAGCCATGGAAGCACAGGCTGTAAATGAAGAAGGATGCACCATAGCCGACCTTACCCCGGAACAGCGCCAGGCTTTTCAGGCAACGCAGAAAGATGTTTGGACCAAATATGCCAAGGAGTGCGGAAAAATTCCCAACAATCCCAAGTATGGAAAGTACGCAGGCGTGTCCTACTTCGACATGATCCAGGATAAAATCGCGCAGTACAACAAATAGCCTGCATACACGAGATGGAAACCAGTGAAGCACCCTCTCTACAGCCATAACGCCGCCCGCTTTTCCCGGAAAAATAAGGGGATTTTTCCGGGAAACACAAAAGCTGGGACCACGGAAGATGGAATGCAGGGGGATTTTCCAACGCCGTCCGCAGCGGGTTCACTACTTCGGGCGGCGTAATGAAACCATCGGGTTGTGGTGTTGGAGTGTAATTTGGCACCACTACCCGTTTATGGAGATGCGCGGTGGAAAAGTTAAAAAATTATTTCGAGCTATTTGAGGAACTGTCCGTAGGCGGGATACTCCTCATTCTGGCACTAGCAACAACCTTTCAGGTTATTACCCGCTACTTTTTTGGCCTAACCTTCGACTGGATGGCCGAGGGCTCGCGGTACCTCACCATACTCGCAGCCTTTGCAGGAGCCGGACTTGCCGTAAAGTTCGGAGCACACTTTACCATGGATGCGGTCATCCACTTTTTGCCAGATCGCATTACACATGTGGTTCAGACCTTTGCCCACCTTTTCAGCGCCTTCATCATGTTTGTAGTGGCGTATCAGGCCTACAAACTGGTCACCAAGCTCGCCAAATACGGAATGAGCACGGCATCCCTTGGAATCCCCATGTGGGTCGCCTACATGCCCATCCTTATTTTTACTATTGTCATCGGATGGCGTTTTCTGCGCGAAGCCGTCAAGTCCCTGCGTTTGGCAATAAATCCGGCTGCGGCCAACTAGGGGGCAGGCATGGAAATTTTCCTCGTACTCTCCTTCATTATTCTGCTGTCACTGTCCGTACCTATTGGAATTGTTGTTTTGGCCACGACAGCTGGCGCAGTTTATTTTTTTCTGGGAATGCCCTTGACCACACTGGTCCAGCAACTTTTCAACGGCCTGGACAACTTTCTGCTTCTGGCCATTCCTTTCTTCATCCTGGCCGGGAACATCATGGCCGAGGGGCGCATTGCCACCGTACTGGTGGACGCCATGAAGGCCATTACCGGCAGAATTCCCGGCGGCCTGGCCCTGGCCGGTCTTCTTACCTGCATGTTTTTCGCCGCAATTTCCGGCTCCAGCCCGGCCACTGTTATCGCCATCGGCGGCATCATGATACCGGCACTGGTCAAGGCCGGGTACGATGAAAAGTTCAGCATTGGCCTGCTGACCAGCGCGGGCACACTGGGCATTCTCATTCCGCCTTCCATTCCCATGGTTCTCTACGCAATGGTCGGAGACACCTCGGTAAGCGACATGTTTATGGCCGGTATTGTTCCGGGCTTTTTGCGGGTCTTTTTTTTCGGCGGTTACGCCATCATCCTTGCCAAGCGCTTCGGCTGGTCCGCTAAAACAGTCTACTCCTGGAAAGAAACCCTCCTTGTTTTTGGCAAGGCATCCTGGGGGCTTCTTATGCCGATCATTGTACTCGGCGGCATTTACAGCGGGATATTCACCCCCACGGAAGCTGCCGGTGTGTCGGTTATTTACGCCCTGTTCGTAGAAATATTCATCTACAAATCCATGACCCTCAACAAATTCAAAAACATTCTGGTGCAGTCCGCCGTGCTTTCATCGGCACTGTTGTTCATCATCGCCTGCGCCATGCCATTCATCTGGCTGCTTACCCGTGAACAGTTGCCCATGCAGGCTGCCCAGTTCATCGGGAGCATTGTATCCAACAAGTACCTGTTCCTGCTCATGGTCAATGTTCTGCTGCTGTTCATCGGCTGCGTCATGGATATTGTGGCGGCAATTCTGGTTCTGACGCCTATATTCAAACCCATGCTGGACATGTTCGCCATCGACCCGGTCATGTTTGGTATTATCATGATATGCAACGTGGAGCTTGGGTTCCTGACCTTTCCATTCGGACTGAACCTTTTCGTTTCCATGGGATTGACCAAGAAACCATTGACGTACATAGCCGCGGCTGTTCTACCTTTTCTCATCATGTGCGGCATCTGCCTCATAATGGTGACATACATACCGTGGTTGTCGTTATGGCTTCCCAATTTTCTGAACTAACAATTGGGAGGGACACCAGACAACGGTGCCCTCCTTAACCAACCATTGATAAAAGCAGTTTTTTCAAGATAACGAGGACATATGAATAAGAAGAACAGTTCCCCCAAGAAACAGACAAGCAGACGTTTTGAAAATGTAGTTGCCTTGATCAAGCGTGAAATTCTGTTGCAAACCTACAAGGTAGGCGATGCGCTTCCCCGAGAGGAAGAACTTGCAACACAGTTGAACGTAAGCCGTCCGTTGGTTCGGGAAGCCCTTACAGTGCTGAAGGCACAGGGATACCTGGAAGCCAAACGCGGTGTAGGAGGCGGCACGTTTGTCAAGGACATCCTGCAAAGCTCCAAAGCGGGGGAGCTTCTCGGAGATCTCATTTCCATGGGCCAGATGCCGGTTGCCGACCTGTGCAACGCACGTATGATCATAGAACCGGAATGCGCGAGAGCAGCGGCCATGTCCGCCACGCCGGGAGAAATCCGTACTTTTGCCCGTCTTCTTGAAAAAACCGCCTCGGCGCCGAATCGCGCTATTGCCATTGAGCATGCGTCGGAATTCCACAACTACATCGCCGTGTGCAGCAAAAATATCTATTTTGCCATGAACATGCGCGCAATGATGAAATTCACGCAATTGTTCATCAACACACTCGTCGATCTGGACCAAGACATACACGATGACTCGTTTCATGAATCCATATTCAACGCCATAGCCTCGCACTCGGCCCAGGACGCATACGAACGTATGTTCATTCATGTGGCCGAGCTGAAACGCGAAATGTGCAAGCTCGAAGAAAAATTTCGGGAAGTGGCGAATTCAAACCTCAGAGAATAAGACATGAAGAAAAAAGACTATCTCGTAATAGCCATCATGGTCATTCTGGTCGCCCTGGCGTTAAAGCCTGGGGCCATTGCTTCCTTCAAAGCCTGGACCAAAACCTGGCCGTACTTCTCCAGCTTCGTCAAGTTTGCCATTCTGGCTACATTCGGAGAATGTTTGGCCCTGCGGCTCAAGACAGGTTCCTATTACAAGCGCGGCTTTGGCGTGCTGGCCCGTGCCGTCACCTGGGGCGTGCTCGGTATGGGAATCTACATCGCGTTCACAATTTTTTCATCGGGCGCATGGCCCCTGCTCAAGACCTTTGGCGCACAAACCAAGCCCGGCGATTCGCTGAGCTTCATGTCCATTGTGCTGGCGTTTGCCACCAGCGCCACCATGAACCTTGTTTGGGCTCCTGTAATGATGGTGCTGCATAAAATTGCCGACAACCACATTGCCCACACAGGAGGCTCCGTGGTGCGCTACCTTACAACCAAGCCCAACATGCCCCAGATGTTCCGTGAAATAGACTGGGATATCATGTGGGGGTTTGTTTTCAAAAAAACAATCATCTTCTGGTGGATTCCGGCCCACACCATAACATTCCTCCTGCCTCCCTATCTGCGGGTATTGTTTGCCGCCATCCTCGGCATAGCATTGGGTGTTATCCTTTCCTTTGCAGCTCAATCCGCAAACAGCAGCGAAAACCTGTCCAGGGCACCCCAATAAAGAGCAACTCTCCATCCCATTGCTTCAAACTGGCAGCCTGAAACGGCCCCGGACGGGGTCGTTTTTTTTTGCTGCGTGAAGCAAAACCCAGGCACGATTGTCTTTGATAACAAACGCGTTGCCGGAAAAAGGCCAGCAGGGAGACAAAGGGAGCTGCGACTATTTTCGATAGGCGTTGGGCGTGTCGCCCGTCCAGCGCTGGAAGGCGTGGATGAACGAACTGGGGCCCGAGTAGCCGAGCAGAAGAGCTATTTCCGTAATAGGAAGTTTGGACTCGCGGAGATACTCCATGGCTATGCGCATACGCGTGTTGGCCACGATATCGCGGAAGGAAAAATTATATTCTTCCAGACGCCTGCACAGGGTGCGCTGCGACATGCCCAACAGCCGGGCCACAGAGGCCATGTCCGGCGACCCGCCCCGCAGCATGTTGGAAACGTGATATTCCACAATGCCGGGCAGATCCCTGTCGTCGGGCAGTTCCGTCAGGATGCGCCCCATATAGTCCTCGAGGATCAACAACAAGCGCTGGTCCGCCCCGGGCACGGGACGCAAAAAGGTATCGTGCCGGTACAGCAGGGCATTGAGCGGCTGGTTGAACAGGACCGGACAACGAAAGAGACGGTGCTGCGCCGTACTGGATTCCGGTTCGGCATGTTCAAACCAAACCTGCTTCGGGTACACGGAATCGTCCACCAGCTGGTTCACAAAGGCGAAACAGCTGGCAATGGTCATTTCCACGTCCTGTCTGTGGTTGGGAGTGTTGGACGCCACAATGCCGTATCCGAGAAGAATGTGTTCCGGCTCGGTTTTGAGAAAGATGCGCGCGCCCTGCTGATGAAAATTATAAAAGCGTTCCAGACGGCGCAATGCCGCGACCAGAGTGGTGGAATTGCGCATTATGTAGCCGAGCAGCCCCAATTGATCCAAGGTGCTGCGCACGCCCAGCTGCAAGCCGAGCGCGTCGTTGCCCGTAACCTCCACCACATGATTGAGCAGTTCGAGAAACAGGGAAAGCGGAATTTCCTGGTGTCTGTCCTCGACCATCTTGAGTGGAAGGCCCAGCTTGCGCAGCACTTCCTCGGTGGAATCCCTGCCCAGAAGACGGGTCAGCCCCGCGGCGGCAGCTCCCCGGATCATGGGAAAGGTTCTCATTCCGGAGGCATTGAGATGTCGTGCGGCTCTGGCGTCCGGGGTGCTCGGTTTCATGCTGTTGCTCCGAAACATGGGGCTATCAGAACACCATATGCGAGGATTGGCAATACACACGCCATCCTGCGAAACAACGTCCGCGACTTCCGCAAAGGGAAGAAAAAAAACGGCACGGGAAAACTGGACTTGCTGGTTTTCCCGTCCTCCACCCTGGCCTGCGTCCCCCAGAAGATGACTGGGGACGCAGGCCGCCGTTCAAGGAAGGCTGAACGGAAGGGTGTATGAGGGCATTACGGGACGGAATACCAGACAGGCTCCGGACAATCGGGAACGACACTGGTTCCGGCCTTTCCGGCCACGATATCTTCCAGATCGCACAGGGAGCCTATGGCGGCCCGCTTGCCCGTGGCCCGGACAAATTCGCAGGCCGATTCGATTTTCGGCCCCATGGAACCGGAAGCGAAATCGTAGGCCTCCAGGTCCGCGGGCGAAATGGAACGGAGCGGGCAGGCACCAGGCTTGCCCCAGTCCGTGTACACCCCGCGCACATCGGTCAGCATGACGAACACGTCGACGTTGAGTTCCTTTGCCAGCAGCGAACTCAGCCTGTCCTTGTCAATCACCGCCTCCACGCCGTGCAGGTTGCCATCCGGACCGTACATGGTGGGAATTCCGCCTCCCCCGGCGCAAATGACGATGATGTCGTTTTCCAAAAGGATTTTAATGGTATCCAGTTCAAATATCCGCTTGGGCCGTGGCGAAGGAACAACCCGCCGCCAATACTCGCCGTCGGGCTTGACCGCCCAACCGTGTTTCTCGGCCAGCTCCCGGGCCGCTGCTTCGGTGTAGACCGGCCCGATGAATTTTTCAGGATCGGCAAAGGCCTTGTCCTCGGCATCCACCTGTACCTGGGTCAACAGGGTGGCAAACCCGCGCTGCGGAAGGCAGTTGCCCATTTCCTGCTCTATGAGATAGCCGATCATCCCCTCGGTCTGCGCGCCGAGAACATCCAGCGGCCAGTCCTCGGGCGTCTCGCTCATCGCCTCCGCCTGCAAGGCCAGAAGCCCCACCTGCGGGCCGTTGCCATGGCTGATTATCAATTCGTGAGACTGCGCGACCTTTGCCAGCGCGGAAGCGGCAACGCGCACGTTGGCGCGCTGCGTTTCCGTATTCATGGCCTGTCCCCGCTGCAACAGGGCGTTTCCGCCCAAAGCTACGATGACTCGCATGCGTGCCACCCCTCTAGCGGACCTGAGGCTTCGGAACCTGCTGGGTGATGCAATGAACGTTGCCGCCACCCAAAAGAATCTCGCGGGCAGGCACGCCTACAATCTCGCGTTCGGGAAACAGCTCCTGCAGCTTGGTTTTGGCCTGTTCGTCCCACTTTGCATCGAGCAACGGGAAGACGATACGCGAGCTGGCAATGTAGAAGTTTACATAGGAGCCGGCCAGACGGTCGCCCGCCACACGCGGCAAAGTACCGTCCACCGCGTCCACGCCCCGGGATTCCTCCTCGCTGATGAAGATGGGGCCGGGCTGATGGATGGTGTGCACTTCCAGCTTGCGGCCCTTGGCATCCACGGCGTTTTCCAACACTTCTTTGGCAGCCTTGGAAATGGCGTACTGGGGATCGTTCTCGTCGTCGGTCCAGGTAAGCAGCACCACGCCGGGCCGGACAAAGCAGCACAGGTTGTCCACGTGGCCGTCGGTCTCGTCGTTGTACACGCCATTTGGTATCCAGATGATGCGGTCCACGTTCAGGTAATCGCGCAACACCTGCTCTATTTCCTCACGGCTCAGGTCGGGATTGCGGTTGGGATGCAGCAGGCATTCCTCGGTCACCAGAAGCGTGCCCTCCCCGTCGCAATGGATGGAACCGCCCTCCAGCACGATGGGCGCCTTGTAGCGTCCGGCACGTTCAAATTCGAGAACCTTTCCGGCCACCTGGTCGTCCAGGTCCCAGGGGAAATACAGGCCGCTGTGCAGGCCGCCCCAGGCATTGAAGTCCCAGTCTATCCCGCGGCGGTTGCCCTTGTCGTCTATTACAAAGGTCGGCCCGCAATCGCGCACCCAGGAATCGTTCGTGGCCATCTCCACCACCTGCACGTCATCGGGCAGCATGTGGCGGGCATTCTGATACTGGGCCGTGGACACGGCCACGCGGACCGGTTCGCTCTTGGCAATGGCTGCGGCCACGGCAGCAAAACTTTCCTGGGCGGGCTTGGCTCCCCAGCGCCAGTTGTCGGGACGCTCCGGCCAGATAAGCCAGCAGCCATCGTGGGGTTCAAATTCGCCGGGCATACGGAAGCCGTCTTCGCGAGGAGTAGTGGTATATGTAGCTGTCATGATATTTTCTCCATTATGTTGTTCAGTCTATGTACTCGTCTCTGTTCTTCGCCCAGCTTCTAGGCAGCCCTCTTCTGGGATGCCGCCCGGTTGACGATGACCTCGCCGACACCGACGGTCAGGGCTATGCCCAAAAGAACGGGCAACGAATAGCTCCAGTCCACCTTGCCGAGCGGAAGATCCGGGAAGATAAACAGAATGACCGCCTGGATAACGAACAGGCTGGGAACGATTGTGCACCACAGGGCAACCCCCTTGCCGCCGGGAACCCTGAAGGGCCGGTGGGCATCGGGTTCCGTACGGCGCAGCCGGAGAAACGCGGGAAACATGAACAAATAGGGAAACAGGAAGATAACCGAAGAAAACGCGAACAACGTCCAGAACAATTCGTCGTTGCCTGCGGCAAAAAAGCCATAGCAGACCATGACCACGGACGAGACCATGCCGGTGATGATGTTGGCACCGACAGGCGCGCCATTGGAATTGATTTTCGCAAACAGGGCCGGGAGCTCGCCATCGGTAGCGGCTTCGGCCGCAGCCCGGTTGGCTCCCATGCACCAGGTCACCATGTTGGTGACGAAAGTGAACAGGGCCAGGGTGCCTATGATCCAGACCAGGCTGGACGATTCGCCGAACACGACCTTGAGCGTGTCCACAATGCCGCCTACCAGGCCGATGTCTTCCACGGGCAGGGCCATCAGAATACCAATGGTCCCGAGAATGTAGAGAAACGTAACAGTTCCGGCCGCGGCAAAAATGGACCGGGGTGTATCCCGCTTGGGATTGCGGATTTCGTCGCCCATGCAGGCGACCAGTTCGAAGCCCATGAGATTAAAGACAATGGCCGGCAGAAAGGCCAGCCCGGAATCCAGGGAAGGAATCATGGAAGACAGGGTGATTTCGTTGGCCATGCCCTGCGAATTGGCCAGATAGAATCCGCCGCCGCCCAGCACGAGGATGATGACGACCTTGGCAACGGCCCCGAGGTTGGGAATGAGTTTGCCCACATCCACGGAAATGTTGCAGAACCACACCGTAATCCAGGTGAGTCCGATCCCTATGCCTATCTGGGCCCAAAGGCTCAGGTTCGGGGCGAACAGACGGCTGAACATTCCGGCGAACATGATGTACACGGCGGGCATCCACAAGGCCACGTTGATCCAATAGAACCAGGTGGTGCGTACGGCCCAGCGGTCCCCGTAGGCCCGCTTGACCCAGTCGTAGATGCCGCCCTCTCCGGGCCAGGCGGTCCCCAGTTCGGAGGAGATCATGCCATACGGCACGACAAACAAAATAAAAGTGACCAGCCACCAGGTGATGGAGGAAGGGCCTATGGACGCGGAAGCCGTGAGTGTATCGATGACCAGTACTGCGCAGACGGAAAACAGGGTCAGGTCGATAACGCCCATTGATTTTCTTTCACTTTCAGCCATGAAAGGAACCTCCGTATGGCGGGTCCGCGAGACGGCTCACGGCCCCTTACCGTTGAGAGGCATGGCCCCGAAGGCGGATTCGTCCGTAGAACCATCCGCCCGAAGCGCCGGGGCCACGCCCGTAGGGAACAGTGTCCGCCCGGCTTGCGATACGCCGGACAGTTCTGTTCAGTCCACTGCGTACGGCTTTTTCACCGGTCCGCCCATCCGCTGGCGTTCAGGTGCTCCAGCACCCGTCCTTCATGCCAGACTTTCTGGGCCTCCCTGGCCTTCTTGAGTTCCGGCCAGACCAGCCAGGCCAACAGCCCCACCTGCGTGTGCATGCGGTTCTCCGCCTGGTCGAAGATGATGGACTTTTCAGAATCCAGAGCCTCGTCCGTGGCCTCCACACCGCGCGAAGCGGGCAGGCAGTGCATCAGCTTGCAATGGGCGGGTGCCTTGGCAAGAAGGTCCATGGTGATCTGGTAATCGGGCATAAAGGCCTTGCGGCGGTCGGGAATTTCATCTTCCTGTCCGCACCACCACCACAGGTCGGTATAGATGATATCCGCATCGCGCACACTGTCGTCGATGTTGTCGGTGATGGTGATGCGTGCGTCCCCGTAGGCGTGCCTGCGGGCGATATCCACCCATTCCTTGGGCGCCTGGTAACGCTTGGGCGCCACATGGGTGAAGTTCATGCCGAGCATGGTGGTGATGAACATGGTGGAACTGCAAACGTTGGTGGCGTCGCTGATGAACGTGACGTTCAGGTCTTCCAGCTTCTTGCCCTCGGGGAGATGCTCCCACATGGTGAAGGCGTCGCACACGGCCTGGGTGGGATGGTTGTAGTCCGTAAGCCCGTTGATGACCGGAACGGTGGCATGTTCGGCCAGGCCCAGGATGGTTTCATGCTTCCAACAGCGGGCAATGAGGCCGTCGCACATTCTGGACAGCACCTTGGCCGTGTCGGAAAGGGATTCGCGCTCGCCCAGGTGGATTTCACCGGGCTTGAGGTATAGGGCGTGCCCGCCCAATTTTTCCATGGCAACCTCAAAAGAAACGCGGGTCCTGGTGGACGGTTCCTCGAAAATCATTCCGAGCGAGGCGTTCTTCAAAAGCTGGGGCGTGCACCCGCTCTTGTCTGCGGCCTTGAGAATTCGGATCAGTTCGAGTACATTACGAATTTCCTGTCGGGAATGGTCATACTCATGGATCAAGTTTTTGGGCATGAAAACCTCCTGATAGGTTGTGTATTGCGCCGCACCGGACACGCTCGCCAAAGCCCCGGTGCGGCATTTTTGTTTCATAGCCATTACAATCTTATTTTAAACCCTTGGCTTGTTTTTCCAGGACAAATAATTGCGACTTGATGACAAGCCGTAGAAAAATCGTCTTTTCCACATGTTATCACTACCTTGCGCCTCTCCACGGGCCAATGACGCATTTCCATGCACTGGCTGCGAATTTTCCCCCAAGCCTGGGCTTATCAGGAATTAATCCCCAAATAACAAGATATTACTCATATGCCGGCAAGGTATTGCCAACCGGGAGCGTTTTGCCCGACGGACAATTATGTTAATTTCTAAATTGCTTTTAAAAGACAAAAAATTACCTTTACAAGCCACATCTTCCGTCCATCTTTTTTTCCTTATTCCATCCGGAAAAACCCGCCCGCCACCCCAGGGTCTTGCCTTGAAAGTGCGCATTGCGTAAACCGGACGAACCGGCCTTCCGGCAGAAAACCGGATCGCTCGCATCCGCGGGCCGATCCGTAAAATTTTTTTCGGACATGCCGCCCGGCGGACAGGCGGATAGAGCCGGGCGTGCGGTACAATGGATGACATATGCCGCCGCTTTGGAAACACCCGTCAAATCTCGAAATGTGCCAACAAATACAAGAAACAAAGGAGCCGTACGTGCAATTAGTATCCGATGAGATGTCGGCGTACGTGGGAAATTCCTCGTGGATTCGCAAGATGTTCGAAGCGGGCATCGAGCTGAAGAAAAAATACGGCGAGGATGCAGTTTGCGATTTTTCTCTTGGCAACCCCGATCTTCCGCCGCCAGCAGCCATCAAGGAAACCATGCTCAAGCTGGCGGAAAATGCGGACAAGCCCTTTGCCCTGGGTTACATGCCCAACTTCGGTTTTCCCGATGTACGCGAGACCCTCAGCCACAAGGTGACCGAGGAACAGGGCGTAAAGGTCGCTGGATCTGATTTGATAATGACCTGCGGAGCGGCCGGAGCATTGAACGTCTTTTTCCGTGCCGTGCTCAATCCCGGCGATGAAGTCATCTGCCCTGCACCGGTCTTTGTGGACTACGGCGCATACGTGGGAACCCACGGCGGCGTGCTCAAAAAGGTGGACAGCACCCCGGGTGATTTCACCCTGGACATTGCAGCCATCGAGGCGGGCATTACGGACAAGACCTGCGTCGTGCTCATCAACTCGCCCCACAACCCCACCGGCGTGGTCTACAGCAAGGAACAGCTCGAAGAGCTGGGCAAAATGCTGACCCGCAAGAGCGAAGGCCGCAAGCGTCCCATCCTGTTGCTGGCGGACGAACCGTACCGTTTTCTCGCCTTCGACGGCGTGGAAGTGCCCTCCGTGCTGCAGGCCTACACCTACAGCGCCGTGGCTTCGTCCTTTTCCAAAAACCTGGCTCTGGCAGGGGAACGCGTGGGCTACATCGTGGTCAACCCCGAAATGCCCGGCAAGGAACAGCTGCTGAGCGTGATGACCATGGCGAACCGCTTCCTGGGCTTCATCAACGCCCCCACTTTGGGCCAGCGCCTCATGCAGGGAGCCATCGACTCGCAGGTGGACATCTCCATCTACGACAGGCGCCGCAAGGCCATGGCCGAAGTGCTCGACGCGGCAGGCTATGAATATCCCATGCCCAAGGGCGCGTTCTACTTCTTCGTCAAGGCTCCGGGCGGAGACGACGTGGCATTCTGCGCCAAGCTCATGGAAGAGAAGATCCTGGGCGTCCCCGGAACCGGCTTCCAGTATCCCGGCTACTTCCGTCTTTCCTTCTGCCTGAGCGAGGAAATCATCCGTCGGTCCGCGCCCGGTTTCAAGCGCGCCATGGAAAAGGCGACCGCCTAGCCCCATAGCCTACCGACGAACAAAGGGAGTGCTATAAAAAGCTCTTTCCTTTTGAATACAATACAAACGCCGGCCCAGCGCATTCCTTGAAATGCATTGGGCCGGCGATTTGTATTGTAAGGCAGTTTCTATTTCAGGACGTTTTTTCTTTCCGCCGGTACGTTAGGTACGTTGGGTACGTTGCGTCCAGTACGGCTACAAAACAACTCCAGAACGGATAGAGTCGGCATGGAGCCGCCCTTCGATGTACAGGGCAAGAGCGGCTACGGCCCGGTCGCAGACCGGAAAGACCGGAATGCCCCCGGCAATAAGCGCGTCACGCATGGGATCGAACAGCCGCCCGCCGTCGATCACGCCCACCACAGGCTTGTCGTGTTTGCTGACCACTTGGGTAAGCAGAGGAACAATGCCGTTTTCCGCATCCATGGCAAAGGTGGGCACGTCTGTTTCCAACAGCGTGTGCATTGCCGGGGAAAGCGGGTCCAGGCCGATGACCACGGCATCCACGCCCTCGTCATCCAGCAGGATGTCCGCGGAGACGGCATGGGCTTCATCGTCGGCAGACGGGTTGATATCCAGCGGATTCTGCACCGTGACCAGCCCGCTCAATTTTTTCGCATCCAGAATCTTGGTGATTTCCCTTACCGACGCCTCGCCAAAATGGGCCAGAGCCATCTGGTAATCGTCGGAATCAATGGAGTCGGCCATGCCCACGGCCTCGAATCCCGCACCGCTTACCGCGGCCAGCCGGTTGCCGCGTATGGTCCGGGTAGCCAGATTTTCGGCCAGCAGAATCAGATCCTGAAATTCCGTGAAATTGCGGGCCACAATGGCTCCGGCCTGGCGCACGCAGGATTCGCAGACCATGTAGTCTCCAGCCAGGGAGGCCGTGTGACCGCTGGTGGCGTTTTTGCCTTCCGGAGTGCGCCCAGCCTTGTAAAAGATCACATCCTTTCCAGCCAGCACAGCCAGGCGCACGGCTTGGCAGAATTCCAGGCCGTCCAGGTCGTTGAACCCTTCCGCGTACACGGCAATAACATCCACCTGACCGGAACCGCTGAAGTATTTAACCATGTCCCCCAGCGTCAGGTCGGTCTGGTTGCCCAGGGAAATCATGTAGGCGGGATTCATTTCCGGGCATTGGCTGGAACGGTGCAGCATAAACGCGCCCGACTGGCTTACCAGGGCGGCGCGGTGATAGACCGCTGTCCTGTTCTTGGGCAGCTTCTGTTCCGGGATGAACCAGGTATCATATTTGCCGGGATGCGAAACCACGCCCATGCAATTGGCGCCAAGGAACACGGGACCGCCGTGGTCCGTACCATGGGCCTGGTCAATGGCGGCAATCACCTTGGCGGCGCGCTCCTGGCTTTCTTCGGTCTCGCCCATGCCACCGGGGATGAGCATCACGGAATTTGCCGCGTCCAGGCGGACGACCTCGTCCACCAGCTCCGGCACCTGGGCCGCGCCTACAGCCACCACGAACAGATCAAGCTTTTCGGGCAGGGCTTCCAGGGAGGGGTAGCACCGGACGCCGTCGATTTCCTGCACGCCGTCGCGCAATACGCAGACGTTTTCCTTGGGAAAGCCCTCGGCCAGGATATTATCCAGAATGATGCGCCCGAAGTTCCGCCGTGTGGTCGAAACCCCGATAACACCGATCTTCTGCGGGTGCAGCAGATTGTCTATCTTTGCCACGGGCCGCTGGTTTTCCCGTGCGCCGGGTTTACCGAATTTGCACATGCCGTCCAGGGGCACCATGAGGTAGTCGGTAAAAGCGTAGGGGTTGATTTCCATCTCCCGGATCACGAATTCGGCGTCCGGGTTCAGGGGCGAATAATGACGGCCCATCTCTATGAACGAGGTGAAGCACTCCACCAGCTGCTCGTCCGTGACCACCCGCCGCTGCCCGCGCGTAAGGCCGGCCAGTTTTCTGTAGGAAATGGTCTTGCGGAACAGCTCGAAAAATTCATCGCCATTGGTCAGCTCGCACGATGCCGCAACAATGGCCTGCCCCTTGCGAAACCGTTCGGCGTACAGCTCGGTATCCGTGCCGCCAAGCCCCGCGGAAACCACCATGCCGAATTCGCGGGTATACCGCAGCCCGACAATGAGTTCGTTGCCGAATGCCGAGGAATCCGGCGGCATGAACTGCACCAGCAGCACGCCCTTGAGGTCGCGGCGAATGGCCGCAACAAGGGCATCGCCCGCCAGCCCCTTATACGCCTCGGGCGCATGGGACGGATTCATGTTGATCATGGTGGCGTAGTTTTCCGGCACTTCGTAGAGCATGCGCCGGATGGCGGAACGGATCTTGTCCGGAGTTTTGGGAACGATGCGCACCCCGCCCACCTCTGTCTTGTGGATGATGGTGGGGGAGACGATCTTGAGCACGACCCTTTCCCCTGGCAGGGCCAGCAGTTCATCGTCGGATGGACGTCCTCCGCGCGGAATGAGGATGCACTTGGGCGGCGTTTCAGCCCCGGAATGGCCCAGCAGATTGTAGACTTCATATTCGAACAGAAAATCGCGGCCCTCGTCCTGCGCGGTACGAAAGAGCGACGTAATGATTTCGTAATCAATGGGAACACAGCTCTGAACGTCCATTTTGATCCTTCCCGGTAGTAGGTGTCTCAAGGTACAAATGCCATGTCCCGTGAAATATTAAAGGTCTGACCTTATGTCAATCCCCTTCTCCACCAAATAATCCTTATACTACATGGATTTCCTAAAGATATGGCAGACACGTCATTCCCCAAAAGGCCGGCATTTTATGCATAATTCCGGTAAAAACAGGGAATAAAGTCTTACAATTGTTTTTTTGTGGGCACCAGCCAAGCCACCACGGCCTTTGCCCGTGGAACACTTGCGGGAAGCGGAAACAAGGCTGACATACGGAGAGATTCCAGAAAAAGAGGCAGGAGAAAAAGGCATGGCCCTGTGCGTTCAGTACAGCAGGCCAAAGCAAAACAGAGGGTTACAGTTCCAGCCCCTGCTTGCGGTACTCGTTGAGCTTGTTGCGCAGGGTGCGCACGGAGATGCCCAAAAGATCGGCGGCCTGGGTGCGGTTGCCTTCGGTCTTGTCCAGACTTTTGATGATCATAAGCTTTTCCATCTCTTCCAAGCGGATGACGTCGTCGGGCAGGTGCACGCCCTGGGCCGCTTCCGATGACGTCTGCGGCTCTTCCTGAAGGCTTTCCGGCTGCCAGGAATCGGGATCGAGCAGGAAATGCGAGGTCTGGATGGGACCGCCGCCCGCCAGAAGCACGGCGCGTTCCATAAGGTTCTGGAGTTCGCGCACATTGCCCGGCCATTCATATTCCAAAAGCCATTTGCGGGCTTCGGGAGAAAAATCGAGTTTGGGCAGGCCGTAGGCCTTGCAGAAACTTTTTACAAAGTGCGTGGCCAGCAGGATGACGTCCTCTCCACGTTCGTTCAAAGAGGGAAGCTTGAGGGGAATGACGTTGAGGCGGTAAAAAAGGTCCTGCCGAAACTTCCCTTCCTGTACGTATTCTTCGATATTGCGGTTGGTGGTGGCCAGAACGCGCACATCGACCTTGACCGTATCCACGCCGCCGACCCGGTCTATCTCGCCTTCCTGAAGAACGCGCAGAAGTTTTGCCTGCAGCCCCAGCTCCATCTCGGAAATTTCGTCAAGAAGAATGGTTCCGCCGTGGGCAAGTTCGAATTTGCCCAGCTTGCGGTTGATGGCGCCGGTAAACGAGCCTTTTTCATGGCCGAAAAGTTCGCTTTCCAGCAAATGTTCGGGCAAGGCGGCGCAGTTGATGGCCACAAAAGGCTGTCCCACGCGGTCGGACTGGACATGCAGAAAACGGGCGAATTTTTCCTTACCTGTTCCGGACTCGCCCGAAATAAGGACCGTTGCCTTGCTGGGGGCAACCTGCCGGGCAAGGGCAAGAACGCGCAGCATGGCGGGATGCTTGCCTATGATTTCCGGGGCGGCCTGCGGACGAACGCTTTTTTCAGCCGGAGCAGGTTCGGCGGGCTCTGGCTGTTCGGACTCAAGGACAGGCAGGGCGGCTTCGAGGCGATCCCAGACCAGGGGTTCGAGCCAGTAGTCGGCGGCTCCCAGCTCCATGAGCTTTTTGGCTTCCTCCGGGGTGCCCGAATCGGTAAACACGATAATGGGAGGAAAGTTCCCCATGGCTTCTGCGGAAACACCAAGAAGGCTCTCGACCCGATAGCCGGGAATACGCGCCTTGGATAAAATCAGGGCGGGCTTCTTTTCTATGTAGGCTTTCGCTCCGCTCAGGTTTTCAGCCACGCCCACCTCAAAGCCCAAATCCTTGAGCTTATTGAAATGTTCCGCAACTGAAACGGGAGGTGCAACGAAAAGAACAGTATTTCCTGACATAGGTCCCTTTATATCCACTTGAGCACACGATTTCAACACAACGCCGCGGGTCTCTGGCTTGGGTGTGTCTTTTTGAGAATAATGTCAAGTATGACGAAGACTCCCGGACAAGGCCACGGCCTTGTCCGGGAGGATATCACTAGGCATCGCCAGCCATGGCTTCCATGGCCGTCAAATCGCTTTCAATGGCTACTTCGCCATTTCCCTGGGTAAAAATCCGCTCCACATCAAGCAGAATAAAGAAGTTCTCGCCCACCTGCACCATACCACGCATAAACTGGTTGTTTACGGTGGTGCCCATGCGTGGCGGAGGTTCCACACTGGAGGCGGAAATCTCCACAACCTCGCACACGGAATCCACCAAGGCTCCCATGGCCTCGCCATCATCCCCTGCGGAGACGATGATGATGCAGCTGTTGATGGTGATGTCGCAGACGTCCATCCCGAATTTGCGGCGCAGGTCCATGACCGGCACGGCCGTACCGCGCAGGTTGATGACGCCCCGCATATGCTCCTGAACCTGCGGAATACGCGTTATGGGTGGCACCTCCACAACTTCACGCACCGTTTCCACACTAAAGGCGAATATCTCGCCGTCCAGAATAAAGGTCAGATACTGCGACAGATCGTTATTTCGCTCTTTGTTCAGATCGTCATCCGTTTTAGAAGCGTTCAAATTGCTCGTCATCGACATCGTCCTCCAGGTTGATCTTGACGCCGCCGACCGGAGCGGGCGTGTTGTCGCCCTTTGCCGGAGCAGTGGAAGCGGCCTTGGGCTTCGCCCTTGCCGCGCTGGGCAGAGCCTTTACCGCACCGGTGCTATGCTGTCCGTCCCGGAGACGGAAGAAATCCATGGTGGCCTGCATCCGTTCCGCCTGCGCAGACAATTCCTCGGATGTCGAGGCCAATTCTTCGGCCGAGGCCGCGTTTTGCTGCACCACGGTGTCGAGCTGGCGCACGGCCTTGGCGATCTGCTCGGCCCCGTTGTTCTGTTCGTTGCTGGCTGCCGCAATCTCCTGCACCAGGCTGGCGGTCTTTTCGATGTCCGGCACCATTTCCCCCAGCATGTTCCCGGCCTCTTCCGCCACCTTGACGCTGGAAGCCGACATCTCGCTGATTTCAGAAGCCGCCTGCCCGCTGCGTTCGGCCAGTTTGCGGACCTCGGCGGCAACCACTGCGAACCCCTTGCCGTGATCTCCGGCCCGGGCCGCCTCGATGGCCGCGTTCAGGGCCAGCAGGTTGGTCTGACGCGCAATTTCCTCCACAATGGAAATCTTCTCGGCAATATTGCGCATGGCTTCCACGGCCTGGTTGACGGCCCTGCCCCCTTCCTTGGCATTGTCCGCCGAACGGGTGGCGATATTTTCGGTCTGCTGCGCATTGGCCGCGTTCTGCCGGATATTGGCCGCCATCTCTTCCACGGACGAGGAAATCTCTTCCACGGACGCCGCCTGTTCGGAAGCGCCCTGGGAAACGTTCTCCGACGAGGCGGAAAGCTCTTCGCTGCCTGCGGCAACGTTTTCTCCCGCACCGCGCACTTCGGCCACCACGCCGCTGAGGCGTTCGATCATGCTTTCCAATGCCCGGGCCAGGGTTCCCAGCTCGTCACCACGGCTGGTGTCCACATCCACCCGAAAATCCCCCTTGGCCAGGGACTGGGCCACCGCAACTCCTTCCTGAACCGCCCGCACGATGATGCGCGTAATGAACCAGGCCAGCAGAATACCCACAACCAGTGCAACGCCCGAACCGCCCATCACCAGACGCTCAACCCAGGACATGGCCGTAAACATGGCCGAAGTCTGGGTCTCGGCGGTGCGTTCGCTGCTCTTCAGCGCAACCTCTGCAGCCCCAAGCATGCGTTGGAACGGCTCTTTCTGAGCCAGATTTTTTTGGGCATACTGGTTGATCGCGCCTTCGTAATCAACGCAGGCACGGGTGATGTGCTCAAAATATTGCTTTTCCCCGGACGTGGCAGCCAGCGCTCCCTGCTGGTCAGACTCTGCGCAGATTGCATCCAGTTCCGCCTTCACCTTGTCCATATCATCTTCGCGGCCGAACATGATGTAGTCTTTGGCCAGCCCCCGGACATTGAGAAACCGGGCATGTATGCCCGTTACGCTGATGTAGGAGCTCACAACGGCCTGCGGCACCATGCCGGTCTGGCCGTCTTGCATGGCAAGCCCCTTGTAGTGGACCAACGCCGTTTCCACGGCCTTTTCAAGCAGGGCGGCCTGTTTGACCGCGCTCTTGATGGTACCGTCTTTCTCTACTTCCAGTCCTGCGTATTTATTCAGGGAGTCATTATATTCATTGGCCGAATCGTGTATTTTCTGAACTTCGTCGCGTAGCGGATCGTTTGCAGGAAGCTTGTCAATGACGTTCTGCGCGCAGTCCATAACCGCGTGAATCTGCTTATCAAAGAGATCAATATATTTGGGGTCCTTTTGCAGCATAAAATAAAGGACCTGCATGCGGGCTGAAAACATGTGCTTTACCGCGTCGTCCAAATTATTCACCTGATCGACGTTGTGGGCCACGCTTTTCAGGCCCACCCAGGAGACACCGGACATAAGGACGGTAAGCAGCAGAACGAAAGCGAAGCCCCCGCCTATCTTGTGGCCCAGTTTCAGTTTACTCATTGTCCCTCCTCCTTTGCATGCACTATTGATTACCGAAAGGTTTCAAACGATCGAATACACGTTTTTCCCAACACGCTGTACGAAGCTGAACCTTTTAAGGACCGCAACCACAAAAAGTCTGGTAGGTAGTTACAATTTTTCAGGGCCAAGACAATTAGATATTAAGGCTTTAATCATTCGACTCTAGAACAATTCATCTGGTATTTACATTTTTTTGTCATGCCACACCAGGGGATTAGAGTAGCTAACTTTTTTTTGGGAAGTGCCACTTTGTTTTCTGACTTGAATCTGCCATACAGGCTTTTCAAGCCACTGTAAAAGAACGGCTTTTGGCAAGGTGTTGACCTCGGCAGTTTGGGAACGTAGCTTTCGCCTTATGAAATGATGCTATCCCTGTTTCCGACGGCCGCATACCATGAATACGATGGTCGCCCCGATAACGGCGGTCCGTCCAGATGACGGCGGTTCGTCCTGCGCGAGTACAGGCAGGGCCTTGCCGGTGAAGAATTCGCATTCCCGATTGCTCTTCACCTCCCGGTAGGCTATGGCTCGCTCCAGACGGGCCCACCGGAACAGACGTCCCGCAGCGGCACGACACATGGCTTTGGAACTACCCGAAATAATACATAAAACACACGACAAGCGTGCGACATGAACATTACATTCGTCAATGCAACCCGCCGCTGGGGGGGAGTAAAGACCTGGACCCTGGACGTGGCCTCGTGGCTCAGGGAGCATGGGCACAACCCGTTCATCGTGTCCCGGCCCGGTCCTTTTCTGGACAAGGCCCGCGCCCTGAACATTGATGCCATGGAATGCGGGTTCGGGTTCGACTTCAACCCCTTGCTGGTACGCCGCTTCATGCAGCTGCTCCGCCAGCGCAATACGGAACTGCTGGTCGCCAATGTGGGCAAGGATATGCGCACGGCAGGCGTGGCCGCCAAGTTGTGTAAAATTCCCGTAGTACATCGGGTGGGACTGCCCGGCGATATGCGCAACATGTTCAAAGTGCGCGAACTGCATCGCTGGGTGAAACCGGCCATTCTGGTTCCCTGCCAATTCATCAAGGACGGACTGCTCGACAACCTGCCCTATCTTTCGCCGGACGAAATCAAGGTCATCCACACGGGCAAACGCCCTGCCCCGAGTCCGTCGGACGAACTGCGCGACCCGCTCCACCTCATCGTCACCAGCCAGCTCAATGCGGACAAGGGACACGCCGACCTGTGGCAGGCCCTTGCCAAACTGGCCCGCGAAGGCCACGACTTCCGCTGCCATGTGCTGGGCACAGGACATGAAGAAAGCGAGCTCAAACTTTTGGCCGACCGGCTGGAGATTTCCGACAAGCTGATCTGGCACGGCTTTGTGACCAACGTGCGCGACCATCTGCGCAAGGCCGACGTGTTCGTGCTGCCGTCGCGTTCCGAGGGCCTGCCCAACACCCTGCTGGAAGCCATGGCCGAAGGTTTGGTTCCCGTATCCCGGGTGGTCGGCGGCGTATTGGAAGTATGGCCGGAACAGCTCGATTTTCTGCTGGCAGGATTCCGCCACGAGGGCGAGAGCATTCTGGAACCGCTGCGCCGGGTCTTCGAGGCCGAAGACAGCGACCTTTATGCCTGGAAAAAGCTGGCCTGGCGCACATGCCGAAGCAAATTTCACATCGATACCCAGGCTGAAAAAGCCGCCCAATGGTTCGAGCTGCTGGCGGAACAGCACCGCATGCGCCTGTCGCTGAACAGCAAGGGCCTTTTTTAATTCCGCCGGTTGCAAGGAGACATTTATCAAACGCGACGGTTTTCTTTTGCACTGGTTTCTGTGTTCGCTGCCAATGCTTCTCATGCTGGGCACGGTGCTCGCCGTATGCGGCCCGGATACGCAGTCGTTCTTCTTTTTCAGGGAGCACCGCTATCTTCATCCCGGATTCCACACATGTATGAGCATCATCTCCGCCTGGGGCGCTCCGGCCATATATGTATGGTACGCCGTCATCCTGGTGCGTTCCCTGCGAATAAAGGAACTTGGCGCACGGCAGGCGGGCAAACGTTTCATTGCCCGGTTTCTGGTCGTACAACTGGCAATCTGCGCCCTGCTGGTACGCGCGGTCAAAATCTTCATCGGCAAGGCACGGCCGGACGTGGGCCGGGGCACCGCCCTGTTCCAGCCCTTTTCCCTGGACGGCGGGCATAACTCCTTCCCCTCGGGCCACACTGCCGAAATAACCGGCTGCGTTCTGCCCCTGGCTTTGCGCTACCGCTCCCCGCTTCTCTCTTTGGGTCTGGGCCTTGTGGCCGCACTGGTGGCCTTTACCCGCATCTACCTGGCAAAACATTTTCCCAGTGACGTTTTTTTCGGCTGGCTCATCGGCAGCCTGTCCGGGCTGATCATTTACATCTGGGCCGGGCCCGAAATCCACCCCCAACCCGACCGCATCGCATGAACATCCATTACATCACCTCTTCCGGCTCCAAGAGCGGGGGCGCACGTCAGGCACTATACATTGCCAGCGGCATGGCCGAACGCGGACACGACGTGACCTTTTTCATCCCCCACGACGGCGAACTTCCGGAGCTGGAACCGGACCTGCGCTGGATACGCCTGCCCGAATCCCACAAACAATGGCGCGCATTCATAGAATCGCACCTGCCCGCTCCGCAGACGCCCGTGGTCTTTCACGCCTTCCACAACAAGGCGTGCAAGCTGCTCACCTGGTGGGGCTGGCTGTGGCGGAAACGGAAAATAGCCACCCTCATCAACCGGGGCGTCATCTACCGTCCGGGCAACCCGCTGCCCTATTGGTCACCAGGGCTGGACGCCATCACGGTCAATTCCGAGGCCTGCTCCAGGGTTCTGGGCCGCATCGGCGCGCCCAAATCCAAGCGGCATGTCATCTACAACGGTATTCCCGACGACCGGGGCACGCCACAGCGCACCAGGGAAGAAGTCCGGGCCGAACTCGGCATGGACGATTTTGCCGGCCTGGTCTTCGGCACCGTGGGCAACAACAAGCCGGTCAAGGGCTTCGACCCCCTGCTCAAGGCCTATGCCCAGGCAGACCTGCCAGACTCGCGGCTGTTCCTCATCGGCGCGGACCCGGCCCAATGGGAAGATGTTATCCGCGAACTGGGGCTGGAAGGACGGGCCGTATGCCTGGGACGCAAGAACCATGTGTCGGACTATTTGCAGGTCTTTGACGTGTTCGTCATCTCCTCCCTGTCCGAAAGCCTGCCCAACACCCTGCTGGAAGCCTGGATGTGCGGACTCCCCATCCTCTCCACCAGGGTGGGCGGCATCCCGGAAATCATGGACGATTCTGGCATTCTGGTGCGCCCCAACAAGCCGCAGGAGATGGCAGCGGCCATGCGCCGCCTGTACGAGCACCCCGAAGAACGCGAAACATTCTCCCGCCGGGCAAGGGAACTTTCCGCGCATTACACGCTGCAACACAAGCTGGATAAGCTGGAATCCCTTTACAGCTCGTTGCTTTTGCGCAAAGGATATGCCTACGGGGGAAATTGATTCCAACGTCCGCATGGGGCAGGCAGCTTCAGGATGTGCGGCCCCGATAATTTGCTGGCGCGTAAAAAGATCAGAACCGCCGCGTGTTCCTGCATACGCGAGGGGTTGATTTTTTTTGAATCAACAAAGCTCCCGTGTTTTTTGAAGCAGCCTGGGCAAAACAACAAATTTTACAGGCTTCAAACTCACAAAATCGGAGAAGGCAATGGATATGAGCGTTTGCACGCGACGTCGTGAAAAACTTCGCCGCAAACTTCGTGAAGAAAACCTGGACGCGCTGCTGGTGAGCCATGCGGCCAACCGCTTTTATCTGAGCGGCTTCGAGCTGCACGACCCCCAATGCAACGAATCCGCCGGCATGCTGCTGATCACGGCATCCGGCGACGACTGGCTTCTGACGGACTCGCGTTACTGGGATGCTGCCAAACGGCTGTGGCCGGAAAACTTCATCCATCTGTACAGCATGCCCAAGGGCAAGGACATCAACGACTTTCTGAGGGACAAGATGTCCGGTGTCCTCGGCTTTGAAGAAACCGGGCTGTGCTATGCAACCTGGCACCAGATAGGCAAGGGACTGGAACTGAAACCCACCAACGGACTTGTGGAAGAGCAGAGGCTGTACAAGGACGAAGTGGAAATAGCGGCCATGCGCCGGGCCTGCGCCCTGAACCATGCCTGCTGCGAAGCCCTGCCCGAGATCCTTCAGCCCGGAAAGACCGAGCGGGAAGTGGCCTGGGAGATAGAGCAGTTCTATCGCAACAACGGCGCAAGCGGCCTCTCCTTTTCGACCATCGTCGGGGTCGGCCCCAATGCGGCCCTGCCCCACGCCATTCCCGGCGATACCAAGGTACGGGAAAACGATCTGGTGCTGGTGGACATGGGCTGCCGCCTGGACGAATATTGTTCGGACCAGACCCGCACCCTGTGGGTGGGCGACACCCCCAGCGGAAGGTTCAGCACGACCCTGGAAATTGTTCAGGAAGCACAGCGGGCCGCCATCGACATCCTGCGGCCGGGGCTGACCGTAAGCGAGGCCTATCGCGCTGCCAACGCGGTATTTGAAAAACACGGCCGTGCCGAATACTTTACCCATGCACTGGGACACGGTATTGGTTTGGAAACACATGAACCGCCGAGCCTTGGGCCGACACGTCAATTCGTGCTCAAGCCCGGCATGATAATAACCATCGAACCGGGGCTGTACTACCCTGAATGGGGCGGCATCCGTTGGGAGCACATGTTGCTCATCACAGAGGACGGCGCTGAGACATTATGAACATTCCACGAAACGAGACCGGAGCCACCGATACTGAGGTTCCGGTCCGATCCAACCGTTTATACCTGGAACTGGACGCCTCCAAGGTGGCCATGTTCAAATTTCTTCTGGAAGGCTACGATAATCTTTCCTATTTTACAGTAGCCGACAAACGCCGGGCCGTGCTCAAAATCGTGTACGCCCCCGGCGCCAGACAAGCCCTTGAAAAAGCGCTGCAAGCTATCTCCGGAGAAATCCGTTTCAAGGTACTACCGGGCTTTCCTACGCCCTGAGATAGACGGCTTTCTGCAATTTTTTAAGGGCAAGGGTGCTCCGCGAGCTTGGAAAACGTGGTTTTCAAGCTCGGCTGCGCCCTTTTCCCCACTTCAGTTCGCACATGGCGGCATGTCAGAGTGTTGTCTCTTCTATTGTGCCTTTTTCAACGGCCTTCCATCCCATGCCGCCATCCTTCTTCGACACAACGTGATTTTCAAGCCATTCTCCCGGATGTCCGCGGGATACCGTCGGGATCACCACGGTTCCGGTCTTGGACTCTCCACATGCAAACGGCTTGCTGTGCCTTCCATGAGGCTCACTCTTGGGAGTGAGTGAAAGCAATGGAGGAACAACTTTTCTATTCGTTGTTAATTTCAGATAATGCGATGGTGGGGAAAAACTCATTTTTATTCCCGATAAAAAATTGGTCAAATTATTGATCAGGATCAATGTTGTTTCCATCCATCGAGCCTATAGTCCCCCAAGGAGGCTCAAAAATGAAAACATCCATTTATGCACTGGCGTCCGTGTTTGCCGTTTTGGCATGCCTGTCCACTCTTCCTGCCAACGCCGCTTCGTTGGACTCAACAAAACTGGACGGCATTGCTTCGTTTGCCCCAAGTTCCTCCTCTCCAGTTCTCCTTGCTCGCGGGGGAGGTAACGGAGGTGGAGGGGGTAACGGAGGTGGTTCAGGCGGAGGCAATGGAGATTGCGACGGTTCCGGTTCGGGAAGTGGAAGCGGAAACGGCGGCGGGGGGTATGGCCCAGGTGACGGCACTGGCTCTGGCGGAACAGGTCCCCAGGACGGAACCGGAAACGGCCCAGCAACAAACCATCCCGACGGAACGGCTTAAGAAAAATTGATCAACGCCCCACGCCCTTTTGACCGACCATAAGACTCACAAAGTGGGCACGGTTATCGCCGGGCCCACTTTCAGTTGCCAGCCCTCCAGCTGGTGCCTTTTGCTTGTTCGAGCAATGATAAAGCCAACCAGCCTGGTGAGAACGGTGGGAGAGCAAGGGGGGAGGAAAAATCAAGGCCGATGCGTATTCTTCCATACGCCAGGAGTTGAGGTTGCTGAAGCAACGCAGTTATAGTGCTTTGTCCAACAGTCACCCCACCGACAGCTTCTCTTACTTTTTGCCTCCAATTATCAAGCCGATTCCCCAGGCAGCTCAAAAAAGGGCGAGAACAAGGCGCCAGAAAAATTGAATCGCGACGTGTACTCTTATTGTACACAAGCGAGTTCAATTTTTCGCAGCAACGCAGTTAACGTGCCTTTTTCAGTTGCCTGGAAGGGTTTGAATTTTTTGAAGCAATGAAGCTATCGTGACTTTTTCAGTCGCCTGGACAGCCATTCGAACTTGCTTTGAACGTCCCCCTCCCGCAAAGCATGTATGGCCGAATTGATCTTCTGCACCTCTTTTGCATCAAAACGGCTGTTCAGCTTTATCAGGTTCCCTTCGGCACTGCCCCGCGCCGCGCGGCCCAACTGGGCCTGGCTTCCGCTGCTGCGTTTGTGGCGCACGGCCATATGCCCGGTGTACACGGCATGTCCACCACGCAGAACCAGCCGCAGGTCTCTGTCCACATCGTCGTATTGCGAGGGAGAATAGCGGATGTCGAAGCCGCCGTTGGCTTGCAGCTCCTGGGCTCGAAACAGATGCACGCAGCCGGTCACCGAGGTGCACGGGCGCATGTAGTCGTATGTACCGTCGTCAATGGTGAACAGATGGTCGGCATACACCTGCAAATTTTCCATACCATTGGCGTCAAAGGTGTAATCCACGGACTGCATCCTGTACGGAGCATCATGGTCCACGACCTTGCAGCCCCAGACCGAGGCGTCCGGGTAGTTGGTCTGGGCTGCCCGCAGCCGTCCAAGCCAGTCGGGTGAGAGACTTACGTCGTCGTCCATGAACACGACGTCGTCGCAGTTCATCCCTGCCACTTCCTGAATGAGCCAGTTCCGGGCCGCCGGTGCACCGATATTCACCGGCATGACCATTTTCCGCATGCGGTCCGCGCCGAACCGCTCCACCCAGCCATCCACGATGTCCGGGGTCGTATCGCCGCTTCCGTTATCCAGCACCAGCAATCGGGCATTTCCCAGGTCCGACTCGTGCAGGCTGCGCAGAGTCGCGTCCAAAAGCTCCGGCTTGCGATAGGAGTAGAGCAGCACGGCACAGGGTGCGTCCGTCCGCACTACTTCGTCGGCGCGGCCCGTCAGCACATCGAAAAGCCGGAGCGCCATGAACCCGTTCCAGGGGAACGCCTCGAGCCCACGGCTCCAGGCGCGTACGGCTTCGTCCCTTTCTCCGGCTCGTTGCAAAGCGCAGCCCAGGCGCACATCCACATACTCTCCATACACTGCGGCCAGGGACTGAAAAATTGCTGCTTCGTCTTTGTGCTCTCCCCTGGCGCAGACCGCCTCGGCCCTGGCCCTTTCCAGCAGGAACCCCGGACATGTGGAAGTGGCGGTAAACGCATCCTCCCAGCGCCTCCACTCGTCACAACCCCGCCGATGCCGCCACAGGACGTCCAGCCAAAACACGTCTTCCGGTGCTTTTTCCCGACGGGAGAGCGCATACTCCAAAATCCGGTCCACCTGGCCTTTTTCTTCCAGCCGCCGGAGGTACTTGTCTTCCCCCTGGTTTTCGCGGGCCTTCCATATGGCCGACAAAAACATCAACCCCTCGCGCAAAGGAGCGGGCACCATGGAAAGCCTTTGGTCCAGCCCCAATATGACCTGGGCCAGCCTTCCATCGAACGGGGCCTCCAGATGGGCGGCAAGCAGCAATTCCATCCCCAGCTGCAAGCACTGCAAAGGGGGCCTGTCACTGGCCGCTTCGCCCCCGAGAACAACCTGGGCGGACTTGAAGTACGCATTGGCACTATATCTTGACAAAAAAAATGAAACTTCCATGGATTCTATGGCACTCTCGAATATTCAATCTGAGGAGATACGGCATACAGCTTTTCAGCAAATGGAATCTGACGCAACAATGTCTCCATGCCTTCGTGCTCATGGGGATGGCTTCCAGTACAATGTCAGCGTTGTGGACAACGCCTCCTCGGCCCCCCCACGAGTGTCCCGCCCTTGGCAAAACATTGTTCGGGGACAGATTCGCCTATCACAGATTCGAGGTAAACCAAAACTTCGGCCCTGCCTGCAACTTCGGCGCACAACAGGCAACGACCCCTTATGTCCTTTTTCTGAACAACGATACCCAGGTCAGACCGGGATGGCTTGCTCCCCTGGTGGACACCATGGAGAGCACCCCGAAAACAGGGGCAGTGGGCCCACTTTTAATCTTTCCGGACAACCGGGTGCAGCATCTGGGCGTGACGTATTACGTTGGTTGCGGAGCTGCCCACTTGTTCAACCGCATCCCGGCCGACCATCCCCTGGCCAAGAAGCAGCGCAGTCTGCAGGCCATTACCGGAGCCGCTCTGCTCATCCGCACGGCCCTTTTTAAAGAATGCGGAGAATTTCATCCCGGCTATAAAAACGGATGCGAAGACCTGGACCTCTGCTGCCAGCTGGACAAACGCGGCCTGACCATGCACAGCGTTCCCCAAAGCGTGGTTGTGCATTACGAGGGCATGTCCCGCAAAGGAAGCCCCACGGAAAACCACAATTTCTCATTATTCAAACAGCGGTGCGGCAGCCACATCCGCCCCGACATATACGACCATGCCACCGTCGAGGGTATGGAAATCCGTTTCGGCAGGCCCGCCCATATCTTTATAGCAGAAACGCAAGCCACCTCGAAACGCCTCATGGCTGCGAACTGGGACGGCAGGAACCTGCTCCGACTGTGGGAAGCGGTCGAACGCCATATCCTCTGGGAAGAAGGCTACCAGATGTTGGGGAGCATGCTGGAACAGACACAGTCGTGGGATGAGGCGGTCTTCATCCGTTATTGGCAGAACATGTTTTTTCCACGCGTCGAAAACGCCGTGGCCCTGCACAAGCTGGCGAGAACAGCAGGCCGCACCGATATTCTGGAGTCGGCCGAGGATCTGCTGGCCATGCACGCAGGCATGCAGAACAATACAGCATTCAAACGCAACGTGCTGCAGGACCACATAGTTTTTTTCAAGGCACGGGGAGAGAACGAACAGGCCGCGGTGTTTGAACGGGAGCTGGCCAGACTTGGCCTTACCAGCCGCCTCCCGGACGCCACGTCGCCACAAGACGGCCGCTCCGGTTCAGCTGCGGCGAATGGGCAAAGCGATAAATCATAACGTGGCCCTCGGGATAGGAAGGAGTAATCTCGCCGTCTTCGTCCAATGCGTATGTCCCCAACCACTCGTCCCAGCCCATGCGGCCATACCAGTCGGGAATAAAGGTATTCAGTCCGCCGATGCGGTAGTCTTTCGACGCCTCGTCCATAAGCCGCCGCATAACCCGGCTCCCAACGCCGCTTCCCTGCACGCCAGGCAACGTGGCAACGGCATCCACGTACGCCGCCCGCACCGGTTCTCCACCATCCACGTAGAAGATGCGCGGCGTGGCAACGGCATGGCCGACAAGCTGCCCGTTGTCAGAATCCTTTGGGGATTGCAGACGGGCCAACACATGCAGCCCGTCCGGGGGGAGCAGGCTGAAAAGGGCGTCAAAGGGTTCGCCAAAAGCAGCCGCGCACAACGTGAGCACTTCCTGCCGGACATTCTGGTCCAATCCTCGGGTGAACCCCGTCTGCAACACAATGGATTCGCACATGATGCCTCGCAGTCCGGCTTTGCAGCCGGAGTCGGAACGATGAATCGATTGCTTGGGAAACGACGAAAGTTCTTAGTCCCAAAGGGATGAAAAAGTCCAACCTGGAATGCTGCCGACTGCCAGATTAGCAAGTCAACCAGGCTACGTTAACGACCTAATGACAAAATAAAGCCAGGCTGCTGAGAAGGGGAAACAAGGCGCGCAAAAAAAACTCAAGCCCGCCGCGTATTCTTTCATACGCGAGGGTTTGAATTTTTTGCAGCAACGCAGTTAACGTGCCGTTCTCAGCAGCCTGGGAAAGGCAGCGGGGACGATCACAATGACCGTCCCCGCTTGGGATGGGAGGTGTATGGATGGATGTGGGGTGCTCCATAAACAGAGAACTTTTTCTCCGTATCTCCACTTTGTGGCAGAAAAGATATTTTTCCTATTATATTTTTGTCATCCGACAAATATTTTGTTCCACCTGCCGAGGCGAATATCGCAGATGTTGTTCTTTGCCTTGGGGGATCCCTGTTCTGCTATTGAAGGTCGGTATTGAGATCCATTGCGGTTTCGGCATCGGTGTAGATGCCCCCACCTACGCCGAAATCCCTGTCCGGCACCTGCATTACAAAGGAAAGCTTGCGTTTGGGCGCCTGCCCCTTTTTCTCCGGCCACCAGTACTCCACCCACCGTCCGTTGGGACTGTTTTCAATGGCATCGCAAAAACCGATGAAAAAGTAATTGCCGGTTTTATCCACAAGGCCTGCCTGCCGCTTTCCCACCAAGTCCGGATAGACCGGGTTTGCCAGCATGGTAAGATTGTCGCAGTCGAAGACGAACACATAGGTGTCCTTCCATACCCACTGGGACTTTTCGTCCTGAAATTGCTGTAGCCCGTCACGTCCGGTCTTGGACAGAACAGCGGCAGCCTCTTTCACCTTGTCCATCACTTCCGAGGCAGTCGCCGTATCCCGAGCAAAAGCGTTGCCGGTACAAAGAAGAATCACCAAACACAAAAGAGAAAGGCACGCGCTTTTACCCATCATAAAACTCCCTTGGGGCACAAAAAGGGTGCGGGTGAACAATTTTTTCCATTCAATAAGAGCAGTGGTGCTGTGCGAAGGCTTCGCATTATTCCGAAACTCGACGTTTCCAGATATGATAATTCGACGTTCCATTTGCAGGGACTTTCTTCGTAAAAAGAATACAACCACGCGCGCTCCAGCTGCACAAAACTGACTCCGGGTCAGTTCGTACTTCCTAGTGCAAACTAACCCTTGCCAATCCGTCCATTTCCAGTAAGCTTCAGCCTTCCACAGAGGACATACTCATTGAAATAGTGAGTGCTTCCAGTAATTAAGGAGATTTGAATGCCAAGTATTGTAGTTGCTATAGACCTTACTCCCAGCGAACGTCTCGCCTGGGATGCAGGCCTGCCTCATTTTCCCATTAAAGAAATTCATTCCATTCTCAAAGAAGAATTGTCGGCAGATGTAAAGGAAATTCTGGTTACTTTGCCCAAAAAGGTTCCTGAAAACGATTCTCCCGAGGCTGTGGCCGAAAACGAAGGACGGTTTGAGGGCAAAAAGTGGGCGCTGGAAATGAACGGCGCCCGGGTCATCGTTTGCCCGGCCAAACGAAGCGAACATACCAAAAGCGGTTACAAACAAAGTGACGATCAACGTCTGATGATCAAAACGTTGACCTTGTGCATGAAGCTCCAGCCCGACTATCTGTTCCTGTTCGCCGGAGACGGAGACTATGCCCCTCTGCTGGAGGAACTGCGCAACGAGGGCATCAAATGCATCCTCTTCTTCCAGGCGGACATGGTGGCCAAAGACGTCCGCCGCATTGCCTGGGACGTCCGGGACATCCGTCCGATTCTGGACAGAGCGGCCGAGCGCATGACGTTCTGAGCCCCTTGCCCGGAGGATTTCCGCCATAATGCACAAAAAGCCTGGAGCATAATGTTCCAGGCTTTTTCTTTTGTATTCGGCAGCCTTTTCAACTGCCGTTTCCGCCTCGTATCTTGTGGAGGACCGCGACCGGAAAAGTATGACTTTCAGGTTCGCTCAGGCCACTTCCGGCGGCGCATGACGGGCCATGCCCACCATATTCCGCAAGGCTATGCCCGCAATTGGGGAGGACCGGCCAGAATCATCTCGGCCAGGTTCAGGTCCACCTTGGGCAGTGTTCTGAACCGGGTGCCCAGAAAGCCCTGCTCTAATGCCACCAGCCTGCGATACAACGGCGTGCGGTCCACGTAGGGGATGTCCTTGGGGTCCTTGCCCCGGGTCAGCTCCTGGCTGAGCCAGCACCCGGAAAACACGGTGCGTCGGCCATCGGGACGGACCAGAAAATTGGGAACGCCGTGCATGCGGCAGATCATCAGACGATGGCGGTACATCCCGCACAGGCCGTCGTCGTTGAGCGGACACATGCTGTCCGGAATCTTGCCGTCTGCCAGCATGGCCTTGCCCTTTTTCACATAGGCTTTGGCACGTTCTTCGTACACTGCGCGCTTGTCTTGGGGCAACGCATTGAGCCCCTCCCACAGGAAGGCCCATTCAATGTAGGTATGGTGCTGAAAATAGCTGGTGCAGCAGTTCTGGCTACAGTCCTTGCAGGTATGGCCCAGCACGGCGCAGACTGCATCGTATTCGGCAACCATGTCCGCATACAGTTTTTCCAGCTTGCGGAAGGCTGCCTGGCTCGTCAGTCGCTTCATAAGGAAAGTCCCGAAATTATCTGGTCCACGCACTCGTCCGGAGCACAGGAATCGGTTGCCACGGTAAGGTCTGCCGCCGCCTGATACAAGGGCTGCCGTTCGTTGTACACGTCTTCCAGACTCAATCCGGGGCGGACCACGAAACCTCGGTCGTCGGCCTTGCCCACCCGGTCGAGAAAAGTCGGCAGGCTTATATGCAGATGGACGATGCTGCCCAGCATCCGCAGCCGATTGACAGCCAGCTGGGAGTAGACCACGCTGCCCCCGGTGGAGACCACGCAACGTGCCGCCGCAAGCCGGGAAACGACCTGCTCTTCAAGCTTGAGAAACTTGTCCGGCCCGCAGCCGTCCAGGATGCCCTGCAGCGGCCGCCCGAACCACGACTCGATGAGCCGGTCCGTATCCATATGTTCCCAGTCGAGACGCTGCGCCAGCAAAGGGGCCAAAGTGGATTTTCCCGCACCGGCCATGCCGATGAGAATTATGCACGATGAATCATTGAGTGTCATGGATGTCTTCATGAGGTCTGAAGCCTTTTTTGTAAAGGGGCACGATTTGCCAAACAAATTACAAATAGATTTGACTATACTATTTTATACCTGTAACAACTCGGTTTAATGTACCTTTTCCAACATAAAGAATTTCGTTTTCTGTTGTGAATTTATTCGTTAATAAACATCTGACTTGATTTTGTCTCTCTTTTGCTACTAAAAGGAAAGGATCAAGCAAAAACGACACAAGGCCGTTATCGGGCCAGCGGGCAATGGCCCTGCTCGAATTTCACAACCCGGAGGTTTAGGATGAAACGTCTACTGCTGCTGTTGGCCGCACTCAGCCTGATACTGGTTGCATGCGGCGAAGAAAAGAAAGAAGCAAAAAAAGAGGCTCCCGCACAGGAAGCCGCTCAAACCGCTCCCGAGGCTGCCACTGGCAAACACGTATTCCGCCTTGCCATGGACGCCGACCCTGTTGCTCTCGATCCGCATGTACAGCTTTCCGGTGCCATGCTGCAATACTCGCACATGGTTTTCGACCCGCTGCTCCGCTGGACCCAGGACATGCAATTCGAACCCCGCCTGGCCGAAAAGTGGGAACGCATTGACGACCTGACCATGCGCTTTCATCTGCGCAAGGGCGTCAAGTTCCACAGCGGCAACGAATTTACCGCCAAGGATGTGGTCTGGACCTTCGACCGCCTCAAGAAGAGCCCCGACTTCAAGGGCCTGTACGAGCCGTTTGAAGGCGTCACCGTCGTGGACGACTACACCGTGGACATCAAGACCAAGAAGCCCTACGGCCTGCTGTTGAACATGTGTACCTACATCTTCCCCATGGACAGCCAGTTCTACCAGGGGACGGATGAAAAAGGAAAGCCCAAGGATGCCCTCAACAAGACCGACTGGTCTTATGCCAACTTCAACGAATCCGGCACCGGCCCCTACAGGGTTGTTAAGTACGATCCGGGCCAGAAGTGGGTGCTTGAACGTTTTGCCGACTACTGGGACAAAGACAATAGCGGCAACATCGACGAAATCATCCTGACCCCCATCAAGAGCGACGCCACCCGCGTGGCCGCCCTGCTCTCCGGCGACGTGGATTTCATCATGCCTGTGCCGCCCAACGACTTTGACCGCATCGAAGAAACCGAAGGCGTCAAGTTGTTCACCATGTCCGGCACCCGTATCATCACCTTCCAGATGAACCAGACCCGCCGTCCCGAATTCAAGAACAAGAAGGTCCGCGAAGCCATTGTCAACGCGGTCAACAACGCGGGCATCGTCCAGACCATCATGAAGGGCCGCGCCACCGTGGCTGGGCAGCAGAGCCCCAAGGGCTACGACGGCTACAACGAAGCCTGCGTACCCCGCTACGACCTGGAAAAGGCCAAGCAGCTGATGAAGGAAGCAGGCTACGAAAAGGGTTTCACCTGCTCCATGATCGCTCCCAACAACCGCTATGTAAACGACTTCAAGATTGCCGAAGCCGTGTCTTCCATGCTCAAGAAGATCAACATCACTGTTGAACTGAAGACCATGCCCAAGGCCCAGTACTGGAACGAGTTCGACAACAAGGTTGCCGACATCCAGATGATCGGCTGGCACTCGGATACCGAGGATTCGGCCAACTTCTCCGAGTACCTGGTGATGTGCATCAACGCGGAAACCGGCTACGGCCAGTACAACTCCGGCACCTACTGCAATCCCAAGGTGGACGAGCTGGTTCTGGCTTCCCAGTCGGAAACCGACCTCACCAAGCGCGCCGACATGCTGAAGGAAGTCGAAAAGATTCTGTATGACGACGCCGCATTCATTCCCCTGCACTGGCAGATGCTCTCCTGGGCCGGCAGCGAAAAGCTGGTGAATGCCGACAAGATCGTCAACGTGATGAACTTCCCCTACTTTGGCGACCTCAACATGAAGTAAAGGGCCCCAAGCCCATGTGAAACAACGCAAATAATACGGGCCGTCCCACTCCGGGACGGCCCGTTGTTTGCGTAAAAACCAACCCCATATATGCTAGCATTTATAGTAAAAAGATTTACCCAGGCGTTCTTTGTCATGTTGGCTATCAGCGTGATCGGGTTTGCCATCAAGCAGTCCGTCGGCGACCCGCTCCGCGAGATCACCGGCATCCAAGTCTCCAAGCAGGAGAGGATGGAGTTGGCCGACAAGCTCGGCCTCAACGACCCCCTGCCTGTCCAATGGGTGAGGTTTCTCAAGAAGGCCGCACACGGCGACCTGGGGCAGTCATTCTATTACAAAAAGCCCGCCATGGAGGTTATCCTCAAGAAGGCCCCGGCAACGCTGGAACTGGTCTTCTGCAGCGCCGTCATCATCGTGGTGCTGTCCATTCCCACGGGGATATTCTCCGCCTGCAAACCCAACCACTGGTTCTCTCGCCTCTGTATGGGGGGCAGTATCGTCGGGGTGTCCATCCCGGTTTTTCTTACGGCGATCCTGCTCATTTACGTTTTTTCAGTGGAGCTGCACTGGCTCCCCTCCTACGGGAGAGGCCAAACAGTGCTGGTGGGCGGTTTCTGGGAAACCGGCCTGCTTACGCGCGACGGTCTGAGGCACCTGATACTGCCCAGTATCGCGCTCTCCTCCATCATGCTGCCCTTGTTCATCCGCCTTATCCGGGCCGAGATGAAGGAAACCCTGGAAACCGAATACGTCAAATTCGCCCAGGCAAAAGGACTGCGTCCCGCCCGTGTGCTTCTGGTACATGCCTTCAAGAACACCCTCATGCCGGTCATCACCGTGGGCGGCGTACAGCTGGGCATCATGATCGCCTTCACTATTCTTACGGAAATCGTGTTCCAATGGCAGGGCATGGGCTCCGTGTTCATAGAATCCGTGGAACGGGCCGATACCTCCCTGATGGTGGCCTATCTGGTTTTCGTGGGCGCGATCTTCGTGGTGGTCAACACCGTGGTCGACCTCATTTACGGGGTGGTCAACCCCATGGTTCGCGTGGCGGGGAGAAAGTAGCATGATCAAACGTTTTATCGACTCCTACTTCTTCTACAGCTTCCTGCGCGACCCCATGGCCTGGGGCAGCTTTGTGGTGCTCGTCTCTTTGCTCTTCGTCAGCTTCAGCGCCCCGGTCATTGCACCACACAACCCCTACGATACCGCCACAATAGACATAATGAACGCGGAAACACCGCCCGTATGGATGCATGGCGGCGGTGCCGACTTTCCGCTGGGTACCGACTCACAGGGCCGCGACATGCTCTCCACCCTGTTGTACGGCATGCGCGTCTCCATCATCATCGGCTTTGGAGCGGTAATTCTCCAGGCACTTATCGGCATCTTCGTCGGGCTTACATCGGGCTACTTCGGCGGCAAGCTGGAAACCATTCTCATGCGGCTAGCGGATGTGCAGCTCTCATTTTCCACCTACATGGTGGCCATCTTTTTCGGGGCCATCTTTCAATCCGCCTTTGGCATGGCAAGCTACGAGCAATACGCCGTGCCCCTGCTCATCATCGTCATCGGCTTTGCGGAATGGCCACAGTATGCCCGTACCGTGCGCGCCTCGGTGCTTGCGGAAAAGAAAAAGGAATATGTGGAAGCCGCGCGCGTTATCGGCCTGCGTCCGGGACGCATCATGTGGCGGCACATTTTCCCCAACACGCTCACGCCGGTTCTGGTCATCTCCACCGTGCAGGTGGCCAACGCCATCATGAGCGAAGCCGCCCTGTCCTTCCTTGGCCTGGGCATGCCCGTAACGCGCCCCTCCCTGGGGTCGCTCATCAAGTCCGGCTTCGACTACATCTTCAGCGGCTCGTGGTGGATTACCCTGTTTCCCGGAATCTCGCTCGTCGTCCTCATCCTGGCTATCAACCTGCTGGGCGACTGGTTGCGCGACTTCCTCAACCCCAAGCTCTACAAGGGGTAAGGCACCATGCAACGTCTGCTCGAAGTCAACGACCTTACCGTAAAATTCAAGCTGCGCGATGACGAACTGACCGCCGTGCACGGGGTCAGCTTTTCCCTGGACAAAGGCGAACGTCTGGGCATCGTGGGCGAGTCGGGCGCCGGAAAATCCGTCACCGGCTTTGCCATCATCAATCTTATCAGCAAACCCGGATTCATCTCCTCCGGCTCGGTCATGTTCGACGGCAAAAACCTGCCCGAACTGCCCTCGGAACAGATGCGCCACATCCGGGGCAACCGCATCTCCATGATCTTCCAGGACCCCATGATGACGCTCAACCCAGTGCTCACCGTGGGACACCAGATGATTGAAACGCTCAAGGCGCACCGCAACATCTCCACCAAGGAAGCCGAGGAAATCGCCATGGACAAGCTGTCCAAGGTAAAGATTCCCGCACCCCGGAGGCGGCTCACGCAGTACCCGCATGAATTCTCGGGCGGCATGCGCCAGCGCATCGTCATTGCCATCGCCCTGCTCACCTCGCCCTCGCTGATCATTGCGGACGAACCGACCACGGCTCTGGACGTGACCATCCAGGCGGAAATAATGGAACTGCTGCTGGAGCTGTGCGAATCCGAACAGATGGGGCTCATCCTCATCACCCACGACCTGGCCGTGGTTTCGCAGGTGACGCAGCGCATTGCGGTTATGTACGCCGGACGCATTGTGGAAATGGGCCCCGCTGCCCAGCTGGTTTCCAATCCACAGCACCCCTACACCAAGGGGCTGCTGGCCGCGCTGCCGCAGAATGCCCAGCGCGGAGGACGGCTCAACCAGATTCCGGGCGTCATGCCCAACCTGACCACGATTCCGCAGGGCTGCCCGTTCAACAACCGCTGCACCATGTGCGAAGGCATCTGCATGAACGAAGCGCCGCTCCTGGCATCTAAGAACTCGGGCTGCATGGCGGCCTGCCACCTGTTGGACTAGCCCATGGAAAGCACCTTGCTCCTGCGACTGAAAAACGTCGTCAAACACTTCGATATATCCGGTTCCCTGCTCGAGCAGCTCAAGTTCGAGGGAGGGAAGATCATCCGCAAACAAGCCATTGTACAGGCTGTCAACGACGTAAGCTTCGACATCATGGGAGGCGAGACCGTCAGCGTGGTGGGTGAATCCGGCTGTGGCAAATCCACCCTGGCCCGTACGGTCATGGGACTGTACGCCCCCAACAGCGGAGAAATCCACTACAAGGGGAAACGCATCGACAACCTTTCCAGGTCCAAGATGCTGCCCTACCGGGCCAAGATGCAGATGGTCTTTCAGGACCCCTATGCATCGCTCAACCCGCGCATGTCCGTCAGCCAAACCCTGGAAGAGCCCATCCGCTTTCACAACCCGGGCATCACCCCAAGCGAAGTCGCCGACCGCGTTGCCCATGTTATGGAACAGGTGGGCGTGGACCCGGCCTGGCGCACCCGCTACCCGCACGAGTTCTCCGGCGGACAGCGCCAGCGCATATCCATTGCCCGCGCCCTGGCCGTCGGCCCGGATTTCATCGTGGCCGACGAACCCATTGCCGCGCTCGACGTCTCCATCCAGGCACAGATTCTCAACCTGCTCATGGAACTTCAGGATAAAAACGGGCTGACCTATATGTTCATCAGCCACGACCTCTCCGTGGTGGAGCACATCTCCAACCGCGTGGCCGTCATGTACCTGGGGTCCCTGTGCGAGCTGGCCGAAACCGGCAACCTGTACGAGCAACCGCGCCACCCCTATACCAAGGCGCTGCTCTCCGCCATTCCGCGCCTGGGCGCCAAAGGCTTCCGGCATATCAAGCTGGAAGGCGACGTGCCCTCGCCCATCAACCTGCCCACCGGCTGCGTGTTCCACGGACGCTGTCCGTACGCCAACGAACGCTGCCGCACGGAAATACCCAAACAACACCTACGCGCCTCCGGCTCACTGGTGGCGTGTCATGGGGTGGAAGAGGGGCGGATATAACAGATGATGGCTGCGCGATTTTCGCGCCAGCCTTCATTGTAAAAGTGCGGTTTTGGCTGCAGCGAGGGGGAAACCTCTTGAAAGAGGTTCTCCCCCTCGCGCTCCCCTTTCCAGAACTTTTTACGCTTTAAATTTCTGACTTAAATTTCTCTTCGGCAATCTCTGAAGACTTCCAATCCCCTACCTTCTTCCGAGGCCTTGTAAGTTTTGGCCTTCAGCAAGGCGCAGCAGGGTGCCGTAAGCGAGGGCAGTATAAGCCAATACGCACCGCGAAACGGCACCTCCTGCTGCAACGCAGCTGAGGACAAAAATCGCAAGGCCTATACAAGCTCACGCCCTCATTTTAGCCTTAAATTCCAGCTTACATTTTCACCATATTCCAGCTAAATTTTAGTTGAGTCCGCAGCACAAGTCTGAGAGCAATCGAAAACAACGGACGCAAGCCCCGGGTGCCCTAGCCAAATGCATATCGACCTTACCAAAAGAATCAAATCGTTCCTCTGCACTGAAATATCTCTCAACACGAGTCCCCTCAGATTCGCTGTGCAGTTTTTTTTCATTTTTACCGTCTTTTATTTTGCGGTATTCGAATACACGGCCCCGCCTCACGAAATCATCAAGGGCATAGTCGAATTCTTTCTTGTCGCCTTTTCCTTCTGCACCGCCATCGTATTTGCCTGGCTGTTCGCCGTTATGACCTCAAAATTGCGGCGGAAACCGCTTCAAGTGCGCTACTGGCATGCCTTTCTGCACTTCCTGGCTGTCTACTCTCTGGGGTTGGGAATTCTGTATTGCATCAAGGAGCAGATCTACGACATTCAAAAGGCATGGTTCTGGAGATATTACTGGCGGCATCTCCCCTATGCCCTGCTGGGTTCCTGCGTTTTTCTGCGCCTCGAACACAAAAATGCAGTCATTGAAACCCTGATAGAGCAGTTGAACATCAAATTGGGCAAGGTAAAACAACGGGACGATGAAACCGCTGACCGGCATGAAAACGAGGTTTCGTTCCCCATTGTCGCTTCCGGGCTGACAAAACATCTTGTGCCGTCCGCCATCACCCACATCACGGTTTGCGGCCATTACCTGGATGTTCATTATCAGGAGGGGCAGAACCATGAGAGGGCCTGCATCCGGATGTCGCTCAACGAGGCCATGGAAGCACTGCCTCCGGGCATGTTTCTGCAAACCCACCGCTCCCATATCGTCAATCCCGACCACGTCTCCGGTCTGCTCAAAAAAGACAGGCGTTATTTCGTCAGACTCTGCGGCGACCTTTTTCTGGTCCCCATCAGCCGAAACTCTCTCTCCCCCGTTCTCTCCTTCCTGGAAAACAAGGTCGGCGGCAGGTCCGCCCAATAAGTCAAGACACTCCCTCCCCCTGGCACCCTTCCGTGTGCCGGTCTCAGCCGACCTTTTCGCGTTCCTCCTGCACCATTTGGGACAAATCCGTACATCTCAGGACAATTCCTGTTATTTCGAGCCCATGCGTATTGTTCTGTGCGGGCAGCTCCGTCATGTTTGCCGCAGATATCCCCCAAAAACCAACGAGGATTTGCCATGACGAGACCCACGAAACGGAAAAAGCCTGTTCTCCCAGGAAAGATTCTCCCGGCTCTCCTGCTATTGTTTTTCTGCCTGCTAATGCTCGTCTCCATCGGGGCGTACGAATTCAATTCCCGGCTGAAGGAGATGTTCCAACTGAACCGGGAACTCCAGGCACAAAATTATGTCATGTCGGAATTCGAGTACCGGCTCAAGGGCATAAGCTATTTGTGGGACAAGGGACACTGGGCCGAAGCGTTCGAACTGTTCAACCAGTACTACGATCAACTGCGAACAAGGGAGGGATTGGTCAAGCTGCCCGTCTTCGGCTCCACGCAGGAGGAATTGGAATTCTATCTGGCCCAACAGAACCCGCGCACCGGGGCATTCATCAGCGACGCCTATCCCATGTGCGTCTATCACGGCCCCACCGAAAACGTGCTCACACACATAGAAAAATTGTCCCGGCAGCTTGGCAAACCGGTTACGCTCCGGTACCGGCTGGCATATCTGGACCAGATCAACACGCCGGAAAAGGTGCTCGCCTTTTTGCAGGACGTTTCAACGGTTGGGCGTATCGCTTCGAAAATGCCGCAGACGTCCTTCCATCTGGCCAGGGACATCTTCAGCCTGGCCAGGGATGAGGCCCATTACCAATCCGAGGATGCCGAAAGACTCATAGAGAAAAACAACCTCTACCATTTCTCCCCCGAGTGGAAACATGCTGTGCTGCAATGGTTTTATGATGCGCAGGACCCGGAAACCGGCTTGTGGGGACCGAAATCCCCATCCGGAAAACTGCTCAAGCTGGACCTGAACAATACGTCGTCCATTCTCAAGGCGTTTCGGGACAGGGAAGGCAACGACATCCACGCGGAATTTCCCCTGCGGTACACGGGGCCGCTTATCAATTCCACCCTGGACTCGCTCTCGGAGGCCCCGCCCTCGGATGACAACCTGGCCTGGATGCACGAATGGAACCTCAAGACTCTGAAAAGCCTGCGGCTGCTGACGCGGTATTTGTGGAAGGACATCCCGCCGGCGGAACTGCAAAGAGCCACAGCCCTGTGCAAAAAGCACATTCGGGCCAACTGCGAAAAATACTACATTCCACAGGAGGGAGGCTTCAGCTATTACCCCGGTTCGGAACATGCATCGCTGGACGGTATGACCAGCTTTTTCATCTTCAATGAAATCGGGGCATTGTCGCCCGAGAAGCAGCGCTTTCTCTGGGGAAGCCTCGAAAAAAACATCAGGACAGATACCGAGATTGGGGTGGCCCGGCTCACCCTGGACCAATTGCGATCTATGGCTGCCGACCATGACCTCAACTCTTTCCGCTTTTATCAGGACAGTCCCGGACAGAACGACCTGCTCTCGGAAGCCAGGATGGTCTGCACTCCTGCCCCGACACCGGTGCCGGATATCATTGAGTTGGTACAGGGGCTGAGACGATTTCTCGCATCCACGAACCAGAGCATGGGGAATTGGGTGTCCAAGGCGGATGTGGAGGAGCGTCTGCGGCCGGTAACCATCCGGGAGGATGTGGTTGTTACGCACGTCCTCCCCGAAACCGAAATACGCTCGCTCAAGAAAAAAACAAAAAAGTGTGTCGTCATCGGCTTCGACCTGCTGCAGATTCCACGCTTCAGGCTTGTTGTCCGGGACCGGTGAACGGCAGGGGCAGGAGTTCAACGCCCCTGCCCCTGACTCCACAGGAGACTGCCCCTTGCTCCACAGTCTATAACGTCACCCCTCTTTCTCCCATGAATATGGATAAAAAGACTGTTCCCGGCTGAACACTTCGCTGCGTCTTAGACTGGCATCAGGACAATAGAATCCTGCTGTGCCCATTCTTCCGCTCCTTATCTCTTTGAGCCCTTATCTTCTGGGCGCCTTATCTTCTGGGCGCCTTATCTTCTGGGCTCAAAAAATGCATATTCCGATACAACAAAGCTTTTAAGTTCAGAAGCGAGCCAGCACAAGACATTGTAATATACTACAATTACAGAATTATCATTAAGCAATATGAAATTTTATTGTCCGGTATTTTTTCCTGGTAGGCAAATATTTCAAGTCAAGAAAGATGCATCCACTCAGCAGCCATGCATCGCAGGAGGTCCGACATGCAGGGAATTACAGCCGCCAACAACCAGATGCTCAGCGATCTTATAAGCACTTGGAAACTATCTGACTGCCAGGGGTGCCTCCCGCAGAATATAGGCACGGCCACAGAGGAATTCCAGAAGACCTTCCTTGCCGTACTGGACCAGAACGGCGGCTGCGATCCATATCTCTACGAAAAAGAAGCAAGACCTTCGTCTTGTTTAGGAACGGACGCTGGAGAGTCGATGCAAAGCTACGGCTCTGCCGCCTGCAACCCAAATGAAAAAGTGGAAACGACATCTTCTTCTGGAACGAGCGTGAACGTAAAACGCTCTGTGGCAGGTCCTCAATCCACTTACATGGCAGCCATTACGACTGCCAGCGGGCTGCACCTGGAACTGGAGCTAAGCGATGATGCGCGCATCACCGACCTGGAAGACGGCGGTATATCCGTAACCTATCGGGGAAGCGGCGAAACCCACGTATACGATGCGGCAGGCAACAAGACCGTGCGCCAAAACGAATCCGACACATTCGCAGGCACGGACAAGGACGATATATTCATCAACCTGCGAGGCTCCGAAGTGGACGGCGGTGCAGGCAACGACACCATTATCAACTTTGCCAACAACGCCACCCTTCACGGCGGCGACGGCGACGATACAATTATTCTGGCGCGGGCTAGCATTGGAAACACTATCAACGCAGGGGGGGGAAACGACAGCCTGCAGGGTGGTGTTGTTCTGAAGTCCAACATTGATATGGGAGACGGAGACAACAAGGTCGACCTTGATAGACTTGGTGATGGCACAAAAATGCTTTTGGGAAGCGGAAACAACACTATCAACGTGAATCGGATCAGCCGTTCAAGTATTGCAGTGGGAAACGGAAAAAATATTTTTGATGTCAACTATTTAGTCGGGCCTGAAATATCTCTAGTGGATTGATTTTTATTAACAATTCTCCTTGTACAATGTAGTATTTTCGACCAGAGAACGTTGTGAATTCGTATAAAACCGGTCGAAATGATGCAGCGAATGGCGGGAGAATCATGAGGGCAAAACCCAAAAAACAGCCGCAGGGTACGTTCCTTTACCCAGACCTTCTGGACCAGCTCAATCCGAAGGCTCCGCTCCTTCAATTGGCGAGGAGAATTCCCTGGGGGCGATTCGAGGAGGAGTTCGCCGGACTCTACAGCGACCAAGGTCGGCCAGCCAAGCCGCCCCGGCTAATGGTCGGGCTGATGCTGCTCAAGCAGTTGGAGAATCTGAGCGACGAACGGGTCGTGGAGGCATGGACGCAAAATCCCTACTACCAGGCGTTTTGCGGTATGACCGAGTTCCAGTGGAAGCTGCCTTGCGATCCCACGGATTTGATCTATTTCCGCAAGCGCATTGGCGAGGACGGGGCACGACTGATTTTCGAGGTCTCCGTGGAACTGCACGGTGATGACGCCAAAGAACGAGAGATCACGGTGGATACCACGGTCCAGGAAAAGAACGTAACCTTTCCTACCGACCTGAAGCTTTTGACCAAAGTCATCGAGGGCTGCCGTAAGATCGCGGACAGCGAAGGCGTCGGTCTACGCCGCAGCTTCAAGCGCACGCTCCCCAAGCTTCGGCTGAAACGGATGAAGATGGCCAAAAAGGCGAGGAAGATGCGGACAATGGCTGGTGCCTTGATCCGTGAACTCCGGCGCAAATTGCCGGGCGAAGCCCTGGGCCGCCACCAGGAGCGACTTGACCTGTACGAGCGGGTCAAGGACCAGAAACGAAGCGACAAGAATAAGGTCTACAGCCTACACGAACCCGATATTCTCTGCATCTCCAAGGGTAAAGCGCACAAGCAGTACGAGTTCGGGCGCAAGGCGTCCATCGCGGTCACAAAAACTACGGGTATCATCGTCGGCGCGATGTCGTTCAACGAGAACGTCTACGACGGCCATACGTTGCCGGATGTCCTCGAACAGTGTTGGGAGGTCACCGGGGTCTGTCCGTCCATGGCGATCTGCGACCGAGGCTACAGGGGCCTGAATCAGGTCGGTGACACGCAAATCCTCATCCCAAAGCCTCCGAAGAAGAAGGACACACCGTACCAGCGCCTTATGGCGCGGCTCCGCTTCCGCCGTCGGGCGGCTATCGAGCCGGTGATCGGCCATCTCAAACACGATCACCGCATGGCCCGGAGCTATCTCAAGGGCGCGGTCGGCGACGCCATTAACTTGTTTATGGCCGCAGCGGCGTTCAACTTCAGGAAGTGGATGCGGAAAATCGGAGAGTTTTTTGCGCTCTTGGCGTTTCTGCTCCTCGGCAAAGACTCAAGCCGACGGCTGGCGGAAAATGTGGCGTAGAAGCTGAAACGGGTTTTTCAGGCCTGACTAACTATTGAAAATTGATAAAAAAAGACAATAAAAAAATTTAATACTGCTTAAAAAGTGTATTGAAATAACCTTACAAACTTCTTACTTTTAGATTCCAAAGGATCTTATTGATTTACCTTTCCTGCGGTCAATAATTGCATGAGAATATGTAGTAATAATAGCGCAACGCTCCAACCTTCAGTCCACACTACGCAAAGAAGCAAAGCCACATTTGGGATCAAAAGGAAAAATAGCATTGAAAAAAGAAATATATCGCACCAAAATTATTGAAGATTGCCGTTTAGTATTTCAGACAAAACACAAGGTTTTGCTGGTTCAGGCGCAGGCAGGACAGGGAAAAACAATACTGATCAGGCAATTTGAGGAAAATTCGGCTCATCCCTTTGCATGGGTGACTTGCACAGAAAACGACTCACCGCATGTACTTGCAAAAAAAATATTCCAAGCAATAACTTATCAATCTAGCCCCCACTCCGCTCTGTCCGACATTTTAGTATTGGAGACTATTTCTTCAGTGGAACTTGTGCTCTTTGTTCCGCAGATCATCAAATCTTACCTTGAATCACAGCACTCCCCAATTACCTTAGTTTTTGATGACACCCACCTACTGGATGGTTCACCGGAAAGCCTTCAGCTCTTACGCGGGATTGTTGATGCAACTCCCGATTTCGTCACCTATGCCGTTGTTTCCCGCAAAACGCTGACACTCAACAACGCCCCTCTGTTCCGAAATTCGGAAGTAATACAAGTTGACAACGAATTGCTTGCCTTCAGCAGGGAAGAAGCGGCGTTACTTTATCTGGAGAAATGGGGCATCCCGATAGAACAGACACAGCTGAACAGATTGATGGATATGACTGAGGGATGGGTCACAGGTCTCACACTTTTACGAAATTGGATTTCCGCCGGTGGTGGAGGACAAGATCAACCAGAACTTTTAGCGTCCTATTTTTCCGATCTGATTTCTGGACTCAAGGATGAAGAAAAAGAAATCGTCTACCTATTTTCTTTGCTCAATGACCTTCCCACCCCTCTGATTCAGGATCTTGGAATGACGAAAGGCCTTCCCTGGCTGAAGGAATTGGCCGAAGACCAAATGTTTGTATACGAAAGAAAAGAGGGGAGACAGGTTGTTTTTCGGTTACATCATTTTTTCCAGGACTATATCAGAAAAGAATTAAAAAAATTTACTTCTTCAAATGCCACCAAAAATTTTCTCGTTGGTGCGGGAACATGGCTGTTTGAACTCGGCCATATAGAGCTAGCCCTTACATGCTACCGCCGTGCGGAGGCTTGGGATGCCATTGATGATGCGCTGCAAAAATATGCAGAGATGTCTCCTCTTCTTTGGTATCATGAACCTCTTTCAAAAGAGCTTATGGAGATCCCACCCCAAATACAACTTGACTATCCATGGATTGCCTATTCAATTGGCGCCATAATGATTTCTTCTTACAAAGAAGAGGGGATACAATACATACTTAAAGCTCTTGAAAAATTTAGTAAGAAAGAGGACAGAAACGGCGAACTCGCAGCACTCTCTTTTTATATAGTATACAATGTAATGCATAATCCGAATTTTAAAAATATATCCATATTCATAAAACAAGCAGTTTCTTATTTTAAGGAAATACAAGATGTCATTTCACCACAAATGACTGCAAAGGTCTGTCAGGCCTTGATACTAGGAGCTGTATACCAAGAAAAAGACATCAATAAGGCAAAATACTATTTAAATTTAAGTCACTATATATCAAGTCCATCAACAAAGCATATCGACACGCATCTTTTTCTTCCTGGAATACTTATTGATGGTGTTGATGGAAACATAAACGCCGGGTTAAAGAAAATCTCTCTTGTTTTCCCAAATGCAAATAATCCTGTCACAAGTATTGTCACACGATTTTCCCTATATTTTGTTCAGGCAAATTTTGTACTGATGAGTGGTGCATTTGTTGCTTATGAGAAAGTAAAAGAGGCGTCGTTTCTTTTGTTTGCACCTCTTATCAGAAATACATATTTTGAGTCATTCTTTGCGATATGGGACGCGGACCTTTATCTCAGCAAAGGCGAGTACGAACAAATTCTTTCTATGCTCCAAAGAAAAAAGAAAGAGCAGCAAGCAAACACACCGCATATACTCTCCCAATTCTGCCACTATGAAATGTTGGCCAATGCCCACCTCGGTAATTTCCCTCAAATGAAGTCAGCAATGCATCAGGCATTGCGTAGCCGGGCCCATAACGGTGGGGGATACTTCATTCACCTTACCCATATGCTCACAGCCTGCGCTCTGGTGTTGGCAGACGAAACGAGCAAAGCTGAAAGAATTTTTAACAAGGTATTACGGTCTCCAGCCATCTACCATACACCAACTGCCTATGCTTACCGAGCATTTATGCGCATACGCCAGGAGGATACCCGGCGTGCCAAGGAAGACGTTTCGAGTTTTCTACAGTTGATGGAGCGATTTGAAAATTTACATTCTTTCGGCCTGTCTCCGAAGATTATGGAGGTAGTGCTTCCCTTTGCCGTAAAAAATAAATTGCATGAGAAAACGGCTCGTCTGCTTAGTCGCGAACGGCTCGAATGCGACATCCTGGATGATGGGACAGTTATCCCCCTGTTGCATATTGATAACATTGGGCCGATGCGGCTTCGCATGGGGGACAAAGAATTTTCAGCCGAAAAGATTCCCGGTCGCCTAAAAAGAATTTTGGCTCTCGTTGCGGATTCTCCCGCCATGAAACTCACCACTTCAAAAATTCGTACAAGTCTTTGGCCGAACGATGATGACGACGAAACGGAAGGGCGTTTTGACGCTATGCTTTCAAGGGCACGTGCAGATTTTTCAAAAATGTTCGGCAAAAAAATGGCCAAGCATCATGTTGTGACTCAACAAAAGACACTGTCCCTCCCACATTGCGTGACCCACGAACAAAAAGCAGTGGAACTGGGGAAACAAGGGCAGTCTTTATTTACCGTCGAGAGATTCTGGGAAGCACATACTAAATTTATTGAAATGGCTCATTGGCTGGGCCCCTCTTTCCTGACTCCAAAATTTTCCAAATCACTCGGCGACAACACCTTGGAATGGCTGCCAGAAACGCTTCTGCAGTGGGCCATGCTGCTAAAACGTTGCAACGATTGCCCGAAGGCTCTGGACATTATTGAACAAGCTTTGGACCTTGAACCATTGGACGACTCCTTACTGCGAGAAAAGTACACCTTGCTAACATTGCTTAATAAACCGGCGAAGGCTGCCCAAGCCCTCAAGGAGTACGGCAAGCTCCTACGGGAACATGACTTTTCAGATGATCAGGTCGCAGAAATTATCGACAACGTACTCTACGCGCGATAAAAATCGCTTTTCCTGCCGCCTACGATGTGCCAACGATGGGCAAGCCCCGTATAAAAAATGGACATTGGGCACAAATCTGGACACAAAACCTGTGTAATCTCTGGAGCGCTGGACACCTCTAAAATAAGATAACAACCCAACATGCTTAAACTATTTGAAGTAGTTCATGCTCTCTAATGCCGGCAACAGGGGGAGGCAAATTCCCTTGGGGACGCCCAAAAAGAACGCAAGCAGTCAGGAGCAATTGCACAAGCCCCTTGGCCTAAGAAAATCAACCATCCTTTAATATAGCCTTGAGTCAAAGAATTGTTTACGTGCATTCTGACAAGCTCAGACGTGGTTTTAACGGCCCCACTGGGCCACTTTTGCATGAGCTGTTTTAGTCCTTTTTTTTTTTAAAGCAACAAGCAGGTGTCGGTTTAAAAAAATTCTGTAGAAGTGTTTGAAAGTGTGTAAGAGGAATATCTTAAAACTACGCAGGATATTTCTGTTCCTTCCACCTACTCCTTCCGCTTTCCCCAAATCCTTTTCACTTGCCGGTCGAAGTCCGATTCTATCTTTTGCGTTTTGTTGAATTTTTCATATTCCGCAAAGGCCTTTTGCTCTGCCCGCTTTCTGGATATTGAGCCGAATCCATCAAGCACTTTGTATTCATTGAACTCCAGGAATTTGTTCACGCTGGTGGCAAAGGCTTCCATGGTAAACGTGGTCCTTTGTTCAATGATGTTTTCGATATAGTCGAAGAAGCCGGACACCGTACGCTCAAGCCGTCTGATTTCGTTTTCGGACAGATAGTTCTTGCCTATCACGACATCGGATTTAAGCACCCTGTCGTCGGGTGCATTTTTATAAGTGGTCAGCCCCATGAAGGGCTTGTTGGCATCGGATCGGTCATGGATGATCTCCGAGGCTGTCTTGCCCGTAATGGCGAAATGGAATTTGTCCTGCACATGGGCATAGAAATTTCTGGTGGTCTCGGAACTCGGGTCGTAGTCAATACTGCATTCGGCGAAGATATCCGTAATTTGCTGGTAGATGCGTCGCTCGCTTGCCCGGATGGAACGGACACGTTCAAGCAGCTCGCGGAAGTAGTCTTTTCCGAAAAAACGTCCGTTTTTCATTCGCTCGTCATCGAGGGTGAATCCCTTGATGAGCAGTTCCTTGAGTTTGCTTGTCGCCCATATTCTGAACTGGGTGGCTTTGGAGGAGCTTACCCGGTAGCCGACGGATATGATGGCATCCAGGTTGAAAAATTTTGTCTTGTAATTCTTACCATCTGCGGCAGTTGTTTCCAAAATGGAAACAACTGAGTTCTCATCCAGCTCTCCCGATGCAAAAATATTGTTCAGGTGCTTGGATATCGCAGGAACGCCGACGCCAAAAAGTTCGGCAATCCTTTTTTGGGGAAGCCAGATGTTCTCATTCCGGACAAAGACTTCCACCTTCACCTTGCCGCCCGGCGCAGTGTAGAGAAGAAATTCTGTTGTTTCATCCAGTGGCGTTAAGCCTTTTTCTTTGTCCATATCCGGCCAACCTCCCAGTCTCGTTTTTGCTAGGCGAATTGAAAATCAGTTTTCAGGCAATGTCTGCGTGCGCTTCCGTTCCGCAAAGTAAATTCTTCAATTTTCGGCCCGGTGTCTACCTTCGTTCCCCGGCGCGTCGGGTCATCTTGCGGTATGCATCCTGGGCCACCTCGCTGGCGCGCATAAGGGCGTCATCTCGCAGATGGGCGTATCGCTGGACCATGGATGGTGTTTTGTGGGTAAGGAGCCGTTGCAGCGTGTACATGTCCACTTGGCCCGAGCTGGCCAGTGTCGAAGCGAAGACATGCCGAAGACCATGCATGGGGCGGAAGTCTTCGGGGAGTCCGGCATTGTCGCAAATGCGGCGCAGGGGAATGCGCAGGTCTCTTGTGGGACCGTTGTCTCGCCCTGGGAAGACGTATTCGCTTTGTTTACGGGGATGGTTCTCCAGAACGTCTCGGACGGCATTGTTCATGGGAATGCGTTGGTCGATTCCCCCCTTGGGGTCCTTGAGCAGGATAAAGCCGCGTTCAAAGTCCACATGTCTCCATTTCAATTTGAAAATTTCATTCTTGCGCATGCCTGTATACAACGCCACACGCATGACGTTGGCTGCGGTGCGATGAGGGCTGGCGTCTATGGCGTCCAACAGAGCGGCAAGCTGCTTGGGGCTGAGGTCTTCGGTTTTGATGTTGTTGATCCGAGGCATTTCAAAATATAGTTGGCCCGGATTGATGGGCGGACACAGACCGCGTTTGGCCCCGAAATTGATGATGCGTTTGAGCAGGACAAGCCCCTGCCGCACGGTTGCGGGGGCAAGGCCCAGATCCTGAAGCTTGCGCCGGAGTCTGTCCGCATCTGTGGTGACCAGGTCTTCCGGCATTCTGTTGCCAAAGTTCTTTAAAAGGTATTTCCGCCAACGGTTGCGGTCGTCCCGTATACTCTTGTTTTCCTGCTTGGCGTCATAAAACGCTTCCCAGATTCGGGCGATGGTCATTTTGTTACGCTCGGCCCGGACCTTTTCACGCCGTTCCTCATTGGAATCAAGCCTTCCCTCAATGCGCAGAACCCGTAACCGATGGGCTTTGGCTGGCGTCATGCGGTCCCGGAGTTGGCGTCCGGCTTTTTCCTCGACGAGCTTTCTGTTCTTGTAGTACCGGATATAATAGATTCGGTCGGTATTTCCCGTGGCAGGATCTTTTCCGTTGATGAAGAACACACCCTTGTACGTGGTTTTGTGTCGTTGACGGGCAGCCATTTCGAGACCGGTCTCCTTATCTCAGCTGGTGCATCTCAGGCGGAAGGGGAGGGAGCTATTCCCCATATTATTCCCCACAAGGTTCCCCAAATTAAGGCAATTATGGGGAAAATCAAATAAGCTGGGTTAAAGAGAGTTTTTCTGTGAATTAAAGATGTTACGGCAGGATTAAGCTCGAAAAAACAACCCGAAACAGAACTCAAAATCCGCCGGGTTCACGCCCTTGAGAGTTCGAGTCTCTCTCCCGGTACCAGCAATAAATACAGGGTGTTACAGTCTTTCTTTAAAAGAGCTGTGGCATCCTGTTTTTTTGTTGTTCCTCAATTTGGGCCCGTATTGTATCCTCCCTGTCTCCCATTTGTGCTCCTCCACCTCCATAAATAGACCCTTTTGTTGGCACCATCTTTCAGGATGGGACATGTTATAGCCTGGCATTTGGAGGTGCGTTTTTGGGTGGCATATCTATAATCCGAGCGTCCTGGGTATAAAAAAAGCATTTGGGAGTATGTGTTTTTTGTGTCTTTTGATTAACGTCCACTTTTGAAGAGGCACCAGTCTGTACCGCTTAAACATTATGCTGACTGAGGCCATCGGGCTGGAGTCTGATTTGCGTGTAAAATGTCCATCATCCTGTTTGCAGAAAAGGTGCGGCCAATGATAAAAATAGTGCGAGCCAAACTTCATGGAATTCATGTGACGGGTTGCGAGCTTGATTACCACGGCTCTATTACCCTCGACCCGCTCATCTGCCGGAAAGCGGGAATTTTTCCACTGGAATTTGTGTACATATGGAACAAGCACAGCGGACATAGAATATCCACCTATGTGATATACGGAGAACCCGGCTCTCGGTGCTGCGTAATCAACGGGGCGGCAGCTCGAACATGCCAGAAAGGGGACCCTGTCATTGTTTGCGCCACGGAATATGTGGCATCTCCGGAAAATTTGTGGACCATTGTTCCCAATGTCCTGCCATTTTCACCTTTTGATGAGATTGAAAATCACTTTCTTTATGAGGTGGGGCAGGACGCCGACTCAGGGTATACTTTTTTCATTAGTCGGGCCTGAAATATCTCTAGTGGATTGATTTTTATTAACAATTCTCCTTGTACAATGTAGTATTTTCGACCAGAGAACGTTGTGAATTCGTATAAAACCGGTCGAAATGATGCAGCGAATGGCGGGAGAATCATGAGGGCAAAACCCAAAAAACAGCCGCAGGGTACGTTCCTTTACCCAGACCTTCTGGACCAGCTCAATCCGAAGGCTCCGCTCCTTCAATTGGCGAGGAGAATTCCCTGGGGGCGATTCGAGGAGGAGTTCGCCGGACTCTACAGCGACCAAGGTCGGCCAGCCAAGCCGCCCCGGCTAATGGTCGGGCTGATGCTGCTCAAGCAGTTGGAGAATCTGAGCGACGAACGGGTCGTGGAGGCATGGACGCAAAATCCCTACTACCAGGCGTTTTGCGGTATGACCGAGTTCCAGTGGAAGCTGCCTTGCGATCCCACGGATTTGATCTATTTCCGCAAGCGCATTGGCGAGGACGGGGCACGACTGATTTTCGAGGTCTCCGTGGAACTGCACGGTGATGACGCCAAAGAACGAGAGATCACGGTGGATACCACGGTCCAGGAAAAGAACGTAACCTTTCCTACCGACCTGAAGCTTTTGACCAAAGTCATCGAGGGCTGCCGTAAGATCGCGGACAGCGAAGGCGTCGGTCTACGCCGCAGCTTCAAGCGCACGCTCCCCAAGCTTCGGCTGAAACGGATGAAGATGGCCAAAAAGGCGAGGAAGATGCGGACAATGGCTGGTGCCTTGATCCGTGAACTCCGGCGCAAATTGCCGGGCGAAGCCCTGGGCCGCCACCAGGAGCGACTTGACCTGTACGAGCGGGTCAAGGACCAGAAACGAAGCGACAAGAATAAGGTCTACAGCCTACACGAACCCGATATTCTCTGCATCTCCAAGGGTAAAGCGCACAAGCAGTACGAGTTCGGGCGCAAGGCGTCCATCGCGGTCACAAAAACTACGGGTATCATCGTCGGCGCGATGTCGTTCAACGAGAACGTCTACGACGGCCATACGTTGCCGGATGTCCTCGAACAGTGTTGGGAGGTCACCGGGGTCTGTCCGTCCATGGCGATCTGCGACCGAGGCTACAGGGGCCTGAATCAGGTCGGTGACACGCAAATCCTCATCCCAAAGCCTCCGAAGAAGAAGGACACACCGTACCAGCGCCTTATGGCGCGGCTCCGCTTCCGCCGTCGGGCGGCTATCGAGCCGGTGATCGGCCATCTCAAACACGATCACCGCATGGCCCGGAGCTATCTCAAGGGCGCGGTCGGCGACGCCATTAACTTGTTTATGGCCGCAGCGGCGTTCAACTTCAGGAAGTGGATGCGGAAAATCGGAGAGTTTTTTGCGCTCTTGGCGTTTCTGCTCCTCGGCAAAGACTCAAGCCGACGGCTGGCGGAAAATGTGGCGTAGAAGCTGAAACGGGTTTTTCAGGCCTGACTACTTATGGGCAGACCGGCAACGACACCATCTATGCGGGAACCGGAAACGATACGGTAAACGGCGGCGACGGAAACGACCTCATCTACGGCGAGGAAGGCAACGACACGCTGTACGGGGACGCCGGAAACGACATTCTGTGCGGCGGCGCAGGTGCGGACTCCATCGACGGCGGCGACGGAAATGATGTCCTTACGTACCATACTGCCACTGCCGGAATTCTGCTGGATCTGACCGGTGCGGTCGCCAACCAGGGCGACGCTGCCGGGGATACCGTAACCAATGTAGAACAGATCAGCGGAACCGCATACAACGATACCATGCGGGCAGCGGACCAGGGCATCATCTTAGCCGGTGGCGCAGGCAACGACGTGCTCATTGGCGGTTCCGGCAACGACTCGCTGTTCGGCGAGGAAGGCCAGGACGAGTTGCAGGGCGGAGCCGGGAACGACTTGCTGGCTGGTGGGGCGGGCAACGACATCTACGTTCTTTCCGCGGGAATACAGGCCGATCAGGTTCGTGAACAGGCCAACGAAGGCAACGACTACATCTACGTGGCAAGCGATGTAAGCCAGATCCAGGTGGGCAAGAACGGGACAAACCTGATCATTGCCAGCTCCAACGGCACGGACGGCTTTATCATCCAGGATTGGTTCACGACCCAGTCCGTGGAATACCTGGCCTTCCAGTCCAACGGCGCAGTCTACAACCTGGCGGACGTGGTGGCGGCCTACATTCCCACTGCCGCATCGTCCGCGGACACCGTACGCACCGCAGCCGTGAACACGCAGCTTGCCGCCATGTCCACGGAAGCAGCCGACGACTTTGCCGCCGACGTCCAGATCGTCGGCACTACCGCCGATGTGGCGGAGGCTCTGGTACTGGCATAGTGCATGACTCTGCACAGGGCCTCGGCGCCCTGAGGACTATCTGATTACTCCCATCCACAAAAAAAGAGCGCCCTGGACATATGGTCCGGGGCGCTCTTCATTACTTGCAAAAACCAAGGGCCGTTAGATGGCGGCCTTTCTGGCTTCTTCGATGTAGATATCGTTCAATCGCGTGGCAATGGGACCGGGCTTGCCGTCGCCAATGGTCACGTTGTCGACTTCCAGCACAGAGCACACAAAGGCGGTGGCAGCTGTAAAAAAGGCTTCCTTGGCCTTTTTGGCCTCTTCAACCGTAAAGGGACGCTCTTCCAGCTTGATGCCCTGCTCCGCAACCAGTTTGAGGACAGCGGCGCGGGTAATGCCGTGCAGGATGGAGTTGGACAGGTTGCGGGTCACGATGGTTCCGTCTTCGGTCACGATGTAGGCGTTGTTCGAGGTGCCTTCGGTGACGTAGCCGTCTTCCACCATCCAGGCGTCGTCCTTGCCTGCTTTTTTGGCCAGCATCTTGGTCATGGACGGAGCAAGCAGCTGCACGGTCTTGATATCACGGCGCTGCCAGCGGATGTCGGGCGCGGAAATAACTTTGATGCCGTCCTTGGGATCGGTCAGGTTACGGGCCTGGGTAAAGAGCACCAGGGTTTCGGGCGTGTCCTTGGGGAACGCGAAATCACGGTCGGCCACGCCGCGAGTGACCTGCAGATAGATGCCGCCCTGATCCAGGGTGTTGCGGCGTATCAGCTCGCGGTGGATTTCCAGCAGTTCGTCGCGGGTAACGGGCATGGTCATGCCCAGCTCGCCCAGGGAACGCTCCAGGCGGTTGACGTGGCCTTCCCATTCCAAAATTTTTCCGTCCAACACGGCCGTTACTTCGTACACGGCATCGGCAAACAGGAAACCACGGTCGAAAATGGAAACCTTGGCTTCTTCCTCGGGCACATATTCACCATTCACATAAACTATACGGCTCATTTCATTCCTCGATATATTTGCTAGGTACAGCCCACCTCGGCTCGGCGGGCATGGATTTATCCCCACAGCCCGCTTGTGGACGGGTGGACTCCGAGATCGTCGTAAACAAGCCCTTCGGGCCGGTCCTCGGCCAGCAGCAACGGACCGTCCAGGTCCACCACGGTGGCGCCCTGTGCAACCAGCACGGCAGGCGCCATGGCCAGGGAAGAACCGACCATGCAGCCGACCATCACCTGATAGCCCTGGGCCAGGGCCTCTTCCCTCAGAGCCAGCGCCTCGGTAAGGCCGCCGGTCTTGTCCAATTTGATGTTGACCATGTCGTACTTGCCGCGGAGTCCGGACAGGGAGTTGCGATCATGGCAGGATTCGTCGGCACATACGGGCAGGACGCGTTCCATATCCAGCAGGGCGTCGTCCTTTCCGGCGGGCAGGGGCTGCTCCACCATTTCCACGCCCAGACGAACCAGCACCGGGGCCAGGCTCCGGTACATTTCCGGGGTCCATCCCTCGTTGGCGTCTACGATGATGCGGGCATCGGGCGCGCCTTTGCGCACCGCCTCTATGCGGGCAACGTCGCCTTCGCCACCGAGCTTGGTTTTAAGCAGCGGACGGAAGGCATTCTTGGCTGCCTCCGCCTGCATTTTCTCGGGAGTGGCTAGAGAGAGGGTAAAAGCGGTTATTTCCGGTCCCGGCTTGCTCAGCCCGGCGAGTTTCCAGACCGGCATATTGGTTTGCTTGGCATTCAGATCCCACAAGGCGCAGTCCACTGCGTTGCGCGCAGCGCCGGGAGGCAGTGCAGCCTGCAAGGCAGCCCTGGTAAGCGGCACGGAGCCGGAAACAGACAGGCTTTCTATCTGGTCGATCACGCTCTCCACGCTTTCGCCATAGCGGGCATAGGGCACGCATTCGCCTCTTCCCGTGCATCCGTCGTGTTCGATGACCACACGCACCACCACCGCTTCGGTCCGGGAGCCGCGGGCAATGGTGAACACCTGGGCCAGGGGAAAGACGTCCTTGTATGCGGAAACTTTCATTGCAAACCTTCTCGTGTGTTGTCTGCACAATACGCAATGGACTGTGCTCAGGACCACGCCCCTGAAAATGCAATTTCCAGGGGCGCTCACATATATATGCTAAATCTCGGCCAGAGCCGCGACCAGACGTCCTGCGCCCTGACGGTAGGGATCTACAGTGGGAACGCCCATGCGGTCTTCAACTTCCTTCAGATAGGCCAGAGCCTTGGCTTCGTCCATATGCTGGGTATTGATGGAAATACCGGCAACCTTGCAGGCGGGGTTTACCACCTGGGCCAGACGCAGCGCAACGTCGCGCAGGTCTTCCAGGGAGGGCTGCTGGTAGTCGGGCAGTCCGCGCATATGTTCGCGGGTGGGTTCGTGGCACAGGATCAGGGCATCGGGCTGTCCGCCGTGCACCAGAGCCATGGTCACGCCGGAGTAGGAGGCGTGGAACAGGCTGCCCTGGCCTTCGATGACGTCCCAGTGGTCGGCATCGTTGTCGGGCGTCAACCATTCGATGGCACCAGCCATAAAGTCGGCGATAACGGCATCCAGGGGCACGCCGTTGCCTTCGATGAGGATACCGGTCTGGCCGGTGGGACGGAAGTCGGACTTCATGCCCTGCTTCTTCATTTCCCGGTCAATGGCCAGGGCGGTGTACATTTTGCCCACGGAGCAGTCCGTACCCACGGCCAGACAACGCTTGCCGGTACGCTTCTTGCCGTTGGCAATGGGGTATTTGACGGAGGGCACACGCACGTCGTGCAGCTTTTGTCCGCTACGCTCTGCGGCAGCCACCAGATCGGGCTCGTCGCGCAGCAGGTTGTGCAGGCCCGAAGCGACATCCATTCCGGCTTCCAGAGCTTCCACCAGAATGGACTTCCAGCTTTCGGAAATAATGCCGCCGCGGTTGACCACACATACGACCACGGTTTTTACGCCAGCGGCCGCGGCTTCCTTGATGGTCAGGTCTTTGATGCCCAGGTCGGCCTTGCAGCCTTCCATACGAAACTGTCCGGCCACGGCTTCGGGCCTCCAGTCCTGAATACCCTGAGCCATCTTTGCTGCCAGAGCGTCCGGGGCCTCTCCAAGAAAAAGAAGATAAGGGGCTTCAAACATGGGTTGCTTCTCCGTAATCCAAATCCGTTTGATTGGTTATGTTCTTTGTTCCAGCGGCCGATCCGCCACGGCACAGGCATTGCGGCCGACCTTCCGCCCCGCCTTGCGGCTGTCCGGCGGACTGGAACAATGACAGATCAATTTACATGCCAGATGGCTCCGCAACAGGGCGCAAAGAAGTGTTCTTCTATTTCAGGTTCCACAACCTGCTTATTTTATTAAATAAGAGGAAGAAAAAACGAAACCCGAACAAACACAGTTCCACCTGCATGGCTGAAAAATTTCACCCGGAGTTTTACGTAAATGTAAACCAGGCAAGATTGTTTTCACTTTCGTGTAAATTATCTTCAAATTTTTCTCCGATCGGAAATATACTTCCAACAAAACATAGTCAAACGGAAAAAATTAAGCCTCATTTTTTTATAGAAGCCAAAAACAGACAGAGTTCAATCGGGCGGAAAGTGAAGGCTGGGGGGCACACCTCGAAAAGCCGCATAGACCGTGGCTTTCGAGACATAGCAAAGTACAGAATAGGAGTTTTGAAACGAGAAAAAAGACGAGACCACTGCATACAGAACTGTATTTTGTGTGGCATTATAAATTGGGTGGAACTACGTACTTGTCGCAGTTAACATTTTTGTTATTCAGCAAAACACACGCTCACGCTGGCCCATAGTCCGCGGCCTACCTTGCTTCCCGGCCTCTCATTATCTACTGCCTTTGCCAGAGCATCTGTCGCAGCCTACCTGTTCGGTTCCAGAAGGCTTTTCAGGGAGGCGGAATCCGTAAACACATCACTGTTGGCGAGATGACGCAAAAAGGCCGTGCACGCCGTGCCGGGCTTGCGAAAGGCATTGATGAAGGCATTGAAGCGGACCAGGAAGTCGAAGCCCTGTACATTGAGCACTTCCAGCCGTCCGTCGTCGATTTCCCTGCGGACCACGGAATATGGCAGGGCCGTCAGGTTCCCCTCCAGCTGGGCAAACTTCTTTGCCGTGGCAACACGCCGGACAACAATGCTGGGCTCCGGCATATGGGTATCCTTGAACAAACGCCGTACGTAAAGCCGGGTCTGCGTGCCCTTTTCCCGCCAGATGAAATTGTATCCCAGCATGTCCTCAGGCTTCACAACCTCCCTGCCGCACAGGTCGCACCCGGCAGGAGCGACGATGACCAGCCGTTCCTTGTGGATGGGAGCCTTGAGAATGCTTTTGCGTTCCACCCCGGCGCTGCCGCCGAACCCCACATCCGCCTCCCCTTCGTCCACCATCCGTTTGACCTCATGGGTGTTTCCCGAAACCAGCTCCACCTGAATGCCGGGATACAGCCTGCAGAAATCCGCCACAGCCGAGGGCAGCATGTAGGTGGCAACCGTGGCCGAGGCACAGATGGTTATCTTTCCCCGCCGCAGTTCCACAATGTCGCTGAACAGCCCTTCTATCTCGTCGTGCAGCGTGAACAGCTCCCGCGTCTTGTCGCGCAGGATTTCACCGTTGGCCGTCAGAAAGATGTTTCTGCCGCGCCGCTCGAACAGGGTGACACCATAATGATGTTCCAGCGCCTGCACATGGCGGCTTACCGCGGGCTGGGTGATGAAAAGCTCGTTGGCCGCCTTGGTGAAGCTGCCTGTCTCGCAGATGGCTGCGAATATCTTCAGTGATGTTTCATTCATAACTTCAAGTTATATTTACAATGTTTATATATCATTTGTTTTTATCCATCGATCCGCATTAAGACAACAGAAAGTTGAATGCACACAATGCAACCCGAAAAATAACCGGAGAAAACATGGCAAAAGAAATCGAACGCAAATTTCTGCTTGTCGGCGATGACTGGCGCGAGCTGGCCAAAGGAACCCACTACCGCCAGGGATACCTCAACAGCGCCAAGGAACGCACCGTCCGCGTGCGCACCATCAACGACAAAGGCTTCCTGACCATCAAGGGCATCACCACCGGGGCCACCCGCGTGGAATACGAATACGAGATTCCCTTTGATGAATGCACGGCCATGCTCGACGACCTCGCCGAAAAGCCCCTCATTGAAAAATCCAGATACAAGATCGAATTCGGCGGCTTCATCTGGGAGGTCGATGAATTCTTCGGCGACAACAAAGGCCTGGTGGTTGCGGAAATCGAACTGCCCAGCGAAGACCAGCAGTTCGAAAAGCCCTCCTGGGTAGGTGAGGAAGTGACCGGCGATCCCCGCTACTTCAACTCCAATCTCGTCAACCACCCCTACACAACCTGGTAGAAAGCCCGTTTACAGGAGCACGCACATGACAAACGTATTCGAAGCCAACAAGGCCACCTCCGCCGAAGACGCAGCCAAGATTGTCCCCAGAGCGGAATTCCGTGTGTTCGGACAGGGAATCCTGGATATCGTCAAGAAATCCATGTGGAAGGCGCAGGCCAGGCTGTTCAAGGTTCGCGAAAGCCGTGAAACATATTTCCTTTCCACGGAAACAAACGAAGCCAACGTCAAGGTCCGCGACGGGCTGCTCGACATCAAGACGAAAGTCGGAGAAACCGAAAACGGCTACGAAATCTTTCAGCCCCGGGGAAAATTCCAGTTTCCGGTGAAAAAGGCGGAAGTGGCCACCATCCTGGAAAACATGAAGGCAAGCGTGGAACTGGACAAGGACGAATACAGCCTTGACGACTTCATTGCCATCGTCAAAGCGCATCCCTCCCTGGCCGCCGTATCCATTTACAAGAAACGGTTCGGCTTCTCAGTAAACGATATTATCTGCGAGTACGGAATCATCGAATTCAACGGTGCCGTGCTGGAAACCGCCTGCTGCGAAAGCGAAGATTACGAGGGAATGAAGAAAGCCATTGAAGCTCTGGAAATCGAGTCGTTCGCCAACGTGAACTACCTGAAAGCCGCCAAGAGCGTCATCGGAATGGCCTAGGTACATCTGCCGAGGAGGTATCTAGGGTGATGTCCGCCAAATACATCTACGTATTTGGCGGTGCATGGCGGGCCAGGCCCACCATGTGACGTGCCGCTTGTTCTACCGCATGTATAACAATGCGGATTTAACGAACGCGACACGAGGAGCAAGAGCTGCCGGCCGGTATCCCGATAGGCAGCAGAAAGATCACAAAGTCCGATCCGTCAGGCTGCTCAAAAAAAGGTGCGAGAGCCAAAAGCTTTGTGGTCGCGAAAAAAATTCCAGGCCAACGCGTATTTGCCCATACGAGAGGATTTGGCTTTTTTCGAGGCAACGACGCCACCGTGCCTATGTCAGCAGCCTGCGACGGTCGTTTTCCGGCCTCCGCCGCAGGGAAGGAGAAAGAAATGAACGTCCCCATCGACAAGTCCCCTGCGCCCGCATGCGACTCCTTTGATCCGCTGGACATGCGAAACTACTCCCTGGAGAAACTGCCGACCCTGCCTGCCGGTCCCATCATGCAGGTCATCAAGAAAATCGGCGTGCCTCTGGCCGTGCTTTTCTTCTGCGTCTTTCACTTCCAGATGTTCCCTATCGATTCCTTCGCAACCCAAACCAAGGTTCCTGCCGCGCACTGCTACACCATGCTCGGCATTTTCGGCGCTTCGCTCATCCTCTGGATTTCCGAGGCCATTCCCAACTACCTTACGTCCCTCTTCCTCATCATTTCCGTGGTTATGACGGGGATACTCAAGGAAAAATCAGCCTACGCCTATTTCGGCCACCCGGTCATGATCCTCAACGTGGCCAGCTTTATCCTGGCCAGCATGCTGGTGGCCACGGGCCTTGCCAAACGGCTGGCCCTGAAGTTCATCCTCAAGGCGGGCCATCATGCAACGCCGGTCTTCTGGACCTTTCTCATCCTCAACCTCATTCTGGGGGCGTTCATCAACGCCACCGCGGCAAAAGCCGCTCTCCTGATGCCCATATTCATGGTCATCAGCGCCATTTACGGCGCAACCGGGGGGGACAGCCGCAACAACTTTGCCAAAAACCTGGTGCTGCAGAACCTGCTCGGCATCAACGTATCGTGCAGCGCATACATGACAGGCTCCGCCGCCAACCTGGTGGCCGCCAGCATGCTGGCCGGTGCCGGGGCCCAAATCTTCTACATGGACTGGTTCATAGCCCTGGCGCCCCTGGCCTTCATTGTGCTGGTGCTGGGCTGGCTGGTGGGCACACGAATCATCTTCCCGGTTCGGGGCGACGAAAACTACCCGTCCATTGACGGCGGACTCGACCGCCTTCGCGCGGAACTGAACAGCATGGGGCCGATATCCCTGGATGAAATCAAGGCTGCGGTCATCTTTCTGCTGGTTCTCGCCTTTTGGGCCACGGACAAACTGCACGGCCTGAGCGCCACGGTCGTGGCCCTGGCAGGTGCCGCCTTCTGCCTGATGCCGTCCTTCTCCAACCTGCCCAAGATCGGCGTCATCGACTGGAACAAGACCGACATTCCCTGGCACCTGCTCATGTTCAGCTTTGGTGCGTACGTGCTGGGCGGCGGCATCAAGAAGACCAACATCGTGGGTATCGGCATCAACAACCTGTTCGATGCCATGGGGCTGAACGGCGACCCCAACAAGCTGCTCGTCTTCCTGGTCATTGCCGTGCTGTTCAACTACTCGTCCATCCTCAACCAGAGCAAGACGGCCAGAACCATCATATTCTTTCCGATCATCATCGGCATTGCCGAAAACTTCGGATGGGACGTGCTGGGCTTTGCCCTGCCCATGGCGTTTCTGATCAACCAGGTCTACGTCCTGTATTTCAACAGCAAGCCCGCAACAATCTGTTACCTCACCAACCACTATTCGAGCTTTGAATCGTTCAAGTACGGCGTTGCAATGCAAACCGTCGTGCTTTTATGTCTCATCCCCTGGGTGCAGTACGTCATGCCCCTGATGGGATTCGACAGCAAACTCTGGTAGTTGGCCTCTCACTCATCGAGTGCGGAGGGTTGCCCCCCTCCGCACCTCCTTCCGCCGCCATCCAGGCCCGCAGCCATAACGGGCAAGCTGTGCCGCGCGTCTTTACGCCCGGAACCGGAAAGCCCATTCTCTGCAACCTTCAACCCTCTCGGATCGACATCATGGGAATCAGCATTTTAAAAACCGGCATCAAGATCGAACGTCAGCTCGACGACTTTCTCAACCAGATCAGTGAGGCAGGACTGATATTCAAATCCGGCGCGCACGCCTACCTGACCGGAGACATGGAAGGGCTTATGGCCCAACTGACCAACATCACGGAAAAGGAACACCGGGGGGACGATCTGCGGCGCGACATAGAGACCAAGCTCTACACCAAGACCCTTATCCCGGAGTCACGGGGCGACGTTCTGGAACTGCTGGAAAGTATGGATTACCTGCTTGGCGGCTTCAAGGGAGCCCTGTGGCGTTTCGAGATAGAAGGGCCGGAAATTCCGCAGAAATTCCACGCCCGCATGCTGGAACTCATCGACAACGTGGTGGAAACGGCCGAAGCCATCGTGCGTTCGGCCCGGGCCTTTTTCAAGGACCTCTCCTCGGTATCGGACCACATGCACAAGGTGTCGCACTGGGAAAAGGAATGCGACAAAACCGTCTCCCGACTGCAACGGGAAATCTTTCACGACAAGGAACTCCGCCTGAGCCACAGGATGCAGCTCGCCAGCTTTGCCCAAAAACTGGACAAGATTGCGGACAAGGCCGAGGACGTGGCGGACAAACTCGCCATCTACGTCATCAAGCGTTCGCTGTAAGGGGCCTGGAACATGTCATCCATTTTCTTTTCCAGCGGCCTTTTTCTCGGCTGGTCCCTTGGCGCGAACAACATGTCCAACGTCTTCGGCACGGCCGTGGGCACCCGCATGATACGCTTCCGCACGGCCGCCATCTGGTGCAGCGTCTTCGTCATTCTGGGCGCGGTGGTCAGCGGAGCGGGAGCCACGCAGACCCTGGGCAAGCTCGGTTCGGTCAACGCCCTGGCCGGTGCGTTCATGGTGGCCCTGTCTTCGGCCATCACCATGTTTCTGATGACCAAGGCCAGCTACCCGGTCTCCACCTCGCAGACCATTGTCGGTTCCATCGTGGGCTGGAACCTCTTTTCCGGCTCGCTCATCGACTACGGCGCGCTCACCAAGATTCTCTCCACCTGGGTCTTTTGCCCCATCCTTTCCGCGGGCTTTTCCATGGTCATGTACATTGCCTGCCGCAGGTTCATCATGTGGCGCAAACCGCACATGCTGCAGCAGGACCACTTCACACGCATGGGGCTTCTGCTGGCCGGTATTTTCGGTTCCTACGCGCTGGGGGCCAACAACATCTCCACGGTCATGGGGGTCTTTGTTCCCATTTCCCACTTGAGCCCCATCCGCGTCTTCGACCTGTTCACGCTCACCGCGGCCCAGCAGCTCTTTTTCCTGGGCGGGCTGGCCATTGCCGCCGGGGTGTTCACCTACTCCAAAAAGGTCATCATGACCGTGGGCGGTGGAGGCATCATGAAGCTCTCCCCCGTGGCCGCCTTCATCGTGGTGGTCTCGCACTCGCTGGTGCTGACCATCTTCTCCTCGCAAGGGCTCAGCAACGCCTTTGTATCCATAGGACTTCCGCCCATTCCGCTAGTGCCGGTGTCCAGCTCGCAGGCCATAGTGGGTGCGGTCATCGGCATCGGGCTGCTCAAGGGCGGACGCGGCATCCGCTGGCGGACCGTGGGTGCCATTTGCAGCAGCTGGGCGGTTACGCCGGTCATTGCCGCGGTCATCTGCTTTGTTTCGCTGTTCTTCCTGCAAAACGTCTTCATGCAGCAGACATACCGCCCCGAAAGCTACCGGATTACGGATGCGGCAGTGGAACGGCTGGCCCCGGTTGTCGACGTGCACAGCCTGGAGGCATTGCGCGGGCAGACCTTTGCATCCGCCAGGGAATTCAAGAACGGCCTGGACACGGTCCGCGCCTTTTCGCATGAAGATACAGGCCGCATCATGCAGGCGTGTCGGCTGGCGCCCATCCGCTTTACCCCGGAACTCGAGAACGTGCTGAAAAAGACCGGCCCCCTGCCCCCAAAGGACCTCAACGTCTTGGCCGGGCAAAACTTCTTCCACAGATGGCAATTGGAAGAGGCGTTGCAGAAGCTGGTGCAGGCCAAGGCGGAAATGCAGAAAAACACGATACAGAAGACAGCCGACGTTTTATACGCGGCATGGGAAAAAACAACTTCGTAGAACAATTCCGTAAACGGGCAGGGTATGTTGCATACCCAAAGAGGACTCTCCAACAATGAGGTACATCGTATGAAAAAGACAGCGGCTACGGCGTGTACAGTCTCTCTTGCGGTTCTGCTCCTCGTATTTTCCACTGCGGCACTGGCACAGGCAAGCGAAGCCTCCCCCACGGCCCAAAAGAAAGATCTGAAAGCCATAGAATACCATTACCAGCTGGACCCGTCCGGCGCTTTGGACGCTTCCGGAAATCTGGCTCCGGAATTCCTCCAGCAGATGGCCTTCATCACCTGGAAAAACACGCCGTCTCTCAAACGCGGCTTTTACGTGGACACCGAAGACCGCTTCCTGAAAAGCCAGCGCAAGGTACTGCGGGTCCGCTTCGATCTTGCCAAGCCCAAAAAATCCAAAATCACGCTCAAGTCGCGCGGCAGCAACCTTGCCAGAATCGATAGGCTGCTGCCCGGCACCGAAGGGGAAATCGACTCCTTTTTCGGGCAGGACCAGTACTCGTTTGCCGTGGATACGCCCATCCCAAGCAAGGATTTCAACCTGGACGCCATGACGCCCGAAGACGCCCTTGCCTTTCTCAAAGGGCATAACCAGGCTGTTTACAACCTGACTGCTCCTCTGCGCGACCACGCCAATATTTCACCCCTCATGCGCACGCCCAGCGCGACCATGCTCATTTTCAAGGGAACTGCGGCCGAAGGACCGTACAAGGGCATGAAGGTGGAACTCCAGGTATGGACGCTTCACGACGGGGCAAAGCCGTATCTGGCTGAGATAGGTTTTGACGGTGACCTGACTGAAAGACCGTCTCTGAACGCCAAGGACGTCTGGCTTTCCTCGCAGCTCAAAGCGCGGAACCTGCTTGCCGCCGATCCGGGAACCTCTAAAACGGAACTGACTTTTCAGGCCGCAAAAAACTGACCGTCCAACGGCTCTCCTTCCCTTTTCGGAACCTCCAAGGCCCCCTGCAGCGAGCGGATGCACAGGGGGCCTTGGTTTGTCGAAATGCTTTTGCCCAATACCAATTCACGCTGGGCAGACAGCCCCCATACATCCACATCCCTTTTGCGCGGAGACCCAATGCACACCAGAAAACGCTTCAACCACTGTTGGCTTCTTTCATTTGGGGGCTCAGCGGGGACATAACGCTTCGTTCCCTTCTTTGAGATACTTGGAAAAATATTCAGCTTCTGCTTCTTTATCTTGTGAAATAACAGTTCCTATTTTGGAATTTTTATAATATAGATAATTATTACAGCAATACGCCATAAAACTACGAATACTGCATTTAATACAAACAAAACTTGAAAAATATTGATTTATAGACTAAAGGTTTAGTTTGCTACAACCTCCGGAAAAAACTCGTAATATTATTTTTAAGGGAGTAAATTTCCACCAACCATCGCCTGTGAGGCTTCTAAACTACACAAGAGGGACTTCACACTAAAGTACACCATTGCAAACCTCTTTTTTTATGCAAAATACACAGCAAAATTCACTCCATAAATACTGTATGCAACATATTTATTTCATCGTACATGCTACCAATCCGCATGATCAAATAATAAAAGACAAATAAAATACAAGTCGTAATCCACAAAAAAAAATGGATGCAACACAAAAAGCACCGCATTGAAAAAAAGCTTCAACACACAATTCTGCCACAACAAGCCTAGTTCAATGAAAGTTGCACCATATCCAACAAAGTTTAAGGACATTCGCAACCCCTAACTTTTGGCGCACCTGGAGAAACAGATGAAGTTGTCTCTCAGATCAAGATTTCTTATTCCCTCCGTCATACTGATTATAGCCGCCCTGGCTATTTCCGGAATCAGCAGTTACAGGCTCGCCAGCAAGGCACTGCTGTCCTCCGCTAAAAAAGAATCTCAAAAAGAAGCCATCTACATGTCTCGGGGCATCAACAGCCTGCTTACCGAACTGGACGGCCTTATCGAGATATGGAGCAAGCTGGAAATATTCAGGGAGTCCTTTGATTCGTCCCCCGAAATGCAAAACGCCCGGCAAATAGCGAGCAAGGAACTTGCCGCCTACACCAGCAAAAACACTTTCATCGACAATGCCCTGCTGACGGACCCCAAAGGCGACATCATCGCCGGTTCCGACTCCCGCTATATCAACAAGGTGAACATTGCGGACAGAGATTATTTCAAACAGGCGATCAAGGGGAAAACCGTCCATTCCCGCATTTTAAAGAATAAATCCACGGGCCTTCCCACATTCGTCATCGCCACCCCCGTTGCCAACCAAGGTTCCATTGTCGGCGTGCTTTCTGTGGCCATCAACATGGAACACCTCACCAAGCATTATATAACCAAGATAGACCAAACCGATTCCGACTATGCCTACATGATCAATAGTGAAGGCCTTGTCGTGGCCCATGCCAACCCCAAAGTCGCCATGAAGGTCAATGTGCGGGACACGTCTTTCGGCCCCCAGCTCATGGCCCTGGACCAGGGCGTTTTGGAATACTATTTCAACGGCAAGGATAGAATCACAGCCGTCTCGCTCATCCCCGGCACCCAATGGAGAATCTGCATCAGCAAGGAAGCCCATCTGGTATACGCTCCGCTCGTTTCCCTGGCGTACAGCAGTACCGCCATTTCCGCCATTGCCATTATCCTGCTTGTCATTGCCATTTCCTGGCTGTCCGGGTCGCTCATCATCAAGCCGGTACGCCTCATTGCCAAAGTGGCGGAAGCGATCGCCTCCGGAAATGCAGACAACAAGGATGTGCCCAAGGATTCGTTGTTCAAAGCCGAACTGCTCGACCTGCACCTGGCTATCAAGGAAATGCTCATTACGCTCCAGTCGAACATCAACCAGGCCCACGAACATGCCAAGCAGGCCGAGATTGAAACCAACAAGGCCCAAGAGGCAACCAAGCTGGCCGAAGAGGCCATGAAAAAGGCTGAAAGCGCCAAACGCGAAGGCATGCTCCATGCCGCAAGCCAGCTTCAGGGGATCGTGGAGATCATCTCCACTGCGTCCGAGGAAATTTCTGCCCAAACGGAACAGGCCTCGCGCGGTGCGGAAATGCAGTCCCAGCGGTCCAGCGAAACCGCCACCGCCATGGAGCAAATGACGGCCACGGTCCTGGAAGTTGCCAGGAGCGCCGACCAGGCCGCCCACACGGCGGACGATGCCAAAGAGAATGCCCAATCCGGAGCAAACACGGTTGCCGAACTCATCAAGGGCGTCCAGGCCGTTGGTGAGCAATCTTCAAAACTTCAGCGCGATATGGGCCAACTCGACCACGGTGCGGAAAAGATCGGTTCGATCATGGAAGTGATTTCAGACATTGCGGACCAGACCAACCTGCTGGCCCTGAACGCAGCCATCGAAGCCGCCCGTGCGGGTGATGCCGGACGCGGTTTCGCGGTTGTGGCCGACGAGGTTCGGAAGCTGGCGGAAAAAACCATGCAGGCGACCCAGGAGGTCGGGAAATCCATTTCCGACATTCAAAGCAGCAGCAAGGAAAGTTCGTCCCAGGTGACGGACACCGTCAACATGCTTGAAGAACTCATAGGAAAGGCCCAGGAGGCCAACACGTCGCTTTCGAGCATCGTGGCCCTTTCCGGGGATGTTTCCGGCAAAATTCAGGGAATCGCCACCGCGTGCGAGGAACAGACCGCAACGTCCGAGGAGATCAACCGCTCCGTTGAAGACGTCAACCGCATCTCGGAAGAGACCAACATTGCCATGCGCCAGTCCTCGAAGGCAGTCATGGACCTTGCCTCGCAGGCCATGAAACTCAAGGAACTGGTCGAGAACATGCAGCGCGAAAACAGCTAGGCCCGAATATCTAGAGATACACAAAAAGCGGCTGCTTCTTTTGAGGCAGCCGCTTTTTTATTGGTATCACCATTGACTAATCACAGTAAAAATGACGATTTTACATATTAAATGAATTAATACCTATAATATTACAGATGTGCATAGGAGATTGGGATGCATGTAACTTCTCTAGAATACAAAAATCATCAAGTATTTTATGATCTTGAGAAATACACTGTGTTTTATAAACAGTGGGCCCTAAGTGTTTTCCGCTGGGTGTCTCCGGGAACGCAGTCAATTGCGAATATTGATTCGTACACATTCTCATCTTTGGCGGGGACCATTGATTCAATTCACAAAACGCTGAAGAATGGTAGGATAAACGATGCTTGGGCCTTAGTTAGAAAATATAGTGACTCTGTAATCATTAATATTTACTCAAACATTTACCTAGACCATCATTTTAGTGTTGAAAATCTTGTTGTTGATCAAATTAATAATTGGATTAATGGGCACTCAAAGCTTCCAGGTATTAAAGATATGTCACAGTATATTCTACAGTGCTCAGATATGAAAAAAGCGAATGAAGTGCTTATCGGCTCTTATAAAACATATAAAGCAATTAGAGATAGATGCAATGATCATTTACATTATAACTATTATAAGCACATACTTCTTAACGACAATGAGATATACATTGAAAAGAGATGTAGTTTGCTTGATCAGGTCATGCACGATATTAAATATTTATTTTTTCTTCATTTTTCATATATATCGTATATAAAGGAACACTATCTGTCTTCAAATGATTACGTTGACTATTTAGAATTCGGCGAGATTCCACCAGAGAATTCACAGTATTGGGTGGCTCCTTTCATTCAAGAAATGTTTGAAGAGCTATCCAAGTATCGCCCTGAAGTTGCTAATTTTATACGTGAACATACAAGCATGTTCTTAGAATGATATTTTGCCACGATGTTGAACACATGGCCTGCATATTTCCAAAGCTGTGCAGAGATAGTACATACCTGACACTAGCCACACACGGAATGATTACAACTCCCACAAAAAAGGACAGACGTACGCCTGTCCTTTTTTATGCAATGTAGCCGGAACAAAGAGCTTCGCACCCCCAGCAGCCCACTCCCAGCTGACCGTCCCCCTTGTTTCTTAGCTTGAGTCCCCGCCCCCTGCCGTCGTTTGTCCCCCTGATGGTCTGGTGCCGCATTTGCCACCCCCGAGTCGAGCCAGCTACCCCGCGAGAGCTGCGATATCCGCCCCGGTAATGGCCTCAGTATTCGCGATGATCTTGTCCACGGGCCAATCCCACCAACGAATTTCAAGAAGCCTCTCGATTGTCTGCGGATCAAACCGTTTCCGAATCGGTTGGGCGGGATTGCCGCCCACGATGGTATACGGTTCCACGTCTCTGGTAACCACGGCACGGCTGCCGATTATGGCACCGTCGCCGATGGTGACTCCGGGCATGATGGTGGCGTCCATGCCTATCCACACATCATTTCCCACCACGGTATCCCCCTTTCTGCCAGGTATCTGGAACATGGCCTGAATGTCTTCCCGGGTTGTCTCCGGCGTCATCGTAAAGTTGTTGAAGGGATAGGTGGAAAAGCCGCTCGTATTATGGTTTGCCGTGCTTGTAATGAAGCGGACGCCGTGAGCCATCTGAACGAACTTGCCGATGACGAGTTTTTCAAGGCTCAGAGGGAAGAGATAGGGCGCGATTTCAGCCGCGTAATCCTCCAGTTCCTTGAAATTGGAGTAATAACTGAACTCGCCTATCTCCATTCGCGGATGGTCGATGACCTGGTTCAGGTTGACGACGCTGCGAACAACAGTACCATCCGGCATGATCATGGGATATTTCGTTGTCGGGTCAAGCATATATATTTTCTCCTTGCCCGGTTTGCCCGGTTTGTCCGGTTTGCCCGGAACGGAAGGGATAAGTGTGGGAATGGGAGCACAAAAACGATCTGCCACACCTGCCAGCCCCTCGGCCAGCATATTAAAGCAGAGGGCGGCAGGCTGCTGAGATGGCCGGTGGGGAAAAAAGTTCCTTGCCCTGGCGCGGCTCAAAAAGCGGCTCGTTCAAGTGTCGCCTACAAGAGTTTCCCCACCAGGTTGAAGAGCGTCTCGTTCTGTTTGTCATTGAGCGGACTCAGGATTGAATCCGCGCTCTGTCTGAAGGTGACCAAGGCATCCTGGAAAAGCTCGGCCCCGGTATCGGAAAGCTTGACCAGGCTTACCCGTGCATCACGGGGATTGCTTTCCTTGATTACCAAATGGTTTTTTTCCATTGGGTTTACCAGGCGCGTTACCCCTGAAGCACTCAGCCCTATGCTCTCGGCCAAATCAATCCGCCGCATTGTCTTGTTCGCGGCTTCATTGAGAAAATACATGACCATGAACTCGGTAAAGCTGATCCCGTGTACCGAGAGATGCTGATCTATTTTTTTCAGGATGCGCGCCTGGACAATGGCTATTGCTATGATGGTATCTTCGCTGCTCACTTGAGATATCCTTGTTTTATTGTTGATATATATTTGATAGATCAAGTATCTAAAAAGAAAATAACGTTTCGTCAACTCTTTTGTGGCCGCGATCTTTCCTTTGATTTTTTCGGGTGTTACCGCCCGTAGCCTCTTCCCCGACAAAAAGAACAGCCCGCAAAATTCCACGAAAAAAGGGACAGGCGTTAACCTGTCCCTTTTCTATGCAATGTGGTCGGGGCGGAGAGATTTGAACTCCCGGCATCCTGCTCCCAAAGCAGGCGCGCTACCAGACTGCGCCACGCCCCGACGAGGATTGTTTTGCTACTCGAAAACACAGCCGCAGGCAAGTGCCATGTTTATGAAAATTTATATCCTTCGTCCTCTTCCGTAAAGGCCGTATCGGACCTATACATAAAAATATGCACGAAACAAATTTGGGCGGAACCATCCGCGATTATCTGACGGGCGAGGAAGTGCCGGAAACCACGTATGAGGAAATCCGGCAGGCTCTGGCACGCATGATGGTGCAGGAGCGGGGCTATCCCAAGGACAGGCTCGCCTCCAAGGTGGGCGTGTACGTCAACGTGGACGATGAACCCTACTGCCGCGTGGTGGACCTGGTTGCCTACGACGACGCAGGCGCACCGCTGCTGGTGCTTATTTTCTGTTCGGGAATGCCCGGCACCTACGACCGCGAAACCGTGGCCGCTGCCCGGCTTATCGAAGGCGGACCCGCCCCGCTTGCCATTGCCACGGACACCAAGGACGCCATACTTCTGGATGTTCTCAGCGGGGAGATTCTGGCCCGCGGCATGGACGCTATTCCGCACTATGCCGACCTGAAGGAAATGGCCCAGGGCCGCACCTTCCCGCCCATGGAAGGCAAACGCCGCCAGGCCGAGGAACGCATCCTCTATGCCTACAGCGAATTTCTTACCAGCTGTTGCGAAGGAACCTGCTGCCCCATACCCAAGTAGCAGCGCCCCCAATTTCGCCCCCCAATTTCACGGGGAGGTTCGAGCGATCTTTCAGTAACGGCCACCTCTCCCCAGGCAAACCTACCCAACAAAAAACGCATGGCGAGAATGCACCGCCATGCGTTTTCTTTTTCAGGCCCAAGACCTGTACGCTGCGAAAATTCCGGACTAAATAAAGGATTCCGGAATCTTGCGATCACTATGTTTGGATACCAGAAAGTCTCTGGCCTTTAATACGTTGGGAGCGTTCAGCTGCCGGGCATTTTCAGGGCACACCCGTATACAGGCACAGCAACGGATACACTTTGCCGCCTCTGTGGTGGATGTGGTTTCCGTAATGGTAATGGCCCCGCTGGGGCAGGAATCCGCACACACGCCGCAGGCGGTGCAATCGTCCGAAACAGCCGGGGCAACCGGAGCACTGTGCACAACCTCGCGGTAGGGGCTGTTGCCCGGCACTTCCAGGGGAACAAGCTCCTCAAGAGTATCCAGCATCAGCAGCTTGCCGCGCACGGCTTCCCCAAAGGCACGGGCCTGGTCCAGGTCTTCCCGGTCGGGACGCCCCACGGCAATGGGAGATTTTTCCGTAGAGTACGAATGCTCGCCAATAAAGGCGGCACCCGCAACAGGCACGAATCCGGCCTCCACGGCCCAATCCTTCATTTCCAGCAAGGCGTCTTCAAACGCGCGGTTGCCGTACAAAACAACCAAAACCGCCGGGGTATTCGTGCCCTTGAAATTCTTCAGCCGTTCCAGCGCCAGTGGGGCCACCCTTCCCGCGTACACAGGCGCACCTATCAGCACCAGGTCCGACGCGGAAAAAAGACGTTCGCCAGCGCCTTTGGTGATATCGAACTGTTCTCCGGTATTCGAGCCAAGACCCTGGCTTATGGATTGAAGCACCTGCCGTGTGGTATCTGTGGGGGAAAAACAAATCATAGAATGTGGATTGCAGATCATAACTCTCTCCTGTGCTTTTGTAGAAGGGAAAGTAGAAGCCACAAATGGCTGAGCTTCAGGAATCTTCAGAGTCGGAATCGGAGTCGTCTTCGGCGCTCTCCTCCTCTTCTTCGGAAGGAGGAGGCGGATTGAAAAAGGAGTTGGCCCAGCCGATGGATTCCTGATAGATGCTCGGAATCTTTACAGGATCAAGCCCCAGCAGCACGGCAGTGTCGCGGGTCTGGTCCCAGGCGGCGGTTTCAATCTCACTAAGCAGACGAAGCCAAAAATAAAATTCATTGTCCTCGCCCTGCAAGGCTCCGGTAACATCCGCAGGCAACGGAAGATGGTCCACAATGGCGGACATTTCCGTGTCCAAAAGCCCTTCCAGCAGCGAGAACAGCCCCATCAGGAACAACTCGTCCTTTCGGGTGCTGTACGGAGTAAGTGCGGCCGCACTTTCCAGAAACCGGGCCCGCTGCGTGGAACGGTAGACAAGCTCCATGGTTTTGTCCGAAGGAGCCAGGTCTGTCAGGATGATAAGCCGCAGCCAGTTGCGTATTTGCACCCATCCGGCCAGAACCACGGCCTGACGAATGGAGCGGATCTCCGTGGCAAAACTGAAGGCTGCCGAATTGAGAAAGGTCAGCAGCCTGTAGCTGATGGAAACATCAGACTCGATATGCTTGGCCAGGGATTCAAAGTCGGGCTCGTCCTGCTCGATGATATCGAAGAGCCTGAGACGGGTGATTTCGTTGGTGGAAATTTTGCGTCCGGCCACGGTTTTGGGCTTTTGAAAGAAAAATCCCTGGAAAAAATCAAAGCCAAGCCGTTTGGCCACCCGCTGCCTGTCGTGGTCCTCGATTTTCTTTGCCAAAAAGCGCAGTCCGTCGGGACGCGCGGCCCGCAGCTCTTTTATGAAGAGCGCGACGTCCGCCATGGGACGGGTGGAAATATCCATGATGACGATATCGGCCAGCCCCACCAGAGCCACCCGGCCGGGCCGGGCTTCGTAGTCGTCTATGGCAATGGTATAGCCTTCAAACTTGAGCTTGCGCAGGCAGTCGAGCAGAATATCCGAGGCCTCGCTGGTTTCGCTCAGCTGAATCACCGTGCTGGCAGGCGGAAGCGCTCTGGGCATGCCCGAAAGAATGGCCCGCTCCGGAAAATTGATCATCACCTTGGCCAGGTCGAAACCGGAATCCGGACAGAGCGTCGCATTGGCAATGACTTCCATTGTAGCGGCCAGCCCGTCGCTGAAATCAGCACTTTGTGCGGTCCCGCTATCCCGGTAGAGCAGCTCGTATCCCCACAATTTGAGAGCGCCGTCGAATATCGGCTGGCGGGCAATAAAAATGTCTTCATACAGAGGCGTTTCAGTCATGCAGGCCTCAGGCAACTATTTGTTACGGTTTCACTGGCTCTTGTACGCTTTTTTATCCTCTCCCAAAGGAAATGGCAAACCTGCAATCCGTTCATCCCGCCCCGCACCCCCCGACCCGGCCAGGACACCAGGACTGCAGCGGCTTCCCGCGCCGGAGCTCTGGGCAAGCACGTACGCGGCCAGGACATCAGGCAACCAATACATTGGGGCAATCGGGGCCTGGTTCGCACCTACAGCGCATCCACATCTAACTGAAAATACACGATAAAACAACTCTTTCCCAATTTTAACGACTTTTCTGTGGGCACCGAGGCAAAAAAATCCCCTCCAAGGATCATACAATCCTTAAAGGGGAGGAAATAGCATGGGGCACACACTTCATTTTTTTGGCAGGCCCCATCATGCGGCAAAGGCTACATTGTCCCGGCAGGTGCCTGTCCAGAAACATTGGGGCCGGAAACATTAGGGCCGGACGCATCGGGACCAGAAGCATTGGGGGGCGGGGTATGTCCGGGCACCTGCTGTTCCTGCTGGCTGTCCGGCCGGGGCTGTTCCGGCGTTACGGGCTGCAGGTAGCGGTGCGTCCAGGCGTGAACCGGCGTTCCCAAACTGCGGGCAATGGACGAGACCAGGGCATGCATGGGGCTGTCGGGCATGCGTATCTTGCGTTTGAAGACCACGTAGTCCTTGTCCATGATGTATTCCAGCCGCCCCGCCTGCGAACCGGACCAGATAAGCTTGCCGGTACGGGTGTCGTACACGTCCAGCCGAAGGGAGATGGCGGAATCGGAGCCCTGGGCGCCGGGCAGGTAATAGCTGATCTCCCCGGTGACGACGAGGTCGGCCCCGGCCTTGCGCCCCAGGATGACTGCCGATCTGGCGTCGCGGTAATATGCGGTAGAGTCAAAGTCCTGCCCCTGAAAGACCTCCATGCCCATCCATGTCTGCCAGACGGCGCGCATCACCTCGTTGCCTGCCAGACGCTGGTTGGCAACATCGGCGGTGACGACCAGGGGAATGAACAGGGCGTTCAGGGGGGCTTTGGGAAAATCCGTGGGATGGACGTACCAGGCCGGGGCGCTCAGCACCGACGTCTGGTCCAGGTCCACTATGGATGTGCCGCCCAGTCCGGGTTCCACATGGGTACAGCCCGACAACAGGGCCAGCCCTGCGGCCACAACAAACAAAACAACAACTGCACAACGGCGCATACGAAATCTCCTGGTGTGTTGTGGCAACACCGCCTATTGCAGCGTGGACGTAGGGGCAGGCGCATGCCTGACGACATCCAGCAACTGCTTGCGGGCCAGGGCCATGCCCTTGTCCAGGTTGCGCAGCCGTTCCCCGGAGATTTTGCGGAATTCCGGACGTGCAGCCAGCTTCTGCAACTCGCTCATTTCCGAACGGATGCGACGTATGCGCGTCAGAAATTCGTCATCTTCCGGATGCAGCATTTCCGCCAATCGGGACAATTCCACGATTTCTCCGGCCTGGGTCAGAACGTCAACCGGTTTCGACTGATCACCGTCCGTGCCGGAAGGAGCTGATTCCACAGCCTTTTCCCGCCCTTTCCAGAGCTTTCGCAACCATGTCCACATAGTCTGCGCCCGCTTTTCCGGCACGAAGCCGGAGGTGTTACCTGCCAGGAGTTATTGCAAGTGTCATACCGAATGATTCGCCCCCACTGCCACCAGCAAAGACATGCCCACCAGAATAACAAGGGGAAGCATAAACGCAATGATAACCCGCACAAAAGTCGTCTTGTGCACATTTTTAAAGGCAATGAATGTGATGGCGAAACTCCAGACCGCGCCGAGAAGCGGCCCGACCACCGGAATGACCGAAAGCACCATGGGCGCGCTGCTGTAGGCCAGCGCCCGGAACGTGCCTTCAAACCCGGCCTTTCCCGACTGCACCGCCAGCAGGAAAAGATGGTTTATTCCGGCCCCCACAAACAGCAGTCCGGCAAAAATGATAGGGTAGACGAACAGCAGCAGCTGGGCTTCCATGTTGGCAGGTAAAAACGTTTCCTCGCCCATCATATCCGGCCCGTTGAACAGCGACGCGGTGCTGAACCCGGCGGTATCCCAGGCGTACTGGCACAAGGTCTCGAACAGATAGATCAGCATGTAGAAGATGAGAGGACGCAGCATGCCGCCCCGCACGGGCATTGTTTCAAAAAACAGCCAGGGCGAAAACATGATCCGCTTGATGGTCTGGAACAGGCCGTTGAAAAATCCGAAACGGTTCAATTGCTCCCAGGGCACGTCCACAACAGGGGTATCCTGGCTGCCGTGCGCAGAAGGCGAATCAGCCTGCTGCCTGTTGCCCTGTTCGTAGCCACGGTCGTGCGCGCGGCCCCGCTCCTGCCCAGCAGCAGTATGCTGCGATGCCTTCCCCTGCCAGGAGGGAGTGTCGCCATCCTCACCGGGCATGTCCATGGATTCCAGCTTCTGCCAGATGTCTTCAGGATTACCGTTGGCGGGGGTGCCGTTGGCAGGTTTATCGGGCTGGGAATCTTCCTGTGCAGCGCGCGCCTGACTGGATTGTCCGGACCTTCCGGACTTTCCCGACTTTCCCGACTGGCCGGACTGGCCGGACTGGCCGGACTGGCCCTGCCTGTCCCCTTTTCCGGAGTCCAGCGGATCGAGCCCCTGGGTGATTCTGGAAAAGCCGTTTCCCCCGGAGGCCCCAGAGTTCCGGGACTCCTCCTGTTGGGAATGGCCCTCTTCCGAAACCTCGGTAGATTCGTCCGCTTCCGGAGAAGCAACCCTGCGTTCACTGACCGTCTCGTCGAGCAGATCCACGGGAGAACCGTGGGCGGCCCCCTTTTCTTTCAGCTTCCGCAAATGGCGGGCGTAGGCGGATTCGTATTCGGCATCGTCCCCATGTTCTGCACTGCCGGCTTCCTCTTCCCGGTCTGCGGCCTGCTGGCCCTGTTCTGCAGGTTCGGCGGGACGGGCGGGGCGGGCGGCCTCATACGGCTTTTCCCAGGCCGAAGTGGTTTCCGGTTCGGCGGGATCGCCATCGTCCAAAATAAACTCGGGTTCGGGCCTGCGAAAGGTGAATTTGACACCGCACTTGGGGCAGGTGGCCCGCAGTGCGGAGGAAGGTATCTTGTCTTCCGGCACCTCGCGGCTGAAGCCGCATTCAGGGCAGGTAATCTTCATGCAAACATTTCCCGTGTTGGTGTTCCCCGGCGGCGTTGGAAACGCGTTTGCGCATTCCGTCGGCCACGCCGGTTCGTTGCTTTACCGTCCGGAGTGGTGGAACCAGGCCGGACAGCCTCGGATAGTCTCGTCTTTTTTTCACGCCTCGGCGCGCCCCCCATGGGGATATCGCGGCGTGTGCATCCGGCCGAAGCCGTTGACGGAACCGTTGTGTTCCGCAACCAATCTAGCCTGCGGACCGTAACAGATCAAGAACGGGGCCGCACTTCCAAAACCGGGCTGGTGCGCGAGGCAACCAGCTTGCGGGCCTGGGCCACGGCGTCGGCATTGTACGCCCCCCAGGCGGAACCCGCTTCGCTGTTCAGCTCGAAAACCACGTCCCCCTGCGGATTCACAAGGCAGGAGTGGCCGCCGAGGATTCCCAGGGACGACGGCCCCACCCCGTTGCAGGCCAATACATAGCATTGATTTTCCACGGCGCGGGCCCGCAGAAGAATCTGCCAATGCGCCACGCGGGAGGCGGGCCACTGCCCGGCCACCACAAAAATATCCGGGGCGGCAGAGGCCTGGGTACGAAAAATTTCAGGAAAACGAAGATCGTAGCAGATGCAGCCGCCTATGGGCACACCCTCCCAGGTAACGGGCGAGAATTCGGGCCTGCCGGGCTGAAAATGGATATGCTCGCCTGCCGGGAAAAGATGGATTTTGCTGTAGATGCGCTGCCCGCCCGCGGGGATGCCGTTCTGCCGGGGCGCGAAAAAATAGAGGGAATTGAACGGCCCCTGTGCAGAGGGAGCAGACTCACCGGCGGGTTCCATGAGCGTGGCCGCCAGTGCAACGCCGTGGGCATCGGCACACTCTTGAAATATGTTTCTCAGCTCGCCAGCGCGGGATGCCCACAGTGCGATATTTGCGTAATCGAACCCGCCGAAAAAAAGTTCGGGGAAAAGTAGCAGGCCGGGAGTGGGGCCACCGGGTGTACTTGCTGCGTCCGGTGTGCCGGGGGTGCCGGGGATGCCAGGGGTGTTCATGGCTGTCGGTACGGCCGACGCGGCAGCATCAATATATTCGCGAACAGTTTCAAGCGACGTCAGAACCGGGGTCTGACAGACTCCTAACTGCATGATTTTCCATCCTGTTTGGTCTTGGAATGAACGTCCGGATCATCGAGGTCCTGCCTGAATGTCGACTTTAGGGCAAGTACCGTCCCGGTCCTTGCGCGTCAAGCCGCCCTTTGCCGGTAAGGCTGCGGCCCTGGTCATTGAGTCTGGGCAAGCTGCCGCGGATTGGGACATTCAAATTAATTTTTCAAAAATTTCAAACGTCCCTAAAGAAATTCGCTTGAGCGGTCGATCAGTAAGAACATAAGGCGGAATTTTTGCCCGGCCGGGAGGACATTTCAAAGGCCCCCGGGGAAACGGCCGGACACAATTCCACTGGCAAGGAAGCCACTTTATTTCAAGGAGGAACGGCAATGTCTCTGGTAATCAACCACAACTTGATGGCAATGACGGCGACCCGTAACTTGAACACTGCGTACAGCGCATTGAGCAAGTCCACCAACCGCCTGTCGTCCGGTCTTCGCATCACCTCGTCTGCTGATGATGCCGCCGGTCTGGCTATTCGCGAACTTATGCGGGCCGATATCGCATCCACCGCACAGGGCGTCCGCAATGCCAACGACGCAATTTCCATGATCCAAACCGCGGACGGCGCTCTCGGCGTTATCGACGAAAAGCTCATCCGCATGAAGGAACTGGCCGAACAGGCTTCGACCGGTACCTACAACTCCACACAGCGCGGCATCATCGACTCCGAATACCAGGCAATGGCTTCGGAAATCACCCGAATCGCCAACGCGACGGACTTCAACGGCATCTATCTGCTCAACGGCAACCTGTCCGGCACGCACAGCGGCTCGGGGCTGGTTTCCACCGGTAAGCTGAAGGTCCACTTCGGTTCCGGCAACGATTCGTCGGAAGACTACTACCACGTCGAGATCGGCAATGCCACGGCTTCCGCCCTGGGCGTCGGCATGGCTGCCAGCAACTCCATCTCCACTCAGGCGCTGGCGCAGGGGGCGCTCGACAAGATCAATGCCGCCATCGTGTCCAAGGACAAGATCCGCGCAAACCTGGGTGCAATGCAGAACCGCCTGGAAAACACCGTCACCAACCTCCAGATTCAGTCTGAAAACCTGCAGGCCGCAGAATCTCAGATTTCCGATGTGGATGTTGCCACGGAAATGACCCAGTTTGTCCGCAACCAGATCCTCAGCCAGTCCGCTACCGCCATGCTTTCCCAGGCCAACAGCCTGCCCAGAATGGCCATGCAGCTTATTGGCGCCTAAGTCCGTAGGGCTCTGACAGTTAAAAAAAGCCCCGCCGTCGCATATATGCGGCAGCGGGGCTTTTGTTTGTGCATGGGTGGCGGTAGTTGGACAACCTACCTAGCAGGCCTCGGCTTTCAACTCATCTATAAGCTGCTTCAGCTCGGTAGCCTGCCGGGCCAGACCGTCGGAGGCCTGTGCGGTTTCCGCAATGGCAGATGCCGTCTCGCCCGCAATCACATTGATCTCATCCACGGAGCGGTTGATCTCCTCGGTAGTGGCCGACTGCTCTTCGGCAGCCGTGGCAATGCTCTGGATACGCCCGGCCGAAACTTCGGCTCCGGCCACGATCTCTTCGAGCACCTTGCCGGAACTCTTGGAAAGCCCGGCCACCTCTTCAATATCCTGCACCACGGTATCCATGGCCTTGATATTGGAATGGGTTCCGTCCTGAATGGTACGGATGGACGCCCCCACTTCCTTGGTGGCATTCATGGTCTTTTCCGCCAGTTTGCGGACCTCGTCGGCAACCACGGCAAATCCACGTCCGGCATCACCGGCACGGGCGGCCTCGATGGCGGCATTGAGTGCCAGCAGGTTGGTCTGGTCGGCAATATCGTCGATAACAGTCATAATGTTGCCGATGGATTCAGCCTGTTCGCCAAGGGAATTCATGTTTTCCTTCAGCAATTCGGCCTTTTCCTGCACGCCCGTAATGGCCGTGACGGTATGATGGACCACCTCGGAGCCTTCCTGGGCGTTTTCCCGGTCCTGCTGGGCCTGCTCGGCAGCCTGGCTGGCGCTTTTGGCCACTTCCAGAACCGTGGCGCTCATTTCTTCCATGGCCGTGGCTGTACGCGTGATGCGGTCCCTCTGCTGTTCCGATCCGGACTGGACCTCGGCAGCCTGGCTGGAAATTTCATTGGACGCGCCGGACAATTCTCCGACAATGCTTTCCAGCCGCTGGGCAGCATGGAGCATTCCCTGGCTTCTGGCCTGCTCGGCCATTTGCCGGGCCTCTTCCGCGGCCTGCATGGCCTGCTCCGCCTGCAGGGTCTTTTCCTGGGCCAGCTTGTTCTGGGTCTCGATTTCCCCGATATTGTCCTTGAGCCTGCCTGCCATGACATTGACAGCATCCTGCATGGCCGCCACTTCGTCACGCCCTTTGGGCGTCAGGCGCACATCCAGATTGCCATCGGCAATGCTGTTGACCGCTCCTGCCGTCTCGCGAATGGGACGGGCAAGCACAGTGGCAAGGAAAAACATGACGCCAAGGGCAAGGACAAGACATAAACCGCCGATGAGGGTCAGCCGGAAGGCCAGACTTCTGGCGTCCGCCATGATCACGTCTTCGGGAACCGAAACCGCAACGCCCCAAACCTGCGGGGATTTTCCAAAAGAGAGCGGCACGACCACCGACAAGGCCCCGTCGGCAAAGACATGGTACTCCTTGTTTCGTTTCACGGAGTCCTGCATCTCCCGGGCATGGGTGGTAAGGTCGGCAAGAGGCTTTCCTGCCGCCTCGCTGTGTCCGGTTGCCGCGGCCACGGCCCCGGAGTCGCTGAACATGATCATGGAGGCCTTGCCCCCAAAGCTCTCAATGCTGTCGGTAATGTGCTGGAGGAATCCGGCGCTCAGATCCACACCCACAAGCCCTACAACCTTTCCTCCGGCACGGATGGGAACGGCCAGGCTGGCGACCATGGTTTTTTCCCCGTTTATTTCATAGACGGAGGGCTCAAGAACGGTTTCCTTCCCGGAATCACGCGGTCCCGTATACCAACCATCCTGCCCCGGCTTGTCCAGGGTATCGCCGGTTCCTTCCATATGCAGTCCGCCCACCTTGTTCCAATAGGGGACGAAACGACCGGTCCCGGTATGTCCCGGCTGTCCGGAAAAAGCGGCATCGTTGCCGTCAAAGGCATCCGGTTCCCACACGCACCAAGAGCCGAAAAAGTCTTTTTGCTGCTGTATGACCTGCTTGAGGATCTCCATGACTTCCTTGCGGGAAGGCTCGGGAGAGGCTTTCTTGATAGCTCCGAACGTGTTGGACATGGTTCGGGCCGCATCCAGGCCCCCTTCAAAACGCACTTTCACGCGCAATGCCTCTATCTCCGCCGCATTTCTGGCGGTCCGCATGGCATTTTCAAAGGCCGTGCCCTGGGTGATATGAACGGCGTAACCAATGAGAGCCAGCATGGCCAACACGAGCAGCGTGCCTGCATAGCATACAATCTTTGATCTTACGGATGGAAGCGTATACATGCGCCAAATCCCCTTTCGTTCCGGTCTGCATATAATGTTCGATAAACAGATAGGAAAAAACAATTACAAGTTCGTAAAAATACACCTTCTTGAAAGATCAAAACCAGCTAGCCACACTCGTTTATATGGTCAACCAACAGAAGCGAGCACATCAAAGGTTCGCATATGCGAACCACCTTTCTCTTTTCTCTCTTTCCAAGACAAACAATCAAAATTTTGCATCCGCAGCCTTTGCCCCCTTCCCAGCAATAAAAAAAGGAAAGCACATGCATGCTTTCCTTTTTTGTGCGGTCTCAACCCGCTTATATTTTTGCAATTCTTTTATTCGGCTTCTCTTTTGAGCTCCTCGATCAGCTTTTGCAGCTCCGCCGCCTGTTTCGCCAGGCCCTCGGAAGCCTCGGCGGTTTCAGCCACGGCTGCGGCTGTCTCGCCGGCAATCGAGTTGATCTCTTCCAAGGACTGGTTGATTTCCTCGGACGTGGCCGACTGCTCTTCGGCCGCCGTGGCAATGCTCTGAATGCGTCCGGCGGAGATCCCCGCTCCCTCCACGATGTTTTCCAGCACCTTGCCCGACCGCTGGGAGAATTCCGCCACCTCTTCAATGTCGGAAACCACCGTGTCCATGGCCTCGATATTGGACTGCGTGCCGCTCTGAATGGAACGGATGGAATCGCCCACTTCCTTGGTGGCATTCATGGTCTTTTCCGCGAGTTTGCGCACTTCGTCGGCAACCACGGCAAATCCACGTCCGGCATCACCGGCACGAGCGGCCTCAATGGCTGCATTGAGCGCCAGCAGGTTGGTCTGGTCGGCAATGTCATCGATAACGGTCATGATGTTGCCGATGGATTCGGCCTGTACGCCCAGGGAATTCATATTCTCCTTGAGGGATTCGGCCTTTTTCTGCACCCCGGCAATGGCCGTAACGGTGTGGTTGACCACACTGGAACCTTCCTCGGCGTTTTCCTTGTCCTGCCGGGCCTGTTCCGCGGCCTCTCCTGCGCTTCTGGCCACTTCCAGCACCGTGGCGTTCATTTCTTCCATGGCCGTGGCGGTCTGGGTTATGCGGTCCTTCTGGTGCTCGGAGCCGGACAGGACATCCGCGGCCTGCCGGGAAATATCCCCGGAAGCACCCGAAACGCCTTCCACAATGCGCTCCAACTTATGGGCGGCCTGGAGCATGCCCTCGCTTCTGGCCTTTTCGGCCATCTGCCGTGCCTCTTCGGCGGCTTTTGTCGCCTCTTCCGCCTGAAGAGTCTTTTCCTGCGCCAACCGGTTCTGGGTCTCGATTTCCTCGATATTGTCCTTGAGCCTGCCAGCCATGATATTGACGGCTTCCTGCATGGCCGCCACTTCGTCCCGCCCGCGCGGCTCAAGCCGAATATCCAAATTCCCTTCGGCAATATTGTGGATGGCTCCTGCGGTTTCGCGGATGGGGCGCGAAAGAACGGTTGCCAGAAATATCAGAATCACCAGGGCGACAGCCAGACACAGCAGACCGATAAGAGACAGGTTCCAGGCCATTTCGCTGGCATGGGCAAAGATTATCCCTTCGGGAACAAAAATGGCGATTCCCCACACCTGATCGGCCTTGCCAAAACTCATGGGCAGCACCAGACGCAAGGCGCCATCGGAGAAATCCTGAAATTCCTCATTGTTTTCTACGGTCTTGAGCATCTGGTCGGCATCGGCAATGCCTTCGGAAAGCGGCTTGCCCGCCAGATCGGCGCGCCCCGTCATGGCGGCAATGACACCTTGCGGACTGAACAGGACCAGACGGGCCTTGCCGTCAAACACGGTCATGGAATCGCTGAGTTTCTGGAGAAAACCAGCTCCCAGATCCACGCCCACAACCCCGGCACTTTTCCCCTTTACTTTCACAGGCACGGCCAGACTGACGACCATGGTCATCTTGCCGCCAATATCGTAGCTGTAGGGCTCCATGACCATTTCCTGGCCGCTGTCCCTGGGTTTCTTGTACCAGTCGTCATTCCCCGGACTGTCGTACGAGTTGCACGGTTCCAGATGCATACCGCCGACCTTGTTCCAATACGGAAGAAAGCGCCCGGTGGCGTCGTGCCCCTTGGTGCCTACAAACTCGGCATCTTTGCCGTCGTATGCGTTCGGTTCCCAAGTGGTCCAGGCACCGAGAAAGTCATCGGAACTGGATGCGACATTTTTGAGAATCTGCGTGCCGACCTCACGAGAAGGCTGGGACTGAATATTCCTTATTCCCTCAAATGCCGCAGCCGTGGCACGGGCTGCGTCCAACCCCGCCTCAAAGCGGACCCTGATTTGCAGCGACTCGACCACGGTGGCATCCCGAGCCTGATGCACTGCGTTTTGCAAAGCCTCCTGGCGGGCTACATAGGTTGCGTATCCAATGACTGCCAACATGGACAACAAAAGAAGAACACCCGAGTACACACCGATTTTCACTCGGATGGAAGGAAGATGATACATTTGCTAGCCTCTTCTCGGTTTGACGTTTTCCCGGTACAGCCAAATCCCATCCGGATGAGCAACTCCAGTAAGATGCCTTATATTGGCTGCATTTTTCCAAGACTTCAACCACACTTTTCCTTTTTTAATGGGCCGTAGCGGGAATTAGTTCTGGCATGGGGTGTATCTTTGGTGTAGCCGGGGTCCATGAATGGCAGAGCAGAACTTTACGACCGTGTTTTCAAGCCGCCGGACGGGCGCTTTACCGTTACCGGGCTTGATTTCACGGTAACCTACCTTCGGGTCCGCGAACTGGCGCGCGAAGCCGGGCCGGACAGCGACCACCCCGAAAAATATGTTGCCGCGTTTGCCCGCGTTCTGGAAACCGCCGAACACGACCGGCAAAAGAATGCGCGCTATGTCTACCGCGAAGCAGCCCAGGGGCTGTGTGTTTTTCTGCACCCCGACGCTTCGGAAAAAATTTCCCGGCTGGCCCTGAAAACCCTGCTGCGCTCCTGTTTTGGGGGAACCGTAGGAGTGCGGCTGGCCGTGGCCCGGGTTTTGGGAGAGCTGGACATGGGCCTGCCGGAATGCACGGACTGCCGTCCCTACCCGCTTTCCCCCCTTGCGCAATGTTCCCTGTCCGAATTGATCGCCCGCCACCAGGGCAACGCCGACAATTCCGAATGGCTGGGCAGAACCCTGATGGTTGCGCACAACTGGAAACCGGATGAACTGCTGGCCTTTAAATTTCTGCGCGCCGGGGAATCCGTGGACTGCCTGCGCCGCGAGGCGGCCTGGATGGAACGGCTGCATGCCATGTCCGACAGTTTTTCCGGGACCATGGGGATTCCCGTACCGCTGGATATTGTACGGGTATTACCGGGCACCACAGGAAAGGCACTTCACCCAGAGGGCTGGGTACTATGTTATGCGGCAGGCAAGAATTATTTTTCCTATCCCAACGACGAGAGCCCAGGCAGGCTGCCGGGGCCTTCCGAATTTCTTGAAATCATGGGGCGGAACGCCCGGCATATGGGCAGACTCATGTCTTTGGGGCTGACCCACACCGCCCCCATCCCCCTGTTTCACAACCGGGTGCAGCAGGGACGGCGCAGGGACGCCGGGGCCTACCAATGGCATCGTCTGGGCAGGCTCGACCAGTGGCTGGCTTCATGCCGACATCCCAACTTCGGCGCGTCGGGGCTGCGCGACTTTGAACACATCGAACCCCACCGGGGGCAGGGCATCAGCCTGTACCATGCCATGGGAACGGCCATGCTCAGCCTGCTGCTGGTGTCGGGAAGCTATTTTCGGGCGAAAAATCCCAGGCTCGTCGGACAGAATGACGATGGAAGCCCGGTGGACGCCCGCCACCTGTTTGATGCCGACCTGCTGCAAAAGGCGATAAAGGCTATTCACCAGGGATTTTACAAGGGATTCACCCAACACGACATTCCCTTTCCTTCCGGCTTCGACCTGCCGGGACTGTGCAGCCGCATGATAGATGAAATGGGCGTGGACCGGCACATGGCCGAAGAGTTGCGGGTGGACGACCAGATGGAAATGACGGACCTGGAATTTGCCGATTTTCTGACCAGCCGGGGATTTTCCAGGAAACAGATCGACGCAATGCAGCGGGGTGAAGAGGACGTGACCATCCTGACAGGCCCCCACCTGGGCGGCTTCAACCGCCCCATCTCGCTTCCGGAACTGGTGGAGTTCACGGCTTCGTCCGTGGGGCTGGCCTGCGCCGGACGCTACGCAGCCGTCAACATCCCCGATGTAATGACCGAACTGGACCGAGTATGGAAAGAATCGACGTCCGAACGTACGTTACGAGCAGCTTCAAAGGACTAGATACCCGTCGGGACAGGGGAAACCCAAGAGAAAATCACAAAAAAACGTGCGTACAAGAGAGCAATAAATGGCCGATGCATAGATCTACGCATCGGCCTTAATTTTTTTACGAATAATACTGCTGTGCTCTTTTGACTTTTCTGTACCAGACTCACTCTGCGAGGAGTTCAAAATGGCAGAGAACGAGGCGCAAGCAGAATTCAAGGCCGACGCGTACTCTTCTGTACGCGAGGATTTGAATTCTGTGCGGCAACGAAGTTATTCGGCCATTTTCAGCTCCTCCATTGGCAGGAACTAACGAAGCTATCGTGCTTTTTTCAGCAGCCTAACCCCTAAGATTTCATATACGCCGCCATCCCCCGCTTAACCCGGAAGTTATGAACGGACGCTGGCGGAACCGGCTGGGATGCCTCTGCCGGTTGCGAAGAAGCGGGGTTATCCTGTCTTTGTTCCGTTCCCTGGGCTTGCGCTGCGGGTACGGGCTGTCCGGCTGCCGACTGTTGGGCAGAAGGTGGAACGGGTGCCGGTTGGCTGATTGCCGTACTTGGCTGGCTTGGTTGACGGGGCTGGACCGGCTGTGCCGTCTGCAACGGAGAGGCCGGGCTGCTCTGCGGAGCTGCCATGGGTTTCCCAAAGCCGGTTTGCCCCAGGCCGGTCTTAAACGAACCGGGCGCAGGACCACGGCCGGGAGAGACCATGCCCCTGGCCGGATGTGCTGCTTCGGGCATGGGAGCGGTCCCCTTGATTTCGTTAAATGCGGAACGCAATTCTCCAAGAATTTTTATGACCCTGTCCACAAGTTCCGTATCCAGCTTCAGGTTTGCCGTAAGAAGTTGGGCACTGCAGTAGAAATACAGGTTGTTCAGATTATCGGCCAGCGCGCCGCCCTTATCCTTGTTCAGACTGCACTGCAGTTCGTTGATGATATCCAGGGCCTTGGCAATCAAAATCCCCTTTTCCTTGACATCACCTTCCTGAATTTTGATTTTAGCCCTTTTGAGAAACTTGATGGCCCCGTCATACAGCAGAATCAGAATATCCGCCGGTGTGGTTGTTGCAACCTGAGTCTGCAAATATTTTTGGGCAGCATTATTCATAAATCATCCCCCGGGGTTATCCTTTGGTCAATTGAGAAATCTGGCTTTGCAGCTGTGTCAGTATGCTGTTGTACTTGCCCAGCGTTGTTTCCAGCCGCGCCCATTTCATCTTGAGGGTTTTCTCCATAGAGGAGAGGCGGCGTTCTTCACGGTCTATCTTTTTATCAATGCCATCAATGATGTCCTGATAGTTGTCTTCCAGTACCTTAAGGGTTCCGTCGTTCTCGTTGGTCATCTCACCAAGAGTTTCAACCATCTCGCCAACCTTGCCGAGCTTGACCCGGATGGTTCCCTTATAGTCGGTCGTGTCGGAAAAGTCTGTTATCCGGATGGACATACCTTTGGCCGGTCCATCCGCAGCAGTCAGTTCCTTGGTGCTGGAATCGTACGTTGCAGGGTAACCGCCAATGGTGGCTCCGCTTTGCATAACTCCACCCGAGATGGAAAAACGGACATCATAGGATCCGGCCTGGGTGGTGCCTTTGATCAATGAACCAAAGATGAACTTGTCCGAATCGCTGACGCCTTCGTAATTGGCGGAAAAAAGATCGGCTACAGCGTCGAGGTGGTTGTCCAGTGCATCTTTGAGCTTTTCCTCATCAATAACCAGCAAGCCTTTGGTGGCGGAACCGGAATCGGCATCGGTAAGTATACCGAGCTGGGCGAGCGTAGAGTAGTAGTCTCCCTGTCCGGTGGATTTATCCCACGGCAGAAAACCAATTGCAGACACTGCTGTAACGTTTTCAAGCTTGCTTTCAATCATCTGCAGGCCATAGTTGCCTGTCAGCAAACTTCCCTTGCCCGTCGTCTTGTCAACCTCCGTCAACTTCTGAAGGGCCGTTCGTATCTCATTCACCTTGTCCACAAAGGCCTTGATGTTCTCCTTGATGGTTTCCTTATCCTGAGTGATCGTAATGTTGATCGTCTCGCCCACGTCCGCTTTTTTCAGGGTCAGCTTAACCCCTGGAATAATGTCGGTAATGTAGTTGGTATCACGCAGATAGTTGATGCCGTCCACATTCACCAAAGCGTCGTGCGCCGTCTTCATTCGGGGGACGGCGTCGGAAGTGAAGCCCGTCAGGGTCGTCGAACCATCAATGGAAATCTCATGGTCGCTGCCAAGGTCCATCCCGAGAATTCTGAGCCTGTAGACATCGTCGGCCATTTTCACGACTTCCGCCCGTATGCCGGGGTTGTCGCTATCTCGGGTAATGAGGTTGGCAAGGCCTTCAAGAGTCGTATTGGAAGCAACGTCCACGGTCACGGTATTGCCGTCGTAGGTATAGACGAACTGGCCGCCGTTGGAGGTCAAGATCGCATCTTCCGCAGTATAGTAATTCGCACTGATCCGCACTTCGTTTTCCGCCAGCAAACCGATGACGATGGAATGCGAACCTTCCATGGCATCGGCGTCGGCTGTGGCCGAAAGCGCAGTGCTGCTTGTGGACGAAACCGCCTTCTCCACAAATTCTTCAGGAGTATCCAATTTCTGCAGGGTACTTTTCAACTCCACCATGGTGGTGTTGAGCTCGTCGAAGGCCTTCATCTTGGTTTCCCAAGAAGCACGCCACGTTTCCATGCGTTTCTTCTGGATGCCCTCAACCTTGAGGAGCTGCTCGGTAATGGAATCGAAGTCCGTTCCGGAACCAAGCCCCGTAAAGTGGATACCTCCAGAAATCTGATCGCTACCCAGATCGTTGCTCATTACGTTTGTCTCCCAGGCATTAATTTCCTAACGGAACCTTGCACCTGGATGGAAAGCACAATACATGCCAACCTGTTCACTCCAGCGTGGCCTCCTGTCGGAAGCCGCTCAGGGCGCGTTTTGCGCGAGAAGTGAATGATTTCCATACCTATCTTATCGGCAACATATGAAATTTATTTACGGCCTACTGGTAATTTTGTCGGAATGAGGCGAAACGGCAGGGACTGAAAAAATAGAAATATTACGTCATCCGGCAGGATGAGGACGTTTTCAGGAAGCAAGACGGCTGATAAAAAAAGGAGAGCGGCAAATAAAAAATCAGAGAGCGAAACACAAAAAAGGATTCAAGCCCAAAGAAATTACAAACAACGCGTATTCTTCATATGCGAGGATTTGAATCCTTTGAAGCAACGACGTTATACTGCCGTTTTCAGCAAACTGAGGCCCGCCGAAGCGGGCCTCGCGGTTGTCCATAAACTTTGTGCGAACAGGGAACCTACTAGCCGCCGATGAGCTGCATAGCCATTCTGGGCAGGCTGTTGGCCTGGGAAAGCATGGCAGTTGCGGACTGGCTGAGGATCTGGTTGCGAACAAACTGGGTCATTTCCGTGGCAACGTCCACATCGGAGATCTGAGATTCTGCGGCCTGCAGGTTTTCAGCCTGGATCTGGAGGTTGGTGACGGTGTTTTCCAGACGGTTCTGCATCGCACCCAGATTTGCCCGAATCTTGTCCTTGGACACGATGGCTGCATTGATCTTGTCGAGAGACTTCTGCGCCAGCTCCTGAGTGGAGATGGAGTTACCGGCAGCCAGACCGACACCCAGGGCGGAAGCCGTGGAGTTGCCGATCTCGATGTGGTAGTAGTCTTCCGACGAATCGTTGCCGGAACCGAAGTGGACCTTCAGCTTACCGGTGGAAACCAGCCCCGAGCCGCTGTGCGTGCCGGACAGGTTGCCGTTGAGCAGATAGATGCCGTTGAAGTCCGTTGCGTTGGCGATACGTGTGATTTCCGAAGCCATTGCCTGGTATTCGGAGTCGATGATGCCTCTCTGCGTGGAGTTGTAAGTACCGGTCGAAGCCTGTTCGGCCAGTTCCTTCATGCGGATGAGCTTTTCATCGACGACGCCGAGCGCGCCGTCAGCAGTCTGAATCAGCGAAATAGCGTCGTTGGCGTTACGAACGCCCTGGTTGGTTGCGGTGATGTCGGCCCGCATCAATTCACGAATAGCCAGACCGGCGGCATCATCAGCAGACGAGGTGATGCGAAGACCAGATGACAGGCGGTTGGTGGACGTGCTCAATGCGTTGTACGCAGAGTTCAAGTTCCGAGTCGCAGTCATCGCCATCATGTTGTGATTAATTACCATTGCCATTTGTACTTCCTCCTTGAAGTAATTACCGGCTTCCTTGCCGGCAGTACCAAAATAAACGGGACCTTTTGTTTCAATGAACCACCGTTGACTGCCTCATCGTCCAGTAGGGAAAAAACTTTAGAAAAAAAGTGGTTTTTTTTATTCTTGCAGAAAATAAGTATAACATATTGATATTGCATATAAAAAATAAAACACAGCGTGCATGATTCAAAAAAAAGGGCCTGTGGCCCATTAATTTTTCCTCAACATCATCCACTCGGCAGCAAAACCAAATAAAAAACGGGACGAAATCCGCCCCGCATTATGCGCTTGTCTCCCCCTGATTTTCCACCGTCCCCGGACGGACCACCTGCAAAAGATGGCTTTCCCTGCCGACAGGCCCGCTACATCACTTCCCGCGCCATCCAGATAACCCGGCCTATCACCCGCACGTTGGCGGATTCGTCGAGATTAATCTCCAGCGGAGGATACAGTGCGTGGTTGTCGCTTATCAGAACCAGCTTTCCAGGCCTTCTCTCAACCCGTTTCACCACAATACCGTCGTCAATGCCGATGACGTAAATCTTGCCTGCAACCGGGTCACATTGGCTCTGATCCACCAAAACCGTGTCTCCGTCCCACAGAGTCGGCTGCATGCTGTCTCCGGCAACCGCCATCAGCCGCAGGGCGGAAATGCTTCCCATACTGATGCGGGTCAGCCATTGCTGGCGGAAGGCATAAAAATCCTCCACCTCTTCGTCGGTTTCCAGACCTTCCGGCCCCATGCGCGGCACGGCGGACACCTTGGGAACATAGGCGAACTCGTCCGCCTTGTACGCTCCGGGAGATTCGGCAATTATCGATTCTTCGCTCAGGCCGTAGGACCCCAGACCTGTTTCCAGCCAAAGAGGATTTACGCTGAACATACGGCCGATGCGCATGAACCAGTCCGAAGGAATGGCCTGGCGGCGCTTGGCATCGGTTACGGCCGCTCGGCGCACGCCAAGGCGTTCGGCCAGTTCCGCCTGGTTGCGACTTTGCGTCGCAAACATCATGCGACGGATAATGTCTGTAACCTCAAAGCCCTTCATCTCATATTCCGGAAGATTGGATTTCATATGTGCCCCCTGCAGCCCGGCATCACATGGCGGCCCCCCGCCACCACATCTCGGCAATGCCGGATGACGATAATCTCATACCTTTATATCTTGGCAGATCCCTTGTACAACGTCAAGAAAATGCGGACACATTTGTCAAGTAACATCGTTAGTACGTGGGAAAACATACAGTACAACGTCCTTTTCCGTTCTTCACACCAGTCGCGCCACACACGCCATGGGAAAATAAAAGCAAGTTACTGCAGCTTCCCCCATTGGCAGACGGCCCAGCCACGGCAATGCCTTTGCCACAACAGCGCCGGTTGAAATCACTAGTGAACGTCCACCTGCAAGCAATGCAACATTTTGCGCCACCAACGAAAAGCTCCACCAGAGCAGCAGGCTGACAGCCGTGGCCCGAAAACCCGCTTGACGAGAGACCGGCTGTTACGCGCTCGCCCCAACATCGCGCCCCCTGCAGAGAACGGCTGCGAAGCCACTTGGGCAAAAAAACAGGCCGCCTCCCCGATGGAGACGGCCCTCTCTCTTGAACGCCCTAGTCGCAGAACTTACTCGCCGGACAAGAGCTCGTTCACCTTGTTCATGACCGCAAAGGCATCGGCAACGTAAAGCACGTCGGCCTTGCCCTGGGCCCATCCGCAGTTGGCGTCGGTGTTGACCGCCCTGCGTTCGGTAATGAAACGCCAGCCCACAACATGCGGCTCTTCGCCGTGGCAGCATGTGGCCAGCCCTTTCTTGTGGCGCGGCGTGGCCCCGGTCTGGCCCACCTGGTGCAGGTGGCTCATAAAGGAAAGCACCGCCTCGCCTTCGCCGCTGATGTCCACCAACGACTTGCTGCTGCCCAAAGAACATTTTGTATTGTTCAGGAACGACAGGATAAGCGTTTCCGCGTCTCCGGAACGCACCGCGCCGTCCTGCTTCTTGGTCCATCCAGCCCCGGCCACCAGCAGCAGTTCCGCGTCGGGGCGGATGGTCTGCTGGTCCGCATCAGGCGATTGGATGCACTTCACCGTTGTCTTTACGGCATCGCCCGGAAGCTCCACCGCAACGGTCTTTACATCGGCCTGTCCTGGCTGGGTCGCTGCCGCTTCAAAGCTGCCCGGGGCTATGGTAAGCACCCACGGACGCTCGGTACGCGTCAGCACGCCTTTCATACGCTGCCTGTAAAACCAGCGCGTGGCGTTGACCTGGCCATTCTCACCAGAAATGTCGGTTAAGAATGTATCTACACGACCTCCCAGGCGTTGCGCAACCCCCGCAGCAACCCGGCTGATACGCGAATCTGCACAAGCCAATACCACAGTGGCGCCCGATTCGACAACTAAAGCCTGCATGGCCGCAGCGTCTGTTCCATAACGGGCCTGTGCAAATTCTTCACCGCTTACGCCAAGCACAGCCTGTGCGCCGCAACCGGCCAGGCTGTCGGCAGCCGCCTGCACGTCCTTGCCAAATAGGGCCACGTCAAAGTCCGCGCCCAGCTCTCCGGCCAGCTTGGTTGTGGCACCCAACGCCTCCAAAGAGGTCTTGGACAATGCGCCGTCCTGCTCCACTGCCGCAATATATAAAATCTTATCCATATCGTCGTACCTCACCTAGGCTCGAATCCATTCCACGAGTTCGCGCGCGATGTCATCCACAGGCGTGTCCTTGACCACGCGGGTCTCCCGCTTGGTTTTGGGCAGTTCCACGCTCTGAAACTGCGGAGCGCCCACAGTGGCAGCCTTTGCCTGCTGCATGGCGGGCATGATCTTCTGCATGTTCTGCATGCCTATCTGCGGGTTGTTCGGAGGCTCGGGAAGATTGCCCGTGGCCCAGCCCAGAACAGCCGGTGCGCCCTGGCACTCGGAAATCTGATAGCTGCCGCCTTCCACACGCTCCATAACCTCGAACGAACCATCAGCCTGGGGCGTAATCTTGTCCACGCCCTGGAACTGATTGACCACACCCAAACGCTCGCCCACCATCTGCAGGGTTGCGCCTGCGCCGCGGGAAGCCGACTGCCAGCCGCCAAAAATCAGCAGCTTGGACTTGTCCAGGTCGGCAATGCCGTCAATGGCACCGGCCAGAGCCTCGGCCACGTCAAACGCCTCGGTGAATCCGCCCGCAGGACCGTCCACCACAACCAGCTGGAATGCCGCCTTCTGCGCAACAGTCATCATAACCTGCTGCAACTTGGCCTTGGGGCCCAGCGTTACCAGCCAGACCTTGCTGCCCGGCACGTTCTTGGCCAGGTTCGCAGCCTCGAACAACGAATGCCATGCCCAGGGGTCGAGCACCGCAGGCAACATCATCTCGTTTTTCAAGCCATATCCGCCGCCCGGAACCTGCATGGGCTCCAAGGTCTGCAGCGGGTCGGGTACCATGCCCGCGCATACTACAATGTGGAATTCACTCATAAGGGTCGGTCTCCATCGAAAGGCGGGGCGAGGGGAAACCTTTTTGAAAAAAGGTTCTCCCCTCGCGCTCCCTTTCCAAAAACTTTTGCCGGTTAAACAGCCTGTAACGCAACAGTCATAACTTTTTTCAAAACCATGCAGGATGCATGGTCGGGGCGTAGCCCCGTAAGGCGAAGCAGAACCACGTTCCTGCGAAGCCGGTTAAACAGCCTGTAAAATAACAGTCCTAACTTTTTTCAAAGCCCTGCCTGCATTCCGGCTGCAACGGCAGCCGGATGCAAGTCGCAGGTCCAGGAGGCCGTTGCCTCCTGGCGGGGGTGCAGGGGGCAGCGCCCCCTGCTCATAAATTCTAGTTCTCGGCAGAATGCAGTCCGCCCGCACCGGCGCGGAACTCGATGTTGGTCCGTTCCGGGTCCGTGGGGTGCGGCTTGCTGCAGTTCCACAGACACGCGCCGCAATGGACACATTTTTCCCGATCAAAAAGCGGGACGCCGTCTTCCGGGTTCATGGTAATGGCCTGCCCGGAACAGATTTCAATACATACTTTTTCATTGCAGGAACGGCAACGGTCGGGGTCCACAAAAACCACATGGTCGGCATATCCGGGTGCGGCCTGGACCTTTCCGCCCATGAGCAGCGCGTCCTGATGCGATACCAAAAGCTGGCCGTCGTATTCAATCTGGGGCCAGCCCGCTTCGTTCATGAGCGCGTCGTACAGATGCTGCCCCTTGGACTTGCACTCGGCACGAATCTCCTCGATACGCGCCTTGGAAATGCGGCCCCGGTAATATTCTTCCACGGAAGGAATGCGCTCGTAGACCTTTTTGAGCTTGCCGGGCCAGTTGAACTTGCCCTTGCTCAGCCCCGTGAGGGCCATGCCCAGAACGCCGGGCACAAAACCGCGCTGGAACCCGTCGCGTGCGTTTTCCGCAACTTCGGATTCCCGGCCCACCCAGCTTTCCCGACGGCGCTGTACATAGGTTTCCTCCAGGTTCTCGCGGGTGAAGGGCTTGCCCTGTTCCAACAGCTCCAGAACGGACTCACCCAGCATGGAACCTGTAGCCCAGGCTTCGTCCACGCCCGAGTTGGTCAGCACGTTGGTGGAGCCGGAACCTTCGCCGATGCGGGCATAGCCGTCGCCAGCCAGCAGAGGTTCGCCCTGGCGTCCGGCCTCCTGCAGAGACTTGGCACCCCAGCTGCGCATGGTGCCGCCCTTGAGGTGCTTCCACAGATAGGGATGCTGCATCCAGTGCTGCAGATACCGGTAGCTGGTGCGCACAGGCGAATCAAACCAGGACGGAATGAAAACACCCAGCGAGGCCACGTTGCCGGGATAGACATACAAAAATCCGAAAATTTCAGGCTCGGGATACCCCAGAGTGTGCAGAACCGTTCCCGGTTCCAATGTACAGTCCTCGGGCAGGTCCACAACCATCTTCATGCCCACGGCCCATTCCTGGCGGTGGGTGCCCAGGGGCATGCCCAGCTCCTGATCGATGCCTCTGCCCACCGGGCCGACAGGGCCGTCGCCCACAACGGTCAGTGCGGCGTGGATGTCCATGCCGGGCATGTAGCCCGCGTCCGGCTCGCCCTTTTTATTCACGCCCTGGTCGGCCAGCTGCACGCCAACAACCTTGCCGTTCTCAATAATGGCCTTGGCTACCGGGGTGGACGGCCACACCTGCGCCATGCCCGTTCCCATCACCTGCCCGGCGGCCCATTGCGTAAACTGACCAATGGACATGGCAATGCCGGGTTCTTTTTTCATGAACTCCGGCACATAGGGCAGCTCGAACGCATGGTCCTTTACGCCCACCATGGAACCGACCGCGCCCAGCAGCTTGTCGGCCACGCCAACCAGCGTGCTCCGGCGGCTCGCGCCCACAGGGTCCAGCAGGTAGACGACCTTTTCTTCCTTGACCTCGCAGGCCATGGGAATCTGCGACAGGTCCAGGTCCGGAAACGACTCGCGGATGGCGCGGCCCTTGGTCACCACGCCGGAAACCCCAAAGCCGGGATCGTCCGCACGCTCGTAACAAATGACCTGGGGCGGCATGCCCGGCATGGACGCACTCTCAGCCACAGGAGTGCCATCCTCGCGCATCATGCCGCGCGTCAACGTGGTCAGAAATCCAGCCATGGCCGGACCAAAACCTACACACGCTATGTCAACATCCATCCGTTGCCGTTCACTCATAAGGCATTCCTTTTAGGACGAGGGGAAACCTTTTTGAAAAAAGGTTCTCCCCTCGTGCTCCCTTTCCAAAAACTTTTATTTTTATGACCAGTCGTTACGCAACAACTGTTACCTTTTTTCAAATGCCATGCAGGACGCATGGCCGGGGCGGAGCCCCGCGAGGCGAAGCAGAACCACGTTTCTGCGAAGCCGATAAAAGCAAAGGACAAGGACGTCCTTTGCGTATCCGGTCCACAAAAAAGGTTCTCCCCTCGTGCTCCCTTTCCAAAAACTTTTATTTTTTATGACCGGTTGCTACACAACAACCGCTACCTTTTTTCACATGCCATACAGGACGCATGACCGGGGCGGAGCCGATAAAAGCAAAGGACAAGAACGTCCTTTGCGTATCCGGTCCATAATCGAGTTCTCCCCTCGCGCTCCCTTTCCTAAATTTAAATATCGCTTCGCTGGCGTTTACTTAAACAATTCATGTTTTCCCCCTCTACCTTAAAAACGGCTGCCGTGTGCAAGCGTATGCGCTTGTGCGCGGCAGCCGTTTTTAAAAGTCGCAGGTCCAGGAGGCCGTTGCCTCCTGGTAGGGGGGCTCGGGGGGACAACGTCCCCCAGGCTGCTGATAAAGGCACGTTAGCTTCGTTGCTGCGTAAAATTCAAATCCTCACGTATCGAAAAATACGCATCGACCTTGAATTTTTCTAGCGCCTTGCTCCCATACCTTTCTGAGCAGCCTGCCTAATTACATCGGATAATCGAGCGCTTCGGGAATCATCACGCCGGTCAGTGCATCGGCGGCCTGATCCTTTGCCAGCCGGACGCCTGCCATGGCGCGGTCGGCCTGGGCGCGCAGGCTGTCGAACTGGTCGGCGGCTTCCGGAGCCTGGTCCAGAAAACCATAGTACAGCTCGGCACAGATGCGGTTGGATTCACCGGCGCTGCGTGCGGCCTGGGTGGCGGCGAGTCCGGCAAAGAATGCCAGCGTGCCTTCCAGTCCTTCGGCGACAACGGGGTTCAGGGGCCCTTTTTCCTGAAGTTCGCGCACGTCCATGATGAAAAAGCGTGCGGCGATCAGCCAGCAGAGGGCATCGGCCAGAGGAAAGGTCACGCCCTGACGCTTGGAATGATAGAGCTTGCGCCCGTTGGCGTCCTTTGTCTTGCGCATGGCATCCAGGGTGAAACGCCAAAGCTTCATGGCCGCGGCCAGGGCTTTTGCTCCGGTTTCCGGGGCCTGACCGGCCATGGATTCAAGCTGGGCAGTCCACTTGTCGAACACCGCCAGAAAGACGTCGTTGATCATGGTAGCCGTAAGGTGGCGACGCTGCACGGCTTCGGGGCCTTCGTAGGTGGCTTCAAGCTGCGAGTCGGTCCACTTATGAAAGAGGAAGCCGGGGCAGTCTTCGGTAATGCCGTATCCGCCCATAAGGGCCACGGCTTCGCGCATCATGGTTCCGCCCACTCCGGTGTTCCAGAGCTTGCAGCCGGGGTTGAGCACACCGGCCAGGGCTTCCATGTAGGAGAACTGAACCAGGGTGTCGTTGCTCAGTTCGCTGTAACGGGCGGCGTCGCGTTCGGCTTCGGGAGCAAATTCCATGTCCACGAATTCGAGCACGTCCTTGGCCCGTTTGCGCAGGGCGCTGAACTGGGCCCGCGGCCCGGCAACGCCCAACTCCTGGAAATGTTTCTCTTTGGCCCGCTCGATGGGATCGAAGCTGTCGGCCAGACGGGCCGCTCCGAATCCGAGCGAGGCTCCGGCTTCACCGCTTGCCCAGACGTCGGCCAGACGTTGCAGCGCATCTTCCTTCTGCTGCAGGCCGAGGTCGTAGCGGGGAGAGCCTTCCTGGGAGGCGTCGCCGCCGCGGAAACGCTGACGATGGTAGCGGATGACAGGCTCGACTGCGGACAGCAGTTTGGCCGAGGTCATAAGCCCCACGGGAATGCGCGTACGGTGGAAAACCGATGCAATGACTTCGCTGTGGCTGTGCTTGGGCACGATAACGCCGTCCACCACATCGTATCCGCCGATGATGCGGCTGGCGGGAATGGTCAGGCTGAATACCGGGTCGCGGGTGGAGGAAAGCTGATGCACCATTTTAAGGGTAGGTGCGCCACGGTCAAAGGTGCCGGGATCTTCCTCGGTGAGGATGACCATGCAGGACCCCTTGATGCGTTCGTCGTCGGATTCCACGGCAGCTGTTATATAGTTGGCAAAGTCCATATTGGTGATGAACCTGCCGCGTTTTTCAATCTTGAGCATGGGTTCCTGGCCGTCTTCCCAACTCTCGATGCGCATCCTGCCGCCCAGCACGCCGGTATCAACGCCCACATAGGGCAGCGGTTCCGTAAGGGCGAAAGCGCCGCGCCAGGTTCCGCGCTCGTCGCCGGACTGGCCGGGAACGCATTTGCTCATGAATTCGTTGCGCTGTTCCGGTGTGCCTTTTTCGTGGATGGGAGCCAGGGCCAGGTTGTTGGCCAGGCTGCAGGTGGCTGCGCCGCCGTCAACCCAGGAAAGCTCGAAGGCAACCAGGGCCAGGGCCATATTTTTGGGGCCTTCGATAAAGCCGCCCTGGGCCGGGTCCATAAACAGGGCTGTAAGGCCGGAGTTGTCGAAAGCAGTAAGAAGTTCGGCTTTGGCGTCGTTCCATTCGTGCGATTTGCGCACTCCGTCGCCCACCATGCGGGCTACAGTGCTCCGGGCAATGGAGCGGGCCGACTGCACGGCCATCTGGATATCGAAGCGGTCAGCAAATCGCCACATTATCTGGCGGACGTCGTCGCCAGGCAGAGTCTTGAGTTTTTCCATGCGTACTTCCTGTTTTTCCGTGCATTCCAATTCGGATTTTTGCGTTTAGGGATTAATTCAAACACTAGATTGCGTCAATCTTCGCCCATTTCCTCACAAAGTCCTGTTTAAAATACGTATATCACGTACTAAAAACTATATGTACTCATTTGCTTGACTATCTTCGCATACCAAGTATATATTGCAGCCAAGCCACCGGGAATCCAAATGCACGACATCAACCTCAGTAACGGAGTTTTTCATGAGCAAGATGGTCATCGCCGGATTGGACAATATTGCCGAACAGCTGGGCTGTTCGCGCAAAACATTGTACAAATGGATCAACAGCAAGGATTTCCCGGCCTTTAAGATGGACGGGATCTGGCGCGTACTTCCGCGCGATGCGGAGCAGTGGCTCAGCCGCCAGCGCATGGCACAGACGGGAAGCCAAAGTTCCTGCCGCATGCGCTGAGTCTTCCCCCGGAGTTCCGTCCATAGTTTCCACCCGGTCTGGTTGCGCTGCTGTCCGACGGCAGACGCGACCTCCGGCCTGGGAGGCAGACTGCACGGGGAAAGACGCCACCGACCCCAAATTTCCGCGTCATTTTTTTCTTACGCCTTGCCCAAACTTACGTATTTTCAATATCCTCTTTTTTTCGTATGGTTGTAAGAAATTAAAATACAATCTCCAATGCAAAAAGACACACCCAACCGAATAATGGTCGTGGACGACGAGCGAATCGTCGCCTTGGACATACAACATACGCTCACCCGATTGGGCTATGAGGTTGTAGCCGTTGCCGCTTCCGGCCGCGAAGCCATAACGGGTGCCGAAGAAACGTATCCCGACCTCGTGCTCATGGACATTCGCCTCAAGGACGACATGGACGGCATTGAGGCTGCCGAACATATCCATGAAATCTTCGATGTTCCCGTTGTCTTTCTTACCGCGTATTCCGACGAGGAAACCCTGCTCAGGGCAAAAAACGCCATGCCCTTCGGCTATCTGGTCAAACCGTTCGAGGAACGGGAGCTGCACTCGACCATAGAAGTGGCCTTGAACAAGCATGTGCTGGAGCAGGAACTGAAGGCCGCCAAAATGGAGGCGGAAAAGGCCAGCCTTGCCAAGAGTTCCTTTTTGGCAAACATGAGCCACGAAATCCGCACGCCCATGAACGGCATCATAGGCATGTCCAACCTGCTGCTGGAAACACAACTCAACGCAGAGCAGCGGGAATTCCTGATTATGGTCAAGGACTCCGCGTCCTCCCTTCTGGCGGTCCTCAACGACATTCTCGATTTTTCGTCCATGGAGTCGGGAGACCTGACCCTGTCCGAACGAAAGTTCAGCCTGTGCAAAGCCGTGGATGCCACTTGCAATGCCCTGACATTTCAGGCCCGTACCAAAAACATCAACTTTACCTGGAAAATAGACAATGACGTGCCGGACGCGCTCATAGGAGATGCAGGCAAGCTCAAGCAGGTACTCTATCACATCGTCGGCAACGGGGTAAAATTCACCGAATCGGGAAGTGTGGCCCTGCATGTGTCGTGCGCCAAATGCACACCAAGCAAAATCCTCCTGCACTTCAGCATCACGGATACCGGGGTGGGAATTCCCGGCGAAAAGCGTACGCAGATTTTCGAAAGCTTTACCCAGGCAGAAAATTACCTTACCCGCAAACACGGCGGCACAGGCCTGGGGCTGGCCATATCCCGCGAGCTTGTCCGCATGTTGGGCGGCACTCTGGAACTGAGCAGCAAGGAAAACAAGGGAACGAATTTTACCTTTACCGTAGCGTTTCGGCGAAACGCCCAAACGGCAACAACCGAGTGCGCTGTACAGCAGACGCGCAAGGCGCCAGCCGACATCAATATTCTTGTGGCCGAGGACAACTACACCAACAGGCGGCTGGCCCAGCGTCTTCTGGAAAAGGGAGGCCACAGCGTCACTGCCGTGGAAAATGGTCGGCAATGCGTGGATATTCTTGCCCAGGAAAACTTCGACGTCGTGGTCATGGACCTGCAGATGCCGGTCATGAGCGGGCTGGAAGCCATCAGGAAGATTCGGGCCGGGCACGTACCGGGCACCGCTGCGGATCTGCCCATAGTGGTTATGACTGCCCACTCGCGCGAGGAAGCCACGTTCAGCCTGGACGATCTGGAGGTCAATGTTTTTCTGTCCAAACCCATTTCCTCAGCAGGCCTGCACGACGCCATAAGTGCCGCGCTGAGCGGGGCGCGCATGCCCGCATTCGGTTCGCAGGCCGACGGCTCCTATATAGACTTTCGCGGCACCATGCACCGTCTGGGCGGCGACAGGGATCTCATACTCGATGTCTGGAAGGCCTATACCAAGGACGTTCCCGCCAAGGTCAAAGCCCTGGACCTGGCTCTGGAAGAGGAAGACCTGGAAACGGTTTCCCACTTTGCCATGGCCGTGAAAGGGGCCTCGGCAAATGCCGGTGCGGTTGCCGCCGGAGAAATAGCGGGCAAGCTCGCGTCCGCCGCCGACGGCCACGACATGGCGCACGTCCGGAACCTCACGGCCCCTCTCAAGGAAGCCGTCAGCCGGACCATCGACGAAATGCACCTGCACATTCAGGCCGGATGATCAGCCCCATTTACTAGCCCTCCCCAAACACCATCTGTCAACATCTGTCAGCATATGTCCGGGGCCTTTGCCTGGCGTAGTGGCAACGCCCTGCCCGGCTGCCATAAAAAACGGGAAGGTCCTGTGCAGAACCTCCCCGGATTTTTTTATGCTCTGTATACGGTAGCAGACTGGGGTGTCAGCCCTCGTGCCCTGCCCGCAAGACCCGCTTCATAAAAGGAGCCGTCCACGCGGCAGCCAGCATGGTGACCATAGCCCGCCATGCGTTTTACCAAACAGGAGGGGCAAGCAGCCTGAAGAACCCGGACTAAATAACGTCCTTCACTGCCCGCAGCGCGGCTTCATAGTCGGGCTCGTTTCCGATTTCCGGCACAATCTGCGCATGGCGCAGAACGCCTTCCCGGTCCACTACAAACACGGCCCGGCCCAGCAGACGCAGTTCACTGACAAGCATGCCCCAGTTCTTGCCGAAAGCGGCCTCCTTGTGGTCGGAGAGGGTCTCCAGGTTTTCTATGCCTGCCGCCCCGCACCACCTTGCCTGGGCAAAGGGCAGGTCCATGCTGATGACCAGCACCTGCACGTCTTCGGACAGGGAAGCAGCCTCGGCATTGAAGCGCTTGGTTTCCAGGTCGCACACAGGAGTATCCAGCGACGGAACAGAGGCGATAAGCAGCACCTTGCCCTTGTAATCGGCCATGCCCTTCGCGGTCATGTCGTTTGCCACGCAGGTGAAGTCGGGTGCCGGTGCACCGACGGTCGGTTCGGTTCCTTCCAGATGAAGAGGTGCGCCACCCATAGTAGTAATTCTTTCAGAAGCCATGGAGATCTCCTTAGGTTTGTTTATTTGATGGGAATAAATATTACTTTCAAAGAGTACCCACATTGCAACATAACACAAACATGCCCGCGGCGACAATCCACCTTGCGGCAAAGAAAGAATGACCTTTCCCTGCAAGTCAGGGAGCACGGGCAATCGCCTTACGCCTTTTCCCGTTGACCCCAACGTACAGGGCAATGTATGTGCACGTCCATGAGCACCAAACGCATGGGATTTATCGTTTTCGCCGTCATCGTTCTGGCCGGGGCGTGCCAGCTGGTCATATTTTTCCCCGAGCTTCCGGCCAAGGTCGTCACCCAGTCCGATGCCTATGGAAAACCAATCACCACGCTCGCCAAAGCGGCCATGGGCGGCATCGACGTATTGGTCCTCATATTGGGTTCCCTGTATTTCATCTGCTGCGGGCTCTTCATCCACAAGCTGCCGACACGCTACCTCAAAATTCTTCCCAACCGCGACTATTGGCTGGCCCCGGACAAACTGCAGGACACCATGGACTATCTCGCCACCAGCATCATCTGGCTGGGCAACGCCACCATGCTCATGTTCCTGACTATTTTTCAGATGATCTACATGGTGAATACCAATTCGCTGGCCTTTTCCCTTTCCACGGGAACATCGCTGGCCACCACGCTCTACCTCACCTACGTTTTCATTGCGCTGATCAGATTCAAAAATCATTTTCGCGTAGCCGATCAGACCACAAACTAGAGCAAGCCGCTACCAACTCCTGTTCTTCCCACCTCTTGCGCGGAGAATCCTTTTCTCCCACCTTTCTGCTATGGTTTCTTCCAGAGTGAGAAAAGACTATCTCAACGAATAATAATTGAGTTCAGCCTGTTATCTTGCTATAAAAAAGCTTAATCTAGAAGATTCACAAAATATTATTATGAAACGACCGAATACCATATCATCCCGGGCCGATGATTTGTCGGACCGAGAACAGGTATGTCCTCCTCCGTTCGACGAACGGACTATTTCGGCCCTTATCCCCACCCTTCTGGAATACAACCCTGACGCCACCGTCCTTATCCGGGATGGCATCATCGTGGACTGCAACGAGGCCGCCACCCAACTTTCCGGCTATCCCCGGAACGAAATCGTCGGTAAAAACGCCGATTATTTTTGGCAGGAAAGCTCCCGCTCCCTTATCGAAGCCCAGCTTGCCCTGGTTATGCAGGGAGAAACCGTACGCGGAGAAGCACAGGTTCAACACGCCCAGGGCAGGCTGTTCGACGTGGAATACATCATCAAGCGGCTCAAAGACGCTGCCCCGCCAATCATTATGAGCACGGCCCGCGACATTACCCCACGCAGACATGCCGAACGCGCGGCGGCCATAATGCTGGGCATCTCCCAGGCCGTAAGCTCCACCATGGATCTGCCGTCGCTGTATAAAAAGATCCACACGCTGCTGCTGCAGCACATCATGGCCGACACCATGTTCCTGGCCCTGTACGATGACAGACGCGATACCCTGACCATTGTCTATTCCTCGGACAACGGCGATCCGCCTGTAACGCTTCTTGATATATTTGCCGACGAAGCACCAAGCCTTTCCGCCGAGGTCATCCGCCGTGCCGCACCGCTGCTGATGGACGGCAAGGAAATACGACAGTTCTTCAATACCAGTGGCACCGTGCGATTCGGCCATAAGGCCGAGTCATGGCTTGGGGTTCCCCTGCGCATTCGCGGCCATGTAAAAGGAGTACTTGGGCTGGAGCATTACACCGACCCCCGGAAGTTTTCCAAACGCGAGGCAGACCTGCTGACCGCCGTGTCGGAACAGACGGCCCTGGCCATAGAACGCAGACGGCAGGAAGATGAACTCCGCCACGGCCAGTCCATGTTCAACGCCTTTATGGACAACATCCCCGGACTGGCTTTTATAAAGGATTTGCAAGGCCGCTACACGTTCATCAACAAGTACTACTCGACCCAGATGGAGGATTCGCTCGACCAACTGCGTGGAAAAACAGACGAGAAGTTCTGGTCGGAGCCCCTGATCACCACCATCAGGGAAAATGATCGCCTCGTTCTGCAAACCGGTAAACCACATACTGTTACCGTGCAGTCCGACACCAAGGGGAAGGCCAACTTTTTCCAGACCACGGTTTTTCCCATCCAGGCCGACGGCGTTACCAAGGGCGTTGGCGGGGTGGCCTTTGACGTCACCGTGCTGCGCGAGACCGAAAAAAACCTTGCGCATGCCGAACAGAAATATGCAGGGCTGGTGGACAGCGCACTTGAAGGAATATTCGTTGCCACGGAATCGGGAGAATTCATTTCCGCCAACAAGGCCATGTGCGGCTTCTTCGGTTTTTCCCATCCCCAAACATTCATAAACTACATGCCGTCCATTCTGGACGTTTTCGAGTCTCCGGACGACGGCCGCAATTTTCTCCAAGCGCTCCGGGTAAACGGTACCTGCTCCAAGTACGAGGTCCCCGTAACCCGGTATGACGGCGCCCGCACCTGGGTTTCCATATCGGCCTGGCTGGTTGCCTCGCCGGACGGCGGAAGCCGGACAATAGAAGGGCTGGCACTGAACATCACAGACCGCAAAATGCGCGAATTCACCATGGCCGTACGGCTCCAGATAGCCGAGGTGATGGAAAGCGACGACAAGCTGGACAGCCTGTATGCCGCCATCCACAAAACCCTGGCCCGCTACATTTATGCCAAAAACTTCTTCATCGCCCTGGTGGATGAAAAGAACGACAGCCTGTACTTCCCGTATTTTGTCGATGAAATGGACACCGAATTTGAACTGGTGAACCATATCTCCACGTCAAACAAGAAATCGGCGGCCCTGGAAGTCATCCGTTCCACCCGACCGCTTCTTCTGACCAGCGACAATGCAGACAGATTTGTCGGAACAGTGCCGCAGACATGGCTGGGCACCCCCCTGCGGCTGCGGGATAAGACAATCGGTGCGGTGGCGGTTCAAAATTACCATACCCGCAACTGCTACTCGCCGCAGGATGCGGATCTGCTGGCCGCGGCCGCGGACCAGGCGGCACTGGGCATTGAACGCAAACGGCACCAGGAGGAAATGCAGCGGGCCAACGACGCCCTGGAAGAACGCGTCCGCATGCGCACGGCCGAACTCAAGATAGCCAAGGACCAGGCCGAATCCGCCACTCGCGCCAAGAGCACCTTTCTGGCCAACATGACGCACGAAATACGCACCCCCATCAATGCCGTCATGGGCATGGCGACCCTGCTCGAAGACACCAATCTCTCGCCCCGGCAGACCGACCTTGTTTCCATTATGAAGTCGTCGTCCCGCAACCTGCTGCTCCTGGTCAACGACATCCTGGATTTTTCCAAGGCAGAGGCGGGCAAGCTCCAATTCGAGGGCATCGAATGTTCGCCCAGCGCCATTGCCGAGGAAGCCGCCGTCATGTTTCAGAACATGACGCGGAAACGGCCGGTGGAGTTCCTTCTCGACCTCTCCCCGGACGTGCCCGATGATGTCCTCTCCGACCCGCTGCGCCTGCACCAGGTTTTGCAGAACCTGCTGTCCAATGCCTTCAAATTTACGGAAAAAGGCCAGGTGGTCCTCCGACTTTCCACCGTACACTCGGACGAGACTACCTGCACGGTGCGGTTTTCCGTGCAGGACACCGGCCCCGGCATACCATGGAAAGCGCAAAGGGATCTGTTCAAGCCCTTTACCCAGGAAAACAGTTCCATTGCCCGCAACTTCGGCGGAACCGGACTGGGCCTTTCCATCTGCAAAAACATCGTAGTCGGCCTTGGCGGAAAAATTTGGGCAGAGAGCGTCCCCGGCCAGGGAAGCACCTTTCTCTTTGAAATTCCTTTTCCTTTGGGGACGAGCAGGACTTCCGCGCCAAACAGCACCCTTTCCGGAAAAAAAATCTGCATTGTCGATCCGCTGGATACTTCGCGGCAAACGGCCAAACTGCATTTCCTCAAACAAGGTATGCGCACTGCGGCCTTTGCCCTGCCCACGGACATTCCCCACCAATTGGACTGCGACCTCCTCTACGTGCGCGCGCCATACAAGGCCCCGCCCCAGGAGCTGGCCCGTGTTGCCTCCAAGCGCCTGAAAAATTCCCATACGCCCATCATCATGGCTGGCATTCCGTCCCACAGGACTGCTACCGGGGAAATCCCGGGAGGTTTTTACCTGGACAAGCCGGTTCGGCCCTCCGTGCTCGTAAAATCCGCGGAAAGACTGTTGTTGACGCAGCAAGGTGCCGGGGACGGGCTGCCCACGCCCCACGCGCCACCGGACAAGCCCCTGCAGGGATTGCGCGTTCTTGTGGCCGAGGACAACGATGTGAACGCCAAGGTTACACGGGGATTTCTCAGGTCGGCGGGGGCGGTCCCGCACGTGGTGGTCAATGGTCTGGAAGCATTGAAGGCAGTGAAAGGCGGACAGGAATTCGATATCATACTCATGGACGTGCGCATGCCCGTGATGGATGGCCTGGAGGCCACCCGGCGCATACGGGAAATGCTGAACGATGCGGCTCCGCCCATTGTCGCCATGACCGCCCACGCCCAGGACACGGAACAGGACGCCTGCCTTGAAGCCGGGATGCTGGGTTTCATCCCCAAACCCGTGGACCGGAATTCTTTTAACGAGATCGTGGCCCGCACGGCCCGCAAGCCGAAACACGCAGGGCAGCATGTTCGCCCTGCACTCCAATCCGCCCAATCCGGCCCGACCGCTCAATTCGGCCAAGCTGGCCTCGCCGGTTGCTCAAGCTCCATCACCGACGATGCACAAGAACCGCCCAGTCTGGACCTGGACGACGCCATGAAGCGATTCGACAACGACCACGACCTGTTCAGTCAGGTCTTGGAAAAATTCATCAGTGTGTCGGATAACTATCTGGACGATCTCAACAGCAGCCTGAGCGAAGAAGATTTTTCCACGGCCTTGCGGTTTGCCCATTCCCTTGCCGGAGCGGCTGGAAACGTATCGGCCACGCATTTGTGCATTACCGCCCGGAACATGGAAAGAGCCCTGAAACAGGACGAGGTGGAAAAGGCCCTGGAAATTCACGGATCCCTGCCACAGATACTGGATATGGCGGTTCAGGCCATGCAGGAGTATCTGGCAACCGGCCCTACGGCCTGACACACCTCCCAGCCGCCCCAAGACTGCGTACAAATCCGACACAGACCTTCGGTGATCAAATCCGGCAATCACGCCCGGTGATCAGGCCCGGTGATCTAATCCGGCGCGCTCCCAAACGAACCGGAAACACTCTTTCCCTCAGACGTCTTACGCCCCTGCGGCCCCGCCTCCCGGCAGCAGCCCGCACTCGGGAAACTGCTGTATGGCCTCCTTTACAAGGCCCAGCCTGTCCTGCACCGCCAACCGCCCCAAGTGGATGATCTCCTTGATGCGCTCGGCTTCCCATATCTGCAACGGCCGGTTGTACGTCACGTACACGGGGATTATTTCATAATAGTGCATGGAAATGGCCATGGGCAGCTGGCTCTGGATGAGCGAACGGCGGTACATCTTGGTCGTGTTCAGAAAGCTTTCCGCAAAGCCCGACGGCTCCGGGTTCACCGCGTCCTCGAAATACACGGCAATAATCACATCCATATTTTCCCGCACCGCCTGCAAGACCGGGAGCGGGGAGCGGAATCCGCCGTCCATGAGCAGCCTGCCGCCGATCCTGGCAGGTGGCATAAGAGGATACATGGCACCGCTGGCATAGACCGCCTGGGCCAGATTGCCCGATTCCAGCTGAACGCTCCGACCGCTCATGGCGTCCGTGGTGACCAGCATGGTCCGGTGCGAAAGAGAGGAAATGTCCTGATCCTTGAAGATGGCCTCGTACACGCGCTGCAACCCGTGCGGCCGGAGGATGGCGCTATCCAGATGGAAGCGGCCCTTTTCCTCGTCCGGGATGCTCATAATGGCATTGATGTCGTAGTCGGAATACAGCTCTTTGGCGTGTGCCTTGGCAAACAGGCTGGAAATCTGGCGCATGTCGTAGCCTGCGCCCCACAGGGCGGCAAGCAGGGCGCCGCCTCCGCAGCCGACAACGAGGTCCACCTGGATGTTCTCGCTCTGCAGGGCCTCGATGAGTGGAAGCGCGGCAAAGGCCTTTATGCCCTCCGAGCCCAGCACCACTCCCACACGCGGACGACCGGGATCTTTCTTGCGGACCGGAGGGTTGCGTTTTTTCTTTTCCGAAGGAATCGCTTGCGCGGAATTCTGGTCAATGGCTTCGAAGTCCCACCCCGCTTCATCGGATTCGGTAGCGCGAACCGGATGAACGTTCCCGTCGTTGCCCATACAAACCGCCTTGAAAAAGATGTTGGCCTACTGCGAACCGTCCGCAGCCGCCTTTGTTTTGGACGCCTTGTTCTGTAGCTCATCCACAATACGGCTTACTATAGGAAAGAGATTTTTGGCTATGATTTCCGCGCCCTGCTCGTTGGGATGAATACCGTCGGGCAGGTTGAGCGACTTGTCTCCGGCCACGCCTTCCAAAAGGAACGGATAATACGCGGCCACGTCATACTTTTCCGCAAGCCGGTCGAACACGCCCTGAAACTGGCGCGCATAGCCGTGGCCCATATTGGGCGGTGCCATCATGCCTGCAAAGATAACCGGCACGTTTTCCGATTTCAGCCGCGAAAGCATGGAATCCAGGTTCGACTCCATAAGCCGGGTGGATAGCCCCCGCAGGCCATCGTTGGCCCCAAGGCAGAGGATGACAAGGTCGGGTTCGTCCCGCAGCGCCCAGCCCAGCCGGGAGAGTCCGCCCGCCGTGGTGTCGCCGGAAACCCCGGCGTTGATGATCCGCACATCCCTGCCGGAATCCAGCAGCAGACGTTCCAAAACATCGGGATAGGCCTGTCCGGCGCGCAGTCCCCACCCGGCGGTGAGACTGTCGCCAAACGCTACGATGGTCGTCATGTCGGCTTGCGCCATGGTCGGGAACCCCGTACAAATCAGGTAGAAGAAGACAAGAAAAGAAAACAGTCGTTTCATATGGATCCTGCAACGGGAGACGGAAGTGAACACACCGACGGATGCCGACGCCATCAGACTTTCCCGCATTTTTCTGACACTACAGAGCAGTGCCGGACCCGTCAACGTCCTCAACGGCGTGGACCTCGCGGTCCGGCGCGGCGACAGCGTAGGTATCATGGGCCCTTCCGGCGCTGGCAAGACCTCGCTGCTGATGGTGGCCTCGGGGCTGGAACGCCCCACCTCCGGCAGCGTGACCATTGCGGACAAGCGCCTGGACACCATGGACGAAACCGGCCTGGCCCGATTCCGCGGCGCGCACGTGGGCATCGTGTTCCAGTCGTTCCATCTTATAGGTTCCATGACCGCCCTGGAAAACGTGGCCCTGCCCCTGGAGCTGGCCCGGCGGGGCAACGTTGACGACAACATGCGGACCGCTGCCGAGTCTCTGGCCGCCGTGGGTCTCAAGGAACGCATGGACCACTACCCCGGCCAGCTTTCCGGCGGCGAACAGCAGCGCGTGGCCCTGGCCCGCGCCTTTGCCCCCGGCCCGGAAATCCTGCTGGCCGACGAACCCACGGGCAACCTGGACGAGACAACCGGCGACATGGTCATGGACCTGATCTTCACCCTTGCCGCGGCACGAAACACCACCATGGTTCTGGTAACGCACAATCCGTCCCTGGCCGCACGCTGCACGCGGCGGCTGCGCATGGCCGGCGGCCATCTGGAAGAGGCAACGGAGACAGCCGCATGAACTCCGCCCTGCCCGTACCGCTGCGTCTGGCGCGCCGGGAGATGCGTACCGGGCTGGGCCGTTTCGGGGTTTTTCTGGCCTGCCTTGCCCTGGGCGTGGGACTCATTTCCGCGGTCGGTTCCCTTTCGGCCTCGGTGGAATCCGGCATCCGGCGCGACGCCAAATCCCTGCTGGGCGGCGACCTTTCCGTTAGCCGTCCCTTTTTGCCCATCAAAAACGACGAACTCGACTTTCTCCGCTCCCAAGGCCGCGTCAGCCACATAGCCACCATGCGGGCCATGGCCTTTGCCATGAATGATTCCGGCACAGCGGAAGAACAAGCCGCCCCCAACAGCTCAACCGATGCCCCGGCTGACACACCCGATTCATCCAATTTACCTGGAAAGACCGCGCTTACGGAAATCAAGGCCGTGGACAAGGCCTATCCTCTGGCCGGTACGGTGTTGCTGACGCCGGACATGTCCCTGGCCCAGGCCCTTGCCCCCCTTGCCCCCCGGCAAAACAGCGACACAACCGTCTACGGAGCCGCCGTGGACCCGGCCCTGTCCGACAAGCTGGGCCTGCCCAAAAATCCCGTGGGCCGCTCCATCCGCGTGGGCAATGCCATCTTTCGCATCAATGCGCTCATCCGGCGCGAGCCCGACCGTTCGGCCTCGCTCTTCACCCTGGGGCCGCGTCTGCTCATCACCCTGGACGCCCTCAACGCCACCGGGCTTGTCATGCCCGGCAGTCTGGTCCGCCACTGGGCGCGGCTGGACATGCCCCACACCGCGGGCTCTCAAAGCCCGGACGTTCTTGCCAAGGAGCTGGAAAACCGTTTTCCCACAGCAGGCTGGCGGGTCCGCACCTTTACCCAGGCCTCGCCACGGGTGCGCACCTTTACCGAACGCATGAACACCTTTCTCACCTTTGTGGGGCTGGCCGCCCTGCTCATTGCGGGCGTGGGCATGGGACGCGGCGTGGATTCCTATCTGCGCTCCAAAATGCAGCACATTGCGGTTATGAAATGCCTTGGCTCGTCCACTGCCACGGTCTTTGCCGCCTATCTTTCTCAGGTCATGGCCATTGCCCTGGTCGGTTCCCTGCTGGGTGCGATCATAGGCGGCACGGCCCCCATCTTTGCCGCCAGCGCCATCCAGGCCTTTTTTCCCAGCATGGATGCCTCGCTCCACCTGCTGCCCATGCTTCAGGCCGTGGGTTTCGGCCTGGCAACCGCCCTGGCTTTCAGTCTGCCGCCCCTTACCCGGGCCGCGCACACCTCGCCCGCCCAGCTTTTCCGGGGCTATACAGACCATACGCGCCCAACTCCGGCAAACGCCCTGTCCGGCCAAACCACATTTTGGGAACGCCAGTGGAAAAATCCCCGCGCCGCCCGCCTGTTCAGTATTGCCTGCGGCGTTGTGCTGCTTACGGGCTATGCCCTGCTGGTCACACCCTCGGCCCGGCTCACCCTCTGGTTCTGCCTTGCCTCGGCCGCGTCCATGCTCGTCTTCACCCTGTCCGGGCAGGGGTTGCGCCGCGTCAGCCGCATATTCCGCCCCAAGGGAAGCCCGCGTTTGGCCCTGGCCCTGCGCAGTCTGGACCGGCCCGGCAGCTCTGCCGTGCGTGTCATGCTGGCCCTGGGCCTCGGCCTTACCGCCCTGGTGGCCGTCAATCTGGTCACCTCCAACTTTCACCGCGAAGTCGCCGTGGGTATGGCCGAACGCACCCCGTCCTACTTTTTCATCGACATCCAGAATAATCAGGTGGTCCCTTTCCGGCAGACGGTCCTGGCCGTTCCCGGCGTTACCGACATTGAGCAAAGCCCCATGATCCGGGGACGCATCATGCGCATTAAAGGCAAGCCAGCTGTAGTGGAGGACATCCCGCCCAGCCATCGCTGGGTATTGCGCGGAGACCGGGGCCTGACCTACGCCGCGGACGTGCCGCCGAACTCCAGGGTCGTGGCTGGAAAATGGTGGCCCAAGGACTATTCCGGGCCGCCGCTGATTTCCCTTACACGCGACATAGCCGAAGCCCTGGGCATCGGCCTGGGCGACACCCTCACCATCAATATTCTGGGACGCGAAACCACTGCGCCCGTGGTCAATTATAGGGAAGTCCAGTGGGATTCCCTGCGCATGAACTTTTCCATCGTCTTTGCGCCCGGCTTTCTGGAGGACGCCCCGCTTTCCCACATTGCCGCGGTTTATGCCGATCCCAAGGCCGAAGCGCCGCTTCTTGAAAAAGTCAGCAGGCAGTTCCCCAATGTCTCGTCCATCAACATGCGCGAGGTCCTCAACACCGTCACCTCGGTCTTGGGCAACATCTCCCTGGCAGTCCGCCTTATAGCCTACACCGCCCTGTTCGCGGGTGTGCTCGTGCTTTCCGGTTCCCTGCGCGCCGGGTTGGAAAGCCGCCTGCGCGATGCCGCCGTGATGCGCGTTTTGGGGGCAAGCCCCATGGATGTGCTCCTCTCCCTGGTGTACGAAAACCTGCTTTTGGGAGCCGCCGCCGCAATCACCGCCACAATTCTCGGCACCCTGGCCGCCTGGGGCATCATCTCCGGCATGCTCGGAGCCACCTTTCATCCACTCCCAGCCGTTACCCTGCCCACTGCCCTGGCAGGCATGGCACTAACCCTTGCCACCGGAATGGCTGGCATGTTTCGGGTGCTGCGTCGCAAGCCCATGGCTGCATTGCGGAATGAGTAGGGGGAAATGGGGGAGAGAGAAAAAAAGAAGAAAAGAAAGGAAAGGAAGATGTGGGACTGACATAAGCCATGGTGTCCCTTCGTTCAGTTTTCAAGCATAGGTACGTCGAATTATCCGGAAACAGTGGGGAAACCCGGAGAGGCCCCGGTTTCCCCGTTTGTTTCCGGAACCTTCTCCCCCCTTTCCGGCCCTAAGGGGCCGCAGGTATCTGGCAGAAAGTCATTGCCGCCTCTTTGTACCAAGTAAGGTGAGGTAACGCCCTTGCGCCATAGGTTCCGCAAGCTGCATTGCCAAGTTTTGCGAAGTAGTTATGCCACGCCCCAATTCTTGGGGACGTGGCAAATAAAAGGCCTTTGCGTGGGACATTCAACATCCGCCCGAAGGATGGACGCACGGTTTAAATTTCTCGTTTACCCCGTAAAAACTAAAAGTCGCCCCCCCCTTAAAACGTGGGGCCAAAGGCAACCCCCATGGAAAGCTTATGTCACAGCGTCCTTGTCCCCAAATTCCTCCTTTTCCAAAAAAGAGAAAGAATCGAGAAGAGCTATACAACTACATAATTCTTGAAAAAGAGGTTTCTTATCGAGATACAATCTATTGCCTTCGACTAAGCACAGTCCTTTTACTAAATCCATAAAGTCATCATCAGAGGACGTTGGAAACAAATTCAAATTTCCACTGTTCATATAACTTTTTATAGCGATACAAGACTCATAAAATTGTTCAACAAAAAGCATCCGAGGCTGGTCTCGTGGCTTGTTTATTCCTTGTACAAGCCCCTTAAATCTTTCCGGATAAAAGACATTAATAATACACACGGCAATATATATCTCTATTGGATAACTCCAAAACTCATGATCTTCCATACTACATTTTTCATTTTTAATAATCCAAAACTTACCATTAACATGCGAAACATCTTCTTTATTAGAATAAAATAAAACATGGTATGAACGAACAAAAAAATTTTCAACATCACGCAAAGTAGTTTTTCTCTTCTCAAAAAACAGCTTTATAAAATTATAGAACCTATCCTTAAACTGTCTAAAATCATTATTATCTGTGAGAGCATAAACATCTTCAGTAAGATATTCGATGAACATTTCAATACTAGGTTCTTGTATTTCATACTCAACATCTACAAAACGTCTAAGATACCCATCTGCAAAACGTGTGGAATCTTCTTCATTGCTGAAACCTCCATATCGGACTCTTACCATATCCCCAAGCTTATTTTTATCCACAGCCAAAACAAAAACAATGCCTGGAATACTGAAGAGATGCTTGACTGTTTCCAAAAGTTGAATGGCATATGATGGTTCACAGCGGTCCAGCTCATCTACAAAAAAATAAAAAGGAGCCTGGTGTCCACTTTCACATGCCGTTTGAACGAACGATTCAAGTGATTCTTTGAATTTTTTTAGCTGCTCTTTCAAAGTTCCGTGCCTACTGCAAATCAGATCAAAATACTCAGAGAGATTCTCAGTAGTTATTTCTGCGGCTGCCAACCCGACATGAACGCCAGGAGAGATATCAACGGGAAAATAAGATTTTGCTGTTGCAGCAATTTTCGTCAGGGCGCTTAAAACTTTTGGCCCTGCCTTCCGCAGCAAGATTTTTGTTTGCTCGAATTTGTTGGCTGGATTTGCATCCATAAATTCGTATATTTCACCAAGAAAGGCCACTAATGGCTCATTATTGAAATCATGCTCCCATGCATTAAAGAGAATGCATGGGTGTTTTTGGGATTCCAAATAAGCCTTCCACATGCGAATGAAAGAAGTTTTGCCACTTCCCCAATCCGCGCTCACGGTCATAACCAATGGCGTTTGCACATCCTTCATTATCTCAACTAAAGCGATAATATTTTCCTCACGCCCCAATTTATCCTCTTTAAAAGGATCATCTGAGGTGGCTTCGAGCGGCTTATTTTTACGAAACACCGTTGAGCCCTCCCGTAAGTCTATTTTGTAGTGAGATAGTTATAACCTGACAGGCAGGCCATGCAAAGAAAGTTTAGGCAGCGTTGAATAATTCTTGATTCGCCATGGATAAGCTTTTCTGTCCCTTTTCAATCAAGGAGGGGGGCTAAAGCAAGGCTGCCCAGAAAGGTCTGAGAGCAAGGCGTAAGAGAAATTTGGTCGCGACGCGTATTTCCTGATACGCGAGGGGCCAAATTTCTTGCAACAACGCAGCTATCGGGCCTTTATCGGCAGCCTAGTTAGTACAATTCCGTACTCGCAAGATGCTTCTCCAGCAGCTCGAGCCGTCCTTTCGGTGTTTCGCCCAGCTTTTCCACAGTAGCCAGCAGCAGTTCAACCGCGAACATGGTCCCTATCTGCGAGTTGAAAAAACTGACACCATCCGTCTGCACCACCAAGACTTCATCTGCATTATTCGCCACCGGAGCCGTCATGCGGTCGGTGATGACAATAAGCTTGGCCTTGGCGGACTGTGTCAGGGCCGCGACTTCCAGAGCCATACGGGAGTAGCGGTGAAAACTGAAAAGAACCACGCAATCTTCCTGGCTGATGTCCAGCATGGTTTCCAAGGCATCTGCATCGCCATGCATGTTGCGGATGACATTTGGCGTCATTTGCCCAAGCAACAAGGCCATCCAGCTTACAAAACTTTTACACCCGCGAAATCCGGTAATGTATTTATTGCGGCTGTTGAGAATAATTTGCGCGATGGTATCAAATTTGTTCTGATCATATGTGCCAATACAACTTTTTATACAATTTATAGATGAACTCAAATGCTTTTGCATCAGTTCGTTGCCATCGTACTCTTTTGGAAGTGCAAGTTTTTCAAGTGGTGACAGCAATGCATCCTGCCTGCTGCCCATCTGTTGCAAAACCTGCTGCTGCATGTCCTGCTGCAAATCAATATAGCCTTTATACCCCAAAGTACGGCAAAGCCGAATCACGGACGAGTCACTTATACCTGTCTGCTTGGCAATATCTGTGGCTGTCAAAAAACAAATGTTGTTTTTATTATTCAGAATGAACTCAGCGATAATGCGCTCTGTTTTTGTCAGCTTTGCTTTTTTTATTTTTTCTTCCAATCGGGTACTCATAATATCTCCATTGGCAGGTCCGTGCTCCTTACCAACAAAAAACACTTGGTATAGAACATGAAGTTACAAGGAACGGCAGGAACACCTGCATAGTCTAGCGTAAAAAGCAAATTCAATACAGATTATTCCTCGGTGCTGATCCGAGAGAGCACTGCTCTTGGGTTCCGAAAAAATATTTTCACCATTGGATTCCGGCATTTCCAATATGCATTGCGCGAGGTGCGGCGCCTACCGTTCTTCTTCATCTTGCAACCTTCCCCCGGTCCTCTCAAGTTCTGTTTGCAGTGTATACAGGCAGCGCGTGTCGTGCCCAAGAACTCCACAGACAAAAAAGACCAACAAATACAGCGCTGTCTGGCCTGGGCGAGCCACTGTAAACAGTCCAAAGCAGATTGCCCGGCATGGAGGCGTATTTTTCAAATTCGTGGATATTCGCAAAATAAAAACACATGTTTTGCGAATATCTTACCAAAAACAACTATCCTTTGCGCAACAAGATCTTCACCACAAAAAGTATTCAATAACGTCGGAAGGATACGGCATTTTTTTATTTGACTAAAAGCACGGGTCATGGTTTATGTCGAATTGTCTTCAATAATAAAACAAAAAGTCGACGACTCAACAATAGTTAGAGGGATGATCCATAAGGAGTCAACATATACGTGTAAGTCAGGATAGTTAACGTCACCATCTGGAGGATTCATGAGAAAGGTCTCGCTCGCTGGAAAAGTGTTCATTGGGTTTGCCGTCGGCATTGTGCTCGGCTTAATTTTTCAGGAAAAAATACTGGCAATCAAACTTGTCGGCGATATTTTCCTCAGCCTCATCAAAATGCTTGTGGTTCCGCTGGTTTTTTTCTCTATCGCCAGCAGTGTTTCCGGTATTGAGAGCATAACCAAACTCAAAAAAATGGGTGGAAAGGTTCTTCTCTATTATGTCGGAACAACGCTGATTTGTGCGGCTATCGGCATTGCTGCCGCAAATATTTTCTCTCCCGGGGTCGGATTCACTCTGGAAAGCCTCGCAGGCGCCGGTACCGTGTCGCACTCGGCCACCACGCCTGGTTTTGCTTCCACCATCCTCAGCATGATTCCCACAAACCCCTTCAAGGCCTTTTCCGAAGGCAAACTCATTCAGATCATCATCTTCGCCCTGTTCCTGGGCACAGCCATCACCGGACTCGGTGCCAGCGTTTCCACGGTGAAAAAATTCATCGACGAGGGAAACAAGCTCATGATCCGCATCACCGGCATGGTCATGGAACTTTCCCCCTATGGTGTGGCGGCGCTTATCGCCTGCTCGGTCGGCAAATACGGTCTTGAAGTTTTCGGCCCCCTGGGCAAGCTGGTCGGCGCCTTGTACCTGGCCGCACTCGTGGTGATGGTCTGTCTGTACATTCCCATGCTGCGCCTCATCGGCAAGGTTTCCATCAAGGACTTTTTCCGCCACATGGGCAAGGTCATGGTAATGACCATCAGCACCACCAGCAGTGCGGGAACCATGCCCCTGACCTTGAAGACAATGACCGACGATTTCAAGGTGCGTGCCGAACTCGCCGAATTCACCATTCCGCTGGGCACGGTCATCAACATGAACGGAGCCGTGCTGTATTACTCCATGGCTGTCGCTTTCGTGGCCCAGATTTACAACATAGACCTTTCCCTTGCCCAGCAAATCTATCTGGTTCTGTTTGGCTCTGTCATTGCCATGGGCTCCCCCGGTATCCCCGGCGGCGGCATCGTCATGACCATGGTGCTTCTGTCCTTCATGAATCTTCCCCTGGAAATCATGGGCCTCATTGCCGGTGTCTACCGCCTCTTCGACATGTGCAACACCACGCTGAACGTCGTTGGCGATGCGGTATCGACCCTGTGCATTGCAAGTACCGACCATATGATAGGTGACGAAATAATCGTCCCAGCCCAAGATCAGCCCCAGAGCCAGGCGTAATTAAAAACAACGGAGACGATCACATGTTGCAACACACACCCCAAGGGGAACTGTTTCCTGAAGCTCTTTCCCAAGCCATCAAAGAAAAATTCTACTGGGTCGATGAAGACTACACCGGCACCAAACGTCTCTTCTTTGAAAACGCTGGCGGCTCCTTCACTCTGAAGCAGGCCGAACAGGACTATGTTCACATGGAACGTATCGGGGATTGCCCGGAACGCACCAGCAAGACCGCAGATTACCTGAACTCGGTTATCGACAAGGGAATCAACGACGTCCGTTGCATGCTCAACGCGAAAGGCGGCAGCGTGATCACCATGCTGACGGCTTCGCAGGTCATTTACGAGATGACCCGCGTTGCTGCCGAAAATCTGCCGGGAAAAAACATCGTAACCACAGCGCTTGAACATCCCTCTGCCTACGACTCTGCAAAATACTATGCGGAGAAGACAAACCGGGAATTCCGCGTTGCCAAGACCAATCCGGAAACCGGCGGCGTGGACGTGGACGAAGTGGTTGGCCTGGTGGACGAAGACACCTGTTTTCTCAGCGTCATCTACGCCTCGAACATCTCCGGCTCCATCCTCGATATCGAACAGATCGTAGCCAAGGCCAGAGCCAAGAAGCCCGATCTGTACATCATTGTGGATGCGGTTCAGCACGTGCCCCACGGCCTGGTGGACCTGCAGAAAACCCCGGTGGACGCCATCAACTTCGCCCCGTACAAGTTCTGCGGCCTGCGCGGGCTCGGTGTCGGCTGGGTGTCCGACCGTTTCGCATCCCTGCCCCACCACAAGCTGGCTGCCAAGCCCGCGGGCGAATGGGAGCTGGGCAGTCCCGCACCGGCACAGTATGCAGGTGTTTCCGCCATTGTGGATCATGTCTGCTGGATCGGCGAGCAGTTTGAAAAAAAGAACATGCGTCGGGAAGCATTTGCCCTGGGCATGGAAAAAATCGCCCAGCACGAGCGGGCACTGATGCAGCACTTGCTGGAAGGCACCCCGGAACTTCCCGGACTGCGCCACATGGACGGTGTGGAGGTTTTTCTCGACTACCCCGACCTCAGCACCCGGGACTTCATCGTGGCCTGTGCCATCAAAGGGCTGGAATGCGCCGAAGCAGTTGAAAAATATGCGGAAATGGACGTAACCGTATACGAACGCGTGGCCTCCAGCCTCTATTCCAAACGCATGCTCGACTCCTTCGGTCTGGAAGGCACTTTGCGCATCTCCCCATTCCACTGCCATACAGTGGAAGATGTGGACCAGTTTCTGCGCATCACTGCCGAGCTGATAAAAAAACAAAAGTAAGAGCAAACCCTCTGTAGGTTTTGCAGAAAGCTTCTCCCTTCTCCCCTCCCCCCTTCCGCTTCATGGAAAAGGCCCCCTGGAACTCCGGGGGGCCTTACTTTTTTAAGGAAAAACGAAGGGGAAAAGGCATGTGGGGGAGGAGGAAACTTTTGCAAAAGTTTGAAGTGCTATGGTTTGTGTTGCCACAGCGCCGCAGCGTACGATCCCGGTCTGGAGAAGAGGATGTGGGACTAACATAAGCCATGGTGTCCCTTCGGGCAGTTTTCAAACACAGGCACGTCGAATTATCCGGAAACAGTGGGGAAACCCGGAAAGGCCCCGGTTTCCCCGTTTGTTTCCGGAACCTTCCCCTCCCTTTCCGGCCCTAAGGGGCCGCAGGTATCTGGCAATACGTCATTGCCGCCTCTTTGTACCCGGTCAGGTGAGATAGGGCCCTTGCGCCATAGGTTCGCAGGCTGCATTTCAAATTTTAACACCACAGTTATGCCACGCCCCAATTCTTGGGGACGTGGCAAATAAAAGGCCTTTGCGTGGGACATTCAACATCCGCCCGAGGGATGGACGCACGGTTTAAATTTTTCGTTTACCCCGTAAAAACTAAAAGTCTCCTCCCCCTTTAAAACGTGGGTCCAGGGGCATCATGCCCCTGGCGGAGTCCAGAGGCAGCGCCTCTGGTCTGACTTTCTTTCAACAACGCAGCTATCAGGCCTTTATAGGCCGCCTAAAAAACTTAGTTCATCTCAAACAACGCCGCCGTCTCCACATGTGGCGTATGCGGAAACAAGTCCACGGGCACGGCCTTTTTGAGTGTATACTTGGACGAGAGGATGCGGCTGTCGCGTCCCAGCGTGGCCGGGTCGCACGACACGTACACAATGCGCCGGGGGGCAAGCTCCATGATGCGTTCCAGCACCTGGGGCTTCATGCCGCTGCGGGGCGGGTCCGTGACTATTACGTCCGGGTGACGGCGTTCGTTCTTCAGCAGCTTGAGCACGTCGCCTGCCACGAACTTGCAGTTGTCAAGGCCGTTGGCCTTGGCGTTCACCTTGGCGTCGCGCGCCGCCTGTTTGGAAATTTCACAGCCGCTCACCTCTTCGGCGTGGCGGGCCAGTTGCAAGGCTATGGAGCCCACGCCGCAAAAGAGATCCAGCACGTATTCGCTGCCTTGCAGGTCGGCCATGTTCAGCACCTGGGCATACAGCTGCTGTGCCGTGGGCGTATTGGTCTGAAAGAACGAATCACTCACCAGCCGGAAACGCAGCCCGTCCATTTCCTCGAAAATGAATCCCGAACCATGCACGGCAAAGGACTCTTCGGCCTGGGCCAGTTTGTCGCGCCGGGAGCGGATACCCAGCGTAATGGTACTGATGTCGTCAAACCGTGCCAGCAGGGCCTCGGCCAACGGCTCGATGACCTGGTCCAGCTTGCCGCCCTTTCCGGCAATGAGATGCACCAGAAACTGCCCCCGCTGGTTGCGGCGCAGCACCAAGTGCCGCCACACGCCGCTCCCGTTGGTCCGGTCGTAGGCTGGCAGGCCCGAGGCCCGGCAGTGTTCGCGCACGGTCTGCACAATATCCATGGCAGGCTCCGGCATCAGCTTGCAATGCTCAGCGTTCATCACCAGTTCCGAGCCACGGCGCTTCAGCCCCAGATGCAGGGCCGGGCCCTGGTCGGAAAAGGCGAACTCCATCTTGTTGCGGAAATTCTGCATGTCGAACGACGGTATGGTCTGCTCCACCAAATCTTCGCAGTCCAGGCCGCCCAGGCGTTGCAGGCTGTCGGCCACAAAGCGGCGCTTCCAGTACAGCTGACGCTGATAATCCAGATGCTGCCACCGGCAGCCGCCGCAATCGCCAAAGTGCGGACAGAACGGCTCGGCCGGATGGTCCGGTTCGCTGAGCGTCTTGACCATGACCGCCTCGGCAAAGCGCTTGCCCACCTTTTCCACGCGGGCGCGCATCTTCTGACCGGGCAGGCCGTCTTGGACGAAAACGGCCAATCCGTCCACGCGGCATACGGCTTTTCCGCCCGTGGCCAAAGCATCGGCCGTACAATCTATAATATCGCCGGGTTTCAACTGCGGTTTCGGCGTGGACATAATTTTCTCCTTGGATGATGCGGCCGCAGGGCAAGGCCCCGGACGGTCCGCTTTATTTCGTAATGGGGTTGGCGTAGGCTTACGTATATATGATAGACAAGACCAACGCCATCCGCACAGTGCAGGAACGTATGGCCGGGCTACCGGTGGGCCACGCTCTGGACATGCGTACCTACAAGCGCGACCGCTCGGTCGTCCTGGTCCGCCAGGACGGGGACCGGGATTCCGTGCTTATTATTGAAAACGGCTTTGCGCAAGAACGCTTTTGCGTGCCTCTGGGCAAGCTGGACAAGGCCCTGAAAAAAATACTCCGCCGCGAGTTCCCCCGCAGCACGAAAATACGCCTCTACGACCTGGGGGAATTTCACGAAAACAAAGCCGAGCTGCAACGCAAAAAAATTTAGGCGGATTTGCTACAAAGAAGCTCTCCGACCTTTATCGGCAGCCCGAGGCAGTGTATAAGAAACTATCTGCGTCCGCACCGGAACGGATGGTTCAAGAAAAATATTCATGGAAGGTTCACCTATGAACGGTTCGCTTCTCGCCAAATTTCGCACGCTGCACACCGCCTGGAAAGGCGCGATTATCGTTGGAATCCTGTTCGTACTGTACACCATCGTAGGATTTTTCGCCGTAGGTCCCATTGCCAGGGGCTACCTGGAAAAAACCCTCACCGAGACAACGCACCGCCAGACCACCATCGAACGCCTGGACTTCAACCCCCTTACCCTTGCCGCCACCGTCACCAATTTCAGGATGCAGGAACCCACGGGCAACGCCACCTTTGTTTCCATGGGCCAGCTGTATCTGAACATGTCCACGTATTCGCTGTTCATCCTCGGCCCCTATGTGCAGGAGCTGAGCTTTACAGAACCTTATGTCCACATAGCACTGAATGCACCGGGAAAATACAATTTTTCCGACCTTATTGCCCCGGACCAGACGAACGCCACGCAAACGGCTGCGCCCGAGAAAAAAGAAAAGAAAGGGAAACTCTTCCCCTGGTTGCTGGAAAACTTCGCCATAGACAAGGGGCGCATAGAGTTCGACAACCAAGTGGTAGGCGCCCACCATGTGTTGTCCGACCTGGAAGCCAGGGTGCCGTTTTCCTCCACCCTGGAAAAATACATAACAAATTATACCAAGCCCTATCTTGCCGGTCTGCTCAACGGTACCCCCTTTCGCTTGGAAGGCAAGACACTTCCGTTTGAAACTTCCAGGCACACGGAATTCGACATCAAACTGGCCGCGCTGGACCTGCGCGACTACTGGAAATATCTGCCCCTGGCCCAAACCATGAAGCTGGACAAGGGCACCTTTACCAGCAATCTCGAACTGGTTTTCGAACGCACGGACAAGGTTGAGCCCGTGCTGTATTTCCAGGGCAACGCCTCGGTAAAGGACTTTTCCCTCAGCCCGCTGCAGGGCGATCCGTTTCTGAAATTTTCCGCGCTGGACCTGGACCTGCGCAAGGTCTGGCCGCTCCTCCGCATCTTCCAATTCGACGCCATCAGCCTGGACAAGCCGTATGTGGCTTTGCACCGCGACGCCAACGGCACGCTGGACCTTGTTACGCGGTTCACCAAACCATTTGGCATCGACGCCGGCGCGCCTGCGCCCGCGCCTTCGGACGCGCCTTTGGAAGCATTGGGCCCCGCACAGACGAAAGAAAACAAAACCCCGGAAGTGAAGCTGGAACTGGTGATGGACGCCGTGGACCTGCGCGACGGAACCATCCGCTTTGCCGACGACTCCGGGCAGGGAACCTTTAAAAAGACCATAAGCGACCTGAACATCGGGGTCGGCAACTTCACACTGGCCCAAGGCTCGCCCGCCTCTTTCCAGGCTGCACTCAGGCTGGGCCCGAACGAACGTCCGGGCAACGAACGTCTGCCCAACGAACATCTGGAAATACAGGGCCACCTTTCTCCCCTGCCGTTTTCCATGAACGCCACCATCACGGCCAGCAACATGGATATCTCCAGCTATGCCCCGTACTATGCCGCCTTCTCCCCGGTGCATGTGGACTCGGGCAAGGCAGGACTGCATTCCGGCCTTTTCATCTCCACTGGCAATGCCACCCGGATTCTCATTGAAAATGCCACGGCCACGGTGGACGCGCTCCATCTGTCCGATCCCAGGGGCGGGAAAAAAGGGGCGTCTGTGCTGCAACTGCCGGAGTTCAAGCTCTCCGGAATGGATATGGACGTAACGGGCAGGCAGCTGCACATTGCCAACATCCTGTTGGCCAACGCCACCACGCAGATTATCCGGGAAAAGGACGGCTCCATCTATCCGGTCCGGCTGTTCACCCGGCAGACAGAAAAAGAGACTACGGCCACTGCGCCCGCTGCCACACCCAACGCCACAAAAGAAGAAGCCGGTCCGTTCAACGCAACCGTGGATTCCGTTGCCCTGCGCGACTGGGATCTCACCTTCCGCGACCGTGCCGCGCCCGGCAAGGCGAGAATCCGCCTTGCGCCCCTGACCATCGAGGTCAGCGACATTTCCTCGGACCTGTCCCAGACCATGCGGGTCAATGCGGCCATGCGCATCAACGGCAAGGGCGGCCTCAAGGCCGGTGCCGATGTGCATCCCGCCCCGCTGGCCGTGCAGGGCGACCTGGACCTGAGCAAACTGGCCCTGGATATCATCAACGGGTATATTCCCGAAGACGCGGGGTTGCGCCTCAGCCAGGGCGACCTGAACATCACGGGCAACTACGACCTGCGCCAAAACAGCAAGGGCAAGGCTCCGGGGCTGGACATCGAATTCAAGGGCGGGCTGAACGTGGAGGACATGCAGACCAGCCACATCTCCCCGGATGTTCCGCTCTCCACCCTCTCCCTGCTGAACGTACGCAACATGCGGCTGGGACTGCACCTGCCGGAGAATGCAGACAATGCCACGGGCGACGCGGCGCAACCGCATATTGAATTCAACGGCGACGTCGTCCTCTCCAATGCCAAAGCCTATACCGTGGACGGCAAGCAGCTGGCGACGCTGGACAGCCTGAACGCCACGCGCATCGCCTTTGCCCAGCTCCCGCGCACTCTGTCCATCGGCACTCTGACCATCCAGGGGCCCAAGGCCGACCTCATCCGCCTGAAAGACGGGAGCATGAACACTTCGCAGCTCTTTCCGGGCAAGGACAACGCCACCCGGCCCGCTGCGGAAAATGCAACGCAGGCCGTTGCCGCCTCTCCCGCTCCCCTGACAATGGGAAATGCAACTGTACCAAACGTAGTACCGGCCCAGCCTAAAGAACGGGCCTTCGCCTCCATGCTCATAACCAATGCCACGCTGCAGGGCGGACAGCTCCGCTTTACCGACCACAGCGTCGCCCCGGTCTTTGCGCTGACAGTGGACGAATTCACGGGCCGCATGGACCGCTTCTCCCTGGAGCCCGGTTCCCATTCCATATTCAACATGCACGCCCTGGTGGACGGACAGGCTCCCTTCAATGTCGAAGGCGAGGCCAACCCACTGGAACGGGCCGTGCACACGGTTCTGCAGGTCACCATCGACAACTTCAACCTGCCTGCGCTCTCGCCCTATACTATTGATAGTCTGGCCTACCCCGTGGCCACAGGCAAACTGCACGGGCGCACCAGCATGACCATTCAGCAGGAAGTGCTGAACGCGGAAAACATCTTTCAGCTGGACCGCTTCTCCCTTGGCGACCACGTGGCCAGCCCCAACGCGGCCAACGTACCCATCAAGCTGGCGTTGGCGCTGCTGCAGGACTCCAACGGCGACATGGAAATCGACGTGCCCATCAAGGGGCGCCTCGATGATCCCGACTTCCGCCTGGGCAAGATGATCATGCGGGCCATCATCGGCCTGTTCAGCAATATCGTCACCTCGCCCTTCAACCTGCTGGGCAATATTGTGGGCCTGGCTGGCAGCGGCGACGAAATCAGCGTGGTCGAGTTCGTGCCGGGCAGCAACAAGCTGTCCGAGCAGGACATTGGTAACCTCACCGAACTGGGCAAGGCAATGAAGAAACGACCGCGCCTGGAAATGGTGGTGAACGGCTTTATCGATCCGGACAAGGACGCAGCAGCCATCGGCAGGCAACGTCTGACCCGGCACCTGGACAAACTGCGGGGCGGAAACGGCACCGACGAAAACGGCGAAATTGTCACCATAGAAGGCCCCGACCGAGCCAGGCTCGTCCAAAGGGTCTTTTCCAAGTCGGCCCTGAAAGAACAGGAAAAAGTGCAAGACCCGACGCCAGAGCAGATGGAACAAATGCTGGTGCAGACCATGCTGCCCACGCCGGAGGAATTGTCCGAGCTGGCACAGACTCGGGCCAAGGTGGTGCGCGATTATCTCATCGGCCAGGCAGACATCGACCGCAAACGGATATTCCTCAAGTACACGCGCGCCGACGTGCCGCCCCGCATCAAGGGCGGCGTGCGCAGCCGCGTGGAAATGTCCCTAAAATGATGATGTAGGGTGGAGGAAATAAAGAATGAGCGAGGGGAAGAACCTCTTTTTAAAGAGGTTTTCCCCTCGCGCTCCCCTTTCCAGAAATTTTTATTATTTAATTTGATCAGATAAGACAGCACAAATTAATTCTTCCAGACTGACGAAAAAGAGTGCGAGAGCAAGACGCAAGAAAAAAACAAGATCGACGCGTATTTCCTGATACGCAAGGGCTTGTTTTTTTTTTGAAGCAACGCCGCTATCGTACCTTTATCGTCAGTCTGGCAAGGCGTAAGGGAAAATAAATCGCTATGTGTACTCTTCAAGTACACGAGAGACTTTATTTTTACCGCAGCAACGAAGCTATTGGACCTTTCCCGGCAGCCTGAAACCTCTTAAAAGAGGTTCTTCCCCTGCGCTCCCCTTTCCAGAAATTTTTATTCAACTAGATAAGACAACACAATTAATTCTTCCAGACTGACGAAAAAGAGTGCGAGAGCAAGACGCAAGAAAAAAACAAGATCGACGCGTATTTCCTTATACGCAAGGGCTTGTTTTTTTTGAAGCAACGCCGCTATCGTACCTTTATCGTCAGTCTGGCAAGGCGTAAGGGGAAATAAATCGCTATGTGTACTCTTCAAGTACACGAGAGACTTTATTTTTACCGCAGCAACGAAGCTATTGGACCTTTCCCGGCAGCCTGAAATCTCTTAAAAGAGGTTCTTCCCCTGCGCTCCCCTTTCCAGAAATTTTTAATATCGAAACAGCACAAAGACTCTCCCTGCAAACTCATATTTTCTAGGCTGCCCAAAGAAATTACGAGAACTAAGGCCTTATTATGTTTCTTTCTTCCCGGGCTGCAGGAAAGCGTGCGAGAGCAAGACACCAAGTTGAGTTTGTGAAGCAACAACGTTATCGTGCTTTTTTCCAGCAACCCGGACCGGACGCAATGGATTCAATGCCCCTCCCCAAAATGGGACACAGCGCCGGGGAACCGTATTCCAACTCACTTCACCAAGGCCGTTAATGAAAGCTCAATTCAGGAACAAGAATTTCTACCTTATGGTTTCCGGCGATGCCATCCTGTTCGCCTTTTCCGTCTGTCTTGCCTATCTGGCGCGTTTTGAATTCACGCCTGAGTTTTTCTTTCTGGCCCAGATGTTCACGGTTCTGCCGCTCTTTGTCCTTATCAAAAGCGGAATCTACTTTCTGTTCGGCCAATACAGGGGCATGTGGCGCTATACCAGCTTTTACGAACTGCTGAACCTGGGCAAGGCGGCCGGTGCGGCCTCCCTGGTGCTGGTGGCGGTCATCCTGTATGTGCGCGGTTTCAGCGACTTTCCCCGCTCCATTTTTCTCATAGACTGCCTGCTGACCATTTTTCTCACCACCGGGCTGCGCCTCGGCATCCGCCGCTATTTCGAAGCCGGTTCACTGCGCGGCTTTGGAGCCGACCTGCTGCATCTGGTCAGAAAACCCCGGCAGGGCAAGCGCATCATCATTCTGGGCGCGGGACTGGCCGGAGAGCAGATTCTTCGGGAAATGTTGAAGCAGAACCTGGGCTATCTGCCCGTGGGCTTTCTGGACGACAACCCGGCCCGATGGGGACGCCTGATCCACGGCACCCCGGTGCTGGGCGAAATATCCAAGCTGGCCGACTTTGCCCGCCAGGAAAATGCCGAGGAAGTGCTTATTGCCCGCCCTTCGGCCACGGGCGACGAGATGCGGACCATGATGGAGCAGTGCGAACAGGCCGGGCTGCGCTACCGCACCCTGCCCAGCCTGGGCGAGCTCATCGACGGCAAGGTCAGCGTAAAGGCCCTGCGCGACGTCAATTTGCAGGACTTGCTGGGCCGCGAGCAGGTGGACCTGGAAACGGAACGCATCAGCGGCTACATCACGGACAAGGTCGTGATGGTCACGGGCTGCGGCGGGTCCATCGGGTCGGAACTGTGCCGCCAGATCATACGTTTTGCACCCAAGCTGCTTATCCTGTTCGATTCCAGCGAGTTCAACCTCTACTCCATCCAGATGGAGCTGCACCACGGCCACGGCTTTGAAAACTACCTGACCGTGCTCGGCCAGCTCCAGGACCAGAAGCTGCTGGAAAAAACATTTACCGAACACAAGCCGCAGGTCGTATTTCACGCGGCCGCCTACAAACACGTCCCCCTGCTGGAAAAAAACCCGTGGGAGGCCGTAACCAACAACATCGTGGCCAGCCGGGCCGTAATGCGCACTGCCGTTCGCCACAAGGTGGAGCGGTTCGTTCTGGTCTCCACAGACAAGGCGGTTCGCCCCACCAACGTCATGGGCACTTCCAAGCGGGTTACGGAAATCATCCTGCAATCGCTCATCGGCGGCCCCACCAAGTTCATGGCCGTGCGTTTCGGCAACGTCATCGGCTCGTCAGGCTCGGTCATCCCCCTGTTTCTGGAACAGATACGCCGGGGCGGCCCGGTCACCGTGACCCACCCGGAAGTAACGCGCTATTTTATGACCATTCCCGAGGCTTCCCAGCTTATCCTGCAGGCCGGTGCCATGGGCGGGCAGGGAGAGCTGTTCCTGCTCAAGATGGGCCAGCCCGTAAAAATAGCGGACATGGCGCGCGACCTCATCCGCCTTTCCGGCAAGGACCCGGACAGGGACATCACCATAAAATTCACCGGCCTGCGCGACGGGGAAAAACTCTACGAGGAGTTGATCACCGAGGGCGAAGATGTTGTTGAGACCACCCACGGGAAAATCATGGAGCTGCGGGCGGACGGCCCCTGGTATGGGCACGCCACCCGGGCGGAGCTGGAAAGCTGGCTGGATGCGCGCATCGACGAACTTCTTGCCCTGGCACGCGATTTCAACAATCGGGGCATAAAGAAAAAGCTGGTGGAAATGGTCCCCGAATATACGCCGGAAGAAAATACCAGTATTTTCAAATGTTAAAATAAAGCGGCAAGCAGGGAGCGCTTTTTATGACTGCCCGATCGTACTTTTTTTCCTCTCCTTGAGGTGACTCCTACTTCTTCCTGCGCTAGGATGTTGTTCCCTTCGAAATGAATAGTTGAAAATTAAGGCGCTGCTTCATGCCCACATTCAATATCCCCGAGTACCGGGTACATATCGACCAGCTCAAACCGGGTGTTTTCATCAGGATGGAAAGCCTGTGGTTCAACCATCCTTTTCTTTTCAACCGGTTCAAGATCAAAAACGTCCAGCAGATACAGATGCTTCGCGACGCCGGAATAGAGGAAGTGATTTGCGTCCCCTCCAAAAGCGACGCCCTGCCCAGCTCGCAGAAGCCGGCCCAGATGAAGAAGAAGCCCAAAGAGGAAAAGGCGGAGAAAGACCCGGCCACCGAGGAGATGTGGAAGATCAAGCAGCAGCGCATTGAAAAACTCAAGGCCAAGCGCAAGGAAATTGCCCGCTGCGAGGAAAAATACCAGAAGAGCATTGCCAACGTCCCCACCATGCTCAACGGCATCATCAGCGGTTCCACCCAGGCTGTGGAACAGGCGCACGAGCTGGTGGACGAAATGGTCGCCACATTCATGGACGAAACCGACGCCGTGGTCCACCTCATGGAATCCAAGGCCACCGAGGAGGGCATGTACTTCCACGCCCTGAACGTGTCGGTGCTCGCCCTCATGATAGGCAAGGAAATGAAATTCTCCACGGAACAGCTCAAGGACCTGGGCATGGGAGCCTTGTTCCACGACGTGGGCAAATGCCGCATAGAAAAGAAAATTCTGCGCAAACCGCCGCCATTCACCAAGCTGGAGCTGCAGATCATCCACCTGCATCCCAAGTACGGTGTGGAAATCGCGCTCAAGGCCAAGACCTTTTCCAACGAAGCGCTTAAGGTCATCTTTCAGCACCACGAACGCATGAACGGCAAGGGCTATCCCAAGGCGCTGAACGGCAGCAAGATCTCGCTCTCCGCCCGCATCGCTGCCATTGCGGACATGTACGACAACCTGGTCAACAATCCCAGCCAAGCCAAGGCGCTGACCCCGTATCAGGCCCTGTCCTACATGTTTGCCAAGCAGAAAAACTTTCTGGACATGAACGTGCTCTCCTCGTTCATCCGCTGCATCGGCATCTACCCTCCCGGCACCATCGTGCAGCTGTCCAACGACGTTCTTGCCATCGTCATTGCGGTCAATCCGGACAACCCGCTCAAGCCGTCCCTGCTCATCTACGACCCGGAAATCCCCAAAGACGAAGCCATCATCTTCGGAATGGAGGAGGACCCGGAACTAGACGTGGTCCGGAGCATCGCTCCCTACGAGCTGCCACCGGAAATTTTCCGCTATCTCAATCCGAGAACGCAGCTCAACTACTTTGTAGACACCCCCGGAGAAGGGCCTGCCGAATAGCAGGGCTGTTCCGGCTGCAAACGGACATTCAAAACAACGTTTTCCCCAGGGCAACGGCTGCTGGCCGACGGAATGGAGCCGTCCCACCGGACCGACCTGAAATGCTTTTCGGCCTGCTTTCCGGCCTTTGCATCCAGCCACGGGCAGGCTATAGTAGAGCAGTTTTTTCGACGCACCTGAACCATCTGGAGACACGACATGCGCAATATTGTTCCGCCTTTTACCCGCAGAACAAACAAAAAGCCCTTCGTTTTCGGAGTTATCGCCGTACTTCTCCTGGCCTTTCTGGGCGCCGGTTGTGCATCCAAAACAACCACTGCGGATTCCGACTATGACCGGGCAAATGCCCTGCGCAAGGAAGGCCGCATCAACGACGCCCTTCCCTACTATACCGAAGTCATCCTCAAAGACCGCAACCTCAGCCACAAGGCCACGGCCTACTATTACCGCGGCTATTGCAACGAGGAACTGCAGGACTTCGGCTCGGCCTACCGCGACTATCTGGCATCCCAGCTCGTGGCCTGCCACATAGACCGCCAGGACCTGCCCTCGCGGGGCTCAAGCCGCGGAAAGCTGATGTACAGTTTGTGCGCAGACCTTGCCCCGGAATCGGCCCGGGAGATGCGCGCCAAGATTTCCAAAGAGCTGGCCGACTGGGCCGAAGGTGCAGTCCGCAAGGCACTGCCAGCCGACTACTTTACCGACTGACGGACAGGGTAGTGTTCTGGCTTGCATTCCCACGGGCCGTACGCACCGGGCTGACCACACGAACCGCGCCCTCGGCAGGGAGAGTTTTTCGGGCACTTTTGGTTTGCCTGCCCCTGGCCTTTGCAGTCACGTTTGCAATCGCGTTCGGTTCCACCACGGCTGAAGCAACGCAGGAGGGCAGCGCACCCGGCAAAGCAATGCAGCGGCCCTCTTCCATTGTCCGGGCCGAAGGCACGGCCTGCATGGGAGACGATGCGTCGCGTCGCCAGACCCGCGATACCGCCATGCAACGCGCCCGGGACCAGGCCGCGCGTTTGGTCCGCAGCCATATTTCCTCGTCGGTAACCGTGCGCGACAACGTTCTGCGTGAAGACCTCATCCGTTCCTACGCCCGGGCCGATGTGCGGGTGCTGGAAGTGCTGGAAAGCGCCTGGCACCAGGACCCCACAGCCGGACAATGTTACCGGACGCGCATTCTCGCCGAGGTGGTCCCCGAGGCTTCCGGGAAAAATCTCCATGGCTCCCTGCCGGAAGATCCCGCAGCCCCCTTGACAATCCGCCTCTGGACAGACAAGGACAGCTACCGTAGCGGCGAGGTGGTTCGCGTCTACCTGAAGGGCAACAAACCCTTTTACGCGTTGCTGGCCTACAAGGACGTTGCAGGCCGGCTCATCCAGCTTCTGCCCAATCCCATGCGCCACGCCAACCGCTTTCAGGGCGGCGTGGTCTACCGGGTACCGGACCTGGAAGACGGCTTCGACCTCAAGGTCATTCCCCCGTATGGGCGGGAAAAGGTGATGCTCTTTGCCGGAACCGGTCCTCTTGGAACAGTGCGGACAACAAAAAATTCAGGTATTCTGGTCATTGATGAAACGCCCGAGGATCTGGCCCGGAGCACCCGGAGCATCCGGTTGGTTCCGGCCCGCCCCGAACAGGGGGCCGATGCAGTCCGGCGGAGCCAGGAACCTGTGGAATTTTACGAAACCAGCCTGGATATTTCCACGGAACCATAACCACAGGCCCCCACAGGCCCTAGGAAAAAACAGACGGGCTTTCCGCACCATGTCTCGGGACTTATCCCACATGGCGGACCTCTTTCTTTCGCCCCGGCCAGCAGGCTCGTTTCTGGGCCGCCCTGTAATGACGCAAACGGAAAAACAGACATGCACCCAACACACGACGACACCATAGCCGCCATTGCCACCCCGCCGGGACGCGGAGGCGTGGGAATCATCCGCATCAGCGGTCCCCTTGCCCGCCAGGCAGGACACGGGATGTTCCGTTCCGTCAGCCCAAATTTCAAGGATTTCGATCCCTACAGGCTGCACTACGGCCATCTGCATGCAGCTGACGGCACCTTGCTGGACGAGGCCATGGTCGTCTACATGCCTGCTCCCAATTCCTTTACCGGCGACGATGTGCTGGAAATGCACTGCCACGGTTCGCCAGCCGTGCTCCGGCTGGTGCTGGAATCCCTTTTCTCCGCCGGAATACGTCCGGCAGGTCCGGGCGAATTCACCTACCGGGCCTTTATGAACGGACGCATGGACCTGAGCCGGGCCGAGGCCGTGGCCGAACTGATCGACGCGCCCACCAGCGGCGCGGCCATGGCTGCCGCCGAACGGCTGGAAGGCACGCTGGGGCGTCAGGTCGCTGCCATGCGTGAAAGCCTCTCCGACTTGAGGGCCCAGCTCTGCCTGGCCGTGGATTTCCCCGAAGACGACGTGGAATGCCTGCCCCTGGACGACTTCGCAGACCAAATCGCCTCGGTGCGCAGGGAAATACAAACCCTGGTGCAGGCCTTTGCCCGCACCCGTCTGCAACGCGAAGGCGCGCTTGTGGTCCTGGCAGGACGGGTCAACGCGGGCAAGTCCAGCCTGCTCAACGCACTCATCGGACGCGACCGGGCCATCGTAACCGACGTACCGGGAACCACACGGGATTTCATAGAAGAACAGGTCGATCTGGCAGGCATGGCCGTGCGCCTGGTGGACACGGCGGGACTGCGCCGGGCAGACGATGCTGTGGAGGCTGAAGGTGTACGGCGCTCCCTGAGTCTGCTGGCCGACGCCGACCTCATCCTGCTGGTCATCGATGCCGCCGCGCCCCTGTCGGACGAGGATATCGACCTTTATTGTTCGCATGGACCGGAAAAAGTCCTGGCGGTCTGCAACAAGATGGACCGGACGGACCTGCCTGAAGCCTCGTGCGAAAACATTGAGAAAAAGCTCACAAAGGCTGCAGGCGGCCCTTCCCGCATGGTACGGATATCCGCTGAAACAGGAGCGGGTTTGGACGCTCTGGAAGGCAAAATCGCGGCCATGCTGGGCACGGAAGCCAAAGAGCAGGACACCCGCGTGGTGCCCAACGCCCGGCAAAGCCAGATACTGGAACGCGCCCTGAGCGAGCTGGAAGAGCTGAGCAACGATATCGGCGCGGAGCTGCCCTACGACATTCTGGGCGTGCGCCTGGAAAGCGCGACGGCCATTCTGGAAGAAATAACCGGTGAAATTGCGCCCCAAGATGTTCTGGACAGAATTTTTTCACGATTTTGCATAGGAAAATAATCATTGATCGATGCGGCTGTTTACGTAAAAATTAGTCGCGAAGCGTAAATGCAAATTTCAGACACCCCGAACACGGGCAAGGTGACGCGCCAATGCAGGACATGGCCGCATTTCTTTTGGAGTATTTCGATTTCGACTTTAACGACCAGGGAATGGTTGTTGTTTTGGGAGAAGACCCGCCGGAACTGCTTATCGATATGCTACGAACCTTGAACAGCGAGTCTCAGGCTGGGCTTGTCGGCGTGTACGAATGCCTCAGCATGATGGCCGAATCCGACGACCCCGAAGCCTTTGAAGTGGACGACAAGGTTTGTAGTTTGGAACTGCGCGCAAAGGTGATTGCCCATTTGCGCGAACTTCATCAAGGCTGAGAGTTTATCCGCTCATTACCTAAAAAATTTCAACAAGATACCCCATCCATCAAGACGGTTGGACCATCGCCGACCCGATCAATTTTCTATCATAGCCTTTCAACCATCGCCCCCCATGGCGCCATGACCCCGCGGACTTTTTTAGTGCCTTGTGTGGTTGGAGTATGCCTTTTTTCACCATTCTCAGCAGACATTGAAAACCGGCATAAAAAAAAGCCGACGGAATCTCCGTCGGCTTTTTAGCACTTCCCGGTACAGGGTCTGTGCTCTGCCGGATGGCTATCCGGCATTGTGGCGTGTTGTCGCCTTTTTTAAAGAAGTCCCGGACGCTGCCGTTTTTCAGGACTTTCCAAAATCGGGTCCAACGCGCCGCCCAGAAGTCCGTTGACCACACTCAAAAGCAGACCAGCAACCTTCTGGGGAATTATTAAAACGTCCATCAGAAATGAACTCCTGTTCGTGTTTATCCGCGTTCAGGACAACAACCCTCTCAGGTTGTCCCAAACGAGGCGGGTCCGTCCCGCCATGGCGGCCGCACTGCACAAGCAGTGCTCCGCATTACTCCAAGTGCGTAGCGGACGCGAGTAGCGTCGTCTGTTGGGGCTGTAAAAGGCCTTCGCTGTTGGAGGAAATGGGGCTTTACGTCCTTTCCCGGGAAAAAGCAAGAACCCCATCTCGCATGATAATTTAAAAAAAATTGCATTGCGCAAAAAAAATTTTTACATCACTGCGCAACAATTTCCTTATCCCTCGCAAAATGACGGCCCAGCAGGCCTCCCACGGTATTGCATATTGAAAACAGAATACGAACCAGCTGTTTTTGCGTATTTCACGAGCAAACGTAACCAGCTGTTTTTAAAAAATAAAAATGCAAGGTCGGATTTCCGAACAAACCTTTGGTCAACTTGACGCATTGTTGACCATATGGCAAATGGCCCGCATTGATTAGTCAACCAATCGATTTTTCTCAATCACTTGGTTGTGTAGTGAGACAATGGCACGTCCGTTGCTAACCTAATAACGTGCAGAAGAAGACGCTGCACGGTATCGAGTGATCATCCGAAGGTTCATGCGCCGTCGTCTCTGCTGGCAAGTGAAATATTTCTCAAGACATTGGGGAATTCGGTGATCTTCGCATATAGGCCGTTTTAACATTCAACTCCCAGGAATGGCCCAAGGATATCCACGTGCAAGCCAAATACACCATTATCCGAACAGTCTGTATTCTTCTCGGGGTTGTAGCTCTTGCCGGCTACCTCCTGCCGGAAGGATTCGGCTCCCGCTTATCCGGCAGTTCCGCCGACATTCCGCCCCGCATTCTCCTCGACAACGGAGGGGGCCGTGTCATCTTCACCCATGCCGCCCACGCCGAAGACTATGGGGCCGAGTGCGCGGACTGTCACCACGAAGATGCGGGGGATCCTGCCCATCCGGTGGCCTGCGGCACCTGTCACCCCAAGGAGTTCGACGCTCAATTTGCGGCCGAACACAGGTACGCCTTCCCGTCCAACGATTATTGCCTGCGCTGCCACTCCGAGCAGCCGGACATCAATGCGGCTCCCGGTTCCATGCCGGATGAAGATAAGCCGGATATGGAATCCATCCCCACCCGGATGGACGCCTTCCACGCCCAATGCATGGGCTGCCATCGCGATATGGGAGCAGGTCCCTACCAGGACAACGAATGCTCCTCGTGTCACGCAAAATAGGGGAGCACACAATGAACAAAATAGATTTTTCCCTGAAGCACCAAACGGACAAGCCGCTGACGGAGATTGCACCCGGCTCCGAGCTTGTGCTGTGGGTAAATAACTACACGCCGGAAATCGGACGGGGCAAAAAGGTGGTGCGCGGCACCCGCCTGGCCACGCACCAGGAAGAACACGGCGGAAGCCTCTGTTCTCCCTGTACCGGTAAAATTACCTCCGTGGATGTCGGCTATATCCGCATCAAGGTGACTCCCCCGCAAGAGGGCGAGGAAGCCGAAACCGTCGAAAAGATAGACCTGCTCACCGAAAGCACCCTGCCGGAAGGAGAGGAATTGCGCACCATTTTGGCAAACCTGGGCATAGACACCCGCCCGGTGCGCAAAGCCGATGTGCTGCTCGTCAACGGCCTCAATCCCGAACCCGGCATCATGGTCTACGGCCAGCTCTACAACGACTGCCGCGAGATTGTGGAAGCCGGATTGCGCATTGCAAGACGCGTGGTGCAGCCGTCTTCCTGTTTTTTCGCAGCCGACGAATCGAGCAAAACCTTTGCGGACTGCAAGACCATTGCCGTCAAGCCGGTTTACCCGCAAGGGCTTGCCCCTCTGCTGGCCGACAAGGCCATGGGCAAGAATTTCAAGGGAAGTGTGGCCGTTCTGGGGCTGAAGGAATTGTATTTCATCGGACGGGTCGCGCAAACCGGCCTGCCCCTGGACCACACCGTCATCACCGTGAACAACGCCAACTACTACGTGCCCCTGGGCATGCCGGTGCACGAAGTTCTGGAAACTGCGGGACTCGAATACGGCAAGGGCGACCGCGTTGTGCTGGGCGGCCCCATGCGGGGCTGGCCCATCTACAACCTGGAGCACGGTGTCGGACGCCGCCATTGCGGAATATTCGTGGTGAAGCGTGATCAGTTCCCGCCCGTTGTGGATACGCCGTGCATCAACTGCGGGGAATGCGTTCTGCATTGCCCGGCCAGGCTGCGGCCCAACGAAATAACCCGCTATGCGGAGTACGACATGTTTGAAAAGGCCGAGAAGGCCGGTCTGTACTCCTGCCTCGATTGCGGGTTGTGTGCCTACCACTGCACGGTGAACCGTCCCCTGAAACACTACCTGCGTTTTGCCAAACGGCAATTGCTCGAACGCGCACAGAACGCCAGCGCTGAATAGGGAATGCCATGACACCGACCATCATCCTCAAGCCTTTTTCCCAACGCGACACCCTCCTGACCGTAGGACCGGCGCCGCACTGGCGCAGCGGACGGACGCTGCGGCAATTCATGTTCTGCCACATTCTGGCCCTGCTGCCCGCAATTGTAATGGCCGCATACTACTTCGGCCTGCCCGCCCTGCGGGTTGTGGCCACCTGCGGTCTGAGCGCGGTTCTCACCCAATGGGGCTGCTGCCGCCTCATGCACAGGGAGCCGGACGTGGACAACTACGGCGCGCTGTACATCGGCCTGCTGCTGTCCTTCCTGCTGCCCGCCACCGCCCCCTGGTGGCTGGCCCTGCTGGGCCCGGCCATTGCCGTCTCCCTGGGCATGGCCGTTTTCGGCGGGCTGGGACAGTCGCCCATCAACCCGGTTGTTCTGGCCTGGGCCGTGCTCACGGTTTCCTGGCCCGGCGTCATGGACATCGACCTGTCCCTGGCCGCTTCCAGCCTGAACTACCCCCTGGCACAGCTCAAATTCTACGGCGTGCACACGCTTTCCCAGTTCAGCTACCTGGACTTTCTGGCCGGTAACCAGCTGGGCGGAATCGGCGCATCCCAGGCCGGTGCCCTCATTCTGGGCGGGATATTCCTCATGGTGCGCGGCATGCTGCGTCCCTTCATCCCCCTGGCCTTTCTGGTCGGCGTGCTGGCCATGGCCGGGCTGTTCCACGTCATCTATCCGCAGACCACGGCCGATCCTCTCTTTCACGTACTTACGGGCAGCACCCTGCTGGGCGCGCTCTTTCTGGCACCGGACAGCGGTTCGTCCCCCTGCGGCCGACTGCCCATGCTCCTGTACGGATTCATCGGCGGCTGTCTGGTCGTGATGATCCGCACCTGGGGCGTGTATCCCGATGCCACCCCCTTTGCCGTCATGCTGGCCAACCTGTTGGCCCCGTTGCTGGACCGCATCCGTCCCGTACCTTTTACCCGCGAGGTGTACCATGCGTGAGACACTGCGCATGCTGGTGGTGCTCACCCTCATCTGCGGCGTGTCCGGCTACAGCCTGGCCACGCTCAAGAAAGCCACGCGCCAACGCATAGAATCCCAGGTATTGACGTACGTCCAGGGCCCCGCCCTGCTGGGCGTGCTGACCCAACGCGATAACGATCCCATTGCCGACCGCAAGCCGTTCGCACTGGACGATTCGGAAATATTGGTCTTTCCCGCCTTTGACCAAGGCAAACTGACGGGCATTGCTTTTGAAGCCTTTGCTCCGGGATATTCCGGTGACATCGGCCTGATGGTGGGTTTCGATCCCGCCACGGACAAGCTGGTGGGCATCGGCGTTACCACGCAGACGGAAACCCCCGGCATCGGTACCCGTATTCTGGAAAAGTCCTTTACCAGCCAATTCAAGAACCACGGTCTGAAAAAGCTTGATGTGCGCAGCAAGGACGGCGACCTCGACGGCGTAACCGGCGCTACCTACTCCACCACCGGAGTCATGGCGGCCGTGCAAAAGGCGGCCAAGCTCTACACCCGTCTCAAGCCTGAAATTATCAAGACCTGGCCCCAAGGAGATGCATCATGAACCGTGCATGGAAGGAATTTTCCAAAGGACTTTGGGACGAACTGCCCCCATTCAGGGTTTTGCTGGGCCTGTGCCCCACCCTGGCCGTCACCTCCAAGGCTGAAAACGGCCTGGGCATGGGAATGGCCGTCATCTTCGTGCTGGTCATGTCCAACGTCATCATCTCCCTGCTGCGCAAGCTCATCCCGGCCAAAGTGCGCATCGCCTGTTTCATCGTCATTGCCGCTTCCGTGGTTGTGGCCGTGGAACTGCTGATGCAGGCCTACACCTACCCGCTCTACCAGCAATTGGGCATCTTTGTTCCGCTCATCGTGGTCAACTGCCTCATTCTGGGCCGGGCCGAGGCCTTTGCCTCCAAGAACGGTGTTCTCTACTCCCTGCTCGACGCCCTGGGCATGGGGCTGGGCTTTACCCTGTCCCTCACCTTTCTGGGCTGCGTGCGGGAACTGCTCGGCACGGGCTGTCTGTTCGGCCACTACGTGATGTGGGCCGGTTTCAAGCCCTTCGCCTTCATGGTCAAGGCACCCGGCGCATTCATCTGCCTGGGGCTTATCCTGGCAGGCATGAACTGCTTCAATGTCTGGTACGCCCGGCGCACCAACCAGGAACCCAAAGACATCTCGGCCGACATATGCGGCCAGTGCGGCATATGCGGCAACGGCGGAGGCAATTGCTCGTCCACGCACTCGGCCTCGCAATCCACAAGCCGGTAGGAGGAAAAAGACATGGATTACCTGCTGCTGGTCATATCGGCCATATTCATCAACAACATCGTTCTGGTGCAGTATCTCGGCACCTGTCCTTTCATGGGCACGTCCAAATCCACGGACGTGGCCCTCGGCATGGGCGCATCCGTCATCTTCGTCATGCTCATGTCCACGGCCATAACCTGGCCCATACAGCATTACATTCTCAATCCCTCGGGCATCGGCTACCTGCAGACCATCGTCTTCATCCTGGTCATCGCCTCCCTTGTGCAGTTCGTGGAAATGTTCCTGCGCAAGGTCATTCCCCCGCTCTACAGATCGCTGGGCCTGTTTCTGCCGCTCATCACCACAAACTGCGCGGTTCTGGGCGTGGCCATCATGTGCCAGCGGAGCGAATACGGCTTCACCATGTCCCTGGTGTACACCGTCGCCTCCGGCGTGGGCTTCACCCTGGCCCTGCTGATCATCAGCTCGATCAGGGAACGGCTCGACACCGCCCCCATTCCGGCCCCGTTCCGCGGCGTGCCGGTGGCCCTGGTTCTGGCAGGCGTCATGTCCCTGGCCTTCATGGCCTTTCAGGGAATGGCCGCATAACCGACTTCGATGAGATAGGGAGCTAGCATGATAACAACGTCAGTCATCGTTCTCATAGCCCTGGGCTTCACTGCTGCGGCGGTTCTGGCCGCGGCGTCCAAGGCGCTGTACGTAAAAGAAGACCCGCGCATCGCCCAGGTGGAAGCCTGCCTGCCCGGCGCCAACTGCGGCGGCTGTGGCCTGCCCGGCTGCGGAGCTGCGGCGGCGGCCGTGGTTGCCGGCAAGGCCAAGCCCGACCTGTGCGTGGCCGGCGGCAATGAAATTGCCGAAGCCATTGCCAAGGTCATGGGCATGAGTGTTGATTTCAGCGAACCCGAAGTTGCCGAGCTTATCTGCACGGGCGGCAACCGGGCCGAAACCATATACGCCTACGAAGGCATTCACGACTGCCGCGCCGAGGCCATGCTCTACTACGGCGAAAAATCCTGCGGCCTGGGCTGCATCGGCATGGGCACCTGCGTGCGCGCCTGCCCCTTCGACGCCTTGCAGCTTGATGAGCAGAACCTGCCCGTGGTCAACAAGACCCTGTGCCGTTCCTGCGGCAAGTGCACGGAGGTTTGCCCCACCGGCGCCATCCGCATCAGCGGCCTGAGCGCCAACCTGCTGCACATCAACAAGACGCAGGACTGCCTGGCCCCCTGCATGCAGAAATGTCCCATCCAGGTGGATGTGCGGACATTCGTCCATCAGCTCAAGAAAGGACGTCTTGCCAGCGCCCTGCAGACGGTCAAGAGCCGCAACCCGCTGCCCCTGATTCTGGGCCGCGTCTGCCCCGCCCCATGCGAGCAGATCTGCCGCCGCAATATTCTCGATTCCGGCGTGGCCATCAGCACGCTGCAGAAGTTTGTGGCGGAATGGGAAATGCAGTCAGGCCAGCACGTGCCCCTGGACTGCAACCCGGACACCGGCCACCGCGTGGCCATTGTGGGCGCAGGCCCGGCAGGCCTTTCCTGTGCTTACTTCCTGCGCCGTCTGGGACACCACCCCGTACTTTTCGATACCCACGCCGAACCCGGCGGAATGCTGCGCTACGCCATTCCCGAATTCCGTCTGCCCCACCACGTGGTGGAATGGGAAATCCACGGAATTCTGGAGATTGGCGTTGAATACCGCCCCTTTATGAACTTCGGCAAAGACTTCACCCTGGAAAGCCTGGCCGAAGACGGCTTTGAGTCCGTCTTTCTGGCAACGGGCGCATGGCACACCCCCTCCCTCGACATTCCCGGCGGCGACGGCCGCAATGTCATGGGCAGTGTGCAGTTCCTGGGCGAAATCGGCGTACACATCAGCTCCATGCACGAGAAGACCGTGGTGGTCGTGGGCGGAACCAACGCCGCCATGGACACGGCCCGTACCGTCATCCGCCTGGGTGCCTCCCGTGTCGTGGTTCTGGCCGAAGACATCCAGCGCAAGATGAGCGCCAACAAGACCGACATCAAACACGCCACTTCCGCGGGCGCAGAGATAATGGAACAGACGCGGCCCGTGGAATTCCACCAGGATGGACACGGCAATGTGGTCCGGGTGGACTTTGAACAGGTCCAGTACAAGGACGAGAAAAAGGCCTCGGGCCCCATCCTTTCCGTGCCCGACACACTGCAAAGCGTGGACTGCGACCTGGTGGTCGTCTGCCTGGAACGCTGGCCCGAGCTGGAATGCTTCAAGGACGCCGAAGGCAATATCCCCTTCAAGGTTTCCAAGCAGGGCACGGTGGAAGCGGACAAGGCCACCATGCAGACCTCGCTGCCCCATGTTTTCGCCGGTGGCGAACTGCGCCTGGGCCGCTCCCTGGTGATGGACGCCGTGGCCGACGGACGCCGCGCCGCACGTTCCATCCACACGCTGCTCACGGAAGGCAAGGTCCGTCGCTTCTCCGCCCCGCCGCTGGAACGGGTCATTCCCGAATCCATCCTCAAGGGCATGAAGGTCACCTACTCCATTCCCCGCGTGAAGGAGCAGGAAATTCCCGTTGATGTGCGCAAGCACTCCATGACCAAGGAAGTGACCCTGCCCATCACCCTTTGCGACGCCGTCAAGGAAGCCAGCCGCTGCCTGCACTGCGGCCTGACCTGCTACGACAGCGACGCGGGCAGTGAATACGCAAACGATCCGGACGTGCTGACCTTTGAGGAAATCGCCGCCCAAAAAGCTGCCAAGGAAGCCGCGGAAGCCAAGTCCGCAGCATCCGCCAAGGATACGGCCAAGGAGGCCTGCGCATGAAATCTTCAACAACCATGAAGCCCTTTTCCCCGGCTGCTTCCAAACCCGGCGCCGACCATACGGACAGGCGCGGTTTTCTGAAGATGGGGCTGGCCCTGGGGGCCGGAGCCACGCTTCTGGGACCGATAAACGCCCTGGCCGCCGTAACGGGCAAGGGGCCGGTACGCGTGCAGGATACGCGCGTGGCCATGGGAACCTTTGTGACCATGACCGTTATCGCCTCCTCGCACGATCAGGCCGCAGAGGCCATTGATTCCGCTTTCTCCGAGATAAGCCGCCTGACAGCCATACTGGACAGGCATAACCCGGACACGCCCCTTTCCTGGCTCAACAGCAAGGGCGTGCTCAACCATCCCGACCCGGAACTGGTTACCGTCGCACAGGTGGGAGCCGGTTTCCATAAAACCACGGACGGCGCTTTCGACATGAGCGTTCTGCCCCTGGTACAGGCATTTGAAGAGAATGCTGCCTCTGGCAGCCCAGCAACCCCCGACCAAGGCCTCATCAAGGAGGCTCTTGAAATGGTGGACTCTAATGCAGTCCGTATTTCCCCGCGTACTATACGCTTTGAAAGACAGGGCATGGGAATCACGTTGGACGGTATCGCCAAGGGATACATCGTGGACCGCGCATCCTCCATCCTGCGCGCCCACGAGGTGACCGACCATCTGATCAATGCCGGAGGGGACATACGGGCATCGCAGGGCCGCTATATGCAACGCCCATGGGTCATTGCCGTTGAAGATCCCAAAAAGCAGGGACATCGCCCCGACGTCATCTCGCTTCGCTACGGCGCGGTGGCCACTTCGGGCGGGTATGAGATCTTTGACCCGCATGATCGAGCCCGCCATCATATCATCGATCCTACCATCGGCACCTCGCCATCCCAGATTGTAAGCGCTTCGGTGACCGCCCCTTCGGTCATGGAAGCCGATGCCCTGTCGACTTCGGTTCTCATTCTAGGTCCGCGGCGGGGGATTTCCCTGCTTAATTCCCTGCCCGGACGGAATGGGTATCTTATGGCCGCCGACATGGGGGTGACTTCCACCCTCCGTTGGCCGTCGCGCAATACATGATTCGCACTCCGTTTTGCGAGATACACGCATGTTAAAATCTCGCAAAACGGAGTTTTTTTTATATCAACCTTAAAACTCCCAGAGGTAGGGAGGGAAAGTGAACTCGAAAATCAACGTGCTGCTTGTGGACAGTGAAGCAGCCTCCTGTACACATACAATCAAGGCTCTGGCCCAGGAAGGCTTCGACGTGGACAGCGTTGCCTCCTGCGAAGACGCCCTTATGCGCCTCGGCGTCCGCGAACCCGACGTGATGGTTCTGGACCCCGAAGCCGACGCATCCGAAGAATCCCAAAGCATCCTGCAGACCATCCGGCACAACCACCCCATGGTGGCGGTCATCATCCTTTCCGGACAGGCCGATGCGGCCTGCGTTCTGGATGCCGCCTATGAAGGCGTCTTCGATTACCTGGCAAAACCCTGCGATATGCCGTACCTGGTTTCGCGCATTCAGGATGCCTACACCGCCGTGGCAAACGGCCTGGGCTGGATGGGCGAAAAACAGGCAGCGGACCTCATGGTTCCTCTGCGCGAATACAGAAGCGTTTGTCTGAATACCAGCGTACGCGACGCCTTCAGCATCATGCTGGGCAAAAACAACGACGGAACCAGTTACCTGAATCCCAGCCGCGACATCCGCTCCCTGCTGGTGCTCGACGACGAGCAGAAGATTCAGGGCTATATAACCTACCATGAGCTTCTGGCCGCCGTGAACAAAAGCCACGGCAGCAAGCAGCGCCCCCAGAACCAGGACACCGCCAGGTGGGAAAAGTACTTCTGGCGCGGTCTCTTTACCAGGCAGCTGGGGAACATCATGGACAGTCCGGTGGAAGAATTGATGTCCACCTACAAAGCCACCGTGGATGCCGGATGCAGCCTGCAGGAAGTTTCCGAGATCATGCTTTCCGGCAATCTGGCCCGCGTGCTCGTCAAGGAAAACGGCCGCTGCGTAGGCATTATCCGCGACCATGAACTTCTGGCCGAAATCGAAGAAATCTTCCTGGCCTCCCATTCCAACTGATTTCCCTTTCGCACCACCTCCTCCTACTCCTCGTTCACCCACTCCCCGCTCATATACATAATGTAGTGCATCTCTCCTTCGGGTACGGCCCGGTTGCCATGGCAGGCAGCCGGGCCGTACCGCTTTTTATGTCGCAAAAAAGATATCTTTTTCATTGCGCGATTTTGCATCCTCTCGCATCTGGCACGGCCCGTGCAAAGTTCGTGGAGCCATCCGGCAAGGAGAAATGCTATGCAAAATATAATAAAAGTGCTTCTGGTGGATGATGAGGCCGCCTTCCGGTTGACGACGGCCAAGATTCTGGAACGCGAGGGATTTGAAGTGGACACTGCCTGTGACGGCGAAAGTGCCCTGGCATCCATCTGTGACCGAGAACCGGACGTGGTGGTACTGGACGTGGACATGGGTGGCAGCGACGGCAACGCGGCTCTGGATGTCATCAAGCAAACCCATCCCATGGTGGCGGTCATCATGCTGACAGGCCACGACAACACCTACAGCGTCATCGACGCGGTCTATGACGGCGCATTCGACTATCTGACCAAGCCATGCGACATTCCCTACCTGATATCACGTATCTACGACGCCTACGCCTCCGTGGCCAACAGCCTGGCCTGGATGGGTGAAAAGCAGGCCGTGGAACTTATGATTCCGGTAAACAAATACACGAGCATCACAAAGGACTGCACAGTACGCGAGGCGTTTCAAAAACTGCTGCAGCACAACCGCGCCATTCCCGAAGACGAACTTGCCCAGGGCAATGGCCGCCGGTCGCTTCTGGTGCTGGACGAAACAGAACGCATCATCGGCTACCTTACATGCCATGAGCTGCTTGCCGCCCTGCACAACTGCCACGGTCGCAAGCCCATGCCCCAGTGCGCGGATACGGCCAAATGGCGCAAGTTTTTCTGGCGCGGGGTCTTCACCCGCCAGGTGGAAGATTTGCTCGACATCAGTGTGGAATCTGTAATGGACCCGCACAACGAAAGCGTGGAAGCGGGCGCCAGCCTGTTTGAAGTGGCCGAAGAGATGTTTTCCAAGGGCCTGCGGCGGATTCTGGTATCCGACCAAGGCGAATACGTCGGCATCATACGCGACCAGGAATTATTCGCCGAAATAGGGGAAATTGCCCTGCGCGAAACAACAAAATAAAAAAAATTTAAAAAAACACTTGCCAACCAATGGTAGGTCAGATAAAAGCCTTTTTCTCGAACGGTGCTGGGGTAGCTCAGTCGGTAGAGCAGGGGACTGAAAATCCCCGTGTCGGGAGTTCAATTCTCTCCCCCAGCACCATCTGCAAACAACGGCTTGCGTTTTAACGGACGCAAGCCTTTTTTGTCGCATTCAGGTCGGGCAGTTGGGACGTATAAAACGGACTCCAGGTGTTGTCTGACCAACAGACTTTTTTCGAACAGTGCTGGGGTAGCTCAGTCGGTAGAGCAGGGGACTGAAAATCCCCGTGTCAGGAGTTCAATTCTCTTCCCCAGCACCATAGTAATCAAAGGCTTATAGAACCATCTGTGAGCCTTTTTTCTGTGCCCCTGTTCAGTCCCCCATCTGTCCCCCATTTAAAGAAAAAAGTACCTTCAGCGGCCCCCGTTGAATAAGCTTTGATCTTAATAGGCACTCCACCCGTGTTGTCGCCCCCTTGATGCCCTGCTATCAAAGAATAAAAAGGGAGGGTGTATGTACGGGGTACTAATCCTTTTGCTTGTGTGCATGGTCGTTTGGCTTTGGCGAATAAGATCAAAACCAAGCTCCCACAGTTACGATAGTTCTGATGAATCCAATCAGTGTATTAGGGGCAGCCTTGAAGATGCCCTAAAGGCTTTTGATGAAGAACCACCTTTAAACTCAATCGGAGCAACCGTTAACGATCGGCCAACGTTTTGTTACGCCACGAGCCACAAGCACGATCTTCCAATGATGTTGAAATGTGTCCAAGCCGAAATGAACGCGAGTGAAAAAACGGACTGGGACCAAGCCCCAGCACCCTATTATTTTGAAAGGGTCGCGATTCTCGCTAGAAAACAAAAGGACTATGCCCTTGAGGTCAAAACGTGCGAACAACTGATATCCGCAATGGAGAAATGGGGGAAAAACGTCGAACAAAAAGGGCTTATACCCGGAAGAGATATCGCCAACCATGCCGCAAGTCCGAGAGTCGCAAGCGTCAAAGCTAGATTACCAAAGGCAAAAGAACTTCTAGCGAAGCATACAAAATGAAAGGGCCGCCCCCGAAGGACCGGCCCATAGCCCCTCCTTTGGCCTGCACCGGTTTTCTCATCCTTTTGTCGGATGCACTCCGGTGGATTATCCCGTACACTCAAAAAAACATTCAACCCGCCCACGGCTTCTGCCGTCGGGACATACGAGCAGCCATGTTGGGAGAAGCCACCCCAAACACGCTCCCGGGACCACACCTGCAGGAAGCCCTGCCTCTCCTTCGTGAAGAAATGCCCCGGGCCATAGCCGAATACGCAGCACTCCTACGCGAGCACCAGCCCCACTGGTATGCCGGGCTTTCCGACGAAGCCCTTGCAGACCTGGTAGGTCCCACGCTGGTGACCATCCTCAACACTCTGACGCACGGAACCCAGGACCGGCTGGAAGACTATTTTTCCAGAACCGCCCATTACAAGCTGGGCAAGGGCATTCCCGTGCGCGGTGTGGTCCAGGCCATGATGCTCTCCAGAACCGCCCTGGTCGATGCCCTGCGGCGGCAGATTCCCGACGCCGTTTACCTCAACAAAGTACTCATCGAATTCGACCGGGCCTACAACGACATGGTCGTACTGTCTGCCGAACGCTACTCCGACATGCTGCTGCACAAGTTGGAGGCGGAACACGACTGCAACGAACGTCTGCTGAAGGTCTCCCGGACCATCAGCGGGGCGCTGGACCCGGACACGGTGCTCGAACGCATGGCCCAGGCCCTGGCCGAAACCGTGGAAAACGGTTGCTGTACGATTTTTCTGGTAGAGCCGGAATCGGGCGCTCTCATGCCCAGGGCGACATGGGGATACGACTCGGAAACCCACCGACGGTCCATCGCCGGCCTCCGCCTGTGCGCCGACGGCACACAGATACGCATGCGCAACGGAAAGAGCTTCGGTTTCAGCCCCCGCACCCCGGAGAGCACCCTCTTCGCCGCCCAAATCCCGGAAGCCATCCGCTCGGGCTGGTTGAATTTTTTCCCCATAAGCAACGGCAGCAACATGCTTGGCGCTGCTCTGCTCTCCTCGCGCCTGTCCTGCTATTCCATGAGCGAGGAAACCGCCTCCCAGGTGGAGGCCATTCTCAACAGCCTCGCCATGGCCATCGAGAATGCAGCCAGCGCCCAGCGCACCAAAAACAGGCTGCGCGAAAGCGAAGGTCTGCGCCGGGTAGCCAACAGGCTGTTGCAACGCCCCAAAAACGCTTCTCGCGACGTTTTCACCCTTATCTGTGATGAAACACGGAAGATCATCGGCGGAACCGGCAGCGCCATCCTGCTGTTCGAAAGCGGGGTTCTCCACCTGGCGCACGGCACCGGCTCCCCCCTGCCGCCCATGCACACCTTTGGCCGACACTCCAGCCGCTATGGCGAACTGTTCAACAAGGGCAGGTCCGTCATCATCAAAGACGCCCAGGCCGAACTGCCGCCCGCCGAACGCAGCGACGACACCCAGACCGTTGCCGTGGTACCGCTGGTGGGCGGGGAACGAAAAATGGGGCTGCTTCTGGTCTTCAACAAGATGACCGGTTTCGACAAGGAAGACATCCGTATCATCGAGCTGTTCGGGACGCAGGCAGTGCTTGCCCTGCGCAACGCACGGCTGGCCGTACAGAACGAAATGCTGGCCGTGGCCGGGGAACGCCAGCGGCTGGCCCGCGAACTGCACGACTCCGTAACCCAGGCCCTGTATGCCGCCAACCTGTGCGCGGACGCGGCAGCCCGCTCCCTGCAGGCAGGCAAGCTGGAAGGGGCGTCCGGCCAATTGCAATCCCTGCGCTGCATGACCAGGCAGGCAATGCGCGACATGCGCACCCTCATCTTTGACCTGCATCCCCCGGAACTTTCCAGCGAAGGCCTTGTGGGGGCTCTCCAGTCGCGCCTCAACTCTGTGGAAGGACGTTCCGGCCTCAACCCCGAGCTGCATGTGGAAGGCCGGGAACGGCGACTTCCGCCCCATCTGGAGGAAGAGCTCTTCCGCATTGCCATAGAAGCCCTGAACAACACGGCCAAACACTCCCAGGCCGAACAGGTAGACGTGCAGCTACATTTCGACGACCATGCCGTGTCGTTGAACATTGTGGACAACGGTGTCGGCTTCGAACCGGAGTCCGTGCCCTCGGGCGGAATCGGCATGCGCGGCATGCGGGAACGGGCCGAGCGCATCTCCGCCACAGTAACCATTCAGAGTTCTCCGGGACAGGGCACCTCCATCCTTGTTCTGGCCCCCATACCGCCCCAGAAGGACACACCGTGAACAATACCATCCGAGTGCTTGTGGTGGACGACCACAACATCGTGCGCATAGGCCTGCGAACCTTTCTTTCCGGATTTGACGACATGGAAGTGGTGGGAGAGGCGGCCAACGGCAAGGAAGCCGTGCGGCAGGCCGACGAGCTGCAGCCGGACATTGTGCTCATGGACATGATGATGCCGGTCATGGACGGCATAGAGGCCATCCGCGTCATGCGCGACCAGGGGCTGCAAAGCCGCGTCATAGCCCTTACCAGCTTTGCCACGGACGACAAGATTTTCCCGGCCATAAAAGCCGGAGCCATGGGCTACCTGCTCAAGGACTCCTCGCCGGACGACCTGCTGGAGGCCATCCGCAAGGTGCACCGGGGCGAACCCGTGCTGGCGCCGGACATTGCCCGCAAGGTGCTTACCGAACTTGCCCAGCCCCAGGTTGCTGCCAAGCCCACCCCCGACCCGCTCACGCCGCGTGAATTGCAGACCCTGAAGCTGGTTGCCACGGGCAAGAGCAACAAGGCCATTGCCGAAGAGCTTTTTGTCAGCGAGGCCACCGTGCGTACGCACATGACGAGCATCCTTTCCAAACTGCACCTGGCAAACCGGGTGGAAGCCACCTTATACGCCCTGCGCGAGGGATTGGCATCGCTGGACGACTAATGTCTCGTCAAAAACAGTCCAATCCGGCAAATTACTGCCACACAAAGCCCGCCTACGACATTTGTCGTACTTCTTCTGCGACCATTGACTGAGTAATCCCCCCTTCGCAATTCCACCTTCCTGCTGATGTGCGTTTTCCGCTCCGGCCCTAATGTGACATCACAAGATAATGATCCTGTACGTGCATACGGCAGGAGGAAGGAGTCTACGGCATGCATAAAACGCAGCTCGGCCCTGTAAGCGCCCTGTATCCCTCGTTGACCACCATCGTTGGAACCCAGGTGGACGGGCGCCCCAACTGGCTGACCATTGCCCACGTAGGCATAATGAACCATGGCAAGCCCATGTATCTTTCCGTCAGCCTGAACAGGAAACACTACAGCACTCCCGGTATCATTGAAAACGGAACCTTCAGCATAAATATTCCGTCCCGCGAGATGCTTATTGTTACCGACTTTGTCGGCCTTGTCAGCGGACGCAACACAGACAAGTCCGAGCTTTTCGAAACCTTTTACGGGGAACTCGAAACAGCCCCCATGATTGCGGAATGTCCGCTGTGCATGGAGCTTCGCCTGAAGAAGACCTTTGCAATGGATGCCCACGATGTTTTTGTGGGAGAAGTGGTGCAGACCTATGCGGATGATGCCGTGCTGAAGGACGGAAAGATCGATTATGCCAAGGCCGACCCCATTTTGTTCGACTTTCAGCGTGTGAAGTACTGGTCCCTGGGCGAGGAAATCGGTGTGCCCTGGAATGAGGGCAAGGCCATGAAAAACGCGGTTTAAGAGGCAGGAGCGACAACACGAGGTCCATGTTCGCCCCAGAGAAAAAAGCCACCTAACCCGGGCTGATCCAAGAGAGACATCACAGTCCGGTTTCTATATCCCCACCGATCGTTGCAGCAAGACGCAACCACTTCAACAGCGTCTTCTGATAACGATCACCAGCCCCCCGGTTCCCAACCAAAGGCGGATATCCACCCATTCGCCTTCCACACCGCCCCTGTGGCCCGACCAGCATCGGCCCACAGGGGTCTCGCCTTTTATGGGGCTTTTTCCAAAGAGAAGACCTGCAAAACACAAAAAACAGCAGCCCGCGCCAATACGTGAAGAACCGCGCCGCGGCCGCGCGCATGGGCAAGGGATTGCAAAGGTGGCCGTTGGACAGCCTGCCGTTGGACAGCCTGTCTGCTCGCGCCGTTATTCCCCGGAAACAAGCTCCAGCCACTGGGTAAGCGTGGGCGGAGTGGCGGAACAGGCCGTGGCCGTGCGCCACTCGCAGCGGGCATTCAGCTCCACGCCGCCCTGGATGATGGACACGGGACGGTCCGAGGAGACCACTACGACGATAATCTTGGGCTGCTTGGAGGTGAAGCGCAGGGCCGAATTGAAACGGGCGCCGCGGGCGTTGTTCTCGCCGGGCACACAGGGGCCGTCCAGAAGGCAGGCAAAACCGTGCAGAAGCAGGTCTGTGGTGATGTGCAGGGCACCGTCCACTTTTGCCAGGGACTTTGCCAGATCGAGAATATGGGGCTTGTCCAGATTCAGCGGTGTTTCCAGGGATTGGCCGGAAAGAAAGATGGGCGGGGTGTGCGGGTCGATGACCAGGGTGCAGCCGTGCTTGCGGTCGCGGGCGCTGTTCACCAGCCCGTTGATGATCTTGAACAGGCTGTAGCGGCGCGCAGGTTCCATTTCCACTTCCAGCAGCAGTTCCTCCACCAGCACCAGGTTGGCCCGCCGGTCCGAGGAATGGAATCCGCCGTCGTAGAAGCTGCATATGAAGTCGGTGTCCAGCCGCAAAAATCCGTAGCCGCCGCGGAAGTCCGCCACCACGCGATAGTCGGGCATTTTGCCCCTGGCAACGCCGATGATGCTCTTGCCGTCCGAAATGAGCCGCCGGTTGGAATTTTCCACGGACTGCATGAGCTTGCGCACGTGCTTGTGGTTTTCCAGCAGGGGCTGCTGCATGGGCGGAAAGCGCGTAAGAAAATGAATCTGGTCTATCTCGCGTGGTTCCACAAAGACCAGCTTGCCGCGCGGCCACAAGCCCTCTTCCGGGGTCTTGGATATGGCCAGCACGGCATCCAGAATGGGAAAGATGCGCAAATAGGTGTCCAACCCCATGCGGCGGGCGCGCTCGTCCACAATATGGTCGCGTACCGCGTGCGTGGCATAGGTTTGCAGCACATAGCCGGACGTGCCGATGCGCAGAATGTTGCTGGCGGCCATGTCCTGCACCAGCAGGATAACGCCGTTCTCCAGCCAGCGCTTGGTGGGGCCTATGGAACACATATCGGGATGGTGCTCCGTGAACCACATCTGGTAGCTGAAGGCGGGCGCACTGCCGCCAAAGGCAATAAGACCGGAGAGTTGCAGGGCGGGATCGTCGATAAAAACCGGCAGGTTGAGACCGTCCGAGTCGGCCAGATTTTCCTTCCAGGCGTCCGATTCCAGGTAGTATTCCCGCAGCCGCGGCTCATGGCCCTCCAAAAGCCCCTGCGGATCGTAGATGCGCAGCGGGTCGCCCTCGTTCATGGAATAGATGAGCGCCACCCGGCTGGGGCCGGAAAAATGCGACAGGCCGTCGCGCAGGCCGTCCATAATGTGGAAGATGCAGATATTCTCGTAGGAACTGTCGCCCATCTCGCACCCCTGCATGAAGTAAAACGCGCTTCCCCGAACTTGCCCGTTCCAGCCCGCAAAGTACTGTGCGCCCGATGTCGTCCCAACGGAAAACACACAATATGTTATGTTTTGCTATTTCTGTAACAAAAGCCGTACAAGAGTTGAAGCGCAAACTGTGGTGCAAACGATGAAAATAAAGAACAGCGGGCTTTTTGCCGCCCTCCGAAGTTCTTTCCAGGCCCGGCAGAAACGCCAACAGGCGTGTTGCCAACACCTCTGTTGGCTGGCAATACAATACCGGGGCCACCACATGCCACTTCCGGACGATCAGGCAACAAAACAAGAGAATCATTCTACCCATTCTTTCGCAAAGCAGTATAGTAAAGCTACAAAATAAAACATTACTCAACTCTGGCGACGTCCTTTTTTTCGGGAACATCGCCCAAGGAGGCAACGTATGAACTTTGAATTTTACAACCCCACCAAGATGGTCTTCGGTGCCGGAGTCCTTTCCCGCCTGGGAGAGATTGTCGGCCAATATGGCAAGAAAGCCCTTATCGTTACCGGCGGCGGCAGCGTCAAACGCAGCGGCACCTTTGCCAAGGCCGTGGAAAGCCTTGCAAAGGCCGGTATCACCTATGCGGAATGCTCCGGCGTGGAACCCAACCCGCGCATCACCTCCGTGACGCGCGGTGCCAAGATAGCCCGCGAAGAAGGCTGCGACGTCATCATTGCCCTGGGCGGCGGCAGCACCATGGATGCCTCCAAGGTCATGGCCGCGGCTGTTCTGTATGATGGCGATCCCTGGAACCTTATCGGCCATGGACAGGCCGACTGGCACATCCCCACCAAAGCCCTGCCCATCATCACCGTGCCCACCCTTGCGGCTACCGGCTCGGAAATGAACGGCGGCGCGGTCATCTCCAATGCGGAAACCAAGGTGAAGTCGTTTGTCAAAACAAGCGCCCTCTTTCCCAAGGTCGCCCTGGTCGATTCCGAACTGACCCTGACCGTGCCCAAGGACCAGACCGCTTACGGCGTGTGCGACATCATCACCCACGTGATGGAGGGCTACTTCAACGGCATTGACGGAACCCCCATTCAGGACCGATGGGCAGAAGGCGTCATCATCAATGCCATGGAATATGGCCGCAAAGCCGTGGCCGACGGCAGCGACCTGGAAGCCCGCACCCAGGTGCAGTGGGCTTCCATCGTGGGGCTCAACGGCTGGGTCCAGGCCGGTGTGAACACGCTATCCCCCATGCACATGATCGAACACGCGCTGTCCGCCCACCACGACATCACGCACGGTGCGGGGCTGGCAATCGTGGGTCCGGCCTGGATGCGCTTTGCCGCAAAACACCGCCCCCAGCGTTTTGCCCAATTTGCCGAGCGCGTCTTTGGTTTCTCCACAGAGGGAAAGGACGACCTGGAATTGGGCCTCAAGGCCATTGACGCCTACGAGGAATTCCTGCGCAACATCGGCTGCCCCACCCACCTTTCGGAAGTGGGCATTGGCGACGACCAGTTTGAACAATACGCAAAGGACGCCGCGCTTGTGGCGCACGACAACGAAGGCCGCCTGCTGGCCCGTCCGGCCATGACCATGGACGACATTGTCGGCGTACTGCGCTCGGCGCTGTAGCCCTGAAATAAACTGCCGGGGATACATCCGTCTGCCAGGGGCCGAGTCCGCTCGGCCGCCTCGGCGCCCCCTCTTCTCCCGGCAGATGCCTCAAAAAACAAAGCCCCGGACGTCCAACCAAGGACATCCGGGGCTTTGATTCTTTGCACAGCCTTATAAAAAGCTATTTGGCAATTTCGGTCGATCCGCCGTGGTTGCCGGACCAGACCAGCGGTTCGTTCAGGAAGGATTCGACTTCGCCCAGGGTATTGGTGTCGAAGTAGTTGTTTTCCTTGCACACGTCCAAAACGTCCCACCATGTGGCCAGCCAATGGAGGCGCAGGTCGTGGTGCTGCAGGTTTTCCCGCGTTTCCTTGAACATATCGTAATAGAAAACGACCAAGGCATCGTGTACCTCCGCTCCGGCCCGCCTGAGGGCCTCGCAGAACTTGATCTTGCTGCCGCCGTCCGTGGTCAGGTCTTCCACCAGCAGCACACGCTGTCCTTCGGAGATATCGCCTTCAATCTGGGCGTCGCGGCCGAATCCTTTCGGCTTTTTGCGCACGTACTGCATGGGGATGTTCATCTTGTCGGCAATCCAGGCCGCAAAGGGGATGCCTGCGGTTTCGCCACCGGCAACGGCGTCGAACTGTTCAAAGCCCACATCGCGCAGCAGAATGGACACGCAGAAGTCCATCAGCGTGTTGCGGATGCGAGGGTAGGAAATCAGCTTGCGGCAGTCTATGTACACGGGGCTGGCAAGGCCCGAAGTGAACATGTAGGGCTTGTCGGCCTGGAAATGCACGGCCTTGATCTCAAGCAGCATCTTTGCCGTCATTTCGGCCATCAATTCCCGGGGGGGGAAAGTGCTAGGAAACATTTTCAACTCCGTTTGTTGATTAAAAAGTATCTACCGTCCGTCTCACTCTGGCTCGCCATGGTCTTCGACCTGCCAGTGGAGGGGAAAGCCAGGATCGAATACAGTGACCGGGCCATCTGCGGTCGGTATCCGATGGGGAAATTCAAGGGGCTGTTCCTGGCGGAAAAGCGTGATTCGGTCCGTAGCTGCTGGCTGGTTATAAAAGGCCGGGCCGTTCAGGGCAACAAACGATTCCAGGTGTTCCAATTTGCCTTCCTGTTCGAACACGCCAGCCAGGCAGGAAAGAGCGGTTGGGGCATTGAAGATGCCGCCGCTGCCCTTGGCGCATTCCTTGGCCTGCCGCGGATGCGGGGCCGAATCCGACCCAAAGAAAAAGCGTGCGTCGCCGGAAACCGCGGCCTTGCGCACCGCGCTCCGGTCTTCTGCCCGTTTGGCCACGGGCAGGCAATAGTAATGAGGCCGAAAGCCGCCCGCCAGCATGGCATTGCGGGTGAGTACAAGGTGGTGCGGGGTGATGGTGGCGGCCAGATTGTGCCCGGCACTTTGCACATAGTCCACGGCCACGGCTGAAGTAACGTGTTCCAGAATGATGCGCAGTTCCGGCAGACGTTTCCTGAGCGGGTCCAGAACCCGGTCGATAAATACCGCTTCCCGGTCGAAAATGTCCACCTCGGCATCGGCCACTTCGCCGTGCACGGAAAGGGGCAGCCCCGATGCGACCATCTGCTCGAACACGGGCATGACCTTATCCATGTCGCGGACGCCGTTTTCGGAATTGGTGGTTGCGCCCGCTGGAAAAAGTTTCACGGCCTTGATGAATCCGGAGGCCGCGGCCCGTACGATCTCCTCCCGTGTGGTGGACTCGGTGAGGTAGAGCGTCATGTACGGCTCAAAACGGCTGTCGCCGGGCATGGCCTCGTGAATAGCGTCAAGTATGCGCTGCCGATAGGCTGCGGCCAAGGCTGTGGTCGTTACCGGGGGGACGATGTTGGGCATGACAATGGCCCGGCCGAAGTGACGTGCGGTGCATGGTGCCACGGCGCGCAGCATGTCGTTGTCGCGAAAATGGACATGCCAGTCGTCCGGTCTGCGTATGGTCAGTCTGGTTGTGCTCATGCCGCTCCCCCCGTCACCGTCAGGTGGTTGTACAAAACTTCCGCACCCAAAAGAAAATCCGCCATATCAAGGGCTTCTTCCGGGTTGTGCGAACCGTTGCGGTTGCGCAGAAAAATCATGCCGCTGGGCACCCCCGCGTTGGCGAAAATGGCTGCATCGTGTCCGCCGCCGGACGGCATGACAAACGGTTCCAGCCCGGTTTGGACCATGGCCTTCCGGAGGCTTTGGATAACGCTTTCCGCCATAAGGGCCGGTGCCGAGGACATTTCCTCGTCCAGCTCAAAGCGCACCCGGCGGGTGTTCTCCACCTGCTCCATTTCCTCCCGGAGCAATACGCGCATTCCTTCCAGAGCCGTGTCGGACTGGCTGCGGCAATCGAAGCTGAAGGTGATCTTGCCGGGAATACGCGACAGGGAATGGGTCTGCGGGTCGGTGGCGACCATGCCCGAGGTCAGCACCAGGTCGTCGCCCTTTTGCAGAATGGTCAGCCAGCTGTCGTCCAGGCGCGAAAGCAGATCGGCCAGGGCAAAGACGGGATCGTGACGGTAGGCGCGGGGCACGGCGCCGGAGTGGCCCGCCTCGCCGATGCAGGTAATCTTCTTGTGGCGGAAGTTGCCGCGTATGCCCGAAACAACGGCCACGGGGAGCCGCTTCTCAACCAGCATGGGGCCCTGCTCTATGTGCACCTCGATGTATTCCAGCACCGAGTCCATGCACAGCAGCGGCTTGCCCGCCAGAATCGAATCCACGTCTATGGACAGATCGCGCATGTGGCTTTCAAGGGTACGGCCGTCCTCCCGGTGTTTGGCAGCCAGCTCGGCCTTGCCCAACTGTCCGGTCAGACTTTTGGAACCGATGTAACAGGGGCCGAACCAGTGGCTTTCCTCGGCACGCATGGCAATGACCCGCACGGGCCGGGCAAAGCGCCTGCCCTCTTCCCGCGCCTTGATAAGACAGAACAGCCCGGCCGCGACTCCGGCCAGACCATCGTAGTTGCCACCCTGGGGAACAGAGTCCACATGCGAGCCGACCAGCACGAACCGTTCGGCCTCGGCCTCTTCGGGGAGCGAAAAAAGCAGGTTGTCGCCCGCATCCCGCATGGTCAGTATGCCGTGCGCTTGGGCCTCCCGCTGCAGATATTCCAGCACACGGGTTTCCGTGGCCGAGTAGGCGGGACGGCTGACACCAAGGGTATCGGTGCCCAGCTGCGCGACATCGTCGAACAATTTCTGCGCGTATGTTGCAAATTCAGTGGTCATAGACATCCGCGACTCCCAACAATCTGAAGACATTTACCGCCCCGCAAAGGGCAAGGCATTGTTGCTCCCAAACGCTCACCCCATTCCGGGAAAACCCGGGCCCATTGCGCGCACACAGTCCGAAACGGGCGACCGGCTCAGTTGAAAATGAGATTGGGAATAAACATGGACAGCCCCGGCACGTAGGTAACCACCAGCAGCACCAGAATGTTCACCACCACGAACGGCCAGACCCCCTTGATGATGGTCATAACCGGCTTGCCCAGCGTGGACGCGGCCACAAATATATCCAGGCCGAACGGCGGTGTTATCATGCCCAGGCTGATGTTCAGGGTGACGATCATGCCAAAGTGGACCGGATCGACCCCCAATGCTTGGGCGACCGGGAAAAGCGGCGGCACCAGAAGGAGCTGCGCCGAGTTGGGATCGATGAACATGCCCGCGATGAGAAAGCAGATGTTGACGAAGATGAGGAAGGTGATGAGCCCCGCATTGGCGGCGTGCAGAAAGTTCGTGATGTGCGTGGGCACCTGGCCCAGGGTGACGAAAAAGGAGAGCAGCCCGCCAACGGCCAGCAGAACGAAAATAATGGCCGTGGCAACGGCGCTCTTTTCCACCACGTCGAAGAGCTTTTTCCAGGTGAATTCCCGGTAGACCACCGCCTCCACGAAAACCGCGTAGACAACGCTTGCCGCTGCGGCCTCGGTAGGAGTGAAAAAGCCGGAATAGATGCCGCCCAGAATGATGACGGGCATGCCCAGCGCCCAACCCGCGGAACGGATGCCCTCCCACTTTTCGCGGAACGAGGTTTTTTCGTTGGGGGCAATGCCCTTGAGGCGGGCTTCCAGCCAGACCATGACCGAAAAGGCCAGGCCCAGGAACAGCCCCACGGCAATGCCGCCGGCAAACAGCTTGGCAATGGAGGTGCCGGTTATCCAGCCATAGATGATGAAGGTAATGGAGGGCGGAATAAGCAGGGCGGTTTCCGCGCTGGAAACAATAAGCCCCAGGCTGAACTTTTCCGAAAACCCGCTTTTGCGCATTTCCGGGTAAAGCATGCCGCCCATGGCGGCAACCGTGGCAGGTGCGGAGCCCGAGACCGAACCAAAGGCCATGGAACCGCCCACGACGGTATGGCCCACGCCGCCGGGAGTGCGGCCGATAAGCAACCGGACGCAGTTGGTCAGCTGCTTGGCGATTTGCCCGGAGCCCATGAGGTGGGCGGCCAGAATGAAAAAGGGAATGGCCAGCAGCGTGGTGTGGTTGATACCGCCGACCAGCTTTTGAATGATGACCGGATTTGGGATGCTGGGGTAAAAAGACGCTTTGATAAGCAGTGTGGGGCCGCCCAGCACGAGAAACATCTCGAACCCGGCAAACAGCAGGACCACCGCAATAAGGGCAATGACGGCAAGCATTACGCCTCCTCCTCGGACTTGTTCTGATCAAACCGGTTGATAAAGCCGGTAAGGCTGAGCAGATAGCGCAGTCCCAGCAGGGTAAAACCCATAACCGGGGCCATGTATATCCAGCCCATTTTGATGCCGAGGGTCGGGCTTATCTGGTTGGTTCGCAAAACGAACCTTACCAGTATCCACGCCTGCCAGACCAGATAGACCGAAAAGCACAGGCCGCCGAAGTCTATGAGTTTCAGCAGGGGCTTTCTGAGCCCGTCCGGGAGCCTGTCTCTGAAAGTGTCGATTCCGACGTGCATGCCGCGCTCCAGCGCAAGACCCAACGCGCCGAAAACCAAAAAGAGATTCATGAGGCGGACCGCTTCCTCTATCCAGGAGAGGTTGTTCGAAATGGGGCCTCCCACCTCTCTGGCCACCACGTTCAGAAAGAACATGATGACCATGAGCGAGAACACCGTTACGAGAAAAATCCGCTCAATTTTTCGCAGTGCGTTCAAAAGGAACATTGTCTTCTCCAGAACAATCCGGGCGCACCCGGAATCGACACTTTCGGTTACAAGCAGCCGCAGCTACTTCATTATATTGTTGTATTCTTCGGTGTAGACGTCATAAAGCTTCTTGCCCGCGTCGCCCGTCTGGGACAGGAACACGTCCATGGAAGGCTGGAACATCTTGGCGCGGAACTTGGCTTTCTGCTCGGCAGTAAGCACCTCGACATTGACGTCGTGGGACTTGATTTCGTCCAGAGCCGCCTGAACAGACTTGGCCTTGTGCGCAACCAGCTCGGGGATGACTTCCAGAAAGGCGTCCGTGATGATGGTGCGGTACTTCTCGGGCAGGCTTTCCCACCACATCTGGTTGAACAGGACAAAGTCCTCCATCAGGCCGTGGTAGGAAATGACGAAGTTCTTCTGCACTTCAAAATACTTCATGCGCTGGATGGTATCGAGGGGGTTTTCCTCGCCATCCACAACGCCGGTCTGCAGGGCGGTGTAGAGTTCGCTGAACGGCAGGGCTACGGCGGAAGCGCCCAGAGCCTTGAACTGTTCGATCAGGATTTTGGAATCCATGACGCGGAACTTCTGCCCGGCAAAGTCGTCGATGGTGGAGATGGGCTTGTTGGAAGAAAAGCACTTGCGGCCGTTGGGCCAGAGGGTGATGGCGACAACGCCCTTGTCGGCAAAGCTGTCCAGCAGCATCTTGCCGAACTTGCTTTCGCGCAGCTTCTGGGAACGGGCGTCGTCATCCGGGTACAGGTACGGCACGTCCAGGATGGAAACCAGAGGATTGAAGCCGCCCAAAAACGCGGCCGGGGCAATGGTGCCCTCGATGGCGCCCAGCTGAACGCCTTCGTTCATCTGCCGCTGTCCGCCCAGCTGGCCCTGGGGATAAATCTGAAATTCCACGTCACCGTTGGTGCGCTCCTTGACCAGTTTCGCAACCTTTACCAGAAGGGTGTTGCGTGACTGCTGGGCGGATTCCAGGTGACCTATTTTCGCCACGTAGGTGGCAGCCTGCGCGGTGGCACCCATACCTACCAGCAGCGCGACCAGAGCCAAACCGACAATCTTTCGGGAAACGGAATTTAACGATTTCATCCTAATTCTCCTACATAATGATGAAGTTTCGGTACGCTACCAGTCTGTCAATCCAAGTCAAGAAAATTATCTCATTTTTGAGACGCATATCATTTTTGATAAAATCTTGACTCAAAGTGAACATTTTTGTAGAAACTTAAAACCATGAGCAAAAATGATACTCTCTCTCAATCTGACGCCATCGCTCACCTTGGCGAACGCCTGAAAGCATACAGAATCGGCAAAAATCTCACTCCCGAAGAAGTTGCCGTAAGTACAGGCATATCCCGTGCCGCAATTTACCGCTACGAGTCCGGCCAGCCCATTCGCGTGGATGTATTGGGAAAAATTGCGGATTTGCTCCAGGTTTCACTGGAATCGCTCCTTGGCGTGGGAGTGGAATACTTCTCCTCCGCCCTGGGGTTCTTTGAACGCATGCGCCAGCTGGAGGAAACCGCGGAACAGCTGAGCGTTCTGTTCGGTCCCATCTCCTACCTGCTGACCACGGACCGCTACGACACCATCCTTGCCGACGTGCTGGCCGAAAGCATTCCGCACGATGTGGAAGGCCGCGACCAGTTCATTCTCGAAATTGAGAAGATTCTGAAAATCCTGAAAGCCCGCAAAAAAAGCTTCCAGGAACGCAAGCCCCACATCATCAGCCTTATCTCGGCGGCCGAGCTGGAATACTTTTATAAAACCGGGTTCATCGGATGCAGCAATCCGCAGGGAGTGAATCTGGCAGACCGGATGCAGGCCGCCAAAGACGAAGTGGTGAACATCATAAGCCTGCTGTACGAACAGCCCATGGGCGTGCAGATCGGCGTGCTGGTGGACTCCGCCCCGGGTGCCAGCTTCCAGATTTTCAAACAGGCCGAACATTCCGAGGTTGCGGTAAGCCCCTACAAGCTGGGCTCGTTCGCCAACATCCGCATCGGCGTGGCAACCATTTCCTCGGCCCCGGAGTCGGTACGCCTGCACAACGACCTGACCTTCCAGCTGTGGGAACGCAGCCTGAAAGGCGAACGCGCGGCCAAGTACCTTTTCGAGACTCTCGGCCTGTAGGCCATCTTCCGCTTTCCGATACGCACACGACATGGGCAGCCTCTGTAATAATCTGTACTAAGATGTAGCGGGCCAGATGTCCGATAGTCTGGCCCCCCATGGCCCCCCGGCCTGTGCCCGGGCAATTTGCTCACGCGCTTACGGAACGGCTTTTCCCGCCCCACCAGACCAAGCAGATTGATTCCTGCCCGGTTACAAGCCGCCAATGGCCCCATTTATGATGGGAATTGCCATTGTCGTTTCCTACCATCTTATATGGAGAGCGGGCTAGGGGAAATGTTTAAGGGGGTGGGCGTGTTTTTGGGATTATCTCTGGATTTTGGACAGAAAGGATTAAAGGTATTCCAGGTTGGTTGAATGGGCGGCCTTGGGATGTGAGGGGCCCAAATTCTCTGTCTAGGATTTCGTGGATGAATTCCGGTGGCTCAAGAGGTACTCTTTTTTTAACATATCACTCACGTTAGAAAACGTTGTATTGCAACTGGGAATCATTGATCCTTGAACCAAAGACTTTGGAATTATAGGAATTATAGGGACTGTCACCTACTTATTGACACCATGCGATCCAGCGCGGAAATCGTCGTCTGCCCACTTTCTTCTGCGAGGACGATTACTGTCGATACCTTGATCTTTTGCGGGAGCGGTGTGAGGAGCATGCCGTGGAGGTGTGGGCATATTGCCTGATGACCAACCATGTGCATCTTATCCTCGTGCCAGCCACGGAATCGGGGTTGCGCCTTGCTCTTGGGCAGACGCACAAGCGCTACACGGCGCACATCAACAAGAGAGAGGGGTGGACAGGCCATTTGTGGCAGGCAAGGTTTGCCTCATATGTCATGGATGAGGCCCATCTTCTTGCGGCCGCACGGTACATCGAGCTCAACCCGGTCCGGGCTGGCATGGTCGGCGATCCTTCGGAATACAAATGGAGCAGCGCCAGGGCTCACCTTGCCACAAAGGACGATCTCGTGGTCAAGGTGGCTCCCCTCCTTTCCCGAATACCAAACTGGAAAAGCTTTCTTTCAGATTCCATCAGTCCCGAAGACCAGGAAGCAATCCAAAAACATAGCCGGACCGGCAGACCATTGGGCGACAAAGCATTCTTTGACCGGCTCCAGCGCGTGCTCGGAAAGGATGTGCGACCTCAGAAGCCCGGTCCCAAGAAGAAAGATAGGTGACTGTCCTCTTAACTCTGAAGATCAAGGGGTTACGGTGAAAACCGTAACCCCTTTTTCCGTTTGCGTTTTAATGGTGAAACATTGGATTTGAATATTGCCGGATATCCGCATAAATTTGCGCTATTGGACTCGGAATGATTAGGACTTTCTAATGAGCGGCTGTGTCTATTAATTTTTATTGTGAGATTTTCATATGACTAAGCGAGCATTCATAACAGGAATTACGGGCATGGTCGGTTCGCATCTTGCTGACTATCTTCTTAAAAATACGGATTGGGAAATCTACGGACTTTGCAGATGGCGTAGTCCTTTGGATAATATTGATCATCTGCTTTCTCGTATAAATAACAAGGATCGCATTCAATTGGTCTACGGGGATTTGCGTGATTATATTTCAATTCATGAAGCTGTTGTGACTGCCAGACCAGATTATGTTTTTCACCTCGCAGCGCAAAGCTACCCCAAGACTAGTTTTGATTCACCTTTGGATACGTTGGAAACAAACATCCAAGGAACAGCAAATGTGCTTGAGGCTTTACGGAAGAATAAGATCAAAGCCATAACCCATGTGTGTGCTTCATCAGAGGTTTTTGGACGTGTTTCCAAGGAAAAACTACCCATTGATGAGGAATGTACATTTCATCCAGCGTCTCCTTATGCCATTTCCAAGGTCGGAACTGATTTGCTTGGACGTCATTATGCTGAAGCCTATGATATGCAGGTTATGACAACTCGCATGTTTACACATACAGGGCCGCGAAGGGGTGATGTTTTTGCGGAATCTACATTCGCTAAACAGATAGCCATGATAGAGGCAGGACTGATTCCGCCTGTTGTTAAAACAGGTAATCTGAACTCCCTTCGCACCTTTGCTGATGTACGCGATGCGGTCAGAGCGTATTATATGCTGGTGACAGTCAATCCTGTTGCCGGTGCCTATTATAACATAGGCGGAACATATACCTGCTCTATCAGGGAGATGTTGGACACACTTCTTTCAATGTCTTCGGTTAAGGATATTCAGGTCGAAACAGAGCAAGAGCGCCTACGCCCGATAGATGCTGATCTGCAAGTTCCAAACACAACAAAATTCAAGGCAGTTACAGGTTGGAAGCCGGAAATACCCTTTGAACAGACGATGCGGGATCTTCTTAATTACTGGCGTGAACAGGTTCAGCGAAAGAAGTCGTTTTTGATTCGTTAGAGGTGATGAATGATAGTTAGAGCTCGGTCCCGCTGAGGTTGGGGTTAGCTGGTGGAGGCATGAGTCATTCAGCTCTTATTCTGCAATCTGAAGTTCGATAGTTTTTTCCATCAACAACTTGGCATCCACCCCCCCACAACTTGGCTTGCTGACCTCATTGAGAATGAAGGTGATTCGATAGGTGCCGGGGGTACGGAAAACCAGTATTGTTCTGGGATAACCAGTCTGGACCTTGGGCTCGGGGCCTTCGGGCATTGCCGCGAATCGAACGTTGATGGACGTGTAAGATCCGTTGGGAATTGTGTACCCCTTGAGATCGAAGAGGACCGAGACCGGCTGACCGGTTCGCAATTCACCGTCAACGTTCAGTTCGGCATCCGCCACCGGGCCGCTATGCCATGTCGCCCAGGCAGAACCAGCAAAAAGAATCACTCCGACAAACAGGAGCAGACCGAAAAGCATGGGGGTGGGTTTGTTGCAAGTGTGGTTTTTCATACCTTGATAATAAGCCAGACGACGTATATTGCAAGGCTTGGGTAGCCACTGGGTAGACTGTGGGGAGAAGCCGTGAAACGTCGAAACAAACAACAGATGCATCCCTGGGACATGATCGAAGCGCTGGTGAACGAAGAGGAGTTTTTCCTCGAACGCTGGTCGATCCGAATGGAACATGCCGGATATCTTGAACATACTACAGCCAAGCGGGATGACTGTCTGCTGGCCCTTAACGACATCCTGACACCGATGCGGCAGCATTGGGACAAGGGAATCACAGCTCCGGACTTTTCATGGCTCATTCGTCACGAGGATGATTGGGGACAGCGCCAGATCGAATCGGCCCGACGACATCGTATGCGGGGCATCACGGCCGACATGTATCTCGGCTGTTTCAAAACCTTCATTCACAGCCTCATCGATGTTATCGAAAAACTGGAAGGCTCCTACGAAAGCAAGGTGCAGGCCCGGCGGCTTCTCAAATTGTACGGCGACGCGCTGGAAGTGCTCTTTGTCAGAGATTGGACCCAAACCTTGCCCGATATCGCCTCCCAAAGACTGGACGAGGCCAATCGACTCATCACGTTGGAAAAGTGCCGCTACGAGAACATACTGGATTCGACATCCGATCTCATCATGGTGGTGAACAGCGTCGGCACCGTCACCAGCGTCAACAAGACGGTTGAGGAAGTGATTTCCGAAAAGGCCGTACTTGGCATGCCCGTCTGGGAGGTCCTTTCCATGGAAGGACAATCCATCGAAGATCTCCTCAAATACTATCCGGCCGGCATATCCTGCGAGATGAGTCCATTCAGCGAAGATGTTGTTTACCGCATGCAGATCACGCCCATCGGCAACGTCAGCATGGCCAGCGACGAGTATATGATCATGCTGACCAACGTCACTGCTCATGCCGTTCAGCGTGAAACCCTTGAGCGAGTGGTATCCGAACGGACCGAGGCTCTGCGCAAGGAAAAGGAACAGCTCGAGGAGATGAACATCACCTTGCGCAACGTGCTGCAAAGCATTGACAAGGAACGGGACGAGCTGCTCAACGAGGTCTCGGCCAAGGTCAACAATCAGGTGATCCCCGCCCTGGATAGGATCGAAAACGAAGAGGACGCCGCCATCCGCAAGGGCTATATCACCGTAGCCAAGGATCAATTGGTCCGCCTGGCTCCCGGCAGCTCCGCCTCCGACCCGATGCTGCTCAAACTGACCCACATGGAAACACGCGTGTGCCAATTCATCCAGGCCGGATATCCCTCCAAGGACATAGCCGGAAGCCTCAACATCTCCCTCGAAACCGTCCAGACTCACAGGAAAAACATCCGCCGCAAGCTCGGCCTGCACGGCAAGAGCGTCAGCCTTTACGCCCATCTCAAGACCCATGGAGCCCCCTTCTGACTGGGTAGTTAGACATACCCATTCTATCCCCATTTTCCCGTCTGTTATCCCGCCTCCCCAAAAATAATACTATTCTACAGTGGAATCAGTATTCTGGTTAGTGGAGGAATCTAATTTATGGATAACACCCTATTTTCCCAACAGGCGCCTGCTCTCCGGGACTTCTTCGCATCGGTGGATGCCGAGGATTTGAAAAAGTCCTCTTCCAGCATCAGCCGATATTTCAACCTGTCCATCGATACCGACGCGGACTGGCGTGAGGTCGAATACGACTTCAACCGGCTGTTCGTCGGCCCGGCCGCCATCCCGGCACCGCTGTATGCCTCCGCTTACGCAGAGGAACCGCTGCTGATGGGTAAGGCCACGCTTGAAGTGCGGGACGCCTACCGCGCCCTCGGCCTGGAGGTCCCCAATAAAAACGCCACACCCGACGACCATCTCGCCTATGAACTGGACGCCGCCGCGGCACTCGGCAGCATGAGCACCGAGGACGAAGCCACCGGGCTGCTGCGGACGTGGTTCATCGGCGACCACTTGAGCGGTTGGATTCCCCATTTTGCCGCGGCTGTGAGGAAGCAGAAGGATGTAAGCGAACCGGTTCTCATGGCGGTGGAGGCTCTGACCATGTGGCTCGAATCGGCACGGGCCGAAACGGGCTGCACTGAAGAGTAAGGGAAACTTTCAACGAAGATTGAGAGGAGGAAAAAATGGCTGATGCAAAAAACACCCTGAGCAGGCGCGGGTTCCTGAAAGGAATCGTGGTGGCAGGCGCTGCCGCCATGCTGCCCTGCAAACTGCTTGTGCCCGGCACCGCCGAAGCTGCGGCGTTCAACGCAGGCGATTACCAGGTATTCCGTAACGCCTGCCCCAGAAACTGTTACGACACATGCAGCATCAAGACCTACGTCAAGGACGGTGTCATCCAGTTCATCGAAGGTGCACCCGAATCCACCTTCACCGACGGCGGTCTGTGTGTGAAAGGGTATTCCTATACCCGCCGCCCCTACAGTCCGGACCGCATCAAGTATCCCATGGTCCAGGACGGCCGCCGCTCCGGCAAGTGGCGCCGGGTGTCCTGGGATGAAGCCATGGACATGATCGCCAAGAAGATCATGGAGCTCAAAGAGCGTGACGGCAGCCTGTTGGGTCTTGGCATGACAAAATATTCCGGCAACTTCGGCATCACCAATTACGGAGTCGAAGGCCTGATGTCTTCATTGGGCTACACCACCCGTTTCGTGGGCACCCCATGCTGGCCCGCCGGCATTGATGCCCAGAACTATGACTTGGGCAACATGTGGTGCAACGATCCCGAGGACATGGTCAAGGCACGATACATAATCATCTGGGGCGCCAACCCCGCCTGGTGTTCTGTACATACCATGAAATTCATCCAAAGGGCCCAACGTCGCGGAGCCAAGGTCGTGGTCATCGACCCGGTCTTTACCCAGACCGCAGCCAAGGGCGACGTTTACTGGCAGACCAAGACCGCCAGCGACGGCGCGCTGGCCCTCGGCATGGCCAAGCACATCCTGGACAAGGGATTGGTCGACCGCGACTTTGTCGATAATTACGCCCATGGCTTTGATGAATTCGCCAACTATCTGCGCGACAACGTGACGGTTGAATGGGCCGCCGAGCAGAGTGGCATCCCGGCGCAGGAAATAATGGAAGTTGCCGAGGAATTCGCCACTGCCGACCCCGCCACCATCTGGATAGGATATGGCATGCAGCGCCACACCAACGGCGGCGCGTCCGTCCGCTCCATCGATGCCCTGGTCGCCATGACCGGCAACGTGGGCAAAGTAGGCGGCGGCGCCCGCTACGGGCACCTGCAAACCTGGGGATTCAACTACAATGCCTTCATCCAGAAGCAGCCCGAAGGTTCCGTGGGCTACGTGGGCGAGGCCATGAAGGGCGAATTCCACATGGCCGAAGATCAGAAGACGAGCTACTCCGACCGCACCGTAAATATCAACAAGACGGCCCAGGCCATTCTGGACACCAAGGATCCGGCTATCCGCATGATGTGGATCTCCTGCAAGAACCCGTTTGCCCAGGACTTTGACAGGCCAAAACTGGAAAAGGCATTCGACACGCTCGAGATGGTCGTCTCCGTGGAACAGTTCTTCACCGAGACCGTGGCCAATTCCGACATCGTGCTGCCGGTCACCACCCTGTTCGAGGAATGGACCGTGAACGCCTCCTACTGGCACTACTGGCTCAGCATCAACGAACAGGCCATCAAGCCCATGCATGAGGCGAAATCCAATCTCGAAATTGGCGCGGCCCTGTCCAAAAAGATGAACGAACTCTCGCCCGGCTCCTGTACTCTGCCCACCAAGATCGATGGAAAGGAATGGACGAAAAAAGAATTCAACCAGGGCATCTACGATCTCTTCGGCATGAAGGATTGGACGGAGCTCCAAAAGGGCCCAATCAAGGCCAAGCTGGCCTCCTCCGCATCATGGCACGACAAGAAGTTCGGCACCCCCTCGGGCAAATACGAATTCAAGTCCGAGCTGTGTGCTGAACACGGACACAAGGCACTGCCGGAATTCAAGGAAAGGCGTAAAGAGTACGACAAATTCCGCCTGCTCACACCGCATACCAAGTTCGGCATCCACTCCCAATTCGTCAACCTTGACTGGATGAAGGAGTACAACAAGGAGCCGTTCGTCTACATGCACCCCAAGACTGCCGCCGGGAAGGGCATCGCCGACCTCGACATGGTCCGCGTCTTCAACAAGGTGGGCGAGGAAAAGGCCAGGGTCAAACTGACCGACAACGTGGCCGAGAACTGCCTGCTCATCTACGAGGCATGGTTCGGCAAGGGGTGGAGCTTCAACGTCCAGAACCTCGTGGACGACGAATCCGCCGACATGGGCGCGTACAAGGCCGGTGCCCCCGGCGTGGCCATTCATGACCAGTTCGCCGACATCGAAAGGGTCTAAGGAGCGTGACAATGAAAAAGCAATATGCGTTTCTGGTTGATACCGAGCGGTGCATCGGCTGCTTCACCTGCGCCATGGCCTGCCGGAACTATTACCATCAGGTCGAGGGAATCATCTGGCGGCAGGTCTATCCGCTGTCCGAGGAAATCTACCCGCACCGCGAGCGAGCGTTTCTTTCCCTAGCCTGCAATCACTGCGAGAATCCGGCCTGCCTCAACGTCTGTCCGGTAAATGCCTACACCAAGCGTGAGGAAGACGGCGTGGTTGTCCACCATCAGGAGAAATGTATCGGCTGCGGCAATTGTATCCGCTCCTGCCCTTACGGCGCTCCGAAGTACAACCCTGTGGAGAAGCGCGCAGAGAAGTGCAGCTTCTGCCACGAGCGGCTCGACGCGGGCCTGAAGCCCGTTTGTGTACAGTCCTGCCCGACCAAGGCCCTGCAACTGATCGACCTGGCCGACACACAGCAGACCAATCAAATCCAATACCCTGCGGGATACCCCAAGATGGAGGAGCTCAATCCGTCGACCCGGTTCATCCTGCCGAAAATGCCCAAAATAGTGAGGAGGTAGACATGCAATCCATGGAATTACCACTTGTACTGTTTACCGTTCTGTCCCAAGCCGCCATCGGCCTGACCATGATGCGCGTCGTGCGCACTACTTCCGGCGGCACCACCACCGACGCCAGAAAAGAATGGATGTTGATCGCCGGCCTCATGATGGTGGGACTGTTAGGCTCCCTGTTCCACCTCGGTCATCCTCTGGGTGCGCCCACGGCCCTGGTGCATCTCGGTACGGCCTGGCTCAGCCGAGAAGTCCTCTTCGCCGGTCTGTTCATGGGCGTGGCCACGATTGCCGTGCTGGTCTCAGGCATGGGCGGCAAGGCCTCACTGGCCTGGCTCGGAGCCATCCTCGGCCTCGGCGTGATCTGCTCGGCGGGCATGACCTATGCGCCCCCGGCGCTGCCTGCCCTCAACAACGCACTGCCCACTGCCTTTTTCCTGACCTCCGCCGTCATCCTCGGCTCAGGATTTGGCGGCTGGTTCGCGAGTGGTAAACTGCAACCTCTCATGGCCCGCATCTTCACCGGCGCTCTCGTGGTCGGCCTGGTCCTCTACCTGGTGGCCCCGTGCGTCTGGATCTCCGGCGGCACGGTTATGCACATGACCGGCGAGGCGTGGTTTGCCTCCGGCTTCTACTGGGCACATCTCGCTATCCTGGGAGTCAGCCTTGCGGTCATTTGGAAGTCCAAGCACATCCCCGTATGGCTTCCGGTCCTCGTCCTCATCGGCGAACTTATCGGTCGCGCCGGGTTCTTTGTCGATACACTCCATACGGCGACAAATATGGGTGGCCTTTATTAATCCACCTTGCTCGAAGGGAGCGGTCCTCCACCGCTCCCTTCCCCTGCCCACCTTTGTGAGATGCGATCAGTAACGAAATGGAGCTTTGTTGGACCACAAAACAGCTGTTTCAAATTTGATTATCATAGAGCAATGAAGTGCCATATAAAAAATGGACATTCTCTGAGAGGTTAGTCCGCTACGTTACTTTTAGCCTGGTGGATGTTTTCATATTCCACCGGGCTTTTATAACCGATTCCGGCATGCCGCCGTTTCCTGTTATAAAATCCTTCCAGGAACATGAAGATATCCAGTTTGGCTTCGGAGCGGGTCTGGTACCTGCTCCAATTTACCCATTCCCTTTTCAGCTTGCTGAAAAACGTTTCTGCAACGGCATTGTCCCAGCAGTTTCCCCTGCGGCTCATGCTACAAACCATTCCATTTTGACTCAGGGCTTTTCTATACAGTTCGCTGGTGTATTGACAGCCTTGGTCGCTGTGATGGAGCAATCCCGCTTTGGGGGATCTGGATTTAACGGCCATTGTCAGAGCCTTGCAGGCGAGATGTGAGTCCACGCGTTCCGACATTGCCCAACCCACCACGCGTCTGGAGAACATGTCCAGAGTAACAGCAAGATACAGCCAGCCTTCTCGTGTCGGAATATACGTAATGTCCGACGCCCATTTCTGATTCGGTGCCGAGGCTAAAAACTGTCGTGAAAGATGGTTTTCAGCCACAGGCGGATTCGGTCCAGTTTGACAGGGATAACGATGTTTTCGCTTCAACTTGGACTGCAGTCCAGCAGCCGCCAGCACCCGCCGCACTGTCTCCGGGCAACACCAAAACCCAACCTGCTCCACGACGTCCATATGCACCTTGCGATAGCCGTAAATTCCCCTACTGGCGTGATACGACTTCTGTGCTGCGGCAAGGACCAGCTGCCGCTTCAACGCCAGTCTACCGGGCTTTCGCCTTGCCCACGCATAATAGCCGCTTCTGCTGACGGACAGAACTTTGCAAAGAACCTTCGTCGGGTAATGTCCCCTTTGCTTTGCGATCCACGCGTACTTTACAGGGACTCTTTTGCAAAGTACGCCGCTGCCTTTTTTAGAATTTCATTCTCCATGCGCAGGCGGGCATTCTCGTCCCTCAGCTTGGCATAATCGCTGGCAGCTGACGTGCTTTCCTCTCTGGGAGAAAGTTCGCCACTTGCACGATACTTTCTAACCCAATCACGAACTGACCAGCCGCTACAGCCAAGCTGCTGTGCAACCTCAGAAAAGGAATACCCTTGTTCGACAACAAGCTTTGCCGCTGACAACTTGAAATCTTTTGAATATCTCATACGTGCCACTATGCTCTCCTGTTGGAGCGAACAGTAACCTCTCGGTTCGTGTCCGTCATCTATAGGGCACTTCAATCCGGCCTGCCGCAGAACTCACGCCCATTGTCTGAGAGAACTCTGTCGATCTTTGCACCGTGCCCCCTGGAAATACGGCAGTACGTCCCCGTTAAGCACGTGCACCACCGTGACGGGCAGCTTGTTGGTGTACACCCTGCTCACGCGTAACGGCTGTGGCAGTTGATGCCCCTACTGCAGGAGCACCTTGTCCATGCCCTTGAGTGTCCCCACAAAGGACGTGTCCACTGTAGCCCTCCCGTATACCCCTAACAGATCGTTTTCATAATACTTCTTTCTTGTATTTAAGTCTGTGCGAAATCAGGCAAAACCAGTTGACAGCAAGGAGGAGCAGACTTTATGTTTCATAAAAGAGAACCTTGTTCCAATAAATGGAACACTTGGTATGCTGACAGACCGGTGGATGCGCCGGATCTCACCCGCAAATTGAGTTGCAGAGAAAGGAGGGATATGCGGGTCTAGCTCGAGCAACACGGGCGCATGTCTTTAAATGGCGAATGTCTTTAACGGGCGAACGGCTTCATGCGAAGCACTACGATAAAGCATGTCGTAAATATGAAACACAGTTTCAATATACGGAACAAAAATGGTATATGAGTTGCGGTTGAGAAGGACTTGCCGCCTGAATAGGGTCAACCATACAGGGGCACCCATCAGGAAAGACGGCGGCACCCTCGGCGCCATGGAGAAGGCCCCCGGATGGATGGCCCGCAAAATGGCCGAAAGAGCGTCGAGGAATGCGGCAGGGAACTCCTCGAAAAGGTTCCGCGCGGGCCGAAGGCAAGAAGGTCAAGGCCGACCTGCCCTGCATCAACCACGTAGTCATCAGCCGCTTCTGCAACCACGTCTCCCCATTCCCACAGACATCCCAAGTCCCCAAGGAGTTGTTCAATGCGATTTTTGAATTATGCCACTGAAAATGGAGCCTGTCTCGGCCTGCAGACCAAGGACGGCGGCATCCTGCCGCTCCATTCGGTCCTCCCGGCTGAAGTCGGGACCATGCAGGACCTCATTAATCATTACGGTACCGATTTCGACCGCCTGGCGGATCTGGCGGCCCGCGCCGAAAAGACGGTGGACACTCCACTGTCCCCGGATTCCGTGACTCTGCTTCCCCCCTTTGAAGAGACCCGCCACGACGTCATCTGCGTGGGACTGAACTACAAGGAACACGTCAACGAGACCAACCGCGCCTTCAGCACCGATTACGAGTTGCCCAAGGCACCTATCTATTTTTCCAAACGGGTATCCGCCCCCAAAGGCCACAATGGGGTAATCGAACGCCACGCCAGCCTGACCGAGAAGTTGGACTACGAGGCCGAACTGGGTGTGATAATCGGCCGGGAAGGACGCGACATCGCACACGACGACGCGCTGGGCCATGTCTTCGGCTACACAATCATAAACGACGTCTCCGCCAGGGATCTGCAACAGTTGCATGCCCAATGGTATCGGGGCAAGAGCCTGGACACCTTTGTAGCCATGGGGCCATGCGTGGTCACGGCCGACGAACTCACCGATCCGCACGCTCTCGACATCTCCTGCATCGTCAACGGCGAACTGCGCCAGCAGTCCCGGACGGACATGCTCATCTTCAACATCAACGAACTCATTGCCAGCCTCAGCAGCGGCATGACCCTGCACACGGGCGACATCATCGCCTCTGGCACCCCGTCCGGGGTGGGCATGGGATTGAATCCGCCCCAATTCCTGCAAACCGGTGACACCATCGAATGCAGGGTGCAAGGCATTGGCAGCCTGACCGTACGGGTCGGTTGATCGAGCCGCGAACAGCGGCACACAGCCCGAACACGTAACACAACACAGAAGGCACTCTTCGTAGCGCAGAAAAGGAGCAATACAATGGCTTTCGAATTGAAAGGAATTTACCCGGCAATGCCCACACCGTTCACCGAGAGCGGTGATGTCGATGAGGGCGGCTTGCGCAAGCTCGTTGATTTTTGCATTGACGGTGGCCTCGACGGCCTGTTCGTGCTCTCCAGCACGGGCGAAGCCGTGTACATGTCTTACGAGACCAAATGCCGCTGCCTGGATATCGTGGTCGAGCAGGCTGCGGGACGTGTTCCCGTAGTGCCTGGCGTCCCCTCGGGCGACTGTCGCGAGTGCGTCCGCCTAGCCGAACACGCCGCAGGTCTTGGCTGCCAGGCCGTGGTCGTCACGCCGCCCTTCTTCTTCAGCCCTTCCCCGGCCTCGGTCCAGGCGTGGGAAGAATACATCATAGAAAACAGCCCACTGCCTGCGGTCCTTTACAACATCCCGTCATGCGCCCGCCCGCTGACCTACGACAACGTGGAGTACCTGGCCGCCCTGCCCAAGGTCATCGGCATGAAGGACTCCAGCGGAAGCATGGTTGACTTCCTCAACTTCAAGGCACGCAAGGACAGGAGTGATCATCCCGTCGCCCTGTTCACCGGACGCGAGGAGACCTTGTTCCCCTGCCTGTGCGTGGGCGCGGACGGCTGCATGACCGCCACCTCCGCCGTGCTGCCCGAGGCCATGGTTGCCATCTACACGGCATACAAGGCTGGCGACATGGAAAAGGGACTCAGGCTGCAACTGGCCGTTAACAGTGCCGTTTCCCTGATGGCCTCCTTGCCTTTCCCGGAAGGCTACCGCCTGGGCATGGAAGTACGCGGGCTCCCCATGGGCCCGGGAATGCTTCCACTCTCCGCCGCCGAACAGACGCAACGCGAAGAGTCCAAGGCAAAGCTTGAAAAGATCATCCCGGAAATTCTCACCTTAATTTAACCTCCATACCTTCCCATAGAAAAGAGCCGCCTTCCGGACATTCGGAGGGCGGCTCTTTTTTTTGGGGGGGGCTGAACGAACGGTCTACAGCCTGCCAAGCTTGGCGGATATTTCCCGGCCTAACCGGACGAGCAGTTCGCCAGACTTGGCGACTTTCTCATCATCGAAACGATAACTGGCGGCCACGATGCTGATGGCGCCGACCGGATAGTCCCTGCCGTCAAGAAGCGGGACGCCCACGCAATGGATTCCCTCCTCGTGCTCGCCGTTTTCCTCGCTGTAGCCCTGTTCACGAAATTTACGCAGTTGCTTCTTGAGTTCATCCCGGTCCACCACGCTGCTGGGCGTCTTCCGTTCCAGCGGGTGCGAAAGATATTCCTCCAGCTCATCTTCGGGCAGGGCCATGAGCACGGCCTTTCCCCCGCCCGTGCAATGGAAGAGCGGCTGCTGGCCGAGTTGGAACTGGGTAGTAACGGGACGTTGGGACTGGATGCGCTCCAGGTAATAAAGACGCTTGTCCTCATGGGCGAACAGATTGACTGACTCACCACTTTCTTTTTCGATTTCATATAAATAAGGCAGGCAAAGTTCGCTGAGCCCCTTTTGCGACTTGTAGGCGGTGGCCCAGAACATGGAACCGGGGCCCATTTGATAGAGCCCGTTGCGCCCCTTGATGACCAGATTGTACTCGGCAAGCGAACTCAGGAGACGGGAGACCGAAGCCTTGGGTATGCCCAGATAACGGGAAATCTGCATCACGCCACAGGGCGAGTTTGTTTGCGCAAGGTAATTGAGGATGGAAACAGCTTTTCCGAAGACCGTGGACATATACGGACGCCCTTGTTTTGAGGGCCAAAGCCCGTTGAAATCTAAGCTGAAAGTTTAAGAGAAGGGGCCCCAATAGGCAAGCGGATAACAAAGAGAGGAAGCCAGGGAACACCATCCGCTATATGGGCTCCTGCCCAATACCCTCCCCCACCTGTGCTATGAGATTGCGCAACCACATATGTCCTTTGTCGTCCTGCGCCCGGGGATGCCATATCAGGCTGTAAGGAAATTCCTCCCCCGCTACCGGCGGGACAAAAGAATGAAATCTGGGATAATCCGGCAACGATCTGGCGAGCCTGTACGGCAAAGGAATAAATACGGCGCAACTTGCCCTTTCATGGCTGTTGGCCAAGGGGGAAGATATCATTCCAATCCCCGGAACAAAGCGGCGCAACTATCTGGAAATGAACGCGAAGGCTGTCGACATTGAACTGACCGGTGAGGATGTCCAAGAAATCGAAGGGATTATTGCCAAATATCCCGACACCGGAGAACGCTACCCGCAGTCGTCGCTCAAGCTTATCCCAGATAACGAGTAAACGGCGAACATGAACAGCGAGCATAACAGCCGGCCAAGGTGTTGCGCACAGCAAGGCGGGCACAGGCTGGCAGTTCACCCCAGGTGCGCTTTCATCTGCTCTTCCAGGCGGATGGCAACGCATGCAAAGAGACAACGTAAAACGCACAAAAAAAGCCTCTGAAGTGTCAGGGGCTTTCTTTTGTTCAGATACGATGCGCTCTCCTGTGTAACTAAAAAGCAGGGGCTGAACCTCACGGTCCACCCCCTGCCTTTCAAGACAGGTAAAAGCCCTGTCCTGTGGTATATTATGGGTAGCGTTATTTTTTCATCTTACCTGTTACCATGCTGCGGACGAGGGCAAAGATGCTCTCTCCCGTGGTACAAAGGTAGAGGTGTAGAACGATGAACAGAACCATCAGGAATGCCGCTCCGGTGTGCACCAGTGATACGCACCTCTTGCCCTCCATGCCCATCAGTTCGGGGGGAATAATGTCAGGGATAAACAGGGCCAGTCCGGATGCGATAAGTACCGGGAAGAGCACAAACAGCACTGGCAGGTAGGCACTCTGCTGCAAGGGGTTGAGACGTTTTGCAGGATCATGTCCAGCGGGATTCTCCTGCCCTTTATAAATGCCCAGCATATAATACTTGGCCTGGGCAATGCTTGCGGAAATAAAATCCGCACGCGGCAGATACTGCTTAAGCTGCCCGCTCAGGAGCAGATAAAGCACGTACAATATCCAGAGTGCAACAAGTCCCAGTGCAAAGTATGCGTGGGTGGATTGCGCAGACTCAAAGGGAATGCCTCCCCCAAAGTGCATTGCAAATCCACTGACAATAAGGATGACAAACAGAGCCGCATTGATCCAGTGCCATATTCTGATCACAAGGGGGAACATGGTTACAGTCTTACCGCCGGTGTGGACAGCTTTTCTGCCTGCCATGCGTAAGGCCGCGTGTACTAAGATCAGAAGCAAGAGCGCAATCAGAATGTGGGTAAACTGAGTGTTCAACCACGGAGTCTGGGTCACGCCTATAACGTATTTGTCATCCAGCAGGCGGGCGTTCATGAAGCCGAGTACGGAGTCTGCTGCGCCCATGCTGGCTTGGATTGCTTCGCCGTTTTTCTTTTGCAGTTCCGCGTCGTCGAAGAGCCCCTTGTTGACCATGAAAAAGGAGCGCTGTTCACTGCGGTATTTGTTGAGTTTGTTGATCATGGCGGAGGACTTGGAATGACAACTCTCGCAGTCTACCTTTGTCTCCTTCACTTCCATGATCACATGCACTTCAGTGCCTTCCTTGCCGCCGTGGCAGGAGACACAACTGACGGATTCAAAATGCTTTTCCTTGTTGGGCAGAAACCAGTGGCCCATTTTCTGGTCGAGCAGTTTTTTGTCGGTCAGTTTCTCGTAGCCGCGAAGGTCGGAGTGGCACCTGAAACAGCGTTCATTTGTCTCAGCAACACTTGAGGCTATTTCTTCGGTCCTGTTCGGGAGATGGAAAGTATGCGCATCATGGCACGATGCGCAGCTGAATTCCTTGCCCTTCTTAACTATGGCCTTGGTATGGTAGCTGCGGTCAACCTGCTCGTAGATATCCTTGAAGTACTCGCCGTGGCAGGCCTGGCAGTCCATGGGCTTTTTGTTTTTGAATTTATGGGGTGCACTCGCAAAAGCGTCTTCAGTTGCACCTTCGTGACAACTTTGACAATTCTGCCCGCTATGCACGGAGTTGCGGTAGTCCACCTCATCAACATGCAACTGAAGAGCGCGGCCCCGGTCAGTTACCCATTTTGTGGTAATATCAGCACTACCATGGCAGGAGAAGCATTTCTCATTCTGCTTCAGCGCACCTTGGCGCAACTGGGCGGCCTTTGAGTATAATTGCTCTGATTGGGCGGCTGTATCGTCCGCTGCATGGACTACTCCGGCCATAAATATGGCAAGAGTCAAGACCAGGCAGACAGAAGCCTGCTTAATAACCATGCGAAATTCCTCCTGATTAAGTCTTAGGGAACCAGGTAATCAAAGTGGTGGCAATTTTTGCAGTAAAACTCCGATTTACCGTGCTCTCTATGACAGGTGTCGCAGGGGATTTCCTTGGCCCAGTGCGGGGAGTTATGAGGATTGGGGTCAAGTTTTTCAGTGCGCTTGGCGACATCCTCGGGAGTGCCGTGGCAGTTGGCGCAATTGCGGGTATCCGGCGGTGCCGTGGGTGTTTTCACGCCGTGGCAAAGTTCACAGTTGGCACCGTTCTGGTGCACCTTTTTGTGGTAGCTTTTGACTGGAAGTTTGCCAAAGACGACATTGTCAATAATGTCGATAGTGTATTGTTTGGCCTTGTGCTGCTCCATATCAATTTCGGCAACACTCTTTTCTTTTTCAGCCTTATCCTGTGCGCGCAGTACGTGGGGCGCAAGGAAAATTCCCAATGCAAACAGAAGTAAAATCGCCCCGAAAGCGACATATGTTTTTTTAGTCATGATATTGCCCTTCTGTATCTATAAATCAATTAGCTCGGTTCATTGCCGGCAGCGCTGTTGCCGGCGATACGTCCCATGACCAGGCAGTCGGTGATTGCACAACTGCCGAGGCGGCTTGCCCCGTGGGGACCGCCGGTTACTTCGCCTGCGGCATAAAGGCCGTTGATAGGCTCGAAGTTCTGGGAATGAAGGACATGGCCTTTTACGTCGATTTCGACGCCGCCCATGCAGTGATGCACTTTGGGCCAGCCGCGCACGGCATAAAAAGGCGCTTTGCTGATGGGAATTGCAGTGCTGAGCGGTTTGCCGAATTCGGGATCGTGCTTGTCCGCAACGTATTTGTTGTAGTTGCTGACGGTTTCGGAGAGCCCGGCAGCCGGGATTTTGTAAAAATTCGCCAACTGCTCGATGGTATCAAAACCGTGCACGACCTTGTATTTCAGGCAGCGCTCCAAAGTTGGGCAGGCTTCTGCGCCTTTGCTGTCGACGATAATGATCGGGTAGTCGGGATTGCCGTTGGCATCTACTTTCTTGAGCATGGCATCGGCGCGGGTCTTGCGGTCAGCCAGTTCATTTACAAAGCGGGTTCCGTTGGAGCGGTCAACCATGACACCGTAGCGGAATCCGGACTGGATGTTGAACATGGAGGCAACACCGAATCCCTTTTCGTCCGGAGAAGCCCACGGGCCGAGCTGGATGAGAGATATCTGTACGGGAATGGCCCCGGCACGAAAGGCCGCGCGCATGGCTTCACCTGTTGCACCGAGTTGGTTGGTACTGTCGATCTTGCCAGCCAGACGGGGGTCCTGAGCAGCACGGTATTTGGCATCCTGACTGAAGCCGCCAGTGGCCAGGACTATTCCTCTGCGGGCGCGGAACATGCGGATCTGTCCACTTTCTTCGTCCGGGAAACGATACCCGTCGCGAACGCGGACACCGACAATGCGTTCGTCGTCGTTGACGATGAACTCCAGCATTTTGCAACCGGTGCGCAGGACAACGCCTTCAGCACGGGCGGTATCCACCAGTGGGCGGACAATGCCGGAACCGGAAGCATTGTGGGACAGGTAGGTACGGGCTACGGAGTGCCCGCCGAGCCATGAAAGTTTGGGCTTGAATACAGCACCGCACTGGGTAACGAAATTGTAGGCATCTATGGAGCCTTCGGCGATCGTTCTGGTTATTTCAACATGGTTGATGCCGCGACCTGCCTTGAGCATGTCGCTGACCATGCTTTCAATGCTGTCTGTAACGCCTTCCTTTTTTTGCAGTTCACTGCCTGCCACCGCAAAAAGGCCGCCGTTGATACAGGAGTTGCCGCCCAGCACGCGCATTTTTTCAACGACCATAACATCAAGGCCCTTGCGGCGCGCTTCAATGGCTGCGGACAAAGCGGCAAAACCGCTGCCGATAACCAGCACGTCGAACTCACTGTCCCACTTTGTGGTCGGCAGTTGGGAACGGACCGAAGGGGCTTTTTCACTGGCAAGACTGCCGGTCGCACCGAAAAGGACAGCTCCAGCCGCCATGGCGCCTCCATTGGTGAGCAGCTTACGACGGGACATCATAGCTGCTTTACCTTTTGCACCCATAGAATCAGGCATACACTTCATCTCCTTTAAAATTGCACTCTTACGTCTCAGTGGACAGCACCGTTCAGTTGCCGCAGTCCTCCCCATGATTACAGGGCAACGTCACCCGCAGGTCCACTGGTAAGCTCGCTGAGGTCTTCGAAGTCGGCTGATCCAAGAAAACGGCGTTGTTCCACTCCGGCGAAGAAAAGCAAAAAAGTTGGGCTTCCATCCAACTTCAGGTTCTTCTCAAAGTATGAACTGTATGCAGGATTAAGGATCGCACAGGTAACCCGTTTGGTAGCCGAGAGTGCAAAATCCGCAAGAATCTGCATCTGCCTGCTTGAGATCAGGTCCTCCGAAAGATACCCCACAACCAGTAGGCCCATGCTTTCTTCAAGCAGGGATTCGTATTGGTCGGGAGTCAGCATCTTACATCTGTTAAGAGTCATAGTTTAAGCTCCTGTGGCTCCATAGCAGTTCGCGTGCCACAATTTTAAGATGAGCATATGTCTCTGTTTTAAATGGGTAATTTAAAAAAGTAATTACAAACGGTCTTTGCATAAACCATACTTTGTTACATAATTCACACGACGTGGAATGTGCAACATGTAAAGTTACAGTTTATGTAACAGTATATATTACACCTTAGTGTTACACTAATTATGTAACGGCATGTGACTCTCCAGAAAAGTGAAAAGTTACCCTGTAACGGATTTACTGCTCGGCAATCCCGGCTCGTTTCATCCAACGGTAAAGGGTCGGGCGGCTGATGCCCAAAATACGGGCTGCCCGGGCCTTTTTCCAGCCCGCCTGTTCAAGTGCATCGAGTACCTTTTGCTTCTCAAAACTGCATCGCTTTGCCGATGTCTCGTTGACAGCCGTTCCGAGCGTGGATGGGGGCAGCTGTTCCGGTGTCGGTTGCGGCATAGAGGAGGCGGACAGGCAATTGCAGCTATCCTTGAAATTCTGCGGAAGATGGACGCACTGCAGCATTTCTTCCCGGCACAAAATGGACGCGTATTCGATGCAATGGCGCAGTTCACGGACATTGCCCGGCCAGTCGTACAGCATGAGCGTATCCAGGAATTCCGGGGAGATGGATTTAATTGAGCGGCCCAGTTCATTGTTGTAAAGAGTGATGAAACTTTCAACCAGCAAAGGAATATCTTCCTTGCGTTCGCGCAAGGGGGGCATTTCAATCTGGAATACATTGAGCCTGTAGTACAGATCCTTACGAAAGGAGCCGTCACGAACTTTGCGTATCAAGTCGGCGTTTGTGGCGGTCACAACGCGTACGTCGGCTTTATGCGGCTTGGTGCTGCCTACGCGCTCGTATTCCTTGTTTTCGAGAAAACGCAATAGTTTTAGTTGGATAGAAAGAGGGAGATCGCCGATTTCATCCAGAAAGAGAGTCCCTCCTTCGGCTGCGGCAACCCGGCCTTCGGAATCGCGGCTGGCTCCGGTAAAGGCTCCGCGCACATGGCCGAAAAGTTCACTTTCCAGCAATGATTTCGAAAGAGCGGCACAGTTTACTTTGACAATTCTATTATCTGCCCTGATCCCGGTATAGTGCAGGGCGTCGGCCACGAGTTCCTTGCCTGTGCCGGACTCCCCGGTAATCAACACTGTGGTGGCAATATCCGAAAGGCTGTGCACCAGAGTGGCAACCCTTTTCATGGAGTCGCTTTTCCCGACCATGTTGTTGAGCAGCTTGCGGTCTTCAAGTTGCCGCTCCAGAGCCGCGGTACTTGTCATATCCTTAATAACCAGTACCGCACCACCAAAGCCATATTCTCCGGTGCGTAAGGGGGCAGCGTTGAGCTCCAGCTTGCAAGCCTTGCCATCGGGGGTGGTCGTATTCACCCGAAAATGGGAGGTCAACCTGCCCAGCTCCAGAGTCTGGCGGATTACGCTGGTGTATGGCGCGGAGTTTTTGCCTAAACACTGATCAAAAGTCCTCCCTTTGTAGTCAGCCAGAATGCCACCATAAAAGGAAAGGAAAGCCGCGTTGGCAGAAAGGATGCGTATCCCCTCGTCCACAGTGACAATCGCATCCGGAATGCTGTTAAATGAATTCTCCAGATTTAAACGCAAGCGATAAAGTTCATTGGTACTTTTCTGGAGCTTCCGTTGAACAGCTTCCAGTGTGGTTCTAAGGAGGCATCGAAGATCCTTATCATGCACTTCATCAATGCGTTTTAACACATCGGCTATATTCAATTGATCAGGGTCCGGGGTTTCCATATCGGCTCTTCATTGGGTGTTTATTCTTTTCGATGAAAGCAAAAAATCTGGGTCAAGGACCAGGCATAGTTAATGCAATCGTTATTCCGAAACCAAGAATCAAAGTGTAACATCTTACTGTAAAGTTTTGATTCTAACAACTTCATATTAGGAATAGAAATGAAGACTCTTTTTGAAAAGTGTAAACTCGGCCCGTTGACTCTTAAAAACAGGCTGGTCCGCAGTGCCACCTGGGAAAACATGACCACAGAAAACGGGCGCATGACTCCCCAACTTTACGAGATATACAAAACTCTGGCTGCAAACGAAGTGGGGCTGATCATAACCGGGTACGCCAATGTGGTGGTTGAAGAGCAACCCAACCATGGCATGATGGGCATTTACGATGATCTTTTCATAGCCGATTATCGCAAACTGACTGACATAGTACACAAACACGGCTCCAAAATTATCCTCCAGATTGCCTATGGCGGCACCAAAACGACTTACAACGTGGGCAAACGAACCATCTTCGCGCCCGGTGATGTTCCCGAGAGAAGCACTGGCACCTGCGGTAAGCCCATGACCAAGGATGACATCAGGTATATCATCAAAGCTTTTGCCGCTGCCGGAAAAAGGGCCAAGGACTCCGGTTTCGATGGGGTTGAAATCCACGCAGCGCACACCTACCTGATCAACCAGTTTTTGAGTCCGTATTACAATAACCGCACCGATGAATACGGCGGATCATTGGAAAACCGCATGCGTTTCATGGTTGAGATATACGACGCCATGCGCAAAGAAGTAGGTGCAGACTACCCGATTCTGGTCAAGCTCACCGCCAGTGAGTTCTTTGAGGGCGGACTGACCTTTGATGAAACAAGGATCATATGTAGCAAGCTGGAAAAAATGGGCGTTCAAGGCCTGGAGATTTCCGGCAACATCCACGGCAAGGCGAAATCCATGGCCGGTGAATTTTTTGATGGCCATGAGCTCAAAAAACAGGGCTACTTTGCCGAATATGGCGCCATCATCAGCCGCGATGTGGATATCCCGGTCATTACCGTGGGCGGCTTGTCACAACCGGATCATATCGAATCCATACTGAACGAAACGGAGATTGAACTCTTCGGCCTCTCCCGCCCGCTCCTGGCAGAACCGGACCTGTTCAAACGCTGGAAAGAAGGGGACCGGAAAAAAGCCAAATGTGTGCACTGCTCCAAGTGCAGGCATGATGACGGGAATTATTGTGCTGTGTTTACAGATAAATAGTCAGGCCTGAAAAACCCGTTTCAGCTTCTACGCCACATTTTCCGCCAGCCGTCGGCTTGAGTCTTTGCCGAGGAGCAGAAACGCCAAGAGCGCAAAAAACTCTCCGATTTTCCGCATCCACTTCCTGAAGTTGAACGCCGCTGCGGCCATAAACAAGTTAATGGCGTCGCCGACCGCGCCCTTGAGATAGCTCCGGGCCATGCGGTGATCGTGTTTGAGATGGCCGATCACCGGCTCGATAGCCGCCCGACGGCGGAAGCGGAGCCGCGCCATAAGGCGCTGGTACGGTGTGTCCTTCTTCTTCGGAGGCTTTGGGATGAGGATTTGCGTGTCACCGACCTGATTCAGGCCCCTGTAGCCTCGGTCGCAGATCGCCATGGACGGACAGACCCCGGTGACCTCCCAACACTGTTCGAGGACATCCGGCAACGTATGGCCGTCGTAGACGTTCTCGTTGAACGACATCGCGCCGACGATGATACCCGTAGTTTTTGTGACCGCGATGGACGCCTTGCGCCCGAACTCGTACTGCTTGTGCGCTTTACCCTTGGAGATGCAGAGAATATCGGGTTCGTGTAGGCTGTAGACCTTATTCTTGTCGCTTCGTTTCTGGTCCTTGACCCGCTCGTACAGGTCAAGTCGCTCCTGGTGGCGGCCCAGGGCTTCGCCCGGCAATTTGCGCCGGAGTTCACGGATCAAGGCACCAGCCATTGTCCGCATCTTCCTCGCCTTTTTGGCCATCTTCATCCGTTTCAGCCGAAGCTTGGGGAGCGTGCGCTTGAAGCTGCGGCGTAGACCGACGCCTTCGCTGTCCGCGATCTTACGGCAGCCCTCGATGACTTTGGTCAAAAGCTTCAGGTCGGTAGGAAAGGTTACGTTCTTTTCCTGGACCGTGGTATCCACCGTGATCTCTCGTTCTTTGGCGTCATCACCGTGCAGTTCCACGGAGACCTCGAAAATCAGTCGTGCCCCGTCCTCGCCAATGCGCTTGCGGAAATAGATCAAATCCGTGGGATCGCAAGGCAGCTTCCACTGGAACTCGGTCATACCGCAAAACGCCTGGTAGTAGGGATTTTGCGTCCATGCCTCCACGACCCGTTCGTCGCTCAGATTCTCCAACTGCTTGAGCAGCATCAGCCCGACCATTAGCCGGGGCGGCTTGGCTGGCCGACCTTGGTCGCTGTAGAGTCCGGCGAACTCCTCCTCGAATCGCCCCCAGGGAATTCTCCTCGCCAATTGAAGGAGCGGAGCCTTCGGATTGAGCTGGTCCAGAAGGTCTGGGTAAAGGAACGTACCCTGCGGCTGTTTTTTGGGTTTTGCCCTCATGATTCTCCCGCCATTCGCTGCATCATTTCGACCGGTTTTATACGAATTCACAACGTTCTCTGGTCGAAAATACTACATTGTACAAGGAGAATTGTTAATAAAAATCAATCCACTAGAGATATTTCAGGCCCGACTAAATAGCACTTTGATTTGTATGCGGATAGGGAGTTTGAAGAATAAGCGCCCTATCCGCAAATCTGCGTACAAAACTCGGGAGTTTCAGGGAGTTTTCAGAAGTTTTGAAAATGGATGAAAATAACGTTAGAGCGCATGAACGAGGGAATTACAGGCGGCTGACAGCGCACCTTTCATAAAATTCATGCTCAGTATGATTCGAAATGCGCTCCTCGTCTCTACCCCCCAAGTCACCCCCCCCAAGTCACCCCCCAAGTAGACCGGCTGTTGCTCGTACTGCAAAACGAGATGACACGGGCAGAGATTCAGGACGCTCTCCAACTCCGCGACAGAAAATCATTCCGAGAGCTTTATCTCAGCCCGGCCCTTTCCCAAGAACTTGTTGAAATGACCATTCCCGACAAGCCCAACAGCCGCTTACAAAAATACCGGCTGACCTCAAAGGGACGGCAGTGGGTGCAAAAACAATAGAGTCGGCCGCTCAAAAGACCGTTTGCGACAAAAAGTGCGGGCTTTATCCGGCCAGACACTCCCCAATTTTTCCTTTCCTCTTCACCTTAAAGCCAACCCCTTGCAATAAAAAGCCATCCAATCGCATAACCTCTTCCACTCAATCGGCATGACTATCGACACAAAGTCTTTCCTTGTTTACCATTGCCCATTCTGCGAGGTGAAGCTCAGCCAATAGAACACGACATACCTCTGCCAGCTCAAATCCGTATCAAAGCACTTTTCCCATTCGAGCGCGAAGTAAAACGGAGCCCTTTGATAAACAAACAGAAAGTCACCAAGCCATTCCTCCATTCAAACTCAAAGCAATCTTGCACTCCATAGATAAACTTGTTATTTTTTTGAGTATAAAAAATGAAATGGCTAACCACGTTGTAGATATAATCCTTTGGCGCTACTGCTCTGAGGTTACACCTAACTGGGCAGACAGCTCTAAAAACTAACGCTCTTTATCGAAAAAGATTAGTCCATTTGCTAGCGAAACGGCCCTACATTAGCATGTAGAGCGCAAGCACCGGACAGTGCTTCAGGCTGTTTGTATGCCTCGGTCATTGCAGCCTGCCCCTTCCGCGGGGGCATTTTCGGCATATGGTCTGAGTGGGGAGGCTTCCATTCCCTGGTTTTAACCCTTTTTCAACAAGCCCCCAAAAATAAACGCAATTTCAATGGGTTACAATTTGGGCTAAAAAAAGGGTTTTTAGGAGGAGAATGGCGAAAACCATTGCAATGGCTATGGTTGCAGCTTTTTCCGTCTAGTTCACTGCCGCATAGGCAGCTTAGAAATCAAGAAATGCACGAAAGTCTTTTACAATCAAGTTCACTGCCGCATAGGCAGCTTAGAAAAGGAGCACACAAGCTACTGTCCACTCATAAATGTTCACTGCCGCATAGGCAGCTTAGAAATTTCGCCCCATAAGTTCTCACCTTTCGCCCCATAGTTCACTGCCGCATAGGCAGCTTAGAAACAATTCCATTATACATGTCTGATTTTAGTTGTGTTCACTGCCGCATAGGCAGCTTAGAAAATGTGAGACTCCATCTCGTTAACGTTGTGAGAGTTCACTGCCGCATAGGCAGCTTAGAAAAGAAGAAAAAAGAAAATCGTTTTTTGTCTATATGTTCACTGCCGCATAGGCAGCTTAGAAATCCCGCCCTGGGCGTACACGCACACCAAGACAGTTCACTGCCGCATAGGCAGCTTAGAAAGAACTCTACGGACGCCAGGTTGGGGAATTGGGAGTTCACTGCCGCATAGGCAGCTTAGAAAAGCCGGGCACCGATGGTGAAACCGTCCAGCGAGTTCACTGCCGCATAGGCAGCTTAGAAAACCAGGTGGAAGCCCTGGTCCAGGCTGGTGGCCGTTCACTGCCGCATAGGCAGCTTAGAAAATGCATAGCTCAGCCCCGTCAGCTTTGTACCCGTTCACTGCCGCATAGGCAGCTTAGAAATGCAATGGCTGTATGCGTCGCTTGGGCCGAAGTGTTCACTGCCGCATAGGCAGCTTAGAAATTCCATGCCTCGTTCAGGGTCAACTCTTTTTTCGTTCACTGCCGCATAGGCAGCTTAGAAATAGCTGCAATCCTGGCGATTGCGCGTCTATCCGTTCACTGCCGCATAGGCAGCTTAGAAATGTAGTGGGATGCACCCATGTCTCTCCTGGCTGTTCACTGCCGCATAGGCAGCTTAGAAACACACGCGCCACCGTGCCGTGGGAAACGGAAACGTTCACTGCCGCATAGGCAGCTTAGAAATGGGCTTTCAGCTTGGTTTGCAGTTCATCGCGTGTTCACTGCCGCATAGGCAGCTTAGAAAAAGATGGAAGCCGTGGACGGAAAGGGGGGCAACGTTCACTGCCGCATAGGCAGCTTAGAAATCAAACGCCTGTTTGATCTCATCCCTTTCGCCGTTCACTGCCGCATAGGCAGCTTAGAAATCAAACGCCTGTTTGATCTCATCCCTTTCGCCGTTCACTGCCGCATAGGCAGCTTAGAAATCAAACGCCTGTTTGATCTCATCCCTTTCGCCGTTCACTGCCGCATAGGCAGCTTAGAAAGACGACGACCACCGGGCGCTGGCCACAACCCTGTTCACTGCCGCATAGGCAGCTTAGAAAGCACTGCTGCGGCATTATGGGTACGCGGTGGCGTTCACTGCCGCATAGGCAGCTTAGAAAACAGCCTCGGAATAGTACCCGTTGGAGTCGCCGTTCACTGCCGCATAGGCAGCTTAGAAACAATCCCCGCCGCCAGACCAGAGCGACGTGATGTTCACTGCCGCATAGGCAGCTTAGAAATGATCATCCGGACGGGTCACAACTCCATGACGGTTCACTGCCGCATAGGCAGCTTAGAAAGCCGGTGCCGGGTTGCTGGGGCGGCTGCTGTTCGTTCACTGCCGCATAGGCAGCTTAGAAATATCCCCTTTGGCATCCATGCCGCACACAGCTGTTCACTGCCGCATAGGCAGCTTAGAAAATTAAAACACTTATACAGATGGTGCACAAACTGTTCACTGCCGCATAGGCAGCTTAGAAATACATCGAATTCCTCGCCGCAATTTTCACAGTGTTCACTGCCGCATAGGCAGCTTAGAAAGCATCAATAGCCCGCTTCAAAGCATTGGCCTGAGTTCACTGCCGCATAGGCAGCTTAGAAATTTACAGAAGAGCGCACCGGGAAACCCAGGTAGTTCACTGCCGCATAGGCAGCTTAGAAACTGGCCCTTGGAGTGCTGGGGTTGTAACCTGCAGTTCACTGCCGCATAGGCAGCTTAGAAAAATCGAATTAACTACCGACTGTTTATGGCGGGGTTCACTGCCGCATAGGCAGCTTAGAAACAGAAGAACGTAACTAAGAAGGTAAAATATGTGTTCACTGCCGCATAGGCAGCTTAGAAATATCAGTCCCAACACTGCCAGCACTGTCCCAAGTTCACTGCCGCATAGGCAGCTTAGAAACGCCACTGCTCACGGGTCCAGGCGTTTGCCGTGTTCACTGCCGCATAGGCAGCTTAAGAATTTGAGGCCGCGCCAGACGAGAACGTGTTATTGCCCCGGCCCTTTCCCAAAAACTTATTGAAATGACCAGGCTCGAAAGACCGTTTGCGACAAAAAGTGCGGGCTTTATCCGACCAGGCACTCCCCAATTTTTCCTTTCCTCTTCACCTTAAAGCCAACCCCTTGCAATAAAAAGCCATCCAATCGCATAACCTCTTCCACTCAATCGGCATGACTATCGACACAAAGTCTTTCCTTGTTTACCATTGCCCATTCTGCGAGGTGAAGCTCAGCCAATAGAACACGACACACCTCTGCCAGCTCAAATCCGTATCAAAGCACTTTTCCCATTCGAGCGCGAAGTAAAACGGAGACCTTTCATGGACAAACAGAAAGTCACCAAGCCATTTTCTCCATCCGATCTCAAAACAATCCTGCACTCCAAACGAGCAAATATTTACTACCTTGAGCAATGCCGGGTGCTCGTCAACGGTGGACGGGTGGAATACGTGACCGAGCAGGGAAAACGCTCCATGTACTGGAACATTCCCATAGCAAACACAACCACCCTTCTGCTGGGTATGGGCACCTCCATAACACAGGCTGCCATGCGGGAACTGGCCAAGGCCGGAGTCTTGGTCGGATTCTGCGGAACAGGCGGCACCCCGCTGTACAGTGCCAACGAATTCGACATCGAAGTCGCCTGGTTCTCTCCGCAAAGCGAATATCGGCCGACCCAATATCTGCAATCGTGGGTCAAATTCTGGATGGATGAGGAGCTGCGGCTTCAGGCTGCCCGCAAATTGCAAACACTACGGCTGGAGTATCTTTGCCGGGAGTGGGCACGACGCGATGCAACCAGGGAAGGATTTGAGATTGCGCAGGACGCCTTAGTAAAGCTGGTAAAGCAGTCGGAACAGCATGTCCTGGACGCACCGGATGTGGAAGCCCTGTTGACCGAGGAAGGCCGCCTGACAAAAGCACTTTACAAACTTGCCGCCCAGGCAACGGGATACGGCGAATTCAGCCGTGTCAAACGCGGCGCAGGGATGGACCCGGCAAACCGTTTCCTCGACCATGGAAATTATCTCGCCTACGGGCTGGGCGCGACCGCCACCTGGGTGCTCGGTCTTCCGCACGGCCTTTCCGTTCTGCACGGCAAAACGCGTCGGGGCGGGCTGGTGTTCGATACCGCAGACCTTGTCAAAGACGCACTCATACTGCCACAGGCGTTTCTGTCCTCCATGCGGGGCGACTCGGAACAGGAATTTCGCCAGACATGCATTGAAAATCTCATGCGCTCGGAAGCCCTCGACTACATGATAGACTCCCTCAAGGCCATCTCCGAGAACCCCTGGGTGGCGCAGGCATGAACGTACTGCTTGTATCCCAGTGTTCCGGCCGTGCGATTGTTGAAACCAGGAGAGTGCTCGATCAGTTTGCCGAACGGCGTGGCGAGGGAACCTGGCAGACGCCCATAACGAAAAACGGGCTGGATACCCTCCGCAAGCTGTTGCGCAAGACCGCCCGGAGGAATACGGCCGTGGCCTGCCACTGGCTGAAAAAAAACGGCCGCACCGAACTTATATGGATTGTCGGCAATGCCCGGCGGTTCAATGCGGTGGGAGCTGTTCCCACCGACACGACAGAGCGGGATATCCTCCGAGCCGACGACGAAAACACCTGGCACAGCCTGCCGGTCATCAAAGTGCTGGTCGGTCTGGCTGCCCTGTTCCACGACTTCGGCAAGGCGAATGCGGATTTCCAGAAACGCCTTCGCACGCCCAGGATGGAGCGCAACCTTTTCCGCCACGAGTGGATTTCCCTCTGCCTGTTTGCCGCGTTTGTTCGAGACGGCAACTCCGACATAGAGGCCAGGGACGGAGGCGACGAACAATGGCTTAAACGGCTCGCGGCCATTTCCGCCGATGACGAGATCTGGAAAGCCCCCCTGGCTGCGGACTTGAGCGATAAGCAAGCCCTGCCTTTCGAATCATTGCCGCCCTTTGCCAGGGCTGTGGGCTGGCTTATGGTTTCCCACCACCGCCTGCCCAAACAAAACAAAACAGACAACAAGGACAAGAAGCTAGGAACTAGCCTTCTGAAAAACATGCCCGACTGGATCCAGGCCGGTTGGAACGAACCTCTCCCCGCCCCATTTCCCGGCTCCAAAGAAAGCGCCCCCTACTGGACCTTTGCCAAGGGGCTGCCGCATCAATGGGAGTCGTGGCGCAAACGTGCCACTCATCTGGCCCAAGAGGCCCTGCGTCTTCCAAACAACCAGCGCGAATCCTGCCTGACCGATCCTTACATCATGCACCTTTCGCGGCTGTGCCTCATGCTGGCCGACCACGGTTTTTCCAGCCTCCCCAGCAAAATGACCAGGAAGCCCGTGCCCGCCCTGTACGCCAACACCAAGGCAGGCCATACGGATCAATCCCTGGAGGAGCATCTTCTGGGCGTGGAACGGTTCGGGCGCAGCGCGGCACGCATGCTGCCGCGCGTTGCAGAGGAGTTGCCACGCCTGGCCCAACACAAACTGTTCCGCAAACGCACGGCAATCAAAAAATTCCAATGGCAGGACAGGGCCGGCGACCTGGCCGCCTCCGTACGCGTGCGCAGTGCACAGCAAGGGGCCTTTATTGTAAACATGGCCTCCACCGGCTGCGGCAAGACCCTGGGCAATGGCCGCATCATGCACAACCTGGCGGACGAATCCAGGGGCATGCGCTGCGCTTTCGCCCTCGGCCTGCGTACGCTGACGTTGCAGACGGGCCGCGAGTTCCGCAAATTACTGGGCCTTGGCGAAGACGAAGTTGCCATCCGCGTGGGTGGTACCGCCAGCCGCAAACTTTTCGACCATTACCAGCAAAAGGCCGAGGAAAGTGGAAGCGAATCCTCCGGCTCCCTCATGCCCGACAACAGCTATGTGCACTTTGAAGGCAACCCGGACGCCTTGCCGGGCATGCACCACCTGCTGGACAATCCGCACGCCCGCAATCTGCTCCTGGCTCCCCTGCTGGTATGCACCATAGACCACCTTGTTCCGGCCACGGAAAGCCTGCGCGGCGGCCATCAGCTCGCGCCCATGCTACGCCTGCTTAGTGGCGATCTCGTCTTGGACGAACTGGACGACTACGGCATCGAGGACCTGCACGCCGTAACTCGTCTGGTTTACTGGGCGGGCCTGTCGGGCAGCCGGGTGCTTATTTCGTCGGCCACGCTTCCTCCATCACTGGTGGAGGGGATGTTCATGGCCTACAGGCAAGGCCGCCGGATTTTCCAGCACAACCAGGGGGAGGCTACCGACCGGGAACTTCCGGCGTGCTGCTTGCGGCCGGTGTGCTGCTTGTGGATAGACGAGTTCCACTGCACAGGCCACGACTGCTCGTCAGAAGACTTTCAGGAGCACCACGCGGCCTTTGTGGAAAAGCGCCGTGCCCAGCTGCAAAAGGCTCCGGTACGGCGGCGGGGAAAAATCGTACGTGTGGAGACAAACGGCGAGGATATCCGCACGGCCTTTGCCGCCACCATCATGCAGACCGCCCAGTCCCTGCACCGAAACAACGCCAGCCCCGACCCGCACAGCAACAAACGGATAAGTTTTGGACTGGTGCGCATGGCTAATATCGGTCCCCTGTACGACATCGCCCAAAAGCTCTTTTCCCTGGGCGCGCCCGAGGGCGTGCGCATCCATCTATGTGTCTACCACTCCCAATTCCCCCTGCTGCTCCGTTCCGCCATAGAACAACGGCTGGACAGAGTGCTCAACCGCAAAGATCCCCTGGCCGTGTTCGACCAGCCTGACATACGCCAAACCATCGACGCGTGCCCCGAGCAGGACCAAATCTTCATAGTTCTCGCCTCGCCGGTGGCTGAAGTCGGGAGGGACCTGGATTTCGACTGGGCCGTGGTGGAGCCGTCCTCCATGCGTTCCATCATCCAGCTTGCCGGACGCATCCGACGCCACCGCGACGAGCCATGGGACAAGGTCAACATCGCCTTGCTGCACACCAATGTAAAAGCCTTGGAAAAGCCAGGAGAGACCGCCTTTTGCCGCCCAGGTTTCGAGTCAAATGCAATCGACAAGAAGTTGAAAAGCCACGATCTGGACCAGCTCCTGGCCTCGGCAGAATACGAAACCATTGACGCGCAGCCGCGCATTGTCGCGCGGGAAAATCTGGCCCCACGTTCAAGCCTTGTGGATCTGGAGCATTCCAGTCTGCAACAGCTCATGCACAAGATAAAAAAGAAGGACGTGGGCGCCTACTCCTGCTGGGATGTGCCGCAAAGCATGCTCAGTGGGATGCTTCAATGGAAATATCCTTTTCGAAAACAGACAAGAAAAGAAGTGGACGTCTGGCTGAAGCCTGACGAGGACGGCGAAGACTACACGTTGCACTGGGTATTCTCGCACCGGGGCCAATCCCAAAATGTTTCCGACGAGCTAAGAAACCACCGTCTGGAAGATGAGGTCTGCACCGGCGTGCGCGTCAGCCCCTGGGGCGCAACCGATTATATGCAGGCTTTACGAGAGCTGGCCGACGAGCTGGACATGGAATTGGAAACCTGTGCCCGGCGCTTCGGCCTGGTGACGCTTCCAGAAAGCACAAACGGGTGGTGGTTCCACCCGCTGCTGGGGTTCAACATATTTCACGACTAAGGACAGAACATACAACCACCGTGGGAGGTGTGTATGGACGAACAAGATACGCGGCAAAGGAGATTCAAAAGGGCTATGGAGGAATTTTTAGCAACCTTAAAGCCAGAACCCCTAAGTAAGCTATACAATAAACAACGGGGGGATATTCCAAAAGAAAATCTCAAGGAAAAACTGACGAAAGAACAGTTACTGGAACGAATCAATCTTGAGACATGGCTTCAGGAATTTGTTGCGGTTGCCAATAAAATGGAGGTTAGGACTCATACTTTAAAAGGAATACATTCAAAGGCAAAGGGTACAAATATCTTTTGCAACCCAGCATCCATGCCCTGCCTGCCAGTCCTAGGAAGTTGCCACCTAAAAAAAGGATATCCACTGGATATCGCTCGGGATGCCGGACTCAGTAGTTATGCAAGATTTTTACGAGTTCGCGTCGAGGGGAAGACGCTGCTGGACTGGACCAAGGAGCAGAACCCCGACCTTAAAGCAGCTTTGGGAACAAATCTCGGCCCACAAATATTCAACGCCGTAAATGCGTTGTGGGAAGCAACCCCACCTGTGTCCCACACACTGGCCAAACAAATCTACTGGCTCACAGGTGATGATCCTTGCGATGACGAACAATACCACTTGCTCTCTCCACTCTATCCCAGTTCCTTGGCACAAGTTGTCCATGAACGCCTGCAGGAAGACCGAGGCAGTGATGAAGCTAAAAAAGCAAGAAAAGCGAGAAGCAAAGGGGAGTACTCCTCTTACGTTATACACGACTATAGTTACTTGGCAGTACTGAAATTGGGTGGAACAAAACCCCAAAATGTAAGTCAGCTTAATGCCGAACGCCGCGGAACAAACTACCTTTTGGACTCGCGTCCTCCAAGGTGGACCCTCCGGGAACTCCAACCGCTGAAAGGCACCACCTCCCTGTTCACCCGCTTTGGCAAACAAAGGGAATGCGCAACCCTGGTCGGCAAACTTAAAAGGTTTCTGGAATCCGATCCTCCAAAGAATATGCAGGCCCGAAACACGCGGGATGAATTCATCGATTCCATCGTGGGCGAATTCATTTTGTACGTGGATAGGCTGCTCAGACTGGAGCCGGGATGGACCGCTGCCCCGGAATGCCAGCTTCCCGCCGTTGAAAAACTGCTGGTCGATCCGGGCAGAGCCGAACTCGACCCGAACTTTGCCGCCGAACGGGAGAACCCCGACTGGCTGGACGAAATAGCCAAACGGTTCGGGCAGTGGCTCAACAGCCAATTGCGCGACAAACTGCCCATGGGCGACGTTGAAACCATATTCTGGTCGGATGAATTCAAGGAAATCATCAGTTATCCGCACAGTCGGCTGGTCTTTGAACTCGATGGGCCAAAGGAGGACCGCCATGGTTGAATTACCGGAATACGACGGTATCCTGGTGCTGCCCCGCCTGCGGATACAAAATGCCAACTGCATTTCTTCCTCCTTCACCTGGGGCTTTCCCTCCATTACCGCCTTTATGGGATGTATGTGGGCCTTGCAGCGCAAGTGCCAAGCCAGGGAATCCAAATTCGAGGACGTGCAGTTCAAGGGCATGGGCGTTGTCTGCCACGACTTTGCCCCCCAGGTGCACAAGGGAAATTTTGAGCACACCTTTCACCTCACCCGCAATCCGCTGGACCATAAGGGCAAAACCGCGCCCATTGTGGAGGAAGGCCGCGCCCACATGAATGTTTCCCTGCTGCTGGCCTACGAAGGAGCCCCTCACGACTTCCCCGACAAACACCAGGATACGCTGCTGCGAACCATACAGGATGCCCTTGCCACCATGCGTGTGGCGGGCGGAACCATCCTTCCGCCGCGCTACAAAAGCCAGGAGCCACGGTTTATGGGGCTGGCCGAAGATGATAACCGCCAAGCCCAATTTATCAAGGAGCGTCGGCGGTTTCTCCCGGGATTCGCTCTGGTTTCCCGCGACGACCTGCTTGCCGAACGTGTACGGCAACTGCGCAGCCATACCCCGGACGCTTCGCTGCTGGACGCATGGCTGGACCTTTCCCGCTGGAATTCCCGCGCTGTGGAAGTGGAAGAAAAAAACGAAAAGACCGGAGCCGTCACCAAGACCATAGAATGGCAACGGGACAAGCGCGACGGCTGGCTCGTTCCCATCCCCGTGGGCTACACAGCCATCTCCGAGTTGTACCAGCCCGGCGACGTGCTCAATGCCCGCGACGCCTCCACCCCGTTTCGCTTTGTGGAAAGCGTCTACTCCATGGGCCAATGGATCGGCCCGCACCGTTTGCAGGATGTGGGGGAACTGCTGTGGTTCGCCCATACGGATGAAGAAACAGGCTTGTATTGCTGCCGCAACATGTATGCCGACCTGAAAAAAACAGAAGAGGAGAGTGCATAATGGCTACCTTGAAGACCGCATCTGTTCTGGCTTTTGAACGTAAACTGGACCCGTCGGACGCCCTGTTTTTTTCCGTGGACTGGGAAGACCGCTCCCACTCCAATAAATGGCAGCCTGTTGCGGTACGGGAAAAATCCGTACGCGGCACCATTTCCAACAGGCTCAAAGCCAACGAACAGGACCCGGCCAAATTGGACGCGCAGATAGAAAAGCCCAATCTGCAAACTGTGGACGTAGCAACCCTGCCGCCTGCCGCGGATACGCTTGTGGCCCGCTTCACCCTTCGTGTTCTTGGCGGAGTTGGCGCACCTTCTGCATGCAACAATGCGGACTATCAGGAAAAACTGCAGCAGACCGTGGCCGGATATGTGGAATCCAACGGCTTTGGCGTTCTGGCCAAACGGTATGCCTACAATCTGGCTAATGGCCGTTTTCTGTGGCGCAACCGCATTGGCGCGGAATCCGTGGAAGTTGAGGTTCGCCATCTGGTTGACGGCAAGGCGCAGAACACCTGGACGTTCAACAGCCTCGACCTTCCGTTGCGCGAATTTGCCTATGACACCCCTGCTGCCACGGGCCTCGACGACCTTGCCACCGTGGTAGAATCCGGCCTTTCCGGCAGCGCCCACGCACTGCTTGAAGTTACGGCCTTCTGCCGCATGGGTGCCGGACAGGAAGTTTTTCCGTCGCAGGAATTGATCCTGGACCGCGAACGCGGGAGCAAAAGCAGGACACTCTACATGGTGAGCGACGTGGCGGGCATGCACTCCCAAAAAATCGGCAACGCCCTCCGCACCATAGACGACTGGCACCCCGAGGCTGCGGAGTTGGGCCCCATAGCCGTGGAACCTTACGGCTCCGTAACCACTCAGGGCAAGGCATGCCGCCAGCCGCAGCAAAAACAGGACTTTTACAATCTGCTGGACGGATGGGTGCTCAAGGACAAAGCCCCTACCCTGGAAAACCAGCACTACGTTATGGCGGTGCTTATCCGCGGCGGCGTGTTCGGAGAAAAGGATTCCTAGCCATGGACAGCTACATCGATATCTGCGTGCTCCCCATGCCGGAACTGGCGGACGCGCACATACTGAACACCGTGTATTCCAAGCTGCACCTTCAACTTGCCGCGCTGAAAACAGGCGGCATAGGGGTGAGCTTTCCCGAAGTGGACGAAAAAAAACACAGCCTGGGCCAATGCATCCGGGTGCATGGCAGCAAAAACGAACTGGAAGCACTTATGGCGACGCGGTGGATGCTGCGCTTGCATGACTATGCCTCGGCAGGCTCTATTTCAAGCACACCCACAGGTGTGCAGCATAGGGTTGTCCGCCGCGTGCAGGTAAAAAGCAGCCCGGAACGGCTGCGGCGCAGGCTGATGAAACGCCAGAGCGTAAGTGAAGAGGAAGCCAGACAGCGGATTCCCGACACCATCGCACAAAAGACAAAACTGCCCTACATTAGTGTGCAGAGCGCAAGTACCGGGCAACGCTTCAAGCTATTTATCAGCCACGGCGCATTGCAGCCTGCCCCCTCCACGGGGACATTCTCGGCATATGGTCTGAGTGGGAAGGCTTCCATTCCCTGGTTTTAACCCTTTTCCAACAAGGCCCAAAAAGTAAACGTAATTTCAATGGGTTACAATTTGGGCTAAAAAAAGGGTTTTTAGGAGAAGAATGGCGAAAACCATTGCAATGGCTATGGTTGCAGCTTTTTCCGTCTAGTTCACTGCCGAGTAGGCAGCTTAGAAAATTTGCAGGCACGGCCACATCCGTAGCCGGAGAGTTCACTGCCGAGTAGGCAGCTTAGAAAGACCGCCCAGGTGATGGAATGAGTACGCGCCTTGTTCACTGCCGAGTAGGCAGCTTAGAAAACCAGACGGCGCCCATACTAGCGAATGATAGAGTTCACTGCCGAGTAGGCAGCTTAGAAAAGCAGACGTACCAAAGGGGAGTAGGGTACTCGGTTCACTGCCGAGTAGGCAGCTTAGAAAATGGTTTGGTATGCACTGCCAAACATGCCTTCCGTTCACTGCCGAGTAGGCAGCTTAGAAAGGTATGGAGCCGGTGGACAGCCGCAGGTAAGCGTTCACTGCCGAGTAGGCAGCTTAGAAAAAGAACGGATCGACTCAATGGCTGCCGACGAAGTTCACTGCCGAGTAGGCAGCTTAGAAAGGTCGAAAAACGGGTTTCGGACGCTACGCACGGTTCACTGCCGAGTAGGCAGCTTAGAAACGACAGATAATTGAAATTGCGTTGTGTGGAAAGTTCACTGCCGAGTAGGCAGCTTAGAAACGACAGATAATTGAAATTGCGTTGTGTGGAAAGTTCACTGCCGAGTAGGCAGCTTAGAAAAGACAGAAGAGAGTGATCTGCACCTGCTCACCGTTCACTGCCGAGTAGGCAGCTTAGAAATCGAATACGACAACCACCGTACCGCTGACGGAGTTCACTGCCGAGTAGGCAGCTTAGAAATCGTTTGTCAGCGTATTGACTGCGGAAACCAACGTTCACTGCCGAGTAGGCAGCTTAGAAACGTATCAACGCTTCCCCAGGGCTTTCAGCGGAGTTCACTGCCGAGTAGGCAGCTTAGAAAGCGTGTGCTGCGCGACTTGCAAGCGCTGGTAAGTTCACTGCCGAGTAGGCAGCTTAGAAAAAGGGGACCTGATTGAAGAAGGTATGAAAATATGTTCACTGCCGAGTAGGCAGCTTAGAAAACTGAGCCATGAACTACACACCAGAGCAACTAGTTCACTGCCGAGTAGGCAGCTTAGAAATTGAGCAATTCGTCAAGGGTGTCGCCCGCCGTGTTCACTGCCGAGTAGGCAGCTTAGAAAATAGTACGGGGAGCGGAACGAGCGCGTAGCACGTTCACTGCCGAGTAGGCAGCTTAGAAAGGATGGCGCGGATATTACCGCAGCGCCCGAAGTGTTCACTGCCGAGTAGGCAGCTTAGAAATTTCCTGAAGTTTCCGCCTGTAATTCGGATCAGTTCACTGCCGAGTAGGCAGCTTAGAAATCGGGTGCTATACCTTCTGCCGGCGTATGAATGTTCACTGCCGAGTAGGCAGCTTAGAAATAATCTCAACGTATACGCCGGGTATTCTCATTGTTCACTGCCGAGTAGGCAGCTTAGAAATGGTGAAGGGCGGTGTGGAGCTTGCCGTACAGGTTCACTGCCGAGTAGGCAGCTTAGAAAGCTAATTATCTCATATGCTCGAAGGTCATCCAATTCACAAAAACTGTCCGTAAATCAAAATTCTCAGCGATTTTTCCCAACACACCTTCCTGCCAACCCATTTGTCGGGAAACTCCCTCACATATATTCACAAATCAAAAGAGGGAGTTTTCATTGGAAACACATTTTGCAAAATATCTCCGGTACATTCTGGAGGAATGCAATCGACGTATGTTCCGTCATGGAGCCAATGGTAAAAATGAATCCCCTGCTCTCAATATCTGGTGCATTCACGATCTGGCCAAGGGCGCCATCCGAGAAAAAAGATTCTTTGCCAATCACAGACTGGAAAGAATGCACCTAAAGCATCTTTCTATCTATAATGATGACGGCTTTCTGGAAAAGTCAGGATACCATGAAGCACGGGAAACAGTCGGGACCTTTTCGCCCTCCCTTTCTCTGGACCAGTCCATTACCCCGGCAATCCGAGACAAAACTTTAATACGAAAGCCCCACAGACGACACAATGAGAAGAAGTGAACACCTGGGTTCATACGACTTCATCAAAAAAATGGGGACAGAGTGGGGACAGGCGAGGATTTTGACAAAAGGAAAAGTGGAGACAAAAAGGCTAAAACAGAATGTAATGTATTGATTTTATTGGCGGAGAGGGAGGGATTCGAACCCCCGGATGGTTTCCCATCAACGGTTTTCAAGACCGCCGCATTAAACCGGACTCTGCCACCTCTCCGCAGGATGGATTTTTCATGTAGTCGAAAGCGGCAGGCAATTCAAGTATATCCTGAGGTGTCCAATCCCCCCATCTTCTGAAAAAAAGATGCCAAGCCGCCCTTTTCCAATAATTACATAATTACGGGCAATTCCCGGCCTGTCTGGCCTGCCGGTGAAAGAAAAAAATATTTTTTTAAAAAACATTGTTGACAAGCACACTGGTTTGGGGCAAAAGCACTTCTCCAACGGCGTGGGGCTGTAGCTCAGTTGGGAGAGCGCTTGAATGGCATTCAAGAGGCCGTGGGTTCGATTCCCTCCAGCTCCACCACCAAAGAAAATCAAGGCTTGGAAGAACATCTTCCAAGCCTTTTTTCGTGGAATATCCCCCAAGATACTATATGACATGAGACGAATGGCGGCAGGCTTTTGTGTCACGGGAGTGCCCGCCTGCTCCCCGGAAAGGAGATGGTCATGCGTATATTGGTTCTGGCAGCCCTGTTGTTGCTGCCTCTGTTTCCTGCAAAGGCGTTGGGGAGTGACGCGCTTTCCCATGTGGGTATCCACATCTTTTCAGTTGGATACACTCCGACCAAAAGTGAGATGAAGGGGATTCTCTGGTATCCCACTTCGGCTGCAACGCACCGGAAGGTCCTTGGACCATATACATTGGAAGTGGCCGAGGATGCGGCCATAACAGCGGGAAAGCATCCGTTGGTTGTTATTTCGCACGGCAATCAGGGGAGCCATCTGGGCCACCGCGACACGGCCCTCTACCTGGCAGAAAGAGGGTATATGGTCATCTCGCTCCTGCACCCGAAGAATAATTTTATGGATAACTCTGCGGGAGGGACGAGAAGCAATTGGGTCAATCGTCCCCGTCATGTTTCGGCTGTGCTGGATTGGATTTTGAAAGACGCCGCATACAAGGACGCTGTTGATGACACGAAAATCGGCGTCATCGGGCACTCCGCCGGAGGCTATACGGCGTTGGCGCTGGTTGGGGGAATGGCTGATATGGCGGGCCTTGATGCGTATTGCGACAAGCAAAGCGACGATCCTGTTTTTTGCGGAGAAGCAAAAAGCACCCGCACAAGATTGTCGCGCATGTCCTCGAATGACCAGGCAGAGAGTGATGATCCTTTAGGGGTATTTCGTGATTCAAGGATCAAGGCGGCGGTCTTGATGGCTCCTGTTGGCATATTGTTTCGTGATGCCAAATCGCTGTCCATGGTCACGGTCCCTGTTTTGATATTTCGCGCCGAGAAGGATGAGATTCTTCGCTTCCCCTACCATGCCGAGTCCATCAGACAAAAACTGCCAGTACCGCCCCGATATATCGAGGTGAAAAATGCAGGGCACTACTCGTTCCTTTCGCCGTTTCCTGAAGAGAGGAAAAAAATCGTCGGTGCTCCGGCACACGATCCAAAGGGTTTTGATCGCGCAGAATTTCATAAAGAGATGAACAAGGAAATCTGCGCCTTCCTGAACGCCTCCCTGGGACATTAAATGGCTTTCAGGAGGCCGGGAGTTCAATTCCCCCAGCCCCGCCACTCTATTTTCCGAAAGGCCCGGTCGGCATGTTACCAACCGGGCCTTTTCTTTGGTGAACCTGCCGGTGAAACGGATGTGAGCCTTGGTAAGGCGCTGGGAAGGACAATAGCGGGGAAAGGAATCATACTTTTGAACAAATCCATATTTCGGGAAGGAGCCTGATGTGGATGATTGCATTGGCGGGTATGCATCCGAATGTAAACATGGGGTAACGTCGTATTTTTGGATGCATACCATGTCTGACATTATAAATGCTTTAACATCGGCCGGGCTGCATATTAAACACTTGAATGAATTCACGGAAAATTTTTATGATTCCGGAGAAATGGAGCATGTCGAGGACAAGGGGCTCTATCGCTATCAATACAACGTGGACAAGTATCCCATGTCGTTCAGCCTAAAGGCCACGGTGTATAATAAATAATCTGCAAACAGAAAGAGTGTACAGATATAGTATTCACCTGAAACTCGCCGCTCTTGACGAGGTGCACTGCAGGCGGCCCCTTCGGTCGCCTTTTTTTGTCCCGGGGTTGGCAGTCTCCCCAAATACATGGTTTGGCGTTCTGCCGTTCCTGTTTCGGTCTTGATGTGGTTTTGCCCCCTGCCTGCTCTTCCTTATCGCAGTGGCAGTGTCGTGGAGTATCGTTGGCCCACGAAATAAAACCAACCTGATATTGCTCCCCTTCATAGCAATATTCGGGTGGTCAGCTGGGATTGGGTTGGTTATCTCTCATGGAGGAGGCAAAAATGGCTGCCAACAAGAGACATTCACAACAATCCAACGACTACGCCAAGATTGAACAAGCCATCAACTTCATTGATGCAAACTTCAAATCCAGGCCATCTCTCGATGACATCGCAGAGAGTGTCCAGCTCAGTAAATTCCACTTCAACCGTCTTTTCAAACGCTGGGCTGGAATCGGGCCCATTCAGTTTTTGCAGTTTCTCACGCTGGACCACACCAAGAAAAAACTGGCCGAGGCCAAAAGTCTGTTGGCAACATCTCTGGAATCGGGCCTTTCCGGCCCAGGCCGGTTGCATGATTTGTTTGTGACATTCGAAGCCATGACTCCTGGGGAGTTCAAAAAACATGGTGCCGGGCTTCCAATTGAGTATGGATTTTGCGACTCTCCGTTTGGGGAATGTCTGCTGGCGTTCACCAAACGAGGGATATGTCACCTGGGCTTTGTTCAAGATGGCAGGCAGGACGCTCTCGACCGGCTTATGGAAACATGGCCGGGAGCACTCTTCAAAGAAAATCCCCAGGCAGTGGCACCTCTCGCCAGCCAGCTGTTCCCCCTGGCAGGGGCACGGCAAGCCCGCCCTTTCAACTTGTTGGTCAAAGGGACGAATTTCCAGATCCATGTCTGGAAGGCCTTATTGCAGATTCCTCTTGGGAGTATGGCAACGTACCAGGATATTGCCGAATATATGGGCCGCCCAACAGCATCCCGCGCCGTTGCCAACGCCATTGCCATCAACCCGGTTGCCTTTCTGATCCCCTGTCACAGAGTCATTTCCAAAACCGGCAAGATCCACCAGTATCGATGGGGATCTCCTCGCAAAAAGGCCATTGTGGGGTGGGAAGCTGCATATGCCAGCACGCACGGGCAGGGAGACAACGCCTGACTGACAGCCAGCCCAAGGGCAAGCTGAGGCAGGATGGTACGAAAGTACGCGTGCACCGCCCTATTTACAGTCAGTCCCCTTTATTCATTTCCAAGCGCCTTGATGAATTCCATGGTGTCCGGGATGTCGGCCATGGAGCTGGCATAATGCACAGCGCGGATGATGCCTTTGGTATCAATGAGCATCTGGGCTGGCATCCGACCGAACTTGAGGAGTTTGACTTCTTGGCCGTAGCTTTTGGAGACCGTATTTTCGGGATCGGGCAAACCGATAAAAGGAATGGATTCCTTTTCCCAGTATTTCCTGAAAGCTGCTTGTTTTTCCGGGCCGATGACCAAAACTTCGATGTTCTTTTCCGCCAGCTTGTTCGCTTCATCACGCAACTGCGCCATGTGCCTGCGGCAGAAAGGTCAAACAAAACTCCGGTTGAAAACGAGCAGGACGTTTCTTTTGCCTCGGAATTGCGAAAGAGAGACGAATTGCCCATGAATATCCGCCAGATTGAAATCCGGCGCGATTTCGTTCGCCCGTACACGCATGATTCTGCTCCTTATTGCCTGGTGCTCACACATTGTACCATTGCAGGCGCGTTCCTGTTTCACAGGAAAAGGAACCTGCACGTCCCGAAGCTTGAGATGGCCTTTGGGGATCACTCGGCCCCGCCTACGTTGAAATGCCGCCTTACGATGCAGATCAAGCCAGGGGAGCGACACCAGTCGTTCTGCAAAGAGAAATGCGTCCATGCGTTTCGGCTTTTCAGTTCGAACCCGGGGCCGAGTGAAGTTTATGATGGTCTTGCGGTACGTTACCCAGCCAGCAGTTCCGGCTTGGCGTAATCCGTGATGTCGTTGCCGAAGTGGACATACACATCATCCAAGCCTTTGACTGGAATCCAGTAACCGTCCACACACCCGCCGTTCTGGGGACTCACGGCAACTTTGCGTTGGGCTTCGCCGGACTTGAGCATTTTATTGGCCAGACAGCCGGGGCAGACTCGGTCGCGCGGGTACAAGGAAAAGCATTTGATGCCCTCGGAGATACCCGAATCCTTTGCCTTCTGGTTCACCGCCAGAACATCACGGTTGGCATGAACAAGCATCACGGGTTCGGGGTACAATCCCCACATTGTATCAAAGGCTTCAAGAACGGATTGCTCTACTGATTTCATTTTTTTGCTCCTTTGCATGTTGTTGGAGTTACGGAAAATTTTCATTGCCATGGTGTGCGCAATGGCGGGCATTCAAGGGCCAATGCCATTTCAGGCTGCCGCCAGATAAAGCTCCAGGACAAAAGACATGGCCACTGCATGGAAACCATAAACAGCCATATACGAAGGAATTTTACCGCGCAGGCCGGTCAGCAGTCTGAAAGCCAAAATCAACAGATAGAAAATCCAAATCACGGCCGGAAAAAGTATGCGGGGCGAAGTCAGATCAACAAACCCATACTTGGCTTCATAAAGAATCACGCCCATGAAAAGCCCCAGCCCCATGGCGACAAAACCAACAGCCAGGGAGGCGAAGAGACAACGGTCCAGCTCATAGAGGCTATGGCGAAACGTCTGGCCCAATCTCCACGCCTTTGCCTTAATCGTCCTTTCCCGCTTCAGATAGATAAAGGCGGTTACAAAGGTGACTCCGAAAAACAAATATCCCAGAGAACAAACAATGATATGAAGAGGTAAAAGGACCTGCATGGCTATCTCTTCTTTGCTGAACGTCCGTGCTGCCCAGCGGGCTTTTTCTCTTCGCCCAAAGTCCCGGACTCGTTCGTGACTACATTTTTTTTACGCAACCACATCCTGTGTGCGACCTTTCCAAGGATTCCCGTCAGAAAAGCCGTGGCTACAAAAACACCCATTACGACTTCCAAACCCCGCGACGAGATCCCACGGCGGGGGGATTCTCTCCATGGGCGCGCAACGTTTTCACGTATTTTTTCCACCCGGGGCACACAGCGGTGTGCCATATCCACAGCCTGCCGAGAAACGACGATGGCGCCTGCTCAGCTTTCTTTCGCAGCTTGCAGGTGTCGCACGACATTGCGGGTCTGTTGTTTTCTTTTCCCACTATGACCTCCTTTGGTGAAAGCCGCTTTCAAAGCGACGATACGGCAACATGACCCAAACCAACCCCAAGTTCATCTCAGAATTGCAACGAGATGTAACAAGTTGTTTCAGGGGGTTAGATACATTTGGATACACTTCGTTGCAGGTGAGAAAAGCCCTGCCCCCTTGTTTGCGATAGACGAAAATCATCTTTAGACCCCGACGTGGAGGAACAGATGAAAAGGATTTTGGTTCTTGGTATACTGGCTAGTGTTGCCGTGGTTGGTGCCTGCACGAAATTTTCCGCAATGAAGGGACCTTTCGACGGCAATAAAATCAACCCTGATTTTATCGAATATGTAGCGGACAAGGCGGAAGACAGGCTGGATTTGACGAACGAGCAGCGTGATCAGTTCAAGGCAATGGTTGAAAAAATAGCAGCCAGGATGGTTGAACAACGCCCCCAGGTGGAAGCGCTGCGTGAAAAAATGGCTGATGAAGTTCGCAAACCACGCCTCGACATGGACAGTATGGCGGCATTAATGAAGGAACGCATGCACCTCTTCAGCACTATCATGAAAGAAGAGAAAGATGATTTTGTCCTTTTTCATGCACAGCTGACGCAGAAGCAAAAAGAAGCTTTGGCCCAACTGATTCTTGACCATGGCAGAAAGGGCTGGCACGGCAGCTTTTAGCACCTTGGATTACGACGTGTGCCCTGTTGGGCACACTCCCTTCTCACATCACGCGAGGAAAGAATGGCAAATACCATTTTGGTCATCGAAGATGATGCCGATCTCCAGCAACTCCTGAAAGAGTATCTTGGCGGATTCGGCTATACCGTCCATTCCGAAGGAGAGCCCGAAGCAGGTCTGAACGCCTTCAAATCCCTTTCTCCCGACGTGCTCATTCTGGATGTCATGCTTCCCGGAATGAACGGCTTCGAGGTCTGCCGCCGAATTCGCCAAACCTCCCAGGTCCCGATCATCATGCTTACTGCACGTGGTGATGTCATGGACCGGGTGGCAGGCCTTGAACTCGGTGCCGATGACTACCTGCCCAAACCGTTTGAACCGCGTGAACTCGTTGCCCGCATCCAATCCATCCTGCGGCGCAGTCAAAATACCACGATCAATGAAATAGGGGAGTTCGGTCCTCTTCGCATCGACTTCGAAGCCCGTGCGGTTGTGCTTGATGGGGAAGATATTGGCCTGACCACCAACGAATTCAACGCCCTTGCCATTTTGGCCCGCACCCCGGGAAAGATATTCAGCAGGGACGACCTTATGCAGGAGCTGCGAGGTCTGGACAGCGACTCCTTCAACCGCTCCATAGATATCACCATGAGCCGTATTCGACAGAAGCTTGGCGACGACCCGAAGGTTCCCACATACATCAAAACAGTATGGGGAACCGGCTATGTCTTTATCGGGCGAGGAAGCGTGGATGGCTAGAGTTTGCCGAAAGGTCAGGCAATCCCTGTTCACGAAGTTGGCACTGGTGCTCATTTTTGGGGTATTGGCCATCAATGGCGTTACCATGCACCTCTACAGCACCCAGAAACGTGAACACGACACCACGTTGAACCAGGGCTTGCTGCAGTATGCCCGCCACCTTGCCACCCTGGTAGGCTCCCCGCCGGACAGGAGCAAGGCCGAAGCCCTTGCCCGCCAACGTCCCATGCGCATTACCTATACGGGAAAAACACCCTGGGTGGTGGGCGAAACAGAAAAACGATTTCCAGCGCGGTTCCTCGCACCGCGCTTCAGCCAGGATGGAATTGAAATACTCAACCTCCATGAAAATTACAGGCTGCGTGTTTCACTTGCCCCCAATGAATTTCTGACCTTTGACTTGTTTTCCACCAAGGCAGAGCGGTCCGCGTTGTGGCAATTCGGGATATACTCCCTCATCAGCACCTGCCTGATCATGCTGGTCGTCTATCTTATATTACGGTTTCTTCTTCGGCCCATTGAATGGTTGACCGAAGGGGCCGGATATATCGGGGACGGCGAGCTTGATACGCGTGTGCAGACGAGAGGCTCGGGACAACTGAGAGAGCTGTGCGAAGCCTTCAACCAGATGGCCTTTCGACTGGAAAGCCTTGTGATGGGCCAGCGGGATTTGCTTCTCGGGGTAAGCCATGAGTTGCGAACCCCGCTCACACGCCTCAAACTCCGGCTGGAAATGCTCACAGGCGAGGTCGACACTTCGGCTCTCAAGCACGATGTACGGCAAATGGAAGCCATGATCACCTCGCTGCTGGAAACAGCGAAAATGCATCATGGAATCGATGCCCTCAGCACACGGCAGACGGATATGGCCCAACTTGTTGCCGAGGTTACGGAAGGGTACCGGGACCAGCCCCCCGGGATTTCATCAGACATCCCCGAAAGGCCTGTCATGGCAATGATCGATTTGGACAGGATGACCATGGCCCTGGGCTCCCTGCTGGACAACGCAATCAAATATTCAACCCCGGACAGTGCCCCAGTTGAAATATCCCTGCGGGAAGAAGACGACGGGTTCAGCATCGTGGTCAAAGATTACGGCATAGGCATCCCGAAAGAATCAATGAAGCATCTTTTCGCCCCCTTTTACAGGGTGGACGAATCGCGCACCCGTACCACGGGAGGCTATGGTCTGGGGCTTTATCTCTGCCAGGCAATCATAAAATCCCACGGAGCCCGTATGGAAGTGGAAAGCTCCTTGGGCGTGGGAACTGTGTTCCGCATAGTCTTCCCCCGCCAGAATATCAGTTGAGCACATTGGGTGGTCGGCTCTGCCCCTAGTCCTCGTTGGGGCAGGCAGGGGTGCTGAGTAAGAGCTGATAAAAAGCCAGGTCGAGCCATTTACCGAACTTGAAGCCGACCTGAGGCAGCGTGCCTACATGCTCGAAGCCGAATTTCTTGTGAAGGGCAATGCTTCCGGCGTTTTGCGCGTCGATCCCGCCAACCATTGCATGAAATCCGTTTTCACCGGCTTTTTCTATCAGCCCCCGCAGTAGGATTTTCCCCAGCCCCTGGCCGCGAAAGTCCTTATGCACATACAAGGAATGCTCGATTGTATACTTGTAGGCAGGCCAAGCCCTAAACGTGCCGTAGCTGCCAAATCCCAAAAGAATTCCTTCCTCGTTTTCCAGGCCGATAACCGGATATCTGTTGACTCGTTTCGTTTCAAACCACCCTGCCATGCTCTCGCCCGTCCTGAGCTTGTAATCATACAGAGCGGTTGAATTGACGATGGCTTCGTTGAAAATATCCAGAATGGATGCAGCATGCGACTCAAACGTGCATTGCACGAGCGTGGTATTCATGGGGAGCCCTTCTCTGGGGTTGATATTGCAACTCTTTACCGGCACGTGTTTACCGCAGGGTTGGCAAACACGCCATGGCTATCCACAACCATGGCGAGGCTTTTTCCAGGCACCGCCTCCCAAAAGCCAAACGCCCCCGGCTTGGGGGATCTGCTCACTTTCCATCGAGTTCGCGCAAAATGAACCGGACTCTCTCCTCGACCGCGGCAAACGGAACCCGAATCAGCTCATACCCGAAGTCGCCATACGCCTTGTGCATTGCCTCATATGTTCTTTGTGCCTCGGCAAAGTCCTGCTTCCGTTCTGCATCTTGTATGAAGATCTCCCTCCAGGGCGGAAAAATGAACACTTGCCCGTAGCGAAGCGAGGAACAGCTGGAAAGCAACGCATGCGTTGGTTCCAGGCCTTCGAGAAGTGAATACCCATACGTGTCTATGATTCCCCTATCAAAAAAAGTAGGGCCGCTGTGGTGGCGATGCAATGCATGGGCCCGGAGTTCCTCATCCAACATTCTGTCCCGAAATGCCTGTTTGTTCTGCCAGGGCAAGGCATGGCCCGAGTGTTCAAGTTCCTGGCGTATGATTTTCCGCCCTGTTTCTTCCGAACAATTGTAGCCAAGTCGTCCCAATGCTTCGAGAACCGTACTTTTCCCCGAGCCAGGGCCCCCGGTAAGAACAATATAATTTGTCATGGTCAGATACGCCCCTGTTTTGATTTGCGAGAGTGAACCAAGATTTGCCGACGGCAAGACGAGAGCTGCAAGCCTTGCCTTGCGGCGCAACAAGAGATTGAAAAAAGTCGTGGGATGAAATGGAAATGAAAGGCTTAAAAAAGAAGAGATATACAAAAAAGCGGCTTCACTTGAAGGTGTAAAAGTATTGCCTAAAACAGGGTGAAAAACAAGGCCCCCCCGCAGGACGATATCCCGTTGGTTACGGGCAAGCGAATCAATCAAAGGGCAGTGGGAGCCAAGGTCCTCAGTCCCCCATGCGGAATTGCAGGCACCCGGCGAAACCGGGGTATTGAGCAGGTTGATCGAGATTGTTTTTTTGCAGGCGGTCAGGGGACAGCCCCAAGCGAACGGGCAGCAGGAAGGACACGGTTCGGCAGGATTTATCGCGGCCTTTGCAGGACCCCAACGTGTCCAAGGCGCTCAAGGCCATTCACAACGCCCCCGGCACAGGCTGGACAATCGAACCCCTTCGCACGCGGGCATCTCCCGGGCACGCTTTGCCGACAGATTCTCCAGGCTGGTCGGTGTGACGCCCATCAACTTACCTGGCCCAATGGCGGCTGCTCAAGGGACGGGCCTTGCTTGCCGAAACAAACACATCCCTGGAAGACATTGCCATGCGCTGCGGGTACGCCTTGGCTGCTTCCTTTTCCAGACGGTTCAAGCAGGAGTTCGACATCGGCCCCGGTGCGTAACCGGAAAAGCAGATAACAAAAGTGCCCTATTGGGCGGCCTGCGGCTCCACTTTGCCGGCCTGGATGAGAAATTCCGCCATTTCCCGACGGGCCTGCCTGCCCTCGGGCAGGTCGGGCATCAGATCGAATCCATGGAACATGGCTTCCCATACGCGCAGTTCGGCATCCACTCCGGCAAGCTGCATGCGGCGGCTCAGGCGCACGCTGTTGCTCAGGAAAAGATCGCGCGTCCCGGTGATGATAAGGGTGGGCGGAAAGCCCTCGTATGTGCCATGGATGGGAGACAGCAGCGGGTTCTTGCGGTTGGCCTTGCCCGCATAAGCGGATGCGAAAAATTCCAGATTGCCTTTCCAGCTCAAAACAGGATCGCGTCCCTCATTGGCATAGTAACTGTCGCCCGTGCGGCTCAGGTCCGACCAGGGCGAAAACAGTCCCACGGCCGAGGGCATGGGAAGCCCCTCCTTTTTGGCCTGCAGCAGCATGGCAAGAGCTAGCCCGCCTCCGGCAGACCCGCCAAAAACAACAACCTTCCTAGCTTGCATGCGTTCTTCAAAAGCCTTGTACACGGCCATGCAGTCGTTCAACCCGGCAGGAAAAGGATGCTCCGGGGCCAGACGGTACTCTATGGAATAGACCGGCATGTTGAGTTGGCGGACCATGAGCAGCGCAGTAATGTCCAAGGCGGACTTGAGAACATAGCCGCCACCGTGAATATAAAGCGCAACTCTGTCTTCCTGTTCGGGCGATATTCCTCTGGGCGCCACCCGAACCACCTTTACCCCGCCGACCTGCATATCCGAAACCGTGCATTGCAGGTGTGTGGCCAGCAATGTCAGCCCCTTACTGCCTTCCGCTATCTTCTGCCGCATCTGTTCGGCTTGTTGTGTTGTCAGCGGGCCATCCAGGGGAGCTGCCTTGGTAGTGGCGATGAATTCTCTGGCCTGTTCGCTGACAGGAAGCATGGCTTTTTCGGCCTGCCGGTTCACTGTTTCCGTTGCAACTATGCTGTGAACCGGGCCCAAAGCCAAAAACACAACAAAAATAAAAACAAATGATGCAAGAAGTCTTGTAACAGTCATTCAGAGGCTCCTGTAGCTCTTGGGCGAAGACGTAGGGAGTACCGCCTATTCAGCCACCTGTTTTTCCCATTCATCAGGGCAAGCAGAGGGTCCCTTGTCAATGAAAATGCACGTGAAAGAACGTGAATACAAAGGAAGGTGTTTGTAGAAGTCGTTATACAGACGGTATTTTACACGGATGGAAGGATAGTGGCTGTATTTTTTGATGCACATACCGGACAAAGGTGTCCACAATCCCCCAACCAAGCGGAATGAAAAAGACTTTCCCGAGATGCCTTATGGGCAAATTGACACAAAATCTAGTCCAAAATTTTCAGAACCACCCTATTGCGTCCTGCTTCCTTTGCCTCATACAAGGCTTTATCCGCAGCTTTCAACAAATCCTCAGGTGTCGTGGCTTCCGAAGGAACCAAGGAAGCAACTCCGCAACTCACCGTCACATACTCACAAATTTTCGAAGCATCATGGGGAATTTTCAGTTCATAAATCCCGTTCCGTACCTGTTCTGCCAGGTGAGCCGCCCCTTCTCCATCGGTATCCGGAAGTACGGCGACAAATTCCTCGCCGCCATACCGGGCAAACAGATCTCCGGGGCGCTTCAGAAAGGGAAGTGCCCCTTTGACAATCTCCTGGAGGCAAACATCGCCAGCCTGATGCCCGTATGTATCATTATACAGTTTAAAAAAATCCACATCAAAAAGGAATATGGATAATGGTTTCCTCTCCCTCGACATTCTGAGCCATTCATTTTCCATCTTCATATTGAAACTGCGGCGGTTCGCAATTCCAGTCATCCCATCCTGCAACGCCAGTCTCTCCAGCTGCTTATTTGCGTCTTTTAAAGCCTCTTCTGCCTTTTTCCTCTCCGTAATATCCCGAATAGCCGTAACTCTTGTCCACTCGTCCTTGTACAAAAACATCTTACCGTGTATCTCGACAGGAAAGACACTTCCATCTTTGTGTAAACAGCACGATTCATAAGGTTCTTCATAACCTGATAACATATTGTTCATCACATCATCTCTGTAATCAGGTGCAACCATATCCGATCCAAGCATACCAATGCATTCATCTTGTTCATATCCAAACATGTCATAAACAGCTCTGTTTGCTTCGAGGACCACTCCATTACGGGTAATAAAAATACATTCAAACGATGCATCGGAAAGCGAACGAAAACGAGCTTCACTATCGGACAAATCCTTATTCAGGGTATGGAGCTCAGCAGTCCGCTCTGCAACGCGTAATTCGAGCGTATCCCGGCTATGGCGCAACTTGCTGTTCAGTCTCGCTACTTTCGCCCCCCAGACAAAGGCACTCAGCATCAGAAGGGCCAGAGCTATTCCTATTTCAATTATCACTTCATAGTATTCGCCCCAAAGGCTTGGAGGCTTGTTAATGACAATCGCACCGGCAGGCACCGTGTCTGCATTGATGTCATAACGTTGCATGGCATCCCAATCCAAATATGTCTGGAGCGTGTTGTACGAGTCCTCAAAATGACCGTTCTTTAAATAATCCAAAAGAGCAACCATCAGCTGTGCCCCTACAACATTGCTGTCGAGCATGTGGCCGCCGATAATTCCAGAGCCAATAAAAGGGCTCCAAAAAGTATAAATAGGCGCGGGGGAGACTGCGGCAAGTTCCGCAGCAACTTGTCTTGGGATGAAGCGGGCTCCGGTAGAATCGGACCAGATGATGGAACAAAAGACGATGGTCCTTTTATTCAATCCGGCTACACGCTTTTTCAGCTCCGCAAGAGAAAACTGTGAAACAACCTGGACGGGAAGATCCGTGGTCGTCTCAAAACGCTTGCGCAACATACCGACCAGTTCGCGGCTGTCTTCGTTATTGCCTTCAATGAGAAAGACGGACCGGGCTTGCGGGTTTTGCTCCAAAGCCAACTTGGTTGTTTCCTTTACAGCCTGCTCAAAATTACCCCACAAGGAAAACAATGTAGGACCATCCGTAAATGCCGCACTTTTCTCGGATGCATAGGAGACTTTCGGCGCATCTCCCACAAGGGCGTTTCCATACTCCTTGGCAAAGGCTGTGGCAGAATTCGAATTGGCGACAAGGCCTGCAAAGTGGGTGTTCCGGTATTTTTTCTTCAGGTACGCATAAAACTCGGCAGATGTCAGCCCATCCGGCATCCTGGCTTTGTCGAGATATTCAACAGACAGCTCAATAGGACGCTCCGATTTTTTTTGGGCAGATACCAGTCCTTTCAAAAAAGCCTGCGACCAGGGCATTGCAGGGGAATACGAATCCAAAAACAGGATATTGACCGGCTCCTTATCCTGCCCCGAAGGCTGATCAGCGGCATAATTTCCCGCAGGCAATGCCCACAAGCAACCAACTGCGAGTACAAATGCAAGAAATGTCCTTTTAAGACGAAAAGTGGGAACAAAAAAAGAATCCATCAATTTTTTTTGAACCTCCGCATTCGGTCGGCTGTTCACCTGCAACTCGAACTCAATTTGCTCTAGAGTATAAGAAAAAAACGCGTTCGACGATATCTTTTCTACTTTTTGTTAAAAATACGTTTTTTCTCCGCCCGATTCTTTCAGGGGGAAACTCGGCCAGAGACTTTTATTTTTGATGAATGGCTTGATTCTACGGAAGGGAAATTTTGATTTTAAGGAACAGCTTAATTTAACGGCCGAGTAAGTTTTGCTCTACGGCAAAGCGCTGTTGGTTTCGCAAGCGAGGACAGTATATTTCAATACGGCCCGCGAAGCGAAACCGAATGTAACAAAGCCGGAGACAAAAAACACACGGCCCTCCACCCGCTGGCGGCTCAAAAAGGTGCAAAAGCAAGGCGCCAGAAAAATTGAATCGCGACGTGTACTCTTTGTGTACACGAGCGGGTTCAATTTTTCGCAGCAACGCCGCTAACGTGCCTTTTTCAGACGCATGACGCAAGAATTTTCCCCCTCGCTCCCCTTTCCAGAAACTTTTGTGCTTAAAAAAATACAAGAATTATACGGTAGGTAATCGGGGTTCTAGAGAAACAGCCCAATGACATGGCCGGATAAGTTTTGCTCTCCGGCAACAAAGCCAGAGACAAAAATCACACGGTCTTCACCCGCTGGCGGCTCAAAAAGGTGCGGAAGCAAGGCGCCAGAAAAATTGAATCGCGACGTGTACTCTTTGTGTACACGAGCGGGTTCAATTTTTCGCAGCAACGCCGCTAACGTGCTTTTTTGAGCCGCCAGCCCCCCGCCAGCTAGAAAAGAACGATTCCCCCCGCAACCAGGAGTCAAGAAACTCAAGCAATCCCCGCCCCAAATCTCCCTGGCCCGCTTCCAGCAAAAGAAAGACCGCCCGCACTGTGAGCATGTAGCCGGCTTCGAGCCCCAGATCGTTGGCACCGCACAAAAGGCCGGTACGTATGCTTTCCGCCAGCAACCGCGGCAGTGCATGGTTTTCTATGGGTGCAAGGGCATCGCCGGTCTGGTTGCTGTAGCGGCACATGTCCGCGTTTACGGAATTCCACCCGCGGCAGACCAGGGGACGCGCCTGGTAGACGGAACAGGTGCCGTCTTGCAAAAACAGGCAGGTGTGAAGATGACGCTCCATGCCGATTTCCTGCATGGTTTTTCCTTCCAGCGCCGTCACCAGTTCGCCCGCCCGCGCGTGCAGTTCCCGGAGCTGCTGGGGCGTTTGCGTTTCCAGCAGATGAAAACCCAGGTACAGAGCTTCCGGCTCGGAGAGCACCACCTGATTGTAGCAGCAGGAGATGCAGCCCCGCTTGCAGGCCAGGGGTGGGTCCAGTTCAAGCTCGCCAAACAATTGCTCGCACTTGTCCAACGACTCGCGCACCACCTTGTACAGGGCCTCGGCCAACGGCGGACGCAGAGCCGCTACAAAGGCATCCCTGCATTCCTGGGTGATGCGGGAGGTCAGAGCCTCGTGCTGTAGCTCGGGAGACAACGCGGCCTGCGCGGGATTGCAGACACCGATTTTCCGGGTGCGTCGCAAAGAACACTTTCGGCCCGCCTTGGAACGCGGACCGCGGGAAGAGGAACGAGAGACCATCGGCCACCTCTGAACTCTGCTATAGTATGAAGGGTTTCCCCCGTCATAGACTGATCAGGTACAAGGCTCCGCTTGTCAATGCGTTTTTACGATGGCAATCAGCGGCTTTTTCAGCCGCTTAATGCGAGGGAAAAACCTCCATGCTCAATACTACAACACAACAGACTCGCAGGCGGCTCAAAACGATGCGGAAGCAAGACGTGAGGGAAATTCAAGGCCGACACGTATTCTTTTATACGCGAGGATTTGAATTTCCCGAAACAACGCAGCTAACGTGTCGTTTTCAGCCGCCTGACGCGAGAGGTTTTCCCCTCGCGCTCCCCTTTCCAGAAACTTTTATTATTAGGGAACAGCCCAATTCTACGGCAGGTAACTTTTGTTCTTAAAGAACAGCCGAATTACGTGGCCGGGTAAGTTTTGTTATCCGGCAAGGCGCATTTGGTTTCGCAAGCGAGGACAGTATATTTCAATACGGCCCGCGAAGCGAAACCAAATGCAACGCCGCCGGGAGCAAAAATCACATGGCCTTCATTTCTTAATTTGGAGGCGGGATAGTCGGGAATCAAAGGTCGACCGGCTCAGATTCGCCAGCCGAGCCGCGCGGGAGATGTTTCCATCGGTCTTTTCAAGCACGAATTCGGCATAGACCCGTTCCATATCGGCCCAGGACATGCCGTCGATGTTGATTGTGGAACGCGGGCTCTCCTCGCTGTAGAAAATATACTTTTCCCGCGCCTGGTCGAACGGGGCTACCTGCTCCCATTTGTTTTCCAGAATGTAGGTCGGCAGGTGGCCCGGCTCCACGGTCTCTGCCGGACAAATCACCATGAGCTGGCGGATGAAGTTTTCCAGTTCGCGGATGTTTCCGGGCCAGCGGTAGGCGCACAGCTTGCGCATGGTTTCAGCTGTGAGGGTTTTGCGCGGAGTCTTCATAAACTCGGATTCGCGCTTGAGAAAATGCTCCACAAGAAAGGGGATATCCTCGCGGCGACGGCGCAGTGGCGGAAGCGAAACAGGCAGGACGTTCAGCCTGTAGAACAAATCCTGCCGGAATTCCCCGCAGGCAATGGCCTTTTCCAGGTTTTTGTTGGTGGCTGAGATGATGCGCAGGTTGATTCTACGGCTCTGCGGCGAACCAAGCGGCTTGATGATGTTGTCTTCCAACGCCCGGAGCACCTTGGCTTGCAGCCCGTATTCCATCTCTCCAAGCTCATCGAGAAACACGGTGCCGCCATTGGCTGCTTCCAAAAGGCCTGCCCTGTTCTGCGAAGCCCCTGTAAAAGCTCCCTTCACGTAGCCGAACAGCTCGGATTCCAGAAGGTGCGTGGGAATGGCGCTGCAGTTCTGGATGAGCATGTTTTTTGTGTTGCGGCGGCTGCGGCGGTGGATTTCGCGGGCAATTATCTCCTTGCCCGTGCCGGATTCCCCGTAGATGAGCACCGGGTAGTCGGTGGCGGCGTAGCTGTCCACAAGTTCCAGCACCTTGCTGAAAGACCGGCTCACTCCGTGGATGAAACGCCCGGTATACATGGAATCTATGGTGCGGGTAAGGTGTTCCACCCGTTGCAGATGCTTGTCCCGGACAAGGGCGTTGGACAGGGCAATGGAACCTATGTCCACCATGTCCTGCAATATCTTCATGTGCTCCGGCTTCAGGTTCAGCCGCGCCCCTTGCGAGCTGGTGTCTATAACCTGCAAAACCCCGTATATCTCGCCGCTTGAAAGAAACAGCGGAAAGCAAAGGATAAGCTTGCTCTTGAGCTTGAAATCGTCTTCAACACCCGCATAATGCCGCTTGTCCACGCCGCCTTCGGCTATGGTCATTTCCCTGTTTTCCAGCACCCACCGGACAAGGCTGTTTTTTTCCATATCCAATTGCATGCCGAGTATCTTGTGCTTTTCCACACCCTCGGCCTCAACACACTCTATCACATCCCCTTTGCGTATCCATATGGAACCGCGCTCCACGTTTTGCAGATTCAAAACAAGTTTCAGAAAACGTTTCTGCAATTCCTGGATGGAAATCTCTCCGGCAAGTTCCTTGAGAAAACTGACGTACGGCATCTGCTGATCCTTTGAAGACAGTTGGAGATATTTCGGATCGGCTTTTAACGAGCAGGATTATAGACCCTCCTGCTCTTTCAAATCGGTCCCCGTCCCAATCACAGCCCAATCCGGAAAGAAGGCAACTACAGACAAAAATGCAAACGCAATCTGCGTACCAAATTATTTCAAAAGAAAATTTATCTGTTGTCTCGGCAATACAAAAGCATTCTTGCCGATTACCCAAATATCGTAAACCTCTGCTGAAATCAATTTTCATACTGAAATATCAGCTTGAAAAGATCTGCTTCAATTTTAAAAAATTATATAAAAACAAATTGTTATGATTATGGCACAGGGAGTGCTTTGTATACGGCAAAGGAGCCCGGCATTCGCCGGAAATGCATCAATTTCTACAAAAGGAGAATGGAGATGAGCTTATTCTCGTGGCTCAAGAAAAAGGTTTCCCAGGTCAAGTCCTTTGCCAAAAAAACGTACTCCACCGCAGCATCCTTTGTTTCCAAGAAGTACAAGGAGGCTTCTTCCTTTATCAGCAGCACCGTGTCCACGGCTTCCAGCTTTGTGAAAAGCGTAAAGGACGGAACAACCAAACTCACATCCAGCACCATCAGCTCCGCGGCTTCCTGGGCTTTCGGCAAAGCCAAAACCGCCGCCAACTGGGTTGGCAACACCGTTTCCACGGCCGCGTCCTGGACCGCCAGCAAGATAAAGACAGCCAGCAACTGGGCAGCGGGAACCTACAAGGAAGGCAAGGAATACTACGACCAGGTGGCCGGTATCGTCGACGAAGCCAAGGACCTGGTCGATTCGGTCAAGTCCGGCTCCGTTGCCAGCGCCTCGAAAAGCCAGTCCCTGGCCTACCGCGACCACACCGCCCTGAGTGCGTCGGCAACCTCCAGTTCCGTCTCCGGAACCAAGGAAAAGAATCTGAAATTCCTGGCCAGCTGATCAGAAACTGCCAAGTTTTGTAAGAGCGTAACCTGCGGGCATGTTCCGGAGGTCCGTAGCGGCCTCCGGGATGTGCCCCGACCTCCCGAGTCCCCAAGACACCATTACGCAAAGCAGAGGCCGTATGTCCCGAACCAAAAGGCTGAACATTGCTGCCGTATCCAGCCTTTCCGCCATTTTGCGGCACCACGGCACGGATACGGATGCGGACGAACTGTGCCGGGAATATGCTCTTTCCGGCGATACGGTCGCGGTTTCCCGTTTTCTGCGCATGGCCTCGGAACACGGCTTCCGGTGCGGCGTGCGCCGCGTCCCCTGGAAACGCCTGCATGCCTTTGCTGCCGCCTGGCCCGCCCTGGGCATACTCAAAACCGGCGACACCGCGGTCTTTTCCGGCTTCCGAACTGAAGACTCCCCCAAAAACGGACAGCTGGCCATCTTCACGTCCAAGGGGATGCAGTTCTTCACCCGACAGGAGCTGCAAGCCATCTGGACCGGGGAAATCATATTTTTCAAGAACATCCGCAAAAAAGAGGAAAAAAAATTCGGGCTGCTGTGGTTCGGCGTCCAGGTGCTGCTGGAAAAAAACATCTTCACCCAGGTTGCCCTGGTCGCGCTGGTCCTGAATTTTCTCGGCTTTGTCATCCCGCTCTATTTTCAGAACGTGGTGGACAGGGTGCTGGCCCACCATGCGGAAACCACGCTGCAGGTGATGGGCATAGGCGTTGTGGGGGCCGTGCTGTTTGAGGGCATTTTGCGGTTTTTGCGCGAATACATGCTGCGCTTTGCCACCTCGCGCATAGACCTGCGCCTGTCCATGCGCACCTTTGCCAAGCTGGTAAAACTGCCGCTGGATTTTTTCGAACGCAGTTTTGCGGGCGTGGTGGTCAAACACATGCAGCAGGTGGAGCAGATACGCGAATTTCTTACCGGCAACATGCTGGAAACCGCCCTGGACGCCACCGCCCTGCTGGTTTTTCTGCCCATCCTCTATTTGTACAGCCCCAAGCTGACCTTCATAGTGCTGGGCTTTGCCTTTACCGCGGCCCTGTGCATCGGCAGCCTGCTGCGGCCGTTCTACAACAGGCTGCTCAAACTCTACGATGCGGAAGGACGCAGGCAGGCACTGCTGGTGGAGACCATCACCGGCATGAACACGGTCAAGTCCCTGGCTCTGGAGCCGTCGCGCAACCGCAAGTGGGAGCAGGTCTCGGCCGCGTCCGTTTCCAGCAGTTTTTCCGTGGAAAAAATGGCCGCCGCGGGCCAGGCCATGATCAAAACCCTGGAACGGCTGATGACGGTCTGCGTCATCTGGATAGGCGTCAATTCGGTCTTTGACGGCACCATGACCGTGGGCTCACTCATTGCCTTTCAGATGCTCTCGCAAAATGTGACCACGCCGCTCATCCGCCTGGTGGAGCTGGTGCACGAGTACCAGAAGACCCATCTGGCCGTGAACATGCTGGGCGAAATAATGAACCGCAGGCCCGAGCACGGCCTGGAACGCAAGGGAATGAAGCCCAAGATTCGCGGCGGCCTGTCCATACGGGAGCTGCACTTTTCCTACAACGCGGGCGAGACCCCGGCCCTGGACGACATAAACCTGGATGTCCGCCCCGGCGAAGTGGTGGGCGTGGTGGGCCGCAGCGGGTCGGGCAAGACCACCCTCACCCGGCTCATCCAGGGGCTGTACCCCGTGCAGCAGGGAACCATAGCCTTTGACGGCGTGGACATCCGGGAGATGAACATTGCCCACCTGCGCCAGAGCATCGGGGTGGTTTTGCAGGAAAACTTCATATTCCACGGCACGGTACGGGAGAACATCAGCCTGGCCCGCCCCCAATCGTCCTTCAAAAACATTGTGGAAGTGGCCAAACTGGCCGGAGCCGACGAGTTCATCCGCAAGCTTCCGCAGGGCTACGAAACCATTCTGGACGAGAACGGGGCCAACCTCTCGGGCGGACAAAAGCAGCGGCTGGCCATTGCCAGGGCCCTGATGAAAGACCCCGGCCTGATCATCTTTGACGAAGCCACCTCCGCCCTGGACCCGGAAAGCGAGTACCGCATTCAGGAAAACCTGGAACGCATCGCCCAGGGGCGCAGCATGATCATTGTGGCGCACCGGCTTTCCACCCTGCGCCGGGCCGATCGTATACTGGTGATGGACAACGGGCGCATCACCGCCCTTGGCAGCCACACCGAACTGCTGCTTGTTTCCCCCACCTACCGCAACCTGTGGGAAAAGCAGACACGGGGAATGGAGGCGGCATGAGTTCCGTACGGGCCTTGAAAAAAAGCGAACTGACCTTTCTGCCCGACGCGGTGCAGATAATGGACAGCCGGGTGCCCTTTGCGGCCAGGGCGGCACTGTTCTTCATCCTGGGGCTTATCGCCTTTGCCGTGGCCTGGGCCTGTGTGGGCAAGGTGGACATTATGGTCACCGCGCCGGGACGCATTGTTTCGGCCCAGCGTCCTGTGGTCATCCAGCCCATTCAATCGGCCATTATCCGTTCCATCAACGTGCGCGAAGGCGACGTGGTGGAAAAGGGGCAGGTGCTGGCCTCCCTGGACCCGACCTTTTCCGAAGCCGATGCCGCGGAAATAGCCAGCCGCGAGGAATATCTGCAGGCCCTTGCCCAGCGCATCGAGGCCGAACTTGCCGGAAAGTCCGTGCCGCCCTCGGACAATCCCCTGGTGGAAGGCCAGGTGCGGCTTATGGAGGCGCGTATCGCCTTGCAGCACTCCAAACTCGCCGGGCTGAAAAACGAGGTGGACACCCTGCGCCAAAAAATCCAGGCCTGCGCGGACGAACAGAACCGGCTGCGCCTTTCCCTGCAAAGCCTGAATGAAATTGAAGAATCCTACCACGACCTGTACCAGAAAAGGATGTGCTCCAAGCTGGAATTTCTGAAAGCCAGGGAAGACCGGCGGGTTGTGGAACGAAAAATCGCCGAAGCCGGGGACCTTGCGGTCCAGACAGGGGAGCAGCTGAAAAAGGCCAAAGCCGAACTGTCCGCCCAGGAAAAAAATTACCGGGCCGAATTGACTTCGTCCTTGGTGGATGCGCGCCAGGAACTGGAGGAAATCCACCAACGCCAGGTAAAGGCCGACCGCATCCGCGAAATGGTCGTGCTACGTGCCCCGCGTAGCGGCGTGGTGCAGGAAGTGGCAGACATGGCCGCGGGTTCGCTGGCTCGGGAAGGCGAAGCGCTGATGGTGCTTGCCCCGCGCGGTGGAACCGTGGAGGCGGACGTGGAAATTCCGGCCAAGGATATCGGACGCGTGCAGACCGGCGGACCGGTGCGCATGAAGCTGGAGGCCTTTCCCTTCCAACGCCACGGCGTGGTGCTGGGCACGGTGTCGGTCATCAGCCCGGACGCCTTTTTGCAACAGTCCGGCGAAAGCGTGATCTACCGCGCCAAGGTGCGCATCGACAAACTGGACCTGCGCAATATCCCCATGCGCTTCCGCCTTATCCCCGGCATGCAGCTTTCGGCCGAGATGAACGTGGGCCAACGCACCCTCATCTCCTATTTTCTGGCCCCCATCATCCGCGGGCTGGACGAAGCCTTCCGGGAAGCGGATTAAGAGGCGGCCAAGGAGAGACGGCGGCCCTTTTCATAAAAATACCTTTCCCGGTTGACAGGCAACGGAAAAAGGTATTCTCAGACTTTGACGACAAATTTAATATTACATCCAATTTCGCTGGCTGCTTAAACAACGAAGCGAGCGTGTCGTTTTCAGCCGCATGACGTGAGAGTTTTTCTCTTTGCACTCCCTTTCCAGAAACTTTTACGCTCGTAGAACTGCCCAATTTAATGGCCGGGTAAGTTTTGCTCTCCGGCAAGGCGCTGTTGGTTTCGCAAGCGAGGACAGTATATTCAATACGGCCCGCGAAGCGAAGCCAAATGCAACGAAGCAGAGGGCAAAAATCACACGGGACCACCCCGCAGGCTGCTCAAAAAGACGCGAGAGCAAGGCGCCAGAAAAATTGAATCGCGACGTGTACTCTTTGTGTACACGAGCGGGTTCAATTTTTTCGCAGCAACGAAGCTATCGTGCCTTTTTCAGCAGCCTGAAAGGAGAATGTTATGCCTCAGCCCATCTTCCCCCGCCCCGGCGACAACAACACCTGCAACCTTCGCGAAGCAGTCACCAACCCGCACATCACAGTGGGCGAATACACCTACTACCACGACTTTGACGACCCGCGGAAGTTCCAGGAAAAGAACGTGCTGTACCACTACCCTGTCCTGAACAACGACAGGCTGATCATCGGCAAGTTCTGCTCCATAGCCCACGGCGCCAAGTTCCTGTTCAACGGCGGCAACCACAAGGCAAAGTCCTGCGTCAACTATCCGTTCGCCATTTTCAGGGATCTGTGGGACCACGAACTCCCCATCAATGACAGCTGGGACAACAAGGGCGACATTGTTGTGGGAAACGATGTATGGATAGGCTTCGAGGCCCTTATCATGGCCGGTGTGACCATCGGCGACGGGGCGAGGATCGGGTCGCGGGCCATTGTGACGAGGGACGTGGCGCCCTACAGCGTGGTGGCCGGTTCTCCGGCAAAGCAGATCAAGAAGCGGTTTGCCGACGAGGATATCGCGCTGCTGGAAAAAATCCGCTGGTGGGATTGGCCCGAGGAACGCATCAAGGGCAACCTTGCCCTGCTGATGGGCGACATTGCAGCCTTGCGCCAGGCGTTCGGGCAATAACCATTTTCACAACCTTCCGCCCTCCGAAAAACAACCAAAATCCCCGGCCAACCACATGGCTGCCCGGGGATTTCGTAAACATACTGCCATGCCCGAACGTGTCGGACATGGATGCTATTACGAGATGTTGACCTTCTTCAACACGGTGCCGCCGCGCTTGTCCACAAAATGAACCGCGCAGGCAATGCACGGGTCGAACGAATGCACCGTGCGCAGAATCTCCACAGGACGGTCCGGATCGGGACACGGACAGCCCATGAGCGACTCTTCCACCGCACCCTGCTTGTCGGCGGCGCATCTGGGGGACAGGTTCCAGGTGGAGGGCACCACCAGCTGGATGTTTTCGATCTTTTCACCCTTTATGCGTATCCAGTGCGAAAGCCCGCCGCGGGTTACGCAGCACAGGCCCACGCCCTTGCCGTCGCGCGGCTTCCACTTCTGATAGATGGTGTCGTCACCGGACGCCACGCGCTCGTTGGTTTCGTCTATCCAGCCCTTCATGCGTTTGGTGAGCATGGCCGTTTCCACCACGCGGCAGATGGTCCGCCCCATGGTCGAGAACATTTGCGGCATCTTCACGCCGGCATCCTTGCACACGCCATCAACCATGGCCTTGGTTTCCTTCTCGCCCCTGGCATAGGCGATCATGCGCCGGGCAAGCGGCCCTGTCTCCATGGACTCTCCCTTGTAGCGGGGCGCCTTGGTCCAGGAGTACTTTTCCTTGTCCTCAAAGCCTGTGTAGAGCGGTTCGGTGACGCCGTCGTAGGGCTTGTGAGCCAAATCGCCCTTGTACCAGCTGTGCGCTACGTGCTCTTCGATGTGGTCGATATCCAGCTTTTCCAAGCGTTTGAAGTCGTTCTTCCACAGCACGCCCGAGGTGAAGTACGGGTTTTTTCCGGTTTTCGGGTCATAGAAGTCGGCAAATGAAAAGAAGTTGGATGTTTTGCCGTAGGTAAACGCCTCGGGAAAACGTTTCGACATAAGCACAACATCCGGCATCATGGCGTTGTTCACAAACTCGCTGGTCTTTTCCCAGATATGGAGGAACTGGGCCAGCACGTCCTTGTTCAGGCTGTCGTAGCAGGTCATGCCGCCCACCACCATGGACTGCGCATGGGGGTTCTTTCCGGCAAACAGGGCCATGGCGCGGCCCAGTTCCAGCTGGATGCGCAACCCTTCAAAATAGTGCGCGGACATGATGAGGTTTTCCTCGGGCGTCATGCGGTAGGCCTTGTTTCCACCAAGGAAATAGGCGTTTTCCAAAAAGCCGAGCTGCCCGGAGGCCACGAATTCCTTCAGGCGCTTGCGGATGATGAAAAGCTCGGACGGGTCGTCGCTGCGGTTGCTGGTGGAGGCCACGAGCTTGCCCGCCTTTACCGCATCGGCCCCGGCAGCCGAAGCCATGTCTATCCAGTCCAGCCCGTGCAGATGGTAGTAGTGCACCAGATGGTCGTGGATGATGAGGGTTGCCAGAATAAGATGGCGGAGCAGCTGGGCCAGGGGCGGAACCTTGATGCCGTAGGCGTCCTCTATGGCCCGGATGCTGGTTAAAGCGTGGGTATTGGTGCACACGCCGCAGGTGCGCTGGGTGAACAGGGGCGCGTCTTCGGGCGGACGGCCCTTGAGAATGACCTCCAGCCCCCGGAAAAGCTGAGAGCCTACCCAGGAGTTTTTGACCTTGCCGTTTTCAAGTTCCACCTCCACCTTGAGGTGGCCCTCGATGCGCGTCACCGGATCAATGATCAAGCGCTTGCCTGTATTCATTTTACTCATGCGGGTTCTCCTCTCTCCTTACGGGCGGATCAGCTTTTCGGTCCGTCCATGATGGGACGGAAGAACGGGGAATAGTCGTCCCAGAAATTGGGCTCGCTGCAGCCTATGCAGGGGGCTCCGGCCTGCACGGGCCAGTTCACCTGGTTGAACAGCGCCGTGGGGCAGTTGTTGTAGGTATACGGCCCCTTGCACCCCAGCTGGTAAAGGCACCAGCCCTTCTTGGCTTCGGGACTGTCGAAGCTGAGGGCGAACTCCCCCTTGTTGAAATGCTCCTGGCGCGGACAGCGGGAATGGACGGTTTCGCCGTAGAACAAGGTCGGCCTGTTCCACTGGTCCAGCTTGGGCATGCCCTTGGTGAGCAGGTGCACCACGGTTCCCACAAAGTTCATGGGATTGGGCGGACATCCCGCAATGTTGATGGCGCTTACTCCCACGGCCTTCAGCGCGTCGTTGACGCCCTTGGCCCCGGAAGGATTGGGCGCGGCCGCCTGTACCCCGCCGTAACAGGCGCAGGTACCCATGGCGATGGTGGCAATGGCCTTGGATGCCACCCGCGCGCACAGCTGGAACATGGTTTCCCCGCCCACCTTGCCGTATTCCCCGCCATGATAGGTGGGGATGCCCCCTTCGATGACGCAGATGAATCCTTCCGGATTATGCAGCGCCTTTTCCAGAGCGGCATGGGCTGCTTCTCCCGCAGCCGCCATGATCGTCTCGCAATAGTCCAGGGATATGGTGTTCATGATGATTTCATCAAAATAAGGCTGGTAGGCCCGAAGAAGGCCTTCGGTACAGCCGGTACACTCGGCACAATGCAGGTAGACCACGGAGGGTCGTTTCTTGGTGGTAAGGGCATGGGCAATCTGGGGTACGAAGGCGGGCCCCATGCCGAGAAACGTCGCCATGACACCACAGAATTTCAGCAGGTCGCGACGGGAGATGTCCTTGCCTTCTCCGGCCAACATTTTCATTGCGTCGAATTTATTTCCGTTTGGCATGTGTTGCTCCTTGCGACTCTTTGGGCTTGTGGCAGGCGGAAGTGCAGCCGACGGGATTTTTGCCGCCCCTGGTACGCATCTGCGTATGACAGCCCAGACAGCTGGGAGGACCCTCGGAATGCCAGGCCCTGTAAAACCCGGAGATGTTGTTCGGGTCGTCATCCGTATGGCATTGCCTGCAGGCAACGTATTTGCCGAGGTCGGCATCGGTTTCCTTGTGATGGCAGTTCCTGCAGGCCTGCCGAACGGCGTGGAATCCATGCGGGAACTTGACCGGCCCCACCCACTGATTCAATTTTTTGTTGTTTTCAGGGCGTTCCAGAACAATGGCATCCGGAACATTGAACGCCATTGCAGCAACAGTGGTGATGGCGACGATAAAGGCCGCTATCAGGACAAGGTAAAGTTTTCGGACCATGCCCACCTCCAAAATGAGATTATGGTATTAGCTCATGTTAACGCATAAAATCATGCGGATGTAAATATCTGATCGTAAAATTATAAGAGAACACACGTAGCACGAATTGAAAAATCATATTCAATGCTATGTTTTCCCATGCACCAGCCCCTTTGCCAGAGAGCGCCACGTTAAAACACCAGAGTCTCTGCAACACACATGCAGTAGGCAGCGCCTCCCGCTCCAATGATGCGTTGCATTCGCAGACAGGCAGGACAAAACAAGAGAAGGAGAAAGAGTCGTTGCAGACGGCGCAACGGCAGAAGAAGACGGGGCTCCCCAAAACGGGCCAAGGGCACCCCATAAAAAAAGGCTGACAAGCCCCTTTCGGGAGCCCGCCAGCCTTTACACCGGAACGTATATCTTCGGGACAGCCACGGGAACATCCCGCAGCCGTCCCGAAGCTTTTAACTCTCTATCACAAACGCCAGACTATTTTCTGGTTTTCACCTTAATTAATTCATATTCGCGAGACCCCACACCAATCTTAGCGGCATGGTCCAGACAGGTACGCCATTCGGATTCGGGCCGCGAATTGGAAAAGTGGTCGCAGTGGTCCACAAAATCGGCTTTGGCCATATTTTCGGCCAGCTGGCTGCCGGGCAGCGGAGTGGCTGCGAGACAGGCATCCGCGCAGGCCTGGTCCAGGGCCAACGCATCAAATGAAGCGAACATGCCAAGGTTGGGCAGAATGGGCGCGTCGTTTTCCCCATGACAGTCACAGTTTGGGGAAACGTCCACGATAAGGGAAATGTGGAAGTTCGGACGCCCGTCCAGCACGGCCTTGGTGTACTCGGCCATGCGGTAGTTCAGGTCGGCAATAGCCGCCCTGTCTTTAAAGACGATGGCGTCGAAGTTGCACGCGCCAAGGCAGCGGCCACAGCCAACGCAATTCTCGGTGACCGATGTTTTCTTGGTTTCCGGATCAAAGCTCAGGCCGTTGTTGGCACATTCCTTCAAACAGAGCTTGCAGCCGCGGCATTTCGATTCCACGATGGTGGGTTTCCCGCTGCTGTGCTGCTCGGCCTTTCCGGCGCGTGAACCGCACCCCATGCCGATATTCTTGATGGTGCCGCCGAAGCCGGTCATCTCGTGGCCCTTGAAGTGCGTCAGGCTGATGAAGATATCCGCGTCCATGACAGCACGGCCTATCTTGGCTTCCTTGACGTATTCGCCCCCTTCCACGGGCACTGCAATGTCGTCCGTGCCCTTGAGCCCGTCCCCGATGATGATCGGACAGCCAACGGTAAGCGGAGTAAAGCCGTTTTCCCAGGCGCATTCCAGATGCTCCAACGCGTTCTTGCGGCTGCCCGGATACATGGTGTTACAGTCGGTAAGGAAGGGCTTGCCTCCCAGCTCCTTGACCACATCCACCACGGCTCTGGCGTAGTTGGGGCGCAGATAGCTGATATTGCCCATCTCGCCGAAATGCATCTTGATGGCAACGAACTTGCCATCCATATCCAAATTTTCGATTCCCGCCTTGCGAATCAAATTTTTCAGCTTGGTGGGCAGTCCGTCGCCGAACGCCTTTGTACGGAAATCTGTAAAGAAGACATTTGATTTTTCCATTGTTCTCCCCTCGGGTATTTCATGGCCGTTCGCAGCGGCTCCCTGGTGGTCACGCCTGGTCGCAAGAGAACATACCCCAAGACGATGACACTTCAAACACGCTGCGGCCTTTCTCGTTATTTTCCACACCGGAACCTGGAACGGACAATTTTTCCTGGCAGGAAGCGCATTCCACATTGCAATGGGTTGTGCGCCAGCGCCAAAGATTGTTGTCGCGCCAGTTCGTCGTCTGTTCCGGCAAAATCCATACACATATTCAATCCTGCGGTATCGATATCGCAGGGGCAGGGCAGGCTGTGGTTGCTCTTCCCACGGTATAGCCGGATTCCCCGTCTGGGGGAACACACGGCAATCCATCGGTAACTCCTGATGAACGGATGGAGTATACGGAGAGGGGCAAGGATTGGTCAAATCCTCCCTTCCAGGAATGAAACCACCAGCCGATACAGCGCTTTTCTCTGCCGGTATGCACTACGATTGTATACCCCTGCCTCAAATTGAAAGGGATACATATTCCTCTCTTTTTCTTGCCTGATACGACAGACAGGCAAGAAAACAACTAAAAAAAGGCAATCTGCCACATGGTCTTTTTTCGCCGCCCGGCCGCATCCATCCGGCCGCATCCCTCTGGCCGCATCCCTCTGGCCGCATCCACCCGGTTACGCCCCGGCCTGCCGGTGTTGGCCTATTTACGCAGAAATCCTTTGTGCATGCAGCCCAGCGGATTTTATTCCGTGTTAAAAATCATACGATTTCGTCAAAGATGTTTGCTTTGCACCTTGAAGCATGGCAACATAACAGACAAGGGTTAGTGTTCTTTGAGGAGGTTCGCCATGGAAAGCTATGAAGAGGTAATCAACAATCTTCTTGGCTCGGTAAAAAACAAGAATGAAGCAAGGGTTGCCCGAAAGCTCATAAGCGCGCTTGAGGAAATTCCGGAGTACGACCCGGACCCCTTGGATATTCAGGATATTTACGCCCTGGCTCTGAACTGCCTGCCGCCCAGGTACAAGCAGAAAGGGACCATTGTGCTGAGCGAAAGCGTCAACGACGAAGAAATCATGGCGGCTTTGCGGGTCGCCATCCAAAAGGTGCGATCCAACCCCAAGTATGCAAAGGGAGAAAACGTCTGAACCTACGGCGCTGCGCATATGTGCTGAAGCCCCGCTCCGGGAACAACGGAAATCTGCCCTTGGCAACGCCTTGTGGGGCCTCCCCCGCTTTTGGCCGCCAGCCATCCGTACAAAGGTAGTTTCCGCGAAAAAATGATACCGCATACTATTCCCTGTCCGCCTGGTGGACATCTGGAGACTGCGCATGCCACCCCACACGTACACAGGGGGAAGGTGCCCCAAGAACCACTCGCGTTCGAAAGAAATCCCGGAACAGCGATTCGACTATGAGAAATGCCAAGGAAATAAGAGCCCTGCTTGAGGAGACGGCAGACTTTCAAAACAAGTTCGATCTACGCCTCAAGGAAGGATACTTTAAAAACAAGCTGGCATCGTGTCTCATCGTCAAAGTGACGGACACGGAACTCTTTGTTGACCCGCCCTCCACCCTGCGGCTGGATAAAAAGCTCGTGGGACGCGAAGTCGAGTGCTTTCTGACCAAGACCGTCAAAGGCGAAAAGTTTTTTTACAATTTCACTTCCCCTGTCACGCGCGTCGGCACCACCAAAAAAGGACGGCACATTTTGGGGATAGACTTTCCACGCATGCTCAACAGTTTTTCCCGGCGCGGTTCCCTGCGTACATCCCTGCCGCCCCACACTCTCAAATCCGCGACAATCTGGTCCATGCCGGAGTCTGGCCTGCCGTCCACAATGGAAGTCCTGGGCGAACCGATAGTGACCATCCCCGAAGAACTGGGGCGCGACCTTCCCAGGCTGGTGAACATCTCCTGCGGCGGCATCCGCGTGGGCAACCTGAATTTTACGGACAGGCAGATCAACAAGCTCTTTCGCCTGGGGCAGCGCTGCATCATCAACCTGCAGGTGGAAGGCCCCAACAACTCCGGCCTGCTGGAGCTGTGGTTCTCGGCCATTTTCCGCAACGACATGGCCCTCCCCCTGCCCGGACGCAAAGACGTGGGGTTGCAGTTCATGGAAGAAGGAAAATGGATTTTCACCGATAAGGGACGCCACCTGCAATGGGCAGTGGTGGATTGCTCCAACGCCTTTTCCCTGATGGCCGACCTTTCCTTCAAGTGGCATACGGAAATGCATCGTCTCACCATGGCCAAGGCCCGCGAGAACGAATAGCCGCGTCTCTGCCAAATCCGGCTGTTCCGGCTATCCCCCTCCCCCGCCATTGCATCCTGTTTCTGTACTCCCGAAAACGATTTGTCGGGTATTTTGTTTGTAGCAAGACGATCACACCAAACGGTTCGGCATTGTATATCCATACAAAATCCGTTTGTGCGAGGTCTCCGGGGTACTGGCGGGGACTATGCAGCCGCATGTTTCAGCGCAAAAGCAGTCTTTTTGAAGCAGAAGCTGATTTGTATCTGTTTTAATAGTCAGGTTGCAGGGTATAAAGGAGATTTCTGCTTGGTACAGGAAAATCACGTTACAGAGCATAAGTTTGGTATTGCCATGGGAAGGGAGAAGATAAATCAACGTTCCTTCAAATAATCAAGAACTTGATGCCACTATTTTTGTTCAGCGATAATTGCGGTTGGGCCATCCGCTATTGTGACGACAAATTTTCGAAAAGCTGTAGGGGTTCCGCTGACCGTATACTCCACAACATCCTCTCCGTAGCATTCGCCCCAGTGTCCTGCTGTACCAAAGGAACTGCATGGGCATTTTGAACGCACAACAGCTATCCACGTGTATGCGTTTATAAGCCGATCAACAAACGTAGACTCTCCCGGACTTACGCACATTACCTGATGACTAGTAGAGCCAAATGTTAAATCCTCATACCGAACTAGATACGGATTGTTTTGGTCCGTATTCATAATACTCAACTTTCCGGCAAACGCAGGCACAGTCAGCAGAGACACCATGACCAAGATCAATGCGGCCGAAAAAATTACGGATTTGATTTGAGCAGAGTTCATTTTTCCTCCTCTGAGTTCAGTGCTTTTCATCACGAGTAAAAGCACAAAACATGCCAATAGCTAAGAATACACACTTCCCATTCCCCCCCATCATATGGCGAAACGGGTCTCTAAATAAAACACGTCTGGGCCTCTTGAATATGCCTATATAATGGGCGAGTGCCAAGAATGTTGCCAATCACTGAGCGTTTCCAAGCAGGTCATTAAAGCACTCATAGTGCTCGTCGATTATGCCTCCGCCCGAACCTGCCAAGACGGCAGAAGTACATAGTAAAAAACCATGAAAACGAATGCCCCCATAGAAGTCATATTTTAAATCCGGCATTGCATAGAGTGTCGTTTTATCCGCCTATCTGTCAAATAAAGAAGGATAAAGTCGACAGCTTTGCGGTAGGCTCAAAAAAATCAACTCAAGTGGCATGCGGAAGTGCACCGCATTCCGGGTCCCTTTTCTGCAGCAGCGTTTTGAACACCCACGCGCTTTTTAATTATTTCTCCTTACTTTCAAAGTGATTACACGCATCGACGTATTTTCATTGCCGGGCATTATTTTTATATGGCTCCCTCTTGACACATGTAACCATGGGGTTTAACCGTTTGGTTACATCAAATGGTTAAACCTTTCAGTTAAGACGAACGGACCCATCATGAACAAAAATATTCCAGCCAGAGAACGCATTATAGAAGCCTCCTCCCTGGTCTTCTCCCGCCAGGGCTACGCAGGAGCCAAAATGGATGCCATTGCCCAGGCCGCCGGGGTCAACAAGGCCGCCATCTACTATCACATCGGCAACAAAAAAGCCCTGTTCGAGGCGCTCCTGCTGCACCACTTCGAGCCGCTGGCCGAGACATTGGAGCAACAGGTAAAGGCCATGCAGGGCACCCGTTCCGAACGGCTCCAGCGTCTTATCCGGTTGCTGGCACATGTCTTTTCCGAAAAAACGCCCTTTCCGCGCATCATGCTGCACGAGCTGGCAACCGGCGGGGTGAACATGAGTGAAAACGTGCTGCGCGCCATCATGCGGGTGCTGCGCTGCACGCTGAGCGTTCTCTCCAACGACGAAACCGAAAAAACGCCCTTCAATCCCCTGCTGGCGCACCTCAACATCGTCTCCGGGCTCATGTTTTCCAGCCTTGTCACTCCCATGATAACGCGCGCCCGTACCTTGGAAGGCAACGACGGCCTGCTGCCCGTAAACCCGGACGACATGGCCGACCACATCATCCAATTGTATGATATGATGTTGTCCAGCCAGTCCCCCGACGCTTCTGCACACACTTCCGCAACCGCTTCGGGCAACGCATCCCAATTACAAACGCTGCCGGAGGAACAACAATGAAGAAAATAGCCATCATCCTGCTGCTGGTTCTTCTGGCAGGCGGTGCGCTCTGGTATTTTGAGCTGCGCTCCCAAACCAACACCAATCCCGACGAGCTTCTGCTTTCCGGCAACATGGAGGTCACCGGCGTCCTGGCCAGCTTTCGCATTCCCGGCCGCCTGACCAAACGGCTGGTGGATGAGGGAGATTCCGTTACCCAGGGCCAGCTTATCGCCCTTCTGGACCCCACGGACCAGGAACTGGCCGAGGCCAAGGCACAGGCCAACCTGAACCGCGCCCAGGCCGCCTTGGACGAATTCGAACATGGCAGCCGCAATCAGGAAATAAAGGAAGCCAGAGCCGCGCTTTCCCAGGCCAGGGCGGACGTGCAAAAGGCCGCGTCGGAGCTGGAACAGGCCCGCGCGGACAACGACCGCTACCGCGACCTGTTCGCCAGAAAGGTGGTGAGCAAGCAGGAAGCCGAACTCTACTCCACCCGGTTCAAGACCGCGCAGAGCGCATACGATCTTGCCCAGGCCGGGGTGCAGAGCGCCCGCCAGGCCCTCAGCCTGAAAAAGGAAGGCTTCCGCGTGGAACAGATAGAACAGGCCCGGGCCGAGGTTGCGGCCAACCGCGAGGCCCTGCGCGAGGCAGAACGCCGCCTGGAATACACATCCCTGACCTCGCCGGTTACGGGAACGGTTCTGACCAAGGCCGCCGAGCCCGGCGAATACCTCAACGCGGGATCGCCCGTGGTGGAGCTGGCCGACCTTTCCCACATCTGGCTGCGCGGCTTTGTGCCGGAAAACCAGCTGGGCAAACTGCACCTGGGGCAGAAGGCGACAATAACCACGGATGCCTACCCGGACCGCGTCTTTCAGGGCCGGGTCACGTTCATAGCCTCCGAGGCCGAGTTCACGCCCAAGCAGGTTCAGACTTTTGAAGAACGGGTCAAGCTGGTCTATCGCATCAAGATAACCACGGAGAATCCCCACCTGCTGCTCAAGCCGGGCATGCCCGCGGACGCCCGTATCCGCTTTGACCTGTACGATACATCCAACAACGGGACCGCACCGAAAAACAACGGAAACTGAACATGGTCACCGAGGAATTCGCCATACACGCCCAGGGTTTGTGCAAGCGCTTCGGACCGCCGGAAACCGGCGTCCAGGCCGTGCAGGACCTGAACATTCAGGTGCGGCCCGGTGAAATATACGGACTGGTCGGGCCGGACGGCGCGGGCAAAACCACCACCCTGCGCATGCTGGCCGCAATTATGGACCAGGACGAGGGCACGGCCAGCGTGGCCGGATTCGATACCCGGAAAAATTACCGCGAGGTCAAGGAAAGCATTGCCTACATGAGCCAGCGCTTCGCCCTGTACCCGGACCTTACCGTGCAGGAAAACATAGAGCTGTACGCCGACCTTTACGGCGAGCCGCGCAAGGGTCGGGAGAAACGCATCGACGACCTGCTCGACTTCAGTTTTATGCGGCCTTTCAAGAAGCGCCAGGCCGGACGCCTTTCCGGGGGCATGAAGCAGAAACTGCAACTGGTCTGCGCCCTTATCCATACGCCCAAGGTCCTGCTGCTGGACGAGCCCACCAATGGAGTGGACCCGGTCTCCCGGCGCGATTTCTGGAGAATTCTCTACACCCTGCTCAAGCAGGACGTGGCCATTCTGGTGACCACCGCCTATCTGGACGAGGCCGAACGCTGCACCCGCGTGGGCCTGCTGGACAATGGCAGACTGCTGGCCCATGGCACCCCGGACCAACTGCGCGCCCAGACGCCGGGCGGCATCATCAAGCTGCAGGGCCACAACAGCCAGGACATGCGCCGGGCGCGCGAACTGCTGAAAGGCATATGCACTCAATCCGATTCCGCCCCCGACAGTGGTCCCAACAGTGGGTCGGACCAGGGTGCAACTCCCTCCGCCTCCACTGCACTCGGCGACATGGCCCTGTTCGGCAACAGCCTGCACATCTCCTGCCCGGAACCGGAAGCCACGCTGCCCGGTCTGTCCAAGACCTTGCAGCAGGCGAAGATCCCCGTGGTTTCGCTGGAGGTCGAACCGCCCTCCCTGGAAGATATTTTTCTGAGCATGGTCAGCCGGAAAAAGACACCGGAAGCGGTGCCGGAAACCTCCCTGAACGACTCCCAAGCCGATGCTGCGGAATCTTCGGGCACACCCGCCCAAACCTTTGACAACGGCATGGCCGTGCGCGTGGAAAACCTGACCCGGCGTTTCGGCTCGTTCGTGGCGGTCAACGACATTTCCTTTGAAGTGCCGCGCGGTGAAATTTTCGGTTTCCTCGGCCCCAACGGCGCGGGCAAAAGCACCACCATCCGCATGCTCTGCGGTCTGCTCCCGCCCAGTGACGGCACGGGCGTGGTGGCCGGATTCGACATCCGCAAGGACCCGGAAGAGGTCAAGCAGCGCATCGGCTACATGAGCCAGAAGTTCTCCCTGTACGAGGACCTCAGCGTGCGCGAGAACATCGACTTTTACGGCGGAATCTACGGTCTGTCCGGCGACCATCTGAAGCGTCGGCGCGAATGGGCCATACGTCTATCCGGCCTGAGCGGGCACGAAAAAGACATGGCCGGGACGCTCTCGGGCGGCTGGAAACAGAAGCTGGCCATTGCCTGCTCGGTTCTGCACGAACCGCCCATCCTTTTTCTGGACGAGCCCACCAGCGGGGTCGATCCCGTGGCCCGCCGCACCTTCTGGGACCTGATTCACGACATGAGCACACGGGGCGTTACCGTGTTCGTCACCACCCACTACATGGAAGAGGCCGAATATTGCGACCGGGTGGCCCTCATCTACAAGGGAAACATGATCGCGCTCGGCTCGCCCGGTCGCCTCAAGACCGAACGCATGCACGACGTCATTGTGGATATCGGCTGCGCCCAGCCCCAGAACATGCTCGACACCATCACTGCCCTGCCCTCGGTACGCGAAGCCGCCCTGTTCGGCGCGGGCCTGCACGCGGTCTGCAACGATGCCGATGCCGCCGAACGCGACATCCGTGCAGCCTTTAAACAGCAGGACATGCGTCTGGACCGGCTGCGCCGCATCACCCCGTCCATGGAGGACGTGTTTGTGTCGCTCATAGAAGAAGCGGACAGAATTGAAGAGAAAGGGCAGCAAACCACACATAAGGAGGCTGTCTGATGTTCAGCTTCCGGCGTTTCTTGGCCATAACCCGCAAGGAATTTCTGCACGTGCTGCGCGACTGGCGCAGTCTGGTAATGGCCGTTGCCATTCCCATAATGCTGGTGCTCATCTTCGGCTACGCCCTCAGCCTGGACCTGCGCAACGTGCCCACCGTGGTCTGGGACCAGTCCAAGACCCAGGCCTCGCGCGAATTTCTCAGCCTGCTGCGCGGCTCCGCCTATTTCGACGTGCGCACCTGCGAAGGCTACGACCCCATTGTCCGCGACCTGACCAGGGGCCGCGCCGTACTGGGCATGGTCATTCCAGGCGACTTTGCCCAGGCCGTGGCCTCGGGCCGCGAGGTCGCCATACAGGTGGTCGCCGATGGCTCGGACGCCAACACCGCGCGTCTGGCCCTGAACTACGCCGAAGCCGTGGGCCAGATATTCAACCAAAACGTCACCCTGCGCCGCGCCGAACTGGCAGGCCGCCATGTGGCCCCGGCCGTGCGTCTGGACGGGCGCACCTTCTTCAACCAGGACATGCGCAGCCAGAACTCCATCATCCCCGGCATCATCGCCGTGGTCATGGTGGTTATCGCCGCCATGCTCACCAGCGTAACCGTGGCCCGCGAATGGGAAACCGGCACCATGGAACAACTCATCAGCACGCCCGTGCGCGTGCCCGAGCTGGTGCTGGGCAAGGTGGCCCCGCACTTTGTGGTCGGCATGTTCGACGTCGCCATATCCGTTGCCATGGGCCAGTGGATCTACGACGTGCCCATACGCGGCAATGCCGGGCTGCTCTTTGCCATGGCCGCCATATTCCTTACCGGCGCGCTCTTTTTCGGCCTGCTCATCAGCATCAACCTCAAAAAACAGGTGCTGGCCAACCAGGCCGCGCTTATCGGCAGCTACATGCCCACGCTCATCATCAGCGGATTCGTCTTTGCCATTGCCAACATGCCCCGGCCCATCCAGCTGCTCAGCTACATCATCCCGGCCCGCTACTTCATCACCATCCTGCGCGGCATCTACCTCAAGGGCATCGGCCTGGAAATCCTCTGGCTGAATGCCCTGCTGCTGAGCCTGTACGCGGCCATAATGATTGCCCTGTGCCACAAACGCATGAAACTCAAACTGGAGTAAAAAAACATGCTGCTCCGCCTCCGCCGCCTGCTGGTCAAGGAGTTCCTGCAACTCCTGCGCGACCCGAAAATGCGGATAATCATCTTTGTCGCGCCCGTGCTTCAGCTCACGGTCTTCGCCTTTGCCCTCACCACGGACGTGGACAACGTGGAAACCATACTCATGGACCGCGACCACACCCCGCAGTCGCGCGAACTGCTCTCCCGCTTCACGGGCAGCCACTATTTCAAGGTCATCGAAGTGGCCCAAGGGCCCGAAGACGTCAACCACGCCATGAACACGGGCGAGGCACGCGCCGCCATCGTCATCCTGCCCGGCTTTGCCAAAGACATCATATCCGGAGGCACCGCCGCCGTGCAGGTCATCACCGACGGTACGGACTCCAACTCCGCCGCCCTGGTCAACGGCTATGCCATGCAGATCGTCCAGAACTTCAATGCCGAGGTGCTTGCCCGACGCATGGACCGCGCCGGACTCCGCCCACCCGGCGCACCCGTTTCCAACGTCTCCATTGCGCCCCGCGCCTGGTTCAATCCGAACATGGAGAGCAAATACTTTTACGTGCCCGGCCTTACAGCGGTCATGCTCGTGGTCGTCACCCTGCTGCTGACCAGCATCGCCATTGTGCGCGAAAAGGAAATAGGCACCATAGAGCAGATCATGGTCACGCCCATCCGCGGCTCGGAATTCATTCTGGGCAAGTGCCTGCCCTTTATCATCATCGGCTACATCCTCATGACCGTCATGCTCTTCCTCTCCATGATCATCTTCGACATACAGGTCCGAGGAAGCTGGCTTACCCTCTACGTCCTCAGCGGCGTGTTCCTGGCCGGAAACACGGGGCTTGCGCTCATCATCTCGGTCAGCGCCCGCACCCAGCAGCAGGCGCTGCTCACCGCCTTCTTTTTCCTCATGCCCTCCATACTGCTCTCCGGGTTCATGTTCCCCGTGGCAAACATGCCCGTGCCCGTGCAGTACGCCACCTACCTGAACCCCCTGCGCTGGTACATGGAAATACTGCGCGGCGTGCTCATCAAAGGCGTCGGATTCCAAGACCTCGTCCGACCCGTCATCGGGCAATGCCTCCTGGCCGTGGCCTTTATCGCCCTCGCTGCAATGAATTTCAGGAAGAATTTGGAGTAGGGGGGGAAAAGATGGGAAAAGAGAAGAGATGCGAGGGGGAAACCTCTTAAAAGAGGTTCTTCCCCTCGCGCTCCCCTTTCCAGAAATTTTTATTATGGGGGGTGTTAATCAGCTTTTAAGGCCAATCCAGCAGGCAGGCTGGCTTACCTTATTAAATCTTAGACTCCTCCCATGGCCGTGTAAGTTTTGTTCTCCGGCAAGGCGCATTTGGTTTCGCAAGCGAGGACAGTATATGTAAATACGGCCCGCGAAGCGAAACCAAATGCAACGAAGCAGAGGGCAAAAATCACGCGGCCTTCATCAATCAGCAACGCAGCTATCAGGCCTTTCCCGACAGCCTGAAACCTCTTGAAAGAGGTTCTCCCCCTGCGCTCCCCTTTCCAGAAACCTTTATTATGGGGGGGTAATCAGCTTTTAAGGCCAATCCAGCAGGCTGGCTGGCTTACCTTATTAAATCTTAGACTCCTCCCATGGCCGTGTAAGTTTTGTTCTCCGGCAAGGCGCATTTGGTTTCGCAAGCGAGGACATCAATCGCGACTTTTCTTTTGCCCATCCCGACTTCGCAGGCTGCTCAAAAAGGTGCGAGAGCAAGGCGCCAGAAAAATTGAGCCGCGACATGTACTTTTTTTGTACACGAGCGAGCTCAATTTTTCGCAGTAACGCAGCTATCGTGCCTTTTTCAGCAGCCCAGATGCGAAGCGAAACCAAATGCAACAAAGCCGAGGGCAAAAATCGCGCGGCCATAAATCAATATCGCGCGGCCAACTTCACCAATACTATAGGCTGGATTAAGGCCAATACTATAGACAACCCCGCCACCACCGCCATCCCCACCAAAGCTCCGTCCGCGGACGTGGTCAAAATGGCCGAGGAAATCAGCGCTCCAACGCCGTTGCCGAAATGCTGCACCGAAGAAATCAAGGCCATAAAGGACGCCCGCTCGTAGGGTTGCGGGATCTTGGAGCCTTCCGCCGCAGCCGAGACATCGCGCATGCAGACCAGAGCCGAGAACATGACAAAGATGACCAGAAGCGGCGTGACGTTGAGGTGCATGAATCCGTCGGCAATGAATGCCACCAAAAATGCCGTGGTCACGATGTTCAGGGCTATCGGCCCAACCCGATCGTTCAGCCGTCCGGCAATCTGTACGGCCACAAGGCTTACAACACCTGCCGCAAAATACAGCACACTCAGTTCCGCGCGGGGCAGGCCCCTGTTCAGCTGAAAAAATGCGGAAATGTTGGTGATGATCAGAAACGAGGAGCATTTGGACGAGCCGAACATGCAAAGCGCCATGTAGTTTGCCTTGTCCCGGACCAGCTTGATGAATGATCCGCGCGTTTTGCCCGCCCTTTTATGGTCGGTCATGGACGGCATATAGACCAGGATAACGCCCATCACCAGCAGGCCTGCGCCGGAAATGACGTAGAACGGGCACATCCACCCGCCAACCCTTGCCAGCTCCAAACCGAACGGAAGCGCCACGATTGCCGCAATGGAAAAGGTTCCCATCACAATGGCCAGGGCGCGGCCCCGGCGCTCCGGGGGCACCGCGTCTGTGGTGATGGTAAGTGCTATGGCTGCTGCCGGGCCGCCGAACAAACCGGCCAGAACCCGATAAAAAACCAGACTCCAAAGCCCCTGGGCAAGAGGTGCCAGAATGGTGCTTATGGTCAGCCCGGCAACTGCTGCAAGCGCCACATGCTTTCTGTCGAAACGGTCCAAAAAGTTGGAACACACCAGTCCGGAAAAGGACACGGCCAGGGTATAACAACCGCAGATCAGCCCAATATCCGCATTGGTCACGGGCAGAGCCTTGGAAATATCCGGCCCCAGCGGCATGACCATCATGAAGTCCATGACGTTGACGAACTGCACAAGCGTGGCAATCAGCACTATCCGGCTTTCCAGGCCGAACGATCCCAAGCGGGAAAGAGAAAGGGCTTTCATATCGTTCCCCCCTCAGAACCGGACGTGGTCGCCGTTGCCGATGTACAGATTCGCGCCTGTGCCGGGATCGTTTTTAACAATCCGGTCGTAGCTTCGGAACGCGTCCGTGCCCTGCACAATGGGAATTCCCTGCTCCAGCGCTTTTTTCGTCCAAACCCTGCCTGTGCAATGGTTGCAAGCGACTTTCTGCATCCCGGACGCTTGTATTTTATCGATGCTCAGCTGCATTTCCGGCTGCCACATTTCAAAGGGCGCAATGTGTAGCCCTCCGTAGCAGCCGTACATTTGGTCGCCGCCAGCAAAGGTGTTGGCCGCGAAATCAATAAGTGTACCGATGCCGGGATGTCCGCATCCGGTAATGACGACGTATCCCTTGTCTTTCACCTTGACGTACACCACGCTTTCCCCGCGTACGCCAAGGGGGATGTTCACATCGAACATGGCAATGGCGAGTCCCGGCAGCGGAACGCACAATTCATTCGGGTACACCGGAATTCTCTGCCCGAAATGCGGAAAACGGTTCCGCGGATTGCCGGAAAGCGAGGAGAAATCCGCGCCGTCGAGCAGTTCAAAACTTTTGGCCTGCATTGTGGAGGGATGATAGATGGGGATGTCCGGCCAAAGTTTCAGCGTGCTTTCAATGCCCCAAAAGTGATCGTTGTGATCATGGGAAACAATAAGGCCGTCGAGCCCGTGATTTTCCAGCATGGCGTCCACCCCGCTTTTGGCAAAGGCGTGGTCCATCCAGGTTGTGCTCCACCCTGTATCCAGAAGATAGCTGTGCTCAGTGCCATCCAGAGCTTCCAGAAGAAGCAGGGCGCTGTAGCCAGCAGCATTCTCGGCAGAAAAAGGAATTTCGTACTGGTCCGTGAACATGCCCCCGGCTTTGCGCACATCGTCCCCGATAATTTGCGTATCAAACCAACCTACCTCGGACACGCAACGGATGGTCAGCCCCCGGACCTCTCCAAAATCGGCAGGAGCCATGGCGGCCTGCGCTGTATGAGGTGCAAGGCTGAAAAGGGAACCGGGAATATTCGCTATGGATGCACCGACAAGGGCTTTGAGAAAAATACGACGGGTCGTCGTCATGGGAATCTCCCCCGGATATAAAATCCGGTTGTGTTTGCTTTACTTCGCCCACGTTTGGGGCGTGTACGAAACACATTGCAGCTTTCCCATGGCAGCGCTTGCATGCACCGGGCGTATTTTTGTCCGCGCCGGTCATTTTCGGGGGCACAGAAAAAAGAATGGGAAATGAAAAGAAAAAACAGACAGGGGCCTACGCAGAAAACATTGCAGGCATCAGGCTATTTTTTTTCAAGAAATCCCTTGCGGAACTGGCTGGGAGTAATCTGAAAATAACGGGCAAAAAGGCGCGTCAGGTGGGCGGGGCTGGAAAATCCCACGGAGTAGGCAACTTCCGTCACGTTCATTTCCCCCGCCTCCAGGAGCGTCCTGGCTTTTTCCAGACGTTCCGTCCTGAGAAATCCAAAGACTGAAGCGCCGTAGGCGCTTCGAAATCCGCGGGTAAGGGAGGTCACACTCAGGCCGACATGGGCTGCCAAATCCTCCAGCGAGGGAGGCGAAACCATCGCCTTCAGCAACATTTCACGGGCCTGGCGGATTTGGGGGCGGATATAATCGGACCAGCATCCCCCGTCTCCCCACGCACCTGCCACGGTGTGTGAAAGAAGCTCCAGCACCTTGCCTTTCAGAAAAATTCTGCCTGCGCATCCGTTGTAGGGCGGGGAAAAAATCTGCCGCACCACCGACTGCATGGGGGCATTCATGCGGACGACACGGCAAGGGGTGCTCTCCTGCGCCATTCCGCCGGTAAACGGAAATGGCCCGCCGGTCTCTTCCTCAAGCAAGGCAGCCAGGAGGTTTCGCCGGATGCTGATACAGGCGAAACGGATGTTCTCGTCGGCCCGGCATTCGTGAAGCACCTCTCTGGGCGAGGAATTCCAGACCGCGGCATGGCCGGGCGGCACGACAATATCCTGTATCTGGTCTGAAAACTGGTGGGAAACAGTACCAGAAAGGACAAAGGCCAGTTCGCACGTTTCTCCGCTGGACAAAAAACGAAAGAAGGCAGGTTCGTTAAGCCGAAAATTCCCCAGCATCAAATCAAGTCCGGGGCGGACTGAAATTTTCCGGTCATTTTCTCCAACAGGAGCTTTTGGATAAACAATTTGCGCTAGCGGCATCGGGCATCCCGGTAAAAAAGGATGAGTAGGGCTTGAGCCCACGAACTGAAACCTTAAATTCTCCGTGATACGGCGTCAACGTAGGGGCAGAAAGAAAGAAAGAAATGCGAGGGGGAAACCTCTTGCAAGAGGTTTCCCCCTCGCGCTCCCCTTTCCAGAAACTTTTATTATGGAGAGCGGCGGACAAGCTCCCCAATCCGGCAGGTTGGCTTATCCTAAAAACCCCAGCCTCCTCCCATGGCCTTCATCAATTCCATATTTTTTCAGCCTCGGACAATAAAAAAGATCAAACCTGTTGACAACGAATGCCGACAAGCATAGAACCTCTTTCTCCGACGCGGGGTGGAGCAGCACGGTAGCTCGTCGGGCTCATAACCCGAAGGCCAGAGGTTCAAATCCTCTCCCCGCTACCAAGAAAATATTAAGGACCTACAGGTACAAGACTTGTAGGTCCTTTTTTTTAGGTTCATCTCCCAATTCCAGCGATATGCATGATCGCAGGTCCAGGAGGCCGTCGCCTCCTGGCGGAGGTTCGGAGGCAGCGCCTCCGGCTCTTCTGCCTGGCCACAATCCCCCAAAAAAATTTTCTGCCAATCCGGGTTCCATGTCACTACAAAGCAAGTTACCATCTCCGCCCATGGACACCAAAATACGCAACGTTTCAGATTCGTTGGCCTGGAATGTCTTTCTCCTGGCCCTTGGCTCCTTTGTCTATGTTCTCGGCTATCAAGGCATAGCCGCGGATCAGAATTTCGTACCCGGCGGACTGTACGGCCTGGCAGTGGTTACGGTAAACAGTGCCCCCTTTCTGTCCTTGCCCGTATGCTATTTTCTGATGAACGTGCCGCTGTTTCTTGTGGCCTGGCGGAGCGTCAGCAGGCGTTTCTTTTTCCTGAATCTTTTTGCCATGACTGCGGTTACAATAATGACCGCCTATATCCATCTGGACCTGGGAATCCGCAACGAAATCTACGCGTCCCTGTCATCCGGTGCCATCATGGGCGCCGGTTGCGGCATCACGTTGCGCAGCTACGGCGGCGGTGGCGGTATTGACGTGCTGGCCATCATTTTGAACAGAAAATACGGCCTGCGTTTCGGCGTGTTCTACTTCTCGGTCAACGCACTCGTCATGTTGTTCGCACTCAGCCGCTTTACCCCGGACAAAATAATAGCCTCCCTGCTTATGCTGTTCGTCACGGCAGTGGTGACGGAGTATGTGCTCTCCCTGTTCAACCAGCGCAAAGCCGTACGCATCATCACCAAGAAAACCGACGAGATGGTTCATTTCCTGACGCGGGAAAAAAGGCTGCACGCCACCATCATTCCCGCCAAGGGCGGTTACACCGGCCAGGAAGTGGGCATGGTCTATTCCATTACGGATAACCTGAGGTTGCGCGCCTTTGAGCAGTATGTCTTTGACATCGACCCGCAGGCTATCTTCATAGTGGAAAACACCTTCAGCGTACTCGGCGGCAACATCGCCAAGCGAAAGGTTTACTGAGCAGGAGAAGACGGCTGATTTTGCCCACTCTGCAAGGAGTGCCACCAGACACAAAAAAGCCCGTGTGCCAAAAGGCATACGGGCTTTTTTGTGTCTGGGATTCGAGTTTTGGGGCAACGATGCTAACGCGCTATTCTCACAAACTAAATACTCACAAGAGATTGAATTTATGGCAATTAGATTTCACAGGTTGCGGAGAAAGGTGCGAAAGCAAGGCGGGAGAAAAACTCAAGGCCGACGCGTATTCTTCCATACGCGAGGATTTGAGTTTTTCGAAGCAACGCAGCTAGCGTGCCTTTATCCACAACCTGCTATTCTGTAATTTGCAAGTCCCGAAATATATAGTCCCGCAGCCCCTGCGACCAGGGCCGGGGAGTAACTCCGGTAAGCTCTATGAATTTTTTGAGGTCCAGGATGGAGTTGGACGGACGTTTTGCCGCCTGCGGGTATTCGCTGGCAGAAATAGGCTTGATGCGGCAGGTAAGCCCGGCCACTTCCACGGCTTCGGCAGCCAGTTCGCACCAGCTGGCTTTGCCGCTCGATGCCAGGTGATACAGCCCGGTGGCATCGTGTTCCAGCAGCAGCCGCGTATTGGCGGCCAGGTCCACAGTATAGGAAGGTGAACCGATCTGGTCGGCGACCACGGTCAGCTCATCACGCTCCGTTGCCAGCTGAAGAATCTTTTGGACAAAATTCATCTTGCCCGGCCCGAACAGCCAGGACGTACGGATAATAAGGATTTTCTCGTATTCAAGGTCGAGCAGGGCGCGTTCTCCCGCCAGCTTGCTCATGCCGTACACGGATTCCGGGGCTGGTTCGTCTTCGGGCGAGTAAGGCGTGTCCTTTTTGCCGTTGAACACGAAATCCGTGGAAAAATGCACCATGAGCACGCCCAGCTTCTTGCATGTACGGGCCACGCATTGCGGCAGGGTCTTGTTGAGGCGATAGGCCGCCTCCTCTTCTTCCTCGGCCTTGTCCACCATGGTGTAGGCCACGGTGTTGATGAGCACGTCGCACTCTTCGCGCTCCAGCACATCGGCCAGGGCGGCCTGGTCAAAGGGGTCGAAGTCGCTGCGCCCGGCAGGGTAGACGTTCCACCCGTTGGCTGTGAGTTCCTTGCATATGGATTGTCCCAGCAGGCCGTTTTTCCCGCCCAGCACGAGGACTTTTTTTGCTGATGCCATGGCTTAACGCTCCTTGTACCACGAGTCCATGAAGGTGCGGTAGGAACCGTCCTGCACGCGGGCCATCCATTCGTCATTGGCGCGGTACCAATCCAGGGTCGCACGGATGCCGCTGGCGAATTCGTATTCCGGCTCGAATCCAAGCTCGCGCTGGGCAAATCCGTAGCCCATGGCGTAGCGCCGGTCGTGGCCGGGCCTGTCTTTGACAAAGCTGATGAGGCTGTGGGGCTTGCCCAGGATGTCCAGAATGGTGGTGACAACCTCGAGGTTGTTCTTTTCGCCGTCGCTGCCGAAGTTGTAGACTTGGCCTTCCTTGCCCTTGAGCAGGGCCAGTTCCACGCCTTTGCAGTGATCATCCACGTAAATCCAGTCGCGCACGTTGAGCCCGTCGCCATACACGGGCAGTGGTTCGTCCGCGCTGGCCTTGAGGTACATGAGAGGGATGAGCTTTTCCGGAAACTGGTACGGCCCGTAGTTATTGGAACAGCGGGTGACCAGCACGGGGAAGCCGTAGGTTTCGAAATATGCCCGGCACAGCAGGTCCGACGAGGCCTTGCTTGCCGAATACGGCGAGTTGGGGGCAAGGGGCGTGGTTTCCACGAACTTGCCATCCGGGCCGAGGGTTCCGTAGACCTCGTCCGTGGAGATGTGCACGAACCGCTCGATTTTTTTGGCGCGCGCCGCCTCCAACAGGGCCTGGGTGCCCATGACGTTGGTTTGGAAAAACGGAGCCGGATCGTGAATGGAGCGGTCCACATGGCTTTCGGCGGCAAAGTTGACCACGGCGTCGATGCGGTGCTCCTCGAAGAGCCCTTCGGTCAGCTCACGGTCGCCGATGTCGCCCTGAACAAACGTATACCTTTCAGCCTGTTCCTGCGGCAGGCCGCTCAGATTGTCGGGATTCCCGGCATAGGTGAGCTTGTCCAGATTGACGACCCGCCAGTCGGCGTGACGCCCCAATATGCGGCGGATAAAATTGGCCCCAATGAAACCACATCCGCCTGTAACCAGAATCTGCATTATATCCCCCTGAAAATATGAAGTAATTTCTCATTCAGTTCCGAGAGTGTAAAAGAATTCTCGGTTTGCGGCAATCGCGGGAGAAAAAACAATATTCTTCTTGCATGGCAGAGTAAAAGATATTAAAGACACTCTCCTTGGGCGATTAACTCAGCTGGTAGAGTGCCATCTTCACACGGTGGAAGTCACAAGTTCAAGTCTTGTATCGCCCACCACGAAAAACAAAGAAACCCGGTCGGTTACGGCCGGGTTTTTCTTTTGTCAAAAACCGTTGTCAAAGATTTTGACAATAATTTTACAATGAGTGGCAACGGGTGATATCTTCCGCCCCATGAAAACACTCCCCGGACTTCCAGGTATCTACGCCTCTGAAGGCAAGCACGACACCACCTACTACGCGCTCGTCCAGAACCGGAACGGAAAATGGCTGCGGCGCAAGGTAGGCACTCGAAAGGAAGGCTGCTCACCCGCCGTTGCCGCCGCCCGCAAGATAGAACTCCAAAAGCAATTGAGCGGAGGAGTCGATCCCGACCAGAACGACAAGGTCACGTACGGGCAGGCGCACAAGAGCTATTTGAAGACCAGGATGTCCAACGGCTCCGACGTCACACGCGACATTGACAGGCACACGCTCTATCTCTCACGGTTTGACGACCCGCCCCATCTCGCCGCGCCTGCTCTGGCAGTGGATGCGCTCGGAGTATTGCGCCGGAAAACGTCCCAACTATGCGGATTCCTTTGACTGGATCGAAGGTTCTGTGGCCCTGTCGCATCCCTTGCTTCAACCCGCCCTGCGGACCAACAAGGCGTTCGAAATGCTGAGAACGTTGAGAAAGTCCCTGTAGCGCGGGAGAATGACAAACGATGAACGCTCAGTTCGACATGATTTGGGGACTACCAACAAACGTGCCCCTAGCCGCCGTTTCTCCCCATTTTCAGGATTTGGGGTTTTGGAGCGTTCTATGGGCCGAGGCAGCCACCCTATCATGGTGAACATTCAGCGTCTTCATTGACAACGCCTCCCTGTCTCGAACGTGCAAATCCAAACCCGGCGTGGTCAAGACGGCCAGGGTCTTTTCCAGATGAACGGAAGGCTTTCCCTGCTCCAGATGCACGACGAAAATTCGTCCAACTCCGGAATAGTCGGCAACCTCCTGTTGGGAGAGCCCATGCTTTTTTCTCTGGGATCGGATGAGTTGCCCAAGAACGGCTGCGGAATCAATTTTTGTTGGGTTCATGACTGCATTTATTTGTATTCGATTGAATACAAACAAAGCGGTGGAAGCTGAAAGTCAAAAGCATGTATTCGATCAAATACAACACCCAAGACATCAACCAAGTACCAGGGGGTGCTTTACTCCTGGCAACAGGATATCCGAGTGCGGAAGTCACGCTTCCGCCGATACTTGGGCGAAAAAACTATTCCGACACACAAACAACGTGATCTGCACGGGACAACGCGGCCTTTTCAGCCTCTGCAGTACGAGCATCGGGATGGCGCAACCGGAGTACAGCTCGTGGATCATATCGTGCACCACAACCACTCACCGGTCCTTCCCCTTGGCTGATGCAAACAATGTTGGGTAGGCTTCCTGAATCACATCAGGATTGCGGATAGTTTCGGCAAATTTGTCGCTGCACTACCGAAGCTTTCCACGAAGCCCCCCAGAAGCGTAGGGCTTAAAACAGCCATAGACTTTCCCCATTCCTTTTTCCGAAAACTCGTGCAGATACCTGTTGCGGTACACTGGCGCCACGACGCTACCATTCACCTTCGGCAACTGTGTCAATGCCCAAACTTGCTCGCCACAGTACGGGAAACGCCTCCGTACTCCAGACAGGCGAACGCCTGGTAATCAAAGACAACCTCCATCATTTTCCGCCACCACGCTTTCTGGCGACAAAACAGGCGGTCCAGGTTTCGCAGGAAAGTTCGTTATCGGTCAGAAACTCATGGGAAGAAATCAGGCTGAATCCGTTATTGTTCAAAAAATTTTCCACTTCTGGCCGAAAGAGATACCGCATGCAATGCACTTCGGAAAAATTACTTTCCTCATCCGTTTTCTTATTGCGAGCGATATAGTCATAATGGACTTCGACCACATCGTCGTTGGGACGATGCACAGGGGTAACTTTCCTATCTAGAAACCACGATTCGTTTTCCCTGGTGGTTTCTCTTTTTTCTGGCCCCAGTGTCAGAACGGCCGGTCCGTACCAACAATCGAAAACAAGCAATCCGCCAGGAACAAGCCCACGATTCGCAGTGGCGAAAGCTGCATTCAAATCCTGGTTCGTTGTCATGTAGCTCATCACATGAAAAACGGAGATTACGGAATCGTGTATTGGCTCAGGCTGAAAGGTTCTGATATCGCTCTGCTGCCAAGAGATCCTATGACGAATTTTCTCCGGCAAGTGCTCGGCCCTGGCAGCCAGACGCAAGAGCATATCGGCAGACATATCCACTCCGGTGACGGTGCTCCCGTACTCTGCAAGGTGAGTGGCATGGCCGCCAGACCCGCAGCCAAGCTCAAGCACCAAATGTCCCGCGTCGTGTGCTGTGAGCAGGGCGTGAATATAATCGGCCTCTTTACGATACGCCTTGCCCTCGTAGAGCAGGTCATAAAATTTTGCGGAAAATTCAAATGCGCTCAACGTTCAAAACCTCTTTCAGCACGTTGGTTACCTGAACGATTTGGTCGTCCGTGAGTGTCAGGCCGCTGGGCAGGTGAAAACCACGCTCTCCCAAACGTTCGCTCACAGGATAACTTGCCCCTTCGAACAACCCCATCTTCCTGAACAGCTGTAATCGGGCAGACGAAACTCGCGCAAAAGGCGCAGGGCATCGTCCACGATGATCTCGATGTTCGGATAGTCCTGAAACCAGATGGAATCCAGACACGCGCCCAGATACTCGGCTTGGTTGTAGGTGGGCACCACCACGGAAATCAACGGGCGTTGGGCTGTATCGGTCATGGCTTGGTTACTCCCCATGTTCCACATACCAGCGGTAGGTATCGGCCAGCCCCTGCCGGAATTCCCGGCTCGGCTCCCAGCCGGTGGCCCGCAGCTTGGAAATATCGAGCAGTTTGCGCGGCATACCATTGGGCTTGGTGGTGTCGAAAACAATCTCTCCGGTAAAGCCGACCACGTCCGCGATGATTTCCGCCAGTTCGCGAATGGAAAGCTCCACTCCCGATCCCACGTTGACGGACTCTTCCCCTTCGTAGACCCGCATCAGGTGCAGGCAGGCGTCGGCCAGGTCGTCCACATGCAGAAACTCGCGCAACGGACTGCCATCCCCCCACACCGCGACCTGTGCGGCATTTGCCAGCTTGGCCTCGTGGAACCTGCGCAACATGCCGGGGATAACGTGCGAACCGGACGGATGAAAATTATCCTCCGGGCCGTACAGGTTGGTGGGCATGGCGCTGATGGCATTGAACCCGTACTGGCGACGGTAGGCCGCGCACATCTTGAGCCCGGCAATCTTGGCAATGGCGTACCATTCGTTGGTGGGCTCCAGCGGACCTGTCAAAAGGCAGTCTTCGGTCATGGGCTGGGGCGCGTGTTTGGGGTAAATGCAGGAAGAGCCCAAAAAGAGCAGCTTTTTTACCCCACTGCGCCAGGAGGTCTCGATTACGTTGGTGGCAATGGCCAGATTGGTGGTGATAAACTCCGCAGGATATGTGGAATTGGCAAGTATCCCGCCCACTTTGGCAGCGGCCACGAAGACGTAGTCGGGAAGCTCGCAGTCAAAAAAATCGCGCACCTGCTTCTGGTCGCAAAGGTCCAGCTCCGCGTGCGTGCATAACACCAGATTGTCGTAGCCCTGCCTGTGCAATGCCCGCACCAGGGCCGAACCAACCAGCCCGCGATGACCGGCCACGTAAATTTTGCTGTCTTGTTCCATGGTATCGCTTGCAGACGTTGTTATTACAGCTATTCCTGGGGGGGACAGGTCTCGAAGCCGTTGTCCAGGCAGAGCTTTTCCCGGTCCGCCTCTCTCAGGTCCTCCTGCACCATCTCCCGTACCATTTCCGCGTAGGAAATTTCCAGCGTCCACCCAAGCTTTTCCCTGGCTTTGGACGCATCGCCCAGCAGGCTGTCCACTTCGCAGGGCCGGTAGTAGTGCGGAGCCACTTCCACAATGCACTTCCCGTCCGGATCGTAGCCCTTTTCATCAACTCCCGATCCTTTCCAGGTAATGGCCATTTCCAGCTCATGCGCGGCGTGTTCCACAAACTCGCGCACGGAATGCTGCTCGCCGGTGGCAATCACGAAGTCCTCGGGCTGCTCCTGCTGCAGCATGAGCCATTGGGCCTTGACGTAATCCTTGGCGTGTCCCCAGTCGCGTTTGGCGTCCAGGTTGCCCAGATACAGCCTGTCCTGCAGCCCAAGGCGGATGCGGGCCAGGGCGCGGGTGATTTTCCGGGTTACAAATGTTTCTCCGCGCACCGGGGATTCGTGGTTGAACAGGATGCCGTTGCAGGCATACATGCCGTAGGCCTCGCGGTAGTTGACGCAGATCCAATAGGCATAGAGCTTGGCAACGCCATAGGGCGAACGGGGGTGAAACGGCGTGGCTTCGGTCTGCGGAGACTCGCTCACCAACCCGTAGAGTTCGGATGTGGAGGCCTGATAGAACCGCGTGGTTTTGGTCAGCCCCAGCAGGCGGATGGCTTCGAGCAGGCGCAATGCGCCCAGCCCGGTAACTTCCGCGGTATATTCGGGCTGTTCAAAGGATACGGCGACATGGCTCTGGGCCGCGAGATTGTAGACCTCGTCGGGCCGAATCTGCTGGATGAGGCGGATGAGGTTGCTGGAATCGCTCAGGTCGCCGTAGTGCAGGAAAAACTTGCGGTCCTTGACGTGAGGCCCCTGGTAAAAGGAGTCGACGCGCTGGGTATTGAACAGGGAGGAGCGGCGCTTGATGCCGTGGACTTCATAGCCCTTTTCCAAGAGAAATTTTGCCAGGTACGCGCCGTCCTGTCCGGTAATCCCGCTGATGAGAGCTTTTTTAGCCATGAAATTCCAGAGGTTGGATCGTTAATCCGAGTATAGCCCGAGTACGTGAACTATTTATCGGCCAAATGTTGCGCAACTGAAGGGAAAAACCGCTTCCGTTCACATCTTTTTGCCATGGCAAGGCAAACCCATTGCAAACAAAAGCCTTCACGCCCTGGCAGGATACGAGATTTCATGGGGCAAGTAAATTACATGGCCGCTGTAATTGATAAGCGAGTAAACGAAAAAACCGATTGGTCAGGCCACTCGGCGTGTTTGGGGAGCTGCCTGAACTGGCTGCGGCCAGAGCGGTTTCATAAGCACTTTTTCTAAGCTGCCTGTGCGGCAGTGAACAGTTCGGCATTGAGATTGTGCGGGACGACAAATTTCTAAGCTGCCTGCGCGGCAGTGAACAGGATATCCCCGGCGTTACCGCGGTTGTTTTCTAAGCTGCCTGCGCGGCAGTGAACGAGATCCCAAATGCTGCCAACGCTGCCCACACAAAGGCTGGCGGTACAATTCTCTCAAAAACCCTTTTTTTCAGCAGAATCCCAACTCTATAAAATTTCAGTATTTTTTAGGACAGCAGAAAAAAGGGTAAAAACGCAGAACCCCGCCTACAGGGCGACTCCGGCTTGCCTCCCCTATTTCTGGGTCCAGCCGGAACAGTGCTGGTCCACCACGTCCAGCACCTCGCGGACATGGTCTTCGGCAATCTTTTTGCTCTGCACCTTGTCCCGTTTTTTCAGGCTCTCCAGCAGGGCGCGGTGCCCTTCAAAAAGCACGGACAAGTGCTCGTGGCTGAAGTAGAGCGAATGCCAGAATCTGGCCCCCATGCCTTGGTAGTCGCGCAGCAGTTTTTCCAGCTGGGGGTTGCCGATGGATGCGTACACCACGGAGTGGAAATCTCCTTCGTATTTCAGGTGCACGCCCACGTTCATCGCATTCTGCTCGCGAAGGCCGTCCACTTCCTCGATAATTTTTTCCAAACTCTTAATCTGCGCTTCCGTGATACGCTCGGCGGCCAGCTCTCCCGCCATCCCTTCCAGCCCCACGCGAATTTCCGTCACTTCCCGGAGAACACGAAAATCCATGGGCGCAACCCAGGTTCCCGAACGCGGCACACGCTTGATCAACCCTTCGTTTTGCAGCTGCAGGAAGACTTCACGCAAAGGGGTACGGCCAATGCCGTACTCCTCCATGACATCCTTGTCTTTAAGGGGCGCCCCGGGCGCAAGCTCCTGGGTGATGATCCTATACTTCAGCGCCTCGTACACTCTTTGCTTATCTTTGGTCATAACCCGTATTGCCACCGTTTTGTAACTACCTTTGGTATTAGCTTGCCCAAAGTGCAGCACATGGCCCACATGGCAAGAAATACATAATCCGATCTTCTTTCAGCCCGGCGCAATCGCACAGACCACCAACATAACACACTGTAGAAACCGTTGTTTGCCAATCGGCAACAGGCAGGACGGTTATGCCCTCAAAGGTGGACACGGCCCATATTTCACATCCCTATATTTCGGAGAAAAAATATACGGGTGCAACCGAAAAACTATCCCGTCAACGAACAAAATATTGAGGAAAATATCCAAAGTGGGCCTTCATAGCAAGCTCCAGGCTCAAATCACGACCTTCCCTGCTTTTGTTGAATTTGATTTTTTTGAATAAAAACTTGCGGAGATCCCCATATCAGCCCGACTCATTTTTCTAAAACGTTATATTATGTGTAAATATCCCCGCATTTTTCTCTTTTAATTTTCATTTTTGTTTAATATCCACATTGACGACTGGTGTACTAGTTGGTATTCCAAAAGTCGTCGACGCCGAAAAACGAGAAAAAAAGCAACAGGTTCGGCAGCGACAAGCGGTCAAAGAAAAGAGAAAGAGTTGTTTTTCCGAAATCTTGACCAGAGAGAGGGCCACCCGCTTGTGCCACCGTTGCAAATCGCCCAACAGCTGGGAAACCGACAAGCAACGGAAAGAGCGGTTGTCCACTCTCCAAGCCCCCGGCAACAGGCCGAAGCAGATGTAACAAGATCTTTTTTGGGCATTGCGTGCTTCCGGCCAAATCCCAGAACAGCTCGAAAAACGAAATGCAGCTGCCTTTGGGATCAATTTCAACGTATGGTTTACGAAGGAGGATGAACAATTATGCCCGCTGCAAAAATGTGCACCAAAGCGATTTGTCTTTTGGCAATGTTTTCCATGGTCGTGCTGAGTGCCGCTGCACCCGCCCAGGCCAGCGACACCGTCACCATCAAATTTTCGCACCAGAACAATGCCTACGATGCGGACCAGCTGCTTGGCGAAACATTCAAGAAGCTTATCGAAGAAAAGACCAACGGCGCCATCAAGGTTAAAATCTACCCCGGCACGCTGACCCACAGCGAATCCGAAGCCATGGAATTTGTAAAATCCGGCACCGTGGACATGGACACCAACTCCGCCGGGCACATTGCCGGTTTCGACGAAGACATCCAGTTCCTTCAGATGCCCTACCTGTTCAAGAGCCACGCCCACTACATGGTGGCTCGGCAGTCCGACGTGGTCAAAAACATTCTGGCCGGTCTTGAGAAAAAGACGGGCATGATCGCCCTGGGCATCTACTCCGACTGCAACGGCTTCGCCATTGCCAGCACCAAGCCCATCAATTCCATTGCCGATGCCAAGGGAGTCAAGCTCCGCTGCATGCAGAACCCCCTGTTTGTGTCCATCTACAAGAAGTTCGGCTTCTCCGTTACCCCTACGGACTGGGACGAACTGTACACCTCCCTGCAGACCGGCCTGGTGGATGCGGACGACATGGGCGTTTACTGCAACGATATCTTCAAGATGAGCGAAGTTGTCAGCAACTACGCCATCCTGAAGCAGATGTGGACGCAGAAGGTGCTCTTCATTTCCCCGGTTACCTGGAACAAGCTTTCCGCCGAACAAAAAGAGCTTGTCCGCTCCGTGGCCAACGAAGCCATCGAGCTGACCGATGCCTGGCAGTATGCGCGTGAAGACGCCGCCATTGCCAAGGCCAAGAAAGCCGGAAGCACCATCACCTACCCCGACACCACGCCTTTCAAGGAAGCTTCACAGGAAGTGTACACGGAATGGTTCAAAAAATACCCCAAGTGGGAAAAATGGTACAACGAAATCCAGTACCTGGACCCCGAAACAAGAATGCCTGAAGCGTACAAGAAGTAATCCAGAGACGAATCTGCATGACGATACGCAGCGCCCTCTTGCATAGGGGGCGCTGCAAAAGAGTTTTCCGCAGCTTCCCAGCAACCTCCCAAAAGGTCTTCCGGAAAAGATCCCCCAAAACGTTCGAGGACGGCGAGAAATGGAAATAAGCAAATACAACAGCGAAGAATCCAACGGGATTTTGGAAAATGTCGTCCAGCTGGCCAAAAAGATCGCCAACGCCTACATGCTGCTCCTGTTCATTGGGATGGGGCTTATCCTTGGCCTCAATATCGTGCTTCGATATGCATTCCACGCCCCCATCTCCTGGTCGAGCATCGTCTCCAGATATGCCTATATCCACATAGTGCTTCTCGGCACTGCTGTTTCATATCTTGAAGGCGGACATGCGCAGATAGACATGATTTACGAACGCGTGTCCGCAAAGACCAGAGTAATTTTCGACTTGCTGCATTACGGTGTGATGCTTTTTCTCTGTGCGATCCTGACGGTGTATGGATACGAGCACGTTGTATCCATGTGGCAGGTGCATCCGCCCATCATCCCATGGCTTTCTATGGGGGTGGTCTACCTTGTCGTGCCGGCATTCGCCATCATCATGGTTCTTTATATTTTTCAGCAGCTGGCTGCCATGAAAAGAAGGAAGAGCATCTAGCGTGATGTCCGCAAAATACAAAATACGTATTTTGCGGATGACCGCCGCCTTGTGCGGCGCATGGCGGGCTAGGCCCACCAAGTTATGTGCCGCATGTACTGCTGCATTTTTAATTCAACGAACTTAACGGACGCGACACCAACCATGCTATTCATCATTCTAATGATCATATTGTTTTTTGTCCTGATGGCGATCAGGATACCCATCCCGTTCGCCCTGCTTGCCTCCACGCTGATTTATTACATAGGCGTGGACGTGCCCATGAACATCGTCATCGTCCGCCTGCTGCGAACCTTCGACTCCTTTGTTCTGCTGGCCATTCCCTTCTTTATCCTGGCAGGGAAGATCATGGCCGAGGCAGGCATCAGCGACAGGCTCATCCGGGTTGCGGACATGCTCGTCGGCAAGGTGAAAGGCAACCTCGCCTACGTCAACATCGTGGTCAGCATGCTTTTTGGCGGCATCACCGGCACAGCCGTATCGGACACCACCGCCATCGGCTCCATTCTTATCCCGTCCATGGTTTCCAAGGGCTACTCCCGCAGGTTCAGCGCAGCCGTCACGGCCGCTTCCTCCACCATGGGCCCCATTATTCCCCCCAGCCTCATGTTCATCATCTACGGCTCCATTGCCCAGGTTTCCATCCGCGACATGTTTCTTGCCGGTGCCATTCCAGGGCTGCTCGTCGGCCTGTCGCAAATGGCCGTGGTCAAATTCCACGCCATCAAACACGACCTTCCCCAGCGCACCGAGGATATCGCCTTTTCGGAAAAGGTGACCATTGTCCGGGAAGCCATACTCGCCTTGCTGCTGCCCCTCATCGTTCTGGGCGGCATCATGTTCGGCATTGTCAGCCCCACCGAGGCGGCTGTCATTGCGGCATTCTATGCCGCAATAATCGCCATGTTCACCTACAAGACACTTACCTTCAAGCGGCTCATCGGCGTTATCAAGGAATCGGCAGTGGAAACCGGCAGCGTGTCCATCATCATTGCCGCGGCCGCCCTTTTCGGCTGGGCTCTGTCCAACGAGCAGGCGCCCCAGCTCTTTGCCAGCATGCTTGCCGAAAGCTCTGCCGCCAAATGGCAGATCCTGATCATGATCAACCTGCTGCTGTTTGTTCTGGGCATGTTCATGGACAGCATCCCCGCCATCATGATCGTCACGCCCGTGTTCATGCCGCTGTTCCAGATGCTGCATATCGATCCGCTGCAGGCCGGTCTGTTCATGAGCGTCAACCTCATCACCGGTGTTGCCACACCGCCGGTCGGCTGCTGCCTGTTTGCCGCATCCATCATTTCGGGTTCGCCCATGGAAAAGATAAGCCGGGCCATACTCCCGTTCCTGGTGGCAAACATCGTTGTTGTTTTGCTGGTGACCTACATCCCGGCCATATCGTTGTTTATTCCGTCGCTGTTCAACTAACGGGATATACGCAGGCACATACGATCCGCCAGCGTTTGCTCAACATTCGCTGGCGGACAATACGCATAAGTTCAGTACATTACGACATACAGCCCGCCCGCAAACACAAGAAATTCTTTGCGGGGAAGAAAGGTGGATTTTGTTGACAACTGATATACCAGCTGGAATAATAGCGGCTACGAGATCAATGAAAAAGGAACATTCCATGGCCCCCGAGCTTGTCAGCAACATACAACGCTTTTCCCTGGATGACGGACCGGGTATTCGCACCACGGTCTTTATGAAGGGCTGCAACCTCCGCTGCGCTTGGTGCCATAATCCGGAAAGCCTGAATATGTCGCCCATACTGCAGTTTGCGGCTCAAAACTGCGCATCCTGCGGAAAGTGCGTGGCGGTCTGCCCCAACGGTGCCCAGCGCCTGGAAGGCGACACCCACATTTTCGACCGCGCCCTGTGCAAGGCCTGCGGAAAATGCGCTTCGGTCTGCCGGAAAAGCGCCCTCAAGCTGATTGGCCGGATGTACGAACCGGACGAACTGTTCCTGGAACTCATAAAGGACCGGGCCTATTTCAAGACCGGTGGCGGCGTGACCTTTTCCGGCGGGGAACCGGCGCTGAAGCCCGACTTCATCCGCGAAACAGCCAGGCTGTGCCGCGAGGACGGAATCCATACGGCGCTCGACACCGCAGGCAACGTTCCTTTTGCAAACTACGACAGGGTGTTGCCCCATATCTCGCTCTTTCTGTTTGATGTGAAGTGCTTTACCAGCGCCCTGCACAAACGTTGGACACAGGTGGAGAACGGACTGATTCTGGAAAACCTGCGCAAACTCGACGCGGCGGGTGCGGAATACACCATACGCGTTCCCGTAATCCCCTCCTTTAACGACGATTTGCAGGAACAGGAGCGCATTGCACGGTTCATCGCCTCCCTTTCCCGCCCCGGGCTCGTCGAACTGCTCCCCTACCACACCTACGGGGTGGGCAAGTACGACGCCCTCGGCATTGCATACGACTATGCGCAGTACGCTTCCCCCCATGACGAGATCATGGAAGAGGCTCTGCATTGCTATCTTCAGCTGGGCCTCAACGCCAGGATTTCCTGAGCGGGAAGGCCGGTTGACCATATATCGCGAGAAACATTCTTTTAATGGAAGGATAAGACCATGGCAGCACAAGAGGTAACTTTAAGCGACCGCGTAAAGGTTATAGCCGACCGCAGGCACGACTATTACGACCGGACGGAAATCCCCAAGAGGCGCCCCCATTACGAGGAAGCCTTTGCCGACTTCGCCGATCAGGACAGAAGCATTCAGATCGCAATGGGCTTCAAGAACTTCCTGGAAAACAAGAAGATCCTCACCTGCGAACATGACATTCTGGCGGGCTTTGCCTACCGCTATACCTACAAGCCGTCGTTTCCCTTCAACCTGCCCGACGACTACGACCCGCTCTACAGGCCGCCGGCAGGCATAGACACCATGGAAGAAGCCGAAACCGGACGCATTGCCAACGGCTTTGCCGAGGATTCCAAAGAAGCCGAGGAAATGCGCACGTTTGCCCGCTGCGTTTCCAGATGGCTCTACAAGCACTGGGAAACAGGACACATCATCCCAGGCTACGAACGGCTGATCAAAACCGGCTATGACGGATTGATAGAGCAGACGGAAACCGCACTGGAAACAGCGGACAAGGAACAGCAGGTTCATCTGCAGTCCATGCTCATCTGCGAAAAAGCCGCCTCCGCCTACATTGAGCGGTATGCAAACTATGCCAACGCGCTCCAGCTGAAGACGCGGAACCCGGAATACAAGGCGCACCTTGAAAAGATGGAAGAATCCCTGCGCCACATTGCCCACGGCCCCGCCAGAACGTTCTTTGACGCCATCCAGCTTATCTGGCTGACGCACGAAATGCTCTATGCGGAAGGCTTCCCCGCCTCTTTTTCCTTCGGACGCATGGACAAGTACCTCCACCCGTACTTCCAAAACGATCTGGACAACGGAACCATCACCCTGGAGGAAGCGGCCGATATTCTCGATGCCTTGTGGATCAAATTCGGCATCACCCTGCACGGCTATCAGAACATCACCCTTGGCGGCCTGGACGAACAGGGCAACTACGTTTCCAACGAGCTGACAAAAATGATGCTGCAGTCCAGCCGCAAGACCCTGTACGACCAGCCTCTTCTGTGCCTGCGCTATCATAAGTCCATGCCTGCGGACCTGTGGGAGGAAAGCGTGGCCCTGCTGCAAACCGGCATCGGCCTGCCCGCCATCTTCATCGACGACTTCTGCATCCAGGCCAAGGAAGCCATGGGGCACAGCCATGAAGACGCCGTCAACTACGCCCTTGTGGGCTGTGTGGAAATGGGCTGCCCCGGCAGGGAATACGGCAAGACCGAAGCCCTGCGCGTGAACGTAGGCAAAATTCTCGAAGTCATGCTCTTTGACGGCAAGTGCAACTGCGAGGATTCCCGCGGAATCATCGGCAATGCCGTGGACAAGGGCATCCCCCTGGAGAATACAGGCACGTCGGACAACACCTTCCCCGTGTTCACCGGCAACCGTCTGGACCAACTGGACAGCTTCGACGCGCTGCTCAACTGGTACAAGGACGAACTCAAGGCCCAGCTGAACTTCACCATGACGTCCATCAACAGGCTGGACGTGGCCCTGCCCAAGTTCTATCCCACCCCCTTTCTCTCCACCCTCATGGAAGGCTGCATTGAAAAGGGCATGGACGTTACCGCAGGCGGCACCATCTACAACAACAGCGCCGTGAACCTGTGCGGGCTGCCCAACGTGGTGGATTCCCTGGCCGCCATACGCACCCTTGTTTACGAGCAGAAACGCTACACCATGGAAGACTTCCGCAACGCCCTGCGGGACGACTTTGTGGGCCACGAGGAACTGCTGGAAGCCATCCAGCACGACTGCCCAAAATTCGGCAACGATATCGACTCCGTGGACAAGATCATGGCGGAGCTGGTGGAAACGGCCAACACCGTTGTGAAGGGCATGCAAAACCCGCGCGGCGGAAAGTGGCAGATGGGGCTGTACTCCGTGGAAGACCACGTGAAGATGGGCATCAACACCGGCGCGCTGCCCGACGGCAAACGCCGGGGCGAGGCCATGGCAAGCGCCGTGTCTCCGGTGCAGGGCAAGGACGTGAACGGTCCCACCGCCGTTATCAACTCCCTGCTGAAGACCGACCTTTCCGCAGCCACCAACGGCATGGTTCTGGACATCAAGTTCAGCCCGTCATTCTTTGACAAGCCGAGCCACCAGCTGGCCCTGCGCCTGCTGATTCAGGCCTATGCGGAACAGGGCGGCGGCGAAATCCAGTTCAACGTCGTTGACCGCGCCACCCTTTTGGATGCGCAGCAGCACCCGGAAAACCACAAGGACCTTGTGGTTCGCGTCTCCGGTTTCAGCGCCTACTTCACCAGTCTGGTCAGGGAAACCCAGGACGAGATCATCAAACGTACCGAACACGCAGCCATCTGATTTTAACCCGCCGGTTCTGATGTGTACGCATCGGAACCGGCGGGAAATTTCTCCAGCATTCCCCCTCGCGCCTTAATCGCCCTGCTGGGCAAGGGTTCCCAAAACCGCCTCGGTCACGCTTTCCAACAGCGGCGAAGGGGTCTTGTCGCTGTGCATTACGCGCATGAACGGGCGGGAAAAGCGCAAATCCTTAATCGGTACCACGAACAAATCCCCATGCTTCAGCTCGGTATCCACCACCATGGGCGAAATGCAGGCAAGCGTTCCGGCGTTGTGCAGCACGGTCTTGATGGCGTCGTTGTTGCTGAATTCCAAAAAGATGTTCGGTGAAAGCCCCCGGCGCATCACTTCCATCAGAAAGGTCTCGCGGGTGCCCGAGCCTTCCTGCCGGATAAGCCACTTTTTGCCCATCAGCTCGCCGATGGGATACGGCCCAGCCTCGGCGAATTTCCTGTCCGAGGTCACCACCACCGGCTCTTCCTCGCGCAGCAGGGTGGTGCGCACTTTGGGGTCGTGCACCAGCCCTTCCACAAATCCCATATCCAGGGCGCCGCTTTCCACACGTTTGACTATTTCCAAAGTGCTGGCGGACTCGAAGGCGATATTGACCAGTTCGTGCTGCATCTTGAAGTCGTAGAGAATCTGGGGGAGCACGTGGTCGGCCAGGGTTGTGGACGCGCCCAGCTTAACGTCCCCCACCATGGTGTCGGCCATGACCAGATGAATGCTCTCGTCCAGCCGCCGGTACAGCGGGGCAAGCCGCGCGGCCAGCATACGCCCTTTCTCGTTGAGCCGGATTCCCCGGCCGAGCCTGTCGAACAGTTCCACGCCCAGTTCGGTCTCAAAGCTTCGCAAAGCGCTTGAAACCCCGGCCTGCGAAAGAAACAGCCGTGCCGCAACATCACGCATGTTCGGTGTACGGGCCAGGGCCAGAAATATTTCAAGTGACCTGATGTTCATACCAGATTGATCACATATAGTTGTCGAAATAACAAGACAGTTCCGTTTGTTCAAATTTCATACCTGATTTATTCCTCTCTACGTGCTTAACAATAATGGAGGATTTACTTGTGTTTACTGCTACCCTTGATCACTTTCAAACACCAAAAATTGTCAATGGCGTCCTTTTTGTCGCCTTGTTTGCTTCAGCAGCATCACAAATATCCTCGCTGCCTTTTATTAGTGTCGCAGGCATAAGCCCGCTGATTATAGGCATTGTTCTGGGCATGCTTTACGGCAGCACCTTGCGCCAGCATCTGCCCGAACAATGGGTGCCCGGAATCCTCTTTTCCTCGGGCACGCTGCTGCGCACTGCCGTGGTGCTGTACGGATTCCGCCTCACCCTTCAGGACCTGGCGTCCGTTGGAATGCCCGGTATCATGGCCGACGTGCTCATCGTGGCCTGCACGTTCATAGGTGGCACACTGATAGGCACCAAAATTTTCAAAATGCCAAGAAGGCTTGCCATGTTGACCGCGGCCGGAAGCTCGGTGTGTGGAGCCGCAGCTGTGCTGGGCGTGGAACCAGTGGTTAAAGCCAAACCGCACGAAAGCAGCATCGCCGTCGGGACGGTTGTTGTTTTCGGTACCGTCGCCATGTTCATCTATCCCCTGCTGTATCGCAGCGGATTGCTGAACCTGACCGATTCGACCTTCGGAATATGGGTAGGCTCCACAATGCACGAGGTGGCGCATGCCGTGGCGGCGGGAAACGCGGTTTCGACCCAGGCCGGCAACGTGGCGGTCATCGTCAAGATGATGCGCGTTGTGCTGCTGGCCCCGCTTCTCCTTGGCCTGGGAGCGTTTCTGAACCGCTTCCCGGATAAGGATTTGGATAACGAAGACGACGACAGGAAAAAGTCGTTCCCCTGGTTCGCCCTGCTCTTCGTGGTCTGCATCTGCATCAATTCGCTTGGAATTTTGCCCGCATACCTTGTGAGCCTCATCAACTCGCTGGACATCTTTTTCCTGACCATGGCCATGTGTGCCCTGGGCATGGAAACCAGCATGGAAAAGGTACGCGTTGTCGGACCCAAGCCGTTTCTCTTGGCCGGGATACTCGCCGTATGGCTTATGGTGGGCGGCTATTGGATTACCCGGATGGTTACGACTCTGGCGGCCTAAACCAGCGGGGACATCCTTCTTATGAGTGTGTTGAGATAGCGATCCTGCCAGGATTATTCAAAAAGCCAAATAGTTCCACAGCCCATGTCCGGGGCTATCCTGTACAGACCCACGTCATTTATGGCGTGGGTCTGTTTTATTGTGGCAAAGAAAAATGAGCATTCACCGCCTGCGCTTTCTTCTGTTTCGCTTCACAAAGCACATGCAAGCTGACGCTATACTGCGCCCCGAAACAACAGATAGATTGATCTAGCGACGTGTAATCCGTACAGTGAACGTACTCTTGCCAACATACTACAAAGATACAAATGAACATACCTCAATACCACGAAATGATGGTTCCCACGGTCAGAGCCCTTGATGAACTCGGCGGGTCGGGAACCATCCTGGAAATTGCCGAAGGAGTTATCCAGCTCCTCGATCTCCCGGAAGGCATCACTTCCCACCCGCACAACCCGGACAAATCCAGCCAAACCGAAGTCGAGTACCGTCTGGCCTGGGCCAGGACCTACCTGAAAAAATTCGGGCTTATCGACAACTCGGAACGCGGGGTCTGGGCATTCACCGACAAGTACCAGCGCGGCATGCGGCTGGACCCGGAAGAGATTGTCCAGACTGTGCGCGGCGTGTCCAAAAAATCCAAGAAAAAGGCAATAGACGAAACGCCGGAAGCCCTCCCGAAAACCAGGGACTGGCGAACAATAATGCACCAGACCATCCTGGCGCTGGACCCCAGCGCGTTTGAACGGCTCACCAAGCGCATCCTCCGCGAAATCGGTTTTGTGCAGGTGGAGGTGACGGGCCAATCGGGCGACGGCGGCATTGACGGCAAAGGAATTGTGAAGATTCAGGACGTGCTCAGTTACCACGTGGTTTTCCAGTGCAAACGCTACAAAGGCACTGTGGGACCGGGCGCGATACGGGATTTCCGCGGGGCCATGGTCGGCCGGGCAGACAAGGGACTGTTCATCACCACCGGGACCTTTACGCGGGAGGCAACCAAGGAAGCCACGCGCGACGGCGCCTCGCCCATTGACCTCATTGAAGGCGACGACCTTGTGGAAATGCTCAAGAAACTGCGGCTGGGCGTGAATGTGCGTATGGTTGAAGAGGTTGAAGTGGATACGCAGTGGTTTCAGAAGATTTAAGACTGAAAAAGGGGACAACATACCTGGGACCAAAAAGAAATTCGGCAACGATACGTTCTTTCATACAAGCCATTCTCACGTGATATTTATCGGACCCATGATTTTTTGTTGTGCCCACAAACGATATGAGTGCATATAAAGCATATCATGGTATGACACATTGCCCTTGTAAACGAATCTTCACAGAATAATGAACCCGACTGAAACCGCGTGACAGAAATAGTCGCCGCACTTCACATTACAACGAAAATTGGAACTACTTCGGGGGGAAATAATGCAAATCGATAAGAACACCACAGAGAAAGTACTGAAAATTTTGCATGAGGAAATCGTTCCGGCGCAAGGATGTACGGAGCCCATTGCCATTGCCCTGGTGGCTGCCAAGGCCAAAGAGGTGCTGGGAGAACTCCCCGAGCGCGTAAAGATTTTTGTTTCGGGCAACATCATCAAGAACGTAAAAAGCGTCGTGGTGCCCAACAGCGGCGGGATGATCGGCATTGAAACGGCCGCGGCCATGGGCATTGTGGCCGGAGACTGTAAAAAGGATCTGATGGTCATCAGCGAGGTGACGGACCAGGACATGGTGGAGGTGCGCGAGTATCTGAAAACCACCACCTTCGAGACCATCCACGAAAAAACCCCGGTGAAACTCTACGTCCGCGTGGAGGCTTTTTCCGGCGACAAAAGCGCCCTGGTGGAAGTGCAGTATCTGCACACCAACCTCACCAAAGTGGTCAAGGACGGCGAGGTGCTTCTGGACCGCGGGTTCAGCCCGGAGAGTTTCAACACCACCCAGGAGGACCGCTCCATCCTGTCGGTGCAGCTGATCTACGACCTTGCCAAGACCATTGATATAGAGCTGATCCGGCCGCTGTTCGAGCAGGTCATCGAACTGAACTGCACCATAGCGGACGAGGGATTGCAGAACGTCTACGGCGTGAACATCGGCAGCAGCATCCTGGAGAACATCAAGCAGGGAATCTACGGCGACGACATCCGCAACCGCTGCGCCAGCTATGCAGCGGCTGGAAGCGACGCCCGCATGAGCGGCTGCCCCCTGCCGGTAATGACCACCAGTGGCAGCGGCAACCAGGGTATGACCGCCTCCCTGCCTGTCATCAAATTTGCGCGCATGAAGGGTTTTTCCGACGAACAATTGATACGCGCGCTTTTCCTGTCGCACTTGTGCACCGTGCACATCAAAACCCAGGTGGGCCGCCTGTCCGCCTATTGCGGGGCCATGTGCGCCGCCGCCGGGGTGAGCGGTGCCGTCACCTTTCTGCTGGGCGAGGACGAAGCGACCGTAGCCCACGCCATCATCAACACCCTGGGCAACATTTCCGGCATCATCTGCGACGGCGCCAAGCCGTCGTGCGCCATGAAGATAGCCACCGGCATCTACGCGGCCTTTGATTCCGCCACCCTGGCCTCATACAACAAGGACCTGCACGGCGGCGACGGGATTGTGGGCAGCGATGTGGAAGCCACCATCCGCAATATCGGCGAGCTTGCCAGCACCGGAATGAAGCAGACGGATGAAATTATCCTGAAGATCATGACGTCCTGACGCGCGGCAGCCGCAACCACCGACTATACGACCGGCTCCTCCCCCGAAAACCCGGGGAACCTTAGAAACTCTCGGGGAGCCAGTCCGATGCCACGCGACGTGTTTTCACAACCGGACACACCAAAAAGGGCGCGCACATGAAAATGACTTCCAAGGATTGGGGATGGGTGGCTGTAAACATCGGCATGGGCATTGGCGCAGGCATCGTCTTCCTGCCCATCCAGGCCGGGCTGGTCGGGCTGTGGACATTTCTGCTGGCCATACTGCTGGCCTATCCGGCGCTGTATCTGTTCCAGCGCATGTACATCAACACGCTTATTGAATCGCGCGATGCCTCGGACTATACAACGACCATCCGCGAATACCTGGGCAGCAAGGCTGCGGCCATTCTGGGCATCATTTACTTTGTGATGCTTATGATATGGCTGTGCGTGTACAGCGAGACCGTGACCAACGACAGCGCCTCGTACATTCAGGCGGCGGGACTTACCAAGGGGCTGCTTTCCACCAACCATCTCTATGCACTGGCGTTGATCGGCTTTTTGGTGTTCCTGGCGTTTGCCAGCAAGACTCTGCTCTTCAACCTGTCCAAGGTGCTGGTCGTGGTCATTTTATCATCTCTGGTCGTGCTCGCCGTGCTGATCATTCCGCAATGGGATGTGGACAACATCAAGGATATCACGTCCATCGGCAAAATGCTGTGCCAGACCATCGTCACCCTGCCCTTTGCCATGACCTCGATACTGTTTTTGCAGTCGCTGAGCCCCATGGTGGTGTATGTGCGCTCCGAGTACGAGGATGTGGCGCTTGCCCGGCAAAAGGCCATGCAGATAATGACCCGCGCCTTTCTGATTCTGGCCGGAGTGGTCTTTTTCTTCGCCTTTTCCTGCACCATGTCCATCACGCACCAAGACGCCTACAATGCCTTTGTAGCCAATACGTCGTTCCTTGCCATACTGGTGAAGGTGATCCCTGGAACCCTGGTGCCCGCCCTGGGCGTGACCATCGACATCTGCGCCGTGACCACGTCGTTTTTCGGCGTGCTGCTGGGGCTGCACGAGGCCTGTGTGGGGCTGTATATGAACCTCTTCCTGGGGGACAGGCCCAAAGAATCGGTCAACATGGGCAAGCTCTCCGCCGGAGTGGTGGGGCTTATCGTGCTGCTCGGCTGGACCGCGACCATAGTGGACTTCCCCATCCTCTACTTCACCAGCATATGCAGCCCGATTTTCGCCATTATCGGCTGCTTCATCCCGGTGCTGCTCGTCTACAAAGTGGATGCGCTGGCAAAATACCGGGGCATGCAGACATGGATTATTACTGTCACCGGGGTGTTGTTGCTGCTGTCGCCGTTTTTTGCGCTGATGGATAAGTGAGGGGGGATAGAGAAGGTGGGACATAAGGCCATGGTGTTTTTTCATCTGTTGATAGGGACGAAATTCAAGCCCATAAATTTCATACACAAATTTCTAAAACAAGAAAAGACAGGAACCAGTGGCCGTTGAGCCTATTTTAACTATAGAATTAAATCATCAATCTACAAGACAAAAAAACTCATTTTAAAATACCAACACCGGCTTGCAAATTGTTAATTATTATTTTTAATTATTTAAAAGGAGACTTCAAATGGATATATACAACCATTTTATAAAAATAAACGAAAACATATTGATAAATACCATCACAAATGGATATAAGCATAGAATAAACCACAATGTTTTTTTTTCAACACCCCATAAAAAATCAAAACTTTTTTTTCAAAAAATATGTAAAAAAATAATCGATGAATCTAAAACACACCAAAACATAATTTGCATAAAAAATTTTAATGCAAAAATGGCCCCTTTTAGCTCGCTAACTTACTCGATACTACAAGATATACTCTCAGCACCTTTTCCATACTTGCGCATTAAACTTAAATCATTCTCCATAATTCAAAAAATAGCATATATATTCCTAATGCTATTTTTTTCTTCTTTAGCAATATTTATAAAAATGAAACTTGATAACATATATACAATAAATTCATTAAGTGATTGGGTAAAAGCATCTCGCGATTATGCATTATACCCATTAATGTTTAATGCAGTGGCCTTAACTGTTCCAGCTTGCATTTATTATTTACAAGCAAATAATAAATACAAGCAAAAATTTCAAGTGATAAACGAAATCGTAAAAGACAATTCATTTCATATTGCAAAGAAAATACTGAACAAAAAAATTACATCTAAAAACGCACCAATATTTTTAGTTATTGAAAATGTTGAAGATTTATCAGAAAAAGAATTCGAACTTATATTCGAGACTGTAGGTTCGCTATCTCTTTACTACAAAATAACAATTGTAAGCTTTAGCTCGTGCCCTGGACAAATGCGAATGCGCCTGTGTGAAAAATTTAGCCCTAATTTTTTTCGCCTAATCCCAAATGCGGAGGAACTTGAAGACAAATCCTCCCCTTCGCCACAAGATATTCAAACTTACGAAATGATCTCAGATTTCAATTTAGATTTTGGGATGCATGCCTGGACTCCTTGGGCACTTTTAAACCTCATGGTAATTGGAGCAGGGAACCAGCATAAAGAACTAAGTCTAAATCAATTTGAATTAATAACTTTAGACAAAATAAATCTTATTAACACATCGCTTCTTGAAAAAGCATTGCCAAAAACAAATAAAAAAGAAATAAAACGTCTTTTTAAAGAACTAAAGTCAAGCGATAGGTTTTTATCTTTATTCTACCGATTTGGATATTCAAGGGATGCATATATTGATAAACACATTCAGTTGTGCATACAAGAAAAAATGCAAAAAAACATCAAACTTTCGTTTTATTTTTTTTGGTTACTGTATCTATTGGAGGATGGATTAAAATCCGCTTATTCATGTTTATACTGCTCTCACATTCTTAAATTATGTATAAAAAAAGCAACAATATTTAATGAGCATGTCATCACCGAAAATTTAATTAAAGCTTTGCTGGCCTTACAGGAAAATGTTGTGAATAGTGGATATCCGGAGTTGGCATATTACTACTCACAATTAATGACATGCTTACTTACAAAGTACTCAAAAAGTATACCAATAGGTATCTTAAACAGCATGATCCTATATTGCAACACTGACATAGAGACTTTTAAGCATCTTGCACACACATCCAATAGTAATGAGGACAATTCATTATCTTTATTTTATACAATTTTTAAAAATGACACTACGATTGACTTCATACAGTCTATGCCAAATGATATGGATTTAACCTTGTATAATTATTTATATGGAAAAACTTATTTTCAAGCAATTTTAGAACATGGGATAACCCATACTTTTTCACACTTATCCCCCGAAGAGAAGGTTCATGTATCTGAGGTTCTGAAGTTTTTGAGAGAGCTACCAACTCTATCAGGAGGTTTCAATATATCAACATTTATGCAAATAAACCTAGTATCTCAAATTTCTAGGATCAACGCCTTCGAAAGTTTTACCATCCTTGCAAAAAAAATATTCAAAGGAACCCAACAATACTCACAAAGAAAAAGTAGTTGGGCGGCTTTATGGTCAAATATTATATGTATGATTCTTTTAGCTGAAATATTTAAAATATACCGTATCAATTCAAACTCAAAGACGGTTTCACACGACATGTACTACGATTCAATATGTACAATAGACGGAGAAATAGTTGAATTGACTAATAGCATCTTTAGACATTTAAAATTTGATGTTCACTTAGATCGCGGTCAATACGTTCCTCCAAGCATACTTAAAAAAATTGACACGAAGTTCAGGGAAATTATTTTCATACTATCTGGAAATTCGTTATGGCAGATTGCAAAAATAGTCGAACTTTACGCCGGTAAATTTTTGCTCAACGTAAAACCTTTTGATAGATGTGAAAAATTGGAAAAAGAATTTATTTTATCTTCACTAGAACCTACCAATAATACAAATTCTCCACTTTCTATTTTTTTTAACATAGAGTCTTATATGGAAAATATTTCTTTAAATTCTACAATATATGTTAAATTTACATATAAACCAACAAGACTTTTATACTCTTTTATTCAACAATATCTTTCAAAAAAAATATTAGATTATACTGAAAATATTTTTTTTAACCATCTTATAATAAGTAATTTTAGTGATGACGCCAAATTTGTGACTAAAGAGCTATTTAGAAAATACATAAATAGAAATAGAAATCGTCTTAACAACTCTGAAGACTCAATTGATGATATCATTAGTGACTTTTTCTTAGCACAGTCACTCTTTTCAAACAAAAATATAACTTTGGCAAAAGAAATTTCAAAAAAAATACATTTAGCTTTCTCAAATTTAAAAAGACATAATGAAGATGATCAAAGAAAATACATAGAAGCGAAGTACTTACTTCTTTCTCTAGATATTCTATTAGATGAAAGAAAAGAGTCAATTGCAAAGAGAATTGAAGAATTCATCACGGGTGAAGAAAAATATCTTTTATCAAAAATATATCGACTTCCTTTGTTGGAAAAATATTTCACCAATTGCAAGGCTTCTGTTGATAAAAATATATGTACATACATACAAAATTTGCCTGAATTAAAGGGGATGGAGCAAGCTAGACATGCACATCTTTTACTTACCAATATATGCTATTCTTTTTTCGATAAAAATAAAATTAGCACTGAAGAATACTTTGTTCTGAAAAAACTTTATACACTATTAAGACACGCGAATACAGCGGCAATAGAACCTTCAAGCATTATTGACCTTATAAATTTACTTTATGTTCTTGTCAGTCCATTAGCATATGATGATTATTTTATCGATATTTTAAGAAAAGACATAGAAAGTTATAGAAAGAAAGCATTAATTATATCATTAAGAAAGAATCGGCCTCTTTGGATGACTCAAAGCAGTCCAGGCAAGCTTGCTCAAGCCTTTTATAGGCTTTTTGAAACTCAGATGCAGTCTATTATACCTGAACATATTATAAATGCAGTATACGAAGGCACTCCAAAAGAGCGCGTACGTAAAATCAATGCAATTTTAAATGATAATTCAACTACGAACATCCATGAGCTTTGGTGCAATGTCTTTTTGATAAAAAATTTAGAATTAATTGCGAGAAGATACAAAATATTTGATAGAGACGATATTGAAAAATATTGGGATAATGTCAGCATTGATTGTTTTGGGAGTCTAGTTAGTAGAGTAATGCAACTACATGCTGATACTAACTTTGATAATCCTGAATTGTCAGACTACATTACATCTATGGCAAACCTTGTCATAGATATACGAAACGACTCTTCGAAAAACATGCTGATAAAAGATTAAGAGCGAGACATCAGGGAAATTTAATCACGCTGTACTCATGTTACACACACAAGAAAGAGAAATTTTCTCCACGCATAAGGCCCTTGCCGACGGACAATGTCCGTCGGCAAGGGCCTTATGCGTAGTGCGTAGCGCGTATTACGTAATGCGGGGGCCCGGGGGCCATCATGGCCCCCGGCGGGGTACAGGGCAGCGCCCCGCTTCTTCCCCCTCTTCCCTTTTTCGCCTCTTAAATCAGCTTACTTCAGCTGATCTTCCCAATCCAAGGTCTCGAACCAGTAGTGGTAGCGTTCCTGGAGCCAGCCTTCGGAATCGACCACGCGAATCCAGTTGTCGAAGTAGTTGAGGGTGTCCACGTCGCCCTTGCGGATGGCAAAGGCGTTGGGCTCCTTGGTAAAGGTGCCTTTGAGGGGCAGATAGAGCTTTTTGGCGTGGAGCACGGCCATTTTTTCGGGCAGGGGCGCGGAAGCGACCATGGCGTCGGCCCGACCGTTCAGCAGCTCCTGAATGGCCTGGGTTTCCTCTTCAAAGAGGCGCAAGGTGGCCTTGGGCATGTACTTCTTGGCGGCCTTGGCAGCGGAAGTACCCAGACGGGCCGATATAACCACGTCGGGATTGTTGAAGGCCTCGATGGTGTTCTTGGCTCCGGCCTTGGCGCGGTTGGCCACAATGGACATGCCTGTCCAGTTGTAGGGAATGGTGAAGTTGACCTTGGCGTTGCGGTCCGGGCGTATGCCCATGCCGCCGATGATGACGTCGAACTTGCCGGTGAGCAGTGCGGGGATGATGCCCGACCATTTGGTAGGCACAAACTCGATTTTCACGCCCATGTCTTTGGCAAGACGGGTGGCGACGTCGATTTCAAAGCCGATGAACTTGCCGTTCTTGTCCTTCATTGCCCAGGGTACAAAGGTGGAAAAACCGACCTTGAGCGTACCGCGCTGAAAGATCTGTTCAATGGTGCTTTCTTGTACCAGTTCCTGCTGCAGGGACTTGGCGGAAGCAATACTGACCGTAAAAAGCAGGGCGACGAGCGCCACGGTGCAGATAAGAATGTTGCGACGCATGGGGGAACCTCCGTTGGGTCACAGTATCTGGCTCAGAAAGAGCCGGGTCCGGTCCTGTTCCGGGTTGTCGAAAAAACAGTCGGCCGTGGCCTGTTCCACAATCCGTCCGTTCTCCATAAACACTATGCGGTCTCCGGCCTCGCGGGCAAAGCCCATCTCGTGGGTCACCACGACCATGGTCATGCCTTCTCCGGCCAGGGTTTTCATCACGTCCAGCACTTCGCCGATGGTTTCCGGGTCCAGCGCGCTGGTGGCTTCGTCAAAGAGCATCACCTTGGGCCGCATGGCCAGGGCGCGGGCAATGGCGACGCGCTGCTGCTGGCCGCCGGAAAGATGGTTGGGAAAAGTATCTGCCTTGTCCAGCAGCCCGACCTTGTCCAACAGTTCCTCTGTGGTGGCCGAGGCCTCTTCCTTGCTCTTCTTGCGCACCAGAATCTGGGCCAGATCGATGTTCTGGCGCACGGTCTTGTGCGGAAACAGGTTGAAGTGCTGAAAGACCATGCCCACTTCCTGGCGGATTTCCAGGCGGTTGGCCTTGTTGTCGTCCAGGGGCACGCCGTCGATGACAATGGAGCCGGAATCGACCTCTTCCAGCCCGATAAGACAGCGCAAAAAGGTGGACTTGCCCGAACCGGACGGCCCGATGATGACGACCACCTCGCTGCGGTCCACGCTCAGGGAAAAATCTTCCAGCGCAAGCACGCCGCTCTCAAAGGTCTTTTGCAGATGTTCAGCCACTATGATGGGGCTGTTCGTTTCGGCGTTATCGTTGGTATTCATAGTATAGTATTTCAGGCGGGTGCGCCCAGTTTGCGGTCCAGCATGTTGACGGCCAGGGACATGGCCGTGGTCAGTACAAGATATATTGCGGCCACGGTGAACCAGACCTCGAAAGTGAGAAATGTTTCGGAAACAATCACCTGCCCCTGCATGGTCAGATCGTAGATGGCAATGGTGGAGACCAGGGCCGAGTCCTTTACCAGGGAAACGGCAATGCTGGTCAGGGGCGGGATGATGCGCTTTATGGCCTGGGGCAGAATGATATGGCGATAGGCCTGAAACGTGGTGAGCCCCAAACTGTGGCAGGCCTCCCACTGGCCCTTGTCCACGGAAACGATTCCGGCCCGGAATATCTCCGAGGCATAGGCGCCCTCGAACAGGCTCAGCGCCAGCACGGCCGAGGTGAAACGGCCGATGTCCAGCACGGGCGCGAGCACGAAATACATGAAAAAGATCTGGATAAGCAGCGGCGTGTTGCGGATGGTTTCCAGGTACACGCGGGCCACCAGCCGGGCCACATAGGATGGGGAGAGCCGGAAAACCGCGGTGGTAAGGCCTATGACAAAGGCCAGGATAAGGCTTATCCAGGTGACGTTGAGGGTGACGGCCAGCCCGTCCAGCAAAGGACCGGCAAGGAAGTGGCCGTCTTCCATGGTGAAAAGATAGCGCGGCACGCGGTACCACTGCCACGGGTACTCGATGCGGCCCGAGGCATATACGGCCAGCACGACCAGAAGCAGTGAAAAGGCCAAAAAGCGGATGATATCTGTGAGGGGGCGCTGTCTGTTTTTCATGGAGCAGCCGTTTTAGGAGTAGGACGTTGCAATACAGTTTGCAGTGTACACATTTTTTCCGGAAATGAAAGTTGCCGCGCCTTGCAGCCGCAATCATAGACACATGCATGGACAATACGTATACGCCCGCGTAAAATGAGGGTTACGGCATGTTTTCCATTGGCCCGCAACGCGCATCCGCACAAACGAGTACACCATGCCACAACAATATGGCGAAGTCGTCTACGGTCCGGCAGACCACCCGCCTTTGAGGCAGACCCTGGTGCGTGCCTTCCTGCACGTGCTTCTGGTGTACGGCGGCATTGCCCTCATCCCGGTGATGATAGGCCGGGTGCACAACGTGCCTGCCGCGCAAATAACCTTTGTAACCTTTACCACGGCCCTGTGCTGCGCCCTTTCCATTGTGCTGCAGGCCCTGCGCATCGGTCCGTTCGGCTCCGGCCATGTGCTGTTCATGGGTACCTCGGGCGCGTACCTTTCCTCGGCCTCCATGGCCGTGGGCATGGGCGGTTTTCCCCTCATGGCGGGCATGGTGCTGCTGGCCGCGCCCTTCCAATTCCTTTTCGGCTACTTTTTCCACTTTCTGCGCAAAATCGTCACCCCCCAGGTGGGCGGCGTGGTCATCATGCTGGCCGTGGTGGGCATGCTCAAACACGCCATGAGCACATGGACGGGCCAGAGCACCGACCCGCTGTGCGGGTCGCCCGCCTACATGCTGGTGGGGCTGGTCACTGCCGCCACCATTCTTTTGCAGGAATTCTTCGGCGGCAAGCGGCTGCGCATGTGGTGCATCCCCATAGGCATCATCGCGGGCTACATCACCTCGGGAATGTTCGGCATTCTGAAGCTGAACGATGTAATCAGCGAGCCGTTTTTCGGGCTGCCGTCCGGCCACTGGCCCGGAGTGGAGTTCTCCATGTCCAGCGACCATCTGGTGCTCTACCTCACCTTTGTGGTCGCCACCCTGGCCGAATCCATCAAATACACGGGCGATTCCATGGCCGTGCAGCGCGTTTCCCGGCCAAATATCAAAAAGACGGACTACGGCTGTTTGCAGGGCGGGCTCTACGCCGACGCATTGGGCAAGGTGGCCTGCGGATTGATAGGCGCCCTCCCCAATCAGGTGCACACGCCCAACATCCCCATGCTGCAGATGACCGGCTCGGCCTCGCGCCGGGTGGCCTATTTCGGCGCTGCCATCATTGTTCTGCTGGCGCTCAGCCCCAAGTTCACGGCCCTGACCGTGGACATGCCCGCGCCCGTGCTGGGCGCCACGGGCGTTATTCTGGTGTGCCATCTGTTTGCCACGGGCATGAAGATGGCGGCGGGCGATTCCCTGAATTTCAAGTCGGGGCTGATGATCGGCCTTTCCCTGTGCGCGGGAATCGTCACCCAATACGGCCTGTTCTTCCCCAACCTCATTCCCGACTACCTGCGCCCCTTCGCCACCAACGGCGCGGCCGTGGGCGGCATGTGCGCCTTTTTCCTGAGCGCCCTGATGCGCCTGGACTTCCGCCGCCGCCATGTGTTCAAGGGCAGGGCCGAACTCGACATGCTGCCCGGACTGGTTGCGGTAACCGACAAAGCCGCCGAAGACTTCGCCCTTTCCGAACGGGCCGCCTCGTTTCTCACCCTGGCCTGCGAAGAGGTCTTCATGCACTTCATCGAAACCGCAGAACGCGCCTCCTCCCCCGTGGTCACCATCACCATCCGGCGCGGCAACGGCAGGCTGGATATTATTGCGGAATGCGGGGCCACAGCCGCGGACATGGACGAAACCCTGGCCACGGCAATACGCAGGGCGCGGCTGAATGTGGAACCCAAGGCACTGGGGCTGTACCTGCTGGCCAAGGTTGCGGGCAATGTGAGCCAGGCCGCCATTTCCGGCAGAACCTACATAGAATTCACCCTTCCGATTCGATAACCGCATGGATTCCGCGCCTTGCAGGGACCTTCGTAAAACGCTATTGAGTGCGCATGCAGCAAGCTACGACCAATATTCAGGATATACAGGACGGACAGACCATAGACGGACTTTATGCCGTTGCCGACGCCCGACAGGCCGAATCCCGCAACGGCCCATATTGGAACCTTACCCTGCGCGACGCCACGGGCAGCGTGGGAGCAAAAATATGGAGTCCGCTCAGCCTGAGCGTGCCGCCCCTGCTTGGCGGCATGATCGTGAGCGTAAACGCCAAGGCCGGGACCTACCGCGACCAATTGCAGCTGACGGTGAACAGCCTGGACGTCTTTGACGGCGACCCGGACCCGGCAATGCTTTCCAAGCTGGTGCCCATAAGCGACCCGCCACCGGACGAACTTCTGGAGCAGCTGGAAGACCTGCTGCGCGAACATCTCCAACACAAACCGTGGAAGACGTTGTGCTTCAAGGTTCTGGGCGACGAGGAAATCCGCGCCAAGCTGCTGGCCGCGCCGGGTGCCAAGGCCATTCACCACGCCTATGTGGGCGGCCTGCTGGAACACACCCTGGCCGTTACCCGGGTAAGCCTGGAGCTGGCCAAACTCTACCCCGACCTGGACCGCGACGTGCTGCTTACGGCCGCCGCCTTTCACGACCTGGGCAAGGCCTGGGAACTCACGGGCGGATTGGAACAGGACTTTACCGACCAGGGCCGCCTGCTGGGACATATCCAGATAGGGCTGGAAGTGCTTACCCCGTTTCTGAACAAATCCAAAAGCCTGGGTCCGGAACTGGCCCTGCACCTCAAGCATTGCATTCTGGCCCACCACGGAGAGCTGGCCTTTGGTTCGCCCAAGCGTCCCAAGACCTCGGAAGCCCTCATCCTGCACTTTGCGGATATGATCGATTCCAAGCTCAAGACCTACAATGAATCCTTTGCCGACGACGCCGAACAGGGCGACTGGTCACCCTATGTCCGGTCCATGGAGCGTTTTCTCTTCAAACCCCAGAAGACTCCCGGCAACGACACCGAACGCAAGCAAACCAAAGGACCCAGCCAATGTTTGTTACCTTTGAAGGGATAGAAGGCACCGGCAAGACCACCCAGATAAAAAAAGCCATGGACTACCTGGCTTCCAAAGGCCGGGAATGTGTCCTTACGTTGGAACCCGGCGGCAGCCGTCTGGGCCAGCATTTGCGCTCCATCCTGCTGCACATGGAAAGCCGCGACCTGACCGGCGAAACAGAACTTTTCCTGTACCTGGCAGACCGCGCCCAACATGTGGCAACCGTGGTTTGCCCGGCCCTGGACAAGGGCAAATGCGTCATCTCGGACCGCTTTGCCGACTCCACCGTGGTCTACCAAGGCTACGGACGCGGGCTGGACCCCAAGCTGCTGCACCAGCTCAACGAAGTGGCTGTGGCCGGAACCTGGCCCGACCTGACCATTTTGCTGGATCTGGACCCGGAAATCGGCCTGCGCCGGGCTCTGGCGCGCAATGCAGCAGAGTGTAAGTCACGCGAGGAAGGCCGCTTTGAAGCCGAGGCCATGGACTTCCACAAGCGCATCCGCGAAGGCTACCTTACCTGGGCCGGATTGCACCATGACCGCTTCCGCGTGGTTGATGCCGCACAGACGCCCGACGAGGTTTTCGCTCAAATTAAACCGCATTTGGATGCTTTTCTCGAAAAATAGCGAATCAGCAGAAAGCCCAATTAAGCAGGCTGCAGGATTGGGTTTAACGAATTATGAAAACTTGTGCCGGACCGGAACATTGCTTCCGGTCCGGCTTTTTTATTACCTTATTCTAAATCCATTCCCGCACTGGTCCAGGCAAACACACCGCCCGCCAGGGAGCTGACATTGCAGCAGTGGTTCTGCTGTAAACTGCTGGCCACAATGTTGGACCGATAGCCCGACCCGCAGTAGACCACCACATTTTCGTGCGGCGCAATATCCAGCCCGTTGTCCAGCACATCGGCCAGGGAGTGGTGTTCGGCGCCCTTGATGATGCCGCCCTTCAACTCTGCCGGGGTGCGTACGTCCACCAGACGGATATTGCCGCTCTTGAGCCGTTCGGCCAGATCGACCACCGAAACCTGGGGCAGGCTGCGCACGGGCCTGCCGCTGAAAACCCACGACTGCATGCCGCCCAGCAAATACCCGTACACATCGTCGTAGCCGATGCGGTGCAGGATGGTGGTCATGCGTTCGTAGTCCTCGGTGCCGTTGACCACCAGCAGGAGGTGCGAGCCCGGCTCCACCACCATGCCCACCCAGTTGGCGATCTGCTTTTCGAAGCCGATGGACAGGCTGCCGGGAATATGCATGCCACCAAAGGCCGCGGCGTCGCGCGTATCGATGACCACGGCACCCGCTTCAATCTCCTGCGCGAACCGGTCCGGGTTCATGGCCTGGTCCACAGGACAGCGGACCAGCAGGGGCGCGCCCTTCAAGTTGGTGTTGATGATGTGGCTGAAACTTTTGGGCCGCGCGGGAAACTCGGCCATGACCGAGGCCTTGAAGGAATCGAAATCCGCGAACCGCAACATGGGGTTGGCGTGCCGCTCGTAGCCCAGGGTCGAGCTCCCCTTGGAGCTCATGCCCTTGCCGCACAGCGATCCCTGGCCGTGCGCAGGAAAAACTTCCAGATGGTCCGGATATTTTGCCAGCTTGTTGTAGAGGCTGTCGTAAAGGTTGGCCACCTGCTCGTCCAGAATTTCCGCTCCAGGCAGGTCGGGCCGTCCGATGTCGCCCACAAACAGCAGGTCGCCGGTGAGAATCATCCAAGGGTCCTGGCTGCGCATGGTGTCTGTCACCAGCAGCGAGACCGAGTTGGGCGTGTGGCCCGGCGTATGGATCACTTCCATGCGGGCACTGCCAAAAGTGTAGACGTCCCCTTCCTTGAGTGGCGTATGCGGGTAGTCCACAGGCGCACTCTCGTGGATGTGGATTTGTGCGCCGGTTTGCGAACGAAGTTCCTGATCTCCTGAAATATGGTCGGCATGGACGTGGGTATTGAATATATGGGTTATTTTCATGCCCTCTTCACGGGCAATATCCAAATAATCGCGCACGTCGCGTTTGGGGTCCACCACGGCCATGATTTTGGCTGCGGGGCAGCCGATGACGTACGAGTAACATCCCATGCCAGGAACCATGATCTGCTTGAAAAACACGGGTACACCTCCAGCGTTTCAATTTCCGTTGTCAGGTCACCATGCCACAAATAAGAATTATTTGTAAGTACAAACTCCCTTAAATAAACAGAAGCAGGCTCAATGCCATGAGCCCCATTCCCCCGATAAGCCCATAGATGCACAGATGATGCTCCCCGTACTCCTCGGCTGCAGGCAAAAGCTCGTCTAAGGAAATGAAGACCATGATGCCGGCCACTCCGGCAAACAGAATGCCGAAAACAGTGTCGTTGAGAAAAGGCATGAGCAGCCCGAAGCCAACCAGCGCCCCCACCGGCTCGGCAAGGCCGGAAAGAAAGGAATAGTAGAAGGCTTTTTTCCGGTCCCCGGTTGCATAGTAGATGGGAACGGACACGGCGATGCCTTCGGGCACGTTATGGATGGCGATGGCTACGGCAATGGCGATGCCAAGGGAGGGGTCGGTAAGGGCGGCGGTAAACGTAGCCAGACCTTCGGGAAAGTTGTGTATGCCAATGGCAATGGCCGTGAACATGCCCATGCGGTAGAGCTTGCCGCTATCCGTGGTGCAGGGTTCCAGCTTGCATTGCATTTCCTCCACCCGGTGCACCTCGTGCGGGTTCTCGAACGAAGGCACGAACTTGTCGATGATGGCAATGAGCCCGATGCCTCCAAAAAACGAAAGAACCGTGGCCCAGGAACCGGGACCATGGCCCAGCGATGCTTCCAGATAGGTCCGGGCTTTGACCAGGATTTCCACGAACGAGACGTAAATCATGACCCCGGCGGAAAACCCCAGGGACAACGCCAGAAACTTGGTGTTGGTTTCCTTGGCGAAAAAGGCCAGGGCACTGCCCACGCCGGTGGCAAGTCCGGCCAGAACGGTCAGCCCGAAGGCCGTGAGTATGACGCTCGTTTCCACTTCAGCTCCCCATATATTCGCGGGTCCGGTGCAGGTGCCCTATGGTTTCCGGTGCGATGTGCAAGAGTTCGGCGGCGCGGCAGTCCAGGGCGTAGGCGTCTGCCGAAGCCAGGAGCAGGCCGTACGGTTCGACCCGTCCCCCCAGGTGGTATTCGACCATGCCCACGGTCGCGTCCATTATGGTGAAATCCGGCAGGATGTGCCGGTTGAGGTCGCGCAGGGACTCGTGCATTTGCAGATGAAAGACGGACTTTTTCCAATAGCCTCCGCGCCCGGAATAATGGTCGGGCGGGGCAAAGCCCATCATGTTCTTGAGCGTCCCGGTTATGCCCGCATACGAGTGGCGCTTGAGCACGGGCAAAGAGATCAGGCAATGGCTGAAAGCCGCCTCGGGCAGGTGCATGGTGGGAAAGACCTCATGGTCCGGGGTCTTGCGCTCCACCACCGGGGCCTGGTTCAGGTCCAGCAGTTCCGCGCCGGTTTGTTCGGCCAGTTCCCGGTAGCCAAGCATGCCGAAGACAGCGCCTGTTTCCATGTGCGGATCACCGCAGCCCTCGGCTATTATGATGCGGGCATGGGGAATCCGTGCGTGGATATAGTCGATAACCGCCCGGCAAAGCTGCGGGGGCGTTGTTACGGGAGGTGGCGAGCTGTTCACCAGGTTGGGCTTGAGCAGAAAACTCCCGTGCCCGGCCAGGACGTTGGCAGCGCCTGCCGCGTCCATGGCCAGGGCCACACTTTGCCCATAACTTTCAAAGGGTATTTCCGCCACCTCCGCAAGCCCCGGTCCAGGGGGCTGCACATTGCCGCGTCGGGAACATGACTTCATCATGCGCCAAGCTTACGCCACGGTCACGCCTCCGTCCAGATAGACGTCCTGCACGGCGTGCAGCAACTCCACGCCTTCGGCCATCGGACGCTGAAAGGCTTTGCGCCCCAAAATGAGGCCCATGCCGCCTGCCCGCTTGTTGATGACCGCAGTGCGCACGGCCTCGCGCAGATCGTTATCGCCCGATCCGCCGCCGGAGTTGATCAGCCCGGCGCGGCCCATGTAGCAGTTCACCACCTGCCAGCGGCACAGATCTATGGGGTGGTCGCTGCACAGCTCGCTGTATACGCGCGGGTCGGTCTTGCCAAAGCCAATGGCCGTAAAACCGCCGTTGTTCAGGGGAAGCTTCTGTTTCACGATGTCGGCTTCCACGGTTGCTGCCAGATGGTTGGCCTGCCCCGTAAGGTCGGCGGCCGCGTGGTAGTCGGTGCCATCCTTCTTGAAGGCCGGGTTGCGCAGATAGGCCCACAGGATGGTCGCCAGCCCGTACTCGTGCGCATACTGAAAAGCGGTTGCCACCTCGCGCAGCTGACGGGAGCACTCGGCCGCGCCGAAATAGACCGTGGCGCCAACAGCCACGGCGCCCATGTCGAAGGCCTGCTTGACGCTGGCGAACAGAATCTGGTCCCACTTGTTGGGATAGGTCATCAGCTCGTTATGGTTGATCTTGAGCACAAAGGGAATTCTGTGCGCGTACTTGCGGCTCATTCCGCCAAGCACGCCCAGGGTGGAGGCCACGGCACTGCTGCCGCCTTCCAGCCCCAGCTGGATGATGTTTTCCGGATCAAAGTAATCAGGATTCGGGGTAAAGGACGAAGCAGCGGTATGTTCCACGCCCTGGTCCACAGGCAGAATGGAAAGGTAGCCGCTTCCGCCCAGACGTCCGTGATCGAACATATGCTGCAAGTTGCGCAGCACGTTGGGGCTGCGGTCGGATTGGACGTAGATTCTGTCCACATAATCCGGTCCGGGAAGATGGAGATTTTGCTTGGGAATTCCCGTGCAGACATGCTCGAGAAGATATTCGCCTTCGTCTCCCAAAATCGATGCAACGTCAATCATGGTTCACTCCCTTGGGGTTGTGCCCCTGTTAGCGGAATGCGGAGGAACCTGGCGGGAAAGCAGATAAAAAAATGCCACCCAAAAAAAAGCCAGGTCCCGAAGAATCAGAGATTCCTACGAAACCTAGCATAATATGTGTGAATTTCCAGCCATTTTCTTGGCCGGGAGTGCAACTGCCTACAAAGTGCGGCTGCAAAAGGGAAAAAACCTATCCCTAACCGTGCAACCCGGCGGGGACGGGGCGGAAAACCGACGCTATTCCAAACGGTCGTCCTCGGGAGTGGCCTCTGATTCGGCTGCAATGTCCTCGGCTGCGACATCCCCAGCAGCAATGTCCTCGAGCGCAATGTCCGCGCTCACAGGATCTTCTTCGGGCGAGAGCGGGACATCGGAAGCACCACCGCCGGAAAGCATGGGCGCGTTTTCATCCGTGCCATGCACCATGCGCCATATTTCGGCCATCACTTCATCCACACCCAGATTGTTCAGGGCGGACATGAACAGCACGCTGCGTCCGGTCTTTTCTGCAACCTCCCGCAACCGCTCCACCTCGGCGTCATCCATCAGGTCGAGCTTATTCACCACCTGAATCTGCTGCTTGTTGCCCAGTTCGGGATCGAACTTTTCTAGCTCTTCATTAAGCATGTCGAACCCGGCAAACGGGTCATCCAGGTCCACGTCCTCGGCAGACAGAATGTGCACCAGAAAACGGGTGCGTTCCACGTGCTTGAGAAATTTGTGGCCCAACCCAAGCCCTTCGTGCGCGCCTTCGATCAGTCCGGGGATGTCGGCAATCACTATCTGCCGCCCGAAATCGTCCTGAATGACACCAAGGTTCGGCGTCAGCGTGGTAAAGGGATAGGCCGCAATTTTGGGCTTGGCCGCACTGACTGCGGAAATGAACGTGGACTTGCCCGCATTGGGCAGGCCCAGCAGACCCACATCGGCCATTATCTTGAGCTCCAGCATGAGCACCTTTTCTTCCCCGTCCTCTCCGGGCTGGGAAAAACGGGGGGCACGCATGGTGGACGACTTGAAGTGCAGGTTGCCCTTGCCGCCGCGGCCGCCCTGGACAATGGCAACTTCCTTGTCCAAGCTGTTCAGGTCGGCAATAAGGGTCTTTTCGCCGGTTTCCTCATCCAGCTCGTAGACCAGGGTGCCCAGAGGCAATTCCAAAAACAGGTCCTTGCCTGCCCTGCCGTATTTCTGGCTGCCCTCTCCGGGGCGTCCGTTCTCGGCCCGGTAGCCCCGCTTGAGACGAAAATCGTAAAGGGTCAGCAGCTTGGGCGACACCTTGAAGATAACATCGCCGCCACGGCCGCCATCGCCGCCGTCGGGGCCGCCCTTGGGCACATACCGCTCGCGCCGGAACGACATGCAGCCGTGTCCGCCGTGTCCGGAAGCCACCTTGATTCTCGCCTCGTCGACAAAACGCATGATCTACTCCTGTATGGGACCGCAAAACGCATCTGCACGCTTTGCGAAAACAGCGCGCCCGAAAAAATTTCTTTCAGGCCGCTCACGCCATTTGGGCGTTGCATGGCGGGCAAGGCCAGCCATGTTGTAAAACACGCCTGCCGCAATCCGTTCACGGAACGTGACTGCGGCAACCGCGCGAAATTGAAGTTCAGGTCGCAGGCCGCTTCAAAAGACCAAAGCCACGGGAGCCCCGCGCCTCAGCCAGCAGCCTGAAAACAGGCGGCCACCGCCTGCCGGGTCTCTTCCAGCCAGACAGCACGCTCTGCTGCCGTGGAAGTGCACACTATACGGAACATCCTGCGGTGAAAATCCCGCACACCGCACAGGTCGAAGATGCAATCCTTCCAGATTCGTTCCAGAGGATCGCCAAAAATTTTGTTTTCCCGCTCTTCGGCCGTATTCGAGGTGTTGAGAACCAGGGCGGTACGCGCCTTGAGCAGCCCCACAGGAACGCCCTCGCCCCCGTCGCTTTCCTCAAAACGGTAGGCCACGTCCGGTCGAATCACCCTGTCCACCCAGCCTACGAGTACAGCCGGAGGCATGCCCCACCAATTGGGATGCACAATAATAAAGCCGTCCGCACGGGCCGCTTCCTCGCAATGACGGGCGACGGAGGCGTCCACGTTTCCGTCCCTGGGGATTTCCCCGGCCGGAAGCAGCGGATCAAACGCCTCGGCGTACAGGTCGTGCAGCACAACGTCGTGCCCCAGCTCCCGGCAGGTGTCGCGGGCGGCAAAAGCTACGGCATGGTTGAGACTTTTCGGGTCGGGATGCGCAAGAATAATGGAAATATGCATTTCGCTTCTCCAGGCTGCTTGCAAAGGCATGGAAACATGGTCGCTTCAAGAAACTCAGTCCTGCGCGTCTTCTGAACGCGCGTAAGCCCGAACTCTTTTCCCGGCAAGAAACCGTTGTTCGTACTGTTTTGAGCAGCCGGTCAGATTTGACACTACTGCCAATCTGACGTCCTTTCTACCTATAGTGAATCCAAAAGGCGAAGGGAAACACGAAAAGGGGTAAAGAGCAACGCTCTCTACCCCTGAATCGTCGGAATAGCGAAATATCTACGCTTCAGCAGGATCCACATGTACCCTGGTCTTGATGCGATTGTTGCGCTTGTATTTTTCAAAGCGAACAACCCCGTCAACCAGAGCGAACAAAGTGAAATCCCTGCCCAGGCCCACATTGGAACCGGGGTGAACCTTGGTGCCCAATTGGCGCACCAGGATATTTCCGGCCAGTACGCTCTGACCGCCGAAGCGTTTTACACCGCGTCGTTGTCCTTGGCTGTCGCGGCCGTTTCTGGAACTGCCGCCTGCTTTTTTATGAGCCATACTGATGCCCCCTTGAGCTACACGCTGATGGTTTTGACCTTCAACGTGGTAAGTTCCTGACGATGGCCGGTCTTCACACGGGAATCCTGACGACGGCGTTTCTTGAACACCACCACCTTGGGACCGCGCTTCTGATCAAGCACTTCGCAGGTGACCTTTGCCGTATCTACATAAGGCTGGCCGATTTTGACGTCGCCTTCGGCGTTCACGAGAAGCACCTTGTCCAAAGTCAGCTCGCTGCCAACTTCGCCATCAAGACGCTCCACGTCAAAGCGCAGGCCTTCTTCTACTCTAATCTGTTTTCCACCGGTCTCGACAATAGCAAACATATTTTTCCTCCACAAAATGGGAAGGAGATTCCTAAGCCATCTTCCGAATCCCGTCAACCTCTTTTTTAGAAAGAGTTTTCCATACCGCGCTTTTTGACCTTGCAAAAGAATTTTCAACCAAGGCGCTCAGATTTCCCGATTATGACGGCCCGGCTGCATAAACCCGGTCCCGCCCCAGCTGCTTGGCAATAAAAAGCGCCTTGCTTGCTTCCGAAAGCAACTCCACGGCATTTTCCCCGTTGCAGGGCGCCATAAAGGCAGCACCCACGCTGACCGTAACGTGTGGAGCCACATCGGAGCGGGCATGAGGAATATCCAGCTCGGCAATGCCTTTTCGGATGTCCTCGGCCATGTACACGGCCCCGGCTTCGTCCGTATCGGGCAGAATAACCGTATATTGCTGGCTCCCGAAACTGGCGAAAAAATCGCCGGGCCGCGTGAGGATGGAGCCGAGCGCACCGGTTACGGATTCCAGCATGTCGTGGGCCTGCCGCCGCCCGTACTTGCCCAGATACGCCTCGAAACGGTCCACATCAATAATAAGCGCCGCCATCAGCCGACCGTCGCGCACCGCCCTGTGCCATTCCCGTTCCAGCCGTCCTTCAAAGCTGTAGTCGCCTCTCGCTCCGGAGCCGGGAACAAGGTCCGGGGTCATGCCGTCCAATTCGCGCATCACATTTTCCGCAGGCCCGGTTTCGCGCGGCAATGTCAGGACGAAATTCGCGTTTCGCCTTCCCTGTGTGCAGGTGAGGGTGCCGCCCATGCTTTTGACCAGACGGTGGCTGAGCGGCAGTCCGGCGTATCCCCCTTCTTCAAACGGCAGAAAGATGCGGTCCGGGTCCAGCTGCACCGCTTCCTTGAGCGGATAGCGGAAGCCGACCTCGACCATGTCCAGCATGCCCGAGGCAGTAATCTCCATTGTCGTGTCCGGTGGCATGACGCCCACACCATAGGTCATAATATGAAGGAAGACCTGCCCCAAAATGTCCGGGTCCGCAAAAATGGTCGGCAAATCGCCGTCCAGGGCCAGCTCCACCCTTACCTGCGCGGCCTGCATTTCCGGGTACAGAAGGTTGGCGCATTCCGCCAGCACCCGCTGGCATAAGCAGGCCTGCCGGAAGACCCGCAATGGCCGCATGTATTCGTTGATGCGGTCGAGCAGCGCCTCCAGCCGCCGCGTCTCGCGCAGAATGATGTCGGCTTCCATGGATTCGTGCGATTGATCGCGCAGCCTGCGGGCGAACCCGCCTATGGACATGAGTGGGTTGCGGATTTCGTGGGCCATTTCCGCGGAAATAGCCCCCAGCGTCTTGAGCTTTTCGTCCTGCACCAGGGTCTGCTCCAGCATCACCCGTTCGGTGACGTCCAGAATAACCCCGTCCACCAGCTCCCCTTCTCGGGAGGCAAGGCCGGGAGTGCACGGCATGCTGCGGATAATGGCGTACACGGTATGGCCTTTTTTGTGCCGCATACGGCATTGGAACGAAAACCCTTCATCGCAGACCGGGCTTTCCCGAAGCGCGCAGGTTACCATGTCCCTGTCTTCGGGGTGGACCACACGCAGCAGCCAGCCCGGTTCGTCAATGGCCTCGTCCGGCCGGTAGCCCAGCACGGCGTAGCTTGCCCGGTTGATGAACTCCAGGCGAAAGCTGACGGTGTTCAGCGAAAAGATGATGATGGGAATGTTCTGCACCAGATGGTCGTATTGGAGCTGGGCCTGAAAGGCCAAGTCCTCCAGCCGCAACCGCTCGCGGTAGCGGCGAACGGCCATGGCCATTTCATGCCGCGAGAAGGGACGGGACAGGTAGTCGTAGGCCCCGATGCGGATGGCTTCCACCGCATCCTCAAACACACCCCGCCCGGTGATGAAGATGATGCCTGTTTGCGGCGAGCGTTGTTTGATTTCCCGGGCCAGCCCGAACCCGTTGCTGTTCTGCGCATCGACATCGATGACCGCCAGCGTGTAGGTATCCTCGCGCAGTGCGGCCAGGGCCTGGGCAGCCTCGGAAAAAACGCAGGGCACAAATCCATACTCGGCCAGCACCGGCGTTATGAGGCCGCGGTCCACGGCCTCGTCGGCCACAACCAAAGCTTTCGCCTTGCCGTACGGTGGTATGTTTTGCAGATGTTCCTGGTCCATGCCCCCCCCGAGGAATCCGGACTCTTTCTTACTTACTCTTTTAACGCAATTCAGAGCTTTTTCAATGCAAAAAAAAAATTACAAAGGAGTTCTTGTGCCCTGGTGGCGGATTCGCTCCAAAGGCCAGTCTGTCAGGCTGCCCCAAGAGATACGGAAACGAAGTGAAAAAACTCCTGGGTGTATGCGTAATCAGAAATACGAGAGGACGTGAATAGGCCAAGCAACAATGTTGCCAAACGCTTGTCGGAGCAGCTTGCGGCCTCATGCAACGGCCTCAACACAAGGAGACTGTGGGGCTGTTCAAAAAGACGGGATCCCCCAAAACCATAGGCGCGGGAGAAGAATCAGAACCACCCCTTTCTATAAAGCGAGAGGCGGCGCAAGAGGTGGCACGAGAGGAGAGCTTTGTAAAACAACGATGCCGGGGCTTCATCGGCCCCCCGGACCTGCTATTGCTTAAGCCAGTCGTTGATTTCCTGAAGCAGGCGTGAGGTCAGATTCTCTATGCGCAAATGCAAGGCATCAAGATCATTTTCACGTTCTTCCTTGATGGCCATTTCAATCTCAAGGGCGGTATTCATCAGCTCCGGCGCACACAGGGTTCCGGACATGCCTTTGAGAGAATGGGCGGACTTGGCCGCCAGCTGCGGGTCCTGTGCATACAACCCCTGCTTGAGGGCCTCGACCCGTTTGGGACCATCCTCCAAAAACAAACGCATGAGATCAGCAGCGAATTCCTTGTCGAAATCGACCCTGGTCATAAGCGCGTCGATATCGAGAACCGAAGGGGACTCGTCAGACAGATTTTCCATGCTCCACCAGCCCGGTTAGTTATTTTGAATGACTATACAATACATTAATGAATGCAAATGCCAAGCTTTTTTTAAAACTTTTACCATAAAAAAGTGTCTTCATAAAAACTTATTTAAATGACTGTTCATTTTTATATTTTTGAAAATATAGCTTCAACCGTCTCATTACATGGTCGTATCCACCCGGCCCATGTGGCTTGGTGCACCCAGTACAATCCTTCACTCCCTGCTTCGTGCGAGAGAAATCACCGCCGCAATCGCTGAAAAAGTACAAGGGGCAGAAACAAAACAGGCAGTTGAACTCGGACGGGTCCAGCCCCTTGTGGCATGGGAAATACTCGCATTCCGAATTACAAAAATAGCGATGATTATTTTTCATGGGACGGGCTATACCAAGAGGTGTAAACAAAGGAAAGAAAAACAGAAAAGAGATGCATCCCTACAATATCTACACCACATGTTATCTTCAACGAACACCATATCACAAACAGAATAAAAAAAAACTTTATAAAACAACAGTACGGTTTGTCTATATAAAAATATAGCACTCACTAATGAGGCTTTGGCGAAAGCCGAACGCCCGGCGGATACATCGTCCCCGCCGGGGCAGACTGATGTTTTATTTGAATGCCCGCAGGCGCAGCGCGTTGCCGACCACGGAAACCGAACTCATTGCCATGGCCGCTCCGGCAATCATGGGATTGAGCGTGGGCCCGCCGAAAATGTGCAGCACACCGGCCGCCACGGGGATACATATTATATTGTAGGCAAAGGCCCAGAACAGATTCTGCCGGATATTGCGCATCACCGCCCGGCTCAGCCGCAGGCCGGTAGCCACCTGCTCCACGTTGGAAGACATCAGCACCATGTCGCCGGACTCCATGGCCACGTCCACGCCCGAGCCCATGGCCATGCCCACATCGGCCAAAGCCAGGGCCGGAGCATCGTTGACTCCGTCGCCCACCATGGCGACCTTGCAGCCTTCGCCCTGCAGCCGCTCGATAACGTCGGACTTTCCATCGGGCAGCACACCGGCCACAACCTCGTCCACCCCCACGCCGTGGGCAATGGCCCGAGCCGTCACCGCGTTGTCCCCGGTCAGCATAATCACGTCCAGCCCCATCTTCTTCAGGTCGGCAACAGCTCCCGCCGCAGTGGGCTTTAGCGTATCGGCCACGGCCAGAATGGCGCACAGCTTGCCGTCCACGCCCACGTACAGCGCGGTCTTGCCCTCTTCGGCAAAGGCCGTTGCCGTGTGTTCGGTCCAGCCGCTGTCCAGCCCTTCCAGCTTTTGGGCGTCCGCATTGTCCAGGTTGCCGACGGCAATACGGCGTCCCTCGACCACGGCCTGAATGCCCCTTCCGGGTTCGGACTGAAAATCCTCGACCGGAGGCAGGGATATTTCCCTGTCCTCCGCCCCCCGCACCACGGCCTGGGCCAGGGGATGTTCGCTGGAGCGTTCCGCCGCAGCGCACAAGCGCACCACGTCGTTCTCCGTAAGGCCGCAGCCTTCGGCCACTTCCACGTTGGTCAGGGCGGGACGGCCCTCGGTGAGCGTGCCGGTCTTGTCAAAGACCACCGTGTCCACCTCTTCCGCGGTCTGCAACGCCTCGGCCGACTTGACCAGGACGCCCAGCTGGGCGCCGCGGCCCGTGCCCACCATGATGGAAGTGGGCGTTGCCAGCCCCATGGCGCAGGGGCAGGCGATGACCATGACGGAGATGAAAATGCGCAAAGCAAACGAAAGATCCGCGCTGCCGATAAAATACCAGGCCAGCCCGGAAATCAGGGCCAGCGCCATGACCGTGGGCACAAAGTAATAGCTGATGCGGTCGGCCAGATTGGCAATGGGAGCCTTGCCGCCCTGCGCCTGCTCCACCAGCCGGACAATGCCAGCCAGAACCGTGTCCTGGCCCACGCTTTGGGCGACAACGGTCAAAGCGCCCGTGTTGTTCAGCGTGCCGCCCGTCACCCGGTCGCCCACGTCCTTGGAAACCGGCATGCTCTCGCCCGTCAGCATGGACTCGTCCACGCTGGAACGTCCGTCCACAACCTCGCCGTCAATGGGAATCCGCTCTCCGGGCCGCACAAGGACCTTGTCCCCGGGCTGCAGCTCTGCGGCCGGAACCTTCTTTACCCCGTCTTCCGTAACCAGGGTGGCGGTATCCGGGGCCAGCTCCATGAGCTTGGTAATGGCGTCCGACGTACGCAGCTTGGAGCGCGCCTCAAAGTATTTGCCCAAGGAAATAAGCGCGATAAGCACGGCTGCCGATTCAAAGTACAGGTCCATGGCATGGGCCACGGGATTGCTGCCCAGCAGAATAAGCAGGGTGTTCCACAGGCTGTAGATGAGGGCCGCGCCCGTGCCCACGGCGATAAGCGAATCCATGTTCGGTCCGCGCCGCAGCAGGGCGGGAACACCGGAGATGTAAAAATTTCTGCCAGTCCAGACCACGGGCAGGGTCAGGACCACCTGGGCCAGGGCAAATGCCGCAGGGGAATGGTGCGGGTCGAGCCACTGCGGAAGTGGCATGCCCACCATGTGGCCCATGGTAAGAATAAGCAGCGGCACTGCAAAGCCGAACGCGGGAATAAGCGCCTTGCGCATGCTGTCCAGCCGCTGCAAGGCTTCTTCACGCCGTTTCTCGGCCCGTTCGGTCACGCCTTCGGCCTCGCTGCCGGTAAAGCCCAGCTTGCCGATGGCCGACAAAATCTGCTCCGTATCCAGCTTATCCGAATCGAACGTTACCGCGCCCGTTTCCGTGGCTAGGTTCACACGGGCCAGATCCACGCCGTCCAGCTTGCCCACCACGCGCTCTATGCGCGCGGAACACGCCGCGCAGTGCATTCCATCTATTTTCAATTCCAGACGCTTTTTCATGGTTACGACCTTTTGTTCATCAGAATTCGAAAATGCACAGCACCCTCGCCATGCGAGGAACACTCATCAGGGCCGTCCTTGCAAACTCGTATATTTTTCTGAATCAGCCGTAGGAACTCCATTATACGGCCAAACGCGGAAAAAGCCATCGGGCGGTTGCTGATTCCCCAAATACGTGCATAAAACCCATGCCGTTTTGAGAATTATTATCATAAGAACCCGAACCTGCAACGTCAAGGCTGGTACGGTCCGAAAGCAGCCCCTTTCCCTGTCCGGATATTGTGCAGGTGTCAGCTTTTTTTACACTTTGTAAAGACGACTGACGCATTCTTATTTTCCATGCTGCCGCGCACAGCCTGCCCGCAGAAAAAACATAGAAATCACAAGACGTTAAAAAATATGTTCTTCGATACGATTCTGGCACGGCTTTAGCAAACTTTACCATATCCACTACGGGAAATCTGGAGCAAATATGGGTAAAAGCACCTCTGTCACCGTTTTGATCGGCGACCGCAATTCGCGGATACGCGAATTTATGGGCCGAGAGTTTGCCACGGAAGGGTACCGTGTGCTGCTTGCCGGTGACGGGTGGGAGGTCTTTCGCATTTTGCGCCAGGAACCCCGGGTGGACCTCCTGGTCCTGGACCCGGACATCCCCAACAGGCATGGCGACGGACTACTGGAACGTATACGCGAGGAACATCCCGATCTGCCGATCGTGGTGCACTCCTGGCGAACGGACGAGCATCCGTTTTCTCCATCGTATGATGCGTCGGACAGCAAGGCCCCCATGGTGCTGGTCGTCAAGAACGGCAGCATGGACAGGCTGAAGGGTACGGCACAACAACTGATGGGCGGCGTGCCTGATTGGGGAGACGGGACATGACCGGCAAGGCAATGGAAAGTTATTTTGGGAATCTCATTGGGAGACGTGGGACTGTTTGGAACGTACGGAGCATGCAAATGCCCGGCACGGCGCACAAAACACGGACAAGGACCGGATTGACTGAAAGCGTTGAGCTCTTCAGAATCATGGACGAAACCGTGTTTTGCAATGTAGTATCGGTCGCAAGAAGACTGTCGAATCGGGTTTTCGGCAGTTCCGTGGTTGCGGCCCGGACCGCAAGCCGCTTTTCAGCAGGAGCTTGCGGACCACATCGGAATCGTTGTCTGTCATGGAGTGATCGGATGAACCCCAGGGTATTGCTTGTTGACGATGAAAAAGACTTCCTCGCCACCCTTGTGAAGCGTTTGGGACGCCGTCAGGTAGGGGCGGAGGCCGTGACCTCGGGCGAAGAGGGACTCGCCTTTCTGGACAAGCACGAAGTGGACGTGGTGGTACTCGACGTCCGCATGCCCGGAATGGACGGACTGAGCGTATTGCGCGAGATCAAGAGGCGATACCCCTTGGTCGAGGTCATCATGCTCAGCGGCCATGCCGACGCGCAAACCGCGGTACAGGGCATGGAAATGGGAGCGTTCGATTATCTTCTCAAGCCGACGGACATCGAAGAGATGGTCTACAAGATTGAAGATGCGCACGCCAAGAAGCGTTTGCAGGAAGAGCGTATAGAGCAGCGAAAGCGCGAAGTGCCTTCCTGATTCCGACCGTTCCTGCGGTCTCTCCGTTAAGCCGCCTCCGCGGCAGGATCAACAGGGGAGAATACCATGAACGCAGGACGAAAATTTTACCAGATGATGTATGCCTCTGCGCAGGCATACGCCAGGTGGGACCTGGAAACATCCCTGAGCATTCTCAGGAGCCGGAAACGCCTCCTGATTCTGCTTGCACTTGCGCTGCCCGCCATTCTCTTTTCCGTGGCCGTGGCAGCCGACCAACTGCCCGACATTCTGGGCGGTAAAAAAGCCTACAGCCCGGCATTCTACACTCCGGGCATCTTTCTGGTCTCCATTCTCATCGGCCTGTGCGCCGGGCTCATTACCGGCTGTATCGGCGCGGGCGGCGGATTCATCATCACCCCGGCACTGATGAGTGCAGGCATCAAGGGTATTCTGGCGGTCGGCACCGACCTCTTCCACATCTTTGCCAAGGCCATCATGGGCACCACGGTGCACAAAAAGCTGGGCAACGTCTCCGTGGGGCTGGCCGTGGCCTTTCTGGTTGGTTCGGGCATAGGGGTTACGGGCGGCGGCGTCATAAACCGCGCCCTGTACGAAGCCAACCCCGTGCTGTCCGATACCTTCATCAGCGTCATCTACGTGGTGCTGCTGGGCTTTTTGGGCATCTATGCCATGTCCGACTTTATGAAGCAGCGCAAGGCCGGTGGCGGCGGCGACGCCCACGGCGGCCCGGCAAGCAGCGGCGAAGGACTGCCCGCCAAGCTGCAGGGCATGAAGATTCCGCCCATGATCCCCTTTGACCAGGATCTGGTGCCCGGCGGCAAGAAGATATCCGGCCTGTTCGTGGCCCTGTGCGGCGCGGTGGTCGGTTTCATGGCAGCCATCATGGGCGTGGGCGGCGGCTTCCTCACCTTCCCCATGTTCGTTTACATCCTGGGCGTTTCGTCCTTCACCACCGTTGGTACGGACATCCTCCAGATCATCTTCACGGCTGGGTACGCTTCCATCACCCAGTACGCCATCTACGGTTTCATCTTCTACACCCTGGCCATGGGTATGCTGCTCGGTTCGCTCGTGGGCATCCAGGTTGGCGCGCTGACCACCAAGGTCGTTCCCGGCATCTACATCCGCGGCTTCTACGCCACGGCCATCCTTGCCGGTTTCGTAAACCGCCTGTTCGCACTGCCTGGCAAGCTCACCGAGATGGAAATTCTCAGCCTCAGCCCCGGCGTGTGCAACTTCCTCACCCAGATAGGCAACTTCGGCTTCTTCATTGCCGTGGGCTTTTTCGGCTTCTGGGTCATAGGCGCGTTTATCAAGAATCTCAGTGGACTCAAGGAGGGCTGAGCCATGATTATACAAGACAAGAAACATTTTACCTGGGGCTCATTGCTCACCGTGACGTTCTTCATAGCGCTCGCGTACATGTTCACCCCCTCGTTCGGAGGCCAGAACGCGTTCCATGCCTCGGACGCGCTGTTCAACTCCATATCCAAGGGGTCGCTCTCCGAGTACATCCCCGGGCTGCAAAAACAGGTTACGGCCTGGAACGGCAACAGCATCGACGTTAACGTAAAGCTCAAGAATCCGGACTATGCAGATAAGGTCAAACATGTCCTGGACGTTGCAGGAGCAGGCGCCAGCGAAGCAGGAGAACGAGTCAACGTGAAGGCCGACCTGGGCAGCCTGCTTGCCGCAACCCTGCAGGACTCCCTGGACATGTTCTACAACAAGGGCGAAGAATTGCAGTCCAGGTACGGCATGGACCCGAAAATGGTCATGTACGTCTGGTCCCAGTTCTACAAGGGCCTTGAAAACGGACTGAAGGGACAAAAGAAGTTCAAGGAAGCAGCCTTGGTTTCCGAAGTGGTCAAACGCGGAGTTGAGCTGTCGTATAACTATTATGGCGTCTCGCCGCAGCACGCGGGTGACCGTGCAGGAATACTGGCGTTCGCACTGATCTTCTATGTCGTTTATACAATGTGGTGGGGGTTTGCCATTTTCTTCCTGTTCGAGGGCATCGGCCTTAAGATGACCAAGGGCAAAAAGAAGGAAATGTAACCATCCTAGGCGACTGACAAACGCACTGCGTGGTCCGGAGCGTCCGGACCGCGCAGTTGCAGGCAGGCTGTCCTGTTGGACCTTGCAGTTGCTCCGGTTCCACTCCCTGTCCGCGCATCTTCCGGCAAACACCCAATGCGCGCATGCGGACTGCAACCGATATCTGGAGACCTCATGGGCCTGAAACTGCTGGAATGGATAAAATGGCTCTTTAGCCCGAGCGATGCGGATAACAACGACGAACCAACGGAATCCGCAGAGTCGCTCCGGGCGGCGTTCAAAGCCCGCTACCACCACTTCCGCCTGCTGCTGGCCGCCAACAACAAGGCTCTGGAATACATGGCCGCCATGGAAGAGGCACGCAAGGGGCTGGCTCCTTTCGGCATGTCCTTTGTCCGCAACCAGGTAACGGGCGTGGCCGCCCAGGTGTTCCAGATCATCCGCCAGCTCAACGAACTCGCGCCGGACAAATATCCCAACCTCATGGCGCGGTTCAAGGAAATCCAGGCCCAGATAACCCCGTACACCAGCCCGGAGGCAATCCACGCCGAAGGGCCCCTCACCATACCTTTCCGCGAGATGAACGCCTCGCACGCGCCGCTTACGGGCAGTAAAATGGCCACCCTGGGCGAGGCCAGAACCGCGCTGGGACTGCGCACCCCGCACGGCTTCGTCATCACGGCTGCGGCCTACTACCGTTTCATCGAACACAACGAGCTGGAACCGGAAATCCAACGCTGTATCCAGACCTGCGAAAAAGACTCTGCAGACTCCATGGTCCGGCTCAGCACCCAGCTGCGCCAGCTCATAATGAGCACCGAAGTTCCGCCCGACCTGGCCGAGGAGATGATGCAGCGCTACCACGCCCTAGTCAGCCAAAGCAGCCACCATCACGTCGCCATGCGCTCCAGCGCCCTGGGCGAGGACAGCGCAGACGCCTCCTTTGCCGGACAATACCAGTCCATTCTCAACGTGGGGCCGGACAGTCTTCTGGATGCCTACAAGGAAGTTGTCGCCAGCAAGTACGGCGTGCCGGGCATGACCTACCGCATGAACCGCGGCATCCTGGACCGCGACGTGGCCATGTGCGTGGGCTGCATGCACATGATCCAGGCGGTCAGCGGCGGAGTGGCCTACTCTGCAAGCCCCGTGGATGCGGTGGACAACGCCGTGCTGGTCAATTCGGTATGGGGCCTGCCCAAGGCCGTGGTGGACGGCAGCGTGGACACGGACCAGTTCGTGGTGGACCGGCAGGCTTCGGCCTCGGGCGAACTCTATATTCTGGACCGCCGGGTGGTGCGCAAGGACAAGCAGTTCTGCTGCTTTCCCGAAGAAGGACTGTGCCGCGAAGTCGTGACCGAGGACAAGGTGAACCAGCCCTCCCTGGACGACGACCAGATACGCCAGGTGGCCCGTCTGGCCCTGACTCTGGAACACCATTTCAAGTCGGCCCAGGATATTGAATGGGCCTTCGGCCCCAGCGGCAACCTCTACCTGCTGCAATGCCGCCCGCTGCTGCGCCGCTCGCGTTCTTTCGAGGAAGTCGCACCCTCCCGCCCCATCTTGCTGGAAAAAGGCATTACGGCAAGCCCCGGAGCCGCCTGCGGACCTGTGCGCATGGTACGCAAGAGCATGGACCAGCTTACCTTTCCCAAAGGCGCGGTCCTGGTGACCGACCAGGCCACACCCAAGCTGGCCTCGCTTCTGGACCGGGCCGCCGCCCTGCTCTGCGAACGCGGCTGCATCACCGGCCATCTTGCCAGTGTGGCCCGGGAATTCGGCGTGCCCGCCGTATTCGGTCTGGGCGACGCCCTCTCCACTCTGCGGCTGGATCAGGAAGTGACCGTGGATGCCGACGCCGCACGCGTGCTGGACGGCTGTGATGAAAACATCATTGCCGCGGCGTCACGACCCAAGCCGCATCTCATGCAGGGCAGCCCGGTGCACACGGCCCTGGAAGGCGCCATGGAGCACATCACGCCGCTCAACCTGCTGAACCCGGAATCCGCTGATTTTCGGCCCATGCACTGCCAGACCCTGCACGACATCACACGCTTCTGCCACGAAAAATCCGTGCTGGAGATGTTTAGCGTGGGCCGCAACTGCCGCTTTCCCAAGCACTCGGCACGGCAGCTTTTTGTGGAAAACCCCATGCAGTTCTGGATTATCAATCTGGACGACGGATTCACCCCGGAAGAGGACGAAAAAAAAGACGGACTTGTCCGCCTCTTCAACATCACTTCCCTGCCCATGCTCTCGCTCTGGGACGGCATGGTCGCCATCCCCTGGGACGGGCCCCCAGCCATCAACGCGCGCGGCTTCATGTCCGTGCTGCTCGAATCCACCATCAACCCTCATCTGGAACCCGCGGCAGGCTCGTCCTTTACCTCGCGCAACTACTTTATGATCTCACGCAACTTCTGCAGCCTGCAGTCGCGCTTCGGCTACCATTTCTGCTCCGTGGAAAGCCTCATAGGCGAGCGCCCCACGGAAAACTACGCCACCTTCCGCTTTCAGGGCGGAGCGGCAGACTTCGACCGCCGCAGACGCCGCGTGGAGTTTGTCGCCTCCATACTCGAAGACCTCGGCTTCGCCACCATACTGCGCGAAGACAACGCACTCGCCCGGCTGGAAGGCTTTGAACAAGCCTACATGCTGCAGCGCCTCAAAGTCCTCGGCTATCTCATCACCCATACCCGCCAACTCGATATGATTATGAAAGACAGCACATCCGTTGCCAACTACCGCAACAAAATGGATAAAGATATCCAGGGATTGCTGGCTGCTGAGGAAGAAAAGAAAGAAGTGAATTAAGAGAAGCGCGGGGGAGGAAAAACCCTTTTGAAAAAGGGTTATTTCCTCCCCCACACCCCCTCCTTTTCCTAAAACTTTTATTATTGGGGGAAAGGGAGGATTCTATCAATTGCGTAACGGCTCAAAAAAAACAGGCTGCCGAGAAAAGTCCTAGAGCAAGGCGTTTTCGCAACAACACAGCTCTAGGACTTTTCTCGGCAGCCTGGGCCGTTTCCATTGCGCATTTTCCACGCAGCAGGGGAGCTTTGCTCCCCTGCTGCGTGGAAAATGCGCAATGGAGAATAGGGGGTCCGGGGGAGCACTGCTCCCCCGGCGGAGTTCAGAGGCAGCGCCTCTGGCCGCTGGAGGCCCAGCCATGGCTGCACCGTCCTTCGCGGTAAAAAAAAGGGGGAAGGTACGAATCCTTCCCCCGGGTGATTTCTTCCAGTGACCAGCCCTTACGGGTTAGCCCTTGATGATGGCCTTGAGCTTGGCAATGGCCTTGGGAATGCCGTTGCTGTCCGAGCCACCGGTCTGTGCCAGGTCGGGACGACCGCCGCCGCCCGTGCCGCCCACTTCGGTGACGATTTCGCGGATCAGGCCGGGCGCGGTGAAGCGGTCGTGCAGGTCCTTGGACACGGCCATGATGAGCATGACCTTGCCGCCGTCCTGGGGTGCGGCCAGCAGTGCGACGCCGGAGGACATCTTGGAGCGGATGTCATCCATCTGTTCGCGCAGCACCTTCACGCTGGGCACGTCCACCTTGACGGCCAACACCTTGATACCGCCGATCTCCTCCACCTCGTCCATCAGGCTGCGGCTTTCGCCGGAAAGGAGCCGGGCCTGCAGCTTTTCGATTTCCTTGAGCTGGGCCTTGACCTCTTTCTGCAGGGCCTTGACCTTGTCGCTCACTTCGGACGGCTTGGACTTGAGCAGCTTGGCTGTGGAGTCCAGCTCGGCGCGCTGTGCCTGGAAAGCGGCCATGGCGTTTGCACCCGTGGCAGCCTCGATGCGGCGCACACCGGCAGCAACGCCGGTTTCCGAAAAGATGGTGAAGGAACCGGCCTGCCCGGTGCGGGCCAGATGCGTACCGCCGCAGAGTTCCATGGAAAATCCGGGAACTTCCACCACACGAACCTCGTCGCCGTACTTTTCGCCGAACAGCGCGGTTGCGCCTTTTTCCATGGCCGCGTCGTGGCTCATGATCTGGCAGTCCACGGGCGCGTCGGCCATGATGGACTTGTTGACCAGTTCCTCGACAGCCAGAATCTGCTCGTCGGTCATGGGCGAATTGTTGGAGAAGTCGAAACGCAGCCTGTCCGGGCCCACCAGGGAACCGGCCTGGTTGACGTGCGCGCCCAAAACCTGGCGCAATGCGGCGTGCAGCAGGTGGGTGGTGGTGTGGTTGCGGGCCGAGGCCGTGCGCAATTCCTCATCCACTTCCAGGGTGGCGTCCTGGCCCTTGGCCAGATCGCCTTCGTTCACGAATATCTTGTGCATGGTCAGGGTGGACGCGGGCTTGAGCGCATCCAGCACATCGGCGCTGCCGGTCATGCTGAAAATCTGCCCCTTGTCGCCTGCCTGTCCGCCGGATTCCCCGTAAAACGGAGTAACAGCGCACACGGCAAAACCGCCCTGGCCCTGAGCCAGTTTGTCCACGGAATTTCCTTCCTCATCGATGAGGGAAAGGATTTTGCTTTCCGCTTTCAGGCTGTCGTAGCCCACAAAGGTGCTGGTCACACCGGCTTCCAGCAGGGCCTTGAACTGGGCGCCCAGATCGATTTCGCCGCTGCCTTTCCAGTTGGCCTTGGCGCGCTGACGCTGTTCTTCCATGCAGGTATTGAAACCGGGCTCGTCCACGGGAAAACCTTTTTTCTCGGCCACGTCGCGGACGATATCCAGAGGAAAACCAAAAGTGTCGTACAATTTGAAAGTAAACTCGCCGGAAACAACCTTTTCCTTGGCCTCGACCATGCGGTCCAGCTCTTCGGTCAGCTTTTCCAAGCCCTTTACCAGAGTGCGTCCGAAGCGTTCCTCTTCTTCGCGGACGTTGCTCAGGATGAATTCCTTTTTGTCCACGATTTCCGGGTAGGCATCACCCATGGCGCCGATGACGGTATCGCACACGCGGTACAGGAAGGCGTCCTTCTGGCCGATGAGGTTGCCGAAACGCAGAGCGCGGCGGATGAGGCGGCGCAGTTCGTAGCCCCGGCCTTCGTTGGAGGGCATCACGCCGTCGGCCAGCAGGAAGGTCGCGGCCCGGGAGTGGTCGGCAATGACCCGCAGGGCGGTGTCCACGTCGTCGTTCTCTTCCTTGTACTTCACCCCGGCCATCTTGGCGGTGAACTGGATGATTTCCTGGAACAGGTCGGTATCGTAGTTGGAAAACACGCCCTGGCAGACAGCGGCTATGCGTTCCAGCCCCATGCCCGTATCAATGCTGGGACGCGGCAGGGGAACGCGGTTGCCGGGTTCGATCTGGTCGAACTGCATGAACACGAGGTTCCAGATTTCCAGAAAGCGATCGCAATCGCACTTGCCCAGGCCGCAGCCGGGGCCGCAGCTCATGTGTTCGCCCTGGTCGATGTGGATTTCCGAGCAGGGGCCGCAGGGGCCTGTGTCGCCCATGGACCAGAAGTTTTCCTTCTCGCCCAGGCGGTAGATGCGTTCGGGCGCCACGTCGGTTTCGCTCAGCCAAAGTTGCTCGGCCTCGTCATCATCCGTGAAGATGGTGACGTAGAGCTTGTCCTTGGGCAGCTTGAGTTCCTCGGTAATGAACGTCCAGGCAAAGCGGATGGCTTCGGCCTTGAAGTAATCGCCAAAGCTGAAGTTGCCGAGCATTTCGAAAAAAGTATGGTGCCGCGCTGTGCGTCCCACGTTTTCCAGGTCGTTGTGCTTGCCGCTGATGCGCAAACACTTCTGGGATGTGGTCGCCCGTTTGTAGGGCCGTTTTTCCTGCCCAAGAAAGGTCTTTTTAAACTGGACCATGCCCGCATTGGTAAAGAACAGGCTGGGGTCATCCTTGGGAACCAGCGGCGAACTGCGGACGATTTCGTGACCTTGCTTTTGGAAGAACTCGAGAAATCTGTTACGAATCTCATTGGCGGTAATCATCAAACGACTCCTTTGCGAATCAGAAAAGGCGAGCGTTGGCCACCGCCCGCTCCACACTTGGCAGGGTAGCGGCATACTCGGCCCGGTTCCACTGGTACTGGCTATTCTTTCTCGTCTTTTTCAACGTCGGTAGTTTCTTTGGCCGCGTTTTCAACGCTCTCCTCGGCGGGAGGTTCGATTACGCCGAGGTGGACCATCAAGTCGTGCTCGATCTGCTCCATGATATCCGGATTTTCCAGCAGGAAGCTGCGCACGTTTTCCTTGCCCTGGCCCAGGCGTTCCGAACCATAGGAATACCACGCGCCGGACTTGTCCACGATGTTGGCCTCAACACCCATGTCCAGCAATTCGCTGGGACGGGAGATGCCCACACCGTAGAGGATATCGAACTGGGCCTCGCGGAACGGCGGGGCAACCTTGTTCTTGACCACCTTCACGCGGGTTCTGCCGCCGTAGACCTCGTCCTGATTTTTCAGGGTCTGGATCTTGCGGATGTCCATACGCACCGAGGCGTAGAATTTGAGGGCATTGCCGCCGGAGGTGGTTTCCGGGTTGCCGTAGCCCATGGTGCCGATCTTCATACGGATCTGGTTGATGAAGATGACCGAGGTGTTGGACTTATGGATGGAGCCGGTGAGTTTACGCAGGGCGTGGGACATAAGCCGCGCCTGTCCGCCCACCTGCATGTCGCCCATGTTGCCTTCCAGTTCCGCCTGGGGAATGAGCGCGGCGACCGAGTCGATGACGATGACGTCCAGGGCACCCGAGCGCACCAGCATATCGGCGATATCCAGGGCCTGTTCGCCGTAGTCGGGCTGGGAAATGAGCAGATCGTTGGTCTGTACGCCCAGGCGTCTGGCATACTTGATATCCAGCGCATGCTCGGCGTCGATGAAGGCGGCGGCTCCGCCTGTTTTCTGGGCTTCGGCAACAATGTGCAAAGCCAGAGTGGTCTTGCCGCTGGACTCCGGACCGTAAATTTCGATGACTCTACCACGCGGCACGCCGCCGACTCCCAATGCAAGATCCAAGGCAATGGAACCGCTGGGAATGACGGGAATGGCCACATGGGCGGAATCATCAAGTTTCATTACCGATCCCAGCCCCCATTTGCGTTCAATGGTGGTCAGGGCGGTGGAAAGCGCCTCGCGGCGCATGTCTTCTGGGTTGGGTGCCGGACGTTTGGCCATGGAATACCTCACGAGAATGTTATCGGGTTAACCTGCTTACCAGATAGACCATAGCCCGGCAACAGGCCAGCGAACTCCCGGCCCGGAAAGCCCCAAAACGCAGGGACTACGGGAAGAACAAAAGTGCCCGCCACGTTTCTTAAAAAGTAAGCCCCTGCCGTATTTTTCATATATGGCAGGGGCTTACTTTTTGTCGATTTCTGGTGATTCAAAATGACTTTCGGTTATTTCCAAAATGGTTTTACACATTTTTTCACACACGCCATCGACAAGATTCATTTCATTTAATGAAAGGGATCAAACGTAACACGATGCCATGCAGATATTTATTTTTCCACATCGGCCCATATCTTCCTTCATCTTCCCTTCATGATTCCCTCCGTATTCTGACCTCGAACGGCAGGAACGGTTTGCCACCGCCATGGTGGCGCCACTGCCACAACGTATCGACAACAGGAGGCAATATGAAAAAGCAATTGATAGCCATCATCGGAAGCGGAGCCATGATCATCGGTCTGGTCACGGTAGGCGTGGGTTTCGCCAAGTCCGAACACGAACAGCGCATCAGGGGGACCATCCCGGTCCCCGAACAAACCGAGGCCGCGTATCCGGACATGGCCAAAATTTCCCTGAACCAGGCCATGCAGGACGCCGTGAACGCCGTACCGGGGCGGGTCCTCAAGGCCGGACTCGACGAAGAGGACGGCTTCCTGGTCTACAGCGTCGAGGTCGTCGGCCAGGACCAGACCGTCACAGACATGAAGATCGACGCCGGGTCGGGCAAGGTGCTGGCCCTGCACAAGGACAAGGCCGACCGGCACGACCATGAAGACGAAGACCGCGAACATGACGAACGGGAAGGCCACGAAAGCGAAGAATAATCTCCCGCCCCCGCGTCCCGGCCCATATTCCTTACAGAGCGAGCCGGGACGCATCCACGGTCGTCCAGCGAGGTAATTACTATGATCACAATGGAAAACACCCGGTTGGGCATCGACGGAAAGGAAGTGCTCAACGGCATCGACCTGCATCTGGAATCCGGCGACATCTACGGCCTGCTCGGGCCCAACGGCGCCGGGAAGTCCACCACCATATACGCCCTGCTGGGGCTGCGCCCCTATTCCGGCGGCCACGTCAGGATTCTGGGCGGCGACCCGGCGGAGAACCCCATCCCCATCCGGCGGCAGGTGGGCGTCATGCCCGAAAAGGCCGGATTCTACGAATGGATGACCGCGCCCGACTATCTCGGCTGGTACGCACTCCTTTACGACATCGTTCCGACGGGCGGGGAGCTGAACACGCTCCTTGAAAGGGTCGGTCTGCCCGCGAAAAAGGGGCAACCCATCGCCTCCTATTCCCGTGGTATGCGACAGCGCCTGGCCGTGGCCAGGGCCCTGTTGCCGCACCCCCGGCTGCTCATCCTGGACGAACCGACCAACGGGCTCGACCCCAAGGGGCGGCGCGAGGTCCACGACCTGCTTGTGGAGTATGCCCGGACCAACGCGGCCGGGGTGCTCCTGTGCACCCATCTTCTGGACGACGTGGACCGGTTGTGCAACCGCATCGGCATCATCGAGGGCGGCCGGACCCGCGTGGAGGGGGCCATAGGCGAACTGCTGTCGCAAACGGTCCGGGGATTGAGCCACCGCCTGCGCCTGGAGGCCGAACCAAACCTCTCTAACCTGCCGGACGGGGTCACGGTCCTGGGCCACGAAAACGGCTGGTGGCGCGTGGGTACCCGGTCGGAAAACGTTTCCGACCTCTGGGGCGAACTGTGGCGGCGGGGATGGAAAATTCAGGAAATCCGCTCCGAGGCTTCCAACCTCGAAGCGCTGTACATGCGCCATACCGGCCAAAACGGGCCGTCGGCGCAGGAGGTGAGGCAATGAACACGGCCATAACCATAGCAAGAAAGGAAAGCGCGCAGATGCTGCTCAGCCGCCGGGGCATCCTCTGGCTGACGACATTCAGCGCGGTACTCTCTGTTTTCAGCCTGCTTCTAGTCAGCAACACCGAACTGAGCCTGCTCGACAACGCCCAGGTGGTCTACATGATGGCTGGAACGGTCCTGGCTGCCGGGTCTCTGCTGGCCGCCATCCAGGGCAGCGACGGGTACGCCGGGGAAAGGGAGCGGGGCACGCTGGTGCCGCTGCTCTGCGCCCCGGTGCGGCCCGGCGGCCTGCTCGAAGGCAAGGCGGCGGGCATGCTTGCGGCCTGGGGCGTCATGTACGCCATGAGTGTGCCCTATCTCTGGGCCGTGGGGGCGAACGGCCAGAACCTCGGGGCCGCCCTGCTTTACCTGGCCCTGTTCGGCACGCCGGTGGTCCTCGGTTTCGGGTACCTGGCCCTAGCCCTGTCCGCCCGCACAGGCAGCGTCATGACCTCGCTGCTCGGCACGGTCACACTGCTTATGTTGGCCGCCAGCCCGCTGGTGGTGGGGCCGAGCCTCCGCAGCTCGGCCGTCGGACGAATTCTGGACGCCGTGAATCCCTTTGCCGGGGCCCTGAACACCCTAGACAGTGTGATCATCGACGGCGACCCATTTTCGGCCCAGGTCTTCCGTCTGTTCCTGGTCGCGGCCTGGTTGGTCCTCTGTCTGCTCCTGGCCCGCCGCAATACCGCCAGGGCCAACTTCTAAAAGGGAGCGCACCATGAAGATTCACAAGCCCCTGCTTTCCGCCGTGGCCGCGATCCTTCTGCTCGCCACGGCCGCCGCGGCCGCACCGCCCCCGGTGACCCTAAACCTGAGTCCCGATGCGGCTAACCCCGCGTCGCCGATCATGGGAGATCACCTGCGGTTCTGGAGCACCATAACCAACAATGAAAAGGACCCCATTCAGGGGCTGGTGGCCTGGGTCAGTCTGGTCGAGGTAGACCAGGGCAACGAACAGCCCATGGACCTGGAGGACTGGAGCGCCCACAAGGCCGTGGCCGGGGCGACCCTGGAACCGGGCAAGCCTCTGCGTACCGACTGGCCCATGCGGCTGATCAAGAGCGGAGACTACCGTGTAATCGTCAGTGTCACCGACCGGGGCGGCAACCGGGTCTACACCAGCCCGACCATCCAGTTCCACGTCCGGCCGAAGCCCATGCTCAAGGCCGGGCGGGTGACGGCGGTGGCTGTGGGCGTGCCCGTGTCCCTGCTGGCCCTGTTCTTCGTTCTGAAGCGGCGGCAACGCGCCCGGCACGGCTGAACCGGCGGGCCGCCACCGAAAACCATATATAGCTACAGCGAGGTCCACATGACATTCCGACGAAAATCATTCCTACGCGCGGTCGCGGGCACCCTCGGCGTACTCGCGATCCTGTTCGCGGCGCGCGTCTGGTATCTTGAGGAACAGGGCAACTTCCATGCGATAACGGCCGGCGAGGCATACCGCTCGGCCCAGCTGGACCGGGACGAGCTGACGCACTACGCCCGCAAGTACCGCATCCGCTCCATCATCAATCTGCGCGGGCACAGGCCGAAAGAAGCCTGGTATTGCGAAGAGACCGCCACCGCCCGCGAGCTGGGCATCCGGCACTTCGACTTCGGCGGCATCGGGGCGACCCGCGCGCCCTCGCCCCGCCAGATGCGCGAGCTGCTGGAGCTGTTCGCCATGGCCCCGCGCCCGGTTCTGCTGTACTGCCAGGCAGGGGCGGACCGCTCCGGCCTGGCCGCGGCCCTGTGGAAGACAACGATCGACGGCACGCCCGCCTCCAAGGCGCGCAGGCAGCTCTCCCTGCGCTACGGGCACATGCCCGTGGGGCCGACCACCGTTCTGGACGACTTTTTCGATCACTGGAACCCCGCCGAAGGCCGTGCCGTGGAATCCGGCATCCTGCCATCGGCCCACAAGGAGCTCTGATATGTCCTTCATTCCCCAGGAATTGCGCCGGAAGGATGTACGGGCGGTCGCGGGCATGCTGCTCGACCGCCTGTACGTCCTCCTTATCCGGCCGGTGGCCGCGTCACGCGTCTTCCTGCACGCCGCGGGAAAGACCCGGCGCTTCTGTCTTGTTCACTTCCGCAAGGAGTACGTCCGCACACAGCTGCGGGCACGCGAGGGCGAATGCCGCCAATGCGGCTTCTGCTGCAACATGCTCTTCACCTGCCCGCTGCTGACCAGGGAAGGACGGTGCGTGGCCTACGGCGTGTGCCGCCCGCGCTCCTGTCAAGTCTTTCCCATAGACCAGCGGGACATCGACGAGGTAGGAAAATGCGGCGGCCGGTGCGGCTACCGCTTTGGCAGTCGTCTTTAACCGGAGACCTTCAACAGGAACCGTCCGACATGATACATCAAGCCGTTGCCTGGATCTTGGCCGTGGTGGGCCACTGGGGCTATCCCGGAATCGTGGTCCTCATGGCCCTGGAGTCCTCCCTGTTCCCGTTCCCCAGCGAGGTGGTCATCCCTCCCGCCGCCTACCTGGCGGCCAGCGGCAGAATGAACATCGGGATGGTCATTCTCTGCGGCGCACTGGGCAGCCTTGTGGGGGCGGTCTTCAACTACTGGCTGGCCCTGACGCTGGGCAGGCCGTTCTTCGAGCGGCACGGCCGCCGCATACTGGTCAACCCGGAGTCCCTGGACAGGGCCGAGCGCTTTTTCGCCCGCCACGGGCACATCAGCACCTTCACGGGCCGCCTGCTGCCGGTCATTCGCCAGTACATCTCCCTCCCGGCCGGGCTGGCGCGAATGAACTTTCCGGCCTTCTGCGCGGCCACAGTCCTGGGCTCTGGAATCTGGGTGCTGGTCCTGGCCGGGCTGGGCTACTGGTTCGGCCAGAACGAACAGATGGTCCTGCGCAACCTGCACTGGGCCACCCTGGGGCTGGTCGCCTTCTGCGCGGCCATCCTGCTGGCCTACCGGCAGTGGTGGAAGGGCTGCCGGAACCGGGACGCGGAACAGCGGACCGACGTCTGACATCCGTCCCGTTTTTGTCGCCCGCATTGTTGTACAATCTGTTTTTTTGGTTCAGGATACCGTCATGCGCATACTGATCGTCGATGATGAAAAGACCCTGCTGGACCAGCTGCGAAAGGGGCTGGAGGAACAGCGGTACATGGTCGAGACCGCCCTGGACGGGGAGGAGGCCCTGGACAAGCTGTTCGCAACACCCGTGGACCTGGTCGTCCTCGACGTCATGCTCCCCGGCCTGAGCGGCCTGGAGGTCCTGCGCGCCCTGCGGGACGAAGGCGACGACACCCCGGTGCTCATGCTTACGGCCAAGGGCGACATTGACGACAAGATCAAGGGGCTGGACCTGGGCGCGGACGACTACCTGGCCAAGCCCTTTTCCTTCGACGAACTGCTGGCGCGCGTCCGGGCCCTGCTCCGGCGCTCCGGCGGACAGTCCGGCGCCGCGCTCCGGGCGGGCGACCTGTGCCTGGACACCGTAAGCAGGGTGGTCACCCGGGCAGGAGAGCCGCTCAACCTGACGGCCAGGGAGTTCTCCATCCTGGAGTTCTTCCTCTACAACAAAAACCGGGCCGTCTCCCGGTTCAGTCTCGCCGAACACGTCTGGGGCGACGCCTTCGATCCCTTCAGCATGTCCAACTTCATGGACGTGCATATCAAGAACCTGCGGAAAAAGATCGGCGACGCCGACGGCTCGGTCATCCAGACCATCCGGGGCGTGGGCTACATCGTCAAGGACGAGACGCCATGACGGTCCGGATGAAGATCACCCTGCTGATAACGGCGGCCGGATTCGTGTCCAGCCTGGTCTTTTCCTGCATTATCCTCTGGGAGATGGTAGAGCAGCCCTTCCAGCTCATCGACTCGGACCTGAAGATCGCCGGTACGCGCGTCGCCCAGGCGGTCGTGGCCGGAGAGGCCGGCGAGGGCGGCCCCGGTGTCCCGGACGGCGACCACTACTGGCTGGAGGTCAGGGACCCGGCCTCGGGCGAGGTCCTCTACCGATCCGACCTGGCCCGGGCGTACCGCATCGACGCGCCGCATGCGGGCCGGGGCCGAACAGTCTCCGCCGTTGCCGGAGGGCAGGACGCGGCAGGACGCGACAAGGAACGGGAAGAAGTCGATTTTCGCGTGTACACCGTCGCCTTTTCCCAAGACGGGAAACAATACCTGGCCAGCGCGGGCCGCACGGTGGAGCATCTGGAGGACGAAATCGGGGAGACTATTTCCGGCGTCGCCGGGGGACTGGCCTTTTCCGTCCTGCTGCTGGCCGCTATCAGCTATTTCCTGGCCGGACTGATGCTCCGCCCCATCCGTGAACTCAACGACCAGGCGCGGGATATCAGCGAAAAGCACCTGGACAGGCGGATGCCCGTCACCGGCGAGCGCGACGAATTCAACACCCTGGCCGAGACGCTGAACAACGTCTTCGACCGCCTGCAACATGTCTTCCTGCGGCAGAAGAAGCTGCTGGCCGATGCCTCCCACGAACTCAAGACACCGTTGACCATGATGCGACTGGCCCTGGACGCCATCCGTTCGGGCACGGGCGGCGGCACCCCGGACCCGCAGGCCGAGAGCCACGAACGGATGACCGAACAGGTGCTGCGCATGGACCGGTTGGTGAAGAGCCTGCTGGACCTGTCGTCCCTGGAGATCGAGGCCGTGGCGGTCCGCGAGCCTGTGGACCTGACCTTCATCCTGGGGACGCTGGTCGAGGACTACCGCTTCCTGGGCGAGACTCGCGGCATTGTCCTGCGCACGGACCTGCCGGACCTGCCGGACCGGCTGGACATGGAGGGCGACGCGGACAAGCTGACCCGGGTGTTCTCCAACCTCCTGGACAACGCCGTCAAATACAACGTTGAGGGTGGCAGCGTGTCCGTCGCCGGAACGCTGTCCGGCTCGAACCTGACCGTCACCCTGGCCAACACCGGCCCCGGCGTGCCGGACGAGGATATCCCTCGCATATTCGAACAATTCTACCGGGTGGAGAAATCCAGGTCACAACAACACGGCGGGTCCGGCCTGGGGCTGGCCATCGTCAAACGGATCGTGGAGCTGCACGGCGGCACGATAACCTTCGAGAACCGCCCAAAGGGGCTTACCACGGTCACGGTGACCCTGCCGCGGCACGGCGCCCCCGGCATGTCCACCCCGGCCTGACGAGGAAGCCGCGTTCATATTTCAACCGGATGCCAATAACCGTGAGACACCTTTTCCGACACACCGGCCCCGAACCGTTGCTCCCCCGCTCCATCCGAACCCTGGGCTGGGTCAGCTTCTTCACCGACGTGGCCTCGGAAATGGTCTACCCCGTGGTTCCCCTGTTCCTGGTTTCGGTGCTCGGGGCCCCGGCCACGGTACTCGGGGCCATGGAAGGCGCGGCCGAAGCCGTGGTCTGCCTGATGAAGGGCGCCTCGGGCTGGCACAGCGACCGCATGGGGAAGCGCACCCCGTTTGTCCGTTTCGGATACGGCCTGAGCGCGCTGTCCAAGCCGTTGCTCGCCCTTGCCCTTTCCTGGCCCGTGGTCTTTGCCGCGCGGATCATCGACCGCTCGGGCAAGGGACTGCGCACCACGGCGCGGGATGCCATGATCGCGGACGCGGCGCCCCCGTCCATCGCCGGCAGGGCCTACGGGTTCCACCGCGCCATGGACACGGCCGGGGCCGTCGTGGGTGTGTCGCTCTCCATGGGGCTCCTGGCGCTGCTGCCCGGGGCGTACCGGACCATATTCCTGCTGGCCGTGCTGCCGAGTCTGATCGCGGTCTGGTTCACCTTCCGGCTCAAGGACAAGGTTTGGGAAAAGGGGACCACAACGCCACGCCGTCCGCTGCGCGAGTCCCTGCGGAGGCTACCCTCCTCCTACTGGCGCGCCCTGGTTCTGCTATGCCTCTTCGCCCTGGCCAACAGCACCGACGCCCTGCTCCTGCTCCGGACCCGGGACCTGGGCTTCAGCGATACCCACGTGATAGGGGCCTACGTTCTGTTCAACATTGTCTATGCGGTTACGGCCTATCCGGCAGGCATCGTCAGCGATCGCGTGGGGCGCTGGCGGATCATGCTTGGCGGCTGGACGGTCTACGCCCTGACCTATTTCGGTTTCGCCCTGTCCGGTCCCGCCTGGATATGGGTGCTCTTTCCGGTTTACGGCCTGTATATGGGGCTGACCGAAGGAGTGGGCAAGGCCATCATAGCTTCGACCCTGCCCATGGAGCGCCGGGGCACGGCCATGGGCTTCTTCCTCATGCTCACCGGCCTGCTCTCGCTGCTCGGCAACCTGGCTGCCGGGCTCGCCTGGGACCTGATCGGCCCGCGCGCCCCTTTCCTGATGGGCGGAGCACTCGCCCTGGTTGCCGTGGTAGTCGCTTTGACTTTCCCCCGCCTTGACCACGCCAATTAAGGCTATCGCCCCACTGGCGACACGAGTTCAAAGATTGTTCCTTGCTTTCCGACGCAAGCCGTGCAATACGGCATTAAATTTCCATATTACGCCGAAATGCTATGATATCCGTGCTGATCCTGACTCTGAACGAGGAACAAAATATTGCTCCGCTTCTGCGCAGTCTGGTCCGTTTTGATGACATTCATGTGCTGGACAGCGGATCTTCCGACCAAACCGTGCCCATGGCACAGGACTTCGGCGCGCATGTCGCCACCCGCCCCCTGGACGACTGGTCGTCCCAGCTCAATTGGGCACTTGCCAACCTGCCTTTTGCCCATGATTTCATATTCCAGATAGACGCGGACGAACGTCCCACGCCCGAGCTGATCGAAGCCATGTTTGCGGCAGTGCAATCGCCGGGAGACCATGCCGCCTACCGCCTGCCGCGCCACGATTTTTTCATGGGCCGCCGCCTGAGACACGTCCAGTCCACACCGAGCTACATCCGGCTGTACAGGCCGGAACGGGTCTGCTTTTCCCGTCTGGTGAACCCGGTGACGCATGTGCGCGGCAGTGTGGGGCAGCTGGATGCCCCGCTGCTGCACCAGCCCTTTTCCAAGGGGCTGGCCCACTGGCTTTCCCGCCACGCCGCATACGCCGGACTGGAAGCCAGGGAAATTCTCCGTAACGAAACCTCCGGTGACTTCGCTCCCAGGCTGGCAACCGCGCTGTTCGGCAAAACAGTGCAGGAACGGCGCAGACACCAGAAGGGACTCTACCAGCGGCTCCCGGCCCGTCCCCTGGTCAAATTCATCTGGCAGTACGTGGTCAAAAGGGGATTTCTAGACGGACGCCCCGGCCTGACCTATGCTCTGCTGCTTTTTTTTTACGAATGCATGATTGTTTTCCATACCTGGGAAGGCCGCGGCAAATACCACGCAAGCTCCCCGGAGAACCGGTAATGGCCAACCACCTGCGCATTCTTTTCTGCGGGTACAACTACGCCCCGGAAACCATGGGCTGCGCCCGCTATACCGTACGCACCGCCAATGCCCTGCGTGGCTTGGGACACGAGGTGCGGGCCATTGCCGCCGTGCCCCATTTTCCCCAGCACCGGGTCTGGGAGGGCTTCAACCCGCGTGGCTGGAGCGGGGATTTCAACCACGGGCAGACCGTTCACTGCCCCACAGGGCTGCGCTCCACCCGTGGTTTTCTGCGGCGGTTCGCAGCCAGTGCCGTGTTCGGGGCCACCTGCCAAAGACCACTTCGCCAGGCCGTTGCCTGGAAGCCGGATATTATCTGGACCGTGGCCCCCACCCTGGCCTGCGCCCCTGCCGTGCTGGACTTTGCCCGGCGCGCAGGGGCCGTCTCCTGGCTGCATGTGCAGGATTTTGAATCCGGGGCGCTGCGTGCCCTTTCCAGCTGGCCCCGGTTTGTATCCGGGCATCTCGCCAACATGGCGGAGCGGTTCGAAAAACGGCTGATGCAACGCTTCGATCTGGTCAGCACCATTGCCCCGCACATGATGCAGCGCCTGGAAAATACAGGCTTGCCGGTGAACCGGCTGTACCTGTTCCCCAATCCGGCGGACGAAGCCTGCCTTGCCCCCCTGGACACGCTGCGGTCCCTTGGAGATGCGTACCGCAAAAAGTGGGGGTTCCCCCAATCCGCCCGCATTGTGTTGTACGCCGGAACCATGGGACGCAAGCAGGGGGGCGAGTTGCTGCACGACGTCGGCCGCAGGCTGGCAAAGGAAAAAGTGGTGCTGCTGGCAGTGGGCAGCGGCCCGGAATTCGACCGGCATCGTTCTGGGCAGCGTTCTGGGCAGCGTTCTGGCTCCTCGTATCCGCAAACCGATTACGGGCTCCGTTTTCTTCCAACAGTGCCGGACCAGGAACTGCCCGCATTGCTTGCCATGGCCGATCTGCATCTGGTCATGCTCCGGCCAGGCGCGGATTCATTCTGCCATCCCTCGCGTCTGGCAAACATCCTGGCCGCAGGCGGCAGTCTGGTGGTCGCCAGCCAGCCAGACGGCCCGTTGCACCACTGGACCGATACACTCCCGCACAGCGCAGTGCATTGCAGCTGTGAAAGTACGCAGGCCATGTCTCTTGCCATACTCGAGGCTTTGAACAGCCTGCCCAGACGCAATCCTCACTCGCGGCAGGCCGCTTTGAACACGGCCAACCCCCGCCGCATCTTTCCCGAACTGGAGCAGCGCCTGCTGCAAGTCGCCCGCTCCAGCACCTGGCAATTCTGGCAATAATTTGCCTTATTTTTGTCTTTCGCATACCTTGTGCCCCACCTAAAGGAACTCAGTGTGACTCGTACCTCCTCATCCTCGCTCTCGCGCCCTCTCCTGCTGCCGTCGCGACTGATCGCCCGGAGGTTTTCTCACGCCCTCCTGCTTTTTTTCGTGCTTTCGCTTCTGCCTGTGCCGCTTGCGGGAGTGCGTCCGGCCAGGGCAGAACAGCTGCTCTTCCCCGATGCCACTGAAAAGAAACAGTCGGAAAGCCAAAGAACTCCGCAGCCCAATACCAGCTCCAGCCGGATGACGCCGACCGGATCGGGCACTGCCACAACCGCCATATCCCTGGGCATTGCTGGAGCGGCAGCAGGTCTTGGGTCGGCCATGTCCAGCAAGCCGCTGGCCGATGCCATGTACCGAGCCGCCGAAGCGCCCAGCGATCCAAACGGCCACGGGCACGGGCACGGACACGGGGAATAGGCCGATGCGACTGCTCCGTGTTGTAACCGTTCTGGCCATGCTCTTTCTTTTTGTGTCTGCGGTGTACGCCACGGATAGCACATCGCCCTTTACAGAACCGAACAGCGCCCAGGAAATGGTGGCAAGACCGGGAGCCCCGAGCGCCCCGAGCGCCCCGAGCGGCAACTTCCCGGAATACTACGAAACCACCTCTCCCACCGCACTGACGGCCCCACCGGACTCCCTTCCGCCCGTATTGTCCGGGCAGACATCGGTACAGGACGGCATGGGGCTTTTACCGGACGACATGGGGCTGACGGAAGATGGAGACGGAGCAGAACAGGCAGAAAGAATCAGGGCCGCTCTTTCCGGGCTGCAGCAACCGCATAAATTCCCACAGCCTTTTCCTCCGGCTGCCAATGCCACGTCCGCCGTCTCCGCCCGTCGCCCCCAAATTTCGCACGCACAGCCTCCCCCGTCTCCGCTGGAAAAATTGTACCGTACCATGTACGGCAGCCGGTCGGCTGAAAAGCTCCAGCAGTTCGGGTATGAATTTTTTGCCCAACATGTACGCAAAACACTGCCGCCCCAGCCTCCGCCGCCCGATTATCCCCTCGGCCCCGGAGACAGCCTGCGCATAGCCGTCACCTCGCAAAACGGCGGGCTGGACACGGAAGCCGCCATCCGCGCGGACGGGCGCATCCTTTTGCCGCGCATGGGAGCCGTGCCCCTGGCAGGCGTGCCCTACAACCAGGCGGAATCTGTTCTGCGCAACGCCATCCGCCGCTATCTGCCCGGAGCCGAGGTCAGCGCCTCCCTCACCCGCTTGCGGCCCATTGCCGTATACGTTGTAGGGGAAGTGGAAAAACCGGGGCTTACCGTGGTTCCGGCCATGTCCACGCTCATGGACGGGCTGTATGCGGCTGGCGGCGTGCGCAAAAGCGGCAGTCTGCGCCGCATCGAACTCAAACGGCAGGCAGGGGAAAAACAGAAAAACACTGCGGTGGACCTCTACGACCTGCTCTTTTCCGGCAACAGAAAAGGAGACGCCTTTCTGCACGACCGGGACGTCATCTTCGTGCACCGCATCGGCCCCACAGCCGCCGTGGCTGGTGCCGTGGGCAAGCCGGGAATTTTCGAACTGCGCGGCAATGCCACGGTGCGCGACCTGCTGAACATGTCCGGCAACACCCTTCCGCAGGGGATTGCCTCACGCCTGCACCTGCTGCGTTTTGTTCAGGGCAAGGCCATGCGCATTCAGGATATTCCCGCCCCCGAAGAGCCGGAAACACAAAGAACGCAGGAAATCAGCCCCAAAGCCGCATCCGATCCGCTGGTGCGTGACGGCGATTTGCTGGTGATCCGCTTTGCCGGACGGGGCATGGCCGAAGTGGTCCGGCTGGACGGCCACGTCTGGACGCCGGAAGTTCTACGCTACAAACCCGGCCTGCGCCTGTCCGACATTCTGAACTCCCCGGACCAGCTCAAGCCCGACGCCATTACCGACTTCGGACTGCTGACCCGCTACGACGCCCAGACCACCCGGCGCAGGGTGCGGACCTTTCCCCTGGCGCGCCTGCTGAAGTCCACTTTCGACTGCGCGCTCCAACCCTACGACCAGATAACAATTCTTTCGCGGCAAGAGTTCGGCATCCGCCAGACCGTCACCCTGCAAGGCGCGGTGTGGAAGGAAGGCACCTTCGACTACACTCCGGACATCACCCTGGTGGATTTGCTGGCCATGGGCGGCGGCCTGCGCTTCGGGGCCAACCCCGACCGCATAGAGCTTACCCGCAAGGTGCTTTCCGGGCAGACCGCCCGCACCACCTTTCATACCCTGCGGCTGAAAACCGACCGCAACTTCCGGCTGGACCCGTTCGACACCGTCTTTGTGCCGCGCATCAAGGATTCCGATTCCTTTTTGCAGGCCAATATACAGGGCGAGGTGGCCTATCCCGGCCCCTACCGCATTCGGCGCGGGGAACGGCTCTCCGACCTGCTGCGCCGGGCCGGAGGCTTTACGGACGACGCCTATTTTTACGGGGCCATCTTCACCTCGCAACGGGCCAGGGAAATACAGCAAAAGAGCATCGACCGGCTGGTGCGCGACCTGGAAATAAGCGCCAACCGCCTTTTGGCAGAACAGGCCCAGACCGCCACCAGTATGGAGGAGGCCGAAGGGGCGAAATCCGCCCTGACCGGCATGAAGGTCTTTTTCGACCGGCTCAAGTCGGTCAAGGCCACGGGCCGGGTCATCATCCGGCTGACCGACCTGCAATCCTTTGCCGGAAGCCGCTACGACTTTGTACTGGAAGACGGCGACAGCCTGACGGTTCCGGGCAAGCCCTCGTTCGTCAGCGTGGTGGGCAGCGTCTATTCGCCCAACTCCCTGCTCTTTCAGCCGGGGCTTACCGTGCAGGACGCCCTGGAAAAGAGCGGCGGCCCCACGGCAGACGCGGACGACGAACACATGTACGTGCTGCGCGCCAACGGCGAGGTCTTTTCCCAGCATACGGTCAGGAAGACGGGAGAACGCTTCAGCACGGGCGAACTCATGCCCGGCGACACCCTGGTGGTGCCGGAAGACCTGGACCGCGTCCCCTACTTCCGCCTGGTCAAGGGCATTGCGGACATCACCTTCAAAATCGCCACCACCGCCGGAGTGGTACTGGCGCTTCTCTAACCCACACGGTGCAATTGCCGGGAAACGCCATGCCCATACCCCAGGAACATCCATCCAAAGTCTTTATTTTACGGGAGGCCGAGGCCTCTCCCGACGATTTGGCGGAAACCGCCCCCCGCCTCGTGCTCCAGGCCCTGCTGCGCCACCGGACATTCATCGGCCTGCTCACCCTCGGCACCACCCTGCTGGCCTTTGCCGCCACGTTTCTCATCCCCACGGCCTACCAGTCGCGGGCAAGCCTGCTCATACCCAAGACCACGCGCCTGGATGTTGACGGAACGTCCACCTCGGCCGGGTTGCTGGAACGGCTGCTTCCGGCAGAGAACAAAAAATACAAGGAACAGACCATCCTGGCCTTTCTGCACAGCGCGGCCCTGGCCCGGCGCATCATCCCGGCGGAAAATCTGCTGCCCCTGCTCTACCGCGCCCCGCTGGACCGTCTGGTTCTGGGGCTTCGGCGCTCCCTGGGCAGCGGCAGAGGCGGCAGGCCGAGCCTGGAGCTGGCCGTGCAGGAAGACCGGCTGGGTGCCATCTTTCAGGCGGTTCCGCGCTTGGAGCAGCCGGTCATCGACCTGACCATGCTGGCCGACACGCCGGAGAGGGCGCAGGCCCTTTTGGGCCGAACCATTGAACTGCTCAGCCGCTACCTGCAACACGAATACATAAGCGACGCGGGCAGGGAACGTCGCCATCTGGAAGAACTCTGCACCAGGGCCGAGGCTGATCTTTCCCGCTGGGAAAAAGCCACGCCCAACGGACAAACCGACCGCATGGTGATCCAGCGCAACCTGTTGACCGCGCGCAAGGTCCATCTGGAACTGCGGTTGCGGCTGGCTGCGGCACGGGCCGAGGAAGCCCGCCAGGAAGTGGACTTCAAACTCATGGACACGCCCTCCCTGCCTGTACTGGCCGACCGCCCCCACCGCATCAGGGTGGCTGCGGTCGCCTTTCTGGTTGCCTTGTTCGCGGCCTGCGGACTGGCCTTGCTTCGGGAAGGACTGACGGACCGGAGCTCACTGCAGGCCCGGCCGAAAGCTCTGAAAAAATCCGCTTCCGAATGATCTGCCAGAGTCTTCTTTTCCTGCTTCTGTTCCTGAGCCTGCTCCCGGCCTGTCTTTTGTTCTCTCCCCGCAACGCCCAGGGGCTGGAGCTGTTCGGCCCTGCCGTGCCTGCGGACACGCCGCCGCAACCCTCGCTGTTCGGTTATTCCGGACTGTGGGAAACGCCCACGGCCAGGGTGCTGCCCGACTGGTCGGCCCGTTTGGGATACGGCTATGCTTCGCCCTACCGGGTCTTCAGCGCGGGGCTGGGGCTGTTCGACCGGGCCGAGGTAAGCGCCACGCTGACCGAAGTGGAAACCATAGAGGGCTTTCCCGGCGAAGGCTTCGGCAACTACCGGGACCGGGCCGCGGGTGCCAAGCTGGTGCTGCTGCCCGAAACCGACCTGCTGCCCCAGGTGGCCGTGGGCTTTCACGACGCCTTTGGCACCGGCCTCTTTCCCACCCGCTACATCGTGGCCGGAAAACAGCTGTTCGGGGCCGATCTTTCCCTGGGGCTGGCCCAAGGCGTGCTGGCGGGCGACGACACGCGGGGGCAGGGCAACATCCTGTTCTCCTCTCCCATGCGCCGCACCCGCCCCTTTGCCGGACTGAGCTACCCGCTGAACAGGTACGTCTCCCTCTTTGGCGAATATTCGTCCCTGCGCCGCTCCCTGCTGTATGGAAACGACCGGGATGGCGGGCACGGAAACGACGGCCTGCCCTTCAATGCCGGGCTGGTTGTGCGCCCGTGGGAGCCGCTGGCCCTGTATGCCGTGGCCGAACACGGGGACGACCTGGCCGTTGGGGCCGCGCTGACCCTGCCCCTCCAGGCCGAAGGAGTGTTCGCCTGGCAAAAGGAAAAAGACCCGGAGCCTTTGGAAAAGGAGCGGTGGAAGGCGACGCAGACCAACAACAATGGGTTGGCCCATATGGTGGCCCGGAAGACAGGCGCGGACGGCTTTGAAGACGTCGCCTGCCGGGTGGCGAACAGCGCCATATGGATAGAGGCGGAAAACTCGCGCTACCTGTCCGACACGCGCGCCCTGGCACGGCTGGGGAGGCTGGCCGACAGTCTGTGCCCGCCGCGCATCAGCGAATTTTTCCTGAACCTGAAGGCCAACGGCCAAATCCGCCTGAGCCTGCGCACCGGACGCGCCCATTTGCGGGCCTATCTGGAAAGCCGCCTGGACGAGGAAGGCTTTCTGGCCTTTGCCTCATTGCAGGTGAGTGGTTCAGCCCACCGGGGCGAATTTCTGCAACTCCCCGGAGCCGGAGCCCAGGCCCAAGTGGATGAATCGCCCTGGTTTCTGCAAGTCGATCCCAAACTGCGCACCTTTCTGGGCAACCGCAGCGGTTATTTGCACAGCAAGATGCTGCTCCAGACCCGGGCCGGGTACGAGCCGCTGCCCGGCGGCCTGCTGTTGGGCGAACTGGAAACCGTGCTGTACAACGACTATTCCTCGCTGCGCTTTCCCCCGCTGGAATCCGACCCGGTGCGCACCGATACCGTGGCCTACGAACAAGGCTATGGAACCAATCTGAGCGTGCTGGCCTACGACCAGATTTTCGAACTGCCCGCCGACATCACGGGCCGCCTGTCCGTGGGCTATTTTGAATCCGCTTTTGCCGGAGTGGGGGCCGAGGTCTTCCGCTTTGTAAACAACGGGCGGGCCGGATTGGGGTTGGAAAGCGAGCTGGTGCGCAAGCGCGACCCGGACAGCCTGCTGGGCCTGTACGACAGTTCGCCGTACTGCACGCTGTTCCTCAACCTGTATACGCAACTCTGGCCACGCATGGGGGTGGATGCGGGCCTCAAGCTGGGCCGGTTCCTGGGCGGCGACTGGGGCGGACGGCTGGAAGTGCGGCGCACCTTCCGCCACGTCACCGTGGGTGTGTGGTGGACCGTGACCGACACCAGCGTGTTTTCATCGGAAAAGAACCGGGACTACAGCGACAAGGGCATCTTTATCCGCGTGCCCTTTTCCGTGGTTATGCCCCACGACACGCCCGGCTATTTTTCCTACGCCATGAGCGGCTTTATCCGCGACCAGGGCCAGACCGTGCGCCAGCCGCGCAGCCTCTTTCCCTCGGACGACGCAAACCTGCCCCAACGCCTGCGCCACACCTTGGGGGAAATGCGGCAATGACCACGAACCACGTAGCCGCTCTCCTCCTGTCGGCAGCCCTGCTCTGCCTGTTCACGCCGGGCTGTACGCCGCAGCCCCAATGGACCCACGCCACGGCAGGCAAATTTCAGCTGGCATTGGACCGCAAGGATTGCGGGGAGATTGCCCATACGCGGGCGCAGGAGGCGTCGCGCTTCGGACGGCGCGAAGTATGGGGGCTGTGGGAACCGGCCTTTGAGGAATGCATGCAAAGCCGGGGCTGGCGCATGGCAGCGGAAAAAACAGACCACGGGACGCAGGAGGACGCCTCGGCAACGGGTGAAGAACACGGGCCTTTCAGCCCGCCCGAAGGGTTCCATCCTGACCCGACCTTCCGTGCAAAGAGCGTATCCGGGGCTATGCTCTGGCAGGGGCCAAACGGCCAGTCCCTGTTCATGGTCCGGCAGCACTCGACCCATGGCTTCACAAACATCGCCCCGCCCCTGCACCGGCCCTATTATGCCTATGACCGGCAGAGCCTGTTCCTGGACGGGTGCAGCCTGCGCATGCTGGTCTATTTCGGACTGGAAAACGGACGCATGGTGGGAGGAGTCAGCGCCTATGTGCTGGATGAACAAGGCCCCGCACCGCTGCGGACGGTTATCGTCGCCTCCGGCCCCTTGCCCGCGCAAGCCGGGCAGCCGCCGCCAGGATGCTGCCTGGATTCCGGACAAAAAAAGGCCTTGGAAGAAAAGGCCCGCGAATGGCGAATCTGGATGGTAGGCAATATGAAAGTAAATTCCGAAAAATCCCGGTAAAGCAACGGCTGTTGAGCCAAAATCTGTTGATCAAGACAAGAGAATTACAAGATATCCGGACGCGAGAAAAAGAAAAACCGACGCGTATTTTCGGGTACACGTCGGTTTATTTTTGCAATTAAGCCCAATATTGCAGGCTGCTCAAAAAGGTATGAAAGCGAGGCGTAAGGAAAACTCAAGGCCGACGCGTATGTTCCGATACGCGAGGATTTGAGTTTTTTGAAACAACGAAGCTGGCGTGCCTTTTTCAGCAGCCTTTCAAATTACAGGCGTGCAACCATGGCCTCGACCAAAGCCCGCGAATTGGCCTCGGCCTGGAGGTATTCCTCCTCGCTGAGCCCCGCGCCCAGGGCAACTGCCTTGCGCAAGGCAGCGGAAATCAGGTCGCCGGGGGCGTGCGCGTCGTTGTCGATGACCAGCCTGGTGCCGAACTGCCGGGCCATGGCTGCCACGCGCCCGTTGGTCAGGCTGTGGCCCTTGCGCGTGGTGATTTCCACGTACACGTTTTTTTCCGCGGCCAGTTCCATTTCCTGGGGTGTTATCAGCCCCGGGTGGGCCAAGATATCGCAGCCGCCTTCAATGGCAGCCAGGTTGGTGCCACGCTCCACAGGCTCCACAATGGTTTCGCCGTGCACCACCACAATCTGCGCGCCTGCCCTGCGGGCCTCGACAATGGTGTCGGGGATGAGTCCGGGCGGCACGTGCGTCACCTCGCAGCCCGCGAACAAATCGATGCCCATGTAGGGCGAGTACTTGTCCGTAAGGCGCCGCACGTTTTCTATGGTGTGGTACATGTTGGAAAGATCGATGTGGTCGGTAATGGCCAACGCCCTGTATCCGGCCACTGCCGCGCGCCGCGCCAGCTCCGCGGGAATGAGTTCACCGTCGGAAAAGGTGGAATGGGTGTGCAGATCTATCATGGTCACATCTTGTATTTGTTTTTGGGGTCGAACTGCTTCAGAATGTCGTCCCACTTGTCCTCACCACTGCGTTCCCCGCCAAGGCCGTCGTAGGCCCGTTCGTCCTGCCCGGCCTTTTCCAGCACTTCCGCCGCCACCCGTATGGGCACCTGCGACCGGATGGCCAGGGCCACGGCATCCGAGGGCCGGGCGTCGATACGCCGCACCTCGGTTTCCGAACAGACCTCCAGCTCGGCATAAAAGGTTCCCTCGTCCAGCCCGATAATATCCACCGAATTGAGGGAAAAACCCAAATCTCTCACCACGTTGAGCAGCAGATCGTGTGTCATGGGACGGGGAAGACTGATCTCGTTGAGCGCCATGGATATGGCCATGGCTTCCATGGCTCCAATCCAGATAGGCAAGACCCTCTTGTACCGGTCGCTTTTAAGAATCAACACCGGGACCTGTGAGGTCTCATCCAGGGCCAGCCCGAACACGCTCATGTCGATCATAATTCTTCCATCCGGTTGGCAATCAGAAAATGTCTTCTGCCTCGGGCTATTGTGACATGGGCAAGGGTCCCGGTCAAATCCGCCGAAGCAATCTGCCCGCCTACAGGCACGTTGATAACCCGGTTGTACAGGTCGTGGCCTGTCCAGCCCGGCAGCCCTTCCACGGGCTTGCGCGTGGGCCGTTCCAGGATGACCTCGGCCCGGCTGCCTTCCACGCTTTTATGGATTTCCTCGGTAATGGCGTTCTGCGCTGTCTGAAAACGCTCCAACCGCTCGGACTTGACGTCTTCGGGCACTTTGCCGGCCATGCGCACACTGCGCACACCGGGCCGGTCGTTGTATTTAAAGGAATAGCTGCCCTCGTAGCGTACCCGTTCCAACATTTCCATGGTGCGGGAAAAATCGTCCTCGGTCTCGCCGGGAAAGCCCACAATGATGTCCGTGGAAAGGGCAATGTCCGGCCGGGCCTTGCGCAGCTGGTCCACAATATCCAGATACCGGGCGGTATCGTACTTGCGTCCCATGCTGGCCAAAATCTTATCCGAGCCGGATTGCAGGGGCAGGTGCAGATAGGGGCAGAGCTGGGGGAGTTCGCCAAAGGCGCGGATGACTTCCGGGGCAATATCCTTGGGGTGCGAAGTGGTGAAGCGCAGCCTGTCTATACCGTCTATGGCCGCAACCTGATGCAGCAGTTCGGCAAACGAGGTGCCGTCGCCGGACTTGTCCAGGCCGTAGGAGTTCACGTTCTGGCCCAGCAGGGTTATCTCGCGGGTTCCGGCCTCGGCCAGGGTGCGGCACTCGGCCAGTATCTCCTGGCTGCTGCGCGATTTCTGGCGTCCGCGCACATAGGGGACGATGCAGTAGGCGCAAAAGTTGTCGCAGCCCTGCATGATGTTCACAAAGGCCTGGGCCGGAGCCTTTGTCTTGTATTCCGGAGTCTCGCGTTCCAGATAGGATTCGGAAAAATCGAGCAGGCTGATGCGCAGATCGGGCGCTTGGGCCAGGCGTGCCATGGCCTGGGGCGCGTTGCTTATGCCATCGGTGCCGAAGACCAGCCGCACAAAGGGAAAGCGTTTCCAGAACTCGCAGCCCACCTGCTGGGCCACGCAGCCGCCCACGGCCACAAAGCCGCCCGGATGCTGCTCCACCAGGGGGCGCAGCCGTCCCAGCTGGCTGTAGACCTTTTGTTCAGGCTTCTCCCGCACGCTGCATGTGTTCAGGATGAAAACCTGCGCCTCTTCCTCGGAAACCTCTTCCCAGCCCATGGCGGTCAGCGCGCGGGACAGCCAGGTGGAGTCCGCCGCGTTCATCTGGCAGCCAAAGGTGATGATGTGAAATTGCATTATTCGCCCGCTGTAAAAAACGACCGCTCCTCCCGGAAGCCGCACGCGGACGGCGGATTACCCGGGAAGCCAGCCCAAGAGAAATTCCAGGACATAATCCCGGGCCTCTTCCAATGTCATCGTGTTGGCCATAACCACGCATTCGGCGGCAGGGTCCTCTTCAAACGGGACGTCAACACCAATGACCTCGCCCAGTCCCTTGACCAGACGGCCCGTTCTTTTACGCTCTAGCGCCTTGCTGTACAAGCCCGCCATAACCGCCCCTTCCGGACGGCCCGCTTCCCGCTGCATGGCCGTGTCCAGATTGCAGCGCAGGTAGACCTCGGCAAAACGGGGAATAAGCCCGCGCGCCTTCTGCCGCATGCTCAACCTGTGGGCCGAGGCGTCCATGAACACCCCTTTGCCCGAAAGCACATAAAACGCAGCCTCGTCCACGAACATCTTGTAGGCCTGTTCGCGTTCGGCCTCACTGTAGGTCGGCGACGGAAAATACGCTTTGCGCCGTTCGTCCATGCGCAAAACCACCGTGCGCTCCTGCATGGGATCGACCGCCCGCCGTACCGCATCCACAAGGGTGCTTTTCCCCGATCCGGGCAGCCCGGTGAACCACAACGCCCATCCTTTGCTTCGCATATACCCAGCCTATCTCATGTACTTGTTCACATTTTTCCAATCAAAATGGCTGTCTTCCAGCACATTGACCAGAAAGCTCAGCAGCCCTTTGCGCACCTGGGGGGGATGATCCGGATACCACTCCGGCGAGGCAATGACCAGACAACGAAAAACAAAAAACGGTGCAATGGCCTCCAGCACCTCCTCGTCACCGCTCTGCTCCAGGTATTCCTCGAAATACGCCTTGTAGAGGGTTTCGAACGGGCCGCTCAGGCGGGGCTTGTCGTACAGGCCGAACAACAGATAGTTGATGGCCATGGTGGCCACGTCGCCCGCGGGTTCGCCCCACTCGCCACGGCTGCGGTCCAGCACCCTAAAGCCGCCTTCGCCGTCCACCAGCACGTTCCAGGGATGAAAATCCCCGTGCACCGTGCTCAGACGATGGGTCATATTCTTCAACCGCCAGCGCCAATCCACTATGCGCTTTTCCAGGGCGCGGAAGCACTCGGCGGAAAAGAACTCAAACGGCGACGGAAAGGCCTCGTCGATCAACCCGTAGATGCACTCGTCCGCGCCTATGAGGTTGCGGATACGCCGGTAGTACAGATCGGGCTCGTCCTTTTTGTTCCTATGGATGCGGACCAGCCAGCGGGCAAGCTCGCGGGCCATTTCCACGTCCGAGTCACGGAAATCGCCACCCCGTATGCGGTCCAGGTCCCGAAAATAGTCGTAGCCTTCCAGCTTTTCATTGACGATGAAGAATTCCTGCGGGCCATCCAGAGGAACCAGGTTCCCCCCCTGGTTCACATAGCCAACGCCCAGAGGACGGACGTGGCGTTCCAGGCGGGCGCTCGTCTCGTACTGGAACAGCAGTACATGGGCTCTGTCCCAATAGTATTGGTGGCCGTATTTATCGCCTTTCATCACGGAGAGCACGGCTTCTTCCACCTGTCCGTTCCTTTTGAAACGCAGGCGCACGGGTTTGCCGTAGCCGAACCCCTTCATGCCCTGTTCATCCAGGGAACCGATATCTCCGGCATCCAGAAGCTCTGCTCCGTCAAAAGCACTTCGCACGTATTTTGCCAAGACTTCGAAGGAAAGTTCCAGCACCTCGGTATCCTCCGGTCATTAATTACGGTTCGCCATCCGCCCTCTCGCCAGCCTGAAAGTCCGCAAATCCCCAAATGCAGCGCGCATTGTCCATCAAAGATGAGTTCAGAATAACAGATAAAGGACTGCATACCCAAGGACAGTTTTTTAATTTCCACTTTGCATGGGGCAGGGAAAAACGGGTATTATTTTCTTGGGCAAGAAAATCCCGCCGGTTGATTTCCTGGCAACTCCTGCTATGAAGACAAAACTCTTCCGCAAAAGGATTACCCAATGCTCCGGACCTTACTGCTTGCATCTCTCCTGGCCTGTGTTCTCGCAACCACCCTTCCGCTCCCGGCACATGCCGAAATTTTTCGTCCGGTGGTCATCTACCAGGGGGATATCCAGGCAAATTCCTTCAATCTGACCGTCCACGAAGGCGTCGCGCTCTTCGCCCGAAAGACCGGCATACCGTGCAAGGAAATCCTCACGTCCAATGCAATGGATATCTACATGCAATGCGTGCAGAAAGTGTGCGCCCAAGGCTACTCGCCCGTGTTCCTGCTGTACGGAAACCATGTGAAGGACCTTCTTCCCTTTATCCGCCAGTACCCCAAGACCCGCTTCGTGGTCATGGGCACGGTAAAGGACGAGCCCAACATGTTTTCCCTGAATTTCGCGGAGCACGAGGGATCGTTCCTGGCCGGGGCGCTGGCAGCCATGGCGTCCAAATCCGGCACAATAGGCTTTATTTCCGTATCCGACTTACCGCTGATGCGGCGCTTTGCCTGCGGTTTCAGGCAGGGGGCCAAATACGTGGACCCAAAAATTGATGTGCTGACGGGATTTACAGGGTCGTACAAGGACGCCTGGTTTGACGGCAATGCCACGGCCGCCATGGCCGACAAATTCATGGATCAGGGCGCGGACGTCATCTACCAGGCCGCGGGAGGAGCGGGCCCGGCCGTATTGGAGGCCGCAGCCAAAAGAGGGAAGCTGGGCATAGGTGTGGACCGCAACCAGAACGGACTCTTCCCCGGCCATGTGCTCACATCCATGCTCAAGCGCACGGACCAGGTTGTTTATGCCGCTCTGATGCAGGCAAGACGCGGAATATGGCGGGACAACATCAAATATTTCGGCGTTACTCAGGACGCGGTGGGACTGGCCTTTGACGAAAACAATGCGCCGCTCGTTTCCCCGGAAATGAGAAAACGCATCGCTGCGATCAAAAGCAAAATAGCCATGGGGGAAATCCGGGTGCACGATTACGTGACGGACAATACCTGTCCGCAGTAACCGCCCCGGACATTTGGTGAGCGCTTAATTTTTGGTGGTTGTCCGCATCCCCCGGAAGCTCTCTTCCAGGCCCCCATCCTTGCCCATGCGGCTCAGGTTCTTGATGTCGCGCAGGGGCGGCGCGCCAAACTGCCGTTTGTACTCCCGGCTGAACTGCGACGGGCTCTCGTAGCCCACTTCCAAGGCCGCACTGGCCGCATCACAATTTTCCGCAATCATAAGCCGCCGCGCCTCCTGCAGCCTGAGCCACTTCTGGAATTGCAGCGGGCTCATGGCGGTCATGGCCCGGAAATGGTGGTGAAACGTGGAAGTGCTCATGCCTGCCTGACGGGCCAGCCCTTCCACCTTGAACTGGCTGGAATAATTTTTCTTCATCCACTCTATGGCGTAGGCCACCTGATGCCCGTGGCTCCCGGCCGAGGCGATCTGGCGCAGGCGGGGGCCCTGGCCTCCCACGAGCAGCCGGTAGATAATTTCCTTTTGAATGAGCGGGGCAAGAATGGGGATATCCTCGGGTTGATCCAACAGACCTATCAACCGTTGAAAGGCATCGAGCAGCGACCTGCAGACACTGCTCACCAAAAGTCCGCGCCCGGCTTTGCGCGTTCCGGGCATGGGCAGGTTGCTGTCCACCATCATCTGCGTCACAACCCGCAATTCGATGCGCAGCACCAGCCCCAAAAAAGGTTCCTCCGGGCTGGCCTCGGTGATGGTGGAGATGACCGGCAGCCCCACCGAGGTAAGCAGGTAGTTGTTGGCGTCGTACACGTACTCCTCGTCCCCCAGCATGACCCGCTTCGAGCCGTGGGCAATAAGACAGACACTTGGTTCGTGCATGACGCTTACAGGGTCTGTGGGCTGTTCGTGCCGGAACAGGATCAGCCCTGGAACTTCGGTTTCAAGACGGTGCTCCTTTTCGGTCCACCGGTAAATTTGCCCCGCGAGAACAGAACGGATCGCATCCAGGTCTTTCTGCACCGCAGTGTTTTTGGGAACATTCACGAAAAACTCCTTCTTTCCCCACCTCGATACCAGCCATTCAAGCCTATGGACAATACAATTCCCTCTCACTTCGGAGTATCGAACAATAGTTAAAAAGCATCTCTCAACCTGCCGTAGATATGATGCATTCTGTTCTTGCCCTTGCTCCCAGCACGGTGTATTGGCGATTTTGGTCCACTGGCTGCAACAGCAGCCCACCCGCCCCAAGGCCTGTGCTACCCGGTGTCTGTTTTTTCCATACACTACCAGTTCGCAAAGCGACCTTCTCGGCACATTGTTTCAAGGGATTTTACCGCATGGGATGCCTTTTTCCCAAAGCCCGGCAGCCCTGCTTTGCAGAGCTGAGAGTTTTCGGAGAGGTTCCCGCCAGACTTCATTCCAATTTCACTGAAGAAAGTTCAAGAAGGCAGATAGAGTTATGACTTTGAAAAATCGCATGTACCTTTTCCTTTTTCTTATAGCGATAGCAACAGCATTCGGGCTGCAGGGCTGGCGCACCATGTTCAACAACTTCGCCGTGGAAATTGGCCACGTCAGCGGAGAACAGATGGGGGCAATCCAGTCCATACGTGAAGTTCCCGGGCTGATGGGCATGCTCATCGTACTTCTGCTGCCCTTTATCACGGAGCGTAAACTGGCCGCTCTTTCCGTCGGCGTCATGGGCATAGGCGTAGCCGCCACCGGACTTTTCCCGCACTTCTGGGGATTGGTCATCACCACGCTGATCATGTCCACCGGCTTTCACTTCTACCAGACCCTGAACCAGTCCCTGACACTGCAGTACTTCAACCTGCACCAGGCACCGATTGTGCTGGGCAAGCTCAAGGGTGTCAGCGCAATCGCCAACATCCTCATCGGCCTGGTCATCCTGGGCTGTTCGGAATTCATGGGCTACACAAGCATGTATCTGGTGCTGGGCGTTCTGGTGGTATGCCTCGGCATCATCGGTTTTTCCCTCAGGCCCGGGCCCAAGGAAAAGGACGTCCCCATCCAGAACAAGAAGATGTTTCTGAAAAAGAAATACTGGCTCTACTACACGCTCACCTTTCTGGCCGGTGCCCGTCGCCAGATATTCGTGGCCTTTGCGGTCTTTCTGCTCATCACCAAGTTCGGTTTCACCATCCAGGAGGTCACCGGGCTGTTCGTGCTGAACAACATCATCGCCACCATCGTCAATCCCCTGGTGGGCAAGGCCGTAAACCGCTTTGGCGAACGCAACGTGCTTGCCCTGGAATACCTTGTTCTGCTGGTGGTTTTCAGCTGCTACGCCTTCAGCGACAGCAAACTGCTGGTTGCGTCCATGTATATTGTAGACCACCTCGTCTTCAGCTTTACCATTGCCATCAACACCTTTTTCCAAAAAATCGCCGAGCCCAAGGATATCGCCTCGTCCATGGCGACCGGGGGGACCATCAACCACACCGCCGCGGTACTTCTTCCCTTTCTGGGCGGGCTTGCCTGGAGCATCCATCCGTCCTGGATATTCATGGGGGGTACGGCACTGAGCGCGGCCTCGTTGGTCTTTTGCCTGTTCATTCCCGGCCAGATAGCCAAAGCCAGACAACAACAAGCATAATTCATAACGGTCTTCAGCTCCCGGCCCTCAAGCCTCCGGTCTGGTCGCACCACCAGCCGGAGGGCTGCAAGGCCGCAGATTTTCCCCCGGGGCACAAGGCAATTCCCGCTTTCCGCCCCTTTTTCCCCCTCACGCACATTCCGCAACTTTGTTCAAGATTTCCGCCCTGAAATGCCCTATCTTTTTGGAAACGAACGGATCAAAAACCATGACCAAGGACAATCACTTCATATTTCAGGGCAGTCGCCATCTTCCAGGCGTCACCGTACTCAATGCGGAGATGAACGACTTTTCCTATAAAAAACACGCGCACGAAGAAATCGCCCTGGGCGTGACCCTTTCCGGACTCCAGGACTTCCGCTGCCTGGGAAGCCATTTCAAAAGCAAACCCGGCAACATCATCCTGTTCAATCCCGAGGAGGTGCACGACGGCAATCCGGGCACCAGCGCCCCGTTAAAGTACGTCATGCTGTACATTCATCCCCGGGAAATCAGCACGCTCATCAACGCGCCGGAAGGGCCGGAGCTTTCGGCACCGCGAATTTCGGGAACATTGCTCCACGATGAAGCACTCAAAAGACAGATTCTCTCCCTTGCCCGGTGCATGACCACCAAGGGCAGCTCCCGGCTGGAAAAAGAACTGCATATCTATGAGATCGCCACCTGGTTTGCCCGGCGTACGGGAAAATCGACAGAGCCCGCAAGGAGCAGGGGAAAGGACAAGGCGCTGCAACAGGTGCGGGAGTATATCCACGACAACCTGCAACAGGATATTTCAATAGATGCCCTCTGCAACGTGGCCCATATTTCCAAGTACCACTTCATCCGCCTTTTCCGGGGGCAGTTTGGCATCACCCCGCATCAGTATGTCCTGAACTGCAAGGTCAACAAGGCACGGGCAATTATCGGAAGCGGCACTCCGGCAAGCCGCACGGCCCAGATGTGCGGTTTCGCCGATGCCAGCCATCTGAACCGGCACTTCAAAAGGACCTATGGAATCACACCCAAACAATACCAGCAGCAGATAGCCGAGTAGTTCCCATGCTTGAAATCATTACTTTTTCCATCGGCGTGATGTATACGCCCGGTCCGGTCAACCTGCTGAGCCTGAACAACGGCATGCAAAAGCAGCTTACCGCCCATGTCCCCTTTTCCCTTGGCGTGGCCTGCGCTCTTTCCTTCTGGTTCGCGCTTGTCGGCTACGCAGGAACCACCATCATCTCCCACGCCATGCTGCCGTATATAGGCATCCTCGGCTGCGCCTTCATCCTCTACCTTGCCGCCAAGCTGGCAACCGCCCCCGTAACGCTGAACGTTCAGAATACAAACTCCTCCCGCCTGACGTTCGTGGACGGTCTGCTTATGCAGCTGCTCAACCCAAAGGCCTTTATGGTGGTCTTTCCCGTAACCACGGTGCTCTTTCCCCGGAGCGGCATCACCGGAAGCTCCATTGCCATCTGGTCCGCCTTGCTCGGGCTGCTGGGGTTCGGCGCTCCCACCCTTTATGCGGCCATGGGTGCCGTGGTTGGACGGCGTATCGCCAATCCCACGTTTTTCAATGTGCTGAACAAAATAATGAGCCTTTTGCTCGTCCTTGTGGCCTGCGACATGGCCTACCAACAGGTGTACCTGCCGATGTTCGGCCCACAGGGCTGATTCCCCGGTTCATCCTTCACCGCAGCCGAAATCTTCCTCCGGTCCGGGACGCCATTGAAAGCGCTCCAGGCTGATGGCGCCGTCTTCATCCACAACGACTCCCTCGGCCCGCAGCAATGTACACTGCTCTTCAAAGCCCCGTCCGGGGGGCAATGAAATCCGGCCGTTCCTGTCCACCACGCGATGCCAGGGCAGAGCATGTTTTTCCGAGCAGGAATGCAGCACACGCACCACCTGCCGGGCGGCTCGCGGACTGCCCGCCAGCCGTGCCACCTGTCCGTAGGCCGCTATCCGCCCTTTGGGAATGGCCCGTATTATCCGCATTGCCCGCTGTGTAAACTCACCTTGCGCCACGCGCTTTCCTCCGATTTTTCGTTCCCGGTGCGGGTCTTATTGGGCAAGTACCTGGGCAGCCCCGCACACTGCCGGGAAAATTCCCTTATCAGCACTCCAATCAGATACAAAGTTCCCGCCCTGTGTAAAAAATAAGTGCCAGTCCCATACTTTCTTCCTATCTTGGCTAGCTCTTGGCTTTTTTTTCGGGTAGGTTTTCACAAACTCACTTGTGCGACAAGTGGACAATGCCCTCCAACACGTCGGGAAAACATATGGTTTGCGGGGTCCCCTGCGATACACCGCCCAAGCCAGAAAGAGGAACCGGACGGTGAACCAGAACTTGCCAGACAACATAAAAAAAGAGCTGCATCTGCCCAAACGGCTGTACGGCCGTGAAAAGCTCAAGGGAGAGATGCTGGCAATTCTTGAGGAGGCATGTTCGGGACCAGGCAGACTGCTGCTTATCCCCGGCCCTTCCGGCGTGGGAAAAACCTCCCTGGTGATGGAAATGGAAGAGCCCACACTCCAACGCAACGGGTTCTTCTGCCAGGGAAAATTCAACCAAATCCAGGGCAACATACCCTACTCGGCCTTCCGGCAGGTAATGGGAATACTGTTGCAGCAACTCTACTCCCAGCCCCCGGAGATGCAGGCCCAATGGAAAGAGGAACTTCTGGAAGCCGTCGGCGACCTGGGGCGTCTGCTCTTTGAAATTGCCCCGGAATTCGAAGCTTTCATAGGCCCACAGCCCCCGGTGACCATGGTCAGCCCCATCGAGGCCCGCCACAGACTGCATGGTATCTTCCACAACTTCTTCAAGGTCTTCTGCAAACCGGACCATCCGGTCGTTCTGTTCATCGACGACTGGCAATGGGGCGATCCGGCATCCCTGGAACTCTTCAGGCTGCTCGGCACGGGAAATCTGGAATACGTCCTGATTGTTGCGGCCTACAGAAACAACGAAGTGGACGAGACGCATCCCTTTGCCGCGGTGCTTCAGGAGATGCACATCCTGAACCCACGCATAGAAAGCAAGGAAATTTTCCCCCTTGGCCGACGCGACGTGAAACAGTTCATACGGGACGCCCTTGCCCCCAAGGTGGCGGACCTGCAGCAGCTGACCGACATCATCTACGACAGGACCAGGGGAAACCCTTTCTTTATGCATGCTCTGCTGGGGTTCATCCACTCCAGGGGCACGCTGCGGTATGATCCGACACCGGAGCCGTCCGCACCGGGCGGAATATGGCGCTGGAAAAACGAGACCTCCGATACCGGCACTTTTCCGGATTCCATCAGCAACCTTTTTGCCCAGCGCTTTGCCAACTATGCCGCGCCGCTTCAGGAGCTTCTTTTCCTGGCCGCCAGCATCGGCAACACCTTCAGCCTTGCCGATCTGTCCCTCGTCAGCGGACGCGGCAAATCCGAATGCCTCAGCCTGCTTTCCCCCGGGTTGCAAAAGGGTTTTCTTACGGTTCCGCCCTATGCGGAGGCTGCTGCCGCAAACACGAACAAGTCCGTCGATATTTTCAAATTCGCCCACGACAGCATTCAGAAAGCCGCCCACGGGCTGATCCCCAAGGAAGACGAGCCCAAGGTCCGATTGGCCATAGGGACGACGCTTCTGGAAAATTACGACAGCACCCAGCTGGACGAACACCTGTTCGAGATAACCTCGCATATGAACGCAGGCCAGCGCTTCATAACAACCGACCAGGACAAAATGCGGCTGCTGGAACTGAACATCAGGGCGGCACGCAAGGCTGTAGCCACCACAGCCTACAATGCCGCGCTGCAGTTCCACCGCATGGCCGGGGAGTTGTTGCAGAGCGCAGGCCAAACCGAGCAGGCATGGGAAACCAACTATGCCATGACCATGGCCCTGCACCTGGAATGGGCTGAAAGCGAATTTCTGGAAGGAAGCAAGAAGCTGGCTGAAAGTCTGCTGCAAAAGGCCATAAACCACGCCACCACTCCGTTGGAAAAGGCCGAGGCGCAACGGGTTATGATTGTCCAGTATACGCTGCAGGCACGCTATCCGGAGGCCATTTCCGCTGGTCGCAGCGGCCTGCAGGCCCTGGGAATAAACCTCCCGGAGGACGATTACCAGGCCAGGCTCGAAATGGAGCTCAAGACGCTTCGCACTACGCTGAAAGAGCGTCCCGTAACTTCGTATGCGGACATGCCTATCATGCGCCATCCGGAAATGCGCAAGGCCACCCAGCTTCTCATCACCATGGGGCCGCCCTGCTACCGCTCGCACCAACGATTATGGTCGGTGCTGGTACCCAAAGTGGTCAACCTCATCCTGCGCTACGGCAACATGCCCGAAGTGGGCTACAGCCACACAGCCCTTGCCGGACTTCTCATCTGGGTGGCGGACGACTTTGCCACGGCAGGCGCATTCTCCGACCTTGCCGAACAACTCATGACCCAGACCTTTGACTCGCCCTCGGACAAGAGCGTCTTTTTTCTGATGATGGGAAGCTCCGCCCGCCACTGGTTCAACCATCTCAGCCTGAGCAGCCGGGATTATGCCGACGCCTACGAGATCGGTTCCCGCTTCGGCAACCTCCAGTACGCGGCCTACGCCTTTGGCCACAACATGTACTGCTGTTTTTTTCAGGGAATGCCCCTGCCGCGGCTGCGCAACGAAACCGACGTATCCCTGAACTTCAGCCGGACCCGCTACAATCAATGGGCCATAGATCTGCTCGAAGCCAGCATCCACATCATGGATGAACTGACCGAGGATGTTGGTCTTGCCCATTGCAGCGCCACTTGGGAAGCCGATTTTCTGCACAGGGTGCAGTCCAGCGGGAACATCCAGGTGGTCTGCATCTACAAGGTCTTGCGCTCGTTCCAGCTGTTCGTCATGAACGAATATGAACGCGCCCTTGAATTTTCCGACCAGGCCGACGAAATCATATACACGGTCGGTCTGCAGGGGCTGCTCCCCTGGCCCGAACATCTCTTCACCCGCGCACTTATTTACGCCTCGCTCTTTGCAGACCAGGAAGAAAACAATTCTGACCGGCTGCGCGAGCTGACGCAAATCATCGAGCGATTCCGCCTTTGGGCCGAACATTGCCCGGCCAACTACAAGTTCAAGCTGCAACTTCTGGAAGCTGAACAGGCCCGCATGCAGAGCCGGTTCCAGGAGGCGGGCACCTTTTATGAACAGGCGATCGATTCGGCCCGGGAGGGCGGTTTTCTCCAATGGAAAGGCGTGGCCAACGAAAAAGCCGCCTTGTTCTGGGAAGAACGCGGGCTGGATCAGGTGGCCCTGACATACTGGCAGCGGGCCTACAGCAATTATGATTTTTGGGGTGCCACGGCCAAAACCCACGCCGTGGAACGACGCTTTACGGATATGGTCACCGAAAGGACCCAATTCAAAATTGCCCCTGAAATGCTCCGCGACCTGCATAAAAAACAACTCTCCGTGCTGCGCTCCAAGGAACAGCAGATAACTCAGCTTTCCAAGCGCAAGCTTGCGGAACGCCAGGCTCAGGATCTGGTGCAGGCCACAGCCAGGCTCCGGGAAGAAATCGTCCACCGCAAAAAAATCGAAGAAGATCTTCGCGAAAGCGAGGAGCGTTTCCGCCTCACTTTCGACAGGTCGCCCATTGGCGCGGCCCTTCTTTCTCCAAACCTGCGCTTCGTACGCGTCAACGAGGCATTCCGCCATTTCATCGGGTATGGGGAGGAGGAGCTTGTCGCCATGCACTTCCACGAAATCACCCATCCCGACGACGTGTCCGTAAGCATCGACCTTGTCCGCTCCCTGACCGAAGGGATGCAAAACACGAACCGACTCGAAAAACGCTATCTGCGCAAAAACGGGGAAGAAGTGTGGGCCAAGGTGGTTGTCAGCATCATCCGGGACCAGAAGGGACACCCCCTGTATTTTCTGCCCATGGTCGAGGACATTACGGAACGCAAACGGGCGGAACACGCCCTTATCCAGGCCAAGGAGGAAGCCCTGGCCGCCAGCAAGTCCAAGTCCATGTTTCTGGCCAACATGAGCCACGAAATCCGTACGCCGCTCAACGGCATCATCGGCATGCTCCAGCTCATGTTGCTCACTTCCATGAACCAAGAGCAGCAGGAATGTGCCGATATCGCCCTGCAATCGAGCCGTCGGCTGACCAGCCTACTTTCCGACATCCTGGACCTTTCCCGCGTGGAGGCCGGCCGTCTGGACCTGAACCCGGAACCCTATGATTTCTTCGAGATGATCGGTGGCATTTCCCAGTTGTATTCCCCGGTTGCCCGGCAAAAGGGACTTGAACTGCGGACCAGAATTGCCCCGGACATCCCCCGCACCCTGCTGGGAGACGCTCTGCGCCTGCAACAAATTATCAGCAACCTGCTCGGCAATGCCATCAAGTTTACGGAATCCGGCCATGTGATGCTGGAAGCCGACTTTATCCCCGCCACATATGCCGTCGTCCCCAGGCTGCTGTTCACGGTTTCGGATACGGGCATCGGCATCCCGGAAGACAAGCAGGGGAGCCTGTTCGAAGCCTTTACCCAGGCCGAAGCCGATTCCAAACGGCGCTTTCAGGGCGCAGGGCTGGGGCTGGCGATATCACGGGAACTCGTCTCCCTTATGAAGGGAGCGATTGCCGTATCCAGCGAGGTCGGCAAGGGCACGCAATTTTACGTCAACATTCCCTGCGTTCAGGCTTCGGTTCCGATTGCTACCGAACATTACGAAATTTCTCCCGAGGCTTCCAATGAACGGCTGAGAGTTCTCCTGGCCGAGGATGACCGCATCAGCCAGCTGACCATGAAAAGGATGCTGGAAAAACTCAACTGCCAGATCCATACGGTCGACAACGGCGAAAAGGCCGTGAAGGCCCTGACAGAACATGAAGTGGACCTGGTGCTGATGGATGTGCAAATGCCCGGCATGGACGGAATGGAAGCGACACGGGCCATCCGGGAAGGAGCTGCGGGAGAAAGGCTGGCGGATATACCGATTATCGCCATGACCGCCCACGCCATGTCCGGAGACCGGGAACGCTTTCTTGCCGGAGGCATGAACGGCTACATCGCCAAGCCCGTGGATTTTGAGGATCTTAAGACCCTGCTGCGGCAACGGCTCAAGGCTGAATTATCCGGCAACTCATAACAGCGCAATTTTGCAGCTGTTCAATTAATTCCCTCCCCAAAAACAACCACACACCGTAAAACCATACATTTCCTTTGAAGCTCCCCACAAGGCCCGCCCCTGAACAAGGAAGCCGTGCTCAAAGCATTGGGGCAGGGCCTTTCCAGACCTGCGGATTCCTTCGGCCTTTGCACCTCCTCCCCAAGACTGCTGCATTTTGACGGAAGACCGATATCCGAGGAAACCTGTGCCATGGCCGCACCGGATATCGCCCCCGGAGTGCTTTGCACGGTCGCTGTATTTTCAAACCGATTCCACCTGACCGCTTCAGGAACAAATTTGACCCGCTTCGGGCAGTACGGAATGAGAAATGAACGTATTTGATTCAATCGATATTGATTAGCGTTATCATAATCATATTCGTCACAGACAGCACACGGCAACGGTATTCAGCACAAACCATCAACAGAATTCATTTCAGGGAGCTTGCTCATGTCCTCCTGGCGATCACTTTTCCTTGCGTTATTTTGCATACTGGCCCTGCCGCAGACGGGTCTGGCGGCCGCCTCCGCCGATGCGTCGAAAAACAGCACCAGGCTGGACGCCGTCGTCGTGACGGCTACCAAGGGCGAAACCGACCTGCAAAAAACAGCGGCCAGCATTTCCACCTTTGATGATACCCAGATTAACGACGCCAACATGAACTTTGTCCAGGATCTCGGGCTGCGCGTTCCCAACCTCGGCTTCTACACCGGGGGCATGAACGTCATCAACTTTCCCACCATGCGTGGTGTACGCTCCGACCCGCACAACAATATTTCCAGCGTCACCTTGTATGTGGATGATGTGCCATGTACCTCCAACCTCGGGTATGTTTCCGACCTTTACGACATCGAACGCATCGAAGTGCTGCGCGGACCGCAGGGCACACTCTACGGGCGCGGTACGGAAGGCGGCGTCATCAACATCATCACCAAAAAGCCGGGCAATGATCCGTCGGGCAAGGCCACCATGGAAGTGGGCAGCGGACATATGTTCCATGCAAAGGGCGACATTTCCGGCGCGCTCATCAAGGACATGATGTACCTGGGGCTGGCCGTGGACGGCTACCGGCGCGACGGCTGGATTCACAACGATTATGACGACAGCCTGGTGGACGATCAGGGCAACATTTCCGGACGCGGCACACTGCGCCTGACGCCCACGGAACAGCTCGAAATCACCCTCATGGCCTCCCTGCTCAAATACGACGAAGGCTCCTTTTCCATGTATGCCTGGCCTTCGGACGATAACCGCCACGTCAATACCGACACACCAGGTTACAACCGTTCGTCCATCGACGAGCAGGCCCTGCACGTAAAATATGACTTCACGGACGAATGGTCCCTTACCTCCATCACCTCGCGCCGCTACACAAACGCCGACTACGAGGTGGACTACGACTTCTCCACCATGAAGGGATGGGAAACCCACAAATACGACAAGTACTCGGACATCGGCGAGGAACTCCGCCTGAACTACCAGGACGACGACGGGGCAAGCTTTCTGCTTGGCGCCTACCTGAACAAATATGACCGCAAGGTGCAGTACGAATATGTGGCTTCAGGCGCGGCTACGGAAACCAAGGACGTAACTGATACGTACTCCGCCTTTGCCCACGCCAAGTATCCCGTATGGGGTGGTCTGAGCCTTATCGGCGGCCTGCGCATGGATACCTACACCACGAAATTCAACAGCGAGCCATTTGACGACACCAAAACCTGGAACGCCTTCTCGCCCAAGGCCGGCCTCGAATACCAGATTACGGACAACAACATGGCCTACGCCACGGTATCGCGCGGCTACCGCGCAGGCGGATTCAACAGCTACTCCCCGCCGTCCGGGCAGTACGAGTTCGATGAGGAAACCATGTGGGCCTACGAACTGGGTTCCAAAAACTTCTTCTTTGACAAAACCCTCAAAGTGAACGCCGCAGTCTTTCTGAACGATTTTCAAGACATCCAGGTTGAGCAATACGTGATGAACGGCATGATGCCCATGCCCTACACCGCCAACTCCGGCGACACCCAGGCCTGGGGCGGCGAGCTCGAAATCAGCTGGTTCCCCATTCCGTCTTTGGAACTGTTCGGAACCTTAGGCTACACCCACATGCGCTACGGCAACTTTACGGACGCATTGGGCGACCACAAGGACAACCATCTCCCCTTTGTGCCGGACTACACCTACAGCGGCGGCGCACAGTATCGCCATAGCTCGGGCTTGTTCGCCCGCGCCGAAGTTCTGGGAAGCTCCAAGGTCTATCTGGACAGCTCCAACGAATGCACCATTCCCGAACATGCCACGGTCAACGCCAAGGTGGGATGGGAATTTGAAAAAACCGATGTGTACGTGTTCGCCACCAACCTCTTTGACGAACGGTACGACTACGAAGGCGCCTTTGGCGGAGGCTATGCCGTGGCCACTGCTCCGCTCACTCTGGGGCTGAACGTTACATACCACTTCTTTTAGCATGAACTCCTGGATGCAGCGTGCATGCACGCTGCATCCAGCCCCTTCCGCCCGTTCCCCGGTCCACTCCCGACATGCCACGAGGTTACATACATGCATCGTAATTCCAGCATCGCCTTTTTCGAGCGGCTCACCGCGGGTATCATCCGCTTCCGTTGGCTCGCCCTGCTGGGCGTGATTCTGCTGACCGCCTTTTTCATGGCCAGCTCGTCCTCGCTCAAGTTCAACGGATCCTTTGAAATCTGGTTCTTTGACAACGACCCGGCCATGCACCGGCTGAACGCGTTCAAGGACTCGTTCGGCAACGACCAGTTCGTCTACATTCTGGTGGAGACCGACGGCGTGTTCAAACCCGAAAACGCGGCGGTGATCAAACGTTTGTCCGAAGAGCTGGAACGGACCGTCCCCTATTTGCGCGACCTTACATGGGTGGGCAATGCCGAGCACATCTCGGCCAGTGCCGACACCGTCTTCATCCAGGAACTGCTCGAAGACATGCCTGCCAACGCGCAGGAGGCCGACCGCCGCCAGGCCCTGGCGCTCAAGGAAAAGGACTTCGTCAACCGCTACATATCCGAAGACGGCAAGGCCGCCGGCATTCTCATCGAACTGGAAAAGTACCCGGAAGGACACATTGTACCGCCCCCGTCCACGCAGGTCGCCATGGCCGTATTCCAGGTGCTGGAAAAACCGGAGTACGCAGGGCTGGACCTGCGCGTGGTGGGCCATCCCATCTTTGAAACGCGCTACAACCAGGTGGCCGGGAGCGAAACGCCCAAATTCTTCGGGCTGTGCATTCTGGTGCAGGCCATCCTGCTGTTCCTTTTCACCCGCTCCCTGCGCGGGGTGCTCGTCCCCGTCATCGTCGTGACCCTGAGCTTTTTCTGGACCCTGGGCACCATCGCCCTTATCGGCTTTGATCTGGACCTGATGATCATCGGGCTGCCGGTCATGCTCATCTGCGTGGGCATAGGCGACGCCATGCACGCCATTGCCGACTACAACCACCATGCCTCGCAAAGCAAATCCCGCAAAGACGCGCTGCTGCATTCCATGGGCCGGGTGGGACTGCCCTGCCTGCTGACCAGTCTGACCACGGCCATAGGCTTCTTCGCCTTCAGTTCGGCTCCCATCAAGCCGTTTCTGCACCTGGCCGTGTACCTCCCGGCGGGCGTGCTCTACGCCTTTGTACTGACCATGGTGCTGGTGCCCGTGTTCTACTCCTTTGGAAAAGAACGTCCCAAACGGGGCTGGGCCACGCGCGAAATGGTGCTCCCCGAAAAAATTCTGGATGCCCTGGGCAGGCTGGTCACTACGCGGCCCCGCATGGTCATGGTCGCATTCGTTATTTTTATGGCCCTGGGTGTGGGCGGTTCCTTTCTGGTGCAGGTGGAGTCCAACCCCACCAAGTTCCTGACCAAACGGGTGCCCCTGCGCCAGGATGTGGACTACGTGGACAACCGCATGGCCGGTTCCACGGGCCTGGAAATAGTGGTGGATACGGGCCGTCCCGACGGCATAAAGGACCTGGCCGTGCTGCACGGCATGGAACAGCTGGCCGATGCCATGGAGCAGGACCCGCTGGTCCACAAAAGCTTCAGTGTGGTGGACGTGCTCAAAAAGATGCGCCGCGCCCTGCACGGCGACGACGAAAAATTCAACACCTTGCCGGACAAACAGGCAGCCGTACCCGAATATCTGGCCTTGTACGAAATGTCCGGCGGCGACCAGATGGACAAGATCGTCAGCTTCGACGGCTCCACCGCCCGCATCAACCTTCAGACGCGCACCCTGGGGTCGTCCGAGACCCGCGAACTGATGGACAAGGAGGCGGCCCTGTCCGAGGAGCTGTTCCCGGAAGGGGTCAAGGTGACCACCACCGGCTTTGTGGATATTGCCAAGACCCTCAACGACAACATGGCAACGGCCCAGAGCCGCAGCATCGCCCTTGCCTTTGCCATGATCACCGTGGTCATGATCATCACCCTCCGTTCCATCCCCATGGGGCTCATCAGCATGGTCCCCAACATCATGCCCGTGTTCATGATCCTTGGGTTGCTGGGCTTTACCGGCATCTACATGGATACAATCCTCATGAGCGTCAGCGCCATGATTATCGGCGTTGCCGTGGACGACACCATCCATTTCTTCGTCCACTTCCGGCGCGAGTTCGACCTGGACCGCGACTATGCCGGAGCCATCCGCCGCACCATCAAGGATGTGGGACGGCCCATCATGTTCACCACGCTCACGCTTACCCTGGGCTTTCTGGTTCTGGCCTGCTCGGTCATGGTGGGATGGATCAAAATAGGCATTCTGGCAGGCTTTGCCTTTCTATGGGCACTTGTGGCGGACCTTATCTTTGCGCCCGCCCTGCTCATGCTGCTCAAACCGTTGGGAAAGGGAAAAAACGCCTGAGCGGGGATGCGTCTCCCCTTGCTCCTGCTTGAAGTCCACACAATGCGTCTTGGTATTTTGTGGAGGAACGCGACCAGAAAAACCTCGTTTTTCTGGTCCGCTCACGCCGCCTCTGGTGGTACATGACGGGCATAGCCCGTCATGCAGCGTGCCGCGCGTACTGCTCCATTTTTAATGGCGCGAAGAGAACAAGCGCGACACGAGCAGCGTTTTCAGGCCGACCGTTTATTGCGGTCGGCCTGTTTTTTTGTCAATTTCACAGCACTTCTTGTATTGACATTGATTATCAAGTTCAATAATTACACGCAAAGAATTATGACTAAAAATCCGCCGCTTACAACACATTTTCGCCACCAGTTGGACAAAGGACTGCGTGTGGAACTCAAGGAGTTCAACACAGCGGAGGACGTCCATCTGCGCTTCAACTCGCCCGGCGGCAACATCGGCTGCTCCTTCTGCCTGGAAGGCGGCATGACCACCCGCATGGAGTCCAACCGCTCCACCGCCACCATCACCTCGGGAATATCCGGCATCTGGCACGCGCCCGAAACCGCCATCGATGCCAGAGTGGAAGCCGGGCGCACCCTCTGGCTGGATCTGGAAGTACGGCAGGAGCGTTTTCTGCAATTCGTGGAAGAAAACATCAACGACCTACGCCCGGAATTCATGGACAGCATCTGCAAAAAATCCGGCCTGCCCTACCATGGCGTGGCCCCCATGACCCCGGAAACACGGATGCTGCTTCGAGACATCATGCACTGCCCTTTCCAAGGCGGATTGCAGCGCCTGTACCTGGAAAGCAAGGGGCTGGGCCTGCTGCTGGGCGAGGTCTCGCGCCACACCCTGCTGCCCTCCACACCGCATTGCCCCTGCGTTCCGGCCCGGCACAAGGCGGAGCAGGCCCGCGAACTACTTTTGCAGGACCTGTCCAATCCGCCCACCATAACGGACCTCGCCAGGCAGGTAGGCATGAGCGAAAGCTCCCTTAAACGCGCTTTCCGCACCACCTTTGGGCAGTCCATCTTCTCCTACTTTCAAACCTACCGGCTGAACCAGGCCAAGGCCCTGCTGGCAAGCGGCGAAATGAACGTGACGGAAGTGGCTTTTGCCATTGGCTATTCCAACCACAGCCACTTCAGCCGGGCCTTTAAACGGCAGTTCGGGATCTCGCCCAAAAGCTGCCATGCCTCCATCCATTCCGTGTTGACCGAAACAGGTACAAACCTGGCCTGATACCGACAGCATAGTCCGCTCAGCGGAGGTATTCTTGTGTGTAAAGCCAGTTGGCTGCAAACACGGAGAAAACCATGCCGCAACTCACGTCCTTCATATTCCTTTTGTTCTGCCTGCTTATCCCTATCGGCCCCGCCGCCGCAGCAGCAGATACAGCCGCGTCTTCCGAGCTTACAGGAAGAGACATCGCCATCCTGATCGACAAGGCCGATTCCAGCCGCGACGCACGCCAGACCATGCTTATGGTCATAGAACGGGGCAGCGCCAAACTGTCCCGCAAGATGGAAATGTTCACCAAAAAATTCCCGCCTGACGAACGCGGCCTGATCCGCTTTCTGGCGCCCTCGGACATTCGCAACACCAGCTACCTCACCTGGAGCTGGGACGCGCCCCAACACGAGGACGACATGTGGGTGTTCATGCCTTCGGAAAACCTGGTGCGGCGCATCAGCGGCGGCGGCAAAACCGGGTCATTCATGCGCAGCGACATGGCCAACGAGGACATTGAAAAGCGCTCCGTGCTCGACGACAGCCAAACCCTGCTGCGCACCGAAAAAATGGACGGCACCGACTGCTGGGTTGTGGAGTATGTCCCGGTGGACCTGTCCGATACCGGGTATTCCAAACGTGTGGCCTGGGTACGGCAGGACATCCACCTGCCCGCACGCATCGACTATTACGACAAGCGGGGAAAGCTGCTGAAAACCGCCCGCTACGGAGGCTTTGTGGAAAAAGACGGCATCTGGCGCCACACCCGCATGATCATGCAAACGCCGCGCAAAAAGACCCGCACCCTGGTTCAGATTGCGGACATCCAATACAACACCGGGCTTCCCGACACGTTTTTCGAACAGAGCAACCTGCCCCGCTAGGCCCCGCCAAAAAGAAAAAGATGTGATGCGCAGATACGGAAAAAATGATGATCGCGCCAATTCGGGCCACTGCCGAAACAAACGGGCCCCAATGCCACAGCAAATGACATCCACCGGCCCTCGGCCCTGACCGGAGAGACTCCATGCCCCGATATTTTGCGGCCTGGCTTGCAGGCCTGGCGCTGTTGCTTTGTTTTTTCGCTCCATTGCCGCGGGCCATGGCGGAAGACGTTCCGCTCGATATGGACGGCATGGACTTCGACCTGACCGAGGCCATGCCCGACGAAAAGGAATCAGCCTACGACCTGTATTTCGGCGGCTATGCCGAGTCCCGAACCCAGGTGGGAGTGGACCGGGGCGAAGTCCTCTCCTTTCGCCAGCGGTTGCACCTGGAAACCTCCGCGGAGATGCATTCTTTGCTGGTTTTCGGATCGGCCGACGCGGACTTCGACCCGGCCGTGGCCCAATGGAGCGACCAGCAGGAGGAGCAGACCCACACCCGCGTGGACAAGCTCTACCTGTCCCTGGACACCTCCTACCTGGACCTTGTGGCCGGACAGCAGGTGGTGCGCTGGGGCACGGGCGACGGCATCAACCCCATGGACCTGTTCAACCCTGTGGATCAGCGCGACCCCGTGGCCAACGCCCGCAGCCTGCGGCGCAGGTCGGTGCCGCTGCTGCAGGCCGTGGTGCAGCGGCCGGGCATTACCCTGGAGGGCGTGTTCCTGCCCATGGCCGAGGTCAACAAGCCGCCACTCACGGACAGCCCATGGGAACCTGCGGGAGTACGGGCCATTCGCCAGGCTGTGGACAACGGACAGGCCGAACTGGAGGACGAAAACACGCCCGACGGCCAGGAATACGGCCTGCGGGCCACGGTCACGGCCTCTGGCTGGGACCTCTCCCTGCTTTATTACGAGGGGTACGCCAACGACGCGGTCTATTCCCGGGAGCAGACCGAAGGAATCATCACCTACAAGGCGCTGCATCCGCACTTTACGGCCTACGGGTTCAACTTCGCCAAAGGACTTTCCAGCGGCACGGTGCGCGGCGAAGTGGCCTACAAGCCGGATACGGTCTTTCCCGCCGCGCCGCACAACACCGCGGAATACGAAGCAGGAGGAGACGGCCTGGTAAAGGCGGATTTCGTCCAGGCCGTGGTCGGCCTGGACTGGACCTTTTTCAGCAACCTCTACCTGAACGGCCAGTATTTTGTGGAACTTCTTCCGGGATCGGATTCCGGGGCGGCCTGCCGCGACTTTTCCGACGGCATGACCTTCAAGGTAAGCGACAAATTTCTGGACACGGCCCTGGAAACGGGCGTGCAGGGAACCGTCTATTTCAACGGCGGAGGCCTGTCCACGGAAGCCTACGTTCAATACGAAGTGGACGACCATTGGGAACTGACCGGCGGAGTCATCCTCTGGGAAGGGGATGCGGACTCGGTTCTGGGCCAGTTCCGCGACAACGACATGATCTACTGCAAGGTCAAATACTCCTTCTGAATCCGGCCCTGGCCGGAGTTCGGACAACTCAAAACCAAGGAGCGACCGTATGAGCGGTTTAGGAAGTATCCTCCAGCTCGCAGGCCCGCACAAAAGAACCCTGGCATGGGCCGGGGCGTTTTCCATACTGGATTCCCTTCTGGACCTGGCCACATACTATATAATGTACCTGGTGGTCCTGGCCTGCATGGGCTCCATGGGCTCCATGGGCTCCTCAAATACGCATCCTTCCGGTGCCACGCCTCCCTCGGACGTGGCCTCGGTGTGGCCCCTGGCGCTGCTGGCCCTGGCTGCGGTTGCCGGACGGGCCTTTGCCCGCTGGCGGGCCGGAACCCTGGCCCACCGTGCCGGATACGGCACCTTGTGCGAAATCCGCCGCAACATCGCCCAACACATGGGGCGCCTCCCCATGCTGTTCTTTTCGCAGCGCACCTCCGGCAACCTGCAAAAAGTGATGATAGAGGACGTGGAGCGCATCGAAACCCTGCTTTGCCACCACATTCCCGACCTGTGCGCGGCGGCCGCCACCCCGCTGCTCACCCTGGGACTTTTCTTCTGGCTGGACTGGCCCCTGGCCCTGGCCGCCCTCATCCCCCTGGTGCTGGCCGTGCTCTGCCAGGTGCTCATGTTCCGGGAAAGCGCCGGACGCATGAACGATTTCCACAACAGCATGTCCACCATGAACAGCACCATCGTGGAATACGTGCAAGGCATCATGGACATCAAAGCCTTCAACCAGACCGTGCAGTCGTTCACCCGCTTTCGCGACTCGGTGCGCCGCTTCGAACATGTGGTCTCGGACTGGTCGCGCATTTCCGGCAAGTATTACGCCCTGTTCGGAACCATGCTGGGCGCTGGCATTCTGTTTGTGCTGCCGCCCGCCCTGGTGCAGCTCTCCCGCCACAGCCTCACGGTTGCCGATCTGATTCTGTTCCTCATGCTCACGGTGGGCTACGCCGTGCCGCTGGACCGGCTGCTTCGCTTTGCCGGAAAGCTCCAGGAAATCAGCCTGGGCGTCCAGCGCATCGAAGAAGTCATGCAGACGCCCGTCCTTTCGCACCCCGACCAGCCGAGCGTTCCCCAGACCTTCGATATCGAGTTCGATGGTGTCACCTTTGCCTATGACGCAACCTCCCCGCTGTTCAGCAACCTGAGCCTGCGCCTGCCCGCCAAGACCCTGACCGCCTTTGTCGGCCCGTCCGGCACGGGCAAGACCACCCTGGCAACGCTGGCCTCGCGCTATCAGGACGTGCAGCAGGGCGCCATACGCATCGGCGGCGTGGACGTGCGTGACATTGCCCCGGAAAAGCTCATGGATATGGTTTCCTTTGTTTTTCAGGACACGTTTCTGTTTACGGACAGCGTGCTGGAAAACATCCGGGCGGGCCGCTCCGAAGCCAGCCGGGAACAGATAATGGATGCAGCCCGCAAGGCCAGGGCGCACGACTTCATCATGCGCCTGCCCGACGGCTACGACACCGTGGTCGGCGACGGCGGCGTGCCCCTCAGCGGCGGGGAGCGGCAACGGATCTCCATTGCCCGCGCCGTACTGCGCGACACCCCCATCGTTATTCTGGATGAAGCCACGGCCTATGCCGACCCGGAAAACGAGGCCCTGCTTCAGGAAGCCGTGGGCGAACTGCTCCAGGGCAAGACGGTCATCGTCATCGGTCACCGGCTCCAGGCCCTGACCGAAGCCGACGCCCTGGTGGTGTTCGACCGCACCGCGCAAGGCTCCGACGCGCCCCAAACAACCCAAGGCAGCTTCATTGCCGGAACCGGCTCGCACCAGGAACTTCTGGAAAACTGCCCGCTCTACCAGCGGATGTGGGACGTCCAGACCCAGGCCTCCGGCTGGAGCCTGGCGGCACGGAACACGATCCCGGAACATGATGCCAACGCACAGGACGCCAACGCACAGGACCTTGGCACAGGGGAGGTTTGCAATGCGCAGTCTGCTTAAGGAATTCAATAGGGACGACATCGGCTCGTTCCACAAGGCGACCGTTTTCGCGGTTGTGGAGGCAATGCTGGCCGGAGCCCCGCTCTTCCTGCTCTACATGGTCATTGCGGCGGTTTTGGAAAACCGGGCCGGATTGCTTGACATGCTGCCCTACATCGGCCTCATGATTCTGCTGTTCGGCGCACAGGCCTGGTGCGCGGTCCGTTCCGTGGTTGCCTCCTGCCTGTTCGCCTATTCCACGGGCGCGCAACTCCGGTTGCGCCTGGGCGAGCACCTGCGCAGGCTGCCCCTGGGCTTTCTCACCTCCGGGGAAACAGGCCACAGGGCCGAAACCCTGCTGCTGGACGTCTACAACGTGGAGCTGGCCGCCTCCAACATGTACAACAAGTTCGTCATCTGCATTGCCCTGCCGCTCATCGTGGCGGTCTTTCTGGCCTTCATCAACCTGCGCCTGACCGTGCTGCTGGTCATCACCGTGCCACCGGCCCTGTACTTCCTGTACGCCTCCCGCCGGGCTCTGGAAAAAAAGAGCGTGGCAATGCTGGATTCCCGGCGCGACGCGGCCTCGCGGGTGCTGGAATACATCCGGGGCATCCGCACCATAAAATCCTTCAACCTTACCGGGACATCCTTTTCCCGGCTGGACGGATCGCTCTGCACCCTGCGCGACCGCTGCATCTCACTGGAAGCACACATCGAACCGGTCTCGCAAATCTACGCCTGCATCGCGGCCCTCGGCTTTGTGCTGCTCATCCTTTTCGGAACCGACATGCTGCGTGACGGCCAAGTGAGCCTGCCCGTTCTGCTGTTGTTCATGATCATGAGCCTCAAATTCTACCAGCCGGTCATGGGCATTGCCCCGTACTTTTCCATGGTGCGCCACCTTGCCAACTCCGCGGAAAACATCCGGGACATTTTGCGCATGGCGCCGCAAAAGGGAAGCATTGCCGAACTGCCGGATGCTGATTTGGGAGTGCGGCTGGAAAACGTCCACTTCGGATACGGCGACCGCGAGGTGATCCAGGGCGTCAGCTTCGAGGCCCCGGCGCGCAGCATGACCGCCCTGGTGGGACCGTCCGGCGCGGGCAAGACCACCATAGCCAACCTGATTTCCCGCTTCTGGGATGCAGACTCGGGGCGGGTGCTGGTGGGCGGGCACGACGTCCGCGACGTGGATCCGGAAGCCCTGCTGGAACGGATTTCCATGGTCATGCAGGACGCCCATCTCTTTCACGACACCATCCTGAACAACATCCGCTTCGGCGATCCGTCAGCACCCGAGGAAGCCGTGATTGCGGCGGCCAAATCGGCCCGTTGCCACGACTTCATCATGCGCCTGCCCCGCGGCTACCAGACCGTGCTTGGCGAAGGCGGGGCCACCCTTTCCGGGGGCGAGAAAAAACGCATTGCCGTTGCCCGGGCCATTCTCAAGGACGCGCCCATCGTTATTCTGGACGAGGCCACGGCCTCGCTGGACCCGGAAAACGAAGGGCTGCTGCAAGAGGCCTTTGCCGCCCTGACTGCCTCCAAGACCCTCTTCGTCATTGCCCACAAGCTCTCCACCATCCGCCATGCGGACCGGATTCTTTTTGTGGAAAACGGGGCCATTGCCGAGCAGGGCGACTTTGACCAGCTGATGGAACAACAGGGGCGGTTCGCCACCTTCTGGAACCTGCAGCAACGCGCCAAGGGATGGAAAATACGGAGATAGCCATGCAAACGGATTTCCCCGCGCCCCGCCCTCAACCGCCGGACGCAGACCCTCTGCGCACGTTCCAGGCTGCGGCGGTGCGCAAGGCCGCCTGCATACTCAGGGACAACCTGGCCTCCCCGCCCTGCCTGCAGGAACTTTCCAGGCAGGTGGGGCTGTCCCACCCCCTGCTGAACAAATGGTTCCATCGCCTGTTCGGCACCACCGCCTACGGCTATCTGCGCCGCCTGCGCCTGGAGGAAGCCCGCCGCCTGCTGGCCGAAAACCGGGCCAATGTGACGGACACGGCCTTCAGCGTGGGGTATGAAAGTTTGCCCTCGTTCAGCCGGGCCTTCAGCCTGCATTTCGGCATCTGCCCGCGCGTTTTTCTTGCCGAACTCCGCCGAAAACGGCCAGCCCAACCAACCACCGCACGCCCCAAGGAGCATTGCTGATGTACGAATACACCTCGCGCCGCTGCAACAAATGCATGCTGCAGGAGGACGCGACCCACGCCTGACTCTGGACGAAAACGGACTGTGCCCCTTGTGCCGCAACCACAAACCGGTACAGCGCGACTGGGGCGGTCTGCGCGCCGAGTTCGCGCAACGGGTGGATGCCCTTAAAACCGGCGATAGATACGAAGCCCTGGTGATGATGAGCGGTGGCAAGGACAGCGCCTTCCTGGCCCACCTGCTGAAAAAGGAGATGGGCCTCAACGTATTGGGACTGACCATAGACAACGGCTTTGAATATGCGGATACCTTCGAGAATGCGGCGGACATCGCCCGCAGGCTGGACATGCCCCACATGCTCTTCCGGGCCCGTCCGCAAGAGCGCAACGCCCTGTACCGTTTTCTGGTCACCAGCCCCGGCCTCATGGACAAGGGATTCGGCCAGATATGCCTGTACTGCGGCAAATACCTGCTGGACACGGCCGTGGAAATCGCGCTCGGCCTGGAAATTCCTGCGGTCTTTGTGGGCTACAACCCGGAGCAGCTTTCCGGCATGGGCAAAACCAAAGCCATAGAGACCGACGAACTGCGCATCCGCCAACAGGAGGCCATCCAGGGGCGTATCGGCTACCTCTTTGACCAGGCTGAAAAAAAGGCGGCAGAACATCCGGACAGCCACCTTTTGCCGAAGTTTACCGCCGATACCGCGCCGGGTTGCTCCATCGAGTATCCTTTTTTGTATCTGCCCTACCAGCCCCGGCACATCATGGAGGTGGCCCGGCGGGAACTGGACTGGAAGCCCATCACCAGCTTTGTTCCCAAACACTATATCGCCTCGGGCTGCCGCCTGCTCAAGCTCATGGCCGCACTTGCCCGAATCAACAACGTGTCCAGCTACATGGACCACGAGTTCTCGGCCCAGGTGCGCGCAGGCGACCTGGACAAAGACGCCCTGGAAAAATACTACGCCAACCTGGAAGAACCACCCCAATTCTACGAGGAACTCCTCCAAGAGCTGGGCATTGAGGAATCTTTGGAAGAACTGGCCCGACAGGTCAGGTAGCCTGACTGCATACTCCCAATTGAGCAAAACCCTTCCCAAACATACAGGCCGGGGCAGACACGTTGTTGCGCGTCCGTCCCGGCCTGTTTTCGTATCCCCCCCTCAAAACCCCTCAGACACGCTGGACTTTTTTCCAGTCCGCTGGCACTTCTTCTCTCGCACGTTTTGAGCTGCCAGTCTGATTAAATTTTGTAATCAATCTGCGGCATTCGCCGACCGTCTGCTCATCTCTCTTTACTACCCCCAATTCGGAGCCCGCCTCCGAGGAGTATCCATATGGCTACTGATTCTTCCAAACTTCTGCTCATGCCCATTGAACGGCGTGACGGAACATACGTTTTGCGCCTGGGCCTCACCCAGGGCGAACTCAACCTGGCCGACCTGCAACACATCACGGCCGTCATGACGAAATACAACCTACCTTCCCTGTGCTCCACAACCGGCCAGCGCATGAACATAGAAGGTGTGCCCGCAGACAAGCTGGACGAAATTACCGCCGCCCTGGGCGTGTCCGTGGAAAAGGCCCCTCCCGGAGTTTCGGTCTGCCCCGGAGCCGCCCAATGCAAACTGGGCCAGCAAAGAACCCGCGAGATAGGCAAAAAAATCCTGGCCCTGGTCAAGGAAAACGGTCCCTATCCCTACAAGGTAAAGAGCGGCGTCTCGGGCTGCAAAACGGCCTGTGCCATGAGCTATGTGCGGGATATCGGCCTGCTTGGCGGCCCCAAGGGCTGGGATGTCATGTTCGGCGGCGGAGCCACACGCAATGCGGGCCCCGGCGTAGTGCTGGGCAAAGGGCTGTCTTCGGAAGAGGCTCTGGAGCTTCTACGCAAGGCTCTGATTTTCTACCGCGAAAACGGCAAGAAGCGCGAACGCACCCGGGCCACCATTGCCCGTCTGGGTGAAGACGCCCTGCTGGACGCCTTGAAATAAAACGCAATGTCTTGAACCGGTCGTCCGCCAGACCAAATACAGGCGGACGACCGAAATGCTCACGTCAGCACAGTTTCGCGCCCAACGGCACATCCTGTTCCGGGGTGCACAGAACAATATCCCCGTCCTTGTTTGCAAAGCCTGTAACCAGGCATTCCGACATCAAGGGGCCGATCTGCTTTTTCGGGAAATTCACCACCCCCACCACCAGCCTTCCGACCAGATCTTCAGGGGTGTACAGAGCGGCTACCTGGGCGCTGGATTTGCGAATACCGATCTCTTCTCCAAAATCCACATGCAGCACATAGGCGGGCTTGCGCGCCTCCTTGAACACTTCGGCGGAAACAACCCGCCCCACGCGCAGCTCGACCTTTTCGAATTCATTCCAGGTGATGGTATCCATAGTCCTCTCCTTGCGTTCTGTTTCCGTCCAGTTAGCCCGGCCTTCCGCCAGCGTCTTGAATAAAATTGACATCACCCCTTGCCCCGGCTCCCACGTTGGGCTGCATATTCACCGGGTGTAAGGCCGTAGCGCCTGTGAAATGCCCGGGTAAGGTGGCTCTGATCGCACATCCCGGCCATCTGGGCCGCAACGGAAATGGGGTGTCCCTGCTCCAGCAAATGGCGGGCATGCTCCAGGCGGAGCTGCAAATGATAGGCGTGGGGCGACATGCCCTTGTGCCGCCGGAACAGGCGGATAAGATGAAATTCCGTACATCCGGCCAGTTCGGCCAAAACTGCCAGTCGGACCGGACGGTCCAGGGTGTCGCGCAGGTATGTTTCCACCCGGTGCAGACGCCAGTCCTTTGCCGTGGGCTCGGTGGGCACGGACAGCCCAGCCGTGCGCGCGAACAATTCAGCGAAAACAGCCAGAACATCCTCTTCGGCACTTTCCGGCGGAACACCTCCCGGCTGCGGCAAAAGGTGCTCGTGCAGCCGTTCGAGCCGCGCGGTCAATCGCGCGTCCCTGCACACTCCGGGGCGCAGCAGGGGCAGGCCGTCGCCCTCCACCATGCGCCCGGCCAGGGCGTCCAGAAATTCGCTGCCAAAATAAAAACTGCGCAAATGACGACGGGACGGATCGCAGGGCTGGTTGGAGTGGACGACACCCGGTTCGATAAGGCTGATGCTGCCCGGCTGGAGAATATCGGAATGGCCCCGTACGCTGAACTGCTCCCCGGCCTCGGAATTGAGCCAGAGCACGTAGCCCTCGTGCAGATGCGGGTCGAACCCGTGGCCGTCACGGCAGGAGAGGATATCCAGCCCCGGCGCAAAAGAAGGTGGATAGACGATAGTCATAACATCACCGCAGTGTCCGGCAGATGCAGTTTACCCATTTGCAAGGTTGCCCATTCGCAAGGTCGCCCGATTGCCCGATTGCAAGGTCGCGCCGGGCGTTCCCAAGCGTGGCAACAGGACCATGAGCCATGGTGCACCAGATGCCCTGCTTCGTCCACACCGGCTGTACAGCCCGTATCTGGCGACGCTTTTTTTGTTTTCTGGACATTTTGTGCCGAATAACTTAGCGGGATTGATCGTACTGTTGCCATATTCCACAACTTGTCGACGTCACCAGGAGAAAAAGCCGATGCAGGACCTCCTTGCCATTTCCGAACAAAACCAGCGTATGGCCCGGGAAATCATTCGGGAGCTTGCTATCGAAAAAATCTGGCAGCAGTTCGGAGCCACGGCGAATCTGGTCGGCTCCCTGCGGACCGGCCTCTTCATGGACCGCCTGGACATCGACTTTCACATCTATTCCGACAACTTTGTTTTGGCGGACAGCTTCGCCGCCATGGCCCGCATGGCCGAAAACCCGCGCATATTGCGGATACAATACGCCAATCTGCTGGAAACCGATGAAAAATGTCTGGAATGGCATGCCTGGTACAAGGACAGGGACGACCGGGAATGGCAGATCGACCTAATCCACATCCTCAGAGGCTCGCAATACGATGGATATTTCGAAAAGGTGGCCGACCGCATTGCGGCAGTCCTGACGCCGGAAACACGCCGAGCCATCCTGACCATCAAGCATGAACTGCCCGCCGACGCGCAGGTCCTGGGCATAGAGGTCTACCAGGCCGTCATTGCCTACGGTGTGCGGGACACCAAGGAGTTTATGCAGTGGAAGGCCAGCCGCCCAGCCAGCGCCATCGTGGAGTGGATGCCGTAGGCCATCGGTCATTCTTTGCCACTAGAAACGCCAGCCGCCTTCCCTCCCAAGGCCTAAAAGACATGCCGCAATGCTGTCCAAACGGGTTGTTCCCGGCTCCGGCACAGTCATCCGCCATGGCGGCTCTCATTTTTACCTACTGAATTTGCAACATACTGAAAAAACAAAAGCTATCCCAAGAATAGTGTTGCTGTAAGGTCCTTTTTATTAAAGGATTCTTCCCACTCGACTCACCCCAATAAATATACTTTAAATACATCATCAGTTGGTATATTATAAAAAGTTTTCCTCAATTTCGCTCTTGCCAAGTCAAGAAACCGGACTTAGTAGGAACCTTCTTAAACTCTTACCATCCTCAGGTTGTTGTTCCCAAGCGACGTGATAACCAACACGCTATTGTCCATAAAAATAGTATAATATCTGCTCGAAAGCCACGCTGATATCAGGCATGGCAGGGAGGGGTTCCATGAGCACGTTGTCAATCAGAGCCAAGCTACTTTTGCTTTTTTTCATTTCCACGTTTGCCGCCGCCATCATCTTTGCCACGGGGATATATTCCTCGTACGAACTCACCAGCACGGGGGTTCAGGAAGCCAGCAAGCTGATGGTTGACGCCGAAAGGACAAAAATCAAAGTCACTACGGACTCGCTGGCGCAGGCACTGGCAATATCCGTGCAGGGTGTCTCCGACAAAGCCCAGCAGGCAGATATCCTGCGCAAATCCATCAAAAATATCTTTTTCGAGGACGATTCCTCGGGCTACTTTTTCATCTACGACGGCACCATCAATGTCGCCCACCCCACCAACCCATCCATGCAGGGCAAAAATATGAAAAACCTGCATGGCAAGGACGGAGTCTACTCTGTCCGCGAACTGGCCAGGGCGGCCCAAAACGGCGGAGGCTTTGTCAGCTTTGAATGGGACAAGCCCGGCAAGTCGAACCCCGTGCCCAAGATAGGGTATGCCACGATGATTCCCGGCACCAACTACTGGCTGGGAACCGGCGTCTATGTGGACAACCTGGATGAAAAGGCCAAGGGGATTGAGGACATAATGCGCTCCAAGGGCGATATGGCCATCATCGTGGAAGGCGTTGTGGCTGTTCTGCTGTTTCTGGCGCTTCTCCTGCCCATCAGCCTTGTCATCTCGCGCAGCATCGTCAGACGGGTGCGCGAAACCACTGATGCGGCCGAAAGCATTGCCTCCGGCAACCTGGACGTCCAACTGGTTGCCAACGGAACAGACGAGCTCAGCAATCTGAAACGGTCGCTTTCCCATATGGCCGCCGCGCTCAAGGAAAACCTCGTCTCTCTTTCGCAAAAGGAGACGGACGCCCGCAACAAGGCGCACGAAGCCGAGGAAGCCACCCGCAAGGCAGAAGAAGCCAATACCCATTCCCGTGAAATGACGAACGAAATCCTCAAGGTGGCCGACCAGCTTGCCCTTGTGGTCGAAACCGTTACCGCGGCCTCGGAAGATATTTCGGTACAGATCAACCAATCAAGTGCCGGTGCCGAGGAACAAGCCCGCCAGGTGGCTGAAACCGCCACAGCCATGGAGCAGATGAACGCCACCGTGCTGGAAGTGGCCCAAAACGCCAGCCATGCATCCAGCGCCGTGGATCAGGCCCGGGAAAAGGCCGAAGGCGGTGCGGAAGTGGTCAGCAGGGCCGTTGCCAGCATCAACGAAATCTCCCGCCAATCCCACACCATCAAGGAAGACATGGGGCAGTTGGGACAGCAGGCCGAGGGCATTGGACAGATTATGAACGTCATCTCCGATATTGCCGACCAGACCAACCTGCTGGCGCTCAACGCCGCCATTGAAGCGGCCCGGGCAGGCGACGCCGGACGCGGTTTTGCCGTTGTTGCCGACGAAGTGCGCAAGCTGGCGGAAAAGACCATGTCCGCCACCAACGAGGTCGGACACGCCATCAGCGCCATCCAGGAAGGCACGCACAAGAATATCCGCAATGTGGAGCATACGACGGAAAACATTGAACAGGCCACCAAGCTGGCCAACGAATCCGGCGATGTCCTGCGGGAAATCGTCTCCCTGGTGGGAACGGCCACCTCGCAGGTGATGTCCATTGCCACTGCCTCCGAAGAGCAGTCCGCAGCCAGCGAGCAGATCAGCGACAGTGTCAGCAGCATCAACAGGATATCCTCGGAAACCGCCGATGCCATGAAGCTTTCGAGCGCCGAAGTCATGGAACTGACCCGCCAGATCCAGGCACTGAAAGGCCTTATCAAGGAAATGAAGTCCTACAGCGCCTGATCCACGCCTCTTTCCCCGGCCCTTCCGTTCCCCGCGGAAGGGCCGGTCTTCCCCTTCCCGTCCAGACCGCATCCGTTCGGGCCGCATCCCGATTTCGGGTGCGCCGCCCCGTTTTTTTCCCGACAAAAAGCCTGGATGCATGATTCCTGCAAGCGTACATAATCACTAACAATCTTATGCAGGCACAAAAAACATGCAAGCCGTTCAAAGTCGCAGAATACACATTCAAAAACCGGATAAATGCAACAAAGGCACCGTAGTTGACAAATCTTCCGTTTCGTATTTGAAAACCAAAAAGCGTATTCTTTAATATTTGTTGAGCAGAATGTTATTTTTCTGCTGTTATAGTAAACTCAAAAGGTGCTCCATGATTTCCGACGACCATCTGCATTCATGCAAGCCGCTGTCGCTGCACGAGGGGGATATGAAGCTGGTCGCGAAACATGCCGGGATTTTTCCCGCAACACCCTTATTGAAGGAAAAAAAATATGCCCCCTCTGTATTCGAACCAACGCCTGGCGCGATCCGTCGGACTTTTTCTCCTGCTTCTTTTGACGGTGTCGGCCACCATCGGCACCGGTACTCCCTCTTTTGCCAAAACATCCGGCCTGAACGCTCCGGGCTTTGATTTCGCCCGGCTCAAGGGATACGCCCGTCATCTGGCATCCGTCCCCTATCAAAAGCCATCCACCAAACTGCCCGCTTCCCTGAGCGATCTGAGCTGGTACAAATACCAGCAGATCACCTTCGACCGCAGCCGGGCCGTGTGGACAAACGAACAATCCGCCTACCGGGTGGAGCTGTTTCACCGCGGCGGCTATTTTCTGACGCCGGTGGCCATTTCCCTGGTGCAGAACGGCACGGTGAGCGACCTGTCCTACGATCCGACCATGTTCCGCTACGGAGACTCCGGAGTGGACGGAGCCAGCCTGCCCGCCAACCTGGGCTATGCCGGTTTTCGCCTGTACTTCAAGAACGACTGGACCCGCGACGTGGTCTCCTTTCTGGGGGGCACCTATTTTCGCGCCGTGGGCGACACCATGCAGTACGGCCTTTCCGCACGTGGCCTGGCCGTGGATTCCGGCCTGCCCAGGCCCGAGGAGTTCCCGCGCTTTTCCCATTTCTGGCTCGAGCAACCGGCCCCCGGCAGCGACTCCATGACGCTGTACGCGCTTATGGATTCGCCCAGCGTTGCCGGTGCCTACAAGTTCGACATCTTTTACGGCAAGACCCTGCGTATGAAGGTCGATGCCGCTGTCTATCCGCGCAAGGCCATAGAGCGGATTGGTGTGGCCCCGCTGACCAGCATGTTCATGGTGGGGGAAAACGACCGCCGCATCGACTACGACTGGCGGCCGGAAATCCACGACTCGGACGGGCTTGCCATGCACGCCGGAAACGGCGAATGGGTCTGGCGGCCTTTGGCCAACCCGGACAGACTGGCCTTCAATGCCTACCGCAACGACAATCCCAGGGGATTCGGGCTGCTCCAGCGCGACATGCACTTCGACCACTACCAGGACCTGAACCTGTTTTACGAAAAACGGCCCGGCCTGTGGATTGAACCATTGGGCGACTGGGGCAAGGGCGCTGTGCAGCTGGTGGAAATACCGGCCCTGGACGAAACATTCGACAACATCGTGGCTTTCTGGCATCCGGACAAACCCGTCCGGCCCGGCCAGGAGCTGCTTTACAGCTACAACCTCTCCTGGGGCACCCGGCCGCCCCTGCCCGGCGACCTTGCCTATGTGGTGAATACCTACACGGGACTGGGCGGCGAAATGGGTAAAAAGCGCACCCACTACAGCAGGCGCTTTGTGGTGGACTTTACGGGCGGCCCGTTGCCCGACCTTGCCTCCAACACCGAGGTGAAGGCCGTCATCGACGCTTCCGCTGGACAGGTGGAAATGGCCTCCGTGCGTCCCCAGCCCCAATCCGACGGGTACAGGGTGCAGTTCGACATCGTGCCGCCCGACAACAGCCGCACGCCGCTGAACCTGCGCCTGCGTCTGGAAGCCGACGGCAAGCCCCTGACCGAAACATGGTTGTACCAGTGGGCACCGCCCGCTCCCGACCAGCGCCAGCTGTTCAATGCGGGACACTTGCAATAGATCACCGGAGTATCATGAATATATCCGTACACGCGCTTTCCCCCAAGAAGCCGCGTCCGCGCCAGGTTATCGGGTTTGCGGCGCTGATCTTGTCCTGCCTTCTTCTTTTGCCTGCCGCGGCTTTGGCGGCGACGTTCTCGGCCTCCGTGGTGCAGAACAAGGCAAAGGAACTGAGCAAGCAGCCCTTTCAGCCGCCCCAGCCTTTTCCCGAGGCCCTGGGCAAGCTGAGCCAGGAGGAGTGGCAGGACATCACCTTCAAAAAGGAACGGACCATCTGGGCCAAAGGCAACCTGCCGTTCAAGATCCAGCTGTTCCATCCGGGCATGCTCTACAACACTCCGGTAACCATCAATCTGGTCTCCGGCGGAGAGGTGCAGAAACTGCCCTTTGATGTGAACAACTTCGACTACGGCAGGAACCACAACATTATCGGGCAGATGACGCCCCAGATGGGCTATGCCGGTTTCCGGGTCATGTCGCATCTCAATTCCGACCGCTACTCCGACGAAGTGGCCGCCTTTTTGGGCGCCACCTACTTCCGGGCCGTGGCCAAAGGGCAACGCTACGGCCTGTCCGCACGCGGCCTGGCCCTGAACACGGGCCACCCCGACGGGGAAGAGTTTCCCTACTTTCGCGAATTCTGGATTGAACACCCGGCCCGGAAAAGCACGACCCTGACCATCCACGCCCTGCTCGACAGCAAAAGCCTGACCGGGGCCTACAAGTTCGTGCTCCGCCCCGGCAGCCCCACCACCATGGACGTGACGGCCACCCTGTTTCTGCGCACCTCCGTTGCCAAACCGGGGCTGGCACCGCTGACCAGCATGTTCCTGTACGGAGAGAACACCAGCCCGCGCCCCATAGACGACTACCGCCCCGAAGTGCACGACTCGGACGGACTGCTCATAGCCGAAGACGAAAATCACTGGCTTTGGCGGCCTCTGGAAAACCCGGATACGCTGCGCATCGCCACCTTTGCGGCTGACGACCCAAAGGGATTCGGCCTTATCCAGCGGGATGACGACTTCCATCACTATGAAGACCTGGAATCCCGCTTCGGGCAGCGGCCCGACTTGTGGGTCACCCCCAAGGGACGCTGGGGCAAAGGCCATCTGGAACTTATAGAAATTCCATCGAACAAAGACATTCACGACAACATCGTGGTGTTCTGGACCCCGTCCAAGGCGTGGCCCGTGGGCCAGCCCATGCACTATGAATACACGCTGGAGTGGAGCGGACGGCCCAACCAGCATCCGCCCCTGGGGTATGTGGCCGCCACGCGCGCCATGCGGCCCGCCCGCGGAACACAGCGCTACGTCATCGACTTCATGGGCAAGGCCCTGCACCTGCTCCAGCCACCTGCCAAGGTGGAGGCCGTGGTCACCAGCGGCCCCGGTGTTTCGGTTACCGACCTGCAAGTGGTCAAGAACCCGGAAAGCGGTGGCTGGCGGCTGACCTTCACGGTCAGGAGCGAGGCAGCCTCCACTCCCATGGATTTTGTGCTGCCCAAGAAAATAGCCCCCGTGACCCTGCGCGCCTTTTTGCGCATCAACGACAAAGTTCTGACGGAAACATGGAACTATGCCTTTATCCCGCAATAAGCCATCCGGCACAGGCCCGGACATGACACGACAGGGCCAGGAGCAGATAGCCGACCGCTTGTACGACTACCTGCGCCAATACCCCATGGGTGCAAAACAGCGGCTGGAGCTGGCCCTTTCCGTACTGCGCGATCTGCCCGAAGACGATGCCGAAGGAGCGGAAGGTGTTGGAACCGAACAGGCGCTGGCCCTGCTGCACTCCCGTCTGCCCGAGCCGGACACCAGCCTGTTTCCGCCTCTGCATCCCGAACTGTGCAGGGCACACATGCCGACTGCCGTTCTGGGCCGCCCCCAGACCGAGTCGCACGCCAAGGCGCGGAGCGCATCCCGCTGGAGCCAGGCGCTTTTCCTGCTTCTTCTGGCCGCGCTGCTGGCCCTGACCCTGTTCTTCTCCCTGGCCGCGCAATGGGGCGCAGACTATGTCGCATAGCCGCAGCAACGCCTCGTACGTCACCCCGCCGGAAACGCCGTACAAAAAGCCCTGGAAGCGCTCCCTGCGCAAGCGGCGGGCCCTGCTGACCCTGCTCATCGTGGTGCCTGCCGCCGCGGCCGCCGCCTACGTGGGCTCGGTGCTGCCGCACCAGGGCGGCACGCCGCTGGAAACCGCCATAGTGCTGGTCTACTCCATTCTGTTCGCCTGGATCTCCGTGGGATTCTGGACCGCGCTCATGGGCGGGCTGAGCCTGCTGCGCCGCTACGACCGTTTCGCGGTCAGCCGGGCGACGCTTGGAGCCGAACCGGGCGATATTCCCCCGGCCCGAACAGCCGTGCTCTTTCCCATCTGCAACGAGGAAACTCCGCGCGTCATGGCCGGTATCAAGGCCACGTACCTGTCTTTGCTCGAAACCGGACGCGCATCCGAATTCGCCATTTTCATTCTGAGCGACTCGCACGGCCCGGACAAATGGCTGGAAGAAGAAGCGGCCTGGGCCGAATTGGTGCGCGAACTGGGCGCGCAAGAGCAGATTTTCTACCGCCGGCGCAAGGTGAACCTGAAGCGCAAGAGCGGCAACGTGGCCGACTTCTGCCGCAGGCACGGGGCCGACTACGAATACATGGCGGTGTTTGACGCGGACAGCGTGATGAAGGGGGCCACCCTGACCCGCATGGTCGACATCATGCAGCGCCGTCCCGATGTGGGCATTCTGCAGACCGCGCCGTCCTGTTTTGGACGGGACACCTTTCTGGGGCGGGTGCAACAGTTCGCCAACCGCGTGTACGGCCCCATGTTCGCGGCCGGGCTGCACTTTTGGCAATTCAACGACGCCCAGTATTGGGGCCACAATGCGCTCATCCGCATCAAGCCCTTTATGGAGCATTGCGGTCTGCCGCGACTGCCGGGCAAGCCCCCCCTAGGCGGCGACATCCTGAGCCACGACTTTGTGGAAGCCGCGCTGATGCGGCGCGCAGGCTGGGGCGTATGGCTGGCCTTTGACCTGGACGGCAGCTGGGAGGAAGCCCCGCCCAACCTGCTGGCCGAACTCAAGCGCGACCGCCGCTGGTGCCAGGGCAACCTGCAACACCTGCGCCTGCTCTTTACCGAAGGCCTTTTTCCGGCCCACCGGGTGCTTTTCCTCAACGGGGCCATGAGCTATGCCTCGGCCCTGCTGTGGTTTCTGTTTTTGGCCCTGTCCACGGCCGAAGCCCTGCTGCTGGCCCTGAGCGAGCCGGTCTATTTTTCCGCCACCAAGTCGCTCTTTCCGGTCTGGCCCGTGTGGGAGCCCATGTGGGCCATGGCCCTGCTGGGCACCACGGCAGTGCTGCTTTTTTTCCCGAAGATTCTCAGCTACCTGCTGCTGGTCTGCAAAACTAGGCAGTCCCGGCATTTCGGCGGGCCCATACGCCTGTTTCTCAGCATTCTGCTGGAAGTCGTGGTCTCGGCGTTTCTGGCCCCCATCCGCATGCTTTCGCACAGCAAGTTCGTATTCATCACCATGCTGGGCAGGCAGATCGGCTGGGGATCGCAGCAACGCGACGACAGCAGCACCACCTGGGGCGATGCCCTGCGCTATCACGGCGGAAGCATGTTTTTTGGCCTGCTGTGGGGCGGCTCGACCTGGGTATATGCCCCGACCTTTTTCTGGTGGATTTCGCCCATTGTTCTGCCCGTGGTGCTGTCTGCACCCATCTCCGTCATCACCAGCCGCCGGAGCATCGGCCTGTGGCTGCGACGGCACAAAATGCTACTCATACCCGAGGAGACCGTGCCGGAAAAGGAAATCCGCGACGTTACCGCCTTTGCCCAAGAACTGGAAAACATGCCTGTGCCGCTGGGTATGGTACGTGAACACGGGTTTGCCCGCGCCGTGGTCGATCCCGGTCTGAACGCCCTGCATTGCCGGGGCCTTGGCACGGAGCGCTCTCTTGCCCCAGCCATTGCCGAACAACGCGACAGACTGGTTGAGCGCGCTTTGCAGAAAGGCCCGGATGCCCTGGGCAGCGAGGAAAAACTGGTGTTGCTGGGTGATCCGGCCAGGATGCGCACGCTGCATCGGGAGGTATGGGGATTGCCTGAAGTGGAGCTGGTGCGGCAGTGGGGTGTGCGGTTTTAGCGGGGAATGACGTTGGAAATAAGCTTTGGAAGCTGGCTATTGAATTTCAATAATTGAAAGGCAATAGTGGAATGCCAACTTAAAGATTTCGTGCGGGTGGCGTTAGTACGGCAGGTTGTGAAAGGCACGCGCAATGCGCGAACGCGCATCGTTATGCCAGAAACAGTGGGGGAACTCGGGCAACACGCCCGCTTCCCGCGTCAGGGCGTTGAAAACTCCGCGCATTCAGAAAATACCTATCAGATTGTAGCATCAACCTGCTGTGTGTGCTCGGCCATGGCCGCGGCTATTTTCGGCCAGACATCCTGGGGAACGTCGTGCCCCATTCCATTGATTATCAACAACTTCGCCCCGGCTATCAGCTGCGCAGTCTCCCTGCCTCCTTCCACGGGCATGAACGGATCCATATCGCCGTGGATAACAAGCGTCGGAGCAGTGATGGAGGCAATTGCGTCCTTTTGATAGCCATGGGCAAGGACTGCCGCACCTTGACGGGCCAGGCCTTGCGGATAGTACGAACGATCGTAGCTTTCGGCCACCAGGGTGCGCAACCGATCTTCCTCAAAAGGAAAACCGGGGCTCCAGATCTTTCGCCACATGGTCACCTGATGTTCGATATACGCCTCGCGATCATCGGGAACGGGCTTGTATACTTCGGCCAGAATTTCCGGCTTTATTTGCGGGAGGTCAGGATTTCCCGTGCTGGACATGATGGAGGTCAGGCTCAGAACGCGTTTTGGGTGCCGATACGCCACAGTCTGTGCCACCATCCCGCCTATGGAAGCCCCACAGATATGCGCCTTCTCAATACCAAGGGCATCGAGCAGACCGACGGCATCGTCTGCCATGTCCTCCAGTGTGTACGCAGGCCCCACAGCCCCGCCGTTCATTGCCGCCATCATGTCGGGAACGCCTGCTTCTTCGAACTTGGTCGACAGGCCAACATCACGGTTGTCGAACCGAATCACCAAATGCCCTTTCTCCGCCAGCTCTTCGCAAAATCCGGCATCCCAATAAATCAGCTGGCTTCCGCCTCCCATTATCAGCAAAATAGGAGATGACGAGATATCGCCAAAGGTCTCGTATTCAATCTCAATTCCATTCGCTTTCACCTGAGCCATGGATAAAACTCCTTTTCAAAAAGCATCCACATTTCGCAAACACAGCTTCGGCAATTCGCCAGCTGGAACAGATGGATAAAATGAAAAGAAAAATAACCAACTCGCCGCCCAGCAGGGTCTCAAAGAATCCTCTCTGAGGAAAACCTGCTCCCAACATCCCTACAATTCAGCCTATTCCCATATTTCTTTGGCATTCTACAATAAAGAGAGCGCCCGCGGACGCTTGTTTAACCGGCATACAAATCGGAACTAACTGTTCTCCTTTAATAATTGGAATGCAATAACTTTAATTTCAGGCGCACATGGTGCTGCCCCCCCAACCACAAGCCAAAGCTGGATTTCCGCGCCCGCAAGGCCCTTCCCCCTGGGAGCGTTTGTTCGACCTCGACCTGCTTCTCCATTGACTATTGTTTTTCAATAATTTAAAAACAATAACCATGAGAAATCCTTTTCATACAGACACCTTGGAGCCGGACCAGCCGTTTTGCAATCGTGCCCGCGAACTCAGGGAACTGGCCGGGCATGCCCGCAACGGTATGAACGTCGTCCTTTTCGCGCCCAGGCGCTACGGAAAGACCTCGCTGGTAACCCGGGTGCAGCATCAGATACGGGCCGAAGGCATCTGCGTCATCTACGCGCAGTTCATGCGCCTTGTCTCGGTGGAGGACATGGTCCACAGGCTGGCCAAAGCCATTATCACCGGCCTGCACGAACACGAGTCCCTGCTCGACAAGGGCAAACGGTGGCTGGCCCATTTCCCCTCCCTGCAGGTCAACCTGTCCATTGATTCGGCCACGGGGTCGATTTCCATCGGCGTGCAACTGGTCAGGGCCAACATCCCTCCCCTCGAAGCGCTGGAAGAAGTTCTGGAAGAGGTTGGCGCGTTCCTGGAAAAAGAGGATTTTCTGGTCTGCATTGCCCTGGATGAATTTCAGGACATTGTGGACATCAAGGAGCCCCGCGTTGAGGCAATGCTGCGCGAACACATCCAGCGGCACAAGGCCTCGTATATTTTTCTGGGGAGCCGACGGCGCGTGCTGCTGGATATTTTCACCAACAAGGGCAGGCCGTTCTATCAAAGCGCAACCATGATGGAACTTGCTCCCCTGCCCGAAGGCGAGTGCGTGGATTTTGTCGTACAGCAGTTCCGCAGGGCCGGGAAGCAGTGCTCCCAAGATGCCGCCCTCGCCATTGTCCGCAAAATCGAATGCTATCCCTATTATCTTCAGGCCTTGGCCTACCGGGCCTTTGAGCAGTGCCAAGACAATTGCACTGTCGAGGATATGGCGACAGCCTACGAATCCCTGCTCGCCAACGAACGCTATGGGTATCAGGCCATAATTCAGGGGATCAGCACCGGGCAGCTGAAGTTGCTGCGCGGGATTGCAAAGGAAGCAACCGCCCAGATAACGGCGAGTGCTTTTCTGCAAGCGCACGGCCTCTCGCTCGGCGGGGTGCAGGCGGCCCGCAAGCACCTGGCGAACCAGGATATTATTGAGCAGGATGAGCAGGGGGAATGGAGGTTGGTTGATCCGGTGTTCCGGGAGTGGTTGGTTCGGACGTTCTAAGCTGCCCCACTCTCCTGATACAGGCCGCTATGGCATTGGCCGGAGCACGCCAGGCTCATTGTTCAGGTCCGTTGCGGGCAGACGGCCGGGCCGGAAGAACGGGCCTTCCTGTGTTGCACCCAAAGCAGCCCGCCTATGACCACAGCCATGACAAGATCGCATACAGCCCCGCCAGCGAACAGACCGTTCATCCCCCAAAAAGAGGAAAGGACGACAATAAGCACGGCGGACAATAAGGAACGGGAAATACTGGCCGCCAAGGCCAGGGATTCCCGCCCCATGGATTGGAAGGCATTGATGCCGATATACTGAACGCCTGCAATGGGGAACACACTCAGGGCAAGAAGTATCCCCAGGCCGGCCGATGCCGTCAGCCCAGACTGCCCGGCCAAAAAGAAGCCCGCGATGCGCTCACGAAAAGGAAGCACCAGAAGCATTTCCACCAAACAGATGGCGCAACTGCCCACAAGCCCCAGCCGGACGACACGCAGAACTCTTGCTATTTTTCCCGCCCCAAAATTGTAGCTGACGATGGGCTGCATACCCATTCCAATCCCCTGGACCGGCATAATGAGGAAAAAATAGGTCGTCACCACCACCCCTTTCACGGCCACAGCGGCCTCGCCTCCAAGAGACATGGCAATATGGTTGGAAAGGATGGCGACTACCGGCATGAGAATTTGCCGGGCAAACGTGGGAAAACCGGTTTTCAATATGGCCCGGATGCTTTGCCCCTTTTGCCGAAATCCGTTCAACAGTATACGGACCACGGTTCCCCGCCCCCAAAAATGTCCGGTCAGCCAGAGGAATATCACCAGGGAGGACAGAATATTTGCACCGGCAATGCCTTCCAGCCCCAGGGAAAAGACGAAGACAAACAGGAGCATGAGGCCGATGTTCAAAAGAAGGCTCAGATAGTTCGCAACAAGGGCTTTCATTGGATAGCCCGTGGCCCGCAACGCATGGCCAAAAACCATATTCAGCAGAAAGGGGCAGCAGCCCAGCAGAAACACCCAGGTGAAATCCGTTGCCGCTGCCAACACGTCGCCAGCACCACCAAATGCAATAAGCATGGGCCTCAGAAAAAGCAGCCCCAAAAGGCTCAGCCCGCCCCCACCCAACACGCACAAGAAGCAGGCCGCTGAAAAAATGTCCTGGGCAGCAGCCTTTCTTCCCGCCCCCAGGTGCATTGCAATATGGATTGAAGATCCGGTGCCCAGCAACAGCCCACAGGCCAGCACAACCATGGCAACGGAATTGGCAACCGTGTACCCCGCCAGGGCCAATGTTCCCAGGTATCGGCCCACCAGGATATTGCCCACCAAAGTCTGGATGCCGAAAACCACCAGGCCTGCAATAGCCGGTCCCGCGTACTGAACCAGCAGAGAACCGATCCTTTCTTCACACAGCCTTTGCGTACGAGAATCGTTCATTGTGAGACCAACCCCAGAAAAAACTCATTATGCTCTTTGATACGCTTTTCCGTCGGAGCAGTGCTTTGCCCCAAAGCAAGACAATGGGCATATTCTTCGCGCAGCATCATTTCGGCAAGCATGTACGACGCACCCATCTGCCTTGTATCCAAAGATCTTATCCAGCCTTTCTCGATCATCTTGGAAAAGACCATGGCCATATATTCGATGCAGTATGTCAAATACTCGCGCCACACAGAGGCCACGCGGGAGTCGTTGTATTTTTCGCGTTGCAAAATCAAAAAGATATTGGCCTGTTTGGGATCGGACAGCCGTTTTTTGAAGCGTTGGAATCCAATTTCCGTAAAGCGGAGAGGAGAGCATTGGACGAGAATCCTGTCCAGAGCCTCTGCATCGGGATTGTCCACAAGATACACTTCGCGCATCATATTGTAGATGGTGGTCAGTATTTCGCCCTTGCTGGCAAAATGGCTGTAAATAGAGGCATCCTTGATACCCACAGCAGCGGCGATATCTCGCACGGATACACCACCATAGCCATTGTGTGCAAAAAGCTCGATGGAGCAATCCACAATTCGCAATTTGGTTCCAGAGAGTTCCGACATGATGCCTCCTAAAAAACTAGCTAGCGACCGCTAGGTAAATATGATTTTATGCATCCCCTGTCCAGATAAAAAGGAGTGAAGGCCGATAAGCAGCAAAAGGATGCCGAAACGCGTGGTAAGGGGGGAACCCGAGGTTATCCTGAAAAATGAAATCGAAGAGTGATGGGAGGAAATGGCTTTGCGCCACGGAATCGCAAGCTGTGTTGCACCTTGTCCGCCGCAGCCACGCCGCTCAATTCCGGGAACGTGGCGAGTGGGAAAAATGTTGAGGTTGCTTGCGACGAAAATTGGAGAAAAGTGCAGAGTGAGCCTTTGACCGGCTAAATAGTCGGGCCTGAAATATCTCTAGTGGATTGATTTTTATTAACAATTCTCCTTGTACAATGTAGTATTTTCGACCAGAGAACGTTGTGAATTCGTATAAAACCGGTCGAAATGATGCAGCGAATGGCGGGAGAATCATGAGGGCAAAACCCAAAAAACAGCCGCAGGGTACGTTCCTTTACCCAGACCTTCTGGACCAGCTCAATCCGAAGGCTCCGCTCCTTCAATTGGCGAGGAGAATTCCCTGGGGGCGATTCGAGGAGGAGTTCGCCGGACTCTACAGCGACCAAGGTCGGCCAGCCAAGCCGCCCCGGCTAATGGTCGGGCTGATGCTGCTCAAGCAGTTGGAGAATCTGAGCGACGAACGGGTCGTGGAGGCATGGACGCAAAATCCCTACTACCAGGCGTTTTGCGGTATGACCGAGTTCCAGTGGAAGCTGCCTTGCGATCCCACGGATTTGATCTATTTCCGCAAGCGCATTGGCGAGGACGGGGCACGACTGATTTTCGAGGTCTCCGTGGAACTGCACGGTGATGACGCCAAAGAACGAGAGATCACGGTGGATACCACGGTCCAGGAAAAGAACGTAACCTTTCCTACCGACCTGAAGCTTTTGACCAAAGTCATCGAGGGCTGCCGTAAGATCGCGGACAGCGAAGGCGTCGGTCTACGCCGCAGCTTCAAGCGCACGCTCCCCAAGCTTCGGCTGAAACGGATGAAGATGGCCAAAAAGGCGAGGAAGATGCGGACAATGGCTGGTGCCTTGATCCGTGAACTCCGGCGCAAATTGCCGGGCGAAGCCCTGGGCCGCCACCAGGAGCGACTTGACCTGTACGAGCGGGTCAAGGACCAGAAACGAAGCGACAAGAATAAGGTCTACAGCCTACACGAACCCGATATTCTCTGCATCTCCAAGGGTAAAGCGCACAAGCAGTACGAGTTCGGGCGCAAGGCGTCCATCGCGGTCACAAAAACTACGGGTATCATCGTCGGCGCGATGTCGTTCAACGAGAACGTCTACGACGGCCATACGTTGCCGGATGTCCTCGAACAGTGTTGGGAGGTCACCGGGGTCTGTCCGTCCATGGCGATCTGCGACCGAGGCTACAGGGGCCTGAATCAGGTCGGTGACACGCAAATCCTCATCCCAAAGCCTCCGAAGAAGAAGGACACACCGTACCAGCGCCTTATGGCGCGGCTCCGCTTCCGCCGTCGGGCGGCTATCGAGCCGGTGATCGGCCATCTCAAACACGATCACCGCATGGCCCGGAGCTATCTCAAGGGCGCGGTCGGCGACGCCATTAACTTGTTTATGGCCGCAGCGGCGTTCAACTTCAGGAAGTGGATGCGGAAAATCGGAGAGTTTTTTGCGCTCTTGGCGTTTCTGCTCCTCGGCAAAGACTCAAGCCGACGGCTGGCGGAAAATGTGGCGTAGAAGCTGAAACGGGTTTTTCAGGCCTGACTAAATAACAATCTAAATGTTGTTTAACCGCCTGCCTTCGTTACCAATTTCTCTACAAAAGAAGCATTTTTTTCTGCAAGATATTAACAGAAAATATATAAAAAAGCATAAAGTTTCCAGAATACATGTCCGATATATTATACTGACACAGCCCAACTTGGCCTAGCATCACGCGCTTTATGCGAAAGGATATTGATGTCAATTTCCCAAGCCAGTGGAATTACATTCGGAGCATCGAGCAGCTCTGCATTCACTTTCAATATACCTGGCCAGAAAGCGCAGGCTGAGGATGGTGTTGAAAAAAACGCACCGGCCCGGAAATCTGAAAACCTCCCCTCGAATACAGACGAATCATCAGGAAAGAGGAACACATTAACGGTTTCGCTCCCAGCGCTGCTCCATTCATGCGTTCCGGATTATTCGCAAACCACCGCGGGAGCGCTCCAAGAAGCGCTGATCGGTGCTTATGCAGACAAAGACAGCAGCCTCATTTCGAATCTTTTCGCAGATCAAGCCAAAGAACAATCCAAATATTTGAAGGGCCAGCTCGACAGCCTCAAGATGCAGAACGAGTTTGCAACGCAAATGCAAGGTGTGCTTGTAAACTCAATCTACAGCCTGAGAGCAGGCCAACCTTTGGAAGCGGTCGCCCGGCAGATAGAAAGCAAGTTAGACCACGTCGTCTCAAAGAAAATCAGCAAAGATGCCAAGGAAGAGCTGGACAAGGCTGAAGAGGAAACAGAAGAAAAGAACGAAAAAAAAGCCGAAGGCACCGAGGAATCGTCTGCGGATAGTGCACAGGCAACGGTGCAGGAAGCCATCGATAAAATGGCTGAAGCCACTAAGGAGAAGAACAACCAAGGCAAAAGTGGGTCCGGCGAACAACAAAGCGGCGATAATACCTCCGTGCAGGGAGCTGCTTCTGGAGAGAAGGCGCCAGCCCCAGCCGACGGCACCATTGCCGCCCAGCAGAAAGCTGTTTCCGAGAATGCCGCTTCTGCGCAGTCGAATTCAGTATCTGGAGTATCGGGAGCATCTGGAACAACTGGAGCTACAGCCACAGCGGGGGCACATCAGGGCGAGGCTTCAGGCGCTGCAGAATCTGGTAGTGCTGCTCCCAGCATTGATATTTTTGTTTAGTAGCCCGTCCGGTAAATTCATTTCGTCCGTAGGAATACCGGGACGGTATTGAGCAGAACTTCTCCAGTTCAGATAACGATCTATTCTATCTTTTATTCCCATATTATAAATTAGTGTTTTGCAAGAAACTCTATTGGGCAAGTTCGGTAACGTGCCTGCTTCCTGCGTCAGGGCGATGAAAACTCTGTGCTAACTGCGTTACTGCGGCAGGTAGAGAGAGGCACAAGCACAATGCGCGAACGCGCATTGAAGAGTAAGGAGGATGTGGGAAAAATAGAAGTCGTGGTATCCCTTTACCCAGTTGCCAAGTCTAGGTTTTGATATTTCGCCAGAAACAGTGGGGGAACCCGGTCAACGCGCCCGGTTCCCCCGCTTGTTTCCGGCACCTTCCCCTCCCCCTCCGGCACGAAGGGGCCGCAGGTATCTCAAAAGAAGTCTTTGCCGCCTTTTCGAACCAAGGCAGGTGAGGTAACGCCCTTGCGCCATAGGCTTGCAGGCTGCATTGCAACTTGTGAGCAGCAGGTGCGCCACGCCCTGCTGGACGTGGCGAATGGGAGGAGGATTAATATGTAATATTCAAAAAGACAAACTGCACTAACTTAACAAATACAAAATTCATTACAAATAATTGTAGAAAGTCAAAAATAATTATACGGACCCACTCATTTCAGAAAAGTACTTCTCCTTTAGTTTATTGATATAACCACTTAACTCTATTACTTCATCAGGCTTCTTTTCTTTTACAGGAAGAAATAAAGGGTCAGAAAGTAAATCTCCTTTCTCTTTCCAATACCCATCATTAATTACACGTTCCATTTCTCGCAAAGACATGTCTATATCTCCAGCCAATGACAATGCAAGAGAATAATTAAACCTGATATATGGTAACTCTGGATACCTAGAAACAAGCTTTTTAAACAATTCTCTTGCTTGTAGAATAGGCCCATCTGACCTTGAAGTCATGAGTGCTAATCCTCTTATATTCAGCAATTCTAAATTATCAGGTCTTTCCTTTAAAAGGATATCGCATATATGAACTGCCTGCGGATACCTGCCAAACCGCAACAATAAAAATGCTATATTCTTTAAAAGTTCTTCATTCCACTCACTTTGCGGCAACTCTTTTGTGTATTTCAAAGCAAATTGCCCCAAGTACTCCACTTGAACAGAAGTCAAAAGCTTGGCCAGATGTTCTATTCTTTCAGTTTGGGATAAAACATCTACCAAAGTACCAGACAATAGCATATACGAGCGGAGAGTGTCTTTCTTATCGCCAAATTGGAAAGCAGCACCAGCAACTTCAACCCGACCTAAAGATTCAAGAAGATTTTTTAGTTCCTTTCTAAATCCCCAGATAATTCCTATCACTATCAACAACCAAAAAATAGATTGGATTATTTGTAGCCAAACAACATCTCCCATCGCTTTCCTCTCCTTTTTACTCAACTAAATGCACAACCAGCTATAATATTATCTATAACAATAACAAGCAAATATAACAACAACACCTTTAGCGGAAACGATTTTATACACTACACTTTTAGTAATTCAATTCATGCACGTGTTTCCACAGTAAGATCCCGGCAATGCTCAAAGAGCATTGCCGGGATCTTACTGTGGAAACACACCGCGGGGGTCCGGGGGCCATCATGGCCCCCGGCAGGGTGCGGGGCAGCGCCCCGCTCTCCCCCATCTTTATTCTTCGTTATTCCCCGCTGCGACCGTCGTCGCAGGGTTCGCCGCCATCGGGGCGGGCGTGTTCCGGAGTTTCAGAGACCGTGCATGCTTCAGGGCCGTTGGCAGTGGCCTCGGAGCTGAAGTAGTTGGCTTCGGTCATGAACTTCAGGGCTTCGTAGCGTTCGTTGTAGTCTTTTTCTATTTGCTCGCGCAGGCGCTTGGAGTCTGCGGGGTGCAGGCGTTCCAGCAGGGCGTAGCGGTTTTCGCCGCCCAGGAATTCCTGCATGGAGCCGTCGGGCGCCTTGGAGTCCAGGCTGAGGGGGTTCTTGCCCTCGTCTGCCAGGGACGGGTTGAAGCGGTACAGAGGCCAGTAGCCCGAGGCCACGGCCAGCTTCTGTTCTTCCTGGGTCTTACCCATGCCCTTGCGGATGCCCTGGTTGATGCAGGGTGCGTAGCAGATGACGAGCGAGGGACCGGGATAGGCTTCGGCTTCCTGGAAGGCCTTGAGGGTCTGTTGCTTGTCCGCGCCCATGGCGACCGAGGCCACGTACACGTAGCCGTAGGTCATGGCCATGCGGCCCAGGTCCTTTTTGCCGGTACGCTTGCCTGCGGCTGCGAACTTGGCAATGGAGCCGAGCGGGGTCGCCTTGGAGGACTGTCCGCCCGTGTTGGAGTAAACTTCGGTATCCAGCACCAGGATGTTGATGTCCTCGCCCGAGGCCAGGACGTGGTCCACGCCGCCGTAGCCGATATCGTAGGCCCAGCCGTCGCCGCCAAAGACCCACATGGATTTCTTGGTGAACAGGTCGGCATCCTTGGCGATTTCAGCCAAAACACCGTCCTTGCCCGCAAGCAGGCCCTTGAGCTTATCGCCGATCTCGCGCGAGGCAGCCGCAGAATCCTTGTGCTGGAGCCAGTCTTCCAGGGCAATGGCAACGTCGCCGTCCACGCCGCTGTCCAAGGCTTCCTGAATTTTCTGAACCAGCAATTCGCGCCGGTTGTTCACGGCCATTTCCATGCCGAAACCGAACTCGGCCGCGTCTTCAAACAGGGAGTTGCCCCATGCCGGACCGTGCCCGTCCTTGTTGACGCAGTACGGCGCGGTGGGTGCGGACGCGCCCCAGATGGAGGAGCAGCCCGTGGCGTTGGCAATAACCATGCGTTCGCCAAAGAGCTGGGTAAGCACCTTGACGTACGGGGTTTCTCCGCAACCTGCGCAGGCCCCGGAGAATTCCATGAGGGACTGCTGGAACTGGCTGCCCTTGACCGTGGTGCGCGGCATAAGGTCGTCGCGGTAGGGGATGGTCTCGGTATAGTTGAAGTTGGGCACCTGGACATCGGTCTGGGTGGGCAACGGTTTCATAACCAGCGCCTTTTCCTTGGCCGGGCAGATGTCGGCGCAGTTGCCGCAGCCCAGGCAGTCCATGGTGTTGACCTGCATGCGGTAATGCATGCCCTTGAGCTGCTTGCCCTTGGCTTCCGGTGCGGCAAAGCCTTCGGGAGCCTTGGCCATTTCATCGGCGGTCAGCAGCACAGGGCGCAGGGCGCTGTGCGGGCAGACAAAGGCGCATTGGTTGCACTGGATGCAGTTGTCCGCAATCCATTCGGGCACCATGATGGCCACGCCGCGTTTTTCGTATTTGGAGGTGGCAACCGGGAAGATGCCGTCGGCGGTAAAGGCCGAAACGGGCAGGTCGTCGCCCTTCTGGGCCAGGATGGGCCGGACCACATCCTTGATGAAGGCGGGTTCGTCCACGGCCTTGGCCGGAGCGTCCTTGGCGTCTGCCCAGGCGGCGGGCACCTGGATTTCCACCAGAGCGTCCGCGGCCTTGTCCACGGCGGCCACGTTCATGTTCACGATCTTGTCGCCCTTCTTGCCATAGGCGGCGTGGATGCCCTTTTTGAGCAGATCAACGGCCTGCTCAAAGGGGATGACGTCGGCCAGCTTGAAGAAGGCGGTCTGCATGACCATGTTGATGCGGTTGCCCAGGCCAACCTCGCCCGCGATCTTGACCGCGTCGATGTTGTACAGCTTGAGCTTTTTGGCGGCGATGGTGCGCTTCATGGCTGCGGGCAGTTCGCGCTCCATGTCCTCCACGCTGTTCCAGGAGGAGTTGAGTACGAAGGTTCCGCCGTCCTTGATGCCGTCGAGCACGTCGTACTGATTGACGTAGCTGGACTTGTGGCAGGCAATGTAATCGGCAGCCGAAACCAGATAGGTGGACTGGATGGGCTTTTCGCCGAAACGCAGGTGGGAGACGGTGATGCCGCCGGACTTTTTGGAGTCGTAGGCAAAGTATCCCTGGGCGTACAGTTCGGTGTTGTCGCCGATGATCTTGATGGCCTGCTTGTTGGCGCCCACCGTGCCGTCGGAGCCCAGCCCCCAGAACTTGCACTGCACCGTGCCTTCGGGCGTGGTGTCGGCAATTTCGGGCAGGGGCAGCGAGGTGTTGGTAACGTCGTCCTCAATGCCCACCACAAAGTGATGCTTGGGCTGGCCTTCGGCCATATTGTCGTACACGGCCTTGATCATGGCCGGATTGAATTCCTTGGAGCCCAGACCGTAACGGCCGGGGATGATGTCGGGTGCATTGCCCTTTTGCATGAAGGCGGTGCAGATGTCCTGGTACAGCGGGTCGCCCAGGGAACCGGGTTCCTTGGTGCGGTCCAGCACGCTGAGTTTGGTGACGGAAGCCGGCAGCACGTCCATGAGATGGGCAATGGAGAAGGGACGGAACAGGCGGACCTTGATCAGGCCGACCTTTTCGCCCTTGGCAAGCAGGTGGTTGACCACCTCTTCCACGGCTTCGCAGGACGAGCCCATGGCCACGACCACACGATCCGCATCGGGTGCGCCCACGTAGTCGAACGGCTTGTAGGAACGGCCCGTAAGCTTGGAAACCTTGGCCATCTCCGCGGCCACGATGTCGATGACCTTGTCGTAGTGGGAATTGGCGGCCTCGCGTCCCTGGAAGTAGATGTCCGGGTTCTGGGCCGTACCGCGAATCTGCGGATGCTCCGGGTTCATGGAACGGGCGCGGAAGGCATCCACCTTTTCCATGTTCACCAGTTTGGCCATGTCCTCGTAGTCGATCACTTCGATCTTCTGGATTTCGTGCGAGGTGCGGAAACCGTCGAAGCTGTGCAGGAACGGCACGCTCGATTCAATGGCCGAAAGGTGCGCGACCAGAGCGAGGTCCATACATTCCTGCACCGAAGCCGACGACAGGATGGAAAAGCCGGTCTGGCGGCAGGCCATGATGTCCTGATGGTCGCCGAAGATGGACAGGGCGTGCGCGGCAATGGCGCGGGCCGAAACGTGGAACACGCCGGGCAGCAGCTCGCCGGAGATCTTGTACATGTTGGGGATCATCAGCAGCAGGCCCTGCGAGGCCGTAAAGGTGGTGGTCAGCGCGCCACCGGCCAGACAGCCGTGCGCAGCACCTGCCGCGCCCGCTTCGGACTGCAGCTGACGAACGTTGACCTTTTGGCCGAAGATGTTCCTGCGGTCCTGCGCGGCCCATTCATCGGCAATTTCGCCCATGGTGGACGAGGGGGTGATCGGATAAATGGCGGCGCACTCGCTCATGGCGTAAGCCACGTGCGTGGTGGCGGTGTTGCCGTCCATGGTTTTCATTTTGGACATATCGTGTCCTCCTTGCATCTCGATGCGTTGTCGAAAATCGTGGAAACCGAAGCCCTAAAAAAGCTGTTCCGCATACACTTCCTTATACGGCAATTAGTTGCCGTATCGACCCATGCGGAACAACCCAAGGTACTCATATTTTAGTTTGCCGAAAAAAAACAGGGGATGAAGGCAGAAAATATCAGTCAGATGGTCAAAATTCCGCGCAACCCTTATGCCCCGTAGATTTCCCGATGGTTCAACCACGTCGCATCTTTGCCTCGAACATCCGGCCGGGAAGCGGAATCGGCTCTCCACATTTTTCTCCGGGCGGGCGGCGATGACCGCCCGTCCGGAGAATTCGTCCGATCCCTAAGCTATGAGGATCGGACGAAGTACCGGTTTATTTGGGAATCGCCCATGCAGGCAGGTGCGTAAGATCCACGCCCCACAGTACGGGCATGATGTAGACGACAAAGGCGGTGATGAGAATGGTCCCAATAATGTTGAGCCATATGCCCGCCTTGGCCATCTGCCCTATGGTCACGCAGCCCGATCCGAACACGACAGCGTTGGGCGGCGTTGCCACAGGCAACATAAAGGCGAAGGAAGCGGCCACGCAGGCGCCGATGATGGTGGCGTAGGGATGCACGCCCATGGCTATGGCGGCTGCACCCATGATGGGCACCAGCAGTGTGGCGGTGGCGGTGTTGGAGGTGATTTCCGTCAGGAAGATGGTCATGCACACGACCACGCCGACAAAGACCACGATGCTGGAACCTTCCAGCAGGGACAGCTGGCTGGCGATGTAGGCAGCCAGGCCGGTCTTGGCAAAACCGTTGGCAATGGCAAGGCCGCCGCCGAAGAGCAGGATGACGTCCCAGGGAATTTTCACGGCCGTCTTCCAATCCAGGAGGAACTTGCCCTTCTTGAAGTCGATGGGAATGGCAAACAGGATCAGGGAGCCGAGAATACCGATGGTGGCGTCGGCCACGTACTTAAAGTTGGGGAAAATATCCTTGATGAAGTCGGCTTTGTTCAGAAAGCCGCGGGACATCCAGAAAGCAGCCACGAACAGGCCAACACAGACGATGTACTTTTCTTCCTTGCTCATGGGGCCGAGCTTGCGGATTTCCTCGTCGATGATGGCAGCGCCGCCGCCCAGTTCCAGGCCTTTCATGGGGAAGAGGAATTTCACCAGAATAAGCCAGGTAGCTCCGAGCATGACAGCGGACAGAGGCACGCCGAACATCATCCACTGGTCGAAACCGATCTGCACGCCGTACATTTTGTCGACCATGCCGACCATGATGGTGTTGGGGGGGGTACCGATGATGGTTGCCACGCCGCCTATGGAGGCTGCGTAAGCGATGCCGAGCATCAGCCCCTTGCCGAAGTTGAACTCTGTCGCCTTGCTGTGGGACGCACCTTCGCGAATCTGATCCGAGGTAAGGTTCAGGGCCTGCTGGATAACGGCCAGGCCGATGGGCACCATCATCATGGTGGTGGCGGTGTTGGACACCCACATGGACAGGAAGGCCGTAGCCAGCATGAACCCGAGAATCATCCGGGCCGGACTGGTGCCGACCAATTTGATGGTATGCACGGCCACGCGGCGGTGCAGGTTCCAGCGTTCCATGGTGACGGCCAGGAAAAAACCGCCCATGAACAGGTAAATAAGGTGGTTTGCGTAAGGCGCCGTGGCATGCGCGGACTTCATTACGCCGAGCAACGGAAACATGGCAATGGGCAGGAGGGATGTGGCCGGAATGGGGATGGCTTCAGTAATCCACCAGATTGCCATCAGCACGGTGACGGCACCAACTTTCCAAGCCTCTGGAGACATCCCCTCGGGATGAGGAAGCAGCAGCATCAGCAAAAAAATGGCAGGTCCGAGAAAAAAACCGATTCGTTTAGCAGCACCTGGTTCTTGCGCCATAACTCACTCCTTTCCTGGTTGCACGGCCTAGGCCGCATTCAAAGGACCCCACATCCGAGATTTCCATCATGCCGGGCGCAAATCGACCGGCAGCTTGCTGAAAAAGGTCCGCCGACCTTTTTCAAAGCGGGTTGCAAAACCTCTGTTTTCGCCACCCCCTTCCAGTGGCCGCCTTGGGTTTGCTGACGCCCCTACCGGCGTAGTCTTTGGCCCGCGGAAGCCACCCTCCGACGACTTCCGCAGGCCATGTCCGGCATCCACGAGGGACGGTGCGGTTAGATATCCAAACCGTAGGACTCCACAACGCCAGAGATACGCTTGCCAGACGCGGCAATGCGTTCGCGCAGTTCCTTTTGGTAGGCTTCGAGATCAAGCTGCTTTTTGGCAACACCGGTTTCCATGGCGGCCTTGGCAACAGCCACGGAGACGAATTCACTCAGGCGCAGGTCCAGCGCCTTGGGAATGACGTAATCCACGCCGTATTCCAGCTTGTCCACGCCAAACGCCTTGCACACGTATTCCGGGGCTGGCTGCTTGGCCAAATCGGCCAGGGCCTTGGCCGCGGCCAGCTTCATTTCTTCGTTGATGGCCGTAGCACCCACGTCCAGGGCACCCCGGAAGATGAAGGGGAAGCCGAGCACGTTGTTGACCTGGTTGGGGAAGTCGGAACGGCCCGTGCCCATGATGCAATCGGGGCGGGCTTCCTTGGCATCCACGTAGGGAATTTCCGGGTCGGGGTTGGCGCAGGCGAAAATGATGGGGCAGTTGTCGCTCATGGACTTGACCATGTCTTTGGTGACCACGCCGGCGGCCGACAGGCCCAGGAAGCAGTCCGCACCCTTCATGGCATCGGCCAGGGAGTCGAACTTCGTTTCCGTGGCATACATGGCCTTGAATTCGTTCAGGTCGGTACGGCCCTTGTTGATGTGGCCGCGCGAGTCGAACATGGCGATGTTTTCAGGATCGACACCCATGTTGCGGTACAGGTTGGTGCAGGCAATGGCTGCCGCGCCCGCGCCGGAGACGACCACGCGCAGGTCCTCGGCCTTTTTGCCGGAGATTTCCAAGGCGTTCATCATGCCAGCGGCGGTTACGATGGCGGTGCCGTGCTGATCGTCATGGAACACGGGAATGTCCATGATTTCCTTGAGCTTTTCTTCAATGTAAAAGCATTCCGGAGCCTTGATGTCTTCGAGGTTGATACCGCCGAAGGTGGGTTCCAGCGCCTTGACGATCTCGATGATCTTGTCGGGATCGGAGACGTTCAGGTTGATGTCGTAGACGTCCACGTCGGCAAAAACCTTGAACAGCACGCCCTTGCCTTCCATGACGGGTTTGCCTGCATAGGCACCGATATTGCCGAGGCCAAGTACGGCTGTTCCGTTGGAGACAACGCCCACCAGATTGCCGCGGGCGGTGTAGTCGTAGGATTTTTCCTTGTCGGCGGCGATTTCGCGGCAGGCTTCGGCCACACCAGGACTGTAGGCCATGGACAGATGCTTCTGGGTAACGCAGGGTTTGACCGGAATGACCTCGATCTTCCCTTTCCGACCCTTGGAATGATAATCAAGTGCTTCTTGTTTCGTGAAAAGAGCCATCAGAACCTCCTTGAAGTTCTCGACGTGGTGAGTGTGACGAGAGGCAGACGGATGACGTCTCCACGCTCCCTCTGCCCAAAGATCGCTTTTTCGGAAAATTGCGGTTTTCCATGGAATACGGCGCGTTGCACGATTGTGGCGTGGTGCCTGTGCATTGTGCTTGAACTGTCCAGAAAACGCGCAGAACCTGGAACAGGTCCTGGAGCCGTATCTGGCCCGCTTCCGTCACTTACCCCTCATGCCCCCCATGATGCGCAGGTGAACGGAAGCGGGCAGAAATTCGGCTTTGGTTATTCTATTCCCGCTGCTTTGCGATCCGGCACGGCGTAGAGTTCCTCGCCGTGGCAGTCGTTGATGACCAGCAGGGGGAAGTCTTCCACTGTCAGTTTGCGCAGGGCTTCAGGGCCCAGTTCGTCAAAGGCGATGACCTCGGCTTCCTTGATGCACTGGGAAAGCAGCGCGCCCGCACCGCCCGTGGCGCCGAAGTAGGCGGCCTTGTGGTCCTTGAGCGCCTGTTTGACGCCCGCGTCGCGCTTGCCCTTGCCGATGGTGCCTTTAAGGCCCAGGGAATGCAGGCGCGGTGCGTAGGTGTCCATGCGGTAGCTGGTGGTGGGACCGGCAGCCCCGATGGGACGCCCTGGAGGCGCCGGGCTGGGGCCCACGTAGTAGATGAGCGCGCCTTTCAGGTCGAACGGCAGGTCCTTGCCTTCGTCCAGCAGGTCGAAGATGCGCTTGTGCCCGGCATCGCGGGAAGTGAAGATGTTCCCGGTCAGCTTGACCACATCACCGGCGTGCAGCTGTTCGATATCCGCATCGGTAAGCGGCGTGGTGAGTTTGTATTCGGCCATTAGAGGATCACCTCCTTGTGCCGCGAGGAGTGGCACTGGATGTTGACCGCCAGAGGCAGGCTGGCAATGTGGCAGGGTTCCATGGCGATTTTGACGTCCAGACAGGTGGTCTTGCCGCCCAGCCCCATGGGACCGATACCCAGCTTGTTGATATCTTCCAGCAGTGCCTTTTCCTTTTCTTCCAGGCGCGGGTCGGGGTTGGTGTCGCCGATTTCGCGCATCAGGGCCTTTTTGGACAGGATGGCCGAGCGTTCGAAGGTGCCGCCCATGCCGATGCCCACCAGAATGGGCGGACAGGGGTTGGGACCGGCTTCGGCCACGCGGTCTATGACGAACTTGCGCACGCCTTCCCAGCCCTGGGCCGGGGCCATCATGGTGACACGGGACATGTTTTCCGCGCCGCCGCCCTTGGCCATCATGCTGATCTTGAGGGTCTCGCCGGGAACGATATCCAGATGGATGACCGCAGGCGTGTTGTCGCCCACATTGGCCCGGGTAAGCGGATCGCACGAGGACTTGCGCAAATAGCCTTCCTGATAGCCCTTGCGCACGCCTTCGTTGATGGCCTGGGGAAGCGTCATGCCGTCTATGCTCACTTCACCGCCCAGTTCCACAAAGAAGACGGCAAGGCCGGTGTCCTGGCACAGCGGCAGGCCGGAATCGGCGGCCAGCTGGCAGTTTTCCTCCAATTGACGGAATATTTCCTTGGCGGCCGGGGAATCTTCCTGGGCAGCACAGTCCTTGAACCGCTGGCGCACGTCTTCGGGCAGGTAGCGGTTGGCGTCCATGCACAGTTTGGCCACGGCGTCTATGACGTTCCGGGAGTCGATATGGCGCATGGGTACTCCTTGGGTTGAATAATTTTATTTGCAGAAGATCTGTTTCAACGCGGTAATGCCCATCTTGCGGCGCAGGAAACCAAGCTGGTTCTGCAGCGGCAGATTCTTGGGGCAGACATCTTCGCAGGCCAGCAGGCCCATACAGCCGAAAATGCCTTCGTCGTTGCCGATGATCTCGTAGTATTCCTTGTCCGAACGCTGGTCGCGCGGGTCCACCACAAAGCGGGCAATGCGGTTGAGCGAAGCCGCGCCCATGAAGTCCTCGCGCAGGCGGGCCGTTCCGCAGGCCGCCACACAGCATCCGCATTCGATGCAGCGTTCCAGCTCGTAGATTTCCTCGGCCACGGCGTTGTCCATGCGTTCTTCCGGCGCCGTGGGATCAAAGGTCTTTTTGGTGTGAACCCAGGATTCGGTCTTCTGGTACATGTCGCGGAACCAGACGCCCGTATCCACGGCCAGGTCGCCCACCAGCTTGAAGACCGGCAGGGGGTGCAGGATGATCTTTTCGGGCTGGTCCTTGGTCTTGGTCTGGCAGGCCAGGCCGGGACGTCCGTTGATGACCATGGCGCATGCCCCGCAGATACCGGCCCGGCAGCAGAAATCGAACTTCAGGCTGGGGTCCTGTTCCTCGCGCAGGCGGTTCAGGGCGATAAAGAGGGTCATGTTGACGGTCTCATCCAGGACATAGGTCTGCATCCTGGGCACATCCCCTTTTTTCTGGGGGTTGTACCGGAATATTTCAAAGGTCAGTTGTCTTCCCATAACGTCTTCCTCATGCTGCGGAGTTAACTACTTTCCGATTTCAGTGACAGGGCTCTTGACGGTCCGTTCCTTCACATACTTGGCATCGGCGGGAATAATCTTGCCGCCGCCGTAACCGCGGTCGCCCGGAGGCAATTCGAACACAGGTGTGGTGTCTTCGTATTGGAGGTCGGGCAGAACCGCGCCTTCGGGCCAGTAGGCCAGGGTACGGTTGAGCCAGTCCCTGTCGTTGCGTTCCGGATAGTCTTCGCGGTTGTGCGAACCACGCGATTCCGTACGCATGAGTGCGGCCTGGGCAATGCACAGCCCCAGACGGACCTGTCCCTTGAGCTTGAGCGCGGCGCCCAGCTCGTAGTTTGCGCCTTCACCGTCGGAAACCAGCCCGATTTTATCTGATTTTTCCAGCACGTTTTGCAGGGTGGCCACGCACTCTTCCAGGTCCTTCTGGTTGCGGAAGACGAAGCAGCCTTTCATCAGGGCTTCCTGCATTTCGTTGCGCACTTCATAGACATTGAGCTTGCCGTTGCGGCCCTGGATAAGATCGCTGATGCGTTCTTCCTGCTGACGCACGGAGTCGCGCACCACGTTGGTGCTGAACGAGATGTCGTGGCCGTCGAGGAATTCCACGATCTTGGCACCGATGATGCCGCCCGCCACGACGGTTTCGGCCAGGGAGTTGCCGCCCAGGCGGTTGAAGCCGTGCATGTCCCAACAGGCGGCTTCGCCAGCCGAGAACAGCCCCTTGAGACCGTAGGCCGCGCCGTTCTTGTCGGTACGGATGCCAGCCATGGTGTAGTGCTGGGTGGGCCGTACCGGAATGAGCTGGGTACGCGGGTCCACGCCCAGGAAGTGATGGCAGATCTCATCCACTTCGCGCAGCTTGGTGGAGATGTGCTTGTCGCCCAGGTGGCGGATATCCAGCCAGAGGTGCTCGCCATACGGCGACTGCACGCCCTTGCCTGCGCGCATATGTTCGGTCATGCGCCGGGAAACCACGTCGCGCGAGGCGAGTTCGGCCTTTTCCGGCTCGTAGATATGCATGAACCGCTCTTCATTCACATCCAACAAGGTGCCACCGTCACCCCGGCAACCTTCGGTCACCAGAATGTCGGTGGGCACTATGCCGGTGGGATGGAATTGGATGGATTCGGGGTTGCCGATGGGAACCAGCCCGGTTTCGTGGGCCAGGATGTGACCGGCGCCGTCACAGATGACTGCGTTGGTGGTGGCTTTGTAGATGCGGCCGAATCCGCCCGTGCAGATGGCCGTGGCCCGTGCCAGGAAGACTTCCAGCGCGCCGGTGCGCAGGCAGCGCACGACCGCGCCGTAGCAGCATTCGCCGTCGTGAATCAGGGAGATGGCTTCCTTTTTGTCGAAGACGTCAATGCCCAGTTCGGCGCAGCGGTTGTCCATGGTGCACATGACCGCGTGGCCCGTGCCGTCGGACGTGTAGCAGGTACGCCACTTGGCCGTGCCGCCAAAGGAACGGGCCGTGATCAGGCCTTCGTTTTCTTCCTTTTCGTATTTTTCAAATTTTTCCCCACCCTTGAAGTAAAAGGACTTGCCGGGAACAACGCGGTTCCAGGGCACGCCCCAATGGGCCAGCCTGCGCATTTCAATGGGAGCGGTGTCTGCGAACAGACGGGCTACTTCCTGGTCGCAGCCCCAGTCCGACCCCTTGACCGTGTCGATAAAATGAATGTCGGTACAGTCGCCTTCACCTTTGGCGCAGTTGCCGAGTGCGGCCTGCATGCCGCCCTGGGCCGCCGAAGAGTGGGAACGCCGTGCCGGGACAATGGAAAGACATGTGGCTTTGAAACCGTTTTGCGCCGCCTCGACCGCGACCCGTTCGCCGGACAGGCCCGCTCCTATGACGAGCAGATCGGAATAGTACGTTTGCATGAGATACCCTCGCTAGCCTAACGTCACGAAACGAATCAGGGTTATGATGCCGATGGTCATGAAGATGCCGAACATCCAGCCTTCGAACTTCTTGGCCTTGGGACGGGTTTCGGCCTTGATAACGCCCCACTTCACACCAATGCGGTAAAAGCCCACGCTGACATGCAGCTCCACGCAGGGAAGCAGAATCATGTAGAACAGGAACCACCAGGTCTGTTGCATGCGGGCTGCGGACTTGGCCGCGGTGATGGGCAGGTCGTTGAGCACCACCCACATATGGATGGCACCAAGAATAAGGATGATCATGGCCGTAGCCGCCTGTACCACCCACAACCACGTGTCGCGGTGGTGCAGCATCTTGGCATGGTCCCAAATGGTCTTCTGCCCTTCCACACGGAAGGGGATCTTCCGGGCGGCCAGAGCAAAATGAAACAGAAACGCCAGGAAAATCAGCGGTCCGCCCAGCTGTGCCATGTAGGTGACTTCAAAAAAATAGGCGATGGCGTTCATAAGCTTGGGAGAGATCACCACCGAGGACACAAGCAGCATGTGACACCACATGAACAGGACGAGCCCCGCCCCTGTGAGCATCTGGAGCCAGTCAAGCACTCCATCGGTGCGGGACAGGCCGGAATGTGGAATTGAACTGGTTTTCAGCATCGTCTCACAACCTGTTGTTTGGATAGTTCTTCATGAAGTTCCCCGAACCTTTCCCCAGGTATCGACCGACAGCGGCACAAGGCCCTCAGCCTCGCATACACAATCTGCGCCGAAGTCCGGGAGAGACAACATCACCGCCGGTCCGGATGGTTCCCATACCCTTGCCGAATACACCTCCGTTTCACGGTGACTGGTTAAATTATCGAGTGTTATGTCAAGAGCAACACACATGCCAAAGATCAAAAATATAACAGCCCTGAATAATTATATGTTCACATTATCACAAAGTGCCTTAAGCGAAAATCCGCCGATACCATTTTTTTCATAAGCAAAAAACCGCCGATTATACACGGCCCTATTTTTCAAAATAGAAAAACCCGGACAGTAAAAAACTATCCGGGTTTTCTTTCGTTATTCAAAAATATACGGCAATAAATTTACGAATCAGACGTATATTCCCTCTTCAGATTGAATTTCGCCATTTTTTCATTGAGGGTCCGCCGCGGAATCATAAGTTCGGCAATGACGTCCTTCATATTGCCCTTGTGGCGGATGAGGGAGTCCTTGATGAGATTGCGCTCGAACAGGTTTACCTGATCCTTCAGCCGCACGGCCGAGGCGCGCTTGTCCACGGAACTGCCGGAAAGCAGCTTGTTGATACGCTGGGCCGGAGGCAGGGAGGAGAGCACGTAGCGCTCGGCAAGGTTCTTGAGTTCACGCACGTTTCCGGGCCATTGGTGGCTCATGAGCTGGCCCAGGCTTTCTGGAGCAAGGGGCTCTGCGGGCTTGTCGTAATTCTCCGCGGCCCGGTCCATGAAAAAGGAAAACAGCAGAGGGATGTCGTCCTGGCGTTCCCGCAGGGGCGGAGCCACCAATTCCACGGTATTGAGCCGGAAAAACAGGTCCTCGCGCAGTCTGCCTTCCCTGACTGCCTGACGCGGGTCTTCGTTCATGGCGGAAACCAGCCGAAACTCCACGGAGCGGCTGCGGTTGCTGCCCAGCGGGGTGACTTCCTTGCATTCCAGGGCGCGCAGCAGCTTGCCCTGCACATCCAGGGGCATGCTGTTGACCTCGTCCAGAAACAGGGTGCCTCCGTTGGCCGCTTCCAGCTTGCCCATGCGGCTGGCCTGGGCCCCGGTGAAGGCACCGGAGCAGTGGCCGAACAGTTCGCTTTCGGCCATGTTCACGGGAATGGCCGCGCAGTTGAGCGCCATGTAGGGACCGTCGTTGCGCTCGCTCATGGCGTGGATGGCGCGGGCCACCACCTCCTTGCCCGTGCCTGTTTCGCCGATGACCAGCACGTTGGCCATGGTTGGAGCGATATGAGCAATTTCCCGCTTAAGGGCCCGCATCACACGGCTGGTGCCCACAAGCTGGGATTCCAACCCCTTGGATCGCTGCATATCGCGCCGCAGTTCCCTGTTTTCCAACACCAGATGGCGTTTTTCCAATGCACGGTTGATCGTTTCCAGAATCCGTTCCGGCTCGAACGGTTTTTCCACAAAATCGTAGGCCCCGTCCCGTATGGCCTGTACCGCCATGGCAATGTCGCCGTGGCCGGTAAACAGGACGACCGGGATTCCGGGATCTATCAGTGCCAGGGTCCGCTGCAGGGCAACACCGTCCATGCCCGGCATCTTCACGTCCGAAAGCACCACGCCGGGAAAATCCTTGGTAATGGTCTGCACCACTTCCCTGGCGTCGGAATAGTCCCTGACCTTGAGTCCGGAAAGCTCGAGCCACTGCCGGGCCGAATCCCGCACGGTCTTTTCGTCATCAATGAGAATGACATCAACCATTGGCGTCTTCTCCCTCCATTTGCTCGCGACTGATGTGAAGCGGCAGCCAAAGGAGAAATCTGGCTCCGCCGCGTTTGCGGTTTTCTGCGCGGATGCTTCCACCCATGTCCTTGATTATTTTATAGGAAATCGACAATCCCAGGCCAAGCCCCACCCCTTTTGTCTTGGTGGTGACAAACGGCTCGAACAACCGGTCGCTCACTTCCGGGTCTATCCCCTCGCCGGTGTCCTGCACGTAGAGCAAGGCGAAATTCCCCTGCTGGTTGGCCGAAATTTCCAGACGCTTGTCCTCTTCGTCCTGCATGGCATCCAAGGCATTGCGGAAAAGGTTGATGAGCACCTGCTCGAACCGTCCGCAGTCTCCCCGCACCGGAATCCGGCCGCCGGGCAACGTCAGCCGCACCAGACAATTTTCCACTTCAAACTGGTGCAGCATCAGGGTCATGGCATCGTCTATGGCCAGGCGCAGATCGAATTCCGAGTCCTGATCCATGGATTTTCTGGCAAAGGACTTGAGCTGGCCGGTTACCCGGGCCATGCGGTCGCCTATGCCCGAAACCTTGACCAAGGTGGGATCCAGCTCATCCAGCTTGTTGCGGGAAAGCATCAGCCGGCAGCTGGCAACGTACATTTTAAGCGCGGCCAAAGGCTGGTTGAGCTCATGGCCGACTGCCGTTGCCATTTCGCCCACTGCCGCCAACTTGCCCGCCTCGATAAGCTCGTCCTGCGCGGCCCGCAGTTCCCGTTCGGTGCGTTTGCGTTCTTCGATTTCCTGAGCCAGCTTGGTGTTGATGGCCCGTATTTTCCGGGCTTCCTTGGCCTGACGGCGCGATTCCTGCTTCTGTTCGCGTTCCTTGAGGAACATGCGCATCAAAATGGCCAGCCCCACCAGCACAAAGGAGGTGAGCACCGACCCCAGCGTGCGTTCCCACAACACGCGCACCCCCATCAGATAGCTCATTTCCCAGTCGGTTCCGGCAATGTGTCGGCTGGTCTGAAGAAAATGCTCGCGGTCGATGGTGACCATATCCATAAGGCCGATGGAGCTCGGCCGGGCTTCCAGCCAATGCAGTTTGGGCTCGGGATACTGTCCCCGTTCGTGGATGGTCTGCAGGGTTTCGGCGGAAAGAGGCGTAAGAGTACGATACTTCCAGGACGGACGGCTGGACAGGATGATGACTCCGTTGGCATCGGCCACAAAGAGATTTTCGCCGCCTTCCTGCCAGATGGTCTGCAGCTGGGAGAGGTCGATCTTGGTAACGGCCACCCCCACGATTTCATCCTCCACCACCACGGGATAGGACATGTAATAGCCCGGCTTGCCCACGGTGATGCCCACGCCGTAGAACTTGCCTTCCCGGCCCTTCATGCCGTCCTTGAAATAAGGGCGGAAATAAAGGTCCAGCCCTATGAAATTCTTGTCCTGCCGCCAGTTGCTGGCGCAAAGGACCACGCCCTGGGGGTTGAGAATGTAGACGGCCCGCGATCCGGCCTTGTGGTTGGCTTCTTCCAGAAAACGGTTGACCGCCCCCGAATCGCCGCCTTCGGTAAGAAATTTGCGGACCAGGCCATTGTGCGCAATGAGGAACGGCAGATAGCTGTACTTGTTCAGTTCCAGCTTGAGCGTGCTCTCGTACAGGGTGAGGCGTTCATCTGAAACGCGCTCCATATCCTGAATGTAATCGAACTGGACGAACAGGGCCACGAGCAGGGGAATCGCCAACAGCAGAAACACGGGAAGCACTGCTCCCGCCACCATTTTGTACAGTCCGGCTCCCGACTCTCCGTTTTCCCAAAGCCGTTTCAGCATCCTGCCGCCTTTCGAATTCAGATGAGCGTGTCGTGGTATCTTGTCCTTATCCTGCCATCCCGCGCCCTGGAAGAAAAGGCCAATGAACTGAAAAGCAGTGAAAATTTGCAATGCATCAGTCGGTGGATGCCGTTGAAAGCCCATGAACAAAAGATGGAATGAAGATGCTTTTTGTCTGTATACGTTCTGGATGTGGCCCGCATGCGCGGTGCTTCGGCTGCTTGTTCAGCAACAGAAATCGACTTGAAAGGAGTTGATCTGCAATCGTGCAGTAGAATTTTCCGGCGGCTCTTCCTTTCGCATGGATGATCTTTTCCATTGCGCTGCCGTCAATTGGGCCGATGCGGATGCCCGGCATTCGAAGGGTTGAAATTGTGTCGTTTTGGCAAGCGTTCGTTCGGCAAAACGAACAGGACGGACACGACACCACCGCCCTTTATCATCATGTTCAGAAATCGGCCCCCAGCCGCACCACAACCCGGAAATCTTCTCCGAGTCCGTACGTGCTTCTGCTTTCCGGAACGGCCGTTACCCCGTTGAGGTCACGAAAAACAACGATGGGAACGCCACACGAAAGATGCCAGCGCGGGCTTATCTTCCAGTGAACGCCGGGCGTCAGATAGATGGTATTGCCGCCCGTATTCCCCGCCAGATCGCCGTCGTACCAGTCGGAGTCCTGATACACGCCGTTGAATTCCAATTCCAGATCGAACGACCGGTTCAGGGCGTATCCGTATCCCAGGTCGTAGGTCAGCTTGTCGCCCAGGCGGGAGTCATGCGCTCCATCGCCGGGAAACGTCGCCATCACATGCGCATCCACCCGCGAACGTCCAATGAACTTGGTGGCGCCCAATTCGATCTTCGGGTCCCAGGAGCCGGAGCCCAGCTGAAAACTCGGGCCCATGTATTCGTGCGTGTTGGAAAAAGGTGATTGGTTCTTCTTGTCCGGGTCGCCGGTGGGCATTTTCAGCCCCACGCCCACGGCCAGGTTGAGCCAGTCACCGCTGCGCTGGGTCATCAGCGCGTACCTGCCGAAAAGAACGACATCCCCCAAACCGTTTACGCTGTCCGTATAGCCGTCGAGGTTTTTGCCGCCCTTTCTTTTCACCTGCTTGTCAAAGTACGGAACAATGGCCCGTGCCTCGAAGTTCTGGAACAAACCGGCCCGCACCGTCAGCTTCACGACCTGGCTGAGCATGTCGTATTTGCCGTTGTAATCCCCGGTTTGGCGGTCGTTTCCGTCGTACAGGTTGTCCTTGTGCGTGTAGATGTACTTGAGGTTCGCCTTCACCTTCCCTTGCGGCAAAACAATGCCGTTGGACATGTTGACGGGGCCTATGCATTTGATCGGTTTTTTCTTGGCCTTTGCCTGTTGGGCAGATGCAGGCCCCTGGGTTGTTGTTTGCCCGGCCAAGGCCGGGGACCATCCCGCAACACACAGAAAGAGTGCCGCGAGAACAGTGGTAAGCAGCTTCAAAATACACCTCCTCATGTACCGCCGCTCCATGAACCTTCCCTCATCCTTTGCCATTGCGCCATGAAAACGATAATTGTTTTCATAACAACTGCAACAGCGTAAATATGAACACTTTGAATGTCAATTTATGAATGGATATAATGCAGTTATACCAATAAAGACGGTCATTTCATCGCTTAAAAAGTTTTTTGATTTTCAGATTAAATACAATTATGTCTTAAAATACAATGAAATCAAATTTCTTCTGATGAAACATGCAGGCCATTTACATTTTAAAAAAAATATTTTTCTTGTGACCACGCGGTTCTGAGAAACAATGCGGTTCTGAAAAACAATGCGTACGGCACAGCTAGACCGCCAAGTCATTGCAAAAATGTAGGCGCAGACACTTTGCCAGGTCGTCTGACGGAGCTGCCTTTATGTTTCCCCCCTCTGCTTCCGCCCAAACCACGATGAAAAACAGGAAAAACCCAGCAACAAAAAGCCCGCCACCGCAAAAAATGCGGCAACGGGCATACGCCAGGAGTGTTGTTCGGGTTTATTGCTTCAGGGCAGTGGCCCAGCGCGTGAACACTTCGGGATATTCAAGCACGCTGGAGTCCGTATACAGAGGCAGGCTGTACACCGCCCCATTTGCCAACGCGGGAATTTTGGACAGGTCCGAATTCTTTTCCTGCGCCGCGCGCAGGGCAAGCTGCACGGCAAAGGCATCGCCTGTGAGAACAATCACGTCCGGATTGGCTTCCGCCATGCCCCGAAGCCGTGCCGTCATGGCATGGCCCTTGGATATCCGGCTTTCGTCTCCCACCATGGGAGCACCCGCGTTGGTGCATCCCAGGGGCTCCAGAATATACTGATCGGTGTATCCACCCGGTGCTTCCACCCGGATGAAGGTCTTGCCCGTGGCGTCCGAATACACGCCGTTGAGGATGAGCACCCGCAGCCCCAATTTTTGTTTGGGAATGCTCTTTTCCACTTTGGCCATGCGTTCATTGTAGCTTGCAATGACCTGCCTGGCCTGGACTTCTTTGCCCAGCAGTTTGGCGGTCTGCTCAATGGCCGGGATGAGGCCCTTGTTGAAATCCACATACTCCACCTGTACGCCCGGCAGGTCGCGGACCAACTTTGCAGTCCCGGCGGGATTGATGTTCCTGTACAGGCAAAAGTTGTCATTATTTTCCAGAATCAGCCGGGTTATCCCATGCTGTTTCATATAGTTGGGCAGGACTTTGGGCTTTTTGGTGACTATGCACTTGGGGCACCCCAATACCTGCGAGGCCAGGCGCAACTCCTTGCACATGGGCCATGTGGAACAACGCACGGACATGGCTTCGGGCAACACACCCAGGCTGCGCGAGATATCCACCAGACGGTCGCCCACCATAACGGCCTTGATTTTTTCCGGGGCCTTCACCGGGTTGGCCCACACGCCTGCCGCAAGGCAGAAAACCAAAAAGGCCGACAGACAAAACACACTCAGCAATACACGAGTCTTGCGCATTATATTCTCCATATGAGGGGTCAGAAGCAGTACCCGAGGCGGGCCACAACCTGGAAATCTTCACCAATGCCGTAGGTGCTTTTGCTGTCCGGGGTGGCGGACTCGCCGTTCAAATCCCGGTAAAAGACCACGGGCACACCAAGGGAGAGATGCCAGGCATCGTCGATCTTCCAATGCACGCCGGGGGTGATGTACAGCGTGGTGCCCCCGGTGTTCACGGTGAGGTCGGAGTCGTAGATGTGGGCTTCCTGGTATACGCCGTTGAACTCCAGCTCCACGTCAAAGGAACGGTTCAGGGCGTATCCATACCCAAGGTCGTACTTCAGCTGGGTTCCCTTGCGCGATCCATGGGCACCGTCGCCGGGCAGGGTCAGCATGCAGTGTGCGTCCACCCGCGAGCGGCCCATGAACTTGGTTGCACCCAACTCGAATTTGGGGTCCCACGATCCGGTTCCCAGCTGGACGCCGGGCCCCATGTACTGGTGCTTGGCGGAAAATGGAGCTTGGTTTTCCTTGTTCGGGTCACCAGTAGGAATTTTCAGCCCCGCACCAATGGCAAGGTTGAACCAGTCCCCGCTGCGCTGAGTCATCAGGGCGTAGCGCCCCATAACCACAATATCGCCCAGCCCGACCACATCGTCCTTGTAGCTATCGAGTTTGGGACCGGCCTTGCGCTTGACTTCCTTTTCAAAAAACGGGGCCATGACGCGCGCATCAAAGTTTTTGAACAGCCCGGCCTTCAACGTCAGTTTGACCACCCTATTCACCCGGTCGTACTTGCCGTTGTAATCCCCGGTCATACGGTCGCTGCCATCGTACAGGTCGCCCTTGTGCACATAGACGTACTTGAGGCTGGACGTGACCTTGCCCGTGGGCAGCACCATGCCGTTGGACATGTTGACCGGACCGATGCAGCGCATGGGTTTTCTGTCCGGGATTTTCTTCACCTGCTTTCCGGAATCCGGACCTTTGCCCATAACCGGCCCAGCCAGCACAAGCTGTGTGCTCCCCACAAGCAACAGCAGCGTTGCAAGCAACGCCATGAATGGTTTCACAAAACACCTCCTCACTTGCCGCCAGCTCCGTGCCTTCCCTCTGGCACCTGCCAATTGATTATGAAAACGAATATCGTTCTCATAATCACAAGCGGGCAAATACACACGAAGAGGAAAACAAGTCAAGAAAATCAAAATATCGAACCTCCAGGGAGCATTGCTACATATTCCTCGTGGAATGGAATACTTCCGCCCTTGTTCATCCCACTCCCAAAGCTGGGCAAGATGGTACAAAAAGCAAGAACCCAAAGAGATACGGTTGCAAAGACCTCACAAGGCCGTGCATAGTGGAGAGACACCAGCATGTGTGGCCTATTGTGCCCGATTGCATAACCTGCCGATCTTTTGGACTGAGACAAAGCAAACCTGTGGATTGACGGCTGTCCCGAATGCTGCTCAAAAAGATGAAGCAACGCAGCTCTCATGCCTTTTACAGCCAGGAGTACTGACACTGCCCCCCAACGGATTGGTAGCAACCGTCATATTCCAGGCTGCTCAAAAAGGCGGGAGAACCAAAAAACTCACCGGCGCAAGGTAAAATCGAGGTCGACGCGTATTCTTATATACGCGAGGACTCAATTTTACCGAGGCAACGCAGCTATCGTGCCTTTTTCAGCCGGTTGGCCTGCTCCCATCAATCGCGAAATTGATGCCCACATCACGCGGGCTGCTCAAAAAGGTGGGAGAGCAAGGCGCAAGGTAAATTGAAACGCGACGTGTACTCTTCTCGTACACGAGCGGAATCAATTTACCGTGGCAACGCAGCTATCGTGCCTTTTTCAGCAGCCTAAGACAAAAAGGAGATACAACATGTTCATAGTCAACCTCACCTACATCGCCCCATTGGAAACCATCGACGCCCTGCTGGAGGAACACATTGCATTTCTCAAGGCGGGGTATGCGGAAGGCGTACTCATGGCCTCGGGACGCAAAGTGCCCCGTAATGGCGGCGTTATCCTGGCACGGGCCGAATCCCGCGAGGCCCTGGACAAAATCCTGTCTCGCGACCCCTTTTACAGGGAAAAGGCGGCCGAATACGAAATTACCGAGTTCATCCCCACCATGACCGCGCCTGAACTTGAAGCCATGAAGGAAACTCTGGACGGCTGACAAGGTCCGGGCAGGACATGGTTACAGGGCACGGCTGCCGATTTCGGCAGTCGTTTCCTTTGGAAAACGGTCCAAGGTTTCGCTTTTCCACCACATGGGGTACAGCCCAAGGTATGAACATCTCGACCGCAGCCATTTCCGGCCTGCTCGCCGCGTTCTCCATGTTTTGGACCATGCCGCAGCAGGCGCGAGCGCAAACCGCATCTGTGTGCAGCCCCTATGTGCAGGCCAAAGCGCATGGCATGGTGCGGGTGGCGCAGCCCACCACCGTGGACATCCGGCTGAAGCGCCCCAGCCTCTGCAACCCGGTTGCGGACAAGACCCTGCAAAAACAGCTTGAAGAACTGGCCCGCAATTTCATTTCCGGCCTGGACCCCGACATGGCGCACGATGCTGCCCGCCCTTTTCTGTCCGGACGGCTGGGCTGCCGCGTCCAAACCGGTCCTTTCCTCAGCCTTGCCTACACCACCGAAGAATTCATGGGTGGTGCGCACCCCACGCGCTCCTGCCTTACCTTTGTTTTCGACATGCGCAACGGCAAACTCCTCGCCCCGGAGGACATTCTTGCCCAGCCGGACAGGGCGCTGCCTGTCATTGCCAACACAGCCATACGCCAGCTTGAAAAACAACGGGGAAATCCACTCCCGGAATCTGAACGCTACCGGCTGGCACCCGAACCTGAAAACTACACCCATCTGCTGCTTGCCCCGAACGGGTTGCTGGTTCTCTTCCCGATTTCCCAGACAGGGGCGCGTTTTGTCGGCATGCAGAATGCGACGGTTCCGTATTCCGCCATACGCGCCTGGATGCGCCCCGACATTGTTGAACAACTGCAAACGCCCAGCTCATCCGAGCGAACCAAAACGGAGTAGCCATGCTCTTTCGCCCCGTCCGCCGCATTTTCCCCGTGCTCTGCCTGCTGCTGGTCCTGTGCTCCCCCTTTTCCGCCAGGGCGGACATCATCCCCAAGGAGATGAAGCCCATCTTCCTGACCACGATTCTGGAAAACCTGGGCGAGTACCCGCAGTACGTCTTTATTCAATTGGAAACATTGGGACGCGATATCCGAAATGCCAAAGTGCTGGACGGCAAGGGGCGCATTCACAAGGGATACAAGTTCAACCATCTGGAAATTCTGGCCGTGCCCAAGGAGCTTTTCGCATCCAAGGTGCAGGCGGGAGAAAAACTGGCCACAGTGGAAGAGCTGGACGTCCTGAACCTTCGGGAAAACCCGGCCATTGCCCGCACCACACAGCCCATCGAGGCCGGGCAACAGCTTGTTCCACGCACCTCGGAAGTCGCGGGCAAGGAAATTTTCTATCGCATCCTCTCCGTGACCAACGGCACGGTGGCGCTGGAAAAAACCGGGGAAAAAATCTTTACCGAGCAGCCCAACCAATACCCGGTCAATCTCTTCCTGTTCGCGTTCGCTTCCACCTTCAGTGTGGAGCTTGTGGCCTTTTTCATGCTGCTGCGCCTTGTGTTCCGCTACAAAACGCCGGGAACGCTGCGGGCGCTTTTCTCCGTGGTCGTGGCCCAAACCCTGACCCTGCCCGTGCTCTGGTTTCTTATTGAACACTACAACCTGATGGGCAGCATCGTTGCCATAGGCGCGGAATCTCTGGCCGTGGGCGTGGAAACCCTGGTCTATACCTGGCTGGCAAAACTGCCGTGGCGCATGGCCTTTCTCATCAGCCTTACCTGCAACGCGGCCTCGTATATCGTGGGGCTCATGCTCTAACAAACCACCGGCGGTGTCCCTTTCCACAGCCGTCTGCCACGGCCAGTTCTCAAGGAAACAGGGCTTCCCAAGGCTGATAATATTGACTTTGGCAGGTCAAAAAACTACTTGTCCATTTTCTAAATACGCTGAGCAAGGACCAAATCTGATGGAGCCTACAAGAATTCTGACCGGAATAACGCCTTCCGGCACGCCTCACCTGGGAAACTACGTCGGAGCCATTCGCCCTGCGATACAAATGAGCCACCGTAGCGATGCCCAATGTTTTTACTTTCTGTCCGACTACCATGCCCTGATCAAATGCAAGGACCCGGAACGGGTCAATACGTCGAGCAGGGAAATCATCGCCTCGTGGATGGCTTTGGGCCTGGACCCGGACAGGGTCACCCTGTACCGCCAGTCCGACATCCACGAAACGCCGGAGCTTACCTGGATTCTCCAGTGCGTAACCCCCAAGGGGCTTATGAACCGGGCCCACGCCTACAAGGCTGCGGTAGACAAGAATACTCAGGAAAAAGACTCGGACCCGGATAGAAATATCAATGTAGGGCTGTTCTGCTACCCGGTGCTGATGGCGGCCGACATTCTGATCTTCAATGCCAAGTACGTTCCCGTTGGCAAGGACCAGAAGCAGCATCTTGAAATGGCACGCGACATTGCCGAAAGCTTCAACCGCCTTTACGGGGAAACATTCATCCTGCCGGAAGCGATGATCGACGAAAAGATCCCTCTGTTGCAGGGAACGGACGGCCGGAAGATGAGCAAAAGCTACGACAACGTCCTCCCCATCTTCCTGGCGGAAAAGGATTTCAGAAAACGCATCATGCGGATCACAACGAACTCCCTGGGCCCGGACGAACCCAAAGACCCGGATACCTGCACCCTGTTTGCCATGTATTCGGCATTTGCCACGCCGGAAGAAGTGGCAACCATGCGGGAACGCTATGCCCAGGGGATTTCCTGGGGAACCATGAAAACAGAACTGTTCGACTACCTGAATGCGCACCTGGAAGCTCCTCGCAAACGCTACAAGGAGCTCATGGACGATCCGGGATACATTGAAGCCACCTTACTGCACGGTGCGGAAAAAGCGCGCGAGTACACGGTTCCGCTGCTCGAGAAAGTACGCCACGCCGTGGGCATCCGTAAGATTTAATTTTTTCCCTCTTTCTTTCGCACAGAGAAAGGCCGCTTCTTTTTGGGAAGCGGCCTTTTTCATGTTGCCCGCGACAAAAAGAAGGGCCGCTCCAAAGAGCGACCCTTCTTTATTTCATATCAACGTTCCGGCTACTTGGGCGAAGCCATGTAGCGCAGGAACTCGTTTTTCGGAGTAAGCACAAAGGTTGTGCCGTTCTTGAGCCCGGCCTTGTACGCTTTCAGACTTCTCTGGAATTCGTAGAAGTGGGGATCACGGTTCAGGGCGTCGGCGTAAATCTTGATCGATTCAGCATCGCCCTCACCTTCCAGGATTTCAGCCTGTCTTCCGGCTTCGGCCAGGATGATGGACCGCTCCTTGTCTGTAGAGGCCTTGATCTTGGCAGCCTCTTCCTTACCTTCGGAACGATACTGGCGAGCCTGCCGTTCACGTTCCGCGCGCATGCGTCCGTAAATGGCGCGCGCGTTTTCCGGCGGAAGGTCGGTGCCCTTGATGCGCACGTCGTTGACCATGATGCCGAACTGGTTGATCAGCTTGTTGGACTCGCGCGTCACCTGCTCCATGATTTCCGCACGCTTGGACGAAACGATCTCGATAAGCGTGTACTTACCAAGCGCCACACGCATCTCCGAATAGATGATGTCGTCCAGGCGGGCCTGGGCACGCGGGATGCTGCGCACCGTGGTGTAGAACTTGAGCGGGTCGGCAATGCGCCACTTGGAGTAGTTGTCCACTTCCATGGTCTTCTTGTCCTTGGTCAGGACTTCAGACGGCTGGGCATCGTAGTTCAGCAGACGCGCATCAAAGAAGATGATGTTCTGCACAAAGGGCAGCTTGAAGTGCAGGCCCGGAGCCTGGGCGCCGCGCACGGGCTTGCCGAGCTGCAGCACCAGGGCCGTTTCGGTCTGGTCCACAATAAAGGCGCTCTGCTGCAGGGCCACAAGGGCAAGCACGGCCACCAGAATGACGATTACGGGTGAACGTTTCATTATTTACCCCCCTGGCCGCCGCCCAATTGATTCAAAGGCAGATAGGGCAAAGCGCGCCGCATGGCCTCGTCCGAAAGAACCATCTTCCGAACCGTCGGATCGGAGAGGATTTCCTCCATAGTTTCCAGATACATACGCTTACGCGTAATATCGGGAGCCTTGACGTATTCCCTCAGCACATTCTTGAACCGGGCTGCGTCGCCCTTGGCTTTGAGAATGGCGGACTCCTTGTATGCCTGCGCGTCGTTGATGACCACGGAAGCCTGTCCGCGGGCCTTGGGGATCAAGTCGTTGCGGTAGGCGTCGGCCTCGTTGATGAAGCGGCTCTTGTCCTCTCGGGCACTGGCCACGTCTTTGAAGGCCTCGACAACCTCATTCGGCGGATGAACGTTCTGCAGCTGGACTGCGACAATACGGACACCGGCCTTATAGCGGTCCATAATCTGTTGCAGCAGGTCCATGGTCTGCACCTGGATTTCCAGCTTGCCCGAGGTCAGCGCGCTATCGATCTTGTTCTTGCCGATAACTTCGCGCATGGCGGACTCGGCGGCGCTTTTCACGGTTTCCACGGGATTATCCACGTTGAACAGATAATTTTTGGGGTCTTTTATCTGGAACTGGACGATGAACTGCACGTCGACAATGTTTTCGTCGCCGGTCAGCATCAGGGCTTCATCCGGCACAAGGCGAATATTTCCCTGGTCGAACTTGCCCCCCCGTCCGCGGGAACGGAAGCCGATTTCGATACGTTGAATTTCCGTAACGCGCGGCGTCTGCACGCTTTCCAGAGGGAAAGGCATGTGATAGTGCGGCCCGGGGCCGGTAATTCTGTCGTACGCGCCGAAACGCTGTACAACGCCGACTTCGTCAGGCTCTACGATGTAAATACCGCTGCCCGCCCACAAAAGCACGAGGGCCAAAAAAATAAGCTTGGCCCCGCCGCTTCCGGGCCTGATCAGCTTGAACTTTTTCAAGCGGTCGTTGATATCTTTGAAATCAGGCCCCTGTGGTGGGCCCCCATCCTGCCGCTGCCGTTTTTCCTGTAGTTTTTCCCAGTCCCAATTCATAAGCAAACTCTTAGGCAAGTCGTAGTTACAGGTCAAGGTCAGTCGAAAAATGGCCACAAGGAAAAGACTCCCTCTTGCGCCAACCAGATGTTCAGCTCATAATGCCGCTTCTCTGCAAAACGGCCAAGACCGCCAAACCTCATCTTAAGGGAATATGCCCATGCTGCCAATACGTGGCGAGATATTCAGAGAGTACGACATCCGAGGCATCATCGGCAAGGACTTCGATGAAGAATGGGTGGAAACCCTGGGCTGCGCCCTGGGTACATTTTTCAAGAATCGCGGCCAGGACCGGGCCATCGTGGGGCACGACTGCCGCCGCACCTCCCCCGAATATCAGACCCGCATCATCAAGGGGCTGTGTTCCACCGGCGTGGACGTCACCTTTCTGGGGCATACCAGCACCCCCGGCTTTTATTTCGCGGCCAGCACCCTCAATTTTCAGGCCGGAGTCATGATAACGGCCTCGCACAACCCGCCGCAATTCAACGGATTCAAGGTATGGAGCGGCAACTCCACCATATACGGCCAGCAGATTCAGGACATTCTGGCCCTGATGCGTTCGGGCCAGTTTGCCAAAGGATCGGCCATTGCCGCGTATCACGACATTGCGCCCAGCTACATAGAAAACCTTGCCTCGCGGGTGACCCTGGGCAGGCCTATCAAGGTGGTACTGGACGGCGGCAACGGATCGGGCGGTCCGGTTACCGCTGCCATGCTGCGCAAGGCCGGGGCCGAGGTGATCGAACTGTACTGTGAGCCGGACGGCGATTTTCCCAACCACCATCCCGACCCCACCATTGAGAAAAACCTCATCGACCTTATGCAACGCGTGCAGGAAGAAGGGGCCGACCTGGGCATAGGGCTGGACGGCGACGGCGACCGGCTGGGCGCGGTAACGGAAAAGGGGAAAATGCTCTACGGCGACGAATTGACGGCCATCCTGGCCCGCGAAGAACTTGCCCGCAATCCCGGCGCAACCATTGTGGGCGACGTCAAGTGTTCGCACCGCATGTACCGCGATATTGAAGCGCACGGCGGCAAGCCTGTGATGTCGGCCACCGGCCATTCGCTTATGAAAGCCCGCCTCCGCGAACTGGGCGCGCCCCTGGGCGGCGAACTGTCCGGCCACATCTTTTTTTTCGGCAACTACCTGGGCTTTGACGACGCCTCGTACGCCGCGCTCAAGCTTGTAGAAATCGTCAGCAAGGCGGACAAGCCCCTGTCACGCTTTCTGGAGGGCTGGCCGCCCACATGCAGCACCCCGGAAATCCACCTGCCCTGCCCCGAGGCACACAAGGCCGCGGTTATCGCCAGGGCGCAGAAGGAATTTTCCGCCCTGTACGATACCCAGACCATAGACGGCGCGCGCTGCACCTTTGCCGACGGCTGGGCCCTGGTGCGGGCCTCCAACACGCAGCCGGTGCTGACCCTGCGCTTCGAAGCCGAGACCGCCGAGCGGCTGGACCAATTGCGGGAAATGATAGAGGCCCCGGTGCGCCAATGGATTGAAGAGACGGCCAAGCCATCCGGCGAGTAGCTTTTTTAAAACTTACCGTTGGTTGCGGAATCCATATTGTCCCCAACGACGGACCGGGTTATGGTGCCTCCATAAAACCTTGGCACAGGAGCCGACACCATGCGCACCCTCATTACAAGCCTTTTTCTCGTCCTGCTGCTGGGCGCGACTGCTCTGGCGGAAGCCCCGCAAACGTCCACAGGGCAAACCCTGTATGTGCCGGTCTACTCCAACGTGTACCAGGGACCGCGCAACAAACCCTTTCCCCTCACCGTCATCCTGAGCATCCGCAATACGGATTTCGTCCATTCCATATTGGTGAAGGAAGCATCGTATTATGATTCCAACGGCAACCTTGTGGAGCAATTCCTCAAGGAACCCATAAATCTTTGCCCCATGCAGTCCAAACGCATTCTGGTGCCAGAAAGCGACGAACGCGGCGGATCGGGCGCGAATTTCGTGGTGAGGTGGTCCTCAGAAAAGGACGTGAACACGCCGGTTGTGCAGGGCGTGATGGTCAGCACCGCCAGCACACAGGGTGTGTCCTTTGTGGTGGACGGCGTGGTGATACGGGACAACAGGAAGAAGTAAGACATGGTCGCAAGACCGCATCCCGTGTGTCTGCAGCGCTTGCGGAGCCCTACCGTTCCGTCATTGCCAGCTTTATTCCAAGCGAAATAAAGACCATTCCAAGCCCCCGTTCCAGCCACAGGCTCAGGGAACGGCTCTCGCGCAGTTTGCAGGTTACGCGGTCGCTGGTCAGTACCACCAGCGGCTCCACGCAGGCGGCAACTACTATGATGAGCGTGCCGTGCAGCAGAAGCTGCGCCCACATGGGCCCGGCCCCCGGCACGATGAATTGCGGCAGAAACGCCAGAAAGAATGTGGCGACCTTGGGGTTGAGCAGGTCGATGAATACGCCCTGGCGGAACACGGAGCCGAGGCTTTTGCTCTGAGCCTCTTCTGCCAGCGGCACCAGATCGCCCTTGGAACGCAGCGATTGAATACCCAGCCAGACCAGATAAACCGCGCCTATCCATTTGACCACGGAAAAGGCGGTGGCGGATGTGGCGACAATGGCGGTAAGCCCCAGCGCTGCAAACAGCACATGGCAGAACGCCCCGGCCCACAGACCGAACATGGCGGCGGTACCGGCCCGTCTGCCGCCCCGAACCGTATGGCCGAGGATAAAGGCGATATCCGGCCCTGGCGAAATATTCAAAAGAAACGCGGCCAGGAAAAAGCCGGACCAATGCGCCAGAGTATAGTCGAACATGGTATCAATATCCCGTTGGGTTCGGTGTAAAAGAGTAGGAGAACCACCTCGCCCCGTTCTTGTCAAATGCGACCCGCCTGCCGCGCCGATTTTCTCCTGTATTCCATAAGAAAAGGGTGCTCCCGTAAAAGGAACACCCTCATAATACTTTCGTCCGCAGGCTGCTCAAAAAGGAGGGAGAGCAAGGCGCGAGAAGAAATCGAGGTCGACGCGTATTCTCATATACGCGAGGACTCAATTTCTTTGCAGCAACGCAGCTATCGTGCCTTTTTCAGCAGCCTAGCCTAAATTTTATTTTTCCCACTTGAGTTTGGCTTCAAACTCACCCACGCGCATGCGCTTCTTGAAGGAAGTGACCGTGTTCTTCATAAGCATGGCAATGGTCATGGGGCCTACGCCGCCGGGCACGGGCGTGATGGCGGAAACCTTGTCCTTCACATCTTCAAAGTCGCAGTCGCCCACCAGTCCTTCATCGGTGCGGTTGATGCCCACGTCGATGATCACGGCGCCTTCCTTGACCATGTCGGCCTTGATGAGCTTGGGCACGCCCACGGCGGCAAAGATGAAGTCGGCCTGGCGGATTTCCGCGCCCAGGTCCGGGGTGCGGGAATGGCAGACCGTAACCGTGGCATTGGCGTAGTCGCCGCCGCGGGTAAGCATCATGGCAAGGGGCTTGCCCACGATGTTGGAGCGGCCCACCACAACGGCTTTTTTACCGGCTGTTGGCAGGTTGTAGCGCCGAAGCAGTTCGATGCAGCCTGCGGGGGTACAGGGCTCGAAACAGGGGGCGCCCTGGGAAAGACGACCCACGTTGACCGGATGAAAACCGTCCACGTCCTTGTCCGGATCGATCATGTCCAGAATGCGCTGGCTGTCCAGCCCTTTGGGCAAGGGGAGCTGCACCAGGATGCCGTCGATCTGCGGGTCCTGATTCAGGGCCTGGATAAGGTCTTCCAGTTCGTCCTGGGGCGTGTCGGCGGGCTTGTCGTACTGACGATGGTGCAGGCCGAGTTCGTCGCAGGCCCGGCTTTTCATGCGCACGTACACCTGGGAGGCAGGATCGTCGCCCACAAGCACAACGGCCAGTCCGGGCGCACGGCCGCAGACTTCCTTGTATTTTTCCGCTTCTTCCTTGAGTTCCGCGCGTATAGCAGCGGCAGTGGCTTTACCGTCTATAAGAATCATTGCGAGCTCCCTTGCTTGCTATGGGTTGGATATCTGGCTCCGGTTCGTCTTCCTCTCGGGCCGATACCCTAAAGGGCGCGGTTTGAAAAGCAAAGGGCGGACCGTGCCGTAGCACAATCCGCCCAAAGTATCACATTGGTGAGGAGCTTAGTCTTCGTCGTCCACGTCGAAGAACTGGGCGGCCAGGGCAGGTCCAAAGTAGATGCCCTCTTCTTCCAGGTCTTCCTCGATGCGCAGCAGCTGGTTGTACTTTGCCAGCCGGTCGGAACGGGACAGGCTGCCGGACTTGATCTGTCCGGCATTGGTGGCCACGGCGAGGTCGGCGATGAAGTTGTCGCTGGTTTCGCCGGAACGGTGGGAAACAACCGTGGTGTAGGAAGCTTCCTTGGCCATTTCAATGGTATCCAGGGTTTCGGTGACCGTACCGATCTGGTTCAGCTTGATGAGGATGGAGTTGCACACACCCTGCTCGATGCCGTCGGCCAGAATTTCGGGGTTGGTCACGAACAGGTCGTCGCCCACCAGCTGGATGTCGTTGCCCAGCTCGGCGGTGTGATGCGCAAAGCCTTCCCAATCGTTTTCGGCCAGGCCGTCTTCGATGGAAATGATGGGGAAGCGGGAGACGAAGTCCTTGTAGAAGTCGGTCAGTTCGGCAGAGGTGAAGATCTTGCCTTCGCCCTTCAGGTTGTACTTGCCGTCCTTGTAGAACTCGCTGGCAGCGGCGTCGATAGCCAGGGCGATTTCACGGCCGGGCTCGTAACCGGCTTCCTGAATGGCGCGCACGATGTATTCAAAGGCTTCGCCGTGGTTCTTCAGGTTGGGGGCAAATCCGCCTTCGTCGCCTACGCTGGTTACGTGGCCGTCCTTGGCGAGGATTTTCTTCAGGGCATGGAAGGTTTCCGAACCCATGCGCAGGGCCTCGGCAAAGGTGTCCGCGCCCAGAGGCATGATCATGAATTCCTGGATGTCCAGGTTGTTGGGGGCATGCTCGCCGCCATTGATGATGTTCATCATGGGAGCAGGCAGCAGCTTGGCGTTGACGCCACCCAGGTACTGGTACAGGGGCAGGCCCAGGAAGTTGGCAGCGGCACGGGCCGTTGCCATGGACACGCCCAGCATGGCGTTGGCGCCGAGTTTGGATTTGTTCTCGGTGCCGTCCAGTTCGATGAGCGTATTGTCCAAAGCCACCTGACGGGTGGCGTCCATGCCGATGATTTCTTCGGAAATGACGTCGATGACGTTGTTGACGGCCAGCTGAACGCCCTTGCCGCCATAGCGGGAAGCGTCGCCGTCACGCAATTCCAGGGCCTCGCGGGACCCGGTGGATGCGCCCGAGGGCACTCCGGCGCGGCCGGTGTGACCGGAATCCAGGGTAACTTCTACCTCTAAGGTGGGATTGCCTCGGGAATCCAAAATCTCACGTGCCCATACAGCCAGGATAGTGCTCATGGCGTTTTCTCCTTGTATAAAGTAACGGTTGCAATTCAAAACATATTCAGTGCCTTGCGGCTATTACCCTTATTATTTATTCGCATCGTAGGCCAGACGCAACCCCTCCAATAACAGATCCGGCCTTACCACGTCCACGCATCTTGCAGCTCTGGCTATGCGCCCGGCAAAACCGCCGGTGGCAACAACCTTGGGCGGCGTATCAAACTGTTTGGAAAGACGCGCGCACAGCCCTTCGGTCATGGAGGCGAAGCCGTGCAGCAGGCCCTGGCTCAAGCTCTGGGCGGTGGTGCGGCCCACGTTGATGACGTCCGGCGAAACCGACAGATCGGCCTGCGGTAGTTTGGCCGTACCCGCGGCCAGCCCGCGCGCTGAAGACAGCACGCCGGGGCAGATCAGTCCGCCCAGGTAGGCGTTGCCCTTGACCAGGTCGAACGTGGTGGCCGTACCAAAGTCGATGACGATGAACCCATCGGAATCGAACAAGCGTACCGCGCCGTATGCGCTGACCAACCGGTCCGCACCCACTTCCTGAGGTCGTTCATACCTGTTTTCCATGGGAATGGGGAGGTCCTTGTTGGCAAAAAACACTTGGCAGCCACAATATCTGGAAGCGGCCACGCGCATTGGCTCGTCCGCGCCCGGTACGACCGAGGAAACCACCCAGGCCTCCAGGCTCTCCGGGGTCACCCCTGCCAGACGGCACATTTCCAACACGGCAAATCCCAGCGAGTCCGAGGTGCCCAGCTGGGCCGTGGACAGGGCATAGGAAACGGGTTCCCTGTCCCCTACGGCTATGCCGAATTTGATGTTCGTGTTTCCGGCATCAACCAACAGTAAATTTTTATCATTCATATCATGCCTGTAGCTGAATTGTATTGCGAAGAAAAGTCGGATGGCATTCTTTTTTGACGAAAAAAAACGATTTTCCAACCTGCCGCCAACCATCCGTCGGGGGAAACACACTCTCACCAGTTGACGGGAAGGCCGATGATACGGATACTCGTACCATGACCGCACTGACTCAAACGTTGTACAAACGCTGGATCTACCCTGTGGACCCGGCCTTCATCATATTGCGTTTCGCACTCAAGACCGTACTGGCCGGGATGTGCGCCCTGCTTGCCGCCATACTGTGGCCCCGTCTGGCCGAAGTATGGTGCGTGGCAGGCGCGCTGGCCCTTATGCTGGCGCGCGGTGGTAACACCATAACCCAGCGGCGATTGTTCATGCTGGCCACCGGGCTGTGCGCCGCAGTTTTCGTGCCCATAGCCACCATGGCAGGACATTCGCCCGTAGGCGCGGGCGTCTTCGCCTTTGTGCTGGCCTTTTGCGCCTACTACTCGGCCACGCTGGGGCAGAACGTGGGCAAGGCCGCCATCTGGGTTCTCATCCTGAGCACCATTGCCGTAAGCACGCCAGCCAGCCTGGACCAGGGGCTGATCCGCTCCCTCTCCCTTCTGGTTGGGGGCTGCTGCTCGTTCCTGATCTATTTTCTCATCTGGCCGATCAACCCCGAATCCATCCTGCGTTCCGCCGGACGGGTGGGGTTGAGCGACGTGGCTGACTACGTGCAGCCCGCGCTGGACGTGGTACGCGGCATTCCCGGAGCGCGCGAGATATGCGATCCGTCCCATGCCCGGGCCAGCAACTCCGTGGGCGGCTACCGCCGCAACCTCGAAGCCATGGGCTATTCCGACAGCCAAATACGCCCTGGCGGCGATTGGGCCACCCGGCTTTACATCATTCAGATACGCCTTTTCAAGGCCATCCTGGCACTCTCCCAACATGCGGACTGCCTTTCAGAGGCTGTTTCCGCGGAAATTTCCGAGCAGGCGCGGCTGGCGGGAAAGGAAGCGGCCAAGGCCATCAACACCCTGGCCCGGAACGCTGTAAACGGCGGCCCCTGGCCCGACACCTCCCGCTACGACCTTATTGTCGATTCCCTGGAACGGCAGCTCGTCAACCCGGTCCGCAGCGGGGGCGACCTCAGCCTTCTGAGCACCCAAAGCGTGGTTGGCGCGTTCAATGCCCTGTATGCGCTCAAAACCCTGGGGCGTGAAATGAAACGCCTGTCCGACCACGAGGGGGGCGAGTAAATATGGACAATACTGTTTCCCCCAAGCCCGAGGCGCAAACCGAGCCGACCATTCCACCGCTGCGCGAAATTTTCAAAAAAATACGCGAGGGCTTCAACCTGTCCTCGCCGGTCTTCCGCCTTTCGGCAAAAGCCGCACTGGCCATATCCCTGGCCGTGGTCGCGGCCAGACTGCTGGGCCTCAGCCACCAGATGTGGCTGGTTATCAGCGTCATCGTGGTGATGAAACCGACATTGGGCGGTGCGTTGCGCTTCGGCCTGGACCGGATCATCGGAACATTCCTCGGCGCACTGGCAGCCGTGGGCTATCTGCTGCTCTTCGGCACGGAGGGAAACTATTTTTGGCTGGTCCTTCTGCTGGGTGCGGGCACGGCCATTTATCTGAACGCCTTCCGCTACCGGGTCTTTGTGGCGGTGATGACCTTTGCCGTGGTGCTGGCCTTTGCCCGCTTTCTGCCCGAGGGCTGGATGGCAGGGCTGTACCGCGTGTACGCCACCATTGGCGGCGTGGTCATCGGGCTGCTGGCCCAGCGTTTCATCTGGCCGAACCAGGCCCGTAAACGGATACGGGACATGCTGGCCCTCACGCTGGAAGCCCTGGCAGGCCATGCCCAGGCCCTGTGCGAAACCGCCCTGTACGGCCCCACGGGTGACGCCCTGCCCTTTACCCGGCGTGAATCATTCCTCATGCTGGGCGATTTTGCCGACACCCTGCAGGAAGCCCGCAGCGAGCCGGGGCTGAACACGGTGTGGCGCAAACTCATGCGCCGCCTCAAGAGCCGCATGGATCACCTCTATTATCTTCAGGTCTCCATGGACACCGTTGTCCGCGACTCGGACTCTGACGGGGCATTGCGGTTCGTTGCCAGCCAACTTACGCAGGCTGAAGACGTGCTGCTGGACGCGTATTCCGAGCTGACCGACCACGTGCGCTACCACACGGTCCCAACGCCCAGGCCCCGCCTGACCGAACTTTTGGACGACGCTCTTGCCCGGTTGCAGCGGGCTGGAAAATCCGGGGAACTGGAACCGTACGGAACAGACGAATTGCTGAATATTTCCGCCCTGCTCTGGCATTACCGTGCCGTGGACCAGGAACTGGCCGATCTGGAAGCTCTGTTGGTGGAGCTGACCGAGGGGGTACGGGACACCTCTCCTTTCTGAATTTAGGTTGGCTGGAGTGGCACGATAACGGCGTTGCAGCGGGAAACCCAAACCCTCGCGTATCTAAAAATACGCGTCGGTCTTGCGTTTCCCTCGCGCCTGGTTCTCGCACCACTCCAGCCAACCTGCGAAATGGGGGAGTAAGGGGGAAGAGGGAGAGAAGAAAGGAAAGGCAAAGCAGCAAAGCAGGGCCAAAGAGCACAGGCAAAGACTCGATAACGGCGTTGCTGCGGGAGACCCAAACCCTCGCGTATCTAAAAATACGCGTTGGTCTTGCGTTTCCCTCGCGCCTGGTTCTCGCACCACTCCAGCCAACCTGCGAAATGAGGGAGTAAACGAAAAAGAGGGAGAGAAGAAAGGAAAGGCAAAGCAGTAAAGCAGGGCCAAAGAGCACAGGAAAAGACTCGATAACGGCGTTGCTGCGGGAAACCCAAACCCTCGCATATCTAAAAATACGTGTCGGTCTTGCGTTTCCCTCGCGCCTGGTTCTCGCACCACTCCAGCCAACCTGCGAAATCGGGGAGTAAGGGGGAAGAGGGAGAGAAGAAAGGAAAGGCAAAATTTTAGACTACCGGAACGACTCGCCTCAAAATAAAAACCGCCGAATGGCGGTTGGAGCAGTCGAACACAAGAGGCAAAATGAAAACATTCTGCCGACACCGTCTAAATCAATTCCAATTCCTCCAAACGTCGAACCACCACACTGGGGCGGATGGGTTTGACAAAATATCCCGTTGCCAGCCCACCGAAATGGGCCTCCCACACGTTGTCGGCATCGTCCAGCGCGGAGGTCATAAACACCTTGGATTGCTGCATGGGCTCCACGCGGGCTTCCTTTTCCTTGGCCCGTATCTGCCGCAACGCCTCCTGCCCATCCATGACCGGCATCATGATGTCCAAAAAAATCAGATCATATGTACTTTGTTCCTGAAGCAGAGAGGCCACTGCATCGACTGCTTCCTGACCGTTGGATGCACAGTCGCAGTCTCCAAAAGGGGCCAGAATGCTCTGCATCAGCAAAAGATGGTTTTCATCGTCATCTGTTATTAAAATCCGCATGGTACATCCTTTGGGACGAACGGCATGCTCGGGATGCCCGCCCCTACGCTCCCCGCATTCTATTCAAAGAGGGGATTTGCTCACTCTTCCCAATTTGCGCATGAAAAATATCGGCAACAAGATGAGGAAAACAGAATGCTTCAGCTGTCACATAAAAAAAGATCCAATCTATTCCAGACACTTATGTGACATTGAACATTTATTGCCGTACATGTACATTATATATTGAAACTTGTCATATTTTTCATCGTGCATGAGCCGCAATGCGCACGCACCTGTCGATGCACATCAAAACAGGGAGAACGGCATGGCTTTGAGTTCACGGTATACTGAAAAGTTCGATCAGGCTCTCAGCGTGGGCAGACCGCCCAACATTCGGAAGCTTTTCCCCAATTCCCGTGCCCTTATTGTCAGCGGCAAGGTCATCGACCGGGCCATGATTTCCAAAGGCAAAGCCATGACCATTGCGGCCAACGGACGCAACCGCAGCGTTATCCGCGGGGCGCTCAAGGCGGCCCAGCAGGCCGGAGCCGCCATTATTCTGGAAATCGCCAAGTCCGAATGCACCTACTGCCCCACCAATTTCTGGAACCTGGCAATGCAGGCCGACCAGGCCATGAACGAACTGGGCATCACCGTGCCCGTGGCCATCCATGCCGACCACTACGGCATAAAAAACCGCGCCGACGTGGACGCGGCCCTGGATGAAATCCCCACGCTGTTCGAGGCCGGAATAACCTCCATTGCCATAGACGCCTCCCATTTGCCCGATGCGGACAACCTGCTGGCGAATCTGGAGCTGGCCCCGCTTATTCCCAAATGGGCAGGCTACGAGACCGAGGTGGGGGAAATAAAGGGCAAGGCCGGTCTGTCCACGCCGGAAGAGGCGCTGTTCCTGATACGCGGGCTGAACGCCTATTCCCTGTACCCGGACTGGATAGCCCTGAACAACGGCACCACCCACGGCATAGAGGAAAGCGATACCGGCATCTCCGTGCCCCTTACCGCGGAAATTCACGAAGCCCTGGCCAGTTTCGGCGTATCCGGTGCCCAGCATGGTACGTCAGGCAACAATTCCGACCGGCTGCGCGATATTGCCGCCAACACCAAGACCACCAAGGCGAACGTGGCAACGGCCCTGCAGATGATTTCCTGGGGCGTCAGCGTCAACGACTACGGCAACGCCGTGTTCAACCGCTCCGGCGACTTCGACAAGGTGGAAGGCAAAGGCGTGACCGCCAGGATATGGGAACGGATGACCACCTATGCCCAGAAACAGGGCTGGAACGGCGGCGGCTACAAAAAGTTGAACCTGCCCTTTGAAAATGCCGTTCTGGGCCAGCCCGAAAAGGTCCGTCAACGCATGGAGGACGGAGTGCAGCGCTTTGTCCATCATCTGCTGGTGGACGTCTTCAATGCCGAGGATACCGCGGAGACCGCCCTGGACATCATTTTGCGCGCGGAATCCTTCGACCTCGGCCCCAAGGCATCCACTCTGGAAGACCCGCTGCAATGGACCGAAAAGAAAATCCGGGAACGGGCCGCAACGCTCGACACGGACAAGGGACCACAGGGCGACTACGACGATTAGTGTACTGTCCGCTCCATTCCTTTCATAAAAAATATGGCTCAATGGTCTGCCGGGGGACGTCATTCCCCCGGCAGGCCGCTCAGAAAGCCCGCTTCCCGCCCCATTTGCTTCGCAAAGCTTCGGGTTTCCTCCCACGACGATTTTCGCTACGATGGCCCCTTGAACAGCCAAAGTGCCCATCTTATAAATTGCCTAACAATTCCGGTAAGTTAAAATATGTCTGATTTTGTTCATCTGCATTGCCATACTGAATATTCCCTGCTTGACGGGGCCATCCGCGTCAAGGACCTGTGCCAGACCGCCAAGGATTTCGGCCTGCCCGCCGCCGCCATAACCGACCACGGCAACATGTACGGAGCGGTCAACTTTTACATGACCGCGCTCGACTTCGGCATCAAGCCCATCATGGGCTGCGAGGTCTACGTGGCTCCCGGCGACCGCACGGACAAAACAGCCAAGTCGTCCAAGCAGGCCGCCCGTCACCTGGTGCTGCTGCCCAAAAACCTGGTGGGCTACCGCAACCTGCTGGCCCTGGTTACGGAAGGCCATCTCACGGGCTTCCACTACCGCCCCCGTATCGACAAGGAGCTGATGCGCAAGCACTCCGAAGGGCTCATCTGCCTGTCCGCCTGTCTGGCGGGCGAACTGCCCCAAGCCCTGATGAACGAAGGCATGGACGCAGGACTGAACGTGGCCCGCGAATTTCTGGATATATACGGGGACAACTACTACCTGGAGTTGCAGGCCAACGGGCTGGAAGAACAGTTCAAGGTCAACGACATGCTTTTGCAGGTGGGCGAGAAACTGAACATCCCCATGGTGGCCACCAACGACTGCCACTACCTGCGCGCCGACGACGTGGAAGCCCACGACGTGCTGCTGTGCATCCAGACAGCAGCCAAGGTGGACGATGCCAAGCGCATGCGTTTCGAAACCAAGGAACTCTACTACCGTACCCCCGAGGAGATGGAAAAGGAGTTCGACTTCTGCCCGCAGGCCATTGAAAACACCCAGCGCATTGCCGAGCAGTGCAACGTGCAGCTGGACCTCAAAACCCTGCATTTCCCGGTCTACGACCTGCCCGAAGGCATGACCCTGGAGACCGAATTCCGCAAGCTGGCCGAGGAAGGGCTGAAAAAACGGCTGGCCGCCCTCACCTACGAGGTGGACGAGCAAAAGTACTGGGACCGCCTCCATTACGAGCTGAACGTCATCTGCGAAATGGAGTTCCCCGGCTACTTCCTCATCGTGCAGGATTTCATCAACTGGGCCAAGGACCACGGCATTCCTGTCGGCCCGGGGCGTGGTTCGGCGGCAGGTTCCATTGTGGCCTACGCACTCAAGATCACCAACCTGGACCCCCTGCCCTACGATCTGCTGTTCGAACGCTTTCTGAACGTGGAACGTATTTCCATGCCGGATATCGACATCGACTTTTGCGAACGTCGGCGCCTGGAAGTTATCCGCGAATACGTGGTGCCCAAATACGGCAAGGATTCCGTGGCCCAGATCACCACCTTTGGCACCATGAAGGCCAAAGGCGTGGTGCGCGACGTGGGCCGCGCCCTGGGCATGACCTTTGGCGAGACCGACAAGATCGCCAAGCTGGTCCCCGACGAAATGAAGATGACCATCGAGAAGGCGCTGGAAAAAGAGCCCGAGCTTGAGGTCCTTTACGACACCGACCCGCAGATCCACAAACTGCTGGAAATCTGCAAGAGGCTGGAAGGGCTGGCCCGCCACGCCTCCACCCACGCCGCGGGCGTTGTTATTTCAGACAAGCCCATGGTTGAATATCTGCCGCTGTACAAGGGAAAGAAAGACGAAATCGTGACCCAGTTCGACGGCAAAAAGGTCGAAAAAATCGGGCTGGTCAAATTCGACTTTCTGGGCCTGCGCACCATGACCGTGCTGCAGGACGCCCTGGACAACATCACCCGCCAGGGCAAAAAGGCCCCGGACCTGGACACCCTGCCCCTGGACGACCCCGCCACCTACGAAATTTACTCGCGTGGCGACACGGACGGCGTGTTCCAGGTGGAATCGGGCGGCATGCGCTCGTATCTTCGCAAACTGCGCCCCAACTGCTTTGAAGACATCATCGCCATGCTCGCCCTGTACCGTCCCGGTCCACTCGGCTCGGGCATGGTGGACGAGTTCATCAACCGCAAGCACGGCCGGGTGGAGGTAACCTACCCCTGGCCCACCCTGGAACAGACGCTCAAACCCACCTACGGGGTTATCGTCTACCAGGAACAGGTCATGAGCATTGCCATGATCATGGCCAACTACTCACTGGGTGAAGGTGACCTGCTGCGCCGGGCCATGGGTAAGAAAATCCAGGCCGAAATGGCCAGCCAGCGCAAGCGCTTCATAGAGGGCTGCCGGGAAAACAAGATTCCCGACGAGATCGGCAACGAGGTCTTCGACCTCATGGAAAAATTCGCGGCCTACGGCTTCAACAAGTCGCACTCCGCAGCCTACGCGCTCATTTCCTACCACACGGCCTATCTCAAGGCCCACCACCCCCGGGAGTTCATGGCTGCGCTCATGACCTCGGAAATTGAAAACCAGGACAAGATTCTCAAATACATCGGCACCTGCCGCGACATGGACATTACCGTGGCAGGCCCGGACGTGAACAAGAGCGATTATCAGTTCACGGTTGAAGGCGACACCATCCGCTACGGCATGGGCGGCGTGAAAAACGTGGGCTACGAGGCCATCAAGGAGCTGGTGCACGAACGCGAGGAAAACGGGCCCTTCAAAAGCATGCTCGACCTCAGTACCCGTCTGAACACCCGCAAAATCACCAAGCGTGTTCTGGAAAATCTGGTGCAGAGCGGTGCCATGGACAGCTTTGGCATTACCCGTTGCGGCCTGTTCAACGGCATTGCGCGGGTGGTCACCATGGCCCAGAAAAAGCAGAAGGAAAAAGACTCGGGCCAGATTTCCATGCTTGCCATGCTGCCCGGCGAAGACGTCTGCCTGCCCGGACTGGGGCTGAGCTGCACCGAGCAGACCATGGAAGAATGGCCGGACGAGGAACTGCTGAAACGGGAAAAGGACGCCCTGGGCTTTTACCTTTCCAGCCATCCGCTGCTGGCCCACCGCCGGGAGATACAGCGTCTGAACCTGCACACCCTGGAAGACTGCGCAGACTACGGTGCGGAAACCGAGGTGAAGGTTCCGGTCATCATCACCGACTGCAAGGAAAAATTCACCAAGAAAGGCGACAAGATGGCCATCTGCCTTGTGGAAGACCTGACCGGCTCCTGCGAAATGCTGGTTTTTCCGCGCTCCTACGAGGAGATGAAAGACATCCTTTCCACGGACCAGCCCATCATTGTCACCGCAAAAATCGCGCCCCAGGACGAAGAGGAAGGCGACGACGCCCCCAAAAAGGCCAAGCTTTTTGCCCAGTCCGCCAAGTATCTGCTCGACGTCCAGGCCGGTTCCACCGACCCGGTGGACATCTACGCCACGGCAGAAGCCTGCGCGCCCGAACGGCTGGAGCCATTCAAGGAAATCCTCTCCCGCTATCCGGGCGGCGCGCCCATCTACATGCACATCAAGGTGGACGACGCGGTCTGCCGGTTGCAGCTGGGCTTCAAGTACAGCGTGCAGCCCTGCCCGCAGTTTTACCATGATGTGGACGAGTGGGTGAAAATGGCCGGATAAGGACAGGGGAACATTCCCCCGCACAAGATAATAAAAGCTCCGCAGGCACCTTGTGCCTGCGGAGCTTTTTCATATTTCACTAGAGCGGAAGAAGGCACAAAACAAGGGCTGCGCAAGCTGTTTTGTGCCCGGTCGTTCGAAGCAACCCACGCGACGAAACCGGACCCAATGCTTGCGCAGCCCTTTCCACCCTATGTTTCTTTTCAGAAACGAGTTCCCGCCCGATGCCCCCTGTAAACTCCTTTTTCACAATGGAAAAAGAAGATGTCCGGCGAGGACAGATTCCGCGTTACGGGCGGGAACAGTATAAAGAAAAGCAAAACGATCTCTGCGTCCCTGTGCTGGTGCAGCCAAAACGGACGCAAGAACCGCAACGCCCTCCCGATTATTTTTCCTTTTTAAAGACAATCAACGGACAGTTCTTGCAAATGTCCGCTCCGGGAAAACCGTCGCCGGGCCGCGTGATGGAGCTGCTGGTCGCTTCGATGCGTTCCATGAGCCTGTCGACCACCTTGCCGAACTGCTTGCCGGGAATGATGACGTTGATTTCCCCGCGCTCGGTCTTGCCTGCATTGTAGCTGCCGGAGCAGGCGGGAAGCATGTTGAATTCCTGTGCCTGGTAGGTCTGGACGTTGCCGCCGCAGGCCGAGGAGTTCATGGTGATGGTCGGGTGCAGGGGGTGCGTATCCGTGGCCGCCATATAATCGACAGCCAGGTGATAGGCCTGCATGTTGTCACAGTAGAAATGGACGGTGTCGGGCTCGTACAGTCCTTCCACGGAGCCCAGAGGTGCCACGGCAACGCCCAGCAACCCTTCCGGCATACGTGCCTTGGATTTCACAAAGCGTTCTGCCTGGTCCAGGTCGCGGGTGTACTTGGCGTGGCCCTTGATCTCGCTGTCGTCCAGGTCCTTCCAGCCAAAGCTGTACCGGGCATTGCCACAGCCCAGTCCCTTCTCATCCGAATAAACGATCTGCCCTTTCATGCGCGCGGCAATCTCCCACTGGCAAAACGTCATGGGCTTCAGCGGGGTGTGGAGTTCCGGTGCCGCTTCAAGAAAAGCGTCCACTTCGGCCTGGTCGTAGAAAAATTTCACGGCAATAGGATAATGATAGAGCCGCAGCTCTTTCATCAATACGTCCTGCATTTCCTTGTACGTCATTGAAATTCCCTCCTAAGGTATGGCTCAAGCCCGACCGCGTGCGCATGCGCCAAGCGGACCGGACTTTCTCAGATCTCCTGCTTCGATGGTCTCAACAGCTACCGGGCCTGGGCACGGAAGCAAACAAAAAACAGCTTTGTGAAAAAAAGAACCCTTCAGCACCCTAAATACGCCTGGGGGACGGTGTTCGACAAGAAAAGTTTGTGATTTTTTTCCCATAACCCCCATTTCCACGTATACACCACCACATTTTTATGTGTTTTTTTGCAACGAAGCACCCCCTTGCTTTTCTTGCCGCTGCAAAAAGGATAAACAGGCAGCATGGTGGCGCTTCCCCCCCCAAGCCAATAACAACAGCCCTCGCCACAAAAGGAGAATTCAATGCAGCATTACTTTGGAATTATAGCAGGATTTTGTCTGATAGCCCTTACTCTGGCTTCCATTCCCGCCCAGGCCTGCACCGGCATGCGCCTCAAAGCCCAAGACGGCTCGGTGGTATTTGCCAGAACAATGGAATTCGGCTCTGACACGAACTCCGATATGCTTTTCGTACCGCGCGGCCAGTCCTGGCAAAGCGACATGCCCAAAAAGGCAAAAGGCATGGCTTGGAAAAACGACTACGCATTCATCGGAACCAACGGCTTTGGCATGGATTATCTGACCATTGACGGCATCAATGAAAAGCACATGTACGTGGGCGGCTTCTGGTTCGCGGGTCAGGCCGAATATCCCGAGTTCCAGCCCAAACTGGCCAAAACCAGCCTGAACCCGGCCGACTTCGTGGCCTGGGTGCTGGGCACCTGCGCCAGCCTGGACGACGTGCGCGCCAAACTCGCCAAAATCCAGATCCCCGCCGTGTATCTCGAAGCCATGCACCAGGTGCCCGGCGTGCATTGGATCATCGTGGAAGGCACAGGCAAAGCCATGGTCGTGGAACCGCTCAAGGGCAAGCTGGTCATCAACGACAATCCCGTGGGCGTCTTCACCAACCGGCCGGAATTCACCTGGCACCAGGCCAACCTGAACAACTACATCAACCTGCATGCCGCCAACGTGCCGCAGGCAAAACTGGGCCAGGCCGAGCTGACCGCCTTTGGTCAGGGCTCCGGCATGCTCGGGCTGCCCGGCGACTACACCCCGCCCTCCCGCTTCGTGCGCGCCGCCTTTTTGCTGAACAGCGTGCACCCTGCCAAGGATGCGGACGGCAACATAACCCTGGCGTGGAACCTCATCAACAACTTCTCCATTCCCAAGGGAGCGGCCAGGGAGTTCGACAAGGACGGCAAGGAGCACGACGACTACACCCAATGGACCGTGGTCTACGACCTGACGCGCTGCGGCGTCACCTTCCGCACCTACGGCAACCAGGATATCCGTGTGGTGCGCATGGACAAGCTGCCCGTGAACGGCGACAAAAAACTCATCGCCCCCATGTGGCACACCAAGGCCAAGTACGACGACGTGTCCGGGCTGGCAAAATAATTCCCCCCCATTCAACAACACAACGCCCCGGCAGAGCAGACGCTTTGACGGGGCGTTTTTTATTGAAACACGCGGAGATACAGGCCGGACGGATTGCGCCGGGAACAGCCCCTCCTGTTTATGCTTCCCGCCCGTTCCAACGCGCATGAGAAAGCCGGTACAGCACATGTTTGCGCAGCGGGCTGCCCTGCGGCAGGGCCGGGTGCAAAAAATCGGAAGACTCGACCATGTCCAGCCGCTCCATAACCGCCCGCGACCTGCGGTTGCCCACAAAGGTGAAGGCAACGATTTCATCCAGCCACAGCTCGCCAAAGCCGAACTCCAAGGCTGCGCGGGCCGCTTCCGTGGCAAATCCATGGCCCCAGGCCGAATATTCGAGCCGCCAGCCGATTTCCACGCATGGCATGAACGGCAGTTCCGCGGTGGGCACGTGGAGCCCCACATAGCCGATGAACCGACCGGTTTCCTGCACCTCGACCGCCCACAGCCCCCAGCCGCGCTGGGCAATCAGGGCACGGCAGCGGTCGGCCATGGCATCGCTAGTTGCGCGGTCGAGCGGCGCGGGGAAAAATTCCATCACCCGCGGGTTCGCATTCAAAGCTGCGAACGGTTCGTAGTCCTCGTCCTTCCATTGCCTCAGCACAAGGCGTTCCGTTACAATTTCCATTGCCCCGCTCTCCTCTTCAGCCTGTAATAACCAGTGGCAGAACAGGACGAAAATCCCTGCGCAGCCCTTGCTCGCCGTGGTCGAATTCAAGTTCGATCAATTGTTCGTCTGCCCTGTCTATCTCCACGCCCGGCAGGCTGCTCACCAGCTTTGCCGTATCGGAAAGTTGCACCTCCTGTTGCAGCCAGACCTTCACCGAGGTCAGAAAGCGCAGGCCGTTGGGATGGTTGATGGGCTCCTTTATTTCAGCAGGGTCCGGCCTTTGCACAAAATTGAGGAAAAAGTAGTTCGGCTCCGTGGCCGGACGCTGGGAACCGGTCTGCACGGACAACGGCTCGGGCAGATACTTCGGCCTGTAATGGACGAACGGAAAGGGCGCGTCGGACTCATCACCATTTTCCGCCCGAAATCCCATGCCGAATCGCGACGCGTCGGACTCGGGGGAGAGCAGCGCTTCATGCAGTCGGATGGGCCGGGTGATTTTTGCCCGGACCTCGGCCGGGTCCACGCACCACAGCAGCTCCAACATAAAGTTATGAAAAAAGAACCGGCGGTTGGCCGTGCCCTGCCCCGGATGCGTGTTGGACGAGCCTTCCACCAGGCCGAACTCCACCAGGGCGTCGCCCTCGGGAGCCTTTTCCCCCACACAAATATAGATATGATCCAATTCCATGGTGTTGCCTCCAAAACAAAAAAGGCAGGGAAAACCGAAGTCTTCCCTGCCCTGTAGCATTCAAAAAACGCGGTTTCGCTAAAACTTTTCCATGGGCTCGATAACGTCCATGCCCATGTAGGGACGTAGCACCTCGGGAACCTCGATGCTGCCGTCTTCGCGCTGGTAGTTTTCCATGAGCGCCACCATGCAGCGGCCCACGGCCAGGCCGGAACCGTTCAGCGTATGGCAGAGCTGCGCCTTTTTCTGGCCCTTGTCCTTGAAGCGGATTCCGGCACGACGCGCCTGGAAATCGACCATATTGGAGCAGGACGAAATTTCCCGGTACTTGTCCTGGCCGGGCAGCCAGACCTCGATATCGTAGGTCTTGGTGGAGGAAAATCCCAGATCACCGGTGCACAGTGTCACCACGCGGTAGTGCAGGCCCAGCTTCTGCAGAATGCTTTCCGCATTCTTGGTCAGCTTTTCCAGCTGGTCGAAGGAGTCTTCGGGACGGGTAAAGTGTACCAGCTCCACCTTGCCGAACTGGTGCATGCGGATAAGGCCCTTGGTGTCCTTGCCGTAGGAACCGGCCTCGGAACGGAAGCACTGGGTGTGCGCGCAATAGCTGATGGGCAACCGGTCGCCGTCAATGGTCTCGTTGGCGTGCAGGTTGGTCAGAGGGACCTCGGCAGTGGGAATCAGGTACGCTTCCTGCCCCTCCACCTTGAACAGGTCCTCGGCAAACTTGGGCAACTGGCCCGTGCCGTACAAGGCGTCGCTGTTCACGATAACCGGAGGAGCCACTTCGAAATATCCGTTCTCACCGGTCTGCACGTCCAGCATGAAGGTCGCCAGGGCGCGTTCCAGCTTGGAAATGGCGCCATAGGTTACGGCAAAACGGCTGCCGGAAAGCTTGGCTGCACGCTCAAAATCCAGACCGCCCAACTCCTGGCCCAGCTCCCAATGTTCCTTGGGCGCAAAGGAGAACTCGGGCTTTTCGCCCCAGGTCCAGGAAACCGGGTTGTCGTTCTCGTCCTTGCCCACGGGCACGGACTCGTGCGGCACGTTGGGAATGTCCAGCAGGAATTCCTGAACTTTTTCGTCCACCACCTTGAGCTGCTCGTCCAGCTCCTTGATGGTCTTGCCCACGGCTGCCTGCTCGGCAATGGCTTCGGACGCGTCGCCGCCCTCGCGCTTGATCTGGGCAATGGCTTTGGAAGCCTCGTTGCGCCGCATCTTGCAAGTTTCCACTTCCTGGATCATCTCGCGACGCTTGGCGTCCAAGGCTTCATATTCGGAGAGGTCCACCTTGCCACCACGGTTGGCAATGCTCTGGCGAACCAGTTCAAGATTTCCACGCAAAAATTTAATATCCAACATATCCCACGCTCTCCTTCGCAATTTGTATCAACTCCCCAAGCATGTAACCGAAACAGGGGAGGGAATAAAGGGGCGAAAAGGGAATTGTGGCCGTGCGATTTTCGCGACCATCAGGGCGGGGGCGGCGTTGCTGCTGGTTGTAGGGAAAAAGAGAGTGGGGGAAGAGAAAAACCCTTTTGGAAAAGGGTTCTTTCCCTTCCCCCACACCCCCATTCCTTTTCCTAAAACTTTTATCAGGGGGAATATGTTCTGCGTTTCCCGCTCGCGAAAGTCCGTAGCGCCTTGCCCGAACCGAAACGTACACGGCCTGGGGCTTTGGCTGTATGAAAAACAAAGAAAATACGCCTTATCCTCAAAACCAATTTTTACTCATATTCGGCCTTAAAAAATATGGAAGCAGGTAATTCTTAATAGCGCGCGTACGCCCTTCAAATTCACATCACCAATGGCCTCCATTTCGCCACGCCCCTTTCTTTGGCGTGGCGTAGCGACTCAGCAGCAGTTGCAAATGCAGCTTACAAACCTACGGCGCAAGGGCGTTACCTCACCTGACTTGGTACGAAGAGGCGGCAAAGCCATACAGAAATATACCTGCGGCCCCTTCGTGCCGGAGGGGGAGGGGAAGGTGCCGGAAACAACCGGGGGAACCGGGCGCGTTGGCCGGGTTCCCCCACTGTTTCTGGCAAAATTTGTCCTGGCCCCTACCTGGAAACAAGCCAACGGGACACCATGACTCGCTTTATTCCCTCATTGTAACACCGTACGCCAAGAACTTTTCGCTCTTTGCCTTTACAATGCCGTGCATCGGGCTGCTATTCTGCCCACTTCCAGAAAAAGAGTCTCAGGCCGTTGAGTATCCCCCCAATTACATATTGAAAATTTCTGGAAGGGGGAGCGCGAGGGGGAGAACCTCTTGCAAGAGGTTGCCCCCTCGCATCTGAAGTGCCATATAAAAAATGGACATTCTCTGAGAGGTTAGTCCGCTACGTTACTTTTAGCCTGGTGGATGTTTTCATATTCCACCGGGCTTTTATAACCGATTCCGGCATGCCGCCGTTTCCTGTTATAAAATCCTTCCAGGAACATGAAGATATCCAGTTTGGCTTCGGAGCGGGTCTGGTACCTGCTCCAATTTACCCATTCCCTTTTCAGCTTGCTGAAAAACGTTTCTGCAACGGCATTGTCCCAGCAGTTTCCCCTGCGGCTCATGCTACAAACCATTCCATTTTGACTCAGGGCTTTTCTATACAGTTCGCTGGTGTATTGACAGCCTTGGTCGCTGTGATGGAGCAATCCCGCTTTGGGGGATCTGGATTTAACGGCCATTGTCAGAGCCTTGCAGGCGAGATGTGAGTCCACGCGTTCCGACATTGCCCAACCCACCACGCGTCTGGAGAACATGTCCAGAGTAACAGCAAGATACAGCCAGCCTTCTCGTGTCGGAATATACGTAATGTCCGACGCCCATTTCTGATTCGGTGCCGAGGCTAAAAACTGTCGTGAAAGATGGTTTTCAGCCACAGGCGGATTCGGTCCAGTTTGACAGGGATAACGATGTTTTCGCTTCAACTTGGACTGCAGTCCAGCAGCCGCCAGCACCCGCCGCACTGTCTCCGGGCAACACCAAAACCCAACCTGCTCCACGACGTCCATATGCACCTTGCGATAGCCGTAAATTCCCCTACTGGCGTGATACGACTTCTGTGCTGCGGCAAGGACCAGCTGCCGCTTCAACGCCAGTCTACCGGGCTTTCGCCTTGCCCACGCATAATAGCCGCTTCTGCTGACGGACAGAACTTTGCAAAGAACCTTCGTCGGGTAATGTCCCCTTTGCTTTGCGATCCACGCGTACTTTACAGGGACTCTTTTGCAAAGTACGCCGCTGCCTTTTTTAGAATTTCATTCTCCATGCGCAGGCGGGCATTCTCGTCCCTCAGCTTGGCATAATCGCTGGCAGCTGACGTGCTTTCCTCTCTGGGAGAAAGTTCGCCACTTGCACGATACTTTCTAACCCAATCACGAACTGACCAGCCGCTACAGCCAAGCTGCTGTGCAACCTCAGAAAAGGAATACCCTTGTTCGACAACAAGCTTTGCCGCTGACAACTTGAAATCTTTTGAATATCTCATACGTGCCACTATGCTCTCCTGTTGGAGCGAACAGTAACCTCTCGGTTCGTGTCCGTCATCTATAGGGCACTTCAATCTCTTCTCTCTCCCCTCTTCTCAAAATCTCAATACTTGAGTTCTTTCAGCCCTTCACCAATGGCAAGCAGCTGCTCCCGGTCGGTAACAAATGTGATTCTGCCCTTTTTGGTTATGATTCCGTTTTGTTTCAGGGCCTTGAATATTTTCGTAACGGTGATCACATGCATGGACAGATAAAAGGCGATTTCGTTGTAGGTAAGATAGCGCGGAATCTGTGGGGGCTCGCCGTTTTCCCCTTCGTACATGAAGTCCAGGAGAAGCTGGCAGACCCGCACCCCGGCGGGTTTGGTGGAAAGGTCTGTGGACAAAGCGAGAGCATTGATCAGATTTTCGCTGACCGAGCGTAAGAGCAATTTGTAGAGCTGTGGATTCTTTTCCACATAGTCGAGAAAAATCTTTCCATTCATGCACAGGGCCGTGCACCTGTTTTTTGCCAGAATAACATGGTCGAGCGAAGCAAACCGTTTGACCGTGAAGTCGGTGCCGATTCCCGTTTCCATGATGATGGGCGGCAGAAAATTGAGCAGCATGCCCGCCTTGAAATACAAAAACGAACTCTGCTCTCCATTGCGGGTCAAGTGCGTCAGGGCGGCAAAGCCCTGCTTCAGATAATATACGTTCTGCCGCTCGAACCGGGCGTCCTTGGGCAGAGTGACTTCAATGGCAATCGGCTCAAGAATTTTTTCTATGCTCTCGCGCTCCATGGCAAAGGTCATTTCGCCCTTCCTTGTATTTTTTCAGAACATGTTTTCGTAGTGTACGCAAAATAGTACCCGGCTGCCAATGCCAGGCCCCCCAAGAACAGGCCCCCAAAAACACCTGTCCCCCTGCTGTCTCGTTCTCATTTGTCTATTTATAGTTGCAAATTTCCCTAAGCCCGCCCACCCAGAGGAGACTTAAAGGAAATAAGCCAACAACACTATTGCAGATAGCTTGAGTTTTTTTTCACAAAACTAGTCCAGGCTACATTCTTCTTCTGCCGAATGCGCATAATCTTCCTGAAACAGGGACATTTTAACTCAGTATGGTGGGTTGCATGGGTAAGCAGACAAAAATACAGATTGGTGAGATTATTCACATTTTAATCGGCCTGGGAATCATGCTTTTCGGCCGCATGGTTTCTCCTCCGTCCATGATTGTAGAGTCCTCCGACAGACTTATCAAGATGGGACTCCCCCAGGTGGACGGCGGAATTCTGCTTTCCGTCACTCCCATGGGAATGACGGTCATCACCTTGTTTCTCGGCGTTGTTTATCTCTGGACCTTTGTTGACACACTCTGGCCAAGTTTTCTCGGAATTCTGCTTCTTGGCATGAGCAATTACGCTCCCATGCCTGCTGTTTTGAAGCAATACTTCGGCAATCCCATGGTCGTCATGATGTTTTTCCTCTTCATGTTTGCCTCGGTGCTGGTAAAAAGCAACATCTCGGTTTATCTGGCGCGTTGGTTCATGACGCACCCCTACGTGCAGGGAAGGCCCTGGCGTTTTACCGCAGCCATTCTGCTGGCCACATATTTTGTCGCCTTTCTGGAACAGACCACAGCCTGCTTTCTTATGTGGCCTGTCCTTTATATCGTCCTGGACTACGTGGGATTCAAAAAAGGTGACAGATACGTCACCATGATGACGGTCAACATCGTCATCATGGCATTGCTCAGCTTTGCCAGCGACCCCATCAAGGGCGGAGCGTTCTACCTGCTGGCAAACCTGCAAAACCTTGCCACAAAGGCTACGGACCTGCAGTTTGTGCCCATCAACCTGGCGGCATACCTGCTGTTCGCCATCATCATTTCCTTTGTATGTATCGGCGTAATCCTTCTGTCCATGCGCTTTATCTTCCGGGTGGACGTCAGCCCCCTGAAGCGTGTCGATATGAAGGCCATCAACAAGGACCAGCTTCCCCCTCTCTCGACGCAGCAAAAGATCGTCATCGGGCTGTTCGCCTTTTATGCCGCCTGGCTTCTGCTGCCCGGTATCATCGGGCACGACAATATTCTGGGAGCATTCATGGCGCAAAACTCGCTGGGGGGCACCCTTCTGATTATTTTCCTGGTTACGTTTCTGCGGGTGGACGGCAAACCCGTGGCCGAAATTCAGGAAGTCGGCAAAGTTTATCCGTGGCGGACCTTTTTCCTCATTGCCACGGCCTTTCTGCTGGGCGGCGCCATGTCGAGCAAGGGCACCAACATCACCATCTTTATGGAATACATGTTGCGTGATCATCTTTCCGGCCTGGGAATACTCACCCTTTCCGTGGTCATCATTCTTCTGGGCATCATCATCACCAACTTTTTCAACTCCGTGGTGGCGGGCCTTGTGCTTTCCCCCGTTCTTCTGGCCATTGCCAATGCGTTCGGCTTCAACCCCGCTCCGGTTCTGGCCTGCTTTTTCTACATAGTGCTCATAGCGGCGGCCACTCCGGCCGGTTCCCCCTTTGCAGCCATGCTCTACGATCAATCCGACTGGATTTCCAAAAAGGATGTGGCACTCCACGCCTCGTATGCATCCCTGCTCGTTGTGCTGGTTCTCATAGTGGTGGGAATTCCTCTCTCCAATGTCATTTTCTAGGCCGGAGAGAACCAGAAGGAGGCAGGAGAAAAGGTATGATCAAAGAAATCAACACCGCGGAATACGATGCCATGGACAAAGCCGGCGCCATGCTCGTGGAGTTCTACTCCAAGACCTGCGGCCCATGTAAAATGCTGGCTTTCGTCCTCAAGGACATAGACAGGAACACCCCGGATTTTCCCATTTACACCATCGATTTTGATGAGAATGCGGAACTCAAGGAACGCTGCGGCGTCAAAGGGTTCCCGACCATGCTTTTTATGAAGGACGGCGAGGAAGTGAGCCGCCTGGAAGGGCTGAAACAAAAGCCCGCCATCATCAAAGAAATAGAAAACATCAAGTAAAGGAGCAGCACCATGAGTGAGAAAGTCGCGTACACCTGCGAAGATCATCTGATTACGCAGCAAAATCGGAAGGAAAAAGCTTTTCTGACAGCTTTTGAAGCGGAAAAGCCTTGCCTGGACAACGCCCACATCGTTGTTAACCCGTACATCATCAACCCGCTTTCCGCCCTTATCCTGTTCAAGACGGACAAGAAGGTGACGGCAACAGTGACCGTGCATGGCAAGCGCAACAGCCGTGAAGACATCACACATACCTTTGCCGAGTCCACATCCCACGTCATCCCGGTGCTGTGCCTCTACGAGGGAATTGAAACCAAGGTCACCGTGGCCTTGTCCGACGGGCAGAGCAAAACCTTCCAGATTCAAAGCGAAGAGCTGCCCAAAGACGTGTGCCGCTGCAAGAACATCCTGACTTCCATGGATTATTTCGGCACGAATATCATGTTCCTGACTCCGGCTGGCAAGAACCTGCCCACTGGTTACGACTACAAGGGCGATATCCGGTGGCTGCTGACCGTCAACACCATGTTCGACATCAAACGTCTGGCCAACGGCAATATCATGACCGGTTCCTCCCGGTTCTGCCGCATGCCCTACAATGCCACCGGCCTTGTGGAGCTGAGCCTGATAGGTAAAATCTACAAAGAATACCGGATGCCCGGCAACTACCACCACGACCACTGGGAAATGGAAGACGGCAACATCCTGGCGCTTACCCAGGACTTCCGCAACAGCACGGTGGAAGACATGATTGCCCTGTTGGACCGCGAAACCGGCGAAGTGCTGCGCACCTGGGACTTCAAGGACTTCCTGCCCCAGAACGTGGGCGGGTCCGGTTCCCAGGACGCCCACGACTGGTTCCACAACAATGCCCTGTGGTACAACAAGAAGAACAACAGCATCACCCTGTCCGGACGTCACCAGGACGCCGTAGTGAACATCGACTACGACACCAGCAAGCTGAACTGGATCATCGGCGATCCCGAAGGCTGGCCCCAGGAGATGGTGGACAAGTACTTTTTTACTCCGGTGGGCGATGTGGAGAACTTCGACTGGCAGTATGAGCAGCATGCCTGCGTGGTCTGCCCGGACGGAGACATCATGTGCTTTGACAACGGCCAGTACCGCGCCAAGGTCAAGGAAAAGTACATCAAAAACCGCGACAACTTCTCTCGTGGCGTCCGCTACCGCATCGATACCGACAAAATGGAGATCGAGCAGGTCTGGCAGTACGGCAAGGAGTTGGGACAGCAGTTCTTCTCCCCGTATATCAGCAACGTCGAATACTACGACGAAGGCCACTACATGATTCACTCCGGTGGCATCTCCGCCGTGGACGGCTACGCCTCCGACGGCCTGGGCGCATTTATGGATCCCAAAGACCCGTCCGTAGAGCTGCACTCCACCACGGTGGAGGAAAAGGACGGCGTGGTCCTGTACAAGATGGACGTGGAAGGCAACTTCTACCGGGGCGAAAAGCTCTCCCCTTACCATGGCGGGGAAAACCTCGTGCTGGGCGAAGGCCGCCTTGTAGGCAATCTGGACGAAACCCCCACCTTCGACACCATTCCGGATGTGGAAGAAGTGAACGAACTGCCCAGTTCCGAACGCCAGATCGCCATTGAAGAAGACGAAGACCGCTTTGTCTTCCACGGCATGTTCGAGCACGGTTCTCTGGCAATGGTCGTTTTGGCGGGAGAAAAAGAAAACCGCGGCTACTACCTGAACACTGCTGCGGTAAGCCACCTGGCCATGTGCTCCGGCGCATTCCTGGAAAAGGACGACCGCCAGCTTAAAATGAACATCAGCAAGATCGGCCTGAGCGGCAAGTACGAAATCAAGGTCATCTACAACGACAAGATGTACCAGACCGGCATTACGATCTATTGCTAGTATCGTATGCAGTATGGCGGGCATGGCCCGCCATGCGTGACCTGAAATGCTGAAAGCGGTATAACCGCCCCAGAACAAAGAACGCGGCCCGTCCGGCGGGTACAACCGCTGGCCGGGCCGACAAATATGGAGTGCGTCATGGAACTGAATCTGAGCAATAAGAGAGTGCTCGTCACAGGAGGAGCCCGGGGGATCGGTGAAGGCATTGCCCATCAGTTCGCTGCGGAAGGCGCAGAGGTCATCATTGCCGATCAGGACGAAACTCGCGCCCAGCGGACTCTTGAAACGCTGAAAGAGGCGGCATTCGTCAGGATGGATGTAACGGACGAAGGCAGCGTGCAATCCGCCGTGGAGCGCATTGGCCGCGATTTCGGACAAATCGATATTTTGATCAACAATGCGGGCGTAAGCAACCGGGTGAAACTTGTAGACATGTCGTTTGAAAATCTGGACACGGTTTTCAAGGTGAACATGTACGGCACCTTTCTGGTAACCCGTGCGGTCATCCCCCAGATGATCGAACGAAAACACGGAAAGATCGTCAACATCGCCGCCATGGTGGGGACCTCGCCCATGCCCGCCTATGCCCATTACAGCGCGTCCAAAGCCGCCGTTATCGCATTCACCAATGCAATTGCCAAGGAACACGCCGAGTTCAACCTGAACATCAACTGCATTTCCCCCGGCGCGGTGAACACCCGCCTGTGGTCGCAGGACTACGTGCAGGTAGCGGACAAACTGAATCCCCAACACGTTTTTGAGGACATTGAAATGGGCTTCGCATTGGGCCGGGCGCAGAAGATCGAGGACATCGCCAACATGGCTTGTTACCTGTCCTCCGACCTGGCCCAAAACATCACTGGGCAGAACTTCTTCGTAACCAGCTAGTTGCGGGCGCCATTCTGGCGGATTTTATAAAGAAAAATTCTCCGGCGGCCGATTCTCCCCTTAATTATAAAAGTCTTTGGAAAGGGGAGCACGAGGGGGAGAACCTCTTTCAAGAGGTTTCCCCCTCGCCTCTCTTTCTTTTTCTAAAACGTTGTTGAAGAAAACCGCATACCCAAAACAATCCATCGAACCTCGCTGTTTGTAAAAATACGGCACGCCCCGTAGGCAAGCAGAAGCTGGACAAATCCACTTACCTCTATAGGTTCACCCCACGAATAGCGTAAATATTTCCATGAGCTAAAGCATTAATGGCATCGTATAAGGCGTCGCAATAAGTTCTTACCCACCCAGGAGACCAGACGATATGGGCTGGCCATGGAGTCCAATTATCTGCGCCACCAGTTCGAAGAGCATGTGCGACCGTTGCCGAACAATTCTGCAGCAAAAGATTATACATCATTGCCCCAACAAGCCCTGAAGTTCTAGCCAATCCAAGCTCCAGGTTAACAATGAAGTTAACGATAAAATTGCAATTAAATGCCTCATAAAATCGATATTTTCTGTTTGCTGACTCTGTTGGCATAGCCGCTAAGGGCGTACCGGGAGCAGGTACACCAGCATTCAAAACTTTATCAGACAACAAACGATGCCCACCCCCGACTGGAATTACGGATCTATGACGCCCATATCCAGGGGGCATTCTAGCTCTACTAGGCCAGAATACACCTCTGGTAGGGTACCAACTTAAATACTTAAATTGTCCTTGGTTATCCTGTACCGCAAGGGCGCAGTGACCTGTTTCAGGATCCTTTTTAGCCTGTTGAAAATGAGAGCCCGTCAATTGCCCACTTTTTCCACTGTCCCAAATGTACACCTTTACAGTATTATTTGGCATGTCTGACATGGACCACCTCTCCACATTAAAAGTATAAGCAATATAGCCGAACTTATACTTCATTCAAGGAGAGATCAAAACTTTAATTCATATTAGACACACCAAACTAATAATAGGTAACATTACATTTCTATTCGTCTTTTACTCCGACAGCCAGACCTCGGCGAGTTCCGGGCCAAGATAGGTGCGCTCTCCTTCCGGTCCGAGCAGCCCGAGGCTGAGGCAGAGCATGGTCCAGAGATGCACGGTGTGCCAGCCGCCCTCATAATGTTCCGAGAGTTCCTCGATCTGGGCGTGGCAGTTGTGACAAGGGGTGACCACATAATCGGCCTTGGTTGCCAATATCTGGTTGGTCTTGATGCGACCGTAGGCAAGCCGGGCGTCCTTGAAGCCGGATTGCAGGAAACCGCCGCCTCCGCCACAGCAATAGTTGTTGGTCTTGTTGGGAAACATGTCCACGAAGTTGTCCTCGCCCACGCAGGCCTTGACCACGTAGCGCAGATCGTCGGCAAAGGGATTGCCCAAAGACTTGCGCACGGCCATGCACGGGTCCTGCACGGTGAAACGCAGACGCAGGTCCTTGTTCCAGTCCGAGCTGGGCTTGAGCTTGCCTTCGCGTATCCAGCGGGCGTACCAGCGCACGATGTGGTCGAAGTCCACACCCGCGTCGATATTGAAGCGCTTGAGTCCGGCCCAGACAGAGTAGAAAGAATGGCCACACTCGATGTTCACCCAGGAGGAGCAGCCCAGCTTTTTCACCCCTTCCACCTGCTTGACCAATATTTCGCGCCAATGGTCATCCTCGGCCGCGAACATGCAATAGTTTTCCGCGCCCCAGCCCAAGGTGCCGTATGTCCAGTCCACGCCCGCGGCCTGCAGGATTTTCCATTGGGGAATCATTTCCTCGGGTTCCTTGACCGGTTCACGGGAGTTCTGATTAAAGAAAAAGTAGGCTCCTTCCTTGTTGATGGGAGCTTGCAGGTCCTTGAAACGCGGCTGGGTCTCGTGCACCTCTTCCAAGACGTCCTCGATGACGAACTTGAAGTCCTCGCTGGATATGCCCACGGCACTGGCGCCTTCGGTACGCAACCCCTGGTCGCAGGAGCCGATGATGCCCTTGGGCTTTTTCTCGCGCGGCCAGCGGGAGCGCAGCTCGTAGACCAGCATGGGGATGTTGACCTGCATGGGGCAGACATGCATGCAGCGGAAGCACATGGTGCACATCCAGGCCCAGGGCGTTTCCATGAGTTCTTCGTCCATGCCCAGCGCGGCCATGCGCAGGAGTTTGCGCGGGTCCATATTTTCCAGCCCCGTGGCCGGACAGCCTGCCACGCACAGTCCACAGGTAAGACACAAATTGAGGTTCCCGCCCTGGGGCAGGATGTCCATCACCGTGTCCATAAACGCCCCCTGCCGCCTGCCTTCGATGCGAATTGCGGGTTCCGCCATGATCTGACTCCTTGGAAAGATACGGTCCTTCCATGAAACTGTTCGGACAGGAAAACCGACGCCACCAACGTGGAGTCAAGGAAGAAGCGGACAGGAGGGGAAAATCAGTGGGCGACCGGAGCGACGACCAGCCAATTGGCGCAAGAGGAGCAACCGAAGCAGATGAGTTTTCCACGTATATGAAAAATCATCATTATTGCTACAGAAGTCAAAATATTTATATCGATAAATGAGATACTTGGCATCGACAGCACCTCTACTGTCTTATGCGGCAAGAAAAAGCACCCAAAGAGCAATGGGCACAAGAAGGTCGGCGAAAAAAACCGGCCCGGCATTGCCCGGATTGGTGTTCCCGGTCTTTTCTCTTTCCTTTACATGGACGGAAAAGGCACCGACCAGAAAGACGGTGGCAAAAAGAATGGTGGCCAGCCAAAAACCGTTCTGCCACGCTGTGTTGCGCATAAAAAAGCTCAGCACGCCACATACGCCAAGGGCCAAATTGGTAAAGGCAATTTCCTTTTGAAAGGGACTGCCGGGAGGCCAGCCAATATACCGGGCGACTTCAGCGGATTTGAAATAGTGGCCCAGAAAAGCCCAAATACCGCCCAAACCGACCTGCACCCCCAAAAACCAGGCCAGTAAAGTGCCTGCAAAGCCGCCACCGACAAACAACAGCTGCAAAAGCGCGCCGACAACTGCGGCTACGGCCAGATATGCGACGTACATGGTAGCCTCCAAAAAATAAGTTAATGTACATGGCTGTACGCACAGCCGTAGCTGAATATTCTTCTTCGTATTAGCACATCTTGGATGCTTTCGGCCACCCTTTGGTGAATGATGCTTTGGCTGCGGGGGAAAGGGCGTCGGTTTGGCTTTCGCTTTGATGCCCTACCCCGTGGCCAGGGCATAGCAGTCGTCGCAGACTCGTGTTATGTGAAATCCTGCAGAAAAACATCCCCCGCTACGAAGGGGATTGTGCACTTGCGTTGTGTGTGAACTACATGTTTGGCACACAAGTCTGCCGCACCGCCTGCAGTGGTGCTTTCCGGATTTAGCCCACAAAAATCCCTGCCGCGCAAATGCATGGCCGCATCTCTGACAATTTACGGACGCATTATCGGAAACCCAGGTCGCTCCAGCAGGCGGCTGCATTATGGCAAGAACAATTCCCTGCTTATGCTCCGGCAAAATTTCGGTAAGATAGGCCGAAGCCATGATATGACCTAGCCTGTTCGCTTCCCACAATCTGTCAAAGCCATAGTTTATATAAGTATTCGGCTCCGTCTGAATAAATTTTTCATGACCGCCATGTACAATGGATATTCCCCAGTGCTGCCAGTGGTACCAGTCGGCGTCCGGGGCCGTAACATGGAGCCTGTAATTGGTTGCGACCGCAGATGGGGTAAGGTTGTTCGCCCTGGCAGCAATCCGCACCATGTCGCCCATGAAGGTAATCCGAAGGGGATATGGAGGTCCGACTTCATCCCGTGCTGCGATCCAATCGGCCGCAAGTGTCGGTTCGGAAGCGTGGTTAATGATGTTTGTCGTATCGATTGCCGCACGGGCAACATCTGTCCAGGGGTTAACCGGCGCATTGTTCTCGTACAGTTTGGGAGCACCGTTCGCGACCTCGTTGTTCAGACAGGTTCCGCCGGTCAGTGCCCAGCTCCAGCAAGGCGCGGCAATTTTTTGGGCACGTTGGGCCTGTGGATACGGTATGGAGTTGTTTTCCCCTCCCAAAGGTATTGCCATAAACGCATTGAGCTGGGCTGGTGTAAGGGCTGGCATGATATCTCCGGTTCGGTTGAAATGGATTACATTCCAATTACCACCACGACGATCAATATCCAACAGCAAATATTAATTTAGACATAACTTTGTTTTACCCACCGCAAAAAGACAAGACCGGCCTTGGACTTTCGTCCAAGGCCGGTCTTATTTTTAAAATCGCAGGTCCAGGAGGCCGTTGCCTCCTGGCGGAGTCCAGAGGCAGCGCCTCCTGGCGGGGTGCGGGGCAGCGCCCCGCTCAGGCTGCTTACAAAAGCACGATAACTTCGTTGCTGCAAAAAATTCAAATCCTCACGTATCAAAAAATACGCAGCGGCCTTGAATTTTTCTAGCGCCTTGTTCTCGTACCTTTTAAGCAGCCAGCCAGTTCTTACAACACGTCCCAAACCTGTCCGGCGGGTGTGTCTTTTACGTCCACGCCAAGTCCAGCGAGTTCGTCGCGCAGGGCGTCGGAGCGTGCAAAGTCCTTGTTCTTCCGCGCTTCCAGACGCTCATCGAGCTTGACCTGCACGGCTGCGGTGTCGATGCCCTTGCGTGCGGCGCGGGTGTCGCGCAGCTCGGCCAGGAATTCGTCGGGGTCGCGATGGAAGACTCCGAGCACTTCGTCCCAGCTTGCCAGGTCGTCGAGGATGCGCTGCCACAGATCGCGTGCGCCTTCGGACTTGCGCATGGCCTTGTCTTCGCCAATGCGTCCTGCCAGACGGACGGCACTGAACACGTAGCCAAGGGCGGCGGCGGTGTTGAGGTCGTCTTCCATGGCCGCGTTCCACTTTTCCTCAAGGGCGGCCAGCTCGGCGGTAATTTCCTCGGGGAGCTGGGTCTTGGACCATTTGGCCTTTTGCAGGGATTCGCGCATCTGGCCGATGGCGGCATAGACGCGGCGGATGCCCTTTTCCGCCTCTTCCAGGGCTTCGTCGCTGAAATCCAGGGGGCTGCGGTAGTGGCTGCTCATAAGGAAGAAACGCATGGTCTCGGCCTGGAACTTGTCCAGCACGTCGCGGATGGTGAAAAAGTTGCCCAAGGACTTGGACATCTTTTCGGAATTGATCTGGATGAATCCGTTGTGCACCCAAAAGCGGGCCAGTTCCTTGCCTGTGGCGGCCTCGGACTGGGCAATCTCATTTTCGTGGTGGGGGAAGGAAAGGTCCTGTCCGCCGCCATGGATGTCCAGGGGCAGATCCACGTACTTTTCGCTCATGGCCGAGCACTCCAGGTGCCAGCCGGGACGTCCCTGGCCCCAGGGGCTTTCCCAGGAAGGTTCGCCGGGCTTGGCCGCCTTCCACAGGGCGAAATCCAGTGGATCTTCCTTTTCCTCGCCCGGTTCGATGCGTGCGCCGGAGCGCAGGTCGTCGATATCGCGGCGGGAGAGCTTGCCGTAGCCGTCAAAGGAACGGACGCGGAAATACACGTCGCCCGAAGGCGTGGCATAGGCATGTCCCTTGTCGATAAGCGTCTGGGTCAGCGTAAGCATCTCGGGGATGTGCTCGGTGCACTTGGGCTCTATGTTGGGCCGCCGGATGTTGAGGCGGTCCATGTCTTGGTAAAAATAATCGATGTTCTTTTCCGCAACTTCCTTGCTGGTCAGGCCCAGTTCGTTGGCCCGCTTGATGATCTTGTCGTCAATGTCCGTGAAGTTGCGAATAAAGGTGAGTTCGTAGCCTTTACGCTGGAGAAACCGCGCCAGCACGTCAAAAACCACTGTGGAACGGGCATGGCCGACGTGACAGAAGTCGTAGGCGGTGATGCCACATACATACATGCTGACCTTGCCGGGAATGCGCGGCTCGAATGTCTGTTTCTGCCGTGTGAGCGTATTGTAGAGTTCCATGTGTCGTCTCCGTGGTATTATGCGGTTTCCGCAATATTTCCGCTATTATCCGGCGAGAAGCCCGTTGACCAGGGCAACCGCCTTGATTCCTTCCTTGCGTCCGGTAAAGCCGAGCTTTTCCTCGGTTGTGGCCTTCACGTTGACCTGCCGGGGAGTAAGCCCCAGATGGTGGGCAACGCTCTTGCGGATGCACTCCCTATGCTGGGACAGCCGGGGCGCCTGGGCAATGATGGTAAGGTCCGCATGCGTGGGTTCAAACCCTTCGGCCCGCGCCCGCTCCATGACCTCGGCCAACAGCATTCCGCTGGAAGCGTTGTCATACTGCGGATCGGTGTCCGGGAAAAGCCCCCCAATGTCTCCAAGGCCCACACAGCCCAAAACGGCATCCGCCAGAGCGTGCAGCAGAACGTCCCCGTCCGAATGGGCCGCTACGCCCGGCGCGCCGGGAATGGGAAAGCCGCCCAATATCATGGGGCGCGCCTTGGGGTCTTGCGGGTCCATATAGCGGTGCACGTCGTAGCCGAACCCGCTGACGGGCAGTTTCTGCATGGCTTGTTCCCCGTTTTCGCGCCGCAGCAGGCGCAAATCTTCCGGATTGGTTATCTTGATGTTTCCCGCCTCGCCTTCCACCACATACACCCGGCCTTCGCACTGCTCGACGAGCATGGCGTCGTCGGTCACGTCCCAGCCGTGCTGCCGGGCCTTTTCGTGGACCTGGCGCAAAAAATCGAGCTCAAAGGCCTGGGGCGTCTGCACGGCGCACAGATCATGGCGCAGCGGCGTATGGCAAACCACATCATGGTTCAGAATTTTGATGGTATCGGTAACGGGAATGCCGGGGATGACCGCCTGTTCCCCGTTGACCAGGGCGTCGACCAGACGCGAAATCATGCGCGGCGTGGCAAACGGACGGGCGGAATCGTGCACCAGCACGTGGGTACACTCGCGGGGCAGCACGTCCAGGCCGTTGCGCACGGAATCCTGTCGGCGTTCGCCGCCTTCAGCCACCAGCCAGGGCAGCCCCAAATTATCGCGCCCTACCAGACCGGCAAGCATTTTGCGGGAATTTTCAATATCTTCCGGAGAGAATACAAACACCACCCCTTTGACCACAGGCATGGCGGCAAAGGTTCTGGCACTTGCCCAAAACAAGGGGGCTCCCCGGTATTGAAGGTATTGCTTGCGTTGTCCATCGGCTGCCTGGGCCAGGCGTGTGCCCTTGCCCGCAGCCAGAACGACCGCCCAGATGTTCATATCTGCTCCCGTGACGCGAAACGAGCCGCGAGGATCAGGAAAAATAAAAAGAAAAAGGAGTCGGACGATAAGCCGGGTTCTGTCTCCCCGCAAGCGGGGCGGCCATCATTCCTCTAGGACCGCCGTTACCGACGGCCTCCAGCAACCTACCCGAATGCTCGGCCGGGCCGGCCTTAGGCGCATCCCTATTTGGTTTTGCTCCGAACGGGGTTTACACAGCCGGGCATGTCACCATGCCCGCTGGTGGGCTCTTACCCCACCGTTTCACCCTTACCGAGTTCCCTCGGCGGTCTGCTTTCTGTTGCACTTTCCGGGGATCGCTCCCCCTGGACGTTATCCAGCGTCCTGCCCTGCGGAGCCCGGACTTTCCTCCCCCTGATTTCTCAGGCGGCGACAGCCTGTCCGACTCCCAAAGGGCATGTACGCATCAAAGGGATGGTTGTCCAGTGGGCGCGTTGCCAACGGGTGAATCTTGTCGGGCCCTATCCGGCCCTATCCGGCCCTATCTGGCCAAAAAAACCGTGCCCCCCACTGCTCGCCCCACCATTTCCCGAATGGCAGGCCTGGCAACGGCATCGGCCTCCAGATCTCCGGGAAGGTCGATACCGCGCAAATTCAGGGACTCGGCCAGCGTAATGTTGAACGTGTGCAAAAAGAACTTCATGGTCAGAACGGCACCGTCAAAGAGCTTCTCCCCTTTGGGCCGCCCGGCCACGAGCACACTGCAGGCAGTTCGGGCAGGCAATCCCACCATGTCCGGTTCACCAGCCTCGCGGCGCAGATAATAGGGTTGGCTGCGGTCGATAAAGTCCTTGAGCAGACCGGGCAGGTGGTAAAAATAGATAGGAGCCGTAAAGAAGAACTGCGGGGCGGTCAGCAGGTACTTGTAAACCAGTCCTGCCCGTTCCGAATCGGGCTGCACGCACCGTCCGGCCGCGTCCTTGCGGCAGCCGTAGCAGCCCTGGCAGGGGCGCAGCGGAGTATCGCGCAGCCGCACAAGACGGGCCGTGCGCCCCAGCGCGGCCAGTTCCTCCATGATACATGCGGCAGCGGCATCGCTGTTGCCGCCAGCCCTGGGACTGCAGGAAAACACAACAGGAAGGGCTTCCACGCTAAAACCTCATGCCCTTTCCGGACGGTGGACGGAAAAAGAATTCCACACGCCGGTTGCGATTCATGTTTTCCAGACTGTCGTTTGGCACCAGAGGACGCGAACCGGCATAGCCCACGGCCTTGAGCCGCGAGGCGGGTATGCCGCCCTTATCCATTATATAGCGCAACGCAGCCGCCGCCCGGGCCGAGGAAAGCTCCCAGTTGGATGGATACAAACTGCTTTTGCTTTCCGGTTTCGTGGAAGTATGCCCTTCCACTATGAGATCGTAGGTATGTTCCTTGAGCACCCTGATGACCTTGTCCAAGACCTTGTACGCGCCTGGAGCGAACTTGGTGGTTCCCGGCTCGAAAACAAGGCGGCCGCTGGCCCGGAAAAGAACGCCTCCGTTCTCGGCATTGACCTGGACCTGCTTTTTGATTGCGGGGTCCTTGTCGACCATGTCGCGGATCATCTGGGACATGACCAGCTGCTTGCGCTGCTCGGCCTTGAGATTGAGATCCTTACGATCCGCCAGGGACGGGGCATAGGCGATATGCACGTCCTGGGGACGTTCTTTTTGCACGCCAAAGGCATCCTGCACGGAACCGAGCATATCGCGGAACTTTTCCACGTCCTGGTTGGCAAAAGACAGCAGGAGCACGAAAAAGCAGAGCAGCAGCGTAACCATGTCCGCAAACGTGGTCATCCACTCGGGTGCGCCTTCGGCCGGCGGTGGTCCGTCGTCCTTTGGTTTTCTCCTTGGCGCTTGTTCTTGAAGAGCGGCCATTTAACCCGCCTTTTCCCGCAGGGCCGGAGCAAGGAAGGCCTGGAGCTTTTCCTTGACCAGTTGGGGATGCTCGCCGTTCTGGATGGCAAGAACACCTTCCAGCGCGACTTCCATATAAAATTGTTCGTCCAGAGAGCGTTCTTCCAGCTTTCTGGCCATGGGAAGAAACATCAGGTTGGCCATGATCGCGCCGTAAAAAGTGGTCAGCAGCGCAACAGCCATGGCGGGACCAATGGACGAAGGATCGTCCAGGTTCTGAAGCATCTGGACCAGACCGACCAAGGTACCGATCATGCCAAAGGCAGGAGCCGCCGACCCAAGCCCCTTGAACACGTTTTGCCCGCGCTGGTGCCTCCGCTTCATGTAGCTTATTTCGGAATCCATGATGGCTCCCACCAAAGCGGGGGAGGAACCATCGGCCACCAAACGCACACCCTTTTGCAAAAACGGGTTGGACACATTGGCCTTTTCCATGGCCACAAGGCTTTCCTTGCGTGCCAGCTCGGCCAGCTCCACGATCTGTTTGATCAGACTTTCCGGATCGGGTTCCTTGGCAAGCAGGGTCTTCATGCCCACTTTTATGGCCCCGATTACGGTTTTGAGCGGAAACATAACCAACACGGCGGCAATCGTACCGCCCATGACAACCACAAGCGAAGGGATGTCGACGAATCCCATGATGTTGCCACCAAGCACAATGGAGGTGACAATCAACCCAAGACCGCCAAGTATTCCTAATAGAGTTGCAATATCCATATGAGTCTCAATTCCAATTCCAGATCAGGGTCTTTCTAACGTTTGCCTGGCAATGCAGGGCTACCTACGCACACTTCGCCGTCCTTGTAATAAAAATGGACGTTTTCCAGAAAATCCTGAACTTTCAGGTATGCGGGGCCTATATAGATGTCCACACCCGGCCTGACGGCTCCGGGTACTATAACACGACATTTTCCATAATTTCCAACAGCAGTGTAACTTTCCCACATTTCTGCGCGGCGCGCCTTGAGCGCGGTGATACGTGCCGATGTTTCGCTCAGCTTTTTCTGCAACTCGGCAATCCCGCCTTCACGCCGGATGACTCGCTCCAAAGAAGAACGCCTATCCCGCAATTTCCGCATTTTTTCCACAACCATATCATCACGCAGCAGCAAGGCGGGGTCGTACCCGACAATCACCTCGGTCTCGGTGGAAAGACCGCCTCCCAACTGTTCCTTGACGTAGACCAGGTCGCGGCTGGATGCACTGCCGCCCACCAGCCGTTCGCTGACCACCAGCTTGCGCCCCGCGTAAAGGCGGCAGTGCAGGCTGGAGCCTTTTACCAAAATGCCGGTACGGGCCCGCAGACGGCACTGCTCGCAAAAGCGCACCCTTATGCCGCCCCGCGCCCGTATTTGTCCAGTTTGTCCGCCCTTGACCCCGCCGTCCACAATCACCGATCCCGTAGCCCGCAGGTTGGCGGCCTCAACTTCGCCCTTTACCCAGATATGCCGCCCTATGACTGAAAATCCCGAACGCACGTCGGATGCAAAGACAATGTCGCCGGGAAAACGGATGTTTCCCGTATGAAAGTCCACATCGCGCCGCACATTCAACAAGGTCTTTACGGAAATTTCATCATCGCGGTAGACGATATAGCCGTCCACGGAGGCCAGGAGGCAATCCGGGCTGCCAGGATCGACATGACAATTGGGCCCGGCGGGCATTTTTTTTTCTTCCAGCTCAAGCGTGTATGCTTCGGAGCCCAGGACGTTCTGGTCGCTATCTTCCCAGCAAGCGAGCACTTCGTTACGGTGGACGCTTTGCACATATCCCAGGTCGAAATGGTCAACTCCGCCATCCGCCTTGTGTCTCGGCTGAAGTTTGGAGTAGTTAAAGTTCGGATCGAACGAAAGCTTCAGGCGATACGACATAGATTATTCCCTTTTTCCTGCGCTTTCCCTACATATTGCAGGGCGCAGACAACTCCAGATATCAGCTGTCGATGGCGTAACCGCAACATCCACATGCCAAGGAGCGGTAATAGCAAAAAATACGTTGCGGCCCAATTATAAAACCGGGTAACAATAAAAGATAGCAAGAAGGAACACAAATAGCTTGCATTCCACCGGGCTTAAAGGTATCAAACCCGGTCCGAAAACGCACGCTCCCCCAAGCCAATGGGTGCCGGCCATAGTGGACCGGCCAGGACGGGAGCGGAGGAAACAACCCTAGGAGAGACGTATGGCTTACGTAACTATGAAGCAGATGCTGGAAACCGGCGTCCACTTCGGCCACCAGACCCGCCGTTGGAACCCCAAAATGCGCCCTTACATCTTCGGCGCCCGCAACGGCATCCACATCATCGACCTGCAGCAGACCGTAAAACTGTTCCGCACCGCGCACGATTTCATCGCTGAAACCGTGGCCAAGGGACGCGACGTCATCTTTGTAGGCACCAAGCGCCAGGCACAGGAGTCCATCAACTCCGAAGCCACCCGCTGCGGCATGCACTTCATCAGCAACCGCTGGCTGGGCGGCACCCTGACCAACTACCAGACCATCAAGAAAAGCACCGACCGCCTGAAGAAACTCGAAGAGATGTTCGAAGACGGCACGGTCAACAAATACAACAAGAAAGAAGTTTCCAAGTTCAGCCGCGAAATGAAGAAGCTCCAGGCCAACCTGGGCGGCGTCAAGAACATGGAACACGTCCCCGGCGTGGCCTTTATCATCGACCCCAAGCGTGAAGACATTGCCGTAAAGGAATGCCGCAAGCTTGGTATTCCCATCGTGGCCGTCGTTGATACCAACTGCGATCCCGACCTGATCGACTACGTGATTCCCGGCAACGATGACGCCATCCGCGCCATCAAGCTGTTCGTGACCCACATCGCCGACGCCTGCCTCGAAGGCAAGGCCCGCCGCGACGACCGCGAAGGTTCCAAGGAATCGGTTGAAAAGGAAATGAAGGAAGCTGCCGAAGCCGAAGCCGCTGCCGCGCCGAAAGCTGAAGAAGCTCCTGCTGAAGCAAAAACCGAAGAAAGCACCCCCGAGGAGGCAGAATAATGGCTATCTCCGCACAGATGGTGAAAGTCCTGCGCGAAAAGACCGGCGCAGGAATGATGGACTGCAAAAAAGCTCTCACCGAAACCAACGGTGACGAGTCCAAGGCCATTGACTGGCTTCGGGAAAAGGGCATTGCCAAAGCCGCCAAGCGTGCTGGCCGTGCCGCTTCCGAAGGCCTTATCGGTTCCTATATCCACTCCAATGGTAAAATCGGCGTCATGGTCGAAGTAAAGTGCGAAACCGACTTCGTTGCCCGCAGCGACAAGTTCCAGGAATTCGCCAAGAACGTGGCCATGCAGATTGCCGCTGCCAACCCCATTTGCCTGTGCGCCGAAGACGTTCCCGCCGACCTCATGGCAAAGGAACGCGAGATTTACAAGAACCAGGCCATTGAAGAAGGCAAGCCCGCCAACATCGCGGAAAAGATCGTCGAAGGCCGCCTGAAGAAGTACTACAAGGAAGTGTGCCTGCTCGAGCAGCCCTTCATCAAGGACGACAAGGTGACCATCCAGGATCTGCTCAACGAATTGATTGCAGTTCTGGGTGAGAACATCCAGATCGGGCGATTCTCCAGAATGGCCCTTGGCGAAGACGCCGTAGAAGAATAAGACACAGCGGGCCGCGAGGCCCGCTTTTTTTTCGCCATTTTTCGGCCCACCGCTCACAGTGGGCAACCAACTCGATTGCGACGTCGAACCGGCAGACTGTCGCAAAACATCGCCGCCCGACTTCCGTATCCCCGGGGAATTTCCTTTCTCCGGCGTCCGGCAAAAGTGCGGCGGTTGTTTTGTGGAGCCCGACCCACCGGGCCAACCCTGCCTACAGTCAGATGTCCTTGTCCGAAGGCCGCACCTTGGCAGTCCGCTGTGCGGACGCACATGTACAAGCGGCCTGAAATGTCATGCCGCGTCATCCGACGCGGCCATCTCATACCCCCCGGAGGGTTTCTCTATGGACAACCTGCGTTACAAACGGGTATTGTTAAAGCTTAGCGGCGAAGCATTGGCTGGAGGAAAAGGCGGAGGAATAGACCCTGCCTCCATTGAGGCCTTCAGCCGTGAAATAGTACACGTTGCCAGTCAGGGCTTGGAAATCGCCCTGGTCATCGGCGGCGGCAATATATTCCGTGGCGTGTCCGAATCCGCCCGCGGCATGGACCGCGCATCGGCCGATTACATGGGCATGCTGGCAACGGTGATGAACGCCCTGGCAGTTCAGGACGCGTTGGAAAAACACGGTCTCGATACACGGGTGCTGTCGGCCATCGACATGAAGGAAGTCAGCGAACCGTACATCCGGCGCAGGGCCATCCGGCACCTGGAAAAGGGCCGGGCCGTCATCTGCGCGGCAGGTACGGGCAACCCTTACTTTACGACCGACACCGCTGCCGCTCTGCGGGCCATGGAACTTCGCTGCGAAGCCATTTTCAAGGCAACCAAGGTCAATGGTATCTACGACAAGGACCCCATGACCAATCCCGATGCGGTGATGTTCAAAACCATCACCCACATGGAAGCCCTGGAAAAACGGCTGCGTGTTATGGACACAACCGCCATTTCCCTGGCAATGGACAACAAAATGCCCATCATGGTGTTCAACCTTTTTGAAGAGGGCAACATCCTGAAGGTCGCCAAGGGTGAAGACATCGGAACCACCGTTACAGGAGGCTAAAGCTCATGCAATCCGTTATCAACGACTGCGAATCCAGAATGCAGAAAGCCATTGAAAACCTTGAACGCGAATTTTCCAAACTGCGCACCGGGCGCGCGTCCACGGGACTCGTAGAGACCATTAAAGTGGACTATTACGGCACCCCCACCCCGGTAAACCAGATCGCTTCGGTCTCCGTGCCCGATTCGCGCACACTGACCATCCAGCCCTGGGACAAAAACGCCTTTTCCCTTATCGAAAAAGCCATCATCGCGTCCGACCTGGGTCTGAACCCGGTGAACGACGGCGTCCTCATCCGCATCAGCATGCCGCCCCTTACCGAGGAGCGCCGCAGAGATCTGGTCAAGCTGGCGAAAAAGTACACGGAAGACTGCAAGGTCGCCGTGCGCAACGTACGCCGCGACGGCAACGAAGCTCTCAAGAAAATGCAGAAGGACAAGGAGCTGACCGAAGACGAACAGCACAAAGGGCAGGACGAAATCCAGAAAGCCACCGATGCCTTCGTCAAAAAGTCGGACGATACCTTTACCGCCAAGGAAAAGGAAATAATGGAAATCTAACCCGGTTTCCGCAGGATGCAGCTGGTATTCTGCGGGCATCGTTATGCTGGGAGACGCGGCGGGGACATTTCACCCCGCCTGCTCCCGTGTATGTCCATCCCTGTGATGTCCACCAAAGGCATAGACGTATCTGCCAAACGTATCTGGTGGGCGTATCAGGTGGACTGACCGCGACCTGAAAAACGCGTTTTCAGATTCCCTCACGCCGCCTTTGACGGCGCATGGCTCTCTATGCCACCATGTGACGCGCCGCGTGCACTGCGGCAGTATTATTGATACGAATTGAACGGACACGACACTAAGGCGGCCGACAACGGCCACGCTCACACCATCCTTCAGAAACAACGGTACGATCGCATGAACCCAGTGGATGCGCCATCAGCCACGGCCCCCGCAGTTCTGCCCCGCCATCTGGGCATCATCATGGACGGCAACGGACGTTGGGCCACCCGGCGCGGGCTTTCCCGCAGCGACGGACACAAGGCGGGCACCGAGGCCACACGAGCCATCGTCACCCGATGCCGGGAACTCGGCATCCGGCACCTGACCCTGTACACTTTTTCCACGGAGAACTGGAAGCGCTCCAAGGACGAGGTCAGCTACCTCTTCAACCTGCTGGCAAGCTTTCTGAGCAACGAACTCGGCACCCTGATGGAACAGGGCATCCGCCTGCACGTTCTGGGCGAAATAGACGCCCTGCCCTTTGCCACGCGCCAGGCCTTGCAGCATGCCATCAAGAAATCCGCCCAAAACCGGGACATGGACCTGAACCTGGCGCTCAACTATTCCGGGCGGGAAGAAATTCTGCGCGCCGCGCGCATCATTGCCGAAAAAGCCATCCCGTCCGAGGAGATCACGGACGAACTCTTCTCTTCCCTGCTCTACACCGCAGGCCAGTCCGACCCGGACCTGATCATCCGCACCAGTGGGGAGCTGCGCCTCTCCAACTTTCTGCTCTACCAGTCCTCGTATGCCGAGCTGTGCTTTCCGGATACGCTCTGGCCCGATTTTTCCCCCGCACATCTGGACGAAGCCCTGGCCGACTTCGCCTCGCGCCAACGCCGATTCGGCGACGCACACTAAAAAACGCCCGCCAAGCCGCACACTCTTGGTGACGCCCGGCGGACACTCAGCCGCCACTGCAAAGCCCTGCGCAGGCTGTCGTGTCTGGGCGTCATGGCTGGGCGTCATGGCGCCGCACAGAAAGTTCGGCCGCCATTTCCCGCCACGCCTGGAACCGGATTTGCGTTTGCCCTCCCTGCGCGAACCGGATACCCTGTGCCGACACAAATTCAGCGGACGCAAAAAGGGCCGGAAGACGCACATTGCCTTGCCCCGGCTTCCTTCAGGCGTACCCCACAAACCTCTTACCCGGTCGGTTTCATGCTCTCATCGCATTCCCAACGCATTTTCACAGGTCTGGCCATGCTCGTGGCACTCTGCGCAGTCATGGCCCTGGGCGGGTGGTACGTTTTCGGCGCAGCCCTGCTCGTCGCCCTGCTCGGCCTTCTCGAATATTACGCCCTTTTCTGGCCCGGTCGCCAGGGAATCGGCAAAAAAGCCATCGGCCTGGTCCTGGCTTCCTGCATCTTCCTGGCCGCCAGAAGCCAGAACATGGAGCTGCTGGCCGCCGTGCTGCTGGCCTCGTTCTGGACCGCCAACATGTTTTTCCTGTTCTGCTACGGCACCAAGGACAGGAACGCCTCGTTCGCCAACGCCGCTGTGCTCTTCACCGGCCTGCTCTATCTTCCGCTGTCCTTGCAGCTGTTTTTGTTTCTGAGCCCGGCGGAATCCGCCCTGGTCCTGCTGGCCACCATTGCCTCGGACACGGGCGCGTACTATGCGGGATGTCTGATCGGCGGGCCAAAGATATGGCCTGTGGTCAGTCCCAAAAAGACCTGGGCCGGCAGCTTCGGCGGCATGTCCGCCAGCGTGGTCGTAAGCCTCATCATCGGCCTCGGCTTCGGCAACACGCTGCAAACCCCATGGTGGATATGGATCTGTCTGGGGATTATTCTGAACATTGCGGCCCAATTCGGCGATTTTTTCGAGTCCGCGCTCAAACGCCGCCTGGGAGTCAAGGATTCCGGACACCTTCTGCCCGGGCACGGCGGCATCATGGACCGCATCGACGGACTGGTTCTGGTCCTGCCCGTCTACTTTGCCGCGCGCACGCTCTATCCCCTGTTCGTCAACTAAAAAGGACGCCTCGTGCAGACCTACATTTCCACACTTCCACGTCCGGAACAGCTCTCATTCCCGCGCACGCTCTGCATTCTGGGCAGCACAGGCTCCATCGGAACCAATACCCTGCGCGTAGTGGAAGACGCCCCGGAAAAATTCCGCGTTCTGGCCCTGGCCGGAGGACGCAACGCCAAGCTGCTGGCCGAACAGGCCGTCCATTTCCGTCCGGCATATCTGTGCGTTCTGGACGATGCCGCAGCCAAGGAACTGGCCGCGCTGCTACCTGCGGACTATGCCCCGGAAATCCTTACCGGACCGAAAGGGTACTGCACCCTGGCAACCCTGGACGAAGTGGATGTGGTGCTTTCCAGCATTGTCGGCGCAGCCGGACTGCCGCCCACCTATGCGGCGGTAAAGGCAGGGAAAATAGTCGCCCTGGCCAACAAGGAGTCCCTGGTTCTGGCCGGGCACCTCATCCGCGAGGAATGCCGCAAGAGCGGCGCAGTCATCCTGCCCGTGGACTCGGAGCACAACGCCCTCTTTCAGGTGGTCTGCCACGAGGACGCGCGCACGCTCAAACATCTGCTGCTGACGGCATCCGGCGGACCTTTCCGTGCAAAGGACGCGGCCTTTCTGGAAAACGTCACCCGCGAGCAGGCCCTGAACCATCCCAACTGGTCCATGGGTGCAAAAATTTCCATCGACTCGGCCTCCCTTATGAACAAGGGGCTGGAAGTCATCGAGGCCTGTCATTTGTACGGTCTGGATGAAAAAGACGTGCTCACCGTGGTCCATCCCCAGAGCATCGTCCACTCCCTGGCGGAATTCGTGGACGGCTCCATCCTGGCCCATCTGGGCCCGGCAGACATGCGTGTCGCCATTGCCCACTGTCTGGCCTACCCGGAGCGGCTCAAACTGAGCGTGGAGCCCATCGATCTTATCCGCCTCGCCTCCTTGACCTTTGAGGAACCGAAATTACATTTATTCCCATGCCTGCGATTGGCTCGCGAGGCATATCGGGCCGGAGCAAGCCATCCCGTGGTCCTGAACGCCGCCAACGAGGTGGCCGTGGACCTGTTCCTCAAAGAAAGGATCGCTTTTCTGGACATTCCCCGTATCATCGAACGCGCCTTGGAACAGCACCGGTCCGAACCCGCGGACCGGCTGGACGACATCCTCGACCTGGACGCCAGAACCCGCGAACGGACTCTGGCCCACCACGGCTGACAAAACCGCGCGCTTCGAAAGGCAAGGCTGTAAAAAGCCACCGCCCGCAACCCGAACAAAAGAGGACGCATGCTGAGCGCCATAACCGTCATAATCGTCCTGGGTGGAATCATCTTCTTCCACGAGCTGGGACACTTTCTTTTCGCCAAACTCTTCAACGTCGGGGTCAAGGCCTTTTCCCTCGGCTTCGGCCCCAAGCTGTTCGGTGTAAAAAAAGGACAAACCGAGTACAAGCTTTCGCTCATTCCCCTGGGCGGCTACGTCTCCATGGTGGGAGAACAGCCCGGCGAGGAAGTGCCCGAAGGCTTTACCCCGGACCAGAATTTTGAAACCAAGCCCGCCTGGCAACGCATGTGCATTGTGGCGGCAGGCCCTATCTTCAACTTTCTGCTGGCCTTCCTTATCTTCTGGTTTCTTATGGCCTCCTACGGCCATCCCAAGCTGCTGCCCGTTGTCGGCGGCGTGCAGCCCGACAGCCCGGCCCTGTCCGCCGGATTGCTGCAGGGCGACCGCATCGTCAGCATAGACGGCGCCCCAGTGAAATACTGGGAGGATTTTGCCGAAGTCATCCGCAACTCGGGCGGCGGACGCGTCCACCTGGGCGTAGACCGCAACGGGACGGTCATGGAACTGGACGTCACCCCGGCCATGCATACGGGCAAGAATATCTTTGGAGAAACCATCTCCCGCCCGCTCATCGGCATCATGTCCTCCACCGAGACCGAAATGGTCCACTACGGCCTGGGCAACGCCTTTGTGCAGGCTGGTGAACAGACCTGGCACATGGTGGACCTCACCGTGCAGGGGCTGGTCAAGCTGGTGGAACGCATCATTCCCCTGGATACCATCGGCGGTCCCATCATGATTGCCCAGATGGTCAGCCAGCAGGCCGAACGGGGACTGGCCGAAGTGCTTGCCCTGGCTGCGCTCATCAGCATCAACCTGGGGCTTATCAACCTGTTGCCCATTCCGGTGCTGGACGGCGGACACATCCTGTTCTTTGCCATCGAAACCGTCATCCGGCGGCCCATCAGCGAAAAAATACGCGGCATAGCCCTGCGCGCAGGCATATCCCTGCTTCTCCTGCTCATGGCATTGGCCATCTACAACGACGTGCAGCGGCTCATCACCCAATAAAGGACACAGACCGGATGGATATCAACGAAACTGCCAGCCCTGCCGACGGCCACCTACTCGTCCTCGGCGCATCCGAAGAACGGCTGCAGCTGGTACTGGGACAATGCCGCGACGGAAAGGCCGGTCTTCTGACCGCCCAGGAATGGATTGTTCCGTCGCGCGCCATGGGGGTGCTGGCCCCGGCCCTGGAACAGGCCTTCAAACTTCTGAGAATCACGCCCGCAGACCTTGGCGGCATCGCCTGCGTTTACGGACCGGGCAGCTTTACGGGCATACGCATCATACTGTCCACGGCCATGGGATTTCTTGGGGGCAGCCGCACCCCCCTGGCCGGGCTGAACCACCTGCAAACCCTGGCCGTTTCCGCGCCACCCCTGGCTCCGGCCGCCTCTCTGGCCGTGCTGACCTATGCCCGGCGCGGGCAGGTCTATTTGCAGGCTTTTGATCCCGAAACACGGCAACCACTCGACGGCTGGGAAGACGTCCGCGCCCTGACCGCGCAACAGGCCAGGGGACTCCTGGACAGCCTGCCCCAGCCCGTCGCCACCCTTGGCACGGGACTGCGCCGCAACCCCGAAGTGTTTGCCGACATCGCCAGCCTGCCCCAGGATTTCGACACGCCCAAAGCCGACGCGCTCCTGCGCATGGCCGCCCAGGCCCGATACGCCCGGGCTCCCATTGCGCCCTGCTATGTCCGTCCTTCGGACGCGGAAGAAAACCTGGAACACATCGCCAGCCTGCGCGGCCTCTCCCTGGACGAAGCCCAGAAGCGGATTGATCTGAGTCTGGAAGACATGATTATAAAGTAATGAATGGGGCGCTGCCCCATACCCCGCCGGGGGCCATGATGGCCCCCGAGCCCCCACATTACAGGCTGTTGAGAACAGCACGATAGCGGCGTTGCTTCAAAAGATCCAAACCCTCGCGTATCAAAAAATACGTGTCGGTCTTGAATCTTTCTCGCGCCTGGCTCTCGCAACTGTTCTCAGCAGCCTGCGGAAAATCTTTAGCCACCCCAAAAGCCACAATCTTCGCCCCCTGCTTGTATAAACCCTCTCTGAAAATCAGGATTTGTCATTTTGCAAGAAAAGTTGCATAGACACTTCCTTTGATAATCACTGTACGGTTCGCCCAATTTTAATACCAAAGCTCACATACGGTTATATTCCCGGCGGACCTTTCTCCTGGCGTTCAGCGAACATGTGGGTTTGTTTATCCATTCTTCAGCGAGGAATTTCGTGAACACCACGCAATCGTGCATCCGCCTCCATCTTCCTGCAAATACAGCCTGGGTCGGTCTTGTACAGAATGCCGCCGAACAGGCAGGCGCGGTTTTCGGCCTGGACCCGTCCAAGACCCTGCGCCTGGTCAACTGCGCCGAAGAGCTTCTCCAATTTCTGGCCTCGGCAGAAGCCGGGGAAATCGAAATAACACTCCGCCCCGTCGCCACGGGCGTGGAAATCGGCGTTTCCTTCCCTTCGGCAGACCTCGACCTTTCCGCCCTGAACATGGTTTCCTCCCCCAATACGAACGGAGAGGAGCCGGACTGGATGTCCCTGCCCCTGCTGCTGGCTTCGCGTATGTCCGACGGATTTCGCGTAGGCATGGAAGGCCGATTCATGGAAATAGTTCTGCGCGTGGACAAGGCCTATCCCGACACGGAACCGTTTGCCGCAGAGCGCGTACAAATGCAGGGACAGCCCACCCTTTCGCCAGTTGAAGATGCACAGGCAATTTTCGAAGCATGCAGCGCCATTACCACGCTTTTTCCGGGATATGTGGTGGCGGACTGGTGTATATGTCCGGGAAAAACAGGGGACCAGCTCCAAGCCGGGGAAATCTTCGCTCTGGAAGCCCGCGACGCGGCAGACCGCCAGTGCGGCATCATCCTTTGGACCATGCGCTCCGAGCAGAGCGTGAATTTCTATGGTCCCTACGACTTTACCACGGACAATTCCGTTGCCGAAAAGCTCATCAACGGCCTGTTGCAGGCCATGGGACGCACCAAAGCGAAAATCGTCTTCAGCAGTCTGGCTACACAGTCCCTGGCCGAGTATGGCTTTGAACTGCTGGCCGAACTGCCCAACCTGCTGGAAGGTTCGGAAAGCCCGGTCATGCAATCCATCTGGGGCCGGATGCTTCAGGAGGATTTCGGCGGCGCAGTCTGGACGCACCCGGAGTTCTCGGAATTTCTGCAAAGCCGCTACGATGCTCTGGAACTGGTCCGCGACATGCGCCCGGTGACCGACCTGGGAGAAGCACTCCAGGCGAATTCCGTTATCGGCGTACGCCTCAATCCACGGTTGAGCCAGGCAATCCTCTCCCCGGAGCTGAACGGTGCGGACATGGGCGAGAATCTTTCCCGCCACGTCACCACCCTCACCTCCGCAGGCTACCGGAATATTTTCTTTGAGATCGATCTCACCAAAGGCTGGCAAGCCGCCATGGGCGGACACCTGACCCAGTGTGCATTTCAGCCTGAACTTCTGCTGCCCCACGGCAGGCAGTCCGATACACTGACCTTTCGCCATGTTCCTGAATCTCGATAAGCTCATTCCAGCCCACATCCGCCTGTTCGCCCCCTACCGCCCAAGTCCGCCCGATGCCGAACTGATGCGGCTGTACGGCCTCGACCATCTGCACAGGCTGAACAACAACGAAAACACCCTGGGCCCCTCGCCTGCGGTGCGCGAACTGCTGGCCGAAATCCAGGCGGGCGTTGTGCCCATCTACCCGCACGGCGACAGCAAGAACCTGCGCGAAGCCCTTTCCGAAGTTTTGGGGCCGGACCCGTCGCAGTTTCTGGTAGGCAACGGCTCGTGCGAATTGATTTCCAGCGTGGTCAAGGCATTCTGCGAACCGGGCGACAACATCGTAACCGCGGACAAGACATTCGCGGTCTACGAATGGGTGGCGCAGTTTTCCGGCATCGAGCCGCGCCTGATTCCGCTGGATGAAAACCTTGGTTTCGACCCGGACGCCATGCTGGCAGCCGTGGACGAGCGCACCAAGCTCATTTTCGTCTGCAATCCCAACAACCCCACCGGAACCTATTGGGACGAGGCCACCATGCGCCGTTTTCTGGATGCGGTGGACGGACGCTGCATCGTGGTGGCGGACGAAGCCTATTTTGAATACGTGGAGCAGCCCGACTATCCCAATTGCATCCGCCTGCTGGACGAATACCCGAATCTGGTGGTTTTCCGGACCTTCTCCAAAATGTACGCCCTGGCCGCGCTGCGTGTGGGCTATCTGTGCGCAGGCCCGGAAGTTACGGATATCATCAGCCGCGCCCATGTAGCCTATTCCGTGAACACCATGGCCCAGCTGGCCGCACGGGCTGCACTGCTGGATTGCTCCCCGTTCATGGAACAGACGCTGTGCATGGTGCGCCGGGGCCGCGAGATCATCAGAAAGACCTGCGAAGAACTGGGGTTCGAACATGTGATTGGCGAAGGAAACTACGCCATGATCAAAACGCCCATTTCCGACACCCTGCTGCAACGCAAACTCCTGCGCCGGGGATTTATGGTCCGCACCATGACCGGTTTCCGCTTCCCCAACTGGATTCGCGTAAGCCTGGTGCGGGAGCATGTACTGGAAGAATTCAGCACAGTTCTCCCTGACGTATTCAAATAATTATTTCTCCGGCAATATGCCTGCCGCCATGCCGGACGGATTACCCAACAGAGAGTTACTATGGACCAAAGCAGAGAAGAGCATCTGGCCCGGCTTCGGGAAGAAAACTACGTTATAGAACCGGGGCAGAAATTCGAGGTGGACGCCTTTCAGCCGAAGGACGCCCTTGGCATAACGCGTCTCTACTACGCTGTGTATGGGGAGACATTCCCGGTAGACGATGTGTACAGCCCGGAAACCATCGTGCAAAACAACCAGGGGAACGATCTTTACCAGGTTGTCGGACGCACCAGCAAAGGCGACATAGTGGGCCTGTACGCCCTGTTCCACTCCGCGCCCGGCGACAGGATAATGGAAGCCGGAGGATGGATTGTGCATCCCGACTACCGGGGCACGTCACTCGCCCTGCGGCTTGCCAGCAAGATACATAAAAATCCGCCGGAGCATTTGGGAATCGATCTTATTTTCGGCCAGTGCGTGTGCGACCATCTTACCCCGCAAAAGCTCACCAAGAAATTCAATGCCAAGTTCTGCGCCCTGGAAATGGAGCCCATGCCAGCACGACCTGGCGAGCAGGCCGTGTATGGCCGCATCTCGCTGATGGACAGCGTCCTCCCGCTGAAGAACTGCCCGGACGATCTCTACCTGCCCGACCGTTTCCACGCCCAACTTCGCGAAATCTACGCATGGTTGGGGCTGGACCGCACATATCTGGACAACGAGGCAAGAGAAAAGGCGCTCGCCACTTCGCCCGAAACCGAGATCTCGGTCTTCCCCCTGGGCGAATCGGATGTAGCCAAGATTGAAGTGGAGTCCGTGGGTGCCGACTTTGCCGAACATCTTGCCGAAGCTGAACGCAAATGCCCTGGGATGCACACCTACCATCTTCTCCTGCCGCTCTCGCATCCCGGATGCTCCGCCGCCGCAGAGGCAGCCCACAAGTCAGGCTTTTTCTTCGGCGGCGTGCTGCCGCTGTGGTTCGACCGGGACGCCCTGCTGATGCAGAAAGTTTCCGGAACACCGGACTTTTCCAAGCCGCAGATCCTTACAGAGGAAGGCAAACGGATAATGGAAATGGTGCAGGCGGATTGGCAGGCATTGCAGGCAGAAAAAGAAGAAAGATAACGGGGCGCTGCCCCGTACCCCGCCGGGGGAGATGATCTCCCCCGGTCCTTACGGATATAGGCTGTTGAGAACAGCACGATAGCGGCGTTGCTTCAAACAATTCAAACCCTCGCGTATCAGGAAATACGCGTCGAGCTTGAATTGTTCTCGCGCCTTGCTCTCGCAGCAGTTCTCAGCAGCCTGCGAACGTCGTAGGGGAATTTTACAGACAGAGTCTAAGATTTGGGCCGAAACCCATACCAAAATTTTCTGGAAAGGGGGTGTGGGGGAAAAACCTCTTTTAAGAGGTTTTCCCCCACATCATCTCCCCAAAACTTCTACATAAAATCCGGATCAACAGCGGCGAGGCCGTTGGCGGTCATGAGCTTGACGAAGCGATTGGAGCGTTCGTGTATGGGAACGATGGGAAAGGTACGTCCGCAGGCATCGCAGCGCACCCGGTCGGGCCGGGTGGGCGAGATGAGCGGCACTTCGCGCTTACAATGCGGGCAGGGGTACAGATAGATCAGTTCCATGCCCGAAGGACGTACAGGTGTTTCAACCTTGTTTTTTTCAGACATGGCTACCTGCTTCCGTTTTCCACAAGGTTCACGCCTGTCATGGCTTCGGGCTGCTGCAGCCCCATAATGGCCAGGGCCGTGGGCGCAATGTCTCCCAGCTTTCCGCCGTCGCGCAGGCACAGGCCGTCCACGTCGCTGGCAATGTAGACCAGCCGGACCGGATTGGTGCTGTGTGCGGTTTGGGGATTGCCCTTGGGATCGATCATTTCCTCGGCATTGCCGTGGTCTGCGGTCATCAGAATGGTGCCGCCGCGCTCCAGGACTGCGTCCACGATGCGTCCCACACACTCGTCCACACATTCCACGGCTTCCACCGCGGCCTTGATGATGCCGGTGTGGCCGACCATATCCAGGTTGGCGAGGTTGCAGACGCACAAGCGGTTGTCGTCCAGACGTTCCAGCAGCTTGTCCGTGACCTCACGGGCGGACATGACGGGCTTCTGGTCGTAGGTGGCGACTTCACGCGGTGATGGAACCAGCACCCTGTTCTCATTGGGAAAAGGTTCTTCGCGTCCGCAGTTGAGGAAATAGGTGACGTGGGCGTATTTTTCCGTTTCCGCAATGCGCAGCTGGGCAAGCCCGGCTTCGGACACGGTCTGGCCCAGGGTATTTTCTATGGACACGGGCGGAAAGGCCACGGCCATGGGAAAATCCCCCTCATAGCGGGTCATGGTCACAAAGAAGGCCAGCTTGGGCAGGCTTTTGCGTTCAAATCCGTCGAAATCCGGGTCAAAGAAAGCCCGGCAAATCTGGCGGGCACGGTCGGCGCGGAAGTTGAAGAAAATGATGGCGTCGCCGTCCTGTACGGGGGCCATGGGTTCGCCGTTGTCCGTCATTACGCAGGGCTTGACGAATTCGTCACCTTCATTGCGGTCGTAGGAACGCTGAATGGCGTCCAGGGGATTTGTGGCGGTTTCGGCCTCGCCCTGCACCAGGGCGGCATAGGCCAGGGCATTGCGGTCCCAGCGCTTGTCGCGGTCCATGGCATAAAAGCGGCCCGTTACTGAAGCCACTTTGCCGATGCCCTTCTGGCTCATGGTGTCGAGCAGGGTGCTAACATAGCCCTTGCCACTGGTGGGCGGCGTGTCGCGGCCATCCAGAAAAGCGTGCACATAGACCTGGTCCAGACCGTTGGCCTTGGCCATGTCGAGCAGGGCATTGATATGATTCTGGTGGCTGTGCACCCCGCCGTCGGAGACAAGGCCCATGAGGTGCAGCTTTCCGCCCGATGCCTTGACCGCTTCCACGGCCTGGACAAAGGCGGGGTTGGACGTGAACTCGTCCTGTTCAATGGCCAGGTCGATGCGCGTCATGTCCTGATAGACGACGCGCCCCGCACCGATGTTCATGTGCCCCACTTCCGAGTTGCCCATAAAGCCGTCGGGCAGCCCCACGGCCCGGCCTGCACAGGCCAGCAACGTGGAGGGATAAGAGGAAAGTATGGAATCGAGATGCGGGGTTTCGGCTTGGGAAACAGCATTGCCCGGACCTTCCGGGGCATAGCCCCATCCGTCCAGGATAAGCAGCAAAAGTGGGGGTGTTGGCATATCTACTCCCGGGATATACGCCGGGCCTCGGCCCAGAGTCCTTCAAGGTTGAACTGGGCGCGATGCTCGCCCATGAAAATATTCACCAGCACGTCGTTGCAGTCCACGAGGACCCAATGGCCTTCGTCCTGCCCTTCCATGCCCAGATATTCGAAATTTTCCTCGCCCATCATGTCCAGCACATGCGAGGCCAGGCCTTTGGCATGGCGGGGGCTTCCCGCTGTTGCCAAAACCACGAACTCGGTGATGGGGCTTTGGCCCTGCACGTCCATGACAACGACGTCTTCGGCTTTTTTGTCTTCGAGCCAGGAGGCCATTTTGCGGGCCTTTTCCTCGGATGCGATGTCCGCAAAACGCTTTTCTCTTTTCTTCATGTTTTTATTGTACCGTTTGGGGAAAGACCGTGATGACGCGGCTCAATGCTGCCGGAATCGGCCGGGAACGAAAGCGGTCCTTATTTCCTTCGTTCCCGAAACATCTTATTGCCACGGCCGTTATGGGAAGCCTTTACCTCAAGCATCGGATGGACGCAATCATGCGTACCTGTCCCCCATACCACGAACTTACCTTATTGTGCGCATTTACTGGCGCAAAGAAATATGGAATGAACAGCCAGACGCAACCGGAAATACGGGCCGGGCAGGGTCCGCGTATACCGGAAACACAGTGCCACAATCTAGTTACCGGAGCATGACATGAGCGACCAACTCATTCTTATACATATATACGGACTGGACAAGCCCAAGCTGACCGCGCGGCTCACGTCCATTCTGGCCGAATACGACGTGGACATCCTGGACATGGGCCAGGCCGTCATCCACCAGAACCTTTCCCTGGGTATTCTTATCCGCATCCCGCCCGAGTCGGAATCGGCCCCCATCATCAAGGAACTGCTCTTTGCCGCGCACGACATGGACGTGAACATCAAATTTTCGCCCGTGGACCAGGACGCTCACGAGGCATGGGTAAAGGCGGAAGGCAAGGAACGGCATATCGTCACGCTGCTGGGCCCCAAAATCACCTCCCGCCAGGTGGCTGTCATGTCCAAGGTGTTGGCGGAAAACGATCTGAACATCGACGTCATCACCCGGCTGACGGGCCGCACCTCGCTGGACGAAGGTGTGCTGAACCGCCCGGCCTGCGTGGAATTTTCCCTGCGCGGAACGCCCCGCGACACGGGTGCCATCCACAGGGAGTTTCTCAACATTTCTGCGGAAATGGGTGTGGACATCGCCATGCAGGCGGACAACGCCTTTAGGCGCAACCGCAGGCTGGTGGTCTTCGACATGGACTCCACCCTCATACAGGTGGAAGTTGTGGACGAGCTGGCCAAGGAAGCCGGAGTGGGCGACCAGGTAAGCGCCATTACCGCATCGGCCATGCGGGGCGAAATAGACTTCAAGGAAAGCCTGCGCCGCCGCCTCAACCTGCTGAGTGGTCTGGACGAGGCGGCACTGGACGCGGTTGCCGACCGCATTCCCCTGACCTCCGGCGCGGAACGGCTTATCGCCAACCTCAAGCGCTACGGATACAAAATCGCCATCATTTCCGGCGGGTTCACCTATTTTGGCCGCAAACTCCAGGACCAGCTGGGCATCGACTATCTGTACGCCAACGAGCTGGAAATAGTGGACGGCGTAATTACAGGAAAAGTCCTGGGCGACATTGTGGACGCGGAACGCAAGGCCTTTCTGCTGAAAGACATTGCCCGGCGCGAAGACATCAGCCTGCAACAGGTTATTGCCGTGGGCGACGGTGCCAACGACCTGCCCATGCTGAACCTGGCGGGGCTGGGTATCGCCTTCCACGCCAAGCCCAAGGTCAAGGCGGGCGCACGCCAGGCTATTTCCACACTGGGGCTGGACAGCATTCTGTACCTCATCGGCATGCGGGACAGAGATTTGGTGAATTAAACTCTTCCAGGAATTTCAGCCGGGAGCACCCCGAATGAGCGACACGAAAACCACCGACGACCAGATAACAGGCGACCAGACGAGACTGCACGACATTGGTGAAATCATCCGCCAGCTGGCCGCGCATTACGGGCTGTGGCTGGCGGAAAGCGTGCATCAGCTGGGGTTGGAAGCCGCGCTGGATGCGGAAAAGGAAGCTGGGGACCGATTGTCCGCCATTGTTTCCGGCAAGCTGGAGAGGGCAATTTCCGGGGCACAGGACGGACAGCTTCAGGAAATGCTTTCCGGTCTGGACCGGGAAACACTGGACAAGCTGGGCATGGCGCTTCGTTCCTCCTGGCTGGCTGCGGACGGAGTATGGTTTCAGGCCATTGAGGGCAAGGCCGGGATGCATGCGGCCAAAAGGGTGAACGACACCTGCTGGGCGCGCTTTGCCCCGCTGGAGGCCCGACGCGCCAAAGATCTGCTGGGGTTGCCGGATAACGGCGGTATTCAGGCACTCAAAGCCGCCCTTGGCGCGCGCATGTACGCCAAGCTGAACCGCTGGGAATTTACGGAAGAAACGGAAACCTCCATTGTTTTCCGCATGACCGACTGCCGGGTGCAGACTGCGCGCAAACGCAAGGGGCTGGACGACTACCCCTGCAAATCCGGCGGCGTCACCGAATATACAGGATTCGCCCACGAAATCGATCCCCGGCTGCACTGCGAATGCATTGGCTGCCCGCCCGACCCACATCCCGAGGAATGGGTCTGTGCCTGGCGGTTTACGCTGACGAACACATAATTTCAGCCGAACGATCCTATAACGACTTTTCAAGCCTTTTTTCCACAATAAGACCCCGTCGAGCATATGCTCGACGGGGTCTTATTGTGGAAAAAATGTGGGGGTCCGGGGGAGATCATCTCCCCCGGCCGCCGGAGGCATCTTTTTCTTTATCCCCCGCTCACCCCGGCGTCTGCAAACGACGCCATGTCGTTCCAGATACCAGCGGCGCACTTGAGCAGATAAAGGGCAATGGCCGCTCCGGTGCCCTCGCCCAGACGAAAATCCAGGTCCAGCAGAGGACGCTGTCCCACGGCACTGGTGATGGCACTGTAGCCCGGCTCGGCAGACTGATGGCTGATGAAACAATAGTCCATCACGTCCGGGCAAAAGGCGCGGGCCGTGATAAAGGCGGCAGTGGAAATGAATCCATCCACGGCAACGGGCATGCGGTTGGCAGCCCCACCCAAAATCAACCCGGCCAGCGCGGCGATTTCCAGGCCGCCCACGGCAGCCAAAATCTTCAGCGGGTCTTTGGAACGCACGGCCTCGGCATTCACTTCCAGGGAACGGGCAATGACCGTGATCTTGTGCTGTATGGCCTCGGCCTTGAGCCCGGCTCCGGGACCGGTGATGTCCACGGGATCGCAGCCCAGAAAAGCGCAGTACAGGGCGGTGCTGGGCGTGGTGTTGGAAATGCCCATCTCGCCGGTGCCCAGAGAGCGGTATCCGGCCTCGCGGGCCTCGTGGGCAAGGTCGATGCCCAGACACAGGGCCTTGAGGCAGTCTTCCTGGCTCATGGCCGGGCCCTGGGCCATGTTGTCCGTGCCGGGGCGCACCTTGCGCTGGATGATATCGGGATGTTCAGGAAATTTTTCGCCGCAGACTCCGGCGTCCACCACCTTGAGGTCGATGCCGCCCATGCGGGTCAGCACGTTGATGCCCGCTCCGCCATTGGCGAAATTGAGCACCATCTGGCGGGTGACTTCCTGGGGAAAGGGACTGACACCTTCGGCATTGACGCCGTGGTCACCGGCTATGGTGTACATCATGGCCGGATAGGGCGCGAGGGTTTCGGATTCCTGAATCATATAGATGCGCGTGGCCAGCTCTTCCAGCCGTCCGAGGCTTCCCGGAGGTTTGGTCAGGCCGTCGAGATGCGTCTTGGCCGGAGCGGCCAGTTCCTTATTCACGGGGCGGATCGCCGCAAGCGTCCGCGTCAGTTTTTCCTGCATTGCATTCTCCATAAACGGAATTGTATCGGCACGGGACTTTACGGAAGGCCAACCGCAAAGGCAACGTTGCACCAAAAACGCCCGACGGAAGGACCGCCGGGCGTCGATTCAAGGTTGTTTTTCGCGTCCTCCGGCTATTTGGTGCCGAAGTAGACGAGCTGGCCCGTGGATTCGAGCACGCTGCGCCAGTAGTTGGAGCAGATGTCGATGCGCTTGCGCTGGGTGATGACCAGGGAAAGCGGCATGTGCACATACTGGCCGTTCCATTTGCTGACGATCATGCCGGTTTTCCCAGCCATACCGGCATGGACCGCGTTCTGCCCCAAAAAGCCGCAATAGATGCGGTCGTTGGAGTTGGCCGGGATGGAACGGATAATGTAGCTGGGGTCGATGAACTTGAGGGTGTAGTCCATGCCCTGCTCCGTCAGGTAGGAATCAAGCTCCTTGCGCAGCAGGCCGCAGATGTCGCCCAGACGCACGTTGCCCGAGGCGTCCGTGGCGCTTTCCTTGCGCAGCAAATCCTGGCCCGCGCCCTCGGCCACCACCATCACGGCATGCTGGCGCATCTTGAGCCGCTTGTGCATGGCCTGAAGCAGACCGTTTTCACCTTCCAGCGCAAAGGGCTGTTCCGGGACGAGCACAAAGTCCACATCGCGCAGGGCAAGGGAAGCCTGGGCCGCGATAAACCCCGACTCCCGGCCCATGACCTTGACCAGCCCGATGCCGTTGGGCACGCCCAGGGCCTCGGTGTGGGCGCAGCGGATGGCCTCGGTAACCTTTTCCACGGCCGTGTCGAAGCCGAAGGTCTGGGAGACGAAATGGATGTCGTTGTCGATGGTCTTGGGGATGCCGATGATGGAAATCTTGACGCCGCGCTTGGTGACTTCGTCCATGATGGCCTTGGCCGCCTTCATGGTGCCGTCGCCGCCAATGACGAACAGGATGCTGATACTGCGCCGCTCCAGAAAATCGACAATGGCTTCCAGAGACTGCGGTCCGCGTGACGTGCCCAGGATGGTGCCGCCGAATTCGTGGATGTTGGTCACAACCTCGGGCGTCAGCACCATGGGATCGTGGCCGTAGCTTTCGATAAAGCCTTCCAGGCCGTAGCGGATGCCGAGGGTTTCGGCCACATCATAGTTGTAATGGGCCTCCAGCACGATGGAGCGGATAACGTCATTGATGCCGGGGCAGAGGCCGCCGCAAGTGACGATGGCGCATTTGGTCTTGGACGGGTCGAAATAGATGTTCTTTCGCGGTCCGGCAGGTTCCAGATAGGCATCGCGGTGCTGTTTGCTTTGCATATCCTTTTGCCTGACGTATATAAGAATCTTGTTATCATCGTCCGCGTAATTTCCCGCCTTGAGAAAACTCTCCACCTTGGCAGGGCCAAGGGTCGGGATGGTGGTATCCTTTGGCGGATCGGCGGGTTCGATGCAGGTCATTTCCTGAGACATGGGGTCCTCCCGTAACGTGTGGTCCTGCCGGACAGATGGCGGATTTTCAGGTATGCCTTCTGGTGTACCCTGTCACGGCAAACAAAATCAAGGGCTGCAAGCCATTGACTGACGGCAAAGATGCATTAGTTTGCCTGTCATATGGTGCATTATGTAGCCGCACCGTGTTTCGATCTGGTGATACACGCTGGAGATCATATGGGCAAAAGAAACTGGAATCCATGGACCGAACATTTTGATTCGTCGGACTGCCTCGATACGGGACTCCCCCACGATGCGGCCCCCAAACGCATTTCCACCAAACGCGCCCAATGGCGTCCTATTGCCGATATTTTCCAGACCAGCCAGGCGCTTGTACTGCAAATAGAACTGCCCGGCCTTCAATTGGAAGACGTGGGTGTGGAGATCAAATACCGGGAACTTATCGTTTTCGGCCAACGCCGCTGCGAAAAAGACGTGCAGGGCGCAACCTACCACACCATGGAGCGAGGCCACGGATATTTTTCCCGCCGCTTCCCGCTGCCGCCCACGGCCAACAGCTCGGCGGTCAACGCCACGCTCAAGGACGGGTTGCTCACCATCGTCATCCCAAAGAAAGAGATATGCGACAGCAACCGTCGCATCCCCATAGAAACCACCTGAAGCACAACGCATCCAACGGAGTCGAACACATGACCAGCCAACTCAAGACCGCACTTCTGCTCGGCCTTCTCACCGCCGTGGTTATGCTCATCGGGCAGGCCGCAGGCGGCCGCGGAGGACTCATCCTCGGGTTCGTCTTTGCCCTGGCCATGAACCTTGGCAGCTACTGGTACTCGGACAAGATCGTCCTTTCCATGTACCGCGCCCGGGAACTTTCCCCGGCAGACGCCCCGGCCCTGCACACCATGGTCGAGGAACTCGCCGCCAATGCGGGCATCCCCAAGCCCAAAATCTACATCGTGCCCCAGGAATCGCCCAACGCCTTTGCCACGGGCCGCAACCCGCAAAATGCCGCCGTGGCCGTAACCGAAGGCATCATGCGCCTGCTCAGCCCGGAAGAACTGCGCGGTGTGCTGGCCCACGAGCTCGGCCACATCACCAACCGCGACATTCTCATCCAGACCATTGCCGCGGTACTGGCGGGCGTCATCATGGTGGTGTCCAGCATCATCAAATGGGGCGCCCTGTTCGGCGGCCTGAGCGGCAACGACGAGGAAGGCGGCAGCCCCCTGGCCGCGCTGGCCCTGGCGATTTTCGCCCCCATAGCGGCCATGCTCATCCAGATGGCCATTTCCCGCTCGCGGGAATACCTGGCCGATGAAACCGGGGCCCGCATCTCTGGGCAGCCTCTGGCCCTGGCCGGAGCCCTCAACAAACTGGATTCCTATTCGCGCCAGATTCCCATGCAGGCCAGCCCGACAACGGAAAACATGTTCATCGTCAACCCGTTTTCCGGGCAGAACCTGGCCCGCTGGTTCAGCACCCACCCGCCCATCCCCGACCGCATCGAACGATTGCGCCGCATGGCGGGCAAATAATCGGTTTTTTACCCGGCCCGACCACATGGTTGGGCCGGGTTTTCACTTTCTGAACAGACCTTTATCGGTAAAGGAGTTATCATGCAGAGATCCTCAACCCCGGCAGTTCTTTTTCTGCTTCTGCTGCTGGGCATGGCGCTTCCGGTTCAGGCGCAAACGCCAAACACTGTTTCCGTCTCCCAAACCACAAGCGCACTGCCGGACAACCCGCGCATCACCCCCGTGGTCCGGGCCGTCAAGCTGGTGGCCCCGGCCGTGGTCAACATCACCTCGGCCCGTGTCATCGAACAACAGGCCAACCCGTTCGCCAATGTGTTCCCTGAATTTTCCCCGCTGTTCCGCCAGTTTATGGGACCGGGCCAGACCCGCAGCTACAAGGCCACCAGCCTGGGCTCCGGCGTCATCATCGACGGCCACCAGCGGCTGGTGCTGACCAATGCCCACGTCATTTCCGGGGCTTCGGAAATCAACGTGCGGCTCCGGGACGGACGCGAATTCGAGGCCGAGATGGTCGGCGCCGACCCGGACTTCGACCTGGCCGTGCTGCACCTCAAGGGGCGTGGCGACCTGCCCCAGGCCAAGCTGGGTGACTCGTCCGACATCATGATCGGCGAAACCGTCCTGGCCATCGGCAACCCCTTTGGCTTTTCCCACACCGTAACCACGGGCGTCATTTCCGCCACGGGCCGGTCTGTCAAATCCGAACGCGGGGTCTACACGGACTTCATCCAGACCGACGCGGCCATCAACCCGGGCAACAGCGGCGGCCCCCTGGTCAACATCATGGGCGAGGTGATAGGGCTGAACACGGCCATACAGGCCCAGGCCGAGGGCATCGGCTTTGCCATCCCGGTCAACAAGGCCAGCCGCGTGGTGACCGAACTCATCAAGTCCGGCAGCGTGGCCCGCGTATGGCTGGGGCTTACCGGGCAGAGCCTGGACCAGAGCATGGCCTCGTACTTCGGCCTGCACAAGGTGCAGGGGATGCTGGTAACCGAAGTCTACCAAAAGACGCCGGCGGAACGGGCCGGGCTGCAACCCGGCGACGTGATCCTCTCCATCAACGACGTGGATGTGGATGATACGGACCACTATCTGAGCCTGCTGCGCAACTACACCAAAGACCAGCAGCTGCAGCTGATTGTTCTGCGCAACGGCAAACAAACCAGGCTGTCCACCCGCTGCACGGAGTTTTCCGCCAAGACCGCGGAAGGTCTGGCCGAACTGCGCTGGGGCCTGCGTCTGGGCAAGTACAATCCCAGACGGCCCGGCCTGGTGGTGGAAAACGTGCGGCCTCAGTCTCCGGCGGGCAAACTCGGCCTCAAGCGCGGGGACATCATTGCCCAAGTGGGCGGCAACCGGCTGGAAACCATGGACGACTTTGCCCAGGCCGTAATGGTGGAACGGCTGCGCAAGACCATTCTTCTGCGCGTGGAGCGCAACAACAAGTGGTACTACGTACGCATGGGCGTGTAGCCGCGCAGGCAACCGCCCTTTCAATATAAAGAAGGATCTGCTGTATGCGGCTGGCCGTCATATCCGACATTCACGCCAATCTGGAAGCCTTTCACGAGGTACTCCACGATCTGGACGGACAGAAAACAGACGATATCGTCTGCCTGGGGGACAACGTGGGCTACGGCCCCGAACCCCAGGCCGTGCTCGATCTGCTGGAACAGCGCGGTATCTCCTCGGTAACAGGCAACCATGAGCTGGGGCTGCTGTCCTGGCCCGACCTGGGAGGGTTCAACCCCTACGCCGCCCAGATCATCACCAAGACGCGGGACATGGTTGAGGAACGGGCAATGGACGCCATACGCGACATGCCCCTGTTCATCATCCGCCACGGCTGCCGCTTTGTGCACGGCATGCCGCCCGAGTCCTACTACGAATACCTGTACCTGTGCGGCAACGACGACCTCCCGGCCGTGTTCCACCGCTATGCCGAACGCATCTGCTTTGTGGGCCATACGCACGAACTCCGGCTGGCCAGCTTTGACGGGGAAACCGCCTCGCGCCGCAATCTGGAGCAGGAAACCGTCCAGCTGCGCAAGGACATGCGCTATATCGTCAATGCGGGCAGCGTGGGCCAGCCGCGCGACGGAGACAACCGCGCCAAATACGTTATCTGGGATTCGGACAAAGACACCATAGAGGCCCGCTTTATTCCCTACGACATTGAAAAGACCGTGCGCCGCATGGAGGAAGAAGGCCTGCCCAAACGTTATGCGGACAGGTTGTGGTAGCCATGCGCATCGGGAAATACGAAATAATCGGCCTGCTGGGCAAAGGCGGCATGGGACGCGTGTACAAGGCGGTCCTGCCCATGGCCGGGCGCATTGTGGCGCTCAAGCTGCTGTGGCCGGACGAAACCCTGGAAGCAGTGATGGGCGCCAAGGAAGTTGAAAAACGCTTTCTGGCCGAAGTGCAGGCCATGGCCTCGTTCGACCATCCCAACATTGCCCAGATTCTGGACTGCGGACGCGACGACAGCAACCGCCCCTACTACACCATGCAGTATTGGTGCATGAACCTGGGGCTGCTGATGGGCGAATCCTTTGAATCCGAACTGCCCACCCGCGTCCTGCCCGTGGACAAGGCAGTGCGCTACGGCGACCAGATTCTGTCCGCACTGCAACGCATGCACCATGCGAATTTTCTGCACCGCGACATCAAGCCCTTCAACGTGATGATCGCAGCCGACGATACGGCCCACCTCATCGACTTCGGGCTGTCCGCCCTGCGTGGCGAAATATGGCACACGCCGGGCGGCATCAAGGTGGGCACCCCCTTTTACACGGCCCCGGAACAGGAAGACGATCCCGATACCGCCGATTACAAGGCCGATCTGTTCTCCTGCGGCATTCTGCTGTGGCGAATGCTGACCGGTGAGCTTCCTCCGGGAACGCCGCGCAAGGGCCCGGAGGACGGACCGCCCCCCTCGGCCATCAATCCGGCCCTGGGCACCCATTGGAACGACTTTCTGCAACGCGCGGTCCAGCCCGAACCTGCCGAGCGCTTTGCCGATGCCCGGGAGATGCGCAACGGACTGGCCGATGCCTTTCGCCGCTGGCAGCGCGATCTGGACAACACCTGCGCCCTTTCCGACCAGGACGAAGGCGCTTTGGCTTCCCCCACGTGCGCCACCTCGCCAGGCGGTGCGCCCCGGAACACCCCTATCAAGGTACGGTCCGGGAAAGCCCGTGACCTGCTTTGTGTGGATGAACTCTGGCGTCCGCGCAGACCGGCCGGAGAGACCTTTTCCATCCAGGCGGACAACACCGTGCTGGACACGGCCACCGGCCTTGTCTGGCAATACGACGAATGCGACTACCCCCTGGACTGGCAGGCCGCCCAAGAGTACGTTGACCACCTCAACGCCACAGGCCATGCCGGGCAGACCGGCTGGCGGCTGCCCACGGCAGACGAGCTGACGACCATCCTGCGTCCTCCGACGCAACGGCATGACTATTGTCTGGCCGACGTGTTCAGCCGACGCGGGCGCTGGCTCTGGAGTGCGGACCGCTGCACCTATATTTCATCCTGGTGCGTGGACACACGGCTGGGCTTTGTTTTTGCCCAGGACCACACCTGCGGGCTGCACGTACGTGCGGTTTGCGACGGCTGCTGATTTACCAACGCTATTTCACCAACCTCAAGAAAACTTCAGGACATCTCCATGGAATGCAAACGTTGCGGCACCTGCTGCGAAAAAGGCGGTCCCACCCTGCACCGCCAGGACCTGACGCTCTTTGAAAAGGGCATCCTGAACATGACCGACTGTATCACCCACCGCAAAGGCGAACTGCTTTTCGACCAGATCGAAGGCCGGGTACTGCCCCTGCCCGCCGAACTGGTCAAAGTCGCCTCGGTTTCCGGCAAAACCGTCTGCCGTTTGTACAAGCCGGGCGAGTGTACCATCCATGCGGACCGCCCCGCCGAATGCCGCGCCCTGGATTGCGAAGATCCCTCCGAGCTGATCGGCATGTACTCCGAGGGCCGCATCTCCCGCGCCGACCTGGTGGCAGAGGGCAGCGGCATGGCCGAACTGATGGCCGAGCACGACCGCCAGTGCAATCTGGACGAGCTGGCCCTGCTGGCCCTGCGCCTGCGCAAAATCGCCCGCGATACGGAAGCCTACGAAGCGCTTCTGGCCATGCACCGCTACGACAAGGCGGTACGCGAAAAAGTGGAAAACGCCACCGGAGCCACGGACAAGCAGATGGAATTCTTCTTCGGAAGGTCACTTACCACGCTCTTTCCGGCCTTCGGCTTGCGCTGTCTGGACCAGGGAGGTAAGACGATCCTCGTTGGAACTGGTGTTTGATTATCAGGTTCAAGACCCCCGATACACACGTCACCGTGCATCACGAAAACAAAGGAGAAATCCCATGGGCAAAAAAGTAGTCATTGTGGGCGCCGTCGCCCTCGGCCCCAAAGTCGCTTGTCGCCTGCGCAGGCTCGATCCCGAGGCGGAAATCCTCATGATCGACCGGGACGACTGCATTTCCTACGGCGGCTGCGGCATTCCCTACTACGTGGGCGGCGACGTTTCCGAGATCAAAGAACTTGAGTCCACGGTCTTTCATGTCCGGCGCGACTGCTCCTTTTTCGACATATACAAGCACCTCACCGTGCGCACCCGGTGCGAGGCCACGGCCATAGACCGCAGGGCCAAAACCGTTTCCGTAACCGATCTGAACACGGGCGCCAAAGAAGAAATCCCCTACGACACCCTGGTGCTGGGCCTTGGTTCCACACCGTTTGTCCCGCCCGTTCCCGGCGCGGACCTGCCCGGCGTTCATGTGGTTGCCAACCTGCACCATGCCCAGGCCATCAAGGAAATGGTGCAAAAGGGCAAGGTCTCTTCCGCCGTTGTGGTCGGCGGCGGTGCCATCGGCCTGGAAATGGCCGAAGCACTCAGCGACCTGTGGGGCGTTGAAACCACGGTGGTGGAAATGATGGACACCATTCTGCCGCAGGCCGTGGGCACGGAAATAGCCAAGGTTGTGCAGGGGGAAATGCGCGAAAACGGCATCACCGTGCTTACAGGCGACCGGGTCGAAGCCGTGATCGGCGATCCGGAAAACGGCGTTACCGCCATACGCACGGCCAACGCGGGCGAAATTCCCTGCGAACTGGTCATCTTCGGCGCGGGAGCGCGGGCCAACACCCAGCTTGCCCGTGATGCTGGTCTGGCCGTGGGACGCTTTGGCGGCATCCTGGTGGACGAGCGCATGCGCACTTCCGACCCCAATATTTATGCGGGTGGCGACTGTGTGGAAATCAAGAACCTGGTTTCCGGCGAAACCTTCAACCTGCCCCTGGGCTCCATGGCCAACCGCCAGGGCCGAGTCATCGGCACCAACGTGGCAGGCGGGCACGCCAAATTTCCCGGCGCAGTGGGCACCTTCTGCCTCAAGATGTTCGAGATCGGCGTGGCAACGGCGGGCCTTACCATGCGCCAGGCCAAACTGGCCGGATTCGATCCAGCCTACGCCCTGATCATGGGCACGGACCACGCCCATTTCTACCCCACCCAGAAGTTTGTTTTTCTCAAGCTGATTGCCGACCGCACCACCCGCCGGGTACTGGGCATAGAGGCCGTGGGCGCCAATGGCGACGCGGTCAAGGCACGCGTGGACGCAGTAGCCGCACTTATCGTGCGCGGCTGCACCGTGGACGAAATAGGCAACCTGGAAGTGGGCTATGCCCCGCCTTTCGCCTCGGCCATGGACATTCTCAATGCCGTGGGCAACACCCTGGAAAACGTGCTGGACGGGTACAACCACCCCATGGGCATGGAAGAATTCATCGAGGGCTTTGGGCAGGAAAAATTCCGCGTGCTGGACGTGCGGTCCGAAGACAACGCGGCCCCGTACAAGGAAAAGTTCGGTGACCGCTGGATCAACATTCCGCAGGACCAGCTGGACACCCGGATAAACGAAATTCCCAAGGACGAGCCGCTGGTCTGCTTCTGCAACACCGGCCTGCGTTCCTTTGAATGCCAGCGCTACCTGGACTCCAAGGGCTTCAAAACCCTGTGCAACGTGCAGGGCGGCCATGGATTCCTGAGCAAGCTTGATCCTGAATTCCTCAACTAAGCCGACTTCTCCCCGGAACGGTACGCTGTTCCGGGGATTTTCTTTTTGGATGACGGCCAAAAGCGACCTTTCTCCGCCGGGCCGGGCATAAAAAATTTTCGTCATGCAAGGTTTCGCCCCAAAGGACTTGACATAACTCCCCTGAGAGGCAAAAGAACCTTTTTTCTTTGAGAGCCTGATTTCTTAGGCTATACCTTATTAATAATACCACGGGAGAGGCCCGGAATGGCACTGGCGGACCGTTATCACAAAACGTATCCTGTTTCCTGGGATCAACTGCACAGAGACTGCAAAGCCCTGGCCTGGAAACTGGCAGACAAAAATTTCAAAGGAATCATAGCCATTACCCGCGGCGGTATGTTTCCTGCGGCAGTCATTGCACGGGAACTGGACATACGGCTTATCGATACCGTATGCGTTGTGAGTTACGACTGGAAGGAACAGGGCGAACCGCGTCTGCTGGAACAACTGCACGACAAAGGCGACGGCGATGGCTGGGTGCTGGTGGACGACATGGTCGACACCGGAAAGACGGCCAAATACGTGCGCGACATGCTGCCCAAGGCGCATTTTGCCACGGTATATGCCAAGCCCAAGGGGAAAGTCCTGGTGGACACCTTCATTACCGAAGTCAGCCAGGACACATGGATTCTGCAGCCCTGGGATTCGGAAACGCAGTTCGTGCAGCCCATCATCAAGCTTAAACAAGCGGATGATTGATTAGAAAGTTCAATCTTCCAGGCTGCTCAAAAAGGTAGGAGAGCGAGGCGTAAGAAAAACTCAAGGACGACGCGTATTTCCTGATACGCGAGGGGTTGAGTTTTTTGAGGCAACAACGCTATCGTGCCTTTATCAGCAGCCTCAAGCTTAAACAAGCGGATGACTCGTAAATAAAACGGCCTCAACCAACGGGACTTTCACACAAGAAGGAGAGAAGCGGAATGCGTAAATTTTTGTATCTTCTCATGGCCCTTGTCATGTCTGTGGCGCTTGCGGCCTGTAATGACAACAGCTCCAAAAAAGAAGCGGACAGCTCCAAAGCAGACAGCAAAACCGAAGCCGCTGCCGATACCAAGGCCGACGCTCCCATGAAGGTCGGTTTCCTCTACATTTCCCCGGTGGGCGATGCCGGATACTCCTACGCACATGACCTGGGCCGCCAGATGGTTGCCAACATGCCCGGCGTGGAGACCTCGTTTGTTGAATCCGTGCCCGAAGGCCCCGATTCCGAACGCGTTATCCTGAACATGGCCCGCAACGGCTACAAGCTGATCTTTGCCACCAGCTTCGGCTACATGGACCCCGTCATCAAGGTTGCCAAGGATTTTCCCGATACCGTGTTCATGCATTGCTCCGGCTACAAGACCGCACCCAATGCAGGCACCTACTTCGGCCGCATGTACCAGGCCCGCTACCTGACAGGCATCGTGGCTGGCGCCATGACCAAGTCCAACAAGCTCGGCTACGTGGCCGCCTTCCCCATCCCCGAAGTCATCCGCGGCATCAACGCCTTCACCCTGGGCGCGCAGAGCGTGAACCCGGACGTGGAAGTGCGCGTTGTCTGGACCAAGACCTGGTATGACCCTGCCACGGAAAAAGAAGCCGCCAAGAGCCTGCTCGACGTTGGCTGCGACGTTATCGCCCAGCATCAGGACTCCCCCGGTCCGCAGGAAGCTGCCCAGGAAAAAGGCGTCTACTCCATCGGTTACAACTCCGACATGAGCAAGTTCGCCCCCAAATCGCAGCTTACCGCCGCCATCTGGAACTGGGGTGTCATGTACAAGGACATCATCGAACAGGTTAAGGCCGGAACGTGGAAGAGCGAACAGCTCTGGTGGGGTATCGACAAAGGCGTAGTGGATATCGCTCCCTACGGTCCCATGGTTCCCGAAAGCGTAAAGACCACGACCGAAGAAGCCAAAGCCCAGCTTTTGGCCGGTGAAATCAAAGTATTCCAGGGCCCCCTCATGGATCAGTCCGGCGCAGTCAAGGTCGAAAAGGGCAAGACCCTTACCGATCCTGAAATTCTGGGCATGAACTGGTTCGTAAAGGGCATTGTCGGAACAACCGAATAAGACGCCCATGCGGATTAGAGCCATAAAACGACAGGAGCCCTGGACACAGGGCTCCTTTTTCATTTTTTTCCTGGCTGTGGCATTCCCGCTGGTCGCCAGTGCTCTTTTGCTTGCCGTCCAGGGCAAGCCGCCGCTTCAGGCTATCTATATTCTGTGGCAGGGAGCATTCGGCGCGGGATACTCCATCGAGGACACCATTCTCAAGTCCGTGCCCATTTATCTGTGCGCCCTGGGGGTGGCCTTCACCTTCCGCATGCAGATATGGAACATCGGAGCCGAAGGGCAGTACGCCCTTGGAGCCATAGGCGCCACCTGGGCCGCCCTCACCTTTCCTTCCCAGCCCGCCTGGATTCTGCTGCCCCTCATGTTTCTGAGCAGTGCCGTGGCCGGAGGCTTCTGGGCCTTTATTCCGGCCATTCTCAAGACCAAGCTCAAGGTCAACGAAATCATTTCCACCCTGATGTTCAACTACATCGGCATCCTGCTGCTCGACTACCTTGTGTACGGCCCCTGGAAAGACCCGGCCAGCCATGGTTTTCCGCTTACCGCGGTTTTTTCCGACGCGGGCATCGTTCCCGGCATCGGCGGCAGCCGCCTGCATTGGGGGCTGGTGCTGTGCGTGGTGGCAGGCCTTACATTCTGGGCCATCATGCGCTTTACCCGGCTGGGCTACGAACTCAAGGCCAGCGGTTCCGGGCCCAAGCCCTCGCGCTACGCCCGCATGCCATACAATTTCCTGGTCTGCCTGGTGATGGTTATTTGCGGCATTCTGGCAGGCTGGGCCGGGCTTATTGAAACCTCGGCCTCGCTCAACCGGTTGCAGCCCAGCGTCATGGCCGGGTACGGCTTTACCGCCATTGTGGTTGCCTGGCTGGCAAACCTGAACCCGCTGTGGATTGCGGTCTCCGCTTTTCTGCTGGCCGCGCTGCGTGTGGGTGTGGAAAACCTGCAATTGTTGCTTCAGGTCCCTGCGGCCTTTGGCGGTATTCTGGAAGGCATGATACTTCTGACCGTTCTTGCGGCAAGATTCTTTGTCGACTACAAACTGGTCATATCACGTTCATAACCCCTACGGGGAAGATCATAAGGAGCACGGCGGCCCGCACAAGCGGCAGACGGCTGAGGCTCCGGGAATGAAGATGCAGATCGAGATGCTCGTCCCCCTTTTTACGGCGGCTGTGCAATCCGGCACTCCCATCCTGTACGCCACGGTTGGTGAAATCATCACCGAACGTTCGGGTGTGCTCAACCTGGGCGTGGAAGGCATGATGCTCATGGGAGCCATGTGCGCCTTTCTCACCTCCCTCACCACGGGATGCCCGTGGCTGGCCTTTCTGGTGGGAGGACTGGCCGCCGCCCTGTTCAGCTGTCTGCACGGCGTGGTCTGTTTGTGGTTTCAGGGCAACCAGGTTGTTTCCGGACTGGCCCTGACCATTCTGGGCGCGGGATTGGCGAACTTTCTGGGCACGCCGTTCGTAGGCATGAGCGCCCCCGGCTTCACTCCCTTTGACGTACCGCTGCTGAGCGATATCCCGGCCATCGGTCCCATCCTCTTCCGGCACGACGCCCTCATCTACGTCTCCTACTTTGTCCCCGTGGTCATATGGGTCATGCTCAAGCGGACGCGCTTTGGTCTTGCGCTCGACGCAGCCGGAGAAAACCCCTCCGCAGCCAAGGCCGTGGGCCTCAACGTCAACCGACTGCGCTGGGCGGGTATCACCATCGGCGGCTTTCTGGTCGGTTTGGGCGGAGCCTATCTTTCCCTGGCCTACACCCACCTGTGGACCAACAACCTTACGGGCGGACGCGGCTGGATAGCCGTCGCCCTGGTCATTTTCGCTTTTTGGCGGCCCGGACGTGCCGTGCTGGGCGCCTATCTGTTCGGCAGCGTCATGGCCTTTCAGCTGCGCCTGCAGGCCTCGGGCACCAACCTGCCCTCCTCCCTGCTGCTCATGCTGCCCTATGCGCTGACCATCATCGTCCTGCTGCTTTCCTCGGTGCGCGGCAAATTGAACGCCGCTCCCGGAGCATTGGGCGTTAACGTGGAACCGGAGGCCTAACCATGTTCGGCAGACTCAGACGCAAGATTTCCGACGCCGAAACCAAGGCCAAGCAGACGCGCAGGCAACACGCGGACTCGCATATATATGACCATCCTCTGGGCGCGGACAAGGTGGACGCGCCCCAGGCCACGGGATTTTCCAAGGCCCTGGCCGACGTGCCCCGCGTGCGGCTGGAGGGCATTTCCAAATTTTTCGGCCCGGTCAAGGCCAACAACGACATCAATCTGGATATCCACGCCGGACGCATCCTGGCCCTGCTGGGCGAAAACGGCGCGGGCAAGTCCACGCTCATGAGCATCCTGGCCGGACGCTACCAGCCCGATGCCGGAACCATCTACATCAACGGCTACGCACGTCGTTTCACCTCCAGCAAGGACGCCATCGCCGCTGGCATCGGCATGGTCTACCAGCACTTCATGCTGGTAAACACCATGACCGTTGCCCAGAACGTGCTCCTGGGCCAGGAGGAAGGGTTCTGGGTGCGCCCGGACCAGCAGGAAAGCCATGTGGCCGCCCTGGCTGCCCGATACGGCCTGGAAATCGATCCCTCCGCCATCATCTCGGACCTCTCCATGGGCCAGCGCCAGCGGGTGGAAATTCTCAAGCTGCTGCACCGCAACTCCGAGGTGCTCATCTTTGACGAACCCACGGCCGTGCTCACGCCCCCGGAAATCGTGGTCTTTTTCGAAGCGCTCAAAACCATGGCCGAAATGGGCAAGGCCATCGTCTTCATCAGCCACAAGCTGGAAGAAGTGCTGGGCATTACCGACGATATCGCCGTGCTCCGCCAGGGGCATATTGTGGACACGCTCAAGCCCACGGACGTGGCCGACAAGTCCGAGCTGGCAAACCGCATGGTGGGCCGCGAGGTTGTTCTGGAAGTGAACCGCCGTCCCGCCCCCATCGGCGACGTGGTCATGGAGATCAAGGACGTCACCAGCGAAGGATTGCACGATATCAACCTGAACCTGCGCCAGGGCGAGGTTGTCGCCATCGTGGGTGTGGCCGGAAACGGCCAGAAGGAACTGGTGCGCGCGGTCACGGGACACGAGCCGCCGCGCTACGGGTCCATCAACCTGCTGGGGAAATCCTGGAAGGACTTTTACGCCGACGTCAGCTGGAAGGACACCCTGAGCTACATCCCCGAGGACAGGCTTGGGCTGGCCACCTGCCCGGAGCTGGACATGGTGGACAACGTGCTGCTGACCACCCGCCAGGGCTTCAGCCGGGCGGGGCTGATGCAGAACAAGCGGGCCCGCAAGGTCACCGGCGACCTGATCAAGAATTTCAACGTCCGCCCCGGCGATGCCAAGGTACCGGCGGGCAAGCTTTCCGGCGGCAACCTGCAAAAGCTGGTCATTGCCCGCGAGTTTTTCCGCTGTCCACGTATTATCGTGGCCGAACAGCCAACCCAGGGGCTGGATATCAGCGCCACCGAGGAAGTCTGGCGTCAGCTGCTGGCCGCGCGCGAAACCGCAGGCATTCTGCTGGTAACGGGCGACCTGTCCGAAGCCTTGCAACTGGCCGACCGGGTGGCTGTCATGTACCGGGGACGGTTCATGGACGTGGTTCCCACCTCGGACGAAAAACGCGTGGACCGCATCGGCCTGCTCATGGCTGGCGTGGCCGATAAACAATAACGGGCAAGAGCTGGCAGGAAGCCCGTTCCCAAGGCAAACACGGTACAGCCACGGCATGAGCACGACGCGCATCAGGATGACCCTGGCCTATGTGGGCACCCATCTGTACGGCTGGCAGAGCCAGCCCGACGGCAACACTGTGCAGGACCTGCTGGAAGGCGTGCTCGGCAAAATCTGCGGGAGCTTCATCCGTGTACAGGGCTCCGGCAGGACGGATTCGGGCGTCCATGCCCGCGGCCAGGTGGCCCATGCCGACATCCCCACCAACCGCCTTTCCATAGACTGGATCGGGGCGCTCAATTCCATGCTGCCCGATACCATTTCCGTGCTCGACGTCCGGCCCGTTCCCGACGATTTTCACGCCCGATTTTCCGTCATTGCCAAGACCTATTCATACACCCTGTGGCTGGACCGACGCATTGTCCTGCCCGAACGCCGCCCCTTTGTCTGGATGTGCGGTCCGTTCGATGCCCAGGCCCTGCAAGCCATGGACGAAGCAGCCGCCATACTTGTCGGCGAGCACGACTTTGCCGCCTTTCAGAACACGGGAACCCCGGTCAGCAGCACGGTGCGCACCATCCATTCCTTTGCCCGCCAACCCGCCTGTTCCTGTCGCGATCCACGCGAAGTGGTCTGGCATGTGCGGGCCGACGGATTCCTCAAACAGATGGTCCGCAACCTCATGGGCTGCATTGTGGCCGTGGGTCAGGGTAAAGTTTCCGTGGCCGATGTCCGATCCCTACTGATAGGGGGTGATAGGACCAAGGCTCCGCGGACCGCCCCGGCAGAGGGGCTGTGCCTGGAACGGGTGGAATACCCGGAAACGGCGCAAAGCCCCGCCACACCTCTGTCTGCGGAAAAAATAGAGCTGGACCATGCCCAAGATTGGCGAGACGATTCTTCGAACTTCAATTCTGACAGCGGCCTCAAGCAGGACCGCTAATCCGTCACGCCCGCTTTCCGACTATTCCCCCACTTTCAAAAAATCCCGGCTGGGCATGTTTTCCGGCCTGCTCACCAAGACGTTGCGCCGCAGGCTCACCGATTTTCAGTCCGCGCTGGACCGCTTTGCCTGGCCTTCCACCGACTCCAACACCCTTACCGCCCGGCTGACGCACACAGAAGACACCACCAGCGACAGCTTCACGGCCCGGCTGCACTACGGCGACAAGGCCCGTCCGGCCGACCGTTTCTTCTCGCGCGGATTCGAGGACCAGGAGGCCACAGAGCTCGAGGCCGGAATATACACCACGGTCCTCACATTGGGCGAAACCTCCGAGAATATAAGCTTTACGGTGGAGGACGGCGACACCAACCGGGACGTGCTGGAAGCCTTTGCCGAGCAGGTCAACAACAGTTCCCTGGATGTGCAGGCCAAGGTCTTCACCCAGACCGGAGCGGAAACCAAGGTGGACGGGGTCAATGCCACAGGCACCATTTTGGGGCTGTCCGTGAACCGCCGCGCCAACCAAGACGACCTGGAGCTGGCCGACACCCGCGGCCATTTTCTGCGCATGGCCGACCTCGATGCCACGTCCGCCCCCACATCCGGCCCCACGGTCAAGAGCTACAACCTGACCAATGCCAGCCCCTACCGGCCTTCGGCCTTCAACAGCCGAAGCTTCGACCCCAACGGCGAAACAACCATCAATCCGGGAACATACAGCGTGGCCTACGAAATAGGCGGAGGGTCCGGCACGTTTGATGTGGTCGTTTCCGAGGGAGACACCTGGAAAAACATACTGGACGGGCTGGCGAACGACCTGAACGGTGCCCAAAGCCGCTTCAACATGCAGAACGAAACCGTGGACGTGGCCTATTACGATCCGTCCATGCCCACGGTGAAGACCGTGGAGCGCTACCGCGCCGAGGTAACGGCTGTCGATCCCAAGCTGAACTGGCAGCTCAGCCTGCGCGAGAACAACACCGGCTATACCGCCGAACAGCTGGCCACCCCCCTGCTCTCCACCCTCGGGCTGGAAGGCACGGCATGGCCGGGGGCGAACGCCCATCTTACAGCCGACGGCACGGACATGGAGGCTGCCGGAGCCTTTACCCTGGACCAGGGCCGCCTGAGCATAGACGTGCAAGAAACCTTTGGCCGCCCCGCCCAAACGCTCAGCGTGCGCGAGCCACAGTCCGTGTTGCGGGAAGCACTTACAGACATTGTTTCGGCCTACAACGACCTGGCTTCCCTGCTGCGGGCCAATACGGACATCCTGACCGACGGACTGCCCGACCTGTTCAAGGCCCCTTACGAGAGCAAACAGGAATCCCTCTCGGAAATCGGCCTGGAGAGCGCGGAAAAAGACAGCCTGGAATTCGATCCCACGACATTTTCCTCGGCCTTTGCCACAGACCGGGAACATGCCGGAATCCTTCTCGCCGACGAAACACGCGGGCTTATCCCCAAGTGGCAGAAGAGCGTCAAGGAAACCCTGGACCACAAGGACGAGGACTTTGTTAAGGACCCGGAGACGTTGAAAAAATTGGAATTTTCTTTTGAACAGGCATTAAATAACGAATATCGGTCTTTGATAATGGACCTTTCCGGCTAAATTTTGTACGGCGGTAACGCGCAGTCGGAATCATACATCTTTTGTTTACAACACACCTTCTTCCGGCCGTTTTTTTCATCATTACACGAAGTCGTCCTCAAAAGGACGCAACCGCCAACCACCATGGACATCATCAAAACACCGGACGCCTTTCAAAAGCAATGCTGGCAATGGCGCGCGCAGGGTCTGCGCACTGCCCTCGTTCCCACCATGGGCTTTCTGCATGACGGACACCGCAGCCTGATAAGCCATGCGCGGAAGAATGCCGACAAGGTCATGGTCAGCGTGTTTCTCAACCCCACGCAGTTTGCCCCCAACGAAGACCTGGACGCCTACCCCCGCGACTTTGAAAACGACTGCCGCGTGGCAACCGAAGCCGGAGCCGACCTGCTCTTCGCGCCCGATCCAGCTGCCATGTACACGCCCGACGCTTCCACATGGGTTACCGTGGACGGACCTTCGCAGGGGTTGTGCGCCACCACCCGGCCCACGCATTTCCGCGGCGTCACCACCGTGGTCTCCAAGCTCTTCATGCTGGCCATGCCCTGCCTAGCCGTGTTCGGGCAAAAGGACTACCAGCAGCTCGCCGTTATCCGGCGCATGGTCCGCGACCTGAACATGCCCATTGAAATTTTCGGCCATCCCATTGTGCGCGAGGACGACGGCCTGGCTCTGAGCTCGCGCAATATCTACCTGACTCCGGAAGAGCGCGCGCGTGCCCCGCACCTGCGCAAAGGCCTTGTCCGTCTGCAGCAGGCCGCCGTGGCCGGGCAGCGCGACACCAAGGCCCTGAAAGCCGATCTGGCCGCCTACTATGCGGAAAACATTCCGCTGGGCCGCATCGATTACATCGAAATAGTGGACCCGGAATCCATGGTTCCGCAGGACACCATCAGACAAAAGGCCGTGGCCGCCGTGGCCGTGTATTGCGGCAAGGCCCGGCTGATCGACAACATAGAGATAGAGGTCGCGTAAAATGGCTCTTCGCAATTTCCTGCTCGGTAAAATCCACCGTGCCACCATCACCGAGTGCGACGTAAACTACGAAGGAAGCATCTCCATAGACCCCGTGTTGCTGAAAGCCGCGGGCATCGCTCCCTTTGAACAGGTGGACGTGTACAATATCCACAACGGCGAACGCCTCACCACCTATGCCATTGTCGGCAATCCCGGGCAGATCTGCCTGAACGGTGCCGCCGCACTCAAGGGCGGCGTGGGCCAAAAGGTCATCATCGCCTGCTACGGCCTGCTTTCCGAAAACGAGATTGCAGGGCACACCCCCAGGGTCGTGCTGGTGGACGAGACCAACACCCCCAAATAGCCCTGCCTTACCTCCGGGATTTTTCCCGCCATACGGCTGCGTGATATTTTTATCCCGCAGCCGTTTGTTTTTTTCGCCGCCAGAGGTATGGTGTGGCAGCCTCAACTGCCGATCGGCGAAGCTCCACGAGTCCGCGCCTTCGGCTTTCGAAAAAATCAAAGTATGAATGTATCAATATCCATTGAATTAGACACTAGCCTTTTTGTACAAAACAAAGTAAGGGAAGAACTCAGTAAGCAAATCAACACATCAAAGGAGGTTGATATATGATCGACAGCAAAGGGCGGTACCTGTTTACGTCCGAATCCGTCACCGAAGGCCATCCCGATAAGGTCGCCGACTCCATTTCCGATGCGGTGCTCGACAGCATCATCGGTCAGGATCCCAATGCGCGCGTGGCCTGCGAGACCCTGGTCACCACCGGTATGGCGTTGATCGCGGGCGAAATCTCCACCACCGCCTATGCCGATCTTCCCGATATTGTCCGGACCACAATCAAGGACATCGGGTACAACTCTTCCGATATGGGCTTCGACTACAACACTTGCGCCGTCATCTCCACCATCGACAAACAGTCGGGTGATATCGCCCAGGGTGTGGACCGTCAAAAACCCGAAGAACAGGGTGCGGGCGACCAGGGCATGATGTTCGGCTTTGCCAGCAAGGAAACCCCCACGCTCATGCCTGCTCCCATCTATTGGGCGCACAAGCTCTCCCGCCGCCTGACCGACGTGCGCAAGGAAGGCATTCTCGACTTCCTGCGTCCCGACGGAAAGACCCAGGTGGCCGTGGAATACGTGGACGGCAAGGTCAGCCGTATCGACAACGTGGTTGTTTCGGCACAGCATACAGAATCCGTCAGCAACGCAGACCTGCGCGAGGCCCTCCTCAGGGAAGTCGTGCGCCATACACTGCCCGAAGAACTGCTGGACAAGAACACCAGCTTCTTCGTCAACACCACCGGGCGCTTTGTCATCGGCGGTCCCATGGGCGATTGCGGCCTGACCGGACGCAAGATCATCCAGGACACCTATGGTGGAGCCGGCGCACACGGCGGCGGTGCCTTCTCGGGCAAAGACCCGTCCAAGGTGGACCGCTCCGGCGCGTACATGGCCCGCTACATTGCCAAGAACATCGTGGCCGCCGGTCTTGCCGACGTCTGCGAAGTCCAGGTGGCCTATTGCATCGGCGTGGCCGATCCGGTCTCGGTTCTTGCCTCCTCGCGCGGCACCGGCCAGTGCGACGACCAGACCCTGACCAAGGCGGTCAAGGAAGTCTTCGACCTGCGCCCCTACCACATCATCCGCCGTCTGGACCTGCTGCGTCCCATCTACCGCAAGTCCACCAACTACGGTCACTTCGGACGCGAACTTCCCGAGTTCAACTGGGAAAAGACCGATGCCGTCGCCGACCTGCGCACGGCCTGCAAACTGTAAAATCCGGGCAAGAGGCTGCAAAGCCCCGTTCGTCCGGCAGAGCGAAAAATCAAACCGGCAGGGAGAACATTCCTGCCGGTTTCTTTTTGCAACGCTCCCGGCAGCCGCCCTCCCTCGCCCCGCACCTAAAAAAACCGTTTGTCGCCTTTTTTTTTCTTGCCTCCGCGCCCTCGCTGCTGGAAAATGCCACCTTCTGTCTTGCCACCCACCGGCACAGTGATTAGCCTTTGCTTCGTGGTTGGTGTCACCCACAGGAACTTCCGCCGAGATCCCCCAAAAAAAAGAACTTTCATGCTCTCAAAAAAACATATCCGCTTTCTGCAAGACTCCTTTTCCAAAGACGCGCTACGCTTGGAACCAGAAGCGTGCGCCACGCACAGCACAGACAGCAGCCGCATCCTGGCCTTGCCCGATGCCGTTGTCCGGCCCGAAACCGAACAGGAAGTGGAAATTCTGCTTTCCTGGGCCCACAGGGAACGCATTCCCGTCTATCCCAGGGCCAGAGCCACGGGCGTGGCAGGCGGTGTGGTGCCCCAAAAAGGCGGCATCGTCGTCTCCACCCTGCGCATGAACCGCATCATCGAAATAAGCGCCGACGACTTCACCGCCACCGTGGAACCCGGCGTGGTGACAGGCGAACTCCAGAAAATACTGGAAGCGCAAAATCTCTTTTATCCGCCCGACCCGGCCAGCGTGAACATCTCCACCATCGGCGGCAATGCCTCCACCTGTGCAGGCGGTTTGCGCGCCGTAAAATACGGCGTAACCCGCGACTACATCCTGGGGCTCAATGCCGTCCTGCCCGGCGGAAAAACCATCCGCACCGGCAAACCCGTGCACAAAAACGTGGCCGGGCTCGACCTCACCCGCCTTCTTGTGGGCAGCGAGGGCACCCTCGGCATCATTACCAAGCTCATCCTCAAGCTTCTGCCCAAGCCCGAGGCCACCGCTTCCATCCTGGTCGGGTTCAAGACTCTGGGGAACTGTCTGCAAGCAGCCTCAACAGTCTTTCACGCCGGTTTCCTGCCCACTGCCATGGAATTCATGGACAACAAGGTCCTGGATGCCCTGGCCGATGTCGCGCCCTCCGTGCCCTGGACCGGCAATCCCGGCGGGGCGCTGCTCTTTCGTCTGGACGGCTCGCGCGCGGCCCTTGCCGCAGACCTGGAACGGCTGCACGCCGCACTCAGCACATGCGATCCCCTCTTTCTCGAAATCGGCGACACCCCGGAAACCGAGGAAGAACTCTGGGAAGTCCGCCGCCTCATCAGCCCCGCGCTCTACTCCGTGGCACCCAACAAGAGCAACGACGACATAGCCGTGCCGCGCAGCCAGGTCGCCAACGCCGTGCGCGCCTTTCACGACATCGGCGAACAAAATGGGCTCAACGTGGTCTGTTTCGGGCACCTGGGCGACGGAAACATCCATGTGGACATCATGTACGATGCCGAACAGCCCGGCGTTGCCCAAAAAGCCAAGACTGCCAAGGAACAAATTTACGACGCCGTGATCCGGCTCAACGGAACACTCTCCGGCGAGCATGGAATCGGCATGGTCAAAAGACCCTACATACACAAACAATTCGGCCCCAACGAACTCAACGCCATGGCCGCCATCAAGCACGCCCTCGACCCGCACAACATAATGAACCCGGACAAGGCGTATTAGGGCGGGGGAAGAGGAAGAGATGCGAGGGGAAACCTTTTTGAAAAAAGGTTCTCCCCTCGCGCTCCCCTTCCAAAAACTTTTATTATTGGGAAAGGCTAGCAACTTATGAACTTCCGTAATTTTCCGTTTTTTGAGCCCATGTACGACGCCGCGGCGTCGTACATGGGCTCAAAAAACGAAACGCGGGGGTCTGGGGGCCATCATGGCCCCCAGCGAAAAATTCTTTTACACCTACGCCTGCTTCAGGTCGCGTAAGTTTTGTGTCCTGCGAGGCACAGAAAATTTCGCGAGCGAGGACAGTATAATTAATACGGCCCGCGAAGCGAAATTTACTGGAACGAAGCAGGACGCAAAAATCGCGCGACCATTTGGAGACACAACAATTTTATGAGTAATACCGAATGCATCCAATGCGGCCGCTGCCTGGCAGTATGCCCGCTTATATCCGCGACCGGCCGCGAGGAGCTCTCGCCCCGCGCCAAGCAGCTGCTGTCCCAGCTGCTGGAAAACCACAAGCTGGACATCAGCGAAATACCAGCCCAGCGTCTGGCCGGGTTGTGCCTGGCCTGCGGCCGGTGCGAAGAAGTCTGTCCCTACGACCTGTCCGGATGGAAGGCCACGGCCCAAATGAAGGCGGCCCACCCCCGTTTTGCCGAGCTGGCCTGGAAGCACTTTATCGGCAAGGCCGAGTACCTCTGGCCGCTGGCTTCCACCGCCGCCTTCGCCCTGCCCGAACACATGCGCCTGAAGCGCGTCAAAGACGCCCCAAAACCTTGGTTTGCCATGCATTCCGGTTCAGCTTGCGCCCCGTTTACAAAGGCCGTACTCTTTGCAGGTTGTACGGCAAACCATCTGCGCCCGGTCTGGAAAGACAAGGCAACTGCAATCCTGCGGGGGCTGGGCGTTGAACTGCTGCCCGATAACGATTTTTCCTGTTGCGGCTGGACACTGCGCCATGCCGGAACAACAAAAGAACTGGACAAGGTACGGACCGACAACGTGCTGGCCTGGCGCGCGCTGGGCAAGCCCAAGATGGTTACGTTCTGTGCCACCTGTTACACCGGGCTTATGCGCCTGGCAGACGACAGGCTGGCCTGGATGGACGGCGAGCAGGACGAGTGGCGTGAATCTCTTGTGCCCCTGGCAAGCCTGCTGGAAGACGCTTCGTTTTCCCCGCTGGACGGAGAACCGCAATCCATTGCCTACCACCGTCCCTGCCACGCGCCGCAGCCCGACCCGGACGAGACACTGGTCCGGAACATGGCAGGCGAGCGCTTGCAGACCGTTTCGCGAGATCATTGCTGCGGTTTGGGCGGAATAATGCAACTTACAGACGGCAGCCTGTGCAGCGAGGTCAATGCCGCCCTTTGGAAGCACCTTGCTCCCAAGCCCGATACCGGACTGATTACCGGCTGCAGCGGATGCGTTATGCAGCTCGAAAATTCCGCTCCCCAAAGCGTCCAGGTCCGACACTGGCTGGACGCTCTGATCGTGAAATAAACGTCCTTACGGAGAAAACCATACCATGATCAACACTATTGCCCGCACAATATTCGGCTCGGCCAACGACCGGCTGATTAAAAAACTCAGGCCCATGGTGGACCGCGTCAATTCGTTCGAACCTGCCATGCAGGAACTCAACGACGCTGCCTTCCCCGCCAAAATCGCGGAATGGAAGCAGGAAGTAGCCAACGGACGTAGCCTGGACGACATGCTGCCCGAAGTTTTCGCACTGGTCCGGGAAGCCGGAGTGCGGCGCATGAACATGCGCCACTTTGATACCCAGCTCATAGGCGGCATGGTCCTGCACCAGGGCAAGATAGCGGAAATGAAGACCGGTGAAGGTAAAACCCTGGTCGCCACCCTGCCTGTTGTGCTCAACGCCCTGGATGGCAAAGGCGTGCACGTGGTCACGGTCAACGACTACCTGGCAAACCGCGACGCCGAATGGATGAGTACGCTCTACAACTTTCTGGGCCTGTCCGTGGGCGTCATCCTCAACGGTCTCGACTCGGACCAGCGCCGCGCCGCCTACGGCTCGGACATCACCTACGGCACCAACAACGAATTTGGTTTCGACTACCTGCGCGACAACATGTCCTTTTCCGTGGAGCACGTGGTCCAGGGACCGCTGCACTATGCCATCGTGGACGAAGTCGACTCCATCCTTGTGGACGAAGCCCGTACCCCGCTCATCATTTCCGGCCAGGCAGAACAGTCCACTGGCCATTACAAGCGGCTGGACGCCATTGTTCCCAAACTGGTGAACGAAGAAGACTATGCCGTGGACGAAAAGGCCCGCGCCGTTTCCCTTACCGAAGAAGGCGTGGCCAAGTGCGAGGAAATTCTCGAAATCGAGAACCTCTACGATGCGGCCAACGTCAACCTCCAGCACCACGTGCTGCAGGCGCTCAAGGCCCACGCCCTGTTCACGCGCGACGTGGACTACATCGTCAAGGACAACGAGGTCGTCATTGTCGATGAATTCACCGGCCGCCTCATGCCCGGACGCCGCTACTCCGATGGCCTGCACCAGGCCCTGGAAGCCAAGGAAAACGTCAAGATCAATGCCGAAAACCAGACTCTGGCCTCCATCACCTTCCAGAACTACTTCCGCATGTACGACAAACTTGCGGGCATGACCGGTACCGCGGATACGGAAGCCGTTGAATTCAAGGAAATCTACAACCTGGACGTGGTGGTCATCCCCACCAACAAGCCCATGGTGCGCAAGGATTTTCCCGACCTCATCTACCGGACGCAGCAGGAAAAATACCAGGCCATTGTCGAAGACATTGCCGAGCTGCACAAAAACGGCCAGCCCGTTCTGGTTGGCACCGTGTCCATTGAAAAGTCCGAACTCATCTCGCGCATGCTCAAAAAAATGCACGTTCCCCATAATGTGCTCAACGCCAAACAACACGAAAAAGAAGCCGAGATCGTTGCCGAAGCCGGTCAGAAAGGGCACGTCACCATTGCCACCAACATGGCCGGCCGTGGTACGGACATCAAGCTGGGCGAAGGCGTCACCGACGTTGGCGGCCTGCACATCCTGGGCACGGAACGCCACGAATCACGACGCATCGACAACCAGTTGCGCGGTCGTTCCGGCCGTCAGGGCGACGCGGGTTCCTCACGCTTCTATCTGGCCCTGGACGACGATCTCATGCGCCTGTTCGGCTCGGACCGCATCTCCTCGCTCATGGAACGCCTGGGCATGAAGGACGGCGAGCCCATTGAAAACAAAATGATTACCAAGGCCATTGAAAACGCACAGCGCCGCGTGGAAGGCCACAACTTTGAAATCCGCAAAAGCCTGCTGGAATTCGACGACGTTATGAACCAGCAGCGCGAGGTCATCTACACCCTGCGCCGCGAAATCATGACCGGAGAAGACCTGTTGCCCATGGTCCTGGAATTTACCGACGACCTGCTGGACGACATCTACGGCATGCTGGCCGCCGCAAAGGAAGATCCGGACGGCGAAGCCGCGCAGGCAGCACGCGCACGGCTGGAACAGGTGTTCGACTTCCGCCGCTTTGAGGAATTTGCCGACAAACTGCCCGACCGCGAAACCGCCGGGAAATGGGTGGAAAACACCCTGAACGACCTGCGCGACCAGGCGCCCGACCACTTTCTGGAAATTCTCCGCTACTTCCTGCTCGACTCCCTGGACAAGAACTGGAAAGAGCACCTCAACAACATGGACTACCTGCGCGACGGCATCGGCCTGCGCGGCTACGGCCAGAAAGACCCCAAGCAGGAATACAAGCGCGAAGGCTTCGAGCTTTTCCAGGATATGATCTACCGCCTCAAGGAAAACGCCCTCTTCGCCCTCAGCCGACTGCGCATCAAGGCCGAAGTGCAGGAAGAAGAATTCAAGCACGAAGAAAACAAGGACCTCCAATACGCAGGCGGCGACGCGGAAGCTGTCAAACAGCAAACCGTCAAACGCGACCAGCCCAAAGTTGGCCGCAACGATCCCTGCCCCTGCGGGTCCGGTAAGAAGTATAAAAAATGCTGCGGTAAATAAGGGAAGGAAAGTAGGGCGCTGCCCCACGCCCCGCCAGGAGGCAACGGCCTCCTGGACCTGCGGTTTCTAACAGAGATGCCCGGTACGAGCGAAAGCTCGTACCGGGCATCTCTGTTAGAAGGAGAATAAAAAAATATCATGGTTTTCCAGCAAAACGAGGCAGGCTGTTGAAAAAGACCTGTCTTTTTCAACAGCCGAAGAAATAAGACTCAACAACGTCCACAAGCTATGGCACCATAGGGGTAATTTTCGTTTCCACCAACCAAGCATAAAAGTTTTGGGAAAGGGAGCGCGAGGGAAGAACCTTTTTTCAAAAAGTGAAGTGCCCTATAGATGACGGACACGAACCGAGAGGTTACTGTTCGCTCCAACAGGAGAGCATAGTGGCACGTATGAGATATTCAAAAGATTTCAAGTTGTCAGCGGCAAAGCTTGTTGTCGAACAAGGGTATTCCTTTTCTGAGGTTGCACAGCAGCTTGGCTGTAGCGGCTGGTCAGTTCGTGATTGGGTTAGAAAGTATCGTGCAAGTGGCGAACTTTCTCCCAGAGAGGAAAGCACGTCAGCTGCCAGCGATTATGCCAAGCTGAGGGACGAGAATGCCCGCCTGCGCATGGAGAATGAAATTCTAAAAAAGGCAGCGGCGTACTTTGCAAAAGAGTCCCTGTAAAGTACGCGTGGATCGCAAAGCAAAGGGGACATTACCCGACGAAGGTTCTTTGCAAAGTTCTGTCCGTCAGCAGAAGCGGCTATTATGCGTGGGCAAGGCGAAAGCCCGGTAGACTGGCGTTGAAGCGGCAGCTGGTCCTTGCCGCAGCACAGAAGTCGTATCACGCCAGTAGGGGAATTTACGGCTATCGCAAGGTGCATATGGACGTCGTGGAGCAGGTTGGGTTTTGGTGTTGCCCGGAGACAGTGCGGCGGGTGCTGGCGGCTGCTGGACTGCAGTCCAAGTTGAAGCGAAAACATCGTTATCCCTGTCAAACTGGACCGAATCCGCCTGTGGCTGAAAACCATCTTTCACGACAGTTTTTAGCCTCGGCACCGAATCAGAAATGGGCGTCGGACATTACGTATATTCCGACACGAGAAGGCTGGCTGTATCTTGCTGTTACTCTGGACATGTTCTCCAGACGCGTGGTGGGTTGGGCAATGTCGGAACGCGTGGACTCACATCTCGCCTGCAAGGCTCTGACAATGGCCGTTAAATCCAGATCCCCCAAAGCGGGATTGCTCCATCACAGCGACCAAGGCTGTCAATACACCAGCGAACTGTATAGAAAAGCCCTGAGTCAAAATGGAATGGTTTGTAGCATGAGCCGCAGGGGAAACTGCTGGGACAATGCCGTTGCAGAAACGTTTTTCAGCAAGCTGAAAAGGGAATGGGTAAATTGGAGCAGGTACCAGACCCGCTCCGAAGCCAAACTGGATATCTTCATGTTCCTGGAAGGATTTTATAACAGGAAACGGCGGCATGCCGGAATCGGTTATAAAAGCCCGGTGGAATATGAAAACATCCACCAGGCTAAAAGTAACGTAGCGGACTAACCTCTCAGAGAATGTCCATTTTTTATATGGCACTTCAAAGGTTTTCCCTCGCCTGTCCCTTCCCTACCCCCAGGAGGCAACATGCGGATTCTAACGGTTATTCTGATGGTGGCTTGGGCAATTCCGGTTTGGGCAGGATGTCCGTTGACTTCGGTAAAGATGACCACGAATCCGTGCCTGGACGTGGTAGTGACGCGCACCACGCCGACCTTGTCGTTCCTCAATGCCGAGGGTGGCGACGGAGCCAGAAAGTACCAGGTGCAACTGGACGTAGCGGACACATTTTCCACCAAGGCTTTGCGCCAATACACGGTGCTGGAAGTTGCGGGCTCCAAGGTTTCGGCCTTGCTTGTTCCTTCTGCAAAACCGCTGGCCGATAAGAGCCGCTGGTGGTGGCGCGTACGGGCTGTGGACAAGAGGGGCAATATCGGCCCTTGGGCTGTGAGCCGGTTTTTCGTGGACACGCGCAGTGACGACGCGTTCGTGCCCCTTACCCGGGCGGTGCCTGTGAGCGTGAAGGTTTCCAGCGGTTCGGACGCAGGCAACCTTGTGGACTATTCGGACCAGGGGCTGGCAACGCAGTGGCGGTCCGCGCCTCCGGGCGATCCTGTGCCGTGGGTGGAGCTGGACATGGGCAAATCCGTTGCAATCAGCCGGGTGTGGATGCTGGCGGACTTTGGGGACAATGACGGCTGGCCCAGAAATTTCCACTGGCTGGCAAGCGACGACGGCAAGAGCTGGAGCAAGGTGCAGGGACTTGGCGTAAGCAAGGCAGACACCTATCGTTTCCTGCTCGACAGCACACCCACTACGGCGAGATTCTGGCGGTTGGAAATAACCGAGTGGACAGGCTATGCCCCGGCTCTGAATGAAATTCTGCTGTACTCGCCCGGCATGCCTGCCGTTCCCGGCGCACCGGACACTCCGTACATTCTGGTGGTGGGCAACCAGCACGATGGTGCAACGTTTACGTTGTTGAGCCAGAGGATACAGGAAGAGGCAAAAGGGCTAGGTCACCCGGTCCATATCCTTCAGGTGCCGCACTGGCAGGTAAGCATGGACATGTTCAACAGGCTGGAGCACAAGCCCGTTGCCATTGTTTTGTCCGGAAACAACGCAGACTACAACAATCTGCCCATGTTCGCCTACAACGGGGAATACGAGCTTATCCGCAAGGCTCCGGTGCCGATTCTGGGCATCTGCGCGGGCAACCAGATGCTGGCTTTCCAGGCCGGATATACGCGCGTGCGTTCCATGGGCTGGTCCGACATTACCGCCATGCAGAAGCCGAACGAATACACGAAACTGCACACCGTGGTGAACGACCCGCTGTTCGCGGGACTGCCCCAGCCGTTTACCGCTGCCGAAGTCCATGGCTGGGCTATTTCGGAAATCACTCCGGGATACGAGCTGGTTGCCGAGTCGGGCTATATCCAATCCATCCGCCGCAAAGACGGCATGCGCCACGGGGTACAATTCCACCCGGAAATAAAGGAGCCGTACAACCAGGGGCAGCCGGTGCTGAAAAACTTTTTGCGCCAAGTGCTTACCAAATAGTGAAAGGGACCGAGTTGCACAAAGTTTAAATAATAAAAGTTTTTGGAAGGGGAAGAACGAGGGGAAAACCTTGGAATTATGGCCGCGCGATTTTTGCTCCCAGCTTTGTTGCAGCTTTTTTCGTTTCGCGGACCGTATTGATCATACTGGTCTCGCTCACGAAATTTGCTGCGCCTCGCCGGAAACAAAACTTACACGGCCTGGAAAGACGGCTTAAAAAAACAGAACTTGCTCCAAATATAACTGACCTTAATTATAAAAGTTTTTGGAAGGGGAGCGCGAGGGGAGAACCTTTTTTCAAAAAGGTTTCCCCTCGCTCTTTCCCCTTAGGCAACACAGCTATCATGCCTTTTTCAGCGACCTTACAAGGAGAAGACATGCGCGTCATCATAACAGGCGGCAGCGGCTTTATCGGCTCGGCCCTTATCGAGGAGCTGACAGCTTCGGGCCACGAGCCAATCATCTTGTCACGCAATCCCGAACGCACAGGCGCCCGGTTCAAGGGCGAGGCCGAGGCGGTCTTTTGGGACGGCCGGACAGCGAACGGATGGGGGCAGCTGGCTGAAGGCGAGGCCATTGTGAATTTGGCTGGCGCGAACATCGGGGCGGGCCGCTGGACGTCAAAGCGGAAAGAAGTCATCCGGAACAGTCGGGTGAATGCCGGACAGGCCGTGTGCGACGCGGTTGCCAAGGCGGAGATAAAGCCCAAGGTGCTTATCCAGGCATCGGCAGTAGGTTGGTACGGGCCGCAGGGGGCCACTCCCGTGGACGAGAACTCAGCCGGACCGGGCCAGGGTTTTCTGGCATCGGTATGCAGGGATTGGGAAGCGTCCACCAGGGAGGTGGAAGAGGCGGGGGTGCGCCGGGTGGTGATACGCAGCGGCGTGGTTATCGACAAGGACGGCGGCGCGTTGGAACAGATAATGAAGCCCTTCCGCTTCCATGCGGGGGGTGTCATCGGCCACGGACGCCAGGGATTCCCATGGATTTACCGACGCGACGAAGTGCGCGCCATCCGTTTTCTGCTGGAACACAAGGAGCACGCGGGCGTTTATAATCTCTGCGCTCCCGCCCTGGATTCTTTCAGGGACTTTCTGATAGGCTTGGGTCGCGCCATGCGTTCCCCGGCCTGGTTTCCGGTTCCGGGTTTTGCCCTGCGCGCCGCATTGGGGCAGATGGCGGAGGAGATGCTGCTTTCAGGGCAATTTGTTCGTCCTTCCAGGCTGTTGGAGTCTCAGTTTTCCTTTGAATGCGAGTCGCTCAACAGACTGCTTGAACAGCTGTTCAAATAACCTTTTTACTTTTTGCATCTCCCAAGGTATTTTGAAATTTAAAGTTCGAAAGAATGATTGGAGCCAGGAACCAATGGAGAACCAGTCGTGAATCGTATGAACGCCCGAAACAAGTTGCGGGAACACAATTCCCGTGCAGACAACTCCAATCAAAGCCAATCCATGAAGGTCATGATTGTAGAGGATGAAGCGATAGTGGCTTTGGACATCAGGAACCGTCTGATGAACATGGGGTATACGATCACCTCTGTGCACTCCACGGGTGAAAGCGCGGTGAAAGCGGCGCTGAAGGACCAACCCGACCTGGTTCTCATGGACATCATGCTGGACGGCCCCATGGACGGCATTGAAACAGCGGGGGCAATTCGCAAGGAACAGCTGGTTCCCATCATCTATCTTACCGCCTACGCCGACGACACAACCCTGCAGCGGGCCAAACTGACCGGCCCGTTCGGCTATATCATCAAGCCGTTCGAGGACAGGGAGCTGGCCATCAACATTGAAATGGCCATGTACAAGCACCGCATGGAAGTGCGCATGCGGGAGAACGAGCGCTGGCTGGGAACCACCCTGAAAAGCATTGGCGACGGCGTCATAGCCACCGACCCTGAAGGGTTCATCCGTTTCGTCAACCCAGTGGCCGCCCTGTATCTGGGCACGCAGAACGGTGACCTGACCGGCAAAAAGCTGACATCGGTTTTTCAGCTGGAGCAAATGAACAGCCCGTCGCATGAACGCCCCACTGCCCAACCCGGCCCCGGTATCCCCGAAGACGGCGACTATTTGTTGCTGGGGCACGAAAGGAAAATCCCCATCAACCTGAAGGTTTCCCCCATTCAGGGAAACCAAGGCATCTTGCGCGGATCGGTCATCGTGTTCCGTGATGAAACCGAGCGGTTCGAGAATGAACGGGCTTTGCAGCTCAGCGTGGAGCAACTGACGGCCACGTTGCAGGAAACCGTCAACGCCCTTGTGGCGACATCGGAAAAACGCGACCCCTACACGGCCGGACACCAGCAGCGCGTGGCCGAACTGGCCTGCGCCATTGCCAAGAAGGCGGGTTTAACCCCGGACGAATGCGAAGGCCTGCGCGTGGGGGCCCTGCTGCACGACCTGGGCAAGATTTATGTTCCAGCGGAAATTCTTTCCAAGCCTTCCCGGCTTACGGACATGGAAATGGGCATTATGAAAACCCACTCGGAAGTGGGCTTCGACATCGTCAAGGCCATTCCCTTCCCCTGGCCTGTATCCCGCATGGTTCTGGAACACCACGAACGGCTGGACGGAAGCGGCTACCCCAACGGGCTAGATGGCAGCTCCATTTTGCGGGAGGCGCGCATCATCTCTGTGGCCGATGTGGTGGAGGCCATGTCGTCCCACCGCCCCTACCGGGCCGCGCTGGGTGTGGAACGTGCATTGGGCGAGATAAAGCGCAACCGCGGCGTGATGTACGAGCCGGAATATGTGGATATTTGCCTGGAGTTGTTTAGCAAAGGGTTTGCGTTTACTCTAAGCTGAAAGCGGACGTTTTTACGTCCACGAAGAACACCCCCGCAAATTTACAACCCGGTCCGGCGCCATGGCAGAAAAAATTCTCATAGTTGACGATGAAGACGGAATCCGTTTTTCCCTTCGTGGCATCCTGGAAGACGAGGAATACGAGGTTCAGGACGCGCAGAACGGAGAGGAAGGGCTGCAAATTTTTTCATCCTCCCCGCCAGACCTGGTTTTTCTCGACATCTGGCTGCCCGGCATGGACGGGCTGGAAGTGCTGGATGCCATGCGCAAGGCATCCCCCGACATTCCGGTGGTTATGATCTCCGGCCACGGCAACATAGAAACCGCGGTCTCGGCCATCAAAAAAGGCGCTTTCGATTTCATAGAAAAGCCCCTCTCCCTGGAAAAAGTGGTGATTACCGCGGCCAAGGCTTTGGAATTCTCCAAACTGCGCCAGGAAAACATCGAACTGCGGGCCCGCATAGATACCAGCCAGACACGCCAGCTGACGGGCAGAACAAAATCCATAGAACTTTTGCGCGGACAGATAGAACGTGTTGCCCCCACGGACGCCTGGGTGCTGATTACCGGCGACAACGGCACGGGCAAGGAAATCGTGGCCCGCATGATCCACGGCCACAGCCGCAGGGCGGACAAGCCCATGGTGGCGGTGAACTGCGCGGCCATTCCCGAAGAGCTCATTGAAAGCGAATTGTTCGGCCACGAAAAAGGGGCCTTTACCGGCGCGGAAAGCGCCAGCGCAGGCAAATTCGAGCTGGCCGACAAAGGCACGCTGTTTCTGGACGAAATCGGGGACATGAGCCTGAAGACTCAGGCCAAAATCCTACGCATTCTGCAGGAGCAGCGCTTCGAACGTGTGGGCGGACGCAAGACTCTGGACGTGGACGTGCGCGTCATTGCCGCCACCAACAAAGACCTGGCCGAGGAAATCAAGCAGGGCACCTTCCGCGAGGACCTCTACTACCGGCTCAAGGTCTTCCCCCTGGTGGTTCCACCGTTGCGGGAACGGTCCGAGGACATTCCCCTGCTCATCGACGAATTCGTCTCCAGCTATGCGCAGGAGCAGGGATTCAAGCCCCTGGAATTCGACCGCAAGGCCATGGCCATGCTGAGCGCCTACCCCTGGCCGGGCAATGTGCGCGAACTGAAAAATTTTGTGGAGCGCATGCTCATCATGTACGCGGGGACAAAGGTGGCGGCGGCCGACCTGCCCCCGGAGTTTTACGGTCCGGAACCGGTGGCGCATCAGGCCAGTCTGTTCGAGCCGTACAACCCCAAATCCGATGTTCTGCCTTCGGACCTCAAGGCGGCCCGCGCCCTGTTCGAAGCCCGCTTTCTGGAAGCAAAGCTGGCCGAATGCGGCGGCAACATCTCCAAGCTGGCCGAAACCGTGGGCATGGAACGCTCGTCCCTGTACCGCAAGCTCAAGGCCTACAATATCCAGACGAGCGAATAGCCGTTGCCAGCCCCACTGCAAGACGTTTGATTCAAAAATGCCGATTCCTGCCGGGTCCGACCTTCTTTCACCGCAACCGCGGTGCACTTTTCCGCAATCACCTATCCACTGCACGGCGGGTGCGGTTGGTGAACAGGGCAGGTCGGAAAAGACCTTGCTGTCTGCCGCACCGGAAAACACCAGATAGGTTCCGTACCGACCCAACCAGAACCATTCCGAACCAAATCGAACCCAACTCGAATCAAACGGGGAAACGACCCGGCGGTGGGGCTGCTGTTCAGCGCACTCTGGCAGCTCACGCTGGCGTAAACGCCCTCCCCTTTCCGGATCTGCATGGGAGCGCAGGCAACAATGCGCTTGTCGTCGTGCAAGGTGAACTTTACATGAGTATCTTTTTCCAAGCACCAGTCAGCCGCAAAATAGTTTCCGCTTTTTTGGCAATAATTTGCATTTCCCTACCCGATAAATATGTGATAAGCGATTTCCTGTTTTACAGAGAAACACAAATACAGAGTGCAAAACCCAAATAATCCAGCCCTCCTGTTTTCTCAAAAACAAAAAAGCTGTTTTCAATGCTCTGTCTTTTCAAGCCTGTGCAAACGGACAAGGCCAGGAGTTCTCTATTTATGCGGCTTCATAACATTCCGTGCCGTGTGCAACGCCGGATAGACTAACCTATGACAACACCGTTCCGAATGGAGAAGCTTGCCAAGCTTCCCCTGTCATATGGCGCCATTTACAAAATCCTGCTCGATAGACGCAGCCTCCCGGACTACGTCTTCTCCTGGCTCAAACACAGCGGATTCGGGGACGCCATCCTCATTATTCAGCGTGGCCTTTCCTCCACGCTTCCACTCATCATGGTCGGGGCGTTCGTGCTCATGCTCCGCAACTTTCCGGTGCCACAGTTTCGGATATTGCTGAGCCGGGTGCTTGGTCCCGAGTGGCTGACCGTTACGGAAGACATTGTCGCAGGCTCGTTCGGAATTGCCGCCCTGGCCGTTCTTTTCTCCATAAGCGGCACCATGGCCCGACACGCCAACCAAAAGCACAGAGACACCTTTGTCTGCCCCATCCTTGCCGGCATCGTCTCCCTGTCCTGCTATTTCATCATCGCCCCGCACGATGCCACCATGCTGCGCCCTCTCTTTTCCCTGGACAGGGGCCTTCTTTTTTCCATTGTCATCGCCTTTTCCAGCTGTGGCCTGCTGCTGCGGCTGGCGCGAATAAAAACTCTGCAGATGCCGTTCAAGGATACCGGGCACGACCCCATCATCCGAAGCACCCTCACGGTACTGCCCGCCGGTACCGCAACCATTGCCGCGTTCGGCATTTTCAAGGCCGTGCTGGTCTTTTCCGGACTGCCGGACATCCACACGCTCATCACCCATTCGTTCATCCCGCTCGTCACTCACCTGGGCGAACTCGGCTTCAATATCCTGTATGTGTTTTTCTCCCAGCTCCTCTGGTTTTTGGGCACGCACGGCCCCAACATGCTCTTTGCCATAGAGCAGAATGTCCTGGTGCCCGCCGGACAGGCCAATGCCGATGCCATTGCCCATGGGCTGCAGCCCGTCTTCATCATCACGAAGTCGTTTTACGACACATTTTCCAGCGCTGGCGGCTCGGGAAGCACCCTGAGCCTGATCCTGGCGATATTTTGGAAGAGCAAAAACACAGGCAACCGCAAGCTCTGCTTTTTCGGCATGTTTCCAGCACTCTTCAATGTCAACGAACCGCTGCTGTTCGGGCTTCCCCTTATTTTCAACCCCATCTACCTCATCCCCTTTCTGCTCACCCCCCTGCTGCAGTCCCTTGCGGCCTACGGCGCAACAGCCATGGGCATCCTGCCCTACACCGCAGGCACCATACCCTGGACAACGCCCGTACTCTTCAGCGGGTACCTGTCCACAGGCTCCCTTATCGGCCCCCTGTTCCAGTTGGCGCTCATCCTGCTCGGCGCACTTCTTTATGCGCCCTTTGTCGAGCTGGACGACTCCATTCAGGAAGAACAGGGACGGCAGAACATGGCCGCACTGCTCAAGGCGGCCTCGGGCTGTGCACCGGGCCCCCACGGGCAAAAATGCATGGGATTGGGAGGAGAACAGGGAAGGCTGGCCAAAACCCTTGCCGGAGATCTGGCTACGGCCCTGAAACATGGGGAACAGCTTTATGTGGTTTACCAGCCGCAATTCAATGGCACCGGGGACCACATCATGGGCGTGGAAGCACTCCTTCGCTGGAAGCACCCGACCTACGGGATGATACCGCCGCCCATTACCGTGGCCCTGGCGGAAGATTCGGGAAACATGGACAAGCTGGGCATGCTGGTGCTCTCTGAAGCCTGCGCCCACCGCGCGGTCTGGCGGAAGACCGTTTCCGAACACATGCGCATAGCGGTCAATCTGTCACCGCATCAGCTGCACAACACAAACCTGGTGCACAATGTCATGGCCGTGTTGCAGAAAACGGAACTGCCGCCGTCGCTTCTGGAACTGGAAATCTCCGAATCCTCCATTCTGGACCCCACGCCCACACTCATGGACACGATTACCCGCCTGCAGAAGCTGGGAATACGACTGGCTATCGACGACTTCGGCATGGGCCACACCTCGCTGCGCTGCCTGAAGGCGATTCCCCTGCATACGCTGAAAATCGACCGCAGCCTGACCATTGGAGAGCCGGGAAACATCAACGACCAGATCATCCGCAGCATTATCGACCTCGGCAACACATTGCGCATGACAACCATCATCGAAGGCGTGGAAACCGGCGAACAGGTGGAACGATTCAGAAAACTGGGCTGCGATTTCTTTCAGGGATTTTTCTTCAGCAGACCTGTTCCGGCGGAAGCCCTGTACGCTTTGCTCAAGCAGACGAAAACAGCGGCCGTTCAGAGCCTGGCAGGGTAGACAGCCCCGCTTCACCTCAGGACGACTCGCCCTTTCCGCCCGAAGGCCGGCCACGCTTTCCCTTGGGAGTCTCCATCTGCAGTTTTTCGAGCTTGTAATAGAGCGTAGTGCGCGGAATTTTCAGAATCTTCGCGGCACGGGCCATGTTGTTGTCCGCACTTTCCAAGGCCTTGCGGATCGTCTCCCGCTCCACTTCCAGGGAAATGGAGGCGACCTCCTCCAGCGTATTGACGCACGGGGAGTCGGGCTCCTCTTTCGGCTCGCAAAAGACATCCACCATAAAGGAAGTATCCTCCAGGGTGATGGTCCCATCGTCCGAGAGAACCACAAGGCGCTCGATGATGTTGCGCAGTTCGCGGATATTTCCCGGCCAGGCGTAGTTTTTGAGTACACAGATGACCTGCGGCGCAATGTGCCGAATGCGCTTCCTGTTTATTTTCGCATAATACTCAAGGTAGTGGTAAATAAGGACCAGAATGTCGTCCTTGCGCTCCCGCAACGGCGGAATGCACAGGGAAAAGACGTTCAGCCGGTAATAGAGGTCCAGCCGGAACGTTTCTTCCTGCACCATCTGCTCTATGCTGCGATTGGTGGCCGCAATGACCCGCACGTCCGTGCTTATGGGCCGGGTGCCGTTGATTCTGTAAAATGTTTTGCTCTCCAGAACCCGCAACAGCTTGGCCTGCATTTCCAAAGAAAGTTCGCCGATCTCGTCCAGAAACACGGTGCCGCCATTGGCAAGTTCAAACTTGCCCGGCTTGCCCGACTTCAAGGCCCCGGTGAATGCGCCCGATTCGTAGCCGAACAGCTCGCTTTCAATGAGGTTTTCGGAAATGGTGCTGCAGTCGATGATGATGTACGGGCCGTTCCTGCGCTCGCTTTCCATGTGTATGGCCTTGGAAAACAGCTCCTTTCCCGTACCGCTCTCGCCGGTAATGAGGACGGTGGCGTCTGTTGTGGATATTTTTCTGGCCAGGGCGGTCAGCTCACCAAACTCCGCGCTCTTGTAAAGGATGTCGCCAAAGCGGAGCACCTCGTTACATACCCTCCCACCACAGGAAGAAGATTCCTCCCCTCCTCCGCAGCTCAGCGCCCGGTAGGTGCTGGCGCACGACGGACCCATTTCCCCAACATCATAGTCTATGGTTATGGCCCCGCGCACAACCTTGTTCACAATGATGGGCGTTGCACTGACGAGCACTGTCCCGCCGCTTTCCGCATGGGTCTCCATGCGGCACAGGGTTGTTTTCTCTTTCAGCGCCATGGGCCCGAGCGCATTGGGGAAATAGTCCCAAATGCTCTTGTTGCGTATGTCCTCCGGCTTTATGCCGTACAGCTTTTCTCCGCCCTGGTTCCAGTATTTTACAAAGCCTTCCGTGTTTATGATGCAGACGCATTCCCTGGCTTGGTCAAAAAGGCTCTGAACGGAAAGCTCCCATCCGAAATCATTTGCGAACAGTCTTTCGGCTTCTGTTTTCAAGCGTTCCATCCCATTACCTCCGGGCAATCGCGGCAAATCGCGTCCGCGGGAAAATCCAGCGCCAAATAATTTTTCCGGGGATCATTTTTCCGGGGATCATTTTTCCGGGGATCATTTTTCCGGGGATCATTTTTTCGGGGATCATTTCTTCGGGGGATATTTTCATAGGCGGACGGCCATGCACGCATACCGCAGCCCCCGGAACATGAGACAAGGCATGAAGTGGAGCATATGACAGGACGCGGGTCATGCTTCTTTCTCCTGTGAAGGGCAGGACGTCAGCCCGTACTCCTCCAGCCTGCGGTACAATGTGGCCCGCGGAATTCCGAGCAGCCTGGCGGCCTTGGCCTTGTTGTTTCCCGTACGTTGCAGAGCCTTTTTGATATTGTCGCACTCCATGCCGCGCACCGACTGCTGCCACTGTGCCGGGGCAGGTTGTCCGGGTTCGTCCGCATTGAGCTTTTCCAGAATGAAACCGGGAATGTTTTCCTTGCAGATCACGCCGTCCCTGTTGGTCACCACCAGGTTCTCGGCCACATTCATCAGTTCGCGGATGTTTCCCGGCCAGCTGTAGGCGGTCAGAATATCAATGACCTCGCGCTGCACTTCCTTGATGTTCTTGTCGTTGTTGCTGGCAAATTCACGGAGAAAGCGATCCAGAAAAAGCGGTATGTCCTCGGGACGTTCGCGCAGTGCCGGAAGGTTTATCTCCACCACGTTGAGCCGGTAATAGAGGTCCTCGCGAAACGTGCCTTCCTGGACCATGGTCTCCAGCGACTTGTTTGTGGCCGAAATGATCCGCACGTCCACCTTGATGGTCTTGCTTCCCCCCACGCGCATGACTTCACGGTCCTGCAGCACGCGCAACAGCTTGGCCTGCATGCACAAAGGCATGTCGCCTATCTCGTCCAGAAAGAGCGTGCCCTCGTGGGCTACCTCGAAAAATCCGGCCTTGCCCTTGCGGCTTGCGCCGGTAAATGCGCCGGGCGTATAGCCGAAGAACTCGCTCTCAAACAACTCGGAGGGGATGGCGCTGCAGTTTATGGGCACCATCAGCCCACTGCGGGCGCTGAGTTCGTGAATTTTCCGGGCAAAAACCTCCTTGCCCGTGCCCGACTCGCCCGTGATGAGCACATTGGTGTTGCAGGGCGCTATCTGACGCGCCAGGACCACCTTTTTGACCAGTTCCGGATTGGAGCCGATGAACCCGCCCCAATTTCCCGTCATGGACTTCATTTCGTTCTGCAAAAAGACAAGGCGCGACTCGGCCTGCTCCAATGCCATGTAAAGATTCTTGAAGTTGGCGTAGTCCCGGTCGCTGGAAACTGCGCCGCAGAATTTTCCATTCACGTACAGGGGCTGCGCATTGGCAAGGATGTAGGTGCCCTCGCGGGGGCTGTGGCAGACGTTTTCCACCGCTTTTCTGGTCTGCATCACCTTGTAGACAATGGCGTCGGGGAAAAACTCCAGAATATTACGGCCAATGATCTTTTCGGCTTCAAGTTGGTAGAGTTGCTCGGCGCTTTTGTTCCAGACCAGGACGATTCCTTCCTCGTCTATGGCGCATACAGCCTCGTACACGCACTCAAGAACAGACGCCATTTGCTGAAGGCAAAGCGTATCCAACCTATACCCACCGGACGGAGAAGAGATGCAATCAGTCATCAAGTACTCCACTTCTGTTTTGCCGCCCGCCTGGGATTACCCATATCCCCGGTATACCTGGCCCCTCAGGCCGCCGCTGCAACAAGGAAAAAGGTGTCGTTCTTCCTTTTACGGCTTGAAATCCAATGATCACCGGGCGGCACGCGTTACCGCGTGAATCGTAAGGCTCTTTCCCCCCAAAAAATCCGCGTCTGGTCCGGCGGTGATGGTTAACCCAAAACCATGCTCGCCATTCCAACAACTGCGGATCATATGTACAATGCGTCCTGCCAATATGAATGTGCAATGGGATACAGCGGACGCACGATTCAATTGCCGATCCATTGCATACTTCCAGTCTATTTTTTAATTCTTTTGCTATATTTCACTCTGCAGATTTTCAAAAAATCTGCTTTCGTTAATGCCATCTTTTAATTTTTAAGATCATACATTTCAAGAAAGAAAATTTTTAACATTTATTCTCTCGATATTATAAAAATTAACAAAAAATATTTATTGAAAGAGCAAGCCTTATTGTGGCGTCCTGCAATCATGGCGGCCCTCACCTGTCCCTCATAACCGCCGGGGTCTCCGTTCCCATCTCCTTGAACAGCCGAACAAAAGAACGGAGACCTCCGGAGGTCAGGACAATGAACACACCACCCCGTCCCGGTACTCATTGGATGTAAGGGCCACCTGCATGTTGGCCAGATCCATGATGGAACGGCAACCGGCGTATCCCGCCGGTTGGGTTGGAAAAATTCCTGTATCGTACATGCAGCCCAGTCCGGAGACCAACTTCACCAAGGCGACCCTGGGAAGCCCGCGCCGGACGATATCCCAGGACGTGCGGCTCTGTGCGGCATGGGAGCTTTCCATGGAGCGCAGATCGTTGCGCACGGCCTGCACCAGTTCGTCGCAGGCCACATGCGCCGCCATGATGCCTTCCCTGGTGCGGCCCGCACCGTCCTTGAAGGTCACGTCCACATGCAGGATACGGTCGGTTTCCGACGGCGTTCCGCGCATGCCCAGCTTGACCTTGTCGCTCAGCACGCCCACGGCACAGCCCAGATTGCTGGGCTGAATTCCGCCAGCTTCCGCACCGGTCAACAAAACCTGTACGCCGGACAGCACGTGCGTGACGCCCTCGCCCGGTTCGCCACAGACCTTCACCGCAATGGGCGCGAAATCGAGAATGGAGTTCACGAAAAAATCATGATGGCCGGGTTGGACCACCTGGAGGGTTATGGCTTCCAGGTCCGGATGACGCGCCAGAATGGACGACACGTCCGAGCCGACCGTGACCACGCCTTCGCTATAGCCGGGGGCTGTGCCCGTGCGCACCTCGCGCGTTGCAAAGGTTCGGGTGATCAGCCTGCGCAGTTTCTTCACCTCGCGCAGCCCTGTGCCTTCAAACACGCCCCGCTTGCGCATCTTGTTCTTCAAAATGGCCATGGCCTTGATTGCATCCAGCGGCACGGCCGTGTTCTCCGCCATCACCGTGGTTTCTATGCCCAGGGAGTTCTTGTTGTAGTCGATGATGGAGTCCATGTACTCGTTGGTGACGACAAACGACGCCTGGTTGCCAACGAAACTGAGGCCCACGGCCGGGATGCGCCGTTCCCCCAGGGCTTCGAGCACAGAGGTGAAATCGATATGGCTGTTGCCCCAGCTGTCTATGGAAACGATGACGCCGTCGACCCGCATGGTTTCCATCAGAACCCCGGAACGTCTGGCTACAAACCGCTTCTTCCCAAAGACTTCCGGCGTGCCCTGCAGCACAACGCCAAGAAAATCGATTTCCTCGTCTGCGCAGAAGGTTTCAACCAACGGATCACGAAAATGATGGAGTGTGGTTTCTTTGCTGGAGGGTCCCATGCCCATGGCGTTGTTCTCCCGGTGTTGAAGACGGTTTGCATACGGCCGATTGCCAAGCCAATTTTCACCGCCGGGGCCGGACATGCCCCGGCGGGGTCTCCCGGCGGACGACTGGCATCCGCCGGGAAGGAGGCTGGCTTTCCTACACGTTGTGGCGATACTCGTAAGGAAGCATCTTGGTTTCACCGAACTTGGTCATCTCAACCACGCACTGCAGGGAATCCTTGAGGATGTTGGTCTGCATTTCCTTGTTGTTGGGCTCACCGGCGTTGGAACCGATGGGCACATGCGCGGCCGCAATACGGGGAGCGCCCTGCTGCTTGGCAATGGGAGGCAGTGCCGCAATGATGATGGTTGAAACACCGGCTTCCTCAATTGCGCGCTGCACGATGGTGGCGGACCTGTGGCAGGTTCCGCAGCCGCCGGTAAGCAGCACGATGTCCACGTCGTTTTCCTTGAAGATCTTGGCAATGGCGGGACCTGTCTCGTTGCGGAACTTGTTGACGTTGCCGCCGCCACCCATGAAGCCGATAAGTACCGGGGACAGACTGCCGATGAAGCCTTCCTTGACCAGCTCGTGCAGGCGGTCGATAGGCAGCATGGCGTTGACGTCCTTGTTGATATCACTGTTGTCGAAACCGCCGTGCGTCACCATCAGTTCGGACGACGGGGTGTCGATGGGGATTTCGCGGAAGGTGAAGTCCCCTGCCGTATGGAAGGGCGTTTGTGTCTTGATGTGGATGCCGCCGGCAGTGGCGAAGCCGACCTTGCACTGGCTAAGGGGCTTGGTCAGGGGCGTCCATACAGGAGCCGGCGTCGTAGGAGCAAATACTTCTGATTTCATGCCGGGTGCGGTTGTCAATTGCATATCGCTTTCTCCTCATGATGTGCCTGCTTGGGTAAAGTTTGGGCACAGCTAATGTAGATTTCCACGGGATCGTTTTCAGCCAGGGGGTATTCCGTAAAGACGGACCGCAAGGGGAGGTGCAGCACCCCCATTCTCCCTTTAAGTTCGATAACCACGCTCATTTCGGTGACCTGAACGACCTTGCCGGGCAACAGTTTGGGGGTGAGCATCACTTCCATGACGTTACCCGATGGTGTCGGCGATCTTCTGGTTGGCGTCGATGACGTCCTGGTTCCACCTCTTGTCTGCGGCAGCCACGGGAACACCGGCCAACTTGTTCTTGAGCATGAGAATAGCGCGCTTCGCGTCGTCGGCAGTAATCGTGTTCTCGCCGAGGAGTTCGGATTCGAAGCCGCCTTCGTCCTTGTTCACTTCGACCATGGCATCCATGTACTTGTTGCCGACAACGAGCTGGCCCTGGTACGCGGCGTAGGTCATGCCGACGACCTTGATGCCGCGCTTGCCGATTTCCTGAATGTTCTGTGCGAAGTCGATATGGTTGTTGCCGAATCCTTCCGTGGTGACGATGGCGCCTTCAATGGCCATGGTGTCGGACAGTGCGCCCAGACGCTTGGATACGAAGGTCTTTTCGTCGTTGACCTGCGGGCTGCCGATAAAGGCGACGCCTACGAGATCCAGTTCCGGATCGGCGGCCAGGCCTTCCAGCACGGGTTCACGGAAGTAGTGGCGGGTAATTTCCTTGGAAGCGGGTCCGATGCAGGTAAGGGCATGGATGCCGCCGTCGCGCACTTCATTGATCGAAAGAACGACAGGCACGTTGCCAAGGTCCACGTTCTGGCGGCCACCGGGAACACCGGCAGGTTCTGTGGGCAGCATGACGTTGTCGTGCATGGCGCCCTGGCCCATGATTTCCTTCACCAGCAGCACACGCGGACGGCCGTGGCGCTTGACATGTTCGCAGGTATCCACCTTGACGGCGTCGCCAGCGGGCAGGCCCTTGAGGACCTCGCGGATTTCCTGAATGATGACGTCGCAGGCCTTGTGCGCGGCGTAGGGTCCACGACGTTCCATACCGGTCTTTTCCTGCAGCACGGTGTGCACGCGGACCATGATGTCCTGCGGATCGGGGCAGCCGGGCTTGCCGTAGATGATCTTTTCATCCAGGAAACCTTCGCAGGAACCGAACTCGTGCACCTGCACGCCGGTTTCGTCCACGCCGGTGAGGATGAAGACCATGTCGTTGAGGATATGGGTGATGCCTTCGCCCAATTCGCCTTCCACCTTGGTGGCCACGGGAATGACGTCCATGATGGTATTGGAATGAACGTGGCGCTTATCCACGGGGATGATGTCCATCTCCACCTTTTTGACCAGGGGGCTGGCCTGCAGGGCGTCCTTGCACAGGCCTTCGCGGATGGTCAGCACGCCGTTTTCAAAGCTCGTCTTTTTGCCCAGTTTCACGCTCTTTACAGCGTATTCGCGTTTGATGAGGGTTCCGATGACTTCGTCTTCGATCTTCGGTGCCGCCTGTCCGCCCGCAACCGGAGCGGCCGAGCCGGAAAAAATACCGGCAGGCAGGGTCAGATCCAATCCGCTGATCTGATCGGCCACGATGCGGATGGTACCGGGAACAGTGCTTGTACTCACAACGGATTCTCCTTGGTCATTCGTAGAGGTTGATTCCGGGGCCACGCCTTCCAGCAGATCGGCCGTAAGGTTGGTCAGCCCGTCGATGTCCTTGAGCAGTGTCGCCCCAAGAACCTGGCCTATGGTCAGGGTGTCGGGAGTCAGGTTGATGAGTCCCGATTCGACCATATCCGGAAAGATGCTCGGATCTTCCAGGTCCGAAGGAGCGATGGCGGTACCCTTCGTTGTCCGGCAGCAGACCACTGCCGGGGAGTCTTTGAACTGAAGGGCCAGTTCTCTGGTAATCGACATACTTGTCCTCCATGGTTTTCAATTAGAGTTGTTCGCTATATTTCGCCGTATGCATGTTCACTCGTTGACGGGCAGACGCCGGATGAGGGAATGGCCCATGGTCCGCATGACGTGGTCGGTCTGGTGGTAGACGGGAAGTTTCAGCTTGGGAGCGACGCACATGACGGTATTGGTGCAGTCGCTGCAGTTCCCCACCAGAAGGGCGCGGGCGCCTTCCTTGTAAAGTTCCATGATCTTTTCGGCCTGCCCCGGACAGTTGCCCGGATTTTCGCACTTAAGCGTGCCCCGGACGTCCTTGGCCTGCTTGCAGCAGCGCACGGACACCACATTCGCATCCATCTTGGCCGCTATGTCGCGCATGCGCTCTTCGTTCCCGCCGCAGGCACAGACCAACAGGCCAAGCGGCTGCTTCACGCGGGGAAATTCCATGGTCACGATGATTCCGCCGGTGGTCTTGGTGATCACGTCGCCGGGCTGCACGGCCTTTCCGGTAAAGGGACCGCCCATGATGATTTCGCCGTATTCCCCGTCAAAACCCCCTGCCCGGTCGATAAGCTCCCGAACGGTGGTGCCGATGGGCACGTCCATGAAGACCCGCAAGGTCCGGCCGTCGCCGATCTTTCCCAACACGGTGACGTTCTTGGTCATAACCGGGCGGAGATCTTCCACGGCCCGGGTAATGCAGGCCAGGGTTTCGACGTTCAGCACCACGGCACCGGCGGCCGCGGGAAGCTGGTCCACGGCAAGGGTTGTTCCCAGAACTTCGCGCACCACGGCACGTTCCTCGCCCATGGGGTACAGGTCGGGCAGCTCGTGGATGGTGATGTTGTCGTCGGGTTTGAGCACCTGACGGAACGAGGCAATGGCCTCCGCATTCTTCTGCTTGATGGCCAGCACGCCGTGCGCCGCATTGGTGGCTTCCATGGCGTACTTCATGCCCCGGTACAGAATGCCGGGATCTTCGGTGATCTGCTGGATGTTATGGCCAAGCAGAGGTTCGCATTCCGCGCCATTGGCCAGGATGGTTCCTCCGGCCAGATCGGTGGACAGCTTTACGTGCGTGGGAAACCCCGCACCGCCCATGCCCACGATGCCCGCGGCCCGGACCTTGTCCACAATGCTGCCTTCATCGGGGATGGGATCGAACCCGTCTTCGATGGAAGGGTCGTAGCCGATTTCGATGAAGGTTTCGGAAATATCAATGACGCGGCCGCTGACGCTGGCGTGAATGTCTGCTCCCAGCCCTTTGGCTCGGGCAACGACAGCGCCTCTCCTGATGGTTTCACCGATTTTCACAACCGGTTCGTCCGGTGCCCCGATATGTTGCTTCAAAGGAAGCTTGTAGGTAGTGGCCAAAAGAGTACCTCCTGTACGTATGCGGCTCATGTAATTGAAGATTTTCTCGAGAGCCGCCCCAAGGTCTTGCTCTGGATTTAGCAAAGCATGTGCCACGTTTTTCACAAACGCCAAATTTCAGGAGGATTATTTTGCAGATTTCCAATTCGAGGAGGGAAAGAAGACCGCCATGACCGGGCAGAAGCAGGCCCCAGATATACAGTGTAATGAACTGGAATAATTAATTAAAATAACAACACGGCGTATAAGGCCAGAAGATGCCGCCCTGTGGACAAATAAAACCAGCACCTGCCAGCCAAAAGAAACACAGAGATTGCTCTCATTTTTTTCGAAGATCGTGGACAGTGGACACATGGACGGAGGGAAGTGTCCACTGTGACATCATAACACACTTTAATTTTTATCTTTTTTCAATGGACACCCCTTCAAAAAGTCACCAACAAAAACACGTCCACGTTGGAGGCAAAGGACAGCAGAACACGCACAACATGCTGTTTTCACTTATCTTATGGAGAAGAAACAAAATGGAGCATTGTCTTGTTCAAATGGACGTTTCAGGTGTCCATTTTGAGACACATGTCTCACGACGGACACCTTGCGCGTCATCCTGAACAGGCCGGATCATCCCAAACAGGCCAGACAGGCCGGGCAGGCCGGACAGAAGGATGCTGTCCGCTCAAAGCAGAGCTGCATTTTGCCGAGGAAAGGAAAACAGAAGAGAAAAGGAAAAAGACAATACAAGACGTGGCCCGGCAATCACCAGGGTCTGTCTCGCCTTTGGGGAAAGCGGGAGGAATCCCGCACGGATGGGGAAGAAGGAAGGGAAAAGAGTCCGGAGGGCTTGGGGTGGAAACGGGCGGCAAGGAAATTCCCGTTTCCAAGTGGAACCGTATATGCCGTTGCGCCGCAGCCATGACAAAGCAGGACAAAGCTGCAAAGCAACGAACGGGGGCAGGGAGGCGCCCCCCGGACTGTGTGGGATAAAGCAAGGCACATGCCAACAGGTACGTTCCCAGACCGGCTGCAAACGGTTCGAGAGCTGAAAAAAATATTTGAAAATCAGAAGGATGTGGCCCCGGCCTCCCCAAACGGGTCTCATGAAAGCCGGGGCCTGAATGCAGGAACTATACGGATTTCAACTGGCCTATCAACGTGTTGAGCGTGTCGGACAACCGTGCCAACTCATTTACGGCAACAGACGACTGCTGCATGGTCTCCGCAGTCTCTTCCGCAATCCGGTTGACCTCCTCGGTGTTGTGGTTGATCTGCTCGCTGACCGAGGACTGCTCTTCGCTTGCCGTGGCAATGGCCCGGACCTGATCGGCCGTGGAGTCCACAATGCCCCGGATGCTGTGCAACGCGGTTCCGGCTTCCTCTGCATAGTCTATGCTTTTGCTGATAAGACCCGAGGCCTCGTTCATATTTGTAATGGCCGCTGCCGCACCGGTCTGGATGGAGGAAACAGACTGCCCCACTTCCTTGGTTGCGGTCATGGTCTTTTCCGCCAGTTTGCGGACCTCGTCCGCCACAACGGCAAAGCCGCGTCCGGCATCGCCCGCCCGGGCAGCCTCGATGGCCGCGTTCAGGGCCAGAAGATTGGTCTGGTCTGCTATATCCGTAATGACCGTCATTATCTGCCCGATATCTTCGGCCTGTCGCCCCAGGGTATTCAGGCTTTCGCCCATAACGCCGGCAGTGGAGCTCACCTTGCCGATGCTGTCGATAACACTCGATACAACGGTTCCGCCGCTTTCCGCTTCCTGGCGGGCCTGGTCTGCACTGGCTGCGGCCTGCGAAGCGTTCCGGGCCACCTCAAGCACCGACGAGTTCATCTGCTCCATGGCCGTTGCCGCTTCGGTGGTGCGGTCGCGCTGGGTGGTCGCCCCGTGCGCTGCCTGCTCCACCTGGACGGAAAACTCCTGGGTTGTGGAAGTGATCTGAACAACCACATCCTCCAATGTCTGGGCCGCCTGCAACACCCCGTCGCGCCGCGCCCGTTCCGCCGCAGCCCTGGCCTCCTCGGCCTCGCGCATGGCCTGTTCCGCCTCGCGGCTCTTATCCTCGGCCTCGCGGGATTTGACTTCCGCGGTATCGATAACGCTCACCAGCTCGTCCACCATCTTCCGGATGCTCTCATACAGGGTAAGCAGCTCCCCGCTGAAGAACCGGGATTCGGGCAGCGCCTTGAAATCCCCACCGGCAACGGCCTCCGCAGACTTTACCAGCAGGTTGATGGGCCGCACGAACGACTGCGACAGCAGCCAGGCGCCGCCCAGCAGCAAAAGCCCCAGCCCCGCGCCTATCAATAAGATGGTCTGCACCATGTCGCGTGATTCCTCCATCATCTCGGAGCTGTCGATAATGTAGGCCAGCTTCCAACCGGTGCCCTTGGACGTCACCACGGAAACCATCTTGTCCACGCCGTCCATGCTGGTGGCAAACGATCCCTGCTTGGCTTTTGCTATGTCCGCAAGCGCCTTCAGCCCGGTATCCTCCGCCTTTTGGAAATTCAGGTCCGGGTGGTGCGGCTCGCACAGAAGGGTGCCGTCGCCCTGCATGAGCACGACATACCCGGTGCGCCCCAGCCGGATACGGGAAATAACGTCCGTAAGCGTGGAAAGGTTGATGTCCACGCCGACCACCCCGATGGTCTTGCCAGCCCCATCCCGAACCTCCGAGGTGACGCAGCTGACGGCATTGCCCGTGGTGGACATGTAGGCCTTGGAAAGAATGGCTCCCTTGCGGGAGGAAAGGGTGTCCTTATACCAGGGCCGGGCTCGAGGATCGAATTCTCCGGGCAGTTCGTCCTGCGGGCACATGCAGAATCCGCCGTCTTCCATCCCTATGAACACCGTGGCGTAGTTGGAATGGGTTTTGACCATCTCCTCGAAGTGGTGGAACAGGGCGTGCTCGGCCTCCCCCATGGGAAACGGAGGTTTGTGCTGTCTTTGGCCGGAACCGAAAAACGTGTTCAGCCTGCCCTGAACCGCCCGGCTTTCCTCCATGGCTGCCAGGTAGCGCGCGTTGTCCGTTCCTTCCGTCAGGAACTCCTGAATGAACGCCTCGATACGCTGGAGTTGCGCCACGGAGTTCTGCCGGAACGACGCCCGGGACGATTCCGTGACCTGCATGAAGACCACGACGGAGACACTCCCTATGGCAAGAAAAATAGCGCCAAGAAAGGCGATGATGAGCTTGGTCCGAAGAGAAAGGGACATGGGAACCTCCAGATTTGCAAGTACAGTGCATTGCGAGTTCTTCTTCAGCTCTTCCGGATACCAAGCACACCGCATGCCAAAATATGGCAATCTTATTCCGCCTATTCTCTATAGAAACGTCTTTTTTCCGCTCCATCTCACAAAAAACATCTCCCTGCCCCCCTCTTGGCTGCAATTCCCCCATTGAAATTGTCGAATGTCGGACATTTCGTCCGATTACCGACATTTTCCATTCCGCCCAGGCCCCTGCTTTTCGGGTGGTTTCTTCAGATTAAATGTCGGATTCCGGCCATTCTCTTTTCTTCCCCAAACAAGAAATACGTATAACATACTGAAATATTTACTCTTGCAGCATGGCTCGCTTCTTGTAGTCCGGAAACCAGCAGGGCGAGGAAAACCAGCAAGGCTCCTCATACGAGCGAGCAAAAGGAGTTATGCATGAAATTTTCACGCACCGTCATGGCGATAGACTCCCACACCATGGGAGAACCAACCCGCATCGTCATCGGGGGCATCCCCAATGTGCCGGGAAAGACTATGGCGGAGAAGAAATCCTACCTGGAAAACAACATGGACTACATAAGAACATCGTTGATGTGTGAGCCCCGCGGGCACAGAGACATGTTCGGTTCCATCCTCACCAATGCCATCACTCCCGACGCAGACTACGGCATCGTCTTCATGGACGGCGGCGGATACCTCAACATGTGCGGACACGGCTCCATAGGCGCGGTAACCGCGGCCATTGAAACCGGCATCATCCCCATTACCGAACCCGTCACAAAGGTGAAGTTCGACGCTCCAGCGGGTGTGATCAACGCACGGGCCCAGATAGAAAACCGAGTGGTCCAGTCCGTCACCATCAGAAACGTTCCCGCCTTTTTGTACGATCCGGACGTACGGATCGATGTTCCGGGAATAGGTCCGATTGTCATGGACATCTCCTTTGGCGGCAGCTTCTTTGCCATTGTGAACGCCAGGCAGCTTTCCCTGAAGATCAGCCCGGAAAATTCCGGCCGCTTCATCGAAGCGGGCATGGATATCCTGGAAGCCGCCAATGCCAAGCTTTCCATCCAGCACCCGGAACTCCCCCACATCAAGACCATCGACCTGGTGGAATTCTATGATGCGCCGGAAGACCCGGAATCCGACTGCAAGAACGTCGTCATCTTCGGCAACGGGCAGGCGGACAGGTCTCCCTGCGGTACGGGCACCTGCGCCAAGATGGCCACCCTGTACACCAAGAACAAGCTGCCCCTGCACCAAAAGTTCACGCAGGAAAGCATCATCGGCACCAAGTTCACCGGCATGCTCCTCGAAGAGACCAAGGTGGGCGACTTCGATGCCGTCATCCCGGAAATCACCGGCTCCGCCTATATCACAGGATTCAACACCTTTGTGATCGACCCTGACGATCCCCTACGCTTTGGTTTTGCCATTTAACGGCGGCACAGCAGCATTCACATCAACTGAAGAGGCGAACATGCAAGAATTTATGCTCCCCATACTTCAAAGCGCACTCGGAATCTTCACCCTCTCTTTCGCCTGGGTCTTTGGCAGAGACATTGTCACGCACAAGGAAAGGATGGCCAATGCCACAAGCTGGACAGCCTTCGGCGCGGTAGGCATGCTCGTCAACTTTTTCGATACGCTGGGCATTGGAAGCTTTGCTCCCACCACCGCACTGTTCAAATTCGGCAAAATGATGCCAGACAGAATCATCCCCGGCACGCTCAACGTGTCCATGACCATCCCCGTCATTGTGGAGGCATACGTCTTCACCACCATCATCAAGGTCGATCCAATAACCCTGTGCTCCATGATCGCGGCATCCGTAGTCGGCGCGGTGCTTGGCGCGGGCATTGTCTCGCATCTTCCGGAAAAGAAGATCCAGCTGGGCATGGGCGGGGCCCTGTTCATCGTGGCCATAACCTTCATCGTCGGTCTGCTGGGACTTATGCCCGTGGGCGGCGAGGCCATAGGCCTTACCGGAACGGCTCTGATCATCGGCGTGGCGGGCAACCTTGTTCTCGGCGCACTCATGACCATCGGCATCGGGCTGTATGCCCCGTGCATGGCCCTTGTGTACGCCCTGGGCATGAGCCCCCGGGTCGCCTTCCCCATCATGATGTCCTCCTGCGCATTCCTCATGCCCGCAGCCGGAATGAAGTTCATCAAGGAGCAGGCCTATGACATGAAGTCGTCCATCATGATTACCATATCAGGTGTCATCGGCGTGTTTATCGCCGCCTATCTTGTGAAGGAACTTCCGCTGACCATTCTGAAGTGGCTCGTGGTGGCCATCATTCTCTACACATCGGCCACCATGATCCGCTCCGCCCTGAAAAAAGAAAAGTAACCCATCGGATCCCTGGTCCGGCAACGCGTTCCCCCCTCTCCACCCACGTTGCCGGACCACCGACCGAAACGCTTCTTCCGCCCTTCCGTGCAGCGGGGCCTGTATTCCCCGGCTGCAAGCAGGACGCTGGGATTGCGCCACGGCCCCGACGATCAGATCTGAGCACCTTTTACCCAAAGGAAGAACCATGCGACTGAGTCGTTACTACGCCCCCACGCTGAAAGAGTCCCCTGCCGAGGCCGAAGTCGTCAGCCACAAACTGCTTCTGCGTGCCGGCATGATCCGCAAACTTACTGCCGGAATATATACCTACCTGCCCCTCGGCTTGCGGGCCATCAACAAATTCTCCCGCATCGTACGCGAGGAAATGGACCGGGCAGGCGCCCTGGAAACCCTTATGCCTGCGGTACAGCCCGGCGACCTGTGGAAGGAATCGGGCCGTTGGGAACACTACGGCAAGGAGCTCCTGCGCTTCACCGACCGTCACGACCGGGAATCGTGCCTGGGCCCCACGCACGAAGAAGTAGTAACGGACCTCGTCCGCCACGAAATCCGCTCCTACCGCCAGCTGCCCATAAATCTCTTCCAGATACAGACCAAATTCCGTGATGAAATCCGCCCCCGCTTCGGCCTGATGCGCGGCCGGGAATTCATTATGAAGGACGGCTATTCCTTCGATACCGGCGACTCTGGCGCCGACGCCAGCTACATGTCCATGTACAATGCCTACAACAGCATCTTCGAGCGGGTCGGGCTCAAGTTCAAGTCTGTTTCCGCGGACTCCGGCTCCATTGGCGGGTCGTTCTCCCACGAATTCATGGTGCTGGCCGATACCGGCGAGGACACCATTGTAACCTGCCCGGACTGCACCTATGCGGCCAACCTGGAAAAGGCCGAGACCGCCTGCCCCAGGCCCGTCTCCACCTCCGGCAATGCCGCGGCCGCATCTGGCCCAAACGATTTGGATGATTCGGGCGATTCACCGCAACACACCATCAAGACCGAACTCTACGTGGCGGACAACGCCATGGTGGCCGTGTTCCTCCGCCAGGACAGGCAGTGCAATGAGGTGAAGCTGAAAAACTTCCTGGGGGCCGTCGATGTCCGTCCTGCCACGCCCGAGGAAGAGGAAAAGGCGCACCGCGACAGGCAGAACGGTTCCACCGGCAAGGTGGTGGACAAATATCTTGCCGACCACGAACTGCTGGGTATCTCGGACTGGATTGCCGAAGACGACGCCCTGGCCGAACGTCTGCACCATGCGGACATGGACAGAAACGCCCGCATCGACGCCTTTGCGGATCTTCGCCAGGCCTGTCCAGGAGACGCCTGCCCCCAATGCGGCGCGCCGCTCGTCTTTACCAGGGGCATAGAGGTGGGGCACATCTTCAAACTCGGCCTCAAATATTCCAAGGCCATGAACGCCACCTTCCTGGACGAAAACGGGGAACAGCAATTCATGTGCATGGGCTGCTACGGCATCGGCATTTCCCGTGTCATCGCGGCCAGCATTGAACAGAATAACGATGATGCGGGCATCATCTTCCCACCAGCCATCGCACCGTTCGAGGTCATGCTCATCAACCTGAATCCGCACGACGAAGAAGTCACCAAAGTGGCCGACTTCCTGTACGAGACTTTGCGCAAACAGGGAACGGACGTTCTGTACGACGACCGTGACGAACGTCCGGGCGTAAAGTTCAACGATGCCGACCTGATGGGATTTCCCATGCAGGTCACCCTGGGCAGAAAGGGGATGGATGGCGGCATGGTGGAGACGAAAAACCGCCGCACCGGGGAAAAGGGAAGACTGTCTCTGGACAACTTTGCCGGAGAATTCTCGGCCTGGCGCGACTCCGTCTGGCAGGATTGGGGATTGAAGCAGCCGTAGGACAGGGCGTGCAGCGCCCTGTTCCTATCGAACAGCTGTCCGCTCATCGGACAAAGGCCCCGCCCTTCCTGCAACAAAGGGCGGGGCCGATTTGTATCCGGCAACCGAAAATGATGCTCCCCTGTCCTGCGCCCCGCCAGCAAGGCGGGAGAAACACCCGACTAACGCAGAATGAGAAGGGAGGAAAAGGAGTGGTTCACCAAAGAGGCCACCCTATGGCCCGGCAAAAGCCGTTGCAGCGGAGATTTGTGGGTAAGCCACAAGGCCATGAGGTCGTTCTTTCCGCCCGCCTCGATGAACGCATCCAGGGAATCCTGTTCCACCACCCGCAACAGCGCCTTGATGCCCCGTTCCAGATAATAGTCGAGCACCTCGCCCATCTTGGCCTCGACTTCGTCCTTGAGTTCGCCGTGCTTCAGCACGCCCACGATTTCCAGGTCCGCACCGTACAGGGTTACGCACTGGTTGATGAGCTCCAGGGATTCCTGCGTCACATGGGCATGGTCCAGGCAGCAGACCACCTTGGACGGAGCCATGTTCTCGCGGATGATAAAGACGGAGCAGTCCACGGCATCGGCAACCTTGCCCGGAACGTCCGAGCCGCGCCCCCAGCCCCCCTCGTGATGGCTGCATCCCAAAATGACCAGATCGCTCCCCGCGGCCTGGGCCTCGGCCGTAATTGCCTTTACCGGGTTGCCCTTGCGCACCCGCAAACGAAACGACTTGCGTCCGGAGGCGTCTTCTTCCAGCGCTTCGCTGTTTCCGTCTTCAACGGGTTGGGGCGTCTGCCCGTAAATTTGCACATCCGGCCCCAGGGTTTCCAGAAAATCGGCATGGTAGCGGCGCAGCATGCGGATTTTCGGATGCGCCTGCTCCTTGTCCAGTTCTTCCTCGGCCACGTAGCTGCGTTTCTTTTCCACGGCCAGCATAACCACATCCGGCCAGGTATTGGCGGCAAGGCTGGCGGCCTGGTCCACCGCATAGCGGCTGTAGGCGTGTTCATCAACGGCGACGAGCAATTTCATCGAACTTCTCCCTTGGCTCGGTTACCAGCAGATAAGTATGGGACAAGGCACAAGACCGAGCACCTCGGTCAGGGGCGACTTGCGGTTGGACTTGCGGTCCATATGGGCAATCAGCATCCCATAATCCTGCAATGCCTGGCCCGCGGTATCCGGTGCGCCGAGCAACGAAAACACCCTGGTCGGCGTATAGCCCCGCTCCCGGAGCAGACGTTTGCCTTCGTCCAGCAGTTCTTCCGGATGCGGGGTCCGGTGCAGATCGTCCATGGCATATGCGCACAGGTCGAAATCCACGGACGTGTCCGTAAAAAAGCGGCAGAACTGGGACACCACAAATTCCACGTCCGTCTTCTCGTCCAGCAGCAGGCCCAGCCGGTTCGACTGGATCATGTTGCGGACCAGCAGCACCGGGCACGGCATCTGTCTGTAGAGCTTGCTCCGCAACCGTTTGCGGAATTCCCCGGTATTGAAATTGACCAGCTCCCCTTCCACGAAAAGATCGTGTCCCCCCACACGCAATTCCTCAAGAATCCCATCCTCCCGGGACCCCACGCGGATAATCGGATGGGGAAGAATGAAGCAATCCAGCTTCTCGCTGCTCAGGATGCGCCGGACCTCCTCCAGTCCTGCCTGGCGCAACCCGGACTCCCAGGATTTACGTATCCATCCTGTTTCCGAGGAGTGCGGCTTGTGGTCCGGTTCCTCTATATGGATGGGCTGTACCCCGATGCCGAGCATTTCGGCCTTCTGGCACAGGTATCGCAGGGCGACATTGGACGCCAACGTCATTTCCACGGGGACAAGGGCCTTCAACATCTCCATGGACGCACCTCGCTTGTGTTTTTGGAATTTACTTACGAGCCGTTACGGATATGCTCTTCGGCCTTTCTGATGACTTCCTGGATTTCCCCAAGCTTGAACGGCTTGGCCAGAAAGTCGAACACGCCTTGGCGCATGGATTCCTTGGCGGTGTCCATGGTGGCGAATCCCGTAATGACAATAACCTCTGTGGACGGCGAGCGCTTCTTCACTTCCGCAAGAAACTGCATGCCGTCTATCCCCTCCATTTTCAGGTCGGTCACGACAATGTCGAAATCCCGCTCCTGAATCCTGACCATGGCTTTCGCGCTCTCGTAAAAGCTCTCAACCTCGTAACCCATCTTTTCCAGTGCGGGCTGAAGCCGTTTGCTGACGATGGGTTCGTCGTCAAGGATGAGAATGCTCGTCTTTGCCGAGGTGGTCATATCGCAATCCTCCAGTAACTGATGTGATGTTCCGCAGGGTTTGCGGTGCAACGGCATCGCACCTGCGGAAGGATCGCTTTGCCGGAAGTTTCGGCTTCCGGCCCGCCGTGCCGCCAGCGGCACGGCTTTTCAGGTAACTCAAGGCGAATGCATGCCAGGGGCAGCACATCCACCGTCTTATCGTTGTGCGGGAGATACCCGCACTGCTAAGTGTTTACCGCCGCGTCGGCGATACCTACAAATTCCTCGCAATGCTCGTTGATCGTGTCTTCGTTCACCATGGCCACGTCCAGCTGCCGGGTATAGGCAACCAGGATGCCGAGAATCAGCATCAGCCGATTGACGTCGCGGGCCATCCAGCCCTTGGCTCTGGCAACAACCAGGTCGTCCTGAAGCGTAACGGAAAAATCAAAGGTCTTCAGTACCTGCGAGAGAAACCTGGCCCGCCGGGAACGCCGGGTCGCCCCGGTTACCCCGCCTGCAAAACGGAACTGCACGCTGTTCTTGGCGCCGTCCTCGCTGCCGCCGTAGCAATCGATCATGGTAAAATGGTAGCCCAGCCGCAGGCTCAGGTGCAGGTAACGGTCCGAAATAACGGCCAGATTCTGCCCTATGCGGTTGGCCCCGGCCACGTCCGCGGAAAAGGTGCGCGTCATGCTGGACATGAAGCTGGAAAAATCCACGGGCACGGGTGTGGACTGCCACACTCCCGGCAGGGTCACGCCTTCTATGAAGGCGCGCAGCGCACCGGACTTCACCTGCTCCAGCTCTACCGTGCGGCGTGTCCTCATGCCCTGCAGCCCGCCTGCGCATTCCGGAGCCAGCCCGCCGCCGATATCCAGAACCACCAGATCCATGGGCACCTTCAAAGCCAGCCGTCCGCCGGGGCAGGCCTCGCCGGATATGCGGGCATTGGGAATGTCCATGAGGATTTCAACGGCCTTTTCATGGATAAACCGGGCAATGTCGTGCAGGGTCCGGCATCCCTGGGGTGTGAAATCCGGGGATTCGGGGTCGAAAAGATACAGCGGCTCGATGAGCTTGAGCATCCGCCGCAGCAGCCGGTACTCATAGGTGTCGTCAATGCGGTCGCACATGAAGTCGTGCAGCCGCAGTTCCTTGACCATGCCCTGGTAAACGGTCTTCTGCTCGGCATCCAGGGTGACCATTTCCCCTTCCTGCAACACCATGGTCGCCCGGCTGGCATTGAGCAGGGTCGGGACGTGGAACTCCCTGGCAATGGTCGCCATGTGGCCCAAAGGAGAGCCGATATCCGTAACCACACCGGCTGCGCGGTGCAGAACGGCGGCGTACTGCGGGGAGGAAAGGTGGGCCACCAGAACCGCCCCATCCGGAAAGTCCTCCAGATCGCGCCCTTCCCAGGCCACGAAAGCCGGTCCCGCCCCCACGCCCTGCTGGGCCACGTCCCCCTCGCCGCTGAGCAGTACCGGATAGTTCTTGAGCGCGTCGCTCAAATCCATGGACTCAGATTCGGCGCATGCGTCGATACGCAAGGGGCGGGTCTGGAGAATGACCAGCGTGCCGTCCTCGTCAAAGGCGAACTCCATGTCCTGGGGCTTTTTGAAATAGCGTTCCAGCCGCATGGCCGTGTGGGCCAGCAGCTGAATGTCCTGCTCGGTCAGGCTGGGCGCGGTGCGCAGTTCCTCGTCCACGGGCAGCATGCCCACGGAACCGCCGTTCTTGGGCCGCTGGGCCTCGGCCTTGTCCACCACTGTCTTTTCCAAAAGAGTGTGGCCGGCATTGCGCGAAACAATAAAGCGGTCCACGGCCACCTTGCCCGAAACAACCGGGGAGCCTAGTCCCCAGGTGGAGGCTATTTCCATGCAGTTCCGGCCGGGGTCCATGGGCGAAAGGCTGTAGGCCACGCCGCTGCTCCTGGCCCGGACCATGGTCTGCACGGAAACGGCCATGAAGACTTCGCTGGGTTTGTAGTCGTACTCCCTGCGGTATTCCATGGCGCGCGGGGAAAAAGTACTGGCCAGCACCTTCTTGTAGGCGTCGTGCACGTCCACGGGCGGCACGTTGAGAAAACTGTCGTACTGCCCGGCAAAGGAAAGATCGCCGTCTTCGCCCCAGGCGCTGCTGCGCACGGCAAGCCGCAGTTCCTTGCCGTCCTCTCCATGTGGCCCGCGTGGCCCACGGCGCAATGCCTCCATCTCCCGGTTCATGCCACGACGCACACGGGGAGGAATGGTTCCGCCAAGGATCAACGCGCGGATTTTTCCGGACGCTTCCTTGGCGCTCAGCAGGCCGGAACGCCATTCCTTTTCATAGCCGTCGATCACCTCGGCCAGATTGTTGTGCTCCATGAAGGCACGATAGGCGGCAGTGGTAACGGCAAAGCCTCTGGGTACTTCCACCTTGGATGCGGAGGCGATGATGCCGAGCTTGGTATTCTTGGCCCCCACCGCGTCCATGTCGCGCAGGCCGATCTTTTCAAACGGAATGGCCATGACGTCGGGCAGCACAGGATGCCGTTCCAGCTCGCCTTTCAGCTTTTCGCGGATATCGCGGAAGCTGGCGTACAGCTCCGGGTATCTTCCGGGAGCCATGGCGTCGAATGCGTCGATGAGTTCGCGCACCGTTTCCAGAACGTGCGTCTCCGAACTGCGCAGGTATTGCAGGTCGAAGATGTACCCGCCCCCAAGCTTGGAATGCATGGACGCGATGATGGTCAGGGTGCGGTTGTTCAACTCCAACACACTCTGAAACTGCCTGAACAGTGAAGCCAGGGAACGGCGTTCCCTCCGCCGCATCGTCAGCAGCTTGTCGTGAAGATAGTCGAGCAGCCTGTTCATCGGCAAACCTCTTGCCCGGGGCCGCAGGTGCGGCCCCGGCATGTAATCAATTCGCGCTTAATGCGCGCCTCATGGATATTCCGGGGCGCTTAATGCGCGCCTCATGGATATTCCGGGACGCTTAATGCGCGTCTCATGGATATTGGGGGGCGCTTAATGCGCGCCCCCGTGCTCCCTAAAGAGCAGGCTCATTCCCAATCCGGCCAAAATGGCGATGATAACGGCAGCTATACCATACAGCAGAGAATGATCGAACGCGAACTCCGAAAGCATGGCAGGCAGGCCTGTCAGCTTGGTGTGCAGTTCCTGCGTTGTCCTGCCCACCACCTTGCCGTCCTGAATTGCCAGGACTTCCACCGTGTAGATGCCCTGGTGCATGGCGGAAGGAATGGAGAGCGAGGCGGAAAATGGCCGCTGTCCGTTTTCGTCGGCCTTGTAATGAACCACGCCCTTTTCAATCTCGTAAAAGCCGTCGCGCTCCATGAGCTTGATGAACTCGTTAAAGATCAGGTCGTCGGTTTCGCCCTTGATGGACTGGAATCCAAGGTCGGAATGTTCCCAATCGATTTTACCCGCACCGTCCGTTCCCACCAGGAAAACATCGGATACGTTTTCCAACTCCACGGTCCGCAGGTTCATCCACAGCAGGCCGAAAGCCTTGCCCTTCACCTTGAAGGCCGCCTTGCTGGGCTCGCCCAGCAGACGGATGACCGCGGACGCGCCTTCCGGCACCGTGCCGGTGATGTCCACCGTGGCACCGTTGAAGTTGGTTCCGATGGCCACCAGGTTGGGCCGGATGGTCATGGTGGGTTCCGCCGCCCGCACCGCGGGTACGCTGGCACAGAGCAGCAGGGCCGCAACAAGGAGCATGCACAGGGAAAGTGTCTTATTCATGTCTAATGACCTCCCGTGTAGGCAAGCAGCACTTCGGGCGTAAGCAGCAGGTTGAGCAGCATCTTGACCATGACGACCAACACCAGCGTGGCCAGCAGGATCTTGAGCTGTTCGCCCTTGAGCCTGCGGCTGATGCGGGTGCCGAACTGGGCGCCCAGGGTGGAGCCGAGCAGCAGCAGGACGGCCAGCACAAAGTCCACCGTGTGGTTGGTGTACGACTGCAAAATGGTGACGTTGATGCAAGTGAAAAGAATCTGGAAAAGACTGGTGCCCACAACCACATGCATGGGCATGCGCAGCAGGTAGACCATGATGGGAACCATGATGAAGCCGCCGCCCACTCCCATGATGGCCGCAAGAATGCCGACCAGCACGCCCAGCACCAGGGGCATAAGCATGGAAAGACGCACCCCGGACTTGGCAAAATCCGTCTGCAGGGGGAGTTTTTCCATCATTGCGGCATAACGGGACTTTTTCTTGGGCTGGGCAACCGCTGCCGAGTCATTGTCCTTTTTGCGCAGGCTCTGCACGCTTTCCAAAAACATGTAGGACCCCACACCGCCCAGCATGAGCACATAGGTGATGTTGATGAGAAAATCGGCGTTCCCCATGGCACGGAGAACCTTGATAACCTGCACGCCCCCGAATCCGCCGAGAACGCCGCCGATAAGCAGGAGAAAACCCATTTTAAAGTCTACATTCCCCAGCCTGTAGTGAGCCAGGCAGCCCGAGGTGGACGCGCCGACAATCTGGTTGGAATCCGAAGCCGCTGCCACCGTCGGCGGAATGCCGAACATGATCAGCAGCGGGGTCATCAAAAACCCGCCTCCGACACCGAAAATGCCGGAAAGCAAGCCGACGAACCCTCCCAGGGCGAAAATCAGGAACACGTTCACGCTGTTCCCGGCAATGGGAAGATACATATGAAACATCAGAAAATCCTCCACGGTTTAAATTCCTTTTTCCCGACCCGCCCCGGTACTCCATTTCCCAACCGGTTCCGGGCCTAACCCATGCCTTTGGTCCACCCCTGCTCCGCAACCCACGCGAAGAAAGGCGGCTGTCTATTTTCTTTTTGAATGCGCCGATACCTTCTGCACCACTTCCACGTCGCATCGGGTTGTCGTGTTCACCACATCGATCAGTTTCATCAATTTGGAATATGCTTCGGGACGCCTGCTCTGCGGGCTTCCGATAAAGAGTTTGGACACGCCGTTCTCGCGGATGAATGTGGGGATTTCCACTTCCATCCGGCCTTTGGCGACGTAGAAGTCGATGTGGGAATTCTCGGAATGATCCTCGGCAAGAATCGATTCCAGACGCTTTTCTGGCGAGCCGATCCACTCGCCGGAATCTGCGTCGTCCACGGGATATTCCTCATCTATGGACAGCAGAATGCTGACCTGCGCGGCCATGCGATGGGCAAGGCCCATGGCGTAATAGGCCAGCCACAGGCTGGATTCCGAATTGTCCACAACGATGAGTACGTTTTTCATAATCTTTTCCCGTGGTCGGCCAACAGCAAGGCCAATGCCAAAGAGCAAAGCAGTCAATATACTGTAATTATTTACTATTTTTAATTATGCATGCGCATAAAATCAAAAACTGCTTTTTTTCTGTTTCAAAATGAAAAGAAAACGCCCCAAAAAAGGGGCTTCCTGGCCCACTCCTGGGGGTGAAGAGCAATGAGCAGTCATTCGACTGAAATATAAGGATATCTTTGGAATACTCGACAAAATACGGAGAAAATCGGACGGTAGAAGCGTTTCATTTTGAAAAGACACCAGATGATGGCATGCATCGAGCGTCTGAAAGTTCTAGAAACGTGTTTCAAAATGAACTGTCTGCACACAATCCAAACAACAAAACCTGCACCAGCCTGTTTTTCTTCAAAAAAAATGACAGAAAATGTGCGGCCAAGGCCTGCCCGGCCGCCCCAAAAGACATGACGGACAACATTTTCTTTCGTTAAATCAGAGAGTTAAAAAGACACGGATCGGATTGGCAAAAAACCAACTGTACACGACACAAAGAGTGTCGGACGTTGAAAAAAGGGCAGGAATGACGAGACAAGAGAGAACTCAGGACAAATTAGGGGCCAGAGGTTATTCTTCCTCCCCGGCGTCCAGGCCGAATTTCCGAATGCGACGCCACAAGGTGGTGCGCGGAATGCCCAAAATGCTGCTGCTCAGCCCCTTGTTGTAGCCCGTGGCTTCCAGAACGTGCTGGATGTGCCGCCGCTCCACCTCTTCCAAAGGCAGCAGGCCCGGCGTGCCCAGGCTGCTGAAAGCCAGGTTGAGCAGATCGGGCGGCAATTCCCGCGTGCCGATCACATCGCCTTCGGCCAGGGCCACGGCGCGCTGCACAATGTTTTCCAGCTCACGCACATTGCCGGGATAGTTGTAGCGCATCAGGACTTCCATGGCCTGGGGGGAGATGGACTTCACCCGCTTGCCGAACCGGGCGTTGAACAGGGAAAGAAAATGGTTGGCCAAAAGCGGAATGTCGTCCTTGCGTTCGGCCAGCGTGGGAAGATAGATGCGCACCACGTTCAGACGGTAGAAAAGGTCTTCACGAAAGCTCCCGGCGGCCATGGCCTCTTCCAGGTCCCGGTTGGTGGCCGCAATGATACGGATGTCCAGGTCCACGGGCCGCGTACCGCCCACCCGCAGAATACGCCTGTCCTGAATGACATGCAGCAGTTTGACCTGCATGTTCAGGGGCATCTCGCCTATTTCGTCCAAAAAGACCGTGCCTCCGTTGGCCGATTCCAGCAGCCCTATCTTGGTGGCCGTGGCCCCGGTAAAGGCTTCCTTTTCGTGGCCGAACAGCTCGCTGGAAATGAGCTCCTCGGTAAACCCGCCGCAGTTGAAGGAGACAAAGGTCTTGTTCTTACGGGGGCTGAGGTCGTGGATGGCCCGGGCCGCCCGCTCCTTGCCCGTACCTGTATCGGCCTGCAGCAGCACGTTGCAGTTAACCCCGGCGATTTTGCGGATCATGGAAAAGACTTCCAGCATGGGCGGGCTGGCTCCCAGAAAATCCTTGAGATGCGGCCCGTCCTGTAGTGCCTCCCGCAAACGGCGATTTTCCTCGCGCAATTCCATCTTTTCCAGGGACTCGCGGGCAACAGCGCGGATTTCCTGCAAGCGGAACGGCTTGGCAATGTAGTTGGCCGCCCCCTTGGCCGTGGCCTCCACGGCAGACGCAATAGTGGCGTGGCCGGTGATGATGATGGCCTCCACGTTCTCGTAGCCCGTCTTGAGGGTCTCCAGAATTTCAATGCCATCCATGTCGGGCAGCTTGAGGTCGATAAAAGCAAGCTGAAACGGAGCTTCCGCCATACGTGCAAGAAAGGCATGGCCCAGCCCGAAGGTCTCCACATCAAAACCAAGCTTTTCCAGAGCACGGCCCACCATTTTCGCGGCCTGGGCCTCGTCGTCTATGACAGCTGCGCGAAACCGTTTCATCAGCCTTCCCCGTCTGTTTCCGGTTCCATAACCGGCAGGCACACCGTAAACGTGGTCCCCTTGCCCTCTTCGCTTGCCACCTTGATGGAACCGCCGTGCTTCTTGATGATGCCGTAGATGATGGACAGCCCCAGGCCGGTGCCTTCGCCTACGGGCTTGGTGGTAAAAAAAGGATCGAAAATACGGCTCTGGGTGTCCTTGCTCATGCCGCACCCCGTATCCGTCACTTCCACGCACACGCGCTCGCCATCGCTGCGGCCGGAAATGCACAAGATACCGCCCCGTTTCATGGCCTGCTCGGCATTGAGGAACAGATTGATGAAAACCTGTTCCAGATAGTGCAGGTCGCCCCGGATGTCGGGCAGGGAATCGGGCACGTCCTCCACCACCTGGATACTGCTCATGCTCAGCTGGTTGCCCACCAGCTTGAGGGTTTGCCGGATGACCGTATCCATGCGCAGGCGGCCCAAAGGACGCTGTTCGGCACGGGAAAAATCCAACAGGTTACGCACCACCTCGCTGGCCCTGGCCGTCTCGTTGATGATGTCTTCCAGCATCTCCCGCGTTTCATCCTGGTCCAGCTCTCCCAGCTCTTCCAAAAGGGTGTCCGCGGTCAGGGAGACGTTGTTGAGGGGGTTGTTCAGCTCGTGGGCAATGCCGGAGGTGAGCGTGCCTATGGAGACCAGCTTGCGCGCCTCGATAAGCTGTTCCTGGCGCGCATCCAATTCCGCAGCCATGTTGTCAAAGGCCGAGCGCATCATCATGGAGATGGGGTCTTCGCTGCTCATACGCTGTATGGCCTCGTAATCCCCCTTGGCCACCCCCTCGGCGGCCCGCTGCACGTACTTGAGCCGTCCCAGAACCTTGCGGGCCTGGGTAATATAGATGAGGGTGATCAAAATAAGCACCATTGCCATGACCGCAATGGGCAAATATCGAATCCGGTCCAGCGCGCTGTGCACGCGCTCGCGTTTCATGCGCAGCAGCTTCTGGGCGTTCTCCACCAGTTTTGTACCGTACTGACGCGTCTGGGGAGCCAGGGTCTTGTTGCCCTCGGCCATGGAGTGCAGCAGATTGCGGTACTCGGTAATATTGGCCAGCAGCGCGGCATAGACCTCTTGGTTCACGCCGTCGACGATCTTGGGGCGCAGCAGCCCCACGGTGTTTTCCGCCCGGTTCAGGTAGACCAGGGCTTCCCTGATGCTGTTCGGCTCGGGATAGAACATGAAGTTCTTTTCGTACCTGCGGGTTTCGAGAATATCCGCCAGCACGTCGTGGAACTCGTCCATCACGGTGAGCTTTTCGCGAAAGGCGTCGATATTCCACCAGTACATGCCCATGGTCAGCAGCATGAACAGGACATAGGCAATGAACAACAAAAGAACTTTTATTTTAAGAGCTTGCATGACGGACCCGATGTTACGGACGTTACCTGAATAGTGAAAAAAACCGACCTGATCTGCCAAGGACGCAGACCTGCGGCTTGTGCATCCAAAGCACTTCCCCTCTCGAGTGCAAGGGTTTTCTGTCGAATCAAGGGTATATTTTCGCCTAAAAAAGGGGCAAAAAGCAACTCGCCCGTGGCAACTGCCCCGAAGCGCCCTGTCCGACACGTTGAGGAAAGGCACTTTGACGAACGGAAAAAAGCGGTGCAGACTTTCCCACACCGCCCGTATCGGGTAGAAACACAAATCGCCATGTCCGCACCGGGCACAGGCACCCCACCACCCGGAGCCACATGAATCTCATTGCCGTTTCCTACGCCGCCCGCCGCCACCTGGGGCAGATAACGCCCGTCGCCCTGGGCGGGTTTGCCTTCTGGCTCCTGTTCGGCATTGCCCTGCGTTCACCGGACGTGCCGTCCTGGTGCAGCGGTGTGGCGCTTGTGGGCGGTGGACTTACCCTTGTTGCCCACGCCCTGCCCTCTCTCGTGCTGGGCCGTCTGTACGGAATGCGGACCACCATCCGGGGCGCCGGAACCGCCCTTCTGGGCCTTGTTCTCATGGGCATGGGCTGGGAAGGGGCCACGGTTTCCACATTGTACGCCGCACTCCTCACCTACCTGGCGGCAGTGGGCATGTATTGGGACGCCACCCGGCAATCCGCCCGCTATGGCCTGGTTTTCGACTTCCTGACCGATGATTTCATGGAACAATTCCAGGAACGGCTCGAACAGGTCGGCATAACGGCCTACGCTCCCATTGCCCAGACCGATTCCCAATTTTACATGTACCAAGGCCGGAGCTTCGAGGTCCGGACGTTTGAGGGCTCCGGCGCAACCTGCTTTATCGCGGGGCTGAACAAGGCAACATACACGGTGCTCCGCCCGCTGGTGGAAGCCATGCCTCATGTCTATTCCCTGCGCTGCGGCTGGTCCGTGGCTCCGGGCTGCCAGGTGGACAACCGCAAGATTCAGAACATCCTGCACAGCCAACCCCAGATAAAGGCCGCCTATTTTCTGGGCAACGCCCTGTGCCTGGACCTGTATTGCATGGACATTGTGTATGATGAAGAGACCAATACCCTGTCCCGGAACCCGACCCACGTCAACGACAGGCAGCACGAGCTGACTCTCATGTTCGGCCCCGTACCGGAACGGAGCCAACCGTTTCTGCACGCCACATTGCACGACCGTACGGAACTGCAGCAGATAGGGTGTATTGAATGTGAGGATGGAGAAAAGAAAAAAGAACTGCCCGAGCTTGTGGGAAAATACCTCTCCCTGGAGGTCATCCACAAAGGACCGCTGGATACCTTTGGCCGGCAAATCGCCCTGACCGCCATGGACAACGGAGAGGTGGCGTACCACCGCGTATCGTATAGAACCGACGCCACCAGTCCCGCCAGACTGGGACTGCGGATGGAGCCCATGAGCAAGGAGCACCGGATGACCACTCCGGTGGTGCCTCTGGGCCGCTATCTCGACTTTTGGAGCAGCTTCACCCCGGTTTTCACCATGCTGGACGATGAATTTGAAAAAAGAAGGAACGACAAGTCCAGCCTGTCCATGGCTCCGCGAGACGGTTTTCTGCTTGCCGGATACGATCCCTACGACCATTCACGCTACCGCATCAAGACATTCCATTCGTTGCAACCGGCAATTGTGGAGGCCATGCACAGGGCCGGACTGCCCGGCAACGCTTCAAACAAAATTGATCCCCAAAACTTCCCGGACATTTCCGAGGTCTTTCAGGTCTTTGACCAGGACGGCAAACTGGCCTTTGCCACGGACCTCAACGCACCGCTGGCGCAGCCCCATTTTCTCCGCACCGTGCTGCGCCGCAGCCGTCCTTTCTGGTGGAACTTCAGGAAGTTCTATCTCAAGGGGCTGGTGCTGTTCTATTCCCTCTTCTGCCTGGGCATTCTTCCGCTGCTTTTTCCCGCCGTACGGCAGAGCGTTTTTCTGGTCCCCATGGGCATTGTCGCCATCCTCACCATGATGCCCCTTCTCTGTCTGCTCCGGGACGCGGCGCAGGACGCCGACACGCTCCGGGGAAAAATCGGATTCTTTCTGGGATCAGTGGTCGTCTTCATTGGCGGCAACGCGTTGCTTGCCCATATGGTGGCAACATCCATCGGCGGCTGAATGCCGGTGGCATAACGCTCCTCTCCCCCTCCTACCGGGCCAGGACGGCCAGCAGTTCGCCCGCAGACATGCCCATCCCTCCCACAACAAAATAGGCAACGATCCACCCGGCGTACTTGAGGAAAACCCAGCGTTTGCTCATGGCGGGCAGAAAGATCAAAAGCAAGGCGGCAAAGAAACAAAAGCCGATGTTATCCAACCCACGAAAAAACGCCATGCCCGGCCCCAGGCTTTGCATGGCGCGTGGACAATGCAGGGCAAACGACGGCAGAAACTGTACAAGAAAGCTCACCAGAATCAGCGAAAGAAACGGGGCGTAGCCGTGCAGCTGGCCCAGAAAAAAAGCCTTGTGGCGTGCGGCCTGCCGCAGCCCGCTGGCAAACGGCTCGTCAAAGCCACAGCCTTCCGCGGTCCCGGCCAGATCGGCCTCCACCTGATTGATCGCCGCTTCCAGGGCTGGATGATCCTCCACCACAACGCTGGCCATGGCCCGGCGGCAGTTCACGGTCTGCACGGCCCTGTTGCGGGCCTGCTGTTCGCTTACAGGGTCGTCTTCCCATTCCTTTTCCTTGAACAGCATGAGGCCGCCGTAATACATGGCCGTGGCCCGCACGAAATCTCCCGCACTCTCGGCCTGCACGCCCAGGCGGTTCCATGCGGAAACGTCCCCCTGCACGGCCTCAACGTACAGCTGGTCGTCCGGCATGCCTGATGATGACGGTTCCTGCTGCGTCAGGCCCCGTGTCATGCGATGAAACTCCCCACAATAACGCCCGCCATGATGGTACCGGCAGGGGCCAGAATGGCCGGGATGATGTCTTCAAACCTGCGGCCATGGTGCGGACGGATGATGTGCGTGAGCATGGAAATGCCCAAGGCCCACCCCGCCGGGACGGTAAACGCATCCGAAGGGTATTCCACAAAAGTCAGCACGGTGAAGGCAAAAAGAAGGCAGAGCGCTGCCAGCCGGACCGCCGCAATGATGCGCGGCCTGGGCCATTTTTTCTGCAATTGTTCGCGGGGGCTGAGAAACGGCAGTTCCGTTTGCGCGCCTATGGTGGAGGCGTCGTCCGCTTCCGAAGTATGCATGGCGTCCTGGTTCGTGCTTTGGGTCATGGCTGCCCCCCGGCCAGTTTCGCATAGTGGGCGGCCAGCCTGCGCGCGTCTTCGGTAATGGAGACCACCGGGCCGATGCCCTGGGCTAGCCGCGCTGCCAGAGAAGGATCGCGTAACATCCCCAGCAGTGCGCGGCCAAGGTCGGCGGCATCTCCGGCCCGGAACAGCAGGCCGTTCCTGCCGTCGCGCACCAGTTCGGGCAGCGCCCCGCAATCCGCGGCAATCACCGGCACCCTGGCGGAAAGGGCCTCACGCCCCACAAAGGAATAGGTTTCCATGCGCGAGGGCAAAATAACCGCATGCGCCCCGGAAAGAATGCGGGGCAGGTCTTCCTTGGCGTAGCCACCATGGTAGCGGATGGACGGAATATCGCGGGCCATGGCCAGGACCTGTTCCAAATAGTCCGGGTTGGAGGCAACCCCGTAAATATCCAGCCGGGCATTGTCCGGTTGCAGGGCCGCAAAGGCCTGCACTGCCAAATCCAGCCCCTTGAACCAGCAGATTCCCCCCATATAGACGAAGCGCAATGGCGGCCCGGGCAACGCGGGAGGAGTTGCCGCTTCGGTCCGCACCGGCACCATGCCCAAAGGCGTACGAATCAGGTCGGGCGGGGAAAAATCGTACTGCTTGTACATGCGGCGGCTGAAATGGGACGGGCTGATGGCGAGGTTCAGGCGGGAAAGGGCCTCGCGGTGCAGCCGGTTGCGGGTGCGCACGTATTCCAGCGGTTCAATGGGGCCACCGACCTGATGGAATCGATTCCGGCTGTCCAAGGCCACGCACCGGGCGCACTTGTCCTCGCTTTCCGGGCCGGAACACGGCGTTCCGTCTGACTGGATGCAGATGGCATTGGCGCACAGAAACCAGAAGTCGTGAAAGGTCATAACCACGGGCAGATCGGACGGCAGTGCGCGCAGAAGCGAGGCGGAAAAACCGATGAGGCTGTGGATGTGCAACACGTTGGGCCTGTTTTGGACCAGCCAGTCCCAAATGGCGGACGATGCTGTCGGGTTTTCCAGCAGGTCGCGATCCTGCGGCGGCACACCAACCATAAAGGTGGGAACGTCGGTATATTGCCCCGGCACCACGGCGTAATCCGCCACCTGTGCAGCAGGCGGGGCAAGGTGCAGAATCCGCGACGAAACGCCGAAGCCCTCCAGCCCCCTTACCAGCTCGGCCAGATAGTGCTCGGTCCCGGCATGGGTGAATGGCAGAAAATCGTTGACCAGATGACAAACGCGCATGGTTGTTTCTAGCAGGTTGGCAAAGGGCTGTTAAGCCTCGGGCTGTGGCTCCAGGCACAAGACCTTTGTTGCTTTGAAGCACTCACCCCCTTGCGTATCCTCTAACATGCCGGTCTTGAATGTTCCTCACGCCGTGCCCTTATTTTTTCTCTCATCATTGAGATTTTCTCTCGTCATTTAAAACAATTCTCTCCTCTTTACCCAATACGCTTGCCGTCCGCTTCACTCCCTAAAACAACTATTTTTAATAATTGTTCCTTGGCATTATACATTCTTGACATTCGTAACACTTTCATAAACCTTATCATAAAATCATGCACGGAGGGATTATGATAATTTTCGGTCGGTATTCACACCGAATTGTTCTTGCGTCTATCGCCCTGCTGCTCATGGCCTTTGGCACCAGCCCGGCCTTTGCCAATAAGGATACGCTTGTCCTCGCCGTGGGCGGCGAAAATGCGGAAGGCTACGACCCGCTGCTGGGCTGGGGAAGCTACGGAAATCCGCTTTTCCAGAGCACCCTTCTCAAAAGAGATGCCGACCTGAACATCGTCCCCGACCTTGCCACCCAATGGGAACTCTCCAAGGACCGCAAAGTCTGGACCCTGAAAATCCGAAACAACGTCAAATTTTCCGACGGAAGCCCCCTTACAGCCAAAGACGTGGCCTTCACCTTCAACAAGGGGCTCGAAGCGGGCGGCAAGATAGACCTTTCCCCCCTTGCCAAGGCCGAAGCCCTGGATGACACCACTGTCCGGCTCACACTCAGCCAGCCCGACATCACCTTTATTCAGCACATCCTCACCCTGGGTATTGTTCCGCAAAAGCTCTACACCCCCAATTACGGCAGAAATCCCATCGGTTCCGGCCCGTTCAAGCTGGTGCGCTGGGACGAAGGCCAGCAGATGGTGGTGGAGGCCAACGACCTGTACTACGGCCAGAAGCCGGAAATAAAAAAGATGGTCTTTCTCTTTTCCGAGGAAGACGCCGCCCTGGCAGCGGCAAAGGCCGGTGAGGTGGATGTTCTGGGCGTGCCCTCCAGCCTGGCGACACAAAACATCACCGGCATGAAGCTGCACGTTGTAAAGAGCGTGGATAACCGCGGCCTCATGTTCCCCATGGTGGCCGATGCAGGCAAAACCACGCCCAAGGGCGCTCCCGTGGGCAATAACGTCACCTGCGACATCGCCATCCGCAAGGCCGTCAACTACGCCATTGACAGGCAGGCCCTAGTTGCCGGCGTGCTCGACGGCTTCGGACGCCCCGCCTACGGTGTGGTGGACGACCTGCCCTGGGATAATCCCGACGTCCGGTTCAAGGACAACGATCCGGAAAAAGCCAAGGCCATCCTGAAAGCTGCGGGCTGGGTGGATACGGACGGTGACGGCATCCGCGAAAAGAACGGCCAAAAGGCTGAATTCGTGGTGGTCTACAATGCCAAGGACTCGCTGCGCCAAGGGCTGGCCCTGGCCGTGGCGGACATGCTGCGCCCCGTGGGCATAAACGTGATTCCCCAAGGCGAAAGCTGGGACCGCATCAAAAACCAGCTGACCCACTCCGACGTGGTGGTCTACGGTTTCGGCGACCACAGCCCCCTGGAAATGTACAAGCTGTACCACACCCCCGGCCCCGAGCCCATGTACTGGAACGCCGGATTCTATTCCAACCCCACGGTGGACAAATACCTGGACGAAGCCCGGGCCGCCGCTTCCTTTAAAGACTCCATCCCCTATTGGAAAAAGGCCCAATGGGACGGAAAAACCGGATTCGACCTTCCCGGCGACGCTGCCTGGGCCTGGATGGTCAACCTGGACCACACCTATTTTGTGAACAAATGCCTGGATGTCGGCAAGTCGCAGATGGAGCCCCACGGACACGGCTGGCCCATCACTTCCAACATCAATGAATGGAAATGGACTTGCAAGTAAGCGTCTGCAACGAAGCGACCGGGGATTGTCCCAATCCCCGGTCGCGTTCCATATTTCCAATGGTCCGCATGCTCCTGGGATTCCTCGGAAGAAAAGGCGCCAGGCTGATATTGCTGCTGGCTTCCGTGGCAACCCTGTCCTTCGTGCTGTTAAGCTTTTCCCCGGTAGACCCCATAGACGCCTACCTCGGCCCGTCCATCCTCAAGGTTTCCCCCCAGCAGCGCGCAATCATTGCCCAACGTTGGGGGCTGGATCAACCGCCTCTGGAGCGGTTCGGCAAGTGGGCCGGAAACCTCCTGGAAGGCGACTTCGGCGTTTCAACAATTTTCAACGAGCCTGTGCTTTCGGTCATCGGCAAACGGTTTGTGACCTCTTTTTGGCTGATGTTTCTCGCCTGGACGCTTTCCGGCGTGCTGGGTTTTCTGCTGGGAATTTTTGCCGGAGCCTACGAGTCGAGCCTTGTGGACCGATGTATAAGCGTCTACGCCTACACCATGGCCTCCACCCCCACTTTCTGGGTGGGCATGGTTCTCCTCACGGTCTTTTCCATCCACCTGGGCTGGACCCCGGTCTGCTGCGCCTGGCCCATCGGCATGGAACCCGAGCAGGTCGGCCTGCTTGAAAGGCTGCACCACCTCATCCTGCCCGCCATCACCCTCTCACTCATCGGCGTGGCGCAAATAACGTTGCACACACGCGAAAAAATGATAGACGCCATGCACAGCGAATACGCCATGTTTGCCTTTGCACAAGGCGAATCGCGCCTGGGCATCGCCTTTCACAGGGCGCTGCGCAACGTGGCCCTGCCTGCGGTAACCCTGCAGTTCGCCTCCCTGGGGGAACTGTTCGGCGGCGCGGTTCTGGCGGAGCAGGTCTTTGCCTACCCCGGACTGGGAAAAACCACGGTGGAAGCCGGATACCGGGGGGACATCCCCCTGCTGCTCGGCATCGTCCTGTTCAGCACGGTGTTCGTCTTTGTAGGCAATACCACGGCAGACCTCATCTACATGCTGGTGGACCCGCGCATGCGCAAAGGCGCGGCTGGCGGGAGGTCGGGAACATGATCGACGTGTACGACAGACGATCGAAAACCCTCCTTACCATTACGGGCTGCCTTCTGCTTTTTGGTGCGGTTTTCCTGGGGGCGTGGCTTTACGGCCACCAGGGCGAAGTCACCCACCTGACGCTGCGCAAGCTGTCCCCCAGCCTGGCACATCCCTTCGGTACGGACTGGTTGGGGCGCGACATGCTGGCCAGAACCCTGAAAGGGCTGCGCATAAGCCTGTATGTGGGAATTTCGGCAGCCGCCTGCTCGTCCATAATCGCCCTTATCATGGGTATTGCAGCCGCCACCATGGGCAAATCCGTGGATGCCGTGGTGACATGGCTTGTGGATGTGGCCATGGCGACCCCTCACCTGGTCCTGCTCATCCTCATTTCCTTTGCCTGCGGCGGTGGGGAAAAAGGCGTTATCATTGCCGTTGCCGCCTCACACTGGCCATCCCTGACGCGCGTTATCCGTGCGGAAGTGATGCAGTTGCAATCCTCGGAATACGTTCAGCTCTCCCGGCAGTTCGGCAAAGGGAAACTGTACATCGCGCGGAAACACATGCTGCCGCACGTGGTGCCCCAGTTCATGGTGGGGCTTTTGCTGCTCTTTCCGCACGCCATCCTGCATGCGGCGGCCCTTACCTTTCTTGGCTTTGGCATGTCGCCCCACACTCCGGCGGTCGGCGTGCTCCTGGCCGAATCCATGCGCTACCTTTCCATGGGGTTGTGGTGGCTGGCCGTGGCGCCGGGTATAGCCCTGGTTATTACGGTCAAGGCCTTCGATACCCTTGGAGCCAATGTCCGGGCCCTGCTGGACCCGCGCACTTGCAGGGAATGATGAGGAAACACCCATGCTTGAAATAAAAAATCTTTCCGTGAGTTTCAGCAGCTATGCAAAAGGATTGAAACGAAACACGGTTTCCGCCATACGCAGCCTGGACCTGAACGCCCAAGCCGGGCAGATCATCGCCATCGTAGGCCAGTCCGGTGCGGGCAAAAGCCTTCTGGCACACGCCGTTCTGGGCATATTGCCCAAAAACTCGTCCGTGTCCGGAGACATTTTCTTTAAAAAGTCCAGACTTACTCCCAAACTTGCCAAACAGCTCAGAGGACGGGAGATAGCCCTTATTCCCCAATCCGTGGCCTTTCTGAATCCGTTGCTCCATGTGGGAACACAAATAGCAAGAGCAGGCCGGTTGAGCGGCCTCTCCCCCAAAGAAGCCCGGAAGACCTCGCGTGAAGCCCTGGAACGTTACGGCCTGTCCAGCCGCTACTATGGCTGGTTTCCTTTTCAGCTTTCCGGCGGCATGGCCCGACGGGTGCTTACGGCAACCGCCACCATCGGCTCGGCAGATCTGCTCATTGCCGACGAGCCCACCAACGGGCTGGACAAGGAAACCGCACGGGAAACGTTGAAACATCTGCGGGAACTGGCAGATACGGGCAAGACCGTGGTGCTGATAACGCACGACATCGAACTGGCCCTTGGTGTGGCGGACAAGGTCTCCGTATTCTGCGGAGGGGTGACCATAGAGGAGGCCGATGCCAGTGACTTCAACGGTTCCGACACCTTGCGCCACCCTTACACAAAGAAGCTTTGGCAGTCCCTGCCCTGCAATCAGTTCACCAAGGTGATAAACGGCCCCATGGAAAAAGCGAAGAACGGCGGCTGCCCTTACAGTCCGCAATGCTCCCAGTGCACGGACGAATGCTGCCGAAGCCTGCCCGAGCTTGCCCCGATCAACGGCGGAAAGGTGCGGTGCTGGCGTGCTTGAGGGAAACGATCTCGCATTCCGCTACAGCGGCAACGGCGACTGGCTCTTTCGCCACCTGGACATCACCGTGGCTCCGGGTGAACGGGTCGGCCTGCCCGGCCCGAGCGGACGGGGAAAATCCACCCTGGCAAAGGTTCTGGCAGGCTACCTGAGGCCCGTCCAAGGCAGTGTGGCGGTGGACGGCAGACAACACACCCAGGGTGTGTTCAACCCGGTGCAGATCCTTTTTCAGCATCCGGAACTGGCCGTGAACCCTCGCTGGAAAATCGGGGACATTCTGTGTGAGACCGGGACGCCGTCCATAGACCTGCTTAAACAGTTGCAGATAGACGACTCCTGGCTGAAAAGATATCCGCACGAACTCTCCGGCGGAGAGCTGCAACGCATCTGTCTGACCCGCGCTCTGAACGGGCGCACCCGCTACCTGCTCTGCGACGAGATGACCTCCATGCTCGATGCGCTCACCCAGGCATCCATTTGGAAAACCGTGCTGGAAATCGCGGACGACAGACACATCGGGCTGCTGGTCATAAGCCACGATGCCACACTGCTGGACAGAATCTGCCAGAGAAAAGTGGAAGCCTTTGTTTGAACTCCCCGCCTGCCGTCTGCTCCTACGGGAGAAACATCAGTTCCCGCCCCGCCGCTCCAGAATTCCCGCGGCCAGGGGAATGACGAGAAAGCAGCCCACAAAACCGATCACCCCGTGCCAGCCCAGATATTCGAGACACAGTCCGGCTCCGTTGATGCCTATCCAGCCGCCCGTGTAGTAGCACAACACGTACAGCGCGTTGGCCCGGCCATGGTCCGCCTTGAGCTTGCGGTTGAGCAGCACCACGGCCACGGCGTGCACTGTAAAGAACCCGCCGCACACGCCGAGCAGCCCTATCAGAACCGCCGTTACCGAGGGCAGCAGCAAAAGGCCCAGGGAACAGCCCAAAAGAACGCTCCCGGCAATAAGCATGACGCCGCCCCCGAAGCGGGCGCTGAACTGCCCCGCCACCGGACCGAGGAAAATTCCCAGCACATAGACCAGATAGACCATGGTGATCACTTCCGTGGAAAACCCGAATGGCGGAGCGGCCAGCCGGTACGGAAGGTAGTTGAACACCGGGGAAAATATCAGCAGGCTGCCTGCCCCGCACCCAAAGATGAGGAGAAGTTCCTTTCTTTTAAGCAGGGCAAGATACCCATGCTCTGTTTCGGTGTCGGGTGTGGCTGTGGATGTGTCTGGGGAAGAGTCTGGAGGGGGAACGACGCCATCCGGCAAAGCCCCTGCCTCGCGGCGCGGCGCAGGAGGCAGCAGCACCACGGCCATTATCGTGGTGACGGCAATGAGGGCCGCAGCCGAAAAAAAGGCGTACCGCCAATGCAGGGGGGGGTGTATCCAGCCGCCCAAAAGCCGCCCGCCCAAACCGCCCATGATGGTGGCCGAGACATAGGCGCCCATGACCGTGCTCAACCGTCTGGCAGGAAGGGTTCTGGCAAGCCAGGCGGCAAGGCTGGTGGTCAGTGCCGGGATGAACAATCCCTGCAAAAGCCGGGCTCCGACCAGAAAATTGAAGTTGGGCGTAAGGGCGGAAATGATGCCGCCCAAGGCCACCATGAATCCGCCCACCGCAATGATGGGCCGGATGGGGTAGCGGTCCGAAAGGTAGCCGAACAGCAGGTTGGAAAGCACAATGCCCAGAATGACAAAGGATACGGTCATGGAGGCCTGGGCCGGACCAACGCCGAATTCCCCCTGAATAATGGGCAGCACGGGCTGCGGAAGATAGATGTTGGTGAACGACGCCGTGACCAGGGCGAACACGGCGAGCTGTAACTTGAGCAATCCATTGCCGGTTTTATCCAAAGACACGGCGCGTGATTTTGAGAGAACGGCCATCAGGTATCCTTTTGCAGCAACGTGCGACGAAAATTTTCTGGCTCTGTCTGGTGAACGGCAAATGTTACGCCAACCAGGAGCATCTGTCACCCAACCGGCAAAGTGGTATCCCAGACCATCCAGCCAAAAAATCGGATTGGGGAGAATTGAAAGACAGTGCATCCCGAGGGCGTTCCGCACAGCCAGGACTCGGGTCAAAGGATGGGAACACCTATTTCAGTCCGGTTGAGCGCCGTAAGAAACAACGCTGCAACATCACCATAATTTTTCCGATATCTCAGCCCGGATATGCGGTCTCCGTGAGAAACTCGCAAAACGCGTTTCTTTGTGTAGGCCAAGGCCCATCCGCCTCATCCACCCCATTATAAATGCCATCATCAATGCCATCATCAAGGCCATCGACGCCGTGGCTATTGCTGCGTATCTTACGTCCCGCGCCAGAGAATGTCGGTCTGCACCAGGGCCGATCCCTCCATGGAACAGAAGGCCATTCTCCGGCAGGAAACATTCAGCAAGCAAGTTCTCGCACAAGGAAATTCTCTTCTTGATCGGCAGAGGGAAACGACCTCTCCTCTGCCTGTCGGCAATTCAAGCAGGCCGCATGCCACGAGGTTTATCATGCCCTATCCCGAAGGCTTTCTGAAAAACAGGTCCTCTTACGAGCCCGGCAAATACGCCGTCATCACCACCGAGGGCCGCGTGAACAACATTGTCCCGGGAATCCGGGGATGCACCCTGTCCATTCTGGCTTCACCCAAGCTTGGCGCCAATTTTGTGCAGATGGTCGGCACCGTTTCCACCACGGGCAAGACAACCGCACCCTACGGACAGGCCGAAGATATAGAGACCTTTCTTTTCGTCATGGACGGCGAGGGATCTCTTAAAGTCTCCGTGGACGGGCACACCGAAACCCTGGCCGCGGGCGGCTACATCTATTCCCCTCCGGGCAAGGGCATCGGCTTTGCCTCCAAGGGCGACGCCCCGGTCACCATCCTGCTCTACAAGCAGCGCTTTGTGCATCATCCCGACCCGCAGATGAAAACCCCCTGGATGGTCAGCGGCTCCATCCGCACAATTGAGGAAAGAATTTACGATGCAATGGAAAACGTCTTTGTCCGCGACCTGCTGCCCGTGGACGAGGCCTTTGACATGAACTTCCATACTCTGGCCTTCCTGCCCGGAGGCTGCCACCCCTTTGTGGAAACCCATGTGCAGGAACACGGCATGTACATCTATCAGGGCCAGGGCCTGTACCTGCTGGACGAAAAATGGCTGCCCGTGGAATCCGGCGATTTCATCTGGATTGCCCCGTTCTGCAAGCAGGCCTGCTACGGCACCGGCCTGGAACGCATGGAATATATCTATTCTAAGGACTGCCACAGGGACGAGGCCATATAGCCCGGCTGCTGTCGTTTTGGGGCCCAGTAAATCCGGAAAATGCCTGGAGCTCCCAGAGTGCCACGGCAACGCAACTTGCTTTTACAATCGGCTTCACGTATTTTTCATAATGCAGAAGCGTGTGCTTTGCCGCGCCATAAAAGCAATGCTCTGCCTGCACTCTCTTTTGGCTGCCAACCGTTCATCCGGCAGTCAAAGAAGAGCGCAGGCAGAGTTTCTTGGAGCATCCAAATCGCAACAATGCCTTCCCTGGCCCGACAACCGACAACAGACGAGATTGAAAATGGAAAATATACCCAATTGTCCCCAGTGCTCTTCCGAGTATGTGTACCACGACGGCAGTCTTTTTGTTTGCCCGGAGTGCGGGTTGGAGTTCCAGCCCGAAGATGCAACAGGTGACGGAAATGCTGAGGAAAGAGTCTATAAGGATTCAAACGGCAACGTCCTGAACGACGGGGATACCGTTGTCATCATCAAGGACCTGAAGGTGAAAGGCGCCTCGTCCCCTCTCAAGAAGGGAACCAAGGTCAAGAACATCCGGCTGATCGAGCCCGCAGACGGCGAGCACGACATTGACTGTAAAATCCCCGGCTTCGGCTCCATGCTGCTGAAGTCGTCCATTGTGAAAAAAAGCTGAACCGAATTTCAGGGCGGCGCAGCGGTTTTTATAGCAGGCTGCGTCCGCCCTTTCCTACCCCCTCACCTCATCCAGCGAAGCCAGGCAAGTCAGACCTCCTCCGAAACAACTCCCTCCTTGACAAAAGTGAAGTGATTGGTGTCCTTTGCGACGCAAAGTGGCCGCCACTTGCCGGTTGTTCGCACCATGTCCGACAGTCCGGCCCGAACAACACAAACCAAAGACCCAAACCCTGTTCCGCCGCCCGAGGAATATACACGTTCTCCCCAAGCAATTATTCGATCTCTTTACCGCGCTCCCCGGCAGTAATCCCCCCCGGACCGGCATTCATTTTCCCTTGCACCAAGGTCATGCTAGATTCGGAAGGAAAATGGGGCTGGCAAACGGAATCTCCCTGCCGGGGCAAAAACCGCTCCAAAACATGTGCCGGGAGCCGCAAAAATAACGAGGGACGACGAATCGAATTCTCAGACCGCCGGGGAGAGAATCGTGGGCAGACCGAGCCGGTTGCCGGAACACATATCATTGGAAAACACATGACGCAGGATCAACGACTCCGACAGTCCGACAAGGAAGCACTGCTCGCCCTGGGCGTCTATGCCCTTTATTTTGCCTGGTGGTACTTCTTCGGGTACGGCGTGGGCGGCGGCGATCCCGAGCAATACGACTACGTATTCGGGTTCCCGGCCTGGTTTTTCTACAGCTGCATTGTGGGCTACCCCATCATCACCATCCTGCTGTGGGCGGTCGTCCGGTTCCTTTTCAAGGACATTCCGCTGGAAGCGGAGAATGCGGAAGAAGCGGAGGATGCCGGTAACGACGGCGGGCCTCAGAGTGAGGATCACGCAGAATGAACGCATCCACCCAGCTCATCATCCCCCTGGTCGTGTACCTGGCGGCGTCCATCGGCGTTGCCCTGTGGGCCCGCAGCCGCACCGAGAACGCCACTTCGCAGGGATTCATCGAAGAATATTTCCTGGGCAGCAGGTCCATGGGCGGCTTTGTGCTGGCCATGACCATTGTAGCCAGCTACGCCAGTGCCAGCAGCTTTGTGGGCGGTCCGGGCGTGGCCTACCGGCTGGGCCTCAGCTGGGTACTGCTCGCCATGATCCAGGTTCCCACGGTTTTTCTCACCCTGGGCATTCTGGGCAAACGGTTTGCCATCGTGGCCCGCGAAACCCAGTCCGTAACCATAACGGACTACCTGCGCGCCCGGTACAACAGCGATACCGTGGTCATCCTCTGCTCCCTGGCGCTGATCGTCTTTTTCATGGCCGCCATGCTGGCGCAGTTCATCGGCGGGGCCCGCCTTTTCCAGACCGTTACGGGCTACCCGTATGTGGTCGGGCTGGTGCTGTTCGGCTTCAGCGTGGTGCTCTACACGGCCGTGGGCGGATTCCGCGCCGTGGTTATGACGGACGCCATCCAGGGCCTTGTCATGACCACTGCCGTCATCGTGGTGCTGCTGGCGGTCATCAAGGCTGGCGGCGGAGTGGCCCAATGCGTGAACACGCTTAAAGGGATCGACCCCGGCCTGATTTCCCCCACCGGCCCGAACAACTCCGTTGCCCAGCCCTTTACCCTGTCGTTCTGGATTCTGGTCGGCATCGGTGTACTTGGTCTGCCGCAAACAGCGCAACGGTGCATGGGCTACCGGGACTCCAAGGCCATGCATCAGGCCATGATCATCGGCACCCTGCTCATCGGCTTCCTGATTTTGTGCGTCCACCTGGCCGGAGCTTTCGGCCGGGCTGTTTTCCCAGACCTTCCGGCAGGCGATCTGGCCATGCCGACCATGATCGTCGAGCTGCTGCCCCCGGTATGGGCGGGCATATTCATTGCCGGGCCTCTGGCGGCCATCATGTCCACGGTCGATTCCATGCTGCTGCTCATCTCGGCGGCCATCATCAAGGATTTGTACATCCAGTTCCGCTTACGCGGCGATGCCTCGGCAATGCCCGTGAACAGGCTGAAAAAGGCAAGCTTCTTCATCACCGCGGGCATGGGGCTTCTCATCGTCCTCGCGGCCATCCAGCCGCCCGACCTGCTGGTCTGGATCAATATCTTCGCTTTCGGGGGGCTGGAAGCGGCCTTCCTCTGCCCCATCGTGATAGGTCTCTACTGGAAACGGGGCAATGCCACGGGCGCCGTCGCCTCCATTCTCTGCGGCGTGGGAACGTACATTGCACTGTCCATCATCAAGCCGGACATGGGCGGCATCCACGCCATCGTGCCCACCACTCTGGCAAGCGCCGGAACGTATGTTGTGGGGTCGCTGGCACGGGTGCAGAAAGTGAAAGGATAAGATCTTTCCCGCTGTGGCCCTGGGACGGGCGTACTGCCGTTTCGCCCGTCCCGGAAATGCTTCCGCCATCTCACATCATTTGTTCGCTCTCCCTCCCCATCCCTTGCAGGTTGCACCGTGCCCACAACCGGGAAAGCCTTGACGCCCCTCTCTGCCAAGTGCAAATTTCATCCACCATGCCCGTAACAGTTCATCCCCAATACATCCCCTAATACGCAGGCCACTCCATAAGGATACGCCCCAAGGATACGCCATGGAAACGATCAACCTGACCATCTATTCCGACTCCACCTGTCCCTTCTGCTACATCGGCAAAGGCATCATCGATCAGCTGAAGCAAGAATTTCCCCTTCAGGCCGAATGGCTCCCCTACGAAGTGCACCCGGACATCCCGCCCCAAGGTATGCTCCTGGCCGACTTCGCCCCGGAGCTGGAGGCGGAGGAGTTCTTTGCCCAGCTGAACAGACGCGGCGAACCAATGGGAATTCACTTCGGGGTGCCAAGCCTGTTGTGCAACTCGCGCCAATCGTTGGAAGCCGGAGAATTCGCCAGAGCCCACGGCCTGTACGAGGCTTTTCACGAAGCCGTGTTCCAGGCCTATTTCACCCACTGCCGCGATATCGGCAAGCAGGACGTGATTCTGGAAATCGCGACCGAAGCACAATTCGACGCTCCCACCTTGGACGCCCTGAATACAGCACTGGACAACGGCACCTACCTGCCCCAGCTGGAGCGTATCCGGGAAATGGCAAAAAAAGCCCGTGTCCGGGCAGCGCCCACCTTTATTTTTGAGGGATACGGGGCAGTCACCGGTGCCCAACCCATAGAATCGTTCCGCAACCTGCTGCAAAACGGACCGCAGGCCGACGATCCAGCCATCCCGTGGCTGCGTCCCCTCAAGTAGCCACGGAGAAAGAAGGGACGCCCTCCATGCAATTGCTGCCGGGTGCTCTATAGGCACCTTGCAACCCGGAGGAGAGAAGCCTAGTATTTCAAAATACATCTAAAAAGAGACAACAACGACAAGGCCTTCAATAGAACCCATAGAACAATGCAATACCCCACTCAAACATCGTAATCGTTCATCCCCCGAGCAACCTCAAAACAGATGTGGATACAAGGATCATCCCGATGCAATCAAAAAAAACGGAAATGCCTGCCATGTGGATGACAGCTCTCACCCTATCGGTCTCTCTTTTTGCCTTTGTTCTTATCGCAACGGTGTGTTGCACACCTGCCCGCGCCTGCAGCCGGGCCACCTACCTTGGCCCCGACAATATCGTCCTCACCTCGCGTTCCAACGATTGGAAAGGCTCCCAGCACTCCAACATCTGGATTTATCCGCGCGGCATAGCCCGGAACAGCAGCGGCGGGGCCGAGTCCTTCTCCTGGACCTCGAAATACGGCAGCGTAACCGTGGGCGGATGGGATGTGACCACCATTGACGGCATGAACGAGGCCGGTCTGGTGGTTGATGTTCTCTATCTGGCCGAATCAGACTACGGCAAACCCGTGCCGGGCAAAAAGGCCATGTCCGTTTCCGCCTGGGGGCAGTATGTGCTGGATAATTTCGGCACGGTTGCGGAAGCCGTGAACGCGCTGAAAAAAGAAAAATTTTATCTGGTGGAACCGCAAACACCCGACGGACAGGCCGGAACAGCCCACCTGGCAATTTCCGACCCCAGCGGGGATTCCGCCATTTTCGAATACATCGACGGCCACCTCGTTGTTCACCATGGCCGCCAGTACCAGGTGATGACCAACTCCCCGACCTATGATCAGCAGCTGGCCCTCACGGCTTACTGGGAAAACATCGGCGGAACGACCATGCTTCCCGGCACCAATCGCGCAAGCGACCGGTTTGTAAGGGCGTCGTTCTATATCAAGATCATCCCCCAAACCAGCGACCTCAACGAAGCCCTGGCCAGCACCTTTGGCGTCATCCGCAATGTCTCCGTGCCCCTGGGCATCAGCACACCGGGGCAGCCCAATATCAGCTCCACACAGTGGCGCGTGGTCTCGGACCAGAAAAACAAGGTCTACTACTTTGAATCGCCGCGCAGCCCGTATCTGTTCTGGATTCCCTTGAAGGAACTGGACTTTTCCGCCAAGGCATCCACACGCAAGATCAACCTGACCGAAGGGTCTGTCCTGAAGGTCCATGGCAAAGCCTTTGCCGGTGATGCTGGCAAGCTCGGCCAACCGGCCAAGCCCTTTGCCTTTCTGCCTGCCGGAAAATAATACGGCCATTCCGCCTCTAGCCTGACATCGAAATCAAAAGGGCTGCACGAACGTGCAGCCCCTTTTTTATATCCCCAGTGCCAGCACTCCCGATTTTTCCGCCCCCAATCCACAAAGTTTGTCCTTGGCTGAACCAACGTATTACCTTGGCCTGAGAAATATGGTAGCCTTTAAGTAACGAGGAGCATCTTCATAGAAAAGACTATGCGACCTTTCTCCCCCCAATACAAAGCCAGAGCTTTACGGAGTGGATATGACATCGCCTGAACGCATTGAAAAATTCAAATCTTTTGCCACCATCTTCATCCCCCTGGCCCTTCTCATATCCAGCATCGGCGTAGGATTGGCGTTGCAGCAACGAGATGCCTCTTTTCGAGAGATCGCCCTCACGCAATGGGAGGCGGTCAAGTTTGAAAAACGGTTGTTTGAGTCCGCTCTTATTTCATACATGGCAGATGCATCCTCCCTGGCAGGTATTACGGCAGTTGAACTCTCGAGCCCCCCCAAGGGGACGTCTGCCAACCTTGCCTTGAACAAAATGTACTCCACCTTTGCCGAAAGCCACCAAGTTTACGACCAGGTGCGTTATATCGATACCTCGGGCAATGAAAGGGTCCGAATCAACTGGAACCCTCAGGGAAAGCCCACCCCCACGCCTCGGGCAATGCTTCAAAATAAATCCCAACGGCAATATTTTATAACCCCCCAGAAAGAAAAACCCTCCATCTACATTTCCCAATTCGACCTCAACGTGGAAAACGGCACTGTTGAAACACCATTCAAGCCGATGTTGCGAATTGTAAGCCCCGTGCGTGGAACGAACGGGACATGGGAAGGATTCGTGGTTCTGAATGTGAGGGGCCAAAAAATTCTGAAAGAGCTGAGCAAGGCGGATGTTGCCACCTATGCAGATATCTACCTGACCAACAGCAAGGGGCAGTGGCTTAAAGGGGCATCGCCCGATTTGGAATGGCTTTTCATGTTCGAGGACAACGTCTCCTCTTCCATGGAGATCGATTTTCCCGATGCATGGAAGAATATTGCCGGAGAAGACTCCGGGCAATTCCAAACCAAAGAGGGACTGTTTACCTTTGCAACAATAGACTCCACTTCTTTGGCCGTACAATATGATGCCGTTACAAAAGACATTGTAGCCGAGGAACATTGGAAACTCATCACCCTGGTGCCAGACGACACCCTGGTTCCCCACTGGTGGAATACGGCGGCATGGTCTCTTTTTGCCGGGCTTGCCCTTGCAGCTTTCGTTTCCTGGATCATCAGCAGGCTCTGGGTTGCCAGGAAAGGAGCCATACAACAATTACGCAAAAACGAAAGTCAGCTCAGCTCCATTACACAAACGGTCCTCGACGCCATCATCATGGTCGACCAACACGGAAATGCCGCATTCTGGAACTCTGCCGCGGAAGAAATGTTCGGATTTGCTGCAAATGAAGTGCTGGGAAAGAACATCCACGACTTCATTGCCCCCAAGGCGCTGCGGGATGAAGCGATGATCGGCCTTGAGACATTCATCCATACAGGACAAGGCCCGATTATAGGGGAAAAGCGCGAAGTGGACGCCCTACGGAGCGATGGCAGTCTTTTTCCCGCAGAGTTGAATATAAGCGCCCTGTCGGTGGAAGGGGCATGGTGGGCGGTGGGGGTCGTCCGCGACATCACACACAGAAAAATAGCCGAGCAGACACTTGTTCAGCTGAACGAAGAGCTTGAAGAGCGCGTAAAGACCCGTACTGGAGAACTTGAAGACGCCATCCGGGATATCGATAAAAAAGAACGGTTGCAGAAGCTGCTTATGGACATAGCCAGCATTTCCAATACGGCAAAATCGGCCAAAGAAGCCATGAGCATCACCCTGTCTCTGATCGCCCAATATACGGGTTGGCCGGTCGGCCATATCTACTTGTGGTCGGATGAAGAGGACAAACTTGTCTCCTCTGAGCTTTGGCATGTCTCCGACGAGAGCAAGTTCAAAGAATTCATCCAGGTAACCCAGGAAGCAACATTTAAACCGGGCATCGGACTCCCTGGACGCATATATTCCTCCCAAAAAGCTCACTGGATAGAGAATATTCTGGAGGACGACAACTACCCTCGTGCCAAGCGCATGAAAGACATCAGTATTCGAAGCGCATTCGGCTTCCCCGTGCTCACCAAGGATTCCATTCCGGCAATATTTGAATTTTATTCGGAAACGCCCTCCGCTCCCAAACATGAATTTCTTGAAATGTCGGAGCAGGTCAGCTTTCAGCTGGGGCATGTGGTGGAACGGAAGCGCATCGAAAAGGAACAAGCGGAAAGCGAACAACTTTTCCGGGGGATATTCGAGCAAAGCTTCCAGACCATAGTCATTCTTCATCCCGATGGCCGGAGCCTGAAATTCAACCAAAATGCACTCAATGTGTTTGGAGTTGACGAAAACAAGGACGGGGACTGCTACATATGGGAATATCCCCGGTGGAATACATCACCCGGAATACCCCAAAAAATCCGCGAGGCCGTCAAGACGGCATCGGCAGGCAAACTTGTGCGGATGAATCTTCGCCTGGCTGAAACGGGAAAAAATGCGATTGATCTCGACTTTTCGCTCAAACCGATTGTCGCGGCCAATGGAGATGTTCTTTTCCTTATAGCCGAAGGCCGGGATATTACGGAACTCGCCAAAGTGGAGGCTGAAGTCCGAAAGCTGGCCATGGTTGCAGAGCGGGCTCAAAACGGAATCATCATTACAGATAAAGCCGGACGGGTGGAATGGGTCAACGAAGGCTTTACCAGAATAGCCGGGTACACTCTGGAAGAAATGGTTGGCAAAAACCCCACCGACGTTCTTCAGGGGCCGGAAACGGACAGTGAAACTCTGCAAAGAATCCATGATGCCTTGCGCAATGGGATTGGCGTCAGCGAAGAAATCATTAGCTATGGGAAAAACGAGCATAAATACTGGGCCGAGTTCGATATCCAGCCCATTTTGAATGAGGATGGAGAGGTTGAAAAAGTCATTGCCATACAAAACGATATCACGGAGCGGAAAATTTCCACCCAGGAGCTGAGTCGTTTCAAGTTCACCCTGGACCATACGCACGACGCCGTCTTCATCTTCGATCCGGAAAGCCTGAGATTTACCTACGCCAACAATGGAGCGATGCAGCAGATTGGATATTCACAAGATGAGCTCTTGCAGATGACGCCGGTGGATATCAAACCCGAATTTGACGAGCAAAGCTTCAGAGAGAAAGTTTCCGTTCTCATGGTGGGGGAACGGGCGAGCACCTCTTTTGAGACATATCACAGGCACAAAGACGGCAAAATTATCCCCGTGGACATATCCCTGCAGTACATCAACCCCAAAAATGAGCCAGCTCGTTTTGTGGCCATTGTCCGCGATATCACAGAAACAAAACGCATAACTTCGGAACTGGAACAGGCCAAGAACCAGGCCGAAGCCGCCACCCGTGCCAAAAGCGATTTTCTGGCCAACATGAGCCACGAAATACGCACCCCCATGAACGCCGTTATCGGCATGAGCCACATTCTTTTGGATTCCGACCTTACCCACAGCCAAATGGAACAGGTCAACAAGATATTGACCGCAGCGACGGCTCTGCTTGGCATCATCAACGACATTCTGGATTTTTCAAAGATCGAAGCCGGAAAGATGAAGCTGGAAGAGTATCCCTTCGACCTTGACGATGTACTGCACGATCTGGCCGCCATCACACACGACAGAGCGGAGCTGAAGGGGCTGGAGCTCATCTTTGACGTATGCGCCCAGGTGCCCCGGATGTTGATTGGCGATTCCCTGCGCATAGGCCAGGTACTGGCCAACCTCGTGGGCAACGCCATCAAATTCACGGAAAAAGGAAGTGTTGTTCTCAAAATAGAAAATCTGGAAACAGAAAAGGAGTCTGCCACTCTCAAGGTCTCAATCTCGGATACGGGCATTGGCATTGCCCCGGAAAAGCAACGCGAATTGTTCGAGCCCTTCCTGCAGAACGACACGTCCACAACCAGGAAATATGGAGGAACCGGACTGGGGCTGAGCATTTGCATGCAGCTGGTGCAGATGATGGGGGGAGAGATCCAAATAGACAGTGCTCTGGGCAAAGGCAGCACGTTTTACTTTACGCTGGACTTGAAGTGCCAGTCAAAGAGTTGCTACCTCCGTGCCCCCATGAACGCGCTGAGCGGAACCCGCGTATTGATTGTGGATGACAGCAAGTTCTACCGGTCGGTGTACGACAACTTATTCACCCACTACGAATTTACGACAACATTTGCCGAGACATGGCAGCAGGCACACACTCTGCTGCTTGAGGCGCTTGAAAATGAACCCTTTAACCTGCTCCTCCTCAGCCTTGATCTGCTTGGGGTGGAAGGCTTCAAAATCAAGGCGCAGTTGAATGAGGACAAGCGGTTTGCAAACCTCAAAATAATTACGATCACGGCGTTCCCCAGACAGTTTTCCCAGGTGGACCAAGACAAGGCTCCCGACCTTGTCAAACCAATTTCCCAGTCCTCTCTTTTCAATGTCATACTCATGGTTTTCGGGAAAGGCACTGTATATCAAAAGAACTCAAGCCTCTTCGGCATGACCATGAAATACGGCGTGGACGTTCTGTACGGAAAGCAGATCCTGGTGGCGGAAGACAACGAGCTGAACCAGGAAGTGGCGCGAGAGCTTCTTGAGGCAGTCGGGGTGCAAGTAACCATTGTGGAAAACGGTGTTGAAGCAGTGGAAGCAGTGCAAAGCGGTTCCTACGATCTTGTTGTCATGGATGTACAAATGCCCGTTATGAACGGGTTTGAAGCCACCCGAAGCATACGGAAACAATTCTCGGCCGAAGAATTGCCCATCGTGGCCATGACCGCCCATGCCATGGAGGGAGACAGGGAAAAAAGTCTCGAATCCGGCATGAATGACCATGTCACAAAGCCGGTGGAGCCCAAGAAGTTCTATCTGGCGCTCATTCGCTGCCTTTTAGACGGCGATACGACCATCTCCCTGGACCAGGAATCTGAAGAGTTTGAAAATACGGACAAGATGGACGCGACAGACAAGCTCCCCTCCATTCCCGGGCTCAACACAAAGCAGGGGATGGCCCGAGTTGCGGGCAATCGGGAGACCTACGAAAGGTTGCTGAAGCAATACGCATCCAACCAGGCTAAAATTGTGGACGTTATCAAAGAAGCCATTGAGGACGGCCGACTGGAAGAAGCCCGCCAGGCAACACACGCTCTGAAGGGCGTTTCTGGGAACATGGGGGCCGACGCCCTTTTCAACGCTTTGCGGGAGCTTGAGAATGCCCTGAAAAATGGTGTAACAGATGAAGTTGATCCTCTGTTCGAAAAGGCGGCGGAAAACCTGAAGCAGGTAATACAGGCCATAGAAAGCTACTTTGCCGAACAGTCCCTGCAGGAAAAGGATACAGAGAACGACACGGCCTTCTCGGAGGACGACCTGCTGCAAAACCTGAAACGGCTGGAAGAATTGCTGGCAGATAACGATGGTGATGCGCTGCTGCTGGCTGAAAGTATTGCGGAACAGACACGCGGCAAAAGAATTGCCCCGCAGATAGAAGACATCATGCGGGCGACGCATAACTTTGAATTTGAAGCGGCACACAAACAACTTCGGGAAGTGGTGGCCCTTTTGAACAGCAAACCATAAAAAAATCCTGGTGTCCTCCATGCTCGGGAGAAGGACTGATCATGCCGACAAAAGATGCAAAGAATATCGTTCTTGTTGTGGATGATATCGCTGAAAACATCACGATATTGCACAGGGTGCTGAGTAAGGAATACAAGGTAAAGGTTGCCACCAATGGAGAAAAAGCATTGGAGGTTGCCCGTACAGAACCACAGCCGGACATCATCCTGCTCGACATCATGATGCCCGGAATGGACGGATACACTGTTTGCCAAAAGCTCAAGGCCGATTCGGAAACAGCAAAAATACCCGTCATCTTCGTAACGGGCATGTCGGAAATTGAAGATGAAAAAAGGGGATTCCAGGTTGGAGCTGTGGATTACATAGCCAAGCCCATCTTTCCCTCCATTGTGCTGGCCCGGGTCAGGACGCATCTTGCCCTTGCAGATCAACAACGTACCTGTGAGCGCGTGGTGAACGAGCAGGTTGCCACCATCCGCAAAGGGCAAAGAGACGCAATAGACATGCTTGGCCATGCCGGGCACTACAATGATGATGATACAGGTGTGCACATTTGGCGCATGGCAATCTATTCCAAAACTCTTGCCAAAGCTATCAACTGGCCCGTGGAAGCACAGGACATGCTGCTGCTTGCAGCACCCATGCACGACACAGGGAAAATAGGCATCCCGGACTCCATTCTTAAAAAGCCAGGCAAATTGACGAGCGAAGAATGGGAAATAATGAAAACGCACACCACAATAGGCCATAAAATACTTTCTTTTAGCGATGCGCCGGTTTTCGTCATGGCTGCAAAGATTGCCCTGAGCCACCATGAACGATGGGATGGAATGGGCTATCCCCATAAACTGGAAAGAAACGACATTCCGCTCTCCGCCCGGATAGTTGCCATATCCGATGTCTTTGACGCGCTGACCATGAAACGTCCATACAAGCCCGCCTGGAAGATTGAACGAGCCTTTGAGTATATTGGCGATAGCAAGGGGCATTTTGATCCCCAGTTGGTCGACCTCTTCCTCTCCATGAAGAATGACATCGTCGCCTTAAAAAATGAGTGGGATAGCAAAGAAAAAGATAAGACAACAATTTCCACAAAACCTCTCACCGAAGAGTGAAAGACAGGTATATCAATCGCCTTGCTCCTGAAGTGCCCTATAGATGACGGACACGAACCGAGAGGTTACTGTTCGCTCCAACAGGAGAGCATAGTGGCACGTATGAGATATTCAAAAGATTTCAAGTTGTCAGCGGCAAAGCTTGTTGTCGAACAAGGGTATTCCTTTTCTGAGGTTGCACAGCAGCTTGGCTGTAGCGGCTGGTCAGTTCGTGATTGGGTTAGAAAGTATCGTGCAAGTGGCGAACTTTCTCCCAGAGAGGAGAGCACGTCAGCTGCCAGCGATTATGCCAAGCTGAGGGACGAGAATGCCCGCCTGCGCATGGAGAATGAAATTCTAAAAAAGGCAGCGGCGTACTTTGCAAAAGAGTCCCTGTAAAGTACGCGTGGATCGCAAAGCAAAGGGGACATTACCCGACGAAGGTTCTTTGCAAAGTTCTGTCCGTCAGTAGAAGCGGCTATTATGCATGGGCAAGGCGAAAGCCCGGCAGACTGGCGCTGAAGCGGCAGCTGGTCCTTGCCGCAGCACAGAAGTCGTATCACGCCAGTAGGGGAATTTACGGCTATCGCAAGGTGCATATGGACGTCGTGGAGCAGGTTGGTTTTTGGTGTTGCCCGGAGACAGTGCGGCGGGTGCTGGCGGCTGCTGGACTGCAGTCCAAGTTGAAGCGAAAACATCGTTATCCCTGTCAAACTGGACCGAATCCGCCTGTGGCTGAAAACCATCTTTCACGACAGTTTTTAGCCTCGGCATCGAATCAAAAATGGGCGTCGGACATTACCTACATTCCGACACGAGAAGGCTGGCTGTATCTTGCCGTTACTCTGGATATGTTTTCCAGACGTGTGGTGGGCTGGGCAATGTCGGAACGTGTGGACGCACATCTCGCATGCAAGGCTCTGGCAATGGCTATTAAAGCCAGATCCCCCGAAGCAGGGTTGCTTCATCATAGTGACCAGGGCCGCCAATACACCAGCAAGCTGTATAGAAAAGCCCTGAGTCAAAATGGAATACTTTGTAGCATGAGCCGCAGGGGAAACTGCTGGGACAATGCCGTTGCAAAAACGTTTTTCAGCAAGCTGAAAAGGGAATGGGTAAATTGGAGCAGGTACCAGCCCCGCTCCGAAGCCAAACTGGATATCTTCATGTTCCTGGAAGGATTTTATAACAGGAAACGGCGGCATGCCGGAATCGGTTATAAAAGCCCGGTGGAATATGAAAACATCCACCAGGCTAAAAGTAACGTAGCGGACTAACCTCTCAGAGAATGTCCATTTTTTCTATGGCACTTCATCCTGACAGGACGGTTGTTTCCATTTTGGAAACAACCGCCGCAGATGGCAAAATTACAAGACAAAATTTTTCAACCTAGATGCCATCATATCCGTCGGCTACCGGGTCAACTCATCCAGGACGACTCAATTCAGGATATGGACGACAAGCAAGCTCAAGGAACTGCTCATCAAGGGATTCACCTTCACTGACGAACGAATGAAAAACGGACATCTTTTTGGAAAGACTACGCACCGCGTTCCGAGACCACCGGAAATTTCTATGCCCATGTGCAGGACAAATTCCATTTCGCCATTACGGGCAAGACGGCCTCGGAGATCCAATATGAACCACTCAGTTCACAAGGGACCATTAACGGCAAATGCGTTAATCGCAACACCAGGCCTTACTTCATGCACTCCTCTATTCCTCCCCCAAGCGGCCTCAACCGCTCCAACCGCCTCCCAGTACTTTAAAAAGAGTCAGACGGTTTGCCCGCGCGGCAAGGGACAAACCGATTAAATTCTGTCTGGAAGTAGCATAGGAACGCTGCGCGTCAAGCTTGTCCAAAGAACTGTCCAGGCCGTTTTCGTAGCGTCTGGAGGCGAGCGCATATTCCCTGCCTGTGGCCTTCACCAAGGAGGACTGTGCCCGGACCTGAGCCGTCAGTGCACTGCCTCGTGCCAGCGCGTCGGACACTTCCCGAAACGCCGTCTGCACGGCGTCCTCGTATTGCGCTACGCAGATGTCCCTGTCCACTACGGCGGACTCCACACCGGCGCGGATGGCCCCCCCATGAAAAAGAGGCAAAGTCGCCCGAGGCACGAATGTCCACGTACGAGCGCCACTCCTGAACAACTCGTCCATATCAACACTGGCACTGCCCAGACTCGCCGTAAGATCGATACGGGGAAAATATTTTGCTCTTGCTGCGCCGATATTGGCATTGGCCGCTTTCAAAGCATGCTCGGCTGAAACTACGTCGGGCCGGCGTGTAAGCACCTCGGAAGGAAGGCCGACGGGTACCTCGGCCAAAGGCTGAATTTCCGTAAGCGCCCGTGCGGGAGCCAGGCCGGATACAAGCGGCATCCCCAGCAACAGAACAAGGGCGTTCTCGGCCTCGATAACCCGACCGGAATATCGAGCAACGTCAAGACGGGCCGTTTCCACAGAAATACGGGCCCGAGCCACGTCAACTTCCGTGGCAACACCGTGTTCATAGCGCTCACTGACCATTTTGTACGACGCCTGTTCGGTTTCAAAAATTTCCTGGGACAAGGCGAGCAGTTCCCGATTGGCGGCCAATGTCATGTAAGCCTGCCCCACTTCGGCCACGAGACTCAACTGCACGCTTCTGGCTGCCGCATCGGTGGACAGGTAGGTTTCCAGCGCCCTTTCCTTGAGGCTACGAACCCGTCCAAACAGGTCCAGCTCAAAGGAACTGATACCCACCCCCACGGAATATTCGTGAGACGTATATGCATCTCCCGTCGAAGAAAGAAACTCCGGTGTACGGGCCATGTCGGACTTTGCTTCCGCATCAATATGTGGAAACTGGCCTGCCCTTGTAATGCCATACTGCGCCCGCGCCCTCTCGATCCGCAAAACGGCCACTCGAAGCTCACGGTTATTCTCCAGCGCCAGTTCGATGAGCTGCGACATGGCTTCATCGGCCACAATCTGCCGCCAATCCAACGCCTGCGAGCCCGGCTGGGAGCTGACATCCCCGCCGCCATTCCAATCCTCAGGAACCACGGGAGAAGGCCGCTCATACTGGGGAGCCAAGGTGCAACCGCAGGCCAGCAACAAGACAAACATGGTCAGGCAGGCCCGCCTGAAAACAATCGCCATATACATTGCCACCTCTCACCAGCCCTTACTGCATATTATGGTCTGCTTCCACTGCTCCATGCCAATACGCAAAAGAGAACCCCAAGGGATCAATCCTGTTGGCAAAACAAAGTCCGAACCTGTCATATTGCGACCTGCTCCTCCGAAGAGGAGCAGGCATTGCGCACCTGATAGTAGATGTTCTTCTCGCCCAGGATCTGGGATTCAATGCCGCAGCAGATGGAAAGCAGCCGTTTCTTCACAGAATCTTTTCCCGAGTCATGCTGAAACGGCAGTTCAAGCGAAGAAAGCGGATTCCCCTCCGAAGCGGAATACACCTCGATGCGCTGGCAGGTTGATAAAATCAGGCCGTCCTCATCTTTGTTTTCAGAACAAACTCCGGCCAACTGTGAATAGATGCTGCCAATCTGGCGGGCGTCAAAAAAGGAATGATCCATATAATAGCAATGGTAGGAATCGCTCTGAAACATATTAACCATCCTGATTTGTAGCTAAGGGTAAACGAAAGCAAATCGTTCGTAAGGGAAGGCCCACGTCAAAACCTGTACCTTGCTTCCAAACCGAACGTCTGCGGCTGCGCAGTGAATCCGATTTTATTGGCGGACGAAAAGTACTGCTGGTAGCGCTCGTCAAAGAGGTTCTTGGCGTACAGGTACACGTCAAAGTCATCCATTTCGTAGCCGACGCGGAGGTTGACGGTCGTAACGTCGTTACGCGCGTAGTCGTTGGCGTCGTCCCAATACATCTTGTCGGTGTAAAAAACCTCTCCCCGTGCAAAGAAGCCACGTTCATGCCGATATTGCAGAGCGGCCATGGCGGAGAACCGCGGCGTGTTGGGTATCCAATTATCATCGTAAACAGAGGTGCCGGTAATGGTCTCCTTGGAGTATTCGTCATACTTGGCATGGGTGTATCCACCACTAAACTCTGCATCCAGGGAAGGCAGGATACGATAGGTAATGTCCAGTTCGGCACCGTAGGAAGTAGCCCGGCCCGCATTATCGGCCGTATACAGACCGGCACTGGGATCCCACGACATGACCTGCAAATCCTCAAGCTGGATGTAGTACAGCACGGGGTTCACGATGAGACGGTCGCCAAACCAGGACGTCTTGGCACCAAGTTCATAGTTCCAGGCGGTTTCCGAATCGTAGGTCAACTCGTAAGCGGCTGTAGCGGCGTAGTTGTACCCACCGGGGATGAAGCTCCGGCTGACACTGGCATAGACCATATGGTCGTCCGTAGGCTGCCATTTCAGGTTCACACGAGGGAGCAACTCGTCCCATTCTCCGGTCTCGCGCGTACTCATGGGCGTCTGCCCCATAAGTTGCATGTCGGCATTGGGCTCGTAGTTGATGGAGGCCCGTTTATGTGTGTAGTGCCAACGCAACCCGGTGGTCAGGGTAAACTCGTCCGCCAGGGGAATCTCTATCTGCCCAAAGGGGGCAAAATCCTGTGTGAACTCGCGGTACGGCTGGTTCAAATACGGATGCAGCGGGCCCATCTGCTGGTATTTCTGCTCAATCTTTTTCATATCAAGATCGGTATAGCTGCCGAAAACCCCTGCCAGCCAGATAAGGCCTTCCGCTTCATCGGGCGAGCGGAACCGAAATTCCTGTGTGATCTCCGAACGGGCGACCTTCCTCCCCCCATCGCTTAAAAAATACCCCGGCATGATGTTATTCATATCGAACGCATAGTCCTGATTTTCGATCCTGGCCGTGGTGATGCTCTCAAAGGTCAGGGGAGCAAACTGCATTTTTCCGGAAAGCGCGACATTGAACACGTCGGAATCGTCGTAATCGCTGGATGCGGCATGGGATGTCATGCCCACGCTGTCGCCCAAAGTGTAGGGAGGCATATCCTCGTTGGCCACTGTGTAGTCAAACAACAGGGCAAACTCCGATTTATTGGTGGGCGTAAGTCGTAACTGCCCCTTGACGCGGTCCGTCTGCAGGCTGTCACGGTCATTCGAGTTGGGATTGTCCATAAACCCGTAGTTGTACTCATGCATGGCGGAAAGGGAAAAGTAGAGCAGATCTTCCTTAATGGGGCCTCTTATGGATGCACCGCCAGCATACGATCCGTACGATTCAACCCGAGCAAAAACATTACCTGCAAAGTTGTTGTCCGGCTTTTTGGTAATGATGTTGATGATGCCGCCCAGCGTGTTTTTGCCGTAGATGACGCTTTGCGCCCCGCGCAGAACCTCGACACGTTCGATGTCCATCAGGTTGGCGTCCAGGTTGAGCACCGTGTCCGCCGGCACGCCATCAATGTATATCACCAAGGGGTTGGTGTTGGTCCCCGTGGCTGTTGGCATGCCGCGAAAGGTCATAAGAGAGGAACCGCCGAAGAAATGTCCCACTTGCAGGTTGGGTATGCGCTGCAGCACGTCGTCGATAGTATAGATGCTGCCATCCTGAATGTCCTGGCTGGATAAGACGGTAATGGCCATGGGCGTTTCCTGCACCTCGGACTCCCGCTTGTCTGCCGTAACCACGACAGGGGGCAGGGCGTACGGGTTCGAAGGTGACGTGGAAACATCATTGCCTTGCTCGGCTGTAGAATGTGTTTGGCCAGAATCCTCGGCCAAGGCCAGAGATGCCCCCCCCAGGAGATACATGATCATCCCGGCCAGCATACATATGAACAGCGTGTATTTTTTCATCGTCCCCTTCTCCTCCAGAACATGGTCTGCGTGAACGCGCAGGTTGAATATGAATGTCAGGATCAACAAAAACATGCTCCCGCTGCCAAACAGCGAACCGGAAGCATAATCTGATTCAGGTTGCAGGCTGCAAGGCCTCAACAGGCCCCTTGCTGTTCCAAAACATGGCGCGCACGCGCAGACCCAATAACAGCGTGGTGATGAAAAGTGCGAGAGTGATGCCCATCCACCAGCCAACCACCCCGAAGTCGGCCACCGGGAAAAATCCGAACGGCAGTGGGCTGCCGGAAAAAAGGTAGCCCGCGGGAATTCCCACAGCCCAATACGAGACCGTAGTAAAAACAAAGGGCAGTCCCACATCGCCTATGCCCCGCAGAACCCCGTTCAGGCTTACCTGCATGGCGTCCACAATCTGGAAAAACGCCGCCACATGCAAAATGGCAACTGCCAGCGGAATCACGGTGGCCTCATCGATGAATGCGGAAACCAGCTTCTCGTCATTCAGCACCATGCCTGCCATGAGCACGCAGCCGATAATGACGCTCATGACAAGAATGCCGGAAACCGACGTGCGCAAGGGCACCTTGTCGCCGCTTCCATAAAGATTGCCCACACGAATACAGGCAGCCCCGGCAAAGGCCACGGCAGTGCTGAAAAAAAGAATCATGCAGTTGAAGGCAACCTGATGTGCAGCCGCTGCCGCTGCACCTTCACGGCTGATGAACATGGTCATGACGGAAAAAACAAGAAACTCCGAAGTAAAGCACAGCCCGATGGGCGCTCCGGTTTTGGCAATACGCAAAAAGGAAGCCGGGTCCGGGCGGTACAAAGTGGCAAAGACCCGTTTTCCGGCAAAACGCGGGCTCAGGCAGACATACCCGGCAAGCATCAGTAAAAAACAAAAATTGGTGCATACCGTGGCAATGCCGCACCCCACCACGCCCAGTTCCGGCATCCCCAGATTGCCGAACATGAATCCGTAGTTGAAAAAGGCCTTCACGCCGATAATGATGACCGACATAACCGTGACGGGTACCACCACCTTTTGCCCTTCACAGTAGAAACGCAGGGTGAACATAAGACAGGCCAGAGGTAGCCCCCATGCCTCTGCCCGGATATAACGTCCCGCAAGGGATGCCACATCTTCCTGTACGCCGAGCAGCCCGAGGTGCCCGGAAACGAAAAAGAGGACAAGCCCTGCCAACGGCCCCACTAGCAAAGCCAGATACAGGGATTGCTGGGTCAAATTGTCGATGCTCCCCCTGTCATCAGCCCCAAAGGCCTGGGAAACAAAAATAACCAGTCCGTATATGATACCCAGAATGAACACCTGAAACGGCACCCACACGGCCACTCCCACGGCGATACTGGCCAACTCCAGAGTTCCAAGACTGCCAGCCATGGCGGAATCCACAACTCCGCTTGCTATGCTTGCGTATTGTGAAACGACAATAGGTAGAAAAAGGGGGATGAGCTTGGGGGTCTCCGAGCGTAAAGCCTGTATAGCGGACATTTTCCCTCCCAGGGAACATGGGGATTCGGTAACTTTTGCCAACGCACCGTAGCAAAAGCCGAAGCACCGTTCTCCACGCATTTCGACGCAAAACTACCCCATTTTTTCATCCCCCCCGTTCATGACCGGCTTTCGCTGCATTCCCGAAAAGGATTCTTCTATGGTCTGGTCTGTTCGCTGGAATTGCACAGGACGTCGTGGGAAAAAGAAGCAAAGGGCAATAAAAACGGCCCGCCGTATACCGAGCGGGCCGAAAAACACGTTTCAGGACCTTGACCGCAGGCTGAACACAAAATGCTCTATGGCCGTCACCCCAGCCGGGAGGCCGCCTTAGGTGTCAGATTGTACTGTTTCTTGAACGCGGAAATGAAATGGCTGACATTTGAATAGCCCACCTCGAAGGCGCATTCGCTGACGTTGAGCTTGCGTGCCACCAGCATGGAATAGGCATGTGACATTTTGCAATACTGAATGTACTGGGCAATTGTTGTTGAGTACAACGCCCGAAACGCCTTGTTGGCCTTGGAAAAACTCATGCCTATGGTGGTGCAGGCTTCAGCGGCGGAACCGATGGTCAAAAAATTGCTCTCTATGTTTTCCTTGAGTTCCGCCAGCCGACGTTTGTCCTGTTCGTGCAGCAAAATCTGCGGGGCATTTTCAGACATGGCCGCCTGACTGAACAATTTCGCAAAAAAATGCAGCGCCGTACAGCGGCAGCACAGCAGATCCAAAGGGCCGGCTCCCTGCATTTCATGCAGCTGCCGTGCAATGCTGACTGCATCTGGAGAGGCAATTCCCGAAAGGAGAGTGGTGTCTTCCGGACTTTTGGCCATTGTTTCGTCCAGCAGGCCGCGCAAGGACGTGCCGGCCTTCTCCCCAAAGATCTCATCAAGGGATGATTCCTGCACGATAAAACCGATATGGCTGTACTTGTCCTGTGCGGGAAAAAACAAATCGACTTCCACGCCGCCGCACCGGCCTAACAAAAACATGTTCTTGTGCACTTCAGTAAAGGCATCCCCCCCGCCCTTGATTTTGTAGCTAAAGCTTCCGTCAAGGACCAAAAAGGCAATGACTATGGGGAGATCGCAGCGAACCGATTTGGTGACAGGGGAATGAACATTCAGCGCTCCGCAGGCACCGAAATGAAACCCCGGCAGCGGATTGAATATAAATCCCTCCCCAGACAACATTTCACCACCAAAATAGAGCTTTTCCGGTTTTTCGTGCAGCGGATATTCCTGTGACAGCCGCAGCCCCATGGAAATCTTATCGCAAATCGCTACTTGAGAACTGGCTTGCATAGCGACCTCCTCTGTCGTCTATAAACACATATTGCATTTAGATAATAATGATATTCATTATCAATATATTGTTTATCCAATACCCACTTCACTTCCCGAAGGCAACATAAATTATCCTCTTTCGTGTCCCTCCGTTTCCAATTTACTCGCAACAAATTCAAGAATGCCCGATTTCCCCCTCACAAAAACATCCGCCCTGTTTTCCGCTATACGCTCCATGAAGAGTGCCTCGAATCCAGTTGCCACATACACCGAATTCACACTGCAATATTTTGCTTTCCAAGGAGTGTGCATGACTAGAACCCAACCTATCCGATGGCTGTTTTCAATGGCCCCCGAAGCCTGGCCGGATCTCATCCGCTCGATTCTGTTGGCCTGCGCCGCCGCCCTGCTCTATCCCGTCCCGATATTCATGGCCTGGCTCATTCTCCGCCAGTATCTGTCGCAGGGCACTGCTTCGGGGTTGCCCGTCCTGCCCTGTCTCGTTGCACTGGTCGCCATCGTCCTAAACACCATATGCCGGACAGCCTCGTCCCACCTTTCGCACAGGGCCGCCTTTGCCCTGAATACAGGAGTTTGCGCCGCAGCCTTGGAGCACCTCGGCAAACTGCCGTTGCACTGGTTCGCGGGAAAAAGCGTCGGGGGCCTGAAAAAAACCCTGGGCCATGAACTGGACCAGGTGGAAAATTTTGTTGCCCACAATGTTACCGACGGCGTCGGCTCGCTCCTGCTGCCCGTGGTGACTATCGTTGCATTGTTCTTCGTCAGCGCCCCTTTGGCCTTGATCATGCTGGCACTCATAGCCGCAGCCGCAATCTGCCACGCCGGAAGCCTTGCTCTCATGATGAAGAAAACCTCATTGACGCAGGACTATCTCGATTCCCTGGAAATGCTTCACGCCGATGCCGTGGAATTTGTGGAAGGAATGCCGGACATCAAAATATTCAACCGCAGCGCGGATTCGTTCTCCCGCATGCAAAAAGCCATTCTCCAATTCAAAAAAATCCAAGTCATGGCCCGGAACGTCTTCGTCCGCCGCTGGGTCGTCTTCATAACCCTGACCACCATGTCCTTCGGTGCTTTGGCCATTGCCGGGGCCTATCTCCATCTGGCCGGACTCGTGCCCTTTGAAAATATCGTCCTTTTCCTGATGCTCGGCGTGGCTTCCTTCGCCCCTCTCTCCCGACTGGTCCGTTTCGTGACGCTCCTGTGGAGGGCCATCATGGGGTATACCAACATCAAGGAACTGCTGGACACACCCGCTGAATCCCGTGGCGAACGAACAGCCGACGACGTCACCACCCCCGACCTCATCGTCGACCATCTTTCGGTTGCCTACGAAGGCAAAACCGTTCTGCACGACATTTCGTTCTCGGCCCAGGCTGGTACGGTAACGGCCATTGTAGGCCACAGCGGCTCCGGTAAAAGCACTATTGCCGCCGTCATTGCGGGTATGGAAAAGGCCACCGAAGGGACCATCCGCGTGGACGGAATTCCCCTGCAGGAATTTTCCGGCCCACAACTCTCCCATGTGATGGGAATGGTCTTTCAACAGCCGTTCATATTCTCGGCAACAGTGGCGGAAAATATCGCCATCGGCATGCCGGACGCCCCCCTGCAGGACATCAAAAAAGCGGCGGACATGGTCGGCTGCCATGAATTCATCTCCGGCCTCCCCCAAGGATACGACACCCACATAGGCGCGGGTGGACAGGTCCACCTAAGCGGCGGGCAACGCCAACGAATCGCCTTGGCACGCATGGCCCTGCGCAACGCCCCCATCGTGCTGCTGGACGAAGCCACCGCCTTTGCCGACCCGGAATCCGAAGCCGCAATCCAAAAGGGACTGTCACGCTTCCTCTCGAACAAAAACGTCCTTGTCATCGCCCACAGGCTGCCGTCGATTGCCGGAGCCGACAACATCATAGTGCTGGACAAAGGGCGTATCGTGGAAACAGGCAGGCACGAGGATTTGCTGAAAAACAACGGAACCTACACACGCATGTGGGAAGCCTACACCACGTCCAGAAGCTGGATGATCGCCACCGATGATGAACACCGCAACACCCCCAAAGACGATCCAGCTCAGGACACCATCGAACAGGAGATGACAGCATGCTGAACATGCTCAAAATGATCCGGTTCACACTTGGAGAACTGGGGCCCATCGTCCGCTCCGGCCTGTTGAACCTGGGCGTCGGGATTGTTCTCGGCGCATTGTACGTCGTCGTCTACCTCCTGCTGCTTTCGCTGATGCGTGGAACAGCAACCATAGAGTCTGTCACCATCTATAGTCTGCTGTTGGCAGTCCTCATATGGGGCTACTACATCGCCTCCATCCATCTCAATCGATTTTCGCTTCAAGCCGGATACGATTCGGTGGCCGAGCTGAGGTTGCAGCTTTCAAATCATCTGCGCAGGCTTCCGCTGTCTTTTTTCAAAAAAAACGATACCGCAGCCATCAGCGGCCGTTTTCTGCACGACATGTCCGACGCCGAAGCCGTCTTCTGCATCTACCTGCACGAGATCATCACTTCGCTCATCATCCTGGGGCTCTACGGAGCCATGCTGTGCATCGCCGATATGCGCCTTGGGCTGATTGTCGTTGTCTCGGCCCTCAGCACACTGCCGTATGTCTTCCATGCCGCCAGGGAACTGGGCCGGGAAGCACCAGGATACATCGCGGCACGCTCGCTCACGGACAAAACCCTGTTGGAATATCTCAACGGCATCAGCGAACTCAAAGCAGCCAATATGACCGGAAAACGCTTCACCCCATGGGCCGAGGCAAACAAACGCTTCCGGACCATGGCCCTTGCCATGGAAACGCGCTTCGGGCTGCGGGGCCAGATTTTCCTGGCAATGTTGGACGCCTCGTTCGTGCTCATGCTCCTTGCGGGCAGCTGGTTTGTTGCCGGAACAACCATGACCGTGGGCGTATTCCTGTTCTTCCTGCTCTTCAGCGGCAAATTCTACCAGCCATTACAGGATTTCGGAGTATTCATCGCCGAATTCCGCTACGTCATGGCCTCGCTCAAACGCATTGCCGACATCCTTTACGAATCTCCCCTCCCCCGCTTTTCCGGGCACACTCCGCCCCAAGGGCATGCCATAGAATTCAACCACGTCAGCTTCGCATACGACGACAAGACGGTGCTGCGCGATATATCCTTCAACGTCCCCGAAGGCACGGTAACCGCACTGGTGGGCGAATCGGGCGGCGGTAAAACAACCACCCTGAACCTGCTGCTGCGTTTCTGGGACGTGGCCTCCGGAACCATCAGCATAGGGGAAACGGACATACGCACCTTTGCCCAGGAAGACTTTTACAGTCTCTTCAGCGTGGTTTTTCAGGATGTCTACCTCTTTAATGACACGGTGATGAACAATATCCGGCTCGCACGACAGGACGCCTCCGACGAGGAAGTCATGGAGGCTGCCCGCATGGCCTGCTGCCACGATTTCATCATGGCTTTGAAACAAGGCTACCACACCAACGTGGGGGAAAAGGGGGCACGCCTTTCCGGAGGCGAACGCCAACGCATAGCCATTGCCCGCGCCATCCTCAAAAACGCTCCCATCCTGCTTCTGGACGAAGCAACCGCATCCATCGACCCGGAAAACGAACTGCTTTTGCAGCAAGGTCTGACCAACCTCATGCGCGGCAAGACGCTGCTGGTTATCGCCCACCGTCTATCCACCATCCGTCAAGCTCATCAGATTCTGGTGCTGCGCGACGGAAAAATCGCAGAACACGGCACCCACTCCTCCCTGCTGAAAAATGGCAGTCATTACTGCAATGCATGGAAAAATCAGGAACAAATCAGATCATGGAACATAGCGAACCGCGTCTCATGAAAAAAACGAACGCAGTAAAAGAGCTTTCTCCTGGCAAGCCCCCCCGGGGAATTGGAAGAATCTGGGCCTGGGGACGCGCCCGCCCCAAGCGCAGCCTGGCTATGCTGGTAATTCTGGCCCTGCTGCCCGTAGCAACCAATCTATCCGGCAGCACCACGGCTCCCGTGGTCCACGAAACAACAACGGTTCAGCGGGGCTCCCTCAAAAAGGAACTGCCCGCCACCGGCATCATCAAGCCGGAGGAAGGGGCCGAGGTGAAGACCGGTTCGCGCTTTACAGGAGTTATCCGCCGACTTTTCGCCAAACTCGGGGACCCGGTAAGCAAAGGACAGATCGTGGCCGAACTGGACGACCGGGAACAACAATCCGAATGCCGCCGCCACGAGGCCACAATCCGCCGCCTGGAAGCGGAGCTGAAACAGGTGGAAACAACCTATCCCCTGCGGATTGCCGAGGCGGCCGCACAAGTAGCCGTCTGCCAGGCAGAGATGGAATACGCCCAGGGAAACTACGAGCGGGTGGCCCCGATGGACAGCGGCGGCGTATCCGAAGACGATGTAGAAAAATCCCAAAGCACGCTGAAGGTCAAACAAGAGGCCCACAATTTGGCGGTCAGCGCCCATAGCCGGGTGGAGAAAGAATTCATCACCGAGCGTACCCGTCTGGCAGAAGCCGTGGCCGAAGCCAGGGCTGACCTGGCCGCCGCACAGATACGCCTGTCCTACTCCCAGATTTTGAGCCCCATGGACGGGGTTGTCAGTGAAATCACGGCCCAGGAAGGAGAAACCCTGGTGGCTGGCCTGCAGGTGGCCTATCTGGTTACGGTCATGGATCCCTCACGACTTGAACTGCAAATCTACGTTGACGAAAACGACATCGGCCTGGTCCACCCCGGAGCGCCTGTTTCCTTTACGGTGGAATCACTGCAAGGAAAGGTCTTTTCCGGCGTCATAGATCTCATCCATCCGGGAGCGGAGATTCGCAACAACATCGTCTACTACCGCGCCCTGGTCCGGCTGCCTCCGGAAACATCCCTGGCTCTGCGTCCGGAAATGACGGTCCGCTGCCGCATCATGGTCGCGCAAAAGGACGATGTCCTGATGGTTCCCAATACGGCCTTCAAATGGCTCGGCACCAGACGAGTGGTGTTCGTCAAAAATGCTTCGGGAGAAATTGTCCCGCTTTCCCCAAAAACCGGCCTGGAAGGGCTGTCGCAAACAGAAATACTCAGCGACATCGAAGAGGGAGCCACGGTTGTGCTCAATCTGGACCTCCCCTCCCCCCTGCCCCAGGAGTGGACACAATGAGGCGGCACGCTGAAACAACCGCGCCGAAAAACGACACCCGGCGTACAATCATAGAACTTAGGAACGTAACCAAGACCTTTTTCATGAAAGGCTTGAGCACCACGGTGCTGCACGGCATTTCTCTTTGTATCCGGCAAGGAGATTTCATGGCATTGACCGGCAGTTCCGGGTCGGGAAAATCAACGCTGTTGCACATCATGGGACTGTTGGAACAACCAACGGAAGGGGAATATCTCCTTGCCGGGCGTTCCGTGCAGTCGCTGGACGACAAAGACCTGAGCGCATTGCGAAACCAGGTACTGGGTTTCGTGTTCCAAAACTTTTTCCTTATCCCCTATGCCACGGCCCTGGAAAATGTCCTGCTGCCGGGAACATACAGCAACCGTTCCGGGACCGAGCTGCGCGACCGGGCCGAATATCTCCTGGAAAAGGTGGGGCTTGCAGACCGCATGGACTTCACTCCTTCCCGGCTGTCCGGAGGTCAGCAACAGCGAGTGGCCCTGGCCCGTGCTCTGCTGGGCGAACCCGACATACTGCTGGCGGACGAGCCCACCGGCCAGCTTGACTCCACAACCAGCAGATCCATCCTGGATCTTTTTTCACGCATCAACAAAGAAGGAACGACCATCGTGGTCGTAACTCATGGCGAAGAGACTGCGTCCTGTGCGAAAACCCGCCTGGAAATGCACGATGGCTGTATTCAGGCTCCCCAGAGGGAACACGCATGAATCTCGTCCGCCTCCTGCGCATTGCCGTACAAAGCCTGCGGGCCGTGCTTGCCTTCTGGCCCCGCAGTCTGTTCATCGTCTGCGGCATCGGCCTGGGCATAGCGTCTCTGACCATCATCCTGGCCTCCATGAAGGGAGCAGGTGAGCAGGCGGCCTGGCTGGCCCGGCAGTTCGGCCCGTCGTCCATCAACGTCATGAGCGGCAGAGCGGAAACCGAAGCCCTGAAACGGAGCCCCATGACCATGACCTGGCACGACAAGCAGAGCATAGAAGCCCTGGTACCAGGCGTGCAAACCGCCGCCCCTCTGCTGATGGGCTACCGCCCCACCCTGCGCTACGGCAAAAAACGCTACACTACGGAAAACCTCTGCGGCGTTTCGGAAGCACACGGCCCGACCTGGGGCTGGTATCTCAGCGAGGGGAGGGATTTCACCAAAGAGGACATAAAAAAACGGGCCGGGGTCTGTTTTCTCGGCAGCATCCCCAAAAAGGCCCTGTTTGGAGGCGCAAATCCTATTGGAAAAATTGTGCTCGTGGACGACGTGCCGTTCACGGTAATCGGCATGCTTTCCCACCTTGGCATGTCGGGCGGCGGAGTGAGCTTCGACGATCGGGTCACCATTCCCGTGACCACCATGATCGAACGCTTCAATCTCGACCGCGACCGGCTTACACAGATGCGCGTGAAATTCCCTGCCGACACAACGCCCGAACAGATGAAAGAGCATGTTGCCAGCCTCCGCCTACTGCTGCGCGAACTGCACCACCTTGGCCCGGATACTCCAGATGACTTCCAGCTTTTCACAATGCAGTCCATCATCGACTTTGTGAATCTGATCAAGGGCAGCGTTAGCATTTTTCTCGGCATCGTAGCCGTCATCGCCCTTTTGGCCGGAGGTTTTTCCCAGGCCAACCTTTTTTATCTTTCGGTTTCGGCTCGAAAAGAAGAAATCGGCCTGCGCAAGGCCATGGGGGCGTCGCAACAGGACATCCTTTTGCAATTTCTTATGGAAGCTGCCCTGCTCGCCACCGGAGGTGCCGCCTTGGGCCTGCTTTTGGGGATTGGTTGCGGCAGGCTGCTCGCTTCCTTCGACGTGATGCAAATAGCTCTTTCCCCGGCCGTTTTTCTCTGGGGATTTGTTGCAGCAGTCTGCGTAAGCATCATTTCCAGTCTTCGCCCTGCCCGCAACGCTGCCAGCATGCAGCCCGCAGCCGCCCTCAAAGGCCTCTCATGAAGAACTCTCTTCTTCAAAAAATCTGCTCTCCACTCAGCAAGTGGGCCCGGACATTGCAACTGGTTCTGGCTGTACTGCGCCAGCACCGCCTGCGCACCGTGCTGGCCACCCTGGGGGTTTTTCTTGGGGCGCTGCTGCTGACCTGTATCCTGCATGTTCTTGCGGGAGTAACCGCAAACATCGAGTTGGAAGCCAAACGCCTTGGGTCACACACAATGACCGTGGCACCGGTGAACGTCCAATTCAATCGCAAGGATGCCCCCCGGCGGGGTACGATCACCACCTTTGACAACCCGGCTGGCAGCACACAGGGAGCTGAAGCCGGGATGCCCAATGCACCAGAGCAGAGTCCAGACGCGGATACGCCATCGCAAAACCAGGCTGAATCGGAATCGTCCGGCGACATCGCGCGCAAGCAGGCCAAAACCGCCGCAACTCTGACTCTGGACGATGTTTCCGCCATCTGTTCGGGCTTTCCGCGCCTTCTGCGCGCGGCCCCTTATATTCTCTCCTCCTGTCAGGTCAGCCCGTTCATTCTGCCCGGAGACACCGACCGCTTGGAAAGTGCAACATCCTCATGCCAAGTATACGCAACAACACCCGAGTACGTGCAGGTTAAACACGCTTCGCCACAATATGGTCGGTTCTTTCGGGACGAGGAAGACACGAACAAGGTACTTGTTTGTGTGCTCGGCTATTCCCTGGCCGAGCGGCTCTTCGGCAAAGCAAAAAATGCTGTTGGTGCTACGGTACGCCTGCTGGAATCCCCACTGCGCGTAGTGGGCGTCATGGAAAAACGCGGCCTGGACGCGTTCGGAACCCGCCTTGATGAGATGATTTTCGTTCCGCTTCGTACCTACCGCCTCCGGCTCACGGGGCAGGACCATCTGTCGGGCGCCGATTTCACACTTGCAGCCCGCCAAGACCTCGACGGATTACGTACCGGAGTCACAGCCCTACTACGCCGGGCCCACCACCTGCCGGACTTCTGGCCGGACGATTTTTCCATCAGCTTCGGCGACCATGTGGACAATTTCGTAGGCAATGCCCTTCGGCTCATGCGCGCCTTGGGATTTGTAGGGGCGGGCATATCCTTTGCCATCGGCACGCTGGGTATCCTCTCGATAATGACCCTGCTGGTCAGCTCACGTCGGGTTGAAATCGGCATCCGCCGGGCTGTTGGCGCAACACGGCGCAACATAGTCCTTCAGTTTGTGAGCGAAGCCGCAGTTATGGCTTTCGCCGGGGGCTTCCTCGGCGTTATTGTTGGCCTGATTCCGGTGGCATTGTTGGTGGAATTGGGTATCTTTCCGCCTTGTTACGATCCCCTCGTGATTTGCAGCGTTTTTGTTTTGTCTACGGGATGCGGGCTGGTAGCCGGGGCATACCCAGCTTGGCAAGCGGCAAAAACCGAAGTGCTCCAAGCTTTGCACCATGAATAGCCAGAAAATGACGGCATAGACACCGCGGAATCACCTGCAACGTAAAAAGGCCGCCGGAGCATCCCCAGCGGCCTTTTCCAGAGCAGTCCTCATTCCACACATTAGCACCCGCGATGTGTCCACCAATCCTTCCTATGCCAACTCCCTAATGAGTCAGGCCTGAAAAACCCGTTTCAGCTTCTACGCCACATTTTCCGCCAGCCGTCGGCTTGAGTCTTTGCCGAGGAGCAGAAACGCCAAGAGCGCAAAAAACTCTCCGATTTTCCGCATCCACTTCCTGAAGTTGAACGCCGCTGCGGCCATAAACAAGTTAATGGCGTCGCCGACCGCGCCCTTGAGATAGCTCCGGGCCATGCGGTGATCGTGTTTGAGATGGCCGATCACCGGCTCGATAGCCGCCCGACGGCGGAAGCGGAGCCGCGCCATAAGGCGCTGGTACGGTGTGTCCTTCTTCTTCGGAGGCTTTGGGATGAGGATTTGCGTGTCACCGACCTGATTCAGGCCCCTGTAGCCTCGGTCGCAGATCGCCATGGACGGACAGACCCCGGTGACCTCCCAACACTGTTCGAGGACATCCGGCAACGTATGGCCGTCGTAGACGTTCTCGTTGAACGACATCGCGCCGACGATGATACCCGTAGTTTTTGTGACCGCGATGGACGCCTTGCGCCCGAACTCGTACTGCTTGTGCGCTTTACCCTTGGAGATGCAGAGAATATCGGGTTCGTGTAGGCTGTAGACCTTATTCTTGTCGCTTCGTTTCTGGTCCTTGACCCGCTCGTACAGGTCAAGTCGCTCCTGGTGGCGGCCCAGGGCTTCGCCCGGCAATTTGCGCCGGAGTTCACGGATCAAGGCACCAGCCATTGTCCGCATCTTCCTCGCCTTTTTGGCCATCTTCATCCGTTTCAGCCGAAGCTTGGGGAGCGTGCGCTTGAAGCTGCGGCGTAGACCGACGCCTTCGCTGTCCGCGATCTTACGGCAGCCCTCGATGACTTTGGTCAAAAGCTTCAGGTCGGTAGGAAAGGTTACGTTCTTTTCCTGGACCGTGGTATCCACCGTGATCTCTCGTTCTTTGGCGTCATCACCGTGCAGTTCCACGGAGACCTCGAAAATCAGTCGTGCCCCGTCCTCGCCAATGCGCTTGCGGAAATAGATCAAATCCGTGGGATCGCAAGGCAGCTTCCACTGGAACTCGGTCATACCGCAAAACGCCTGGTAGTAGGGATTTTGCGTCCATGCCTCCACGACCCGTTCGTCGCTCAGATTCTCCAACTGCTTGAGCAGCATCAGCCCGACCATTAGCCGGGGCGGCTTGGCTGGCCGACCTTGGTCGCTGTAGAGTCCGGCGAACTCCTCCTCGAATCGCCCCCAGGGAATTCTCCTCGCCAATTGAAGGAGCGGAGCCTTCGGATTGAGCTGGTCCAGAAGGTCTGGGTAAAGGAACGTACCCTGCGGCTGTTTTTTGGGTTTTGCCCTCATGATTCTCCCGCCATTCGCTGCATCATTTCGACCGGTTTTATACGAATTCACAACGTTCTCTGGTCGAAAATACTACATTGTACAAGGAGAATTGTTAATAAAAATCAATCCACTAGAGATATTTCAGGCCCGACTATTTATCAACTGTCTTGCGAAACTTGAAAATCGACCAATTTTCACTACAAAACATTAATGAAATCAACTTTAGCTAATCATAAAAGCCATCACACCCCATTAGACTCCCTCATAGCACAGGCGCTCCCCCCCAACAAAAAACCGACGCGCATTTGCCACATCGGCCTCCAATTCTTCAAAAACTCACTTCCCCCATCTCGCCCGCCTACTTGTTCCCGCCTACTTCTCCATCTTTGCCTCAAGGTCCATGCCCACGGCCTTGGATATGGCCTGTACCAGGACCTTCTTTTTCACCGGCTTGCTCAGGTAGTCGGTGCATCCGGCATCGAAGCAGCGTTCTCGGTCTTCGGGGAAGGCATTGGCTGTCAGGGCAATGATCGGGATCGGGAAGCGGAGGTTGTCTGTTTCCCACTCGCGTATGGAACGCGTGGCCCAGTAGCCGTCCTTGTTGGGCATTTCAATATCCATAAGCACCACATCGTACTTATTGGCGGTGTACATTTCAAAAGCCCGTTCTCCGTCTTCGGCCACGTCGATCTTGCAGGGCAATTTTTTCAGGAAGAATTCCACCAGCATGCGGTTGTTCTCGGAATCCTCGGCCAGCAGTATACGCACGGATTTTTCGGCCGGAGGCAGAACCCGAGCCTTTTCCGGGTCCGCTTCCAAGGGCGGCTGGACAATGCCGAAGAACGTGGAAGAGACGGCCTTGCGCACCTCCGATTCCACCAGTGGCTTGGTCAGACAGCCGCTGAATCCCCCGATGCAGCTCTGGCCGTCGTATTCCGAACTCACCAGAGCGTAGATACGCAGGAGGGGCGAAACCTCCAAGAGTTTTGCGGCAAGGTCCTGGCCTTCGCTGCAATGCTTCCACATGTTGATGAAGCAGAGGTCGAAGGCCTTCCCATGGGAGGCGGCATCGCCCGTCATGGAGACGGCCTCCCGGCCATTCCAAGTTTCCGAGCAGATCATGCCCCAGCTGTCCAGATTGCGCCGGACCATGCGCCTGTGCATGCTGTCGCCATCCACAATGAGCACGCGCAGCCCTTTGAGCAGCTCGCTTCCCTGCTCCACCACGGGTTCGTTGACCGCAGACCCGAAGGTGACGGTAAAGGAAAACATGGTGCCCTTGCCCGGCTCGCTCTCCACGCGGATCTTGCCGCCCATGCGCTCCACAAGACGCCTGGAAATGGCCAACCCCAGACCGGTTCCGCCAAACCGGCGGGTGGTGGACGAATCGGCCTGGGAAAAATTGCCGAAAATCAGCTCGGTCTTGTCCGGCGGAATGCCCACGCCGGTATCCCAGATGATGAACAATATGCCGCCTGGGTCTTCCTGCATGGGGTCGTGCTCCACGTGCAGGGTCACCTGGCCCCGCTCCGTGAACTTGACCGCATTGCCCAGCAGATTCACCAAAACCTGCTGCAGACGGTGCGAGTCGCCCACCACCTTGCGCGGCACGTCCGGAGAGACATGATAGGACAGCTCCAGCCCCTTTTTATGGGCGTTCACGGCCATGATGCGGGCCACCTGCTCCACCACGGAGACCAGATCGAAGGCGGCGGATTCCAGCACCATCTGTCCGGCCTCCACCTTGGAGAGGTCGAGAATGCCGTTGATGAGCCCCAGTAGCAGCTCACCGGAATTTCGGAAAATCTTCACGTAATGCCGCTGGTCTTGCGACAATTCGGTTTCCCAGAGCAGATCGGCCATGCCCAGAATGGAGTTGAGCGGCGTACGGATTTCATGGCTCATGCTGGCCAGAAATTCACTTTTGGCCCGGCTGGCCTGCTCGGCGTCCCTGCGGGCCGTGGCCATTTCGCGCTCGGCCTTGTTGCGGTCGGTCACGTCGCGCACCACGCCCAGATAGGCCTGCCCGCCCTCCCAAATGATGCGCCGGGCATTGACCTCCACCTCGCGCACCCGTCCGGACGCCAGAATAATCCGGGTCTGCACCGAGGCCGTCTCCGGCATTCGGTCCAAGGTGCGGCGGACTGCTGCGTGCTGGTCCTTGGGGATGACGTCGAAGACCGACATCTTGGTGAAGGCGTCCTTGTCCACGCCGAACAGCCGGTAGGTCAGGTCGTTGGCTTCAAAAAAATTGCCCTGCGCGTCATGGATGCAGACCATATCGCCCACATTCTGGAAAAGCTCCTGATACCGCGCCTTCTGCTCGGCCCGGTGCAGATTCTCCAGCATGGAGACCAAAGATTTTTTGAGGTACTCGGTTTCCAGGTAGGGCGTTTCCACGCCCGCCATGGCAGAAGCTCCGCCGCCCTCGGCAATGGCCTGGGCGTGGGAGGATATGATCCTCAGGGGGCGGGTGATCTTGCGCGTCCAGAAATACGAAACCGCCAGGCTCCCCAACAAGATCAGTGCGGTCAGCAGGGCGACCTGCATAAGCATTTCGTGGCGGGTGGCAATAAGCGGCGAAAGCGGGCTGTAAAGAAAAAAGTCTGCCAGGGGGAGGGCCTCGACCAACAGGCCGGGTTCGTTGTCCACCCGTACCTTTCGCGGATCGTGCCCGGAAATGCGGGTGGGGCCGGGCACTTTTTCCCCGGTAAACGGATCACTCAAAAAAGGACCGTCCGCAACGAAAATACGTTCACCCTTCTGCCGCAGGCCCGTGGAGTCGGCCAGAGCCTCGCGCAGGTCAAAGACGCAGACGGCCATGCCCAGGATGCTGGTTCTCCGGCTCACAGGCGTTTTAAAGGCCACGTAAAAACGGCCGCGCTTATCCTGCTGCACCCTGTCCGGACGCACCTTGCCGTCCAAAATGTCCCGGGCCACCTGAATACGCGCGGAATCCTGCACATTGCCGAACAATTTGTTGTCCGTAAGCCGGGAGATGAAAAAAGAAGTGCCCGGCATCATATTGGTGTACCGGGCAATCTGTTCGTCCAGCTGCGAGTCCACGCCAAGCATCAGTGTAACCCGCACCGTGTTGTCCAGAGCCATTTCCGAAAGCCGGGAACGCGCCTCGCTCAGACGGCTGCGTATGGTGAGCCCCACCTCGCCGCCGCGCGCCGCAACCCTGTCCTCGAACTCCACGGAAAGCCGGGTGCCGAAGGAATTGTACAGGGCAATACAGACCAGAACAGCAGAGGCAAGTGCGAGACTTGCCGCGGCCAGTCCGACCACGGATGCGAAATGCGGTTTCCTGAACCTTTTGTACATGCGTCCTAATCCGTATAGACCTCATCGGCGGCAAGCAGGATATCCGGCGGAATGACGATGCCGAGTTCGGCCGCGCGCGCCATGTTGAAGACAAGGGCGTAGCGCCTGGTGTCCTCTATGGGCAAATCTCCGGCCCGTTCTCCGTTTAGAATTCGTGCGACCTGCGTTCCGGCCTGACGGCCCATGTCCTTGAAGTCGACCCCCGCGCCCCCCAGGACGCCCAGCTCGGCAAACCCGTAGTTCACGGGAATGGAAGGCTTGCTGCAATACTTCACGGTATAGCCCAAAATTTCCTTGGCCGTATAGGTCTTTCCTGCCTTGTCCTTCAGTAAAAGCGCCCCAGGGTACAGTGTGCCCACGTCCTGGTCCAGGCAGGCCTTTTTCAATGTTTCCACATAATCTTCCCACGAGGAAGCCACGTACACGTCCACCTGACAGGGCACCGTTTCCTGCTGCATCTCAAGCTCTATCTGCTTGAAAATCGCTTTGCCCGTGGGGGAGTTGTCCGTAAAAACAAGCACCTTTTTCAAACCGGGAATGATGTTCTTCTGCACCCGGATGGCGTCGACAAAATGCAGTTTTTCATAAACCCCGGTGATGTTGTGCCCGGGATGCGCCCGGCTGTCCAGCCAGGGCGGAGTCGTCTGGTAATCTTCCGGCTGGGCGTTCATGCCCGAAAAGACAACCGGGGTGTTGGTACCGGCAAATTTCAACCCCACCTCGCGGAAGGCGTTATCGTCCAGGGTAACCAAAACGTCCGGCCCATAGGCCCAAACCTTGCGCAGCGCTTTTTCCCCCTCGCGCTTGATGAGCTCGGGCGTGTTGTTGCGCTGTTTGGTATCCATGGCATAGACTTCTATGTCCAAATTTCCGCCCGCCACATAACCGTTGGCTGCCAACGCCTCCACAACACCGTCATGCTGGGGACCGCCGCAAACATGATCGCGTTCGTAACTATGGAGAATGAATACCTTGTGCAGTTTTTTGGAAGCGGCATTCCCCTGTTCGGCCGATCCGACCGCCAGGATGAAAACCGCGAGGAAAAATAGCCTTAAAAAAAGATGTTTCATAAAGCCCCTCCTCTGGTTCGCGACTAAAGTACGCGAACCAGAGTAGGGAGCCATATTATATTTAACAATCTTGAAACAAAAGGATTTTTATTCCGGACGGCAGAGCGCCGGGTAGCCCCTGAAAACCAAGGGCCTGACGGGAGGTTCGGATTGCCGACACGAACGCAATGGCTCTACCGAACACAAAAACTGACACTCTCTTGCGGGCCAGCAGGCAGCCCCCCAGAATGACCAATCGGGCAGACAGCCCCTTTGATCATTCTGGGGGGCTGCCTGTCCGCCTGTTGTTGCCCGGTCACTTGGCGAAAAGGAGCGAAGAGCTACACTTTTGTAACCGTCACAAAGTTCTCCTGCATGCTGATGGTGCCACCCGCCTAGCCCCGCCGTGTGCCGGAACCGTCTCCACCTGCGGCGCCCACCTGTTCCGGCGGCCCGGCCTTCCAGCCCGGCTGCTCCTCCCCGGCGGGCATAAGCAGCCGGTAAAACAACGCCCCAAGGACGATGGTACCCAGCCCGTACACCCCGGCCAAAGGCTGACAGAGCAGCGAATGCACCACAATCCAGGCGTTGCCGCCGATGAACAGCAGCGGGGTAAGGGGATAGCCGAGCGTGCGGTAGGGGCGCGGCATTTCAGGAGCGGAAAGACGCAGCTTGATAAGCCCGCAGACCGTCAACATGGACGACAATGCCAGGGTAAACCCAATATAGGCCAACAACGTCTCGAACGTCGTGCTGACGATCATCACCACGGCCAGCCCTCCTTGCAGCAGGATGGAGCGCCCCGGCGTGTGCCCACCGGCATCAATCCGGCAGATGTTCCGAAAAAACACGCCGTCGCAGGCCATTGCGTAATAAACCCGGGGCCCGGCCATAATCATGGCGCTGATAACAGAGAGCAGGCCGAAGGCGATAGCCACCCCCATGGCCTTGCCGAATCCGGAGCCGAAAAGAACATCTCCGGCCCGCACCCCCAAATCCAGCGCCCCCTGCATGGCCTCCGCGGGCAATGCATAGATATAGACGAAATTCAACAGCAGATACATGGCCGTGACCACTACGGTTCCACCAATCAGAGCCAGCGGCACGTTCCGTTCCGGCCGTTTGATTTCCCCACCCAGATAGGCGGCCGCGTTCCACCCGGAATACGCAAATGAAACAAAAATCAGGGACACGGCAAATCCTCCGCTGAACAGCGGCGCATCCCCGGCGTGAAAAACGTCGGCCATGCGGGATACGTCGCCCTCTCCCAGCCAGAGCCCGACCACGGAAAACAAAAGGATGAGCCCTATCTTGAACAGGGTCAGCCCGTTCTGTACGCGGCGCCCGAGCCGCAGGCTGTGGTAATGGACAAGCGAGAGCGCTACCACCATGCCGATAGCCAGCAGCGTGGCCGGGGAAAGTACGCAGACCGTCCGGCCGTAACATTCAAGAGTGAACCAGGGCTCGCGCCCGCCTCCCAGCAGATAGGTGGCGGACGCGATGGCCGCGGCGGCTATCGGGGCGGAAAACCCCACAATCAGGGAAATCCAGCCCGATAAAAACGCGGGGAGCATCCCGAAGGTGCGCCGAAGGTAATAGTATTCCCCGCCCGCGTGGGGCATCATCGCCCCCAGTTCGGCGTAGCACAGGGCGCCGGTAAGGGCGAAAAGGCCGCCCACAAGCCAGCAGAGCACAAGGGCCTGTGCACTGCCCAGCTCCGCCATGATGAAGCCGGATGTGGTGAACACGCCCGTTCCCACCATGTTGGCGATAACCAGAATCAATGCCGAGCCCAGCCCTATTTCGCGCTTGAGGCCCCCTGTGTTCGCCGCACTTTGCCTCATTTCAGGAAGTCTCCGACATAAATCAGATGTTCAAACGGCAGTTTGCCACCGCTGGTTTTCTCGATGACGGTATCCAGCGTGGCCTCCAGCACCTTTTGTTTGGAGCGGTACCCAGCGTAGGAAACGATGGCGATGGGCGTATCCCCAGGATAGTGCGCCCGAAGCTGCCGGACCACCTCGGGCAGGTCCATGCCCATGGTAAAAAAGACCATGGAAGACTGCGACCTGGCGAGTTCGGCCAGGGTATCCTTGCCCTGATATCCTTCCTTGGCCCCCATGGCCGCCGTCAGAATGGCGGAATGGCTGGCATGGCCGCTGGTAACCGCCCGCAAAAGGGCTGCATTGGCCGCATTGAAGCTCGACACGCCGGGCACGACCTCGGGATGCAGGTCGGCGAACTCTTTCAGGTAGCCCGTGTGCGGGCCGTAGACCATGGGATCTCCGCCGTCGATGATGGCCACGGTTTTACCTTCGGCCACTGCCTGGCGGATGATTTCCCGGTTTTCCCGGGCCAGGGCCTTGGCAGCCTTGGCGCTGCCGCGATGGCCGAAGGAAGCGTACAGCCCGTGTCCGGCGTCATGCACTTCCTTGCCGTCAAGCATGTCGGCATATTGCTTCTGCATGCCCCGCATGGCGAACACCACATCCGCCTGTTTCAGGACGTTGACCGCCCGGACCGTCATATTGTCCCTGTCGCCGACGCCCATGCCGACCAGGTACAGGTGCCCCGTACCCCCGGCAGAGGCTGCCGCCGAAAAGGCAAGCAGGGGGAGGGCAAGGCAGAGCGTGGCCACTGCCCGTGTTACTGTTTCCATCATCTGGAATCTCCTTCAATTGGGGTTAAAAACGGTAGGCAAAGCCGAGGCGTACATCACGGCCGGGCTCTTCGCGCACATAGCCGTCGCTGTCGGCAATGCTGGTCTGTTCGCAATATGCACGGTCAAACAGGTTGCTGATGGCAAGCGACAACGTCAGCCCGGGTACGGCGCCCGGTGTCCATTCCGCCTGCACGCCGTGCAGCACGTAGCCCGGACGTTCTTCTTCGCCGTCCGGCACATCCGTCAGCCGGGCCGCGTAGGTCAGCGTGTAGCCAAAGGTCCAGTTCTCCAGGAAGCTGGCGCGGTTATCCCAGACCATCCGGTCGCCTGCGGCCGCGGCAAGACGCCGGGTGACCGAGACGGGGTCGCCGTCATCGTCCCGGGTGATGACGTGCGTATAGCCAAGGGAAGTATTGAACTTGTCGTCGTATCCCCAGCCGAGGCGGGCTTCCCAGCCCTTGCTGGAGAGCGGGTCGGAATTCATTATTTCCCGGACCACGCCGCCCCTGCCGCCAATGGCCGTGATGACGTTCTCCAGCCGGGAGTCAAAGTAGGTCCACTCGGCCCGCAGGTTGTCTTTTTCCACAATGAGATCGGACTTGTTGAACCGCAGCCCGCCCTCGTAGCGCTTCGAGACTTCGGGGGAATCGACGTTGAATTTGGTATTGGCATTGATGTTGGCCATCCAGGAACCAGGCAGAATGCCGGTGGACCGCACGGCCTCGCCGTAGTCGACAAAGGCCGTCAGTTCGGGGAACACATCGAATTCCAGGCCGATGTTGGGCGAAAGACGGCTTCCGGACGTGCTCTCTTCGCCGAATTCGGCGTCGTAGCTGTCCAGGCGTGCACCAAAGGAAAGCCGGGCCGGGCCGTAGCTCATACGGTTTTGCAGATAAAAGCCGACGTTGTACGACCCGTTGTTGGTCTTGTCGCCCGAGACGTCGGAAATGCGTTCCTCGTATACCGAGTCCACACCGGTGGTGAGGTCGTTCGCAACCTGGCCAAAGGTGAGATGGAACGTGTTGCGGACGTCGCCGCCGAGCGTGTCGGAGTTGTATTTTGAATCCAAATCCGAGTTATCGACGGAATTTACATTGTAGTAGAGGTTGATGCGGGAATCGATGAGACGATTCTCCGGATTGTAGCGGTGGTCGGCCACCAGGCTGGTGCGTTCCGTGGTTACGTACATGGGATCGGCCGGGCCGCTGTAGCCAAAGTCGCTCCCCTGCCCTCCCCAAATGTAGCTCCCGGATTCCGTCATATGCTCCGCACTCAGGCGCAGGCTCTGCCCGGCATGGTCCAGCATGCTCAATTTGAGGAAGTAATCGTAATTGTCACCCGCCGTGTTCTCCACCTTGCCGCCGCCGTCATCTCCGGCCCGGTAATTGCGCCGGTCCAGGCCGGTAAAATGGGCCAGAACGCCGTAGGTGTCGTCGAACAGGGCGTAGGCCGTGGCACCGCCAAGCCAGGAATTATCCACGCTGCCGTACTGTCCGTTGATGGAAGCGCCCAGCGTCTCTTTCGGACCAAGCAGATCCTGCGCATCCACGGTCTCGAAACGAATGCTGCCGCCCAGGGCTCCGGGTCCCGCATCCGCGCTCGATCCCGTCTGCACCGACACCCGCTTGAGAAGCGACGGGTCCAGGGAGCCCATGTCTCCGAAGTGCTGGTGCAGGCTTGCCCCTTGCTTGGCACCGTCTATGGTGACGTTCAGGTTGGTTGCGTCCACGCCCCGGACGTATATCCGCTGTGAGTTACGGGCTCCGCCGCCAACGATGACGGACGGGTCGTTGCGGAATACGTCGGCCATGTCCCTCGCCATGATGCGCTTCACGGTTTCCATGGGAATTTCATGGGTATCCATGGCGTTGCCCATCACCCGCACCGTCGGCAGAACAGCCGTTTCCCCGGGCAGAGCAGACTCTGAAACAAGCGGCAGCGTGCCGCTCTCCAAGTCTCCGGCCCGCAGCCCCGTTCCGGACAGCAGGCGCTGCAGCCCCTCCAAAACAGTAAACTCTCCGTGGAGCCCCTTGGTCCGCAGCCCGTCAACCAGCCCCGGAGCATACGTAAGGGTTATGCCGCATTGTTCGGCAAAAGCGGACAGGGCTGGCTGCAACTCTCCAGACTCTATGGAGAATGCATGGCGAGCCGTTGCCTGCCCTTCCGCGGCATGGGCAGAGGAGATTCCAGTAAACCCATTGAGCAAAAGGCACAAAACAGCCGCAGAAAAAGCGGTCCGTCGAACATGAGTTGGCAAAGTACGTGCAGCTGATGAGATGCAGCAATATGCTTTCCATACAGTATTCAAGTTTTTCACGCATACCCTCCTCAAGATATTTGTGGAACATGGGGTGTTGACATATGGATATATTTTATACTCTTCCATACATCATATCTTGCGGCACATTCACATGTGCCTATATACAGTTCCACAAAACGCAGTGCGCAAAATAATACGTATACAATACCGCATCATTGCAATTTTTTATTGAAGATAGAAAAACTTTAAAGAGTGAATAAGCGTCAATATATTTTTGTTTTTTATTTAAAAGATTCATATTTTTCAACTTTCTCCATATTATCAGAGTATTAAAATACGAATACAATGTATTCGCGTCATAAATCAGCTGTGGTGCCACACGACACACTGCTTTTGAATGGCAGAATAGAAAAACATGTTAAAAGGGGTGTTTTTCTGCCCTTCAAATGTTTTTTCCTATAATCCATTTTCTGCAAGGGAATTCCCCCCCGGCACAAGGGGGCAACTGATCAATAATTAGCTCGAAATATCAAACAATTATAAATCTTTTCGGGCTGAAGCCAGCAGCACAATATTGAAAATAATATTCATAATCAATAGTGTTTCCGCTAATTGACCGTAAAAAGAATGTAAATAAAGCGTTAAAATTCGCAGCCTACTACAGTCTTGTTTTGTAAAAACACAGTCCGGCACCGGCACTGGCTTGACCTGAGGCCGCATAAGAAAAGGCCGTGCCCAAAAGCACGGCCTTCACTTTGAAAGATTTACTCCCCAATATGAAAAACGACTCCCAAAAATCAGAGCCCCAAAGACCATTTCAGAGCAACGCAGCTATCCGCCCCGGACCAGGATTCCCAAACTGTGCTTTCATCCCGCCAGACATGCCAACGACAAAAAAGCACGGCAGACAGCCGAGAAAGAGGGGAGGCCCAAATGACTCTGTGGGCGCAAGAATATGACAAGACCGACGCGTACTTCTTCCGTACGCGAGGGTTTGTCATATTCGAAGCAACGAAGCTATCCCCCTTTCTCGGCCGCCTGCCAGTTTATTCCTTGGAGACCGTCACAAAGTTCTCCTGCATGCTGATGGCGCCGCCCGCCTTGTCCCACCGGGCTATGCCGCCGGGCATCAGCTCGTTGTCGGCAACGCCCTTTCCGCAGGCGCGGCTTTCCACCGGCAGGGTATGGCCGAAGCCGTGGATCATAAAGACCGCCTCGGGATGGATGAACGGCGTCACAAAGGCCTTGATACGGCCGGAGTGTCCGTTCGCCGCCACCCGAACATACTCACCGTCGTCTATACCCAGCTCTTCCGCCACTGCCGCGTTGATCCACAACACATTCTCGCTCATGACTTCGTTGAGCAGAGGGTTGTTCACGGTATGGCCCTGGGTATGAACGGCACAGCGTCCAAAGGTGATGCGGAACTTTCCTTCCGGCACGGCTTCGGGAGCCTCGTACGGTTTAAGCGAGACCAGCCCGTCCTTTTCCAGACCGGGACAGATCATTTCCAACTTGCCGGACGCGGTCTTGAACTTGAAGTCTTCCCGAGCCAGATAGCGTGGTTCGTTGGCAAGCGTAACCATGCCTGTGGCGTCGAAGTCCTCAATGGTCAGTCCCGTGCCTTGCAGCTGATACTTCCAGACGTCCTCAATGGTCTTCAGCCCTCCCAGCTCTTCGCATCCCATGCGCCGGGCCAGCTCCGTGTAGATTTCCCATTCGGCCTTGGAATCGTACACCGGATCCACGGCCTTGCGGCGCACAAAAAAGTACGGCTTGAGGCCGTTCTTGGTGGCAATGATGGAATCGCGCTCCAGATACATGGACAGCGGCAGGACCACGTCCGAATACCAGGCCGTATCCGACCAGGAAAATGTCACTGAAACCAAAAGGTCCAGATTGTCCCATACCTTTTTCAAGGCCGCGCTGTCCGGAAAGGCCATGAGCGGATCGTGCCGCTGCGCAATGTAGGCCTTGATGGGATAGGGGTCGCCCGTGGCAATGGCCTCGTAGGCAAGGTTCACCAGCCCCGGCCCCCCGTCAAAGTGTGTCCGTCCTTCCTGCCAGCCCACGCCGTCCACGCGCTTTTCCTCGGGCTTGGGGTACATGTCCATGAACGAGACCAGCCCCTTTTGCCCCACGTCGCCGGGCTTGGAAGCAAAGGGCAACCCGCCTTTCGCCCCAATACCCCCCAGCAGGGAGGTGATGATGTATGCGGTGCGCGACAGGAAAAATGAATCTCCGTAGCGGGCGTTCATCCAGCCCGGATGCCAGATAACCGAAGGAGCCGCCTCGGCCAGCTGACGGGCAAAATCCCGAATGCCTTCCGCCGCTACGCCAGTCTCCTTTTCCGCCCACTCGGGCGTATACCCGGCTACGAATTCCCGCAGCGCGTCCAGGTCCTGAATGAACTGTTCCGCGTACTCGCTGTCGTACAGATTTTCGTTCAGCAGCGTGTGGATGACGGCAAGGTTGAACGCATAGTCCGTTCCTGGACGGATCATGAAGAAGTTGTCCGCCTTGGACGCGCTGACGTTGGCGCGTACGTCGATGACCGTCAGTTTGCACCCGTTTTCCCGCGCATCCATCAGGTCGTTGACTTCCTTCACATTGATGGCTTCGAAAATGTTGCGGGTCTGGAGCACGACGTGTTTGGCGTTTTTGAGGTCGTAGCACACGCTTTTGCGCCCCGCGCCCATCACGGAAAGTGCGCCGTGCTGCACATTGCGCGCGCAGGCAGAATCGTGGTTGCAGTAGTTGGGCGTATTGATGCCGCGCAAAAAGGCCCGGTACAGGTCGCGGAACGGACCGCCCCGGTCCGAAAGCAGCACGGAACGGTCGCCATATTCGGCCCGTATCGCGTTCATCTTTTCCGCCACATAATCCAGCGCCTCGTCCCAGGTGGCCTTGCGCCACTTCCCTTCGCCGCGCGCGCCTTCCCGAATAAGCGGTGTCTGCGGGCGCTCGTCGTCGTACAGAAGCGAAGGCCCTGCCGCTCCCCGCGCACACAGGGAGCCCTGCAGCCCGGACGCATGCGGATTGCCCCGCACTGCCACGACCTTGCCGTCATCAACCTCGACTTCAATGGGACAACGAACCGTGCACATGCCGCAAACGGAATACACGCGCTTTTTCATATGATATGCTCCATTGTTACTGAATCTGACGAACTCCACGCCTTGCCACCGCCCATGGCAGAGACGCAAACAGAGACCTCCCCCGGACTTGGCCCTCGAATTTTCCTTGCCCGGCGAACGCATTTTGGGCCCCACCCTGCGCCGCACAGACAATATAAAGAATGGATCTTCACATTTAATTCCCCGTCAGCCATCTGGAAAGCAACCGTAGCACGGCCATGTGAAAAAAAGAACTGCTGTGGGCTCAATTTTATGCTATATGGCCTATTGAAAAGCAGATATATTGTGAAACATATCACATGGTCGGATTTCTTTGACACACGGCCTGTTCCCATGATGTTGCCGAACTACACGACAACGCTTTTTTCAGCAGGTCCCGGCGTGCCGCCTAATGGGAGGCCATATACCCGCCGTGGGTTCCGTAGAGGAAATCAACTGAAAGGGGTTGGACATGAGCGATTACAGGATCAAACTGGATAAAAAACGCTGCATCGGCTGCCATGCCTGCGAGGTGCACTGCAAGCTCAAAAACAGCGTGCCTGTTGGCGTCCAGTATAACAAAATTATTTCCTCCGGTCTGGTGGACAAGGACGGAAAGCCCCATATCGCCTTCAAGTACCAACCCTGCATGCATTGTAAAAAGCCGCAATGTGTGGACGCCTGCCCCAACCAGGCAATTTACATCCGCGAGCCCGACAAGCTGGTCCTGGTAAGGACCGAACTTTGCGACGCCTGCGGCCAGTGTATTGAAGCCTGCCCCTGGAGCGTGCCCGTTATCCGTCCCGATACGGGCAAAATGGCCAAGTGCGATTTCTGCGTGGACCGTGTGGATGCCGGGCTCGACCCGGCCTGCGTGACCGGCTGTACGGCAAAGGCTCTGGTCTTCGTCAGGCCCTGAGCGCACTGGGAAAGGACAGGGAAGGGACCGTGTCCCCACCCGGAAAAGCTTTGAGAGCGGACACCAAACAATACTTTTTTACACCAACGGACAGAGGAGGAGACATGAAAAAGAACCATGTGATTCTGGGGCTGGTCGTACTCGCGGCCGTGCTCTGCATCTGGACCCAGCCCGCCTTGGCGGACAGGCTCCAGGATGCCATTAACGCCACGCCCAAGGGTACGGAACCCGGCATGATCAACGAGGCCGCAAAAACCGGATACCTGGGAATAGCCGGTGCGCCCTCCATCAACCTGGTCATCGGTTTCTTCTGGGCCATCTGGGTCGGCTGGATTTTCTCCACAGTAGGCGCCTTCGGCGGCATCATGGCCGGCGTGGGACACATCACCATCTACGGCTTCGCCAACTACGCGGGCAGCTTCAAAAAGACCTCGCCCGTAATGAACAAGCTGGTAACCGACTCCATCCGCGTGTCCAACCAGTGGTTGGTCGGTACCAGCGCGGGTATATCGTCCTTCAACTACTACAAAATGGGACGCCTGGTCCTGCCGCTTGCCCTGGCCCTGGCCGTGGGCTCCATCGCCGGTTCCTACCTGGTGCCCTGGCTCACCGCTGGCAAGGTTTCCCTCAAGGCATACCTGGGCTACTTCGGACTCTTCGTCCTGTTCCTGGGCTGCTACCTCTTTTATGAAACCACCCCGGCCGGACAGTCCAAGAAAAAGTCCGCCAAAGAAGCCGCACGCGCCTTCGAAGCCTCCATCAAGGCCGAACGCGAAGGCGGACAGGCTGCCGCCACCGCCGACCAGGGCGTCAAGGTCGTCAGCTTCAGCCTTCGCCGCGTCGTCTTCACCTTCTTCGGCGTGGAATTCTCCTTCAACCCCATTATCCCGGTTATCGGCGGCTTCTTCATCGCTGCACTGGCCTCCTTCCTCGGCGTCGGCGGCGGCTTCCTGCTGGTTCCCTTCCTGACCAGCGTTGCCGGACTGCCCATGTACCTGGTGGCTGGCACCTCGGCCATGGCCGTTCTGGTGGGCATGATCACCTCCATCTTCTCCTACATGGTCATCAAGGACACTCCCGTGTTCTGGCCGCTCATCGGCGTTGAACTGCTCGGCATCATCGTCGGCTCGTTCATCGGACCCCGTACCTCCAAGTACATACCGGACATCTGGCTCAAGCGCCTGTTCATCGTACTGGCTCTGTACGTCGGCCTCCGCTACGCAACCAAGGGCTTCCTCGGTTACAGCATAGTGCCTCCGTTCTAAGTCGGTCAGCTTCATTGCAATAATGGGAGCCGGGGGGAAAACCTTTTTTCAAAAAGGTTATTCCCCCCGGACCCCCTTTTCCCAAAACTTTTAATTTTTACTGTATTGATCCATAAACACGCCAGGCACGGGCTGACGCCCTCAACTTTTACTCCCAAATATCGTAGATAAAAGTTACCCTATGTATGGTGCTACTCCCCCAAGACCCTATTTTTCCAGGGGAGCATCATGGGCCCCTTCCAACTTGTAAAATACTTTCCCGAAGGGCCCCCATCCCAACTTGTAAAATACAATCCCGAAGGCCGTGTAAGTTTCGTTTTCCGCAAGGCGTTGGTGTTTTTGCAAAGGGGGGACAGTAGTTAAACCTACGGCCCCTCTTTGCCAAAATACCAACAACGCCGCGGAAGGCGAAAATCGCGCGGCCTAAAGCACAACCCACTATGGAACAATACTACATCTACTTAGACTATTTCCTCATTTGGCCCTATAGACTCCTGCCCGGCCTGGCCGGTTTCTGGCTCGGCACCGCAGTCCTTGCCATCTGGTGCGTCCTGCTCGGCGAACTCAGCATGGGTGCCATCTTCCTCTGGAACCGCGAGCACTACGCTGAGCAGACCAACGAAATGGTCCGCATGCACAATCTTTCGGTCCGAGCCATTCAGGCAAAAGACAAAAAGAGCTACAAGGCGGCCAACTCCTTTGCCAACGAACATTTCGGCAAGGCGTTTTTTGCCCAGGCCGCGCTTTTTGCCGTCTCCCTCTGGCCCGTGCCCTTTGCCCTGGCATGGCTGGCCGAACGGTTCGGCACAATAGACATCCCTGTTGTTCCCGGCCTGGACTGGGCCATGGGCTATCCTTTTTTCCTCATCCTGTTGTACATCATCGAGCGCATACTCTTTTCCCGCATCAAGGGCCGCCTTCCGTTTTTCGGCCCCGTGGCAGAGCTGCAACGCCAGACTGGCAGAGGAAAGGAGCGCATGATAGGCTGGGGAGAAGTCAACGCCGGTCCTGTAGCCGCCTCAAAATCCGACGACAACGTCGACACGCCGCAGGACAGCCCGAACGCAAAAGATGCGACAGACACAAAGGGCGCGACAGATGGAGGGGGAGAGACGGGCAAGGAAACGAATCCCGAAACCAACTGATTTCCAAAGGAGAAACCGGTGCGCAGGCTGTTGTTTATACTCTTTATACTTGCCTTTGGGCTGGCTGCGGCCTGTGGCAATGATGAAGATGCACTCCGGGTGGACCTTTCCAAGCGAAAAGTCCTGATTGCCTCGCCCCGTTCCAACGCCCTTACCTACGCCTACCTGCCCCAATATTCGCACACGGTTTCCTACCGCCGCCACAACCGCATGGTGGCCTATCTGCAGCAGGCCACGGGCATTCCCATGCGCCAGGTTTTTCCGGATACGTTTGACGAGCACGTCAAGATGATAGAACGCGGGGAAATCGACATTTCGTTTTCCAACCCCTTTATCTACATACAGATAGCCCGTCTGGGCGCGCGTGCCTTTGCCCGGGTGGTGGAGCCTTCGGGCAGCCCCAGTTTCAGCGGGCAAATCATCTGCCGCTCGGACAACACCTCCATCCGCACCCTGGACGACTGCCGGGGCAAACGCTGGATTGCCGTGGACCCGTCTTCGGCGGGCGGCTATCTCTTTGCCCTGGGCCTGTTCCACGACCATGACCTGCTCCCGCATGATTTTTCCGAAATCGCCTTTGCTCCGGGGCCGGGCGGCAAACAGGAAAAAGTCGTTCTGGCCGTGCACGCGGGAAAATTCGACATCGGCTCCATCCGCACCGGCACTTTGGATATCGTTAAAAACAAGATAGAGATGAAAAACATCCGCGTGCTGACCCAAACCCGGTCCTATCCCGGATGGGTGTACGCTGCGCGCAAGGGGCTGGACCAGGCAGTGGTAGACCGCATTGCCAAAGCGCTTTTTGCCCTTTCCATGGACGACCCCGTGGAAAAAAACATCTTGGAAACCGCTGGCATACGGGGTGTCATCCCCGCCGATAACGCGGACTACGATCCAGTACGTGACCTTGCCGCCAAACTCGGCCTCTCCGGAGGCGACCAATGAAAATGCTTGCTCATATGCGCTTTCGCACCAAAATCATCACCGGGCTGTGCGCCATTGTTGTGCTTACGGCCGTCACTCTTTCCGTATTCATCAGCCGCATGGCCGCGGACTCGCTTATGGCCGAGACCCGCAAACGCGGCTTGATACTGGCCGAAAACATGGCGGTACGCGCCGCCGACCCCCTGCTTGCCATGGACCTGCTACGCCTCAAGAACATGGTGGACGAGGCCATTGTTGTTGACGACGAGGCCGAATACGCCTTTGTCCAGGACGAGGAAGGGCAGGTTCTGGTGCACACCTACCACGGTGGCTTTCCCGTGGAGCTCATCAAGGCCAACCCGCCCAAGGGCAACCAGCCGCATATCCAGCTGCTGGATACCGGACAGGGCACCATCTACGACGTGGCCGCGCCCATACTCATAGGCGGCAGGATGTTCGGGCTGGTGCGCATAGGCATATCCCGCGACAAGGCCCAACGCACGGTCTCCCGTCTGGTCATGGCCGTGGCCGGAATTTCCGGGGGCGCGCTGGCCGCCGCCGTCATTCTCAGCGCCATTTTCGGCACCCGCGTCTCCCGGCGCATCAACACCCTGCGCGACTACGCGGTAGAGGTCATCAAGGGCAATCTGGACCTGCAGACCGGCCCCAAACTGTCCCGCAACTGCTGGGACATTATGAACTGCGGGCTCAAGGAGTGCCCGGCCTACGGGGAAACGCGAAGGCGGTGCTGGCACCTGGCCGGAACCATGTGCCCGGACTGTGCGGACGAACAATTCCCCGGCAAGGTGGACAGCTGCGGCGACTGCGCCGTGTACCGGGAAAACCGGGGCGACGAGATTCAGGACCTGGCCGAGGCCTTCGACGTGATGGCGCTTTCACTCAAGAGCCACATCGAGGAATTGAAACAGGCCGAAACCAACCTGATGGACCAACAGCGGCTGATGCGCACCGTGCTGGACGTGATACCTGATTTCGTCAGCATGCAGGACCGAGGACTCCGGTACCAGGCCGTGAACCGCGCCTTTGTGGAATTCGTGGGAAAACCCCTGCACATGGTGGTGGGCAGCACGGATGAGGAACTTTTTCTTCCCGATGAAGCCGATGCGCGGCTGCAGGAAAACATGCGCGTTATCAAAACTCGCCGCCGCACGCACCAGGAAGCCCACATGCTCACCGGCATGGGACCGCGTTGGTTTCATGTGGTGCGCGTGCCCGTGTTCAACCACGATAACGAGCTGGTGGGCATTCTCCAGACCGCCCGCGACGTCAGCGAAATCAAGAACTTCCAGGAGCAGCTCATCCAGTCGCAGAAGATGGAATCCATGGGCAAGCTGGCAGGCGGCGTGGCCCATGAAATCAACACGCCGCTGGGCATCATCCTGGGCTATGCCCAGCTCATGCTCGAAGATGTGGACCAGGAAAGCCAGATGTACAAGGACATCCAGATCATTGAAAAGCAGACCAAGGTCTGCCGGAAGATCGTGGCCGACCTGCTGGGTTTTTCCCGCCAGTCCGAAAGCCGTCTGGAGCAGATGGACCTTTCCCACGCGGTCATGGAAGTCATATCCCTGGTGCGCCATTCCTTTTCCCTGGACAATATAGACATCCAGGTGGACCTTACCGAAGACATGCCCTACATGGTGGGCGACCGCGAAAAGCTCAAGCAGGTATGGCTGAACCTGCTGACCAACTCCCGCGACGCCATGCCAGCGGGCGGAACCATATTTGTGCAGACACGGCTGTGCGAAATAGGCGACAAGCAGGTCATTATGATCGTGGACTCGGGCACCGGCATCCCCACCGACGACCTGGACAAGATATTTGATCCGTTTTTCAGCACCAAACCCGTGGGCAAGGGAACGGGGTTGGGCCTGTCCGTTTCGTTTGGTATCATCAAGGCACACGGCGGACGCATCGAGGTGCAGAGTCCGGTGCCACCCAAGTACAGGCCGGAATTTTTCACCGAGCAGACCACGGGGACGGCCTTCCACATCGTGCTGCCCATGCACCCGCCAAGCTGTCTCAGCGACTCGGACCAGTTCAAGGAGAGATCACATGGCAAACATTCTAGTTGTTGACGATGTTACCGATGCCGGCATTCTCATCAAGCGCATTCTGGAACGCAAGGGCCACAGCGTAACGCCCTTTACCGAAGAAGAAGAGGCTCTGGAACACGCACGTACCCACACCGTGGACCTGGCCATTCTGGATATCAAGCTCAAGCGCATGACCGGCGTGGAAGTGCTTGAGGAACTCAAGAATATCAACGAGAACATTCGGGTCATCATGCTTACCGGCTACCCCACCCTGGAAACGGCCAGGGAGTCCGTACGGTTGGGCGCAGACGAATACTGCGTCAAACCCATAGACAAGGACGAGCTGGAGCAGAAAGTCGAAGAAGTTCTGGCGGGCTGAACCATGGCATTCCGGGAACTATTGCGTCATTGGACCTACGCCGCCTTTGCGCCCGGCACCTTGCTGCGCAGCAAGTACGAGGCGTTCCAAAGGTTGTTGCGCTATGACGCCATGTGCCTGGATCTCATCGCCGACCTTGAGGAAATCCGCTACGGCTACGAACACGCGGACTGGGAACGGGTGGCCTGGCTAGTGCGCCGCCTGCGCAGAACCACCGGCACCCTGGTGGATTTGCTGGTCCAGATGCACCCCGTGCGCCACATGGGGCTGCCCGAGTATTTCAAGAAGATCGACTTTTACCTCCAGCTCAAGGCGGCTCCGCCCGAACCGGCCTTTTCCCCGCCCTATGTGCTGCCCCTGCATCCACTGGCCCCGGCGGCAGACAGCCCCGGCAATGAATCCGCCAACGAGGCCGCCAACGAGTCCCTTGTAGGCGGCAAGGCCGCCAATCTGGTGCGCGCCATGCACATAGACGGCGTACAAACGCCGCCCTGCGTGGTGGTCACCTCCAACGCCTTCAACTATTTTCTGGAAAACAACTCCCTGCGGCGGGCCATAAACCGGCGCTTGCAGCGCATTACCCTGGACGACCCGGAAAAGCTCTCCGAGCTGGCCGCGGAAATCCGCACCCGGATTGTGAAGGGCGAAATCCCGGCCGAGGTTGCCGCGGAAATCCGGCGCAATGCCCACGAGCTGGCCGGGCCGCACGGCATGCTGGCTCTGCGCAGCAGCGCAGTGGGCGAGGACGGCGAAATATCCTTTGCCGGGCAATACGAAAGCATGCTTTTTGTGCCCCCGGAAAATGCCGAAGCCGCCTACCGCAAGGTCATTGCCGGAAAGTACGCGCCCAAGGCCCTCACCTACCGGATGCTGCACGGCCTGCCCGATTTTGAAGCCCCCATGGCCGTGCTTATGATGCCCATGGTGGATGCGGTCAGAGCGGGCGTGGCCTACTCCCTGGACCCGGACCGGCAAACCCCCACCCAGAATCAGGGCTATGCCGGAGTGCACGTGGTGGAAGGGCCGGGTGCCGCCCTGGTTTCCGGCGAGGTGGACCCCCAGATTTTCCGCCTGACCCGCCCCCAATCATCGGATAGGCCGGAAAAGCCCCAGCTGCGCAAAGAGGCCTGCAGCGTGGAGGCCGTCACCCGTCCGCTGCTGCGCCCGGACCAGGCGGCCCGCGTCGCCTCCCTGGCCCTGAGCATGGAACGGGAGCTTGGCGGCGAACGGGAAATAGAATGGGCCATGGACCGGGACGACCAGCTGTATCTGCTGCAGAACCGCATCTGCCCGCCATCGCGCACGCCTTCGCCCACCCCCTCGGACGACACGTTTCAGCCGCCTGAAGGCGAGGCCCCCTTGTGTACGGGCCAGTGCCTTTCCTCCGGATGGGCCAGCGGTCCGGTTGTTCATGCCCGCGCCGTGCTCAACGCGGCAGACGTGCCCGAAGGCGCCATCGTGGCCGTGCGCACCCTGACGCCCTCCCTGGCAAGGGTGGTGGAAAAGGCGGCTGCCGTGGTTGCGGCGGCCGGAGGCCGGGCCAGTCACTTTGCGGCCATTGCCCGCGAGTTCGGCCTGCCCGTCATCGGCGGGGTAAAGGACGTCTTTGACAAGCTTCCCTCTGGCGAGGAAGTGACGGTCTATGCGCCCCCGCCCACCAGCGGACGCGAGGCCTCGGTATGGAGCGGAAACATTCTTCCCCAGGGCCTGAAAGCCCAGGAACGGCGAGAACGCAGCAGCCTTGCCCGGCGCATGGACGCCTTTATGGACATGATTTCCCGGCTCAACCTCACCGACCCGGAAGCCCCGGAATTTTCGCCCAAGCACTGCCGGTCCATGCACGACTTTGTCCGCTACTGCCACGAGATGAGCGTGCGCGAGATGTTCTCCCTGGTGGGCAAGGGCGGACGCGGACTTTCCGGCGCGCGCAGGCTGGAATCCGGACTGCCCATCTCCCTGTATCTGCTGGACCTCGGCGACGGGCTCTTCCCGGCCGCGTCCGATCCCAAAATCGCCACGCCCGAGGATATCCGCAGTGCGCCCATGTGGTCGCTGTGGTGGGGGCTTTCCTGCCAGGAAGCCAACTGGTCCGCCAATCTTCCCCATTTCGACTGGGATGAGTTCGACCGCATCAGCGGCGGCATTTTCGACCCCAAGTCCAAGCTGCTGGCCAGTTACGCCGTGCTGTCCGAATCCTACCTGCACCTGATGATCCGTTTCGGCTACCATTTCAGCCAGGTGGATTCCGTTTGCAGCCCAACTTCCGCCCAAAACTACGTCAATTTCCGGTTCAAGGGGGGCGGTGGACTGCCGGAACAGCGTCTTTTGCGTCTGCGCTTCATTCGGGCGGTGCTCGAGGCCTTCGATTTCACCACCAAGACGCGTGGCGATATGTTGGACGCGAATTTCATCCGCGCATCGGAAAAGGATACGCAAAGACGTTTGGTGGTGGTCGGAAGGCTGCTTGCCGTGACCCGGCTGATGGACATGGGGCTGGGCGACGATTCCGACATTGAACGCATGGCCCGCGACTTTGTGCAGCGGGCGGAAGAAGGGAACCGGCAATGAACGGCCCGGCCTACACACCCACCTGGGTTTCGGACCAGCTGGCCGTGGGCCACGCGCCCATGTCCTTAGCGCAGCTGGAATCCCTGCGCGAACAGGGCATCACCTGCATTCTCAACTTGTGCGGGGAATTCTGCGAACTGCACGAGATAGAAGCCGAGGAAGGGTTCGAGGTCTACTACCTGCCTGTGGCCGACGAGGAGGCCCCGGACCCGGCGGCCCTGGAAAAAGCCCTGGAATGGCTGGACGAGGCCATCTATCTGGGCAAGAAGGTGCTCATCCACTGTCGCCACGGCATTGGGCGCACCGGCACGGTGCTCAACGCCTATCTGCTGCGCCGGGGCATGGGGCACAAGCTCTCCTCGCGCACCATGCGCAACCTCAAGGCCAAGCCCGCCAATTTCAGGCAGTGGTGGGCCGTGCGCAAATACGGACGCAGCTCCCCACGGCTGACCATCCGCGAGCCGTCCCTGGAAAACCATTGCGCCGTGGACCTCTCCCCTTTTTTCGAAGACTATGAAGTGCTTGTAAAACATGTAGAGTACGAGGCCGGACTGCATTGGGACCAGCCGCGCTGCGGCCGCGACCATTCCCGCTGCTGCACCACGCCGGTCAGCCTGGTGCTGGTCGAAGCGGTCTACCTGACCCACAAGATCAACCTGACCCTGGCCAGTCCCGAACGTCAGGTGCTGATGGAACGGGCCATGGAGCGCATCCGCCACGAGAACAGGGCCAGGAGGGACCAGGGGCTGGCCGACACCGACGCCTGTCTTTCCGCAGCCGGAGGCGAATGTCCCCTGCTTTCCTACGGCCAATGTTCGCTGTACGACTTCCGCCCGCTGCAATGCCGCCTGCACGATGCGGACTACGACATTTCGGAACGGCTGTGGAACGAACTGGCCAGCCCCGCCCTGGATGTTCTGTCCAACGACGTGCTCATGGCCTTTGCCGGAATTTTCGTACCCAAGGAAGGATTGCACTTTACCCTGCCGGACGTGGTTTCCGGCCGCTATGTGCAGGAATTTTTCCACGTGCTGCTCACCCACGGACGCAGATAGCTCTTCCCCCTGCTTTCCCTTCTTTCCCTGTTTTCCCTTCTGATGTCGTCGGGCCGCCTGCCAAGGCCGCGCGGTTTGTTTGTTCCGTCTCTGCCCGGCCAGACGCTCCACGCATCCTATCGCCCCAGATTTTCAAGAGAATCGCCATGCAAATGTCACCCGGGAAAAATAGTGTCGGGCCTTTCCGAATTTCCCATACCACCAGCCTAGCGGCGGAGCAGACCATGGCATCCGACGAGCAGCGGCCACCACAGGCCGACGTTCTCAAGCTCAAACTCGCAATCAGCACCACGCACGAGGCAGTCACCTCCATGGCCGCCACGCGCTTTCGTTTTTATCTGTGCCGTCTGGCCTCGGAACAGGGCATCCCCCTGGACAGCAACACGGTCAACGACCTGTGCGGCGGCTTCAAGGAAGAGGCTGCCGGAGCAGGCAGAAACGTTATCGTCAAAAAAAAGCTTTTCATCTGCCAGAACGTGTTCAGGGAAAACCTGCCCCCGGACCAGGCCGTACGCCGGGCTTCCACTTCCATGAAGGAAGCTTGCCACTACCTCGGCTGCGAGCTGGAAAAGGCCTTCATCCGCCACTCGGCTCCGTTTTTCACGGCCCGCAGCAAGGACACGGCCAAGGACAAGCTGGTCAGACGGGCCGGAGCGGACTTCTGCAAGGACATGTCCCAACGCGCGGCCAGCCATTTTCACCAGCTCAACACCACCCTTGTGGACTTTTACGGCAAGCACCGCAGCAACCTGGGCAACATCCCCCTGCCAGGTGATTTGTTCGCGTCCGGTGATCTTCTTGCGGGCAACACGCCGGGCCACGGGAAACCGCTCCCCAAGGAAGCCTCGGCCTGTCCGCCCACCTGCTACCGCATTGTGGACCCGTTCGGACGCGGCCTGCTGTACCCGCTGGACCTCTGCTACCACATTGCCGGATGCAACGACGAACTTCCGGCCGGAGCGGTTCTTTTCCCTCGCGAATACTGCGGCCCCATTTTGTGTGTGCTCAAGGCCCTGGTTTTCGGCGAAGAAAAATACCGGCGCGTCAACGCGAAATTCCTTACCTCCATGACCGGATTCTGCGGCACGGACAAGCCAGGCAGGGCCATGCTGCAAACATTTTACAAGGACGAACAGGTCGTCCAGTTTCTGGCGCGCTTTGTCCTGTACATTCTAATGGGGCTGGAAAGCGAAACCCGGCGCATGTTTTTCATCCGCAAGGTCAATAAGATCCTCAGCACGTCCGACCGGCCAGCCGTAGCCCCCTTTTCCTCCTGCCACATGGGGCTGCTTGTCAAAGCTTGGCTTGCCTATGTGGACCAGAACCGCCAATACCTGCCGGAAAAAACCGTCAACAAAATCACCGCCGCCATCCACGCTCGCGCCATGGCGGTGTAGCTTCCCAAAGCTCCGCTCCCCCGGCCACAACCCGGCCCCATCTCCGCCCAGACCCGCCACAGCCCCGACCCGCCGCAGGCCTTGCCAGCACTTCCTCCCCGCCCTATACTCCCGGCGTTCAAGACCTCCGGACACACTCAAACAGGGGCCTTCATGTCTTCACGCCACGCCTTCGTTCTGCTGGACCGCGACGGAACCATTATCCACGACAGGCACTACCTGTCCGACCCCGACGGGGTGGAGCTGCTGCCCGGTGCGGCCTTGGGCCTGCGCAAACTGCGGGAAAGCGGCTTCGGCCTGCTGGTGGTGACCAACCAATCCGGCATTGGGCGGGGGTACTTTACCCAGGAGGCCATGCACGCCGTGCACGCCCGTCTGGAGGAGATTCTGCGCGCCCAGGGCGTTGTGCTGGACGGTTTTCTGTTCTGCCCGCATGCGCCGCCAAAGCCCGGCGAAACCGGGTGCGACTGCCGCAAGCCCCTGCCCGGCATGGGCAACCAGGCCATGCAACACTACGGCATGGTCCCGGAACAAAGCTTCATGGTGGGCGACAAGGCCTGTGACGTGGCTTTCGGGCGCAAGTGCGGCCTGCGCACCGTGCTGGTACGCACCGGGTACGGCGCAAAACAGGAAGCGGCCAACGCCTGCGCGCCCGATTATGTGGCCGACGACCTGGGGCAGGCTGCGGAGTGGATTTGCGCCCTGGCCCCAAAGGGCTGAACTAGCTCGAATGGCCCGAATGGCCCGACCAGTCTGACCGGCCCGAATGGCCCGAATGGCCAGTGCAGAATTTCCGAGCCATCGCTGTTGTCCGCGGCAGCCAACGATGGTATTTTTTCAGCGTTGCTCCGCCGGACGGAGCGCAGGCAAACAACGTCTTTTTCGAAAAGGAACACAGCATGATCAAGCCAGTCATCCTCAGCGGCGGCAAAGGCAGCAGGCTCTGGCCGCTGTCGCGCGAACAATATCCCAAGCAGTATCTCGGCGTGGGCGGCAAGACCACGCTTTTTCAACAAACCGCGGAACGCATCCGCGACCTGGAAAACACCCTGCCGCCACTGATCATCTGCAGCAACGACCACCGCTTCATCGTGGCCGAACAGTTGCAGGTTATCCACATGCAGGGCGACATTGTGCTGGAACCCGCGGGACGCGACACGGCCCCGGCCGTGACCATCAGCGCCATGCTCAGCGCCCCGGACGACATGCTGCTGGTTATGCCCGCCGACCACGTCATCCAGGACAACGCCGCCTTTCACGAAGCCGTGCGCCAGGCGGAAAAGCTGGCCGCAAAGAACCTGCTGGTGACCTTCGGAGTCGCCCCCACCACCCCGGAGACGGGGTACGGCTACATCCGCAAGGGCGACGCGGTGGAGGAAGGTTTTCGCGTGGCCTCGTTTGTGGAAAAACCCGACCGGAAGACCGCCGAATCCTATCTGGAACAGGGAAACTACTATTGGAACAGCGGCATGTTCCTGTTTCGTGCCGGGACGTTTTTGGAAGAACTGGCAAAACATGCCCCGGACATGCTGGAGGCCTGCCGCAAGACCGTGGAACAACGCTACGAGGACCTGGACTTCATCCGCCTGGACGAGCAGCTTTTCAAGGCCAGCCCGGCCAATTCCGTGGACTACGCCGTGATGGAAAAGACGGACAGGGGCGCCATGGTGCCCTTGCAGACCAGCTGGAGCGACCTGGGCTCGTGGAGTTCCCTGTACGATGCCGGGGAAAAGGACGGACAGGGCAACGTGCTGCTGGGCGACGTGCTTACCGAAGATACGCAGGACTGCTATCTGCACGCGGAAAAACGTCTGCTGGCCGCCGTGGGGCTGCGCAACATGATCGTGATTGAAACGCCCGACGCCATTCTGGTGGCGGACAAGGACAAGGCCCAGCAGGTCAAGGCCGTTTCCACGCGGCTGAAAAGCATGGGACGGTCCGAAGCCGAGGTGCACAGCAAGGTCTACAGGCCGTGGGGATCGTTTGAAAGCATCGACATTGAAAACCGCTTCCAGGTCAAACGGCTAACGGTCAAGCCCGGGCAGGTGCTCTCGTTGCAGATGCACCACCACCGCTCCGAACATTGGATAGTGGTGAGCGGCACAGCCAAGGTGACCAACGGCGACAAGGAATTTCTGCTTACCGAGGACCAGTCCACCTACATCCCCCTGGGCAACGTGCACAGGCTGGAAAACCCCGGCAAGATTCCGCTGGAAATTATTGAAATCCAGACCGGCGGCTACCTGGGCGAGGACGACATTGTCCGGCTGGAAGACGTGTACGGACGCGATTCCAAGGTTTAGCCCTCTTTTTCGCACATCGGCCGTTTCCGGCCACCACCAAAACATAGGCCCCTTGCGGAGGAGATTCTCCGCAAGGGGCCTATGTTTTGAAAGCTGATGCCGCCAGCCTGCTGTTTTCAGCAGCCTGCCGACTTGTCTGCTGGGCGCTTGCTCATTGCCTCGTTTCCATTTTTATCCGCCACATGATGCGATTTGTCCTCGCCAGCCCAGCCGGAAAAGGCACTACGCAAAAAGTATTTTTTGTGCAGCGAAGAAATGGATGCACTGGAATTGTTGGTCATAGCCGCTCCCCTTTGCTCTGCCTGCCGCGCCACCAAACGCGGGGCAGGATAAAAATTGCAAACGCCTGACACCTTTGAAAAGCCGAAATTTCTTCCAAGGGCTGGTCCCGCAGATTGTTCGGACAACCCCCCTGCTGTCCGTCCAAACATGGCACACACCTTGGGGCCCATACATTCAATAGCTCCTTCACACATTCGGTTGTCGGGCTCTTCAAGCCTGCCCAACTTCTTAGGCTGCTTAGACCTACCGACCTTCGCAGGGATCTTCTTCCCTGCCCAACGTCGCAGGCCTTCCTTCTCTACCGACCTTCGCAGGGATCTTCTTCCCTGCCCAACGTTGCGGGCCTTCCTTCTCTACCGACCTTCGCAAGGACCTTCTTCCCTGCCCAACTTCACGGGCTGTTCTTCCCTGCCCAACGTCGCGGGCTGCTCAAAAAGGTGCGGGGGCAAGGCGCGAGAAATTTTAAACACCGAAGCGTATTCTTCCATACGCGAGGGGTTAAAAATTTTGCAGCAACGCCGCCAGCGTGCCTTTTTCAGCAGCCAAAGGATTAAACTTGTTCCTTGAGGCAATTGTCGAGACTCGACACACCACAGGAATGCATCATGTATACGGGAATTCTCTGGGACTTGGCGTGACTCATCACGCTGCGGCGGGCTTCGTGCGAAACTTTGTTGGTGAACATGATGAGAAAATTGGGGTTGCCGAGCTTGCCGTGGATTTTGTTTTCCTTGCCAGTGAACACTTTGAGCTCAACTCCGTGCCGTTTGGCCGTATCAATGTATTCCCTTTTCAGCCTGTCCATTCCACCGATGAGTGCTCCACACATGATTTCCTCCTGAAACTTCCCTCTTTGGTTTGGCGAGCCAGTCGGCCAATGCCGAATCGCTCTGTTGTTTCAGTATTTATTGAAAACGATTATCAATGTCAACATAGTTTGAAAACTTTTTTCCTCTTTTCCCGCAAACAGCCTCCTGCTACTCTCCAACCGTTCCACAGGCCCGGTCACACCAACGCTTCACCAGGAAAAAAATGTCTCACCCAGCACTCAGCATCATCGTTCCCAGCTACAACATGCAGCCCTGGCTGCCTGCCGCGCTCGAATCGTGCCTGTGGCAGACGCGCAAGGATATCGAGGTCATCGTGGTCAACGACGGCTCCACCGACCGCACCGGGGAAATAGCCGATGCCTACGCCAGGGCCGACAGCCGGGTAAAGGCCATACACCAGGCAAACCAGGGCTCGGGAAAGGCCAGGCAGACCGGCCAGGATGCGGCGAACGGGGAATTTCTTTTTTGGCTGGATGCGGACGACTTTCTGGATGCGGACATGGCCCGCGTGATGCTGGAAACGGCTGAACGCGACAAGGTGGACATGGTCTGCGGCAATGCCGTGGTCTTTTCCACCACCACGTTCAACACCCGGCGCTACTTTCACCATCCGGCCATATCGCGCACCACCTTTGCCAATCCCCGCTACTGGAAAAGCAAGGTGGCCTGGCGCTGGATTTTACGCCGCTCGTTTGTAGAAGAGCGCGCCTATGCCCACCCGCCCTACAAGCTGGGGCAGGACGTCTGCTTCATGTTCGAGATGCTCGCCCACGTGGACAGCTTTTCCCAATGCCCGGACTTCGTCTATTATTTCCGGCAGGACCACAAAAGCGCGGCCGCCACGCTGGAAACGGAAATCGACCACCAGATCGCTCATTTTCTGGAAGCCAAGCGCATTTTGCTGGGGGCCGGGCAGATCAAGCCGCTCATCAAATACCTCAATGAAAACTATTTCCGCGACATCAAGGTCATCACGCCCAAGCTGAGCGGCCCGGAAGACCCGTGGTTTATCCGCTGCCGGGAACTGAGCCTGCAAATATTCAAGGGGCTGGACCCGGCCTGGTTCGAGGCCGACTTCCTGGCGCCCGAACTTTCCGTGAACGAGGATTTTCTGCCCATGGCCCATGACCTCATTGCCCAGGACGCCGAGGCCGTAACCAACCACATGGCTGCCTGGCACGAGCGCGGCCTGAAAAAGCATTCCGTGGACAAGGACAGCGGTTTCCACACCCTGCGCCGCCGCATAAAGGCCCTGTTCAACCCCATGTCGCGCGGTGCGCGGTGCCGCCTGCGCGAGCTGGAAAAACGCGCGGCACAACGAATGGGGTAGCAGCTGAATGAGCGGCTGGCCCAACGTACACTAAAGGAGAAACATCATGCGCACCTGTTCCCTTTTACTGCTCACCCTCGTGCTCTTCCCCTGTCTGGCCCTGGCCCAAGCCAATGCCACCCAAACGGATGCGGCCGATCCAGACCCGGCCATTACCGCCGTGGCCTCGCATTGGATAGACCTTGTGGACCAGGCAAAGTACGGCCAAAGCTGGGAGCAGGCCGGGCCGACCTTTCGCCAGAAGATTCCCCAGGACCAATGGATAGAGACCCTCAAACAGCAGGCCAAACATCTCGGCGCGCTGAAAACACGGACCCTGCTTAGCCAGCAAATGATGGAAAACCCACAGGGCGCACCTGCCGGACTCTACGCCTTTGTGGCCTACAAGGCCGAGTATGCCAAGGCCACGTATACGGAACAGGTTGTTCTGCGCCAATCCTCGTCCGGCTCGTGGGACGTGGAAGGATATTGGCTGCGCTAGCCCCATCTTTGCCCACCGCTGCAAACAAAAGAACGGCCGACATGTGAACCACACGTCGGCCGGTTTTCTTCAGAACAAAAACGCCATGGGCCTTAGCAGCCCATTATCCACCCTACAAAAGATTGGTTGGGGCCTGCTCCTGGCTTATTTCGCCGCCCCTTCCGGCAATCAGCACCCTGACCTCGCCCGCAAATCCGCTCAGCTGCACGGCACGGCGCACCACGGCGGGCAGCCCCTGGCAACAGGGCACTTCCATGCGCAGTACCGTGACGCTGCGGATGCCCGAATTGGTGAACAGGTCCACAAACTTGTTCAGATACAGTTCCTGGTCGTCGAACTTGGGACAGCCGAGCAGGACCACCTTGCCGTCCACCAGACGGGGGTTGAAGTCGGGCACGGCCACGGGTGCGCAGTCCGCCGTCACCAGGATATCGGCATTTCGCAGAAACGGCGCATTGGGCGGAACCAGCCGGATCTGCACCGGCCAATGGCCCAGAGAGGACACCACGGCTTCAGATTTTCCGGCTGCCTTTGCGGCAGGGTGCAGCTCCATCACGTTCTGGCCCGGACAGCCGCAGGCCATGCGGCCCGAACCTGCGGAGGTATTCTCTTTCGTATCCCCCTCAGCACGGGTGCGCACATGTTCCATGGCAAGCTCTTCGTCAAAAGGCACGGCCTCGCGCTCGATGATGTGCAGGGCGTCCTGGGGGCAGGCGCCAAGGCAGGCACCCAAGCCGTCGCAATAGATGTCCTTTACGATACGCGCCTTGCCGTCCACTATCTGCAACGCGCCCTCGGCGCAGGACGGGATGCATTGTCCGCAGCCGTCGCAGCGCTCCTCGTCTATCTGTATTATTTTCCGCATAATCGGTTTTGTTTCGCTGGTATTCATGGGCTCTCCTCCCTGATCTTCCGTGGTCTTTCGTGATCGTTACGGCCCTTTTATGCCGAACACGGACGATGGGTGCTTTGACCCAAGTCAAAGTCCGTGACAATTTTTTCCAGCTCCGCGTAAAATGAGCAAAAATATCAAGCAGCCGTTTCCAAAAACGACTACTGTCGCCTCCATAACGTTCGCACGGCGAGCGCCCGACAATTTCAGGCAGGAACGATCACCAAGGGGCCCCGGAGATCACCACCCGATGCAACAGGACAAGTATACTCAGAAAATGCTGAACGTGCTGCTCTTTATCCAGCAGCACCTGGACGACCCGCTGGACGCGGCAAGGCTGGCCGAAATATGCGGCTATTCGCCGTCGCACTTCCACCGTGTGTTCAAGGGCATGGTCGGAGAAACGCTCAAGGAGCACATCCGCAGGCTGCGGCTGGAACGGGCCGCGCTGCGCCTGCTGGCCTCGGAAAAAAACGTAACGGATATCGCCTTTGGCGCGGGCTACGAAACCCACGAGGCCTTCAGCCGCGCCTTCAAGCAGATGTTCGGCAAGTCCCCGTCCGCGTTCAGAAACGAGTTCACACGTCCCAGGTTCCCGGAAATTCCTTCGGGAATCCACTTTCAACCGGAAAACATCTCCGAAAACATTGCGCTCAAACCGCAAGGAGGCCCCATTATGAATGTCGAGATCAAACAGATGAAAAAAAACCAGGTCGCCTTTATCCGCCACACCGGCCCCTATGCCGAATGCCGCACCGCCTGGGAGGCACTGTGCAACTGGGCCGGTCCCAAGGGATTGTTCGGGCCGGACACCCGCTTCATCGGCGCCTGCTACGACGATCCTTCCATCACTGCGCCGGAAAAAATTCGCATGGACGTCTGCCTCACCCTTTCCCGCCCCGTGGAGCCGGAAGGCCAGGTGGGGTTGCAGGAGATAGGCGGCTTTGAATGCGCCGTGTACCTGCACAAAGGCCCTTACGAGCAATTGGAAAAGGTCTATGCCGAACTCTTTGGCCAGTGGCTGCCGCAAAGCGGGCGCGAGGCCCAGGGCGGACCGTCCTACGAGGTGTACCTCAACGACTGCACCCAGACCACGCCCGAAGAGCTGCTGACCGAAATATGGATTCCGCTGAAGTAACCGCCACGACATACTTTCCCCCGCGAAAAAACGCCCCGCGTTCCCATGGTTGGGAGGCGGGGCGTTTATTTCTCCCGCGTCAACCTCACTCCGGCGCCCCGGCCCAACATACTTTTGACAAGGTGCGGCAAATAGGTTTCATTCCAACATCAACAATGAAGTCGGACGCCGTACCCGGCAAAGGAATATGTATGGGAACCACGCTGCAAAACCCCGCCCCGTCTGAACAGACGAAAAAGCGCGGAACCGCGCTCCTGTTCGAGGTTGTGGGCTGGTATGGAACTGCTGCCATTGTGCTGGCCTATCTTTTTGTCAGCCTCGGCATGCTGGACTCCAAAGGACTGCCCTATCAGCTGCTGAACCTTACCGGGGCATTCGGCATCATCGCCATTTCCTTCAGAAAAAAAGCCTACCAACCGGCAGTGCTCAACGTCATCTGGGCCGTCATCGCCCTTATCGCCATCGGCAAGGTCGTCTTATAAAGCGCCCCGTTTTCCCATGTCTGGGAGCCGGGCAGTCACAATCTGCCAAAGGAAGGTGGACATGCTGTCTGTAGAGTTCCTTGGAATGCGGTTGAACAGCCCGTTGATTGTTGCTTCGGGCCCACCCACATGGTCGGGCGCCGCCATGGCGGAATGCACCCGCCTCGGGGCCGGTGCCGTTGTTACCAAAACCATTGTCCGCCAGCCAAAGCACAACCCCTGCCCCAGAATAGCGGTGCGGGCCAAGGGCATGCAGAACATTGAGCGCTACACCGAGCACAGTGTGGAGGAATGGGGAAGGGAAATCGCCGAGGCAAAAGAGGCCGGGGCGGTTGTCTTTGCCAGCCTGATGGGGGAATCCATCGACGAAGTGGCCCACCTTGCCGACCAGCTTCAGGAATACGGCGCGGATGCGCTGGAACTGGGCATAAGCTGTCCGCACGGCCGAAGCGGCGCGATCATCGGGGCCGACCCGGACCTTGTTTTCGAATACACGCAAGGGCTGGTGCGCCATGCTTCGCTGCCCGTCATGGTCAAGCTTTCGCCCAATGTTGCGGACATTGGTGAAATTGCCAGGGCCGCGGAAGCCGGCGGCGCGCATGCGATCAGCGCCATAGACACCGTGCGCTGCCTGCTGGGCGTGGATATTGAAACCGCCATGCCCCTGCTGCCCACCTTTGGCGGCTATTCCGGCCAGGCCATCAAGCCCATTGCCCTGGCCCATGTCGCCAGCATAGCCTCTTGCGTCAACATCCCTGTTTCCGGCATCGGTGGCATCATGGGCGGCGAGGACGCCATCGAGCACCTGCTTTTGGGCGCGTCCACATTTCAGATTTGCACCGGCATTCTCATCAAAGGCACCGGGCTTATCGGCAAAATCAATGCCACGCTCACAGACTACATGGCACGGCACGGCCATTCGTCCATCAGCGACTTCACGGGCAAGGCCCTGGCACACATTGTGCCGTTCGAGGCCATCGACAAGCACCCGAAAACCGCAGTCATCTCGCCGGACACGTGTGTGGGCTGCGGGAAATGCCGGGTCTGCGTTTATGGCGCGGTGGAATGCACCGATGACGTGTATTCCATCTCCGCGGACAGCTGTACGGGGTGCGGTACCTGCGTCTGGCTGTGCCCGGCCAGGGCCATACGCATGGCCTGAGCCTCCCCACCAAAAATTCTTTTCACCAATTCGACCGACACAAAAACGCCCCGCGTTCCCATGGTTGGGAGCCGGGGCGTTTGCATTTTCACTGCCGAAAAAATCTTCGCCGCATCAGATGCTGGCGTAGCGCTCGATCTGTTTTTTGTAGGCCAGAATACCCGACACGATACCATCGGCAAGGCGGTCGAGATACGTCTTGGACTTGAACCGCCGCGCTTCGGTCGGGTTGGTAATGTAGCCGGATTCTATGAGGATGGACGGCATCTTTGCCCCCATCAGCACGTAGAACGGCGCTTCGCGCACATGGCGGTCGCGCACGGAATAGTGCCTGCGCAGGTTTCTGAGCATGTTGGCCTGCACCTTGCCCGCCAGATCCTTGGACTCGCGCACCTTGGAATTGAGCATCAGGTCGGTAAGGATAACCTGCAAATCGCTTATCCGCTTGGTGGATATGGCGTTTTCCCGCGCTGCCACGCGCACGGCGTCCTTGGTACGCGCCAGGTTCAACACGTAGGTTTCCAACCCGTGCACCTTGGACGACCGGATGGCGTTGCAGTGGATGGACACGAACATGTCCGCCTTGCGCACGTTGGCCATGGCGGTCCGCTCCTCCAGAGGGATGAACGTGTCCGTGGTGCGGGTGTAGATGACCTTGAAGCCCTTGGCCTTCAGTTTTGCCCCCACAATCTTGGCCAGCTTGAGAACCACATCCTTTTCCAGCAGGCCGTTGCCCCTGGCGCCGGGGTCTTTGCCACCGTGGCCGGGGTCTATCATAATGGTATCGATGGTCAGGCCCAGCTGTTCCACAAGGTCGCCCATGTGCTGCTTGCTGCCTGGGGGCGGCTTGTAGCCGTTAAGGGCCTTGGACCTTTTATCGGGCGGCGTGGTGGAAGGCAGCGGCTGCTTGAGTGCCGAGGTACGCGACGGGGCGTAGATGTCCACCACTACGCGGTAGGGATCGTACAGGTGAAAGACCTTGTAGTCCTTGAGCGCGGTGAAATCGAGCACCACCCGCGTGACATTGCCGGGCTGCTTGCCGGTGCGGATCTGCTTGAGAATGCCGTCGGCCACGCTCACAGAGGAGGAGACCTCTTTGCCGATCTGTGAATCGTCAAGGTCGATGTACAGCCGCCGGGGCTTGTTCGCCTCCTTGGATGGCGGAAGCAGCTGCCACTTGAACCTGGTTTCCTTGTCCAAATCCAGCACCACGCGGGTGTAGTCGTTGGAACTCTGGTAACGGACGTGTTGCAGCAGGCTCAGCCCACTTTTTTTGCGGGGGGGCGCAGTGCGCTTGGATGTGCTTTGTGGGCTGGCGCTTTTTGTGGACGATTTTGGGGGAGGCGCACTTTGCTTCGCGCTTTTCTTCGCGCTTTTCTGGTCCATCTGGCGCAGCAGGGCATCGGCCTTTTCGCGCTGGTCGCCCTTGGGATAGCGGTGCACCAGAAGCAGCAGGTCGGCATAGGCCTGGTCCTTGTTGCCCAGCTTTTCCAGATTGATCTCGGCCTTGCGCAGCAGGGCGTCGTCGCTCCAGGAATGTTGGGGATAGCGCAGGACCACGCGCTGAAAATATTCGCAGGCGCGCTCGTAATCGCCCGTAAGCTTGGAACGCTCGCCCAGCTCCTGATTGACCCGGCCAGCGTAATACAGCGACTTGGGCGCGTAGGAGCCGGAAGGATGTCTTTTGAAAATTGTCAGGAACTCGCGTTCGATATGTTCCCAATTATGGCGCATCATCGACCCCTTGCCGCCGTCTTTCAGGACATGAAAATCCTTCCAGGCAGAACGAAAAAGGGCCGCATCGCTGGCGGCCTGGGCGGAGGGCACGAAAAAAGCCGTTAGAGCGGCGCACAAGAAAAAAAGAAGGACAACGCGTTTCACGGGATATCTTGTATATAATTTCTTCAGGAATTTCCAATCCGGAAAATAGGACCTTCCCGGCCGTGCTTGATAGGTGACAGCCATTGTGTAATGTTGTTGACAACAACTCCCTTTTCCATCATTTGAGCACTGCAAATTTTCTTTCAGGAGGGGCGCCATTGAATCAACCTGCCCCGGTCATCGAATTTGAGGGCGTTAGCAAACGCTACGACGGTGACCTTGTTCTCCATCCCCTGGATCTGTCCATTCGCCCAGGCGAATTCATCACCTTTCTCGGCCCCTCGGGCTGCGGAAAGACCACTTTGCTGCGCCTTATCGCAGGTTTTGAAGCACCCACGTCCGGCGAGATCTACCTCAACGGCCGCAATGTGACGGACCTGCCGCCCAACAAGCGGGAAGTGAACACTGTTTTCCAGAGCTACGCCCTGTTTCCGCACATGAATGTGTACGACAACGTGGCCTTTGGCCTGCGCCGCCAGAAAACAGCCAAGGATGAAATCGACCGCCGCGTGAACACCGCCCTGGACCTCGTACAGCTGGGCAGACTGGGCAAACGCATGCCCGACCGCCTCTCGGGCGGACAGCAGCAGCGTGTGGCCCTGGCCCGCGCCCTGGTCAACGAGCCTTCCGTGCTGTTGCTGGACGAACCCCTCAGCGCCCTGGACTTCAAGCTGCGCAAGCAGATGCAGAGCGACCTCAAACACTTGCAGCGCCAGCTGGGCATCACCTTTGTTTTTGTAACGCACGACCAGGAAGAAGCCTTTTCCATGTCCGACCGCGTGGTGGTGCTGGACGAAGGCGCCATCCGCCAGATCGGCACGCCAGAACGCATCTACGAAGAGCCGGAAAACCTCTTTGTTGCCAGCTTTGTGGGCGACATCAATATTCTGGAAGCCACTGTCGTAAGCGTGGAAGAGGACGACCTGCATACCGAAATGTACGGCAAGCCCTGCGTGGTCGGCTCCAAGCGCACCTTCGACCCCGGCGAAAAGGTCAACGTGCTGCTGCGCCCCGAAGACATCCGCCTGTACCGGCCCGACGAGCCCGAGTCCGAGGAGTGCATCCTGTGGGGGACGGTTTACGAGTGCGTGTACAAGGGCGCCACCGTGGACATTACCGTGGATATCGTCCTGCCCGAACCCAGCAATGAATCCATCCATGTGATGGCTACGGAATTTTTCGACGAGGACGCGGAAAAAATCGTCTACACACCGGGCGAACCCGTGGGGATTACCTGGGTTCACGACTGGGAAGTCGTATTGCCCGACGAAGACCATGCACCGTCCGAATACACGGGCGAGGATGACGACGACTACGGAGACGAAGATGATGGGTAGGATGGGTGTTTTCGAGCGCATTGCCATCGCACTTGTGGTGCTGTGGGTTATTGCGTTTGCCGTAACGCCCAACCTGATGGTCTTCCTCACCTCCATCCTTTCGCCGGAAGCCGAAGATCTGGTGCGCATGCGCTTCAGCCTGGAGAGCTACAGCCGGTTCCTGGACCCGCTCTTCATTGCCATGGTGGGGCAGTCGCTACGTCTGGCCTTTTGCGCCACGCTCATCTGCCTGCTGCTGGGCTACCCGTTCGCCTATTTTCTGTCCGGCACCCCGCGCGCCAACCGCAACCAGCTGCTGCTCCTGCTCATCATTCCCTTCTGGACCAGCTCGCTCATCCGCACCTACGCGCTCATCATCATCCTGAAGGCCAACGGACTCATCAATTCCATCCTTATGGGGCTGGGAATCATAGACCATCCGCTCAAGCTGCTGTACACTGATGGTGCCGTCCTGCTCGGGCTGGTCTACACCCTGCTGCCGTTCATGATTCTGCCCATCTATTCGGTGCTGGAAAAGCTCGATAACCGGTACAAGGAAGCCGCACGCGACCTGGGCGCAAGCCGCATGTCCGTGTTCTGGCTGATAACCGTGCCCCTGAGCCTGCCCGGAGTAATGGCCGGGATGATGCTCACGTTCCTGCCCGCCCTGGGCATGTTCTACATCCCGGATATTCTGGGAGGCGCCAAGGTGATGCTGGTGGGCAACTTCATCCGCAACCAGTTTCTTACGGCGGGCGACTGGCCTTTGGGCGCCGCTGCAAGCATAGCCCTGAACATCGTCATGGCCGTTATGCTGTTCGTCTATTACAAAGCTTCCAAGCGCGTCAGCCAGGACGCATTGCTATAACCCATACTCGCAAGGGGGAGGACCATGGATGATGACCCGGCTTTTAAAACGAGCCTACATGCTGGCGGTCTACGCCTTTCTGTATGCGCCAATAGCCATATTGGTGGTCTATTCTTTTAACCAATCCAAATACGGCATGCGCTGGAAAGGCTTTTCCATGCGCTGGTACGACAAACTGGCGGGCAACGATGCGCTCGTCCACGCCGCTCTCAATTCCCTTTTCATAGCCGTTTGCGCGGCATCGCTTGCAACCCTGTTCGGTACCCTGGCGGCCGTGGCCATCCAGCGCTACCGCTTCAAGGGCCGCAATCTGCTGCGCATGTCCATGTACGTGCTCACGGTCAGTCCGGACCTGGTTATGGGCATCTCGCTGCTGGTGCTCTTTGTAGCCATGCGCATCCCGCTGGGCGCGGGTACCCTGCTCATTGCCCACACCACCTTCTGCCTGCCCTTTGTGGTCATCACCGTGCTGGGGCGGCTCAAGGGCTTTGACGAAAACCTGGTGGAGGCCGCGCGCGACCTGGGCGCAGGCGAATTCACCATATTCCGGGAAGTGACCCTGCCCCTGGTGCTGCCTTCGGTGGTGGCGGGCTGGCTGCTGAGCTTCACGCTCTCGCTCGACGACGTCATGGTCAGCTTTTTCGTGACCGGGCCGGGCTTCGAAATCCTTCCCCTGAAAGTTTACTCAATGGTGCGTCTGGGCGTGAAACCAGAGGTGAACGCTCTGTGCACCATATTGTTTGGGGCAACCATTATCCTTACAACCATTTACCACTTCATTTCACGTGAACGGAGGAGCCGATGAAACGACTGCTCGCTATATCCCTTACGGCCATGTGCCTTTTCCTTTCCGGCCTTACGGCGCAGGCTGCCGATTCCGGGGAAAAAGTCCTGTACGTCTACAATTGGAGCGAATACATGCCCCAAGACGTACTGGACCAGTTCACCGAAGAAACCGGCATCAAAGTCGTCTACAATACCTTTGACAGCAACGAATCCATGTTCGCCAAGCTGAAACTGGTCAAAGGCGGCTACGACGTGGTCGTACCTTCCACCTACTTTGTCTCTCGCATGAAACGCGAAGGCATGTTGGAAAAAATCGACAAGTCCAAACTGCCCAACTTCAAGAACCTGGACCCGGCTCTGCTGAACACGGCATACGACCCGGAAAACGCCTACAGCATCCCCTACCTGTGGGGAACAACCGGCATCGGCGTGCGCACCGACCGGCACGATCCTGCCACAGTTACCGCCTATGCCGACCTGTGGAAGCCCGAATACAAGGGCCAGGTATTGCTGACAGACGACATCCGCGAAGTCTTCGGCATGGCCTTTCTGGTGCTGGGATACCCCTTCAACGACACCAACCCCAAGCACATTGAAGAAGCCTACAAAAAGCTCACCGAACTGATGCCCAACGTGGTGCTCTTCAACTCGGACGCGCCCCGCATGCCCTTCCTCAACGAGGAAGTCTCCGTGGGACTGATCTGGAACGGCGAAGTAAACCAGGCCAATACAGAAACAGAAGGCGAAACCATTGCCTACGTCTACCCCAAGGAAGGCACCATCGCCTGGGTCGACAACCTCTGTATCCCCGCCGGTGCCAAGCACATTGACGAAGCACACGCCTTCATCAACTTCCTGCTGCGCCCCGACATCGCCAAAGTCATCTGTGAGGAAATCGGCTACGCCACGCCCAACAAGGCCGCACGCCAGCTCCTCCCCGAAGACCTGAAAGACAATACAACCCTCTTCCCCAACGAAGACGACATGCGCCATGCCCAGTTCACACAGGACATCGGCGACTCCATCAAGCTCTATGAAGAGTTTTGGGAAAAGTTGAAGTCTGGGAAGTAGGATAAGAAAAGAAGAAGACCCTGCGAGGGGGGAAACCTTTCTGAGGAAAGGTTATCCCCCCTCGCGCTCCCCCTTTCCAAAGACTTTTGATCTTAAATTTTTAGCGGATATGGCTCGCCGTCTGCGACACGACTCCAACCACACCACTCGCTACCTACGCCTCAACGCCTCAAACGACATCAAAACGTGGCCTTAGCCATGGGAACAAACGCCTCGTAGACGACGCGGGGCGCGTCTATCAGCGCGGACAACAAGCTAAATACGCCCCCATGAAATTGTTGCTAAGTGCTACTGAAGGTGGGCAAATATCAGTTTAGTCGTACTAATCAAATTTTAGCAAAAAAACATTCCTTTCCATGATCCCGTTCATGCTCGTCAAAAAATGCCACCTAAGCTTTACTTGTGTAACCATACACTTATCAGCTGCAAGGATAAGTAGCTTCATATAATAATAGTCCGAGCACTATTAACAGAATGGTTGACGAGTAGAAAAAGAATGTGCACTAAATTAATTAACTATTTTATTCAAAGCTCACATCTATATATAATTGAATATCTAGAAAAGGTTAGTAGAAAGAGATCCCATGCTAACTCGTAAAATGCAATCAATATCACCAAGGGAATCTGGTGGAAGCACTGGACTCAAAGGCCTTGACTACCAAAATCATTGGGCAATCTGCCTTTTACTAAAATTACACGCTACCGAAGATGATTACGCAATACTAATTGAACATTGGGATGATGTTGTCTCTCTAGATGGCACATGCCCCCCTAAAAAAATTAATTTTTATCAAGTCAAGGACCATAAAAAATTATCTTTAACCGATATCTTGCGATATGATCCCAAAAAAAGTGGCGATTCTTCAATTATAGGGAAAATGCACTCTTTATACAAAGATTTTGGAGAATCTGTTGAAGGATGCTATCTTGTTACTAGCAGGCCAATAACAGATTCAAACAGCAAAGAAATTATCAGCAACAGTGAATACAAATGTTTAAAAGACTTACAAGAATGCAGTAATATAACCACAAAAATTGAAAAAGAAACAGGGGAATCCTGTGGGAGATTTGTTTATGTTTTGCGTTTTATGAACTCTGAACTTTCTAGAAAAGGATATTGTGAACAATTGAAAGGAATAATTTATGATTTTTTCAAAAAAAAATACAAATGTGATATAGATGTAGATGCATTCTATAGGACCATATTGCCAGATATTACAAAAAAAGGAGCTTTAATTTTTAAAGAGTTTCAAAATGTAGACATGCTCATCACACAAAAAGGGTTCAAGAGAGTTGATATTGAAAATTTCATTAAAGAAACGATATCTAGCGCAAGACACACAGATATCGACAAAGTAGTAGAAAAACTTTTAACTGAAAGCGACTACGAATTTGGACTGAGATACGCAATTAAGGAAAAAATCAAAAAATACAGATCAGAGAAGATGCAATATTCCAATGACGTTATATTCGAGCTAGAATTAGATATAATAACCGGCATCAAAAAAACAATTTCTGTTAGCAAAACGATTCGTACCATTGTATCAGAAGTTGCTAGCGGATTAGATCCACAAAGAGGATACAAAAAAATATACTCAGAGGAATTTATAACAGGGGCAATCTACTATGAAACAGCCAAAATTTATGGGGAATTATAAACGATTAATAAGAAAGACTAGGACTAAAAGATATGAAGAAGATGATATTCAAAAAAGTTGGGGTAATTTCCTTCAAAGAGAATGCAGGGAAAGTCGTGAAACTTCACCCAAGGTTCACTCTGATAAAAGGGGATAACACAGTAGGAAAAACAAGCCTTGTACGTTGTCTATTGCATCCATTAGGAGTTGACTTTAGCGCACATCCTCGGTGGAAGGATGCTCAACCAAAAGTACTTTTAGAAGCAGAAGTTGACGACAAAAGATATCATTTCTACCGAGATTGGGGAGGTAACGTTTCCGTATATCGAGAAGGAGAATGTATCGGACGTGATCTTTCAATTACAAGGCAACTATCACCTTTACTGGCTGAAATATTAGAGTTCAATCTTCATCTAACTTCTAAGAAAAAATTTATTCAAGCAACTCCAGCATTTAAACTTTTACCATATTATATTGACCAAAAAAATGGATGGACAAGAGATTACCAAGGTTTTGAGAAGCTTAGTCAATTCCAGAACTGGCAAGACGCCTATTTTCAGTATCATTCAGGGATTCAAAGCAACGAATACTATAGGCTTAAATGCAAAATTAACGATCTAGACGTTTCTCTTGCTGACCAAAAGGGTAAGCTAAATGATTTACTCCTCGTAAAACGAAAATTAGATGAGGCAGGTAAATCAATAGATGAAAGCAAGGATATTAGCCTCTTAAAACAAGAAATAAATGACTTGATATCACTATCCTCAGAATACAATGAAAAAATATCGAAATTTAAAAAGAAATACTACACGTTATACAACAAAAGGAACGAAGCTCAGTCCTGTTTGACGGTAGTAAACTCTAGGATCAACGAAATTCGTGCTGATTTAAAATTCGCGACGGAAAATGACGGTGAATTCCCTTGCCCTACCTGTGGAGCATTATATGACAATAGTCTGGCAAGCCGTTTTTCGTTTTCAGAAGATCTGAGCTATTGCCTGGAACGCTCTAGTGAACTTAAAGAAGCAATTTTTCACCTCAATTCAAAAATCATAAAAATTGAAAATGATAGTATAATCTTAAGACAAGAGCTCCAACAAATTCATAAAAAGATCGACACACGTAATAAAGATTTTTCAATGAGAGAGTACCTTGAAGAAGAGGGAAGACGCTTTTATCTGCAAACATTTTACTCGGAAATATCTGAATGTAGTGATGTTGTAGATGAATACGATAAAATGAAAAAAGAAGCACAAAAAAACTTAAAAAACGCACAAGATGCTCAAAAGACACAAACGATAAAGAAATACTACTATGACAATATTAATTCTCTAGGCATTTCGCTTGACGTTGAGATTCCAGATCAGGTCGCATCAAAGATATATTGTGCAATATCAGAAGAAGGAAGCCTACACACTCGCCTTGTCTTGGCCAAAAAAATTGCGTTACTACAAACAAATTTTAAATTTTCAGATTCAATCCCCTGTCCACTGGTTGTGGATACTCCGAACCAACAAGACCAGGATAAAGGCAATATGAATAAAATATTATCTACCATTAGGGACTATACCCCACCTAACCTTCAAGTTATTTTAGCCTTGAGAAAAACATATGATGTTGAATTTTCAGGTTCAGTAATCGAGTTACATAACAAGAAGAGCCTACTAAACGTAGACGAATTTGATGAGGCCCTTGACTTTTTTGCTCCTTATCTCTCTTAAAAAAGTCACTCGAGAAAAGAAATACATAGACTTTTATCCCCTTTTAGCCACGAAAGTTGAGTAAAGCACAGGGTTCACCTGCGGATGATTTTGAAACATATTTAAAGTCATCTCAAAATAGAGACTTTAAAAAAATATATTTTTTTTACTACAAGCTCGGCTGAAAACGTAATCACACAACCCAACATCAATTTCCGACTCCCCCTTTATAAATAAACTTTTTGGAAGGGGAGCGCGAGGGGAGAACCTTTTTTCAAAAAGGTTTCCCCTCGCCCCTCTTTTCCTTCTTCCCGCCCCGCTACCCATTGCCAAATTTTATAATAATAGGCAGGTTTTCCCCATGATGCACCATGGTGGAAACCTTACGAAATACGCACTATTGGCGGGCTGCGCGCCTGAGGACATTCTGGATTTTTCCGCGAACATGAACCCGCTGGGACCACCGGCCTGGTTACGGGACGAAGTGAGCCGGGTTCTGGGTTCTGTAGTGCACTATCCCGACCCGGATAATGCGGAGCTGCTTGGCGCGGCAGCGCAGTATTACGGCGTGCCTGCGGATAATTTTGTGGCCTGCAACGGCACCAGCGAAATGCTCTTTGCTATGCCGAGGGTGGTGAAGGCGCTGTACGGGCTGAAGCGCGCCATTGTTCCGAGCCCTGGGTATGTGGATTACAAGCGCGCCGCGCAACTGGCGGGACTGCAAACCGAAACGCTGACACTGCACGAGGTACACGGATTCCGTGTGGATTTCGATGCTCTGGATAGCATGCTGGCTGAAGGTCCGGCCCTGGTATTTCTGGGGCGGCCCAACAACCCCACGGGCGTGTCATTCCCTGCCGAGGACGCACGGAAGCTGGCAAGAGGACATACGGACAGCTTCTTTGTGGTGGATGAGGCGTTCGCGGATTTTCTGGAGGCTGGCAGCGACCGGATGGTGCAGCAGCGGCCTGCGAACATGGTCGTCCTGCTTTCCCTGACCAAATTTTACGCTGTGGCCGGACTGCGCCTTGGGCTGGCGGCTGCCGCCTCGGATGTTCTGGCCGAGCTGCGGCGGACCAGCGCGCCATGGGGTGTGAACTCCATTGCCCAGGCCGTGGGTGCGCGGGCGTTGCACGACACAGACTATGCCGAACGTTCGCGCCTGGAGTGCACCCGGCTGCGCACGGACCTCTGCCATGGACTGGGGCAAATTTCCGAACTGCGCGTGTATCCGGGCGAGGCAAACTACCTACTTTGCCGCCTTGAAAAGGGGAGTGGAATCACGTCCGGTGCGGAACTCTTCGACAAGCTCATTGCCCAACGTATCGCCATCCGCCCCTGCTCCAATTATGACGGGTTGGACGACCGTTATTTTCGCGTGGCCGTGCGCAACGAGGACGACAACGCGCGCCTGCTCCCCGCACTTGCGCAGATTTTGGAGCACAAAAAACAGCCCCGCAGGCAACGCAAAACGCCTGCCATCATGTTTCAGGCCACCAGTTCGGACGCGGGCAAGAGTCTGCTGGCTGCGGCCATGTGCCGGATTCTGCTGCGCCAGGGGTTGCGGGTCGCGCCCTTCAAGGCGCAGAACATGTCGCTCAATTCCTTTGTCACCCTGGACGGCGGCGAGATGGGCCGGGCGCAGGTTACGCAGGCTGCGGCTTGTCGGCTGGAACCGGACGTACGCATGAATCCGGTGCTGCTCAAGCCGTCCAGCGACACGGGATCGCAGGTTATCGTCATGGGCAAGCCTGTGGGCACCATGCGCGTGGGCGCGTACATCGAGTACAAGCGTGAGGCGGCGCGTGCGGCCAGGGCCGCGTATGACGACCTAGCCGGGGAATTCGACGTGATGGTGCTGGAAGGCGCTGGCTCGCCTGCGGAAATCAACCTCAAGGCGCACGACATCGTGAACATGGGCATGGCGGCCTACGCGCGGGCCAACGTGCTGCTGATTGCCGACATAGACCGGGGCGGATCGTATGCCTCGCTCATCGGCACCATGGAATGCCTGGAGGAGCGCGAGCGCGCCCTGGTAAAGGGCTATGTGCTGAACAAATTTCGCGGCGACGCCTCGCTGCTGGCCCCGGCCAACGAGATGATCGCCTACCGCACCAACGTGCCCGTGCTGGGCGTGGTGCCGTTCGTGCACGACCACGGCCTGCCCGAAGAGGATTCGGTGGCTTTCAAGGCCGGTCGGCTGGTGCGGGAACGGGGCACGGCCGAACTGGACATTGCGGTCATCGACCTGCGCCATATTTCCAATTTCACGGACTTCGACGCCTTTGCCCGCGAGCCCGACGCCCATGTGCGCCAGGTGTGCAAGCCCGAAGAATTGGGCAGGCCCGATGCCATCATCCTGCCGGGCAGCAAGAACACCATTGGCGACATGCGTTTTTTGCGCGAGACCGGGCTGGCCGCGGCCATTGCAGAGCTGGCCGGAACCTGCGAAATAGTGGGCATTTGCGGCGGGTTGCAGATGCTTGGGCGCAGTGTGGCCGATCCGCTGGGGTTGGAGTCTTCAGACGCGGAAACACCCGGTCTGGGTCTCCTGCCGTTGCAGACCACGTTGGCGGAAAGCAAGACCCTTACCCGCGCCGCCTGTGTTCACACCCCAAGTGGGTTGAGCGTGTACGGGTATGAGATTCACCACGGCACGACCACCCCGCTTTCCGATGGGTTGCAGTCCTGTGTGGTTCGCGAGGACGGCAAGGTCATCGGCCATGGTCTGCCAAGCCAGCGCGTATGGGGCACCTATTTGCACGGTTTGTTTGACGCGGACGGCTTTCGCCGGGCGTTTTTGAACACCTTGCGGGTCAGCAAGGGGTTGGAGCCGCTCAATGGGGAGAATCCCTACGATATTCAGCCAGCTTTGGACAGGTTGGCGGATGTGGTGGAGGCGGGGATGGATATGGAACGGGTGTACGAGATTCTTGGCGTATAGACAGAAGAAAAAAAAGAATAAAATTCAAAGAGAAGAAAAGAATAAGAAAACAAAACGCAAAGAAGCGGATGGATACGGGGAGTCGCGGTTCCCTCGAGTTACATTCCATTCGTAAGCTCTGTTTTCTCTGTCAGAAACAGTGGGGGACCAGTAAGGCTAGGTTCCCCCGTCAGGGCGTTGAAAATCTCGTGGTGGCGGCGTTGCTGCGCCAAAGGCATATCCTCGAGTATCAGAAAATACGCGTCGGCCATGCCTTTGGCTGGCGCCTTACCACCACGGCTTTTGAACACCCTGGTTTCCGACACCTTCCCCTCCCTCTCCAACCTAAGGGGCCGCAGGTATCTCACGGCGTGTCATGGCCGCCTCTTTGTACCGAGGCAGGTGAAATAACGCCCTTGCGCCACACTTTATTAAGCTGCATTTGCAGCCGCTCCGTAGCAGTTGCGCCACGCCCTGCGGGACGTGGCGAATACACCGCCATTGGTGAAGTGAAATGGGTGGGCGCACGGTACGTTGCGAAAACAATGCAACGCTAAAAGCCAGATAAAAAAACGTTGTAAGGCACTTGGTTATTCCCAGCCTTCAACGCCTCCTTCGTTAAGCGACTTTGGCGCCCTCATTTTCGCCCCCCAAAATCCTACTTCCCCTTACCCAATCCTTTCCATCCCCCATATAAAAATCAATCAGGCTCCGGCCCAAAGAGCAAAACTCATTGGGCCGGAGCCTGATTGCTTAGATAAAACACGGGGAGCGCGAGGGAGAAGATCCGTCTCCCCCTCGCCCGTTGTCCCGTTACGTTAGGCGGTCAATTCTTCAACAACCTTAACGATGGCGGGTTTCTGCTGCAGCCCTTCCAGGCGCTTTACTTCTTCGCCGTCTTTCAGAAAGAGCATGCTGGGAAAGCCCTTTACGCCGCAGCGTTCCTTAAGTTCGGCGTTCTCGTCGAAATCGATCTGATAGATGGGGAAATCGGGGAACATGCCGTCGATGGCCTTCAGCACGAAAGCCAACATTTTACAGGGGCCGCAGGTCTTGGAGTAAAATTCCAGCATCATGACGCCGGACTTGTCCATTGCATCGAATTCTTCGGTGGTGAGTTCTTTTATCATGCGAAATCCTTTCGGTTTTTGAAATTGCGTTCAGGCTAGGCCTTGAGGCTTTCAACGTACTTGGAGGCGCTGTTGGCGGCAATGGCGCCGTCGGAGCAGGCCGTGACAACCTGGCGCAGTTTTTTGGCCGTAATGTCGCCAGCGCCGAAAATACCGGGAATGCTGGTCTTCATTTCATCGTCCACAACAATGCAGCCGAACTTGTCCACTATTCCCAGGTCCGCGAACCAGGTCGAGCAAGCCTTCAGCCCGATGTATTCAAAAACGCCGTCGCAGGCCACGTAGCTTTCGTCGCCATCCTTGGTGGACTTGAAGCGAACGCCTTCCAGCTTGTCGTCGCCGGTAAATTCCAGAACATCCTGATAGGGATGAACCGTGACGTTGTCCAACAGGCAAAGCTTGCCGCAGGCCTTGGGATCGGCAGTCAGGTCGAACATGGTGATGATGTCCAACTTTTCCACCATGCCAGCCAGGTAAAGGGATTCCTCCACTGCGGAGTTGCCGCCGCCGATAACGGCAACCTTCTTTCCGCGATACTGGGCACCATCGCAAATGGCGCACCAACTGATTCCGGAACCTGCAAACTTGTCTTCACCCGGAACGCCCAGGTTGCGAGGCTTTGTTCCGGTCGCCAGAATCACGGCCGTGGCTTCATACTCGGTTTCGTCTTCCAGGCACTTGATGAGCTTGTACTCGCCCTTGTCGTCAATGGCGGTGACTGTTTTGTAGTCGAACTCCGCGCCCAGCTGCTGGGTATGTTCAAACATGGAAATGGCCAGAGCCGCGCCTTCCACCGGACCGGAACCGGGATAGTTCTCAATCTCGTTGGTGTTCACAATCTGCCCGCCCGGAGCGAGCTGATCCAGAAGCAAAACAGACAGATTGGCGCGAACGCCGTAAATGGCGGCAGTCATACCTGCCGGACCAGAACCGACGATAATCAGATCATAACGTTTCATTGCATACTCCCAGATATATGCGGGCTGTATTTGCCCGCACAATGTCGTTGTCCTTGTGATCTATAGAACTAGATTACCGGACGGGGCGAAATAGCCTGGACTATCTTTTGCTCAATAAAAAGCAAGTTTTTTGGGGCTGCTGAGAAATTAAGGCGCAGGGGCGTCAAATTTTTCGAAAATTCAATGCGAAAGTTAGTCCAGGTTATGGCGCGAAAAACCAGAACCTTGCTACATCAGATGTGAATATTTTCACAATACCGTTGTGTGTCGTTTGCGGCCTCGTGCAAAAAAGCTGCGAACGACACGAAACCAGGCGGGGTGGGCTCGCCGTGAGCCGAAACGGTCATCAAACTTTGTTGTAATTGGGAGGCTACATGCAGCGTGGCAAATTGATAAAGTGGGTCATAAACCTGCTCTTCCCGGTAGCCATCTACTTCCTGGGACCCACCTTTGGGATTCCTCCGAAGTTGACGCTCTTTTTCACCATCACAAGCTGGGGTGTTTTGAGTTGGGTGCTCGACACGCTCCCGGATACGCTCGTGGCAATCCTTATGCCCGCGATATATGTGGTGACCAAACTGGGAACCGGAAAACAGATTTTCGCCCCCTGGGGAACGACCATCCCCTGGATTGTGGTGGGCGGCATGATGATGGGCATGATCATGATGCAGACGGGCCTTGCCAAACGGATTGCCCTGTTCTCCATCCGGGTGGCGGGCTTTTCCTTCACCAAGGTCATGGCCGGATTGATGCTGGCCGGATACATCATTTCCCCGTTCGTCCCCTCGGTTATGGGAAAAGCGGCCATTATCTCGGTGGTCAGCCTGGGTATATGCGAGGCCCTGCACCTGAAGAAAGGATCGCGCGAAGGCGCCACGGTTCTGATGGTTGGCTTTGTTTCCGTGGCCTGCGCAAAGCTGGCCTACCTGACGGGCGGCGGCGACATTGTCATGGCCATGAATATTGCGGGCAAAGGGGCTGGCTCTATTGTGACCTGGAGTGAGTACTTTGTTCACAATTTCCCGATAGCCGTGGTGTACGGCATCATTTCCCTGGCCTGCATCCTGCTGATTATGCGTCCGAAGCTGGATGCCGACCTGGAAGGCTACATCCACCAGGAATACGCCGCCCTGGGCAAAGTCTCCCCAAACGAACTCAAAAGCATGGCCATCCTGGTTTCCCTGCTGTTGCTTATGGCAACCAGCAAATGGCACGGCATCAACTCGGGCTATGTGCTTTTGTTCATGGGTGGCGTCTGCTTTCTGCCCGGCGTGGACCTGCTGAACAAGGAAAAGCTGAACAAGATGAACTTCAGCGTCATCTTTTTCGTTATCGGGTCCATGTGCATTGGCTCGGCAGCCAAAGTGGCCGGTGCCAGCGGCTGGGTGGAACAGCTTGTGGCTCCCTACCTGGACGGTTCCCTTTCCACCGCGCTCATGGGCATATTCGGCGTGGGCCTGGTATCCAACTTGTTCCTGACGCCGCTGGCCGCCGTGGCCGCCCTTACAGGGCCCATCACGACCATCTGCCAGCATCTCGGCGTTTCGCCCGCCGTGGGCAGCTATTCTCTGCTCTACGGCCTGGACCAGTACTTCTTTCCCTATGAATACGCAGTACTGCTCTACTTCTATGCCTACGGCTACATGAAGATGAAGCAGGTGGCCGCTGTTTTTGGCGTGCGAGCCGTGGTGACTGCGTTGTACCTCCTGTTCGTGGCTGTTCCCTACTGGAAATTCATCGGAGCCTAATTTCAGTTCTACCCCTCTTCCAACAAAGGAGAAAGACATGTCTTACAACGAACCGAAAATGCAGTACGAGCGCATCGACCATCTGGTCACTCAGCAGAATGAACACGAGGCCGCGTTCATGGCCGATTTTTCCAAGGGCGAGTACACCCTGGAAAAGCCCCTGGTTGTGGTGAATCCCTACCTCATCAACCCGCTGGCCGCCCTGGTTCTGTTCCGTACGGAAAAACCCGTGTCCGCCACCGTCACGGTGCATGGCAAGACATCCGTGGCCAACATCAGCAAGACCTTCGGCCCCGCCACAGAGCATATTCTGCCGGTTCTGGGACTGTACAAGGAATGTGGCAACCTGGTGGACGTGGAGCTGGACAACGGCGAAAAAGTTACCCTGACCGTCACCACAGGTGCCCTGCCGGAGCTTACCCGGGAAGTCACCAACATCGTCACCACGCCCGAATACATGGACGGGAACATGATGTTTGTATCGGCCGCAGGCAAATCCCTGCCCGCCGGGTACGACTACAACGGAGACTGCCGCTGGACCCTGGCGGAAAACTTTGTCTTCGATATGAAACGCATCTCCAACGGCAATCTTCTGGTGGGCTCGTACCGCTACTCGCGGGTGCCCTACCACACCGCTGGTATCTGCGAAATTGCCATGACCGGCAAAATCATCAAGGAATACCGCCTGCCCGGCAACTACCATCACGACCAGTTTGAGATGGAAGACGGCAACCTGCTGGTGCTGACCCAGGACTTCCACCGCGACACCGTGGAGGACATGCTGGTGCTCATCGACAGGGAAAACGGCGAAATCCTGCGCACCTGGGACATCTCCGCCCTGCTGCCCCACGAAGAGGGCAAGTCCGGAAGCTGGAGCGACCGCGACTGGTTCCACTGCAATGCCGTGTGGTACGATAAGCCCACCAATTCCCTGTCCCTGTCCGGACGCCACCAGGACATCATCATCAACATCGACTACGAGAGCGGTGAGTTGAACTGGATGCTGGGCGACCCCGAAGGCTGGCCCGAAGAGCTGGTGAAGAAGTATTTCTTCACCCCCGTGGGCGATGTGGAAAACTTCGACTGGCAGTACGAACAGCACGCCTGCCTCATCACCCCCACCGGCGATGTGATGTGCTTCGACAACGGCCACTGGCGCGCCAAGAAAAAAGAAAACTACCGCAAGAACCGGGACAACTTCTCCCGTGGCGTGCGCTACCGCATCGATACCGATAAAATGGAAATCGAACAGGTCTGGCAGTACGGCAAGGAACGCGGCCAGCACTTCTACTCGCCTTACATCTGCAACGTGGAATATTACGACGAAGGGCACTACTTGGTGCACTCCGGCGGCATCGGCTACGTGGACGGCATGGCTTCGGAACTTCTGCTGCCCGCTTTCCTCGATCCCGAAGACCCCACGCACGAGCAGCGCAGCATCACGGTGGAAGTAAAGGACGATGTGGTCATGTACGAGATGCATCTGCCGTCCCAGTTCTACCGGGCCGAAAAACTCCCCCTGTACCACGACGGCGACAACCTGTGCCTGGGACAGGGCAAGATAGTGGGCAGCCTGGACGTGACCCCCGAGTTCGACACCGTGGCCGAAGCCGAGGAAACCCAGGAAGCTCCTTCCGCCTGGAATCAGGTCAAGATTGTGGAAGAGGAAGACCGTTTCACCTTTTTCGGAAGGTTCGAAAAGGGCAACCTGCTCATGCTCTGCCTGGAAAATGAAAAGGAAGCGCACAACTATTACATCTCCACCACGGCCCGCCCGGCGCTGGCCATGTGCGTGGGATCGTTCATGGAGGCGGATGACCGTCGCGTGTCCATGAACATCAGCAAGTTGGGATTTACCGGCACGTTCGCCGTCAAGATGATCCTCAACGAGAAGAAGTACAATCTGGGCGTCACCATCACGGTGGCTGAATAAGTCCATCCCGGCCCGCGAAAGCGGTCTGCCGGACGGTACTTCGCAATACACGTCACAAAAGGCGCTTCCCTGCATGGGGGAGCGCCTTTTTATGTTCTACAGCCAATGGTCACGCGGTGTGGCCGGATTTTTTAAACAACCGAACTTACGGAGGTGAATTAGTAGTTCAGGGTGGTTTCTTCCCTGGCGATCTGATGGAGGCGTTGCGGGTCGGCAATGTGCACGCAGTGGCCGTTGCGCTCAAGCACGCCCTGGTCCACCAGGATCTTGCATATTTTGGCGATGGTGACGGTATGGATGGACAGGAAGTTGCTCATTTCCCGGTAGGTGAAGCAACGGGGCAGAACAAGCTTTCCTTCGCGCTCCTCCATGAAGTTGACGAGCATGAGGCAGAGGCGGGTGCTGGCGTCTTTGCTGGCCAGCCAATAGGAGTGTTCGAGCACGTTGGAAAGATTTTGAGAAATGGAAAAGGAAAGGTCCTTATACAGTGTCGGATTGTTTTCCAGTTCCTGAAAGAAAATTTTGTTATCTATTCCCCACACTTCGAGAGGCGATTTGGCGACAATGGAATTGCAGTTGATGGAAATGTAGCTGCTGGGAAGGAGTTCCTGGGGCAAAGTGAAGCGGATGAAGCCCAGAAGATTTCCGGACTTGAAATACATGTAGACCTTTTCGTCGCCCGAGGGCGTGAGCATGGTCAGAGCCGCCAGGCCGCGCTCGAGGAAATAGACGTTCTGGCCCAAAGGGAGTGCCTCACCCTTGTCGAAACGGGTATGGCGGCCGATGGATTTGAACGTATCGATATGCGGGAGTTCGTGCCAGAACATGTTGCCTCAACTTGCTGTTAACAAAGTACATATATGTATTCTGCACAAAGCGCATCTTTTGAATTTTTCGTGAATTGGGGGGGCTTGGTGCGGGGGAGAGGGAATTATTTCAATTAAAGAAAAGAGAAGAATAAGAAAGGAGGTGGAGGGGTACAGGGAATCGCGGTTCCCTTGAGTTATTTTCCATCTATAGGTCCCGTTTTTATGTCAGAAACAGTGGGGGAACCTGATAACTGCCAGGTTCCCCCGGTTGTTTCCGACACCTTCCCCTCCCCTTCCAACCTAAGGGGCCGCAGGTATCTGGCAAGACGTCTTTGCCACCTCTTCGTACCAAGGTGGGTGAGGCAGCACCCTTGCGCCATAGGATCGCAGGCCGCATTTGCAGCCGCACCGCCGCAGTTGCGCCACGCCCTGCGGGACGTGGCGAATACTCCGCCATTGGTGATGGGGACTGGATGGGCGCACGAAACGTTGCAAACAACCAAGCCCCAAAGACTGATGAATCAAGAAAAAAAGCCTCCTTCCAGTTCCTTCCCTAGGAAGCCAACTTGCTTTGCCTAGCTCTTTCCATCCCCCCTGTGTAACGCAAAAGCCCTGGTCCGAGAGCGTAGCTCTTGGACCAGGGCTTTTGCGTTACACATATCGCGGGGGTCCGGGGGAGATCATCTCCCCCGGCCGCCGGAGGCAAAATCTTACTTTTACTTATTCAACACTTCCACGCCGCTCATGTAGTGGTGCACCACGCGGCCCTGGAGTTCATGGCCGAGCAGGGGAGTGTTCTTGCCCTTGGAGCACATGGTTTCCGGGCTGACGGTCCACTTGGCATCCGGGTCGAACAGGCAGAACTCGGCGGGATCGCCGGGCAGGAAGTGGCAGACCCTGAGGCCGAAGATGTCGGCCGGGGCGTAGCACCACAGCTCCACGAAGCGCTGCATGTCCAGCAGGCCGTCGCGAACCAGGGAGTAGGTCTGCGAAAGCGCGGTATCGAGGCCGGAGATGCCGCAGGGCGCGTCCTGAAATTCCACTTCCTTTTCATGGGAAGCGTGGGGCGCGTGGTCCGTGGCAAGGATGTCTATGGTGCCGTCCTTGATGGCCTCGCGCATGGCTTCCAGGTCGGCCCGGGTGCGCAGGGGCGGATTGACCTTGGCGGCGGTGTTGTAGCCTTCCACGGCCTCTTCGGTAAGGAAGAGGTAATGCGGACAGGTCTCGGCGGTTACTTTTACGCCGCGTGCCTTGGCCTCGCGGATAAGGTTGAGCGAGCCGATGCAGGAGATGTGGGCCAGATGGATGGGAATGCCCAGATACTCGGCCAGCAGAATGTCGCGCGCCACCTGTGCGGCTTCGGAAGCCCAGGGCTGGCCTCGCAGGCCCAGGCGGGAGCTGACCGCGCCTTCGTTCATGCCTGCGGCAGGTGCCATGAAGGGGTCTTCGCAATGGTCGATGACGACCTTGCCGATGGTGTCGGCATATTCCATGGCGCGGCGAAAGTACTCGGAGTTGAGCACGGGCTGGCCGTCGTTGGAAAAGGCGACGCATCCGGCCTTGGCGAGTTCGGCCATGGGCGCGAGCTGCTCGCCCTTGAGGTCGCGGGTGAGCGCGCCGATGGGATGCAGGAACGGGCCGTGCGGATGATGCTTGCGGGCCTGGCCCAGCATCAGGTCGGTCACGGACGAGTCGTCGTTGACCGGCGAGGTGTTGGCCATGGCCATGACATGGCCTATTCCACCGTGAGCTGCGGCGCGCAGGCCCGAGGCGATGTCTTCCTTGTACTCGAAGCCGGGTTCGCGCAGATGCACGTGGGCATCGACGCAGCTGGGCAGCAGCATCAGCCCCTTGGCATCCAGGGTATGGCCGCCGTGGCGGTCGGCATCGGGCATGGACGGCGCAACGCCCAGAATATGCCCTTCCTGCACCATGACGTCCACGAGATCGCCCATCCACAGGGCATTGCGTACTACAAGATCTGGGACGCTCATTGGGTGCACTCCGTACAGGTGATATAGAGGTAAAGAAGAGCCATGCGCACCGCTACACCGCTGGCCACCTGATCCAGAATGAGGCTTTCGGCGCTGTCGGCCAATTCCGAAGAAATTTCCACGCCCCGGTTGATGGGGCCGGGATGCAGTATGCGGGCACCCTGCGCAGCCATTTCCATGTGGCGGGGGGAAAGCCCGAAGGTGACGGAGTATTCGCGCAGGTCGGGCAGCAATCCAGCCTGTTGGCGTTCCAGCTGCAAACGCAGACACATGACGGCGTCCACGCCCTGGACGGCCTCGTCCAGATCGTAGTGCACGGTCACAGGCCAGTCGGACACACAGGCCGGCAGCAGGGTGCGCGGCGCGCACAACCGGACCTTTGCGCCCAGCTTGGTGAGCAGCTGCACGTTGGAACGGGCCACGCGGCTGTGGGCAATGTCACCCAAAATGAGAATGGTTTTTCCCTTGATGCCGTCGATGCTGCCCCATTCCTGCGAAAGGGTGAAGCTGTCGAGCAGCGCCTGGGTGGGATGAGCGTGCCAGCCGTCGCCCGCATTGATGATGGAGCATTCCAGCCGTTCCGCCAAAAACTTTGCCGCGCCGCTGGCCCAATGGCGGATGACAATGGCATCCGGGTTCATTGCCTGCAGCGTCAGGGCGGTATCTTTGAGGGTTTCGCCCTTGGTAAGGGAGCTGGAACTTTTGGCTAGCGCAAAGGTGTCTGCGGAAAGCCGTTTACCGGCAACGTCAAAGGACGTCTTGGTGCGTGTACTGGGTTCCGCAAAAAAAAGGACCACGCTTCGGCCCCTGAGTGTGGGGACCTTTTTAACGGGCCTTGAGTTGATATCCTGCAGCGACCGCGCTGCCTCGAAAATCATGCCTACATCGTCCGTGGAAAGTTGGTCCACGTCGAGCAGGTCTTTATGATGCCAGGTTCGTTTTTTTTCTTCCGACATGCCGTGCCCCGCAGTTGAAGTTCACGAAAATGTACCTGTTCACCGAGAGCGCAACAAGAAGAATGTTTTGTCCCAGAATCCAATACGTTCCAGAGGGATTCCAATAGCTTGAAAGCGCGGGATGTTCTCGTTTCGCCAGCCCCTGGTGTCACTTTCAAAGCGTTTGGGTACCAGGAGGGTCTCCAGGCTGTTCGCCGGAATTTGCGACTGCAAGAGCGTTTGCCGCAAAAACCTGAAAAGAGCAAGGGAGGAGGCCCGCTGGCCCAAGGCGTCGTGCCATGGCCCGGCCACCATGTTATTGATGAATCCGTCCTCGCGCGCAACCCCCATGCGAATGACCTGGATATTGGCCCGCCACAGGGGCAGCAGGGCTTGGGCAAGCTGGTCTATGGCCTCGTCCAGGGGCAGCGGCACAAAGTCCCCCTTTTGGTACAGCCTATCCAGCCCGGTCCCGGCCAGGACCACCGTGGGGTGCAGGCGCACCGTCTGCACGTCCATGTGGATGAGCTGTTCAACGTCGTGGCGAAAAATTTCCGCACTGGATTTCGGCAGGCCGGGCATGAGGTGCACGCCCAGCTGCAAACCGCAGCGGCGGACAAGGCGGCAGCCCCGCAGCGCGGTCTCGCGGTCGTACCCGCGGGCGCAGGCCCTCAGCACCTCGGTATCGAACGATTGGATGCCCAGTTCCACGCGGTCCATGCCCAGGTCGGCCAGTCTGCGCAGCTGGTTTTCGTCAAAGGCGTCGGGCCGGGTGGAGCAGCGGATGGCTTCCACCACCCCTTCGGACTTGTATTTTCCAGCCAATTCAGTAAACCGCTCCGGCCAGGGTGTGGGCAAAGCCGTAAAAGTTCCGCCATAAAATCCCACCTCCAAGGGTGGGCCACAGCGTTCCCGGTTTTCGTCTAATTTTTTAACTAAAAAATTCAAAGCCTTGTCGTAGTCCGCTGTGCATTGTCCTGTTTGCGCACACTGATCGCAAAACAAACAATGCCCTTTGCATCCCGCATGCGGAAGAAATAACGGCAAAATGCGGGTTTGGCGGCGTTCAGCTCGTGGATGGAAAAAACGAATTTCGGTCAAGCTCATATCCGGTTGATTATCGATTTGGAAAAAACTACATACAAACCCGCAATTTACGACTCAGGACTTGCCTAAACGGTTTGCCTGCCATACTGTCCACTCACAATAGGCGACCATTGTGGGAATCTGGTTCCGGGATGCCGTCATAACGGGGATAGTCACGCGGCAAACATCTATTGCATTGGGTTAATGGCACGAAATACAGACACCCGAAAGAAACGCCTGTGCAGGATCATACTCTCGAACGTCGAGCCTGTCTCGTGGAGAAGTTCAGGCCCGGTCGTGGTTTCTTTCGGATAGCAGCAGATACGTAGCTTTCACAACAACAGGCGTATCTGTGCAGGAGAGGGAACATGGAGCATAAGACTCTTACCAAAGCGGAAATTGTTGATGCCATCTACGAACAGGTGGAAATGAACCGAGCTGAAATCAAAAGCCACGTGGAAACCCTGCTGACCATCATGAAGGATTCCATCAAGCGCGACCACAGTCTCCTGATAAGCGGTTTCGGAAAATTCGAAGCGTATGAAAAGAACGCCCGAAAGGGACGCAACCCTCAAACCAACGAATCCATCACCCTGCCTCCGCGCAAGGTTGTGGTATTCCGTCTTTCGCGCAAGTTCCGCTGCGAACTCAACGGCGAAGAAGAAGAATAAAGCTATCTGATCAGCTCTCTCGGGGATTCCCCCGTATAAGCGGGCAGCAATGCAGGAGATAATCCTGCGCGGCCCGACACAAAAAATCCCACCCGGAAGTTCCGGGCGGGATTTTTTATTTTGTCCAAACAGGTTGGTTCGCTTTTCAAGCAGCGCCCTCCTGCCAGCTACCGGGCAACTACAAACGCTCCAGGATGATCGGCTTTCAGCTTTGCCTTGCCAGACTGTGCCCTGGAATAGGTGCTGAAGACACCCGCCTGCACACGCCAGAAGGTTCTGCCGTCCACGTCGGCCTGTTCTATCCTGGTGCCGGAATACCCCAGGGCCTTGAGCTTGTCGGCCAGGGTTCTGGCATTGGAAGCCTGGGTAAACGCCCCCAGCTGCACATAGAAGGTGCCGCTCAGGTCGCCGTTGTGGATGCCCTTCACCTTGCCGAGGCTGTGGATGCGCACCCTGGCAAGCCCTGTGGTATCCATGCCCAGGGATTTGGCCGCGGCATAGGAAAGATCGATGATGCGCTTGTCCGTATCCACAAACGGTCCGCGGTCGTTGACCATAACCTGTACGGTGCGGCCGTTTTCCAGGTTTTCCACCATCAGCTTGGTTTTCATGGGCAGCAGACGATGGGCCGCGGTGTACTTGTACATGTCGTACACTTCGCCGTTGGCCGTGCGCTTGCCGTGAAACTGCCTGCCGTACCAGGAGGCGATGCCGGTTTCCTGATACCCGTCCGAACTGAACATGGGATGGTAGGTCTCGCCCCGGATGGTGTAGGGCTTGTACGTGCCCTTGAGCTTGCCCGACGAGGTCCGCGCCTGGGGCGGAGCCGAGGCCATGTGCGACGAGCCCTTGTATGTGGGCGGGGTGGAGGGGACATATTTTTTGGAGCCGCATCCGGAAAGGAGCAGTCCAAGGCAACACACACAAAACACTATGGCGCCCGTCTTCCAACGGACGCGCAGGGGGGAGGGAAAAATCATTCTTGGGAGCCACCGATTTTTTTGCCCAGCGACAGAGCCAGAGCAGTGGTCAACTTGACCATGTCCACATTGGCTTTGCGGACCATTCCGGCCATGCTTTTGCCCAGGGCGGTGAGTATCTTGCAGCCGACGTCCGGGTGGGAAGCCACCAGGGCGAAAAAACGGCTGCGGTCCGTGACAAGAAAGCTGGAGTCCTCAACCACCTCCACGGTGGCGGAGCGGGTATCCCGGTCGAGCAGCGCCATCTCCCCAAAGGTGGGGTAATGGGTCTCATCCAGGGTGGCCAACACCTTGCGGGGATTGGTCATTTCCGCCAGCGGCAGGCTCATGCCCTTGATGAGCATGGATTTTGAGATACGCACCCGGCCACTTACCAGCACGAACATTTCGTCGCTCATCTCCCCCTCTTCGATGAGCGTCTGTCCGGCCTGGTATTCCCGGGTAAAGAAAATGGGACGGATGGTATCTATCTGTTCCGGCGTCATGCCGGAAAAAAGTTGGATGTCGGGCCAGCTGATCTCTTTCAAAGTACGCCTCCCGCCTTGGCTGCGCCGCCCTCGCCGGTAAGGAACAGGACAGCGTCGTACCCGTCAAGGGAAAGGTCGTCCGCGGGATTGACCTGAACGCTTGGTCCCTGTCTGCCCAGGTCGGTCTTTTGGCCGGAAAGTTCGAAAAGTTCCTTGATGAACTGGTCCAGGGCCGCGCTCTCGTCCAGCAGGTCGTCCAGGGAAAGCTCCCGGCTGAGCTGGCACAGGGCCATGGGCAGGGAGCCGTCGCGCTGGCGCATGCGCTCCGCAAAGGTCTTCCAGTCCAGCCGCCGTTCCTCGTGCGACAGGGGCCGGAAGTCGAGCCGCGCCTGTCCGTTGAGGCCGAGCATGGATTTGAAAAACGACCAGTAGGACGGGTTGGCCCCCATAAGCCCCAGAATGTGGCTTACCATTTCGCCGGGCACCAGGGTTTCGTTGACCCCCGCCCGGATAAGGTGCTCCTTGTTCTCCGCCATGGAGACCTGCCCGTAGATGGGCACCTTCGGGGCCAGACTGCGGATGGTCAGGGCCGTATAGATGGACTGCTGGTCCGCGTCGTTGGCATCCAGCCCGGACTGGCTGAGAATGTAGACCACCCTGGCCTGGGCCGGAGAGGCCTTGTGCACCACGTTTTCCTGGGTGGGATTGCCCCGCACGAAATGGAGCTTTTCGCCGACATCCAGCCGGTAGGCCAGCTCGTCGCGCAGTTCCTGCCCCAGGTCGTTGACCAGCACCACGTGGGTTTCGCGCAGCACGCCTGTGCGCAGCAACGTTTTGATGAGGTCCGCGCCATAGGGGTTCCAGCCGAGGATGACGATGTGTCCTGAAAGTTTCACGGTCAGAAGCCCTTTGCGTTTTTGGGCCTGCCGCTCAACCAGCAGCGAGGCCAGGTTGCCTGTAAGGGTGGAGACCAGACCAATGCCGGAAATCATTACCACCACGCCAAGGACGCGCCCCCAAGCGGAATGGGGAACCAGATCGCCGTACCCGACAGTGGTCAGGGTGACCACCGCCCACCACAGCGCGCCGAGAAAACCGGTCTCCCCGTCCTGTACCAGCTCCAGATAATAAAAGCCCACCGAACTGCCCACAAGCAGCAGCGACGTGATGGCCAGCAATTTGGCCAGCGGGCTTTTGAACCATGTCAGCAGGCGAGAAAGCATCGGCGTCGCATCTCCCTATTCGGACGGTGCAATCGGAGCGGGTGTTTTTCCGCTCCATGAAAAGAAAGGGCGTTTCAACCATAGGTCGAAACGCCCTTGATGCCTTATTGGGCCAACTCCGAAAGGCTAGAAACCGTAGCCCAGTTCCTGACGGATGTTGGACGGCAGATTGGCGGTGGCGGCGGGATCAAGCGCCTTCCACGAAGCACCGGCCTGCTTGCGGGCGTCCTTCACTTCGGCCAAGGTCATGCCGGTGCGGGGGATGCTCAGCACCTGACCGGGGTAGATCAGGTCGGGATTCTTGATTTGGTCACGATTGCTCTTGTAGACCAGGGGCCACATGAACGGATCGTTGTAGATCTGGGGATATTCTGCGATCCACCACAGGCACTCGCCCTTGACCACGGTGTGGGAGGCGGGCAGGGAGCCGTAGGTTTGTTCGTAAATTTCCATGGGAGTCGGAGCAGGAGTCTGCTCTTCAACAACAACCTGTTCTTCCTGCACAACAACTTCTTCCTGTGCAGCGGGTTCCTGTTTGGGAGCTTCAGAAGTAACTGTCTTTTTGGCACATCCCCAGGACATCATCAGGGCGAGTGCCAGCACGAGAAATCCAAATTTTTTCATCTCACGTCCTCCAGTATAGTTTGGATGCACCGCTTTGGCTTACATATCAAACTTTTAGTTTCCGCTTCCAGTTATCAACAATTTCTTTCTCTTGCAATACGAGAACACTTTGCGGATTGAGCTTCTCCGCAGCCTCCACGGCCTGCTCCGCCAAGTCTATCCACCCCCCCCTGCGGTAGCTTTGAGAAGCCAGAATAGGCAGGATTTCAGGAGTTTCGCCATATATATGGCATAAAAGCCTTTTTTCGTCACGTCCAAAAACATGCTTCACCAATTCCCGGCTTTCAAAAAAGAAACGGGCCAGAAGCGGATTTTCGCTGTGCGAGGCCAAATAGATGGGAAACAGACGGCGGCAATGGAACATGATGAAGCGCACCCGCTTGATCTCGCGATGGATGCTCTCCCTGGTCTGGGTGATGACCTGGTAGAGCTCCTGGCAGATGATGGATTCCTCGCGGGGCAGGTCCATGGCCTGCAGTTCCCGAAACCATGGTGCATAGGCCTGCTGCTGGTAGGCGTCTTCCTTCAGCTTTATGGTCTCGTGGAAGATGTAGCCCAGCCCCCAGTCCAGAAACTCGCCCACCAGACGCACCTCCCGGTCGTTGCGGAAGAGATGGTGGGCCGTATCCTTGAGCCGCCAGAGCAATCCCTTGCTGTTCTGGCCCCCCAGAAGATCGCGCAGGATTTCAAAATCCAGGCGCTGAAATCGGTCAAAGTAGGCGAACTGTTCCTCAAGGGCCTTGTTCGCCACGCAGAATTCGCGCACCACGTCGCGCACAAATTCCGGGCGTTTTTGTCGAATCCACTCTTTGGACATGAGATCAGCAGTCCATCCTTGCTCTTTGTTCAGGCAGACCAATCGTTTTTTGACAATGTCAACAAAACAACATGCACGCCAATTTGGCTACCTATTAATACACACGCTCTCAACTATTTTTTACGGAACGTATGCGCCCTGCGCCCCAGCTCCAGCAGACGCCGGTCCGCCAGGTCGAAAAGCGAACCTCTGGTAAATGTTCCGTCCTTGCGCCGCGTTCCCGGCTTGAGCCCGGTAAGGATCTCCAGCGCCTGGCCAATGGTCTTTACAGGGTAGACGGCAAAAAGGCCTTCGTCCACCGCGCGCAGCACCTCGGGCTTGAGCACCAGGTTGACCACGTTGTCCGCAGGCAGCAGAACGCCCTGGTTGCCTGTCAGCCCGCGGCGGCGACAGACTTCGTAAAAGCCCTCCACCTTGCGGGTCACGTCGCCCACGGCCATGACCGTGCCCGACTGGTTGACCGCGCCGGTAAAGGCATAGGAAAGGTCGATGGGCACATCGGCCAGCGCGGAAAGCAGCGCCGCCAGCTCCGCCCCCGAAGCCGAGTCGCCCTCCACATGGGCGTAGCTCTGCTCAAAATACAAACTCCCGGCCATGACCAGAGGCTTGTTGTGGGCAAACTGGCCCAGCAGAAAACTCTTCAGGATCATCATGGCCTTGGTATGGATGGGGCCGCCCAACTGGGCCTCGCGCTCCAGGTCGATAACCCCGCCCTCGCCCACGCCCACGGTGCAGGCAATCTGGTGCGGCAGGGCAAAGGCGTAGTCGCCGTAATAGGTTACGGCCAACCCGTTCACCCGCCCCACGGCCAAGCCGCTGGTGGGCGCCTTGATGATTTCACTGTCGTAATCGGCCATGAATTCCTCTTCATAGAGGTTGGCCCGAAAATCGCGCGCAGACTGTGCCCGGTCGATGGTCCGGGCGTCCACCATGTCCTGCCCGTCTATGGAGGCCATGGCCGAAGCCTCTATCATCAGATCGCGCAGCTGGGGAAATTCCAGGGAGAGCTTGCGCTGGTCCTCGGCCAGACGCGACCCGAAATCCACCAGTGCGGCCAGCCCGCAACGGGAAAACGGCAGCAGGTCGTCGTCTCGGACAATCTCGCCCAGTTCCCGCATATACTGACGGATATTGGCCGCGTTCCAGACAGTGGTGTCCTGCATGTGGGCCTTGATGCGGAACAGCTTGCTGAAACGGCTGTCGTGGTAGAGCAGGGTTTCGTAGGCTTCTTCCGAACCAATGAGTATGACCTTGAGGTCCAGGGGAATGGGCTCCGGCTCCACAGTGCGGGTACGAACCTGATCCTGATCGGACGGGTCTTCCACCCTTGCCAGCTGTGAACGAAGCGCGCGAAGCAAACCTTCCCATGCCCCGGTAAAGGAAAGCACGTCGGCCACGTCCAGAACAAGATAGCCGTGGTTGGCCTTGTGCAGACTTCCCGCCTTGATGAGCGAGTAGTCCGTGTACATGGCCCCCAGTTCGCTTTCGCGCTCGATACAGCCCAGCAGATTGAAAAACGTGGGATGGTCGTCCACGATCAGGGGTGCGCCCTTGATGGCGCTGTTGTCCACAAACAGGTTGGCCCTGTAACGGGAAAAGAACTCCTCGCTGCCGTGGTGCGGCTCCTGCCCCGGCTGGGGGGCGGCGTCTTCCCGCGTGGTGAACTGCACGAGATTTTCCAGAATATCGTCGCGCATCATTTTCAGATATTTTTCCAGCCTGCCGTTGCCCTGGTATTTTTCCCGCAGCGGAGCCAGATGCTCGTCAATGGTCTCGGTGACCATTTTCCGTTCCAGGTCTTCCTCGTCCACCTTCAGGCGACGTTCCTTCACCTGGATGCGGCGCAAAAGCGTGGTGAGCGAGGTGAGCAGCCCCTCGCGCACATGGCGCAGGGATTTTCTGGTCTCGTTGTCCAGCTGGTCGAACTCGTCCTGGCTCACGGGCTTGCCGTTGAGCACCGGGGTCAGGGTCAGGTTGCCCTCTTCCATGATGTTCAGGCTGAAGCCTTCCTTGCGGGCCTCGTCTTCCATCTGGGAATAGACGTTCTCGCGCCAGGTCTTGAACTGATGGATCAGCCCTTCCTGTTCCTTCTGAAAGGTCTCCTCCTCCAGCCGGGCATGGATATCCTCGCGCAGGCCGGTCACGGTCTTGTTCAGATCGTGGCGGAACTGCCGCCCCTTGCCTGCCGGCAACTCGATGTACATGGGGCGGTCCGTGTCCTCGAAATTTTCCACATACAGCCAATCGGGCGGCGTGGGATTTTTCCTGGCCCGTTTTTCCAGAACAGACCGCACAAAATACGTGCGTCCCAGGCCGGTCTCTCCGGAAACGAAAATATGGTAGCCGCCTCCCTTGATGTGCAGGCCCAATTCAAAGGCGTGCGTGGCCCTGGGCTGTTGCCCGGCGGGATTTCCGCCGTGCGGAATCCGGGTGGAATCCTCATATTTGATACGTTCCGGATCCAGACGCAGCCGCAGCTTGCCGGAAGGCAGTGGCTTCAATTTGCTCATGCATACCTCAATGCTCAAGATTTCAGCCCCGAACCCCGCCCGTTGCCGGACACAGCCCGAGAATATGTGCCGGAAGAACTCCTCCCGGCTGGCGCAGGACATATTCTGCCCTGCGTTGTAAAAAACAATGTATGTTGCGCGTTTCGCCCGTCATCAGCGGCACAAGGCGAACTCAGCACACAAAATATTTCCCCCGATATTTCCTAAGGACATTTCCCACGACGAGCCTCCAGTTTACGACCTCGCAACCGATTTGTCATCCGTCGCCGTGCTGCCCTTCGCACGCCCTTCTCCAAATATATTAAGGATAGGCGCTGCTACTCAAAGAAAATTTCCAACTTCTGTCCGGCCAAACGGAGGAAGGCGTTGAACCGCTTGCCCGCTTTGGAAACGAATTTCAAACGGGAATAGGTCCGCCCCTTGGCCAGCAGATCGCGCACGGCCCGGCGCGGTATGGTGCCTCCGGAAAATTCCTTCCAGACCACGAACGGGCAGGCGCCCGCCTCGGGCCGCCAATTGGCGCAGCCGTATCCGCGTTCGCCCTCCACCACATTGCCGCCGCACAAAGGACACGCGCCCAATGGTTCGCCCTGGTGTACGGACTCGGTGCTTTGGTCGGTATCCGCAGTATTGTCAGGGGCGTTCTCCGGCCCGTTGCCAGGGGCATTGCCAGGGACATTACCAGGGGCATTCCCCGCCGCCCCTTGCAGACCACGTTCCGGACCACGTTCCGAGCCACGATTGCGGTCCTGCGGTTCCCGCCCGTCCGGTTTCCGCCCTTCCGGTCCACGAGATCGACGCGGAGCAGGCGCGCTTCCCGGCCTGCGCCCGGACTTGGCCGCCATGACGCCCTGGTGCACAAAGGCCCGTATCTCGTTCATGAACTCAGGGTACGAGAGCTTGCCCGCCTCAATGGACTTGAGCTTGCTTTCCCAGTCCCCGGTCAGTTCGGGCGAAGCCACCTCGGGCAGCTGGCGCGTCACCGCGCTGATAACAGCGCAGCCTCTATCAGAAGCAATAAGTTTTTTCTTGTCCTTGTCCACAAAGCCACGCGAAATAAGTGTCTCGATGGTCTGGGCCCGTGTGGCCGGAGTGCCCAGCCCGCGCTCCTTCATGGCCTCGCGCAGGGCTTCGTCGTCCACCAGCTTGCCCGCGGTTTCCATGGCTCCCAGCAGGGAAGCGTCGGTAAAATGGGCCGGAGCCTTGGTCTGGCGCTTGATCTGCTCCACGGAACAGACGTCCACCTTTTGCCCCTTTTTCAGGGCAGGCAGCGGATTGTCCTTGGCCGCGCGCCATGGTTCGGCCACCAGCCAGCCCTTGTCCTTGAAAATCTTGCCCGTGGCCTTGAAACGATCGCCGTCCACGTCCTCACCGGCTTTTTCCGGCTCTGCGCCAGCCGCGGCAGGGTTGGCCGTCACCTCTATCCACACCGTGGACGAGCCGAACTGCGCCTTGGGCATGAGCGCCGCGCACAACCTGCGGCAGACCATCTCGTAAATGGCCCACTCGTTCTCGGACAGCGCCTTGGGATCGGCCTTGCGCGTGGTGGGAATGATGGCGTGGTGGTCCGTGACCTTCTTGTCGTTCACGCACTCGAACTTGGCCTTGGCGTCCTTGACCGCATTGCCCGCCACCGTGGCGATATCCGGGAAGTGCGGGTACACGGCCCGCAGATGGTTGACGATGCCCTTGAACAGATCCTTGGTAAGATGACGCGAATCCGTACGCGGATAGGTCAGCAGCTTGCGCTTTTCATACAAGGACTGGGCAATGGACAGGGTATCCTTGGCAGACAGCCCGTAGCGGCTGTTGGCCTCGCGCTGCAATGTTGTCAGGTCGAACGGCAAAGGCGGCTTCTGGGTGCCGCGACGGCTGGTGACGCCCAGCACCGTGCCCTGCCCGCCCATGCAGCGAGCCTGCACGGCCAGGGCATCGGCCTCCAAGTCCAGGCGGGTCTCCTTGAAATCCGGCGGCAGGTAGTACTCGGCCTTGAACGGCTCGGCCTCCTCGCCCTCCAGCTTGGTCGGACGCGCGAACACGCCCTCCACGGTCCAGAAATCCCTGGGAGTGAAATGCTCTATTTCCCGGCGGCGGTCCACCAGCAACTTGAGCACCGGGGTCTGCACCCTGCCCACGGAAACCAGGCCGCCGTCGCGCACTGTGAACAGCCGCGAAAAATTCATGCCCACCAGCCAGTCCGCCTCTGCCCTGGCAAACGAGGCCAGCCCCAGATTGCGCTTTTCCTCGCCGTCCATCATGCCGGCAAAAGCCTTTTTCAGCCCTTCCTCGGTCATGTCGCTGGCCCACAAACGGCGGATGGGCTTGGTACAGCCCGCCATTATATAGATGCGGCGGAAAATCAGCTCGCCCTCGCGCCCGGCGTCGGTAGCGTTCACCACCTCTGTCACGTCCTCGGCATTGAGCAGGCTCTTGACCACCTCGAACTGATCCTGGGTCCGCTCCAGAACGGCAAGCGCGAAACGACGCGGAATCATGGGCAGCTGACCAAGTGACCAGCGCCCCTTCCAGCGCGCATCCTGCACTTCGGGTTCGGCAATATTGACCAGATGGCCCACGGCCCAGGTCAGAACATGGTCCGGCCCGTCTATGCGCCCGCCCCGCCCGTTTCCGCTAATCCCCAGAAACTTGGCTATGTCGCGCGCCACAGAGGGCTTTTCAGCAATAATAAGAGTTCGTTTGTTCACTTCCGGATGGGTAGCAGTTGCAGGTTCGGCTGTCCATATAAGGTAATGAGAGAAAGCGGGGCGCTGCCCCGTACCCCGCCAGGGCCATGATGGCCCTGGACCCACAGCCATGCTTTTCCCCGCGCTGAAGCAGCGCTGGAAAAAGCAACAGGCTATTTGTCTTTTGCTTTCCCCTCTTCCCTCACAACCTTCTTACCCAGGCAGGGCTTCTTCCTCCCTTCTTACACAGGCGGCTCAAAAAGGCCTGGATGCAAGGCGCCAGGGAAATTAAGACGCGACGTGTACTCTTATGTACACGAGCGGCTTGAATTTTCCGCAGCAACGAAGCAGACAGACCTTTTTCAGCCGACTGAACAAAAAAAAGCCCTTCGGGCTTTTTTTAGCCAGAAGAGCTTTATATTCAGTGGCGTCCCTACCCGGATTTGAACCGAGGTACCCAGAATGAAAATCTGGTGTCCTAGACCAGGCTAGACGATAGGGACACGGAAAAGTAAGGTCTGTATTTAAAAATGCCCTGGTCCGCAGACCAGGGCTATTCATCACGTTGGCGTCCCTACCCGGATTTGAACCGAGGTACCCAGAATGAAAATCTGGTGTCCTAGACCAGGCTAGACGATAGGGACGCGTGGCTGGGGAACTAGGATTTGAACCTAGGTTAACGGGACCAGAATCCGTCGTCCTGCCAACTAGACGATTCCCCAACGCGGAAAAGCGTAGTTAATTCAAAGTGAGTGGGCTGTCAAATACTTTTTTAAAAAAATTTGCGCACCACTTAAACTTTTGCCAGACGACGGGTCTGCTTCTTCAAACGGTTGATCTTCTTGCGCAGAATTTCAACAGCCTTGCGGGATTCGGCCTTGGCCTTTTCCGCACGCAGAGCCTTTACCTGATCTTTGATTTCCCGAATCTTGCTCTTGGCTTCTTCGGCGGGCTTGGGCTCTTCTTCGTCCTCAATGCCCAGAACGTCCTTGATGGATGCAAGCAGGGTTTCCTTGTCCATGCCGGAAGCACCAACGATGAACTTGGAGAACTTGTCGATGCACAGTTCGCGAAGTTCCTTGACGGTCATTTTGTCAAGGGGCTTCTTCAGATCAAGGCTCTCAAGGGTGAGCTGTTCTTCAGTGGCTTCTGCAGTTTCTTCAGTCTTAGTTTCTTCGCTCATTTTTTCCTCCAGAAATTATATCTTCCCGGCAAACCGGCGGACATAGGCGCGGTAACTTCTTCCAATCGCCGAGTCGCTTTCCAGGAGATGCTGCAAAGTGCCCAGTTTCCCGGGGGGATCGACCTTTGGAGCGGCCATATTCCCTTTGGGCTCAGAGCCCCGGGCTAGCGGGATTTTGCCGCTTATCAGTTCAAAGACCACTTTGTCAAAGAATTCTTCTCCCAGAAACTCATTTACCACCTGCAAAATCTCCGGTGCAAGGAAATGAATTTCCTGCATAACCAGAGAATCGTGCGCGCCCAAAACCAGGGTTCCCTTGCGCGTTTTCAAGGGGTGCACCATCTCGGCAATGGCCGGGTCCACCACGCGGGGCCAGTCCCGCCACAGCCGCACCAGGGCAAAACGACGCTCCGTGTCCGGCCCCAGAGTGGGCCCCACCAACGAAGACGCGGCCGTGGGCTTGCCTTCCCGGAATCCGCGCACTTTGTCCGGCCTGAAACGCAACCAGGCCATGGGATCTTTGTTCCTGCGTCGCATTTCTACCGTATAAGGCCAACCCACCGCCCTGGCAACAAAATGCGTTGTTTAATTTTACTTTGATAAAGCTGGCTTTCTTCTTGACGAAGAGGTAAATCAATACTACCACGACTTAATAAATCAACATTTATTGATACAATTATCTATGGAACTTCTACAACTCAGCAAAGCACTTTCCGATGCCACCAGGCTCCGCCTGCTCCGCATTCTCGACCGTTACGAGCTTAATGTGGGTGAAATTGTGGCCGTTATGGGCATGGGCCAGTCCCGCATTTCGCACCACCTGAAAAAACTCTCGGAATGCGGGTTGCTCTCCACCCGGCGCGACGGGCTGTGGGTGTACTACAAAACCGCAGACCAGGGCGAAGGGCACGATTTTCTCAAGGCCATCCAGCCCTTCATGCCCGACAACGCGCAGGGAGGACAGGACCTCGACGCGGCATCACGCGCCGTGGAGGAACGGGCCCTGGCCAGCATGCGCTTTTTCGACAGCGTGGCCGGAGACTGGCAGCGGCTTACCCGCGAAATCCTGGGCAATTTCGACATGGCCGCCGAACTGGCCAAACGCCTGCCCCGGTGCAGCATTGCCGCCGACCTGGGCTGCGGCACGGGCGCACTGCTGCCCCTGCTCAAGGACCGGGCGCGCAACGAGGTCATCGGCGTGGACCACTCCCAGAAAATGCTCGACCTGGCACGCAACCGCCTGCCCGGCGACACCTGGGCCAGCCTGCGCATCGGCGACCTGGAACACCTGCCCCTGCGCGACCGCGAGGCAGACTGTGCAATTATCAACCTGGCACTGCACCACCTGTCCACACCCCAGGTGGGTATTGCCGAAGCCGCCCGAAGCCTCGCACCCGGGGGCACACTTATCATCGGAGAGCTGGAAAAACACAACCGCGAAGATCTCCGCTCGCGCCACGGCGACCGCTGGCTCGGCTTCACCCCCGAGGAAATGACGGAATGGCTGTGCGATGCGGGCTTTGAAAAACCCAAGTTCACACGTTTCGAATTGGAAACCGGCCTCGTTTTCATTTTGTACGAAGCCGTAAAAAAACAACCGTAAAAAGCTTTGAGGAGGACACTATGTCTGTACAACCTCTTGACCTTACATTGGACCACAAAATAGCCGATAAAAGCCTCGCCGCCTGGGGCCGCAAGGAACTGGACCTGGCAGAAAACGAAATGCCCGGCCTCATGGCCCTGCGCGCCAAATACGGCCAGGAAAAGCCCCTCAAGGGACTGAAGATCATGGGCTCCCTGCACATGACCATCCAGACCGCCATGCTCATTGAAACCCTGTATGAACTGGGCGCCGACCTGCGCTGGGCTTCCTGCAACATTTTCTCCACTCAGGACCATGCCGCGGCCGCCATTGTCGAAGCCGGTACCGCCAAGGTCTTTGCCTGGAAGGGCGAAAACCTGGACGAATACTGGTGGTGCACGGAAATGGCCCTCACCTGGCCCGACGGCTCCGGCCCCGACCTCATCGTGGACGACGGCGGCGACGCCACCATGATGATCCATGTGGGCGCAAAGGCAGAAAAAGACGCCTCCGTGCTCGACGTGGACGACGATTCTTCCGACTGGGTCGCCCTGGTCAAACGCATCAAGGCCAACCTGGAAAACGACAAGGGCAAATGGACCAAGTTCGCTGAAAAGGTTCGCGGCGTGTCCGAAGAAACCACCACCGGCGTGCACCGCCTCTATCAGATGATGGAAAAAGGCGAGCTGCTCTTCCCCGCCTTCAACGTCAACGACTCCGTTACCAAGTCCAAATTCGACAACCTCTACGGCTGCCGCGAATCCCTGGCCGACGGCATCAAGCGCGCCACAGACGTCATGGTGGCCGGCAAGGTCGTACTGGTTTGCGGATACGGCGACGTGGGCAAGGGCTGCGCCCAGGCCATGCGCGGACTCGGCGCACGCGTGCTGATTACGGAAATCGACCCCATCTGCGCGCTCCAGGCCTGCATGGAAGGCTACGAAGTAACCACCGTGGAAGACGCACTGCCCGTGGCCGACATCTATGTGACCTGCACCGGCAACTACCATGTTATCCGCGGCGAGCACATGAACCAGATGAAAAAGGACTCCATCGTCTGCAACATCGGGCACTTTGATAACGAAATCGAAATGGCCTACCTGGAAAAAAGCCAGGACTGGGAAAAGAACGAAGTAAAACCCCAGGTGGACATCTGGACCAACACAAAGACCGGCACCACCATCATCGTGCTGGCCGAAGGCCGCCTGGTGAACCTGGGCTGCGCCACCGGACACCCCAGCTTCGTCATGTCCAACTCCTTCACCAACCAGGTTCTGGCCCAGATCGATCTGGCCAAGAACGACTACAAACCCCAGGTTATGGTTCTGCCCAAGTACCTGGACGAAGAAGTCGCACGCCTGCACCTGGACCGTCTGGGCGCCAAGCTCACCAAGCTGTCCCAGACACAGGCCGACTACCTCGGCGTGAAAGTCGAAGGTCCGTTTAAAGCCGATCACTACCGCTATTAGAATGTAGCGGATATAAGGCGGGGGAGGAGGGAACTTTTGCAAAAGTTCCCTCCTCCCCCACACCCCCTCCACCCTCAAAAACCTTTATTCTTTCTTAAATACAGCCGTACTTTTTTCTCTCTTTCCCCTATCTACCCTCCTTACCACCATTCTCGTAAGAACGACGCTATCGGCCCGTTATCAGCACCTTAGGCAGGGCCATCGAAAGGGGCGACAAAACAAAAGCACCTATCGCCAGCCCTGTAGCTACACAAAAAAGCCCCAGATAATTCCCCAGCAAGGGACCGGCAAAATAGCCGAATCCCCACAGCAGGTAGTAGACGCCGGAGACTGTTCCCTTGCGATGCTCCGCGCTGACTTCATTCAGCAACGCCATGGAGGAGACGGCAAACGTCCCCGCGCCAAGGCCGATGGTCACGAAAAAGCCAAGCCAGAATGCGGCAGGAGCATGGACAAAGCCGATCAGTCCGCCCCCCAGGAGCGCAAGCCCGCCAGACATGAAGAATGGTCGGCCGTAGCGGTCGGAAAGAACGCCTCCCGTCAGTTGCGCAAGGGCAATGCCCCCATATACGGCAAAGAAGTAAGCTCCTATCCGGCCCTGGTGCCAGCCTGCTTCCGCACTCAGGTAGACGGGAATGCAGCTTACGAGCAGCCCGTACACGGCCCCGAAGACCGGCACGCCGCAGAAAATGCGCACTACCCAATTCCGCTCCTCGGTCATGGGTGTTGTAGCGTTGCTCTTCAAACCACTCTGGGCCGGGCCGCTTTGCCCGCTCACCCATTGTGCCGACTGCTGCGGACGAGCCTTGCCGCTGTCTGTTTCGCGCACCACGTACAAGACCAGCACCATTGCCACAAGGCTCAGCACGCCAAACACTATAAAGGGATCGAGCCAGCCCTGCCATGCACTGGCGGGCAGCACCGCTGTAAGTCCCGGCCCGAACATCAGCCCCATATGAAAAAAGGCATTGTACAGGCCCATGACGCGCCCTTTCATTTCCGGGTACAGCCGCGCCAGCAGCACAGGGGCGGAAGCCCATACTGGCGCCTCCCCGGCCCCCTGGATGAACCTCCCCGCGTATATCCACATGGGTGTCTGCGCCATGGAGAACAGGGCTGCGGACAAGGCTATCAGCAGGCAGCCTGCCGCAACCACGCCCCGGTATCCGCGGCTGTCCGCAAGGCGTCCCACCGGGTATTGGCAAAGCAGGTAGGCCACGGCAAATACCGAGGCCAGCCAACCGGAATTCCGCAGGGTGCCGGAGGCCTGAATATACTTTTCCGGCAGGGCCACTACGGCCAGGCCCATGCCTGTCATTATAAGAAAAACCGCCAGGCAGAGCCCGGCCAAAGGTATGAATCGTTTCATGGTGACGTCCCATGGCCCCTGCCGCAACATCGATACGCGGCAGGGCCTTGTATGCTTCCCGTCTGTTGTCCAAAGACAACAGGAGAGCGTCTGAGTCCGTCTTGTCCGGCTGTTTTCCCACGGAAAAAGCGTGCAAACGCAATCTCCAAACCGCTAAACGCAGCCTGCTACGAAAAACAGAAACGGAACAAGAAGCCGGAGACAATAAGATAAGGGGAAGCCGGACGCACAAAGAAACAAGGGACCCGGCCCGTCACACAGGGCGAGTCACTCGCGGCCAGAGGCCGGGCGCGGCGTTCCTCCCATTAAATGGAAGGAGGAGGAGAAACGTTCAAACGATGCTGATGCATCGGCATACACCTTTTTGAGGGAGGAAAGAGTTCTGAAAAACAGTCCTTGGCAAGGATGTCCATACATCCTGCAAAGCTTTATTAAAAGACAACGCCAACGGCAAAATGTCAACCGAACAAACGGGCAGCGCACCAGAGGTTGGGAATTGTCCGCAGCAACGCCGCTATCGTGCTGTTCCCCAGAATTCCGAGGTGTTTCTCTTCTTTCCCTTAGCCTCACTGCACCATTCTCGTGGGAACGGTGCGAGAGCAAGGCGTCAGGGAAATTGATTCGCGACGTGTACTCTTATGTACACAAGCGATATCAATTTTCCGCAACAACGCCGCTATCGTGCCGTTCACGCGAGAATGAAAATGCGGTATCGATTGCCCGCAGCAACGCCGCTAACAGCCCTTTACCGACAGCCTTAGCGGCGGGAGCGCTTCCACGCCATGAATAAACACCCCACCAGCCCGACCAGAACAATGCCGCAGCCCAGAGTCATCATAATGATTGCAGGGGTACTCATATTACATGGCTCCTTGCCGGTCCAAAGGTGAACGACGCAGATTGCGCCAGGACTTGAGCGTCAGCAGAAAGCCCACCACAGGCATGCCCACGGCCACGCTCAGGCCGAATGCCGCAATGGCGGCCATGGGATATCCGCCGTAGGGCCGGGTGAACTCTTCCACTATGTTCATCACGGTCATGTAGCCCAGCACCGCCGGGGTCAGGTACTTGATGCAGTATTCCCACCACACGCCGATCCTGAAGTCCGAGTACTCGTTGACTTCCGCACGCATCTTGGAGGCATTGTAGAACCAGCCGATGATAAAGGCTTCCAAAAGTCCGCAGGTGGCAATGCCGTAGTTGCCCACGAAGTGGTCCACAATATCCAGAATCAGCACGCCCGCGCCCGTTGTGTACAGTGCCGAACCGGCAAATCCCAGCAGGGAGACAATGGTGATGAGCCGCTTGCGGGAGATGTTGAATTTGTCCAGGGCCGCGCTGCAGAACGATTCCAGCATGGAGATGCTGGACGAAAGCCCGGCAATGAACAGGCAGAAAAAGAACAGCACGCCGATGAGCGACTTGGCCACGGGCATCTGGGAAATGGCCATGGGAAAGGCCACAAAGGCGATGCCGGGGCCGCCCTTGGCGACTTCGGTGAATTCCACGCCCATGGAGTGGGCCACAAATCCCAGGGTGCTGAACACGGTAATGCCCGCAATGATGTCGAAACTGGAGTTTGCCAGGACGGTTATGCAGGCGTTGTTCACGATGTCGGATTTTTTGGGCAGATAGCTGGAGTAGGCGATCATCACGCCCACGCCCAATGTGGCCGAGAAAAAGACCTGGGCATAGGCCGAGACCCACACCTCGGGCTTGAGCAGCACGCTGAAGTCGGGCTTGAACAGATAGTCCAGGCCGAGGCTGGCACCTTCCAGGGTGACGCCGCGAATCATGAAGCCGATCATAAGCAACAGCAGCAGGGGCGTGAAGATGCGCGAGGCCTTTTCTATGCCCCTGGAAATACCGTTGCGGGTGATGAACCAGTTGCAGAACCAGACCACGACCGTGGTGGCCAAAATGGGCCAGTTGACCCCACCCAGATGAAAGGGGCTGTTGCTGACGTGCAGAAAGTCCACCCCGAAAAATTTACCAGGGTTGTCGCCCCAGCCGAGGTTGACGGAGTAGAGCATGTAGTTGAGGCTCCAGGCCACGATGGAGGAGTAGAACATCATCACCATCAGGGGAATCATCACCTGCCACCAGCCCAGCAGCTCGAAGCGGCGTCCCAGACGCGAAAAGGCGTAGGCCGCGCCACTCTTCATCCGGCTGCCGAATCCGTATTCGAGGATCATCAGCGGGATGCCAGCGGTGAGCAAGGCGAAGAAATAGGGAAGCAAAAACGCGCCACCGCCGTTGTTGTAGGCCTGAAAAGGAAACCGCCACAGGTTTCCCAAACCGATGGCAGCGCCTACGGTGGCGAAGATAAACCCCTTGCGGGATATCCACTGGTCCCTGTTCTCCTGGCTCATGCGCAACTCCTGGGTGCATTTATTCTCAACGAGGTTCGGCAGTTGGGATACTGAAGCAGTTGGGATACTGAATCGGAAGGCGGACGTCCAGCTGTCCGTGGCCCTGCCTGCGCAGCACATGCACGAACCGACAAACCGTTTTTACGAATACGGAAATACTTTGCGCCCCTTTGCCGAGCTTGCTATACGGTGCGCATTGGATCAAACACGGGCTCAAGCCCGCATTGCACACCTCTTTTTACCGGAGATTTCATGAGAAAGAGCATAGCAGCGTAATCCGTCCGCTGCCGTAGCAACACGGATACACGTTGCCTTACATACGCCGCAGCGGGCGGAGACTTCCTGTTGACCATGAGTCCGGGCGATTGGGCGATTGCCCGTTCGTATACCTTACTACCAACAGGAGCCGTCCAATGACGCGCATAGACTACAGCAAATCGACAAAATACACCGACCTGGATGCCATATATATGGAATGCAGCGGCCCAGGCGGGCTGCGACTGAGCGACTTCATGGCCCAGAAAATGGGCATGGGGCCGAAAGCCCGATTGCCGAAAGCCCGACTGCTCGACGTGGGCTGCAACCGGGGCGTCCAGAGCTGCTTTCTGGCAAAGGAATACGGGCTTTCCGTCTTTGCCATAGACCCATGGGACGACCGCATGCAGGGCGACCCCATGGTGGAACACGTACGCCGCAACGCGCAGGCATGGGGCGTTGCAAGCTCTGTGCTGGCGCAAAAGATCGGCGTGCCCGATACCAACTTCGCCTCCGAATCCTTCGACTTCGCCCTTTCCACCACTGCGCTGGAAATGGTGCGCGGGATGCAGGGCGAAGCCGGCTACCTGGCCTGCCTCGAAGAAATTCGCCGGGTACTCAGGCCCGGCGGCGTGTTCGGACTGGGCGAGCCCATGCACCTGGACGTGCCCCTGCCCGCAGACCTGGAACCGTATGTTTCGCAGGAAGAATTCCCATGGAAGGAATGCTTCCGCGACATCCACGCAACCGTTGCGGACGTGGAACGCGCGGGCTTCAGAGTCATCGAAAGCGGGTACGCGCCCGACGCCCAAGATTGGTGGATGGAATTCGCGCTGCACGACCCGTTCTGCAAAAAAGACCCACAAGGCGACCCCAAAACCCTGGCCGTGGATAATGGCCGCTGGACCAGCTTCGGGTACGTGATTGCCGTAAAACCCGAGTAACGCACACACAAGGCGGCAGGCATTGCGCTTGCCGCCTTTATTTATATCCAAAGCTCTCCGCTTCTTCGGCCTTGTCTCTTCTATCTTCTCTTCTTTCTGCTATTCTACCCATCCCCAGCACCATTCTTGTGAGAACGGTGCGAGAGCAAGGCGCCAGCGAAATTCAGAGCCGACGCGTATTTCCTGATACGCGAGGTTTTGAATTTCGTGCAGCAACGCCGCTATCGTGCTGTTCTCACGGGAATGGATGTGCGCTGGTGCACATGTGGCACCACTGCAACACCCTCAAAAATCCAAGCAAACCAAAGCCCACCCCAAAAAGCGTTGCACCAGCGCAACATAGTTGAAAAAAATCCGCTTCTGTCCTTTTTTTCACAAATGCGACATTTCTTCAATAAAACAAACTGGTTACACTTTTGGCACCAGCCTTGCTAAGTGGGAGACATCAGAGCGAACGGGTTTATCACTCAAACAATTTTTGCTGCAGCTCTTTAAGTCTGCAGCCCACTCAATTTATCAGGAGAAAGCACCATGACTGGTTGTTGCTCACTTTCCCCCCAGGAAGATCGCATTCTGAACAAACTGGATACCCGCAAGGGCCGCGAACGCGTATACGGCATCATGGATACGTTCCACATGACCGTCCCGCACATCGACATCCAACGCGCCCAGTATTTCACGGAATCCATGAAGACGACCGAAGGCCAGCCTCTGGTTCTGCGCTGGGCCAAGGCGCTCAAGAACGTTGCTGAAAAAATCGACGTGTACATCACGCCCAATTCCCTTCTTGCCGGACGTGCAGGGCAGCCCGGCCGTTATGGCATCCTGTATCCGGAAATCGACGGTGACTTCTATAAAGTGGTTATGAAGGACCTGCACAAGCGCGAAAAAAGCCCCTTCATCATCTCCAAGGAAGACACCGACCTGCTGCTGAGCGAAATTGCTCCCTTCTGGGAAGGCAAGACCTACCACGAGCACCTGAACCACGCCCTGCCCGAAGAGCTGCGCACCGTCACCTACGACGACAACGAAGGTCTGAAGTCCAAGTTCGTGGTCAGCGAAACATCTTCCTACCGTTCCGCCCTGCAGTGGGTGCACGACTATGAAAAGGTCATCAAGCGCGGCTTCCTGGACATCCAGGCCGAAGCACAGGCCAAGCTGGACGAACTCGACCCCATGAGCCCCACGCAGAACTGGGACAAGCGCCCCTTCTACCAGGCCATGGTCATCGTCTGCGACGCCATTATGATTTGGGCAAAGCGCCACGCCACACTGGCACGGGAACTTGCCGCCGCCGAAAAGGACGAAAAGCGCAAGGCCGAGCTGCTGGAAATGGCTGAAATCTGCGAACGTGTACCTGCCGAGCCCGCCCGCAACTTCCGCGAAGCCCTGCAGTGCCAGTGGTTTGTACAGATGTTCTCGCGCATGGAGCAGAAGGCTTCGGCCATCATCTCCAACGGCCGCATGGACCAGTACCTGTACCCCTTCTACAAGAAAGACATTGAAGAAGGAAAACTGACCGAAGAACAGGCTACCGAACTGCTGGAAATCATGTGGGTTGAAATGGCCCAGTTCATCGACCTGTACATCAACCCCACAGGCAACGAATTCCAGGAAGGATACGCCCACTGGGAAGCCGTAACCATCGGCGGCCAGACTCCCGACGGACAGGACGCCACCAACGAGCTGTCCTACCTGTTCCTGAAGTCCAAGCGGGATTTCCCCCTGAACTACCCCGACCTGGCAACCCGTATCCATTCCCGTACTCCGGAGCGTTTTCTCCACGAGATCGCGCTGACCATCAAGGACGGTTCCGGCTTTCCCAAGCTGATCAACGACGAAGAAATCGTGCCCCTGTACACGGCCAAGGGCGCTCCCTTCAAGGAAGCCCTGGACTACGCCGTTTCCGGCTGCACAGAAGCCCGCATGCCCAACCGCGACACCTACACATCCGGCTGCGTGTACATCAACTTTGCCACTGCCATGGAAATGACCATGTACAATGGCCGCATGCTGCACTACGGCGACGAGCTCATCGGCCTGGAAACCGGCGACCCCACCTCTTTCAAGACCTGGGACGAATTCTACGAAGCCTACAAGAAGCAGCACATGAACCTGCTGTCCAAGGCCTTCCTGCAGCAGTACGTGGTCGATTGCCTGCGTCCCGAACACTTTGCCTCGCCCATGGCTTCCGTGCTGCACGACCTGTGCATGAAGGAAGGCAAGGACCTGCAGAGCCCCAAGATCGAAGGCGGCGTGGACTACTCCTACTTCGAATTCCTGGGCTATGGCACGGTTACGGACAGCCTGTCCGCCATCAAGAAGCTGGTGTTTGAAGACAAGAAGCTGACCATGGCCGAAGTTGTGGAAGCCATGAAGACGGACTTTGAAGGACATGAAGACGTCCGCGAAATGCTCCGCAACGCTCCGGCCTACGGCAACAACGACGAATACGCCGACGCCATTGCCAAGGACATCGACTTCATCACCCAGGTATACGCTGAAAAATACTCCAAGGAACGCGGCATCCATTGCGACGTCCGCTACGTGCCCATCACCTCGCACGTTCCCTTTGGCAAGGTCGTTTCCGCCACGCCCAACGGACGCCACGCCTGGACTGCCCTGTCCGACGGCACTTCCGCTTCCCACGGCGCAGACCACAACGGCCCCACCGCCGTGCTCATGTCCAACTACCACACCAAGAACATGGGCATGATGAACCGCGCGTCCCGTCTGCTGAACCTGAAGCTCTCCCCCAAGGCGGTAGAGGGCGAGGAAGGTACCCGCAAGATCATGGACATGATCCGCACCTGGTGCGACCTGCACCTGTGGCACCTGCAGTTCAACATCGTGAACAAGGAAACCCTGGTGGCCGCCCAGAAGGACCCGGACAGCTACCGTGACCTGCTGGTTCGCATTGCCGGCTACAGCGCCTACTTCTGCGACCTGTCCAAGGACCTGCAGGACGACATCATCAACAGAACCGAACACGCCACGGTCTAACCGTAAGGCATGTAAAGGGGAGGACGCCGCTTCGTCCTCCCCTTTTTCACATCTTTTTTCCCATGCTGTCACAAGGATATTCAGAATGAGCATCCCGGATTCGCAACAAAAAGGCATCGTCTTCAACATCCAGAACTATTCCGTCCACGACGGCACAGGAATACGCACCCTGGTTTTTCTGAAGGGATGCCCGCTGCGCTGCAGGTGGTGCAGCAACCCGGAATCGCAAAACATGCGCCCGGATCTGGCCTTCAACCCCAGAAAGTGCCTTACCACGGAAAAGTGTACGCGCTGCATAAAAGCCTGCCCCAACGGCGCGCTGAGTGCGTCCGAACAGAACATGCCGCAGATAGACCCGGAAAAATGCGTCCGCTGCCACACCTGCGCCGAGGCCTGCCCCGCCAACGCGCTGAACGTGTACGGCGAAACCATGACCGTGGCCGAAGTGATAAAGCAGGTGGAAAAAGACAGCCCCTTTTACACCCGCTCCGGCGGCGGCATGACCCTGAGCGGCGGCGAAGCCATGGCCCAGGGAAAATTTGCCGCGGCCCTTTTGCGCGAAGGACGGAAACACCGCATCCACTGCATGATGGAAACCTGCGGACACTGTTCCTGGGAAACATTGAAGGAAGCGTGCCAGAGCCTGGACGCCCTGATAATGGACATAAAGTGCATGGACAGCGCAAAGCACAAGCAGTTCACCGGGGTGGGCAACGAGCGTATTCTGGAGAACTTCGGCAAGGTCTGCGAGGAATTCCCGGACCTGCCCATCATGGTGCGCACCCCTGTTGTGCCCGGCTTCAACGACACTGAAGAGGACATCCGGGCCATTCTGGAATTCCTCCCCCTGGGACGCAAGGGACTGAGCTACGAAATGCTGCCCTACCACCGGTTTGGCGAACCCAAATACAACTACCTGGGCAGAACCTACGAAATGACGGAAAAGGAACTGGACGAAGGGCTCATGGCCCGGTTGCAGATCCTCCAGGCCGGTTTTGCGGGGAAATTTGCACAGTAGCCACTGACTGTTTTTTGTTCGCCACGGCTGAAGAACACAGTCTGGCTCCCCCTCTCTCTTGAACAGAAAAACCGGGCGCATGCCATACGCGCCCGGTTTTTTTTATATACCGCAGGAGTTGCAGGCCAAATGGCCGCGCTCCCATTAATTCGGTTTTTCGTACTTTCGCATCTTGCGGAAAATCGTGGTCCGGTCCACGCCCAGCGTCCGAGCCAGGGCGCTCATATTTCCCAGCCTGGCCATGCCATCCATAATCACCTTCTGTTCCACCTCGTCGAGAATCTGCTTCAGGGTCTTGCCCTCCACCTCCAGATTCTCCAGCAGGCCGTTGCGCGCTTCCTCTTCGCTCGCATTCTTGAGAATGGGAAGGTCCTTGGCATTGATCATGCGCTTTTCGCAGGTGATCATGCATCCGAGGATGAGGTTTTCCAGCTCGCGCACGTTGCCGGGCCAGGAATAGGCCAGCAAGGCCTCTTCGGCGTCCGGGGCAAGAACCACGTCGCGCTTGTACTTTTGGGAATAAAAACGGAGGAACCCGCGCGCCATGGGCAGGATGTCGGCCTTGCGCTCCCGGAGCGGAGGAATGGTGACCACGGCCACCTTGAGCCGGTAGTAGAGGTCGCTGCGGAAATGGCCCTCGGCGACTTCCTGCTCCAGATTTTTGTTGGTGGCGGCAACCACGCGGACATCGACCTTTCTGGGCGTTGTGGAGCCCACGCGGACAACTTCGCGGTCCTGCAGAACGCGCAGCAGCTTGGCCTGCATGGACAGGGGCAGTTCCGCTATTTCATCCAGAAAAAGCGTACCGGACGAGGCAGCCTCGATAAGCCCCACCTTGCCCTGCTTGCTGGCCCCGGAAAACGCGCCGGGGGTGTAGCCGAACAGCTCGGTTTCTATGAGATTTTCAGGGATGCTGCTACAGTCTGTCTTGATAAAGGGAAGGTTGACGCGGTTGCTGGCCTCGTGCAGCCGGTGGGCAAAAACATCCTTGCCCGCTCCGGTTTCCCCCTGGATGAGCACGGTCACGTCGGTATCGCCCAAAATGGAAATCTGGGCGTAGAGCTTTTTCATGGCCCGGCTGGAAATCATCCTGGGGAATTTTTCGTGGGGTGTGCCCCCACCTCCCTGGAGCTTCCTGAATGCTTCCAGCAGTTCCTTTTGGGCGGCCACCTGCTCGTTGAGTTCGGCAATCTTGGTGATGTCGCGGATAAAGGTGATTACCAGCACGACATGGCCGAGCTCGTCAAAAATAGGATTGCCCTCAAGGATAAGCTTGCGCCCGTCCGCGAGGTTCTGCATCCGGGTGGCGGGCTGTCCCGTCTTGACGATTTCCGGGTTCAGAACAACGTCGAACGCGCCCTGCTCCACCATGTCCATTGCCTTTTTCCCAAGAATGTCCTGGGGGGCTATGCCGGTAAGCTCCGAATGCTTCGAGTTCACATAGATCATGTTCCCGTAGCAGTCTGAAATGGCAATGGCCTCCCCGAACGAATCCAGGAGATCCGACATGTAGGCGTGCAGTATATCCGTCGGCAAGGATGTATTTTCCATGGGCCAACTGTGTGTAATCGTTAAATGAAAAAAATATTGCCGCGGATGGCCCAAAAACAGGATCACCAATTCGGCCATCGCACGACACGAAAACGACACTAGTGTTGGACTGCAGAAAAGTCAAAAAAACTGCCCTTAAGGGGAAGGATTCAAAAAACGACATAACACACCGGAAAAACAAATATTTTCCAAAGAAATTTCCACCACCGAAATTCATGGTTCTAACCATTTTTCAGTAAAACAGAAAAAACAGGCGGCTGTTCGCTTTTGTAGACCGGATAATTTGAAAATCGCGTACATTGTTGAAGGTATTTGGCAACGCAACAAAGAGGCAAAAACCCTGTAGCAGCAGGAAACAACCAATGCCAATGCATTGTGCACAGCGTGCTTAAGAATATCTTTACCGAACTAATAAAAATACATGACGACTTGTAGAGAGGATATGCCCACAAGGGCAGGCAGATGAACTTTCAAGTTGCATCCATCAGGCGGGTTGCAATCTCCGTACGGAAGGGAGCTCGTTTGGTGAACAAAACGAGCTGGGGCATCCTTCCTTTCTTGCTCAAGACGCCCAGAGCCGGGGCCTACGGCTTCCCAACCCTGTCTATGCAGCTCGTGTCGTGCGTTTCGTCCCGCGATCCTCCGCCAATACGGAACGTCGTGTAATACCCAATTGCATACCTATTTACTCCAAAGCGGCTGGAACAGGCGGCCGTGGCATCGGCAACCACCACGCAGTACTTCTCGCCTCCGGATTCTTCGTAGCCCGTCAGAACGGAAGCCTTCCCCAGGTACTTGTAATGCCCGCAATCGTAGCAATGCACCACGACAGCACCAACGGCCGCACAACTCTCCGGGCTTGCCTTTGAGCTGGCCCAAACGGGTGCTGCTGACATGAGGGAGACAGCAACAAACAACACTGCGAAGAGAGAAAACTTGGGCAACGTCATGGCGTATACTCCTGGGCATAAAATTTTTAGGGGCAGGCCTACTGCCCAATTTGGCAAACCTTGGCTGCACGTGAAGCCCGGGACCACCACAGAGCACACGCCCCGAACCGGAAGCAACACGCCGACAGAAAGCAGCAGCCGCATTCCTTCATCACACACCAACGTAAGCACACACTAACAAAAAACATACCAATAAATAATGTTTATGGGAAACAGTATGTTAAACCAAACCCGCCACAACCTTTCATCACATGCAGCCCATAAAGTTGGCGCTTCTTGGCTTTGCCGCCAACCCAGCAAGCGATAACATTGTCCAGCCGATTTCGCAGGTTTCCGTACCGCGCAACAGCCTGCCCTGCGGCCCCCCCACGTGATATGGCAACATAATATAGCCCCCGCGAAAACTTAGGCTGCTTGGAAAGGGGGGGATTATCCACCCCCCAGTGCGACAAAGGACCAAACCGGAATTCGATTTGAAGGAGATTTTCGGGGGCGGCTGCTGCATACAGCCGAAAGGAAAGAAAGGGTGAGCAAGGCCCCTTGCGCTGCAGCGAGAACCGGCCGGTGAGCCGACCGGCAAGTCAGCCGGGAAAATGGTTCGGCCATACGCGCTGTGGGGCGGATTTCTCCGCAAGATGCGTTGCCACACCTTGCGGAGGAAGGAGGTATACTAAAGGCCCAAAACCTTTGCGGCGTTGTTGTAAAGGTATTTGGCAACGCAACAAAGAGGCAAAACCCCTGTAGCAGCAGGAAACAACCAATGCCAATGCATTGTGCACACCGTGCTTAAGAATATCTTTACCGAACTAATAAAAATACATGACGACTTGTAAAGAGGATATGCCCACAAGGGCAGACAGATGAACTTTCAAGTTGCATCCATCAGGCGGGTTGCAATCTCCGTACGGAAGGGAGCTCGTTTGGTGAACAAAACGAGCTGGGGCTTCCTTCCTTTCTTGCTCAAGACGCCCAGAGCCGGGGCCTACGGCTTCCCAACCCTGTCTATGCAGGACGTGCCGTAAATTTCTTCCTTCTTTACTCCGCCAACCGAGAACGTCGTGTAATACCCAATTGCATTCCTATTTACTCCAAAGCGGCTGGCACAGGCGGCCTTGGCCTCATTAGCCACCACGCAGTACTTCTCGCCTCCGGATTCTTCGTAGCCCGTCAGAACGGAAGCCTTCCCCAGGTACTTGTATTCCATGCAATCGTAGCAATGCACCACGGCAGAACCAACGGCCGCACACTTCTCCGGGCTCATCTTGGTGCTTGCCAAAACGGGTGCTGCTGACATGAGGGAGACAGCAACAAACAACACTGCGAAGAGAGAAAACTTGGGCAACGTCATGGCGTATACTCCTGGGCATAAAATTTTTAGGGGCAGGCCTACTGCCCAATTTGTCAAACGTTGGCTGCACGTGAAGCCTGGGGCCACCACAGAGCACATGCCCCGAACCGGAAGCAACACGCCAACAGAAAGCAGCAGCCGCATTCCTTCATCACACACCAACGTAAGCACACACTAACAAAAAACATACCAATAAATAATGTTTATTGTAAACAGTATGTTAAACCAAACCCGCCACAACCTTTCATCATCTGCAGCCCATAAAGTTGGCGCTTCTTGGCTTTGCCGCCAACCCAACAAGCGATAACATTGTCCAGCCGATTTCGCAGGTTTCCGTACCGCGCAACAGCCTGCCCTGCGGCCCCCCCACGTGATATGGCAACATAATATAGCCCCCGCGAAAACTTAGGCTGCTTGGAAAGGGGGGATTATCCACCCCCCAGTGCGACAAAGGACCAAACCGGAATTCGATTTGAAGGAGATTTTCGGGGGCGGCTGCTGCATACAGCCGAAAGGAAAGAGAAGGTGAGCAAGGCCCCTTGCGTTGCAGCGTGAACCGGCCGGTGAGCCGACCGGCAAGTCAGCGGGAAAATGGTTCGGCCATACGCGCTGTGGGGCGGATTTCTCCGCAAGATGCGTTGCCACACCTTGCGGAGGAAGGAGGTATACTAAAGGCCCAAAACCTTTGCGGCGTTGTTGTACATGATGTTCTCACGCACGTCGGCGGCAAAGGGGAGTTCGTTGTACAAATTCATGGCCTGGCGGAAATCCACGCCGGGGTGGGCGCTGGCAAACAGGATCTTGTCCGGAATGATGGTGTTTGCCGCCTGGACATACGCCTCGGAACCGGGATGCTGCTCGTATTCGGACAGTTCCATGAACACGTTGTAGTTCCGTTCCGCCACCATGATGGCTTCCTGAACCCAGGGGTAGCCGCCGTGGCTGATGACGATTTTGAGTTCCGGAAAGTCGCGGGCCACGGAATCGATGAACCGGGGAGCGGCATGTTCCATAACCGCACCGGGCACCAGGGTGGCGGGGCCGGTGGAAATGACCATGGGAATGTCCAGCTCGCAGCACTTGGCATACAGGGGATAGTACTTGGCGTCGTTGGCCGGAATCTTGGCCAGATAGGGGTCGATGGACGCGCCGCTCATGCCCTTGTTTTGCACGGAGTCCTGCAGCTCTTTAACGGCCTTCATGCCCTTGTGGGGATCGAGCCCCACGAATCCGATGAAAATGTCGGGAAAGCTTTGTACAAAATTGATGACGCCGCCGTTGTTGGAACCGGCATCGTAGGTGGATTCGCAATCACGGCCGGTAATGACGGCCTTGACCACACTGTGCTTTTTCAGATCTTCGACGATTTCGGGAACGGTCTGGGCCTTCATGTGGCTGAGATCGATCTTTTCAAACATGCCCTTGAACATGGTGCTGGTGGTGAACCCGTCGATGGTCGCCTGCGTGTTGGGGCGGAACCTGAAATCAATAACCTGCATGAAAGACTCCTTTTGAATTACAATGCACATGTTGTCTGCCTTAGGCCTGCGGCGCTCCCCTGCCGCGCCTTCAGAAATCCCGCGCACACTGAAGCAAAAAGAGTGCCCGCAGTCCAAAGCCCCGCAAACCACGGGCAGAGCCATATTCTGTTGAAATTGCGCACGGATTTTCGCCCCGAACAGCTCCCACACATTGCAGTGGTACAACACTTTTTCCGGTCTGCCCCCATGATGGCTGGAGACAACCGAAGAATCCCCAGATTTGGCAGGCAAAAGCGTGCACCGGTGCAACACCGGCCTGCCGTTACGCAACGCAGACCCTTTTCTCCGCAGTGTTCTTGCCGATTTTCCCAACAAAATATTTTCCCAAACATCCTTTGGAATACGGGAAAAACCCTCTGCGCAAAACTTTTCCCCTTAGAAACAAACATGTTGCCCACCCCGGCACCCGGCCACCGCGCATATGGCACCCGGATTGCAATTTTATTCAAATAGTGCGACGTCCCGCACCGGCTATCGTTGCAAGAGACAAGGAGAACAGGGTCATGCGTATCGGCTGTATAGGAACCGGAAAAATGGGAGCCCCCATCGCCCACAACCTGATGAAGGGCGGCCACGAGGTGCTCATCTACAAACGAGGCACCAGCGGCACCGCAAGCCCGGCAGTGGAGAACAACGGCTCGGTAACCAACCTGATTGGCGATCTTGCCTCATGCGAGGTGGTGTTCACCTGCCTGCCGCTGCCCCAGGACGTCATGACGCTGATGGGCGGGCCACAGGGGCTGCTTTCCCAAATGAAGGCCGAGGCCATTTACGTGGACCTCAGCACCATAGATCCCCAAACGTCCCATTTTCTCGAAGACACTGCCGCGCAGTACGGCATAGGCTTTTTGCAATGCACCCTGGGCAAGACCCCGGCCCATGCCGAACGGGCGGAAGAACCGCTGTTCATAGGCGGAAACAGGGAGTGCTTTGAGCGTCTTTCCGACCTGTGGCCGGTTATCGGCGCTCCGGCCCATTATCTGGGAAGCGTGGACGCGGCCTGCGCCGTAAAGCTGGTCAGCAACATGATAGGCATGTCCAATCTGGTTGTGCTTTCGGAAGGGCTGCACATTCTGCAACAGGCAGGGCTGGATACGGAAAAGGCCGTGGAGCTGCTTCAGGATACCGGGGCCTGCAGTTTTCAGATGGACGTCCGCGGTCCGTGGATTGCAGCCGGGGACTACGAAAAGCGCTTCGGGCTGGACCTGGCACTGAAGGACGTGCGCCTTGGCTGTGAAATGGCGGAAGCCTGGGGCATGGACGTGTCGACCATGCGCACGGTTCTGGAAATATTCAAAAAGGCCAGCGCCCAAGGCCATGGCGAAGAGGACTGCTGCGGCGTCCACCACATCATTTCCTGACCCGGACTCCGGCGCTTACACCGCCCCCTCCACCGGCCCCCGGCCCGATCGGATGCACATTCACCGTTCAACCCTTTGTATCGCTTCACGAAAACAGGTACCAACACCATGTTCCTTCCCGGAATTTCAGTTCACGATCTTTTGCTCGCCTTTCTTGTCGTAACCATAGGCGCTTTTGGCAACGGCCTGGCTGGATTCGGCCTGGCACTGCTCATCGGCCCCTTTCTCCTGCTGATAGACCCGGCCTTTTATCCCGGCCCCATCGTTCTTCTGGTCGGCCTCATGACCGCCATGATCCTCTTCCGCGAACGCAACGCCATCAACCGGACCTACGTCAAACAGAGCATCCCTGGCTTCGTCATAGGAACTGGGCTGGCCGCCCTGCTGGTGGCCCACCTTCCCCACCGGGAAACAGCCATCCTCTTCGGCGGACTTATTTTTCTCGGCGTGGCCCTCAGCATGCTGGGCATCCGCATAACGCCCAACAGAAAAATCCTTTTTGCCGCCGGAACCATGGGCGGGTTCATGGGCACCCTGAGCGGCGTATGCGTTCCGCCCCTGGCCATCGCCCTTCAGAACAGCCCCGGCCCGGAACTGCGCGGCACCCTTTCCGCCGTCGGCCTCATCTCCGTGGCCATGTCCCTCATTGCCCTGGCCTCGGTGGGAAAACTCGGGCTTTTGCAGCTCCAGCTGGCCCTGGCCCTGGCCCCTGCCGCGGTTCTGGGGTACGTGCTGTCCTTCAAGCTCTCCCCGTATTTCGACAAACGGTGCACCCGTCCGGCGGTCTTTCTGCTTTCCAGCATCAGCGCGGCGGCCATGCTCATGGAATACCTTTAACGACACAATGGTAATGTAAGCCGATATTGCACCTATGCAACAGGGTATGGCATTTCTGCACACCATAGTCCTGCCGCACCTTCCTCCCCGCCCAGGTAACGCATTTTCTTCAGCAAGATTTTGCATTCCGCTGTGTATTCCAGCAAACAGCGCTCTCTGCGCACGCCCAGATCCTGCTCTTTGCACTGTATCGCTTCACTTGTGATGCAGCTGACTTTCCCCCTTACTTTCCTGGGCTGCACAGGAGACATCGGGCAAAACCGAAATCAGCCCGAACCTGAGCTGTAAAGAAAGCGCATACAACACTTATAATGGCATCCAAAAACGCATTATTATAATTTGCTGGTGCATTTATTGCTTATAGGTATCTACAATTTCCATCTTCAACCAATTTTTACTTTGCATTGCCGATTGCCAGCTAAAGCTTCGCGAAATCCGGACGCATCTCGGGATATAAAAGTCCAGAAACCGAGCCATGCATCACAACAGGTATTAACGCAGGCAGGCAAAAAGAAACGCGCAGTCTTTCATGCGACAGGAGAATTAATGTGGCCTTGAGCGCAAAAAACAAGATCGTTTTCAGTGTGTTCTCTTTCTTTACCCTGGTCATTCTTGTGATGACCGCAATCTCGTATGAAAACTTCAGCGCCTCTTCCAACACCTCGGAAAAAGAAAAACTCGATACCGTGGCCCGCTCCGTGGGCAAGGCGGTATCGGAAAAGCTGGAAGTCTACTTCAATACCCTGGAACTGACCGCCCGCCTGTTCTACGCAGCGCCCACGGATGATCCGCAGGCGGTGATGAAGTACAGAGACACCCTGCTCAAGAAGCTTGTAAGCCAGACAGGAGTGGGGGTGGCCTATTTTTGCTATGCCAACGGAACCACCTACGACATCAACGGGCTGGTCCCCAATTTCAATGCTAAAAAACTCGGACGCGAATGGTACAAGCGGCTGTTCGCCGGAGAAAAACGCATCGTCACCACGCCCTACACCTCGTCGCAGGGCGTAACCGTCATGGCGGCGGGCGTCCCCATTCTCAAGCAGGGCGAAGTTGCCGGAACCCTGTGCATCAACCTCGGGCTCAAGGACATTACGGACTACACCAACCATGTGCTCGATTTCAAAAACCTGTTCCTCACCCGCCCAAATGGCGACGTCATGGCCAGCGACAACGCGGAGGACATAGGAAAAATTCTCTGGGAACTCATCCCGGACCTGAAACAATACAAATCCCTCCAATCCGACGGACGGATCAAATTCTCGTACAATGGCCGGAACTATGAAGGCAGCGTCTTTGCCATCAAGAGCCTGGACTGGAAGGTCTGGTCTTTCGAGCAGGTGGACGTCATCCACGCGGATTCCTGGGAAAACATGTACCACATGGCCATGGTTGCCGCTGCCGCCCTTATCGTCTCGGCCATCATGCTCAATCTGCTGGCTTCGTATCTCATCTTCAAGCCGCTGAACAAAAGCGTGGCCTTTGCCGCCGCTGTTTCCGAAGGGAAGTTGGACGAAACCCTGGACATCAACCGCAAGGACGAGGTCGGCGTGCTGGCCGCAGCCCTGCGCTCCATGGTCGGCACCCTCAAGGAAATGATCGACCAAAGCGCGGAAAAGGAACGGCTGGCCGAACAGGAAGCGGAACGCGCCCGCAAGGCGGTTTCCGAGGCCGAAGAAGCCCGCAGGGAAGCCGAACTGGCCACCCAAAAGGGCATTATGCAGGCTGCCTCGCAAATTGAAGGCGTGGTGGAGCGCATTGCCTCGGGCACCGAGGAACTGGGCGCGCAGGCCGACCAGATAGCCAGCTCTGCCAAGACCCAGCACGAACGGCTGGCCGAAACCGCCACAAGCATGGAGCAGATGAACGCCTCGGTCATCGAGGTGGCCCGCAATTCCGGGGATGCCGCGACCAACGCGGTAAACACCCAGGAAGAGGCGAGCCGGGGTTCCGACCTGGTGCGCCGGGTCATCACTTCGGTAAACCACGTTCAGGAACAAACCCTGGCCATGAAGAAAGAGCTGACGGCTTTGGGCCAGCAGGCGGACAGCATCGGGGCCATCATGGACGTGATCAACGACATTGCGGACCAGACCAACCTTCTGGCGCTGAACGCCGCCATCGAGGCCGCCCGGGCCGGAGATGCCGGACGGGGCTTTGCCGTTGTGGCCGACGAAGTGCGCAAACTGGCGGAAAAAACCATCGGCGCAACCGACGAGGTGGGCAAGAAAATCTCGGCCATTCAGGCTGCGTCCAAGCAGAGCATCAACTCCATGGATACGGCTTCGATCTCCGTGGAAGAGACGACCACCCTTGCGCACGACTCGGGTGGAGTGCTGGAAAACATCCTCTCCTTTGCCGAGGCCAATGCCTCCCAGGCGCAGTCCATAGCCACGGCCGCCGAAGAACAGTCCGCCGCTTCGGAAGAGATAAGCCACACCGTGGAAGAAGTTTCGATTATTGCCAACGAGACCTCGGACAGCATTAACGAATCGGCCCGCGCCATCGAGCAGCTGGCACACATGGCGGGCGATTTGCGCTCGGTGGTCGAACAGCTGAAAAACGCATAACCACCCCGCAAACAAAACCCCAACGCCCGATAAATCCTAACACACAGGGCGCGCTGTACCTTAAAGGCTCGGCGCGCCCTTTTTATTTGTTCTCAACCAGAACATTGCCGGTGATCGCGAATTGCGCGGATCAGGCGTTGTATGGGCTGCCCTTCCCCTCCCTAAAAAACTCACTGGACAGCTCACTGGACGGCCCACTGGACAGCCACTTCCGTAAGACTCTTACGTTTCTTCAGCCCTCAAGTGGCAGGCTGCTTGAAAAGAAAAGCAGCCTGCCAAACTTTCACACAGGCTAAGACGATCTGTCTCAAAAGGAGAGAGTCGATGTCCAAAACGACAGAATTTGAAATACTGACTGTCAGCCCAAAGAACAGGCAACTCGTTTTAAATCAAGCCTGGCTCCGTGAGAATCTTGGTCTTAGGGATGATCAGAAATATGTGATTGCCCACAAGCTGCCAACCGGGGCGGTTCTTCTTAAACCGTTTGATCCAACAACAAGACGTGATGAACATCTTGCAAGTCTGGCCTCGTTGGTGAACGAAGATTTTGCTGTGAAGAACTCCGTTGACTTCCTCCCCCACCTGAAGGAAGGGGATTCCGGCGAAGATGAAAGCATTCATGCAGCCACCTTCCCGGTTGGTTCCTGCTTCATCGAGGGCGCTTGAGCCTTTCCCTCTCCACAGGCTGTAACGGCAAGCCCTGCCGCCAAAATGTTTATCGCCGCGTTCAGGTCCGCATGGGCTGTGTGGCCACAAGCCACACACCTGAACCGGCTTTGCGTCTTCCGGTTTTCAGCCGCGACATGGCCGCATTGAGCACACGTCCGGCTTGTGTTCTTCGGGTCCACCAGCACCAGCCTTCCGCCCAGCCAGTCCAGCTTGTACCCAAGCTGGCGGCGAAACTCGAACCAGCCCTGGTCGAGAATCGCCTTGTTCAGACCGGATTTGGCTTTCACGTTTCGTCCCGGCTCCTCCATGCTCCCTTTTGCCGAAGCGCTCATGTTCGATACCTGCAGGTCCTCCATAGCCACCATGCCGTGGTTTTGGGCAATGGCGGCGGATGCCTTGTGCAGGAAGTCGTTACGAGCATCGGCAATACGGAGATGAAGTCGGGAAAAGTGCGCGGAACAAAAGACCGGAACGGACTCCGGGGCAAGTCACTCATCGTCCTTCGCCAGTTCGGCCGCTATGTTCCGCGCCGTCTCCAAAAGCCGCTCGGCTATATCGGGGACGGCGTCAGGATCAACTTGGAGATCGGACAACGTCAAGGTCGCCACGGCCTGATTCCGCCTGAAGATAGGCGTGGATACGCAGGTCATCAATTCGTTGAATTCCCGATTGTCGATCGCGTATCCACGGGTTCTGATCCGCTCGAGTTCCTCCATGAAGTCGACCATGTTCAGGATCGTTCTGTCCGTAAATCGCTTGAACGTCAAAAGGGACAACGCCTTGCGTTGACGCGCCTCGGGCATGAAGGCGATCAGCGATTTACCGGATGAAGACGCATGCACGAAATCCATGCCGCTTGACGCCACGGGATTGACGATTGAGCCTATCGGGCGGTGCTCGATGACGTAATTCAGCGTCCCCCGCTCATAGGTGACGAGCGACCCCGCCATGTTCAACGCATCTGCCAGGACCGCTAGGTGCGGCTGCGTGGCTCCATAGAGGTCCTTGCCCTTGGAATAGGCCTCGCCCACCTCTTGCGCCATAAAGCCTATCGCGTACCGCCTGTTGGACTCCCGGAGAAAATGCGTCTTCTTCAATGTCTGCACGATATCGAACGCGCTGGCCTTGGGGAGCGCCAATTCATTCCCGATCTCGGTCAGGGTCAGCCCCTCCGGGCTTTCAGCCAGCAGGCGGAGTATCTCCGTCACCCTGTGGGCGGTTCTGTTCAATTTCATCTTCCACCTCCTGAGCAGTAAGGAGAAAAGCGGTTGCGGCCCTTTCGCCTTCCCCACCCTCTTTATATCCTTGCCTGATGTAAAGTACAAATTATACGCATATGCGAACTTTTATTCGTAACTGAAAATATTTTTGACAGCATTCTTCAAACGGCAATAGACAGTGATCAACGCTAACAGGAACCGTGCCGTCCAGCCATTCGGCCGCACGAAAATACGAAAATTACAACCCGGCCAGCCCATCGCATTCAGCAGGGAAGACCGGAGCAGCAACCGAGTGGAGGTCGGAATGACCGGATCTGAAAAAAAAGCGCCCGCATGACGCAGAATCGAGAGCTCTGCAAAGGATAGGGAATCTGCGCAGCGGACGCCCTTGTCGTTGTGAGGGATTAGAAACCCGTCGCGCCGGGGGCGACGACAACAGTAGGATTTTCAGGAGGTTGGCATGAATATGTTCAGGAAATACTTCGTATTGTTCGCGCTGTCGCTGGGGTACGCCGCCAGTTACATGTTGCCGTACATCAAGTACGTTTTCTACGACCAGTTGCTGGAAGGAGTTGGCTGCAACAACGAGCAGGCGGGCTTCCTGCTTACCGTCTACACCATCGCCGCACTTGTCCTGTACATTCCCGGCGGCTGGGTGGCCGACAAATTCAAGGCCAAGTACGTGCTGGTGGCCTCCTTATTCGCCACGGGCGTGCTCAACTTCGTCTTCGCCCTGAACATGAACTACTCCTTCGCCTTGGTCGTCTGGATCCTCCTGGCGTTCAGCACCGCCTTCGCGTTCTGGTCGGGCATCATCAAGGCCATCCGCCTGCTTGGCACCGCCGCGGAGCAGGGCAAGCTCTACGGCTTCTTCAGCTCCGGCGTCGGAGCCTTTTCGGCCATCACCGCCTCCGTCGCCCTGTACGTCTACGGCCTTTTCACCGCCGACGCCGTGGGCGGCCTCAAGGGAGTCATCTACGTGCAGGGCGCGACCTGCATCCTCTCGTCGATCATCGTGTTCTTCTTCTTTGAGGAAGCCAAAGACGCGGCAGCGGAATCGGAGGACGACAAGTTCAAGACCAGCGACATCCTCATCGTGCTCAAGAACCCCATGACCTGGGCCATCTCCATCCTGATATTCTGCGGCCACGGCATCTACACCAGCACCTCCTACTTCAACCCCTACATGACCAAGGTCATCGGCGTGACCATGGCTTTCTCCGGTGTATTGGCCATCGTGCGCACTCATGTGTTGCGCCTGACCTGCGGCCCGCTGGGCGGCATCTTCGCGGACAAGCTGAAGTCCCCGGCCCTGGTCATCATCAGCTGTTTCGCGCTGATGACTTCCATCCTGGTCGTCTTCATGCTGCTGCCCGTGGGCACCAGCGCCGCCGTGGTCATCGGCCTCCAGCTCCTGCTCGCCGCCGTGACCTTCACCTGCTACTCGATCCTCTACTCCTGCATCGAGGAGGTCGGCATTCCCCGCCGGTTCACCGGCACGACCGTGGCGGTCGCCTCCATGATCGGCTACCTGCCCGACATGATCTACAACCCGCTCTTCGGCGTTTGGCTCGACAGGTTTGGCAACACCGGCTACCTGTATATCTTCAGCTTCCTTGCCGCGTCCGGCGTCGTCGGCCTCTTCTCGGCCCTGATGATCCGGCGCAACAGCGTCATCGCCGTCAGGACGACTTCCCGGGCGGCATAGCCGCGTAACCCGCAACGGCCGGACAGGCCCGTCCTGTCCGGCCATGTGCAACAAGAGAGGGTGGCATGGAAGCGATCGACTACACAGTGCTGATGCTCTACTTCTGCTCGTTGCTCGCCATCGCCCTCCACGCGAACAGAAAGCAGAAGACCACGGAGGACTACTACGTCGGTGGGCGCGGGGCGGGCACCCTGTCGCTGGCCGCCCTCTGGATGTCGTCCTGGGTGGGCGGCGCCGCCATCATGGGAACGGCGGAGAAGTCCTACCAGATCGGCATCGCCACATCACCTATTCGGACCTCATCGAGCAGCGGCACGGCACCAGAGTCCGCCTCGTCAGCACCCTCACCACCATCCTGGCCTACATCGGCTACACGGCCAGCCAGCTCCTGAGCGCGGCCCTGTTTTTCTTTCCCCCCAGCTTTGTGCCCCTGCGGGCGCGGGAGACCGAATAAATGCTCGGCGTCACCCTGGTGAAGGACTGCTGGGTGCAGCTCTACTCCGCCATTGCGCTGGAGCTCGGCGGCACCATGGCCGTCAAGGAGATCGAACTCGGGGTGGCCTACGCCATCTGGTCCGGAGTCGGCATCATCGCGACCTCCGTGCTCGGCGTGATCCTGTTCAACGAAAGCATCACGCTCAGAAAATTCATCAGCGTAGCCATCATCCTGGTCGGCGTCGTCTCGCTCAACCTGACGGCGACGGAGTAGCCAACGTCTATCAACCCACAACTCACTGTTGGAGCATGTATGTTGCACCAAGAATTCATCAACAAACTCGAAGCTCTCCTCGGCAAGGACCGCTGCTCCTTCTCTCCGGAGGACATGGTCGCCTATTCCTATGACGCCAACCCGGAAAAGCGCGCCAAGCCCGAAGGCATGGTTTCGCCCAAGAGCACGGAGGAAGTGGCGGAAATCATGAAGCTGGCGTATGCGTATGACGTTCCGGTCACGCCGCGTGGCGGCGGCAGCGGCTACACCGGCGGCTGCGTCCCGGTCCAGGGCGGCATCGTCATGGCCATGGACCGCTTCAACCGGATTCTCGAAATCGACCGGGACAACTTCCTCGTCATCCTTGAGCCCGGCGTGGTGGTCAAGGACCTCCAGACCGAGGTAGACCGCATCGGCCTGATGTATCCGCCCGACCCCGCCTCCATCGCCTTCGCCACCATCGGCGGCAACATTGCGGAAAACGCGGGCGGCATCCGCGCCGTCAAGTACGGCGTGACCAAGCAGTACGTCATGGGCCTGGAAGTGGTCCTGCCCACGGGCGAGATCGTCCGGACGGGCTCCAAATGCATCAAGGACGTGGCGGGCTACAACCTGACCGAACTCTTCGTCGGCTCCGAGGGAACCCTCGGCGTCATCACCAAGGCCGTGCTCAAGGTCGTGCCCAGGCCGGAAGCCCGCAGGACCATGACCGCCACCTTCTCCACCCTGGAAAAGGCGGCCGAGGCCGTCAGCGCCATCTACGCCACCGGCGTGCGCCCGGCCACCCTGGAATTCCTGGACCGCATCTCCCTGGAGGCCGTGGAAAAGGCCATCGCCTTCGGCGCGAAGCCCGAGGAAGGCGCGCTGCTGCTCATAGAGGTGGACGGGCCGGATCAGTACCTCGACGCCGAGGCGGCAAAGATCGAGGCCGCCTGCGAGAAGTGCGGCGTCATCACCTTCCGCAAGGCGCAGTCGGACGAGGACCGCGAGGACCTCTGGAAAGCGCGCCGCGCCCTCTCCTTCGCCCTGTGCGAGATCGCCACGGAATGGGAGGATGACGACATATCGGTGCCCATCGCCCGCATCCCGGCCATGATCCGCAAGCTGGATGAAATCGCCGAGCGCCACCACATCATCATCGCCAACTTCGGCCACTACGGCGACGGCAACATCCACATCGGCATGACCACCGGCAAGGACGGCGGTCCCTTCCCCATGGTGGCCAAGCAGGAAGTGGTCGCGGCAGTGGTGGAGCTCGAAGGCCGCATCGCCGCGGAACACGGCATCGGTTGCGTCAAGGTGCAAAACCTGCACTGGAACATCGACGAGCCGACCATGAACCTGATGCGTAGCTTCAAGACGCTGCTTGACCCCAAGGGGTTGCTCAATCCGGGCAAAGTCATGCCCAGGGGATAAACCATGAAGAAACAGACCCAAGCCGAAAAAATGGCCGCGCTACAAAAGCTGGTCAAAAACGAAACCGACAAATGCATCCGTTGCGGCGAATGCCGAACCGTCTGTCCGGTGTTCGCCGTGACGCCCATGGAGCGATATACGGCCCGGGGCAAGATCGCCATCGCCGAAAGCCTGACCCGCGGCGAGCTGGAGTTCGACGCGCACACCCGCGAACTTTTCGACAACTGTCTGCTGTGCACCGGCTGTGTGAGCCAGTGCTCCAGCGGGGCGCGGGCGGACAAGGTGGTCATCGCCGTACGCGAGGCCTATGCCGAAAAGCTGGGTGTGCCCCTCATCAAAAAGGCCGTGGGACAGACCCTGTCCATGCCCCGGGGAGTGCTCGACGCGGGGGCCAAGATCGGCGCCATGGCGCAGAAACTGGCCTTCAAGGCCGTGCCCGAAACGAGCGGGTTGTACCGCCGTTTCTCCATGCCCATGGTGGACAAGGACCAGTACGTGCCGCAACTGGCGGCCAGACCGTTCAGGGACGAGGTCCAGTTCGCCGGAAGCCCGGACCAACCGAAGGTGGTCTTCTTCACCGGCTGCATGACCAATTACTTCATGACCGAAATCGGCCACAGCCTGGTCAAGGTCCTCAACGCCCTCGGCATCGCCGTCGAGGTGCCGTCCAGGCAGACCTGCTGTGGCATGCCCATGCTCGCCACCGGGGAGCACGAGATAGTGCGCAAGCAGGCCGAACGGAACATCGGCGCCCTGGCCAAGGACGGCATGGAGGTGCCCATCGTCACTGCCTGCGCCTCATGCGGCCACATGCTCAAACACGGCTATATGGACCGGTTCGGCGACGATCCCGCCCTGGCGACCGGGCTGAAGAACATCGCCTCGCGCACCAGGGACATCACCGAATTCCTGGCGACCGACACGGACCTGGACCGCCTGGTCCCGCTGCTCTCGAAGACGGCAAAGCTCTCGGCGACCTACCACGACCCCTGCCACCTGCGGAAAGCCCAGAAGCTGATCAACGAACCCCGCCGAGTGCTGGAGACGGCGACTGGAAACATGATCAGCGAAATGCGGCACCCCGAGGCCTGCTGCGGGCTCGGCGGTACATACTGCCTTGCCAACATGGAGCGGTCCAAACAGATTCAGGCCCCAAAGATCGAAGACGCCGCAACCACGAACGCCGACGTCATCGCCACGGCCTGCCCCGGCTGCATCCTGCAACTCCGGGACGGCCTGCGCAGGCGCAACGGAGGGACCGATATGCCGGTAAAGCACATCATCCAGATCCTCGCCGAGGCCATCGGCGCATAACCTTCGGAAACGGCTAGCAGACAAGTAGGTAATCCCTATTGGGGGTTACCTACTTTAAGATTCTAGCGTCCGCCTTAGAGACTGGTCCTTAACAACTCTATTACCAGAAACGCAGGATGAACAACCCCGCCCCCGAGAGCACGGAGGGGCGGACCGGGACTGGCCATCGTCTGCGTTATAGCCCATGATGGCGGCAACCTGGGCAACTACCGGGCAAGCTGAATGGTCAATTACTACCTGGAAGGCTTGTTGATCTTCTAGATAGTGTCGTCAAATTAAAGAAATTATGCTATCCCCCTTTAAGTCGAACACGGAGGATCGAATGCTAGCACACAGACGACACGACATTCGCGACAGAATTTGGGACGCTCTGAAGCCACATCTTCCAGGACGAAAAGGCTCTGTTGGTCGCCCCGCAACAGACAACAGATTATTCATCAACGCGGTCTTTTGGAGACTCCGCACAGGCGCACCCTGGCGCGATCTCCCACCGGATTACGGTCACTGGAAAAACACACAACGCAGATTTTGCCGATGGCGGGATCGTGGCGTGTGGGAAGGCCTGCTGGAGGAGTTGATGGTGGAGCCGGACTTTGAATGGCTGATGATTGATGCAAGCCATTGTAAGGTTCATCCACATGCGGCTGGGGCGGTTGGAGGCAACCAAGCAATGAGCCGCACAAAAGGGGGCTCAACACCAAGATACACTTGGCCGTGGATGCGCTTGGTTTGCCGGTCCGAGTTTCTATTACAGAAGGTACCAAAGCTGATTGCGCAGAGGCCTGTTGCCTGATTGATGGATTTGAAGCTGACTTTCTTTTGGCAGACAAAGGGTATGATACGGATGAAATCATCAACAAGGTCGAAAACATGGAAGCAACTCCGGTCATTCCGCCCCCCAAAAAAAAAGCGGAAGAAACAACGCGATTATGACAAATACTTGTATAAACTACGGCATATTGTCGAAAACGCATTTTTGCATCTCAAGAGATGGCGAGGTATTGCCACGCGATACGCCAAAAGGGCCTCGTCCTTCCTTGCGGCGATTCAGATTCGGTGCATAGTATTGTGGCTACAATAATTTGACGACACGTATCTAGAAACTATACATTTATCGAGCGGAGAAGCGAAACTACTATTTTAATAAAATTCACTATTTCTCCAGTCAATTATTAAATATTAGACACCGTTATACTATTTATAATTGTTTAAATTTTCTATAAATTTATTCTTTAAGCCTCGCTTATCAAAAGCGCAAACTTTTCTATAGTCCCAAATAAAATCCAAAAAAAATTTCACATTAGTACATTTTTCTTGCTTTAGCTGCTTGCAGACATTTATTCGTAATCGATGGTACAAGCCTACCATTTCATCATATTTTTTCTTTGCTGACCTTTCATTGAGTAATGGCAAATCGGTATATAAACTAAAAATATTATTTTTTTGCAGTATTGTTATAGTGTCATCTCTAACATAGTGCCGAACAAACGATACATTGTAATCATCAACATATAGCCCTTTATTTTTCGCCAAACCATATATTCTATTATTAAACTCATTACTAGGGTTCGTAATTGGTGAGGAAGTTTGAACTCGTGGTATAAAACAACCGAAGTCATAATTATACATATTTTCAGGGGTATTTATAAAATGGCCTTCGACATAAGCCCCAACTGAAAAATCGTTTTTTTTATCTTTATCAATAGAGTATTCAAAACGTTGCCTCCCATCTAGCGCAAATCCAATTAATTCTGAACTTGGCCTAAAGTGCGAGTACATAAGTAATTCTAAACTTTCTTTCCACTTACCTTCTGCATTTGAATCTCCAGAGATTTCGAAAAATTTTTTCTGAGCATCGTCCGGAAGGGGGACAATTCGTGCTGTTATTTTACTCAACCATCGATCTGTAAGTCGATTAAAGTCGAAATTAGAAAGCAAAACAGGTATCGCCTTATATTGTTCTAATATATTTTTTTTATCTAAATCTGAACATTGGAGAAACCGAGTAAAAGACTCTGGATATAAGAAGGCTATTTTATATGAGTCGTCAGCAGACACTTCCCAATTTGGCAAAGCTTGCACGGGGAAATAGGTTGGGCGAGAAGCACCAATTTTAATAGTCTGCCTACTGTAAGACGTCCCCGTTCCGTGTATGGAAGATCTACTATATCTACATTCAGTGGGCTGATAAACATGAGACACATAGGAAGCAGGCTTAAAGTACTGACAATATTTTGAAAGATACCCAGATGTTGTTACAATAGAGCCTACGTCAAGCTCTCTGCTAAAATAAAGATCTGATACCTTAGGGTGCCTCAATGGCTCATTTATACAATGCTTGATTTTTACAAAAGGGATACCATTATACAAATGGTATAAAAATTTAAGCAGATTAGTAGCACGACCCAAATCGCACATAGTTTCCCCGATGTTATATCTCGATACGTAGTTATAAATAAATATTTTTTATAAAAAAGTTACACCAAATCAATTCTAAAATCTATGCCCAAGTTGCAAAAAAACAGCCTCCAATTTATCCTTTTTTACCTTTCTAAAAAAGGCGAAGCCATTTTCGCTGTAACGGCGTTAAATCCTCTTGCCTGCCGAACTTCCACACAGGGTGTTCAAAAAGGTGCGAGAACAAGGCGCCAGGGAAATTGAGTCGCGACGTGTACTCTTATGTACACGAGCGAAGTCAATTTTCCGCAGCAACGCCGCTATCGTGCCTTTTTCAACATCCTGCAGGGTGCTCAAAAAGGTGCGAGAGCCAGACGCAAGCATTTCCGCGAGCGAGGACAGTATATCAAATACGGCCCGCGATGCGGAAATGTGCAGCAACGCCGCTATCGTGCCTTTTTCAGCACCCTGCCCACACAAAAAAGGCCTCGTCGCGCGTTACGCGACGAGGCCTTTACTATCCAGAAGGTACTCCGTCCTACATGCCGGCTCCAATAAGAGCAGGCAACCAGGTGCTGAGGAACGGGCAGTACACGATAAGCAGGATGGCAGCTGTAAGCACGGCCAGATAGGGGAGAACCGCCACGGAGATCTTTTCCACGGAAAGGTTGGCAATCCGCGAAGAGACAAAGAGGTTCACGCCCAAAGGCGGTGTCAGCATGGCGACCTCGTTGGTGATGACCATGACCACACCAAAGTGGATGGGATCGATGCCCAGGTTGCGGATCATGGGCAGCAGAACCGGAGCCAGAATGATCATGGTGGAGAGGGTCTCCATGAACATACCCAGAAAGTAGAGTATGCCGACGATCATGATCAGCACGATCTGCGGGTTCTTGGAAACGCCCAGAACCAGGTTGGCCAGCTTGAGCGGTGCCTGCTCGTAGGTGAGGATCTTGCCGAAGAGCGTGGATGCGCCCACGATGAGCAGAACCGTGCCGCACAGCATGGCGCCTTCCAGCAGGGACTTCTTGATGTGGTCGAAGGTGAGCGCCTTGTTGATGACAATGCCGACAAAGAGCGCCCAGACAATGGCCACCACGGACGCTTCCACAGGAGTCGCCATGCCCGAATAGATGGAGCCGAGTATGAGGAGCGGCGTCGCCAGCGCGGGCGCGCCCTTGTACAGGCTTACCAGGAAAACCTTCATGCTGAAGGGAGGGAGCGACTCGTCCACCTGCACGCCTTCCATCTTGGCCTTGACCATGGCCATGGTGGCCATGAGCATGGCGACGATCAGCCCCGGCACGATGCCCGCGGTGAACATTGCAGTTACCGAGACGTTGGCAAGGATGGCGAAGATGATCATGGGGTTACTGGGTGGCAGCAGGATGCCGATGGTTCCGCCGGAGGACGCGGCTGCCGCGGAATAGGACGGCGAATACCCGCTGCGCACCATGGACGGAATCATCAGCGTGCCGATGGCGGCCACGGTTCCCGGCCCCGAGCCGGAGATGGCGGCGAAAAAGGTACAGGCCAGGATGGTGGTGATGCCCAGACCGCCGGGCAGCCGTCCCACCACCTGCTTGACCACGTCGATGATCTGCTTGGTGATGTTGCCGTACTCCATGAGTGTACCGGCAATGACGAAACAGGGAATGGCCAGCAGGGGGAAGATGTTGACCCCGTCGAACAGGGAGTTGTGGATAATGGACAGGGGAAGGTAGCCGCAGGAGACAATGGCCACGATCGCCGAAATGATCAGGGACATGAAGATCGGCATCCCGATGAAGAAGCAGCCGACCAGAACGATAATGATAAGAGGAAGAGTAGACATTAGGCTTCATCCCCTCCGCCGATCTGGGCCAGGCTCATCAGATCGTGATCCTTGAAAAGTTTCCAGTACCCCATGATGAGGCGCAGGTTCATCAGCAGAAAGCTGGCGGGAAGCATGGCTTCCACATAGCCTTTGACGATTCCGAGGGTCGGGGAGACTTCGGGAAAGGCAAAGGCGTTGTCCAGGGCCAGACAGGACTGGTAGGCAATGAAAAAGTTGACCAGTATCCAGACGCAATCGGTAAAGATGCGAAGGCCTACCCGGCATTTTGGGGAAAGCACCATGAATTGGGCCGTGATGCGGACGTGCTGCCCGTGTTTAACGGCCAGAACCCCACCCATGTAGACTGACCAGATAAACGTGTAGCGGGACAGCTCTTCCGTCCAAGCCAGGGACGAGCTCAGGAAGAACCGCATGAAGACCTGCAATGTCAGGGCGAAGACCATTGTTCCAAGGAAAATCATGCACAGGTTTTCCTCGAAATTGGTGAAAAACTTTTTTGCAATATTCATACTCGGTACCAGGTAGTATTTAAGGGTCCAGAGTGATTGGAGAGTCCAAACCGACAGGCTGCCGGGAAAGTTCGACCGAATGCGTGTGCCGGGAAAAAATCAAAGTACCTGTGTGGTTCAGATACGTCGGGATTGATTTTCTTTGCAGCGACAACACCATTCACTTTCTCGACTGCCAGGGCGGGCGAAGCCCTGAAAGGGGCGGGCCAAAGCCCGCCCCTGTGCGATAAAGTCTATTTCTGGCCCATGATTGCCAGGGCCTGCTCGATCTTCGCCTTGCCGCCCACGGCGTCATAGTATTGCGGCCACAGAGCGCGGGCCTTTTCCATCCACGCGTCTTCGTCGGTCAGCTGCTCGAAGACCATGCCGTGCTTCAGGCAGTTTTCCAGGGCCTTCTTGTCCTGTGCGGCAACCCAGTTCCACTCGTACTGGCAGGCTTCCGTAGCGGCCTTCTGCACCAGTTCCTGGGTGTTTTTGGGCAGACGCTGGTACCAGGTGTCGGAAACCAGCAAAGGACCAACCCAAAGCATGTAGTGCAGGTCGGTGATGTACTTCTGCACTTCCCAGAACTTCTGGTCCTGGTTGATGGAGTGGGGGTTTTCCTGACCGTCGGCAACACCCTGCTGCAGAGCGTTGAAGGTCTCGGACCAGGCCAGGGGATGGGGTTCAACGCCCCAGGAGCGGAAGGAATCGAGCTGGATGCGGACCTTGGGAACGCGAATCTTCAGCCCCTGCAGGTCTTCCATCTTGGTGATGCTTTTCTTGGAGTTGGTCAGCACGCGGTAGCCGCCGATGAGCCACCCCAGGGGACGGGTCTGGCTCTGCTTGGCCACGTCGTCACCCAGTTCGCTTACGAACTTCTTGTTGCCCAGCAGGGTGTATGCATCTTCGAGTTTGGGGAAAAGATAAGGCAGAATGGTGATGGTTGCCGCCGGAGCAAACGGAGTCAGGTTGCCATCTGCCAGAACCGCTACGTGGATTTCGCCGTCACGCAGCTGCTTCACATTGGCCTGTTCGCTGCCCATGGAGCCGCCAAGAAAAAGATTCACGTGGACGTCGTCGCCGGATTCCTTTTCGATGATTTCCTTGAACTTTTCCAAAGCCACGGCATGGAGGCTGCCCGTGGGGTTGGCTGTTGCAGCCATGATCATTGTTTTTTTGTAGCCCTGTGCAAATGCTGTAACCGAACCCAGCAGAAATGTTGCAACAGCAAGCAGAACAATTGCTCTCTTCATCTTGGTGCTCCAGGTAAAAATGATTTGAGTGTAAACAAAGTCCCGGTCCGTAGACCATACGTAGGGCCGCCAGCCGTATTGCCAGCTGCTTGCGACCGCATCACACATTTATATTTTCGACAGGAGCAGAAGGATGTGGAAACATATCGGACATCCGCCAAGATTGTCCTCTACCTCACACGATGCGCCAACATCACAACAACGCCCTTTATCGACTGATTTGGTTCTTTCAAAAAATTTAATGCTTGGGAAAAAAGTATCACGCCGATTTTACCCAAAAACCGACGTCTCGCAGTAAGCAATATAAATGCCATTTTTTAAAAACCTTGCAGCTCGGGAACCTTGGGAAAAAAAGCGCAATGTAACGGACAACCCCACTCCGAACAACACTTCCAATCATCCCAAAAAGTTGCACCGCTGCAACACTTCTTTGCCCCTTTTCCGCTTTTCCGCCTCTCGGGGTCCCTCACCCCCCTTCCCAGCTGTTGCAGCCGTGCACATGTCGTTGTGGCAATGCATCAAAAAAAGCAGCGACCACAGCACCACGCCATTTCACATCCCCCCGAAATCATTGCAACACAGGGGCATAAGAGGGCCTGCGCCCGCGCCCGCCGGGGGCTGCCCACGCTCTCATCGGGCACGCCCCAAAGACAAAAAGATTTTTGTCTCCACAGCCCCTATGCTGTACAAGGGATACAGAACAACACACCCACTGTTCCCCAAAGGGAGAAAGCCGATAATGCCATCCTACCTCCGGTTGCATCAGAGAGGAGAACTGAAGAAAAGAGCGGCCCAGGCGCTGCGCGAACTTCAGGACTGCCAACTCTGCCCCAGACAATGCCGGGTCGACAGACTCATGGACAACACAGGGGTCTGCCGTACCGGGCGGTACGCCCGGGTAAGTGGCTACGAGCTGCACTTTGGCGAGGAGACCCCACTGGTCGGGCCCGGCGGATCGGGGACCATATTCTTCATGCAGTGCTCCCTGGCCTGCGAGTTCTGCCAAAACTGGAGGATTTCGCACGGCCATAAATGCAACTATCGAGGCACCGAGGTAAGCGCCGACACCCTGGCCGGAATAATGGTCAAGCTCCAACGCCGGGGCGCGGCCAACATCAACTTCGTCACCCCCACCCATGTTGTTCCGCAGATCATCGAAGCCCTGGTCATTGCGGCGGACAGCGGCCTGCGCATCCCCCTGGTCTACAACACGGGAAGCTACGACAGCCCGGAAACCATCGAGCTGCTCCGCGACATTGTGGACATCTACCTGCCGGACCTTAAATTTCACGACCCGGAAGCGGCCCGTGTCTACACCTTGGCCGAGAATTACCCCGATGTGGCGCGCAAGGCCGTGCGCGACATGCACTCCCAGGTGGGAGACCTGCAACTGGACGACCGGAACATGGCCCAAAGGGGACTTCTCGTCCGCCATCTGGTCATGCCCGGAGAAATTGCCGGAACCCGGCCCTGGATGCGTTTTCTGGCAGGCCTTTCAACCGATACCTACGTCAACATCATGGGGCAGTATCACCCCTGCGGGAACGCCATGAACCACCCGGCGCTGGCCCGCAACGTGACAAAGAAAGAGGTAACCCAGGCCCGGCAGGAAGCACTCCAGGCCGGACTGACCAGACTGGAGTGACCAGACTGCGTTGGCCAGACCAAGCTGACCAGACGAAACAAGGGAAACAGGCTCGAACGACGAGTGCGGGGATGACCGGACAGAACGAACTGAAGAATTGAACAAACCTTCGGCCGACAACAGCAGAGCGCCCCGGCACGGAGATAACGCACCGGGAGTGAGACCGGCGCCCTGCGCGCCCCCTTGTGCCCACCTGGGGCGTAAAGGCTATTTTTTCGGAGAAGTCATCACGTTCAGCGGGATTTCATCCAAAATAGCGCGGTAGTCGTCGGGGATATCAGGGTTTGTAATTATTGTTTCCGCTTCGGAAAGTTGCCCGAAGCAGGCTGGTTTGACCAGGGAAAATTTGCTGGAATCGGCGATCATATATCGTTGAACAGCACCACGCATAACAGACTGTTTTATATCCACTTCGTAAAAATGGGAGCAGGTCAGCCCACGTTCCGCATGGATGCCGCCGACCGAGATAAACGCTTTGCTGATAGCCACCTGCTCCAGCATGGTCAGGCCGGGGTCGCTTTTGAAAACCATGGTCCCGGAATAGTAGACCCCGCCCAGCAGGATAAGGTTCGCCTTGGGCAACCGGGACGCCAGATTGGCGATATTCAGGGCGTGGCAAACCACTGTGATGGACAGATCTTCCGGCAGGGCGGAGATGATATGCGGCGTGGTCGTGCCGCAGTCCACAAAGATGGTATCGCCCTGCTCCACCATGGAGGCGGCAATGCGTCCCACCCTTTCCTTGTTGCGCGTGTTGCGGTCCTCCTCGGTATTCATCTTGTACTCGGGCGTGCCCGGCAGGCTCTTGCCGGAAATGATGTACCCGCCAAGATAGGCCAGTTCCGCCTTGGAAGCCGCAATATCCCGACGAATGGTCATATCCGAGACCCCGAGCGTTTCCGCCGCGCTCTTCAGATGAATGGTACCCTGCCGCTCCAGCAGCGTCCTTATCGTATCCAGCCGTTTTTTTCTGCGTTCGAACATCACCACCTCAAACAATGTTAGGTTTCTAACATTTGCACATCTGGTCAACATTGACAAGCCCTCCCGGCCAAGAGGAAGGGAGAGCCTGCCGGACCGTGCGCTCCCATTAAATATTTTTCCCTATTATTCTAATTGGAAGCAGCCACAACAGGCTGTCCATCTCCTGCCCGGCTGCCAGGAAACCCACGGCGGATGCCATCTTTCACAGCCATGTAACAAAGTTCACAGAGAACCTACATTAAAGTCGGCCACTGGTTGACCTAGCCTAAATGTTACGATATTAACACTAAGAAGTTACTTTTACACCAAAAAAAGAGGGTGTCATGTCAGATCACGAATCAGCATCTCTGGCCTCATATATCGACCATACCTTGCTCAAGCCCGAAGCCAGCCGCGAGGCGGTTCTCAAGCTGTGCGCCGAAGCCCGCGAGTACAAATTCTGCTCCGTGTGCGTCAACTCGTCCTTTGCCCGCCTGGCTACCGAAGCCCTGGCCGGAAGCGGCGTCAAGACCTGCTGCGTCATCGGCTTTCCTCTCGGTGCCGCAAGCACCCGGGCCAAGGTCGCGGAAACCCAGTTCGCAGTGGAAGACGGCGCGGATGAAATCGATATGGTCATCCAGATCGGCGCGCTCAAGGACGGCAACGAGGAATACGTTGAAAACGACATCCGCGAGGTCAAAAAGGCCTGCGGCAAGGCCTTGCTCAAGGTCATCATCGAAACCGGCCTGCTCACGGACGAGGAAAAGGTTCTGGCCTGCCGCCTGAGCAAGAAAGCCGGGGCGGACTTTGTCAAGACCTCCACCGGATTCGGCCACGGCGGCGCAACCGTGGAAGACGTCCGGCTGATGCGCAAAACCGTGGGACAGGATATGCAGGTCAAGGCTTCCGGCGGCATCCGCTCGTACGAGGACGCCAAGGCCATGATCGACGCCGGTGCCGACCGCTTGGGCGCAAGCTCCGGCATCGCCATCGTCAAGGGCGAAACAAGCACGGCGTCCTACTAACACTTGCCCGTATCGGGAGCTTTTCCAAAGCCCCACAACCACGCGTAGTAAGAATGTCCGGCACTTCGCACCGTGCGAATGCGATATTTACAAAAACTTAGCCAAGTATGGGAGATTGGGATGAAAAAGTTCTGTTTGGCGCTGATCATGACTTTTCTGGTCTCGACAGTGGCTTTTGCCGGTTCCAACGGACCGGTGGACATTTCCAAGGTTCGCAAGGATCTGGATACCAAAAGCACAGGCAAGAAATACTCCATTGCCACGGTCGTCAAGGTTGACGGCATTGCCTGGTTCGACCGCATGCGCGACGGCGTGGAGCAGTTCGGCAAGGACACCGGCCAGGATACCTGGATGGTGGGCCCCAGCCAGACCGATGCCGCTGCCCAGGTACAGATCATCGAAAACCTGATTGCCCAGGGCGTGGACGCCATCTGCGTGGTTCCCTTTTCCGTGGAAGCCGTGGAACCGGTACTGAAAAAAGCGCGTGACCGCGGCATTCTGGTCATTGCCCACGAAGCTTCCAACATCCAGAACGTGGACTACGTTCTGGAAGCCTTCGACAACTTCGCATACGGCGCCAACCTGATGAAGGTGCTGGGCGAGTACATGGGCGGCACCGGCAAGTACGTCGGCACTGTGGGCAGCCTCACATCCAAGTCCCAGAACGAATGGATCGACGGCGCCATCGACTACCAAAAGAAGCATTTCCCCAAGATGGAGCTGGTGACCAGCCGTCTGGAAACCTATGACGACGCCAACACCGACTACAACAAGCTCAAAGAGGTTCTGGCAACCTACCCCGACCTCAAGGGTATTGTGGGTGGTCCCATGCCCACTTCGGCAGGTGCCGGTCGTCTGATTGCCGAACGCAACCTGAAGGGCAAGCTGTTCTTTGCCGGTACGGGCCTGGTTTCCGTGGCTGGCGAATACCTGAAAAACGGCGACATCCAGTACATCCAGTTCTGGGATCCCGCCGTGGCCGGATACGCCATGAACGAACTGGCCGTCATGGTCCTGAACGGCAAGAAGAACGAGGTAAAGGCCGGCCTGAACCTCGGACTGCCCGGTTACACAGACCTCATCACCCCGGTGAAGAACAAGCCGAACCTCCTGTACGGCGCCGGTTGGGTGGGCGTAACCAAGGAAAACATGGACAAGTACAACTTCTAGTTCTCAGGAACTTAGACGAGGGGCGCATCCGCGCCCCTCTCCGTTCAATGTTTACTATTTCGGGTGCAGCATGACAGAATTTCTGGGACTGAAGAACATCCACAAGTCGTTCAGCGGGGTGCATGCCCTGAACGACATGTCCCTTTCCATCCAGCCGGGTGAAATCCACTGCCTGGCGGGAGAGAACGGCTCCGGCAAGTCAACGCTTATCAAGGTCATCTCCGGAGTCTACACCCCGGATTCGGGCACCATCTCCATAGACGGAGAATCCTTCCACAAGCTCACGCCCATCCAGTCCCTGAGCAAGGGCATACAGGTCATCTACCAGGACTTTTCCCTGTTCGGGAACCTGACCGTGGCGGAAAACCTGGCCCTGAACGCCCAGCTGCACGACAAAAAGAAATTCGTGAACTGGCGCAAGACCTATGAAATAGCCGGTGAAGCGCTGGACAGGCTGCACATAGACCTGAACCTCCGCGATCTGGTGGACGACCTGCCGGTTTCCGGCAAACAGCTGGTGGCCATTGCCAAGGCCCTGATGTTCGACGCCAGGCTGATCATCATGGACGAGCCCACCACGGCCCTTACCGGCAAAGAGGTCAACAACCTCTTCGAGATCGTCCGCAACATCCAGAAACAGGGAATTTCCATACTTTTCGTCAGCCACAAGATGCGCGAGATGCTGGAAATCAGCGAACGGCTGACCATCATCCGCAACGGCTCCAAGGTGGACGAAGGTTCCACCTCGGACTTTACCGAAGCCGCCATCACCACGGCCATGACCGGCCAGGAAATCCAGGCCAGCCAGTACGTCTTTACCCCGTCCGAAGATGAAACGCCGCGCTTGCAAGTAAGCGGCCTGACCATTCCCGGTGAATGCGACGGCCTGGACCTGACCCTGCGCAAGGGCGAGATAGTCGGGGTTACCGGGCTGCTCGGTTCGGGCAGAACCCCCATGGCAAAGGCGCTGTTCGGCATGGCCGAGCATACCGGGGAAATCCGGGTGGACGGCCAGACCGTGGTTCTGGATTCCGTGCGCTCCGCCATCGACAACGGCATTGCCTATGTGCCGGAAGACCGCCTTTCCGAAGGCCTTTTCGCCACCCAGTCCATCAACCGCAACCTGCTTGCCGCCGCCTACGACCGCATTGCCGGGCTCTTCGGAGTGGTGGACCGCAACAAGGGTTCGCGGCTTACAGAAGACCTGATTCACAACCTCAAGATCGCCACCCCGTCCGGGAACAATCCGGTCAATTCCCTGTCCGGCGGCAACCAGCAGCGCGTCGTCCTGGGCAGATGGCTGCTTACCGATGCCAAGGTGCTCATCCTCAACGGCCCCACCGTGGGCGTGGATGTGGGCTCCAAGGCGGAAATCCATGCCATGGTCCGCACCCTGGCCGAGCAGAACGGCCTGAGCGTGCTGATGATTTCCGACGATGTCCCCGAGCTTATTCAGAACTGCAACCGTATCCTGATCATCCACCGGGGGCGGTTTGTGCGCGATATCGCAGCTCTGGAAGCGGACGAAGACAAGATCAACGAACTCCTGAAAAATTTGGACTGAAAAATGGTCATGCAGCATCATAAAGCGGAAATGGTCGTCGGCATCGTCCTGGTGGTCGCCATGGGCATCATCGGCCTCATCAACCCGGCCTTCTGGCAGTTCCAGAACATGTTCAGCCTGCTGCAGAGCAACGTGGTCATGGGCATCATGGCCCTGGGCGTGCTGCTCGTGCTCATCTCCGGCGGCATCGACGTATCGTTCCCGGCCTTTGCCGTGGCAGCCATGTACCTCACGGTCAAATACATGGTCGCCACCGGAAGCCAGGGAATCTTCATCCCCTTCCTGATGGCAACCGCCATGGGCATGTGCCTTGGCTTCATGAACGGCTTCTTCGTATACCGTTTCAAGATCATCCCGCTTATCGTCACCCTGGGCACGGCAAGCCTGGTGCGCGGCCTTTTGCTGGGCGGCGTGGGCACCAGCATGATCAACATCAACAAGATGCCCAAGGTGCTCATCAACTTCGCCACCACGGAGCTGTGGGGGTTCACCACGCCCGACGGCACCCACTACGGGCTCACGGCCATGATTCTGGTGTACATAGGACTGGCCCTGATGGTGCACCTCATCCTGCGCTACACCCTGATGGGACGCAGCGTATACGCCATGGGCGGCGACCAGGTTTCCGCACAGCGCATCGGGTTCAGCCTGCGCAAGACCACGTTTTTCGTATACGGGCTGGCAGGCGCCCTGGCCGGATTCGCCGGGCTGCTGCACAGCTCCATGATCTGGCTGGCCAACCCGCGCGACTTCGGGGGGCTGGAACTGGACGTCATCGCCGCCGTGGTGCTGGGCGGAGCCAGCATATTCGGAGGCAAGGGGTCGGTTCTGGGAACCATGCTCGGGGTCTTCACCCTGGTCATGGTCAAGAACAGCCTGATCATCATGCATGTGGACACCACCTGGCAGCGGGTCGTGGTCGGCATGATCATCCTGGCGGCGACGGCGGCAACGGCCTACAGAGACAGAAATAAAAGCATGTAAGGGTGTCCCATGAATATTCGCAGCTTCATAAACAGGGAAAACAACCTTTTCCAGCTCGTCATCATCACCATTCTGGTGTTTGCGACCATGAGCATCCTCAACCCGGACAAATTTCTCCGCTACTACAACTTCGAGTCCATCTGCTTCATGTTCCCGGAGCTGGGGCTGCTTTCCCTGGCAATGATGATCTCCATGCTCACCGGAGGCATTGATCTGTCCATCATCGGCGTGGCCAACCTTTCGGGCATTGTGGCGGGATCGTTCTTTGCCCACTTTACCCGCGGCCAGAATATTCCGCCGGAAGTGCTTCTGGTCTACGTGGCCGCCGGGCTGGCCCTGGCCCTGTGCGTGGGGCTGTGCGCCGGAGCGGCCAACGGATTTTTCATCACCAAGCTGGGCATAACGCCCATTCTGGCAACCATGGGCACGGCCCAGATATTCACCGGGCTGTGCCTGGTCATTTCCGGCGGCCCGGCCATTGTGGGCTTTCCTTCCTACTGGGCCTTCATCGGCAACGGCAAGGTTCTGGGAATCGCCTTTCCATTGGTCATTTTCATTCTTATCCTGCTGCTGGTGGCCTTTGTACTGAACAAGACGGTCTTTGGCATCAACCTCACGCTCATCGGCACCAACCCCAAGGCTGCCGTCTATGCGGGCCTTAAAAAGAGCAAGATGATCTTCCTGTCCTACATGATGACCGGGGTCATCGCCTCCATAGCGGGCATCATCCTTTCGGGCCGGGCCAATGCGGCCAAATCCGATTACGGTTCCTCCTACCTGCTTCAGGCCGTTCTCATCGCGGTGTTGGGCGGAACCAACCCGTCGGGCGGAAAGGGTTCCATTCTGGGCATCCTCATTGCAGTCATCGCCCTGATGTTTCTGTCCAGCGGCTTGCAGATCATGCGCTTCAGCAACCACCTCATAGACTTTGTCTGGGGCGCGTTCCTGCTGCTGATCATGGTCATCAATTATTTGAACAACAGAAAGAAACTCAATAATTGAGCGCAGTGGAGCACACCATGACACAACGATTTCATCTTCAAAGATCCTTTTTCGGCCCCCGTGAAGAAACCGTACTCACGGCCGAGGGCTTTCAGGCTTCCCTTTTCCGCTACGACAGCGGCATAGAGGCTGTCCGGCTGCAGAACAGCCGGGGCTACGTAACGGTTCTGCCCTATATGGGTCAGATGATATGGGATGCGGTGATGGACGGCGTGGACCTGACCATGACCAACATGTTTCCGCAGCCCCGCCCGGTAGCCACCGTGGTGGAAACCTACGGATGCTTCGCCTTTCACAGCGGGCTGCTGCGCAACGGCTGCCCCTCGCCCCAGGACACCCACCCCCTGCACGGGGAAATGCCCTGCGCCACCATGGACAGCGCGGAACTGGTCTGGGGGCACGACGAACAAGGGCCCTACCTGCGGCTAACCGGCTCCTGCGAATACGCCATGGGCTTCGGCAGCCACTACCTGGCCCGGCCCGCGTTGACGCTGCGCCAGAACAAGACCGTGTTCGACATTTCCATGGACATCGAGAACCTGTCCGGCGACGACATGGAACTGATGTACATGTGCCACATGAATTTCGCCTATGCCGAGGACGGCACCATCCACCAGCCCACCGGCTTCACCCCCGAAGATACGGTGGTGCGCACCTCCATTCCCGGCCACGTGGTGCCCAACGACGACTTCAAGGCCCTTATCGCCAGCCTGGCCGAAGATCCTTCGGTAATGGCCACGCTGCACGAAACCGCCCGTTACAACCCCGAGCAGGTGCTCTTCATCAAGAACCTGCACACGGACGCCGACGGCAAGACGCACCTGATGCTGCGCCGCACGGAAAAGGACGGCTTTTACACCTCCTATTCCACCAAGGACTTTCCCCATACCGTGCGCTGGGTGCTGTGCAACTCGGACCAGCAGGTGGCCGCATTCGCCCTGCCCGCAACCTGCGAGCCGGAAGGCTACCTGGCGGAAAAGGCCAAGGGCAACGTGCAGATCATCCCCGGCCACGGCAAACGGCATTTCAACGTCACGGCCGGATACCTGGATGCTGCAGAAGCGGAAAAGGCAGCGAATCTTATCGCAAAGCTGTAAAGCGGGAGGGAATATGAGCACAAAAATCGCCGTGGTCGGCAGCAACATGGTCGACCTCATCACCTACACGGACCGCATGCCCAACGAGGGCGAAACCCTGGAAGCTCCTTCCTTTGCCATGGGCTTTGGCGGCAAGGGCGCCAACCAGGCCGTGGCCGCGGCCAAACTGGGCGCGGACGTGATGATGGTAACCAAGGTGGGCGACGACATGTTCGGCCCCAACACCAAAAAGAACCTGGCGGACAACGGCATAGACACCAAATACGTGGAGACCGTGCCCGGCGTTCCCAGCGGTGTGGCCCCCATTTTCGTGGAGCCCAACGGCTCCAACAGCATCCTCATCGTCAAGGGCGCCAATGCACACCTGAAGCCCGCGGACATCGATCGCGTGGCCGACGACCTCAAGCAGTGCGCCATCATCGTCATGCAGCTGGAAATTTCCGTGGAGACCATCTACCATGTGCTGAACTTCGGCAAAACGCACGGTATCGACGTTCTGCTGAACCCGGCCCCGGCCCAGGCCGATCTGGACATGAGGGAAGTCTGCAAGGCCACCTTTCTGGTGCCCAATGAAAGCGAATTACAGATTCTTTCCGGCATGCCCGTAACCACCATAGAGGAAGCCGAAGCCGCGGCAAAATCCCTGGTGGACAAAGGCGTACAGCAGGTCATCGTCACCCTGGGTGAAAACGGCGTACTGCTTGTGGAAACCGGACGCGCGCTGCACATCGACTGCCCCAAGGTGGAAGCCAAGGACACGACCGGCGCGGGCGACGCCTTCATAGGCTGTTTTGTCAGCACCTACGTGCGCAGCCGCGACCTTGTCGCCTCCCTGGAAGACGCCGCCCGATACGCGTCCGATTCCATCACGCGCCTCGGCACGCAGTCTTCCTATGCCACTGCGGAACAGTTCGAGCAGTTCAAAGCAACGCTCGGCTGATTCTCTTTCCGCCCCCGATTCGGTCCCTGCGAGAGATCACAAGGGCCCGCTATTAAATACAAAAGTCCTCCCGTCCGCATGGCCGGGGGGACTTTTCTTGCACCGCTGTTATCCTTCACCATATCGGTTTCTGAAATCGATATTTGCCGCTGGTCTTTTAAAGAAGTCAAAAAAAATTCACTTTACTTTTTCCGAAACAATAGAAAGGTAACCTTTGGAGCATCCCCTTGGACACTCTGGAGCCTTTTCGGGCCCACCCCGTGGGTTCCTTTGCCTTTCCCTTGCCGGGACGGCGCTACCTGTCGCCGTAACCACACGGTTTTCTTATGTTACGGGAAATTTGCGGAATACACGATACTCTCCAGTTCGAGATCAAGCACATCCTTCCCCTGGAAGGGGGCGGACGCCGATGCCGCAGCAAGGTCGAGACCTACTTTTTCATCCCCAGCAGCCTTTGCATCAATCCCGACACCTTTACGCGCAAAAAATTCTTCAAGCGGCTGAAGAGCTACGTGCGCCTGTGCATTCCCCTGGTTCCACTCCATCGCTTTCTGGACGAGGACGCGCCGCTTTGCATGCTGGAAAAACTCCTGGCCGACCGCCACTTGCTTACGCCCAAAGAACGCAAGGAGCTGTTCGAGGACCGCGTCAAGATTCTCTGCCTGTCCTTTAACCGGGCGCTCGAAGCCTGGGCCGGAAAGGTGCACCATGGCCGCACAGACGCCCCGGAACAGGAGGTCGACGATTTCATAGCCCGAACGCGGGAAGTGTTGCAGCGCTACAGGGCCATGCAACGCCAGGCGGAAGAGGCCGGGCTTGGCGACATGCCCGCCTACGGCTACGGCGACGAATACCTCAGCACCATCACGGCCTATTATGGTTTCCGGGCGCTGGACAGCCTTGGGGCTATTGACCCGGCTCAAAACGCGACAAATAAAGAGGCTGTTGGCAAAGAGGCCCCAAACAAAGAGCCAGGTGACAAAAAACCAGGCGACAAAGAACCTGGCAACACGGGCGCGCGCAAACTGCTGGACTACATCCAGGCGGAAATCGACTACCGCAAGCATGTGCTGCATACCGTGGTTCCCCGGGCGGATGGCGACAACGAACTCTTTGTGCACCGCTGGAGCATGCTGAAAAAATACATGAGCAGCGCCCTGTTTCTGGACGTCCGCAAGCGGCGCGACACGGAATTCTGGCAACAGGCCGCGTACAGCGTGGCCGCCGCCGTGGCCATGGTCTTTGCCACGGGCATCGCCTTTATCTGGCAGGGGCGGTACGGCTCCCTGAGCATGCCGCTGTTCGGGGCGCTGGTCATTGCCTACATTTTCAAGGACCGGATGAAGGACTATCTCAAGGCCCGCATGGCCTCGGGGCTGCGGCGCTTCCTTTCCGACCGCAAGCGGACCATCTTCCGCAACTTCACCACGGCCATCGGCGTGTGCAAGGAGACCTTCTCGTTCATCAACGAAAGCGCCCTGCCCAAAGAGGTGGCCGCCCTGCGCGACAAGGTGCACATGGTGGACATTTCCGCGGCCTTTCGTTTGGAAACCATCATCTGCTACCGCAAGGACATGGAGCTGCGGAGCTCCGCCTTCAAGATCGTGCGCAACTGCTTCAGCGACGGGCTGCTCGATATCAGCCGCATAGGGGTGCACGACTTCCTCATGTACATGGACGAGCCCGAAGAGCAGCTTTATGCCCTCAAGGACGGGGGCGGATACATCAAGGCCAGCGGCAACAAGGTCTACCACATGAACATCATCCGCAGGCACATTCTGGACAAGGGCACGGTCTGCCACCGCTACCGCATTGTTCTGGACCGCAACGGCATCAAGCGCATCGAAAAACTCCGGTAGCGCGCCCGCCCACAACAAAACGCCCCGCACGGAGAAATCCATACGGGGCGTTTGTCGTTTGTACAGGTGGCTGTTTATCTGGCGAATTGGGGCGCGCGTTGGTCAAAGGCGCGGAAGCGCTGTTCCAGCTTCCACTGCAAATCCGCCTTCCGGCTCTTGGCAAGCAGCGCCTTGCATTGCACGGACGGCGTACCGCACTTGAGGCCGTCGGCGCAGCTGTTCACGGGCGTGAAGGTCGTGGCGTTCTGCCACAAACTCTGTCCGGGCAGAAAGGAATATTCCAGCACGTTGCGCGAGGCGCGGACAAGGTCGTCGAAACCAAAGCCCTGCTCCTGCACCGCCTTCTGGTACTCGTGCGGAAGATCGATGCGGGCCACTCCGGCGTCGTCCGTATTCAGCGTGATGGGGATGCCCGCCGCCATGTAGGTACGTACCGGATGGTCCTTCCCGGTAACGCCCAAAATCTGGTCGTTGCTGGACAGGCAGATTTCCACGGACACGCCCCGCTTTTTCATCTCCTTGAGCAGTCCGGGCATGTCCTTTTCAAAAGGCAAATCCACGCCATGGCCTATGCGCTTGCTGCCAGCCACTTCCACGGCCTCGCGGATGTGAAAACGCAACCCTTCAGGCTCCACCAGCCCCAGGCGCAGCTCACCCGCATGCAGGCTGACGTTGGTGGCAGGGAAATGCTTGCGCAGGGCCTGAATCATATGCATGTGCAGGCTGTAGTCGCGCATGGACACGGGGTTGTCCTCGGGCGCCACCAGATTGAAGCCCACCACTCTGGGGTCGGCCTGGCACAGGGCGAATGCATAGGCGAATTGGGCAAAAACATACTGGGGTGGCAGCGACCGGATGCACTGCTCCAGCCAGCGCACAGTGACGTTTGCACCGGGCGTACCGGCTACCAGCGCGGCAGCCTTGGCCTCCACTTCGCCGATGCGCTGGCGCGAGGCAGGGATGGTGTCGAAAACCCCGGTCTGCCTGAGACGCGCCAAAGTGGCGTCGGCATTGCCGTCCCAACCGGCTGTGGTGGCGGCCTTCCACAGCTCGGGCGGGAAATAGCATTTCATCAGCTCCAGATACACTGCATTGGTGCGTCCGGCCTCGCGCATAACCTCGGCCAGCATTTTTCCGGCATTGTTGTCCGTGACCAGGTCGAAGCGGTCGAAGGTGGCGAAAAAGTTGTCGTGGCCCCACATGGCCCGGCTGCTGTTAAAATTCCTGTTGGAAAAAGAGTCGATCATGCGGCTGTAGAGCGTGGCGTTGGCAAAGGCCTTGGCCGCCGGAAGAGTTGCACTGGCGCACGGAGCGTTGCTGAGCTGCAATGTCTCGGGTGCAACACATAGCTTCTGGTCCACTGCCCAGCGTAGATAATCCTCCGCATACACGGCCCCGCTGGTGTGCGAATGCAGCTCCCCGCCCTTGGGGAATTCCACCAGATAGGCCCGCAACCGTACGGGATCGTTACGCACGGCATCAAAAGCGGCGGATGCGGAAACAAACTCGCTTTGCCCCGTGTACTGCTGCCGTGCACCGTACGAACTGCACCCGCCAACCATCAGCAATACCACCAGCGATACGACCAGCAATAGTGCCGCCCTACTGAAATAACACCACGACGATTTCGACGTATTCATTGGATGCCCCCAGCATTCAGTTCACAAAGAAAATTTGCCAGCCCGAAACGCGGACTGAAACGTAGAGATACCCTTATCCCACTTCGACCGTCAAAGCATCAAAAAGCAGCGGATTGCTGAATCTCCGCTGCCACAGATGGACGAAAGATAGGGATTTTCGACTGGCTTGGAAAAAGAAGGTGGAAGGGAACAAACCGATGGCTTTGCTGACCTGGGGAAGAATATCTTTGCTTCGTTTTCGTTGCCTGAATTCCAAACCAATATCTCAGGCGGGGAAGAATGGTGCGAAAACAATTCTCCGCAGCAACGAAGCTGTGATTGACCGCTTGAATCTTGAATTCCGGTTCTTGTCTTCATCCCCTCCCCACCAGCCCAAAATCGCAGGATGGGCAGAATGCTGTGAGAGCAAGGCGCCAGAAAAATTGAAACGCGACGTGTACTCTTCCGTACACAAGCGGCTTCAATTTTTCGCAGCAACGAAGCTATCACACATTCTGCCCATCCTAAGAAAAAAAATTCCCTTCCTCTCCACCGATATATACCCACCCGGGGAGAGAAAGGGAATGCTTCATAGAGCTTGTGGGACTGCCGTCCTACAGGGATTCCGTGGAGATCAAAGCGGAAGAATCCCTTTGGGAAGCGGAACGGCAAGAAACTCACTGAAGCCGATGTAGAAAATACCAGCAATAAGGATGCCGAGACCGGCGTGGGTCAAAATGCGCTTGGGATTGGGCCTATGCTCGTGGTCGGCCAAAACCGCAAGTATGATGTAGCTGAGAACGCTGGAGACGAGAAACCCGAGGGTCTTCAGCAGCAGGCACCAGATAAGAAGCACGACAAAAAGGGCCAGCCCTCTCCATATCTGCTCACCGGGCGTTTTTTTGGCTTCCGGGGTCCCCTTGAAGAGGGACACCACAATATAACCGGCAGAGCAGAAGATAAGCACCAGGGAGAATGTCTTGGGGAAAATGGCCCCCATGTTCGAGAACTCACCGGCATAGTACCAGGCGCCTATGGCAAACAGGATAAGGAAGAAGGAAACAATAATGCTTCCAAAGTCTTTGTTAGCTTTCATTGGTGCGTCCTCCCTTGAACCAGGTAAACCGCGAAAAGAGTTTCTTGGAAACGATGGGATAGAACACAACCAGACAGATCAGGCCGATAATGACCTGGGCGATGGGACGACTGAAAAAGCCTCCCCACACATTGCCGCTGGCCGTACCGATCAGATAGCTCTGCACAAAACCCTGTTCGGCGATGGGGCCGAGGATGATGCCCAGAACAATGGGAGACGGCGGGAAGCCGAAACGGTTGAGAACCCATCCAGCGCCACCCAGACAAACCATGATGAGCGAGTCGCCGACGTTGTTGTTGATGGCAAAGGAACCGATAACGCACATGAAGGCGATAACGGGAACCAGAACGGATTTGGAGAACGAGGCAATGGACCGGTAGGCATATTTGCCGATGAGCAGGCCAATGGGGAACATCATCAGGGTTGCCAGCAGCAATCCGTAGATGAACGTGTAGACGATGCCGCCTTCATCGGTGAAGAGAGCGGGACCGGTCTTCACGCCCTGCACGAGCAAAGCGCCCATGATGACGGCGTCCGGAGGCGTACCGGGAATACCCAGCACCAACGTGGGAATAAAACCGCCGCCCACCGTGGCGTTGTTGGCAGCTTCCGTACAGAAGATGCCGGAAGGTTCACCCTTGCCGAAATTTTCGGCGCGGGGCGAAGTACGCTTGGCTTCGGAATAGGAAACAAGGCTGGCAATGGAACCGCCGGCACCGGGAAGAATACCTACCAGCGTACCAAGAACGGCACTGCGGATGAGGTTGAACTTATCCCTAAGCGCATAGCCCATGGCTTCTTGCAGACGGAAGCCTTTTCCTTTCTTGGGCACATCGAGGTGACGGGCACGGGTCATAACAAGATCGATGAGCACGGGAACACAGTACAGACCGATAAGGGCGGAGACGATATCGATGCCGCCCAGCAGCAATTCGGAATCGAAGGTGTAACGAACGTCACCGCCGATAACGGCAACGCCAACAGTGGAGCAGAGCATTCCGAACGCAGCTCCGGCCCAGCCCTTGAGCAGGCTTCCTTCGGACAGGGCGGAGATCAGGGTCAGTCCAAACAGGGCCAACCAGAAATATTCGACAGGTCCGAAACGCAAAGCGAATTCGGCCAGCAGCGGAGCAAAGAGAAGCAGAAAAAGAGCGCCCACAACACCGCCGACAACGGAAGCGATTGTGCCGCAGGTTACGGCGAGGTCGCCATCGCCGCGTTTTGCCATGGGGAACCCGTCAAAGGTCGTTGCAATGGCGGAAGGTGTGCCTGGCGTGTTCACCAGAATAGCGGCGAAACATCCGCCGTAGATGGCTCCGGTATAAATTGCCCCAAGCATGATCAGGGCTGAAGCCGGCGCCATGGCAAAGGTCAGCGGCACAAGGACTGCCACGGCCATAGTTGCTGAAAGACCGGGAAGCGCACCGATAACGGTACCCGTGACCACTCCGACCACACTCAGGAGCAGGTTAAGCGGTGTAAGCGCATCCAGGAGGAATTGAATACCTAACATATCTCACCCTTGTTAAGGTGCACGCTACGGACCCGGCCGCAGCGTGCACTTTCAGTCCTTTGTCAGTAAAGGAACTTTGGACCCCAACCTGCAACCGACAGCGGTGTGCAGGCCCCACCAGATTGTACAACCCTATGCACAATCTACAAGCACCCTTCGGACTACTTGATGAGTTTCAGTTCCTTTGCCACTTCGTAGTATTTGTCCTTCAGGCTATCCAGGAAGGCGGGAACCTTGTCGTAAGGTACGTCCACCATGGTGAAGCCGGCATTGACCATCTGCTTACGGAACTGCGGATCATGGTTGAGCTTGTCGAGCATGTCCGAAACTTCCTTGCGAGTGGCTTCGGTGGAAGCCTTGGGCAGAGCCAGTCCGCGGTAGGCACCGCCTACGAATTCGTAGCCCAGTTCCTTGAAGGTAGGAACATTGGGGAACAGGGGGTGGCGTTCTTCGCCGGCAACAGCCAGCAGACGCACTTTGTCGCCCTGGGCAACACCAACGGTGGTGTAGCCCCAATGAGCGGCAACCTGCTTGCCCAGCATGGCCATGGCAGCATCACCCGTGGTCTTGAAGGGGATATATGTCGTTTTGATTCCGGCAATTTTATCGAAGCGAGTCTTTGCAAAATGGTTGTTCGAGTACGAACCCGTTCCTGCGAACGTGATCATACCGGGATGCGCTTTGGCGTCCTGAACCAGGTCGTCCAGAGTCTTGTACTTGCTGTTTACGGGAACAACGATGGCGTCGGGAGTGTAATGGAAGAAATAAACGTTTGCGATGTCTTCGAGTTTGAATCCGCTCCCTTTCTGCAACGGTTTCAGTACGATGTGGGGAAGGTTGGTCCCCATGATGGTGTAACCGTCGGACGGATACTGCTGCAGGGAGCTCCAACCAACGGCTCCGCCTCCGCCCGGCTTGTACTGAATAACCATTTCATGTCCGAAGAGGCGACGGAAGTTCGCCTGCTGGATACGGGCGGAAATGTCCGATTCTCCGCCGGGTCCAAAGGGAACGATATAGGTGACGTCTTTGTCGGGGTAAGCGGCAGATCCGGTAGCGGCCACGCCGAGTACCAGCGCCATTGCCAGGAAGATGTTCCACATAATTTTCATGCCATGTTCTCCTATCCTGTAATGAATGCAACGGGTGGGGCCGTCCCACCCGTTGCATGTGTTCCGAGGCTGTCGCTGAGGAGCAGCTTAAGCGCTGCGGTACAGCTTCGTCATAACGAATTCGCGATGGCCGAGAGCTTCAGTGCTGGTAAAACGACCGTTGGCGGTGTCGACCATCAGATCGAGCAGAGCGTCGCCGGTTTCGTCAAGGTTCATCTCGCGACGCAGAACCGGGGAGACGTCGAGGTCGATGTGCTCGCTCATGGTACGTACGGTGCGGGGGTTGGCGCTGATTTTGATAACCGGAACAATGGGGTTACCGATGATGTTGCCCTGACCGGTGGGGAAGAAGTGAACAACAGCTCCGCCAGCGCCACACAGGGTGACCATTTCGGCGGCGGCAGAGGAGGAGTCCATGAACCACAGGCCTTTGCCCGTGGGGGCTTCGGCGGGCTGCAGGCATCCATCAACCAGGCACTTCTTGCCGATCTTCTGAATGTTGCCCAGAGCCTTTTCTTCGATCGTCGTCAGGCCGCCCAGGATGTTACCCTTGGTGGGCTGGGAATCGGAGAGGTCGTTGGTTTTGTTTTCGATGATGAAATCGTTGTAGTCGTTCCACATCTTCATGAAAGCTTCGCGAACTTCAGGTGTTCTGCAACGATCTGCGACGAGGTGTTCACCACCAGTGATTTCAGATGTTTCACCAAAAATCAAGGTGTTACCCATCGCGTACAGCTTGTCATAGGCGTTGCCAACGGTGGGGTTGGAAGCAATGCCGGACGTTGTATCGGACTCGCCGCATTTGCAGGAGACCAGCAGTTCGCTCACGTCGCATTCTTCGCGCTGCAGGGAAGTAGCCCACTGCACCAGTTCTTTGGCCTTGCGGGAAGCAGCACAAATGGTGTTGTGGTCGCCATTCTGTTCGATGGAGAAACCGAACACGGGCTTGCCGGTTTCGGCGATACCGTCGGTAACAACCTTGGTCCATTCGGGCTCGATACCAATAACGACTACAGCGGCAACGTTGGGGTTGCGGCCAGTGCCGATGAGGGTGCGGAAATGGAGTTCCAGGTCCTCGCCGAACTGCAGGCGGCCGTAGTGGTGAGGCAGAGCAAGGGTGCCCTTGATGTTGTTTTCCACGGCCTCACAGGCAGCGTTGGAAAGGTCGTCGAGGGGCAGGATTACAACATGGTTACGAATGCCGACACGGCCGTTTTCACGACGGTATCCCATAATTTTCGTGCTTTTCATCTCTACCACCTCTTCGTCTTTACATTATGGACATGCAGATGTTCACCCTGTTTGATGGGTTTAACAACGCGTCCGATGTCTGTTCCGTATTTAATAACGGTATCGCCTTCAGCCAGGGGCTTCAGAGCAATCTTGTGACCGATGGGGATGTCGTTGAGGACTTCAAACGTGACGGTTTCGTCTTCTTTCATGACCCAACCGTTAAGCTTCTGACCGGCTTTGACGCCTTCCACGACGACTACGCCTACCGCGTCGCCTGCTTCGTGCACCAGAAAATGGATTTCCATGTAATCCTCCTTAGTGAGTGGTTGAGTCTTTTGTATTATGTCTTATATAAGACGTCAAGGCTTAAAAAATTTTTTTCACAAACTTTTTTAGTTTTTTGAAATAATAGGGTTTTATTCGCCTGATGCCCTTCTAAAATACAAACACCATTTATATCTTGTATAAGATGTCATTTGTGATTATTACCCGGGGGATAATCAGTAAAAGCGTCCGAGTTTCCCTCCGGTGGATGCACCCTCCGCCGGGGACGGCATGTCCGGACACCGTGCTTATTGATTTGATATAGGGAATTGGGCTATTGCCGATTGCGAAACGTCGGCAAAGTATTACATTCCCGATACAGACGGTCCGTCCAAGACCGGCGCGAATCCGCACTCTATTGCAGGAAAATGGCTTCCAGGGCCTTCATACCGACCCAATGGCAGAAGACTATCCGATACCCAGGCAACAGTGCGACGATTCGGCTTGTTTCCCCACTACATACTTTAATGTATAGTAGAATGACTCTAGGAGAATTGAGTAAAGAAATGAGAGCCTTGAAATCCACCCCATTGTACCAGCAGGTGAAGGAGTCCATCCTTTCGAGGATAGCAGACGGCGAATGGGCGCCCGGGACTTTTCTTCCTTGCGAAACAGATTTGGCAAAAGAATATCAGGTGAGCCACGGCACCCTTCGCCGTGCCCTGGACGAGTTGACTCGTGAACACAGGCTGACTCGATACCAGGGAAAAGGCACTGCCGTATCTATTCTGGATTCCGACCAGGCATTGTTCAAGTTCTTTCAGATTCGGCGTGAAGACGGGGCCAGCACCCTGCCCACGTCCAAGAACATCCGCATTTGCTCCGGTTCCGGCGTTCACAAGGGAGCCACGCACGAAGAAGCCGACGCCCTGAACATCGAGCCGGGCGCAGCTGTTGTCCGTCTGCGCCGCGTCCGCCTTGTGGACCACCGTCCCCTTTTCAACGAGTACATCACCGTACCGCAGCAGCTTTTCCAGGGGCTCGAAAATGTTCCGCTGGAATCGATCCCCAACACACTTTACGACTTCTTTCAGCAAAAATTCAATGTGACCATTTCCAGTGCGCACGAACGCATCTCCGCCATGTCTGCCTCGGTGGAGGATGCCAAAAGGCTTTCCATAGAGCCGCACACCCCCATTCTGCGCATGGATAGGACATGTTTCGACATCAAGGGCACCCCGGTGGAACACCGCGTGACCCACATGCTGACCGACGGCTACCACTACTATATAGAGCTGCACGGGTAACGCGCCGGGGCGGATCATTCACCGCCCTGGAACAATACTTCGGCGCCGCCCCTTTCTTCGAGAACGTTTCCGAAACGCCCCTTCCCGTTGGAGTGCCTCATATACAGGCACACCATGCGGTGCAGGAGACTTTCCACCTCGTCCCCGGAGTATGTCCCGAAGCTCGCCCCCGGCAACTCCAGCCCAAGGCGGGGATGTCTGCCCAGGTGCCCGCCGACCAGTACCCGCCATCCCTCATGCTCGGGGAGCAGGGAGTGTGACGGGCAGGCTGCGATGCATCGGCCGCAGCGCTGGCACACTTCCCGGTCGATAACCGGGAGCTTGTTGTTCATCCGTATTGCCCCGTCCGGGCAGACCTGCCTGCACACCCCGCAGCCGATGCAGCTGTCGGGGTTCACGGTTGGTCGGACGGCCCGTATCAACCCCAGGTCGGCAATGTGCGGGCGCGAACACCCGTTGGGGCAGGCTGCAACCGCAATCCGAAAATGGGTATGTTTTTTCGGCCCTGCCGGAGAAGCGTCTTTTTGTGCATGCAGCAAAAATTCCGGCCAGCCCGCGTCTTCAACAACTTTTCCCAGCCGTTCCAGCCAATCCGCCTCCACCGGGAGCGCGCGGGGGCATCCCCTGTCCGTAGCCCCTCGGCAACCATTCACAATATATGTTGTCGGCCTGGCATCCATGCCTTTTTCCTCCTTGTACGTCTTGACCCAACATGCCTTTTCCAGGGCTTTCATGCTTTGACCCAGATCAAGATTTCTTCTGCCCGCCATACGTTGCAGGAGGTGCGAGTGAAGGATAGGCTGAATCCGCAGTGCAAGAACATCCTCGTACATCCTCACAGGAGGCCCCCATGCGAATCCTCAACTCTGCTGAAACTGCCGCCCGCCTGCCCTATCCAGAACTGGCCCAAACCATTGCCCAGGTTCTTCGCGACAACCGCAAGGGGCTGGTCACCTCGCCGGAACGCCAGCACATCGCGCTTGCCGGAGGCGGCACCCTGCTGGTCATGCCGGGAGGCGACCCGCAGGTAACCATGACCAAGCTGGTCACGGTGCACCCGGACAATCCGTCCCAGAACCTGCCGACTATTCAGGGGCAGGTGATCGTCATGGATACGGCCACGGGCACCAATCTGGGCATTCTGGAAGGCAGAACGCTCACGGCCCGGCGCACGGCAGCCCTCAGCCTGCTGGCCTGGCAGGTGCTGGCCCCGCAACAAACCGAGAATCCGTCCTTTCTGCTGGTCGGGGCCGGGGCACAGGCCGAAGGACACCTTGAGGCGCTTGCCTCGGTGGACAACCGGCCGAAACAAATTTTCATTGTGGCCCGCAGTCTGGAATCTTCGGGCCGCCTGGCCCAAAAAGCGACAACCATGGGGCTGAAGGCCCAGGCCGTGGGCACAACCGACCTACCCGGACTTCTGCCGGACATGGATATCGTGGTTACGACCACGACCAGCACCAGCCCGGTACTGCCCGACGATCCCGGCCTGCTCAATCCGCATTGCTTTCTTGCGGGCGTGGGCGCGTTCACCCCCTCCATGGCCGAGGTTGGGCCAGCCATGACCAAAGCTTGCAGGCTCTATGCCGATACAGTGGAGGGCGTGCGCAGCGAAGGCGGGGATTTCATCCAGGCAGGCGTGGACTGGCAGACGGTCACCTCCCTGGAAGATGCCCTGCACGGTGCGCGTCCGGCAGATACGCCCAACGGCGGCCCGGTCTTTTTCAAGTCCGTGGGCTGCGCATTGTTTGATCTGGCCGCGGCCAAGCTTGCTTTGGGTAATGGGACACACGCCAGGAAATAACAAGCGGCCCGATACCTCTCTTGATGAAACACTGAGTCGGTAGCCTTTCTTGGCCTTTGTCATACAAAAATTCCCCTCGCGGTGTAGCGTTTTGGAAAAGCGCACCGCGAGGGGGAGAGATATGTAAGAGAGGTCTTTACTAAGAGTAAAACTTACTGATCGGATTTAGTGATGAAAGGCTCTGCAAGAGTTAGACATCTTGCGACATTATCAACTATGTATTCTCCAAATAGTTCTTTATAGTATTGCACGGCAATACTCATGTTTTCATTATTTCCGCTTACTAATTTTCTATCGGAGCCTTGTTCAGCTTTTATAAAACCCTTTAAATCATTTAGTTTAACGGCAAAATCGAATTTATTTTCTTGAAAAAACTGTCTCAATTTATCATTTTTAGTATCAATACTTTCAACTAGATAGGTGTCGTAAACAGAATTTTCAACTTTATTTAAAACAACTATCATCATAATTTCTTGTAGTATTTCACATTTAAGATTCACAACTTGATTAGAATGATAAAAACTTTTTACTTCATTATTAGACCTGGCTTTTATTATAAATTGCATGGGAGTATCATCAGCTTCAGGGGTACAGTGATGCATATTTAAAACAAGTGTCATTTTAAGCATTACTTTTTCAATTATCCGGAGATGTAATTTAATGATATATTTTTCAAATAATTCACCATAATCAAAATTTTCATCTTGTGGAGTTAATGAAAATTCTTCAAAGCTGTACACATTTTTAGCCAAGTAATTTATATAGTTTCTCTTGCTTGGTTCCGGCAAAACATATTCAAGATCAATAAATCTCCGCAAATAATTGTCGGCATCCAAATCACGTCCATAAGCCGCTTTGACCGTATGTGAAAGCTGCGTTCTGTCCAACAACAATACAAAGATAAGGCCATCCACGTCGAAGATATGCTTGACCGATTCCAGCAGTTCGACGGCGTAGGTGGGTTTGCAGCGGTCCAGCTCATCGACAAAGATGATCAACGGCTTACCCTGCCCATACTTGGCTACAAACTCCTTCAATGCGATCTTGAACTCTTTGACAATATTTTTGGTTGTCTGCTGTTGGGCGAGCACTTCCCCGGAACAAAATTCGACCAGTTGCTCCATGCCGCCTGAAAGCTCTTTCAACACGTCCTCTCCCGCCTGGCACAGGCTCAACGCATCTATGGAAACGCCTAGGGCCAACCGCGTGCCCAAAGAAAGCAATTTCGGCATGGCCTTTTTGGCGCCGTTCCATACTTTTTTATAGCCAGCGCGTGGCTTGGATTTTCCTTTCTGTAATTGTCCCAGTTGGTCGGCCATTTCGGCTACCAAGGTCAGCATGGGGTTCTCGACATAGTCGTTCTCCCAAGCGTTGAAGAGGACGCTTGGCGTCCCCTCATGCGCCAGATAAGCCTGCCACATGCGGACGAAGGTTGTTTTGCCCGTTCCCCAGGGGGAGCCCAAGGTCATCACAAAAGGCCCCTTGGCGGCCTGCAGAACCTGGGTCAGACTCTGGAGATACTGCCCCCGGTCGAGAAGGTCCCTTTTGAAGGAAGGTTTTCCCGTCGCGTCGATTATGACGTCTTCCTTGGTGAACGTAGCTTCCTTGGCTCTTCCGAACATGCTTGCCCGCCTCCCGCATGGTTTTCTGCGACAATGCCATATCGTGTCACAAAAGATAAGGTTAATATCCCGATTCCGGGGGCCATACAAAGTTGAGGGCACCCCCCGTCCGCAGAATAAAAAAAAGCCCGGTGCTCCATTTGATGGAGCATCGGGCCGTTCGCTTTTTTATATAATGTATAGGCTGTGAGCTGGCCCAAACGTCTCAGAAAAATTCAAGCTTGGGCGCTTTGTCCAGCTGTCCGCTGGCCACGAGCTTGTCGTAAAAGACCCGCAACCCTTCCTGTTCCGTCGGTCCCAGGTCAAAGACCAATCCCTTGAAATACGAACGCATGGCCGCCTCGTCCAAAAAGCCGCTTTGTGCGGCTTTGGCCGCGACCTCTTCCGGGCGCTCGGCAGAATAATTCTTGGCCGCAACCAGGGCGTCACAGGCTGCACGCAAGGCCTCGGTCCGTTTTTCAGCAGCCTCGCGGCTGACGATCCATACCCCGAAAATGAACGGCAGGCCGGTCCAGTCCAGCCAGGCCGATCCCAGGTCCCAGCGGTGCGGATACTCGGGATGGTCGCGCAGGCGGAGCGCCTCGTCGCCTATGGCCAAAAAGGCATCGGGCAGGTCGCCCGTTTCCAGCCGCTGGGTGATGGACCCTACTGTGTAGTTGGGCTTCACGCCCAGACGGGTATGGAGAAAAAGCTTCATCAGCGCGGCCGAGGTGTGGGTCTGCGCACTGACCAGCAGATTGCGGTTGTTCAGGGTGGCAACGGGGTGACGGGAGAGCAGCAGCACGCTCTGCACATGGCCGCAGCTGCCGATGGCAAGGTCGGGAACCAGCAGATAGCGGTCCGGGTTGCGCCCGTACTCGATGCACGAGCAGGAGCTTATTTCCAGCTCGCCCCGGCGCATGGCCTCGTTGAGTTCGGCAGGCGGACCAGACATGACCTGGAACTCGGGCAGTCCGGCAGGCAGCCGCCCGGCACGTTCCAGCTCGCCGGTTTCCAGGGGATTGTAAATGGGCAATACGTTCAGGTAGCCGATCTTTCCAAGGTGCATTTTCCTGCTCATGCCGCACCTCCCGTGCTGCTTTCAGCGCCGGTGGATTCCACCAGGCTGTAGTCCATGCGCCGCTGGCGCGGGGTGAATCCGGCCTCGCGCACGAGGAATTCAATCTCTTCCCTGCTCAGGCGAAAGGAAACGCCTGCCGCGGCCACCACGTTTTCTTCCAGCATGGTGGAGCCGAAGTCGTTGGCGCCGTAGAACAAGGCCAGCTGGGCGATTTTCGGCCCCATGGTCACCCACGAAACCTGCACATTGTCGAAGTTGTCCAGCACCAGCCGGGACAGGGCCAGCAAGCGCAGATATTCCACGCTGGTGGCGGGTTCGATGTCCGAAAGCGCAGTGTTGGAAGGCTGGAACGTCCAGGGGATGAAGGCGGTGAAACCGCTGGTCTCATCCTGCAATTCCCGGAGCCGGAAAAGATGTTCCAAGCGGTCCTCGGGCGTGTCCAGATGGCCGAACATCATGGTCGCGCTGGTGCGCAGCCCCAGCTGATGGGCCTCGCGCATCACGCCCAGCCAGGCGTCGGTGTTGCATTTGTTGGGCGCCACGGCCGTGCGTACGCGGTCCACAAGGATTTCCGCACCGCCACCGGGGATGGAATGCAGGCCCGCGGCAATGAATTCCTTCAGCACCTCGCGCACGCTCATGCCCCAGATATTGGAAAAATAGACGATCTCGGGCGGGGAAAAGGCGTGCACATGGATGGATGGAAAGGTGGTGCGGATGTAGCCCAGCATGTCCGTGTAGAACAACAAAGGAAGGTCGGGATGGTGACCGCCCTGCATGAGAATTTGCGTGCCGCCCACGGCAATGGTTTCCTCGATCTTGCGGCCCAGCTCGTCGTGTTCCATCACATAGCCCTGTTCGTCACCGGGCGCGCGGAAAAACGCGCAGAACTTGCAGCCGCAAGAACAGACATTGGAATAGTTGATGTTGCGGTCGCACACGTACGTAACCATGTTGTCCGGGTGGTGCGCCATGCGCGCACCATGGGCCAGCCCGGCCAGTTCGTGCAGTCCGGCCTGTTCATACAGAACACGAGCCTGGTCCCTGTCCAGCCGGTCGCCCCGGCTTGCCACATCCAGTGCGTTTTCAAGTACAGCGCGCATCTCAGCCCTCCACCGGATTGAAAAACGAATCGCGCTCGACCGCATCCAGGCCGCAACGCCGGATCATGCCGGTCAGTTCCGCGCGGGTCAGGGCGTTGTCCGACTGGGCACCGGCCATGTGGCCGATCTTTTCCTCCACAACCGTGCCGTCCAGATCGTCCGCGCCGTAGTAGAGCGCGGTCTGGGCAAGCTTGACCCCCAGCATGACCCAGTAGGCCTTGATGTGCGGAATGTTGTCCAGCATCAGACGGCACACAGCCATATTTTTCAGGTCTTCCACACCCGTGCTCTGGCGGGTGAGGCCCAGCAGGTTGTTGCGGATCTGAAAGGTGAGCGGAATAAAGCAGAGAAAGCCGCCGGTCCTGTCCTGCAAACAACGCAAACGGTCCAGATGGTCGAGCCGGTCGTCCAGGCTTTCCACATGGCCGTAGAGCATGGTGCAGTTGGTCTTGATGCCCAGCTCGTGGGCCTGCTCCGCCACGCTCAGCCATTCCTCGGCGCTGATCTTTTCCGGACAGATGCGGTTGCGCACTTCGGGGTTGAAAATCTCGGCGCCGCCGCCCGGCATGGCGTCCAGCCCCGCGGCCTTGAGGCGGGTGAGCACCTCGTGCACGCTGATGTTTTCCAGACGGGCAAAGTGGGCGATCTCCACGGCCGTGAAACATTTGAGCTTGGCCTCGGGCCGCAGCTCCCGGATGCGGGCAAGCGCAGCCTCGAAAAAGGAAAGCGGCATGGTCGGATGACAGCCGCCCACAATATGGACTTCGCTCAGCCGTTCGCCTTCGTGGGCCAGCACCTTGGCCTCGATGTCCTCCATGGACAGCTCGAACGCGCCTTTCTGGTCGGCCCGTTTGCGGCTGTAGGCGCAGAACAGACACCCGTTGACGCAGACGTTGGTGTAGTTGATGTGCCGGTTGACCACAAAATAGGTGTTCCTGCCGTGCAGCCGGGTACGCACCCCATGGGCCAACGCGCCCACGGCATTGATGTCCGGGCAGTCAAACAGCCTGCGCCCGTCTTCCAGGCTCAGCCGTTCACCGGCCTCCACCTTGGCGGCAATGTCGTCCAACCCGGCGTTGTGAAAAATTCGTGACGTGTTCATGCGTTCTCCCAAGCCGCGTCCGCCCCTTTTCCGTCGGGGGCCAGACCGTGGCGTATGATTGACATCAGTTGCTCCAGGCGCTCTTCCAGTTCGGCAGCCGGGGCGTTGTGCAGGCCGGTTCCCGAATCCATGTAGGGCACGGCATAGGCCTGAAGAAAACGGTCCATGAGGGCGTCCAGAAAAAAGACGACCCAGTCCGGGTCCAGCCCGGAGCGCAGTTCGCCACGCTCCTGCCCCTGCACCACCAGCGGGCGCAGGTATTTTGCCGAGTACAGCCGGGCTGTGCTCAGAAATCGTTCGCGCCCGGGAAAATTCTCCTGGAACAGCATCTTCAAATAGATGCGATAGATGCGGGGATTGTTGTCTATAAAGCGGATACCGGCATCCAGGCTCTGGCGTATCCGGGTGAACACGTCGGCCTCCAGGGTGGTATCGCGCACCCGGCGCAGAGAGCCGGAGAACAGCCCGACGGCCCGCTCGAAAACATACTCGAACAGCCCATCCTTGGAGCCAAAGTAGGAAAAGATGGACCCCTTGGCGATACCCATGCGCCGAACCATGCGGTTGACGCTGGCCCCCTGGTATCCGTGCTCGGAAAACTCGTCCATGGCGACATCGAGAATGCGCATCTTCTTTTGTGGATCGAGCTTGGTGAATGTGTCGTTGTCCGTCATGCGGCCGTCCTTTTAACCGTGGTGTACCCTGCCCCCGCTCATTATGACCGGGTGGTCATTTGGTAGATGACCACCCGGTCACTTGTCAAGCATGTCGTAAGAAGATATATTAGGTCATATTCTTTTCAGGGGTACAAACCATGCAGACACTCAAGCTGGGCATCTCGCCCTGTCCCAACGACACATTCATCTTTGCCGCGCTGGTCAAGAATCTCTTCGATACAAAGGGGCTGACCATCCAGACCACCTTGGCGGACGTGGAAGAACTGAACAGCAAGGCGCTGACCGGCGAACTGGACGTGGTGAAAATAAGCGTGGCCCAATATCCGCGCATTGCCGAAAACTACGCCCTGCTGCGCTGCGGCGGCGCATTGGGCTACGGCTGCGGCCCCATTGTGGTGGCCCGCCCGGACCGCGACGCAACCGCGCCCTCACAAACCGTCGCCCTGCCCGGAGCCATGACCACTGCCGCGCTGCTCACCGAGCTGTGCGGGAAATTCCCCGGCCCCCGGATGATACTGCGCTACGACGAAGTAATGCCCGCGGTTGTAGAACGCCGGGCCGACCTGGGCGTCATCATCCACGAAGGCCGCTTTACCTACATGAACAGCGGGCTGGAAAAGATATTCGACCTCGGCGCCTGGTGGGAAAAGGAAAAAGGACTGCCCATTCCCCTCGGTGCCATCGCCATCCGCCGCGACCGCATCCCCCAGGTGAAACTGGTGGAGGAACTCATCCGTACCAGCCTGGACCGCGCCCACAAAGACCCCGGTACCATCTGGACCTTTATTCTCGACCATGCCCAGGAAATGTCGGAAACCGTCATCCGCGAGCACATCAAGACCTTTGTGAACGACTTCTCCCACGATGTGGGCAATGCCGCACCCGCAGTGACCGAACTGGTGGAAACCGCTGCCAAAGCCGCCGGAATCGCCCTGCCCGACAAGCCGATTTTCGCGTCGTAATGGGATGGGGGCGCTGCCCCCCAGCCCCCGCCAGGAGGCAACGGCCTCCTGGACCTGCGATTATGCTTTTTCCAGCGCTGAAGCAGCGCAGGAAAAAGCAAACAGCCAAATAAAAACCACTTTTTCTCCTGCTCTTCTACGTCGTCCCGCTGGCTGCTCAAAAAAGTGCGAGAACAAGGCGCTAAAAGAACTCAAGGACGACGCGTATTCTTAAATACGCGAGGATTTGAGTTCTTTGCGGCAACGTAGTTATCGTGCTTTTTTCAGCAACCGAGCACATCTGGGGGCGCTGCCCCCAACCCCGCCAGGAGGCAACGGCCTCCTGGACCTGCGATTTACGTACGAAGAATCCCGTCCCGGCGAAACGCCCGGACGGGATTCTTCGTGCGTGAAGGCAGAAGGAGAGAAATTTTAATGCTCTTCTCACCCCACCCTACCTTTACCGGCTACGCCGCTATCGTGCCTTTTTCAGCGACCAAAAGGCCAGGGCTGCTCAAAAAGGTGCGAGAGCAAGGCGCCAGGAAAATTCAAACGCGACGTGTACTCTTATGTACACGAGCGGCTTGAATTTTACGCAGCAACGCAGCAGATGCCCCTTTTTCAGCAGCCAAAAACACTTAAGATTGCAATTAAGGCCCAAATAACCGACAATATAGAATACACGACACACGCAAGTAGGATCGCCCACCTGCTACGAACAGCTTTTTCACCAGCTGGCACTGGAGAGGATCATGGCAAAAGAAGCCGACGGGAAGGCGGAAGGCTATTGTCTCTGGGAAATCGAAGAAGGCGAATTCACTATCGGTATCATGGGAACCGGCCCCGGTTTCATGTCCATTCTCGATATCATCGCCAATGAACAGTACAAGGAATACCTTCCGGGGCTGCGGCTCATAGGGGTGTCCGACCTGGGAAACCATCCGGGCAAGGTTCGCTACATCCGGGAACAGGGCATGCCCATCTACCGTTCCTATCGCGACATGCTCAAGGCCCACCCCAAGCTTGATTTGCTGGTGGAGCTGGTGGGCAAGCGTTTCAGCCTGAAGAAAATCCGCAATTCCATTCCCGAGACCCTCTCGCTCATCGACCACAAGTCCGCCATTTTTCTGTGCGGCCTGCATTCCATGCTGCAGGTCTCCAGCCATTGTCAGAGCCATCTGGACAGACAAAAGGCCCTGCTTCAGACCATCATCGATGAAGTGCGCGAAGACATTCTGCTGCTGGACAAGGAAGGCCGCGTTGTGGACACGAATAAAAACGTGACCAAGCGAACCGGCAAGGAAAAGTCGGAACTTCTGGGCATGCCCTGCTGGCGTGTGCAGACCCTGCCCGACGGCCTGCCATTCTGCAACAAGATGGATTCCCGCTGCCCGTTCCACTCCACCCTTGCCCGGCAAAAAGCGGCCGAAGCCTTGGTGACCCGGGTGGCGACGGACGGAAGGCTGCAATATTTCCGCATCTACTCCTATCCCATATTCAACAGCAACGGCACCATGACCCATATTCTGGTGATGCGGCGCGACATCACCGAGCGCACACACCAGGAAAAGCACCAGCAGCACACCGAAAAGCTGTCGGTAATCGGTGAAATGAGCACCTACCTGGCCCACGAAATCCGCAACCCGCTCTTTGCCATTGGCGGGTTTACCAACTCGCTGCTCAAGTCCAAAAACCTCACGGAAAGAGAGCTGGAAAAACTGCAGATCATTGCCGACGAGACCAAAAGACTGGACAAGATGCTGACCAGCATCCTCAACTTTTCACGCCCCTCCAAAACCACCGATGCCACCGTGGACCTCAACAAGGTGATGACCGAAACCGTGGACCTCATGAAAATGGGCTACGGCAAACGGGGCATCCGTTTTCTCATCTACACCTATCCCAAGCTGCCCCTGGTGAATGGCGAGCCGGAAATGGTCAAGCAGTGTCTGGTCAACCTGATCAAAAACTCCATAGAGGCCATGCCCGATGGCGGGGACATCAGCCTGACCACCGGAGCCGACCAGAACTTCATCACCATTGCCGTGTCCGATACGGGAACCGGCATGGACGAAAAGGAACTGGCAAACGCCTTCAGCCCCTTTTATTCCACCAAGGAACAAGGGTGCGGCCTTGGATTGGCCATGATCAACAAGATAGTGGATGAATACGGAGGCAGGGTGGACCTGACCAGCAAGGTCGGGGAAGGAACCACGGTTACGTTGTGTTTTCCGCCGGTTTGCGCCGTGGACTGCGAAGCCGAAACAGCACGCGATATTCGCAGTGTATGAGCCGCAACTGCCGTTGCCGGAAAACTGATAGTGCCGCTTCCGTTAAATCCGCATCATTGGAATGCGGGAGAACGAGCGGCACAGCGAAACCAGCCCAGTTCATCGGGACAGCCCGAAGCAAAGGGGCTTTAAGCCAGCCTGTCCTTATGCAGGCGACACACCTTTGGAAAAATCAACCGTCGGCATTGATTCGGGCAACGACTTCTTCCAGCACCCGGTCCGCATCATCCACAGGCACCTGGCAGGTGCCCACCTGTTTGTGGCCGCCACCGCCGTATTGCAGCATCAGTTTGCCCACGTCGGTATTGCTGGTGCGGTTGAAGATACTGTGGCCCACGGCAAGGCTCACCCGCTCCTTGTCCTTGCCCCATACCACCTGCACGCTGATGTTGCAGTCCGGGTACATGGTATAGATGGAAAAACGGTTGCCCGTGTAGATTTCACTTTCCGGACGCAAATCCAGCACAATGGCGTTGTCGCGGATGGACACGGTCCGCTCCACCATGCGCCGGAAAAATGTTTCGTGCTCCCAATAGCGTACGGCGCGCTCGCGCACGTCGCCCTCTTCCAAAATATCGTCTATGCTCAGCGTCCGAATCCATTCCACCAGCTTGAGCATGAGCAGATGATTGCTGATGCGGTAATCCGTATACCGGCCCAACCCGGTGCGCGGATCGCTGATGAACGACAGCATGACCCAGCCGTCCGGGTTCTCCACCTCTTCCCTGGTCAGCCGTCCGCTGTCGCAACGGTCCACATATTCCAGCATGGTGTCGAAAGACCGCGAAAAGGTATCATGGCCGCCGTAGTATTCCCAGATAACACGGGCACAGCTGTCCGCCGACTTGGACACGCCCTCGAACTCGAAATCAAAATTCAGACGCTCAAACTCGCTGGAGTGATGGTCGAACCACATGCCGCAGCCCGGAACATAGGGAACGTTCGCCAATATGTCGTTGGGTCCGGCTTCCACCTTGCCGTCCTGCACATCCTTGGGGTGGACGAAACGCCACGAGTCCATGACGCCTGCTTCCTTGAGCAACACGGCGCAGATGAGCCCGTCAAAGTCGGCACGGGTAAGCAGATTCATTCGCTATCCTCCGGGAGATCGGCCGGCCGCGTTCTGTCGGTTTCGGCCTTGCCACGTTAAATGCAGGTTGCACAGCCCTAACATTTAATGTTCAGCCTATATTAATATATTGACACGTGTACAAAAGTTCAAGTGGGCAATTCCCACAACGGTCAAGATATCACTTTCGGCTTCGAACGTCCCCCCGCTGACGGCATTTATAATCGAAAAAGTACATTCTTGGAAACCTTCCCGTTGCGCCCACCGCCCCCCACGCGGAGGGACGCCCAAAGACCGCACAAGACAGCCTCGGCCGCATCGTCATTGAAGGCGGTGGCAAGAGGCAGGCCGCAGGAACGGGCATACTCCTGGGCCACGGCAACCGCACTCTGCTTGGCAACCGAGGCGCAGGACCGCATGCGCGGCGGCAGCAGATCGTCCCGCCAATCTTCCGCGCTCACGCGCCAGACCTCGGCTCCCAGCTTTTGGGCCTCGTGCTCCCACAGGCGCGCCAAATCGCCGCCGCCTTCCAAAACCACAAGCCCCAACCGGGGAAGTCCTCGCAAGATGGTGTAAACGCCCTTGCGCAGCCGGGCGCGTGAACCGAAATTTCTGGAACGTGCCCAAACCAGACGGCCCTGCGCATCGAACAGTGCCATCCCCGACCTGATCCCCACATCCACACAAAACAGGGCCAGGTCGGAAGCATGAGTAGCGGGCATATAAAATGGGGGGATTATTCGGTGAGGAGTTCGTTCACGGCAGATATCATCTGTTTGCGATCGTACGGCTTGGCAAACGTATGTTTCACTCCCAGCAGCTGAATCCAGTTGAGGGGTTCGTACATGCCTTTGGAACCGCCGTCGGTTACCGCAATGATGCGCGTTTCGGGATGATCGCGCAGCAGCTCCCGAATGGTTTGCACGCCTTCTTTTTCCGGCATGAAAATATCGGTGATGACAAGGTCGGCAGGAGTGGCGTTGAACAGGGCAAGACCCTGCTCACCGTCTTCCGCCTCGCTCACATTATGCCCCTCTTCTTCAAGAATGGCTTTCAAGACCCAACGGGAAGTGGGATCGTCGTCTATGATAAGAATTTTAGCCATAAATAAACCTGCTCACATATGTTTAGTCAATTCTTACGTAGTTTCAAAAACAAACGCAAGAAAGCATGCATAACACACCATACATTTTATGGATCACGCCTTCCCTCGAAAGCCTCTCCCGTCCCCTTTTACTTTGGAAAAAGTGACGAGACAATGCCGATTTATTTTCTAGCGCAAAACAGCCGATAAAAGCAATAAGCACAGCCAACTTCCCTGGTTTTAGCCCCAAAAACCGGACTTTGAAGCTAGCATAAGACGCATCCGATGTCTTCAACAGCCAGCGAACTATTTGTGTTCCATATTCCGATCCCTTATGTTGCCCGCCAGCTTTCAACTGACAAGGAAACCCGATGATACGCCCACAGCTTTTCGTGCTCATATTGCTTCTGCTTTGCGCCCCGGTCATGTCCAGTGCAGGTTATGCCGCAACAGGCCATGCAGGTTAAAAGCCCTTTGGCGCGGCCTGCAAAATAAAATCCACGGCATGTGCTTCCCTCCTTGACAAACCAGCCGGGCGAGGGGCATACAAACTGAAGATAGAGAAATCGTATTTTATACGATGCCGAACGAACATTAGTTAACAAGCAAGGATTTATTTCCCGTGTACACTACGTACCTAACAGACTTCAGCAGCGCACCTGCCACGCCTTCGGTCCAGACCGTCGGTGTCGCTTCCCCTGTTGTAGTCGTAGTAGTAGGTGTAGTAGTAGCCATCGCGCCGTAGCGGGAAACAGACTCTGTACATCTCAACCCCCGCCGGCGCGACGCTGGCGGGGGTTTTTATTTACCCAAACCCGCCGGATAGCACGCAGCGCCTGGGGCTCACGCAAGGAGCCTTGCATGAACGGAGCGCAACTCACTATCAAACTTCTGGAACGCCAGGGCATACGCACCATTCCCGGAATACCCGGAGGTGCCAACCTGCCCCTGTACGACGCCCTCTCCGAGAGCACGCGAATTCGCCACGTCCTGGCCCGGCACGAGCAGGGCGCGGGATTCATGGCCCAGGGAATGGCCCGTACAACGGGCAAACCCGCCGTGTTCATGGCCACGTCCGGCCCCGGAGCAACCAACACCCTTACCGCCCTGGCCGACGCAAAGCTCGACTCCGTTCCCATCATCTGCATCACCGGCCAGGTTCCCCTGTCCATGATCGGCACGGACGCATTTCAGGAAGTCGATATCTACGGAATGAGCATTCCGGCCACCAAGCACAACTTTCTGGTCCGATCGGTGGAAGAATTGATCCGCGTCATTCCCGAAGCCTTCACCCTGGCCGCATCCGGACGCCCCGGCCCCATCCTCATCGACATTCCCAAAGACGTGCAGACCGCGCAGGTGGACCTTCAGGAACTGCCGCCCATCGGCTGTGCCGAAACGCCCCAGCCGCCCCGCCAGGCAGACCTTGAAGCCGCTGCCGCACTCATCAACAAGGCCGAACGCCCCGTGCTCTACCTGGGCGGCGGTGTGGTCCAGTCCTGCGGCAACGAATGCTGCGAACTGGCCCGTGAATTTGCCGAAAAGACCTCCATGGCCGTGGTCTGCACCCTCATGGGGCTGGGCGGCATTGCCGAAGACCACCCCCTGTACCTGGGAATGCTGGGCATGCATGCCGCGCCCTGCGCCAACTACGCCATAGAGGAGTGCGACCTTATCCTGGCCGCGGGTGCCCGCTTCGACGACAGGGCAACCGGCGCGTTGGAACACTTCTGCCCTTCCGCCTCCGTGGTGCATATAGACATCGACCCGGCCGAACTGGGCAAGCTGCGCACGCCGCATGCCGCGGTCACCGCCGACGTGGCCGGGGCACTGCATGGCCTCATGCCCCTGGTGAAGGACAGGGAACGCACGGCCTGGCGGGCGCGCATAAACCACCTCAAGAGCGACCATCCTCTGGAACTTCCCGGAATGGACGACCCGACCACCCCCTACGGTTACATCAACCACACGGCCAAGGCCGCGGGAAAGGACGCCATCGTGGTGACGGACGTGGGCCAGCACCAGATGCGCACGGCCCAGGCCCATCCCTACCTGGCCCCGCGCCGCTGGCTGACCTCGGGCGGACTGGGCACCATGGGCTTTGGACTGCCTGCCGCCATTGGCGCGGCCCTGGCCAATCCCGAGGCCACGGTCACCTGCTTTACCGGTGACGGCAGCCTGATGATGAACATTCAGGAAATGGCCACCGCCGCGGAGCTGGGCCTCAACGTCAAGATCGTCCTGGCCGACAACAACGCCCTGGGGCTGGTGCATCAGCAGCAGGAACTTTTTTACCAGGGCCGCACCTTTGCCTCCACCTATACCGGCTCCATCGACTTTCCCGGCCTGGCCCGCGCCTTTGGCCTGGACGCCGTGGACCTGGAACACAGCGAAAATCCCGGAGAAGACCTGCAAACCGCCATGCAGCGGCCCGGCCCCTGCCTGGTGCGCCTGCCCGTCCGCCCCGACGCCAATGTGTTCCCCATGGTGCCTCCCGGAGCCCCCAACAGCAAAATGATAGGAGAAAAAGCCAATGTCTGCGCCTGATATTACCAACGCCACAGATCGCAAGGCCGTGCTGGAACTGAACGTCAACAACCATCCGGGCGTCATGTCCCACGTTTGCGGGCTGTTTGCCCGGCGCGCCTACAACGTGGAAGGCATTGCCTGCCTGCCCCAGTCCATGCACGAGGAAAACGGAACCCAGACCAGCGTCATCTGGCTGCTGGTCCACGAGGACGGACGGCTTGCCCAGATTATAAAGCAGGTGGAAAAGCTGCACGATGTACGGCAGGTGCGCCACCACGGTCCGTCACATCCCGTATTCGACGGCCTGCAAGGCCTCATTGCTTCCTGAAAAATCGGGGGAAAAGCACGAAAAGATCCGGCAGGCTGCGAGGAAAAAGCAGAGCGGCACGTCCTTGTGGCCCCCAAAAAATCGGGGGAAAAGCCGGGAGAGACACGATGCAGGGGAATTTCCAAGGTGCGGGAGAGTACGGTATCAAGCCAACGGCTCTCTCCACCCTTCCCCGGCAGCCGGGTTCGCTTTCGGACGCGCTAAAATATCCGGGCCAGAAGAACCGAAAAAAGGAAAAGCACAGGGAAAGGATGGAATCAGGATGCCGGGGCTTTTGCACTCTCTTGCGACGGAAGCGTGTCGAGAAATTCCAGCAGCAGTTTATCGACCTGTTGCGGCCGCTCCATCATCAGAAAATGGCCGGGGGTTCGCAGCACATGCATACGGACGTCGGAATACTCCCTGCACAGCCGGTCGCCCATGTCCGGCGGAAATCCCGCCATGTTCGAATAGACGGCCAGCACCGGCAGGCCCGGTCTGGGGCAGGGTTTCCAGTCCTCTTCGCGGAACAGATTCTCCAGGGCGCTGTCCGCCACATACCGGGGCGTTGAAAGCATCAGCCCCCGGATCTGACGGCGCAACCGTTCCGGGGTTTCGTCCGTGAACAGGCCTTGTATGAACCGTTGCATGAACTGATCGCGCTGGAAGTCGTCGCCATGGATGGGGGCAATGAAGTCCTGCACCATCCGGGAATATACAGCCCGGTCGTGCGCAGATTCGGGCCGGATTTCATACACACCGTCCACGTCGGCCAGGGCAATGCAACGGGCCGGGTACATGATGGCGAACATCCGCGCCACGGAAAAGCCCATGCTGTGCCCCACCAGAACGGCCCTATCCACTCCCGCCTTGTCCATGACCTCGCGCACGGAATCGGCGAACAGCCGCAGGGTATACTGCATATGCGGCTTGATGCTCTGCCCGTGCCCGGGGAGATCCACCACGATAACCCGCCCTTTTTTTTGCAGAACAGGTACCTGAAAGCGCCATACCGATGAGTCGCAGGCCAAGCCGTGGATAAGCACGACAGGCGAATGAGGCCCCGCGTTACCGTATAGGTGGTACACTACTCCCTTTGCCGTGGCATCCGCTTTTGCGGGAAAGGCCCTTCCTCCCAGCACTACCAATATGGTCGCCAGCACAAAACCAATTGTAATAAATTTTTTCATAACCCGCCTGACAGAAATCGAACCTTTCACAGATAAAAATCGCATTTCAGAATGCAACTATATACAGATGTATCCATACATAATCAACCGATCATCGAACTCTTTCTATCTATCCGTATATACGATTGAAACAATGTTTCTATTCCAAGCCGGAACGCCACCGGACACCCAAATGCCAGCCCGCAACGCCCAGCCCGCCATCCACCGCCGCACGGTTTTTTCATCTTTTTTTCATCTTTTTTCATTTTTCTCCGCCCGAGGGGTAAAGAAAACAAAGTTATCGACCGATACGACGAATAAGCGTCAGATCCGTACTTCCTCCGGGAGGGGACCATGCCTATGTCAAGCATCTCCGGAACAGGGGAGTACAACACCTCTCTGGATCGGCAAACCTTCGGTGCTCAGGTCGTGTCGAAAACTCTCGACACCATGAACAATGCTTCCAGCCAGAGCCTGGCTCCGGTGGACAAGCAAACGTTCGGCGCACAGGTTGTATCCAAAACCCTGGATTACATGAATTCGGGGAACAACTACGGCCCGAACAATTCACAGGACTACAACTTCCAGAAAAGCGTCCTGGACGCTGCGTACTCGGGCAAGGGAACAATAATCGACAACATGATTTAACTTCCGGATTTGACGCCAACCACCGTAGCCCTCGCAGGCCGCCTACCTGCGGGGGCCTTTTTGTGCCCGAAAAACAAAAGAAAAAGAAGAGTGCCACGTCACAACACCCGCAATAAGCAGGGGGAAAAAAGACTTGTTCGTTGACTGTAGCACATTTTTTAAATTATAGACACGCATAGCGGTTAACATCAACATTTGTATTCGCATCGAAATCAACCATGGGAGTTCCGTATGAAACGCCTTGCAGTTTCCATTATGGCGCTTGGCCTTTTCCTGGCATTGACCATTCCGGCAATGGCTCACTTCGGCATGATCATTCCCAGCAATTCCATCCTGCCCCAGGGCCAAAAATCCCTGGACCTCACCCTGTCCTTCTCCCATCCCTTTGAGGGGCACGGAATGGATCTGGTCAAGCCCAAGATGTTCAAGGTGTTCCATGACGGCAAAAGCCAGGACCTGCTGGGCACGCTGAAAGAAACCAAGGTGATGGGCCACAAGTCCTGGATGACCACCTACAGCCCCAAACGCCCCGGCATGTACATCTTTGCCATGGAGCCGCAGGCCTACCCCGAACCCGCTGAAGACAACTACATCATCCATTATACAAAGACCGTGGTTTCCGCCTATGACGAAGGCGAAGACTGGAACACCCCCGTCGGCCTGAAAACCGAAATCGTGCCTCTTACCCGCCCCTGGGGCAACTACGCCGGCAACGTTTTCCAGGGCATCGTCCTGATGGACGGCAAGCCCGCGCCCTACACCCGCGTGGAAGTGGAATACTACAACGCGGCTGGTCAGTTCACGGCTCCCAGCGACTGCATGGTGACCCAGGAAGTGCTGTGCGACGGCAACGGCGTATTCACGGTCGCCCTGCCCCTGCCCGGCTGGTGGGGATTCGCCGGACTCAACGATGCCGATTACAAGATCGAGGGCAAGGACGTGGAACTCGGTGCCGTGCTCTGGATCGAGCTGAAGCCGTTTACCACAAAATAGATTGAGCCCAGGCTCTGAACACGGTATGACAGGCCGGAATTATAGACATTCCGGCCTTTTTTTATTGTCAAAGCAGGAGGCTTGCAAACGCAGCCCTGGCCTTGACTATTTCGCCCTTTATAATGGCAATACATGGTTTTTGCGACGTACAGTGCGCCATGTGAACTTTGCTTTTGCAGCCTGACTCATGGCCCCCTGCCCAAAGGCAACGAGACAAGAACATAACGAATTTTAATTCTTATCTTCTTCTACAGGTTGCTCAAAAAGGTACGAGATCCAGGCACCAGGGGGAAATTCATTTGCGACATGTACTGAATTTTCCTCACCCGCAGGTTGCTCAAAAAGGTATGGATGCGAGGCACCAGGAAAATTTAATCGCGACGTGTACTCTTACGTACACGAGCGACTTGAATTTTCCGCAGTAACGAAGCAGACGGGCCTTTTTCAGCAACCTGAAAGAGAAAAAAAATGGATACAACGACGACCAGCGCCCCCCTCCTCCACCTCCACCCCGCCTTCCGCCTGGCGGGTGCGGCTGTTTTCGCCGTTGCCGCCGCCCTGTTGCACAACCCGCTCGTCGCCCTCTGTGGCTGCGTCCCGGCCTTTGCCCTGCTGCCGTTCAGCGGTTTCGGCAAAAAAAAGGCCCTGCGCCGCCTGCTGGCAACCAACGGCTTTGTCCTCTTTTTGTGGGCCACCGTGCCCTGGACCTACCCCGGACAAACGCTCCTCAGCCTCGGCCCGCTGACCATTACCCGGGAAGGCGTCATGATCTGCCTGCTGGTAACGCTCAAGGCCAACGCCATCATGGCCGCATTCATGGCCCTGGCAGGGACCATCCCGCCGCACCGCATGGGCCACGCCCTGCAACGGCTCGGCCTGCCCTCCAAAGTCTGCGCCCTGGTCGCCTTTACCAGCCGCTACATAGACACCCTGGCCCAGGAATACGCCACCATGCGCACCGCGGCCATACTGCGGGGGTTCACTCCGCGCACCAGCCTTTCCTCCTACCGTACCTTTGCCTGGCTAACGGGAATGCTGCTGGTGCGCAGCTCGGAACGCTCGCAGCGGGTCTACGAGGCCATGCGCTGCCGCGGCTTCAACGGAACGTTTCACAGCCTGGATACTCACACGCCGGGCCGCCCGGACACCCTTTTCATGGCCGCGGCCCTGCTGGTATCCATGACCCTGCTTGCTGCCGACCATCTGATGTAACGAGGCCTGCCATGACATCCACTTTTTCCGCCCCCAAAGATTTTTCCCTGGAACTGCGCGACATCATATTTGCCTACCCAAGCCGCCCCATGCTCTTGGACAAGATCAGCCTGCGCATGGACACGAACAGCCGTATCGGGCTTATCGGCTCCAACGGCACAGGCAAAACAACCCTGGCGCGCATTGCCCTTGGCCTGGAAACCCCTACCCAAGGACAGGTCTTCTTTATGGGCGCGCCAGTCTCGGCGCACACCAACGCTGCCGACTTCAGCAAGGTGCGCGAAAGGGTGGGCTACCTGTTCCAGAACCCGGACGACCAGCTCTTTTGCCCCACCGTGCTGGAAGACGTGGCCTTTGGGCCGCTCAACCAGGGGCTTTCCCCGGAAAATGCCCGGATAACGGCCAGCCGCACCCTTACCGCGCTGGGCCTGGATGGCTTTGAAGGACGCGTTACCCACAAACTTTCCGGCGGCGAAAAAAAACTCGTGGCCCTGGCCTCCATCATGTCCATGCTGCCCAGCGCGCTGATTCTGGACGAGCCCACCAACGACCTGGACCCCGAGACCAGAACCCGCCTTATCCGCATACTGGGCGAATGGCCGGGCAGCCTGCTGGTCATCTCCCACGACTGGGACTTCCTGACCCAGGTGACCAACACCGTCATGGCCCTGGAAAACGGCAAACTGCGGCAGGAAGACGGCGAGTTCTTCCACCAGCACCGCCATATCCACCCCCACGGCGATGTGCCGCATACGCATGAAGGGTAAAGAGAAGAATGGCTCCGCCAGCCAGGAGGCAACGGCCTCCTGGACCTGCGAGCTATGTACGAAGAATCCCGCCCCAGCGAAACGCCGGGGCGGGATTTTTCGTACATGAGTGGGAAAAAATTTTTAATGTTTGAAGTGTCATCCACAAAAAAAGCTTCCGAAAGGTCAGCCCTACTCGACAGGCGGCTCAAAAAGGTGCGAGAGCAAGGCGCGAGCATTTCCACGAGCGAGGACAGTATAAATAATACGGCCCGCGAAGTGGAAACGCGCTGCAACGCCCCTATCGCGCTTTTTTCAGCCGCCTGAGGTTGTAGACTGAATATGTTTAGGATAATCTACCCCCCTCAAACTATCAGCCCGGCTGTTCCGCCCCCCCGTCACAGCCTGGAACGCAAGGAGTTCGCGCAGATGCTCAATATTCTCTGGCTGGCCATATGCTACATGCTCGGCGCCGTTCCCTTCGGACTCGTGGTGGCCAAAGTAACCTGCGGCATTGATCCACGCGAAGCAGGCAGCCGAAACATCGGCACCACCAACGTGGCCCGTCTGTGCGGCACGCAATACGGCATTCTGGTGCTGGCTCTGGACATCCTTAAAGGCACGCTGCCCGTTATGGTGGCCGCCAACATGAGCGACAGCTGGTTCTTTGTGGGCCTGTGCGCCCTGGCCTGCGTTCTGGGGCATATGTATTCGTGCTGGCTTGGATTCACCGGCGGCAAGGGCTTTGCCACCATGATCGGCGCATTTCTTCCCCTGGCCTTCTGGCCCATCCTCTTTTCGGTTATTCTCTGCGTTGTAACCATTGCGGCCAGCGGCTACGTCTCCCTTGGCGCGCTCATGTTCGGCGCCTGCCTGCCCATTTTCCTGATCCTGTCCGGCAATTTCGGCATCGCCCTTTTCGCCTTTATCGCCACCTTTCTGCTGTACTGGAAACACCGGGAAAACATAGACCGGCTGGCCGAGGGCAGGGAAAACCCCTGGCGCAAAAAAAGCTGAACAGCCCCTGGCCAACGGCGGCAAAACGCCCGGCATAAACCCCACAGGCGCAACGCTCCCTTCCGTCCTTTCGGCTCAAATTCCGCTGCCGCAGGCAACGCGGTAGGGAACGCCCGGACTTTTACGGCTCAAACAACGCACCCTCCCCGAGGAAACCATGCCGATCCCGGTTGTTCTTCAGCATTGTCCCGAATACGCCGATCCCCAATTGGAACGGATGATCGACGACATGCTGTACGCGTCCGGCTTTTTCCCAGCCACGGGAATGCGCGTGCTGGTCAAGCCGAACATGGTGGGCGCGCGCAATGCCGAGATTTCCAATACCCATCCCCTTTTTGTGCGCCAGGTCTGCCGCGTGCTCCTCAAATACGGGGCAAAAGTGACAGTGGGCGATTCCCCGTCGTTCGGGACCGCCCTTTCCGTTGCCCGACGCAGCGGCCTTGCCAAAGCTCTGCAAGACCTGCCCGTGCGGCTCATCAGCCTGGGACGGCCGCGTACCATCCGCCTGCCCGGCGGGGTTTCCATAGGCATTTCCCGCGACGCCCTGGAAGCCGACGCCATAGTCAACCTGCCCAAGCTCAAGGTCCACAACCAGATGCGCATCAGCGCGGCGGTAAAAAACCTGTTCGGCTGCGTGTGCGGCCCGCGCAAGGCCCTGGCTCACTACCGCCACGGCGACGAGGGCAACAGATTCCCCCGCATGATTCTGGACATTGCGGAACTCGTTCCCGCCCAGCTCCATATTGTGGACGGCATCCGCGCCATGCACATCAAAGGCCCCATCTGGGGAGAATCCCACCCCCTGAATCTGGTGGCCGCTTCCACAAACATGCATGCCCTGGACGCCACCCTGTACAATGCCCTGGGGCTGGTGCCCACGGACGTGCCCCTTTGGCATTTGGCCCTTTCCATGGGCAGGCCCGGCGCGGACCTCGGCGGCGTGTATTTCCCGGAAAAAACCCCGCAGGACGTGGATGTTTCGGGCTTTGTGATACCCGCAGAACTCAACCCGGAAACCTTCGCGCCCCAGCGGCTGCTCAAGGGGCGGTTGAAAAGCCTGTGGCAGAGATTTTTCTGAACCCGATTCTGTTCCAGACTACGGGCCCTTGCTGACCGATCATGTCAGTTGATACCAGGCGGCCGGTCGGATTGACGCCCGCAAACACGAAACGATACATTACCGGTGCAACCAGAGGAACATCATGCAGCACATCATCCGCCGTCGTTTCATTATTGCCGGACAAGTGCAGGGGGTCGGCTTCCGCCCGTTCGTCTTCCGCATTGCCCATGAACGCCAACTGACCGGTACGGTCTGCAACGCGCCCGAAGGCGTGGTCCTGGAAGTCCAGGGACCGCCCGAGGCCACCGACGGCTTTGGCCGCGACCTCACGGACAAGCTGCCGCCCCTGGCCCGCATCACCAGCCTGGAACAGAGCGACGTCGAGACCGTGGACGGCGAGGAAATCTTCGCCATCCTGGCCAGCAGCGCAGGGCAAGGGCACAACGTGCTCATCTCGCCAGATACGGCCACCTGCGACGACTGCCTGGCCGACATGCGCGACCCGGCCAACCCACGCTACCGCTACCCCTTTACCAACTGCACCAACTGCGGCCCGCGCTACACCATCACCCGCTCCATTCCCTACGACCGCGAAAAGACCTCCATGGCCTGTTTTCCGCTCTGCCCGGTCTGCCGGGAGGAATACGAAAACCCGCTGGACCGCCGCTTCCATGCCCAGCCCAACGCCTGCCCCGAATGCGGCCCCAAGGTCTGGCTCTGCGCGCCGAGTGACGAGCAGACCGCGCTCGATAACGAACAGACCGCGCCCGATACCCAAAGGCTGGTGGAAAACGATGCGGCCATTCTCCGTATTGCCGAGCTGCTGGCCCAGGGACGCATAGCCGCCATCAAAGGATTGGGCGGCTTTCATCTGGCCGTGGACGCCTGCAACGGGCAGGCCGTGGAACGATTGCGGGAACGCAAGAACCGCAAGGGCAAACCCCTGGCCGTGATGGTGCCGGACCTGGAAACAGCCCGGCAGTTCGCCCATATTTCCCCGGCGGAAGAGAAATGGCTCACGGGCAACAAGCGGCCCATCATGCTGCTGCGCAAGAAATCCGGCACGCCATTGGCCCAAGGTATCTCGCCGGACAATGAATTTTTCGGGGTCATGCTGCCCTACACCCCGCTGCACCATGTACTTTTCGAGCACTACCGCGCCCGCACCCAGGGGCCGCCCGCCCTGGTTATGACCTCGGGCAACTCCAGCAGCGCGCCCATTGCCATTGGCAACCGCGAGGCCCTGCAACGGCTGGGCGGGATTGCCGACGTTTTCCTGCTGCACAACCGCGACATCCTCATCCGCACGGACGACTCGGTCATGCGCATTCTGCCCGCCGCAGAAACCGAAGACGGCACGCCCCAGATGTTCCGCCGGGCGCGCGGCTTCACCCCCTCGCCCGTGTTTCTCGCCCAAAAGGGCGCCTGCGTCTTCGGCACCGGGCCGGAGCTGAAGAACACCATGTGCTACAGCAAGGGCGACCAGGCCTTTGTAAGCCAGCACATCGGCGACATGGAGAACCTGGAAACCTACGGATTTTACAAGGAAATCGCGGCTCATTTGCAGGACATCCTGCAGGTGACGCCCGAACTGCTGGTGCACGACCTGCACCCCGACTACATGACCACCCCGTATGCGGCCCAGCGCAGCCGGGAGGAAAACATCCCCATGGTCGGGCTGCAGCACCACTACGCGCACATCCATTCCGTGGCCGCGGAAAACAAACACCAGGGGCCGCTCATCGGCCTTGCTCTGGACGGCACGGGCTATGGCGAAGACGCAACCCTGTGGGGCGGCGAGTGTTTGTATGTGGACACCCGCACCCTGGAGCACCGGCGGCTGGCCCATTTTACCCCCGTGCCCCTGCCTGGAGGCGAGGCTGCCATACGCAATCCCTGGCGCATTGCCCAGGCCATGCTGCGCGCCTGCGGCATGGAACTCCCGCCGGACAAAACACCCTGGCTCCCTGCACAGACCCAGGCCGCCAACATGGTGGAACAGATGCTGGAACGCGGGGTCAACTGCCCGCTCTCCTCAAGCTGCGGTCGGCTGTTCGATGCCGTGGCCGCCCTGCTGGGCATCTGCCTGGAGGTGAGCTACGAAGGGCAGGCCGCCATCCGTCTGGAAGCCGCCCAGGACATGAATGCACAGGGCCGGTACGAGTGCACCTTTACTTCCAGTGACGGAGCGCCTGTCCTGTTCGACACCCTGCACCTGTTTGCCCAGGCCGCCCGCGACCACATGGACGGTGTGGCTCCCGGCGTCATCAGCCGAAAATTTCACGCCGGGCTGGTCTTTGGTCTGGCCGAGCTGGCCGCCTCTATGGCCGAGCAGACCGGCACCAAAGTGGTTGGGCTTTCCGGCGGGGTCATGCAAAACAAGACCCTGAGCCTGGAACTTCCGGCCGCGCTTAAGCAGCGCGGGCTGACCGCGCTGACACACACCGAGCTGCCGCCCAACGACGGCTGCATCAGCCTGGGGCAGGTGGCCTACGGCATGCGGCTGCTGGCGCTGCAAGCCGAAGCAGGCTGATACCCGAGGCAAAGACACATCCCCGCACCGACTGCGCCGCCACAGGCTGTTTTACTCCATGGGGTATTTCAGCCTTGACCGGCCATTCTCTGCGGACGCACAATCCGTTTTGCACATTCAATTCCATATGGAGGAATTTTCATGAGTTGCGTTGTAACATTCACTATTTTTCCCCTGGACCCCCAAGACAAGGAATCGCTTGCCCCCTATGTGGCCCGCGCCCTGCGCATCATCAAGGATTCCGGGCTTCCCTACGAGCTGGGAGCCATGGGGACGGTCATGGAAGGCGAATTCGACGAAGTGATGGATGTCGTCCGCCGCTGCCACGACGAGCTGCGTAAGGACTGCGACCGGGTTTACATGACCATGGCCGTGGATTCCAAGAAAAGTGACGGAGGCCGCATGGTCCAAAAGGTCAAAAGCGTCGGAGACATTTTGGAATGAGTGGAATGAGTGACATGAGTGCTTCCCCCGAAATGATACGGACAGTCTGGAACGATATCGACGCGGTCCGCAAGCAGGGCCCCATGGTGGTGAACGTCACCAACTACGTGGTCACCAACAACACGGCCAACGCCCTGCTGGCCCTTGGCGCATCCCCGGCCATGAACCACGTGGCCGAAGACCTGCCCGGCCTCATGGACCTGGCCCAGGCCCTGGTCATCAACCTTGGCACCCTTGCCCCGGAATATGTGGAAGGCATGCGGGTGGCCATGGACATTGCCGTCAAACAGAACAAGCCCATTGCATTGGACCCTGTCGCCGCCGGGGTCAACGACCTGCGCACCGGTCTGGCCCGCGAATTTCTGGAAAAATACCGGCCCGCCATACTCCGGGGAAATGCGTCGGAGATTATGGCCGTGGCCGGAGAACAGGGCCGCCCCAAGGGCGTGGACTCGCTCAATAGCGTGGAAGAGGCCGGAGAAGCCGCCCGCGTGCTCAGCCGCAAACACGGCTGTGCCGTGGTGGTCAGCGGCGAGGTGGATCTTGTGGTCTACGGAAACAGGGAAGCCCGGCTGGCAGGCGGCTCGGACATGATGCCCAGAGTCACCGGCCTTGGCTGCACCTGCACCGCGCTGGCCGGAGCCATGGCCGCGGTCCAGCCCGACCCGTTCCTGGCTGCGGTTGATACCGCCGCGGTCATGGACATTGCCGGGGAAATGGCTGCCGAGGCCTCGCCCGGACCGGGCAGTCTGCAGCTGCACCTGTACAACGCATTGTATCTGATGGAAGAAAAAGACGTTGCCCAGCGGCTGAAGGTGGAACTTGCATGAACACGTTTGATCTTTCCGTATATCTGGTGACCGACCGCGACCTGTGCCTGGGCCGCAGCCTGGAGGACGTGGTGGCCGAGGCCGTGAAGGGCGGCTGCACCATGGTGCAGCTGCGGGAAAAACACGCCGCCACCGGTGAGTTTGTCGCGCTTGCCCGCGCCCTTGTCTCCCGTCTGGAACCGCTTGGCGTGCCCCTGCTGATCAACGACCGCCTGGACGTGGCCCTGGCCGCCGGAGCGCAAGGCGTGCACGTGGGCCAGAGCGACATGCCGGCGGAAGACGCCCGCCGTCTCATCGGCCCGGACCGGATTCTCGGCCTTTCCGTGGAAACGCCGGAAGAGCTGGCCGCTGCCCAGTCCATGCCCGTGGACTATCTGGGCATTGGCCCGGCCTACCCCACCAATACCAAAAAGGATGTGAAAGGCTCGCCCTGGGGACCGGACGGCCTGCGCCGCGCCGTGGCCCAATCGCGCATTCCCCTGGTGGCCATTGCCGGAATAAATCAGGAAAACGCCCAGGAAATCGCGACCTCCGGGGTGGACGGCGTGGCCGTGGTTTCGGCCATATGCTCGGCCCCGTCGCCGCGCGAGGCCGCAGCCCGGCTTGTTCGTGCCGTGGAAGCCGGGAAGCGGACGGCAGGCTGAAATTTCAATATGTTACAGAACCGGAGGAATACATGATCGCCAAACATACCAGCGAAGTGGAAGGCGTGCCGGTTAAAACGGCCACGTTCAACCAGAAGAATTTCGACGTGAAGGGCGTGACCATCCGCTGGCTGTCCAAGGTGGGACAGGACGCCAACGGCCAGCCGGAATACGGCCTGCGCCACTTTACCGTGGAGCCGGGCGGTGAAATTCCTGTACACAGCCACTTCTACCAGCAGACCATGTACATCGAGTCGGGCGAGTTCGAATGCTTTGGCGCAGACCCGGAAACCGGGGAAATTCTGGAATCGCGCCTCTGCAAACCGGGCGACTGGGTCTACACCGGAGCCGACGAACCGCACGGCATGCGCAATGCCAGCACAACCGAATCCGGAACCTTTTTGTGCTGCATCTGCAACGTCTACGACGCGCAGGACGCGATGTAGGCAAATGTTACGGCAGTAACGGCTGCCCTGTTTTGCCGGTGCAGCCGGAGCTTGTCTTTCCGCATTGCGGGACGGGAGAAAAAGACACAACGTCCGCATCCCCCGCCCCGCGCGCGCAATAACAAATACCTATTCTATGGTCAGTTTGGTGCGGTCGATAACACCCTTGCTGAGCATTTCCTGCACCTGCGCCACGTCCTTATCACCGCGGCCGGACAGGTTGACCAGGATGATCTTGTCCTTGTCCAGCTTCGGAGCCAGGCGGATGGCCTGGGCCAGTGCGTGCGCGGATTCCAGCGCGGGAATGATGCCCTCGCATTCGGACAGCATGAAGAAAGCGGCCAGTGCGTCCTTATCGCTGGCCATGACGTATTCGGCCCGGCCCAGGTCCTTGAGCAGGCTGTGTTCCGGCCCCACGCTGGGATAATCCAGCCCTGCGGAAATGGAGTACACGGGCGCGGGTTCGCCCTTGTCGTCCTGCAGCATGTAGGAGTTGAAACCGTGCATCACGCCGGGCTTGCCCAGGCTCAAAGAGGCCGCGTGATCGCCCACGGCCAGTCCGCGGCCCGACGGTTCCACGCCCTGCAGTTTTACCTCGGCATCGTCCACAAAACCGGAAAACATGCCGATGGCATTGGAACCTCCGCCCACGCAGGCCATGACATAATCGGGCAGCCTGCTTTCCAGCTCCAGAATCTGCTCGCGGGATTCCGTGCCGATCACCGACTGAAAGTGGCGCACCATCATGGGATACGGGTGCGGGCCAACGGCCGACCCCAGCAGATAAAACGTGTTCTCGGCATCGGCCACCCAGGCGCCCAGCGCCTCGTCCACGGCTTCCTTGAGCGTGCACTGGCCGCTGGTAGCCGGAACCACCTTGGCGCCCATCATTTCCATACGAAAGACGTTGAGCTGCTGCCGCCGCACGTCCTCCGCGCCCATGTAGACCACGCAATCCATGCCCATGAGCGCACAGGTCGCTGCCGTGGCAACGCCGTGCTGGCCTGCACCGGTTTCGGCTATGACCTTTTTCTTGCCCATGCGCTTGGCCAGCAGGATCTGGCCGATGGTGTTGTTCACCTTGTGCGCGCCCAAGTGATTGAGGTCTTCGCGTTTGAGATAGATTTTTGCGCCGCCCAGCCGTGCGGTAAGGTTTTCGCACAGGTACAGCGGAGTGGGACGCCCGGAATATTGCTTCAGATAATAGGAAAATTCTCGGTTGAACTCGGGATCGTCCTTGTATTTGGCAAAGACGTCGGCCAGTTCGTTGACAATGGGCAGGATTTCAGGGGGCAGATATTGTCCGCCGTACTCGCCGAAAAAACCTTTGGAATCGGGAAGGGTTGTCATTGCGCGTCTCCTTGTGCGCAGCGACCTCCGGCGCGGACAAAAAGAAAACCGCGCCAGCTTTCGCTGCCGCGGTTATGTTGGTCTGTATAGTTCTCCACCAGGGAGGAATACTTATGCCACAAAAACACCCCGCGGCCTGTTGCTCCAGGACCGCCACCAAAACCAACCGGTGGAAAGAAGGGTGTTCACGTTTTGCATAACGCGTTTATTGGCACGCCATATTGCGGTCTGTCAAGCCTCCGCAAGGCCTGCCGCACAACAATATTCGGCGAACCGCCCCCTAACGGACATGTTTCCCAACCCATTTTTTCATACGGAAACACGCACAAGCAAACGCATTGAAACATCCAGCCCGCGTTGACAGAAAAGCCCCCGGCTGGGTATATATTTTCGGTATTAACCTGCGGCTTCGGCCCGTATTTCCCAAATAGAAAATTACCGACAAGGGAGTTCATAATGCCACTCGTTTCTCCAAAAGAAATGTTTGCCAAAGCGTATGCCGGCAAATTCGCCATCGGCGCTTTCAATGTGAATAATATGGAAATCATCCAAGGCATCATGGAAGCCGGGCAGGAGGAACGCTCTCCCCTCATCCTCCAGGTCTCTGCCGGAGCGCGCAAGTACGCCGGGCAGAACTATATCGTGAAGCTCATGGAAGCCGCCACGGAAAGCAGCGACCTGCCCGTTGTCCTGCACCTGGACCATGGCAAGGATTTCACCATCTGCAAGGAAGTCATCGACGGCGGTTTCACCTCGGTGATGATCGACGGCTCCAGCCATTCCTTTGAGGACAACATCCGCGTAACCAAGGAAGTGGTGGACTATGCCCACGAGCACGGCGTGTGGGTGGAGGCCGAACTGGGCGTTCTGGCCGGAGTTGAAGAAGACGTCAGTGCCGATGACCACATCTATACAAATCCCGACCAGGCAGTCGAATTCGTGGAACGCACGGGCTGCGACTCCCTGGCTATCGCCATCGGCACCAGCCACGGCGCATACAAGTTTACGGGCGAGGCACGGCTAGACTTCGACCGCCTGGAAAAAATCTCCAACATGCTGCCCCAGTACCCCCTGGTGCTGCACGGCGCGTCCAGCGTGCTCCAGGAATTCGTGCACATGTGCAACGAATACGGCGGAGACATCGGCAGCGCCCAGGGCGTTCCCGAAGAGCTGCTGCGCAAGGCCGCCACGTTTGGCGTGTGCAAGATCAACATCGATACCGACATCCGCCTGGCAATGACCGCCGTGGTCCGCAAGTATCTGCAGGAAAATCCGGCAGCGTTCGATCCTCGCTCCTACCTGGGTGCGGCCCGCACCGCGGTGAAAGACATGGTACAGCACAAGATTAAGAACGTATTGGGCAGTTCCAACGCCGCCTAACCCCTCAGGGTGGTGCAAAAGGCACGCTGACGTCGTTGCTTCGAAGAACTCAAATCCTCGCGTATCAGGAAATACGCGTCGGCCTTGAGTTCCCCTCACGCCTCGTCTTCGCACCATTTGCACCACCCTGCCGGCCCCAATCTTTCGGCATTCTGAAAAGATAACAGAAGCCGACCTGACAGATCACCCAATCCCCGCTGACTTCGTTATTTAAGCGGGCCCAAATCCAGCGCATCAGGAAATATGCGTCGGCCTTGAGTCACCCTCATGCCTTGTCTTCGCACCTTTTGCGCTCTGCCGTACAAACGTTCACAATTCTTTGATTTTTCTTTCTTTTCCCCCACCAACCCAATTCCGCAGGCAGTTCAAAAAGGTTCGAGAGCAAGACGCCAGGAAAATTCAGTCACGACGTGTACTCTTATGTACACGAGGGATCTGAATTTTTCGCAGCAACGAAGCTATCGGGCATTTTTCAGCTGCCTGAGCCCCCAAGCATTTTTGAACTGCCGACCCCAAAACTCATTTTTCTAACTCCACATCCATGGCCCGCCCACTTTCAGCCCCCCGCCCGGCAAGGCATACACCGCAACGCTTTTCAAGATTTTGCAGCATGGGGCGCCAGAAAATACGACCTGCTTTTTTTTTATTTCCTTCCGCATATTGTCCGGCATTGCTTCACATCCATCAAATTTGCTATTATCAGCTTGGGCGGGCGTAAATATCCCTTAAAAAGAGGATCACTTTCTGACCGGAGTGCGCCCAACCACCTTTGCTGTACTGGCGATACGGCATCCCTCGGCATGGCGGACAACTTGCTTCTGCTCGTGGTCTTTTTGCCTTGCCAATGGGATGACCGACTCTCTTATTTACTCTAACATTCTGTATTTCCAAACAATCGGGGGAAATCATGACTGTCAGACTAGGTCTCAACGGCTGGGGGCGCATTGGCCGCTATCTGGCCCGCATCATTGGAGAGGCAGGCGAATTGGAGCTGGCGACCATCAACGCCCGGGCATCCAACGCCGACCTTGCCTACCTGTTGAAATACGATTCCGTGCACGGGACCTACCCGGGTGAAGTAGGTCACGATGATGACGGAATCATCATCAACGGCAACCATGTCCAGGTTACGCGCAATGCGCCCGACGAATGGGACTGGGGCAAGCAGGGATGCGATCTGGTTATCGAATCCACAGGCAAATTCAACGACCGTCAATCCTGTGAAAAGCATCTGGCCTGCGGAGCAAAAAAAGTCATTATCTCGGCTCCGGCCAAAGATCCGGACCTGACGGTGGTTATGGGTGTCAACCACGACAAGTACGACCCCGCCAGCCACAAGATCATCTCCAATGCATCCTGTACCACCAACTGCCTGGCTCCTGTGGCCAAGGTGCTCAACGAGACCTTCGGCCTCAAATACGGCACCATGACCACCATCCACTCCTACACCATGAGCCAGCGCGTGCTGGACGGGTCGCACAAGGACATCCGCCGGGGCAGGGCCTGCGCCCTGAACATGCTGCCCACCACCACGGGCGCAGCCAGGGCCGTGGGGCTGGTACTGCCGGAACTGGAAGGCAAGCTGGACGGTATTTCCGTACGCGTGCCCACGGCCGATGGTTCCCTCATAGATCTGGTGGCCGAACTGGGCCGCGAGACCACGGTAGAGGAAATCAACGCGGCCATGAAGAACGCAGCCAACGAGAACATGGGTTACACCGAGATTCCGCTGGTTTCGACCGACTACATCGGCGACACCCACGGAGGTGTGGTTGACGGACTGTGTACTTCCGTGAAGAATGGAACCCAGGTAAAAATGATCATCTGGTACGATAATGAATCCAGCTTCACCTGGCAGCTTCTGCGGCTTATCCGCAAGGTTGCGGCCAGCATATAGCTATCCCGGCCGCCGGACATTCCCCATATGTCCGGCGGCCATCACGGCAAAGCCAAAAGCAGCCGGCGGTCTCTACGGGGCTGCACCCGCACCGCCACACGGAGCAAATTCATGAGCATCAAATTCTTCGGTCTCTCCACCTGCATCCACTGCAAAAAAGCGCGCCAACTTCTGGAAGAATGCAACGCCGACTTCGACTGCACCTACGTGGACCAGCTCACCGGCGAGGAACGCCAGAACTGCATCGAGGAACTCAAGCGCCACAACCCCGGTCTTTCCTTTCCCACCATCGTCTTTGAAAATGACGAAGTGGTCGTCGGCTTTGATGAACAGAAAATCCGCAACGCTCTGGACAAATAGCAATGGACGCCCAAACCCTGTACGAAAAGCTCAAGGACTTTCAGGAAAAAAAGGGATTTCATTTTAATCCCGACATGTCCTACACCATGCCGCTCCTGGAAAGCCTGCTGACCAACAAGGAGCGGTACGGCTACATGGCCTGCCCCTGCCGGTTGGCCTCGGGAGACTACGAACAGGACCGGGACATTCTCTGTCCCTGCGAATACCGCGACGCCGATGTGCAAGAATTCGGGGCCTGCTTCTGCGCCCTGTACGTTTCCAAGGAGTGGCTCGACGGGACAATCGAAAAAGTGACCGTGCCCGAACGCCGTCCGCCGGAAAAACTTCTGGCCGCACTGGGCATGGGCGACTAGGCCAAGCAAACGTCCGGACTTCCGGCCTGCTGCGTTTCGGTTCCGCCTGCGTTTCCGTTCCGGGAATGAACCCGCTTTGCCAGTCTGGTTCGCCGCGAATGGGAAAGACGGGACGGGGATAGTCTTATTCTTTTCACGCAACAGGTGCCCACGCTATGCAAGGCCTTCCTTTTTTTCTGGTCATTCTCTCCGCAATCGCGCACGGCTACTGGAATTTTCTGTTCAAGCAGGCCCACGATAAAAACGCCTTTCTTGGCCTGAGCAAAGCCCTTGAACCGATCATCTACGCCGTGCCGTTTGCCGTTGCCCTGTATGTATGGGGCATGGCCCCCGGCAATCTCTGGTACGTGGCCGTGGGCGCGTTCCTCTCCATTGCCAACTACGTCTGCCTGGCCCGGAGCTACAAGCTGCTGGACCTGACCATTGCCTACCCGGTGTCGCGCTCCAGCACGATATTCCTCCCATTTCTGGCTCTGCTCTTTTTCGGTGAGCGCATCGACATGGTGGGCTGGCTTTCGGTTATCGCTGCCACGCTCGGCGTGTTCGTCATCCCCCTGGACAGCTTCCACATTCCCCGCTCCAGAAAGGGGCACACTTGCAGCAATGCATCCGGAGCCTCCATACCCGGCTGGGGCCTTTTTCTGGCGCTGCTGGCGGCCTTTTTCGTGGCGCTCTACACCCTGTGGGGCAAGGAGGCCATTGGGCACCTGCACCCCTTCATATACATGTACTGCTACACGCTGGCCTCCAACCTCTACTTTCTGCCCCTGCTGAAAAAGCTGGACCCCGCCGTGGTCCGGGCCGAGTGGCAGGCCAACAAATGGCGCATCATTGCGGTCTCGGTTCTGAACACCCTCTCCTTCGTGCTCATCCTCTTTGCCCTGTCCCTGGGCAAGGTCAGCTATGTGGGCGTACTGCGCCAGACCAGCCTGGTGGTGGGCGCAGGCCTGGGCTGGATGGTTCTGCGCGAACGCTTTGCCCCGCCCCGCGTTCTGGGCGTCGGGCTCATCATTGCCGGAGCCTGTCTGGCCTATTTCGCATCCTGATTCCAAGACCAGTCCTTCTGACAGCAGACCATACAAGGAACGTGGTCTGCCCGCTTTTGGCTGGTACGGTTGGAGTCGCAAAACACCACCGGAACCTCGGCCAGGAGAACGCCGTGCCCTTGAATGCGGAAAAAAAGAAAGGAATGAAGAAAGCTGAGCCTGCCGGAGCTGGCACCGAATGGGGGAGCATGGGCCGTGGCTGCAAGGGAAACCTGCCAGCTTCTTGCAGTATCTGAAAGATGAGGCTTTCACTGAATCGGGATTTCCGTACATGGCGCGGCCCCTTCTGGGGCGTTTGCCGAAAATCTCTCTGTTTTGCGGGGTGGATTATGCGGGCGGGCTACACTGCAAACGAACTTTTCCCAAAGCTGTCTCAACCGAACTTATCCACAGTGCCCTTTCTCGATCTGTTTGAGGTACCGATAGAGCGTAGGCTCTGAAATTTCCAGTTTATCCGCCACCTTGGCAACAAACCCCTTGATCAAGAATATCCCGGCCTTGTCCATTTTCTGGATAATCCTGAGTTTTTCCTCGCTGCTCATGTGGCGTATTATGCCAGGGTATTCCAGAAGGATTTCCTCCATCCGGTTTTCCCCATAGCTCTGTATGTCACAATTGAATGATTCTTCATCCTGAGCAGAATGCCCGTTCACAAGGAAGCCATCCAAAATCTTTTTGATTTGATAGATGGGGGTTTCATCAATGTTCATACAAAGCATGGCACTTGGCTTTTCTGTTTCCGGATCGTGAAGCAGCAAAGTGGAGCTTCGCAGCTTTTTCCCATTCTGGGCAATCCCGACATAATTCACTTCGTATGGATTTTTGGTGTTCCCGCTATGCTTTTTCAATATGGACAGCGCTTTTCCCGTAGCTGATGAGCCAAGAACACGGCCCGTAACATGACCATTTCGGATAGCGACTACGGAATTCTCAATAGAACCATCTGATATATCATGGAAAACAATCTCGTAATTTTTTCCCAGGACCTGATTCAAAAAATCCATCAATACATCATGGTCTATATGTATGATCATACTTATGCGCCATTTCTTTATGTGTCTGAGTGCAACACGTTTTTGATCTGTTGTTTAAGCAAAATGCTCAATTTTTGATGATAGCGTAGCTGAAATAAAGGATCAAGCTATGGGAACTCGCGTTGGAGCTGGCTGCCAATGAGCGGGATCCGATATTTTTTTTGCACCTCCCTCCGGAATATGTCTTCTATTTCAGGCTGTTAGTTTTTAGAAAAAAAGACAAAAAAACCCTTTGACAATAATTTATCTAAACGTATAAAAAATTATCTCACGAAGAGATAATAATTTTTAATCAAAATTGAGAGGAATCATGCAGTTTGTGAGTACCGAAACCGCGCCCAAGGCTGTTGGCCCCTATAGCCAGGGAACCATAGAAAAAAATGTCATTTTCACATCCGGACAACTGCCCATAGACCCGGAAACAGGCGTGTTGGTCCAGGGAGATATTCAAAAGGCCACCCTGCAATCCCTAAAAAACGTCCTGTCCGTTGTTGAGGCAGGCGGAGGCAGCCTGGAAGACATCGCAAAGATCACCGTCTTTGTGACCAATATGAAAAACTTTCCTGCAATCAACGCCGTGTATTCGGACTTTTTCGGTGATCACAAGCCAGCCCGCTCTTTAGTCCAGGTGGCTGAACTGCCTTTGGGCGGTGAAATCGAAATCGAAGCAACTTGTATCATCTAGAAACACTTCTGCACTACCTGGTTGAGCGTGACACAAGACACATTGCCGTTTCTCCCCAAACCATTGTGATGGGGAGAAGCGGCCTCGGCCTGCAAGCCGTGACCTGTGAGTAGGCAACAACTAATTACTGAGGAGATTCGTGATGAGTGCCGGATCGAAAACCGAAAAAGAAAAGATCATGAAACGCCCCCCAACTCATTTTGAAGCCATTTCACCTTTAGTGGTTCTCATGGTCCTTCTGGCTGTGGGGTATGGCATGCTCCATTACAAACCGGATCCATTGCTGGTAATCGCAACCATATACGCTGCGTTTATGGCCCGCAGGACAGGACTTACCTGGTCGGACATGCAAAATGGCATCATTGAAAAAATCAATGTTGCCATGCCAGCCTTGATCATTTTGATCATAGTAGGTGGTTTGATCGGCACCTGGATATACTCCGGAACTATTCCAATGATGATTTACTTTGGTTTGAAGAGCATTTCATGCCAATACATCATCTTGGCGGCCTTTATTGTAACCATTGTTGTCTCTTTGGTTACCGGAACGTCCTGGGGGTCAATCGGAACTGTCGGTGTGGCCATGATCGGCGTCGCAATGGGCTTGGGTGCATCCCTTCCGGCCACTGCCGGAGCCATTGTGGCTGGATCATACCTGGGGGATAAGCTTTCGCCTCTTTCCGATACGACAAATCTTTCTTCCATGGTGGCGGGCTCCGATTTATACGAACACATCCGCCACATGCTTTACACAACCGTACCGGCCGGTATTGTTTCCTTTATCGTGTATTTCATTGTCGGGATGAACTCCAGTGGAGACGCCGCAACGCCTCAGACAGTCATCAGCATGCTCAGCACTATGGATGGCATCTTCAGCTGGAATGCTGTTCTGCTTTTGCCTTTGGCCATCGTATTGTACGGTTCTTTCAAAAAATACCCTACAACCCCGGTTATGATCATTTCCTGCGCCATCGCCATCCTTTTAGGATGGCTGTATCAGGGATTTGATCTGAAAAGCGGATTGGACGCCTTCCTAAGCGGATTTAACGTCAATATGGTCCATACGCCGGGATTCAATGCCGACAATGTCATCTGGGAAGTCACACGCCTGATCAACCGTGGTGGCATGCGAAGCATGATGAGCACCATTTTGTTGATTCTCTGCGCAATGGGCTTTGCCGGCATCGTCAGCAAAATGGGCGCACTGGATGTCATTCTTGGGTTCATCCTTTCCCGTGTGAAATCAACGGGTGGCTTGATATTATCCACCTGCCTGTCCTGCATCACCATGGCACTTGTCACCGGCAGCGTGCACCTCACCATTCTTATTCCTGGAGAGATTTTCAAAAAAAGCTACGGTAAGATGGGCTTGGCAGCTAAAAACCTGTCACGGACACTGGAGGATTCCGGCACAGTCGTTGTTCCCATTATTCCCTGGTCATCATCGGGCGCGTATATGGCAGCCACACTTGGCGTTGCCGTCATGGACTTTTTCCCCTGGGCCATTCTTTGCTACACCAGTTGCATCTTCGCAGTAATATGGGGATACACAGGATTCTTCATAGCCAAAGAAAAACCTGAAGATGGTCAGGGTCAGCCTGCCTTTTCCGAGTAATCAAAGGAGCTAGAAATGCACATAGATTATAATATTGAAACGGACCGGAGAAATAATCATTCGACCAAGTGGTCCGAAATGGACCGCCTATACTCCAGAGACGACTTGTTGCCCATGTGGGTAGCCGACATGGATATCAAGTGCGCTCCGGAAATTGTCGAAGCATTGCAGGAAAAAGCTTCCCAGGCCATTTATGGGTATGTGTACCGCCCGAAATCATATTTCCAGTCGGCCATCGACTGGACCGAAAAAAAATTCGGGTACAAGATGGATTATGAAAGCATGGCCCATTGTTCCGGGGTTGTGCCTTCCATGTCCTACTGCATCCAGCTCTTTACCCAGCCAGGAGATCAGGTCATTATCCAGTCTCCCGTCTATTATCCCTTCTACTCCATCATCAACGGAGCAGGCCGGGAGGTTTGTGAATCCCCTTTGCAATGGGATGAAGCAAATGAAAAATTTGTGATGGATTTTGAGGACTTTGAAAAGAAATGCAGTTCCCCCAAGGCAACCGCTTTTCTCCTTTGTTCGCCGCACAATCCTGCCATGCGTGTCTGGACGCAAGACGAACTGTCAAAGATGGCCGACATCTGCCTGCGTCACAACGTCAGAATCTTTACCGACGAAATCTGGCGTGATTTCATTCATACAGGCCATAAACACATTCCCATCGCCTCCTTGGGGCAGGATGTGGAACAGATCACCATCACGGGTTTTTCCCCCTCCAAGGCTTTCAACCTGGCCGGTTTGCAGGCTTCCTATGTCGCCTTGCCCAACAAGGAAGACCATAAGAAATACATGAACTTTCTTGACTACCAACTCCTGAAGCGAAACAACGCCTTCAGTGTGGTGGCCACGGAAGTCGCTTACGCAAAGTGCGGCTACTGGCTGGACGGGCTCATTGAACATGTGGAAGGGAATGTTAAATACATTGCTGATTTTGTTCGGGAAAACATCCCAGGTGTCAAGCCGATCATCCCGGAAGCAACCTATCTTATGATGTTTGACTGCCGCAGCTTGGGCCTGGGTAATGAAGAACTTGCCCAACGCATTGAGGATATTGCCCGTCTTGCCCTGGATCACGGACATTGGTTCGGAAAGGCCAGTGCAGGCTATGAACGTATCAACCTGGGCTGCCCACGGGCCACGGTTGAAAAGGCCGCGGAAGGTCTCAAGCGGGCACTCGCCTAATCAGCTGGTTCCAAGCGTACAATAAAAGCCGACAAAGCCTTCCAACGGGTTTTGTCGGCTTTTTTCTTTGGAAATGCTCCCGCAACCGTCCCCCAATCAACCGGAATTTTGAAATTGGGCAAAAGCACGGCGCACATTCCTGCCCAGGTGCAGTCCCTCCACGGATTCCCATGCAAATCGCCGTTGGAATGGAGAGCCGCAACTGGAAGATTCGTGAAATCTCCCCCCTGGTGCCGAGAAATTCTCCCCAACGGCCTCCCTCCGACATTATTTTTTCGGTCCAAAATCCGCCCTGCCCAATGGGCCGCCAGCCCCAGCAGGGGAACGGATAAAATGGATTATTCAGGGATGAATCTTCCGGAGGCGCCGCCAAATCGTAACAAAAAATTTCTTGACACTTTCCGACGAGATCTCGTAGCAGGAACTCTATGAACGCATCCACCACCCACACCCACTCCTTTTTTTACTTTTTTTACTTTTGGTATTTTAGTGAGGCCTGTGGACCTGAGGGTGGCGTGTAGTCGAGTTACGAACGAACAAAGTCACTTCAAAGGGCCGCAGGCACTCCGCCAGCGGCCCTTTTTTTGTACCCAGCCGCGGCGAAGTCCCTGTCCGGCCCCGCGAACAAACACGACGGGGAAACAAAATGGACAATTCAAACACACACATCGGCAAAAGCATCCGGTTGGAACGCATCTTCAACCGCATCACCGGCAGAACCATTCTGGTCCCTCTGGACCACGGCGTATCCGTCGGCCCCATCTACGGGCTGGTGGACCTGCGCGAGACCGTGAACAGCGTGGTGGATGGCGGTGCCAACGCCGTGCTCATGCACAAGGGCCTCATCCGCTGCGGCCACCGCGGCGCAGGCAAGGACATCGGCCTCATCTGCCATCTTTCCGCCAGCACCTCCCTTTCTCCACGGCCCAATGCCAAGTGCCTGGTGGGCACGGTCGAGGAAGCCATCCGCCTGGGCGCGGACGCTGTTTCCCTGCACGTGAATCTGGGCGACGACGCGGAAATCGACATGCTGCGCGACATGGGCCGCGTGTGCACCGACGCCGCCTTCTGGGGCGTTCCGGTTTTGGCCATGATCTACGCCCGGGGCAAGGGCATCAACCAGTACGATCCGGAAGTCGTGGCCCATTGCGCCCGCGTGGGCGTGGAACTGGGCGCGGACGTGGTCAAGGTGCCCTACACCGGAGACATTGAATCCTTTGCCCGCGTGGTGGAAGGCTGCTGCGTTCCCGTGGTCATTGCCGGGGGCGAAAAGCTGGACAACACCGAAGACCTGGTGCGCATGGTGCACGACTCCATCCTGGCTGGCGGACGCGGACTTTCCATCGGCCGCAACGTCTTCCAGGCCGACGATCCCAAGCTGCTGGTGCGGGTCCTGCGCGGCATCGTGCACGAAGACTGGGAGCTGGACCAGGCCCTCGAAAGGCTCAAGGGGTAACACGTGGCTACCAAACCGATCTACTTTTTGGCCGATCCCTACGAAAAGGAACAAGTGACCATGGCCCTGGAATCCGGCGTGGACGCGGTAATCGCCACGGCAGACCACCTGGGGGAAATCGCCTCCCTCTCGCGCGTGGGAACCATGGACCTCAAGGACATGCATTTCATCGCCATCAACAGCAAGGACGATGAAAAAACCGCCGCCGATCTGCTGGCCAAGGGACAGGCTGTCTGCCTGCGCCGGGGCGTGGAAATCATCCCCGTGGAAAACCTGCTGGCCGCTGCCAGGGGCACGGACGGCAAGCTGGGCATGGAAGTGCACGACGCCGAAGAAGCCCGCCTGGCTCTGGGCATTCTGGAAAAGGGCGCAGATTTTCTGGTCATTTCCCCGGAAGGCGTCATGCAGTCCAAACCCATCATTGCCGGTGCCAAACTCGGCCAGGGCCGCATGGACCTGGTACCTGCCCGCATCACGGAAATCATCCCCGTGGGACTGGGACACCGCGTCTGCGTGGACACCCTCTCCCTGCTGGCAACCGGCGAAGGCATGATGGTGGGCAATTCCAGCGCCTTCACCTTTCTGGTGCACGGCGAAACCGAGGAAAACCCCTATGTGGCCTCCCGCCCCTTCCGGGTCAATGCCGGAGCCGTCCATTCCTATGTTTTCATGCCCGGCGACACCACCCGCTACCTGGAAGAACTGGCCCCGGGCGACGAAGTGCTCATAGTGGACAAGGAAGGCAACTGCCGCACGGCCGTAACCGGAAGGCTCAAGACCGAAGTCCGGCCCATGTTGCTGCTAAAGGCTGAAACCGAAAACGGACAGGGTTCCGTCTTCCTGCAGAATGCCGAAACCATACGCCTGGTACGTCCTGGCGGAGAGCCAGCCAGCGTGGTAACGTTGCAGCCGGGTGATGAAGTATTGTGCCGCATGGATAGCGCCGGCCGCCATTTCGGCATGCGCGTGGACGAAGATATTCGCGAAGGTTGAGGAGAACAACACCGTGTCCGACAACGAAAAAAATGACGATATTCCGTGGCGTGCGCCCAACCCGGACGCACCGCTGGACGAAGCCAGAGTGCTGGCCAGCGTCCGCAAAGAGATTGACGTGATAGACGACGAACTGGTCGACCTGCTCAACCGCCGGGCCCGCGTTTCCCGTCGCGTGGGCCGCATCAAGGCGCGCTCCGGCGGCAAGATTCTCAAGCCGGGCCGCGAAAAGGCCCTGCTGGACAAGCTGTCGGAACTCAACCCCGGGCCGCTGCCCGATGCCCATCTGCGGGCCATCTACCGCGAGATCATTTCCTCCTCGCGTGATATGCAGCAGCGCCTCAAAGTGGTCTATCTGGGACCGGAAGGTACTTTTTCGTACTTTGCGGGCCAGGAATATCTCGGCTCCAGCGCCGACTATACCCCCCGTCCCACCATTCCGGGCGTCTTCGCCTCGGTCGCCGGGGGCAATGCCGACTACGGAGTCATCCCTCTGGAAAATTCGTTGCAGGGCACCGTGGGCCAAAGCCTGGATTGTTTCCAGCAATACGAGGTCTACATCCAGTCTGAAATCCTGGCCCGCATCAGCCACAGCCTGCTGTCCACCTCTGATTCGCTCGGCGACATCACCCAGGTGTACTCCCATCCGCAGGCCCTGGAGCAATGCGGCGGCTGGCTGCGCGCCAACCTGCCCCTGGCCGACATAACACCCACGGAGAGCACGGCGGCCGCAGCCCGCATGGTGGTCAAAAAGAAAAACGCCGCCGCCATCGGCCATATCAAGCTGGCCGAAATGTGCGGGCTCAAGGTGCTGGCTTCGCCCATCGAGGATTCGCCGGACAACTGGACGCGGTTTTTCATCATCGGCACCGAACCGGTGGCCGATCCGGACAACGTCAAGACATCCATACTTTTCACCACGGCCAACAAGCCGGGATCTCTGGCCAATATGCTCAATGTGGCCGCCGAGGAAGGGGTCAACCTTTCCAAGCTTGAATCCCGCCCCATAAAAAGCGAAAAGTGGAAATACATTTTTTTTGCCGACCTGGATTGCGACCTGCGCAGCGAAGCACTGCGCAAGGCCTTAGGAAGGTTGGAAGAAGCCTGCCTCACCTTCCGCATTCTGGGCAGCTACCCTCAAGGACAGCAAATAGACGTCAGGCACCAGGCCTGAGCAACGGAGAGAACAACCATGTCTGATGCAACCTATGCCGATCCCATCTGCATTTCCGCGCCGCCTTCCAAGTCCGTGTCGCACCGTTCGCTCATTGCCGCGTCCATGGCCGACGGCGTCTCCCGCATTTCCAACCTGCTGGAGAGCGACGACATCAAGGCCACCCGCGCCTGCCTGGAAGCCGGAGGCATCTCCGTGCAGGACGACGGCGACGCCCTGCTGGTTACCGGCAACCCCGCTGGAATGCGGGGCGGGGAAGACGAGCCCGTCACCCTGCACATGCGCGAGTCCGGCACCAGCTGCCGCCTGTTCACGGCCGTAGCCGCGGCCGGACGGGGATTTTTCCGCATCACCGGCGAGGGCCGCATGTACGAACGCCCCGTCGGTGCCCTGACCGAAGTTCTGGAACGCCAGGGCGCACGCATCCAATGGCAGGGCAAGCCCGGCTGCCCGCCCATGGTCATCGAGGCCAGGGGCTTTGCCGGAGGCAACGACGAGGTCAATCTGGAGGAATCCAGCCAGTATCTTTCCGGCCTGCTCCTGGGCGCGCCTCTGGCCCGCACCTCCATGGACATAGGCCTGGGCGGACGCAAGACCGTGTCCTGGCCCTACGTGGCCCTGACCCTGCAGGCCATGGAGGACTTCGGCGTCAAGGTCCGCATTTTCGAGCGCACGGATGCGGGATATGAAGAAACCGACTGGCGCTCCCTGAAGGGCTTCAAGCCCGGGCAGGTCCGTTTCCGCGTGGAACCGGCCGCCTACACCCCGCGCGAATACAGCGTGGAGGCCGACTGGAGCAGCGCCTCGTATTTTCTGGCCGCCGGTTTCCTGGGCCATCCCGTGGAGCTGACCGGCCTGCGCCCCGACTCGGTACAGGGCGACCGGGCCGCCGTGGATATCTTCAAGCAGATGGGGGCCCAGGTCTATTTTGACGGCGGAACCCTGCGCATAGCTCCCGGCGAACGCGAAGGCGTGGACGTGGACATGGGATCGTGCCCCGATCTGGTCCCGGCCGTGGCCGTGGCCGCCGCCTTCTGCAACTCGCCAACCCGCATCCGCAACGTGGCCCACATGCGCCTCAAGGAATCCGACCGTTTGGCCGCACTGGCCTCGCAGATCGCCAAAACCGGCTGCGATACCAAGCTCTTCCCCGACGGCCTGTCCATCGACCCGGTCAAACTGCCCGCGGGCAGGGAACTGGAATTCACCACCTACGGCGACCACCGCATGGCCATGTGCTTTTCCATTTTCGAGCTGGCCGGAATCAAGGTCCGTCTGGACAATCCGGACTGCGTGTCCAAATCATTTCCCCACTTCTGGCAGGAGTGGGACAAGATACGAAAGGGCAACAAGTTATGAGTTCCTCACGGATTTCCACAGTGGCCGTCATCGGCTCCAAGGGAGAGATGGGGTCGCTGTTCATGGAGGTCTGCCGCGAGGCGGGCCTCGACGCCGCCGGTCTGGACAAATCCATGACCGACGACGACCTGGCAGACTTTATTCCGGGCCGGGACCTCGTGCTCCTTTGTGTGCCCATGTCCGTCTTTCCCCAGGTTCTGCGCCAGGTGGTGCCGCACCTGGACGGCAAGCAGATCCTGGCCGACGTCTGCTCGGTAAAGGCCAACCCGGTCCGCCGCATGCTGGCCGCCTACAAGGGCCCGGTGGTGGGAACCCATCCGCTCTTTGGCGGCAACCTGCCCGCCCCCGAAGACCGCCGGGTGGCCGTCTGCCCCGGCAACGAGTACGGACGCGACATGTCCCCGGCCCAAATGGAAAGCGCCAAAAAAAGTCTGGACGCGGTTATCCGTTTTATGCAACACATAGGCTTTATACCGTTTGAGACGACGACAAGAGAGCACGATATAGCTCTTGGATACATCCAGGGACTTAATTTTGTAACAACCGTCTCGTATCTTTCGGCAACGGCAAAACAACCGAATATCGACCGCTTCATCACCCCATCATTCAGACGGCGTCTGGAAGCGGCCAGGAAAATGCTCAACAACGACGCACAAATGTTTGAAGCCATGTTTGAAACCAACCCCTATAGTCTCGATTGCGTTCGGCAGTTCCGTTCGCATCTCAACATTGCCGCCGGTGGCGATATCGACCTGCTCGTTCAGCGCGCTGGCTGGTGGTGGCGTGACGCTATAGATGGGGGAGGTTCCTGAGTTAAACGGCAGTTTTGTGGCAAATATACAAGACCGTGTCCTCCCCAGGGGGCACGGTCTTTTTTTTTACCTCACGTCAACCCCGGGCCAGCCGACAGCAAAGGCACCGGCCGCCAGGAGAAAAAATGCAACCCATCACACTACGGCAGACGGGCCGTTGGATGCCCGCAGACATCCAGACCCCCATCAGCCTCTATCTCGGGCTGGTCGGCGACAATCCAGGCATCCTGCTGGAAAGCGCGGAAGTGGACGGCCGCCTGGGCCGCTACAGCCTTATTGCCTGGGACTTCATCCTCACCCTGACCTGCCGGGAAGGAAAGCTGGAAGTTCTGGCCTCGGACAGCCGGGTGGCCTCCATAAACCAGTTGCACGGCCAGCCCTTTGACCAGGGCATCCGCCAGGCCATGCGCCGGCTGACCATCGTGCCTCCCGAAGAATTCAGCGAATCCGCCAAGCTGCCAGCCATCACCCGCGCCCTGTACGGCTATTTCGGCTATGCCATGGCCGGACTGTTCGAGCCCAAACTGACCAGCGGCGAGACTCCAGCCATTCCGCCCGAGGAAATAGAGGCCAGCCTGGTGCTGCCCGCCAACGTGGTCCTTTTCGACCACCTGCACCACCGCTGCTGCCACCTCAGCATCAACGACTCCAAGGCCCCGGAAATAGATACCCGCAACCTGCAGCGCAAGCCCGAAGCCCCCAGAGTGGGCGAAACCGAAATCTTCCCCGGACGCGAGGCCTACATGGACAATGTAAGCCGCTGCAAGGAACTCATCCGCCAGGGCGAATGCATCCAGACCGTGCTTTCCAACCGCTTCGAGGCCCCGTTCGAGGGCGACCCCTTTGTGCTCTACCGCAGGCTGCGCCAGGTCAATCCCTCCCCCTATATGTTCTATATGCGCTTCAACGGGCTGAAGCTCATCGGCTCCTCGCCCGAACTGCTGGTGCGCTGCACCAACGGCCGCGTGGAAACCCGGCCCATTGCCGGAACCCGCCCGCGCGGCGAAACCACGGCAAAGGACGATGCCTTTGCCCAGGAAATGCTGGCCGATCCCAAGGAACGCGCCGAACACGTCATGCTGGTGGACCTGGGCCGCAACGACTTGGGCCGCATTGCCGCGCCCGGCACCGTGGAAGTAAAGAACTTCATGCAGGTGGAACGCTTTTCCCATGTCATGCACCTGACCAGCTACGTGGAAGCCGACCTCAAGGAGGACCTCGACGCCCTGGACGTGCTGGCTTCCACCTTCCCCGCGGGCACGCTTTCCGGCGCTCCCAAAGTGCGGGCCATGGAGATAATCGCCGAAATGGAAGACATCCCGCGTGGCCCCTACGGCGGCGCCATCGGCTGGCTCGGCCTGGACAAGGACCGCGTGGACCTGGACACCGGCATCACCATCCGCAGCATGTGGGTGCGCGACGGCAAGGTGTGCTGGCAGGCAGGAGCCGGGCTCGTCTTCGACTCGGTGCCGGAAAACGAATGGCAGGAATGCCTCAACAAGGCCAAAGTCATCCGTGCGGTTGTCTATGGCGAGGGAGACGGCGATGTTTTTACTTATTGACAATTTTGATTCCTTCACCTTCAACCTGGTACAGGCATTCCAGGTATTGGGAAGGGATCCGCACGTGATCCGCAACGACCGGCCCGAAATTCTGGACCTGGCAACAAGCCCGGATCTGGAAATGGTCTGCATTTCACCCGGCCCCAGCAACCCGGAAAACGCCGGACTCTGCCTGGAGTTCCTGGCCCGGCTGCCCAAAACCGTGCCCGTGCTGGGCGTCTGCCTGGGCCATCAGATTCTGGGCCATTTCGCCGGAGTGCCGGTAAAGGTGGCAGAGCGCATCATGCACGGCAAAACGTCCACCATCAGCCACAACGGCAAAGGGCTTTTCACCGGGCTGGAAGACTCCATGCAGGTTTGCCGCTACCACTCCCTGGTGGTTCCGGCGGAAAATTCGGACCAGCTGGAAATTACGGCCCGCGCCGAAGACGACAACGAGGTCATGGGTATTCGATACAAGGACAGGCCATGGGCCGGAGTGCAGTTCCACCCCGAATCCATCCTGTCCCCGTCAGGACCGAAACTCCTGGCAAACTTTCCGCAATCTCTGAGCTGAAAAGGGAACAGACATGAAAGACATTCTTGAAACTCTGGCCCAGGGGCGCGACCTGGAACGTACCCAGGCCGACGACGCATTCGGGCGCCTGATGAACGGCGAACTGACCGAAGCCCAGGCCGCCGCACTGCTCATGGGACTGCGCGCCAAAGGCGAAACCGCCGAAGAGCTGGGCGCGGGCGTGGCCGCCTGCCTCCACCACGCCCGCCTCGTCAAGGGGCTGGAAGGGCCAAGCATAGACACCTGCGGTACGGGCGGCGACAACAAGGGCTCCTTCAACTGCTCCACCGGCGTGGCCCTGGTGCTGGCAACCATGGGCTACAAGGTGGTCAAACACGGCAACCGCTCCGTCTCCTCCACCTGCGGCAGTGCGGACGTGCTGGAAGCCATGGGCATGCGCCTGGACCTGCAGCCCGAAGAGGTGCCCGCCGCCCTGGAAAATGCCAACTTCGCCTTCCTCTTTGCCCCCAACTTTCACCCTGCCTTCAAATACGTGGTTCCGGTCCGCAAGGCCCTGGGCATCCGCACCCTGTTCAACATGATGGGCCCGCTGCTGAATCCGGCCCGCCCCACCCACCAGATTCTGGGCGTTGCCAACAAGGCCATGATGCCCCTTATGGCCGCCACCCTGGCGGAAAACAACGTCACCGCCGCAGTGGTGCACGGCCACGGCGGCTACGACGAACTCTGCCCCTTTGGTCCCAACACCATCCTCTGGGTGCGCGACGGAAAGATCGAGGAACAGGTCATCGATCCCCTGGCCATCGGGCTGGGCGGCGGCACGCCCGACAACGTGCGGGTGAACAACAAGGCCGAAGCCCTGGACGTGCTGGCCGAGCTGCTGGACGGACAGGGCCCCGTGGTCATGCAGCAGATGCTGCTGCTCAACCTGACCATCGCCCTCATGGTGCTGGAAGACGACCAGGACATGTACGGAGCAACCATGAAAGCCCGCGAAGTCCTCATGTCCGGCGACGCGGGACGGAAATTCCAGGTGATGAACCATGCTGGATAAATTCAGAAAGGCCAAGGAAGAGGAAATCCGGGCGCTGCTGCAGCTTGAAGAGGCAGGTCGCCTGCCCGCCCCGCTCTCCCAATTCCAGGGCCACCCCCGCCCCTCGTTCTTTGATGCGCTCTCCCGCCCGGGCTGCGCCGTCATAGCCGAGTACAAGCGGGCCTCCCCCTCCAGGGGGGAGATCAACATGCACGCCTCGCCCAAGGAAATCGCCGCCCTCTACGCCCAAAACGGGGCCGCGGCCATGTCCGTGCTGACAGAGGAGGTCTACTTCAAGGGAAGTCTCGACTTTCTCACCAAGGCCGCCTGTTCCGGGCTGCCCCTGCTGCGCAAGGATTTCCTGTTCGACCCCGTGCAGATACGCGCCACCATGGCCACGCCCGCCTCGGCCGTGCTGCTCATCGTGCGCATGTACAAGGATGCGGCAGAACTCGCCGAGATGCACCGCACGGCAGACGAATGCGGCCTGGATTCCGTGGTGGAAATATTCAACCAGTACGACCTGGAACGGGCCCGCCAGGCCGGAGCCCGCATCATCCAGGTCAACAGCCGCGACCTCGACACCCTGCGGACCGATACCGACAACGCCCTGCAGCTGGCCCCCCAGAAACGGGACGGCGAAGTGTGGATCAGCGCCAGCGGCATCCACTGCCCCGCGGACGTCCAGACCATGGCCGCCGCAGGCTACGACGCCGTACTGGTGGGAACCGCCATCATGGCGGCCGACGATCCCGCCGCGTTTCTGGGCAGGCTGGTCCGGGCAGGACAGGGAGACTCCTCATGCGACTGCTCGTAAAAATCTGTGGCCTTACCCGGCTGGAAGACGTGGCCGTGTGTACCGGCATCGGCGCGGACCTGCTCGGCTTCATCTTTCACCCCAAAAGCCCGCGCAATACCGACCCGGCCCTGCCCGCCAACGTGCGGACCTGCGGTGCCTCCAAGGTGGGCGTCTTCGTCAGCCAGACCGCGGACGAGATCAACGACATCATGCAGCGCGGCAAGCTCAACCTTGCCCAGCTGCACGGCGACCAGGACCCGGACTTCTGCCGCGCCATCGGCGCAAACCGTGTTATCAAGGTCTTCTGGCCCGACCGCTACGAAACCACCGCAGAGCTGGAAGCCGACCTGCGCCGCTACCAGACCAGCGCGCGCTACTTTCTGTTCGACTCCGGCGCATCCGGCGGAGGACACGGCGCGGCCATGGACACCACCATCCTCAAGGGACTGAACAGCCCACTGCCATGGCTTTTGGCTGGTGGACTGGGACCGGACAATCTGGACCAGGCACTGGCCGTTAAACCCAACGGACTCGATATCAACTCGGGTGTGGAATCCGCGCCCGGCGTAAAGGACAACGCCAAGATCGGCGAAGTGTTCAGAAAATTGGCAGGGGTACGTTAAGGCGGGGCGCTGCCCCGCACCCCCGCCAGGAGGCAACGGCCTCCTGGACCTGCGGTTAAAGACAACAGGCAGACCCAAAAACTGAAGAGATTTCTTCAGCCCAATAAAGAGCAAGGATTGGGCAAAAAGGTATGGAAGCAAGGCACAAACATTTTCGCGAGCGTGGACAGTATAGGCCAATACGGCCCGCGAAGCGAAAATGTGCAGTAACGCCGCTAACGTGCCTTTTTCACCAATCCACACAACAATAAGGATTAGGCAAAAAGGTATGGAAGCAAGGCGCAAACATTTCCGCGAGCGAGGACAGTATATGCCAATACGGCCCGCGAAGCGAAAATGTGCAGCAACGCCGCTAACGTGCCTTTTTCACCAATCCACCCCAGGAGAAAACATGCGCAAAGGATACTACGAAATGTACGGTGGGCAGTTCGTGCCGGAACTGCTGATGCCGCCTCTCCTTGAGCTGGAGCAGGCCATGGAACTCATTGTACCCAGCCGCCAGTTCCAGGAAGAACTCGGCCTGCTGCTCCGCGACTACGTGGGACGGCCTTCTGCCCTGTACAAGTGCCCCAACCTGTCCAAGGACCTCGGCTTCGAGCTGTGGCTCAAACGCGAAGACCTCAACCACACGGGCGCGCACAAGGTGAACAACACCATGGGCCAGGCCCTGCTGACAAAACGCATGGGCAAGCCGCGCATCATTGCCGAGACCGGCGCGGGCCAGCACGGCGTGGCCACGGCCACGGCAGCCGCCATGCTGGATCTGGAATGCGAAGTCTTCATGGGAGCCGTGGACACGGAACGCCAGGCCCACAACGTACGGCGCATGCAGCTTTTGGGTGCCAAGGTCACTGCCGTGCAAACCGGCACCAAGACCCTCAAAGACGCCACCAACGCGGCCCTGCGCGCCTGGATCGCCCGGCAGCAGGACACCCACTATTGTGTCGGCTCCGTAGTCAGCGCCCATCCCTTTCCCCAGCTGGTGCGCGACTTCCAGTCCATTATCGGACGCGAAGTCCGCAAGCAGATGACCGAACAGGCGGGCGGCCTGCCCGACATCATCGTTGCCTGCGTGGGCGGCGGCTCCAATGCCATGGGCATTTTCCACGAGTTCGTGCCGGAAACAAGCGTGCGCCTTGTGGGCGTGGAAGCTGGCGGCACGGGCGAACCCGGCTGCTACAGCTCTGCCTCCATCTGCAAAGGCACCAACGGCGTGCTGCACGGCTCGCTGACCAAACTGCTCCAGACCGAGGACGGCCAGATAGAACCTTCGCACTCCATTTCCGCAGGACTGGACTACCCCGGCACCGGACCGGAACACGCCGGGCTCCACGAAAGCGGCCGGGCCGAATACCATCAGGTATACGACCATCAGGCCCTGGAAGCCTTCCAGATTCTCTGCCGCCGCGAAGGCATCATTCCGGCCCTGGAATCCAGCCACGCCGTGGCCTGGGTGCTGGCAAACAAGGACTCCATAGCACCGGGCAGCCGGGTGGTGGTGAACCTTTCCGGCCGGGGCGACAAGGACATGGGCATTGTGGAACCGCTGCTTTTCAACGACGTGGAGGCGTAGGGCTATGAGCGTATTGCAACAGAAAATAGAAGCGGCTCTGGCCCAAGGGCGCAAGGCCCTTATTCCCTATCTCCCCTGCGGCTTCCCCGACCTGGACAAGTTCTGGGAGGATGTGGCCGAACTGGATGCGGCCGGTGCGGACGTGATCGAGATAGGCGTCCCCTTTACCGACCCCGTGGCCGACGGCCCGGTCATTGAGCAGGCGGCCCAGGAATGTCTGCAGCGCGGCGTCACCCTCAAATACCTTATTGATGGACTCAAGGAACGCAAAGGCCAGTTCAAGGCGGGCATCGTCCTCATGGGCTACGTGAACCCGTTCATGCAGTACGGCCTGGACAAACTGGCCGACGACGCCACAGAAGCCGGAGTGAACGGCTTCATCATCCCCGACCTTCCCTATGAGGAAGCGGACATGTTCAAAAAGGCCTTTGCCCATCATCCGCTGGACCTCATCCCCCTGGTCGGGCTAAATACAAGTCCCGAGAGGATGAAGCTGTATGCCGACGGTGCGTCCGGTTTTGCCTATTTTGTGTCCGTGCTGGGCATTACCGGCGGCCAGGCCGACCTGCCACCAGAAATTCTGGACAAACTGCGCCAGGCCAGAGACGCCTTTGACGTTCCCCTGGCCCTTGGCTTCGGCATCAGCTCCAAAAAACAGGTTACCCCCTTCGGCGACCTGATCGACGCCGTGGTCTTCGGCAGCGCACTGATCCGCCATATCCAGGCGGACGGCACGCCTACCGAATTCATGGCCAGATTCAAGTAGGAAAGAGATAAGGAAAATGTGGGGGAGGAGGGAACTTTTGCAAAAGTTCCCTCCTCCCCCACACCCCCTCCTCCTTCAAAAACCTTCAACCGATTAAGAAAAATTTTTTTAAGGCCACAGTCGATGGTCCAGGCCGGATAAGTTGTGTTTCCGGCAAGGCGCAGGGAATTTCGCGAGCGAGGACAGTATAAGTAATACGGCCCGCGAAACGAAATTTCGCTGCAACGCAGCCGGAGGCACAAATCATCCGGCCTTCATTCAAAGGAGTTATCATGGCCTATAGATTCATACCCAATCTCACCCCCGAAGACCTCGCCGCCACCCAGGATGAAGGTCTGTGCTGGACCGTATCCCACGCCTACGCCAACAGCCCTTTCTACCGCCAGCGCCTTAACGAGACGGGCATCGATCCGGCCGCCATCCGGGGAGTAAAAGACATCACCTCCCTGCCCTTTACCACGGCCAGCGACCTCAAGGACGGCTACCCCTTTCCGCTGCTTTCCGTGCCCCAGGAAAAGGTCGTGCGCGTTCATGCCTCGTCCGGCACAACAGGCAAGCGCAAAGTGCTGACCTATACCCAGCGCGATATCGACGTGTGGAAAAACATGTTTGCCCGCTGCTACGAACTGATCGGCTGCACTGTTTCCGACCGCATGCAGATTTGCGTGGGCTATGGCCTGTGGACGGCGGGCGCGGGCTTTCAGCTGGGCTGTGAACATTTCGGTGCCATGGCCGTTCCCGTGGGGCCGGGGCTGCTGGACATCCAAGTGCAGCTGCTCTGCGACCTCAAACCCACGGTGCTTTGTTCCACCGCGTCCATGGCCCTGCTTATGGCCGAGGAAGTGGAAAAACGAGGCCTTACCGACCAGATCGCGCTCAAACGGGTCATCTTCGGGGCTGAAGCCCATACCCCCAAAATGCGCGAACGCTTCGAGCAGATTCTGGGGCTGGAATCCAGCCACGACATCTCGGGCATGACCGAGGTGTACGGACCGGGCGCGGGCATTGAATGTGCCGCCCGCAACGGCATTCACTACTGGGCCGACCGCTACATAGTGGAAATTCTCGATCCGGAAACCCTTACGCCCGTGGCTCCAGGCGAAGTGGGCGAACTGGTCATCACCACCCTGTGCAAGGAAGCCAGCCCACTCATCCGCTACCGTACCCGCGACCTCACCCGGCTGCTGCCCGGCACCTGCGAATGCGGCTGCTCCATGCCGCGCCACGACAAGATTCTGGGCCGCTCCGACGACATGATCATCGTGCGCGGGGTCAATATCTACCCCGGACAGATCGCGGAAGCGCTCCAGGACTTCAAGGAACTTTCCAGCGAATACCAGATCCGCCTGTTCCGCAAGGAAGGCCGCGACCATATGCTGGTTTCCGTGGAACGCGAAAAGGGCGTCAGCGCAGACATGGACCAGAACCTGGGGCAGGCTGTCAGCGAATACATGCAAAAGCATCTGCTGGTTCGCCCCCATGTGAACATCGTGGACCCCGGCGACCTGCCGCGTACATTTGCCAAGACCAAACGCGTCATCGACGAACGCAATTCCGCCTAAGGCGGATGAAAGCATGCGGGGGAGGAGGGAACTTTTGCAAAAGTTCCCTCCTCCCCCGCACCCCCTCCACCCTCAAAAACCTTTATTATTGGGCTGGCGATAAACGCACGATAACTTCGTTGCTTGTTCGCGCACGTTTGTTATCTGCCTGCCCAATTAGGCGTCTCTTTCTTTTGCTTTTTTTCTTTCCACCCACCCCAGCTTCGCGGGCTGGAATGAAAAGGAATGCGCAGCAACGAAGCTATCAACCTTTTCAAACAGCCCTACAGCCAGCAGTAACGCAGCTATCCAGCCTTTTTCAAACAGCCCAATCGCCCTAAAAAAAAGATCGCCCCGCTACGCGAGACGATCTTATTTTTTTAGGTGTCCCGTCCTGAAATAGGTTGACACCCAAAGGACCTATTTTATGGATGCTCAAGAAAAACAGCGAGTAAAGCGAACTCAGCGTGACTACACGATGGCCTTTAAATTGTCCGTCGTGGCCCAGGTTGAAAAAGGCGAGATGACGTACAAGCAGGCTCAGGCTCTTTATGGTATTCAAGGGCGAAGCACTGTGCTGAAGTGGCTCAGAAAACACGGCACCCTTGATTGGAGCAGGCCCATGGTACATTCCCGCAAAGCCCCAAAAGCCAAAGAAACACCGGCCCAGAAGATCAAGCGGCTGGAGAAAGAGCTTGAGGAAGAAAAGATCAAGACCATGCTTCTCAATAAAATGATTGAGATTTCCGACCGCGAGCTTGGGACTTCAATAAGAAAAAAACTTACCCCCGAGCTGCACGAAGTCTTCAGAAAGAAAGACAAATAAGCTTGTCTGCTTGTTGCAGGCAGCTCGGGGTTAGTCGGCAGTCCGTGTATCAGGCTGAAAAACGCCATGATGCACGAGAAGCCATGTCTCAGGAGGCAAAAAACATGGTCCTGAACGTGCGGGCCAGGATGCCCCGCCTTGGAACCAGAAAGCTGTACTACCTGTTAAAGGACGCATTTTCTGCAAAGGGAATCAAGCTCGGACGTGATGGATTGTTTTCGCTGCTGCGGCGAGAGCACATGCTCATCAAGCGAAGAAAGAACTACACAAAGACAACCAACTCGAAACATTGGCTAAAAAAACATCCCAATCTGTTGGAAGATGTTCAGCCCAAATGTCCTGAGCAGGTGTTCGTAAGCGATATAACCTACGTAAAGACACGCGAGCAAACGTGTTACCTTTCGCTGGTTACAGATGCATTCAGCCGGAAGATAATGGGATACAACGTGAGTCGGGATCTCGGAGCGGAAAGCACAACCAAAGCACTGGACGCGGCAGTCAAAAATAAGCGAAGGAAGGTGAATACGATTCACCACTCAGATCGAGGGCTCCAATACGCTTCTTCGGTTTACCAGAAAAAGCTCCAACAATCCGGAATGGTTCCGTCCATGACAGATGGTTATGACTGCTATCAAAATGCCCTGGCGGAACGGATGAATGGTATTCTGAAGCAAGAGTTTATGTTTGCCAAATGCAACGACTTTGCGGAACTCAATACTCTGGTGAGGGAATCCGTTGAGATATACAACTCACAACGGCCACATCTCAGCCTGGGAATGAGAACGCCAAACGATGTACACGAATCAGGCTGTGGGGCTAGCCCCACAGCCTGAGTGAAACCTTCAAAAAACGTCAACCTAAGTTAGGACGCCTCAAGGGACAGGGAAGAACAGGGAATGCCGGGAACCGAAAATGGCAGGCATCCGTCAGGGAAAAACTCCCCGGTCCCGGATGCCTGCCAAAAGAGCCTACTGTTCTTCCTTGCTCAGAGCGGAATCCTGTGCAGAATTATCGCTCTTGTCTGCAAAGTACTTTCTGGTTTCAGACACAACCACGGGAGTCAGCAGGAGCAGACCCACGAGGTTCGGGATTGCCATCAGGCCGTTCAGCGTGTCCGAGATGTTCCAGACCAGGCTGAGCTTGGCTACCGCGCCGACGCCCACAAAGATGACGAAGGCTATACGGTAGGGCAGCACGGCTTTTACGCCGAACAGGTACTCGATGGACTTTTCACCGTAGTAGCACCAGCCGAGGATGGTGGAGTAGGCGAAAAGAACCAACCCGATGGTCACCACGTGCGCGCCGCCGGGCATGCCCGCCGAGAACGCGATGGTGGTCAGCTCGGCACCGTTGGCACCGCTGGACCATACGCCGGTCAGGATCAGCACCAGGCCGGTCATGGTGCAGACAATCAGAGTATCAATGAAGGTCTGGGTCATGGACACCAGGGCCTGCGTGATGGGGCTCTTGGTCTGCGCCGCGGCAGCTGCGATAGGAGCACTGCCCAGGCCGGATTCGTTGGAGAACACGCCGCGTGCAACACCCATGCGGATAGCCAGCATGACGCCAGCACCGGCGAAACCGCCGACAGCCGCTGTGGGGTTGAAGGCCTGTTCCACAATCAGAGCGAAGGCAGCGGGCACGCCGCTGATGTTGGCAAGGATGATGTACATGGCACCACCCATGTAGAAGATGATCATTACGGGAACCAGCGTACCGGTTACCTTGCCGATCTTCTTGATGCCGCCCAGAACAACGGCTGCGGTACATCCAATCAGAACCACGCCTGTTACCCAATGGGGCACGGCATAGGTTGCTTCAATAGCATCGGCCATGGAGTTGGACTGCACCATGTTGCCGATACCGAAAGCGGCAACCGAAGCGAAGACGGCGAAGATGGTACCCAACCAGGGCATCTTCAGGCCGTTCGCCAGGTAGTACATGGGGCCGCCGCTCATTTCACCATGTTCGTCAATCACGCGATATTTCACGGCCAGCACGGCTTCCGCATATTTGGTAGCCATACCTACAAGGCCGGTAACCCACATCCAGAACAGTGCGCCGGGGCCGCCCATGGCAATTGCCGTGGCCACGCCCGCAATGTTGCCGGTGCCCACAGTAGCGGACAGCGCGGTCATCAGCGCCTGGAAGTGGGTGATATCACCAGGTTCGTCACCTTCTTCTTTGCGCTTGATCAGCGCCAGATACAGTGCATGTCCGAGTTTTCTCAGCTGCAAACCGCGCAAAGCGAAAGTCAGCCAGCAGCCGGTTCCGACCAACAGAATCAGCATGGGCGGACCCCACGCAAATGCACCTATTTTCCCTACGATTGCATCCAATGAACTCAGGAACTCCATACGCTATCTCCCTTCCTGTATGTTGTAATTGAACATAGGTCCCCTTCCATATGTCGAAACAAGCAGGAATTCTTAGTTCAGTACGTCTTCGACCGGTACGTATTCCAGGTTGAAGGCATCGGACACGCCCTTGAACGTGACCTTTCCTTCCACGATGTTCAGGCCGGTCTTGATGCCGTAATCGTCCTTGGCAGCCTGCTTCCAGCCCTTGTTCGCAATCTTCACGGCATAGGGCAGGGTGGCGTTGGTAAGAGCCATGGTGGAGGTAACGGGCACTGCGCCGGGCATGTTGGCCACGCAGTAGTGAATGACGCCGTCCACTTCAAAGGTCGGATTGGTATGGGTGGTGGGCTTGGATGTTTCGAAACAACCGCCCTGGTCGATGGCGACGTCCACGATAACCGCACCCTTCTTCATGGTCTTGAGCATTTCGCGGGTAACCAGCTTGGGAGCCTTGGCTCCGGCCACCAGTACGGCACCGATGACGACGTCGGCTTCCTGAACCAGTTCGCGGGTCAGGGTGGGGCTGCTCATCATGGGGAAGCAGTTCTTGGGCATGATTTCGGAGAGATGACGCAGACGGTCCAGGTTCATGTCCAGCATGTACACCTTGGCGCCCAGGCCACAGGCCATCAGGGCTGCGTTGGTGCCGACCACGCCGCCGCCGATGACAACGACAGTGGCGGGGGAAACGCCGGTTACGCCGCCCAGCAGAATGCCGCGGCCATGGAAGCTGCGTTCCAGGTACTTGGCGCCCTGCTGCATGGACATGCGGCCTGCGACTTCACTCATGGGAGTGAGCAGGGGCAGGTCGTTGTGCGGACCAACAACGGTTTCGTAGGCAATTGCCACGGACTTGTTCGCGATAAAGGCGCGGGTGAGGGGTTCGTCCGGAGCAAAGTGAAAATAGGTGAACACGATCTGGCCTTCGCGGACCATGTCGTATTCCGAGGGTTGGGGTTCCTTGACATGCATGACCATTTCGCACTCGGCGTAAATCTCATTGGGCGTGTCGATGATCTTTGCACCAGCCTGCACATAAGCTTCGTCGGGAAATCCGCTTCCGATACCGGCAGCCTTTTCAACCAGAACTTCATGGCCGTTGGCGCGCATGACTTCAACACCGCTGGGGGTCATGGCAACACGATTCTCTTCAACCTTGATCTCTTTGAGAATACCAACTTTCATTATACCCATCTCCCGATGTGTGCTCCCCGAAACGCGGGGAACAGTTAAAGCGTGTAAGGTTCTCCCGGCGAAGTTAAGGCAAACCTCGTGCCATATTATAAAATTGTAAGCACACAATTTTCATTTTTATAAAAAAACAGCGCAAGCTCTTGCTGAGCAAGAAAAAAATGCATACAAGCGCCCGTTACTTTGCAGGTGCCGCTGCACGCATCTTTGCTTTGAATCGAAAGAAAGTGGTAACGATCAGTACGATTTGTTACCAAAAATGAGGGGAATATATACTAACCTGTTTATTTTATTGAAAATTTCGGAATGGTATATTTTTTCCGCAGTGGTACGTTTTGTTACCGCCCTGAAGTTCATACTTGGCGATCTTCTTCAGCAGGGCCGTATGGGAGATGCCGAGCATCTTTGCCGCCTTGCGAATGCTGGATGTTGAATTGAGCGTTTCCAGCAAAATTTCCATCTCATAATCCCCCACCAATTCCTTGAGTGGCCGTTTGCCACCTTTCATCGGTTTGGAGGCTGCCCGCTTTCCATCGACGGCCGCTTCGCTGTTCAGCAAAATGGCATCGCTGTGGATCACCCCGCCGTCGCTCAAAATGGAGGCACGTTCGATAACATTCTGCAGCTCCCGTACATTGCCGGGCCAGCTGTAGGTGTTCAATTTGGCCAATGCCCCCTGGCTGAGTGTCTGCTTGGGCTTTTCCAGCCGCTGGTTGAAACGGAGCAAAAACGCATCCACCAAAAGGGGAATGTCCCCCAACCGTTCGCGCAGGGGCGGAATCTGCACGGTCAGCACATTGATGCGGTAGAAGAGGTCTTCCCGAAAGGTTCCTTCCTCGACCAGCTCCGCAAGGTTCTTGTTGGTTGCGGTAAGCACCCGGGCATTCACCGGGATTTCGTCAAACCCGCCAATGCGGCGCACCAGTCCATCCTGCAGAACGCGAAGAATCTTGGCCTGCAGGGTGTGGGGCATTTCGCCTATTTCATCCAGAAAGATTGTGCCGTTGCGTGCGGCTTCGAAAAGACCGGGCTTGCCTTTTTTGCGCGCTCCGGTGAATGCACCGTCCGCATAACCGAAGAGTTCGCTTTCAATAAGGGGTTCGGGCAGTGCCGCACAGTTGATGGGGATGAAGGGACCACTGCGTTCGCTGTCGAAGTGCAGGGCTTTGGCGAAAAGCTCCTTGCCTGTACCGCTCTCGCCGGTGATGGAAACAATGGTGTCGAGTTTGGCGATCCTGTGGGCAAAGGAGATGAGATTGCGGACAGGGGGACTGTCGCCCACAAAGTCGGAGAAGGTGATTTGCGCGGGAGTCATGACCGCATCGACCATGGCCTGCACCTCTTTAAGGTTTTTCATCAGCAGCACCGCACCGATGAAATTTCCCTGGGTATCGAATATGGGCTTGGCCGATCCGTAATATTCCACCCGCCCCGTGTCCGTATTGACGGACCGCCGCCGGTTGATGGGGATTTTCTTGGCAATACACTCGGCCAGGATACAGTCTTTGGGATCGGTGGTCTCGCTCACGTGCGAGTTGATGAGCACCTCGTAGCTCTGCCCCAGAATGCGGCAGGCAACGCTGTTTGCCGCATTGATGATGCCGTTGGCATCCACGGAAAGGACGCCTTCGCTCATGCCGTCAAAGAGGTTGCGGTACCACCGTTCCCGGCGTTCCTGCGGCAGACGTTCCAGCTCGGCCTGGCTTTCTATTTTGGGAAGGGTGGAGAAAAGGCTGAGCAGGGAGTCTTTGTCCACATCGCCATCGACTTTTTCGATTTCCACGGCGATCTTGGCATATCCGTTCTGCTGCTCCACTTCCATGCTCACGATATTGAGCCCCTGGTCTACCATCAGGCGGGCCACGTCGTATACGATACCGATTCGATCTTCGAAAAGGAGTTTGAATTTGAGACTTCGAGCCAAACCGGACAACCCCCTGCCGGACCTCTCGACAAAATCTATATCCGAAATCTTCATTTTATACGCAATATTCTTTTTTCACGTTATAATTAATGTAATTACCCAGAGAACATAGCAATATACGATACAAAAACAGAGCTTTGACTCGGCCCGAAATTCTGCTTTTTTTCACGCCTTATGATTTTCGGCATTTTTTTTCACTTCCGCGCATCCCTTTTCAGGTCGAGCGCTCTTATGATTTTCGTATTCTACACCAGAGGATTCAAAGAGTTATGCTTTCATTTGTGTAAAATTTTATGAACAATACGATGGAGTTACATTTTCGGAGATATGCCATTTATGTGTAAACAGGCTGTTACAGGCCATCTCCGCCCTTTGCTCATTGTGTAAGCATAATATATTCTAGCCTATTTGACGACCCCCATCATCAGGCCAAATTGTTACAGAATCTTGAATTAATAGGAAAACCTCTCCGAAAAGAGCGCAAAAAAACAGACAGACACGCTCTGGAAAAGGCTGAAAAACCCGCTGCAAAATGATGGATTGAGAAATACGAAACGAGGTGGCAGTATTTTTATCAAAATACCTCTTCGCAGCTGGCCGACGCCTGCAAAGAGGACGGGCCCATTCACGATGCGCTCCACTGCAAGGGGATGCAAAGGGCCGCCAAGAAAAACGAAAGGCCAGGAAGTCCCGGCCTCAGATTGATTACAAAATTCAATCTGGCAGGCTGCTCAAAAAGGTGTGTGGCGAAAGACCGGACGCCGTGAGGAAAGCTCAGGGCTGGCGCGGAGCTCCTGATATGCGGGATAACTTTTCTTCAGGGCTGCGGCACTCTCGTGCCGTTGTCCGCAGTTCGGGGCCGGGAAGCCTCCCGGCGCCCCCCTGCCTGTAATACATATATAATAGGGAGCACGTGCGGACTCAGTGCTATTCGCCGTCCTTGTCGCGCTTCATTTTTTCCGCAATCTTCACCCCTTCGCCAGGGTACACCACGCGCTCTTCCAGCGGCACGGGCGCGCCCGGCTGCGGCCAGACACCCGGCTGGGGCTCCGCGCCTTCCCGGGCAATCTCACCCGGTTCCCGGTCCGCCATCACCGGATGGGCCCGGACATTCACGGAGTCCACTTCGGCGCTGAATTCTATGGCGATATTGTTGGGATCGAAGGCGTAGATGGAATGGATGAACCCATGGTCGATAATCTCGGAGACCCACATATCCGCGGCCTCCAGCTTGGCCTTGAGTTCCCAGAGGTCATCGTCCGACGCCACGCCTAAGGCGATATGGTCGAAGGCAAAGGGCCCTTTGACAGGAGCGCCGTGGTCCTTTTCCTTAAGAGGTTCCACATCCGGCCATTCGAAAAAGGCGATCATGTCGTGCTCGCTAATTTCGAAAAAATAGTGGCGGAAGCCCGGCCTGCCCAATCCGGCCACCATGCGCATTCCCAAAAGATCCCGCCAGAAGCGGATGGTGGCGTCCATGTCTCCCGTAACCATGGCCAAATGGTTTATACCGGTGAATCGGGACATCTTCACTTCCTTTTTTGCGTTTTTGAAATGCCTAATCATACGCGTTCGCCACGCTTGATTCAATGACCAGTTTTTTTATCGATAAAGGGCCTAAGGATGCTGAGTGTCGTGCATTTTCGCACAAGCGCCTTGACGATTCGCACATGGCAACGTATTGCACTCAGAACGATAATTTACGCGCAGTACGCCCACATTTCGGCCACGAAATGTGTGAGTCTGCGACTTCGGCCGTTGTGGTCGGTTTCTTTCTCGTCGTCAAAGCGAGTTTACGTATCCTATGACACTGTTAGAGCTTGTGGCGAAAAACAAGGCGGACGTGCTTGCCCGTTGGAACCAGCTTGTGCTTGAAACCTATCCCAAGGAGACAGCCAGGCTTTGGAAAAGCAACAAGGATCAGTTCACCAATCCGGTGGGCGCGACCTTTCGCGAAGCCTTGGATAAGCTGATAGATGGCATGCTGGCCTGGGAGAACGCCCAGGACATCTGCGCCCATCTGGAAGACATCGTCAAGATTCGGGCCGTACAGGATTTTACGCCGGGCAAGGCGTTGTCCTTTGTTTTCCTTTTCAAAAAAGCGGTGCGTGAGGCATTGGGCTCCCAGATCAGGAAGGAGAATCTGGGGGAAGATCTCGTAACACTGGACGGACGTGTGGACAACATGGCCCTGATGGCGTTCGATATCTACACCAAGGCCAGAGAGCATGTGTATTCCATGCGGGTGCAGGAATACAAGCGAACGCACCACATGCTTTTTAGAAAGGCGGGATTGGTGTGTGAGGAACCCTCCATGGATAAAGGGCTGACGCCCATTGTTCCGGAGGGGCCGGTGCAAGACAAAGAGAGGTAGGGTAGATGAACGCATTTTACTCGTTGTTTCTCGTCTTCGCGCTCATCTTGGTCGCATTGATCGGAGTGCAGGGTGCCCATTTGAGCAGCCTGTTCGCCATTGCCATCCCGTACGTTGCGGTGGCTATCTTTGTGGTCGGATTTGTGCGCAAGGTGATTGGGTGGGCGAAATCGCCGGTGCCGTTCCGCATCCCCACCACGGGGGGACAGCAGAAGTCGTTCGATTGGATCGAACACAACTGTATTGACAACCCCTCTACGGTGCGCGGAACTATCATCAGGATGTTTTTCGAAATTTTCTGCTTCCGCTCCCTTTTTCGCAACACAAAGTCCGTTCTGTACAAAGAGGCGGACGGTGAACGCCCCATTGTGGCATACTTTTCTGCCAAATGGCTGTGGGCGTTCGCGCTGATTTTCCATTACAGTTTTCTGGTCATCCTGCTGCGCCACCTCCGTCTTTTCACGGAACCGGTGCTGGGATTTGTTACGGGCATTGAATTTGTCGACGGCATCATGCAGATCGCCACTCCTGTCATGTACATGAGCGACCTGATGATCATCGTCGGCCTGCTGTTTCTGCTTGGACGGCGTATGTTCAGCGGTCGCATCCGCTACCTGTCCAACGCCGCGGACTTTTTCGCACTGTTCCTGCTGTTGAGCATTGCTCTTTCCGGCATCTACATGCGTTACTTCGCCAAGGTAGACATCATTGCCATCAAGGAACTGACCATGGGGCTGGTAACGTTTCACCCGGTTATCCCGGAAAATATCTCCGCATCATTTTATGTGCATATTTTCCTGGTAAGCGTGCTGTTCGCCTACTTCCCCTTCTCCAAGCTCATGCATATGGGCGGCGTATTCCTTTCGCCCACACGCAATATGCCCAACGACACCCGCTTCAAACACCACGAAAACCCCTGGAACAACAAAGTCGCTCCGCACAGCTACGCAGCCTATGAAGACGACTTCCGGGAAGCCATGGTGGAAGCCGGTCTTCCCGTAGACAAGCCGCTCCCCGCGGCGGACAAGCAGGAGTAGAGGAGATAGCCACATGGGATTCGACCTTAAGCCAAAAGAGCTGCTCCAAAACGTCAATTACGACAATCCGCCCAAAACCGGGTGGATGGATACGCCCAACAACTTCGCGCCGGGCAACTGGTGCTATCCGGCCAAGCCGGACCTTTATGGAAAATTGGGGTTTCCCAACGCCAGGGAATGGAATCCCGGCGAAGAGGATTGGAAACTGCCTGAAAACTGGCAGGACATCATTCATCGCGCCTTCCGCGAACGCCTGGACAAGTACCGCTCGCTCAAAGTCTTCATGGACATCTGCGTGCGCTGCGGAGCCTGTGCCGACAAGTGCCACTACTTTATCGGCTCCGGCGACCCCAAAAACATGCCCGTCCTGCGCGCCGAACTGCTTCGTTCGGTCTACCGCAAGGACTTCACCATGGCAGGCAAAATCCTGGGCAAGCTGAACGGCGCCCGCGTGCTGGAAGAGGACGTCCTCAAGGAATGGTTCCTCTACTTCTACCAGTGTACGGAATGCCGCCGCTGCTCCCTGTACTGCCCCTACGGCATCGATACCGCGGAAATCACCATGATGGCCCGCGAACTGATGCACGAGGTCGGTCTGGGCATCAACTGGATCATGGAGCCGGTTTCCAACTGTAACCGCACCGGCAACCACCTCGGCATCCAGCCCCACGCCTTCAAGGACATTGTGGAATTCCTCTGCGACGACATCGAGGAATACACGGGCGTGCGCATCAACCCGCCCTTCAACGAAAAGGGTCACGAGATCCTCTTCATCACGCCTTCGGGCGACGTGTTCGCCGACCCCGGCATCTACACGTTCATGGGCTACCTGATGCTCTTCGAAGCCATCGGCCTGGACTACACCCTGTCCACCTATGCTTCCGAAGGCGGCAACTTCGGCCTGTTCACCACGGCCGACACCATGCAGAAGCTCAATGGCAAAATGTACGCCGAGGCCGAACGCCTGGGCTGCAAATGGATATTGGGCGGCGAATGCGGCCATATGTGGCGCGTGATCAACCAGTACATGGACACCATGAACGGGTACATGCAGCACAGTGGCATGATCACTCCCAAAAGCCCCATCACCGGCACGGTCTTCCACAACGCCGCAGCCACCAAGATGGTGCACATCGCCGAATTCACAGCCGACCTCATCAAGCACAACAAGCTCGACCTCTCGCCCGAACGCAACAACAAGCACCGCGTCACGTTTCACGATTCGTGCAACCCGGCCCGTGCCATGGGCTTGCTGGAAGAGCCCCGCTACATTCTCAAGAACGTATGCAACAACTACTTTGAGATGCCCCCCCAGACCACACGCGAGCAGACCTTCTGCTGCGGCGGCGGCTCCGGTCTGAACACCGACGAAATCATGGAAATCCGCATGCGCGGCGGCCTGCCACGTGGCAACGCCCTGCGTCATGTGCAGCGCCAGCACGACGTGAACCTCATGTCCTGCATCTGCGCCATCGACCGGGCAACTCTGATCCCCCTGGCCGACTACTGGGCGCCCGGCGTCCAGATTTCCGGTGTCCACGAGCTGGTAGCCAACGCGCTGAACCTCAAGGGCCAAAACAAGCGGGAATTCGACCTTCGCGGCGAGCCCTTTGAAGAGGAATAGGAGGGAGTAATCCATGTACCACGGCAGTAAGATAATTGTCGGGCTCATCGTCTTCCTCGGGCTTGTGACCTTCCCCTTGTGGTCCAACCTGGGAACCAAGACGTTTGAACAGCCCAAGCTGCAACTTCCGCCCGAAAGCGTCGCTACACAGTGCGTGGAGGATACGGAATGGATGCGCGAAAACCATATGCAACTGCTCAACGAATGGCGTGACTGGGCAATTCGCGACGGCAAACGCGTCTACGTAAGCCAGACCAATCACAAAGAGTACGTCATCAGCCTCCAGAACACCTGCATGAAGTGCCATGTGAGCAAGGAACAGTTCTGCGACAAGTGCCACAATGCAGCTTCCGTGTCGCCCTATTGCTGGGATTGCCACATCGCTCCCAAGGAGGAGAAATAGGCATGAATAACAGCAGAAGAAGCTTCATAAAATACACCGGTGCGTCCCTCATGGGACTCGCGCTGGCAGCCCCGGCCGTCCGCGCCATGGCCAACACCGGCGGCAAGGAGCCCGTGCATCCCCGCAAGGAACAGCTCCACGCCACACGCTGGGCCATGGTCATCGACACACGCAAGCTGAACCACAAGGAAGACTTCGAGCCACTCATCGAAGCCTGTCACAGCTTCCACAACGTGCCCGACATCCCGGGCAACCAGGATATCAAGTGGATCTGGACCGACACGATGGAGCACGTTTTCCCGGAACAGCACAACCCTTTCCAGGCAGAAGGCGCAGAGCACAAGGAATACCTGCTTATGTGCAACCATTGCCTGGAGCCACCGTGCGTACGGGTCTGCCCCACACAGGCAACCTTCAAGCGTGAAAGTGACGGCATCGTCATCATGGACATGCACCGCTGCATCGGCTGCCGGTATTGCATGGCCGCCTGCCCCTACGGCGCGCGTTCCTTCAACTTCATGGACCCGCGGCCGTACCTCAAGCACGAGAACAAGACTTATCCCACACGCATGAGAGGCGTTGTGGAAAAGTGCAACTTCTGTGCGGAGCGCCTGGCAGAAGGCAAAATGCCCGCTTGTGTCGAGGCATCCAAAGGCGCGCTCATCTTCGGCGACTTGGATGATCCCAACTCCGAAGTGCGGAAAGTGCTGAAGGAGAACTACTCCATTCGGCGCAAGCCCAGCCTTGGCACGAACCCTAACGTCTATTATCTCATTTAGGGGGATTCGCCATGCTTGAGACTGCATTGAAAGGAAGCAAGTTATATTGGGCCTGGCTGCTCCTGCTGCTCGTCGTCATGGGCGTGGGTGGCTTGGCGTGGATGAATCAGCTGCAACACGGTCTGACCGTTACCGGCATGAGCCGCGACGTATCCTGGGGATTCTACATCGCCCAGCTGACCTACATGGTCGGCGTTGCCGCAGCAGCCGTTATGCTGGTTCTGCCCTACTACTTCCATCATTACAAAGAATACAAGGAATTGATCATCCTGGCCGAATTCCAGGCCATCGGAGCGATCATCATCTGTCTCGCCAGCGTCGTGGTCGACCTTGGTCAGCCCCAGCGCATGATGAACATCATTTTCCATCCCACACCCAACTCGGTGCTGTTCTGGGATATGATCGTTCTCAACGGCTACCTGTTCCTGAACCTCGTCGTGGGCTGGGTAACGCTTGATTGCACCCGCCAGCGGGTCATGCCTCCCAAGTGGGTCAAACCCCTGGTGTACCTGTCCATCGTATGGGCCGTGTCCATCCACACGGTTACGGCGTTCCTGTACGCAGGTCTGCCCGGCCGTCACTACTTCCTTACCGCCGTTATGGCAGCCCGCTTCCTGGCCTCCGCATTCTGCGCCGGTCCGGCCATTCTGCTGCTGGTAGCCACGGTTCTGGAAAAGACGACCGACTTCCGCGTGAGCGACGCTGCCAAAAAGACACTCACCAAGACCATTACCTACGCCATGTGCGTCAACGTCTTCCTGTTCCTGTGTGAAGTGTTCACCGCCTTCTACTCCAACATCCCCGGCCACAAGCTGCCTATCGAGTTCTTGTGGGGATTCTGGGAAGGCAACGTGAACTACGTGTCCACCCTCATGTGGATCGCCACCTTCGCCGCCATTGCCTCGCTTATCATGCTTATTCCGCCCAAACTGCGGGATAACCAGAAGCTGCTGCCCTGGGCGCTGATTCTGCTGGTGCTGGCAACCTGGCTGGACAAGGGCGTGGGCCTGCTTATCGGCGGTTTCACACCCAACATGTTCGAAGGGTTCACACCCTACACCCCGACCCTGCAGGAAATCATGATTACCCTGGCCGTTTACGCCACGGGCATGTTCGTGATCTCCGTGCTGTACAAGGTCGCACTGAGCATTAAAAAGGAAGTGCGCTAGCGCACAGCCCTTCGGGGACCAAAGGCTCCGCCTCTGGACTCCGCCAGGAGGGAACGCCCTCCTGGACCTGCGATTCAATAAAAAAGTCCCCTGCCATCTGACGATGGCGGGGGATTTTTTTGTTTGGGGGAGGGGGAAGAGGAAGAAAGATTCTGCGCATAACTCCCTTTTATTAAAGATTGTTCGGCAAATAACGGGCTTCAGAGACAAATAATTACCAACTTATCAGTTTAGCTGCTTTTTTCCGCAGAATTTGATACGCCAGAACTGCGAAATCGAAATTCTGTCCGGTTTGGCGCAGAAAAGCGGCATCCCCCCCGTTGAATGTTAGTAACTGGTACTCGACACGGCAGGTTTATTTGCAGGAGAAGGCCACCGGTGTTTCCGGCACCTCAGGGCTTGAAGCCCGCCAACGCAGTGGCACCACCCACTGACGTGGTGCAAAAAAAATCGGGGAACTCCATTGGAATGTTCTGCATGACAGATCGTGTGTCAAAAGATCAATGCGAACGGAGGTTACGCATGTTCCGATCCAAAACGAATTCACATGTGGAAGAGCTGGCCGAAGAAACCCGCAAGGGTGGCATCGACCGCCGCGCATTTCTGCGCTACGCCTCGCTTTTGGGAATGTCGGCCATAGCAGCCGGAGCCATGGCAGGGATGACGCCCCACGAAGTTCTGGCCGTGCAGCAGGAAGACTGGGCAACCCTGGACAGGGAAAGCCCCTTTGAGGTCAAGAACCTGCTCATCGACAAGGCCAAAAGCGCCTGCGAAGCCAAAGCAAAGGCAGGCATGCCCTGCTCCGTGCTCAATGCCGGACGCGGCAACCCCAATTTTCTCAACACCACCACCCGCCAGTCATTCGCGCTGCTTACCCTGTTTGCAGCCACGGAAGCCAACAAGCTGCACAAAGACCCGGACCTGGGCCTCATTGTGGGCCGGGACGGCCTGGCAAACCGCATGCGCAACTTTGCCGCTGCCCGCGTAAAGGAACCGGGCGGCATGTTGCTCAAGAACAGTGTGGACTACATTCTGGACAACCTGGGCATGGACCCAAACGAGGCTGCCTACCAACTGGTGGACGCCGTACAGGGCGACCACTATCCAGAGCCGTCGCGCATCCAGCCCGTGGTGGAAAAGGGCGTAAGCCGCTACCTGGAAAAGATCGTCTTTTCCGGCAACGCGCCCAAGCAGCCTTTCAGCCTCTTTGCCACGGAAGGCGCAACCGGCGCCATGGTCTATCTGTTCAAGTCCTTGCAGATCAACGGCATTCTGAACCCCGGCGACAAAATCGCCATTGTCACCCCCATTTTCTCCCCCTACCTGGAAGTGCCGGTCCTGAACCGCTTCGGCCTCAAGCCCGTCTACATCCAGACCACGGCGGAAAGCGGCTGGCAGGTTCCCAAAAAGGAAATGGACAAGCTCAAGGACACCTCCATCAAGGGGCTGTTCCTGGTGAACCCGGCCAACCCGGCCTCGGTTTCGCTGAACAAGGAAACCGTGCTGGGCATTGCCGACATCGTACGCAATTACAACAAGGACCTGGTCGTCATCTCAGACACGGTCTACGCCAGCTTTGTGGACGAATTCCACACCCTGGCCGAGGAAATCCCGGAAAACGTGCTGGGCGCGTACTCCTTCTCCAAATACTTCGGCGTCACGGGCTGGCGGCTGGGCGTTATTGCCGTGTTCGAGAACAACGTGTGCGACCGGCTCATCAAACGCTTGCCCAAACGCACACAGGCCCTGCTCGATGCTCGCTATCGCCTTACCTCGGGCCAGCCGCAGGACATCCCATTCCTGGACAGGCTGGAAATCGACAGCCGCGACGTGGCCCTGGCCCACACGGGCGGCCTTTCCACGCCGCAGCAGGTCATCATGCTCATGTTCAGCGTGTACGAGCTGATGGACGAGAAGAGCGAATACAAAAAGATGATCATGGACATTTTGCGCGAACGCTGGGCCGCGCTGTACCAGGGCCTTGGTATGAAGGCGCCGGATAATCCTGGCCTGACGCGCTATTATGCGCTTATCGACATCAAGGACATGGCACGCCAGCGGCTGGGCAAGGCCGCGGCCAAGTCCCTGGACAAGCGTCCGCCATTGGAACTGCTTTTCAAGCTGGCAGAGGAACATATGACCATCTGCCTGCCCGGCGCCGGATTTGCCGGACCGGACTGGTCGTTGCGCGTGGCTTTGGCCAACCTGCCTGCCGAGGATTGTATGCAGGTGGGCAGAAATATTGCGGCGACTCTCGACTCCTACATCAAGGGATAAAGGGGGAGGCCGCACGATTTTTGCCACCGGCGGCGTTACAACAGATTTTCGCTGCGCGGGATGTATTAAAGAATACTATCCACGCTTGCGAAACCCCGTTGTGCCTTGCCGGAGCCAAAACTTACGCGGCCTTGGAAGATGGTAGGTAGTTAAAAAATCAAAAACCGGGGTAGTCGTGGTGACGCCCCGGTTTTTATTTGAAAAAAGGCAATTACATAACCTACTAACTTTAAAAGAAAATCTTCTTTAACTGCCCAATTTCGCGGGCTGCTCAAAAAGGCGGGAGAGCAAGGCGCCAGCATTGCCGCGAGCGAGGACAGTATATGCCAATACGGCCCGCGATGCGAAAATGCGCAGCAACGAAGCTATCACGTTTTTTTCAGCAGCCCATCCCCCTGCAACGCAGCTATCACGCCTTTTGGGGCACCCCCCTAATAAAAAGTTCTGGAAGGGGGAGCGCGAGGGGGAGAACCTTGAAGTGCCATATAAAAAATGGACATTCTCTGAGAGGTTAGTCCGCTACGTTACTTTTAGCCTGGTGGATGTTTTCATATTCCACCGGGCTTTTATAACCGATTCCGGCATGCCGCCGTTTCCTGTTATAAAATCCTTCCAGGAACATGAAGATATCCAGTTTGGCTTCGGAGCGGGTCTGGTACCTGCTCCAATTTACCCATTCCCTTTTCAGCTTGCTGAAAAACGTTTCTGCAACGGCATTGTCCCAGCAGTTTCCCCTGCGGCTCATGCTACAAACCATTCCATTTTGACTCAGGGCTTTTCTATACAGTTCGCTGGTGTATTGACAGCCTTGGTCGCTGTGATGGAGCAATCCCGCTTTGGGGGATCTGGATTTAACGGCCATTGTCAGAGCCTTGCAGGCGAGATGTGAGTCCACGCGTTCCGACATTGCCCAACCCACCACGCGTCTGGAGAACATGTCCAGAGTAACAGCAAGATACAGCCAGCCTTCTCGTGTCGGAATATACGTAATGTCCGACGCCCATTTCTGATTCGGTGCCGAGGCTAAAAACTGTCGTGAAAGATGGTTTTCAGCCACAGGCGGATTCGGTCCAGTTTGACAGGGATAACGATGTTTTCGCTTCAACTTGGACTGCAGTCCAGCAGCCGCCAGCACCCGCCGCACTGTCTCCGGGCAACACCAAAACCCAACCTGCTCCACGACGTCCATATGCACCTTGCGATAGCCGTAAATTCCCCTACTGGCGTGATACGACTTCTGTGCTGCGGCAAGGACCAGCTGCCGCTTCAACGCCAGTCTACCGGGCTTTCGCCTTGCCCACGCATAATAGCCGCTTCTGCTGACGGACAGAACTTTGCAAAGAACCTTCGTCGGGTAATGTCCCCTTTGCTTTGCGATCCACGCGTACTTTACAGGGACTCTTTTGCAAAGTACGCCGCTGCCTTTTTTAGAATTTCATTCTCCATGCGCAGGCGGGCATTCTCGTCCCTCAGCTTGGCATAATCGCTGGCAGCTGACGTGCTTTCCTCTCTGGGAGAAAGTTCGCCACTTGCACGATACTTTCTAACCCAATCACGAACTGACCAGCCGCTACAGCCAAGCTGCTGTGCAACCTCAGAAAAGGAATACCCTTGTTCGACAACAAGCTTTGCCGCTGACAACTTGAAATCTTTTGAATATCTCATACGTGCCACTATGCTCTCCTGTTGGAGCGAACAGTAACCTCTCGGTTCGTGTCCGTCATCTATAGGGCACTTCACCTCTTTCAAGAGGTTTCCCCCTCGCTCCTCTTTACAGCCCCCTACATCACTAAAAACTCCGTAAAATCCGCCCTTAACAACTTTTCGATTTGCGCGCTTTTCTCTTCCTTACCCAGCTCGGCAAAAACAAAGGCAAAAACCGGATGCTGGTGAAAGTCGATCTTGCGCAGTTGCAGCACCTTGGGAAACAGGGCAGCAAAGCGCTCGTAATCGACCGAGCGTATCTGTGAACGGTCCACCGAGGAATCAACGTCGCCAATGACCATGGCATAGGTATTGCCGGAGTTCTGCGCCAGAATCGCATCCCAATCGGGCCGGATGCCTTGCATATAGCATTGGTAGGGATTGATTCCGTATGCGTAGTAGGCCAGGTCGGTCACACACCAGCCTGCAAAGCGCATGGGATTCACTTCAATAATGCCCAGGTTGCCGTCGGTGCCCTGGCGCAGCTCCATATGCACCGGATAGTTGGCAAGGTGCGCCCGGTCCCCAATCTGCGCCAAGAGGGCCAAAAACTGGTCGTGATGCTGGCGGATGATTTCCGTGGACGTGACGTAGCAGCGGTCGCTCACATCATGGCTGGAAGAGAATGCGTGCGAAAAAATGTTGATGATCACCGGCCTGCCCTGAGCGTCATAATAGGCATCCACGGCAAACTCCTCACCTTCGATACACTCCTCGATGATAAAGGTGTCCACGCTCACGACCCGGCTGGGGTACATGGTGCAGATGTGGTCGACTTCCGAGACTATGGCATCGACAACCTGCGGCCATTCCTGCGGGGAAGAAACCATATGCACCCCAAGGCTGAAGAATCCCACGCTCGGCTTGATGATACACGGCATGGGCAGTTCGTCCACGTCCACGGCCTTCAGATCGGCAAGCTGTACCTCGCGGTAGAAAAATTCCGGGTACATGTCCCTGACCAGGTCACGAAATCTGGCCTTGTCCTTGAACAGACTGTTCGCCCTGTCCAGTTCGCTGCCCGCCAGATGTTCGCTGACCCAATCGATGGCATTCTCCGAGTTGGCATAGACCTTGGGCACGGTACTGCCCTGGTACAAGGCCTGCGCCTTTTCCGATGGCAGGAGCGGCATGGTTCCCGGCTCGAATGCGTTGCGGGAAACATCGTTCTCAAGAACGTCCGCCTCCATCTCCAGCAACGTTTTTTTCATAAAATCAGACACATATGGCTCTTCCAAAATGAACATTATCCGGCTCCTGAACTGGTCTGGGGTGTTGCCGCTGCGCTCCGAAATCGACGTGGCAAAAGAGCGCGACGGCATGGCACAATGCGGGTTGCATTATGGAGGGAGAGCTTCTAGTAGTAAAATTAATTGTTATTATTTTTTCAGTTAATTTTACTTACCTAAAAGGTGTGCGCATGCTGCCGGATTTCAACAGGCTGAAGGTCTTTCACGCTGTTTTTGAGCAGCAAAGCAGCACGGAAGCGGCCAAGTTGCTTCACATCACGCAATCGGGCGTGAGCCAGCATATCAAAAAGCTGGAACAGGAACTCCACACCGAGTTGTTCACGCGTGTGAATCGTCGGCTGGTGCCCACCACGGCAGGGAGACGGCTGTTTGCCACTGTGGATGGGTTCATACGCTGTTTGGAAAAAGACGTGCGTACGCTTGATGAATCGTATGAGGTTCCGGCGGGCGAATTGCGGATAGGCTCGCCCAAGGAATTCGGCAAAACATACCTTCCCAAGGCCATGGCTTCATTCCGCAGTCGATTTCCCAAAGTGTCTTTCAGGCTCGAACTGGGGCCGCCCGACACCCTGCTGAGGCACCTCTCCACAGGCAGCCTCGATTACGCGTACATAGACATTCTGCCCATAGGTACCGATGCGCCGGTTATCAATGCGGGCTACGAAATCCAGCCGATTCTCCGGGAAGAATTCGTTCTGACGTGCTCCCAAACATATTATGCAGACCATGTACGGAACGAGGATTACGATACGCTGACAAAGCTGGAGTACGTGGGCTTCAGGGACGACATTGCCCTATTCCAAAGCTGGTTCAAGGTACAGTTCGACAAGGAGCCCGACACCTTGGATCAGGTTTTGGTTGTAGACGATATCGGGGCTGTTATTTCAGCTGCCGAGGCAGGATTGGGGCTGGGCATCGTGGGAAGCCATCTGGTGAACAAACAAATGGCCGACAAAAGCCTTATTCCCATTGCCGGACACCACAAACGGCTCGAAAGCATTGTGGCTTGCGTTCAATTCCGCAACAAAACGGCCACGCTGGCCGAGCGATATTTTCAAAAACATGTGCTCGGCGAGTTGGCTCAGATACCCCACCTTTCTTTGGAGTAAGGCCGTGCGATTTTTGCCACCGGCGGCGTTACAACAAATTTTCGCTGCGCGGGATGTATTAAAGAATACTATCCACGCTTGCGAAACCCTATTGTGCCTTGCCGGAGTCAAAACTTGCGCGGCCTTGAAAATTTCGGTTGTAATAGAAAAAAAACCGGAGCTGTCATTGCGACAACTCCGGTTTATATTGAAAAGGTCAACCAGCTAACCTGCTAATTGCGAGCGGTTATCTTCTTTACCTGCCCAACTTCGCGGGCTGCTCAAAAAGGTGGGAGAGCAAGGCGCCAGCATTTCCGCGAGCGAGGACAGTATATGCCAATACGGCCCGCGATGCGGAAATGCACAGCAACGAAGCTATCACGCCTTTTTCAGCAGCCCTTCATCCCCTAATACAAGCCCTTGCCATTCAAAAACTTGCTATACTTCTGGTCCGTGCCCTGAATATGGTTCACAAGCCAGTCCTTGAGAAAGCGCATGATATCCATGGTGACCTTGGCAGTTCCGGCCTTGAGTTCGGCCTCGAAGTCAGCGACCTGCTGCACAAAAATGGTGTGCTGCTTCTTGTGCGCCTCGGTGGCGGGGTAGCCGTACTTGTCGAAATACCTTTCCTCGGCCTGAAAGTGGGTCACGGTGTAGTCTTTGAGGCGTTCCACAACGTCCAGAAGGACACGGTCGGACTTGCGCTGGCGCATGGCGGCATGCAGTTCGTTGATGAGGTCCACCAAACGCTTGTGCTGGGCATCTATGGACCTGATGTTGACGGAAAGGCTGTCGGTCCAGGTAATGAGCTTATCGCTGGATACGACCTCTTCCAGGCGCCCCTGGGCCATGCTTTGGATTATGGTGTCCAGTTCTTCGGCCAGGCCGGAAATTTCAACCAAGGCCTCGGAGGACATATGCATGCCCTTGGCCGTGTTCTGGGCAACATTCGTCACTTCCAGAACCGCCCGGTTGATCTGCTCGCTGACGGCCGACTGTTCTTCGCTGGCCGTGGCAATGGAAGCAACCTGCCCTGCGGTATCTTCCACAAAGCCCACGATTTCTTCCATGAACACGCCGGACTTGTTGGCAGCCTCCGTGCTGACAAGAATATCTCCGGCAGCGATTTCCACGGCCTCGATATTTTCCTGGGCCTTGGCCTGAATTTCATGCACGGCCGCACCGACTTCTTTGGTGGCGGCCATGGTCTTTTCCGCCAGTTTGCGGACTTCGTCGGCAACCACGGCAAAACCGCGTCCGGCGTCGCCTGCACGGGCAGCTTCGATGGCGGCGTTGAGCGCCAGCAGGTTGGTCTGGTCGGCAATGTCGTTGATGACGGTCATAACCTTGCCGATGTTGTCCGCCTGCTGCCCCAACCCGGCCATGGTTTCCTTGAGCGTGTCGAAACGCTGGCTGATGTTGTTGATGGCCGAAACAGCCTGGTGCACGCCTTCCGCTCCGGTCACCGCGTTTTCACGCGAGTTGTCGGCGCTCTGTGCAGCCTGGGAAGCGTTGCGGGCAACCTCCATGACCGTGCTGGTCATTTCTTCCATGGCAGTGGCGGTTTCGGTCATGCGGTCGCGCTGCACTTCCACGCCCTGGTTGACGTCTTCAACGCGGGAGCTGAGTTCTTCCACTGCCGTAAAAATATGCTGGGAAACACCCTGTGCCTTGGAGGCGGCGGTACGCATGTTTTCCATCAGCGCGGCCACGCGGGTTTCGTTCTCTGTGGCTTTTTCCAGGGCCTGACGCACCTCGTCGGCCTTTGCCTGGGCTTCACGATGGGCTTCCGTGGCGTCCTGGGCGGTTTTGGTCAGGTTGGTGACCATAGCCCCCATGGAGCGGTGGAGCTCGCCGAGTTCGGCAGTATAGTTTCCCGAGGCCACGGCGCTGAGGTCGCCCTTTCCAATGCGGGAAGAGTAGTCGCGCAGGCTTTGCAGCGGCACGATAAGCCGGGCGCGCAGATTAAAGATGATGAAGGCCAGGGCGAGTATGGCCACGCCAAAGCACATGGCCTGGATGGTGACAAACTGGTTGAATGTGCCCTCGGCACTGATCAATGCCGAGCCGAACATGACGGCAATAACAGCGAACATGAAAACAACCGATGCAACAAGCCTTGTTCCGATTCCCACAGTGTCCTCCGGGATTCCAGCGGGACGAAAAGATATCGTGGCTGGATAATATTGTATTCGACGCTGGTGCATAGCATACCGGCGTAGAAAAATAGCAATGTCGTTAAATTGTAAAAAATGAAATTATTATGACTAATAACTCCGTCACGTCGGGTTTAGCAAACTTCCAACTAAATGCAAGTTTTTCCTAACAACTTCCAAAACTCCCATGAATAAAGGATTTTCTGGAAAAGATTTTGAGCAAATAGGGAAAGAAGAGGAGGAGAAATCACAACAACGGGAAATTACATGGCTGCAAAAAGCTGAAATATGAAGCAATGTCCTTTCCGCTTCCCACGGAAAGTGACTGCGAAAGATAACTCCTTCCCTCTATTCATACTAAATTGATATGATTTTTTTGTCGAGAAAATCGATTGTGCTGCCGCCATATCAGCCGGGCAGGGCCAGCCGGCTCCGGATAAGGGCCCAAAAGGAAGAGGCTTCGCAGGAAAACCGCCAGCCAAGATGGCTCAAACAGCCGCTGCACACCCCAACCTGCCAGGAACAGCCGTTGAACCAGGTGAACTCGTCGCTTTGCGGGCCGGTGGCAATACAGCCGGGGGCTTTGGAAAAACAGATGACTTCGAACATCCGCCCGCTGGGATTGAAAAAGGTATGGACATGGCTGCCCTGCCTTTCCACGCTCCACGACATCAAGGTAATGGCCCGGCGACAATCGCGGCAAAGTATCCAGGGCGTGGTGATCCGATCGTCCTGCTCTTCGGTCTGGATTTCAGGCGGCCGCAAATGCCCGGGGGCTTCGGGGTGCAGCAGGGATAACCCATTGGTAATCATACCTTTGCATACTTGAAACAGCGGGGGAAAGAAAGAAGGGGAACCTGATTTCCCACAGCCGCCGCCCTTGTCTGAACAGCCAGCCAGACCATAAAAACAGGAAACTACATTTTCCGTCTTTTATACGCGTAGTTTTCCGTTGCCGGACCAGGTAAATTACGTTTTTTCTCACAAGCTTTTTTTCTTATACAAAAACAAGTGGTTCCAGCTGCTGACGGCCGAGGATAAGCCGTACTTATCTTGATTATATCGAAAAAATATGCAAATATATCTCGTTTTTGGGTAAGGATTTGGGGTCCATTCTTCTTTTCAAGTGCGCGTGTGCCATATATCGCGCCTAGATCACATCGAGTTAACAATTTTATCCATTTGGGAGGATTCATGAAACGGATCACCTTGTTGTTCACGTCCGTATGTCTTGCCCTCTGCCTTCTGGCAGGTTCGGCCATGGCCAAAGAGCTGACTGTCGCCACAGACACCAACTTTCCGCCTTTTGAATTCAAAGACCCGGCCACCGGCACACACACCGGCTTCGACGTGGAACTGTGGGACGCCCTTGCCAAGCAAATCGGCGTCACCTACGAACTGCAGCCCATGGACTTCAACGGCATCATCCCCGGCCTGCAGTCCGGACAGCTCGATGTGGGCATCGCCGGCATCACCATCAAGCCCGAGCGCGCCAAAGTTGTTGATTTTTCCGATCCCTACTACAACGCCGGTCTGCTCATCCTGGTAAAGAGCGACAACAACGACATCAAGAGCATTGAAGACCTGAACGGCAAGGTTGTTTCCACCAAGCTGGGCACCACCTCCGAAGACTTTGTCAAAAAGAACGCCAAGGCCAAGGACGTAAAGCTGTTCCCCAACAACGACGCCATGTTCATGGAACTGTTGGCTGGCGGCGCCGACGCCGTCATGTTCGACTCCCCCGTGATTGCCGACTTCATGCGCACCGCTGGCAAGGGCCAGGTAAAGGTCGTTGGCCCCCTGTACATGGGCCAGTCCTACGGCATCGGCTTCCCCAAGGGCAGCCCGGTTGTAGCCAAGGTCAACGCCGCTCTGAAGACGCTGCGTGACAACGGCACCTACCGCGAACTGTACGTGAAGTGGTTCGGCACCGAGCCCAAATAAGGGGCCTTGTTTTCCGTATTCCTGAGCACTCTTTGGGCAGCCTCCGGGCTGCCCAAGTTCTTACAAGAACCGCTTTGCCCCGGCTGCTCAAAAAACGCACCGACCGAACCGTCGGCGGGCTTTCTGTACAGCCAGTGCGATATCCGCGAACCGGGAAAAATCTCGGGCTTGCTTAAGCAACTGCGTAGGCAGGGTTACACACAGCGGACCATGCCTACTGCGTAACTTGTCGCAAGTATTGTTGTTCTTCAAAAAGAATCACTCAGATGCGGCACAAGATCTTCAACGCTTCCAGATAAGAGGGGTATATGGCATTTCAATTTGAACCGAGTGTCGTTTGGGACACCATTCCCATGCTCATGCGTGGGGTCAAACTCACCATTCTGATCACTTTGGGCGGGCTCTCTCTGGGCTTCGCGCTGGGAGTGGTCGCCGGATTCATGAAACTTTCCCGTAACTGGTTCTCCCACAAGATTTCCATCATATACATCGAGTGTATCCGCGGCACCCCAATGCTGGTGCAGGCCATGTTCCTGTACTACGGCATTCCCATGGCCCTGGGCATCCGCATCCCCCCGCTCACAGCCGGTATCATCATCATTGCCATCAACTCGGGCGCCTATATTGCGGAAATCGTGCGCGGAGCCATCCAGTCCATCAACACGGGCCAAATGGAGGCGGGCCGATCCATCGGGCTTACCCATTTTCAGACCATGCGTTTCATCATCTGGCCCCAGGCCCTCAAACGCATGATCCCGCCCCTGGGCAACCAGTTCATCATCAGCCTCAAGGACACCTCCCTGCTCATGGTCATCGGCGTGGGCGAACTGCTGCGCACCGGTCAGGAAATCGTGGCAGTCAACTTCCGGGCCTTCGAGGTCTACTTTGCCGTGGCCATAGTCTATCTGGTCATGACCCTTTCCATTGCGCGGACGCTGCGCGTGGTGGAAAAGCGGATGAACCAGAAACTGAAGCGCTAATTGCCAGGGAACCAAGAGAGCATAGATATGATCCAAATAAAAAATCTGCATAAAAGCTTCGGCGATCTGGAAGTCATCAAAGGCATAGATCTGCACGTGAAGGCAGGCGAAGTGGTCTGCATCATCGGCCCGTCCGGGTCGGGCAAGTCCACGGTCCTGCGCTGCATCAACCGTCTGGAAAAGCCGACCTCCGGGGACATCATCGTGGACGGCTACAGCATCATGGACCCCAAGACAGACATCAACTATGTGCGCACCGAAGCGGGCATGGTGTTCCAGCAGTTCAACCTGTTCCCGCACATGAGCGTGCTGGACAACGTCACCCTCGGCCCCATCAAGGTGCGCGGCACGGCCCGCAAGGACGCCGAAGAACTGGGCCGGCGCCTGCTGGACAAGGTGGGGCTGAAGTCCAAGGCCTCCAACTACCCTGGGCAGCTTTCAGGCGGCCAGAAACAGCGCGTGGCCATTGCCCGCTCTTTGGCCCTGCACCCCAAGGTCATCCTGTTCGACGAACCGACCTCGGCCCTGGACCCGGAACTGGTGGGCGAAGTGCTGGAAGTAATGAAAAAACTCGCCCTGGAAGGCATGACCATGGTTGTGGTGACGCACGAGATGGCCTTTGCCAAGGAAGTGGCCGACCGGGTCATCTTCATCGACAAGGGCGTCATTCAGGAAGAAAACACGCCCCACGAATTCTTTGCCAATCCCAAGCACCCGCGCCTGCGAGACTTTCTGGGCAAAGTGGTCTAAAACCAAAAACGTTTGTCCGCGCCGCCCCTCCGTCCGGGCGTTTGCCCAATCCCGCGGCGCATAAAAAGAGTCCGGCCCTGGATGCGCAGATACTTCTGCCCGTTCGGAGCCGGATTCTTTTTTTTGCACAAAGCTCCACTGCCCCAAAAAAAGGCCGACACGGAGACATACTCCGCATCGGCTTTTTAACTTTTTAACGCACTGAAACTATACCACTTTTACAAAAAGACAGACTCTAAAATTTATCTGCGCAATTGCTTCGCTACCGCCCAACCGCGCAGGCTAGGCCAAAGGATTCGTGACTTGCCGATTCCCTCTTTTTCCCTCTGCCCAATCCATAAGGCTGGACCTTAAGGTTTGGCCCTCACCCCAAAAAAGTCATTGGTCGGCTTATTTCTTCTCTACCACCCACCCGCAAGGCTGCTCAAAAAGGTGGGAGAGCAAGGCGCCAGCATTTCCGCGAGCGAGGACAGTATAGGCTAATACGGCCCGCGATGCGGAAATGCGCAGCAACGCCGCTATCACGTCTTTTTCAGCAGCCTTACCGACTACGACGTGTGTACGCCCTAAACAACAAACCACCCCCCGCCAATATCATGGGCACGGAAAGCAGCTGCCCCATAGTCAGCCAATCAAAGGCAATAAAACCAAGCTGCGAATCCGGCTGACGGGTGAACTCCACACTAAAGCGGAACAGCCCGTAGAAAAACAAAAACATGCCGGAAACAGCCATGCGCGGCCGGGGCTTGGCCGAATAAAACCAGAGGATGCAAAACAGGGTCACGCCCTCCAGGGCTGCCTCGTAGAGCTGCGAAGGATGGCGCGGCACCAGCCCGGCTTCGATGTCCGGGAAAATCATGCCCCAGGGCAGGTCGGTGGGGCGTCCCCACAGCTCGCCGTTTATGAAGTTGCCGAACCGGCCGCACATAAGCCCGATGGGAGCCAGCGGACAGATGAAGTCGCCGATGTCGAAACAGTTGATATTTTTGTTCTTGGCAAAGAGCAGCACGGAGACAATGACGCCGATAAGCCCGCCGTGAAAGGACATGCCGCCACGCCAGACTTTAAAGACGATGAGCGGATCCTGGTATACACTGGGAAAATCATAAAATAAGATGTATCCTACTCTTGCGCCTATCATCAGGCCCAACACGAGATACCAGATGAGGTCGTCCACCTGTTGTGGCATAATGGGCGAATAGGGCTTGCGCGCGCGGTAGCGGCCGAGTATCCATGCGGCAGCAAACCCCGCCAGATACATGAGCCCGTACCAACGGATCTGGACCAGTCCGAGGTCCAGCGCGATAGGGTCGAAATGGGGATATCTAAGCATATGGAATCCTTGGCTTGTCAGCGAGACAAAGCAACACCGGCCATGGTTTGCCGTCGTGTGCAAAATACAGGGGCAACTGCCGGAACTCTGGCTGACAATTGATGAAATCCGCCTTGCGGACATGGAAACATGTTCGTTACGGGCACAGTCTTACGGGAGTTTGGCGATGAGGAAAACAATTTTTGCCATCTGCATTCTAATCATAGCCGCGGTCATTTTCGTCTACGCCCAGTTCAACACGCTGGTCAAGAAAGCGGTCGTCACCTACGGCCCCGAAATCACCGGAACGGCCGTGGGGCTGGAAGGAGTGCGCATTTCCGTGCTCTCCAGCCAGGGTTCCATAGAAGGGCTGACCATTGCCAACCCTCCGGGGTTCAGCAAATCCAATGCCCTGGAAGTGGGGGAAATGCATGTGGAGATCAATGCGGTCACCGTGCTGAGCGATACCATTGAAATTCCGCGTATCGTCATCACTTCGCCGCATGTTCTGTACGAGGCCGGTCCCAGGGGTACGAACCTCCAGACAATTGCCGACCACGCCCTTGGCGCGGAAAAAAGCGAAGCCAAGGCGGAAAAGGCCGACGGCGGCAAAAGCGCAGGCAAAAAGGTGGTCATCGGCGAGTTGATCATCAGGGACGCCCAGGCGACCATGGCCTTGCAGGGATTGGGCGGAGCCCAGGTAACCCTGCCGGAAATACGGCTGACCAACATAGGAAAAAGCAGTGGCGGCGCCACTTTTGCCGAGGTTGCCAAAATCGTTCTGGATACGATAACCAAGACGACTGCCAAGGCGGCGGGATCAATTGACGTGCAAAGCATAATCAATGATCCAGGCAAAGCCGTGAAAGGCGTTGCCGACGAGCTGAAAAAGGGACTTGGATCGCTCCTCAACTAACACCCTTCGGCAACGCCAGACAAATCAAAGCCCCCCTCGCAAACTGTGCTTGGGGGGCTTTGTTGTCTGTATTTTCCGAAAAAGACGGAAGTCCGGTTACGGACTTTGGCCAGATCGTGGTCCGGACCGGACTGCCTAGGAAGATTCCAGCAGAGACCGCAGGGTGTTCAGATTGCGCACGTCATCGGCCAAGTCCTTGTCCTTGGGCGTTTCCAGCACCATGGGGCGGTCGGCCAGGCGCGGGTCGTTGAGCAAATGGCGGAACGGTTCCAGCCCCAGCACGCCCTGGCCGATGTGTTCGTGCCGGTCCTTGCGCGATCCCAAAGGATTTTTCGAGTCGTTGAGATGGAACAGAAAAACCCTGTCCAAACCGATGAGCGCGTCCAGTCTGTCCATCACTCCGGCGTAGGATTCCGGCGTTGTCAGGTCGTGGCCTGCGGCATGACCGTGGCAGGTGTCGTAACACATGCCCAGCCGGTCCGGCTCGGCCGCGGCAGCCATAATTCCGGCAATTTCCTCGAACCGCGCGCCCAAAGTGGTGCCCTGGCCTGCCGTGTTTTCCAACAGAACGCGCACGGGCAAAATGTCCCTTCCCGCCGCAGGTTCCAGCCCCTCGGCCAATTCCTCAAACCGGAAAAAAGCCCGGTCAAATGCCAGGTCCAGCCGTTGGGCAATTGCGGCAATGCCAGCTTCCACGCCGCTTTTCACATGCGCGCCGGGGTGCAGAACCACATGGCCGATTCCCAACACACGGCAGCGGACAAGTTCGGCAGCCAGGGCGTTCACCGACTTTTCCCCCAGCTCCGGGTCGGGCGTGGCAAGGTTTATCAGATACGATGCATGCGAGGCCACATAGGGACGCAATCCGTCGCTCCCGATTTCCCTACCTTCCCTGCCTTCCCAGCCGTTCCAGGCCGAGGCAAAGGCTGTAGCTTCGTCGGCTGAAATGTCGGGAGTTTTCCATTGGCGCTGGTTGCGCGTGAAGATCTGCATGGCGTTGCCGTCCACGCTGCGCAGCCGGTCGAACGCCTTTTCCAACCCGCCCGCCGTGGGCATGTGGGCTCCAAGAAGGGGCATATATGATCCTTTGTGATGTTTTCCGAAAGCTCAGCCTTCGCCATGCAGGTCGCCGCCCGGTATCAGACGGTCGGTTTCCTGCACCTTGAGGACATAAAAATAGACCCAGGCCCTGACCAGCCGTCCGCTGTCCAGACGCACCGGAACCTGCTCGCGGCAGTAGACCCTGGGGTGTTCCTCCAGGGCGTCCAGCATGGTCAGCAGGCCGTCGCTCACCTCGTAGACCTCGCCCATGATAGGGCTTACGCATTCGTCGCGCACCACCAGGGGATATTCCCCCCGGTACAGGGCATAGGCGTTCTCGGTACGGGCTCCGCCCAAAAAATGGGTCCCGCTGAGATAGGCATGATACATGAAGCCCTGGCGCAACGTGCCATAGGCAAAAACAAACTGACTCACATATTCTCCGTGTATTCCTGTGAAGTTCCGCCTACTCGGCGGACAAATCGGCAGCCTTGCGCAGCAAATCGTCCCAAAGAATGGTCTGGCTCAATCCAAACAACCGGGTCAGCTCCATATCGTCAAAACGGGCCTGCAGCTTCATCTGGTTGCCACTCACCTGGCCCATTGCCGCCATGGTGTCGGCCTTTTCCATGCTGGAATGCTGCACATGGCACACCCGGAGGGAACCGGCATAGTAACTGGGGAACCCGGCCAGGCAGGAGCGTAGATCGTGGTCCAGATCGTCGAACTGGGTGGGATTGTAGCGGATGTCGAACAGCCCCGCCTTTTCGATGGAGCACATGTTCAAGAGATGGCAGCAGCCCGAGACGGAAAGGCACGGCCTGTCGTAGCCGTACATGCCCATGTCCAGCTGGCCGAAGCAGTTGTTGAAGATTCCCAGCCTGCTCCCTCCCTCGCTGTTGTCCAGAGGATAGTTGTTGTAATCTGCGGACTGCAAGCCGTAGGGACGCTCTGCCGAAACAATGCGGCAGCCGATTGCACCAAAATTTTCCAATCTGCCAGACGCGGCCAGCAAATGGCCCAGCCACCCGGAAGGCAGAATCACGTCGTCGTCCAGAAAGGCGGCCAGGGGCCTCTGCCACACTTCGGGCAAACTCAGCAGCCAGTTGCGCGCACCCGGCGCACCAATGTTCACGGGCAGGCGCACCTGGGAAAAACGGTCGGAACCAAAGCGGTCCTCTGCCGCATTGAGCACGTCGGCCATGGCGTCGGTGGAGCCGTTGTCCAGCACCACAATGCGGGCATTGCCTCTTTCCGAGGCGTACAGGCTGTCCAGGGTGCGGGCCAGCAGTTCGCTCTTGTTCCAGGAATAGAGCAGGATGTTCACCCCATCCGAACGGGAAAGGGCATCACCAGCCCCGAAGTCGCCAAGCGGATAACGCAGGGCATGGGCCATGAGGCAGCTGTTGACGTGCCAGGGCATGGCCCGGCAAAGGCCCGTGTAAATGTCCCCGGCTTCGTCCGTTTCCCCGGCCTGCACCAGCAGCATGGCCCGCATGGACAGCTTCCATTGCCCCCACAAGGCGTCGTCGCAATCGTTCAGCATGTCCAAGGCCTGCTCCGGGTCGTCACCTGCCAGATGGTGCACGGCCCACTCGGCCTTCAGCCGTTTTTTCAGGGGCAGCAGTTCGGACGGAAACGCCGTGGCTTCCAGCATGGTGAGGGGAAGATCGCGCGAAGTGCATTTGATGAGCCTGTCCCAGGCAGAGGCCAGCAGGGGGAAGCCCTGCTTTTTGTCTCCCAGTTTGGGCAGCAGAAAACGGGTCAGCAGCCGGATATCGTACAGGTCGAGTATATCCTGCAGCTGCGGGTCGGTTTGATCGGGCAGATAGCCACTCACCCTGGCCGCAAAACGGGCCAGCTCCTTTCCGGAAAAAAAATTGGCCGACCCAATTGGGGATGTTTGGGGCACTTCGGGGAAATTTTCCGCCGCAGCCGCCTTTTGCGCATTTTCCAGATACAGGGGGATACGCTGAAAAGCCCAGCCTATAACGGAGGCTGCCAGCCAGGGCATGTCGGGCAGAGCGGGAGCAGCCTTGTGCAGACTCAACAACGCGCCCCGCTGTTCCACGCCCAGGCAGAGCAAGGGGTGGATCTGACGCAATTTTTCAAGCACCATGAAAGGTGTTGGCAGAAGCGTTGATACGGCGTTCATGCTCTCATTGTACGTGTTGGCTATCGGCGTGGCAACAAGGGCATTTACAGTCGCGCCGCAAATGCCTACAGGGAACAGGACGTCAACCACAAAACATGGAAGCGGAGAGCACCCCATGCGTATCGCCAGTCTGCTGAGTAAGATCCAGCCTTCTGCAACCCTGGCCCTCAATGCCAAGACACAGGAACTTCGCGCCCAAGGCGTGGACATTGTAAGTCTTGCCGTAGGGGAACCGGATTTCGAAACCCCCGAACACGTAAGAACCGCGGCCAAAGAGGCCATGGACCAGGGATTTACCAGGTACACGCCAGTGGCCGGAACCCCCGAGGTTCGGCAGGCCATTGCCGGTTATTACAAACAATTCTACGGCGTTGACGCCCCCAAGGAAGCCACCATGGCCACCTGCGGCGGAAAACACGCCCTGTACAACATATTTTTGAGCCTGCTCGATCCGGGGGATGAAGTCCTTATTCCCTCCCCCTATTGGGTAAGCTATCCGGACATGGCCGCCCTGGCCGGAGCCGTCAGCGTGTTCGTGCCCACCGAGGCCAAGGATAACTACCTGGCTACCGTGGAAAACCTGGAAAAGGCACGTACGTCCAAAACCAGGGTTCTGGTGCTCAACTCGCCCAGCAACCCGACGGGCGGCGTATACAGCGCAGAACAGCTGGACGCCATTGCCGAGTGGGCCAAGGCCAATGATGTCTTCATCATTTCGGACGAGGTGTACGACCAACTGGTCTACGAACCTTTCAAGCCCGCTTCACTGTCTCCGTTCTGGCAGCGCCACCCCGAGTGCGTCGCCATTGTCGGCGCGCTGTCCAAAAGCTTTGCCATGACCGGCTGGCGCATGGGATTCGTCCTGGCCCATCCGGACCTCATCAAGGCCATGACCAAAATCCAGAGCCAGTCCACCTCCAACATCTGTTCCGTGGTGCAGAAGGCGGCCGTGGCCGCACTGACCGGCCCGTGGGACGAAGTCGCGCGGATGCGCAAGGCCTTTGCCCGCCGCCGCGACCTGGCCATGGACATCATCGCCACCTGGAAGGGTGTAACCTGCCCCAAACCCGATGGCGCATTCTATCTGTTCCCCGACGTTTCCGCCTGCTTCACGGCAGACACCCCCAACTCCTCGGCCATGAGCGAAAAGATTCTGGAACAGGCAAAGGTGGCCGTGGTTCCCGGCGTCGCCTTTGGCGAAGACCGGTGCGTCAGGCTTTCCTACGCCCTTGACGATGCCACGCTGGAACAGGCATTGTTGAAAATGGGAGATGTGCTCGCCGGGTAGATCTTCGGTACCAGTCCGGAATATGCTACTTTTTTCAGTGAATGAAATAAGGCGCAATTTTTGTTTTTCTATTGCGTGGAATTCATTGAAAAGTCATACGATAGCTGTATCATATGCTTTGCACATCGGCGCGGCGGTATTTCGCCGCCGTGCCGATTGACACGAAGCTCCCTGCCTCCACCGGATTTCGGAGGGACATTCAGATACGGCATCCAGCCGGAGGAGTACGCGAATGACCACTTTTTCCATTGATTGGACCAACGCCGATTTCAACGACCTGAACTGCCAGAACTACCAGGCCAAGGCACGCACCTTTGCGGGCCGCCTGGCCGACAGCATCGCGGACGGTGAACTTCCGTTCGTGAACCTGCCCTACATGGACCTCCTGCTGCGCCAGCTGGACGACATGAAGGAGTACCTCTCCAATTTCGAGCACATGCTCCTGCTGGGCATTGGCGGCTCGGCCCTGGGCGCCCGCGCCCTGCAAAAAGCATTTTTCCCCCAACAGGACCGCCCCGGTCACAAAGGCCCCTGGCTGTGGGTCAACGACAACGTGGACCCCGCCGCCCTGCAGGGCTACTTCGACACCCTGCCCCCGGAAAAGACCGTTGTCGTGGTCATCAGCAAGTCGGGCGGCACCATTGAAACCGCCAGCCAGTACATTTTGGCCAAGGAATGGCTGCGCCGGGCACTGGGTGAGGACTGGAAGGACAACATCCTGGCCGTAACCGACGCCGAAAACGGCGAACTGCGCAGCGAGGTCGAGGAACTGGGCATGCAGAGCCTGCCCGTGCCCGACAATCTGGGCGGACGTTATTCCGTACTTTCCGCCGTGGGCCTGGTGCCTGCCGTTTTTCTGGGGCTGGACTACCGGCGCATCGCCCTGGGCGCGCACGACGCGGCCAAGGAACTGTGCGCGGCCAAGCTTACGGAAAAGAGCCTCAACGACCACCCCGCCTGGAAACTGGCGGTCTGGAACCGGGCGCTTATGGAAAGCGGCTACACCGAGCTGATCTTTTTCTCCTACATCCCCATGTGGGCCACCTTCGGCAACTGGTTTGCCCAATTGTGGGCCGAAAGCCTGGGCAAGGAAGGCAAGGGCAGCATGCCGCTGCCCAGCGTGGGCGTTACCGACCAGCATTCCGTCAACCAGATGTATCTGGACGGGCCGCGCAACAAGGCCTGCCTGTTCCTGACCTGCACCGGGCTGGACAAGGGCATGGCCTTCCCCGACACGCTGCCCGACAAGTTTGCCTTTCTCAAAGGCAGACAGTTCGGCGAACTGCTCCAGGCCGAGGCCTTGGGGACCCGCATGGCGCTTACAAAAACCGGGGTGCCCCTGGTGGCTCTGGACGCCCCCACTGCCGGATTGTACGACGCGGGCAAATTGATTATGTTGCTTGAACTTACAACGCTCCTCACTGGATGGCTCCTGGACATCAATCCCCTGGACCAACCTGCCGTGGAATTGGGCAAACGGCTTGCCAACGCCCGGCTTGAAGCCGAGGGCTATGCCGAGGAAAAAGCCGATCTCAAGGCATTTCTGGAAGGGGAGCGTACAATCCAGGAGATCTGACGCGTTGCACGACTACAGGGACACAGCCACTGAAAGTCCCTTCCAGCTTATAAAGCTCATATCATGGAGCTTTCTCATACTGATTCTGGGCTTCAACCTGGCCCTGTCCATGTTTGTCGCCGAATATGCCCAGCGTACCCTTCTGGAAAAACAGAAGGAGTACGCTCGGCTGTTGGCGGAAAACCTCAACCACCAGATATTTCGCCGTTTCACCCTGCCCACCCTGCTGGGCATCGGCGATTTCGACCTGCGCAGCAAGGAACAATACGCCCAGATCGACAACGTCATCCGGGCCACCATCCACAGCTTTCATGTGCTGAACCTGCGCGTGTACGGCTTTGACGAAACCGTCTCCTATTCTCTGGAAAAAGAAGAGGTGGGGGCCGACCACATGGCGGACAAGGCCGTATCCGATGCACTCAAGGACGGCACCCGCACCTTTGAGATCATCAACAAGGACCCCATCTGGAAGGCTCTGCTGACCTACAAGCTGGCCCCGGAAAGCGTCATCCTGCGCACGGTCTTTGTACTGCGCACGGAAAAGCCCTTTCTGAAAAACGACATGAACTACTGGGCCGTGGAGCTTACTCAGGACATCACGGGGGATTACCAGACCGCCATCAACTTTCAGCGGCTCATCGTCATCACCTCGCTGTTCTCCTCCCTGCTGCTCTTTTTCGTGCTGGTGCTCATCATCCGCAGGGCCGACCGCGTCACCCAGGAGCGGGCCAGAGAAAAGGAACAACTGGAACGCGAGCTGCACCAGAGCGAAAAGCTGGCCAGCATGGGCCGCATGGTCTCGGGCGTGGCGCACGAAATACGCAACCCGCTCGGTATCATCCGTTCCAGCGCCGAACACCTGCTCAGCAAGGCCACGCGCAACAACGACCCCAGCGCCCCCCTGCTGCAGGCCATTTTCAGCGAATCCAAACGCCTTTCGCGCACGGTCAACGACTTTCTGGACTATGCCCGGCCCAAGCAGCCGCGCCAGGACGACGTCAACCTCGCCTCCGTGTTGGATCAGGGCACCACGTTTCTGGAATCTCGCTGCCGCGAGACAGGCGTGACCCTGCAACGCCGCTATCCCAAGGAACTGCACATCCACGGCGACAAGGACCTGCTCTACCGCGCTTTTTACAACCTGCTGGCCAACGCGCTGGAGGCCATGGAGGCGGAGAGGTCGGGCCCGGAAAAATCAGGGCAAGACGCGCATGGCGCAGAGTCTATCCTGCGGGTTACCGCATCGCAAAGCAGAGACAGTCTTACCCTGGTGGTGCAGGACACGGGCCCCGGCTTCGACCCGGACGTGCTGGACCAGGTAAAGGACCCGTTTTTCACCACCAAGGATACGGGCACCGGCCTGGGCCTGGCCATAGTGAACAACATCTTCCAGGCGCACGGGGCCAGGATGGTTCTGGAAAACGCCTCCACCGGCGGCGCACGAATCTCCGTAACCTTTCCCAAGAATTAAACCGGACACATCATGGCCGAACATATTCTCATCATAGACGACGAACAAAACTATCTGCTGGTCCTCCAGGCGCTTCTGGAAGACCGGGGTTTTGCCGTTACCGCCCTGCCCGATCCGGAAACCGCCCTGCACTTTCTGGAAGAATCCGAAGTGGACATCGTCATTACCGACATGAAGATGCCCAAACTTTCCGGCCGCGACGTGCTGGAAAACGTCAAAAAGAACTACCCGTACATTCCGGTGCTCATAATGACCGCCTTCGGCACCATCGAAGCCGCGGTCGAAGCCATGAAGATCGGGGCATTCGACTATATATCCAAGCCGTTCTCCAACGAGGAACTGCTTCTTTCCGTTACCAAGGCCGCAAAATTCGCCAGTACCCAGCGCCAGAACATCCTGCTGCGCGAAAGCCTGGAAGATCGTTTCGGCCTGCACAAGATCATCGGCAAAAGCCGGGCCATCCGCCGCGTGCTGGAAATGGTGGAGCGTTCCGCGCCCAGCCGTTCCACAGTGCTCATTACCGGTGAATCCGGCACGGGCAAGGAACTGGTGGCACGGGCCATCCACTATGCCTCGCCACGCAAGGACGAACCGTTTGTTTCCGTCAACTGCATGGCCTTCAACACCGGCGTGCTGGAAAGCGAACTCTTCGGCCACGAAAAAGGATCGTTCACCGGCGCAGTAGCTCGCAAGCGCGGCCGCTTCGAGCTGGCTCAGGGCGGTACCCTGTTTCTGGACGAAATAGGCGAGCTTTCGCAGGATTTGCAGGTCAAACTGCTGCGCGTGCTGCAGGAGCGCACCTTCGAACGGGTGGGCGGCATGGAATCCATAGAAGTGGACATCCGCATAGTGGCCGCCACCAACAAGGACCTGAACAAGGCCATTGCCGACGGCAGCTTTCGGGAGGACCTCTTCTACCGCCTCAACGTGGTGCAGATAGAGCTGCCTGCCCTGCGCGAACGGCGCGAGGACATCCCCTTGCTGGCCGTGCATTTTCTGGACACCTATGCACAGGAAAACGAGCGGGAATTCAGGGGCTTCACCCCCGAGGCCATGGATTTTCTCAGCGCCTTCGACTGGCCGGGCAACGTCCGCCAGCTGGAAAACGTCATGGAACGCTGCGTTGTTCTGGCAGACAGCGATCTGGTGGGCGTGGAAGACCTGCCCGCGGAAATTCGCGACGAGGAAACCCAGTACAAGAGTGCGGTGGACCTGCTGCCCGCCACCATCAATCTTTCGGAAACATTGGAAAAAATAGAAGCCGCCCTGGTCCGCCGCGCCCTGGTCCGGGCCAGCTTCGTACAGGTCAAGGCGGCGGAAATGCTGGGGATTTCCAAGAGCCTGCTGCAATACAAACTCAAGAAGTATAAGATAACAGGCCACTAACCCGTCAATTTTACTCCGGAATATGCAGACAGATCAATTGATCAATATCCCAACGCCTGCTATTACGCACTTATGCACGACGTCGACCCCAGAAAAAGCGATGCCAAGGGGCTTTCAACCAAAGAGAAACTCTTCATTCTCTCTGTTCTCATTCTGCTGGGGATGATGGCGTTGTTGTACAAGAACTACCACACCCTGGAAATACACCTGAGAGGTCATTCCAAGACCTCGAGCGTGGGTGGAAAAGCGACCTCTGCGCGCAGTGCCCCCAGTGGCGGCAGCTCCCAGCCCATCGAAGTTCCACGCATCGACATCAGCGGAATCACAGGCAGGCTCTACTCGGACGGCTACTTCCGGTACAACGGCAAGGTCGGCAATATCGGTAACGGCACGGCCAGCAACCTCGTCCTTTCCGTGGAAATTTTCGACACCCAGAACAGCAAGCTAGTCGGACGCGATACCCAGCTCTATCCCGTGCTTCCTCCGGCCGCATGGGAACTCGTCCGCGGTACCATGGCCGTTCCCCAGCAGACCAGAAAAGTCCGTATGAAGGTGGATGTGGAAAACTACCCCATTGCCGTCAAACACGACTCCAAGACCGACAAGAAGCCCGCTGCAAACTAGGGCGCCCTCACTTCTTCTCCCGCATTTTTACAGCAAACATTGCAGTCCGCCCATGCTCCACATGCAGTGGCCGCAGGGTACGGGGCTTCCCAGGCAGTCGGCTTCAAAGGAATAGGAGAGGCCGGTGATGTCGTCGCACGGCACGTAGGTGCAGTTCGAACAATAGGCATATTCGTAGCCCAGCACCTGTTCGCGGAATGAGGAAAAAGCTTCCGAACACCAGATGTCCGAGAGTTCGGCATCTCCCAGGTTGCCGAACAGCCAGGGCCGGACACGTTTGGGCTGGCCGTCCATATGGCAGGGCGTCTGGTGCCACAGCATCTGGCAAGGGCTGACATTCCCTTCGGAGGTGATAAACGCGGCCCCCTGCTCCACAAAGCGGCAATACCGGTCGTCCAAAGCCTGCAACGGAGGCAGACGCAACTCCAGCCCGGCGGCACGGGCCGATGCGGCAACATCCGTACAGACTTTCCGCAGCCCGGACATATCCTTCCGGTCCCATTCCAGCAGGTGGCCCAGGTGAATCCATATCCCCTTTTTGCGGGCGTCCTCCTGCATGCAGCGCACAATGTCCATCAGACGCTGCTGCTTCGGCGTTTTGTCGACTTTCCAGATAAGACGGAAATGATCCTGCATGTCCACGCCCTCGGCCTCTGCCAGGGCCTTCCAAAGCCCGAAGAGTGCAGTCGCTTCCGGCGTGTTCGGGTTGAACAGGGTCTGCTTCTGCATGGAGGCATGATAGGGCATGAGGTGCGAAACAATGGCGAATGCGGCGTGTTGGCGCACAGCCCAATCGATGACGTCGGGGAGCTGCCGCCAGGTGTCGGCCATGAGCACGAACTCCACGCCCAGGCGCACTCTCCGCCCCGCTTTTTCCGCAGCTCGACGCAACATGGCAAAGGCCGCGGCCAACCGTTCGGAATGGGCCTGGCCGTGCAACTCACCCGTTCCCTTTGTGGAGTCCAGCGTATCCACGGATATGCACACCGTGTTCACGCCGCTTTCCACCAGACGTTCAGCCAGCTCCTCGTCCAGGGCCAGCCCATTGGTCTGAAAGCCGATCATGGCATCGGCGGCCATGCGCTCCCGGGCAAAGGCCGCCATTTCCGGCAGATGGGGATGCAGCAGGGGTTCGCCTATGCCGCTGAGCACCAGCGCCCTGCATTGGGGCAGGGCCGGGGCAAGTTTTTTAAAGAGATCAAAGGGAAGGTGGGTTTTCCGAATCTCCGCCCCTTCAGCCTGCTTCATGCACATGGCGCAGCGCATGTTGCAGTGCGAGGTCACCTCCACCTGGATGCAGGCGGGAAAAGGGGTGGAAATGGAGGCAGATGGAAAGTCTGAACGAAAAGAAGACGTCTTTCCCCTGACTGTTCCGCCCCTGCCCACTGAACGTCGGCAGGGGGCGGAGCCAGGGTTACTCTCCGACGAGTTCATGGACCTTGGCAACGACGGCATCGATGCGGTCTGTTGTGGCAGGCGACTCGCCTTTCTTGAAGCCCAGATCGGCCAGCTGAACGTGCACAACGTCTGTTATGCCAGCTTCTTCCAGGGTCTTGCGGGCACAATTGAGCGGACATCCGTCCACGGCCACCACCAGCGAGGCGGCTTCCGTGCTCTTTACAATGCCGGAAACCCGTCCGCCGATTCCGGCCAGACAGAACATCTTTATTTTTCCCTCAGCAGACAAGGCGCGTGCGGACCTGTCGGCAATTTCCCCTACATCGGCGGCACCGGAGCAGGAAAAGACAAACTTGGGCGCGGCACCGCAGGAACAGGAACATTCGGACATGGAAAACTCCCTTTCTTCTTTCCGGCTACTTCAGCCAGCCAACCACTTCCTTGACGCTCGGGGCCTTGCCCACAACCTTTACGTCGCCGTCAATGGCCACGGCAGGCGTGGAAAACACGCCGAACGAGGCGATTTCCTGAAAATCCGTCACCTTCACCACTTCGGCGTCAATACCGGCCTCGGCAACCGCCGCCTTCACATTCTTTTCAGCCTCTGCGCACTTGGCGCATCCCGGCCCCATTACCTGAATCTTCATGGCAATATCTCCGTTTGTTATATTATAGCGTTGAAAAGATAGCCCACCGCCAGAATTCCGCAGCCAACCACGGCAATGAATACGGCTATAAGCGTGGGCTTGAGCACCTTTCTGAGAATGACCATTTCCGGAAAGGAGAGCGCGATAACACTCATCATGAAGGCGAGAACCGTGCCCAGCGCCGCCCCCTTGCCCAGCAGCGCATCCACAATGGGAATGATGCCCGCGGCATTGGTGTACATGGGGATGCCGATGAGCACCGAAACCGGCACGGACCACCAGGACGAACTGCCCATGATGCCGGCCAGATAGCCTTCCGGCACGTAGCCATGAATGCCCGCGCCCACGGCAATGCCCAGCACCACGTACTTCCAGACACGGCCCACGATGTCCTTGACCGAATCCACGGCATAGTGGACGCGCCCGGTCCAGGTCATGCCCTGCTGCAGGTCCGCGGCTTCGCCCGCGCGGATGTTGCGGACCCAGTCTTCCACGTGGTTTTCAAGCTTCAGCCGCCCGATAACCCAACCCGCCACAATGGCAATGACAATGCCCGTGGCAAAGTACAGGGCCGCGATTTTCCAGCCCAGCAGCCCATAGAGCATGACCAGGGCGATCTCGTTGACCATGGGAGCGGAAATGAGAAAGGAGAAGGTAACGCCCAGAGGGATGCCTGCGGTCATGAACCCGATGAACAGCGGTACTGCGGAGCAGGAACAGAACGGCGTGACCACGCCGAGCAGCGCGGCAAGTACGTTGCCCACGGACTCGCCCCTTCCGGCAAGGAACCTGCGCGTCCATTCCACGGTTACAAAGGAACGGACAATGCCCACCAGAAAGACCACAAGCAGCAGAAGCATCAACACCTTGGGCGTATCGTAAACAAAGAACTGGACAGCGGAACCAAGATGGCTTTCCGGGGAAAGGCCAAACAGCGAAAAACTGAGCCATTGGGAAAAGGGCAAAAGCTGCTTGTACACCACATACCAGACCACGATGGACCCGAGCATGGCCAGCAGCACCTTGTTCTTATTTTTTTCAGCAGTATTTTTTTCTGCGGCGGGGGTGGCACCGCACGCGCATGACGGTTTGTTTTCTTCGAGCGACATTGTATCCTCACTTGGCTATTTCGCCAACTATTAACCCAAAAAATTTTACTTGCGGTTGGCAGCTACAACAGATTCCACACAATGGAAAAAGTTAAGAATGCACGGCACCTTGAGACGATAAAAGACCTGTTTGCCGCGTTTTTCATCCACAACCACTCCGGCCTTCTTGAGAAGATTCAAATGCTTGGACACGGTGGAGATATCGTGACCCACAAGCTCCGTCAGTTCGCACACGCACTTCTCGCCATACGAAAGCGCGTCCACCATCATCAGCCGGGACGGATGGGCCAAGGCTTTCATTATTTTCGCCCGGGACTCGTAATGTTCCAGGGATTTGGGCTGGTCAAACACAGCCGTTGGCATTTTGTCTTCAATCTTCATACTTGGCGTTTACGCCAAGCGTTCAATCACGTCAACCCCAATATCCAACCGTGACGTCCAAAATTCTTATCTCCCCCCCGATTCTCCATGAAATTGGATGCACTACGGCCGTTGACTTTCTCCCTCTGCGCAGCCAAAACAAGGCCACGCATGATCCCCAGCAAACCCAATATATCGGAAGCAACCTTTCTGCCGACCATGCGGCTGTTCCTGCCGCTGTTCCTGACAAGCGCCCTCATTCTGGCAGGGCTCTTTCACCTTGCCTACACATGGGAGCGCAACCACACCATCCAAATCTACAAGGTGCTGGAGGAGGATGTCCTCACCCACCAGCACACCATTATTTCTTCGGCATTCGATGTTGCTGTCAGTGATCTTTTGTTTCTGACCAAGCAGAACGAACTGCTCGATCTTTCCCGAGCTGAAACACCGGAAGAACGGCAGTCCGCCATCAAGGACATTCAGTATGAATATCTGGCATTGGCCCAATCCAGGTCCATCTACGACCAGATTCGCCTTCTCGGGCGGGACGGCATGGAGCTGGTGAGGGTAAACAGCAATGCCCGCCACCCTGTTGTGGTAGAGCCAGCCGACCTGCAGAAAAAGACCACGAGATACTATTTCAAGGACACCATCGGACTTCCCAAAGGGAGAATCTACCTTTCGCCCCTGGATTTGAACGTGGAAAACGGCCGCATCGAGAGACCGCTTAAGCCCATGCTGCGCTATGCCTCTCCCGTGTTCAACAGCAAGGGCAAGCCCAGCGGCATCGTCGTCATCAACTACCTGGCGCAAAAACTGCTGGACCGCGTCGCCCAAGCCGGAATCGGCACCATCGGCGACCACCTCATGGTCAACAACGACGGATACTGGCTGGTGCACCCGGACGCCGCTAAAAAATGGGGGTTCATTTTCAAGGACCGGAAAAATGACTCGTTTGCCAAAAAATTTCCAGCCGAGTGGAAACAGATCCGGAAAACATCATCCGGCCAGCTCATTACGGACAACGGGTTGTTCTCCTATTCCACTGTTTTTCCCCTAAAAGAAATAGAACAAATACTGAAAGCGCTGGAAACGCCTGCTACCGAGCATCAGTCCGTCTTCAAAAAGGACGACGGCAGGTATGCCTGGATTCTGGTCAGCCATATTCCTCCCAACATACTGAACCAGCTCATAAGAAGGCACGATCTCCTGCTCTTCCTCGCCGCCGCTGGCTTGCTCCTACTGTCCGGCCTGAGCACCTTTTTCATATCCCTGTACATCGTCAAACGGCGGCTCAACAGGGAAAAACTGCTGAACATGGCCCAATACGACAGCCTGACTGGCCTGCCCAACCGCACCCTGTTCTTCGACCGCCTGGATATGGCAATGCACACCGCCAACCGCAGCGAAAGCAAATTCGGTCTCTTGTATATCGATCTGGATGGGTTCAAGTCTGTGAACGACACCTTGGGACATCAGGCAGGGGACGAACTGCTGCAGGAGGTGGCCCGGCGGTTCCAGCAAAACGTACGCAAGGCCGATACCATGGCCCGGCTGGGCGGCGACGAATTCGCGGCAGTGCTCCCCCTTATACAAGGACAGGAAGCCGTACGCAACGTGGGCGAAAAGATACGCCACAGCATAGACGGCCCCATCACGCTTTCCCAGGGCACCGTGCACATTGGGGCAAGCATAGGCGCAGTGCTCTACCCGGACCATGCCCAAGACCGGGAAGGCCTGCTCCACCTTGCGGACAGCACCATGTATGCCGCAAAAAAGAAAAAGAAGAATATGGTCTGTCTGCCGGACGAATGTTGACCACGTATGTTGAGCTAACGAATGTTGAGCTGGCGAATGCTGATTTATAGGGGGGGGAGGCCGCCAAGGTCCGGCGACAGTCAGGTTATACCTATCTCAGTACACACGAGCGGCTAGAATAGACCGCGGCAACGCAGTTATCGTGCCTTTACCATCCGCATTTCAGTGGCTGGGGAGAAAGGGGCGAGAACAAGGCGCAAGGGAGAGACAAACGCGACGTGTACTCTTCTTGTACACGAGCGCTTGGATAGACCGCGGCAACGCAGTTATCGCGCCTTTACCACCGTATTTCGGTGGCTGGGGAGAAAGGTGCGAGAACAAGGCGCAAGGCGTAGGCAAACGCGACGTGTACTCTTCTTGTACACGAGCGGCTTGGATAGACCGCAGCAACGCAGTTATCGCGCCTTTATCCCCAGCCACCCATTGATGGTGACACCCAGCCAGTCGAGAGCCAGGGCAGGATTAGCGCGATAAGCCACGGCTTCCTGTGCGCTGTTCAGGGCCGCGTCCAGGCGGAGGATGGCGGAGGGGCCTAATTGATCCAGCAGGTCGCGGGCAGGATTTGGATCGTTTTCCGCTTTTCCGGAAAGTGCGGCGGTGAGGTCGCCCTGCAATCGGGTCAGGAAGCGTTCGGCCCGGGGTTTGGTGACCATGCCGCGGGCCGAGCTGATGGAAAGCCAGCCGCGCCCGGTGCGGCAAAAATTGTAGAATTCGCGGCTCCAGGCCGCCAGATCGGCTTCTTCGTCACCATCGGCCCCGCTTTTCCCGGTGTCCGCGGTGTCCTGATGTCCAGACTCGGGCCAGGGCAGGGTCAGCACAAAGCTGCGCGAAACGAGTGTAGGCAGCAGCCGTTCCCGCTGCGGCGCGGTCAGCACAAAGACGTTGCCGGGAAGCGGCTCTTCCATATTCTTGAGCAGGGAGTTGGCGGCCTCGATGGTGAGTTCCTGGGCCTCGGCCAGCACGATGACACGGCTGCCGCTGCCGCGCGGCGGCTCGCCCATGACGCGGCGGATTTCCCGCACATCATCTATCTTTATGGTGCCTTCCCGTCCGTCCAGCACGAACAGATCCCGGAACGCGTCCGAACCGATCTGCACACACGGGGCGCAGGCCATACACGGTTTGTTTTCACCCGTGCAGTTGAGCAGCCTGGCCCAGTGCAGTGCAGCCTCGAACCTCTCCCGGCTACTGCCGCCTTCCAGCAGCAGCGATCGGGGAGGAACCGTCCGAAGACGGTCCAGGTATCCGCGAACCCGCGCAAACGGGCCGGTATCGGGAAATCCGGAATCAGCCATACGCCTAACGGATGATGGTCTGTTCCCGGCCGGGACCCACGGAGACGATGCTCACAGGCACGTCCAGAACTTCCTCCACCCGTGCGATGTAGGCGCGGGCATTGGCGGGCAGGGCGTCGAACGACGTGATGTCGCTGATGTCCTCGTTCCAGCCGGGCAAGGATTCATAAATGGGGGCCACCTCGGCCAGACCATGCTGGTCCTGGGGCGGATATTCAATGCGCTGGCCCTTGTAGTCGTAGCCCACGCAGATTTTCAGTTCTTCCAACCCGCCCAGCACGTCCAGCTTGGTCATGGCAATGCCGGTGGGGGAGTTCAGGCGCACGGATTCACGCATGACGACCAGGTCCAGCCAGCCGCAGCGGCGCTTGCGCCCTGTGGTTGCACCGAACTCGGCGCCCTTTTCGCCCAGATGGTCGCCTACGGCGTCTTCCAGTTCCGAGGGGAACGGGCCTTCGCCCACGCGGGTGGTGTAGGCCTTGACCACGGCGACGACTTCCTCGATGGTGGCAGGGCCGCAACCCGAACCGGCGGCAGCGTTGCCCGAAACCGTGGAGGAAGAGGTGACAAAAGGATAGGTGCCGTGGTCGATATCCAGATGGGTACCCTGCGCACCTTCAAAAAGCACGGATTTGCCTTCGGCCTGCAGCCCCTGGATTTTGGCGGGCACGTCGTCGATGTAGTCCACGACACGGCGGGCAAAGGGAATAATCTGCTCAAAGACCTGATCGACGTCGAGCTGTTCGGCGCCGTACATGGCGAACAAAGCGTTCTTTTCCGGCAGGGCGGCTTCTATCTTGCGGCGCAGCAGATCTTCATCCAGGAAGTCTCCCGCCCGGATGCCGATACGGGACATCTTGTCCTCGTAGCAGGGGCCGATGCCCCTTCCCGTGGTTCCGATTTTGTTGCCCTTGATCTTGGAGCTCTCGCGAGCCGCATCCAAGATCTTGTGGTAGGGCATGATGATGTGCGTACGCAGGCTGACCATGAGACGGTCCGGGCCTACGGGCACACCCTGTTCGCCCAGGGTGTCGATTTCCTTGCAGAACACCTCGGGGTCGAGAACCACGCCGTTGCCGATCATGCAAGTTTTGCCCTGGTGGAGCACGCCGGAAGGGATGAGGTGCAGAACAACTTTCTTACCTTCAACCACCAAGGTGTGGCCGGCGTTGTTGCCACCCTGAAACCGGACAATACCATCGGCGCGCTCGGTCAGCAGGTCGACGAGCTTTCCTTTGCCTTCGTCGCCCCATTGGGCACCGATGATTACAGTGTTGGCCATGAGTTTGATCTCCTTACACAGACATTCGAAAAGCAGACCCACAATTTGGGCCGCACATTTTTTCACGCTGGTCGCAAGCTATAGGCGATAAAAGCAAGCTGGCGTACTTGTCAACGATACTGTAGCATGCAAATCTCGCAAACAATAAATAATTCATGATAAAAATACCAAAAAGTCCCCATATACCAAGACTTGCAGTTATTTGCATACTCATTGTCCTGCAAGTTTTTCTGGTGCTGCATGTGGAGCGTGTACACCGCGCAGAAGAAGCGCGTACCATCCGCATTGCCACGCCTTCCACCGAGGCCGTGCGCAGCAGTCTTTCGCCGTATGGGCCGGGGTTCGAACTGGAACTGACCCGGAGCCTGGCCCGCAACTACGGGCTGAAAATCATCTGGGTGCCCATCAAATCATGGACACAGGGCTGGAATCTGCTGCGGCGCGGAAAGGCCGACATCCTCATCGGCCCCGGGCTCACCCCACCCAGCGGGGCGGACCGCATAGAGGATCTGGCAGCCAGCCCCACCTATGCGGCCTCCAGCCCGGTCGTGGTGCACCCCAAAAATAAATACGGGCTCAACGACCTCACCAATCTCTGTTCGCGCCGGGTGCTGGTGCAAAATATTCAGAAGCTTCCCGAACTTCTGCGGGAAGTTGCCGACGATGCCTCCTGCGGCAAGAACATGACCGTGTCCCACAGCCTCAAGATGACAAAATTTCTGGACCATGTGGAAAGTCAGGATACCCGCTTCGGCATGGCGGACGAACGGCTTTTTTCCCTGTGGCAGCCGTTCTACACCTCCGTACGCATGACCAAACGGCTGGAAGACAAGATCTTCCGCCGCTGGTACTGGCGCACGAACAAACGGGAAAAGCTCCCCCTCATCCTGGAAGCCTTCTGGATGGACCAGGGCCGCAAGCTGAGTGCGGAACTGGGAGCGCTTTACTTCGGTTTTCTGCCCTCGCGCACGGATTACTACGAGCTGTACCAGCTGCAGGAAGCGTTGCAGAACCATCTGCCCCAGTACTCCACCGCCATACTCAAGGCGGCCCGGGAAAACCGGCTGGACCCTCTTTTTCTGACCGCGGTCATCTACCAGGAGTCGCGCTTCGACCCGTTTGCACGCAGCAAGACCGGGGTGCGCGGGCTCATGCAGATAAGCTCCATCACCGCGGACCACCTGGGCATCGAGAACCGGCTGGACCCCATCCAGAGCATCTTTGGCGGGGCAGGCTACCTGCGCGACCTCTACGACCAGCTGGACGGCTTCGACCTGCCGGTCTGGGACCGCTGGTTCGCGGCCCTGGGAGCCTACAACCAGGGCATGGGGCACACACGCGACGCCATTCGGCTGGCAAAACGCGAAAAGCTGGACCACAGACGCTGGCGCAACATCCGCAAGGCCTTTAAGCAGCTTTCCTGGAAACGCTACTACAGCAAGGCCAGACACGGCTACGCACGCGGCTACGAAGCCGCACACTACGTGCGCAACATCCGCTACTTCTATTATGTGCTGAAGGGATTATCCGTCCTTGCGCCGGATGAATTTGAGGACCTTGCCGCCCTTGCTGGCGGCGTCCCGGCCGGATGGCCCGACTGATTCCGAAGAATCCGAAGGCTTGGGAGAAGAAGCGCTGCCCGAAACCGTTTCCGGCTGATCATTCCCGCCGTCAGGCTTCTGCGACTGCGCCCAGTGGTGGTTGAAAAGCTGATTCTTGTAATGCATTCCCTGGACGATGCTGAGCACAAGCACAGCCTCTTCCCAACGCTTGCTCGGTTCAAAGCGGGCCACTTGCGCGGCATACTTTTCCCACAGCGCCATCAGGGAAGCTTCATCCAATGCATTGATTTGCTTTGCTATCTTTAACAGAACTCGTTCCAAATCCGCCCTCCTTGCATGCGGGTTGTTATCAGAATTCATATGGCGAGCCAAATGGTAATCGCACCTGAGCACCGGTGGACATGCTGATAATGGCCTTGTTTTCCCGGACTTCCGGCCCCCACCGATCTATTTGCCGCTGCGGGGCGGCTGTGATACTCAGCCTTTTTAAGCGAGCGTATCCCGCGGACTGTCAGGAAAAAGCACGTTTCCCACAAAAGACGTCCGTACAGACAGGAGGCTTCCCATGAGCGATCTGAAAGCAATGTACAAGACCATACAGCAGGATTCCTTTCCCCAGGAAATGACCATAACCCTTGGCGCCACCAAACTGGTGTTTGCCAAACGCACCTGGACACTGGACGGTGCGGAAAAAGGTTTGCGCTACGGGGAAAACCCCGACCAGCCCGCAGCCCTGTACGAGCTGCGCGAAGGCGGCCTGGAACTGGACGGCGTGGCCTTTCGCGGCCCCGGCAAGGGTCTGGTTTCCAGCCTGACCGAAGAGCATATGCTCCAGGCGGGCAAGCACCCCGGCAAGATCAACCTGACCGACGTGGACAACGGGCTGAACATGCTGCAGTACCTCGGCGCCAAACCCGCCGCCATAATCCTGAAGCACAACAACCCCTCGGGCGCGGCCTGGTCTGCGGAAAGCCTGTGCGACGCCTTTACCAAGGCCTTCGCCTCGGACCGCATCGCCGCCTTTGGCGGAACCATCGTGGTCAACCGCACCCTGGACGTTTCCACGGCGGAACAGATCAACACCGCATATTTCGAAGTGGTGGCGGCCCCGGATTTCGAGCCCGCTGCCCTGGATATTCTCAAGTCCAAGAAGAATCTGCGCATTCTCCAGATTCCCGGCATCAACAATCTGGCCGATCTGGCCGGAGAGCCGTTCCTGGAGTTCAAGTCCCTCATCGACGGCGGACAGATTCTGCAGTTCTCCTTCCGCAACCGCATCCTGAGCGCGGACGATTTTCTGCCCGCGCAGGCGGAAAAAGACGGCGTGAGCGTTACCGCCCGCGGCCCCAATCCCAAGGAAGCGGACGACCTGCTCTTTGCCTGGGCCGTGGAAGCCGGTGTCACCTCCAACTCGGTCATCTTTGTGCGCGACGGCGCCACCGTCGCCATCGGAACCGGCGAACAGGACCGGGTGGGCTGCGTGCAGATCACCATTGGCAAGGCCTACACCAAGTACGCCGACGGCCTGTGCTTCAAGGAACAGGGCTGCTCCGTGTACGAACTTCAGCTGAAGGCCCAGACCGACGAGTCTGCCGCCAAGGCCCTGGCCGACATTGAAAAACGCACTGCCGAAGCCAAGGGCGGACTGGCCGGAACCGTACTGGTATCCGACGGCTTCTTCCCCTTCCGCGACGGCGTGGACCTGGCTGTGGAGCAGGGCGTAACCGCCATTGCCCAGCCGGGCGGCTCCATCCGCGACACCGAGGTTATCGGCGCGGTCAACGAAGCCAGCCCCCAGGTGGCCATGGTCTTTACGGGACAGCGCTCCTTCAAGCACTAGGAGTACGCCCAAAGCGCGGGATACCGCCGCCCGGCACGTACCCACCTGCCGGACAAAGCCGCCCCGCACACCCGGACCATCCACACATCGCGGACCTCTGTAGAGGGTATCCGCCTCCGAAGAATACTTGCGTACATGACGGTCCCGGTTCCTTTTCGGGAGCCGGGCCGACATGTTTATTACGCTTCACCTTGCGACCATCGGCGGAAAAATGAGCGCCACTTCGATTATTCAACACCCCGGCCCCGGCTGCGTGGTGGAATTCATGCAGGGCAACGCCCCCATGCTGGCCTGGGTGCTGGAAGAACAATCCGGCAAACTCAGGCTCTACACCCTGAACAAACGGGAAACCAAACTGCCTGCCAGCCGGCTGCTTCCCTGGTCCGGCCCGGCCCTTTCCCCGGACGTGTCCAAAAACGACATAGAAGCCGAACTGAACAGCCGCCAGGAAAAACGCCAGACCATCGAGGCGTCCCTGGACGTGGCCGAACTGTGGGAAATGGCCCAGGGTGAAGTCCCCTCGGCCCCCGCCCCGTGGTTCGCGGAAATGATCTTCCAGGAGCCGGACGCGGATCAGATTGCCGCCATGGGCCGCGCCCTGCTGGCAGGAAAATCCCACTACAAGTTCCAGCCCCCGGAATTCACCATCCTCGACCCCGAAGCCGTGGAGCGCAAACAGACGGAAATGGAACGGGAACGCATCCGGCAAAAACTCGTTTCCTCGGGCCGCGATTTTTTGCGCGCCGTATGGGACGGCAAATCGCCTGCCGAGCCGGAAAAAGAAACCGCGGACAAGCTGCGGGAACTGCTCATGGCACTCATGGCCGACCCCGAGGACGCCGATTACGGCCCGATATGGCGCGACCTGCGCAAAGGCTTTCCCGACTCGCCCCATCTGCCTCTGCTCCTGGCCCAAAAATGGGGCATTGTACCCAACCACTACAATTTCCACCTGGACCAGGCCGATTACGAACGGGGCAACGACTGGAGCACGGCCTACGCCGATGAAATAGCCGCCCAGATGCAACGCGTGGAGGCCCTGGACACGCCCGAGGCCGAAGGCTTCCTGAGCATCGACTCGGCCAGCACCCGCGACATCGACGACGCCTTTCATCTGGAAGACCACCCGGACGGCGGCTTCCGCCTGCGCCTGGCTCTGGCCAACCCGGCCTTTGCCTGGAACTTCGGCGGCCCCCTGGACAAGGCCGTGTTCGACCGCAGTACCAGCATCTACCTGCCCGAAGGCTCCCTGCACATGATGCCCGAAGAAATGGGCACCGGGGTCTACAGCCTGCTGGAAGGCAAGGTACGCCCCTCCATGGTCATGGATTTTCATCTGGATGCAACCGGGCACCTGCTGGACTGCGATATCCGCATGCAGACCGTGCGCCTGGCCCATAACATTACCTATGATCTGGCCGAAGAGGCCATAGAAGGCGAAAGCACCCCGGACTGGGGGCCCATGGTGGCCCGCGCCGCCGAGCTGGGCGAATTGTTGCGCCAGGTCCGCATACAGCACGGGGCCATTGTCATCGACCGGCCCGACCCGGAAGTGGTTCTGCACGAAGAAGGCGCCAACACCCGCGTGGAAGTGGTGATGAAGCCTGCCACGCCCAAGGCCCAGGTACTGGTCAGCGAGATGATGATTCTGGCCAACGAGGCCGTGGCAAACTGGGCTGCTGAACGGGAAATAGGGCTGTACCACCGCACCCAGGATTTCACCCTGCCCAAGGAATACGCAGGCCTGTGGACCGAGCCGCACGACATCTTTGCCATCGTCAAGCAGTTCGGCCCCTCGCTGCTGGAAGTGGAGCCCCGCCCGCACAGAGGGCTGGGCCTGCAGGCCTATGCGCCGTCCACCTCGCCCCTGCGCCGCTATCCCGACCTGGTCAACTGCGCCCAGATAGGCCATTGGCTGGCCCACGGCACGCCCCGCTGGAGCAAGGAAGAGCTGGAAACCATGCGGCCCCGGCTGGTGGCACGCCTGGAAGCAGCCGGGCAGGTGCAACGCTTCCGCCCGCGCTACTGGAAACTGGAATTCTGCCGCCAGAATCGCAAAAGCCTGCGCGAGGCAGTGGCCGTGGACGACAACGGAAACTTCATTACCCTGGCCGTTCCCGAGCTGCAGATTTTCGTGCGCGCGGACAAAAAACTGGCCGGAGAAAAATGCCACCCCGGCATGCTGTTCATGATCAGCTTCGGCAAGGTTGATCCCCTGATGAACGAAATCCACGTGGCAGAGGTGCTGGAAGCCTAGCCTCCCCGCTTTTTCCAGGCCCAATTCCAAACGCAGAAGGGCCCGAAGTGACAAGCCAGGCTTGCTTCTTCGGGCCCTTGGGCGTTCAGGCGCGTTCGGTTCCGGAAACAACGCGACCCGCAGGCCGCATCGTTTCCGGAAAACCTGCGGTCTTAGTCCGTTACAACCATGACGCTGGTGGCCTTGACCATGGCCTTGACCTTGGAGCCTTCCTTGAGGCCCATGCGTTCCACGGAATCCTTGGTGATGACGGAAACGATTTCCACACCGGGAGCGGCTTCAATGACCACTTCCGCATTCACCATACCGATCACGATTTTTTTGATTGTACCGGGAATAAGGTTTCTTGCACTGACTTCCATAGCTTTTTCTCCAAAGGATGGGGGTTGATTGAAAACTACACACGATGTCCTGCATAGGTTTGACGATTCTACAACTAACTTTTCATATTCTCATGCCAAAAGCCATAAAAAACCATCTACGATCACTCCGAACAAGCGATTGTTTTTGACAGCTGCATACCAATAACGCTAAGGCGAAGTCGTCGCCACATGGCCTACCGGTTCGCGTCAGACGCCAGCATCAAGCCTTCCGTTTTCGACACTTCCCACCAGGGCACAGCCCGGCAACCACCGGCTCATCCCTTGTTTTTTTGTACATAGATTTCAACCAAGAAGCATTTGTAATGAAACTCGAAACCAACGCCGTGCAGCCTCAAAGCTTTCTGGGAATCCATCCCGGAGTCCGCCTCATGCTTCTCGGCACCATATTCTTCAGCATTGGTGCGGCCGCCATCAAAATGACCGGCGGATACGTCCCATTTTCAGAAATCGTCTTTGCCAGAGGGGTCATCGGCCTCTTCTTCTGCCTCTTCCTCCGCCGCAAAGCCGGGGTCCACCACCTTGGCAAACAAAAGCCCCTGCTCATCGTGCGCGGTGTGTTCGGGGCCTGTTCCTTCTTCTGCATGATCAGCGCATTTGTGCTGCTGCCCCTTGCCGACGCCACGGTCATCATATTCCTGCACCCCGTCCTTGTGGCGGTGCTCGCCTCGTTCGTGCTCAAGGAAAAACTGCCGCCCTCGGCCTGGCTGTGCATTCTGGCAAGCCTGATCGGCGTTACCCTGGTCACCAAGCCCGGCTTTCTCTTCCCCGACACACACCACCTGAACCACCTGGGCGTTGTCATGGCCTTTGCTGCCGTGGTGTGCAGCTCCCTGGCCATCCTGGCCGTGCGCCAGCTTGCCAAAACCGAACACCCGGGCACCATCATGCTCTACCCCCTGCTCGTCGTCCTGGTGGTCGCACCACTGGCAGACGGAGCAAACTGGATTGTCCCCAGCCTGCAAGGGGCAATTCCCCTGCTCCTGTCCGCAATCTTCATGAACGCCGGGCAATACTACATGACCAAAGGCTACGCCCTGGGCAAAGCCGCCACTATCAGCGCCGTGGGCTACCTGGAAATAGTCTTCGCAGCCATATTCGGCCTCATGTTCTTCAACGAAATTCCAGATATGCTGACCATTGCCGGCTCCGTGGTCATTGTCGCATCCACCTACCTCCTAGGCCATGCCAAACAGGGGTAGGCTGCCGGAAAAGGCCTGATAGCTGCCTTGCCTCAAAAAATTCAAATCCTCGCGTATCGAAAAATACGCGTCGGCCTTGAATTTTCCCAACACCTTGCTCTCCAACCTTTTCCAACAGCCTACCTGTTTTATAAGCCCTTTACCGGAACACAAAATCCCCCCTCAGCCATGGCTGAGGGGGGATTTTGTGTTCCGGTAGTGCAGGTCCAGGGGCATCATGCCCCTGGCAGGGGGCTTGGGGGGCAGCGCCCCCCATCCCTCACTCTTCCTAATCTACACCCATTCGTCGTCGTCTTCGATGGGCGTAAAGCCGCGGCGCATGGTGTTTTCCGTTACGCAGCGCGGATCGAGGAATTGCAGCAGGTAGTCGGGCCCGCCGGTCTTGGAGCCCACGCCGGACATATTGAATCCGCCAAAGGGCTGGCGCCAGACCAGGGCACCGGTGTTGTTACGGTTCAGGTACAGATTGCCCACGCGGAAGTCGCGGCGGGCCTGTTCCAGATGCTTGGGACTGCGCGAGAACACGCCGCCGGTAAGGGCAAAACGCGTGGAGTTGGCTATGTCGATTGCCTCGTCAAAGGTCTTGGCCTTCATAACCGCCAGCACCGGGCCGAAGATTTCCTCCTGGGCAATACGGTGCTCGGGCTTGATGTTCTCCACAATGGTGAGGGGCACGTACGCGCCACCCGAGGGAACTTCGCGTTCCACCAGGATGTTGCCTTCCTGACGGGCGATCTCGATATATTCCTTGATGGCATGGGCCTGAGATTCGTGCACCACCGGACCCATGTAGTTGGACGGGTCTTCGGAAGGCCCTATCTTGATGGACTTGGACGCTTCCACAAGGCGGTTGACGAACTTCTCGTAAATGGGCTCCACCACGATGACGCGCGAGCAGGCCGAGCACTTCTGACCCTGGAAACCAAAGGCCGAGTAGAGAATATGGATGACGGCCTCGTCCAGATCGGCATCGTCGTCCACAATTATGGCGTTCTTGCCGCCCATTTCCGCAATGACCTTCTTGCACTGAATCTGTCCGGGACGAACCTTGGCAGCGGTCTCCTGAATGTGCAGCCCCACTTCCATGGAACCGGTAAAGGCAATGAGGCTGATTTTCGGATGTTCCACCAGATAATCGCCCATTACGGAGCTGCGGCCGGGGCAGTAGTTGAATACGCCTTCGGGCAGTCCGGCTTCGCGGAAGATTTCAACCAGTCCGTAACCGACAACCGAAGCCAGACTTGCGGGCTTGAAGATGACGGTGTTGCCCGTGACCATGGCTGCCGAGCACATGCCCACGGCAATGGCAAAGGGGAAGTTCCAGGGGGAGATGACCGCGGCAATGCCCTTGGGCTGGTAGAACAGATGGTTGTGTTCGCCAGGGGCGTTGCCCATGCGCCGGGGCTTGGAGAGCCTGACGGCCTCGCGCGCATAGTATTCCATAAAGTCGATGCCTTCGGTCACGTCGTGATAGGCCTGGTCCCACTGCTTGCCCACTTCCAGGACCTGAACGACGGACAGCTCGAAGGCGCGCTTGCGGGCCACCGCCGCGGCCTTGAGCATGTAGTCGGCCCGTTCCTCAGCGGACAGGTCGCGCCAGGAGGTGAAGGCCTTTTCCGCAGCGGAAATGGCGTCTTCTATCTCACCTGTTCCGGCCTGGCAGATATTGCCGATAACCTCGTCGGGCTTGGCCGGGTTGGTGGTGGGAATGGTATCATTCGTGGTTACGTCGCGACCGTTGATGAACAGCGGATAGTTGGTGCCGCAGGTCTTGCGCAGCTCGGCAATGGCCTTGGGAAAGGCTTCCCGGTAGGCCGGGATGGTGAAGTCCAGCATGGCTTCGTTGCGGAACGGAGGCAGGCCGCTTTGCGGTTCGGCCTCCTCCACCTTGGGCTTGGCTTCCAGTTCGCGCAGCAGCGTCTTTTCCGGGTTCTCCATCAGCAGTTCCACATCCAGATCGTCGGCAAAGCTCTGGCGCAGGAAGGATTCGTTGGCCGTGTTTTCCAGCAGGCGGCGCACCAGATAGCCCATGCCCGGCAACAGTTCGCCGTAGGGGCAGTACAGGCGCACGCGTCCGGCCACGTTTTTCAGCCCTTTGCGCACGGGTTCGGCCATGCCGTAAAGCACCTGGAACTCGTAGCGATCATCCGGGACGTTCAGTTCCTTGGCCGCTTCCATGACATACGAGATGGAGCGGATGTTGTGCGAAGCGCATTGAAAATAGATCAGATCGGAGTTTTCCAGAATCTTGCGGGCGTTGCGCTCGTGGGCCATGTCCGACTCGGCCTTGTGGGTCCAGACCGGAACAGGCCAGCCGTTCTGCTTGGCCATGACGGTTTCCTGGTCCCAGTACGCGCCCTTGACCAGCCGGATGCCGATGGGAAGATTCTCGGCCCTGGACCAGGCGATAAGGTCGTCCAGATCATTGTCCGTATCGCGCAGGTAGGCCTGCAATACGATGGACAAATGCGGGTAGTCGCGGAATTCCGGCTCGGAGCGGAGCCGCTTGAACAGCTCGATGGTCATTTCCTTGTACTTGAGGGCTTCCATGTCGATGCACATGAAGCCGCCCATGGCAATGATCTTGCGGTAGATGATGCGGAAGCGGTTGAGAATGGACTCGATGGAGCCTTCCTGATCCACGGGCTTGGCCTGGGAATAGAACGCGGACGGCTTGACCGACACGTTCACCTTGGGGGCGTATCCCCAGTCCTGATCGCCGGGATCGCCCAGTGCGCTCCACTTGCCCTGGTCCTTGGCAATGGCGTCCAGCAGCTCCAGATAACCTTCCAGATAGGCGTCGGCTTCTTCCTCGCTCACCGTGAATTCACCCAGAAAGTCCACGGTAAAGGCGAAGCCGTCCTTGCGGAGCTTCTTGAGGGTTTTGAGCGCTTCCTTGGAGTTCTGGCCAATGATGAACTGCTTGGCCATGTTTTCGATGTTGGAGCGGATGACCTTGCCCATGGCCTTGGCGGCAATGCCGCCGAACAGGCCGGATTTTTCCGCGCCCCATTTGAGGACCGAGGGAATTTCGTCGCTTCCCTCGCCTGTAAAATATTCCTCAATGTGCCGTTGCAACGAATCCGAAGTGTTCAGGTAGGGCAGCACGTCCACAAAGCGGAACAGCTGGATTTTGAAATCCTCGTTCTTCATGGCCCAGTCCATGACCTTGCCGGTCCAGAAGCCCTTGTTGAAGATAGAAGGGGCCTCACCCTTGATGGACTCGAAAAATTCCTTGCCGCGACTTATGATCTTGCCATCCAACTGCTGTTGATCCATCACCACACCCTCCTTTTACTCGTTTGCCAACCCCACGGAATAGGCAGCCGATTCTTTTATGGATTTGAGAACAATGGTCGAATTGGTGTCGTGCACCGAGGCCACCTGCCCTATCTGCCGCAGCAGCTCGGACAAAGCGGCAGTGTCCGCCACCCGGGATTTGACCAAAAACGCCGCGTCTCCCGCCGTGTAATGCACCTCGACCACGCCGGGAATGGAAGCCATGGCACGTCCGGCCTCCAAACTGCCAACCGCGTCGCGCGTGTGAACCTTGGTAAAGGCCGTCAGGGTAAGGCCCACAGCTCTGGGATCGACGCGCACGTCGTACCCCAGGATGACGCCTTTGCGCTCCATTTTGCGGATGCGCTCCAAAACGGCCGATGGGGCCATGGCTACACGGCGGGCAATCTCCGCATTACTGATACGGGCATTCTCGTGAAGAATGTTCAAAATTTTTGTGTCTATCTCGTCGATCATACGCTTTATCACCTTTTTACCGAATATAGTTCTCAATTTGTTTTATTGTCAATATGATCGTTCGTTTTGAGCCGGGGTAAACCGCAATTCAGCAAAATCGTTCAAGGAGCAACCCCGCCCCGGCCACATGCCAAGGTTACGCCTTTCCCCCTTGCCAGACCGCCTGAAGTGTTTATTGTCAGTAAATTGTTGTACGGAATCGTCTGCTCGGAAGCCGCCCGAGAGCTTTTCATCCCAAAGATTTTCACAGGAGGTACACCCATGGCAGCAAAGGGTGCTGGAAACTTCAAGTTCAAGGCTGAGATTCGTCAGCTTCTGGAAATACTGGTCCATTCGCTTTATTCCAACAAAGAGATTTTTCTGCGCGAGCTTGTCTCCAACGCGTCGGACGCGCTGGACAAAATCCGCTTCCGCCAGCTGGCAGGAGAGGAAGTCCTCTCTCCGGACACGGAACTGGATATCCATGTGTCCACGGACAAGGACGCCAACATCCTTACTGTTACGGATACCGGCATCGGCATGACCCGCGACGAGCTGGTGGAGAACATCGGCACCATCGCCCACTCCGGCACGGCCGACTTTGTGCGTCAGGCCCAGGAAGCCAAGGACAAGAGCCAGCTGGATTCCGTCATCGGCCAGTTCGGCGTCGGCTTTTACTCCGTGTTCATGGTGGCCGACGAAGTCATCGTCACCACCCGCTCCGCAACAGCCCCGGACGAGTCCTGGGTATGGAAATCCAATGGTGAAGGCACCTTCACCATTACGCCCGGCGCAGAAGACGCTCCGCGCGGCACCACCATTGAGGTGCACCTGAAGGACGACGCCAAGGAATACGCCGACCCGGACCGCCTGAAGCGCATCATCGAACGCCACTCCAACTTCATCTCGCATCCCATCTTTGTGGGCGAGGACCGCGTCAACACGGTCGAAGCCCTGTGGCGCGAGCCCAAATTCTCCATCAAACAAGAACAGTACGACGAGTTCTACAAGTTCCTGACCTTTGACAGCGAAGGCCCGGCCGACGTCATCCACACTTCGGCGGACGCTCCCATTCAGTTCAACGCCCTGCTCTTTGTGCCTTCCAAAAGCATGGACCTGTTGGGCGGCTACCAGGGGCAGCACGGTCTGGACCTGTACGTGCGCCGGGTGCTCATCCAGCACGAGAACAAGGATATTCTGCCAGAGTACCTCGGTTTCCTGCGCGGCGTGGTGGACTCGGAAGACCTGCCCCTGAACATTTCGCGCGAGACCCTGCAGGAAAACGTACTGCTGCGTAAAATTTCGCAGAGCGTGGTCAAGCACGTGCTCTCGCACCTCAAGAAAAAGGCTGAAAACGAGCCGGAAAAATACGCGGAGTTCTGGAAGGAACACGGCAAAATCTTCAAGCTGGGCTACTCCGACTTTGCCCACCGCGAAGACTTTGCCGAGCTGCTGCGCTTTGAAACCCCGGCCATGCCCGAGCTGACCTCCCTGGCGTCCTATGTGGAACGCTTCAAGGAAGGACAAAAGGATATCTACTACGTGACCCTGTCCAGCCGCGACGCAGCCCAGACCAACCCGCATCTGGAAATCTTCCGCAAAAAGGGCGTGGAAGTGCTCTTCCTGTACGAACCCATCGACGAGTTCGTCATGGACAGCCTGGCCGTATACAAGGAGCACCGCATGGTCTCCGTGGAACTGGCCGACCTTGCCTGGCTGGACGAACTGCCCGACGAGAACAAGAGCGACGACGATTCCACCAAGCCCGAAGCCATGACCGAGGAACAGGAAAAAACCTTCACCGGGCTGCTTGAACGCATCAAGGAAATCCTGGGCGAGCGCGTCACCGAAGTGCGCGTGTCCAAACGGCTGAAGGATTCCCCGGTCTGCCTGGTGAGCCCGGACAGCCACATGACCTCGGGCATGCAGAAGATCATGCGCATGATGTCCAAGGACGAATCCATCCCGCCAAAGGCCATGGAAGTGAACCCGGACAGCCCACTTATCCGCAACCTGCTGGAAATCTACCAGAAGGACAGCCAGGACGATTACATCAACCTGGCCTCGGAACAGCTCTACGAAGCCGCACTGCTCCAGGAAGGCTATCTGACCGACCCACATGGGCTGGTGAGCCGTATACAGGACCACTTAACTAGGTCCAGCAGCTGGTATAAGGGACGGTAGGGGTGCCCATAAAGGGGCGTTAGCGGCGTTGAATCAAAAAATTCACCCCCTCGCGTATCAGGAAATACGCGTCGAGATTGAATTTTTCTCTCGCCTTGCTCCCACCCCTTTCTGAACACCCCTTGCCATATGGCGGTGTGAAGAAAAGGGAAAAAGGCCAGCCTGTTTGGACTTTTATTTTTAGGAAAGAGCTTTTTTTCTTCACCATCCAAACCGCTTTTTTGCGGTTTGGATCGGCCATCCGCGTTGTAAATTTGCGGCCCGGAACAAGCACAGCTTGTTCCGGGCCGCAAATTTACAACGCGTAATGTGGGTCCAGGGCCATCATGGCCCTGGCGGAGTCCAGAGGCAGCGCCTCTGGTCCCCAAAGGGCGGGGTGTCGGGGCAGCGCCCTGACAAACCTCCCCCTTTACAGAACCAACATAGAAACGGCTGCACCGCAAAGCACCACCCAGAGAATATCGACCTTGCGGCGCAGGGCGATGAAGGCTGCCAGCGCAATCAACACGGCTGCAAAACTCCAGTGAGCGGAGAGCATAAAACTTCCGGTGACTGCGGCCATGAGCCCAACGAGCGACGCCAGGGAGGCACGGACTGCGCGCCGGAAATAGGCGTTGGTCAACAAATGCTGTGCTATTGGCGTGAGGCCGCAGACGAGAAAAAACGACGGCACGAACACGCAGATGGTTGCCCAGACAGCCCCTATGAGTCCTTGGGTGAGGTAGCCGACGAATCCGGCGGTCATGACAATGGGGCCGGGGGTAACCTGTCCGAGGGCAATGCCGTCCATGAACACGGACTGGCTCATCCAGGCGTGTGCTCCGACGACTTCGTGCAGCATGATGGGCAATGCCACATAACCGCCGCCAAAGGCGAAGAGATCGACCTTGAACATGGTAGCGCCCAGGACGAAGAGGTGGGGGGCGATGAGCCAGACCAGCAGAAACAAAAGGGCGATGCAGAGGCCGAGCGTCAGAATGGGCTTGAAGGCTATGTTTTCACGCGGTTCGTTGTCGAGATCGTAGGGGGCGTCGCGGTAGAGGAAGATTCCGGCCACGCAGACTCCGGCAATGGCAAGGATGGGGCTGGCTTTGCAGCCGAAAATGACACCTGCGGCAAGGGCGAGGATTTTGTCCAGGCGTGTGTGCAGATTTTTGTTGGCAAAATCGACAGACGCGTTGCCCACCAGAGCCACGACAATGACCTGTAAGCCACTCATTGCGGCCAGGATGAACCCTGTTTCATGATAGGCGGCATAAAGGACGGAGAGCACAAGTATGAGCGCAAAAGCGGGAAGTCCGAAGCCGATGTAAGCGGCCAGGGCACCGCTGACGCCTCCGGCCCGCAGTCCGGTAAAGGCGGCAGCCTGCATGGCGGTGGCTCCGGGGATGGCCTGGGAGAGCGCCATGCCCAGATCGAACTGCGGGCTGCTCATCCATTTGTTGCGGACAACGGCCATTTCCCGGATATAGGGAATCATGGCCGGACCGCCAAAGGCGGTGGCTCCGAGCCGGAGAAAACTCCAAAATATGGTTGCGGGCGAAACGCGCATACAGCTCCTATATATATCAAATGGCCAATCTTTCTCTTAACCGGCCTCCGTTTGTCGTAGAATCATACACAGGCGAACTGTGTTCGCCTGTGTATGATTCTACGACAACAAAGCGTGGGTCCAGGGCCATCATGGCCCTGGCGGAGTCCAGAGGCGGCGCCTCTGGTCCCCGAAGGGCGGGGTGCCGGGGCAGCGCCCCGACGCATTAAAAAATCAAATATCCAAGCAAGGCCGACAACTCACCCCAGACGATGGACGCGCCGATGAAATCGCCATTCACCCCACCCTGCCGATTGCCCAACGAGTAGAGCACACGCACACCGACCAGCGTGAGCAGGGTTGCAATGACCAGCGCCCCGAAGGGCATGCAGAAAAGGCCGATGACGAGCGTGACGATGCTGGTGAGGGCGACGACGGGGTTGGTTGCGGCACGGAGGAAATCGCGGCCCATACCTTGTTTGCGCGTTATGGAACGCCCTGCCCGGCACATGAAGATACCGGCCTGACGCCCCAGCAGCAGGGAAAAAAAGGCTGTGCCAAAGGCGTGGTCGGAAAAGACTGCTCCGGCCAGCAGTGCCTGCCCGCCCAAGCCAAGAACAAGGGCCAGCACACCAAAGGCGCCGATGCGGCTGTCCTTGACGATTTCCCAGAAGCGGGGGCCGGTGGCATTGGAGCCCCAGCCGTCGGCCACGTCGGCCAGCCCGTCGGCATGCAACCCGCGGGTGATGTAGATGCCGAGGCAGACGTAAAGCCAGCCCTGCACCATGGGGTGGTTGGAAAAGAGCCCCCAATATTGGGGGAGCACGCAGATCGCCCCGATGATCACACCGACCAGGGGGAAATAGGGAAGCGTGCGCGGCAGGGAGGACGTCCCGTACTGCCAGGGCACAAGACGGGTCATAAATGTCATGGCCGTGAGAAAATCGGAAAAGGCGGATTTGAGTTTCATTGGCTCGTATACACGGGGTTAAAGGAGGCAGACTCCGGCACACAACAGGGGCCGCCGAGCTGCCCCAACGACCATGTTCGGCCCGTACACAACGGCCGGAGCAGAAGCTACATCTTGCTGCCGTTGAACCGAACCATGTCGCCGATGCGCAGGCCCAGCCTTTTGGCGCACGAACCGCGATTGACGGCCAGCTCCAAAAAGCCCTGGCTGTTGGGTATGACACCGATGTGCTTCGGCCCCAGGTCGCCGTAGCAGCTGGCATACATAACCGGCTCCTGGCGCGGATGGGCGAGCATGGCAATGGGCCAGCTGGCAAAATAGTCGCTGGCTTCCGATGATTCCACGCTAAGGACGCAGTTGCCGAAGCGGTCTACGTGCAGGACGTGGGTAATGAGCGAGTTGTCGGAAAACCTGGGCTTGGCCCAATCGGCTTTGATCAGGGTCGCGGCACGAGTAAGTTTGCCCAAGCTTTCCGGGCTGTCGCCTTTGAGCAGACGCACTGCCAGGGGACAAAAAAGGTCCCGGCCATGGAATGTTCCGCCAATGGGTTTCCCATTGAGGGTCTGGGGCACGTCGTAGACAACAGGATCTTCCGCACGGGCCATGAGCGTGCCAAGCAGGCCGTTATCCGGAGCAATGTAGCTTCGGCCACGGTCCTGAACCAGCATTATGCGCCGCGAAGTACCGACTCCGGGATCGACGACCGCCAGAAAGACCGTTCCCCTGGGAAAGTACCGGCTGCTTGCCGTAAGGAAGAAGCCGGCCTGTACGATGTTGAAGGGGATGACGTCGTGGCTGATGTCGATAATCTGCACATCCGGAAGGCTGGCAGTCAGCACGGCTTTCATTTGTCCGACAAATATATCGGCCAGGCCAAAGTCGGTAAGCAAAGCTATTATCGGTTTCATGGCAAATGCCCGCATGCTCCGTGCAAAAGAGGCCGTAAGAGTAAACGAATGGAGTTCTGGGTCGTCGGGCGGTTACCACGGACGACCACAAAAACCATCGACAAATGATCCTTTCTATTTACCAGCACGGTCGCTGTATCGCAAGAACGAGAAGGCTTAATGACCAAAGAATCGCACAACGCCAAAATCCGAACTCCGGATGCTGTTCCCGGCGTTCGGTCCGTGCTGCACGATGAGGAGGAGGTCAGCTGTTGCTCAGGTTGTCGCTCAGGGTAATGTTGAAAGCAACATTATAGAAGTGATGGAAGAAGTCGACATACTCCACGTGTAAAGATTCCGGCACTGTAATCCGCGTTGGCGCAAAACAGATAATGCCTTTGACCTGGGCGTCTATAAGATAGTTTGCAGCACGCTGTGCGCGTTCGGGCGGCGTTGTTATTATGCCTACCTCGATGTTCATTTCCTCGACCTTTTCGCTCAACCTGCGCGAGCAGATGACTTCCAGCCCGGAAATGACTTCGCCGATCTTGAAAGGATCGCAATCGAACGCTCCAACGATGTTGAAGCCGCGTTGTTTGAAAACCTTGTGCCGGAGCAGCGCCCGGCCCAGGTTGCCCACGCCCACCAGCGCACAATTCCATGTGCGGTCGACACCCAATGCTTTTTTGATGGAAGAATTGAGGTCTTGGACGTAGTAGCCTACTCCACGAACGCCAAACTCGCCAAAATAGGCGAGGTCTTTGCGAATTTGGGAGGGATTGACGGAACAGATGCGGGCCAGGTGCTCTGAAGAGATGACATCCGTGTTGTCACGGATGAGATTTTCGAGGACCTGTACGTAAACCGCAAGCCGTTGAATAGTAGCTCTGGGTATATGTTCGCTTTTACTCGGCACCTTTTGCGCCCCTTGAATTGTGAAATTCGTAACAATGCAGGGGAAAAAAAGAGGCCGCAAAGCGGCCTCTTTTTAGCCGGAATTTTAGTGACCGACGACGTTGCCGATGAGGGGGTTAGCAAAGAGCAGGATCAGCGCAACGACGAGGGCGTAAATGGACAGGGATTCGATGAAGGCCAGGCCCAGGATCAGCGTAACGGTGATCTTGCCGCCGGCTTCGGGGTTGCGAGCTGTACCTTCGCAAGCGCCCTTGAGGCCCATGCCCTGACCAATGCCGCAAGCGCCAGCAGCGATGCCCATACCGATCGCAGCAGCCCAGGAAGTGGTAGCGACAACGCTAGCAATGCCTTCAGCAGCGAAAGCGGCGCCGGCGATGCACACGAAAGCCATGGTCAGCATAGCAACGAAGAGAGGTTTACGCATTGTGAATCTCCTTAAAGATATTGTTTATTGGTCAATACGACCATTTCCCCCAAATTTCGGGTGCGGGCCGGGGATATTACCGACCCGCGAATACTTTCGTCAATTCTAATGAGCGTGCTCCAGGGAGCCCTTCAGGTAGATCATCGTCAGCATAAAGAAGATGAAGGCCTGGATGGTCTTGGCAAGACCGAACAGGAAGTACATGGGCAGTGTGGAGACGACCGGAGCCAGCGTGAACAGCAGGACCAGGACGATTTCCTCACCACGGATGTTACCGAAGAGACGAAGAGTAAGCGAAAGCGGACGGGCGCAGTGGCTGATGAGTTCCAGGGGAACCATCAGGGGCGCCAAGGCGGGCATGGGGCCCACGAAATGTTTTACGTACTTGAAGCCATGGGTACGGATGCCCCAGTAGTTGTAGTACAGGAACACGAAGATAGCCATGGAGGCGTTGGTGTTGATATTGGCCGTGGGGGCATCGAATCCGGGCACGAGACCGCAGAGGTTCATAAACCAGATGTACAGGAAGATGGTGCACATGATGGGGAAGACCTTGCGTCCGCTTTCACCGATGTTGCTGACCACGAAATCTTCCAGTCCACCAATGATCATTTCGAAAAAGTTTTGCAGTCCACCAGGAACCATGCTGATCTTTTTGGACACGATCAGGCTCAGGGTGATCAGGACGGCCATGACGAACCAGGTGAACAACACGTGGTTCGGAACATGCAGGCCAATCGCTTTGGCGATTTCAGGCAAAATGAGCAGCGGGTGGGGCAGCCCTCCCGATACGGCAGATATGACAGCCATGCGTCCTACGCCTCCTTGACTTTTTGCCCGGCAAACCGGGTGATGCCCCAATAAAGGGCTGTGATGAGAACAGTGGATAATCCGGCCAGAAGGGCTGAGATGGGCAGGGATGCCCAAACAATGAGCCCATACAGTATGATACCGCTAGCACCCAGGCGCAGATAGAACCAGAAGAGCAAAGCGGAGACCCCGCCCCCCTGTACCCAGACGGCTTCCTGAGCGGCTTTGGCGACCAGGTAGAAGTTGAAGGTGATGAGCACGGCTCCGCAGGCGTAGGCAATGCCCCACCACACCGAACCGGCAAGCAGGCCGACAAGCATTGCCACCAGGGTGGACGCGCCACAGTAGATGAACTGATTGCCCATAATGCGGCGAACCTCGTGCAGCTTGAAGCCGCGGCGGTAGAGGTAGCCCTCAATCTTTGTGTTCATCGTCTGGAGCATCTTCTTCCCGTTGTGCCTTGTCGATCTTCTTCACTTCAAGATAAATGTTTTTGAACCCGGCTGCGATGCCAGATACAAGCCAGAAAAGCATTACCCAGGGCTTGTAGCACCAACCGTGTTCACAAAGCCAGTTCTCCAAATAGTAGCCAATGGCCAAACCTATAAACGTCGCACAAACGAGATGCAACCCGATGGTTGCGGCGTTTACGATAATTTCCCAAGGGCCGGGCCCCTTGATGTTTGAGCCCATAGCTACCTTTCCGCGGCTTTGTCCGACCTTCTCACAAGGCCCGCGCACTCTAAAAGCACACGTTATTTCGTTCACAAGTGCTGCAAGCCCTATCACGGGTGGTACGCCAAGTCAATGAGCCAGGACCAAAAAAGGTTGAGCTAAATCGCGTCGTTCCCGTGCAGAGCCGATTCCCGGCCCTCGCCCTCATGTGAAAAATAACACGGAAGGTCCGACAACGCTTGACTTTTTCGCCCTCTGCGCAGGCCGAACTCGGTCCGCCATACGCTGGAGAAATTTTTAACGCGCCACAATGCGCAACGACGGTCCTTCGGACATTTCCAGATGGAAATCAATGGACGAGAGCAGCTCCTTGAGCAGCCCGGACTTCTTGGTCTCGGGTCCGTCACGCAGCGGCACTTTGCCTTCCAGCTTGCACATGGCTTTCAGGTACGTAAGTGCGTCGTCCATGCCGCCCAATTTGTCCACCAGGCCGTTCTCCTGTGCCTGCCTGCCCGTAAAGGGCTGGCCCTGGGCAAGGTTCTCAACGACCTTCACGTCCATTTTCCTGGCCTCGGCCACATCATGTACGAACTGCGAATGGACGTCGTCTATCATGCCCTGCAGCTGTTCGCGCTGGGCAGGGGTGATTTCGTGAAACGGCGAGCCCATGCCCTTGTATTTTCCGGTAACGAACAGCTCGTGGCGTATGCCCAGCTTTTCCATGAGGCTGCGCAGGTCCACGAACTCGGAACGCACCCCGATGCTGCCGGTGATGGTGCCTGGATTGGCAAACACCACGTCTGCACCGCAGGCCACGTAATAGCCGCCGCTGGCAGCCATGGACGCCATACTGCAGACAACGGGCTTCACCTTGGCGAGTTTGCGCACCGCCTGGAACATCTCCTGGCTGGGAGCGACCACGCCACCGGGCGAGTTGACCCGCAGGAGCACGCCCTTTACCGAATCGTCGCGCTTGAGCTCGGCAATCCAGTCGTTGACCTTTTCACTGCCGACTATGGGCCCTTCCAGCCGGACAATACCCAGTTTGGCTCCGGGATGTATGGCCAGTTCGTCGCCGAAGAGCCACACACGCAAAGCGGCCATGGTCCCCCCAAGGAGGACCATGGCCACCATTATAAGCATAAAGCCGAAGATAAACGGGTGCCGTTGGCTGAAGCCGGGCGTGTTCCCGTTATTCTTCATCCTGCGCTTCCGCTGCGGCGAGCAGGTCGCCCAGCTTTATTCCGCCGCCGTCGGAGGATCCGCCGGAACGGAATTCCTTGGGCTTCTTCTTCTCTTCTTCTTCCTTGAGCTGCTTGATGGACAGGCCGAGACGGCGTTCATCAGCGCTCACATGGATCACCTTGGCCTGGATGGTGACGCCTTCCTTGAACAGCTCGGAAGGATCTTTGATCTTCTTGGAGCTGATTTCGGAAACGTGGACCAAACCTTCGATGCCCTCTTCCACTTCCACGAACAGGCCGAAATCGGTGATGTTCGTTACCAGGCCCTCGATGATGGAGCCAGTGGGGTACTTGGAGGGAACCAGGTTCCAAGGATCGTCCGTAAGCTGCTTCACGCCCAGGGTGAACTTCTCGTTCTCCTTGTCCACGGTCAGGACCTTGGCCTGTACCATGTCGCCGACCTTGAACATTTCGCCGGGATGACGAACCTTCTTGGTCCAGGAGATGTCGGACACGTGAATGAGGCCGTCGATGCCGTCCTCGATGCCGATGAACAGACCGAATTCGGTGATGTTCTTGATAGCGCCTTCGAGGATGGTTCCCTCGGGGTACTTCTCGGCAACCACGTCCCAAGGATTGGGCTTGACCTGTTTCATGCCCAGGGAGATGCGCTTCTTGTCCTGATCCACGCCGAGGATGATGACTTCAACGTCTTCACCAGCGCTGACCATCTGGGAAGGATGACGCAGTTTGCGGGTCCAGGACATCTCGGAGATGTGCACCAGGCCTTCCACGCCGGGCTCCAGTTCGACAAAGGCACCGTAATCGACAAGGTTGGTAACCTTACCGGTAAGTTTCGTATCTTGGGGGAACTTGGAGGCAATGTTTTCCCAGGGATCGGGTACGAGCTGCTTGAGGCCCAAAGAGACCTTGTTGCTATCGCGGTCGAACGAAAGAACCTTCAGTTCCATTTCGTCGCCAAGCTGGACCATTTCCTTGGGATGCTTGATGCGCTTCCAGGACATGTCCGTAATGTGCAGCAGGCCGTCGAGACCGCCCAGGTCCACGAAGACACCGTATTCGGTGATGTTCTTGACCTTACCCGTGATGTTCTGACCCTCTTCCAGATCCTCCAGCAGCTGCGAACGCATTTCATCACGCTGTTCTTCCAACAGAACGCGGCGCGAAACAATGACGTTGGAGCGGCGGCGGTTGATCTTGAGTACGCGGAATTCGAACTCCTGGCCGACCAGGGCGTCCATATCCGGCACGGGGCGCAGATCAACATGGGAACCGGGCAGGAAGGCTTCGATGCCGTCCATATCCACGGTGTAGCCACCCTTGACCCTGCGGATGATGCGGCCTGTGATGGTCTGATCGGCCTGCTGGACATCTTCCAGCTTGTCGAACAGCTTCATGCGCTTGGCCCGCTCACGAGAAAGGGTAATAGTGCCTTCGTTTTCGTTTTTGTTGACCACGAAGACGTCAATCTTGTCGCCGACTTCTACTGTGCAGTTTCCTTCGGCATCAATGAACTCAGCAGCCGGAAGTTGACCTTCAGACTTAAAGTTCACGTCCACCAGGACGTGGTCCTTGTCGATTTTCACGACTTCGCCACTAACAATGCTCCCTTCTTCCAAATCGCCGAAGTCGGCGTTAAGGTAATCTTCGAGAGCGGCTTCAAAATCCATCGATTCAAAGTCGGTCGTCATAGTTGATCCGTCTTGTGGTTCCTGTACAATCATTATAATACCTCCAAATTCCTCTGCCGAAAATTTTCCTGGCCCTAGCACATGCGCTATTGACATGGCAAGCCTAAATCCGTGAAAGTCCTTGACCACGACCGGCAAAAGCTACCTTTTCCCCGGTCCTCCAGCCGCGCATGGCTTATTTATACAGCTCTGCGCATCCCCCGTACCATCTAGGAAAAAATAATCCCTTCGGCCACGCCGTCAGTCTTCCGGCTGATCGGCCAGCGCTACAAGGTCGTAGGTCTTGGTTTCCACGATTTCGGCCCGGGCCACAATGCCCGGTTGAACTCCGGGGCCGCTGAGATACGTCACCCCGTCCACCTCCGGAGCCTGGAACCACGTCCTTCCGACGTGTAGTCCCGGCCATTCCGGAGAAACCTCATCCACAACAATATCCAGGCGTTGGCCTGCATATTCCTCCAACATCTCCCGGCTTATCTCCGCCTGAAGCTCCATGACCCGTTCCCGCCGGGCAAGAGCCACGTCCTCGGGCACACGGTCCGCAAACTCTGCGGCAGGCGTGCCGTCTTCGGCCTGATAGGCAAATACGCCGAGATGGTGAAAGCGCGTCTGTTCAATAAAATTGAGCAGATGCGAAAAATGTTCTTCCGTTTCCCCTGGAAAGCCGACGATAATGCTGGTGCGCAGCGCGGCTTCGGGGATGTAGCTCCGCACCTTGTCCAGGGCCCGCCGGGGATCGCGCGCAAACGGCCTGCCCATGGCGGACAAAATGCCCTGGTGCGAGTGCTGCACCGGAATGTCGAAATAGGGTACGAACGGCTCGCCCGCGTCGCGCAAAAAGGAAAGCAGCTCGTCGGTAAGCCCGGCCGGATAAAGGTACATCAGCCGCAGCCGTTGCAACCCGTCCAGGGGGATCAGCTTTTCCAGCAGATGCAGCAGGCCGTTTTTCTCGTCCCGGTCGCGGCCATAGGCAGTAACGTCCTGGGCCACCACGACCAGTTCGGGCACGCCCTGGGCAATCATTTCCCTGGCGTCGTTCACAATTGCCTCTTGCGGCAGGCTGGAAAGCGGCCCGCGAATGGACGGAATAGTGCAGAACGAGCAATTATGTCCGCATCCTTCGCAAATTTTGAGATATGCAAACGACGGGCCGGTGGAAAGCAGCCGGGCCGGAGAATATTCGGCTTCCATCCCCATGGCTTTCAGAATTATGGCGGGCCAGCGCTCTTTCGCGTTCAGGGGAAGCCACAGATCGACCTCGGGCAGGCCTTCCTCTATCTGTCCCAGATAGCGGCTGACCATGCATCCGGCAGCAGCCAGCAGCGGACGCTTGCCCGCCCCTTCGCCAGCCGCCGAAGCGCACTCGAGAATGGTCTGGACGGATTCCTCCACCGCAGGCGCTATAAAACCACATGTATTGATGAAGATGAGATCGGCCTCGTCGGGTTCTTCAACCGCAACTATACCGCCCCCCATTTGGTGCAGGGAGCCTAACAGGTGTTCGGTGTCCACCCTGTTTTTAGGACATCCGAGGCTGATACTGTGAACTTTGATCGGCATGAATCCGTGCCCTGTAACCCATCGCCAGAGACAAGTGAAGTAATAATTGTCCCCCTGCCCCGCTGGCGGTAGTATGTTTTGAACAAAATCCCTTAGAATGGCGACAGGCCCATGCCGGTCCCCATAACTCCCGGGAGCTTATAATGACGTCCAACGACTCGACATCCTATTGCATCTACTCGTCCCTGGCCCTCCTGGACCTGGTGGACGAAGAAATTCTCGTTATGGACCCGAAAGGGTACATCGTGACTGCAAACAGCGCCTTTTGCCGGATCCGCGGTCTGGACAGAAAGGAAATTTGCAACTGCCCGGCAAAGGAGATCCTGCAGGGCGAACCCGGAGGGCCGGACGGCCCGGAATCGTCCTTTTCCCAGGCCCTCGCCGGGCAGACGGTGGAGACAAAATACACGGTGACCGACCTGGAAGGACGGGCCCGCGCCATCCGCCTCACGGTTATTCCCCTGCCCGTTCCGGACGAAGAACATCCCCTGATAGCCGAAATACGGCGCGACGTCACCCGAACCCGGCACATGAAACGACAACTTGAAAAGTCGGAACGACTGGCCGCCATCGGGGAGCTTTCCAGCTATGTGGCGCACGAAATACGTAACCCCCTGTTCATGATCAGCGGATTCGCCAACTCGCTGCTGCGCGACCCCCTGCTGCAGGAAACCGCCCGGGAAAAGGTCAATATCATTATAGAGCAGTCCAAGCGGCTGGACGACATCCTGGCCAGCTTTTCCGACTTTGTCCGCCCCACAACGGCCAAGGTGGGCGAAACCGACGCGCACGAGGTTATCCGCAACGTGCTGGAGATCGCAAAGCAACAACAAAAGCAGCAGACCGCCGACGGCAGCCAGTCGCCAGCCATACAGATACAGACCGAGCTTTCCGAAGACCTGCCCCTGGTCCTGGCACAGAGCGAACGCCTCAAGCAGATTCTCATCAACGTGGTGAACAACGCCTTCGAAGCCATGCCCCAGGGCGGCAAGCTGACCATCACGACGGGGCTTGACCGGGAAATGGCCAGCATCAAGCTTTCCGACAGCGGACTCGGCATCCCCGAAGAGCTGCTCTCCAACGTGTTCAACCCTTTTTTCAGCACAAAGGAAAAGGGCGCAGGGTTGGGACTTCCGCAGTCGCGCAAGATGCTCGATGAAATGGGCGGGGAAATCGTGTTGCAGAGCACACCGGGCAAGGGAACCACAGTGACCGTGCGTCTGCCGCCGGTTCCGGCCGAAAGCGAATAGCTGAAAAAAGTTAAAAACGCAGGGCAGATGCAGACAGCATCACCCGCGCCAAGTGCCCCCAAAAAAGCCCGACTCAGTCTGCCGCAGGCAGGGTTACGGTCAGCGTGGTGCCGTGTTCGGCATCGCTCACAAAGTCCACATCGCCGTTGTGCAGCCGGGCGATACGCTTGGCAAGATAGGTGCCCATGCCCGTGCCGCCGGGTTTGCCGCTGACATAACGCTCGAAGAAATTTTCCCGCACAGCCTCGGAAATAACGCCCTGGTTATGCACGGTCACCCTGACCGGATTGCCCGACGCCAAGCAGACCTCCACCATCTGCCCTTTCTGCGAGGCCTCCACTGCATTCTGCACCAAATTGGCGAACAGGGTTTCCAGCAGCGGCCCTTCGCCCAGTACCGCGACATCTCCGGCGGCACCGGTCACGCCAGCCGCACCTGTAGCACCGGAATATTCCAGCTTCACCTCCACTCCGGCACTTCTGGCTGTTGCCCCGGCTTCCTCGCACAAACTTTGCAGCAGGGGCGCCAGCTCCACCCGCACGGGGCGCAGCGTTCCTTCGCCCTGCTCCAGCCGGAACAGGGAAAGCGAGCTCTTGATTATCCGCACCATGCGACGGCTGCATTCCTGAATGCGGCTTATGAAATCCCGTGCGTTGGGCGAAAGATCGTCATCCTCCAAAAGCAGGGTGGAAAAGCCGAATATGGCGTTGAGCGGGTTGCGCAGATCGTGCTGCACGGTCCGTTCAACCTCGCGACGCAACATCTCCAGACGGCTGTAGTCCGTAACGTCCACGCCCACGGCCCATCTGTTCCAGCCGCGAATGGGACAGGATTCCGCCATGTGCGACCAGAGCACGACCCTGTCATTGCCGTGTTTGTTCCTGAAGGCCCATTCCGGGTGCGGAGCTCCCGTTTTGGACACGTCCACCGGGCAGGCGGCCACAAAGCGGCTGTCGTCCGGGGCAATAAGAGACATGGCCTCGGGATTGTCCAGAACTTCGGGGGCGGAAAAGCCGGTGATGCGCTCGAACTCGGGATTGAAAAATACAATGCTTCCGTCGTCATCGCAGGCATAGACCAGCACGGGCATGTTCTTGAGCACATGCTTGAGCCGCTCCTCTTCAAAGCGGCGGCAGATGACATGCCCGCTGTGGCAGGCGCAACGATGGGTAAGGGCCTGGGCACGGTGCACCAGCAACCTGCTGTCCGCACCCCTCAGGCAAACCTCGTCGGCTCCCAGGTCCAGGGCCGTTACAAGGTTACCCTCGGTTGCCACAACAGCCAGCACCGGAACGTCCGGAGCTTCCAGGGCAAAGAAATTCTCGGCATTGCCGCGCAGGTCTTCCAGGTCGGCCACCAGCAGATGACAACATCCGTCCTTGAGAAAATTCAGGACATCCACCATATGATCGGGCACCGTTACACCGGCCCCGGCTTCCGTAAAAAGATCAGCCAGCGCCTGCCGGTCGGGCGTATGAAAACAACCAAGGCAAATGCATGCCCCGTGAAGAGGTTTGAGCATGGTTCTCCCGGCACGTCTCCGTGCAGATGGTCGGCGTCCAGAAAGTTTGCGCGGACACCTCGAATAACTATAACATAAAGTGCAGCCTCGTTGTAAGGGAATGTCCCGGATTGATCAATGTGGCGGCAGTTGGTGGGGCGCTGCCCCACACCCCGCCAAGGCCATGATGGCCTGCGAGGCGGTACACGGAGGCCATGAGAAGGCTGATTTTCAACAGAAAATTGTGATGCCCGACTGGCTGGGCTGACGCTGAAAAAAGGGAGGAGAGCAAGGCGTGAGCCTCTTCCAGGTTCCGAAGCGTATTCTTTTATACACGAGGGTTCTGGAAGAGGTGAAACAACACCGCTATCGCGCCTTTTTCTCATTTTAGCAGGCGGCTGAAAAAGGTGGGAGAACAAGGCGCAAGGCGCATTCAAACGCGCCGTGTACTCTTATGTACACAAGCGTCTCGAATACACCGCAGCAACGCCGTTATCGTGCCTTTTCCCTACTCCCGCAGGCGGCTCAAAAAGGTGTGAGAACAAGGCGCAAGGCGCATTCAAACGCGCCGTGTACTCTTATGTACACAAGCGTCTTGAATGCACCGCAGCAACGAAGTTATCGCGCCTTTTTCAGCCGCCTGCCTTTTGCCATTGCAAAACTATACGTGTATAGGATGCCAGTACAGAACCCCGCATGCCAACAAAGGAGTAGAGAATGCACACTTCAAGTCCCATACGCAAAATCAAATGCCTTGCGGCCACCTTGGCCGTCCTGTTCTGCCTTTCCGGCTGTGCTGCCGTCATTGTCGGCGGTGCTGCGGCTGGCGGTACCTACTACTATGTTACCGGCTGGCTGAACAAAGACTACAATGTCACGGTCAACCAGGCCTACGCAGCCGGCATGGCCGCGTGCAAAGACCTCGGGCTGTCCGTCAAGAAACACTCCAAGAACCTTACCGAAGCCAGCATCGATGCCAAGGATTCGGACCGCGACGTCTGGATCACCATGGACTCCAAGACGGAAAGAATCACCAAGATCAGCGTGCGCGTCGGGCTTACCGGCGACAAGGTCGCTTCACAACGCATTCACGACGCCATCGCGCGCCATCTGTAGGTTATAGAGATGTGGGGCGCTGCCCCACACCCCGCCAAGGCCATGATGGCCTGCGGAGCCCATGATGGCCTTCCCGCATTATGTTTACAGCCAAATAGCCCCGGAAAGCGTCGCTTTCCGGGGCTATTTGGCGTTAAACGGTGGCCGTAAAAAAATTGTGAAGTCCTATTGCCTGGACTGACGCTGCAAAAAGAGACGAGCATGGGCGGGAACTCCCCCACAGGCGGTTCAAAAAGGGGCGAGAGCAAGGCGCGAGCCTCTTCCAGGTTCCGAAGTGTATTCTTCATATACACGAGGGTTCTGGAAGTGGTGAAGCAACGCCGCTATCGTGCCTTTTTCAGCCGCCTGACGCCTGAAAGCTACTTTTTACTCCACCGCTCCAGCCTCTTCCGAAACTCCTCGGAAATAACAGGCTTGAGCTTGCCGTTCAGCAGGGACGAACGGGCCAGCTCGGCGGCGTTTTCGATCTTTTCCACCATTTCCGGATGCTCTTCCATCACCTTGCGGGCAGCCCGGACCAATGACGGCGGCAGCTTTGATTCTTTCATGCTTTTTTCCTTGTTCAGGCAGGTACAATTTTCCCTCTGGTCGCTCCGTAAAATACCATGCACACGCCGTGCCCGGCAAAATCCGGACGCCAGCCCCTTGGGGCGCAGCATTTTTTTAACAGGCCGAGGTAATTTTTTTACCTCTTGAACATACACGTCTGGTGAACTACATTTTCAACATAGAATTCCGAGGACTGTATTTCCCTTCCAATACTCAAAACGATGCGCAACAAGGAGTCAATCCCATGGCAGCCAAAAAAATTCTTATGATCGTGGGCGACTATGTCGAAGACTACGAAGTCATGGTTCCTTTTCAGATGCTGACGATGGTCGGCCACGAAGTGCACGCCGTCTGCCCCGGCAAGGCGCAGGGCGAAACCGTGAAAACAGCCATCCACGACTTTGAAGGCGACCAGACCTATTCGGAAAAACCCGGTCACAACTTCATGCTGACCTATGCCTTCGACAAGGTGAACCCGGACGATTACGTCGGGCTGGTCATCCCTGGCGGACGCGCTCCCGAATACCTGCGCCTGTCGCCCGAAGTTCTGGCCCTGGTCAAGGCGTTCGACGATGCGAAAAAACCCATTGCCGCCATCTGCCACGGCATGCAGCTGCTTACCCCGGTGCTGGACATGAAGGGCCGCAAAGGCATGTGCTACCCGGCAGTAAAGCCCGAACTGGAAACCATTGGCGGCATCTGGGTTTCCCAGAACGAAACCTTTACCGATGCCCATGTGGACGGCAACCTCGTAACCGCGGCTGCCTGGCCCGCCCATCCCGAATGGATGCGCAAGTTTCTTGAGTTGGTCGGTACAAAGATCGAAGCTTAAAAATGACGACTGTTGAGAAGAGCCTGATAGCTGCGTTGCTGCGAGAAATTCAAATCCTCGCGTATCGAAAAAATACGCGTCGGCCTTGAATTTCTCTAACGCCTTGCTCTCAAGCCTTCTCAACAGCCTGCCGAATCCGCATTTTCGTTAAAGAACTCCCTCTTGCTAAAAACATGCCACATTGGCCCTTTCCCAGCCCCAGAACCTGTTATGATTTTAATTTTCTAATCGGGATAGGGGCCACCTATAAAAACAACTCGTTATTACAGAAATCAACTGACTTCTCCTCGTGACCACCGTTTTGCCCGCCGGAGCAAAGAAGACAAACGGATTGTAAATATGATAGAAAATTATTACTATTTTAGTTTAGTAGTTATCTTAGGCACAGATACTCCATTTGAGTCTTTCTCCCTTAGGGCCCTACTCAACGCCAACTATAGCCGAATATGACAAGGTACTATCAGTGGAAAGAATAATTGGAACAGACACATTTATAGGTGACGATAAAGCTAGAGAGGTAGTTGAATACCTTTATGACAACAGGGAAGATTTTGAACTTGAAGATGCTGTACTGTATTACAAATTTCCTGCAATTGGTGACTACGAAGATGAAGTAACTCGCCCTTTTATAGTTGTTTTGTCTTACAGACATGGAGTAGTAATAATCGGGAATGTCTTCGAGACTATTATATCAGAAAAATTTATCAATGATGAAGATGAAAGAATTAGTCATTATTATGGATTAGTTGAAGGTCTTCTCAAGAAGAGCAAGGTGCTGAAGAGCAAAAGACAACTTTCAATAGACATTAACAGTGTTATATACGTTAGCAGTCCGAGAAACATTGACATTACAAATAAAGGCTATGAATCTGAAATCTCAGTTTCACTTTCAGGACTTAAAGATATTTTCGGATTGTTCACATTAAAAGAATCTCTGTCAGAAGAGATTTTTTTAGAAGCTCGGTCTATTCTTGAAGGTGCTAAGGCACTTGGGAAAAAAAAGGGAAGAGAGGTTGCTCCCGAATTTGCAGCCACAAAGCTGTCTGCCTTGGCTGAACTTGAAAAAGAGATTTCAAATTTTGACTTCCACCAAAGAAAAGCTGCAATAACTTTGCTTAAAGGGCCACAGCGGATAAGAGGTTTGGCTGGCTCAGGCAAAACAATTGTTTTGGCGATGAAAGTTGCTCAAATTCATATTGATGATCCAGAAAAATTAATATTGTTCACATTCTACACCAAAAGCCTATATGACCTTATCAAAATGTACATTTCAAAGTTTTGTGAACATTACAATAGCGTAGCACCAAATTGGAATAAAATTCATATAATGCACGCATGGGGTGGAAGTATCGTTGAAGGAGTCTACTACAATACAGCAATAGAACATGGAGTATCACCAATCCCCCTAAAGGAAGCAAAAAAAATTAGCTCTCTTAAACCTTTTGATTTTGTATGCAGAGATTTACAAAAAGAGCAAAAAATAAACCCAAAGTATGATGTTATAATTGTTGATGAAGCTCAAGACTTTCCACAATCTTTTTTTAGACTCTGTTTTAAACTGGCTAAAGGCGAAAGGGACGACAAGACTATAATATGGGCATATGATGAACTGCAAAGTATTATAGACGTAAAACAAAAAACAGCAGTTGACTTTTTTGGAATTGACAAAAAAGGGGACGCACTTATTGATTTAGAGAGAGCATCTGAGCATCAAAGACTTCCTCAATATATGAGTAATGATACAGTTTTAAAGAAATGCTACAGAACCCCTTTAGAAATTTTAATTGCTGCCCACGCTCTTGGATTTGGTATTTACGATACAATAGTGCAGATGCTTGAAAGTGAAGAACATTGGAATGATGTAGGATACAATGTTGTACAAGGGAGGTGTCAAGCTGGGAGTTCTGTATCTATTGAACGCCCCGAGACAAACAGCCCACTGTCGATTAAGAACTATGAAGGCAGTGGCGATTTGATAGATACATATGTGGCATCAGATTTTGATGACGAGATAGAGTGGGTATCTAATGGAATTTTGGGTTTTATAAAGGAGGGGTTGAGCCCAGAAGACATACTGGTAATATCTATCGACGATAGAAACGCACGCACATACTTCTCCCTGATTTCAGAACAACTGAACTCGTCAGAAATATCCGTCAACAACATACTCACAAATCCATATTCATCGACAGTTTTCACTGTAAAAAACAATGTAACCATGTCTACTGTTTATCGAGCAAAAGGAAATGAGGCCCCTGTCGTTTTTGTTCTTGGTATTGATAGCATTAATTCAAATACGAAAAAAACAAGATCTCCAAGAAATAGACTTTTTACTGCGTTCACTAGATCAAAAGCATGGCTCAGGATTAGCGGGATAGGAGAAAATGCAAGGTCTCTTTTAGGTGAAGTTGAAACCGCTTTGAAAAACTCTCCTCATCTGATTTTCGAGTATCCCGATCCTGCTGATATAAATATTATTCAGCATGATTTGAGTGAAAAACGAAAACAGATCAACAAAGCTAAGGACAAATTTATTGAAGAACTGAAAAGCGTTGGCCTTAATGAGGATGAAATAGCTGACCAACTTCAAGGTCTGAGTGACTTATGAACCCTCGTAATTTTACGATAAGCATCAACAAATCTGCCTCACTATTTGATGAAGTGGGGTTACTGCTTGCTGTTCGCTGCCCTACATCGTTAAGAGTAACCAGTGACTTTAAAAAACTATCCTTGGACAGAACCACTCAATACAAAAATTTATACCTCAAGGCGATAGAAACGCAGGATTACAACATAATATTAAGGGATTACTCTTTTTTCCAATTTTCATTACTTAATATTTCTGACTGTAGTGTGAGGTATGCTTTTTATCCGAATCCACTGAGAGGAGAGCAGCCTAGTTATATTTTAGACTGTAATCAAATGTTTGAGGAAGGGCGTTTGGATTATGAAGAGTATTGTCAATTAATATCTGAACTAAAAGAACATTACGGCGTTCCTTGCATTCGATACGACTTTTCCCCTTCTTGTTACAAGCAGCGTCTACACCCTGCAGCTCATTTCCACATAGGATTTTACCACGATGACAGGTGGTCTTCTTCTATATTTTTAACACCAATGATGTTTTCACTATTGATATGTAACATGTATTATTTTCATGTAGTACATAAAAAAAATGACATTGCAAATAATTATTCCGATGAATTATACAAATTAATCAAAAAAGAGAGAGGAATGTGCACACAAATTCAAAGTGATTACTTTTCAGATGATGACCGTTCTGTCATACATTTTAGATAATTTTTCCATAAAACAGAATATTGCGGCTTCTATGCGCTCATGGAAATTGTTTTTGGACTAAAATTTTTTTGGGCAACACTATTTATTAAATTATTTGCCAAATGTTAGCAGCTTTCACACTAAAAGGGTCCGGGGCCATCATGGCCCCGGCGGAGTCCAGAGGCAGCGCCTCTGGTCCTGCTTGCATCCTTTTCCCGACGCATCCCATCCTCCCATTGCAAGTGGCAATTTTCTACAAGAAATTCCTGCACACCTGAGATACAGATAAGCCAGAACACGGACGTGATTTGTTATGAACGTGACATACTGGCGCGACAAGGAGCTTCCCGCCCTGGAGGTTGGGCTGGTTGTTTCCAGCGCACATGTTTTCCCCAACCATTGGCACGAGGACGAGTACCTTGTGGGCTGTATGGAACGGGGCGGCAGTTGGTGCCGCAAGCAGGGCGAGGATGATTCGTTCGTCGCTCCGGGAGAGGTGTGCCTTATCAATCCGGGGCAGGTCCATTCGGGTATTCCGGCTTGGAACGAACGCGTCACCTACCGCACATTCCACGTACAGGCCGAGTGGTTCCGTGAACTTCTCAGCGATGTGGGGGAACGCGACACGCCTTTTCCCGAATTCTGCCGCGTGGTCGGCAAAGACCGTATCCTGTGGGAGCTCATGTGCCATGCCATGGAGCTGCTCAGAAGCCCGGCTGAAAGGCTGGAAAAGGAATCGGTGCTTACCGCGGCCTTTGCCCGATTGGGCAGACGTTTTTCCAGTTTGCAGAGTTTCCCTCCGATTCCTGGCCGGGAGCCGGACGGCGTGCGCCGGGCCAAGGAGTTTCTGGCCGAGAATCTTGAGGAGCGCATTTCCCTGGAGCAGGCAGCCAACGTGGCCGGGCTGTCCCGCTATCATTTTCTGCGGGTATTCAAGCGAACCACGGGCCTGCCGCCGCACGTCTTCCGGACGCAGCAGCGGGTGGAGGCGGCGCGGTTGATGCTCCGCAAGGGATTTGCTCCGGCCGAGATCGCTTTGGCCACCGGATTCACGGACCAGAGCCATTTCAGCAATACGTTCAAAAAATACATGGGAGCCACCCCCCGGCAGTATGCAACCGGATAATCACCTTCACTTTTCCGGTTATCAGTTGTAGGCACCCCCCTTCCGCAACCATGAAATGCAGCGCCAAAACCATTTCGGCACGGTAAAATGTACTGTGCGGGCGCGATCTTATATTTGGGAGAGAACAATGAAACAAACCACCATGGTCCTTGAGCCGGACAGCGCCACCAACAATCTGGGAGCCGCGGTTTCGTATCTGGCCCTGCTGTGCGCCGTGCTTTTGTGGGGAGCGTCCTTTTCCGCCATGCGGCTGGCCGTGGGCGTTCTGAGCCCGAGCGGCGTCATGGGACTGCGCATGTGGCTGGGAGTTCTGGTTCTGCTGCCGTTTGCCGGACGGCTCTACAGGCAAGGGCGCAAGGCCTACAGGCCGGGCGATTGGAAACTTCTGGCCCCGGCGGCGCTGCTGCAGTCCTGCCTGTATTTTCTGCTGGAATCCAATGCCCTGCAATACACGACCTCGTCGCAGGCAGGTATCATTGCGGCTTCTGTTCCCCTGCTGGTTGCCTTTGGGGCGGCCCTGACACTGGGGGAGCGGCTGACATCCCGGGCCATGGCCGGAATGGTGCTGTCCATTGGCGGCGTTATCTGTCTTACCCTTATCGGGGGCAAAATTTCCGGCGCGTCCAATCCCGTGCTGGGCAACACGCTGGAGTTTGGGGCCATGATTTGCGCCTCGGCCCAGATGCTTGTGGTGAAAAAGCTTTCCAGCCGCTACACGCCGTGGTCGCTCACCGCGTTGCAGACCCTGGCCGGAGCAATCTTCTTTCTGCCCGGTATTGTTTCCGTGGCGCATGCCGATCCGGCTGTCTGGGACCTGCGCATGATCGCCATCGTGATCTTCCTGGGCGGTCCGGTCACCATCGGCGCATTCGGCCTGTACAATTGGGGCCTCAGCCGCATCCCCGTCGGACACGCGTCCACATTCATCAATCTTGTCCCTGTGGCAGCGGTGGGCTTTGGCTGGATCGTACTGGGCGAAAGCCTGACCATGATACAATGCTTGTTCGGCATGCTGGTATTTTTGGGCGTGTGGCTGGCCCAGTCGGGCGGCAAATAGCAGACGACGGTAACCTCTTTTCTTTCCACGAAAAAAGGCCCTGGACACTTACATCCAGGGCCTTTTTTGTTGTATTTTCAAAAGAAATTCATGCTCCGACGTGTTCGAATTTAGAATAAGACAAAAGCCGGGGGATTGGCGTATATCTCGTCGGGCTAAAAAAAACCCCGCAATTGCGGGGTTTGGTACAAGAGCCCAGGGACATCATTGGCATGAAACCAAGAGGGGTCGCTCCTGAGCATTGCCCATATAAAATAGGGATCATTCTTTTTTGATGCAAGAATTATTTTCAGTATTTATTGAAAGCTCGCTTTCTACGGAACGGCTGGAAGCGTACCGACGGTATCCGGGCGAACGAAGCTTCGACGCCCTGCTGCGCTATCTTTGGAATACCGAACTGTGTACTTCGTTTTACCCTCTGCTTCAGCATCTGGAAGTTGCCTTACGTAACGCCATGCATACTGCCCTAAGCGAAAAATTCGAAACAGAATGGTGGTTTGATACGCCAGGCCCTTTAGACTCTTATCAATCGAATCAGATAGCAAAAGCCAAAGACAAAATAACACGCCGTGCAGAAAAGGAAACTCCAGGCAAAGTGGTTGCCGAATTGGAGTTTGGCTTCTGGACCGCTCTTTTACACCCGAGATATCGGAATACTCTGGTTCCACCACTAATGAAAAAGGCCTTTTCCGAGGTTGCACAAATTTCTCGGAAGGCCAAACGGGGCTTTGTTTCCGAATCGCTCAACGAAATCAGAATATTCCGGAACAGAATTTTTCACCACGAACCTGTCTGGTATTTTGAAGACTTACACAAAAAGCACAACTTGATTCTTCAGTTCATTCTTTGGCTGAATCCCAGCCTTTTCAAAGTCACATTGCTCATGGACAAATTCCCGGAAATATATGGTGCAGGAACGCTTCCATTTAAAGAGCCTTTGCTCTCCCTGACAACACAGGGCCTTTTCAGACGGTAAGCTGAAAACCACACTCCACGAAAAAGGCCCCGGACGATGACATCCAGGGCCTTTTGATTTCTTAACAACCTAATTGAACAGGCTGTTTAAAAAGGTGCGAAAGCAAGACGCCAGGGATTTTTAAAAGCGACGTGTACTCTTCTGTACACAAGCGCCTTAAAAATTCCGCAGCAACGCAGCTAGCGTGCCTTTTTCAGCAGCCTAACTTCAGCAACCTACTTCAGCGCATCGTACACATTGCCTACAATCTCTTCCGAGGGAGTCAGGGTCTTGTCGCCCGTATTCCACTTGGCAGGGCAGGCTTCGTTGGGATTTTCACGCAAATAGACGTTGGCCTTGATCTTGCGGACCAGTTCGTCGGCGTCACGTCCCACGTTGGGGTAGTTCACTTCCGAGGCAACCAGTACCCCGTCCGGGCTGATGATGAATGTGCCGCGCAGGGCAAGGCCGCTTTCAAAATCATAGATGTTGAAGAAGTCGGCCAGTGCGCCCGTGGGATCGGAACCCATGGGGAACTTCACGTTTTCCAGCAGCTTTTCGCTCTGGCGCCAGGCAAGGTGGGCGAATTCCGTATCTGTGGACACAGACACGACTTCGCAACCCAGTTCCTTCAGCTCGGCGTGCTTTGCAGCAAGGTCTGCCAGTTCCGTGGGGCAAACAAAGGTAAAGTCTGCGGGGTAGAAGAACAGAACTGTCCACTTGCCGTCTTCCACGGCCTTTTCCAGGGAAAACTCACCGAAAAAGCCCTCTTCCGGGTCAAACGTCGTCAGGGTGAAGAAGGGAACCTTCTGACCCACAGCGGCGTTTTCAGGGAATTCTTCGTGTTCGTGCTCGTGATCGCAGTGTTCGTGCTCGCTCATGGTGTATTGCTCCTTGTTAGGTATAAATCTTATTTACGAATCAATCTTTATCAAAACAGTTAGGCTTTGCCAACCCCAAAATCACGCATTTTCCTCTTTTTCTCCATCCTTTTTTTCCAGAACGTCCCCACCTCCCACTTTTCCAAGGAAAACAGGGAAAAAATCCACGGCAATGCGGGTGTCACCCACCTGTCACCAGGCCTTGCTACCACTTGGCAAGAAGAATGGCGACTGTTCCACCATACAAGGAATGGGCTTGATCAACACGAAATCCATGGCGGACAAGGCAGCCTGCCACTCCGCCTTCCCTCATAAAGCGCCTGTACATTGTATAATGATGTATCCCGGCAAGGCGCTCCACCGGCAACGCGGCAAGGGAAAACATTTTCCCAAAAAGCCCCGTGCCCCTCGCATGGTCCGCGACCACAAGCAGTCCGCCGGGCCGCACTACCCTGCGCACCTCCCCAAGAATGCCCGCAATAACGCCGGGCTTGTTTTCGTGCAGCGCAAGACATATGGTGGCTATATCAAAGGAGGCCTGTTTGAACCCTGTTTGGGCAGCGTTTCCCCGAACATATACCACGCTTCCCCGCGTTTTGGCCGCAGCCCGGCGCAACATGGCTCCGGAGCTGTCCAAACCGGTTACGCCCAACTCCCCTTTCCCATTTCGTATTCGCGCCAAAGAGGCGCACAACGCCCCCGTTCCGCAGCCGATATCCAACACTCGCCTCGTTCCGTCCCCAAGCTCGGCGTGCACAACCGAACAGACCGCCCTGTACATGGGGCGCAACAATGGTCCCACACTTGCGTCGTACACGGGAGCTATGCCCGCGTACGCATCGGATGCCGTCATATTCTCCTCCGGGAGAGTTCTCTGCACCCACCCTCAACTGCCAACGTAGGATGAGCCGTATGGAAAACAGAAAACACTTTGTGGTGGACACCAATGTCCTGCTGGAAGACCCCGAATGTTTGCACAGACTGCGCAACGGCGTGGAAAACGACGTCTACATCCCCTACCACGTTCTGTTGGAGCTGAACAAATTCCGCAAGGACCCCCGCCTGGGACACATTGTCACCAAAGTGGTCAATACCCTCAGTGAAAGCAACGGACAGTTCACCATAATGAACACGTCCAATATTTCCGAGGCCTTTTCCGGACATGTGGACAACTATATTCTGGATGAAATTGAAAAAAGCGACATTATCGACCCCATCCTGGTAACCAACGACAAAATCCTCAAGTTGCAGGCCAGCACCAAGGGCATCCGCAACGAAGACTACCGGGAATCCCTGCCGTTCCGCTCCGATGCCGAATTCTACACCGGCTTTGTGGACAGCCGCGAGGACGTACTGCCCAACTGCTTCATGTGGGACGAGGGCAAGCCCGTATTTTTCGGCCCGGATGGGGAAAAGGTCATCCACTATCAGCACAAGATATGGAACGTCACCCCGCGCAACATCTTCCAGAACCTGGTTATGGAACTGATGACCAACCCGGGCATCGATGTGGTTTCCGTACAGAGCGAAGCCGGGTACGGCAAGAGCTTCCTGGCCCTGGCCTGCGCCCTGCATCTGGTGCTGGAAAAGAAGAGCCACCAGAAGATCTTCATGGTCAAACCCATGATAGAAATCGGCCAGAAGCTCGGCTACCTGCCCGGCCGGGTCGAAGAGAAGATGGAACCGTACACCAAATATGTGACGGATCTGCTGATGAAGCTGCACGACATGCGCCCGGCCAACCGCCTGTTCACCAATGCCGAGGCCTACCCGCCCCAATTCGACATGAAGAAGTTCGAACTGCTGCCCATGGCCTACATACGGGGCATGAACATTGAAAATGCCGTGGTTATTCTGGATGAAACCCAGAACATGTCGCGCTCCGAAGTCCGCGCCCTGCTCTCGCGCATGGGCGAGGGCGTCAAATGCTTCTGCCTGGGGGACACCCGGCAGATAGACAACCCCTACCTGAACCAGGAAAACAACGGGCTCAACTGGATCGTGAAAAAGTTCAAGGGCCACGAGCTGTACGCCCACCTTGTGCTGAAGGGCGACAAGTCGCGCGGTCCCATTACAGACCTGGTCATCAAATCGGGGTTGTAAAAAGAGAAGCAGCCGGAACAGGGCTGATGAATCGAATAAAAAAGGCCGACGCAGGGATGCCCTCCCTACGTCGGCCTTATCATTACTTATAGAACGACGTCGTTATTCCGTCTTCGGCCCCCCTACAGGTCCACCACTTCCACGTCGTTGCAGCACAGGGTCTGGTGCATAAAAAGACTGCCCACCCTGGCAAAGCGTTCCGGTCCGTCCGTGGCCATAAAGACCGTTCCGCCTTTGTCACCGTTTGCGCACAGTCCGCGCTGGGCAAGGATGTCCGCAACTTCTACGGCCGTGGTCTGGGCCGAGTCCACAATGCACACGTCCGGCCCCAGAATTTTCGCCAGGGCCGGGGCAAACACGGGAAAATGGGTGCAGCCCAGCACCAGACAGTCGGGCCGGGAGTCCGCCTGAAACATGGGGTCCAGGTAGGAGCGGGCAATGGCCTCCACCACCGGGCCGGTGTTCCAGCCCTCTTCGGCCAGGGCCACCAAGAGCGGTGCGGGACGGGCCTCTATCCGGGCCTGGGGGCGCAGGTTGCGGATGGCCTGCTGATAGGCCTGGTTGTTGATGGTGCTCTCCGTGGCAATGACAGCCACATGGCCGCTTGCGGAATTGGCCGCGCAGGCGCGCGCTCCGGGTTCGACCACGCCGACCACGGGGATGTGGGGATAGGCGGCGGACAGGGCGGGCAGGGCCACGCTGCTGGCCGTGTTGCAGGCCGTAACCAGCAGCTTGATGCCGCGCTCCACCAGATGGCGGGTGGCCTGCAACGCGTAGCGGCTTACGGACTGGGGTGTCTTGGTGCCGTAGGGAACACGGGCCGTGTCTCCCAAATAGAGAAAGCTTTCTCCGGGCAGCCTTTGCTGCAATGCGGACAGCACGGTGAGTCCGCCCACGCCGGAGTCGAACACGCCTATGGGCAATGTGTTGGGACAAGTATTCATGCGGGGAAAAACCTATTGGCCGGGTTGATCGCTCGGTCGCACCTGACAGGTGGCTTATTGTTCAACGGCTCAAAAAGGAGCGGAAGGCAAAGATTTCGGATACGCAGGCCATTGCAAAAACTGTTGCCCACAGGGCCGGGCATTGGACTAGTCGCCGTTGCTCACGTCGGTCTTGGATGCCAGGTCGAGAATGCCGCGCAAGGCCTGGCCCCGGTCCTGGGCCAGCTTCTTCCACTTCTTCTTTTCCTTTTTCGCGGCGTCGATGGTCTGCAGCAGGTCTTGGATGGTGTTGGCCGGATATCCCCGTTTGGCGAAAGATCCTTTGCGAAGTTCTTCGTCGTTTCGCTGACGCAGGGCGCGCAGCTGGCTGGCGTTGAGTATCATCTGGCGGTTGGCTCCCAATGGAAAAAAATCTCCCGCCGGAACATTCCGGCAAGAGGCGTATTCTACCCGGTGACGATACACAGGACAACTGAAAATCCGGCATCCGGTGTACGCTCTTCCCACTTCCGCCCTCTTGAGATGCAGTTTTCCAGCGCTTTTTTCCTCAAACCGCTCTTTTCTTCCACCAACGAAATCCTCTCGACAAGCTGTCCCACTCCCCACTGAACAACGCCCCTAAAATCATTGCCGGTCAAAAAAAAATCTACCAGATTGGACCTGCCGGAAGCTGAAAAAAAGCTTTTGCAGACATGGCAAGGTCTCAACGAAAATCCCGTAAAGCTGCCCCCATTTTCCACTGGAAAAGAGCTGTAAAATTTACTAGACCGAGGCTAGTCCGCAGATAGGAATATTTCGGATGAAAATATTATTTAGCCGCGCAACCCGTGCGGCCCAGGACGCAGAATGATTTCTCCCCAACACCCCCCCAAGCCTTTTCAGGGCGTCTTTTCAACGACCAAGAAAATGGTCATCGGCACCGGAGTAACAAAGCGGAAGGTAGAGCAAACCGTCTATTTTTTCGTGGAACAGCACGCCGACAACCGCCTCACCATGGCCCCCCTCAACCAGAACATGGTTCCGATCAGCAAAACTGAATCCATTTCCAAAGACGAGCTTTTATCCAACTACACACCCGAACCCGCCGTCTACCTCAAGAAGGTCCTGCCCCAGCTAAAAAAGCTCGAAGAACACGTCAAGCGTGGTGAAAAGCTGCGCGAAAAGGGCGCGTTGTACACTGCGGAATTCGAATACAAGTGCGCCCTGTCCATGGCCGAAGACCATGTACGCGGCGTGTTCGGCCTTGGCCTTATCTATCTGGAACGCGGGGACATTTCCGGAGCGAACATGGTGTTCAACAAGATCATCACCCTGGACGCCGCATTCGGGCCGGACAACAAACATCTTTTCAACGACTTCGGCATCCGGATGCGCAAGTCGCGCATGTTGGAGCAGGCCATTCGGTATTACAGAAGAGCACTTGAACTGTGTGCCGATGACGAAAACCTTTTGTACAACATCGCCCGGGCCTACTATGAACGCGGCGAGTTTGAAAATGCCATGGCCCATGGTAAAAAAGCCCTTGGGCTGAATCCCGATTTCGACGAATGCCACCAATTGGTTCTGGTGGCTGAACGGGGCGCCGCGGGCAACAGAATATTCCTGTAGTCCGAGCGTTTTTCCCCACCGGGCACACCGCCCGCCTCTGGTTTTGTTCCATTCCTTTTGCATCGGCCGCAACTGTGGCTTGCCACCGCCCCCGGTTTCTGCAAAACAAGGCCATGGACGCCAACACTTTCGGAAAAATATTCCGCCTCACCACATACGGCGAATCGCACGGCCCCGGACTGGGCGGTGTGGTAGACGGCTGCCCCTCGGGAATCCCCCTGGACGAAGCCTGCATTCAGCAGGCCCTGGACCAACGCAAACCCGGCTCCGGCCCGGCAAGCACCGCACGCAAGGAACCGGACACGGTCCGCCTGCTTTCCGGCGTGTTCGAGGGCAGGACCACAGGCACGCCCATTGCTTTTCATGTGGACAATACAGACCACCGCTCCCGCGACTATTCCACGATAAAGGACGTCTACCGTCCGGGACATGCGGACCTTACCTTTGACGCCAAATTCGGCTTTCGCGACTACCGGGGCGGCGGACGCTCCTCGGGCCGCGAGACCCTCAGCCGGGTGGCGGGCGGCGCCATTGCCCAACAGCTTCTGGATACCTGCGGCATCGACGTGCTGGCCTACACCGCGGAACTCGGCTCCATTCCCGCGCAGATAATCGACCCGGACGGCGCGGAAGCCCGTGCCTTTTTCAGCCCGGATCCCGATGCCCCGGCCCTGTGGGACGAACGCATCCGCGAGGTAAAAAAACAGGGCGACACCCTGGGCGGCATCGTGGAAATTCAGGCCCGCAACCTGCCCGCCGGGCTGGGCGAGCCGGTGTTCGACAAGCTCGACGCCCGCCTTGCCTACGCGCTTATGGGCGTGGGCGCGGTAAAAGGCGTGGAGATCGGCAGCGGCTTCAGCGCGGCCCGCTCCACCGGCAGCCGCAACAACGATGCAATCTCCCCCGAAGGATTTGCCAGCAATGCCAGCGGCGGAACCCTGGGCGGAATTTCCAGCGGCCAGCCCCTGGTGGTCCGCGCGGCCATCAAGCCCATCCCCTCCATCAGCCTGCCCCAGCAGACCATTGACCGCAACAACCGGCCCACGGAAATAACCATTGGCGGACGCCACGACATCAGCGCCATCCCGCGTGTGGTGCCTGTGCTCAAGGCCATGGTCCGGCTGGTGCTTGCGGACTTTGTCCTGTTGCAACGACGCATGGGCCGCTAACCTCTGCCCCGCAGCAAAGGCACACCAACATCAACAAACCTTGTGCGGAAGATTTCCCAGTAAACCGAGGAAGGCGATTCTTCGGTTCTTTCCGCATTTCCCGGCGCAACACCCCGGCAACACCACCTTGTAAAGGATCATTTTCCATGAGTACCGCCCTGACGGCCGAGAGCAAGGCCGGATACATCTACGCCCTGCTGGCCACTGTGATCTGGTCGGGGAACTTCATTGTCGCACGCGGACTGGTTGACGACATCGACCCGGTAACGCTTTCCTTTTACCGCTGGTTCACCGCCACCATCGTGCTGCTTCCCTTTGCCGCAAAGGCCCTTGCCCGGCAGCGGCAGGTCATTGCCCGCAATCTGTGGCATCTCGTCTGCATCGCCTTTCTGGGCGTCACCATCTTCAATACCATCGTCTACATTGCCGGACACCAGACCACGGCCCTGAACCTTTCGCTCATTGCCGTGTTCGCCCCGGTCTTCATCATTCTTCTGGCCCGGATATTTCTGGGCGAGCCCATCACCTGGCAGCGACTGGCCGGAATTGTCCTGTCTTCGGCCGGTGTGGTGACCCTGGCCGTGCATGGAGAGTTTGCACGGCTGGCCGGGTTGCAGTTCAACCAGGGCGATCTGTGGATGCTGCTGGCAACCTTTATCTTTGCGGTCTACACCATTCTGGTGCGGAACAAGCCGACGGAAATAGAACCCACCACATACCTGGCGGCAACATTCCTGTTCGGCCTGATAATGATGCTCCCCTGGGTGGCGTGGCAGTGGGCCGCAACTCCTCCCACACTGCCTTCGGCCCACGTTCTCGGTTCCGTTGTGTACATCGGCGTTGGGGCGTCCCTGCTCTCCTACCTGTTCTGGAACAGGGCCGTGGCTTCCATAGGGCCGTCCACGGCGGGCATGGTCTACTACAGCCTGCCCCTGTTCTGTGGCCTGGAGGCCTGGCTCATATTGGGTGAGCAGATCACCTGGACCCATGCCATTTCCGGCATTGCCATCATTGGCGGTATTTTGCTGGCAACACGACAAAAAGCATGAGTTTGCGGAATACCCCTTGTTATTCTAGTAAATATTCCTATTATTAGAGACTCACCCCGTAAAATTCCCCACGAATTTTACGGGAAAGCGTTTCGCCGCCCCAAATTGGCACACCTTTCTCTGTTCAGGCGAAACGACAAGGTAACTTTTGGAGGAAACATGGCCTCGTTCCGCATGACCAAACAATTCGTCGATAACCTGCTGCAATCCGACAGCTGGCAGGAACGCCTGCCCGAACTTGACGACTACGCGCCCAAGAAACTTGTCGGCACTCTTTTTTCCCTGCTGCTCAGCCCTGTTCCCGAGGTTCCCTGGCGCGCGGTAACGGCATTCGGCAAGGTTGTGGACCGCATGGCCCGCGAAAACTTCGAAGACGCCCGCATCGTCATGCGCCAGCTCATCTGGCGGATGAACGAGGAGTCCGGAAACATCGGCTGGGGCATCGGCGAAACCTGGGGCGAGATAATGGCCGTCAACGAACGGCTGGCCAGCGAATACCACACCATTCTGCTTTCCTACGTGCAGGAATACGAGGGCATTTGCCACGGCAATTTTCTGGACCATCCGCCGCTGCGCTGGGGCGTGCTGTGGGGGTTGGGACGGCTGGCCCAGGAACGGCCCGAACTCTTGGAAAAGGGGCTGAACGACCTGGAAGAGATAATCAACCCGGCCAAGGCCATGGAAGGCAGGGAAGGCACCTACGAGGGACTGGAGTGTCACGACGCCCAGGCCAGGGGCCTTGCCTGCTGGGCTCTCGGCAGCATCGGGGCTGCGCGCTCCATGGAACCGCTTTCCGGCCTGCTGGACGACCAGGCCCCGGTAAGCCTGTTTCGAAACAACCGCCTGGAATCAACCACGGTCAGCGCCCTGGCGCGCGAGGCTATGGAACGAATACAGAACTGAATTGTCGGGAGGTTTCCCCGGCAGGTAAAACATTGCAAACAATCAAAGGCTGGCCCTGAATAGGGTCGGCCTTTTTGTTGTATTGACAAGTTCGATTGAGGGATATTGGTTGGCGTATTTTGGCGCGGGATTGGCGCGGTTTTGGGCAGACGGAGCCATGCAGACGGGGTCCATGTTCCCCATGACCCAGCCGAAGTGAAGACACGAATGGTCCCCCGGCACCAGCCACGCAAGCCTGCGAAAAAAAGAATTTTCCACACAGGCGGGCCGCCCCGGGCTTGCGGAAGGGGGGATTGGGATACATGCCCAGCTCCCTTTCCGGGGAACAAAAACGATCGCATTCCACCCCAGCCTATTATATGTAAAAAGCTACAAATGCCTTGCCGCGCTTGTATTTTCGCAACAATTAGTTTAAGCAGACTACCATAGAAGCAGTCCTTGCGAAAATAACCTGGGTGGACAGGCGTTGAATAAATGCTTGGCGGGTACTATGCTCACCGCACTACCGCGTGCGATGAGCCGCTTTGGCCTGCTGGAAGTTGACAAAACAACTAATTGTTTCTAGCAGGAAGGTTGGCTTGTTCATATTTGAACGAGCCTTACCAAATAAATCGCCGCCGCATTTTCCGTGTACTACTTGGACGGATGCCCCTAGCCATTAAGATTACGTAATATGGTTGGGGCTTTACATACACTCAATGCGTAAGCTGACAGGGATACAATCCTTAACATCAGAAACGACGGAGGTAATGGACAATGGCGAAACATGCGACCCCGAAGCTCGATGAGCTGTGTTCGGGACCTTGGCCGAGCTTTGTTGACGACATCAAGCTGGAAGCCGAGAACCGCAAAGCGAACCCCAACAACGTCGAGTACCAGATCCCGGTTGATGTCTGCGAAGACCTCCTCGGTGTGCTGGAACTCTCCTACACAGATGGTGAAACACACTGGAAGCACGGCGGTATCGTCGGCGTGTTCGGTTACGGCGGCGGCGTTATCGGCCGTTACTGTGACTCCCCCGAACAGTTCCCGGGCGTTGCTCACTTCCACACCATGCGTGTTGCTCAGCCCAACGGCAAATACTACAGCACCGCTTTTCTGCGCCAGCTGATGGACCTGTGGGATTTCCGCGGTTCCGGCCTGACCAACATGCACGGCTCCACCGGCGACATCGTGTTGCTGGGTACCACCACCCCGCAGCTCGAAGAAATTTTCTTTGAACTGACTCACAATATGGACGTCGACCTTGGTGGTTCCGGCTCCAACCTGCGTACTCCCGCTTGCTGCCTCGGCGAATCCCGCTGTGAATACGCTTGCTACAACACGCAGGAAGCCTGCTACAACCTGACCATGGAATACCAGGACGAACTGCACCGTCCCGCATTCCCCTACAAGTTCAAGTTCAAGTTTGACGGCTGCCCCAACGGTTGCGTTGCCTCCATCGCCCGTTCCGACATGTCTTTCATCGGAACCTGGAAGGACGACATCAAAATCGATCAGGAAGCCGTGAAGGCCTATGTTGGCGGCGAAATCGCCCCGAACGCAGGCGCCCACTCCGGTCGTGACTGGGGTGCTTTCGACATCGAGAAAGAAGTTGTGGCTCTGTGCCCCTCCAAGTGCATCAGCTACGACGGCTCCAAGCTGTCCATCGATAACAAAGAATGTGTGCGCTGCATGCATTGCATCAACACCATGCCCCGCGCCCTGCGTATCGGTGACGAACGCGGCCTGAGCATCCTCTGCGGTGCCAAGGCTCCGATCCTCGACGGTGCACAGATGGCTTCCCTGCTCGTGCCTTTCATCAAGGCCGAAGGCGACTTCGACGAGCTGAAGGAAGTTGTGGAAAACATCTGGGATTGGTGGATGGAAGAGGGCAAGAACCGCGAACGTCTCGGCGAAACAATGAAGCGCCTTGGCTTCCAGAAGCTGCTTGAAGTTACCGGCATCGAAGCCGATGCGCGTCACGTACAACATCCCCGTGAGAACCCCTACATCTTCTGGAAGGAAGATGAAGTTCCCGGTGGCTGGGATCGCGACATTTCGGATTACCGCAAGCGTCACTCCCTGTAGTCGAGACCAACGCAACACTAAAAAGCCCAAATTTACGGGAGGTTATATACCATGGCATTTATCTCCACAGGATACAATCCCGCTAAACCCATGGAGAACCGGATTTCCGATATCGGGCCCAAGAAATACGATCAGTTTCTTCCCCCGGTCATCAAGGAAAACTTCGGTAAATGGAAATACCACGAAATCGTGGAGCCCGGCATTCTGCTGCACGTGGCTGAAAGCGGCGCTGAAGTGTACACCATCCGTTGTGCAACTGCCCGCCTGATGTCCGTTACCCTGATGCGTGAAGTTATGGACATCGCCGACAAGTATTGCGATGGCTACCTGCGCTTCACCACTCGTAACAACCTCGAGTTCATGGTGGACAGCAAGGACAAAGTGGCTCCTCTGAAAGAAGATCTGCTGTCCCGCAAGTTCCCCGGCGGCTCCTACAAGTTCCCCATCGGCGGAACCGGCGCCTCCATCACGAACATCGTCCACACCCAGGGTTGGGTGCACTGCCATACGCCTGCAACGGACGCCTCCGGCACCGTTAAGGCCGTTATGGACGTGCTGTTCGACCACTTCGGCAAAATGGATATGCCCGCTCCGCTGCGCGTATCCATGGCTTGCTGCCTGAACATGTGCGGCGCGGTTCACTGCTCCGACATCGCTTTCCTGGGCATTCACCGTAAGCCGCCCATGAAGGACCACGCTGTTCTGGACAACCTGTGCGAAATTCCTCTGGCCGTCGCTGCCTGCCCCACCGCCGCCATTCGTCCCACCAAGGTCGAACTGAACGGTGAGAAGAAGAACAGCGTGGCGATCAAGGACGAACGCTGCATGTTCTGTGGCAACTGCTACACCATGTGCCCCGCACTGCCCCTGTCCGACGGCGAAGGCGACGGCCTGGCCATCATGGTTGGCGGCAAGCTGTCCAACCGTATCAGCCAGCCCAAGTTCTCCAAGGTTGTTGTGGCATACGTGCCCAACGAACCTCCCCGTTGGCCCACACTGACGGCCACCATCAAAAAGATCGTGGACGCCTACGCTGCCGGTGCCAACAAGTACGAACGTCTGGGCGACTGGGCCGAACGTATTGGCTGGGAACGCTTCTTCGAAGTGTGCGACATCCCCTTCACGCCGCACCTGATCGACGACTTCCGCGACCCGGCTTACTACTCCTGGCGTCAGACCACTCAGTTCAAGTGGTAGTCTGAGCCTTATAGACACCCAGGGCGCGGTCCCTCTCGGACCGCGCCCATCATAACTAACCAAGGGGTTCACGTTATGCCTATCGATATGGAATCCGGAAAAGTTGAAATCCTGAAGTTTTTGGAAGAAAAGACCGGTTCCAAATCCAAATTCTACTTCAACGACTTCACCAAGCTGTTTCCCGATGCAAAGGCTCGCGAAGTGAAGAAGATCCTGACCGAACTGGTCAAGGAAGAGAAGATGGAATACTGGTCTTCGGGATCCACCACCCTGTATGGCCTCAAGGGCGCTGGCAAACAGGCCCATGGCGAGGGTGAAGACTAAAATCTTCCCTCGGCCTGCGGTACCTCAGGTCGGAGCCTGCCAAGGGCACAGCCCGGCGTCAGGCGTGGAAGATGTTGACGAAATACGTATTTCGCCAAGACCGGGCTGCAAGGGATTCACAAGATCCCTCGGCCCGGTTCTGTATTTCTAAAGCCGAACAAGCCGCCACGTGCACAAAACACACGAACTGCCACGCCTCATTCTGGCCGGTCTTTCCGGTGGTGCAGGCAAGACAATCGTCTCCCTGGGGCTTTGTCGCGCCTTTTCCCGATCCGGCAAATCCATCCGCCCATTCAAAAAAGGGCCAGACTACATCGACGCGGCCTGGCTTTCTCTGGCAGCCGGCAACACGGCGGCAAATCTCGATTCCTATTTCATGTCCGACGACTGCGTGCGCGCCCTTTTCATAGAACGCATGCGCGGCTTCGAGGCAGGCATTGTGGAAGGCAACCGGGGGTTGTTCGACGGCATGGACAGCGAAGGTTCCATGTCCACGGCCAGCCTGGCCCGTTGCCTGGAAGCTCCTCTCATTCTCGTCGTTGACGCCACCAAGATGACGCGCACGGCTGCCGCCATCATCCAGGGTGTGGCCGGGTTCGAGCCCGGACTCAATCTGGCCGGGGTCATTCTCAACCGCACGGCCGGTCCCAGACATCGCAAAATCCTGCGAGAATCCATCGAGCGCTATACTTCGATACCCGTGCTGGGGACTCTGCCGAAAATAGCGGATAACCCCATTCCCGAGCGTCACATGGGGCTGTGGTCGAACAGGGAGATGGACGGAGCAGCCATTCTCGACCCGCTGGCCGACATCATTGCCGACAACGTGGACCTGGACCGCATACAGTCCATTGCCGACGCCGCTCCTCCGCTTGCCGCACCGGACTATACGCTGTGGCCCGAAGCGCAGGGCCTTGGCGAGGCTGTCATCGGCGTGGTCAAGGACGAGGCGTTCTGGTTCTATTATCCGGAGAATATCGAAGCACTGGAACGGGCCGGAGCGACCATACGCACGGTCTCGCTGCTGGATTCAGCACCATGGCCCGAGCTGGACGGCCTGTATATCGGCGGGGGCTTTCCGGAAACCCTGGCGGAACGGCTTTCCGCCAATACCGCGGCACTGGAACGGGTGCGCTCCCTGTCCCGCGCAGGCATGCCCATTTACGCGGAATGCGGCGGCTTCATGTACCTTGCCCGCTCCATCGAATACCAGGACCGCACCTATCCCATGGCAGGCGTGTTTCCCCTGGACACCCGGCTGTGCGAACGGCCCAAGGGGCTGGGCTACATCCAGGCCAGGGTCGAATCGGACACCGCGTTCTACAAGGCCGGAGAGACCATCCACGGCCACGAATTCCACTATTCCTGCTGCTCGTCCCAACCGGACGAGGAAGAGCTGCACTTTTCCTTCAAGATCAACCGCGGCTCCGGCATCCACAATGGCCGGGACGGCCTGACCGTGAACAACACCCTGGCCGGATACAGCCACATCCACGCCCTGTCCGTGCCAAAGTGGGCCCCTCGCTTCGTGGCTGCCGCGTCGAAATTTCGCAAAGCTCGCAACGCCGAATAAACGGCGCACACCGGCTCCGCACGTTGTTATGCGCTTCGCCTCAGTGCGAAAGCGTGTTGGAAAAAACATTCGCCACAATCACTCCGGCAACAATCAGCCCTATCCCGACGAGCGCCCCGGCATCCAGCGTCTGGCGAAACACCACGACACCGATGATTGCGGTCAGAACGATCCCCACTCCTCCCCAAATTGCATAGGCGACTCCCAGCGAAATATTTTTCAGCGCCAGGGACAGGAGGAAAAACGAAGCCGCATAAAACACTCCCACCAGGAGCGTGGGAACAAGCCTGCTGAATTGCTCGGACTTCTGCAGAAAGGTTGTTCCAATGACTTCAGAGACAATGGCAAAGGCCAGATACAGATACGACAGCGCCAACTGATTCATGAGTGCATCTCCCCGATACTTGCAAATCCAAAAGGCGAGGCCTTCTCAGACAGTCCCCACAGTAGTCGAACTGCGCGGACGGCTCAAATGGTTCGGCAACCAAGTGTACAAAGACCCACGGCCTCGTGTATTCCTCCGAAATATTAGACTCTCCCTCCAAAGCCCATTCCCCACAAAAAAGGGAAAGCCATCTCTGACTTTCCCTGGAGTTCGTATCTTCGCAGGCTCCCCACGTTCGCAGGCTAACCTCTCTTTCTCACTCTTCTACCCAACTTCCCAACTTCGCGGGCTGATCAAAATGGTGCGGAAGCAAGGCGTGAGGGAGATTCAAGGTCGACGCGTATTCTTATATACGCGAGGGCTTGAATCTTCTGAAACAACGCCGCTAACGCGCCATTTTCGGCAGCCCTTACCCCCTAAGCAAGGCCCAGGCTGGTCAAATTGGCCTCACCCTGAAAGGTAATCTCGGCCCCGCCCTGCAAAAAGAGCTTGCCGTCGGTCACATCCACCACCAGCTTTTCACCGCCCGAGGTGGTCACTTCCACCACAGGTCCGGTCAGGCCCAAGCGGTGCGCCAGAAAAACCGAAGCGCAGGCACCCGTGCCGCAGGCATAGGTTTCGTCTTCCACGCCGCGCTCGTAGGTGCGCAGCAGCATGTGCTCCTTGTCCACCACCTGGGCAAAGTTGGCATTGGTTCCGGCCGGGGCGAACTCTTCGTGAAAGCGCAGTTTGCTGCCCATGGCAGAGATGTCCACTTCCTCCACATCGTCCGTGAAAACCACGGCATGGGGCACGCCCGAATTGACAAAATGGCAGATGTTCAAATCGTCGGACAGGCCCACTTCGATGTTCAGCCGCTCGTCGAACGGGTCGGTAAGCTGCACCTTGACCTGGCCGAGTTCCGGCAACACCTTGGCGCGCACAACACCGGCATCCGTCCCAATGGAGTGCTCCACCGGGGCCATGCCCAGCTCGTAGGCCAGCCGCGCGGCACAGCGCGACCCATTGCCGCACATTTCGGCGCGGGAACCGTCGGCATTGTAGAAATGCCAGCGAAAATCCACGTCGTCCCTCTCGGGCGCCTCTTCGAGAAAAAACAGGCCGTCGGCAGCAATACCAAACGCCCTGCGGCACAAGGACTTGGCCCAGTCGGCCATGTCGTCGACCGCGACTTTGGCGGTCCGATTGTCGATAACCACAAAATCGTTGCCGCTGCCCTGCATCTTGAAGAAATGAACAGCTGCGGAAAAATCAATACCCATCTTCAATGTACCTCGCGTGCAATATTACTTCTCGACTGGCTAACATAGCTTTGGCCCGCTCGTCGAGAGTTCAGACCGCCGTCCTCAGGCTCCGCGCAGGTAGAGCATCCTGAGCATGTTGGCAGGCAGTGCGTTATCCCAATGGCCGCTTACCGAAGCCAGAACATAGCCAAGAATCAGCAGGCCGATACAGCCCGCACCCACGGCCCAGAAAGGCAGGGAAGTCCTTCCCTCCTTGACTTGGCCGGTTCCGGAACCGTAGCCCACACCAAGCTGTATGCAGCCCTCCACAGGGCAGGCTTCCACGCAGGCCATGCAGCCGATGCATTCGGGCGAAGTCACCCGTGCCTTGGTGTCCACCTGGATGGACGAAGGACAGGCCTTGGCGCATTTTCCGCAGTGCACGCAGGCGTCTGCGTCCCGCTGCACGGCCATGGGCCCCATCCAGGAAAACAGCCCCAGAAACGCGCCGTAAGGGCACAAATACCTGCACCAGAAATTCCTGAACACAATACCCAGCACGGCCAGCACAGCAAAAGCCATCAGAGCCTTTGCACTGGGGCTGGTGAAAAACTCCAGCATGCGTGCATCGGCCGTCAGGTTGTAGGGAGACATCAGAAACTGGTTGAGCGCCGCCACGGGCATGGACAGCACGTTCACCAGAAAAAAGGCCAGCCACACGTATTTGAACACGGAAAGCACACGGCTTGGCCAGCGGGGAAGCGTAAAGGCCAGGGACATCTTTTTCCCCAGCTTTGCGAGCAGGTTGGAGGCCAGCCCCACGGGGCAGACATAGCCGCAAAAACCTTTGCGGAACAACAACGCCATGCCTATGGCAGCCAGCAAAATGACCAAACCGGCCGGATGCACATTGTCCCACAGGCCGGTCAGGACATAGCGCTTGAGCCCCATGAGCGCGCTGATGGGCAGAAAGGCTTCCACGGAGGCCGGGCGCGGCACGGCCGGTCCGCCATTATGGACCCAGGACAGAAAAGCGTGAAAACAGTAGCCGACATAAAGGCAGAACAGGGCGATTGCGCCCTGCAGAAAGCGCCGGAACACGGTAGGACCGGGCATATTTTTCATGATACATTCTTCCGTTAGACAACACGGCAGGGCACCATGTTTTCCAGAGGCATACACAGCCTCCGCCCCGCCGGAAGATTTCCTCGCACATTCGGAGGAATGTGTACACTTACAAAAATGTCTACAATAAATTTCCAATAAACTCCGTTCAAAACCCATGGCTGCCGCTCTGTGCAGGCGATTTTTCAAAGATTCTGCAGGTTTTTGTGAGCTCTTTTTCGCCTGCGAGAAATCATTTTTGGTGAAAATATACAATTTGGTTACATACGGCAGGGCAGCAAACTGCTTAATACCCCAAAATAATATACTTTCTTTAATATGGGCACGTCCTTGCATTAACACAAATGTTGCCTAATCTTTTTACGTTTTTGAGGCTCTCATGTTCACTCAGGACTCCACGGACGCAGAAAACTTCTTTTCCGGCTTTTCCAGCTACTTTCAAATTGCACCCGAACCCATGTGCATTGCGGAAGAAGACGGAACCATACATTGCACCAACAAAGCCTTTAACGAATGTTTCGGGGCCGCGGAAAATCTTCCCGGCGTTACCGTCAGCGCGCTTTCCAGCATGTACGAAACAAACGAAGGCGAAGCCCCGGAATGTTTGCAGTGCGACCGCAAATGCACGCAAAAAGACGGCACCCGGACCAAATTCAGGATCGACATCCAGCCCTCCCGGAACTGCGATTCCGGCTCTGTAGGCTACCTGGCCGTCTATCACAGGCTGGGCAGCCAGTTTCAGGCCGTGGGCGACACACGGGCTGCGGAAGAGCGCTACCGCTCCATCTTCAACAATACCGTGGAAGGCATTTTCCAAAGCACGCCAGAGGGCCGCTATCTGGAGGTGAACCCCTCCCTTGCCCGGCTGTACGGCTTTGAAACGCCCCGGGAGATGATCCAGCATTACAATTCCATAAAGGACGAATTGTACGTTCTGCCCAACCGGCGCGACGATTTTGTGCGGATCATGGAAACCCAGCGCGAGGTCATCAACTTCGAATCGCAAATCTACCGCCGGGACGGCAGCATCATCTGGATTTCGGAAAACGCGCGTCCCGTTCACGATGCCCAGGGACGGCTGGTGTGCTTTGAAGGCACGGTAATGGACATTACCCAGCGCAAACATGCCGAAGAAGCCCTGGCGCACCAACGTGAGCATTTTCGCCAGCTCTTCGACAACTCGCCCCAGGCCATCCTGCTCATCGACCTGGAACGCAACGTGGTGGACGTCAATGCGGGCTTTGAAAAACTCTTCGGCTACCGGGGCAAGGACATCATCGGGTTCGGCATGCGTCCGCTTATCGTGCCCGACCACCTGCAGGACGAATGCGAGAACTACCGCAACAACATCATGTCCGGCTCGTCCCTGGCCAAGGAGACCTACCGCAAAAGCAAGGACGGCACGTTGCTGCCCGTCTCCATGATCGGCTTTCCTGTGCATGAGCATGGTGAAGTGGCTGGAATATATTATGTTTACCAGGACATTTCCGAGCGCAAGGCGTTCGAGGCCCAGATAACGCACCAAGCGTTTCACGATTCCCTTACCGGCCTGCCCAACCGCCTGCTCTTTTCCGAACGGCTCGGCCATGCCATCCGGCGGGCCGGACGCCGCAGCCGCAAGGGCTTTTCCGTCCTCATGCTCGACCTGGACCGCTTCAAAAACGTCAACGACACCCTTGGCCACCAGGCTGGCGACGAGCTGCTGGTGGGCGTGGGCAAGCGGCTCAGCGAACAGGTACGCCAGGCCGATACCGTGGCCCGTTTGGGGGGCGACGAGTTCGCCATTATCTTGGAAGACATAAACGGAGCCGAGGAAGTAGAGGAAATTACCAGCCGCATCCTTGCCGAGCTGCGCAAGGTTATGACTATCGGCGGCAAGACCATCCAGCCCATGGGCTCCATAGGCGTGGTGGCCCAGGCGGAAACCTACAGGAGCGGCGAGGAGATCATCCGCGATGCGGATATCGCCATGTACCGCGCCAAGGAAACCCGCCAGGGCTATCTGGTGTTCGATCAGGAAATGCACGCCAGCCTGCTGGAATCCGTCACCATGGAAACGGAACTGCGCGAGGCCATACGCAAAAAAGAGCTGTTGCTGCATTTCCAACCCATCGTCTGCGTCAGAAGGGGCGGCATCTGCGGATTCGAATCGCTTGTCCGCTGGCCGCACCCCAAGCGTGGCCTGGTTCCGCCCGACAAATTCATTCCCCTGGCCGAAGAAACCGGCCTCATCATCCCCCTGGGCCAGTGGGTCATTGCCGACTCGCTGCGCCAGCTCCGCGAATGGCTGGACGACCATTCTCTGAACCTGGACGCGGAAAATCCGGATTTCAGCGTCAACGTCAACGTGTCCAGCCGCCAGTTCGGCAAGGGCAACCTGGTGAGCTTTATCCGCGAAAAGCTGGAGGAATACTCGCTGCCCGGCAAATGTCTGAAGGTGGAGATAACCGAATCCCTGCTCATCCAGAATCCCGAGTCCGCCATCAAGGAACTCAACGAGCTGAAGGACCTCGGCATCCTGCTGGCTATCGACGATTTCGGCACCGGCTATTCCTCGCTGAGCTATCTGCAGCAGATGCCTGTGGACGTGCTCAAGATAGACCGTTCGTTTATAAGCGGCGAAGAGTCCGAGGAAAGCGTGCACATTGTGCAGTCCATCATTGCCATGGCCCGGAGCCTTGGGTTGGAGGTTGTGGCCGAAGGTGTGGAAACAGAGGGCCAGCTGGCGTTTTTGCAGAACATGCAGTGCGAAAAAGCCCAGGGCTACATGTTCAGCCGCCCGGTGAGTGCGGAGCAGGCAACGGAGCTGTTACGGAGAAAATTAACCGGGGTTGCGGGAACAGGCTGATCGCTGCGTTGCTATCGGGGCGAGGGTTGCGGGAATGGGCTGATAGCTGCGTTGCTATCGGGGCGAGGGTCGCGAGAATAGGCCGATAGCTGCGTTGCTTCAGAAAAATTGAGTCCTCGCGTATCAGGAAAATACGCGTCACCCTCAATTTTCCCTCACGCCTTGCTCTCAACCCATTCTCGCAACCCTGCGGGGTTTTGGGGGTGGGAGAGAGAAGAGAAGAAAAAGATAAAAGGCCCTGGCAATCGTTGGGGGTTTCAATATCCAAAGAAGACGAAAAGAACATAAGAAGCCCCCGGCAAATGCCGGGGGCTTTATTTCATGGGAAGCGGCACGTCAGGTCAGCCGCTGGCAACCGGTATGGTTACGCTTCTTCCTTGGACTTGCGGTATTCTTCGATAATCTTTTCAGCCACTGGTGGCGGTGCGTCCTCGTAGTGGTCGAATTCCATGGTGAACACGCCCTGGCCGCCGGTCATGGAGCGCAGGTCCGGGGCGTAGCGCAGCACTTCGTTCATGGGCACATGGGCCTGGATTTCAGTAAGGCCCGATTTGGAATCCGAGCCCAGCACCTTGCCGCGGCGGCCGGAAATGTCGCCGATGACGTCGCCCATAAACTGGTCGGGCACGCTGATAAGCATGCGCATGATCGGCTCAAGCAGCTTTACGCCCGCGGTTTCACAGGCCTTTTTAAAGGCAATGGAACCGGCCACTTTAAAGGCCATTTCCGAAGAGTCCACCGAGTGATACGAACCGTCGTACAATTCGACCTTGAAATCCACCACCGGGTTGCCGGTCAGGTAGCCGCGCCGGGCGCTTTCCTGAATGCCCTTGTCCACTGCGGGAATGTACTGGCGGGGAATGGCGCCGCCCACAATCTGGTCTTCGAACACGTAGCCCGTGCCCGGAGCCTGGGGAATGATGCGCACAAAGCAGTCGCCGAACTGTCCGCGCCCGCCCGATTGCTTCTTGTGGCGACCCTGAACGTCGGCCTTGCCCTTGATGGCTTCGCGGTAGGGGACCTTGGGAGTCTTCAGCAGAATATTGACCTTGCTGCGGCGCTTGGCCTTTTCCACCGTGGTTTCAATGTGCAGCTGGCCCATGCCGGAAAGCAGGATGTCGCCGGATTCCTCGTCGCGGAACAGGCGCAGGGTGATGTCCTCGTCCAGCAGCTTGTGGATGGCCTGATAGACCTTGTCTTCCTCGCCCTTTTCCTCGGCTGCCAGGGCAAAGGTCATAAGATGCGGCGGCATCTCGGGCTTGTCCAGCTCAAAGGGAGTCTTTTCATCGCACAGGGTGTCGCCGGTGCCTGTTTTCTTGAGCTTGGCCACGGCAACAATGGCACCGGGACCGGCCGGTTCCTTGCACTGCACCTGCTCCTTGCCCTTGAGATAGAGCAGCTGTCCCAGCCGTTCCTTGCCTTCCTGGGTGGCGTTGGCAAGGGCCATGTCCGAAGTCAGGGTGCCGGAAAGTACGCGCATGACGTTGAGCTGTCCGGCAAAGGGATCGATGACGGTTTTAAAGACAAAGGCGGCCACGGGTTCGTCCGGGCTGGAAGCACGTTTGGAGCCGTCTATGCCTGTCCAGTCGGCATGGTTCAGCGGGCCGGGCATGAGGTTCTGAATGGTGTCCAGAATCGGAGCCGCGCCCTTGTTTTCCAGGGCGGAGCAGACCACTACGGGAGTCAGCTCGCCGGAAGCAACACCCAAGGACAGTCCCTTTGTCACCTGCTCGGGCGTCAGCTCGCCCTCTTCCAGATAAAGTTCCATGAGTTCTTCATCGCTTTCCGCGATGTTTTCAACCATGGTTTCACGCAGGGTTTCCACTTCGTCGGCCATGTCGGCGGGGATATCGCCAAGTTTGACCTTGCCTTCGTCCTCGAAAAAGTAGGCTTTGCCAGCGAGGACATCCACCAGACCGGTAAAATTTTCTTTGGACCCGATGGGCATGAACGTCAGCACGGGTTTGGCACCCAAAACGCTGGTAATGCCGTCAAAGGCGAAATCGAAATCGGCCCTGTCGCGGTCCATCTTGTTGATGACGATCATGGAGGGCAGACCGGAGTTGCCGACCCGGTCCCAAAGGCGTTTGGAGAGAGGGGTTACGCCGTCCACAGCATCAATGACGAAGACGACGCTGTCCGCTGCGCTCAGCAGGTAGGCGTTGTCGCCGTTGAAGTTGTTATCCCCTGGCGTGTCGATGAGGTAATGAACATTCTTGTTCCATTCCATGCGGGCGAAACCTGGCTGGATGCTGCCTCTGCGCTTGATTTCCTCCGGCTCGTAATCGAGAATGGTTGCGCCTTCCTCGATTTTGCCCAAGCGGTTGACGACCCCGGTGGCGAACAAAAGCATCTCCGCCACCGAAGTCTTGCCGCAGCCTCCATGACCGACCAGTGCATACGTCCTTTGAGTCCCAAGATCCGACATGAAGCGCTCCCTTTGCTACCCGGTGTATGTGATCAATTGCCTTTGCCGAACGAGAATGCTGTGTCGCATTTTTTTTCTCGAAGTATCCACCTATAGAGAGACGAACGCGAGATTGTCAAGACGCACCCAATGCTGGCGGGGGATATAAGAGGCTGATATAAAAGATTAAAATAGATAAATACATGGAGGGATTCAAAACCTGATTTCCAATTGTTTTCCCTATGCAAGGCAGCAGACAGCCCCCTCAAAAACTGCCAGACAACATCTTATAAACAAAGGAAAAAATAAGGCTGGCGCGTTGTTTTGGATACGGCCAGCCTTTGGAAATTTCATGCAATACCCCGGTTGAATCGTTATCCGCAGTTTGCAATACAGTGCAGGGATGGTGTTCAGCGTTCCGCGCCCCAGTCGGAAAGACCGTAATGGCCTAAAATTTCTGCAAGTTTTCCGGATTTACGCAACCGTACCAGCCCTTCGTCCACCACGCGTGCGTTGCGTTTTGCCTGTATATCAACAGGAGAAAAGGCCATGAACACGGGAATTCGATACAGGGCCTCGCCTGCAACGATTATCTGATCCGATATTCCATTCTGCCTTGCCGTGTAGGTAACCACCGCAGTGGTTCCCACAACCGCATCCAATTCACCCCGGGCAAGCTTTTTCAGATTGTCGAGCAAGGCGGCATCTCCATTGGCAGAGTACACCTGCACCCCCAGCTCCTCCGACCTCTTGAGAACTCCGTCCACAACCCAGCCGTAGCTATAGCCGCTTACCACCCCCATACGGATGCCGCGCAACGAGCTGAGCCCGGTATATCGCCAACTGGAATCCCGTGAGGTGAAAAACGCCCCCTTGGCAATACCGATGAAAACATGGCCGAAGATAAAACCGGGAGCCTCGTTTCGGGCTGCCGGCCCTGCCATGGAGTATGCGCCCGAACGGGCCTGAACTATGGCCTCTTCCCAATCCTGTATGTGATACTGCAGCTCGATGTCCGCGTCTTTAAATATCTGTTGGAGAACTTCGACAATATAGCCGGGTTGCTTTGCAGACTGGCAGATGTAGGGGCACCAGAGGTCGGAAACCAGGGTAACGATTTCCTTTGCCCCGGCATTGGTGGGAAAACAAAAAAACGCAAGAAAAAGGAGTAGTGTATACTGCCGATTTCGAATTCCGCATAGTATGGAAAAAGGAAACGCAGAAAAAGACATGACCAGTCCCACTCCAGACCGATTTTTTAAACCACTGTTCAAATTAAACGGAAGAAGCATGGAAAGCAAGAACTTAGAAAGCTATTTTATGCCTTGCCCAACGGGGAATCTTTTGTCGTACACCAATTTCATGCCCACGATGGTGGAGGCCAGAACAAGCGTTACTGCATTGGCTGCGGTAATGGAAAACGAGTTGATGAGGATGCCATAGACAAGCCAGAAAATAACGCCCGAAGTGAATATGGAAAACGTGGCCAGGGAAATGTCGTGAGCCGACTTGCTGCGCCAGACCTTAAGGACCTGGGGAAGAAAAGCCAATGTGGTCTGAAGGCCGGCCAGCGTTCCAATCGCCTCAATCCAATCGAATCCATCCATAATCCACCCACCCCTTTTTCGGAACGCCCATGGTTTGCCGCCCCGGAAACCTTTTGGCATCCCGGCTCGTGTTCTGTTGGCGGAAGAAATGTGTCTCTACAAATGGGCAATTAGCCCCTCCTTTGGCCTAGGGTCAAGCTGCTTTGCTGCGGCAGTTGAAAAGGGCACGGTAACTGCGTTGTTTCAAAATATTCAAATCCTCGCGTATCAGGAAATACGCGTCGGCCTTGAATATTTCTTACGCCTTGTTCTCGCACCCTTTTGAACTGCCTATGAAAATGGGGATGGGACCCACAAGAAAGAACATCCTTTTAACTTGGATTAAAAATGAAACTCCTTCCCTGGCGGTCAGCTCTTGGCCCGCCAGGGAAGGAGTTGTTTGCAAGGAGGATCAGATTTTTAATGTTCTACCGCCATGCTTTGCAGAGGGTTTGAGTCTTTCACCCCCCCTCCCCAGGCTGCTCAAAAAGGTGCGAAAGCAAGGCGCGAGGGATATTTAAACGCGAAGTGTACTCTTAAGTACATGAGCGGCTTAAATATTCCGCTGCAACGAAGCTAGCGTGCCTTTTGGTGCAGCCTAGTGACCACTAGCCTCTCCCGCCCCCCTCGGCGTCCGCACAGACTCGACAAGTTCGCGGATATACATGGGTGGAGCCTTGGTCAGCGACGAAACCACGCAGGTTACCGCAAAGTTGATGACCATGCCCACCGCGCCGATGCCTTCCGGGCTGATGTTGAAGAACCACGGGGCCACGCCCATGAACTTGGTCTGGGCAATGTACACCAGGGTGAACCCGATGCCCGCCACCATTCCGGCAATGGCTCCCTCGCGGTTGACCCGCTTGGAAAAGATGCCCAAGACCAGAATGGGAAAGAAACTCGATGCAGCCAGCCCAAAGGCCAGGGCCACAACCTGGGCCACGAATCCCGGCGGGTTGATGCCGAAGTATCCGGCCACCACAACGGCCACGCCAACCATTATCCGGGCCAGCAGCATACGCTGCTTTTCCGTGGCCTGCGGGTTGAGCACCCGGTAGTAGAGGTCGTGCGAAATGCTGGAGGCAATAACCAGCAGCAGGCCCGAAGCAGTGGAAAGGGCTGCGGCCAGTCCGCCCGCCGCAACAAGGGCCACAACCCAGGCAGGAAGCTTGGCGATTTCCGGATTGGCCAGAACCATGATGTCGCGGTCCACATACAGCTCGTTGCCGTTGGGCGTGGGCGCATTGGTGATCACCTGCTGGCCGTACGGCCCGGCCTGCCCGGTAAAGCTGGGTTTGCCTTCAAAGGGCTTGCCTGCCCGGTACTGGATTTTTCCGTCACCGTTCTTGTCCAGCCAGGCGATCAATCCGGTTTCCTCCCAGTTTTTGAACCAGGAAGGGGCCTCGGCATAGGCCACGTTCTCCAGGGTATCGATCATATTGTACCGGGCAAAGACGCTAACCGCCGGTGCCGTGGTGTACAAAATGGCGATGAAGAGCAGGGCATAGCCTGCGGAGAGCCGCGCGCCCCGCACCGTGGGCACGGTGTAGAAGCGCACGATGACGTGGGGCAGCCCGGCCGTGCCGACCATGAGCGCCAGGGTGATGGCGATGACGTCGATCATGGAGCGGTTGCCCGGCCCAAAGGCCGAAGTGTAGCCGTTGAAGCCGAGATCCTTTTGAATAGCATCCATGGTTTCCAGGAGAAACCGTCCGGCGTGCGGGCCTTCGGCAATGGTGGAACCAAAACCAAGCTGCGGGATGGGATTGCCCGTGATCTTCATGGAAATTGCCACCGCAGGAATGAGAAAGGCGAGGATGAGCACGCAGTATTGGGCCACCTGGGTCCAGGTGATGCCTTTCATGCCGCCCAGCCCGGCATAGAAAAAGACGATGCACATACCGATGATGACGCCGGTGTTGATGTCGACTTCCAGAAAACGGGAAAAGACAATGCCGACCCCGCGCATCTGCCCGGCAACATAGGTCAGCGAGGCAAAGATGGCACAGACCAGGGCCACGACCCGGGCCGTGTTGGAATAGTACCTGTCGCCCACGAAATCCGGCACCGTGAACTTGCCGAACTTGCGCAGGTAGGGCGCCAGGAGCAGTGCCAGAAGCACGTACCCGCCGGTCCAGCCCATCAGGTAGACACAGCCGGAATAGCCGGTAAAGGAAATGATTCCGGCCATGGAGATGAACGATGCCGCGCTCATCCAGTCCGCGCCGGTGGCCATGCCGTTTGCCAGGGGCGGAACGCCCCCGCCTGCCACGTAAAAGCCTTTGGTGTCGGCCACTCGCGACCGCCAGGCGATAAAGATGTACAGCCCGAAGGTCAGGCCGACCATCCCGTATGTCCAAAGTTGTATGGAACCCATGTCGTTCTCCTTGCGGGCCATTCCCGGACGCTCACCTGCCTTGGTGGTCCGGGCGCCCGCATGCGTTCTTTCGGTTAGCCCTTTGCGGCCGCTGATTGGGCCGCCCATACCGTAACGGGCTATTCATGGACGTCGAACTCGCGGTCCAAACGCGCCATGCGCAGCACATAGACAAAAATGAGAATGACAAAGGTGAAGATGGAGCCCTGCTGCGCAAACCAGAATCCCAACGGGAACCCGCCAATATGCAGGGCGTTCAGTTCGTTGACGAAAACAATGCCGCAGCCATAGGAAACCAGGGCCCAGATAAACAGAAGCTTGGCCATGAGCGCCAAATTCCGTTTCCAGTACTCCTTGAGATCCCTGCTCATAATGTCCTCCTGGGGTTGCAGAGCGTTATCCATGCTCACCCAATAGCAGGGCCGTGGCAGGCGTGCAGGCTTTTTTCGGTAAACGGCAACAGAGCGCACTTTTGCCAAAGGCGATGGCCTCACCTACCGTTCACCCCGGTCAGCTTCCGCTGACTTGGCGCGGCCCTACCGTTGGCCCGAAACAGGAGGAAAGATTCCGGGGAAGGACAAAACGAATTTGACGGGCTTGTTGGGGAAGGCGTGCAAAAAAAATCAAGACCGGTGCAGAGTTAGCACAACGTGGCCGGGGGAAATTTTCCAGGAGCAGCGGCGCGAACGGGCCTTGCCCGAAGCCGGGACTTTCCCGCTTCATTTTCACAATCGCATCTGCTAACGTGCTTTAACGTAAGCGCATCGTAAGTTTCCGGACACTTTTGCGGGCGGCTCACACGAACCAATTTTCTCTTCCGGCGGCAGTGCACCGGCCAAACCGCAGAACCGTACGCTCGAGTGCAATCGAGTCGGAATCGGCATACCGCCTGCCGCACATTCCGCTTTCAACCCTGCCCTTAAAGGACATTTGCATGACCCTTCTGGACATAGTCTTCCTTCTCATCCTGACGTTTTTCTGCGTACGCGGATTTTTCCACGGAATTCTCAAGGAAATCGCCGGTATTGCCGGGCTGCTCATCGGTTTTTGGGTCGCCAACCAGTACCACACCCAGCTGACCCCCTACATTGCGCCCTACATGTCTTCTCCGGCCACGGCGGAAACCGCCTCCTACATCATCACCCTGGTTCTGGTGACCATAGCCACCTGGATTCTGATCAATCTCTTTTCCGGGCTGCTCAAGCTGGCACTGCTGGCCTGGGTGGATCACGCCATGGGCGGCGCCTTCGGCTTTATCAAAGGCATGCTGCTGTGCGCCATCATCCTGCTGGCGCTCACCACATTCATTCCCAACTCGGCCTATGTGCAGGAGTCGGTTACCGCGCCGTATATCGGCAGAGTCACGGTCTTTCTGTCCAGTCTGCTGCCCACCGACATGAAGGGAACTTTCAACAACGGCGTGGAAAAACTGCGTAAAATCAAAATGCCTTCGGTTTCCATGCCGGATATCAAGCTCCCGGACATGATGCCGGATAAATCTTCTGATGAGCCTTCGGACGAGTCATATGATGAATCCTCGGGAGATTCCGAACCGCAGACGCAAAACTGATTTGCTGAGTATTTTCAGCGGGGCATTCTCGGCGGGCATTCCCGCTGGGCCGAACTTGCGTCCACAACCCTCTAAACAACACATTAATACAAATGACGAATTCATCTTTTGAAGGCCTCAGGGACGTTTTGCGTGCCCTGATTGGCGAAAACGGCTGCCCCTGGGACAAGGAACAGACCCCCCTGAGCCTGTGCGACTATGTGATTGAGGAAGCCTTCGAACTTGTGGAAGCCATACGCTCCAACAACCCTTCCGAAGCGTGCGAGGAACTCGGGGACGTGATGTTCCTGTTGTTTTTCCTGGCCGAACGCTACAACCAGGCCGGGGAGTTCGACATGGACAAGGCGCTGGACGGCATCCGCGCCAAAATGATCCGCCGCCACCCGCATGTTTTCGCGGACACGTCCATCACCTGCCAGGACGACATCCTCAATAACTGGGAACGCATCAAGCGCGACGAAAAAAAGCAGGCTCCCGAAGACAAGCCCGCCGGAGTGTTCGACAGCCTGCCCAAGGGGCTGCCGCCCCTGCTGCGCGCCTACCGCATCAATTCCAAGGCCGCGCGTGCCGGGTTTACCTGGCCCACGGACGAGGATGTGGAAAAACAGCTGGCTTCCGAGTGGAAGGAGCTGCAGGAAGCCCGCGGCGAGGGCAGCCAGGAACGTATTGAGGAAGAATTCGGCGATTATCTCTTTACCCTGGCGGAATACGGACGCCGCATGGGCATAAAGTCCAATGCCGCGCTCGATTTTGCCAACCACAAGTTCCTGCGCAGGTTCCAGGCCATGGAAAAACTGGCCCTGGAAAACGGAGTGCAGAATATCGCCGAGCTTTCCTTCGAGGAGCAGGATGCCTTGTGGAACAAGGTAAAGACGGCAGAGTAAGGCCCGTGAAAACAGCGCGATAGCGTCGTTGCTGCGGCAAATTGATCCGCTCGTGTACACAAAGAGTACACGTCGCGAATCAATTTACCTGGCGCCTTGCTCGCGCACCGTTTTCACAAGCCCGCGATGTTGGGTATAAAACTCAATAGATGTGGAATTGAAAATACGCGTCGGCCTTGAGTTTTTCTCGCCCCTTGCTCGCGAACTTTTTTGAGCCGCCTGTGGGTTGGTATAAATTGATTTAAGAACTTCGCTCTCGCACCGTTTTCACAAACCCGCGATTTCCGGTGTAAAATTCGATATATATTGCAAGAAAAGATTCTTTTCTCTGCCCAAAGCACGCACCCATCTTCCCTAAAATTTCAGGGCTTGGAACATTGTTTCAAGCCCTTTTCTCTTCTCTCTGGAGAGCCTCTCAATCGAGCACCCGGGACGGCCCGACCAGAAATATCATATTGAAAAATTCTTATTTTTTAGTTGGATAGATATATTTTTTGCCGATTTTGAGAGGTCATACACAATTGTACGCCACGCAACAGTTGCATATGCAACAGTTGTTTTGTACGATACAAAGAACGAACCCAAAACGCCCTTTTCTTAAACAGCAAGGAAACAAAAAAAATGTCACATCGTCATTCCATAGGAAGAGAAATCGCTACCATCGCAAGGTATCTTGGCCTTATTTTGGACAGCCGCCTTGCCCATCTTGGACTGGGGGGGCTTGGGGCGGCCACCATCCCAATTCTCACCTTTCTTTATGAGAACGAAGGGGCAAGCCAGGACGATGTGGCGGAGTCGCTCCAGTTCAATAAAAGCTCGGCTGCGCGAGCCGTGGCCCGCCTGGAAAAGGACGGATATCTTACAAGGGCGGTAGACCCCAACAACCGGAGACGCAACATTCTCCGCACCACGAAGAAGGCCCGCCTGGCCAAAGATGAAATCCTCCAGATACTCAAAGGGCTTACAGATGATGTGTACGCCGATTTCAGCGAAGCGGACATTGAGCAATACTTTCACCTCACCCAAATAATCAGCGCCCGTGTGGTGCAAATGCTGCGGGAAACAAAATGATTCGCCTGGCAATTCTCTCTTTATCCCTGCTTACTGTCATGTCCGGAGCTGCCGTAGCGCCTGCTGTGGCGGACATAATCGCCTATTTCCCAAACTCCTCGGACATGTTGGGAAAGATGGTGCTCACCACGCCTGCTCTGACCATCATCCCCATGTCTTTGCTCACAGGACTGCTCAGCAGCCGGATAGCCCGTAAGCGTTTGGTGTACGCCGGTATCTTTTTCTATATTTTGGGCGGAGCCGGTGGCGGGCTTGCGACGTCCATTCCCTTTCTGCTGTCAATGAGAGCCGTGCTCGGTATCGGGGTCGGTATTCTCATGCCTCTTTCTACCGGGATCATCGCGGATATCTGGTCGGGCGAGGAAAAGGCCAGAACCATGGGCCTTGCCTCGGCTTCGAACAATCTGGGGGGAATCATCGCCATGATTCTCTCCGGCTTGTTGGCGGCAATAAGCTGGCGGGCATCCTTTCTTATTTATCTCCTTGGGGTAGCGGTCTGGCTGCTGATTTTCTTCTTTTTACCCGATAATCATCCCGCCCCGGCAACGAAAAGACAGTCTTCCCAAGGGATGCGTTTTTTAGGCTCCTCCACTCTTTGGGGGCTGGGCATGTTCATGCTCATGGTCGCCTTTTATGCCATCCCGGTTAATCTCGCCCTCTATCTTCAAGGGCACGGCATTGGAGACTCGCGCATGGCGGGCGCGGCTATGGCAGCCATGACAGCATCCTCATTTTTGACCGGTCTTCTGTACGGCAATCTGAAAAGAGCACTCAGAGGATGGCTTCCCGGTGTAAGTCTCTGCATATTCGCACTCTCCTATTACGGCCTCTCCGCCTTTCCGTCAGTGCTCCCCCTGTTCTGTGGTCTGGTGATCAACGGCCTGGCTTTCGGCACCCTGGTTCCCTCGATAATGGACGGTGTGACCAAAACAATGGTGCACACCTCCGGGACTGCGGGCACTGCGGTGGTCACCAGCTTCCTGTTTGCCGGACAATTCGCAAGCCCTTTGATTACGGGTAAAGCCTCCGGCCTCATCTTTGGCCCGGGTATCTCCAATATCTACCTTACACTTGCCTTCGGAACCGGATTGGCAGGCCTGCTTGCTCTGGTGTTTCGAATCACAACCCTCAAGCGTGTTCAACAAACCACATAGACAAGGAGCAAAGACATGGAGACGACGACGCCACCTATCCCGGATATTTCCAGACTGTTCATTGGGGCGCGTAATGAATTCGAGGTAGAAACGGTTTTCGCAGAGAAAGGCGCAGTGTCGCCGGATGAGTCCCATCCATTTGATGAGATTTTTGTTCTGCTGGAAGGCGAAATCGAGTTGGAAACTGACGATGGAGTGGAAACCATTTCCGGACTGACCATGCGCTCAATACCGGCTGGCACAAGGCATGTTACCCGAGTACTGACCACACCGACGAAGGTCGTGATTATCCATCCCAACCGCTAAATGGCTAGGCTGGCGAGAAAGACACGTTAGCAGCGTTGCTGCGGTAAATTGACCCGCTTGTGTACATAAAGAGTACACGTCACGAATCAATTTACCTAGCGCCTTGCTTCCGCATCTTTCTCACCAGCCTGCGGCGGTGGGGTGTAAAATTTTATCATATCTTCACGTCTCATTTCAGCCCCCTAACCTTCGTTACCCTTATTTCTGCCCCTAACTTCTTCAATAGCAATTTCTTACGCGAGAATACAAAATTCATTTTTTCAATTTGTAGCCCTATGAATATTGACGCCCCATATTTTACAAAATAAATATTTTTATCTTTTACTAATTGATTCAAATTTCTAATACATATTCCAGATAAAGGAGGATGGTGTGGGGAATTTTCAATGGGGTAAGAAAACAATAGAATTCAAGCGGGTAACAGGTGAGGTCTTATCAAGCGAAAAAAATACTAAAACTTTTAGATCTCATAATATTAATAGCAGCGAACCAGTTCAAACAGAAATATTTGACAACCATAGTGTTTGGATAAAAAAAGATAATGGCATTGAAAAATATGTAACTTTCCATATGAGAGATATACCGATTCGAACAGGGCAACGTGTTAGTGTAATATACAGTTTTAAGGATAAAACAAATTACTGGCCAGCAATATTAGTAAATCACGCTGCCAAAGATATTCATTATGTGGAACATACATACCCTTTAATGGAAAAATTAGGACTAGGGCATAGTGGTTTCTACACGTCATTATTTTTAATTCTTATAACACTTTTTGGCGCCGGTTATGGTTTTAATGCTGCTGGATATTCTGGATGGAAGACTCTTGGGTATTCCATGCTGGCTGGTTTTGTTGTTTTTTTATATTTAATGAATCGAGGAGATCGGATTCGAACAAAACGTAGAAATGCATTTGTGAAACACCTTCGAACACTGTCCGACAATGTCGAAAGTGTTGAAGAAATGGCATAAAATTTTTTTCTTATATATTGTCAGTTTCTGCCCATTCCCCCTTTTCTAACTTCTTCAATAACAAAAGTTTTTGAGGAAGGATGGGGGTCTGGGGGAAGGAAACCCCTTTTGCAAAAGGGGTTTCCTTCCCCCAGTGCCTCAATATCCCGCAAATCCATCCGCCGGCTGCCGCTCCCTGCGCCGTATTCCCCGTCGTGCCACTGGCCGCTCATGGCTGTCCTGGGCGTGGAGCGCGGCATATTGCAGCGCGTCGTGCAAATGGCTGTAGCTGTTCTTTTCTGGCCGGTCGCTGTTTTCGGCAAAGCAGTATCCGCCCAGAAAGCCGCGCCTGAGTATGGCGCACGAGCCATCCAGCAGAAACGCCGGAACGTCGTCGTGCCCTCCGGTAAGAAAGGAAGCCACGGCCTCGCGCCGGGCGGCAAAGGCGTTGGTGCGGGCCGGACGGGTTGGGATTCCGGCCTTGGCAAGCTCCTCCATGCAGGTGCGTTCATCGGTCTGGGCACGGGCCGTGCCTGCGGGGTCGCCCACGCTGGTAAAGGTGTGGTCCGGGTAATGGCAGCGCAAAAAAGGAACAACTGTGGAGCGGGCGAAACGGCGTATGCCCATGGAGGTCTCGGCCAGCTCGTTCAGCACCAACAGCCGTCCGCCCGGCAGGGGCTGGGTAATGACGCAGGCGGGCGTCAGACCAAAGTCCCAGCCCAGTACAAGCTCGGTACCGGCCACGGCGCCAAGCGGTTCCAAGGCAACGTGGTGTTCGTCGTCGTATTCCGGGTAGACCTGTTTGCCAGGCATGAGGTCGCCGTATTGGCCCAGCAGGTGGACCTTGATCCACTGGTTGCTTTTGCCGTGCACCTGGCGCAGCCAATAGTCCGCACCCAGGGGCTGGTTTTCCAGATTTTCCGCCTGCGGGTTGGGCAGGTAGCCCGAGTCGGAAGCAAGCAGCGCGGGCGGCTGGGTAAAAAACGCCCAGCCCTGCGGCGTCTCCTGTTCTGCGGCACGAAACCACCAATGGCCGGTATCGGGCGGGTTGGTGTCCATTATCAGGCCGGACCAGGACGGCCCGCCCAGACGTTTGGGCGGATACCTGCCCACCCGGCCGGTAAGGGCGCTGACAATGTCGTAGGGAAGCTCCCGCGCTTCGTTGATCCACGCCCCGGTCAACTCCAGGGAAAGAAGTTTTTTGGCGTCTTCGGCCCGGTTCAGGGCCAGAAAGATGACCTCCGCATCGAGTTTGGTGGTATCGCCCAGGTCCTGACGCAAGCGCGAGGTAAAGGGCGGGGAGGCACTCGGCCCGCGTTCGCCCTGGCTCAGCCAGTCCTGCCAGGTTTTCACCGTGGTGGTCCGCAGTTCGGCCTGCGTGTTGCGCACCACGGCAAAGCGCGTGCGCCGGACGTTATCGGGCGAAGGGCGTTGGCGTGCGGCGCGTATGAGTATTTCCATGCACATGGCCGAGGACTTGCCCGAACCAAGCGGCCCCATCACGCCGCGCACAAAGGCGTTGCTGTTGTGGAACGCGGCCAGGGTGGGTTCCGCCCGGTAGGTAAGGCGGAGCTGCTTCATAGCGGCCTGCCGTTGGCTCTTCTTTCGAGCTTTTGCCCGTCTATGCGGATATCGTAGACCACCGAGGGCAGCGCGGCGTCCTTGGACTCGTTGAAAAATCCCAAAAGCTTGCAGACCAGCTCCCAGGCCTTCAGCCGGTTGGCAGGGCTGGAATTTCCGCTATGGTCGCCCGCCTCGCGAAGAAGTCCCTGGAGCACGGCCCGGCGGGTGAACTGCGGATCATCACTCCGGCCGGACAAACGGCGCTCCAGATGGCTGCGCACTTCCGGGTCGGCCAACAGCTGCGCGGCCCGCTCCTTTGCAAAGCGCGGACTGTACCCGGCCCGAACAGCCGCCTCCACCGCGTCCACTCCTTCCGGGCCTTCGCTGAACGCCTTGATGAACCTTTGTTTGCGAGCGCACAGCTTGCCGCTCATTGTTCCGTCTCCTGGCCCGAAGCCAATATCTGCTGGATGCGACGGCGGCTGAGCCCGAACACGCAGGCCAGCCGGGAAACACTCTGGCCGCTTTTACGGGCAAGGCGTATGGCGTTGTCGCGTTCCTGGCGCTGCAGCCACCGGGCCTGGGGAATGGCCAGCCGTTCTCCGTGGAAGGCGTTGCAGATACGCTGGGCCGCCTCCGGGCGTATGGCGGCCAGGGGGTGGTCCGGGGGCGGAATACGCGGAATGTAAAAAACCTGTCCGCCCAAGGCGTTGAGGACGTGACGGGCGGAGTGCTCCCCCACAAGGTCGCGCAAGTCGCGGCAAAGCCTTGGGAGCGCCTCCCAATTTGTGGAACTTGCGCTGCAAAACGAGGACGTTGCACCATGTTGCTGCGGCATGATTTTCTCCTGAAAAATTTTTTAATTTAGTATGTTATATGTGTGGGCGTCATAAAGCTGGCGAAAAGGGCATGTAATGCAACACGCTCTACACCAGGGAGAATATCATGGCTTTTTTGCTGGAAACGCGCATACCCATCCGTGCCCTCATGTATGAGAGAGTTTCCTATTGACACGATTTTTGGTTATCGAAAGCTGAATTCATACCACGAACAGATAAAAAAACGTTGATACTGCCGCGCGCCAGGGGTTGGAGAAACCGAAGTATTTGTGTATTGTCACAAGCTGGAATAAATCCACGCGGTATGTCGAACGATTTGGAGCAGCATGGCACCCCTTGATCATGATCCCAGATGCCCTCACTGCGGCAGCAGAGAATTCTGGCCCACCCGAAGCACGGGATATGAAAAACTCCTCGGCCCGGCTCTGCCGTATTTTCCTTTTCGCTGCCGGACCTGCCTGCGACGCTACGCCGTACTCCGCCCATGGGTCGGCAAGGTCCGAATGTACGCTGGCGCCATCCTGGTTTTGGCCGCAATCGTGGTACTGGCCTATACACTCCTGTTCAACACCAGCACTCCGGCCCCCGAACCAACCGCATCCGACATATCTGGACAGCCCGCCCAGGAAGCCCCTGCTTCCGCCAAGCAGGCTCCCGAACAGCAGCATATCGTGCCAAACGGCACGGACCAGACAACCGGCAGCGCGACTCCTGCCGTGGCTGCCAAGCCATCCGCTCCCAATGCATCCGAACAGACAACCGCTCTTCCCGCAGCTGCCGTTCCCGCGCCCCAAGCGGCGAACCAGTCTACCCCGGCAAAGCAGCCTGCAAAAACAAATGAAAAATCCACCACGGGCATGATGCAGCCCCCGGCGGACGCTCCCACCGGCCCCGTCTTTTTCCAAATTTACATAGATACTCCCCAAGGGGGGGACCATGCAGCGCAATAGGTTCATCCCGTTTTTTCTCCAATGGACGGCAGCCCTGTGCTTGTGCGTCCTGACAGGATTTGCCGGAACCATTCCCGACAACGCATGGAGCGCCCCGGCGGAAAATACCGCCGCCAACGCCACGGGAATAGACAACCTTCGCATCACCACGAAAAACGAACAGACGAAATTTCATTTCAACGTCCATTCGGACGCAGACAAGGCGCTGGTGGTGCTGGCCGTTTCCGCATACGGCGACAAAACAGACGCGAGCAAACTGCACATGACGGGCGACCTGGGGCTTGTTACGCCCGGCCCGGATAAAACAATCATCTGGGATATCGAAAAAGACTTCCCCAACGGCTACCACGGCCCCGTATCGGGCGAAATGAACGCCCTGGCCGCATGGCGCGAGCCCACTACCGGCATGCTCTTCGTGCGCATTCCCGGAGACTGCTACGAGATGGGCTGCGGCGACTGGAACCCGGTGTGCGACGAAGACGAACTGCCGCTGCGCCGCGAATGCCCCGAAGATTTCTGGATGGGCGTGAACGAAGTGACCAATGACCAGTTCTGCAAATATCTCAATGCCGTTCACCCCACGACGGTTGCCGATTTTCCGGGCATTGAACGCCGCGGCGACATGTTCGCCCCTGTGGAAGGGGCGGCAGACCATGCCGTGGGCAATGTGGACTGGCTGACGGCCACGGCCTATGCCCGCTGGCTGAGCGACACCACCGGGGAGAAATTCGCCCTGCCCACGGAAAGCCAGTGGGAATACGCCTGCCGCAACCAGGGACGCTGGAACGCCTTTGCCACTGTGGACGGCAGGATCGGCCAGAAAATAGAAGAAACCGACATGGATGCGCCGCTCAAGGAAACGCTGGGCCCCAACATGCTCGGGTTGCAGGCCATGTCCGGCGGCGTATGGGAATGGACGGAGAATACCTACACCCCGGGCGACAAGAGCCTGCACGTTCTCCGCAGCGGCCGACAGGACAGCAAGCTGCGCAATGCCCGTTGCGCCAACCGCTACCCGCGCGCTCCCGAATCAACCGACGGCGACACCGGCTTCCGGCTGATCAAAATCTCCCACTAATCCCTTTTTTTCAAACGTCCCCAAACGGTGCGCAACCGGACAAATGGCTGTTTGCGCACCGTTCGCGCCACTGCTTCAACAGTTTTCCCATCCCCTCATCTTTCGCTCCAAGGTCGGCCCACAGGCTGGCACGCCCGTATTTTCGTTCGACTGTCTTGTTTTCCACATACATTAATGCAATATTCGTAACGGCAACCACTGGCCACATTTGCTCCGGGCCACATTTGCTCCGGGCCCAATTTTCTCCCCCGGACTGCGAGGCAAAATTCACCGAACATTCAACGTGTTGTCACTGGACTGTCAAACCATTCCACACGTTCAGCGAGTACCTATACCCATCGTTATTCTGTTCATTACACGTTCCCTATTTAAGGAGGAATTCAAGATGTTCGCTACTGCCAAACGGTCCTTCACAGCCCTGCTGCTGACCGCCCTGGCTGTTGCCGCCTTCGCCGTGGACGGCGCACAGGCCAAAACAGCCATGTACAAGGGTGCCCCTGCAAAATACGTATTTTTCTTCATCGGTGACGGCATGGGCATTCCCCAGCGCTCCGCCACCCAGGCCTTTACCAACACCAAGATGGAAATGGACAAGTTCCCGGCCCAGGGCGTGACCACCACGTTCGCCAACGACCGCTTCATCACCGGGTCCGCCGCTTCCGCCACTGCCCTGGCTTCCGGGCAGAAGACCAACATCAACTACATTGGCGTTGATCCCAACTACAAACCCGTGCAGACCGTGGCCGAGATTGCCAAGTCCCAGGGCAAAAAGGTCGGCATTGTTTCCAGCGTATCCATAGACCACGCCACTCCGGCTGCTTTCTACGCCCACGTGCCCACCCGCAAGATGTACCATGAAATCGACCACGCCCTGGCCATGAGCGGCTTCGACTACTTTGGTGGCGGCGGCATGATCGACCCCACGGGCAAGAAGTCCAAAAAACCCCTGGGCGACGCCCGCATCCTGGCCCAGAAGAACGGCTACAAGATCATCGACAACAAGAAGGATTTCGAAGCCGCCAAGCCCGGTCAGAAGATCATTGCCTGGAACCATTGGCTCCAGGACGACCAGGCCCTGCCCTATGTGATGGACATCACGGCCGAAGACATCACCCTGCCCGAGTTCACTGCCAAGGGCATTGAACTGCTGGACAACGACAAGGGCTTTTTCATGATGGTTGAAGGCGGCAAGATCGACTGGGCCTGCCACGCCAACGACGCCGCTGCCGCCCTGCGCAACACGGTTGCCTTTGACCTGGCCATTCAGGAAGCCGTCAAATTCTACAAGAAGCACCCCAACGATACCCTCATCGTGGTCACCGGCGACCATGAGTGTGGCGGCCTGACCCTCGGCTTTGCCGGAACCAAGTACGAATCCGACTTCAACCTGCTGGCCAACCAGATGGCTTCCTTCACCAAGTTCGACCAGGACGTGATGGCTCCTTACAAAAAGGCCCACGGTGCCGACGCCAAGTTCGAAGACCTCATGCCCGTTATCACGGAAAACTTCGGCTTCACCTTTACCGGCGACGCCAAGAAAGACCCTATGGTCCTCAAGCCCTATGAGATCACCCAGCTCAAGGACGCCTTCAAGCGCTCCATGTCCGGCGAAAAGATCAAGGACCCGCAGGGCTACCTGCTGTACGGCGGCTACGAGCCCCTTACCATCACCCTTACCCACCTGCTGAACAACAAGTCCGGCCTGGCCTGGACCTCTTACAAGCACACCGGCGTGCCCGTAACCACTTCCGCCCTGGGCGTCGGTTCCGAAACCTTCAACGGCTACTACGACAACACCGACGTGGCCAAGAAGATCAAGTCCGTCATGGGTGTCGCCCCCCAGGTCGTCTACCTGAGCAAGTAGGCGCTGACGTTTTGCGGACACCGCGTCCGCAAAACCTCTCCCAAAGAATACCAGGCAGGCGGTCCGGAAACGCTCCGGACCGCCTGTCGCTTTACAGGGCGTTCGTACCGCCCGCCGAAGTCTGAGAAACGAGGATACCGGCGTGAACATGAATTCAAAAGGCTGGCACAGGGATGCACTTCTTGCGGCGGTTTTCGTCTGTCTGACCATAGGGCTGTATTTTGTCCCCAACCAGTACGAAAAGCGCACGGAAGACAACGGCATGCGATGTAGGGGCCGTGTGGTCCAGGTGGACAACTCGGACATGCGCCAGTACGGCATGGTATGGACCGGCGACCAGGGCGTGACCCTGAAATTACTCGACGGAAAGTTCGCCGGACAGACCGTGTCCGGGAACAACCCCCTGATGGGGCAGATGGACCGGGACAAAATTTTTCAGGTGGGCGATACCGCCCTGGTGGTGCTGTCTCTGGATAGCGACGGCAACATCATCTACGTGAACCCGCAGGCCCATTACCGGCTGGGGCTGGAAATGTGGCTGCTGGGAATCTTCACCATGGGGCTGCTGGCCTTTGGCGGCTGGACCGGGGCCAAGGCCTTGCTGTCGTTCATTTTTTCCGCACTCATGCTGTGGAAGGTTCTGGTTCCGCTCATGCTGGACGGATACGACCCGGTATGGCTGTCGCTGAGCGTGATAACCATCCTGACCGCCTCCATCATCTTTCTTGTGGCGGGCATCAGCCGCAAGGGTCTGGTGGCCTTTCTGGGGGCATTTCTGGGTATTCTTACAAGCTGTATCCTGGCCGTGTATTTTACCGGACGCTTCCATGTGCACGGCGCGGTCATGCCCTTTGCCGAGACATTGCTGTACGCTGGATACGGCCACCTGAACCTGCAGAAAATCTATGTGGCCGCCGTGTTCCTGGCTGCTTCGGGCGCCGTCATGGACCTGGCAATGGACGTGGCGGCCTCCATGCACGAAGTGGTTGCCAAAAAGCCGGACATCGGGCGGCTGGAAGCCCTGCGCTCCGGCATGCGGGTGGGGCGCGCCGTGGTCGGCACCATGACGACCACACTGCTGCTGGCCTACTCCGGGGGCTTCATCACCATGCTCATGGCCTTTGTGGCCCAGGGCATCCCCCTGACCAACCTTTTCAACTTCATCTACGTGGCGGCGGAAGTGCTCAAGACCCTGGTGGGCAGCTTCGGACTGGTTACCGTGGCTCCGTTCACCGCCATTGTGGGCGCACTCATCTATGTTCCGGGAAAAAGAAAGGCGCGGGTCCTGAAAACAGCCACAGCCAAATAAAAACCTGCCCCCAGCTTGTAAACAACAAAAGCCACCTGACAGATCGGGTGGCTTTTTGCTTTGTAGGCTGCAGCGTTTTAAAACACCAATAACCAGCCTTTGGATTTTCCTGATTTGCCTGGTGGTATTACGTCTTTCTTCTTTTGCCTAGCCCCACACGGCTTGCAATATACGTAGCCCTAAAAATTTCTTTCTCTTTTACTATGACAGTTCCCACAACCCGGTGCCCCACAATGTACGTCACCCCAAAATCTTCTTTCTTTCTCTTTTACTGTGAACCCCACATCCCAGGCGGCTCAAAAAGGTACGAAAGCGAGGCGCAAAAAAAAGACGGGACCGCCGTGTATTCTTCCATACACAAGGGCCCGTCTTTTTTGCAGCAACAAAGCTGGCGAACCTTTTTCAGCCGCCTGGAAATTTATACAGTCTTGCAGCGTAAGACCTTCATCCCCGCTTCGAAAAGAATCTCCGCCTTGTCCGGATAAATGGTCTTGCGCACCGAGCCGACGCCAAAAATCGGATGTTCCACCAGGGAACCCTTGGAAAGTTCAACAGACATGGAATAGGTAAGCGGCTTGCCTTCAGCCGTTTCCGTGGTCAGGTTTTCCCATTCCTTGTGCAGTTGGGCAGCCTCGGCAGCTTGTTTTGCGGCCTTGGTCGTGCGCGTCGTTCCGGTACGCTTGGTCGTGGTTTTCTTGGCATCGCTGGCGGAACGATATTTATGAACGCCCTGGCAGGTGTCGCACTGCACCTTGGCAATGGACCCGTCGACCATGGCGACGATGGTATGTTTTCTTTCATCACCACACTTGGTGCAGCGGCAGACTATCGACTCGCCTGCGGCGAGACTCGTTTGTGACATAATAAAATCCTTGAGTCGTGGTTCGGAAGAAATCCGGCAAAGACAAATCCCTTTTCTCCGCCGGAAATTCCTATGGTAGACGTTCGGAAATTTCGCGCAAGGGGGTTGACACGATTTTTTCACAGGCAGGGGAAAACTTTTCTGTAATTCCCGGACATCCCAGGCAAAAAAATAATTCCGGCCTCAAACGGCAGCCTTTTTAAACATATTACAACAACTTCGCCTCTCGGTACATTTTTTCCTGGCAGCTCATGGCGGCCTTCATGCTGGAGACATGGACGAACATGCGCTCGTACGAAAGGCTCGGGTTGCGCATCACCAATGCCTCCAATATTTCATTATGGGCATCGTCGTTATGCACGTACGGATCTGAAAAACCGAAAAGTTCGGCAAACACGGCGGTAAAATTCATGAAGCTGCGAATGGAAATGTCATAAAAAGGATTCCCGCACAGTCCGCCCAAGGTCACATGGAACGCCACGGTGTTCTCCACACGCTCTTTGCTGCTTGTGGATGCGGCCACCCTGTCGTTGATGTCTGACAATACCTGAAGATCCATGGAGGAGGCATGGAGCGCCGCCAGCTTGGCGGCTTCCGGCTCGATGAGCAGGCGGGAGGACATGAGGTCGGAAATCTTCATTTTCCCCATCAGGATAAGGTCGCCAAAAAGATCGCCCAACATGCCGGATTCCAGAATATTTTTGACGAACGTCCCGCCGTTCTTTCCCCGTCTGGATTCCAGATACCCCTGGGCCTTGAGTATGCCCAGGGCTTCGCGAACCATGGCCCGGCTTACAACGAACTTCTGGGCCAGAACCTCCTCGGGCGGTAGGCTGTCGCCCGGTATGTACTGCTGCAGCAAAATTTCCCGTTTCAAAGCGGCCACGACTTCCTCGCAGCGGTTGGAAGCGGGAGCTGTATAGGTTTTTGTCATCGGTGAGTACCCTCCACTCTACAATCTAAAAGAAGTAGTCGAAAAGATCCACGCTGTCGAATGTGTTTATTGATGTCCTACTTTCTAACCCTTCCTCTTGCAGCAGCTTATCCCTTGCTTCCGTAACAAACCGGTCTATTTTTTGGATATCAACATTTTATACAAGGAAAAAAACGAAATTAGCAAAAAAATCCATTTTCGCTATTGACCTAATGTCAGACATTCAATAGCCTGCCCGAAATTCGTTAAAGAAAAGCCATATTCCGGCCAATGCCAAATAAGGGAGAATTTTCAATGAATCCAGTCAGGAAGCTCTGTACCCAGAATGCAGGTGAGGCGACTGTTCTTCAGGGAAACATGGCCTTTGCCGTGGGCTGCGTCCGTTCGGGCATCCACGCTGTGGACGGATATCCGGGAACCCCGAGTACCGAAGTCATAGACAGGGGCCTGAGCCAGGTTCAGGATATGCTCTCCGTGGGCTGGTCCGTAAGCGAGGCGGCCGCCGTGTCCGTGGGACATGGCTATTCCCTGGCTGGCAACGACTGCGTTGTTACCATGAAGATTCCCGGCCTTTTCCAGGCGGGCGACCCCTTCAGCAGCTCCGCCTTTTTCAACGGAGACAGGGGCGCGCTGGTCTACTACGTTGCTTCGGATTTCACCCCCAGTTCCACGCAACACCTGGTGGACCCGCGTCCCTTTATCAAAAGCTGCTTCATCCCCATCCTCGAGCCCCGCAACCACCAGGAAATGCACGAGGCAGCCGGACGGGCTGCGGACATAAGCCGCGCATTCAAGACCCCCGTGGTCATCCTGGCAAGCGGAACGCTCTGCCACAGCGAAGGACTGGTCCGCCTTTCGGACATTGCCAAACGCGACCGTGTGGAGCTTTCCGCACCGCTCAAGTCCTTCAACACCCTGCCTGTGGCTGCCAGGGCAAACTACGAAAAAGTCCTGTCCCACCGGTTGCCCGCACTGCAACAAATGGCCGAGGAAAGCCCTCTCAATACATGGGAAAAAGGCTCGGGCAAGGTTGGCGTCATCACCTACGGCGCCACCGAGATGATGGTGCGCGAAGTCAAGGAATCTTTGGGCGAGGATATCGACATTCTGTCCCTGGGACTGACCTTTCCCCTGCCCATGCAGCGCATCCGCGAATTCTGCCAGGCCATTGACGGCGACGTCCACGTTATAGAGGACGGCTACCGCTTTGTTCAGGAAGAGCTGGAACGCTGCGGTTTGCTGGTAAAGGGAAAGGCCCCGTCCGAAAGCCTCACCGAATGGACCCCGACCCTGGTCGCCTCGCGCCTGGGGCTGAGCCTGCAGATTAGCGAGGCCGCAGGCGTGGCACCACTCAAACGCCCCCCCATGATCTGCGCCGGATGCCCCTACCGCCTGTTTGGCGAAACCGTTCGGCAGATGCGCAAAAAGGGCAAGATAGAAGCCTGTTTCGGCGACATCGGCTGCAACACCCTGCTCTATTTCATGGATGCCCTGGACACCAACGTAGCCATGGGAACCAGCGAGTCCAACCGGGCCGGATTTGTCCTGGCAAACCCGGACAAGGCCGGAAAATGCATCAGCCTGCTGGGCGACGGCACCGAATGCCACAGTGGCATGGACAGCACCCGCAACAGCCTGTTTCGGCAGGTGCCGGGGGTAAAGGTCATTCTGGACAACAATTGGACCGCCATGACCGGCGGCCAGCCCGGCCCCACTTCACCCGTAAACCTGGCGGGCCAGACCAACAGCTTCGACCTCAAGGCCTCCCTGGCCGCGCACGGCGCCAAGGTGCTGGAAGTGAGCGGCTACGACCGCAAAGCCATCCGCAAGGCCCTGACCACCGCACTCCAGAATGCTGAAAACGGCGACTTTACAACCCTGGTGGTTACCGGCGTGTGCATCCGCAAAATGCCCAAGCAGAGCTACGGCACCCGCCTGAAGGTGGATGCCGAACTGTGCAAACGCTGTGGCCTCTGCCAGATATGCCCCGGCATCCAGGCCGACGCCGAAGGGCTGCCTTCGTTCAACAACTTATGCACAGGCTGTGTAAGCCAGCCCGCGGCCTGCTCCCAGATGTGCCCGGTGGGCGCCATTTCCGTAGACGACTCGTGCGAAACCGCCCAATGCGCCCAGGTGGAACTGCCGGAAGCGCCGGACACCATCACTCTGCCCAAAGCCGGCTCCTTTGACCTGCCGGAAAGGGTGAGCGTGGCCATTCGCGGCGTTGGCGGCCAGGGCAACCTGTTTTTCGGTCGCGTACTGACCCGTCTGGCCTTCCTGGCGGGCTACGGCGACACCAACGTGGTCAAGGGGGAAACCCACGGCATGGCCCAGATGGGCGGCCCGGTCATCTCCACCTTCAGCTGCGGCAAGGTCTGCTCCCCGGTGCTTCTGCCGGGAACCGCGGACTGTCTGGTCTGCATGGAGCAGAGCGAAGTCCTGCGCCCCGGTTTCATAGACATGCTGCGCCCCGGCGGCAGCGTGCTGCTGGCAACCACCAAGGTACTGCCCTACGGCGTGCACGAGGACGCCTACCCCGCACACGACGAAATAGTGCAGACCCTGGCCGACTACAAAGTGGTGGAGATGGACGTGCTGGACGAGGCGCTTGCCCTGGGCGACGCCACCGGCCGTATCGCCAACGTGGTCATGATCGGCGCCCTGAGCATGCTGGACCCCTTTGCCGCGTTCCCGCCCGAACTGTGGCTCCAGGCGCTCAAGAGCGTCAGCCCCAAACCCGCCATCTGGACGGCCAACCATGCCGCATTCCAGGCGGGAAGACGTCTGGCCTAGTGCGAGCGACGCAAAGCCTGGCGGGTACAGCCCGCCAGGCGCGACCGGAAATTGGGAACATTCCGGAAGCGACAGAAGCGACCCTCCGCAAAATAAAGAGCTGCATTTTGCGGACAGCGCATGAGGGGCTGTTTCTTCCACCCTGCAATTTTCATATTGAAGGACCACGCAATGGAAGCGAAAACCGAAGTATCCATCGATTACGACGCCATAACCACGCTGTTCCGTGATGCGCATGCCGAAGGGCGCAACCATCTTTTCGAGTACGAGGTCTACAACCTGCTTGGCCGTTCGGGCGCGGAAACACCGCCCCGCAGCGTGCTGCTCCCGCGTGGGGCCAGGGTGACGGACGAGACGCTCCGGGGATTGCCCGGCGACAAGGTCGTGCTCAAGATCGTCTCCCCCACCATTGTGCATAAAACCGAAGTGGGCGGGGTGCGCATCGTACCCCGCGACGAGGACAGTGTACGCTCGGCCGTGCGCCGCATGGTCAGCGAGGTGCCGGAAAACTACGCCAACATGATCCGGCTCAAGCTGGCCCACGCCCCCGAGGAATACAAGGGGCTGGACGGCGACGACCTGCTGGAGGCCATCCGGGGCGACATCAAGGGCGTGCTCCTGGTGCAGTTCATGCCTCCGGATTCCAGTTCCTTTGGCAACGAGCTCATCGTGGGCCTGCGCTATACACGCGAATTCGGCATGGTGGTCAGTGCTGGGCTGGGCGGAACAGACACCGAGCTGTATGCCCAACGTTTCCGCAAGGGACAGGCCATCGTGGCCGCCTCGTGCGAGCTGACCACCGGCGAAGACTTTTTTGAGCAGTTCCGCAAGACCATCTCCTACCGCAAGCTGGCCGGGCTCACCCGCGGACAGCGCCGGGTGGTGACGGACGAGCAGCTGCTGGAATGCTTTTCCTCGTTCATTGCAATGGGCCGCCATTTTTCCCCTGGAAATCCCGAGGCCGGGTTCGTCATCCAGGAAATGGAGATCAACCCATATGCCTTTACCAACTACCTGATGGTTCCCCTGGACGGCATGTGCAAATTCTCCCTGCCCAAAGCGCATGGAAACCAACGCCCCATCGCCAAGATAGATTCCCTGCTCCATCCCAAGAAAATCGGCATTATCGGCGTATCCACCAAGCGCAAGAACTTTGGGCGGAACATTCTGGACAACATCCTGGCCGAAGGATTTGCCAGGGAAAACATCTGCATTCTGCGGCCGGGACGAGACGAACTGGACGGCATCCGCTGCTATCCAGACCTGGCCTCGCTCCCGGAAAAACTCGACCTGTTCGTGGTGGCCGTGGCCGCCTCCCAGGTGCCCGACCTTGTGGACGAGGTGATCCGCCTGGACGCTGCCGAAAGCGTCATGCTCATCCCCGGCGGTATGGGGGAAACCGAGGACAGCCACGAGCGGGCCGCGGCCGTAAGCCGGGCCATCAACGAAGTTCACGGCAAAGGCGACGGCGGACCGATCTTTATCGGGGCCAACTGCATGGGTGTGGTCTCGCACCCCGGCGGGTACGATACCTGGTTCATTCCCGAGGAAAAATTTCCCAAGAACCGCACGGCCAGAACGCACCGTTCGGCCCTTGTCAGCCAAAGCGGCGCGTTCATGCTCAACCGCATCAGCCAGTGCCCGGACCTGCACCCCGCCTACATGGTTTCCATGGGCAACCAGACCGACCTGACCCTGGGCGACATGGTCAAGTATTTCAAGGATTCCGACCAGGTGGACGTTATCGCGGTCTACGCGGAAGGCTTCAACGACCTGGACGGCCTGGAATTCTGCACCGCGGTACGCGCCGCGGTTCTGGCCGGAAAGGAAGTGGTTTTCTACAAGGCCGGACGCACGCCCGAAGGCAAAAGCGCCACCAGCGGGCATACGGCTTCGCTGGCCGGCGACTACATGGTCTGCGAGTCCTGCGTACGCCAGGCCGGAGCCATCGTGGCCCGGACATTCACCGAATTTCAGGATCTTTTTCTGCTGGCCGAGAACCTGGCTACAAAACAGCTTGGCGGCAACCGCCTGGGAGCTGTAAGCGGTGCCGGATTCGAGGCCGTGGGCATGGCCGACTCCATCCAGTCGGACGACTACCACATCCAGCTGGCCGACTTTGGCCAGACCTCCAAAAAGCAGATCACCGAGATCCTGCGCCGGAAAAAACTCGACGCCCTGGTCACCGTGGGCAACCCGCTGGACATCAATCCGGCGGCCGACGACGAGACCCACGTAACCATTGCCCGCCACCTGCTTGAAGACAAGGGCGTCGACGCCCTGGTCATCGGGCTCGACCCCTTGTCCCCCGCCATGCACACCCTGGCCGACACACCGGTGGCCGCCTTTTCCCTGGATGCGGAAGAGGGCGTGGCCCCGCTTCTGACACAGCTGGGCCAAAGCACGGACAAGCCCCTGGTGGCCGTGGTGGATGGCGGACGTCTTTACGACCCACTCCGCGATGTCCTCAATGCCGGAGGTGTTCCCGTGTTTCCCGCATGCGACCGGGCCGTGGCATCGCTTTCCCTGTACATCGAAGCGCGCCTGTATGCCGAAAGGATGCGCCACGAATAATCGGAGACCACGAGGCGGATGCAGAGGTGCGAGTGTGCGCCTGCACAGCCTCAATTGACCAATAGGTTCACGGAAGTTTCTCACACAAACCACATTTGGAGTGAAATCATGAAAGATCTGTTGAGAGCCTTTGAGGACAAGACACCGGAAATCGTATTCGAATGGCAGGACACAGAGACAGACGCCAAGGGATGGGCAGTGATCAACACCCTGCGGGGCGGGGCTGCTGGTGGAGGAACCCGCATGCGCAAAGGCCTGGACAAGCACGAAGTGGTGTCTTTGGCCAAAACCATGGAAATCAAATTTGCCATTTCCGGCCCACATATCGGCGGTGCCAAATCCGGCATCAACTTCGACCCGCAAGACCCCCGCAAGGAAGGCGTGCTCAAACGCTGGTACAAGGCGGTTATGCCTCTGCTCAAAAGCTACTACGGCACAGGCGGCGACCTGAACGTCTTTGAAATGACCGAAGTGAACCCCATCACGGAAGACTTTGGTCTGTGGCATCCGCAGGAAGGCGTGGTCACCGGCCACTTCCATCCTACCGAACAGCAACGCATCGAAAAGATCAGCCAGCTGCGCGACGGCGTGAGCATGGTGGTCAAATCTCCCGATCTGACTCCCGACCCCTCCCGCGGCTATACTGTGGGCGACCTCATCACCGGATACGGCGTGGCCGAATCCGTGCGCCATTTCTACGAGCTCTCCGGCGACACCGCCAAGGGCAAGCGCTTTGTGGTGCAGGGCTGGGGAACCGTGGGTGCGGCCAGCGCCTATTATCTGTCCGCCCTGGGTGGCCAGCTGGTCGGCATTCTCGACCGCGAATGCGGCCTGGTAAAACCCGAAGGCCTGCCCTTTGAGCAGGTGCGCGAACTCTTCCTGAACCGGTCCGGCAATACCCTGGAAAGCAGGGACGCCATCCCCGCCGACGAAGCCCTGGCCAAGGTCTGGAACGCCGGAGCGGACGTGTTCATGCCTTGCGCCGCCTCCCGCCTGGTCTCCCGCGAACAGCTGGAAGCCATGAAGGAACACGGGGTAACGGTTCTGGCCTGCGGCGCCAACGTGCCCTTCCGCGACGACGATATCTTCTACGGGTCCACCGCCGAGTTCGCCGATGACAACTTCAGCGTCATCCCGGACTTCATTGCCAACAGCGCCATGGCCCGCGCCTTCAACTACCTGATGAGCCAGAAGGTTTCCCTTGATGAAAGCGACATCTTCAACGACGCCTCCCAAACCATCTACAATGCACTGAAGGTTGTTGTGGACCGTGCTCCCGGCGGCAAGAAACTCTCTGCCACGGCCCTGGAATACGTCCTGGAACAACTGAAGAACTAATCCGAAGCTCTCCGGAGCAATGGGCCCATGGCGTGCAATGGTGCTTAACCAGCCCGCGCCATGGGTCTTCGACGCATGTTCATGTTGTGGTGCAACCAGAGGTATATTATGCAACGCCCGAACCCAAACCGGAATTCGGGAGGGAGATATCCATGCGTTCCTCAAAAATCGGTGCCATCAGCATTGTCGCCGGAACCGCCATAGGCGCAGGCATGCTCGGCCTTCCCATGGCAATAGGCAGGCTGGGATTCACCAACGGCTCGCTCGTTCTTCTGTTCATGTGGATTGTCGCCATGTATTCGGCCATGATGGTTCTGGAAGTGAACCTGGAAGTCGGCGAAGGCGCCCATTTCAACACCATGGCCCTGAAAATTCTGGGCCGACCAGGCCAGTTGGTGGCCACGGCCAGCGTGTTCTTTCTGCTCTACTGCCTGCTTGTGGCCTACATGACCGGCATGGGCAACCTCATTGCCGGGGCTACGGGCCTTGATTCCCGCCTGGGGACAATCATCTTCGCGGCTGTCAGCGCCTTTATCCTGTACTGCGGTACCAACACCCTGATCACGGTGAACAAGTTTCTGTTCATAACCATGCTCGGGGCCATGGTGCTGAGTTTCGCGGTGTTGGGCGGCAAGCTCAACATGTCCAACCTCAGCCTGGGCAAAGCCTCGCCCTCCACCCTGCTTATCGCACTGCCCGTGCTGTTCACCTCGTTCGGCTACCACGGGTCCATTCCCAGCATCGTGTCCTTTGTGGGCGCGGACAAAAAAGCCCTGGTACGAATATTCATCATTGGCAGCGCCATTCCCGGCGTCTGCTACATTCTCTGGCTTCTGCTTTCCATGGGCAGCGCCACGCCCTCGCAACTGGCGGGCATGACCAACGTGGACGCCCTGGTGGCACTCACCAGCGGCGGCTCCCACTGGGTGCAGAACATACTTTCCACGTTTACGCTGCTGGCCCTGCTGACCTCGTTTTTCGGGGTGTCCCTGGGCCTCTTCGACCTGGTGGCGGAAACCTTCAAACGGTCCAATGATTCGGCCGGACGCGCCGGAACCAGCCTGGCCGTGTTTCTGCCGCCCATGGCAGCCTCGCTGCTGGCCCCCAACGGCTTTATCGCGGCTCTGTCGCACGCCGGAGTGGCCCTGGCGATTATTGCCATCTTCCTGCCCTGCGCCATGGTCTGGAAAATGCGCTCCGAGGGCCGGAGCACCAAGTTCAGGGCCTTTGGCGGACGGCCAGCCATCATTATCAGCGCCATCTGCGGCGTGCTCATCATCGTGGCGAACTACATGTAGAAAAGGTTTTCTCGCATATTGGGATGGAGAAACCATACATTCGCCCGCACGTTCCCTGCGCTGCTTTTCAAAGCCCGGCAGAACACCATGTTCTGCCGGGTCTTTTCATGGCTGGCAAAAACCGAAGCCCCTCCCTACACGCTTTCTGAAACTCACCTGCCCGCCTTTGCCATTTCCCCGCCCTGTGCTATGCTGCCTCCATGAAGAAATACGGCAACATACTGAAATTAATCCGCATAATAGAGAACAAGACGCTGGCCGCGCCATGATGGGGTTCTCTTCCAGGCCCTCCAGGCCCTTCACGCGCCCCATACCATTAGGCCCGGCCCACCATGTCCGCCCCATGCGCAAGGCCGACCGCAACAACTTCCTGCGCGTTTTCAACCATTATGTGGAAAACGGATTCGCCGCGTATCAGGAAGAGCCGGTCTCCACCCGCTTCTTCAATTTCATTTTTCAGGAAAGCCGCAAGGTCGCCGCCTTCAGCGTCACCACCCGAAACGACACCAGAGACAACAGCTATGCCGGATTCGGCTATGTGCGCCCCTACAAACTCGGCAACATCTTTTCCACAACCGGCACCAGCACGGTTTTCTTCCTCCCGGAACATACGGGCAAAGGGCTGGGCACGCTGCTTCTGCCCCTGCTGGAACAGGGCGCGGCAAAGGCGGGCATGCGCACCCTGCTGGTCAATATCTCCTCGCGCAATCCGGGCAGCCTGGCCTTTCACACCAAGCATGGCTTTGTGGAGTGCGGCCGGTTCGCCAACATCGGCCGCAAGCACGGCCAGCTTTTCGACATGGTCTGGATGCAGAAAGAGCTGGCCTGAAGCGGTTTGCAGCCCAGCCGTTCCCCCATTCTTTTTTTCGTCTTGAAATTTGCCGCATACAGGACGTATGACATGATGCATGACACGCAAACGCTCCGACCATAACGCCGCGCACGAATCCGTGCGCTATTGGAAGCCGCAGGCCCTGGACGGCCTGGAGTGCATGCGCGCCCGCTACTACACCCAGAACTTCACCCGCCATTTCCACGACGGATACGCCGTGGGCATCATAGAACAGGGGGCCATGGCCTTCGACTACCTGGGCCAAAGCCATGTGGCCTCGCAAGGGCTGGTCAATCTGGTGGTGCCCGGAGAGATGCACGATGGCCACGCCGCAGGGCCGGATGGCTGGACCTACCGCATGTTCTACCTGGCCCCGGAACTGGTGGCCCGTGCGGTGCGCGAAATTTCCGGAAACCCCGGCCCCCTGCCTCATTTCAGGGCCGGTGTGCTTTCCGACCCGCTGCTGGCCCGCAACATCCACCATCTGCACCGCTGCATGCAGCCCGTGCAGACAGGCCCGGTGAGCCTGATGCGCCCGTTGGGGCCGGTGAGCCCGGCGGGCCGCCCCGCCATAGGCAGCCTGGAACAGGAAACCCGGCTGCTGGGCCTGCTGGCCCTGTGGATACGGCGCTATTGCGAAAATCCCCCCACCCTGCTGCGTCCCGGCGCAGAGCCGGTGGCCGTGCGCAGGGCCAAGGAGTACATGGCCGCCCACCTTGCCGAAGACATGAGCCTGACCCGGCTGGCCCGGGCCTGCCATCTCAGCCCCTTTCATCTGGCCCGCGTCTTCCACCGCAGTGTGGGCGCGCCACCGCACGCCTACCTCACCCATTTGCGGCTGAACAGGGCAAAAACGCTGCTGGGCCTGCCCGAGACCACTTCGTACCTTCCTTCTCTGGCGGAAATCGCGGCCGAGACCGGATTTGCCGACCAGAGCCACCTGACGCGCCGCTTCAAGGCCGTATTCGGCCTTACGCCGGGACAATACCGCAAGAATATTCAATACCCGTAAGCCCTTTCCGAGCCATCCTGCCCACAGTCCGGGCGCACATTCGGATACTTCTGCATCCCATGCAGCCAGAATCCGCAGGCCGGAAATTCTCCGGTCCCAGATTGATTACAAAGTTAAATCTGCCAGGCTGCTCAAAAAGGTACGAGAACCCAAAAAGACTCACCGTCGTGAGGAAAACTCAAGACTGACGCGTATTTCCTGATACGCAAAGGTTTGAGTTTTTTGAGGCAACGACGTTATCGTGCCTTTGTCAGCAGCCTGACCACAGCGCCCGGGCCAAGGAGCTTATATATGCGTTCTCGATTGGCCTCATACACCGACCTTTCCCTGGCAATGGTCATTGTGGGAAGTTCGGTTGTGGCGGGCAAACTGGCTATTGCGGAATTTCCCGTGTTTCTGGCGCTGGGGTTGCGGTTTGTGCTGGCCGTGGCCATCATCGTCCCCTTTCTTCTGTATCTGGAAAAAGGACTGCCCCGCATCGGCTGGCGCGACTTCGGGCTGCTGGCCTTTCAATGTTTTTGCGGCGGCGTGCTCTTCAACGTCTTTCTGCTGTACGGGCTGCAATGGACCAATCCGGCCTCGGCCGGAGTCATCACCAGCAGCACGCCTGCGGTCATCGGGCTTATTTCGTTTGTTTTTCTGCGGGAAAAGCCGGGGCTCTTCAAACTGCTGGGCATTGGCGCGGCCATGGCGGGCGTGGCTGTGCTGCGGCTGGCAGATAATTCGGCAGCAACGGCGACAGCGGGAGCTGCAGGGGCAACGGATACCTCTGTGTGGGGCTATCTGCTGGTCTTTGGCGCGGTGCTGGGGGAATCCATCTTTCTGGTGTTGCGCAAATCCCTGCACGCCGACCTGTCCGCCCTGGCCGTCTCCTTCTGGATAAGCCTGCTGGGCATGTGCATGTTCGCGCCCATGGCCGTGTACCAGGGGCTGGGCTTCGACTTTGGCGCGGTCTCCAAGCAGGGCTGGCTGGTCATCGTTTACTATGCCGTTGCTATCACGGTGCTGGCCTATGTGTTCTGGTTTAGGGGAATCCGCGACGTGCCCGCCTCGTCCGCCGCGGTCTTTACCGGTATTTTGCCGGTCAGCGCGGTGCTGCTCTGCGCCCTGGTGCTGGACGACCCGGTCGGCCCCTGGCATTGGGCAGGCTGTGGCGGCGTGGCCGTGGGCATCCTGCTCATTGCCCGTGGAGAACGCCGACACACCAAAGCACCAGAAGCCCCTCAAACCAGCCAACCAGCAAAGGAAAAAGAGAATGTTCCGCCCGAAGCGCCTGACTCGCCGGGCCCGCCGGACCCGATAATACACAGGCCTGACAGGCCCAGAAAATTCTGGTCGCGGCGTCCGCCCACCCTGTAAAGGCGCGAGCCGAACCGATATCCCCGGCGGGTGGCCCGACGGGCGATCCAACGGGCGGTCACACGGCTGGCCGCCCCTTCCTTTTCCAAGGCCCCTGGCGCAACCGCCGCATGTCGCCCAGGCTGGGCAGGACAACGGAAAGAAGAATCAGCGCCCCGCCCGCCATCTGCAGGGAAGACATGGTCTCCCCCAGCATTTGCCAGGCCCCGATTGCCGAGACCAGGGGGCACATGTTCACGAACACCGAAGCCCGCACCGCATCGATGCGGGACAGTGCGTAGTTGTAGCAGAAGAACGCGGCAAAGCTGGACAAAAAGGCAAGGCAGGCCAGGGCGACCAGCCCCTGCCCATCCACGGCCGCCCAGTTCATGGCGGGCTGTTCCCACAGGCACATGGGCAGAAAATAGAGGCTGCCGTAGCCGAATTGCAGAAAGGAGACATCCAGCGGGGCGTGGTCCCGGATGAGCCTGCGGGCCAGCACGGTATAGGCCGCTCCGGCCAGTACGGCGCAGAACAGGAGCGCGTCGGCCTTCCAGCCGGTGGAAAACCAGCTTTGTCCCACATCCAGAACGCCCGCTCCCCCGCCAGCCACCAGAAGGGCCACACCGGCCACGGAAAGAGCAATGCCCAGGAGTTTCCCGGAAGTGACTGCCTCGCCCAGGAATAGGGCGGAAAAAATCAGCACCACAATGGGAACGGTGGCGATTTTGAAGGAGGCCTCCGAAGCCGTGGTATAGTGAATGGCTATGGTCATGCAGGAAAAATAGATGCCCGGATGCAGCAGGGCCAGCCCTGCCAGACGCAGATGGGCGCGCCGTGAGAAATGGGGCCATGTTTTGCGCCGCCGCGCCCGGACCAGCACAATGGCGGCAAACAGCACCGCGCCCGTGGCGTAGCGCAAAAAGGTAAGGGTGAAGGTGGGAAACTGGAGCAGGGCCGTCTTGATCCATACAAAAGACATGCCCCAGAACAGCGTGGTCAGCGCCAGGGCGCAGAAAGTGAGCAGTGAGGTCATGCTGTCTGAAAACCGTTGTTACCGAGAATCCGCTGGCCGTGCGCTCGCAATCCGGCTCAGGAAAAATCCACCCGCAGGATGGAGAAATCATCTTCCAGGGTGGCGCCGGAATGCATGGCCATGACATGCTCGTACAGTCCGAGCAGTTCGTCCTTGTCCTCTGCGCGGGAGGCCAGGAGATATTCCTTGAACTCCTGAAAGGTCCACATCTCGCCCGCCGGGGTTTCCACTTCGTAGACGCCGTCCGAATAGGTGTACAGGGTGGCGGGCGTATCCAGTGGTATGGTTGCCGAGGGAAAGGACATTCCGGGCATGCCGCCGATGATGATGCCCTTTGTGGCGCATTCCACCACCTCGCCATTTGCCTGGAGAAGCAGGGCTGCCGGGTGCCCGCCGCTGGCGTAGGACAACTCCTTGGTTGCCGTGTCGTATACTCCGTACCAGATAGTGAAATACAGATCGTTGTGCTTTTCCATCTGGAAGGTGTCATTCAAAGCAGCCAGCACGGACGACGGGTCCTTGAAATCGACACCGGGCAGGGCCTCGGCGCGCAAGGCATTGAGCGCCTGCACGGACAGCAGGGCCGGGCCCACGCCGTGGTCGCAGACATCCAGCAGGTACATGGCGAAATGGGTGTCGTCCATCCAGTGGTAGCCCAGGGAATCGCCGCCCAGCTGGGCCGACGGCACAAACTTCCAATCCGCGCGCACCGCCCCTTCCGCAATGGGCGCGGGCAGCAGCGAGGTAACGTATTCCGAGGCATGCTGCAGCTGGTCGGCCAGGGCCTTGAAGGCCTCGTTGCGCTCCAGCAGGTTGATGTAGCCCTGGGAATGGTGGCGGATACGGGCGATAAGCTCGATCTTGTCCGGCAGTTTCACCAGATAATCGCTGGCTCCCAGCCCGAAGGCCTCGGCCTTGGTGGCGGGCTCCTCCTTGGTGGAGAGCACGATGAGGGGGGTGTCCTTGGTGGCCTTGTTGGCCCGGAAAAACTTGGCCAGGGTCAGCCCGTCGATGTCCGGCATGACCAGATCCTGAAGAATCACCGTGGGCCTTATCTCGTTGGCGGTCTGGATGGCCTTGGTGGGGTCCTGACAGAAATGAAAGACGATATCGGTTTCTTCCTGCAGCATGCGGCGCACTGCCTCGCCGACCATGGCCTGGTCGTCGATGAGCAGCACGGTGATATCGTGGCGGGTCAGGGCCGGTTGATGTGAGGTCTGTTGCGTCATGGGATTATCCTTGGGGCTTGTCCTCTTGAGATTGTCCTCTGGTCGGGAGGTTGGGGGGAAACCCGTCCCTTCTATTAAAGGGAAGCCCTTCCTTACACGTGTTGGAGCAGGGAGGGAGCGACCTTCCCGATATCAAGAATCTCCACCGCGGCATCCAACTCCGCGGCGGCGCGGGGCATGCCGTAAACCACGCTGCTGGCCTGGTCCTGGGCTATGGTATGCCATCCGGCCTCACGCAGGGCCTTCAGCCCCGCGGCTCCGTCCTTGCCCATGCCCGTCAGCAGGGCGGCGGCTCCGCCTTTCAGACCAAGCCGGGCCAGGCTGTTGAAAAACGCATCCACAGAGGGACGATACGGGCACTCGCGCGGATGCGGGGTGTAATGCAGCCGATGATGGCCGTCAATTACCATATGATCGTTGGTTCCGGCCACATATACCCGGCCCGGACGCAGGCTCTGGTTTTCCTCGGCCAGCACCACGGGCGGCGGCACCTGATCGTTGAGCCAATGGGCCAGCCCCGCGGCAAAATGCATGTCCACATGCTGAACCACGGCCACGGCAAAATCCATCTGGGCCGGAAACACGGACAGCACATCACACAGCGCCTTGGGGCCGCCGGTGGACGCCCCCAGGGCAATGATCCGCAAGGACTTGCCCGAATTTTCCTGCGAGGCCATATACGCTCCTGCTGGTTCCTTGCCGCCCAGCATGGCGACAATACGCATCTTGTCCACAAGGGCGGCCGCGCCTGCCACGTTGCCGTCCGGCCCCAGCGTGGGGGTGCAGACCGCGTCCAGGGCGCCGTGGCCCATGGCCTCGAAGACCATGGCGGCATTGCCCTCCACCGTGGCCGTCACCACCAGGATGGGGCACGGGCAGGTGGACATGATCTTGCGCGTGGCGTGCACACCGTCCATCACCGGCATGATCAGATCCATGAGGATCATGTCCGGCTTGTCGGAACAACACTTTTCTACGGCCTGTTCACCGTTGAGCGCCACCCAGGCCACTTCGTGGCCGGGCAGGGATACAACAACGCGGCGCAGGGCCTCCACGGCCAGCATCACGTCGTTGACTATGGCTATACGCAAATTCAGGCCTCCCCGATGAGATCGCGGACCGCTTCCAGCAGGCTGTCGTCGTGAAAACTGCTTTTGGTCAGGTAATAGTTGGCACCGGCTTCCATGCCCAGCAACCGGTCTTCCTCGCGGTCCTTGTAGGAGACGATCATCACGGGCAGACTGGCCATGGCCTTGTTGGCCCGAATGCGCTCCACCAGGGCGATGCCGTTCAGCCGCGGCATGTCCACATCCGTCACCACAAGATCGTACTCCCCGGCAACAAGGGCATTGAGCCCGTCCATGCCGTCCACGGCCGTATCCACCTGATACCCGTTGTTCTCCAGCAGGCGGCGCTGCACCTCGCGCACGGTCAGGGAGTCATCCACCACCAGCACGCGCTTGCCCGGACGGGCCGCAGCGGTTCTGCCCACCTTGTTCAGCCGCCCCTTGCCGATAAGCCGGTCCATACTGCGGACCAGATCGTCCACATCGGCTATGAGCACGGGCTCGCCGTCGTCCAGCACCGAGGCGCTGCTGATGTTGTTGACCTTGCCCAGACGGTGGTCCAGGGGCTTTACCACCAGATCGCGCTCGCCCAGAAAGTCGTCCACAACCAAACCATACCTGTGCATGCGGTCGCTTATGACCAGCAGGCGTATTTCCTCGGTCTCCGTGGCCGTGTCCTGCTTTATGCCCAGCACCTGCCGGGCCTGGAGCAGCCCCACGTTGTCGCCGTCCAGCCGGATGTACTGGTGGTCTTCCACGTGCTGAACCTCCTCGGACACGCACTTGTGCACCCGGTCTATGCGGTTGAGGGGCACGGCCAAAGGCGCGCCGTCTATTTCCACCAGCAGGGTCCGCAGCACGGAAAGGGTAAGGGGGAGCTGCATGTTGAACACCATGCCCTGCCCCGGTTCGCTGGTGCAGCGCACCGAACCGCCCACGGAGTTGATGATGGAGTGGACCACGTCCAGCCCCACGCCGCGGCCGGAGATTTCGCTCACGGTTTTGGCGGTGGAGAATCCGGGCAGAAAAAGAAATTCCATGAGTTCGGCCCGGCTGAGCTGCCCGGCCATGTCGGCCGAGGCCAGACCGCGCTCCACCACCTTGGCGCGGATGCGCTCCAGGTCGATGCCGCGTCCGTCGTCGGCCAGGCGGATGTGCAGCATGCCCGCCCTGTGGTGGGCGCTCAACTGCAAGGTCCCGGTGGGCGGCTTGCCCGCTTCCGTGCGCTCCTGCGGGGTTTCCAGGCCATGGTCCACGCCGTTGCGCAGCAGATGGGTAAGCGGGGCCTCCAGTTTTTCCAGAATGGTCCGGTCCACAGGCGTGTTCTCGCCTTCCACGATGAACTCCACCTGCTTGCCGGTTTCCCGGGCCAGGTCGCGGATCATGCGTGGGTAGCCGTACAGCCCGTCGGAAAAGGGGCGCATCTGGCTGGCAATGACTTCGTTGTAGAGCCGGTCGGAAAGCAGCTCCATGCGCCGGGCATAGCCATCGAAACTTCGGGTGTGCGCCCCCAGGCTGCGCCGCATGGAACGGATGAGCTCTTCGGCCCGTTCCAGTTCGGCCTGTACGGTGGTGCACATGTCCGCGCCCTCTTCTTGCGGACCGTCTGACCAGGCGTAGCGGAAATTCTGGCCCATGTCGGCCTTGTATTCGGCCACGGTCTCGCGCAGGTTGCCCACCAGTTTGAAAAGGCTCTGCTGCTCCTGGCGGATGGCCTGCAACTTGGCAAGAAAGGGGAAAAGGGAGCGCGCCTCTACCAGACTTTCTCCGGCCAGCCCCATGATGCGGTACAGATTCTGGGAGGAAACCCGGACCACGCCGCCCAAATTGGCTGCCGAAGTGTTGCCAACTGAAGTGTTGCCAGCCGAGGTTGCAGGGGCGTCGGCCTGGGGAACGTCCGGTTTGGCAACACCGGACTGCCCGCTGTCCGCACTGGCAGCCTGCGCTGGCTGGGCAGCCCCGGCTTGTCCGGACGCCGAGGGAGCAACCGACACCGGCGGCGTGTGCAGCGACTCGCGCACGGCCTTGGCCAGGGCATCGGACGCGGCAGCCTGGCTCGCCAGCAAGGCGGGCAGGTCGGCCGCGCTGGTAGCGCCCATGGCCAGAAAAAGGTCATTGGCCTTGAGCAGCAGGTCGATGTGCCCGCCGGTGAGCACCAGCTCCTGCTTGCGGCAGGCTTCCAGCACGTCTTCCATGGCATGGGCCAGCACAACCACGTTGTCCAGCCCCACTATGCGGGCCGCGCCCTTGAGCGAATGGGCCGCGCGCATGAGCGGCTCCACCAGTTCGGGGCGCTGGTCCTTTTCCAGCTCCACAAGGCCGGTATCCAGACTCTGGCCGTGGGTCTGGGCCTCTATGACGAAAAGATCCAATAGCGAGGCGTCGGCAAGGTTTATGGGAGCAGGCTGGGGGGCCGGGGCCACCGGTTTGGCCTGGGCTACAGGGGACGCTACAGGGGATGCTTCGGGAGCTGCCGGAGCCGGAACAGGCTCGGGCGAAATTTCAGGAGCCACCGGAACATCGGCCTGCACCGCCGTTACTTCGTCCGGCTCTTCTTGGGACGACTCTTCTTGGAACGACTCTTCACCCGGCTCCCAGTCCGCAATGCGCTTGGTCAGGTCTTCCATGGCATCGGCCATGGTTTCCAGCCAGCCGTCGTATTCCTGTCCGTCCAGGTCGGCCAGGGTCAGAAAAATATCCACGCATTGGCCCAGCAAGGGCAGAACCGACGCGGCGCATCCGCTGGCTCCCTCGCCGCCGCTGTGCCGCTCGAACAGCGACTCCATGGCCTGGGCCAGCCGGGCCGGGTGTTCCAGGCCGATAATGCGGGCCGCTCCCTTGATGGACTGGGCGGCCCGGGCCAGTTTGCGGCAAAGCGCCACCCGCTCCTCGCCTTCAACGCCGGTGAGGCTGTCCAGCCCCTGGCGCAGGGTGGTGCCGTGAGTTTGCGCCTCCATGCGGAAAAGATCGAGCATGCCCATATCCACAGGACTCATCGCGCCATGCTCCTGGTAAACGCCTCGAACAACAACGCCACATCCAGAACGGCCACGTCCATCTCCGGTTCCTTGTACGCCTGCGCCCCCATCTGGCCGCCGCCGAAACGCTTTTGGGTAAGAATGCCCACGGTAAAACGTTTGGAATCGTCCCGCAGGGTTGCGGGCGGTTCGCGCAGCCCGCCGGGCTGGTAGCGGACCACGCCGAGAATTTCATCGATGCGGATGACCAGCTGCTCGTTGTTGTGGCTGACCACGGCCATGCGCTCCTGGGAAAGCATGTTCTCGCCGCTGTTTTTCTTCCCGGCCAGAATGCCGAGCAGGGCGGCCGTGGACATGCACGGCACCAGCTCCCCGCCGTAGTTCACCAGCCCCCGGAACACGGGGTTGGAGCGTCCGGGAATGGCTCGCACCGTGCACATGTCCATTATCTCCACAAAGCAGCGGGTGGGCAGTGCCAGCCACTCCTGGCGCAGTTTGAAGACAATGGCGGAAACCAGACCGGTGGGCGGAACCAGTTTTTCCTCGGCCAGCAGCCGTGCCCACAGGTCGGTCTCGCCCTCGGGCATGGGGCGGTCGAACAGCGAACGGCCATGGGCCGAAAACACGGGGCAGTTGATGCACAGGCCGTGCTCCAGAAGTTCGGGGCAGGACTTGTCGCCGTAGCTGCCCATTATCTTCCAGCAGCGCGCGACTTCAGGAGTTTCCAAATTCATGAGATGCCCCCGTCAGTATGCCCCGGCGTCTTGGGAAACCTGGGAAACGTGGCAGCCTTTCCGCTTGTTCCGGCGGCCGAAGCGGTCGGCATACAGCGTGCGGCCCGGCGCTTGAAGTTGGCCTCCCCGCCTGCGTCGCCGCGCATGGCGCACAAAAGGCTCATGTGCACCAGGGCCTCGTAATGGGCCGGGTCCAGATACAGGGCCTTTTGCAGCCATTTCTCGGCTTCGTCGGCACGGCCTGCGGCCTGCCTGATGATGCCCAGCAGCACATAGGCGGATGCGTCCTGGGCATTGTCGGCCAAATGACGATGACACAGTTCCTCGGCCTCGGCCAGACGACCGGAGTCTGCGGCCCGTCGGGCCAACAGCAAAATATCTTCGCACGGAGCGGCAGGGGAAGCGTTGCCCGCCATTGCCCGGGACGGCTCGAGAGGCACCACGGGCCCCTGTTTTGTACCTGTTGGCCCGCTTTTCCCTGTTTGGGCGGCCTGTCCGGGGACGGCCTTTCCAGAAACGGCAACACTTTTGATGGCACGCGCCGCACCGTTTGTTTTCGCACCAGCCCCGGTGCAGACCGTCCCAAGGGGAGGCTGAATCGGGGGCACGGCCTGCACAGGCCGCGCAAGCCTGCGGCAGGCAAAGGCCTTGGGATGGTCTACCGGCACATAGCCCAGCCGCTGGAAAAGCATGATCTCCGTATGCCCGGTAAACAGCACGCCACCGGGCAGAAGCAGCCGCTCCAAAGCGGCCACGGCCCGGCTGCGGGCCTTTTCGGTGAAATAAATCAACAGATTGCGGCAGAAAATTGCATGGTAGGGGGGCACCCCCGCGCCGAATCCCGGATTGGCCAGATTGCCCAGATAAAAGGAGACGCAACCGCGCGTGCGTGCATCAATCCGGTAATCGCCCCCGTCTCCCTGCTCGTTCCGGCTGAAATGGCGGTCCCGAAAGCCCAGGTCCTCGGTGCGGAAGGAGGCGGGACCAAAGACGCCCTGTTCCGCCTTGCGCAGGGCCACGCGGCTGATGTCCCAGGCATCCACATGGAACTGCTCCGGGCTGAAGCCCGCATCCAGAAAAGCCATGGCAATGGAGTACGGCTCCTCGCCCGTGGAGCTGGGAACCGACAGAATGCGGATGGGGTCGGCCCCATATCCAGAATGCAGAAAATGGTCGCAGGCCCAGCGGGTGAGAAAAACATACGGCTGCACATCCCGGAAAAACCAGGTTTCCGGCACAACCACGGTTTCGATAAGCCGCTGGCTCTCCTCACCATCGGCCAGCACAAGACGGGTATAGGCTGCGGCGTCCAGCCCCAGCCATTCGGCCCGCTGCTGTGCGGCCACAATCAGAATCTTTTCCCCCACGGACTCCCGGTCCAGCCCCATGGTCCGTTCCAGGTGGTCGGCCAGCTCAATGGGCAGGTGTTCCCAATCCGGGGCAAACGGCGAGGTGCGTTGCGTGGCGCTCATACGCCTTGCTCCTGCTGGGCCTTTTCTTCACTGTCCAGACCGTCTGCCATGTCCAGAGCGCGCCGGATGTCCGGAGTAAGCAGGGCGGCCGCATCGATGCGCTGGATAATCTCGGCCTTGCCCCATTCGGAAGCAACGTCGTCCGCTTCCAGGCTTCCGCCCGAGACCACGTCGCCCAGATAGGGGGTTTGTTCCACACGCAGGGCCGAGGGCTCGAAAAGACTCTCTTCCAGAGACGTGATTTCCGTGGCCTTTTCCGCAATAAGGCCGATGAGCCGTTCTGTTTTCTTGCCGGGCGTAGGGCTCTCGGGGTCGGCCTTGCATTCCACACGCGTTACAATAATACGTGTGGAATAGAAGTCGGAGCAGGCAGTCCCGACAATAAGCGCGCCCAGGTCCACAACCGGGATGATCGCGCCCCGGTAATTGAAGACCCCGGCCACGCCGTACGGCGCGTGCGGCACGTTGCGCAGCCGCACCAGGGGCACCACCTCGACCACCGAGGCCGCGCCCAGGGCGAAGGTGTCGCCCCCTGCCTGGAAAATCAAATAAAGCATAGCTTTATTCGTCCTCCACGCTAAAGCGCGAGACTTCGCGGTGCAGCACCTGCACGGTATCGTTCAGCTGGGCCGTGGCCCGGTTGAATTCGTCCAAAGACTGGCGGGTCTGATCCGTGGTCTGCATAAGATGGATCATGGCCTGGTTTATCTGTTCCGCGCCCTGGGTCTGGCTGCCCATGCTCTGGCTGATGGTCTCAAACCGCGGCCCCAGGTCCAGGGTCCTGTCGATGATGCCGCCCAGGTCCGAACCGATGCGGGCCATCTTTTCCGAGCCCGCGTCCACAATGCCGCTGAAATCGGCCATGGTGGAGACGCCATCCTGCACCACGGAGCGCATTTCCTTGACCATGTCCTCGATGTCCAGGGCGGCAACCGCGCTCTGGTCTGCCAGCCGCCGTATCTCGCGGGCCACCACGGCGAAGCCCTGGCCGTATTCCCCGGCCTTTTCCGCCTCTATGGCCGCGTTGAGCGAAAGCATGTTGGTCTGGTTGGCCACCTTGGTGATGGTCATGACGATCTGCCCTATGTCGTCGGCCTTGCTGCTGATGCGGGCCAGCTTGTCGGCAATGCGCTCCGTGCCGTGCAGCAGGGAATCCATGGTCGGGCGAATGTCGTCCAGCCCGGCCTGGCTGCTGGCGGCCAGCTCGGCAGTGCTGGAGGTGCTCTCGTTAAGCGCGCCCATTTCCCTGTCCAGCTCCGCGGAGGTCATGGAGATTTCCTTGGTGGAGGCGCTGGCCTGATTGATGGACACGCCCTCGGCCGCCACAATCTGTTCCAGCTGGCGGGCCGAAGCCGCAATTTCCGTGGCCCCCGCCGTCACCTGTATGCCGGACTTGCGCACTTCGTTGAGCAGCCCGTTCAGGTTGCCGGTCATGGTACGTATGGACTCCATCAGCTCCGTGGTCTCGTCCCGGGGGTTCAAGGTCCGCAGCCAGCCCATGAATCCGGTCTTGGCCGGCGCGTAGTTATCCAGGGCCTTCTGGGCTCCGGCCAGATCGCCCATGGCGACCTTGCCCGCCACGCGCGAGATGAAGCGTATGGGGTTGGCCAGCAGGTTGCCCATGACAAAGGCCAAAAGGGTAAGCAGAAAAAAGATGGGGAGGTCCGCCCCGATAATGGCCTTGAGCAGACTGCGCAGCTGGCCCCGCACCACGTTCTTCACATGGGCGTAATCGTCTTCGTACGCGCCCACGCCGATGATCCAGTCCCATGGCTCGAAATACACGTAGGCCGCGAACTTTGCCCGCGAGGAAGGGTCGTTGGGGTTTTTCCACATGTAGTGCTTGTAGATGATGGTGCCCGGCTTGGACTTGAGCGCCTGATCCACGATATCGCGCACCAGGGGTTTGCCGTCCGCATCCATCAAGTCCATGACGTTTTCACCGTCCCGCGCCCGGTTGGGGGAGATGATGTAACGCCCGGCCTTGGGCCCCTGGGCCTCGATAACCCACACATATCCGCTCTGGCCCACGCGGGTGCTGGCCACGGTCTTCTTGAGCGTGTCGATCTCGTCGATGACCACGCCCAGGCCGATCATGCCCAGAATCCGTCCGTTGTTGGACTGGATGGGCAGGTAATTGACCATCCAGTTCTGGCCCTGGGCCTGGTTGAAGCCGACGTATTCCTTGCCTTCCAGAATATTCTTGAGCACCTGATGGATCTGACCATCCGCGTTCTTGTACGGAATGTAGCCCAGCAGGCCGCCCCGCGAACCGTCCTTGGTGGGAACGGAGCTGGCAATGCGCAGCATGTCGCCCTGGTTGTCCATGCGCTGGTAGATGGTGCAGGGCACACCGGTTATTTCGAACACATCGTCCACCAGGGGAACGCGGACATTGGCATCCGTGGTGGGAACGATCTGCTCATCGCCCAGCTTGAGCACGGACATGTAAATGGTCTTGGGCTTGCCGGTCCTGTCGTTGTGCACCACCAGTTCGCGCGGCTGGCCCATGGCAAAGCCCTTGGACTCGGCCACTATCTTCTGGGTGCCCTTGGCGGCCTGGGCAACAAACTCCTCCACAAAGGTGTTGGTGGTGTCGCACAGGTTGTACAGGTCCAAGGCCACGTGGGTGATGGTTTCCTGCGCCATATTGTCGATTTCGTGGGAAATGACCTGCGACACGTGGCGCTCTTCGGTCAGCGTAACAGCCACGGTAACCAGTACGGGCAGCAAAGCGGCGGCCACGGCCAGGGTGGTTATCTTGTTTCTTAGTGGGACACGCATACTCTTTTCCTCGTGCTCATTCTGCGGAACTTACGCGGAAACGGGTTACTTCCGTGCGCAGTCCGCCGACCACCTCGTTGAGCTGGGTCGTGGCGTTTTTGAATTCCTGAAGCGACTGGCTGGTCTGATTGGCCGCCTCGGTGAGCTGGGACATGGCCTGTGATATCTGCTCGGCCGCGTCGCTTTGCGACAGCATGCCGTCCTTTACTGTTTCGAATTCCGGCCCGAGCGCCCGGACATGGTCGATAACCTGGCCCAGATGGCCACCTATCTCGGCCACGTCGGCCACGCGCTGGCGCACTTCCTGGGCAAAACGGTCCATTTCCATAACCCCGGAACCCACGGCCGACTGCATTTCCTTGACCATGGAGCCGATATCGTCGGTTGCCAGGGCGGTCTGGTCGGCCAAACGCCGGATCTCCCTGGCGACCACGGCAAACCCCTGGCCGAATTCGCCGGCCTTTTCCGCTTCTATGGCGGCATTGAGGGAGAGCAGGTTGGTCTGGTCCGCCACATGGGAAATGGTGGTGACGATGCCGGAGATGTTGGTGGCTTTTTCGTTGATGGCCGCCAGGCGGGAGGAAAAGGTGCCGGTGGCGTTCATCAGGCTGCGCATGCTCTGTTCCATGCCTTCCAGCCCGCTGCGGCCCTCGCCTGCCAGTTCCGTGGTCTGGTTTGCCATATCGGCCACACCGCGCATGGTCTGGGCCAGATCGTGCGACGTGGCATGGATCTGACGCGAGGTGGCGCTGACCTGATTGAGCGAGGCCGCCTGTTCGGCCACCGTGGATTCCAGCTGATGGGCGGAAGCGCCGATTTCCGAAGCCGAGGTGGTGACCTGAACCCCGGACTCCTGCACCTGCCCCACCAGGGAATTGAGATTGTCCGTCATGGTGGCGAAGGAGCGCAGCAGGGTGCCTGCCTCGTCGCAGTATTTCCTGTCCTTGTCGCGGGCCAGCTTTTTCTGGATTTGCGGACACTCGCGGATTTCGCGCGAAGCGGTTTCGATATCGCCCTTGGCAATGAGCTGGGCCAGACTGGAGGCCCGGGCCACAGGGTCGAAAATCGTCTTCAGGCCAAAGCGCATGGCCAGCAGGGCAAGCCCCAGAATGATTGCCGCGGCGCCGATGATGGCAAGCCGCAGCTGCGTCACCTCCGAGGCAATGGAGGAAACCTGGATGGAGACGATTTCCGCGGACTCGATGCGGTTGACCAGATGGTTGTAGCCTTGGTCATGCTCCGGCGGATAACGCCGCCGCATGTCCAGGGGCGCCTTGTCCGGGGTGGAGTGGCAGCGCATGCAGGCGGGCTTGTTCACCTCGCCCGCCGCGGTGATGAAATATTCCTTGCCGCCGATAAGCCGGGTGCCCTCCCATACGGCGGGCTCTCCTTCGTTGTTCAGCTCGTCGAGCTTGCGGATGATTTCCGCCTCCACCTCCGTGGCCGCGTTGTTCGGGTTGCGCGGCTTTACCGAGGCGGTCTTGAATTCCAGGTTGTGGCGGTAGTCCTTGGAGATGCGGGAAAAGACGCCGTTGGCCGTAAACGATGTGGATTGCAGCTCGGTCACAAAGGCATCGGGAGGAAGTATGCTGTCCGCCTCGGGCCGGATGACCTCCTTCATGTGGGCGCGCACGGCCTTCATGCTGAACAGCATCATTTCCGCTTTTTCGCGGTATTCGTTGAAAATGATGCCGTAGAGAAAATTGGACGCCAGCCAGACGAACACGGCCACGACCAGCACGCAAAAGACGGAACCGGCCAGCATGAACCGTTTCTGAATACTCACACTCCTCCTCCTTGATGCGCCGGACCATGTTAAAACCGCTGCAACACGCCAGAATGTAAAACGAATATATCTTTGGCAGCCAAAATGGAATATCCCGGCCAGGCATCCCCCCGGATTGCAAGCCCGTGCGCCGTTTCGCGGCCAGCGGCCCGACTACGGCAATGTTTGCCGTCTTCCGGCGAAACATAACGTAACCCGAGGCATATGCCAATAAAACCCATTGGGTTACCGCCAATAAATTCGGCAGCCCATGGCTTTGCCTGCGCAAGAGGTTTTGAAAAAAACGCGTCATCCCCCGCCTTTTGCAGGCCAAAGCGCATTTTCCCTGCTCTCCCACTTGACGGAATTTCCATTTTTTCATAAATCTAAAATCAATGCATTTTGATGTATAAATAATTCAACGCCAACACATCGGAAAAAGCCATGAACATCAGCCAGTGCATCTCCGAAAGCCCGAATTTTTTTCTTTCCGTGGAATTTTTTCCGCCCAAGGATCAGAACGCCATGGAGGACTTTCAGGAACAGGCCTGCCGCGTGGCCGCGTACCGCCCCCTGTTTGCCGCGGTAACCTGCGGAGCAGGCGGCAACGGCGTGCGCACCCACACCAGCCACGCCGCCCTGTACCTGCAAAACGGCCTGGGGCTGAACACCGTGGCACACATGACCTGCATGGGCATGGACAAAGAGTCCGCAACATCCACGCTGGACTTTCTGCAGGCCTCCGGGCTGACCAACGTCATGGCCCTGCGCGGCGACATCCCCTGCGGCTGCTCGCCCGACAACGCCCCGCTGAGCGACTTTCACCATGCCTCCGACCTGGTCAGCCATATCCGGAAAACGCACAAGGAATGGAACATTCTGGTTGCGGGCTATCCCCATGCCCACCCCGAAGCAGCCACTGCCCGCACCGATCTGGAACACCTGAAAGCCAAGGTGGAGGCCGGAGCCGACGCCATCGTGACCCAGCTGTTTTTCGACCCGCGCATCTATTTCGACTTTGTGGAACGGCTGCGGGCCATGGGCGTGACCTGCCCGGTCATTCCCGGCGTATTGCCCGTGCGCAGCTTCGCCTCCCTGCGCCGTTTGCTGGGCATGTGCGGGGTGCCCATTTCCGGCAAGCTCTACCTGGCCCTGGAAGCCGCGCACAAACGCGGCGGCGACGACGAGGTACGCCGCGTGGGCATGGACCATGCCGTGCGCCAGATAAACACCCTGCGCGAGGGCGGCGCACCCGGAGTGCACCTCTACCCGCTGAACCGGTCCGATGTGTTCGAGGAAATCTGGTCCAAGGTGATCTGATTGGATGTCCTGAAACGCCGGAGGAAGATGCCATGAACCACTACGACGGCTTCCTGGCCGACCATTACGACTGGATGTGCGGTGGATTCGACTCCGGCCTGGCCCGCGCCCAGGATTTTTTCGCCCGCCACGGGTTGGCCTGCCCCCTGGGCAAAGCCCTGGACCTGGGCTGCGGCAGCGGCTTTCAAAGTCTGGCCCTGGCCCGGCTGGGCATGGCCGTCACCGCGGTGGACAACTCCCCGCGCATGCTCGAAATTCTGCGGACCAGAAAAGCGGCCCACGGCGCTTCCCCCAACGATTATCCCGGCTCCATCCGGGCGCTGTGCGCGGACATGCTGGACGCTGCGGCCTGGGCCGATGGCGGTGTATTCGACCTAGCCATATGCATGGGCGACAGTCTGGCCCATTTGCCGAACATGGACGCGGTACGCCAGTGCCTGCAACAGATGCGGGAACATCTTGCGCCGCAAGGCTGGCTGGCCCTGACCTTCCGCGACCAGACCGAAGAACTCTCGGGCGCGGACCGCATCATCCCCCTGCGGCTGGACCCGGACCGCCTCATGACCACGGTGCTCGACTACAGTCCGGGAACAGTGACGGTGCACGACGTGGTGCACAGCCGGGAGCAGGGGCAGTGGAACGTGACCAAAAGCAGCTATGTAAAAACCCGCCTCCGCACTCACGAAATAAGCGAATTTCTCGATTCCCTGTCCATGCGCCAGGTCCATTCCAGCCTGAAGAGGGGAATGGCCGTGCTCGTCTACGCCAACAGCTGATATCTCCCAGCGGCATTTCATAACCAGCCCCTCCCAAATGGGCGGGGGAAAGGTCTTGGGTTTCCGTTTAAAGTTTAATATTGTATACATCCTTTCTCAATTGGTGTTTATTTCATGGGCTCTTATTCTATCGAGATCTTTATGGATTTCACATTACGCAGACTTGCGACAAACCAAACTGGATACGCCCAAATCATTGATCTAAATGATAAGCTGGAATCATTTACTGGAGAGAAATTTCATTTAGATTGCAGCCAATTATCTTGGATTGACGCCAACATGTGCTCCTGTTTAGGAGCGGTTATTCACAAAGCAACGGCGAAAACGAGAATTTCTTTTGTTGGGCTGCGAGACAGTGTTCATAAAATTTTGTGTAAAAATAACTTCTTACCAGAGTTGTGCAAGACCGACCCAGCTTGGGATAGCTACCAAACTACCATAAAATATCATCGGTATGCCCCCCATGAGATTCAAGGGTTTAAAGATTATACCGAACAATTCTTTGTTGATGGGGCAAGAGGACTTCCGCACATGACCCCAAAACTGCTTAGACGTTTTCGTGAAAGCCTATGGGAAATCTTTGAAAATGCCGTTGCACACTCCGAAACCAAACTGGGAATATACGTTTGCGGGCAATACTTCCCCAAGAAAGATCGTTTAGATTTTTCAATTTCTGACCTTGGAATTGGATTTAAACAAAGAATTTTACGATCAATAGGGACTGATTTCTCCCCCGAGCTTGCTATTGCTTGGGCTCTGCAAGAAAACAACACCACAAGAAATAAGGTCGATGGAAAACCTGGTGGCATAGGTTTAAAATTGATCCAAAAATTTTTAGAAATAAATTCGGGGAAAATGATTATTGTGTCAGATCAAGGGTATTGGGAAGTTAACGGTAGTGCTGTTAACTACCGCCTTTTGACAAAGCCATACCCGGGAACAACGGTCAACATTGAGATTAACACTGCAGACACGAAGAACTACTGCCTACAAGAAGAACTCATAGACCCGTCTACAATTTTTTGACTTGGAGTAAGAATGAATACAGAGTATAAAATTATCATAAAAGATGTAATTGGCACCGCCCAATGCACAGCTTCAGAAGATGGAGACAAAGTGTACGATATGATCACTTCACACCTTCAGAGCAGTGAACGTATTCTTTTGTCTTTTGAGGGTGTCCAAGATTTAACTACAGCTTTTTTAAATGCAGCTGTTGGTAGACTATACAATGGAGATTATCAATACGATTTTATAGCTGCACATTTACTACCTGTAGACACAAATAACGATGATCTAGTATATCTAAAAAGAGTTGTCGATCGTGCAAAATCCTTCTTCAAAACTCCTGAGAAATTTATAAATGCGGAAAGTGAGGCATTTGGTGATGACGACTAATGCTTCTGATATCTCTTCATACACTTTTAGTAATGATGATCGTCTTTTTCTTGATGCAAACATATGGCTAACAGTGTATGGTCCAAGCCCAAAAACAGACAGAAAACAGAGGATATACTCAGGAGCACTTAAAGACATAAGAAATGTAGGGGCTTCGATCTTCATTGATCCTTTAATATTGTCTGAATTTATCAATGTATATGCGAGATACGAGTACAACATATTTTCAGTAAATCCAAAACCTTCCTATAAAAATTTTCGCAATAGTACTGACTTCATTCCAATTGCACAGGACATAGGACGTCAAGTTCGATACATATTAGGTATGTGTGAATGCGTCGAATCAGGTTTTACAACGACTAGCCTTCATGATTTACTAAATGAATTCGCAAGGGGAGGAGCGGACTTCAACGACCAAATGTTTTGTAGGCTTTGCACAGCCCAAGAATACACGTTTATTACTCATGATGGAGATTTTAAAAATAGTGGTTTAACAATTTTAACGTGTAACCAAAAACTCCTCATTTAAGCCTTACGTTCCATTCCTCAAACTTTCCTCCTTTAAAATAAATACACAGAGACATGCCACCGGACACAGCCCCTACCAATTGACGTACACCAAATAACTCAGCAGAGCGCTTAAGCGACACAACAAACGATATTGATTAAATCACAGCAGCCCCACTCTCGCCAGCAATGGGGATAAAGTTTAATAGGGGGCACCAATAAAAATTAAACGGATACGACTTTTACCGTAATCCTTTTTTCATTTGTTTAGGAATAGTCTCCCTACGCCCCAAATCCAAATACGTTTCGGATTATAAAGTCCCATCCCCCACAACCATGAAGCCCGGCATGGAGAGCGACTCCATACCGGGCCCTATGGGGAGGTGTTTACGGGAAAATTGCCGGGGGAGTTCCCCCCAAAAAACCTGAGAACGTGTCTGGTTACGATGCCGCCTGGTAGATTTCCCAGGTCTTGATGAAGGCCTGCTCAAAGGAGCGGTTTTCCGTGTACTGCCGGGCCATCCGCCCCATGGTCTCCATGCGTTCCGGCTCCCGTGCCAGGGAGGATATGGCCTCGGCAAAGTCGGCCGGGGTGGTGGCGTCCACGATAAGCCCGGTCTTGCCGTGCAGCACGTTTTCGCTGGGTCCGCCGCAGTTGGAAACAATGGCTGGCAGGCCCGAGGCCTGGGCTTCCAGCACCACATTGCCAAAGGTGTCGGTAACGCTGGGAAAGACAAACAGATCACTGGACGCGTAGCAGGCGGCCAGCTCCTCTCCCTCCAGATACCCGGTGAACACGCAGGGCAGATCGCGCATTTTCCGCTTCATTTCCGGCAGATACGGACCGTCGCCCACCATGATGAGGTTCACCTTGGGATGTTGGGCAGCCACCTTCTGGTAGGCTTCGGCCAGAATCTCCAGATTCTTTTCCTTGGAAATGCGGCCCACGTAGATGAGGTTGATGCCTTCGGGCAGGCTGTAGCGGCGCAAAAAGCCATTGCGCTTGGCCGGGTTGAAGAGGTCGGTATCCACGCCGCGCGGGTACACCACCACCTTTTCCGGGTCCAGCCCCTTTTCCACCAGTTCGTCGGCCGTGGCCTGCGAGGGCGCATAGACCATATCCATCTGGCTGTAGTACCAGATGGTGAATTTCCAGGTCAGCTCCTCCATCTGGTCGTCGCCCGTAAGCTGCTGCGCATACTGGGGAATCTGCGTGTGGTAGGTGCCGTAGATGGGCAGTTTGAACAGCCGCGAAACAAGCAGCGCAGTCAGCCCTATGGGGCCGGGCGTGGCCGCGTGGATGTGGGTGAATTCGCTTTCAAAGGCATGGGCCACCATTTCCAGCACCGGCGGATAAAAAATCTTCTGCTCCGGGTATTCGGGCAGGTCGAACACGCCGATGGGCTGGAAGTTGCGCACGCCGGGCAGGCTCTGCCCCCGCTCCGGGTCGCAGGTGATCATGGTCAGGTCCCTGCCGGTTTTACGGGCAATGCGCACGCTGTGCTGCAGGGTCTTGGCCACGCCGTTGATCTCGAAAAAGGTATCCGTGTAGTGGCCCACCTTGACCGGACGGCTCTGCTCTTCCTCGTGGCCCGGACAGCCAAAGGCCGAGGCCACTTCCCGGCACAGGCGGCGGTCCTGATTGAACAGGGTATAGGCCACGAAATACGGTGCCATGAAGGTATACAGCGCGCCAGCCGACCCCACGGTCTGAAAGATGTCGAAGACGTTTCCGCCGGAAAGGTGGCCCAACAGACTGTCCGCAAAGTACTTGAGCACCTTGTTGGAGGCGCCGTTGACAAAACGCGACCACTCCTTGCCCTTGCTCTTGGGCAGTTCCACCCTTTTTTTGGCTATCTTGAGCAGCCGGGGGTCGTCGCAGATGAGCCGGGCGGCCTCGCGGCGGACGATATCCTGCACCCGCCCGGAATTTGACCTGCCCGAGCGCATGTATTTGCGCGTGGTCCAGTAGGCCTGGAGCCGGTCGATAAGGTTGGACTCCCTGGGCTCTTCCGCCGCCAGAAAACGGTCCACAAAGCGCAGAAAAATGTCCTTGTTCACAAAGCGGTCGAGGCGGAACTTGTTCTTATAATACTGGTAGGCAATGCCGTAGAGGTTGTGGGCCATGGTTTCCGGATTGGCCGCTTCGCCGCGCGGGATGGAGCGGCCCTCGGCAATGCCCTGCAGAAATTCGGGCAGATCGCGCGCCCCTTTCACCTCGGTGTGGATGCGGGTGATGTTCAGCGCGCCGTGGTCGTCAGAACCGCCGGTGAGGTTCTTGACCCATGGCTCGTCATAGTCGGGCTCGATGCCGTGCCTGTTTGCCAGGCGGTCCATGTCTTCGGGCGTAAGGGATTTGGACAGGAGTCTGAGCAGGTCGTTGGGCCGCCCGTCGCGCGCTCCGTTCAGCTCCAGGTTTTTGAACAGCAGCAGGAGCTGTTCGAAATGTTCCATGGTCAGCCGGTCGTTGACCGCATACAGCGGGTGGGCACAGACGTGGGTGATGTTGTTACGGCGCAGGTAGGGGACGAGGTCAAAGATGTTGGTGCGGATTTTCTGAATGTCCTGAAACGCGGCCCCGTCGATATCCAGAGCCAGCACGTGGACCTTGCAGCGGTCTTCGGGAAAATAGGTGGTGATTTCCAGACTGACGAAGGCGTCGTCCAGGTGGGCGATTTCCAGGGCTCCGTCAATGGTGTTGTGGTCGGAGATGGTCACCATGTCCATGCCGCGCTCTTTGGCTATTCTGTAGAGCTTTTGCGGACTGGTGAAGCTTTCCGGGCAATTGATTTTCTGCAAAATCCATTGCGACGGACGCGTGGAAAATTTGGAATGGACGTGAAGATCTATTTTCACCGTATACCTCGCTGACCAGACATTGTAAGCGTGAACCCAAGCCCCAACCCCGACAAATTATCCATGGTATACGGGCGCAATATGACCCGTCCGTGACGTGCGGCACACCCAGGTTACGCATGCATGACTTTTTCATGGCAGCCCGAAAGACCCCGGCCAGCAAAGAAAAAGGCGTTCCGGTCGGCAAACCGGGACGCCTGTCTTGGCAAAGAGGAAAGAAAAAACCGGAATTATCAGCCGCCGCTGCTCCAGCCCCCAGCGGCAAGCTCCAGAACGGCCTTGCGCTGATGGTCCAGGGTGTAGTGCTGTACGGTACGGCGGGCATTTTCCAGGGCAATCTGCCATTGGGGCGCGTCGGTCTCCACCCAGCCCACGGCCTTGTCCAGGGCCATCACCGCACCGGGTACGTCCGCATCGGCCACCACCAGGGCATTGCCCTGCCAGGGGACCGAACGCAGGGGCCACCAGGGGGCAAATGCGGTTGGTCCGTCATCTGCCTGGCGCAGATAGTCCCAGCCGCCAAAACCGCTGAACCCCACGTACAGACAGCCGCAGGCCAGGGCTTCCAGGGGCGGCAACGGGCACCCCTCGGGAAAGCCGGTGCCCAGAAAGATGTGGCACGAGGCCAGGGTTTCGGCCACCTGCGGCCCGGTCATGCCGTCTATGGCAACAAACTGGACGGGCGCTTTTCCATAACGCCGGGCAGTGAATCCCTGCTGGATCTGATCGGCCAGGGCCTTGTTCTTGCGCGGCATGTAGGCCACGCGGACGGGGCCTGCCGGACGTTGCGGGGGGATGTGGCTCCCATCCCCGGCACAAGAAGCAGGATGAAACAGGGAAAGGTCTATGCCGGGGCGCAGGATGGGCGGGTTGTGGCCCGTGGTCTCCCGTATATACCAGCGCACCGGGTCGGACACGGCCAGAAAGGAGACGGGCAGGGAACGCCAGTCCACATTTTCCGGCAGGCTGGAAAACAGATAGGCCCAGTTCTGCACATAGACCACGCAGCGCGCTCCGGCCTGCAAACCGGGGGTGAGTGCGTTGATCCAGCCTTCGGGCACCAGCCAGGTGTCGTCCGGTTCCAGACGCAGATCGTCCCAGGGCAGCAGGGAAACGCTTTCCGCATCCTCGGGCCGCCAGGTGCCGGGATCGCGCGGGACCAGAAAGGCCGGGTGGCCGTTTTCGTGCAGCCAGCGGGCAATCTGGTAAAGGACGGCCACGCCGCCGGTGGGTTTGCGCACGGGCGGCAGAAAAATAAAGGTTCTCATGGGGTTTCCTTTTCCGGGCTCAGGCCTGGCGGTTCAATCAGGGCGTCCGGGTAATCGTCGCGGTTCAGGGCTCCGTAGCCGTTGAACACGAGGTACCACAGCCGTTCCATGGCATGGCCGGTGTTGAAGGCGTCGTCCGGGTCGGCCAGAATACTGTTCATGGCCGCGCGGTACAGACCCAAAGGCCGGGAAAGCAGCCGCTGGCGCGAAACAAGGAACAATCCGGCAGGCGCGCGGGTGTTGAAAACTTCGGGCACAGGTCCGGCAAAGAGCCGGGAGTAGATTTCCCCCACCGGAATGTCACGGCCCCAGCCCGCCCATTTGCCCTGGTGCTGTGGTTCACGCAGATGGTGCGGCCTGCCCAAACGGTCGCAGCGGATGTTGTAATAGGCCAGCCCCTTGAAGTGCACGTTGCGCTGCATCAAGGCATCCAGGTTGGCGCGCAGAACTGCCGGAGTGGTGCCTTCGTCCATGTGGAAAAAAGGGCTGCCCTGCAAAAATACGGTGTAGTCGGGAAACTCCGGATAGCGGGTGAGGATGTGGTGCAGGTAGGTGTGGCTTTCGCGCCCGATGTTTGGCAGCGGAATTGTGGTGAAGGGCGGGGTGTCGTCAGAAGAAATGGACGTAGTCTGCTCGGCTGACCGGCAGGACACTTGGCCGGACTTGTCATAGACAATGGCCGGGAAACCAACCTCCCCCAGCCAGGAGACGTCTTCTTTGTAGCGGGCAATGACAAGTTCGACGCTGTGTTTCATGGCATAAGTATGCCAACTTAGGACACGTAGAGCAATGGAGCCGGTCCCCGGAGTTTGCATCTCCCTTCCAGCCCCCAGGCTGCTCAGAAAGATGTGAAAGCAGGGCGCGAGGAGTTGAGTTTTTCGCTGCAACGCCGCTATCGCCTCTTTATCAGCAGCCTAAAAACATTGTGCGAAATGTCCACCCCGGGTATTCAGATAAAAATTGAATCCTTCTTCCCTGGAGCTGCCATGCGTATTTTCCCAATTTTCTGCGCCCTTCTCGTTCTTGTGACCGCATTAGCCGGGCTGACCGCATTTGCCAGGCCTGCTGCCGCTTGGGAACCGCCCACGGGTCCGGGCTGGAAATCCATGGTGGTAACGGCCACGGCCTATTGTTCCTACGACGACCAGACCAGCACCCACCCCTACCTTGGGGCCTGGAACGATGTGATGGTTCCCGGCTCAAAGGCCATTGCCGTATCGCGCAACCTCATACCCATGGGATTGGGCCATAACGCGCCCGTGTACATCCATGGGCTGGAAGGCGAATACCGGGTGCGCGACAAGATGAACCGCAAATGGAAAAACCGCATAGACATCTACTACGGACGGAACGAAAAAGGTGCCCTGCGCTGGGGCAAACGGCGGGTGCGGATTTATTGGAAGCCGACGAACGAGGAATAACCAACGGCTTGGGATAACAGCAAAAACAGTACAGATTTTGACTACGACACAGTTAATCAGCCCACCCAATCTTTGGTTTCAGGTTGCTCAGAAAGATGTGAGAGCAAGGCGCGAGAAAAACTCAAGGCCGACGCGTATTCTTACATACGCGAGGATTTGAGTTTTTTGCAGCAACGAAGCTATCGCGTCTTTATCAGCAGCCTGCCAGCGTTACTGGTCTAAAAGGCCAGCCGCCCTCTCTTCAAGCTCGTTTGTAAAGCGCTTGAGCAAATCCGATTCCAAATTCCAGCAATGCCAATACAGGCCGATGCACTGGGCATGCTCGGGCGCCAGGTCTATGAGCCGCCCGCTGCGCAGATGCGGCTGGCTGTGCTGGTCCGGGACCATGCCGTAGCCTGCACCGGCCAGCACCAGGCCGACATGCCCTTCGATGGAAGGCACATAATGGCAGGGCGAGTCGGGCTGTTTGCCGTTGTACATAATGTCGAAGAGCGGCTCGTGCACCTTGTCCCGGCGATTGAAGCAGAGCAGCGGGGCCTTGGACATGGCCTCCAGAGTCGGCCCGCCCGTCCAGAAATCCGTCCCGAAATCGGGCAGGTATTTGGCTACGTATTCGGGCGAGGCCACCAGGCGGTAGGTCATGGAGCCCAGCCGCACCGTGCGGCACCCCCTGGTCTCTTCCGCCAGGGAGCTTACGCACCCCAGCACTTCCCCTTTGCGCAGCAGCTTGTGGGTCTGGTCCTGGTCGTCCACGTACAGGTCCAGCAGCATCCTCTCCCGCGCCACGAAACTCCCCATGGCCTGGTGAAACCAGATGGCGAGCGAGTCCGCATTGACGCCCACGGGCAGCGACGCAAACCCTTCCTCGGCTTCGGGAAAAAGTGCGGCCTGAAGATCGTTTTCCAACAGGGCCACCTGGGCCTGATGACGCAGGACCAGACGGCCCGCGCTGGTGGGACGCGGCGGGTTGGTGCGGTTCAGCAGCAGCCGTCCGGCCCTTTCCTCAATGGCCCGGATACGCTGTGAAACCGCGGACTGGGTAATGTACAGGCTTGCTGCCGCCTTTTCGAATCCGCCCTCGCGCACCACGGCGGCCAGGGCTTCTATTCCTTTGTAATCGAGCATGACTTATTATTAGCAAAACTAATCAATCTTGAAAATCATTCATTTCACTTCTTGAAATGGCAATGCTAGCTTCGCGTCCGTATCGACCACAACAACCCCGCCACCTTTCGGGGCAGGAGACATACCATGATTGCGGAACTCGCCCAAGGATTCGGAACCGGCTGCGGCCTCATCATCGCCATCGGCGCGCAAAACGCCTACGTGCTGACCCAGGGCATCAAACGGGAACATCACCTGACCATCGCGCTGATATGCAGCCTGTGCGACGCCGTGCTCATCAGCGCGGGAGTGGCGGGGCTGGGCGCGGTCATCACCAACTCCGCCATCCTGCGCAATCTGGCAGGCTGGGGCGGTGCAGCCTTTCTGTACTGGTACGGGTTCAGCTCTTTCCGTTCCGCCCTGCGCGGGCAGGAAGGCCTGCAAACGCAAAAGGAAACCACCCGGTCGTTCAAGGCCGCCGTCAGCCTCACCCTGGCCGTGACCCTTCTCAACCCCCACGTGTACGTGGACACAGTGGTCCTGCTGGGCAGCATCAGCACCCGGTTCGCGGGGCAGGAAAGATACATGTTCGGAGCCGGGGCAATCATGGCCTCCTTTGTCTGGTTCTTTTCCCTCTGCCTGGGCGGACGGCTGCTGGCCCCCGTGCTTTCCAGCCCCCGGGCATGGCGCATCATGGACACCGCCATCGGATGCATCATGTGGTTTGTGGGCACCGGGCTGCTTCTGCACACCTTGCGGCAATAAATTACCGCAATTATTCTTTTCTTTATAACTTCCCCACCCTTGCATGTTCATGTAATCCGCGATAAGAATATTTACTATAGAGCTGGTTTTGCGGCATTAGAACTTTTTTTGTTGCACCTCAATTTCTCCATAAAGGAGATTGAGAACACAACTATTGCGAATGAGCTTATTGATTATCTGATCCATGACATGGAAAGAACGGTCAATCATCATCAGCGCAACCGTTCTTGTGCACAGTTGGAATACGAAGAGTGCTTTCCTTAAAGCAACAAAGCGTGCCCGCTATTGTTGAAAGATTTAAGCCAACAAAAAACTGCTGCAAAATTTTGCATGTAATTTGCGCCAGCCAACACACGTCATCATGTCTTCATTCTTTACTGAATACGCAGATGTAATGACGAACACTCTGAGGGGGGGGGAAGGCAAAATGAACAGGTGATTAACTATGCTTATTCACCCGTTTGTTGCGTCTTTGTACAAACACCTATGGCTACAAGTTTTGAACACAACCAACTTCGCAAGGCCCATCGTCTTAAAATTCCCGTAGATGTAGAAATTGCAGGGCACCGCCTAAGCGTCAAGGACTGGTCCGTTGAAGGCTTTCGGGCGGAACTGCCCGAAGACGTCCCGGCAAACGGACAAGCGTGCTTTGCAGAGGGCTGGACCGGCACCGTGGTTTTCCGCCTGCCCATGCGCGGGGCGGATATCGCCGTGCCTCTGGAGGCGCGCCTTGCCCGGTGCGTGGATGGAGATGCCGGATTTTCCTTTGTGAACGGGGACGCGTCCAAACACGCCGCCCTGAGCTCCTACATGCGTGCGGCCCTTACCGGAAAGCTCGACGACTTCGACGCCATTATCCAGGATGTCGAATCCGCCTCCCAGGGACTGGAGTCCTCCGATCCACTGGAGACAAAGACCTCGGTGGCGCTCAAGCGCTCCTTTGCCTCGCGCGTGGCCCTGTACCTGACGGCTGTGGCCGTTCTGGTCGGGGTCGGAGCCTGGCTCAGCGGCTTTGCCCTGGGCAGATTTTCCAGCGACAGTGCCTACATCACCTCGCCTCTGGTCGAATGTGCTCCGCCCGTCAACGGCATTCTCGGCGCAGTCGAAGTTTCCGAAGGCCAGCACGTAGAGCCCAAGCAGCTTTTGTTTGTCATTGAAGACAAAACCATGCTGCGTGATGTGGAAGAACGCCAGGCCAATCTGGACCGCATGCGCCAGGAAGTCGCCCTTGCCCAGGCCCGGGTAAAAGAGGAACGCACGGCCTACTCCCTGTACAAGGACGCGGCCCAGCGGGATATTCAGGGCTCTCTGGCACGTTTGCGCAGTGTGGAAGCACAACTGGACTATGCACGCAAAGAGGCCGAGCGTACCCGCAAGCTCCTGGCACAACAGGCTATCAGCCGGTCCATGCACGAAGCCAACGAAAGCCGGGTCCGGGAACTGGAAGCGGAAAAGGAAGGACTGCAAGAGGCGGTCGCCTTTGGAAAGTCCAACGTCCGCGCCTCGAAACAAGGCAAATATCTGGCCAACGGCAAGGCCCAGGGCAACATTCTGAGCCTTGAATCCCAGGTTCGCATAACCCAGCTGGACCTGCACCAGGCCGAAATAGAGCTGGCTCAGGCAGAAAACCAGCTGGCCGACACCCGTTGCCTGGCCCCCGTAAGCGGTACGGTCTACAATATTGCCGAGGCCACAGGCAGCTACGTGCGCCAGGGACATCCCGTGGTTCAGCTGCTGCCCGACAATGGAAAACGTCAGGTCACAGCCTGGTTTTCACCGTCCAGGGCGCAATATCTGCGGCCCGGAATGGATGTGCAGGTTTTCCTGACATCGCAACGCAAATACGTGGCTGGAAAGGTCCAGAACATCGGCCTGCCCACCATGAATCCCGGCAGCGACGCACCACGGCGCGTGCCTGCGGAAATCACCCTGGCAGACAATGAAAAAGTCATGCCCGGCACCGCGGCCATGGTCTTTGTGCGGACCGGGCTGCTCGATATCCTGAGCGTGCGTCTCGGAATCAATTCGTGACCCTGACAAACAAAACTTCCATTGCAAGGGCGTGCATCAAATCCCTGCCCGCCACCCTCTTCTACCTTGTGCTGGCCGCCGGTCTTCTGGCCGCCATGCCGGACGACGTCTGGTACCTGTGGGAACGGGGAGCCTATACCTTTGGGTTGTTCGGCATATGGCGATACTCCTGGCAGTTCATCCATCTGGTCCGCCACTGGATATACATGAAGCGCGTCTACCCCAGGCTGCGCGCCAGTGCCGACGCCAATGCCAATCAGTGGCCGCGCCATATCTATGTGGTGGTGCCGTCGTTTCAGGAAATGCCGGAAATCTCCGAACAGGTCTTCCGCTCCATTGCCAGGGAACTTGCCACAACCCCGTGCCAGGCGACCATTGTCGCCAATGTCGGTTCGCGCGAGGAGATGAACCTGGTTACCGAGGTTGTTCGCTCCGAGCCCGGTGCCGACAACGTGGAGCTGGTGCTCATGGAGCAGAAGCAGGGCAAGCGCCGCGCCATCGGCCACGCCCTGCGCACCGTTGCCCGGCTGGCCAACGACCCGTTCCGGCACCACGCCGACAAGGCCAACGACCTCTGCATCCTCATGGACGGCGACTCGGTTCTCGGCCACGGCACATTGCAGAAATGTGCGTCCCTCTTTGCGGACAGTCCTGCCCTTGGTGCCGTAACCACCCGCAACCGTCCACTGACCCTGCACGCCAACACGGCCCTGCACGACTGGTACAACCTCAAGTTCGCCCAACGCCACCACGTGTTTGCCTCGCACAGCCTGTCCCGCCGCGTGCTGACCCTTACGGGACGGTGCAGCATGTTCCGCATGCAGGCCATCATGACCGAGGAGTTCATCCACACCGTGGAAAACGACCATGTGGAACACTGGCTTTTCGGCCACATTCCGTTTCTGATGGGCGACGACAAGAGCACCTGGTACGTGCTTTTGCGCAAGGGCTGGGAAATGCTCTACGTGCCTGATGCCACGGTCTGGGCCGTGGAGGAACGCGATTCCAACTTCATATCCACCAGCGTTTCGCTCATGCACCGCTGGTTCGGCAACATGCTGCGCAACAACGGCCGCGCCCTGGCCATAGGTCCCAAGCCCATGGGCGGCTTCATCTGGTGGTGCATCCTGGACCAGCGCTTCACGGTCTGGACGCCGCTGGTGGGCCCGGTGTGCGCCGCCATGCTGGCTCTGAGCAACTCGGTATACTATCTTCTTTTCTACGTGGTGTGGGTCATCTACACACGGCTCATCATGCTGTGGTTCTACGTGCTGGAAGGCTCGGACTTCAACATCGCCCAGCTTCCGCTGATGCTTTACAACCAATGGATGGGAAGCCTCGTCAAGATACGCTGCCTGCACAATCTGGCCCGGCAACGCTGGAACAAGGGCGGAACCACCCACGAGGTGAAGGCCCAGGGCGGATGGCATGGTGCGGCGCGGGTTTTCATGTCGCTCAACATCGCCTTTTTCCTGCTGCTGTTCAGCCTGGCCAGCGGAGCGTTGCCTGTCGATCTGCACGGCTTTGGGCGCACAGAAACGCTGGTCCCCCAGGTTATGGCCGCGCCTGCGGACAACACCATCTCTCTTAACGACATCACCCCCGGGCAGGACATCAGCCCCCGGCTGCAAACCATTCTGGCCCAGGCAAACGCCACCGAGCCTCTGCGCATCATCCTGCCGGACGGCCTCTACAGGCTGGACACCCCGCTCCGGATAACCCGTTCCAACGTCACCCTGCAGGGCGCGGGCCGGGAAAAGACATTTCTTGTTTCCACGGCCAAGGCCGCCCCAAACACCAAAGAAAACGCGCTGCTCTACATCCGCGGCGGACGCGGCCCTCTGCTGCCTCCCCTGGCCTCGCCGGTGCGGGCCGGAAGGCGCGTGCTGCACATTCCAAGCTGGCCCAAGGACGCCCGTTTCATCTGGCTGTCCGCGCCCAACACCCCGGAATTTCTCGACTCCATTGGCGATACGGCCTGGCGCAAAAAGACCCCGCAACTGCGCCAGCGTTTCTACCATGTGGTGGACTCCACCGGGGGGTTCGTTTTCATCGCCCGCCCCCTGGATATCGACCTGCCCGCAGGAACCCAGGTCAGCGCGCCGCACATGCTCACCGGCATCCATCTGCGCGATTTCGCCTTGGAACAGCAAGTTCCGGGACGCGTGCCCCCTTTCCCGAAAAACTACGCCAACACCGCACCGGAGTACGCAGTGGACGGCATACGTTTTCAATGGGCCGCCGACTGCACGGCCTCGGATATGGCGATCATCAATGCCGGACGCCACCCTCTGGACTTTGACCGCGCCCTGGACTGCGCAGCCGCCAACATGTTCATACAAGGGGCCTGGAACAAAGGCAGAGGCGGCAACGGCTACGTGCGTTTTGCCCGCGCCTTTGGCTGCTCCCTGAGCGATTCCACGGTGCGCGCCATCCGTCACCTTGCCTTCCAGTGGAGCAGTGCGGACAACACCGTCACCAACAGCACCCTGGAAACCGACGTCAACTTTCACGGCGGATTTTCCAGCCGCAACAGGGTTGTGGACTGCGTGCTGGCCCCGCCGCCCTATCACAAATGGGGCAAGGTAACCCGCATGCGCCAAGGCGGTGACCACTGGGCCTCGCCAGACGGGCCGGGCAACGTGGTGATGGAGCGGACCAGCGAAAAGATGTCGGCCAAGGTTCAGTCGGCCAAGGGGCAGCCGGACAAGGATCAGGCGACCAAGTAGTGCAGCGTTCTTATGAAAGGGTGACGCTCTGAGAAAGCGACTCCGCCCGCGTAAGACAAGCCATCAGCAACCAAATTTGCCCTTCAGCCTACGGGAATTTTCGGAAAAAATTACTCCGCAAAGCAAAGAAGTACGCGTGCAGACAGCCAGAAACGGCCTTGTGCACGCGTTTTTTCATCCGCAATCTCCAACAAAACTCCCCAACAGAAACTTCGAGAGAGTTTCGCGGATATTACCCGAGTATCTTCAGATGTTTGTAGGCCTTGGCCGTGGCAACACGGCCACGCGGGGTGCGTTTGATGAATCCGTTCTGGATAAGGTAGGGTTCGTAGATTTCCTCAATGGTGCGGACTTCCTCGGAACAGGCCACGGCCAGGGTCTTCGCGCCCACAGGGCCGCCCTGGTAGTGCTCGATGATGGTCATGAGGATCTTGCGGTCCATCTGGTCCAGCCCCATGGGGTCCACGTCCAGACGGTTCAGAGCCTCCATGGCCATGCAGTCGTCGATGAGGCAGCAGGACTTCACTTCCGCAAAGTCGCGCACGCGGCGCAGCAGCCGGTTGGCAATGCGGGGGGTTCCCCTGGAACGCTTGCCGATTTCCAGCGCGCCGCTCTCGTCCACGTCCATGCCCAAAATGGCGGCAGAACGCAGTACAATGCGGGACAGATCGGCCGGTTCGTAGAATTCCAACCGCTGGATCACGCCAAAACGGTCGCGCAGCGGCGAGGTGAGCAGGCCCAGGCGGGTGGTGGCGCCCACCAGGGTGAACGGCTCCACGTCTATCTTCACGGTGCGCGCGCCCGGTCCCTGCCCGATAATAAGGTCGAGCTTGAAATCTTCCATGGCCGGGTAGAGCACTTCCTCCACCGAAGCAGGCATGCGGTGGATTTCGTCCACGAAAAGTATGTCGTTGCGCTGCAGATTGGTGAGGATGGCGGCCAGATCCCCCGAGCGTTCCAGCACCGGGCCGGAAGTGCTGACCATGTTGACGCCCAGCTCCGAGGCCATGATTTGCGCCAGGGTGGTCTTGCCCAGGCCGGGGTTGCCGTAGAACAGGGTGTGGTCCATGGCCTTGCCGCGTTCGCAGGCGGCGCGGATAAAGACCTGAAGGTTGGCCCGCAGTTCGTCCTGGCCGATAAAGTCGTCCAGGCGTTTGGGCCGGATGGTGTCGTCCTGCGGCAAAGTGCTCATCAGCGTTCCGAGGCCATGGTTTTAAGGGCGCTGCGCAGGGCTTCGGTAACGTCCATGGCGGAATCCTTCTCCAAAATGCGGCGCAGTACGGGCGCGGCTTCCTCTTCGGAATAGCCCAGGTTCTTCAGCCCGGCCAGGGCGTCGGAAAATACGCCGCCCGCCTGGGGCGGTGCCACGATGCGGCCCTTTATGGCGCCCTCGGCACCCAGCTTGAACTTGAGTTCGAGGAGAATCTGCTGTCCGGTCTTTTTGCCGATGCCGGACACGCTGGAAAGCGCGGCCAGATCTTCGTCGTAGACCACGCGGTGCAGTTCGTCGGGCAGGAAGCGCGAAAGAATGGCCAGGGCTTTTTTCGGCCCCAGCCGGGAAATGGAGGTCAGCACCTGGAACAGGGAACGCTCCTCAAAGGTATCGAAACCGTAGAGGTCGAAGGCGTCCTCGCGAATGACGGGCTGGACAAAATAGGCGACTTCCGCGCCCTTTTGCGGCAGGCGCGAGAGCGTGGGGGCCGTAAGGCGCAGCTCGTAGCCCACTCCGCTGCCGGTAAGCACCAGGCAGGAGTCTTCCGTGAACTCGATGAGGGAGCCGGTGATGTAGGCGATCATGCCAGCCTCGCCAGCCGCCGCATACGGCGTTCGTTGCAGTGGCACACGGCCACCGCCAGGGCGTCGCTTGCGTCTTCGCGCCATTGTTCCTTGGTGTTGAGCAGTTGTCCGACCATGAAGGCTACCTGGGATTTCTGGGCCCGCCCCACGCCCACGATACTCTTTTTGACCAGCGTGGGCTCGTAGGAATGCACGGGCAGGCCGCGTCCGGCGCAGGCGGCCAGAGCGGCTCCCCTGGCTTGGCCCAGCTTGAGCGCGGACATGACGTTTTTGGATACAAAAACGTTTTCCACAGCCACTTCGTGGGGGGCGTAGGTATCAAGCAGGAGGGACAGCTTGTTGAAAAGCAGTCCCAGCCGCTCGTACAAATCTTTTTTGGAGGTAAGGGTTATGACGCCCGCCTCCACAAGACGCAGCGTTCCGGACTGTTCGGTTATGAAGCCGTAGCCGGTATAGCGGGAGCCGGGGTCGATGCCCAGCACCCGTAATGCTGCATCATTGCTCATTGTATTACAGTTCCGCCATTACTTCGTCGGACATGTCGAAGTTCGCATAGACGTTCTGAACGTCCTCATGGTCTTCCAGTGCTTCCATCATGTCCAAAAGCTTGCGTGCGGATTCCAGGTCCAGATCAATATTGTTCTGGGCAATCATGGTGGTTTCCGCGCTTTCGTAGATCATTTCCGCGTCGTCAAAAGCCTGCTGCAGCGCACCGAAGTCCTCGAAGGCGCAGGTAACGACCAGGGAATCATCTTCCTCGGCAACATCTTCGGCTCCGGCTTCCAGCCCGATTTCCAGCAGGGTGTCTTCGTCGTATTTTTCCTTGGAAAAGACAAACATGCCCTTGCGGTCGAACATCCAGGCCACGCTGCCGCTTTCACCCATGTTGCCACCACGGCGGCTGAAGATGTGGCGCACGTCGGCAACGGTGCGGTTCTTGTTGTCCGTGGCGGCTTCCACCAGAATGGCCACGCCGGACGGACCATAGCCCTCGTACATCACTTCATCGAAAGTCTCGGACTGCAGTTCGCCCGTGCCTTTTTTGATGGCGGTATCGATTTTATCCTTGGGCAGGTTCACGGCCTTGGCCGCGGCAATGGCCGTACGCAAACGGGGGTTGAAGTTCGGGTCCCCGCCGTGTTTTGCAGCCAGCATGACTTCCTTGGCAGCCTTGGTAAAGGCCTTGCCACGCTTTACATCCTGTGCGCCCTTGCGGCGCTTGATGTTTGCCCATTTACTATGTCCTGACATAATCCACTCTCCTGTAGGTTCGCGAAAAGCGGCGCTTATACGGCGTCCTGACCGTGCGCGGCAGGTCCGTCGGCCCCCTTGAACCCAAGGGCCACGATGAAAATTTCCTTGCTCTCGTCGCGCGAGCTTTTCGGCTTGAAGTATTTGACTTTGTCGAACAATTTACGGAGGCCGTCGGAATATGTTTTGGAATCCGGCCCCTCGAAAATTTTTACCACGAAGTGGCCGCCCTTTACCAGACAGTGCATTGCCACGGCAAGCGCCTCTTCGCACAGCGCCACCGAGCGTGCCTGGTCCGTAAACTTAATTCCCGTCGTTTTGGGCGCCATATCGCTGATGACCACATCAAAGGGCATCCAGCTTTGCAGCTCGGCCTCGAACTCCGCGGACCGGTCGAACACGTCTTCCTGCATAAAGGTGACGTTGTCCGGAAATTTGGTCTCGTTGCTTTGGATGTCGGCCGCCAGCACGCGCCCGCCCGGGGCAACGCATTTGGCGGCGAAAAGGCTCCAGGAGCCGGGGGTTGCGCCCAGGTCGAGCACAACGTCATCCTTGCGCAAAATGTGGAAACGCTTGTTGATTTCCTGGAGTTTGTATACAGACCGGGCAGGATAGTTTTCCTGTTTGGCCCGCTTGAAATAATGGTCGCGATATTGTTTCATGGTATGTCCTGATTTGGCGGCGGAATGCCGCCGGGTGGATGAGCATACTTGAAACACGGCCGCAAGCCAATGTGATGTTTGCGTGAAAAATCAGCCAGAAAAAAAGGATTTTTCCGGGCGTCCAGAACGTGTGCGGATAGTCAACGAGCTGGGACAGAGCCGGACCCTGGCCTCGGGTGGTGGGCAATATGAGGTTTCCGGCGCACAACCCAAGACTCTCCCAAACGTCCCCCCAAACGCGCTCCATGTCACGCTGGTGCTGGGCCTCGGCCCTGCGCCGGAGGAACTGTCCGCACTTCTGGGGCCCAAAAATTCGGGCAGCAGCGTATATTATGTAGAGTGCCCGGAATTTATCTCGCAGATGTCCACAGCCTGGCACCAGGCCATTCCACAGGGCTGGACGAAAATTTCACCGACGAAAATTTCCCCCAAGGACGTCCGCTCCCTTTCCCCTGCCCGCGTCGTCATCTACCGGCCTGCGCAATCCCTGTTCCCCTCGTTTTGGGGGCCGATTCTGGCTGGTCTGCACCTAAGCCGCATCTGTCCGCAGGGACCGCCCGCCAAAGTGCGCGAGGTCTGGCTGCCCACCGCCCCTACCGACCTGCTGCGGCGCGAGATTTCTTCGGCCTTTGCATCGCTGGGGCTTTCCCCAGTGGAATTGGACCGGGAGCAGGCCGCGCCCCAGACAATGGAGCGGTTGCGTCATGTCCGGCCCGAGCTTTTTTTCAGCCTGAATTTTCACGGTCTGGACGGCAACGGGGAGCTGTATCATCTGCTGCGCGCCGCAAGCATTCCCGTGGCCGTGTGGTGTGTGGACAATCCTTTTCATCTGCTCTCCGGGCTCAGGTCGCCCTTTTGGAAGGACGTGCCCCTGTTTGTCACGGACGACTGGTTCATCCCCCGGCTGCGCAGCATGGGTGCGCGTAGTGTGCATCACCTGCCCCTGGCCGCGTGGGAGGGGTTTGCCGCTCAACCCCTGCCCGCCACCCCACGCCACGACAAGATCGTCTTTGTGGGCAGTTCGGCCTTTCCGGACAAGAACAAATTTTTTTCCGGCTTGCGTCTGCCCCAAGAATTGACCGCGCGGGCCTCGGCCCTGCTGGAACAGGGGCGCGTGGCGGATGTCGACTGGCCCGACTATGGCTGGTGGCTCAACAATCTGCCCACGGAAACGTTGTGGCCGGGCAAGGCGGCACGGTTGCCGGGGTTTGGGGCGGAGCAGTCTTCCCAGGCATGGCGGGCGCATTGTGTGCTACAGGCGGCCGCGCGGCTCCCCTTGCGGGTGCACGGCGACGCGGGATGGCTGGATATTTTGTTCGGTAAGGCAGAGCTGGCCGAGGCAGTGGACTATTATACCGAGCTGCCAGCCGTCTATGGGCAGGCGCGCGGGGTCTTGAACATGACCAGTTTGTTATTGCCGCACGGGCTCACACAGCGACATTTCGACGTCTGGATGAGTGGGGGGATGTTGTTGACGGACGTCACGCCGGGCTTATCGATTTTCCCCCAGGAGCTGGTGCGGGAGGTCTGCTTTTCACGGCCCGGTGAGATTCCGGCGTTGTTGGAGCGGATTGAGGCGGGGGCTGGCAGGCGCGAGGAGATTATCAGGCAGTGGCAGGGGGTGCTCGTAGAGGGGCATATGTATAGGCATCGGATGGAACGAGTATTGGGCTGTATAGCATAAGTATAGCCAGAGGCGCTGCCTCTGGACTCCGCCAGGGGCATGATGCCCCTGGACCCGCATTATATTGTGGGAACATAAGGGAATGTTTTTACGGAATTTAACCGTAAAATTCAGACCATACGTTCAGTTTTCCGGCGAGAAAGTAATTTCCACCACCAATGGCCTTCTATTTGCCACGCTTCGTGGCATAGCTACTCCCCCCAATTTGCCAATGCAGCTTGCGAACCTATGGCGCAAGGGTATTACATCACCTGACTTGGTGCAAAAGGGCGGCAAAGACTTCTGCCCAGATACCTGCGGCCCCTTGAGGCTGGAGGGGGAGGGGAAGGTGCCGGAAACAACCGGGGGGACCTGGCCTTATCAGGTCCCCCCACTGTTTCTGGCAAAGAATCATAAAAAATAGCTGGGATGACAAACGAAGGGACACCGTGCCTTCCGTCACTCCCACATCCTCTTTTTTCTTCAATGCACGAAAAATTGTTATGATCTTCCCCGACATTGCGTGGGGCCTGAGGAGGAGAAGAAGATGCGTGAACATTGGGAGACATGGTGTCCCTTCGTTCAGTTTCCAAGCATAGGTACGTCGAATTATCCGGAAACAGTGGGGAAACCCGGAGAGGCCCCGGTTTCCCCGTTTGTTTCCGGAACCTTCCCCTCCCTTTCCGGCCCTAAGGGGCCGCAGGTATTTATCAAGACGACATTGCCGCCTCTTTGCACCAAGCCAGATAAGATAACACCCTTGCGCCATAGGTTCGCAAGCTGCATTCGCAGCTTTTCCCAAGTCCCTATGCCACGAAGCGTGGCAAATAGAAGGCCATTGGTGATGGGAGTTTTATACACGTCCGTAGGCTGTATGTGCGGCCTAACTTTCTAGGTTTAGTTCCTTAAAAGCTTCCCTTAGTGCTCGCACAAAAAGTAGAACTTGAGAGTCACCCCACTGAGCTTTTCCTCTTAACAGGCTGCTCAAAAAGGTGCGAAAGCAAGGCGTGAGTCTTTCCCAGGTTCCGAAGTGTATTCTTCTATACACGAGGGTTCTGGGAAAGATGAAACAACGCCGCTAGCGCCCCTTTTTCAGCAGCCTGCAAACGGCTCTTTTCTCTCATTAAACAAAGTATTCAGCCTTTTCGAAGCCTCCATCACCGGCCCAGGCTTCATGCTTCTGGCATTTTCCGGGCACTTTTTAATGCAGGCGCAGCAGGTGATACACTTTTTCAGGTCAATCTGCGTGCTGTCGTCCGGGGCAATGGCACCAGCCGGGCAGACTTGTGCGCAGGTGCCGCACTGGGTGCAGGCGTTGCTTACTTCTATAAAATCCACATCCCAAAGTGTGGTGCTTCCCCTGTAGGGAAAAACGCCTGGGAATTCGACATCCGAGAGTTGGGACAGGGTGGCAGCGGACTGGAGTTTTTCGCGTATTTTCCGCCCGAATGCCTTGGCGTGTTCCAAGTCGTCTTTGTCGGGCCGTCCCTGCGCCACGGGATTTTCCGCTGTAGAAAAGGAGTGCTCGCCAATGTATGCGGCTCCGGCAATGGGACGGCCCCCGCATTTTGTAACCACATATTTCAGTTCAAGAAGTGCGTCCTCGTATGCACGGTTTCCATAGACCACAACGCACACCGTGGGGCTATCTTGGGCCTGAAGTTTTTCCAGCCAGCCGCCAACAATCTCCGGCACCCTTCCCATGTATACGGGAACTGCCAGAAGAAGCAGTTCGTCCCCAGCCACATGCAGAGTTTCTTCCCGTGCTGCCGGGCTGGTGATGTCGATGGGTTCAATGGCGTCAGGCTTGATTCCCAAGGCTATTGCCTGGGAAACCTTTTTGGTTGTTCCGGTCGGTGAAAAGTAGGCAAGCTTGATAGACTTGATATGCATTGAATTCCCCTTTTAGCCCCAAAGACTGGAAACGATTTAGGCCACACGCAGGCTGATTACGGTTTACAAACCTTAGTTTCTTTACTATGAGTAACGAAACTATAAAAACCTGTCAATGGACAGCCATAAATCTCCACCCGCACCCCAAGGACTGCCAATGCAGCAAACAAACCCCAAAAGCTCTGCCGAACGCCCCACAACACGCTCCACGACACGCCAGATCGGGCGCCCCAGAAGCGAAAAGTCGCAGGATGCCGTACTGAAAGCCACACGCGCTCTTTTGGATGAAGAGGGCGGAAGCGGGTTGACCATTGCCGCCATTGCCCGCCGCTCCGGGGTTGGCAAACCGACCATCTACCGTTGGTGGCCTTCGGTGGCGGATATTGTTTTGGAGGTGGTTCTCAACAGGGCCGATGCGGACATTGGTGTTCCCGATGCCGAAACCTTCCGGGGCACGCTCAATGAATTTCTGCGGCAGTCCATGACGGCTCTGACCGATTGGGGAGGCATCCATTTACGTTTTCTCATGGCGCAGGCGCAGATGGATGAGCCATTCAGGAAGAGGTTTCGGGAAAATTTCGTTGCCCAGCGGCGGGCAGTGTTGCTTTCAATTTTTTCGCGTGCAATGGAGAGTGGACAAATCGGGTCTGTTCATAGCCCGGAGATGCTTACGGACATTGTTTTCGGGGCCATGTGGTATCGGTTGCTGGTGGGACATGGAAGGATGGATGAAGGGTTTGCGGATGAATTGACAGAGGTGGTTATGGGGTTGGTTTAGGCGGGGCATGCTTGTACAGAAAATAAAAAAAGCAAAGCACAATGCGCCTTCCGCGCATTGAAGAGGGAAGAGGATGTGGGAATGAAGGGAGACATGGTGTCCCTTCGTATGTCAGCCAAGCCACTTTTTATGATTCTTTGCCAGAAACAGTGGGGGGACCTGATAAGGCCAGGTCCCCCCGGTTGTTTCCGGCACCTTCCCCTCCCCCTCCAGCCTCAAGGGGCCGCAGGTATTTATCAAGACGATATTGCCGCCTCTTTGCACCAAGCCAGGTGAGGTAACGTCCTTGCGCCATAGCTTCGTAAGCTGCCTTTCAAGTGTTTGCACAACAGTTACGCCACGAAGCGTGGCGAATAGAAGGCCATTGGTGGAGGGGAATTAATATACGCTCAAAGGTTGAACTTGCGGTCTAAATTTATCGGTTTAATTCCGTAAAAACCATCCCCTTGAGTTTCTCAATCATATTGCGGGCCAGGGGTAGCCAACAACTGCTGAAAAACTCTTTCTCCTCCAGGCTGCTCAAAAAGGTGCGAAAGCAAGGCGTGAGTCTTTCCCAGGTTCCGAAGTGTATTCTTCTATACACGAGGGTTCTGGAAAAGATGAAACAACGCCGCTAGCGCCCCTTTTTCAGCAGCCTGAAAACTAGCTGGTTTTGTCCATCAGCCTCCCCCAAGCCCTCGTCCCCGGTACGGCCAAATGCCACTTCTCCACCATATGAAGGAACAACCCGTAGGGCACGGTATAAATCAATTCCCCGTCCTTGAGGTATTTGATCATATTGATGTCGTACCCGCCGACCACGGCGCAGGTTTTGCCTTGCGCCAGAAGCTTTCTGGGCCAGCACACCGTTGTACAGCAGCCAACGCCAAAGGGCATCTTCACGGCGTTCATATCGCCAGTTAAAAAAACGGTCAGAGCATTGAGGCCGATAAGACTTTTTCTGTTCGGGAACATGATGACGAGTTCGGGCCGTTCTTCGTCCTGAAACAGGCTGAGGGCTTGGGCCACCAGCACCGGGCCGGAGGCTTCCAGCGGTTGAAAATCGTTGTAGAAGCGTTCGCCTGTTTCCGGGGAATCCACATAGCGTTCGCCGGGTATTTTTCCGGGAATTCCAGTGGAAAGAAGTGCCGGTTCAAAGGGTTCGTAATCCGGCTTGAACCCCATAAAAAACGCTCCGCCCGAGCATCCGTAGCGTTCCTCGTCAAAAAAAGCCGGGGCTTTTTCCCTGCGGGCGCGGCGAAGCTTGCCCAGCAGGCACGATGTCCAATTCAGATTGCCGTCATTTTCTTTAGGAAGTTGCGAGAGCGGGGTCTGGGGCCTGGGGGAAAAGCCAAAGGCGGGTCTGCTGTCCGTATAGTACAGGCCCAATGGCTCCTCGGGCAGACCGAGGGCGGCAGTGAAGAGGTCCACTTGTTCCGAAAAGGCGGGCGTATTCATCGTCTGTCCTCCGGAGGAGCTGTTTGTTCACCTCAGCTGGTGAATAAATAAATGGAAGTTAGTGCGCAGACCATACCGAGCACTTCCTTGACGGTAAGGGCTTCCTTGAGCAGCAGAACGCCGAGCAGCACGGTCACCACCGGGGAAAGCGCCGTGAACATGGCGACAACAGAGACTTTTCCCAGCTTGACCGCATAGAGAAAACCAAGCGCACCAACCATGCCGAGAATACCGGTTGAAACGGCCAGCCCGGCACCTCTGATGTCGGTATCGGGCCGAAATCCCAGAAAAACAAGGGTGACAACGCCCATTATGGCGCATCCCAGGGTTTCGTAGACAATGGCGCTGGTGGGGCTGATATAACGGGTGGTGATTTTGGGAACAAAGCCCCACAGGCCCCAGCATACAAGGGTGACTGTGGCAGGCAGAAGCCAGTTGGGCACGCTTTTTCTCTCTTGGCATTGAAAATTGAGGGGATTCTTCTTTTTACCGCCAACGCAATATATCGGCAACCGTTTTTCAATATTTTCTACAGACGCAGAAATACAAAAGCCCCCGGTGGAACGTGCATTCCATCGGGGGCATTTTTTTGTTGGGCGTTCTTGCCGCGTTCGCTAAAGAAACGCGAAAGACGAGGAAAAATCCGGGCCACTCATCGGGCCAGCCATATGGCCCAGGCCGCTGCCGGCTGTTACTTTTCCTCGAAGTTTTCGGCAATGATGGCCGCGTCGTCCGGGTGGGCGGTAATCACCTCCGGCCCGAGGTTCTTGGCCTTGCCGTAGCAGCGCAGCCCTTGCGGGTCCTGCACTACAAAACCGGCGGAGCGCACCGAAGAGTAGGGGATCTGCTCACGGAACTCATCAAATTCAATACGTTCCGGAAAGATGATGGGCAGGGGTTTGCCTGCAAAGTCTTCGAACATGATGTACTTCATGGCCTGCGCTCCCGTTGTACGAATTTAGTCTTTGCTTCCGGCAATGGCCTTGGCCGGAATGATGCCCGTGGCTGCGGCGGAAACAATGTTCCCGGCCACACCGGGGCCATCCCCGGCAACATACATCCCTTTGATTGCGGTCTCAAGGTTGTTGTCGGTTTCAATCTGGGTGGCAAAGAACTTGATCTCCGGCGCATAAAGCAGGGTCTCGTCGTTTGCCACGCCGGGCACGACGTTATCCAGCTTTTCCAGCCCTTCCACAAGGTTGGTCAGGATGCGTTCGGGCAGGGCCATGGCAATGTCGCCGCAGACCACGTTGGTCAGGGTCGGCTCCACATAGCCCTTGCGGATGCGGCTCCAGGTGGAGCGGCGACCGCGCTTGAGGTCGCCATAGCGCTGCAAAAGGGGCTTGCCTCCGCCGGTAAGGGTTGCCAGACGTCCGATGGATTCGCCATAGGCCTGGTTGTCCGTAACCGGTTCGGTAAGCACGGCCTTGGACAAAAAGGCGAAGTTGGTGTTTTCGCTCTTCTTGTTGCGGTAGGCGTGGCCGTTGACGCAGACAAAGTCCTGGTAGTTTTCCAAGGTAACAAAGCCGCCCCGGTTGGTGCAGAAGGTACGGGTCTGGTCGTCGTACTTTTGGGTCTGCACAAAAAAGGTGGGGTCGTAGATCACGTTGGTGAGGTCGTTCATGATGTCGTTGTGCACTTCCACGCGCACGCCGACCTCTATGCCGCGCTGGGACAGGCTGAGGCCGCAGCGGGTGGCAACCTTGCCCACCCAGTCCGCACCCACGCGTCCGGGGGCCAGGATGACCTTGCCGCAGTCGTATTGGCGCTTGGTGGTGACCACGCCAACCACGCGGCCGTCTTCCACAACCACGTCCTCCACCTCTTCCGAGGTGCGGATGGTGACGCCCTTTTCTTCCAGATAGTCGGCCATTCCGGCAATGTGACCGGGCAGGTTGTCGCTGCCCAGATGCTTCTGCTTGATGAGCAGCAGCTGAATGCCCGCTTTTTTGGCTTCCTTGCGGATTTCCTTGGCCGTTTCCCAGTCCGTGGGATAGACCGGGCCGTCCATGCCGAAACGGTTGAAAATGGCTTCGGTTTCGTCGATGAGTTCCATGGCTGCGGAGGCAGACATGAACTGGGTGAGGTCGGTTTTGCCCAAGATGTGGATGAAGTTGAGCTTGCCGTCGGAAAAGAGACCTGCACCGCCCACGCCCGCAAGAATATTGCAGGGTTTGCACTTGATGCATTCTTCCTTTTCCAGGCTGATGGGGCATTTGCGCTTGAGCGAGGCTCTGCCCTTGTCAATGAGCAGGATGTCGAGATCGGTGTGCTCGGCCAGATAAAAGGCGGAAAAAAGACCCGCGGGCCCTGCTCCGACAATGACGACATCAAACTGGGACTTTGTTTCGGGCTTGTTCATGGCAGCCCTCCTGTAGATTACTTTTATGAAATGAAATACTCCAGGCGCTAGGCCGGAATTCTTAGTATAAGCACACTAAATTATCGCTTGCAAGCATAAAAACGTCACTTTCGCGGCAGGCAGCGGCTACGCACGCTTTGCAACAGTTCCGCAAATGCGCTTAACTGCCGCCCGCATTTGAATATTACAGGTCGCGATGACCGTAACGAGTGAAACACTGCGCCCCAAAGAACACGAAAAAAGCCCGGCCTTACACCGGGCTTTTTTCGATGACGAACTCCGCGCTGCCAAACTTTGCGCCGAGAAAAATTGCTTGGCAAAAATGCTGTTGAGCCAGTGCTTCCAACCAACCCTGCTTTTTACCTTCCCCATCCCAATTTCTGGGGTGGCTCAAAAAGGTACGATAGCAAGGCGTGAGTCTTTCACAGGTTCCGAAGTGTATTCTTTTATACACGAGGGTTCTGGGAAAGATGAAACAACGAAGCTAGCGCGCCTTTTTCAGCCGCCCCTTCTCCCCCACCGCGGGTGGCTCAAAAAAGTGCGAGAACCAGGCGCGAGGGATATTTAAACGCGAAGTGTACTCTTCTCGTACACGAGCGGCTTAAATATTCCGCAGCAACGCCGTTATCGCGCCTTTTTCAGCCACCCTCCAATGGAAGAACCATTGTTATAGACAACCCACCCCCCTCACTCCGGTTGGCCGCATAAATCTTGCCCTTGTGTGCGGCAATGGCGCGGCTGGCAATGGCAAGCCCCAGCCCGGCCCCCTGACTAGTCCCCTTCTTGTTCACCTTAACGGCGGGTTTTCCGCCTTCTGCGGTGCGCAGCCGCACAAACGGCTCGAAAATCCGCTTGAGCGATTCCTCTGGAACGCCGGGGCCGCTGTCCTCCACTGTTATGGCACAGCTGTTCATGGCAGCATCTACCTTTACGCTCACCACCACGGAGGAGCCGGGCGGGCTGTGGCGCACGGCGTTGCGCAGCACGTTTTCCAGGGCACGGCGCACCAGTTCGGCATCGCCACGCACGGTGGAAATCTCGGCAAGCTCGTCTTCCGGTACATGGTGCATCTGTATGGAAACGCCGTCCTTCTCGGCCTCGAAACGGGTGTTGTCCACAACCACGCGGGCCAGCCCCTGCAGATCAAAATATTCTTCCAACACGCTTTCCTCTGCCTCCACGCGCGACAGGGTGAGCAGTTCGCCCACCAGCTCGTCCATGCGCGAGGACTCGCGCTCTATGCGGTCGAGCAGAGCTTCCGTACGCCGGGGATTCTGCCGGGCCAAGCCAATGGCAATGTGCTGCCGGGCCAGGGGGGAGCGCAGTTCATGCGAAACATCGTAGAGCATCTGTTCGCGCGACTCGACAAGGATCTGCAACCGTTCGGCCATGCTGTCGAAGTCCCGGGCCAGATCGGCTATTTCATCGCGGCGGCGGCCCATCAGCCCCTTGAGACGAACGTCCAGATTGCCCCCCGCCAGCTGGGTAAAGCCTTTGCGCAGCCGCCAGATGGGCCTGGAAAGGTGCCAGGCCAGCAGGGCGCTGAAAAGCAGCCCGCCGACCACGCCGAATACGACCATTTCTACGGGAATATGGAGCGGCCCGTGTTTGGGCGGCCTGGGCAGCATGTCCGTCCTGTCGTAGATAATGCGGACGATGGTGCCGTCGGCAAGGGGTACTTTGCGGGAAATGATGCGCCTTTCGGGCTTTCCCTCCTCCTTCACAATACGCGCAATATACCCCGGTACGTTCCCAGGTACTTTCCCAGGTACTTTCCCCGGTACTTTCATGGACGCGAGCACCGACACATTGGGCCCCAGCCAATTTTCCCCTTCGTCCGCACCAACAGGCGCAAAGGTGAGGCGTACCCTCTCTTCCTCGGGCCAGGAGGCGAGCAAAGCACGCAACCCGTCTTCCCCGCCCAGGCGAAGGGCTGTTTCCGCCGAGGCAAGACGCGTCTCGGAAAGGTTGTGCGCGTAGCTGCGGATTTCCGTCCGAAAGCGGGGAATGTTGTACAGGGTGAAAACCACCCAGACCCCTTCCACAATGCAGATAAAGGTGAACCAGAAGCCGAAAAGAATTTTCCAGAACAGACGGAGGCGAAGACGCATCAGCGCAGCACCTTGTAGCCGATGCCACGCACGGTCTCGATGGCCACGACATCGTCCGCACTTCCGGCCGCATCGGCCAGCTTGCGGCGCAGATGGCTCATGTGCACGTCCACACTGCGGTCGTACGGTTCGCGCACGCGGCCCAGAACGCGCTCGGAAAGCTCTTCCTTGGTCACCACCCTGTCGTCGGCACGCAGCAGCATGTGCAGAAAATTGAATTCCGTGGTGGTCAGCTCCACCGGCTCCCCGTCCCAGTCCACAGTGCGCTGGGGCACATGCATGCATAACCGGCCCAGTCGGAAGACATCCTCGGGCTGTGCATCTTCGCTCCCTTCACCGCCGGAGCGCCGCAGCACCGCGCGCAAACGGGCCACCAGCTCCCGGGGGTAGCAGGGCTTGGGCACATAATCGTCCGCGCCCATTTCCAAGCCGACCACGCGGTCCACATGGTCGCCCTTGGCCGTAAGCATGATCACCGGCACCCGGCTGGTCTGACGAATCTGCTGCAGCACCTCCACGCCGCCCCGGTCGGGCAGCATGACGTCCAGTATGATCAGATCGTACTTTCCGGAAAGTGCGGCAGTGGTTCCCTCTCTGCCATTGTGCACGGCATCGGTCTCGAAACCTTCGGCCTCAAGATATTCGGTCAGCAGGTTTGCGAGATCCACGTCGTCATCGACTATAAGAATACGTGTGGCCTTCATACCCATCCTTTGACACATCTTGCAGCGAAGCGCTAACCCCTGCGCCCGCTTTTTACATACACTTTACACTTTTCTGGCAAAGCCTTAACTCCCATCCATGCCAAAAAGGCTTATATCCAGTGTGATGGCTGCGAAATACACATATCTATTTTGCAGGGGATCGCGCACCATGTCGGGTGTCGCGTGTACAGCTCCATTTATGATGACACCAATTGAACGGGCCCGACACAAGGCTGTACGCGGAACAATCGGCCAAGACCGTACGTTCCCCTCCCACACAGATAAGATCACAGGAGCAATATATGAACAGGTTTCTCAAACTCGCGCTCGTTACCGTGGTCCTGGCCGGTCTGGGCGTTGGAGCAAAACTGATTTTCTTTCCCGCGCCGCAGCCGGTGAGCTATCTTACGGCCAAGGCGGACACCGGCGATATACGCGAAACCGTCCTGGCAACCGGCACCCTGGAAGCTTTCCAGCAGGTCAGCGTGGGCGCGCAGGTTTCCGGCCAGGTGAAGTCCCTGAAGGTGGACCTGGGCGACAAGGTGAAAAAGGGCGACCTTATCGCGGAGATAGATTCCCAACCCCAGCGCAACGCGCTGCGCACGGCCCAGGCACAGCTGGACAACGTCAAATCGCAACGGGCCGCCAAGCTCGCCGTGCTCCGCCAGGCCGAATCCGAATTTGCCCGGCAGGAAGGCATGTTGCATGCCAAAGCCACTTCCCGGCAGGACTATGAGAACGCCCAGTCCACCCTTGCCCAGACCAAGGCCGACATCGCCGCCTTGGACGCCCGGATTGTTTCCGCGGGCATAGAGGTGGACACGGCCAGGATAGACCTGGGCTACACATCCATTGTCGCGCCCATGGACGGGGTTATCGTGGCCGTGGTGACCAAGGAAGGCCAGACCGTAAACGCGGCCCAGCAGGCCCCGACCATCGTCAAACTGGCCCAGCTGGACACCATGACCGTGAAGGCGGAAATTTCCGAAGCCGACGTGGTCAACGTGCATCCGGGGCAGAAGGCCAGCTTCACCATTTTGGGCGAGCCGGACAACGAATACGCGGCCACCCTGCGCAGCATCGAACCCGCGCCCGATTCCATCGCCACAGAAACCACCACCTCGGCCACCTCCAGCACGGACAAGGCCATCTATTACAACGCCCTGCTGGACGTGCCCAACCCGGACCACAAGCTGCGCATTTCCATGACCGCCGAAGTGGTCATAACCCTAGCCGAAGCCAAAAACGCCCTGGTTGTTCCGGCCATCGCCCTGGGCAAAAAGCAGGCTCCGGGAGAGTATACCCTGCGCGTGCTGAACGCGGCAGGCAAACCGGAAAAACGCACGGTGCACACCGGGCTGAGCGACAATGTCAACGTCCAGATACTCGACGGAATCAACCAGGGAGACGAGGTCATTCTGGGCGAGGCCGATCCCACGTCGGTATTGCGCCGCCGCGGCCCCATGAGGTTGTAGCCATGGCCCTGCTGCAACTTCGCACCCTCGGGAAGGAATACCCTTCCGGCGAGACCACCGTATCGGTGCTCAAGGACATAAGCCTGGAAATAGAAGCCGGAGAAATGGTCGCCATTGTCGGCGCTTCAGGGTCTGGCAAGTCCACGCTCATGAATATTCTGGGCTGCCTGGACCACCCCACCAGCGGCACCTACCGCATTTCCGGAAAAGACATGAGCGAGCTGGAAGCCGACGAACTGGCCCGGCTGCGCCGCGAGCACTTCGGCTTCATTTTTCAGCGCTACCATCTGCTTTCGTCGCTTACGGCCCTGGGCAATGTGGAAATGCCTGCCATTTACGCGGGCATGGACCAAAGCGCGCGCCGCAAGCGGGCTGCCGAGCTTCTGAGCCGATTGGGCCTGGCCGACCGCATAAACTACCGCCCTGGCCAGCTTTCCGGCGGGCAGCAGCAGCGCGTCAGCATTTCCCGCGCCCTCATGAACGGCGGGCAGGTCATCCTTGCCGACGAACCCACCGGCGCGCTGGACACTGCCAGCGGGCACGAAACCATGAAGCTCCTTACCGAGCTGAACGCCGAAGGCCATACCATCATCGTGGTCACCCATGACATGGAAGTGGCCGCCTATGCCCGGCGCATCATAGAAATCCGCGACGGCGAAATCATTTCCGACCACGAAAATCCCAATCCCGAGGCCGTTCCTGCCGTCTCCACCGCCTCCACAGCCTCCACGCTGCCCGACCACAAGGGCGTCATGAGCTGGCTGGACGGTCCCTTCGAACTGCTGCGCATGGCCCTTTCCGCCATGAGAGCGCACAAGCTGCGCACCTTTCTGACCATGCTGGGCATCATCATCGGCATTGCCTCGGTTGTCTCCGTGGTCGCCCTTGGTCAGGGATCGCAACAACAGGTCCTCAAGGACATCAGCGCCATCGGCACCAACGTCATCGACGTCTTTCCGGGCAAGGGCTTTGGCGACCGCCACTCCGGCAAAATCCACACCCTGATGGCCGCGGACGCCGACGCCCTGGCACGCCAGCCCTATGTGGACAGCGTCACGCCCAAGGTTTCCACCTCCGTGGACCTGCTCTACCGCAACGTGGACGTTACAGCCACGGTCAACGGCGTGGGCGACGATTTCTTCCGGGTTTACGGCTACAAGCTGGGCCAGGGCCGCGCCTTCAACCGCGACATGGTGCGCAGCCTCGCCCTGGTGGCGGTCATAGACCAGAACACCCGCAAGCGCCTTTTCGAGGAAACAGAAAACCCCATCGGCAAGGTCGTCATCCTGGGCAAGGTTCCCTGCCGCATCATCGGCGTTACCGCGCCCAAGAAAACCTTTTTCGGCAACCCCGACGCCCTGAACATCTGGGTACCCTACACCACGGCCATGTACCGCATGCTGGGCCAGTCCTACCTGAATCGCCTCACCGTGCGCGTGGCGGACAACGCCCCCATGCAGGCTGCCGAACAAAGCATTAAAAAAGTCCTTACCCTGCGCCACAAGCGGCAGGACTTCTTTCTCATGAACACGGACACCATCCGCCAGACCGTGGAAAGCACCACCAAAACCATGACCCTGCTCATCTCGGCCATTGCCGTCATCTCGCTGGTGGTGGGCGGCATAGGCGTTATGAACATCATGCTGGTGTCGGTTACCGAGCGGACCAAGGAAATAGGCGTGCGCATGGCCGTGGGCGCCAGACGCCGCGACATCATGAGCCAATTCCTCATAGAGGCCGTGCTGGTCTGCCTGATGGGCGGCGTGCTGGGCATAGGCCTGGCTCTCGGCCTCGGCCTGCTCATTGCCCAGGCAGGGAGCGAATTCACCATGGTCTACTCCACCAGTTCCATGGTCATCGCCTTTATCTGCTCCACGCTCATCGGAATTGTTTTCGGGTATCTTCCGGCGCGCAACGCCGCTTACCTGGACCCGGTGGACGCGCTGGTCCGCGAATAGCAAACAGGAATACACCCCATGCGAAAACTGCAAATCATCATAGCCGTTACAGCCGCCCTGCTTTTGGCTGGCTGCGGCCCGGCACTGCATACGGACTACAAAAGGCCCGACCTGACCATCCCCGCCAGCTGGAACGCGACCGGTAATACTTCTGGTGCTGTAAACTCCCTGGTCGGCGATGCGGCCCAGTGGCCCACCTCTTTTGGCGACTCCAAGCTGGAAAGCCTTGTGGAGCTTGCCCTGGCCCGCAACAACGACCTGGCCGCCGCTACAATTCGCGTGCGCAAGGCCCAATTGGAAGCCGGAATCGCCCAACGCGACCTCATCCCCGGCCTTTCCGCCACGGGAACAAGCAACAACAGCAAGGAAGTCACGCACGATACGGACTGGACCAACTCCTACTCCGCCAACCTCCAGGTAAGCTACGAAGTGGACCTGTGGGGCAAGCTCTCCAGCGCCTACGACGCCAAGAAATGGGAAGCCATAGCCACGGACCAGGACCGCCAAAGCACGGCCCTCTCCCTGGTGGGCACCACCATGCAGCTGTACTGGCAGATAGCCTATTACAACGTGCGCCTGAGCCTCAGCGCCGCGAACATCAAATCCGCCGAGGAAACCCTGCAACTGGTCAAGTCCCAGGAAAAATACGGGGTCGCCACGGACCTGGAAGTGAACGAGGCGCTCAAGACCCTGGCCGGGCTCAAAGTATCGCGCCAGCCCCTTGTGCAAAGCCGCCAGGAAGCCATCAATTCCCTGGCCGTTCTTTTCGACATGCCGCCCGGAGAAGTTATGGCCGATCCGCACGTGCTCCAGGTAGCCACCATGCCGACCATCCCCGCAGGGCTGCCCGCCCAGCTCCTGGGCCGCAGGCCAGACCTGCGCGCCGCCGAACTGCGACTGCGCGAACTTCTGGCCCAAACCGACGTTGCCAGGGCAAACTTCTACCCCACGCTGGCGCTCACCGGCAGCCTGGGCGGTTCCAGCACCGAACTTGCCGACGTGCTGGAAAACCCCATCGGTACCCTGGCAACCAACCTCGCCCTGCCATTTCTCAACTGGAACACCCTCACCCTGCGCGAGGACGTCTCCAAGGCCGATTACGACGAGGCCGTCATCAACTTCCGCCAGTCCCTGTACGTGGCCATGAAGGATGTTGAAAACGCCCTGTCCAACCGCACCGTCCTGCAGCGCCAAAGCCACATGCTCCAGGAAAACCTCACCGCCGCCCGCAAGGTCGAACACATCTACGAGGTGCGCTACAAAGCCGGATACGGCACACTCAAAGACTGGCTCCAGGCCCAGAACTCCCGCCGCGCAGCCGAAGCCTCGCTGACCGAAAACCTCTATAACCGACTGGTCAATTTCGTGACCTTATACCAGGCCCTTGGCGGACAGCCCGCACAAGTGGAGAGGACAAGCAAAGAGGGGTAGGAAGAGAGGGAGAAGAAGGGAAGAGAAAGAGAAGAACATAGAGAAGAAAGTTATACCGGGGCCATGATGGCCCCGGACCCCGCAATATTTAAGGCCGAAGAACTGTAATAAGTTCTTCGGCCTTTTTGTTTGTTTAAGTATCAGCCCAATAGCGTGGGATGTTGAGAACGGTACGAAAGCAACGCCGCTAGCGTGCCGTTATAAACATTCCCCCCCATAGCGCGGGCTGTTCAGAACGGTACGAAAGCAAGGCGCAAGGGATATTTAAACGCGAAGTGTACTCTTTTCGTACACGAGTGGCTTAAATATTCCGCGGCAACGAAGCTAGCGTGGCGTTCTGGACGGCCAACCTACTTCGCGGGCTGTTCAGAACAGGTAGAAAGCAAGGCGCTAGGAAAATGAAGTCGTGAAGTGTGCTCTTCCGCACATGAACGATCTTCATTTTCCGCAGCAACGAAGTTAGCTGCCTATTATGGGCAGCCCTACCCCCCAAAAGCCCTACTCCCCAGAAGGCTTGCGCCGCCTCCGCCTCTTCCTCTGCGCATCACCGTCCGACTGCCCCGAATTCTGCCCAGACGACTTCGGGCCGCCTTTCGGCCCAGGCTTGGGTCCGGACGACTTGGGTCCGCCTTTGGGCCCCGACGACTGTCTGGGCTTGCGGCCGCCGTCTCCGCGTCCTTTGCCGCCCGACTTGTACGGGGCGGGACGGGAATCTTCCAGGGGCGGGGCGGGCGGAGCCGCGTGCAGGGACTGCTGGTAGTATTCGTCCAAAAGCATGGTCAGCAGGTGCATCTCGTCTTCGGTCTGGCTCAGCTCGTGGGCAAGTTTCACAAAGCGGAGCATGCGCTCGGAACGCAGGCCCGTCACACTACGCATCTTGGATTCGATAAGCGCGATAAGGCGTTCGGAAACAACCTTTTCCACATCTTCGTCCGTGGGCAGGGCGCACTCTTCGATGTTGATGCTGTACTGTTGGGCAATGCGGTCCAGCGTGACCTTTTCCATGGTGTCCACCAGGGAGGTGGCATTGCCTGCCGCACCTGCGCGGCCTGTACGGCCTGCCCTGTGGATGTAGATTTCATGGTCGTCCGGCGGTTCGTAAATATACACGTGCGACAGGTTGGGGATGTCGATACCGCGCGCGGCCAAATCCGTTGCCACCAGCAGGCGCAGCTTGCCTTCGCGGCTGCGGCCCAAAATCTGCTCGCGCTTGTTCTGGCGCAGGTCCGCGGTAATGGCCTCGGCATCGTAGCCGAAGTTTTGGAGCACGGTTGCCAGATACTCCACCGTGGCCTTGGTATTACAGAAAATGATGGCCGACTCTGGATTGTCCATTTCAATAAGCCGGATAAGGGCGCGGTCCTTTTCCATGCGCGGCACGTTCACATAGGTGTGGTGCGTGCTGGCCACGTAGACCATGTCGCTGGAAAGGCTGAGAAATTCATGGTCGTGCATGAACTCGCCGCCAAGCCGCTTTACACTGGGCGGATAGGTGGCGGAAAACATGAACGTGGCGGGCTTGTAATCGGGCATATAGCGCTGGATCTGCTTCATGTCCGGGTAAAACCCGATGGAAAGCATGCGGTCGGCCTCGTCAAAAATAAGCGTGTGCAGACCGTCCAGGCGCAGGTTGATGTTCATAAGATGGTCCAGAATACGGCCCGGAGTGCCCACAACCAGATGCGCGCCTTCGCGGAAGGCATCGGTCTGCTGCTTGTAGCCTACGCCGCCGTATACCTCCACAACGTGAATGCCCGTGTCTTTGGACAGCACGCGGGCTTCGTGGGCCACCTGCTTGGCCAGCTCGCGCGTGGGAACCAGAATGAGCACCTGGCAGACCGGATCATCCGGGTCTATGCGGTACAGGGCAGGCAAAAGAAAGGCACCGGTTTTGCCGCTGCCTGTACGGGACTGGACCATGAGGTCCTTCCCTTCCAAAAGATACGGCATGGCCTTGGCCTGCACGGGCATGAGGTCGTTCCACCCGGCGCGAACCGAGGCCTCGCGTATGCTTTCGGGAAGTTCGGAAAAAACCGCCTCGGGAAGCAGTTCCTTTTCCGGCATGTCGGACGCGTCGGACGAAACGTCCCGGCCCGAATCAGTGGTTGAAATTTCTTGGTCTGTCATAAATGAGATATACCTCTTAGAGTGTTGCGCACCGGCAGGCCGGAAAATATGGCCTCCACGAGACATTCGTCGCGGAGCGCGTTTTCCATGATGTTCTTCGCTGCTGTTGCCGCATTCTTAATGGATTGGAAGAACGGTACCGGCGCACAGGAATGAAATATTATAATCAGGTCGCGGCTTTCATGCAGGGCAAATAATTGCTGCAAACTCCCTGTGAATAAGTCAGCAAATCATTTGAAGCAACCCCCCGCCTTTTGCAGGAATCTTCCCGGGCCTTGTTTCGCGTCCGTTCCATTCGCTGTATTACAAAGGACGCAGCCTGCGCGGCCCATAACATGGTGGGCATCACACTATATTATCCCCAAGGCCTTTGCCCAGGCCCCCACCACCAGCAGGGCCGTGCTCACGCCCAGAACCGTCTGGACCGCTCTCCCCGGCGTGCCGCGCCGCAGCAGCCACCCCGCAACAAGGCCGAACAACAACCCCAGCCCGAAACCAAACACATGCGCGCCGATATCCGTGTTCTTTCCGCCCAGCCCCAGCAAGGCAAGCAGCCCCACTGCCGCGCCCACCGGAACCCAGCGCGCCCGGCCATGCATTCCTGGTCCTAATACCGCGCGCATGGCACCAAGCATTCCGGCGGCTCCGAAAACCGAAGTTGAAAAGCCTATGGAATGGTGTCCCGGTCCGTGTGCCCAGGCGTTCACAAGATTGCCGAGCACACCGCACAGGATGACCAATGCCCAGCCCAGGCCGCTGCCCGTCTCGCGGCAGACAAACACGATGAACACCCCGCCTATGAGGATGTTGCCCGCAATGTGCGCCATATCCCCGTGCAGGGTCAGGGCGGTGACCGCCCGCCACCACTCGCCGTGCAAAATGGCCTGGGAGTCCGCAATGCCCTGGTTCATCCAGATGTGCGGATACAGCCCCAGGGACGGCAGAACCGCCCCGGTCAGGGAGTGGAACAGAAACAGCAAAGCCAGCACCAGCAGGGTTGCCCGCGCACTGCCTGCAAATTCGCGCCGCAGCTCGGCCCGGCGGCGTGGACGGTTCTCCCGCTCGTACGCGGAAATTTCAGCAAGGGCCCGGTCCAGATCGGCCTGCGGCACGGCCACGGTCCACCCTTTGGGAGTGCGCCCTATGTAATGGTCCAGCCCTCTGGACTGCAATACCAGCGACCACTCGTTGGCCAACTCCATGGGCAGCCCCATGGGCAAATTGACGGACTGCATACCGCCGCACCCGCCATCCTCGTCGCCACCGTTCCTGTAAGACCGCGCCCCGCACTCCTCGCCGTGGGGTGAAATGGGCAGGTCGATCCACACCTCGCCGGAAGAATGGCCCATGGATTTGTTTTGGGGCTGAGGAGTCGTCGGATTATCAGGCTCGTTCATGGGCTGCTGGGGATGGTTTTGGCCTGCCCCCCGGGCCGGCTTTCGCAACAGACCAGGGGAATCTTCGCGGGACCGGCTGCGTCCCCTGTATTCCGATCTGACCACGGGCGTGCGGCGAAACATCAGGCATCTCCAGTGCATACGTGTACTGGACTACCATACCTTGAATCATCCATAGAAGATACCGGGTACGGGCGCATATTATATGTTTGGCATATCACGAACCGCATAGGCTGCATGTAAAAAGGCCACGGCGAAATCCTCCGCCATGGCCTTGCAAACAACTGTTTATGTACGTCCTACAGGTTCTGGTCGCCGCGCCAGGCTGCCCAGTCCTCGCGGGTACGGGCGGCATAGAGTTCCTTGCGCATCTTCTTGGGAGCGCGCCGGTTCAGCGCGGGCATGAGGCCGAAGTTGGCATTGCTGGGCTGGAATTTCTTTACCGGGCGGCGCAAATGGGCCATGAGCGCGCCAAGTGCCGTGGTTTCGGGCGCGTGTCCCACGCCCGCACCCAGGTGCAGGCCAAGCCACATGCCGCAGGCCGCGGATTCCAAATAGCCTTCCACACCGGTGATTTGCCCGGCCAGGTGCACCTTGGGAACCGATTTCAGGGAAAGATCCGGGTTCAGCACTTCGGGCGCATTCACATAGGTATTGCGGTGGATGGACCCCAGCCGCAGAAATTCCGCGCCTTCCAGCCCGGGAATCATCCGGAAGATGCGCTTCTGTTCCGGGTAGGTCAGCTTGGTCTGGAACCCGACCATGTTGAAAGCGGTCTTGTCCTTGTTCTCGGCCCGCAGCTGCAGCACGGCATACGGCTGCTCCCCGGTTTTGGGATCAACCAGACCAACCGGCTTGAGCGGTCCGAAGGCCAGGGTCATCTCGCCGCGCTCGGCCATGACTTCCACAGGCATGCAGCCCTCAAAGTGGATTTCCTTTTCAAATTCGCGCGGTATGACTTTTTCCCCGTCCACCAGGGCCTGCACAAAGGTCTTGTACTCCTGCTCGGTCAGCGGGCAGTTCAGGTAGTCCGTATCTTCGGGCAGGTAGCGCGAGCCCCAGAACGCCTTGTCCATGTCCACGCTGGCCGCGTCCACAATGGGGGCAATGGCGTCGTAAAAATAAAGTCCAGCACCATTCTTGCCGTCGCCGATCCGCTTTTTCAGGTCATCGGAAAGCGCCTCGCTTGCCAGCGGCCCGGCTGCCAACACAATCTTGTCCACATCCATCAGGCGCGGATCTTCCAGGCTGGTGATTTCCTCGCGAATCAGGGTGATGTTTTCATGCTCTTCCAAAACATTGGTGACAAAGCGGGCAAATTCGGTGCGGTCCACGGCCAGGGCCTTGCCCGCCGGAATCGCAGTAGCGCGCGCCGCCTGCATGATGAGGCTGTCCAGGGAGGCCATTTCTTCCTTCAACAGGCCAATGGCTGTCAGCTCCTCGCTGGAGCGGAAGGAATTGGAACAGACCAGCTCGGCCAGCAGGTCGGTTTCGTGGGCCGGGGTGGTACGCTCGGGACGCATCTCGAACAGCGTGACCCGTGTATTGTGTCGGGCAAGCTGCCAGGCGCATTCGCATCCGGCCAGCCCGCCTCCGATAACGGCAATGTGTTGCATGTATTGTACTCCCATTCCCGGTAAACCGGGTGAATATGGTCATTTCCTCCCATGGTATGCCCACAAAGTAAATAGCGGAGAATGAAGGCCGTCCGATTTTAGGTCCTGGCGGCGTTACAACGAGTTTTCGTTTCGCGGGCCGTATCTAAAATACTGTCCTCGCTCACGAAAAATAGTTGTGCCTTGCCAGGACCAAAACTCGAACGGCCTTAAACGATGGCTGGGAACCGATAAATTTAAGAAGAAAAGAAGATTAAAAAAGAGGCGGGAATCTTCCAGGCGGCTCAAAAAGGTCTGGATGCGAGGCGCCAGGAAAATTCAATCGCGACGTGTACTCTTCTTGTACACGAGCGACTTTAATTTTCCGCAGCAACGAAGCAGACGGGCCTTTTTCAGCCGCCTGCTAGTCTACCAGTCCCTGCTCGCGCAGATACGTGACAACGCGTGAAGCATTCGCCCCACCCATATTCCCTGCCATAACGGTTGCCAGAGTGCAGGTTTCCAGAATCTCGTCCACACTGGCGCCATGCTCCAATGCGGCCAGGGTCTGGAAGAGCATGCACCCCCGGCAGCCATGGCTGATGCCCACGGCCAGGGCCATAAGGCGTTTGGCCTTGCCTGTCAGAAACCCGTCCTTGAAGATTTCCGCATTGATGCCTTCGTAATGCTCCTTGAATTCCGGGGAGCTGGCCTTGATAACTGCAAAACTATCAATGGTGGTCTGGCGCAATTCGGTTTGGTTTTCCATTGTTCTATCCTTTGGTTGCGAGGTTAAAGATGAGAGAACCAATGCAAGCAGGGTAGAAAGAGAATATATATTTGACAAACGAATAGTTTTTATTCAATCCATGAGAAATACTTATTCATTGGAGCCATCCTGTGCGATTGCCTTTGGAACTGATGCAGACCTTTATTGCAGTGGCGGAAACGCTCAGCTTCACCCATGCTGGCGAGCGCGTGGGACGCACCCAGTCGGCAGTGAGTTTGCAGATCAAACGATTGGAAAGCGAAGTGGGGCAGGCGCTGTTTATCCGCGAGGGACGCGGCGTATCCCTGAGTGCAAAGGGCAGTCTGCTGCTGCCCTATGCCCGAAAAATGGCCCGCCTGGAGCAGGAGGCGCTGTCTGTTCTTTCCAGCCCGGAAATGCAGGGGAACGTGTCGCTGGGCATTCCGGAAGACTACGCCAGCAGCATGCTGCCCAAGGTACTGGCCGACTTTGCCGCCACCCATCCCAGGGTGTGCGTGCACATGGTCAGCGCTCCCAGCGACCAACTTATTGTGCAACTGCGCCGGGGCGAGCTGGACCTGGCCGTATGCAACCTGCCGGAATACAACAGCGAGAACGGCACCAGCCAGGACGGGGAAATAATTTATCAGGAGGCTGCGGTCTGGGTGACGTCACAGCACCACGACGCACACAAGCGCGACCCGCTTCCCCTGGCCGTATTTCACCACGGCTGCCTGTTCCGCCGCTGGGCCATACAGGCCTTGGAGCGCATCGGCCGGAGCTACCGCATTGCCTACATCACCCCCAGCGTCGGCGGAATATTGGGTGCGGTGCGGCAAGGGCTGGCCGTGGCCCCCATAGGCCGCTCCACTTTGGGCGAAGGAGTGACCATTCTGGACCGTTCGGACGGCTTCCCTCGCCTGCCTGTCGCCAATGTCACATTGCACCGCAAGGTGCCTGCCCGCCCCCAAGGCGACAAGGGACAAAGCGCCGCACCTGTGCAGGATGCTCTCGCGAGCCATATCATCCGTGCCTTCCAATGAAGGCCGGGAATGAAGGGCGCGCTAGTTTGAACACCGGCTACGTTGCAGGCGATTTTCATTTCGCGGGCCGTATCTAAAAATACTGTCCTCGCTCATGAAAACCACCTGCGCCTTGCCGGAGCCCAAACTAGCGCGCCCTCGGACGCTGGCTGGGGGGAAAGGTTTATGAAGAAAACAAAAGCAGAAACAGAAAAGGCAGTGCTCCTAAACTCCTATCTTCCAGGCGGCTCAAAAAGGTGTGAAAGCAAGGCGTGAGTCTTTCACAGGTTCCGAAGTGTATTCTTTTATACACGAGGGTTCTGGGAAAAATGAAACAACGCCGCTAGCGCATCTTTTTGAGCCGCATGGAGAAGCAACGAAGTTATTGTGCCTTTCTCAGCCGCCTGAGTTGACAGTGGGATACGAACGTAAATAGAAACCTCCACGGTGACGCTAGAAACAGCAAGCAAAGGAGACTCGACATGCCCACCAAGGTTGAAACCACCAAGGCACCCGATGCCATAGGTCCGTATTCCCAGGCCATGCAGATTGCCGGTCTTTTGTTCACATCCGGCCAGCTTCCCATCGACCCGGCTACCGGCAAAATGCCCAAAGACATTGCCGGGCAGACCCGTCAGTCGTTGGAAAACGTAAAGGCCGTTTTGGCAGAGGTCTATACCGGCATGAAGAACGTCATCAAGACAACGGTATTTTTAAGCGACATGGACAATTTTGCGGCCATGAACGAAGTATATGCCGAGTATTTCAGCGCTCCTTTTCCGGCCCGGAGCTGCGTTGAAGTAGCCCGTCTGCCCAAGGACGCATTGGTGGAAATCGAGGTTATTGCTGAGAAGTAACACCTGGTTGGGGTCGCCGGATACGTTCGACGACCCCATGTGCTTGCCTCTGCTGAAACACCATAGGCCAAAAGGGGAAAATTCCTCGGATTTGCTCTCCTCGTCCGTCGCCGCCCTCTGGGCAGTCTGCTGACCAGCAGACTGATCAGAGAGCGCACGCCCAAAAGCCCTGCTGTTTCCCAAAAAAATCAAGGCCCTTTGCATCTTTTTGAGCGAAGGGCCTTTTTTCGTAGCAGGAACGCGCTGGCGCCTTTCCCGGCAACGGAAAAACAGCGTTTTTTTGGCTCTGCTGCCAATCCCCCCCCCTTGTCCACACTGCCTAAGTATTTCCAAATTTCTTAGAAAATATACTCTATTTATTTGAAATACGTAGTTTTTTAGCTTTTGAATAAATATATCAAAAAATGCTCGAATTATTCAAACTGCTATGATAAAAAATTATCAACACAAAGACAAAAGTTGCAATACGATTTTCTTGAAGTGAAACAAAATTCGCAAACAAAGGAGACAACATGCCTACAAACGTAAATACCGACAAAGCTCCCGGAGCCAAACTGGATATATTCATGTTCCTGGAAGGATTTTATAACAGGAAACGGCGGCATGCCGGAATCGGTTATAAAAGCCCGGTGGAATATGAAAACATCCACCAGGCTAAAAGTAACGTAGCGGACTAACCTCTCAGAGAATGTCCATTTTTTCTATGGCACTTCACTGGTGAGAAAGGTGCGAGAGCAAAACGGGAGTCTTTCCCAGGTTCCGAAGTGTATTCTTTCATACACGAGGGTTCTGGGAGAGACGAAGCAACGCAGCTATCGTGCCTTTCTCACCCGCCTGCGGGGCTATTCGTCTTTAAGGTCTCGTGCCATCAACTCCCGCACAGCAAGCGCAGGATCCTTTCCATTGTACAGGACCTCGTAGACATTCTCGGTGATAGGCAGGTCGACTTTGAGCTTTCTGCCCAAATCGCGCACGGCTTCGGTGGTTTTCACACCCTCGGCCACCATTTTCATCTGGGAAAGGATGTCCGGGAGCTTTCGGCCCTTGCCCAGGCTCAGGCCCACCTGACGGTTGCGGGAAAGTTCGCCGGTGCAGGTCAGGACCAGGTCGCCCATGCCTGCCAGCCCCATGAAGGTTGCGGGATTGGCCCCCATGGCCTTGCCCAGGCGGCTCATCTCGGCCAGCCCCCGGGTGATAAGGGCGGCGCGGGCATTGGTGCCGAAGTCCAGGCCGTCGGCAATGCCCGCGGCAATGGCAATGATGTTCTTGATGGCTCCGCCCAGCTCCACGCCTTTGAAGTCGGGGTTGGTGTAGACCCGGAAATAGTCGTTGCTGAAGGCGTCCTGAAGATCCTGGCCCAACCGCTTGTGAACGCAGCCCAGAGCCACGGCGGCAGGCATGCGCCGGGCAACCTCCTGGGCGAAACTGGGCCCGGAGAGCATGGCGTAGCGTGGATTGAGGTCGCCCACGGTCTGCTCCACCACTTCGGACATGGTGCACATGGTTTCCAGCTCTATGCCCTTGTTGGCGCACAAAATGGCCGGACGTTCGGGCAAAAGAGGTTTTACCTCCTGCAACACGCCGCGGAAAAATTGGGACGGAACCACGAACATGGCGCAGTCCGTATTTTCAAGGGCAACACCATAATCTGTCGTTGCCCTCAGTTTTTCGTGCAGGGTAAGGCCGGGAAGATACCAGGTGTTTTCCCGGTTCTTCTCTATTTCGTCCAGCAGCTCCTGCTTGCGCAGCCAGAGCCTGACGTCGTGGCCGTTGTGGGCCAGCAGATCTGCCAGGGCCGTGCCCCAGCTGCCGCCCCCGAGGACCGAAAAGATCATGTATACGCCTCCATTGGCAGAAAAAAGGAGCGCACTTGTGGCGTCCGTTCAATTCGTATCATTCTGAATAAACAAGCAGCGGCACGTCACCGGCTGGCACATGGTCCGCCATGCACCAGCAAAAGCGGTGTGAACCTGATTAACCGCTTTTCCGAATCGCGGTCCTCCACAAAATACATAAACGTATTCTGCTGACATACCGCCAGGTTAATCTGGCCCGGTACTTCTGGCAAGCCGCCTTGCAATGCGTGTTGCCGGGTACGGTTACAGCCCTTTTTTTGCCATGCCCTGCAAAATCTGCCTGAAAACCACGTTTCCCGTACGCTTCACAATGAACGCTCCGGGGCACTCCGGACGGCCATTCCGGCGCACGTTTTGAACGAACACCATGTGAACGGACATCCGTGCGTTAGCGCACCATTACTGCGTGGCCTGATTGCGCTCGCGGATCTGCCAATGCCCTTCGGGAATTTCCACAAACATGTCGGCTTCGGCCTTGGGCACGGGAATGACGAGCATGAGCCGGTTGCTGGGTTCCATCCAGTACATTTCCCCAAACATTCCCTTGGTTACGGCCTTGGGGCTCACCCCCAGATGCGCGGCAATCTGCTTTACCGCGGAACCGATGGTTATCATGGCGCTGCGGCTGAATTCCACATCCCATGGATGGACGCGGTGGGCAGCGTGGTCCTCGTGCTCTACTTGCCTGGTGATGTCTTCGGCTGTGTTGGTATTCATGGCGGTCTCCTCTGCGGCGGCAAATGCGCCGGAATTTTGAATCCGCCTTGAACATTGCAAGAAAAGTTCCTATTCTGTGGATAAACTGTGCATAAATCCATTGGTGTGGAAAAATATAATGCCCCAAATTATCACCAAGACTCATTAGGCTCCCTTCAGCAGAAAACAGGCGTCCCCTCAAACTGCCGAAACAACGCCAGCCAACGGCTCAAACTACAGGATTTCGCCTGGCTAAAGCCGATCGAAATGTATGCCCAATTCACCGGGTGCCACCCAGCAGATAGGCCCGTGCCCCCCTTCCAACAGGGTAGTCTGGGCAAACGCCTCTCCCACGCGGATGCGGCTTCCCTTGTGCAAAACATGTTCGGTTTCGTGGTGCAGACGCATTCCGGCAGGGGAAAGGTCTCTCAGGCTGGAACGAAGAAGCAGTCCTTGGTCAATGCGGACATACACATACTGCCCGTTCCGGGACGGAAACAAACGGCGTAAAACCCGGCGACGTTCTTTGGCAGTGGAACCGGCGTACGGATTGAACATGAGGTTTCCTTCGGCATGGGGAGAAATGCCAGGAAGGCTGCCTACCCAAGGTCGCCTGCATGGTCAAGCAAGGTCGCGATTATGCTGAATGTTTCCGCACCCATTGGGACAATTTGTCGGCCTCCTGCAGCAGGGCGGGATAGTCCAAAGTCAAAAACTTGCCGTCCCTGTAAATGGTCTCGCCCTGCACCATGGTAAAGCAGACCTCGCCCCCGGTTGCGGCGTACACACAATGGGAAGGTGCATCGTACAGGGGGCGCATGTTCGGCTTGTCCAGGTCCAGGGCGGTCATGTCCGCAGGACAGCCCGGCGCTATGTGGCCCAGTTCGGGCCAAAGCAGGCAGGCGGCGGACCCTTCCGTTGCCATGGTCAGCACATCCCCGGCAGGCAAGGCCGTAGGGTCCAGGGCATGGACCTTTTGCAGCAGGGCCGCGGAGGTCATTTCCCCGAACATGTTCAAATTGTTGTTGCTGGCCACTCCGTCCGTGCCCAGCCCCACCACAGCTCCTGCCCCCAGCAACGCGGGTATGGGCGCAACCCCGGAAGCCAGTTTCATGTTGCTTTCCGGGTTGTGGGAAATTTTACAGCCCGTCTTGACCAGCAGCCGGATTTCCCGCTCGCTCAGGTCCACGCAATGGTCCAGCAGCGTACGCGGGGTAAGCAGCCCCAGCTTTTCCAGGTGTTCTATGGGGCGGTTGCCCAAATTTTCCAGACATTGGAGGGTTTCTGCCTTGGATTCCGCCGCATGCAGATCGAACAGGGAGTCCATCTCCTCGGCCAGCGCAAAACAGCGGGTCAGCAGCTCCGGCGTGGTAAGGTAGACGGAATGCGGCTTTACCGAGGCCCGCATACGGGGATGGTCGCGGCAGATATCAAAGAGTTCGCGCACCACGTCAAAGGATTCATCCACCGAGCCATAGGCGGGAGTGGGAAACATGAACTGAACCTCGCCCAGAACCGCCCGCATGCCGGAGTCGTCCACGGCCCGGGCCACGCCTTTTTCCAGCAGGTACATGTCGCAGAAGGCCGTTGTGCCCAAGGCCATCATTTCGGCGCAGCCCAGCAGCGCCCCCATGTACACGATCTCCTCGGTAAGGTTCTGCTCCACAGGGAAAATATGCTCGTTCAACCAGGTCAAAAGGGGCAGATCATCGGCCAGGCCGCGCAGGTAGGTCATGGCCACATGGCTGTGGGCATTGACCAGACCGGGCATCAGCAGGCAGTTGCCCAGCTCCTCCACATGGTCGGAGGCAAATTCGGCCATAATGCGGCTGCGCGAACCATATGCCAGAACCTGCCCGCCCCCCACGGCCACGGCTGCGTCGGCAATTGTTTCCGAACGGCTGGAAGGAAGAAGAAGGTTGGAACAGACGATGCTTTGGCAGACGGTACGGTCCATGATGCTTTCCCGGCGTGATGGGTTGATGTGGACAGGTCTCCTGAAGTGCGAAACTTGTATCCGCCACAACGGCGTATGTCTATCGTGTTTGGTCAGCGCTTGAAAACATCGGCAGCCTCTGCCGACGATCTTTCCAGCCGATATTCTTTGATTTCCACCCAAAATACAGGAAAACCCCACTACACAAAAACAAACAATAGGCTATGATCCGGTATTAAGTGAAAACCCATTCACAATGCAGGCCAAAACACGTATTCTGCATGAGGGGGGCCGGACCACCATGCGCATTCTCATTGTCGACGATACCGAGTCCAATCGCATTCTTTTGGAAGCCATGCTCCGGGGGGGAGGGTACACCAACGTACTTTCCGCCTCCTGTGCTGCCAAGGCTTTTGAAAAGCTCGAACTGGACAGACCCGCCAGCGACCTGGCCGACGAACTCCCCAAAGACCTCCCATGCAACGGGGTCGATCTGATCCTCATGGACATCATGATGCCCGGCATCAACGGCATAGAGGCCACCCGCACCATAAAAAACCACCCGCACGGGCAGTTCATCCCGGTCATCACCTGCACGGCATCCCCGGAGGAAATGCATATCAATGCCGCGTTCGAGGCCGGAGCCGCGGATTTCATCACCTGGCCGGTCACCAAGGTGGAACTTCTCGCCAGGGTGCGCTCCGCCCTGCACCTGAAGCAGGAAATAGACATCCGAAGACAGCGCGAGAAGGAACTGTTGCGCCTGGCAAAAGAACTCTCCACTGCCAATGAACGGCTGACCATGGCGAACCTTATGCTGCAACGCCTCAGCGCCATCGATCCCCTTACCGGCATCCCCAACCGCCGCGGCTTTGAAGCCACCTATGCGAAAAGCTGGAGCATGGCCGTTCGCCACCGCCGAAGCCTTTCCCTGCTGCTTGTGGATATCGACCACTTTAAAAAGTTCAACGATACCTGCGGCCACCAGCAGGGAGACGAATGCCTGCGCCGCATCTCCGCCGCCCTGTCCTCCTGCCTTCACCGCCCGCAGGACAGCGTTTCCCGTTACGGGGGCGAGGAGTTCATCATCGTCCTGCCCGAAACCGACGCCCAAGGCGCTTCCTATATTGCCGACAGAATCCGCCAGACCCTGGGCAAGGAAGACATTGCCCACCCGGGCCTGGATTACGGAAGAAGCGTGACCGTATCCATCGGGCTGGCATCCATGATTCCCAGCCTGGGAGACGACCCTAAAAAACTTATAGAAATGGCGGACATGGCCATGTACGACGCCAAACGATCCGGCCGTGACAGATGCTGCGCCTTTTGCCAGGAAGAACTTCCGATCATCTTCTGAACCGCCTACAGCACCCGGTTTTCCCTGGCTTGCGCCTCACCCCCCTTGCAATACATTGGCAATCCCTTTATTTGTAAAGAGATACTGGATCTCTATCCAGACCACGCCCCCCAGCAATTCAGGACGAAGCCTCGGGACTGTTACGGTGCTTCGCTGCCACTGACGGATACGAACCAGACCGAAAGGAGTGGGTATGTCAAGCGAAGAAACTTCTGTTCTTCGTAAATTCGTAGCACCTGAATTCGTTTTCGGCCCCGGGGCCATGCGACTTGCAGGACAGTATGCGGCAAATCTGGGCGGGCGGAAGGTTCTTTTGGTAACGGACGAGGCCATGCTGTCCCTTGGCTGGGCCGAAAAGGTCAGACAGACTCTGGAAGGGGCGGGCCTTCCCTATGAAATTTTCTCCCATATTACTGCCAACCCCCGCGACCACGAAATAATGGAAGGGGCGGCCTTTGCCGCACAAACCAAATGCGACAGCATTGTCGCCGTGGGCGGAGGCAGTGTTCTGGACGCGGCCAAGGGCATAGGCATCGTCGCCGTCAACGAACAGGACATCATCTCCTTTGAAGGCGTGGACAACGTCCCCAAACCCGGCCCCCCGCTCATCTGCATACCCACCACGGCGGGAAGTTCCGCGGATGTTTCGCAGTTTTGCATTGTCAACGACACCACCCACCAGGTTAAAATAGCCATTGTCAGCAAAACCATGGTTCCGGACGTGGCCCTCATAGACCCTGTGGCTACCACGTCCATGACCACCGAGCTGACGGCACACACCGGGCTGGACGCGCTGACCCATGCCATAGAAGCCTATGTTTCCAATGCCAACTCGCACATAACCGACCTGCATGCCCTGGAGGCGGTACGGATCATCTCCGCCAGCCTGGCAAAGACCATAGCCTCGCCCCAGAACCTGAAGTACCGTGAAAACATGATGTTGGGCAGCATGTACGCCGGGCTTGCCTTTTCCAACGCCATTCTGGGCGCGGTGCACAGCATGGCCCACAGCCTGGGGGGCCTGCTTGACCTGCCTCACGGCCTGTGCAATGCCCTGCTGTTGGAACATGTGGTTCTGTACAATTTTCCCGCTGCAGTGGACCGGTACACAACTCTGGGCCGGGCAATGGGAGCCGAGATTTCGGACCAGGAACCTGAAGACGTCAAACGCGAGGCAGTGGCCAGCATCATCCGCACTCTTAAAGAAAGCGTGGGGGTTTCCGGTGGCCTGAGCGACCTTGGCGTACGGCCCGAGGATATACCCGATTTGGCTGCCAAAGCCGTTAACGATCCATGTATTTTGACCAACCCGGAAAAGGCTGATGCCGAAGATATTGCGAACATATTCCTCCGCGCACTCTAACGAAGAAACACCTTCCGACGCCCGCTCCGCAACCGGAACGCATGAAACTTCCGGAGAGCTTGAAACACGGCTCAGCGATCTGGAAAGGTTCTGTCTTCTGCTGGATCAAAGCGGAGACACCATCTTTCTGGTAAGTGGAGACAACGGCTCCATTGTGGATGCCTACGGAACACAGGGGCTGTTCCACCGGCATCGGGAAGAATTCATCGGGCAAAGCGTAGAACGGGTGTTCACTCCCAGCGCCTCGGGCAAGTTCCACAAGGCCCTGGTTCGGGGCGGAGGCCGGATAGTTCTGGAGTCCGACCACACCTGCATGAGCTACCAGGGCCGAAACGCCCCGCCCGTGGAAATGAACGTCCGCATCATCTCCATGGACGGTAAAAAGTACGCCCTGCTCCTGGCCCGCAATATTTCCCAGCGCAAGGATGCCGAACGCGCCCTGCGCCTGGCCGAGGAAAAATACCGCTCCATCTTCGAACATGCCGTGGAAGGCATTTTTCAAACCTCGCCCACAGGCTCCTTTCTGAGCGCCAACCCGGCAATGGCGGAAATGCTCGGTTACGACTCGCCCGAGGATCTGAGGACCTATGTGCTGGACCTGCCCAGCCAGCTCTATGCAGAGTCCGGCGACCGGTCCGAACTTCTGGCAAAACTGGAAAAATTCGGGTCTGTCCGCAACTTCGAGAGCCGCTTCATCCGCAACGACGGGACACGCATATGGGTTTCCATAAACGCCCGGCTCGCCGTCAACGAAGCCGGAGAAACCGAGTATATCGAAGGCTCCATCATCGATATAACCAACCGCAAGCTTTCCGAAGAACAGATCATCAAGGCCCATTTTGAGCTGGAACAGCGGGTGGAGGAACGGACCTCGGAACTGACCCAGGCCAACAAACAGCTGCACAAGGAAGTGGAAGAGCGCACCCGCACCGAAAAACGCTATCGCCTGGCCAAAGAACAGGCCGAAGCCGCCAACCGGGCGAAAACCGAATTCCTCTCCCTGGTCTCGCACGAGCTGCGCACTCCGCTTACCGCCATTTACGGCTTTGCCAAGATCATCGAAAAAAAGCTGGAAAAAAACTTGCAGCCCGCCCTGAACATGGACTCCCCCAAGGTGGGAAAGGCGTTTTCCCAAATTACGGAAAACGTGGACATCATCGTACGCGAAGGGCGGCGGCTGACAGACCTTATCAACGATCTGCTGGACCTTTCCAAATACGAAAGCGGACAGGCGGATTTCCAACTTTCCCCAGTGGACATGTGCGCTTCCGTCAACCAGGCCATTGCCGCATGCAGCCCCCTGTTCCGGGAAAAGCGGGTGGAGCTGGTAAGCACTGTTCCCCCGGATACCCCAAAGGTCATGGCGGATCAGGCCCGCCTGCTCCAGGTGCTCATCAACCTTTTGTCCAATGCCGCCAAGTTCACGGACCACGGCCGGGTTGAATGCAGCGCGCACGTGGGCAACAAGGAACTGCTGGTGCGCATCCAGGATTCGGGCATCGGCATCCCGCACGACAAGCTGGAAACGATTTTTGAAAAATTCAGACAGGTCGGCGACCACCTCAGCGACCGCCCCAAGGGAACAGGGCTGGGCCTGCCCATCTGCCGCCAGATTGTCAGCCGCTTCGGAGGCCGCATCTGGGCGGTGAGCACATTGGGCGAGGGGAGTATTTTCAATTTCACCATCCCCATGGTTTCTTCAGGCAGCTGAGAAAGGCACGTTAGCTGCGTTGTTTCGCCTCTTTCAGAACCCTCGTGTATAAAAGAATACACTTCGGAACCTGAAAAGAGACTCACGCCTTGCTCCCGCACCTTTCTCAACTGCCTGCACTATCTGGATAATTTAAGACGGCTCCAGAACAGGCCGTTTTTTTGTTGTTACTCCAGATACAAACCATACGGATGTGCCTGGAATAACGTGAAGTACGGAAAAGGACAGACGCGTTCAAGCTGCAGAAAAAAGGCACGTTAGCTGCGTTGTTTCACCTCTTTCAGAACCCTCGTGTATAAAAGAATACACTTCGGAACCTGAAAGAGACTCACGCCTTGCTCCCGCACCTTTCTCAACTGCCTGCACTATCTGGATAATTTAAGATTAAAACGCGGATGCTGGAAAAACACGATAACGGCCTCGAATATCTCTCGTGCCTTGTTCTCGCCCCTTTTTGAGCAGCCTGCATTATAATGGTAAATTAAGACGGCTCCAGAACGGGCCGTCTTTTTGTAGCCGAAACTAAAACTTAAAAAATAGATAAAAACAAACAGTTAACCAACACGCGATTAACAGCCCTTTTTCTTACTTGCTCTCCCTTCCACCCCGCAGACGTGGCTGGGATGAGGCAAAGGGCGGGAAGGGCCAGGCGCAAGCCTTTCCCAGGTTCCGACGCGTATTCTTCAATACGCGAGGGTTCTGGGAAAGACGACGCAACGCCGCCATTCCTCCCTTTGCCTCATCCCAGCCCGTATTTTTGCATTTTTCGGTATAAGGTTTTGCGCCCTATACCCAGGGCGCGCGCGGCCTGCTGCCGATTGCCGTTGAAAAATCCCAGCGCCCGGTCGATGTGCATCCGCTCCATATGCTCCAGGGACAACACATGCCCCTCTGCCTGCTCATCGCACCCCACGCCAAGCTCTTTGGGAAGCGAACTGCGGGTGATGACGCCCTTTTCCGAAAGGATGATGCTCCGTTCCAGCACGTTGCGCAGTTCCCGCACATTACCGGGCCAGGAATAAGCCAGCATATTCTGCATGGCTTTTTCGCTCACCGTGCACATGCCCTGGCCCATCTGCTTCCCAAGGCGCCCCAGAAAGTGTTCCACCAGCAGGGGAATGTCTTCCTTGCGCTCGTTCAGTCCGGGCAGTGCGATATTGAACACGTTGATGCGGTGGTAAAGCGCCTCGTGAAAACGTCCGGCTTCCACTTCTTCGGCCAGATTGCGGTTGGTGGCGAACAGGAACCGGATGTCTACCCGGCGTTCGTCCTTTTCCCCCACCCTGCGGTAGGTCTGGGCTTCGAGAACGCGCAGGAGCGAGGCCTGCACTTCCAGGGGCAGTTCGCCTATCTCGTCCAGAAAAAGGGTGCCGGTGTGGGCAAAGGTCATAAGCCCTTCCCGGTTGTCTGTTGCCCCGGTAAACGAGCCCCTGGTGTGGCCGAAGAGTTCGCTGCGCGCCAGTTCCTTTTGCAGGGTTGCGCAGTTTTTGATGATGAGCGGGGTGGCCGCCCGCTGGCTACGGGCATGGAGACACCGTGCCACCACGTCCTTGCCCGCGCCCGAGTCTCCGGTAATGAGCACGGGCACGTCCGTGGGCGCGACCTTTTGGATGAGGTAGCGGACTTCCTTGATGGATGCGGAGTTGCCCACCAGCTGGCTGTGCGTGGACTGGGACGTGGTGTGCTTCAGGCCCCGGACTTCGCGCTGCAGGCAGACGCGTTGCCAGGCCCTATCCACCACCAGCTCCACCTTGTCCAGACGGAACGGCTTGGTGATGTAGTCGTAGGCCCCAATACGCATGGCTTCCACGGCGTTGTCGATGTTGCCGTGTCCGGTGATGAGTATGACTTCCAGATCGGGAAAAAGATCCTTCAACTCGACAAGCAGGTCCAGGCCGTCGCCGTCGGGCAGGCGCAGGTCGGATATGACCACGTCGTATTGGCTCTTGCGTACCAGCTCACGCGCCTGTTGGACATCCCCGGCCGTATCCACGCTGCGCTCGGGGGTGGAAAGCTCTTTTTGCAGCAGGCGAAGAATGGACTCTTCGTCGTCCACGACCAAAACTTTATACGAATCACGCACGCTCATCTTCCGTTTGGATTGGCAGTTTGACGGTGAAGTTGGACCCTTCGCCCGGCTCGCTGTGTTGAACGAAAATTTCTCCACCATGGTCACGCACTATGTTGAAACAGGTGGAAAGGCCTATGCCTATGCCCTTGCCCACGGGTTTGGTGGTAAAAAACGGCTCGAAAAGCATGTCCAGGTTTTCCTGCGGAATGCCGCAGCCCGTATCGCATACGGAAAGGCCCACATACCCGTCTTTTCTGCAGGCGGTGCGGACGCTGATGGTTCCTTCTTCACCCACGGCGTCCAGGGCGTTGGTCAGCAGATTCAACGTCACCTGTTTGAGCTGGGCTTCGTCGCCCTGGATAAGGGGCAGTTCCGGGTCCAGCCCCACCTTGAGGTTTACGGCATTGCGCTTGCGCAGCTGGTGGTGCAGCAGCTTCAGCGTATCGCGCACCACATTGTTCAACCCCACATGGGTGAACTCTGCGGATATGGGACGGCTGAAGGTCAGCAGGGTCTGGACAATCTCCTGGCAGCGGTTGCACTCCTTGAGAATGGTGTCCGTATATTCGATAAGGTCGTCGGAAAGTTCGGTGGATATGGTGTCGGGCAATTTTGCCAGCCGCCGCTGGATGCCCTCGGCAAACCCGGAAACCGCGGCCAGCGGATTGTTGATCTCGTGCGCCACACCGGCAGCCAGCACGCCGATGGTGGCCATTTTCTCGGCCTGGTAGAACTTGGCCTGGTATTCCTTTTCCAGGGTCACATCCCGCTTGAAGATGAGCACCCGGTGTTCTTTCCACTCCGGGTTTTTCAGGGGCGAGGCCACCATGTCGAACTGGCGGTTGCGGCCGCTAATGCGGAAGATGGCGGTTTCCCTGCACACGCTATTGGTGTTCAGGGAGCGGAAGGCCGGACACTCGGGGCAGGGCTTCCCGGTATGGCGAAAGATGCTGTAGCAGGTTTTGCCAATGGGGTTGATGCCGGGAAAAATATCCTCGAACACGCGGTTTACGGAAATGATGCGCAGGTCTTCGGAAAGCACCATCATCACGTCGGTAATGCCGTCCAAAATGGCCGCGATTTCCCGGCGCTGGTTCTCGGACTCCCGGTTGGTGGCCCGGAGTTGCTTGATGCTCTGCTGCAATTCCTGAAAAAAGTTGAGCTTGCTGTGCTCAATGCCCACAAGATCTTCAAGCGTGGTCAGCAGTTCCATTACCAAGACTCCCGGCAGATGGACATGAGGTCGCTCCAGGCCGCGTACCGTGGGTTGGTTACCGCACAGGCATCATACAGGGCCATGCGGCATATCTGGTCCAGGCTGGACTTGTCCGGGATCAGCTCGCGCAGTCGCACGGGCACATCCAACCCCGCAAACAGATTGGTGAGATGATCGCAGGTCCAATGGGCCAACTCTTCTGATGTTCCCTTGTCGTGCTTCATGATGGTCCGGCTGATATTGGCCAGCTTTTCCGTGCAGGCCGGGATGTTGTACCGCATCACCACAGGCAGAAGCACGGGGTGGACCATGCCGTGCATGACGTCGAACCTGCCGCCCAGCGAATGGGCCAGGGCGTGGGTGATGCCCAGCCCGGCGTTGCTGAACGACATGCCCGCCGCGGTGCTGGCAATGGAGAGCTTTTCCAGGGCCTTTGGATTTTTGGTCTGGATGGCGTCGCCCAGATTTTCCAGGATGAGACGCATGGCCATAAGGGCCTGATTTTCCGTAAACGGTGAGGCCAGCTTGGACAGGTAGGACTCGATGGCATGGGAAAAGGCATCCACGCCCGAGGCGATAATGAGCTCACGCGTCATGGTGACGAGCAGGCTGGGGTCGATAATGGAAATATTGGGCACCAGGGTACGGCTGATGATGGACATCTTCACCTGGCGCGCCACATCGGTGATGATGCTGTACTGGGTAACGTCCGAACCGCTGCCTCCGGTGGAGGGGATAAAGATCATGGGCGGCAGAGGGTGCTGGATGCGGTTGGCCCCTTCATAATCGCTTATCTTGCCGCCGTTTCCCACCAGGGTTCCAATGCCCTTGGCCGCATCTATGGGGCTGCCCCCGCCCAGGCCGATAATGACGTCGGCCTGGTTTTCCATGTAGATTTTCGCGCCCTTGTGCACCTGCCAGTCGCGCGGGTTGGAATCCACTTCGTTGAAATAGACACACTCCAGGCCGTCTTCGGCCAAAATGCGTGTGACCACATCGACCCATCCAACCTTTTCCAGGCCGGAATCGCTGACAAGCAGGACGCGTTGGGCGCCGAGACGCCTGGCGCAGGGTGCCAGATGTTTGATGCTGCCGTTGCCGAATATTATTTCCGGAACAGCGAATTTTGTTATCTCCATCCCTTTTCCCGTATTCCCCTATTTCCCCAAATCAAAGAGGCTCTTCACATCAAAAGCGGGCAGACCAGTGTTTGTGAAAAACAACGAATCCGGCGAAAAATGCGACTGTCTGGATGAAATAACCGTCTCCGACAAATGGGGATAGGTATCTTTACCATGTAACGGGTAAAGGAGCAAAATTTCAGATATTCTGCATGTCGTGGAACCAAAAAACTCGGAAAATGGCGGCCCCTGTGGCCCCGCAGGCGGCCTGGGCTAATTCAGCCCCATGAACTTGCGGCTCATTTCCGCGGCATAGTGGTCGCTCATGCCCGAAACATAGTCCAGGGCAGCCATGCACATCCAATAGCGGCTCTTTTCCCGCTGCAGAATGTCGTCCACCAGATCCTTTCCTAGGATGCAGCCCAGTTTTCCCCGTCCGGCGGCGCTGTTGCCGGAACACGCCCGGTCGGCCTCGCGCATGATGGTTTCCAGCAGCACGCCCAGGGTGTTCTGCGCGCCTATTTCCAGTATGATCTTGCGCTTGGACAGGAACAACCGCTCCTCGATGGAATCGTACAAATCGTAGATTTCACGGCACACGCCGCTTTCGCCGATATCCATCAACCCCTTGCCCGGGTCGAAGCTGCCGTCCATGATGGCGGCGTAGTGCTGCTTGAAAGCGGCAACCACCTCCTGCGTGGCCCTGTTGATGAGGGTTGCGCGCAGCCTGCTGTTTCTCTGGCGGAAATGCTGGGCAAGGTATTTTTCATACTTGTCCTGGGACAGGTCCAAGGCGTGGCGAAAGGAATCGACCATGAAGTTGTGTTCCAGAATGCCGACCTCGGTGGCGTCTTCAATGTCTATGATGCGGTAGCAGATGTCGTCCGCCGCCTCGGTAAGATAGGCCAGCGGGTGCCTACACAGCACGCCGTTTTCTCCCAAAAGCCCCAGCTCGTCCTGCAATTTGTCCATCAGATTTTTTTCAGACTGGAAAAAATTGAACTTGTCCTTGGTGGTGCACTTGGCAGAAAGCCAGGGATACTTGAGCAGCGTTCCCAGCAGGGCGTAGGTCATGTTCATGCCCGTGCGCACAAACCCGGTGCTGGCCAGAATGCGGAAGGACATGGCATTGCCGTCAAAACGAGTGAAGTCGGACTGTTCCTCTGGGGGGAGATCGTCGATGTACCTGTGGTTGTCCTTGAACCAGTCCTTGATGGCGTTCTCGCCGCTGTGGCCAAAGGGCGGATTGCCGATATCGTGGGCAAGGCAGGCGGCATGCACAAGCTGCCCCACCTGATGGGGAAGAACATCCGCGGGCAGTTCGCCCATGTCCTGCAGAAAATAGCCCACTTCCTCGCCCAGGCTGCGGCCCACGCTGGATGTTTCCAGGCTATGGGTCAGCCGGGAATGGAGATGGTCGTTCTCGTTGAGCGGGTGGACCTGCGTCTTTCTTGCCAGACGCCGGAAATGGTCGCTGAAGATGATGCGGTCGATATCGCGCTGAAAATCACTGCGGCCATACCTTGGGTCGGGCCTAGATTCCGGTTGGGTTTGGGGAACGGAAGAAGGGTATGGACGGTCCGAGGAAAGAAGGCTGTCCCACTGCATGGAAGAAGATGCCGACATAGTGTTTCTCTTTGCCCTGATTGGATGTGGTTTCAACTGCATGCGGATTGTGCCAGCAATTCCCCGCGGCATCAATTCGGGAACCCAGGCAAAACAGACAAGGGCATAAGAAAAGCCCGGCCATGGACAACCCATGGCCGGGCCGGGAATTCCTTACACAATATTTAAGCCGGATATACCACCGAAAAGGCCTGTCCTTTCGGTCTCAGGCTGCTTTGCAGGCAGCCCGCGGGGTTTCATCCTATGACGGGATGTCGCCCCTTTTTCAATTTGTTGTTTCCATCCCTTATCGCCCATTTCCGCAAATCAGACGGTTTCAGGAACCGCCTTGTGCAGCTTAAGCCAGCACTTCGTCCGCGGAAACGTAATCCATGCCAAAGGCTTCGCCAACGGCAGGGAAGGTCAGCTTGCCCTGATAGGTGTTCAGGCCATGCTTCAGAGCGTTGTCGCAACGCAGGGCGCCCACACCCTTTTCCGCCAGCTTGATGGCGTAAGGCAGGGTCTGGTTGACCAGTGCGAAGGTGGAGGTACGGGGCACTGCGCCGGGCATGTTGGCCACGCCGTAGTGGATAACGCCGTCGATGACATAGGTGGGATCGGTGTGTGTGGTGGCCTTGATGGTTTCCACGCAGCCGCCCTGGTCAACAGCAACGTCAACGATGACCGAGCCTTCCTTCATCTGGGAAATCAGTTCGCGGGTTACCAGATGCGGAGCCTTGGCGCCGGGAATGAGAACCGCGCCCACAACCAGGTCGGCTTTGGTAACGGCTTCACGGATGTTGGCTTCGTTGGAGTTCATGGTAACGATGTGGTTTCCGAACACGTCGTCCAGGTACTGCATGCGGTGGTGGTTGATGTCCAGAACCGTAACACGAGCGCCCAGGCCAACGGCAATCTTGATGGCGTTGGTGCCCACGATGCCGCCACCGAGCACAACCACGTTGGCAGGAGCCACGCCGGGTACGCCGCCCAGCAGCATGCCGCGTCCGCCCATGGTCTTCTTGAGGTGCAGTGCGCCTTCCTGAGGAGCCAGACGACCGGCCACTTCACTCATGGGCATGAGCAGGGGCAGGCTGCCATCGGGGAGCTGCACGGTCTCGTAGGCAACGGCGGTGGTGCCGGCCTTGAGCAGGGCATCGGTCTGGGGCTTGTCGGCCGCCAGATGCAGGTAGGTGAACAGCAGAAGATCGTCGCGCAGGAACTTGTATTCCGCGGCAATAGGTTCCTTAACCTTGATGACCATTTCCGCGCCCCAGGCAGCGGCAGCGTCGCCCAGCTTGGCGCCGGTGGCCGTGTATTCGCTGTCTACAAAGCCGCTGCCCAGGCCAGCTCCGGCCTCGACAATGACTTCGTGACCGCGACGGATCAGTGCTTCTACACCAGCGGGTGTCATGGACACCCGGTTTTCCATGGTTTTAATTTCCTTGGGAATACCGATGATCATGAATGCCTCCTACACAATACTATTGGTGCGCCCGAAGACGCTGTAAGTGTGTATGTTCGACTTCCCACAGCGGGAAGCGCGATTGACAAAAACGCATCAAAGCCCGGCTAGCGGCGCCACCCCTTGGGGAGCAGTATCCACTTGCGCTTGGCCTGCATCATGACGAAACTCTCACTGGAGTTGATGCCACCGATGGTGGACATGTCTTCGTCGAGAAAACGGTGCAGGTCAGAAATTTCTTCGGAAAGGACGACTTCGACCATTATGTCGTACCGGCCCGTAACAATGGCGGCCCAGTTGACATTTTTCAGTGCGGCAACCTGTTCCAGCTTTTCACTGAGCTGCTCGTGGCTCTGAACGGTCAGACAGACCAGGGCGATGGTGAATCCCTTGGCCTGGAACGGGTCCATGAGTCCGGCGATGCGCAGGACTCCTTTGGAAACAAGGCTTTTAAGGCGGGAACGAACCGTGGGACTTGTGACTTGCAGCTTTTCGGCGAGTTTTCCGGCCGACTGCGAACCATCGTCCACAAGTTCAGAGATCAATTGATGCTCTTGATGGGACAGGCTGTGCTTTGTCATGCTACCCTCGTGCGCCAAAGTCTAAGAAAAAAAATTTGATGAATGATAATTTTCTAAATTGAAATTGTTCAGACATTTTTTATTTTTTAAATAAAAAAGTCAAACGAAATTTTGATTTAAAGAGGATTCGATCTTTCTTTAGAAAATAAACGGAAAGGAAGAAAGGAAACAAGACCGGGAGAAAGGAAAACTTACACAATCATTCGGCTGCAAAATACAAAAAACAGCCCATGCGGCGGCCAACCGTAGCCGGACCGCACGCAGACATCATCAGAAAAAGAAAGAGGAAACAGCCGCGCATTGGCCCGGCTGCGCGGAGGGATCAGTCGGACGGGCCGAAATCCAGGGCAAGCATGGTCACATCGTCCTTGGGGTCGCGTTCCTGGCCGAACTGCATCAGACTTTCGTAGACAGTATCCAGAAGCCTATCCAGCGAATCCCCGCCGTGCTCCTTCACCAGCCCGAACAGACGTTCCCGGCCGAAGAAATTACCCTGGGCGTCTTCGTACTCTGTAATACCGTCCGTGTACATAAAGAGTCTGTCGCCCGGTTCCAGGCGCACCGTCCCCTGGGTAAAGGGCACCTTGCCCACAAGCCCGATGATGGAGCCGCCCTCTTCCAGCAGCTCGCACCTTCCATCGGCACGCAGCAGCAGGGGTGGAGGATGCGCCGCCGCGGAATAGACGAGTTCGCCGGTATGCACATTGAGGCAGCCGTAAAACATGGTGAAATAGCGGTCGAAACGCTCAATGGGAAACTCCCTGTCCAGGGAGCTGAGCACCTCCACCGGGCTGGCAAGCAGACTCTGGTTGGACTTTTCCACGCCGGGCAGCAAACACATGTTTCCCCCGGACTGCAGAATCTGGGTGACGGAAACGGCAACCAGGGCGGACGGGGCCCCGTGGCCGCTGACATCGAGCACGTAGAAACTCACCAGGTCGTTATCCAGCGGGATGACATTGAAAATATCGCCGCCCACCTGGTCGCTGGGGTGGAATTTCCAGCCAAAGGTGGCGTTTCCCAGGTGCGGGGTAAAGGCAGGAAGCATGCTGCGCTGGATTTCGCCAGCCGCCTTGAGGTCCTCGTCCAGATGGAGCTGCTTGGCCGTAAGTTTTTCATTGGCCTGTCGCAGTTCTTTGGTCAGGCCACGTATCTTGAGCTGGCTGCGGACCCGGGCCAAAACCTCGCCCTCATCGAACGGTTTGGTGATATAGTCCACCCCGCCTATGTCCAGCCCTTTTATCTTGTCTTCGGTGTCGCTTTTGGAAGAAAGGAAAATAATAGGGGTGTCGGCAAAACGTTCTTCCGCCTTGATCAAGGCACAGGCCTGAAATCCGTCCAGCCGCGGCATGACGATATCCATGAGAATAAGATCTGGATCGGTGGCAACAGCCTTTTCATAGGCGTCCTGGCCGTCCACCGCCTCGAACGTCTCATAGTCTGAGGCACGCAGCAGAATAGCCAGATACCCCCGGCTGTATTCGTCATCATCCACAACAAGAATTCGTTCCGACATTTCACTCCCCTCGTCATAACAGCCTGCCGGAATCATTTGTAAAGCGCCTGACAACGACATTACATTTTTTTATATGTTGTTTATATCAAGACTTCAACAGCCAAAGGAATTTGGCTGCACTCCTCAAATGTCGTTTGCCTGTTTTATTTCATACCAAAACACTATGAAAATGACCAGACCGGGATTTTCACTGCCTGTTTAAATTTTTCGCTGAAATAAATGGTTTTTGGTGTGTTGCCGGCCAGATTTGCAGTACAGTCCCCAGATGCGCGGATTTCATGGCAAGATCGTCAACAAAATGCAATTTGATTTTCGCGGTCTATATGCGCTACCTTGAAGCTACTGCTCAGAACTCATTTTGAGCGTTTGATTCTTTCTGGAGGAATCATGCCGAAAACCAACGCCGGTAAAAAGGCGATCAAAAAAAATTCCCGCAACCAGGTTGTGGACACCCACATCCCTTCCCTGGGAAATCCCCGTTGCGACAATCCGCTGAAATACTGCCGTTTTGTCGAAAAAGACGCCAAGGTTCTGCTGAATCTTGCCGAAGACGACCTTTCCAGCCAGGACAATTACGACTCCGCCAGCGTGTTCGAGCTGGCCGGACCTCGCGAGAAGGTCTACTTCGATCCCAGCAAAACCAAATGCGCCATTGTCACCTGCGGCGGACTGTGCCCCGGTATCAACGACGTTATCCGGTCCATCGTGCTGGAGGCGTTCCACAGCTACAATATAGCCGCCTGCCTGGGCATCCGCTTCGGCCTGCAAGGGTTCATCCCCAAGTACGGCCACGACTTCGTGGAGCTGACGCCGGAAAGCGTATCGCGCATCCACCAGTTTGGCGGAACATTCCTGGGCTCGTCGCGCGGCCCCCAGCCTGCCGAGGATATTGTCGACGCCCTGGAACGGATGAACATCAACATCCTGTTCATGATAGGCGGGGACGGCACCATGAAGGCCGCCCAGAGCATCTGCGCGGAAATCGAAAGCCGCAAACTCAAGATTTCCGTGGTAGGCATTCCCAAAACCATTGATAACGACATCAGCTGCATTTCCAAGTCGTTCGGGTTTGACACGGCTGTGGATAAGGCCACGGAATCCATCCGCTGCGCCCACATAGAGGCCACCGGCGCGTACAACGGCATCGGGCTGGTCAAGGTGATGGGCCGCCACTCCGGCTTTATTGCGGCACACAGCGTGCTCGCCCTGCGCGAGGCCAACTTTGTGCTGGTGCCGGAATACGACTTTGAACTGGACGGCGAACGCGGCCTGCTGCCCGCCCTGGAAGAGCGGCTCAATGCCCGCCACCATGCTGTGATTGTTCTGGCGGAAGGCGCGGGACAGCATCTCTGCCCGCCCACCGAGGAGCGGGACGCTTCCGGCAACCTCAAGCTGTCCGACATCAGCACGGTGCTCATCAAATCCATAAAAGAGTATTTCAATAGCCGGGATATTCCCATCACCCTCAAATATATAGATCCCAGCTACATCATCCGCTCGGTACCGGCCAACTCCAACGACCGGGTCTATTGCGGATTTCTGGGCCAGAGCGCAGTGCATGCGGGCATGTGCGGCAAGACCGGCATGGTCATATCGCGCCTGCAGGACCGCTACCTGCACCTGCCCCTCTCGCTGGTGACGCAAAAACGCAAGCACCTGAACATCCAGTCCGGCTACTGGCGCGCCGTGCTCGAATCCACCGGGCAGAACCACATCACGCCCAACAGCGCCGGGCCGCATCCCGACTCTTGCGAACTCACCCCCCCGGCTGGTAAGTAATCGGCTGAGACCATGCATTCCCAGCGGGCCGTCCCAGAATTTAGTGCAAATTTATGGCGGCCCGCTCCTTAAAACCCCAGCACCGTCAACGTATGCTGCACCAACGCGCTCGTTTCACCCCCTTGGACGGGGTTCTTATCATCATTTTGGCATCCCTGGCCGGATACATGGCGTATCGCATAGAGGCCGGACTGCAGTATGAATGGGACTGGTCGGTCATTCCCCAGTATCTGGTGCGGCGCAACCAAAGCGGCTGGTGGGTACCCAACGTGCTGTTGCAGGGATTGCTGACCACCCTGCGCATCAGCCTTTGGGGAACGTTGATCGCAACGATCATCGGCACAACCATGGGCATTGCCCGGGCCAGCAAAAGCCTGTTCTTCCGCCTGATTGGCGGGACCTATGTGGAACTGGTCCGCAACCTGCCGCCCCTGGTGCTGGTCTTTATCTGCTACTTTTTCTTCAGCGCGCAGATCATTGCCGCCATCGGCCTGGAAGACGCCATACGCCACGCCCCGGAAAGCGTGCTCGGCGTGCTGGAATTTTTCTTTGCCCCGCGCGCGCAGCTGCCTTCCTTCCTGGCGGCCTTGTTCACCATTGCGATCTACGAGGGCGCCTATATTACGGAAATAGTCCGTGCAGGCGTGCGTTCCGTGGACCAGGGCCAATGGGAAGCCGCCTACGTGCTGGGCCTTTCGCCCTGGCAGACCATGCGCCATGTCATTTTGCCGCTCACCATCCAGCGCATATTGCCCCCCCTGGCCGGGCAGTTCATTTCCACCATCAAGGACTCGGCCATTGTTTCGGTTATTTCCGTGCAGGAACTGACGTTTCAGGGGCTGGAGCTGATGGCCTCCACGTATTTGACCTTTGAGATATGGATAACCATTCTGGCCTTGTATTTTGTTATGACGTTTAGTCTTTCCACTGCCGCCCGGAAACTTGAGGCGTATTTAAATCGTAGTATAGCCTAAGTGGCCGTGCGATTTTTGCCCCCGGCTACGTTGCATCTTGGTTTCACTGCGCGGGCCGTATAGAAAAATACTGTCCTCGCTTGCGAAACCAATTGCGCCTTGCCGGAGATCAAAACTTACACGGCCACACAACTTCCGTAGCTATAAGAAAAGCTTCAATTATAAGGTTATTTCCTTTCATACTCTTCGGCCTACCCTGAGAAAACTTTTTTAATCGCAGGTCCAGGAGGCCGTTGCCTCCTGGCGGGGTGCGGGGCAGCGCCCCGCTTGCCCACCTGCCCATCTTCCCACCCTTACCTCCCTTTGCAAATAGCAGCCGCCCATAGTAAGCCGCACGGCACGCACTTTTGGAGCAACCCGGAGGGGCACGAGCCTGTGTTTCCTCCTTATATATCTGCAAATACCATGAGCAAAAAAAAGAAAAAAATAAGACCGCAGCCCGAAAGCCTCGGACTGCCACGCATAGGCGTTGAAAGCCACGCGCATATTGGCCCCAAGCATTTTGGGGATGATTTCCCGGCCGTGCTGGAACGGGCAGCCGCCGCTGGGCTGGAGCGCATAGGCAACGTATTTCTGGGCCCCGAAGATTACGAAACCAATGCCGAGCTTTTTGCGGACCACCCGGAAGTCTTTTTTATTCTGGGCATGCACCCCAACGATGTGGGTGAGATAGGCCCGGCTGACAGTGATGCCGGAAAGGACGTGCTGGAGCGCATGCGCAAAGCCTTTGCTGCGGACAGCAGGCTGCGTGCCGTGGGCGAGATAGGGCTGGATTTTTATTGGAAGGACGTGCCGCCCGACCTGCAAAGGGAGTGGTTTATCGCCCAGCTGGAACTGGCAAAGGAGCTGGACAAGCCCGTGGTTATCCACAGCCGCGACGCAGACCAGGAAAGCCTGGAGATGCTGGAGGAATTCGGCTGGGCCGGACGCCCGCTGCTGTGGCATTGCTTTGGCGGCAACACGGACATGGCCGCCCGCATCGTGGCCAACGGCTGGCACATCTCCGTGCCCGGGCCGGTGACCTATTCCAAAAACGAAGCCGTACAGGAAGCCGTGCCCACCATTCCTGCGGACAGGCTGCTGATAGAGACCGACAGCCCGTATCTGGCGCCCGAGCCATACCGCGGCAAGCCCAACGAACCCGCCTACATCGTGTTCACGGCTGCCCACATTGCCAAACTGCGCGGCGTGGAGCCCGAGGAGATATGGCGGCTGACCAGCGAAAACGCCCGTTGTTTTTTCGGCATTCAATAGGCTGGCCGAACTTTGCACAAAAAAAGCCCCGGACCGTGTACGGTTCCGGGGCTTTATTCGATGTCTTGTTTGGGAAAGATCAGTCCAGAGAGTCTTTGGCGGCACTCACTGTTTCGAAAATACCGAACATGGAACCAAAGCCCGAGATGTCGAACACGTCTTTGGCCATGCCTTTGAGATTGGCGAAAACAATGGCTCCGCCCATGGGCCGCAACTTTTTGGCCATGGAAAGAATACTGCGCAACCCCGCGGAACTGATGTATTCCAGACCGCCCAGATCGGCGACAAATTTGAGGTTGCCTTGTTCAATCAAATTATTGACGAACTCCTCGAACTGGGGTCCAGTCAAAGGGTCGAGGCGGCCACTGACGGAAACCACGGCCACGTCGTCGAGAATTTCAGATGTGAAGGATGCGTTATCCATCGGGCATAAGCTCCGGGTGTATTTTTAAATCATTCTATAGGCACAACATTCTGCTTACCTTGAAAAAGAGACATACGCAATATGCCTGCCAAGCAATATGACCCACTCCCCGGATTGCGCGGGGGAAAAAACGGCCATACCGAAAGGAACAGCACAATCCCCCCGTGCACCCTGCGCACCAGTTCCCGCAAAAACCGCGTTACCCTCACCATCACCCGGCGCGACGGCCTGGTACTGGTGGCTCCCGAATATTTCGACACGTCCGGAGTTCCGAAAATTCTAGAGCGCCGCACGGAATGGATACTGCGCACCATAGCCGCCATGCAGGCAAAATATCCGGATTTCGACCCATGGAATCCGCCAACCATCCCCCCACTGCTGGACCTGCGCTGCCTGGATGAACAATGGCAGGTGGACACGGTCTTCCAGTCGGCACAGAAAAACCCCGCCCTGCGGATCAATGCAGGCCACCGGCTCCTCCTCCGGCTCCAGGAACAACCGGATAATGACCAATCAGATGCCGACCAAAAGCCAATAGGCCTGACCGACGCCAATCTGGAAACAACCCGGTCGCTTCTGAACCGTTTTCTGGTGCGCAAGGCAAAGCCCATACTCCCCGACATCCTGGCCGAGGCGGCACGCGAAACCAGCCTGCACTTCAGCCGCTGCCAGATTCGCACCCAATCGACCCGCTGGGGAAGCTGCTCCGCCAGAGGCGGCATAAGCCTGAACGCCAAGCTGCTCTTCATGCCCCGCCGCCTGGTCCGCTACATCTGCATCCACGAGCTGTGCCATACACAACAGCTCAACCACGGCCCCAAATTCCACAAGCTGGTGCGCCAAATGCTGCCCGAAGTCGATACCCTGGAAAAAGAACTGCACAGCGCCGAAGCATTGGTGCCAAGACTGCTGGCGTAGGATGGGAAGAGGAAGAGGAGAAGCGGGAAGGTTAAGCAAGCGGGGCGCTGCCCCGCACCCCGCCAGGGCCATGATGGCCCTGGACCCACTATTTTTTATGATAAAAAGTCCCCTTCGCTTTTGAGCGAAGGGGACTTTAAAATGATAGCTGCTTAATTAAGCCATTCTTATAGCTACAGAAAACAAATGGCCGTGTAAGTTTTGTTCTCCGGCGAAACTACGAAGCCGGGGACAAAAATCGCGCGGCCACCCCAACAACAAAGGCTGCTCAAAAAGGTGCGAGAGCAAGGCGTAAGCCTCTTCCAGGTTCCGAAGTGTATTCTTTTATACACGAGGGTTCTGGAAGTGGTGAAACAACGCCGCTATCGTGCCTTTTTCAGCAGCCTACACTCTGACACTGGCGATTATGCCGGTCGACTGATCCCAAGCAGTGCGCGTAGCAGGAGTGGCAATAACAATACCCGTGGCACTGGATACGGGCGCATACTGTGTGGCGGGATGTATAACAACATGCCCGGGAGGCCCCGGCTCAACATGTCCCACCGGACCCGGCTCAAAATGACCGGCCGGTCCGGGTTCCACATGGCCCACCGGCCCAACATGGGTATACCCTACAACGGGTTGGGAATATTCCTCACCTGCAAACATGACGTCTCCACACAGATAGTGTTACCTTTTAATGTAATGCAGCCAGGCCTTTCAGGCAAGGGATGGGCACACAGCGCGTCCTGCTCCCTTTAATTGTTCAGCCTCCGCTCCCATTATGCTCTTTTCTTGATTCCCTGTATTTGATACGAGTTATCGGAAAACGCCAGTTTGTTGGCATTGTTTACTTGATTGATCGGCGTTTTATTCACACAACGGCTCTGTTCCTGATGCCCCGATGGAAACATTTTATGATTATCGCAATGGAAGGTTGTTGATGCACCGCAGAATTCCATTTGTCGTTGCGCTTATTCTCCTCACGGCCTTTACCGTAGCCTGTTCACATACAAGTGTAAGACACCTGGCCAGAAATCCTTTCCAGCTGGACCAGCCCAAGCAGCTGAGCCTCAAATTCTGGAAATTTTCCTACGACACCAAGGCCTCGCAGGATAGTTTTGAAGTTTCCGGCACAGCCATACCGCTGGTCAAAAATATTCCCGACTGGGCCGTGCATGTGGATGAATTGTGGCTGGAAGCCTATGTAGCCGACGCCAAGGGATTTGTTCTGGCACGCGACCTGTTCATCCTGGACCCTGCAAAATTCGAAGGGCTGGACAAGAGCAGCGGCGTGCCCTTTGTTTTTCGGCTGAAGCCGGAAAAACTGGTTGGCGGCCCCCTCTACATATCCTTTGGGTATCGAATGACCTTGTCCGGAAATGTGCCGGATGAAAACGGCGGCTCCAAGAAAAAAGTATTTTTCGGCAACGAAAGCGCAGTAACCAGATTTTAACCCCGCGTCCGTCCCCTTTTCCTGGCTGGTAATGGGGGACATGCCCCACGTCATGGCGCTTCCCTTGCCATGTATCTTTGGAAACTGCGCATGTGGAAAAAGCGGTTTCTGGCCTGCTTTTCTTGCAAGACACAACGTTTTTTACACACTCGCAAGGGTGTTTGAACTTGCCTAAACACCCGCTAGTGTAAATCTTTTGCCCCCTATTCCATGGAGGAATCAATATGTCCAAGGTCACTCTCGGCCCTACCACGCTTATGTATCCCATGCCTGCTGTTCTTGTTGCTTCGGATGTGAATTCAAAGCCCACTGCCATGACAGCCGCCTGGGTAGGCATAGTGAACAGCAATCCGCCCATGCTCAGCGTGGGTATCCGTCCGGAACGCTACACCATGATAGGCATTGACCAAAACAAGGTCTTTTCCATCAATATCCCGTCTGTTGCCCAGGTGGAGCAGGTCGATTACTGCGGTATTGTTTCCGGTTCCAAGGCGGACAAGATGGAAGCCTGCGGATTCAACATTTTTCGCGGGGAAACCGGCGCTCCGCTTATCGAGCAATGCCCGGTAAACCTGGAATGCCGCATGCATCACCGCCTGGACCTTGGTTGCCATCTGCTGGTTGTGGCGGAAATCGTGCAGGTGCATGTTTCCGAAGAGTGCACCACGGACGGAAAGCCGGACGCAGCCAAGATTGATCCGCTCATATACGTGGTTGGACAGGGCAAAACCTATGCCGGATTGGGAGAAACCGTGGCCAAGGCATTTTCCCCAGGCCGCAATCTGATGAAATAACGTCCATGAAAAGGATGGCCACGCGATTTTTGTTCCCGGCTGTGTTGCAGTTGATTTCACTGCGCGGGCCGTATCGACCAATACTGTCCTCGCTTGCGAAACCAACTGCGCCTTGCCGGGTAACAAAACTTACGTGGCCTCGAATTTTGGTAGCTATTTTTGAGCAACCCGCACATTTGGACTAAAATTTAAAAGCCCTTTCGCTGCTTTGGCGAAAGGGCTTTTTTATTTATAATCGCAGGTCCAGGAGGCCGTTGCCTCATGGCGGGGTGTGGGGCAGCGCCCCACCAAGCTGTCCCAAATAGCACGATAGCTGCGTTGTTTCAGAAAACTCAAACCCTCGTGTATATAAAAATACACTTCGGTCTTGCGTTTTCCTTACGCCTTGCTCTCGCACTATTTTGAACAGCTTGGTATATTTATTCTTTCAATTTTTTAGTCAATCTCAGCGCATTACGTCCATTTTTGCTTTCGTAGGCAAAAGTATCCATGCTGTTCTTGATAATAAAGACTCCGTACCCGCCGGTTTTGGGATTATCCGGGTCTGGTTCGGGAAGCGAGGAGGGGTCGAAGCTTTGTCCGAAGTCGGCGATCTCGATATGAACGGCATTCTCGTCCACGTTTATTTCCAGTTCCAGAATGCCTTTTTCCCCTTTCGGGTACGAATGTCTGATAACGTTGGTGCAGGCTTCCGCGACTACGAGTTCGATGGTGAACATGAGGTCGCGTTTTTTCCCAAGCTTTGTCTTTTGCACGAACATATTATGCACCGCGTCCAGTATGGCCGGTACTTTGCTGATGTCCGTTTCCACGGCCACCTTGAGATATGGTTCGTTGTCCATGCGACAGCCCGGGGTATTCCCGGCTGCTGATAAAGACACGCCAGCTTGGTTATTTCAAAAAACCCGACCCCTTGGGTGTATAGAATACACACGCCGGCCTTGAGTTTTCTTCATGCCTCGCATTGGCACCTTTTGGGAGCAGCCTGCAAATTGAACTTACTCACACTTCTTTGGATTCGCAGTAACCATATTCGGGTGGTATGGATTTCGTCAACTCATACATATTTACCGTTCCGGCGGCCGGGTCAAATACGCTTGAGCGTGTAGGAAAGGCTGCCCATCCCAATATCCTGGGCATATTGCAGCCCGTAGTCTTCGGGCACGCTGGGATGCACGGCAAAAAACTTGTTCATGCCCGGCACAATGCCTTCGGGCAATTTGCTGGGGTAGATGGGCTGCGCGGCATTGACCAGATCCAGACAGGCCTTGTCCAGGGCAACCGGGTCCAGGGAGGCGGCAATGCCTATGTCCTGACAGAGGGGCGCGTCGGAATAAGGAACACAGTCGCATTCCGGGGTCACGTCCCGGATGACGTTGACGAAGAGCACGGGTTTGCGGCGGCGTTGCAGCAAGGCTGCTGCATGTTCGGCCAGACGCTTACAAAACTCGCTGCCGCTTTCCTGCCAATTGATGCCTATGCCGTGGGTTTCGCAAACATGGAAGCAGGCACCGCAGCGCACGCAGCGGGAACCATCCAGGACAATGCGCTTGTCGTCGTCCAGGGATAATGCCCCGGAGCCGCACAGGCAAACGCACAGGCCGCATCCTTTGCATTTTTTCGGATGGACCACCGGGAGGGAAATATTGTGCTGGAGCATCTTGCCCCGGCGCGAGGCACAGCCCATGGCCACATTCTTGATTGCCCCGCCAATGCCTGCGGAAGCATGGCCTTTGAAATGGCTCAAAACCACCATGGCGTCCGCGGAATCAATCATGGCGGCAATATGGGCCTGTTCCAGATATTTTCCGTCAAAAGGAACAGTCACCTCGTATTCGCCGCGAAGCCCGTCGGCAATGATGCAGGGCGCGCCGATGATATTGGGATCAAACCCGTGGTCGGCAGCCAGAAGGCTGTGAGACACGGCATCACCGCGCTGTCCGGCGTACAGGGTGCAGGTATCCGTAAGAAAGGGCTTGGCCCCGATTTTACGCAGCAGGGCTATGATGGGACGTATGCTCTGTGGATTGATGTACCCGGTATTGCCCCGTTCGCCGAAATGGATTTTTACGGCGGTCAGGTCGCCGTTGTGCACGGCTTTGGAAAGCCCGGCGCTTTTGAGGAGCTTTTTGATGCGGGTTTCGGGCGGCGCTTTGTATGATGCGCGCAACTCCCAAAGGAAAACTTCGGATGGCATGCATATGTCCTTTCTTGTTAGTTGGTCTTTCAAAGACCGCTTACATTGTCCCAAACCGTGACGTCAAAAGATGATATTCCATATAGTGGAACAAAAATCTTCCCGCCAAACTTGTATAGAAAAGGCCTGGACGGAAAAGTGATACCACAATCCCAATCCAGGCCTTTTTATTTATTTCGTCAGCAGGCTGCTTAAAACGGTGCGAAAGCGAGGCGTAAGCCTCTTCCAGGTTCCGAAGTGTATTCTTTTATACACGAGGGTTCTGGAAGTGGTGCAACAACGAAGCTAGCACGCCGTTTTCAGCAGCCTAAAACCTATATGGAGATGATCTCCTCCTGCGCCTCCGTCAGCAAAAAGTCGCCCTTTTCAATCCACGACTTGAGCGTATTGGCGATTTCCATGGAAAGCACCCAGCTGGTCAGCGGAAAGGACTGGATCTTCTCGCCCTTCACCTTGATTTCGCCGGAACGCAGATCCTCGTACGTTACATGGGCAAGGATGTTGTTCACGCCATTGGGCACGTCGTGACCATAATCGCGCACGGGCATTTCAATGTCCGAGTTGCCCACGCCGGTATACCAGGCGATTTCCTCGTTCAGCACGGGAATGGGAATGCCCACGCCAACAAAGATGCTGCACCCGTACCCGAGAATGCTGGATCCGCGCAGCCACTTGGCATTCATCTGCTTGAGGTCGCCCTTCAGCATGAGCGTTCCCGATGCGGTCAGGGGAATGCCGCGTTCGTTGCGTTTGGGGTTGGTTACATGCTGCGTGCCCGATCCCAGTACATAGCCCACGCCGCCGCCAAGAAAAATCTTGGTGCCGAGTCCTATGGTCTTGCAGTACGGGTCATTGAACAGCGGGCTGAGTTCGCCCGAAGTTGCAAAGTTGGCGTTGCGCATATGCGGCTTGAGCGGCCCCATATAGGTATATTTCGTCTTGCTGCCCAGATTCAGTGCGCAGTTGTAGTTCTGGTAGGCATTGCGCGAGTTGAGCAGGTGGGCGTACGGCAGATCGGCAAGGGTGATGTCGCGTTCCAGCAATTCCCTGGGGTAACAGTCCGTGGCATAGCCTTTGGCCCTAAACTTCACCACCTTTCCGGCAACCAGGTCTTCAATGACATGGCCGCCACCATAGGTGAACTTGCCGGGGTGGACCTTGTTGAGCGGATCATCAATCTTGGTCTGTGTCGCGCCAAGATATCCATCGGCCGCGGCAATGCCGCCGTAGGCATGCACGTCGTTCAGCCAGATGTCATTGGCACGAATGACCGGAGGCTCGGGTTGGCCGAAGTTGAAGAACATTCCGGACGAACACATGGGGGAGAAAGTCCCAGTGGTTACAACGTCCACTTCCTTGGCAGCCGCTACTTTGCCCTTTTCCCGTACAAGCTTGGTCATTTCCGAGGCATTGAGAACCACGGCCTGACCTTTGCGAATACGGTTGTTGATTTCCTCTATGGTCTTATTGACCGAATGGGCTTCCGACATATTGTATTTCCTCCTAATATGTTGCTCTGCAAACATGCACTCCGAAAACTTCGGCTACGGGACCTGCCGTGGCTGGTCATGCTCCAAAGGAACATGGGATCGACCCGACCGGGTTTCACGGTCCACACCGCTTTTCCCGTAGAGCATGAAACCATTTTTGGTTCCATGGCCGCCGGATTCGGCCTGCACTTTCCTTCTCCATAGCACAGCAAAACAATTTTGCAACAATATACTTTATTTCAATTGTTTTTGATATAGTTGGTTTTCGCAAAAATTGTCCACATGGTCAGCCTCTTTTCCGCAACCATCTTCATCCTGCCCATGTTTTCCACAGGAGGCAGCACAAAGGCTGCCCCTATTCCACCCGAAAGGGTAGGGTTATTGTCTTTCCAAAGGCCGCCACTTAATCCCCAAGAGGCTTGTATACCAAGCTCTTTTAAGCTATGGTTCCCCCTTGCGTGCGGGGGTTCGCTTGAGAGTTCGGAGAATTCAAAGGAAGCTCCGCATTTGCATTTCACACTTGTTGAAAAGCAGATAGCTTTCTTACCCCCTCCGCAAAAAACAACAACACTCCAACAGCTACAGCAACGAAACCGCCTTGTTTAAAAACGACCTACGCCAACACTTGGAACAATCTTTTTCCAACCAGGAACTTAAACGCTGGTACGATCCGCTTGAGCTGCACCTCAGCAGCGAAAGCCGACGTCTCAATGTTCATTTTCCCCACATCTTCTTCTCCACCTGGTTTGCGGAAAATATACAGGGACGTTTCGAGGAACAGCTCAACGCCTTTTTCGGCCCCGGCTACGTAATCCAGTACAACAATGGAAACGGGGGCAACGGAAACAACGTCAGCCACTCCCCGGGCAATGGCCCGCAGGACGCAGCCTCGGCCATGATTCCCGGCATGTCGCAATCCAAAAGGATCGATTTTCCCTTCGACAGCCAATATACCTTCGACCGTTTTCTGGTGAACAAGAAAAACTATTTTCCCCTGGCCTCTGCCAAGGAAGTTTCCAAACAAAAGAACATCCTTTTCAATCCGTTCGTCATATGCGGGGAAAGCGGTTCGGGAAAAACCCACCTGCTGCGCGCCATCGGCAACGAGCTGAGCAAAAGCCAGGACACGGAGTCCATTTTTCTGGGCTCCATCGAGGACATCGCCCAAATATTCAATTCCAGGGAGTACTCGGCCCCCCATGCGGCCAGGGAAAAGATCTGCACCTACGATGCCCTGCTGGTGGACGACTTCCATCTCATCCGCAACCATCCGGACCTGCAGAACGACTTCATTGCCCTGTTCAACCATTTCTACGAGCACAAGAAGCAGATGATCGTCGTATGCCCCCAGCGCATCACCCTGTACGATTTTCTGGACCCCACGCTGAAGTCGCGCCTGGAGTGGGGGCTCATCGTCACACTCAAGAAACCCGACTTTGATATACGGGTGAAATACATCCGCAACCAGTGCCGTCAGAAAAAGATGAAACTGGACAGCGACCAGGAAATAACCCTGGCCCAGAGATTCAGTGATTTCCGGTCTCTCCAGGGGATTCTCATCAAGTTTTTTGCCTATTCTAAATTGCTCAATCGCGATATAGGAATCAAGGATTTCGAGCACATCCTCAGCCATGCTGAAAACGCTCCCCAGCCCATCGTTACCCCCGATGGAGTAATGAAGACTGTGGCCGAGCATTTCGACGTGGACCCTGCCGAACTGAAAGGTACAAGGCGGCATAAGCACATCGTCCGCGCCAGGCAGATTTCCATGTATCTTATCCGGAAGCTCATGGGGATATCCTTCCCCGAACTGGGACGCATTTTCGGAGGCAAGGACCACTCGACTGTTCTTTATGCCGTAAATAAAATTGATGAATTGCAACGGGTTAACAAAGATATGAAACAACTGTTGATAACCTTGAAGGAAAAATGTCGCTCAATGGAAGAAAACATGTGATGCACACGATCGTGTTCCAACCGGATCATATTCAGGCAACTTCGTGTTCTTCTTTTAGAGTTTTATTTCAACTGGTTATAAACGATACGAACAGAGGAAAGCCCCTCTATTAATACGACAAGGAGAAATTCATTATGTACCTGAAAGTGTTCAGAGATGACATCATTGACGGACTCCAGAAATCGTCAAATATCATTCCCGCCAAGACAGGGGCTGCCTATCTCCGCACCATTTGGCTGAAAGCCGAAGGAGAAAGCGTCAGCATCATGTCCACGGATTCCAACCTGGAATTCTGCGGGACCTATGTGGCCCAGGTTCAAACTCCGGGTCTGGCCGGAGTACAGGGCCGCTCCTTTTACGATCTGGTGCGCAAGCTGCCTGCCGGGGAAATCGTCATCCGCATGGACGATGCCAGCAAGAATCTGCTCATCGAACAGGGCAAAAGAAAATACAAACTGCCCATCAACGATCCCGACTGGTTCCAGAAATTTTCCGACTACCCGGAAGGAGAAAGCGTCTTCTGGTCCGGCGACTTTCTGCAGGACCTCATCGACCGGGTCGTCTACTGCATCTCCGATGAAGACACCATGGAGGCCATCGCCTGCATGAACGTGGTGCCCAAGGTTCGCGCCGACGGAAGCAAATCCGTGGAGACCTGCGGTTTGAACGGCCACCAGTTCGCCATGATGGGCTTTATCAACGACGATGTGCACGCCATGCTCCCCGAGTCGGGCGTCCTCATCCAGAAGAAATACCTCAACGAACTGAAGAAATGGCTCAGCACCGATGAAATAGAACTGGCCATCAGCGAAAAGCGTTTGTTTCTGCGCACCGCGGACAAGGTGGAAACCTTCAGTCTGCCCCTTTCCTACTACACCTACCCGGACTACAGCGGTTTTCTGCAGAAGGTGAACGGCGAGGGAGGAGAGCTTTCCAAGATGAGCGTGGACAGGGAGGAACTGATCGCCGCCCTGGAACGTATCATGATCTTCAGCTCCGAGAACAACCGCTGCTCCAACTTCACGTTTGAAAACAACGAGCTGAAACTCTTTTCACAGGGGCAGGACGTGGGCACGGCCACGGAGGATCTGCCCATACAGTTCACCGGCGAGATAGACAAGATCGCCTTCCCCACCGGGAACCTCAAGGAGATACTCGGACATTTCAACTCCGAGACCGTGACCTTCACCCTTACCGGGAGTGAAGGACCCTGCGGCATCACCGGGGATGACGACCAGGATTACCTGGTGATCATCATGCCGATGAAGATAGTCGAGGAAACCTACTATACCGAGGAAGACGCCTAAGCATGTCCGAGCAGTCCAAAAAACAGGCCTATAGCGCCGAAAACATTACAGTTCTCGAAGGGCTGGCCGCGGTACGAAAACGCCCGGCCATGTATATCGGGTCAACCGACGTGCGGGGCCTGCACCACCTGGTCTATGAAGTCGTGGATAACTCCATCGACGAAGCCATGGCCGGGTATTGCAGCCGCATCAAGGTTGTCCTCCACCTGGACAACAGCGTCACGGTCATCGACAACGGCCGCGGTATTCCCGTGGACATGCACCCCAAGCTGAAGCGTCCGGCTCTCGAAGTCGTCATGACCAAGCTGCACGCGGGCGGCAAGTTCGATAACGATACCTACAAGGTTTCCGGCGGTCTGCACGGCGTGGGTGTTTCCTGCGTGAACGCATTGTCGGAATACATGGAAGCCGTGGTACGGCGCGACGGAAAAAGATATTCCATGCGCTTCGAGCGCGGCGTTCCCGTGACCGATCTGTTGGACATGGGCGAGGCCGACGATTCCGGCACCACCATCCGCTTTCGGCCCGACGAGGAAATCTTCGAGACCAACCAGTTCGTCCATGAAGTGCTGCTGAAACGCTTCCAGCAGGTGGCGTATCTGAACCAGGGGCTGGAAATCGTCTTCAAGGACGAACGCACCCAGACCGAGGAAAGCTTTCATTACGAAGGCGGCATCATCGAGTTTGTCAAGGATCTCAACGAGGGCGAAGGCGAGCTGCACAATATCGTCTCCGGCACCGCCGAGTCCGATTCCGTGCTGGTGGACTTTGCCCTGCAGTACAATGCCGGGTTCAAGGAAAACACCCTCACCTTTGCCAACAACATCCGCACCAAGGAAGGCGGCACGCACCTGGTGGGCTTTAAGACGGCTTTTACCAGGGCCGTCAACACCTACATCCAGAACGCGGACCTGCCCAAGAAGCTCAAGCAGAAGGTCACCGGCGAAGACGTGCGTGAAGGCCTTACCGCCATCATCAGCGTCAAATTGCCCAACCCGCAGTTTGAAGGCCAGACCAAGACCAAGCTGGGCAACTCCGAAGTGGCGGGCATTGTCTCCTCCATTGTCTACGAAAGCCTGAACACCTTTTTTGAGGAAAATCCTCAGGATGCCAAGGCCATCGTGGAAAAGATCGTGGACGCGGCCCGGGCCCGCGAGGCCGCCCGCAAAGCCCGCGACCTGGTGCGCAGAAAGGGAGCGCTTTCCGACAACTCGCTGCCCGGCAAGCTGGCCGACTGCCAGAGCAAGAAAGCCGAGCTGAGCGAACTTTTCATAGTGGAAGGTGACTCCGCAGGCGGTTCGGCCAAACAGGGCCGAGACCCGAAATTCCAGGCCATCCTGCCGCTTCGAGGCAAGATCCTGAACGTGGAAAAGACCCGCTTCGACAAGATGCTGGGCAACAAGGAAGTCCGGGCCCTCATCACGGCCATGGGTGCGGGCATCGGCGAAGAAGAGATGGATATCGAAAAGCTTCGCTATCACAAGATCATCATCATGACAGACGCCGACGTGGACGGAGCACACATCCGTACACTGCTGCTGACGTTCTTTTACCGCCAGTACGAGGAGCTCATCAAAAGCGGCTACCTGTACATTGCCCAGCCGCCCCTCTTCCGGGTGCACAAAGGCAAGTTTGAAAAATTCATCGTGGACGAAAAGGAAATGGAAGATTTCCTCATGGAGCGCATCGTCGGCGAGGTGAAAATCCATACCGGTGTGGGCGATCCCCTTGAAGGCGAGCAGATTACCTCGTTTCTCAAGGCCATCCGCTCCGTGCGCACCAAAGCCGAGGAAGCCCACAACTTCGGCATTCCGGAACAGCTCTTCCAGCTGCTGTCCAGCTGCCGCAACCCGTTCAGCCCGGCCTCTTTTGAAGAAGGTGTTCCCCAGGAACTGCGGGACTGCCTGGCGGAAAGCGGATACAGCGTGGAACTGGAACTCGAAAAAGAAGAAGAGGAAGAACGCGCCTTTCTGGTTTTCATGGCCCATGACGGCGCCATGACCCGGCTGGGTGTGGAATTTTTCAATTCCAAATTGTACCGCCAGGGCCACGAGGTCATGGAAAGGGTGTTCGACGTTGCTTCGCCCGAGTTTGCCTTTGTGCTGGAACGCAAAGAGGAAAAAACAGAGGTGCAGGGGCTATTCAGGCTTTTGAGCCTCATTCTGGACGAAGCCCAGAAAGGCTACTCCATCCAGCGCTACAAAGGTCTGGGTGAAATGAACCCGGAGCAGCTCTGGGAAACCACCATGGACCCGGAAAAACGTACGCTGCTGCGTGTGGATATCGAGGACGACCAGGACGCGGACGACGTGTTCAGCAAGCTCATGGGCGACAAGGTCGAGCCTCGCAGGGAATTCATCGAGCGCAACGCGCTCAACGTGTCGGACCTCGATATTTAGTATGCGCTCCATAACGGAACGAGAGAGCGCCGACCGAACGATAATCTGCTCCCGGACTTTGAACCGGGGCCGGGTATACCGGATCATTTCCCAGGACGGGACTGTGGGCCGTGCGTCCGAACAGCCGAACCTGGGCAAGGAGTTGTTGTGAGTCAGATCACCATTGAGAACGAAATAAAGAAATCCTACCTGGAATACTCGCTTTCCGTCATCATCGGGCGAGCCATTCCCGACGTACGCGACGGACTCAAGCCCGTTCACCGGCGTATTCTCTACGCCATGTACGAGCTGGGCAACTACTACAACCGGGCCTACAAGAAATCCGCCCGTGTTGTCGGCGACGTCATAGGTAAATACCACCCTCACGGCGATTCGGCCGTGTACGACGCCCTGGTACGCATGGCCCAGGAATTTTCCATGCGCGACCCGCTGGTTGACGGACAGGGTAACTTCGGCTCCATTGACGGCGACTCCGCGGCTGCCATGAGGTACACGGAAGTCCGCATGGCCCGGCTGGCCGGTGAATTTCTGGGCGATATTGAAAAGCAGACCGTGGAATGGCGGCCCAACTACGACAACAGCCTGAACGAACCGGCTGTTCTGCCTGCCAAGGTTCCCAACCTGCTGCTCAACGGTTCCAGCGGTATTGCCGTCGGCATGGCCACCAACATTCCGCCCCACAATCTGGCCGAATTGATTGATGGCACCCTGTATCTGCTGGACAATCCGGCCTGCACCATCAACGACCTGACCGGCTTTATCAAAGCCCCGGACTTTCCCACAGGCGCCAGCCTGTATGCGGGCAAGGGGCTGCGCGACGCCTATGCCAGCGGCCGCGGCACCGTGCGCATACGCGGCACCGTAAACGTGGAGGATCACAAAAACCACCGGCAGTCCATCGTCATTACCGAGATTCCCTATGCCGTGAACAAGTCCTCCATGGTCGAAAAGATCGCCCAGCTCATCAACGACAAACGCATTGAAGGCGTTTCCGACCTGCGCGACGAATCCGACCGCAACGGCATCCGCATTGTCCTGGACCTGAAAAAGGGAACCATCCCGGACATCATCACCAATTCGTTGTACAAGTACACGCCGCTGCAGACCTCGTTCGGCATCAACATGATGGCCGTGGTGGACAACCGCCCCATGCTGCTGAACCTGAAGCAGGTGCTGTATTACTTTTTGCTGCACCGGCGCGAAGTCATCCTGCGCCGTACCCGTTTCGATCTGGAAAAGGCCGAAGCCCGGGCCCACATTCTGGAAGGGCTGCGCATCGCCCTGGACAATATCGACGAAGTCGTGTCCATCATCCGCTCTTCGGCCAACGCGCCCGAAGCCAAGACCCGCCTCATGGAACGCTTCGGACTTTCCGACATCCAGAGCCAGGCCATTCTGGACATGCGCCTGCAACGGCTCACCGGTCTGGAACGCGAAAAGCTGATGGAAGAGTACCGGGAACTGCTCAAGAAGATCGAATACTTCAAAAGCATCCTGAACAACGAGGACGTACTCAAGGGCGTTATCCGCGAAGAGCTGCAGGATATCCGCACCACCTACACCACACCGCGCCGCACGGTCATTCTGGACAATGATCCGGACGACATCGACCTTGAAGACCTCATTGCCGACGACGACGTGGTCATCACCCTTTCCAAGCGCGGCTACATCAAGCGGGTTCCGCTGGAAGTGTACCACCAGCAGCGCCGGGGCGGAAAAGGCATTGCCGGTGTGCAGACCTCCGAGGGCGACCTCATCCACAACTTCTGCACCACCTCCAACCACCAGTATCTGCTGCTCTTCACCAGCTTCGGCAAGGTGTATCAGCTCAAGGTGCATCAGGTGCCCGAGGGCAGCCGCTATGCCAAGGGCGTGCATATCGCCAACCTGGTTCCCCTGGAAAAGGACGAGGAAATCGCCACCGCCCTTACGGTGCGCGAATTCGACCATAACAAGTTCTTCCTGTTCGTCACCCGCAAGGGCATGGTCAAACGCTCTGCCGAAGACCTGTACGCCAATGTCCGCTCCAGCGGCATCAAGGCGGTGAACCTGCGCGACGGCGACGAACTCATCATGGTGCGCGAAGTCAGCAACGACGACCAGCTTGTGCTCATCACCCGCGACGGCACGGCCATACGCTTCTCCTGCAAGGGCGAAGTGCGTCCCATGGGCCGCGGCACGGCAGGCGTGAAGGGTGTTGCCCTGCGCGATGGCGACCGTGTTGTCTCCGCCGTGGTGGTGGATCCCGACGACCAGGAAAAACAGGTTCCCGGCAAGGGCCACCTGCTGAGCATCTCGGAAAACGGTTACGGCAAGCGGACCCTCATCAAGCATTACCGCGAACAGAGCCGTGGCGGCCGCGGCGTGATCAACATGAAGATCACTCCCAAGACCGGGCCTGTGGTCGGCGCCATGATGGTGGACGGCGACGACGAAATCGTGATGATGACTTCCGGCAACAAGGTCATCCGTATCGCGGTCAAGGAAATCAGCGTTGTCGGTCGTGCGACACAGGGCGTCCGCCTGGTGTCCATGGACAACGGCGACCGGGTGGCAGGCTTCGACCTCATCCGGGAAAACGAGATAGATTGCGATTAAATAACAGTATGTTCAATGAAGCCGGAGCGGATACCCGCTCCGGCTTCTGACTTGTCTTGCGTTTGGCTGGCGGGGGGCAGGATTTTCGGAGGAAGAGGGTTGTTTCGATTCGCATATCTATTCGTTTTGGCGCTGTCTCTTTGCGCCTGCAACGCCCCTGCTCCGGGGAACGACATCTACACCCGCGCAGAAAAGGCCTATACCGCCGGATGGTATCTGGAAGCGGAAAAGCTGTACGAACAGTATCTTCAGAATTTTCCCCAGGGAAAGCACCGCTGGGAGGTCTGGAACAATCTCTACGAGATTTCCAGCGTGGTGAAGGGCGACAACGACAAGGCAATGGTGCTTCTGGAAGCCATGCGCCTGGAATACGGCGGGGATAACACCCGTTTCCGCCAGGTGATGAGCAAGCTTGCCCGCCTGCAGGTGCAAAGCGGCCACTGGGAAAAGGCGGCCGACGCCTGGCGCCAGATATTGCGTTTGCAGCCGCAGGACAACGCCACGACCTGCTCCACCATTCTCAACCTTGCCCAGGCCTACAAGATGCAGGGCAAATACGAGGCATTGCTCCACCTGCTTCGTGAAAATACCCATATCCACAATCCCGACGAGGTGGACGCCCTCCCCTGCGAGGACGCTCTGCTCTATGAGCTGGCCCATACGTACACTTTGGTGGAGAATTGGACCGAGGCACGCAACCTGTTGGAAAAAGTGATTCAGAGCGGAACTATGAGCTCTGAGGACCTAAGTGTGGCCAAGTTTCTCTTGTCCGAAGTCTATCTCAATCTCAATTCGCCGGTCAAAGCGCTCGAACTTCTGGAATCCATCAAGAAGACCCATCCCAATCCCATTGCCGTGGAAGCCAAAATAGAAAGGCTGCTCAAGGAATATCCCGACGCGCTGCCCCACTAGTGTGATGTCTGCGATCTGAAAACAGTTTTTTCAGGTGCGCTCACACCTCCTTTGGCAAGGCATGGCCCATCATGTGACGTGCCGTTCGTTCTACCTCATGTATGATTATGGGATTTAACGGACGCGCTCCTGCCACAGGCAAAGAGTCTTCCCTTATCTTCCCTTGTTTTCCAGGGGATCTTTTTTCCTGAAATATGGTTTGGTCCCAATTGGATTCCCACAGATTGCAATCCGTGCACATGATGCGGAGGCTTTCTTTTCCTATGGCTTTCAGCCGGATGGTTGGGAGAAAGGGGCTTCCATTTTGACGGAGAGAGTGTCGGGCCATTGATGCAATCTTTCAATGATTTTTTTTCCGAACATTTTCAAATAAATATGTATTTTTTCTTGTTGTATTAGTAGAGGGTGGTTCCTCTGTTCGTAATGATAGTAACTTATTGAAATATATATTTAAAGGAAGAACAGCAAGTTGCTTGAAGAGGAGCCGGTCCGCACATTATCTGGTGCATTTGGTGCTTTCTTCCCTTGAGCGACATTTTTGCCTCATGGTTATCCACATTTGTTTCGTATAGTTGCTAACCATATGTAATTTAAAATAAGTTTGTAGCGTTTTTTTCTGAAACGACATTTTTTTTAAACTGAGTGGTGCATATAAAAAGGCTGCGCAGAAATCGTCTGCACAGCCTATTATTCCTTTTGCCCCGTTGAAAACTGGCTGGGAGATAATCTCAGTTATTGAGCAGCTCCCTGCCTTTGGCAATATAGGCGTTCATTTCCTTTTCCGGCACCATGCTGCCGCCCGTGCACCAGGCCAGATGGGTGGCGCTTTCCATTGTGTGGACCAGCCCGTGGCGTTCAAGATAGTCGCTGTTGTTCAGTACCCGCGCCATGCCGGGCAGTCCTGCCAAAGCCGACGGTTCCAGGCGGATGCCCTGGCTTTCTTCCATAAGGGCGAGCAGCCGGTGCAGGTTGTCGTCGCTTACGGTGTATACGCCGTCCAGCAGGTGGACCATGGTTTTGCCCACAAAGCCGGAGGGCCGTCCCACGGCCAGCCCGTCCGCGGCCGTGATGTTGTCCATGCCGAAATCCTGCACGCTGACCTGATCGTGCAGTCCGGTAAAAAGGCCCAGCAGCATGCACGGAGAATGGGTGGGTTCGGCAAAGATGCAGTGGACATTGTCGCCAAAGGCGAGCTTCAGCCCAAAGGCAACGCCTCCGGGACCGCCGCCCACGCCGCAGGGCAGATAGGCGAACAAGGGATGGTCGCCATCCACAATGATATGCATATCCTGAAGCTGTTTTTTGAGGCGCCGAGCCGCCACGGCATAGCCCAGAAACAGGTGCACGGAATTTTCATCGTCAATAAAATAGCAGCCGGGGTCGGACTCGGCCTGTTTTCTGCCCTGGGCAACGGCAAGGCTGTAGTCGGACTCGTATTCCAGAACATGCACTCCCTTGCTGCGCAACAGATCCTTTTTCCATTGTCTGGCGTCCGCAGACATGTGCACGCTGACCTGAAAGCCGAAACTCGCTCCCATGATGCCGATGGACAGGCCGAGATTGCCGGTGGAGCCCACGGCAATGGAGTGCTTGGCAAAAAATGAGCGGCATTCGTCGTTTGCCAGCCGGGAATAGTCGTCATCCAGGGAAAGGAGACCGGCTTCCAGGGCTAGGGATTCGGCATGCTGCAAGACTTCGTAGATGCCGCCGCGTGCCTTGATGGAGCCGGATATGGGCAGTTGGCTGTCGCATTTTGCCAGCAGGGTTCCCGGAAGTTCCGTGTGCAGCAGAGGGCGCATGGCCTTTTGCATGGCAGGTACCCGGCACAGGGGCGATTCGATAAGTCCTCCGGCCTGCTCGGTTTCCGGGAAGGCCAGGGCAATGTAGGGGCGGAAACGTTCCAGCCTGTCGGCCGCGTCGCGCACGTCGGATTCGCCCAGGGAAATATGGGCCATGGCCTCGGCGCACGGCTTGGTATCCGGGTTGAACCAGGAAACTTCCCGCATGGCTGTCATGTCGTTCAGAAGGGGATGTTGGTCTATCCATTGCTCGACGGTTTTACCGCCGTAAAGGGTGTTGTTCATTGGGGAAAAACTCCGCACATTGGATAATACAGGGGAAAAATTGTCATCCTGCCATTTATGGTAGGACTGTTTTGTAATTTTCACAAAATATCAATGAAAAAATCTGTAACATCCGGCAGGGCCATTCCAGCCGGCCAAACGCAAAAAGCCGCAGGCGCTGTATGTAACGCCCACGGCTGTTTTTTCGGAGTACTTCAGCAAACCGTCAGGACCGTTTTTTTCGACTCAGAACTTCCATAATCGCCTCCCTGCCCGGAATGAGGAAGATGAAGGGAAGAAGCCCGAGGAATAGGCAGCCGAACACAACGGAAACATCGTTGTAGGCAAGCATTGTGGCCTGCCGTACCAGCTCCTTTTCCATCATGGCTATGGAGAGGCGGGATGCCGCCACGGCATTCAGTCCCAAATCGCGCAGCATGTCTGCCAGAGAAGCCTGATAGGCCTGTGTGGTCTGGCTGAAATTGCTGATGTGGCTTGCCAGGTACATTCTGTGGGCGGTTATTCCCCGGTCCAGCAAGGTGGCGGCCAGGGCGTATCCCAAATTGCCGCCAATGCGTCGGCTCAGGGTGTACAGGGCGGATGCGTCGGTCATGTTTTTTCTTTCGGTGGTGCTCAAGGAAACCGTGCTGAGCGGCACGAACATGAAGGGCATGCCGATACCCATGATGACCAGCGTTGGCATCAGATTCCAGAACCCCGCCTGAATGCTCAACCGGGCCAGACCGTAGTAGGAGATGGATATCATGGCGATGCCGAAGAAAAGCAGCGGCCGGGCGCCCACCTTCTGGAACATCCAGCCCGAAACAGGCATGAAGAGCAAGAGGGAGATGGACCGGGGAGCCAGGACAAGACCGGACTGGAACGCGGGGTAGCCGAGCAGCTGCTGTGTGAACTGGGGCAGGATGAAGGTGGTGCCGAAGAGCGACACGCCGAATATGAGCCCTATGACCGCACCCAGGGCCAGGTTTTTGTCCTTGAGTATGCGCAGGTTCACTATGGGTTCTTTGCAGCGCAGTTCCCAGATTATGAGCGCCAGGAACGAGAGAACCGTAATGGCCGTGAACACCCGTATCTGCGTGGATTCGAACCAGTTCTTGTCCTGGCCGCGTTCCAGGACGATCTGCATGGTGGTGAGGCTGACCGCAAGCAGGGCGATGCCCAGCCCGTCAATGGATTTGACGCCGCGCCGCAGATAGTCGGGATCGAAAATGAACCTGGCTATGAGCAGGATGCCGATGATGCAGATGGGGATGTTGATGTAGAAAATCCAGGGCCAGCCATAGGTATCCGTGAGCCATCCGCCAAAGGTGGGGCCAAGGGCCGGGGCAAGCACAACGCCCATGCCGAAGATGGACATTGCCATGCCTTGTTGGTCCAGGGGAAAGGTCTCGCGCAAAATGGCCTGGGAAAGGGGAATGAGCGATCCGCCGCCTATTCCCTGGATGACCCTGTAGATGATCATCTGGGTAAAGGTGGTGGCTGTTCCGCACAGTATGGAGCCTATGGTGAAGAGTGTGAACGACACCAGCAGCAGTTTTTTGCGGCCTATGAGCGTACACCACCAGCCCGACATGGTCACCATGATGATTTCGGCAATGGTGTAGGCGGTTGCCACCCAGGTGATGGAGGAGAGGTCCTGGCCGAAGCTGCCTATCATGTGGGGCAGGGCCACGTTCACCACACTGGTGTCCATAACGGCCATGAAAGAGCCCATCAGCATTGTCAGGGCTATGGTCCACCGTTCCGCCGGAGACATGGCCTCCGGGTCTTTGAATCCGGCCATGGCTACGATCCCGATTCCATCTGGGCCAGGGTTTTGTTTTCCCCATTTGAGAGGTCTGCAGTGGAAAGGTTTGCAGTCGAGAGGTCCACGGTGGGGATGACCGACATTCCGGGGGCCAGCAGGTATTTGTTCATGGCCTCGTTTGTTTCGAGCACGATCTTGACCGGTACGCGCTGGACCACCTTGATGTAGTTTCCTGCCGCATTTTCAGGAGGGAGCAGGGTGAAGCGGGAGCCGGTGCCGCGCTGGATGCTGTCCACCCTGCCGCTGAAGACAACGTCGGGGTAGGTGTCCACTTCCACATCCACATGCTGCCCGGCCCGCATCTTGGAAAGCTGGGTTTCCTTGAAATTTGCCACCACCCAGATTTCATCCTCCACAATGGAAAACATGTTCTGCCCGGCCCGGACATAGGCTCCAGCCTCCACGGACTTTTTGGTTACATGGCCGCTACAGGGTGCGGTGATGCGGGTGTAGGAAAGGTTCAGACGGGCCTGTTCTACTTCGGCCGTGGCGCGCTGCAGGTCGGCAGTGCGTTCTTCCATCTGGGCCTGGACCTGAAGCAGGGTGTTCTGCGCGGCTTCCACCGCGGCCTTGGCCTGGAGAATTTTCGCCATATGGGTATCCACAAGCCGTTTTGCCGAGTTCATCTTGGCGCGGCTCATGGCTTCCGTGGCTGCCGCGTGGTCCAGTTCCTGGCGGCTGACCGCTCCTGCGGCTTCGATTTTTTTGATGCGTTGCAGGTCGGTGGCGTCGCGCGTGAACTGGGCTTCGTTTTCCGTCACATCCGCCTTTACCTGGGCCAGGGAGGCCTTTTGCGAGGCAAGGTCGGCCAGGCGTTGCTGCAGCACGCTCTTTGTCGTGGACGTGTCGGCCCTGGCAGCTTCCACCGCGGCTTCGGCAGCCCTTTTTTTGGCTTGGGCAATGTTCAGGTCGGCTTCGTAATCGCGCGGGTCTATTTCCACCAGAAGCTGGCCCTTGGTCACTTTCTGGTTGTCTTGCACAAGTACCTTATTCACATGGCCGTCCACGCGCGGGCTCATGGCCACCACATGCGATTCCAGAAAGGCATCGTCCGTGGATTCGTGCGATACGGCGTAGGTATACAAGGGGATGGCCGCGGCTGCCAATGCAACCACCACAACCAGGGCAAGCAGCCCCAGCTTTTTTTTCATTTTTCTTTTTTTGGAAGGCGTCGTGTTTATATCTTTGGCAGGTATGTCGTTCATGGTATCCTCTGCGTTTTGTCGGCTAAAAAACTTGAAGCTCCGGTGCTGATAGAGCAGGGGCTGTTTTACAGCTCCTGGCAACACTGGCCGGGTATCACCTGGCAATATGAGGCGATGATGTCGTTAAAAAAGTTGGAACAGGACTGTCAGGCAGACAAACCCTTGAGAATGAAATCTCTGGAGTGTTCGTAAATAGTGGTTGAATCAACATCGTTGAGGGGAAAAAGGCTTACGGAACGGATCATTCCGGGCACATACTGTGCTGTAATCGCCGGATTTGTATCTTTGAATTCTCCGTTTTTCACGCCGAACCGGATGACCGATTCAACAAGACTGCGAAGTTCCTTTCGTTTTTGGGCACAGTCTTCCATGCCGTTCAAATCCACCACTGCTCCCCGCAACAGCTCGGTTATGGTGTAGTTTCCATATATGCGTTTCACCAGTTCCCTGATGATTATGGACATTTGTTCCCTGGCAGACTGCTGTTTTTCCCCGAGCATTTGTTTTATTTCTTCCACAAGCCCGGATAATTCCCGGAATACAACGGAGAGGTAGAGTTCGTCCTTGCTGGTGAAATACAGATACAGCGTGCCTTTGCCCACGGAGGCCATGGTTGCGATGTCGCTGAGAAGGACCTTGTGGAATGGCTGGGTTGCAAAAAGTTCGGCTGCCGCGTTCAGAATGCGCGTTCTTTTTTCTTCGGAATATTTGGACATGACTTTAAAATAATAATGAGTTCGGGTTGTTAAAATAAAAACTGACTGGTCAGTACTAAGTGGGGTCGGTTAAATAAGCACTCGCCGGAGCAATGTCAAAAACTGACTCCGGGTTTTATGAATCATCCCTTTCCCGCAGCGTCGGCCGGTCTTGTGAAATTGACGGTATTTCACCATATTTTAATTTATTCGATTTATTGTTTCGTGATACGGAGAAAGTCGTCCTCCAGGTGGTACATGGAGGGGTAGAACTGGAACGCCATAGATGGAGCGGTCTTATGACAAATTTTGAACAGCTTATTGTTCAGAACATTCTGCAAAGCCTTCCTGTGGGCCTGGCTGTCATCAATCCGGAAGGAGAGATCGTAGTGGCCAATGCAGCGCTTTGCGATACGCTTGGGTATGAGCGCGAGGAACTGGTCAGCACGGGGTGGGGGCTGCTTTTCTTCCATGCGGACAAAAATATAGAGTTCAACCAGGTGCTCATAGACGTCATACGCGAAGAAAAAATGCATCTGGTACGCAGCGTCTATTACGAACGGCCCGACGGCACCAGGCTGCGCCTTTCCATCACCTCCTCTTTTTTGCGGGACGGGGATTCGGTGGCCGGAATAGTCCTCCTGATGCAGGACACCACGGAGAAGCACAACATGCATCTGCGTGAGAAAAGAGTATTGGAAGAGCGTTCCCGCATCCGGGAGGAACGTGGGGAAGGACTGCGCAAACTCGCCCTTTCCGTGGCCCACCAGATACGCAATCCGGTTATGGGAATAGGTGGGCTGGCCGGACTTGCCAGCCGCAAGGCTGTGGATACCCCCTCCATTGTCCACTATCTGGACGGGATACGGGAGGAATGTCTGAAGCTGGAACAGATTGTCGGGGCGGTAAGTCGTTTTGCCTCCCTCCCCCAACCCACGCCCCGGCGTATGAGCGTTGCCGGTGTAGTGGAGGACGCCCGTCTCTTTCTGGAGGAAAAGGCCGCCGAACTGGGGCTGGAGTTCGAGTGGAAAAAGGATGTGGACATCTGCAGCGTGTTTGCCGATTCCCAACTGCTGGAATCCGCCCTGCATGAACTCCTGGTCAATGCCCTGGAATCGGGCCGGGAGATTCCCGTGCGCGGCAAGGGAGGGGAATCCACCCACACCTATGAAAAGGTGGCCATTTCCGTAACCGTCCACAATGACGATGATAAATGGACGTATTTTACCGTGCAGGACAATGGCCGGGGAATTGCGGAGGAAAATATTCCCTATCTTTTCGATCCCTTTTATACGACAAAAACTGTAGGAGTAGGCATGGGGTTGGCGGTAGTCCGTCGCATCGTCACGGAACTGGGGGGCAACATCCAGGTGCAGAGCATACCTGGCAAGGGGGCCAGCTTTGTTATCAAGCTTCCTTCGCACGACCCGGAATCCGATGCCTGCCCCGTGGATGGTTCAAGTGACGCTGATACAAAAATCTCGCTCTAGCATTTTGGTTTCTGATGTTTCCACTTGTCCATCCCTTTGGGCATTGCATGCATTTTGATTTTTTTCAGGTATTCCTATGGTAGGACGCACAGCTGGAAAATTGGCTTCTTCAAGGGGACCGCATCCCTTGGGACTGCTTCTGTTCGCAGTTGCCGCCATTATGCTCACTTCCGGAGCGGCCATTATTGTGCTGCATCTTATCCATCCGGGCCTGGAACTGGAATTTTCGGAAATAGCCGTTACCTCTCTGCTTGCCGGGGTCATGATCATACCGCTGCTGTACCTTCGGCTGTACCTGCCGCTTTACCGCGTCAGCCAGGAAGGCAAGGAGGCCAAAGAGGCCCTGCGTCTTTCCGACGAACGGCTCAGCACCATTGTTGAAGGCTCGGACCAGGCCTTGTGGGAATGGGAAATAAAGACGGATAGTATCCATTTTTTGTACGGACTGCCCCGGAGCTTTGGGTTTTCCAGGGATGTAAAACGGTTCAATTCCAATGACATTCTGGCGAGAATCCATCCAGAGGACAGACAGCGCTCGATAGATTCCATAGAAAGCTATCTGGCCCAGGGAGGCCAGGGCTGGGAACTGGAAATGAGGCTGCGCGCCCTGAACGGAAATTGGATATGGATTCTGTCCCGTGGCCGTGCTTCCCGGCGTGATGAAAACGGCAAGGTTCTGCGCGTTACCGGAACCATTTTCGACATCAGCAGCCGGGTACGTCTGGAAGAACGCATCCGCGACAGTGAAAAGAAATTCAGCGCCCTGTTCCACAATTCCAATGACGGCATCCTGATTATAGACAGGGATTGGAATATTTACGAAGCCAACAGCAAGTTTTTGGAGTTTACAGGCTACACTCGCACCGAATTGGAGAATATGCAGGTTCCGGATCTGCATCCGGCCCATTCCATGGGCGAAGCCATCCGCGCTCTCGAAATCATCCTCCAGCGGGGATGGGTCAACTTCGAGATCTATTATCTCACCAAAACCGGGGATCTCTTTTTAGCCGACGTTTCGGCCAGCATGGTGGACGTTGGGGGAAAGCAGCGCATCCAATCCGTCATTCGCGACATCACGGAACGCAGGCGTATAGAACGGGAGCTGGACAGCCTGTTCAAAATGTCTTCGGACCTGTTGTGTATTTTCGGGGCAAAGGGGGAGTTGCAGCGCATCAATAACGCCTGGAGTTCCGTCCTCGGCTTCGATCTTGTGGACATCATCGGCAGAGACATGCTCTCCCTGGTGCACCCGGACGATGTGGAAACGACCATGGCGTTTCTTTCTCAGCTGAACCACGGCCAGGATGGTGTGAGTTTTGAAAATCGTTTCATCTGCAAAAACGGTACTGTAAAGTGGATTTCCTGGGTTGCCACATCCATGGTGCAGGAGCAGGTCAGCTACGGCATTGGGCGTGATATTACGGACCGCAAGCAGTTTGAGCAGACCATCATCGAATCGGAACAGATACTCCGGCAGTTTGTGGAACATACCCCGGCTGCGGTTGCCATGTTTGATGACAAACTCAATGTGCTGCAGATAAGCCGCCGTTGGGTACGCGACTATGCATTGCCCCGGGAAAAAGTGGCGGGGATGGGATTTTCCCAGGTTTTTCCGGGTACCGATGGCCGGTGGCTGCGCATCCATGAGCGTTGTCTCAAAGGCAAGGTGGAAAGGGCCGACGAAGAGGCGACCGTCATGCCCGATGGAACCACGGAATATCTGCGTTGGGAGGTCCGGCCCTGGCGCAGGGTGGACGGAAGCATTGGCGGAACAATAATGATCAGCGAAGTCGTCACCCCCAGCGTGCATGCGCGCCAGGCCATACGCGAAAACGAGGCCCGTATGCGCGGCATTCTGGAAGCTTCCGTGGATGCCATGGTCACCGTAGGAGCGACCGGGCTTATCGAATCCTTCAATCCCGCGGCCGTGCTTATGTTCGGGTACACCGAATCGGAAGTTCTCGGCCGCCCCGTCTCTTTGCTCATCTCTCCTCAATATCACGACATGTTCGAGCCTGTTTTCGATTTCAGCGTGCAAGAGGATGACAAAAATTTTGAAAACGGATTGGGGATTCTTGGAGAAACCGTGGACATGGACGCCAGGCGGAGCGATGGCTATGAGTTCCCGGCAGATATTTCCATTTCGCGCGTCAAACTGGAAAAAGGCTACATATTTTCCCTCAATATCCGGGACACCACGGAGCGGAGAAAAGTGGAACGCATGAAGAACGAATTCATCTCCACAGTCAATCACGAGCTCCGCACCCCGCTGACCTCCATCCACGCTTCCCTCGGCCTGGTCATGGGCGGTGCGGTCGGGGAAATATCGGAACAGGCCCATAGCCTTATTTCCATGGCCTTCCGCAACAGCAAACAGCTCAACAACCTCATCAACGATATCCTGGACATAGAAAAAATCGAGGCCGGGGCCCTGGAATACCATTTGTTGCCGGTAGACCTTGGGGCTGTGGTTGCAGAATCTGTGGAAAGCAGTCAGAGTTTTGCCAAGGTTCGCAATGTCTCGATACGCATTGTGGAGAATGAGCCCGGAATTGTGGTCCAGGGGGAAAGGGGACGCCTGGGCCAGGTGGTCATGAATCTTCTTTCCAATGCCATCAAGTTCACCCGGGACGGCACCGAGGTTGTTGTGGGTATTTCTGTGGAGAACACCATGGCCAAGCTTTGTGTAAAAGATCACGGCCCTGGAATTCCCAAGGATTTTGAAGACAGAATATTCCAGAAATTTGCCCAGGCGGATTCTTCCGATTCCCGCAGAAAAGGGGGAACCGGTCTGGGGCTGTCCATTGCCAAGGCCATTGTTGAAAAGCATGGTGGGAAGATAGGTTTTGAATCCACTGCTGGAAATGGAACGACGTTTTGCGTCAACATACCAATTTTTCGGGAGAATTGAGCGTGGACGATGCTTTTTTGCAAAAGATAATGATGGTTGAGGACGATGCCGATATACAAATAGTGGGACGTATGGCCTTGGAAAAGGTCGGCGGATTCACGGTCAAGGTCTGTTCTTCGGGTGTTGAGGCGCTTCAATCTGTTGGGGATTTTGCTCCGGACCTTATTCTCCTTGATGTGATGATGCCGGAAATGGACGGTCCGGCAACCTTGCAGGAACTTCGTGCCCAAGAATCCACCAAGTCCATCCCGGTAATTTTCATGACTGCCAAGGCCATGCCTCAGGAGGTTCGCAGCTACAAGAAGCTTGGAGCCCTGGATGTAATACCCAAACCTTTTGATCCCATGCAGCTGTCGGATTCCATTCGTTCCATATGGGATGCCTACCGGCAGGAGGTTTCATCGTCTTGAGTGATTTAATGGCCCAATTCCGCCAGGAGCTTGAGGAGCTGAAGAAAAAATACTCCATAGAGTTGCCCTCCAAGGTGCAGGACATTGAAAATGGCTGGAAGACCTACCTGGAAGAACCGAATGCAGAAAATATTACTGTTCTCCACAGGCTTGTCCACACCATCAAAGGTTCCAGTGCAACCTTTGGTTTCGACGAGGTAAGCAAAGCCGCCGCCACTCTGGAGACCCTGCTCAAGCCTTGGGTAAAGAGCGAGTCCCTTCCCGGCGAAGAACTGGTGCCGGAGTTTCAGGGGTTGTTGAAAACCCTCTACATCCGGGCCAGAAATGTTTCGTTGGAAGACGCTTCCGTTGTTGCCGAACCGCAGCCGAAACCTGACGAACACGAGCTGGAGCGGAGGAGAAAAACGCAGAAGCCCCTTATCTACCTGTACGAACCCAATGGAAAGATTGCCGGGGATATCGTCAGGCAGATGGCCAGTTTTTCGTACAGGGTGGAGTCTTTCACCTCCCTGAGCGATTTGGTCCACGCCTGTTCCATTGCCCCGCCAAGTGGCTTTGTTGTCGATTTTACGGGCATGTCTTCGGAAAGATTGCCGGAGATTACAAAAGATCTGCTCAACCCCGTGTGTGACGTCCATGGAAGGAAACCTCTGCTGGTTGCCGTTTCCAATGACGATTCCTTTGCCTGCAGGCTTGCGGCTGTACGCGCCGGAGCCGTTGATTTTTTTACCCTGCCGTTGGATATAGGCAATTTGGTCGATAGTTTTGAGCGCATGATTTTTTACAGGGATGACGATCCCTTCAGGATACTCATCATTGATGATGACGAGGACCTTGCCCGCCATTTCGAGCTTGTTCTCCAGGGCAGGGGCTGGCTCACCAAGACCCTGTCCAACCCCATGGACGTTTTTCTTCTGTTGTCCGAGTTTCGGCCGGACCTGATCCTCATGGACCTGTACATGCCGGATGTGAACGGCGTGGAACTGGCCGCGGTTATCCGCCAGAAAGAGGAATACGTTTCCATCCCCATCGTCTACCTTTCCATAGAGGACGATCTGGAAACCCAGCTGGAAGCCGTAGGCCCTGGCGCGGATGATTTTCTGAACAAGGGCATCCACCCGGAGCATCTCATTGTTTCGGTAGAGAGCCGCGTGCTCCGTTATAGGGAGCTGCGACGGCTGATGACCCGCGACAGCCTGACCGGGCTGCTCAATCACACCAATCTGAAGATGCGGCTGGTCATGGAAATGAACCGTGCCGTGCGCCAGGAGACAAAGCTCGCCTTTGCCATGATCGATCTGGACCACTTTAAAAAGGTCAACGATACCTACGGCCATCCGACCGGCGATTTGGTTCTCAAAAGCGTTGCCAAGCTGCTCAATCAGCGGCTGCGCAGGTCGGATGTGATAGGCAGATACGGCGGCGAGGAGTTTGGGGTGATTTTGCTGGATGTGGAATCGGCAGACGTGGTTCAGAGCCTTTTGGACGAGTTGCGGGTAAGTTTTGCCGAAATTTCCCACAACGTGGGGGACGCCCATTTCAATGTGACCCTGAGCTGCGGAGCGGCCATGTTTCCCGAGTATTCCGACCCGCAGTCCATTTCCGATGCGGCGGACAAGGCCCTGTACAAAGCCAAGAGCCATGGGCGGAACCGCGTGGTTGTCGTTTAGCGGTTGTAGCTTTGCGGACCATAAAAAAGGCCGGGAATCCCGGCCTTTTTCTTTTGTGGTGTTGTGTTTCAGCCTACGGCGTCATTCCTTCCACAATGGAGAACAACTCTTCGGACAATTTGGCCAAGTCACTGACCGCCTTGGACGATTGCACCATGGCATCCGCTGTTTCCACGGCAATGCGGTTGATATCTTCCGTGGATTTGTTGATTTCTTCGCTTGTGGCGGATTGTTGTTCCGATGCGCTGGCAATGGACTGCATTTGCAGGGCCGTGGCCTGCACCATTTTCACGATGTCGTTGAGCGCGTCGCCCGCCTGGCTGGATTGGTTGGTAATATTGGCGATTACGGATACGGCGTTTTCCATGCCGTTCAGTGTTTCCACGCTTGAGCTTTGGATGGCGCCGACCGCCTTGGTTACTTCCTTGGTGGCGTTCATGGTCTTTTCCGCCAGCTTGCGGACTTCGTCGGCAACAACGGCAAAGCCGCGGCCCGCATCACCGGCCCGGGCGGCTTCAATGGCGGCGTTGAGCGCCAGAAGGTTGGTCTGGTCGGCAATGTCCTCGATTACCTGGACAATGGCGCTGATGTCCTGCGACTGCTTGCCGAGTTCTTCCATGGTCGCCTGAACGCTCTGGAAGTCCCTGTTCACGTTGCCTATTCCGTCGATGACCTTGCCTACCACCTCTGCGCCCGTCTTTGCCGTATCCTGGGCGGTTTGGGCCAATTGCGCGGCTTCGGAAACATTGTTGGCGACTTCAAGGACCGTGGCGTTCATTTCTTCCATGGCGGTTGCGGTTTCCGCGGCCTTGGCTTTCTGTTCGTCCGCGCCGTGGCTGGACTGCTCTATCTGGGCCGAGAGTTCGGCGGAAGCCGATGCCACCTGCTGGGAAACGTCGGTGGCTCTTTCTGCGGCCTTGGCAATGGCCTTGCCCTGTTGTTCTATCTGCTTCTGCTGTTCCTTTATTTCCGTAAGGTCGATGAGGAATATGAGCACGCCCAGAGGGTTGCCTTCCAGATCGTGAATGGGGGTTCCTTCGGCATTGAGGGCGAAAGCCCTGCCATCGGCCCGTTGGTAGACGATTTCCTTGACCAGATGGCTCTTCCGGTCGATTGCTTCGTCCACCACCGTCTTTTTATTTTTCTCCCCATAGGCAAGTTCACCCAGAGACTTGCCCAGGTGTCCCTCTTCGCTTCCGCTAAGGCCCAAAACCTTCATCAGCGGCTTGTTGACGAATGTGGATTTTCCTTTCGGGTCGAAAACACCGCAGGGAATGGAAATTCCGCCCAGAACGCCCTGGGAGAAGCCGAGCTTGTTTTTGATTTCCGCGGTCATGAGGGAGACGTTCTCGGCCAGGTCCGAAAGCTCGCAATTGAACTTTCCATCCAATTTTGCGGAAAAGTCACCCTGGGCAATGTTGTTGGTGAATTCCCGGATGCTCAGAATGGGCTTCAGGACCAGGCTGCGCAACGACAGAAAAACGCTCGAGAAGATGAGAATGATCATTCCAAGGCCCACGCAGGCCAGGATGACTTCTACCCGCTGGGCTTCGGCCAAGAGGTCGGAGCTATAGGCTCCGGCCGCGAATATCCAGTTGTTGGAAGGTATTTTCTGGTAAAAGAGAATTTTATCCTTTCCATCCAGCTTGTAGTTCACCAGCCCAGAGTTTGCGCCATTCGCCATGGCCTTTTCAAACGTTTTGGGGGTTGCGCCGCTTTTTATCAGCGAAGCGTCCGGGTGGGCTATCGTATTCATGGAGGCGTCGTAGGCAAAGGCGTAGCCGTTCTCGCCAATCTTTACGGAGAGGATGGATTGTTTTGTAAATTCGGTCCAGTTCAGGCTGACGAGTACGCCGCCCAGAACTTCTCCGTCCAGCTCCATGGGCGCGGCAATGTCCACAACCCAGTTATCCGTATATTGGGATTTATGGACCTGGTCGGAAATAAAATTGCTGTTTTCCATCACTGTTTGCAGTGCGGCCGGGTCCACCCGCCTTGCTTTTTTATCTTCCTGGTCTCCATTTGCTGTTCCGGCAACCACTTTCCCCTCTTTGTCGAACAGCATTATGGAGTCGATTTCCGTATATTCGGGAAGAATATTTTTGATTTTGTCGGTTACCGTGAAGGCGATACTTGGCTGGGTAAGGGCGATTTTGAAGTCGAGACGCTTGGCAATGGACCCTGCCAGCGAGTTGGCGTTTTTCAGCTGAAGTTCGTACTGGCTGATTATCGACTTCACTTCGCGCTGCATAAGCGTTTCCGCGTTTTGTTTCGAAATTCTGGTCAGTTCGCTTGCAGTGAAGAGAACAATCGTCACGGTAGAGGCGACAATTATCAGACCAAGAATGGACATCATCCTACTGGCGATAGTTCTGAATTTAAACATGGTACAATCTTCCTAAAAGCCTTTGAGGTTGCCGGGGTGTGGTTTGGAAAAAATTCTTATGATAACATATAACATATATAAGACTCAATCAAATAGTATTATGTGGTCGGAATTTTTCCGGTCCGTCTATGAATGACGGGGTTTCCCAAGATAATGGTTCGTTTTTTTTGAAAAAATTTAATCCGCTTTACGCGAACTTGACCTTTTTCAGGGTGTTTGGCTCGGGTTGTGGGATGATTATTGGTGGATAGGTTGGCTGGTATAAAGCTTCGGATGTGCGAATTCTTGTTGGATTATTTCATTCTGGAATGAAGAACGAGACCTGGCAGACCATACACAGGACCATAAATAGTGAGGAACTTTGTATGGCCGGGGCTGTGTCCAATGATGTGCGGACCAGAACAGAGAGCGCCATATGTGCTCAGGACTTCCTCTGAGGCTTTTTCGGCTATGGAAAGGCTACGGACTACGGATAATCCTTTGGAAAAGCGGGACCGTGCTGTGTCTTCTCATAGGGCGTCCGCTCCAGGCTGTAGGCATGGGGCGGTTTCGCTCTTTGCCCGGGTTGTGGTCTTGTACGGCCCTATTTTGCCTTACAGGCCTTATTGGTCTGACTAGCTTTATTTTGCCTGACTGGCCTTATATTGAGTGTGATCGGCTCTCCATTGGGTTTGTGCCCGGCTCTTCATTTTGTCTGTCCTGTCTGATGTCTCCATTTCCCCAGAACTCAACACTTGAACCAGCCTAGAGTATCTCCGAGGCTTTCATCCGCGTTTATGAATAGAGCATTTCCCCAGGCGGGACTAGGACAGCTGGCCTTTTGGAGTTCATCCATGGGGGGACATTCCCCTGCGAACTGCCACAAGAGAGTTCTCCCAATATGGGCTGTTCAAATGCAAGGTGTCCGGGAAAAATTGTTTAAGGAGAGAGGACCCGGAAAATTAGGCTGGAAGCCTCTTCAAATCGTTTCAGCCTTGAGGAAGGAGCCTGGGGGGAAGGGGGCGCGGCAAACTCGGCTGAGGGGGCATCCTCCGAGTGCTTTTGAACTGAGGAGTTGCGGTTTGAATTTTCTGCACTGAATTCTCAGAGAGATGGTCCGGACAAACACGGAGATGGAACGTCTGGCGGAAAGGGGCGACAAGAACAGCGGACATACAGGGGCAAAACCTGGTGTTTTTCCCCCGCGCAACATCTGCTCAGCCACGGGAGAAAGCATTGCTGGAGAAAAACCACGGTTTTTACCTAGGCGGTTCAATATGTGGGTTCTTGCCACGGTATTGGTAGGCCCCATTGTTTGGGATCGGCTGGATCAGGATTTCTTGTTCACAGCTGTTTCTATGAGATCCGCCAGCTTGACTCCCAAGTCCTGAGTTATTTTTTCTTTGAGTTTTGTAGCCGCAGCTTTTTCTCCTCTGTCTCGGAGAAAATAAACGCTCTTCAGCTGGAAGGCGAAGTCTTCCACCTCGTTGATTACCTTTGCCATACTCAGTGCGCTGAGCTCAGGGTTCAACCGAGCCGTCTTCATTATCTTGTCCATTTCGTATTTCTATCTGTTTTTTATCTTTCTATCAATTACAAAGAAGTTAGTTACAATCATTTTTTCAACACTATTCTATTCATTCTTGTGGATAATTTGACATTATTAAGCGGTTTGAAGTTCATGCTTTTGAGAGCATTCTTGACAAATTCATATTTTCAACTTTGATTCGAGTTTTCATGAATAATGAGTTTTTGTTTTTAAGTTCATTTTTAAAAAAATGGAAATAAATTTCTATTTGTCTAATATTGATTCATTCTCAAAGATTCAAACAAGATTTCTCCTGTTTTATTTGTTATAATATTTAAATTTTTTGAACTGATTTGAGTTGCTTAAATAATATGAATTTTAAATATATTCCTTCACAAATTTGTCTCAAAGTGTTTTATTTAATCATACTTGTTTTGTATGAAAATAATTAAAACTATTTTGAATAAATATTTTATTACAGTATTTTACATTAATAATAAATTCTAAAAATAGTCTAGAAAAGTAATAGAAATCAAAAAAATGATTAATAATGATATTTAAAAAGAGTGATTTTATGGTGTCTGTTTTTTAAAGTAATTCAGCTTAATTTAGATTTATTGAATTTAAAGTTTGTTGAAAACTTTGGCTACAATTTCATCTTATTTGAGTTTTTAATTTTCTTGAATTCTTATTGTAAAAAATATGTAAAATATGTCGAATTATTGTCAGAATATCTGACTTAAACAAATGTTTTAAAAAATAAAATGAAGTTTCATCTTCAAAAAAAAATTACTTGGTAAGATAATTTAAAAAAGATGTTTATCAAAACACATTTTTCATGTTCTTTTATACATTCAAGTAATAAAATAAAAAGAGCAATAAAATTTACTTTTAAAAAATAGAGAGTGGGGTGCCAACAGAGATAAAAAGGGTGTATTATGGGGGTGATATTCTGAAAAACAAGCCTTGAGCTGAAACAATCCGTAATCACATCGACTTCAGTTCAAACTTTTTAAAATCATACTATTGCAATATAAACTGTTTCATTTGCTTGATAGGTTAAAATAGTGCATGTTAAAAAATTAAGCTTTAATCAGCTGAATTTCTATCTTGACAGGGTGTGGCAATTCTGTCAGTAGTTCTTCCTCGAATCGGCCAGCGTAGCTCAGATGGTAGAGCAACTGATTCGTAATCAGTAGGTCAGGAGTTCAATTCTCCTCGCTGGCTCCACGAAAGATAAGGCCTGATGCGGGTTAAACCGGATCAGGCCTTTTTTTGTGCTGAAAAAAGCCCCCGAACTTATGTTCGGGGGCTGGACTTTCGACCCTTATTTGGGGTCAACCCACATAGGGAAAGGACGCCCTTTGGCTCGTATGATTCGACCAGTTTTAGGACACCTGCGCGTCCACCGGAAGATCAGAACCTTTTCAGGGGGATCTGGCATATGCTTTTTCATGCTAGCATCTCCTGTTTGAGACTTTCTCTTGACGCGTAGATTGTACTGGATATAATATACAATAACATACTTACCCTAAGCATCAAGGGACCCTGATCCGGTCTCTACGGTTGAGATTTCAGGGGTATATTTATTGGCTCTTGTAATGCGCCAACATTACGAGAGCCTTATTTTTAGTTTTTTGAGCCTCGTTTTTATATATCCCGGATTAAGGTCGAAATTTTTAGCAAGATCCTGAACATTTTTTCCTTCTTTGATTAGTTTTTTCAATAATACCGTCGGCATGAGAAGCTCATCCCCATACTCCCACGCCTGCCATTCCGGATCTTTGTAGGCTGGAAGATCACTTCTGCATGCTCTACATAACTCCCCACAATTTCGAGAGGAGGCAGATCTGAATTTTTCTAGATAGGGAACATGCATTATGCAGTGTCCGATCTCATGGCCCACTGTTGCTCTAAATCTTCTTCTTCCCACTGTATCCGTTGCGTCTGCCAGTGAACTCGTTATCCAGCTTTGGCGAGTCTCTGCATCTGTGAATCCAAGGATTCCTCTTCCAATCCCAAGTGAACTCAAATCTATGTAGCCTGTCTTGATTTCATAATGTTCCGTTAAGATAACATCATAAATATAATCGATCTCGATAGGCTCCTCTGAGCGGATTGCTTCCGGAATCCATTTTTTTAGGAAGCATGCTGCTTCTCTTTGGATGGTCGGACGACTTTTTGGGGGGACTACCGGAACAGTGGTGTTCAAATTTAATTTCCCTCCTTCCCTAATAGTTCGAGAGCTTTTATCAATGCGTTAAGAAAATCCTCATCAGTCGGTTCGTCCTGAGCACGGCAAAGCCCTAATGCTGCTTCTGGGTTAATTGCATAAAGACGGTCAAATAACTTGGGCTTAGTTGCTTGGCGCTCAATTTTGGCGCTATCAAGCATTTTTGTCTGGTCCAGACCAAGGATAATTGCGAGGTCTTTGAGCTTATTAGTGTCTTTAGGGGGAAGTCGTCGTCCATGTTCAATTTCTGAAAGGATACTTGGTCCAATCCCAACAAATTGTGAAAGTTTTTTCAGGGTTAAACCTTTATTCCTTCTCGCCTTTCCGACAATTTCTCCAAAGCGGGCGCTCATGTCGGCCTCCATTCCTCCACCTTGTTGTCGTTAATGTGAGTAAAAAAAATACATAATTTTATGTGTATGTCAAGTTAGTTTCGCATAAAAATGCGAATAATTATATTTTAGAATTTTAAAAAAATGGCAATAATATTGAATGTAGCAAATAATATTTATTAAAAATATCATTTTGAGTAATTTGTTATTCTGTTTTTATTTTTTTTATGATTTTTTTTGTATTTTTTTAAAGTATCTTTTTTCGCTAAATTTCTTGAACGTCCCTCGCTGAGTGAAGCACCTTATTTTTTTGAATCGTTATTTGAAATAACAATGGACAGAAGGTAGGGTATTGAAAAACCGGAGGAGGGCGAAATGATCAGGATTCTCAGGGCCAGCTTTTGTTTTCTTCTTATCTTGGTGTCGGTTGCTTCGTTTGCTTTTGCCACAGACATGTCCAAAGGGCTTGATTGTCCACCAGGCTGGAACGACAACATTTCCGCGCGCGGCAACGACGTCATCAAGCAATGCATCTCACCCAACCAGAATGCCTTCATCGAATTATACGCGGCTCCCGGTCCAGAACTTCCTCTGGGCAAACTCCTGGATTTGTGGACCGCCCAAATGACCCAGCGCGGTCTGCCTTTTCAGGACTTCATCTCCGAACAGCCCGGCCATGTTTCCGGGTATCCCGCCGTCACCAGGGTCTACTCCGGCCATACTCAGAACGGCGCATATTTCGACTCCTCCCTGGTCGCATCCCGGTACAAAGGGGTTAACTACATTTTTCAGGGCCTTTCCATGAAGGGCCACGAGCGCGCCCGGCAGAATATCCGCCACTCCATGAACACCTGGTATTATCCCGGCGTGGAGGATGTGGCCCAGCCTGCTCCTTCTCCCGGCTCTTTCGGTTCTTCCGGTTCTGGGGGCTCTCCTTACGACAATTACAACCCGCAGCAGACGCAGGCGCCGTCTGCCATCCGTGTGGAAAGGCTTGGCAGCGGATGCGACGCCATGCTCCGCATCACCGATAACTTCGGCAACCCGGTCCTGGACTTCCAGTCCCAATATGTGGGCAGCAAGCCGTTTAATAATGAAAAGTTGCCTTCCAGCTGGCGTTCTTTGCGCTACCATATGTTCTACAGAACAACCATCCGCAACACATCGGATGCGCCCATACACTTTGTGAAGGTGATCGTGGATTCGTTCAAGAAGATGACCCAGTACTGCACCAAGCCCAGTGGACAGAAATACGCCTGCGGTCAGTCCATGCGGACCATCAAGAACCTGACCGGAAACAACAAGACACTGCTGGTGGACGGCGCATACACAAATGATCTGCTTCCGGGAAAACTTAGCGTGAAGCAGGGCTATTACAATACCAACACCAATGATTTTTCCGGCAAGACCAGCACCTACACCTATTTTTTCAATTACAGGGGCCGCCAGTTCAGCTTCAAGTCCTGCCGTTTGTACAGATAGGAAATGTATCCCATGAGCCGGCTGTCCATGGCAGATGCGATCCTGCTGCGGACAGTCGGCACGCAGAGAATTCTTTTGTTGTTCAGCCACACCTTTGCATGGTCGTAAAAGCTCCGTACGAAACAAATGGCGAAGGTGTGTATTTTGACAGCATTTCCTCGTCCAAGAAACACAGGCTCTCACTCTCTCCACTTTGCTTGCCATACTCCTGCTGCCCGGCAGTGGCTTGGCTTTCTGTGCTGCCATTGCACCTTCCCACGGCTCTTTTTGTTTTTCCCGAAGGGGGGCGGAGCGCCTGCCGGTCCTTTGCCTCGTCCGATGATTTTGCGCCTATTATTGACGCAACCCCCTGTTCAGCCTATCAAATGAAACTATGATCCCCGTGCCAACCTTCTAGTCTGCGAGGCCTTCCTTTATGCACATGTTGCTTCCCCGGTTTGTGGTTTTGTTGGTTTTCGCACTGGTTGCCGGTTCTCTTCAGGGCGTTCCAACGGCCCTGGCCGAGACGTCCGTGCAGGGCAGGACCGGCTCGGAAGAGTTGCCCGGCGTGGGAGCGCTGGGCCGCATTGAGCCATTGCACGGGGTGTACGAGCTGCAGGCACCTTCCGGGCTGTTTCCGGCAAGGCTTTCCAAGCTGCTGGTGGAAGAGGGGGACAAGGTGGAGCAGGGCCAGGTGGTGGCCATTATCGACAACATGCAGACCCTGCCTTCGGACGTGGCCCAAAGCCGCGCCGAAGCGGTTGCCCGCCGGGCCGCTTTTGAACAGGCCCAACGGGATTTCAACAGGTACAAGGCGCTCGTGGCCAGGGGCGCGATTTCCCGCGATGCCTTTGAGCAGGCCAGCAAGCGTTACAAGCAGGCCGCGGCCCAGCTTCAGGCCAGCCGGTCCGAGGTCCAGAGCCGTGCCGGACAACTGGCGCGGGTGGACATCGTGGCCCCGGTTTCCGGAACCATCCTGAAAATCCACGCCCGCGACGGCGAAAGCGTGCCCTGGAACACGGGGGTGCTGGCCATGGGCATGATCGATCACATGATGGCCGTGGCTGAGGTCTACGAAGACGATATTTTGAAGGTGCGTCCCGGCCTGCGGGCCGTGGTCACCAGCAGGGCGCTGCCCGAACCGCTGCACGGCACGGTGGAACGCATAGGGGAGATGGTGGAGGAGCCTCGGGACTATTCGCCGGACCCGGCGGAAAACACCCAGGCGCGGGTCGTCAAGGTGCACATCCGCCTGGACGAGCCGGAAAAGGTGGAGCACCTCACCGGCCTGCTGGTGCATGTGGTCATCGGGACAGGCAAGTAGCCGGAGGGCGATACCCATGCGCAAGCGTATTCCTCTGGCCTGGAAACAGCTGATCAATCAGCCCCGTCGCCTTGTTGCGGCCATTGCTGGCATCACGTTCGCCGTTGTTCTGGTGCTGGTGCAGCTTGGCTTCAAGGACGCGCTCATGCGCAGCGCAACGGCCGTTCACCGCCATCTGGACACCGATCTGGTTATGTTTTCACGTTCCCTGGAATATTTGGGATCGGACCATCCCTTTGCCTCGGTGCGGCTGTACCAGTGCCTGGGCGACCCCCAGGTGGCGGCGGTGGAGCCGTTTTACGTGCGCCTCGGCAAATTTCGCAATCTGTCCAGCGGCTATTCGCGTTCCCTGCTTGTTTTGGGTGTGGTGCCGGGCACCCGTTCCCTGCAAATTCCCGGCGTTCTGGCGCATACGGACAGCCTCAAGGTAACAGGCAACATCCTGTATGACCGCTTCAGCATGGATCTCTACGGTCCGGTGGTGGAAACGTTCAAGAAGCAGGGCCCTTTCCGTACGGTGGTCATGGACCGGCGCACCCGGCTGTCCGGGCTGTTTGGCCTGGGCACCTCGTTTATTGCCTACGGCAACGTGGTCACGGGCATCCAGACCTTTTTGCAGCTTTTCCCGCACAATCCCAGGGGAGTCGTCAATTTCGGGCTCATACGGCTGGCGCCGGGTGCCGATCCCGCCACGGTGCGGGACAGGCTCAATACAACACTCCATGCCCCCGATGTGCAGGTCGTCACCCGGGAGCAGTTCATCCGCAAGGAACTGGATTATTGGGCCAATACGGCGGCCGTGGGCTTTATTTTCGAGATAGGCGCGGTCATGGGCCTTATCGTGGGCATGGTCATCGTCTACCAGATTCTCTACACGGACGTGAACGACCATCTCTCCGAATACGCCACGCTCAAGGCCATGGGCTATCCCAACGGATACTTTTCCCGCCTCGTGCTCAAGGAATCGCTCATTCTCTCCCTGCTGGGTTATCCTCCCGGCGCACTCATATCCTGGGGGGTCTACACCTACACGTCCAGCGTCACGGGCTGGTCCATGCTGCTGACGCCGGAAAAGATCGCCTTCACCTACGGGCTGACCCTAGCCATGTGCGTGTTTTCCGGATTTTTTGCCATGCGTCGGGTGCAACGCGCCGACCCGGCCGAGATCTTTTAGTATGAAGTCCACAAAATACGTAAACGTATTTTGTGAAGGATCGTGAACTTAAAAACGTGGTTTTCATGTTCGCTTATGCCGCTTTGGGCGGCGCATGGTGGGCATAGCCCACCATGTTACGTGTCGCCTGTTTTGGTGCTTTTTCATGAACTGGATTGAGCGGACGCCAAACGTGCGATGCCTTTTGCGGAACTCACTTTGGGGGAGACGTGTGAACATGGCTTTTTTTCTTCAGCAGACCGGATGTGCCCATGGATAAGGACGTGCTCGACGTACTCGACGTACTCATCAAGGTGGACAAGCTCAGCCATACGTTCGGCTCGGGCAATCTGGCGCACGAGGTGCTGCACGAGGTGTCCACGGAAATCCGCTCCGGCGAGGTGGTCATCTGCACCGGGCCGTCCGGTTCGGGAAAGACCACCTTTCTTACCCTTATAGGGGCGTTGCGCGCCATCCAGAAGGGCAGCGTGCATGTCTTCGGGAACGAGCTGCGAGGCTGCTCTTCCAAAAAGCTTCTGGAAATCCGCAAGTCCATAGGGTTCATCTTTCAGCTGCACAATCTGCTCGATTCCCTCACGGTGACGGAAAATGTCCTCATGTCCATGCAGGTGCATCCGCCGGAAAAGTTTCCCGACCCCGTTAAAACAGCCCACGAACTGCTGGACGGGGTGGGGCTGCAGGGGCGCTACAACGAAAAGCCGGACCGGCTGTCCGGGGGCCAGAAACAGCGCGTGGCCATTGCCCGCGCCCTGGCTGCGGAGCCGAAAATAGTGCTTGCCGACGAACCCACGGCCTCGCTGGATGGCAAATCCGGACGCGAGGTGGTGGACCGCCTTCATTCCATGGCCAAAAAAAGGGGCTGCTCCGTCCTCCTGGTGACACACGACAATCGTATTTTGGACATTGCGGATCGGGTTATCTTTTTGGAGGACGGCAACCTGACAGATCGCAGTCCGGAAGATTTGGCCGGGGATGTATAGCCCCGGGGCATGATTTTTTTGTCCCTGCCTGGAATCCTCTCTCTGCGCTGCTAGGCGTTAAAATACGCGTAATTGCCTCTGTCCGGGGGCCATATGACGTTGAATATAGAACGGCATGGTACTGTTATAATTTACAGAGTCGTATTGTAGCACCTATTCTTTGATGCTATCTCAAGGCTAGGATCCACCTCATCAGCTTATCACGCGAAGTATCTTCTTTTGCATCTCTGTTGGTGTGGTGAACGGGGTGTGTATTGTTCTATGTCTTAACTTTTGTTCGGGGGACAACCATGGGGATTCGATTTAAACTTATATTTGCAATAGTCTTTCCTATTCTTGTTTCCGTTGCCATTGTTACTGGGGCCATTTTTGTACAGATAAATGGTACAGTGGAGGAAGACTTTCAATCGTCGTCGTCGCAGCAGCTACAGCTGGTTAATGACTATATCAACGAAATTCTGAATCGTGCCACCAATACGGCTACTTTTATTGCCCAGCTTGATGAAGTCCGCAATGCTGAGGGCAAGTGGACGCGTTATTTTGATCTGGACGGACCTTCCAAGCCTACACAATTTGCAACCGATCCGTCGGAAAAGCTTGTCTACAGGCTGGCCAATTCATTGGTAAAAGCCAATCCCGACTTTGCCTACGTCTACATGGGATTCAAAGATGGCGGATATACCCAGGACGGTACGGAAATCATCAAAAACGACTACGACCCGCGCAAGCGTCCCTGGTATGTCCAGGGAAGCAAGGCGCAGTCCGACTCGACATTGCTTTCCGCGTACATAACCACGTCAGGGGTGCCCAATATCGGCGTCACCACAAAGATCTTCGACCCCAGCGGAGATTTCGTAGGTATTTCCGCAGTAGACATCTCGCTTGGAAAGCTCAGTGATATCGTCAACAATCTCAAGGTTGGGGAGAGCGGGTATGTCGTCATCATCCAGGGGAATGGTGTTGTGCTGGCAGACCCCCGGCACAAGGATTTCATCTTCAAGAATATTGCCGAACTGGCCAAGGGTGACAAAGTCGAGTCCACCACTCTCAAAGCGATTGCCGAGAGCAAGGGCGGCTGGCTGAGTGGGCTGGAAATTGACGGCAAGGATTATTTTGCATCGGTCCGCGTTTCCAAGGAAACCGGCTGGAAGATGATCGCCTTCATAGAGCAGGATGAGGTTTTTTCCGCTGCCAACAAGGCCATATTCAACATCATCATTATAGGTGTTCTCGCGGTTTTGGTTTTCGCCATGCTCGGCGGCTATTATGTCAACAAATCCGTGGTGCGACCGGTTGTCTCCATGGCCGGATATGCACGGGAAATCGGCGAAGGCAACTACAATTCCATGCCCGATCATTGCTCCTACAAGGATGAGCTCTGCGTGCTCTTCAACAATCTGCGAAACATGGTCGGCGAGCTGGTCAAGACCATCAGGCTTGCCGAAGACAAGACCCATGAGGCCGAAGATAAGTCGCTGCAGGCCGAACGCGCCCTGGCGCAGGCCGAAGAGGCCCGCAAGATGGCTGAAACGGCCAAGCGCGACGGCATGATGCAGGCTGCCGGACAGCTGGAGCAGATAGTGGAGCACATTGCCGCGGCGTCCACCGAGCTTTCCGTTCAGATTGGCGAATCCCGGCAGGGCTCGGACATCCAGCGTGAACGTGCGGCGGAAAACGCCACAGCCATGGAAGAAATGAACGCCACCGTATTGGAAGTCGCCTCCAATGCCAGCCAAAGCGCGGAAAACGCCGAGTTTGCCAAGCAAGAGGCCGAGCGCGGCGCACACACCATGGAAGAAGTGACCGGTGCCGTGAGCAAGCTGAAGCAGGAAGCCGAAAAGCTGGGCACGGAAATGGAGCAGCTGGGCGTTCAGGCCGAGGCCATCGGCAACGTTATGAACGTGATTACCGACATTGCAGACCAGACCAACCTCCTGGCGCTCAACGCAGCCATTGAAGCTGCCCGCGCAGGTGATGCCGGACGCGGGTTTGCAGTTGTTGCAGACGAAGTACGCAAGCTGGCGGAAAAGACCATGGGCGCAACCAAGGAAGTCGGGGACGCCATATCCTCCATTCAGAATTCGTCCCGCGCCTCCATGCACAGCATGACACAGACCGCGGAAATGGTCGGCTCCACCACCACCCTGGCGAGCGAGGCCGGTTCCGCACTGGAATCCATACAAGAGGTCATCGAAAAGCTGGCCGAACAGGTCCGCTCCATCGCAACCGCGGCCGAAGAACAAAGCGCCACCTCCGAGGAAATCAACCGCGCAACTTCGGAAATCAACCGGATCGCAGACGAAACCTCGCACGCCATGGAACAGTCGTCCATTGCCATGGATCAATTGGCCGAACTGTCCGAAGAACTGAACCGCGTGATCGACGAACTCAAGTTGAGCTAGGTTTGGTAGGGAAAGAAGAAGAGTTTTCCGGGGGCCATGATGGCCCCCGGACCCCCGCATTACGCCTTACGCATTTCAGCCCGGAAAACAACGCAACGCGTGTTTTCCGGGCTGAAATGCGTAAGGCGGATGGGCCTTTTTAATAATTTGGTGTTGGATTTTTTGGCCTGTCGCTTCAACAAATAAAGGCCTGGAAAGCACGAAGTGCGCTTTCCAGGCCTTTATTTGTTGAAGCGTAATATGGGTCCAGGGCCTTGCAGGCCCTGGCAGGGGTGCAGGGGGCGGCGCCCCCTGCTTTCTTTTATCTATTGGGCAGCTATCTCTGCACCCGCCTTGAGCGCTTCCGCGTTCTTGGGGATGAGGTGGCTGTAGTGAGCGGAGATGACGTTTTCCAGGCTGTCTATGACGGTTTGCAGGGGCATTACGCCGGTGGCCTGCACATACGCGCCAAGGGCGACCATGTTTGCCATACGGGTATTGCCCAGCTTGTCGGCAATGTCGTTGGCGGGCACGGCCACGCATTTCACGCGGTCCTTGTCTGCCAGCTCCTGGTCCACCAGGGATGAGTTGATGACCAGTACGCCGTTGTTCTGCATGCGGGGCTGGAATTTATCCAGGGAGGGGCGGTTCATGATGATGAGGGAAAGCGGGCTGCGGATGATGGGCGAGCCGATTTCCTCGTCGGAGACCACCACGGTGCAGTTGGCGGTGCCGCCGCGCATTTCCGGGCCGTACACGGGCATGTAGGTGACGTTCTGGCCGTGGCGCATGCCTGCGTAGGCAAGCAGGTTGCCTATGAGCATCACGCCCTGGCCGCCGAAACCGGCGATAATGGCGTCCATGTACATGCTATTCCCCTCCTTCGCTGTCGATGTCCTTGAATGTTCCCAGCGGGAAGTACGGAATAAGCTCTTCGGACACGCGCTGGTTGGCGGCAATGGGCGTCATTTTCCAGTTGGTGGGGCAGGTGGAGAGAACTTCCACAAAGCCGAAGCCCTGGTTGCCTTCCTGCACCTCGAACGCCCTGCGGATGGCTTTTTTGGTGGCGTTGATATTTTTGATGGTGTTCACGGCAGTGCGTGCGGCAAAAGCGACGCCGCCCAGGGAGCTGATGATTTCCGTCATCTTCAGGGGCAGGCCTTCGCGTTCCGCGCAGCGTCCGCCGGGGCAGGTGGTGGTCTTTTGTCCGATCATGGTGGTGGGGGCCATCTGGCCGCCGGTCATGCCGTAGACCGTGTTGTTCACAAAGATGATGGAGACGCGTTCGCCCCGGTTGGCGGCGTGGATGATTTCCGCTGTGCCGATGGAGGCCAGGTCGCCGTCACCCTGGTAGGCGAAGACGAAGTTGTCGGGCCGTGCCCGCTTGACGCCTGTGGCGACGGCGGGGGCGCGTCCGTGCGGTGCTTCCACGGCATCCACGTTCAGGTAGTTGTACAGGAACACGGAGCAGCCGATGGAGCCGATGAGGATTGCTTTTTGCTGCAAGCCCATTTCGTCGATGACTTCGCCCACGATGCGGTGGATAACGCCGTGCTGGCATCCGGGGCAATAGTGTGTGGCCCGGTCTATAACGCTTTCCGGGCGTTTGAATACGAGTTTTTCGGTCATGGCTATTCTCCCTTGAGGCACTTGAGAATGGGTTCCTCGAAATCGTCCGGCGTGGGCAGTTCGCCAGGATAGATGGCGAAGAAGTCGCTGGACGAGGGGCCATTGACCGCAAGGCGCACGTCTTCGACCATCTGGCCGAGGTTGTGCTCGATGGTCAGGAAGCGCTTGCCCTGTTCGGCAAGTTCGCGGAGCTGGGCAGTGGGGTAGGGGTAGAGGCTGATGGGCCGGAAAAGACCCACGCTGTGGCCTGCCTTGCGCAGCTTGCGCACGGTGCTTTTGGCGATACGGCCTATGGAGCCGTAGGCCACGATGACCAGGTCGGCATCGTCCGCGTGGAAGGATTCGAAACGAATTTCCTCGCGGGCCATGGCTTCGTATTTTTGTTGGAGATGGCGGTTCTGGCCTGCCAGAGCGCCTTCATCCAGAAAGAGCGATTTGATGAGACGTTTTTCACGTCCGTCTGCTCCGTCCAGGCGCCAGCTTGCACCGGCTTCCTCGTCTACAGCCTCGGGCTGCCACGGGGTGACGGATTCCTTCATCTGGCCCAGGATGGCATCGCCCAGAATGAGCACCGGGTTGCGGTACTTGAAGGCCAGCTCAAAGCTTTGCACTGTGAGGTCGTAGGCTTCCTGGCAGGTGCCGGGGGCAAGGACCAGCAACCTGTAGTCACCGTGTCCGCCGCCTTTGACGCTCTGGAAGTAGTCGCCCTGGGAGGGGCCGATGTCGCCCAGTCCTGGCCCGCCGCGGTTCATATTGACCACGACTGCCGGCAGTTCGCTGCCTGCCATGTAGGAAATGGCTTCCTGCTTGAGGGATATGCCCGGGCTGGAGGAAGAGGTGAGTACCCGTACACCTGCGGAAGCGGCGCCCAGCACCATGTTGGCTGCTGCCACTTCGCTTTCCGCCTGTACGAATTCTCCGCCTGCTTCAACGATTGCCGAGGAAAGAATTTCCGGAATTTCGTTTTGGGGGGTGATGGGGTAGCCGAAAAAGCATTTGCATTTGGCTGCCAGAGCGCCGCGTGCCACGGCCTCGTTCCCTTTGATGAAAATACGTTCGTTGGTTTGTTTAGTCATTGCCGGACTCCTTTTTGGGTTTCACGGTCTTGTAGACGGTGATGACATAGTCCGGACACATTTTGGCGCACGAGGCACAGCCCGTACACTGGTCCATTTTGTTCTTGTCGACTTCAACGACCTTGTAGCCCATGGTGTTGAAGCGTTCGGAGCTAACTATCAGCTCCTTGGGACACACAAGGGTGCAGAGCATGCATCCTTTGCAGCGTTCTTCAAAAAACTCAATGCGGGACATAGACGCTCCTTGCATGGATGTCGTGGCGTTGTATGCAGCTTGTGGAGGCTGCGGCGGATAGACCCCGCAGCACAGCTACAGAATGAGCATGGCATCGCCGTAGGAAAAAAAGCGGAAACCGTGGTCCAGAGCCTGCTGGTAGGATGATAGTATCCGCCGTCGTCCAGCGAATGCCGATACCATTATTATAAGCGAGGACAAAGGTAAATGGAAGTTGGTGAACATGTGGTCCACCACTTTGAACTCGTAGCCGGGACGAATAAAAATATCGGTTTCGCCGGTAAATGCTGCTATTTCCCCGGTTTTCGCAAAGCCGCCTTCCAAGGCGCGAACGCTGGTTGAGCCGATGGCCACAACCGGTCGTCCTTCTGCCTTGGCCTGCCGGACGGCCTGGGCGGTGCGTTCCGGGATTTCCAGAAATTCCGAGTGCATCTTGTGGTTGCGGATGTCCTCGGCGCGGACAGGGCTGAAGGTGCCGTAGCCGACGTACAGCGTCACTTCCTCCCACTGGTGCCCTTGCTGCCTGAGGCGTTCGCGCAGCTCCGGGGTGAAGTGCAGCCCGGCCGTGGGCGCGGCCACGGAACCGGCCTTGTCCTCACGCGAGTAGATGGTCTGGTAGCGCTGGCGGTCTTCCTTGCTGTCCGGGCGACGGATGTAGGGTGGCAGAGGCATGTGGCCGTTCTGTTCCAGAATCGAGACGATGTCTCCTTTCCAGATCATGCGCACTGTGCTGCGTCCGAAGTCGCCGCGCTCCAGAACCTCCAGATGGAGGTCGTCGGAAATGGTGATAGTTTCGCCCTGCTTGGGCTTTTTGGAAGAGCGCAGCAGCCCACTTGCCTCGGCCCGGAAAAAGCCGTCAGAGCCAGCTTCAGGCCGCAGCAGGGGCAGGGGGGTGAGCAGAAGGAATTCCACCTTGCCGCCTGTGGGGCGTGTGCCGAACATGCGGGCCGGAACCACGCGCGAGTTGTTGGCCACTATAAGGCAGTTTTCCGGGAGAAAATCCGGGAGTTCGTGCATGGTGGCCAGGCGGTTTTCCGTGGCCTTTCTGTCCAGCACCAGTAGCCGGGAGGCGTCGCGCTGGGCGGAAGGCTCCTGGGCGATGGCGCTTTCGGGCAGATCGTATGAATATAACTCGAGATTATGTTCTGTTGAATCGGACATCGGTATCCTGTAAAAACCGTGTGCACATGGGGCGTGCACCGCAATTGCGTGTATTGTTTCGAGTGGTCGGGCGAAACGCCGGGTGAGTCCTCAGGTGATTCCTCGGGTGAGCCCTCAGGTGAGTCGTCGGGTGACCCCTCAGGCGAGTCGTCGGGTGACCCCTCAGGCGAAACGCCGGACAAAGCGTGGAAATTGCAGTTTCCACAAACCTGTTGTATTCGGCCAGTTGTACCTATCCGTACATGACGGGATCCTCTTGGCAAACCGTCGGCATACTGCAAGAGGGCCCAGTTAACAAGAAGGAGTCTGTCATGCGAAAAATCGCCATATTCTGTTCTGCCGTACTCATGCTTTCCATGCTCGTATCCTGCGAAAGCCTGCATGTAGGCGGTTCCTCCACAACCCCGGCTCCCGGGACAACGCCTGAGAATACGGAGCAGAATTACGAGCAGGTCAACTACTACTATGATTTTGACGATGTGCTCGTGCCCAAGGAACTGGAGTACGACGATTCCAAATCGTACGTCTTTGAAACCATGCAGTTCCGCACCGGCAAGCTGAACTTCGAGGGCAACGTGGACGCGCTGTCCGTGGTCGACTTTTTCGTCAACAACATGGCCAAGGACAACTGGCGGAAGAATTCTTCCATGAAGGCCGACACCTCGGTGATTATTTTTGAAAAGCCCAACAAGAGTTGCCTGATCAAGGTAGTGGACGCCTCGTCCCGCTCCACGGAAGTGGAAATTCTGGTTGTGGAACTCAAGCAGAAGGGCAACGAGATGATCCGCAATGCTCCTGCAATGCACGAGGAAAATCTGGCCAAATAAGATGCAGTCTTATCTTGAATTCAAAACTTTTGCGGGCAGGCGGGTCCATCTGGGCGCATGCGGCAGTATTGCCGTGTACAAGGCGCTGGAGCTGACCCGCCTGTTGCAGAAGACCGGCGTCTCCCTGGGCGCGACTCTTACGGACGCCGCCGCCAAGTTTGTCACACCGCTTTCGTTCGAAGCCCTGGGCGCCTACCCGGTGCACAGCTCCATGTTCAATGTGCCGGGTGAGCCTTTCGGCCATTTGGAGCCAGGGCAGAACGGCCATGTCATGGCCATTGTGCCTGCCTCGGCAAATATTCTTGCCAAGATGGCCCACGGCATGGCGGACGACATGCTTTCGACCCAGATTTTGGCCTTTGACGGACCCGTGGTGGTTGCGCCGGCCATGAATCCGCGCATGTGGAACGCACCTGCCACGCGCGAAAACTGGGCCAAGCTCAAGGAGCGCGGCCTGGATTGCATAGAGCCGGGCAGCGGTTCCATGGCCTGCGGGGACGAAGGCACAGGGCGACTGGCCGAGGTACCCGAAATTTACTGCCGCATCCTGCGCGCTTTGGCTCCCAACGATCTGACGGGCCGCAAGGTGCTGGTGACGCTTGGGCCGACGCGCGAGCCGTACGACGCCGTGCGCTTCTGGTCCAATCCGTCGTCCGGCACCATGGGCGCGGCCATTGCCGTTGCCGCCTGGATGCGCGGTGCCGAGGTGAGTGTGGTCCGTGGTCCGAGCAACGTGCTGTTGCCCGAGCCCATACGGACCGTGGACGTGAAGACCGCGCAGGAAATGTACGATGCCTGTCACGACATCTGGCCCATGTGCGACACGGCCTGCCTGAGCGCAGCAGTGGCCGATTTCAGGCCCGTGCGCATCGGCGACCACAAGCTCAAGAAGTCCACGGTGCAGGGCGACCTGCAGGTGCGCTTTGAGAGCAACGAAGATATTTTAAAGTCTCTGGGTGCATGCAAAAAGAACGGGCAGTTTCTCATCGGCTTTGCCGCTGAAACCGAAGACCTGCCCGAGAACATGCAGCGCAAGCTGGAGTCCAAGAATCTGAATCTGATTGTGGGTAACCGCATCAACAAGCCGGATTCCGGATTCGGCGTCCCCACCAACGAAGTCAGTGTGCTGAACGCGGAAGGGCGGTTCGAGTCCTGGCCGTCTTTGCCCAAAACCGAAGTGGCATGGAGAATATGGGATTTCGTTTCGGGGCGTTGAATCTGCCCGACCATCTTCGCCATTGGCATGACCTTGGCCTGCGTACCATATACTCGGAGATTCCCGTTGCCGAGCGTATGGCCTCTGCCTGTTCCGCACCGGCTTCCGCCCCGCAGGGGGTGCGTCCCACGCCTGAGCAGCCCCGTCAGGCTCCGCAACGTCCTGTAAAACGTCCTTCTTCCGCGCCCGAACGCAAGGTTCTGCAACAGGCGCACCGTACCACGCCAAAGCCCGACCTTTTGCCCGAAGTGCCAAGCGTGGTAACGTCCGGCAAGGTCGAATGGGTCGAGCCCTGGACCACATATCTTCAACGTGTTCCGCAACCGTGCGAAACCATCTGGACCTATTGGGAACTGGGCGGGGATTTGTCTTTTGAGCCGCACCAGGGCCGCAGAAATATTTTTGCCCGGCTCATACAAAAGCTTGCCTGGCCAAAGGGGTCTGTGGGCTTTTTCCCGGTCAACGAGGCGCGCAACAACAAGCTCCTTGCAAAGGGCGGTATGTTCTGGGCCGGAGCCAAAAAGGTTCAGGCAAAGTATGTGCTCAGCTTTGGGCGCCGCAGTCTTATGACCATCTGTCCCGACCGCACCTTTCGCTACGGCTCTGCCACGTTGGGTGGGGTCCGTCTTTTCATCCTTCCCGAGATGGACGATCTGGTTAATGAGGATCGGGATGCGATGTATGTGGTGTGGAATGCCCTCAAGTCTATAAAGGTAGGCGGCTGAAAAAGCTGCGATAGCTGCGTTGCTTCGGCATTTCAGGCGGCTGAAAAAGGTCCGCTAGCTTCGTTGTTTCATCTTTCCCAGAACCCTCGTGTATAGAAGAATACACGTCGGAACCTGGGAAAGACTCACGCCTTGCTTTCGCACCTTTTTGAGCCGCCAGCGGCAGTGGGGAAAGGGTTGAAAAAGTCGCGAAGTAGCTTTAACTAAAATTTCATAAGCTCTATGCCCGATGGGTTGAGCCCGTTTAGATCATTTTTCGTGATTGGATAAAAATTTTAAAAAGGCCCTCCTTTCAACACAAATCAAGCCCGGAGCAAACAAGCGCAGCTTGTGGTCCGGGCTTGATTTGTGTTGAAAGAAATGCGGGGTCCGGGGCCATCATGGCCCCGGCGGAGTCGGAGGCAGAGCCTCCGCTCTTCTGCTGTGGCAGCTGAAAAAAAGGCGTTCGCTTCGTTGCTTTGGCATTTTTGAGCCTCGCGAAGGGAAGAGGATGGTAGACTATAGCGAGTCATGGTGTCCCTTCGGCTGTCTTTCAAGCTTAGGTACGTCGAATTCTCCGGAAACAGTGGGGAAACCCGTAGAGGCCCCGGTTTCCCCGTTTGTTTCCGGAACCTTCCCCTCCCTTTCCGGCCCTAAGGGGCCGCAGGTATCTGGCAATGAATCTTTGCCGCCTCTTTGAACCAAGCCAGGTGAGGTAGCGCCCTTGCGCCATAGTTTTGGCAGCTGCATTGGCAGATTTTCTGCCACAGTTGCGCCACGCCCAAGAAGGGGCGTGGCGAATAGGAGTCCGTTGGTGGTGGGAACTCACGACTTGTCTGTTGGGCTATTGGGGAAGCCTGCGGAGAAAGGTCGTGGTGAAGAAAAAGACTCGTTTTTTTTGTTGCTGCGTCAAAGGCACATCCTTACGTATGAAGAATACGCGTCGGCCGTCCCTTTGTCTTGCGCCTTGCCAGCCCGGCTTTTGAACACCCTGGTTTAAATGAGCTTCCCCTCTCTTTTCGGCCCTAAGGGGCCGCAGGTATCTGGCAATGAGTCTTTGCCGCCTTTTTGCACCAAGCCAGGTGAGGTAGAGCCCTTACGCCATAGTTTCGCCAGCTGCATTCGCAGATCTTCCACCATAGTTTCACCACGCCCAAGAAGGGGCGTGGTGAATAGAAGTCCGTTAGTGGAGGGAACTCACGACTCGTCTGTTGGGCTATTGGGGAAGCCTGCGGAGAAAGTTAGTGGTGACGAAAAAGACTCGTTATTTCTGTTGCCGCATGAAAATTAAACCCTTGTGCATATGCCCTTGCGAGGGGAAGAGGATGGTAGCTTATAGCGAGTCATGGTGTCCCTTCGTTTAGTTTTCAAGCATAAGTACGTCGAATTCTCCGGAAACAGTGGGGAAACCCGTAGAGGCCCCGGTTTCCCCGTTTGTTTCCGGAACCTTCCCCTCCCTTTCCGACCCTAAGGGGCCGCAGGTATCTGGCAATGAATCTTTGCCGCCTCTTTGCACCAAGCCAGGTGAGGTAGCGCCCTTGCACCATAGTTTTGGAACCTGCATTGGCAGGTCTTTCGCCACAGTTGCGCCACGCCCAAGAAGGGGCGTGGCGAATAGGAGTCCGTTGGTGGTGGTGAACTTACGACTCGCCTATTGGGCTTTTTGAGTCACCTGCGGCGAAAGGTCGTGGTTACGAAACAGACTCGTTATTGTTGTTGCCACAATTCATTCAAGCTTACTCTATAGCAACGGTGAGAGACCGTTCAGACCATTTTCGTGACTGGATAGAAATTTTACCCCCCCCTTTTCAACGCGAATCCGGCCCGGACCACTTGTGGTCCGGGCCGGATTCGCGTTGAAAGTAATGCGGGGTCTGGGGCCATCATGGCCCCAGAAAATTTTCTATTTTCAGAGTGCACTCTATTCTCTCTGTTTTTTTCTTCCTTTTCTTGTAGGGCGGCTGCAACTGTCGTACATTGAGGCCATGAAGAAACACTCTGCATTGTTCTCCATGTTTGCCGTTGTTTTGGGGCTCGCGTTCTTTTGCGGGAGCGCCTTTTCCCGCAACGCGACTTCCGGCACGGGCAGCGCGACGCACCCTAGGCAAGTTGTCTACTTACAGATCGAATCAGCCATCAGTCCGGCCCAGGTCGACCTTGTGGAAGATGCCGTTGCCCATGCTGTTTCCATCAACGCTGGCCTGCTGCTTATCCGTTTGGACACTCCTGGCGGCCTTGTGGATTCCATGCGCAAGATTGTGCAGTCCATTCTCAATTCTCCTGTTCCCGTGGCCGTGTGGGTAGGGCCGTCGGGCGCCAGGGCCGCCTCTGCCGGGGTTTTCATTGTTGCGGCATCGGACATTGCGGCCATGAGTCCGCAATCCACAATAGGGGCGGCAAGTCCGGTCCAGGCTGGGGGGAAGGAGATAGACGAGACCATGGCCCGCAAGGTCAAGAACGACCTTATGAGTCTGGTCCGTTCGGTGGCCGGTTCGCACGGGCGCAACGTGCAGTGGTTTGAACAGGCTGTGGACAAGGCCGTGAGCATCACTGCGCAGGAAGCGGTTATGGACAAGGTGGTGGAGTATATTGCGCCGGACATTCACGACCTGCTGGTGCAGATCGGGGCCCGCGGTACCACGGAAAAGGGCGTTGTTCTGGCCTTTGGTCCGGATGGCTACCAGGTGCAGGAATATGAACCGGGACTGCGTTACAAGCTGCTTTCCTGGCTCATCAATCCGCAGATTGCCTATTTCCTTTTGCTGGGCGGCATTGCCGGGCTGTTTTTCGAACTCACGACTCCCGGTGCCGTGCTGCCCGGAGTTTTGGGTGGCATCTGCCTGCTTCTGGGCCTGTATGCCATGGCGATTCTGCCCACCAGCGTCAGCGGGCTGCTGCTTATTCTTTTCGGCCTGGTGCTCTTCCTGCTTGAAATCAAGATCGTCAGTTACGGAATGCTCAGTGTGGCTGGCATCATCAGCCTATTCATCGGCTCTCTTATTTTGTTCAAGGACCAGCCCGGAGTGCAATCGCTCCCCATTTCCACTGTCATCGTCACTGTGTCCGGTGTGTCTGTTCTGCTTATTGCCGGTATATATTTGGCGACCAAGGCGCAGATGGCCCCCCGGTACAGCGGGGCGGATGCCATGGTCGGCCTTGCGGGCAGCGTCATGCAGGTCCGGGACGGCAAGGGGCAGGTGCTGGTTCGCGGTGAGTTGTGGAATTTTGTGGAAAAGGACACGCCTTTAAAGGTTGGAGATACCGTGGTTGTCACGGGAATGGACAGCTTGTGTTTGATTGTGGATAAGCCGTCTTCCGCCCCGAAAGACGTGTCTGTATCAGTTTAAAACCATCAGGAGCATGCTATGTTAACGTTGCTGCCTATCCTGGCTATACTTCTTCTCTTCCTGTTTGCCGCACTCAAGGTGCTCAACGAATACGAGCGCGGTGTTGTTTTCCGCCTTGGGCGCGTCATTGCGGCCAAAGGTCCCGGTCTCATCATTCTTATTCCGGTCATTGACCGCATGATCAAAGTTTCCCTGCGTGTACTGGCCATGGATGTGCCCAACCAGGACGTGATTACCAGGGATAACGTCAGCGTGAAGGTCAATGCCGTGGTGTATTTCCGGGTTGTAGATCCGGTGAAGGCCATTGTGGAAGTTGAGGATTACATGTTTGCCACGTCGCAGTTGGCGCAGACCACGTTGCGGAGCGTCTGCGGCGGGGTGGAGCTGGACGAGCTGCTCTCCCACAGAGACAATGTGAATCTGCAGATTCAGTCCATTCTGGACCAACATACCGATCCGTGGGGCATCAAGGTTACCACGGTCGAGTTGAAGTACATTGATCTTCCGCAGGAGATGCAGCGCGCCATGGCAAAGCAGGCCGAGGCAGAGCGCGAACGTCGGGCCAAGGTCATCAATGCGGAAGGTGAATTTCAGGCTGCGGACCGGCTGTCACAGGCCGCCGGAATCATCAGCGCGCACCCGGAAGCCCTGCAATTGCGGTATTTGCAGACCATGCGCGAGATGGCTGCGGAGAGCAAGTCGGCCACCATCATTCCCGTGCCTTTTGATCTTCTCAAGGGGCTGGGGTCCATGTTGGGGACGGGGCAGGGGGCACAGACCATGCCGCCCGCAGCCGCATCCAGTGCCGAGCCCCGGGGAGCCTCTGTTGCCCCCTCGGCGCAACCAATTGCCGCGGCTGGCGAAGACGATACGCCTGCAGCTTCCTAATTGAAGGCGCAGCCAGCGGGGCCTCCGGCTTTTTTATCTATAGGTATTGGGGCCCCAAGGCTGCGGCGTATTCCTTCTGGAACATCGCAAGCAAATACTGTACGCTCCGTTGCAACGGGCCGACGCTCCTGTGTCTGCCTTTTTACCTCACCACTCCAGACGTAAGGATCATCCATGAAGTGCCTTGTTACCGGCGCTGCCGGTTTTATTGGATACCATCTTTCCAAAAGATACCTTGAAATGGGCTACGAAGTCGTCGGCCTCGACTGCCTGAACGACTACTATTCCGTAGAACTCAAAAAAGACCGCCTGTCGCAGTTGCAGGCATACCCCGCCTTTAAACACACGCCCATCGATCTTTCCGATGGGGCGGCCATGGCCGAGCTGTTTGCCGCGGAAAAATTCGATGTTGTGGTCAACCTGGCGGCCCAGGCAGGCGTTCGCCACAGCCTGGACCACCCCGAAGACTACATCCAGTCCAACATCGTTGGTTTTGCCAACGTGCTGGAAGGGTGCAGGCACAACGGCGTAAAGCATCTTGTTTTTGCTTCGTCTTCGTCCGTGTATGGCCTGAACACCAAAATGCCGTTCAGCATTCACGACAACGTGGACCATCCCATCAGCTTGTACGCGGCGAGCAAAAAGTCCAATGAACTTATGGCGCATTCCTACAGCCATCTGTTCAACCTTCCCTGCACCGGACTGCGCTTTTTCACGGTGTACGGCCCGTGGGGCAGGCCGGATATGGCGCTCTTCCTGTTCACCAAGGGTATTATCGACGGCACGCCCATCAAGGTTTTCAACCACGGCAAAATGCGCCGCGACTTTACCTATATTGATGACATCGTTGAGGGTGTTGTCCGTGTTTCGCAGAAGATTCCCGTACCCAATCCCGATTGGGACGGCGCTGCACCAGACCCCGGCACCAGCCCGGCACCGTTTAAGGTCTACAATATCGGCAACAACAATACGGTGGAGCTGGAACGCTACATCTCGGCCATCGAGGACTATCTGGGCAAAAAGGCCATAAAGGAATATCTGCCCATGCAGCCTGGCGACGTTCCGGCTTCGTTTGCCGACGTGGAAGACCTGAAGCGCGATGTGGACTTCAAGCCCAACACTCCCATTGAAAAGGGTATTGGGGCGTTTGTAGCCTGGTATCGCGAATATTATAAGGTTTAACATGTCTGCCGCATTCAGGCGTATGCCGCCGCAGCCCGCGTATTTCAAGAGCTGACGGCCTGCTGGCCACTACGCAGAGCTGCACGCTAATGAGAAAGACCCTGTTTTCAGGGTCTTTTTTTATGTTTTTACGTGATGTGCTCTTTTCTTTTTTTGCATATCTGCGTACAACTCTGAAGGATCATAAAGTGCTGTTTCACGTGAAACACTAGAAGCGGATAAGCCACAGGAGATGCCCTGCCATGCCAAGGATTATTGTAGTTGCGAACCAGAAAGGCGGCGTTGGAAAGACAACAACGTCGGTCAATCTTGCGGCGTGTCTGTCTGTAATGGAGAAAAAGGTGCTGCTGGTGGACTGCGACCCTCAGGCAAACGCATCCAGCGGGGTAGGGGTGTACCTGGATGATGGGCAGCCCGATCTGTATCGTGCGCTTTTTGATAATGCCAATGGGACGGATGCCATTTACGATACCGCGCTTCCGTATCTTTCGCTTCTTCCTGCGTCCCAAGATCTGGTTGGCGCAGAACTTGAACTTGCCGACAAGCTTGGTCGGGAGTTTTATCTGAGAGATCTGCTGGATAAAGTGCAGGAAGGATACGAATACGTAATTATCGACTGCCCTCCTTCTCTTGGGTTGCTTACGGTAAACGCACTTTGTGCTGCCAGAGAACTTTTGGTTCCTTTGCAGTGCGAATATTATGCTTTGGAAGGTATTGCCCAGCTGCTGAAAACATTTACCCTGGTGCAAAAACGCCTCAATCCAGATCTCAACTTCCTTGGTGTCGTGCTCACCATGTTTGATAGGCGAAACAAACTTTCCAATCAGGTGAAAAACGAAGTTCGCAAGACATTTCCCAATGACCTTTTTGAAACTATCGTCCCCAGAAACGTTCGTTTGTCGGAAGCTCCAAGTTTCGGCAAGCCGATTATCTCCTACGATATAAAATCCGTTGGGGCGAGGTCGTATCTTTCTCTGGCTCAGGAAATTGTTCGCAGAAAGCCGAAGATGCTTGGCTAGTTTTTTAGCGAAAGTTTCCGTTGCAAATTTTAAAGATTGAAAAATAAAAAAGGCGGCCCGGATGGGCCGCCAAAATGCTCAACAAATTGTGGGGTGCTGGCTCTTTAGCCGTACACCGCATTCAGCTTCGGATCTTTTTCATCACAAAAGGGCGTGGTTGAGGATTCGATGCAGTCTTTGAAATGTTTTTTGGTGATTTTTGCTTGGCATTTGGTGCATCCAAAATTTACCAGACCGCCCAGGTTGGCAGAAAGCAGACGGAACTTGCGAGGAGAATCTTCGATCCAGTTGGGAGTTGAGTTTCCGCATTCATCGCAGGTTACTTCGTAGTTGACCGGATAGGCAAAGTCCCAATACTCAACCAGCGTGTCCCAGTCTTTCATCGGTTCGGGACGTTCCGGTTGGGTCGGAGCACACCCGGTGGTTTCTCCTTCCATATAAGGACTGACTATGGGCTCGATTTTTCTCCAAAGTTCTGCGCTTACAAGAACACCTTCAAATTCTTCGTTCTTGTCAAAGAGAAACATGACGGGTTTGTTTATGCCTTGCATGAATTGCTCCGTTTTTTGCTATCGGGACATCGTCCCATCGTGTATCTGAATAAAATGACGCCGCATGCCGACGTTTGCTTGTCCCATCGGATTGGACAGTGCTGGAAGGGCATACAGCTATTCATGGCAGGCGGCGGGATCGTCTGTCAAGAAACGAACTAAATAGTGTAGAGGAGTTGCACATGGCTGCGCCGAATAGAGGATTAGGAAGAGGGCTGGACGCATTGTTGGGAGGGTTGCCGAAAGATGCCAAGGATCCGCAGGTCCGGCTTCTGCCGATTACTTCCATACAGCCCAACCCCAAGCAGCCGCGCCGGGCGTTCGACGAAACCGCGCTGAATGAACTGGCCGACTCCATAAAAAGCCAGGGTGTGCTGCAGCCGGTTTTGGTGCGCCCCCAGGCGGATAAACGCGATGCCTACGAACTGGTTGCCGGTGAGCGCCGCTGGCGGGCGTCGCAACTTGCGGGGCTGACGGAAATTCCCGCCCTTATCCGCTCCATGACGGAGCAGGAAAGCCTGGCCGTGGCCTTGGTGGAAAACCTCCAGCGGGAGGACCTCAATGCCATGGAAGAGGCCAAAGGGCTCTTTGATTTGCAGGACCGTTTCGGCCTGAGCCAGGAAAAATTGGCCAACTACGTGGGCAAAAGCCGCTCCGCCGTGGCCAATACCTTGCGGCTGCTGCAACTGCCAGATGACATGCAGACCCAGCTTTCGGACGGTGAACTCAGCGCCGGACACGCCAGGGCGCTTATGTCCATAACCGACCCTACTGCCCAGGCAGAACTGCGCGACCGCATTCTGGAGACGGGAATGTCCGTTCGCCAGGCCGAAGCCCAGGCCGCCTATTGGAAGGCCAACGGCGAATTGCCCAAGGATGGCGGAGCAAAAAAAGCTGCCGCAGCCAAAAAGGAAGACGCCGGGCAGGCAGGCAAGGATGTAACCGAAGCCCTGAACCGTATGGAAGACAACATTGCCCAGACTTTGGGCGTTCGGGTCAAGTGCAGCGGCAGCGCAAGCAAAGGGCGGATTTCCTTGTATTTTACCACCGAAGAAGAACGCGACGCCCTTATGCAGGCTCTTACACAGGGTGTGGCCTGATTTGCGCATACGGCCTTAATGCCCTTGAATACAGGGTTTGGCTTGCCTCTCACATGGTTTTGAGGGCATTATGACCTATTGAAGTTAAACAAGGCGGTACCGAGAATGGCATCTTCACGTTGGGAAATGGTCGAAAACACAGAGGATGGTCTCATCAGCATAAGCGGTGAGATCGACTATACCGTTACCCCCGAACTGCGTTCCCGCTTCAGAAGCTTTATCGATTCCACATTGGGCGACATCAAGCTCGATCTGGGCTATCTTCAATATCTCGACAGCTCCGGCCTTGCCGTGCTTATCGAGGCCCGGCGTATTCTCACTGAAAAATCAAGGTCGCTGACCATTCTTTCCCTGACGCCGCAGGTTAAAAAAATATTGCAGCTTACCCAGGTAAGCTCACTTTTCGGTCTCTGATTGTATCACTGCCCAAAAGGACAGTGCGTTCCAGTTTTGCTCTGCATGGAGGATGCGTGAACAGGGATTTCCAGGTTCTGGCGTGGATGGTGAGCAGACTGCTCAAGTGCATCAGCCGGATATTCGTCCGCACCAAGCCTTTCTACCGGCAGGAAATCTTCAAATCCCTGTCCAAGGTTGGGGCGGACTCCATTCCCATTGTCAGCATCATCGCTGCCTGTACAGGCATTATCCTGGCGTTGCAGTCCGCCCAGCAATTGGAAAAAGTCGGCGCCATTTCCTACGTGGCAAATCTGGTCGGCGTCACCATACTCATGGAACTGGGGCCGCTGCTCACCGCCATCATCATTGCGGGCCGGTCCGGTGCCGCCTTTGCCGCGGAAATTGCCGCCATGCAGATTTCCGAGGAAATCGACGCCCTGGAAGTCATGGGGCTGGAACCGGTCCAGTACCTTGTCTGGCCCAAATTTCTTGCCATGCTGGTCATGGTTCCCTGCCTTACCGTGCTGGCCGATTTCGTCGGTATCTGCGCCGGAGGGCTTTTTTCCTCCGGTTTTCTGGGCATCAACGGCCATCTTTATTTCGAGCAAAGCGTCAGTTTTCTGCAAACCCGCTTCCTCTTCACCGGCTTGGTCAAAAGCGTGGGGTTTGGTATCACCATTGCGGTTATCGGTTGCTGGCAGGGGTTTCTCGCCCGCAAGGGCGCGGCAGATGTCGGCAAGATGACCACCCGGGCCGTGGTGCAGTCCATTTTTTTGATCATTCTTCTGGACCTGTTCTTCACAACCTTGAATTATCTTTTCAGGTAGCAATATGGCAGAAACCCGCACCCAGCCACCTCATATCAGCTTCAGCAACCTGAAGATCGGCTACCCGGGCAAGGTAGTCATAGACCACCTGGACGGCGATCTTCCGGCCGGGCAGATTTCCGTTATTCTGGGCGGGTCTGGATGTGGTAAATCCACGCTCCTGCGCCACGTTCTGGGACTTTCCAAACCCATGGCCGGGCAGATTTGCGTGGATGGAAAAGACCTTTGGAGCCTTACCAAGCACGAGGCCAAACAGCTCAAGCGCAATATGGGCGTGCTTTTCCAGGACGGGGCCTTGCTGGGCTCACTCACTTTGGGTGAAAACGTGGCCCTGCCCATGATGGAGCACTCGGACCTGGATGTGGACATCATCGAAGACGTGGTGCGCATGAAACTTCGGCTGGTAGGCCTGGAGCCGTTTCTGCACTATTACCCCAGCCAGCTCTCCGGCGGAATGCGCAAAAGGGCGGGACTCGCCAGGGCAATGGTCATGGACCCCGGTGTGCTCATGTGCGACGAACCTTCGGCAGGCCTCGATCCGATCACGGCCGCCGATCTGGACCAGCTCATTTTGTTGCTCAAGGCAACTTTCGGCATGACCATTGTTGTGGTTACCCACGACCTGGACAGCCTGAAAACAATTGCAGACCATGTTATAGTGCTGCACGAAGGCAAGGACCTGTATCAGGGAGATCTGCCCGGGCTGCTGGATTGTCCGGACCCGTATATTCAGGATTTTCTCAACCGCAGGCCCAGAAACGGGCAAAGCCTTTAAGCCTCGGGCTGGCTTTCCCGGTTTTAAAAGACGATACAACAGGCGAGAACCGCATGGCGCTTAATCCGCAAAGTACTACAAAGGAAACCATCAAGGCCGCGGTCACGGTGTTGGTGGGCTTGTTTGTTCTGGCCGTCTTTATCATCTTTCTGGGCGGACACAGGTTCTGGGAAGAGTTCGACCACTACACCATCCGCTTCGAATCGGTGCAGGATCTCACCACGGGCAGGCCTGTCAAATTCGCCGGGTTGGCCATCGGCAGGGTGGAAACCATCGATATTTCAAAACAGGACCCCTCCAAGGTCGATGTCACCATCGGCATCAACCAGGGTTTTGACATCTACTCCAATACAAAGGCCAGCATTTCGCAGAAAGGCCTTGTGGGCGACAACTACGTCCTGCTCGAACTCGATCCGCCCATTGGACAGCCCCTCAAGCCCGGCTCGAACATAGAGGCCAAAGATACCGTAACCGTCAGCGAAATCATGGCCAAAGTCGGCACCCTGGTGGATACTGTTACGCCCAAGCTGGAAAGCATTGCCACAAACATCCAGGCCCTTGTTTCCGATGAAAATGCCGCCAATATCGCCGAAACACTGCGCCAGATTCCAGGCTTTATCAAAGATGCCAAAACCACACTCGCCAGCCTGGATACCAACATCGGAGATATGAAAAACGATTTTCACCATGTGGCAGGCAAGGTCGGCTCCGGCATAGACAAGGCAACCGCAAACATCGACAACCTCACAACCAGCATCAACGCCACCCTGGCACATGCCGATATCATGCTGAGCAGCGTGCAGGGCTCACTGACCACAAGCCTGACCACAATCACCAAGGAAATGTCGGAAACCCTGAACAGCGTCGAGGCCTTCTCGGATCAGTTGCAGACCGACCTCGGCTACGATCAGGACCGCTTTGCCCAGGTCCTCGAAAACGTCAACCGCCTCAGCAGGGACCTACGCATGCTCAGCCAATCCCTGCGCGAACGCCCCTGGCAAATTATCTACAAGCCCGAAGGGAGAGCCATTCCATGAATGATTCCACGTCCCGTTTTCCGGGAAAATCAATACTCGCCGTCTGTCTTCTCGCTTTGCTGAACTTTGGCTGCATGAGTTCGGCATCCCCGGGGGAGTCGTTTCTGCGGCTCGAATTCAATGGGATTCACCAGTGCTCCCTGGCCGACGACGCAAAAGACATCAAGCCCATTGCTATACGAAACATCGATTGCCTGCCCAACCTGGACCGGACAGCCGTCATGTTCTCGGAAAACAACGTGCTCCAGCCCAGCCAGGCCTGGTACTGGGAAGGCGCTCCCAGCGAGATCGTCACCCAATATCTCGTCACCGGCCTTACATGTTCCAAGGCCTTTCGCGTGGTCTGGCCCTACAAGCCGAGAATCGCCCACGAGGCCGTGCTCTCCGGCCGCGTCGAAGCCTTTGAGGTAAGCCGTACGCCCAGCCTGGCGTTTCGCGTTGTCATCTACATGGACGTCTGGGGCCCCACAGCCAAGGAATGGATATCCGGGCGCAGCTTCACAGCCGAGATTCCCATGTCCACCATTACCGCAGACAACATTGCCAAGGCCGCAAACAAGGCCCTGGACAAAGTCCTGGCTGATACACTCACATGGCTGGACAACAAGGTGGCTATCGCCGAATAATGGCGATCAAATATTAATAAGGACCGGCCCATTCCCAACGGGTCGGAGGCAACCATGTTTGAATTCATAGCCCAGGCAGCAGAAAAGCATATTCGCGAGGCAATGGACAACGGCGAGTTCGACAACCTCAACGGATCAGGCAAGCCGCTGAAACTCGAAGACGACTCCAATGTTCCGCAAGACCTTCGCATGGCCTACAAGGTTCTGCGAAACTCAGGATACGTTCCCGAAGAAGTCCAAAACCGCAAAGAAATCTCCACCGCACTCGAATTGCTCGAAAACGCGCCAGACGAAAAAGAACGCTACCGCCAAATGCAAAAGCTCAACTACCTCATGCTCAAGCTCAACATAAGCCGCGGAAGCAACTCAAACCTCGATGCTGACAACGACTACTACCGAAAAATCCTCGATAGAATTGCTCAGAGCCAAAAGTAGGATCTGGATTTAGGCCGCGCGATTTTTGTCTCTGGCTTCGTTACAGAGTTATTTTCGCTTCGCGGGCCGTATTGTTTATACTGTCCTCGCTCGCGAAAATCCTTTGTGCCTTGCCAGAGCCAAAACTTACGCGGCCCCATGGCTGCACAAAATTAAAAAAGAAATGTGAATGCAAGGCACTGGGGAGGATCGGGGCGCTGCCCCGAACCCCGCCAGGGGCATGATGCCCCTGGACCCGCGTTATCTATAGCGCATAACAAAACCGGACAAGCGAACGTAGTTCGTCTGTCCGGTTTTGTTATGCGCTATAGGGACGGCCTTGAAGAAAAGCTGAAGCAAGCTTTATATTAAAAATTTCTGGAAAGGGGAGCGCGAGGGGGAGAACCTCTTTTAAGAGGTTTCCCCCTCGCATCTCTTCCCCAAAAAATACCTTTTTACGCCGCCTTCAGCCTTTTAATCTTTGCGCAGCAGTGCTGCGTAAAAGAATTCCTTGAGCGGACTTGTGGAGGGTGTTTCCCACTCCATAATGAGGTTCAGGGAGGGGTGTTCCTGGCATGCGCGCTGTATCTGCTGGCCGTTTTCGTCAGGATTCAGGGTGCACGTCACGTAGGCGAGCAAACCGCCCTTAGAAAGGCAATATGAAGCTTTGTCAATTATTCCAGACTGTAACGAGCGCATTTTTTTGCCATCCCAGGGCTTGCGCTTCCATTTTGCATCGGGACGGCGCGAAAGCACGCCAAGACCTGTGCATGGGACGTCCAAAAAGATGGAGCCAACAAAGTTGTCACGAACCGGAGGCATTTCTGCACTCGCAAGGATAGTTGGCAGCGGCATGTCCAAAGATTGTTGCTGTTCCCTGAAACTTGCCAATCGTTTGGCGCTGAGGTCGGAACACAGGGAAGGTGTTTTGCCTGTGGCGCGAAGCAGAAAGGATTTGCCGCCGTGGCCGCAACAGGCATCCCAAAGCGGATCGGGCCAGACATCCGTGTTGAGTGCGAGGACGGCGGATTGGGATGCGGCACTTTGGCGCGAGACCACGCCTTTGTCGATGAGGCTGTTGAGCTCGTCGTCGGCAGTGGGAAAGGCATAGGCGCAGCGATAGTTCATCAGCAGGTCGGGCCTGCGCGAAAGCTGGTCTGCCACGCGCCGGTCGGAATCAAGCCAGGTGTTGAGGCGCAGGCCAAGGGGCGGGTGCTCTGTGGAGGCCTTGAGGTAGTTTATGGCCTCGTCCTCGCCGTAGGCTTTTACCCAGAGGGCGACGATCCATTCCGGGCAGGAGTGGTAGCGGCTGAGAAAGGCGATGTCGGATGAGGCGTCTTTTTTGTAGAAATCGGGATTGTGGACGTCGTCGCCCAGGCGCTGGATGGAGCGGAGCACACCGTTGACCACTTTGCCGAGGCCTTGCCCAAAGGTCTGCTTGGCGAATTCCACGCACCAGTCCAGGCTGGCGTATTCGGGCACGCTGTCCAGATGGAGCATTTCGTGCACGGCCAGCCCCATTGCCAGACGCAGGTTGGCGGGCAGTCCTTTGGGGCGGCGCAGGTGCGAGGTTACAAGAAAGTCGCTGCGTCCTTTCAGGCGCAGATAGCCATAGACAAGCTCTGTTGCCAGGGCGGTATCGCGCTTGTCCAGTTCGTGGGCCTTGATTTTCCGGTCCAGGGCTTCCTGAAGGTCCATGCCGTTTTGCAGGCAGGCTTCCAGGCATTCCAAAACTGCGACGCGTGCGGCGGGTATGCGCGCGGTGCCGCGGGGAGCTTTGCGGGGAGAAGATTTGGGAGAGGTCACGAGTCGTCGGCCACCTTGATCGGCGCTTCGTTCAGCTTTTGGGAACAAGCCGCGTCGATCTGCTCAAGTTGTTGGGCGGACAGGAAGCGGCGAATGGCTGCTTCCAGATTGTTCAGATTGACCAGGGTATCAAGGCATGGGCCGTGCGGACGCTCGTTGAGTACGCCGTATACGGGAATGGGATAGGTATCCTGGATGCCGGAGGAAAGATCGCGTTCGCAGGCCACGGCCAGGATGAGGCGCGGGCGCTTCTGCACCACGATGCGGCGTGCGATGGTGCCGCCCGTGGCAATGGCCATGGAGATGCCGTACTTGTCGCTGAGTTCGAGCAGACCGCCTATGGGGCATTTGCCGCAGCGTTTGCAGTTGTTCACGTTGTAGGTCAGCCGGTAGGCGCAGGTGCTGCGTTGCAGGCAGTGGGGCAGCAGCAGGAGTATCTGGTCCGAAGTGTAGGTGGCTCCTACGCGGTCGACAAGTTCGTTGTTGACCTTGATGAAGGACGAGCGGACCTGTTGTTTGGACAGGCCGACCATGCGTCCGAGCATGGTCATGAGCGGCAGGAAAAGTTTGATGGTAAGGCCGCGCATACGCCTGGAAAAGGGGATGTTCAGCCCCCACACGCTCAGCACCAGCCCTATGGAGGCCCAGCCCACAATGGCGACGAGCGCGGTGATGATGACGCCGAGAATCCAGGGCGCGGTGGGATGAATCTGACGCAGGCCGATGAAGGGGACGATCCACAACAGGAGCAGGGCCAGGCAGACCAGGGAGCTGGTCGCCATGGTCAGTCCGATGAACACCCTCTTGCGCGAGGAGCCTGCCTCGTCTTCAAGGTCCGGGTTGATGATTACGGGGCGGATTGGCTTGGACATGGGATTATGATGCCATATTACGGCCGGGTACGCAGGTTGTTTTTGAAGCGTGCGCAGGCTGTGTCACGAGCAGGCCTTGACCTCGCCTTCGCACTTGCTCAGGTAACCGCAGTAAAAGGCGTCTGCGCTCATGGGACGCTTGCCTTGGGGCTGAACAGTGGAAACCAGGTAAATCTTGTCCTGGGCGGCTATTTTGAGCTTGTCACAGCCTTCCAGCCCCATGATGGTGCCGGGGGCGACGTCTTCGGGCCGTTCCTCGCCGGGAGTGCCGGGCCGAAGGCCCAGGCGCAGCCTTTTTTTGCCTTCGCCCATGTCCACCATGAAATATGCGCCCGGCCAGGGATGCATGGCCCGGATGCGGTTGTGTATCTGATCGACGGGCTGATCCCAATCGATGTGCCCTTCGTCCTTGGTGAGCTTGGCCGCGTAGGTGGCACGGTCGTCGTCTTGCGAAATGGAGGTGATTCGGCCTTCCACAAGCATGTCCAGGGTTTCGGCAAGCATGCGTCCGCCCATGTCGGCAAGCTGGTCGTGGATTGTTTCGGCCGTGTCGTCCCAGGCAATGCCCAGGGCGCGTTGCAGCAGCATGGGGCCTGTATCCAGCCCAGCTTCCATCTGCATGATGGTGACGCCAGTGGCTGGTTCGCCGTTGAGTATGGACCGCTGGATGGGCGCTGCGCCGCGGTATTTGGGAAGCAGGGAGGCATGCACGTTGAGGGCGCCGTGTGTGGGAATGTCCAGCACGCGTTGCGGCAGGATAAGGCCGTAGGCGGCCACCAGCAGCACGTCGGGGCGCAGGTCGGCCAGTTGGGCAACGTCGGCGTCGTCCTTGAAATTCAAAGGCTGATAGACGTCAAAGCCCTGCTCCAAGGCGTAGGCCTTTACCGGAGAGGGCTTCAAGGTCTGGCCGCGTCCGCTTTTGCGGTCGGGCTGGGTGTACACGCCCACCACTTCGCCGCCTTTCCATCCGGCCACATGGCGGAGGACTTCGGCGGCGAAATCGGGGGTGCCCATGAATACGAGTCTTAGAGCCGGTCCTGCTTGAGCCATTTTTTCACCTTGCTGTCGTACAGACTGCGCTTGAGGCGGGAGATGTGGTCGATGAACAGGATGCCGTCCAGGTGGTCTATTTCGTGCTGCAGACAAATGGCCAGCATTTCGTCGGCGTCTACTTCCACGGCATTGCCGTCCAGGTCCGTAGCCTTCACCTTTACCTGGGCCGCACGTTCCACCTTGGCGCGAAGGCCCACCACGGAAAGGCAGCCTTCCTCGGAAACGACGCTTCCGTCGCGGGAGACGATCTCCGGGTTTACCCAGACGCGCAGATCCGCGCGCTCCTTGGGGCCGGAAAGGTCGGTCACCACCAGGCGAATGGACTGTCCGACCTGCGGAGCCGCCAGCCCAATGCCGTCGTTATCGTACATGGCCTTGGTCATGTCCTCGACAAGCTCGCGGATTTCGTCGGTTATTTCCGCAACAGGCTCGGATTTTCTGGCCAGAAGCGGGTCGGGATATTTGATGATTTTACGTTCCATATTTTTCCCAAAAGTTCCGGAAACTGCTCGCCGCCACTGATGGTGCGAAACGAGTGTGCCGCCTGCGCATAGTTTGAACGTATACGGGGCGGCAGAGAAGTTCCGGCGTTTTTGCTCTCAGCGTTGTTCAGCATTCAGCCTGCTGAAGGCTATTCCCCATGGAACAGGGCCGCGTGTGCCATGTTCCATGGGGGAGTATTGTTCAACTACTCTGCTTCGGGCTTCGGTTTTTCCCGCAGGCGCAGTCCCAATTCGCGGAGCTGGAGATTGCTCACTTCCGAAGGAGACTGGGACATCAGGCAGGTGCCGCGCTGCGTCTTGGGGAAGGCGATAACGTCGCGTATGGACGTTGCGCCCGTCATTATCATGATAAGACGGTCCAGCCCAAAGGCAATACCTCCGTGTGGAGGTGCGCCGAACTGCAGGGCGTCGAGCAGAAAGCCGAACTTGTCTTTGGCTTCCTCTTCGCCGATGCCCAGCACGCCGAGCATTTCGGCCTGGGTTTCGGGATCGTGAATACGGATGGAACCGCCGCCGATCTCGTTGCCGTTCAGAACCATGTCATAGGCGCGGGAGAGTGCCTTGCCCGGATCGGTCTTCACCACTTCCATGTGACCTTCCTGAGCGGAGGTGAAGGGGTGGTGCATGGCGGTGTAGCGTTTTTCCTCGGCGTTCCATTCCAGCAGCGGGAAGTCCGTAACCCACAGGGGGGCGTACACCTTGCTGTCTATCAGGCCCAGGCGTTCGCCCATCTTCACGCGTAGGTAGCCCAGTGCGGTGTTGACCATTTCGGCAGGACCGGCCTGGAAAAAGACGATGTCGCCGGGCTTGATGCCCAGCTTGTCGACCAGGGCGGCCTTTTCTTCTTCGCTGAAGAATTTGACGATGGGCGACTGCCAGGTGTCTTCCTTGATTTTGATCCAGGCCAGACCCTGGGCACCGTAGACCTTGACGAATTCGGTCAGGTCGTCGATTTCCTTGCGGCTGAAGGCTTCGCCGCCTTCAACGCGCAGGGCCTTGACCAGTTCGGCCTTGGCAAAGACCTTGAATCCCGAATCTTTGAAAATATCGGAAACTTCCACCAGCTTGAGGTCGAAGCGCACGTCCGGCTTGTCCAGGCCGTAGTCGCGGATGGCTTCGGCATAGGTCATGCGCGGGAACGGATCGGGCAGCTTCACGTCCAGGGTTTCGTCAAAGACGCGACGGATCATGTTTTCCGCCAGATTCATCACCTGCTCTTCGTCCACAAAGCTCATTTCCATGTCGATCTGTGTGAACTCGGGCTGACGGTCGGCGCGCAGGTCTTCGTCGCGGAAGCATTTGACCACCTGATAGTAGCGGTCCATACCCGAGACCATGAGCAGCTGCTTGAAGATCTGCGGCGACTGGGGCAGGGCGTAGAACTGGCCGGAGTTCTGGCGGCTGGGCACCAGAAAGTCGCGCGCGCCTTCGGGAGTGCTCTTGTTGAGTACGGGAGTCTCGATTTCCAGAAAGGTGTTTTCATCCAGAAAGCGGCGGATGCTCTGGGTCGCCTTGTTGCGCAGCAGAAAGTTTGCAGCCATGCGCGGGCGGCGCAGGTCCAGGTAGCGGTATTTCAGGCGCAGGTTTTCACCGGCTTCCACGCGGTCTTCAATTTCAAAGGGCGGGGTATTGGAGGTATTGAGCAGCTTCCAGTCGGTCACGGCAACTTCAATGGCGCCGGTGCCCAGGTTGGAGTTGGTCATCCCTTCGGGACGGGGGCGGACCTTGCCCTTGATGGCCAGCACAAATTCGCTGCGCAGGGCATGGGCGCGTGCATGCGCCTCGGCATTGATGTCCGGGTCGAACACGACCTGGGTAAGGCCGTTGCGGTCCCGCATGTCGATGAAGATAAGGCCGCCGTGGTCGCGGCGGAACTGAACCCAGCCCATCAGGCAGACTTCGTCGCCAACATTTTCGGCGCGCAGTGCGTTGAGGTGATGGGTGCGAACCCACCCGCCCAGGTCCTGAATCTGACGCACGTCGTTTTGATCGCTCATGATGTTCCTTTCTGTCCCGGCGGCTCCGACAGCCTCCGGGCAAGACGAAAAAATGAAAAAGTTATTCCTGCTCTGAACCCTTGAGAAGGGTCGTGGCGTGTTTCATGGGCACGGTGGCCTGGTCGCCGGATTGCAGGTTCTTGACCACAACGGTCTTGGCATCCAGTTCTTCGCCCCCCAGAATAAGGGCAAAGCGTACATTCAGTTTACCGGCGCGGCGCAGCTGGCTTTTCATGCTGCCCGCGGCCAGGGCGCATTCGCCGGAAAGTCCTTCGGCACGCAGCTGCTGGGCCAGCAACAGGCCCTGGCGCAGACCGCGTTCGTCCAGAACGGCGATGTAAAAGTCGGGTTGTTCGGCAAGCTCGCCGTCCTTGGCTTCCAGCAGCAGGGCAAGGCGTTCCATGCCGCAGGCAAAGCCCACGCCCGGCACGTCCGGTCCGCCCAGCATCTTGACCAGCCCGTCGTAGCGGCCGCCACCGGCAACCGAAGACTGGGACCCGATGTCGCCGGAAACCACCTCGAAGGTGGTGGACTGGTAATAGTCCAGCCCGCGCACAAGGCGGGGATTGCGGACATAGGAAATATCCGAAGCGTCGAGCACTTCCAGAACCTCGGCAAAGTGGTCCCTGCATTTCGGGCAGATATGGTCGGGCAGTTCGGGAACGCCCTCAATGGCCTTTTTGCAGCGCTCCACCTTGCAGTCCAGCACCCGAAGCGGATTGGTATTTCTGCGGCGTTTGCAGTCGTCGCACAATTCCTCTTCCGGGATGGCTGCGAAAAAGTCTGTCAGTGCCTGGCGGAACTTGGGCCGGCACTCGTTGCAGCCCAGCGAGTTGACCTCAAAGGTCAGCTTATCGAGCCCGGCAGCCAGCAGAAATTCGTTGAGCATCAGGATGACTTCGGCATCGGCCAGGGGCGAATCGCTGCCCAGGGCTTCGCAGTTGATCTGATGGAACTGGCGCATGCGGCCTTTCTGCGGGCGCTCGTAGCGGAACATGGGGCCCATGGTGCACAGCTTGTACACGCCACCCGGCTGGTACTGCTTGGATTCGATGAAGGCGCGCATAACGCCTGCCGTGGCTTCCGGGCGCATGGTCAGCGAACGTCCCTTGCGGTCGGGAAACGTGTACATTTCCTTGCCCACAACGTCCGTATCCTCGCCTATGCCCTTGGCAAATACTTCGGTGCGCTCCAGAATGGGAGTACGCAATTCCCCGAAGCCATACTTGAAAAATACCGATCTTGCCGTGTTTTCCAGAAAGGTGAACCGGTCACTGTCCGGCGGAAACATATCGGCAAAACCCTTGATCTTTTTTGCGCTGCTCATTTTCTCTCCCCAAATACGGCTCAAACCGATTTTGAGTAGTGTATTCGTTTCCTGTTGTCAAAGAGGGAGGCGGTTCTGTGGCAGATGGTTTTCTTGTAAGGCTGCCGTCCGCAGGCTGTTTTTCGATATTTTCCCTCGGGCGGAAGAAAGAGCTGGAGAGGGGAAAATTGGAGTATGTATGGGTGTTTTGTTGAAAATATATTTTACTCTTTCTGTGGCGGCGTGTAGAGATTGGAGTCCTTTCGTGGAAATGTGTTTTGCGTTGGCGGAGAAGCGTAGTAATGAAAAAATCGGCAACGGTTGTCTATTGATTCCAGCTTTTGTTGGACAGCTTCTTTTTCTTGATGCTAGGGTCGCATCCGTTACATCCGTATCATTACCATACGGTAGAACGAGCGGCACGTCACTTGGTGGGCATGGCCTACCACGCACCGGCAAAGGCGGCGTGAGCGCACCTGAAAACCACGTTTTTCAGGTCGCGGTCCTCCGCAAAATACGTCTATGTACTTTGCGGACAGCACACGAGTTGGCGGCAAACTTCTTTTGCCGCAGTTATTACATCCGGACACGATGCCGGAGGGCAGACAGACCCACCGACCTCGTTTTGCAACGACAAAATAAGTACCCCACGAAACTTTCTCCCTCTTCTTTACTGTTTTTTGCGTCGGACTGCACCAGTCATCGTCTGGAAACAGAATCCATGGCTGCCGCTAGTTCAAGGCAGCTTTGGTGTGGTTTGAGGCCGGGTAAAGAAACTCTGTGGTAGTTTGCGTATATAAAACCATGCCGGGTGTGAGATGCGCGTGTGCCCTGTTTCGCGCTGTTTCGCGCTGCACCGGATTCAATTGGCATTGGCGGTGTTCCAAATCGTGAGAATGTACATCAGGTTATGGAAGTAAAGGCACTGGCTCTTCTCTTCTTATGCATTTCCTGCTCCGGAATGCTTGCCCTGGGGTATTATACCGCACGATTCCTGGAATCATCGGGATCGCGGCAATTCCTCGGCCTTATGCTGGCTGTTTTTCTCTATTCCTTCGGATATTTGCTTGAGCTTACCGGCAGTACCTACGCCGAAATATATTTCGCCCTTAAAATCGAATACCTCGGCATTCCGTTCGTTCCCGTGTTCTGGTTCCTTTTCGCCCTGAAATACAACAACTACCGAATAAAAAACAAATGGTGGTATGTACTCCTTTTCGCCATTCCCGTGGCAACAGTGGCAATGGTGTACACCAACGAGCTGCATCATTTGTATTATGCCCGGCTGGGGGTGGATTCCAGCGAGGCGTTTCCTGTTGCATCGTTCGACAAGGGGCCGTGGTATTATGTCAGGTTCTATTACGAGACCCTGCTCAGTCTGGGCGGGATAGGCCTTTTCTTCCGCATGACCACCAAGACGCAGGGATACCGGAAAAAACAGGCGAACATCATTTTCTACGCCTCGCTCATTCCCTGGGTGGGAAATATTTGCAATCTCCTGCTGGTGAATTCTCCCGGCATAGATACGGAGCCGTTCTATCTTTCGGTAGTGGTGCCCATCTTCGCCTACGGCATGTTCCGGCTGCGCATGTTCGATGTTGCTCCGGTGGCTCGGTCCAAGGTGTTTGAAACCATGCAGAATCCCGTCCTTGTTCTGGACAGGGACTTTCTTCTCGTTGATTTCAATAATTTTGCGGCCATGCTTTTTTCCGAACTGACCAGGGAGGTGGTCAGCCTGAATGTGCGCAATGTGCTCGGCGAATACCCGTCGTTCATAGAAACGTTGCCGCTTGCCGAAGAAGCTCCTGTGGAAATCGAACTCAAGTTCCAGGGCGAGGTACGCCATTTCAGCGTTTCCATAACCCAGCTTTATTCCACGAAAAAAAGACATATCGGGCAGATCGTCCTGCTGTACGACGTGACCGAGAACAGGCGGCTGGTGGACAAGCTGCAGCAGCTGGCTACCATCGACACGCTTACGCAAGTGCAGAGCAGAAGGTTTTTCATGGAGTCCTGCATCCAGGAGCTGCGGTGGGCGGCACGCAAAAAAGGCAAACTTTCCTTTCTGATGATCGACATCGACCATTTCAAAAACGTGAACGACACCTACGGCCACATTGCCGGAGACCGCGTGCTGAAAAACGTGACCGATGGCTTCCGCAGTATCCTGCGCAACAGCGACATCATCGGCAGGTACGGCGGAGAGGAATTCACCATCCTGCTTCCCAACTCGGACATGGCAGGCGCGGAAAAGCTTTCCGAACGGCTGCGTGCCGTCATTGAGAGCACGACCACAACCTTTCAGGGTAAGGATATCCGCGTAACCATCAGCATCGGGATTTCCGGGGTCGATTTTGCCGAGGCTCCTCTGGAAAGCGATCTTGAAAAGGTCTTTGAAAGGCTGCTGGAGAAGGCTGACCAGGCTTTGTACAAGGCGAAGCATGAGGGGCGGAACCGGGTGTGCCGCTGCTGAAAAAGGTACGATAGCGGCGTTGTTTCACCACTTCCAGAACCCTCGTGTATAAAAGAATACACTTCGGAACCTGGAAGAGGCTTACGCCTGGCTCTCGCACCTTTTTGAGCAGCGGCTGAAAAGGCACGATAGCGGCGTTGCTTCACCACTTCCAGAATCCTCGTGTATAAAAGAATACACTTTGGAACCAGGAAGAGGCTTACGCCTGGCTCTCACACCTTTTTGAGCAGCAGCCTGTTGAGTGGCTGCTGCGTGGGGAAAATCATACGTCTTTCTTTACTTTTTTAATCCACCCGACAATTGGATTGTGAAAACAAGGCCGGGAAAAGCACGATTTGCTTTTCCCGGCCTTGTTTTTGCCGCACAAAATCCCTTTTCCCAAAGTGAATGAGGGAAAAGGACTTGAGTCCTTTATAAAGAGTGCAGGCACCTCACTCATTACCGCAGAGTCGTCCCTCATAGAGGATAAGGGGGGCGCTTCATGCGGATTCCACAGTTGCTTCTGAAGTCTTGATGCAGAGAATCACAGAAAAATGTTTTGAACACATTATTTTGCGTTTTTCATCGCAAAATAATGTTGTCATTGGTTTCTTCGTGTGTAGATTGCCGTTAAATATCAGGTTGTTATGTTGTTCTCCAAGGTTGGAATAAAGCTTGCTCAATCAATCGAAAAAGAGGCTGGGTCGAGCCGCAAAATAAAGATCTTGCCTTGATGCAATGATCATAGCCTCCCAACAACTATCCAACTTTCGGAGTAATGCAATATGGGCAGCAACCATTCTTCCAGTTCCGAGCAGGAACTTCACAATGGGCAGGATACCTTGGAAAAGGGAAACCGTATAGCCGCTGCAGGCGTGGTGGCACAAAACGCTCGGACACGTGAATTCTTGCTGGGCTTGAAAAAAACGGCAAAAGAAGGGGAAGGCCTGCATTCCTTGAATGAAAAGCAAGTTATGGCCCATGGCAGTCTTCTCGGGATTTCCATAAAGAATAAAAAAGTGGAAGAGGTTGCTGACGAGCTTGCCGATGCGCTTTTGCAGGATATGGAGTGCACAGTCCCAAGCCAGAACGGGACATTGGATGCCGTTGCTCCGCCTGAACGTAAATTAGTGTGGAACAACATTGGGGTGACCCCTGCCGGGCCCGTTTATGAAGTGGATCAGGCCTCCCGGCAAGTCGTTGGAGAAACGCAAGACACCCATGGCAAGATGGTCGATCAATTTTTGCGCCTTGGAATTGCATTCTCCATGAACAGTGTGGCCAGCGGTTCCATTGCACAAGATTGTCTTTTGGGATTGCCGCAACGGGCCACCATCAAAGCAAATCCTGGGGCATTGCGGGACGATACCATCAATATCGCCCTCAACGCCAATGAGTCCTCGTTGGCAGCCGAGCTCATCAAGATCATACGTACGGCGGAAGTTGGTCAAATGGCCGAGGAAGTTGGCGCGCGAGGGATTCAGCTGTACGGCCTCTGTTGCTCTGATCCGCTGTCGGAAAATCACATCGATGGCGTCATCCCCCTGTCCAATGCCAGGCTCTCGCAGCCGGTTATTGCCACCGGCGCGCTCGACTTATGGCTGACAACCTCTCAGGACATTCTTCCCAACATGCTGGATGCTGCCAGGTGCCTGAAGACCGTCGTTGTTGTCACAAGCGAATCGGGCTGTCTGCCCGGAGTTGAATATCTCGGGCAGATAAATACGCAGGAAAATGCGCAAAGTCTCGAAGAGCTGGCCCGTCGTATCGTTTTCCGCGCTGTTGAAAGCTACAAGAATCGTCGTGACATCTGTCGTATTATCCCTCCTTCCGAAATAGAAGCCATGGTCGGCTTCAACCGGGATACCCTGGAACAGCGCTACGGCTGCATGTCGTCTGTATCCTCGGCAATGATCAACAAAAAAATACAGGGAATTGCAAATATAACGGGATGCTCTCGCTATTCGTTTCTTCCGGAAGAAAAGCTTTCTGCCATGATCGATATCTTGCTTGAGAATAATATTTTGATTTTTACAAGCGGATGCATTTCATCACAAATTGTAAAAATGGGCTATTGTTCTTCTAAGAGCGTGCATAAGTGTGGTTCGAAACTGCAGGAATTTCTTGGTACGAAAATGCCGCCCGTATGGCATTTTTCCAACTGCCTGGACAATATACATCTTGTTTTTGTCTTTAGAGAAATTGCAAAATATACAGGCCGCCCAATCAAGAGTTTGCCTTTGGCCCAAGTGATACCGCAATGCTTTAATGAAAAAGAGTTTTGCACTGCACTCGCCTACCGGACACTTGGCTTAAATTCCTACCACTGTGAACAGAGCGCAGTACGGGATGCCTCTGATCTTGTGGATTTTCTCCCCGAAGAGACGAAAGACTTGCTCGGCTCCAGCCTCACCATATATGCGGACCCGGAAAAATTGGCAGAAAAAATTGTAGCCGATTTCGACCAGGCAAGGTCGGATATTTGTTGGAGATAATCCGGAGTATTTACCGCAACCTCCTTGCAAGCCCACCTCCGGCGCTCAATTCATTACCAGGGCGGGAGGTGGGCATTGGGGCTGTTTCCACTATTTCTGTTGTGGGGGTCATGCGTTTCATTTAACCTCGCAGAATGGCTGCCGACACCGTCTTTCATTTCAGAAATATGAAAATCCAATCGCTTCTTTTGGAGATGGGAGAACAAAGGGCTACAAGCAAGCTCTTCAAACTCATCGTCCACCGTCTTTTCCAGTTTGATGGGGTCTCTCTTGTCCGCATCTGGCTTGTTGGAGAAGGTGATATCTGCTCGTCCTGCCATATGGCCGGGGAGTGTGGGCGCAAAGACAAATGCCTTCAGCTCGTCGCAAGTGCCGGGCGTTCCGGCTGCGCCGATTCAGCGGATTGGTCCCATTTGGAAGGGAAGTTCAGTCGGTTTCCCATGGGGATACACAAGGTGGGCCATATAGCGGCAACAGGAAAGCCTGTTGTGGTGGAGTCCATTCCCAACGATTCAAAATGGATCGCCGACCCCGATTGGGCCAGGCGTGAAGGAATCAAAGGCTTTGCGGGCCAACCCCTGCGTTTTCACGATGAAATTCTCGGGGTGCTGGCCGTGTTCACCAAAAATCGGATTACCCCGCCATCTCTCGATGTTTTGAACATCATCACCAACCATGCCGCAGCCGCCTTGGTCAATGCCAGGGCATTCGAAAGAATTGAAGAACTTACAAAGCAGCTTGAAGCCGAGAATAAATACCTGCGCAAGGAGTTGCAGGGAATAACTTCCTATGGTGGGTTTGTCGGGCGCAGCTCTGCGCTGAAGCGTATTGTCGAGCAGATTGATGTAGTGGCTCCCACCGACGCCAACGTTCTTATACAGGGCGAATCAGGCACGGGCAAAGAGCTGGTTGCGCGGGAGCTGCATCAGCGAAGCGAACGGCGCAACAAACCATTGCTCAAGGTCAATTGTGCATCCGTTCCCAAGGAACTCTTTGCCAGCGAGTTTTTCGGCCATGTAAAGGGTTCTTTTACCGGAGCATACGCTCACCGGGAGGGGAAGTTCGGAGCTGCGGATAAAGGGACCCTGTTTTTGGACGAGATAGGTGAAATTCCCCTGGAATTGCAGGCCCAGCTCCTCCGTGTTCTGCAGGAGGGGGAATATGAAAGGGTTGGCGAAGAGAAATTGCGCAAGGTGGACGTCCGAATCATTGCGGCATCGAACCGGGATTTGCAAAAGGAAGTCGAAGCCGGACGATTTCGAGAAGACCTGTATTTTCGTCTGAATGTGTTTCCCATTATTGTGCCTCCGCTTCGGACACGAAAGGAAGACATTGCCCCGTTGGCAAATCATTTTCTTGAACGGTGCGCCGCCGACACAAGTGGCCCTCCACTGCGGTTCTCGCCGGAGCAAATTGCTGAACTTGTCGCATACGAATGGCCGGGCAATGTGCGGGAACTGCAAAATGTTGTGGAACGTTTTGCCATTTCTTCCACTGTCGGTTCTGCCCAACTGCAGCTTTTAAACGGCAATTCCACGAAATCCGCACCGGGTGTTTGTTCCGCCCACAGTGTGGATTCGTTTTTGACCGAGCAGGACATGATTCAGCTGCAGATTCAAAATATTGAAAAAGTATTGGCCCGGTGCAATGGCAAGATATACGGCGAGGACGGAGCCGCTGCCTTGCTGGGGCTGAAACCGACGACCTTGGTCGCACGCATTAAAAAGTTGCGTATCCAACGCATAAAAAAAATAGGCTGAAAGTTGATCGCCGCGTTTTTTGTGCGGCATCAATCAGGCTTTTTTGAGCCGCTGCCCGTTTGGGTGGAGTTTTTTGAGACGTCAGAATAGAAGTTAGTCCATTTTTTAATGGCCTCTTTGCGTACTGCGTAATGTGGGGGTCTGCGGGGCAATCATTGCCCCCAGCCGCCGGAGGCATTTCTTCCTACTCCTCCCCCTGCAACGGCAGGGTCATAACCACCAGATCGTCCTCGTAGTCGATTTTCACGTCGAATCCGAATTTCCTTGAAAGTCCTATCATGCCCTTGTTCTCGGGCAATGTTTCGCCTTCCAGGCGGGTGGTTTTCCTGGCCCGGGTGTAGCGGATCATCTTGTCCATGAGCAGGGAGCCGAGTCCTTGTCCTTTCATGGACGAGTCCACAATGATGGCGAATTCCGCGCTGGAGTTGTCGGGCCGCGTGGAGGTGCGGACCACGCCCAGGGTTATGGGTTCGCCGCGCTGTTCCGTGGTGGCTATGAAGGCCATTTCCCGGTCGTAGTCTATCTGCGTGAACTTGGGCATGTCCGAGAATTCGAATTCGCTGACCACGCCGAAGAAGCGCAGGCGCAGGTCCTCGGTATCCAGGCGGCGGATGAATTCCAGATGGGCGGGCGCGTCCTCCGGCCGGATGGGGCGCAATACCACCTGGGAGCCGTCCTTGAGCTCCACGCATTCCTCAAGCTCCTTGGGATAGGGGCGTATGGCCAGGCGGTCCGGCCCGCTAAGGTCTGTTTCTTCCACCCATATGCGCGCAGCCAGGGCGAGCACGCCGTGGTCGTCGGCAAAGAGCGGGTTGATTTCCAGCCCGGAAATCTGGGGTATGTCGATGATGAGCTGGGTTATCTGGATGAGCGTCCGGCTGATCTCGTCGATATCCGCGCGGTTCTGGCTGTCCGGCCCGGTCAGCAGGCGCGAGATACGGGTTCGTTCGATGAGCTCCTGGGCCAGGGAAAGGTTGAGGGGCGGCATGCCGACTGCGAAGTCGCCAATGACCTTGGAGGCCACGCCGCCGTGTCCGAAACGAATGATGGGGCCGAAAACCGGGTCCACCAGCACGCCCATGTACAGCTCGTGCGCGCCGGGGCGACGGCCCATCTGCTGCACGGTCCAGCCGTCGATATAGGCCTTGGGCGCGTGTTTGTGCACACGGTTGACGATGTGGGTGGCCGCGTCCCAGACCTGCTCCGGGGTTTCCAGGTCAAAGGCGATACCGCCCACCTCAAAGGGGTGGCGTATCTGTTTGGAGCGGATTTTGAGCACCACTGGATAGCCAAGCTCGTCCGCGGCAATGACCGCATCCATGCTGGAGATGCAGGAACGGGTCTCCACCACGGGGATGCCGTAGGCCCTGGCAACCCGGCTGGCCTCGGTTTCCGAAAGCATGGTGCGCCCTTCCTTGAGGGCCGCGGCCACGATGGCGCGGGCCTTGGCGACTTCCGGAAAAAAGTCCGTGGGCAGGGAATCCGGCGTTTCCATGAGCATTTCCTGGTTGCGCCGGTAGGTGACCATGTGGATGAAGGCGCGGATGGCCTTGTCCGGTGTTTCAAAGGTTGCCACGTTGGCGTCTGAAAAAATCTTGCGTGCGTTGCGCGCGGTTTCCGAGCCAAGCCAGCAGGTCAGCACGGTGCGCTTGGTCTTGGCCGCCACCTGGGCCACGGCCTGTGCCGCTTCTTCGCCCGGCACCTCGGTAAAGGGAACGTGCGCCACCAGCACGGCGGAGACGTCCGGGGATTTGATGAGGATGCGCAGGGCGTGGGCATACATTTCCGCGTCCGCGTCAAAGGGCAGCACCACGGGGTTGGTCCCGGCCAGGGGGCGCCCGATGACCTCTTCCAGGGCCATGCGGGTTTCCTCGCTAAAGCAGGCCGCATTGCCGCCCGCCTTGAGGCAGGCGTCCACGGACATTACACCCACGCTGCGGCCGTTGGTCAGCACGGCCAGGTTGTCGCCGCGCAACGGCTGGGAACGGGCCAGGGTCTGGGCGCCGTCGAACAGGTCGTCTGTATCGTCCACGCGCACAATGCCCGCCCGTTTGAAAGCCACGTCGTATACCGCGTCCTCTTCGCCCGCCAGGGTGAGGATGCAATGCTGTTCCGGCAGCATGGTCTCCATAATCTCGTTGGGCTTCATCACCAGTATGGGCTTGTTGCGGGCGCTGGCCCGTGCTGCGGACATGAACCGCCGGGCCTCGCGGATGGACTCCACGTACAGAAGAATGGAACGGGTCATGGGGTCGGAGCCCAGGTAGTCGAGCACGCTGGCAATGGTGACGTCGAGCTGGCCGCCCAGGGAAATGAAGTGGGAAAAACCGATGGCGTTGGAACGGGCCCAGTCCAGAACCGTGGTGAACAGGCTGTCGCTCTGGGTGATGAATGCCGTTCGTCCGGGCAGGGCGTCCGTTGGCGCAAGGCTGGCGTTGAGGCCCGAGTGGGGCACGATGAGCCCCAGGCCGCCCGGTCCGAGTACGCGGATGTCGTTCAGGGCCGCGGCTTCCAGAATGCGCTGGTCCAATTCGTTCTGTTCGCTCTGGGCAAGGCCGGAATAGCCGGGGCCTATCACCAGGGCGGCGCGGGTGCCGCGTCCCGCCAGCCTGCGTATCTGGTCGGGCGCTTCGGCGGCTTCGGTGCACAGCACGGCCAGGTCCGGGGTAATGGGCAGGGCGTCCACGTCCTTGTAGGTGAGCACGCCCGATATGGCCTCGGCCTTGCCGGTGACCGGCATGACCGGACCGTTGAATTTTCCGGCCAGCAGGTTGCGCATGATGATGGCACCGGGCGTCCTCGGCGTTTTGGACGCGCCAATGACGGCGATGGAGGAAGGATTGAACAGGGCGTCGAGGTTCACGAGGCTCATGCTGTTTGCTCCTGGAAAAGACCGGTTGGGGGCCGAAGGAAGGATGCCTTTGCATGCCTGCCCGTAGAGGATTTACCGTTCACGGGTGGGTTTTCTCCGTTTACCAAAAAAAATGGTGAAATGAAACGCACCGTCCTCTATTATGGCCGGTAATCAAGGAAGTCCGCGCCGGACGTTCCCGAGGTGGATCGGCAGACAGCCAGTTCGGGACGCGCCGCAATGCAAAGGACAAGCAACCAGCAGCCCAAGCGAGGTCAGAGCAATGACGCAGGAAGAAAAAATCGAAAGCATGATGCACGAACAGCGTCTTTTCAATCCGCCCAGCCCGGCAAAAGGGCAGGGGCATGTCCGCTCCATGGAAGAATACGAGGCCATGGCCAAGCGCGCTGACGAGGACCCGGAGGGCTTTTGGGGAGAACGTGCCAACCAGCTTGTTGAGTTTTTCGAGCCGTGGAACAAGGTCCTGGATTATGATTTCCACAAGCCGGACATCAAATGGTTCCGTGGCGGAAAAATCAACGTGGCCTACAATTGCCTGGACCGCCACCTGAAAAATGGCCGCCGCAACAAGGCCGCCATCATCTGGCAGGGCGAGCCCGAAGAGGACGTGCGTGTTTACACCTACCAGATGCTGCACACCGAAGTCTGCCGCTTCGCCAACGTGCTGCGCAAAATGGGCGTGAAAAAGGGCGACCGCGTTGCCCTGTACCTGCCCATGGTGCCGGAGCTGGCCGTTGCCATGCTGGCCTGTGCCCGCATCGGCGCCACACATTCCATCGTATTTGCGGGTTTTTCCGCCCTGTCCCTGCAAAGCCGCATACGCGACTGCGAAGCCAAAGTGCTGGTTACGGCCGACGCGGTCATCCGGGCGGGACGCACCATTCCGCTGAAGCCCAATGCCGACGAGGCCCTTGCCGAGTGCCCCACGGTGGAGCAGTGTGTTGTGGTGCGCCGGGCAGGCAATGAGATAGAAATGAACGAAGGCCGCGACTCCTGGTGGCACGAGCAGATGGCTGCCGACGACATCAGGGGCGAGTGCCCCTGCGAACCCATGGAGTCCGAAGACCCGCTCTTTATCCTCTACACCTCGGGTTCCACGGGCAAGCCCAAGGGCGTGGTCCATACCACGGCGGGCTATCTTACCTACACGGCCCACACCACGCAGCTTGTTTTCGACGTCACGGACAACGACATCTACTGGTGCACGGCAGATATCGGCTGGATCACCGGACATTCCTATATCGTCTACGGTCCTCTGGGCCTGGGCGCGACCAGCCTGATGTTCGAAGGCGTTCCCAGCTATCCCAAGCCGGACAGGTTCTGGCGCATCGTGGAAAAGTTCAAGGTCAACATTTTCTATACCGCGCCCACGGTCATCCGCGCGCTCATGCGCGAAGGCACCCAGTGGACGCAGATGCACGACATCTCCTCCCTGCGCGTGCTCGGCAGCGTGGGCGAGCCCATCAACCCGGAAGCCTGGATGTGGTACCACGAATACGTGGGCGACAAGAAGCTGCCCATTGTGGATACCTGGTGGCAGACGGAAACCGGGGGGATTCTCATTTCCGCACTGCCGTATGCCACGCCGCTCAAACCCGGCTCGGCCACCCGCGCCCTGCCCGGTGTTGCAGCCGCCATTGTGCGGGCCGAAGGCGACGACGCCGACGTCAACGAAGGCGGACACCTTGTGATCAAGAAGCCCTGGCCCGGCATGCTGCGCGGCGTGTTCGGCGACCCGGAGCGTTTCAAGTCCACCTATTTTGCCCGTTTTCCCGGCATGTACGAATCCGGGGACGGCGCGCGCCAGGACGAGGACGGTTACTTCTGGATCATGGGGCGCCTGGACGACGTCATCAACGTCTCCGGCCACCGCATGGGCACGGCAGAGGTGGAATCCGCGCTGGTGGCCCACAAGGACGTGGCCGAGGCCGCCGTGGTCGCCATGCCGCACGAGGTGAAAGGGCAGGGCATTTATGCCTACGTCACCCTCAAGAGCGACGTGGACGAGTCCGAAGAGCTGCGCAAGGAGCTGCGCGCCTGGGTGCGCTCGGAGATCGGCCCCATTGCCTCGCCCGAGGTCATCCAGTTCGCGGACGGGCTGCCCAAGACGCGTTCGGGCAAGATCATGCGTCGGGTACTTCGCAAGATTGCGGCAGGCAGCACCAGCCAGGACGACTTTGGCGATACCTCCACCCTGGCGGATCCCACGGTCATCCCGGATCTCATCAGCGGCAAGCAGGAATTGGTGAAGTAGGTAGAAATAAGTAAGAAAGCGGGGCGCTGCCCCGCACCCCGCCAGGGGCCATCATGGCCCCTGGACCCCGCATTATGGAATGGAAAACGGCCTTTGGCAGCTTTGCCAAAGGCCGTTTTTTACGTTGCAAGAAGGCAGTTCTTTGTTGAAGTCGCCGCAGGCCGCAGTTACTGTCGTCTGCCTGGGAATTGCAGCAAAGGAAGTGTGCAATGTTGACCTTGAAAAGCATAGCGCCGGAAGAAGCGCCATTGGAATTGCTTCTCGAAGCAGATCCGTCCGAAGAAAATGTTCGCAGGTATCTTGCCGAGAGCACCTGCTATCTTGCAGAAGAGGATGGACTGGCTGTAGCCATTTGCGTGCTTGGTCCGGTGCGGGACGGGCGTGTGGAGCTGTTTTACATCGCGGTTCGCCCGGATTTCCAAAAGCAGGGGATCGGCACGCAACTTCTGGAATACGTCATCCAGCAAGCTGGCCAAAGCGGAGCTGAATGTATTGAATTGGGCACCGGAACCTTTGGCTATCAGCTGGCGTTTTACCAGCGGGCCGGGTTCCGGGTGGATTCCATTACCAAGAATTTTTTTACGGACAATTACGACGAGCCGATTTTTGAACTCGGCATCCAGCTTCGGGATATGCTGCGGCTGGTGTTGCAATTGAACTGAAGGGAATACAATGTGTCGTCTGAATGCTTTTTTGTGTGAGCGCGTTGTCCTCGTTCTCCTCGTACTGTCCTTGCTTTTTTCCGTAAGCTGCGCGGCAAAAGACGAGAGTGAGCAGCTGGCCGAAACTCCCGACGCGCTGCTCCACGCCCTGTGGACGCCTGAACAGCTGGCCGGAACACCTCAGGACATCAAGGGGCAGCCAGCCCTGAAAACGCCCGATTTCTCCGGTCCCGCACGCCGCAGGCCCCTGCATAATCTGCCGCCTGTTCAGCCCGGCCATATTCGCGCGGTCCATATTCCCTTGGAAAATTTTCACTCCACAAACGCCACTGCGCCCAATCCCAATCTGATCGCGCTCACCTTCGACCTCTGCGAACTCACCAGCCGTGTCAGCGGCTACAATGCCGAGCTGGTCAACCTGCTGCGCAAGGAGCGCATACCCGCCACGTTTTTCGCGGGCGGCAAATGGATGCGCGACCACCCGGAAAAGACCATACAGCTCATGGCCGATCCACTTTTCGAAATCGGCAACCACAACTGGACCCACGGCAATATGGGCGTGATGGACAAATCCCAGATGCGTGACCAGATTCTCTTTACCCAGGCCCAGTACGAGCTGCTGCGCGAACAGCTGGCTCAGCGCGCCGCAAAGGCCGGACTTGCCGCACAAATGGACGCCATACCCCAGGTGCCCACGCTCTACCGCCTGCCCTATGCCCGGTCCTCCAAAGATGCGGTCCAGCTTATTGCCCGGCTTGGCCTCACCTCCATTCTGTGGGACTGCCAGGGCGAAGAAAAAAGACTTCCCTCCATCTTTCCCAATACCAGCCGCAGCCACGTAGCCACAGGCTTTCCCCCCGGTTCCGTCGTTTCCGGCTCCATCATGCTGCTGCACGGCAACGGCATTCCCAAGCGTACAAATACCAACCTGCCGCAGATAATCCGCCAGCTCAAGGCACACGGCTTTACCTTTCTGTCCGTCTCCGAGCTGCTCAAACGCGGTACGCCCATTCGTACCAACAAAGGGTATTTCATGCATCCCAACGATAATGCCGCAGTCGATGCCATGTTCGGAAACGGCACCGTAGGGTCGTCATGGTGGAAAAAGCATAAAAAATAAGGCGGGGCGCTGCCCCGCACCCCGCCAGGGCCATGATGGCCCTGGACCCACGCTTTGTACGCGACAAAAAAGGTTGGATAACGAACTGCGTTCGTTTCCCAACCTTTTTTGTCGCGTACAGGAGGCCATTTTGAGAACCCTCTTCGGGTAAGGTTGTTGTCTTTATATCGAATTTTATCCTCTGCCTCGTATTTTTGAATGTTCAACTGCTCCCGGCGTTTCGCCGGAAGCAGTTGAACATTCAAAAGTCGCAGGTCCAGGAGGCCGTTGCCTCCTGGCGGGGGCTCGGGGGCAGCGCCCCCGCCATCCTTATCCTCGTACTTGCTCTTCCTCACAGCTTATACGAAGATGCCGCATGCAAAATGACGTACAGTTTCGGTATTACGCCTTGTACGCGTACTTCAGGCAGCGTTTTGGCTGTCGGGTGCAGAAGGTGGCCTTGGACGCTGGTTTTTCGTGCCCCAACAGGGACGGGACCATTTCGCGGCAGGGTTGTTGGTTTTGCGGCCCTGGCGGTTCTGGTTCCGGGCTTCTGGCGCAGGGCATGGATTTGCGCCAGCAGTGGGACTATTGGTGCGAGCGGTTTGAAGCGCGCTATAAAAATTGCAAGTTCATGGCCTATTTGCAGTCGTATTCCAATACACACGGGCCGCTGGAAAAGGTGGAAGCGACCTTGCGGACCATTTCCGAACTGCCGCAGTGTGCGGGGCTGTCATTGGGGACGAGGCCGGATTGCCTGGAGGGCGGGCGTCTGGAGCTTCTGAAAAAGTATTCGGTTGGCGAAACCTGGCTGGAGCTGGGGTTGCAGACCGTGAATGAAGCGACCCTGGCGCGGATCAATCGGGGCCATGGCGTGGATGTTTTTGCCCGGGCCTGTCACGATGCGGCCGCCTTTGGGTTGAAGGTGTGCGCGCATGTTATTTTCGGCCTGCCGGGTGATGGATACGACGATGCCATGCGGACCATCGAGTTCGTGAACGGGCTGCCCGTGCATGGAATAAAATTTCACAATTTGTTTGTGTGCAAGGGGAGCGTGCTGGCCAGGGAATGGGAGAGCGGCCGGTACGAACCCTTGGATCGTGAGGTTTACATAAACACGCTGCTGGACGGGCTGGAACGGCTGCGCCCCGACATCGTGGTGCAGCGCCTGAGCGGCGATGCCATGGAGGACGAGCTGCTGGCCCCTGAGTGGGCCAGAGACAAGGGCGCGCTGCTGGGCAGGATACGTGACGAGCTGAAGCGGCGCGACATGTGGCAGGGCAGGTTGTGCTGTGGGCAAGGCAACAGGGTGGAGGCGGCAATGCCGGAATGGTTTGCGGCCTCGGGAAGATTGCCGGAGGTGCAGAATGGTAGGGGAATTGGTTTGTGAGGTGATTGTCGGCAGACCGTTGCAATTGACCCTGTGGTGGGACAGGGGCTTGCTGGATCATATTGATCTGGCCTGGGCAGGCAACGGCGAAGGAGCGGATGCTCCTGCATTTTCCAAATGGGGCAGGGTGGTTGAAGAGGCCTTGCACAAATATGTCCGGGGCGAGGCTGTGCAGTGGCCCGACCTGCCGTACCGGTGGGAGCGGACCACAGAGTTTCGCACCCGCGTTTTAAAGGAACTGCAAAACGTCCCGGCCGGTGAAACCCTAAGCTACGGGGAGCTGGCAAAACGGGTGGGCTCGCCCAGGGCCTCGCGTGCCGTGGGCGGCTGCATGGCGACCAACCGTTGGCCGCTGCTCATTCCCTGCCACCGGGTGCTTGCTTCTGGCGGCAAGCTTGGCGGGTACGGACCGGGGCTGGATATGAAGCAATGGCTGCTGGAGCTGGAAGGGGCGTTGTAGCTATTCCGTCTTGAGGAACTTGTCGAGGTCCTCAAGGAACTTTTCATCGTGGCTCAGGCCGCCTTCGCAGGTTATGAGCACATCCACGAACATGGATCGGAACCTGTCCGATGTCATGCACTCAACAACGACGCGTCGGCTGTTTTCCGTAAGCACCGAGGGCACTCTGCCCGATTTGTTTTCCCCGCCTTTGATGGTGGCTGTTGCCGGCTCGGACGCTCCTCCCGATCCATACGCCGCGCCGATTCTGCAAAAAGTCTCCTGCTCCGGGTCCTTCCCCTGAATGGCGTATATAATGTGCAGGCCGTCGCAGGCTTTGGGCAGCTTGCCGACCTTCTTCAGCTTGGCCTGCTGGTTGCCCATTATACCGTCCGGGTCTCCCTGCATGGTCATGGATATGATGGTTGTCTTTTTCCCTTTGGCCTGGGCCGGAACAGGGGAGCAGACACAGAACAGAAGTGCAAGCAGGACGACCGCGGCCACCGCGGCCACGGCGGCCACGGTTACGGGGGGAAGTGCGACGAATGGGCTAGGGGTGGAGGTAAAAACGGTGCAATAGTTTTTCATCTGCTTTGCGTACAGGAGTTTGCGTATTGAAGGCAAGGACACTGTATTATACCGCCTGAAACTGCTCTCGTGCCTTTGCCAGCAGCCGGATGGGCCGCATTATTTGGTTTGCAGAAACGTATCCAGGTCCTTTGCAAAGGCCTCTTCGGCCGAGCCGCCTGTGCATTGCAGGGAAACGGAAAGCTGCATGGGGGTAAATCGCCCAGCGGAGCAGGTAATGTGCAGATGGCGCACGGGGGTGTCGGGCACCGGCCCTGCCGAGCCGGAAAGCACTGCCGCGCCTTTGATGTGCAGATTGATCGGGGTGGAGTGGCTTTGTTTCTTGTCGAAGACGATCCAGATACGGCAAAGGCTGCCCTGGTTCGGGTCGTTGCCATGCAATGTATAGCCGATGCTTTTCCCTTTGCAGCTGGGGGGAATGGGCACGACCAGGGATTTGACGCATTGGGTTGTGTGGTTTGTGCCGCCGGGGCCGGTGTTCCATTGGCGGTTGACCAGGGTGATGGGACCGGAAGGAGACCCCCCCTGTGCGACCGTCTGGGTGACTGCCTGGGCGCAAAGCGGCCCTGCAAGGCTTGTTGCTGCAAAGGTGAAAAACAGCAGGCAAAAGAGTTGGCGAAACATGAGGCGAACTCCCGGAGTGGCGATATGCAGGTGCACAGTCGGACGGTTTGTACAAGACGCAAGACCAGTATTGCACTGCTTTGGGGCGGGAGCAATACAAAGCACCAGTCAATGTGTGGGGAGCAAAGTGGAAATGCGCGGAGTGGAGGTTGGCCTGTCCCACTGCACCCGGACCGCACCGTGTGCCGCCGTGGTGAAGATGGGGATGTTGCGCTGCTGCAGGTCGCGGGTTACGCCCGGTCCGGGAAAATTGTAGCGGTTGTAGCTGCCGCAGCTGGCAATGGCGGCAAGTGGATGCAGCTGGTCGTATAGCTTTGGGCAGGCTCCGGTGTCCGAACCATGATGCGGCAGGACGAGAATCTGGGGGCGCAGTCCGGGCCGCTGGCGCATGATTTCTTCCAGGGGCGCGGCGGACAGGTCGCCGGGCAGTAGGGCCAGGTCGTTTCCGTCCCATTGCAGCACAAAGGTCAGGGAGCAGTCGTTGGGATCGGAACAATGCATGCCGGGCGCGGGATATACGCAAAGCAGCCGCACTCCGTGGCCCAGGTTCAGTGTTTCTCCCGGACGCATGGTCTGCACGGGAATCCCGCGCAGTGCGGCCAGGGCATGAAGTTTTTTCAGGTCGTGGGATTGGGGCTGGCCGCTGCCCAGCAGCAGGCTGCCCACTTTCAGGGCGCGCATGGGGTAGACAAGGCCTCCGCTGTGGTCGCGCTGGGCATGTGTCAGTGCAATGGCCCGCAGCCGGGGGCCTGTGCCTGCCGCCACATTGGGGGCTATGACCGCCTCTCCTATGTCGAAGGTGCGGGAAAAGGTTCCGCCGCCGTCAATGAGCACCTTGTTGCCGTTGGCCTTGATGAGCAGCGACTGCCCCTGGCCCACGTCCAGCACGGTCAGACTTACGCCGGGACGTGCCAGATCCCATCCCTGCACCGCCACGGGCCAGGCCAGCAGGCACAGGGCGGCAACCTGCCAGCGGATGGACAGGCTTTTTCCGGTATTGAGCCATATCAGGCAGAGCGTGGCAAAAAGATAATATCCCAGCATCACGGTCCAGCCGGGATGCACGCCCGCCACAACGGGCATGAGCCCGGCGCGGGAAGCAGCGCTCAGAAGCTGGAACACGCCGTCCAGCAGCTGGGCGTCCATTTGAAAGATAAAGGCCGCCGCCGTGTGCAGTCCCCCCAGTCCGGGAATGCAGGCCACGCTGGCCAGAGAGGCCAGAAGCAGGCCGAAAAATCCCAAAGGCATGGCCACAACGCCCAGAATGGGCAGCCACAGCAGGTTCCACCACAGCCCTAAGGGAATCTGTCCAAAGGCCTCGAGGCAGAGGGGAAACAGGGCCAGATTCGCGGCCAGACTGCACCCCAGCAGGCCAAAGGCCCAAAGTGCGGCAGTACGCAGCGGGCCGTATGGCGGCGGCCCGGCCACCCATGCCGCAAGGCGGCGCAGTATAGGGACCAGAGCGGCTATGCCTGCCACGGCCAAAAACGACATTTGCAGCCCCAGCTCGAACAGGGAGAGGGGATCGGCCAGGAGCAGAACGGCCAGTGCCAGAAACAGGCCGTCTAGGAGCACACGGGGCCGGTTGCCCAGAAGGAGCAGGCCAAAGGCGGCGAACATGACCGCGGCCCGCACCAGGGATGGGGTAAAGCCCCCAAGCCAGAGGTAGCCGAGTACGATGGGAGCGGCCAGCAGAACGCCCAGCTTGGGGCGTGGTATGCGCAGCAGCAGACCGGGGCGCAGCCGGGCCAGGAAAGCGGCCAGCAAAAATCCGAGCGACGCGGCAATGCCTAGGTGCAGGCCGGACAGGGCCAGGGAATGGGCCAGCGAGGCCTGGCGCAGCACGTCAACTGTGGATGCGTACAGGTCGCTCCGGTCGCCGGTCAGCAGGGCCAGCAGCAACGCACGGCCCGGAGAGCCCGGAGCCTGGAGTATGGTTTGGCGCAGGTGGCTGCGGAAGGCGTGGCCCAGTGGGCTGTTTGGCTCACCGCGCACCGTAACGGGCGTCTTTTCCCCCCTGGTATAGGTCCGGAAAAAGGCTCCCTTGCAGCGCCAGTAAAAACGGGTGTCCCAGCCCTCGGGATTGACGAAACCCCGAATAGGCATGACCCTCGCCCGGAAGGAAACAATCTGCCCCTTTGCCGGGCGCGGCGCGGCAGGATATTGCCACGTCCAGACCAGCAGGCCGGGCAGGGCCGTGATTTCGCCCTGCGGCAGTGTGCATTGTACGTTGCTCAGCACTATGCGCAGCCGGTTGTCCGGCAGGCCTTTTTGTTCGTGAACCGTACCTGTTATCTGCACTTTCGGGCGCTCGGCCACCCATTGCGGAACCTCGGGAATTGTGGGAAGCCGGACCCAGGCGGCAGCGGCCCCAAGTCCGAAGGCGGCCGCCAGCAGCAGGAGTGCTGTTTTTGAACGGATTTTCCCAAGGCCTGCGACCAGAAGAATGCATACCACGGACGGCAGGGGCGCCCGCAGACTGAAGATGCCCGCGGCATAGGCCAGAAGCGCCAGCTGCCGGAACAGAGGGCCGGGCATGAGCCCAGACATGAGGCGGTCAACATGGGGCGGGCCGGATGGCTTGGATCTAGGTGTCCGGACAGTTATGGATTTGGGGCGCACATGGAATCCGTTAATTTTTTGTCACTTTCCTACCCTGCCTGACAGCCTGCGGCAAGGTGGGAAAGGCCGGAATGGACCGCCGGGAAGGCATGTGGTATCTCGCATAATGCACATTCTTCACCACAGGAACATGTAGATTTATGCATTTTGATATTTTTTCGTTGGTCGCGGGCGTGGCGACGGGCTTGGCAAGCGGACTTGGAATTCACCTGTTGCGCCGGGCACATGCCAGGCAACAGCTCGGTTCCTGCCGTACAGGTCTGGTCCAGGCCGAGGGCCGTCTCAACGCCCTGTACGAAAACGCCGTGGTGGGGATGTTCCAGAGTACGCCGGATGGCGAGTTCCTGAGTGCGAACACGGCCATGGCCCACATGCTGGGCTATGATTCCACCGGAGACATGCTCTCCAACCTGCACCTGGCCGACCATATCTATTTTGAGCCTGTGGACCGGGAACGCATGTCCGATTTCATCCGGTCCGAAGGTGCTGTGGTCAACTATGAAATCCGCATGCGGCGCAAGAGCGGCAAGGCGGTATGGGTGCTCATGAACATCCGTCTGGCCGAGAATGCCCTGGGCGAAGAGGTGTTTGAAGGCATTGCCGTGGACAATACGGCCCGCAAGGTTGCGGAGCTGCGGTTCAAAAACCGCGAGGCCAAATACCGGCGCAGTGTGGAAACCGCAGCCGAAGCCTTTATTCTGACAAACAGCCGGGGGTATATTGCGGACATGAACAGCGCGGCCTGTTCCATGCTGGGACGTTCGCGCAGTGAACTCAGGGGAGCTTCCCCCGCCGAGTTCATGGACGCCACCACCCGGGAGTTCCTGCGGTACAAGGCGCGTTCCCTGCAACGCGGCCAAAGGCTGCGGTTCGAGGGCGGCGTGATCAACCACGACGGAGTGGTCGTTCCCGTGCTGGTGAACCTGACCCCGCTTCGGGAAAAAGGCGGGCGGCTGGCTGGCCATGTGGCTTTTATTTCCGATCTCACCGAGCAGCGCCGTGCCGAAAAGCTGCGCGAGGAGATCAAACTGCGCGAGGCGGAAAAGAAGATGTTCGAGGCGGAAAAGCTCGCCTCGCTGGGGCGGTTGATGGCCGGAGTTGCCCACGAAATCAACAACCCCAACAACTTCATCTATTTCAACCTCCCGGTGCTTCAGGACTATATCCGCGAAATAGGCGAGGCCCTGCGCGAGATGGACGCCTCGGGCGATACCGAACTTTTGGGCCAGTCTCTGGACACGGCATTGGACGATCTGAACCAGATCATCGTCGATATGGAGCACGGTTCCTCGCGCATTACGGAAATCGTGTCGCGCCTCAAGACCTATGTGCGCGAGCAGCAGGTGAAGGACATGAAGCCTGCCGATTTGGGCGCGGTCGTCACCAACGCCACTTCCCTGGTGGAAAAGGAAGTACGCAAGATGGTGAAGACCTTTGAAGTGGAAGTGGGCGAACTCCCTCCGGTGGAAATGCATTCCGGCCGCATAGAGCAGGTGCTTATCAATCTGGTGCTCAATGCGGGGCAGGCTGCGGACAAGGAGGATTCCTGGGTCAGGCTCCAGGTACGCCACCTTGCAGAGGATGACGAGGTCGAGGTCAGGGTGGCAGACAATGGACGCGGTATAAGCCGAGACAATATGGATCAAATTTTTGAACCTTTTTTTACGACCCGTGGCGGGGAAACTCCTCGCGGTGGAGAATCGGGCACAGGGTTGGGCCTGTTCATCACGCACCGCATCATAGAGGAGCATAACGGGTTTATAGGGGTGGAAAGCGCAGGCACCCAGGGGACCGTTTTTACGGTACGGCTGCCTGTTCGCCAAAGGGAGGAGACGCATGACCGGTTCCATTCTGGTCGTAGACGACGAAAAGCATTTTCTAAATAGCGTAGAGCGCAAATTGCGCCTGGAAGGTTTCCGGCAGGTTACGGCAGTGTCCGATCCACTGAGCGCAGTGGAACTGCTGGAAACAAATACATTCGATGCGGCCCTGCTGGACATCATCATGCCCGGCATGGACGGCTTGAAGCTTTTGGAAAAGATCCACGCCAAGTCGCCCCAGACCATGTGTATCATGGTGACGGCCAACGAAGATATTCCAAGCGTTATCCAGGCCATGAAGCTTGGCGCCTACGACTATCTGGTCAAGCCTGTCCGTCCGGACCGGCTGGTGATGGTCTTGCGCCGTGCCCTGGAGCACAAGCGCATGGTGGACCATCTTCTGCTCCGTCAGAGCGACAACGACCGGGACGGCGAGGAAACGACCCTGTCCGCATTCAGTCGCATAGTTGCCACGGGCGAGCGCATGCACAACCTGCTGCGCGAAGCCGAGCTGCACGCCCGTTCTGAAATCCCCGTGCTCATCACCGGCGAAACCGGCACGGGAAAGGAACTGCTGGCCCAGGCCATCCACAAGGCAAGCCCAAGAAACACCGGGCCATTCGTGCCCGTGAACATGCTTTCCCTCTCCGGCTCGCTCTTCGAGTCCGAGTTTTTCGGCCATGCCAAGGGGGCGTTTACCGGAGCCACCCAGGACAGGCAGGGCTACCTTTCCCGAGCCAAGGGCGGCACCCTCTTTTTGGATGAAATCGGCGACCTGCCCCTGGAAATTCAGGGCAAGCTGTTGCGCATCCTGCAGGAAGGGGAGTTCACCCCCGTGGGCAAGACCCGCTCGGTAAGGGCCGATGTGCGGTTCATTGCAGCCACCAACCAGGATCTGGAAGCCCTGGTGGAACAGGGCGTCTTTCGCAAAGACCTGTACTACAGGCTGCGTTTTGCCTGCCTTTCCCTGGTGCCGTTGCGCGAACGCCGGGAAGACATTCGTCCGCTCGCCCTGCATTTTCTCGACGTGTTGGGCCATCAGGTCACCATTACCGACGAAAGCCTGCGCAAACTGCTGAGCCACGACTGGCCCGGCAATGTGCGCGAACTCAAGGGGCTGATGGAAGCCGCAGCCAACCTTGCCCAGGGCGGGCCCATTGAGCCGCAGCACCTGAACCTTCCGGCCAAGGAATGTGCCTGGAAGGTCGGTGTATCATCCGTCATTGAGGACCCCGAAGAGCAGGGCGGTGAGATTCTGCCGTTGGCCGAGGTGGAGCGCATGCATATTTTGGCCGCATACGAGACCCTGGATCGCAACAAGACGCAGACTGCCAAGCAGCTGGGTATTGGGCTGGCTACCTTACAGCGGAAGCTTAAGGCTTACGGCGTAAAATAGAGAATGATGGGCCGGGAGAAAGGCGGCGATAGCGTCGTTGCTGCAGTAAATTGCTTCTGCTCGTGTACGTAAAGAGTACACGTCGCCTCGCAATTTTCTTAGCGCCTTGCTCTCGTCGCTTTTCTTCCGGCCCGCGTTAGTGGGCAGGGGCCGGAATTAAAGCAACGATAGCTTCGTTGCTGCAGTAAATGAAAGTCGCTCATGTGCGGAAGAGCACACTACGCGATTTCATTTCCCTAGCGCCTTGCTCTCGCCGCCTTTCTTCCGGCCCGTGTTATTTGGGTAGTGGGACGAAAGAAAAGAAGAAGAAAAGAGCCAGGGAAGCGGTGTTATTGGGTAAGCTTCTGGAAAGAGAAAAGAAGATCTGGTCGAACATCGGTTAGAGTTTCGTTTTCGAGTCGAATTTTCCCCTTTATATCGCAGGTCCAGGAGGCCGTTGCCTCCTGGCGGGGTGTGGGGCAGCGCCCCACTCTTTCCTACCGGGCTGCATGGCGAAGCATGGCCCAAACGACCACATGATGCAGGGGACGGATGATGTTGAAATAGATTCTTCCCGTCCAGTGGTGATAATAGACGATAGTTGCCAGGTGGAACCGTTTTGTTCCGTCGGGCAGGGGGTCTGCGGCTATGGCAAGGTATCCAGAAAGGTGTTTTTCGGTTGCTCCGGCTATCCAGTATTGATCTTCTTGGCCGCCCTTTACCTTGAAAAATGTTCCCATGTCTCCGGGCGTAAAGATGACGTCCTGCGGGGCGACCTTGTTTTTACCGGGATAGCCGTCTTGTTTCAGCCCCAGCAGCCGGACAAAGACGGCCCGTACCTTGTAGAGTGCCACCATCCAGCCCGGCATATAGGATAAGGCTGCGGCAATGAATTCGCGCAGCGACTTTGTGGAAACCGTTTGTTTGACGTCGACGTGGTCCGCACCGTCGCAAAGGGCGGCGATTTCCGGGATGGTATCGATGTATGGCATGGGCTGGGCTCCGGTGTTTACAGCGTGTGCCTGCTTTGTTTGGTCTTTTCAGGTGTTCAAAAGAACGCGTACCGCATTTTACCCACATCACACCAGTTTTTGATTAATCCATCCTGTATAGGTAGAATTCATTCGGATGTTTCTGCTTGAGGAACGGCAGAAGCACAGTGTGTTGGAACCCCAAATTATACGAGGTTGAAATGATAGCAAAAACCCCACCTCCCCCATACTATGCGGTTATTTTTACTTCGCTGCGTACGGAGGGAGACAATGGATACGCCTCCATGGCCGAAAAAATAGCAGCTCTGGCCGCTGAACAGCCTGGGTTTCTGGGGATGGAGTCGGTTCGGGAGGATTTGGGTATTTCGGTGTCGTATTGGAAGGATATGGAGTCCATTGCCCAATGGAAAAACAACCCGCTCCATCGGCAGGCCCAACAACTTGCCCGGTCAAAATGGTATGCGGCCTTCAAGGTGCGGGTCGTCAAAGTGGAGAGGGATACCACCATGGAAATGGGCGAGGAGTAGCTTTTTCTGGCAAGCTCCCGTAGTGCGGCGAAAGCTCAATGGTTCTTTGAAGTGCTCCCCATCCCGCCAGAGGCGGCCCGGTACAGATTGGACCACAAGGGACCGCCCCTGGTGAACAGTGATATTGCGTATTTCTCAGCCCACTCCGGCCTGGGAAATGTTTTCCCGTTCCCGTTCGCCCTTGCGCATCTGGCGGCGCAGTTTGGCTTCTTCGTTGCGGCGTATCTGGGTGGGGTTTTCCAGCACCAGATGGGGCACCTGGGTGGGTTTGCCGTCGTCCATGGCTATGAAGGTCAGGTAGGCCGAGGCGGTATGGCGTTTTTCCCCGGTATACAGATTTTCCGCCTCCACGCGGACGCCCACTTCCATGCTGGTATGGCCCACGCTGTTCAGGCTGGCTTTGAAGGTAACCAGCTCGCCAACATGTGCGGGTTTGCGGAAGTCCATACGGTCTATGGAGGCTGTTACCACGGAGGAGCGGGCGTGGCGCATGGCCGCTGTTGCCGCGGCCAGGTCTATGTAGCGAAGGATTTCCCCTCCGTGGATGTTGCCCGCAGGGTTGGCCTGCTGGGGCATCATGCGCACGGCCATTTCGGTCTGCGACTCACTTACGGGTTTTCCTTTGACCATGGTTCGGTACTCGCTTGTTTGGTGTTCGTTATTGGGAAGGGGAAAGGCGCTGCCTGTTTTCCCGGTCCAGAATCGATTCCGTTGCCGGATTCTTCTATATTATCATGCTGGTGGCGGGAGCTTGCAAAAAAATGTATTGGTTGGGAGCCAAAAATGTTGGCGGAATGATATGCATCCTGTCAGGGTGTTCCGTATGGGAGCCTTCCCATCGGCTTCATTCCTGTTGCTTGTGTCGATGCCAGAGTCTTTCATAAGAGCAGGTGTCTACGCCAGCCAAGGCAACAGGGCCGTTACACCTGTACAATCGAATTTCCCGTGATTTCGTTCTGCGCTCAGGCCGTTAGCCGCCTGCCGGATCGTCCCCCAATCAACCTGAACCCTGCGGAGTATTTCCTGGAAAAACTCGGCTAGGAGAAAGGCATGGAACCGGAAAACGAACTTTTAGGCCATCTTGCCAACATATGCGAAGATATAGCCAAGGGCCGCTTTACCGAGGCCCGCGATCTGTTCGAGATGACCCGCGTGGGCTGCTACCCCGCCACCGTGACCGGGCTTGCCGAAGCCTTCGGCATGATGCTGGTCAAGGTGGAGGCCAGGGAATACCGCCTGGAGCACATCATAGAGGAGCTCAAGGCGGCCAAGGCCGAAGTGGAGAAAATGCATCTGCGTCTGGCCAAGGAGAACAAGCAACTCAAGCGCAACCTGCGTTCCAAGTTCTCGCCGGGGCGCATCATCGGGCAAAGCAGGCCCATGGTCAAGGTACTCGAACAAGTGGAGAAAATTGCCGATACTCCGGTCAACGTGCTCATTACGGGCGAGACCGGAACAGGCAAGGAGCTTGTTGCCAAGTCCCTGCACTACAACAGCCTGCGCAGCGAACAGCCCTTTGTCGCCCTCAACTGCGCCAGCATCCCCAAGGATTTGTTCGAGGCCGAACTCTTCGGCATAGAGCGCGGCGTTGCCACGGGCGTGGAGATGCGCATAGGGCGCATCGAACAGGCCCACGGCGGCACTTTGTTTCTCGATGAAATCGGCGACATGAGTCTGGAAAGCCAGGTCAAGATCCTGCGGGTAATCGAAGAGCGCATGGTCGAACGCGTGGGCGGGCGCAAACCCATTCCCGTGGATGTCCGGTTGGTGGCTGCCACCAACAAGGAACTCAAGGCAGAGGTGGAAGAGGGCAATTTTCGAGAAGATCTGTTTTATCGGCTCAACGTGGTCGGCCTGCATCTTCCGTCCCTGCGTGAACGCAGAAACGACATTCCTCTGCTGCTGAACTATTTTCTCCGGGAACACGTCCTGCGCATGGGGGTGGGCAGCAAACGTCTGGCTCCGGGTGTTGCTGAAGCGCTCAAAGGCTACCACTGGCCCGGCAACGTCCGTGAATTGGACAACGAGGTGGAGCGTGCCGTGGTGCTTTCCCATGGCGAAGTCATCCGGCTGGAGGATTTTTCCTCGGATATTCAGATGGAGCTGGACGGCAAGATTGTGCATCGGGTTTCACCCTCCAGGGGCGGTGTGAATCTGGCCGATGCCGAAACCGACCTGATACGCCAGGCCCTGGGCCAGACCGGCGGCAACAAGGCCGAAGCCGCCCGCAGGCTGGGCATAAGCCGGGAAGGGCTGCGCAAAAAAATGAAGCGGCTGGGAGTGGTCTGATCCGTTTTTCCGTCCGGCCTTGCTGGTAAAGGGCGGATTTTCCAAGAACATATAGTTTTCGTAATGATTCTCCCCGGAGTGCGCATAAATCGTACTCCGGGGTTTCGTTTTTCGGGCCTCTTCCTGTTTTACCGGCCGGTATGTTTAAAAAAAATAATGTCAAAAATGGTGGCATGGTGTAATCTTGTTCATAATCCGGTTTCCCCTCGGTGCCGCGAGACTCAAGCCGGGAGATGTGCCATGCAAAGCCTGTTTGCCGTATTAGCTTTGGCTTCGGCGGGGGTTCTGGCGTCCAACCTGCTTCAGATGCGCTTCCATGATGCGGAAAATGATCAGCAGGACATGGAGAACCGGGACTGGTTCGATTCGGAGGAACAAGCCCCGCGTGAAGTGAGTCCTTTTGAACGTACGCTGTCCCTGGTGGTGTTCGGCGTGCTGTTTGTTGTTTTCAGCCTGCTTTTTCTGACCACCACGTACAGAGCGCGTCAGGTTCAGCGCGAAAATGCCCTGTCGCCCATTCAGCAGCTGGAGGAAAGCCGCCGCCATTGGGCCGAGCATACGAAAGAACCTCCAGCCGCGATCCGTAGCGCCGAAGGCGTGGGAGCTTCCATTCCCGCCGAAAGCAGGGAACGGTTGGAGGCTGTCCGCTCGACGTTGCGTCTGGAGGCCGCCCGCCGGTCGCTTGCCGGACTGCCGGGTGTGAAGAATGTCTATATACGCGATGTCGGCTCGTCCACAGTGGTTCTTGGCGTCGATTCCGCCCAGGAATCCCGGAAGATGGCCGAGGAAATGGCCCTGCAGGCCTGTTGGCTGCTGGAAGAGCACGATGTGACGAGTGGAGTGGTCCATGTGGTGGACGACGCATTGTACCGTCAGGGAAACTGGCAGCATCTTGCCGTAATGTGGTGTCCGTAATATCGTTAGGTTTGGCCCTGCCACAGAGGGTATGCCTCAAGCTCATTCCGACAGGAGGGACTGTCGAATGAAGGGGGCAAAAGGAGCGTTTCCAGCGGGAGCGCTCCTTACTTTTTGGGGAAACGTCCGAACGGGGTGTGCCGCCCCGCACATTGGCAGAGTCGGCCAGGTCGCAGACAGCGGAAAGAAGCATAGCGACAAGGGCAAAAGAACAAGGGCCATGGCAGGGGTGTCAGGGGCAAAATAGAGCAAGGGCCATGGGCAAGGGCGACAGGGGCGTTAGGGGCGTCAGAGGCGCCAGGAGAGCGGCCTTGTGCATGGTGCGTTGTTCTCTTTTCCTATTGCGAAAATTGCAGTGTGGTTGTCAGCACATAGAGCAGGTCGGCATTATGGGTCCTGGTGGCGAAGGCGTACCAGTTGGCGCCATGGTTCAGCCATATTTTGCCCCAGGAAATGCCGTTCTGGTCGGGAACGGTTTCGAACAGATAGGCGTCCGTGCCGTTGATGAAGGTCCGTTTGCGGACCTTGTAGTAGGCGGCGTTGGCACCGGAGTTTCCGGTTTCAATGCTGTTGAGGTCCACGAATCCGGGTGCCGAGGCGACCTTGAGTTCACAGAGTGTGGTTGCGGTTTCGCTGCTCCACTGGCCGGGCGCAATGCTGGTCATTGCGGAGGGGAGCCGGAAGGAAGCTTTCTCAAAGACGGCGGGCACGGTGTTGTTGCCACCGGACTGGGTAATGCGGACGCCTTGTTTGCCAAGCAGCACTTCGGCCGACCGATCCCCCGGGGTGACGTTTTCGGCGACGGTAAGTTGCAGGGTGGTGGTGCCTGTTCCCGCATAGCTGCTGACTGTGAGCCAGGTGGCAGGGCTGTGTATGGTCCAGGCCATTTTATTGTCCACATGCACGCTCAGGGCGGTTTGTCCGCCGGAAGCGTTGAACGAGGTTTGCGTGGCACTCAGGGGGGCGTTTGAGGAATCGGAACCGCTGCCGCAGCCGTTCAGGAAGGTCACCGTTAATGCGGCCAATAGGATTGTGAAAAGAGCGCGCATGGTCTCTGGTCCTCCTGTCGCGAACCGAGGTTCCGTTGTTTGGTGGCAAACATGGCCCCGGCGTCTGGTCAGCCCTGTTTCACGGCCAGTCCGGTTTCACGGCCAGCCTATGTTCGGGCCGGCCACCGGGCCATTCATTCGCCAAGGCCATTGCCAGGAAGAAGCGGGCGTATGCAGGGAGCTGGCAAAGTGCACTTGGGCAGTGGGCACTTTGCATAATGGCACAGAAGTGGTGTTGTGCAAAGTATATATGGATTTTGAAGGAAAGAAGACCGGGGTTTTGGTGCCCCCAATACGACCAATTCTTTCGGCTCGACCGGTTCGACCACTTTGTTCAGGCGCCGGAGGCTGGCAGCTGGAACCCCGCGGCAGATTCCGGATGCAGATCGCGCCAAATCTCCGCCGGGCTATTCGTATTTTTCCTGCATTTTTTTCATATAACCTTCAGCCTGCATTTCCTTCAGGGCCATATCGAATTTGTCGACCAGCTCCTGGGGTATTTTTTTGCGGGAGAAGGCCAGGTAGGTCTTGGAAATACTTATAAGCAGGGGCTTTCCGTCCAGGGTGGAAAGAACGGGTTTTATCGTCGGGGGGACACCGGCGCGCGGTGCCATTCGCTTTCCGGGCGGGCCTTGCCCGATCATGATGTCCATGCGTTTGTTGAGCAGTTTGGGGATATGCTGTTCCGGAACCACGGTGTATTCGATGCGGGAGAAGATGTCTTTTGCCAGAAGACGCTCCAGACGCGGGCCGTAGGCCCCGCCTTTGAGAAGCCCCACACACAGACCGCGGGCGTTGGACAGGTCCGGCGACAGGCGGATGTTGGAAGTTACAGGCTGGTAGGCATAATACTCTTCAACGTGGATCGGGGTTTCCGGGTAAATCAGAAAATAGGTGCGGTTTTCGGTGGAGGCGGCGTCGAGAATGCCGTCGGCCTTTCCGTTGTATACCATGGCCATGGCTCTGTTCCAGGGGTACAGGCGGATTATGGCCTTGTAGCCTATGCGGCGCAGTGCTTCCCGAACAACTTCCACATTGTAGCCGGATGGAGTGCCGTTGGGAGTTGTGAACTCCAGGGGCGGGTGCTCCGGACCAACCAGGAAAATTGTTTGTTCCGCATGCATGGGGCTGCAGAAAATGCAGAGGGCTACCACAAGGGCAGCGCATATTTTCATAAGCATTCTCAGTGCTTATTATATTTGGTCAAGAGTTGGTAGAAGAAATAAATTGATTGGGAAGACGCGCAGAATTTGTAGCTGGCAGAATCCGTAAAATGGGCGAGAAGGGCTTCCTTTATTCGTACGCCTCGTGAGTTTTTTTCATAAATCCTTCGTCCCGCATCTGCTCCAGAATATGGTCAATTTTTTCAACAAATTCCTGGGATACTTTTTTGCGCGAGAACGCCAGATAGGTCTTGGACGTGCTTATCAGCAAGGGCTTTCCGTCCAAGCGCGACAGCACGGGCTTTATTTTTTCTTCAGCTCCCATCCGTTGTGCCATTTTTTTGAGCGGTTGCTGCGCTTTGATGAACATGTCCATACGCTTGCTGAGCAGCTTGCGGAGATTGTGCTCCGGGACAACCGTGTATTCCACATGGGCGAAAGTGCCGTTGGCAATCTGCCTGGTGAAGCGGGGACCGTAGGCTGCTCCTGTAAGAAGTCCCACGCGCAGCTTTCGGGCATCGGACAGGTCTGGAAAAAGGCGAATATCAGTGGTGCTTCGCTGGTAGGCGTACAAATGTTCCACATTGATCGGGGTATGGGGGTAGCGCAAAAATGCCTTTCGCTCCGGGGTGAAGGCCGCGTCGAGAATGCCGTCCGCATTTCCGGCACGGACCATTGCCAAGGCCCGGTTCCAGGGCACTATCAGGATTTTTGCGCTGTATCCCATGCGGCGAAGGGCTTCCCTGGCAATATCCGCATTAAAGCCCCGGATATCGCCGTTCCTCGCAGTGAACTCCGAGGGCGGATTCTCCGGCCCGACCAAAAGCATGACCTGTGCCATTGGGCCCATTTGGCCCGTCTGGGCTGTCTGGCCCGGAGAGCTGCAGAACAGGGAGCTGAGCACCCAAAGTATGGCAAAGATGGTTCTAAACATGAATATAATTTAGACCATTTTCTTGCCTCGGGGTAGGGGCCACTCATTATTATTTGTTGGCTTCGTTTATTTTTTATACGCCTCGCGGGTTCTTTTCATAAAACCATCGTCCTGCATCTGCTTTAAAATATGGTCTATCTTGTCTACAAATTCCTGCGATATGTTTTTACGTGAGAATGCCAGATAGGTCTTGGAAATGCTCATCAACAGGGGCTTTCCATCGCGGCTGGAGAGCGCGGGTTTTATCTTGTCGGCAACCCCCATTTTCCGGGCTGTTGTCCAGAGGGGACCGTTCTGCTCGATGATGATGTCCACCCGGTCGTTGAGCAGCTTGCGGATGTTGCATTCAATACCCACCGTCTTTTCCACCTTTGCAAACAGAGGAGGCTTGAGCAGTGGAGAGAGGTGCGCTCCGTAATAGTAGTCGCGGTCCGTGCCAACGCGCAGTTTTTCAGCGCCGGAGAAATTCTGGTCAAAGCTGATGTCCGTGTCGGCGCGCTGGAATGCGTGAAAACGCTCTTCGTATAAGGGAGTGTGCGGATACAGAAGGTACGCGGAGCGTTCGGTAGTGAAAGCGGCGTCTATGATGCCGTCGGCCTGGCCCATGCGGACCAAGGCAAGCGCCCGGCTCCAGGGGACGAGTTGAATTTCCATTGCATATCCGGCGCGTCGCAACGCTTCCCTGGCAATGTCCGTATTGAAGCCCCAAACCTGCCCGTTTTCCGTGTAGGTTTGGGGTGGGTTTTCCAGGCTGACCAGAAAAATTTTCTTTTCAGCATGCGCACTCGTCCACAAAAGAACCGTGGACACCAGTATGAGAGTTTGGAGAAAACGCCGCATGGTATGATCGTATCCTATATATTCAAGGCAGATGGATATAAAAAAACCTCCGACCATGCGGCCGGAGGTTTTTTTTTCGGAAAAAGGATCACAATACGTTGAGGGGCTAGAGAATCTGGCTCAAAAAGAGCTTGGAGCGTTCGTCCTGCGGGTTGTCGAAAAACTCGCTCGGCGTATTGATCTCCAGAATCTGCCCGTGGTCCATAAAGACCACGCGGTCGGCAACTTCGCGGGCAAAGCCCATTTCGTGCGTTACCACGACCATGGTCATGCCTTCCTGGGCCAGGTTCTTCATAACGTCGAGGACCTCGCCCACCATTTCCGGGTCCAGGGCCGAGGTCGGCTCGTCAAAGAGCATGACCTTCGGATTCATGGCCAATGAGCGGGCAATGGCCACACGCTGCTGCTGGCCGCCGGAAAGTTGATCCGGGTAGACATTGTACTTTTCCGCAATGCCCACCTTTTTCAGCAGGGCCATGCCGACTTCCTCGGCTTCCTTTTTGCGGCGCTTGCGCACGGTCTGCTGGGCCATGGTCAGGTTGTCCAGCACGCTTTTGTGCGGAAAGAGGTTGAAGCTCTGGAAAACCATGCCCACCTCGGCCCGGATCTTGTTGATGTCGCATTTGGGGTCGAGGATGTCCGTGCCCTCTATACGGATGGAGCCTTCATCCGCGTATTCCAGGCGGTTGAGGCAGCGCAGAAAGGTGGACTTTCCCGATCCGGAAGGGCCGATGATAACGACCACTTCACTGGGTGCGACGTCCATGGAGACGTTTTTGAGGGCCTCCAGTTTTTCAGGAACATAGAAGTATTTGCAGACGCTTTCAGCCCGTATCATCATCTGATCACCGCCCTGCGTTCGAGGTACTGGACAAAAAGGGACAGCGTGAAGGTCAGCACCAGGTAGAGGCAGGCACAGACGATCCACATTTCAAAAGGCTGCAGGCTGGAGGTTACGATCTCGCGCGTGGCCTTGGTCAGTTCGCGGATGGCGATGACGCCCAAAAGGGACGAGTCCTTGATGAGGCTGATGAACTGGCCTGCCAGCGGCGGCATGATGCGGCGGAAGGCCTGCGGCAGAATGACCTTGCGCATGGCCTGGGCGCTGCTCATGCCCAGGGAGCGCGCCGCCTCCATCTGGCCCCGGTGTACGGACTGGATGCCCGCACGTACGATTTCCGCCGTGTACGCGCCCGTAAAAATGGCCAGGGCGATAACGCCGTACCACAGGGGCGGAATATGGCCTATGCCGTACTTGTCCAGGATGGAGTTGATGAGCGTGCCCATCACGAAATACCACAGGAAAATCTGCACCAGAAGTGGCGAACCACGGATGATTTCAATGTAGGTGATGGACAGCCATCGGAAACATGGGTTGCGCGAAATACGCATGAGACCGGTAAGCACGCCGAGAAAAATGCCGAAGATGATGGCGATGAAACTGATCTTGAGGGTGAGCCACAGCCCCTCGAGCATGATGCCGGGCTGGCTTAATCGGTAGGATCCCAGGACGTCGCCCGGCGAGATCATGTCACCTTCGTAAACCAGGGGCTCGCCTTTGTGCAGGTTGTAGGTCTCCTGATTGGAAGGGCCGCTGATGGTGATGAAGTTCGAACCGTCGCGCTTGGTGATGGACGAGACGTCGCCTTCAATTTCGGCCCGCACGTCCACGGTGGCATCGGTCCAGAAATATTGGGGCACGCGGTTCCAGCGCCAGATGTATTCGACGGATTCACTGGCCGCCCACATGGTCAAAACGCCGCCGATGACTATGATGACAAAGGCGGCCTTCCACATGGCGTACCACATGGGGCTTCTTGGGCGGTCCAGTCCGGAGCGTTGTCTCATGATGCTCGTACCTTGAAATTTTATGGATTCGTTGTGAGTTGCGCGGAGTATGCGCTGCAAGGCCGTATGCAAAACCGGGGCGCTGGGCCCCGGTTTTGCACAAAAGCTGTTCGGCCTATTGAACCTGTCTCAGCCAGCCGTCGGACTTCATCCACTTGTTGTAGATGCGGTCGTAGCGGCCGTCGTTCTTGATCTGGCGCAGGAAGTTGTCCAGGTAGTTCAGGAAATCGGGATCGCCCTTGCGAATGCCGAAAGCCAGAGGCTCGTAGGTGAAGGGGGTGTCCAGGTGGACCAGCTTGTCCTTGCCCTGCTGTGCCTTGAACAGCACGTTGAAGGGAAAGTCGTATACCCAGGCGTCGGCGCGGCCGTTCAGTACTTCCAGGGCGCCGTCCGCTTCCTTGTCAAAGGACTTGAACGTGGACTTGGGTATCATGCGCTTGGCAGCCTGCTCACCGGTGGTGCCCAGACGGGAAACCACGGTGTACTTGGGATCGTTCAGATCGCTGTAGGACTTGATGGTTCCGGCAAGCTTGGCCGGGATGAGGATGGTCTGTCCTACAACGATATACGGATCGGCAAAGTTGATCTTCAGGTTGCGTTCCTGGTTCACGGTCATGCCGGAGATGATGATGTCGAACTTGTCCGTGAGCAGGGCGGGGATCATGCCGTCGAAGTCGGTGTTGACGGGCACGAACTTCACACCCATGGATTTGGCCAGTTCCTTAGCCAGATCGATGTCGAAGCCCACGTAGTTGCCTTTTTTGTCGGTCATTTCAAAGGGCAGGTAACCGGCGTCGAAGCCGACACGCAACTCGCCGCGTTTGAGAATGGATTCGACCGTGGATTTTTTGGCCAGTTCGATGTCGTCGGCCATTGCGCCGGAAACGAGCAGCATCCCGGCCACCAGAGCCATGAGAACGATCCGCAGGGTTTTGCTGAGCATGTGATCCTCCATAGAATGATTATTTGCAGAGGGCGAAACGGCATCCCACGGGGACCCCGTTAATACTTCCCTTCTGTGAGCACCTCGGTGATGATCATTTCCACGTTGCAGTCTTCGCATTTGGGCATGGGTTCTTCGGGAAGGGCGATAATCTGGGTGCGTCTGCACTTGGGGCAGATTACCTGCACGAATTCCCGCTTGTATCGGTCTGTAATATTTTTTTTCAGATCGGCCATGATGTTTTCTCCACAAAAAAGACTATAAGTGGGTAGAGCCGGGGGAACGTACACTTAATTTGCGCAAAAATACACGAAAATCAAGGGCGTCTGACGCCTGGATAAGTTACGCCGGAAGGATTATGCTCACATAATCTCAATACTTAAGCATATTCCCGGAGCAGACGGACGGATGAACGGAAAAAAATTGCTGGTGGTGGACGACGAGCCGGGCCACCGACTGATGGTGCGCGCGGTAATGAGCGAACGTGGTTGGCAGGTTGACGAGGCCGAGGACGGCCTGAAGGCCTTGTCCCTTCTCAAGGACAAGGAGGCTGAACGCGACGACAATTCCGCCATGCCCGACGTGGTTCTGCTGGATATGAAAATGCCTGGCATGGATGGTGTGGACGTGTTGCGCCACATGCGCCGCGACCATCCCGCCGTGCCGGTGGTCATGCTGACGGCCTTCGGTTCCGTGGGGCCGGCCGTGGAAGCCATGAAGCAGGGCGCCTTCGACTATCTTACCAAACCGGCGGACAACGACGAGCTGGAAACCGTGCTCGTCAAGGCAGCCCAGTACGGGGCGTTGTTGGCGGAAAACGAAAGCCTGCGAAGCCGGGTGGTGGATAAGGAAAAGGGGCCGCGCATCATAGGGCAAAGCCCTGCCGTGTGCGAGATGAACGAGCTGGTGGCCCAGGCCGCGCCCACGGAGGCCCGTGTGCTCATTCTGGGCGAGTCGGGCACGGGCAAGGAATTGGTGGCGGAAAAGCTGCATGCCCTTTCCCTGCGCAAGGACGGACCGCTCATCAAGGTCAATTGTGCGGCATTGCCCGGCGACCTGTTGGAAAGCGAGCTGTTCGGCTACATGAAAGGGGCTTTTACCGGCGCGGTAAAGGACAAGCCCGGCCGGTTTCAGCTGGCATCCGGGGGAACGCTTTTTCTGGACGAGATAGGGGAAATGCCCTTGGCGCTCCAGGCCAAGCTGTTGCGGGTGCTTCAGGAGGGCGAGGTGGAACCGCTGGGCGGAATCAAACCGGTTTCCGTTGATGTACGCGTTTTGGCAGCCACAAACCGCGACCTCCAGCAGGAGATCAAGAAAGACAAATTTCGTGAGGATCTCTATTTCCGTCTCAATGTTTTGGAGGTCTGCATTCCTCCGTTGCGCCAGCGCAAAACCGATATTCCATTGCTGACCAGTTTTCTTTTGCGCCGTCTGGCAGAAAAGAACCATTTGGATGTCTGTTCGGTTTCCCCGGAGTTTTTGGACGCTCTGGCCCGGTATGACTGGCCGGGTAATGTGCGTGAGTTGGAGAATGTTTTGGAGCGTACTCTGGTTTTGGCCCGCACCGATCTGCTGACCCCGGACTTGTTGCCTGACGTGTTTCAGGAAGGGGCGGAGATTCGTTTGGATGTACGGGGAGATGAGGGTGAAGAGCAGGAGGAAGTGTCGTTTGATGCGGCCGAGCGTCATGCTTTGGAGCAGGCGTTGGAGGCTACAGGAGGGCACAGGGAGAGGACGGCGGAGTTGTTGGGGGTGAGCAGGCGGACGTTGCAGTATAAGTTGAAGAAGTTTGGGTTGACCAAGAGGTAGGAGTAGGCGGGGGAAAAATTCGCGATATCCGCGTTGCTGCGGTGTTGGCGAACCCTCGCGTATGGAAGAATACGCTTCACAACCGCCAACATCCTCGCGCCTTGATCTCACGTTTTTTGCCCCGCCTGTGGTCCTTGGGGGGATTGCTGCGGGGGCAAGGAAAGAAAGCACACTGCGCTTTTCGCGCAGTGAAGAGGGAAGAGGCGGCTGGGTATAGGGAGACACGGTGTCCCCGCGGCTGCCTTTCAAATAAATTTTGTCGAATTTTCCGGAAACAGTGGGGAAACCCGGAGAGGCCCCGGTTTCCCCGTTTGTTTCCTGAACCTTCCCCTCCCTTTCCGGCCCTAAGGGGCCGCAGGTATCTGGCAGGAAGTCTTTGCCGCCTCTTCGTACCAAGTCAGGTGAGATAGCACCCTTGCGCCATAGGTTCGTAAGCTGCATTTGTAACCGTTTGCACAACAGTTGCGCCACGCCAAAGAATGGGGCGTGGCGAATAGGGGGCCATTGATGATGTGGAGTGGAAGGGCGCACGGATAGTTGAAAAGTCCCTGTGGACGAAAAGATAGAGCTAACTAGCGGTTAATCCAGATGATAGACCATAAATGTGTACTGGGCTGAAACGTACGCGAGATGGCCGCGTCGCTACCCGGCACAGGTTAGCAGAGCCATCTTCCGACCTGTGCCATCGGAAGCATTTCTATAAATTGGTTTGCAAGGTGGTGCAATAGAAAGGCGTTTTTATTACCCCACACGTCACGCGGCTGCGTAAGTTTTGTTCCCGGCAAGGCGAAAAAAAAGGAGTTGGGGCGAGGATAGGAGTAAAGCTCCATCCCGTCCAAACTCCTTTTTAATTCAACGTAGCCGGGGGCAAAAATCGCGCAGCCGCGTCTCTTTCTAATACGTTACCCCATTTAGTTGACTATGTCATATAATGACCATATCAAGCTTCCTGCAACAAAGGAGCTTGCTATGCAGGACGACAATCTTCATGTCCGCAGGGCACGGGAACGCAACCTCAACAACGTGTCCCTGTCCATTCCTTCCAAAAAAATCACGGTGTTTACCGGAGTCTCGGGTTCCGGGAAGTCATCGCTTGTATTCGATACGATTGCGGCGGAATCCCAGCGCCAGCTGAACGAAAGCTATTCCAGCTTTATCCGGCACCGGCTTCCCCAATACGGGCAGCCCGATGTGGACGGCATAGAAAACCTGCCGGTTTCCTTTGTCATCAGCCAGAAGCGCCTGGGCGGCAATGCACGGTCCACGGTGGGCACCATAACGGATATCTATTCGCTGCTGCGGCTTTTGTATTCGCGTCTGGGCACGCCGTATGTGGGCCTTGCCGAAGTCTTTTCCTTCAACAACCCCAAGGGCATGTGCAAAACCTGCGGCGGAACCGGCAAGGTGGATTCCATCGGCATGGACCGGCTGCTGGACAAGGAAAAGTCTCTTTCCGAAGGGGCGATACGTTTTCCCACGTTCGAGCCGGGAGGCTGGCGGTTGCGTCGCTATGTGCATTCCGGGATGTTCGACAACGGGAAGAAGCTCCGGGACTTCAGTGCACAGGAAATGGACCTGCTGCTGCACACAACGGGTGTAAAACCGCCGCATCCCGATCCGCAATGGCCCAAGACGGCTGTGTACGAAGGGGTGATTCCGCGTATTGAACGGAGTTTTCTGCATGGCGAAGGCGAGGAGCGCCTCAGGCACAGGAAAAGGATCGACGCCATTGTCAGCCGGGGCACATGTCCCGACTGCCGCGGCCATCGGCTGAGTCCCGAGGTCTTGTCGTCTCTGGTGGGAGGGAAAAGCATTGGCGAGTGCACGTCGATGCAGGCCGACGACATGCTTGCCTTTCTGAAGGGGCTGGACCATCCGGCCAAGGTGAAGCCGATTTTTTCCGCACTGAGGAACCAGCTGGAACAGATGGTGTCCATTGGGCTGGGATATCTGAGCCTGAACCGGGAAACATCGACCCTTTCAGGCGGCGAGTCGCAACGCATCAAGTTGCTGCGGCAGCTCGGCAGCAGTCTGACCGGCGTGGCCTATATTCTGGATGAACCCAGCATCGGGCTGCATCCCTACGATGTGGACCGGGTCAACGACCTGCTGCGCTTGCTGCGGGACAAGGGAAACACGCTCCTTGTGGTGGAGCACGACCCGGATGTCATTCGCACGGCCGACCACGTGGTGGACATGGGGCCGAGGGCGGGGACGGCTGGCGGCAACATCGTCTTTCAGGGAAGCTACGACGGGCTGCGGCAGGCGGACACGCTGACGGCAAAACATCTTTCGCGGACCGTTTCGTTCAAGAAAAATCTCCGCAACCCGTTGGGATATATTTCCATTGAAGGCGCAACCCTGCACAATCTGAAAAACATCTCCGTGCGTATTCCAAAGAATGTTCTGACCGTTGTGACCGGCGTGGCCGGTTCCGGGAAAAGCAGCCTGATCAACGGGGTTCTGCCGGAATATTGTCCGGGGTGCATCGCCATCGATCAAAAATCCATGCACGCCTCCAAGCGGTCGAATATAGCCACGGCCGTCGGGGTGTTCGATGCCATTCGCAAGCAATTCGCCCGGGCCAACAATGTGGGTGCGGGGCTTTTCAGCTTCAATTCCAAGGGCGCCTGTCCCGAGTGCAAGGGGCTGGGGGTGGTGTATACGGACCTGGCGTTCATGGATTCTGTGGCCACCACCTGCGAGACCTGCGCGGGCAAGCGCTACACGCAGGATGTTCTGCGCTATGCCCTGGACGGGAAGAATATTTTCGAGGTGCTCTCGCTGACCGTGCATGATGCCTGCCGCTTCTTTGCCGGGAGCGGCATAGCCGAGGATCTTTCCCGGCTGGAAACAGTGGGGCTGGGGTACATCACGCTGGGGCAGACGCTGGACACGCTTTCCGGCGGGGAGCTGCAGCGCGTCAAACTGGCGGCGGAACTTGGCAGAAAAGGGCAGGTGTATATTCTGGACGAACCGACCGCCGGGCTGCATATGGCGGATGTGGCGCAACTGATGCGGGTGTTGGACAGGCTTGTGGCCCAGGGGAATACCATGATCGTCATTGAACACAACCTGGACGTGCTCTGTGGGGCGGACTGGGTGGTTGACCTTGGTCCCGGAGCCGGACAAAAAGGGGGAAAAGTCCTCTTTGAAGGAACTCCTCAGGATCTTTTGCATGCGCCGGGTTCCATAACCGGACGCTATCTGAAGAAGTACGCGCAGCACAGGGAAAAGCCATGACGAACACTGAGCTTGAACAGAGCTACCTTCCGTTTCAATGCATGATCATCAGCAATCTCAGCCGCTACAATGTGGAAGGCGTGGCGACCGCCCAATATTACCTGCTGGACATACTGGCAACGCAAGGCAGCAAGACGACAAAGGAGCTGGCGGAGCTTCGGGGGGTGTCGCAGTCCGGGATATCCAAGCTTACCAAGCGTCTGCTGGACAAGGGCTATGTGGTGCAGGAGCGTAGTACTCTCGACAGGCGGTCGTACGACATTTCCATCACCAAGGCGGGGAAAGCCTTTCTGGCCCGTTCGGCCAGCCTGCGCCACGAAGTTCTGGAAACAATAGAAAGCGCCTTGGAACCGGAAGAAATTGATGCTTTCGCCTCGTTATGTCGGAAGATTGTTGCGTACGGCAAAGAGAGTGAGGGGTAAAACAGTGGGAGAGCCCGAAAAGGCCTGGTTCCCCCGGCCAGGGCGTTGAAAATCTCGCGCTGGCTGCGCCAAAGGCACATCCCAACCTGATACACTTTATCGGCTTAAGAAAAGAGGATGCGTGGTTGAAGGGAGACATGGTGTCCCTTCGGCTAATTTTCGAGCATAGTTTTGTAAAATTATCCGGAAACAGTGGGGAAACCCGGAGAGGCCCCGGTTTCCCCGTTTGTTTCCGGAACCTTCCCCTCCCTTTCCGAGCCTAAGGGGCCGCAGGTATCTGGCAAGAAGTCTTTGCCGCCTCTTTGCACCGAGTCAGGTGAGATAATACCCTTGCGCCATAGCTTCGTAAGCTGCATTTGCAGGTTTTTCTGAGTCGTTACGCCACGCCGAAGAATGGGGCGTGGCGAAATGACAGCCATTGATGATGTGAACTAAAAGGGCGCACGAGAATTTCGAGCGGAAAAGGCAGGTTAGTTTGTAAGTAAAATCGTAGCTAGAAATTGGCTTGAAAGCGAAGGCAGCATTATGAAACCCGTCTTATTCTTCTTTACCCCATACGTTCACGTGGCTGCGTAAGTTTTGGTTCCGGCAAGGCGTAAAGAAGGCGGTTGGGGCGAGGATAGGAGTAAAGCTCCATCCCGTCCCAACCGCCTTCTTTAGAACGAAGCCAGAGGCAAAAATCGCGCAGCCGCCTCGTCTCTCTCCCAACTATCTGGCTTTACCCAGTTGTTCAGCCAGCGCCTTCCCCTGTTCCCCCCCCCCGCCATCCGGGTAAGTTCGGCCATAATGCCCTCTGAGGCCAAAGCCTGGCAGCGGGTATAGGTACGTCCGTCGTCCACTTCCTTCACCACCGTAAAGTGTCGTGCGGCCCGTGCCGCCAGTTGCGGCCAGTGGGTAATGAGTATGACCTGTTGGCGTCCGGCCAGATGTTCCAGCCGGTCGGCCATGCTGTTCAGGGTCAGGCCGCCCACGCCAGCGTCCACTTCGTCGAAGATGAGCGTAGGTAGTTCCTGGGCTGAGATGAGGTTGGTAACGGCCAGGAGAAAGCGGGAAAGTTCGCCGCCCGAGGCAATGGCGTCCAGGGGCTGCGGGGGCATGCCGGGGTTGGGTATCCACAGAATGCGCGCCCGGTTTTCCGAGATGCCGGGGTGGATTTCCGTGGGCGTGAACTGGATGTGGATTTCCGCGTGTTTGGAAAATCCCAGGTAGGAAAGTTCTTCTTTGAGCCGTGCGCACAACGTTTCCCCGGCTGTAGCCCGGGCCTTGTCCAGCCGGGTCAGTACGGCGCGGAGTTTGTCGGCTTCCTTTTCTTCCTTGTCGCGCAGGGTTTTCAGGTCCAACGCGCAGGAGTCGAGAAACGACAGGTTGTCGTCGATTTCCCGTGCCAGGTCCACGATCTGGTCCAGGGATTTGCCCAGCTTGCGGCGCAAGGACGAGAGCTCGAACAACCGTGCTTCAATGGTTTCGGGGTTGTCTTCCGGAGCCACCGAAGGCATGCGCCGCAGTCGTCCGTCAATCTCGCCCAGTTGGAGGTTGAGGTCTTCCACCGTGGCGGCGTCGTCCGCAAATTCGGGCAGAAATTTTGCCAGGGCGTTCAAATGGCGCGAAAGTTTGCCCATGGCGTCGCAAATGCCAGATTGCGGATCGTCCAGCAGGTCCAGGGCGTTCTGCGCGGCTTCGTTCACCTCGCGGCGGTGGCGCAGGGTCTTGCGTTTGGCTTCCAGCTCGTCTTCTTCGCCGGGTTGGGGGCCGACCTTGTCGATTTCCTTTTTCTGGAATTCGAGAAAATCGCGTTGGTTGGCAAGCTCGTCATAGCGGGCCTGAAGCGCGGCACGCTGTTCGGAAATGTCCTTGAGCCGGGCCAGCAGTTCGGTGCGTTCGTCAAAGAGTTCGGTCTCGGTGACAAAGCCGTCCACAATGCGGGCCTGATACGAGGGCCGGAGCAGAAGCTGCTGCCCGTGCTGGCTGGTATGAAGAAACAGGCTGGAACGGCGTTTGACAATGTTTTCCACGCTGGACAGCCGGTCGTTGATAAACAGTCGGCTGCGTCCTGTGGATGCCGAAAGTTCGCGGCGGACAATGGTTTCTTCCCGGCCATGGATGAAGATGGCTTCGGCCACGGCCTTGTCCGCACCGCCGCGCACATGGTCGCGTCCCAGCTTTTCGCCGGTGAGAAAATTTACCGCCTTGAGGATGAAGGATTTGCCTGCGCCGGTTTCGCCGGTAAGCACGTTGAGTCCTGGCACGAACTCAAGTTCCATGTCTTCGATCAGGGCGAGATTGTGTATGCGCAATAATTCAAGCATGGGGCTTGTTTGTACTCCCTGTGATGGGCGGCTTCAAGTGACGTTTTGAGTCTCAGCCACCGGGGTCGGCAAGGCCGAGGGCGTGGACGGCCTGCGGGCCGTGCCCCAGGTCGTTCAACATGCGGTAGAACATTTTTTCCCGGTCTTGGGAACGGGCCTCGTCCGGCAGCGAAACATTGACCAGGCAGACTGTTGGCATACGGTTCCTTGCAATGCGGAGGAAACGGGGGGGGCTATTGGCGCAGGCGCGGGTCGAGCAGGTCGCGCAGGCTTTCGCCCAGCAGGTTGTAGCCCAGCACGGTCAGCAGGATTGCCATGCCCGGAAAAACAGACATCCATGGTGCTATTTCCAGCACGTCCTTGCCTTCCATAAGCATGTTGCCCCAGCTCGGGGTGGGAGGCTGCACGCCCAGCCCCAGAAAGCTCAGGGAAGATTCCACCAGTATGGCTCCGGCCACGCCCAGGGTGGCGGAAACCAGCACCGGGGCCGCGGCATTGGGCAGAATGTGGTGGAACAGAACGCGGATGTGGCCCGCGCCGGAAACCTTGGCTGCCAGCACGTAGTCGCGGCTTTTCAGGCTGAGGGTTTCAGCCCGCACCAGACGGGCCACGCCCATCCAGCTGGTAAGGCCGATAACCACCATGATGTTGAACAGGCTCGGCTCCAGAAAGGCGATGACCGCCAGGATAAGGAAAAAGGAGGGGAAGCAGAGCATCACGTCCACGCCGCGCATGATGACTTCATCCACCAGCCCGCCGAAATATCCGGCCACCAGCCCCAGCACCAGCCCGATGCCAACGGACAGGCCCACGGCCACAAACCCCACCCACAGCGAGACCCGCCCGCCGTAGAGCATACGCGAGAAAATATCGCGGCCCAGGGAGTCCGTGCCCAGAAGATGGGTCCAGCTGGGGGGCAGAAAAATAGCGTCCACATTGATGGCCGAGGGATCGAACGGAGCAATCCACGGGGCAAGCAAGGCGCCCACGGACATGACGCCCACCAGAAAAAGGCCCAGCACCAGCAGGCCGTAGCGTGAAAGCAGGACCCGGCGTTTGTTGTATCCGTTGGCCGTTGGCGTTTGCAGGGAGGTGGCCTCGTTCATCAGCTCTTTCCTCCTGCCCGACCGGTTGAACGGCCGGCCCGAATACGCGGGTCGGCCAGCCCATAGGCTGCGTCGGCCAGCAGGTTGCCGGCCAGGGTAAGAATGGCGCCCAGCACCAGATTGCCCATGATGAGCGGATAATCACGGCTCATCACGCCCTGGTAGAAAAGTTGCCCCAGGCCGGGCAGGGAAAAAATGGATTCGATAATGACACTGCCGCCGATAAGCCCGGGAATGGACAGGCCGAGCAGGGTGATGGCGGGCAGCAGCGCGTTGCGCAGGGCGTGTTTGAACACGACCACGCGGGTCGAAAGCCCCTTGGCCTTGGCCGTGAGTACGTAGTCCTGGCGCAGCACTTCCAGCATGGACGAACGCATGAAGCGCGACATGCCCGCCAGCGAACCGAAGGTATAAATGAAGATGGGCAGAATCATGTGCCGGGTGAGGTCCCAGAGCTTGCCCAGGGGGGAAAGCGAGGCATAGTCCAGGCTGGTCAGCCCGGAGATGGGCAGCACCGGCCAGTAGATGCCAAGCCATATCATCATCAGCAGGGCCAGCCAGAAGCCGGGCACGGCAAAGCCGATGAAGACGAAGATGGTCATGGACCTGTCGAACATGCCGCCCTGCCAATAGGCCGAGGCCACGCCAATGGGAATGGTGATGAGCAGGGTGAGGAACAGGGAGACGATGTTCATGCCAAAGGTGAGCGGCAGCCGTTCCTTGATCTTGTCCCACACCGGGCGGTGGTCGCCGGAAAGGCTTTGGCCGAAGTCGAAGCGCACGATGCGCGACACCCAGCGGGCATATTGCACGTGTATGGGCTGGTCCAGGCCGTACAGCTTGTTCAGACGCGCGGCAGCTTCGGGTGTTGCCAGCGGGTTCATGGTGGTCTGCAGCTCCGTGGGCGAGCCGGGCGCCAGATGGATGACCCAGAAACTGATGACCGTGATGCCGAACAGCACAACGGCAACCCAGGCCAGTTTGGTAAGTATGCGTGCGATAAGAGAGCCCATAGCCCACAATTATAGGGCAACATGACATGAAAGGAAAGAAGGGCTCAGGCTGCTCAGGCAGTTCATAAAGGGTGATAGCGGCGTTGCTACGTAAAAACCAAGCCCCTCATGTATTTAAGAATACACTTCGGGTTTGGTTTTTTCTGGCGCTTTGCTCTCACCTCTTTCTGAACAGCCTGTTTAAATTTCTGAAAAGGGTGCGGTAACTTCGTTGGTTCGGAAAAACCAAGCCCTCGCGCCTTGCTTTCGTACCTTTTTGAGTTGTCTGGCGGATGTGGGGTGAAAATGAGATTTCGAGTAGAAGAAGGGAAACGGGCGAATGAGCGGTATTATAAGGGAAAAATCAAGGCTTCGTCTTTTCTGGCCCGCACCATGGCTCTTGATTTCCTCCCGGTTTTATGAAAGCCAACAAGATTCGCGCACGAAGCGCGTAATCGTACCACAAAAACACGCACAGGCAGGCCGTCGGGGCCTTGAATGATGCGCATCAGCAAAAGAGACTGCAAGGAGCAGGCAATGAACATTTTCGACGAGTTGAAGTGGCGGGGACTGGTGTTTCAGGTTTCGGACGAGGACGGAGTGCGCGAGTATCTGTCCACTCCGGGCCGCGCCATGTATTGCGGCTTCGACCCGTCCGCCAAAAGCCTGCACATCGGCAACATGGTTCCTCTGCTGGGTCTTTTGCGCTTCAAGCGCGCCGGGCACTCCCCCATTTTTCTGGCGGGTGGCGCAACCGGGCTTATCGGCGACCCCAGCGGTAAGGATCAGGAGCGCCAGCTCAAGCCGTCCGAGGAAATCGAGTTCAACATTTCCTGCATCCGCAAGCAGGCTGAAAAGCTGTTTGAAGGCGACGTCAACATCGTCAACAACCACGACTGGTTCGGCCAGATCACAGCCCTCGAATTCCTGCGCGACTACGGCAAGTTTTTCAGCGTCAACCGCATGATGGGCAAGGAATCGGTCAAGAACCGCTTCGGCCGCGACGACGTGGGCATCTCCTACACCGAGTTCAGCTACCAGATTCTGCAGTCCCTGGACTTTGAATATCTGGCCCGCGAGCACGGCTGCAAGTTGCAGATTGGCGGTTCGGACCAGTGGGGCAACATCACCGCAGGCTGCGAGTTCATGCGCCGCAAGTCCGGTCTGGAAGGCTATGCCATGACCTTCCCGCTCATCACCACTGCGGACGGCAAAAAGTTCGGCAAGTCCGAGAAGGGCGCCATCTATCTGGACCCGGAACTGACCTCCGTCTACGAATTTTACCAGTTCTGGGTACGCGCCGACGACCGCGACGTGGTCAAGCTGCTCAACTACTTCACCTTCCTGCCTCAGGAAGAGATCGCGGAACTGGCCAAGTGCGTCGAGGAGCAGCCCCATCTGCGCGAGGCCCAGAAGCGTCTGGCCGAGGAGATGACCTCTCTGGTGCACGGCAAGGACGAGCTGGACAAGGTGCTCAAGGCCACCGATGCTCTGTTCGGCAAGGGCGACATCCGCGAAGTGGATGTGCGCACCCTCAAAGCCGCCTTGGATGAAGCTCCCAGCCAGGAATACGACAAGACCGACGGATTGCCCGATCTGGCCCAGATGCTGGTGGACACGGGCCTTTGCGCTTCCAAGGGCCAGGCCAAGAAGGACATCAAGGCCGGTGGCGTGTACGTGAACAACGAGCGCGTCCAGGATATTGATTTCACCCCTGGTGCCAGCGACTTCCTGCATGGGGAGGCGCTTATGTTGCGCAAGGGGAAGAAGAATTATGGACTTATCTGCCTGAAATAGTCTCGGGGCGGCGGGAGCCGCTTGATAACTTCGTTGCAGCACAATTCGCAGACCGCTTGTGTATGTAAGAATACACGGCGCAGCTACGAATTGCACAGCGCCTAGTTCTCAAAGTAGCTCCCGCCGCCCTGTGTAATTTGAGGGGAACGGCACGTTGGCTGCGTTGCTGCGGAAAAATCGAGCCCCTCGTGTATATAAGAATACACGTCGGTTCTGATTTTCCCTGGCGCCTTGCCACCGCACCAGTCCCGCCGCCCTGCGGCAGACGGTTGTGAACCGGGAAGCAAAGAAAAATAGCGCGGCTGCGCATTGCTTAGCGTCTAGTTCTCAAGCGACTCCCGCCGCCCTGCGGCAGATGGTTGAGGAAGCAAAACAAAAGACGCACAGCAGCCGCGCAAGACGCCCAAGGCCCGAAGCACAGCGGCCCAAACCCCAAAAAAATCCAACGTCCAGCTGCACACCGCAAACATCTTTCCTCAGTCCTGTTTTCATCTCTCCCCATGAGTCTGAAAAGTCTGGTCCCTGTTGGTAGCCTTGCCGTCTTGCGGGATTCGGGCGAACATGATTTGATAGCCATTGGTTGACGTTCCCCACATTGTTTTTTTGTTTCAGCGCGATCAGCCATGGTTCGTGCGCAGGGTGTGTGCGGTGTTCCGCCGGAGCATGCGGCAGCCGACCAGTTCTTTCGTAAAGCCGAGGAGATTTCATGAAGTTATTTTATATTTGTCTGGCACTCGCGGCCGGGTTTCTCATGCCGGTGCAGGCAGGTATCAACTCCATCCTGCGCGACTCTCTCCGCGCGCCCGAGTCTGCGGCTCTGGTTTCGTTTTTTGTCGGCACCGTTGCCCTGACTCTTTACGTATTGGTGGTGCGGCTGCCTTTCGATTTTTCCAATGCCGTGTCCAACGCTCCCTGGTGGAGTTGGCTGGGTGGTGTGCTCGGCGCATTTTTCGTCACCGCCACGGTTATTCTGGTGCCCAAGGTCGGGGCCGGAACAATGGCTGGCCTCATCATCGCCGGGCAGCTCGTGGCCGCTGTGTTTCTGGACCATTTCGGGGTGCTCGGCTATCAGCAGCATTCCATCAGCCTGTCCCGTATTCTGGGAGTCGCCTTTCTGGTGTTGGGCGCTATTTTCATCCGCAAGTAATCGATTGCGATAACAAGGATTTTGTAGATGACACGTCAGATTGTCGCTCTGGCCCGCATGGTCAAAATAGAGCACTCCATCTTTGCCCTGCCGTTCGCCTACGTGGGCCTGTTTTGGGCCGCCAGGGGCTGGCCGGGTTGGAAACCCTTTTTGTTGGTTACGCTGGCCATGGTGGCCGTGCGTTCCTTTGCCATGGCCTTCAACCGCGTGGCCGACGTCAAGTTCGACCGTCTCAACCCCCGCACCCAGAACCGGCCGCTCATTACCGGGGAAATTTCCATGAACGCGGCCCGCATTTTCTGCGTGGTCACGGCAGCCATTTTTGTGTTGGCCTGCTACTTTATGAATTCCCTGGTCTTCGCGCTTTCCCCTGTGGCGCTCCTCATTGCGGGCGGTTACAGCCTTACCAAGCGGTTCACCTGGCTCTGTCATTTTGTTTTGGGCATGACCTTGGGCTTTGCTCCCCTGGGTGGCTGGATGGCCGTTACCCCGGAATTTTCCCTGCCTGCCGTACTGCTGGCCCTGGGCGTCACCTTTTGGGTGGCCGGGTTCGACCTGCTGTACGCCTGTCAGGATACGGATTTTGACCGCAGTCAGGAGCTGAACTCCATGCCTGCCTGTTTCGGCGTGGGGACCAGTCTGGCAATTTCCAGCTTCTGCCACGTCAACACCGCGCTGTTCTTTTTGCTGGCCGGATGGGCTGCGCAGGCGGGCGGTATTTATTTCATCTTTATGGTGATTATCGGCCTGATCATGGTGCTGGAGCATCTGCTCATCAGTGAAGACGATATGAGCCGCGTAAACCTGGCCTTTTTTACCCTGAACGGGGTGATTGCCGTGGCCGTGTTTGTGGGTGTGCTTGCCGACCTGATTTTTCAGTAAAAAGGCGGAAAGGTGATGCGGTAAGGCTTGCCGTAGGTTCCGGAGCAATCCAGTTTCGGGCCGTATTGCCTTTGTAAAGTTTTCCGTTTGCGCTTGCCAATTTTTTTTGTTATAGTACCCAGTTTTTTTATTGTCATTTATCCGGTTGGAGTATAACTCTGCTAGAAACAACTGGAGGATAGTTATGAGAACTACCCATTTCGGCTTACTCTTATTGTTGCTTTCCTTGGTCTGCATGCCCTTGGCAGCTTGCTCTGGTGAAGGACATCCTGACAAGGTGTCCAAGCAGGAGGTAAAGAAGCAAATGGAGGAAGTTACGAACAACGCCAGCAAGGTATTGAATAACGAATAAATGTTTGGTGCGGACTCGTTCGCAAAAAGGCCGGTTCTGATTATCAGGACCGGCCTTTTGTTTTTGGTGCGTAGGGGGAAAGGTGTTTGCGAGGGCGCGTTGGTCTTGCCGAATGGGGAAAAGAAAATTAATGAATTTATAAAACAAAGTATAAATAATTTTCTAGCCACTTGGGAAAAGCCTTATGACCGCGAGTTTTTCAGATTACGTAATCTCTTTTTTTACGTCGGTTTTGGGAAAAGTTGTCGAGCCGTTAAAGGCAGGAGCAGGAGAAACAGTCGCTGCGCCGGTGTATGGCACGTACTGCATGGTGATGCAGGATGTTTTGATGTTCTTTTTCCTGCTCGACTTGGGCGTGTCGTTTTTGATTGCCCGTCGGTATCCTCATTTCAAGAACATGTATTATGATGTTCACAAGTACTTTGGCGGGGTACACGCCGTCTTGGTCAAGTTGTTTGCCTTTTACTGCATTCGGTCGCTCGTCTCGGAGCCGACTGCCGATTTTTTCTCCTACGGATTGTTTTTGAATCTCTTTCCGTTGGCCTATGTCGGTCTGGTTATTTATTATTGTGCGGCCTTGGTGGGGTATGTGCGGCGGGTGAAGCGGGAAGAAGTGGTAGAAGGGTAGAATGTAGGACTGGCCTTTTGTTTTTTGGGCCTTGAAAAGCAAAAAATAAAGCACAATGCGCTTTTCGCGCATTGAAGATGGAAGAGGCAGCTGGGTATTGGGAGACACGGTGTCCCTTCGTTTGTTATTCCAGCCACTTTTTATGATTTTTTGCCAGAAACAGTGGGGGGACCTGATAAGGCCAGGTCCCCCCGGTTGTTTCCGGCACCTTCTCCTCCCCCTCCGGCCTCAAGGGGCCGCAGGTATCTTGCAAGATGTCTTTGCCGCCTCATTGCACCAAGTCAGGTGAGATAGCACCCTTGCGCCATAGGTTTGTAAGCTGCATTTGCAGGTCTTCCTGCATCGTTATGCCACGCCCCAATTCTTGGGGACGTGGCAAATGAAAGTCCATTGATGATGAAATTCTGAGGGCGTACGTCAACTAGGTGAGTGACGAGCTTACGTATGCTAAAGCGCCTCAAATGTAGGCTTAACAGGTGGCCTTGAAATTTAAGGAAAATAATTGGTTACTGATGGGGGATGACGCTATTCCCCCCCCGGCTGCGTAAGTTTTGTTCCCGGCAAGACGAAAAGAGGGATTGGGGACCGAGGATAGGAGCAAAGTCTCCATCCCGGTCCCCAATCCCTCTTTTTCAACGCCGCTGGGGCAAAAATCGCGCAGCCGCCCCCTTATTTCACTAAAAATCCACCCGTAACACTCTTAGGATTGGCTGCCAATTCTTCCGGCGTCCCCTGCGCCACAATCTGGCCGCCGAATTCACCGCCGCCGGGTCCGAGGTCGATGACGTGGTCTGCCGCGGCAACAACATCGAGGTTGTGCTCGATGACGACCACGGTTGCGCCCTTGTCCACCAGCTGTTGCAGCACCTGAATGAGCTTGCCGACCTCGTGCATATGCAGCCCGGTTGTGGGCTCGTCCAGAATATAGAGGGTACCGGGCAGGCTGCGTTTGCCGAGTTCGCGGGATATCTTGATGCGCTGGGCTTCGCCGCCCGAAAGGGTGGTGGCGGGCTGTCCCAGGCGGATGTATTCCAGCCCCACGTCCTGAAGTACCTGGAGCCGACGCATCAGGGGCGGGTGGTTTTCAAAGAATTTGCTGGCCTGGCGCACGGTCATGTCCAGCACCTCGGCGATGTTCAGTCCCTTGAAGCGCACGTCCAGGGTCTCGCGGTTGTAGCGTTTGCCCTTGCACACGTCGCAGGTCACGTACACGTCTGGCAGAAAGTGCATTTCCACCCGAATCTGTCCGTCGCCCTTGCAGGCCTCGCAGCGTCCTCCGGGCACGTTGAAGCTGAAGCGGCCCGGTTTGTAGCCGCGCTGTTTGGCTTCCTTGGTGCCGGTGAATATCTTGCGGATCTCGTCGAAGATTTTCGTGTAGGTGGCCGGGTTGGAACGCGGGGTGCGGCCGATGGGCGTCTGGTCTATGGAAATGATCTTTTCCACCTGCTCCAGGTTCTCGATGCCCGAAAGCTGGCCGGGGTTGTCCACCTTCACACCCTTGGCAAGCGCGATGTGCTTGTACAGCGTGTCCACCACCAGGGACGACTTGCCCGAGCCGGACACGCCCGTGACGCAGGTGAGGCAGCCCATGGGAATGGCGCAGTTCACGTCCTTGAGGTTGTTGGTGCGCACGCCTTTGAGCGTGATGTGGCCCGTGGGCTTGCGCCGCTGTTCCGGCTGCTCGATGGCAATGTCGCCGCGCAGGTATTTGGCGGTCAGGGACTGGCCCTTGTCCAGCAGGTCGCGCACCGTGCCCTGAAACACGGCTTCGCCGCCCAGCCAGCCCGAGCCGGGGCCGAGTTCCACCACGTGGTCGGCGGCCAGGATTGTTTCCTCGTCGTGCTCGACCACCAGCACGGTGTTGCCCCGCTCCTGCAACTGGCGAAGCGTCTTGATGAGGCGCTCGTTGTCGCGGGGGTGCAGGCCGATGGACGGTTCGTCCAAAACATAGGTAACGCCCACCAGCCCGGAGCCGAGCTGTCCGGCAAGGCGGATGCGCTGGGCCTCGCCGCCGGAAAGGGTGGCCATTTCCCGGTGCAGGTTTATGTAATCCAGCCCCACGTTGGAAAGAAACGCCAGCCTGTGGGTCAGCTCCTTCATGAGCGGTTCGGCAATAAGTGCGTCGCGGCCCTCGAAGGTGCGGCCCTGCAGCCAGTCCAGGGCGCGGTTGATGGGCAGGGTGGTGAACTGGTGCATGTTCAGGTCGTCCACGCGCACGGCCAGAGCTTCGTCGCGCAGGCGCGCCCCGCCACAGTCCGGGCAGGGGCGGCTTTGGCGGAAGCGGGCCAGCTCGTCACGCCAGATGGGGCCGAACTGCATTCCCTGCTCCAGCAGGGGAATCACACCCAGCCATTGCACTTCCGGATCGCCGTTGAACAGGGCGTTCCAGGCCTTGTCGGAAAATTCACCCAGCGGGGTGTCCAGGGTGAAGCCGTAGTGCTTGCCCAGTTTTTTCAGGTCGTCTTCCTGGCGGGACAGGGCCTTGGGGTTTTTCCAGGGCAGAATGCCGCCTTTGCGGATGGACAGCCCCTTGTTGGGGGCAATGAGCATGGGCTCGAAATAGTCCAGGCTGCCGATGCCCGAACAGCGCGGGCAGGCTCCCTGCGGGCTGTTGAAGGAAAAAAGCTGCGGCGAAAGCTTGGGCAGGCTGATGTTGCAGTCCGGGCAGGAGGAAAGCGTGCTGAAAATCTTTTCCTCGCCACCCACCACGGCGGCGTGCACTCGTTCGTCCCCCCATTTGAGAGCCAGCTCCAGGGAGTCGGCCAGGCGCGAACGCATGTCTCCCTTCACCACCAACCGGTCTATGACAAGATCGATGCTGTGGCGTTTGTTCTTTTCCAGGTCTGGCACGTCGTCCAGCAGCATTACCTCGCCGTTCACGCGTACGCGCATGAATCCGTGCTTTTTGAGGTTTGCCAGCAGGTCCTTGTGCGTGCCTTTTTTGCGCTCAACCACCGGGGCAATCAAAAGAAATTTGGTGCCCGCCTCCATCTCCATGATGCGGTCCACGATCTCGTCGGGCGTCATGGCGGCAATGGGTTTGCCACAGCCGGGGCAATAGAATTTGCCCAGCCGGGCGTAGAACACGCGTAAAAAGTCGTATATTTCCGTTACCGTGCCAACCGTGGAACGGGGGTTGCGCGAACCGGCCTGCTGCTCCAGGGATATGGCGGGAGAAAGCCCCTCGATCTTGTCCACATCGGGTTTGTCGAGCTGGGGCAGAAACTGGCGGGCGTAGGCGGAAAGCGATTCCACGTAGCGCCGCTGCCCTTCGGCATAGATGATGTCGAATGCCAGGGTGGATTTGCCCGACCCGGACGGACCGCAGATGACGACAAGTTTGTCGCGGGGTATGTCCAGGGTGAGGTCTTTGAGGTTATGCTGTCGTGCGCCGTGTATGCGAATATATTGGTGTGCCATGGCGAGGAATGTAATCAGGAATTATTCTTTGTCCAGCAGAAAGAAGGGCACTCAATCCGCCTGCGGCCGGAAAGCACGGGGCAGAGTGCCGAGGGCACCCGAATCCGTTGCTTTTGCCCTTGTGTTTCAGTACCTTGATTTTTTTATCAACAGGCTGCCGAACACTCTCCGGCAGCTCGCCACGGGAGGACGCTGTGAATATACTTTTGATCGGTTCGGGAGGGCGGGAGCACGCCCTGGCCTGGAAACTGGGCCAAAGTCCGAAAGCCGGAAAGATCTATATTGCGCCGGGCAACGGCGGTACCGCCCAGTGCGGCATTAATGTGGACATTCAGGACGACGATGTGCGCGGCATCGTGGATTTTGCCAAGTCCAACGATATCGGTCTTGTTGTGCCCGGACCGGAACTGCCCCTTACCCTTGGGCTGGCAGACGCCCTCAAGGACGCGGGCATTCCCTGCTTCGGTCCTTCGGAATACTGTGCCAAGCTGGAGGGCAGCAAGTCGTTTGCCAAGCAGGTGATGCTGGAAACCGGCGTGCCCACTGCGCATTTTGCCATGTTCCGCGACGCGGACCGGGCCCTGGAGTTCATCGAGGAAAAAGGCGTGCCCCTGGTGGTCAAGGCCGACGGCCTGGCCGCGGGCAAGGGTGTCATCATCTGCGAAAGCAAGGAACGCGCCCGCCACGCCATTGAGCAGATAATGGTCCACAAGCAGTTTGGTACCAGCGGCGACAAGGTCATTATCGAGGAAATGCTGGTGGGCGAGGAAGTTTCGTTTCTGGCGTTTTCCGATGGCCGCAACATCAAATGCATGCCTTCCAGCCAGGACCACAAGGCCGTGGGCGAGGGCGACACCGGGGCAAACACTGGCGGCATGGGCGCGTACAGCCCGGCCGGTCTGCTGCCCGTGGACCAGTACGAAATCATGGCCGAAGAGGTCATTACCCCTATCATCCGCTACATGGAGGCCAAGGGGCATCCGTTCGTAGGTGTGCTTTACGCCGGGCTGATGATGACGGAAAACGGCCCCGGCGTTCTGGAATACAACGTCCGCTTCGGCGATCCCGAGTGCCAGCCGCTTATGATGCGTCTGGATTCCGACCTGCTGGAAATCATGCTGGCCTGCACCCAGGGCAAGCTGAACGAGGTCGATGTGAAGTGGCGTGACGACACCGCCCTGTGTGTGGTCATGGCTGCCAAGGGCTATCCCGAAGCCTATCCCAAGGGCATGCGCATCACCGGCATCGAACGTGCCGAGAACAGCGTCGGGGTCAAGGTCTTTCAGGCCGGAACCAAAGAGGAAGGCGGTATCGTCTCCTCCGGCGGACGCGTGCTGGGTGTAACAGCCTTGGGCGACGACCTGGCACAGTCCCAGGAAAGGGCATACCAGGCCGTGGATATAGTGAATTTCGAGAACAGCTACGTCCGCCGTGATATCGGAGACAAAGGCAAGAAATGGGAGAATTCCTGAAATGAAACGTGTTGCCATATTCATAGGTAGCGCGTCGGACAAGGATACAATGCAACCCTGTTCCGATGTGCTCGGTTCCCTCGGAATCGATCACCTGTATACCATAACTTCGGCGCACCGCACTCCGGAGCGTACCGCCCAATTGGTGGCGGAGTTGGAAGAGCAGGGCTGTGACGTCTTTATCTGTGCTGCCGGCATGGCCGCGCATCTGGCCGGTGTGGTGGCTTCCAAGACCATCAAGCCCGTCATTGGCGTGCCCCTCAATGCCTCGCCCCTGCAGGGCATGGATGCGTTGCTGGCCACCTTGCAGATGCCTCCGGGATTTCCCGTGGGCACTGTTGCGCTGGATAAGCCCGGTGCAAAGAATGCCGCCTACATGGCTGCCCAGATTCTGGCCCTGCACGATGCCGAGCTGGCCGACAAGCTCAAGGCCGTGCGCCAGGGCTTTAAAGACTCCGTAGAGAAGGCGGCAGCAGAAATGTAGGCAGGGGCTCTGCCCCTGCACCCCGCCAGGAGGCACGGCCTCCTGGACCTGCGAATATTCAATAAAAACTCCCTGCAACACGAGCGTGTTGCAGGGAGTTTTTATTGAGAGATAAATGATGAGATTCAATTGTAAAAGAAAAAGGATGTGGCAGGAGTTGTATCTGTCGCGGCCTTTTATATGTAAGGCTTTTGCTAAGGGCAAAAACTAAAAAAGAGGAAGAAAGTTTGTTTTGAAAGGCAAAAAATTGGGGAAGGTGCAGGGAAGAGGTGTGCTGTATAGCTTTGTGGGAACCGAGTTCGGGGAACGCCCATTGCCCTAAGCTCTTCTGTCGAGTAAGGACACATAAATGTTCCTTATGGGAACTGGCTGGGCGCTTTTTTTTTGGGTGGTAATGGGAGAATTCTCCCGCCCAAAAAGGGAGCGCCCGTGACGGTGTGCCGGCCGTCACGGGCGCTACGGAGGATGAAGCCTGTGAATGGTTCCTTAATTTAACACGGAGATGGCCACGGTAAGTCCCATGGCGACGCAGATGTGAAAAAATACCTTCATGGTTCCGACAATTCCCGGCCCGGCAACTCCTGTCTGCGGTGCAGTGGTGTCCTCGGGCGTGATGAAATACTTGAGCAGTTCTACGGGGCCTTGTACGTTTACCATATTCTTACTCCGTGCGGTTGAAAGATTTCTCTCGGCAACCTTGTGAGCCTTTTGAATTTTTAACCGCGTCAGCGGTTCCTGCATTCCTGCACTCACTGGCTGAACAAATAGGCATTTACAGCTTGGCCGTCCAATGGATTGTCTTTATGATGTTATAAATTTGGCTTATAGCTGTTTTTGAAAAATATGGAATTATACCAGATACAATCATTCCTTACTGTAGCTGAAGAAGGCTATCTGACCAAGGCGGCAAAACGCCTGTGCGTCACCCAACCCGCGGTTTCCATGCAGCTCAAGACCCTGGAAGACGAACTCGGGGTAAAGTTGTTCGAGCGGACCAATACGGGCATGAAACTGACGCGGGAAGGCAGCCGGTTGCTGACCAAGGCCCGCAAGGTTGTCGGTGCCGTGAATGACTTCAGCGACCTGGCCCGCTCTCTGCGGCGCGAAGCCAGCGGCGTGGCCCGCATAGGCCTGTGCACCGATACGAAATTTCTCCGCATCATGGATCTGACCACCCGTATGAAAGAGGATTTCCCAGGGGTCGAGGTGCACCTGCTGCAGAGTATGTCGGAAACCGTCCTCTCCCAGGTGCGTTCCGGTGATATGGAAGGCGGCTTCCGCTTTGGCGATCCCCCCATCCAGCGCGATGTGGACAGCATCAAGCTTGCCCAATTCAATCTCGTGGTCGTGGGACCGGCGGATTGGGCTGGCCGTCTGCACATGGCGGAAACCTGGAACACCCTCATGGATTTTCCCTGGATCTGGCTTATTCAGGAATGTCCCTATTGCCGCATTGCCGAAAACAAGCTCTTGTCCGTGGGGCTGCCCCACAAGCCGCCGGAAGCCACCATTGTGGACCACGAAGACGTGATTTCCGCATTTGTGGAAGCAGGAAAAGGAATAAGCCTCATGCGCGAGGATGAAGCCCGCCTTGCCAGCAAGGAAGGCAAGGTTGTCATCTGGGACAAGGACAGCCTCTCCACCCAGGTCAACTTCATCTATAAAAAGAAACGTGCCGCTTCTCCGGTCATCCGTGCCCTTATCCAAAGCGTACGCCAGGTCTGGCAGTTGGAAGACTGAACCGGCTGGTCCGCAGGGCTTTTTGCGCAAGCCGCCCCCGAAAATATAATGAAAGAAAAAGTCGCGGTTCTGATTTCTTTGGTTTTCAGCGCGGGGAAGGCCGTTTGAGCAGAATTGGCAGGCCTTCCCTGTAAAAACCTTCCAACAGCTTGCGTCATAGGCAGAAGTCGTATGGCATTTGGCCGTGCGTAAAAGTCGCCTCCTCCCCTCCATAGGCAGTCAAAAGACCGCGTTATAACGTCTCCTTTCGCTCCGGACCGGCATAAACAGCGGGTTTATAAGGCTGCGGCCGGGGGCGAAAGTTTGTGACGCAAAGAGCAACTGGATATAAAAGTTGATAAAATATTCCAATTATGACTTTTGCTGGCTGCCATAAAAAAGACAGAGCTTTTTATTCTTGCGCAAGGTCTTTGGCGTGGGCGCATCTTTTGAATCAAGACCATGAAATGAAACCGGTATGTACTGGGGAATGTGAAATAAAGAATTAATTCAACGGGTATTGACTCAAAGCGAATCAGGCGTAGTTTGCTGAAAAAAAGGAGGATCTTGCTGTGGTTTCTGAATGGCTTTTTACTGAAGGGGTTGTATTTTTCTGTGCCTTGGTTCTGTTTATCCGCTGCATGGAATTTACTTTCTCCCATCTGCCCGCATTTTTGAGCACACTGCGCCGGGAAATAAACAAACTGGAAAGAATTTCCACATTCTTTTCCGTTCAGGACTTCTACTGCTTTTTCCCTGTCAGCCGTTTTTACAGAAAAGCATAAACCATCCTTGCCCCGCTTGCGGTAGGCCCAAGACAGTGGCCAACCCCATCCGAGACATTTTAATTCCTCCATACCGGTAGTCTGCGGTCAAGCCCCACACCTTGCGGCGTTACTTTTGCCGTGTAGGGCCACGCTTCCACGCCTGCGTCAAGCGCCTGATAAAAAAGGCTGGCATATTCCGGGTCGATGTAATCGGCCGGGGCAAAGCAGTGCGCACCCGCCAGAGATACCAGGTAAAACCCTGCCACGCGCAGGCCCTGGGCTGCCAGGGCCATGAGTTCGCGTAAATGCTTTTGCCCGCGCACGGTTACGGCGTCGGGAAAGGCTGCGCTATTGTCTTCCACCAGGGTCACGTTTTTGGCCTCCACCCATATATCGCCGCCAGGGCTTTCAAAGCGCGCGTCCAGCCTGGACTGCCCCACCTTGGCCTCGCGCTGCAGTTTGGTGGCTTTTGCCAGCTCTGGCAGAGCGCGGTGCTCGAATGCCGCGTAAAGGATCTTGTTGGGCATGGAGGTGTTCACGCAGCACCAGTCGTCGTTTGCGTACACCGCTTCCAGGGTCCATGGCAGTTTGCGCTTGGGGTTGGGCGATTTGGAAATCAGCATTTCCTCCCCCGGCCGCAGCAGGCCGAGCATGGAACCGGAATTGTTGGTGTGTACCCAAAATTTTTCCGTCCCGTCTTCCACCAGCACCAGAAACCGCTTTTCGCGGCGGACAAAACGTACCTGCCGAATGGGCTGTTCAAAGGGAACCAGAATATCCATACAATAGTCTCCAAAATGCAATCTGGATGATTACAAGTACCAATTTTGCAGGCAAATGCCCCATCCGGTCTCAGAATCAGTTCTCTTTTGACAATAATTTACAATTTTACAAAACAAACATGGTTTACTCTTTGCACCGGGCCTTTTATACGTACAATCTAATGCCGAGACACCTGCGTATCGACCTGGCCCCGGAGAGACAAAGATTTTAAGATGATGCCTGAAGTTTAACCTGTTGCCCGGCTTTCTTTGTGCCTGTCATGTATTGTGCGTACTGGCTGCGGCTTACCCGAACATAGTGAATTCGCGCGGAACAATCCACGGCTGTAAGGGCTGCTCTTCCTGCCGCGTCCGCGAAAGCTGCTGTGTGTATGCGTGGCGCCGGTTCCGGGCCGTGCGTCCTTTGGGGGCCTGTGCTGTTTTTCAAATCGAATGGACGCTTGTCCGAAAAAAATTGTGTGGAGTAGGAAGCGACATGAGCCATTCAAAGCTGGCCGCAATCCTTTTGGTTTTGGTTGTTTTTTTCAGTGCCGCGCCGTGCCCGGCGGCTCAGAATGCTACGGCTGTTGCCCGGCCTGCGCTCATTGAGCAGACCCTTACCGGCTATACCCGTGCCCGCCATGTTATGGAGGTTGCCGGAGAAGAGGCCGGGCGTTGTCTCAGGGTGCTGGCCGATGTGGGCGATACCATCCCGGCCAGCGGTATTTTCGCCGTGCTCGATACCACGTTCATCGATCTTTCCATCCGCAAGAACCAGGCAGACCAGAAGCGCATCCAGAGCGATGTGGACTACAACGTCAAGGAAACCGACCGTTATTCCACGCTGGTGCAAAAGGAACTTGAGGACCAGTCCACCTTGGACGAGCTGATCAGCCACCGCGATACCGCGCTGCAGCAGATGGAAGCCCTGAAAATAGAAGAGGCCAACCTCAGGGAGCGGCGGACCCGTTTCGTTATCAAGGCGCGCCCGGGCTGGCGGGTGACCGAACGCCTGGTGGAGCCGGGCGAGTGGGTTTCCGCCGGAAAGGTTGTGGGCAAGGCGGCCGATTTCAGCACGCTGCTGGTTCCCTTTGCCTTTACTCCGGAGGAATTCGGATTTTTGCGCAGGCAGGCCGACGAAGCAAAGCTTTTTTTCCCGGACGAGGGCACCAACGGCAAAATCATTTCTGCCAAGGTGGAGCTCGTATCCCCGGCCTTTGATGCCGTGACCAGGAAAATCAAGGTGGATCTGGCCGTTTCCGAGGGGCTGAAGGAAAAACGTGGCGGACTGCGCGCCGTTCTTTCCGTGAATTTGCCCGACCCTTCCGGAGCCGTGTTTCTGCCTGCCTCCTGCGTAAAGGAACGCTACGAGGAATATTGGGTGACCCCGGAAAAGGGTGAGCCCGTGCGTGTTGTGTTTTTGGGCCATGGCCCGGATGGACAGGTCCGGGTGCGTTCTCCCCAGGTGCATCCGGGGCAGCATTTCCTTTTGCAGCCGGAGTAGCCGACCATGCGTCTTTTTTTGAAGTTTTTCCTGCGCCAGACCGTTCTGGTCAATCTTCTTTTTGTGCTGTGCATGCTGGTGGGCGTGTTTGCGCTGGGCGAACTGCCCGTGGAGCGCTACCCCAACGTGCGCATGGGCGACGTGCTCATCACCACTATTTTGCCCGGTGCTTCGCCACAGGACGTGGAAACCCTCATCACCCGCGAGATTGAAAAGGCCGTCGATGATCTGGAAAACATCGAATACATCCAGTCCAAGTCGTACCGCCAACGCTCCCAGGTCCGCGTAAAGTTCATTGACGACACGGACTACGACAGCCAGTACGACGAGCTGCGCCTGAAGGTTCTGGGCGTGATGAAGGAACTGCCCGAAGGCATAGATCCGCCAAGTTTCATGCAGGTGGACGTCAGCGAGTGGCTGCCCGCGGTGAACATCAATCTGGTGGGCGACCGTTCCAACCGCGCGCTTTCCCTCATGGCCGAGGAGATGAAGGTCGAGTTGCGGCAGATTCGTGGCGTCAAGGAAGTGGACTTGCAGGGCGAGTTCACCCGCGAGTTCCATGTGGACCTGGACCCCGCCCTGCTGGAACGCTACGGCCTGACCTTTGACGAGGTCGCCTCCGCCCTTACTGAGGCCAACCTGTCCGTTCCCGCGGGCAACTACGAGAACGAATCCGGCGAGTTCGTGGTGGTTGTGGACGAGCGTTTCCGCTCCCGCGAGCAGATTGCCGAAACCATCATCCGCCGTGACCTGGACGGGTCGTTCGTTACGGTGGGCGATGTGATGCGTGATGCCGGCCTGTCGTTCCGCGACCCCGCGGTCATCAGTACGGTCAACGGACAGGATAGTGTCACCCTGCGGCTGCTCAAGTCGCCGGAAGGCAGCGCTCTGGACATCATCCCCACCGCGCTGAAGATAGTGGACCGCTTCAAGCCCTCCCTGGAAAAGGAAGGGGTGAAGGTGGTCATCAGCCAGGACCAGCGCATCAATATCGACGACGCCCTGAACACCCTCGGCTCCAACATGATCATCGGCATCGTGCTGGTGGGGCTGCTCATTTTCGTGTTCATGGGGCTGCGCAATGCCATCCTGACCACAGTGGGCATTCCGTTCTCCTTTCTGGTGACCATGATATTGATGTGGCTTACGGGCAACTCCCTCAACGAAATCACCCTGTTCTCCTTTGTGCTGGTCTCCGGCATCATCGTGGACGACGCCATTGTGGTGGTGGAGAACATCTACCGCCATGTGCAGGAGAAAACCCCCCTGCGCGAGGCCGTGATAAACGGCACGGCGGAAGTGGCTATTCCCGTCATAGCGGCAACGTCCACCACGGTGGCCGCCTTTTTGCCCATGCTTATGATGACAGGCTCCACCGGCGAGTTCTTCGCCCAGATACCCATTGCCATTTCCTACGCCATTGCCGCGTCGCTCTTTGAAAGCATCATCATCCTGCCTGCCCACTTTCTGGACTGGCCCGGTGCCAGGCGCATGGTGCACACGGCCCACTACACCCATTCTGCAGACAACGAACGGGCCATCATGGCCGCGATACGGCGCGCCACCCAGGGCATTGTCAATTTCACCCTGCGCCACAGGTTTGTGTGCCTTTTTCTGGTGGTGGCGGCCTTTGCCGCATCCATCGTCATCATGGGGCTGTCCATATCCGGCAAGGTTCCACTCATACGCATCAAGTTTTTCCCGGACGAGTACACCCAGTACTTTGTGGAGGCCGAAGGCCCCATGATCACGTCCATTGAAAAGACCAACGAGAAGCTCAAGGAAATCTCCAGCCTGCTGCTCAGCCGGGGGCCGGGAGAATCCAAGGCCATTACCGGACAGGCCGGGTTTGTCATCGACGAGGACTACCAGCCGGAATATTCCAACAACCTCGGCCACCTGGCCGTGGAGCTTCCGCCCAAGGACCAGTACGCCTTCAAAGACAATCCAGACAACGATCCGGTGCTGCATCTGGAGAACATTCGCAAGGCCCTTGCTCCATTGGCCGTGGACGGCTGGAGCTTCAATGTGCGGGCCGAACCAGGCGGGCCGCCCGCAGGCAAGGACATCAACATCCGCGTGGTCGGGCCCAACCCGGAAAACGTGGGCAGGCTTGCCAAGGCGGTTTCCTCCTTTCTGGAAAACGACCCGGCAATCGGTCCCGCCCTGGTCAACTTCGGAGACGACCAGGGACGCCCCAACCGTGTCTATCGCTTCAAGGTGCTGGAAGACAGAACAGCGGAATACGGCCTTACCAAGGCCCTGGTGGGGCGGTTGGCCGGAAGCCTGCTGGACGGGCGGTATGTGGGGGAATTCAGAACCTCGGACGACGACATAGACCTGAAGTTGCGCATAGCTCCCGAGCTGCTGCCCCAGCCCCAAGACGCCCTGGACATCCCTGCCATACAGGATGCGTACGGCCCGGTGCGGCTGCGCGACCTGGTCAGCGTGGAGGCCTATACCGAGCCCAATCTGCTGGCCCGCTACCAGAACAACCGGGCCATAACCCTGACCGCCAATCTTGATCCGGCGGCGCGGCTGTCGGTTCCCTTTGTGGTCAACAAGGTTAAGGAGTACTATGCGACCATCGAAGGTGAGTACCCCGGCGCGGACCTGGGCTTTTCCGGACAGTTCGAGTCCACGCAGCGGTCGTATACCTCGCTGATGTACGCCTTTCTGGTGGCAGTTCTCGTTATTTACCTGATTCTTGCCACGCAGTTCGGATCGTATGTTCAGCCCGTGATCATTCTTAGTGCCGTGGTGTTTTCACTCATCGGCGTTGTTTTCGGCAAACTCGTCACCCAGGGGCTCTTTACCATCAACAGCTTTATCGCCACGGTGGGCGTTACCGGCGTGGTGGTCAACGATTCCCTGGTGCTTATAGACTTCATCAACCGGGCCTATAAAAGTGGAATGAACCGCAAGGCGGCCATACGCGAGGGAATCCGCGTGCGGCTGCGGCCCATTTTGCTGACCACGCTCACCACGACCCTCGGGCTGTTGCCCATGGCCGTGGGCATCCCGACGTACTCGGTAGTCTGGGGAACCATGGCTTCGACGTTCGTAACCGGGTTGTGCACCGCCACCTTCCTGACCCTGTTCATAGTGCCTATAGAATGGGACATCCTCATGGGAATCAAGGAGTGGGCGGCCCGGCGCGCCGGAAAAAACTCCGGTGGACCCGACAATGCGGAGGATTCTGAAAATGCGTAATGTGTGCGTGTTCCTGGGCTCTGCCCATGGGAACGACCCCATATATGAACAGACCGCCAAGGACCTTGCCCGCGCCATTGCCGGCCGCGGCCTGGAACTTGTCTACGGCGGGTCCAATTCCGGGCTCATGGGGGTGTTGGCGACTACCGCAATGGAAGCCGGAGGCGAGGTTACCGGCGTTATTCCGCAAGGTCTGGTGGACAAGGAAATAGCCCATCCCAACCTGACGCGGAGCCATGTGGTTGCGGACATGCTGGCCCGCAAAAAGACCATGATAGAATTGTCCGAAGCATTCGTAATCCTGCCCGGCGGGCTGGGCACCTTGGACGAGCTGTTCGAGGTGGTCACCTGGTGCCAGCTGGGGCTGTCGAAAGCCCCTTGCGGACTGCTCAACGTCAATGGCTATTACGACCATCTCAATGGTTTTCTCGACCGGATTGCCGAGTCCGGCTTTGTGGCCCAGAGGCACCGCGACATGATCCTGTGCCATGAGGAGCCGGAGGCTTTACTCGATATGTTGGAAAGGGCGGAGGTACCTACGCCCAAGTTCGGCTAACCGCCTGCGGAAGATAGGGTGGAATTGGACCAGAGGCGCCGCCTCTGGACTCCGGTCAGGGCGCTGCCCCGACACCCCGCCAGGGCCATCATGGCCCTGGACCCGCGGAATTTGTGACCGAAAGGGGCCAGGGCATCGCCATCTGGTCGTCAGGCCCTGGACCCGCATTCCGTTCAACGCAAATCAGCCCGGAACGAGTGAACTTTGTTCACTCGTTCCGGGCTGATTTGCGTTGAACAAGGGCCGATTAAAGAAAAGAGGCTACATAGGCTTGGTGCCAATCATCAGGCTTGTGGTGGGGCCGGATGCCGTCAGTTTGATGTCTGTACAGCCCGCCTGTTCCAGCCAGTCGCGTATTTCCTCACTTGTATAGGAATCGCCCGATTCCGTGTTCACCAGCATGTTGAGCGAGAAAAGGGTGCCGAAAAAGGGTTCGGTACGCTGCTCGTTCATAATGAAGTCGTCCACGGCAATGCGTCCGCCAGGATTGAGCGCGGCAAAAGCCTTTTTCATCAGTTTGGCGTTCTCCACTGCCGAATTCATGTGGACGACGGCGGAAAAGAGCACCAGATCGTAGCCGGAACCGAAATTGGCCGTATGAAAGTTGCCTTCCATGATGTCGATGCGGTCTTCCATGTCGTCCTGGGCAATGAAATTTCTGGTCAGCGGCGTTACCTTGGGCAGGTCCAGTATGGTGGCGTGAAGCTGGGGGTAGCTGCGGCAGAATGTGCGGGATAATGCCCCGGAACCGCCGCCCACATCCAGCATGGAGTTCACGCCGGTCAGGTCCAGCAGTTCCAGCAGGCGCTCAGCCGACTTTCCCCCCCTGTAATCCATGGCATTGATGAAGTGATTGGTCTCTTCACGGCTTCGGGATCGGTCGCCGGTGGATTCGCCCCGCTTTACACAGTCGGTAAGGTAGGCCCAATCCTGAAAAAGATTTGCCAGATGGCCCATGGAACGGATGAAATCCGGTGAGGATTCGTCCAGATAGCGTGCCGAACTGGGCGTGTTCCTGTACAGACCATCTTTTTTCTCAATCATGCCCATGGCTGCCAGGGCACTGAGCAGCCGGTCCATGGCTCTCGGGTCCGTCTTGGTGCGCTCGGCGACTTCGTCGGAACCCAGCCTTTCCGTACCCAGGGCTGCGAAAACATTGAGTTCCACCCCGGTCAACAAAACCCGGCTCTGCTGAAAGGCGCGGGCAAGCTGGTCGATGCGTTCAACACTCATGCAATCTCTGTTCACAGCGTCCCCCGGATAAGAAGTAATGAATAAAGTGAACTGATAGCTGAAATGCTACCAGTCTTGCAAGCTTCCCCCTCAGGACTGTTGAAAAAGGCACGATAGCGGCGTTGTTTCATCTTTCCCAGAGCCCTCGTGTATAGAAGAATACACTTCGGAACCTGGGAAAGACTTACGCCTTGCTCTCATACCTTTTTGAACAGCCCGCGGTGAGCTGGGAGGCGGAAAAGGCATGGGAAAAGGGGCGTTTCTGCTCTTCTGCAAAGTCCCGCAGATTGCTTTTTGCCGTTGAATCGAGATAGATTAACCAGTGTAGCTACATAAAATATGTTTAACGATGGGCAAACATCCATTTTTTTTTTGGGAAGCGAGTGCAGCATGGCTTTTGGGAAATATTTTTTCAAAAAAATTCTGCTGGGGTATCTCCCGTTTGCATTGATTGTTGGTGCAATTGTGGGGGCTTGTACAGGCGATTGGCTTTTGGGTGGCGTGGTTTTTGGGATATGGATGGTTGCGAGCTTGAAGGAGGTTCCTGTTTTTTATCGCGAGTGGAAGGGACGTGGGCTGTTGAAAAAGGCACGATAGCGGCGTTGCAGCGGCAAATTCAAGCCGCTTGTGTACATATAAGAGTACACGTCGTGTTTGAATTTTTCTTACGCCTTGCTCTTCCGCTTTTTTGAACTGCTCACGATCTGAGGTGGAAAATATTAGGGCGTGTGCTGTTTCTCTGGAAAATTAAAATTTTTGTTTTTAACTGGCCATTGTTTAACGCAAATCCGCCCGGAACGAGTGAACGGAGTTCGCTTGTTCCGGGCGGATTTGCGTTAAACGGAATGCGGGTCCAGGGCCTTGCAGGTCCTGGCGGAGTCCAGAGGCAGCGCCTCTGGTCTTCAAAGTTAGGAGCTGGGCTCCTCTTCTTCGGCGACCTCGGCGACCTCGGCAACCTCGACGATCGCTTCCGGCGCCACCTGGTCCAGGATGCATTCCACCAACGGCGCAAGACTGGCTCTGTTCTTGGCGGAGCCGGGAATGGCATCGGGGTACATGTTGCGCATGACCACCTGGGCGTCCTCGTCCAGGGTATCCCACTTGTTGAGTACAAGAATGCGCGGGATTTCGTGCAGTTCCATATCCACGAGAATGCGGTCCACGGCTTCTATCTGGTGCTCGACTTCGGGATGCCCGGCGTCGGCCACCTGAACGAGCAGGGAGGCGGATTCCAATTCTTCCAGGGTGGCGCGAAAGGCCTCTTGGAGTTCCTTGGGCAGTTCGCGGATGAATCCCACGGTGTCGGTGAGTACGATTTCCCTGTCCTGGGGAAAGCGGATGCGCCGGGAGGTGGGATCGAGCGTGGCAAAGAGCTTGTCTTCGGCCAGAATTTTCGAGTGGGTGAGGGTGTTGAGCAGGGTGGACTTGCCCGCATTGGTGTAGCCCACCAGGGAAACGATGGGCACGCCGCCCTTGGCACGGCGGGCACGGACCAGCCCGCGCTGCTTGCGGAGCTGTTTGAGGTCGTTTTTGATGCGGGCGATGCGTTCGCGTACGCGGCGGCGGTCGATTTCCAGCTTGGTTTCACCGGGACCGCGTCCGCCGATGCCGCCCATGAGGCGGGAGAGGGCGCGGTTCTGGCCCACCAGCCGGGGCATCATGTACTGGAGCTGGGCCATCTCCACCTGGAGCTTTCCGGCGCGCGAGGTGGCGTGCTGGGCAAAGATGTCCAGGATGAGCTGGGTACGGTCCAGAATTTTGCGCTCGGACACTTCGGCCAGGTTGCGCATCTGGGCGGGCGAGAGCTCGCGGTCGAAGAGAATGAGGCCCGCATTGCCTTGCAGGGCTTTGACTTCCAGGTCCGTGAGTTTGCCCTTGCCGAGCAGATACTTGGGGTTGACCTTGGGCACCCGCTGCATGATCTCGCCCACGCAGGCCAGACCTGCGGTGTCTGCCAGGTCGCGCAGTTCGGCCAGGGAGGCTTCCTGCCGGGCGCGGGGAAACTCGGAAACATGAACAAGGACGGCGCGTTCGCGTCCTTCTTCCTGTTCCAGGCTGGCGTCCTCGCGGGCCAGTTCGCCTTCCAGGGCTTCTGCCTTGGCGTTGAAGTCGAAGTCCACCTTGTCCCATGGCTGGGGCGGGAGGACGTCATAGGGCTTTTCTTCCGGGTTGGGGGGCAGCAGGTGGGCGATGTGCAGCCTGTACGGGTCTCCGGCATCGCGCAGGGTAAGGGCGGAGACCGAGTCCAGGCGCAGGAAGAGCATGTCTGTCAGGTCTTCTTCGCTCAGGGCCTGGTTGTCCAGGTGGGTGTGCAGCAGGCGCAGCCCGCGCAGGCGGGTGGTGCCGGTGCGAAAACGGCCGAGATCGGGGATGAAAATGGAGCGGGCGTCTCCGGCAATGACCATGAACGGCCTGCCCTGTCTGTCGATGAGCAGGCCGATCTGTCTTTTGGTCGAAGCGGAAAGCATGGCCAGTTCCCAGGCCTGTTCCGTGGTGTACCCGCCCGCGGAAGGGTAGCGGCGTTGGTACAGACGGGTAAGGGCTTTGGTCTGGCTGGGCTTGAGCCCGTCAAGATTTCCTTGAACTTTGGCTGCTATGGCTATGCCTCGTGTGTGGAAAGGTAGCGGCTGATCATGTCGTCGTAGGCTGAAACCTTGGCAAAGGTTTCAGCGGCCATCTGGCGGCGTGTCTCCAGCCCGATGGACATGCCGCTGGGGGCCATTTCGTCCATGATGCGGGAGTAGTGGGCCACGTCGGGCACAACCAGTACGCTGTGAAAGTTTTTGGCGGAAGCGCGCAAAAGGGTGGGACCGCCGATGTCGATCTGTTCGACGGCCTGTTTGAGGTCCAGGCCTTTGGCCACGGCCTCGCTGAAATTATACAAATTGACACAGACCAGATCGAACGTGGCAATGCCCAGTTCGTTCAGGGTCTTGAGGTGCTCGGGGTTGTCCTTGTCTGCAAGGACGCCGCCGTGCACGTGCGGATGCAGGGTTTTGACCCGGCCATTCATTATTTCCGGGAACCCCGTCACTTCGCTGACGGACGTCACGTCCAGCCCGGCTTCCAGCAGCAGTTTGCGCGTGCCTCCGGTGGAAACAAGCTGTACACCGCCAGCAGAAAGAAAACGGGCGAACTCGACCAGTCCGGTCTTGTCCGTCACGCTCAGCAGGGCTCTTTTCACAGGCAACATATCCATGGGCATTCTCCCTTATCTTTTTGCGGGAGAGTGCCGGAAACATTGCCCAATGGCAAGTCCGCTTCACGCGCTTTTTAGCCGCGTTTGCAGGGATGAGGCAACGCCGGAAAGGAGAGGGCACGCCTGTCGGGATGGCTGCGTACACCGTCCCGACACGTTTTTTCGACCAATAGACGTGTCGTCTTCAACCTGCGCGCATCATGCGCCGGGCGTATGTGTGTTGCTGGCGAATCACGCTCCCGTGCCCGGAATTATTTCCCGCCCTTTCACACCGCCATGCTCCGGGGCGGGAAATAAATGGGAGGGGAGTCAATATCGCCCTTTTCTATGCGGCCGATCTAAGTTGATCGTACAGCTCTCTGGCACTCACGTTTTCCGGGTCTTTCTCAAGGAGGGCCCTGAGTTCGTCCGCTGCGCGTTCATTCTGCCCAACGCTGATCAGGCAGCCTGCGAGAGAGTATCGAATCTCGGTTTTTTCCGGTTCGAGCCGCAGGAAATTTTCCATGTGGACGATAACCTCTTCCAGGCGGGATTGCGTATGTCCCAGCTGGATGAGACCGTACAGAGCGACCATATTGGCGGGGTTGCTCTGGAGCGCTTCGACGAAATGGTCGAAGGCCTGCGGTTCACGTCCGGTTTCCATTTCCACCAGTGCCATGCCTGCCAGCGCCTTATCATCGGCTTTGATGCTGGCGGCTTTGGAGTACAGCGTATAGGCCTTGTTCAGGTCGCCCTGCTGTACGGCGATGGTAGCCAGACCCATGTACGGGTCTGGTTCGGTGCCCATGCACCCGGCGGCCTTGGAGTAGTAATCTTCGGCCTTTTCGAGGTCACCCATAAACAGGTAGCACTCGCCCAGTTCCTTGTTGATTTCATAATCCAGTTGACTCATGACTCCCTCCTCAAAGGAGATTCCTTTTCGTTGCCCCTCCGTCAGCGCAACGAGCCGCAGTACGGCTGTGTCCATTTCCCGCTTTTTGCGGGCAAATACGGGTATGCAGCCAGCGTGCCAAAGTGATTTACATCTGCCTGGTTTTACTCGTTTTTCTTGTATCTCTTTATATTCCAAATGGTTGTGTGCTATGGTTCCTTGTTCTGCACCACGGGGTGCATACCTTATATATGGGGTTTTCCTGGGAATGTTCTTCCGCCCTGGGCGTTGAAGCACCGGGCATTTTTTCCTGAAGCGGTCCTGAGGGGAAAATGACGCCGGTTTTTGTGCTTTTTGAATATTTCTTTTTATTTCAACGTGTTGCCTAATTGGAACAACAATTGCTTTTCCTCGTACAGCATTGCGGAGCCCGCCACCGGGAAAAAAAGTCCGGGGTAAGGAAACAGCCCGCAGCAAGGCCTGGAAAACGGGCCGTCCACGCCAGATTACGGAGGAAAAGGACAATGAAAAGTATCTTCGAACCGCACTTACAGCTCTCTGCCAAGGTCATGGATCTTCGCCTTGAGCGTCAAAACATTGTCATGGGCAACCTGGCCAATATTTCCACGCCCCGGTACCGCCCCCGCCGCATGGAGTTCGAACACGAACTGCAATCCGCCCTTGATCTGGACGCCCGCGGCAAGCTGACCCGCACGGACGCCAACCACATGCCATCAGAGTTTCATTCCGACAATTTTGAGGGCAAGGCGCTCGAAGAGTTCAAGCCCCGGGTTGTTTATGGCGAAGACAGGGTCAACCTGGATAAGGAAATGGCCATCATGCAGAAGAACATTCTGCAGTATAACACGCTGGGAACCATCATGCGTTCCGGCTTCCAGGGCCTCAATAAAGTCATCGCCGAGGGAGCCAAATAATGGACTTCATGACAGCACTCGACGTGGCCGCTTCCGGTCTTTCTGCCGAGCGGACCTACATGAACACCGTGTCCATGAACCTGGCCAACATCAATACGACCAAAACAGCCGAGGGCGGGCCGTACGTTCGCAAGTCCGTGCGCATGGAAACCACGGACGTGCTTTCCCCCTTTGACCAGGCCATGTGGAACGCCAACAACCGCGAGCTGAAGGGCGTGCGCGTTACCGACGTTGTCGCGGACAAGCGGCCCTTCAAGATGGTTTACGATCCCGGCCACCCCGACGCCAACGACCAGGGCTACGTGCGTTTCCCCGACATCAACGTGGTGGAGGAAATGGCCAACATGATTACGGCCATGCGTTCGTACGAAGCGGGTGCCACATCCATTGATGCCGTTAAACAGATGTACAACAAGGCCCTGATGATAGGGCAGGGATAAGGAGATAGACCATGGCAATCGGAACAGTCACCAACACGGCGTTCAGGGCATATGGCAAGGCCATCGAGCAGCAGGCGCAGCAGCGTAAGACTCTTGAGACCCAAATGCCCAAGATGGACGCTCCGCGCTACGAGGATTTTTCCAAGACCGTCAAAGAGTCCCTGACCAAGGTCAACGACATGCAGCAGAACAAGGCCGATATGGTCGAAGCCTTTGCAGCGGGCAAGAACACCAACGTGCACGAGCTTATGATAAGCCTGCAGAAAGCAGGGCTGGCCATGAACCTCACCAGCACGGTCCGCAACAAGATGATGACTGCCTATCAGGAAGTCATGAAGATGCCCATGTAGGGCCAGCAGCAACTGAACCTACGCAGCACAGCATATTTCGCAGGAACGCAGGAGAACAACCATGCCGCCTTTTCTGGAAAAGCCGAAAGAACTCATCGAAGGTTTCTGGGGCAACCGTACCGCATCGCAGCGCATCCTCATTGCGGGTTTGGCCGCCTCTGTCATCTTGGCCTTTATCATGATGGTCTACTGGCTCAACCGTCCCGATTGGAAGATCCTGTACGCCAAGCTTTACCAGGAAGACGCCAACCGCGTGGTGCAGTTTCTCGATAGCCAGAAGGTGGAGCACAAGCTGGTGGACGGCGGCACCACCATCATGGTTCCTGCCGACCAGGTCTACGACCTGCGGCTTCGCCTTGCCGGTGAAGGCGCGGTGCACGGCCAGGGACTCGGCTTTGAAATTTTCGACGATGTCAAAATCGGCCAGACCGACTTTGTACAGCGTATCAACTACCAGCGGGCACTGCAGGGCGAACTGGCCCGCACCATCATGGAGTTTCCGCAGGTGGAACGCGCCAGGGTGCACCTTTCCATCCCGGCCAAGAGTCTGTTTATTGAAGAAGACATTCCGCCCACGGCGTCCGTCATCCTGCAGATGCGCGAAGGACAGCAGCCCGACAAAAAGCAGCTCATGGCCATTGTCAATTTAGTGGCATCGGCTGTGGAAGGGCTGGACAAGTCCAACATCACCATTGCCGATACCCGCGGGCAGATCCTGTTCCAGCCCGAATCCGACGATTCCATCAGCGGCCTGACCATGGCCCAGACCGAATACCGCACCAACATTCAGAAGAGCCTGCAAAAACGCATCGAACAGCTGCTGCTTCCGGTTGTGGGCGGCGTGGGCAAAGCCATTGCCCGGGTCAATGCGGATGTGGATTTCTCCCAGAAGACCATCACCAAAACCATGTTCGATCCCAACGGTTCCGTGGTCCGTTCCGAGCAGCGTTCCCAAGAAAGCAACACCGGCCGTGCCAACATCGAAGGCGGCGTGCCCGATCCCAACTTCCGCGGCGACGGTTTCAACGGCAGTCTTTCCACCCAGGAAGGCTCGCGAGAGACCAGCTCCACCAACTATGAAATCAACAAGGAAGAACAGCAGATAGTCGCCTCGGTGGGAGAATTGCAGCGCCTGTCCATTGCGGTTATCGTGGACGGCAAGTACGAACCCGATCCGAACAACGAGGGCAAGACGATTTTCGTGCCCCGTTCAAAGGAAGAGCTGGACCAAATTTCGAATCTGGTGAAAAGTGCAGTAGGTTTCGACGAGGCACGCGGGGATACCATTGAAATTAGCAGCGTGTCTTTCGGCGGCCCGGATATGTTTGCCGAACCCACCTTCATGCAGACCATGCTGGAATACATGCAGCGTCTCGGCAAGCCTTTCCTCAACGGTCTGCTCATCTTCCTCTTCCTGATCCTTGTGGTCCGCCCGGTTGTGCTGGCCCTGATCAAGCCCGTGTGGCCGAGGAAGATGTGGAAGAGCTGGTCAGCCTGCCCGAAGCCGAAGAACGGCTGGCGCTGGAAGAAGGCATCGAAGAGGAAGCCCTCGACCTGCAGCGCCGTCTGGAAAACGCCAAGGCCCAGGCCCTGCAATTGTCCGAAAAGGACATGGACCAGGCCGTGGCAGTGCTCAAAAACTGGATCAAGCAGGAGGCCGCATAAGTGGCAGACGAATATTCGGGTCCGCAAAAATCCGCCATTCTCCTTCTCGCGCTGGGCGAGAAGTTCACCAGCGAAGTGTTCAAGCGCATGGAACGGACGGAAATAGCGTCTATCTCCAGGGCCATGCTGAACATGGACTCGGTGCCCAAGGAGCAGGTGGAAGAGGTCATCAGGGAATACAACGAGACCCTGGCCTACGGGCACGAATTGCTCATGGGCGGTGCCGATCAGGTCCGCCGGCTGCTTACCAAGAGTTTGGACGGCGACACCGCCAAGTACATAATGGACCAGTTGGATCTGGACAGCGGCCCGCAGCCCTTCCGCGAACTGGAAAACGTCTCTCCGCGCATCCTGGCCCAGATTCTGCGCAACGAACATCCGCAGACCCTGGCCTTGATTCTGGGGCATCTGCACCCGGACCAGGCCGCGGACCTGCTGCAGAACCTGCCCGCGGGTGTACGTGCCGAAGTGCTTATGCGCCTGGCAAAACTGGAAGCCGTGGCCGAAGACATGCTGCTGGAAGTGGACAAGGTGCTGCAGAGCCAGCTTATCGCCATGGGCGGCAAGGAAGGCAAAAAGGTCGGCGGTGTCAACTCCGTGGCGGAAGTGCTCAACGCGGTGGACCGCCAGACCGAGGAAGAAGTCCTCTCGGAAATCGAAGAGGAATCCGCGCAGATGGCCGAGGAAATCCGGAACCTCATGTTCGTTTTCGAGGACATCAAGGCCCTGGACGACCGCAGCATCCGCGAACTGCTCAAGGAAGTTTCCAACGACGAGCTTACCCTGGCCCTCAAGGGAGCCAGCGACGACCTCAGGGAAAAGTTTTTCAAGAACCTGTCCGAACGTGCCGCCGCCATGATACAGGAAGACCTGGAAATCATGGGGCCTGTCCGCCTCTCCGACGTGGAAGGCGCGCAGCAGAACGTGGTCAAGGCGGTCCGCAGACTGGAAGCCGAAGGCCGCATTGTGATAGGCAGAGGAAGCGGAGATGTCTTTGTCTAAGGAAAATGATTTCTACGTTACCGGCCGAGTGCTCATAGGAGGTGGCGGACCCAATACGGGCATGACCACCATCCAGGAGCTGGAGGGCAAGGAGATTCCGGTCTGGGATAAGCAGACAGACCAGGAGTTGATCGAGCGCGTCAAAACCAAGGCCAAGGCCAAGGCCGGTGAAATCTTGCGCGAGGCCACCAAAGAGGCCGCAAAGATAAAGGAAGCCGCCAGGAAGGAAGGCTTCAACGAAGGGGCGGCCGAGGCTTCGGAAGAATTTGCCAACCATCGTGCCCAGCTTGCCGACGCCATGGCGCAGGTGCTGGAACAGCTGAAGGGCCAGTCCCAGGAATGCTGGCAACAGCAGCGTCAGGATTTTGTCGCCCTCATCCGCATGGCCGTGGAAAAAACCCTGCTCGTCACCTTGGACGCGCAACGCGAGGAATCGCTGAACAACCTGTTGGCACAGGCGCTGGAAACCATCGACAGCCTGCGCAGCCTGACCGTGGTGTGCGCACCTCAGGACGAGGAATTGCTGCGTACCATGATGGGTATTGCCCAGCAGAACCATCCCGACCTCAAGGCCTGGCAGTTGCGTGCCGATCCCAACATGGATCCGGGCGGGCTGGTTGTGGAAAGTGAGGACGGCATGGTGGATAACAGCGTGAACGGCCGTTACGAGGCCGTGCTGCAAATTTTCGATCACCTTTAGGACACAGCCAACCATGGACCCTAAAGGCTGCATGCGGCTCCTGGAAAACATTGAGCCTTCCAAATCCTACGGAAAAGTCACCAAGGTTGTGGGCATTATTGCCGAGGGCCGGGGCATCAAGGCGCCTCTGGGCTCGGTCTGTCAGCTGATGCCCGACAGCGCTACCGATGAGGTCATTGCGGCCGAGGTTGTCGGCTTCAAGGACGGCAGCCTGCAATTCATGCCCTATGGTGATCTGCGCGGTATCCGGCCAGGGTCGCTCATCCGCAACACTTCCACGCCCCCGCTTGTACCTGTAGGAGCAAATTTTCTCGGCCGGGCCATTGATGCGTTCGGCGAACCCATGGACTCTCTTGGCTATATCGCGCCCGAGGGGTATTACCCGCTGTTCAACACTCCTCCCAACCCTCTGGAACGTCCCCGCATCGACGCGCCGCTTGATGTGGGCGTGCGCGCCATCAACGGACTGCTGACCCTGGGCAAGGGCCAGCGCGTGGGCATTATGGCCGGTTCGGGCGTGGGCAAGTCCACCCTGCTGGGCATGATGGCCCGTTACACCAAGGCCGACGTCAATGTCATTGCTCTGGTGGGCGAACGTGGCCGTGAGGTTGTGGAGTTCATGCAGCGCGATCTGGGCCCGGAAGGCATGTCCCGCAGTGTGCTGGTTGTGGCGACGTCCGATACCAGCCCGCTCATCCGTATGCGCGCGGCCTATGCGGCCACATCCATTGCCGAATTTTTCCGCGACCAGGGCAAGGACGTGCTGCTGATGATGGACTCGGTAACCCGTTTCTGCATGGCCGGGCGCGAAGTCGGCCTTGCCGCCGGGGAACCGCCCACACGCGGCGGCTATACTCCCAGCGTCTTTGCCCAGCTGCCCAAACTGCTGGAGCGGGCGGGCAAGAATGTGAACGGCTCCATTACCGGCGTCTATACCGTGCTGGTGGATGGCGACGATTTTACCGAACCCATTGCCGACGCCACTCGGTCCATTCTGGACGGCCATATCGTGCTGACCCGCGAACTGGCCGACCAGGGGCATTACCCCTGTATCAACGTGCTCAAAAGCGTATCTCGTGTGCGTGGAGACATAACCTCCCGCGAGGTACAGACCGCCGGGCGGACGTTGATCCGGAATTTGGCCACCTATACCCGCGTGGAAGACATGGTCAACATCGGTGCCTATGCCAAGGGTTCCAACCCGGAAGTGGACGCTGCCCTGACCATGATTGGCCCGGTGCGCGAGTATTTGCAGCAGCTTGTGGAAGAATGTTCCCCCCTGGAGAACAGCTTCAAGGAGTTGGAGGATTTGGCGGCGCAGGCTGGTGGGTAAGAGGCTGCTGAAAAAGGCATGTCTGCTTCGTTGCTGCGGAAAATTCAAGTCGCTCGTGTACAGAAGAGTACACGTCGCGCCAGAATTTTCCTGGCGCCTACAGAACATTGGGGAGCTTTGGGCATCCATACCTTTTTGAGCAGCCTCGTCGTAAGGTGTGCTGGTATTGAAGGTGCTTGGTTTGTAGCCTGCCCCAGAAATTTTAAAAAAGCCCGGTTGGCAGATGCTGACCGGGCTTTTTGCGTGGGGAAACGTTAGGCGGCATTAAGTGTAGCAGTTAAATTTAGAGCCAGGCGGGCGCACGGTTTCCGACTGAGTGCAGGGCAGATAAAAGAAGGCTTGAAGTTGCATTTGCACTTCTATATGTCCTAGCGGACGAAGACGCATTATGTTAACTGATTTATAGGAGTAACGCGTGGCGACAGCAGAACAAATTAAGTCCCTCATTCGGTCTCATTTCGACCAAGATAGGGAGCAGTTTACTACGATTGCTCTACAAGTTGCTGCGCACGAAGCAAGGAAAGGTCATAGCTCGATAGCTCATGAGATTAGGGGGCTTGTCGACAAAGGGAAATTTTCCCCGGTCAAAGTGCTTCCTTTGCATCGTGAGTTTAGCGACTTTATTTTACCTTCGTCTCCCAAAGAGAGATTGGCAGATATTGTCCTTAATGTTGAGATGGAGTTTAGGATTAAGAGGATACTTAAGGAATATCGCCAGCAAGCCCGGCTTAAAAAGTATGGTCTAAGTAACAGGCGGAAAATTCTTCTTGCAGGGCCTCCAGGTACTGGCAAAACCATGTCAGCTACTGTGATTGCAGGCGAGCTGAATCTGCCTCTTTATACCGTCTTGACGGACAAGCTTGTGACCAAGTTTATGGGGGAAACAAGCGCAAAGCTACGGCAAATTTTTGATATAATGCGCGAGAGGCGAGGCGTATATCTCTTTGATGAGTTTGACGCAATTGGAGCAGAGAGAAGTAGAGACAATGACGTAGGGGAAATGCGCCGGGTATTAAACTCATTTCTTCAGTTTCTTGAGCTTGATGACTCGGATAGTCTTGTGATTGCTGCAACAAATACCCCTAAAATTCTTGATCAGGCCTTATTTCGTCGTTTTGATGATACCATGCACTATTCCCTTCCTTCTGAAAAAGAGATAATATCGCTTATAAAAAATCGGCTTGGTGAATTCATGCCAGCGTCATTGTCAACCAAAGCCGTAGCCAATATCGCTAAAGACCTCAGTCATGCGGAGATTGCTTTGGCCTGTGATGATGCGATAAAAGAAGCTATTCTAGCTGATAAGAATCGTATTACCGCAACCCAACTCAGAGCTATGTTAGAGGAGCGTAAGGAGGCATACGGCCACTAGCATTCTACGAAGGATTCTATGCCTGAGCCTAAGCTTCCACACATATTTCTTTCCGATCCCCCTCAGCAATTCGATTATACAAGTAATTCTTCTGGTGGACGTTCTCCAAATGTGATGGCCCGTAGCCGTGCTGATCACAGTGCATATATTCGTCGAAAGCTCAATGAAGCTTGGGAGTTAGCCAAGGCTCAAAGCGAACAGCGTACCGCTGTTGCCTTGTCGGTAAAAAGCGGCACCTACCTTGAATTTGAAGGTGCTCCGGGGTTTGATCTGGATACAAAGAGACTAGAGAATCGGCCTGCTAAGATTCGGTTGCTTAATGTCCGAAAGGAAAGACGGCTTGAAGGAAGAGAAGAAGTAACGAAGGCAACCGTTTATATCCCAGCGGGGAAAGAATCCTTCTTTATGAAGAAGGTTAATGAATACGCCCAAAAAACAACAAGACCTGATTCTGATACACCCAAAAATGCGTCGTTGATAAATAGTATTGAGGACATCAGACTTGCTGTGGTGGAATCCTTCTGGCAGGACTCGCCTTCACTTATGCCCAGGCAAAGTGAGAAAGTATGGTGCGAAGTCTGGCTTCGTGGTGATGAAGAAGTTATTGAGGCTAAATTTCGTGAGTTGGCGCAAGGCGTTGATCTGACCGTGCAAGCAGGAGTGTTGCGTTTTCCTGAACGAACGGTCGTTTTAGTGAAATCCGATAATGCTCAGCTTGCTGAATTGATAGATGTTTGTGAGTTTCTCGCGGAGTTTCGTAGGGCGAAGGAAACAGGTCGCTTCTTTTTGGACTTGAAAAATGTTGAGCAAACAGAGTGGGTAATTTCATTGTTGGAGCGGCTAGAAGTGGATGAATCTTCTTTAGTTGCGATTTCTGTCCTTGATACTGGAGCAAATAATGGACATCCGCTACTTAGTCCCATTCTCGTTGATAATGATTGCCATACATTTTCCCCTAATTGGGGGACCTACGACCACGATGGGCATGGGACTTTGATGTGCGGGCTAGCTGGGTATGGAGATTTGCAACAAGCTCTGGAAACTTCCGATCCTGTTAGTGTTCCGTATCACCTTGAATCTGTGAAGATACTACCGCCACAAGGTAATAATGATAAAGATTTGTATGGATTCATTACTAAGCAGTCCGTCAGTTATGTGGAAATTGAAGCTCCTGAATCTATCCATTTATATTGCATGGCTGTCACTTCTGAAGATACTCGTGATAGAGGGCGTCCAACGTCGTGGTCCGCTGCAATCGATTCCATTTCATCTGGATACGAAGATAGTATAAAGCGACTTCTGATTGTATCTGCGGGAAATGTCGTAGGTGCGTCTGAATGGCGACGTTATCCGGAGAGTAACTATACAAATTCTGTTCATGACCCTGCGCAGTCATGGAATGCCTTGTCTGTGGGGGCATATACTGAGAAGACGACAATCACGGAATCTGATCTTTCCGACTATACGGCAATAGCTCCAGCAGGAGGCCTTTCTCCTTTCAGTACAACGTCTTTGACGTGGGAAAGAAAAAAATGGCCCTGTAAACCTGACATAGTGTTGGAAGGGGGGAATATTGCCTGTGACCCATCAGGTTTTCCAACAGAGTGTAAAGACCTCTCTCTGTTATCTACAAGCCATAAGCATACGCTGCATCAGTTCGATTGGATCAATATGACAAGTGCAGCCACAGCTCAAGCTAGCGCTATGGCAGCACAAATCCAATCTCATTACCCCGATGCTTGGCCGGAAACAATTCGAGCTTTGATGGTGCATTCCGCACAGTGGACCCCTGAAATGGAAGCAGCTTTGGTACCATCTGAAAGCAAAACAAATAGAACCAATCTGCTGAGGGCCTGTGGCTATGGAGTGCCAAATCTTGGCGTTGCATTGAATTGTGCTGCAAATCGTCTTACTTTAGTTGCTGAAAAGACTATCCGGCCTTTTGATAAGAAAATTAGAGGCTCTGGGTATCGAACAAGAGACATGCACCTTCATGAGCTCCCATGGCCGAGAGATATTTTGCTTTCGTTGGGGGAAGTTGAGGTGTCGATGAGGATTACGCTATCATATTTTATTGAACCCGGTCCCGGTGAGATCGGTTGGAAAGATCGTTATCGTTATGCATCCCACGCCTTTCGTTTTGATCTTATTAACATAGGAGAAACCAACGAGCAGTTTAAGAAGCGACTTAGTAAAGCGGCTCGTGAGGAAGGCGAAAAGGCAGAAACAAAAAGCGGTAGTGAACGGTGGCTGATTGGTCCTGAGGGGAGGAATTTAGGTTCTTTACATTCAGATATCTGGAAGGGAACTGCCGCAGACCTTGCTGCTTGCAATGTAGTTGGTATCACACCGGTTATTGGTTGGTGGCGTGAACGCGCGTGGCTTAATCGGTGGAACAGGGTTGCACGGTATTCTCTTGTTGTTTCTTTGCATACACCAGAAGAAGTTGTTGATCAGAAGATTGACATATATACGCCTATTGCCACCCGAATCGGTGTTCCTGTAGAGATTTGGGCTGAATAATTGAAGCTGTTAACCATCGAATTCATTTTTTCCTCTCTTTTGAAAAGATGGAGAGAGACTTTTTCAGAAAATTTTAAGTTGGTTTCTTTTTCGGTACTTTTGTTATGCTAGCGTGATTTTGATCACTTTCCACCGTCGTTCTTTTTGTTATATAAGTTCTTCCTTCCCCAAAAGCCATTCCAGTCCCCCACTTGGTAAACAGATGGCTAAACGTCTGTTTCAGCTGCTGCCACGTTATACGTGTAGAATTTGGTGTCCACTTTCATTATCGGGAAGGAGTCCGGCAGAGCACTTTGTGGGATCTCCACAAAGCTGTTTTTTTCATAAAACCTGTGTGCAGCAAGGAATTTCGGCGTGGTTCCCAAAAAAATGTCATGTATTTCGTTTTGTGCAGACCACGAAAGCAGGGTCTTCAGCAGTTTTTGGGCCGTTCCGGTGTGCTTTCCCCGGAATGACGGATGGACAAACATCTTTCGTAATGCAGCCTGTTTTTCGCCGATATCGAGCAGGGCGATGGTTCCAACGACCTGTCCATTGGAAGAGGCTGTCCAAAAGTTTCCACAGCCCACCTGATAGAATTCCGGAATGCTCATCAAGTCCGGCTGATCGGCAGCCGTGATGGAAAGGGAGAATTCTTTCTGCTGAATGGCGGTGATTAGTTCGATGACCCCTGTTTCCTGTGGGGCGCGAAAGACGCTTATGGAAATGTCCGGGCTGCACTGTTCGTTTTGCCGCATGGTGGGCCTCCATCCTATCGGTTGTAGAAAAGAATGCAGAAGAACGGCTTTTTGCCATCTTCAGTCAACTTTCGGTTAATGCCTCGATGCCACGGTCTACCTTTTTCAATAGATGGATCAGGTCTTTTTCTTCCCCCTCCGTCAAAGCACTCATGAGTTTTGCGATTCGTGACCAATAGTCCGGAAGCAGGGATTTCAGTATGTCTTTTCCTTCCTCGGTAAGAAGAATCTGCTGCTTTCTCCTGTCCTTTGGATGTTCGTGCCGTTGGATGAATCCATCTTTTTCCAGGCCGTCCAGCAAGCCCGTCATTGTCGCTTTGGTTACTCCTATCTTTTGCGCCAGAATCGAGGGGGTAGTGGCACTCTCCGGTTGGCGGTTCATCACGACAAGGATCAGAAATCGTCCCTGGGACAGCCCATAGCGTTTGAGCATTTTTTCAAAGCCGGTCAGAAGGTCGCTCCCGGTCTTCAGCAGGGTAACGGCAGCTTTTACCGAAGAAGGGTCCATTTCCTTGTACCGTGCGGCAAGGTCCTGAAATTCTTCATCTGTGGGTTGATCCAGCAGGTAAAACAATGCGAGGCTCCTTTTCTAGTTAGTTGCCATACTATACGGCAGCTAACTAAATTTGTATAGAGGGGTTTTCCCAAAGCCATTCCAGCCCTCCACTTGGGCAATATAATCCACTGGAAAGGGCGGTTTTATCTGCTACGCTTTTTGCGAAAGGCAGAGTCGACAATAATTGGGTGAAATTGGGCGAGACAGCCCATACTGTGGAGGTGGCCTATGATTATTCTCATGGCAACGGTTCAGGCGCGCAAAGGTTGCGAGCGCGAGCTGGAAAAGGCAATGCGCGAGATCATCCCGGAAACCGCCAAGGAAAACGGGGTGATGGAATACCGGCTGCACAAGTCGCTTGATGTGGAAGGGCACTATGCCTTTTATGAAAAGTATAGGGACAAGGACGTGCTTGTTTCGCATCTGGCATCGACGCACTTTCAGGCGTTGAGCGAGAAGTTCAAGCAGTATGTGGACGGTGAGCCAAAGATTGAGCTGTTCGAGTTTATGGATGGAATTTCCGAAAGCTGAGGCTTGGAACGCAAGGTCCTGTTTTGGAAAGAGAATCTTTCAGCGAGATGTGTAGCCTGTTTTTGCGGCATTTTTGAAGGAGAGCTTGCAGGGCGGGGCAAAACGCTTGGAACGGGCGAGTTGCTCCGCAATATTCTGATTAATCAGGAAAAATCTTCATGCCCCGGCCAGGGGGATTCTTTTCCTTTGTTTGAGGCAAAGCCAGGATTCTGGTTTTGCTTCAAATTGCTGGAGATTGTGACTCCCCATCTGAATTCTTCTTTCCTCTTTTTCCCTCTTCCCAAAAGTAAAAAAGCCCGACCATCCTGTTTGGATGATCGGGCTTCTGACGGAGGGCGCCGGACAAGGCGCCTCAGGCAAGCGGTTGGATTACATGGTCTGTTTTGGTGGTGGGGGCGGGGGAGTCCGGGCGTTGTGCATGAGGAGTGCCCAACGGTCCAGGTCCTATGTCCCGTCCTGCGCACCAAAGTGCCGAGTCACCTTTCCGGCTGCCTGCTGATCGACTTGGCAATCGATCGAATGCCCTTATGAAAGGGGCTTACTTCTGAGAATCATTGAAGCGGATTTTCGCTTCCCAAACTTTCTTTCCTATCTTTCTTCCCAGGTCCATCTGACGCGTTTTTATGAGTGCCTCGGCAGCTTCTTTGTTGCCTTGGCCTCTGAGCATCGTAGCGGACTCGAGATCGCGCATATATCGTTCACATTCGCGGATCATGCCGGAGAGATCGAGAAATGAGAACTCTTCGGGGACGCGAACGGATTTTACTTTTCGACTCATTGTCATCCTCCAGATGGGTTTAATGAATTACATATCGTAGTTTTTCTGTCAACGATAAATCAAAAAAGGCGTGTCCTCCCTGGCCTTCCTTCCTCCATTCTGGGCAGGTTTGTGTGGAAGATTTCTCTTTGTATGAAATCTAAGGATAAAAAGGCTCTATTTAAAACCAAGGAACCATATGTTTTGGTAACCTGTACCAAGGTGAAGTAATCTTTTTCTGGTATAAAATTAAATCAAAATAACGTTTATAATGATTATAAAAAAAAATTAAAAAGAGACGAATAAAATATATAAAAAGTAAGTCGAACTACTGTGTTAAGAAAAAAAATTTGCTTTTTTGATTTTCTTTTGACGGTACTGAAGGGCATTGCTTGAGAATAACGTATTCTAAATGAATTACGATTCCGATGTTAATCTTAAATTTAATTCGAAAAGAATAAGAGTGAAAATGTAATCGATATGATCATTGGAAAGACATCAAAACTGCAAAATCGACTAGTTTTGAAAAAAAGGAGAAAAAACATTCTTGCCCGGAAGGGAACGACGTTGTAAGGCCGGAAACTGAAAAAAAGAGCAAAAGGAGCTGAGAATGACCAAGCCGCGTGTGTATGATTACCGGGAAAAGTCGTGCGGCATGATTCCCGAGATGGAAGAGCTTTTGCGACAGGCGGACGTGGATGTGGTGGAATTTCTGGTGCAGGAAAACAAACTGCCCCAGATCATCAATGCCCTGGCGACCTCGGACAGGTGGGGCGTGGATGTGGAGCGCGAGCTGAGCACCGCCCGTGTGCGCTTTACCCGCAACAACAACGAGCCGGGTTCCGTGCTGGACATTATCTAGTGTGAAGACCGCCCCTTGGAAACCGGGTTTTCAAGGGCGCTTACGCTGCTTCGGAAATTTCCAGAATTTTCAGAATTCCAGATCGTGCCTTTGTCAGCAGCCTGTGGCGGGCTATGCCCACCCATGTTTCGTATCGCGTGGACTGCTGCATAAAGTAAAAAAGCCCGGACAACGGCTGTCGTTCGGGCTTATTTGCGCTCCGCGGGCATAATTGCGCTCCGCGGGCATTTTTGCGTTCCGTGGGCATATTGGCCTACTGCGGGCGGAAAGTTGTTTGGGGGAGGGGGGAATCCTCACGAGCCTTTGGGCTCCCTCTTTTTCTTCCGCGCGCTGTGCCGCTATTTTTTTTCGTGAAAATACCGGGGCCTAAGCATGTTCTCCGGCGAGAGGATATCGTCCAGATCGTCTTTGGTTAAATATCCCTTTTCCAAAACAATGTCGTATACCGACGCGTTCGTCCGCATGGCCTCGTGCGCCACTTCCGTGGACTTTTCATAGCCAATGTAGGGGTTCAGCGCCGTAACCAGCCCTATGCTGTTGCGCACGTAGCCCCGGCAGACTTCCTCGTTGGCGGTAATGCCGTCCACGCAGCTGTGCGCCAGGGTAAGGAAGGCATTGTGCAGGTACATGAGCGAGCTGAACAGACTGTGCGCAATAACTGGCTCCATCACGTTCAGTTCCAGCTGTCCGGCTTCGCAGGCCATGGTTACGGTCATGTCCGCGCCCACCACGTAAAAGCAGGTCTGGTTGACGACTTCGGGAATAACCGGGTTGACCTTGCCCGGCATGATGGACGAGCCGGGAGCCCTGGGCGGAAGGTTGATTTCGTTGAGGCCGCAGCGCGGACCGGACGACATGAGGCGCAGGTCGTTGCATATTTTGGAGGCCTTTACCGCCACGCGCTTGAGCACGCCGGAAAGCTGCACGTACGCGCCCGTGTCCTGCGTTGCTTCCACCAAGTCGTGGGCCTTTATCAGCTCTATGCCGATGAGGTCGGACAGTTTTTTCGTCACAACATCGGCGTAGTCCGGGTGGGCATTCAGGCCGGTGCCGATGGCCGTTGCCCCCATGTTGATCTCGCGCACCAGGTCCTTGGCCTCGTCCAGCCGCTGCATGTCTTCGCCTATCATCACGGCGTAGGCTGCAAATTCCTGGCCCAGGCTCATGGGCACGGCGTCCTGCAGCTGGGTACGCCCCATCTTGATGATAGGGGCGAATTCCTCGGCCTTGCGTTCAAAAGAGGCCTTGAGCGTGCCCATGGCCTCGATGAGCAGACGGATTTTTGTGATGAGCGTGATGCGTACGGCCGTGGGGTACACGTCGTTGGTGGACTGCGACATGTTCACGTCGCTGTTGGGGTGCAGAAATTCATACTGGCCGCGCTTGTGGCCCATGATTTCCAGACCTCGGTTGGCAATCACCTCGTTGGCATTCATATTGGTGGAGGTGCCTGCGCCGCCCTGGATGACGTCCACAACAAACTGGTCGTAGAGCTTGCCTTCCAGAATATCTTCGCAGGCCAGGGAAATATGCCGGGCCTTGTTGTCGTCGAGCAGGCCGAGCTTGTTGTTGGCGTATGCTGCGGCCATTTTTATATAGGCGAGTGAGTCGATGAGTCGCGGATAATGGCTGATGGAGATACGGCTTATGGGATAGTTCTCTACCGCGCGCAGTGTCTGTACACCATAGTAGTGAACATCGGGTACTTCCCGTTCTCCGATGCAATCGTGTTCAAGGCGGCATTCATTCATCGTGCAACTCCTTTGTATAGGTCGCTGTATTTGGAACGCCTGTTCGTATTTCTTTTCGGCTACGACTATCAGGGCAACGAATCTGAATCAATCGGTTGTTACAGAGGGCGCAACGGCTGGGCGGAAGGCCCCGAACCGGCAGTAAATCTGCCGCGAGAACGGCACGGAAGAGGTAAATACTTGCCAGACCTGTTTGTGGGAGACATAATCCGCAAGTAACGTCATTGGAGGAAAAAAATGGACAAAGATTATTACGTGGAAGACTTGGCCGATCTTATCGAGAACGTCCTGGCTCCGCTGGAAAAATATTTTGCCTCGCTTGTAGACATTGGAGTGGACGACCAGGAACCGCGCCGCGTCTTCGTGGACGACATCGGCAAGACCGGGCTGGCTCTTACCAACCACGCGCAGGACGAAATCCGCAGCGCTCTGGAACATCTGCATCAGAAGGTCGGGCGCATCAGGGTGCGCCGGGCCGGATACCAGAACCACATAGGCATGCGTCCGCGCAAGATTATCGATGTGGATCTGGGCGGTGAGGAATGCGCCATCGGCGAACCTTGGGCCAAGCAATAGGCTTTGCAGCCTCTCTTTCATACCAAGGAAACGCAATGGCAGTACGTACCTTGCCCAAAATGTTGATCGGATGGCGCGAGTGGGCGTCTTTGCCCGATCTGAACATCCCCGCTGTGAAGGTGAAAATAGATACCGGCGCCAGAACTTCGGCAATACACGCATTTGATATTGACCCTTTTGAAAAAAATGGGCAGCGGTTTGTGCGTTTTGCCATCCATCCGCTGCAGGGGCGCGACGATATTTCCGTGCTCTGCGAAGCGCGGCTTTTGGAAAGCCGCAGGGTGAAGAATTCCGGTGGAGTAAGCCATAAGCGCTATGTCATCTCCACAAGAATGAGTATGGGAGGGCGTACCTGGCCCATTGAATTGACCCTGGCAAACCGCGACCAGATGAAGTTCCGCATGCTTATCGGACGCAGCTCCATGAACGGCAACCTCATTGTCGATCCCCAGCTGTCCTATCAGGCGGGACGGGTCGCTGCCTTGCCACTGTATTCTGTTGAAGAGGAAAAATGAAAATAGCCATTCTTTCGCGGAAAAAGTCGCTGTATTCCACTACAGCCCTTTTCGAGGCAGCCAAAGCAAGGGGACACGAGGTGTTGGTCATCAACCCCCTGCGCTGCTATATGAACATCACCTCGCACAACCCGACCATCCACTACAAAGGCGAAAAACTCGACGATGTGGATGCAATCATTCCCCGCATCGGGCCGTCCATAACGTTTTTCGGCACTGCGGTCGTGCGTCAGTTCGAGATGATGGGGACCTACAGCCTCAACGAGTCGGTGGCCATTACACGCTCCAGAGACAAGCTGCGCAGTCTGCAGTTGTTGGCGCGCAAAGGCATTGGCCTGCCTGTTACGGGTTTTGCCAACTCCACGAAATTTACAGAGGACCTCATCGAGATGGTCGGGGGCGCGCCCCTGGTCGTCAAACTGGTGCAGGGCACACAGGGGATAGGCGTGGTCCTGGCGGAAAACCGTCAGGCGGCCCAGAGCGTTATCGAGGCGTTCCAGGGGCTGAAGGCCAACATCCTGGTCCAGGAGTACATCAAGGAAGCCAAAGGCCGCGATATCCGCTGCTTTGTCATTGACGGCAAAGTGATGGCCGCCATGGAGCGCAGGGCAGAGGAAGGGGAGTTCCGTTCCAATCTGCACCGGGGCGGATCGGCCAGAGTCGCCAAGATCACGCCGGAAGAACGCTCCACCGCAACCCGCGCAGCCAAAATCATGGGGCTGAACGTCTGCGGCGTGGACCTTTTGCGGACAAACCACGGCCCGGTGGTCATGGAGGTCAACTCCTCGCCCGGGTTGGAAGGCATTGAAAAGGCCACGGGCAAGAACCTGGCCGAGCGCATCATCATGTTCATGGAAAAACAGGCCCGGTCCAAAAGCACCCGGACCAAGGGCAAGGGCTGAGATGGCCCGTCAGGCGGGGCAGCCCCCCATACGTCTCGCCGATGCTGAAATTCCGGCGGGCAGCAGGACCACGGTCATGCTGCCTGTGCCGGAGCTTTTTGTTCCGAGCGGCGCAGCCATGCCGGTTCATGTCTTTCATGGCAAAAAACCGGGGCCGAAGCTGTTCGTCTCCGGTGCCGTGCACGGTGACGAAATCGCCGGCGTGGAAATCGTGCGTCGGCTTGTCCGTCTCAAGCGGCTGCGCAATTTGCGCGGCACCCTGTTTGCCGTACCCGTGGTGAACATCTACGGGTTTATGACCAACTCCCGCTACCTGCCGGACAGGCGTGACCTCAACCGCGTCTTTCCCGGCTCGGAAAAGGGGTCCCTGGCCTCGCGGCTGGCCAACGTCTTTATGGAGCAGGTGGTCAGCCAGTGCACCCACGGCGTGGACCTGCACTGCGGCTCGAACCACCGCGCCAACCTGCCCCATGTGCGCGGGGCCATGGAAGACGAGGTCTGCCTGGGCATGGCCCGGGCCTTTCGTGCTCCGGTGGCCATCGATTCTCCTGGGGTGGACGGTTCCCTGCGCAAGGCGGCCACGGAGCGGGGGCTGAGCGTGCTGCTCTACGAAGGCGGCGAGGCCCTGCGTTTTGATCGCATGGTCATCAATGCCGGGCTGCGGGGCGTGGTGGCGGTTATGGAATATCTGGGCATGATTACCGTCTCGCGTCGTAAAAAGCGGGACGAGGAGCTTTATGTTTCGCACGAATCCTCCTGGTGCCGCGCTCCGGCCAGCGGGTTGTTCAATTGCGCGGTAAAGCTGGGCGAGCGGGTGCGACCGGATCAGCTGCTGGGGCAGGTCTGCGATCCTTTTTCCCTGGAAGAAACGCCGGTGCTGGCAGAGGCCCACGGCGTGATCATCGGCAGACAGACCCTTCCCTCCATCTACAAGGGCGACGCCCTGCTGCACATTGCCCACTTTGACAGGCCGGGCAAGGCCGAAGCCGCAGTGGAACAATTCAGGAATTTCATGGAGAACGAAGCTTCCATGGAAGAAGAGTTCCCAGTTTCCTGAAAAGTCTCCTGAAAAGTCTCCTGAAAGTTCCCTGAAAACTTTCTCTTCTGTCCATTTTCCATAAAAAGACGTACTCTGGATGCCACTCGAAGACGTCGGCACCACGGTCGTTTTGTATTCCTTAGCGAATCAGGGGGATGGCCATGCAGTATTTCCACTCTGTTGAAACCAAGGGCCTGAGTCTGGACTGGAGACACGCCACCGGGGAATGTGAAATCGTGAATCGGGGAGAGATGAGCCAGAGTGACGTGGAAAACGCGCTCAAGCACGTTGTGGATGTGGAATTTCCCGAACAGATACTCCAGGGCTTTTGCCCGCCAACCATCATTGTTTCCGTGGGCAGAGACCTGCTGCATTTTACGCCTGCCGGGCGCAATTTCTTTTGCCCGGAAGCCGGGCGGGTTATCGGGTATGACGATGCCTGCTCCCTGCTGCGGGGCGAAACGTCACTCCCTCCCGCCAGCGTTGCCAGGGAGAGCGAAACATTACATAGGCCGCGACCCAAAACATCATTGCTGCGCAGGTTCTTCGGCGTGGTCATTGGGGTGCCGGTCATTCTTTTCGGCGGGCTGGTCGCCATGATGGGCATGAAAGACAACAACCTGGAAGGCGGACTGATCGGCGGCGGGGTACTCGTCATTGTCGGCCTGGTATGGCTGTGGCGGGTGGGCTTTCGTGTGGGCAGGGGGGCGAGGCAACACAGCGCAATGCCCGGCTATATGCACTCGCCCTACATGTATGGCGACACCATGCATGGTGATGACAGGGAATCCCAAAGGGACGGGCTGGGGGATGATTCGGGAGACTCCGGCGACTCGGGCGACGACTGATATTGGCCGATTCTTTTCAAAATAAAAAAGACCGGGCGGAGAGTGTTCTCCATCCGGTCTTTTTTATTTGGCTTAGAGGCTTCCGGCTGTCCGGTCGCCAAGCTGGCGTGATGGGTATTTGTTAAATGCCCAGTTCCGCCATGTACTGGATGAGATCGCCCACGCGGGTGGAGTAACCCCATTCGTTGTCGTACCAGGAGTAGACCTTGGCAAGGTTGCCGGACTGCACAACCGTGAAGTCGGCTTCCACGATGCTGGAGCGGGGATCGCCGATAAAGTCGGACGAAACCAGCGGTATTTCGGAATAGCCCATGATGCCCTTGAGTTCGCCTTCGGCCGCGGCCTTCAGGCGGGCCTTGAGGTCTTCCGTGGTGGTGTCCTTTTCCAGAACGGCCACAAAGTCGACCAGAGAGACCGTGGGTGTGGGAACGCGCACGGAGTAGCCTTCAAAACGGCCCTTCATCTCGGGGATGACCAGGGCAACGGCCTTGGCGGCACCCGTGGAGGTGGGAATCATGTTGCAGGCGGCGGCGCGTGCCCGGCGCAGGTCCTTGTGGGGGAGGTCCAGGATGCGCTGGTCGTTGGTGTAGGAGTGGATCGTGGTCATCACGCCTTTGCTGATGCCGTAGGCTTCGTGCAGCACCTTGACCACAGGGGCCAGGCAGTTGGTGGTGCAGGAGGCGTTGGACAGGATGAAGTGCTTTTCCGGGTCGTAATCCGTGTGGTTTACACCCATGACGACCGTGATGTCTTCTTCCTTGGCCGGTGCGGAAATGATGACGCGCTTGGCGCCTGCTTCCATGTGCAGGGCGGCCTTGGGACCGGTACGGAAAATACCGGTGGATTCAACAACAACGTCCACATCCAGGCTTCCCCAGGGAATCATGCTGGGATCGCGTTCTGCAAAGTTTTTGACGGTGAAGTCGTCGCCCACATGGAAGGTATCGCCTTCCACGCGGATTTCCGGGGCAAAGGTGCCGTAGTTGGTGTCACGGCGCAGCAGATGTGCGTTTGTTTCTATGTCGAAGAGGTCATTGATGGCTACGACTTCAATAGTATCGCGATGGTACTGCCATATGGTTTTCAGCACCTGGCGGCCAATGCGGCCGAAACCGTTGATGCCTACGCGTGTCTTGCTCATTGTAATCCTCCGGACGCGGCAGCGTCCCTAATTTTAAAGACTGGCGCAACGTGCGACGGGCGCACGGAAACAATAAACGCCGGGGACGGCCTAGTCCTCGAAAGTTCTGTAATGGAACTCTTTGGCCAGGTCGCTGGCGCGCTTGAGCGCCTGAAACATGCGGGCATTTTCAAGTGCCATGCCCGACAGGTTGGCAATGCAGTTGAGGAAGTCGACTTCCTCGTTGGAAAATTCGCGGGGAGAGGCGGAGTAGACGCGCAGTACGCCGACCACCTTGTCGCTGCCCGAGGTAAGGGGGACAACAACCAGGGAAACAAGACCTTCTTCTGCAGCCTCGGAAGGATACTGGAAGCGGGAGTCCTTGGTTACGTCGGAAATGGTGACGGTTTCACCCTTGAGAACTTCCTGGTCCAGGCGGCTGTTGGCTACCTGAACAGGGCCTTTCTGGGCGTAGCGTTCGCTCAGGCCGTAGTAGGCACTGGCCTGCAGATTCTGCCCGGTGTTGTCCAGCAGACGGATAAAGCAGCCCTTGGCTTCCATTGCCTGGCTAACCTGTTCAACAATGCCGTTGAGAACCGTACCGGGTTCCAGGCTGGAGTTGATCACTTTTGCCAGGTGATAAATGGTTTTGTAGAGTCTTTGATTGCTCATGACATAAACCTGCCTTGTTCTGTGTTGATGCCGGCAAGGGCCGGCGAAAGGTTCCCTGAAAAGGGTCCTCGATCGAAATTTCTGGTTCTCTTCCTACACATGGGCGGCAGAAGGAATAATGGATCGTGCCGTCATATGTTACAGACTTTTTCGCCAATCAAGTTACGAGTATACTGCAAGACTTGGGTATATTGTAAAGCCCTGCAGGTTAATTTGTTGTGGAAAATATGGTTTCCGCCACCTTCCGGGCCCGCCATCCACGCTATCCGGGGGGAGGAAGCCCGAATGGGAAAGACAGAATTATATTTTTGTGTTCACAATCGAAAAAAAAAGTTCGATTTTGTTTTCAGGTTGTTCATAATCGAAAAACCGTCCCTTTGGAAAGCAAAAAGTGCTATTTTCTGGCCATCCCCCGGCAAAGCCCCATGTGGCGCGGGAAAAAAGAGGCTGGACAGCTGGGACACCTCAATATTCTCAAGACCATACCTTTTTATGGTTGGCAACTAAAATCGGGAGGCAACATGGATGGTTGCGTGCGGGAGCATGAGATGGAACCGGTTTTGGTGTGCCGGGGCGGTCTGGTGGAGTGTCGTTGCGTTGGAAAATAAATACGACAGGACGCACCGCACGTTACAGGGGGAGCATGGTCTGCCAGCTGGTTACAGTACAATATGCCGTTTTGTGGGGAGGAAATCAATAAAGGCGACGCGATGGACGTCCCGATTGCATGGATCGGATCCACGAAAGCAGAGAGAAACCGGGCACGGCAAGGGTAAAAATAATAGACAGAATATTTTCGATTATATTTGATACAGGAATCCACCGGAAGTGGATGCTCTGCTTGCCAAGAGCCCGAATCGCCCCTAATATTCAACATTGGCCCGTTTTCACAGACATCCAGGTAACACAAGAGAGGCAGGCTGGGGTACATGAGCAAGATTCTCGTTATAGATGATGATCCCTCCATCTGCGAGTTGGTGCGTCATTACCTGGAAAAGGTAGGGCATGATGTCACCATTGCCCACGACGGGCGGGAGGGGATCGACGTTTTCAGCATGGAACATTTTGATCTGGTCATCGTTGATATTTTCATGCCCCGCAAGGACGGCATAGAAACCATTCTGGAATTGCGGGAACAGAATAAAAATGCCTGCATCATGGCCATTTCCGGAGGCGGAAAAATGGCGGCGGGAAAAGAATATCTCAGCTATGCCAAAGCGTTGGGCGCAGACTGCATTCTGTCCAAGCCTTTTGCCAAAAGCCAGTTGCTGCAGGCTGTTTCCGAACTGACGGCTCCAGAGACTTCCTGAGTGCTTTTCGCGCCGAAACAGATTTCGGAACAATAAAAAACACCCGGATTTGCATTGCCATCCGGGTGTTTTTTATTGATCCGCCCTGTGCGTCTACGCCCTTGGGGCGGTTATCGTTTTTTTCTGGTGGGTGCGGGCGGGGCCATGTGTGCCAGCGCTTCGCCGATAGCCTCGCATCCGTCCAGCATTTCAAAGGGTTCCCATTTCAACATGCGGTTGACCGAGTCCGTAGAGCCCAGGGCGACGAACTGAAATCCCATATGCAGAACCCCTCTCTTGTCCAGACTCAGGCTGCGTACCCGGCTGCGCATCAGAAAGGGCTTGTACATGCGGTTGATGCGGTCGAAGATGTAGACCTCCAGGCAGACGTCGTCGTTTTCCCCGGGGCGTCTTTCCATGCTGTCCACATGGGTGGCAACCCGAATGCCCCCCACGGAGATGTTGTCCACCCGGCCGGAAGAGCGCGTTTTGCCCTTGCCCTGGATGCCTATCTGAAAGTGGGGCTGCATGAATCTGAAATTGTTGCCCGCGCCCATGTCGGACCAGCGCACCCAGGCGCGCACCCGGATCAGATCCTGGTTTTTAATGCGCACGCGGGCATGGACGCGACGTGTTTCCGTATCCACTTTGAGCGGCATCTTCAGGGCCAGACGCATTTTGGAAGGGTTGGAATGCAGATCTATTTGTGTGGGGTATGTGTAAAAGCTGTTGAATATCCAGTAGAGAAATATGACGGGCCTGTGGAAGCAGAGTATTTTTTGCCCCTTGTGCCTGGAATGGAGTGCAATGTTGCGCAAGACCTTCATCTTGAGCGTATTGCCGGACAAGCCGACTATTTTTGTTTTGCACAAGATGTATTTCTGGTCTCCATCTTCCAGATATAAATCCACTTGATATTTCTTTTTTATGAGAAGCAAGAGAATATTGCGGCGCATGCCGCCTTCTGTAAGGCTTTTGAAAAAGAGGACAATATTGTAGCGGATGCGATGTCTGTTGACATAAAGAAAAACGAGAAAGACGACCAGCCCGACAAACCACGCCGAAAAGATCATAAGATCTTTGGTGCTTATATGCGTGCTCATGACGTCGTTGGATACGGCATGATACGCGCTTGTTACCCGATCCATCAGACTGGAAAAATCCATAAAGCCTTCCTGTAATGCGATAGTATCCGGTCAGAAACTGGCTGCCCGCCTGCTAGGACCCGTGTACTCTTAATTGTTTTTAATATTTGTGACAACACGAGAGTGTTTCAGATGAATCTCTCTGGTGCTTTGCTCTGGTGGTCACCTGGAACGTCATCCATAAGGCCTGTGGGGATGTTGCGGGCACAGGAACCCCATACGCCTTTCAGAGTATGGCCGACCTTGGTTTTCCAAACCAAAGCTGGCGGGTTTGTATGTAAAATATGCAAAGTATAGTGTCTCCCATTGCCGAAAAAGGTCTTTTCCTTGTAGGATGTATTCATAAACCATTATAAACAGTCCACAGGCCATGGTTGTGGCCGGAGGTCCTTTATGGATACGAAAATTCGCCATGCGGTTCTTGCTTCGTTTGCCGGTGACGCCCTGGCCATGGCGCCCCATTGGATTTACGACACCTCGGAGCTGGTGCAGCGGTTCAACAGGGTCGATAAGCTGCTGGATGCGCCGCAAGGCGGTTACCATTACCCGAAAAAGGCCGGAGAGTTCACACATTACGGTGACCAGTCCGTGACGCTTTTTGAATCTCTTGCCGAGAGCGGCGGCTTCAACCTCGAAGATTTCTGCAAGCGCTGGAAACGCCTTTTCGCAAGCTACAACGGATATATGGACAACGCCACCAGGGGCACGCTGGTGAATCTGGCGTCCGGATGGGGGCCGGAGGATTCTGGCTCTCTGTCTACCGATCTGGCCGGGGCATCGCGGCTTGCGCCGCTTTTGGTACTGCTGCCCGGTCTGTTCGGGCAGTTTGGGCGGGAGAAGGGCGAGGAGACGCTGGCTGAGTTCGCATGACAGCAGACGGCCATGATGCACAAGGGCAGGGGAGTGCCCGAAGCCGCGGAATTTCTGGTGCGGACAACAGTGCGTATTCTCGGGGGCGCGGACCCTGTGGACGCCTTGCACGAAGTGGCCGGGCAGTCCTGGAGCGTGCCTTTTGCCGAATGGACCCGGAAGGGGTTGGAGTCTGTGAGCCAGGACAGTGTTTTGGCTATTGCCGGTTTCGGACAAAGCTGCCATCTTGATGGCGGTTTCCCCGGGGTGATCCATTTGGTAGCCAAATACCGGAAACAGCCGGCCGAGGCCATTGTGCAAAGCATCATGGCCGGAGGCGACGGCGCAGCCAGAAACATGGCCGTCGGTATGCTGCTGGGTGCCCATGCCGGGGAAAATGCCTATGATTCGCAATGGGTAACGGGCCTGAAGCGAATTGACGACATTAACCTTATGCTGGACAAATTTCTTCAATGAACAAGCTGCTCGCCACGTTATGGGCTATCCCCAAAGAATCCGCCTCCATCTCGTTTACCCTGTTCAAAATCATGGTCCCCATCATCGTGATCGTGAAAATAATAAAGGAACTTGGGGTTGTAGAATATCTTTCCCTGCCTCTGGCTCCTCTTATGACCTTGGTGGGGCTGCCCAAGGAAATGGGACTGGTATGGGCTACGGCCCTGGTGAGCAACATTTACAGCGGCATCATCGTACTGGCCTCTCTGGTGGGGGATCATCCGCTCACCGTTGCCCAGGCCACGGTGCTGGGAGTCATACTTCTGGTGGCCCATGCCCTGCCCATTGAAATCAAGATCGTGGGGGAATCCGGCCCGCGCATGTGGTTCCAGGTTTTTCTGCGCGTTATCGGCGGGTTGGTCCTCGGTTTTTGCCTGGAGCGCATTTATACACTCACGGGAACCCACCAGGGACCTGCGGCAATGCTCTGGTCACCTTCTTCCACCACCGATCCCTCCATTGTAATGTGGGCTTTGGGCGAGCTGAAAAACCTCGTGTGGATATTCCTGGTCATTAACGGGCTGGTGTCTTTTATGCGTTTGCTGGACGCAATCCATCTCATTGATTTTATGAACAGAATGCTCAGTCCGCTGCTTAAGTTCATTGGAATTGGCCCCAAGGCGACGTCCATTACCATCATCGGGCTTACCATGGGGCTCTCGTACGGCGGCGGGCTTATCATCCACGAGGCGCGGTCCGGCAATGTTTCTGAAAGCGACGTCTTTTTCAGCCTTTCACTTATGGGGCTGTGCCACTCGCTTTTTGAAGACACGTTTCTGCTTATGCTTATTGGCGGAGCATTTTCCGGCCTGTTCTGGGGGCGGCTTGTCTTTGCACTGCTGGCTGTGGCGCTGCTGGTGCGGGTGACGGCAATGATAGGCCCCAAAATGGCGGAAAAGATTTTTTGGAGACCCGTGGCAGAGAGCTGATAGAGGTATTTTTGATCCCGCGGACTGCATATGCTGTCCGCCAACTCATGGTGGTATGCCGGGAGGTTGCGCATGATCTACTTCTTCAAGAACGAATTCAGAGAAGACAGGTTGCAACCCATGCAGCTGGGAATCAAAGCGCCATGTCTGCGACAGGGGGCGGGTTTTTTCGAAACCATGCTCTACAATGGGCGCAGCATCAGCAGTCTGGACCCTCACATGGACCGACTGTACGCCTCCATGGATACCTTCAGCCTGGACTATCGTAAAATTCCGGTCGAGGACAAGGCCATGGCCCTGTTGGCCAAAAACCATCTGGAAAAAGGGCAGGCCCGCATCGACGTGGTCTACCCGGTGATGGATTTCAACCAGAAGATCGAGCCGCTGCTGGTTGTGGAAGCCTACGAGCCGCAGCCGAAAAAGGAATACGCCCTGGCCGTCTATCCCAGGGTTCATGTCAGTTATCTAAGCCAGCATCGTTCGCTCAGCCATCTGCATTTTGTCCTGGCAGACCAATATGCCGTGCGCCAGGGGTGCGACGAGTCCGTGCTGCTCGACCCGCTCGGCAACATTCTGGAAACGCCGGATGCCTCACTCATCTTCTACGACGGCAGTGCCTTTTACAGCCCGCCTCACGGCCCATCGCTCCAGGCCATATCTCTAAGCCGGGCAATGCAGGTGCTTCCGGTGCGCGAGGAAACCATTCCTCTGCGCAGTCTGGACTCCTTCCGCCACATGTACCGCGTCAACTCGCTCACCGGCGTGAAGCCCGTGGTCAGGCTGGGGGATTTCACCTTTGAGCCGGACTGGCAGAATGCGAATCTTGCTTCAATTCACATTCTTTAGGGGGGCAGGCGGCTGAAAATGGGGCGATAGCGGCGTTGTTTCACCTCTTCCAGAACCCTCGTGTATATATAAGAATACACTTCGAAACCTGGAAGAGGCTCACGCCTTGCTCTCCCCCCATTTTGAGCCGCCTGCTTTGAGTAGGGAAAAGGCGCGATAGCGGCGTTGTTTCCCCCCTTCCAGAACCCTCGTGTATATAAAGAATACACTTCGGAACCTGGAAGAGGTTCACGCCTTGCTCTTCCTCCATTTTGGGCCGCCTGCGGAGCGTGGTCTTGAAAATTGAATTTCCTTAAGGGGAACAGGCCGAAGTTGTCAGCCTTGAATTTCCCTCACGCCTTGCTTCCGCATTGTTTTCAGCCGCCTGTGCCATTGAAGGCCTCATCCGGTAATCAATCCATTAAAGAAGTTTGTTCCCTTGCGGCGATTCAGAGACGATGGGCGTTTTACCCCCTCCAAACGCCTGTTGGAAGGCGAAGGACAGGGAGGAAATGGTCCGAACTCCCTTGTTTCGCAGGAGTGTTCACACCCTTTGCTGCTCCTTTTCCGGGCCAAGCAGTGAAAAAGGGGTTTGAGCCGAACGCATGTTGATCGAAATGATCAACATGGTCGTCCCGGCTGTCTCATTTTGAGGAACCAGATCAAAATGAGGTGGTCGATCTGGAAAAAAGTCCCCCCAAGATCTCCTGCGAGTTCGTAAAAAATTACAATAATTTTTTTAAAAAACATGAAAAACAAGGTGTTAAAATTGTTTTTTAGAGAAAAACAGTCTTTCGAGCTTTTTGGCACGGGTTATGCCTAAGAGAAAACAAAGCGCGAGGCACTGGCCCGCCAAAAACGGAGACGACCATGAATAATACGCAGTACGATAATATTCTTGTAGTAGCCGCAGATATCAATATCCGCGAATCCATTGCTACGGCTGTTTCTGCCCTGGGCGGCAAGGCGCACTTCGCCGAAAACTGCAACCATGCCCTGAACATGACCGTTGAGTACATGGATGCCGTCATCTACATGCCCCAGCGTGGCAAGTGTTCCCTGCAGGCAATGAGCACCATCAAGGCTTTCGCCGTAAACGCCAAGATCCTCTTTGCCATGGAAGAAGACGTCTGCACGCCCGCGGCTTTGGCCCATCTGCTTTCGGCCACCGAAGCAACCTCCGCTGCGCCCAATATGAAGCGTGCCGGTGTGTTCAACGCAGCTCGTTACTCGATGGCAGCTTCCCTCTAGGCAGCGCCATACAAAAAACCGAAACGGAACCGGGTGAAAGCCCCGTTTTGATATAGCTCTTGCATAAAATTTCTAGGAACGCACTCCAAAGCGAACCTGGTTCTCCATCCCATCCCCCGTGCCCCGCATCCCCTTGCGGGGCATTTTTTTTCAGGCGGCTGAAAACGACACGTTAGCGGCGTTGTTTCGAGAAATTCAAATCCTCGCGTATAAAAGAATACGCGTCGGCCTTGAATTTCCCTCACGCCTTGCTTCCGTATCGTTTTGAGCCGCCTGAGAAATTTCAGTGTTATATGGCGCGATAGGCCACGTTGCTGCGTTCTCTTCAAGCCGCTCGTGTACGAGAAGGAGTACACGTCGCGTTTGAAGAGGCCTTGCGCCTTGCTCTCACCCCATTTTGAGCCGCCTGATATTCTCCTGGGGCAATCAAATATATATTCAAGCGTGCCTGCTTCGTTGTTTCGAGAAATTCAAATCCTCGCGCAGAAAAGAATAGGCGTCGGCCTTGAATTTCCCTCGCGCCTTGCTTCCGTATCGTTTTGAGCCGCCTGAGAAATTTCAGTGTTGCATGGGGCGATAGCTTCGTTGCCGCGTTCTCTTCAATCCGCTCGTGTACAAGAAGAGTACACGTCGCGTTTGAAGAGGCCTTGCGCCATGCTCTCCCCCCATTTTGAGCCGCCTGATATTCTCTGGGGCAATCAAATATATATTCAAGCGTGGCTGCTCCGTTGTTTCGGGAAATTCAAATCCTCGCGCAGAGAAGAATACGCGTCGGCCTTGCATTTCTCTCACGCCTTGCTTCCGTATCGTTTTGAGCCGCCTGAGAAATTTCAGTGTTGCATGGGGCGATAGCTTCGTTGCCGCGTTCTCTTCAATCCGCTCGTGTACGAGAAGAGTACACGTCGCGTTTGAAGAGGCCTTGCGCCTTGCTCTCCCCCCATTTTGAGCCGCCTGATATTCTCCTGGGTCAATCAGATATATATTCAAGCGTGGCTCTTCGTTGTTTCGGAAAATTTGAAACCCTCGAGGGCGAGGCGTTTTGTTTCAGCCTGTTCACCATGCATTGAGGGCAGGCTGGGGGATGAGCCGGGCAACCACGTGGGGTGGATTGGGAAACTGGCCCCGGATTGAGGGCACTGGGACGTGAAAAAATCCACGCCGGTACGGATGTCCGGCGTGGAAGCAATATCAATCGGTAATATCAGTCGGCAGAAGCAGCGTCGGCATAGCTGTGGACAGTCTCTTCACCGGTCAGCGCCCTGGTGACGCCGTCGGCCATGGCCTGGAGTTCTTCCACTTCCTTGACCACGAACACCGGGCCCAGAAAGCGGATACGTTCCCGAATCAGCCCGGTCAGCATATCGCTTCGGGCCAGCCCGCCCGTAAGCACAATGGCGTCGATCTCCGCGTCGAATTGGGTCATGAGCGCCGGTCCCATGGCTGCGATATCCCTTGCCACCTGGTAGGCCAGGGCCTGCACCAGCATGGTGGCGTCAGTATCGCCCTTGCGGCTTCGTTCCTCGATAACACGCAGATCATTGGACCCGGAGTAGCCGAAAAGCCCGCCCTGGGTAAGGATCAGGTCCTTCATGCTCTGCAGGGTTTCTTCGCCACGCTCTATCTTTTCCAGCACGGGAATCAGCGGGAGCGCCCCGGTCCGTTCCGGGGTAAAGGGGCCTTCCCCGTCCAGTCCGTTGGTCACGTCCACGATGCGTCCGCAGGCGTGTGCGCCAATGGATATGCCGCCGCCCATATGCGCCACGATAAACCATCCCCGGCTGTACCGTTTGCCCACCTGTTCCGCGGCCCAATGGGCAGCCGCCCGTTGCGACAGGGCATGGAATACGCTGCGCCGCTTCATGCCGGGCAGGCCCGTATACTTGGCCAGATCAGTCAGTTCATCCGTCACCACCGGGTCCACTATGTAGGCGGAGCAGCCGAATTGTTCAGCCAGTTCATCGGCAATGATGCCGCCCAGGTTGCAGGCGTGCTCGCCGTAGCGGGCTGCGGCCAGGTCGTCCAGCATCACACTGTCCACCTTGTATACGCCGCCCGTAAGCGGGCGCAGCAGACCGCCCCGTCCAATAACGGCGTCGAGCGTCTTGGGAACGGGCGGGTGGTCTGCCATGCTCTGCAGCACAGCGGCCTTGCGGTATTCCTTTTGGTCCAGCACCCTGGGAAAACGGGAAAGTTCCTCTTTGGGGTGGGAGATTTCTTGGGAAAAGACAGTTTCCCGGCCGTGGAAAAGGGCCACCTTGGTGGTTGTTGAGCCGGGGTTTATGGTCAAAAGCCAGGGATTCACGCACTCCTCCTGCTGAGATATGCGGCTAACGCCAAAGAGTTGAGTTTGGTTGCTGCGGTATCACCGCGGGAAGGAACCACGACAGGGACGGAGCTGCCGACCACCACGCCGCCCATGGCAGGGCGTACAAAGGTGGCGAGCATTTTGTAGAGCACATTGCCTGCTTCGATGTCCGGCGCACAGATGATGTCGGCCCGTCCTGCCACGGCATTGCTGATGCCTTTTGTCTTTGCGGCCTGGGGGTTGAGGGCCACGTCCAGGGCCATGGGGCCTGCAATGTCGGCCTCGCCGAAAGCGCCTTCCGCGCCCATCTTGGCCAGCAGGCTGGCATCCAGAGTGGCGGGCATGGCCGGGTAGTTGACCTTTTCCGTGGCCGCAAGGATGGCCGCCTTGGGACGCTGGATGCCCAGTGCCCGGGCCACGTTCAGGGCGTTGTGCAGAATATCGGCCTTGCGCTGCAGGTTGGGGCTGATGTTCACGGCCGCGTCGGTCAGCAGGATGAGCCGGTCTTCGTGTGGCGCTTCAAACACGCAGACATGGCTGAGTATGCCCTTGGGCGGTACGCCGGTTTCCTTGTTCAGCACGGCCTTCAGCAGGGTGGCGGTGGAGACCAGCCCCTTCATTATCAGGTCGGCCTGTTTCTCGCGGTACAACCGTACTGCCGTTGCCACGGCCTCCACGTCGTCGTTTATGTGCAGGCTTTCAAAGCCGCTGATGTCTATGTTCAGGTCCTGGGCCACGGTAGCGGCCTTGTCCATGTCGCCAATGAGTATGGGCTGGGCCAGGCGCTTTTCCCAGGCATCGTGCGCCGCCTGCAGAACAAAGGCGTCTGCACAGCGAGCCACGGCCACTCTGGGCGTTTTCTCACTGCGTAGGACTTCTTCAATAAGCCCGTTAAGCGATGTAAGCATTGTTTTTAGCCTCCCGGAAAGATCTGTGGACGCGGCGTGCGGAGTGTTCCGACCGCGTCTAGGAAAGATCTGTGGACGCGTCGGACAGAGTGCTCCGACAGCGTCTAGTCGTCGCCCCGCTTGAGGGCGATCATGCCGGTGCGGCACATGCTTTTGATGCCAAAGGGCGCCAACATGCGGACAAACGCGGCAACCCGTTCCTCGTCGCCGGTCATTTCCACGGTGATGGTTTCTGTTCCCATGCCCACCACGTTGGCCCGGAAAACCTCGAAAATCTGCATGAGCTGGGTTGTGGATTCGCGGTCCATGGCAACCTTTATCAGGGCCAGTTCGCGGTCTACAAAGTCGCGGCGGTCCATGTCGTCCACGGAGATGACGACTTCCATGGTGGACATGGCCTGGCGGATGGCTTTGACGTCTTCGCTTTGTCCGTCCACGCTGATGACGATGCGGGTTATTTCCGGTTTTTCGGTCTCTCCGGCCGAGATGCTTCTGATGTTGACGTCGTGGCCTTTGAATTTGTCCGCCATATCGGCCAAAACACCGGGTCGGTTATGCACGAGCGCCGAGATGGTATGCTGCATGGCTGTTTTCCCCTCCATGGTTTGGGTAATTTGCTGTTTTCGGTTCCGACGGTTCAGGCAGCCCTGTTTCGGGCTGTGCTCAGCCGAGCCGGTCTGCACGATGTGAAAAAAGGAGTGCCCGCGTGCTGTGCGCACTCCTGCAGCCGAGTCCGTCCGGTCTGCTTGCCAATAGACTGCAACCGCTCTGTTTTACAAGTCTTATCGACCCGTCTTCTGCGTTGCAGCAAGCCGTGTGACCAGATATCCCACGTATTCAGGTGCCGGACAGGGGCTCTCTGTGCGGAGCGCGGTGTACATCAACCGGCGGGCAGGCATCCCCAGAGTTTGACCCTGTTGTTGACGAACTCGGTGCATTTCCCCTTGAGGCGGATTTTCATGCCCGGTCTGAGCTGGGAAACCATCTCACGCTGGCGCTGCGTAAAGTAGCAGACCACTTCCGTGTTGAAATTGGAAATTCCTTTGAGCCCCACGTAGATGTCCCCGTATTCGCGGATCTGCACGTCCACGATTTCGCTGGAAACGGTAATCACCTCGTTGAGATACCGGGCGCTGGCTTCGGTTTCGTTCTCCCGAAAGTCCAAATACAGCTTGTGGCCCGAAATCACGGGGCCGGGCCCGGCTTTTCGGACCTGCTCTTCAATGCGGTCCTGGTATTCGAAGATGTTTTCCTTGCCGTTTCCGGAGGGGGGCGTGAAAGCGCAAGGCCCACCGGACGTCGTGGCACACAGGTCGGTGCGCGAAACCATCATGCCTGTTGCGTCAAAGGCGTCCACAACGGGACTGCCTTCCGGACCGATGTACAGCTTTGCCCGTACAGTGCCCGAAGCATCGGCAAGGCGGATTTCCTGCGTTGTGATGCGGCGTTCCATAGCTTCTCCCCCCCACTCGGAGTGATGGACGTTCGGTTCCTGCCTGTCGGCTGTTTCTCTGCGCTCGTCGTGCACCATTATCCAGCCATTGGCCGAAAAAGCAGTGTCGCGTTTTCGACGAATTGCATACGGGAGATACTCAATCCGACAGGTGTGCGTCTAGCAATAGCAGAGCCCTTGTGCCATTCCAAGGGAAATGCGGGGTTGGGTCTTTGGAAAACCTGGCAATTTGCGGGGTTACATTTCTGAAAAGAAATCCTGCTACCATTGCTTTGAAAGGGCTTTTCCCTTATCAAAGTGAAGTTGGAAAGAGTTACTTAATCCGCGGGGGTAGTGGGTCCGACATGATCAAGCCGCAAACGCCAAACATCAAAACTTTTTATAAAGGCCAGCTGATCTTCAAGGAAGATCATGAAAGCAACGTGGCCTACATGGTCCGTAAGGGCGCCGTGAATATATTCCGGACCATGAATCAGAAAAAGGTCATCCTCGACTGTCTGGGAGAAGGAGAGATCTTCGGTGAAATGGGCATCCTGGCGGGCAACAGGCGAACCGCCAATGCCGAGGCCGCCGAGTTCTGCGAACTCATGGTTTTGAGCAAACCGGTGCTGTACAACCTGCTCAACCAATGTCCCAAGACCATCCAATTTCTCACCAAGGCACTTATCCGGCGGCTGGAAAAGACCACCCAGCTTATTCCCGACCAGGTCTACGAAAGTTCTTTTCTCAGTGTGTGCCAGCTTCTTGAACTCTATTTTCTTCTGCATCAGCGCATGCCCATGGAAGAGCGCCAGCGCATCCAGAACTACGACCTGGGCCTGAGCTACACCCATGTCTGTAAACAGATCAAAAGCATCATTCTGGTCAGCCAGCTGGAAATCGATACCATTCTTAAAAAGCTTCACAATCTCAAAGTCATAGAAATTACCAATCTCAAATCCCAAAAAGCGGCTTTTCCCGAACGCTACATCACCCTGCGCGACCCAGCCACGTTCGAGGAAGTGACCAACAACCTGCACAAGGAACTGCAAAAGACCAGCTTTTCCCTGACCACGGAAATGGAATATGTGGATATCTTCGAATTTGCCGAAGAGGTCGAGACCACGCCGGAGATGCTCTACAAAAAAATGAGCCACGGCGAGGTGCCCGAAACCCTGCTTTTTGTGCACAAGCAGCGGGGGCTGGAATGGGCCGAGGCCCAGGACCCGGATTTCTTCAAGAAGGTCAAAAAGAAAAAGAAGTCCGTGGACGAGCTGGAAGAGATCGACGACATCGTCTACGTGGACAGCTCTACCCTCAAGCAGGTGTTCGAAAAACTGGGCTATTACAAACTCGGCGTGCTCATGGCCCTGGCCGAGGACGACGCCAAAAAGAAGATCATGGCCAACCTCTCGCGCAAGATTGCCCAGGTTGTGGAAAAAGAAGCCAAGGGCAAGGAATTTGTGGACGACGCCGAGGCCGAGGACGTGCAGGATGAACTGTTCACACTTGTCCGGTCTATTAAGGGAGCGGGCAAATGAACATAGGGACTGTTTTCGGCTTCATTTTCGGTATCGGCATCCTGTGCGTCGCCACCTACTTTTCCACCGAAAATGTCATGGTTTTCATCAACCTGCCGGGCATTGCCATCGTGCTGGGCGGCACGCTTGCAGCCACGTTCATCTGCTATCCCCTGCGCGAAGTCATGCGCATGCTCAAGGTCTTTCTCATGGCTCTGGGCGCAGAGGAACTGCCCCTGGGCAACTATATCTCCGAATGTGTCTATCTTTCGGACGTGGTTTCCAAAAAAGGCGAGCCCCATCTGGAACGCATGCTCAAGGGCATAGACAACGAATTTTTGCGAAACGGCCTGCAAATGCTCATCGACGGCTACTCCAAGGACGAAATCAAGGAAATCCTCGATAACCGCATTCACCAGTACTACGAGCAGGAAACCTCGGCCGCAGGTATCTACCGCACCATGAGCAAGTTCGCTCCGGCCTTCGGCATCATCGGTACCCTTATCGGTCTCATAGCCATGATGCAGGCCATGAGTGCGGACATGACCCGACTGGGACCGGCCATGGCAACTGCCCTGACCACGACCCTGTACGGCGCACTGTTCGCCAACCTGTTTTTTCTGCCCATTGCCATCAAGGTGGAAAAACGCATCGAGCAGATCGTCATTATGATGTCGGTCATCCGCGACGGAATCCTGTTCATCAAGGACAAGACCCCGTCACCCATCGTTCTGGACAAACTCAAGGGCTACCTGCCGCCGCGGCGGTGGGCATCCATCCAGAAGCGCACCAAATAACCATATGCTCGAAAGCTCCCGACGCCCAAGTGCCGGGAGTGGGCGGTTGCCATGAACAACGATTTATTCCCCTTTAAAAAAAAGCAGCACGACGAGGACGAAGGCTGGGCGCTCACCCTGGCCGACATGATGACCCTGCTGCTCTGCTTTTTCGTCCTTATCCTGGCAATCTCCGAAGTCGATAAGCACAAGTACTCCACCGTGGCCCAGTCCCTGTCCGATGCCATGGGCGGCAAAGCCGAACAGCAGGCACCGCCAACAGCCAGCAGTTTGACCATGTCCGTGGCCCCGGCCCGCAATCTGTTCGAGGTGCAGCTGGAACTGGCCCGCGAACTCAAGCTGGACTCCGACACCGTGCGCCTGACCATGCGGCCCGATGCCGTGGCCATCGAACTCAAGGGCGCGGTTTTCTTCCTCTCGGGCAGTGCCGAGCTTACCCCGCGTGCGCTCAGCGTCATGCGCAAGATCGCCGCGCCCCTGGTCCAGAATGCAGGGGAATACGACTATATCGTGGAAGGTCATACCGACGACGTGCCCATGCATTCGGCCCGCTTCCCCTCCAACTGGGAACTTTCCTCGGCCCGCGCCAGCGCCGTTGCCCGCCGCCTCATCGACGACGGCCTGCCCAAGAACAAGGTCAAAGTAATGGGCCTGGCCGATACCCGGCCCGTGGTGCCCAACCTTACTTCCTCCGGCGAACCCATCCCCGAAAACCGCTCGCGCAACAGGCGGGTGGTTATCCTCGTAAAGCCCGTAAACGACAACAGCTGAGATAAACGTTGGAGAGAGTGGGGCGCTGCCCCACACCCCGCCAGGAGCATGATGCTCCTGGACCTGCGTTATGTTTCCTAAAATTTTGCCCGGCAAAATTTTAGGAAACAAAGGCCATGTGGTAAGGGGGTCTTTGGAATCCCTCAATTCCGCAGACAGCCAAAAAAGCTGCATCCACTGCGCCCTTTAAGTTCACATCATCAATGGCCTTCATTTCGCCACGCTTCGTGGCGGTGCTACAACGGAAGACCTGCCAATGCAGCGTGCGAACCTATGGCGCAAGGGTGCTATCTCACCTGACTTGGTACAAAGAGGCGGTAATGACTTCTTGCCAGATACCTGCGGCCCCTTGAGGCTGGAGGGGGAGGGGAAGGTGCCGGAAACAACCGGGGGGACCTGGCCTTATCAGGTCCCCCCACTGTTTCTGGCAAAGAATCATAGAAAGTAGCTAGGCTGACGAACGAAGGGACACCATGGCTTCCCCTATCCAGCATCCTCTTTTCTTAAGCCGATAAAGTGTATCAAGGTTGGGATGTGCCTTTGGCGCAGCCAGCACGAGATTTTCAACGCCCTGGCGGGCCAAGGGCTTCTCAGCGTAAAAGCAGATAAGAAATAAAATCGCTCTCGCCCAGCAGCTTGCAGTCCACATAGTTTTCCACATACTGGGCAAACGTCTTTTTCCTCTTGTAGATCCTGTACACCGCGTCCGGGGCTACGAATTCCAGCCCCAGGTATTTGGCAATACGCGGGTGAATGGGCAGCTCGCATTCGTCATAATGCAAAGGCTGGGCGGCGAGCTGTTCCGGGGTAAGCGGCGGCAGCCCCAAAAAGTCCAAAACATACGCGCCCACCTTGTCCGTCAAAATGCGGTGCGGGTGGTTGGGGGTGTAAAAAAGCCTTTTGTGCCGGAAATTGCTCTGCACCTCGTCCAGGTATTTTATGGGAGTAAAGGCTTCCTTTTCTTTTTCGCGGGCCATGGATTGCTCCAGGATGGAGTCCAGATCCTGCTTCAGCACAAGCGGACTGTCGCAATACAGGTAGAGTATCTGGCTCTTGTTCAGACCCCGCTCAATAAGACTGTCCAACAACGTGTCACCATACACAAAGTCGGGCGGCCCAAACCAAAACGGCCAGCAATGCTTGCTGAACATGTTGGGAATGCACAAGGTGGCACAGCGTGAAGAAAGCTTGGGCAGCAGTTTGCTGCTGGCAATATCGGCCCAATCGTCGGTAAGATGCTGATATAAAAACACGGAAGCCTGCCGCAGATAGACTTCGGGCACGGGCTGGCGGGTGTAGTTGACGAACTGCCGCACTTCGTAGGTGCGCTTGAATTCCGGACAGGCTTGCAAATAACTGATGAGAGGGTCGCCCTGACAGTTGGCGTGGACAATACACAGCTTTTTCATAACGCGACATTATGCGGCGGGGGGCGGGTGGAAGTCCAGAACAAAGCGGCGGAAGAGAAACAGGGGGATGGAAATAACAAACCGCCCGACAAATCCCCATTGGATTGCCGGGCGGTCACGGAGGTTAGTTTACGTTGTTCACTTGCCGACTCGAAACCACTCTCACCGGCCCGCTTCTGCGGGCATAAGGTTGGGTTACGGGTTGTTGCCGACTGGAACCTTTTGCGTAAGCCCTTTTTGGGGCACGATTATAAAATAAGCCAGTATGGGATGAAGTCAAGTGTTTTTCACACCCTCTCCGCCACCAATCTTCAAATAACTGCGTAAAAGCCCTGTAAGCGGCTTTCCCCGTAGCTGGACTATACGGACAGGCCTTGCTTATCCCGAAGCGCTTTGAGCCCTTCCAGAACGCTGTAGGGTATATCCAGGTTGTCCTTGCCCGTTCCAAGATGAATGTTCGGCTTGACCGTGCCGTGAAAATCCGATCCGCCCGTGATGACCAGGTCGAGTTTCTCGGCCAGACGGGAATAGTCGTAGACCTGATTGGCCGAGTGTTCGGAATAAAGAACCTCCAGCCCGGCCAGCCCATGCTCCTTGAGGCGGATGAGCAAACGGTGCAGGGTGCTCAGGTCGAACTTGTAGATGCCCGGATGGGCCAGTACGGGGGTGGCCTTTACCTGGGTCAGCAATTCCAGGGCTTCTTCCGGAGAAAAGACCTGCTTGGCCACGTAGGCCGCACCGCTTGTGCCCAAAAACCTGCCAAACGCCTCGGTTATGCTGGAAACCGCACCCGCCTCCAGCAGCGCCCGCGCAATATGGGGGCGGCCCACCGTGCCGTCGGCATGGGCAAGAACGTCGTCGTAGGTGATCCCGATCCCCAGCTTTTGCAGCCGTTCCACAATGTATTCGTTGCGCTTGCGACGTTCCTCGTTGAGAAAACCCAGAGCTTTGACCAACTGTTCGGGCTGCTTGGGTATCCAATATCCAAGAATGTCCACGGTGCGCTTTTCCAGCTTCACGGTCAGCTCGCAGCCGGGAATGAATTCCATGGCTGTCTGTGCGGCCCGTTCGCGCGCCTCGTCCAGCCCGGCCACGGTGTCGTGGTCGGTAAGGGCAACGGCCTTCAGGCCCGCATTTTTTGCCGCGTCTACAAGTTCGGAGGGCGTCATTGTCCCGTCCGATGCCGTGGAATGGGTGTGCAGATCTATTTCACTCATGAGCTTGCTTCCAAATTGCTAGGCCGCCCGAAATTCTGGGGCGGCTTGTAGGGTCGAACTGCTTGTCGGCCGGAAAATGTTCTGTTTCACAATGCTTTACCGGACCATATTCCCGCAGCAAAGTCACGGCCAAAGTTGGAGTGTGTTCCGCTGCTTTTCCCGCGGCACCAGAGTGGTCGCCTTCCATATCTTGCACTTGCGGGGGCAAACACGTATCTCTGGGCCATAACGCTCAGAGACTTACAGGAGACTAGCCATGGCGCTGAACAAAAACCTTCTCGATATTCTGGCCTGCCCCAAATGCAAGGGCGAACTGCACATCACCGGGGAAGAAGACGGACTCGTCTGCGACGCCTGCGACGTGGTCTATCCCATCAAGGACGAAATCCCGGTCATGCTCATTGACGAGGCCATTCCCCAGGATAAGTGGAAAAAGTCCGACGACTGATCCGCTCGCCCCTCACTAGACGATAAAATTTTCGTGAAATTCCCGTGAAATTTCCGCGATATTCTCTACGACACGGGCGGCAGGGGGCACTCCATCTCCTGGCGCCCGCGTTTCTTGACACACTTTTCCACAGCACTTCTTGACAACCAGCAGACCGCGATTATCTATTCTGACGTAACCAATCTTGATCCGTCAGGAGGTGCTTAACTATGGTTATTGATTTCAGCTCTTACTACAGCTTTCCCACGCAGATGGATAAACTCTTTCAGGAATTCGCGCGGCCCTTCTTCTCTTCGCAACGGGGAATGGCCTATCCGCCGCTGCAGGTCAGCGAGGATGAGCACGCAGTTTACGTGCGCGCCGAAATTCCCGGCGTGGCAATGGAAGACCTTGACCTTACCCTTACCAACAAAAGCCTCATTCTCAAGGGCGAACGCAAAGTGGAAAAGGGACGCTACTATCGCCAGGAACGTCCTACCGGCGCTTTCCAGCGTCTCATCCAGCTCGGCAGCGTTGTGAACCGGGACGACGTAAAAGCAACCCTGGCTAACGGCATTCTGTCCATTACATTGCCCAAGGCCGAGGAATTCAAACCCCGTAAGATCAGTATTGCAGCGGAATAAGGAGGAGCAGACCATGAGCACTGACATCCAAAAGGCCGACGCAGCACTGCCCAAGATTAAACCTGCTACCGACATTGTGGAGCAGGAAGACGGTTTTCATATCTTTTTGGACATGCCCGGCGTTGGTATGGACAATATGGCCATCGACCTGAACGAGAACGAGCTGATCGTCTCCGGCACTTCGCCGCATGACTGTGACGACAACAGGAATCTTGCAGTCATGGAATTCACCGGGTGCGAATACCGCCGGACCTTTACCCTGTCTGACGCGGTGGACAAAGAAAAAATCAAGGCGTCCATGGATAATGGCGTTCTTACCATACACCTGCCCCGCAGGACCGAAGATACGCCGAAGCGTATTCAGATCAACGCTGGATAGGTGATGGTGGGCCGATAATGGCTCGATAGCGGCGTTGCTGCGGAAAATTCAAATCGCTTGTGTACGTAAAGAGTACACGGCGCGCTTGAATTTCCCTGGCGCCTTGCTCTCAAACCATTCTCGGCCCCCTGGGGAATCCTGCTGGGGCCTCGCGGGAAAAAGTGGGGCTCTGCCCCACACCCGTCGCCATACCTTGGGAGGCAACGGCCTCCTGGACCTGCGATTTACCTACTTGAAATCCCCTTCCGGCCATATGGCCGGAAGGGGATTTCAAGTAGGTGACGGCATAAATAAGAATATAAAGTTCGCCTGTTTTTCACGCCCCATTGTCTATGAGAAAAGGCCCGGCAAACGAATGTATTCGTTTGCCGGGCCTTTTCTCATAGACATAATGTGGGGGTCTGGGGGACATCATGTCCCCCAGCCGCCGGAGGCATTTCTTCTTCTTATTTACTCTACCACAATCTTGAGCTTGTCTCCGGGGCGAATAACGCTTGTGCTGGAGAGGTTGTTGGTGCTCAGGATTTGTTTTGCGGGCACGTTGTAGCGGCGGGCAATGGCCCAGATGGTATCGCCGCGGCGGACCCTGTGGGTGATGATACGGTGCGCGGATTCGGCCTGTTTGACGGCCACCTTGGTGGCGGCGACTCCGGCATCCGGGATGTAGAGCTTTTGTCCGGGTTTGATGTTGCGTCCCGAGCGCATTCCGTTGGCGCGTTTGAGCGTATCCAGGCTGACGCCAAACTTGCGCGAGATGGTCCAGAGGGAGTCCCCGCGAAGCACAATGTAGTTGGCGCGTCGGGCGGCGTATTGGCGCGTTTGGGCGACGGGCGTATCGACATTGATGTGAGAGCCCTTGCCGGGAATCATGACCCGCTGGCCAGGACGCAGGGTATTGCTTCTGGTGTTGTTGACCCGTTTCAGCACGCTGATGGGAACGCCGGAACGTCTGGATATGCGCCACCAGGAGTCGCCGTTGCGTACCAGATAGTTGCTGTATCCGGCAAAGGGGCGCGCCCCTTTGGTCTTGAGAAAGGATTCTGCCTTGGCGAGCTTATCCTGGGGCAGATAGACCTTCATGGTGGTATCTGGCGGGCTGGCCGTGCGCCGGAACATGGGGTTGTACTTGTGGAATTGCTGCCAGCTCAGGCCACAGGCCGAGGCCATGGCTGTGAGATCGGTACCGCCCTTGATTTCCGTGGAAACGATACCTGCATCGTAATTCCAGTCTATGGGCTCGAAGCCGAGTTTTTCCAGATTGCGCACAATGTGCAGAATCGCCAGGATTTTGGGCACGTAATGGCGGGTTTCTTTTTTGAGAAGCTGCTTGTGCTTGGAGATTTCAAAGTAGTCGTTGGAGCCGCATTTCTTGATGGCGCGGCCCACTTTGCCTTCGCCGGCATTGTATGCGGCAAGAGCCAGGTACCAGTCGTCAAAATCGCCGTGCAGCTTGTCCAGGTAGGCGACTGCGGCTTCCGTGGCGCGGTAGGGGTCGCGGCGTTCGTCTACCCACCAGTCCACACGCAGGCCGTACAGCTTGCCTGTGCCGCGCATAAACTGCCACATTCCGCCCGCACCGGCCCAGGAATAGGCCCACGGGTTGTAGCCGCTTTCGGCAAAGGGCAAAAAGATAATATCTTCGGGCAGCCCTTTTTGGTTGATCACTTTGCGCACATAGGGCAGGAACGGCTTGGCCCGTTCCAGCCAGCGGGTAAAGGCTTTGCGGCCCTTGCCCGGTGAACCGTCCTTTTTGTAGTCGGTGTAGAACTTGTAGTAGTAGAGAAACTCTTTGGTTTCGCGAACGTCCAGGGCAAATTTTACAGCGTCCTCGTCCAGAGCCTTTTTCTGCTGTTCCGAAAGGTCTTCCTCGTCCGGTGCTACCTCATGGGCAGGTGCTTCGACTTGCAGTTCCGGGTCCAGGGACTCGACATCGGAGTCGTTTTGCTCGGCTTCGGGATCGGTTTCCGGAGTAGGGCAGGCAACGACTTCCTTTACTGTGTAGACGGGGGTTGCCTCGGTGGAGGCGACATTCTTTTTGGGGACGCAGGCGGTAAGAAGAAGGCTGAGTACTGCGAGGATTACAAGCGGCGTACAGCTGATATTTCTTCGTTTAGGGCGTTTGAATTCGTCCTTTTTTTTCTTCATGATTCCTGTGGTGGCGGGCCGTGGGCCCTTTGTGTAATAAAGGATCGCGTGCGATCCGGTGGTTTCAGCGGTGTATACCGAAAAAGTCCGTGCCGGACTTGGAGTTGAGGCCCGTAGAATTTGTTGGGCCGAAGGGCTGGTGAATATCACGAGCCAACAGTACAATTTGAAAAGAGCTATCGCAAAACGCATGTGAGCGCAAGCCGGGGCCGAGGCCCCTCGGAGTCCTTGTGAACCGGGCGTTGACCGCAGGTTTTGAAACCGTGGAACCGGGAAGAATGACAACCCTGGTCCGATAATGGACAGAATATACTCGGAAAGAGCTTTGCAGCAAGGAAAAGTATGAGTGACAGTATTGCCGGACGCAAACCGGTGTTGGAGCTTTTGCAGCGTTCGCCCGAACGGGTGGAGGCGGTGTTTGTCCAGAAGGGCGCACGTTGGGACAAGGGGGGGCATATTCTCGATGCCTGCCGGGCCAGCGGGGTGCGGTTTCGACTGTGCCAGAAGCAGGAGCTGGACAAGCTTTTCGACGGCAACCATCAGGGCGTGGTCGCCCAGATAATGAGCCGCGGCTTTGTGGAGCTGGAAGATCTTTTGGATCTGGCGTTGCAGTCGCCGGTTCCGCTGGTTACGGCTTTGGACCAGGTGCAGGACCCCGGCAACGTGGGTGCCCTGGCCAGGACGCTGTACGCGCTGGGCGCGGGCGGCATGATGCTGCCCAAGCACGGCGCTGCCCGGCTGGGCACGGGGGCGTACAAAGCCTCGGCAGGTGCCTTGGACATGCTGCCGCTTTCCCGCGTCACCAACCTTTCGCGTGCCTTGGAAACCTGCATTGAAAAGGGCTTTTTCGTGTACGGTGCGGCCTTGGGACCGAGCAGCCTGAATGCGTTTTCCGCGCCGCTTACCCTGCCCGCGGTGCTGGTGCTGGGCAACGAGGAAAAGGGGCTGCGCCCCGGTGTTGCCAAGCGCTGTGACGAACTGGTGCACATTCCCATGGGCCGCGATTTCGATTCGCTGAACGTGGCCCAGGCCGGAGCCATACTGGCGGCGCAGTTTGTGCGGAGTACGGGAAAATAGACAGACGGGAAAAGCCGAACGGAAGGAGCCGGGCAGATGGTTCCGGCTCCGAAGCATGAAGCTTTGCTATTTGATATAGTTCGGAAAGTTGAGCAGCAGGTTCCTGGTAAAGGTGAGCATCTTGTCCATTATCCATGGGAATGCGATGAGGAGTGCCAGGAATATTGCGACAATTTTTGGCACAAAGGCCAGGGTCATTTCCTGAATCTGGGTAGCGGCCTGAAGGACGCTGACAATTACGCCTACGCCAAGCCCCACGCCCAGCATGGGCAGGGCGATGGTAAGGGCCAGTTCAATGGATTGACGGGCAAAGCCGATGACGAATTCCGGGGTCATGGGGAGCTCCCGGCCGAAGCCGTTAGAAGTTGCGGAAATTCCATCACTATGCCTCTTCTCTCGTCATGAAAAGCTGTTGACCAGCGAGCCGACAAGCAGGTTCCAGCCATCCACCATAACGAACAACAGTATTTTGAACGGCAGCGAGACCATGACTGGCGGCAGCATCATCATGCCCATTGCCAGCAGAATACTGGAAACGACCATGTCCAGGATAAGAAAGGGGATGTAGATCATAAAGCCGATGGTGAAGCCGGTCTTGAGTTCGCTGATCACGAATCCGGCCACCAGCATAATGGTCGGAACTTCTTCCTTTACCCGCGGACGGTCCGTCTTGGTGATGGAATAGAATATGGAGAGGTCTTTTTCCCTGGTGTGTTTGAAGAGAAATTCCCGGATGGGTATTTCGGCTTGCTTCAGGGCGTCGTTGAAACTGATCTGTTCTTCCAGATAGGGCTGCAGCGCCTTGTCGTTGATCTGCTTGCCCACGGGCATCATGATGGCGATGGTGATGAAAACGGCCAGGGATACCATGATCTGGTTGGGGGGCATCTGGTTTGTGCCCATGGCCTGCCGTAGAAAGGAAAAGACGATGATGATGCGCGTGAACGAGGTGATGGTAAGCAGAATTGACGGGGCCAGGGACAAAATAGTGAGCATGAAAAGGATTTCCAGCAAAAGGGAAACCTTTTCCGGCTCTTCCTGGCCAGCCGCCAGCTGCAAAGTGAAGGACGGTATGACAGGATCGGCGGCGGCCGCGATCCCCGGAAGGATCAGCAGGGCCAGCAGGCTAATGAGAATCGCCGGAAGAACCGGCTTTTTCCAATAGCTGAGAGAAAAATTTTGCCTTGCGTTCATCCTTGCCATCCGGTTCATCGGTCGGTGATACGGCCAATTCTGTAAGCAGATTAATGGAGTGGTCGCACACTCCCAGCACAAGCCTTCGGTCCATGAGGCGGACCACCATGATGCTGCGACGCGGCCCAAGCGCCATGTGGCCTTCCAGCCGCATGTTCAGGTTTTTTTGGGAAAAACCGTTCAGTCCGGCCTTGGGGCCGAAGCGGCGCATCAGGTAGAATCCGGCAAACAGCACGGCCAGCAGAAGAAACAGCGCCCCGCCTACAGTGAACAGCTGGCTTAAAAGAGAGCCCTGTCCCAGGCTGGTGGCGGTTGCGTTAACCAAGCTGTTTTACCCGTTCTATGGGGCTGATGATGTCGGTCAGCCGGATGCCGAACTTCTCGTTGATGACCACGGCCTCGCCACGGGCCACGAGTTTGCCGTTCACGTAGATTTCCAGGGGTTCGCCTGCCAGTTTGTTCAGCTCCACAACCGATCCCTGCCCCAGCTGGAGCAGTTCGTTGATCAGCAGCTTGGTGCGGCCCAGCTCGGCGGAAACCTCCAGCGGGATGTCCAGAATGAAGTCCAGATCCCGTTTGGTGCCGTCGGGGCGCGGGGCTTTTGCCTCGTGCGTCAAATCTTTGAATTCGACGGGATGGCTTTTGGAAGAGAGGTAGGTCTGTTCCTTTTCCTTCTTGATGGCGGTTTCCTCCTGGTCGGCCAGGGCGGAAGCCCATTCGTCGGCCAGGCCACCTTCTTCACCGCCAGCATCCCCACCATCGGAATCACCGCTGTCGTCCATTGCCGCCATGGCGGACTCGAACGGATCGGCCGCTTCTTCGCTGTCGTCTTCGGAAAGGGCCGAGGCCCATTCTTCAGCAAGCTTATCCTGATCAATATCTTCAGGGACCATGGACATCCTCTTTGTGCCTTGGCTGGCTGTGCCAGCCGGTTATCGCGGCTTCATCGCCGACAGGATAACCTATTCAAAAAATGGGCCAAGTGGCGTCTTTTCGGGTCCACCCCAAAAGCGGACCCTGCTATCTCTCGGACATTCAAGCATTAGGCTGTGCCCGTTCCCCTGTCAATGCGCATGGAAAATGGATTGCCGAACCATTTCCGGGGGTTATTGCACAACCATTTCCGTAAAGTAGACGCGCAGCACCTTGGGGCCGCCCAAAACCTGATTGAGCCGTTCCACCACCTGCTTTTTAAGCATGATCTTGTCCTCTATGGTGGAAAGATCCTGGAACGACTTGCTGGACAGCAGCAGGATAATGGCGTCCCGCACCTGGGCTTCGGAGTTGGTAAGCTTTTTGGAGGCTTCCTCGTCCGTAACCTCCACATCCATGGAAAGCTTCAGGTAGCGGCGTCCCAGCGGGTCGGCCAGGTTGACCACAAAGGTGGGCAGGGTGACCAGATCCTTGAAGCCCTGCACCTCGCCGGACCCTTTGTCCTTTTGGCTTTCCTCGGCAACGGGCTTGTCTGCCCCGTCCCCAGGCGCGGCAAAGAATTTGGCGTATACGTAATATCCGCCGCCCGCCAGAATCAACAGCAGAAGCAGCAGGATAAGCCATTTTAAAAATCCGAATTTTTTGCGCGGCGCTTCTTGTTGGGTTTCTTCTTCTGACACGTTCGGCTCCTTGGTCTTGCGGGTATCGTCGTCTTAAATTCGTGAATCCACGGTGCGGCTGCGGAAGCAACATGCATCCCGCCTTGCCGTGGTTTTTCTCAGGAGTATGAGCCCAGCATGGTCTGGGTCTTTACCAGAATTTCCACCCGCCGGTTTGCGGCCCGTCCCTCCGGCGTCGCATTGGGCGCAATGGGCAGGTTGGGACCGAAAGCGGAAATGGAAAATCTGATCGGGTCAAACCCGTGTTTGAGAAAATAGTCCAGCACGGATTCGGCGCGTTCTCCCGAGAGTTGGTAGTTGTCTTTGGTGCGCCCCGGAACATTGTCGGAAAACCCGGCCACATTTACGTTGAACGGAAGATACTGCAACACTGTGGCGATCTGGGCAAGCAGAGGATCGGCTTCCGGCGCAAGCGAGGCGCTGCCCGATGCGAAAAGAAGTTTGTCCGAAAGCACCAGTGCCACGCCGTCCTGGCGTCGCAGAATGCGCAGGTTTTCTTCCAGTGTGCCCCGGTCTATGCCTGGCGGGAGGACGTCGTCGGGAAACAGCAGATCCTTGATGCGGTCGTCCTCCAGCAGTACGTCCTGCGGGCGTTCCATGAGTTCAATGATCATCTTGATGCGCGACGGGATCTGCCCGGACCCGCGGTAGGTCAAAAAACCGATGTCCTTTGTAAAGACACTGACCCGCGTCAAAAAACTCTGGTCCATGGAAGCCATACTGAGCAAGAGGACGAAAAAAGTCAAAAGAAGGGTGACCAGGTCACCAAAGGTGATAAGCCAGGTTTGGGCCGGGCCCTTTGATTCCTTTTTCTCTCTTTTAGCCATGGCTACTGCCCGTTGGTTCCGTTCAGGCGGAAGATGAAGCCGTCGTAGTCGAAGGAATCCTTTTTCTTCACAGGCATTTTAATTGCGCCTTTGAGTTCCTGTTCGGCCCAGAGAGTCCGTTTGTCCAGAACAATGTCCACCCGGCGGTTCATCCGCCTGCCGTCGATGGTGTTGTTGTCGCCGCGGGGGTGAAAGCGGCCAAAGGCCTCCACACGCATCCTTTCCGGCTTGACACCCTGGTCCAGAAAGAAACGGTACACGGCCAGGACGCGGCTCAGGGAGATGCGCCACGAAGCATCGTGGATGGCTTCCATCTGCTTTACTGAAAATTTTTCGCCCAGTTCGTCGCGCAGGGAGGCGGTATGCCCGGCCAGAAGCACCGGCTTGTCGAGCTTTTTCAGAACAGGGACAATATGCTCCAGCATTCGGCGTCCTTGTTCCGAAAGGCGCTGGCTGCCGGGCGTGAACAGAATGTCCGCGGCAACCGAGAAGACCTGCACGAATTTGTTTTCCGCAAAGCGGACGTCCTGGGTCATGTCGTCCCAGACCATCTCCTTGAGCTGGGCAAGGTCGTCCACGTCTTCCATGGGGCCGGGGTCCACGGATTTTTTCGTGTCCTGCGTGGTGAGCACGTCAAAGCTCTTTTCCCCCATGCCGAAGGTGCCGATGATGGACCCCAGGGCAACGAGCTTCCGGCGTTCGTCCACAACAGCCATACTGTTGAGCAGGACGAAAAACGTCAGAAGCAGGGTCATCATGTCGGAAAAGGTGATGAGCCAGGCCGGCATTTCTTCGCCGTCGCCACCACTCTTTTTCTTTTTCTTCTTCGCCATGGCTGGCTCCGCGAAACGCTAGTCGGACGATCTGCGCGACTTGGGCGGCAGAAAACTGTTGAGTTTTTCCTCGATGATACGGGGGTTTTCACCCTTGGAAATAGCCAGAATGCCCTCCAGTATCAGCTCGCGCAAAAGGACCTCCTCCCGGCTTCGGGTCTTGAGCTTGCCCGACATGGGGTTGAACACCAGGTTTGCCAGGATGGCGCCGTACAGGGTGGTCAGCAGGGCCACGGCCATGGCCGGGCCAATGCTGCTGGGGTCGCTCATGGACTGGAGCATCTGCACCAGGCCGACAACCGTACCGATCATGCCCAGGGCCGGGGCGTACGCGCCCATGGCGGCCACGATTTCCACGCCGCCCTCGTGGCGCTGTTCCAGATACTGCACTTCGGTTTCGAGGACTTCCTGGATGGTCTGCGGCTCCAGACCGTCGACCGTCAGCTGCAGCCCTTTGCGCAGGTAGTCGTCGGTAATTTCCTTGAGCAGGGGTTCCAGAGAGAGGATGCCTTCGCGGCGGGCGCGGTTGGCGTAATCCATGAAACGGGCGATGAGTTCGCCGGGGTCGTCCAGGCTGGAAAACAACGTCTTTTTAATGACGCCCATGACCCCCAGCACCTGCCCCAGAGGGTAGTTGACCAGGGTCGCCCCGATGGTTCCGCCAATGACGATGAGCGCCGACGGAACGGAGATGAAGATAGCCAGGCTTGATCCCATCAGAATGGCTGACAGAACCAGGCCCATGGACAACACGATGCCGATTATGGTCGCAAGATCCATAGTCTTTTACCGATTCCCTGGTCTTGCCGGGCACGGACCCGGCGGTAGTTGTTCTTCCGTGAACACAACCTAGCGTCGCTTCCGCAAAATACGTCTTTGGTATTTGCGGATGTACAATCAGTATTCCCTTGGCCCGAAAATTCGTGTGCCGACCCGTACAAGGGTGGCGCCTTCTTCCACGGCCTGGACAAAGTCGTTGCTCATGCCCATGGAAAGGTGCGGCAGTTCCACGCCCAGCTTGTCCTGCAATTCGTCGCGCAGGCGGCGCAGGGCGGCGAACGAGGGGCGCGTCTGCTCCGGGTCTTCGTCGAACCTGGGCATCAGCATAAGCCCGCGCAGGCGCAGGGCGTCCATTTCCCCTATGGCCCTGGCCACGGCTTCGGCCTGGTCTGCAGAAGTGCCGCTTTTTTGCGCTTCGCAGTCCAGGTTCACCTGCAGCAGTACGTCCTGTACCGCGTCGGGGGCCACCTCGGCCGCTTCGCGCTTTTTCGTCATACTCTTTTGCAACATGCGGGCCAGCTTTTCCGAGTCCACCGAGTGCACAAGGTGAAAACGTCCGGCCACGAACTTGGCCTTGTTGCTCTGCAAACCGCCCACGAAGTGCCAACGAATGGCGGGGTCGGCAAGGGTGTCCTGCTTGTCCAGAACTTCCTGCACATAGTTTTCGCCAAAGTCCAGATGCCCATGTGCGGCAAGGGTTTGCACGGCCCGGGCCGGATGTTTCTTGGAAATGGCCACCAGGGTCACGTCCGCCGGATTCCGGTGGGCGCGCTCGGCTGCGGCGGCAAGTTCCTTCTGCACCTGTTGCAGTCTTTCAATGCTTTGCAACGTATCTTCTTTTTGCGGGTTCACCATTGAATAATCCAGAGATATTTGAATTTCGGAACAAATAGTACGTCATCATTTCGACGGGGACAAGACGGCGTGAAAATACAGTCTCAAGTTGCCAAAAAAGCACGATACCGTTGTTGCGTCGAAATATACAGACCTTTGCGAGAGGGAAGTGGCACAGAGGCTTTGCATTCTTCCCGAACTCCGAGCCTGCGTCTTGCTCCCGCGGCTTGAGGGCAGCGGCCTGTCGGCTTGTTTTTCTGCACTCCGGGACGGTTGGCATACCGCCCCGGAGCACGGAAGAAAAAGGGAGGGAGGGGGAAAAGGCTATTCGCCGAAGCCCAACGAGCGCAGAAAGCCGGGGTCTTCGGTCCAACCTTCGCGGATTTTGACCCATATCTGGAGGAAGACCTTGCATTGCAGCATGTCTTCCAATTCCGTGCGAGCGCTTTGTCCGACCTTTTTAAGGGTTGCTCCGCCCTTGCCGATGATGATGCCCTTGTGCGTTTTGCGCGCCGTATAGATAAGGGCCGCAATGCGCACCAGGCCGTCTTCCTCTTCCCAGTGCTCTATTTCCACGGTGGTCTGGTAGGGGAGTTCCTGGCGCAGCTCCATGAAGAGCTTTTCGCGCACGATCTCCGCGGCCAGAAAGCGCATGGGTACGGTGGATACCTGATCTTCCGGGAACATGGGCGGCCCTTCGGGCAGCATGGAAACGACTTTTTCCAGCAGGCCGTCCAGTCCGTCGCCGTTGATGGCGGCCACGGGAAAGATTTCGGCGTCCGGAAACATTTCGCCTATGCGGCCCAAAACGCTCAGCAGCTTGCGCTTGTCGTGGACCTTGTCCACCTTGTTGGCGGCAATCAGAAGCTGGGCTCCGGCTTGGGCCAGCTCCTTTTTGATGGGGGCCATGTCCTTGTCGAAAACATGGGGCTTGTCCGCGTACAGGGCGGCGTCCAGAAAAAGGACGGCCACGTCCGCACCGGCCAGGGCCTGCCACGCGCTTTTGAGCAGAAAGCTGTTCATTTTGCCGCGCAGGCGGTGGATGCCGGGGGTGTCCAGAAAGACCACCTGGGCGTCCTCCCCGGTCCAGATGCCGCTGATGCGGTTGCGGGTGGTCTGGGGCTTGGGCGTTACGATGGCTATTTTCTGTCCCAGAATCTGGTTCAGAAACGTGGACTTTCCAGCATTGGGCGGACCGATTATGGCCGCAGCGCCAAATTTATGTTCCATATAAAATGCGTCTCCTGCATAAATGCTTCTCGCGGTTATTCAGATCAGCCTTTTCCCTCACCGTCAAGCCGATAATGCAGTGCTTTTATCGTGGATGCGGGCCTTGATTTGCCTGTGAAAATTACAAGACAACCAAAAACCGGGGTTGCTATCTTGCTTCAGCATGGCTATAGCGCGTGACATGGCGCACAACCTAATTATCGTCGAATCACCGGCCAAGGTGAAGACCATCAAGAAATTTCTGGGCAAAGACTACAAAGTCGAAGCCTCTGTGGGGCATGTCCGCGACCTTCCGTCCAAGAACCTGGGCGTGGAGGAAGACAGCGATTTTGCACCGCAATACCAGGTAATACCCGGTAAACAGAAGGTGGTCTCCAAACTCCAGAGCGCGGCAGCCAAAGCCAAGCATATCTATCTGGCCCCCGACCCCGACCGCGAGGGGGAGGCCATTGCCTGGCACGTGGCCGAACTTCTCAAGGATTGCGATGTCCCGCTCAGTCGCATCCAGTTCAACGAAATCACCTCGCGTGCGGTCAAGGAAGCCCTGGAGAATCCCAGGCCGCTCAACGAGAATCTGTTCAATTCGCAGCAGGCGCGGCGTATTCTGGACCGGCTGGTGGGCTACAAGCTTTCCCCGCTGCTCTGGAAAAAGATCAAGCGCGGCATCTCCGCCGGGCGTGTTCAGTCCGTGGCTCTGCGCATCATTGTAGACCGCGAGCGGGAACGTCAGGCCTTCCGTCCGGAAGAATACTGGGTGTTCCGTGCCGAGCTGGAAGGCAAGGAACCGCCTCCATTTGCCGTGGACCTGTGGAAGGTCAACGACAAAAAGGCCGCCGTTGGCTCTGGCGAGGAAGCCGCCGCCCTGGAAAAGGACGTAAAGGAAAGCCCCTTTACCGTGGCCGAGGTCAAGGAAAAGGAACGTTCCCGCACGCCCGTGCCGCCCTACATCACCTCCACCCTGCAGCAGGACGCCAGCCGCCGCATGGGCTATTCCGCCAAAAAGACCATGAGTACGGCCCAGCGCCTGTACGAAGGTGTGGATTTGGGCGAGAGGGGCACCACCGCGCTCATCACCTACATGCGTACCGACTCGGTTCGTATTTCCAATGAGGCGCGCGACGCGGCCAAGGACTTTATCATCAAGCGCCTGGGTGAGGATTACTACCCGGAAAAGCCCCGCTACTACAAAACCAAGGCCGGAGCACAGGATGCGCACGAAGCCATCCGTCCGGTCGATGTTTTCATCACGCCCGACGACGTGAGCGGCCTGCTGCCCCGGGATCAGTTCCAGCTGTACAAGCTCATCTGGCAGCGCTTTGTGGCCTCGCAGATGGCTGCTGCCAAGTTCTGGGACACCACGGTTACCGTGCAGGCAGGCCCCACCCTGTGGCGCGCCAAGGGCGAGCGGTTGCTCTTCCCCGGTTTTCTTACCGTGTACGGCAAGGGCGAGGACGACAACTCCGAACTTCCCAAGCTGACCGCAGGCGACGTACTGGACGTGCGCAAGCTGGAAAAGGAACAGAAGTTCACCCAGCCCCCGCCACGTTTTTCCGAAGCCTCGCTGGTCAAGGAGCTGGAAGAACAGGGCATTGGCCGTCCGTCCACCTATGCCGCCATCATCTCCACCCTGCTGGAGCGCGACTACGCCCGGCTGGAAGAAAAGAAGTTTGCGCCCACGGAACTGGGGGCAACCGTTGTGGACATGCTGGCCGCACATTTCGAGTCGCTCATGGACGTGGGTTTTACCGCGCACATGGAAGACCTGTTGGACAACGTGGCCGAAGGCAGCCAGGACTGGGTCAATCTGCTCAAGGACTTTACCGGCGACTTCTATCCCACCCTGGACAAGGCCCAGAAGGAAATGGCCGGGGTGAAGGGAACGGGCAAGGAAACCGGCCTGAACTGCGAGCTGTGCGGCAAGCCCATGGTTATCCGCTTCGGCCGCATGGGCGAGTTCATCGGCTGCTCCGGCTATCCCGACTGCAAAAATATCAAGAACTTCAAGCGCGATGAAAACGGCGAGATCGTGATTTTGGAGTCTGAAAACGCGGAACCCGATGTGGTGGGAACCTGCCCGGAATGCGGCAAGGACCTGCACCTGAAAAAGGCCCGGACAGGAAGCCGTTTCATTGCCTGTTCCGGCTATCCCGACTGCCGCTACACCAAGCCGTTCTCCACGGGCGTTGCCTGCCCGCGCGAAGGCTGCAACGGCGAACTGGTGGAAAAAAGCTCGCGCCGGGGCAAGGTCTTCTACTCCTGCAACCAGTATCCCAAGTGCGACTACGCCGTGTGGAACTGGCCCGTGCCCGAACCGTGCCCGAAATGCGGCTCCAAGATTCTGGTGCGCAAGACCACCAAGGCGCGTGGCGAGCATTTGGCGTGTCCGGAGAAGGCGTGCCGGTATACTCGGTCTCTCGATGACGACGGCGACGAGTAGGCAGGAACGCAGAATGGCACAATAGCGGCGTTACTGCAGCAGGCGGCTGAAAAAGGGCCGATAGCTGCGTTGCCGCGAAAAATTCAAATCGCTTGTGTACAGAAGAGTACACGTCGCAATTGAATGTTTCTAGCGCCTTGCTCTCCACCCTTTTTGAACCGCCTGCGATGAGGGAAGGTAGAGAGCAACAGACCAAATGAAAGAATAAAGCCCCAGGGGAATACCTTGGGGCTTTTTCATTGGGTAGGCGCAGGAACGCAGAATGGCACAATAGCGGCGTTACTGCGGGCGATCCAAGGCGCTCTCGTGTACGAGAAGAGTACACTTCGCTATTGTCTCGCCCTGGTGCCTTGCTCTTGCACCATTCTGCGCTCCTGTCGTGTAATGCGGTAGGTGGCAGGAAAAGAGCCTGATAGCTGCGTGAGATTTGGCTTTCCTCTTTTTGAACCGCCTACGGTAAGGAAGGGTAGGGAGCGACAGACTGAATGAAAGAATAAAGCCCCAAGGGAATACCTTGTCTTGCCTTGGTGCCTTGCTCTTGCACCATTCTGTGCTCCTGTCGTGTAATGCGGTAGGCCACCAAGCTTACCATGGAAGCGACAACGAGCAGTGAACGGTGACTCTTTTTGCCTGCTTCATTCTGTTTTACAGGGAAAGCATCGCTGGGTCAGTCTCGACGTCGTCAGAGTTGGTCCCAATACTCTATCGCCCCGGTGTGCGAGCAGGAAAAGAGAGGGCACCAACTAAGCGCACGCTCCCAAGGCCTGAGCAGGGGTGCACAGTGAAAATTCACGGAATTCATTAATGAAATGGGCTTGGTCATAATACCCATTGTCCTGCGCGAGGTTGGCATATGAAAGCGCATCATGTCCACGCAGCAGGCCGAAACATCGTTGAAAACGGACTATGCGGGAATAAAGCTTTGGTGAGATTCCCACGGCCCGCGAAAACAAGCCACTTATATATCGAACCGAGTAACCGGTATCCTCCACCAAATCACCGACTCTAATGTCACCATGCGCCCTGTTGATCTTGTCGATCAAATACGAAACCAACGTTGAAACGCCAGAACGTTTTCGGATTTGTTGAGCGTAAAAACTTTCGAACAACTTTATGCGGTCTCCAAACGATTCAGCAAGACTGATACGCTCAACCAACTCCTCGGCGCTTCTGTGCACGTCTGTAAGGGGAATCTGCTGTTCCGTGAACTGATCGAGAGGGCATTGTAGCAACTCATCTGCCGTGCCAGGAAAAAAACGAGCGCCGAAATAGAGTATCCCCGGCTTGAATTCCACCTGTCTCCCCTTCTTGACAGAACCGCACACCTGGCCATCAGGTTGGTTGCCCGAACATTGGATGACAATGTCGACAGTCCCATCCGGCACTGCGACAATGTGCTTGTCGACATCAAGGGCCACTATAAAACTGTAGTACTGCGCCAACCCACCGTCAGACATGGCCAACTGGGAAAAATATGATTCGGTAGACAGTTCGAAAAAGGGCTGCTCCGGCATATAGGCTTTCTCTACGTTCACGTTCCACCTCCTGGCACAGTCACTTGTGCAACAAGAACGCCAAGACGAACCGCCCGGTACGAGCACCCCCTCCTATCAAACGATAACCTACTGAGAATACAGCAACTATTTCAGCCATTGTTTTTCTAGGCCTTGTACACATCCGGATAATATTTTTACAAATTTGCGAAATATAACCAGAATATTATTCGTGATTGTAATATATTTTATAATTTTGTTAAAAATGCACTTTTTTAATCATTCGGGCTAAAACAATATATCTATTTGAAATATATTAATAAAATTAAAATTTGCCCCCAAAAGCCCTGCCTTCTGCCAGCGCATAGTTCCGTTTTTTCCAATAAGGTCATGCTCTTTTCTGCTCAACAGGAAGTGACAGCTCAGCACTGCTTGCAAGGAGAAAACATCATGCAGCGAACCAATTATTCGTCCGGATCACCTTTGGAGGACATTGCAGGGTACTCCCGAATGGTGAAAGTCGGCGACCATGTCTACATCGGAGGCACTACCGCCGTGCTGCCGGACGGAACTGTGGCCGGTGAAACCGCTCGGGAACAAGCCGCATACATATTCACCAAATTCATTGATCTGCTGCTACAGGCCGGAGCCTCAGCTGCGGATGTGATCAAGGTGAAGGCCTATGTGACCGACATGGCGTTGGCCCAGGAAGTGGCCGCAGCCTACAGCGAACGGTTCAAGGACATACGGCCGCTGTTCACGATGGTAGAAACACCCAAACTCAACCGCCCGACGCAGCTTGTCGAGATCGAACTCGAAGCGCACATCGGTTGTGAACTCAGCTAACAATTTTATTCATCCAGGAGACGAACCATGGCATATCCCAAGATCGATTTTCTGTATCTGAGCGAAAGCGACATGATCGAAGCTGGCGTGACCGACATGGCTGGTTGCGTGGACACAATGGAAGAAATGTTCCGCCTGCTCAAAATGGGCGACTTCCGCATGGGCGGACCTGGCAACAACTCTCACGGCGTTATGATGGTCTTCCCGGAAGAGTCTCCCTTCCCGAACATGCCCGTGGACGGCCCTGACCGTCGGTTCATGGCCATGCCCGCCTACTTGGGTGGCCAGTTCGATATGGTTGGCATGAAATGGTACGGCTCCAATGCCGAAAACAGGCCAAAAGGGCTGCCGCGCTCCATCCTGATGCTGACCCTGAATGACAAGGACACGGGTGCTCCGATGGCATATATGTCCGCAAATATTCTGAGCGCCTACCGCACCGGCGCAGTGCCGGGTGTCGGGGCTCGTTACTACTCCCGCGAAGACAGCAAGATCGTGGGCATTGTCGGCCCGGGTGTCATGAGCAAGACCGCGTTCGACTCCTTCATGGCCGTGCGGCCTGGCATTGAGCGCGTCCAGATCAAGGGCAGGGGCAAAAAATCAATACAGAGCTTCATCGATTACGTGAAAGCCAAGTACCCCACCGTCAGTGACATCGTGGTGGTCGATGACATTGCAGGCGCGGCCAAGGACGCGGAGATCCTTTTTCTGGGGACCTCTTCCCCCACTGGCGACATCAACGAATATCCTTATGTCAAGGAAGAGTGGATCAAGCCCGGTGCCTTTGTCTGCTGCCCGGCTGCGGGCCGCTTTGACGACGACTTCATCCTCAACCGGGCCCGTAACGTGGCGGACTACGTTCCTCTGTACGAAGCATGGGCTGAGGAAATGCCCTATCCGGCCTACCACACCATTCCCATCCCAGCCGTGCACTGCATGGATCTCATGGCGGAAGGTCGGATGGAACGTGAGCAGCTCGAAGACCTCAGTGCCGTGATTACCGGTGAACGGCCTGGCCGAAGAAACGATGACGAGATCATCATTTATTCCGTTGGCGGCCTTCCCGTCGAAGATGTTGCCTGGGGCACCACTGTATACCGCAACGCCCTGGAAAAAGGCATCGGCACAACGCTCAACCTCTGGGACAAGCCCTTTTTGTCCTGATGTCACCCGCCGGAGGCGACTTCGCGTATGGTGTAACCCGTACATTTCTTGGAGTGTAAGATGAAAACAGAATTACGAAAGACCCTCGGCTTCTACTCCTGCTTCTCTGTAGCAGTGGGGTTGGTGGTCGCCTCCAGCACATTGGTGTCGCTTGGTCAGGGCATGGGACTTGCCGGCGGCGGCTTTGTCTTTGCCATGGCCACAGCCTGGATCTTGCAGCTCTGTTCTGCCCAAAGCTATGCAGAGCTCGCCTGCATGATGCCCCACGCAGGAGGACTTCGCTCATACACCAAGGTGGCCATGGGGGCCTTGCCTGCCATGGCCGCGGTCATCCTGGCCTACGTCATCCCCAATCTGGTCGCTGCACCGGCAGAATTGGCCGTGGCCGGGGCGGTCATCACCGAGACCTTTACCCCCGCTATCCCTCCCGTTGTCTGGGGGGGGCTGCTTTTGGCCGTCCTGACCATAACCAATGTCATCGGTGTGGACATTTTCGCCAAGCTGCAAATCATCTTCACACTGACAATGATGGGGTCCATGGCTCTTCTCGGGATCATCGGGCTTACCGGCATAGGCACCCTCCCACCTCCTGTCCTGCCGGAGCAGCCGTTCAACCCCATGGGTATGGGCGTTTTCGGCCTTACAGCCCTGGCAATCTGGCTCTACATCGGCATTGAATTTGTCACTCCCATGGCCCAGGAAACCAAACAACCGGGAAAGAACATCCCCAAAGCCATGTTCTACGGCCTGCTGGCCATCTTCTGCGTCAACCTCCTCTATGGATACGCCTCACTCAAATTCGTACCCGGTGAAGAGCTGGCAAATTCCAACCACCCCCATGTCGACATGGCACTGGCCATGCTTGGCAAGCCGGGCATGATCTGGATTGCCATCGTCTCCATCTTTGCCAGTGCCAGTACCATCAATACGATCATAGGCGTGGTCCCGCGCATGCTCTACGGTATGGCCGTCAGCCGAGAACTGCCTGCCGTGTTCCGCTCCATTCACCCACGTTTTCATACACCCTGGATCGGCATCCTCTTCATGGCCGGAGCCATGAGTCTCTTTTTCTTCGGCGGCATCCATAAAGCACCGAACCTGATCGTCTACATTCTGGCCGCCTGCTGCTCCTGGCTCTTTGCCTATATCATCGCCCATCTCAACGTCATCATTCTCCGTCGCCGCTACCCGAACTACAAGCGTCCCTACAAAGTCCCGTTCTATCCGATTCCGCAAATACTCGGTTCCCTGGGCATGGGCTACGCCATTGTCAACATTGCGCCAGTTCCGGAAATGGAAAGCACCATCTTCCGGCTGGTCGGATTCATGGTGGCCGGTACCCTCGTCTACGTCGTTGTCTGGCTCCGTTTCGTGGTCAAGCAACCCATGTTCATCCCAATGGACATGCAGGAAGCACAGGAGGAATGGGGGCTGGTGGAAAAAGAGCTGTACAAAAACGGCATTCCGGCCACTTTCATTATCAATCCCGGCTGTGGCCCGAACTGCTTGGCCGACACTCAGGCAGCCGCGACATCCAACGAGTAGTCACAACTTACAGGAGATATCATGTATCTTATCCAGTCCATAATCCGTCCCGAGAAGATCATTGAAGTCACTGAAGCGCTCGCCGACATCGGTGTCTATGGCATGACGAAATTTCCGGTCATCGGCCGGGGAAAACAGAGCGGCCTGAAAGTCGGGAATACAATGTACAAGGAAATGCCCAAGGAAATGATCCAAACCTTTGTGGATGACGATCAAAAAGAGGCAGCCGTGAAGACCATTATGGATGCAGCCCGAACTGGCGACGGCAACCACGGCGATGGCAGAGTGTTCGTTCTTCCGGTGGCCGAGGCGTACACCATCCGTTCAGGCGATCAAGACCTCTAGGATTTCAAGAGGAGTTCAACCATGTTCCGATCAAGAAGAAAGCGGGTCAATGCCGCCAATCAGGCCATTCTCCAAACCTCACGCCTCTTTTCCGAAATATGGGGCGATGCGGAGCTCGTCGAAAATGGTGATGTGCGCTTCTCGAATCTGCCAAGCACCTTGCACGGTCTGACGGCCATCCAAAGCTGGCAACGCCAGTTATTGGGTGGGACAATGACCGTTAATCTCTGCTTGGAGCGGAAGATCGATTGGACCGGACGGAGCGAACTCCGCTTCAGCAACGGCAAGTTCAAACGCAAGGGAGACAGCGGCATGTCTCAACGGCTGATGGACCAGTTGCACGCGGACACCTCACTTATGGCGGAACTCCGACGTTTGGACCTGGGAGGCTTGACCATATTCCTGTCCGACGGAAAGGCAACCGTCACGCTCACCCCCTATGGGGGAGGGCTGGCATTTCTGGCGTTACCCCCCCTGCAGTATTCCGTTGCCTATCCCCCGGACCAGGTCAAAATCACAGCCAGCGCTCTTGAACGGATGGAACAGATAATAAGTGGCCAAAAGGGAAGCGAGAGCAACAGCATTACCCACTAGTGGAACGCGCGTGCAGGTAAGGCTTTTGAACAAGCAGTCTTATTCGTCAGCATGCATTGATCGTTATCACTCAGTTATACCCGATTGAAGACATAGCAAGAGATATGAAAATCGAACACAACATTGTCTGCCAGGCAGCCAGGTCAACGGGTATCAGCAAGGAAGATCTGGCAATCATACTTGCTGAAGGCGAAGAGCGAATATACCAGAAAAACGAATGGATATTCCATGAGTCCAGCCCTCGCCGATGGGCAGGGATCATCCTTGAAGGAGAGCTTGAGTTGATGCGCGGCATCCACGGCCAGTCTCGCAAGGTCGGCACGATGGTGTCTGGCTCGCTGGTCAGCGAAGGGGCTTTTCTGGGGAGAGAATCCCACTCCAATGGCGCATTCACCCGTACTGGAGCTAGAATATGGCAAATAGACGAGGATAAAATAGAATCGTTCAAAGAGAACAATCCCGAATCCTATTACCGCATCGTTGCCCAGGTTGCGGTCGGTATCAACCGTCGCATGCGTATGCTCGCTGACAGTGTCCATGAAAGAAATCACAGTGAGAATCTGCTGATCAGCGGGTTGCGCCAGGAAAAGGACTCTCTTGGGACAAGGGATATTTATGACCATGTCTATTATGGCGTCCAAACACAACGGGCCATGGAAAACTTTGCCATTTCAGGGATTCATCTCAATAAATTCGGCCACATGATTGAAGCCCTGGCCATGGTAAAAAAAGCGGCGGCCCTGACCAACCATGAGCTGGGAGCCCTGGACGACACCAGGATGAACGCCATCTGCCAGGCTTGTGATGAGATCCTGAACGGTAAGCTGCACGAACACTTTACCGTAGACATGTTCCAAGGAGGAGCAGGAACCTCGACCAATATGAACGCCAACGAGGTGATCGCCAACAGAGGTTTGGAGATCATGGGTCATAACAAAGGGGAATACAGGCATTTACACCCCAATGACCATGTCAACTGTTCTCAATCCACGAACGATGTGTACCCGACGGCAATAAAACTGGCGGTGCTGCTGTCCAACTGCGAGCTCATCCGTTCCCTGCAGGTTCTGCGCAACGCACTCGTCGGCAAGGCCGAGGAATTCAAAGACATACTCAAAATGGGGCGCACGGAAAATCAGGACGCGGTCCCCATGACCCTTGGCCAGGAGTTCAGCGCCTACGCGGTAATGATAGACAGCTCCATCGACGTCCTGGAACAAACGGCCGAGGCGTTTCTCGATATCAACCTGGGCGCAACGGCAATCGGTACCGGTATCAACAGCCCTCTGGGGTATGCCGACCTGGTGGCGAAAAAACTTGCCGGTATCAGCGGTTTTCCCGTCAGGAAAGCCAAAAACCTGGTGGAATCGACACAGAATGCGGGAATCTTCGTGCGCATGTCCGCCAGTCTGAAACTGGTGGCCGTGCAGATATCCAAGATTTGTAACGACCTGCGCACCCTTTCTTCCGGGCCGCGATGTGGTCTGAACGAGATCAATCTGCCCTCTATGCAGCCTGGCTCTTCCATTATGCCAGGCAAGGTCAATCCGGTACTTCCCGAAGTGATGAACCAAATATGTTACCAGGTTATGGGATATGACTTGGTGGTTTCCATGGCTGCCGAATCCAGTGAACTGGAACTATGCATGGCCGAACCCGTTATCGCTTATGACCTGCTGCACGGCATGATGATTTTGAAAAACGGCTGCATATCTCTGGTGGAACGCTGCATTTGCGATATCGAGGCAAATAGCGATGTGTGCAGAAGCTATGTTCAAAGCAGCATCGGCCTTGTAACCGCGCTGGTGCCTGTCATCGGCTACGAGCAGTCGGCAGCCATTGCCAAGGAAGCGCTCGGGACCGGTCACAGCGTGTACGACATCGTCCTTGCCAAAGGGATTCTTACCATTGAACAGTTGGACGACATTTTACTTCCGGAAAACATGACTGATCCGCGGAAGATTCAATAAGCAGGTGTTGACCGGCAGGTATTCAGCGAGGTTGGAGAACAGCTTGAGAATCCTGGGATGCAACTACATATTTGGGGAGTCATCACGCGTCTCGGCACCATCTTCCCTCAAAGCCTTCGCGATCAAAGCACATGACCCACGTGGCACTGCCTATCAAGATGATCCGGTTGAGATTACTGCTTACCATAAGGAGTGTTAGATGCTGAAAAGATTGCATGAAAACAGACCCGGAGTGGATCGGGTGAAAATCATATTCGAAGGCGAGCAGTTGGAAGTTCCTGCAACGGATACCGTAATAGCCGCGGTCCTGGCGGCTGGCGAGGGCTATAACCGGACCTCGCCGATCAGTGGCGCGCACCGTGCGGCATACTGTCATATGGGAGTCTGCTACGAATGCCTCATGGAGATTGACGGCATCCCCAATCAGCAGGCCTGCAAGATTCAAGTGCGTGAGGGCATGGTGGTCAAGCGGCAGCAGGGCATAAAGGAGCAGGACAATGAATAGGCTCTATGACCTGGTTATAATCGGAGCGGGTCCTGGCGGACTTGCGGCTGCCGTCACTGCTGACAAATTGGGCCTCTCGGTGTTGGTGGTCGATGAGCAGCCTGAGCCCGGTGGACAGATATATCGGTCTATAGAGCGCAGCCTTCCTGAAAACGCCCATGTTCTTGGCGATGATTATTTTGCCGGAAAGCAGTTGGTCGAGTCATTTCGTGCCTCCGGTGTCACCTATCTGCCGAATACCAGCGTCTGGAATATTGAGGGCTCTTTCATTGTTGACCTGGTTTCCGAACAAACAACACAGCGGGTACGCGGTCGCCGGGTCCTTTTCAGCATCGGAGCCGTGGAGCGGCCGGTACCGATCCCCAACTGGACACTTCCCGGCGTCATGGGCGCCGCAGCCGCGGACATATTGTTCAAGTCGACGGACATGGTTCCGGAAGGCCCGGTTGTATTGGCCGGGAGTGGTCCACTGTTGTTGCTGTCCGCCTGTCATCTTGTTGATAACGGAGTGGATATTGCCGCAATGGTCGAAACCACCGGCCTGGGAGACTATTTCAAGGCCATACCGTTCCTGCCCGGGGCCCTGCGCCGAAGCAGCTACCTGCTGAAAGGCCTCCGGATGAGATGGAAGGTGAAACGCGCCAACGTTCCCCAGTACATGGGCTGTCGCGATCTGGCTGTAATCGGCAAGGAGAGGGCGGAAGGATTGCGCTTTACCTGCCGCAGCAAGACGCAGGAAGTGGCAGCGGCAACGATCCTGCTGCACGAGGGGGTGGTCCCGAACCTGCGACTTACCCAAACGCTCAATTGCGAGCACGAATGGTACGATCCGCAGCGATACTGGCGCCCGGTGTTGGACCAATGGGGACGAACAAACGTTCCGGGAGTATCGGTTGCCGGTGACGCCGGTGGCATTTTCGGCGGAAAAACCGCAGAATTTTCCGGTCATCTCGCTGCCATAGAGACCGCCTGCGATCTTGAGATTATCACCGACTCCGAGCGCGACCGTTTAGCTCAACCATATTTGAAAAAAAACCACCGGGAAAAGTTGATTCGTCCCTTTCTCGACCATCTCTTTCCTCCAAGTCGCCAGGCACTGGTTCCCCCTGACGATGCAACGCTTGTCTGCCGCTGTGAAGAATTGACCGCAGGCCAGATACGAGAAGCGATAGCGCAGGGAGCGCGCCACCCGGCACAGATCAAAGGGCAGACCCGAGCCGGAATGGGCCCTTGTCAGGGCCGAATGTGCGCAGCCACCATTGCCGAGCTCATCGCCGACAGTTGTTCCCTGGATATTGCGACACTGGGCACCCAGCGGGTCAGGACGCCGCTGCAACCCATGACCATTGAACAGCTCGCCGGTATGGATTTCGGAGAGGAAGCCTGAAACTGGGCTCCCAACATCCTGAAATCAAAAACGACTTCTACCGACAATTTGAAAGCAAAGATGCGCGATAAAGAGATTTCGACTCACACGCCTGTCTGCAGAAAGAGAGGAACCATGAAAACAAGCGCGGATGTAATCATCATAGGTGGTGGCATTATAGGCTGCTCAACCGCATATTACCTGGCCCAAAAAGGGAAGAAGGTCATTGTCCTGGAGAAAGGAAAGGGGATCGGATACGGCGGATCAGGCCGTAACGGCGGTGGAGTGCGCCAGTCCGGCAGGGACCCGAGAGAACTGCCTCTTGCCATGTATGGAGTAAAAAACCTCTGGCCGCATCTCTCCGAAGAGCTTGGAACGGACGTGGAATATTACCAGCAAGGGAACCTCCGGCTGGGCAAAACCGATGAGCATCTTCAAATCCTGAATGGACTTACCGACGTTGCTGTTTCCCTGGGGCTTGATGTGAGGATGGTGACCGGGGAAGAAGTCAGGGATATTTGCCCGCATCTTTCTGATCGAGTGGTCGGGGCGAGTTGGTGCCCAAGCGACGGTCACGCCAACCCTCTGCTGACGACGTTGGCATTTTATACCAAGGCACGCCAGCTTGGAGTGACCTTTCTTTATGAGCAAAGCGTTATCTCCATCAAGAAGATGGCGGGGCCGACCATAAAAGCCATCACCACCCGCCAGGAATTTGAAGCGGAAAAAATCATACTGGCAGCCGGGTATGAAAGTCGCGCCGTCTCCAATACCGTAGGCGTTGATGTGCCCATGCAGAAAATTGCGCTGAACACCCTGGTCACCAATGCGCAGCCACCCATGTTCTACCAGATGCTGGGAACCGCCACGGCTGATTTTTATGGTCACCAAACCACCCATGGGTCTTTTGTTTTTGGTGGAGGATCTCCCCTGGATCCAAGCATCATGAAGGGAGTTGCAAACCAGCCCCCCGTAGAATCCACAGCAACGACATGCAAAGGAATACTGAGCTACATACCTGCGCTAAAGCATGTAAAGGTGGTTCGGGCCTGGTTTGGTTTTATTGATTACTGCGAGGATAAAGTCCCGGTTCTTGACCATGTTGAGGAGGTTCCCGGATTAATCCTGGCCTGCGGTTTTTCCGGTCATGGGTTCGGAATTGCTCCTGCCGTAGGCACTGTCTTGTCCGAAATGGCCTGTGACGAGGTGCCTTCAATAGATATCAGCGAACTGAACTACAGACGTTTTTCCGACAAGAGGAAGAGCGGTCTTTGATTTGTATCAACAACCAGGCACTCTGTTCAACGAACAGCCAATACGCTGGAAGGCCGGCACCAGGAGCTGTTCTTCACATGTGGAATTTTTTGCCGATAGCCGCGTTGCCGCAGCAGGCGGCTGGGAAAGAGCCGATAGCCGTGTTGCCGCAGCAGGCGGCTGAAAAGGGCCGATAGCTGCGTTGCCGCGAAAAATTCAAATCGCTTGTGTACAGAAGAGTACACGTCGCGATTGAATTTCCCTAGCGCCTTGCTCTCCACCCTTTTTGAACCGCCTGCGGTGAATTGGGGTAGAGCGGGACAGACCAAATGAAAGAATAAAGCCCCAGGGGAAACCTTGGGGCTTTTTTATAGGTCTAAAAGATAATTTTCGTAGTTATCCCCGTCACTAGGCGTATTCCCCCTTCGTTGGATACCTTTACATTACAAATAAGACTTTGATTTGGATTTCTCTATTCGTATATTGCTTAAACGCAAATATTGGAGGGGATATGGAAGATCGAAAGACTTGTGAAAAAAATAAAATTTCAGATCTTACTCGTAGGGATATTATTGATTTTATTTCAGTTGAGGCGATCAATTGGGCAGGAAGGTTAAGTGAGCCTGACTTTCTACAGCGAATCTACAATTTGGAAACAATGAGCTCTACTGACGATCGTTTCAATAATGCTTACGGTGACATTTTCCAGCATAGAATAAACAACGACGATTGGGATGATGATTGGATTTTTTTCGATTCTAGGTTCGGCTTAATGGATGGAGATGATGAGGTATTTTTACGTTTTTTATGTGAAATGCTTCACCCTGCGGTCCGTCCAGATGTTAATGAAACCATGAAAATTTACACTGAACTGAATTCATATTTAAAACACGATGGCTATCAGCTTGAAGAGATTAAACAATTGTCTGGAAAGCCCGTTTTTTCGAGCCGTGAAGTGGGGATTTTAGAGAATCCTGTGATCCAAAAAGCAAAAGGCTACCTGACTGAAATCGATGAGTTCCAGTTGAGTCTTAAGATTAAGACAATGGAGTCAGCCATTGAAACGGACCCAGGGCTCGCTATAGGCGCAAGTAAAGAACTTATTGAGTCTCTCTGTAAAACAATTATTTTTCAGCGAACGAACGAAAATCCTGATGAGGCCAACATTAATCAGCTCACCGGGCAAGTGGCAAAGCTGTTGTCTTTGAGTCCTAAAGGTATTCCTAATGAGGCGAAGGCTGCTGACACCATTAAGAAAGTTCTTGGGAGCCTATCGGCAATAACTCATCATATGGCAGAGTTAAGAAATGCATACGGCTCCGGTCATGGTAAGAAGGCTGGTACTCGGGGGCTTGGACCACGTCATGCTCGACTTGTTGTGGGAATGGCCTCCACATTGGCAATTTTTCTTTGGGATACTCACATAGAAAAAGCAGACAACTAATGGAACCTGTTTTTTAATAACGTACTGCTTCTTTTTTTGTTTTTCCCCTACAGCCCAATTTCGAGGCGGTGTGCAAAAGGTGCGAGAGCAAGGCGCCAGGGAAATTCCGCCGCGACGTGTACTCTTTTGTACACAAGCGATCTGAATTTTCCGCAGCAACGCCGCTATCGTGCTTTTTGCGCGCCGCCCCCTCTAATAAGGCTCCGGTAAGAGCACCACCTGAACCCGGTCGTTCCCGGCCAAGGTATTGAGGTCCATTTCCTTGGCCATGAAGGAGGGCACGAAGATGGTTCCTTCGAATCCTTCTCCCAGGCGGCGGCTGACTTCTTCCTGCCGGCAGTAGACGATCTTGCCCGGGCAAATCATAAGCAGGTCGTCCTGGGGGCGCACGCCGTCGGAGGTGAGCACCAGGCAGGGTTTGGCGCTCATGCGGTCGCCGTGCAGCAGCCCGTGGATGGTTTCTATCAGTTCGTTTTCGTTGATGGGTTTTATCAGGGAGGCATCGGCGCCAAAGGTATGGTGCAGGTGCAGCGCGGTGATGACCAGTATGGGGATGCGCCGGGTGCGTTCGTCCTGGCGTAGCCGGGCGATGACCGTCCCGCCGTCTATGCCGGGCATCATAAGGTCCATGGTGATGAGGTCGGGGAGTTCCCGGCCAGCCAGGGAAAGGGCCTGCACTCCATCCACGGCGGAGATGACCTCGAAGCCTTCCTCGCCGATGAGCTGTGTAAGGTAGGAGAGAATGGACGGGTCGTCGTCCACCACGAGAATTTTAGCCAGTGTTGTTCTTTTGGGCCGTGATGCGGTCTTGAGAATGGGGGGCAGCGAGGTGTCCGGCTTGGCAGAGGAAGCAAGTGCGGATTGTCTCTTGCTGCGCTCCGCCGGGATGGTGAAGTAGAAGGAGCTGCCCTGGCCCACAATGCTTTCAACCCATATCTGGCCGCCGTGGGTTTCCACGATATGCTTGCAGATGGGCAGGCCCAGCCCTGTGCCTTTTGGCTTTTCCGTAAGGGTGTCCCCGGCCTGCTTGAAGCGGTCGAAAATCCGTTTGCTGTCGCGTTCCGCAATGCCGGAGCCGGTGTCTTCCACGCACACCTGGATAAGGCCGTTTTCGTGGGTGGACTTTACCAGAACACGTCCTGACGAGGTGAATTTTACGGCATTGGAAAGCAGATTGATCATAACCTGCATGAAGCGGGCTCTGTCTATGCGAACGGGAGGGAGGTCGGCGGCCAGTTCAATGCGCCGTTCCAGCTCCTTGTGTTCAAACAGCGACTTGGTGCTGGCCATGGCCTGGCTGATGATCTCGCCGATGTCTGAGCGCTGCATGCGCCATTCCACCTTGCCGGCCTCCATCTTGGAGATGTCCAGCACGTCGTTGATGAGTTCGGTAAGGCGTTCGCCCTCGGAAACAATGATGTTGATGTTGTCGGCCACCTGGATGCAGGTCTTGTCTATTTTCGGGCTCATCCCGGCCAGGGGCGGCAGCATGATGGTTTCCAGCTTCTTCTGGATGATCTTGGCAAAGCCGAGGACCGAGGTGAGGGGGGTGCGCAGCTCGTGCGACACCGTGGATATGAAATCGGTCTTCATGCGGTCGATTTCTTTTTCCGCGGTGATGTCGCGTATCAGAATAACCGCACCGGCATGGTGACGGTTGTACGAGTGGCCGGTGCTCGTCCGCTGGATGGAGGTTGCCAGGGCCTTGCCCGTACTGCCGTCGGCCAGTCCGACTTCCGCTGTGAGTTGTCTCTGGCTGTCGTCTTTGATGGCTTCCGTGATCGAGGCAATATCAGGCGGCAGCATCAGCCTGACGTTTTTTCCGGTAAGGTCTTCATCGTCCATGAAGCCGTACATGCGCAGCAATGCCGGGTTGAAGCGGGAGATATTCCCCTCCAGGTCGGTCACCAGCAGCCCGTCGCCCAGGTTGTCGATGATGGACTGCATGTATTGCAGTGTGTCCTGCAGTTCCAGGGTGGCGTTTTCCACGGCCCGTTCCAGCCCCGAGATAAGGGTGGAGAGTTCCTGGCCCATGGACTGCATGGACCGGGCAAGAATGCCGACCTCGTCGGAAGATCTGATGTTCACCCTGGCTTCGAATTCGTGCGCCGCCAGCCGCTGGGCATATATGGTAAGCTGGGTAAGCGGTTTGGAGACCCGCCCCACCAATGCGAACAAAATGATGAGGCTGATGAGAAAAATGCAGAACATCAGCGCCTGCTGTTTGATGATGGCGTTGACGATGTAGGAGTGGATGAGGGCCTTGTCCATGCCCACGTGGACCGCGCCTGCCACACCTGCCAGGATGGGGCACGAAACGTCGAAGTAGGAGTGTGGGCCGATGGTTATGGTCCGGACCTGCGGCATGGGGGAGATGGGTATGTCCTGCACAATGGGCGGGACGCTGGGAACAAAGGTATGGGCGATGATTTCCCCGGTATGCCCGCGCACGAACACGTAGGCCGTGCCGTTGATCTTCAGGTATTCATCAATGATGGACTGGATCGTGGCCGGATCGCGTTCCAGCAGTATTTCCGCACTGATGTTGGCTATGCTGCTGGCAATGGTTTCGCCCTTGCTGATGAACTCCGAACGCATGCGTTCGTTCAGTGTCCAGGCCGAAAGCACGGATGTGGCTATGGCAACAACGCCGAAAAGCAGGAACAGGATAATGAACGACTGTTTGTGCAGGCTGGAGATTTTTACTTTTTCCATGGCGACCAATCCGTAAGCGGCATGAATTCACCGTTGATTACAGTGGTAAAGTAGACGGTCTGCAGCCCCTGGTGCTTGTCCGGAGCAAAGTGGATGGGCGAGCCTATGCCGATGTCGAAAGACCCGGCCTGATACATCATTTCGGGCACTTCAGCCCGCGTCGGGATTTTGCCGTATCGTCGGATGACTTCCACCAGCGTCTTGGCGTTGAGAAATCCTTCAAAGCTCACAAAGCTGTATTTTTGCGGCACGTATCCTTCCGGCTCCACAGGTATCGGCGTATCCGCATACTTTTCCATCAACTCGCGGTACTCGCGCACTGCGGGCAATCGTGTGTCCATATAGCAGGGCACCACCTGGGTGTTGATGAGTTTTTTCAGATAGTCGCGCTTGAGGCGATTGGAGAGCGTTTCCAGCAGGTGGAGCAGGCTTTCGCTGCCCACAAAGCTGAGATTGGCAATGGGGGCGTCCAGCCCCACGTCCCGTGCGTCGCGTATAAAGGCGGCACAGGCTTCGTAGGACCCCACGGAAATAATGGCGTCGGGTTTGGCGTCGCGGATGAGAAACGCCTGTTTGATCAGACTTTCGGAAAAGGGAGTGCCCCGGTGGTAGGTCGCTTCGCCCGCCAATTCCAGCCCGTGTGCTTTCAAGGCCCGCCGTATGCCGCTCCATCCGCTGCGCCCGTAGGCATCGGCCTGGTAAAAGACCGCAATGCGCTTGCACCCCAGTTCCACGAACTTGTCCACCAGCGCCTTGGTTTCCTGCCTGTAGGAGTCGCGCAGGTTGAACACGTATTTGGAAAAGGGATTTTCCCGCAAAGTCTGGGCTCCGGAAAAAGGGAAGAAAAGAAAGATGTCCTGCTTGTCGTAAATTTTCAGCAGGGGAAGGATGCGGGTAACCGTTGGCGTGCCCACATAATTGAACAGCAGGAGCACGTCCGGGTTGTCTATGAATTCCTTGGTATTGAGAACGGCGGGTGTTGGATTGTATCCGTCGTTTTTGGTCAGGGTGACGATTTTTTTGTTGAACAACCCGCCGGTGTCGTTGACGTGGGTAAAATAGGCCATGGCCCCGCGGTACAGTTCTATGCCGAGATTTTTTGACGGACCACTGAATGCGGCGGATATGCCGAGAACAACGGGCGCAGGCGAACCTTTTTCGGGTTGTGCGCAATGCGCGGAAGACAATGAAAGAAGCGCGAACAAGGTCAGCGCGCAGACGAACGGGATAGGGCGGACGGAACGCATGGCGACATCCTTTCGGTGCAATGAGGGTGTGCTTTCGTCTTGTTTAGATCCAGTGTGCATTACCTGTAACAAGATTTTGCCGAGTTGTCGTGCAAAAGGGAGTGCTTTCCCAGGGGATTGTCTGTTTGCATGAAAACCCGGCACTGATTGCGGAGCGTGTGAAGCCGTTGGGAAAGGCAGCAGGTGTCTGCCTGTTTGCCGCGGATGGCAGCGGGCTTTGGGGCTTGGTTTTGTGCCGGCTGCCGGGGAATTGTTTCACGGGGAACCAAAAGGAAGCCGGGACAAGCGACGCGAAACTTTAACACGTTCACAACCGCATCGCCCCGTGCGGGGGACTCATTGTAACAGTTTGGAAACCTTGGTGATGTACCTCGTAACAAAACGTGAATGCAACTGCCGGTGCCCGGAGAAAGCGCTCTTTCTGAACGGTTCGGCAAAGACGATATTACGGGGAAGCATACAATGAGCCTCAAGGCCAAGCTGATTACATTCTGCCTGTTCATAGGCCTGTGCCCACTCTTCCTGATGGGATTTTACAGCGTGCACAAGGCTGCCGACAGCCTGACGCATCAGGCGTTCATGCAATTGGAGGCCGTGCGCGACGGCCGGGCAAAGTCTCTGGAAGAGCTGGGAAAAATGTGGGCCAACGAGGTAAGGATATTTGGTGCGAACAAAGGCGTCTTTCACGCTCTGGGTATGCTGCGCGACTACGCCTACGGCGTGGACGAAGACAAGACCTTTGACGTCAAGGCCGAGGATTATGTCGGTACGGTGGACAATATCATCGGCGCGTTTGAACCGTTCGTGGACGTGCTTGGCTACGGCGACGCCATGCTGGTGGACGATTACGGCTGGGTGCTTGTTTCCGCCAAGCGGGGCGAGGAAATGGGCAAGAACGTGGGCGAAAAGGGGCTGCTGAAGGATACAGCCCTGCACAAGGCCTGGGCAGAGGCCAAGGAAGGCAAGGTCTCGTTTGTGGATTTCAAGCCGTATCCGCTTTTGCACGGCCAGCCCAATGCCTTTATTGCCGCTCCGGTCTACAACCATACGGGCGATGCCGTGGAAGGGGTGGCCATACTCCGCCTGAACCTCAAGCAGATCAACGCGGTTATGAAACAGCGCTCCGGCATGGGAGAAACCGGGGAAACCTATCTGGTGGGGCCGGACATGCTCATGCGGTCGGATTCCTATCTCGATCCCGCCAACCATTCGGTCAGCGCCTCGTTTCACAATCCGGATCTCGGTGCGGTCAAAACCGATACCGTGCACAAGGCCAACAGCGGAGAAATCGGTTCGGAACTGGCAAAAGACTACCGGGGCAATGACGTGCTGGCGGCCTATCGGCCGGTGACCATCGACGGCGTCACCTGGGCCCTCATTGCCGAGGTGGAAACCTCCGAGGCCTTTGGCGCGGTCAATTCGCTCATCCGGGCGGCCATCATCATGGGGCTTATTACCGCAATCGGCGTGGTGCTCCTCACGCTGTTCGTTGTGCGGCGCGAACTGGTCCGGCCTCTGTCCGCCATCACCGCCTATCTCAAGGAAGTGGCGGAAGGGAATTTTCAGGCCCAGCTGACCTCGTCGCTCAAGGCGGAGATGCGCATTCTGGGCGACCATATTCTTTCCATGGTCGGGGAACTCAAGCAGAAGCTGGGATTTTCCGACGGCATCCTCAAGAACATGACCATCCCCTGCCTCGTGGCGGATACGGACAACAGAGTGACGTTTGTGAACGAACCTCTGCTGCGGCTGATGGAATACGACAATGATGCACGGGATTTCATTGGCTGGCAGGCTTCCGACCTGCTGCGCAGAACCAAGGAAGAAACCACGCTGACCCAGAAGTGCTTTGAGCAGAAGCGCTCTATATGCAATGTGGAGCAGACCATTGTGGGCGTGTGCGGAGCCTCACGCAACGTGCGGCAGGATGCCGCGCCGCTGTATGATTTGGACGGCAATGTCACCGGTTCCTTTGCCCTGCTTACGGACCTTACGGACATCCGGCAAAAGGAAGCGCAGATAAGTTCGCAGAACGATATTTTTGCCCGTGTCGCCAAAGAGGCCGAGACCATTTCGCAGTTTGTGAACAAGGACTCCAACCAGCTCAAGGAGCAGGTTGCCCAGGTAACTCTGGGTGCGGAAATGCAGACCGAGCGCATCATGCAGACATCCATTGCCATGGCGCAGATGAACGACACGCTTTTGGAAGTGGCCCGCAGCGCAAACGAAGCCGCCACCAGCGCGGAAAAGTCCGAACAGAAAGCGGCCGAAGGCGCGCAGGTGGTGGAGGATTCCGTGGCAGCCATCCGCAGGGTGCACAATCTTTCCAGCGAACTGCAGATGAACATGCAGGAACTCGGCAAGCAGGCCAAGGACATCGGCTCCATCATCGGCGTCATCAACGACATAGCCGACCAGACCAACCTGCTTGCGCTCAATGCGGCCATTGAAGCGGCCAGGGCGGGCGATGCCGGACGCGGGTTCGCGGTTGTCGCGGACGAAGTGCGCAAACTGGCGGAAAAGACCATGGTCGCCACCAAGGAAGTCTCTTCAAGCATCAGCGCCATCCAGCGCGTTGCTACCGTGAACATAGATAATACAAACACCGCGGTGGTCGCCATTGAGGAAGCCACCGAACTGGTCAACCGCTCGGGTGAAACGTTGGGTGAAATCGTCGGCCTTTCCAAGGAAACCGCGGGCCAGGTTCATTCCATTGCCAGGGCCTCGGAAGAACAATCCGCGGCCCACGAGCAGATCAACATGAGCATGGACGAGGTGAAGCGCATTGCCAGCGAAACCACGGACGGTATGAACCATTCGGCCAGGTCCATACGGGATATTGCGGCGCAGGCGGGCAACCTACAGGATCTTATTGTTCAAATAAGGTAGGCGCAGGGCGAGATAATGGCGCAATAGCTGCGTTGCTGCAGCAATCCAAGTCGCTCGTGTACGCGACAGGGACGATAATGGCGCAATAGCTGCGTTGCCGCAGTTTAAACAAGGCGCTCGTGTACGAGAAGAGTACACTTCGCTTTTGTTTCACCTTTGCGCCTTGCTCTCAATCTTTTTTGAACCGCCTGCGATATGGGGGTAGGCGGCTGAAAAAAGGCCGATAGCTGCGTTGCCGCAGCAATCCAAGGCGCTCGTGTACACGACAGGGCCGATAATGGCGCAATAGCTGCGTTGCTGCGGGAAATTCAAATCGCTTGTGTACAGAAGAGTACACGTCGCGATTGAATTTCCCTGGCGCCTTGCTCTTACACCATTCTCCCGCCCTGCGGGGAAGCTCTCAACCCTTTTTGAACCGCCTGCGGAAATGCTGGTAAGGGCAAGAAAGACAAGATTCGTTACAGCTGACCGGTAATAATTTCGTTTTAAGGTCCCCCCGAGCGGCACAACCAAGGCCCGGACATACAAGCGGAGCTTGTTGTACCGGGCCTTGGTTGTGCCGCTCGAAGCGCGGGTCCAGGGGCATCATGCCCCTGGCGGGGTGCGGGGCGGCGCCCCGCTCACAAATCGAAGGTATAGACCTTCTTTTCCCTGCCGTCCTTGCCTTTTACCTGGGAGACGCCTTTGCCTTTGCCGAAGATGCGCGGCTTGACCTTGTCGATGATCTTTTGCGCGCTGTTTGCCAGCGGGTTGATGGCGAGTGCGGCTTCTGCGGCATCGAAGGCTTCGTCCCATTTTTTCAGCTTGAAGAAGAGCCGGGCCTGGATGAGGTAGGTGCGGTCGTTGGGGCCGAAGTTGCGCAGGGCGTCCTTGGTGAGTTCAATGCCCTTGTCGAGTTCGCCGAGCATTTCGTAGGCCATAACCAAGTGCGTGTAGGGGCGCGCGTCTCTGGAGTCTTTTTCTATGGCTGTTTCGAGGTATTCCAGTGCGTCCTTGGCCTGTCCGGCGCGAAGGAGGCGTCCGCCGATATCCTGGTCTATGCCGGGTTCGTCTGCGAATTTGTCTGCGGCCTTGCGGAAGATGCGTTTGGCATCTGCGAAATTTTCTTCGTCGAGGAATTTTTGGGCGGTCAGGATGGCCTTGTCGATGGAGAGCTTGTAGGCGCGCATCTTTTCCATTTCCGCTTTTTCAATGGCCGACTGTATCTTGTCGTGCACTGTGCGGAGGGTCTTGTAGAGCTGGGCTTCCTGGCCTTTTTTTAGGCTCAGGCCGTTGGGAAAGATGCTTTTGAGCTGTGGCATGCCGCTTAAGGTGCGCAGCACTTCGTCGATGAGGATTTCGATTTCGAATTTTTCGCGTCCAAAGACCTTGCTGGTATTGAGAAGCTTGAGGGCATCGCAGAGCGAGCTGAGAGTCTTGAGAATCTCAAAGCGGCTGGCATAGGCCTTGGCCCGTGCCACGTGCTCACGAATTGTTTTTGCTCCTACCATTTCAGGGCTCCTCGGGTCGCTTCTTTGTATCGCGCTTGTCGGTCTTTCTACTTTGTGAAACTGACGTTGCGGGACGCGATATCGGGAGATTGCGGAGCGACCGACGTGTTCGCTTCGCGTGGTATCCTATAAGCTTAGCCCGTACTGGGGGTTGAAGGCAAGTGGGAGCCCAGGAAGCGTTGGTGCGAAGGAATTTGCCGACAATCTGCCGCCCCTTTCTACTGCGTGGGGTGGTCCCTGGTGGGGCGGCGGCGGTTGTTGAAGCGCCGGATGATTTCGCGTGTTTCCTGAAGCTGGATGGGATTGATGATGTTTTGTTCCACAAGAACGTCTTCCACGTCTTTTATAATTTGGGACTTCACAATATAGTCCCGGGCATTTCGAATGGCATCTTCGCTGACCATGCCCTTCATGCGCAGGATTTCCAGCGGTGTGATCCCGTGGTTTGGCAGGATGAGGCGGATAAATTTTTCCCGTTCCGCAAGCGCCAGAGACATTTCCGAAAGTCTTTTGGACTGTCTTGTGGTTTTGCCCTGTTCCCTGGTGAGGGCGGACTGTACCTGGTCGTACTGATTTTCCAGGCTTTCGTACCGAGACTCCAAATCGCCCACGCGTTTCGCGTAGTATCTTTTGATGTTTGTGTAGGAAAGCAGGCTCAGTGCGAGAAAGATGAGAATAACGATGCAAAAGAAACCGAGTATCACGAAAAAACCCCCTGCTCATTGCCCGAAGCAATGACAGAAAGCATGGTAGCTCTAAAATGTTACGAAATCAAAACTCCCGGCAATGGGAAATTGCCAGGGAGGTGGCCCCAGAATGGGCACAGGCGCGGAAAAGGTCCGAAAGAGGCAGGCCCCTTCCGGACTCGAAAAAAGTGCGCTTTATACGTCTTCGGCAGAGTTCTGCAGGGAACGGAGCACGAAAATAGTCAATCCCAGCCCAAGGAAAAACCAGAAAAAGGACATGTCTCTTCTCCGTATTCGTCGTTTCTAAAAAAAATCCGCCACGGAATCTGGTGCATACCGCAAAAAAATCCTTGGGGCAAGACGGTCCTGGCGTACCCCGCAAGGAGGATGACACACTTTGCGGCACAGTTGTGGGACATGGTACTTCCGGACGGTGGCGCACATGGGGGGCAGACAACAGGCCAATTCTCAGGGACATTTAATGTTGAAAGGGGCACGACAGCAGGCTGAGAAGTTCCATGGGCAGATGTGCCATGCAAAGGGAAGGGGGGCGAACAGACACGTCTGTAGACACCTCTGTGGGCCAGCCAGAAGGGGTGTTTTGGGAAAAACAGGCCCGAATAGGCGTTTTTTGCCATGATAAGATGCAATTTTGACTGCAATATGACTTGGCAATCCGCCAATGCAGGAGTATAAGCCGCCTTCGTGAACGTTACTAGATTGTACCAAGCCGTCCGTCGGACATTCGCCTCTTTCCACTCCTTGCGTATCAAAGAGTTTACAGTCACAGACCGCAACGTGGCTCCTGTGATGGTGGAGACTGCCCAGGCTCTGAACAAAGCCTGCAGCTCCATGCTCAATGCCGGAATCATCGGCATGGATACCGAATTCGTCCGGACGCGAAATTTTTTCCCAAAGCTCGGTCTCATCCAGGTGTCTACCTGGAAGGAGATCTATTTGATCGACCCGCTGGCCCTGGAAACCCTGGAGCCGTTGGCGGAAGTCCTGACAAGTCAGGACGTGCTCAAGATCTTCCATTCCTGCGACGAAGACCTGGAAGTCCTTTCTTTTCTCTGCGGAACTCCTCCCGGCCCCATTTTTGATACACAGGTTGCGGCCGCCTATTGCGGCCACGGCTTTCAGATTGGGTATCAGGGGCTTGTGCAGGCTGTTCTGGATGTGGAGCTGGACAAGGGCGAGACCCGGTCTGCCTGGTTGAAGCGGCCTCTGACGTCCAGCCAGGTCAAATACGCGGCCATGGACGTGGCCTGCCTCATCCCCATCTACGCCCGTCTGGTCAAGCAGCTCAAGGACATGGGCCGCATCACCTGGGTGGAAGAGGAGATGGACATTCTGCGCCGCGAAGCCTGCGCGGAGATTACCCCGGACGAATACTACACGACCCTGGGGTATGCTTGGCAGTACAAGGGACGCGATCTGGCCGTGCTGAAGTCGCTCTTTGAATGGCGCGAATGCATGGCCGCAGCCAGCGATCTTCCCCGAAATTTTCTTATGAAGAACAAGGTGGTGCGGAGCATTGCGGACAAGAAGCCCCGCAGCCTCCGTGCGCTCTCCGTTATTACGGATGTTCGTCCGTCCATCGTGCGCAAACACGGCAAGGACATCACCGGACGTATCCGGGACGCTCTGGAACTGCCTCTCGAGGCCTGTCCGGAAGAACTGCCCAAACCGCCCAATCCCCGCAAGATCGGCAAGATCGTCGAGCGGCTCAAGCCCATTGTGCAGGAAGAGGCCGAACGGCTGGCCCTGCCCACAGAGCTTGTGGCCCGGCGTCGCTGCCTGACCGAACTGGCCAAGAACTACCTGCAGGGAGTCACGGACGATACCATCATGCCCGAACGGCTGGCCGGATGGCGCAAGCAGGAATTCGGGGATCGTCTCCTCCAAGCCTTGAAAAAATAATGGCTGGCCGCATCCTGCCGTGCAAGAGTGTTGTTACACTCGGGCAGGAGGGCCTCTTTCCGGGGCGTTTTTTCATCCTGCCGCAAGCCGGGAGGCTGACATGGCCGGAGAACGAAGAGCAGCGACCCGCATTCCCCTTGCAGTGGACTTTTGCCTGCTGCACCTGGACAGTGACACACGCGTCCTGTGCGTCCCCCGTAATATAAGCGCTACCGGAATTCTTCTGGACATTTCCCTGGATCCGGAAGTGGAAGGCATTGCCCCGGGCGATGTGGTTGTTCTGGATAATTTCCCCGAATCCATGCATCACCTCCTGACCTCGCGTGAAGGCGAAGTTGTCTGGACGCAGCAGGGGCTGTGCGGGATACACTTCTTTACTCCCATTGTAATAGGCTGTTAGCCGCACCACAGCCTTTCATTCCTTACGGCATCACTCCGACAGCGGTTTTGTTTTGAGCCGCGTTGTCGTTACTGCACGCCTGGCTTGGGCTTTCCTGCCTTGTTTTCCTCCTTTTTTCCACATCTGACAGGCCGGATCGGGGCCGTGCTCCGGCATGCATCCAGCCAGGTTTTCCCCTGGCATATTTTCTTGCGCACGACGGCGGCAGAATTGAGCCGAAGCTTGCTTATCCCACGGCTTGCGCCTACTCTCGATGGTTGCAATCCGTAGTGCAGCCGTGAGTGACTGTTCGCCCGGCTTCATGTTTTTTGAAAAGATGGGCAGCAGCCCGGCAGGCTCTGCACGGTTCCGGATAAAGGGCGAGGAGCTGCTTTGCTGTTCGCTGCGTGCCGACCTGATAAAAAAAGCCGTGGAAGTACCTCTCCACGGTTTTGTCGTCCGTGTGGACCTGTGCCGGACCCCGGACGGGCAGGCGGTCGCTTCCATTCCTCCCCCCTCATAACGGGGGACGGTGGCCGAGTCCGTCCGCGATATTATTTTTCGACACATTCAGTACGGCGGGCAAAAATAGGACCGGCCTTGGAACATACGCGGTGCGGCGTATGGACCGGACGCTGGGCGGCGAGAGCAGGAGAAGCCGCGAGCGACGTAGCATCGGAAAGCCCATGCCCTGCGTCCCATTATGGATGGGACTTGAATTTTTCTTTGAGAATGAAGTTTTTGGTTCACGTTCCTTGTGAGAGTCTGACAGCTGAGATTCTGAAATTATTGAACAGACAGTAAAGGGAGGAAGGCGTGGTAGAAATACGCCGGATAAGCTCCGCGAACCCCCAGGAGTTCCGGGAGCTGTGCGATTTGTTGATAGATTCGGTGGAGGGCGGTGCGTCCGTAGGTTTTTTGTCGCCGCTGTCCATGGAAACGGCATCCGATTATTGGCGGGCCGAACTTGCGGCCACAGCACACGGGCTGGTTGTTTTTACGGCCGTGGAGGACGAACAGATTGTCGGTTCGGTCCAGCTTGCGCCCTGCACAAAGGAGAACGGACGGCACCGTGCGGAAGTGCGGAAGCTGTTCGTACTGCGCAGCCACAGAGGGCGGAAGATAGCCAGTGCTTTGATGGAAGCTGCCGAAAGTGCGGGCAGGGAAGAGGGGTACACCCTTCTGGTGCTGGATACGCACGAGGGCGCACCTGCCGAAGCCATGTTTGAACGCAGGGGCTGGAGCAAGGCCGGTGTTATCCCGAACTATGCGGCCAGCCCGAACGGGAAACTGCACGGGACGTCTGTATTCTATAAGCAGTTTGCCGCGTAATCCCAGGAGGTTGGCGGTGCCTCGTGATTAAGGGACGATGAACAAAAAGGCTCTCTGCTTGCGGTGTACCATACGGCTGGTGTCTGTTTTTTGACACGCAGCTCAGACTGTTTTGCAGAGGGCCTATACGAACGTGTTCAGCCCGGTCATGGAAGCGAACGAGCTGGCCTGATACTTGTAGAAAACCGAAGACATGGACGAAAAAATGTCGTCGCTGTTCTGGTTGTTCCAGAAGCTGGCGGCCTGCAATTGGATTTCCCGGCGCAGCTGCGGTGTGGAGACCTTGCGACCCACGTAGCTGGTGGCGCTTTCCAGGGTGTGGATTTCCTCGAACTGCTTTACAAGCTTCGGGTTGGCTTCAAAGAACGCTTCGATTTTTTCCTTGTCTTCTGTGGCGCAGTTCACCTTCATTTCCCCGGTGGCCGGGTCCAACTTCAGGGTGAATTCCACGTCCTCGTCCACTCCCAGCTTGCGCAGCCCTTCGGCAACCGTGCCCCGGAAGTCCTTTTCCAGCATTTCCTTGTACTGCTTGGCGTCGGTAAATGTCAGGCGGCCGTTTTCGTCCTTGGGAATCCGGGCCAGAATCGTCTGCATCCGGGTCAGGGCGGACTGCGACATGGAAAGACTGCTGGTCTGCTGTGACGTGCCATCGGCCATGCTCTGCAACAGGGCCTTTTTGCTTTCCTCGGTGGAATCCGTTTCCTTGCCCTGCAAGGCATCCTTGAGGTTGAGCTTGTACCCGCCGTAGGCGTTGATTCCTTGAATGCTCATGGCATATCCTTGTGAAATTTTTTGACGGGAAAAATTATCCTTTCCCGATTCTCCCCACGATAGAAAAGCATATTGCATGCCAAGCAATGGCTTCAGGTATTGGAAGCCCCGGTTTCCGACGCGTGGCGGGAAGATGAGAGCATTCCGCTTTCCTGTGTCTGCGGCTTGGCCGTGCTGTCAGCTGCTGGCGGTGTCGGAACTCTGGCTCTTGTTCTGCTGTTCTGGAAAGGCGTCCCCGGAAAGGTTTTCCCGGTGAGGAGTACCAGAAAAGGAGTCCCAGAAAAGGAGTCCCAGAAAAGGAGTCCCAGAAAAGGAGTCACAGGAGAGACATTCCCGGAGAGCAGGCCAAAGCGCGGGGAAGAGAGGAAGCCGACTGGAAAAGCTGGAAGGCAGTTGGGCACCCGTGTGGGCTGGAGCAAGACCGTGGCGAGGGCAGGGCGGAGAACAGCGTCCTGCCGCCTTAAAATCCATTCTGCCGCCTGTTGCAGAAAAATGTATGCCAAGCTGCGCGCCATAAGAAAAAGGCCGCCCTCCGTGCGGAGAGCGGCCTTGAAAGCGTAATGAGGCGTAAGCGGTTTAGTACATTCCGCCCATGCCGCCCATTCCACCCATTCCGCCGGGCATAGCCGGAGAATCGGACTTGGGTTCGGGCTTTTCAGCGATGGCGCATTCGGTGGTCAGCAGCAGGCCGGCAACGGAGCTGGCGTTCTGCAGAGCGATGCGGGTCACCTTCTTGGGATCGATAACGCCAGCCTTGATCAGGTCTTCGTATTCGCCGGTAGCAGCGTTGAAGCCCTTGCCGTCCTTTTCTTCCTTCACCTTCTCAACAACGATGGAGCCTTCGAGGCCGGCGTTGTTGGCGATCTGGCGCAGGGGTTCTTCGATGGCGCGGCGGACCAGGTTCACGCCAGCAGCTTCGTCGTCGTCACAAGGCTTCACCGTGTCCAGAGCCTTGGAGCAGCGCACCAGGGCAACGCCGCCGCCAGGCACGATGCCTTCTTCAACAGCAGCGCGGGTGGCGTTCAGGGCGTCTTCGACGCGGGCTTTCTTTTCTTTCATTTCGGTTTCGGTAGCAGCGCCGACGTTGATAACGGCTACGCCGCCCACGATCTTGGCCAGGCGTTCCTGGAGCTTTTCACGATCGTAGTCGGAGGAAGTTTCGTCGATTTCGCGACGAATCTGAGCAACACGGCCCTTGATGTCTTCGGAATTACCGGCGCCATCAACGATGGTGGTGTTGTCCTTGTCGATCACGATGCGCTTGGCGGTACCGAGGTCGTTCAGGGTCACGTTTTCCAGCTTCACGCCCAGATCGTCGGAAACAACGGTTCCGCCGGTCAGGATGGCGATGTCCTGCAGCATGGCCTTGCGGCGTTCGCCAAAGCCGGGGGCCTTGACAGCAACAACCTGCAGGGTGCCGCGCAGCTTGTTGACTACCAGGGTAGCCAGAGCTTCGCCTTCAACGTCTTCAGCAAGGATGACCAGGGGCTTGCTCATCTTGGCGGTCTGTTCCAGGACGGGCAGCAGGTCCTTCATGTTGGAAATCTTTTTCTCGTTGATCAGGATCAGCGGATCTTCCATTTCGCAGACCATCTTTTCCGGATTGGTCACGAAGTAGGGGGAGAGGTAGCCGCGATCGAACTGCATGCCTTCCACGACGTCCAGAGTGGTTTCCAGGCCCTTGGCCTCTTCAACCGTGATAACGCCTTCTTTGCCCACCTTGCTCATGGCGTCGGCAATGATGTTGCCGATGGTGGAGTCGTTGTTGGCGGAAATGGCGCCGACCTGGGCGATTTCTTTCTGGTCGCGTGTAGGCTTGGCCAGCTTTTCGAGTTCGGCGGTGATGGCTTCAACGCCTTTGTCGATGCCGCGCTTGATAGCCATGGGGTTGCGACCGGCAGCTACCAGCTTTACGCCTTCGTTGAACACGGCCTGGGCCAGGATGGTTGCAGTGGTGGTGCCGTCGCCGGCGATGTCGGAAGTCTTGGAGGCAACTTCCTTGACCATCTGTGCGCCCATGTTCTCGAACTTGTCTTCCAGCTCGATTTCCTTGGCAACGGTTACGCCGTCCTTGGTGATCGTGGGGGAGCCGAAGCTTTTTTCGATGACCACGTTACGACCCTTGGGTCCGAGGGTCACTTTCACGGCGTTGGCCAGTTTGTCCACGCCACGCTTCATCAGGTCGCGAGCCTTTGTATCGAAAAGAATCTCTTTAGCAGCCATTTATATATCCTCCAGAGAAATCAGATAATTAGGAAATTACAGCCAGGATGTCGTCTTCGCGCATAACCAGGTGTTCAACGCCGTCGATCTTTACTTCGGTGCCAGCGTATTTGTTGAACAGAACCTGATCGCCTTCTTTAACGGTCATGGGCTCGTCTTTTTTGCCGGGACCAGCAGCTACCACGGTACCCTTGATGGGCTTTTCCTTGGCTGCATCGGGGATGATGATGCCGCCGGCAGTGACTTCTTCTTCCTCAAGACGCTTGACCAGAACGCGGTCGTGCAACGGTGTGAGTTTCATGGTTAATCTCCTGTAACTGTGTAGTATCGTTTACGTATTTTTTACCCGTCGTCCTGCTGTTAGCAGTCCTTCGGGGTGAGTGCCAATATCACTTGTAGCCGTAACTAATAGTCGCCAAAGCTCTTGTCAATAGCGCCTGCTTAAATCCGCAGCAAACGGAGATCGCGGGTGTTTGGAAAACTTCCGTGCGGTGAAGCCGCACGCCTGTCAATGAATGACCGAAAGAATTTAAGACGGGGGGCCGAATCGTCAAGGGGGAAGGAGTATTTTTTTCTCGTTTTTTGAAGAAAAGCGTTTTTAAAGGCAACAAACAAGAATTATTACGATTTTAATGCCCCCAAAGGGAAAAAATCAGGGCGTTACAGGCAATGGCCGGGCAATTGAAAACTCCCTCCGGGACAGCCCGAAGGGAGTTCGTATCGTGGAATATTGCAGAAGCGACCCCGTCCGAAGACGAAGCAATGCTTCGCTTTATTTTGCGAATCCCACCGACCTTTTCTCCCGTATCACGGTAACCTTGATCTGACCGGGGTAGGTGAGGTTTTCTTCGATCTGCCCGGCAATATCCTTACAGAGCAGATAGGTATTGTCGTCGCTGACCTTGTCGGCATCCACCATGACGCGGATTTCGCGGCCTGCCTGGATGGCATAGGCCTTGGACACGCCCTCGAATGCGGTGGCGATGCCTTCGAGTTCCTCAAGGCGTTTGACGTAGTTCTGCAGCAATTCCTTGCGTGCGCCCGGACGGGCACCGGAAAGGGAGTCGGCAGCCTGGACCAGTGTTGCCAGGATGGACTTGCCGGGGACGTCTTCGTGGTGCGCGGCAATGGCGTTGACGATATCCTTGGGTTCGCTGTGCCTTTTGGCCAGGTCGGCACCGATGACGGCGTGGGGCCCTTCGATTTCGTGGTCCACAGCCTTGCCGATGTCGTGCAGGAGTCCGGCGCGTTTGGCGCGCTTTTCGTCCAGCCCAAGTTCGGCAGCCATGACGCCGCACAAAAAGGCGACCTCTATGGAGTGCTGCAGCACGTTCTGGGAAAAGCTGGTGCGGTAGTGCAGCTGGCCGAGCAGGAGGACCAGATCGGGATGGATGCCGTGCACACCCACGTCAAAGGTGGCCTGTTCACCGATTTCACGCAGTTTGACTTCCATTTCCTGCTCCACCTTCTGGACAATGTCCTCGATGCGGGCGGGGTGGATGCGTCCATCGGTGATGAGGCGCTCCAGGGCCTGCTTCGCGACTTCCCGGCGCAGGGGGGAGTAGGCGGAAAGAATAACGGTTTCCGGCGTGTCGTCGATGATGAGGTCGACGCCGGTGGCAGCTTCCAGGGCGCGGATGTTGCGTCCCTCGCGGCCGATGATGCGACCTTTCATATCTTCCGAAGGCAGGGTCACGGCGGTGACGGTCTGTTCGGAAACGTAATCTCCCGCGTAGCGTTGAATGGAGAGGGCGAGGATTTCCTTGGCTTTTTTGTCGCCAGTTTCCTTGGCTTCCATTTCAATGGCGCGGACCATTTTTGCCGCTTCGTGACGCGAACGCGATTCGATTTCCGTCATGAGCCGCTGACGGGCTTCCTCGGCGGTGAGGCCGGAGATTTCTTCCAGCTTGTGCTCGTGTTCGAGTTCGCGCTTGGACAGGGTTTCGTCCCTGTCGTCGAGTTCGCGTTCCAGCTTGGAGAGGCGTTTTTCCAGTTCGAGAACGCTGGTTTCCTTCTGAACTGTTTTTTCCTGTTTGTCTTCGAGACGTTCTTCTTTTTCGGCGAGTTTGGACTCTTTGGCCTTCATGGCCCGGTCCCGGTCCTTGAACTCGCGCTCCATTTCTTTTTTCTGTGAGTAAATTTCGTCCTGGGCCTGCAGCAAGGTTTCTTTTTTGGCCGCCTGGGCATCCTTGCGCGCTTCTTCCAGAATTCTTTCGGCAAGATCTTTGGCTTCACCTAGGCGCTTGTTCTGCAGCTGTTTATTGAAAAAATAGCCTGCTGCCGCGCCTATGGCTGCCCCTATGATAAGGGACACGATTACTTCGAAAAACATGGTACACTCCTTTATTCCGATCGGGCGTTTTATCCCCACCCGTTGGGGGCCCTTCTTCCGGGACCGCGCTGTCTTTGGATAAACAGCCCCGGGGATAGAAGGAATTGGCCTTGAGCCCGTTTGTGCGGGCAACTGGGACCAGACGGTCCGTTGGGGAATGTATTGTTCCCCCCGACAAGTCGCTTTTGGCGGCTTGTCCTGATGCAGTCGGGTTTTTCAAAAGACTGCGCAAGATGCGGATCGCTTCGTCGTTGTGGGAGTAGGGAGATTTGCAAAGGCCAAAAAACGGAAGGGATACGGCTGCGGCGTTTCCGCCGCAGCAGCATCATTATGAAAAAATCCCCAGGCAAGCCGTGTTGTCAATCATTCTGAACCTAGATGTTCAGGGGGACTCCACTACCGCGCCTTAAGGCGTCCCGACGCAATGCGGGCATGCACACCAGCGCGATTGGAAGCGGAATCCTATATATACGTGTTGGCTCAGCAATCGCTTAACAATCACGAACCTCCCAGGGCAAATTTGTCTACTTCCGCCCGTGGCAATGGCTTCTCAGTCCAATTTGCCGACCAAGGCACCAACCTTTGCTTCGATTTCCTCAAGGCGGTCTTTCATCTGGAGGTAATCATCGGCCATGCTCAGGGCAAGGACGGAAAGAAGCATTTCCTTGCTTGCGTTGAGGCCGGACGCATTCAAGCCCTCAAAAAGTTTTTCCACATACTCTTTGGCTGCGTAAACTCTTTGCGAGTCAGCTTCCGTCCGGAAGGATATCTCAATGCCGAGCAACGGCAGTGTATACAAAGGCATTAGCGCACTTTCAGGCTATTTCACCCTGGACCTTTTTAAGGAGGCCGTCGATGCGGGAAACTACGTTTTCCTGCCTCTGTTCGGCTTCCAAAAGTTCTTCTTTGAGAAGCAGGTTCTCCTCCTCCAACTCCTTGATTCGGTCGAGCATCTCGCTCACACGTCGTTCAAGTTGTTCAAGTAGTTCCATGATTAACGAATATCCCCTTCCCCTTGCAAAATCAAGGGAGTTCACGCTGCGGAGCGGAAAATTACCCACCGTTTTTCGCGCTCACGACGTGTTGTTGTTATTTTTTCCCCACCCTGGCCGAATATTGTGGAAAAGTCATCGGCCAGAGGTGGAGATGATATACAGCGGTTTTGCGGCAAACTCTAGTAGGAGTTGGGGGGAGCCGAAAAATCGTTGGCTGAAAAAGACAAAGACTGTGGGGCGGAAGAGGGAAGAGTGCAAGGAATGCCTGCCAGTTGGGGCCGGTTTTCTGCAGAAACCTGAACTTCGTGTCCCATGATATACCGGGGCCGACGCGGATGGAAAGTACGCGTCGGCCCCGGTGTGTTCGCGTTTTGTTCTTTTTTTTCTTGGAGCAGCCCTCGGATTGCGGGCAAAAGCAGGGTTTAGCGTTTGCGGCGCAGGGAGATCTGCTTGCCGCGCGCTATGGCCATGCCGTTGGCCTCCACATCCTTGGTAATGGTGGACCCGGCACCGACCAGGGCGTTGGCTCCCACAGTAACGGGCGCGACCAGGGCGGTATTGCTGCCGATGAAGGCACCGTCCTTGATGGTGGTGCGGTGCTTGTTTACGCCGTCATAGTTGCAGGTGATGGTGCCCGCGCCGATGTTCACGCCCGCTCCTATTTCCGCATCGCCCAGGTAGGTCAGGTGGCTGGCCTTGGACCCGGCTCCCAGTACGGCCTTCTTCATTTCCACGAAGTTGCCGACCTTGGCCTCGTCTTCCATTACCGCGCCGACGCGAAGTCTGGCATAGGGGCCGACAGAGCAGTCGTGGCCCACAACGGCCTGATCCAGATGGGAAAACGGGTGGATGGTGGAACGTTCCGAGATCCAGGTCTCGAAAATGCTGGTAAAGGCTTCGACTTTTGCTTCGGAGCCGATGCAGGTTTCGCCGTAGATTTCGCAAGGGCCGGAGATTTCCACGCCGGGCTTGATGTTGGCGCGGGGGCCGATGCGCACGCTGGAAGGACTGCGGATGATGACACCCTGGGCCTGGTAATCGGCAATAATGCGGGCGCGCAGCACTTCTTCGGCCTCCACGAGTTCGGCCGGATTGTTGACGCCCATCAGGGATACGTCGTTGCCGCATTCAACCGCATGCACCTTGAGCTTGTCGGCAATGGCGAATTCCACAAGGTCGGTAATGTAGTATTCCTTGCTCTTGTTGGCATTGCTGAGCCAGCCGAGGAGCGGCTCTATGGTGTCCATGCGCAGCAGATAGATACCGGCGTTGACTTCGGCCGGTTCTGGACCGTGGGTAGCCGGGTCGTAGTCCTTTTTCTCCACAATGGCGGAGACGTTGCCGTCCTTGTCGCGCAGCACACGGCCAAAGGCATTGGGGCCTTCGGGAGTGATGGTGGCAAAGGCAAGGTCCGCCTCTTCGCGCTGTGCCGTTTCCAGCATGTGCTCTATGGTTTCCGTGGAAATAAGGGGGGTGTCGCCGTTGATGACCAGACAGTGCGTATATCCAGCCTTCTTGAGCGAGTCCCAGGCAACCTGCAACGCATGGCCGGTACCAAGCTGCTGCTCCTGAATGATCATCCGTTCCAGATGGTCGTGGAAGGTGTCTCCAATGACTTCGGCCTGAAATCCGACCACAGTGTGCAGCCGGGTATGAAAAACAGGCGCAAGGGCTTTATATACGTACCAGAGCATGGGTTCGCCCAGCAGCTCCAACATGACTTTCGGGCGTGTCTCGCAGTACATGCGGGTGCCTTTGCCCGCTGCAAGAATAAGTGCGCAAGTGGTTTCTTTCATTCTGATCTCCTGGAATGAGTCGGCTGTTTTCAGTGCCACATCATAACGTGGCGTCCGGCTGCGGCACGGGCCGGAATGCAAAGTCTATACAGAAGAAAAGGCGTCTGCATGGCTTTTGGATAAAGAGGGGGAGATGATTCCGAAAACAGTCATATGCATGCCGTCATGGGGAGCAACTTGGCAGATTGTGGGAAAAAAATCCACATCCAGGATGGCAGGAAAGGGCTGTTAACTTCGTTGCGCAATAAATTCTGTTCACTCACGTATTTAAGAATACGCATCGCTCCAGAATATATCACACGCCTTGTTCCCAGCCCTTTCCTGCCATCCTGCCCCGAGACCGGAAATGCCCGCTAACGTGGCACGAGTAGAGTAACAGGTTATGAAAAAACGCATAGGTGCCACGTAACACGGTGGGCATGGCCCGCCGTGCGCTGCCAAAGGCAGCGTGAGCGAACCTGAAAACCACGCTTTTCGGTTCGCGGTTTTCCGCCCCGAAATCTTTGGGGCGGACATCACCTTGTTTATGTCTCAAAATTTTTCTCCTTCGCGTATGAAGAATACGTTTCAGTCAAGAATTTCTCACATGCCTCGCTTTCAGACCTTTCTCACCAGCCTGGAATATCTGTTTCCCAACTATGAAGATGTGAACCATGGAAAATTGAAGCAGGGCAGGGAGGAAGAAAATTAACCGGGGGTGGTTCAGTTCTAACCCCTTGAGATCGAAAGCTCGCTACATGCGTAGAGAGCATAAGCCGTCTTGTTCAGCCCCAAAAACAACTTGAAAGAACCTGAAAGTCCTTTGCCTACAAAAAAGCAGGCTCCAATTGCTTGGAGCCTGCCGTTTTTTGTCTAATCGTCTGCCGTAGTAAGTGCGGCAAACCTGGGGTCGTTGCGACCTGTCTACTTTTTGTCGAGCGTTCCGGCGCCCTGTGCTGCATCGCGGCAGCGCATGCGCATGAGGGACCGCTGAAGAGCAGCCTGCGCACGGGTAAACTCGACTTCTTCCTGGCGTTGCCTGATGCGGCCTTCGGCACGTTCGCGGGCCTTGCGGGCGCGTTCCACGTCTATTTCGGCTGCATGTTCGGCAACTTCGGCAAGGATGGTCACCTTGTTATTGCTCACCTCGGCGAAACCGCCGGCGACGAACACGTAGTGATACCGCCCACCCAACTTGTAGAACAGGTTCCCGATGCCCAAAGCGGACAGAAACGGGATATGATTGGCCATGACCCCGAACTCGCCTTCGATTCCGGGTGCACCCACGTAATCGACGGGCTCGGAGAGCACCTGCCGGTCCGGGGTGACGATTTCGAGTTGAATCTGGTTGGCCATGTTTTACCTCGAGGGTTAGGCTTGTTTGGCTTTTTCGAGCACTTCCTCGATGCCGCCGCACATGTAGAAGGCCTGCTCGGGGATTTCGTCGTGCTTGCCTTCCAGGATTTCCTTGAAGCTGCGAACCGTGTCTTCCAGTTTGACGTAGCGACCGGGAATACCGGTGAACTGTTCGGCAACGTGGAAGGGCTGGGACAGGAAACGCTGGATCTTACGGGCGCGGGAAACGGTGAGTTTGTCCTCGTCCGAAAGTTCGTCCATACCCAGAATGGCGATGATGTCCTGCAGGTCTTTGTACTTCTGCAGAATCATCTGAACTTCACGAGCTATACCGTAGTGCTCCTGTCCCAAAACGTTGGGATCGAGAATACGGGAGGTGGAGTCCAGCGGGTCAACCGCGGGGTAGATGCCCAGCTCGGCGATCTGACGGGACAGAACCAAGGTTCCGTCCAAGTGCGAGAAGGTCGTGGCCGGTGCGGGGTCGGTAAGGTCATCCGCGGGGACGTAAACGGCCTGAACCGAGGTGATGGAACCCTTCTTGGTGGAAGTAATACGTTCCTGCAGTTCACCAAGGTCGGTGCCCAGAGTCGGCTGGTAACCAACCGCGGAAGGCATGCGGCCGAGAAGTGCGGACACTTCGGAACCAGCCTGGGTAAAACGGAAGATGTTGTCGATGAAGAGAAGCACGTCTTCGCCTTCTTCATCACGGAAGTACTCTGCGCCAGCCAGGGCGGTCAGAGCAACACGAGCACGGGCTCCCGGAGGCTCGTTCATCTGGCCGTAAACAAGGACGGCTTTATCAATAACGCCGGCCTCGATCATTTCGTTGTAAAGGTCGTTTCCTTCACGGGTACGTTCGCCAACACCAGCGAACACGGACTTACCACCGTGCTGCTTTGCGATGTTGTTGATCATTTCCATGAGAATAACGGTCTTGCCCACACCTGCGCCGCCGAACAAGCCCATCTTGCCGCCCTTGGGGAAGGGAATCAGCAGGTCGATGACCTTTACGCCGGTTTCCAGCAGTTCCACGTCCGTGCTCTGCTCGGTGAAGCTGGGAGCTTCGCGGTGAATGGGGAAGTATTTGTCCGTTTCAATGTCGCCTTTTTCGTCCACGGGACGACCGACCACGTTGAGGATGCGGCCAAGAGCAGCATTTCCCACAGGGGTCTTGATGCCTTCGCCGCGGTCGGTGGCTTCCATGCCGCGGACCAAGCCGTCGGTGGCGTCCATGGCGATGCAGCGCACGACGTTGTCGCCCAGGTGCTGGGCAACTTCGACCACGAGGTCTTTCGCGTTCTCATTGTTTACGTTGACTATGTCAACGGCGTTCAAAATGGAGGGCAATTGCCCTTCGGAAAACTCCACGTCTACGACAGGCCCGATAACCTGTACGATTTTACCGACATTAGCGCTCATAGCTATAATGCCCCCTTATCCTTTCAGCGCTTCCGCGCCGCCTACGATGTCCATGAGTTCCTTGGTAATGGCCGCCTGTCTTGCCTTGTTGTATTCCAAGGTAAGGGTGTCCACCATTTCATCGCAGTTCTTGGTTGCGTTATCCATGGCAGCCATACGTGCCGCGTGCTCACTGGCCGAGGTATCTAAGAGTCCCCTGTAGATCTGCACCTTGATGAAGCGGGGCAGGAGTTCCACCAGCAGGCCTTCCACGGAAGGTTCGTAGGTGTACTCTGCCTGTGCTCCGGCCTCTTCGCCCTCTGGGACTTCGTGGCTTTGGATGGGCAGTATCTGCAGTTCTTCGGGCACCTGTCTGGCGACGTTGAGGAAATGTCCGTACACGATGTGCACTTCGTCAAAGTCTCCGCGCAGGTATGCGCCGATGGTCTCCATGCCAAGCTTGTTGGCAAGGGTGAAGTCGAAGTTGTTCATCTCGTCGGTCAGGGCGCTTACAACCTCGAATTCGCGTTTGCGAATGGAGCTCGCACCTTTTTTGCCGATGCAGTAGAACTTGACTTCCTTGCCTTCCGCGGCTTTAGCGCGGGCAAGCTTCAGGGAGGTGTTGATAAGGTTTGCGTTGAAGCTGCCGCACAAGCCCTTGTCGGACGTTACCAACATGATGGCGACAGTTTTGATTTCCTCACGGACTTCCAGCAGCTCGTGCGCGCTGTGGTCCGCACCGGCAGCCAAATCGCCAAGCATCTCGTAGAACTTGTCGGCATAGGGGCCGAAACGTTCGATACGAGCCTGCGCATTGCGCAGTTTTGCCGAGGCCACCATGTTCATGGCCTTGGTGATCTGCTTGGTCTTTTTGACCGCTTTGATCTGCATTTCAACATCCTTCAAAGAAGGCATACCTTATCCTCCGCTAAGCCTGGAAACCTTTCTTGAACTCTTCAAGAGCAGCCTTGAGCGCACCTTCGGTGGTGTCGTCCAGGACCTTCTTTTCGGCAATGCCGGAAAGTACTTCGGGCTTGGAGTTGCGCAGGAAAGCGAGGAATTCGCTTTCGAACTTGCTGACCGCTTCCACAGGGATGTCGTCCATATAACCGCGGCCGGCCGCGTAAATGGAGGCAACCTGTTCCTGGGTCGGCATGGGCTGGTACTGAGGCTGCTTGAGCAGTTCGACCATGCGTTCGCCGCGCTTCAGTTTTTGCTGGGTGCCCTTGTCCAGGTCGGAACCGAACTGGGCGAATGCCGCCAGTTCGCGATACTGGGCGAGGTCCAGACGGAGCGTACCGGCAACCTGCTTCATGGCCTTGACCTGAGCGGCGCCGCCGACGCGTGAGACGGAAAGACCGACGTTGATGGCCGGACGGATACCTGCGTTGAACAGGTTCGGTTCCAGATACACCTGGCCGTCGGTAATGGAGATAACGTTCGTGGGAATGTACGCGGAAACGTCACCGGCCTGCGTTTCAATGATGGGCAGGGCGGTCAGGGAACCGGCACCCAGGCTGTCGTTGACCTTACAGGACCGTTCCAGCAGGCGGGAGTGCAGGTAGAAGACGTCGCCGGGGAAAGCTTCACGTCCGGGAGGACGCCGCAGCAGCAGGGACATCTGGCGATACGACACAGCCTGCTTGGACAGGTCGTCGTAAATGATCAGAGCGTGTTTGCCCGAGTCGCGGTAGAATTCTGCCATGGTGCAACCGGAGTAGGCAGCGATGAACTGCAGGGAAGCAGGCTCGGAAGCGGTGGCCGAAATAATGGTGGTGTGGTCCATGGCGCCGTATTTGCGCAGGGTGTCTGCCACCAGGGCGACGGTTGCTTTCTTCTGGCCGATGGCCACGTAGAAGCAGTGCACGTCCGTGTCTTTTTGGGCGATGATGGCGTCGATGCAGACGGCGGTCTTGCCGACCTGACGGTCGCCGATGATCAGTTCGCGCTGTCCGCGGCCGATGGGCGTCATGGCGTCGATAGCCTTGATGCCGGTGACCATGGGTTCGTGAACCGACTTACGGGCGATGATGCCGGGGGCAACGATTTCCACAACGCGTTCTTCCGCAGCCTCGATCGGTCCCAATCCGTCGATGGGCTGGCCCAGGGGGTCCACAACGCGGCCCATGAGGCCATCGCCGACGGGCACGGAGAAAATCTTACCGGTCCGCTTGACCGGGTCGCCTTCCTTGATGTGTGTGTCTTCGCCAAGCAACGCGACACCCACGTTGTCTTCTTCCAGGTTGAGGACCATGCCCATAAGGCCGCCAGGGAACTCGAGCAGCTCCATGGCCATGGCGTTTTTAACGCCGTAGACGCGGGCGATCTGGTCACCGACCGACAGAACCGTGCCGGTCTCGCTCATTTCTACCTGGGATTCGTAATTATCGATTTGCGATTCGATAATCTGGCTGATTTCTTCTGCTTTGATCTGCATGGCCCTACTCACCCCTTCTTATGGTTTCTTTCAGAATGGAAAGCTGCGCTTTCAGGCTGGCATCCAGCACTTGGTCGCCGACCTTGAGTACAACCCCACCCAGGATGTCGGGATCGACCTCGAAGTCCAGCACGAGCTTGGCTTTCAATTGGTCCTCAAGTTGTTGGATGATCTCCCCTTGCTTCTTGCCGGCGATTTTGACCGCAGAAACAAAAACGCCCCGCTTCACACCCTGCGCTTCGTCGAGAAGCTCGGCGTAAACGGAGCTGATGCCGGGGAGTTCGTCCAGCCGTCCTTTGTCTGCCAGCAGCAGACAAAAGTTACGGACCGCGCCCTGGATTTCGAGCTTGTCCATAATTTTACCCACGACGGCCTTCTTGTCCTCTGCCGAAAAGATGGGATTGCGGAACACCGCGGAGACTTCAGGAGATGCGGCAAAAACTTCGGACAGGGCCGCAAGGTCCTTGCCAAAGCTTTCTATCTGCGAATCGCCTTTTTTGACTCCAAGCCCGAAGAGGGCCCTGGCATACCGCCTGGCGACGATGTTACCACTCAATTGAGCACCACCCTTTTGATGTATTTGTCGACAAGCTTCTGTTGCTCAGCGGCCTTCAGTTTCTTGCGCAAAATCTCTTCGGTGGCCTCGACGATCATGTCCGCGATCTCCTCGCGGATGCCTTCCAGAGCGACCTTCCTTTCGGTCTGGATGGCGGTCTCGGCCTGTGCCTTGATCTGTACTGCCTTGGCTTCGGCTTCCTTGATGATGGCAGCCTTGAGTCGTTCGCCCTGCTCGCGGCTCTGCTCAAGGATGGCTTCGCGTTCCTTATTCAGGTTGGCGATGTTCTGCTCCACCTCGGAAAGTTTGCCTTCGGCTTCCTTGCGGCGGCTGTCCAGGTCTGCCAGCTCGTTGCGGATCTTGTCCTGACGGCCGGTGAACAGCTCTTTGATCTTCTTGCCCGCGGCATACCAGATTATGCCGAGAAACAATACGAAGTTAATCGTACGGGCAATAAAGTTACCCCAGGGAAGACCGTGCTCTCCTCCACCCTCGGAGGCAATGGCAGCACCGGCCATAAGCAGCACCAGCAATGCCGCACCAGCTACAATGTGCATGCGCTTCAAGGTTTTTCCCTCCTCAACTGTAGTTAGGCTTGGCTGAGGATTCGGTCCGCAGCTCGTTCCGCCATTTTAGACACGCCGTCTTTGAGCGCCTTCTTGGCGGCATCGGCCTGGGAACCGATTTCACCCTTGGCAGCGGCGACCTTGCCAGCGGCTTCCTGGGAAGCGGCAGCCAGCAACTTGCCTTCTTCAACACTACCTTCGTCTTTCAGCTTGTCGCGTTCTGCGGAACCTTCAGTTCGGGCGGCAGCCAGAGACTTTTCATAGCCTTCCAGCTTGTCGGACGCGTCCTTTGTGAACCCTTCGATGGCATTCATCTGTTGGTCCATATGGTTGGTCCGCTTTTTGATTATGCCCCGAATGGGCTTCAGCAGAAGCAGATCGAGAACCATCCAAATAATCAGAAAGTTCACGAGCTGAATCAACAAAGTGACGTCGAGATCAATCATGCCCGCCCTCACTTTAGAGTTAAGTATGTGAAAAATTGTTCAAGAGAGATAGTGCGCGTTTAGCTGATTTACACGAACGTGTCAAAGGCTTTTTCCGTAAACATAGACGCCCTGCGGTCTCAAAGGCTGCAGGGCGTCTATTTGTGCCTAATTTCACGCGCTCTGGGAGGCGTATGTTAAATTTGCGTGTCGTTTCCCCATGCGCTGCTGTTTTCAGCTTCAACAGGCTGCGACCCCATGGTGATTTTGCCTTCGATAATGGCGCCTTCTTCAACCACGAGGATGGGAGTTTGGAGGCTGCCAAGAATATTTGCCGTCTTGTGAAGAACGACTCTTTCCTTGGCAGTTATCTGACCGTTGATCCGGCCGGAAAGAACCAGCTGACCCACGTCTATCTGACCTTCTACTTCGGCTTCGCGGCCGATGACCAGCGTGCCTTCGCTGGTGACTTCTCCCTGAAAGGTGCCGTCGATACGTACGGACCCCTGGAAGTTGAGTTTTCCCTGATAACTGGTGCCGGCACCGAGAAAGGCATTGATTTCGTCTTTTGCCATTGTGTTTCCCCAAATGCGGCGGGCTAGCCCTTTTTGAACACGAAACGTCGCATGGACACGTTCATTGCCAGCCCGACAAGACAGAAGTTTACTACCATGGCGCTCCCGCCATAACTCACAAAGGGGAGCGGAATTCCCACAACAGGCATGAGACCGAGGACCATACCCATGTTGATGAGGATTTGCCAGAAGAAATAAAAGAACACTCCGGCCGCCAGGAACGCGCCAAAGCGGTCTTTTGCGTCGCGGGAGCAGAGCACGATCTGGTACAGGAACGCACAGAAAATCCCCAGCAGGATGATCAGTCCGATAAAGCCCCACTCCTCACCGAATACGGCCACAGCAAAGTCGGTATGTTTTTCCGGCAGAAAACGCAACTGGCTCTGGGTGCCTCCCAGGAAACCCTTGCCTGTAAGCTGGCCCGAGCCGATGGCGATCTGCGATTGGATGATGTGGTAGCCCGCGCCCAGCGGGTCGCGTTCCGGGTTCAGAAAGGTCAGGATGCGCTGTTTCTGATAGTCGTGGAGCATGAACCAGCCCAGGGGCAGGATGCAGGGAATGATCACGGCCACGGTCTTGAGAATGTGCGTCCCGATGCCGCGGTACAGAATGATGCCGCCCATGATCATCAGCACGTTCAGTCCGGAACCCAAATCGGGCTGAAGTACGATGAGCACGGCCAGAACCAGTCCGATGCCGCAGACGTAGAAGAGTCCGCCCCAGTCGAGTTTGTCGTCGTCGCGCGCCAGAATGCGGGCGCCGATCAGCAAAACGCTGATCTTGGCGACCTCGCTCGGCTGGAGGTTGAAAAAGCCCAGGGATATCCAGCGCTGCGCACCGCCCGCGATCTTCCCCATAAAGAGCACGTACAGAAGCAGCACCACGGTGAGTATGAACAGGGGCCAGGCCACTGTTTTCAGGTGGCGGTAGTCGAAGAGCATGATCATGACCATGCCCACGAAGCCTATAAGCCCCCAGATCAGTTCCTTTTGATAATACGGATATATGGCCATGCCTTCTTCCATGCGGAAGCCGCTGGCCGAGTACAGGTTGAGCACGCCCAGGAAGAAAAGCAGAAAGGTGAGCCCCAGCAGGCTCCAATTGATATGCAAAAACAGGCGGCGGTCGACGGGCGACATTCTCTATTCCTTGTTTACGTATTTATAGGCCAGCACCTGCTTCCACAATGCAGAGTCTTTTATGCGGTACGGCCAGTTGTCGATCGGAAATCCCTTCGGATTTTCGAAAAGATAATCGTACAGGGTTTTGGCTATGGGAATGGACGACTCGCTGCCGTGCCCCCCGTGCTCGACCATGGTGACGATGACCACGGCCCGACCATCCTGTACCCCCCAGCTCGCCAGCCAGGAATGGTCTCGAAATTTGTATTTGATTTCCTCGGTCTTTGCACCCCGGGCTTCGTCCTTCAGCCGAACCACCTGGGCCGTGCCGGTTTTGCCGCCAATGGCCGCGTTCGGGGTGCGCAGTCTGCGGCAGGTGCCGTGCGGCGAATCCACGGTCTCCTTCATGGTTTCCAGAATCAGGGCCAGATTGGATTCGCTCAGGTCCATGCGGCTGACCTCCACCGGCCGGTCCGTGGAGACCAGCAGCGGCTTGCGGATGGTGCCGCCGTTGACCATGGCGCCGATGAAGCGCGCCACCTGCAGGGGCGTGACCAGGGTATACCCCTGGCCGATGGCCAGGTTGAGGTTTTCGCCGCCTTGCCAGCGTTCACCCCGTGCCTTGCGTTTCCATTCTCGGCTGGGAATGAGGCCGGACTTTTCGTGCGGCAGATCAATGCCCGTAGCATTGCCCAGGCCGCATTGTTTGGCAAACGGGGCAATGCGGTCCACGCCCATGCGGTTGCCAAGGTCGTAAAAATAGACGTCGCACGATTCCACAAGGCCGCGCCGCAGGTCCACCTTGCCGTGTCCCCATTTTTTCCAGCAGCGGAACACGCGGTTGCCCAGGCGCATCTGCCCGCCGCAGAACACGGTTTTGTTGATGTCTATCATGTCCTCGTGCAATCCGGCGCAGGCCATGACCAGCTTGAAGACCGAACCGGGCGGATAGGCACTCTGATAGGCGCGGTTCAGCAGCACGTGGCGCTTGTCGTCGCGCAGTTTGCCCCATTGGTCGGGAGTAAGGCCGGTAACAAAGGCGTTGTTGTCGAAACTCGGTTCGGAGACCATGGCCAGAATCTGGCCGGTGAACGGTTCCAGAACCACCACCGAGCCTTCGTGCCCGTATTTCTGCAGAGCCTCTGTGGCCACTTTTTGCAGGCCGAGATCGATGGAAAGATTGATGTGCTCTCCGGCACGCGGGTCCTTGACCACAAGGTTGGTCAGGGTGCGGCCCGAGGCGTCGACTTCCAGCTGGCGGAGTCCTTTCTTGCCGCGCAAGCGGTTTTCCAGGGTGAATTCCAGCCCGCGCTTGCCCACGGTGTCGCCCAGGGCAAGAGTTGGGTCGGCTTCCATTTCCTGTTCACTGGCTTCCGCCACATAGCCGAGAATATGGGCGAGCAGGGCGCCTTGGGGATAGAAGCGCTTGGGCCGTACAACAATGTCCAGGCCGGGCCAGTGAAAGGAGTTGGCTTCAATGCGCGAGACCAGCTCAAAGGGAATGTTGTTGACCAGAACCTGCGGTTCAAAGGGCTTGACCCGTTTCCGGTCCTTCTTGAACTTCTTTTCCAGGTCGGCAAAGGGGATGTCGGTCAGTTTGCTGATGTGTTGGAGCGTGGCGTCCATGTCCTGGACGTCCTCGCGGATGACGGCCAGACCGTAGGCCGGTTCGTTCACGGCAACAATCTGTCCTTCCCGGTCGCGCACCAGGCCGCGGGGCGCAAACATGGATTCCTGGCGCAGGCGGTTGTCCCGGGCCTTTTCCGCATAGTAGGCGCCTTTGTGTATCTGCAGATACCACAGGCGCAGGGCAAACACGCAGAACAGGCCGATGATGAGCGCCTGCAGAAGAATCAGCCCATGCCGGGGGGCGTATTGACCGTCAGTTTGATAATGTATTCGCATGGGCTTTGACTCGTGACGCGTACAGCCGGGCAACCAAAAGCCAGACCAGGATGAAGCAGAGAATTTGACGCAGGCTGGTGGTGAGCAGCCATTGCGGGGCAATGGTCACATCTTCAAGAGTGGCCATGACCCAGGTGACCCCGCCGTGCAGCAGGCCGGAAAGCACGGCCAGGATGCAGACGAAGAGAAAATTTTTGGCCTCGAACATCCAGCGGCCTACCCAGAAAAGCAGGGCCAGCGCCGCATAGAAGAGAAGTCCCGAACCAAAGGCCAGGCTGCCGGTGCCTTCCTGAATGAGAACCCAGATGAGACACAGCCAGAAATTGACCGCAGCTTTTTCCTCCTGGAGGCTGACCAGAAACAGGGGGGCGAGCAGATCGACGCCGGGCAGAAAGGTTTGGCCCCATATGGCGCTGATCGTGGCTACGGCCCAGAAAAAAACCGATCTCACCGTCGTGCTCCCTTGGGGAGAGTTCCGGTGGAGTTGCCCTTCACCTTGCCAGTCGCATTACCCGTCGCATTGCCCGTCGAGTTGTCCAACACGGTAACGGCGAGGTTGGGATCAACGCCCGGAATACGGGTGAGCAGCAGCAGGTCTTCAACCTCGCGAACCTGGGCGATGGGTGTTGCCAGCACGGTCTGGAACAGGGAGATGTCGCTGCGTTCGATGCGCTGTATGCGGGCAACGGGCAGACCGGGCGGGAAAATTCCGTCCAGGCCGGAAGTAACGAGAATTTCGCCTTCTTCCAGCGGGGCGTTCAGGGGCACGTAGAGTTCGCTGAGCAGGTCGTCGGCATCCAGCATGTCGCCCTGGCCTACGAGAACGCCCGTGGTGCGGTTTTTTTGTCCGCGCACGGCTATGCGGCTGTTGGGGTCGGTAAGCAGCAGAATGGTGCTGCAGGTGGCGCCGGTTTTGAGCACTCTGCCCACCACACCGTCCGGGGTGATGGCCGGAGTGTCGGCCTTGATGCCGGAGGTGAGTCCCTTGTCCACCAGCAGGGTTTCCAAAGCTCCCAGCGGGCCCATTCTGTGGACGACCACGCGGGTACCCTGGCGTTCCCAGCCCGAAGGCGGGGAGAATTCAAGCAGCCGTTCCAAAAGCCCGGCTTTGCGCGCCTGTTCCCTCAGTTCTGCATTTTCAAGGTGCAACCGGGCCAGACGGCTGCTCAGCTCGTCGTTCTGCTGCCGAAGGCCCACAAAGTAGACATACCTGTCCCAGAAGTCCGTAATCTGGCGGCCCACCCATTTGCCGGGTTTGAGCACCAGTCCGGCCACTTCCATGCCCGTATTGGTCGCCAATGCATCAAGGTACCCGGTACGAAGGTTCCAGGTATACAGGCTCAAATACAGCAGCAAGAGCGCGAGCAGCAGAAAAATGCAACGTTTTATTCCGAATCTGCCGCCCATGCAGCCCTGCCTCCCAAAAAAGTTCTCCGGCGCTGCAACGCACAGGCCGGAGCAAGGCGACCCGCTGCATCGCTCCGGCCGATGTCGTTATGCATCCACGTGTCACATCCGGCAGGAACGCGGCCATTGACCACGAACTAGTCGATAGTGACTTCCTTGTAGATTTCGATGTTGTCCAGAGCCTTTCCGGAACCCAGCACAACGGCGGAGAGCGGATCATCCACAACCGTGATGGGCAGATGGGTCTCTTCGCGCAGCAGCTGGTCGAGCCCCTTGAGGGACGCGCCGCCGCCGGTCAGGACAATGCCCCGGTCCACGATGTCTGCGGCCAGTTCGGGCGGAGTCTGTTCCAGGGCGATACGGCAGCCCTGCACAATGGAATCCACCTGTTCGGCAATGGCCTTGCGGACTTCTTCGCTTGTAATGGTGATGTTTTGCGGGATGCCGGAAACCAGGTCGCGTCCCTTGACGTCAAGCTCCATGATCTCTTCCATGGGATAGGCCGAACCGATCTCGATCTTGATCTGTTCTGACGTGGATTCACCAATGAGCATGTTGTACTTGCGCTTGACGTACTGCATGATTGCTTCGTCCATCTTGTCGCCGCCTACGCGGACCGACTTGGAATAGACGATGCCGGAAAGGGAGATGACCGCAATTTCCGTGGTGCCGCCGCCGATGTCCACGACCATGTTGGAGGTGGGTTCTGTAATGGGCAGGTTGGCCCCGATGGCCGCAGCCATGGGTTCTTCTATAAGGTATACTTCGCGTGCGCCCGCACTTTCGGACGATTCGCGCACGGCACGTTTTTCCACCTGCGTGATGCCGGTGGGAACACATACGATGATGCGCGGCCGGACCAGCCTGCGGGAATTGTGTACCTTATGGATAAAGTGGCGAAGCATGGCTTCGGTAATTTCAAAATCGGCGATAACGCCGTCCTTCATAGGACGGATGGCCACGATGTTGCCCGGCGTACGGCCCAACATGCGTTTTGCATCCGTGCCCACGGCCAGGACCTTGTTGCCGCCACGGCCGTCTTTTTTTACAGCAACCACCGAAGGCTCGCGCAGCATGATACCCTTGCCCTTTACGTAGACGAGGGTGTTTGCCGTTCCCAGGTCTATGGCGAGGTCGGTGGAGAAATACCCCAAAATACTGTCGAAAAGTTTTGCCATGTTTTTCCCGCTATGGTCTGTGGCCGGGGGCACTGAGTCGGAAATCCCCGGCATTGCTCGCATTGCACATACTCGGAATGTAGTTATCAAACTCCAGGTGTGCAGGCAATAGCCGCCGTTCTTATTGCACCATGGCTTAATGAACGGTTAGCCTCCGTTTGGCGCGGGAACAGGGATGGGATGCTTGCAAGTTGCAAAAAATTCTTGAACCCCGTACTTGCTAGCGAGTTGCCGCGAATTGCAGCACAACAGGGTGCGGACATCATTCTTCACGACAGAAAACACAGGCAGAAAACATGAGCATGGTATATCTTGTGGGCGCGGGGCCGGGCGATCCCGGTCTGATCACCGTCAAGGGCAGGGAACTCATCGAACGGGCAGATATTCTGGTGTACGACTATCTGGCCAACAAGGAATTTCTCAAGCTGGCCAAGCCCTGCTGTGAAATCATCTACGTGGGGAAAAAGGGAGGCGACCACACGCTTCCCCAGAATGAAATCAACGACCTTCTCGTGCAGCGGGCCATGGAAGACGAAGACGCCGTCATCGTCCGGCTCAAAGGCGGCGATCCCTACGTCTTCGGGCGGGGCGCGGAAGAAGCCCAGGAATTGCTCGAAGCGGGCATATCCTTTGAAGTCGTTCCCGGCGTAACCAGCGCCGTGGCCGGTCCTGCCTATGCGGGCATTCCCCTGACCCATCGCGATTACGCCTCCAGCGTCTCCTTCATTACCGGGCACGAGGACCCCACCAAGGCCAAAAGCGCCCACAACTGGGACGCCCTGGCCAAGGGAACCAGCACCCTGGTCTTTTTCATGGGCGTCAAGAACCTGCCCATGATCGCGGAAAATCTCATGAAGCACGGCATGAAACCCGACATGCCCGTGGCTTTGGTGCATTGGGGCACAACCTGCCATCAGCGCTCCTTTGTCTCCACCCTGGACAGCGTGGCCGAAGAGGCCGTCGCCCTCGGGTACAAGGCACCGTCGCTCATCGTGGTGGGCGAGGTCTGCCGCCTCAAGGAAGAACTGGAATGGTTCGAACTGCGCCCTCTGCTGGGCAACGGCGTGGTCGTTACCCGTGCCAGGGAACAGGCCAGCGGGCTGCTCTCCCAGCTGGGTGAGCTCGGAGCCTGCTGCTACGAGTTCCCGACCATTTCCATCCTCCCCTACGAGGATGACAGCCATATCAGCAAGGAAATCGAAAAGCTCGGCAGCTACGACTGGCTCGTCTTTACCTCGGTCAACGGCGTCAAACACTTTTGGGCTACCCTGGAAGCCATGGACCTGGACGCCCGTGCCCTGGGCGGCAAAAAGGTCGCGGCCATCGGTCCGGCAACAGCCGAAGCCCTGGCCGAACGCGGCATCCGTCCCGACTTCGTGCCCGAGAAATACGTGGCCGAAAGCGTGGTGGACGGCCTGCTCAAGCTCGGCATCAAAGGCGCAAAGGTGCTCATCCCCCGCGCCAAGGTGGCACGCGAAGTCCTGCCCGAAAAACTGCGCGAGGCCGGTGCCGAGGTGACCATCCTGCCCGTCTACGAAACAGGACTGGCAGAGAACGATCCCCAGGAAATTCTCCAGGCCCTGGAAAATGACGAAATCCAGTTCGTCACCTTCACCAGCTCCAGCACGGTGGAGAACTTTTTCGAACTCATCAAACCCGAAGTGTTCCGCAAATACCGCGATGCCATCATGCTCGCCTGCATCGGCCCCGTGACCTCCAGCACCCTGGAAGGCTACGGCTTTGAGGCGGACATCGCACCCGAGGAATACACCATGGCGGGTCTGGTAGATGCCATGGTCACCGCGGTAAGCTAGCGGTAAGCTGAAAACTCCGTGCTGACGGCGTTACTCCGGTTTTGGCAACGCCTTGTGTATAAAAGAATACACGTCGGCTCTGCCAAAATCCTCGTGCCTAATCAGCCCGGCTTTTGAGTTGACCGCAAGAAAATTTGGAAGCTTCAGGCCGTTTGATGCAGGGGCGCTGCCCCTGCACCCCGCTGGGGGAAATGATTTCCCCCAGACCCCCTCAGTATGGGGGGAGGGAAAGGTGAACTCCTGTAGTTGCTTTTTGCAAGGTTGTTCTGTTTCACTTTCCCAAAAAGTTTGGCGATAGGCTGCTCAAAAAGACTGAAGAGCAAGGCGCCAGCATTTCCGCGAGCGAGGCCAGTGTTCTTTAATACGGCCCGTGAAGCGTAAATGCGCAGCAACGAAGCTATTGGGCCTTTTTCAGCAGCCGTCTAATAGAAGGAAGCACCGATGTCGTTTTGTGTTGCTGTCTTACTTTCCGGCTCCGGCTCCAACCTGCAATCGCTCATCGATGCGACGCAGGCAGGCAAGCTGGACGTGGACATCCGTCTGGTCCTTTCCAACAAGCCCGATGCCTATGGTCTGGAACGGGCCCGAAAGGCCGGGATTCCCACCGCGGTGGTCAGCCACACCGATTTTTCCAGCCGCGAAGAGTACGATACGGAAATGGTCCGCATCATCCGGGAACATCAGGCCGAGGCCGTTATCATGGCCGGGTTCATGCGCATCATCACCCCGGTGTTGCTCAACGCCTTTCCCAACAAGGTCCTGAACATCCATCCGGCCCTGCTGCCCAGTTTTCCCGGCGTGCATGGGCAGGGCGATGCCGCGGACCACGGGGTGCGTTTTTCCGGCTGCACCGTGCATTTTGTCGATGCCAAGATGGACAACGGCCCCATCATCATCCAGGCCGTGGTTCCCGCGTTCAATAAAGACGATGGTGAGAGTCTGGGCGCGCGCATTCTGCGTCTGGAACACCGCATCTATCCCCAGGCCGTGCAATGGCTGGCCCAGGGACGGCTGGAAATCCAGGGCCGCAAGGTCGTTGTCCTGGACGCTGGCAACCAGCCTTCCGTGTGTGACGACGGCCAGGGCGCATACATGGTCAATCCGCCGCTGGAGGATTTTTAGCTCCTTCTCTTTGCGTGGAGCAGTGGGATTCTGACGGGATTTTTCGGTTCAACCTCAATCATCGGGAGGAACCATGGCTGCCGAAGTGTTTCGATTTCAGCTTGAAGATGTGGAAAAAGACTATCTGAAAGAACTGGTGCGCACCTCCATCCGGCGCGGACTGGACAACGACTTTGGACAGAATTCCGTTCCCGAGCCACCCACAGACACCCTGCGCGAGGAACTGGGCGTGTTTGTCACGCTCAAGATTCGCGGCCAGCTGCGCGGCTGCATCGGTCACATTGTGGGCGACAAGCCCCTGTACCAGAACGTCTACGCCATGGCCCAGGCCGCTGCTTTTCAGGACCCGCGTTTCCGTCCGCTTTCTCCTGCCGAATTCGAGACCCTGGAAATTGAAATTTCCGTGCTCAGCCCCCTGGAACTCTGTCCCGATCCGGAACGTATCGAGGTGGGACGCCACGGCCTGCTCATCCAGCAGGGCGGCCATTCCGGGCTGCTTCTGCCCCAGGTGGCTACGGAGTGGAAGTGGGACCGCCTCACCTTTCTGCGCCAGACCTGCCACAAGGCAGGGCTTCCCCCCGATGCCCACACCGCGCCCGACGCCCGTATCTTCTGGTTCGAAGCCGAGGTGTTTTAACCGGTCTGTACGCCGCCCCGGCACAATGCCGTGGGATGTCGGTTTTCCCGTAGGCAGGGGAGCTACTCGTCTGCTGCTCCGGTATCTCGATATTCCAGAATATCTCCCGGCTGGCAGTCCAGATGGCGGCAGATCGCGTTCAGGGTGGTGAAGCGTATGGCCTTTGCCCGGCCCGTCTTGAGCACAGACAGATTTTGTGGCGTGATGCCCACGGCCTCGGCCAGCTCTTTGCCCGACATCTTGCGCCGGGCAAGCATCACGTCAAGGTTGATGATGATCCCCATGCCGTCTCCCCTTATATGACCAGTGCTTCTTCGTCTTTGAGCTTGCGCCCCTCGTCCATTACCCAGGCAATCACGATAATGACCACGGCAATGAGAACCTCGGCCAGGTCGTAGTTGTCCAGCCCCACGGCTATGGTGCGATGCCCCGGTCCGTTGTTCATGGTCAGCACCAGCGATGCCGCGGCCTGGTACAGCGGCCCCAGAACCTGCGAAGCAAGCAGGGCGAATGCGGTACGGCGGTAGCAGGCCACATTGCCGGACGTGAATATTTCCCCTTTGGAATACAGGCCGAACAGAACGGCCAGCTGCCAGTACAGAAACATGTTCACGGCTGCGGGCACTGCTTGCGCCGCCATGCCCAGAAGACGCTGCTGCATGTCCAGCCCCTGGCTGGGGATGAATTCCTCCAGCCCATGCGAAAGCGGGCTTATTTGCAGAATGACACTCCCGTTTTCCGGCCCCAGCCACAGCCAGGAGCACACCGAGAAAATTGGAAGCAGCATGGCTGCCAGAAAAAGAAAACGGAACATGCGGCTTACACTGCGTATCTTGGCCATCACGAAATCCTCCACAATGTTCAATTGGATGTTCTGATGACCTTAATGCGGTAATAAGTTATCGTTTGTCAATAAGTATCTGGCAAAAAAAAGAGCGACGGCCATGTTGTTTCACTCGTCAGCATCTTCCTTGTCTTCCGCCTGTTCCTGTATGTGAGCCACAGCCTTCATGGTTTTGCCAAAGTCTTTGACCATCTTAAAGGAGTAGCCGCAGTTGGGGTAAAGAACCTTGCTTCGCAGGTGCAGGTCCAGTGTCGGGTATTCCAGGCAGGCGCTGGGGCGGTTTTCATAATCCTGGCAGATGTTGTCTTCGGAAAGAAAACGGCAGCTGAAAAGCAACAGCATGCCTGGGTCGTCCATGATTTCAAACCGTTCATACTCAGGGCATTCGGCGATCATGCGCTTGAATTGGCGCCTGGTCTGTATCCATTTGCCGCGATGAAAAAGATGCAGGTTGCGGCAGCAGGCCCCGCATTGTTTGCAGTGCCCCACACGCACCGGGCGCATGCCGCGCAGCCGGTAGTACAGAACACGGATCATGGCCCCAATGGACAGACTGAGGAACGAAAATTCTCCGCGCGGCAAATATTGGTCTGTGGGATCGTGGGTCATGGAAATGTCAGTGTCGGGTAACGGTTTGTGGGTTCGGGCCGTGTCTTCGTAAGCCGTTGGCTTGTGGAAAATCTGTAAGGCATGATGCGAAAACCGTCCACCTCTGTCAGGCCCCTTGTATTCTGAGGTTCTGGGGTTGTGGGCAGAAACAAAAAAGCCCGGCCCGGAATATTGGGGGAATATTCCGGGCCGGGCCTTTGTTTGCGTGGGAGCAGTCTTACATTTCTGCGACCATCTCGCGGGTGATCTCCCGGTACAGGTCGCTGATTACGATAATGCCGATGGGCTTTTCGCCTTCCTCGACAACGATCCAGTTGTGGCGGGCTTCGACCAGGGCATGAAGCACCAGAAGGAGCGGGTCGTTGGGTTTGACCGAGGGAACTTTGTCGTTCATTACCTTGGTTATTTCAATGCCGCTGCACATGCCGCAGGCGCGGCGGAAGGCGGCATCCCAATCCGTGCCTTCCGAGTCGGAAAGGACGGACTGGTCCTGCACCACGATATTTTCTGCTGTTTTGAGCACATCAAAAGCGGAAACGACTCCGCGCAGGTTGCCCATTTCGGAAAGCACCAGCACGATGTGTGCCTCGGGTGTGTCTTTCAGGCTTTCACGCATGATTTTCATCACGTCGGCCAATGTTGCCTGGTCATCGACCTTGGCGAAATCCGTACGCATGATATCCCATGCACGCTTGCGAAGAATCATCTCCAACCTCCCGGTCCGATGTATGCTTGAGGTTTGGCTCGGGCAGGGCTAGTCTGCAAGAAAGTTCATACCAGTCGCTGTTCCCTGTCCGCAAAAATATTACAAAGTGCGATTATTTTATGCCTAGCATCAGAAAAAGCCTGCTTCAACTCCTTTTTTCCGGGGCCTACATGAAGCGGTGGAACGACAAGCTCCGGGCCATGGAATTGTACGAGATAGACAAGCAATCCCACAAAATGATGGTTGCCTGGATGCTGTTCGAGCTGAACAGCCGGAAAATGTCCCCGGAGGAAAAGCTGGCTCTGGGAAATCGCATCGTCGAGGGCGGAATCTTCGAATACCTTTACCGCCTCATCATCACAGACATCAAACCACCCGTGTTCTACCAGATAAAAGCCATCCCCGAGCATTACGAGCGTCTGACCGCGTGGGTTCTGGAACAGCTCATGCCCATCATCCAGATTCTGGGCGACGACTTCTGCGACCGCATGCGCTCGTTCCTCAGCATTCCCGACCATTCCGACCTTGCCGGGCGCATCCTGTTCGCCTCACACATTTACGCCAGCCAGTACGAGTTCAGCCTTATCAAGGATCTCAACCCCTCGGACGAAGAGCTGGAAGACATTGAGCAGTCGTTCACCTCCACGCTTCTGGAATACGACGACATTGAAGGCGTGCCCGAATTGCTCGAATACGGCTCCACCCTGAACCGTTTCGCAGCCCTGTGCGGACGCCTCCGCTTCCAGACCCGCTGGTCGCAAACGCCCCGAGTGCCGGACACCTCCGTGCTCGGCCACATGTTCATCGTGGCCTCCTATGCCTATTTCTTCGGCCTGGAACACGGGGCCTGCCGTGCCCGGCTGCAGAACAACTTTTTCTCTGGTATTTTTCACGATTTGCCCGAAGTGCTCACCCGAGACATCATCTCTCCGGTCAAGCGCAGCGTTTCCGGCATTGCCGGGCTTATCCGCGAATACGAGGAAGACGCCCTGAACCGCCGTGTCTTTTCCATGTTGGAAAAAGGGCGGCACGGCCAACTTTCCGACCGGCTCAAGTTCCTCCTGGGCATTGAAGGCGACGAGGAGGAGTTTGCCACGGTCATCCGCAAGGACGGTAAGCTCGTGGAAGTGACATTCGAGCAGATGCAGGAAGAATACAACTCCGACGAATACGACCCCAAAGACGGCAGGATGCTCAAGATCTGCGACAACCTGGCCGCGTTCATCGAAGCCTACACCGCCGTGCGCAACGGCATATCTTCGGACCAGCTCCAGCAATCCCTTTGGCGCATACGTAGCGCCTACCTCAAGGAACCTTATCAGCATGGGGTGCATATCGGCGCGCTGATGGCGGACTTCGATTAGCAGAGGGGCGAGATGGCGCGATAGCGTCGTTGCTGTGGGCACGGAGAAGGGTGATGGGGGCGCTGCCCCCATGCCCCCGCCAGGAGGCAACGGCCTCCTGGACCTGCGATAAATTTATTAGAAAAAATTAAAAAGTCCTAATATTGCAGGCTGTTCAAAAAGGTCTGAGAGCAAGGCGCAAGCAGTTCCACGAGCGAGGCCAGTATTCTTTCATACGGCCCGCGAAGTGAAAATGTGCAGCAACGCCGGTATCGGCCTTTTTCAACAGCCATGATCAATGGGGGGCGCTGCCCCCATCCCCCCGCCAGGAGGCAACGGCCTCCTGGACCTACGATTAGGCTTTTCCTCGCGCTGAAGCAGCGCTGGAAAAAGCAACAGGCCAAATAAGATTATTTGTCTTGCAACAGCAGCTCAAGAAGGAAGATTTGGTAAAAGAGAGCTGGGAGCAGGACATCAGCGGATTTTTTCCACTACTCCCCAATCCGGCAGGTTGTTCAAATAGGTCTGGATGCGAGGCACCAGGGGAATTCAATCACGATGTGTGCTCTTGATGTACACGAGCGAGATCAATTTTTCGCAGCAACGCCGCTAACGTGCAGTTTCTAAACAGCCATGACCAATAAGGGGCTGTCTAAGTTAAACAGCCCCTAAAATTATTAGTCTTTTTTAATAAAAGCTTCAAAGCCAGGATTTGGTCAAAGACCTCTTAAATTCTTTCCTCACTCCCGCCTAGCAGAGGCTGTTCAAAAAGGTCTGAGAGCAAGGCGCAAGCAGTTCCACGAGCGGGGCCAGTATTCTTCAATACGGCCCGTGAAGTGGAGATGTGTAGCAACGCCGCTATCGGCCTTTTTCAACAGCCATGATCAATAGGGGGCGCTGCCCCCATCCCCCCGCCAGGAGGCAACGGCCTCCTGGACCTGCGATGCGTTAAATAAAAAATAAAGGGGCTGTCTAAGTTAAACAGCCCCTAAAATTATTAGTCTTTTTTAATAAAAGCCTCAAAGCCAGGATTTGGTCAAAGACCTCTTAAATTCTTTCCCCACTCCCGCCTAGCAGAGGCTGTTCAAAAAGGTCTGAGAGCAAGGCGCTAGCAGTTCCACGAGCGAGGCCAGTATTCTTTCATACGGCCCGCGAAGTGGAGATGTGCAGCAACGCTGCTATCGGGCCTTTTTCAACAGCCTACTCCCCTACTCAAAAGGTATCTGCATGCGTGTCAGCTCCTGCGAAAGCTTGGCAGCATTGGCGGGTGTCACGAAATTGAGTACTTCGCCGGCCTTTCTGCCGCGCATGCCAGACAGAATTTTGACAGCAGTTTTCTGGTCCAGTTTTTCCAGGGCCTGGGCTGCGTTCTTGGCCTTCATGTTGCTGTATACGTCCACCAGATGCTTGAACTTCTTGTCCTGCACGGAGCGGGCGTCGTCCAACATGGCCTTGATGCTTTTTTCAAGAGCCGTGAGTTTTTCAATCTTGCGGTTGAGTTCGCGTTCCAGGTTATGCAGTGCCTGTTCCTTGCGCGACAGCTCTTCCTGCTTGCGTTTCAGCGCCTGCCAGTCTGCCGGGGCCATGTTGGCGGGTTTCTGAGCCGTGGCGTTTGGGGCTGTTGCGTTCTGGGCCGTGGCATTATTGCTTGCAGCCATGGCAGGAGCGGGCTGGGGCACAACTTCGGCAATGGTGGTTGCCACGGTTTTTGCCCCTGGAACTTCATCCAGGCCAAGGCGTCCGAACAGGTCGAAGCCAATGGCTCCCAAAACCCCGAGTTTGACCAGTCCGACAATGAGCAGAGCCGAGAAAATCCTAGAGATTCGGGTTTTCGTAGAGGATGGTTGACATTTCGTCGTAGTTCTTCTGCTCTTTAAGGAGTTCTTCCTTGACATATGCTTCCGCCTGATTGGTCTTGAGTTTTTCCAGGAGCTTTCGGTCCTTGGCCTTGGCTACGGCCTCTTCGCGGGCTCGCTCGACCTTGTTTGCCAATTGGTTGAGCTGAAGCTCGGCATGCGCGATATCCTGCAAAAGCCGTTCCTTGAAGTTCCGCCACAGCCACAGGTCCGCCGTAGTCATGTCCGGTTTGCTGAAATAGGACGCCTCGTGTTGTTCCAGCCGCCCGCGCAATCTGTCCAGATGTTCTTTATATTCCTGGTATTGCTGGCGCGCCTTGGCCAGAGCCATCATGGCCTGCTCTTCGAGCTGGTGGCGGTATTCCAGGATTTTCTGGAGTTTGAAAACAAACGGCTTGGGCATGGCTTCCTGTCTTTTGCTGTTGGCGTGTCGGAAATCCGACCCTGCTGATTATACTCATGGCAAGTAGAGCAAAAAATGGGCCGGAGGGGAAGGGCGGATTGGTGAAAAAGGTCTGTTAGCTGCGTTACTGCACATTTCCGCTTGGTGGGCCGTTATTACAGGGCAAATCCGTTGCTATTTTCTGCTTTGTTTTAACAAAGGAAAATCAGCCTTACGCTCTCATATCTCTACTGTGGTTCAACTGACGGTTGATAAACTTGTCCAAATCTAAGACAGTCCCCTGAACCACAGGAGGACAGGAATGGACAAGGAACAGGAAAAGCTCGAAACAATTTATATAGGCTACCATCCCCGGTCGAACGACGGCAGTTCTCCCCTTACACGCAGCCTTGACGATTCCATTGCGATTATGGACGACTACAACAAGAGCAAGGGCGAGGATAACTTCCGGGCCGAGGTTGTCAAAATCGCATGCAGTGATCTTTGTGCTGTTGTGGTTATGGAGACGGAGATCGGCAAGGTCTGGCAGTACCTTTAATCTATAAGGCGGCTGAAAAAGGCACGATAGCGGCGTTGCTGCGAAAAATTGATATCGCTTGTGTACATTAAGAGTACACGGCGCGAATCAATTTTTCTGGCGCCTTGCTCTCGCACCTTTTTGAGCCGCCTTTCCCGGAATTGGTAGATGAACCTTTGTTTTTGGGGCTAATGAAAGAAGTCCGTTAGCAGACTTCTACATATAATTTATTCTGGCCTGTTGCTTTTTCCAGCGCTGCTTCAGCGCGGGGAAAAGCAAAATCGCAGGTCCAGGAGGCCGTAGCCTCCTGGCGGGGGGATGGGGGGCAGCGCCCCCATATCCTTCAGGCTGTTGAAAAAAGTCCGTCTGCTCCGTTACTGCGGAAAATTCAAGCCACTCGTGTACATAAGAGTACACTTCGCGGTTGAATTTCCCTGGTGCCTCGCATCCAGACCTTTTTGAACAGCCTGCCCTTCCAAGCTGTCGCTTTTACTCCCCTTTCAGATAGGCCGCACAGCGCGTGGCCACATTGTCCCGGATGTTGTTGAAAAAGAAGTCGTAGTCGTAGCGGTGATACACTTCCGGTCCCATGGACATGTTCAATTGCTTGAGCACGTCGGGCTTGGGCGTGGGAATTTCCAACACCTGCTGACCGTTCTGGTCGGCAATGCGGGCTGCGGTAAAGTGGTCAATGGTCAGCGGATTGCCCGATTCCATGTAGATGCGTGCGCCTTTGTTGGCCGAGGTCGGGACTTCTTTGGTGTTTGTTGTCCAGGAGAGCGGGTTCACGCAGGTTGCGCCCTTGCTTACTGTGGGGGACTTGCCGTCGGGGCCGACCGTGTTCCAGGTGAGGAGTACCCCGGTCTGGTCCGGGGCAGTGCCCAGGTGCAGCCCAAGGGCGTTGCGGTTGGCGGCGGTAAAGGTCCAGCCCGGCATGTAGGCGGCCACCAGCTTGCTCTTGTCCAGCATGTTGGGGTGGCGCAGCAACACGTCCAGCAGCACGTTGGAGCCTTGGCTGTGGCTTGCCAGGATGAAGGGACGCCCCTGGTTGAGATGTTCTAGATAATAGGCGAACGCGGCCTGTACGTCGCGGATGGCGACTTCCAGATAGCGCGCCCGGTCCTGTTCGCTCATGGCCAGCACTTCAATGTTCATCTGCCGGTAGCGCGGCGCAAACACGTTGCAATGGTCGCTGAAGGCGGCAGTCATCCAGCGCACGGCCATGCGGTCGGTCAGGGCGTTGAGTTTGGCGTCGTCCAGGTCGGCATTGAGCTTGCCGTTGGATGGTGGCCCGTAGGTTGTAGGGTGCACGAAAAAGACATCCACAGGATGGGTGATGTTTTGGGCTTGTATGGCCCAGCGGTCGGGCCGGGAGTAGTCCGTGGTGACGATGCTGCTTGCGGTCTCGGAGTGATACGTAACGGTCCTGTGGACGCTTTGCTGGCATCCGGCCAGCAAAACAAGGAGGAGCAGGGCCGAAGCAATGCGCAGGATGTGGGAAAACCGTTTGTCCATGGGGTGTCCTTATGCGGGGGGGAAGGTTGTTTGAACGCCGCGCGGCTGCCTGTTCACAGACAGGAAACCGCGCGGCGGCATGGTCGGGAGGGCTGAAGCCCTAGTTCTTTTTCAGATAGGCGTTGACCCGGTCGGCAACGTTTTTTTCCAGGTTACGGTACCAGAAGGCGTAGTCGTACTTGTGGTACACGCCGTCCGGAAAACTTCCCAGGGGGAGCTTGTCCGGCGGGGTGGTGACGAGTGCGCCGGTTTTGGCATCTATCTGTGCTCCGCAATAATGAGGCACTTCGCGTACAATGACGTTTTTGACGTCGTCATAAAACACCGCGCCCAGGTTCAGGGACTTGTCTGCCGGGGCGGTGCTTGTGGACCACGTCAGCGGGTTTACGCAGGCTGCGCCGGGACGCAGCACCGGGGAGCCGGTCGCGCCGGGGCCCTGTGTGTTGTAGGTGATGATGACGCCTGTATCGTCCGCCTTTTGGGCTATCTTGAACCAGGGGTAGTTTTTGAGGTCTTCAGGCACAATGGAATAGCCGATGACATAGGCGGCCACCAGGCGCTTTTGCAGTTGCGGGTCGAAAAAGCGGCGGCGCAGCAGGTCCACCAGTACGACCGATCCCTGGCTGTCGCCTGCCAGAATAAAGGGGCGGTCCGGGTTGATGTGGCGCAGGTAGTAGTCGAAGGCCCGGTGCACGTCGTCCGCACCGATGCGGAAATACGGGTCGTGAAAGGTATCTTTTTTCGGGTCCAGCACGGTGAAGGAAACCTGCCGGTAGAACGGGGCGAACAGGTTGCAGGTGGGCGAGTACACGCCTGCCTGGGCATAGAGCAGGTGGATGACGCGGTCCCGCACTTCCTGGTTGCGGATATCCATGTTTTTGGGGAACGGCTCGGGATAGATGGTGGGGTAGACGTAGAAGACGTCCACGGGCTTGTCGATTGTGGTTGGGCGGCTGGCCCAGGCATTGTCCTGCGAATAGTCGGGACAGGGCGGAACGGCCTTTTCAATGTCCTGTTTTACAGGTTCGGCGGCAACTGCGGGCAGCACACCGCACACGGCAAACATAACAAAGGCCAGCAAGCAAAGAAATTTCATGTAATCCCCCAATGTTGTTTCTCGTTTTGATCGTCAATGCGGCGGCCGTGGGCAACACTTGGATGTTTGATGCGACCACCGGAGAATACGTTGAAAGCATATTATCTGTTCGGAAAGTGAGTCAATGATGAATGTGAAAAAAAGGAGATGTGAACGTCGGGCATGGGGTGGCGAAAATTTGCAGCCTGCAGGAGAAATGCAGGGCGACGGAGATCGGGGGGACGGGTCAGTCCAGGTAGGGCAGGGCATTCCAGCGGCCTTTCCAGGGGGGAGTGGCCGTAATGGTCCGCCCGTCCGGCAGATCGACCCGCCAGGCATGCAGCAACAGGCCCTGCTTATCCGGATAGTCGGTGGGGCCGTTGTATTTGCCGTCGCCCAGCAGGGGAAAGCCGCGCGAGGAGAGCTGGACGCGGATCTGATGGGTGCGCCCCGTAAGCAGTTGTATCTGCAACAGAGTGGCTGGCAACAGGGGGTGAGGAATGTCGGCTGATTGGTTTGCTCTGCCGCCTGTTCCGGCTGGCCGAACCTTGGCCAGGGCGGTCCTTCCGCTGCCTGTTGTAACCCGTTCCCGTCCGGTAATTCCCTGTTTTTGCAGAGAATCTTGCAGAAGTATCTCATGGCTGTGGGGCCAGCTGTCCTGCACCCAGGCCAGATAGGTCTTGTGTATCCGGCCCTGGGCAAAGCCCTGGCTCAGTTGTTTGAGCGCGGCGTGCGAGGCTCCGACAAGGAGTACGCCCGTGGTGTCGCGGTCCAGCCGGTGCGCTGGGGCGGGCACAAAGACTTCTCTGGCGAACATACCGCGCAGCCGGGTGACCACGCTGTCGTCATGGCCTGTACCGGGCTGTACGGGCAGACCGGCGGGTTTGTTCACAACCAGCAGGTCCTGGTCCTTGTGGATGATGTCCAGGCTGGCGGTGCCGTTGGTTGGGGCCGTGGGTTTTGTGGACGCACTCTCCCCCTCGCCGTGCGGGGGAATGCGCACGTCCTGGCCTTCCCGGACAAGGGCAAAAGGCTTGCTGCGCTTGCCGTCCAAACGCACCTGCCCGGTACGAATCCAGCGCATCATTGCGGAGCGCGGAATTCCGGGCAGGCGGCGTTCCAGAAAGCGGACCAGTTTCTGGCCTGCTTCGGCTCTGGTGACGGTGACGTGGCTGGCTGGCATGGCAAAGTCCTTTGCAGGGCGGGAAGCTACATCAATCCTGGCAGCCAGAGGACAAGGCCGGGAAAGATCATCATCAGCAACACGCAGGCAATGAAAGCAAAGGTGAAGTAGGAGACGCCCCGGAATACATCCGAGAGCGGCACGCCCGTTGCCATGGATGCCACAATGAAGGTGCTGACGCCCACGGGCGGGGTGATGGCTCCGAGCGTTGTCACCACGGTGATGAGCACGCCGAACCAGAGGGGATCGTACCCCAGCCCCTGTGCCACGGGAAAGAAAATGGGAATGGTGATGAGCAGCAGGGCCAGGGCGTCCATGATGGCGCCGCCCACGGCGTAGATGGCGCAGATCATGAGGATTATGGCCCAACCCGGCAGGCTCAGTCCGGCAGTCCACTGGGCAACTTCGAAAGGCAGCCGCGTTACGGCCAGGAAGCGCCCGAAAATAACCGCGCCGAGCACGATGACCATGATCATGCTGGAAACGCGCAATGTATCCATGAGTGCCTTGTGCAGGTCGCTCATGGAAAGGCGGCGGCGCATGGTGGAAAGCAGGATGGAAAGCCCGGCACCTGCAGCGCCCGCTTCACTTGGGGTAAAGAACCCGGCGAACAGCCCGCCCATGACCAGGGCGAACAGGAGCAGCATTTCCAGGGAACCGGACAGGGAAGCGATTTTTTCCCTCCAGGTGGTTCTGGGACCGGCAGGCCCCCAGGTGGGGTGTACTTTGCACAGGTACCAGATGGTGGCCATGAACAGGCCGGTGAGCAGGATGCCCGGAATGACGCCGCCCATGAACAGCTTGCCGATGGAAACGCCGGTCTGCAGGCCGATGATGATGAGCACCACGCTGGGCGGGATGACCACGCCGAGCGTTGCCCCGGCTGCCACGGACCCGGTGCTGAGGATGGAGCTGTAGCGGTATTTTTTCATTTCCGGCAGGGCCACGGTGCTCATGGTGGCGGCAGTGGCCGAGTTGGAACCGCTGATGGCCGAGAATCCGGCGCAGGCCAGAACCGTGGCCATGGCAATGCCGCCGCGTATGGGGCCCATCCACACATAGGCCGCGCCGTACAATCGTTTGTTCACCCCGGCGTAGAAACAGACCTGCCCCATGAGGATGAACAGCGGGATGACGGTCAGCCCGTAGGAGCTGAACACTCCCCAGACCTCGTCGCCCAGCAGGCCGAGGGCCACGGGAAGCCCCTTGACGTACCACAGCCCGCACAGCCCAACCACGCCCATGGCAAGGCCGACGGGCATGCGTACGAGGAACAGCACGAGCAGAAGAATAAGAATGCCGGTAAGGCCCACCATTGCAAGGCTCATCGGGCTTCCTCCGGCTGGCAGTTGAAAAGGATCTGCAATGTGTCCACCGCCATGGTCAGCCCCATGGCCGCACAGCCCACGCTTACGGCGTAGACGAACGGGTAGTAGGCAAAGCGCAGGGTTTCCGAAAGGTCGCCCATCTCCACCATAAAGGCGGCAACGTCCGCCACCTGCCAGGCCGCCGCAGCAAAGAAGAGCGTTCCGGCCAGGGAGCAGAGGATATCCATGGTGCGTTCAAACCAGGCGGGCAACAGCCCCTTGAGAATGGTGACTGCGATATGTCCTTTGGAAAGCTGGGCGTAGCCCAGGGAAAAACCGGCCACAAGCGCGCCCAGAAATCCCATCAGCTCGAAGGTCCCTTCAACGGGACTGCCCGCGGCGCGCAGCACGATGTTGGCGCAGGCCAGGCAGACCATGGCCAGAAGCGAGGCTGCGGCCAGGAGGGCAAGAACCCGGTTGGCCCATATGCGTAAAATATCAAGGTATCTCATAATGTGGGAAGCCGGGAGAGACCGCATTGTGCGATCCCTGCCCGGCGAAAATATTACGGGTTGAGGAAGGCAGGCAGCCGGTTATTGTACCGGATACTCCTTTTCGTACTTGGCCTTGAGCGCCTGGAGGTCCAGCAGGATTTTTTCGGCGGGCAGGCCGTCCTTGTTGGCGGTCTCCTGCCACTCCTGCACCAGCGGGGCAATCTTGTCCTGGGCTATGGCGTACTGCTCGGGAGACAGGTGAATCAGCTCGATATCGTACTTCTTCTTGGACCAGTCCAAAGCTTCGATAACGTGCTGGTCCATGTACTGTCCTGTCCACAGGGCCTGTTCGCGTCCCAGGTCATTCATGACCTTTTTGACGTCGTCGTCCAGGCCGTCCCAGGCCCGCTTGTTCATGATGACGGCAAAGGGATAGACCGGCAGGTCCATGTAGGTTTCGTAGCGGCAGCCTTCGGCGAAGTTCATGTCCTTGAGCACTTCAAAGGAGGTCACAAAGCCTTCTATGACGCCCTTTTGCAGGGCTTCCGGTACTTCGGGCATGGGCATGGCAACAGGGGTGGAGCCCAGCTTGGCCATAACCTTGGCCAGTGTGCCCGAGGCGCGGACTTCGTAGCCTTCCAGGTCGGCCAGGCTACGGACCGGGGTCTTGGACATGATGTGCGACGGTGCGGAGGTGAACATGGTAAGCACCTTGACGCGGGAAAATTCTTTGGGCTGGTACTTCTGGTACAGGTCCCAGAGCGTCAGGCTGGCAACCGTGGCCGAGGTGAAACCCACGGGCAGGTTGCAGGAAAAGGAGAAGGGGAAGACGCCTGGCTGGTAGGACATGGAAATGCAGCCGATGTCGGCCTGTCCTTTGACCACGCCCCGGAACATGTTCTTGGCGCCCAGCAGGGTGCTTGCAGGATAGGTCTGGATTTTGACCTTTCCATTGGTGCGTTTTTCCACTTCCTTGGCCCAGCGTTCCATCTGGACGCAGGGAAAGGTGATGGCAGGGGGAAAGTTGGCATAGCTCAGGGTGACGGATTCGGCCCTGGCTGTGGTGGCGAGCAGCGAAACGCACAGCATAAGCGCTGCGGCACACAGCGCCATGGCACGGCTGGCGTAAGGACGTCTCATGGGTTTACTCCTTGCACGGAAACAGGTAGGGGCCGCAGTTCGGAACCATTCGACGGCTGCGGCCGTAGTCGTCCGGCATGATCTGCCGGAAAAATCGCCTTGTACGGAAATTTGAAATGTGTTTCGATTTCTGAAACATCTGCGATATAGCTGTATTGAACACAGGATGCAACGTGTGAATCCCAAGAACGTCACTTCCAGATACTTTCGCTTTGTTTGCGACCCCGGTGAACTGCCTGCGGTGGAGGACCTTTTGCGTGCCCAGGGCTACACCTGGAACAACCTGGACATCTCCCCCTGGTGCAAGGAATTGGTGGACGAGCCGTCCCCTCTGGGCGACAGCCTGGCGGCCCGTTTCGGCCTGATTTACATCCAGGACAAGTCCTCCATGCTTCCGCCCCTGCTTCTGGACCCGCCACAGGGTGCCATGGTGCTGGACATGTGCGCCAGCCCTGGCAGCAAGACCGGCCTTTTGGCCCAGCTGGTGGGGCCGGAGGGTTTTGTGCTGGGCAACGAGCCCTCGCGTGACCGGCTGGCGACCCTGCGTCAGAACCTGCGCCGCCTGAATCTGGCCAATACCGCCACCTGCTCCTATGCCGGGGAAAAACTTCCCCTGGAGCCAGACAGCCTGGAATATATTCTGCTGGACCCGCCTTGCAGCGGCTGGGGCACCACGGACAAGAACCCCAATATTCTGGAAGTCTGGAACGACGAAAAGACCGGCCAGCTGGAAACATTGCAGCGCCGCCTGTTGGAACGGGCCGCGGACGCCCTGGCTCCGGGCGGCAGAATGATCTTTTCCACCTGCACCACCAATGTGCGCGAGAACGAAGAACAGGTGGTCTATGCCCTGGAACATCTGGGCCTGGAACTCAAGCCCCTGCCGCCTGTGCCGGGGCTGGTTTTCGAGACGCCCAAACTGGGGCTGGAAGGGGTGCTGCGTGTGGACATGAAAGCCAGCCGTTCCCAGGGATTTTTCATGGCCTGCTTTGGCAAGGCCGGAGCTTCGGGCTCTGCGTCCATAGTGGGCGGCAAAGATCCCCGCTCCATTCCAGGCCGCCCCGTGGACCCGGCATCGACCGCCCCCCTGGTGCCGCCTGCCCAACTTTCCGCCCTGCCTCCGGGAAGCCTGTACGACTTCACGGGCCGGGTCATGCTGCTGCACGAACATTCGGCCAAACTGCCTGCCTCCTTGCGCTGGCAGGGGTTCCCCGTAGGCAAGTTTGCCGGAAAGACCTTTCGGCCCGATTCCTCCATCCGCCAGCTCGTCCCGGCCTGGAAGGAAGGCAACGGCCTGAACCTGGACAGCGTGGAACCGCTGCTGGCCTTGCTTTCCGGGCAAAGTCTGGAGGCTCCTGCCAAGGGCACCGGCCTGTACTACAAGGGACTTTCCCTGGGGCGCTTTACGCGCAAGGGCAAACGGGCCTTGCGGTAGAGCTTATGTCCTTCGGGAATCAGCGTACGTTTTGTACCCGCAGGTAGAGCATCAGCCCTGCCATGGTCAGTCCCAGCCCCGCCCATCCCAAGGGGCCGGGCAAGAGTCCGTTCAGCAAAACCGTTTCCCCGGCCAGGGAAAAGATCACTTCCATGGACTGGGTACAGTCTACCGCGGATATCTGCGCGGCGGTCCGGGCCATGTTTCTGGCATAAAGGAACAGGCTGGTGGCGGCCACGCCCGAAAGCAGGGCCACCAGAAAAGTATTGACCAGCTGGCCCGGTGAAGGTGCAGGCGGGGCTGTCACCGCAATCAGCACCCCCCACAGGGGCACGGAACCCAGGCTCATCAGCAGCACCTTGCAAAAGGCGTTTCCCATGGCTGGCGTGCGTATTTCCGGGACGCGGCCAAGCAGTCCAGAACGGCTGTTTGCGCCGTCTTTTTTCTGGCTTGCCTCCCACACCAACTGATTGCCCAGCGGATAGGCAATGGCCGCCGCAAAGACCGGCAGCGCACCCAGCAGGATGTCCTGCCAGGGGCGTATCTGGCTTTGCTCCATGTTGACCAGAACCACACCGGCAAAGACCACGCCCGTAAGCAGCACGGCGCGCAGGGGAACCGGGCGTCCGAACAGCAGCAGCACCAGCGGGGTGGCCAATATGGTGCTCTGCCAAGTGGTGGCCACGACCCAGCCGGGCGTGTACGAGGCGCTGAAAGTGAGCAGCGCGTAAAAGGCGCCAAAGCCGATGCTTCCTGCCAGGGTCCAGAATATCCAGTGGCGGAAGAACAGCCGCATGGATTCCCGGAGCATGGCAGGACGGAACAGGGCGAACCCGGCCAGCAACAGAATCAGCATCCAGAAGTATCGCAGGCTGGCCGACCAGACCCAATGGCCGCCGTCCAGGCTCATGGCACGGTTGAGCACGAAGGTGGAGCTGAAAAAGAGCGCGGCCAGTACACCAAAAAAAATCTGTTTCATGGGTGTCCAGGCTACTGAAAAAGGACCGTCTGCTTCGTTACTGCGGAAAATTCAAGTCTCTCGTGTACCTTAAAAGTACACGTCGCGCCTGAATTTCCCTGGCGCCTCGCATCCAGACCTTTTTGAGCAGCCTGCATGGTTGGACTTCAAGTACACGTCGCGACTCAATTTACCTTACGCCTCGCTCCCGCACCTTTTTGAACAGCCTGCGAGGGGGTGGCGTTGTAATAACTTTGAGTTCTCGTACCTTTTGAGCAGCCTCCCTTATTGAGGTTTTGTAACTATTTCCATTGCACAACAAGCTTTCATCCTCAAAGAATGCGGCACCCTACGCCAGATGGTCGGGAAAATGAAGCAGGGCGTGTCTCTCGGCCATGGGCCGGCACGGGGAGGGCGTAAAGAAAAAATCCCCAGGACATTGCAATGCCCTGGGGACGTTCTTGTTTTGGTAGGGAATCTCGCGCTTGCCGCGTTCTTTCCGCCTACGGCTCAACCTTGATGAGGTAGGCCTTGGCATTGTCCAGATACCTGGCCGCCAGTTTGCGCAGGTCTTCGGGAGTGAGTTTTTCCGCCCGGTCCGGCAGTTCGCGGTAATGGTCCATGGGCAGGTTCTTTGCGAGCAGCCTCGCGGCTTCGCTGGCCCGGCTGGAAAGGGACTGGTGTTCCCGGAAGTAATCTCCGCGCAGCAGGTTCACGGCCCGGTCCAGTTCTTCCTGGGGCAGCGGGTCGGTACGAAGTTTTTCCTGGGTGCGGTCAAACCCCTGCAAAGCCGCGTCCACCTTGTCCGGCGAGGTGCCGATGTAAAAGGCGAAAAAGCCGGTCTCCGGGGCCTGCCACATAATGGCCGTAACGGTGTAGCCCAGCCCTTCCTTGTCGCGCAGGTCGCGGAACAACAGGCCGCTTTGTCCGGCCAGGATGTCGCGCAGCAGGGACAGCCCGGTGCTGTCCGCATGGGCGGAACCGGGGACGGGGAAGATGCGCAGCAGGTGGGCCTGTTCGCGTCCGGGCAGGTTCAGGTCGAGTTCCCGCTCCGTATTCCAATGGGGCGAGGAAAAAGCGTAGGGCTTGGTCTCGGCCATTTGCCCGTCGGCCATTTGCAGCTCGGCCAGGGTTTGGGCCACGGCCTTTACCTGCGGCGTGTCAAAGGTGCCGCACACGCTGAGCACGAACGGCTGCTTCTTCTGCCTGTCCCAGGTTGTGCGGGCCTGCTCTGCCGTGAATCCGGCAATGGCCTCGGTCTCTCCCATGTGCAGGTAGGAATAGCCCGTGTCCTTGTACAGAAAGGGGAATATCTTGCGAAAGGCCAGTCCCATGGGACGGTCTTCACGCTGTTTGATGGCCGCTATCTGCTCCTGTCGGGCGCGGTCGGCCTCCTGCTCGGAAAAGGCGGGGTCGGTCAGCACCTCGCGTATCAGGTCCAGCATTTCGTTGGCAAAGCGGCAGGGGAATTTGGTGGTCAGGGAAAAGGTATCCCGGCCTGCGGATACGTTGAAGTCCGAGGCGCAGTCGGCCAGATAGTCCTGAAGCTGTGTGGCGGAACGGTTGGTGGTTCCCTTGTGCATCAGTTCGGCGGTCAGCTCGGCAAGCCCCTGCTTGTCCGCGGGCAACAACCCGTCGCCGCCCGGCCAGACAATGCTCATGGCCGTGTAGGGCAGGGTGGGGTCGGGCCGGAACACGATTTTGCCGCCGGGCACGTCCACCACGCGGGTTTCGTCGGTCGTTGTCTTTTCTGCGGCAGCGGTTTCCGAGGACTTTCCAGGCCATTGGTCGGCCACGGCGTTTTCCAGGGTATCGGCCCGCAGGTCGGTGCCTTCGGGCACAAGCACGGCGGCACGCAGACGCCCGGGCAGAAAATAACTGCTTACAATGTCGTGCAGCTGGTCCGGCCCGGTGTTGCGCAGGCCGTACAGATAGCGTTCCTCCGCATCCTGTCCGCCCTCGAAAAACTGAAAATAGCCTATCTTGGAAGCCAGCCCGGCCAGGGTTTCCTTGGACTGGTAGAGCGAATCCTCCAGCCCCAGCTTGGCCCGGCGGATTTCATCGTCGGTAAAATCCAGCCCTTCCAGCCCGCTGAAAAGCTGCATCAGCTCGGACCAGAACTCCACCACGTTTTCCGCATCCAGCGTGGCGCGCACCATGAACATGCCGCCGCGTTCCATGGTAAAGGATGTGGCCCAGATGTCGTCCACCAGCCGCTTTTCGTACTTGAATTCGCGGTACAGGCGGGAGCTTTTGTCGCCGCCCATGATCTGCGCCAGCACTTCCATGGCCGGAATTCCGGCGTCGTCCAGGCCGGGCAGGGGCAGTGCCATGCCCAGGTAGACCTTGTTCCACTGGCCGCTTTCCAGATGCACCACGGGCGCGGTCGGTTCGGGCAGGGGCGTGCGGCTGGGCGGATTGATGTCGCGGGTGTTTTTCAGGTTGCCATACAGGCGGCGCGCTTCGGCCACCACGTCCTGGCTTTTGATGTCGCCAACGGCCACCAGCAGCATGGACTGCGGCTGGTACATGCGCTGGATGTAGGTGCGCAGGTCTTCCGAGGTTGTGGCCCGGATGGTGTCTTCAAAGCCGATGATGGGCCAGCGGTAGGAAAGATGCGGCCAGACCTCGGACTGCAAAATTTTGAACATGCGGCTGCCCGGTTCGTCCTGGCCGCGCCGCAGTTCGGAAACTATGACGTCCAGCTCGCTTTCCAGTTCCTTGGGGTCGAGCAAGGCGTTGAATATCATGTCGTGGGTCACGTCCAGGGCCAGCTTCCAGGAAGCGGCCGGAACGTCCACGTAATAGACGGTGTAGTCGAAGCTGGTGGCCGCGTTCAGGCTGCCGCCCGCGCTTTCCACGTCGCGGGCCACCTGGCCGGGACCGCGGTTGGCGGTTCCCTTGAAGACCATGTGCTCCAGAATGTGAGAAATTCCGGCCTGCTTGGGCGTTTCGTAGGCCGAGCCGGCGTGCACGTACAGCCGGGTGGATACCAGGGGGAAACGGTCGTCTTCCAGGGTGAGCACGGTCAGTCCGTTTTCAAGGACCGTAACCTGCGGGCCTGCCGTTGTTTCGTGCGACACGGCAGTTTCGTTGGCTGCGCAGGAAGTTTCGGACCGGGATGTCTTGCCTGTTTCGGGTTTTTGGGCCTGGGAATCGGTTGCAAACATACTAAGCGCGGCTCCCAAGCAGAAAATCACCAGACAGCAAAGCAAACAGCGAGGCGAAAAAGCCTCCGATAAGACGTATGGGCATGAAACCTCCTGGAATTCATTTAGCAAACATGATGGTTGAAAAGAGTAGCAGGGCCGCTACGCATTGCAAACCATTTCGGGCCGGGTGAAATATTTTCTCGTTCTTGACCCCGACGGCGCGGTGTGGAACACCCATGCGATACCGGTAAAAAATTTCCATATTGCGCTGCTGAATCGAACAAGGACACCACATGCTCTCCCGAGTGAAATCCGCTGCATTGCTGGGCATAGACGCCTTTACCGTGGAACTGGAAACCGACCTCGCCCGCCAGGGCATGCCCGCCTTCACCATGGTGGGGCTGGCCGAGGGTGCGGTGCGCGAAAGCAAGGAGCGGGTCTTTTCCGCCCTGCGCAACAGCAACTTTCGCCTGCCTCCTTCCCGCATTACCGTAAACCTCGCCCCCGCCGACGTGCGCAAGGACGGCAGTGCCTACGACCTGCCCCTGGCCGTGGGGCTGGTTGCCGCCGCCGGAATACTCACCTCCGATGCTGTGCAGGGCTTTTACTTTGCCGGGGAGCTTTCCCTTTCCGGGCGGCTCAAGCCGGTGCACGGCGTGCTTCCTCTTGCCATTCGCGCCAGGGACGAAGGCGCGCGCGGGCTGATCGTTCCCCTTGAAAATGCGGACGAGGCCGCCGTGGTGGAAGGTTTGAACGTACATGGCCTGGAAACCCTGGGCCAGACCGTTTCCTTTCTGTCCGGCGAGGTGATGGTTCCGCCCGTGAGCAGCAATGTGGACCGGCTGTGGGCCGAGCGCGAAAATTTCCACATCGATTTTGCCGAGGTCAAAGGCCAGGAGCACGCCAAACGAGCCATCGAAATAGCCGCCGCCGGAAACCACAACCTTATTTTTGTGGGGCCTCCCGGTTCGGGCAAGACCATGCTGGCCTCGCGCCTGCCAACGGTGCTGCCGCCCCTGGAGTTCGAGGAAGCCCTGGAAGTGACGAAAATCTATTCCGTGGCCGGGATGCTGCCCAGAGACCACGCCCTCATGGTCACCCGTCCGTTCCGCGCGCCGCACCACACCATTTCCGATGCCGGTCTCATCGGGGGCGGAGCCTATCCCCGGCCCGGCGAGGTCAGCCTTGCCCATCGTGGCGTTCTCTTTCTGGACGAGCTGCCGGAATTCAAAAAGCCGGTGCTCGAAGTCCTGCGCCAGCCCCTTGAAGCCGGGCGGGTCACCATTTCCCGCGCTGCCGTGTCCATGGCCTTTCCTGCGGCCTTCATGCTGGTGGCGGCCATGAATCCCTGTCCTTGTGGCTATCTCACGGACGAGCGCCATTCCTGCACCTGTTCGCCCCTGGCTGTGCAGCGCTACCGCTCCAAGCTTTCCGGCCCGCTGCTGGACCGCATAGACCTGCATGTGGACGTGCCCGCCGTGCCCTACAAGGACCTGAAGCTGGAACGCAGCGGCGTGGACTCGGCCAGCATGCGCAGCAACATATTGGCCTGTCGGAAAATTCAGGCCGCCCGCTACGCCAAAGCCCCCATCCGCACCAATGCCGAGCTGTCCGGCAAAATGCTCAACGACCATTGTTCCCTCGGCGCGCAGGAGCATTCTTTTCTGGAAACCGCCGTGGACCGTCTGGGCCTTTCAGCCCGGGCCTTTACCCGCATACTGCGCATTGCCCGCACCATTGCCGACCTGGAAAATGCCAAGAACATCGGCACGCCCCATCTTGCCGAAGCCATCAACTACCGCACCATGGACCGCGAAGGCGTGGTGTAGGGGGAAGAGGGAGAAGGGGAGAGAGGCAGAAGGCATGTGGGGGAGGGAAAAACTTTTGCAAAAGTTTTTCCCTCCCCCACACCCCCTCCTTTTTCAAAAACCTTTGCTATGAAGACGGGGGCGAACAGGGCAAGGAGAAGAGAAAGCGGTGGGGTGCATTGCCTGCCAAGCCGCTTGCGAGTATATAGAGTGCTGGAGCGTGCCGGAGATTGGGCTTGACGCCCGGCTCTTTCCACGTTTATGAGAACCCGACTCTTTGTGGCCCCGTAGCTCAGTAGGATAGAGCACCAGATTCCTAATCTGGGTGTCGCAGGTTCGAATCCTGCCGGGGTCACCATTTTGAATGTATAAGGGCAGTCCTTTGGGGCTGCCTTTTTTTTTTGACCTAGTGGCCGGATATGCAAGTGGAGTGGGGATAGGAGGATCGAATCACCCGAAAAAGCAGTTATACGCATCCTCTTTGAGCACCTTCAGAAAATCCTCAAGGAAACCAAGGGAAGGGCAAGGTTCGTAGAGAACCCATTTTCCGTTCCCCTTCATCCAGTAGATGTTCCACTGCTTCTGAGATTTTACATATCTCGCTTTGGCAATCGGAGTATGAACCTTTTGCGATGGTTCCATGAAGTTTGGACGAATCTCAAACAACTCGACTGTCTGCTTCTTGGAATCAATCTCGTATCCCCATTTCAATTTGTCATGGATATGGGGCTGTGGTCCGTGTTCTTTGCAGAAGTCTTGGAGAAGCTTTTCGTATCGGTGTTGTTCGAATTCGCTGATAGCCATTGGTATCTCCCTGCCGCCAATTCATGAACTTCAGCAACCGAGAAACCATGACCAAAGTTTACAATCAAAGATGTAGGGAACATTTACACAGACAATTAGGCTGGCAAGTTATAGCCATGTCGAAATATCCATCTTTTCATGTAGAACGCCAATGACATCAATATGTTCGTCGTCGAATAGGTAAAAAACGATGTGCCTGTTGATCTTGATGGAGTAGTAATTTGTTTTTATTCTTGGTCTGTTTCTGCCGAGGTTGGGATTGTCAGCCAGCAAGTTTAGCTTGGCCTCAATTTCAGTGAGATATGCGTCAGCTTTACCTTCGCCCCAAGTCTCAAAAGAGTATCGCCAAATGGCTTTCAGATGTCCTTTGGCTGCGTGGGTAAGACGAACTTTACGCATTGATCTCAGACTTGGATTCCTGGATGATGTCCGAGATACTGGAGTCAGTGAATTCGTTGTTCAAGGCCTGTTTTTCACCAGCTGCCAATTCTTTACGCAAGGCATCAAGTTTCATGAGATGAATGAGGTCTTCATGCTGAATCATGAATCGTAATGCGTCTCGTATAACCTCACTGGCATTATTGTAATGTCCAGTTTCGACCTTGCTTTTTACCTGAGCTTCCAACTCTGGGGTGAGGGAAATATGCATGGTGCTCCTCCTGCTTGAAATAAAATATGCCATGGTACAAAGATTGTCAAAGTTTGTAGTTTGAGGCTGAGGACACCTTCTGGCTAAGTGAGATTTTGTGATGCCAATCTCTTCCAGCCGGTAGAAATTTTTTCTCCACCAGGTTCGCTCAGAACCGTATTCACCCTGCCGCCGAAAAGAGCCAGCCTTCCATTTTTTAGGGAAATTGGGCATAGAGGTCCCTCAGTGCAAAGCAATATTTCAGACAATTCAAAGGGATGTAATATGACAATACTCGGAACAGCCAAAACTGCATCGGCAAAGAAAATGATGCTTCTTGGTGGTGGCGAACTTGGCAAGGAAGTCGTGATTGAAGCGCAGCGTCTTGGCGTTGAGGTCATTGTGGTTGATCGCTACGAAGACACCCCTGCCATGCAGGTGGCGCACCGCTCGTACACCATGTCCATGTTGGATGGTGAGGCGCTTCGCCGCGTTATTACAGAAGAAAAGCCAGATTATATTGTGCCCGAGATTGAGGCCATTGCCACCTCTACCTTGGTGGAGCTTGAAAAAGAGGGATTCAATGTTGTCCCCACTGCCAATGCCACCAAGCTGACAATGGATCGTGAAGGCATTCGGCGTCTTGCTGCCGAGACGGTCGGCCTTACCACATCGCCTTACCGCTTCGCGGACACGGAAGAAGAATACCGGGCCGCAGTGGCAGAAATAGGCATTCCATGCGTGGTCAAGCCTGTCATGAGTTCTTCCGGCAAAGGGCAGTCCACTGTGAAGAGCGAGGCCGACATCCAAAAGGCTTGGGAGTATTCCCAGTCGGGCGGTCGCACTGGAAAGGGGCGTATCATTATCGAAAAATTTGTCCCTTTTGATTATGAGATTACCCTTTTGACCGTACGCCACGTGGATGGAACAACGTTTTGTGAGCCCATTGGCCACCGCCAGGAAAATGGGGATTACCGCGAATCCTGGCAGCCGCAACCCATGAGTGAGGCGACCCTTGCCAAAGCTCAGGAATATGCGCGCAAGATCACAGACGCCTTGGGTGGACGAGGCCTTTTTGGGGTGGAGCTTTTTGTTAAGGATGGGGATGTTCTCTTTAGTGAAGTTTCCCCCCGCCCGCACGATACCGGACTCGTGACCGTCATCTCGCAGGATTTGAGTGAATTCGCCCTGCATGTACGGGCTGTGTTGGGCTTGCCCATTCCGGGCATTCGTCAATACGGAGCCGCCGCGTCCAGTGTGATTTTATCCAATGGCACATCGGACAAACCCGCCTTCGAAGGCGTTGATGTCGCGCTTCGTGAGGCAGATACAAAGCTTTTGATTTTTGGGAAAGGCGAGTGCGCAGGAGTCCGCCGCCTGGGCGTTGCTTTGGCCCTGGCCGACGACGTTGAGAGCGCCGTGGAAAAAGCAAAAAGAGTTTCTTCGGCTGTGACTGTTACGTATTAAGGGCATGTTGAGCCGTTCTTATGACTGCTGAGAGTCTGTAGAGCGGAGAATTTGCGTTCGTTTCTTTTTCCTTGAATTCGACTTATCATTATACGTAACAAAGCCGGGTGCGTTCATACGTACTCGGCTTTGTTTGTCGCAACTCCGTCACTCCATGGTCATTATCGCCTCAACCAACGTTTGTATGAAACGATAGTAGGAAAAGAAAAATGGGGATGAAACGCATACTCATAATTGGTTGCGGTGGTGCAGGAAAGTCCACGTTGTCCAGGGAGCTGTCACGTACATTGAATCTGCCGCTCGTTCACTTGGACTATCTGTTTTGGAAGCCGGGCTGGGTGCAAAGCGAAAAGGCAGAGTTCAAGCAAATATTGAAGAGCGAACTTAAAAAAGACAGCTGGATTATCGATGGAAATTATGCCCGCACCATGAGCCTTCGGATGCGTTACGCGGACACTGTTATTTTTCTGGATTTCAATCGCTGGATTTGCACCTGGAGAGTGTTGAAGAGATGGCTGTTCAACAAGGGCGGCGAGCAGGCTGTCGGCTGCCCGCATAAAGTCGATTTTGACTTCTTGCGATACATTTTGAAGTACCCTCAAAAAAGTCGTACGGAAGTTTTGCAGCTGATGAAGAGCAACAAAGACGGTTGCCAATGGATAACGCTGAAAAGCTCAGCCGAAGTTGAAGAATGGCTGCGGAACGGGTTGCCGCAGGAGGGGAGCTGAGAGGCGTTGTTTGAATGCACGGGGTTCTGTCAATTCGACTTCCCATTTTTCCGACCTGCCCTCCCCACCGACTCCGCCGATACTCCGCAATATGAGCCAGGAACAACTCTGGAGTTGAATCCAGCACGTATTTCGTATGCTCCTTGACCTTCTCCCCCAATATCCCCTCAAGCCCCTGCCAAAATGCCATTTTATATCCTCTCTCGAGTCTTTTCTTATTTTTGAAGTACTCTTTTGGCAATAATACGCAAATTCAAATTATGCTGAAACATGGTTAATTACTAAATTGTTAATTAGGGCGTTGACACGTTTTTTTGGCTGGTATACCACACCTTATAAGGTCAATAAATTGTGAAAAGGATCTGAATATTATGGCAATTACCAACGACATTCTCCTGGATTCACAGGGCGTGGAGAAAAGATTCGGGGGCATAATCGCCCTGTCGGAATATGCCCTGACGATTCGGAAGGGTGAGTTGATCGGCCTTATCGGGCCGAACGGAGCAGGCAAGACCACGGTCTTCAATGTCCTTTCCGGCGTGCTTGCGCCCACAAAGGGCTCCATCCGTTTCGAAGGCAGGGAACTGGCAGGGCAGGGACCGGCCAAGACCGCACAGGCGGGCATAGCCAGAACGTTTCAGAACATCCGTCTGTTCGATGAAATGACCGTGCTGGACAACATCCGCACCGGTTTTCACCACAGCATGGGCTGCGGTTTCTTTGCCACGCTGTTTCAGCTGCCCCGGCAACGGAAGTCCGAGTATTCCATTGCCCGCAGGTCCGGCGAACTGGCGGAGATGATCGGTATTTCCCATCTGCTGGACATGAAGGCGGGCGACCTGCCCTATGGCGACCAGCGCAGGCTGGAAATTGCCCGCGCCCTGGCCTTGGGGCCGAAGCTTTTGCTCCTGGACGAACCTGCCGCGGGGATGAACCCTGGCGAGACCGAGTCCCTGGTCAAGACAATCAAGATTATCCACAAGGAATTTCATCTTTCCATCCTGCTGGTCGAACACGACATGCATTTGGTTATGAATTTGTGCCAGCGGCTGCAGGTCCTGAACTACGGCCGTCTTCTGGCCGAGGGCACGCCTGCCGAAATCCAGGCCAACCCCCAGGTTACCGAGGCGTATCTCGGGACCGGGCGCAAAAAAGGGGAGGCCGACCAATGAGCAACACCCCGATGCTGGAACTCAAAGACGTTCAGGTTTTCCGGGGCAATACCCACGTATTGCACGGCGTATCCATGGAAGTGGGGCAGGGGGAAATTGTCGCCCTTATCGGCGCCAACGGCGCGGGCAAGACCACGACCCTGCGCGCCATTTCCGGCCTGCTTCCCACCAGAGAGGGAACCATCACGTATACCCCTGGTTCCGGCCAGCCCCTGGAAACCAACCGCATGTCCGCCGAATCCATTGTGGCCTCCGGGCTGTGCCATTGCCCGGAAGGGCGGGGCATTTTCGGCGGCCTGAGCGTGATCGAGAATCTGCACATGGGCGCGTATCTGCGCAACGACACACAGGGCATTCAGGAAGACATTGAAAAGATTCATGCCATGTTTCCCATCCTGGCCGACCGCGCAAAACAGACCGCTGGCACCTTGTCCGGCGGCGAACAGATGATGCTTGCCCTGGGCCGTTCCCTGATGAGCTGCCCCAAGCTGCTGATGCTGGACGAACCCTCCCTGGGGCTTGCCCCGCTGGTGGTGGAAGCCATTTTTGAAATGCTTGCGGACATCAACAAGCAGGGGGTTACGGTTTTGCTGGTGGAACAGAATGCCGTCATGGCCCTGGATCTGGCTCACCGGGCCTATGTCCTGGAAAACGGCGTGGTGACCATGACCGGATCGGGCGCTGAACTGGCCAACGACGACAACGTACGCAAGGCCTATCTGGGAGGATAACCTGTGACATCCGCATATATAGCACAACAGCTGCTCAACGGCCTTATCCTCGGTTCCATGTACGCATTGGTGGCCGTGGGATTTTCCATGATCTACGGCATCATCAACCTCATCAACTTCGCTCACGGCGACATCGTCATGATCGGGGCCTTCAGTACCCTCGGCCTGCTGGCCGGGCTGGGCCTGCCCCTGTGGGTGGTGGCTCCGGGCGTAATCGCGGTGGGCGCCATGAGCGGCCTGATAGTCGAACGGTTCGCCTTCCGGCCCATGCGCGGGGCGCCGCAGGTTACGGGCTTTATTGCCTCGCTGGGCGTGTCCATCATGATCCAGAACCTGGGCATCCTCACCCTGACCGCCCAGCCCCGCAACTTCTCCTTTCCCGAATACATGCAGACCACGCTCGGCTTTTTCGGCCTCACAATTCGCATCATCGACCTTTCCATTGTGATTGCGGCGCCGGTGCTGGTGGGTATTCTGCTGTTCATCGTCTATAAAACCAAGATTGGCACGGCCATGCGCGCCACGGCCGAGAATTTGGATGTGGCCCGGCTTATGGGCGTAAACATCAACCGCACCATCGCAGTCACCTTTGCCCTGGGTTCGGCCCTGGCAGGTATTTCCGGCCTCATGTGGGGCGGCAAGTTCGGGCAGATAGACCCGCTCATGGGTTTTCTGCCCGGCCTCAAATCCTTTGTGGCCGCGGTTATCGGCGGTGTGGGTTCCATTCCTGGTGCCATCCTGGGCGGCTACCTGCTGGGCATGTCCGAAGTGCTGTTCGTGGGGCTGCTGCCGCCCATCTATTCGTCGTATCGCGACGCCTTTGTCTTTGGCACGCTCATCGTCATCCTGCTGGTGCTGCCCAACGGCATTCTCGGCAAAAATCAGGAGGAGCGGGCCTGATGAAACGCGAACTCATCGTTGGTATCGGCCTGCTTTGCCTTGGCGCAGTTCTGGCCGTGGTCCAAAACACCTTGAGCGATTATCTGCTTTCCCTGGTCTGTTTCGTGGGCATTTTCGGCATACTGGCCGTCAGCCTGAACCTGACCAACGGATTTACCGGACTTTTCTCCCTGGGCCATCCCGCGTTCATGGCCATCGGCGGCTATACTTCAGCCTTGCTGACCTTTCCTTTGGTCAAAAAGCCGCTGTTCCTGCCCGACCTGCCGCATTGGATGGCCGTGCTGCACCTTCCGTTTCTGCCGTCCCTGCTCATCGGCGGGCTGGTCGCGGCCCTGGCGGCCCTGATCATCGGCATTCCGGTGCTGCGGCTGCGCGGCCATTACCTGGCCGTGGCCACCATGGGCTTTCTGATCATCGTCCAGGTGCTCATCATTAATATGGACACCATCACCCGCGGCCCGCTTGGGCTGAACGGGCTGGACGAACTGACCAATGTCTGGTGGGTGTACGGCTGGCTGGCTGTTACCGTGTATGTCTGCTGGAAGGTCAAATTCTCATCCTACGGGCGGCAGTTCATCGCCATCCGGGAAAATGAGATGGCCGCCTGCTGCCTGGGCATCAACGTCTTCAAGGCCAAACTCCAGGCCCTGGTCATTGGCGCATTTTTCGCCGGTGTGGCCGGGGGGCTGTGGGGCCACCTGATTACGGCCCTCACGCCCGGTTCCTTTTCCCTGCTTCTGGCCTTCACCATCGTGGTCATGGTGGTCGTGGGCGGGTCCGGCTCCATTTGCGGCGCCCTTACCGGAGCGGTTCTGTTTACCGTAATTACGGAATTTTTCCGTCCCCTGGAGGAGAGTTTTTCCATCTATGGGGTCGGTGAAATATTCATGGCCCTGGTCCTGATTTCCATTTTGGTGTTCAGGCCCCAGGGATTGTTTAGCTGTGACGAGCCAAAGGGGATGATCCCCAGGCCCAAATCCACTGTAAAGATTTAAGGAGTGATGTTGCTATGAAAAGCCTGTGCAAGCTTCTCGCTGTGTTCGGACTGGTCCTGGGGCTGGCTCTGCCTTCCATGGCGGCCGACCCGATCAAAATCGGTGCCCTGTACAACCTTACCGGCGGCATGAGTTCCATTGACGTGCCTTCCCTGAACGGTGCCAAGCTCAAAGCCAAGATGATCAACGATGCAGGCGGACTGCTTGGCCGCCAGCTGGAAATTGTGGGCGTGGACACCAAGACGGACCAGAAGGCTGCTGCCATTGGTGCCAAGAAAGTTCTGGGCGAGGGTATCGTGGCCGGTATTGGATACTCCGACCCCGCCTTTGTTTTGCCTTCCGCTCCTCTGTTCCAGAAGAAGGGCATTCCTTTTGTAACTTCCGGTGCCACTCTGCCCGCCCTGCCTGCCATGGTCGGTGACTGCATGTTCCTGGCTCCGTTTGGCGATAACATCCAGGCCCGGGCCATAGCCGATTATGCAGTTAAAGATCTTGGCCTGAAAAAGATTGTGGTTTGGACCGACAACTCCATGGACTTCACCAAGGGGCTGTCCAAGTACTTTAAGGAAGGCGCCAAGGCCGACGGTGCCGAGATCGTTCTGGAAGACTTCTTCATGAGCGGCGACAAGGACTTCTCCGCTCAGATCGCCCGCCTCAAGGGCGCTGGTGCCGATGCCATCTTCGTCTCCGCATGCCCCAACGAAGCCGGTCTTTCCGTCAAGCAGATCCGCGAAGCCGGTCTTGATATTCCCATCCTGTCCGGCGATGGTTTTGATACGGAACTGATCTCCACCGTGCCCGGCAAGAAGCTGGCCCACGACATTTACTTCACCACCCACACCTTCCGTGGTGAAACCCGCCCCGAAGTGTTGGAATTCATCAAGGCCTACAAGGCGGAATACGGTGTTGAACCCGAGAACGCCTTTGCCGCCCTGGGATACGACGCCGTTGGCCTGATCGCCAACGCCATCAAGACCGCTGGTTCCGCCAAACCCGCCGACATCCGCAAGGCCCTGGCCGATACCACCAACTACCAGGCCGTAACCGGCACCATCACCTTTGCCGGAAACGGTGGCATCCCGCTCAAGAGCGTGTCCATCATCAATGTTAATGACGGCGTATACACCGTCAAACATGTATGGAACCCCAACGCCAAATAGATAGCGGCAGTATTGCCAACAATGGCCGCGGTCCGTCAGGACCGCGGCCATAAACCAGAAAGAGGTAATTTCCGTGCGTAACATCCGTTTGGAAGAAAACACCCAATTCACCTTCGAGGACTCCAAGTTCGACAAATTGTTCCTGGCCATTGGCTCCTGCGAATGCCATGGAGAACATCTTCCCTTTGGCTGTGACTCCCTTGTGAGCCACCAGATTGCCCTGGATCTGGCCGAACGTTTTGATGACGCGGTTGTTGCTCCGCCCCTGTGGTTCGGCATGAGCCAGCACTACCGCCATCAGCCCATGTGCCTGTCCCTGTCCGACGACACGGTTGTCCGCGTGGTCCGGGAGCTGCTGGACTCTGCCCTGTACTGGGGCATCAAAAAGGTGCTTATCGTCAACGGCCACGACGGCAACATCGCCCCCATTGAAATCGCGGCCCGCGACTTCAAGGTGCAGAACCCGGACTTTGGCCTGGCTGTTCTGGATGCCTGGTGGGTGACCGCGGGCAACCTTCTGCCCGAGAATACCTTTGAAGTATGGAACGGGCTGGGACACGGCGGCGAAGGCGAAACTTCCATCGGCCTGTCCATTTTCCCCGAGCTGTGCGACATGGACCGCGCCAAGGGGCAGGTTCCCGAATTCGATACCAATGTGAAGCTTATCTGGAATTTTGACGAGCTGACTCCCTACGGAGCCAGCGGCGATCCGACCAAGGCCACCAAGGAAAAGGGCGACGCAATGCGTCAGGTTCTGGTCGATTATCTGGAAAAATACATCCGGCATATGGATGCGCAGAACTGGCGCTATGGTGTTGTGAAATAGCATCCGGCAGCGATTTCTTCATGGGGGGAGATTTTCTCCCCCAAAAAAGGCAGACTGGCGCTGCCAAAGCGCTTGTATTGGGCCGGGCTGTACTGGGCAGCCACCCACTGCGGTTAACTCCCAACTTTTGGCCTGAGGTTACGTGTGGAAGACAGCCTTACCCGGCCTACGATTTTCTTTCCCAACGATGAAGTCAAAGCGGGCATTTATATCTGCCTGCGCGACTGGATTCTCTACACCACGCTGAAACCGGGCCAGAAACTCAACGAACGTGATCTGGCCGAACAATTCGGCGTTTCCAGAACTCCCATCCGGGAAATCCTCCAATTGCTGGCCCTCCAGGGGCTGCTCTGTATACGACCGCGCCAGGGCGCGTTTGTGGCTCCCATTGAAAACAGCCAGGTGCGGCAGGTGTTCGAAGTGCGGCTTCCGCTGGAAAAGACCGTGGCCCGGCTGGCAGCCCAGCGCGCCACCACTGCGGACATCATGGAACTGGAACAACTATCGGGCCGCTCCGAACAAGCCATGAAATCGGGTGCCTACGAAGAGGGCATCCGCCTGGATGCGGCCTTTCACGACGCCCTTTCAAAGGCCGCAGACAACATGGTGCTGCGCCAGACGCGAGAGAGCCTGCACAACATCTGCCTGCGCTATTGGTATTTGCTGCTGAACCGCTACGAATCAGACGAAGTCGACCAGAGCGCACATATCCATCTTGTGGAGGCCATCAAGGAACGGGACCCGGAAAAGGCGGCCGATATCCATGGGCTGCATGTCAGCCACTTTTTGCAATTGTTGGAGTAGGGGGGGAGGGCATGGATCTTCATGAATCTTTAGGATGCAAACCAAGCAATGCAGGCTTTTCAAATAGCAAAACTATCTTCCGATGCAGAGGCTTAAGGCCTAGCCATTGCTGTTTGGATTAACGAATAGCCGTAGCTGATACGGCCGTCAAGAGAGTCAAGTGTCAGGTGAATGTTGTGTCTGCATATGTTATAAATATTGTTTCTTATAATTAAGAAATCATAATGTTTTTGATTTGTTGAGTAGCTTTTTGTTGAGTTTTGCAATTTTGCAAAAGTATTCGTTTACTTCTAGCGGGTTTCCTTTAGGGCTCTCATTTGCATTTCTAACCATGCACATGGTACAAAATTCCCTATCTGTACATCGAATACACTTAGGAAAATCTGAATTCCGTAATTCTCTTAAATATTGAATTCTTTTTGAATTATTCCATATGTCTTTAAGAGACTCTCCATTCACATTGCCGACAATGTAGTCCTGCCAGCCAGCACAAGGATATACATTCCCATTTTCTGCTATGCAAATAGAAGAATTGCATACACTACAAACAAAATCATTTGGTGTGATATTTTTCTTTTTTGCGGCTTCCAATTCTATTTCCTCAACAAATCTAGAATCTTTTGCTGCTTTTGTGTCAAGAATTTCTTTGACTTCATCAACTGTTAGACGGCAATTTAAATTTTTAATCGAGTGGTTATATCTTGCAATAATGACATAATCATCTCCGACATGAATATTGTTTTTTTCAGCCCATTTTATAACTTCTTCATAGCTGTTTTTGTTTTGTTTCATTATTGGACAGCTAATTTGTAGCGGAATATTGTTTTCTACTAGCTTTAGGATTGACATTTTTGTTTTATAAAAACTTCCCTTTAATCGAGTTATCTCATCATGGATGACAGGGTTCATAGAGTATAATGAGACTTGAACACCGAGAAGTGGGTTTGCTTTTAACTCTTTAATGATTTTATCATCAAGTAATGTTAAATTGCTAAGGACGTTCACTGAAAAATTATATGTCCTACATGCCTCTAAAAAATCACAAAAGTTTTCGTGTAGCATTGGTTCACCGCCGCTTAGCGTTAAATGCAACACGTTCATTCTTTTACATTGCTCTATAATGCTATAAAATAAATTGTTTTTTATGTTTTCGAGTTTGTTTTCGTGGGGAATGTAGCAGTGGATACATCTTTCATTGCATCTGCTTGTGATTTCTATGTGTAAACTTGTGAGCTGAGGGCTACCTTTAAAGTGTTCCTCTAGAAAATCTTGTGTAGATTTGCTTGGGAGTAACGTATTTGAAGACTTATTTGTTTGAAGGCTGGAGGTAGGCTTTGATTTCTTGTAAGAAAATCTAGTGTCTTTTCCTTCGCATATTTGTCTTGTTTTTCCAGATACAATAAATCCATCACACTCGAGTAAAGAATAAAAATCTAAAGCATCATTCTTAATCGTTTGAATATTTACCGTTGTAAATTGTTTGCTTATTTTACTTACAATTTTTTCAAAAGGTTGTGGGTCTTTATCTAAAGCTGAGAAAAAAATGGTTCCACTTTGTGATAAGATTTTATCTCCAATATATTTTTCATTGGCATCGTTTGTATTATATCCAAAATTTCTGTTGTCTGTAATGTATCCAAATTGGCTGTATTTTCGAAATAAAACATTTGATTTACGTTTAAAAAACATACCTTTTACCCTTCGTCTGCAGGCAAGAAATCTAAATTACATACATCTAAATCCGCCTCTGTGAGGCAGTGGATTTAAGATGTTTTGATTTGTTTAAAATGGTACAATGATAGAACCTGTTAAAAGAAGTGAGTTTAATAATAGATGTGTCCAATTAATTCTGTGTCTTCATGTTTTTTGATACTTGTATCCTGCAAGGGGGAAGAAAAGTAGGCCAACATATTAACATGACTCTATAAGGTTTCTTTTTTTCGTCAGATTCAGAATGAACGTCAAATGGGGCTTATATTCACATTTGTTTAGCCTAAGCTTTTATTCCAAGCTCTAACTGTTGGGGGCTAGGAGTCGTGAACAGAGGGTAGGCAAAACAAAATGCTGTGATTCCCCTGGCAGCCGGGGGAATCACAAGGCTTTACTTACGGCCACCTGGCTTAGGGGGATTACAGGGCCTTCCGCTCGGCTTACTATTGGGGCGACATTCTGCCATCTGTTCAGTCCCTTGTGCCAAGATTTCAGGTTTTTCATAGCTCATAGATCTAATCTCCTTTTTTTGTAGAATGATTAATTTGTAGCCATTTGTAATTAATAAGGCAATTAATATTTCAAAGGTTATATGTCTTATTGGCTGTCAGATCTCCTCTGGAGATATATAGCTGAAATAAAGAGCTCAATCAGTTGTCAGAGTAATAATCGTGGGGCTTTTGTTGGTATAGTGCTTACTGTAAATTCGGTGGAACTACGCTAGGTAAAGAATTTATACGCTTCATAAGCTATTGTTTTGCTGCCTTAAATTTTTATTCTTGATTCTTTTTGTTGAAACGTCACTTGAATGGTAACCTGTTTAGTTCTTATGATGGTCATAAGCAAAATTTATCCTGGGGACTCTGAGAAAACAGCATCTTCACTATGCAAACAAAAAAGCGGCTGTGAAGAATGTACTCATTCTTCACAGCCGCTTTTAATAATTCTGTTACCCGGAGCAGGCCTTGAACCCGCGCAGCCTTGCGTCCCAGGTATTTTAAATTCCCCCCAGCTCCCTTAAGAGGGCCAGCCCACTCCCTATGGTCACTATGGACATCAGCGTTGTCAGTGTAATGATATCGGCGGAAAGCCCGGCATCCCCCTTTAAAGAGTCGGCCATGGCAAAGCTTGATACTGCAACGGGGCAGCCTGCCAAGATAAACATGACAGCCAAAGGCTCCCCTTTAATCCCTGCCCAATACGCCACAAGGGTTACCAGCACAGGCATAAAAACAAGTTTTATGGCCGAAGCAACAAAGACTGGAATCTTTCGGGCCCGGAACTGGTGCACCTGAAGTGAACCACCAATCCCCAACAGGGCCAAAGGTATCGTCATTTGAGAGAGATAAGAGAGACTTACTTCCATTAAATGGGGAAGAGGCAGGGACGTCAAAGAGAAGATGAGCCCTAAAACAATAGCTAGAATCAGCGGATTTGTGGCGATTTTTTTGCAGGTGCTTTTTATATGTTCTTTCCTGCTGCCCTGCTGCTCACCTCCCGTTAAGGCGACAACGGCTAAAAAATTATAGGTGGGAATAAGGAATGCCAGCAGGCTTGCGGTCAGCCCCATTGCATTGGCCGAAAAAGCCCGATCCACAACGGCTAATCCAAAAATAGCCAGATTTCCACGAAAGCTGGCCTGGACAAAAGCTCCTTCCTGAGAGGGCTGCTGGCAGACAATCCGTGACAGCCACCATGAAAAGAGAAAGACTGCCAGTGTGGCTCCCCAACTGATAAAAATAATTTTTCCCTGGAATACGCCAAAAAAATCCATTTTATAGATAGAACAAAAAATTGAGGAAGGCATTGCAATAAAGAAAACAACTTGGCTGGATGTTGAGATAAATGACTTATTTATCAACCCCAGTTTTTTACTTATTATTCCTAAAAAAACGATAAAAAAAATAGGCAAAAGAACTCTAGCACTGTACAAGAAACCGTCCATACTAAAAGCTTCCACCTTTTTATAAATACACGTGTTATAAAAATAATATATTTTACATTTATAAAAAATATGACTGCACGGGATGATATTTCAATATCATCCCGTGCAGATTTTACGGAAGAGATTAAAGCATAAAGGGTATGTTACACAACTAACATTAAGCCTCAACGCTCTCGTTGCATTTTGTGTTCAAGGCCACTTCTTGCAGTACGGGCATGCAGGTATCCCACGATGGCTTTTTATCGTGGTCAAGTTGCAGGCCGGAATCTACAGTACGTGCATAAAAGTCCCTTGAGGCCTTGGTCATGATGGGATCAACATGTGCTTCAGCAAGCAATTGAAGAGCATGATCGACTTCATCAAGCCGTCTCTTGCAATGTGCTACGTGGCTTGTTCCCATATCTTCCAAGGTTTCTACGAGAGAACGAAGGTCGAAATCGTTGAATGCATTCATCATAGTGGGGCGTATTCCCAAGCTGTCTGCCGCGACAAAACATTCAATGGCAAGCGCTTCCAGCCCTTTGGCCAGCACGCTGCGCAGGAGTTTTACCGAAGCCGCTTTACCCGCTCCGCCGGGAACAGGCGTTGTGGAAAAGCCCATGGAATTCATCCACGCCGACCATGCCTCAACATTTGTTCCGCTCAAAACGAACGGAACGCTAAAACCATTGGTACGGAACGATCCCAAAGCTGTGCCATCTATAAACCCAACATTACGAGAAGAAAAAGACTCTGCTGCCTCTCGCATATCATGTGGGGTTGATGTTGTAAGGTCAATGTACACAGCTCCTTCTTTGAGGAAAGGGAGCATTTCCAGAGCAACTTTTTTGGCAACACCACCAAAAACAAGAGAAAAGACAACGTCAACATCATTAAGCCATGCGCCTGGGGTGTTGTGCATGACAACACCCATATTGTCAGCAGCCTGTTGAAGCTGATTTTTGTCTTCCTCATTTTGCATGCGAATATCCCATGCATGGCACGAAATATCCTCACCTAAATGCTTTGCTCCACTGAGACAACCTTCAGCAATTATTCCCCCAGCTTCACCAAAGCCAATCACTGCAACACGACTTGGCTTAATCATTAATTAATACCCCTTTGTTTGTTCAAATAACAACAACGCTAATCGTGGATGGTAAGCTTATTTACTTTTGACCCACGGATTGGAATCCCACAAAGCTCTGAACTGAGAACGGTTCATCTGCAGAACTTCAAGAAAGTCCTGAGGACCGAGATACCGAAGAGGAATATGTGCTTCATTGCACTTTTGAATGAACTCCGGATCGTTGATGGCTTTTTCAGTTGCGTCCGCAAATCTTTTTACGATGTCAGCCGGAGTTCCTGCGGGCATGCCAATGCCACGAATTGAGGCCATTACAATGTCGTATCCCTGCTCTTTAAAAGTAGGAACATTAGGAAAGAGCTCCGTTCTTTTTTCGGACATCTGGCCAATGATTTTGACCTGACCTGTCTCCACATACTCTTTACCTTCACTGACGTTGAAGACCCCAACCGTTACATGTCCACCAAGGAGGGCTGTTCTGTTTGCGCTCGTCCCATTAAACGGGATGTGCTTTAATTTTACCCCGGCTTTTTGGGCAAGCATCTCTGCGGCAATATGGTCGTCGGAGCCAATTCCGCTTGTGCCGTAGGTAATTTTGCCTGGCTTTTCTTTTGCTGCCTTAAGCAGGTCTTCCAGGTTATTGTAAGGGCTGTCTTTAAGAACATAAAAAGCGCTCGGGTCATCCATCAGCTGAGCAACAGGGATGAATGATTCCAAAGAATAGCGCGTCTTACGCTGAATCGGGATGGTCAGAATGTTGGGAGTATTCAGAAAGCCCACCGTGTATCCGTCGGGTGTGGCGTTGGACAAAGCTGTAAACCCAACTTCTCCGCCGGCTCCGGGCTTGTTCAACACGGCAATGGACTGGCCAAGATACTTTTCAATATAAACAGCCGCCATGCGAGCTGCAACATCTGTAGATCCGCCCGGAGAATAAGAAACAATCATCGTAATTGCCTTATCATCAGGCCATGCAGCTTTAGAGATGGAGCTGCCGGAAGCAATCAGAGAAACCGTAAAAAAAAGTACAAACAAAAAACCTTTCATTGTTCTCATCACAATCCCCTTTTGTTTGAAAATAAGAAAATAAAAACTCTCTACCCATTAAGAATTGCTATTTTCACAAACTTCCTCCTGCTTTTTGGACCTTTTCTTGTATTTTTTATATACAGGGAGACTCAGGCTCAAAATAGTCAACGCTACCATCACAGCAGACAATGGCCGGGTGAACAGATCTATTGGGGAATCTGCCAACATCAAGGCACGGCGCAGTTCAGTTTCCGCCATACGGCCAAGGATGAGCCCCAACACGCCAGGAGCAACAGGAATACGAAGGCGCAACATGACGACACCGACCAAGCCGCATGCCAGCATGGCATACACATCGCCCATGGAGTTGTTTAAGCTGAAAGTGCCGACTACGCTCAGAACGAGAATTGCGGCTCCCATCAGGGTTGGGGGAACGCGGAGACACTGTGCAAAAAGGCGCGATCCAAAGCAGCCAAAAGCCAATAAGATAAAGTTTGTCAGAAACATGGCCCACATAAGACCATAGACAACTTGGGGGCTTTTTACGAATAAGCTCGGGCCAGGCTGCATGCCATGAATCATAAGTCCGCCGATCATTACGGCAGCCACGGCATTGCCAGGGACCCCAAAGGAAAGCATGGGGGCCAGTGAACTGGCTGTTACAGCGTTATTGGACGCTTCCGATGCCTTTACGCCGTCAATGCATCCTTTTCCGAACAATTCAGGTGTCTTCGATCTGCGACGAGTGTCATCATATGCAACGAATGCCGCAATGTTGGCACCGGCACCCGGAAGCATTCCGACAACAACTCCGATGATCGAGGAACGAATCCAGATGACCCAGGATGCGGAAGTATCTTTTATCCAATCCCAGCCCTTGGAATTTTTGAGATCTATGTCGCTTTTCTTTTGGTTTTTCCCATTGATCTGCAAAATGGAAAAGACCTCGGGAATGGAGAACAGGCCAATCAGGGCGACGAGAATGGGAATATTATCCAGGAGATAGGAAGTTCCGAAGTCGAAGCGCTGTACACCCGTAATTGCATCCATGCCAATGGTGCTCACCAGAAGCCCTATAAAGCCGCTGATCAGGCCTTTTATGGTGGACCCACTGATGAAACTGGCAATGGTAGACAGCCCCAGGACAGCTACCCAGAAATACTCCGCTGGCCCAAAGCGCAAAGCCAGTGCGGCGAGATATGGCGCAACAAACATAAGCGCCAAAGCACTGATTGCCCCGCCAAAAGCCGAGGAAATGGCAGAGGTTTGCAGCGCAAGTACCCCTTCTCCTCGTTTGGCCATGGGGTTGCCATCCAATGTTGTACACACGGCAGCTGGCGTCCCAGGAATATTCAAAAGAATTGCTGCAACAGCGCCCCCGTAAATAGCACCATTGTACATCCCGGCCATGGCGCACAACGCCGTTAGAGGATGCATTCCGAAGGTAAAGGGAATCAGCAGAGCGACACCCATTGTTGCAGAAAGGCCCGGTATTGCGCCGACTACAACGCCTGCACCTGTTGAAACAACCATCGCCACAATAGAGGGCCAACTCAAAACAGCAGGAAGTGATGTTAGTAAAGTGTCAATCATACTTACATTCCTATACCTGTTGGCAGCGGTACGTTAAAAAGAATTGAAAAACAGCAATAAAGAAAAGCCAATAAGCAAACGGCAAACAAGAGTACCGTCCTCTTCTTCACACCGCCCCAGAGCAGGCCGACTGCCACCAACAAAAGGGCGCTGGATACATAAAAGCCGAGTACTCCGACCAAAAACACATAGAGGGCCATAGTGCAGGTGACGACCAGAGCAGCCCTCCACTCCATCCTCATGGCCTCCTGCGGACAGGCTCCTGACAACACAAGCTTGCGTTGGGTCATCACGCTTTCAATGCCCAGAAGAGCCAGCAACAGCCCTATGGCGATGAGGCAGGCTTCCGGAAAGAAGGCGCTTTCGGCCGGGTAGTCACCGCATATATTGATCCCAAGAACGACAAGCACCAGCCCTCCAATAGCTATGTACCTATCTTGCACATATTGTTTCACGCTTTTTCCCCCTTGTATTATTCATTGAAGACTGAAAAGAATATAAAATGAAAAAGCTATCAACAAATAGGAGCTGGATTTATTGGAGAAGCACCAGAAAGAACACGCAAAACATCATCAACGACAGCTTCACCCATTCTGATAAGGCTTTCTTCCGTGCTTGCGCCGATATGTGGCATGGCAATAAAGTTATCCAGAGATAATAAAGGAGAGTGTGAACTTAACGGCTCATCCTTAAAAACATCGCTTGCCGCAGCTTTTAAAGTACCAGACTTAAGAGCTTCATAAAGCGCGGTTTCATCAACAATTCCACCGCGAGCTGTATTCACTAAAATACAGTTCTCTTTGCATAAAGAAAGGCGTTCTGTGTTGACCAGCATCTCTGTCTGAGGAAGAAGAGGCACGCTAATACTGATGTAGTCTGAACGACGAAACAGCTCCTCTATATGGGGGGCTTTCTCAATCCCCAGATAACCAAATTTCTCCTCACTCAGAAAAGGATCAAAGCCTATCGCCTGCATGCTGAATCCATTCTGCAGGATTTCCGCCACCCTTCTGCCAATACGGCCAAGCCCCACGAGTCCGACGGTTTTTCCCAGCAGTTCAGATCCTGTCAGCTCTGGCGGACAAACCGCCGAATACGCACCAGCACGTAGCTGGCTGTGTCCAAAGGCAATTTTTCGGGACAAGGCCATCATGAACGCTACGGCAAGTTCAGCCACTGCCTCCTGGTTGGCCTCCGGGGTGTAGACAACTTCCTTGCCAAGCTCACGAGCTGCGGACACGTCAATGGCATCAAGGCCAACGCCATGCTTGCCGATCACACGCAACTTGGGGGCCTTCTCCATCATTGCCCGGTCGACCTTGGCAGCTCGAACGATAACCGCATCGGCCGATTCAAGTTCCAAAACAGAAGGGCTTTTCCAATCAACAACTTCTGCGTTTTGACGGAGCCTCGCCAGGGGGGCGGCATGAATAGGCTCAAGAACATGCACTTTCATCGCTACTCCTGTGGTATAAAAGGCGCGTAAAGACTTAGTCGATAAACTCGCAGCCCTTTGCCTCCAGGACTTTGTCTACCCAGGCCCTGTCCCACGCATTCTGCTTGATAGCCTTCATCACCTGAGCTTCTGCTTCATTCTGCTTTTGTGCTTTCTGAAGAACTTCAGGGGCATCGCTGGGGTTAACAACCACCACTCCGTCAGCATCACCAACAATGATGTCGCCGGGATTTACGACAATCCCTCCGCACATAACCGGAAAGTTGATCTCGCCCCCACCTTCTTTAAGCGGGCCATTGGGGCTTGCACCGATGGCATAAACGGGGAAATCCTCCAGAGTGCGAATAAAGTCTGTATCGCGGATGCATCCGTCTATAATAAGTCCGGATACTCCTCTTTGGCGAAGCCACATCACCATCAGCTCGCCTGTGATTGCGTAGGAATGCCCAGCCTGAGCATCTACTACAACAACATCTCCGGGTTGAGCCATGTCGATTGCTTTATGAAAGAGCAAGTTGTCACCGGCCCGAACTTTTACAGTGAATGCGCTTCCCAAAAGTGGAGAAGAGTTCATGGGGATGATTCTGGAGTCCATGCATCCAATTCTATTCATGTTGTCGCCTATATTGGCAACTGGAATAGAACGAAAAGATTCAACAAGAGCTTTTTCTGGACGCGTAAATGTTTTTTTTACGCGAAATCCTGGGTTAGACATTTTTTTACTCCATCAGTTTTGTATTAGAATAACATATATAGCATTTCTATAGACACATAGAAGAATAACAACAAAACACAGCCGCAACAAAGAAGACAAAGACTTACAATCGCAAGGCAATTGTTACGGAACAGCAACATGCGTGCCAAGGGTAAAATATGCAAAAAACTCGCTGGGTGGGGAGCTTCCAGGCTTCATGCAAATAAAAAGAGCGAGACATATGAGGCAAAAAATGCGACATATGGCGCAACAATGAAGTATATGTCGCAACGGAGGGCAGTATGCCACTTATAGGATTAATACATCCCAACAGCATTCTCGTGGAGCGGGCTATCGCCGTTGCCGCAAACCTGGGGCTGAGTCAGTCGCTGGTAACCAAAGTTGGAACAGTGGAAAAAGCTGTGAGCATTGCTAAGGACTTTGAAGCCGCTGGCGTTGATGTGATCATCACCCGTGGGATGCTCGTGGACATAATGAAAAATGCTATTGATACGCCACTGGTAGAAATTCCTGTTACAGGGCAGGATTTAGCCACCGCACTGGATGAAGCCAAAAGGCATACGGCGCTTGAGCGGCCATATATTGCGCTCATGGCGTTCTCTCCGATGATTAAACGCGACGTTGAGGTGTTCTCCGCATTGCTCAATATCGACTTGGTAACGTATCCAGTGACCGAAGACATTGAGATAATAAAGATGCAGTTATACAGAGCGCAACAGGACGGGGCGCATGTGGTTGTGGCCGGACATGTATCTGGAGGTATTGCGACAGAGCTGGGTATGGACCATTTAATGCTCGATTCCGGAGAGGTCGCACTACGAACAGCCCTTCTGGAGGCAGAAACCGTCGCCTATGCACGAAATATTGAGAAAGCGAGAACAAAAAGATTACAGTCTGTTGTAGATATTTCAGACAATGGAATTCTGGTTGTAGATGTACATGGAAACATACAAGCTATAAATACAGCAGCAAGACAATTATTGCACTTGAATACAAAAGAGCTGCACAAGGCAAATGACAGTCTTCCAGAGCAAATAAAACATCTCTGCACAGAATATGAAGATCAAATAAAGGATGATCTTGTAGAAATAAACGGTATGCCAATGCTCGTCAGCACGGATATTGTAAAAATAAAAAATTCTACGACAGATATCATCATCACACTGCAGCCAGCCGCAGTAATTGGAGAACTCGAATCAAAAATACGAAAAAGTCTCCACACACGAGGACTCACATCTCACTATTCTTTCAAAGATATCTGGGGAGAATCTGATTCCATCCTCACAACAATAGCATTAGCCAGATCGTATGCGGCAACAGATAGTCCCATTTTGTTGATGGGAGAAACAGGAACAGGCAAGGAGCTTTTTGCGCAGGCAATTCATCAAGGCAGTCCATGCGCTTCCGGGCCATTTGTTGCAATAAACTGTGCAGCCTTGCCTCCGTCTCTGCTGGAGTCCGAGCTCTTCGGGCATGAAGAAGGAGCCTTCACAGGAGCGAAGAAAAAAGGAAAGCCCGGCCTTTTCGAGATGGCAAACAATGGGACAATATTTTTGGATGAAGTCTCGGAAATGGACCATTATGGGCAGACTCGTCTTCTCCGTGTTTTACAGGAGCGCTGCATCATGCGTATTGGCGGCGACAAGTATATCCCTGTAAATGCACGGATTATCGCTGCATCCAATGCCGACCTGCCTGCACTCATCAAGGAAGGGGGATTCCGGAAAGACCTTTACTATCGACTCAATACCCTTCCTTTACGAATTCCCCCCCTGCGTTTTCGTGCGGGAGACATCGGACACTTGGCCAGAAGGCTCGCAGATCGTTTTAAAAAGAGATATGGCGGAGATCTGAGGCTTACATCTTCCATTATTGACGTGCTTGAAAAGCATGACTGGCCTGGAAATGTCAGGGAGCTCTCTGGGTTCGTGGAGCGTCTCTGCATTATATCACGCAACACAACCGTAACTGAAGCTGAAGTTCAGTCCATGCTGAACTCACAGACATCATCACAAGAGGCATTTATCCTTCCAAAACTTGCTGGAGAAGGCGCAAGCAATCCTGAAAGACAAAAAATTATTTCTACACTCAAACTGAACAATGGACACCAGGGGCAGACTGCAAAACAGCTTGGTATCCATCGCAGCACACTGCAACGTAAGATTAAAAAGCTCAACATTAATATCCGTCATTTACCAATATGACGTCTGCAAAACATGGTTGCTCTGTTTTTATTCAAGACAGTTTGTTGCCAATTCCAATTCACCCGCAAAAAGGTTGTAGAAAACTTCCTTTGGGCATGGTTGTCCATGGCGAAGTAACCGGGGAACGGTGCGCCGTCGGCTGCCTTGGTGCTCTTCTGCAAGGCCTGTAGAGGTGCATTCTGTCTGGGGAATATGTGGGGACTCTGCGGGGCAAAATCTTCACCACACAAAGAAAAGCGGCTGTGAAGAGTTTCGTAATTCTTCACAGCCGCTTTTACTCATTCTGGTACCCGGAGCGGGACTTGAACCCGCACAGCCTTGCGGCCCAGGGATTTTAAGTCCCTTGTGTCTACCAATTCCACCATCCGGGCGAAAGGTCTCCATTTGGAGGCCTTATTTCCTATACTGGGCTTTACCGTGCGTCAATCTTTCAGAGCCGTTTACCGTTGTCGTTTTGGGGCACCCGGCATTGGCATCCGTTGTGAACGATTGTTTTTTGATACGGCTCACGCTGTTTTCAGCGTTTCAGCAAGCGGCGTGAGCAATCAGAAAATCGCGCGCGTCAGAGGGCGCGCATCAGTGCATGTCTTTCACTATGGTGTACATCCGGCTGAAGGATTGGCCCACCTCTGTAACGTCCTTTTCCGAACGTTGCATGGCCTGAAGCGTCTGCTCGGCGATCTTGTCCACCTCGGCGGTGTTTTTGGCAATCTGTTCGGTGGCTGCCGCCTGCTGCTCGGCTGCCGTGGCAATGCCGTCCACCATGCTGCTGGTTGTTTCCGCCAATCTGACGATCTCCAAAAGGGATGAGTTCGTTTTCTGCGCGCTTTCCACGCTGTTGGCGGCTTCGCCATCCACTTCGGTGATGGCCTTGATACATTTGCGCGTTCCTGTCTGTATGGCCTCTATGGCGCCTCCAACCTCGCTGGTTGCAACCACGGTTTTTTCCGCCAGCTTGCGGACTTCGTCCGCCACAACGGAAAACCCTCTGCCCGCCTCCCCGGCGCGGGCCGCCTCGATTGCGGCGTTGAGCGCCAGAAGGTTGGTCTGGTCGGCTATGTCGTTGATTATTTCCATGACGTTGCCGATGTCGTCGGCTTTTCCCGCCAACTCATTGATGTCGTTTTGCACGGACGAAACCAGCTTTTGCAGCAATTGGATGGAATGCATGGAATTTTGCACAACCGACACGCCGTTGTCCGCACAGTTTTTGGTCGTTTGCGCGGTTGTAGCGGTGGTGGCCGAACTCTGGGCTATTTCCTGAACCGTGGCGCTCAACTCGTCGATGGCGGTTACCGCTTCCACAAGACGGTCCTTTTGGACTTTGGATCGCCCGTTGGACAGCTGGATATTTTCCGTCAGGCTATGGACCACAATGTCGACCTCCGAAGAAAGGGACGTCACCTCTTCGGCAGCCTCCTCGATACGCTTTTTTTGTGATTCGATTGCGTACTGTCGTTTTTTAAGCTCGGTCACATCGTTCCAAAAGGTTATACCTCCCTGAATATCGCCCTTGGTGTCTCGTATGGGGACGACATCTATAATCATTTCAAAGGATTCCCCTTTGGGGTTGGTATAGGCAAAGGCCACGTTGTGCCGCTCTTTTCCGTCCGCAAACACATCTTCCAAAATAACATGGCGGTTTCTGTCGGCAAACAGGAATTCCGCGATATGGCATCCTTCAAAGTCTTGCGTCGAGCCCTGGTTGCCGGTGATCCGGACCATGCTTTGGCTGCAGTTGCGAATAATCAAATCCTGGTCCACCACGGCGAAAGGATTCCGTATGCCGTCCAGAATGCCCTGCATGAATCCCATCTCGGTCTGGAGGCGTTCGATCATATGGACGGACATTTTCTTAAGGGATGAGGCCAGAACGCCTATCTCGTCGCTTCGGTCCAGCTGGAGCGAGGCGTCCAGATTTCCTTTTTCCACCTCTTGGACATAGCGCACAACCCTGGCAAGAGGGGCGGTGACAAGAAAACGTGTAAGAAGATACATGGCGCCCACAAGCGCAGCGAGCAGAAGAATACCGGCCCATACCCTGGCTTTGGCGGACGCCATGGCATGCGAGAGAATCTCTTTTTTTGATTGGGCAGCGCACAATATCCAGCCGTTTTGCATTTGTTGCCGGTCCAAGTCGATGGGCTGGGCAATGTAGCGGTAGACTGCGCTTCCCTTGGTGTCGTCTGCAGGCAAATAGAAATCGGTTGCGCCGTTCAGGATGCGCTTCAAAGCGTTTGAATTTTTTCCGGTGTCCTTATTGAGAATCAGCCCTTTGTCCGGATGGGCGATAATCATCCCCCGGTCATCCATGAAAAAGAGGTATCCGGTTTTGCCGGTCTGAAAATCGGCGAGAAATTTGTCCGTAAAATAATCCATTTGCGGGGCCAGGATGACAGTCCCCACATGTCGTCCACCGTCCAGCACGGGCGCGGCAATGACGAAAATAGGATTGCCGCGCAGCAGGCTGGGATAGACCTGGCTGATGAAGAAATCCTTTCCCTGGCGCGACGCCTGGATGTAGCTCAGTGATGTTCCGCCCTTGCCGAGAGTCCGTCCCTGCACCGTGTCGACGAAAAAGGTTCCGTCCTGGATAACCTTCTCCTTATCGCCTGCCATCACCGTCAGGTTTTGCCGGTCGTAAAGATGTGCGGCCAACGGAATGTTCTCATAAAATCCGAATTGATCATGCACTTTTTGCAGGTGCTGTTGCGCTGTGGAGACAAGCACTGCATTGGATGGGTCTGCACATGCGGCAATTATATCTTCCGATCTTGCAAGCGTCTTTGCCAGGTCGATTTGTCCTGTAATCCAATTTTGCAGGGCCCTGGAAATAGTCTCCAGCTGCCTTTGGCTATTCAGTAGATTTTCCTGGGCGGCTTCCTCGGCTTCCTTTTTTTGGATGTAGTACCCAAAGCATACGAAGAAAAGCATAAGCAAGATGACAATGCCGGAAACAAATCGCAGTGCCAGATATTTTTTTGCAAATGCAAACATGTTGCCTCCGAAATTTCAAATTTTATATTTTATATAGTACTGTTTATCGCTAATGCCATGGTAATTTTTTAAAAGTCAACAGGTTAATATCTGGTCCAGCCAGTTAATATGCTGTTGTTAGCTTTAGTTTTTGATTTGTCTGTTTATTGAAAATATAAAGTCAATAGTATCGCCTGGCAGTGTGGGGGAGCTTGTCCGAAGATGGAATCAATAGAGGGGTTGAACAGGGCGGCCTGATATTTTTAAAGGAACGAGAACGGTTGCTGTTGTTTGGCGACGAAGGAACTGTGGTTGGGGCGGTTGGAAAGTTCATCTTTCAGAGGGGCAGACGGATGCAACCTGCCGTGCGTTCGGCCTCTGGCGTTGCCTCCGACCAGTCCTCGGTATATATCCTTGTCATGTTTTTCAGTCTGAAAATAGCGCTTCATTCATTGGCCGCGCACAAGTTGCGTACGGTGTTGGCCATGCTCGGGGTTTTTTTGGGAGCTCTGGCTCTTACGGGCGTGCAGCACGTGTCTGAGGCCATGCTCAAGAAGACTGAAATAGAGATGGAAAAGTTCGGGCCCAACCTGCTGGTGGCTTTGACCGGGGAGGTTCGGTTTCGGCGGGGCAGTGTGCGCATCTCGGGTGGGCAGCGGACCTTTCGGCTCTCCGACGCCAAGGCGCTGATGCAGAACCTCCCATTTGTGCAAAACGGCGTGCCTTTCAGCATGGCGCAGCTTCCCATCCGGTCCGGCTCCACCAAGGTGCCATGCAATGTGGTGGCAACCTGGCCCGACTACACGAAGGTACGCAATTTCAAGCCGCAGTATGGACGGTTCTTCAATGCGGAAGAGGAGAAGGACCGGGCCATGGTTGTGGTGCTGGGCAAGAAGATTGCCCAGCGGCTTTTCGGTACCGAGCAGGAGGCCTTGGGAAAGCGGGTCTTCATCTACCGGGCAGGATTCAAAGTCATCGGCGTGATGGAGTCCAAGGGGCGTGACCCGTCAGGGGACGACCTGGACGAGCAGGTCTTCATGCCCCTGAGCACCTACATGCGCCGCGCGTCCAATACCTATTGGATAGGTGGGGCCTTTATGCAGATGGCTCCGGGAACCGGAATTCAATACGCCAAGGACGCGGCCGCGGCACTGCTGCGTGAGCGGCACGGCATACGCCCGGGAAAAGAAGACGACTTCAGCGTGTTCACGGCCAAGGAGCTGGCCAAGATGCAGAAACAGGCCCTGGACCTTGTGTCCACGCTTGGGCTTATCAGTTCCAGCGTGTCCTTTGCCGTGGGCGGATTGGGCATCCTCTCCATCATGATTTTGCTGGTTCGGTCCAGACGCATTGAAATTGGCGTGCGTCGGGCTTTGGGTGCCAAACGCCGCCATATTGTGAATCAATTTTTGCTGGAAGCCGGGCTCATGTCGGCCGTGGGTGGAGCCGCCGGTGTGCTCCTTTCCGTGGTGCTGACAGGGCTTGTTGCGGTGTTCGCCTCGTTCCCATTTGTCTTCAATCCGCTGCTGGTTGTGGGGGCGCTGGCCGGGTCGGCGCTTATCGGCGTGTTGGCTGGGGCGTATCCGGCGTGGCAGGCGGCGCAGGTGGGGATATTGGACGTACTTAGGAGTAAGGAGTGAAGGGGGGCTGAAAAAGGCCCGTCTGCTTCGTTGCTGCGGAAAATTCAAGCCGCTTGTGTACGTAAGAGTACACGTCGCGTTTGAATTTCCCTGGCGCCTTGCATCCTGACCTTTTTGAGCCCCCCTTATGCTCATTGGGTTGCTGAAAACAGCACGATAGCGGCGTTGCATCGCATTTCCGCATCGCGGGCCGTATTGGATTATACTGTCCTCGCTCGCGGAAATGCTTGCGCCTTGCTCTCGCACTGTTTTGAGCCCCCCTTTGCAGACGGCGAATAATAGTCTGATAACTTCGTTGCTGCAAAAAATTGATTTCGCTTGTGTACATAAGAGTACACGTCGCGACTCAATTTTCTTTGCGCCTTGCTCTCATACCTTTTTGAAGCGGCTGCCGAATAAGGGCTGCTTCCTGGAAAGGCGTTCCTTGTTGTGCACTTCACACCTTAAAAATTTCCCCCCTCACGTACGAAGAATCCCGTCCGGGCGTTTCGCCGGGACGGGATTCTTCGTACGTTGACCGCAGGTCCAGGAGGCCGTTGCCTCCTGGCGGGGGGCGGGGCAGCGCCCCGATTCCTTTCCTTTCCTTTCCTTTCCTTTCTTTTCTTCTCTTTCTTCCTTTTCCCTACTTCATCATCCGCGTCAGAAACATCTTCAGGTAGTTTGTTTCGGGCATGGCGGGGTGCACGGGATGGTCCGGGCCCTGGTGTCCCTGTTCCAGAATCTGCAGGCGCACGCGGCGCTGGGTAGCGGCTTTGCCGAGGGCCTTGCGCAGGTCGTCGGCCAGCATGTGCTGGGAGCAGGAGCAGCTCATCAGCAACCCGCCGTCGCGCACCAGTTTCATGGCTTCGCGGTTGACGCGGGCATAGGCTTGTTCGCCTTTTTTCTTGTCTTTTTTGCCTTTGATAAAGGCGGGCGGGTCCACGCTGACGATGTCGAAGGTGCGGTCGTCCTCGCGCAGTTGTTGAAATACGTCGTAGACATCCCCCTGCATGGTATCGACCTTGTCGCCCACGCCGGATTTCTCGGCGCTGCGGGCCGCGTAGTCCAGGGCCTTGGCCGAGGCGTCCACGCATACGGCTTCTGTTGCGCCTGCCTGGGCGGCCAGAATCCCCACTCCGCCTGCGTAGCTGAACACGTCCAGCACGCTTTTGTCCTTTGCCAGCCGGGCCAGGCGCTGGCGGTTGAGGCGCATGTCGTAGAACCAGCCGGTTTTTTGGCCCTGGTGCAGGGGCACGGTGAAGGTGGCGCCGCTTTCATGCACTTTGGTTTCTTCGGGCACGTTGCCGAAAGCGGTTTCCACGTAGAGGGGCAGGCCCTCGAAATTTCTACCGGACGCGTCGTTTTTAAGCAGGACCGCGTCGATGCCGTCAATGGAGGCCAGGGTGTCGACCACGGCTTCGCGCTGGCTTTCCATGGCTGCCGTGGTAAGCTGTACCGAGGCAATGGAGCCGAAGCGGTCTACGATGCAGCCTGGCAGATAGTCGCCTTCGGAAAAGACCATGCGGTAGTAGGGTTCGCCGAAAAGTGTCTGGCGCAGGTCCAGGGCGGCCTGAATGCGTGTGCGGATGAGGTCCGGTCCGAACTGGTGGCCGGGTTTGCGGCTGACCACGCGGGCGCAGATAAGGGAGTTGGGATTGACGTATCCGTTGGCGATGAATTCGCCTCTGCCCGTAAGGATGGCAACGGGCTGTCCCGGCGTCAGTTGTTTCAGGGAGCTTTTGGCGGTATCCACTTCGTTGGAGAATACCCAAAGGTGGCCGGCCTTGATTCGGCGTTCCTCGCCTTTTTTTAAATACAGGGGAGTGAGTGTTTCCATGCTGCCGGTGTAGCATCGGGGGGGCGCAAAAACAACGCTTGCCCTTGGCCTCGGCCCGGTTTATGAACCAGCCGGAACCAACCGCAAATCATCCCGTCGGACTATCCAGGAGCAAACATATGTCTTTGAGCGTCGGAATCGTCGGGCTGCCCAACGTGGGCAAATCCACGTTGTTCAATGCCCTGAGCAAAGCCCAGAATGCGGAAAGCGCAAACTACGCCTTCTGCACAATAGAACCCAACAAGGCCGTGGTGCCCGTGCCGGACAAGCGCATGGCAAAGCTGGCTGAGCTGGTCAATCCGCAAAAGGTGATACACGCCACCGTGGATTTTTGGGACATTGCCGGGCTGGTCAAAGGCGCAAGCCAGGGCGAAGGCCTGGGCAACAAATTTTTGGGCAACATCCGCGAAACCCAGGCCATTTTGCACGTGTGCCGCTGTTTCGACGATGACGACGTGATCCACGTGCACAACAGCGTGGACCCGCTGCGCGACATCGAGATCATCGAAACCGAGCTGATCCTGGCCGACATGCAGGCCATGGAGCGCCGGGTGGAGCGCTTGGGCAAGCAGCTCAAGGGGGACAAGACCCTCAAGGCCATGCTGGAACTTTCCCAGAAGCTGCTCGACCATCTGGGCGAGGGCGAACCGGCCTCCACATTTGCCGAGGCCGACACGGACCTGGGCAAGGAGCTGCTGCGCGACGTGCGCCCGCTGACTGCCAAGACCGTGATCTACGTTGCCAACGTGGACGAAGACGGCCTGATGGAAGACAACGACCATGTGAAAAAGGTGCGCGAACTGGCCCAGCAGCGCGGCGCGCATGTGGTGAAGATTTCCGCCAAGGTGGAAGAGGAACTGGTGGGGCTGTCCGAGGAAGAGGGGCAGGAATTTCTCGATTCCTACGGCGTGGAGGAATCCGGCCTGGACCAGATTATCCACCAGGGCTATTCCGCGCTGGGGCTTATCAGCTATTTCACAGCCGGTGAAAAGGAAGTGCGCGCCTGGACCATCCAGGACGGCTGGAAGGCTCCGCAGGCTGCGGGCGTTATCCATACGGACTTTGAGCGCGGCTTTATCCGGGCCGAAGTCATTGCCTATGACGACTACGTGGAGAAAGGCTCCGAGGCGGCCTGCCGCACTGCGGGCGTGCTGCGCGTGGAAGGCAAGGAATATGTGATGAAGGACGGCGACGTGGTCCACTTCCTGTTCAACGTGTAGTAATTACGCAAACGATATTTGCGTGTTTTGAAGCTGCATTTTCGACCCGTCCGACCCTTTTGGGGTTCCGGGCGGGTCTTTTGTTCCAAAGAAGGGGCGAGTCCGGGGCGGGACAGCGTTGTATGCGTGGTCCGGCCGGGGCGTACAAGATGACGGGCTGGGGGTTTTGAGGTACATCTTGAGTGCTGGTTATCCACCGCTGAAAGCAGAGACCGGCAATATCGCAACTCCAAGGGAGCCCGTGCCGCATGGATGCAGGAACAAAGCTGAACATGCTCCGCCAGCTGGAAATTCTGGCGGAATCATCCGAATATTTCAAACCTGAGGGACAACTGGGGCAGACCCATCATTTGCGCAAGGAAAAGCCGCGCTGGTTTAGCCTTCCCGACACATTCCGCAAGCCGTTTGAAGACGACAGGGTGCTGTACGATTTCATCGAGCCCGGCACTCCGGTCCAGGAGGTTGCCAAGCGCACCGGGCTGGCCGTGTTCATCGGCGCGGTTCATTCGTCCGAGCTGGAGTTTTTTCTTGCCTGTCCCCATTGCCGGGTGGTGGTCTTTGAACCGCGCATGAAGTGCCTGGTGGAGTTTCTGGACAAGGTCGAGCCGGTCCAATGGGCCAAGGCCGGAGCCAGGATTTTTGCAGGCGATATCGATACCATGGCAAAAGCGTTCACCGAGCTGCTGGGGGCGGAATGCTTTGGCGCGGGCTTCCCTGTTTTCTATATACGCGAGGGGCTGGAAACAGCACTGCCCAGGTATGTGGAAAACATCGTGGAGCGCCTGGAAGTCTTTTACTATCGCTATTGCATCTATCCGATAGAAGGGCAGCAAGGGGCGAAAAGCCGTCCTTTACGCAACATCACCAAGGGGCTGTTTTACGACCAGCAGAAACATCTGTACGAGAACATTTCCACCATGGCCAAGTCTCCTTGCCTGGCTGATCTGCGGGGCATGTTTAAGGGCACGGACGCGATTCTGGCAGCGGCCGGACCCGACCTGCATGCAAAGGTCGATTACATCCGCAAAACACGGGGAAAGGCCCTTCTCATCTGCGTATCCAAAGCCGCGCAGGTGCTGGCCTCCTATGGAATAGAAGCGGATTTCGTAGTGGCCAACGATACCTCCCTGGCCGCCGAAAGTTCCTTTAACGGCTACATTTTAAAGGACCACACCGTCCTGGTCGCGCACAGCCTGTCGTATATGCCGACACAGAATTTCAGGAAGGTTTTTCCTTTCGGCAACGTCATGCCGGACGTCTTCGGGCATTTCGAGGAACTGCGGCTGTACGGCTCGGTCATCACCACGGCTTTTTCCCTGGCCCGTTTTCTGGGGTGTACGCGTCATATTCTGGTAGGCGTGCAATTGGGGTCCCTCAGCAGCAACGGCCTGACCTATGCCGGAAGCAACGGTTCGTCCCGCGTAGTGCCCACAAGAATTATCCAGGTGGAAAATCCGCTAGGTGTCAGCATGCAGACATCGTTGAATTTTCGGGACGCCTCGTTCTGGTTTTTGGACGAATTGCGCCGTACCGGCGCCGTGTGCATAAACACCTGCCGGGAAAGCGTGCTGCACGGTCCGGGAGTTGCCTACGACGAGGCGCCGGAGATCCAATCCGCAGATGTGCCGTCCCTGATGGAGCAGGCTTTTGCCGTGCCTGAACGGGAGGCCGACCTACAGCAGGTCCGCAACTACATTCTGGGACAGATCGGATTCTGGCGGCAGGTGGCCCGGGGTACCGGGCAACTGACTGTGCCCATGTACGATCTGCTTGTGGAGTTGGTCGCCGATGCGGACGGAACCCCACAGGAGGAACTGGAACGCAAGCTTTCCGAGCTTTTGAGCATGGGGCGCGAGTTGCTGCATACTTTTGATCAGAACGGGGTAAGCTACATGGTGGACCGCTACGACACCTTCAGCCACCCTGCTTTTCATGCCAAAGCCCTGGCTGTTCAGGACGATGTTCGGCGCAATGCCGACGGTATGCATCATTATTTGTGGTATGTGCAGCGTATGGCCAAGACCTTTCTGTATTTGCTCACGTGTGCCAAGGCGCAATGCGAGGGCAAAAGTATCTCTGAACACGGAGTTTTACTGTAGATATGTGCGGAATTACAGGCCATATCACTTTTTCAGGGCGCCCGGACGTAGACGCGTTGCGGGCCATGACCGGACGCATCGCCCATCGGGGACCGGACAATCAAAGCGTGTGGAACGAGGGCGAGGTCGCCCTGGGGCACGCCCGGCTGTCCATCATTGATTTGTCCGAAACCAACAACCAGCCCATGGTCGATCCGCTGACCGGCAACGTCCTGGTCTTTAACGGGGAGATCTACAATTTTCAGAGCCTGCGCACCTCCTTGGAAAAGAAGGGCGAGCGGTTCCACACCAAGGGCGATACCGAAGTGCTTCTGGGGCTGTACCGCTGCCATGGCATCAACTTTCTGAGCATGCTGCGCGGCATGTTTTCCTTTGCCCTGTGGGACCCGGCCAACAAAATGCTGTTCATGGCCCGCGACCCGCTGGGCAAGAAGCCTCTGGCCTATGCCCAGACCTCGCAGGGGTTTATCTTCGCCTCCGAGGTGGGGGCGTTGGCAAAGCATCCGTCGGTTTCCGGAGAAATGGATTGGGACGCCCTGACCCATTACCTGAGTCTGTCCTACATTCCCGGGCCGTTTTCTATCTATCAGTCCATTCGTAAACTGCCCCCCGGCCATTTCGCCATCTACGATGCGGAAGGGTTGCGCACGGAGCAGTATTTTGAGCTGGATTACAAGGAAAAGGAGAAGGTCAGCCTGGATGAGGCCGTGGACCTGGTGCACGAGGAACTGCGCCATGCGGTCCGGCTGCGTATGATCAGCGACGTGCCCCTTGGTGCCATGCTCAGCGGCGGGCTGGATTCCAGCTTGGTTGCGGCCATCATGGCGGAGCAGGCGGATGGTCCGGTAAAGACCTTTTCCGTGGGTTTTGAAGACAAGAAATACAACGAGCTGCCCTATGCCCGCGAAGTGGCCGACCACCTCGGGCTGGACCACCACGAGGAGACAGCCCGGCCCGATGCCATGGGGCTTTTGCCCCGTATTGTGGCTCATTACGGGGAACCGTACGCGGATAATTCGGCCCTGCCGTCGTTCATCCTCAGCAGCATGGTGCGCAAACACGTTACCGTGGCGCTCAACGGCGACGGCGGCGACGAGCTGTCCGGCGGGTACAGCCATTACCGGCGCAAAGGCCTTGCCAACGTGGTGCAGCGCATTGTCCGTTCCGGCAAGTTTGTGCCCTGCTCCGGCATAGAGGCGCTTTTGGAAGGGGATTCCCTTTTATGCCGGGTCCGGCGGAGCTGGGTTTACCGGTACAAGTATCCCGAGCTCAAACCCCTGTACCGCAGCGAATATTTTCAGGGAGGCTGCAAAATGCGGCTGCTGCGGCCGGAAATTGCGGAAATGGTGGAGGGAAGGACCTCCCGCTGGCGCAAGGCGTGCATACAAGAGGCCTTTGCCCATGCAGACGACACCATCGAGCGCATGCTCTGGCTGGACAATACGACCTATCTGCCCGGCGACCTGCTGGTGAAGATGGATATCGCCTCCATGGCGCACGGTCTGGAAGTGCGTTCGCCGCTGCTGGACAGCCGCGTGGTGGGGATGTGCGCACGTCTCCCCTCGGGGTACAAGGTGCACAAGGGCGTGCGCAAGTTCATCTTGCAGCGCATTGCCCGCAAATATCTTCCCGCGCACATCATCAACCGGCGCAAACAGGGCTTTTCCGTTCCGGTTTCGTCCTGGCTGCGTAATGAGATGTCTGGCTTTCTTGCACAGTCTTTGGAAGATGCGGCCCCGAAAATGGGCAGCTACCTGAATATGGACGCGGTCCGTACGCTGGTGGAAGAGCACAAGACCGGCAAGGTAAACCACGGCATGCGCCTGTGGATACTGCTCAATCTGGCGTTGTGGGAGACTGGGCGGTAAGTCCGGCTAGTCTTCCGGCTCCATGACGATGGGTTCGGGGTGTTGCTGCAACGCCTCGGTCAGCAGTTTGCGCCCGCCGCGTACCGACATGTTTTTTCCCGTCCAAAGATAGAACTGGCGCACTCCCTGATGCAGAAGCATTTCCAGGCCGCTGATGGTATGGCAACCGGCTTCGCGGGCCTGACGCAGAAAAGTCGTTTCCTGGGGATTGTAGACCAGGTCATAGGCAATGCAGCGGCGGGGAAAGGTCTTTTCCGGCCAGGGCGAAAGGTCCTGCAATTTGCCCGTGGTTCCCAGAGGGGTGGTGTTGATCAGAATTGCCGTATTCTGGGAGGCGCGTTCTTCCCAGGGCACGGCCGTGCAGCCCATTTCCTGTGCCAATGCCTGGCTTTTGGCCAGGTTGCGGGCGCTGATCAGGATGTCTTTGACCTGCAGCTGCTTCAGCCCCACGATGGCAGCTCTGGATGCTCCGCCCGCTCCCATGACCAGGGCGCTGGAAGGAACGGCCTGCAGATTTTCCAGGGGAGCCATGAACCCGAAGACGTCCGTGTTGGCCCCGTACAGGCGGCCGTTGCGCCAGAGCACGGTGTTGACCGCGCCGACCTCGGCTGCCAGGTCGGAGACGTTGTCAATGAGGTCCATGATGGCTTCTTTGTGAGGAATGGTGACGCTGACCCCGTGAATGGGCAGGGTGCGCATGGCGTTCACAAAGTCTTCCAGCCGGTCTTCCAGCATGGGCCAAGTATGGTATGCGGCCTGGATTCCCTGTTCCGCAAGCATGGTGTTGTGCAAAAGCGGCGAAAGGGAATGATGCAAAGGGTGCCCGATAATTCCCAGAAGCATTTTAGGTACTCTGGGGCCCGGAATGGGCTTGTCCATTATGTTTCCTCCACGTGGCGAGAATGGAATGGCCGGGAACCTAGCTCTTTTGGGTGGCGAAATCCACAGGAATTTACTCCCTTGAAAACCACCGCCCGATTCACTTGATTCGACAGTGCTCTGGGTACTACAGTGCTTTCCGTCAAATCACCATGTTTTACGTTTCGGAAAATCGCAGAAAGGGAAAATATTTTTTGCCGTTTCTGCGTGGCGTAAAAGCGCTATATAAACGGTAGCGTCATGCTACATGAAAAAATAAATGCCTTGAAATGATATTTTGTTGTACTGCTTCGGCATTCTTTTACAAAGGGCCGGAAATTTGCCGTAATGTTTTTGTCGAAGTTGGGAGTTCCTATGCAGCATGATTTTTTCAACGTGGTTTCCACACAGCGGTTTCGGGAAATACTTGAAGGCTTTTCTCCGTTGGATACGGAAACCGTTGTCCTGGACCAGGCCTGCGGCCGGGTGAGTGCGCGCGACGTGCTGGCCGACCAGGACATTCCCTTGTGCGACCGCGCCACCATGGATGGCTACGCCGTGCGCGCCGAAGACCTCTTCGGCAGTAGCGAAGGCAATCCGGGCTATCTGGAATGCATCGGCGAAATCAGCATCGAAACTCCTGCCGAATTTTCCCTGGGGCCGGGCGAATGCGCGGCTATCACCACGGGCGGCTGCCTGCCCAAGGGGGCGGACAGCGTGGTCATGGTGGAGCAGACCCAGCGTATGGGCGAACAGACCGTGGAAATCCGCAAAAGCCTTGCTCCCGGCGAAAACATCATGCGCAAGGGAGAAGATGTTGCCCGGGGGCAGGTGGCCCTGGCAGCGGGGACGCGTCTGCGGCCGCAGGAAGTGGGGCTTCTGGCGGCGGTCGGCCAGACCGATGTCGAGGTCTTTTGTCGTCCCAGGGTGGGCATCATTTCCACGGGGGACGAACTTGTACCTGTGGACCGGACGCCCCGGCCGGGACAGGTGCGCGACGTGAATTCGCACGCCCTGGCCGCGCTTGTGGACGGAGCCGGAGGCATTGCGACCATGTACGGGCTGGCCGAGGATAGGCTGGACGTGATTGTGGAGCGCATGGAGCGCGCACTGGCCGAGAACGACATGATTTTTCTTTCCGGCGGCAGTTCCGTGGGCATGCGGGACCTGACCGTGGAAGCCATCGGCCGTTTTCCAGATTCCGAACTTCTGGTGCACGGTGTTTCGGTCAGCCCGGGCAAGCCGACCATCCTGGCCGTCATCAGCGGCAAGCCGGTCTGGGGACTGCCCGGCCAGGTGACCTCCGCGCAGGTGGTCATGCTGGTGTTCGGCCAGCCGTTTCTGCGCATTCTGAGCGGAGAAAGCGACGTGTTCAATACGTTGCGCTTGCCCCGTGTTCAGGCCGAACTGGGGCGCAACGTGGCCTCCAAACAGGGCCGCGAGGATTATGTGCGCGTGGTGCTGGAACAGCGCGAGGGAAAACTTCCCCTGGCCGTGCCGCGCATGGGCAAGTCCGGCTTGCTGCGTACCCTGGTGAGCGCGGACGGGCTGGTGCGCATTGACGAAGGCGACGAAGGGCTGCGTCAGGGCACGCAGGTAGAGGTCCGGCTGTTCGGCTGAAAAAGCAGGGGCGCCCCTGCTTTAAAAAGTTGGCTCTCTGGCGTACACGACAACACGTGTCGGGCCTATGTTTTTTGCGGCAGTAAAGCCTGTTACAGCCTACCCACTCTGGCCCATTCTGCGGCAGGATATGCCGCCTGCAACACTTCAAACCAAAGGATTTTCCATGCGCGCCATGAGACCCAAGGCTACCGTGCAGATACGCCACAACGTGGAGGATGCGGACAAGACCGCGGTCTATTCCAGGGGAAAAAAGGCTTCGGACGCGCCCGGCACTTCCGGTGCCCAGGGAAATGTCTATCTTGTGGGGCTGCGGGCCAGCGGCAAGACCACGTTGGGAAAGATGCTGGCGGAACGTCTTGGCCGTTCGTTTGTGGATACGGACGAGCTGTGCGTGCAGCAGGCGGGCATGACCATTGCCGAATTGGTGCAGGCACAGGGGTGGGACGGTTTCCGGGAGCTGGAAGCCAAGGTTGTGCGCCAGGTGGGCGAAACCTCCGGCCAGGTTGTAGCAACCGGCGGGGGAGTGGTGCTGCGGGACGAAAACAGGGACGTGCTGCGCGATACAGGGCGCGTGTTTTACCTGATGGCCGATCCCGGGTTGCTTGCCGGGCGGTTGGCCAAAGACCCCAACGAGGCCCAGCGGCCCGCCCTTACAGATATGGATTTGCGCCAGGAGCTGGCTGCGACCCTGACCGAGCGCGAGCCGCTGTACATGGGCGTGGCGAATTTTATTTTACAGGCAGGGGCACCACTGGAATCTCTTGTCGAGGATGTTCTGGAAAAGCTCAAGATGTAGCCCAGGCTGGCGATAATGGCATGATAGCCGTGTTGCTGCGGGTCATTTGATATCGCTCGTGTACGAGAAGAGTACACGTCGCGAATCAAATTCCCCTGGCGCCTTGCTCTCAAACCATTCTCCTCACCCTGCCATATTGGGCCATTTGGAGGATATTTTTAGAGTGCGGTTGGCTACGGTGCAGCATAGAACTCAATTTTTATCGGCCAGTACCATCAATTAAAGAAAATTTTTTGAGCACCATTGAGAGAGAAGCTTTTTTCCTTCTCTCGATAAATAAGAAAATCCCCCAAAGCGATTTGCCCTGGGGGATTTTTGTTTGTTTTGGGATTGCGGTCTACCAGCGCCGTGTCAGGTATCGGCGGGACGAGTCGGGAATGGCCCAGTTCAGGTCTTCGCCGAGTCTGTCCAGGGGGACGTCCTGCCCTTCGATGCGGATACCCTGGGGGTAGAGCACCGCGGAACTGAATGCATTGAGCGGCTGGAAGCGGGTGAGCGGTTCCAGCTGCACCGAAATCTTGTCCTTGGGTGAGAACGCGTACAGCCTTTCGGGGAAGAACGCGCTGGATACCAGGGGCTTGCCAAAGACGTTGAACAGCGTCTGGTTGATTTCCGTAAAGTCTTCCTTGCCTAGCCGTTGGGTTACACCGGCAATGGTTTCGTTGGAAACGAAGTTCACCTTGCGGTCCTTGTAGGGCAGAAAGGTCCGCGGGTCCTTGGCATTGGCCTTGATGACCAAGCCGAACTCCAGACGCGCGGCCAGGCTGCGGGTGCGGCGTGCGGCCGTGTCTTCCACTTCCAAGCCGATGTTTTCTATTTTTTCAAAGCCGTTGCGCCGCGCCATGATGTACATGGCAAGCAGCAGGATGCCCGAGCCCGTGCCGATATCGAAACCGAGGAACGACTCCGAAGGCGGCAGGTTGCGGCGGATGATGGAGCGGACGATGCGGGCTGTCTTGGGAACGTCGGCCAGCATGCGCAGCCCGAACTCCACCTGCTTCATCAGCTGCATGGTACGCGACCGGGGTCTTCCCCCGGGCGTCTTGTCGTTGAGTTGGGAAAAGGCCTGGAAAAGCCTGGTTATCTCTTCAAGCCGCACCACATGGGGGCAGGAAGAAGGATGCACGTAGGCGAAAAAATATTTGATGACCAGATTGAGCACCGCCCCGTCCGTAATGGGCGTGGAAGGTGTACAGAGCCTGTCGATGTCCCTGATCAGTGAAGTCGGAGTGTGGAGATGCGGCTCGATGATCTCCTCGTTTCCCGGGATCAACCGTAAAAGCTCAAGCCCGTTGTAGGCGCGCGCCGTATTCATTGTGTCGTTCCCTCCGGAATGCTTTGGACGCAAAAACGGATGATGCCGAGAGGCCCGCTATGGCGGAGCGGGCGACATTTTTTCCGAGCTATGCGTCTGGGAAGGGAAAAGCAGAATACGTGCCAGTGTGGGGTTTTTTATCGTAATAGGCTGAATTATAAAACTTTCCTGCCGTCAGTGGGGGCGGGCGGCAGGAAAGTTGCGTTTGGAAGTCAAAGTTTTTTCAGGTGGTCTATGCGCTGCAGAACCGGGGGGTGGCTGTAATGCAGAAAGACCAGCAGGGGATGCGGTGTAAGGTTGGCAAGGTTGGCCAGGCAGAGCTTTTTCAGCCCGGAGATAAGCGGTGTCGGGGTTTCACAGGCCTTGGCGGCAAAGGCGTCGGCCTGGAATTCGTAGCGTCTGGAAATGACGTTGCCCAGTACGGCCAGGATGCGGGAGACCGGGGTGAAAAGGATGATGAAGCAGAGCAGCCCGGCATGGATGCTGGGCGCCAGCCCAAAGGCGGCCGGCAGTTCCGGGGTATGCAGAAACAGGGACATGATGAAGAAGAGCAGCCCCATCTTGCAGATGGCCGTGATGGTCATTTTTTTGACGTGACCGAGCCGCCAATGGCCTATTTCGTGGGCCATTACAGCGGTTATTTCTGCGGTATCCAGCCGTTCCGTCAGGGTGTCGAACAGGGCGATGCGCTTGTGGCGGCCGAATCCCGTAAAAAAGGCATTGGACTTGGTGGAGCGTTTGGAACCGTCCATCAGGTAGACGTCGGACAGGGCGATGTTCTGGGACCGGGCCAGCGCATCCAGGCTTTCCCGCAGTTCCCCTTGAGGAAGGGGCGTGAACTTGTTGAACAGGGGCAGTATCCAAATGGGGAAGATATACTGCACTCCAAGAATCAGCAGGGCCGAGAAAATCCAAATCCACAGCCAGGCGGTGCTCCCTGCGTTCAGAAAGAAAAAGAGTATCGCGCCAAGGAGCAGACCGAGAAAAATTGCGCTGATAATATAACTTCGGATGCGGTCGCGCAGGAAAAGGCCGGGCGTGGTGCGGTTGAAGCCAAACCGTTTTTCCACCACAAAGGTGGAGTAGACGGTCAGGGGCAGGCTGCATATCTCATACACCGCCCAGACAATGGCGAAAAAGATGAGCCCGGTGCTTATTTCCCCGAACCCGAAGGACCTGGCCCAGCTGTCGGCAATCCCGAAACCGCCCAGGAGAATCACGGCCAGCAGCAAAGCGAGTTCGACCGTGGCGGCGAACTGTTCCAGCCTGCCCTGAACGCGGGTGTATTCCTGAGACTTCCGGTATTCTGTGGCGTCGAATACGTCCTTGAATTCGTCGGGAAGCTCCGGCGACAAGGCCCGGTCGTTGAAGTGCCGGGCAATGCTGTCCAGAAGGAAAAATCCCACAAGGGTGGCCAGTACGATAACCAGATACGGGTTCATGCACGTTCCGTCAGTTGAGTGTCTTTTTCCAGCTCCCGGATATGCTCCTGCAACCCCGCAAGGCTGTCCGGCACCTTGTAGCGTTCCATTCCGGGCAGGCCGCCCGTGGTTCGGCCTTTCACCATCTGTCCGTTGCCATGACCAGCGGGGTTGAGCCGGTTGCGCGAGTAGACAAACCCCTTGTAGCCAAGCTCCACCAGAATGTCCGTGGTATCCGGGGTAAAATCCCTTTCCTCGCCAAACGGTACGGAAAAAATTTGGCTTTGGTGCAGGTCGTGGCGGAGCAGGATGTCCCTGTCCGTGCCGATATCCTGGCGCTGGTCTGCCGGAGATAGTGAAGAGAGCACGTAGTGGGAATGCGAATGGTTGCCGTAGCTGATAAGCTTGTGGCGCGGCAATTGCTCCGGGTGTTCCACGCAATGGGCGGCCTTGGGCAGGGCTATGCCCATGCGTTGGAGAAATTCGTCCATACGCGCGTCCACTTCGCGCGAGTTGATTTCCGGCGATTTGGACGCCTTGTAAAATTTCTTGGGGGAAATGGTTTTCAGTGGATGGCCGTCCGGGAGCTGGGCCAGGAAATCCTTTACCAGATCCCTGGACATGAGCAGCCGCACCTTGTCGCGCCAAAAAGGCTTGCCCTGCATGGTGGCGGTGTTCACGAACACGGTAAAAGGAACGCCCAGGGCGAGCAGACGGTCCGTGCTTTCTTCCATGACGCATTTGTAGGCGTCGTCGAAGGTGACGGCGAATTTGCCTTCGGCTTTTTCCCGGGGCAGGGCGAGCAGCTCATCGACCGTGAGGCAGTCGAAATGGCCCAGCATGAAGCGGACCTGCTGTTCCAAAACGTCGGGTGCCACATTGTGCAGTCCCTTGGAGAGTTCTTCGGGAACCTGTGAAAATGTGGCATGGTACAGAAAGATATGCGTGTTGCGCGTGTCGGGGCTGAACATGCGGCGCATGCTATACGGCAAACCCGGCGGAGGCAACACGGAGGGCGTGGCCTACAGACGTGTCTGTCCCTTTTCCTTTACAACGATTGATAATCGGGGAAAAGTGCCTCGCATGAAACAACGCATCACAGGACTCATACTGACCTTCAACGGGGAGCGCCTTTTGGAGCGCACCTTGGAAAGCCTGGATTTTTGCGACGAGATTCTGGTGGTGGATTCCGGCAGCACCGACCGTACGCTGGACATTGCCCGCAGTTTCAACGCCAAAATTCTGCACCGGGATTGGGAAGGCACCATCCCCCAGTTCAAGTTCGCTTTCAAACATGTTGAAACGCCATGGGTCATCACGCTGGACCAGGACGAATACCTTTCCTCCGACCTCAAGGAAGCCGTTATCGACAAGCTGGCTTCCCCCGGCGACGCCTGCGGCTTTCACTTGCGGCGCAGGTCCTTTTATTTCGACCGCTTTCTCAAGCACAGCGGCTGGTACCCCGACTACCTGCTGCGTATCTTCCGCATGGATGGTTTCGAGCTGCGCGGCATCCTGCCCCACGAGGAATTCCATCCCACGGGTCCGGCCCCGAAAATTCCCTACGACATCATCCACTACCCCTATGTGGACCTGAGCGACCAGCTTGCAAAGATAAGCTCCTACACCAAGGCCACGGCCATTCATCTCCATGCCCAGGGCAAACGGGGCGGGCTGATGCAGGGCATTTCCCGCGCCATGGGGCGGTTCATCAAACGCTATTTTTTCAAGCTGGGCATTCTGGACGGCAAGGCAGGCTTTATTTTGGCCATCTGCGACATGATGTATGTTTTTCAGAAATACCTGCTGGTGGCCGAGATGCACGAGCAGCAAAAGCACAAGCGGCCTTAGCGGGCCCTTAGTGCCCCTTGGCGGGAAGTAACGCTCCCGTCGTGATGCGGCCTTTTTCGCAGAGAAAACAGCCCAGAAAAATGGCCCAGAAAAATGGCCCAGACGATTTCTACAGATCATCCGGGCCGTTTGTTTTTTCCGTATGCAGGGCCCAGCACCAGGCAAGGCCAGGCCGCAGGGAGGGATTACGCGGTACCGGCGGTTGTGCTATTCCCCGAAGCTCTTTGAATGCCAGGGGAATATTTCATCGGCCCTGGCGCGGGCATCCTGCTCCACCAGGCGGAACCACTCAAAATACTTGTCGCGCAGGATGCGTCCGAACTCGCTGAGACGGCAGCCGTCGCGGCGGCTGCCCACACGCTCGATGAGCTGGAACCCCACGACTTCCTCGGTCTTTTTTATCTTTCCCCAGGCCGCCCGGTAGGACATGCCCAGTTCTGCCGCGGCCTTTTTCAGGGAGCCACAGCGCTCGATCTTGTCCAGAAGTTGAAGACGCCCATAGCCGAAAAAGACCCCTTCGTCGCCTTCCAACCAGAGATGAAGACGGATGGTCGGCTGGTGATCGCCGACCTTTTCCGGGTTTTCTTCGGGGACTTCGGGGGGCAAAGTCTTGATGGCTGTCTGGGACATGCCCTCCTCCTTATTTCCCCATGGGACACTTGGGAAAAGTGCAGGTTTTACATTCCATGCAGAAGCCGCCGTCTGCAAATTCGGCCAGATCCTTGCGGGTTATTTCCAGCCCGGCCAGCACGCGTGGCAAAATCAGATCCAGACTGGTTGTCTTGTAGAACAGGGCGCAGGCCGGAACGCCGATGATGCGGACATCGCCCGAGCGGGCCAGCAGAAGCATGGCACCGGGCAGAATGGGAGCGCCGTACAGCAGGTCCGAAGCTCCCGCGTCCACCAGGGCATGGCGGGTCACGTCGTCCGGGTCCACGGACAGTCCGGCCGTGGTTATGATGAGCTGACACCCCCGTTCCATGAGGTCCAAAGTGGCATTGCGAATCATCTCCCTGTCGTCGGGGCAGATGGTGGTATGTTCGACCGTACTGCCCAGGGCTTTGATCTTGGCGGTAATGACCGGCTCGAACTTGTCCTCGATAAGTCCGTTGAAGACTTCGTTGCCGGTAATGAGCAGCCCGACCCGCAGCTGGGGCAGGGGCACCACCTGGAACAATGGTTCACCTTCCAGGCTCGAAACGGCCTGGGAAAAAAGGGTGCGCTCCAGATACAGGGGCACGGCGCGGGTTCCTGCCAGTTTTGTACCCGCCTTGACCAGCGAACAGTTCTTGCGGGCCGCAACCATGACGTTGGGCACAAGGTTGAAGCGGGTAAGCCGGGCCACGTCGGAAACAAACAGGCCGTCGCGCTCGGCCTGGATGGTCACCTTGCCTTCGCGGGGCGCGCCAGCGGGAATTGTGCCTTCTCCGCACATGATGCGGGCAAAGCTGTCGGCCACTTCGTTTTCGTGTATCCATTCATCGGTCGGCAGGTCGCCTTCCTGTACGTAAACGTGATTTTTGCCCATAAGCTGCAGGCGGCATATATCGCCCGCGCTGAAGTTGTGCCCTTTGTGGAACTCCGCCCCCTTGGAGGCATGGGCGTCGATTTTGGTCATGTCGTGCAGTGCGGTGCGGCCCACGGCCTCGTTTACATTCAACGCCTGCAGGCTGGGTGGCAGAGGCGAGGGCTGGGCAATCTGCGCCCCCTGGCCGTCCCGCGTCGAGTACGGGCCTTCGCCCTGGCAGCTTCTACAGATGCAGCCGAATGCGCCGGGATAGGCATCGCCGCACAGGGGACAGATGGTGATTCCGCCCTTGCTGCGATGGCGCAGCACAGTGGGTTTGACGGTAATTTGCTCTATTGAGCAGATTGTGGGACCGGCCTGGCGGATTTGGGCGTGCAACAGTACGGAATCCTGTTCCTTTTTTGGTTTCAGCTTGAGAAACCAGGAGTAGATTTCCGACCATTGCTCGATTTTTTTCGGGTCCACGCGGATGCGCACACCGTGGCCCGTGTATTTGTCGAAAAGGGAGAGAGCGTAGACCCCAAGGTTCTTGACCCGCAGCCAGCCGTTGCCGGTGCTGCACAAGGTCAGCAGCTGCACGGCGTCGGGCAGGCACCAGGAGGTTTCCGATATGGCGTCAAAGATGGTGCCTTCGGGCAGATGGCGCTTGGCCTCCTCCACCATATACCCGCCGAGTATCAGGCCGGGAGCCGGGGAACCGTGGAAACGCCGGGCAACTTCAATGAATTCGTCGTAGGAATATGGTCCTATGGAGCTATCCGGTGAATGAAGGAGAACAGAGTCTTTGACGTCTGGCTTGGTCGACATGCAATGCTCCTGGCTATGTTAGTCTGGATATATGTTGGTGTCGACATAGTCTAAGCCTTTTCCCTTCATTTTTGTCAAAGAAAAGCTCTTTACTCTAGGTTTGGCACCTTTTTGTTTTTTTTGTCGCAGGTAATGGGCGTGTTGCCCTTAAGAGGTACCAGCATGCTCAAAAGACCCTTGAATCCGTATGTACGGGCAAAGTTCTTTATGCGCTCGATATGCGTTTCGGAAAGCACCTGCCCCTTGACCATGACCCGGATATTCTCTCCGGCAATAAGGTCCTGGTGCAGCACCATGCCCGGACATATTTTTGCCAGCGGAATCTTGCGCATCACATAGCCTTCGTCCTCGCCCACTGCTTTTTCAAAAGCTTCCAAGATGATGGGATCGTAGCGCTGCTTTTTCAGTTTGGCCAAGGCTTCGTACTGATCGTTCCCCTGAACCCGCAACGAATCGTAATCCAGTGCCAGTTTGATGAGCTTGGCCCCGTCCGGCAGGTTGTCGGGCGGATTGTTGAGGTCGTATTCCTGCTGCTCCACCATGGTGGAGACATCCTCCAGATAGGGAATATTGGATATGAGCTGTCCTCCGACAACGGGATGCATGGCCAGAATCTGCGCATTTTCCGGGGATATCTTGTCCGGAGGCAGGGTCGCCTGCTGGAGGATTTCCTCGGGGATGGTCATGCAGCCGATCTGGCTGAGCATGCCCGCCAGTTCCACCTTCCAGAAGTCCGGGATGATCTTCTGTCGTCCGACCTTGCGGATATAGCGGGTTATGCGCTCGGCCCGTCCAAGGGCGGAAGGGTTTGCCATGGCCAGTATTTCGCTGAGCACGGTGACGCAGCCGCGCAGGGTTTCCCGCAGCAGGGTTTTTTCCGCCATGACCAGACGGTGCTGGCGAAGGGCATCGTCCACTGCCTGGCCCAGCACTTCCATGTTGCAGGGCTTGGTCAGAAACCGGAACACGCTGCCGTGGTTCACGGCCTCTATGGCTGTTTCCAGTTCCGCAAATCCGGTCAGCATGATGCGCACGGTATCGGGCTGTTTTTCCCTGACGCGGGCAAGAAAGTCTATACCGCTCATGCCCGGCATCTTGAGGTCGGAAACCACCACGGAAAATGGGCCTTTCTGGTCAAATGTGGCCAGCCCCTCGTTACCGTCCATGGCGGTCTCCACATCGTATTTCAGCCCGAAGGTGCGGGAAAAGGTCGCCAGAATATTCAGGTCGTCGTCGACGAAAAGTATTTTGGACTTTTTAGCCACCGGAAACCTCCATCAGTCGTTCAGAGCAGATTTTCTTCCATTCGTCGTACCTGTCCGTATATCCCATTTGGGCCAGGTATTCCGTGTCTACAGGGTGCGGTGCGTAGCCTGGGTTGATGACGCGGAGTTCGTGGTCCAGGGCGTTGGCCACATGAACGATGCAGAGGATGAGGGCGTCCTTGGTGCATTCCTGTTCCTGACAGGGATGATGGTGGCAGGCCAAGGCCCGGATCTGATAGTCGGGCATGCCCCACAGCCCCAAAAGGTAGGCCCCCACCTCGCAGTGGGCCACACCAAAGTGTTCCAATTCGCAGTCGTGGATGGCGATATTGTCTTCCCGGGACTTCTTCAGGATGGCGGAGTAGTCCTCGGGAAAATTGGAGAGCAGAATCAGCTTGCCCATGTCGTGCAGCATGGCTGCGGCAAAGCATTGTTCCTCCATTTCCTGCCCCATTCCTTCATGGTCCGTTATGCAGCGGGCCAGCTGAGCGGTTTCCAGACAGTGGGTCCAGAGTGCGCTGACGTTGAACCCCAGACAGCAGGACGTGTCCAGCTTTTGGAACAGATGGGTGAAAAGGAGGCTGGAGCGTATGGTATCGAGCCCCAGCAGGGTGACTGCCTGTTCGGGCTGGCGCACCTCGTTGCTCAGGCCGAAAAAAGGAGAGTTGACCAGCCGGAGAATGGACGCGCTCATACCCACGTCCTGGGCAATGAGGCCGCCTATGCGTTTGAGGCTGGGGTCGTCGGTCCGTATCTCCTCCATAACCCGCAGATAAACGTCCGGCAGCACAGGAATGTGGTCCATGCGGTTGATCAGCTTGCGGACCGACTCTTTTTTCAGCAGAAATTTGACGCGTGCCAGGTCTTCGATGACTTCTTTGACATCGGAGCCCTTGCAGGGTTTCACAAGATACCTGTGCGCGGCCTTTACCGATGCCAGCATGGAGCTGCTCTCCACATGGCCGGAGCAGACCACGCGCATGCTTTGCGGCCAGTTTTTCTTTACCTCACACAAAAAACGGGCCCCGTCCATGTAGGGCATGCGCAGATCGGAAACGACCACGTCGTAGGGCGCCTCGCGGCACATCTGCAGTGCCTGGCTCGCGGAGTTGCAAAAGTCCGTATGCCAGTTGACTCCTTCAGCCATCATTAGTCTGCGCAGCGAGTCGAGCACGAATTGTTCGTCGTCCACAAAAAGAACCCGCAGCTTTTCCTCCTGGTTGGTCATGTTTCCTCCCTCAGAGGTAAATAGATGTGGAACGTGGTCCCCTTGCCCATCTCGGATTCAAAGTCGATTGCGCCCTTGTGTTTCTTGATGATGGAATAGGTGATGGCAAGCCCTTGGCCTGTGCCTTTGCCCGGGTCCTTGGTGGTGAAAAAGGGGTCGAATATCTTTTTGCGGGCATCGGGCGGAATGCCGGTGCCCGTGTCTGAAATGTCTATGCGCACGAAAGGACCGGTGAGGCAGGTGGAAATGGTGATGGTCCCCTTTTCATCCCCTTCCTTGACCACGTCCTGCACGGCATGGGAGGCATTGATCAGTATGTTGAGCATCGCCTGGTTGAAGTCGCCAGGGTAGCAGGGCACGGGAGGCAGGTCCGGGGCAAGGTCCATGACCATTTCCGCCGTGTATTTCCATTCGTTGCGGGCGATGGTGACGGTATTTTCCACGGCCTTGTTGATGTCCGTGGGAATTTTATCCTCGGTGCCCGGATGCGAGAAGCGCTTCATGGCCTTGACGATGGTAGTGACCCGCTCCACGCCTTCCATGGCCTGTTCCAGGGCTTTTGGGGTTTCCTTTCGATAAAAGGCCAGGGTTTCGTTGTCCTTCAGTTCGTCGGAGGAGCCGAAGATTTTGTCAAAGGTCTCGTGCACGGTCTTTAAGAACTGCAGGTTGCCGTCCACATACTGCATGGGCGTATTTATTTCGTGGGCGATGCCCGCAGCCAGCTGCCCGATGGATTCGAGCTTTTGGGCATGGAGGAGGTTGCGTTCCAGGGTTTTGCGCTCGGTGGTGTCGAAGAGGATTTCCACCCTGTGGATGGTTCCCCGATAGCGCAGCCCCAGAGTGCTTCGGTACACCGGAACCATGGCCCCGTCGGGCCGGGTCAGGGTGGCCTCCACATTGAGCCCGTCCATGGTTTCCATGTCGGTCTCGGCGTTATGAAGTTCGGCAATACTGTTGAAATTTTCCCCCTGCAGCGGCTTTTCCAGGTAGCCGACAAGCCGCTTGGCTTCGTCGTTGGACTCCACAATGATGCCGGTTTTGGGCGCAATGACAAAGATGGCGGCCCGGATGCCGTTCATGACCGCACGCATAAAGGTCTCGCTGTCGCGGAGTCTGCGGCGGGCCTTCATCAGCTGGGAAACGTCGCGGATGCTCCCTTCCAGATGGGTCATTTCCTGGTTTTTGAAAACGCCGTGGCCGCTCAAGGATATCCATATGATGGTGCCGTCCGCCCTGTAGACTTGGATGGTGAAGCCTTTGACCCGTCCCCTGCGGCGCAGCAGGGAGAGGAGGCGGTTCCGCTGTTGGGGGTAGACGTAAATCTCGCTGATATTCTGGACCTTTTTGAGGAAGAGTTCCGGCGAGTCATAGCCCATGATGCCAGTGAAAGCTCTGTTGACCCGCAGAATGCTGCCGGTAACCGAGGTCTGGTAAAGGCCCTCCAGGGAGTTGTCGAAAATGGAACGGTATTGCTCTTCTGCCCGGTTAAAGGCTTCTTCCACCCGCATGGCATTGGTGACGTCGAACGCGGAAATTATGGTTCCCTGAACATTGTTTTCCGCAATCTCCAGGGGGTGGGCGGTAATGTCGAACCAGCCGGACAGATTTTCGATCCAGACCTGATGGTTTACAAATTCATGGCATCCCTTGGTGGTGGGGGCGCATTTTTCGCAAAAGGTATTGTTGAAATGCAGAATCTGTCTGCAACCAAGGCCTTTGATGTCTTCGATGGGTTTGTCCAGAGCCTTGAGAAGCGCGCGGTTGGCCCAGATCAGGCGGCATTCCCGGTCTATGAAAAAAACAAGGTTGGGAAGCAGGTCAAAGGCCTTTTCCCAATCCGAACAGCTGCTGAATGGTCCATCCATGGATGCGCTTCTCCTTTTGAGGCCTTGTGGAGGCCGCCCGTCCGTGGAGCGACCCTACGACGCGGGCGAAATGGGCGACATGGGCGATTTTGAGCGTTGGGGCGACGCAGGCGATGTAGGCATAGTCGCCCTCGTGGCCATTTGAGACACCACAGGCACTATGGAGTTTTATATGTTGTTATTTATAGCCTAGCAAAGGAGGAGGAGAAGTGGGAAGGGGATTTCCTGTTGAATGAAAGAAAACATGTATATTTCCTCCTGGTGCGGATGCAGCCTGTAGGGCTGAAGTGCAGCAAAATCAGGGGGAAAATTCGGAATGGCGGTTTTGAAAAAAAATATTTGGAAAGCGGTAGGAATTTTTCGGAAAGGTCGTGTCTGGAAGTGTCGGGCAGTGTCGGGGCTTCGGTATGGTCGGAAAGGGTATGGCCGAAGGCGATTGTGGTCAGCAACTCTTACGGCCGCTGACTCTTGGGAATCTCGCGGACTGTTCTGGGCCTTGCAATCCGTTGCAGGCCCGGCGCTTTGAATCGTCTCCTAATTGCGGATAGCGGCCCAACTGCCCAGCAGCCCGGCCAGAACCGGACCGGCAACGAGAATTGCGGCCTGGTGCAGGGGGGGAAAGTGCAGCTCCATGAGCAGGGGAGGGGTCAGCAGCAGTTCGCGGGCGGCCATCTGGAAAAGTTTGAGCAGTCCCGTGCCCAGCAGGCCGCCTGCAAGGCCCAGTGCCATGCCGCCGCAGATGAGCGGCAGGCGGATGTAGGTTCGGCTGGCGCCCACCAGCCGCAGAATTTCTATTTCATCGCGCCGTGCCATTTGGGCCAGTTTGACCGTATTGCCGACCAGCAGCCCGGAAGCCAGGGCGAGAAGGCCGATGAGCGGCCAGATAAAGCGTTCGCTGGCCGTCACCCAGGAGCGGGCCGCATCCATCTGCAATGGGTTGAAATGGACGTCGGCCACTTCGGGCTGGTTTTTCAGCTTTTCAAACAGAACCCTGGTCCATTGGGGATCGCTTTCGGGAACCTGAAAGACCAGCAGGGCGGTAGGAGGCAGGGAACTTTTCCCCGCGGCCTTGGGCGTGATGTCCCGGCCCATTTCCGCGGCCAGCTCTCGCAGGGCCTGGGTGGAAGTGAAGGTCTGGATCTCTTCCAGGTTTTCCCATTTGCCTAGGGATTCCCATTGCGCCTTCACTTCGTTCTGATCCGCATCCTTGCTCCAGTAGACCTGGAATTCCACCTGCCCCTGCTGCCGGGAAATCTCCTGGCCCACATTGAAAAGCAGCAGCACGAAAAGCCCTGCCAGAAACGTGGTCAGGGTTACGCCCGCCAGGGTGAAGAGCTGGGCCCAGGGATGGGACCACATGTCGCGTATGCCTTTCAGCATGAGGCCTGGCAGGGAGAGGATCATTCGGTTCCTCCGTATGATTGCGAGGGGTGGCATTCGTCCTGCGGGTCGTGGTGGTGCGGGTCGAGGTCCTTGGCGCAGTCTGGGCCCTGGCACACGCTGCCATCGCGCAGGTGGAGGATTCGGGCGTTGGGGATAAGGTCTATCACGCCGTAGTTGTGCGTGGCCATGATGATGGTGGTGCCAAAGGTGTGGAACTGCTTGAACACCTGCATGAGCCGCCGGGACAGGCCGGGGTCGAGGTTGCCGGTGGGTTCGTCGGCCAGGATGAGCTGTGGGTTGACCACCACGCTGCGGGCTATGGCCACCCGCTGCTGCTCGCCTCCGGCAAGGCGGTCGCAACGCTCGTAGCTTTTGTTTTCCAGCTTCAGTACGCGCAGTACGGCGCGGACCCGGCGTTCCACCAGGCCGCGGTTCATGCCGCGTACGTTCAGGGCCAGGGCCACGTTGTCGAACACCGTACGCTCGGGAAGGATTTTGAAATCCTGAAAAACCACGCTGACCTGTCGGCGCAGCAGGGGAATCTGCGAGGCGCGCAGTTTTTTCAGGTCAAACCCTGCCACTTCGGCGCGGGTGCAGCGGCGGGCCGAAAGCGTACCGTGCAGCAGGCGCAGCAGGGTTGTTTTTCCGGCGCCGCTGGGACCGGTGAGAAAGAGAAATCCGCCCTTGTCCAGGGACAGGGAGATGTCTTTGAGTGCCCAGTGGCTGCCGAATGCGTAGGAGAGTCGTTCGATGCGGACCATACGTAGCTGCCTTGAGGCCGCCCTTTTGCATGGGCGGGCCGTGGAAATTGCGGGTGTGCGTTCACTGCCGCGAAGTTGTGCAAGGATGGTCCAGGTGTGGCTCTCCGTCAAGTCCCTCTCCGGGACGGCGGCATTCCCTGCCTGGCGGGAGAATGGTCTTGCCTGAAAAAAATCGTGCCGCGAGGTTGGCTGAAAAAATGCGGCCCACGATATCAGGAAAACGCTGTTTTCTTGACTTTTTTTGATCTTTTGGATTTGTTGGGCAGTACTGACGTATCGGCTTGGTTGCCTCTCGCATCTGTCCGGCGTGAGCAATGGTTTTAACCGCTTTGTTTTTTTATAACTTCTTGATATAAAGACTTATATGCACACGTTTGTACCCAAAATACCGGTCCGCCTGTTCGGGGGGATGGCATATCTGCTTTTGACGGTCCTGCTTGTTTTGTCTGCCGCGCAGCAGAGTATGGCTGCAAACACTGTCCGTTTGGATCAGCTGCAATACTATACGGAAAACTACTATCCCTACAATTATCAGAAAGGCGACACGGTCAAAGGGTTTAGCGCGGATTTGCTGCGTCTTGTCCTGAAGTCTTCCGGTACGCAGGAAGAGCCGCACATCCACCTGCAGCCGTGGGCCAGTTCCTTCCGCATGGTGCAGACCAAACCCGGCTCGGTGCTTTTCAGCGTGGCGCGTACCCCGGAGCGTGAGGAGCATTTCCATTGGGCCTGCCCCATAGACGAGGTGCGCTTCGTCCTTGTGGGGCGCAGGGCTTCCGGTGTTGTGGTCAAATCCTTGTGGGATCTGCAAAAGTATACCATCGGAACCATCGCCGACGACGTTGCGGACAAATTGCTCAAATCCATGGGGCTGGCATTGGACATAGAAAGCGCCACGAGCATTGATCACAATTTTACTCGGCTGGACAACGGAAGAATCGATCTGCTTGCCTATGAGGCAGGCTGTATGCGCAACTATCTCCGGAAACGAGGTATTTCGCCCGACAAGTACGAGTCCGTCTACCTGCTCAAGGTCGTCCCGATCTGTTACGCCTTTAACCCGTCCGTTCCCCTGGCCGTTGTCGAACGGTTCGAGAAAGAACTCTCCAAGGTCCGGAAGACTCCGGAATTCAAGCAACTCCGCGAGCGCTATCTGAAGTAAGGCGCAACGCTTTCCAGGACGCTGCCATGGTCATTGCAGGTCTTGCCGTGTCGCCCCTGTCCTCTGCTCAGTCGCCCCCTGCGCTGCCGAGCTCTGCCATACGTTCGATGTAGGCCGTTGTATCGAACTTGCGCCGTGCTCCCCGGTCGTTCATGTACCGAATCTGCCCGTAGACGGGCCGTTCCTTCCAGGGACGGTCATGCTGTCCGGCAATGCACCAGGCAATGCCGGTGTAGCCGTTGCTGTCGCGTCCATCCAGGGCGTGGCGGTCGTTGAGGGTGACGGCCGTTTGAAAGGCGCCCTCGGGCGTGGTGCTCCATTCCAGTATCTTTTTTCCCCAGTACATGCGCATGTAGCCGTGGATGCGCCCGGTGTGCAGCAGTTCCTGCTGGGCCGCGTTCCAGAGTGGGTCGTGGGTGCGGGCCTGTTCGAATTGGTCGCAGGTGTAGATGGCGTCGCGCGGGTCGTCCCGGTGCTTGTCCAGGCTGCGTACGGCCCATTCCGGGGCTCCGGCCAGGGAGTCGTAGTGCGGCGTGTGCAGGCAGTAGTTGTCGGAAAGTTCCCGCCGTACCACGATCTGTTCGATGAATTCATCCACGGCCTCGGTGGGCGGGGCGGATTTCGCGCGCTGCCCCGGCCTGCCCGAAGCCGCCAGAACGGCCCGCTGCGAGGAAAGCATGCCGAAGTGCAGATAGGGCGAAAGCCCGGAAACGGCGTTGGCGTTGGGATCGTTTCTTTTTTCGTAGACCGGCAGGCGTTTGGCAATGAAATGTTCAAGGGCCTGCAGGGCCGCTGCTTCGCCGGGCGCGGGAAAATGTTCGGGCAGGGCAACGGACGGGCGTGCGGCATGGCGCGGCAGGGACGTATCCCAGGCGTGGGGATGGGACAGAAGCGCGGGGGTGGCTTCAAGGTAGTGCATGAGGCCGCGCATGACCTTGGGGCGGATGGTCCGGGCCATGTACTCCCGTTTGTCCGATGCCTTGCGGCAGGGCACGATGTTGCGCGAGTCCACTTCCACCAACGGGCAGGTGCAGCCCTTGGCAGCCTCCTGCATCCAGCCGCGCTTGATGCGCAGCGGGTCGAAGTCCGTAAAAACGACCGAGGCGCCTACTGTATTGGCAAAGCGGGCCACTTCGGTTCCTGGATTTCCGCTCAACCCGGCCAGGGGGATGCGCAGGGCGTCGAGGTCCTTTTCCATTTCCCGCAGTCCGGCCCGGAGAAAGGCGAAGTGCACGGGCGCGGCCTGAAGGAATTCGGGCGCAAGGCAATGGACCACGGCCAGGGGCACTTTGTGGCGCAAGGCGGTTTGCTGGGCGTATTGCAGCCCCCAGTTGTCGCGCACCCGATGGTCCCGGTGCATCCAGTACAGGACCGGTCCTGCGGGGTGCGAGGTTCCTTTTCCCGGCGTGACAAGATTTGCTCGGTCCTGGTGCAGCCCGCTCAATTCCTCAATCATGCCCCCTCTCTCCTTATTGCCCGTTTGCCAGAATTTTCGACATGATCCATCCGTCCTGAATGCTTCCGTTGAATTGATATGCCCCGCGCAGGACCCCTTCGGTTTCGAAACCGGCCTTCAGGTACATCTCCCTGGCGGCCTTGTTGCCAAGCGCGACATTCAGGTCCAGGCGCACAAGACCGGCATCCCTGGCCCATTTTTCCAGAAATTTCAAGATGTCGAGCCCTACCCCCTGGTGGCGGAAATCGGGGAGCACGCCCATGCCGTTGACGCGGACGCAATGGCTGATGCCCGAGATGTGCCCGCCCACGGCAAAGAGATAGCCGCACAACCGCGGCGTATCGTGGACGGCTATCTCGGCCACCACGACCGTTGAATTGGGACTTGCCAGCAGCCTTCCCAAACGGGCGGTAAAGGCACTTCGGCCCAGGTTCATTTCACGCAGTTCGTCCAGAAGATACGGGCTTATGTCTTCAATGGCCCGGACCAGGTCGAAAAGTTCGCCGGAATCTTCCAGTTTGGCGTGGCGTATGGTGAAGTTCCAGTGGGGCATCCATCTCCTCCGGTGCTGCGTGAGGCGGTTTTACGTGAGACAGTGTCGGGCATAGGCGGTGTTGCCTGGCGGCGCGGTGTGGTGCCGGTCCATGCGCGGGGTGCAGGGGGAAAGCACGGTGGAATCCCGGAGCAAAAGGGCATACAGTCTGCCCCGCATTATCGCCAACAAGGAGATCTTACTTCCATGAGTACAAAGGATACACCATATATCGCCGAAGATGGAACGCTTGTCATCCCCGGAGAATGCGTCGACAACACCTGCAAATGGTGGAAGAGCGAAGGCCGACCCATCGAAGAACTGCTCAGGACCCTCGACGTTACGCCCGAAGTCTGGGCCAGGTACAGCGACAAGCCCTTTCCCGAGGAACAGCCGGAATCCTGAGGCATTCATCCTCAGACTGCTGACAAAGGCACGATAGCGTCGTTGTTTCAAAAAACTCAAACCCTCGCGTATCTGAAAATACGCGTCGGTCTTGAGTTTTTTTTACGACGGTGAGTCTTGTGGCTCTCGTACCTTTTTGAGCAGCCTGCCAGATTGGACTTTGTAATCAATCTGAGTCCTCCGTCCTTCGCTTTTTGGGGTGCATTCTGCGGCGTGCTTCCTTTTGCGCGCTGTATGAAGCTACGCTGAGGCTATTTGCAGGCCAGGGGCATGCGCCAACCCGTGCCAAAGGCCCTGGATGTGGTCTTCAGTCCGGGAGGAGCCTGGCGGCGCTTGAATTCGGCCCGTTTGACCAGCCCGAGCACGCGGTCCACAATCTGGGGAGCGTGTCCGGCAGCCACGATTTCGTCCCGGCTCTGTTTCTTTTCGATGAACAGGTGCAGGACGGCGTCCAGGGTGTCGTAGTCGGGCAGGCTGTCCTGGTCCTTTTGGTCCGGACGCAGTTCGGCCGACGGCGGCTTGCTGATGGTGGCCTCGGGAATATGCGGGCCCATGGTGCTGTTCAGCCAGCGGCACAGGGAAAAGACCATGGTCTTGGGCACGTCCGCGATAACGCCCAGCGCGCCGCACATGTCGCCGTATATGGTGCAGTAGCCCACGGAAAGCTCGCTCTTGTTGCCCGTGGTCAGGAGCAGGGAGCCGTGTTTGTTGGACATGGCCATAAGCAGGTTGCCCCGGATGCGGGACTGGATGTTTTCTTCGGTCACGTCGGGGTCGCGTCCGGCAAAAGGTTCTGCCAGAACCTGTTCGAACCCCTGCATGAGCGGGGCTATGGGCAGGGTGAAGGATTGGATGCCCAGGTTGTTGACCAGGGCGTAGGCGTCGTCCAGGCTGCCCTGGCTGGAATAGGGCGAGGGCATGAGCACGCCGGTTACGTTGGAAGCACCCAGGGCATGGGCTGCCACCGCCGCGGTAAGGGCGGAATCTATGCCGCCCGAAAGCCCGACCACGGCCTTGGAAAAACCGCTTTTGCGCACATAGTCCCTGGTGCCGGTCACCAGGGCGCGCCAGATTTCACTTTCCGCTGAAAAATCGTCGTCCGCAATGGACCCGGCCTGGGCCGGTGCCGGTGCCGGTGCGTTTTTGTCCGCTGCCACGTCCACGCACAGCAGGTCGTTTTCAAAAGCGCAGGCCCTGGCTGTAAGGGTGCCATCGGCGGCAAATACCGAGCTGCGTCCGTCGAAAATGAGTTCGTCGTTGCCACCGCACTGGTTCACATAGACAAGGGGTACGCCGCGGCGTGCGGCAATGCTGGAGAGCATCTGTTCGCGGACGGCCTGCTTTCCTACGCAGAAAGGGCTGGCCGAGGCATTGACCAGTATGTCCGGGTTCTGGCGCATCAGAGCGTCCACCGGGTCCACGGCGTAGTTCTGCGCCTGCCAGAATTCCTTGTCGTTCCAGATATCCTCGCAGATGCTTACACCGATGCGCGTCCCATTGAGATCGAAGACGCCGGGTTCGGGAAAGGGTTCAAAGTACCGCTCTTCGTCAAAAACATCGTACGCGGGCAGCAGGGTTTTGCCGAAAACCCGTTCCACCCGGCCGTTGCGCAGCAGGAGCAAGGCATTGTGCAGAGGCTTGCCAGGGGCGGAGAGGGCGGAGTCGCCGTTGTTTTCCGCGCAACCACGGCTTCCGGCAAAGGCCACGGAGCCCAGTAGCAGGGCCGGGCCGTCCGGCATCTCGTCATGGATGGCCCGGGCCAGGTCTTGGGCGACCTGGTCGCATTTGCGGATAAAGGCTTCATACAGCAGCAGGTCGCGGGCCGGGTAACCGGTCAGTACCATTTCGGGCGTAATACAGAGGTCTGCGCCGCGTTGTGCAGCCTGCCGCACGGCTTCAAGGACGAGTTCGGCATTGCCGCGCAGGTCGCCGACAAGGGGATTGAGCTGGAGTAGTGCGATGTTCATGCGCGTGTCATACCCTCAGATGCGGTGCCTCGACAATACCCGGAAAAGGGATAAACCGCTGCAAATTATCATTGTGCGCAGTGGACAAGGCGCTGGGCTGAAAGCGAATTTTATCATTACCGTAACGGGGGAATATAGTGTAAGGACACATAGAAAAAGTATTGAGGGAATCGCCCCTGGCTCCGGGCCCGTCAGATAAGGTTGTCACTATGAACACTTCGAAGCACCCCTCAGGCAGAAAATCCACTCGTCATCCGGAAAAAGCGAAGGCATCGCTGCCTGTTCGTATCTGGCGACGTTTTTTCAATGCAGGCATCAACACAAAGGTGAGCCTGCTGACCATTGCTATTTCCACCCTTATTTTTCTTGCCTTCGGCATCTACGATTACCAGGCCATCAAACATCAGATGCTGCGGGACATCAACGACTCCGCCACCATAATCAGCACCGGGCTGTCCAAGATGCTGCTCACCCCCGTCTGGAACGTGGACCTTGAGACCATAGAAGGCATCATGGCTACGGAGATGGAGGACAAGCGCATCTACGCCCTGTACATCACCGAGCGCGACGGCAGTGTGTTTACCGGTTTCATGCGCGACGCCAATTGGGACATCGTTCCCTATAACGGCGAGCCTGGCACCAATCTCATCAGCCGGGGCCAGGAGATGACCATGAGCGGGCATAACCTGGGAACGCTCACCGTGCTTATGACCAAGCGTTTTATTCAGGAGGAACTGGGCAAGTCCCTGCTGATGACCGCCCTGCGTACAATTCTTATGGAAGGGCTGCTGGTGCTGTGCATCTACGGGTTTATGAAATCCCTGCTCATCAACCCCATCCGCCAGCTCACCTATGTTGTTTCCAGTGTGTCGCGGCGCAAGGATTACTCGTTGCGCGCCACCAAGTGGAACAATGACGAAATCGGCGAACTTACGGACAATATCAATAAGACGCTGCACATGGTGGAGGAGCGCAACCTCCAGCTCAAACGCTATTCCATCTCCCTGGAAGAGCAGGTGGCCCAGCGTACGCGGGAGCTGGTCGATTCCAACAGCCGTTTGAAATCGGTGAACGAGGAGCTTGCCCAGGCCAGCCGCATGGCGGAGAAGGCCAACCGGGCCAAAAGTGAATTTCTGGCCAACATCAGCCACGAGATACGCACGCCCATGAACGCCATCCTTGGTGTGGCGGAGCTTTTCCGCAGCACCAGCCTGGATGAACGCCAGGACGAGTTCGTGGGAATCATCAAGAACTCCGCCACCTCGCTGCTTGGCCTGCTCAACGATATTCTGGACTTTTCCAAGATCGAGGCCGGGGAAATGGCCGTGGAGCAGATTCCCTTTTCCCTGCACGATCTGATCAACGAAGCCACGGACATGTATTCCGAGAGTGCGGGCGGTCTGGGGCTGGATTTTGTCGTGGATATCGGCCCGGAGGTCCCCGACCATCTTATCGGCGACCCCCTGCGCCTGCGGCAGGTCTTGCTCAATCTGCTTTCCAATGCCTTCAAGTTCACGTCCAAGGGCGAAATCGTCCTGGCAGTGAGCGGTGGGCGTCCTGTGGGCAACATAGTGCCACTGACCTTTTCCATCCAGGATTCCGGCATCGGCATCCCCGAAGACAAGTTGAGCAGTCTGTTTCAGGCCTTTACCCAGGCCGACGGCTCCACCACCCGCAGATTTGGAGGCACCGGACTGGGGCTGGCCATCTGCCGCAGGCTGGTCACCCTTATGGATGGCGAGATTGGTGTAGAGAGCACGGCGGGAGTGGGCAGCACCTTTACATTCAATCTGAAATTTCCCCTCGACCCCAAAGCTCCTCCCAGCCAGGCCGAGCTGGTCCTGCCGCCGCCTCTGGCTGGTTCCAAGGTCCTGCTGGTGGAGGACAACTCCATCAGCCTGCGCGTGGCTGCCCGCATGCTTTCAAGCTTCGGCCTGGAAGTCGTGGGTGCGACAAGCGCGGAAGAAGGGCTCCAAACCCTGGACGAGCAGCCGGAGAACAGTTTTTCAATGGTTTTCATGGATTGGCGGCTGCCTAATGTGGATGGCGTGGAAGCCTGCAGGCGCATCACCAACGACCCACGCTACAAGCATATCCCGGTTCTGCTTATGACCGCCTACAGCAGCCAGCTGAAGCCTTCCGGGCTGCGCAAGGCGGGTGTGCGGGGACTGGTCAAAAAGCCGCTTCGCAAGTCCGTGCTTTTTGCGGCCGTAATGGAAACCGGCGGGCTGGTCGTGCCGGGACAGGATGCAAAGGAGAAATTGGGTACCGTGTTCGACCGGAGCCAGTTGGATGGCGTGTCGGTGCTGTTGGTGGAAGATAATGCCGTAAACCGGCGTGTGGCCGGAGAAATCCTGAGCATGGCCGGGATGACCACCCGCATGGCCGACAACGGCCGGGAAGCGCTTGAACTGCTGAAGAAAGAACATTTCGATGTGGTGCTCATGGACCTGCAAATGCCCATCATGGACGGCATTACAGCCACCCATCGTATTCGCGACGATCTGGATATGACCGATCTTCCCATCATCGCCATGACCGCCCATGCCATGGAGGACGACCGCAGGGCCTGCATTGAAGCGGGCATGAACGACTATGTGAGCAAACCCATCAATTCCGAGCAGTTGTTCCGGGCCATCCGCAACTCTCTGGGGCTGGCACCGGGAACCAATGAACCGGCCGGGCCGAAGTTGGTTGGAGCAGGAAGTGTCCTGGCTGGCGGAACAACTCCGCCAAAGGTTTCCAGCCGTGCGGCGTCGTTGGATATAATGGACCAACCAAAGGTGCCCGAGGAAACCGGGAATGCCCCGGACGAGGCGGAAAGCAACGAAGAAGGGGACGCCCGGATGGAACCTCCCAAAAGCCTGGATGGGTTCGACGTGGAAGACGGGATGGAACGTCTGGCCGGAAACTGGCCACTGTACTACGATATCCTCAAGGAATTTGTGGCCAACTATGAGAGTTTCGACCAGGATGTACAGAAATTCCGGGACGCCTCGGATTTTGATGGATTGCGCAATTACGCCCATGCCCTTAAAGGGGCTGCTGGCAATGTTTCGGCCATTGACCTCCGCCTGGCAGCCATGGACCTGGAGCAGGCCAGCGCGCAAGAGGATCTTGCCGGCATTGAGGAACATGTCCACAACGTGCGCAAAGTCCTGAAGCGGACTTCGTATGTGGTGCGGGGGCTGGCCTGATTTATTTGCCAGGGCTGGCCTAATCTATTTATATGCCGGGGCGACGCAGGTGTTGCTGCGGGCGTTGTTTCCACCGTTGTCGGCGAATTGGCAACCACTCTTCCTGCTGGCTCCAGCACGAATCATACTACTCATTTTTCCTGTTTCACGGCTGGCCTGGTGCCTGCCGAAGGAGCTTTTTGATGCGCATCAGAAATGAAATTCCAGCGGATATCTCCGCTATTTCCACCATACATTATCAGGCATTCAAGGATCATCCCCAACATGCTCCGGGGAGCGAACCGGGCGAGCCCGACATCGTGGTCCGCTTGCGGGCTGCCGGGGCCTTGTCCCTTTCCCTGGTGGTGGAAAGTGATGCGCTAGAAAATGACGAGTTGATCGAGAGCAATGAGTTGGTCGAGAGTGGTGAAAAGGCCGGTCCTGTGGCGCATATTGCCCTGTCGCCCGCCCAGGTGGGTGAAGCAGCCCAGGGCTGGTACCTGTTGGGGCCGGTGGGGGTGCTGCCCCGGCTGCAGGGGCGGGGCATTGGCTCGGCCCTTGTACGGGAAGCGCTGGAGCAGATGCGCGAGCAGGGAGCGCAGGGCGTCGTTCTGGTGGGCGATTCCCGTTTTTATGGCCGGTTCGGTTTTGTCCACCCGGAAGGGTTGATCTACGAGGGTGTCCCTGCCTGCTACGTGCTGGCCCTTGCTTTCGGGGTGGAGGCTCCCGTGGGGAAAATCACCGCGCATCCATCCTTTGGCGGCTAGTTGGCATTCGGCATGGAGCCCGGCAAGGCTGAAACCATCCGCATTTTAATCGGGCGGGCCGGATTCGTGGGGTGAACCCGGCCCGCACCGCTGTTATGCCGATTTCATTTCCACAACCAGATTTTCAAGCTCCACAGACAGTTTGGCAAGTTCGGCCACCGCCTGCGTGGCCTCGGACATGGCGCTCGCGGTCTGCTGCGAGGTGGTATTCACCAGTTCTATGGACTGGGAAATCTCCTCGGAGCTCTGGGCCTGCTGTTCCGATGCCGTGGCTATGTTTTGCGCCTGGGAGAAGTTTTGGTCCGAAATGGAGACGATGTCCTGCAAAACCTCTCTGGCCGTGGTTGCCATGGAAATGGATTTCTCCACTTCCTGCCGTGTCAGGTGCATGTGGTTGACGTTCTTGGCGGTTGCCTCGGTAATGGCGGTCACCGCGGTGGTTACTTCCGATGTGGCGTGCATGGTTTTTTCCGCCAGCTTGCGCACTTCGTCGGCCACCACGGCAAAGCCGCGTCCGGCATCTCCTGCGCGGGCCGCTTCAATGGCTGCGTTGAGGGCCAGCAGGTTGGTCTGGTCCGCAATATCGGAGATGACGTTCATAATGGATTCAATGCCCGAGACCTGCTCGCTCAATCCGTTCAATTCCTGTTCCTGAATGCCGAACTGGGTGTTGATGGCCTTGATGACGGATTCGACCTCTATGACGGTGTTGTTGCCCGAGGTCGCCTTTTCGCGGGCGTTCTCTGCGTCCGAGGCGGCGGCGGATGCGTTGCGGGCCACTTCCGCAACCGTGGCGTTCATTTCATTCATTGCCACTGCCGTGCCCGTGGCGTGTTCCTGCTGCGCGGCCGCGCCCTTGGCCGCTTCATCCACCTGTCTGGACAATTCCTGCGCAGCCGAGGAAACGCGCAGCACAATGTCCTCCACCGTGTCTGCCGCGGCAAGCATGCCGTCCCGTTTGGCCTGTTCCGCCTCGCGCCGTGCATTGTCCGCCTCGGTCTTTGCTTCCTGTGCGGCCTGTGCGCGCTGCTTGGCGTTTTCGTGTTCGGCCTTCATGTCGGCAAAGGTTTTCTGCAATTGGCGGTGCAGCTTGATGATGGCCAGATAGATGCCCTGGGCCTTGTCCTCACCGTCAAAGCGCAGGGTGTCGTCGCCGGACGCTATCCTGTTGGCAATTTCGGCAATGGCCTTGGGGTCGCCGCCTATCTGGGTGCCGATGGTCTTCTTGTTGATGGTCAGAACCAGAACGGTCACCCCGAGGAAGATGGCAAGCCCAACCCACAGCAGCATGCGCAGGTTGCGCAGGGAGGCGCTCATGTCTGCCTGGTCCTGCATGCGCACTTCCTTGAGCGAGGTAACAAAGAGGGCGATTTCCTGCCCGGCATTTTGCAGAATCTGCTGTCCCACGCCGGAGTCCAGACGGGCGATAACCTTGTCCCACATGAGGTTGGTGTTGCCCACCTGGGATTGGCTGTTGGCCACAAGTTGCAGAAAGTCGGCCGCGCTCTGCACATGTTCCGGCTTGAGTACGGGAATTTGCTGAACCGCCGCGTACATGTCTGCCTGGTCGATATTGAGTTCGGTGGCAATCTGCCGGAAGCGTTCCAAGTCCGGCTGTTCCGTCAGTACCTGCCCGCCCAGCCAGGAGCCTATCTGCACCCCGTCCACAATGATGGGAACAGCGAAATCCACCAGCCCGGCATGGCAGGTGTACACGCTGGGCTTTCCGGTTTCCATGGCCTGCTTTCCGCCCTGGCTGTCGTTCTTCTGGCAGCGGGCGGCGCCTTCCTTGGTGGGACGGATAAGGCCGAAACAGAAACTGCTGAATTCGTCAAAGGACTGCTGCTTGACCGGAGTGCCGTCCTTTTCCACCACCACGTTGGCAATGCCAGACATGTTGGTGAAAAGACGCTGAAATTCGCGCAGGAACCCGATGTCCAAAACCTGGTCCACCTTTACCGATGCGCTTTTCCCAGCCTGTTTGGCCCGCTCCGCAGGCGTCATGTCCAGGCGTTTCCTGTCCATGATGGAGGGTTCGGCTTCCTGCTTGTACCAGTCCTGCATCAGGGCTTGGGCCTTGGTGAGCGGGCTGGTCTCCATGTCTATGGCGGTTCCTATCCCAATGGCTTTTTGAGTCTGGGAATTGAACTCTTCCTGAAGCGTTTTGTAGGGAGTAAGGTATTCTTCCTTGCCGGTCAGCATGTAGTTGCGGACGCTGGCTTCCATCTCATGCATGATGCTCTCCAGGCGTCCCGTTGCCTGAATGAGATCAACTGTTTTTGTCTGTGCAGAGTCGATTCTTTCAAAATCTTTCAGAACCGAAAAAACATAGATGGATACAACAAGAAACATGCACAGCATTGCGACATTTCCAGCGGTAATACGCGCCTGAAATTTCATAAGATCTCCCTGTTAGTACACAACATAGTGCTCCGATAGAAATATAGAGACGCCTTGATACGCGAAGTACAACCCAGTTACTGCGCATGCCATCCTGGACACGGTGGACATAAGGCGGTTGTTCAATTTGAGTGCGGCCAGAGAAACCGGAAGAACGTAGATGGAGGTCGCCAGGAAAAACAAAACAAAGAATAAAAGCCCCTGCCATGCTCCTCCGTGTTCCATTGCCACGCTGAAGGCGAGAAGGATGGGAGGGCACAGCGTGACGCTGCTGAGAATGCCTGCGAAGAACACGGTCCTTCTGGTGCCGAAGAGCGTGCGTTTGCCCGGACAGTGTTTTCGGGCGCAGCTGTAAAAGGCCTGAACCATCAGCAAGGCTCCCAGAACCACCTGCGAAAGCGCCAGAGCGGCGTTCATGTACGGCAGTTCGGCGCCATAACTTCCGGCAAGCCCCGCCAGAGCGCCCAGCAGACTGTATGTAACGAGCCTCCCCGCCAGAAAGACCCCAACCATTCCCACTCCGGTCCTGAGTCCTTTTTGCGGAGAAATCAGCAGCAGCGGTGCCAGCGTGGGCACGCATTTGACCATACAGTACAGCCCGGCTGAAAAGCCCAGAGAAAGGGCCTGCACTATCATTGTTTTATTCCCCATACTTTTTCCAAGGCACTGGGAGACATCATGCTCGGTTTCCAGCGCGTTCGGGTATCTACAACGACCGTGGCCTTGCTATGGGGGGAGATTTTTTTGGATTCCTTTTTGATGTCGGCAACAATGCCCTTGATGTAGGGGCAGAAAGGGGTGGTCAGGATGATGGTTACCGTATTGACTTTGTCGGCCTTGCTGCAGGTTATTTTACGGACGAGGCCGAGGTCCACGATGTTGACGTTCAATTCCGGATCTATGATGCCGTGCAGCTTTTGCAGAAGCTGCTTTTCGCATTGAACATCTGCTGCTGGAACAGAGGCGGGTGTTGCGGAGTATTTTCCTTGGGGGGCGGCTTTCCGTGTTTGTGAGGCCTCGGCCATGCAGACAGGGAGCAACAAAAACAACAAAAAACACGATATGATGATTTCCTTCCTGAAGACCTTGGGGGGAGTATTGGAAGTGGAGTGTGGAGGGAAAGAAATTTTATTTTCTCTGAATAAATGCATGATCCCTCATATATAAAAATTAAAGGTAAAATTTTTACCTCTTTTGAGAGTACATAGGTAAAAAAACATACGGCTTTTGTTCTTGACAATCTTTTTTTTATAAAAAATAGTATTCTGTGGTAAAATATTTCCAGTCTATTGTATGTGTTGTTTATGTGTAACTTTTGCCTGCTAAATATAACTTCAGCGAATTTTCTGCAACTGTTGTCTTTTTGTGTAATATTGTCAGCATATTTTCATTTTGAAACAATTGAAGAGCAGAACATGGAGCGTAACAACGCAATCGCATGTTCTGTTTCGTATGGAATTGTGGAAACCATTGCCGGGCGCAGTCTCTCTATAGTCCTTATATAAAAGCATCTTGTGGAGAGGTTCGGGGGATATGTTTCGGATACGACAAAGCCCCCGATCCCAGGCGGGCAACGGGGGCTTTGTTTGCAATGTCTGTTTCGGCGGGATGGTTTGCATCCCACCGCATGGCCGACAACCTACGGCGTGGGCCGTTTACCGCATCAGGCGGCGCGTGGGCTGCCGTTGTTCGACAACAGCTCTTTGGCTAATCCGTCATGCAGGTGCGGATCATGCCCACAAGTTCTTCCAGTTCTTCCCATATGGGGCTTCCTCCGGCCAAATCCCAGGCCGCGTTCTGAATTCCCCACAGGTTGAGTTTGAGGCCCACCTTGGCGGCGCGTTTGATGATTCCGAGGGCCGCGGCAGGTTTGTCCTCGTGCACCATGGCGCAGGCGGCTTCGGAAAGACGGCGGGAAAGCACCACCTGGCTGGGGTGCATGCCGGAACGTTGGGCCAGGAATTTGGTCAGATCCTCTTCGCCTTCCGCGCCCAGCTCCTCGCCCAGCACATAGTTCCAGATAAGCCCGGAGTACAGGCTGGTCCACATTTCTTCCGAAGTCTGGGCATACTGGTAGTCCTGCCAGGGCAGAAACATGAAGGTGCCCACCCGGCCCAGTTCAACCTTTTCCTTCCACAGAACTGCCTCGGCGTTTGTTACCCAGGTGTGCACCAGGGCCTGTTTTTTCTTCCAGGGCAGGTTGGCTCCCGAGCAGCAGGTGGTTTGGGCTTTGCCGCCGCCTTCCGGGGTAACGCAAAAGGTTTCGCCAAAGGGGTCCGCGTCAAAGGCGTGTTTGGTGGTCCAGGTGTAGCGTTCCACCCCTGCCTGCAGCCGCCACATCACCTCCATGGTGCCGGAAAAAACATTACTGCTTTTTCCCTGGGGAGCCAGGGTGATGTTGAGGGCCACACCCGGCCATTCCACCCTGGCGGTTTCTCCGGGGGCGGGCAGCTCTCTTTTCGCCCACAGCCGCAGTACGCCCTGGGCAGCCAGATGTTCCGGGGTTTCGCTGCGCATGGAGATGCGCCGCTGCCACAGGCCGGAGCCGTTGCCCTCGTTGGGCTGGTTGGAATACGCCCGGGCCAGGATGTCCACAATCTGCTGTTCAAAGTCCTCGATGCCGGTTTCCCGGGCCAGCTGCAGGGAACGCAGGGCATAGGTCATGGCGTTGAGCGGTTCTATGCGGGCCAGGTCGTCGAAAAACCAGGCGCAGCTGGCAAAGGAGGACAAGGCCCAGTTCTGCATGGCCAGAAGCTTCCAGCCTGCTTCTTTTTTGTCGGCGGCAAGCCGGGGCTTGAAATTATGTTTCTCGAAGTCGTCGGTATTTTCCGCGCCGCAATAGACGCGCCCGTAGTGGGTAAGTGCGGTTTCCGGATTGGTAAACACTTCCCTTCCTCTATCAAAGAAATGGGCGTCCACCTTGTTTTTGAGCAGGTCCAGGGCTTCGCGCAGAGGGGCGCGCCACGCCTGGTTCCACTCCGGATGGCCGCCACTGGAGCAGCCGCAGTCCGAGCGCCAGCGCTCCACGCCGTGCACGCAGCTCCACGAGGAAGGCTCGTGCAGCCGTACCTTCATGAGTGGAGGGAATTTTTCCAGAAATGCGGCGAAGTTGGTGACGTGCAGGTAGTTGTCCTTTCGGTTGGCCTGCTCCAGCACGTAGGCCAGGGCCATTTCGCCAAACTTGAAATGATGACCGTAGGTTTCCCCGTCCGTTGCCAGAGCGGTGATGCCTGGGCCGCACGAGGAGTTGACCTTGTTCCAGAAGTTGTCCCCATGATCGAGCAGACGTTCGAAGGCCACGGCCTGGCTCAGTCCACCGTTGTAGAAAAAGACGGCAATAGTGCGGCCCGAAGGCAGTTCCACCTGATAGGGGCGGCTGATATCCACTTCCCATTCGTTGACGTCGCGCCACTCCTCGCTGCCCAGCGGGGCGACCGATTGGACCTGGCGGGGAGCCAGCAGGGTGAACTTGATGCCCGCTTCGGCCAGCACTTCCAGGGTGGGCGTATCCACGGCGGCTTCGGCCAGCCACATGCCCTCGGGAAAACGGTTGAAGCGTTTTTCAAAGTCGGCAATGCCCCATTGCACTTCAAGGTGTTTGTCCAGCTCCGAGGCCAGCGGCATGATGGCATGGTGGCAGACCTGGGCCATGGCGTTGCCGTGTCCCAAACGGCGTACGCTGCGCCTGTCGGCCTGAAGGATGCGTTCGTAAACGTCCGGGTCGGCCCGTTCCAACCAGCGCATCAGGGTGGGGCCGAAGTTGAAGCTGGTCCATTCGAAGCAGTTGACGATGTTGCAGATGCGTCCCTGCCCGTCCAGACGCCGTGCCCATCCCATGGGAGCGTAGGATTCGCGGCAGATGCGTTCGTTCCAGTGGCGGAACGGGGCGGCTGAACCTTCGGGAAGAATCTTGTCCAGCCAGGGGTCCTCGCGGGGGGGCTGGTAGAAATGTCCGTGTATGCAGAGATAGCGTTCCATGGAAGGCTCCCTGGAGAGGGTTGCAATTCTGGCCGTTCGGCCGGAAGAACCAGACCCCTTGTAAAGGTCCGGGTGGTGTCAGCGTGATGCAAAAAACATGTTTGCGCAAGAGCTGCCTCGCACCCGGCGAAGTGCGGACACAAGGTACTCCGCGCAGCTGCGGTATTCGTCTTTGGTTCCATCCTTTGGCGGTTCCAAGCGCGAATGTTCAAACAGTTACCATAGAGTTGTTTACGAAATAAAGAAAAAAGCGAAATAGTCAGTAATATTGCCAAACGGCCGTGCATACGCATTGCCGCCGGCCGAAGGGGATTCTTGGGAACGGAAATGGGAAGAGCGGGGTGGATAGGGGCGGATAGGGGGCGGAAGCTTCTGCTTGCCATGCAGCCCCGGATTCGTCTTCCGGGGCTGCATGATGCACAGGGGAAAAGTTCTCAGGAACCGGTGGTGCCTGCCGTGGCTGTCAGCCGGGACACCAAACCCATGATCTGACGGACCGTCTTGGAAACAAGGTGGCCGGCCTTTCCCTTTTCCATGGCTTCGCGCAGCGCCATGGGGCCGTCCATAACGGAAAACATGGCGGTTACTCCGTGGGCATTGGCCTTGTCCGCATCGTCGGCCACGCTTCCTGCCAGGGCGATGACCGGAGTGTTTCTGCGGGCAGCCAGCTTGGCAATGCCCAGAGGGGCCTTGCCCATGACGCTTTGAAAATCCAACCTGCCCTCGCCGGTAAATACCAGGTCGGCGGCATTGATCAGCTCTTCCATGCCCAGCTGTTCAAAGATGATGTCCACTCCGGGGCGCAACTCGGCAGGCAGAAAGGCGGAAAGCCCTCCTCCCAGACCTCCGGCGGCTCCGGCACCGGCGAGGCCGTCAACGGATTTGCCCAGGTCCCTGGCAATCACCCGTGCCAGGTTTTGCAGGCCCTGGTCCAGCTGCCGCACTGCCTCGGGACCGGCCCCTTTTTGCGGCCCGTAGACATGAGCCGCTCCGTTGGGGCCGCACAACGGGTTTTCCACGTCGCAGGCTGCCAGAAAGCGGCATGTATCAATTCCTTTGACCACGTTGTCCGCGCGTATGGCTGCTATATGGCCGAGGGACCGGCCAACCGGCTCCAGGGCGTTTCCGTCGCTATCCAGAAAATCGTATCCAAGGGCCGCGGCCATGCCCATGCCGCCGTCGTTGGTGGCGCTGCCGCCAAGGCCGATGATGAACTCCCGGCAGCCCTTATCCATGGCGTCCCTGATCATTTCCCCCAGCCCGAAGGTGGTTGTTTCCAGAGGGTTTCTCAGGTGTTCCGGAACCAGGGGCAGCCCTGCGACCGAGGCCATCTCCATGATGGCGGCGCCGTTTTCCAGGATGCCGTAGGATGCGGATATGGGCTCGAACAGCGGGCCCTTCACCCGGAGCGTCACCCGGCGTCCGCCCAGACCTTCCAGCAGGGTGTCGCAAAATCCCTCGCCACCGTCGGCAATGGGGGTTTTTACCACTCGGGCATCGGGCACTGCGCCCAAAATTCCCGCGGCAACCGCGTCGGCCAGTTCGTTTGTCGAGAGCGAGCCTTTGAACGAATCCATAGCCACCAATACATTCATTGAGGTTTCCTTGTTGTTGAAGGGAAGGCATTCGCCCGGTTGTTCAGTCGATGGGGCCGTGTTCGAGAAGATAGGAAATGTAGGAGGCATACACATGCAGCAGGTCGTAGGAGTTTTTCAGGTCCCGCCCGCACAGTTCCCTTATTTTGCCCAGCCTGTACTGGATGCTGTTGCGGTGGATGTGCAGGGCTTCGCAGACCTCCGGGATATTGCCGTTGTGCTGCATGTAGGCGATGGCTGTCTGGGCCAGCCGTGCCGTGTGGCCTTCGTTTACCAGGACGGCAAAGGTCCGGCCCAGCTGACGTTTTATGCCTGCATCGGCAATGCAGATGGCCAGCTCCAATTGTTCGTAGCGGTAGCATTGCTGCCCGGGGAAGAGGGATTTCCCTATCTTCAGGCTCTGCACCGCCTCGGTGTAGGAGGTGTGCAGATGGTTGTTCAGGGAGCCGATGGCGACCTTGCACTCCCTGTGCAGGGCCAGGATGCGGTGAATTTTCTGCTGCAGCAGGTTGTTTTCCCGCAGGATGACGCAGGTGAAGCGGGTAACGTCGGTAAGGAGGAAGTCGTTGGCGTCGATCAGGCGTTGGGAGGCGTGGGCATGTGTGTTGGCCCCTCCGGGCTCGTCGATGACCAGCACCTGGTGGTTTCGGGTGATGTCGATGTCCAGCCGCTTGCCCTGTTCAATGAAATCCCTGTCATAGCCGTCCTGGCGCTGAATCCAGACCTGTTGGAATTTTTCCCTGAACTGCGCCTGTTGAAGCTGGTCTTTGGTCCGGAGCTTTTCCGCGTACAGCAGTTCGATGACCGTCCGGAGCAGGTCTATTGCCATCTCCGCCTGGCTTCCCCGGACAACGAGCGCACCTATAAATCGTCTGTTGTGGCGCAGGGGCACGGCATATTCGCGGGCCGTGCTGTTGGACAGGGGAAGAACTTTGCGGTCTTCGTTGATGGCAGTGATGGCGTCGAGGTTCATGGCGCCGACTTCGCTGATGTCGTTGGAGGCCACGACCCTGCCGGAGGTGTCGCAGATGGAGAACAGGACGGGAGCCGTCGAGTCGAGTGCTGCTTTGATTTCATTGATGAGTTGTTGGTCCAGCATTGGGTGCTCCTGCAACTCTCCAATTTATATCAAGTGAACAAAGCAGTTGCAATGATGCCCCTTGTATTTGTGAATCAGCACAAATACAAGGGGTCTTTTCCGTTGTTTTGCCAATAGTTTTTCCAGGATTGTCTGGCTACATTCACTCAGAAATGTTTCATGGTTGGATTTTATATGGAGGAGGTATGGATACTCTGCTGAATCGCTTCATCAAATACGTACAGTGTGGCTCGGAAAGCCATAACGAGCGGGATTTCTGCGAGTTGATCGAACACGAGCTGGATGAACTTGGCATCCGGCACGACCGCCAGGAAGTCGGACTCAGCCTTGGGTCCAACGGATGGAACATTTTGGCCAAGGTGCAAGGAAACCCGGATAAAAAACCCTTTTTGTTCGTTTTTCACCTGGACACCGTGGCCCCGGGCAACGGCATCGAGGTTGCCGTGGACAACGGCACCATACAGAGCAAGGGCAATACGATTCTGGGGGCCGACGGCAAGCTGGCCATAGCCCTGGTGCTGGACGCCATTGCCAACCTGCAGAAGGCGGAAGGTCTCAACCGTCCTGTGGAGATGCTGTTCACCGTCTGCCAGGAAGTAGGGCTGGAAGGCTCGTTCTATGCCGACTATTCCCATATCGAAAGCGAAGAGGCGCTGGTCATCGACCATTTCGTTCTGGGAGAGGCGCTGACCCACACACCTTGCCGTACCTGCTTCAACATCGAACTCTTCGGACGTTCGTCCCACGTCATCACTGGCTACGAAGACAGCGCCAATGCCCTTAAAGCCGCTGTGGATATTGTGCATCAGATAGATCTGGGAAGGATCAGCGACAGCCTGAGTATCAACGTGAGTGACTTTGTTTCGTTGTCAAAGACGAACATCATTCCCCAATACGCACGTTTTGACCTTGAGATACGCGCCTTTAACGAAGGTGAGATGCAGGCTTCAATCCATCGTGTCCGATCCTTAGCGGAAAGTGTTTCCGAAAAAACCGGATGCACCTTCAAGATGAAAGAAACAAATATCATCCCAGCTGCGGATTTTGGCGTACATACGGATGTATTTGAACGTCTTGAAGAAATTTACAAAAACTCCGGACTTACACTTAAGCGCGCAAGATCGTTCGGCTGCCTTGATGCCACATGTATAAACAACATTGGCATAAAAACCGTACCATTGGGAATAAATATCTATAATTCCCATAGCGTGCGGGAGCGTATCGAGTTTGAAGAAATGCAGCAGGCAAGCAAGCTGATAAAGAACATTATTCTTAATTTTTAGAAGAGTTATTGGTTGAGATATAAAGATATTATTCTGTAGCGTTTTTTAAAAGGAGAGGAACTATGGCGGTTGGTTCAGAAGTGCTGACGGATAACACAAGAAAAAAAGAAGGGAAGATCCTTAACCCGTTTCTTGTCTTGTTCTCCGTAATCGTTTTTTGTGCTGTTCTTTCATATTTTGTTACTCCCGGGGCATACGACAGAACGGATCTGAACGGAAGAATGGTCGTTGTGGCAAACAGCTATCATTCGGTGGAAAGAACGCCTGTCTCCTTCCTGGACGTCTTTCTCTCCATTCCCAACGGGCTGCAGGGTGCTGCGGGCATGATGTTCCTGGTGCTGATCATCGGCGGCGTGGTGGAGGTCTACAACAGGACCGGTTCCATCGACAAAGCCATGCTCAAAATTTCCTCCATCTCGGAAAAGGTGGGCAGCCAGACGGTCCTTATCTGCATCATGCTTCTTTTCGCTTTTCTTGGCGGTATATTGGGCTGGAGCGAGCAGGTCATCCCCTTTGTGCCAATCATCATCTCGCTATGTCTGGCTTTGGGCTATGACGCGCTTGTCGGCATGGCGGTATCCGGCTTCATGTGTCTGATGTGCTTTGCCGTGGCTCCGTTCAACATCTACACGGTCGGTCTTTCCCATCAGATCGCCCAGCTGCCCATGTTCTCCGGCTCTGCACTGCGCCTGACGGCACTGGGCACGTATACCGTGCTCAGCATGGCGTACATTTTGTACTATGCCAGAAAGGTCAAGGCCAATCCCGAACTCAGCCTGGTCAAGGACATTGACGATTCCAGCCTGCGCCGTGATTTTTCCGCAATCACGGATCGGCACCTGAACAAGGTGCAGGTGCTGTCCCTGATCATTTTCGGCATGTCCTTTTTCGTGGCGGTTTACGGGCTGCTGCAAAAAGGCTGGGGCCTGCACCACATGAGTGCTATTTTTCTGTTTGGCGGGCTGCTTGTCGGCGTCCTGAACCGCATGGACAACCATGCCATTACGGACGCCATGATTGCAGGTGCCAGGGCGGCCTTTCCCGGCGCACTGATCATCGGCGTGGCCCGTGCCATCCAGTGGGTTCTGACCACCGGCGGCATGGTCGACCCCATCATCAACTGGCTTTCGGGCATGCTGCAGACGGTGTCCCCCTTCTTCACGACCGTGGGCATCTACATCATCAACATGTTCGTCAACGCCTTCATTCCCTCCGGGAGCGGACAGGCAATGACCGTGATGCCCGTGCTGGTTCCCCTGGCCGACATGCTGCACATCACCCGGCAGACCATCATCCTGGCCTACCAGTTCGGCGATGGCATTTCCAACTCGCTGTGGTTCACAAACGGCACCCTGCTCATCTATCTGGGACTGGCCCGTGTTCCCCTGAGGAAGTGGTACAAGTTCATCATTCCGTTCCACGTCGTTTCCTTTCTTGTGGCCTGCGGATTCTTGTATTTTGCCTGCGAGGTTGGATACGGTCCGTTCTAAATCTTAGGATTTGGTCAAAGCGTTTGGATTGTCCGGGCAGGAAAAGTTATCGCCTGCCCGGACAAATTCATTGAGCCGGGAAAATCCAGGCACAATGATAATAGTATGTTTTCAAGTAGTTGGGGGCATAATGAATGTAATGGAAAAGATTCGGGAACAGGCTGGGTATACCGTTGCAATGCGGCGTCATTTTCACAGCCATCCTGAATTGAGTTGGAAGGAATTCAATACGGCCGAAAAAATCCGCGCGGAACTGTCCAAAATGGACATTCCGTACACGGAGGTTGCCGGTACGGGGACCATTGCCACGCTCAAGGGCAATTCCGCCGCGCCCGTCATCGGGCTGCGCTGCGATATCGACGCGCTGCCGATCCAGGAAATCAAGGATCTGGAATTCAAGTCGGAAAACGAAGGCGTCATGCACGCCTGCGGCCACGACGCCCATACCGCCATGCTGCTGACGGCGGCCAAGGTGCTTTCGGAAAACCGCCACCTGCTGAATTGTACAGTCAAATTCATTTTTCAGCCTGCGGAAGAAGTCGTAAGCGGCGCCCTGGCCATGTTGGAATCCGGGGAACTGGACGACGTGGACAGAATCTGCGGCATGCATATTTTCCCCTTTCTGGAACACGGCACCATTTCGGTGGATGCCGGGCCGAGGTACACCTCCTCGGATACCATGAAGATCAAGATCATCGGAAAGAGCGGCCACGGCGCAATGCCGCACCACGTGGTGGACCCCATCTATGTGGGAGCCAAGGTGGTGGACGCCCTGCAAAGCCTTGCCAGCCGGGAGATCGATCCCCGCGAAACCGTTGTGGTGAGCGTGTGCACCTTCCATTCGGGCAGGCTCTCCAATATTTTCGACCAGACCGCCGACCTTACAGGCACGGTCCGGACCTTCAATCCGGAGCTGCGCGAACAGCTTCCGACCATGATCGAGCGCGTCATCGCCAACACGGTCCGGGCCTACAGGGCGGACTACGAATTTGAATATTCCATGGGCGTTCCCGCCACGATCAACAATGCCGAGTGCAGCAGGATCGCCGAGCAGTCCGTGCGCAAGATCCTGGGCGAAGAAGGACTCGTGAGCATGCCCGGCACACCGGGCGGTGAGGACTTCGCACATTATATGAATAAGATACCGGGACTTTACGCGTTTGTGGGCTGCAGAAACGAGGCCAAGGACTGTGTCTATTCGCTGCACCACGAGCGGTTTGATCTGGACGAGGACGGCATGTCGGCCGGTGCCGCCTTCTATGTGCAATACGTGTTGGATCTTCAGGAGAATATTGGTGAATAAGCAGAGAAACGAGGCTTTTGTCCGGCTGCTGCAAGACGAACTGGTTCCGGCCACGGGATGTACCGAGCCCATTGCCATCGCCTATTGCGCGGCCAAGGCCGTGGAGGTTCTCGGGGCGTTTCCCGAGTCCATGGTTGTGGAATTGAGCGGCAACATGATCAAGAACGCCATGGGTGTCACGGTGCCCAACTCCGGCGGCCTCAAGGGCATTGACGTGGCCGCTGTTCTGGGCGCGGTCGGCGGTGATGCCGACAAGGGGCTGCAGGTTCTGGAACCGGTGGGAGAAAAGGAGATAGCCCGGACCAACGAGCTGCTGGCCCAAAAGGATTTTTGCACCTGCAAGCTGATTGAGAACGTGGACAACCTGTTCATCATCGTCAGTGTGCGGGCCGGGGAACACCAGGCCACCGTGGAAATCCAGACCAAGCACACCAATATCACGCGGATGGAAAAGGACGGGCAGGTTCTGTACGCGGCGCAGACTACGGAAGAGACGTCCGAAGCGTGCGGGGAAGAATCCGATGCAACCCTGAAACTGCTCACCCTTGAATCGATCGTGCAGTTTGCCGACGAGGCGGACCTGGACGATGTGCGGGACATTTTGCAGCGGCAGCTCACCTACAATCGGGCCATTTCCGAAAAAGGGCTGCAGGAAAAATGGGGCGTCAACGTGGGAAGAACCATGCTGGCCACCTGCGCGGACATGGACAGCGTGAAAAGGCGCGCCATAGCGGCTGCCGCCGCTGGTTCGGACGCCCGGATGAGCGGCTGCCCCCTGCCCGTGGTCATCAATTCGGGCAGTGGCAACCAGGGCATGACCATCTCTCTGCCCATTGCCGTGTATGCCGAGGCCTATGACGTTCCCGAGGAAAAAGCGCTGCGGGCCCTGGCCCTGGCCGACCTTATCGCCATCCACCAGAAGCAGTACATCGGCGATCTGTCCGCCTATTGCGGCACGGTTTGCGCGGCCACGGCCGCCGTGTGCGGGATCGCCTACATGAACGGCGACGGTCTCGACGTCCTTGCCGGAATCATCACCAACAGCATCTGCACCATCGGCGGAATGGTCTGCGACGGGGCCAAGCCTTCCTGTGCAGCCAAGATTTCCGTTGCCCTGGAAGCCGCTTTTCGGGCCTACGAGCTGGAAAAGGGCGGCCTGGAATTTCTGCCCGGCGAAGGTCTGGTCAAGAATAACGTGGAGGCGACGATCCAAAGCGTGGGGCAGATGGCCCGTTGCGGCATGCGCCAGACCGACCTGGAAATTCTCAACATCATGCTGGAGCACTGAGAACCACCTCTCGGTACATGCGTTCTTCCAGCCTGACAGGCGGCGAAAGCCGCCCTCTCTCATCCCTTATGGATTCCGCAAGGTGTATGTATTTTGCGGAGGACTGCTGAAGCCGCTTTTGACGGCGCATGGCGGGCTATGCCCGCCATGTTCGGCGGCACGTGTCGCGTTGATCGAGGGCATTCATAATGAACCGAAGGCAATGGGCACGACATAGAGCATGATGTCGGCACGACATAGAGCATGATGTCGGCACGACATGGGGCATGATATCGGCACGACATGGGGCCGGATCGAAATCGTTTACTAACGGTTTTGGTCCGGTTTTTTTGTGGCGGAAAAGAGTTGGCAGGGGATGCGCCGCGCCTGCGATTGTCTCCCGAGCCTGTTACGGGGGACTCGGGAGACTTTCCGCAGGCAGGTCCGGAGGTCTGTTCGGGGGATGACCTCCGGATTTGCGGATGGAGGGATAGGTTGGTTCAAAGATGTTCTGCTGATGGTTTGTTTTGTATTTCCTTGCACGGTTCAATGAAAAACGCGTCGGCTTGTGCGCCGTGGGCTTCTGTCCGAACCGCCCCTGTAACGGCGGCCTCGAGCGCTTCGTATGTGGCAAAGTGTTCGAGACCGCCGGTATCCGGGATATCCAGGCCGACTTGGCTTCCGTCTTGGCTTCCGTCTTGGCTGCCGTGGGATGGGAGAAACCTGCGGCTGGTCAGTACGTTGGCAACGGGCCGTTGGAGGATTCCGCCCGTGGTCCGTTGCTGGATGCGCCCGGATTTTTTGGGCACGACAGGGCCCTTCTGGTCGTCGTCTTGCGTTTCCTCGAAGCCGATGTGGGAGCCGAAGCCCTTGCGGGGCATCATGCGTATGTGTGCGTCGTCAAAGCGGCAGGCGGGCATGCCCCTGCCGGAGCGGCCCAGCCGGGGTCTGCACAGGTTTTCTTTCTGTAGAAAAAGAGACTGGATGGTCCACACGGTCTGCAACGCCTTGTGGAATGTGGCAGGCGGATTGGCCTGCCCCCGGACGTTGGCCTCGGATGTGCGCGACAGTCTCCTCCTGCCCCGGACCCGGTCTGAAAGAGGCGGGGCGGTCTGTGCGAGGGCGCGAGAAGTGGCTGTTTCCATGCGTACATTCCTTTCGTTGGTGTGGGCGGGCAGTAAGCGCCTTCTGTCAGCTCAAGGTTATGGAAAACTGAATTGAGCTAAGAGTATAGGCCAGGGCATTTTTTCGTGGAACCCCGTCCACTCGGGGGGAATGTTTTCTTTTTTCGGGAATCCGGGAGGCGGGGAAAAGGGAAACATGGGCAACTTGCCGTTTTTCCATGTATTATACCGCAGAAAAAAATGTGTTGTGCCGAAGATGACGGCATGGGCCGGAAAAGCGCGCGGGCAAAAGCCCCATTCTGCCCGTTCGGCATGAGGCGGTGATAAGAGGCCGGGAGCAAGGCGGCTGGCGGGGGTGGCAGGGCCACGCCTCTGCCAAGGAGGGAAGGCCGAAAGCTTGCCCCGTACGGAAAGGGCAATGATGGCCGGAGTTGGCTGCGGACAAGTGTTCCCGGCTTGGGGGCGGAAAAGGAACTGAAATACGTGTGTTGGGTCTGCGGGGTTCCGCCCGATACATGGCTGTACCGGGCGGGGGGGGCTAGTCTGAAAACTCAAAAGTGCAGCTAAATTCACTACTTACTACGATATGGACAGATTTTTTTTTGGACGGCCATTTTTTGGTGCAAATGACCTGTTCATTGCTGGAATTGAGTTTTTTTCGCAGGTTGATGTAGATTGTACCAGGTTCTCTGGTGTCTTGGGTGGAGGAGGATTCTCTAGGGTAGGCTCTGAGAATCTTGGTTTTGTAGCCTCCCTTTTCTCTATCCAGGCTTAGCATATAGTCGGAATTATTACGTATGGTGTAGTTGTAGATCTGGATGCCCGGGTCCGAAGAGCAGTATGCAGGCGGGGCAGAGAGAAGCATGGCACCAAGAACCGCCATTGCCAGAAAAAATTTTTTAAACATGTCGTAACTCCTGGGTGGGGGGAGGGTTTACGAAAAAGGACCGGCTGGCGTAGAGCGCCTTGAATTTATTTCACAAGGCTATGTCCACTGTATAGAAAATTAAGATGTAATGCAAAGAGGGCGTTGCCTTTTACTAGCTATTTAGGCTCGTTCAGCCCTGAACGCCCATATAAGGGGGCTCTTCGAGCCTCAGGCTGATTACAAAGTTAAATCTTTCAGGCTGCTCAAAAAGGTGCGAGAGCGAGGCGTAAGAAAAACTCAAGGCTGACGCGTATTTCCTGATACGCGAGGGTTTGAGTTTTTTGAGGCAACGACGCTATCGTGTCTTTGTCAGCAGCCTGAGGCTCGAAGAGCCTTCAGTTCTGCTTGCTCAGCATGATACGGCGGTAATAGGCCAGTACCAGGCAGGTGGCTGGAATGGCGATGATGAGGCCGAGGAAGCCCAGTATTTTGCCCCATACGGAAAGGGAGAGCAGGATGATGGCCGGGGAAAGGCCGGTAACGCCGCCCATGATGCGCGGAGTGAGCACGGCGTCCTGTATGACCTGGACAACGCCAAAGACCAGGGCGGTCAGCCCCATGGCGGTCCAGACGGAGCCGCCGGTGTCCACGGCATGCAGCAGGGCCAGGAAAAAGGCCGGGGGAATGCCCAGCAGCTGCAGATAGGGCACCATGTTCATGAGCCCGAGCATGAGGCCCAGAAGAATGGCCATGGGCAGGCCGATGAGGCTGAACCCGATGGCGAAAAGTACGCCTACCGAGGCGGCAATGACGCTCTGCGCCCGGAAGTAGTTGTTCATGGCGGCCAGAAATTCGTCGAGGAATTCCTCGGCCGGTTCGCGCATGGAGTCCGGCAGATAGTTCATCCAGTTTGTGGAGAGCTTGTCGAATTCCAGCAGCAGAAAAACAAGATACAGAACAATGACCAGAAGTCCTGCAATACCGGCCAGCAGGGAAGCCGTGCCCGAAAGCACGCCCCACATGCCGGGCAGCAGCTTGCGCAGCACTTCTTTGACCATGCCCAGTGCCTGCCCGCTGTGCAGGAAGTTGCGCACGTCTGTACTGCCCAGAAAGGTACGGATTTCCTTCCATAGATCATTGGGCAGAACTTGCGCCACCTTGTCCGCCACCGCGGAATTGTTCATCAGGTCGGAAATGATGCGCGCGGACTGGCTGAATTCCTGGGCCATGAGCGGCGCGACAAGAAAGATGGCCGCCGCCGCCACCACGCCTGTAAGGACCAGGCTGACCAGAACGGCCCAGGGGCGGCTCTTCAGGCGGCGTTGCAGCGCCGTGACCAGGGGATTCATGAGATAGGCCAGAAGCATGGCCAGGAAAAAGGGAAGCAGTACGTCGGACAGATACCCGAGCAGCCGGACCACAAAGTAGACCAGGCCTCCGGCCAGGGCCAGCCGCACCACGCGGTCCAATGTGTATGGTTTGTCCGAGAACATGGCGTTTTGTACCAGTTTGCCGAAATGGAGGCTAGTGTCGCGTCCGTGAAATCCGCATCATTAAAGTATGTCTCTGCGTATTTTGCGGACAGCACACAAGTACAGCGTGGATCTACGTTTTCCGTTGGCAGGCAACGAATCAACCGCCGGGCAGCTGCACCGCGCGGCGGTTCGATTGCCTTGCCTGCCGTTGCAAAGCAGAGCTGGGAAGATATGCCCCGGCGAATCTACTTGGAAAGTTCCTTGAGCAGGTCCACGCAGGCCTGGGCCGCTTCTTCAAAATGCACGCCGCCGGAGAGTTCCACCACCGGGCAGTCGCCCAGCATGTCCAGATAGGCCTGGCGGGAAAAATCACGGGCCCGGCTGGCATCGTCCCAATCGAAGAACAGGCCGAGGTCCTTCATAAAGGCGGGCATCAGTTCCGGGCGTTCGGCTATGTTGATGCGGCTCACCACCAGCGGGTCGTTGGTGCGTTTCCAGTTGAGCAGCACCAGGGCGGCCATCTTGCATTTGATGCGGAACTTGCCCGGTCCGAAGCATTCGTCGATGAAGGCGTCGTATTTGTATTCCAGGTCCCACAATTCGCTCTGGGGCATGGCCTCGAAGCGCTTGCGTTCGTCTTCGGGAATGACCGGGTTGAGCGCGCTGTTGTAGATGACCGTGCCGGGGTTGACCCTGGGCATCTTGGGCAGGCCGTGCATGATGAGCCCCTCGTCCGTGCGCTCCACCATCATGCGGTCGTTGGAAATGAAGTCTGTGCCGTGTTTCATGATGTGCAGGGCCAGGGTGGATTTTCCCATGCCCGCAAATCCGGCCATGGTCAGGCCGTACTCGCCCACGGCCACGCCCGAGGCGTGGTAGAGCATGCAGCCCCGCTTGATGAGCCGCTCGATGAAGCGGTTGTTGATGAAGTTGACGACCTGGTTGTCGTTTTCAATGCAGGGGCCAAGGGCCAGCTGCATGTTGTCGCCGAACATGAAGACCATGTCGGTGAGGCGCTTGCGCACCACGCGTCCGTCCCGGAAATCGGCAAATTCTTCCTTGATGCGCGTCTTGCCGGGATCGGGCTGCTTGATGGTGTATTCCAGGCCGTTGTTCACGATGGGGCATTCCAGGGCGGTCACTTCAATGTCGGCCTTGCCGTCCTCGTCCAGAAAATCGCGATAATAGTTGCGGAGCTTGTCGATGAGTTCCGACGAATTGGAGTGCACGTCGATGCGCGCGTCTCCGAAACGCAGTCCCATACGGGCGGACACGGGATACTTTTTCAGATACTCGGCCGCATAGTTCGTAACGGAGCCGGGAAGGTAGGAAGGCGTCATTACAGGTGCTCCAGTACGTAGGTGGCGTAGAGGTCGGCCGCGTTGATGCCGTTGGCGTCGAGCAGACCGCGGAAACCGCCGAATGCCGACACTTCGTAAATCTGCGGGCCGTCGGGCGTTTCAACCACGTCCACGCAGGTAAAGGCCATGTCGAACAGGGCCTGGGCCTTGTGCGCCAGGTCGATGATTTCCTGCGACGGGGTCTGGGCCACGTATTTTCCGCCTGTGCGGGTGGTGTTGTCCCAGCTTTTGCCGCTGCCCTTGCGGGCGTAGGTGGCAACGTATTCGCCGCCCAGAAAGGTGACGCCCAGGTCCATGCCCGGGTTTTCCACCATCTTCTGGATGTACATCACCTGGTTGCCGCCGTTCTGAAAGTCCTCGACGTGCTCACGCAGCTCGTTGCCCGGCTCGATAACCGTCATCCCGCGGGCCTTGGAGCTGAACAGGGGCTTGAACACGGTGCGTTGGTATTCCTCCACCGCCATCATGGCCTCTTCCACATCCTCGGTTATGGTGGTGGGGGGCATGGGGATGCCGCCCAGGCGCAGGCCCACCGTGCAGCTCAATCTGTCGATAAGCCGCATGATGCTTGTGGCCTTGGAAAAGACCGGCACGCCTTTCTGTTCCACCATGCGCAGCATTTCCAGTCTGTCCAACACGTTGGGGGAGTAGGAAGGGGCGATCTTCTTGACGATGACCCCGTCCAGCTTGGTCATGTCCAGGTCTTCGTACCAGACCGTGTTGTCCTCCAGGTTCATGCGGACACCGGCCATATCTACGAGAATCCGTTCTCCGGTCCTGGCTTCCACCGCATCTGCGAGGCGTTCGGTGGACCAGCCTCCGGGAATGCCGACAACGGCTATTTTTTTCATGTCGAATTTTCCTGTGACTAGGTTTCCTGTGACGACGCTATGGAAAAGGGGAAACACCCGTGGTTTCCTGCCTGCGCCGCATCAAACGGCTTTACTCTCGCGTTTTTCAGGTTCGTTCAGGCCGCATTCATTAACGGCCCAAATGGAACGGCCACGACGCTAGTAGTATCCAAGGGCTTTTACCGGCAGCTGGAAGTCCTCCCATTTGCCGCTGTGCGCTACGATTTTGCGCAGCAGGTAGACGGCGCGCATATACATGCTCCAGGCGAACGCGCGGTTGAGCTCAAAGCGCGTGGAGGTCAGGAACGAGCGGATAAGGCCCAGACACAGGCGCGCCTGAAAGGTGGTGTCGTTGTGTTTTTGGGCGAATTCCGTGGCAAACCGCAGCATTTCCTTCATGGCCAGTTCTATTCTGCTTCTTCCCTGGGCATCGAAGATGGGAAGGCGGAAGTTGGATACCAGAAAAACGGAAACATCCTGCACATAGTCCGTGTCGCACGAGCGGTGCAGGTCTATGTAGTGGATGCGTTGCTCCTGGTGGTCGTAAACAATGTTGTTGATGTTGAAATCGCCGTGGATGAATACGGAAAAAGGCGCGGAAAGTTCGTCGCAGATGCGGTGTGCTTCGCCCAGCAGCCCCTTGAGCGGGGGGATTGTGGCTTTGCCGATGCACATGACCGGATTGTTGAACTCGGGGTAGAGCCGGAAGACGTCTCCCAGCCTGGATTCGGCCTGGGGGATGAACCTGCCGTTCACCGGTTTGTTTTTCAGGGTCTGGTTCCAGACGTCGCGCACCGTGTTTTCCACCAGAAAAAGGGTATTCTTGATGGTTTCGTCGTCCGCGGTCAGGATGACGTCCTGCACGGTACAGCCGCCCAGAAATTCAATGAGCAGCGAAACCGAGTCGGTTTCCTCGCGCAGGGCGACCACCTTGGGCGGAAGCCCGGGCATGATCTCCTGCCAGCGTTCGATGTTCGCCTTTTCCTGCAGCAGCTTGGTGGGCTCGCCTTCCTTGAAGATGACGCCCTGCGATTCGCCGTCGTCCTTTTCGTTTTCCGAGGCCTTGACCTTGCCGATGCGGCAGCCGGAACGCGTCCCCCAGATGGAGTGGAATTCCACGTCGCTGATGGGCACTTCCTTGCCTGCGGCGGCCAGGGTGTCGCGCAGGGCATTGTACTGGCGAATCTTGAACTTCTCGCCCAGGATGAAGAAGATGACGGCTTCTCCGATGTTGAGCAGGGCGTCGCCGATGCGTTCCAGATAGCGGAAGATGAACAGGGTGGTGACCAGGTTCCCGGTTTCCACGCCCGCGCGCAGCTCATGCTGGATGCGGTCGAACTGGGCCTTGTACAGTTTGTCCAGGGCGTGTTCGCTCATGCATATTTTAAATGCCAGGGACATGTCCTGCTTGAACAGGGAAGCTAATATCTTGTCCAGCGCGGTGAAGATTTCGTCGAAAAAGGGTTGGTAGTCGTAGCGGGTGATGAAGCCAGGATCGGTAAGATACTGGGTCTGCACCGCTATGTTCACGGCATGGTCGGCCAGCCGTTCCAGGTTGTTGGCAATGATGTGCGCGGCGCGCAGTCTGTCCACCCCGCGTTTGTCTATCTGCTTGTCGCCGTGAATGCGCGAAAAACAGATGTTTTCGACAACGCTTTTCATGTTGTCGATGTAGTTGTCGCGGCTGCGTACCCTGTCTACGGCTTCCGGGCTGGTCTGTTTGAGGCATACCAGCGTGTTCTCCACCTGCTTGGTTACGTCAAGCAGCATGAAGCGTATATTTTGTTCCAGGTCTTTCATGGGTTACTGGTCCTTGTGCAGCGCCTTGATGACCAGGGGGGCGTCGTCCTTGGAGTCCTCGTTTGTTTCCTTCCAGCCGAACTTGATGCTCAGTTTGCGGCGCGAGCCTTTTTTCTTGGCCTCTATGGTCAGCCCCAGCAGGCCCTGCGGGCGGTAGACCACTTCCTTGTCCTGCGAGGCGAACAGCAGCTCGCCGGAACGGAAGCCCTCGGTTATGGCCTCCAGGTAGGAGATGATGGTTTCAATGTCCTGCACGGACTCGTATTTGAAGTTCTTCAGATCGTCGCTCATAAGTTCCACTCCATGCTCCGAGCCGGTTTGCTCCGGCGCGGGGGCCACGCGGCCCTGGTATTATCAGCCCAGACGGGCTTTGTATTCCTGGATGAATTTGGACCGGCTGATGTTGTTTCGGATCAGGCTCTTGCGTACGGCCAGGTCGTCCCATGCCGGTTGCAGCCCGATTTCGCGCGCGGCCTTCTGTTTGTTCTGGTGTTGTGGGGCCTTGGTTTTTTCGCCCATGTGGCAGTCGTCCCCCATGCTGATGAGCACGGGGCGTTCGCTGGTGTTGCGTGTCCGGTTGCGGTCGTTGACCGCATTGATGAGAAATTCCGTGTATTCGCGGGACTGGGGGTTCCAGACCTCGATGGCGTCCACGTCGTATCCGGCCAGCAGAATGGGCCAGAACTGCTCGGGGTGCGGGATGATGATACCTGCCCCGTGGGTCCGCGCTTCCTCGATGATTTCCGAGGCGCGGTAGAAGAATTTAAGGGAAAAGTGCGACTTGACGATAACCTTGACGGCTTTGAGAAAAACCTGGGCCTTGTTGATGAGGCCCTCGCCGTAGTCGGTGCGCAGCTCGTCGAAAAAGTTGCGCAGCAGTTTGTTCTTGACGGATTCGCGCGGAACCCGCGACCAATTGTCTTCCAGCATCTTCTGGATCTTGAGGGTATACAGCCGGACGAATTCCACCACGCCCGCGTCGGTGTTGCTTTTGGCCGCGGCTTTCTGGGCCCGTTCCTCCATGTCCGGCGAAACCACCGAGTGCATGAAGTCGAACAGCTGCGAAGACCGGTACTGGAAGGTGTGGGACAGCATGGCACGCAGGGTGTCCGCATCCTGGACGTTTTCTTCCTTGAAGTGCAGCAGCAGCTGGACCTTGCGGTTGAATCCGCTGGAATAGCAGTCCACCTCAACTCCCGTGTACCCGTTCAGCGACATGAGCACGTTGTGCTGGGTAGGCACCAGCAGTTCGGTCTTGCGGTTGGGGAACATGGTGTCTATGCGCTTGACGATGAGGTCCATGGGCACGAATTCCGGATGCCAGTGCACAGCCAGGACATGTTCCTGCTTGGGATAGATTGTCATGGGCTCGACAATCTGCTTGCGTTGGGTCGTATTGAGCGTTGTCGAGATGATGCGGTCGAAGATTTCCAGATCCCGGGCGGTTATTTCCCTTGGAATGGTCGACGTATCGATGCTTTCGCAGCGAGCCTCGTCCTCTTGCGCTGACTTCACGATCTTCATGTTGGGTATCTCTTAGCTGATTTTTGTTACGGGGCAATTTCGACCCGGTGACTCTGGGGGCGAATGTTTGCGGTCCGGCGGAAGAGTGCTCCCCGTGCCGCGGGTGCTCCCCGTGCTACGGGCGGCTGCCTGGGCATGGGCGGCAGAGCGGCAAACAACCCTGCTGACGTACAACGCGCCTGCATCCCGACGGAACCTTGCACTTGGGCCACCCCCTGCCGCAACCGCATGGCTGCCCGCGTTATTTATACTCGTCGTGACATTGTTTTTTCACAACGTCCATACGTCCCAGCGCCTGGGAAAACGCCTCGGCGTCGCCCGATGCGGCTGCCGCCTGCACATCCTGCATGGTGGCCTTGAATGCGGCGTAGTACTCCTCGCCTTCGTCCGGGAAGGAAATCATCAGCTCGCAATCGTCCAGGAACTCCCGCAAAAGGGCCGGATCGGGCAATTGCCCTGCGGCTGCCACTTCCAACAGATCCTTCCAGGGCTTTTTCATACTTTTTTTCAAGCTCTTGTACTTGGGAAGTCCGGAAGAGTCGTCCGTGCCGGATTCGGCAGGGCTGTCGTGTTTGATGCGTACGGCCACGCGGCAGCCGTCTTCGTCGCGTTTGATGGTCAGTTTTACCGTACTGAAGTCTGATACGTCCACCGGAGTGTCTGTAAAGTCGAGGGCTCCGGTTTCCAATGCTTTGCCCAGCCGGGCAAGGATGTCCCGCATCTCTGTGGGGCCGGCTGCGAATTCGATTTTTGTCTTTTTGGTAGCCATTGGTCCTCCTGAGAACATGCGTCGTGAAGAGTTGCAATTCTTAGCGCAGGCTGGGACCGTTCACCCGCCCGGATTGTTGCAAGTCCATTACAGTTGCGTTACAATCTTCCAGTTAAATTGATAAGTTCCCAACATACATAACACAGTCTTTGTGACAAATCGATATCGCCTGATTCCGGGCATTACCTCCGTATTACGTAGGAACGCGAAATCCATGGACTTTTACGATATTTTTCTCGTACTTTCCCTTCTGGCCGGCTTTCTTATGGCGTTCAATCTGGGCGCCAACGATGTGGCCAACTCCATGGCCTCGGCCGTGGGAGCGCGGGCCATCAGCGTACGTCAGGCCGTACTCATTGCCGGTATTCTGAACTTCGTCGGCGCCACCTTTCTCGGAGCGCAGGTCACCGCCACAATCAGCAAGGGCATCATCAATCCGGCCAGTATTCACGACCCCAAAATAATGACCCTGGGCATGTTCGCGGCCCTGCTTTCCGCCGGGGTATGGGTTCTGGCAGCCACCCTGACCTCGCTGCCGGTTTCGTCCACCCATTCCATCGTGGGCAGCATCCTGGGCTTCGGTTTCGTGGCCGGTGGCCCGGAAGTGGTCAACTGGCTCAAGCTTGGCGGCATTGTCATGTCCTGGATCATCTCTCCGTTTTTTGCCGCGCTCATCGCCTTTCTCATTTTTCATCATATCCGATGGCGTATCTTCGCGGCCAAGAATTTTGTGGAAAAAGCCGTGCGCTGGGCTCCCCGATGGCTGGGGCTGACAACCATACTCATCGGCCTTTCCTTCATGTACAAGACTCCTGTAGGAAAAAAGATGGCCTTGCCTGCGGGGGCCTCGCTTCTTCTGGTTGCCGTTCTCGGCCTTGTGGTGTGGCTTGTGGGACGGTGGATAGCCAGACGGCTTGTCCCCGACCCCGAGGAAGGAGCAGAGGCCGTGGAGCGCATCTTTCGCAAACTGCAGATCTTTACTTCCTGCTACGTGGCCCTTTCGCAGGGTGCCAACGACGTGGCCAACGCCATCGGCCCGGTGGCCGCCATCTATCTGCTGGCCAAAAACCACAGCCTGGCGGCCCAGGCGCCTGTTCCCATGTCCATGCTCCTCCTGGGGGGAGTGGGCATTGCCGTGGGGATCGCCCTGCTGGGTAAAAACGTCATCAGCACAGTGGGGGAAAAGATCACCACATTGACCAATACGCGCGGTTTCGCCGTGGACTTTGCCGCGGCAACCACCGTTTTGGCGGCCTCCAAAATGGGGCTGCCAGTATCCACCACGCATGCGGCGGTCGGCGCCGTTACCGGTGTGGGATTGGCAAGAGGATTTCAGGCTGTTGATTTCGGAGTGCTGGGTAAAATTGTTGTGTACTGGGTTCTTACTGTTCCCATCGCCGCCTTCACCAGCATTGTTATTTTCCAGATACTGAAATGGTCGCTGCTTTAGGCGACCGTAAGGAGAACGCATATGCAAGTACCATTTTTCGGAATGCTGAGCACGCGCTCCCCACTCAATGGCCTTCGGGAACATTACGACACAATTTCCGAGTGCCTTGATTTGGTGCGTGACTCCCTGAGCTGCTTTGTGTCCGAAGGGCCCTGCCGCAGTTATCAGGACCTGGCCGCTAATGTCGACGCCCTGGAAAGCCGCGCAGACAAGATAAAGCGGCGCATTCGCAACAAGTTACCGCGCAATCTGTTCATGCCCGTGGATAAGACCCTGTTTCTGGAGTACACCACGGCGCAGGATAATGTTCTGGACGCGGCCCAGGAGTGCATCTACTGGCTTGCCATGCGCCCGGTGACCGTTCCGCAGGATGTGCGCGGAGAGCTTCTGGACTTTTTGGAAGATGTCTTCGCAAGCATGGAGCTGCTCGGACCCGCGCTGCAGAGCACCATTGCCTTTATCTGCTCGGACAAGGCCTCCCGCGAAAATGTGAAAGTCGCCATGCGGGAGGTGCGCAACAACCACCGCAAGGTTTCGCGCATGAAATATCCGCTCATAGCCGCCATATATCGTTCGGACCTGGACTTTCACGACGTGTATCAGCTTATTCACGTCATCTTCACCCTGCACGACATGAGCCACAACAGCAGGCGGTGCGCCGAGTTGTTGAGGGCCATGATTGCGAGGTGAGTGAAAAAAGCATGCCACCGGCGTTGCTGTGGTGTACAGCGAAGCCTTGTGTACGGAAGAGTACACTTCGGAGCTAACAGGCTGCTGAAAACAACGCATTAGCTGCGTTACTTCAAAAGATTCAAATCCTTGCGTATCAGGAAATACGCGTCGTCCTTGAATCTTTCTCGCGCCTTGCTTCCGCATCGTTTTGATCAGCCTGCGTTTTTGTCCCTATGTGGACATCCGCGGCCGCTCACGTGCGGTTCTGAAAAACAAAGGAATTCTTTGTCCTGCTTCATACATAAAGCCCCTTCCGGCCCAACAGCCGGAAGGGGCTTTATGTTTTCGGCTTTCCCGGCAGCACGGGAAAAAGCCTGCCCCGCCCGTGACCAGACTGTGCCGGGCCGGTTCCCCAGAGGCACGGCTCTTTAATCGATTTCCGTGTTTCTCCCCACCCTGCGCGGGCCGGGGGGATTTTTTTTCCTCCAGGTCCAAAGAAATAATACATAGATTCTGTTGAACCACCTATTTAATGAGTGTATTCCTTCAAGTACTCTCTATTTTGGGTGACGGAACGTTACCGTTGGCCGGGCAGCAAATGAAAGTGGACGCTGGACACGTTGCAGCAGGAAAATCACTCACCCTGGCGGAAGGCATTGTGTAATGGAAGACGAGCTCCTTTTCAGCGAGGAAAGTGCCGGGAACTTTGACGTGCAGGGAGAGCAGTCCCCTTGGATAATCCTGATTGTCGATGACGATCCGGACGTGCACGAAACTACGGTATTCTCGCTTCGCGACAGTCTTGTTCTTGGAAAGCCTTTGGAGTTTCTTCACGCATATTCCGGGAAGGAAGCCATTGACGTTCTGCAGAAAAATCCGGGCGTTGCCCTTATTCTGCTGGATGCGGTCATGGAAACCGAGAAAGCCGGGCTGACAGCGGTGCAGATCATCCGGGAAGAACTCGGGATGGAAGATGTGCGGATTATCCTGCGCACGGGGCAACCCGGACAGGTCCCCGAGTTGGACACCATCGCCAAGTACGACATCAACGACTACAAAACCAAAAACGAGATGACGCGCACCAAGCTGCTGACGGCCATTATCGGGGCGTTGCGGTCGTGGCAGCAGATACAGCGTATAAACAGCAGCAGGCGCGGTCTTGAAAAGATCGTCCAGGCGAGCAACAAATTTATTGTGGAGCAAGGGCTTCAGCACTTTGCCGAAGGGGTCATCACCCAGATGGCCGGGGTGTTCGGCGTGGAGCCCGAAGGGATTGTGTGCGCATCCGACGGCGGAAAAAAAGTGTTTTCAGAAGATGAATACCTGGTGATTGCCGCGGCCGGAAAGTACAAGACGCTCATCAACAGAACAATTCATAAAGAGGACGATGAAAATTTATTTTGTATCATACGCGATACGCTGAAGAACAAGACAAATTATATCGGAAAGAACAGCGTGTCATTTTTCTTTACCGACTCGTATAATAAAAATTATGCCACATGGATACATACAAGACGCTCATTGAGTGAAGTAGACACTGATCTTTTGGAGATTTTTTGTACAAATATATCGCTCTGCGCAAATAACATTGAGCTTGTAAAACGTCTCAAGCTACAGGCATGGGAAGATACCGTATTCAAAATACCGAACATGGCGGCGCTTCTTGAAAGAATAAGAGATTGCCTCGAAGAAGACGATGTATCCAATAAGGATTTAATAGTTCTTGATATAGACGGATTCTATCATATCAACGAAATGCTGGGCTATGACTACGGAGATATCATACTTAGATCGCTCATTGCGCGTCTTCGTGAATTGTTTGATGAATCCGTCTTCATTGCCCGAATTGCGTCGGATGCTTTTGCTGTGTTGTGCTGCAATGACGATTTTTGTTCGGACAAGTACCCCTTCATTACCTCCATGCTCATCAATCCGCCGGACGGAGAGCGCGAGCTTTCCGTTTCCGTGGGCGTGACCCGCCTGAATCCCCTGCTGGGCGGGGCATCGACGCAGCTGCGCAACGCGGTCATAGCCATGAAGCGGGCCAAGACAGAAGGGATTGGGCAGATAGCCCGGTATTCCACGCAGATGGGAGAAGAGGCAAGAAAGGGAATTCGGCTTCTCCAGGGGCTCAAAGAGGCATTTGCAAACCGGCAGTTGTTTCTCGTGTTTCAGCCTCAGGTGTCGCTGGAGGATAAAAGGGTTTTCTGTTGCGAGGCCCTGCTGCGCTGGAAGAACGACAAGGGAGAGTTCATCCCCCCGGACCGGTTTATTCCGTTGGCGGAGCAGGCGGGGCTTATCGTCCCCATGGGAGCCTGGGTGCTGAGGGAATCGCTGGCAGCGCTCAAGCGGATCCATGGCGCGGGCTTTCCGCATATGCGCATGGCCGTCAATGTTTCCGCTCCGCAGCTTCGGCGCAACAATAATTTCCTGGAAGTTCTCGACACCGCGCTTGATGAGTCCGGGATTGATCCCCGCTTGCTCGAGCTGGAAATAACCGAATCCGTTTCCGCCTTTGGCATTGAAGATGTTCAGAAACTCTTCAATGGGATTCGTGAACGTGGTATAAGCATAGCCATAGATGATTTTGGAACCGGATATTCCTCACTTTCTTCCATAGACCGTTGGCCGGTGGACCGTCTGAAGATTGACCGGACGTTTGTGCGCAACATGGACAAGAAGAAAGACGGCGCCAGACTCATCGATCTGGTCATTCCCCTGGGCAATCGTCTTTCCATGCGGGTTCTCGCGGAAGGGGTTGAAACCGAAGACCAATTGCAGAGGTTGCAGCAATTGGGGTGCCATGAAGTGCAGGGGTATTTTTTTTCCGAGCCTCTTGAGCTTGAAGACTTTATTGACTGGATGAAAAGCTACGCCAACAACTAACCCGGGGGGGGAAGTGATGTCCAAGTACAGTGTTGTCTTGTCTGTTATGGCTGCGCTGCTCTCTGCACTTGTACTCCTTGGCGGGTGTTCCGATGACAAGACGCCGATACGGCTGGGCCTGGTGGGAGGGCTTTCCGGGGAAAACGTGGACCTTGGGCAGGCCGGAAGAAACGGAGCCCTCCTGGCTGTGGACGAGATCAACCAGTCCGGAGGGGTGAACGGCCGTCCCGTGGAGTTGGTGATTCGTGACGACAAGAACAGGCGCGACGGCGCCATTTCCGCCACGAAAGACCTTGTTGAGGAGGGAGTTGTCGCCATTGTCGGCCCGTTTACGACCACTATGGCCGAGGCGGTACGAACCGTGAGCGAACCCAAACACATACTTGTCTTTTCTCCTACCGCCTCGTCCGTCCGCCTGGCTGGTTTGGATGACAGTTTTTTTCGTCTTTGTTCATCCACCACGGACCAGGCCAGCCATTATGCCGAGTTAATGGTCAAGCAAAAGGGGCTGCGGCGCATCTCCCTGGTTGCGGCCAAGGATAATCTTTCGTTCGTGAAGAGCTGGGTTGATGAGTACAAAAGAAGGATCGCCGCATACGGAGGGGAGCTGGTGGCGGAGGTCTGGTATGATTTCAGTACCATGAGCGGCTTCGGAGATGTGGTCCGGGACCTGCTTGCGCCCAAGCCCGATGCGGTGATGTTCGTTGCCAATGCCGTGTCTGTCGCCCGCATGGCGCAGCAGGTTCGCAAGAGTGACAAGACCACGCCGATTTTCGCTTCCGAATGGGCTGGCACCCAGCAGATTATTGAACTCGGCGGCAAGGCCGTCAACGGCTTGGTCGTTATCCATATCTTCAATAAATACGGCAAGGAAAAGCCGTTTCTCCGTTTTGTCAAGGAATACCAAAGCCAGTTCAAGAGCGACCCCAGTTTTTCGAGCGTCATCGCCTACGAGGTCGTGAAGATTCTGGCGAGCGCCTTGGAAAAGAAGACCCCGAAAGAGTCCCTTAAACAAGCCATCCTGAAGAACGGGCCGTATCAGGGGCTGCAGCAGTCGTTCGCTATTGATGCGTACGGAGACACCGTCCGGCAGGCCCATTTTGTGGTTGTCAACGGGACGCAGTTCTCACCGGTGTACTGATGGCAAAATATGCTTTCCCATTCCGCTGGTTCATCATACTTCTGACCACGCTGATCACACTGATCACGCTGGCGGTTTCGGGAACGGCTATTTTTCGATTCCAGGCACGGGCTATCAACAATAAGGCTGCCAGGGAGGTTCCGAAGACGGTTCAGAACCTGGCCCTGCGTACCGAAGCCATGCTGCAAAGCGTTGAGCAGTCGCTCATTACGCTGACGCATGCCTGTGGCGTGATGGACAAGGATCGTTTTGCCCATCTGCTGGTGGCCACAATGCGTACGCAACCGTACATCCGGTCCATGTACTTTCTTGATAAGGCCGGCAAGACGGTTGCCGTGTGGAAGCCCGGAGGCGTAGATCCGCAACATCCGGACTATATAGGCATAGATTTTTCCTACACTCCCCTGTTTCACAACCTGGGCACCACGTCCGAACCGGTATGGAGCGACAAGTTCGTGTCCGCCCTGGCCGGGGATACGTCCATTGGAGTGGGTGTCCGTATCGGAGAATATACCGCCATAGCGGAACTGGAACTGTACGCTTTGCTTCAGACGGTGAAAACCGCCTCCGATCCGAATCTCCGGCTGTGGGTCATCGACAGGCTGGGTGAGGTGCTGGTGGATACGGAGCAGCAGCACTCGGCAGAAGTTCTCAATTTCCGCAACGAACCGGTCGTGGAACTGGCCCTGAGCGGAAAAAAGCTTCCGGACACCGTGAAACTGGCGGGGAATTTCTACCATCCGGGTGCATCCCGTTCCGAAAAACTGGGCTGGCTGTTTTTGGCGGGGGTTCCGGTGGGGTTGGATAATCCGCTGATACGGGCGACATTGGCAGATATCCTTATGTTTTCAGGGTCTTTTCTTGTCATAGCGCTGCTTCTTTCACCGTTCTGGTCCAACATCATCGCGTCGCAGTTATATTCGCTCCGGCAATTGGCCGACCGTATTGCCGACGGTAATCCTCCTGCCGGCTACCCAAAAGGCAGAATCAAGGAGTTCAACGAGCTTTCCGGGTACCTGCAGGTAATGTCCGACCGTATCCTCAAGCGTGAAGATGCCCTGAGGGAATTGAACCAGGAGCTGGAACAACGGGTACTGGCGCGCACAAAGGAACTGGAAACCACAAATAACGAATTGATGGAATCCATTGAGCACAACATGAAGATGCAGGATCTTCTTGTGCAGACCGAGAAGGCGGCGGCTCTCGGACGGCTGGTGGCCGGAGTCGCGCACGAGCTGAACACGCCCATCGGGAACACGGTGATGGTGGTGAGCACCTTTGGAGAGGATCTCAAGGGAATCGAGGAGGAGCTGCAAAAGGGGCTGCGCAAATCCTCTCTGGAGCAGTTCATCACCAAGTCCAGGCAGGGGGTGGAGATTGCCGAACGCAACATCGAGCGGGCAGCGGAGTTGATAAGCAGCTTCAAACATGTGGCCAGCGACCAGACAAGTTCGGTCAGAAGGCGGTTTTCCCTTGCCGGGATGATCGACGACGTGCTTCTGACCCTGCATCCCATGCTGAAACGCAGTCCGCACAAGGTGGAGACGCATATAGAGAAGGACCTGAATCTGGACAGTTATCCCGGAGTTATCGGGCAGATCATAACCAACCTGATAACCAACGCGCTGACCCATGGCTGGGACGAGGGGGAGCAGGGAACCATCACCATCAATGTCCGCAGCGCCGAAAAGGAAGGCTGGGTCGATATCAGCGTGGCAGACAACGGCAAGGGGATTCCGGAATCCATGCGGGACAAGATTTTTGACCCGTTTTTCACAACACGGATGGGGCGTGGCGGCACAGGGTTGGGACTGAATATCGCCTACAACGGCGCCCGCAACATCCTGGGCGGGGACCTGCGTTTTGAAAGCACGCAGGGCAAGGGAACGACTTTTTACCTGGAGTTTCCAAGTGTGGCCCCGGTTATGGAAACCAGCCGGGCCTGACGGCGGCAGGTGGTGAGTACGCGTGTATTTCCAGCGCAAAAAAAACAATCCCCCTTACGGCACTGGCCGTAAGGGGGATTGTTTTTGTCTGCTCGGGCGCTCTAGTAGGGGCGGCAGGTTTGGCGGATGTCTATACCCTTGATGATGAAAATGATGTTTTCCGCAATGTTGGTAGCCAGGTCACCCACGCGTTCCAGGCATTTGGCGGAAATGATATTGTGGACGGCGCGTTCCACGGAACGGCTTTCCTGGATCATATAGTCGATGTAATGGGTCAGGATTTTCAGGTTCAGGGTGTCTGCCTTGGCGTCCATTTCGCAGACCTTTTGGGCCAGGTCGGGGTCGCCCGTGTTGAAAGCTTCGATGACGATCTTGAGCATGGCCTGGGCCGTGTCGGAAAGCTCGGCCATGAGCGGGTTATGGGGCAGTGCCGGACGCTGCGCAAGCAACAGGGCGCGTTCCGAGATGTTCACGGCCTGGTCGCCCACCCGTTCCAGGTTGGAAGCGATGTAGGTGCAGCCAAGGACGAAGCGGAGGTCGCGGGCTACGGGCTGGTCCAGCGCCATGAGCCTGAGCGCCTTTTCATCGATGGTGTACTGAAGTTCGTTGATGTTGCAATCGTTGTCGATGACCTCCTGGGCCATTTCCGTATTGCGGTCAACATAGGCCTGAAGTGCCTGACTTATGGCCTTCTGACACGATGCGGCCATTTCCAGCACCTTGAGGCGCAGCAGGTCGCATTCCTGTTCGAGATGCAGTTTTGATTCCATGTGCTCAATCCTCCGTCGTCACTTGATGGATCAACCGAAACGTCCGGTAATGTAGTCTTCTGTTTGTTTGTTTTTGGGCCGTGTGAAGAGCGTTTCCGTCTTGTCTGTCTCGATGAGTTTGCCCATGTAGAAAAAGGCGGTGACGTCGGATACACGTGCAGCCTGCTGCATGCTGTGGGTAACGATGATGATGGTGAAGTTCTTCTTCAGCTCGAAGATAAGCTCCTCTATCTTTTGCGTGGCAATGGGGTCGAGTGCGGAACAGGGTTCGTCCATGAGCAGGACTTCCGGCTCCACGGCCATGGCCCGGGCAATGCAAAGGCGCTGCTGCTGTCCGCCGGACAGTCCCAGAGCCGATTCGTTGATCCGGTCCTTCACCTCGTCCCACAGGGCCGCGCCCTTGAGGCTTACTTCCACGCGTTCGGCAATGAGGTTCTGGTCGTGGATGCCGTTGACGCGCAAGCCGTAGGCCACGTTTTCGAAAATGGTTTTGGGAAAGGGGTTGGGTTTCTGAAAGACCATGCCCACGCGGCGGCGCAATTCCACCACGTCCACCTTGGGGTCGTAGAGCTGCCCGTCATCCAGGGTCAGGGAGCCTTCGACCCGGGTGCCGGGGATGAGGTCGTTCATACGGTTGAGGCAACGCAGAAACGTACTTTTTCCGCAGCCGGAGGGGCCTATGAGGGCTGTAACCTGATTTTCGTTGAAATCGAGGTTGATGGCGTCCAGAGCCTTGAAATTTCCATAATAGAAATTTAGCTTTTGGGCGCTCATTTTTGATATTTGGCTCATGGATGTAAACCGTCCTTGTCCTGTCATTTGTATCGATCAGGAAAATTTTTTGAATCCTGCGACGTACCGAGGAACGTCTAAGTTTGCACGGCTTCCGTTTCGGAATTGTTGCGGTTGGGTTTCATTAAGCTGAAGAAAAAGACCGCGCCCTTGTCCGTTCCTTCCACCGGGCTTTGCAGCCATATCTCCCCGCCGTGTCCCTCGATGATGTGCTTGGTGATGGCCAGCCCCAGGCCCGAAGAACCAGGAAGCCTGTTGCTGTGCGACTCCAAACGGTAGAAGCGCTCGAAAATCCGTTCCTGTTCGTTTCTGGGAATTCCGGGGCCGTCGTCCTTGACCCACAGCACCACCCGGTCTTCTTCGGGAATGGTCCCGACGCTGACATGGGATTTTTCCGGACTGTAACGGATGGAGTTTTCAACCAGGTTGCGAAAGACCTGAACAAGCCGGTCAAAATCGGCAATGACCCACAACTTGTCGCCGGTAATTTCGTTGGTCAGCGTAATGTTGCGGTCGTCCGCCAGGGGCTGGCATTCGCGGAAAGCGGAATTGACGGCAGCTCCGGCATCTACCTTGCGAATTTCCAGCTTCTGCCGCCCGGCTTCCAGGCGGGACAGGCTGAGCAGGTCGCCGACGATCTTGGTCATGTGGTTGGCGTTTTTGAGGATGACCTCCAGAAAACGCGCCGACGCCTTGGAAATGCCCTTTTCATTGTCCAGCAGGGTTTCGGCGTAGCCCTTGATGGAGGTAAGGGGGGTGCGCAGCTCGTGCGACACATTGGCTACAAAGTCGCGGCGGACCCGTTCCAGGTGCTTGAGTTCGCTGATGTCGTGAAACACGGCCACGGCGCCAAGGTCTGTGTCTTCCCTGGCAAGGGGCACGATGCTGACGTCGTACACATTGCTGCCGTCGGGTTCTATCAGCATGGTCTTCATGCGGGAGTCTTCGGCGGTTTTGGCGGTCAGGGCCGCGTCGCAGGCCTGCTGCAGGCTGGAATCCACCACCACTTCAATGGGCCGTTTGCCGAGTCCGCCCGCCATCTTGGGGAAAATGCCGACCATGGCCTTGTTGAAGGAGCGGATGCGTCCCTGGGTGTCCAGCACCATCACGCCTTCCTTCATGCTTTCCAAGATGGCTTCAAGCTGCTGGTTCTGTTCGGTGATGGTGTGAATCTGCCCTCGTATGTTCTGGGCCATCTTGTTGATGGAATTGGCCAGGGGCGAAAATTCCCGTCCCGGATAAAAGAGCATGCGCCGGTTGTAGTCGCCTTCGCCAATGGCCGTGGCAATGGTGGTCATGTTCTGGATTTGGCGGCCCAGGTAGCGGGTGATGACCCAGCACAGGGGCAGGGCCAGTATGAAGGTGAGGGCCACTCCGATGAGGAGGTTGCCGATAAGCCGGTCCTTGCGGTCCATAAGCGTTGCCACGGGCATGGCAATGCGCAGGATTCCGTCGGGCAGGCCGTCGGACGGGGAAATCCGGTCGGCTATGTAGATGAGCTTTGTGCCCAGCGTATCGCTGTAGCGGGAGCTGAGCCCCAGCTTGCCGGACATGGCGGTCATCACTTCCGGGCGGTGGGAGTGGTTGTCCATATGGCCCAAATCCCTGTAGAGCACGTCGGAATCGGCCATGACCTTGCCGCTGTCGGCAATGTAGGTGAGCCGGACGTGCAGGTCCGTGCCCACTACTTTGAACCACTGGTTCAGGGCTTCCGTATCGTTGAAATGCAGGTCCTTTTCCAGCATGCGTCCGACCAGACGGAGCAGGCGTTCGGCATCTGTTTCGCTTTCTACCTGAAGGTCCTGCGTCACCACATGGCCCGAATACCACATGGGCAGAACCAGCGAGATGACGATAAGCAGCAGGAAGCTCCAAAGGAGCCGGGCCCTGAAGGAAAGGTTTTTTACCATGCTCAATCAACCCCGGAAGCGATATCCCACGCCTCTGACTGTTTCAACGAATTTGGAGTATTGGCCTATCTTTTGGCGGAGCCGCCGCACATGGGTATCCACGGTGCGGGCGTACCCGTCGAATTCATAGCCCCAGACGGAGTTGAGCAGCTGGTCGCGGGTCTGGACCCGTCCCTGGCTGCGGATGAGCTCCGAAAGCAGTTTGAATTCCGTGGCGGTCAGCTGCACTTCTTCCTCGTCCACCTCCACCTTGTGGGCGTCGAGGTCCACGGCCAGCCCTTCCAGATTCCAGATCTGGCGGGTCGGCTCGGTGGCCGTGCTGCGGCGCATTATCGCCTTGACGCGAAGGATCACCTCGCGGGGGCTGAAAGGTTTTACCACGTAGTCGTCGGCACCCAGTTCCAGACCGACAATGCGGTCCACCTCTTCACCTCGGGCGGTGAGGATGATGATGGGTATGGTTGCTGTTTCCGGTACTTTTTTCAGTTCCTTGCAGACCTCGAATCCGTCCATGCCGGGCAGCATCAGATCGAGCAGGATGAGGTCCGGTGTGTACTGGCGGGCCTTTGCCACGGCGGAAGCGCCGTCGGCGGCTGTAATCGGCCGGTATCCGGCTGCCTCGACATTATATTCCAATAAACCCAGAATATCTTCGTCGTCTTCGACGATCAATATGGTTTCCTTGGGCATCTTCATTCTCCCTCATTTTGGAGTAATTCATTTCATGCCGAGATTACGATTTGACGAATCGAATGTTACTATTTGGTTACAGCCGGTGGCAAGCACTGGAAAATGTATGGGTTTGTCCCCTTTTTCTCGCTGTAACAAACAAGTAACATATTCTGGACCAACTGAAGATTGTGTTTGGGGGAAAAAGACCGGCTGAAGAGGAAGGAGGCGCCTTTGGCCCGGCAGAAGGCGGCACTATGTTTTAAACGCTTTTCCAATTTGTAGGAAAATAGTAATACTTCCACTTTCAGGTAGGAAACGCGGCAACATATTGCGCGAGTTGGGACACGTCGAAAGCCGGGCAGGGGGCCAGCTGGGTTTGCAAGACGTGCGGACATGGTTCGGCGGGAGCGCTATGCAGGTTTTTACTCGGTACGGAGCCGGATTAAAGCTCAATCGGCTTGCCCTGACAGGGGCGGCGCTGGTTGTCTTCTGGCTTGTTCTCGGTGCCGGATGCCGACAATATGACGACGTCGGGAAGGCCGACCTTACGCCGCAGGAACGGCAGTGGCTGCAAGAGCACAAAAGCGAACTTATCGTGCAGTTCGACCGCAAATTCTCTCCCATGGAATTTCTCAACCAGGAAAATGAATTCGACGGGATGGCCAGTGACCTTTGCCGCTTGCTGGAAGAAGCATTGGGCGTCCGCTTTACCTACCGCCCCTCCACCAGCTGGACAGATCTGCTCATGTCCATGCGGGAGGGCAGGGCCGCCATAGCCCCCACCGTTGTCGGCACGTCCGCCCGGCGGGAATACATGAACTTCACCACGCCCTATATCACCCTCCCCCTGGTCATCATCACGTCCAAAGGCTTCAGCGGCGGGCAGAATCTCGAAAGCCTGCGCGGTCGTAAGGTCGCCGTTGTCAAAAACTACGCAGCCGTCCACTATTTGCGGAAACACTACAAAGACAGCTTCGATATTGTGGAGGTGCCGACCATTCAGGTGGGACTTCGCGACGTCTCATTCGGTGTGGTCGATGCCCTGGTGGAGAATCTGGCCGTGGCTGCCTGGTGCATAGAAAAGGAAACACTGCCCAACCTCAAGGTGGCGGGCAGTGTCGGATTTGAATACAAGCTGAGCATCGGTTCGCGCAAAGACTGGCCCATGCTGGGGCACATCCTGCAAAAGGGGTTGGACGCCATTCCGGAGTCCCGCCTGCACGATGTTTTTCACAAGTGGATATCTCTGGATGTGGGCGGACGATACGTTCCGGAATGGCTGGCGAAGGTGGCCATAGGGCTGTTGGCTTTGCTGGCGGCGGGCGGTGCGGTGGTCGTCATGTTCAACCGGATATTGCGGCGCAGGGTCGAGCGAAAAACCCGGGCGTTGCGCCGGGAACTGGATATGCGGAAACAGACCCAGGAGGCATTGCGCCTGGCCGAGGATCGGTACCGGAGTATTTTTATGAACGCTCCGGTTGGTGCGTTTCGCATAACCCTCGGCGGCAGTTTCATAGACATCAATCCGGCGTTCTGCCGCATGTTGAACCTGCCGGGGAAACCGTCGCTGCAAAGCGGAGGCAGACCGGACGGGTTGGGACAATATCTTCCCCGCCAGGGGCTCATGGAGGTGCTTTCCCCGCTGCTGTCGGCGAATATGGCGGTGATACGGGAAGTCTGGCTTGCCAAAACCACGGGCGAAATTTTCCAGGCCCGGATGTGGCTGCGGGCCGAACGTAACGGGAGCGGAAGCGTCATGTACGTGGACGGATTTGCCGAGGACGTTACGGAGCGGCACCGGGCCAAGCAGATCATCATCGAAGCCAGGGACGCTGCCGAAGCGGCCAACCGGAGCAAAAACGAATTCCTGGCCAATATGAGCCACGAAATCCGCACGCCCCTCAATGGTATTTTCGGCATGCTCCAGCTTTTGGAGATGAGCGAACTGGACGCGTCGCAGAAGGAATATGTGCAAATGGCCCGCACAACCGGACGGCGCCTGCTGGCCATTCTTTCGGACATTCTGGATTTTGCCAATATCGAGGCGGGGCGCGTCCGCATAGAGGAATCCCCGATGAATATCCGGGAGGTGGTCACGGAAGTGGCCGAAAGCTTCGCCACCCAGACCGACGAGCAGGGCGGCAACGGACCGGATATCCGTTTGCAGGTGGCTTCCTCGACTCCCGAGGAAGTGCAGGGCGATAGCGGGCGGTTGCGGCAGGTGCTGTTCAATCTGGTGGGCAATGCAATTAAATTCGCCCAGGATGGCCGTATTGTCATCGAGGCGTTTCCGCTTCCGTACGGACGACGCGGCGAACGGGGATTGATCTGTTTTTGCGTCTCGGACCAGGGCATAGGCATTGCCGACGATCGGTTGGAAGACGTGTTTACACCGTTTGCCCAGGGGGACAGCTCCTCGCGCAAAATCTATCCGGGCACAGGGTTGGGGCTGGGCATCGTGCGCAAGCTGGTGGGGATGATGGGCGGCACCATCAGCGTGGACACCAAGGAAGGGCGCGGCACGGACATGTATTTTACCATCCTCGTCCGTATGCCGGAGCAGGAAAGCGAGGCCTTGGCCCTGGCATCCACAGCGCCCCTTGCTGAGTGCGTATCGGATATTGCCGCGGCAACCGGCCGAAAGATCATTGTGGCCGACGACGATCCCACAAGCCTGCGCATTCTGGTCAATGGCCTGGAGGTGCGGGGACACGCGGTCTATATGGCCCGCAACGGGCGCGAGGTGCTGGACCTGCTGAAGGTCCACTCCGTGGACTGCATTCTCATGGACGTCTACATGCCGCTGATGAGCGGTCTGGACGCGGCGGAAGCCATACGTTCCGGCAAGGCCGGGAATTCGGATGTGCCCATCATCGCCCTGAGCGCCTATTCCGTGGCCGGAGACCGCAGCCGTCTGCTCAAGACCGGGATGAACGAGGTGCTGTCCAAGCCTTATGACTTCGAGGCGTTGTCCGAGGTCATGGACAGGATTTGTCAATAACCCCGCCCGGCTGGATATTTGAGCAGTTTCTTTTTCCCGCCTCTTTCCATTATGCTTGGCCTGAAGTACAAGAAAAAGCAGGTTTGATACTACCCGGATGGCTCAAAGTGTCCGCACAAGACAAGGAGTCTTTCTATGGAGAGCAAAGGAACCCGCGACGGGTTGTTTTTCATGGGATTTTTTCTGGCCGCATCCATCGTGTTCGCGGCCTGGATTTCCACCAATACCATTTTGCAGGTCAAGGCCCAGGAAAAGACCATCAAGGTAAAGGGCGTGGCCGAAAAGATCGTGCGCGCGGACAAGGGCGTTTGGGGCGCCACGGTGCGCGCCCGCGGAAACGATCTCAAATCCGCCTATGCAACCCTGAACAGGGACATGAACAAGGTGCTCGTGTTTCTGAAGGAATCGGGCATTCCCGAAGAATGGACAGGAACCTCCCCGGTCCGGACCATGACCATTAATGTCTACGACCGGCAGGGGCGCCCCACAGGGGACGTCGCAGGCTATGAGATGGAACAGGAAGTACAGGTCGGCTCGGACAAGGTGGAGGCCATCCGCGACATTGCCAAGAAAAGCTCCAGCCTTATCAGCCAGGGCGTGGACCTCATGGCGCGCTCGCCGGAATATTTCTGCTCCGACCTCACAGGCGTGAAAAACGAACTTATCGGGCAGGCCACGCGCAATGCCCGCGAACGTGCCGGGCAATTCGCCTCGGGCAGCGGCCTCAAGGTGGGCCAGCTCAATTCGGCCCAGCAGGGCGTGTTCCAGATAACGCCGCCCGACTCCGTGGATGTGGCGGGCTACGGCATGTACGACACCTCCACCATAGAAAAGAAGGTCCGTTCCGTGGTCACGGTGGAATTCACCATGGCCCGCTAGGCCGGGAACGCCGCTCAATAGTGGACGCCGTGCTTGTTCTGCAGATGCTCCGGGGACGTCTGCCCCTGGTCTGCCTGTTTGCGGGCGGGTATCTGGTCTACCGTCTGGTGGCGGTCCACGACCTGACCGGCCGTGTGGTGCCGCATCTGTTCGGCAAGGCTGGCACTGCCGGCAGTACGCGCAACGCCGGACTGGGCCGCGTGCTTTGGGGGCTGCTTCTGGCTCCGGCCCTGCTCTCCTTTTTTCTGCCCAACGCCATCAGCGTTCTGGCTCTGCTCCCGCTGGCCCGCAGCCTGCGGGAGGGAACGCCGGAAAGCGACGCTCCCGGCCAATCCACTGTCCAATCGCGCAACGCCGCCACCCTGGCCTGTTTGTGCATCATCTGGGGCGCGAACATCGGCGGCATGGGGTCGCTCATCGGCAGTCCGGCCAACCTCCTTCTTCTGGCCGCACTGGATGTTTTCCAGATGCCCCAGGCAGGCCAGATAACCTTTGGCAACTGGTTTGCCTGGAGTCTGCCACTTACCGCCACGCTGCTGGTCCTGGCCTGGATATGCGCCCGTTACGTGGCCGTTCCCCTGTGCCGCATCCGCGCCCTGGTGGTGCCAGCGGCCGATGTCTCCGACGCTTCCGAGGGGCTCGCTTCTCCTGCTCAGCGCCGGGCCTTTGCGCTCATTGCCGCCTTTTTCCTCTACTGGCTGCTGGACAGTCTGGTCATGGCCCTGCATCTGCCCCTGTATCTGGCTGCCCCGTCACTGCGGGCCTTGGCGGCATTCGTCTTTACCTGCGTCTTCGTGGCCCTGTGTTTCCGCACGTATTCCGGCTTCCGCCTGCTGCGTCCGGCCGACTGCGTCACCGGTCTGCCCCTGCGCGGGTTGGCCTTTCTGGCCCTGGTGCTGGGCATCATGGCCGTGGTGCAGTTTTCCGGGCTGGCAAAGGAAACGGCCCGAACTCTGGAAGTCCGGGCCGTGGGAATGGCGCCTCTGCTGCTTATTCTTTCCATGTCCCTCGGGGTGATGTTTCTTACCGAGGTCTTTTCCAACACGGTGGTGGCAACCGCCTTTTTCGGCATTGCCGCCACCTTGGGCCACGCCTTTCCGGGTGGGCCGCTGCCGCTTATGGTGGCCGTGTCCTGCGCCTCCACCTGCGCTTTTATGACGCCCGTGGCCACGCCTGCCAATGCCCTGGCCTTTGGGGAAATGCGCGGGGCCCGGTTGCCAATTCTGCTGCTTGCGGGGCTGCTTCTCAACATTCTTTCGGCATTGACCATGAGCCTGTGGCTGCCTTTGGCTGTCCCGTTCGTATATGGGGGCTAGGTTGGTCGGGCTGCTGATAAAGGCGCGATAGGTTCGTTGTTTCGTTTTTTTTCGTTACCAAGAAAACGAACTCAGAGCATTGTTCAGCAGGCCATATCCGGAGCGCAAACGTGCGTCCGAAAGGCTGCCCAACTGGCTGCCCAGCGAAGCGTATCGCCCCGCCGCATTGCCCAGCCCGGAAGCAGCCGCGCTGTACAGCCGCATGGCATCGTCGGACGTATCAGAAGGCAGGCTGTAGCTGGGCGTGCGCAGGCCCCCGGAATAGTAGGTGGACGGCGTGCTGCCCAGCCCCAGCACGGCAGAACGCAAGGCCTGCGTCTGGTCCCGCGCCCGGTCCTGTTCGCGCTCTGCGGCCAAAGTCCGGGCCGATGCCTCGGCAGCCGTTGCATCCAGCCCGGCCAAACGGTCCATGTATTCGGTCATGGCCGGGTCCAGTCCCAAGCTCTCAGCCTTGCGATGGCCTGCCTCGCGTTCCTTGGCAAAGGAACTGCGCACGTTGGCGCTGGCACGTCCCATGGCTCCGGGAATGTCCGGGTTCACGCCTTCCAGGGCCTCCTGCGTCAGCGCTTCTTCCACTGGGCGCAGCCGCGCCATGCGGTCCAGCGAGTCATTGACCACTGCTTCCTTGAGCGGACGGTACAGGCTGATGTCCTTTACCGCGTCCGTCACCTGGGCCTGTTTCAGCGGCCGGTAAAGCCCCATGTCGCTGCGGTATTCCCGCGCCATGTCCTCTTCCAGCGGACCGTACAGGGATTGGTAGCGGTCCCATTGTTCCCTCGCCAGCTGGGCCTGTTTTTGGGAAAGGCCGGTCTGTGCCTGGGCCGCGGAAGCCATCTGATCGTAGTATCCCTGGCTCTGGTTCGCGGCATTGGAGGACCGGTTGTAATCGAATATGGACCCGGCAAGTCCTGTCAGGCCGCTCAATGCGCCGCCTATGCCGCTCATTTCAACCCCCTCAGGTAGTCTTCCAGGTGTTCGTCGTGGATCATGCGCCGGATGTCCGGCGAGACCTGCCGCATCCATTCGTAGCCGCCCACAAGGTAGGCGCACTGGCCGACAATGCCGCCTATGGCGTCGCGCAGCACAAAGGAAAGTGTGCGTTCGTGCACGTCGCCGTCTTCCAAGGCGTTGGCGTCGAACCAGTCGTTGAAAAAGCCGCGTAGTACGGGGTGCAGTTCCCGCATGTACCGTTGGTAGAACGGGTTTTGCGGCAGTTCCACCAGGGCGCGCCAGAAGGCCCGGTTCACGGTTTCCGGCGTAACCTCCCGGTCGCCGTCCACCAGATCGTCCCAGGTCTGGGTAAGGGCGAACAGGTCGTCGCAGAACTTCACGGCCTGCATGTCGCCACGCAAAAAGCCCGTCATCTGTTCAAGCTGGGTAGTTGCTGTGTTCATGGTGTGAGTACTCCGTAGGCTGGGGGCGCTGCCCCCAGACCCCCGCCGGGGGAGATGATCTCCCCCGAGCCCCCGCATTACATGTCGTGTTTTCCGCAAGCGGAAAAACACAACATGAACACAGGTGGCGGGAAAGTATTCTCCCGACGGGAGCAGGTTGGAGGGTTTACGCAGAAATATTAGAAGTTTTTGGAAAAGGAGGGGGTGTGGGGGAGGAAAGAACCCTTTATTGCCTATTTCCTTTGAATCAGCCCCATCTCGTACAGGTCGCGAAGGGTGACGGCTTTGTCCTGTGGATTGCCGCGCAGTCCTTCGCGGACTTCGATGATCTCCTTGAGTGCGCGCAGTGCGGGTGCGGTCATGGGGTCGGCGCTGTCGGGTACATCGGGGATGGCTGGCAGGGTACGTCTGTTGTTCATTGGGTGATGATCTCCCACAGGCTGCTGACGCCGAGCATGATCATGGACGCGGCCAGTATGCTGGCAAAGCGCCAGATTTTGGTGCTGAATCCCTGGAAATCACGGTCCAGGGCGTCGATGCGGCGGGCGTGGTCTGTGCAGCGGGGCATGGCGGAGCCGGTCCGCAGTTCATCCAGATTGCTGGTCAGGTTGGCAAGCTGGGTTTCCAGCCGGATGAGGGTCTCGCGGGACTCCTGAGCCAGGGCACGCTGGCTTTCCAGCTCGCGCCATAGGCGGGTGCTTTGGTCGGCTGTCGGGCTATCGGTCATATCTGTCTCCGAACGTCTTTGGAGGTAAAATTCTTTGCTTCCTGTTCAAACGGTTAAAAGTTTTTGGAACGGGGAAGGGGGTTCGGGGGAAGGGGAAGAACCTTTTTTCAAAAAGGTTGTCCCCTTCCCCCGAGTTCCTTTTTACTCTCCCCCCAGTTCATCCACTGTCTGCGCCAACAATACCTGGGTAACGCGTGACGCGCCCTGCACTTCGATTTCCCAGCGCATGGCGTTGAAGCCAGCGGGCAGGCGTATGGGATCGGGGCTGGTGATGCTTTTTTCCAGCCGCAGCTTATCGTCCGCCAGAACGCGCAGGGTAACGGGGCCGTGGTCGAAGTCGCTGTCCAGCCGGGCCGCGCCAAAGCTGGCGGGCCGGGGCAGGGTGAATATCTTGGAGCGCCACAGGGCGGTCAGAGGCGTGGTGCCGTGCTCCCAGGCGCAGATGCGGCTTTGCCCTTCTGTGTCCGGCAGGTTGCAGTACATGGTATCGGTTTCGGGCGCGGCATAGGCGGCGGCTGCGTAGAAATCCAGAAACGTGAGCACGGGTGTTTCCGTGGAAAAGTCGAAAATGAGCCCGCCGCCCTGGGGAAAGGTTTCCAGCCAGGGCTGTCCGTCCATGGGCGAGGTGCCCAGGGCGGAGCCATTGAGCTGCGGCCCGTTGACCAGCGCAACAGGCGCAAGATCGGGCTGGGGCGGCTGGTCTTCCTGGCCTGTGGTGTAAAAGGTGAAGACCCGGCTGTCGTGCACGCAGCCGTGCATGGAGGTCGGGTTCAGTTCCTGCCATGCGTCCCGGTCCATGAGTGGTCCGGTTGCCAGCCGTCCGCCCTTGCTGCCGATGAAGTACAGGCCGTCGGGCGAGGGGTAGAGCACGCCGTCGTTCAGCGAGACCAGCCCGCCGGGCGAGACGCAGGCCTGCCGGTCGGGCAGGCGGGAGAGGCTCATGGCCGAGGGATGGTTGCCCGAAGCCACATATGGATGGGCCGTGGTGGCGGCCACCAGGGTGGCGCCGAACGAGCCCAGGGCCACGACGGGGTGGTCGGTGTGCAGGGCGTATTCCAGGGGCCAGGCCCAGGGCTGGTACGGCTCGGAAAAGCGCAGCTCGTTGTTGCTGAACCCGGCCAGGAAACCGCCGGGCAGGGAAATGATGCCGCGCAGGGTGGCGGGCGGCTCAATGTGGCGCTCGGTTTCCAGCACTTCGCCCAGCTCGTCGTCCGGGATGTTGTCGGCAAAGGAAAACTGCGTGGCCGGTATTTCCGCGCAAAAGCACCACTCCGCCGGACCTGAAGACGGCGCAAGGGTGCGGTAGATGCGGCGCGAGGCAATGTTCCAGCCGTCTTCCGGGGGCAGAAGGTTGAAGACATCCACGGTTTGTCCGTGGCGGGCTTCCAGCACGGGCGAGGGCGGACTGGGCGGGCCTTCCTCGTGCCATTTGTTGACGAATGTATAGACGTAGCTGAGGCTGCGCAGTTCGCCGTCGCCTCCCGATCCGGTCGCGGCCTGCGGCGGCATGGCAGGGGCGGGGACTCCCAGCGGACGGGTGCGCAGGGGATAGGCCTGGCCTGCTCCGTCCGCGGCCAGGTCCAGGTCGGTAAGGCGGGGTTTGTCCAGGCCGGAAATAACGGTCTGCCCCTTGATGGACGAAGCCACGGGCAGGCGGCAGCAGTCCACCCGGCGCGGCCAGTGCAGCCAGTAGCGGCCTTCCAGCAGGTGCAGGGTGCGGGTGACGCCCTGCTTGGCCGGGCGCTGCACTTCGGCATGGTTGCGCCACGGGACAAGCGCGCCGGAACCGGGCTTGCAGTTCAGAGCGCGCTGGGGCTGGGCCGGGTCCAGAAGGTGGGGATCGAGACGGGGCATTTCCCCGGTGAAGTTGGTTATGGCTATGCGCATGGCGTTGTCCGGTTAGGAGATGGTTCCGAAGTTTTTCCAGGTGCCGGGGGGGCCTTCCTGCACGCAGACCCAGCCCACGGGCTGGCCCGAGGCCGGCTTGCTGTTCCAGATGACCGAGCCTTGCAGCCAATAGCCGAAGGTGGGCGGGGCCGGAGCCGTGGTGAGCTGTATGGGTGGCCCGAACGGCTGGCTGTAGGTGGCGTTTTCAATGCCCAGCAGGCTGTGCGCGCGGCCCGAGGGCGTATCTTCCAAGGTGGGTGAACCCACGCCGCGTATGCGGATGCGTCCGGGGCGCAGGTCTGTGTAGACCGTGAACTTGCGGTTTTCGTACACCACCACTTCCACGGGCGCTGCCGCCACATGGGCGATTTGCTTGAGTATTTCCATGAGGTTGTCGTTGGACGTGCCGGGAGCGCCCAGCCCCCGGATGTGGATGGTGTCCACCAGCAGGGAGTCGGTGGAGTTTCCATAGGGCGCGTTGAAGGGCATGACCACGCAGCCGTTGATGGTATCGTTGCCCAGAAAGGTATTGGTGGAATTGGCCCCGCTGAGGACCTCCACGATGTGCCGGGGCCAGGACGATTTCGAGCCGTCATCCGGCCCGCCTTTCAGGAACACATTGGCCACGATGCGGTTGGAGAGGCAGTCGCCCTTGAGCACGATATGGCTGCGGCTTTCCTCGTCCGCGTCACGGCGGCCGTTGCGCCAGAATACGTTGCCGTTGATGGCCGTGCTGGAGGAATCCTGCAGCTTGAGCCCGCAGTTGTTGGCCGCGTCGATGACGTTGTTGCTGATGGTATTGGAGCGGCCCCGGTAGATGAAGATGGCGTCGTCGCACCATTCGAAGCGGTTGCCCTGCACGATGTTGAAGCCAGAACCTTCGCCGAACTCCAGGGCCTTGTCGCAACTCGTAAAGGTGTTGGCCGTGAACACGCAGTCGGTAAGGCTGCCCACAAAGGCCCAGCCGCAGGTAAAGAAGCGGCAGCCAGTGGCCTTGACCCCGCCGTACGAGGCATTGGAGCCGGACATGACGTGGTCCAGGTTTTCGAACTTGCAGTCGTCCAGATGGATGTGGCTGCCCGGCGTGGCGAAAAAGGCGTCCGTGGTGATGCGGCTTTGGCCGCAACGGAAGACCATGTCGCGAAAGGAACAGTTGTTGGCCCCGGAAAAGATGGGGCCGTGCTCGTTGGGCCGGTACTGGATGATGGTGGCCTTGCCTGCGTAGGAGGGTGCGGCCTGCTGATGGTCCTTGTCCCAGTCTATGTAGCCGCAGTCGGGTGCTTCGCCCCGTACCGCCGTGCCGTCGTTGAGATCGAGCACCGAGGATATCAGGTAGGTGCCTGCGGGCATGTGCACGCGCGGGCAGGCCAAAGCGCGGTTCAGGGCCAGGGTGTCGTCTGTGGCGCCGTCGCCAACAGCCCCCCACCATTGGGGAAAGACGCTCTGCCCGGCAAAGGTTCCGGCAACTGCGCCGTCGCCGTCGAAGATGCGGTACGGTCCGGCGGAAAGCACGCCGTTGACGGTAACGGTCTTGTCGGCCAGCACCCGGATAACCGCACCGTGGCGCGCATTGAGCGTGACGTTGGGCGGAATGGTCAGGTCCCGGCAGACCAGATAGGTGTGGCCTGCCGGAAGTTCCACATGGGCGCGGGCCGAGCCGATTTCGGCCAGGACGTAGGCCAGAGAGCCGGACACGGACGGATCGCCGTGGTCGGTGATGAACGGGTCGGCAGCCACGAAACGCATGTTCTTGAACACCGACGGGCTGGTCGCGTCCACGGCCTCGGTCTGGATGAAGCGGCCCAGGGAATCGGCAGTCAGGCGCAGCTCCACGCCGTCGCCCTGCTGAAAGGCGCAGGCCTCTGTCCCTTCCTGGCCGCGTGTCACGGTGAGGGTGTTGCCCTCGCGGGCCGTAACGCGCACGATTTCCACGGCATTGGCCGCCACCAGGGTGGCCTGAAAATGTTGTGCGCCATCATCCGAGAGTTGAGGAAAGTTCAGGCCGTCCTCCAGGCGGATGGTCGTGTCCCAGGGCGTTATGGCCTCGGACAGCCGGGTCGCGGCATTGTTGCTGAACAAAGCGGGCATGACAGTCTCCGAAAAAAGGTTTTTTTACATTCCAAAGGCACGGGGGTGGGCGGACAGGGACGCGGTGGACCGGCCCTTGAGCGCTTCGGCCCGGATGTTTGTGCAGCCCCGGCGAAACAACGTCCCGTGCCGGAGGGCAGCCTGCTGGTCGCTCCATATCTTGCCGGGCATGGCAAGCAGATGTTCCAGCGCGCCATGGGCAATGGTCTGGCCGTGGCGGGTCCATAATTCGTCCCATGCAACCTCGGCATTGTTGGCAGGCAGCAGGGCGGCGCGGGCCGTAAGCTGATGTATCGACTTGGGCATGGGCACCAGCCGCACCGTGGCCGCCTTTTCCATCAGGTAATGGGTGGGGCGCTGGCCGGAGTACAGGTTCCAGCCCGGCCAGTTGGCGTCCAGAAACGGCTCCGTGGTGGGAATCAGCGCCGAGCCGTCCAAACGGACACTCAGCAGCATGGCTATTTCCGCGCCCTCGGGCGGCACCAGGGGATAGTTGGGCCAGTTTTCCCGCGTGGTTACCGGGCCAAGGGTTTCCACCCAAATCTGTGTGTTCAGGCAGGTTTGCCGGGCGCTGCGGCGTACGGCCTGCAAGGCCAGAGGTTCGGGGCAGCCCGGTACTTCCGGCAAAACCAGTGGAAGAAATTCGTTGTACAAAACACTCATGATGCGCTCCTTGCAGCCGCGTTCGGGCTTGTTCCCGTTGCGACTCCGCTCACCAGCATGTCGCCGGAGAGTTTGGCGTTCAGCCCTCGCATAAAGGCTTCCAGATGCGCCATGGACCGTTCGCGTCCGGCAGCCGATCCGCCGTCCACGGCAAAGGCCCGGTGCAGTACGAAATCCAACATTGGCCCGGCAAAGCAGGCGTCCAGGTCCAACACCTCTTCACCTGCGGCAGGAGGAGCGGGTACGGCGCTGAATACGATTTCAACATGCCACTGGGCGTCCGCTGCCCGTCCCGGCCAGACCTGGAAGTCGCGCGGGTGGCGTTCGTCGTGCACCCACAGCCGCACCCCGCCGCCCTGTGCGTCCGAGCGCCAGTCGGGCAAACAGGCGTCCAAGGCCTCCCGGTCCGAACGCTGCACAACCCGTCCGGGCGTGTTGCCGTCCGGCCCCATGTTGCGGCGCACATCCAGCAAGCGCAGACCGTCCTGCGGCACGCTCTGCGAAACACCGGCAGACAGCCCGACCACTCGTGTGCGGGCCGTGGCGTCGGGCCGAACCAGAACAACCTGGTCCTGTGCCTCGCCAAGAAACGAAAGCAGCATGGCCTCGTTCCAGCGCACATGGTCCACGTCGTTCAAAATCCATGCGGCCCGCGCCACAATGTCGCCCGCGTTCATCAGGCCGCCTCAAGCACGGTGTAGGCAAAACGCTTTACATGGCGTGCCCGGACACCGCCGCCCGAAGGCTCAAAGATCGTCTGTTCCGCATTCTCCACCACCTCCAGAACCTCGCGCGGCAACATTACGTCGCGTTCGCGCTGAATCAGATAGGCACGTCCGTTTACGGACACGAAAATATCGTCGTTGCCAGCACCGCCCTCCTGGGCGTGAAACCGAACTTTGACGCGACTGTTTTTCGACATTGGAATCTCCTTTCAGGAAAGGGAGAAGAGGAGCGAGGGGGAAACCTCTTGAAAGAGGTTCTCCCCCTCGCGCTCCCCCTTCCCGAACTTTTTATTATTAGGGACTTGGGTGTTGTTGGACAGTCAAAGAACCTCTTTCAAGACGAGGGCGTAGCGAAACCACGTTTTCGCGCAGCCCGGTCCCGCAAAGGTCGCCAGATCCTTTGCGCTTGCGATAGGTCGGAGGTTTTCCCCCTCGCGCTCCCCCTTCTAGAAATTTTTAATATTAAAGGGGTGTTATGCCGTTAGTTCTTCCGGCCCGTTTGTCTTGGTCTTTTCCGCTTCGGAAAAGACCAAGACATGTCGCAGGGGTCCGGGGGCCATCATGGCCCCCGGTGGGGTTCAGGGGCAAAGCCCCTGACCGCCGGAGGCACCGGCTTTTGCTTTACACCGAAGCGGCTCTTACGCCGTGGCTGCCACTTCGGCGCGGACCATCCAGGCATCGTTCAGGATGACGGCTGTTTGCATGGATTTCCAACCGACGTGGCCGCGCTGTGCCAGGGGGTCGGAATCCGAGGGCTGCGGGTTGACGACCAGGGGGGTGATGGCGTGCTGTCCTTTGAGGGCGACAATGCCGTAGGCGTCGCGGCCGAGGTAGAGCACGGGGTAGACGTCTGCCTTGGTTCCGCTGGTGGAGAGCATGGCTCCTGCTTCGCCGCCTGTGTCTGCAAAGGGCTCGAACACGGTTGTGGTGATGTAGCGCACGTCTTCGACCTTGCCGATTTCGGACTCATAGGGCGTGAGCTGGCCGTAGGATTCCACGGGCACAAAGCCGTTCATGCCGCGGATGTCGTTTTCCAGGTCCGGGTGGCAGAGCGCGATGTAGGCGGGTGCCACGGACTGGGTGCCGAAGTCGGGCGTGGAGCGCAGTACGCGGGTGATCTTGCGTGCGTTCTGGCGTTTGAGGGACCGGGTGATCTTGCGCTGCGTGGTCAGGGTAAGGGGCGAGTTGACTGCGCTGCGCTGGCTGCCGTTGGCGTAAAAGGTGTTGGTCCCGGCCTTGAGGATGTTGAAACGCACGGTTTCGATCACTTCCGCAGCCTGTTCGCCGAGGACGTCCACGGCTTCGGTGAGTACGGGGTCCTCGTGTGTGTCCATGACCACGTCGGTGATGGTGACGCGGTCGCCGTACTGGACCAGGGTGGCGTCCACGTCGGTTGCCGAGAGTTTTTTTGCCTCGGGCGTAACGCCTTCCTGAAGCGGGGTGGGCGTGGAGCTGAGGGAGTTGTAGCGCCGGAAGCTGACCACCTTGGACGTATTGGAGGGCAGGGTTTTGGCCTGTCCGAAGCGTTCGAGCACAAGGTGGGGCAGTCCGCGCTTGAGCATGTCTGCCGCGGCAAAGGCGGCGGTGCGGGGAGAGATGTCTCCGTATGCGGTATTGGCCATGTGTGTTCTCCTGAAGGGTGATGAAGCGATGGGTTAGTGGTCGTTGCCGGCTACGGCTTCGCGCCAGGCGTTTTTAAAGTCTTCCTTGTCGGGCGTGGCCTTGGGCAGGCCCGAGCTGTGCGCGGGCACGGCCAGGGCGCAGTCCGTGGCGGGATCGTTAAGGGGCGTGGTTTTGTCGGCCTTGGCCTGGAGTTGTTCCTTGAAGCGGCTGAGCAGGTCGATGACGTCGTCGGCATGGCCGCGGGCCACGACCTGGCGCAGGCTCTTGGCAATGTAGGGCGGCTGTTCGTCTATCCAGCGGGTAAGCTCGGAGCTTTTGGCCAGGGTGTCCCAGTCGGGATGGGCGCGGGCAATGCGCTGAATGTGCTGCTCGCCCATGATGGCTTCTGCCATGGGGCGGATGGCCTTGAGCGCTTCGCGGTGGATGAGGGCGCACAGGGGCGCTTCCATTTCCGGGTTGCTGTCCAGAAACCGTTGGATAAGACGCTCGTCGGTTGCCGGATCGGTGTGGGGATCGGGCTGATTATCCTTGCGCAGCTGTGCTTCAAGCTGTTCGCGCTTGGCGCGTTCCTCGGCCAAAAGCGCTTTGAGGTCTTTTTCCGTTTTGGTGGAGGACGCGGTCGCTTCGGGAGCTTTTGCGGTGCCCGGTTTTTCGAGCGAGGAAGCGGGGCCGCTGGCCTTAGCCTTGGTGGGCTGTTCTGTCTGGGCCGCGGCTTCCTCGAACGAGGCCTGAAATGCGGAAGCGTCGGCAGCTTGTGGGGAGGCCTGCGTGGTGGCTGGTGTGTTCTGTTCGTTCATGTTGTGTTCCTGATTAGTTTTTCTTGAGCAGGCGGTTCTTTTCCTGCGAGCCGAGGCTAGAACCGAGGTAGTAGTTGACCACGGCCCCGAAGGCGGAGCCGAGGCTGCCGAGCAGGAGCAGGGCGGCCTGGGAGACCTGGGGCTGGTCCAGGACAAAGCGGAGCATGACGAAGAACCCGGCGGTGACCATGACGGCCACCAGGGAGGTGGTCCAGGCGGCGCCGTGTCCTGCGCGGGCCATCTCTATTTCCCGCTGGCGGGCATTGGCCTGGTTGTTCACGTCGGCTTCTATCTGAAAGCGGCGGAAGGCCAGGATGTCCTGCTCGCGTTCCTTTTCCAGCTTTTGCAGTGCCAGGAGCGCGTCGGGGTCGTTCTGCAATCGTTTGCTGATGTTTTTCGGGTCGGGCGTTTCGCCCAGGCATTCGGCCAGCAGGCCGCCTGCGGCGCTTACGGCCAGCCCGGCCGGTCCGGTAAGGATTCCGGCCAGAACCGGCGCAACCCCGCTGATGGCCTTGCCCACGTCTTTCCAGGTCATGGGATGCTCCTATGCAGGCTGTGCCAGCACGGCCCGAATCCAGGCCATGGGCAGGTTGGGACAGGTCTTGTGCGGGTCCAGTTCGGCGTGGCCGAGTACGGCTGCGGGCGCGATGTGGTGGCGCTTTTGCAGGGTGCGCAGCAGACTTTGCAGGGCAACGAACTGCATGCCGGTGAAACGCCGCTCGCCGATGAGGCAGACGCCCAGGGAATGGGCATTGTGGCCTTTGGCGTGCGCGCCGATGTGCATCTCCGGGCGTCCGGTCTGCACCAGGCCGTCGGTGGCGGCGTTGTAGGCATTATGGGCGGCGGCCTGCCCGTTGCAGATTACAAAGTGGTAGCCGATGCCCTCCCAGCCGCGTTCCCGGTGCCAGGCGTCGATAAGCTCGGCATTGCCGAAGCCGGAGTCCGAGCAATGCAGGATGATTTGGCTGATGGTGCGCATGGCGGGTTAGATTTTTGCCAGGCGGGCGCCAAGGGCACGGTGGTTGGAGAAGGGGACGAGAGTGCCTTTGAAGTACCAAAGTCCGCCGGTTTCACCGGTGCCCCAGGTTCCTCCCATACAGAAATAGCGCTCATTGTATTCTTCCATTGTTTGATAGTCTGGAATCGTTGCCAGCTTGGTGCGGCGTGCGTTGCCGTCTCCAATGAAAACATCGCCCAAGTTGAAGCCCGGCCCGGACTGCCCCATAATCGTGAGGGGCATGATTGTCTGGGTTCTCTTCGTTTTCATCAGGCCGGTTCTGGTCCAGGTTTTGTGACCGTCGATGTCCCAAAGGTCGATCGACTTGTCCTTGGTCCTGACTCCATCCACCCACTGCCAGATGTTTCCCCACAGCCCGACAACGCCGCGATAGGAGGCCTGGGCTACATCGGCGGCATCCACATTGGCGGCAGTGTTAGCTGTAACGCGCCCGTTGCCGGTGCAGGTCTGGCAGTTCATGGTGGCGTTCTCCACCAGGTAGAGCCATTGGATGGCGGCAAGCTGGTAAAAGGACCAGAGCATAAAGCCGTTCTGACCGCCCGTGTTGCGGGCTGCGGCATGGGCCTGGAACTGTGTGAGCGAACGGTTCACGGTGGGGAGCACGCCGGGCACGCTGGCGAGTTTGTCGTTTTCCAGACTGGCCTGGTATTTGCCCACGTACACCTGGCCGATGTCGGAACCATTGTCGCGGAATGCAGGATGGATGTGGAAGCCGGGAGCCGGGGTATCGGAAATCCACCAGCCTTCTTTGCCGTTGTTGCTGCCGCCGCTGATGATTGCGCGTTTGACGTAGAACGCGGGGATTTTGACCATGGACTGACCATCGATGGTTACGTCTTCTATGGCGCTCCATACGGGGTGGGCGTTGAAGAAGTCGTCGGACGGAACAAAGGTTTCGCCTGTCTCGTCGATGTGGGCCCAGGTGCCGCCGTTACCGCCTTCTGCAAGCAAAGCGACGCCGATGATGGTGGAGGTGTTGGCTGTGTTCATTGTTTCTCCTGTTGCTGTTGGCTGTGAGTGAAGGGCTGAAAATATGGGACTACGGAAAGGAGCGGCCAGCACTCCCCTGAAGAGCGGCGAGCGCGTCATTCGCTTTCCTTGGGAAGATTTTGGTTGACCGGAATGCCTGGCCCCAGCCGGGCGCAGACCGTTCCCGACATGAAATCGCCGGGCAGAGTGGCGACCCGGTAGAGCGCGGTTTCCGGCTCGTAGCCCATGGCCTCCACGGGGCGCTCGAAGCGGGCCACGTTCAGCCAGGTTGCGCCGTTATCGAACGAGCGTTGGATGGTGACGCGTGCCGTAAACTCGCCCCACAAGGAGAGGTTGAAGTTTTCGGCCAGTTCAATTGCCGGGCCGAAAGTTTGGGCAGTGTTCGAGCCGCCGAGTCGGGCCGTGACGGATGTTTTTTCAAGCATAAAGTCTCCTAGATGTACGCGCCGTCGTGTTTGTCGGGCTGGCGTGGGTCGGCGGCAATGTCGCGCAACAGGCCGGTGATGGTCAGGATGGCCCCTTGCAAACGGTGCACGCGTACGCCTTCGGCCAGGGAGAGTTCGTCCAGGCAATCGGTACGGGCGGTCTTGAGCAAACGGCGGTAGGCCACGCTGGTTTCGCTGTTGCGCTCGCGACGGCACAGGGCCAGGGCATTGGCCAAAGTCATATCGGGTGGCGAGGTGTTATCAGCCACGGTTCAGGCTCCTTTGCGCAGGTCGGAAGTGGATTGGGAGGTCTGCTCGCGCACCACGTCGGCGCCTAGGTCCAGGGCTTCGGCCATGCGGCGCAGCAGTTCGCCGCGGCGTATCCAGGGCGCGTCCAGGGAATTGGCCGTGGCCTTGGCAAAGCGTTCCAGCTGGTCCACGTACAGTTCGCGGGCCACCAGGCTGGTCAGGCCGCGGGCCCGCACCCGGAAGTCGCCGCGCACTTCGTCCCGGTCTGCAAAGCGCATGTTCCAGTGGTACAGGGCCGTGATGAAAGGCCGGGTAATGCCGTCGTCAAAGTGCTTCACCTGGTCCTTGAGCGTGACCGAGGCCTGGGACATGAGCATGGACAGGCCGCGGAAGGTGCCGTTGGAGGCCTTGTCCAACTCGGCAGCCATAAGGCCGGGAATGCCCGTGACTTCGTTGGCGCATTCCTGGAACATGCGGGCCATGCCCATGAATTCCTCGGTGTGGCTGGCAGGGTGAAGACGCGCAGGGCCGGAGACTGGGATTCCGCGCCCGGCCCGGAACGCAGCCAGACGCGGAAGGGGTAGAGGTCGGACGGGTCCTCGCCCGCGGGCAGCAGGTCCTGGTTGACCTCTATCTGCGGCCCGGCGGCAATGGCTGCGTTGTCCAGAAGCGCGCGGATGCTGGCATTGAAGAGCTGCTGAGCGTCGTGCATGATGGACGCCAGCCCCTCGCCGAAAATGGATGTTTCGTCCTTGTCGAAATAATAAAAGTAGTAGGGCCAGCGCACGCCGGTGAGCGGCGAGGCCGCCGCCTTGATGATGCGGTTTTCCGCCAGCCAGATGGTGGCGGGCACGTCCTCGTCGTACAGGGCTTCGTCCACCTGTGCCCCGCAGGCGGCCAGATCGCGGCCCGGCACAAAACCCCAGAATTCTATCAGCTCGTGGCGTTGCGCGTCGTCGGTACTGCGGGTGGCGTCGTGGCGTTCGGGCGTATCGCCCATGCTGGCCAGATCTCGCTCGTAGCTGGAGGGTGTGCAATTGCCCTGGGGATGGTCGCGCAGATGGTCGCGTATTGCCTGTTCGTCAAAGTCTGTCCGGTCGGCCAGACGTTCCAGGTCGTAGCGGCTCATGACGTGGCGCTGGAAAATGAAGCGGGCGCGGGCCGGTTCGCGGGCTTCCATGTCCGGGAATACGTCCCATACCGGCACGAACTCCAGATAGGGGCGCAGCACCGGACGGCTGGTCAGGTGCCAGCCCCGGCTGGTTTCGGTCCACTGCCGGGCAATGCGGCGTTCCACCATGGGGCCTTTCAGAATGCCGGTGCCGTACAGGTTGCCCGAGTGGATGACGTCGCGGATGACCTCGCGGTAGCGGCTTTCGGCAAGCTGGTCGCGCATCAGGTTGGTCATGGCGGCGCAGGCGTCCTCGGCCAGTTCCTGGCAGGCGCTGTCGATTTCTGCAGACTTGGGAGCGTGTCCCAGCCGTTCGGTAAGGTCGGTGATTATTTCCCCCTGGCGGGCAGGGGCCAGCTCGGGGATGGGGGTGGGATCGATGGACCAGTTGCTCTGGCCGTTGCCGGGAAAGAGCAGGTCCATGAGCCGGGCGTCTGCCGTGCGGACCTTGGAGCGGGTAAGCCGCACAAAGGCCTTGCTGCGTTTGGGGTGCAGACGTTGGAGTACGTTTGGCGCGTACTTCCCTTTATATTGGCGCAGGTCGTCCAGCCAGCGCTGTTCTATTGTCCTGCGGGCCGTACGGGTGGCGTTGAATTTGTCGTGCAGGCTAGCGGCGAGGTTTTTTGATGCTTCCTTGCCTTTCTGCCGTGTGGGTGGGTGCGTCATGTTCCGTCCTGTCTGTTTTGGATTCGTCAAGCAAACAACAGGCCGAATTATACGCAAAATCTTTACATCAATAAGGGTGAAGGATTTCGCACCCCATAATTTTTTGTGAGAGCGGAAAAGGGAAGGAAGGAAAAAGCCCGACATGGTGCCGGGCGTATATCAATTAAAAATGCATAATAACGGATAGTTGGATGCCAAGCATCGGGGGCGGATTGGCAAGAGCAAGCCAACCGGAAGAGAGTCTTTGGAGTGGGGGAGTTGCGAGTACGAATTGTGGCGGAGCAAAGCCGCAGAGAGGCGGAGGCTACGCCATGGTGTTGATGATGAACCCGGTGTTGTTCACATCGGAGCGGATTTCCTGAGATGTGGGCGGCAGGCTGAGGGGGACATCGTTAACGGGGATGGTGACCGCTTCCACTGTGGGGTTGGCGGGGCCGACTTCCAGGCTGTTGCTGCTGCCTATGGGAATATAACCGCTGTTGCTCATGGTTCCTCCAAAGCACCCCTATAGCTCTCTCCATATCGTGAGAGCCGGAAGCAGGGGCGCGTGTCACCTGCCTTATAGATAGCAATGCAGAACGGTTTTGTCAGCACTCTGGATGGAAAAGGACGGAAAAAATCAGGCAGTGGGATCGAGTACGTCGCCCAATGTTTCGCCCAGAATCTTGCCGGGCCACTTGTAAAAGCAGAAGCCCTTTTCCTCCACAAACTGAAGGATTTTTTCCTGCCCGCCCTTGGCAAAGGGAAGATGCGAGTGGCGGATTCCCTTGCGGGATATTTCCAGGGTGCCGAACAGGAACAGCAGGTTGAAGGGCACGACATCCTCGGGATGGTCGTTCTGGCGCAGAACCAGATAGGTGGAGCGGAAATTGGTGCCTCTGTAAACGTTGTAAAATGCCATGCTTTTCCTGACTCAGGCGGTTATGTGCGAATTACTGCTGCCCACATTTGTGGGTAACAGCTGAATACCAAGTATTGAATGCAATTTCAATCGTGCCATGATTAAAAAAGTCCTACTCGGCATTGGTACATGGGGCATATGTGGATACATGGGCCGCCTGGCCCGGCTGAAAATACCGCGCCGGACCGGTCTGCCAGGCAAAAGAAAACGGCCCGCGACTGGGGAAAGCCGCAGGCCGCCGTAAAGCAGGGCTGAGTTTATTATTTCAGGAATTCCAGAATGGCCCGGCAAAAGGCGGGGAGGTCGTCTGGCGTGCGGCTGCTGACGAAGTTCCCGTCCACAACCGCTTCTCCGTCCACCCAATTGACTCCGGCATTGATCATGTCGTCCTTGATGGCGAAGTACGATGTGCAGGTTCTGCCCTTGAGAATCTTGGCAGAGATGGGCAGCCACCCGGCATGGCAGATGAAGGCCACCAGCTTTTTCTGGGCGTCCAGGTCGGCCACCAGTTGTACCGCGGCCGGGTCCCGGCGCATGAAGTCCGGGGCATAGCCGCCGGGAATGATGATGCCGTCCACCTTGTCTGCGGAAATGTCGCCATAGGCCACGTCGCAGGTGGCGGGAAGGCCGATTTTGCTTTTATAGGTCTCCCCAGCCTTGGCCCCGGCAACTATGACCTTGGCTCCGGCCTCGGTCATTCTGATTTTGGGGTACCAGAATTCCAGATCGTTATACAGATTGGCTACGGGCATTACGAGCGTTTTTCCTTGTAATTCCATGAGATACCTCGCTGAATGTTTGAGGTTGAAAAACGCATTTTCTCCGGGGAATGGAGAAAACGATACATTGCTTGGAAATTTGCGGAGCTCCTCCAAACGAAATGTGGAGCTAGGAGTTTTTTGAGGCGCTGATCTTGTCCAGGAGGAATTTTTCCATTTCGCGACGGTCCTTGCGCAGACGGACAAGCTCTGCTTCCAGAACGGACAGTTTGTCTTTCATGGCATCGTCTTTTAGGGCATCGTCTTTCGGGGCCTCGCCCGATCCATTGCCGGAAAGCATGTCCTGGTTTTCGCGCAGCGTGTTCAGTTCGTCCCGCATGCTTTGAAGTTCGTCCCGCAGTCGGGTATTCTCTTCCCGCAGGGAGTGCACGTCTTCGGCTTGCTCCTCCAGCATGCGCATGCCTTCCTGCATACGCTCCATGGTTTCGGGAGGCAAACCAGGGCAGAACGAAGAGAGCACCTGGGAGAGCCTGTCGCCGAGTACCTTGGCGATTTCCGTGCCCACGGCCACGGCGGTTTGCAGCTGCATTTCCTGCGTCTGGGCTGTTTGCAGGACGACCTGCCCGGATTGTGGCTGGCTGGCACTGGGGCCCGGCTCTATGTTCAGCGGATAGAGTTCGGCAAGCTGCGCCTTGACGTCCCTGGTGGTGTGGCCCAGTTTGAGCAGCTCGGAGATGGTTTTGAAAATTTCTACGGTTTCAATGCGGTAGCGGCGCTGGCGGCCCCTGCCTATGCTGGGCAGATATTCCGCAAACCGGTTTTTCCAATAATGCAGGGTGGATTCCGGAATATTCAATTCCCGAGAGATGTTGGCAATGGAGAGCAGTTTCTTCCCTGTCACAATCCGGCTCCGCAATTCAAGATTACTTCAATGTAGGAGCGGCATTAAATCAAGTCAAGAAACCATTCCCGTTGTGGTTCTGCCGCAATTGTGAAACGGAGGGAGTTTGTGCGGGATACTCGTTTCCCCCGGCTCCGGCTGACGCTCCTCAAGTGGTACCACGACTGATCGCCCCAAAAGCCGCGCTCCATACCATGGTGCGGCAAGGAGATACGCATGAAAGCACCTGATTTTCCAAAAGATATGGAATGGATCAACAGCCATGCCCCGTTGCGCCTGGAACAGCTGCGCGGCAAGGTGGTGCTGCTGGATTTCTGGACCTACGGGTGCATCAACTGCATGCACATCATCCCCGACCTGCATGCCCTGGAGCGGAAGTTCGGCTCCGCACTGGTGGTTGTGGGCGTGCATTCCGCAAAATTCAAGGCCGAGGGGGAAAGCGTGAATCTGCGTACTGTCGTCCGCCGTTTGGGCATCACCCATCCGGTGCTCAACGACAAGGACTACCAGGTCTGGCAGTCCTACGGTGTACGCGCCTGGCCCACCGTAGTCTGCATAGGACCGGACGGGAACATCCGCGCCGTGCGTTCCGGGGAAGGTGTTTTCAACGGCTTTGCACCGCTTATCCAGGAACTTGTGGATAAGGCAACGGAAGACGGCAGTCTGGACCCGAAACCTCTGGACCTCCGCTCCTATATGCCCATGGAAGAACCTTCGACACTGCATTTCCCCGGCAAGGTCGAGCCGGTTGGAGAGCAGGGGCTGGTCATCAGCGATACCGGGAACCACCGGTTGGTACTGACCGAACTGTACGAGGGCAAACCAATGGCCCGGATGCGGGAGGTTATTGGCGGAGGTGAGGGCGGATTCGCTAATGGGCCGTTCGAGCAGGCCAGATTTTTTTCACCCCAGGGCTGTGCCGCCACCCCCGACGGCAGATACCTGTACGTCGCCGACACTGGAAACCATTCCATCCGCCGTATCGATTTGCAGGAAAAAAGCGTGGAAACCGTTGCCGGTACGGGAAGCCAGTCCACTGTGTATCCGGGCGTGGCGGGATTCGGGCCGGAAACCGCATTGAGTTCTCCCTGGGACGTCTGTCTGGTCGGCGACACGCTGTACATTGCCATGGCGGGCAGCCATCAGATCTGGACTTTGGACCTGCGCACCAACCATGTTTCCCCGTGGGCAGGAACCGGAGGTGAGGCCCTGGTGGACGGGCCGTTACAGCAAAGCCTGCTGGCCCAGCCCAGCGGTTTGTCCCATGCCGAGGTGCTGGGCAGGCCGTACCTGTTCTTTGCGGACGCCGAAGCCTCGGCTGTACGGTTGGTGGATTTGGAAGCGGGCGAAGTCCGCACCCTTGTGGGGCAGGGGCTTTTCGAGTTTGGCGACGCGGACGGGCCCATGGAAACGGCTTTGTTGCAGCACCCCTTGGGGGTGGCGTTTTCGTTCTTTGATAATCTGCTCTACGTGGCTGATACGTATAATAACAAGATCAAGCAGGTCGATCCCAACAGCGGTGTGTGCATGGGATTCAGCGGCAAGGGGCGCGGCCATATCGACGGGCGGCATGCCCGCTACTTTGAGCCGGGCGGCCTGTGCGTACGTGGCAACACGCTGTACATTGCCGACACCAACAACCATGCCGTGCGTGTGTTGGACCTGGGCACGGGCATAGTGGATACCTTGCAATTGGCGCGTTCGTGAGGCGGGCCTAAGGTGGCCGTGAGGCAAGCGTGAGGTAGTCGGACGCGTTGTTTTCGCTCCCCTTCAGACCGGCACCTCCTGAATCTGCTCTCGTTGGAAATACAAATCCCCCCGGCGTTTCGCTAGGGGGATTTGTATTTTGCAAACAGTATGCTCCAGGGGCCGTCTCCGGCCCCTATGCTATTTCATGTTGAGAATCTTGCGTGCGGTTTCGTCCATCACGTCGGTGATGAAGGGGATTTTGGTCTCGCGTTCGGTTTCGCGGTTTCCCGAGGCAATGTCGTCGCGGGTGATTTCGGTCAGGTTGAACTTGCGCGCGCCAGCCAGAAGCTGCTGAAGGCCTGCCGAGAGCTTGTCCACCAAACACCAGATGGCCACGGCTCCGAAGGGGATGTCCTTCATGGCGTTTTTGCCGACCTTCTCTTCCACGTCGTGGTAGCAGGCGAAGATTTCCTCGGGGGTCGAGCCGTATTTGGCAACGGAGGCCGGGAGTTTGTCCCAGTTGCCAAAGAGTTTTTCACGGCGTTCGGGATGGAGTGCGCCTTCGATGTTCGCTCCCAGGAAGCCGGGAATCATCATGGCGCGTCCCATGCAGATCATCTTGACGAACGGGGCACCCATGGCCAGGGCCTTGAAGATGTTGCTTCCCTTGGCGAATCCGCCCGCAAAGGACATGTCCACCACCTTTTCGCCGCGTGCCGCCAGGATGGAGGCGTATTCGTAGGCCTTGGCATGAAGCAGTATGGAGGGCACGCCCCAGCTTTCCATCATGTTCCAGGGGCTCATGCCGGTGCCGCCGCCCGATCCGTCCATGGTGAGCAGATCGAGTTCGGCTTCCGTGGCGAATTTGATGGCCATGGCCAGGGCTTCCATGCCGTAGGAACCGGTCTTCAGGGATATGCGTTTGAATCCCAGGGAGCGCAGGTACTTGACCGATGTCATGAAATTTTCACGCACCTGTTCGTAGGTGGCCAGATCGGTGTACCCCAGGCGGCTGTGGCGCGCGAAGGAGTGGATGGCGCCTGCGTTGTAGGCGTCCTGAACCTGGGGCAGTTCAGGGTCCGGGTCCACGAGGTAGCCGCGTTTTTTCAGGAACAGGGCGTAATCCAGGCTGGTTACCTCTATTTCCCCGCCTATGTCTTTGGCTCCCTGCCCCCATTTGAGTTCTATGATGACCTTGTCACCATATTTTTCCGCCACGTATTCGGCCACACCATTGCGCGTGTCTTCCACGTTGAGCTGTACGATGATTGCTCCATAGCCGTCATAGTGCCGCATGTAGGTGTCGATGCGCCGTTCGAGTTCCGGGGCTTTGACAATCCGACCGTCCTTGAGTTCGGACTCGCGGTCCACGCCCACGACGTTTTCACCAATGACGATGGGGGCTCCTACCAGGGCGCAGCCGACGGCAAATGAATCCCAGTACTTGGCGGCTATGAACGTCGAACCGAGCGCGCCGGTCATGAAGGGAACGCGGGCCTTGGTCTGTACTTCTGCGCCAAAGGAGGTTTCCAGGCTGACGTCGGTGAACAGACAGTCGTCTTTGCCGCAGGAGGACTTCTGGGTCATGCCGAACGATCCGTAATTGAGCCCCTGGATGCGCAGCGAGTTGTAGGACACGCCCACATGGGTGGTGTTTCCGCTTCCGGCCGTGACCTGGCCGAAATCTCTGGGGTAGAGCATTTCCCGCCCCCGCAGGCTGGAGAGCCACGTCTCGCATTTCCCCTGACAGTCTGCGCGGCACAGGGTGCATAATCCGGATTCGATGGCATTGCCTCGGTTTACGGAACCGAGAACATCGTTTTTTTGAGGCCAGGTGAACATGGTGCATCCTCCACTACAAAATGGTTATTTTTGTTAATCACAGGCTATATGATCTACAATATAGTAGATTGCTGCAGATCGATTACACAAAATTGAAAACATGGCAATTGAAAAGTACTTTTTATGTAGGTAAAAAAAGAAATTAGTACATAAATGTAAATATTGTTCTGCGGCGCCCGTGCAGGAAGAGCAACCAACACTTCATTTCATCGTTCGGCTGCGGCCGCAGAAAGGGCAGGGGCTTTCCCCCGGAATGCAGCCGCAGCTTTACTCTTGAGGGGATTGCACGCATTATGACGATGGATTGAAATTCAAACACTGGTGGACCGCATGACAGCAGAAGTTACGAACAGCTACGAGACCGTTTTTGTGGCGCGGCAGCCAATTTTCGATACGGAAAAGAAGGTCTGGGGATACGAACTGCTGTACCGGAGCAGTATGGTTGCCCTCAGCGCCGATTATGTGGACGAATCAGCGGCCACGCTGCGGGTTGCCGCCGATGCTAGCTTTATTCTGGGTGGCGAAAATGTGGGGCAGCTCAAACTGTGCGTGAATTTTACGGAGCAGACCGTCCTGGACCGCGTTCCCTATGCCCTGCCCAAGGAAATGGTCGTCATCGAGGTGGAGAGCCGCACCGATTATTCCCAGGAATTCATCGACGAGCTGGTCGCACTCCGTGAACAGGGCTACCTTGTTGCGGTAGATGGCTGCCAGTCTCCGGGGCAGACGCGTGCCTTGCTGAAACAGGCGGATTTCATCAAGGTGGACGTTCTGAATAAGGAACGCTACGAGCTGGCCGTCCTGATGGATGACCTCCGCGAGTTCAATGCCGCGTGCATTGCCAAGCGGGTGGAAAACTACGATGTATACCAGAGCCTGCAGGGGCTTGGTTTTACCTATTATCAGGGCTTTTTTTTCCAGAAACCGCGCATTGTTCCGGGGCGGCGGCTGTCCTCCAGCCTGGCCGCGCGTTTCAAGCTTTTCCGGCTTATCGAAGCGGACGATGCGGATTTCAACGAAGTGGCGGATATTGTCCAGGCCGACGTCTCCATCAGCTACCGTCTGCTGGTCCTGCTCAACACCCCAAGCTTCGGTTTTCCCCGCAATATCACTTCCATCCGGCAGGCCGTGGTCATCCTTGGCTGGCAGCAGATAAAGAACTGGCTGCGGCTGGTGCTCTTCTCGGACATAACACCCAAGGGCAAGGCGCAGGAGCTGCTCTTTCTGTCGGCCCAGCGCGGTCGTTTTCTGGAAACAGCGGCCAAAACGGTTCCGGAACATGCGGAAAAGGCGGAAGGACTGTTTGTTGTCGGCCTGTTTTCCCTGCTCGACGCCATTCTTGATATGCCCATGAAGGAAATCATCGATCATTTGCCTCTTGATCCCGCTTTGCGCGGCGAATTGGAAAATGGTGAAAGCTATTGGCTGGGATTGGCCCGCTGTTTCGAGAGCGGGGACTGGCAGGATCTTGATGACGCCATTATGCACCTGGGGCTGGACCCGTTGGATGTGGCCGGGTGCTACCACGAGTCCATCCTCTGGACCAATACGTTTTTCGATTCCACCAACTGACTTTTTCTCGGACCGTTTCATGTGGTGCCCGTTTGCAGGTGCCACGAACCACTTCAGGAGGATGACATGCTCTACCCACCCAACGAAGCCAAATTCAAATACTGTCCTCTGCTCAAGACCAGAGACGACAAAATGAAATTCTGCCAGGGAACCATGTGCATGATGTGGCGGTTTGCCCAGCCGGAAAAGACCTCGGATTCCGATCCCGGATATTGCGGGCTTGCCGGTGCGCCGGTGGCCAGGCCGGAGTAGGCGTGTTTGTGCGGGGCTTGTGCGGATTTCCGCCCGGCCCCGCGGCAACGGTTTGGGATAGTGTGCGGACACGTGTGCCCACGTGTGGGGGGAATAGGCGTAATTGGTTCAATTGGGCTATTGAAAATGAGAATCACTTCTTGTAGTGTGCCAAGCAATGGAGAGCTTGACCATGACAACCTCACTCGCAGCCACCTGCCCTGAAGTTCCGGCACACACCTGTACGCAATTGGGCGTAACCATTCATCAGTTCGCGGAGTCGCTTGGGGCGGCAATCGACGCCAAGGATACCTTTACGGCCTGCCATTCCGGACAGGTCGCGGAGATAAGCCAGTTCATTGCCCGTGCAATGGGCATGCTTCCTGCCATGGTGGATGACATTCATATTGCCGGGCACTTGCACGACATCGGAAAGATCGGAATTCCCGATGCCGTGCTGGGAAAAAATTCCGCTCTTACCAGGGAGGAATGGGAATGCATCAAGGCGCACCCGGTGATAGGGGCCAACATACTGCGTCCCATCAAGCTTTTAGGAGGCAAGGGGGGAATTGCGGATATGGTTCTTCACCACCACGAGCGGTTTGACGGTAAGGGGTATCCCGACGGGCTCAAGGAGTATGATATCCCTCTGGGGGCAAGGGTTATAGCTGTTGCGGACAGCCTTTCGGCCATGGTGGAGGATAGGGTGTACCGACCGGCCATGTCGTTTGAAGAGGCCATGAAGGAACTTCGGGTGAATCGGGGCATTCAGTTCGACCCCAACGTGGTGGATGCCTTGTGCCGGTGCGACGAGGCCGTACACGGCTGGCTTGAAAAAGGCGGGTGTTTATGCTTGGCCTGTCCGGCCTGAAAACGTTCCGAAACGGGTAACGCGGGCTTTCCCCGAATGTTCAGGCGGGACTGAGGGATGCCAGGGCCTTGTCCAGAGTAGGCTCGATATGCAGGTGGCTGTCCAGGGCGGTCAGCTTGATGATGCGGAACACCGGGCCGTTGACGCCGCACAGGCAAAACGGATAGCCCGCCTGAAGAAGCCGTCGCTCTGTGGCCACCAGGGCACTGAGTGCCGTGGAGTCCACAAACTCAACCTCATCCATGCAAACAATCATGGGGCCGGGATACGTTTCAACGTACTTGCGCAGCATGTCCTTGAACTTCTGGCTTACGTCGAATCCGAGTTCCTTTTCCCGTATATGCACAACCTGAATGTTGCCGTGCTGTGTTCTTTCATGGAGCATGCCGTCTCCTGGTGCCGGACAGTCCGGCGCGGCCTGATGGGTGTCTACGTGGTTCCGGTTGCTTCTCCTGACGGTTCGGGAAATGGAGGGAGCAGCCTTGGCGTACCGGAATTCAGAATTAATGAATATTTTTCACAGTTTTTCAGTCTGCGACAAGCTACAGGGCAAAATTAGACCAATCTCGCAACAATCGTAAAGTATATTTACCCTCCTTCCCGAAAAAAGGCGTGTTTTGTCTCTTCTCCGGTCCGTTGCTTTGGAGAGGGGCGGTGTTGACAGGGGGAAGATATCAGCCGTATCACGGTTTTAAATATCGTATCCCGTGGCGGGGGCGTCATAGGCAGGGAGGCAACGAATTGCATATTTCAGAAGGTGTTTTATCCGGACCGATTTTGCTGGCGGGTGGGGCGTTGACGGTTGTTGGCACGGCAATCGGCCTGAAAAAAATGGATTACGACCATGTCATGACCGTGGCTCTGGTGGCCGCGGCTTTTTTTGTGGCTTCGCTTATCCATGTGAATGCGGGGCCCGCGAGCGTTCATCTTATTTTGAACGGGCTGGCCGGGGTCATGCTCGGCTGGGCCGCATTTCCTGCCATCCTCACCGGGCTGCTGTTGCAGGCCATTCTGTTTCAGTACGGCGGTTTGAGCGCATTGGGGGTCAACACCTTCGACATGGCCGGTCCTGCCGTGCTTTGCTACTACATGTTCCGGCCTCTGCTGGCGAAGGGCATGGGGGGAAAATCGCTGGCCGCATTCGGCTGCGGGTTTTGCGCGGTGCTGTTGGCCGCGTTGTTTACCGCGGTTGCCCTGACCGCATCGGACGAAGGATTCCTGACATCCGCCAAGGTGCTTGTGGTGGCCCATTTGCCGGTTATGGTCATTGAGGGCTTCGTAACCATGTTTGCGTATGGATTTCTTGCCAAGGTCAAACCGGATTTGCTTATGCTGAAGGAAGGGGGGAATGCATGAAGGCGTTAGCTACCTGGCTGCTGATGGGAATATGTGGCGTCTGTTTGTTTTCGGAAACCGCCTGGGCCCACAGAGTGAGAATTTATGCCTGGACCGAAGGACAGGAGATAGTGGCCGAGGCCGGATTCGGCAAAAACAGGCCTGCCAAGCATTGTCCGGTGTATCTTCAGGACGCGGCTTCCGGTGCCGGACTGGCTGAAACAGAAACCGACGGAGACGGGATTGCCCGTTTTGCCATCCCCAGCAAAGCGGCTGAGGAGAAGATGAATCTCCGGCTTGTGGTGAACGCTGGCGAGGGCCACCGTGGTGAATGGATTCTTGAGGCTGCAGATTATTTGAACGGGGCAATGGAAAAGGCTGATGCATCACAAGCGGACAAACCAACCGTGGTTTCCCCGCTGCCTTATGCCATGGTGTCGTCGGCTGGAGGAACAACAAAACCGGAAGTGAAACTGGCAGTTGCAGGAATTTCGCAGGCAGAGCTTGAACAGGCAGTGGAAAAGGCCGTGAACAAGGCCATGGAATCCAGGCTCGGTCCGCTGCGTCGCATGTTGACCGAGGCCCTGGACCCCACGCCCGGCATTCCCGAAATCATCGGAGGCCTGGGCTGGCTGGTGGGATTGGCCGGCATAGCCATGTATTTCCGGGGGCGCTCCCGCCGCTGAGTGCAGACGTTTGTTCCGTCCGGGTCACACCATGAACTCTACGATCCGGACGGGAATTTCCGCAATCTGCGTGCTGGCACGTATGCCTGCTCCTTGCCGCAGGGTGCCTATCTGGGCGCGCAGTTGATTTTTCATCATCCGTTCCGCCGGAAAGACGGCAGGCCAGTTTCTGTCTCTGGGGTCGGTGGTCTGTCCCAGATTTTCCAGTGAAAAATTCCCTACTCTCATGCTCCCTCCTGTGCAGCCGATTTTTCGTCCTGCAAGATGTCGCGCTGTCTTTTTATATAATCATTTCTTGGGAAAAAGCAAAAAAGAATGATTTTTCGGGATCTCCAGCCCGAATGATTGTACAAGAAGAAAAAAGCGGCAATTCGGAACACTTCAGTGTAAATTCCTGACTTATTCATCATGGCGTTGTGCGGCGTGCTTTAATAAAAGCGAACAGTCGTGGGGTATAACCGTACAGGGCCACGCCGTGAAGGGGCCCGACGAGCGGGTTTGCAGTGGATTGACATGATCTTTTTCTCATAATACAAAAAAATCCTCAGCGTGAGAACAATCTTAAATGTGGCAAGGAGGAGGAAGTGGAGAATGGATTGAAAACGCACTGTTCCGTGGAGGATTTTGTGCCGTTGGTAGAATTTCTCGGCGCCTTCATAGGAAAGGATTGCGAAGTAGTACTCCACGATACCAATAATCTTGAGCGTTCCGTAGTGGCCATTGCCAATGGACACATCTCCGGACGTAAGATTGGTGCGCCCATGACGGACTTGGCGCTGAAGGTCGTTAAGGACAAGCAGTACGAGGAAACGGATTTTGTCATGGATTATGATACCGTTTCCAAGGAAGGGAAAAGCCTGCGTTCGGCCACGTATTTCATCAAGGACATGAACGACGAACTGCAGGGCATGCTTTGTCTGAATATGGATGTGACCAAGCTTGTTGATGCCCGGGACATGCTTACCAAATTCCTTCGGGCCAGCGGACTTGAAAAAAAGCGCAGGCCCAAGAAAACGCAAAAGGAACCGGAGCGTTTCCACGAGTCCATCGAGGATCTTACCTCGAACATGGTCCGCGAGGTCATGTCCGAGTACAGCGTACCTGCCGAGCGTCTTACGCCGAACGAGAAGATGGACATTGTGGCCGAACTCAACCGGCGGGGCGTCTTTCTCATCAAGGGCGCCGTGGCATTGGTGGCCACCAGTCTGGTCGCATCCGAGGCGACCATTTACAGATATCTGAACAAGTCGTAGCCCTTGTCCGACTGCCGACAAGGCCATAACGCGTGGTTGGTTGCAACCGCACAGTGGCTTTGGAATCTTTCGGGCAAAACAAGACGGCCCGCAGACTTGAATTTGTCTGCGGGCCGTCTTGTTTTGGGCTTCCCTTTGGGAAGGGGAAGGTGCCTTTAAAGCAGAAACAACCCCAGAATAACAACCATGAGCAGGGCGGGCAGCATGTCGCCCAGACGGATGTAGGTGAGCTTGAGCAGATTGAGGCTGATGCCCAGAATGAGCACGCCGCCCACGGCCGTCAGCTCGTTGATAAGCGCGGGACTGAATACGTCCTGGAACATGCTGGCGAACAGGGTGAGGCCGTATTGATAGATGAAGACCGGGATAATGGAGAACAGCACGCCAATGCCGTAGGTGGCAGCCAGCACAATGGAGGCAAAGCCGTCCAGCAGGGATTTGGTCAGCAAAATGGTGGGGTCGCCGCGCAGCCCCTCGTCGAATGCGCCCAAAATGGCCATGGAGCCGATGCAGAAGAGCAGGGTGGCCGTGATGAGCCCTTCGGTGAACATGGCGTTCTTGTTTTTGATGCGGGCCTTGAGCCGGTCGCCCAGGGTGGCAAGAAATTCTTCCAAATGGAAAAACGCGCCGATAATCCCGCCCAACACGATGCTGAAAATGACGATGAGCGGCCTCTGGAAGACCAGGGCCATTTTCATACCCAGGGCAAAGGTGCACAGACCAAGGGCCTGAAACACGATGTTGCGGATGCGCTCCGGGAAACGGGCACCGAGAAACAGGCCGACAACGCTTCCGGCAATAATGGCACACACATTGACCAACGACCCTACGGGAAGAACTGGCATTATCTCCACCTCTCAATGAATATCCGCGATTTTTTTGGACGGAAAGCCGCGGCGGTGTGGTGTTGTTCGGCCTCTTCACGTATGTTATCCGTGAAATGTGTCGGAGAATGCCGACATGAGGAATTCGGATTCGCTAGCATGATGGCGGGTGGGAAACAAGAGCGAAAACATGAAATAGTGACCTTGCCGCTTGACAAGAACACGTAACAATCCGTAGAAGATTTCTTCTTTGTGCCGGGATGGCGGAATTGGTAGACGCAGCGGACTCAAAATCCGCCGGGTTCACGCCCTTGAGAGTTCGAGTCTCTCTCCCGGTACCACTTGAAATTTAAGGGCTTTTCGCGCTGAGCGAGAGACCCTTTTTTCATGCCCAAAACAGCGTTCCCCATACTATTCCCCATAAAATTGAAAAAAATGAAAAAAGTTTGGTTAAGCTCGCCCTTTACCTGTTTCTCTTTATTTGGAAAAGTGAAGACGAATTTTGAATGTTGTTTGGTGTATCTGAAGTGAGATGACTCTTTATTCGCCTGGGGATTGACCGGATGGCGTGGATAAATCGGGGAATCAGAAGTGAATGACGATGCTCAAAAACATGAAGGAATCCAGAAGTCTTCTGGGGGCAAAGAGAGCTATTTTAAGATTCTTCCTCTTTCACCAAGAAAGACAAATTGGGAATGGATTGCAAGGGATAGTGCAATCGGATTGTTAGTATTTCTTGTTTCTTATATTTCAACACGTTTTATTAAAGATGCTGATGATTTCTTTCTGATGTTTTGTTTTTTGATTTCAACCATTGTTGTTGTTTTTTTAATGCTTTGTAGACTTCTCATATTTTATTGTATTAAAAATATGTATGTAGATGGTAATTATGTAAATATTCAAAGAATAAAGCCTGATGATCTTTTGAAAAGATGGGGAAGAAATGTTGGGCAGGATTTTGTGAATATTATTCTTGAAACAAATCTGACTGTATATCTGAATTCTGAGATGAAGAATAGTTCTGCGTTTATAATAAAGTATTTTCATTCCCCTTTCTATCCAGATGATGCGAGGGAGAGTGTGGTGCATAATTCCCGTTGTTTTTTTTGATTTGAATGAAGTGAGGAGTATAGAGCGTAATATTCCACTGCTGCGTACGGGCAATGGGCAACTCCTGGAGGAGCTCCAAGAGCGGATACAGCATCTGGAAAAAGACCGTAATGACACTAAAACTGAACCGGCACGTTTGGCTCGCGCGGAGAAACGAGCTGAGAAGGCAAACAAAGACAGTCTTTTTTTCGCTCATATGATGCTGGAAATGGTAAAAGATCCTGCTCCCAAGGCCGTGTTCACCCGCCAAAACTACAAGGATATTGCAAAGGGTGTTGCTCAGAAAGCGTACATCGTGGAGCAGAACCTGAATCATCCTTCATTTGAGACGATTGACAGACTGCGTAAAAGTCTCCCGGTACAATTCAGAAATGAAGGCAACGCGCCCAAATAAAGAGTAACGGGACAAAAGGACAATATGGACAAAAAACGAATTCTGTCCATATTGTCCATTTTGTCCCACAAAGTAATTTTTGTTTTCCTCACTTCCATCGGTCGAGAGGATCTGATCGACCTTCCTTCGTATTGTTCTGTGTCCTCCAATTGATTTTTTTACAGAAAATGGCACGACCATTCTTTTTGTGCTGTAGTCTGCTGTAATTACACGTATATTACCTTCTTGGACTGTTGCCTCATTACAGAACCACCCGGTGGTTCCACAGACTTTGTTGCCCCTACGATGGTTTCGCAGCGCAATTAAATCTGTTTGCCTTGCATCAAAGCACACGAAACTCAACCCATCAGGAGAAAAGTCATGCAAGGCCTGTTAACGACAAAGGAAGCAGCGGAACGATTGGGGCTCAGTCCCGGTACCCTGGAAGTTTGGCGTTGTCTCGGCAAGGGGCCGCGTTACATCAAGATCGGCAGGCGCGTCGGATACGATGCCCGCGATCTCGAAGCCTATGTGGAGTCTTGCAAGGTCGTTCCTCTTGAGGAACAGGCCAACCTGGCGAGGACGAGATGAATTCCCCAGGTGCGGACATTATTTCTTTGTTCAGGAACAAGGCTCCGGTTCCTCTGGGGCCGGAGTTCCCTCCATCTTTGGCAGCGATTGGATTGCCGGCCGTCATAGAAAACTATGCCCATGAACTCAGTGAGTCTTTGCAGGTTCCGTATGAAATGGTGCTCTGCAATTTTTTCGGGGTGTTGTCTGCCGCGTCTCAACGGAAATTCTGCGTGCAGGTCAAAGAGGGGTATTGCGAGTCCCTCAATTTATACCTTCTGTCTCCCTTGCCGCCGGGAGAACGCAAAAGTGCAGTTACGCAGTCGGTCAGAAAGCCATTGCTGCATTGGGAAAAGGAACAGGAGGGGAAATATGGTTCCTTGGCCCAAGAGGCCCAATCAAAGCGGCTGACTTTGGAGCGGGCGATTGAGCATCGACGCAATCAGGCAGCCCGAGCGAAAACCGCTCAGGCCCGGAATGCCATGTGGCAGGAGATACAGGAGCTGGAAGCCGAACTGCCGGAGCCGGTCCATGTGCCACGTCTTTTGGCGGATGACATCACTCCCGAGTGCCTTGCGCAGCTCATGGAGCAACAAGGGGAATGTCTGGCAGTCATCGAGGCGGAGGGAGGCCTGTTCGACACGTTTGCAGGCCGCTACAGCCAGATGCCCAACCTTGATCTTATCCTGAAGGCATTCAGCGGTGAGCCGTGTCGGGTGGATAGGAAGCATGGGCAACACATCGGCTTGAATCATCCTCTGCTGACCATTTGCGTTACCACACAACCGGATGTGCTTCGGTCCATGGCCTCCAATTCCGTGTTTCGCGGACGTGGATTTCTGGCCCGGTTCCTGTTTTTCTACGGCAAAAGCAGATTGGGATTTCGTCTGGCTGAACCGCCGAGTGTAGCGGCAGCGACAGAACAGGCTTTTTCTACGAAAATAGAATCTCTGCTGTCCCTTCGGAGTGGCACAGGGGATAGGCCGCCTCAGACGCTTACGCTGACACCCGGGGCATACGAAATCTGGAAGGATTTCTTTTATGGCGTCGAAGCGCAGCTTCGTCCTGGACAACGGCTGGAGCATCTTACGGATTGGGCGGGGAAGCTCCCCGGACAGGTCGTTCGTCTTGCCGGGCTACTGCATTTGGCCTCTTCTTCGTCCGTGGATATCAGCCTGGATTCTTCCGTGATGCAGGCGGCTGCAGCTTTGGGGAATAGACTTACAGGACATGCCCTGTTCGCCTTTCACGACATGGGGTGTGATGAACCTTCCGCATGTGCCCGCAATGCCCTGGATTGGATTAAAGGCAGACATGTTGAACGATTCTCCCTTCGTGATTGCCAGCGGGCCATTCGTGGTCGTTTTCCCAAAAAAAAGCAGATCCAGCAGGGCATCGGTATGCTCGAAGAGCACGGGTATATTGTTTCGGTTCCTGTTCCTTCGTCTGGTCCGGGGCGTCCTCCGGGGCCGAATTATGTGGTGCATCCGGCTGTTCATGCGGCGGCATCATGTTCAGATGGCGTTCCTAGCCAGCCTACCCAACGTGACACATATTGCTTCGCAACCTGTGTCCCTGTTGGGGCTGGCGAGGGAGGCAAGCCTCCCTTCGATCCCTCGTTCAACGCCAGGGAAAAGGAGGCAGTATGAACGCCAGCAGAAATGTCTGGATCAGTTTGCGGCTCACTCCGGAGGAAAAAGAACGCATCGCAACCCAGGCCAAGCAGCAAGGGATGAGCACGGGCGATTACCTGCGCAAGATACTTCAGATGCAGCGGGTCCGTAGGACCAATCGCGAGCGGGAAAAGCTTCTGCAACTGGCCCGCATCGGGAATAACCTCAATCAGCTTGCCCGGTGGGCCAATACCTACAAGCGCAATGCAGATTCTCTTTTGATTCTCGCGCAATTGGCGGAGATTGAGAAGGAACTGAAATGTATATGAAGGTCTTCCCCCACGGCAAAGGCAGCGGAGCCAAGGCCGTGAACTACGTGATTGATCCCGGTCGTAAGGGCAGGGAGCATTCCCCACCCCAGGTGCTGCGCGGAGATCCGCAGTTCATCCAAAAAGTCATTGGTTCCACTGACAGAAAATGGAAGTACACATCCGGCGTGCTGTCTTGGGCGCCGGAAGACAAGGTGTCGGAGCAGGTCGAGGCCAAGCTCATGGACGACTTTGAACGGACGGCTTTTGCGGGCATGGAGTCGGACCAGTACGCCATTTTATGGGTGCGCCACAGCCATGCCGGGCATCATGAGTTGCATTTTATCATACCGCGCACAGAGCTACGGCAGGACAAAGCCTTCAATCCTTGTTCACCTGGCTGGCAAAAACAGTATGACGTGTGGCGTGACCTTTGGAACGACCGCATGTCCTGGGCGCGGCCCGACGACCCGAACCGATCCAGAATCATACAACCGGGGAATGCCATCCAGTTTTCCAGTGGCATGGAGTTGGCCGACTTCCGAAAGAGTGTCACCGACTTTCTTGTCCAAGGGATTACGGACGGTTTGCATCAAAACCGAGACGATTTGGTCAAGGCCCTTCAGAATCTGGGTTTTTCCGTTCCCAGGCAGGGCAAGGAGTACATCACCCTGGAATTGCCCCAGGACGGCAAGCGCGTCCGGATGAAAGGAGGAATTTATGCACAGTCCTGGTCACCTGAACGAACTGACGGAAAAACTGAAAGAGCGTACAGCCTCCCAGGCCTTGCAGGTGGAGCAGACCGTTCAGACCGTATTGAGCGACTTGAGCGAGAGCTTGCGCAGATCCGCCGAGAAAGAGCTGACTACCATCAGAAACGATATGGACGACCAGATTCGGCAGCTCAGGCAAAGGCAATCCGCGACGTTCAGATATCATTGGAAGCAAAATTTGTGGGCGAATCTGCTCTCGGCCTTGTTCCTGGCAGCAATGGCAACGGCCATAACAGGCTTCACGACCTGGCGTGTGAAATCCCTCAGCCAGGACGTTTCCAGGCTCACCACCGAGATAGCCCGGCTGAAAAGCGAGGAAAGCAAAATACAGACTTGGGGCTTGCAATTGGTGAGCAACAAGCAGGGGGCCTTTATTATCCTGCCCAAGGGCGTGAAGCCCAAAATCGGCTGGGAAATGCAGGGACAGGCCCGGCGCCTGGACCAGCAAGACGTGCGTCTGACCGCCCTGGAACGCCAGGTGAAGGGCTGCCAGGACTTGCAAAACGAATTGGAGCAGGTCTTAAGGCAACTGGCGGACTTCTCAAGGCGATGGCGGAAATAGCAAAGCGGATGGCGCGGCGCGTAGAGCGCGTTCGTGGTTTTGGGCGGGGATGCGAGCGGAGTTGAATAAGGTAGGCCGTGGTCATGGCGGGTTGAAGGAATATGAATTGAACGGTAGATATTCCTGCAACCCTTGGCCTTTTATGGAAGCCAAGCCAATGGGGGGCAGTGAAATGTAACACAAGGTGATTCAATGACGTTATCTGCTACTTCCCCAAACGGAAAGGACAGCGCGCAGCAAACGCAGCTAGCGGTTTATCAGGCAGAAGACGGGACTCTCTGCATTGATGTGTAGTGGTTCATACTTGATCTGACAGTCTGTCCCTTTTGACGGACTACAATTGTCAGATTAGTTGAGCTTTGAAACGTATTCAGTCCAGAGGTGCTTTCCTTCGATCATAGTTGCCATGGGCGTCTTCCCGCAACACATTTTCCCCTGATGCGTCCGTTCCGTGTTGTACTCGGCAACCCATGCGTCAAGATCAGCCTGCAAAGAATCCAATGAAGTGTAGAGGGTTCGCCGAAATGCGACCTGATAAAACTCATTGAGGATGGTCTTGTGAAAGCGTTCGCAGATGCCGTTGGTTTGCGGATGCCTGGCCTTCGTTTTTGTGTGCTCGATGCCGCACACGCCAAGAAACAGTTCGTAGTCGTGCTTCTCCACACTACCGCAGTATTCCGTGCCTCTATCCGTCAATATCCGCAGTATGCCCATGCCTTGCTCTTCGAAAAACGGCAGAACCTTGTCATTGAGCATGTCTGCGGCAGTGATCGGCGTCTTGGTCGTGTACAGCTTGGCCGCTGCCCATTTTGAATACGTGTCGACGAAGGTCTGCTGGTAAATGCGGCCAACGCCTTTGATCGTACCTACATAGAACGTGTCCTGGCTCCCTAGATATCCTGGATGTGCTGTTTCGATCTCGCCGTGAGCAAGATCGTCGTCCTTCTTTTTTTCGAGTGCCTGCACCTGGGCTTCGGTCAGAATCATTCCCGATTCTGCGGAGAGTTTTTCCAATGCTCGAAGACGCAGCTTGAAGTTGTGCAACTCGTGCCGAAGCCAGATCGACTGCACTCCGGAAGGCGAGACGAACGTCCCGAGCTTGCGGAGTTCATTGCTGGCTCTGGTTTGTCCGTAGGCGGGAAAGTCGGTGGCATAGGCGACAACTGCATCTTCGATGGCCGAATCGACCCTGTTCTTCAGATTCGGCTTGCGCCGATTCTTGTCGAGCAAGGCCTCAACTCCGCCATCCTCCTTGGCTGCCTGGTACCGGTAAAAGGTGTCTCGGGAAAAACCCATAAGCTTACAAGCCCTTGAGACATTACCAAGTTCTTCCGCCAAATTGAGCAGGCCGACCTTGTGTTTTATGACGTTGTGATTGAAACTGGACATGAGGTTCTCCTTTGAGCACAGGGCTCAGTTTGATGGCTTTCAACATTTCCATCAAAAGGGAGAACCTCTCGTTTTTCAAGAGGAACTGTCAGATCAAATCGAAACTACTTCAATTGATGCCCGACTGGAGGGGGAAACCGTCTGTCTTTCGCTCAACCAGTTGGCCGAGTTGTTTCAGGTGGATAAGTCCGGCATCAGCCGACATCTGAAAAACATATTTGAGTCCGAGGAGTTGGTTCGAGATTCAGTTGTTGCAAAATTTGCAACAACTGCCGTTGATGGCAAAACCTATCAGGTGGAGCACTTCAACCTGGATGCAATCATATCTGTCGGCTACCGCGTAAAAAGTCGCGTTGTCACCCATTTTCGCTAGTGGGCCACGTCCATTCTTCGGGAGCATCTGGTTAAGGGCTATACTGTGGATCGCAAACGGTTGGCGGAAAATGCTGACGAGTTGGCCAAGGCACTGGAACTTGTCCGCCGCAGTGCCGGGAGCATCCGCTACATCGACGAGGGGCGGGGCTTGGTGGATGTCATCAGCCGGTATCCCCGGACATTCCTCTGGCTTCAGCAGTACGACGAAGGATTCTCCCGCCATTCGCTGCATCGTTTCGACCAGTTTTATACGAATTCACAACGTTTCCGAGTCGAAGATATTACATTACATAGGGAGAATTGTTATGAAAAAATAATCTACTAGGGGTATTTCAGGCCTGACTAATTACGGGAGGGCTACAGGCGCGTGCCCTCCCCCTGAGACGTCGGAGTGTCAAGTATTCTCAACGCGTCGCGAAAGCGCACGGCGAGGAGTGCTTACGCCCACTCCACCGAGAGGCCGTAGTCGCCAGTCGACGAACTCCAGCCTGCGACCGAGATCACATAGTTACCAGCAGACATGTAAACTTCTTCGTGAGAGTTACGACCAGTTCCTCCGTCGTCATCATAGGCGATTCGGGAGCAGGACGAGTTATAAACGGTCAAGGTCGGGTCAAAGTTGGTATCGGTTTTCCACACATTGATATCGTAGTAGCCGGACCTGGGCGCCACAAAGCCCCACGCGTCAGAGTCAGACGAAGAGGTGATGCTGTCGTACCGGGTACCGCCTTCAGAGATGGTGCCTTCAGTCGCCATGCAAAAAGAATCGTTTTCTTCTTCAGAGGCATAGAGTTCATAGTCGCCAGTATGGGACCTGTAGCCCTCTGCTGCAACATAGACGATTCCAGTGTAATCAGCAGTAAAGGTCAGTTCCGAATAGAGACCAGGGCCATCGTCATCATCGTAGGCTATTTGAGAGCTTGAGTCGTCATAAACTCTCAGGCGAGTATCATGCAAGGGGGTGCCCATATAGAGACCAGAGATGCTCGCGCCACCATCGAACCCATCAAGGCTGATGGTGTATTCGTTGCCACTCGTCACACTCATGCGATACCAGTCCGAGTCGCCCGACGTTTCGATGGTGTCGGTCCGGGGGATGCCGATAGAAAGAGTTTGAGTCGTTGAAGAATCGCCAGGAACCGAGTCTGACGGAGAGGGAACGGGACCACCGGAGCCGTCGTCGTCCAGAATCGTGCACGAGACAGAGGAGACGCCGGTGGACCAGCTGGAATTTTGAGGATCAATAGACACGGTAAACTGCTCGTTCTCTTCCACTGTGGTGTCGCCAGACACGGAAACAGTTATGGACTGGGAAGTCTGGCCCGATTCAAAATAAACCGAACCGCTTGTGTAGGAGTAAAAGTCGCTGCTCTCGGCAGGATCGGCGCCGCCTGAGTCATCACCGGAAACGAAGTAGTTTACGTATCCTGCTTCCGAGGTGTCGCCTGAGCGAGTTACATCAAATTCGAACGTAGTTGTTCCGCTGTCGCCTTCGTATTGGTCAGTGCCGCTCGTGGCGGAGATGGACGTCATGGGACTTGAACTGGTGCTGTTGGTCCAGTCGTCAACTTCGGAATAGTAGTGGTCGAGCTGCGAGCTGGTGAGCAGCCCTTCGTCCGGTCCATAGCCCCAGCCCGCGGGCTTGCCGAAAGAACCGTCGACTTTGGGCATGATTCCCAGATCGTTGAGCACAGCGTTGACCAGACCACGCGGGTGGATGGTTCCTTCAACAAGGGCGTCCACATAATGCTGCGAGAGCGACGAGCTGATGGAAGACGAGCCGAACAGGTTCCCCAGTACTTCGTTCACTTGCGTAGTCGCGACAGACGAGGCGACTGGACCATATCCCCAGCCCTTGTCAACGCTGATGCTTTGTTGCAGTCCGGCCCAGACGTTGCCTGTGTTTTCACTCAGCTGGTTGGTCCAGTAGTCGATCTCATTCGAGTTGGCATCGACGCCATATGTTGCGAGAAAGTAAGCATTGACTTTGTTTCCATAATCCGATACAGTAGACATGCAATCCTCCTCAAGCTAAAGTTGGTTATTCCTCCAGTACCCTCAACGTATATAGTTCCATGGAAAAATCCATGAGCCAATCGAGTTCAACTCCTTGTTCTTGCAGTATGCATCGCACAGCACGGCGTGCATTCTGCATTGCCCTGATAGTATCTCTGCACAGCATCTTTCCGATAAATTTCTCGCGGGTCACCGTGTGTTTTCAAATAAACATGGCTATCTTTGCAGTGGTAATCCTCCCATAAACACAACCGCCAGCAGACTCGCGATAATCATTTTTCTCATACGCTTTAGTCTTTACCTCAAATTTACTTTTCAACGGCTTACAACGTCTAAACTTAAATAGACTACGGACCTTACAATCTTCTTACATACTCCAGTTGGCATGCCCCACATTAGGCTTCCTGCCCTTTACACTGAAAAAAACATAAAAAAGCGGCCATGCAGACCGCCCCATTCATAATAGCACTCATAGCAACCTTAAAAAGCCCAGGATAATCCGACCGTCAAAGCAACATCCGGTTCTGTATCGTCCTGGCTGTCAATTCCAAATCCGAGCCGTGAAAAAGTTTCAAAACCGTCTCCCCAAGGACGCCATTTAACACCAACACCCGCGTCGCCCCAGTCTTGGTCGATTGAGACTCCACCATAGTTGAAAGCGAACAGGCCAGTAAGTTGGCCGCTCATGGAAACTCCTTCGTCTTCAAAACGATGCGACCATGCCGCCCAAGTCCACAAATCTAAATTTTCATTGCATGCATATTGTACTTCCAGGCCAAGTCGAGCCTGATTGACATATTCGGTGCGGGAGTCGAAGTGAGCAGGAAAAGGACCGCCAGACTCCGTATAGCTGTCGATATCAATCTGCTCCCAATTGTATTGAGCAAAAGGCTGCAATGTAATGCTCTCAACAATCGGAAAGGCCCAACCTATCCGTCCGAACAGGCTGAACGCTTGCCCCTGAGTCGATCTCTTGGACTGAGACAAACTTGCACCGTTTTGATAGCCACGCTCCAAGTCCATATCCAGGTAATGCCACATGCCGCCGCCTTCGAGGCGTAAGCCATAGGTAGCCGGAGAGTAGGTGAAAAATATACCTGGCCCAATCAAAGATGAATCCTGGTTGCCGCCGTACGATGTATCCAAAGAGCGTCTACCAGAAAACACGCCTCCGCCAAGACTCATCCCATTGGCAAAATAATGGGTTACACCGACGCCGCCTTCTCCACCAAAGTCTTCATCGGAAAATGAACTGTTGCTGATGAGCGTACCACCAACCCATAACTTATTTTTGTTTTTCACTTCTTCGTTGTTGGAAGAGGGAGCAGATACATTGATGACCGCACTATGCGAGGCGTCCATCATCGCTGAAACCGTAGACCTAGCCATTGCGGTAGCCGTAGCTCCAACTTGGTTCATAGAGGCCAGAGAGCTACTAAGCTCAAAAGGCGTAATAACACCACTTGTATGGTCGACGCCATTTATACGGGCAATATACGCCTCTTGATTTCCGTCGGTAGTCTCTTTGAAACCAACAATAGTTTCACCATCATCAGAAACTCCAGTGGCTGTAGTTAGCCTTCACCCATCCATATCAACACCATTAGCGGTTAATATATCGTTCAAATTTTCCATACCACTGTTTGAAGTCCACCTAAACGCCTCCCATCCTTCAGCTGTGGTGCCATGCCCAACAATAACCGATCCATCGGAATTAATCGCCCATGCACGTGATTGAAACTTCCCTCCATCGAAATCCCCTAAACCCACCATTCCCTCAGCCTCTGTCCAACGAAAAGCCTCCGTCCCCTCCGATATGCTCACTCCGACAATAACATCCCCGTTGGAACTGATACCGTATGCCCGAGAGGAACCACTATTTTTTCCGAGCAGTGATCCTAGGCCAACCATTCCTCCTGAAGGAGTCCAACGAAAGGCTTGATCGCCTAAAGTTGACCCAGCTTGCCCTACAACCACTTGACCATCTGAACTTACATCTGAAGTGCCATAGAAAAAATGGACATTCTCTGAGAGGTTAGTCCGCTAGGTTACTTTTAGCCTGGTGGATGTTTTCATATTCCACCGGGCTTTTATAACCGATTCCGGCATGCCGCCGTTTTCTGTTATAAAATCCTTCCAGGAACATGAAGATATCCAGTTTGGCTTCGGAGCGGGGCTGGTACCTGCTCCAATTTACCCATTCCCTTTTCAGCTTGCTGAAAAACGTTTCTGCAACGGCATTGTCCCAGCAGTTTCCCCTGCGGCTCATGCTACAAAGTATTCCATTTTGACTCAGGGCTTTTCTATACAGCTTGCTGGTGTATTGGCGGCCCTGGTCGCTATGATGAAGCAACCCTGCTTCGGGGGATCTGGCTTTAATAGCCATAGCCAGAGCCCTGCAGGCGAGATGTGCGTCCACACGTTCCGACATTGCCCAGCCCACCACGCGTCTGGAAAACATGTCCAGAGTGACGGCAAGATACAGCCAGCCTTCTCGTGTCGGAATGTAGGTAATGTCCGACGCCCATTTTTGATTCGGTGCCGAGGCTAAAAACTGTCGTGAAAGATGGTTTTCAGCCACAGGCGGATTCGGTCCAGTTTGGCAGGGATAACGATGTTTTCGCTTCAACTTGGACTGCAGTCCAGCAGTCGCCAGCACCGCCGCACTGTCTCCGGGCAACACGAAAAACCAACCTGCTCCACGACGTCCATATGCACCTTGCGATAGCCGTAAATTCCCCTACTGGCGTGATACGACTTCTGTGCTGCGGCAAGGACCAGCTGCCGCTTCAACGCCAGTCTGCCGGGCTTTCGTCTTGCCCACGCATAATAGCCGCTTCTGCTGACGGACAGAACTTTGCAAAGAACCTTCGTCGGGTAATGTCCCCTTTGCTTTGCGATCCACGCGTACTTTACAGGGACTTTTTTGCAAAGTATGCTGCTGCCTTTTTTAGAATTTCATTCTCCATGCGCAGGCGGGCATTCTCGTCCCTCAGCTTGGCATAATCGCTGGCAGCTGACGTGCTCTCCTCTCTGGGAGAAAGTTCGCCACTTGCACGATACTTTCTAACCCAATCACGAACTGACCAGCCGCTACAGCCAAGCTGCTGTGCAACCTCAGAAAAGGAATACCCTTGTTCGACAACAAGCTTTGCCGCTGACAACTTGAAATCTTTTGAATATCTCATACGTGCCACTATGCTCTCCTGTTGGAGCGAACAGTAACCTCTCGGTTCGTGTCCGTCATCTATAGGGCACTTCAATCCCAAGCAGTATCCTCATCCCAATCTGTTCCATGTCCCCCCTCAAGATATCCCAGCCCTTCAAGAGACGCGGCAGACGAGAATGCTGCCCCCAAAAAGACGCTCAAAGCAATCAAAACAATTTGAGCCATAAAAAAAAAGAAATTTAGGTTTAGCTCTCACCTGCAAGCTCCTTAACTAGTCGGGCCTGAAATATCTCTAGTGGATTGATTTTTATTAACAATTCTCCTTGTACAATGTAGTATTTTCGACCAGAGAACGTTGTGAATTCGTATAAAACCGGTCGAAATGATGCAGCGAATGGCGGGAGAATCATGAGGGCAAAACCCAAAAAACAGCCGCAGGGTACGTTCCTTTACCCAGACCTTCTGGACCAGCTCAATCCGAAGGCTCCGCTCCTTCAATTGGCGAGGAGAATTCCCTGGGGGCGATTCGAGGAGGAGTTCGCCGGACTCTACAGCGACCAAGGTCGGCCAGCCAAGCCGACCCGGCTAATGGTCGGGCTGATGCTGCTCAAGCAGTTGGAGAATCTGAGCGACGAACGGGTCGTGGAGGCATGGACGCAAAATCCCTACTACCAGGCGTTTTGCGGTATGACCGAGTTCCAGTGGAAGCTGCCTTGCGATCCCACGGATTTGATCTATTTCCGCAAGCGCATTGGCGAGGACGGGGCACGACTGATTTTCGAGGTCTCCGTGGAACTGCACGGTGATGACGCCAAAGAACGAGAGATCACGGTGGATACCACGGTCCAGGAAAAGAACGTAACCTTTCCTACCGACCTGAAGCTTTTGACCAAAGTCATCGAGGGCTGCCGTAAGATCGCGGACAGCGAAGGCGTCGGTCTACGCCGCAGCTTCAAGCGCACGCTCCCCAAGCTTCGGCTGAAACGGATGAAGATGGCCAAAAAGGCGAGGAAGATGCGGACAATGGCTGGTGCCTTGATCCGTGAACTCCGGCGCAAATTGCCGGGCGAAGCCCTGGGCCGCCACCAGGAGCGACTTGACCTGTACGAGCGGGTCAAGGACCAGAAACGAAGCGACAAGAATAAGGTCTACAGCCTACACGAACCCGATATTCTCTGCATCTCCAAGGGTAAAGCGCACAAGCAGTACGAGTTCGGGCGCAAGGCGTCCATCGCGGTCACAAAAACTACGGGTATCATCGTCGGCGCGATGTCGTTCAACGAGAACGTCTACGACGGCCATACGTTGCCGGATGTCCTCGAACAGTGTTGGGAGGTCACCGGGGTCTGTCCGTCCATGGCGATCTGCGACCGAGGCTACAGGGGCCTGAATCAGGTCGGTGACACGCAAATCCTCATCCCAAAGCCTCCGAAGAAGAAGGACACACCGTACCAGCGCCTTATGGCGCGGCTCCGCTTCCGCCGTCGGGCGGCTATCGAGCCGGTGATCGGCCATCTCAAACACGATCACCGCATGGCCCGGAGCTATCTCAAGGGCGCGGTCGGCGACGCCATTAACTTGTTTATGGCCGCAGCGGCGTTCAACTTCAGGAAGTGGATGCGGAAAATCGGAGAGTTTTTTGCGCTCTTGGCGTTTCTGCTCCTCGGCAAAGACTCAAGCCGACGGCTGGCGGAAAATGTGGCGTAGAAGCTGAAACGGGTTTTTCAGGCCTGACTAAATAGTCTTTTGACTCTTCTTCATAATATGAAACAATCCAAGGAATATCTCGCGTAACTGCGGAGATTTTATCAAAGTACGGCTTATCTACCTCAGACATTGAATGTCCAAGAACAAAGACTTTTGAGGCGTATTGCAATTCTTTGAAATAGCCTGCGTTTGTTTCGATGATACTTTGTGACGGTTTTAATGTTCTATCAAAATAATCCTGAATCAGGGAATATCCCTCGGCAATCCTTACGTCAGTGTCCTCATCTATTTGGCTGGTGAACTGGTTTGGTGCGATTTCGTAGGCGTGACCGAGGACTATACCTCCGTGAAAACATGATCCGTGGATGTGTTTTGTCTGTTCTGTCGGAATATTGTATATTTTTGCTAAAGTACTCGTGTAGTTGAAAGTAAGAAAATGTGCGTTTGGGTTGAGTCGGATTTTTGATGTGACGCAGAATGAGTTCGGAATTTGTTTGTCAACAAAGGTAATCCACTCCGTGAAAGCTTGGATCAAATTTATTGATAAGTCTTTGGTGATTTGTTCAATTTCATATTGATAGTCGTGGTGATAGCTATCACTCCAGTTCTCTGTGGCATAGGACTGGAGAAAGTCTGATGCTTCGTCTTCAATTGTGTCGTAGTCTATGAGTGAAAAGCAATTTTCAAATTCGTTCCAAAGAGTTGGGTCTTCCCCCATCAAATATTTTAAACATCTGTCATACAGCGAAGAGTGATTATCTTTGAGCCAGGTGGCAAATGCGCCATAGCTCGTGTTTAAATTATGATGAAGATCAAAGCCATTCCCAATAATGTATAAACCGTTTTGTAGAGCAGCTCTTAACATCTCTCCCATTCATTCGTTCCCTAGGCTTCCAGTCCATAGCTTGGACGTATGCATGACTCGCAGTATTTCAACGACATTCTGCTGCACGTGATAGACCAGAAAGTACGGAATATGAGGGATGATCAATTCTCTCGTGTCTTTCAGCAGTCCAGCCCGACCAGCGTGGGGGAATGTTCGTAGTGTGTCAGTTGCTTTATGAATTTGGGCAACCAACTTTTTCCCGACATCTGGTTCTCCCTGCTCTCGGAAGTAGCTTATTAGGTCTGTCAGGTCAGCGTAAGCGGATTCGGTCCAGTTAATCGAGTTCAACACCGAGTCCTTTCAGCTTGTCGGCGACTTCCTCATGGGAAAGGACTCGACCTGTCTTCACATCATCAAGACCTTTTTGGACTTCGGTTGAATACCACGTCAGGTATTCCAAGTAATGATTCACTGCGTTTTTAATCAAGCCGGACCGGGTTTGGCCCAACGCTTGTACTGCTTCATCCAACCGTTCAAGAGTGGCGGCATCAAATCGTGTGCTTATCATTGAGGGCATATTTATTTCTCCTGTATGACATAATGTATGTCGCTATTGCTTGGATGTCCAGTGGGAGTCAGGGAGTCTTGAATCGAGGAGGAGGAAACGCCAAACGTTTGGTCAACCAATCCGGTCAACCAAACGCCTTTAACACATCTCCAACATCACTGATTTTCTGTTGGCATCAAAATAAAAAGACAAATTATTCAAGGGTTACACGCCAGTCTTCGTGCATGGCATTCAAGAGGTCGTGGGTTCGGTTCCCTCCAGCTCCACCAATTTTTCCTAATGGCTTCGGTAGATTACCGGAGCCATTTTTTGTTGCCAGACGGTCGGAAATTCGGTTTGTGGTCCAAATGTGGTCTAATTCGAATTTCCGGCTTTTCGCAGAAAATCGCCCCCCGCATCCGGTGCGAATGCGTGGGCTGCCCGCCCGACGCCCATCCCGAGGAGTGGGTCTGTGCTTGGCGGTTCACACTGGTGGAGAGTGAAGGGTACCCCCTACCCCGCCGGAATCCCGAAGATCGTCACCCCCAGGCAGATCAGGCCCAGGAGGCCGAACAGCACGGCCCTCGGCCAGGACGAGGGATAGGGCGCGGTCTTGCGCAGGATCAGGACTGCCACCGCGCATTGCAGCACGTAAAAGAGTGCAAAGGCGCGCGAGGCGTAGCTGATGATCTGGTACACGTCCGTGAGCCAGGTGATGACGATGGCGGCTACGGACACCGCCAGGTAGTTGAACTTCACCGGGATCAGCCCCTTGAGGATCGCTTCGAGCAGGCCGGAGCAGCCTGCGTCGTCCGCCGTGGCCGCCGAGAACTGGCTGCCCACCGCGGTCAGGGTCAGCAGCAGGGGCAGGATCGGGGCCACCACCATGGAATAATTGACGATGGCCGTGATGCCCGCGCTGTTGTCCAGCCCGGTGCGCCCGATGACCAGTCCCATGAGTCCCACGAAGACCACATAGATGGCGGCGGACACGAGTTGGGCCGTGCGCATGGTCCGGATGCGCTCCTCCGCCGGATGCTCGGAACCGAGAAAACGTGAGGTCTCGAACCCCTGGACCACGATGAGCATGCCCATGACCAGTCGGATGATGTGCCCGGAATCATTCGGAAAGGCAATGGGATGGAGTTGCCAGGTCCCGTCCATGGCCGCCGCCGCGTTGAAGTGGACCAGCCCGGCCAACAGGGCCGCGATCATGGCCAGGTTCACGCCCACCACCACGCGCTCCACCCGCTCGATGCCCTTGAGGCCGCGCACCGTGCCCACCGCGCCGATGCCAGCCAGGATCACGGTGACCAGGATCTTGTCGCAACACCCCGGATCCAGGGAGAGATACTTGAGCCCGAACCCGGCCAGGAGTTGCAGGTAGTAGGACACGGAGATGCAGTAGGCCCCGACCAGCACGATGTGGGATGCCTTTTCCAGCATGGACGCCGGACCGGCGGGACCGACCCCCTGCGCCCCGTTGCAGTGGCCCACGTGCAGCGGGTGCTGGTCCGGGCTGCCCTTCCCGGCGGGGCCGTGCTCGGCAAAGACAGGTTCGGCATAGCGGATATTGAAGCGGATGACCGATCCCACGCCGTAGGCCAGGACGAGCAGGCCGGACATGGCCCAGACTGCGTAGTTGCCCACGTTGGCATAGAGGAGCGGAGCGCAGACCAGGAACCCGGACCCCATGATCGAGGCCAGGGGCGTGATGGTGGCGCGCCAGGCCGAGGACCCGGCCAAGGGGCGGTAGAAAAGCAGGAAACCGCCCACGGTGAGGGCGGTGGCAATGACGATGAGGTTTGGTAATGGCACGGTTTGGGTCTCCTATCCCTACTGATACGGGAAATAGTAATCCTCATTCGGGGAGAGGGCAAATCCGGGTTTGTTTTCGTCCCTTCATCACCTGTGGCCTGGCGAAATAATACCCCTGGAACAGATCGATCCCATGTTGCTTCAAATCCTCGAACATGGATTCGGAGTCGACCTTTTCGGCCAGGAACACGCACAACGTGTCGCTGAATTTTTGCTTGAGCCGGAAAATCTCCCGCATGTCGCCTTCCAGGCAGTCCAATTTGAAGATATCAACATAGTCCATGATTTCCAGAGAGGAATCATCCCCGAAAAAATCATCCAGCGCGATGATATACCCTTCATTTTTCAATTCGATCGCCCGCTCGATCAAGCTGGGGGTGACAGGAACGTCTTCCAGAATCTCAACGACCGTGGCCGGAGCGGGAAGGGCGAGTGGTATTCGTTATTTTAACGTGTTAGAGGGGGTCGTGGGGCGTCTTGCCATGAAAATGGCATTCAAGAGGCCAGGAGTTCAATTCTCCTCAGCTCCACCCCATTTCCCTTCAGAAGAAGCGGCAGCTCCAAGTGAATCATATGCTCCGTTTCCTTAGAATGGTGAAGCAATCGGCATCAAGGCATGCGGATATTATATTTACGCATTTTCCGATATACCGTAGCCCGACTGACGTGCAGTGCTTTGGCCGCCTGGGAAATATTGCCGTCGTTTTCCTCCAGCGCCGTCAAAACACACTGCTTCTCGGCTCCAAGAAGGCCAGCATCACTCTCTTCGGCTTCAAAACCCACTTCCAAAGCTATTCTGGGAGGAAGGTGCTGAGGCAGGATGGTATCACCCTTGAGCATGCTGACCATGGAAATGACGGAGTTTTCCATCTCTCGGACATTACCTGGCCAAGTATATTTTTTTAAAATGCGTAATGCCGCTTCTGAAAATAAAATTTTCTTGCAGGATAAATGTTCTTTCGGGCACCGCTCAATAAGAAAATCAAGTAAGAGTTCAATGTCATCAGGACGCTTACGAAGCGGCGGAATATTCAGATTGATGACCCCTAAACGATAGTAGAGATCCTCCCGGAAAAGACCAGCCTTGGACTGCTTCAACAAATCCTTGTTTGTTGCGGCAATGACCCTGACATCGACTGAAACGGAACGTGAACCACCGATACGGGTAATGCTCTTTTCCTGGAGTACGCGCAGCAGGTTGGCTTGGGCCTCCATGGGCATGTCCCCGATCTCGTCAAGAAAGAGTGTGCCACCCTCTGCGAGTTCGAATTTCCCGGCTTTTCCGCCCCGATTGGCTCCTGTAAAGGTTCCCTGCTCATACCCGAATAATTCACTCTGAATAAGCTCTCTGGGGAGTGCGGCGCAGTTGATTGCAATGAAGGGTTTGTTCTTTCTTGGGCTGCTGTTGTGGATTGCCTGCGCCAGAATCTCTTTTCCCGTACCGCTTTCTCCTTCAATGAGAACGGTAAAATCCATGGCTGCCACAGTTGAGGCCTGCTCAATGACAGCAGCCACATTGCTGTTGCATGATACAAAGTCCTTGAATGTATAGCGCGGGCTTTTCCCGCTTTCCACTGTTCCTTTTTTCTTGAGCGACCCCACAACCCCCATGGGTTCCTTGTTTTCCCCCAATATCTGCCGTAAGTGAGCCTCCACGCCGATTTGCCCAGCCGGAGTGTAAAATTGCACTTCCGTACACGTTTGTCCTTTTTGCAGGTTCTGCATCAGCTTACTATAGTTGGCAATTACAACAGCATCGTACTTCGCTTCCTCGGCGTCTGTTCCCGATGCCCCGATCAGGGTCTGGGCCTTTTGATTCAAATGGCGGATATTGCCCTTTTCATCAAAGAAGATCATTGCCTCGGACAACTCCTCGACAACCGTATTGAAGTAATGAAACGATCGGCTGTATTGCCTGTGAAGTTCCCTGGAATGAAACTCCATTTCTATGGTTTTGACGGTCATCTTGACGAGATCAAGCATCAATTGCGGGTGGTTGTACGGATCGACATTCGAGATATCCAGAGAGCCCAACAACTGCCCTTGTGAGTCGAAAATTGGAGCAGCAGAGCAGGACCAATTGTGATACAATTGACAAAAGTGCTCATGTGCATGGATTTGAATGGGTCTCCGCCGCACAAGGGAAACGCCGGGAGCAGTGGTGCCGATTGATTTTTCCGAGTTGTCCGAACCGGGAACGACATCGAGTTTTTCGGCAAGGGACTGCATACACTTATCCCCGAATAGTTCCAGAATGACTCCTCGGGGGTCTGTTAAAATTACTACATACCCTTTGCCTCTGATCGATTCATAGAGCTGCTTCATGTGCGGCATGGCCGCACAATAGAGCCGCTCGTTCTCTTCGCGTTTGATCAGGAGATCTATGTCCGTGATTATGCTGATGCCTTTGGAGGTGCTGACCTGGTGCTCCAGACAGCGCTCCCAGGAAAGGGCAACTTCTTTACGCAGCAATGAAGTTTCGACAACACTCGATGTAACAAGCCTGTCCCATGCCTGTTGAGGAACTACAGCAAATGATTTCTCAACCCATTGGGAGGAAGGACTTCCCATTTTGCACCACCGATGGTCATCCCGCTTGAAGATAAAAAAACAATGCCATGTAACAGGCAATTGCTAAACTCATGCGTTTCCCAATTGCATTGCGCGACTGGGCATAAAGCCAGGAAAAAAGGCTTTTCACTTCAAAAAAATCCGACAAAAACCCCGCACAAGAAATATCAATGGCTAGAATTAGTGTGTCATACAAAGGTACTATTGACAATCTGACCAGTCCAGATTTCTTACCATCCCGGTAAGCCCGCATGGAAAGGAACTTCTGAAATACTGGGACATCTTCTGCCCAGAGAGGATATACGGGGTGCCGAAATACTTTGTCTGGCAAGGCTTCAATGAGACAAGAAGAGAGTGACGCCGAATGCAAAAAAGGGAGACCCTTAGCAAGGGTCTCCCTTTTCAGGCTGCTGACAAAGGCACGATAGCGTCGTTGCCTCAAAAAACTCAACCCCTCGCGTATCAGGAAATACGTGTCAGCCTTGAGTTTTTCTTACGCCTCGCTCTCGCACCTTTTTGAGCAGCCTGGAAGATTTAACTTTGTAATCAATCTAAAAGGAAGCCCCTCAACAAGGGCTCCCTTTTAGATATTGCCGAAGCATTCATGTTTTCGCGATTATATGCTCACAGGATTGTTGCGTAACTCTTCAAGTTTTTCATGCATGTTGCTTCCCAGATAATAAGCTGGATTGGGCTTGAGAGTTCCGCCGCTCTTCAGCACCTTGAGTCCTTCCAACACCTTTTCCGGTGTGGCGGGCAACTCATAGATACGGACCTTTGTGGCATTGTATATGGCGTTGATAATCGAGACATGCGAAGATGTCAGGGAGAGTTCCGCGCAACCGCCAGAGCCGAACGGACCGCTCGGCCTGGGTGTTTCCGTATACTCCAGCTCTATTTCATCAGGAACATCCTTTATGTAAGGAAATCCCTGAGCCATCAACGTGGTGTCCTTTTTCGGATCATCGAAGTTTTCGCTGAGTGCCAATCCAACGCCCTGGGCAATACCGCCGTACATTTGGCCATCCACGGCAAGGCGGTTACCGATAACGCCGAAATCAGCATGCAACGTCATTTTCAGTACCTTGGTCTTACCGGTCTCGGTGTCCACCTCGACCTCGGCCATGAATACGCCATAGGTATGGGTGGGATTGGGGTCACCCTGCATTGTGTTGAGGTCGCAGGGCGAGGAATATCCAACCGTTGAAGCTGTCCCGCGGTATTTCAGAGCAATCCCCTCATCGACCATCTCCTGATATGTTCTGAATGTGCCGTCGTCCTTGCGCATGGCCTCCATAAGCTTGTTGGCACCGTCGATGGTCGCCTTGCCCGCCATATAATGAGAACGGCTGCCAGCTGCGGCACCAGTGTTCGGCGTGATGGCGGTATCGTTCATGACCAGACGAATCTGATCCGGCTTCAGCCCCAACGGTTTGAATGCCTCATGCGCCAGCGACAATGCGCCGATATCTGCGCCCTGTCCCACATCGTGCCACCCGCTGTAGTGGGTGACGGTGCCGTCAGGGTTCAATTCCACATCGATTTCCGCAGTATCGTTTGCAGAAAACGAACAATCATACATTCCCAACGAAATGCCCACACCCCGCTTCTTGGTAGAAGTGGATTCCTTTTGGGCGCGTTTCAACGCCGCTTCATATTTGGGCCGCATTTTTTCGATGAGCGTGGGAAACGGATGCACATCCATCTCACAACCGGAGGTCATCGTTGTTCCGGGGCGGTAGGTATTGATGTAGCGGAACTCCAAGGGGTCCATGCCTATTTTTTCGGCCATCATGTCGGCCAGGGATTCGCTCGCCATGAGTGCCTGGGGCGAACCAAAAGCCCGGAAGGCGGTTCCCCAGGCATGATTGGAGGCACATATCCTGCCGACACCACGTATATTGGGGAAATAGAGCCCCGCACCGCACCAGCGAAACCCCTTTTCAATCAGCGGATCGGACGTACCGTCATGGTATGCCCCATGATCGAAGAGGAAGTCATATTCCATTGCCTGCAACTTGCCGTCCGCATCCGCCGCCATTTTTACATTGAAATAGCCGGTGGAGCGCTTGCCGCTAAAGAAACTTTGCTGATCATAATTCAGATGCAAACAGACCGGGCCTTCCATAACAACGGCGGCAGCCAGCAGCAGTCCTTCAGTTATCGGGCTTATTTTGGAACCGAAACTCCCGCCGCCGGGATTGGAAATCACACGGATCTTCTCCATGGGCAGGCCCACAGCATCACCAATCATTAACGGAACAGCCTGAAGAAACTGGTGTTTACTCTGCACCGTATACCCACCCTCCTCGTTGGGGTAGGCGAGGCCCACGTCGGGTTCAAGCACCAGATGAGGCTGACGCTGCACAAAGAACCCTCCCTCCACCACATATGGAGCGGATTCCATGATCGGTGCAGTCTCTTCCCCTTTGATGCACGGCATCTCGCAATACATGTTCGGAGTCCCGGGATGAATCTCCACGGCATCGTCCGCAATTGCGGAAAGGCCATCCATGTACGCCGACAGCACCTCGTATTCGACCTTTACGGCGTCTGCCGCAGCCCGGGCATGCGCCTCGGTGTCTGCCACAACGATGGCCACCACATCCCCATATTGGCAAATCTTGTCGCTGTTCAACAGCTGCCTTTCAAAGCCGTCGCTTTTGTTGGTCGGCGAAAAGGTCAGCCCATTGACCCGGTTGGTGCCTTTGATGTCCTTGTGAGTGATGACTTTTTGGACCCCCGGCATGGTGGCCGCTTCCGCTGTGTCAATGGAAAGGATGTTGGCATGGGAAACATCCGCGTGCTTTAGCGCCAGATGCAATACACCGTCGGGAAGCTTGCTGTTGATATCGGCACCGTAGTCGCAAACACCGGTCACCTTGGCCAAAGCCGTTGGCTTGGGACACGCCGTGTTGTAAATTCGTTGGTCCTCGGGAATCTGAAACGCCAACTCTTCCATGGTTATTTCGTTGCGAAGGACCTTGGCTGCGGACATGACCGCATCAACCAATGGCTTGTACCCTGTGCAGCGACATGCATTACGGTGTTTTTGGAACCAGTCGCGCACTTCCTTCCGGGTGGGAGAAACATTGGTGTCCAGCAATCCTTTTGCTGAAACAATGAATCCGGGAGAACAGATACCGCATTGTGCGCCGCCGTGTACCAACCAGGCCAGTTGCAGCGGGTGCAGGTTGGTAGGGGTGCCGATCCCTTCAATGGTGACGACCTTGCTGAATTCCTTCACCTTCCCCATCTTTTTAGTGCAGGCGCGGATGACTTTTCCGTCAAGGAGCACGGAACAGATGCCGCACTGGCCGGTCTCACAACCGACCTTGGTGCCGGTGAGGCCCATACTGCGTAAGCGCTCGGCCAAAGATTCATCGGGATCATAGACAATAAGGCAGTCTGCATTGTTGATATTCAGGACCATTTTTCTCAGCATGATTTAAACTCCTTGGTAAAGTATCATGTCTTTGAGGCACAAGGACCTTTCTTTTCCGGATGAAATATCTATTTTCAGAAGGGAGCAGGAGGGACTGTTCCACCCCACCCTCCGCCTGGATGGAAGCCAGCGCCATACCGGGCTTCCACAGTCACGAAGACATGCTGCGCATATCCATTCGCGGCATTTCAAAATACAATTGCAACCATTCAGCAAGTCTGGTGCCAGCGATCAAAAGTGGAGAGCCTCTTCAAGATGAGATACGGGAGGTTATTTTGCATAACTGTTCGAAAAAGTTATAAAAAATGATGTGTCACGGTTATTGGAAAAAGCGTGACAACGCTCCTGTAATTCTGTCTACGCTGTATCACACCGTGGCCCCATACATATGTGCTCTTTCTTGCAGAGAACACACAAAACATTATCTATTTACCTGGAAAAAAAGGATATTTTGAATAAGGCAGACACGATTCAATCAGGGAAGCAGTGTATCAATGTGTTACAGGGGACTGTACGCTGTATCACAGAAGGGCGTGTTCTCTTCTGACGAGCCTGAGATGTATTAAGAAATGGTCCATACTACACAGACTGGCATGGCATGGTATTCAAGAGGCCGTGGGGTCGATTCCCTCCAGCTCCACCACGAAGATATGGGCTTGGAAGATCTTGTCTTTTAAGCCTTTTTTCGTGGGATGCACCAAAGAATATTCAGATGGAATTGGTTGGATGGAGGTGGAAGGGCTTCCGGATTCCAGGCCAACGCACCGCTCCATTTGTTCTACCAACCAAAGCTACTTCTGGGCAAAGTTGGTCAGGTCTTTACACATGTTTTCAGCCGGTTGCTGCCGGACCGAGCTGGCGCGTAGAGCCTACAGGAGTAAACGGCGTAACGAATCGCTTGTTTGTTCAGTAACCGCAGTTGTATCTTCGAGATTCCTGGCAATGGCGTCATCCATAACGCCGTGTATTGCCGAGTAGATTATTGTGGCGGTCAGGTGGGGGGAAGCAAGCGTCCATGCCCCCTGCGCAACACCTTCCTCCAACAACTGCTCAATCTGTCGGGTGATTGCCACGCGGTCTTCATTGGTTTTTTGGGTATGCACCGAGTGGTAGACCAAATTATGTAAGGCGACTGTTGAGAGATATTTCTCCGCATAGGCGTGAATCCAGGCATGAAACCTTTTGTCTGCCTGGCTGGCGGGAAAGGCTTTGACTTCTGCATCGACAGTATCCAGGAACCATCGAGTGTAGCGACTTCTGAGCGCGTCGAGAACTTCGTTTTTGGACTTGAAATAATGGTAAAAACCACCCTTTGAGAGATTTGCTGCCTCAAGGATGTCGTTTACCGTTGCAGCTTCGTATCCCTTTTTCAAGAAGACTGCCTCAGCCGTGTCGAGCAGGAACATACGGCGTGTTTCCCTCACACTTGGCTGCCCATCCATCTGCTTGGGCGCTGTACGCCCACTGTCTTTCTGGCTCATGCTGAATATCCCTCGTATCAATTAAGATTTCATTCTCACAGCCAAGCAAGGAAATCAAAGTGAAACATATTTACAGACCGACGGTCGGTTTGTTATCGCTTACTCAAATGAACCAACCTTAAAGCCAATTTCATTTGGGGTTTTAGATGAATAAAAAAATGCTGGCACTCGTTGCGGCTGCCTATCTCGGAACATTCATGGCGACTTTGGATATCAGTATCGTAAACGTGGCTCTTCCCGCCATCCAACAAAGTCTCGGCGTATCCATGGGGGGGATGCAATGGATTATTGATGCCTACGCTGTTTGTCTTGCCGCTTTTTTGCTTGCCGCTGGCGGATTAAGTTGCCGGTTCGGCATGAAGCGGGTTTGGATGCTGGGCATAGCGGGTTTTGTTCTTTCTTCATTTGCATGTTCGGTGGCTGACAGTCTCGACCTGTTACTCCTTGGACGAGGTTTCCAGGGCGTTTTTGCGGCTTTGATCATTCCAGGTGCACTTTCGATTATTTTCCATTCCTTCAAAGATGCGCGCGCGAGATCGCGCATTGTCGGCGGCTGGTCGGCATGCACGGCAATCGCCTTGATCTGCGGACCTGGGCTTGGTGGCCTCCTGGTAGATACTGTCGGGTGGGAGGGAATCTTCATTCTCAATATTCCGATTGGGGCCGTTACGCTGTTTCTTGGTGGCTGGGGGATAGACGAATTTGTCACGGAAGAGCGTCTCCCTCTTGATATCGCCGGGCAGGTCGTGAGTGTTTTGTTCATTGGCGGCATGGTTTACGCTCTGATCGAAGCCGGTGGCGCAGGCGGTGGCGTAGGCGGTGGCTTAACGCCGGTGGTTTTGGCCACTTTTTCAATCTCCCTGGTTTTGTTGCCGGTGTTCTTTTTCGTTGAAAAAAGGGCTGTTCAGCCTCTGGTCCCTTTTTCACTTTTCAAGTCCTCGGCATTCTCCTTGTCGAACCTCGCCTCTTTTATCTTGGGCTTTTCATACTATAGCAGCCTGTTCTTTTTATCTCTTTTCTTTCAGGAGGCTCAGGGATTGAGCGCGACGCAAGCTGGTAGCCGGATGGTGCCGGCTTTTGCCTTCACCGCGATAGCGTCGTTCCTGTTCGGAAGGCTGAGCGCACGGGTCTCAGGCCACAAGCTTTTCGTGGCAAGCTATCTCCTGATCGGAATTGCCATGAGTGCGCTTGGGTTCTCAAGTGCGACAACGCCATATTGGTATACCGGACTTTGCCTCTGCCTGCTGGGAGTTGGAAGTGGGCTTGCCGTTCCTGCCACCAGTATCAGTGTGCTGAAACATGCGGATAGCGGGAACCTTTCGATTGCATCATCTGTTATGAACGCGCTCAGGCAGGCAGGGATGGCATTCGGCATTGCGATTCTGGGCTCAATAATGAATATCGCGTCTCTTTTTTCCGCGAGGGAAAAATTGTCTGCAGCAGGTGTGGAAGATGCTGTCTCGAGGGCTCACTCACTCATGTTGGGAAGACAACCCATTGGACAGCATGAAATTGACATGTATCACACTGCGACTGCATATGGTTTCAATTGGGCCATGTTCCTTGCCGGAGGAGCTTGCCTCGCCGTTGGAGTCGTTCTTGCTCTGCACGGGAGTCGATGCAGACAAAATTGACGCTTCCAGAATGCGCTGGGGGGGGATGGAGATTGTTTTCAGGATCTCTTTGAGAGGCATGCCCGCCCGGTGAACCTTGGGCCACCGGCGCCACAAGGTTCACCGGGATTTTGCCAGATTGCTCCAGGATTCTGATAAGAGTGTTTACAAGTGTGGAAAAAAAATTATAGAATCAAATAGGTTGAACATTCGCCACATGGCATTCAAGAGGCCGGGAGTGCAATTCTCCTCAGCTTCACCCCAAATTTTCCTACTCCTCGGCTGAGGTACTCAGTTCTTTCTTAAAATAATCAACGCCCATGCTTTGGGCTTCGTGATTGCTTTCCACACTCGACTTCCTTCAGCTCCAATGAGCCAACCAAGCCTCTTGTCTTGAGTGCTGAGCCAATGAAGACACATGCACAAAAGTTATCTCGTTGTCTTATTCGGCTCACTTTTGACCATTCGTGATGGGATATATCTATTGGTCAGGGAAGGCGAATGGCGTTAAAGTGACCGACAGATATTTCATTTGGAAATATGGATTCAAATTTAATGGCAGCGTGGAAAATGCCAAACATTTTTTTTCAGGCTGTTAATACTAACGTAAGAATATGCGTATTAAATATATCTTTTTATGTCTTTCTGTTCTTCTTATTGGAATATTGGTGCCAACTTTAGGCTTTTCTCAAGGGAGTGCTCTTCCGAGCTATGATGTAGCTGAAGAAAACAAAGCATTTGACTCTTTCAAGGTCTACTTTGTCACGGATGATACAAATCAATTGGATGTTGAAGATATTGCATCAGGGAAAGTTGAAGGCGTATTGACGTCATCTCGGGTCTACACAAAATATAAATCTGTTAATTATTGGCTGTGTTTTACCCTTAACAATCAATCACAAACAAAAATTACTCGTATCGTGAGCCTGGATGAGCCTTACTATGATGAGGTCGACTTGTTTTTCCGGTCTGAAGGAGTAGCATATAGGGAGTCTGCCGGACTCCGCGTCCCCCTGAAAAGCCGATCCGTTTACAATCAAAATCCTATTTTTCTGGTTAAACTCGATCCTGGTCAGTCTGCTACCATCTACATCAGACTGCATTCTGAATATGGCATGTTGATAGCCGGGTGTTATGTTGACTCGGTTTCTACTTTTATAGAGCGTAGCCAAATAGCAACGGCATGGACCTTTATCTATTTCGGCTTTTTATTGGCAATTATATTATATAACATGTTTTTGTTTCTCTTGCTAAGAGGAAAAGTATACGCGTACTATATATTGCACGGTGTATTTTTTGCTGTTTTTGTTTCTATTCATATGGGTATCGATCTTTATACTGGAATTAGTCCGATTTGGCATTATCGACTTACTGCAGCGATAAGCCTTGTGTTGGTTTTTATTGTCTTATTTAGCAGAGAGCTGCTTCAAACAAAAAAGAATATACCGAAAATTGACAAAATGCTGGTGGCTATAACCACCATGGCGTTCATTGTCGGAATCGCAAGTGCAATTAATATTTCATATTATCCTATTCTGACAGTTGTTGCTTTACCATCGTATCTTTTTTTGCTTTTTGTAGGGATATACGCATGGTTCAAGCGTATTGATCTGGCTCAATACTATGTTTTGAGTATGAGTTTGTATTTTGGGGGAATTGTCCTGCTTTCGCTCCTTTTCCTGGGAATCATTCCATACAACGCCATTACACGGAATGCCTACCTGCTTGGCTCGATGGCAGAATTGACAATTTTCTCGCTTGCTCTGGGGCATCGCCTGAAATTACTGCAAAGACAGAATTTAGTATATCAGCAACAGTTGCTCTCTGCAGAAAGGGAAAACAAGGAGCGGTTGGAAGCTGAAGTTGCAGTACAAACCGCTGAACTTCGACGGGCAAACATTGAACTTGATCGTCTGGCAAGGCACGATGGATTGACTGGTTTGGCAAATCGACGTTTTTTAGATGAATGTCTGCACAATGCATTGCAAAAAATGAAACGCGATAATAAACCAATATCCGTCATTATGTGCGACATTGATTATTTCAAGGCTTTTAATGATTATTATGGACATCAGCAAGGCGACGAATGCCTCATGCTTGTTGCCAAGGTTATTCAGTCGAATCTGCAACGGCCTTTGGACCTGGCTGCTCGCTACGGCGGGGAAGAATTTCTTCTATTGCTACCGGACACCGATGTGGAAGGTGCAATGCATGTGGCAACAGCAATAAAAACTGCGTTGTCCAAAGCAGCCATGAAACATGCAAAGTCAATGGTTTCCAACGTGGTCACCATGTCATACGGTGTCGCATCAATGGTTCCCACAGTGGAACTTTCATCCGAATCACTTGTGTCTTGTGCTGATAAAGCACTCTATGCTGCCAAAAATACCGGCCGGGATAGAATTTGTCTCGCAGAATAGATCTTGTGAATAAATACAGAGTGGTGCGCTAGGTCGGCACATGCCGCTGGATACGATTACGATCTGGTGGGGCAAGTTTCTTGGGACAGCCAGCAAGGCATGATCGTGGTGGGAATTTGCCAGGATTGGCCTGTGGCATTCAATGGGCCATGGATTCCGTCGTTTGCAGCTTTAGGATTTCCGACGCCAGGGATTTCCTTTCAGAATTGCTGCTTGTGCGGAAGACTCTTCGGGAAATTCTTACTCCGGCAGCTCCTTGAACGTGGGGAGCTTCTCCAAGTCCTTGTCCCAATTGGCCTTGCGTGAAACAAAGATGTGGGCATCGGGCCCAATTGGCGTGTCGCAGTCGAGGCTGCCCGCTGGCACCACCAGCAGCTTGCCTTCCATCTGGATGTTCGGCAGGGCCGAGCCACACTGGCTGCAAAAGCTCTTTATGTGGCCGGTTTCGTTGAAGTTGAAGGTCTTCACCATGTCCTGGCCCGACAGCCAGCGCAGGATTGCCGTGGACGAGAACATGTTGGCTGCGTGGGCAGACCCGGTATCCTTGCGGCACCGCTCGCAGTGGCAAAGATAAAAGTTCTCGAATTCGCCTTCAACCTCGAAGGTTACCTTGCCGCAAAGGCACGATCCAGCATATTTCACGCCACACCTCCATACGTCGAGGGGGTATCTTACCGATGTTGCCCACCTTATCAAAGTGAAAACCGCCATGGCGCTCCGTGTCCGCTCACAAAGCCTTATCATGGATCTGTCCACGCGACACGTAGCATGGCGGGCATGGCCCGCCATGCGCCGCAAAATGAACACAATACAACAGACTCCTGTAAATCCGAGGCAATCGCAAGGCCAAAGCGGCCAGAAGCTGCCAGACGAGGTAAGACGCTGGCTGGACTATGCCCCCATAAGACCTTCTGCGATCTTGATGGCTTCGGCCTGGAACGAAGAAACATCCTCATCGGGGCGGCCGCTCATAAGCCCAGTGGCCCGAATGATCTTCAGGTCGTATCCGTAGAGACCAAGAATGCTCTGGTAGCGTTCGGCAATTTCCGCGTGTTTTCCCTCCACATCTCCCTGGCTGAGAATGAAAAGAGCGGTTTTTCCCTTGGGAATGCGGGAAGTGAAAGGGGAGTCCGAAGTATAATCCACATGCACATGCGACCATGTTCTGTCGAAGAATTGCTTGAACTGGCCGGAAACATCGCCAAAATAGATGGGGCTTGAAAACACGGTAACATCCGCCGTGCGCATGGCATCCAGGGCAGGTGTCAGTTCGTCTTCCAGCACGCAATGATCCAGTTTTGTGTGACACCGTTCACAGGCCTGGCAGCCTTTGTAGGAAAGGGCGTTCAGGTAAAAATTTTCCACCTCGGCCCCGTTTTCCTGCATCTTTTCGGTAAATGCCTTGGCAATGCGGGCGCTGGTCCCGTTCTTTCTGGGGCTGCCCAAAATGGTGACGACTTTCATAGTTTTCCTTTTGGTTGAATGGCTTGTTTGTATTTTAGGTCGATCGACCTAATTTGCTTCAGCGCAATAATTAGGTCGCGCGACCTATAATGTCAACTCGGCGCAGAAAGGTTTTTTTTATGCTGCTGAACGCCTTGACATGCTAGGTCAACTGACCCAAATAAAGGAAGAATGGCGCTAACCAAAGGAGACGGCCGTGCCTTGCAATGCGGATAACAAACACAACCCCAAAATTTCGCTTCTCATTGATCACGCTCTTGAGGTCCTTCGGGATCATGGGGAGCAGGGGATGTCCATGCGGAAGGTGGCGGCAAAGGCCGGGATGTCTTTGGGAAACCTGCAATACTATTTCAAAAACAAGGATGAGCTGCTGGCCGGGGTGGTGGACGAGTACTTCGACCGCTGCGCTTTGCATTACAACACGGCATTTGCCGAGCGTTGTCCGGAGGGAAGGCGCGAGACAATAGAGTTTCTGGTGCGCTACGGCATGGCCTATGCCGATTCGGAGATCGGAAAGGTCTTCCGCGAGCTGTGGGGAATTGCCGCCAGAAACAAGACAATCGCCGGCCATATGGACGACTACTATCGGGAATATACTGTTGAGCTCGCGCAGGTGCTTGCTCCTTTCGCCAAAAGCCCGGACTGCGTTTCCAGAGTGGTGAGCCTTATGCTTCCTTTTGTTGAAGGATATGGTCTTGTTGCCGGTTCGCTGCCGTCGAGCACGGAAGAGCTTACCGAATTTATTGTGAATATCGTTGATTCGAGTCTGTAAGAGCTGGATTTTATCGGGGGGCACGGCATTCAACAAACCGTGGATTCAAATTTCTTGCCTTCCACCGGGTGAGGCGTCCTAACTTAGGTTGACGTTTTTTGAAGGTTTCACTCAGGCTGTGGGGCTAGCCCCACAGCCTGATTCGTGTACATCGTTTGGCGTTCTCATTCCCAGGCTGAGATGTGGCCGTTGTGAGTTGTATATCTCAACGGATTCCCTCACCAGAGTATTGAGTTCCGCAAAGTCGTTGCATTTGGCAAACATAAACTCTTGCTTCAGAATACCATTCATCCGTTCCGCCAGGGCATTTTGATAGCAGTCATAACCATCTGTCATGGACGGAACCATTCCGGATTGTTGGAGCTTTTTCTGGTAAACCGAAGAAGCGTATTGGAGCCCTCGATCTGAGTGGTGAATCGTATTCACCTTCCTTCGCTTATTTTTGACTGCCGCGTCCAGTGCTTTGGTTGTGCTTTCCGCTCCGAGATCCCGACTCACGTTGTATCCCATTATCTTCCGGCTGAATGCATCTGTAACCAGCGAAAGGTAACACGTTTGCTCGCGTGTCTTTACGTAGGTTATATCGCTTACGAACACCTGCTCAGGACATTTGGGCTGAACATCTTCCAACAGATTGGGATGTTTTTTTAGCCAATGTTTCGAGTTGGTTGTCTTTGTGTAGTTCTTTCTTCGCTTGATGAGCATGTGCTCTCGCCGCAGCAGCGAAAACAATCCATCACGTCCGAGCTTGATTCCCTTTGCAGAAAATGCGTCCTTTAACAGGTAGTACAGCTTTCTGGTTCCAAGGCGGGGCATCCTGGCCCGCACGTTCAGGACCATGTTTTTTGCCTCCTGAGACATGGCTTCTCGTGCATCATGGCGTTTTTCAGCCTGATACACGGACTGCCGACTAACCCCGAGCTGCCTGCAACAAGCAGACAAGCTTATTTGTCTTTCTTTCTGAAGACTTCGTGCAGCTCGGGGGTAAGTTTTTTTCTTATTGAAGTCCCAAGCTCGCGGTCGGAAATCTCAATCATTTTATTGAGAAGCATGGTCTTGATCTTTTCTTCCTCAAGCTCTTTCTCCAGCCGCTTGATCTTCTGGGCCGGTGTTTCTTTGGCTTTTGGGGCTTTGCGGGAATGTACCATGGGCCTGCTCCAATCAAGGGTGCCGTGTTTTCTGAGCCACTTCAGCACAGTGCTTCGCCCTTGAATACCATAAAGAGCCTGAGCCTGCTTGTACGTCATCTCGCCTTTTTCAACCTGGGCCACGACGGACAATTTAAAGGCCATCGTGTAGTCACGCTGAGTTCGCTTTACTCGCTGTTTTTCTTGAGCATCCATAAAATAGGTCCTTTGGGTGTCAACCTATTTCAGGACGGGACAGGGCAAAACAAAAGGCCTGGCAGGTAATCCTGCCAGGCCTTTTGTATGGAATATGGTGTCTAACGGGACTTCGCAGTCAGTCGCGATCAGCCCTCGGCGCTTTCGGCCCAGTAGCGAACCACGCGGGCGCAGATCAGCAGGGCCTTGTCCATGTCCTGGATGCTGACCCATTCCATGGGCCCGTGCGGGGCCTGCATGCCGCAGAAGATGTTGGGGGTCGGGATGCCTTTTTCGGTCATTATGGACCCGTCGGTGCCGCCCCGGAAGGCGAGCATATTGGGGGGCATCCCCTCGTCCGCATAGGCTTTTTTCGCCAGGTCCACGGGGCGCGGATCATCCTTCAGCCAGTAGCGCATGTTCCGGTACTGCGGTGTCACGGTGCAGGTGATGCGGGCTCTGGGCTCGGTGCTATTGACCGTGGCGCAGATGGTTTCCAGCAGCTCGGCCTGGGCCTTCAGCCCGTCCATCTCGAAATCGCGCAGGTTCAGGATCATGTCGGCTTCGGCGGCGTTGCCGGAGATGCCTTCCATGAAGATGAAGCCCTGGCGGCCCTCGGTGGATTCGGGGCTGAGATGGTCCTTGGGCAGCAGGTGGACGATCTTGGCTGCCAGATAGAGCGCGTTGACCAGGCGGTCCTTGGCGCAGCAGGTGTGGATGGAGACGCCCTTGATGTTGATGACGGCCCTGTCGGCGGAAAAGGTCTCGGCCACGAGGTCGCCGGGGTTTTCCCCATCCAGGGTGTAGGCAAAGTCGGCCTTGAGGTCCCGGACCATGGCGTCGCTTACGCCGCGGCCTATTTCCTCGTCCGGGGTGAAGCAGATGCGGATGTCGCCCCGGGGAATTTCAGGGTGGGCCTTCAAGTGGTCGATGAGCCCCATGATGATGGCAATGCCCGCCTTGTCGTCAGCGCCCAGCAGGGTGGTGCCGCTTGCCGTGACAATGGTGTCGCCCTTTTTGCTCTTCAGGTACGGCTGCATGGCCGGATCGATGACCACGGCCGGGTCGTCGGGAAGAACAATGGGGTTGCCGTCCCAATTGCGGTGAACCAGCGGGACCACGCCCTTGGCATAAAAGGACGGGGCAGTGTCCACATGGGCCACAAAGGCGATGGTCGGGACTTTTTTGTCTTGAACGTTGCCTTTGAGGGTGCCGAAGACCACGCCGTAGTCCGTGAGTTCCGCGTCCTCGATGCCCAGCTCCTTCAACTCGCCCACGAGCATCCGGGACAGGTCGAGCTGGCACGCGGTGCTGGGGGCGGTGGAAGATTCGGGATCGCTTTGCGTGTCCACCTTGCAGTAGCGGACAAACCGCTGTTCCAATACGTCAATTCGTGATTCGGACATGTCTTGCTCCTTTGGATGCAGCCGGTCCGGTATTGTTTTGCTAGCCTGCTAGGCCTGCGAGGTCTGCTAGGCCTGCCCGGCCATTTCCCGGGCCACGATGTGGCAGGCCACAAAATGGTTCGGGCTCACTTCCGTAAGGCCCGGTGTTTCGCAGGTGCAGGCGTCTATTTTGTTGAAGTAGCAGCGGCCTGCGAAGCGGCACCCGGCGGGCGGGTTGATGGGGCTTGGCACGTCGCCTTCCAGAATGATGCGGTTGTGCACCAGGTTCGGGTTCGGCACGGTGATGGCCGAAAGCAGCGCCTTGGTATAGGCGTGCAGCGGGTTGGTGAAAATGGTCTTGTAGTCGGCCAGTTCCACAATGCGGCCCAGGTACATGACCGCAATACGGTCCGAGACGTGGTGGACCACCGAGAGGTCGTGGGAGATGAACAGGTAGGTCAGCCCCATTTCCTTTTGCAGGTTGTCCAGCAGGTTGAGCACCTGCGCCTGGATGCAGACGTCCAGGGCCGATACAGGTTCGTCCAGCACGATGAACTCGGGGTTCAGGGCCAGTGCCCGGGCAATGCCGACGCGCTGGCGTCTGCCGCCGTCCAGTTCGTGCGGGTAGGCGTTTTCCAGGCTTTTGCTCAGCCCGACGATGTCCGAGAGTTCCCGGACGCGTTTGGCGCGCTCGGCTGAGGACCCTATCCCCTTCACGTCGAGCGGTTCGGCAATAAGGTCGGCCACGCACAGCCGCGGGTTGAGGCTTGAATACGGGTCCTGAAAGACCATCTGCATCTTGGAGCGCAGCGCCTTCACCTCGCGGCGGGAGGGACGCAGAATGTCCTGCCCGCCAATGATGACCTGGCCGTCGGAAGGCTCCAGAAGCCGGATGGCGGCGCGGCCGGTGGTGGATTTGCCACAGCCGGATTCGCCCACAAGCCCCAGGGTTTCCCCTTTTTCTATGCCAAAGGAGACGTCGTCCACCGCGTGCAGCGGGCCTTTGCGCGTCTCAAAGTATTTTTTCAGGTTTTTGACCTGTACGAACGGCTCGCTCATGCGGCACCTCCTTCCAGAAAACAGGCGACCATATGTCCGTCGCTCACGGTCACCGGCTTGGGCGCTTCCACTTTGCAGCGTTCCATGGCGTGGGAACAGCGCGGGTGAAAGGGACAGCCGGGCGGCATGTTGGTGGGTTCGGGCGGAAGTCCGGGAATGACGGCCAGAGACTCCCTCTCCTCTTCGACGTTGGGAATGGAGGCGAAGAGTCCCTTGGTGTAGGGGTGTCTGGGGTCGTTGTAGAGCGAGATGGTGTCGGCCTGCTCCACAACGCGGCCCGCGTACATGATGGCCACGTGGTCGCAGGTTTCGGCCACAATGCCGAGATCGTGGGTGATCATGATCATGGCCGTATTGAACTTTTTCTTGAGGTTCTTCATCAGCTCAAGGACCTGAGCCTGGATGGTGACGTCCAGGGCGGTGGTCGGTTCGTCGGCAATGAGCAGGGCCGGGTTGCAGGCCAGGGCAATGGCAATAACCACGCGCTGCTTCATGCCGCCGCTGAACTGGTGGGGGTATTCCCCGGCCCGGTCGGGCTGAATGCCGACCGTTTCGAGCATGGCCAGTGCCCGCTTGAGCGATTCCTGCTTGGAGACCTTGTTGTGCAGGGCGATCATTTCGGCGACCTGCTCGTCCACGGGCATGATCGGGTTCAGAGAGGTCATGGGGTCCTGGAAGATCATGGCGATTTTGCCGCCGCGTACCTTGCGCATGACCGAATCGGACGTCTTGAGCAGGTCCGTGCCTTCAAAGAATATTTCGCCGCCGGTGATCTTGCCGGGGGGGGAGGCAATGAGGCGCATGATGGACATGGCCATGGTGGTCTTGCCCGCCCCTGTTTCGCCCACCAGGCCCAGTGTCTGGCCTTCCCTGACGTCGAGGTTCAGGCCGGAAACCGCCTGTACCGTGCCGCTGTCCGAAGTGTAGCGGACATCGAGGTTGCGGATGGATAACAATGATGTGTTCGACATATATTGTGACTCCCGTAGCAGGGGGTAAAATCGGTCTCGTACCGGGCGGGGGATTCCCGCCTGGAATTGGTTAGTTGCGCAGTTTCGGGTCCAGGGCGTCCCGCAGTCCGTCTCCCAGGAAGTTCAGGCCAAGGATGGTGATCATGATGGCCATGCCCGGGAATATGGTCATGTAGGGATAGTCCCGGATGAATTCCCTGCCGCCGGAGAGCATTGCACCCCACTCGGGCGTGGGTGGCTCCAGGCCAAGGCCGATGAAGCTCAGACCGGCGGCGATGAGAATGGCGAAGGCCACACCCAGGGTCGCCTGGACGATGATGGGCGCAAGGCAGTTGGGCAGGATGTGCTTGAAGATGATGCGCAAATCGCTTGAACCAACGGAAATGGCCGCTTCCACAAATTCCTGGTCCCGGATGGAGAGGACCGAGGCCCGCACGAGCCGGGCGTATTGCGGGATGGCGGCGATACCGACGGCCAGCATGAGGTTGAACAGGCCGGGGCCCAGAGAGGCTGCCACGGAAATGGCCAGCAGAAGCTGGGGAATGGACAGCAAAACGTCCATGAAACGCATGATGATGTTGTCTATCTTGCCGCCGTAGTAGCCTGCCACTGCACCGAGGAAACCGCCCACGGCAACGGAGAAGCCCACGGCCACGAAGCCGACCTGCAGCGAGATGCGGCTGCCGAAGATGATGCGGCTCAGGATATCCCGGCCGAATTCGTCGGTGCCGAACCAGTGCGTCATGGACGGGCCTTCCAGCGTGGCGAAGAGGTCCTGCTCGTCGTAGGGAAAAGGAGCGATGACGTTGGCGAACAATGCGGTGAGCAGAAGGCATACAAGAATTGCCAGGCCGAACAGGGCCATGCGGTTTTTCCTGAGCCGGACAAAGACCTGCCCCCAAAGTGATTTTCTGTTGTTCATTATGACAGATCCTTTACACGTACTGCGATTTGATGCGGGGATCGAGCCACGCGTAAATCAGGTCCACGCCGAGGTTGACCAGACAGAAGGCCAGGGCAATGAAGAGCACGCCGCCCTGCACCATGGGGTAGTCGCGCATTTCAATGGAGTTGACCATCAGCCGTCCAAGTCCCGGCAGGGAAAAGATGATTTCGGTAAGCACCGCGCCGCCCAGAAGGATGCCGAACTGGATGCCGGCAATGGTGACGACCGGGACCAGGGCGTTGGGCAGGGCGTGTTTTCTGATGACCACGCTTTCTTTCTGGCCCTTGGCGCGCGCTGTACAGATGTAGTCCTGGCGGACGACTTCGAGCATGGAGGAGCGGGTCATGCGGGTGATGATGGCCACGCTTTGCAGCCCCAGGGTGACCGAGGGCATGATCATGGCCGATAAAGAGTCGAAGCCCGATGGAGGCAGCCAGTTCAGTTCGACCGTGAAGAGGAGGATCATCAGCAACCCCAGCCAGAAGACGGGCATTGATATGCCTATCATGGCGAACAGGGTCACGATGTTGTCGAAAATGGAGTATTGCTTCACGGCGGTGACAATGCCGCAGGGAATGCCGACCAGCAGGGCTATGGCCATGGCCATGGCGGAGAGCTTCAGGGTGACGGGAAAGGCCGTCATGATTTCGCTCAGAACCGGGCGTTTGGTGATGTAGGAACGGCCTATGTCGCCCTCCACCACGGCGTTGTACACATACCGCCCGAACTGAACCAGGAAGGGATCGTTAAGGCCCATTTCCTGGCGCAGGTGGTCAACGTCCGCCTGCGGTGCCTGCTCGCCGAGCACCATCCGCGCCGGGTCGCCCGGGGTGACGTAGAGCATGAGAAAGACGATGAAGGCGACGCCCAGGATCACGGGGACCAGCATGGCACAACGTCTCAGGATATATCCAAACACAGGGAACTCCTTGTGGATTCGCCCGGCGTCCGGCTTCGGTGGGGAAATCCCCAGTAGGGAAATCCCCGGTGGGGAAAGCTCCGGCAGCGGAAGGTCCCGGTAACAGAAGTCCGAATACGCGCGGGCGAGGGAAATGCTGTTGAAAAAAAACGTCAAACTGCGTGTTGCCGCCTACCAGGGTGCACGCCCCGGTTCATGCTTCGCCGTTTCCATGTGCGGCGCAGGGGCTTTCGGAAACAGGCAAGGGCGGCCGTAGTCACCTTTTGCTGCTGCCAAGGGCGCGCTGGCGTGGTTGCCTTAAAAAAATACAACCCCTCGAAGGGGTGGGAACTACGCGTCAGCCTTGTGTCTTTGGGCGAGCACGGATTTCTTTGTATCTCGCACCTTTTTGAGCAGCCAGCAGATTGAAGTTTGTAATCACTCCGGGGCGACCAAGGCCGCCCCGGAGTGCGTCATGTGTTATTTCGCGAGTTTGACCTTGTACAGGGCATGGAAGCCGAACGGGCTGGGAGTAAAGCCTGTAATGTAGTTCTGCAGGCCAAAAGCATACCTTTTGTTCGCCAGGGGCACCCAGGGGGCCTTCTCGTACAGCTCTTTCTGGATTTCAAAGTACATGGCCTTGCGTTCCGGTCCGTCGGGCGTAACGCGGGCAGTGGCAAGCAGCTTGTCCACTTCGGGATCGCTGAAGGCGGCGAAGTTGTTGCCGCCGACCTGCGAGGAGTGGAAGGTCGGGTAGACGGCCATGTCCGGGTCCGGGGTCTGGCAGGTCCAGCCGACGAGGAAGAGCTGATGCTTGAATTCCTTCAGCCCCTGCAGGTAGGCGCCCCATTCCAGAACCTGAATCTTCACTGTTACGCCGATTTTCTTGAGCTGGGCCTGGATGATGGTGGCCATGTCCACGCGGACCTTCTTGGAGTTGGTCCACAGCGAGACGGTCAGGCCATCGGGATATCCGGCTTCGGCCAGCAGTTTCTTGGCTGCGGCAATGTCGGCCTTGGGCACTTCACGGCTGGGATCGGCGTACTTGACGTTGGGCGCGATGACGCCGGCGGCGGGGAAGGCGTTGCCGCGGAAGACGGCCTTCACGCTGGCCGGGATGTTGATGGCCTTGAAAATGGCCTGGCGCAGCTTGACGTTGTCAAAAGGCGGCTTGCTGCAGTTGAAGCCGAGGTAGGTGACGGAGTTGTCCACCAGGGTGGCAAGCTTGAGGTTCGGATCGGCCTTGACGCGGGAAATATCCAGCGAGGAGAGCTCGAAGGCGATATCCACATTGCCGCTTTCCAGCTCGATGGTGCGGTTGGAAGCCTCGGGGATGACGCGCAGGACCATGTGTTTGAACTCGGGCTTTTCGCCGTGGTAGTCCTCGAAGCGGTCCAGCTCCATGCGGTTGCCCTTTTTCCAGGTCACGAGCTTGTAGGGGCCGGTGCCGACGGGCTTGAAGCCGTAGTCGTCGCCAGCGGCTTCAACGGCCTTCTGGTTGAGAATGACGCCGCCGCCGAAGTGGGTCAGCGAGGCCAGGAAGGAGCTCATGGGTTCCTTGGTCTTCACCTCAAAGGTGTACTCGTCGATCTTTTTGAAACCATTGGGATCGATGGCACCCATGATGTGGCGGACTGCGGCGCCCTTTTCGTAGGCGCGCTTGAGGCTGTAGATGGCGTCGTCGGAAGTAAGGGTTTCGCCGTTGTGAAATTTGACGCCCTTTTTCAGGGTGAACCGGTACGTTTTGGGATCGACGCGTTCGATCTTTTCGGCCAGGGAAGGCACAACATCACCATTGTCGCCAATGGTCACGAGGGTTTCGTATATCTGGCGCATGGCGTTGGAAGACGCCACGTCGTTGGTCATGTAGGGGTCGAGGGTTTTGGCGTCGTAGGTGGTGGCCACGGCCAGGGTGTCGGGGTGGTTGGATGTACGGGCCATTGCACAGGGCGCAACCGCGAAGCAGAAAAGCAGGGCCGGCACAAGCCATTTTGCCGCAATTTTCGTCAAGTTGAATTTCATCAAATCCTCCATAAAGTACTCAAATAAATGTTCCACCCATATCGTTTGGCCGAAGCATGGGTGGAAGAAAAAGGGGGAAACACGAAATCAGTGGGCTGATGAATTGTCCGCCGGAGAGGGCCTTGGCAACGCACCGGATACGTGCTTCTGAAGGGGGTTAATCTGCATACAGAGCTAAGTGTTGTCAATGTCATACTTTATTAGTTTTTGAAGCGGATTCCCCCTGTGCCAGAGTATAGGCGATTGCATTTTTATGTGCTTTGAGCAGGGGGAGAAATCCGTAGTTTTGGGCGGATATGGCGGATACGCACGGAACATGAAAACATATGGCGAGGTTGATGCCCTAGACAATTCCGGGGCGCTGGCGCTGGAGGGGGCGGGGGCAAAGAACACCTTGAAAAAATTCCCGAGTGGAGCGCACGGCACACAGGCCGATGCCCGTGTCTTGGGCGGACGATGGGGGGAGCGCTTGCATGGCATTCAAGAGGTCGTGGGTTCGATTTCCTCCAGCTCCACCAATGATTATAAAGGCTTAGAAGGTTTTCCTTCTAAGCCTTTTTTCGTGGGATATACAAAAGAATATACAAATGGTTTCGGTGAGGCTATCCGCCATTATTTTGAACGGTTATACTGTCTGTCGCGATGACAACTGCCCAAGGATATTTGGTGTTCCCGTTTCTTGAGAATTGATGAATTACAATGTCGCCGTGGTTCTTAGGTAGTACCTGTCGGCCAAGCTGGAAGGAAAACGAGGCCTGAGCAGCTATAGAAAGGTGTATCCGTTCGACCTTAGGATAAGAAATTAAAACCCCATTTATGAATTCTTGGAATTGTTTTACGCATCTAGCCTGATCTGTTCTTGAAGAGAGTAGGTCGATTCGGTGAGGGGTTTTCTGGTTGGTCGCGGGGTCGATAAGCTCTGCTCGAACTATTGGCATTTCTCCGATTTCTGACAGGAGAACCGCCTCATTGATATCAAAAGTTAATGGGAACGTGATTGCGATTTCTTTTGCTTCCTTCGCGTCCGGTTCAATAAAAGACAGGTAGTAGCCTTTGGCTGATTCGTTTAAAGGATGCCATTTTTCATCCTGTCGATTCCAGTCTAAGGGATGGATTTTTGTTTTATTACTTAACAAGTACCCTGCACAGAATAAGAAGGGGACAGGTGCCATTCCTGCATACACGATTTCGAGATTAGAAACTTGTTCCGACTTTCGTTTTAAATCTCGTTCTAAGTTGAGCAACTCATCCAGTGCTTGTTTTGGGTCAATTACATTCAGATTTTTGATGTATGGGTTTTGGTCGATAACAATATTTTCATCTGGATCATGAGTAAGGCCTCGTGGCAACGATTTTGACATATCCTTGAAGGGCTTGGCCTCACCCGTTCCAAGATGCTCGACTACGATAGAGTTTCTTTCTTTTCGTCCTTCTTTTTTTAAGCAAGCAAAAACAACCAACCCTAACCCGGTCAGAGTGATTAATGTTGCTAGCCAAGTGACGACTTCTGGAGTTCCAAAGGAGCCATCGACAGAGACTTCGATGTCTCCCCATGACACTCGAACTATGCCGAGAATTCCTGCGCCAAACCAACTGCCTCCAAGGACGATGAGGCCAATACCGGTTCTTCGAATCATGTTGCCTTTAATGGTCTTGATAAGCGTGCATAAGCCGTCGAAGAAGTCTTGAATTTTACTCATGTTGTGAAAGTAGTTTGAAAGTTGGGTTACGAGTTGTCCCTTGCCAAACACAAATATCTTCCATGCCAACGATCATGAAAAAAAGAGTACTACCTAGAAAAATGCCGTTTTGAAGGGTGGTTTTCCAGTCGTTGAAATCTACCGAAGAGGGCGTTGGCCTTGGCTCAGGATGGGTATGCCAAAGGCCAAGCAATCCTTGGGTTTGACTTGAGTGTTTCCAAGCTCTTTTAGCTTGAAGGTTGTGCCAGAAAGACCTGTGGAAACCGTGTCTGCTCCTACGATCGCAGCATGTTGGTGTTGTTACTTGGTCAACAACAACGTGATTGCTTCCAGTTAAATGTCTGCCAATGAGTAGCCCTCCGGCTTCCTTGGCTGCCGGATCGAGTTGTTTGAAGGACTTAATCGTTTTGAGCGGATCTTCAAGTACAATAAGGTGCCTTGAGTTGTTGATTGAATATACAAGTCGTCGGGTCATGATTTACAGAGTGGGCATGTTGGGTTTTTAAAATTGGTTATTGAGTCAGAAAAGGAATTTGAGCTCAACGTCAGTTGTGATCTTTGAGCGTGGGTTGTATCACCTTTCCACGATTTGTATACGTTAGGTACTTTGTTGAGCAAGTAGTCTACGGCTAGCTCCGTTGTCATCGCTGCCGTCTTTACGGCGTCCGTAACAGTGAAGGGAACAAACGATCCACATCCATATAGCTCTTTGGAAATTTTCTGGTGTGGTTCCGTTACGCTCCCTTTTAAGAAAAGTCCTTGCGCAGAGTTTTGTACTAAGCACTCAAAACAGCCTGGTTGGGTTGGGTCGATGAGCAAGGAATGCCCGGCTATCGAATCTGGTTCAACCCAGCAGTAGATTATTGGCAAAGGGGCTTTTTGTGCTAGAATCATCTGGTTCATAGCACGCATCTGAGTTGCTTCCCCTGTAGCACATACTAGTAGGGCGAAATCATCTAACTCGTTTGTGGCTAGATACTGCTGCCAACTTAGCGCAATAGCGGTGGGTTTGATCTCAGGCAATCTCTGTTGAAGGTTGATAGCGAGTGCTTCAACCTTTTTTTGGCCGATGGCTTCTCCACCTAAAGAGTGCCTATAGATATTGTCTTTTGACAGAGTGTCGTGGTCGATAAGGGTTAATTGCTGGAAACCTGCCTGACATAGAAATTCTGCAACCCTCGATCCTACGGCACCACAGCCTACCACGCCTATTTTGTAGTTCGAACATTTGCCATTGGCCCCGCCTCGGTTAATGAGGTAGTCCGCGTAATGCCGATCAATTTCAAGAGGGGTTGTGGCCCATTGCTCATCGTCTGCTCGCTGTTCTACTGGACTTGAAGATTGGCCATATATCTTTAGGCCGAAAAGCGATGGTTCTCCTGATGGCCGTGGAGTTGAAAAGACTAAGTATCCAGTTCGAGGTTGGGTAGCTTTCCCCTTTTTACGAAGAATTTTGTCAATTGCTTTTAAGCTGACTTTTTTTTGATCGTTGGGGATGGCTTGTAGAAGTGATCGTAGGTAGTCTGTCGTTGCGGCTTCTCCCGGCAAGGGTGGCAGCATCATTCTTTTTAATGGGATATAATATGCATTGACCCTTTGGGTTTGGGAGCAGATTCGAAGACCGCCGTACAAAGCGTCTTTTTCTTGCCTTTTGATTACTGCAACGGGTTTTCCTTTTCTTTCAAGAACATAGATGATGGAGGGGGTGTCTCCTGGGTTCCAAAAGCAATCGACTTTAGAGAAGCAGTTAGGAAGGGAACGCCAATAGCCTTCAAATTCATCGTATAACGGGGTTAAGTCTCTGTCGAAGCTGGTTGAGAGTACCTCGCTTATTTCCGAAATACATTGATGGATGATCGCTTTTGGGAGGTTTGCATTGATGAACCGTGGAACGGTCGTGTCAGTGTAGCAGATTTCTCCCCATGAATTTACATGATTATGAAAGTCGTAGTCGCTTGGGTTGCTCAGATAAGCTTTTGGCAATCTGTTTGGAAAGTCGTGCCATTGCCAAAGGTTGATGTCGTATGTTGCTTGCCCAACGTTCAACGATATTGCTAGGCCTGAGCTTATTCCTTGTTTGTACGGGATAAGCTCCGGCGGCAATTCCTCATATGTTATGCTCTTTGCGCCGATGACATCCGGGTGCTGAGTGATGATTTCTTCGAAATCAGTCATCTAGGCTGCGCTTGTACCTGCTGGCGCGTATCCTGCGGGTGCTTTTTTAGCATTTTCGTCTTTCGGTGGAACTGGAAAGTCTGGCCCAAATTGTTTTTTGAGGATTTCACAGGCTTCATCTTCAACTTCGGAGTTGCTCGCGTCGTAAAGTGCGTCGAGAAGCTCTTCGAGTTTTTCTTTGAAGTTGCTCATCTGATTATCAGTCATGTCCGCATTGAGATTGTTAAAAGGCTCGACTGGCAAGAGAATTTCAAGCTTTCCTAATATGTTAAACCGACTAAGGATGTTTTGAACGAAGTAGTATAGTCCCATGAGGTCGTCCATCTTTCCGGTCAATGAATCGTTATAGGGTGCAAACCATCGACAGGCCGCCACTGTCAGAGCAATGCTGTAAGGTCTGTCGTTTTTTAATTTATGTTCACGCCAGCGTTTCATATAACGAATCACTCTGCGCAGTTGGGCGCGTCCATCATCGTCGTGACGGGTCGTATCGTTGACGTAGGCAATTAAACCTTTGGGGGCAGATTTCTCCCAAAACCGTTTGTCCTTTGCAGAACATTCCATGCCTTTGGCAATGGTATAGTTGCCGTCATTCTTTGCGTAGACAGCTAAGTCCACATGATATTTACTCTTTTCGTTCTCAAGGTATTTTACAGTCACACATGGGCGTCGAATGACGACAGTTCTATTCTTATCCTTTAACGCGTCCCTGACTAGAACCTTCAAATCAACGGGGTCATCGTAGTCTTCTTTTTCACAGTCGAAGACAAGGCCCACATCAATGTCATAGTCGCCATCGGGGGGAGTTGTTCCAGTGAACATGGCATAGCTCCCTTGATTGAAATAAGTGAAGGTGGGAGCGTCGTCGTCTTTAGCTAGTTTAGTCTTCAGTTCCTTGGTCAACGTCTCTCGTTTTTCTTTCAGAGTGTCGTTGTCGTCGAGTTTGATGGTGTCGTGGAACTTGTTGAAGTGCTTTTGTAAATCAAAACCCATTCGAATTCCTCCCATTGCGGAAGTTGCCTTGCTGGACTCATTTCTATACAATTTTTTGAGATTAAATCTTCTGTCTTGATTGTCAATATTCGATAGTACGTTTCGGGTTTTTAAATGGCCAAATAACGGACTGCTGATGTTTGAAATCTAAGTGTGTAATGCGGGTTGCTTTTGCATATCCAGTAAGACTTAGCTATCTGTTGGTCGATATACGTTTGAAGGGAAAGAGCTAATTCTTCTGATGTGAAACTTTTGATGTTGGGGGCTTAATGTTTACTCCTGTTTCTTCCAGTGATTGTCTAGGCGAATTTGAATTAAGCAAATATGGACTTGATACAACTTTAATTGCGAACGCCATAAATCACACTCATGGCGTTCTTGAGAGCTTGGATGTTCAACTGATGCAGAATAAGGTTCCAAGGATGTCTCAGTTGTTCGAGCTAGCGAACTTGTCAGCAATGGTTGGGAATCTATTCCGAGGGGGAGTTGTTATCCATTCAGGCGAGCGCTTTGTTGAAAATGGCCCTCATAAATTCCCAGACATACTCGGAAATAGACAAGGGTGTTCAGATATTGAGATTAAAGTGGCTCTTGAGAATAATAAACCTAAGGGACATTTGGTGAAGCCTGGCCCTCATCTGATTTGCAGGTATGTGCTGGCGAATGAAAATGGTTCATTTGAACGAGGTAAAGAAAATAGAGGTGTTGTTGCCAGAATATGGGAGGTCCGAGTTGGACATTTACTGGCTGAACACTTCAATGAAAGTAATACGCCGGGAGACTCTGGGAAGACTGCGGTTATTAATGCCGATGGAATGAATGCTTTAACTATAGTTTATTGCAATCTGAATTTGGCCCCGTTGTCACCTAATGGTAGGATATATAAGGATGTTTCTGCTCTGTTCGATTAGATTTGTTGTGCTTGCATCTCTGCTTCATAAATAGAAAGGGCTACAGCCTTAGCCAAAAGGGGTGGGACAGCATTGCCGATCTGTTTTACTATTTGGGTTTTTGATCCAGAAAAAGTGTAATTGTCAGGAAAGCTTTGAATCCTAGCCCCTTCTCTTGGTGTTAAGGCCCGGTGTTGGTATGGGTGAATGCATTTGTTAGAAGCTGGATGTACGAAATTGACCGTCAAAGTAACAGAAGGTTTGTCAGGGTCAATCCTGCTATAGCATGAACTAAAACCGCTACTGGTCATGTCTTTGGGTAGGGAATTGCGATTTTCGCCTGCATGTTTGATGATATCCATCATTTTTTCGGAGTGTTTAGTCGATGAGTGAAGCGATAGCTGATTGGTTTTTCCCCTCATCTTGTGGGTGTATTCATTTGTACATTTGGGAGTGCCATATTTATCAGCCGTTTCACCAGATTCTATCTCTGGTAAATCGCAAATGGCATCGTAAGCTGTGATGGCTTTTGGTAGGTTTTCAGAAAATAGATTTAGTCGGTTGGAACGATTAAATCTTTTCCCTCCCATGCTCTTGTGGGGAGCATGATGAGTCGGTGTTGGCCAACTGTAACGTATGTTGGCATTGTTTCCTACGATGAACAGACGTTCTCTGTTTTGTGGAACCCCATAGTTCGCTGCATTGAGGATTGTCCAAGAAACTGAATAACCAAGTGAGCTGTATTCATCCAAAAGAGATTCCAGCAACTTGCCTTTGTTGTGGGTGAGTAGGCCAACAACATTTTCCATCACAAACCATCGAGGCCTCTTTTCGGCAACCAGATCTCTATAAATTTCTACCAAATGGTTTCTTTTATCATTCTCTGACAGTTGCCTAAAAGGTCGAATTGACGAAAAACCTTGGCAGGGAGGTCCTCCAATCAAAATGTCTGGAGTTCCTGCAAGTTCCCACAAATGGTCTTTGTCTATTTCGTGAATGTTGCCTATTACGCCAATAGCTGTGTTGTGATTCGCATGGAATGATTCGACTCGGTCGGCTAAGAGGTCAACTCCCGCTGTGATTTGGAACTTATCCGTCTGTTCAAAGCCATAAGACAATCCGCCGCAACCGCAGAAAAGATCAAGCACTTTGATTTTGTCTGGAGCTATGGGGCTTGATCTTTCGAGGAAGCGTTCTTCGCCGCACTGGCATGTTGTGTATCCTTCCCCGGGTATTATCTTGTTAATCTCATTGAGGTGACCAGATATTAAGACTGCCGAGTCAACTTTTAGCGCTTGGCTAAGAGTGTAGAATTGCTCTTTGGTAGGCTCAATGAACCCTCTTTCAATTTTCCGCAATTCTGTGTGGTCGATGTTGACTTTGTCTGCTAATTCACTGAATTTTATTTTCTTTTCTAGTCTGATTGATCTGATATCCACTTAGCTCTACCTCGTTTATGGTCTTGTAGGCATGTATAATATTTTGTGCCCACTTACCAGTTATGGGCATCCACATTTTTTGATTTTCTGAAATCGTTTTACCTCCCACGAGCAATCGACCTCAACCCGTAGAGGCCCGACTTTTACGCTTTTCAGTTCCTGCAAAGAGAAGTAGCCCCATTCGGCATTTTGCATGTCTCCGTTGAGGATGGCATAGCCGAAGAAGATGTCTTCTCCGTCGAACTCGGCAGCGTACCAGTGGGAATCTCCTATGAAGAAGTGGTGGTAGATAAGCTTCTCATGTGCCGGGATGTTCTCTGTCTCGTATAAGCGGGGGATCCTGCCTTGTATCTCGTCCTTGTAGTCGGATGTCATCGTTTCGACCTCTCGTGTGGCTTGTCGGAGATTCTTGTCGAAAATCCATATGGTTTATCAGTTTCGTAGTTGCGTGGCCTCGTCGGGCCTCTACGATGGTGTGGCCATGAACTCTCGCTGAAAGATGAAAGGCCCATCCTATCGGACGGGCCTCTACGATCATGGTGATATGATCTACTTGGTTTCGGGTTTCTTGGCCGGGGCCTTCTTGGGCTTGGTCTTCTTCCAAAGCTCCATGTTCTTCATGCGCTCGGAGCGTGCCTTGGCCGTATCCCGGCAGGAGAGTGGCTGGCTCTTGGGGTATCCCCATTTCACCTTGTATTCGGCGGATGTCAGGCCGTGGCTTTCCAGGTGACGCTTGGTGATGGTCTTGAAGGTCTTGCCGCATTCGACGCAGGTGATGGTCTTCTTCCTGATGGCCTTCTTGGGATCGATAACCGGTTCTTGTGCCTTGTCCCCATGTTCGCCGGTGGCAATTCCGGTGAGGCCCATGTTCACTTCCTTGACCATCGAGATCATGCCTTCGGCGGTCATTTCACGAACTCCGGCCTGTGCCTCGACCATCTTCATAGCCTGTTCCATGCAATCCATAATGCTCACTCCTTGTTGTTCCGTAAATTCAGAAGGATACAATCGTCCTATTCTGCTCTTATACGGCGAGTGAGCGCATGTACACCGTTTCATGAACTGAAAAGCCCATCCGGTAAGGACGGGCTTTTCCGATGGCTATTTGAGCTTGGATTGGAGTTGTTCCAGATAGCGTCTTAGTCGTTTGAGATTGATATTCCATAATCGAACATCGGTCCCAATCGAAGTCACCAGATAGTGTTCTCCGTCTATCCATGTGTTCGATTTGCCTTCGCCGTACTCGGCTTGAATTTCGGCAAGCACTTTGGGCCACAGATTGATGTCGATAGTGGCACAGTGAGCAACTAGGGTATCGTCTTTTTCGTATGTCGTTTCGTAAAACGGCGAGTAAAAGAACTCTCTTTTCAAGATCGGACTTTCGGCTTTGGGAACGGCATACACCTTGTCGAAGACGATGATGTTCCGATTGATCTTTTGGAGGGTACTGGAACTCGAAACGAAATCGCTCCAGAGTTGCCAGATAGCCTCATAGCTCCGAGTGACCTTGTCCGTGTTGGCCGGTCGGTATCTCTCGATGATTCGCCGGTAAAGTTCCTGATACTTCGACAGGAGTTGGTCATTTCCCCATTCCTCGTAGGAGAAGAAGGGAAAGGGATTCCAAGTCAGTCCTTGGACTTTGCCGCAACCGTCCGACTTGAATTGGTCCACGAAGGCATTGAAGACCTGCAAGCGAGTGCCGTGGGTGTGGTCGGGATAGGCCGTGCAGTATCCCCGTTTGTCCAGTTCGAAGACCGTTGTTTCCGGCGACCAACTCCACCTCACGTCATTGAAGTATGCCAGCCGTGGGGCTTCCTCCTGCCCGCCTGTGCATCCGAGTAGGCACAGGCAGACAAGGAGAATTGCTGTCATTTTCATGGGGGCCTATCCGATGAGGCTGTTCTTCTTCATGATGATGGATTGGAACAGCTTGCGGAGATTGTTGGCCGACTTTCCGTGAGCTTTCTTGCAGTTGAATGCGCCGATCTCGTTGTTGTTCACGGTCAGGGTAATCATATCCATAATGGAATGGGGTTTGGTATCGAATTGGGTGATGTCGGCTATGTCGATCTTGCCCATGGTCTGCTGCTTGGCGTCACCGGATTTCTTCGACCTCGGCATGTTGTAGTAGAGAGTCGTGTTGGTGAGCAGGACGCAGCTTGGGCTCATCGAGCCTATCTTGTGGAAGAGGAGGGGCATCTCTCGGTTGATATCCATGTTGATCCATTCGGAATGGGCCGCATAGAGCTTGTCGAGGTCGATGGCCTTGCCGTGGTCGAGTTCATGGACAACTGCTTTGGGAGTAATCTGCCGAAAGGCAAGAGGGATTCCCCAGAAGAGGACGCCGATGCCCCAATTGATGAGACCGTAGTCCAGATATTTGCTGCCTTCGGTATCAACGAAGTCGTTGACGAATTTCACCAACCGGGCATTGGGGATGCCGAGTTGGTTGGGATCGGCTTCAATGCGTTGTTCCATGATCTTGACGAATTCTTCCTTGGTGGCGGACATGCTTTCTCCTGTTCAGTTTGAGATAGTGGTCTCGCTCATCTGATGAGCTTTGTGTGTCCAATTGTCGATTTTGATTACTTATATGTTGTATAAATGAGCTTGTAAACACTTATAAAAGGTTTAGTTCGCTGGTTTGCCACCTATACTTATCGGTCGGAGGTGGCTGTTATGGAGTTGAAGGATTTTTTGGGTGCTAAAATCCGTTCTCGTCGTAAGGAGAAAGGATTGAGCCAAGCCAAACTTGCTGAGATTGTTGATATAAGTGCCAAATATCTTGGTGAGGTCGAGCGTGGTGAAGGGAATATTACGGTCTTCAAGCTGGAACGGATTGCCGAGGCCCTTGATGTTCGGTTGGGGAAGCTGCTGGACAACTATGAATTGCCCAGTCCCGGCATTATGAGGAGCGAGCTTGCGAACACCATTCGTGCGGCTGACGACGCAAGTATTGTTATGCTGTATAAGATGAGCAAAGCCGTGAAGATTACTTATAAGGTGGATGAGGATTAGCCCTTTCGTGGGGGCTTGTCAGTCATCCCGCATGGTTCTCGTTCTTCGAGGTAATTCATATGGATAGCTCCCGTTGGCATTTCGTTCCTTATAAATAGTATTGAGCTACGGAAAATCTTCGGTGCCGGGGAGTGAGAAATGCCAGCAAATCTTATCGACAAATATCTTGGTAATGAATCCGTGCAGTCGGAGCAGTACGAGGAAGAGTTTTCGGAAAGCCTGTACAGTGACCGGAAACGGCCATGATGACGCTCTGAGCAAGGTCAAACGTGTTGTGAATAGCTATCGTCAGGTGAAGCTGCCTGTTGAGAAAATGAACCACGTAATGGCCCTGTTGTGCCTAGTGATGGGAACGCTTGATGATGCAAGTTCCGACTCATATACGGCTCTTTCTGTAAGAATTATGAAGCATAAAAAATGAAACAGCCCGGAGGATTGTGGTTCCTCCGGGCTTGTTTGGTTATTTGTTTTATGAGCTATTTCCAAGTGCTCGATTTAAAGTTGACTTGCATGCGCTTTTTCTTTTTGTCGTCATCTTCCAGTCGAAGTATATTCCTTTCCGTGAGCGACTTGTAAGCATTGTCGACTGCCTTGCGGCCATAGCTTGTCTCATGAACAATTCGGTCGGGCTGGAATCTGATGAATTCACGGTAGTAACCGTATGTCTGTCGATAGACCCACCAGATTAATTTTTGTTCGGCGCCATTCAATTTGTGTTTTAGTATTGCTTCAAGCAAGTAGTTTCGAATCATTGTATATGGCTGTTGCGACTCCTGCTGAGGGGCGCTAAGTCCGTCTTCAAGTCGTCTCTTGCGTTGTTTCAGTTCGTCGTTTTTTATCGGCATGTATTCTTTCCTTGTCCCTTATGCTGCGCGGCCGGGTGCTTTTTCATCGAAGATTTCTCGGTCGTCACCAGTGAGTTCCCCGTATCGTTCCCATGCCGTTCTTTCAGATTCGTCGAAAATCTTGAGCGTTTTTGAATCCCAATAGAGGCTCATGACTTCATCGACGTGGCACGACAGCCTGTTTTTGACGAATTTGATGAATCGCTCATTCTCGTACATCTTGAATTCGTCTTTGGATCCGGACAGTATCCCGATGACATCTGCCGTGTGGGTGATTGCCGAGGACTCGCTGACACAATCCAAGTCTAGATCGACGATCGACTTATTCAGGCTCTCTTTCGTTGTCTGGCAGGCCGTGACAATAGGGATGTTTGTCTCAAGGGAAAGTCGGCGCAGGCCTGCGGCATAGGCTTTCCCTTTTTCGTATATGGTGCTTTTGTTCATTCCAGCCGGTGCCGTGAGCTTGCCGAGGTAGTCCAGGTAGACAACATCAATGCTTTTCTCCAGATAATCCATGACCACTTCCCTCATGTCGGAAATCCTGAATTCCTGTTCACCCAAGTCGAGGACAATGAGTTTGCCGCGTTGAGTTTCGTCGTGTTTATTTCGGTCTAGGAACTTGTTGATGTGCTGCATCTTGTTTTTGGGTTTGAGATCGTTGATGACGCTTATGGGGATGTCGCTTCTCAGGGCAAGGTACTTGTAATAGAGGTACTTTTTCGTATCCTCTAATGAGATAAAGAGAACGTTATGCCCGTTCTCTACTTGCCTGAAAGCCATGTTGAGCATGGTCGTGGTCTTGCCGCCATGCGTCCTTGAGGCAAGCAGTGTGAGCGTGCTTTCACTCAAGCCCCCGGCAAGGGCGTCGTCTATTGTTGGGAATCCGGTCTTGACGACTTTTCTGCTCTCCGGTGACAGCACTTCCCTGAGCAAACCCGGTAGGTCGCTTTCAAAGTCGGTGACCAGCTCTTCACTGAATGGAAGACGCTTGGAAACAGTGTCTCGAATATTCTCATAAGCTGCTTCGATTTCCTCTGGATTCAGCAGACCTTGCTCATCTAGTTCAAATGCCACTTGTAACTTGGCCTTCATTTCGAGACCTCGTTGTTGCTTCAGGAAAGCTCGGCTTAGCCTACGCACTTCTTTGGCTGGGTAAGACTCAAAATCGAATTCATCTAAAACTTTGACGAATGCCTCGGTTAATTGACGTGCCTTTCTACTTAACTTCAGCGTGTTGAGCATGCTCCTACTTGGTAGGTTACCAGTTGTAAGGAAATGCTCCTTATATATTCTGAAGATATGCTCTGCATTTTCAGGAAAGTGCTGAGGAGTGAAATTGTCGAACATGGTAGCAGCATGGGCCTCATCGATTTCACAATAGCCGATTATAAGTGGAATGATCTTGTCCAGGTCGTAGCTATTGGTCATCGTTTGCCGCCTTGTTCATGCCTGTCGAAACAAAGTCTCGAATGACCGTGTCGTACAAGTCTCTCAGGCTGATTCCTCGTATAGCAGCCAGTGCTTTCATTTGTTTGTGCAGTTGTTCATCGATACCTATGTTCTTAAAGGTCGAAGCTTGTTCAGACATGTGTCCTCCAAACGTTAGATTGTTCCGAGGAGACGAGAGTATCTCCTCGATATATTTATGAAAATTTATCAAAAGTGAAAACCGATCACTTTTGATTTTTTTTCATTTTTTCAATCTACGGAAGCTGGGGGGCAAAGGTAAACACGCTGAGTTTTGGTTGGGGTCATTATTTTTGACACGGGGAATAGTTTTTTAATTGTTTTACAATCAAAACAGTATGTTATGGTATTGTTTGTCCATTTTTTTGTCCATAAATTTGTCAAAATGACCAAGTTACCATCAAATTGAAAACCTCCTGCTTTGTTTTTTGAACTCACTTAAATAATACAATAATAAATTGTATAATACAGTGTGAAGAAGCCGTCTCTTCGAGCCGCCTTCTTCACACATAAAAACATCCTTCCCAATCAACCAATATCTACTAGCTGCCGCTGTCATGCTGACAGCTACAGCTAGTAGGTCAGGCTGCGCCTGACTCAAGTAGATAAATCAACCATTACAAGCTGATTATTCAGCCATCGTCGAGCAGCACACTGCTCGTTGTCAGTCGTCGCACTGACAGTGCGACGACATGACAAGCATTGGTGAAATTGAACGAAATGAAGGTTGTCACAAGTATCCATTTCAGCAACCTGAACAACGTCAACTCATTGCCAAGTGTTGACGCAAACTCGACATTGGTAGTGACGATAAACACTTAGGATAAAACACTCTTTTGTGTGTACAGCCTTATGTCAACTTTATATATCTGTAATAACAGTAACTTTACATTCAAGGACATAGGGCATGGAAACCAACGATCCGGTTCGAATCCTTTCAACCGTCAATTCGGATCAATATCAATTCGGTCGAATCGTCAGCATCAATGGCAGCTTGATCTTAGTTCACTTCGATTTCGATGGGTCATTGAGTCTTCACTACAGGGACGAACTACAGGTTGTCGCTACTGACGATTACGACAACTGGAAGCAACGATTGGTTTCTACCGTTATGGAGGACAACCAATGACTACATCCATGACGAAAGACCCCATCAAGAGTCTCGACGCTATCAAGGCAATCAAGCAACTGACCAAGTCCAATCCTCGTGACCATCTGCTTTTCGTCATGGGGATCAATAGTGGAATACGGCTTGGAGACTTGCTTCGATTTCAAGTCCACCACTTTCAGGGCAAGCAGGTCGGAGATGCAATCGAGATCATCGAATCCAAGACAGGAAAACGGAATTTCCTCATTCTTAATAAGGAAATAAGTCGTGCTTTAAGACTTTTTATGGACGTACGATTCAGACATGAAGACGACTACTTGTTCGCATCAAGGAAGTCTCGAAAGCCACTGACATTGGCTACGGTAGGTCGATTGGTTCAGTCATGGGCACGCTCTATCAATCTCAATGGCAATTACGGTGGCCGGACGTTAAGGAAGACCTTCGGCTACATCCAACGAGTCCATTTCGGTGTGGGTTTTGAGATTCTCTGTAGACGATACAATCATTCCAACCCAGCCGTGACCATGCGGTACATCGGTATCCAGCCATCCGAAGTCGAAGAGATCATGATGCACGACATTTAATCTTCCTCCCCCTTATTCGTTACACGTCCTTTCTCAAAACCTCTCACGAACCCATCAAGGAACTCGGCGCGGTGTCCTATGGTTTTACCTTTGGAGAGTGGAAATCGGTCCAGCCTGAAGTCGTCGTGAATCAATAGGTTCTCGAAAGGTGCGCATTTTTAGGTGCTATTTGCTTAAATACGTCTGTTAATGTTCATATTTGATTCTTTTGAACACTTATTGAAAAAAAACAAGTTAACTCAATATGTTGTCGTATTTACTTGCTTGAATATCTCACCTGCAAAGCTACACATACCTCTTCCCTCCTTCAGCATTCTTCAAAAAAAAGAGAATTTTATTTTCAATAATATCAGCGCAATACTTTGAGGGTAACACAAAAAGTTTTTCGACGAAGTTCACATTTTCCAGAACCCATGAGAAAATAGTTGGAAAACCAAGTGAAAAATTGCTTCGCCAAATGCACCGACTAGTCACCCTCGCAAATGGCAACAGCAACTTTCAAATAAACTGAGTTTGCGGGCCCGCAATTTTATTAATTGTCTTACTAATAGGAGGAAATACTCATGAAGTATTCCAACCCTGTCCGCAAGGACGCTCGCAATCATGGCTATAACTATAATGTCTCCTACAGGAGCTACACTCCAAGAAAGGGTGGCTCAGCATGCAGACTGTTCTACTTTTCATCTTTCTACATGCATTCGCGTGGCTGGGAGAAGGGAGATCGAATCAAAATCGTTTTCTCTGACGACATCACAGCCGTAGGGTTCAAGAGAGTTCAGTCTCATGAAGAGTCCGACACAGTGCGCTCTTTGACTCAGGACAATTCTGCTACCAAAGCGTGTCATCTCAAGATGGTGGGAGATTATAACTTCCCGTTCATCAGAGAGCGTGTTGAGCTGAAGATTCTAGACGACCAGACTGACGGCTTTACCTTTGCCGCCCCCCTCGGTCACGATGGGGAAACTTCTCAAGTTGAATCAGGTTCTCGTGAACCTGATCCAATAACCGAACAGCCCGATTCTATCGAAGCTGAACCCGCTAAGTCTCAAGTAGAAGTCGATGCAGAAGAAGCCGAGATTATGGCTAAACTAGCCGACCTCTAAACCTAATTCGTGGAGGCCGGTGTCATTTCGGCATCGGCCTCCACAGAGGAATTCCAACCATGGCTAAGAATAAGAACGGCCAGCAAAAGGCCGAATCTATCAGTGCGGTCAAATTTCTCTTCGGAGAGGAATCTTTCGAAGATGTTGAAGACACTCCAAAGCAACCGAGAATGCAACGAGTTCGCTACGTGTCAAAGCTGCTGCCAGCCCCAAAGAAGGTCGATTATTGCAACGACTGGAACAATACCGAAAAGGTGCTTGATCGGTATTTTAAAGAGACACGCGCGAAGGAGACGCAGGAACGACTCACAACAGCTACGAATAGTGACGATGAGTAGTGTCTACAGGTCAGTGTACAGACCTAACTCATCAATATAAATAGCTGAAACATGGACAAAACTTAACAAAGTGACACCCGAACAGAACGATTATGACCGAATTGAAGTTTTCATTTACTCCCCGGAACAACCGGAAGGGATAACGACCAAGGACTAGACGAGACGATCCATGATTCGCCCCGAATACCTCAATCTCAAGAACGCTGCCGTCTATTGCGGATACAATAGCGCGAGGAGCTTCTCCAATCTCATCAAGGAGTATGAGTTGCCGAAGTACGGTCCGAACAGGAACCGCTACAAGGTCTCCGACCTCGATGATTTCATGGAGTCGCCCACAAGCTTTGTCGCCGCTCCGGTACGCAGGAGGACGGGGTTCACCCCGGTGGAGATATGAGCGTCGGGCAGATCAAAACGACGGGCGTCTGGTACTGTCAGTACCGTGTCGCAGGCAAGAAGAGTCCCGTTAAGGAATACTTCGGTAAAGGGACAGAGGGGAAGAAAGCCGCAAAGCTCCGCGACCTTGAAGTCCGCAAGGCCAAGATCAAGAAGCTCCCGGTCAATAAGTCGGATATGCATCTCGATGAGTTGGCCCAACTCTATATCAACCATGAGAAGCGCAAGAAGCGCGACAAAAGCTACCTGAGCCTTATCGGCGACAAGTTGAACAAGGAATGGCTGCCCATACTTGCTGAGAAGTCAATTATGCAGCTCAACCCCAAGGACTTTGAAAAGGTCCATATGCTTTATGACGGCAAGGCAGTGTCCACACAGAATCGCTACATGGACTATCTCAACATCATTTTCAATTTTGGTGTGAGGATGGACTACATCGACAAGAATCCCATGAAGAAATGGTGGGCTGAGATGAAGCAGCCGGAACAGTCAAGGAACTTGGACTATTTCAGCCTCTCAGATTTCCGTAAGCTGTACGATGTGTCGCCGCCTCATCTTCAATGGACCTTTGATGTCATGTGGTCACTTGGCGCACGACCGGGACCGAGTGAGTTGTTCGGTCTGATGTGGAAAGACGTCAACTGGCATGACAATGAAATTCGTATCCGAGGCACAAAAACTCATGCCAGCGACAGAGTTATTCCCATCAACGATGGCTTCAAGGAGCGGCTGAAAGCAAAGTACGCCGAGGCACAGACCGATTACCTCATTGAATTCCGAGGCAGACGTATCAAGAGTGTCAAGTCAGCCTTCAACTCGTCAAAGAAGCGTGTTGGCTTGGACAAGTCCGTGTGCATGTATACGATAAGGCACCTGTTCACATCAGAAACTCTCGCCAAGGGTGCTGACGCCAAAGCAGTCGCCAACATGCTCGGCCATACCTCGTTGAGGATGATCATGAATACCTACTACCACGAGACCAACGATGAGAGACGCCGGGCAATCGAGGTGAAGCCTGAGCTACTGTAACTAGCCTCATAAATTTGATTTTCAAGAAGACCAGTGAAAGCTGGTCTTTTCTTTTTCGGATTTAAAGTATCCTCTTGAAATGCCGAACTTATACTTGCCTTAAAACAGGGGAAGAACGTATATGGGAGACCTTCATCATATTTCAAATGAACCATTGAGCGAGGAAAGTCCTGTGAGTATCCCTGTTAAAGATGTGAAGAGAATTCGGCAACTTGTTGGTGAGGGCAAAAACATTTCAAAAGTCATGGAAGAGGATTTCCCTAAATATGGCTATTGGGAAATTTACAATGCCGCAGCGGAAGGCGACGAGCGTAGTGCTATGGGCGTTAAGCGCATGATTGCCAATCGGTTAAAAAAGTTGGATGGAGCTGCTCAGGCAGAACGTGACCAGTTCATTGAAGAATTGGATGATCTGGTTTGGAATTTATACCAACGTCTCAAGTCCAATCAAAAGAAGCTCGCGAGCATCCGTGAAATTGTGGATGCCAAGTAATCCCATACATTAGAACCGTCGTAACCAACCATAGGGCAGGCAAGGGTAATTCCTTAGCCTGCCTTTTTGTTTTCGAAGCCAAAGAGTGTACTTTTGATATAAAAAGTATACCATTTCATCAAGAATATCAGTGTATACAGGCAAAGTCCTAGCCATCGTCCAATCCAGAGGATACCGTCATGGGAATTCTGGCGAGGGCATGGCTTGTCTATGTCCGTCCGTTCTATGAAAATTAGCGAGGTGGGTTATGAAGTCCAAGGACAACTTCGACAGAAGTGCCGAATCCGAAACCTTTGACCGTGAGATCAAGCGAGTGAACGTTGATTTCCCGGTTTGGATGGTCAAGGAGATGGACGAGAAGGCTCGGAGGCTCGGTATTTCCAGGCAGGCTTTGGTCAAGGTCTGGATATCCGATTGTCTCCGGTCCGAGAACAAAATGGCCCTGTAGAGTAGGGCAACTGGGAGGCTGGTATACCACTTCTATACCTCCCAGGAATATACAAAAAATATACCTTTTGTCCGCAAATATACCCTCGATGTATATTCCTCGCTAAAAACAATAAGTATTCCAAACGATTACACAGTGTGCCGTTGAATGGCATTCAGGAGGTCGTGGGGTGAAATCCCTGGAGGGGAAATTCCAGGCGGGCTATTCCACCAGAACACAATACTTCAGTGCGTAGCAGTCCCCGGTTTCCTTAATGACATAGCTCATCATGTCGTAAACATAGATGTCGCTCTTTATGGTCATGCCGGCGGAAACAATTTCTCCCGGCATTCCGGCCAAGGCCTGCCGATGCGTTTCTTCCGTGCCGTTATGAGCCAGGGTGGCGTACGTTCCTGCAGGCTTTACGTGAAGCCGGGAACGCGGCGTTGTGCGCCTTGCCCGGTGGAAGGAATAGCGCTCAAGGTGGTTGCCACGGCGCACGTCATCCAGGGCGAGAATAAAGCCGAACGGAGAACGGGGCTTTTGCTCCTGTTTTTTATAGGCATCGTTGTACTCGGCAAAACGCATCACAAGTTCCCACTGTGATTCGGACGGGGTTGCCCCGGTGGGCATCACCTCCAGACGTTCTTCTTCCTGCTGTTCCACGATCAATGCGTCATAGTCGAAATTCAAGGCTTCGCGCAGACATTCCGCCATATCCCCCAGCACAAGCGTCCGCTGTTTCAGCCTGTTCAGCTCCCTCTGGGCGGCAGCCTGCTTTTCTTCGAGAAAGGACAAGAACGCTTCGCCGTCCATCTGGCGCAGATGCGTTTTGATTTCTTTCAGCGAGCTGCCGACTTCCTTGAGCATCGAGAGCAGGTCGAACTCAAAATACTGCTCTATTGCGTAACGCCGATAGCCGTTCTCGGAGACGTGCTTTGGTTTCAGCAGTCCTTCCTTGTCGTAAAAGAGCAGCGTACCCTTTGGTATTCCGCATAGTTTTGCGAACTCTCCAGTCGTAAGCAGTCGTTTTTCCATAGTTATTTTATTATTGACTCTAAAGTTACTGTATACTTTAGCATCTCGTATAGTGAAGAAAACAGCAAGCCGGAATCTGCCAGTGCCGGATAATATAGAGGTGTTTTGAATGTTTTTGGGGATTGGGAAGAAACGTGGATGGCGGCTGGTTGTGCCGCTTTGTTGTTTTTTGCTTGTGGCGGGCTGCGATACTCCGAAGCAGCCCAAGTCCATGCCCAGCGAGGTGTTGTACTCCGTGGTCTGCGAAGAAAAACTCACTCTGACCAGCACATTGCCGGGGCGGGTTTCCGCGCTTGTAACGGCGGAAGTCAGGCCCCGGGTGGACGGCATCATCCTCGAGCGCCTGTTTGAGGAAGGCGCGGATGTGGAAAAAGGGCAGCTCCTGTACCGTATCGATCCTGATGTTTACAAGGCCGCCTATGCCACGGCCAGGGCATCCCTGTTGGAGGCGCAGGCCAATGTGACGGCCGTCGCCCTGCTGGAAAAACGCCAAAGGCTTTTGATCTCCCAAAACGCCCTGAGCCGCCAGGAACTGGACAACACCATTTCCAGGCTCGGCCAGGCCCGGGCCCGTGTCGCCAGGGCTGAAGCAGAATTGAAAGCCGCTGCCATCAATCTTGCCTACACGGAAATCAAAGCGCCGGTGTCAGGGCGCATCGGGGCCTCTTCCGTAACTGTCGGCACTTTGGTTACGGCGAATCAGCCTGCCGTTCTTGCCGTCATCCAACAGACGGATCACGTCTATGTGGATATAACGCAATCCAGCACGGATACCATTCGATTGCGTCGCGCCATGGCCCAGGGCCGGTTGGCTCCCAACGGCAGCGCAACCAAGGTTCGTCTCACCCTTGAAGACGGCTCGCCGTACACGGCAATACCACGGGAGCAGACGGGCGGAGAACCTGACTGGATACTGGGTGATCTGATGTTTTCGGATATATCCGTCGGGCAAAGCACGGGAAGCCACATGTTGCGGGCCGTGTTCAACAACCCGGACGGGCTGCTTTTGCCGGGTATGTATGTGAAGGCAATCATTGAGGAAGGCGCGGTGGAAAACGCGGTGCTGATTCCGCAGGGCGTTGCGTTTGCGAACAACACCGGCGGGCACACTGTCTTTGTCTTGCGCGGTGATGGTGCCGGAGACGGACTTTTCCGGGTTGAACGGCGCGATGTGCGGCTTGAACGCGAGTCCGGCAACCGCTGGTTGGTCGGTTCCGGCCTGCATGGCGGTGACATTCTGATTGTGGAGGGATTTCAGAAGGCGGTTCCCGGCGAACTTGTCAAAGGCGTCCCCGCGCGGAACGCCCCGGCCGCAGCCGTGGCCATGGCTCCTGAAAGGAAGGGGCGGTAACTCATGGCAGCGTTCTTCATCAATCGGCCTGTTTTTGCATGGGTTATCGCCATCGTCATCATGCTGGCCGGGGCGCTTGCCCTGAGTCGGCTTCCGGTGGCCCATTATCCGGACATAGCCCTGCCGCAGATATCTGTTTCCGCGCAGTATCCAGGCGCGTCCGCGGCCATAGTGGACCAGAGCGTAACGCAGGTTATCGAGCAGCAGCTCAAGGGGCTGGACAACCTGCTGCACATGAGTTCCTCCAGCGGCTCTTCCAGCGGTTCGGAAATCAATCTCACTTTCGCGGCCGGAACGGATATAGATACGGCGCAGGTGCAGGTGCAGAACAAGCTGCAGCAGGCCATGTCCCTGCTTCCGGAAGCGGTCCAGCGGCAAGGGGTTCAGGTATACAAGGCCGTAGAGAATTCCTTTATGACCGTTGCGTTTTATGATGCGCGCGACACAATGCGGTCCAGCGACATCAGCGACTTTGTGGCGAGTTCCCTGGTGGATCCGTTAAGCCGGATTCAGGGCGTGGGGGCCGTCACGCTCTATGGTTCCCAGAATGCAATGCGCATCTGGTGCGATCCCGACAAAATGCGCCAGTACGGACTGAATCCCCAGGATGTCCTGACCGCCGTCCGCGAACAAAACGCCCAGGTCGCAGGCGGGCAGGTGGGCGAAGCGCCGGCCGAACCCGGCCAGGAAATCAACATTGCCATCAATGCCTCATCCAGCCTTGAGACGGTGGAGGAGTTTGAGCAGATACTCCTGCGCGTGGAAGAAAACGGGTCCGTTCTTCAGCTCAAGGACGTTGCCCGCATCGAGTTGAATGAAGAAAGCGCCACTGGCGGCACGTTCTTTAACGGCCACCCGGGAACGGGATTGGCCTTCAAACTTTCCTCCGGGGCCAACGTCCTGGAGACCACCCAGGCCATCAAAACCGAATTGAAAGCGCTTGCCGCTTTCTTTCCGCCGGGGCTCACTTTCGCCTATGCCGACGACAAGGCTCCCATTGTGGAAAAATCCATCCATTCAGTGGTGCGCACTCTTTTTGAGGCCATAGCCTTGGTTGTGGCGGTAATGTTTTTGTTTTTGCAAAGCTTCCGCGTCACGCTTATCTCCGCCATCGCCGTTCCGGTCGTTCTGCTCGGCGTGTTCGCGGTGCTTTCGGCGGCCGGATTTTCCATCAATACGCTGACCATGTTCGGGATGGTTCTGGCTATCGGCCTGTTGGTCGATGATGCCATTGTTGTGGTGGAAAACGTGGAACGCCTGATGCGCGAGGAAAAGCTCCCCGCCAAGGAAGCCGCGCTTAAATCAATGCGCCAGATAACCGGGGCGCTTGTCGGCGTTGCCGTGGTTATTTCCGCCGTGTTCATCCCCATGGCCTTCATGTCCGGCTCGACCGGCGCCATCTTCAGACAATTTTCCATTACAATCGTTGCCTCCATGGTGCTTTCCGTTGTCGTTGCCATCGTGCTTACACCGGCCTTGTGCGCCACCATCCTGGCCGCAAAGGGGAACAGGGCGGAAACAGGATTGCTCGGCAGATTCAATCGCTGGTTCGACAGGCTCACCAGGCGGTATGCCCTCCAGGTGGGCGGCATGGTGAAACGGCCCAAAACCTGGGCGACCACAATGGTATTGGTGGTCGCGATGTGCGCGGTGTTGTTCTTGCGCCTGCCGCATGCCTTTTTGCCCGACGAAGACCAGGGAATCCTGTATGTGGATGTGCAGCTCCCGCCCGGTGCTTCACAGGAGCGCACGGAAAAAATAGCCAAGGAAATCGACGCGTATTTTCGTACCGAGGAAAAAGACGCCATCCAAAGCGTCATGTCGGTCGTCGGCTGGGGATTCAGCGGCTCCGGCCAGAATTCGGCCATGGTGCTTCCCTTGCTGAAAGATTGGAGCGAACGGGGCCGGGGGCAAAGCGCCTTTGACGTTATGGAGCGAGCTTCTGCCCGCTTCTCGTCCATCAGCGGGGCTGAAATCGTGGTCATGGCGCCACCGGCAGCCATGGAGCTTGGTACGTCCTCAGGCTTTGAAATGGAGCTGATGGACCGCGGTGGGAGCGGCCACGCGGCGCTGTTCAAGGCCAAGGATACCCTGTTGGAAGACGCCGCCAAACAGCCCTCCGTCTCCTACGCCCGGTACGCCGGAATGGACGACGCCGAGCAGTATGACCTCAAGATCAACAATGCCATGGCAGGCGCCTACGGTCTTTCCAGGGGGAAGATCAATAACGCGATCAGTGCGTACTGGGCGGGGGAGTATATCAACGATTTTTCAGACCGGGGCAGAACGAAAAAGGTGTATTTTCAGGCTGAACCGTCGTTTCGGACCGGTATGGACGACTTCAGACGGTTTTATCTGCGCAACGCCAAAGGCGAAATGGTTCCGTTCACCAGCTTTCTTACTGTGCAGTCCACTCTCTCCTCTCCCAGCCTGACGCGCTACCAGGGAATCCCATCCGTGAAAATCGAAGGCAGCGCGGCTCAGGGGAAAAGTTCCGGACAGGCGATGATGGAAATGGAAGAAAGTGCAGCCAAGCTGCCTTCCGGCTTTGACTCTGCATGGACGGGCCTTTCGTACCAGCAGCGCATGGCTTCCAATCAGGCCCCGCTTCTGTACGCCATTTCCATCATTGTCGTCTTTCTGAGCCTTGCGGCGTTGTACGAAAGCTGGACGATTCCGCTGGCGGTGCTCATGGCGGTTCCCACCGGTGTCATCGGCGCGTTGGGTGGTGTGTCCCTTCGCGGCATGCACAACGACATCTATTTTCAGATAGCCCTGCTCACCATCGTAGGCCTGTCCGCCAAGAACTCCATCCTGATAGTGGAATTCGCAAGAGCTTTGCATGATGGGGGAAAAGATCTGCTCACAGCCACTGTGGAAGCTTCGCGTCTCCGCTTGCGCCCCGTGCTTATGACCTCGTTGTGCTTCATTCTCGGTGTTGTGCCTTTGGCCGTCAGCAGCGGTGCCGGTTCCGGTGCGCAAAACGCTCTGGGAACGGCTGTCATGGCGGGCATGCTCACGGCAACCGGACTGGGCGTTTACTACACACCGCTGTTTTTCGTTTTGGTGACGCGGTTTTTCGGACGAAAAAAGGAACATGAACAGCCCCCGGCATCACCAAAGGTTCCCACCGCATAAGGCGAAATAATATCTCGCGGATGCAGAGAATCAGTTGCCGGAAGGGAGGGGATACATGGCGATAAAAGTTGAAACGGAAAGGCTGCGCATACGGAACTTCAAGACCAAGGATGCCTCGGGGCTGTTTGCCTACTTTTCCTCTCCCCGTGTGAATTGTTTCCTTATGGAACAGGTCGGTACGCTGGCGGAGGCCGCTGACGGTGTTGCACGCAAAAGCAGGGAGGAATTGCATTTTGCCGTTTGCCTGAAGGCAACGGACGCCATCATCGGAGAGGTGTTCGCCATCAAAGAGGAACCGGACACGTATGGCGTGGGATGGATTCTCAACGAGCAGTACGAGGGAAAGGGATATGCCAGCGAAGCGGCAAGGGGGTTCCTCGATTTCCTTTTCACCAGCAGGGGAGCAAGGCGGATTTATGGATACGTGGAAGAGGACAATTTCCGTTCCCAAAAGCTCTGTGAACGCCTCGGTATGCGTCGGGAGGCACTTTTCATGGAATTCGTAACGTTTACAAGCAATCCTGACGGTACACTGAAATACGAAAATACCTTTGTTTACGCCATGTTGAAAAGAGAGTGGGAACTGCGTGGCAAGAGCAATGCACGGTTTTCCGGGCAACCTGAGAGTTGGTGATGAGATGCTTCGTAAGCGGCTGATGAGGTCGACGCAGTGAAAACATACAACACAAGGAGTTGTTATGAACATTGGGACTTTCGGTACGCAAAAAGCAAATGTTGAAGGGATGCAAAAGAATCAGCGCACAGGCCTGGATGTAAAGACGGACGCGGCAAAAGAGAGTGCGGTTGCCCAGGGGGATACCGTGGAAATATCCGAGGAAGGGCGTCGGAAATCCACGGCGTTGCAAACGGACGCCTCCGGCAAAGATTTGCCCGATGGGAAAGCCAAATCCGGAAAGAGTCCCGTCAATGGGCATGCCGCCGGCAGTGTGAACGTCGCCGACCTCAAGAACGAGCTGCAAAAGAAAAAGACCGAGGTCAAATCGAAAAAGGCGAAACTGGATGAGGCGACCCAGGCGGCAGCGAACGATCCCTCAAAGGAAGCGGGGATGAAAAAGCTTAAAAATCAAGTGGCTGAACTGGAAAAGGAAGCATCGAAGATTCAGTCCAAGGTGTATTCCTCGTAATGGTTGCAGCTCCCTGAATAAGTCGGGAAAAATGAATGCTCTTACCCATTGTTTGGGCATGGTTTTCAAGGGGCTGTGAGGTTGATTTTCCCTGGCTGAGTCATGAGTTTCAAAGGCTTGGAAGATTTTTCTTCCAGGCCTTTTTTATGGGATATAGAAATATGCAATGGTATCAGCTGGATGGGGTATCAGGCAGCCTGAGGGATATTGTCCGATTGGTGGCTGCATGGTGTGGTTTACGTAGGCTGGCAAAGTGGAGCCGCATGCTACGTTTCGGGCAGCCAAGCCGCATTTCAGCCTTTCCGATTTTGCGAGCGGCCATTGACACGGCTTTCCTTTCAATGGCATGGGAAAAACAATTAGGGACAGCTTTTGGACATGACCGTAATTGGCGCGTTACGGACATGTTCGTAAATAAATCTGCATAGCTACTGGAAACTGATGCAAAAAAGACTTGCCCTTGTCGGTCCGTCCGACTCCATGGAAATCATGCGGGAATCGATGAAACGGTTCTTTCCCGACGTGCCCTTCAATACCTACGTTCGGGAGCGCACCGAGGATGTCCACGAAGTTCTGGAGCAGAGCCAGAGCGAATGCGACGGTCTGCTCTTCTCCGGTGTCGGCGTCCAGGCGGCGGCCAAGGCCGGGGGCGTTCTGACAAAGCCATACACCCAGATAGAACGCGGTGCCTACAGCCTTATCCGTGCCTTTTCCGAAATACAGCGCCGCGGCCTCTCCTTTGACCGCATCAGCGTCGACGTCGTTACCCAGCAGGTTATTTCCGAGGTCATCCGCGAGTTCGGCATCCCTTTTGGCCAGGTGTACTCCATGCCCTTCACCACCGAGCACACCGAGCGGGAGTTCCTGGAGTGGCACCGCGAACTCCTGGAAACCAACAAGGTGGATCTGGCCATTTGCGGTTTCGGCTCGGTCTACCAGGAACTGGTCGGCCTGGGCTATCCCGTGTTCCGCATGCTCCCCAGTTCCCTGCAGGTCCGCGACACTGTGGAACATCTGCTCGGCGCCATTGCGGCCAGGGGACTGCGCTCGGCGGGCATCGCCATCCAGATCGTCCGCCTGTTCCGCAAAGAGGCGAATCCGGTCAACCAGTACGACCGCATGAAGGATGAAGGCCGTTTCTTTTTGGAACTCCTCGAATATGTCCGCGCCATCCAGGGCAGCATCTTCACCCTGGGCAAACACGAATACGTTATTTTTGCCACCCGCGGTGTCATCGAAAGCCCGGTGCATCTGGATTTGTTCGGCTCCCTGATAGCCTGGGGACGCAGGAACAACATCAATGTCTGCTCGGGCATCGGCATAGGAGTCACGGCCTTTGAGGCGGAAAAAGCCGCCCAGACCGCGATTGCCCACAGTCTCGAACGGGACCATGGCGGGATGTTTCTGGTCCATGACGATCAGATTCGCGGTCCTTTGGGAGAAGAGGACGAGCTCCGGTACCGCACCCGCATTGGCGACGACACCCTGCTGCGTATCGCCAACGAGGTCGGGGTTACGCCGACCTACGTGGACCGTATCCGGGCCATAATGGACAAGACAGGCAAAAACACCTTCGATTCCGCGGAACTGGCGGCATGCCTGGGGATAGGTGAGCGTAGCGCCCGGCGCGTGCTCAAGAAATTTTTGGACAGCGGCCACGCCATACTGGTGGGCAAGGAAAATTCCTACACGGTCGGGCGTCCGAAAAATCTCGTCCAGATCAATATTTAGGCCGAGGAAACGACATGTCCGGTTGCGGGCATATGTATGACGCGCCCCAAATGACAGCATCATAGTTGCTACAGACAAGGGGAGGGCAGAGCGGAGAGAGTTGAAGCAAGAGCCGAAGAGGGAAGAGGAAAAGCCAAGGCGCGTTCTGGTAGAGCGGTTCCGCCACGACAAGTGCGGCGGCGCTTCATCAAGCGCACTCATTTCAACACTAGGGAAAAACAACATGTTAGATGCAATCAAAAACGTGAAGATCCACCTGCTCGTGCTCGTATTGGTGGTTGCCTCCGAGCTGGTTGGCATTCTCAAATTCAACATCGGACCCGGCAAGCTGGTCCTGCTGCCCATGCTCTACGCCGTCTTCATCGGCACTTTTCTGGGCCCCAAATTTCTGAAGGTGGTCAAGGACAAGGACATGGAGCATGCAAGCTCTCTGATCTGCCTGACCCTCATGCTGCTCATGGCCCGTTACGGTACCCTGGTAGGGCCGAAGTTCTTCGAGATTCTCCATGCCGGGCCGGCTCTTCTTTTGCAGGAATTCGGCAACATCGGCACTCTGATCATCGGCATCCCCGTGGCCGTGTTCCTGGGGCTGAAGCGCGAGTCCGTGGGCGCGGCCCACTCCATTGCCCGCGAGCCCAACGTCGCCCTGATCGGTGACATCTACGGCCTGGACTCCCCTGAGGGACGCGGCGTCATGGGCGTGTACATCTGCGGCACGGTCTTCGGCACCATCTTTTTCGGTCTGGCCGCATCTTTCCTGAGTCTCCTGAACTGGTTCCACCCCTATGCCCTGGCCATGGCCTCCGGCGTGGGCTCGGCCAGCATGATGACCGCCGCGGTAGGCAGCCTCTCTGCCATCTACCCGGAAATGGCGGGCAAGATTCAGGCCTTTGGCGTTGCTTCCAACACCCTGTCCGGCCTGGACGGCGTGTACATGTCCATGTTCATTGCCCTGCCCATGGCCAACAAGCTCTATAAAATCGTGTACCGCATCAAGTTCGGCACCGCGCAGGAGGCGTAATAATGAATAAGATAATCGAATCCGCCCTCGTCCTGCTGATCGTGGCCGTCATCACCCTGGTGGGCAACCGCATCGGCTACGGCTTCGGCTTCATCGAAGCCCTGCCCGGCATGGCCGTGCTCCTGGGCATCTGTCTGGCAGGCATTTTGACCAGCCAGTATGTGTACAAGCTTCCGGCAGTCCTTTACGTTATCACCTTCGGCATGATCGTCACCATGCCTGGTGTGCCTGGAAGCGAGACCGTTGCCACCTGGGTGTCCAAGGTGAATTTTCTGGCTTTGACCACCCCCATCCTGGCTTATGCTGGCGTCAGCATCGGCAAGGATCTGCCCGCCCTGAAGCAGAGCGGCTGGCGCATCGTGGTGGTCAGCCTGTTCGTCATGGTCGGGACGTATGTCGCTTCTGCCGGCATCGCCCAGGTCGTGCTCAAATACCTTGGAGAGATCTAAATGCCTCTGAATCCTGAAATCGCAGCCCGTTTCGAGGAGCTGCAAGATATCCGCAGGCATCTGCATGCCTGTCCGGAGATCGGACTGGAAACAGTCCAGACCGTGTCCTTTGTGAAGGCCAAGCTGGACAGCTTCGGTATCGGTTACGAGGACATCGGCGTCAATTCCCTGCTGGCCAAGGTCCAAGGCCGGGGGCCGGGCAAGACCGTGGCCTTCCGCGGAGACATGGACGCCCTGGAGATAAACGAGGAAACCGGGCTGCCCTACCAGTCCGGGACCGCAGGGCGCATGCATGCCTGCGGCCACGACGGCCACACCACAACGATGCTGGCCTTTGCCCAGTACCTGGCCGACCACCGCGATTTCGACGGCACCGTGCTCCTGCTCTTTCAATCCGGGGAGGAAGGATTCGGCGGCGCGCTCAAGGTCATCGAGGACGGCCTGTTCGACAAGTACACCATCGACTGCATGTTCGGCCTGCACAACTGGCCGGGCTACGCAACGGACCAGATCGTGATCAGTCGCGGTTCCTGCATGGCCTCCGAGGATCGTTTCGACCTGACCATCCGCGGCAAGAGCGGTCACGCCTCGGTGCCGCACCTCTGCGTGGAGCCTTTCGCGGCTGTGGCCGACTTCATCAAAGGGGCGCAGACGATCATTGCGCGCAAGGTCTCGGCCCACGACAAAGCGGTCATCAGCACCACCCAGGTGCATGGCGGCAGCGCGTACAACATCATTCCGGACGAGGTTGTCCTGCGTGGCAACGTGCGCACAACGGAAGGCGGGGTCCAGGACCTCATCGAGGAGTCCCTGGGGCAGCTGGCCCAGGGCGTGGCCGCCACCTACGGGGTGCAGGCGAATTTTGTCTATCACCGGAAGCATCCGGTACTGACAAATTCCTTGCCCGAACCGGCCATACGGGCCGCCGCACGGGTGGTGGGCGAGGAAAACGTGCTTACGGACGAACTCCCGGCCATGGGCAGCGAGGACTACGCTTTTTATACGGAGCACACCAAGAGCTGCTTTGTGTGGATCGGCAACGGCACTGATTCGCCCGTGATTCACAACAGCAAATACGACTTCAACGACCAGGTCACCCTGGTGGGAGCCTCCTTTTTCGTGGAGCTTCTCAACGAGGTCATGCAGCAGGCATAAGGCTGCCAGTCATCCTTGGGGATACCCCCCAAACCCAGCCAGCAAGACAGCCCCGTCCCGCAATCCGCGGTGGCGGGGCTGTCTCATTCTGATTCACCCGCGGCCACCCGGAGCAGGAATGGATTCCCTGAAAGAATTGTACAAGGGGGGCCTTCACACACCATCCGCCATGGGGAAGGTGCATCTTACGGACTGGATTATCGGGCGGATATTGTGGGCCGGGCAAAGATGGTCTGGAATCCGGAAAAGGTACACGCCTTCCCCACGAGCAGCCGGGGCTTTGAGTCCTCCGACGGGCAGGGCGCGGCAAGGATGCGCGGAACAGCTAAGCTTGTTTCGAAAACGGGTATGGAGGGCAGTTGGGGCTGGAACCTCGGGTGCCGTGGGGCACAACAATCAAACTCTTCTGAACAGTCGCAAGATAAAAATAAGAATCACCGCGCCCACTGTTGCAGTGACGATTGCCCCGAGCAGTCCGCCGGAGCTGATCCCAAGAAACTCGAAAACGTATCCGCCTATCACCGCCCCAAGAATACCGACGACGATATCTCCGATGATGCCGAATCTCCCTTTCATAAGCATCCCGGCCAGCCAGCCTGCAACCAGTCCTACCAATACGAACCCCAATAGACCAACCATGAAATCCCCCTGAGATTAAAAATAATTTCATTTATTTTTATAGTAGCATGCATAACAAAAAATAACACTATAAATAAACTCGATGGGCGATTACGGAATTGTCCTGGGAACATTGGACGTGTTCTATGAACCCGAAGCCGGACGACCATAGTCTCGTTCGGCTTCGGGCTGTTGGATTGGTTTAAGAAACGGTTAGCCCGGCAAGATATTGAAGTACAGGCTGTCAACCTTCCCCCCGTTTTTACCGGGGTATGGCTTGGGTGTTGTTCCCTGTTGTGTTACTCGCAGCAAAGTCAATGGCAAACGTTTTGCTCCATTTAATTTGAAAGGATTGATTTGTTGTGTCGTACAAAAATAAAGAGCTTTGCAGAGTAAGGACGATAACGACTTTTTTGTCTCTGAGTGAGGAAAAGGAAACCTGGAAGGACGCCATTTTCAGGGCCTCTCGGTTTTGCGCTTCCTTGACCGAGGAGCTGAAGAACAATGGCTATCTGGTGCAGTCTGTCAGGATCGTCACAAATCCATTTGGAGAATACCTCAACACGGAAAGCCTTGAGGGGGCAAAAGCCGATTTGGATTATCTCAGTCGGTTGTTGCGTACAACCGCTTCGTCAGGCGTTCGGCTGCGGTTTGCCATAGGGGAAGCCAAAACAAAAAAAGAGATAGAGATACTTCCGGATTTGATAAAAGAGTTCGGCGACTTGTGTAATGCGTGTGTCAATGTGGAGCTTGATGAGCATGGCATACTAGATAACGAGTTGATACGGTTATCATCCAAAGCCGTATTGAAGATAAGCGAGCTTACCCCGAGGGGGGAAGGGAACTTCAATTTTACAGTCAATTTCAATTGCAAGCCGCTTATACCCTACTTTCCGGCAAGTTATCATAAAAAGGAATTGGGGGACTGCTTTGTCATAGGGCTCGAAACACCGGATCTGCTGGTCAAGGTTCTTGAAGACTTTAATCAGGGAGCAGCCTCTCTCGATCACAATGCCCGATTCAAGGGCTATTATGATGTCATGAGCATAGCCCTTCAGCATCACGTGTCGAATGTCCATGACATTGTCAGAAAGGCAGGGGATGAATATTCATTCACCTTCTCGGGTTTTGATAGTTCGGCTGCTCCTTCAAAAAACTGTGCGAGCATGGTTGCAGTGTATGAGCAAATGGGAGTGGAATATTTTGGGGCCGCAGGCACAGTTGAGGCTTCATCTCTCCTGACCCGTGTTTTTAAGTCCGTTGAAGGTGTCGATTTGGTAGGCTTTTCAGGGCTGATGCTCGCCGTTACCGAAGATACCGGTCTTGCGAAGGGAACCATTGACTCCCTCTTTGATATCCGTTCCTTGCTCACATACAGTGCTGTGTGCGGTATAGGGCTCGATACTGTCCCCATTCCCGGCGATACCCCCGAGGGGAAGATCTCGGCGCTTATGCGGGATACGGGGACAATGGCCTACCGGTTGAACAAGCCCCTCACAGTCAGACTCTTTCCCGTACCAGGCTTGTCTGCTGGCGACATAACGAATTTTGAAAGCGACGACCTGTGTAACTGTGCGGTTCTTGCCGTCCCGTGAATCAGGGTGACGCCATACCTGTTTGTTGGAACTGTTAGAACTGCTGGAATTGTTGGACGGCTTGCGTTGTTTGGAAAGCGAGCAGGTACGCATTCATCTGCACTGCTCCGCCCCAAATTAGGGCAACCAAACGCCTTTAACGCTCTGGCGCGTCCATTCACATTGGCAGAAGCTCGCCGATCCGCGCCGACATGGACGGCCTGGGAATAACCAAAGAGACCGGGCTGCCCTACCAGTTCTGGACCGCAGCGTGGCTGCATGGCGCGGCCACGACGGCCGACCACCACACCAACGGCATGGTCTTCGAGGCTTCGGACGTTTCCGGGGAGCATGGCTCCAGCTCTACTTCAGCTTCCCTCCACACGACTGGCGGATAACAAGTTTGCTTTCCAGTACAACCTTGCGAGTGGGGCGTTTGGGGTCTTCAATGCGTTTGAGCAGCAGTTCGCAGGCTGTTTGGCCGATGGCGTAGGTCGGTTGTTCAACAACCGTAATGGCCGGACGGGTCATGGATGTCCAGATTGATTCGTCAAAACTGGCAAAGGCCACGGATTCGGGCACGGAGAGCTCCTTATCGCGAATGGCGCGAAAAGCCCCTGCGCCGAGCAGGCCATTGCTCGTTATAATTGCGTCCGGTGGGGTGGGGCCTTCAAGCATTGCCGTTACCGCCTCATGCGCGGCAATGTCTTTTGCAGGCAGGGTCTTGCTGATAAAATTTCCCTCCTCGATTCCGGCCTCGCGCAGGCCGTCTTCAAAACCGGCCTTGCGCTGTGCTCCTGTGGCACTGCTGTCCCCAAAGAGAGCTGCAAGACGTTTGTAGCCATGGGCAAGCATATGGCGGGTAAGATCAAGGGCAGCCTGGCGATTGTCTATCAGCACCATGTCTACCGGACAGCTCTGAACCTGGCGGTCAATCACCACCATGGGGGAGGTATGGTTCTGGGTCAGCTCGAAGTTTTCCGACAGACGCAGGGTAGGAGCCAGTATGACCCCGGCAGCATTTTCATTCTGCATCATTTCCAGATACATACGTTCTTTTTCATGGCTCTCGTCGGTGTTGCAAAGGATTACATTGTAATTGTTTTTTTGGGCAACATCTTCAACCGCGCGGGCAACTGATGCGAAGAAAGGGCTCTGGATGTCCGCAACAATCAGCCCGATATATGTGGATTTCTTGGAGCGAAGCCTTTGTGCTGCCCGGTCGGGCTTGTAGTTGGTCTTTGCAACCACTTCCAGCACCTTTTTCCTCACTTCCTGCCGAACATTCGTCTTTCCGCTCAAAACCCTGGAAACTGTCGCGGTGGAAACCCCGGCTGCTTCTGCAATGTCTTTTATTTTCATTTGTTACCTCTTCTCTTGCAAAATAATATAATCGATTTCATATTTTTTTCAAGGTGAGTGGGTGGTGAAACATCTAACCCTTTATAATAAAAAATAATTAGGCGCGGCAGGCCTTTGGGGTGCAAGTGTTTACATTTTTCATTCTTCGTGTATACTGAATCCTAAATTGAAACCTCACCAATGAGTACATGGTCAGGGGTTTTTTAAACAACCAAGATGTAATCGATTACAAACTTATTTCAGAGTAATCGGTCCGCGCATGGGAGGCAGCTCATGGTTGCAATGAAAGAAAGTAGCATCCTTTTGGGGGCAACGGCTTCGGGCAAGTTTGAAGCTATTGAAAAGGTCGGTGAAATCCTTGTGAAAGAGGGGGTTATCGAACCTGGATACATAGAGAGCATGAAACACCGCGAAGCAGTGGCCAATACTTTTCTTGGCAATGGAATTTCCATCCCCCACGGGCTGCCGGAGAACAGGGATGAAATTTTGAAGACCGGGGTTGCGGTAATGCAGGTGCCTGACGGGGTGATCTGGAATCCCGACGAAATCGTCCATCTCGTGGTCGGGATAGCTGCAAAATCTGACGAGCATATTGAAATTCTCACCAACCTGACCCATGTGCTGGATGACCCTGAAACCGTTTCGCGTTTGGCCATAACTCAAGACGCTGCGGAGATTGTCCGGGTGCTGAGCGGTGAATGCCCTGTCCAGCCCCGGCCGGCGCCCACTTTTGACGTTTCCGATTTCGATGCCTCGATAGATGTGACCATCCAGGGCGAGCATGGTCTGCACGCACGTCCGGCAACATTCTTTGTGGACATTGCCAAGCAGTTCAGCTCGGAAATTCTGGTGGAATTTGATGGCCGTTCGGGGAACGGCAAGAGCCTTGCCTCGTTGCTCAAGCTGGGAGTGTCCGGCGGAAAGACCATCCGTATTCACGGTAAGGGGCCTGATTCCGCTCTTGCCCTGTCTGCCCTCAAGGACGCTGTCGATGCCGGTCTGGGGGAGGATGCGGAGGAAAAATCCGTACCTCAGGTTGCGCATGGCTGGATGCCCAAAAGTGTGAAGCAGACCATCCCGGGGTGTACAGCTTCTCCGGGACTGGCTTCCGGGCCAATTCACCAGCTTACCCAGCAACGTATTGTTGTTGAGGCCTTGGCAAAGGACCCGCGGCACGAATCCCAAGCGCTTGCCCAATCCATAGCTGCGGCCCGCCAGAATCTCCGTCATCTGTATGAAGAAGTCCGCGCCAAATCAGGCGAACCTCGGGCTGCAATCTTCAAAGCCCATGAGGCTTTTCTGGATGATCCTGAAATGCTGGCTGAAACAGAGGGGCTTATCCGTAGCGGCAAGAGCGCCGGATACGCATGGCGCCAGGTCATTGACGACCGCGTGCGGGCCATGGAGCAGCACGACGATGAGCTGCTGGCTGCTCGGGCCATGGACCTGCGCGATGTGGGCCGCCGGGTGCTGAAGCATCTGGCAGGGGTTGTGCAGGACGAACCTTTCAAGCCGGAATCCCCGGTTATCCTCATTGCCGAGGACCTTACCCCGTCGGATACCGCGCAACTTGATCCGTCGCTTATTCTGGGGTTCTGTACGTCAGGCGGCGGTCCCACCTCACACTCGGCCATTATTGCCCGTTCTCTGGGAATCCCAGCCATTGTCGCTGCCGGTCCCAGCCTGCTGGAATTGAAAAATGACACACTCGCCATTCTGGATGGCGATTCCGGCAATCTTTATCTGGAGCCAAGTCCGGAGGACATACACACCGCAGAGGAAGCACGGCTCCAGCTGGAAGAGTTGCGTGATGAGGAATACCGCACTCGTTTCGAGCCTGCCCTGACCACTGACGGCGAACGAGTGGAAGTTGTCGCCAATATCGGCAAGGTCAGCGAAGCCGAAAAGGCGGTCAATGCCGGAGGTGAAGGGGTCGGGCTGATGCGCACCGAATTTCTTTTTCTGGAAAGGGAGACCCCGCCGGACGAGGAAGAACAGTACCAGAGCTATAAGGCCATGGTTGAAGCCTTGAACGGTCTGCCCATCATCATCCGTACTCTGGACATCGGTGGTGATAAAGCTGTTTCGTATCTGGATCTGCCCCCGGAAGAGAATCCCTTTCTCGGTGAACGGGGCATTCGTCTGTGCCTGAACAGGCCGGAAATGTTTTTGACCCAGTTGCGGGCCATTTACCGGGCCTCCAAGTACGGCCCCATCAGGATCATGTTTCCCATGATCGCGACCCTGGAAGACCTTGAAGCGGCCAAACGGTTGGCTGAAAAGGCCCGGATCGAGGTCGGTGCCGAGCCGCTGGAAATAGGAATCATGGTCGAGGTGCCTTCTGTGGTCGCCATGGCCCGCGAGTTTGCCCGCGAAGTGGATTTCTTTTCCGTCGGGACCAATGATCTTACCCAGTACACCATGGCTATCGACCGTGTGCACCCCACGCTTGCCGCCAAGGCGGACAGCCTCCATCCGGCGGTGCTGCGCTTGATTGATCTGGTGGTAAAGGCCTCGGACGAGGCCGGAATTTGGACCGGAGTCTGCGGCGGGCTGGCCGGAGAGCCTCTTGGTGCCGCAATTCTTTCCGGGCTTGGGGTCAAGGAGTTGAGCATGGTCGTACCCAGCATCGCCGCGGTCAAGTCCCGTCTCCGCTCCATAAGCATGGAACAGGCCCGGGAGCTGGCCCAAAAGGCCCTTGGCTGCCGCAACGGCAAGGAAGTGCGGGCTCTCAGCCTGCCTTAGCGTGGAAAATATGGCTACGAATAATCATATTGTAACCGTTACCATGAACCCGGCCATTGATTTGGCCTGTTCGGTTCCGGATTTTACTGCCGGAAAGGTCAACCGGGTTGCATCACATCAGGTTGATGCGGCGGGCAAGGGCATAAATATTGCCGTACTGCTGCGCAAGTTCGGGCTGCCGGTAACCGTAACCGGATTTCTGGGCAGCGATAACGCCTCCATATTCGAGAAAAAGTTTAAGGATGAAGGGATAACCGATGCCTTTGTCCGCGTTCCGGGGGAAACACGTATCGGCATCAAAGTCCTTGATCCGCACACCGAATCAACCACGGACATCAATTTCCCAGGCCTGTCTCCTGATGAAGTCCATGTGCGGGAATTGACTGAAAGGGTGGCCAAGCTGGCCGCACAGGCCTTCATGGTTGTCATCGGGGGCAGTCTTCCGGCCACTGTTTCCCCGGATGTGGTTGGGGAACTGGTCCGGGTAATCAAGGCTCAGGGGGCAAAGGCTGTGATCGATACCAGTGGCCCGGCACTCTTCAGTGGCATTGAGGCCGCGCCGTGGCTGGTCAAACCCAATGATGACGAATTGTCCGAGCTGGTTGGTCGGCCCATGAACAAATTGGACGATATTGTGGGGCAAATGCGGACCATGAACAGGGCCGGTATTGCCAATGTGGCGGTTTCCCTGGGGGCACGCGGGGCCGTGTTCGTGGATGGTGAAGAGGAACTTTTCGCAAAGCCGCCGAAGATCGAACCGGTCAGTACCGTGGGGGCCGGAGATGCCATGATTGGCGGGCTTGTGGCGGGAGCGGCACTTGGTCTTGGATTGAAAGAACGGGTGCGGCTTGCAACATCATTATCTGCAGCCACAGTGGCGCAGGTCGGACCGAGCCTTAAGAGCATTGATGCAGCAAGGGAACTGGAAGAGCAGGTGGTTGTTGAAACAATAAGCTTGTAATGGAGAAATGTTATGTCAAAAATCGTTGCCGTAACAGCGTGTCCGACCGGAGTGGCCCATACCATTATGGCTGCTGAAGCCCTGAAAAAAGTCGGGGCCAGCATGGGCCATGATGTGGAGGTTGAAACACAAGGTGCCGAAGGCGCAAAGGATGTGCTCAGCCAGGAAGCCATTGATGCGGCCGATGTGGTCATCATAGCCGCGGACATCCATGTTGATCCGGCCAGATTTCAGGGGAAGCCCATGCACGCGGTTTCCACCAGTGAAGCTGTGCGCAAGACCAAAGAGGTGATTGAAGCTGCTCTTAAGGACGCCGAGGAATTTGTCGTTGGACAGGCTGCCGCAGAACCGGAGAAAGGGCGCAAATATATTATCGGGGTCACCTCCTGCCCCACGGGCATTGCCCATACCTTTATGGCTGCCGAGGCCTTGCGCAAGGCCGCTGAAGCACTCGGCCATGAGGTGAAGATAGAGACGCAGGGATCGGTAGGTGCCAAGAACGTCCTTACCGAAGAAGACATAGCCCGCGCCGATGCTGTTGTTATTGCTGCCGACGCGTTTGTCGATTCCAAACGGTTTGCGGGCAAGCCGCTTTATGAAACCGGAACCAAGGCCGCACTCCACGACGGCAAACAGGTCATCAAATCCGCACTTTCTGCCGCTCCTGTTGTCCACAAGGATTTGGGTGGGCAGGTGGAAGAGCTCAAGAAAGAGCGTTCCGCAGCCCGTACCGGTCCGTACCGCCATTTGATGACCGGTGTTTCCTATATGCTTCCGGTGGTTGTGGCCGGTGGCCTGCTTATCGCTCTGGCCTTTGCATTCGGCGGTATTTACGCTGGTGACCATGAAGGCACGTTCGGCTGGGCCCTGATGCAGATTGGCGGAGCGGGTGCTTTTTCCTTGTTTGTCCCGGTACTTGGTGCGTTTATTTCGTATTCAATCGCCCAGCGTCCGGGTATTACTCCGGGGCTGGTCGGCGGGCTGCTGGCTACCAATGTCGGGGCCGGATTTCTCGGTGGTATTGTGGCCGGTTTTATTGCTGGTTACCTGACCCAGTTTCTCAATGACAAGATCAAGCTGCCGCAGAACCTGCAAGGTCTCAAGCCGGTGCTGATTCTGCCTTTCCTGTCCACACTGGTGGTTGGTCTGTTGATGATTTACGTCATTGGCCCGCCGGTCAAGATTGCCCTGACCTCTCTTTCCGAATGGTTGCGGGCCATGCAGGGGACCAGTGCTCTGGCTTTCGGTTTGCTGCTTGGCGCCATGATGGCCTTTGATATGGGTGGTCCGGTGAACAAGGCTGCCTATACCTTCGGCGTTGGTCTGCTGTCGGCAAAGATTTATGCGCCCATGGCTGCGGTAATGGCTGCGGGCATGACCCCGCCGCTGGGGCTTGCCTTGGCCGCAACCCTGTTCAAGAGCCGTTTCACCAAAGAGGAACAGGAAGCAAGCAAGGCCGCTTTTGTTCTTGGCATTTCCTTTATCACCGAGGGCGCCATTCCCTTTGCCGCGCGTGATCCCTTTCGGGTCATCCCTTGCATCATGCTCGGCTCGGCAGTAACCGGAGCCATTTCCATGACCATGAAATGCACCCTCATGGTTCCCCATGGCGGTATCTTTGTGCTGCCCATCCCCAACGCGGTCAGCGGGATTCTTCCGTATACCGCGGCCATTCTGATAGGAACGGCTGTCACCACCGCCGCTCTTTATGTTGCCAAAAAGCCGCTTGTACAGGCTGAGTAGCTGTATACCGACGGCAGATCTTTACTGATGAACCTCCCTGGCCTGAATGGTCGGGGAGGTTCTTTGGTATACACGTTGAAAAGTTACGTATTGCCAGGCTTCGCAATGGCTGGATGTCGGCCTCTGGCGTGGCCGCATCGCACAGAGAGAGTCTGCTGCTTGGGGCTACTTGGGCTGCCTGGTGGTCTTTTTGTAGTAGTCACCCACGGCCTCGTGCAGGGCATTGGCGGCCAGCCAGGCACAGTGGTACTCGTCGGTGGGCATGCTGCCCAGGCTTTTCAGAACCGTTTCCCCGTCAATGTCGGTGAGTTCGTCACAGAGTTTGCCCACTGCCAGCTCGGCAGCCATGGAGCCGCTGATGTTGCTGGACCTGCACCCGTCGGTGTCGTACCCGGCGTCGAGCACCTTGTCGTCTTGTATATACAGAAATATCCGGATGGTATCGCCGCATTCCCCTGTGGATGCGCCCTCGTAGTTCCCATTGGCGGGTTTTCCCTTGCGGGGCGGATTTTGCCAGTGGTCATAGCCTGTCAGCTTGAAGCCGGTGTTGGTTTTCCCGGCATTTTCAACCTGTTGTCCCTGTGCGTTGGTATCGAAAGTATCCATTTCTTGTCCGTTTGATGCTGTCTGTGTGATGCTGTCTGGGCTCGTGTCGCGTCCGCTGCATTCTTCGTGTTAAAAATAACAGCAATAGCGACACGTCACATGGTGGGCAGAGCCCGGCCTGCGCGAACCTGAAACCCACGTTTTTCAGGTTCGTGGTCCTCCGCAAGATACGTCATATTTTGCGGCCATCACATTCGAGAAATAAATTGGGAATGTGTGTGCCAAGCTGTGGAGACGGCGCTGTGTGCTCAACCCTCTTTGTGCACCTGCTTGGCGGTCTTGTTGTAATAGTCGCCCAAGGCCTCGTGCAGGGCCGTGGCCGCCAGCCAGGCACAGTGCTGATCTTCGTCGGGCAGCTTGCCCAGGCCGTTGAGAACCATCTCTCCGGTAATTTCGGCGGCCTCGTCGCAGGTTTTGCCCGCGGCCAGCTCGGCAGCCATGGAAGCGCTGATGGTGCTGGACCCGCACCCGTCCGTGCCGAAGCCGGCGTCGACAACCCGGTCATCTTCTATGTGCAGAAATATCCATATGGTGTCGCCGCAGCCTCCGGTGGACTCGCCCTGGTAGTTTGTCTTTTCGGGCTTTCCCCGGTGCGGAGGGTTGCGCCAGCGGTCGTACCCGGCCTGCCCATAGGCATCGATGGTTTCTTCGGTAATCTTGGACTGCAGCTCGTCTACGATGTCATCGAAACTGGTCATTCTGTTTCGTCCGTTTGTTGGATGTCATATTCGGCCTCCGAACCGGCTTTGCCACAAATGATGTGGAACCGGTCCGGGAGCCGCAATATACAGATACGGCCGATGGTTGGGAAGAAGGCGAGGGGCACGCCGCTCGTTACCGCATGTATAAATGCTGCGGATGTAACGGACGCGATACTAGGAAAGCTTTTCCGCGCCCGAGTATGCTTCTTCCACACGCAGGACAGCGGCGGCATGGCCGGGATGTTTTGCGGGGTTCCAGCTCTTCATGTCGTCAAAGATGGGACCTTCCTTGATGTACTCGATCTTGCCCTTCACCTGATAGGCCTTGCCGTCGTTGGTGATGAACAGGATGGAGCCCTTGCTTCCGGCCAGGATGTTTTCCTGCGTTTTCTTGAAATAATTGTCTGCAACAACGATTGAGCCGTCATCAAGCATTTTGGTGCACGTGGCATAAATGGAGTTCGGGGTTCCATTGGTGTCTACAGTGGTCAAAATGAGAGGGCCTTTCCGTTCGCTCCATGCGCTGATAACTGCATTGGGTGTAGTGGACATTTTGTTCTCCTTTCTCCTGAGAAAAACACTGTGCGAAAATGCCGTGTTGTATCTGGAGTAGCGATTGGTCGGATGTGTTTGAGCGGGGGGATTGAACTCTGCGCAGTGTGGTCCATTCCGTAGGGGATGGTTTTCCCGCCTGTTAGGGGCACTATCAATTTTTCTTTGCTGGGTACATGGGAAAATATTGATTTCAACAGGTGGTCGTTACGGGCGCGATGCTAGCACTCTTTGGCCCGCTTCCAGGGCCGCGAGTGCTGCAGAGCAGACGGCAATGGCCGATTCTGTGTTTTCGGCGGTAAATTCCGTGTCGCCATGGGTGAATATGGCCCGCCACGAGCTTTCGGTCAGCGATTTGGGGCACAAATCCTTCAGGCGGAACCCGTAGCCTTTGGACTCCATGAATTCGGAGATCTGCAAGGCCGTGTTGATGTCTGTGGTGGGCGCGTCGGAGAGTTCGAAATCCAGGTATCCGGCGAGTTTTTTGTTCAGATCTTCAAGGCTGTATTCGGCCATGGGAGTCTCCTGCTGGTATTCACAAGCTGTGCCTGCGTCTGAGGTAACGCGCTGTATGGTTTCGGAGGGCGACTTTAAACAATCACCGCTTGCTCGTACACCGCTTCCACCCGCTGAAAAATATTGTCCCAGGTATAGGGCGCTGTCAGTCTTTTTATGAGCGTCTTATCGGGCCTGCCGTCTGTTTGTGCGGTGCGGATGGTTTCCGCAAGGGCGGTTGCCAGCCGCTGTTCCAGCAGGGGCATGTCTTCGGGGTGGGGTGTGTCTATGGTTTGCAGCGGGGGCAGGGGGATCATGCGCAGCAAGTCCTCTATGCCTTTCATTTGGCCGCTATGGCTGGAAAAAAGCTCCCTGGCTCCGGGCAGGTCCGTGGTGACAATCCGGCAGCCGCAGGCCAGGGCTTCCAGCAGCACCAGGGGGAGCCCCTCGAAAAAAGACGGCAAAACAAAAATTTGTGAGCGCCGCATCAGCTCGCCCAGGTCATGGTGCGAGAGCACGCCGTGCACGGTGACACGGGGGGCCTTGGGGCCGATGGGGTGCTCGGGGTGGGGGGCACCATTGTCCCCGTCTGGCTTGTGGTTCAGTTGGGCGGCAAGCTGCAGGCAATGTTTCTTTTCCGGGCCGCTGCCGCCGCCCACCAGATGCAGATGAAAGGGCAGGTCCTCCAGCCTTTGCAAACTGTGCAGCAGCCAGGGCACGCCCTTGGCCTGGTTCAGTTTGCCTGCGTAGAGAATATGCACCGGTTCCTGACTCGGTTCTTTCTGGCTTTCCGAAGTCGTATAAAAAAATTCCTGATTGAACCCGCCGCTGATGGTCGTTATCCGCTCTTTGGGCAGGTGCAGCAGCTCCTGTATTTCCTGTTTTTGCCGCTCGAACAGGGCAATGACCCGATCGACCTTAGCCAGGTCGTCCAGCAGGGAGCGGCTCAGTTCCGGGCACAGGTTGTGTTGGCGCAAACAGGTGCCGTGGCAGGTGGCAACCAGAGGTGTGTTCGGCGCAGCCCGTTTGGCCGCAGCCGTTGCCATCCACAAATGGTTGGTGTGGATCACATCCGGGGCAAACTGCTCCACGGCCCTGGCAACAACCCGTTCAAAGGCCGCCATGTAGGCTGCAATCTCTTCCGGATTCAAATCCCCGCAAACCGTGCTGGGGTAGGGCATCACGTTGCTCATGCCCACCACCTTGAAATGCAGGTCCGCGCTTTCGAAACGGACAAACATGCAGTTGTCCGGGGCAAGCAAATCCGCAATGGAATTCTGCTCCATGGAAAAGTCTTCAGGCACGCCTGCCACCAGGAAAGGAGTATGCCCTTTTGCATTGCATTGCTGCATCAATTCCAGCACATATTTCCCGCTCCCGGTAAAATCGGGGATCTGACATAAAAGAAATAATATTTTCATGTATCAACTCATAAGAAAGAAGTTGGGGAAACTCAATAGGGATCGACGTTTCTCAATGCATGCGGACCTTTCATATCTGGCTTAACTATTTGTTCTGACGGGCTCTTTTTTGTAAAAAATAAAGTATGACCATAAAAGCGGAAATACAGGTGGATTCCCTGCTGGAGCACGGCACCGGGCTGCTCAACGAAGATGTCCTTGTTGTGGAGGACAATCTTTTTTGCGTATTCGACGGCGCCACCAGCCTGAGTCCGGAAACCTACGAGCACGGATATACCGGCGGCTACCTGGCCTCGAACCTTGCCGGGGAGGCCTTTCGGCAGAACAACGGCAGCTTGCTGGAACTCTCCCAGCGGGCCAACCGGCGCATTCACAGAGCCATGGTAGAGCGCCACGTGGACGTATCGAACAAGGGAAAGCTGTGGAGCACGAGCGCGGCAGCCGTGCGCATGGGCGAGGATTCGTTCGAGTGGGCGCAGATTGGCGATTCGCGCATCCTCTGCATAATGGAAAACGGCGACTTAGAATCCGTGTGCGAGATTCGTGACCACGACGTGGAAACATTGTGCCTGTGGAAGGACGTCTGCCAGTGCACTTCCGAGCCCATTGCCGAGGCCCTGCACGAACAGATTGTAAAGGTCCGCTCCCGCATGAACGTGGATTATGGCGTGTTCAGCGGCGAGCCGGAGGCCATGGATTTTTTGCAGACCGGAACGCGCGACCTGTGCGGCGTGAGCCATGTGCTGCTCTTTACCGACGGCCTGCTTGTGCCCAAGGCCGACCCCTTGCAGCAGCGCGATTTTGACACGTACATCGAACTTTTCCTTACGTCCGGCCTCAAGGGCGTTCGCGACTACATCCGCAGTGTGGAGGCGACCGACGCGGGTTGCCGCGCCTACCCCCGCTTTAAAATGCACGACGACATTGCGGCAATCGCCATCAGCGTATAAATACACCTGCAGCAACATCTCTTCTGACCATTATTTGACCATACTATTATCGGCAATCACTCAACCCGATGGAGGCTGTCTCATGCGCATTGCTCGTCGCATCCGTGCAATGGTTCTGGCTTTGCTTGTTTGTGTCTTGGTTCCTGTGGCGGCAATGGCTGCGGACAGCAAGCTGGAAGACAAGGTTGTGGTCTATTCCACCCACGGCGAATCCATGCTGGAGCTGGTGGCGGACGCTTTTGAAAAGCAAACCGGCGTACGTGTCGAGTTCATCAATCTGAAGGGTGAACTTGCCGACAGAGTACGCGCGGAAAAAGCCAATCCCCAGTCCGACGTCATGTACGGCGCTCCCTCCTCCGTTTACCAGGAGCTGAAGGGCGAGGACCTTTTCGTGCCCTTCACCCCCACCTGGGCGGACAAGATCAATCCGCTGTTCAAGGACAGTGAAGGGTATTGGTACGGCACTATCCAGACGCCGGTGCTCATGTTCTACAACAGCGACATGATGAGCAAGGCCGACGCCCCACAAGACTGGTGGGATCTGGCCGACCCTAAATACAAGGGCAAGATCGTTTCCCGCAACGCGCTGTCCTCTTCCGCCCGCGCCACCTACTCCGCCCTGTTGCAGCAGTTCGAGAAAAAGAACCAGATGGACAAGGGCTGGAAATTTCTCAAGGCCATGGATGCCAACGTCAAGCGCTACTACGGCAGCGGTTCGCTCCAATTCCAGGCCGTGGGCCGCAAGGAAGCGCCCATCAGCTTTGCCGTGCTCAACTCCATCATAGACAATAAAATCAAAAACAAGATGCCCCTTGAGATCATCGACGCCCAAAGCGGCTCCCCGGTCATCACCGACGCCATTGCCGTCATCAAGGGCGCAAAGCATCTCAACGCGGCCAGGGCGTTCGTGGAATTCGCAGGCGGCGCAAAGGCCCAGGCCATGCTTGCCAACAAGTTCAACCGCATGCCCACCCTTCCCGAGGCCATTGCCGCCTCGCCCAAGTGGATGGGCGAAATCAAGTTCCGCGTCATGGACGTGGACTGGGGCGCGCTGGCCTCCAAGCAGTCCGAGTGGATGCAGCACTGGGACATGGAAGTGAAAGACTCCGGCAAAGACAAGAAATAGGGGCAGTACATGGGGACTGTCGTCCTTGACGGGGTGGGGAAATCCTTTGATGGCGTGTGGGCCTGTTCGCAGGTGGACCTGACCATTGAAAAAGGGGAATTCTTCACCTTTCTCGGCCCTTCCGGGTGTGGAAAAACAACATTGCTGCGTCTGATTGCGGGGTTCATCACCCCGCAGTCGGGCGCGGTGTATATTGACGGGCACGACGTCACCCATTTGCCGCCGGAAAAGCGCAACGTGGGCATGGTGTTTCAGAACTATTCCCTGTTCCCCTACCTGAACGTGCGTCAGAACATAGAGTACGGGCTGACCATCCAGAAAAAGTCGGCCCGCGAGCGCAAGGACATCGCCTCGCTCTACATGGACATGGTCGGGCTGGCCGATTTTGGCGAGCGCAAGATTTCCGAACTCTCGGGCGGCGAACAGCAGCGTGTGGCCCTGGCTCGCTCTTTGGCTGTGGAGCCGGAAGTGCTCTTGCTGGACGAACCGCTCTCCAACCTGGATGCCCGCCTGCGCGACAAGATGCGCGCGGAAATAAAGGCCCTGCAAAAGCGGCTGGGCATCACCACCATTTTCGTTACTCACGACCAGACCGAGGCGCTAACCCTCTCCGACCGCATTGCCGTGTTCGACAAGGGGCGGGTGGTGCAGGTGGGCACGCCGCACCAGGTCTACGACACGCCGCGCAATGTGCTGGTCGCCAAGTTTGTGGGCGATACGAACATCTTTTCCGCCACGCTGGATAACGGCACGGCCCGCCTGGAGAACGGCATGTCCCATGGGGCGGAAAGTGGGCCGGAAAGCAGACTGGAACTGCGTGTTCCCTCGGCGGAAAACGGCACATGCCATCTTTCCATCCGGCCGCAGAACATCCGGCTGTCGCACACGCCGGTAAACGAGCCCAATTCGTTCAAGGTGCGGCTGGTGGAGCGGCAGTTGAACGGGCTGTGGATAGATACCATTGTCCAGGTGGGGGAAATTACCCTGCGTGTGGCCGAACTCAACACGGTCTCTTTAGCTGCGGGGCCGGAGCCACAGCCGGGGGATACGCTTTGGGCGACCCTGCCCGAAACAGCCATCCGCCTGCTTTATGAGTAGAGGCATGGAGAATCGGGATAGGGCGGAGCGGACGGCATGAACCATTTGCAACGCAAAATCATTCCCGGACTGGGCGTGCTGGCGCTGCTGTGGGTGCTGGTGGGCTATATTCTGTACCCGGCCCTGACCACGCTGCTGAAAAGTCTGGATGTGGGCGGCGGGGCAAGTGGCGGGGGCGACGTCTGGGCCATTGGGCTCGCCCATTATTGGGATTTCTTCACCTCTCCCACCAGCCTGATGGTGCTGCAGAACACCCTGGTGCTGGGCGCGCTTACCGTGGTGCTGTGCGGGGTTGTGGGCGCGGGGCTGGCCTTTCTGGTGCACTATTTCGAGTGCCCATACCGGGAATTGTTGGACAAGTTGCTGCTGCTCCCGGTGATCATGCCGGGCATCATCATTGTCTTCGCCTTTGTGCAGCTGTACGGCGAAAGCGGCCTGGTGACCAAAACCCTTGAGCTGGTATTTGGGTTGGGCAAGGCCCCGTACGAGTTTTCCGGGCTGGGCGGCATTTTGTTCGTGCACGTGTACACCCAGTACGTCTACTTTTACCTCACCGTGTCCCTGGCCATCCGGCAGATTGATTTTTCCATCGTGGAAAGCGCCCGAATTCTCGGTGCCTCGCGCGCCAAGGTCTTCACCTCCGTTATTCTGCCCTGCGTGGCGCCCGCGCTCATCATTTCCGCGGCCGTCACCTTCATGACCGGCATTGGTTCCTTTGCCGCGCCAAGCATCATCGGCGGCGGATACAAGGTGCTGACCACGCAGATTCTGCTGTCCAAGGCCAACAACTACATGGAGGTCGCAGCCGTTCAGGTGGTTGTGCTCACGGTCATTTCCATGGGCTTTTTCGGGGTGCTGCGCTGGTACGAAAAACAGCGGCTCTTTACCGGGTCGGTCAAGGGTGTTCCCTTTCAGCCGGTGGCAATACGCAACAGGGCGCTGCGCTGGTTGGCGCACGGGCTGAAAATTGCGCTGGTGCTGCTTATTCTGCTGCCATTTGGCACCATCATCGTGCTTTCGTTCGTGGACTCGGCATCGTGGATGGTGAGCATCTATCCTCAGTCGTTCTCCCTGGACAACTTTGTCACGATCTTTTCCAACCACCGCAAACTCCAGCCGTTTGTGAACAGCATCGAGATGTCGCTGCTGGCCGCTTTCCTGTGCCTGCTGGTGGCGGTGCCCTCGTCGTGGATCATCGAGAAAACCCGGCTGCGGGGCAAAGGGCTCATCGAGTTTCTGGTGGTGCTGCCGTGGGCCATGCCTGCCAGCGCGGTTGCCATCAACCTGATTACCGCGAACAGCACGCCCAACATTTTCGCCTTCAACTCCGTACTGGTGGGCGCCTCCGTGCTGCTTCCCCTGGGTTATTTCATCAAGTCCCTGCCCATTGTGGTGGAGGTTACACACATTTCCTTTCAGGGGCTCAACTCCACGCTCATCGAGGCTTCCAAAAGCCTGGGCGCGTCGTGGACCACCACCTTTCGGCGGGTCACGCTGCCCATCATCTATCCCGGGCTTCTGGCTGGGTTCCTGTACGCGTTCGTACGCAGCATCGGGGAATACACGGTGTCCGCGTTTCTCTACAACGCCTCCAACAAACCCATGTCCATTGCCATGGTCAACGCCATTTTCGAGTACGAAATAGGCCTTGCCATGGCCTATGGTGCCTTGCTCATTGCGCTCACCGTCTGCCTGAGTCTGCTGATAAGCCGGTTCAGCCCCTTGGGAAAAGACCGCTAGGATTTTGCCGGGAGGAAGGCAGCCCGCAGATGGGGGCGAAATTCACTGTTGCGGGAAAACGATTTTAATTTCCACTTTTTCTCGCTTCCCAGCTCCCGGATGATGCGGGATATCGCTTGCAGGGCCGGGAAGCCGCGCCCTGTGCGGGTTGCTCCGCCTTGCCAGAAATCGTACCCTGAGGTAGGTTTTCGGGGATATGGGCGTTCCGCCAGGGTGGTACGGAGGTCCGTATAAAGCCAATGGATGCGGAAGAATTTTGCCGCAATGCAGAGCAAGGACGGAGGCAACGGCATGGCCGGAAAGATCAAATTTATCAGGGCTGTGACGGGGGGAGCAGCGGCTGTAGGCATTCTCACTTTGGGTATTTTTCCGGGGTTTCCCCTGGTTGATGGACTCAGCCAGAGTCCGGCCACGACCCGGCATCTCGATGCCAGCAGGATTGTGGTGAACGTGCGTCCCCATTTTACCCCTTCGGACTATCCGCACGTATACAAGGTGCGCAATTCCGATGGCGTTTTAGCTGATGCGTCCGATAGGAACCAGGGGGCCGGGGAACTGAAAGAACGCGACCTTTCCGCGCGCGATTCCGTGGAAGTGGCGAGTTCCGGGAATGAATCCCCAGAACCATTCACTGTCTCATCCACTGCACCATCCAATGAATCGGGCGCCCCTCTGGGCCAGCAGCTCGCCTTGGCTTCTCCTGCGCCGTCGGTGTCTTCCGGAACAGTTGAAGAGCAGGCCATAACACCTGCCCCGCAGTCACCAACGCCTGTTGTTTCTGAAAAATCCGCTGCAACCGAACCCGCAGCCATAAAGGCTGCACCTGGGTCCAAGGCTTCGGTTGCGCCCAAGGCATCCGTAGTCACCGTCTCCAATGTTCCGGACATCAGCCTTGTGCCGGTGCACGATGGTTCCGCCATTTTGCGGATAACCAGCACGGCTCCGCTTTCTTTTTCCTCTTTTCGTCTGAAGAGTCCGGCGCGTCTTGTCATCGACGTGAAAGGCTCGTTCCATCACAAGGGCGCGGCCAAGATTGCCCTGGATGCCTCCGGCGTCAGCCGGGTGCGGGCAGGAAAGCATCCCGGCACGTTCCGGGTGGTGCTGGACCTTGTCGGTGCCGACACGCCGGTTCCTGAAATCCGGGCCACGGATGCGGGGCTGGAAGTTCTCGCCCCTCAAAAGACTGCGGGGCTCGATTCCTGAGCCGGACCGGGCAGAGGCATTTCAAGGTAGGGTCTATTTTCAGGCGGAGACAGACGGCGGCTTTTATACCGACCCGCCACCCATGCCCTCGCCATTCAGGCCGCCCCGTCACCCGTCGCGTCTTTTCCTTTTCTCCGGTCCCTTCCTCTCCGGCCTTTTTCCATCTGGTTTCTTTTCCTTTGGCGGAAATCAGAACCGTGCCGATGGCGGCGTGTTCGCTACAGGCCTACGGGCGCACTCGGGCAGTCCCTTGGCCATTACTTCCACCATACCCTTGAGCATGGTCGGGTCGAACTTTTTGCTTTCGGCCAAAAGTTTTTTGGCCGCCGCCACCATGGGAAGCGGTTCTCGAAAGGGGCGTGAGGCGATCATGGCGCAATAGGCGTCGGCCACTGCCGCCAGCCTGCCCAAGTGGGATATTTCCAGGCCTTTGATCCGGTTGGGGTAGCCCGATCCATCCATTCGTTCGTGGTGTTCGAGCATGGCATGGATGATTTCCGGCGTGTTGATGTTCAGCCGGGAGATGATGTTCTGGCCCACGCTGGGATGGAGTTGCACGGATTGCTGTTCCTGCTTGCGTAGGGCCGTTGCCTTGCCCGTTATGTAGGGGGGCACCTTGCTCATGCCCAGGTCGTGCAGCAGCAGGGCGCCGGATACGTTGACGAAGTTGGTCTTTTCCATGCTGTTCTGTTGCAGTTGCTGAAAAATGTACAGGGCGGTTCCCACAAAGCATACGTTGACGCAGTGCCCGGCCAGATCGTCTTCGGTGTGCAGGTTCCTCGCCAGGTAGACCACGCGGCACGGGTCTATCCAAATGTATTCGCTGTAAATGGAAATGTTTTTTAAAAGTTCTTCCCAGACCGGTTCCGTGGGCTGGTCAAAGAACTCGGTAAGCCGCATTTGCAGGGCCTGATAGAGAATTTCCGCGATGTCCCGTTCGTCCAGCGATGTTTCCACCAGGATGAGGCCGAGCTTTTTGCAGATATGCTGGGCGTATACCTTGTAATCGTCGCGGGAGAGAAAAAGCAGCCCTTGCTCGCACAGCTGGGCCACTTCCTCCTGCCGGGGGGTGGATACCCGCTCCTCGGCCTTGGCGTACAGCCGGATCGTGTTGGTCTCCGGCTTGAAATAATACAGGCTTACAGGTGGCCTGAACCGGGGAAAACTTGTGAGAATATTGGGGCTGATCTGAAGATATTCTTCTGAAACAGATGTAATTTCGGCACGTTGGTTCATTTTAGATCTCGTTGCGTAGGATATGGATATTTATTCGGAACCATTATGCATGGGTAGACTGCCCGGTAAAAAAAGCCATTATTTTTAAAAAAGAATATGGTTGGGGATGTGTACCAATAAGCGTCCCCAAGCTCTGTTGGCGTAAAAAAATCAAGGCTGACGTGGAGTTGCAGATGCGGGGTGGTTTAATCTTGTTGAAACAACGTCGCCATTGTTCCTTTACAAGCAGCCTGAGACGTTTATTTTATGGCTGGCCTGCGATATAGAGTTAGTGGTGTCGCGTCTTTCAAATTTATTTCATTAAAAACAAAAGAGTACACGCGATACCTCACATGGTGGACAGAGTTCGCCATGCGCCGCCCAAAACAGCGTGAGCGCACCCGAAAACTCCTTTTTCCAGTGCGCGGACACCATACAAGACATCTCTTACCAAGGAGAAATGCGGATGCGCCATATACGACCAACAGGGGTTCTTTTGGCTTCCATGGTTTTCGGATTGCTGTTGTGTTTGCCCGGTTTCGGCTTTGCAGCCATGGCCGAGAACTGCCCTGGGGATTCCATGGGAAATGCCACCCTGAATGCGGATGGGACCGCACGGGCCGTGCGCCAGGAGGTGTGCGAGGTTTACGAAGCCGTGGGAACCGTTCGTCCGCGTACGGAAATCCGCATAGAATCTCAGGTTACCGCCAAGATACTCAAGGTCGAGGTGCGGCCCGGCGTGAAGGTGAACCAGGGCGATACCCTGATACGCCTGGACGCGCGGGAATTGCAGGCCCGGCTGGAACGGGCCCAGCAGGGGCTGAACAGCGCGCGTTCCGCAAGGAAGCAGGCCGTGGAAGCCATTGCCGCGGCAAAGGCGGCCGACGACAAGGCCCGGACCACGTTCGGGCGCATGGAAAAACTGCATAAGCAGGGCGTCATTGCCTCGGAAGATCTGGACCTTGCCCGGCGCAATGCCGTGCAGGCCGTATCCGCCCTGCGCCAGGCCGAAGACGGACGCACAGGGGCCACGGCCCAGGTGAGCCAGGCGGAAAAGGTGCTGGAAGAAGCGCGTATCAATCTCGGCTACGCCACCATCAGCGCGCCGGACAGCGGGGAGATCATCCGCCGCATGGCCGACCCCGGCGATCTGGCGGTTCCGGGCCGCTCGCTCCTGCTTTTGCAGACCGGCAAGGGCATGTGGGTGGAGGCCATGGTGCGCGAAGGCCTTATTGCCAAGGCGCCGCTCGGTTCCCGCATGGAAGTTAAAATAAGTGCCATCGGCGCGGTTATGGAAGGGCAGGTGGAAGAAGTCGTGCCCTTGGCCGATGCGCGCACCAGGACGTTTCTGGTGCGGGTGGGGTTGCCCTCTGTGCAGGGATTGTATCAGGGCATGTTCGCGCGGCTGCGCATTCCCGTGCGTACCTACGAGGCCGTGCTGGTGCCGAAATCCGCCGTGCGCCGGGTGGGACAGCTGGAAAGCGTGCGTCTGAAAACACCCGAGGGCTGGCGGACCGTCTATGTGCGGACCGGTGGCGTGCATGGCAAAAACGGCGAGCTGGTGGAAATTTTATCCGGGCTGGAAGGCGGCGAAACCCTACAGCTTCAGGGAGTGGCCCCACAAACTGATGTCTCGCAGGCTGCCCAAGCGTCCGGAACCCCTGGGGAATCTAAAAAATCGGAGCAGGTGCAATGAGCGGCTCTGAATATCCCGCAGGTTCCCCGTCTGGTGGAAAGGGGGGCCCGAGTGCCCCAACCGGAGTGATCGCGTCCATTGTCCGGGCATTTTTGCAGGCCCGGCTGTCCATACTTTTCATGGCCTTTGCCCTGGCCGTAGGAGCCGGGGCCATCATGCTGACCCCGCGCGAGGAAGAGCCACAGATCGTGGTGCCCATGGCCGACGTCATGGTCAACGTGCCCGGCGCTTCCGCCGAAGAAGTGGAAAAGCTTGTGGCCACGCCCCTGGAGCGGCTGCTCTGGCAGCTCGACGGGGTGGAGTACGTCTATTCCACGTCCTACCGGGATCACTGCATGGTCACGGTGCGGTTTTATGTGGGCGAAAACCGAGAGGATTCGCTGGTCAAACTGCACAATACCATCATGCGCAATGTGGACCTGGCTCCTGCCGTGGTTTCCGGCTGGGTGGTCAAGCCCGTGGAAATAGACGATGTGCCCATCGTGACCATGGCCCTGCACTCCAAGGTGTACGACGACTTTGCCCTGCGCCGTATGGCCGAGGAGATGTTCCACCGGTTGGCGAGCATTCCCGACGTCTCCCGCGTTTCTCTGGCAGGCGGGCGGGGGCGCGAAGTGCGCGTGGAGCTGGAGCCCCAGCGGTTGCGTGGCTTCAATGTGTCGCCTCTGGAAGTGAGCCGCGCCCTGGCCGGTGCGGATGTCTCGCGCAGTGCGGGTAAATTTTCCAGGGCCAACCGGGAACTGTCGGTAACGGCCAACTCGTTTTTCCTGTCCGCTTCCGAAGTGGGCGATCTGGTTGTGGGGGTGTTTGACGGACGCCCCGTGTACCTGCGCGACGTGGCCGAGGTGCGTGATGGGCCGCAGGAACCGAAAAGCTACACGCGCATTCGTTTTCCCGGCCAGGGGGAACAGCCCGCTGTCACCTTGGCCCTGTCCAAGAAAAAAGGGACCAACGCCGTCAAGGTGGCTGCGGACGTCATTGCCGAGGCCCGCGCCCTGCAGCACGACGTGCTGCCCGACGGGGTGGAACTGACCGTTACCCGCAACTACGGACAGACCGCGCAGGACAAGGTCAACAACCTGCTTTCCTCGCTCGGCTTTGCCATCATCACGGTGGTGGCGCTGCTGGCCTTCACCCTGGGCTGGCGCGAGGCGTTCATCGTGGCTCTGGCCGTGCCGGTCAGCTTTGCCCTGGCCCTTGGGGTCAACTACCTGCTGGGCTACACCATCAACCGGGTCACGCTGTTCGCCCTTATTCTTTCCCTCGGGCTGGTGGTGGACGACCCCATAACCAATGTGGACAACATCCAGCGGCACATCCTGATGCGCAAGCAGGGACCGCGCGCCGCCACCCTGACGGCCGTGGACGAGGTGCTGCCGCCGGTCATCATGTCCACTCTGGCGATTATTGTATCGTTTCTGCCCCTGTTCTTCATCTCCGGCATGATGGGCCCGTACATGGCGCCCATGGCCGCCAACGTGCCGCTTACCGTTACTTTTTCCACGGTATGCGCCCTGACCATCGTGCCCTGGATGGCCTACAACCTGCTCAAGAGATTGGGCAGGAAAGACGGCGGGGCGGGCGACGGTTCCGATACTGGGGAACCGACCGAAACCAAATCCCATGCGCGCATCCGGCGTGTGTACGAAGCCGTTGTTGCGCCCTTTCTTGAGCGCCGGGGATTGCGCTGGGCCTTGTTGGGCGGCATTGTTCTGCTGCTTGTCGGGTCGCTCTCCCTGGCCGCATTGCGCATGGTGCCGCTCAAGATGCTGCCGTTCGACAACAAGAACGAGTTCCAGATTGTCATCGACATGGACGAGGGCACGACCCTGGAAGCCACGGACCGTGTGGTGCGCGACTTTGAAGAGTATTTGCAGAGCGTGCCCGAGGTGGTCAACGTAACCACCTACAGCGGCATTGCCTCGCCCATGGATTTCAACGGCATGGTGCGCCACTACTACATGCGCGAAGGGTCCAACGTGGCCGACATCCGCGTGAACCTGCTGGACAAGTCCGAGCGCGACATGCAGAGCCACGCCATTTTGCTGCGGCTGCGCACCGACCTGCAAAACATCGCAGCCCGGCACAAGGCCCGCATCAAGCTGGTGGAAGTGCCGCCGGGACCGCCGGTCATCTCCACCCTTACCGCGGAAATCTACGGCCCCTCGGACAAACCGTACGCCAGCCTTGTCAGCGGCGCGGAAAAGGTGGCCGACCTGATGCGCGTGGAGCCGGGCGTGGTGGACGTGGATACCTCTGCCGAGGCCTCGCGGCCACGCATGGATTTTGTGCTGGACAAGGAAAAGGCGGCCCTGCACGGCGTCTCCGCACGTGACGCGGCCGATACCCTGGCTTTGGCCCTGGGCGGCGAGGTTCCGGCCACAGTGCACGAACCGCACGAACGCCAGCCCTTGGACATTCGCCTTATTCTGCCCGAGAGCAGACGGTCCAGCTACCTTGGGCTGGCCGAAACCCAGGTGCGCAGCGCACAAAGCGACGGAGGCGAGTTGGTGCCCCTGGCCGAGCTGGGCAGCGTGGTACGGGTTCCCGAAGACCAGCCCATCTACCACAAAAACCTGCGCCGGGTGGCCTATGCCTTTGCCGAAACCGCGGGGATTCCGCCTGCCGAAGCCGTCATCGACCTGGGCAGCAGGCTTGCCAAGGACCCCCTGCCCGACGGCCTGAGTGTGGACTGGGCGGGCGAGGGCGAATGGAAGATCACCGTGGACGTGTTCCGCGACCTGGGTATCGCCTTTGGCGTGGCTCTGCTTGGCATCTATGTGCTTCTGGTGCTGCAGACCAATTCGTTCTTCATGCCCGTGCTCATCATGTCGGCCATTCCGCTGACCCTGCTGGGCATTCTGCCCGGCTTCTGGCTGCTGAACATGGTGGCCGGTGACGTGGTGGGCGGTTTTGGCGATCCGGTCTTTTTTACGGCCACCAGCATGATCGGCATGATCGCGCTGGGAGGCATCGTCATCCGAAATTCCGTGGTGCTCATCGAGTTTATCCAGGATGCGCAAAAGCAGGGACTTGGCCTGCGCGAGGCCGTGCTGCAAAGCGGAGCCATCCGCCTGCGGCCCATCGTGCTCACGGCCCTGACAACCGCCCTGGGGGCGTGGCCCATCACTCTGGACCCCATCTTCTCCGGTCTGGCCTGGGCACTCATCTTCGGGCTGTTCGCCTCCACCCTGTTCACTCTGGTGGTCATTCCCGTGGCCTATTACGCGGTGTACAGGAACAAACCGGTACAAGGGGGCAATGCGGGCGGTGAAAGCCCGGAAGCCGCTTGAGGATTTGGGAGGCTGCATATGGCCAGATTCATCAGAAATACCGAGGATAAGGCCGGGTTGCCACCGGGCAGCCTGGTCTTTGTGGGTGAGCGAAAAATGGACAGGCCCCGGATACGGGTCATGGACTTCACCCCGGACAATCTCACCGAAATGCAGGTTGAGGTGGAGGAGCTGCCCGCCTTCCGGGACAATGCGGACTCGACCACCTGGATCAATATCGACGGGCTGCACGATACCGCGCTGATGGAGCGGGTGCGGGATATCTTCGACCTGCCTGCGCTGGTGATGGAGGATGTGCTCAATACGGCGGACCGGCCCAAGATCGAGGAGCACGGGGACATCGTCCACATCTGCCTGAAGATGCTGTTTCTTGATGGGCAAGACGGCGATGGGCAAGGCGGCGATAACACCACGAACGAGGGGGCCGCAGGCGGTTTCCCGGCCGTGCATGCCGAGCAGCTGAGTCTGGTGTTGGGCCAGGGGGTTCTGCTGACCTTTCAGGAGCGGGGTGGGGATGTGTTTGACCCGGTACGCGGCAGAATGCGCGCGCCGCGTGCCCGTATCCGGCAGCGCGGTGCCGATTACCTGACCTATGCCCTGATGGATTGCGTCTATGAGAACTATGCGCGATTATTGGAACGGCTGGGCGACGACATCGAGGCGCAGGACGACCTGCTGCTGGACGATCCCGGCCCGGACGCGCTGGGGACCATTGCCCTGCTCAAGCGGGAGTTGGCCTTTGTGGCCAAGGCCGTGCGGCCTGCCCGCGAAATGGCGCTCAAATTCCCGCGGCTGGAAAGCGAACTGATACGGGAGGAGACGCTCCCCTACCTGCGGGATCTGCGTGACCTGGCCGAGCAGACGGGCGAAGCCCTGGACGCGTACAAGGAAATCCTGGCGGGCCAGCTCAACGTCTACAACTCGGCGGTTGCCAACAAGCTTTCCGACATCATGCGGTTTTTGACCGTGTTTTCCGTTATTTTCATTCCCCTGACCTTTCTGGCAGGGGTGTATGGTACCAACTTCCGGCATATTCCCGAGCTGGAATGGAAGTACGGATACTGGGCCCTGTGGGCCGTGATGCTTTGTGTGGCCGGAGGAATGGTTGTGTACTTCAGAAAACGAAAGTGGTTGTGAACAGAATGCAGTTGCGAAAAATACATTTTTTTTCCGCCGCACGGTTTTGCGGCCTTGCGGTCCTTTTCTTTGTCCTTCTGGGAATTCCCGGGCTCCTTGGGCTTCCCGGAGGGCCGGCCATATGGGGGGCAGCTGGCAGTGTGCCGTCTGCCCTGGCACAAAACGGCGACCTGGGGGATATCGCCAACTTCAAGGAACTGATTGCCGAACGCATCAGAAAATTCACCCGTCTGGAGGGGGAAACCGGCCACCTGTCCAAACTGGTACGCGACGAATCTTCCGCATTGGATGACGATCTGGACAAGGCCAAGGCCGAATACAGCACCATTGTTCTGGAACGCGGCATGGAACGCTACAGTCCGCTGGAGGCGCGCGAAATATACGACCGGTTGCGCCGTCTGCTGGACCGGGTAAAGCGTTTCAGCACCCCCATAAGCAAGCTGCAGTCCCAGCTTTCCATGTTCCGGGACAGCCTTGAGGCCACGCTGAAAGAAGTTGAAACCCTGGACCAGTCCACCCTGGAACCAGGCGAGCAGCGTCTGGTTTCGGACTATGTGCGCAGGGTAAAAAGTGTGGAGCGGTCCCTGGCCCGGCTGGAAAAGACCGCAGAGCGCAATACAAAGGCGGTGTCGGAATTCCGGGAAAAGCTGGAAGGCAAGTGCCAGGAATTGGAAGCCGGGATTCCCGAACTCTGGACCCGTTTCTTTTTTGCCCGCTCGCACTTCATCATAGACCTGAATTTCTGGCAGACCCTGCCCGGCTATCTGAATTTTTGGCAAAGCATGGGACGCGACCAGCTGCAATCGTATGCCGAGGTCCCGGCCAAGGACTATTTCGGCGCGCTGGTGGTGGTCCTGTTCTTGTCCGGCCTGGTCTATTTTGCCGGTGGCTGGCTGCGCAGCCGCATCAATGTGCTGCTTGTGCAGGCCAAGTTGCAGCCGCTTCGGGGCAGTCTGCGCCCGTGGGGGCTGCTCTCCCTGGGCGTGGGATTTTCGCTGGTGAGCATTGGGGGAAACACGGACCTGTCCGGTCCCATCCGCCTGCTGGGCAGCATATTGCAAGCCTGGGGCGCAGTGGGAACGGCCTGGTCCATACGTCGTCATTTTACGGAAGAACCAGCGCGTTCGCCCATGTGTTCGTATCTGGTACTCTTTTCCATAGGGCTGGTCTTTATGGGGACAACCATGCCCAACCCCCTGGTCTGTCTTTGCTGGGGCGGCATCATGCTTGTCCCGTTTCTGTCTTCCCGGAAGCGGCGGAAAATTTTCGAAGACTACCACATGTTCGGCCGCTGCATGGCCGGGCTTCTGCCTGGTGTGGGCGTGGTGCTGGCCCTGCTGGCCTTTTTCGGCATGGGCAGGTTTTCCGTGGTGCTGCTGTCGCTGGTCTTTCTGCTGGCTGCCGCCTTTCTGGTGTCTTCGGCCACCAGCATGCTGTTGCGCAGCATTTTGAGCGCCCCGGCGGAGTCGTATCCGGTAAAGCTTGCCAAGGGCATCCTGCTGGGCGTGTCCACGCCTCTGGCCTGGACCCTGACGTTTTTTGCGGCCGGGTTCTGGCTTACCGAACATCTGGGCGGATTCTTCATCATGCGGCGGCTGGTGGACCTGGAAATGAACCTCAAGGGGTTTTCCATCCGGGTAGCCAGCATCTTCATCGTCATTGTCCTGTTTTATGCCACGCGGACCGGGATAGCCATTTTCCGCGATCTTTTGGGCGAATTGGGCCGGGATTGGAGCAGGCCCAAGCGTGATTCCATCTCCTCGCTGCAGGTGCTGGCCCAATACGGCGCGTGGTCGCTGTACATCATCGTCTCCCTCTATCTGCTGGGCATCAGCCTCACCAGCCTTACCGTCATCGCCGGTGGTTTGAGTGTCGGTATCGGCTTTGGCTTGCAGAATATCGTCAACAACTTCACCAGCGGGCTGATTCTGCTGTTCGGGCGCTCCATCAAGGAAGGCGACGTGCTGCAGTTCGACGACGTCTGGTGCACGGTGCGTAAGATCAGCTTCCGGTCCACCACGGTGGAAACCTTTGACAACGCCGTGCTCATCATCCCCAACTCGGACCTCATCACCAACCGCATCCTCAACTGGACGCGGAACAACGAGGTGGTGCGGCGGGACGTGCTGGTGGGCGTGGCCTACGGGTCGGATACGGAACTGGTGGCAAAGACCCTGCAAGAGATTGCCGATGCCCATCCCCATGTGCTGAAAGTGCCCGGCCCCAACGTGCTTTTCGACAACTTCGGGGCCAGCAGCCTGGACTTTATTCTGCGGGTGTGGATCGACGATATCGGCGTGGTGCTGACCGTTCTTTCCGAACTGCGCCATTCCGTGGACAAGGCCTTTCGGGAGCGCGACATCGAGATATCCTTTCCCCAGATGGATCTGCACTTCCGTTCGGGCGTGGTGCCTCTGCATGTGGAAAAAGACGGTGCCCCTCCATTTTCCGGGCCAGCGGCACGGGATGACGAGCAGGCAGATCCGGCTGGGCAGGCACCGGAAGATACACCGGAAGAGACTTCCGGGGAGACTTCCGGGGAGACTTCCGAAGAGACTCCCGGTAGCGGCAAAGCACCGGACAAGAAGGACTGAGCGTGCAGCGTCCGGGGAAAAGGTAATTTTTTGCCGTCATCCCTTGTTTGGGTGGCCTGGACTGGGCGTATTTTTCCGTAAATAGACACGGTTTTTTCAGCGAATTGTAACGGCCTTTCGTAGTGGAGTACGAAAGGCCGTTTTTTTATGCATTTTTTCGTCTCGGCCGATAATGTTGCAACATGTTGTAAATACTTCAGTTGTTATTCATTTGAGCGTTGATGGGAACGGTCGACTCCAGGTTTGGTAAATGTGAAATATCGAATAGGCGTATTGTGGAGTGTGTCTTGCAGGATACGCAGCGGATTTACAGTTGGGAAAAATTTTCAGGAGGCGCATAATGAGTATAGCCGCTGTGCAGTCAGGACAAAGTGTCTACTCCACACCGTATGTCCGCCAAGATTCCAAGCAAGCGGAATCTGCGGGTACTTATACTCAAGGCGAGGACAAGGTAACCATCTCACAGGAAGCCATGCGCCGTGCCCAAGAGGCTGCCGATAAGAGCTCCGAAAAGAGCAAGGTTACCGAACAAACGCAGGCGGCCTCCACCGCAAAAGAAGCGGAGGAGGAATATCCTCTGGAAGCCTACAGGGCGCCGGATTGGTATGTGGATTTGTTCGGCGGCAATACGATGGTCACGGCAGAGCTTGGCATAAGCTGGGAAGAAGGTCAGACCGGATACCAGAAGATGAACGCCAAAGATCAGCGCCTGTTCGATGAGTACTCGGAGATAGTGGATTCCTACTGGAAGCAGGGGCTGGATGATGCCGGCATTTCCGGCACCAGCAAGTACTGGCACAATTTTCTTGAGAATCCCACCACCCAGGAACAGGTGCATCAATCCGTGTATCAGCAACTGGCAGACAATCCTCGCGCCATGGAACTGATGAAGTACTTCAACATCGACGTCGGCATCTGATGTGAAGGACCGCGACCCGCAAAACGTGGTTTTCAGGTGCGCTCACGCCGCTTTTTGCAGCGCATGGTGGGCATAGCCCGCCATGTGACGTGTCGCGTATACAGCGACATTTTTAAATGAACCGAGTTTAACGAACGCCACCCGCGGGTACGTCCGTCCGCGCTCTTTGCAAAGCACCATACATCGGAAAAATTGGCGTTCGTTCCCACCTTTTTTTCAAGCCAATTACGATTCCTGCGTTATGCCGTACTGCCGCATCTTGGCATACAGTGTGTTGCGCCCGATGCCCAGGGCACGGGCCGCCTTGCTGACATTGCCGTGATAGCGTGAAAGCGCCCGGCGGATGGCTTCGGCCTCCATGTCCTTCAGCCGCAGGGATGCGGTCCGTTCCACGGTGCTCTCGGGCCGTGCGTCCGGCTCGGCCTTTTGCAGGGCCGGGGGCAGATGCTCGGGCAGCAGCTTGGGGCCGTTCAGGTTGTTCAGGGCATACTCCACTGTATTGAACAGCTCGCGCACATTGCCGGGCCAGTCGTGGGCCAGCAGAAGGGCCATCGCCTCATGCGATATTTCGTTCAGGTCCAGCCCGAATTCCTCTGCCAGCTTGTAGGCCTGGTACTCGGCCAGAATGGCAGCATCGTCGCCCCGTTCCCGCAACGGGGGAATGTGAACATGCACCACGTTCAGCCGATAGTACAAATCCTTGCGAAATCTTCCCTCGGCCACTTCCCTGGTCAGGTCGCGGTTGGTGGCGGCAATGACCTTGATGTTCAGGTTGATGACCTGTGACCCGCCCACCGGCGTTACCTGGCGTTCTTCCAGCACGCGCAGCAGGTTGACCTGCATGGACAGGGGCATTTCCGAAATTTCATCCAGAAACAGGGTGCCGCCGTTGGCCTGCTCGAATTTCCCCGGGCGTCCTTTTTTGTCCGCGCCGGTAAATGCTCCCGAGGCGTAGCCAAAGAGTTCGCTCTGCACCAGTTCGTCGGGCAGCGCGCCGCAGTTGACGGCGACAAACGGCTTGTCCGCCCGCAGGCTGGCCTTGTGGATGCCCCTGGCAAAGAGTTCCTTGCCCGTGCCGGACTCTCCGGTAAGCAGTACGGTGGACGGAGTGCGCGCCGCGCGCAGCGAGGTGTCCACGGCTTCGTTCAGGGCCGGGCTGTTGCCCAGAATGGCGGGCATGCGGGTCGGAATTTCTTTCGGTTGTTCCGGAGCTGGACGCATTGGGTTTTGCACATGTTTTCGTTGCGGCTCCATAAGGGTGACCACGGTGCCGAACCATGTACCGTTGAGGGAAAAGGCCGGTGTTGCACGGCAAACCAGGCCCGGACGCTTGCGGCAGGGCAGGGGAAGGGATTCTCCCTGGGCCGTGGCGTGTTTGCGCCGTCCCAAAAAGGCGTCGAATTCGAAAAACAAATCTGCCTCGCGGCCTTCCAGATCTTCCGGTGCAAGGCCAAGCAGGGCGGCGGCCGCAGAGTTGGAGTTGCTGATGCGTCCGTAGCAGTCCACGGCCAGCATGCCCGTGAGCACGGAATTGAACACCGTGGACAGCAGAGAGCAGGATTGATGGCCCATTTCCGCAGCCTGCATGCGGAAAAGACGCTTTTCCAGGGAGCGAACAGCGTCCAGAACCAGCCCCATGCTGCGGGAGTGGTCGGCCGTGGCCGGGCCGGAAATGTCGAAACAGCCCACGGTGTTGCCGTTGGGATCAAAGATGGGGGCGGCCGTGCAGTTCCAGATGTGATGATTCTGGCAGTAGTGCTCCTGGCCAAAGACCTGCACCGGGCGGCCGGTGGTCAGGCAGGTGCCTATGGCGTTGGTGCCCACGCTGGATTCGGACCAGTTGGCTCCGGGACCGAAATTGAGCGTATCGGCATGGCGCAGGGTGGAAAGATCGCCGCAGGTGCGGACGACGTAGCCTTCGGCGTTGGTAATGGTGATGAGCAGGTTGCGGCCCTTGATGGCCTCGTACACGTTTGTTTCCACGTCGCGTGTCAGGCTGCGGATTTTTTTGGCCGAGGGTTCGAGCTGCTCAAAGGGCAGGATGTCCCAGCATTTTCTCGGGCTGGGGTCCACGCCCATGTCGCGGCAACGACGCCACGAATCGAGCAGGGTGGAGTCCAGGTCGGATTTGTCCACCCGTCCTTTTTCCATAAACGCTTCCCAGTCGTTTCGGTTCACCCTTCCCTGGCTGGCCCGCATAAAGGGCTGGCGGGAAGCGACATCCCTGTGGCTGTCCCGACGTGCGGGGGGAAGCGGTTCCTGTTGAATATCGTATTTCTGCTTGTCCCAGACCAGCGTGTACATGTTCTCCTCCCTTTGATGGAGGCGGAGACATCCCGCCGAAGTTTTGCCTAGCGAATCTTATAAAAGCATTTTTTGACTTTACGCGCAGAGTACACGGTTTCGTCAAGTGTTCGATTTTGGAGCAGGTCGCCAGGGGCGCGCGGCCTGCCGGTTTTGGCGGAAACCAAGGCCCGGCAAGGGCCAGCGGCCTATTGCCCAGAGCGCGCCGCAGGGGCTCTTGTTCGCTTACCGAACAAGCAACCCCGCCCCAAAAGTCCTTCCCTTGTGTAAACTCAATAAAAACAGTTGGTTATTGTGGTGGCATATGGGTTGCAGTTTTGTTGTCGCTCACCCCTACACAAAGGAGGTCTGGACGGTGGCACATCACGCGACAATGCCCAAATGGGGCCTGACCATGAAGGAAGGCAAACTCACCCGCTGGCTCAAAAACGAAGGCGACAACGTGCAAGCGGGAGAAGCCCTGTTTGAGGTGGAAACCGACAAGATAACCAATGCCGTGGAATCGCCTGCCACGGGTGTTCTTTTCCAGATTGTGGTTCCGGAGGGCGACACCGTCCCCGTGAAAACCGTTGTGGCCGTCATTGCCGAGCCTGGTGAAACGCCGGAACGCTTTGAAGGCGGAGCCGCTTCCGAGGCGTCTGCTCCCCAGGCTTCCGCTGCGTCTGCGGCCAAACCCGGTGCCAACTCAGACGCCAAAGCCGCCGCCAAGGTCAATCCCAATGCTCCGGCTTCCCCGGCAGCCCGCAAGCTGGCCCGGGAACTGGGCGTGGACCTGGCCACGGTGGCCGGAACCGGGCCCAAGGGCCGCATCACGGAAAAAGATGTCCAGGCAGCGGCCGACAGCGGTCCGGCTGTCAACGCCACGCAATCGGCCATTGATTTTGCCCGCAAAAAGGGCGTGGACCTGGCCGACGTGCAGGGAACCGGCGAAGACGGAAAGATCACCAAGGCCGATATTCTCCGGGCCATGAACCCCAACTACGCGGCAACTTCCGCGGCCAAGCCTCAGGCTTGTGCACCCAAAACCTCTGCCCAACCGGCAAGCCCGGCTCCTTCTTCCCAGCCAGCCGCCAAGCCAGCGGCACCCGCCGGTCCTGCGGCAGGCAGCACCATTCCCATGGATGGTATCCGCAAGCTTATTGCCGACAACATGATGGCCAGCCTGCACAACGCGGCCCAGTTGACCGTGTTTGTGGAAATAGACGCCACGGAAATGGTGGCCCTGCGCAAAAAGCTTCTGGCGCGCAACAGCCGTAATCCCGACTACCGTCTCTCCTACAACGATATCATCTCGTATGCCGTGTGCCGCGCTCTGGGCAGGCACCCGCTTCTGAATTCCACCCTGGTGGACGATACCATCCAGCTGCACGAGCAGGTCAACCTGGGCGTGGCCGTCTCCCTGGACGGCGGGCTTATCGTGCCCAACGTGAAGGGTGCGGAAAAGCTGAGTCTGGAACAGATGGCCGTGGCCGTGCGCGACGTTGCAGGCCGGGCACGCAAGGGCGGCCTGAACATGGACGAGATAAGCGGCGGCACGTTCACCATTTCCAACGTGAGCATGCTGGGTGTGGACGGCTTCACCCCCATCCTCAACCCGCCGGAAACCGGCATTCTCGGCGTTGGCCGGGTGGTTGAAAAACCGGCCGTGCATGACGGCGAAATATGCATACGCCAGATGATGACCCTTTCCCTGACCTTTGACCACAGAGTCGCGGACGGTGCGCCTGCCATGACCTTCCTGCGCACCCTGGCGGATTACCTTGAAGACCCGGGCCTGATGCTGGCCTAGGCAGTACACGGAGCGCCCATGGAACGTAGACGCTATGCCATTGAACTGGGCTACGGCGCGGACCTGCACGGAGAGGACATGACCAAGGCGGCCCTGCGGGCCGTCAAGGACGCCATGTCCCGCACATGCCTTTGCGGGCTGGTGGAGGTACACGGTCGCGACCGCTTTTCCGGAGTGCATGTGCACGTCGAGGTCGCCGTGCCGGAACCGCTGCAAGTGGATTGTGACGAGTTGGTCAGGGCGGTGCCCATCGGCACGGTGTCTGCGCAGGCGTGCCAGGGCGGCATGCGGGCAAAGGGGCTGGAGGTGGAGTGCTTCGGCCCCGGTTGCAGCGATATCGTCTGCGCCTGCGCCGTCCTGACCGTGTACGTCGACGAAAAATAATCGGCTGTTCGGGCGGGTTCCGTCCGATCGACAATGTTTCAACGGCCCATAATTGGAGGAATTTTCATGAAACCGAGCAAGAAGATGATGGTGGACATGTTTCGGACGATGAACAGGATTCGGCTGTTCGAGACCAAGCTCCAGGAGTTTTTCGCGGCCGGGAATATTCCCGGATTCGTTCACCTCTACCTTGGTGAGGAAGCCGTGGCCACCGGGGCCTGCGCCTGCCTTACGGACAAGGACACCATTACCAGCACCCACCGGGGCCACGGACACCTCATTGCCAAGGGCGGTAACCTGAACCTGATGATGGCCGAGATTTTCGGGCGCACGGACGGCTATTGCAAGGGCAAGGGCGGTTCCATGCACATTGCCGACAGAGACCTGGGCATTTTGGGCGCCAACGGCATTGTGGGCGGCGGCGGTCCCCTGGCCGTGGGCGCTGCCATGGCTGCCAAGTACAAGAAGACCGACGACGTCACCATCTGCTTTTTCGGCGACGGCGCGTCCAACCAGGGAACCACCCAGGAAGCCCTGAACTGGGCCAGTGCCTGGAAACTGCCCCTGGTCTTTGTAAATGAGAACAACGGCTACGGCATCTCCTGCCCGCAGTGCAAGTCCATGGCCGTTACCGATATTGCAGACCGTGCCGCAGCCTACGACATGCCCGGCGTGGTGGTGGACGGCAACGATGTTCTGGCCGTGCACGAAGCCGTGGGCGAAGCGGTCAAGCGTGCCCGCAAGGGCGAAGGCCCCTCGCTTGTGGAATGCAAGACCTATCGCTGGCGCGGCCACTTTGAAGGTGACGCCTGCACCTACCGTTGCGACGAGGAACTCAACGAATGGATCGCCAAGGATCCCATTCCCCGGTTCGAGGAAAAGCTGGTGGAGAACGACATCATGAGTGCTTCCGATGTCGAGAAGCTCAAGGCCGAAGTGCAGAAAGAGCTGGAAGAGGCCGTGGCCTTTGCCGAGAACAGCCCCGAGCCTGCAACCTCGGACCTGATGGAAGACGTCTACGCCTAGCGGCGCTCGTCTGATTGAATTCATTGGCCGAGTTCGATGACCGAGTTCAAGCAACGCATAAGCAACGGAGAAAAATAATGGCCACCAAAACCTATTTGCAGGCGCTGAACGACGCGCTTCGGCTGGAAATGCAGCGTGACGAAAACGTATTGATCTTTGGCGAAGACGTGGGCCAGTTTGGCGGCTGCTTCGGTGTTACCCAGGGCCTCTTCAGCGAATTCGGAGAGGAGCGGGTGCGCGATACCCCCATCACGGAAAGTGTCATCGTGGGCGCGGCTGCCGGTGCCGCCGCTTGCGGACTGCGGCCCGTGGCCGAACTGATGTTCGTGGACTTCATCGGCGTTTCCTTTGACCAGCTTTTCAACCAGGCCGCCAAGATGCACTACATGTTCGGCGGCAAGATCAAGGTGCCCATGGTGCTGCGCATGCCCCAGGGCGCGGGCATCGGGGCTGCTGCCCAGCATTCCCAGTCTCTGGAATCCTGGTTCATGCACGTTCCCGGCCTCAAGGTCGTTATCCCGTCGTCTCCGGCCGATGCCAAGGGGCTTCTGCTGGCCAGCATCCGTGACGACAACCCCGTGGTCTTCCTGGAGCACAAACTCCTGTATGGCGTGTCGGGCGAGGTGCCGGAGGGCGATTACACCATTGAGATCGGCAAGGCCGACATCAAGCGCGAAGGCACGGACGTGACCATCGTGGCAACATCCAAGATGGTCTACTCTGCCCTGGCTGCCGCCGAGCAGCTGGAAAAGGACGGCATCAGCGTGGAGGTCGTGGACCCGCGCACCCTGCTGCCTCTGGACATGGACACCATTCTGGATTCCGTAAAGAAGACGCATGCCCTGGTTGTGGCTCACGAGGCCGTGGGCTTTGCCGGACCCGGTGCTGAAATAGCGGCCCAGGTTGCAGAGCAGGCCTTCGACTATCTCGACGCCCCGGTTACCCGTGTGGCCGCGCCGTTCTGCCCGGTTCCCTTTTCGCCGGGGTTGGAACAGGCATACATCCCCGCGGAAGACGATATCATCAAGGCAGTGAAAGGATTGCGTTAACCCCCTCATGGCGGGATGCCGGTCTTTTTCTCCTGGCCGGCTCCCGCCTGCAACCGCTCGGAGCAAAGTGTGCTGAAGACTGCGGCCATAGTGGCCAATCCCTCGTCAGGCAAGGACATCCGACGGCTTGTGGCCCATGGCAGCGTGTTCGACAACCAGGAAAAGGTGCGCATGGTGCGTCGCCTGCTCCTGGGGCTGGAAAAAGCCGGAGTGGAGCGCGTGCTGCACATGCCCGATGCGTACGGTATCGTCAGCCGGGCCATGGATTCCATTGCGCCGGACATGCGGGTGGAAGCCATAGAAATGCCCGTGCGCAACAGCCAGGAAGACACCATCCAGGCTGCGGAAATAATGGAAGCCAAAGGGGCGGGCTGCATGGTCGTGCTGGGCGGCGACGGGACCAGCCGGGCTGCCTGCAAAGGCACGCGCAACCTGCCCATTCTGCCCCTGTCCACAGGTACCAACAACGTTTTTCCCCAGATGATAGAAGCCACGGTGGCCGGGCTGGCGGCCGGACTGGTGGCGTCCGGGCAGGTTGCGGCGGAAAAGTGCTGCTACAAAAGCTGCCTTTTGGAAATTTGTATCAACGGCCAGCCCGTGGATATCGCCCTGGTGGACGCGGCGGTCTATGCCGATGTCTTCATTGCCTCGCGCGCCGTCTGGGACATGGAACTGGTGCCCCAACTCTTTATGACCCGCTGCCGTCCGGATTCCATCGGCCTTTCCTCTGTGGGCGGGCAGCTGGTCCACATCCGGCCCGAGGAACCCCGCGGCCTGGCCCTCAATTTGGGGCAGGGGCGTGAATGCATGGTGGATGCGCCTATCGGTCCGGGCATGTTTGCCCGCGTGGGGGTGGACTGTATGGAGGAAATGCCCCCCGGCAAGGTGTATCCGGTTTCGGTTGCCCCCTGCATCATTGCCGTGGACGGCGAACGCGAGGTGGAAGTTAAGCGCAACATGCAGGCCGGAGTACGTTTGTCCGTGGACGGGCCGCTTGTGGTGGACGTACGGGCAACCATGGAATATGCCCGAGAGAGTGGACTGTTCGTGCACAGATAACGATTTCAACCGAATACGGAGGCAGACCATGAGTGATGTATTGAAAGCGGCGTTTCTGTTCATAGCCCCGGAAGCAGACCCTGAAACCCACAGGCAGTGGGTAAAAACTCCTGCCGTCCATGTGCTTTCCATTGCCGTAGGAAGCTACGACCAGGCCGTGGAGACTGCCAAAAAGCTGGTGGCGGAAGAGGGCATTGCCGCGTTCGAGCTGTGCGGCGGATTCGGCAACAGGGGAACAGCCATGGTGGCCGAAGCCGTGGATGTGCCCGTGGGCGTGATTCGTTTCGACATTCATCCTGGGCTGGGCAATGTCAGCGGCGACACCTTGTTTTAGTAGGCTGCCGATAACGGCACGTTAGCTGCGTTGCCTCGGCACATTCAAATCCCTCGCGTATACAAAAAATATGCGTCGGGCTTGAATGCGCCTCGCGCCTTGCTCTCGCACCATTCTCGACAGCCTTGTCGAAGCATGTTGGGCATGCAAGCGGTGTACTTTTGTGGGGAGAAATAACGTTGCTCATGTTTTGAGGGGAAGAGATTTTTACCGGGGGAGATGATCTCCCCCAGCCTCCCACGGCCCCCCACAGTACGCAGCACGGCAAAAGGCCGGGCAGACAACCATCTGCCCGGCCTTTTGCCATTCTGCGGAATGCGGGGGAGGGAAAATATGGGATCAGCCCTTGGCGAGCACGTGTTTGTCCAGGACAAAGCAGGTGAATTCGCCGCTGAAAACGTGCATTTCGTCACGCAGGACGTCCACGTCCACAATCTGCTTGCGGCCTTCCTGACCGGAGCGGACCGTGGCCTTGGCCAGGAGTTCTTCTCCGGCCTTGACCGGGGCGAGAAATTTTGTGCTGGCCGCGCCAAGCACCACGTTGGGATGGTTTACGGCCAGCATGGCCGCATAATCGGCCAGGCCAAAGACGAATCCGCCGTGGACCAGGCCGCTTTCATCCGCGGTCATGGAATCCAGGGTGGTCATTTTGACCGTACTTTTGCCGTCGCCGACCTCAAGAGGGGTTCCGCACAATGTGCGGTCTATGGCTGTGTGTGTCTGTATATCCATGGATTTCGCTCCTTTTCGTGCGCTTTAATACACTGTTTCTCCGTCCGGGCCGCCTGGCCGAGGGAACATTCGGCGGGGGATGAACGGCCCGGACGGGGAAACAATAAACATGCTCACCCGGATTATCAAATTCTCCGGCGTGGTCCACCACGCGCGGTATCCTTGCGAAATCGTGTTCCCCCGCCGCCATAAGCGGCGTGAGCGCATCTGAAAATCATGTTTTTCAGATGAGCGGACATCCCATTAATCGAACAGGTCTTCAATTTCCTCGAACACGTCGCCCATGTACATCATCTTGGGCGAACCGCCCATGGCGATTGCCAGCATGGCCGCCTGCAGAATCTCCTCTTTTTCCGCTCCCAGACCCGCCGCGCTTTGCACATGCAGGGAAATGCATTTGTCGCATTGGGACATGAGCGAACAAGCCACAAGGATCAGCTCCTGGGTTTTGGGGTCCAGGGGGCCGGATTGGCCGATTGTTTTGGTGAAGTTGAGGTAGCCTTTGAAAACTTCCTCGGCGTTTTTCTGCATTTTTGCCAGGGTCATTGCTGCTTTTTCTGCTGCATCCATGTGTATCTCTCCTGAGGATGTCGGTTGATTCCAATACATCCCCTTGAGCAAGGAGCATGCCTGAAAATACGCCGTGGTAATTTCCTATAAAAACAGTATGTTAGTTTATTTGCTGCAGAGAGTGTTTCATTTCATGGCATTTTAGGAAGAAATAGTGATCGAGATTGGAACACAGACAAAGAGGCCGCGTGGTTTATCCACGCGGCCTCTGGAGTGCGGCTGCTGCCGCAGATGATGCTATGAATGTAACGGAGGCGAACTAGCCGTTTTTCAGCTGGACGATAAGGTCGTCCAGATTTTTCGCCAGGTTTGCCAGCTCGCCTACGGCATGGGAGGAATGCCGCATGGATTCCGCTGTCTGGGCGGCAATGCGGTTGACCTCTTCGGTGCTGCTGTTGATCTGCTCGCTGACCGCGGACTGTTCTTCACTGGCCGTGGCAATGGCCCGTACCTGGTCGGCCGTGGAATCCACAATGGTCAGAATGCTTTGCAGCGCTCCACCCGCCTGATGTGCGTAGCCGGTGCTGGTGCTGATGAGTTCGGTGGTGCTGCCCATGTCGGAAATGGCCAGTTTGGTCCCTTCCTGAATTGCGGCCACGGACTGTCCCACTTCCTTGGTGGCGGTCATTGTTTTTTCCGCCAGTTTGCGGACTTCGTCGGCAACCACGGCAAATCCGCGTCCGGCATCACCGGCGCGGGCGGCTTCGATGGCGGCGTTCAGGGCCAGCAGGTTGGTCTGGTCGGCAATATCGGTAATAACGGTCATAACCTGGCCTATGCCCTCGGCCTGCTTGCCCAGAGTGTTCAGGCTGTCGGCCATGGCGTTTGCCTTGGCGTCCACCTGATTGATGCTCTCCACCACATTGGCAACGATATCACTGCCGTTGCCGGCTTCCTTTTTGGCGTCGTCGGCGCTTTCCGCAGCCTGGGATGCATTGCTGGCAACCTCCAGAACCGAGGCGTTCATCTGCTCCATGGCGGTGGCCGCTTCCGTGGTGCGGTCTCGTTGGATGGAGGAGCCGTTGGCGGCTTCCTGGATCTGTCCGGAAAGCTCCTGCGAAGCGGCAGTCACCTGGGCGACGATTTCTTCAAGTTCCCCGGCGGCATGGAGCATGCCTTCCCTGCGTGCGCGTTCGGCCTTTTCCTTGGCTTGCTCCGCGGCATGCATGGCCTCCTCCGCCTGCTGGCTCTTTTCCTCGGCTTCCTTGGTCTTGGATTCCGCCGTTCCGATCACCTTTACCAGCTCTGCGACCATTTCGGAAAAGCTGGTGTGCAGTGTCAGCAGCTCTCCCTTGAAGAACCGCTTGTCGGGAACCGCTTCGTAGTCGCCCTTGCTGACGGCTTGGGCGCCGGTAACCAGCAGTTTGACCGGACGCACAAAGCCCTGGGCAATGAGCAGGGCGCCGATGAGCAGCAGAACGGCGAGTCCGGCACCAATGAGCAGAACGCGCTTGAGCATGACGTTTGCGGCTTCCAGCACTTCGGCCTTGTCCGTTATGTAGACCAGCTTCCAGCCCGTGGCCTTGGAAGTGATGACCGATATGAGCTTGGGAACTCCGTCGATGGAGGTCCTGATGATACCATTATCCACCCCGGCAATTTCCTTGAGGGCCGGAACGTCGGTTTCCGAGGCGTTCTTGAAATTCAGTTTCGGAGCCGCAGGGTCGGAAAGGATAACGCCGTCGCTCTGCATCAGCAGCACGTAACCGGTGCGGCCCAACTTGATGTTGGCCGTCACCTCGGTAAGCGTGGCCAGATTGATGTCGATGCCGATGACGCCGACAACCTGTCCCGAGGCGCCCCTAACCTTGGTGGTAATGGTGCTCATGGCCTCGCCGGAAGTGCCCACGTATGCCTTGGACACGACGTTGTTGGAAGAGGAGGCCTGGGTTTCCTTGTACCATGGCCGCTTGCGCGGATCATAGTTTTTGAGGGTATCGGGCGGGTACATGGTAAAACCGCCGTCGTTCATTGCCAGGTAGGCGGCTGCGTAGTTGGGGTGGGTTTCCGTGATATCGGCGTAGGAATTGTACAGGTTCAGCTCGAAGGGGTTCATGGTGGCGGGGTCGATTTTCGGCCGCGCGTCCGAACCGAAATATTTGGAGAGCTGGCCCGAGGCGTCCTTTCCCTTGAGCTGCCGTGCCAGGTAGTCCGCATTGTTTTTGGCAGAGGTTACAAATTCCCGGATGAAATCCTCAATGCGTTCAAGCTGGATGACCGAGCTTTGTTCGAAGCTGTTCTGTGAATACGTGTTTATATTGATGTATAGAACGGTCGATATGCTGCCGATTGCCAAGACGATGGCGGCAAGAAAGGAAAGGATGAGTTTGGAACGCAATGATAGGGACATTGATACCTCCGCAGTAGGAGTGCTTAAAAAAGCTGTCTCTCTGGTTTTGTGTTAACCGATTGACATGGATTGATGTTTGCTTCTTTTCCCAAAATGGACGTCGAATTTTGCGAAAAAAAACGAGGATGGTGTGTTGGGCTATAAAGAAAATAATCCCTTTTTGTAAAGGGTCAAAAGTTGTTTGTACAATCAATTTTGACGTGAATTCGGGCAGCTTCAGACAGGGAAAAAGGGGGAGGGAATTTGTCTCGTTATAGACACAGCCTGGATTTTAACAGGATTTCTTAATGTGTTTTTGAAAAGTAAAAACAAGTACAATTTTTTTTAAATATGACAGAAAAAATCAAAATGTAACATAGTAAGTGGAAAAAATAAGAGGGTTTTAGATTTATAATCAAAATGCTCGGCATTTTCCAACATCTGGCCCATTGTTTTGTTCGTAGATCGCATCAAATCGCATCAAGGCTGGAGAATAATCAAAGCAGGCGGGGGCCGCGCATGGTACATACAGACGAGCCGTTTCGCCGTGTCATTGGGAAGCCGGCGCGCGGGGCAGCCATGATGCCATGTTTGCCGCGGCTTTGCTTTCGAACGGCACCATGCTATTGGCGGTTTGTTCGATAATAATGCCGGAATACATATTTCCTGCCGAGGAGGAAGACTGCCGCATGCGTACCATCCGATGCTTCTTGTTGTTTTTTCTTACATGCCTTGTCGCGCTTCCGGTCCAGGCCCAAACCAGCCAGGCCCAGACAATCCGCATGGGCGTTCTGCCCGCACTCGGCACCATGCCTCTGCGCGTCGCCACCTCCGACGGGCTGTTTAAAAAACGCGGGCTGGATGTGAAACTGGTGCCCTTCAACAGCGCCTTCGAACGCGATACGGCCATGCGTACCGGAAATATCGACGGGTATTTCGGCGATCTCGTGGCCGCCGTGCTCATGCGCAAGGCGAATGTGGACGTGCGCGTCATCACCGTGTGCACCCGCTCCACACCGGGGCAGCGCATGTTCGGCCTGGTCACCTCTCCGAAAATGAAAGATCTGCAGCCCGATCAGCTCAAGGGGCGCACCGTGGGGCTGTCCACCTCCACCATCATCGAATACCTCCTCGACCTCATGGAAAAGAAAAATATTGTTCCGGCCGGAGCCATGGAGCGCGTGGACATTAAAAAACTGCCCGTGCGCGTGCAGATGCTCATGAGCAACAAGCTCGACCTGGCCCTGATGCCCGAACCTTTGGCCAGCCTGGGCGAATTCAAGGGCGGCAAGGTCTTGGGAACAGATGAAGAGCTGGCCATTCCCCTGACCATCCTTCTGCTCAGGACCGACCTGGCGCACAATCCCGAGCTGACCGGAAAGTTTCTGGCCGCATACAGTGAGGCCGTGCGGCGGCTGGCGGATCACCCCGAGAAATACCGCGATCTGATGGTTTACGAGTGCCGTATTCCCAAGCCTCTGGCCCCTGATTTCCCCATGCTGCATTTCCCCGCGCCCGAACTGCCTACTCCCAAGGCCGTACAGAGCGTGCAAACCTGGATGATGGAAAAGAAGATCATTCCGGGAGCCTACAGCTACGAGCAAATAGTGGCGGAGCCCCGTTAGCGCATGTTGAGTGCAGAGGGGGTGGGCAAGTCCTTTGCCGGGCGGCCCGTACTCAAGGATATCAACCTTTCCGTACACAACGGCGAGACTCTGGCCGTTGTCGGTCCCAGCGGCGCGGGAAAAACCACGCTGCTGTACATGCTTTGCGGTCTTGCCAGGCCCGACCAGGGCGTCATCCGGCTGGACGGCGGATCGGTGGACCATGGTCCGGGCAAGGTGGGCATCATCCTGCAGGACTATGGGCTGCTACCCTGGAAAACCGTGCTGGACAACGTCTCCCTCGGCCTCAAGATTGCCGGTGTGGCTGCCAAGGAACGGCGGGAGCGGGCCCTTGCCCAGATTTTCGAAGTCGGTCTGTCCGGGCGTGAAATGGACTATCCCGGCTGCCTGTCCGGGGGCGAGCAGCAGCGCGTGGCCATTGCCCGCGCCTTTGCCGGACGGCCCAAGGTCCTGCTCATGGACGAACCGTTTTCCTCCCTGGACGCCATAACCCGCGAAAAGCTCCAGTCCACGCTGCTTTCCATGTGGCGGCGGACCAACATCCCCTATGTGCTTGTAACCCATAGTGTGGAAGAGGCTGTCTTTCTCGGCGCGCGCATCATGCTGGTTTCCGGGCGTCCGGCAGAAGTCCGCGAAGTTTTCGACAACCCTGGTTTCGGCAGCCCCGATCACCGTGATAGTGAGGAGGCGTTCGGCCTTATCCGGCGGGTGCGCAAGGCCATGGAGGCGCACTTCTGATGCATATGGGATCGGTTCTGCGCTATGTTTTTGTTCTTGCCGTCATTGCCTTGCTGTGGAAGCTCCTGGCAGGCGTTATTCCGTCGGGCGTTCTGCCCCAGCCCGAAGCCGCGGTGGCCGCTTTTCTCGTGGCCGTGCAGACCAAATTCTTCTGGATAAATTTCTGGGCCAGCCTGTTCCGGGCCGGGACCGGCATGGTCCTTTCCTGGTGCATTGCCTTTCCTCTGGGCGTGTTCATGGGGGGAAGCCGAAAGCTGGATTCCCTGCTGGCGCCGTTCGTCATCCTGACCTATCCCATTCCGAAAATCGTGCTCCTGCCCATATTGCTTCTGGTGCTGGGGCTGGGCGATGCCTCGAAAATAGGGATGATCACGCTCATTCTGGCCTATCAGGTGCTGGTGACCACGCGCGACGGCGTCAAGGCCGTGCATCCCAAATACATCGATTCGGTCCGCTCTCTGGGGGCGGGCCACTTTCGGGTCTTCACCGAAGTGCTGGTGCCTGCGGCCCTGCCCCATGGCTTTACGGCCCTGCGTCTGGGCACCGGGGTATCCGTGGCCGTGCTGTTTTTCGTGGAGTCCTTTGCCACGCGCAAAGGGCTTGGCTATATGATCATGGACGCGTGGAGTTCGTTCGACTTTGAGGGCATGTTTGTGGGAATTTTCGGCATGAGCCTGCTGGGGGTTTTGCTCTACGAGATCGTGAACATTCTGGAGCGCCGGGCCTGCCGGTGGAAGTATTGCCAGACAAGGAGCAAGGGGAAATGAAACTGACGGTCCTGTGCGACAACAACAGCATTATCGACCGCTACCTGCTGGCCGAACCCGGACTGAGCTTTTACATCGAAGTGGACGGAAAGCGCATCCTGTGGGACGCGGGGTATTCCGACGCCTTTATTCGCAATGCCGAGCGGATGGGGATAAACCTGCGCGAACTGGACGAACTTGTTCTGTCGCACGGCCATATGGACCACACCTGGGGGCTGGACCCGCTGATGCGGCTGTACATCGAGGCGGCCATAGAGGGGCTGCGTCTGCGCAGGCCGCGGCTGAGTGCGCATCCCGACTGCTTTGTCTCCCGTGGTGCGGACCACCTGCCGGAAATCGGCTCCCAGCATGGCCCGACCAAACTGACCGAGCAGTTCATGGTCAACCTGACGCCAAAGCCTTTCAACCTGACGGACTCTGTTTATTTTTTGGGAACCATTCCCCGGCGTTTCGAGTTCGAGACCATGGAACCCATGGGCGAAATCCGGCAGAGCGGGCTGAGTATCCCGGACATGATACCGGACGATACTGCTTTGGCCTGCAAGACCTCGCGCGGGCTGGTGGTTATAACGGGCTGCGCCCATGCCGGGGTGTGTAATACCGTGGAACATGCCCGCGAAGTAACGGGCGTGGACAAGGTGGCGGACATCATCGGCGGCACGCATTTGTTGGACGCGCCTGCGGAACGGCTGGAGCAGACGGGGGAGTACCTGGCAAAGCTCAACCTGGAGGCCTTCCATCCCTGCCATTGTACGGATTTGAAGGCGAAGATTGCGTTATCGAAATATCTCCCAGTTGTGGAAGTTGGGGTCGGGTTGCGGCTGGAATGCGTGTAGATTGCCGATAAAGGCACGATAGCTGCGTTGCAGCAAAAAATTCAGGGCCTTGCTTTCATGTTTTTTGGGCCGCATTCGGGAGACAAAATTCTCTCTATGGTACCTTTCTAATTCCCCCTTCTCCAACGCAAACAGCCCGGTAAGGAAACCTTACCGGGCTGTTTGCGTTGGGAGTGCGGGGTCCGGGGGGATCATCCCCCCGGCAGGGTGCGGGGCAGAGCCCCGCTTTCTTTTTTACTTCGCCATGGCGTTCATGGCGCGTTGGGGATTGGCCTCCACTTTTTTCAGGATGGCGTTTACTTTTTCCTGGGGCAGCCAGTCGATGCGCCCGGTATGGACGTCGTAGATGGCGCCGACCACGCGGGCGGTATCTGCCTTGTGCATTGCGCGGGCAGTGGGGCTTTTCATAAACAGGTCTTCGATGCCCTGCCAGACGTTCTGCTCTATGGCAAAGGGGATGATGTCCTTGCCGTGCACGTCCGGGTGGTCCTTTATGGCTTTTTCAACTGCGGGCTGGATGGGCGCGACCAGGGGCGGGATGTTGCGTTCCAGGGCGTGCCCGTGGCCTTGGACAGCGTTGGCTACGGCGGTGACTGCGCCGCACTGGGTGTGGCCGAGCACGACCATGACCGGGGTGTGCACGTGGGCAATGCCGTATTCGATGGAGCCTGCCTCGTCTGTATTGACCACGTTGCCTGCCACGCGGATGACGAAGATATCCATGATGCCTGCGTCGAAAAGCAGCTCGACGGGCACGCGGGAGTCGGAGCAGGTGAGGACCGTGGCAATGGCATGGTCGCCCTGGTCTTCGGTTCCGGCCTGGTACAGGCGTTGGCCGTCAATGTGGGGATGGCGGGATTTGCCTTGGATGAAGCGGCGGTTGCCTTTTTTCAGAATCTCCAACACCTGGTCGGGGGAAGGCTTTTGCACTTTGGCGGCGTGTTCGGCGTTCGACGCCATGCTTGTGCCGGTGAGGCCGAAAGATGGGCTGAAATTTAGGCCCAGGGTCAGCATCAAGACCAGGATGGCTCCTGCCATCCGGTGCGCAAAGGACATGGTCATGGTGTATCCTCCTTGAGTCCGTGGATAGGGTTTTGGGACTTTAGGTATAGCTGAAACAATGGGAGGACGCCAGAGACTAGGCCGCGTGATTTTCGCCCCCAGCAGCGTTAACTGCGGATTTTGTTCGCGGTCCGTAGCAAAATCTACTGTCCCACTCACAAAATCCTTGTCGCCTTGCTGGAAACGAAACTTACGCGGCCTGGAAGGGAGTAGGTGGGGAAGAAAAAAATACTAACCTGGTAGGTTAGGCGCTGATAATGGAAGGGCAGCTTACGAGATCTAGGCAAAAAACAGTTAAAAAGTTCTGGAAAGGGGAGCGCGAGGGGAAGAACCTCTTTCAAGAGGTTTGCCCCTCGCGTTTTATCTCTATTGCCCTATTTATCCCGCTTCCCGGCCATCCATTTGACTTGTCGGCAGATGCCCATAAGCAGGTTGTATTCGTGTCGTTTCAGGGAGAAGCGCTGGAAGAAGCGGCGGACGGGCAGCATCCAGTAATCGGGGTTGTCGCTTTTGAGAAAGTCGATGGCGAGCAGTGCGTCCTGGATTGCGGAGAAAAGTGTTTCCTGTTCCTGGTGCGTGGCCTGGCGGGAGGAGGTGGAGTTTCCGGGCTGTTGGTGGTGCCCGTGGAAGGCGCGGAAGGCTTCGTACAGCAGGATGAGCACGGCCTGGGAGAGGTTGAGCGAGGTGCCTTCCTGCGAGGTGGGGATGTTGATGAGCCGTCCGCAGGTGGTGGTTTCCTCGTTGGTGAGGCCTTTGTCTTCCGGGCCAAAGACCAGGGCGATACGTTCGCCGGAGGCGAGTTTTTCGGCCATTTCCAGCGCGGCCTTGTCTGGCGTGAGCACGCCTTTGCGCCAGCCGCCCATGCGTGCCGTGGTGCCGTAGGTGGACTGGAAGTCGGCCAGGGCGGTGTCCAGATTGGGCACGATGGTTGCGGATTGGAGAATATGTTTGGCGTGAACCGTGGCCAGGGGAGCGGCCTTGTCTTGGTCGAAGTTTTGCGGGTCCACCAGAATAATGTCGGAGACGCCCATGTTCAGGCAGGCCCGAGCCACGGAACCGATGTTTTCGGGATATTTGGTCCGTACCAGGACCACGGAGATGTTCATGTCCATGGGCAGGGAGATAGCCAAGGAGGGCGGGATTGTAAATGATTCTCCCGGCCGGAATGGGGATGGGAGGGGTTTTTTTCCGGCCGGGAGAAAGGAGTGAGTTCAGGCCGGGATGATTTCGTAGCGGAGCATACGGAAGGCTTTGCCGATTCTGGGGACCAAGCGGCCGACAAGGCCGAGCATGCCCCAGCGTTTGGTTTCCTGGTTCATATACAGGGTTGTGTCCTTATGGCGCAGGCGGGGCGACCAGGACTCGAGCTCCTTGTCGTTGTCCAGCCCCCATTTGAACATGGCATTGGTGTCTTTGACTGTTTCGTGCCTTTTGGTGTTGCGGCAGGCCGTGGACGAGCAGGCATCGAAAATGATTTCCCCGGCCTGGAATGCATTGGCCATGGAGCAAAAGAGCGCGTGGATGGGGGCCTCGTCAAAGTACATGAAGACGCCTTCGGCCACGATGCACACCGGGGTGTTGGGGTGGCGTTGGCGGATGGCTTCCATCCAGCCGGGGTCGAACATGGAAATGGCCATGTAGGGATTGCGCTCGGCGGAAGGAATGAGGGATTCGCGCAGTTCAATCACTTCTGGCAGGTCTATTTCGTAGAATGTTCCCTTGCCCGTATCGATCCGTTGGAAGCGGGTGTCCAGGCCGCAGCCCAGGGAAATAACTACCGGATCGTCGTGGCGGGTGATGAAATTGTACACCTGTTCATCAAAATGTCGTACCCGGATGGCGGTTCCCACCTGGCTGGCGCGTTTGCCTTTGAAGCGCTCCAGGTCGCATCCCAGCTGCTCTACGATATCCGCGGCCATGGGATCGACCATGATGGGACTCGGATGTGCAGCTTCCAGAGTCCGCATGGCCAGTGGAATGATCAGGGTATCGGAAACAGCATCCTGCAGAAACGGTTCGTTTGTTGTCATGGTCGCCTCCTGTGATGGTAAAAAAAGAAGCTGCTTACTGATATTGATAGTCGATATCAAATGTCAACAGTTTTTTTATCACATAAAAAACGCCCGGAAACCGAAGCTTCCGGGCGTTGCAATCGAAAGTGCGGGAGAAGTGGATCAACCCGCTGTGCAAAGGATCAGCCGCATTTGGTGTAGCCGCAGTCCTTGCAGATGTGGCAGCCTTCCTCAAATACCAGCGTTGCGCCGCATTCGGGGCAGGCGGGACGGACCAGCCCGTTGCTCTCCGACTGATTGATGGGCGTGTCGCTCAGATAGCGGGTGCGCAGTACCCAGGCCACGGCGTCGGGAATGGATTTCAGCAAGCCTTTTTCGCGGAATACCGGGTGCTCGCCGCCGATGCCTTCCAGCTGTTCGACCACTTCGCGGGGGTGTACGCCGGAGCGGAAGGCCAGGGAGACCAGGCGTCCGATGGCTTCGGCCTTGGCAGTGATGGAGTGGCCGGACTTGCCGATGGTGGCAAAAACTTCGAAGGGACGGCCGTTTTCCTCATTGATGGTCAGGTAGAGGTGGCCCAGACCGGTGCTGACCCGCTGGGTGAATCCGTAGACCACGTCGGGCCGCTCACGCACGTTTTTTTCGTCCTTGTCCTTTTTCTTGTCCTGGGCATCGCCCGTGCACAGTACCTGCGAGGCCTTGCAGCCGTCGCGGTAGACGGTAACGCCCTTGCAGCCCTGTTCGTAGGCCATCCAATAGATGCTGCGGATGTCCTCCACACTGGCGGAGTGGGGCAGGTTCACGGTCTTGGATACGGCATTGTCCGTGTGCTTCTGGAACGCGGCCTGCATCTTCAGGTGCCAGGAGGGCTCGATGTCGTGGGAGGTGACATAGACCCGGCGCAGGGATTCGGGAAGATGGTCCAGATGCTGGACACTGCCCTTTTTGGCGACCTCTCCCAGCAGCACCTTGCTGTAGGAGTCGGTTTCGCGCAGCGCGGCTTCGAAATGGGGGTTGGTTTCCACCAGCTCTTCGCCGTCCATGACGTTGCGGGTAAAGCTCAGGGCAAAGACCGGTTCGATGCCCGAGGAGCAACCGGCAATGATGGAGAGCGTGCCCGTGGGCGCAATGGTCGTTGTGGTGGCGTTGCGGTAGGGGCCCAGGTTGCTTTTGCCAAAGGTGGATTCCCCATAGGCGGGGAATGCGCCGCGTTCCGCAGCCAGCAGCTTGGAGGCGCTCTTGGACTCGGCCTGGATGAACTTCATCATGCGTTCGCCCAGGTTCAGGGCTTCCTGGCTGTTGTAGGGGATGTTCAGCAAAAAGAGCAGGTCGGCCCAACCCATCACGCCCAGGCCTATCTTGCGGTTGGTGCGCACTTTTTCGGCAATGCTGTCCAGGGGATAGCGGGAGGCGTCGATGACGTTGTCCAGAAAACGTACGGAAAGATGGACAATGCGGGCCAGCTCTTCCCAGTCCACTCCGTCCTTTGTCTGGGGATCGTGCAGCAGGGAAAGGTTGATGGAGCCCAGGTTGCAGGCCTCGTAGGGCAGCAGGGGCTGTTCCCCGCAGGGGTTGGTGGATTCGATCTCGCCCTGGGCCGGGGTGGGGTTGTCGCGGTTGATGCGGTCCAGGAAGACGATGCCGGGATCGCCCGATTCCCAGGCGTTCTGCACCAGCAGGTTGAAGACCTCGCGGGCGTTCAGCTTGCCCTTGGACTTGCCCGTGTGCGGGGCAATGAGGTCGTAGTCGTCATTGTTTTCCACGGCCTTCATAAAATCCTCGGTAAGGGCCACGGAAATATTGAAGTTGTTCAGTTCGCTTTCACGCTTCTTGGCGCTGACGAACTTGAGGATGTCGGGGTGGTCCACCCGCAGAATGCCCATGTTCGCACCGCGCCGGGTACCGCCCTGTTTGACCTGCTCGGTGGCGGTATTGAAGATCTTCATAAAGGAGATGGGGCCGGAAGCCACACCGCCCGTGGAGCCGACGCGGGAGCCTTCGGGACGCAGCCGGGAAAAGGAGAAGCCCGTTCCGCCGCCGGATTTATGGATGATGGCGGCGTTTTTCACGGCGTCGAAAATTCCGTCCATGGAGTCTTCCACGGGCAGTACGAAGCAGGCGGCAAGCTGTCCCAGGTCGGTGCCCGCGTTCATAAGGGTGGGCGAGTTGGGCAGAAAGCGGCCCTGGATCATCAGGTCGTAGAAGTCCCTGGCCAGGTCCTTTGCCGTGCAGGAAGAGTCCTTGTATTTTTTTTCTTCGGCGGCAATGGCGGAAGCCACGCGCCAGTACATTTCCTTGAGGGTTTCCTTGGGAGCCCCGCTCTTGTCTTTGCGCAGGTAGCGTTTTTTCAGAACGACTTCTGCATTGATCGGAACCTCGGGATCGGCAAGATCGGTAGGCATGGGAAGTTTCATCATCTTTGGCAATATCTCCTAGATAGTAGCTTTTATTTATGGTCGCTATGAAAGACAGTATAGCGTTTTCTGGGCAAATGTCAGCACCCGCGTTATCCCGCGCCAGCTCTTGGTTTATTGTGGCAAGCTCTTTTGAGTCTGCTTGTCTGATAGGCCGGGTGGGTGTAGTGGGGGGGCATGAAACCGAGCAATTCATCCTGTTCCGCTTCGGGAACCCAAGGTAACCCGTTGATTCAATTGGAAAACGTTACGGTCACGCGCGGAGGAAAACAGCTTTTGCGCGGCCTGGACTGGGCCTTGCGCCGTGGCGAGCACTGGGGTGTTTTCGGCTGCAACGGTGCAGGCAAGTCGACGTTTCTGCGCGTGTTGCGCGGCGACATGCCTCCCGATTTGGGCGGAAAACGCACCTATTGCCTGGACGGCGAACCGGTCGGTTCTCCGCTGGGACTGCGCCAGCGCATCGGCTTTGTTTCGCCGGAACTGCACTCCCGCTATATGCGCCAGGCCTGGAAGGTGAACGGGCTGGAAGTGATTCTGGCCGGATTTTTCGATACCCAGCTGCTGTACGAGAAACCCACGCCCGCACAGATCCGGGCGGCGGAAGAGCTGCTGGACGAGCTGGGCGCGTCCTGGCTGGCCGGGTGCGCGCTCTGCCGCATGTCCACGGGCGAGCTGCGCACGGTTCTGCTGGCGCGTGCCCTGGTGGTGCGCCCCGACGTGCTGGTATTGGACGAATGCATGGAAGGGCTGGACGCCGCTGCCGTGCCCGGCATGCTGGCCGCCATAGAGCGGGCCGCGTCCATGACCACCATTGTCTGTGCGGCCCACCGCCTGGACCAGGTGCCCGCCGTGGTGGGCAAATCCATGCTGCTGCGCGACGGCGAAATGGTCTGTGGCGGAGATGCGGGCGAACTGCGCGAGCGGATAGGCAAGGAACTATTTTCCCAGACCACAGCGGACGTCCCTTCTGTCCGTCTGGCGGAATTCCCCAAACCTTTTTCAGAGTCCCCGACAACGCCGACAACGCCGGAAACGGCCGGAGCACCGGGTGGCGACTGTCTGGTCCGGCTGACCAATGCGGATGTGGTGTTGGAAGGCACCCGCATCCTGGAAAACATCAACTGGGAAATCCGCGATGGCGAATGCTGGGCCGTGGTCGGCCGCAACGGAGCAGGCAAATCAAGCTTGCTGCGAGTGCTGTGCGCCGAGCTGCCCGTTCATCTGGGCGGGGAGGTGCGGTGGTTCGAGCAGGAAGGGCTGCCCAACGTGGTCGACGTGCGGCGGAAGATAGGTCTGGTCTCGGACCGGCTGCAGTCGCTTTACGAGTACGACCTGACCGTGCACGAACTGGTGCTTTCCGGCTTTTTCAGCAGCATCGGTCTGTACGAAGAGGCCAGCGAGGAGCAGCATCAGGCGGTAACCGACATTCTGCATTCCATGGGGCTGGAAGAACTGGCCTCGCGCTCCATGTACTCGCTTTCGTACGGCCAGTTGCGCCGGGCCTTCATTGCCCGGGCCCTGGTGTCCGGCAACCGGCTGCTGTTGCTGGACGAGCCGCTTTCCGGGCTGGACCCTGCCTCACGCCGGGACATCCGGGCCCTGTTGAGCGAACTTTCCCGCGCTGGCTACACCCTGGTCTACGTAACCCACCATCAGGACGAGTTCCCTCCGGAATTCGACCGGCTTTTGGTGCTGGACAAGGGACGCATTGTCTACAAGGGGCTGCGGTCCGCGTATTCCGGGGACTGAGTCTTTCTTAAAAGCAGAGCAAACGCCGCACCTTGGACTTTCCATGGCGCGGCGTTTTTTGTTGTATGGGGGCAGGGTGGCTATCCCGCCATGCGCATGATTTCCTCGGCATAGCGCTGCTTGAGGGCGTCGAGGTATTCCTGGCTCTGCGGCCCCTTCCAGGTGACAACCTCCATGAAGCGCTTGGGGATGCGTGCCTTGCGTGGGTCGTAGCCTGTGCGGGCGCGCAGGTTCCAGCGCATCTGCTGCACCCTGGCCGAAGCTTGGCCCATGGTCCCGGCCAGCTCGTCCAGGCCGACGCTTTGCAGGCACTCGCCGATAAGCTCCTCGCTGTACACGCCGCGGGCAAAGAGGCAGGAGACCAGGCTGGTCAGCAGACAGCGGGCCTGCTCGTCTTCCACCATGAAGGTCACGGCCTTTTCCACGTCATGTTCCTTGTGCTTCTGGTCGTAGGAATAGCCGCCCGAGTCCAGGTGCGAATGGCGGAAGCCCATCCCCTGGGCCACCCAGAACACTTCGCCAGTGGCGTATCCGGCCATTTCCTGACCAAGAACGCAGGCGTAGTCGCCTCCGCCGTAGATGTCTGCCGCATGCATGGCCCCCTGGGCCAGGGCCTTGTAAAAGTCGTTGGATGCGTGGCCCAGGTGCCAGACGGCCTTGCGGTAGGCCTCGGTACTGCCAAAGGCCAGGGGAAGCTGGGTTTCTTTCTCGGAAAGGACACCCTTTTCCATGGCTTCGGTGGCCCAGGCCAGGGCCACGCCCGCGCTCATGCAGTCCAGCCCCTGTTTTTCCACTTCATCGAGGAGCAGCAGCACGTCGCCGCCGTCGTACACGCCGAGCATGGCGCCCATGGCAAAGATGGGCTCGTGGTCGTAGGTGACCTGTTTATACATGAAGCGGTGGTCGTCCTGGAACTGGCGGCGCAGCATGCCCAGGTGGATGCAGCCCACGGGGCAGCCGGAACAGGCCGCGTTGCGCAGCAGCAGGTCTTTGGCAAAGGTTTCGCCGGAGATGTTCGCGGCCCTGGGGTCCGTGGTCTTTTGCAGGTTTTCCAGGGGCAGGGATTTGAGCTCGTTGAGCGGGACCACGTTAATGGGCGTTCCCAGGTTGTGGTACTTGCGCATCATGTCCGTGGCGGTCATGTCCTCGTAGACCTTGCGGAAAAGTTTGTTGTAGCTCGTGTCGTCCTTGGGCAGGGCCATGTCGGCATCGCCATGGATGACGATGCCCTTGAGATTCTTGCACCCCATCACCGTGCCCGAGCCAAGCCGCCCGAAGTGGCGGAAGGTGTCCACGTTGATGCAGGCGTAGCCCGAACCTGTTTCTCCGGCAGGGCCTATGCGCAGAGTGCTCCGGTGGCCCGAACCACCCGGAAAGGTGCGGCGCAGGATGCGGCCAGCCGTAAGCGCGCTGGCCCCCCACAGGAAGGTCGCGTCCTTTATCTCGAACCCCCGGCTGGTGACGCATACGGCGGAAGGATGGGGGGCGCGGCCGGTGAAGACCACGGCCTCGTACCCGGTAAAGCGCATGGCAAGGGCCATGCGGCCTCCGGCATGCGATTCCGCGTATTGCTGGTGATAGGGGGATTTGAAGCCGCAGACCACCTTGCTCATAAGCGGAAAATACCCGGTAAGCGGGCCTATGGCGAAAATGAGGGGCTGGTCCGGGTGATCGTAGGGGGCGTCGGGTAGTCCGAATTCGTTGTACAGGGCTGCGGCCAGTCCACTGCCGCCTATGCATTCATTGACGCTGCCGAAGTTGAGCACATCGGCTTTGCCCGATTCCAGGCGGATTCTGAGAACGCGGAACGGTCTGTCAGCCATTGTCCGCCTCTCCTGCTTCTTCCACCTCTGGGGCGGTGGGCTGTGCAGTCGGTGGTTCGGCCATGTCCGGAAGGCAGGTGCCCTGCTGGCAGACATGGGGGTGCTTTTTTATAAGTTCCAGGCAGCCGTGCGGGCAAAACTGCACGCACCGTCCGCAATGGATGCATACGAAGATATTTCCCAGTTCGTCTTCGGCAATGGCGTCCACGGGGCAGGCGGCAATGCATTTGCCGCAGCGGATGCAGAGATCCTTTTTGACTTTGACGCCCCCCTCCTTGCGGTTGGTGAGCGCCTCGGTGGGACAGGCAATGGCGCACGGCGCAGGGTCGCAGGCCAGGCAGAGCCGTGCTTCATAGCCCGTGGTGATGCCGCCGCTGGACCGGATGCGGATGCCCGCACTGCTCCAGGAGAGTTTTTTGTGCACAAGCCGGGCGCATGCCAGCGAACACGAATGGCAGCCTATGCAGCGGTCCATCCGTGATGCACGCAGGACCTTCATGCTTCCTCCGAGAGCTGGAAAACCCCTATACGTTGAGACAAGGGTAGCAAAAATACCATCCCGGGGCAGTTATAATAGTGTATGGAGTGGAGACGTTTTGTAGGTATACACTAAATTCTGCCGAATAAAAGGGTCAGCTCCCTGAGCTTCTTTTCCAGCGTGCCGTCCAGTTGGTGGGGCGCAACCCGCCAGCACCAGTTGCCGTTGGCTATGGAGGGTGTGTTCATACGGGCTGTCTCGTCCAGGCCCAGAAGATCCTGCATGGGAAAAACCGCCAGATGGGCGCACGAGGACATGGTGAGCCGTACCAGGGACCAGGCGATGTTGTCCTCGGTGGGGTCCAGCCCCAGATACTCGGCCAGCCGTTCACGGTCCTGTGCCGTGGTTTCGGCCTTGAACCAGCCGCGCGTGGTGTTGTTGTCGTGGGTTCCGGTGTAGGCCACGCAATTGGGCACGTGGTTGTGCAGGGCGTCCACGTTTTTGCCGATGCCGTTGCCAAAGGAGAACTGGACGATCTTCATGCCCGGCAGGTTGAAGGTGTCGCGCAGTTCGCGCACGTCCGGGGTAATGACGCCCAGATCCTCGGCAATGATGGGCAGGGAGGCGAAGCGCGCGGCCAGGGCGTCGAAGAACTCCATGCCCGGAGCCTCGACCCATTGGCCGTTGATGGCGGTCTTTTCACCGTAGGGAATTTCCCAGTACCCGGCAAAGCCCCGGAAGTGGTCGATGCGGATCATGTCGTAGAGTTCGATGTTGCGGCCCACGCGCCGTACCCACCAGTTGTAGTTGTCGCGCTTCAGCGCGTCCCAGTCAAAGACCGGATTTCCCCACAACTGGCCTGTTTCGCTAAAATAGTCGGGCGGCACTCCGGCCACGGCCCGTGGGTGCTTGTTGTGGTCCAGCTTGAAATACTGCGGGTTGGCCCACACGTCGGCCGAGTCGAAGGTGACGTAGATGGGGGCGTCGCCCACCATCTGGATGCGGCGTTCGTTGCAATAGGTCTTGAGGTCGTTCCACTGCACATTGAAAAGATACTGCACAAACTTGATGTAGTTCAGCTCGGTATGCATCTCCCCGGTAACGCGGTGCAGGGCGTCGTGATGGCGGTCGCGCAGTTCGGCGGGCCATTGGTCCCATACCTGGCCGTGGAAGCGGTTCTTGATGACCGTGAACAGGGCGAAATCGTCCAGCCAATAGGCGTTTTTCCGGCAAAAGCCCTGAAACCCAGGATCGCTGTCCAGCCGGTTTTCCCTGTGGCCGAAGGCGGCGCGCAGCACTCTCTCCTTGGCCTGTTCCGCGGCTTCGTAGTTGGCCGTGTGCGCACTGTCGGCAAGGCGCGGGCCAATGTCGCTTTCGTGGATGAACCCGTCGCGTGCGAGTTTGTCCGGGCTGATGAACAGCCGGTTGCCCGCATAGGCGGAGGAACTGGAGTAGGGCGAGTTGCCAATGGCCGGGGAGGTGGGGCCCATGGGCAGGATTTGCCAGACGCTTTGCCCGGCGGCCTCCAGAAAATCTGCGAACCTGTATGCGCCGGGGCCGAAATCGCCTGTGCCGAAATCGCCCGGCAGGCTGGTGATGTGCAAAAGCACTCCGCTGCCACGTCTCCGCATAATGCCTCCCGAATATGTTTGCCGCCAAAAAGCGGTGCGTATGGATTACATTTTTAATCTGGCAGGCTGGTCGAAAAGGTGCAAGGGCCCGCCCCAAGAAAACCAGAGTCCGGCCCCGGAAAACCAAGTCAGGCGCAAGAAAAAGCAAGGCCGACGCACAAAAGGTGCTGTGCGAGGGGGAGTTTTTCCAGGCAGCGCCGTTCTTGCGGCGTTTGCAACAGCCTTATTTGGCCTTGAGCACCAACACCTGCCAGGGCGTCAGGCGGACGGTTCCGTCTTCCGGAAAGACCGGCCCGTGGCCTGCGCCGCCGAATTCCCGCGCCCCGGTATCGAACAGGACGTGAAAACCGTGCCGGGCAAAGTGGCACTCAAAGGAATAGTTTACCGTACGTGCGGAAAAATGAAAAAGGGTCACAACTTCCTTGGTGTGGCAGGTGCGCCGCAGGGCCAGGACTTTCTTGTCCTGGTCCAGGCAGACGTAGCTGTTCCAGACCCGGGCGTCGTCCTCGGGAAAGCTGGCGGCCCGCATTTCCAGCAGCTTGGTGTACATGGCCAGCATCTGCTTGTGGTGGCCCTGGTCGCGTTTGTTCCAATCCAGAACACAGGCCTTGAAGGTTGCCTCGTCGTCCGGGGCGGGCGGGGTGTCGCGCCAGCGGAAGTTGCGCAATTCCTTTTGCCGTCCCTTGCGCACCGCCTGGTTCAGGGCCGGGTTGTGAAAATTCACAAAAAAACAGAACGGATTGTTTTCCGCGTATTCCTCCCCCATGAAGATCATGGGGGTGTGCTGGCCCAGCAGCAGGCAGGCCGCGGCCAGCTTGCGCGCTTCGAACGAAACCAGGCTGTCCAGCCTTTCGCCCCGCGGCCGGTTGCCTATCTGGTCGTGGTTCTGGATGCAGGCCACAAAGGATGACGGCGCAAGGCCGTGGGCCGCAGTTCCGCGGGCGCGCTTCCAGTAGCGCGAGTACTGGCCCGTGTAGGAAAATCCCTGGCTCAGGCTGGCCGCCACATGGTCCAGGCAATTGAAATCCTTGTAATAGCCGTAGGTCTCGTGGGTCAGGGCCGCGTGCATGGCGTGGTGGAAGTCGTCGCTCCACTGGGCCTGCATGCCCGTGCCGCCCTGTTCGCGCGGCAGTACGATGCGGGCGTCGTTGGCATCGGATTCCGCTATCATGCAGAGTTCCTTGCACATCCGCGTTCCCAGCTTGGAGACCATTTCCGTAAGGCAGGACAGGATGGGGCGGCAACTGGTGTCGTACATTTCCTGCACCGCGTCCAGGCGCAGTCCGTCGATGTGGTAGTTTGTGAACCAGTGGTGCGCGTTGGCCAGAAAAAAGGCGCGGACCGGGTCGGAATGGGGACCATCGAAGTTGAGGGCCTGCCCCCAGGGCGTGGCGTAGCTGTCCGTGAAATAGTGGCCGTAGTGGTGCAGTACGTTCCCTTCCGGGCCTATGTGGTTGTAAACCACGTCCAGCACCACGGAAAGGCCGGTACAGTGCGCCGTATCCACAAAATACTTCAGGCCGTGGGGGCCGCCGTAGGTGTTGTGCACGGCAAAGGGAAAAACCCCGTCGTAGCCCCAGTTGCGGCTGCCGGAAAACTGGGCCAGGGGCATGAGTTCCACGCAGGTGATGCCCATATCGGCCAGCTCTTCCAGCTTGTCCGCGGCTGCCTCAAAGGTCCCTTCCGGGGTAAAAGTGCCGATGTGCATCTCGTAGATGGCTGCCTTGGACAGCCGCACACCGGGCGAGCCACAGTCGTTCCAGCCATAGGCGGTGTGGTTCACCACGCAGGAGGGGCCGAACACACCTTGGGGCTGGAAATGGGAAGCCGGGTCGGGCAGCTGTTTGCCGCCCGGCAGTTCGTACAGGTAGTTGGTGCCGGGTGGCAGGTCGGGCACCAGCAGGCTGAAGTATCCGTGGTCCAGCTGCTCCATGGGCAGGCTGCTCTGCCGCGAGGGAAGAAACAGGGATACCTTTTTGCACTTCGGCGCCCATACGGTGAACCGGCAGCCGTTGTCTTCAAAGTGTGCGCCGGGCACGGGCAGGCGCAGATGTTCGGTCAGCTCTGTTTTACGTTCTGTTGTCATCTTGCAAAGGCCTGTTCAACGTTCGGTGGAAGAGTGCCCGCGGTCCGGCTGTGCGGGAGGCACGGGCAGGTCGAGTATGCGTTCTATGGTGGCCAGGGCCGGGGCGATATCCCCCTGGTCATCCAGGGAGCGTCCAATTTCCAAGAATGCCTTTTCCAGAATGTAGGCGTCCAGCATTATTGCCATGTTGTCAAACTTCTCGGGCAGGAACGGGGCATCCTTTGCCGTTTCCAGGTAGGCGGAAAGGAAGGCGCCGAACGCGCAGGAATGCCAGAAGTCGCTCCACGGTTCCAGGGCCTTCAAATCGTCGGGCCGCAGGGGCCGCTGCCTGAGTGCATCGTGCACGGTCTGGCACAGGGAACGCTGCATGTCGGCCACGTCGCGGAAGGGCGAGCGCTTGATGCGCCGCTGCGACAGGGGCTTTTCCGGCTTTCCCTCGAAATCGATCACAATATAGTCCTTGCCTGTGTACAGCAGGTGACCAAGATGGAAATCGCCGTGGATGCGTATCTTCAGGCAGTCTATCTTGTTTCTGTAAAAGTGCTGGAAATGGCTCAGGGCGTTTTCCCTGGCCTGCACCACTCCTTGTGCCCGTACGGCCAGATCGGCGGGAAGTGAAGGCGGTTGTATGTCCGAGCGGACCAGGGGGGAGGACCCTTCCACGGCCTTGCGCAGTTTTTCGATCATGCGCTTGGCATTGCTCTGCATGGTCTGGAAGACCGAGCGTTGGTAAAGCATGGTAAAGGGTTCCGGGGCAAAGTCCGGGTTGCTGCTGGGGCGGCTGAGGGCCATGTGCAGCTCGGCAGTGCGCCTGCCCATGCGGCGGAACTGTTCCAGGCTGGATTGTCCCAGCAGGTCGCGCAGGTCCTTGTTCAGTTCCAGCCTGCTGGCAAGGCTGGGCGAGGCGGGAATGGCCGGGGCGGACTTGAAGTCCAGCCGGGCCGCGCGGACCCGTTCAAAGAACCGGTCGGCCGCGTCCAGACAATGGGAGTGGGCGTCGGATTCGCAGTGCACATACCGCTTCATCACCCCGGCGATGACGGGTTCGTTGTCGCCGCGGACATACTGCAATGCGCCCAGACAGGCCGGGGTATGCTCGTACCCCAGCTTTTCCGTGAGGTAGCGGCCTATTTCCAGGTCCGGGTTCATGCCGTCTTCGGCCAGGCGGAATATCTTGAGAAAATACTCCGAGCCCATGCGCAGGTTGGTGTTGATGCGTCGGCTCATGAAGCGCGAGGTCTGCAGGTCGCCAGCTTCGCATACGGCGTTGCGGGCCGCCTTTGTGGGGGTGGTCTGTATTTCGCCGTGGCGTCCCTGAATGCTCTGCCTGCGGGTGAGCAGGTTCAAAATGGGCTGGCAGGAACCGTCCGGGTGGATGCCCTCAAAGATGATTCCGGTGCGGCCTTCGTGTTCAAAGGTGCAGATGACGTCCTGCGGGGACTTGGCCAGGATTGCCTGGGCGTCGGCGTCAAAGGCGAAGGAGACCAGCAGGTTGGCCGTAAGGGGCGAGCGTTCCAGAAATGCGGCGCTGGTGATGAGCAGCCAGGTGGGACGCCCGGGAATGCCCAGGGGCAGGGCTTCCAGAATTTCCATGGAGCTGAATTTGCGTCCGTACATGCCCAGCAGCTTGCGCCGCTTGAGATAGGCGGGCAGGGCATGGGCCTGCAGGGTTTCCTTGGCTCCGGAATCGAGAAAGTCGCCGTTGCCCAGGTCGCTGCACATGGTGGGCTTGTCCGGGGAGAGTTCCGCGTCGGTTTCCGAGGGCTCCAGGGAAAAGAGGTAGTAGCCGTGCGCGTTGAGGGTGATGTTGACCGCCTCCTGCCCGATGGTGGGGAAATAGTTGCGGCTGAAGACCTCCACGGGACGGCGTCCGGCAAAGCCGCTGAGGTTGAGGCTTGCGGCCTGGGGGTAGCGCGACAGGTTGACCACCACCAGCAGGCATTCGTCCGTGGCATTGCTCTCGCCCCCGCCCCCGCCGCCGTCGGTTTCCTGAAAGCGGCGCAAATAGGCCAGCACTTTGGGATTTTCCGGCATGATGAATTCCAGGGAACCTCTGCCAAAGGCCTTGTAGCGCTTGCGCATGGCAATGAACTGCTTCATCCACCACAACAGGGACGAGCGGTTGCGTTCCTGGTTTTCCACGTTGATGGATTCGTAGTGGTATTCCGGGTCTATGATGACCGGCAGGAAGAGGCGCTGGGGGTTGGCCTTGGAAAATCCGGCATTGCGGTCCGCCGACCACTGCATGGGGGTGCGCACGCCGTCGCGGTCGCCCAGATAGTAGTTGTCGCCCATGCCGAGTTCGTCGCCGTAGTAGAGCACCACGGAGCCGGGCATGGTCATAAGCAGCACGTTCATCAGTTCTATCTTGCGGCGGTCGTTGTCCAGCAGCGGGGCCAGCCTGCGCCGGATGCCCAGGTTGATGCGGGCGCGCGGGTCGCGGGCATACATGCGGTACATGTAGTCGCGCTCCTCGTCCGTCACCATTTCCAGGGTCAGTTCGTCGTGGTTGCGCAAAAACAGGGCCCACTGCGAATTTTCCGGTATGTTCGGCGTCTGGTCCAGAATATCGATGATGGGGAAGCGGTCCTCCATCTGCAGGGACATGAACATGCGCGGCATGAGCGGAAAGTGAAAGGCCATGTGGCACATGTCGCCCGTGCCAAAGTAGGCGACGGCGTCTTCGGGCCATTGGTTGGCCTCGGCAAGGAGCATCCGGTCCTTGTATTTTTCATCCACATGGGAGCGCAGCTTGCGCAGAAAATCGTAGGTTTCCGGCAGGTTTTCGCAGTTGGTGCCTTCGCGTTCGAACAAATAGGGGATGGCGTCCAGGCGCAGGCCGTCCACGCCCATTTTCAGCCAGAAATCCAGAATCTTGACGACTTCGCGGCGCACGTCCGGGCTGTCGAAATTGAGGTCGGGCTGGTGGCTGTAAAAACGATGCCAGAAATAGGCCTTGGCAACAGGGTCCCAGGACCAGTTGGAGGTCTCGAAATCCTTGAAGATGATACGTGTTTCGCGGTATTTTTCCGGTGTATCGCTCCACACGTAGTAGTTGCGGTGGCGCGAACCAGGGGCGGCGTGGCGGGCCCGCTGGAACCAGGCGTGCTGGTCCGAGGTGTGGTTCAGGACCAGTTCGGTGATGACCTTGAGGCCGCGCTTGTGGGCTTCGCGCAGGAATTTCCTGAAGTCTGCCACCGTGCCGTAGTCCGGGTTCACATCTATGGGGTCGGCAATGTCGTAGCCGTCGTCCTTGAGCGGGGACGGATAGAACGGCAGCAGCCAGATGGCGGTTACTCCGAGTTCCTGCAGGTAATCGAGTTTTTGGGTCAGTCCCTTGAAATCGCCTATGCCGTCTCCGTTGGAATCGAAGAAGCATTTGACGTGGACTTCATAAATAATGGCATCCTTGAACCACAGTGTATCTTGCGTTGCGTCGGCCATACGCGTCTTTCTCCGGTGCGTGTGCGGGAGTTTATGCAATGAGCGGTCCCCGAAATCTCGGGCTGGAAACTGCTATTTCCCAGTTGATATAAAGGATAGTATGATTTGAGCCCGCTGTAAAATAGTGTTGCCGGGGCTTTGCTCCTCTTCCGAGGCTGGCTGATGCGCGTTGATTTGTCTTTATGGGCCGATTTCCCATTATACCTTTGCTGCTGGATTTTTCCCGCATCCATGCTTTTGGGCCGGGCTGTGGGAGCACAGCCGCCCCGCAACTGGATAGACGGGGCGTTGCTGCTGTGGGGTGCGGTGGCTGTTGGCTGCCTGCTGTTGCGCAGGCTGCCCCGCGCAGAGGAGCGCCGCCTGTTTTTGAGGACGGCGCTGTGCTTCGGGCTGTGCGGCCTTGTTGCCTTTCGTTTTGCCTGGCCCGTGGGCTTGCCGGGCTTCAATTCCGTGGCCTGGGCCATGGAGCTGAAGCCTCTTTTGTATGTGCTTGCCGCGGTAGGGGGGATGGCCGCCTTTGGCGTACCTTCGGCCGCACGGTTCAGAAAATGCGGGGCCGGGCTTGCCCTGCTGGTGCTGGCCGAGTTTTGTGTCACCTGGTTTCTGACCGGACAGGTGGAGCGGCCCGTGGGCTCGGGCGAGATAAACTACGACGGTATGCTCATGGTCATCTGTCTCTGCTTTGGGCTGGGGCGGGAGCACAGGGGCTTTCTTCGGCTGATGGCGCTGGGGATACTGGTGACCTTTTCCCGGACCTCGGTGCTGGCGGCAACGGGCGTACTCATCTGTTTCGGCCCCTATGGCGTGGTGCGCAAGGTCTGCCTGCTCTTCCTCGGTTTGGCCGGAGTGTGGCTGTCCTTTCAGGTGCGCGGTCTGTTGGGAGCATTGGAAGCGCTGGACAGGTTCTGGATGTGGCATACGGCGGGAGAATTTGTCCTGAGTGCGCCATGGCAGGCCGTGGCCGGTTTTTGGCCGGGCAGTGAACTGCCGTTTGGCGTGCCGGCCCCACTTTCCTTTTTGTGGTCTGCACAGGCCCGGCAGTGGGGGCTGGCAGGCGTGCATCCTTTCAATCTGCACGCCTTTTGGCTGCGGATGGGCGCTACATGGGGCCTGATTGCGGCGGGACTGCTTGCAGCGGGCCTGCTTGCGGCGGTTCTGGCTGCCGGAGCAGCGGGCTGGCTGCTGTGCGTGCCCTCACGGGGGATGGGCCGCGCGGGCCGGGCACTTCGGGCGCTCTGTCTGCTGTGTCTGGTCGGCGGCCTTACCATGGGGCTTGTATATTGCAACAACCTGGGCGTGGTACTCATCTCGGCCTTTTTTGCCGCGCGGCGTTTTTCCTTGCGGGAACCGCGTTTTCGCGGACGGTATTTGCAAATGTCCTTAAATGTCATACAAGAGGACTACGCGAGGTGATCTTGGTGCAGACGAACAAAGGCATTTTTTCCGCCAAAGTCCGAGGCGAAAGCGGTACCTCGGTGAAGACCTACTTCAGTGCGGCCGAACTTCCCGACGGGCGAATGGAAGTGCAGAAGCTCAGCAATACGCTGGTGCCCGTGGGCAAGGCGCATGTGATTTCGCGCGAGGATTTTTCCGTAAAGTTCGAGCCGGAACCGGAGTTCTTTGTCCAGTCGCTGGCTGGCAAGGAATCCGACGCGGACAGCTATCTTGCCCTGGCCATGACGCGGGGCGAGTCTGCCCAGGAAGTCAATGAAAGCAACATCCTGGCCAGCTTCAAGCACGGTCTGGCCCTGTTGGAACAGGGGCAGAAGGACAAGGCGGCCAAAGTGTTCGAGCGCATCCTGCACCTGGAGGCCCCTTTCCAGGCGGAGCACAAGCATCTGTTCAACACCTGCGGCATCAGCCTGCGCAAGAATGGGCAGTCGGGCAGGGCCCTGGATTTTTACCGCCGTGCCGCCAAGCTGGTGAACGACGACGAAAACCTTTTTCACAACATGGCCCGGGCCTGCTTCGACAAGGGCGACGTGGCCAGTGCCCGTATTTTTTTGCGCAAGTCCCTGGATATCAATCCCGACCTGGATGTGAGCAAGAAGTTTATGCGTTTTCTGGACCGCAGAGACAAGCGCCGCAAGTCAATTCAGGAACCAAAATTCTATCGCACACCTTACGAATAAGAATTTCTCCCCATCCGCTTCCTTCCCCTTTGCTTTTATAAAAGCTTTTCCTCTGATTCTTCGCTATAGTTGCACAGTTTTGCCATTTTAATTTTTCAATATCCTGCCAGGTGCTTTTCTTTGAAAAGCAAGGTGGTTTCTTGCATTGCAGGTTGCCGTTGTTTGTCTTTCCTACCATTCTGATACGCTATTCATCCTGAATAAATCATGTACTACCCTGGATGGACGTGCCATCTAAATTGAGCATGGCGTATATACTAGAAATAGAGTTTGTATTTTTAATTAAAATAACTTGATCTAAATATTCTATTTATAGTAACGGTGTAAAGTGACATGCATTGATGGTGTCTTACTTAAGGAGGAAACAACAGGTATGGAACCACATCTCAAGGAAGCTCTGGGCATTGTGAAGGCACAGGCGAGTGTTCGTCATATGACGGAAGAAGAGATCGTCAACATGCTTCGCAGTCTTTCGGAAGGCATCAAAAAAGTTTCGGAAGGCGTAGAAGTATCTGAAGAGGAAGAGCCGCATCCACTTGTTGCAGATCCCCTGAAGGCCATACGGGAAAAGTCCGTTACCTGTCTGGAGTGTGGTAAGAAGTTCAAGATTCTTACCAAACGCCACCTGGCGACGCACGGTCTTACGCCCAAGGAGTACAAGGAAAAGTACGGGTACAAGAAGACCCTTTCCCTGGTAGCCAAAGGCCTTGCCCGCGAACGCCGCAACAAGATGCGTGATATGAAATTGTGGGAAAAGAGAAAGAAAAAGTAATGCATGGAGTGCGCAAGGCGGGTGGGGTACTGCTTTTACAAAGATGTTCCGGCTGGTTCGGAGCGATTCGGTTGAATGAGTTTTTTTAAAACGTTCGTTGTTGTACGGCTGCGGGACGGTGGAATGGTTCCGCAGCAGCGCTTCGCAATGGCCGTATGCGGCATTTTGCGGTAGCTACGTACATTGAGTTGTCTTGCATATCGCGATATTGCTTCCCTACTGGCGATTGTTAAAAGTATCGGAGTGGGAAGCATGGCGTTTTGCGACGTCTGTTACGCTACATCCGTTCCGGGCTTTTCCACATGGTACCCAAGGACCGGAGGCGTTTTTTGTCGTTCTTTGCCGGTATTGACGGCGGGGCCGTCAGCCTCAAGCTGGCCGTCCTCGACTCTGACGGACACATTCTTCATACGGACTACCGCAGGCACAACGGGCGGGTGGCCGACTGCGCCCGGTCGCTTTTGCTTCCTCTTGCAGAACAATTCCCCGGGCTGCGTCTTGTCTGCACCGGTTCCACCGGGCGCCGCCTGGCCGACCTGCTTCACCTTCCCCATATCAATGAAATAACCGCCTTGGCGCGCGGCTGCGCTCTTGTCTGTCCGCAGGTCCGCACGGTCATTGAGATTGGCGGCGAGGATTGCAAATATATTTCCGTGGCCGACGGGTTGGTGCAGGACTTTGCCCTCAACTCGGTCTGCGCCGCGGGCACCGGGTCGTTTCTGGACCAGCAGGCCGAGCGCATGGGGCTGGATATCGAGGAATTTTCCCGGCAGGCCGGAGCCTGCGACACGCCGCCCTACATTGCGGGGCGGTGCAGTGTTTTTGCCAAGTCGGACATGATCCATCTGCAGCAGATTGCCACGCCCGTTGGCGACATTGCCGCCGGGCTGTGCCGGGCAGTGGCCCGCAATTACAAGGGAAGCGTGGTGCGCAACCGGCCCATGCAGCCCGGTGTGGCCTTTTTGGGCGGGGTTTCCCGCAATGCCGGGGTGGTCCGGGCCATGGCCGAGGAGTTCGGCCTGGAAAGCAGTGCAAGTGCGACCCCGGATATTTCGGAAGAATCGGACATTCCGGCCACTCTGCTGGTGCCGGAAAGAGCGGTCCAGGTGGGTGCCGTGGGGGCTGCCTTGATTTATCAGGCCGGCCACTCCGCAGAACGTGCCGAGGCCCCGCTGGATATTTCCCTGCTGGATAATGCACACAACGTCGCGCACACCTCCTGCACATCGTTCCATCCACCTTTGGGGCCGGTGCCCGCGGACATGCAGGCCCGCCACGTCCCGGCCCAGTCTGCGTCGCCCGTGTCCACACCGCCTGTTTTGGGTGCTGTGGGGGACAATATTTCCGGCGTGTACATGGGCATTGATGTGGGCTCCATATCCACCAATCTGGCGGTCATCGATGCGCAGGGCAATCTGCTGGCCAAGCGCTATCTGCGCACCGCCTCCCGTCCCATAGAGGCCGTGCGTACCGGGCTGGACGAAATTGGCCGGGAAATGGCCGCATTGGGTGATCCGCCCGTGCTGGGCGTGGGCACCACCGGTTCGGGCCGCTACATGATAGGCGACTTTGTGGGCGCGGACGTGGTGCGCAACGAGATTACGGCCCAGGCCATGGCCGCGGCCTTCATCGACCCGGACGTGGACACCATTTTCGAGATCGGCGGTCAGGATTCCAAATTCATCCGTCTGGAAAACGGCGTTATTGCCGACTTTGAGATGAACAAGGCCTGTGCCGCCGGGACCGGATCGTTCCTGGAGGAACAGGCGGAAAAGCTGGGCGTGGACATCAAGGGCGAGTTCTCGTCTCTGGCCCTGTCCGGCCGGGAACCGCGCAATCTGGGCGAACGCTGCACCGTGTTCATGGAAAACTCGCTCATGGCCGAGCTGGCCGGGGGCGCCTCGCTGCCCGACGTGCTGGCCGGGCTGTCCTATTCCATTGTCGCCAACTACATGGGCCGGGTTGTGGCCGGGCGCAAAGTGGGCGAGCGCATATTTTTTCAGGGCGGCACCGCCTTCAACAAGGCCGTTGCCGCGGCCTTTGAGCGTTATCTGGGCAAGCCCGTAACCGTGCCGCCCAACCACGACGTAACCGGAGCCATCGGCATGGCCCTCATGGCGCGGGACGCGGTGGTGCCCGGTCGTGCATCGAGCTTTCGGGGCTTTGATCTGGCCCATGTACCGTATGCAATGTCGTCGTTTGTGTGCAAGGGCTGCGACAATTGCTGCGAGATCAACAAGGTTGTTATCGACGGCAATGACAGGCCGCTGTTCTACGGCGGGCGCTGCGAAAAATACGATGTGGATACGCGTGGCAAGAAGCCCGCTCTGGCCGGAGAAGATCTGTTCGCCTTTCGGGACAAGGCGCTGCGGGCCGTCCATTGCGCGTACCAGGACTGGGCAAAACAAAACGGCCCCTGCAAACGCGGAGTCATGGGCCTGCCCCTGGTCTTTTTTCTGCACGACATGCTGCCCTGGTTTTCCACCCTGCTGTGGCAGCTGGGCTTTGAAGTGCAGGTTTCCGGCCCCACGGACCGGCGCATCATTACTGCCGGGGCGGGCGCGACCCTTTCCGACACCTGTTTCCCGGTCAAGGCCGCGTTGGGCCATGTGCAGTCGCTGCTGGACAATGGCGTCACCCGGATTTTTCTGCCCAGTTTCGTGAACATGGCCGCGCCGGATTCTCCTTTTGCCGCCAGCCAGGCCTGCCCGCTCACCCAGAGTTTTCCCTATCAGGTGCGGGCCATCCATCCCGAGGCCGAGGTGGTGGCCCCGTCTCTGACCACGCGCCATGGAGGAGGCCTTTTTACGCGCGAGCTTCTGGCTGCGCTGCGTCCCTACGGGGTTTCCCGGCGGGAGCTGGTCCGGGCCATGGGCGCGGCGGAAAAAGCGCAGTTCGCCTATGTGCAAAAGCTTCAGGACAAGGGACAGGAGGTGCTGAACACCCTGGACTCTGAAAAGTCCGCCCTGGTGGTCATGGGCCGGGCCTACAATGCCCTGGACCGGGGCATGAACCTGAATATTTCACGCAAGATAGAGGCTCTGGGCCGGGTGGCCATTCCCATGGATTTCCTGCCCCTTTCGGGCGCCAAGGGTGAGGCCGAGCTGCATCACGACTGGCCGCACATGTATTGGCGTTCGGGCCAGCGTCTGTTGCAGGCGGCCCGGACCGTGGCTGCGGACGACCGGCTCTTTCCGGTGATCATCAGCAATTTTTCCTGCGGTCCGGATTCCTTTATCCTGCGCTATCTGGACGAGGAGTTCGCGGACAAGCCCAGCCTGTGTCTGGAAATAGACGAACACAGCGCGGACGCCGGGGCCGTGACCCGCGTGGAGGCCTTTCTGGACAGCCTGCACAGGGCGCGCACGGCAGATACCGCGGTCAGCGAGTCCCATTCCCGCCAGGCCTACATAGCGGACGGTTCCAGCGCCCGGAAGCGGACCATCTACCTGCCGCCCATGTGCGACCAGATCGCCAGCCTGGCTGCTGCGTTCCAAGGCTGCGGAGGCCACGCCGAGGCCCTTCCTCCGACCACGGCGGAAACCATGCAGGCTGCCACGCCGTATGTTTCGGGCAAGGAGTGCTATCCCTTTGCCGTGACCACCGCGGATATGCTGCACGCGGCACAGGCTCCGGGCTTTGATCCCGACCGCTCCGCCTTTGCCATTTTCAATGGTTCCGGTCCGTGCCGATTCGGCCAGTACAATGTGGCCCAGCGCATGATCATGGATCAGGCCGGGTTTCAGAACGTGCCGCTCTACTCCCCCATGCAGGATGCGCAATTTTACAGCGACCTTGGCATTCTGGGCCGCGACTTCAGCAAGCGCGCCTGGAAGGGCGTGGCCGCCGTGGACCTGCTGGTGAAATGTCTGCACGAGCACCGCCCCTACGAGGCCGAACCGGGCATGGCCGACCATCTCTATGCCCGTCATCTCAGTTCCATCATGGAGGCCCTGGCTTCGCCCGACTGCGATGTGAAATCGGCCCTGGACCGGGCACGCACCGATTTTTCCAACATGGCCCGGCACAACGGCCACCGGCCGCTCATAGGCATTGTGGGCGAAATATTCGTGCGCTCGAATGTTTTTTCCAACCAGGACATTGCCCGGCGGGTCGAGTCTCTGGGCGGACGCGCCTGGCTGGCCCAGATAGGCGAATGGATCTACTACGTGGGGGCCATGTCCCGCCGCCGTTCCCGCTACCGCAGGGCCTACAAGCAGATTGCCCGGCTGTGGGTGGAGGAACTGTACCAGCGCAAGGTGGAACATGCATTTGCCGACCTCATGGCCCCATGTACACAAACCGCGCACGAGCCGCCCGTCCGCGACTTGCTGGACAAGGCCGCGCCCTACCTGCGCGATACCTTCGAAGGCGAGGCCGTGCTTTCCGTGGGCAAGGCTGTGGAAATGGCCGAACATGGCGTGCACGGCATCATCAACGCCGTCCCGTTCGGCTGCATGCCCGGCACCATTGCCGCAGGAATGCTGGACATAGTGGGACGCAAGTACGGCATCCCCGTCATCACCCTGCCGTTCGACGGTACAGCGTCGCAGACTATGCGGTTGAATTTGGAAACATTTATGGAACAATCCCAACAGAGGGCGTTGAAAAAGGCGCGTTAGCGGCGTTGTTTCATCTTTCCCAGAACCCTCGTGTACAAGAAGAGTACACGTCGGAACCTGGGAAAGACTCACGCCTTGCTTCCACACCTTTTTGAACGCCCTGCGGCAGGTAGAAGGGCGTTGAAAAAGGCGCGTTAGCGGCGTTGCTGCGGTCTATTCAAACCGCTCGTGTACAAGAAGAGTACACGTCGCGTCTTGAATAGGCCTGGCGCCTTGCTTCCACACCTTTTTGAACGCCCTGACGCAGGCCACTGAAAAAAGTACGTTAGCTTCGTTGTTTCATCATTCCCAGAACCCTCGTGTATATAAGAATGCACGTCGGAACCTGGGAAAGATTCACGCCCTGCGGTAGGTTCCAGGTTGTTGAAAAAGGTGCGTTAGCGGCGTTGCTGCAAAAGAAGACGGTCCCTCGTGTATATAAGAATACACGTCGAAACCTGGGAAAGATTCACGCTTTTTGAGCGGCCTAGTGAAGCGCAGTTGGCGGTAGTAACTTCGTCTTGGGTGAAAAAAAGTACGGTATTTTACGCCTTACATCCTTCCACGCATCCCCCTCCCTGTCAGCGCTTTGGCGGACAGACAAGCCTACGAACCTGCAGTACGAAAATTCATAGCCACGCGATGCCGCCGTTGCGCAAGCCCAGGTGGTAGCCGGGATGAACTACAAGCTGGAGCTTGTTACCACGCTGAATGGAAAGGAGAAAACCGCCGAAGCGGTTGTTTGGGAGCAGCTTTGGAAGCCTGTTCCGCGCACACTTGTTTCATGGGATTGGAAATAGTCGCGAAATCCGAGGGAGTGCCAGGCTTGGCACTTGGTCGCTTTTGTAGGGTGCACTGCCATTCACTTTGACGATGCAGTCCATTCAAGAGTTCCAGATCTTTCATTCCTGAGCTATTCGCAGGGAAGAATACTGTATTGAGACCATAGACACGACACTATAATTATTTGTAAACAAAAAAATACTTCAGAACGTAATTTGCTGGTCAAAGCTCAGCCTTTGAGACTGCTACTGTTTTCCAACCTTATTTACGCATCTTTTATCAAATGTCGCGGTCTTCTCAAACAAACCAAGCCAGTAAACCGTGTAAAATCCTATGTTACTGTCTCCAAATGCGTTTTCACAAGCATTTTTTGCTGTAGTGAACTTTGCGCATGTTTTATGACTCTCGTCGTACTCTGCCAGTACAGCCACTTTGCCCAGGTATTTTTCATGACCAGGTTCGCAGTAGTAGCAGTAGGTTGTAAGCGCACCAAGACTCTCACATTTTCCCGGAGCAGGTTCGCCAGATCCCCAGGCAACAGTGGACAACCCTATGGAAACGGCAACCAGCAACATGGCTGAACACAAATATCTGTACCATTTTTTCATGACCATTCTTCCCCTGTGTTTCATCCATCTTGTTGATGCTTCACCTTGCGCCGTCTTCTGTGTGTCCTTGCACAAAGTCGACTTGTGAAGGGAAAAGCAACGACACCATTTTTTATTCCCCCCATTCTCTACTATAAATTAACAAAAAACGTGCCATGTAACAAATTCTTTTTAAAAAGATGAGTTAGGCGAATTGCTCTCGATGTTTTCTATAGGAGTCTGCATACAAGGTTGGCGCTGGGTGATATTGATGCCAACAGAGTAAGCAGTGGCACTGCCGGGCCAAGATGCCCTGACGCAGGTTGTTGAAAAAAGTACGTTAGCTTCGTTGTTTCATCTTTCCCAGAACCCTCGTGTACAAGAAGAGTACACGTCGGAACCTGGGAAAGACTCACGCCTTGCTCTCGCACCTTTTTGAGCGGCCTGCAAAAACAAAACGGGCGTGGAATTTGGTTCCACGCCCGTTTTTTTATCTTTTATTGAAGCGTACAAAGGGTGTCGAGACTTATTGTCTTTCCCAACCTCCACTTTGCGCGGGATGTTTGGAAATGGCACGAGCCTTTGTTTCTTTTTTGCCCTTAAGCTTAGCAAGGGTTCCGAGACTTATTGTCTTTCCCAACCTCTGCCTTGCGCGGGATGTTTGGAAATGGTCGAGAGCCAGGCGCCAGGGAAATGAAGTCGCGACGTGTGCTCTTATGCACTCGAGCGAGATTCATTTTCCGCAGCAACGCCGCTATCGGCTGTTTCCAACCATCCCCGCCCCCTAGAACTTGTAGCCGACGCTAAAACCCACCATATGCGCGTCGCCGTTCTTGAAATTGGAGTCCACCACGCCGTCTTCGGGGCGGGCGTCCACGTCGCGGCCCATTATCCACAGGTAGGAGTACGACACGTCAAAGTTCCAGTTGTCGTATTTGATGCCGGTACCCAGGGAGAAAATCTGGCGGTCGTTGGCCGGAACAAGGTAGTCGGCGTACGAGTCGCGCACCGGGGATTCGTCGTACACATAGCCCGCGCGCAGGTCCAGCCAGGGCAGAACCCCGTATTCCACGCCCAGACAGTAGCGGAACACGTCCTTGTAGTTCTTTTCGGACATGGTGGATGTGCTGGCCGGGTTGGTGGGCATGAGGGCCTTGTCGTAGTTGATGGTGAGGTTTCTGTAGGAAGACCAGCGCGTCCAGATGACGTCGGCTTCCACTGTCAGGTTGTCCAGAATGTCGTAGGAAACACCGGCCTGGACAGAGTCGGGCAGGCGGATGGTTCCCCATGCGTCGGTGTCCTGAAAAAAGATGGGCGGCAGGCCCGCGGGATTGTTGAAGGAAGCCCGGCCCGTAACCCGCTGCTCCACAAGGCTGCGATAGGCAAGGCCGATGCGCAGCGGCTGGATGGGGTGATAGTGGGCAGACACGTTGAAGCCCACGCCCAGGCTGTCGCCGTGCAGTGTGCCGTCCACGTCGCCGGGGGCGGTGCGTACTTTCTTCTGTTGCTTGAAATCAAAGTACATGGCTTCCAGGCCCAGGCCCAGAGAGAGTGTGTCCGTCAGCTTGTAGGCTATGCCCGGCACCACGGAAGAACTGACGATCTGCGCGAAATAGGAATTGTAGCGGCCCGGCCATTCCGGGTCGAATTCGGCGGACAGGCCGTAGCGGGTGAAGACGCCCAGCCCCATCCACAAGCGGTCTGTGACCTGTTGGGTGTAGTAGGCGTGCGGGGGAACCCAGTTGGGCGATTGGCCCCGGAAGTCTCCTTCGGGGGTTTCCACGTCCTGGTGCGGCTGGATGATTGTGGCACCGGCCAAAACATGTCCGCCGTCCAATTGCGTCATTCCCGCAATGTTGGTGGCCATGGTGGAGGCATCCTTGGGATTTGCCACCACGGCACCGCCCACGGCATTGCCCCTGGCGCTGAATTCATACATGGCAAAACCCGCGGAAAATGCGGGCACGGACAGCAGACAGAGTAGAAGAGTAGCGGCCAGAGCCGCAAGCAGCGCCGGTTTCTTCATCAGACACCCCTCATGAAAAATAGAATATGCGAAGATGTTTCAAACACTATGTAACAACAAACCGCCACCGCAGATACATGACTTGGTGCAAAAAGGCCAGGGATTATTACAGAAAGGTTACGGCCGGGAGGGGGTGTCTCCCGGCCGTTTGATGGCAAAATACCGGAGGAAGTGTGAAGAACAGCAGCCGCCAGAGCAAGTGAGACTGGAAAATATCAGTGCAAGTTCTGGTGGCGCGCTGGATACGTCACATTAAAAACCTACCTGCTGGTAGTCCTTGTCCAATCTGTTGATAAGCTGCACGTACCTGTACCCGCCCTTGAGCTGGGCATCCTCGAACACCCGGTAGCCTTCGTCGCGGCAGTGCGGGCACGCGTTGATGGGAATTTCTATTCCCAGGCTGCGCGGCACCGCCGTGGAGCTGGTTTCTATGACCTTTACGCCGGGGCAGTTGCCGCAATCGCGGAGTTTTTCCTTTTGCGATTCCTGAATGCCGTCCGTGTCGTAGTAAATGCTCTTGTCGCGCACATAATACCCGCCGGATTTGTCCAGCGTGTCGTCCTTGGGCGGATGAAAGTAGATTTTGAGCATTTCCCGGCACAGCTGTTCCACGTAGCCGTCGATGCGCGAGTCCTGACGCAGCCGTTTCTTGAACTCCGGCTTGGACAGGTCGGGCTCGGCCACATGGGAATAGTCCAGCCCTGCCATGGCCAGCACAATGGCCAGGTTCACGTAGGGCAGTGCGCCCTGGATGGCATAGCCGCCCTCCAGCACCGCGATATCCGGATTCACCAGCTGGTTCAGCCGGGCATAGCCCTTGGCTGTTACGCTCATGTTGGTGATGGGGTCGGTAAAGTGGTTGTCCTGGCCTGCCGAGTTGATGACCAGATCGGGCTTGAAGTCTTCCAGCACGGGCAGAACAAAGTTTTCAATGGCGTACAGAACCCCTTCGTCCGAGGTGCCCGGAGGCAGCGGGAGGTTCAGGGTTTTGCCGCGCGCTCCCGGCCCGCCCAGCTCGTAGGGAAAGCCCGATCCGGGATAGAGCGTGCGCCCGTCCTGGTGCAGGGAGATGAACAGCACGTCCGGATCGTTCCAGTAGATGTCCTGGGTGCCGTCGCCGTGGTGGCAGTCCGTGTCCACAATGGCGATGCGCTTGGGACCGTACGTTTCCCGGATGTGCTCTATCATGATGGCTTCGTTGTTCACGTTGCAGAAGCCGCGCGAGCCGTGCACGCACTTCATGGCGTGGTGTCCGGGAGGACGCACCAGGGCAAAGGACTTGTCGCATTTTCCGGTCAGCACCAGGTCGGCGGCGCGTATGGCACCGCCCGCGGAAATCATGTGCGAGCGCGTGGCCACGCTTTCCACGTCCGGAAAACAGAAATGGGTCCGCTCCACGGCGGTCCGGTCGGCCACCAGCGGCTTGAACTCGGTAATGCCTTCGATGTCGAAGACGCCTTCCTCGATAAGCTGGTCCTGGGTGTAGAGCAGGCGTTCCTCGCGTTCCGGGTGGGTTGCGCTGATGGCCCAGTCGAAAGCGGGGAAGAATATGACGCCGAGTGAATTGACGGCTTTTAACATAAGCGCCCCAAAAGATTTTTGTAGCGGTGCAGAATGCCGGGCTTGATCTGGCATTTGACGCGGATGTTCCGGCCCGCCAGATGCGACCCGTCGATCATGTTGAAAGACGATGCGTGCGTTATCTCGGTGTTTTCCTCACGCGAGGGGATGCCCTCCTGCCGCAGATGGTTCAGCAGCTGGGTGCGGGCGTCGCGCACGGCTTCGTCCAGGTCGTAATCGCGTTCTATGGTCTTGGACAGGCCAATGCTGGGAATGTGCATGCGCAACCGTTCCGTATCCGCAAACAGTTCCACGTTGTGCGTGGTGCGGGTAAGGGCCGCGCCCACCGCATTGGCCACGCCGTGGTGTTCGGGCACGGCAATGGTGAGCTTGAAGGCCTTGAACAGCGGTTCCTTGAAAACCTTGGCCGGGCCGCCCATCACGTACACCTTTTTGGGCACGATGCGGGCGTCCTCCAGCAGCTCGTGGATGGTGTACACGGGCTTGGAGTTGATGGTCTTTACCAGCTGGCGCGAGGCCGTGACGATAATATCCACGGCCCTGTCCACGGCACGTTGGGCCAGGGTCTCCGGCCTGATGGACCGCTGTGTGGCAAAGGCCTTGAACTGCTCTTTGGAGCGTTGCACGTCGCCCATGTCCGACTGGCCCAGGTAGATGAAGGCGTCGATAAGCGTGGGATGTTCCCCGCCCTGCGCCAGGGATGGTCCCAGACGGCGCGGTCCCACGTGGATTTCGTCGCCCAGCACGCTCAGGGCCGAGTCGCCGCCCACGCCAATGGACTGCGTCAGCAGCGCCCGCACCAACGTGGGGTGCGAGCCGATGGAAATGCCGTCCATCTCCATGAGCGGTGCGCCGGATGCGAACACGGCAATGTCCGTGGTGGTCCCGCCGATGTCCAGAATAATGGAGTCCAGGGCGATGTCGCACATGGAAATAATGCCCATGACGCTGGCGGCCGGGCCGGACAGGATGGATTCCACCGGATGGCGACGGGCCAGGGAAAGGGGCATGGTGCCGCCGTCCGCCTTCAGGATGTTCACCTTGGCCTCTATGCCGCGTGCCTTCAGGCTGGAGCTGATGGCCCGGGCAAAGCCGTCGAACATGCCCCAGGCCGCGGAGTTGAAATAGGCCGTTGCAATGCGGCGCGGAAAATTGAGCCGTCCGGTCAGCTCGTGGCCCATGGTGACCACGTCGGCCGCGGGCGCCACGGCATCGGCCATGCTCTGTTCCAGGGACGGGTTGCGCGGGGAAAATTTGCCCACCACGGCGTAGGCGCGGATGCCTTTGGCAGCGCAGGCCTGGGCCGCGTCGTTCAGCTCGGTCTTGTTCAGGGACGCAACCGTGTTGCCACGGTGGTCCGTGGAGCCGGACAGCACGTGAAAATCCGGGCAGAGTTTAAAATGTGCAGGGTCCACGCCCGGACCACCGGCCACCAGAACCGCCACAGGGTCGGTCTTGCCCTCTACAATGGCGTTGGTGGTCAGCGTGGTGCTCAGGTTGACCCGTTCCACGGACGCGGGGTCCACATCGGCGCAGACTTTATCCAGCACTGCGTCGATGGATTCCATGAGGTTGTCGTGATTTGTGGGAACCTTGAACGCCGCGGCAATGCCTTTGTCGTGTATCAGCACTGCGTCAGTGTGCGTTCCTCCCACATCTATGCCGAGCAGCATATGCTCTCTCCCGATTCGTTGGATTCTTCCAAAGGCCAATACGTAGCACTGGCCTTTATTCACGTCTACGCGAGGAGGTGCCGTTTGCCGATTGAATTTTACCGTTCGGGGGAAAGGGCAGGCAGGGGCGCCGCCCCTGCACCCCGCCAGAGGCGCTGCCTCTGGACTCCGCCAGGAGGCAACGGCCTCCTGGACCTGCGATTTTCCCACACTCTTTCTTTGGGCAAAGAGCCCAAAGAAAGAGTGTGGGAAACAGCCTCAGGCCGATCAAAAGGAACCGATAGCTTCGTTGTTTCAGGAAACCGCACGGATGCCCTAAAGGAGGAAAACGAGTCCATCAGGAAGTCTGTAATTGAATCCGGATGAGTTGGTAAATCAGGATGTTAAAAGTAATGCCTTTCGTGAGGGCAAAGCAGAAAACAAGTCAGAAATGATGAAAAAGGCGCGAGGGTTTTTAAAAAGTTTTACATACTTTGATAGGTACTATAGGGTTGATAACACTGGCATCCATCCTGCTGAGGTTTCAGTCTCTGTTTTGGTTTTGAAGGATTTCCCCGCGTATTGGCACCCGGCTTAATTCCGGAAGCATCCTGGAAGGAGTAATACCATGATCAAAAAAAGTGCTTTATTGTCGCTATTGCTGCTGGCAATAACTGCAGTACCAGTTTTTGCAGGGAAAATTGAAATACGAAATTACAATGACGGCAATCCTTATTTGGTTAAATATTCGGGGAGAGTTATGGAAATTCCTTGTCAGACTTCCATAATAATAAGGAAAGGTGAACATAAAGTTCAAGATTATGTCGTTAATGCAATAGATAAAATAGAAGTGTACCATTGCCTTTGCGAGACCACAGATTTAACTTGTCCCACATATGGAGCAGAAAAGGTTTACACGGTTCACTCGTCCAAGGCTCATCGCAAATTTTCTGTGATCATAGAATCAGGCGGGAAAGTGCAAATCGACGAGGATTGATCAGGATACGTCAGTAATGCTGACCTTTCCTTCGCTTTGAGTCCTCTAGCTTCGTTACTGCGGAAAATTGAAGCCGCTCATGTGCAAAAGAGCACACTACGCGACTAAATTTCCCTGGCGCCTTGCTCTCAAGTTCTTTTGATAGGCCTGATTTTAGGGATTCGTGAAGAAATTCTATTTTGATGTGTTTAATGTCCGTGAGAGGCAGGAAGAACAAGTTATGTATGTTCGTCTTACCTTCAATTCCTAACGTCCCATCCATAGAACGCAAATAGGCCCCGGAGGAGCAAGCGCAGCTTGTTTCTTCGGGGCCTATTTGCGTTCTATGTAATGTGGGGGACCGGGGGCCATCATCTCCCCGGCCGCCGGAGGCATTCTTATTTAGGCTGCTGAAAAGAAACCGATAGCTTCGTTACTGCGGGAAATTTAAGTCGCTCATGTGCAAAAGAGCACACTACGCGATTAAATTTCCCTGGCGCCTTGCTCTCAATTCCTTTTGACCAGCCTGCGTGAGAAGGGTGTTTTGGGTGTTAAAAATAAAAAGCCCGGAAAAACACGCTGTTCCTCCGGGCTTTTATTGCTTTTATTGAGTTCGGATGAGTAAGGGCTTAATTCCCTCTTACCACAGGCTGTTCAAAAAGGGTTGAGGGCAAGGCGCTAGAAAAAGACGGTTCCGACGTGTGCTCTTGTGCACACGAGGGTTCGTCTTTTTCGCGGCAACGCAGCCAACGGCCCTTTTTCAACAGCCTTACACCATGTCTGCCATACGCTTACGCAGCGCCTCAAGCTTGTCGCGCTTTTCGCTCAGCACGGCGAGCTTTTCGCGTTCGGTGTTCACCACATGGGCAGGCGCGTTGCTTACAAAGCCTTCGTTGTTCAGCTTCTTGGTAACCACTTCGCAGTCTTTGGTAACCTTGCCCAGTTCCTTGTCCAGGCGGGCGAGTTCTTCCTGAAAATCGACCACGCCTTCCAGGGGCACGAAGAGTTCGCTATTCAGGATGACTGCCGAGGCCGAGGCCTTGGGCGCGGTGACGTCCGGGGCAATGGTCATTTGGTCCACGCGTGCCAGGCGCGCCATCTGGTCGGCATTGGCTTCCAGCACGGCCTTGGTGTGTTCCGAGGCGGTCTTGACCAGCACCTTGAGGGGCAGGCTGGGCTTGATGCCCAGTTCGCCGCGGATGTTGCGCACGGCCATAATGGCTTCCTGCAACATCTGCATGTCCTGGTCGGCCTGTTCGGACTGCATGTCCGGGCGCGCTTCCGGGAAGGGAATCAGGGCCAGGTCGGACTTGTCCTCGGCAATGCCGGGCAGGGTGTTCCAGATTTCCTGGGTCACAAAGGGCATGATGGGGTGCAGCAGGGTGAGGGTTTCCGAGAGCACGGTCCACAGGGCCTTTTGCGCTCCGGCCTTGGCCTGCTCGTTTGCCTGACCATTGGGCCCTGTAAAGTCGTTCTTGCACAGTTCCAGGTACCAGTCGCAGAACTCGTGCCAGATAAAGGAATACATGTTCTGGGCCAGATCGTTAAACCGGTACTCGGCCGTGGCCTTTTCCTGGTCCTTCTTGAGCTGTTCCAGGCGCGAGAATATCCATTGATGGTGCAGGCCCTTGATCTCCGAGAGTTCCACATTGGGAATCTCTTCGGGCAGATTCATCAGCGAGAAGCGGGCCGCGTTCCAGATTTTGTTTACAAAGTGGCGGTAGCCTTCGATGCGCGCTTCCGAGAGCTTGATGTCGCGGCCCATGGCGGCAAACGAGGTCAGGGTGAAGCGCAGCGAGTCGCAGCCGTACTTGTCTATCATTTCCAGCGGGTCGATGACGTTGCCCGTGGACTTGGACATCTTCTTGCCTTCTTCGTCGCGCACCAGGGCGTGGATGTACACGTCCCGGAACGGCACTTCGTCCATGAACTCCAGGCCCATCATCATCATGCGCGCCACCCAGAAGAACAGGATGTCGAACCCGGTGACCAGCAGGCCGGTGGGGTAGAAGGTGTCCAGTTCCTTGGTTTTGTCGGGCCAGCCCATGGTGGTGAAGGGCCACAGGGCCGAGGAAAACCAGGTGTCGAGCACGTCCTCGTCCTGGCGCAGGGTAGCGCCGCATTCGCAGGTGGTGATGTCCTCGCGCGAGACGATTGTCTTGCCGCACTCGTCGCAGTACCACACCGGGATGCGGTGTCCCCACCACAGCTGGCGCGAGATGCACCAGTCGCGGATGTTGTCCAGCCAGTTGTAATATGTCTTTTCCCATTGCTGGGGGAGGATGCGGGTGCGTTCGTCCTCTACGGCCTTGCGGGCTTTTTTTGCCAGCGACTTGACCGCCACGAACCATTGTTCGGACACGAACGGCTCAATGGTGGTTTTGCAGCGGTAGCATTGGGTGATCTTGTTTTCGTATTCTTCTTCTTTGATCAGCACGCCGGATTCGCGCAGCTCTTCCACAATGGCCTTGCGGCAGTCGTCCGCGCTCATGCCCTGGTAGCGTTCGGGCGCGTTTTCGTTCATGCGGCCCATGTCGTCGATAACGCTGATGGCTTCCAGGTCGTATTTTTTGCCCAGTTCCCAGTCGTTCATGTCGTGGGCAGGGGTAATCTTCAAACAGCCCGTGCCGAACTCGCGGTCCACGTAGGCGTCGGCAATAATGGGAATTTTGCGGCCCATAATGGGCAGAACAATGTTCTTGCCCACAAAGTCGGCGTAGCGTTCGTCTTCCGGGTGTACGGCAACGGCGGTGTCGCCCAGCATGGTCTCGGGCCGGACCGTGGCAATGGTCAGGGAGCCGGAGCCGTCTTCCAGCGGGTACTGGAGATGGTAGAGCATGCTCTTGTTGGGTGCGTATTCCACCTCGTCGTCGGCCAGGGCGGTGTGGCAGCGGGGGCACCAGTTGATGATGTACTTGCCGCGGTAGATGAGGCCCTGTTCGTACAGGCTTACAAACACCTCGCGCACGGCCTTGGACAACCCTTCGTCCATGGTGAAGCGTTCGCGGGTCCAGTCCACGCTGGCACCCATGCGGCGGATCTGGTTCAGAATGCGGTCGCCGTATTCCTTTTTCCATTCCCAGACGTGTTCCAGAAATTTTTCCCGGCCCAGCTCCTCGCGGGTGATGTTTTCCTTGAGCAGCTTGCGCTCAACCACGTTTTGCGTGGCAATGCCCGCGTGGTCGGTGCCCGGAACCCACAGCACCTTTTTGCCCTTCTGCCGGTTGTAGCGGCACATGATGTCCTGGAGGGTGAGGTTCAGGGCATGCCCCATGTGCAGAGCGCCCGTAACGTTGGGCGGCGGAATGACTATGGAGTACGGATCACCCTCGGCGTCCATATCCGGCGCAAAGGTGTTGTTGGATTCCCAGTGCTCGCGCCATTTGGCTTCCACATCTTTGGGTTCGTAGCCTTTGGCTAGTTCTTTAGTCGCCATATTTATCTCCTTACTACGTGGAGGAGGGAGCGAGGGGGCAACCTCTTGAAAGAGGTTCTCCCCCTCGCGCTCCCCCTTCCAGAACATTTCGAAATTCGGGGCGCATTATGCGCGCCATCCGCGGAACCTATTCAACAGGCGTAGAATGACGCTTCGGTGCGCGGTACCGTAGACGGAGCAACTCGCTCCGCCTCCCCCTCCCAATCTTTGTGGCCCGAAAATTTGGCTGTGAGGACTGAAAAAGATGGCGAAGCAGTAGAGTTCTGCGGCCATCTTTTTTGGAGCATGTGCCAAAACTTTGGTAGCACATCGAAGTTTCGCTTTACACTACAAGTATGAGGGACGCAAACCCTCTCAGGCGGGCGGTAACGGCACGATAGCTGCGTTACCGCGGTGAATTTGAAGTCGCTCGCGTACAAGAAGAGTACGCGTCGCGATTCAATTCGCCTTGCGCCTTGCTCTCGCACCGTTCCCGCCCGCCTGGGCCTGGGGAGACAGAGCGGCACAATAGCCGCGTTGCTGCGGCGAATTTGAAGTCGCTCGTGTGCGGAAGAGCACACGGCGCGATGAAATTCGTCTTGCGCCTTGCTCTCCAACCGTTCCCGCCCGCCTGGGCCTGGGGAGACAGAGCGGCACAATAGCTTCGTTACTGCGGTAAACTCAAATCCTCGCGTATAAAAGAATACGCGTCGGCCTTGAGTTTTTCTGGTGCCTGGCTCTTGCACCACTCTGCCCAGCCAGATGGTTGTGGGGGGAGTGGAACGGCCCGATAGCCGCGTTGCTGCGGCGAAATTGAAGTCGTTTGTGTGCGGAAGAGTACACGTCGCGATGAAATTCCCTCGCGCCTTGCTTTCACACCACTCTGCCCCGCCAGAATTTTTTTCGGAATGGAACGGCACGCATAACAAACTAAAATCACATGTTTTTTCATCATCGTGCAGTGTTTTTCCGGGAAACACTGTGAAATGTCTTGTATGTTCCGGTGTTCCGAGATGGGGTATACTAAGAAAATATTGTGTGATTAAGGATGGTTGGAGTCGATATGAAACAGGTGTTGATACAGCTGAAGGAAAAATGTCGTTCCGTGGTGCACGTTTGATCACGTTTGAATTCGTTTGAGTGGATGTGGACAACATTGAAAGAGAAAGCCCCCGGCGCGTGGCAACACCGGAGGCGGAAAAGAGGTCGGCCGTTGGCGCGGCCTGGAAATGCGACCCCAGAACAGTACGCACTTTCCTCGACTTTATTCCGCCTGTCAAGTTCGTCGCCTGTTGGGATGGCTGCAACCTCCCGAAATTACGAGAGTTTGGAGGCATGGACATTGGCAAGTGATTTTTCTTCTTCGTGCGGTATGGAAGGCCGCCGGTTGCTGACAGTTGAAGATTTGGCCCGGTATCTGGGCCTGAGTGCAAATGCCGTCAGGGTACGGCTTCACCGTGGGCAGATTCCCCTGCCGGTTATCAAGCACAACCGCAGAACGTGGTTCGACATCCGCGACGTTGACGCCTGGGTGGACTCCCTTCCGCGTGTTCCGGCCCCGGACCGGGAGGCGTAGCCATGGTACTGGAACCGAACTGGCTCCCTCCGGAAGAGGTGGGTATTCCCGAGGAATTGAAGAGCATCCCCCAGTGGGTTTGCTGGCGTGCGGTATTGCGTGGTGAAGGGGAAAAAGCCCGGTGGACCAAGCCCCCTGTAAATCCCCATTCCAACGAAAACGCCAAGGCCAACGATCCGGCCACCTGGGCGCCCTTTGCCACGGCCTGGAAACATTACAAAGCGAACCGTTGGGCCGGGATGCGTGGCGTGGGCTTTGTGCTGACCCCGGAAACCCCTTTTGCCGGGATAGATCTGGACCATTGCCTGCGCGGGGACGGCACGCTTGCGCCCTGGGCGCGGCGGATTGTGGAGGATATGGCCTCGTACGCCGAGGTTTCCCCCTCCCGGCAGGGGCTGCGGATATTTGTCCGGGGCAAGCTGCCTCCGGGAGGCCGTAAAAAAGCAGTGGGGGAGGGCGGTATGCTGGAAATGTACGATTCGGGCCGGTATCTGACCGTGACCGGAGCCGTCCTGGGGGGCCGCAGCGCCATTAAGGAACGCCAGGCCGAACTGGAAAGCCTGCACGCCCGGATCTTTCCTCCGGCAAAGGAGATGGTTGCCCCCCATGAAAGGCCGCTTCCCCTCTCTGACGAGGAAATTCTGGAGCGCGCCTGCCGGGCAAAGGACGGCGACCTGTTCGCCCGGCTCATGGCCGGGGATATCTCCGACTACGGCGGGGACCACTCGGCTGCCGACATGGCCTTGTGCTTCCGGCTGGCCTTTTGGCTGGGCGGAGACCCGGCACGCATGGACCGCGTGTTCCGATCCAGCGGGCTATACCGCGCCAAGTGGGATGCGCGTCATCATGCCGATGGGCGGACCTATGGCCAGGGCACCATAGACAAGGCCGTGGCCGACAACCGGGAGAGATACGACCCCTGGCGGCAATCGGACGTTTCGGACAAGGCGGACGTATCGGGCAGAACCGGTCAGGGCCGGTCGGCGTCGGACAGAACCGGACAATGCCGGTCGGCATCGGGCAAAACCGCATTTTCCCGCCCCGAGCGCTTTGAGGGAAACCTTACCGGGGAACTTCGGGAATGGGTCGCAACCCAGCGTGGTTCCTTTACTTCTTCCGAAGTGGACCGGGAGTTCAATCTTGTTTTGCGGCAGGACAAGAAGCGTCGGTCCGACGCCTTATACACATTGATCAAAGAAGGAAGGATAGTGCGGGACCGGCGTGTGGCCGGAAAGTACCACATCCTCCGGGCGGAAGTGGACTGGGTGGACTTGGAAACGGCAGAGGGCGGGGATTTTCCTCTCAATCTGCCGCTCGGCCTGTCCGACCTTGCGGCGCTGCCTCCCAAGGCGGTGATTCTTGTAGCCGGGGCAACCAATGCCGGAAAGACCGCCTTTCTCCTGAATCTTCTGAGAGACAATCTGAACACAGAACAGGGGCTCGTCTACCTCATGTCCGAAATGGGCGTTGCCGAATACAAGCAGCGCGTCTCCCCCCTGTGTCCATCCCTCAAGCAGTGGTCGCACCGGGTTCGGGCCGCAGAGTGCTCCGAAGGGTTCGACGGCCTGGTCAAGGCGCACAACCCGGACGGCATCACTGTGGTGGACTTTCTGGAGGAAATAGAAGGGGAGTATTTTCGCAATGCCTCGGAAATTCGGCGTATCTACGATGCGCTGGGAAGCGGCGTGGCCGTGATAGCCATGCAGAAAAAGTCCGGTGCCCTGTACGCCAGGGGCGGGGAATCCACAGCGGAAAAGGCCCGGCTCTACCTTGCCATGGATTGCCTGCTGCACCGTCCCGGCGCCACCATAGGCGCGGTCCGCATCGTCAAATGCAAAGCCCCCCGCCATCCCGAGCGCAACCCCAACGGCCTGGAGCGTCATTTCCGTATCGAGCAGGGCCACAGATTGGTTCCGGTTTCCGAGTGGATGTATTGTAGCGAGCAGCGGCGGGAGAGGTTAATCAAAACGTATCAGGCAGGCGGGAACGGCACGATAGCTGCGTTACCGCGGTGAATTTGAAGTCGCTCGCGTACAAGAAGAGTACGCGTCGCGATTCAATTCGCCTTGCGCCTTGCTCTCGCACCATTCCCGCCCGCCTGAGGCCTGGGCCTGGGGAGACAGAGTGGCACGATAGCGGCGTTGCCGCGGCCAAATTGAAGTCGCTTGTGTACGAGAAGAGTACGCGTCGCGATTCAATTCGCCTTGCGCCTTGCTCTCGCACCTGGGGATACAGAGCGGCACAATAGCTTCGTTACTGCGGTAAACTCAAATCCTCGCGTATGAAAGAATACGCGTCGGCCTTGAGTTTCCCTCGTGCCTTGCTCTTGTACCATTCTGCCTCCCCAGGGGGCATCGGAATAGGGCGGTGTGCTAGCCGCGTTCCCGCCCGCCTGAGGCCTGGGCCTGGGGAGACAGAGCGGCACGATAGCGGCGTTACCGCGGTGAAATTGAAGTCGCTTGTGTACGAGAAGAGTACACGTCGCTCTTCAATTCGCCTTGCGCCTGGCTTTCATACCATTCTGTCAGGGGTATCGGAATAGGGCGGTGTGCTAGCGGCTTTGATCCGGGAAAGGGAAATTCGGCGGGGAACTGTTGGGCAAGTGTCAGTGGGCAGGCTCAGAGTGAATGTAAGCCGAACCTCATATTATGAGGCCACAACAATCTTCCTTTGTTCCGGAGAAAGAGGGCGCACCTCTTGCGCAACGCGGTCCACCAGCCCTTCGTCCTGGGCCTTCTGGAATTCATACTCAGCCTGCAACCCGAGCCACATTTGGTGCGAGGTTCCGAAAAACTTGGCAAGACGCAAAGCAGTGTCCAGGGTAATGCCGCGCTTTCCGGCCACGACATCGTAGATGCGTTGGCTCGGAACTCCCATGGCAATGGCCAGTTGTCCCGGCGACACTTCAAGAGGTTCCAGAAATTCTTCCTTGAGAATGCGGCCCGGATGGATAGGGGCAATGACGCGTTCATTCATTTGTAATTCCTCCCAGTATGGCATTTATATATTTGTTTTGCAGGAACATTTTAATGATAATCCACGATTTCCACATCGTGAGCGTTTTGTCCGTCCCAGGCAAAACATATCCGCCATTGGGCATTGATGCGTATGCTGTATTGCCCCTCACGACTTCCTTTGAGTGCTTCCAGGCGGTTGTCCGGTGGCACACGAAGGTCTTCAAGACAATAAGCACGGTTTATAACCATAAGCTTCATAAGGGCTTTTTCCCAAAGTTCAGGCGGGAGCTTGGTCTTTTGACGGTCCCACAGCTTGGGAGCGATTTTCCCTTTGAATGAAACCATCATGTGTCATGTGTAACGAGGCTCATGACTCTTGTCAATCTCAGGGAGGCGGGAACGGCACGATAGCGGCGTTGCCGCGGCGAAATTGAAGTCGCTTGTGTGCTCTTCCACCCCTGTCCGGTTGGGCAAAGCGCCCGGAATCGACATGCCGCGAACCGCATTGTAGGTGTGGGGTCGTCATGGTTCTGGGATGAAAGTTATGCAGCTGAGGGCTGAGGTTTTTGCATTGCAAAGGAAGTTCGTGGAGTGAAGAAGACAACAATAGTCGTGGACAATGTGGAGCGGGAAGCAAAATCGCCGGTTCTGCTCTCGGCAAGTCGGTCCACCGACATTCCCGCGTTTTATGCCGAGTGGTTCATGAACCGGCTGCGGGCGGGGTATTTGCGGTGGCGGAATCCGTTCAATCAGAAGGATTTCTATTACGATCTCAGCCAGGTGGGTGGGATTGTCTTCTGGTCCAAGAACCCGACGCCGCTGCTTCCCTTTTTGGATGAAATCGACGGGATGGGGATCGACTATTATTTTCAGTTCACGGTGAACGATTACGAGGATGTGGGTTTTGAACCGCGCGTTCCAGAATTGCAGCAGCGTTTGGAAACCTTCCGCAGGTTGTCCCGCTCAAAAGGCAAAGATCGGGTCATCTGGCGGTTCGATCCCATTTGCCTGTCCGATACCATTGATGTGCAGAACATATTGGACCGGATTGAACGCATTGCGGACGCGCTTGGCGGGTTTACAGAGCAGCTTGTGTTCAGTTTCGTGGATGTGTCCGCCTATGCCAAGGTGCAAAGAAACATCAAAAAGAACAATGTCCCCTTGCTTCGTGAGCCGACAATTGACGAGGAGGACCAGCTTGCCCGGGGAATAGCCGAAATCGCATCCCGGTTTCAAATGAAAGCCTTTACCTGCGGCGAACCACGATCCTTTGAACATTTGGGCATTGCGCACAACAAGTGCGTTGATGGAAACCAGTTTGCCCGAATTTGCAGGGCAACCAACCATAGGCTGCAAAAGTATCTGGGCATTCAAAAAGATCAGATGAGCCTGCTGCCCCAATCCTACGATGTGCAACTATGCAAGGCCGCAGGGCAGCGCAAAGCGTGCGGCTGCATCGAAAGCAAAGATGTGGGGATGTATAACACGTGCAGACACATGTGCATCTATTGCTATGCAAACCATTCCGAGAAGGTCGTGGAGAAAAACAAATTACTGCATGACGTGGGCGGGGACGGTATTCTTTAGCACGCTCGGGCCGCCTTTGCCGTAGCGCAATCAATGTCGCCTTTTGCGCCCAACCGTTTCCAAGCGTAGAGGTTTTTGAGGAAGGGAGTCTGAGGGAAACCCCTTGAAGTGCCCTATAGATGACGGACACGAACCGAGAGGTTACTGTTCGCTCCAACAGGAGAGCATAGTGGCACGTATGAGATATTCAAAAGATTTCAAGTTGTCAGCGGCAAAGCTTGTTGTCGAACAAGGGTATTCCTTTTCTGAGGTTGCACAGCAGCTTGGCTGTAGCGGCTGGTCAGTTCGTGATTGGGTTAGAAAGTATCGTGCAAGTGGCGAACTTTCTCCCAGAGAGGAAAGCACGTCAGCTGCCAGCGATTATGCCAAGCTGAGGGACGAGAATGCCCGCCTGCGCATGGAGAATGAAATTCTAAAAAAGGCAGCGGCGTACTTTGCAAAAGAGTCCCTGTAAAGTACGCGTGGATCGCAAAGCAAAGGGGACATTACCCGACGAAGGTTCTTTGCAAAGTTCTGTCCGTCAGCAGAAGCGGCTATTATGCGTGGGCAAGGCGAAAGCCCGGTAGACTGGCGTTGAAGCGGCAGCTGGTCCTTGCCGCAGCACAGAAGTCGTATCACGCCAGTAGGGGAATTTACGGCTATCGCAAGGTGCATATGGACGTCGTGGAGCAGGTTGGGTTTTGGTGTTGCCCGGAGACAGTGCGGCGGGTGCTGGCGGCTGCTGGACTGCAGTCCAAGTTGAAGCGAAAACATCGTTATCCCTGTCAAACTGGACCGAATCCGCCTGTGGCTGAAAACCATCTTTCACGACAGTTTTTAGCCTCGGCACCGAATCAGAAATGGGCGTCGGACATTACGTATATTCCGACACGAGAAGGCTGGCTGTATCTTGCTGTTACTCTGGACATGTTCTCCAGACGCGTGGTGGGTTGGGCAATGTCGGAACGCGTGGACTCACATCTCGCCTGCAAGGCTCTGACAATGGCCGTTAAATCCAGATCCCCCAAAGCGGGATTGCTCCATCACAGCGACCAAGGCTGTCAATACACCAGCGAACTGTATAGAAAAGCCCTGAGTCAAAATGGAATGGTTTGTAGCATGAGCCGCAGGGGAAACTGCTGGGACAATGCCGTTGCAGAAACGTTTTTCAGCAAGCTGAAAAGGGAATGGGTAAATTGGAGCAGGTACCAGACCCGCTCCGAAGCCAAACTGGATATCTTCATGTTCCTGGAAGGATTTTATAACAGGAAACGGCGGCATGCCGGAATCGGTTATAAAAGCCCGGTGGAATATGAAAACATCCACCAGGCTAAAAGTAACGTAGCGGACTAACCTCTCAGAGAATGTCCATTTTTTATATGGCACTTCACCTTTTGCAAAAGGGGTTTCCCTCAGTTGCCTTTTTCCCCTTCTTTTCCCCTTCTTTTCCCCTCCTTTTTTCCGTCTTTTCTCCCTTCATTTCCCTTTCCTTGCCCCGCCTGCTCCTCCCTGTTAGTTTTGTTCCATGGCAGAAATACAAGTACTTTGGGATGATTCCCATATATGGGGCCTTTTGGTGCTCAAGGCGTTGCAGGCCTGGAACGTGCCCATGCGGCTGGTGCGCGGCGCGGACGTGGCCGGGGGCTGTTTGGTCTCTGGTCGGCCCGGGTTGCTGGTTGTGCCGGGCGGCAATGCGCGGCGCAAGGCGCAGACCCTGGGGCACGAAGGTGTGCAGGCCGTGCGGGATTTTGTTTCCGGCGGCGGCAATTATCTGGGCTTTTGCGGCGGCGCGGGGCTGGGCCTGTCCGACGGCGGGCTGAAGCTGTGCCCGTGGTGCCGCAAACCGTTTGAAAGCCGGTTGCAGCATCTGGTGAGCGGCCACATGCGGGTGCGGCCCAACCTGGAGCACGAACTGACGCCCGATTTCTTTTCTGGTGGACCTGCTGATGGGGCTGATACCCTGCCTGAGGCCGTGGCTGAGCCTCCTGCTGACGACACCATGCCCGTATCTTCCGACCAGATAGGCAGCCTCACCCTGCCGGTCTGGTGGCCGTCGCGTTTTGCACCGGATGGCGACAGCGGCCTGAGCGTGTTGGCAACATACGACGTGCCGGACGAAGATTTCTGGGTGGCGGACATGCGTCTGGCCGACCTGCCCGAACCGGCCCTGTCCCTTTGGGAGGAGCAGTACGGCATCCGGCTGCGGCCCGATTTCATGTGCGGCCAGCCGTGTCTGGTGCAGGGGGAGTACGGCAAGGGGCGGTACGTGCTGAGTTATGCCCACCTGGAAACGCCTGCCTCGCCCCAGGCCAATGGCTGGCTGGCCTTTCTGCTGGCCGAGCTTGGCGGTTTGCGGGATCACCCGGAAGGCGGTGCCGAGGTGCCGGAATGGAACCTGCGCCTGGAGCCAAAAATCTGGGAAGACCCGACCCTGCTTTCCGCCTGTACCTGCCTGCAGGGCATCATTGCCCAGGGCACGGATCATTTTCTGCTGTTTGAGCGCAACTCCTGGCTTATGGGCTGGCGGCGCGGCTTGCCCGGTCTGGCAATCAATTCGCTGTACGCCCTGGTTCGGTACTGCCTGTCGCAAGATCCAGGGAACGCGGCCTTGCAGTACTGGCGTGAGAATTCCGAAACGTTTGCCGCCCTGATGCGCGAGTTTTGCGCCGGCGTCTCCGGCTATCTGCTGGCCGAACGGCTGGACATGGCCTTGTCCCACTCGCCACAGGCCGTGTGCATGACCGGTCTCAAGGAGCAGCGCCGGGCACTTTTCGGTCCTCCTCCCAGTTCCGGGGGAATATACGGGCAAATGCAGGCTCTGCTGGAAGAACTTGTCTTTTTCATGGTAAGCCCTGTGTAGGGCTGCACAAAAAAGACTTTTTTGCGGGATGCTTCCCGTGTGTTTGCATGGGGAAATTCCTGCACCGTCTTTCTTCTGTCTCTCCCTTTTTCTTTCTGCCTTTGTGGCTTTGCATAGTCGGGGAACACGCAGCCGTGCCGACCTTCTTTGAAAAATCATGTGCAGTCCGCCGGGCGGGATTTATACTTTGAGTGCGGGGAGATACGTATGACGAATTCAAAAATCCATATGAGTATTGCGGTCTGGCTTCTGTTCGGGCTGCTTTTTTGCCCGTGGAAGGCCGAGGCCAGAACCTACCGTATAGGATCTGCCTCCTGGATGGGCTGGGTGCCGCTGGAGGTGGCCGAGGCTCTGGGGCTTTGGAGCGCCCTTGGTGTGGATGTGAAGGTGGAGAATTACGATGACGTCGTGATGATGCAGGAAGCCTTGCTGGTGGGAACGGTGGATTTTTGCATGAGCATGGGGGCGAATCTCATATGGTTCCATGACCATTCCCACGGGGTGCGCATACTTGCCGATGTGGACCTTTCGCACGGCGGCGACATGATTGTGGTCAAAAAGGGGATGCAGTTTGACAGCCTTGGCAAGGGGGAAAAACTTCCCGTCGGGGTGTATGCGCGGTATGGGGCGCTGCACTATTTTCTGCATCAGTATCTGAAAACGCAGGGGCGGAGCATTTCGGACGTCAAAGTGATCTCCCTGCCTGCCGAAGACCTGGCAGAGCAGTTCATCATGGGCCGTCTCAAGGCCGTGGTGCTTTTCGAGCCTGTGGTGGACAGCGCCATACGGCTTGGGGGCGGGCAGAGCGTGGCAACCTCGGCGGATTATCCGGGCATTATCCCCGAGGTCATCAGCGTGATGGCGGACAAGCTGAGGGAGTTTCCGCGGGAGGATGTGGTTGCCATCCTGCGGGGCTGGATTCGGGCCGTCAGGTGGCTGCAGGACCCGGCCAACCAAAAGGCTTTTTATGACATTATAAACGAGCGCTTATTTTTCCGTCTGCCGGATTTTAGTGAAGAAGCGATACACGGGCAGCTTTCCCGCGTGGTCATTCATTCGCCCCGGGAGCTGGTGGCCCGAAACCGTCCGGGAGGTATTTTCACCAGCTACCTCCGGGATGCGGCCCGATTTTTATACGAGTACGAGATGGTTTCCCGCAAAATTCCTCCTCGGGAGATCTTTGTACCCGAATATCTGATGGAGGCCCTGCGGTTGGAGGGAGAGCATGTTCCCTAGTTCGCTGCGTTCCTCTCTTGGGGGCCACCTTCTCATGGCCTTCCTGTGCATGCTTCTCGTCCTTATGGGGCTGGGTACCTTTGCCTACTACAATGCCTATCGGGTGATGGACGAGCAGGAAGAGGTCTTTTCCCATGAGTTGCAGCTGAAGGCGCTGATGGAACTTTTGGACGAAAACCGTTTTTTTGTGTTCGAGGTTCTTGGCAGTACCAGCCCCACGCGGATGGACGAAAGCAAGGAAGGGTATGAACGGCACATGGCCGAGCTGGTGTGGCGTTTCCGGGCGTCGGGGCTGGATACGAAGCTGCTGTTGGAACACCGCAAGACCTTGGATTCCGTCATTCAGCTTCAATATGCCTTTGCCTTGAACACGGCGCGTCATTTGATGAACAACAAGGCCGAGGACGAATTTTTCAATCTGCGGGAGATGATTCGGGAGCGCCAGAAAGAGGTTGCGGAGCTGGCACGTATCCGCGTCCGTCATACCGCGGACCGGACCTTGTGGTTCGCCGCAATTATGACCGCGTTCGGGGTGTTTATCGCCGTGTTTTGGGCGGTGGTGGTTTTGCGCTCCCTGGCGGCCCGCAGACAGGCGGAGCAGCAGCTTGTGCTGGCCAAGGAAAGTGCGGAGCAGGCCAGCGAGGCCAAAAGCGAATTTCTGGCCAACATGTCGCACGAGCTGCGTACGCCGCTCAACGGCATTTTCGGCATGCTCCAGCTTCTTGAATACACCGGGTTGAACAAGGAACAGGTCAAGTATGTGGACGTGGCCCGTTCCTCGGGGCGTGGATTGCTTGCCCTTATCAACGATATCCTTGACCTGTCCAAGATGGAGGCGGGCGTTGTCGAGATGGAAAAGACCGAGTTCGACCTGCGCAAGACCTTGCAGGAGGTTGCCGACAACTTCGAGGTGCAGGCGCAGGAGCGCGGTATCAAGCTCGATTTCAAAGTCGAGGGTGGGTTGCCGCCGGGGCTGCAGGGGGTCCAGCCGAGAATCCAACAGATATTGTTCAACCTGGTGGGCAATGCGCTGAAATTCACCAGCCACGGTTCCGTCACCCTCCGGGCCTGTTTTCTGGATGAAGGCAGGGCCACATCGCGTCTGCTGTTCTCGGTGCAGGATACCGGGGTGGGTATTCCACACGAAAAGCTGGGTGGGATATTCGATCCGTTCGTACAGGTGGACGGGTCGCTTACCCGCCGCCATCAGGGCGTTGGCCTTGGATTGTCCATCGTCAGCAAGCTGGTTCCGCTTTTGGGTGGGCATTTGTGCCTGGAAAGTGAGCCGGGCAAGGGCACATTTGTCTATTTTACCGTATCCGTCACTGCCCTTGGGGTGGAACGGGAGGATACGGGGCAGGCTCCTGCCAAGGCGTTTGGGTTGGAAGGATTGCGTGTGCTGCTCGCCGAGGACGACCGGATCAACCAGATGATGGCCCGCAAGCTGCTGCTTTTAAAGGGGGCGGATGTCGTATGTGCGGACAACGGGCTTGAGGCGCTGGACCGGCTGCGGGAGGGAACCTTCGATCTGGTGCTCATGGATATCCAGATGCCCGAGATGGACGGTATGGAAGCCATCCGCAGGTTGCGTACGGATGGAGAGTTCGAAGAAGTGCGTAACGTGCCGGTCATCGCCCTGACTGCCCATGCCATGAAGGGCGACCGGGAAACGTTCCTGCGCGAAGGGGCAAACGGGTATTTGGCCAAGCCCTTTGAAATGGACGATCTGGTGAACCTGCTGGGTACTCTGGGAGGGGGGCCACAGTAGGGGGGCTGGCACCTATGGCAATGTGGGCGGTTGTTTCTGTTTTTTATCCGTCTGGTTGAAAATTCGTCATGTATTGAGCGTGCAATGTAAATCTATGGCCGGAACACTTTGTGTTCCGGCCTTTTTCTCTTTGTAACCTATTCTTTTTCAAAGAATGTCGAAGGGGTAACGAACTCGTCGTTATTGTGAGTATGGCCCCTGCGCATGTGGATGGTTTGTGTCTTGAAATGATAAAAATGTAAAATAAGTTTGATTGCAATCTCTTTTTACTTTGGTTAGTTGACAAATTCGGCACTTCTTTCGAGGTGCGCGATGTCTATTCAATTTTCAAGATTGTGGAGCATGTCATGTTCAAGCGTTTGTCGTTCAATACCAAAATCATTCTGACCACCGTGGGGATAGTCCTGGCGACAACTCTGCTGCTGACGGTGGTAACGCTGTTTCAGGTGAAGGAGTCTCTGGGGGATCTGGCGGATACGACCATCCATTCCGTGTGCGACACCCTGTACAACGACTTGAACGGACAAAATACAATCACCCGGGAAAAAGTTCTTTCCGATCTCGCCCTGCTGGAAAAGGAGGTGGAGAACCTCGGAATGCTCTATAAAAACAAGCGCAAGACCATCAAGATGACCATCACCAACCAGGTGACGGGAGCGTCCGAAGAGGCGGCTCTGCCCACCATCGTGGCAAGCTCCACAACCCTGGACGACCCTGTTGTGGTGGACGAGGTGCAAAAAATGGTGGGCGGCACGGCAACCGTCTTTCAGGTGGTGCCGGGCAAGCTGGTGCGCATTGCCACCAACGTGCGCAAGCAGGACGGAACCCGCGCCACCGGCACCTATATCCCCGAGTCCAGCCCGGTGTACAAGACCGTGATGAACGGCGACGTTTTCCAGGGCAAGGCCTACGTGGTCAATGCCTGGTACATCACCGCCTACAAGCCCATCCGCGACGTACGGGACCGCATCATTGCGGTGCTCTACACGGGCCGGAAAATGCTTACCCCGCATGTGGGGGAGACCATTGCGGAAGCCAATATCCAGGGGCAGGGCTTTGCCTTTGCCTTTGATGCCAAAGGCAAGGTGCTCTCCTCGCCGGACAAGGACATTGTGGGCCTTTCCGTTGCCGACATGGGATTTTCCGGGAAGGTGCTCTCGCGGAAGGATGGGTTTTATCATTACGTACAGAACAACGTGCCCAAGACTGCCTATGTGCGCTATTTTGCGCCCTGGGACTGGTATATCGCGGTTGGCATGAACGATGCCGACATGTTGCAGGGCGCCGATTTCAAGGTGATGCGTTCCAGTGCCATAGCGGGCGTGGTGCTGCTTGTTCTGGCTACGCTGGTTACGGGGCTTGCCATGAAGCTGGTGGGCGCGCCGCTGGGAAGGCTGGTGCATTACACCTCCCGTGTGGCGCAGGGCGATTACGACGCCCAAATCGAGTACGCGCCATCCGATGCCATTCACGACACCATTTCCTCGGTCAAGACCATGGTGGAGGAAATCAAGCACAAGCTTGGCTTTTCCGAAAGCATCCTCAAGGGGCTGAGCGTGCCGGGCATTGTAACGGACAGCGCAGGCCGGATCGTCTACATCAACCGGCCCTGCCTTGAAATGCTGGAGATGGACCAGAGCCCGGAAGATTGCCTGGGAATGGGGCTGGCCGATGTGTTCCACGGCGATTCGCAGCAGGAAAGAGTTGTTGCCCGTGTCATGCAAAGCGGTGAGACCGAGCGTGATCTGGACGAGACCCTGACCGGGCGCAAAGGAGGTGTCCGCCATGTGCGGGCCAATGTCGCCCCGTTGCTGGACCTGGACGGAAAGACCATCGGCGGATTCTGCCTCTATCTGGACATGACCGGGATCAAGGCCCAGGAACGCAAAATTCTGGAGCAGAACGAAAATATCGCCCGTGTGGCAGACCAGGCCAACGCCATTGCCGATCAGGTCTCCTCGGCAGCCGAACAGCTCGCCATACAGGTGGAGCAGGCCAACCGCGGGGCGCAGCAGCAGTCGGACCGCACGGCGGAAACAGCCACCGCCATGGAGCAAATGAACGCGACGGTTTTTGAGGTCGCCAGAAATGCGTCCCAGGCTTCGGAAAACGCGGCCAGCGCCAGGACCCATGCGGCGGAAGGTGCCGAGGTGGTGCGCCAGGCCGTGGCTTCCATCGGCAAGGTCAACCACATGGCCGAGGACCTGCGCGAGAATATGAAGGAGCTGGACGTTCGGGCCCAGGAAATAGGCACCATCATCAGCGTCATCAACGATATCGCGGACCAGACCAATCTGCTGGCCCTCAATGCCGCCATCGAGGCCGCGCGGGCAGGAGACGCAGGGCGGGGCTTTGCCGTGGTGGCCGACGAAGTGCGCAAACTGGCCGAAAAGACCATGAGCGCGACCCAGGAAGTCACCGAGGCTGTTGGGCGTATCCAGCGCGGCACCGCGCACAGCACCCAGGGGACGGAAATGGCCACCCGGGCCATTGGCGAGTCCACGGCCCTGGCTGAAAAGTCGGGAGAAGCCCTGGACGCCATTGTGGGCATGGTGGATGAAACCGCCTTGCAGGTGCAGTCCATTGCCACAGCCAGCGAAGAGCAGTCGGCTTCCAGCGAGGAAATAACCGGGGCGGTCGAGGACATTACCAAGATTTCCGCAGAGACCAACCAGGGCATGGAAGAGGCGACCATAGCCATTGCCGACCTGGCGCGTCAGGCTGCCGAACTCAAGGAGCTGATAGGCAACATGCACTAGTGCCGCGTCTATACTCTCGTGCCGTTTGTTCTGCCGCATCATAATATATGCGGTAAAGCAAGCGGCACATCACACCAGGCCGGTGTCCACAAAACGTTTGCCTGTGTTTGGCGGGCAAACGGGTGTTTCGGAATGCAAGGACAATAACCGTACAGATTGAGACGAATGAAAACCGGGAATCTTCCCGGTTTTTGTATTAAAAGCCGCCCGTGGATACGTTGCGGATATATTGTATTGCACGGAAAACGCAAAACAATAAGAGGTGCCATATGAGATAACCTTGTGTCTGAAACTGCCCTAAGGTGCTGATCTGATATGCTTAAAATATTGTATAAAGTATATATGAGTATTGACTGATATGTGCCCGGTTAGTAATAGTAAAAAAAATAAGTCAATTATAAATGTTTGCTGCCGTCGCTTTGGTGGGCATTTAACTATTCGCAATGTTTGTGAGTAATCTGGAGAAGAGGTATGTTCAGCCGCCTTTCTTTCAATGTGAAGATTATTCTGACGACAATGGGTATTGTTTTATTGACGATTGTTTTGCTTACAGGAGTCACCCTTCTGAAAGTGAAGACCTCTCTCACCGAACTTGCGAACACAACCATTATGTCCGTCAGCGAAGCGCTCTACAATGATTTGGACGGGCAGAACAACATTACCCAGGAAAAAGTCGCTGCGGACCTGACGCTTCTGGAAAAAGAGATAAAAGGGCTGGGCCTTCTCCTGTATGTGGATAACGCCGAGAAACGCAAGCTGACCATCGTCAACCAGGTTACCAAGGCATCCGAGCAGGTTGAACTTCCCACGCTCAAGGCCAGCTTCGCCAAGCTGCACGATCCCGGCGTGGTGGACAAGGTGCAGCGGATGGTGGGGGGCACGGCCACCATTTTTCAGGTGCTTCCGGGCAAGCTGGTGCGCATTTCCACCAACGTGCGCAAGCTCGACGGCACCCGCGCCACTGGTACCTATATTCCCGAATCCAGCCCGGTCTACCAGGCGGTGATGAACGGCGAAACCTTCCGGGGCACGGCCTTTGTGGTCAATGCCTGGTACATTACGGCCTACAAGCCGCTCAAGGACGCCAAGGGCAATATTGTCGCCGTCATCTATACGGGCCGGAAAATGCTCACCAAGCATGTGGACAAGACCATTGGCGGAGCCAACATCCACGGCCACGGTTTCGCCATGGCCTTCGGGCCCAAGGGAAATATCCTTGTGGACCAGAACAAGGGAGAGCTGGGGCAGTCCGTAACAGAGCTTGGCCTGCCGGAAACCGTGTTCAATAAAGAAGGCGGATTGTATCACTACATGGACAAGGGCGTGGCCAAGACCGTCTATGTTCTTTATTTCCAACCGTGGGATCTTTATATCGCCGTGGGCATGAAGGACGCCGACATGCTGCAGGGTGCGGACATGGCAGTGGTGAAGTCCAGCGCCATGACCGCGGTAGCCCTGTTGCTTCTTGCCAGCCTCATCACCGCCTTTGCCATGAAGCTTGTGGGCGCGCCGCTCAAACGGCTTGTACAATACGCCACCAGCGTTGCCGAAGGAAACTACGACGCCACCATTACCTACGATGCGCCGGATTCCATCCGCGACACCATTACAGCGGTGCAGACCATGGTAGGGGAAATCAAGGCCAAGCTGGGCTTTTCCGAAAGTATTCTCAAAGGGCTGAGCGTGCCGGGTATTGTGACGGACACCTCGGAAAAAGTCGTCTACACCAACCAGCCCTGTCTGGACATGTTGGAAGTGGATGAGACAACGGATGAGTGTCTGGGGATGACTCTGGGAGAGCTCTTTTACGGGGACCCCCAAAAGAGTACCGTTGTCTCCCAGGTTATGAAGACCGGCGAAGTGGTGCGCAACAAGGACGTGACCATTACAGGGCGGAAAGGAAACGCCCGGTACGTGCGGGCCAATGTGGTTCCGCTGCATGATCTGGACGGGGAGATCATCGGCGGCTTCTGTCTCTATCTGGACATGACCGAGATAAGGAATCAGGAACAGCAGATTCTGGAACAGAACGAAAAGATCGCCCACATTGCGGCCGAGGCCAATGCCATTGCGGATCAGGTTTCCGCGGCAGCCGAGGAACTGGCAGCCCAGGTGCAACAGGCCAGCCAGGGCGCCCAGCTGCAGAACGACCGCACCACGGAAACAGCCGCCGCCATGGAGCAGATGAACGCCACAGTTCTGGAAGTGGCCCGCAATGCCTCCCAGGCTTCGGAAAACGCCCTCAGCACCAAGGATGTGGCGGGCAACGGGGCCGATATTGTCCGTAATGCCGTGGCCTCCATAGGCAAGGTCAACAAAATGGCCGAGGAACTGCGCACCAATATGCAGGATCTGGAAGAAGGGGCGCAGGGCATCGGGCAGATCATCGGGGTTATCGAGGATATCGCCGACCAGACCAACCTGCTTGCCCTCAATGCCGCCATCGAGGCGGCCCGGGCCGGAGACGCCGGACGCGGTTTCGCAGTGGTGGCCGACGAGGTGCGCAAACTCGCGGAAAAGACCATGAGCGCAACCAAAGAGGTTACCGAAGCCATCGGCCGCATCCAGAGCGGTACCCACCAAAGTGTGCAGGAAACCGAACTGGCCACCAAGGCCATTGGCGAATCCACAGACCTGGCCGCAAAGTCCGGAGAGGCCCTGGAAGCCATTGTGGGCATGGTGGACGAGACCGCAATGCAGGTGCAGTCCATTGCCGCGGCCAGCGAGGAACAGTCGGCCTCCAGCGAGGAAATCAATCTCGCAGTGGAGGAAATAACCAAAATTTCCATGGATACAAGCCAGGGCATGGGCGCGGCCAGCCAGGCCATTACAGAGCTGGCGCAGCAGGCTGGGGAGTTGAAACGTCTTATCGGCGAAATGCAGTCAGCCGGGTAAGCCAGGCGGCCCAGAATGGCACGCTAACTGCGTTGCCGCAGGAAATGAAGATCGCTCATGTGCAGAAGAGCACACTTCACGACTTCATTTCCATTGCGCCTTGTTTTCGCACCATTCTGAGCCGCCCGCGATAGGTCGTTCATAACGGCACGCTAACTGCGTTGCCGCGAAAAATTTACTTTGCGTAGTCCTGAGCCGCCTGGATAAGAAGGCAAGCTGTCCAGAACCGCCCACAATGAGTTTGAACAGTTCGGGCTTGAAATTTCGGTGACAGAAGATGCCCATCACAAAAAAGACCGGGAAAATCCCCGGTCTTTTTTTATCATCTCAAATGATTGTTGCTCTGGCTATTTGGAAGCCTTTTTGCCTTTGGTCGCGGGTTTCTTGGCCGCGGGCTTGGCAGGTTCTTTTTTCTCCGCAGCCTTGGGCGCGGCTTCGGCTTTGGTTTCAGCGGGTTGTGCCGGGCCTTCTTTGGGCGATTCTGCTGCCTTGGTGGGGCAGGCCTTTTGTTCCGGCTCTTGGGCTGCCGTTTCCTCGGATTTTTCCGGTTCGCTTTCCTGGACCGGTTCCTCGGTGCTCACGGCGAAAATTGTCTGGCTGTCGGGGGAGTTCAGCTCGGTTTTCCATTCCAGCCGCAGGCTCAACTTTTCCTTGCCCTTTTTGCTGCCCGCGGCAATGGACACTTCCAAAAGGTCGGAAGGTGTCAGGGTGACGAAGTCCGTGTTTCTGCTCAGACAGACGCGCCCGGCACGCAGGCTGGCGGCGATATCTTCCAGATAGGTGCAGACCGATTCCAACTTGAGGTTGCCCTCAATGTCTATTTTCTCAACTTTCATCTCCGCCTCCTGGATTTGTGGTGTGTGGGCTTTCTGCCTGTACAAAGTTTTCGCCCGCCGAGGCGAGGGCCATTATTCTTCGTTTTTCCCGGCAGCCTCGCTGCTTTTGGTGGTACACTCTTCAGGCTGGTCGCAGCAGGGCGTAAACCATGCCATCTCCACCTTGAGCTTGCTTTTCGTTCCGTCTTTCTTGTTCTTTTCCTTGAACGCGAATTTGACTTTCACTTCGTCGGGAATTTCCACAACAACGTCGCCATCCTCGGATGCAAACGTGAACTTGCGGTGGGAGAAGCCTTCCGCAATCTGGCGCAGCAGCACCCCGGCATCATACGACAGACGGACTTCTTCCTTTTTCATGGATTCGGATTTGGATCCCATTGTCGACTCCTTATTCCAGGTCCTGGTTTGGCTCGTTGGCTTGTTCAATCTCCCCGTCGCAATCTTCGGGGATTTCCATCTCGTCACCACTAGGGCGGGAAGTCCTTTGTACACTTCCTTTCTTGTCGGTTTCGAGACGCAATTCCTCGAGTTTGCGTTCCGCCTTGTGGAGAAATTTTTCCAGGGCCTTGTCTATCACGCCTTCGTGGTCGAGCTTCTTCCCCAACATTCTGGCGTCTTCTTTGGCTTTTTCCAGACGTTCCGCCAGGTCGAGGCGTACATTGAAAATGACGCGTTTTGTCTCGGCTTCTTTTTTGAATACGCTCACTTGTGCTCCTCATTCTGTACAGATTTTGTACATAATTTGTGTGCTATGTGTTCTTTATATTATTGTCAAACACTATTTCATGTTTTTTTCTATAATTGTATTTCCCGTAATAAAAGGAGGTTATGGTGCTTGTCTTTTTCTTTTAGCGATTGTTCTGTTTTCTTGATCCGCCCTAGGCGAGGTTTGTTTTTTTATTTTTTACGCGGAAAAATCCGGGAATTGACCACAAAAAAGCCGGTGCCCCTACGGGCACCGGCTTGGTGATAGCAAAGTAAAAAGAGAGCGAGACAGCGAATGCTACAAGGCGGGGTCCAGCATCAGGTTGTCCCGGTGTACGGCCTCGGAATACATGCCGGGGCCGAGAATTTCCGGAATATCCGATGACTTTTTGCCCATGATCCTGCGCAGATTGTCCGCATTGTAGTTGCTGAGTCCCACCCCGACGGTCTGGCCCTGGTAATCCAGAATACGTACCAGCTCGCCTTTGCCGAACTTGCCTTCCACCCGCGAAATCCCGGCCGAAAGCAGGCTTTTTCCGCCTTCCATGAGGGCGCGGGCCGCTCCCTGGTCCACCCATATGGAGCCCACGGGTTCGCTGTTGTAGGCCAGCCAGAACTTGCGGGCCGACACGGCGTTTTCCTCGGGCATGATCCAGGTGCCGCTGGTTTCCCCGGACAGGGCCTTTTCCAGGGCGAAGGGTTCCAGCCCGGAAACAATGAGCGTGGGCACGGCCAGCTGGGCCACGCGGCGGGCCGCCTGGAGCTTGGAGTGCATGCCGCCCGATCCCACATTGGTCTTGCCGTCGCAGGCGGCGTCGATATCCAGGTGGGCGATATCCTCTATGTATTCTATGGGACGGGCTTCCGGGTTGGTGTCCGGGTTCATGTCGAACACGCCCTTGGCACTGGTCAGGTTCACGAACAGGTCGGCCTCCACCAGGGAGAGGACCATGCTTGCCAGGGAGTCGTTGTCCCCGAATTTCAGCTCGGCCACGGCCACGGTGTCGTTTTCGTTGATGACCGGGATGACGTGCCAGGAAAGCAGGGTGCGCAGGGTGTTGCGCGCGTTCAGATACCGCTGGCGTTTCTTGAAGTCGTCCTTGGTCAGCAATACCTGGGCCGTGGTTTTGCCGTAGCGTGCAAAGGCTTCGTCGTACTCGTGCATCAGGCGGCTTTGGCCTATGGCGGCCACGGCCTGCTTGTCCGGCAGTCCTTCGCCTTCCATGCAGTTCTGGCAGTGGATAATGGCCTTGCGGCCCGCAGCCACGGCACCGCTGGATACCACCACCACGTCCAGGCCGTCGTCGTGGAGTTTGGCTATCTGGTCTGCCAGCCGGTTGACCACGCGCAGGTCCAGGCCCTGCCTGCCCGTAAGCACGGCACTGCCCACCTTGACCACGATGCGCTTGGCATCATGCAGTACTTTTTCCTTTCGTTCCCGCCAGTCCATGTGTCCTCACTTCAGGTCCAGAGCGTACTTCTTGAGAAAGCCCGTGGGATTGTACGAAAGCTTGGCCTTGCGCAATCCCTCGTCTCCCAGATCCTGTTCCCGGTTCACACTCAGGTATGTTCCGCCCTGGTTTTCCAGAAACATCTGGTTGATGGCCTGATAAATGCCCTTGTACTTGGTTTCCCCTTTCTCGAAGTGGATAACCAGGGTGTCCCCTTCCAGGGCGTCGGCCAGGCTGTATGCCACTATGCGTCCATCAACCCATATGGCTCCACCGATCAATCCGTCAAGCCGATCCCAATGGGTCAGCACGCGATAGATGGCCTCGTTTTCGGCCAGCAGGGTTTCGCTGGATTCACAGTCGCGCCAGCGGCACCACGAGTCCTGCATGTCCAGGGCCTGTTCCACGCAGTCGGGAGTCATGGGCTTGAACTCGTAATCGTACTTTTTCTTGAACTGATTCAGCAGGTTCTTTTTTTTATGAAACTTGTTGCCGGACAGCTCCACCAGCTCGGGCACGGAATAGATGTAGTCGAAATGTCCGCGGTCCTCGGTGAGTTCCAGCCCCAGTTCGTCGGTCCATATCTGGGCCAGTGCCTCGGGCACGCGGATGAAGCGGGTGGCGTCGTCCGGGAACATGTCGCGGTTCCATTTGCCCTTGCAGCAGCGTCCGATGGGTGCCCAATAGACGGTCTCGGGCTTGGTCTGGCGCAGCCACACGCGGTCTTCTGTCCAGGCCCATTCCAGGCCGTATTCGTCCCGCCAGCCCCACAGGTTTATATAGCTGTAGTCCGAGGCTTTCTGGCGGCAGTTGTCGAACAGTGTCCGGTATTCGGTCTGTCTGTCCAGGGTTACGGGAGTAAAATCAAGAAGCATTGGGAACTCCATTCATATTTGTACGGCCATTGCGCCGGGTTTTCATTGCAAAACGGGTCCAGTCGCGAAACTGGAACAGATAAAGGATAAACAGGGCCTGGAAGGCCATGGAAATGAGCATGGCCAGCCAAACGCCCGTGGGGCCTTTGTAAACTTCGTGGCCAAGGTACCAGGCCAGGGGCAGGCGAACCACCCAGGAACTGAATCCAAAGGCGACCAGATTGTACATGGTGGCGCCCGCACCGGTCATGGCGCCGGAAATGATCATGCCGGTCAGTGTAAAGGGAATGCACAGCATGTTGTAGATAAGGTAGTTGATGCTTTCGGCCTGCACTGCCGGGTCCGGGGCCAGAAAATGGGTTACCGGGCCTATCACCTGCCACAGGAGCACGGCCACCGTGGACATGACGGTGATGCCGATAAGCAGGGTCAGGTAGGCGTTCTTGCGCGCCAGGTCGGGCCGTCCCATGCCCAGGTACTGGCCCACCAGGATGGAGCCGGTCATGCTGAAGGCGAATCCGGGCATGAACAGGAAGGCCTCCACGCGCATGCCAGCGGTCATTCCGGCCAGGGCCACCACGCTGTTGTGCGGCAGGCTGGCTGTAATGGAAAAAAGCAGCATGTATGCCGAATGCCAGACAATGTGCAGCAGGCCGCCCGGCCAGGCCACCTTGAACAGGTAGGGCAGGGCGCGTTTGCTCCAGCGCAGCGGAGGGAAGCTGTCCCAGCGCAGGCTGCCAAGGCGGACAAGTATGGCCAGGTTGAGGATTGCGCCTGCGCCCACGGAAATGAATGTGCTCCAGGCCAGCCCCTTGTAGCCTATTTCCGGCAGGCCGAACCAGCCCAGCCCCAGCCCCAGGTCGCCGATGGTGTTCAGCGTGGTGATGAGGATGCCGGTATACAGCGGAAACATGACCTTGTGCTGGGCGCGGAATACCGCGTTGGTGAGCACAAAGAGTGAATAGCAGGGCAGCACGCCCATGAAGACTTTGAAGAAGTATCTGGTTATATCGGTCAGCTGTGGCGGTACCTGGAGGATCTTTATCATCAGCTCTGTGGAAGCCAGGCCGATGCCGAAGATGAGCAATCCGGTAACCACGCCTATCTGCACGATGAGGCCCACATAACGCTGGATGCGTTTGTACAGCCCCGCGCCCAAGGATTGGCTGATGGCAGCCACGGAGCCGTTGGCAACGGCAATGGCCACTACCAGAAAGAAGAAGAGCAGCTGGTTGATCATGCCCATGGAGGCCTGCACGTCGCTGTTTATGCGCCCGGCGACCCATACGTCCACGAAGCCGATCAAAAAATGGAAGAACATCATCAACAACTGGGGCCATGCAAGGTGCCAGATGTCGCGGATGTTCGTTTGGGTTTCTGTCATGTGTTCCTTCTTGAAGAAAAGCGGACTGCCTACTTCATATAATGGGCAACCATGGTCGAATATGGTAAGCTGCTATTATTAACATAAGATCAAACAACCGGGATCGATGATGATTGTTCAAAATACCCGCCTGCGTCTTCATATGTGGCTCGAAACCGACGAAGGTCAGGTCCTTGGCCTGGGACGCGTATTGCTTCTGCGCGAAGTACAGAAACTTGGCTCATTGAACAAGGCCGCAAAAGCCCTTGGCATGTCTTATCGGGCCGCCTGGGGAAGAATCAAGACCAGCGAGGAAATGCTGGGGGCCGCCCTGGTGGAAAAAAAAGGGACTCGCAAGGGCTTTATTCTTTCGCCTTTGGGCGAGAAACTCCTGGACAGCTTCAACCAGTGGTACGAGGCGGTGGAAGCCTTTGCCCTTGAAGAGGCGCGTAAATCGTTCCCCTGGGATGTACAGCCGTTTGGCGATGAAAAAGAGCTTGCCCCAAGCGAAGTGGCTGGTCGCGAAGACCCCGTGGAAAAGACGGAAAAAATAAAATAAGGTGCGTGCGGCAAAAGGCAAGGGCCGTATTGTCCGACGGTTTAAATTTCCGATAAATGTCGTAGGAAAAGCCGCTTTTTTCAAGATGTACTGTGCGTGTGGTCTGTTGCCGTCTTGGTTACGGCAGCGTTGATACGGGCGATAAGTGTGTCCAGGTCGCAGGGTTTTACCAGATAATCCACGGCTCCCAGCTGCACGGCCTTGCGTGCTTCTTTTTCCCCGCCGTGGCCGGTCAGCAGAATGACTTTCAGCTCCGGGGCCATGAGCGAGATCATGCGCAGGGTTTCCAGCCCGTCCATCCCCACCATTTTGAGGTCCAGAAGCGCGATGTCGAATTCGTGCTCCTTGATGACCCGGATCGCTTCCTGTCCGTTTTGTACGGCCATGGGCTCCATGCCGCGCAGGGTCAGACGTTTGGTCAGCACCCGCAGGTACGAGACCTCGTCGTCCACCAACAGTACCCGGATGGGGGGTGTGTCCGCCATGATTCCTCCCCGTTGTTCGGGATCGGGATGAAACGGAAAAAACACGTATACCCATTGTTTCAGAAAAAGAGCGGCGCGTCCATGCAAGGTGAAAATTGGGCGAGTGGTTTTTATTCTTTGGAGTGACTGAGATTGCCCAACCCGGCAGGCTGCTCAAAAAAGAGCAACGAAGCGAGCGTATTTCCTGTTTTTTCCTGCTTTGATTTTCAAAGTGATGAGCCTGCCCTGAGCTCTTCAGGCTGCTCAAAAAGGTGCAACGAGGCAGTCTTGTTTCTTGATTATCTTGTTCTCCCTCTATCCGTGTTTTTTGATTTTATTTTCAAAGTGATGAGCCTGCCCAACTCGGCAGTTTGTCTCCAAAGGTGCAAGAGCAAGGCACAAGAGAAACTCAAGCCCGACGCGTATTTTTTTGATATGCGAGGGTTTGAGTTTTTCGAAGTAACGAAGCTATTGTGCTTTTGGCGGCAAACTGGGGCGGAGGTATTTGATGGCAATCCCTCCAGTTCGGTATCTCGCCTTGGCTCCGTAGGGCGCCAGGACGGAATCGCGGAATGTCTTGCGTTCGTCCATTATAATGGCGTCGGCGCCCAGGCTGGCTGCCTTGCGGGAAAGGGCTTCCATGTCGCCGTCCTCGTCGTTCACTTCCAGGCGGGCGACCTTGGCAAAGGCCTCGTCGGGCGGGCCGTCCAGAATATCCACACTGCCGCGGTTGACGGGGTATTCGGTCTTGGTAAGAGGCGTCACATCCACCTTGGGCAGGGCACAGCCGGAGACAAGGCAGACCGAAAGCACAAGGGCCAGCAGCACAAGCCCGGTAATCGCGGGCCGCATGAAATTTCGGAAAAGACAAAACCGCACGGTTACTTGCCCCAATCCTCGGCTTCGGCCTGCTCCTCGTCCGTACCCAGGGCCGCGCTCTTGGCGCCCGAATCCCAATGGGTGTTTTCCTCAAGAATGCGGTGCAGCTTGCAGCGCGTCAGCTCGGCCCGGCTGAAGTCGGCCCCGGAAAGGTCGGCGTGGGAAAAATCCCCGCAGTTCAGGTTGGTTCCCACAAACTTGGTGGCCCGGCAGATGGCCTTGGGCAGCATGCATTGCTCCATGTGCGCGCCCGAGCAATCGGCCAGGGTGAGGTCGGCGGACTCCATGTAGGACTGCATCAGGTTGGCCCCGGTAAAGTCGGCCTTGTGCAGCACCGCGTCCATGAAGACCGTACGCGGGGCAGTGGCCTTGGCAAAGACGGCTTCGGTCAGGTCGCATTCCATGAAATTGGTCTGGGTGATGTCCGCCCCGGCAAAGTTGCAGCCGCGCATGTTGGCCCCGCCCGCCTGGTTCAGGGTGAAGGTCGCCCCGCTGAAGTCCTGGCCTTCCAGATTGCACTTGCGCAGCAGGGTGTTGCGCACGGCGGCTCCCTTGAAATTCGCCCCGGTAAGGTCGGCTCCCTGGTAGATGCCTATGTAGATGTCGCAGTCGCGGAACACGGCCCGGCGCAGGTCCGCGTCCAGAAACACGGTCTTGTCGATCTTGGCGGCCACGAAGATGGCGTCCTGCATGTCGGTTTCGTTGAGCACGGCCTGGGTAAGGTCCGCGCCCGTGAAGTCCGCGCCCGGCAGCTTGGCGCCGGTGAGCATGGATTTGGTAAAGTCGGCATTGCGAAAGGTGACGCCGGGCAGGTTCATGTTCACCCAGAAGACCTCGGTAAGGTCTGTGGCGTCCATGTTGGCGCCTTCCAGATCGCAGTCGAAGAATCCCGTGCGCCGTATCACCGCGCCGCTCATGTTGGCTCCCCTCAGCAGGCAATGGTCGAAACGGGCCCCGGACAGATCGGCCCCGGACAGATCCAGGCCGGAAAGGTCCTGGTTTTCTATGGTGTCGTCCTCGCGAATGGCCTGGAGGATTTCGCTGCGGGTCATAGTGGGGGTAGGGCTGTCGATCATGGCGTGGTGTCCTTTGCAGAGGCTTGGCCCGTTTGGCCCGTTTGAGAGGTTTGGGACGTTTGGGATACGGCTGCCTGTCCCGGCTCGGTAATGACAAGGTCGTACAGCCGGGCCTTCCAGGGCAGGAGCAGGCGTACTCCGGTAAGGGAGTTGCCGCCCGTGGAAAAGTAGAACACGAACTGGCCGTTGACGAACAGCTTCATCAGGGAGCCGCGTTTGACCACCTTGTATTCGTTGAAGTTGACCGCATCGATCCAGGGTAGTGTGTTGGTGACAATGGAGCCCACCCGGTAGACGGCCTGGGGCTGGAGCTTGTCGTCGTAGCCTGCAATGAGGGAGTAGTCTTCCCACAAGCCGTTTTCGTAGCGCAGGGAAAACAGGGGAAAGCGCGCGGATTTGCCCGGCTTTTGCGGCAGGTCAAAGACATTGGCCACAAAGATGGAGACGTCGAAGTCCTGGCCCGTGGTGAGCGGAAAAAGGGCCGTGGCCCCTTTGGGCGCGGTGGAGCCCAGACATTTGCCCTGAAAATCGGTGAACACGCCGATGTCCTTGCCCCATTCCGGGACCGGGTCGCCAGCGTCTTGTCCTTTCAGGTCCAGCTGGTAGGCGACCTTGGGACCGGCGGGCGGCGGGGCGTCGGGCAGGCGGCCCAGGGCCTTGTTAATTTCCCTCTCCATTTGCATGGGAATGATGTCGGCGCTGGCGCTCATGCACATGTCGTTGCTGAACCAGTCGAACAGCTGTTTGATCTTGAGGTTGTGCAGGAGCATGGCGCGCTGTTCCCTGGTAAGGGCCGTGTATTGCGGGGCGGCCTGCAGCAGCATGCGGTCCATGGCGGCGTAGCGGGCCTGGGTGCGCATGGCTTCCAGGGAGAGTTCCGGGGCGCTGTAGCAGAAGTTTTTCAGCTCCATCCGGCGGGGGCGCAGCTGATTGAAAACGTGCTGGGGCAGGCTGTACATGGTTTGGGCGCAGAGTTCGCCAAGCCCCTTGCCGTTGAACAGCCGGGGCTGGTCCACCACTTCCAGCAGCGAGAGCACGTGCGCTTTGAAGCCCGGCTCCATGTGGGGAAGCTCTCCCTTGGCATTGGGGGTGTAGAGGCGGTGGAAGAAAATATCCATGGCCTTGGACCTGCCCTGTTGCGTGAGGCTGGCGGCCACCTGCTGGCGGGTGCGGCCCAACTGGCCGGAAAGCGGCGCACAGGTAATGACCGTGGTAAAGGCGCCCTGGCCTGTGGTCCCGGCCTGAAAGGTTGCTATGGGTTTGTCTGGTGCGGGAAGCGGGAGCCCTACAAGCTGGGCCTTTGGGGCGGCCTGGGTTTGGTTGGTGCCCGTTGCATTGGTGGTATGTGTTGCATTTGTGGCAAGCGGAACAGTCGCGTTGCCAGCGGTCTTATTACCTACCGGGGCCGTGGCATTCGTGGCGTTCACATGCTCGGATTGGGCCTTTGTTCCGTTTCCGCCTGTTGCATTTGCTGCGTTTGTCAGGGCCGTCGCATTGGCCGCTTGTCCCTGATCTGTCTTTTCCGGGACGTCTTTCGAGACGTCCTGCGTGTCGGGAATGGCATTGGTCTGGTTCCCGGCTGCTTTTTGTTTGGCCCGCAGAATGCCGAGTATCTGGTTGCCGTCCGGCGTGCCCGAAGGAACGGTCCAGATGGGCGAACTCGAAGCCGCCCCGTCCGGTCTGGGCCCATCCGGTGTGGGCCCGCTTGGTGTGTCCGGTGTGGACGATTGGGGGGCGGATGCTTTGGGAGCGGCCTGTTGTTTTGCCGGAGAATTTTGTCCTTGTGGAGCCGATCCGGTGGCATTGGCGCACCAGCCCCTTTTGCCCCACGTCGCCGGGGCCAGAAGCAGGAGGCAGAGGGCCGCAGCAAAAACAAGGCGCGCAAAGGCTGGAAAGAGGGCGAAACGGGTCGGGCTATTCATAGTCTATGTACCGCCTGGAAAGGACCAGATCGTGAATCGTGGTGCCTTCCGGCATGTTCAGGGTGATCGATCCCAGGGCGTCGCCCCCGGCCTTGAGCGTGATGGCGGGTTTCCCGTTGCAGCGGATGCGCAGCAGGTCGCCGGTTTTGATGAATGTGACGCGGTTGAGCGTGTCGTTCCAGGGCATGGGATAGCTTATGCCCTGGCGCCCGTAGTGCAGCACGGCCATGGGCTGGGGACCGGGCAGTTCAATGGTCAGAAAATTTCGCACCCCGTTGCTCCAGGATATTGTAACGACCTCCAGGCGTACCGGGTCCTGACCCTTTTGCGGAAAATGGATGGGCCAGTCGGCCTGTACCGTGGCATTGAAGCCTTTGAGGTCCTGCTCGGAAGTAGTCGTGGCGGAAATGGTCATTGTGGACGCGTAGCTGGCGTTCAGCCCTATGGCCCGTCCCTGGGGCGTGTTCTCCAAAACAAGCCCCTGGCCGAGGTCGGGCCTGGGGTCGCCTTCGGTGCCGTTGGTCAAATCCAGGCTCCAGACCTGCTTGCTGACCACCACGGGCTTTTTGGGCTTGAACGGGTCTTTCTTCGGCACCACATAATAGGTGGCAAAGTAGGGCACCAGTTTGGCAACCGCGTCCATGCAATAGTTCAGATTGTCGAGGTTCACGGTCTGGTTGGTCAGCCACAGTTCGCCGGAAAGCATGGCAGCCTCGCCGGGGCTGGCTGCAAACAGCTTGGGATTATACTTGCCCAGGGTCTGGTGCATGAAATCCAATGTGGCGTTGGAACGCAGGTCTTTTACCAGCGTGGCGTTGCCGGGCTGGCAGAAGCCCTGGACCGCCACCGTGGTTTCTTCCAGCAGCCTGCGGTCCCGCGCGGACAGTCGGCCCGTACACTTCAGGCAGATTTCCCCGAAGTTGTCGCCGTTGAAATAATGCATGCCGGTCAGCTTGAGGGTTTGCAGATAGGGGGCCACGGATTCGTCGCGCAGCAGCGGGGTGGGCTGTATCAGTCCCTGTTCCTTGAAATGGGCGTAGAGGATTTCCCGCAGAATGGCCTTGCGTGCGGTCAGTTCCAGGTCTTTTTTCAACACGTCCAGGTTCTTGGCCGTGCTGTTGGACGGATCATCTCCGGGATGGCGGATGCCGTCCATGCAGAACAGCCCCTGGTAGGACTTTTCCCTGGCCGGGACATGGTCGCGCTTAACATGGTGCAGACTGGTGGCGTTGGTCCCGGTGTGCAGGCCCTTGTTTTTCCTTTCTGGCGGCAGGTCGTTTCCCGCACCGGCACAGGCGGCAATGGGCCGGAGCACGGCCAGCACAAAGAGCAGCGCGAACGCGGCGAGGTGGAAGATCGTATGTGAACGGTGGCGGGAACGTCTCATTTTTACGCGCCTTTTCTCAGGTAATTGACAGGGCCGCACCCTGTGCGCCATTGTGCCATAGTTCAGCAAAAGGAAAAACTACCGCCCGTTTCCCCCCAGCGGGCATTTTTGCCATCCTGCAACCTTCCCGGAGGAGATCATGTCCGCCGTTCTCACGCCGTTCACCATAGTTGCCCTGGCTCCCTTTTGTCCCACGCCCGATGCGGACGTTTCCCCAACGCTGGTGGAGGTCGATCCTTCCGAACCGGACAAGGCGCTGCAGGAAATGGGGCCGCGTCTGCGCATCCAGATGCCCAAGGATCTGTGCCCGGGGGGCGAAGTCACCGTAGAAATTTCTTCCATGCGCGATTTCTCGCCGCGCGGGCTGCCCAGGGCGGTGGAGTACCTGGACCGCCTTGCCCAGGCCAGGGACTATGTTGCGCAGGCCGCGGCAGCCGGGGAGGAACTCGCTTCCACGGTCGGCGAAATGCAGTCGCGTTGGCCCGGTCTGCCCCTGGACTATCCCGACGCCTCCGTGCGAACCTCTGCCAAATCTTCGGACACCCACTCCGAAGTGGACGACATCCTGGCCATGGTGGCGGTGGACGCGTCTTCTGCCGAGCGTTCCGGCAATGCCGGGTCGCTGAAGCAGGTGGCGCAGCAGGCGGAGCAGATTTCCAAGGCGGTCATGGCCCGCATCGTGGCCGACCACGAATTCCGCCGGGCCGAAGCCTGCTGGCAGGGCGTGCGCCTGCTGTTGCGGCAGGGCATCATCCCGGCCTCGAAAAACGGGGAACAGGTCCGGCTGCTGCTGGCTTCCGTGTCTTCGGCCAATCTGGCCGAAAGCCTGGATGGGCTGTTGCCCCAGCTGGCAAGCGACCTGCCCGGACTGATCCTGTGCGACCTGCAATTCGACAACACACCCCGCGGCATCGAACTGTTGGGCGGGCTGGCCGAATTTGCCGAGTCCCTGCTTTGCCCCACCTTGGCCTGGGCAGGGCCGCGCCTGTTCGGCGTGGACGACTGGGACGGTTTTTCCAAGCTTGCCTACCTGCGCCATCATATGGATGACGCGGCCTTTGCTAAATTTCGTACCCTGGCTGCTTCGTCCGCTGCCGGATGGCTGGGCCTTCTGACCAACCGCATGGCCGTGCGCACCCGCCATGCCGATCTGGACGAACGTGAAAATCTTTGGAGTGCGCCGGTCTGGGCCATGGCAACGCTGATTGCCCAAAGCCTTGGGCAGACGGGCTGGTCCACCCTGTTTACCGACTACAACCGTTTCGTCCTGCAAGATCTGGCCGCCGGAACCGAGGGGGCGGGCAACATGGCCTGCGAGGTTTCCATGGGCGAGGACCGCATGGCCCAGCTTTTGGAATGCGGGCTGACTCCCCTGGTGGGGCCGCTCGGCAAGGATACGGCCTTTCTTCCCAAGGAAACCGCCCTGGATGGAGGTTCCCTGCGCCATTGTCTGCTCTTTTCCCGTATCATCGGCGTGCTCCTGCGGGTGCAGGAGGAAACCGCCGAGCTGGCGTCCACTGTCGGCTCGGACCCGGCCGAACTTGTCCGGCAGGTGCTGGCGGCCCTGTTTTCCGAAACCGGCCATAAAGTGCCAGAAGATCTGCGCGTTACTGCTGGCGAACCGGGCGAGTCGGGCCTGCCTTTGGACGTGGTCTTCACTCCGCCCATGTCGGTTCTGGCCAGCGAACAGATGGGCTTCCAGTTTTTGTGGTAGCCGGTGCGTAATCAGGCCAGCTTGATGGTGTACAGCTCGGGCATGTCGCCTTCGCCCATTTCGCCGAACACCAATGCTTCGGGCGCGCCTTTGACCCGCACATAATAGGAACTGCCCGCGTCCAGCGGGTTCTTCACGGCCCAGGCCGTGTACTCCGTGCCGTCCAGTTCCAGCTTGGCGTTCTGCATGGGGTAGTTCAGCACACAGCGTTCGGGCGGTGCGCCTGCATCGCCTACGCCGTGGGCGTCAATCTCCGCCTTACCGGAAATACCGAACAGGGCTCCGGCCCATTCGCCTTCGCGTGGTCCTATTTCGAACCATTGGCCCACGCTGGGCATGGCAATGATGCTCAGACGGTACTCGCCCCACAGGGGCTTGGCCGGGATGTTCACGGCGGCTGCCGCCTTCACGCCCAGATTGTCGGATTCCTTCAGGATGGTCGCGCCTGCCAGGGGAGTCGGCAGCTCCTGTTCCAGCACCCCTCCGGTGGGACGCACCATGATGTTGAACCCGTGGCCCTTGGCCGCCTGAATCTTGAGCGAGAGCAGGGACAGCCCGATGCGCACGGTGGGATCGGCAAAGGTTTCGGGCTTGCCGGAAATGACCCACAGCGCGGTCTCCGGGGCCATCAGGGTCTCGACCGGGCCGAGCCAGGCCGCCTTTTTAAGGTCGTCTATCCAGAAGTGGCCGGAAACGGCCAGCCCGTATTTGCTCAGGGTGTCCATCTGCTCCTTGGCAAGGGCTTCGTCCTTGTCCAGAGCCGTAACCCAGACGCTTTTTTTCATGGTGTCCTCCTGTGTAGCCACAAAATACAAGACGTATCTGCGGACAGCACGTTGCCCGCTGAACTCAGCTTACCCACTAAATTCCACGGTGAATCCGCCGTCCTCGTCCATGTCCACGGCCACCTTGGAGGGCATTTCGCCGCCTCCCATTTCGCTCAGAATGCGGCGGGACATGAGCGGCAGCAGGTTGCCGTTGAGGATGTATTCGATGTTGCGCGCTCCGGTTTCCACCTCGGTGCAGCGTTCGGCAATGCTTTCCACCACCTTGTCGCTCCAGGTGAGCTTCATCTTGTTGTTGTCCATAAGGGTCTTTTGCAGACGGCCCAGCTTGAGCCCGGTGATCATCTTCATGGCTTCGGGCGCAAGGCTGCCGTAGGGCACAATGGTCATGCGGGCCAGCAGTGCGGGCTTGAAGTGGTCGGACAGGATGGGACGGATGGCGGCGACCAGGGTGTCCAAAGGCATTTTATCCCCGCTCGTGGTCATTTCCTGGATAACATCCGAGGCCAGGTTGGAGGTCAGCATGATGATGGTGTTCCGGAAGTTGATCTCCTTGCCTTCCCCGTCCGAGAGCATGCCCTTGTCAAAGACCTGATAGAACAGGTTGAGCACGTCGGGGTGGGCCTTTTCCACCTCGTCCATGAGCACCACGGAGTAGGGATGCTGGCGCACGGCCTCGGTGAGCATGCCGCCCTCGCCATAGCCAACGTAGCCGGGAGGCGAACCAATGAGACGGCTGACCGTATGTTTTTCCTGAAACTCGCTCATGTTGACGGTGACCACGGAGCGTTCGTCGCCAAACAGCAGATCGGCCAGACACAGGCCCGATTCGGTCTTGCCCACGCCGGAGGGACCAACCAGCAGAAAAACTCCCTGGGGCCGCGACGGGTCGGTAAGGCCGGATCTGGCTGCCTGGAGTTCCTGGGCAATGGCGTCCAGGGCATGGTCCTGGCCCTTGATGCGCTCGTTCATGCGCTCCTTGAGTTCCCCCACCATGCGGGCCTGGTCGCGGGCCAGCTTGCCCACGGGAATGCCGGTCCAATCGGCCACCACCTTGCCCACCTGGTCGGGGTTAACCTCCACGTGGATGAGCGCGTCCTCGCCCTGGGCCGCGGCCAGAGCGGCGTCGGCTTGCAAAAGCTGTTTCCTGAGCTCTTCCAGTGATTCCTCGGGTGATTCCTTTGGTGCCACCTTCGGTGTTTCTTCTGGCGCGGTGGTATCTGCATCCGCAGTAGTTTCTTCTGTTCCTTCTGCCTCAGCCTCAGGTGCACCCGCATCACCTTCATCTGTCGTTGCCGTGTAGACCTTGGCGCGTAGTTCCAGCACCTTGTCGGCCAGCTCCTTCTGTTCCTTCCAGCGGGCGGCCAGCTCCTTTTCCCAGCCATCCAGCTCAGCCAGCTTGGCGTCTATTTCTTCCAGCCGTTCCACGTCCACCGGCGCGTTGTGGGCCTGGTCGCGCAGCAGGGCGTCTTTTTCCCGCTGCAATGCGGCAATGGACCGCTGTGTGTCTTCCAGCGCGCCGGGTTTGGACGAGAGGTTCACCTTGACGCGGGCGCAGCTGGTATCCAGCAGGTCGATGGCCTTGTCCGGCAGAAAGCGTCCGGCAATGTAGCGGTCGGACATTTCCGCGGCAGCCACTATTGCGTCGTCGCGTACAATGACCCTGTGGGCCTTTTCATAGCTGGCCTTGAGGCCGCGCAGGATGGTCTTGGTGGTCTCCACCGAAGGCGGGTCCAGCTTCACCAGCTGGAAGCGGCGGGCCAGGGCCGGGTCTTTTTCGAAATATTTCTTGTATTCGGTCCAGGTAGTGGCGGCACAGGTTTTTATCTCCCCGCGCGCCAGGGCGGGTTTGAGCAGGTTGGCCGCGTCCGAGCCGCCAGCCGTGCCCCCGGCGCCCACCAGGGTGTGGGCTTCGTCGATGAAGAGCACAATGGGCTTTTCACTGGATTTTATTTCCGTAAGCACGCCCTTGAGCCGGTTTTCGAACTCGCCCTTCATGCCCGCGCCCGCTTCCAGCGCGCCCATGTCCAGCCCCAGCAGGGTCACGCCCTGGAGGATTTCCGGCACGTCGTCCTGGGTGATGCGCAGGGCCAGCCCTTCGATGACCGCGGTCTTGCCCACGCCGGGTTCGCCCACCAGGATGGGGTTGTTCTTGCGGCGGCGGGCCAGGATGTCCACGATCTGGCGGATTTCCTGGTCGCGTCCGAACACGGGGTCGATGTCGCCGTCCTTGGCCCGGCGGGTAAAGTCTATGCAGAAGCGCGAGATGAAATTGGCCTCGCCACCCGGCCCGCCCGCTGCCGCAGGTCCGGCGGAACCGCCACCCGCGCCCTTTGTTGCCTGCTCGGCCGAGCCTTTGACAATGGTCCAGAAGTCCTTTTCCAGCCGTTCCTTGCTTACCTCGGCCAGGGCGTCCACAAACGCGCCCGAGGCGAAAAAGCGCGGCTTGGCCAGAAAGGCCAGCATGATGGCGCCGGAACGGATGTTGGGTTCGTTCAGGGTAAGGGAGGAGACGGACCAGGCGTCCTGAAAGAGTTCCAGCAGCAGCGGCGAAAAGACCGGCTTGCCCGCGTTGCCCGTGCGCAGTTCCTCCATGGCTTCGGTCAGCAGGGCCATGATGCGCGAGGATTCCACGTCAAAGGCGCGCAGAATCTGGGAAAGGTCGCTGGACGGATTTTCCAGCAATTTTATCAGAAAATGTTCAATGGTTACTTCGTGGTTGGTGCGGGTTACGGCCAGACCGGCTCCGTTGTGCAGCGCGGTTGTGCACAAAGGGCCGAGCTTGGCTATGAGGGAGCGGAGGTCGGTGGTCAGCATGGCTGTTCTCCTCGCCGGATGCGGTTGGTGTGCAAGGGAATTCTGGCGGGCTGTCCCTCCAGTGTGTCCGTGGAAAAGACCCAGGTGCTCAGCCCCAGGTGTGCCCAGCGGCCTTCCGGGGTTCCCCCCAGGCAGGCGGTGCAGGCCTCTTCCTTTATAGGGGCGACTTCCAGCTCGCACTCCAAAGGCGCGCTCAGATACAGCCCGGTCATCACCGAAAGCTGTTTGAACGTCTCCGAGCCGGGAAGGGTGTTATGAAAATGTTCCGCGTCCAGGCCGTCCACCTGGATGCGGAATTTGTTCATGCGGTCGAAAATTTCCCGCCCAAGGTAGGCGTCCTCGCCCAGGGTGGTGTTGCTTTTTCCCAGGCACATGCGCTGGTCCCTGGGGATTGTCGCCCGGCGCGGCACGCACGACTCGATGCGGGCATGGGTCTTGAGGATGTCGCTGACCAGGGCCTGCAGCCCGGTGGCGGAACGGGGCCAATGCAGAAACAGACCCATATAGCGCAGGGCCTGGACCGGATTGTCCAGCTCCTCGCGCAGTTCGGGCACGCCCAGCCCCAGCAGGCAGAAGAGCATGTCCAGGCTGGCCGGGTCTTCCTCTTCGATAACGCGTAAAAAGGTGCGGTACTTGGACCAGCACAGGAACATGAGCGCGTAGAAACGGTGGTTGAAGATGTCCAGAAATTCGCGGGAAACCGAGTGGTCGTTCTGGGCCTCGTCCAGCAGGTCTTCGGTATAATATGTGGGCAGAGGGCTGGATGATCCGTACAGCCCCAGAAAGCCTGTCGTCATGTTCCAGCGTTCGCCCGTGCGGGTTTCTTCCTTTTCCAGGGAAACGATGTCCGTACCCGGAAAGCCCAGGGTGAGTTCCGGACGAACGCGCAACCGTTTGGTGAGGAAGTCCTCCAGATCGCCAGCCGTGCGTTTGCCCTTAAGCAGCTTGAGCAGACGTAGCGCCTGGACATAGGAAAAGGACTTGCTCTTGGTGAGCAGGTCTTTTTCTATAACAGAGGACGGTCGCCGGTCCTGGCTGCCCATGAATGCTCCTCTCCGTTGTAAATGTTGACCATGCGCATACGCGTGTAGCTGTTGATGCAGGCGTATCCCGCCAGAAACGCGTTGAGCACCGAACCGAAGAGATACACGTCGCCTGCTCCGGCAAAGGACGATCCGTCCACCTCCATGGTTATTTCACTGCCCCGGATGACGGCTCCGCCAACCAGTCTGTCCTGCGGCGTCACCTCCAGGCTGTGCACTCCTTCCACACGCTTGCGGTTGGCGCCCACCCTGGCGCGGTCGCGTCCTTCCGGGAAGATGTAGAGCTCCAGAAGCGCCTTGAGTGATTTCACGTCGGCTATGGACAGATAGCTCAGGGACAGATGCGAAAGCAGTTTCCAGAGCTGCTGCTTGCCCAGGGGCGGTTGCAGCGGCGAGGTGGGCGGAATGATGTTGCGAAAATCCATGAGCGCGGGCGAGGTGTCCGTGGGTTTGCAGATGTCCCCGTAGCGCAGGCTTTCCGGCAGGCTGGCATTGGTGCAGAGCACGTCTATGGACAGGGTTTCCTGTGCGGTTTCGTCGGGCCAGCCCGTGTAGGCAAGGGTTATGGATGTTTCCACCTGGTCGCGTATGGGCGAAAGCCGCTGGGTGGTGGTGTAGATCGGCTGGTCTGCCGAAGGGGTGGTGAACATTTCAAAAGGGGCAAAGGTTCGCAGTTTGCCCGCGCCTCGGCGTACGCCGCGTACCCGCTCCACGCTGAACACCTGGTAGTGGGTGGGGTGCTTGCCCGAGGGACGAACCCGGTATTCGGGCTGCATGTGGTCCACCCGGATGGGTTCGGCGGAGTGGGGAAACAGGTTGACCGCAGGTACGGCGTTGACCACAAAGTTGTCCGCCCCTATCCAGGGCAGGTCCGGTCCGGCGTTCTGCAGGTCGAACAACAGGCTGAAGTCCGTGCTTTCGCCCCGGTTGGTCCAGTTTTCCAGCCCTGTGATGTCGAGAAAAAGAAATTTTTCCGGCAGCAGAAAAAATTCCTGGAGGATTCTGTAGCCGGGATAGGAGTGGGCCGGGTAGGGGAAGAGCATTTCCTCGTCGGAAAAGCCGCCTTCGCGTATGCAGTTTCGGGGAAGATCCCAGGTGGTTTCCCCCTGCACGAGACGTACCCCTGTACAATAGCGTTTCAGCGCCAGGTAGCGGTCCGCGGCGCGGCTGTAGTTGCCGCTGCAATGCAGGCGCAGGCTTGTGGCCTTCCAATCCGCCGGGGAAAGTCCGTTGAGGTGGAAATCCAGCCGAATGGTCTTGGGTAGTCCTGGTTTTTCCAGCAGCTCGGCCCCGGTTATGGACAGGGGGTGCACGTCCATGTCGTAGCTGGTGCGGAAGGTGCAGGCCGTGCCGTCCACGGGGACGGATGCCAGCTCGGTTCCGGCGGGAACGCGGATGGTTTCCATAAGCCCGGCCTTGGGCAGAAATTCCATGATGGTGGCGGAAAGAATGGGGCGCAGATAGTGGGGAAAGAGCATCTGCATGAGGCCGTGGACGATCTCCGGAAATTCGTCGTCCAGCTTTTCCCGCAGCATGCCTGTAAGAAAGGCCGAGCCTTCCAGCAGGCGTTCCACGTCCGGATCGGGCGATTGGCCGCCCAAAAGCGGTGCCAGGGCCGGGTGCGCCTTGGAGAATTCACCCGCCAGTTCGCGCAGGTGGTAGAGTTCCTGCTGATAGTATTTGTTGATCATGCCCGGCGTGTGTTCCTTCTCGTTTCAGCGATTAGTGGTTTATGGAAACCCGGCCGTCCGCATCCACCCTGCTTTCGAAAATCACGGGGATGTCCAGGTTTTCCATGGCGAGTCGGGCCTCTATGGTGAAGAGCAGGGTGAGTGAGTTGTCCACACGCTCCTTGAAGCGCATGCGTACGTTCTTCATGCGCGGTTCATAGCGTTCTATGACTTGTTCTATGGTGCGTTCCATGGCCTGCATGTCCGGGGCTTCGGGCGAGGCGGAAAGATGGGTGAAATCGGGCACGCCAAGATCCGGGGCCGACTGGCAGCCGCCCTGGCGGGAATTGAGAATCTGGATGAGATGGCGGGTTACCGAGTCGGAGAGCAGGGACGGATCGGACACCTGGCGCCGGTCCTGCTTCTCGTCCAGCCTGCGGATTCGCTCAAGCAGTCTGTCTTCGCGCATGAACACCCCAAAATACACTACACGCCTTATATGCCCCAAATTCCCCAAATTTTGGAGATACCGGGGCAGCCGAACCCCAAAAACTCTGCCGCAACTGTCGGAACACGTTGACGAATGAGTGCATCCCAAGGCCGGATGCGTCCCAATCATGCCAACTCATCCGGGGAGGGACCTTGCGGTCCCTCCCGGAAGTCCGGGCGCGTGGTTACGCGTTTTCCCAGCTGTCTTCGTGTTCCTTGTTGTCCACCTTGTCGGTCCACTTGATCTTGGAATAGGTAAAGGAGATCTTTTCCAGATCAGGGTACTTCGTGTACTTGGGATCGAGGGTATCGTACGTGGCGTCCTCGATCTTGCATACGATGGCGTCCGTCAGGGTGATTTCGTAGTATATTTCCGTTGTCTTCTGTGGGTTGAAGTGGCTGATTATCACTTCCAGCTTTTCGGGCTCGGCAGAGCACATGGCCTTTTTCACTTCCACCCCGCCCGCGCATTTGGGCACGGTGATGGAAAAGGGGCCGTGGATGCGGTTGCCCGTGGGCTGGCCGGTCTGAGGATCAACGGGAAGTTCCACCTTGTGGTCGATCTTGTAGACCGTGAACTTTTCGTTCTTGTCGCCAGCCTGGGTGCTGTCGCCTTTGTAGCCGCCGATCTTTGCGTATGCATTAATTGCCATTACCTGTCCTCCTGCGGTGTTATGGGTGTTCTGCTGTTCTTGCCCTTACCAAAAAGCATGCCATTTTCGAATGCCCCGGTACTGCTGGCTTTCTGCCGATCCCCCCGGACGGCAGTGCCAATAAGGTTGGCGCAAAGCCCAACAAAAGGGGAGCCCGAAAAAGCTGCTGCTTAGCTCTTGTCCAGCTTGCCGACCAGCGACAGGGTGAAGGATGCGCCCATGTACTTGAAATGAGGGCGTATCTTCATGCCCACGCTGTACCATCCCGGTTCGCCGGGAACGTCGTTGACCTCTATCTGGGCCGTACGCAGGGGGCGGCGGCTGCGGACAGAAGGTGCGGGATTGTCCATGTCCGCCACATACTGGCTTATCCACTTGTTGAGTTCGGCTTCCAGGTCGCCGCGTTCCTTCCATGTACCGATGTTCTCGCGCTGCAACACCTTGATGTAGTGGGCCAGGCGGTTGACGATGAACATGTAGGGGAGCTGCGTACCCAGCTTGTAGTTGGTTTCGGCATCGCGTCCTTCAGCCGAGGTGCCGAAAAACTTGGGCTTCTGGCAGGAGTTGGCCGAGAAGAACGCGGCGTTGTCGCTGCCCTTGCGCATGGTCAGGGCAATGAAGCCTTCCTCGGCCAGTTCGAATTCCCGACGTTCGGAAAGCAGGACTTCCGTGGGGATCTTGGTCTGGATGGCGCCCATGGCCTCGTACTGGTACACGGGCAGGTCTTCCACGGTGCCGCCACCCTGGGGGCCGATGATGTTGGCGCACCAGCGGTACTTGGCAAAGCTGTCGGTAAGCCGACCGGCAAAGGCAAAGGCGCTGTTGCCCCAGCAGAAGTCCTCGTCGCTCTCGGCCACGTTTTCAACGTAGTTGAAGGTTTTGGCGGGCACGGTGTCCGGGCTGTAGGGCAGGCGCAGCAGAAAGCGGGGCAGGGTGAGGCCCACATAGCGGGCGTCTTCGGATTCGCGGAAGCTCTGCCACTTGATGTACTGCGGCCCTTCCAGAATGGACTTGAGGTCCTTGAGGTTGGGCAGTTCCTGCCAGGAGTCCACGCCAAAGAATTTGGGCGCGGCCGCGGCAATGAACGGGGCATGCGCCATGGAGGCCACGGCCGCCGTGTACTGCAGCAGCTTCATGTCCTGCGGTCCGGGGCCGAAATCGTAGTTGGCGATCAGGGCGCCGTAGGGCTGGCCGCCGAACTGTCCGTATTCCGCCGTGTACACACTGCGATACAGGCCCGACTTGGGCACTTCCGGGCTGTCCTCAAAGTCGTCCAGCAGGTCCTGCTTGGAAACGTTGAGGATTTCCACCTTGATGTTTTCGCGAAAATCCGTGTGGTCCACCAGGTATTTGAGGGAACGCCAGGTGGATTCCATCTTGCGGAATTTTTCATTGTGGATGATGGCGTCGGTCTGCATGGAGAGCTTGCGGTCCAGCTCGGCGATCATGTCGTCGACCACTGCGCCGGACACCTTGGCTCCTTCGTGTTCGGGCTTTACCAGCTCTTCGATGAAGGCGGAGAGCCCGGCCCTGGTCAGGGCGTAGCCGTCGTCGGCGGGCTGGAGCTTGGTGGCCTGGACGATTTCGTCCAAAAGGGAGCCTTCCTGCGCCTGCGCCTGCGCCTGGGATACTGCTTGATCTTTTTGTTCTTCAGCCATGTGCTCTCTCCTTAGCCTTCCTCGATGCCGAGTTCCTTGAGAATTTTATCGCGGGCATCCTTGTCGCCGACCAGCTCCTGAACTTTTTTGCGGAATTCCGGGACGTTGCTCAGGGGGCCCTTGAGCGCCTTGAGCGCTTCGCGCAGTTCCATGAGCTTCTTGAGTTCGGGGACCTTCTGGACAATGGCGTCGGGCTCGAAGTCCTTGAGGTTGTCGAACTTGAGGTTCACGGGCATTTCCGCGTCTTCTTCGTTGACCAGTTTGTTGCCCACGCTGAATTCCAGGGACAGGCCCTGGCCCTTGAGCACGTCGTTGAAGTTGTCCTTGTCCACGTTGATGGGATCGCGGTCTTCCACCATGCGGTCGTCGGCCTGCATGGTGAAGTCGCTCATAACCAGAAGCTTGAGCGGCAGTTCGACCTGTTCCTGGGCATCGCCAGTGGCAGGCTTGTACGTGATGTTGACACGTTCCTTGGGAGCAATGGAGCTTTCTTTACCCATGGTCTCCTCCTTTGCCGGGTGCGCGGCAAAAAGGTCTTGGCACCGTGCGCCGCAGGAGCGCCGCCCGAGCCGGTTGATCAGCCATTAAGCCGGACGGCCTGCGAGGGGCTGAGCCGCGCAATGCGGGCCAGAACCGACGCTGCCAGTGCGTTTTCCGTTTCATTCTCTGTTTGGGACAAGGCCTGGTATGCAGCGCTCAGGGCGCTCAGGGCCAGCGTCGGGTCCCATTCTTCCAGACCCACGTCGTCCAAAATCTGTACAAGGGCGCGCGCCATGGGAGATGCCAGGTCGCTACGTTCGGCATACACCAAAAAACGGGTCAGCGCCATGCGCCAGACGAGTTTGGCCCGTCCGTGGCCCGCGCTGTCCAGCCCTTGCTGCAAATGGTCCAATGCCTCGACAGTCTTCTGCTCGCCGTACAAATTCCGGGCGTGGGACAAGGCATTGTCGGCCTCGGCGGCCACGGGATCGGAAGTTCCTCCTCCCGAGGTTGCGGCTTTGGCGTTTTTCTCCAGCCATGCCCTGGTTTTGGCGTCGGCAAAGGGAATGTCGTTGGCAAAGGAAATATTTTCCACGCCCGGAACGCGGGCCACAAAACGGGTGGTTTCGCGGCAGACCACGTCCAGGGCCTGCGCGCCTTTTTCCCCCATCCTTTCCAGGGCTTCGGCGCTCAACCGGTTGAGGTCCAGCCAGTAGGGGTAGGATTGCAGCTGGGATTCCGCCGTGTTCAGAGCTCCGGCCAGTTCGCCGTCCCTGATGAGCTGCTCGATCTGTTCGGGCAGGGTGTCGTCCATGCAGATCATTTCCGCCGTGCCGTTCTGGGTCGGGGGCAGGGTGCGGATGGTGTTCCAGGCCGCCATGCGGTTGTACAGGTAGGGGCGTGGGTCCATGGGATTGCGTTCCAGAATGGCCCTTCCCGCCGTATCCAGCTGGCCCAGGGCAAAGGTGATGAGCGCCTCGGTTCCGGCCTCGGTGGACGGGTCGGCGTTCTGGGGAACGTCGGGTATCTTCACCTTGGCCGCTGCTGCTGCAGGGCTGGGGGCGGGACTGGAAGCGGGCGCTGGTTTTGGAGTGGGCGCAGGAGCCGGAATTTCTTTGCTTTCCGTTGCCGCGGGCGGAGCGGTTTGCGGCTCCGGTTGGGGCTTCGGATCGGGCTGGCGGGGCATCCGGTCCAGATATTGGCTCAGACGCCGCATCATGGGGGCGTCTTCCGAGGCTTGGGAGACGGCTTCGTCCAGATCCAGCAGTGCTTTTTGCGCAGTATCCAGCAGTGCGCCGGGCAGGGGCTGGGGCTCGTATCCCAGGAAAAAGGCCTCCAGCTTTTCCATGAGCCAGTGCAAGGCGTTGAGCCGTCCGCGCATGCGGCGCTTGGGAGGAAACATGTCTTCCCAGAAATTTCGTATGAGGTCGGCCAGCAGGTTCGCCCCCTGGGCAAAGCCTTCCAGCTCCCCGGTGCGGGTAAGCCCCACGCAGCAATAGACCCCCACAAGCAGGTGCTTGCACTTGCTGCCCAGGATGGTTTCACACAGGGCGACCACCTTGTCCCAATCCGTGCCCGTTATTTCGGCGCTGGCAATGGACATCTTGTCGATCTCCGCCTGCAGCGCCTCGAAATCCGGATCATAGGCAATGTCTTCGCCTGCCGGATTCTCCGGGCTGATGGGATCTGTGCCGCATCGTTTCAGGTCCATGGAGTTTCCTCTGTATCAGTTCCGTACAACATGGCCTTCATGTCCGCCGGTACCATGGGGCGGCGCAGCAGAAGCAGCCGGACAACGCCGTCGTTCCACCAGGCCAGGGCCGCTTCGGGGTGCAGGACTCCGCCCGCCCAGTTCTTGAGCGCCGCATGCCACAGCCAGACAATGTCTTCGCCGCGTGGCTGCCCCTTTACTGGCTGCCCGTTCATTGGCTGCCCATCCGGTGGGTGCCCGTCCATTGGATGTGCGGCCTGCATGGGCAGCATGCCCCGGGTAAGCAACAGCTGCTTGGCCTGCGCATCCGGCACGGGGCAAGGCAGCTTGTCGGCGTCGTGCAGCCGGTCGCGGCGCTGGGCCGAGTGGGCCAGCCAGTCGCCGTGCGGCGCGGGCAGACCCGCCACCTTGCGTTGCAGGTAATCCACCGCGCCTTTCCTGCCGCAGGCTATTTCCGTCATGGCCTGCCAGGTTGCGGACAGGGCCACGGGCAACAGGTCCCAATAGTCTGTCCAACTTTCCTGGGGCCAGCCAGCCAGCGGGCCGTTGCCGACAACCATCAGGGGGTAGGGACGGCCCACGCTGTCCCAGCTTGGGGCCAGAACGCCGCAGGCCAACTCGCCATGCGTTCCGCCTTTGCTCCAGAACATGGCGCCCGATTGGGGATTCATCCGGTCCGGGTCTATGCTGCCCCGGTCGAATGCCCGGCCCATCCAGCTTGCCATGGCACCTGCCAGAAGAAACTCGTCGCCCAGGTGGATGTAGTCGCCCGCTCCGGGGTGTTTCCCCATGGCGGCGAAACGCCAGCTTGCCTCGGGTTTCATTTCCAGCAGTAGGCTATGCTGGTCGGTACTTTGGCCGGTTCTTTCTCCAAAAGGCTGAGGACCGGCCTGGCCCCCCTGATCTTGTACCGTGCCGTTATTTCACTCACTCCCAGACGGGCCAGATCAGCTTCCTGTCCGGGAAAATCCTTGGGGGTGAAGCGGCGCGCGCCGTCGCGGAAATCCAGGAGAAAGTCCGCAAAGCCCTGGTTGCCGGGGTAGCGCCTGGTAAGCTTCAACCCGCGAAAGTCTATTTCAAATTCCACCTCGCCGCAGGTTGCGGGAGTCCAGGTAAAGGTCTGGCTGGCCGGGTAGTTGTAGTTGACCAGCCGCTGGGGTTTTTCCCCGCATTGCAGCGTCAGGGTGGTGGAGCGCGGTTCCAGCTTGGCTCCGTCGTTGACGTTGGTGGGCAGGGTGGTCACGTCCACGCTGTACTGGTCCTGCACAATGCGGCTGACGCTTCCGGCCTGTTCCAGAAAGGCCAGGAAGTCGCTTTCCAGCGGAAAGCTCACACCCAGCACCTTGCGCGGGTAGTAGACCATGTTTTTGCTGCCCACAAAGGGGCCGGCGTCCTTGTCCAGAAAGGTCCAGACCAGCCCTTTCTGCTTGTCGTAGAGCAGGCTGTTGCGTTTGGTCTTGGGCACATCGCGTATTTCGGCCAGGACGTTTTCCTCCCACAGGGCCTGCAGATGGCAGGAGGCCTCCATGGAGGTGTAGTCGAGGAGATAGCGCAGTGGGCCGGAAATGATGTTCCAGACCACGTCTGCGCCGTTGCCGGTGCGTCCCATGAGCGACTGCATGATGAACAGGGCACTGTGCGCCTCGTGAAAGGGCGATTTGCTGTTGGACGGGGCCAGACCAAAGGGAAAGACCTGCGAGGCCAGGGAGTAGGCCACCTCGTCGGACGCGGTGACGTCGGAGAGCTTGTTGAGCGCTTCGGCATAGGCGTCAAAGGCCTTGACCTTTTCCTGCAACGCCTGGGTGGCCGTGGCATTGCCCGAGGCGATATCGCGGGTGATGGATTGCACCACCTGCTGGCCCTTGCTGGCCAGGGATTCCGCCTTGTTCTGGGACAGCTGCTGCTTTTGCAGACGGGCCGTGTTGAGCACGTCGTTCATATCCTCAACAAGATCGATCCACCGGTCGTGTTTGGGATCGTACGGCACGGCGGTTATCTGCTCTGCGGCAAGGGCTATGAATTGGGCATAGGGGTTGTTGGTGGTGAACATGGCCGAGGCCTCCCCGCGCCAGTCGGAAAAGCCGCTCAAAAGGGACTGCCCCTGGTCAAAGGCGCTGGCCAGGGCCAGCCATTGGTCCCGGTAGTTGCGGGCATACCAGCTGCGGAACGGCTCCAGCTTGTGGTTGAAGTCCTGGGGATCGCCCAGGGCGTCGCGCAATTGCTGGATAAAGGCGTCCACGGCCAGCTTGCCTTCCTTGGTATAGACCCGGTCCACCTGTGGCAGATTGTCGTCCTGATAGTTGCCGCCCTGCCAGAACCGTTCGAGGGTGACCGGCTTGAGCGCGGGAGAGGTATTTACCCAGGCCGCTATCCAGCGGACGTCCAGGTCGTCCAGCCCCACCACATGGGCCAGCCAGGAGCGCAGTACGTGCAGCTCCTCCTGCAGGGAGTCGGTATCCGTATTCCATTGCAGGTAGGCCATATACAGCGGCCCGAACTGGGAAAAGACGTTGGGAGAGAGTTTTTCCGAACTGGCCACAAAGTGGGGGTAGAAGGGGGCCTGCGTATCCGTTTTGCCGTCCAGCCGGGCCTGCAGCGCATCGATGCGTTGCAGAAAGTGCGCGATGAATTCGCCCACCATGGTCGGATCGGTCTGGGGAGTGAACTCCACAAGATGGGCTTCCAGCCCGTTGTTCAACGGGCTGAGGATATGGTCCCGAAAATTGCTGACGTAGTATTTTTTGAGCCGTGCGGCTTCCTTGGTGCTTTGCCGCAGGGTGATCTGTGGCAACAGCCAGCTTTGGTTGCGCTGGTCCATGGTGGTCAGCTCGCGGCGCAGCACGTCCATGGAGGTGAAGAACTGGCCTTGGGTCTGGTTGCCCTGTTGCAGAACGCTCTGGACGGAAACCGCCTGCATGGCGTCGAGGTTGATGCGGTAGGAAACGGTCAACATGCCTGCGGCGGCCAGGCAGAAGAGCAGCCAGGCCGTAACGGCCATGCCCTTGGTGGTTCTGCGCCAGCGCAGAAAATCACGGATGGGCGTAAATTGGTAGCGGTCCCTGGGCAGCAGCTTGGCGAACAGGTCGTGCAGGAACATGCCACGGCTGTCTTCGGGAATGTCTGCCCCAAAACCGTTCATGGCAGCGGTTTCCTTGAAGACCGTGCTCTCCGCGTGGCCGGACTGGCGGGCACTGGAAAAATAGAGTCCGCGCAGAAAGGGCTTGTCCTGATAGGGGTTTTCCTCGAACGCGGCGCGGCAGAAGGTTTCCAGGCCGGGGCGGAGTTCTTCCAGTTCGTCGGGCAGCACAAGGGCCGAGGGGATAAGCGGGGTGCGGCTGGTGCCCATGAGGGTGTTGCGCACAAGGTGCAGCCTTCCCAGCACCGAGTCCAGGGCCTGCTGCAGGGCGGTCATGGGGGCCGTGCCCTGGGCAAAGGTCATGCCCATGGCCTGATCCAGCGCCTTGGCCGGAAGGCGTTGGGCCAGAGCGTCGAATCCCTGAATCTGGTCGATTTTGGTGATGAGCAGATAGACGGGAAAGCGCGCGCCCATGACGCGGGTTATTTCGTCGATGCGGCGGCGCAGGGCTTTGGCCGTGTCGGTCAGGACTTCCTCGCCGTCCTTTTGCAGGCTGGTGGCGGAAATGGCCACCACGGCCCCGTTGAGCGGCTCGCGGCGGCGGTAGCGGGCCAGCAGGGAAAGGAATTTCCCCCACTCTTCCTTGTCGCGGTGTTCGTCCACGGGCACGCTGTAGCGGCCTGCCGTGTCCAGAAACACGGCCTGGTCGAAGAACCACCAGTCACAGTTGCGGGTGCCGGAAATGCCGGGCGTGGGGCTTACTTCGGTGAGCGGCGTGGTCAGGCGGGCGCTTTTGATGGCCGAGGTCTTGCCCGAACCGGGTTCGCCCAGAATAACATACCAGGGAATGGCATACAGCGGGTTGCCGAATCTTTTCAGATGGGAGCGTTTGAGAATTTTGACCGCTTCCTTCCAGCGTTCCTGCAAATCGCGCAGGTGCTGGCGGTCCTGGGCCGGTGCACCCAGAATGGCGGCTTCGTCTTCCTCTATGATGCGGCGGACGAATTTTTCCTCGCGCCTGCGGATAAGCCATTTGCGGAGAAGGACAATGGCCGCCACAACGGCCAGCACGCCGCCGTAGACGCTTCCGGCCATCCACAGCGGCCAGTTACGCCAGCGCATGAGCAGCCAGACGCCCACGGCCAGAAGCCCGAGCAGCAGAAGCCAGAGCAGGATTTTCAGTACGATGTGGACGTATTTCATCATGTGGTATCCGGTCTTTGTCCTCAGACGGCTTTAAGCATTTGTTCAAGCAGCCGATTCAGCTCGTGACGGTAGTAGAAAAAGAGCCCCAGCACGGCCATGGCCGGAACAACGAGCATGGCCAGGACGCCGGGGTCCAGAAATCTGTAGGCCATGAGCGGGCGTTTGCCGGGCGCGGTATCCTGGCCGTAGGCATCCGGGAAAAGCGGTTCTGCAACCTCGTCTCCGGCCTGTTCGGCAATGGACGCGGCCAGCGGACCGTACAGCCGTTTGGCCTGGGCCAGGCTTATTTCGTCCAGCAGGGCCTTTTGGTTTTCCTGGTAGTAGCGGCCGGTAAAGCCGAGGGAAATGCAGGCGTGGAATACCTCGACAAGCTCCATTTCCTCGCGGTTCTGGGCTTCGTCCAGGCGGCTGAAAAATTCTTCGCCTCCGTTGATGGTGTTGAACTGGGCACGCTGCAGGGGGCGCTTGAGCCACTCCTCACGTCCTGACCAGTCAACGGCCAGCAGGGTTTCGTCTATCCAGCAGCAGACCGCGAATTCGGCCCGGCGGAAGAGTTCGCGCTGCACGCCCAGGGCCACGGCCCGGTCTTCGCTGCTGGCGAAGAGGGTTTCCAGGTCCTTGCGCACGGTCTCGTAGGTGACCTCGCCGGGAGCTTTTCCGGCGGCCACCACCTGCACGTAGGCCAGTACCCTTGTAAAGCAGTCCACCAATGCCATGCTATCTCCTCAAAACCACGATTTCCACAGATACGTCTTCGGGCGGGTCCACCCAGTACAGGGAAAGCATCTGGCTTTTGAGCACCTCGTCCCATTGCGGGCTTCTGTGCTCTATGCGGTAGTACAGGGAGTGCGAACGCCGGGGCAGCCCTGGCGGCGGCGCCGGGTAATATTCCATGGGAATGCCGGGGATGGAGCGGGCCAGCAGCGTGGAAATGGTGCTGGACGCGCCCAGTTTGACCAGATTGCCCATGGCGTCGGCCACTTCTTCGGCATCCTTGGAAGTACGCACGATGAGCCAGAAGACGTTGTCTCCGGTAAAGACGTGCGGCGGAAGCTCGCCAATGAAATACGGATCAAAATAGGTCAGGCTGATGAGATGTTCCGGCCCCACGGTGATGCCGTCCAGCAGCTTGCCGATGAGGCTGTGGGCCTCGGAAAAGCAGTGCCACAGGTCGGTGTGGCTGTACGGGGGGATGCGCATTTCCCCTGTAGTGGTCTCGCCTGTGGCGGAGATGCCTTCGGAAAAGGTCGTCATTTCGCCGATGAGCTGGCGCAGGGCCAGATAGACCTGCGAGGGATGCACCTTCCCCGTCTCCGAGTAGTGGGCCAGCATGGGCACGTACCGGTTGAGGGTACGCAGGGCCAGCAGAAAGACCAGATAGCCAATGTCGAAGTCGAAGACCTGGCTGGCCTTGGGGCTTTTGTAGGTTTCCAGCTGGCGGGCCCGGGCCGAGATTTCATCGCGGATTTCCTTGAGCATCCGGGTGAGCCAGGGCGAGGCGTCCATGTTCAGGCAGGGCGGCACAAAGTGACGGGAAAGGGTGACCTCGTCGCCTGTGCGTTCCAGCTGGGCCACGGGAATGAGATGGTAGTTGTCCAGTTTTTCCAGCTCGTTTTCCCAGAAAATCTTGAGCACATAGCGCATTTCCTGGACCTTGGCGGGCGGGCCGTCGTCCAGGGCGTCGCGTATGTCCGTGGTGTTGCGGTTTACGGCAAAGACAGTGGCGGCCTGCCCGGCATCGTCTTCCGTATCCACCAGGGTGGCGTTGCGTCCGTCCCGGCTCCATTTGCGCAGCCCCAGGTAGATGGTGAAGGGCTTTTCCCCTTCCACCCAGGCTTCGTCGAACGAGCGCGGCGCAATAACGGCATTGCCGGGAAAGGTCGCCAGGATTCCGTTGGGAAAGAGCAGTTCGCAGTTGAGCAGCTCGAACCGCCGGTTGTCCAGGGAGGACTTGAGTATCTCCAGAGAGGCCACGCCCCAGAAATGGGGCTGGCCATGTTCGCGGTACGGACGGGTCCGGAACTGTGCGTGCATGTCCTGCATCTGAAGGTGCTGGGGCTGGAGAAACAACCCCTGGTGCCAGTATATGGGCTTGTCGCCGTCCACATTATCTCCCTATTCGCTGAATTTCATTGGGGCCGAGCAGCAGATTGACGAAAAGTGTTTCCGGGGACTCGCTTACGTCCGGAAAGAGCCAGCCTTCCGAGGTGGTCTTGACCGGAATCTGGTAGAGCCGGGTGACGCTGATTGGGTCCTGAGTATAGTACCCGGCCACCAGGGCCACGTATTTTGCGCCTTCGCCCCGGTCCAGATAGAGGAGTTTGTCCTCGTTGGGCTGGATGAAAATTTGTTGGGCCAGGGAGACGGTCTGGTCGAAACGCGAACATTCCAGCAGTTTTCCAATCCCGGATGGCGATTGGGCCAGGTCGTTGAAGGCATTGGGCTTGCCAAGCTGGTACAGGCAGATGGTCAGGGCGTGCGCCTTGCCGTCGTACATGTTCAGTTGCGGGTCGGATTTGAAGCGGATTTGGATGGAATTGGGCTGGTAGGCCCACATGGAATCGGCCCCGGCCCCGGCGGCTGCAGAGCCAGAACTTGAGCCGGAGCAGCCGGAAGCAACAGCTGCCAAAAGGAGGATGAGGAGCACCGGAATCATGCGGTGGGGCATGGCATCAACCTGAGCTATAAGGTTGCAGGCAAATGTACTACGACGCGGAATATACTTGGATCAGCCCTTTTTATCAAAGAGTATTCAATTGGGGTGGCATCTTTCCCAGACGTTGCCCGGACAGGCGACGCAATGGGCACAACCTCAATGGCGGTTTCGTGTCTTGCCATTTGCGGACATGGCCGGAAAAGACAGCATCCCCCGGGATGTTCAGTGGTCGAATAAATTCGGACCGTTAGAGGAAAACTACCGCACTATTCAATCCAGATAAAGACATATGGATGTTTTTTTTCTTACAATAGGGATCTTTTCAGCTGATTGGACACTTTATTTCCAGCAATGACTAAGGCCAGGCATCCTCCCCGCAAGGCCGTGGGAAAGGAAACCTGGAATGTAATGCAACCAGGCCGGGAAAGCGGCACCCCCCCAATTCGTGCCTCGTCCTCGCCCGACCTGGTTTTCTCAAGACAAAGCACATTCTGTGCCAATGTGATAAGTCTTTTTATATCAACATGTTATTGATTTCGTGCAACAAGGAAGAGTGCATCCGTTGTTAGCGGTTGTCTGTTGGCGGTTGTCTGTTGGCGGTTGGCACTTTGCTTAAAAAAGAGGCCACCTCCGGACAGAGGCGGCCTCTTGAAGATATCCATCGGGTCATGCGCCCATTGGTGCCCATTGGCGTCTGTAGCGCCCATTGGCGTCTGTAGCGCCCATTGGCGTCTGTAGCGCCCATTGGCGCCCGATGCGGGCAGCTCAGACGTTCACGGCAATACCCATTTCAATGACCTGGGAGCGCGGAATGCCGAAATACAGGGCCGGGTTGACGGCGTTGATGGCCATAAAGCGATACAGGGTCCGTCCGCGCCGCATGCTGTCGAAGGAAAAGAGTTCGCGCCCCAGGTAATAGGTAATGTCGCCCGGGTCCACTTGCAGGCCCGCGTTGTAGGCATTGGCCAGGGTCAGGGGCACATTGGGCTGCTGCATGAATCCGTAGCGGGCAATGACCCGCACCAGTCCGTCATCCATCATGCGGATGACGAGGCGCTTGGAAGATTCCACGCGGGGGACGGGTTCGGTGATGATGGAGAGCAGGATGACCCGTTCGTGCAGCGCCTTGTTCAGCCGCAAATGGCGGACCAGGATGGGCGGTATATTGATGGGCGAGACCGTGAGGATAACGCCGGCTCCGGGGACGCGCGGCGGTTGCCGATTGTGTACTTCGGCCAGAAAGTCTTCCTCGCTCATCTGCATTTCTTCCAATTGCAGCCGCGTGACCCGGCGTCCGTTGCGCCAGGAGAGCATTATCCCCATAACGGCCGCTCCCACCAGCAGGGGAATCCATCCACCGGCGGTCAGCTTGGTGAGGTTTGCCGCAAAGAATCCCAGGTCGAAGACCATGAACACGGTGCACAGGCCGAGTACGGCGGGCAGGCTCCACCCCCGGATGGAGCGCAGGTACAGCCCGAACAGCCAGGTGGTGATGACCATGGTGGCGGTGATGGCCATGCCGTAGGCACCGGCCAGGGCTTCGGAATTGTGGAAGATCAGCACCAGGATGATGCACACGACCATCATTACATAGTTGACGGCCGGACAATAGACCTGGCCTTCCGAGGATTCGGAGGTGTGCGTCACCACGATGCGCGGCAGGTAGCCCAGCTGTATGGCCTGCCGGGTAAGGGAAAAGGCGCCGGAAATAACGGCCTGGGAGGCAATGACCGTGGCCAGGGCGGAGAGCCCCACCATGGGATAGAGCAGCATGCGGGGAACCAGGCCGTAAAAGGGATCGGTAACGGTTTCCGGGTGGGTCAGGATGAGCGCGCCCTGGCCGAAATAGTTGATGCACAGGGCGGGCAGAACCAGGCAGTACCAGGCCAGAACAATGGGTTTGCGTCCGAAATGGCCCATGTCGGCATACAGGGCCTCGCCACCGGTGACGCACAAGACCACGGCCCCGAGAACCACGGCCCCGGCCACGCCGTTGCGCAGAAAAAAGTCCACGGCCTGCATGGGATTGAGGGCCACGAAAACGTCCGGGTGCAGGGCAATGGTGCGTACGCCGAGTACGCCCAGCACCAGGAACCAGAGCAGCATGACCGGGCCGAAGATGGACCCGATGCGCGAGGTGCCGTGGCGTTGGGCCAGAAACAGGACGAACAGGATGACGCAGGTGATGGGTTCCACATAGGCGTCGGCGGCACGGGTGGCCACGTCCAGCCCTTCCAGGGCCGAGAGGACGGAAATGGCCGGGGTTATGAAACCGTCGCCGTACAGCAGGGCCGCGCCGAACAGGGCCACGGCCATGACCGTCTTGTACCTTTTGCCGGATGCGGGCAGCAGGGCGAACAGAGCGAAGATGCCCCCTTCCCCTTTGTTGTCCGCGCGCATGACAAAGGTGGTGTACTTGAGGCCAATGACCACCAGCAGCGACCAGAAAATAAGGGAAAGAATACCCACCACGTTTTCCGGGGTAAGGGGCAGACCGTGCGGGCCGTTGAAGCAGGCCTTGAAGGCGTACAGAGGGCTGGTGCCTATGTCTCCGAACACGACACCCAATGCGGCAAGGGAAAGGACAATCTGCGGCGGCGTTTCGTCGGTATTTTGATTTGAGTTATTCACGCGATATCTCCTTACATGCTGGGCGCAGTGTAGCCCAAGTCGGCACAACGGGGGAATAAAAAAGAAAATTCCAAGGAGGCGTAGGGAATATAGATTTTTCTTCGAGAACGTTTTGTTCTTTGGTTGTTCTCAGGTGCCGGGGCGAGGGCTGTAGGCCGGGGGCATGGTCTGCATACGGCGGTGCCAGCGGATGGCGGCGCAGACGCTCGCCAAGGGGACTGCGGGCAGGGGAGGCTCGGGCCGACATTGACGGGAGCAGTCTTCGCGGCGGCAGTGTGTGCTGCGGACGCGAAGACTGCCCGTATCAACGTCTCCCCGTATCATTGGGGGAGCGTGCTGCGTTCCGGGAAAATTCCGAAATGTTGGTGGTGTGCGGTGGAGTCGGTGGCGGCTGCCGTGGGCAACCCGTCGGATCGGCTGGGTCTGATCAGCACCCAGCAATGGGCATGCGGTTCATTGCGTCCTGGATCTGGCGGCCTTTGGGAGTCTGCAGGTTGACCTCGCGTTCCAGGCGGGTGATGCCTTTGAGCACGGTGGAGTGCCTGCGGTTGAACTTCTGCCCGATATCCTTGAGGGAGAGATCGGTGTGGCGGCGAGCCAGAAAAAAGGCGGTGTTGCGTGCGGTGACGATCTGCTGCTTGCGGCTTTTGGACGAAAGGTCCGGAGGCGTCAGCGAGAAAACTTCGCATACGCAGCGGATAATGCGTTCCAGATCTGGTTTTTGCAGGTGGGACGCATAGTTCGCCAGAATCTGTTCCGCCATTTCCAAGGTGATCTTTTCGTTCATCAGCTTGGCTTTAAGCACCAGGTTCTTCAGGCAGCTTTCCAGCTGGCGGATATCGTTGTCGATGCGTTCCGCCAAAAGGGCGGAGACATCCGTGGGGATGTCCACCATGAACCTGTTGTTGGCCTTGAACTCGATGATGCGGCGGCGTGTTTCAAAGTCGGGTGCTTCAATGTTGGCCAGAAAGCCGGAGCTGAAGCGCGAGACCAGCTGGTCGTCCACGTCGGAGAGTTCCCGGGGCAGGAACGAGCTGGTGAAAACCACCTTGCTGCCGCGCGACTGGAGCGCCTTGAGTGTGGCCAGCATTTCGCCCTGGATTTTTTCCTTGCCCTGCAGAAAGTGGATGTCTTCCAGCAGGAGCAGGTCCACCTGGTCTCGGAATTCGCTTTTGAAACGTTCGATATCCCGCATCTTGAGGGCGACGACCATGCAGGTGGCGAACTCTTCGGCGGTCAGATAGCGAACGCGCACGGAGCGGTTGGCCTGGCTGGCCAGTTCGTTGCCAATGGCCTGGATGAGGTGGGTCTTGCCCAGCCCCGGTGCAGAGGAGAGAAAGAGTTTATCTACGGACAAGCTGTTTTGGCAGATGCCCATGGACGCGGCGTGCGCCAGCTGGTTGCTGGGCCCGACCACAAAGTCGTCGAAATTGAACAGCCAGCTGCTGTCCTTGCTTGAGTCGGTAGGCCTGTATGTGCCGGGTCCGCCCAAGGGAGTCGAAGCATATGGTGAGTGTATGATGTGGGTGCGCCCGGCCATATTGCTGGCAGGGCTGGAAAGTTTGGGGTTGGAGGGTTTGGGTGCGGCAACCTCTTTGGCTTTCCTTGGGGCAGCCTTGGGGGCCGCCGTTTGGATGCATACCTTCATGTCTTGTCCCAGGGCGAAGCAGGTGGCGTCTTCTATGGAATCGAGCAGCCTGTCCCGCACCCAGGAAGCGACAAAGCCATTGGGAGCGGTTAGCTCCAGAACTTTGCCATTCACCTTGCCGGACAAGGGTTTGATCCAGACCTTGTAGAGGCCGGGATTCAATCTGCTTTCCAGAATTTGTTGAACGTGGTCCCATTCGTGCTTCATGGAGAAGAGCTCTAGCCTAAATCTTGTAATATGAGCAAAGAGGGATAGAAGTTTGTTGTCCGGGAGCTTTGCCGAAAATTATCTACAGCGTAACTATATGAAATTAAAGTAGAACATCTAGGGGGCCGGTATGCCCGTGTATTTACGTATCCCGCGCAAAGCGGCAGAGTTGCACTACTTTATCCATTCATCCCCAGCTGGTTCAACATCTGGTGAAATAGTTTTCCACAGGGCAATATTCCGTTTTCTTCGTTTTCCTCAAAATTATTTTTGTTTTTCAAGATACGCACACTTGTAACAAACATGGCGTAATTGCTGAAGAAAGACGATCAGTCGTAATAATTACGTTTTAACATGCTGAAATACAAAGATTTAAATATGCATAATTGTAATAGATAGGGCACTTTTTTCCATATTTATCAAAAGATGGAAGTCGAAAAAGAGGCTGGAAAAGGGGAGGGCAAAGAATTCTCCGATGGTTAGGACCAGTTTCGGAGAATTTTTGGAGGAAAATGCAGTATCCGCCCGCTGGTCGGCTTGCAATGCAAGCCGACCGGGACGGCGTAGGAAGGTGGATACTTCTGTTTTTCGGGTCTCTCTAGGCGGAGAAATGTTCGTGCAGATCGGCAAAAAGCTCGGGCAGACGGCGGCTGAATTCGGCCAGCAGGGGAATGGTCAGTTCGCGCATCTGCGGATGGGATGCCCCGTCGCAGCGCAGGCGGAAGATGTGCCGCCATTCACGCAGGTTGGCGGTCATGACCACTTCTGTCTTGAGCGAGTTGGGCAGAACACTGCGCGCCTCCTGCGGACGCGCTCCGGCGTCGGTCAGTTCCAGGTAGGCTTTTTCCGCCGCCAGCATGGCTTCTTTCCATACGGCATAGGCCTGGCTGTCCTCGGCCCAGAAAAATGGGCGGATAACGGTTATTTCCCGTCCGAACTTGTCCTTGGCGTAGTTGGCGTAGCGTGTGGATTCCTGACTGAACGAGGCGATGCGGTGACGGACCAGCTCGTGGCTGACGCCCCGGTCGCAGACAAAGCGGACCGTGGCCGCGGCGTGTTCTATGACGGATTCGTGTCCGGAGCGGACAATGCGGCTGATGAAATTGCCTGCCGATTCTTCGGTTATTTTGTCTTCGGACTTGTAGCAGACCCGCCCGGCCAGCTCCAGGTGGCGCAATATGCTTTCCGCTTCGGGAAAGTGCATGATTTCAAACGAGGGGGCGATCACTTGCATAGGGGCGGTCTCCAGGCTTTTTTGGTTGGGAAAATCGTCGCCTGCAACATACATAAGGGCGTTGCATAAGAAAAGGCGTGAATCATCCCCATTGTCTGGAAATGTTTCACGCCTTTGGAATCATTAGTGTTTTAATGCCGCTAGCGGCCGGTTGCCTCCCCTTGCCGGACAAGCGCGTTCGGCTTTTGCTGTCCGGGGGCCGCTTGGACGGTTATGGGGGAAAAAGGGGTTTTCCCAGCGCCGACCGTCCGGCCCGTCTTGTTCGGCCCGCCTTGTTCGGGGCTAGGCCATGGCCTGTTCCAAACACCTGCCCAAACGGGTCATCCCTTCGCGTATGCCTTCGGGGGCGGCGTTGGAAAAGTTCAGGCGGAAGGTGTTGTCCGTGCCGTCCACATAAAAGGGCTTTCCGGGCACAAAGGCCACCTTCTGTTCAATGGCCTTGTCGAACAGCTCGGCTGCGCTGACGTCCTTGGGCAGTTCGGCCCACAAGAACATGCCGCCTTCCGGTTCCGTAAAGGAGACGCTGTCCGGAAAGACCTTGTGCGCCATCTCCACCATCACGTTGCGGTGTTCCCGGTACATGGTGCGGATGGTCTCGATGTGGTCGTCGAGGTTGAACATACTCAGGTACTGGTGCAGCAGCAGCTGGTTGAACGTGGACGAGTGCAGGTCCGATGCCTGTTTGGCAGTGACCATCTGGTCGATGATCTCTTCGGGGGCGCAGACCCAGCCCACGCGCATGCCCGGGGAGACGATCTTGGAAAAGGTGCCCAGCATGACCGAGGGGTGACCGTCCATATATTTGGCAATGGGAGGCACGTCCTCGCCCATGAAGCGCAACTCGCCGTAGGGGTTGTCTTCAACCACCAGCAGTCCGTACTCGCGGGAGAGCCGGGCCACTTCCTTTCTGGTCTGCTCGGTGTAGGTTACGCCCGAGGGGTTCTGGAAGTTCGGCACACAGTACATGAAGGCCGGGGAATTGTTTTTGAGCAATTCTTCCAGCTGGTCGATGTCGATACCTTCCTTGCCCGTGTCCGCGGTGAGAAAGTTGGGACCGAACAGGGAAAAACACTGGATGGCTCCCAGGTAGCCGGGACGTTCGAGAATCAGGTCGCTGCCCCGGTTCAGAAAAATTTTGCCCAGAAGGTCCAGCCCCTGTTGCGACCCGGTGGTAATGAGAATGTTGTCCGGCCCCACGTCCAGGCCGTAGGTGGCGCGGTAGCGGTTGGCAATGAACTCGCGCAGGGCGGGAAAGCCTTCCGTGGTGGAGTACTGCAGGCTGTCCGGGCCGCGTTCTGTCAGAAGCTTCTGGGCGGCCTGGGCCACTTGGTCGGTAGGAAAACTCTTGGGGTTGGGCAGCCCGCCGGCAAAAGAAATGATTTCCGGGTTGGCTGTCACCTTGAGGATTTCCCGGATGTACGAGCGGTGTATCCCGCTCATGCGTTGCGCAAACTGCATGGGTTTCTCCATAGATGAATAGGTGTCGTGCTGGTGCGGATCAGGTACGGTCTGGCGTGGTGTTGTCGGAGCTATGCGGCACATGCTGTCCGACTGGAGCCAGAGATTCGGGGTGTCTGTCGACCGGCGCGTAAAAAAAAATATTGCGCCCAAAAAGGCAGGAAGAGCAAGAAAAAATTATTGTCCGGTAAGAAGAAAACAGAGCAGGCTCTTGCTTATCTTTTCATCGTAGCGGGCCAGGTCGCGGGCCAGATTGTGCGCACTGTCGTCCACACGTTTGGCGTCCGAGTGGTGGCGTTTGGAAGTCATGGCGGCAAATGAATCCGCCACGGCGGCAATGCGGGCGGGTTGTCCTATCTGGTCGCCATACAGGCTTCTGGGGTAGCCCGTGCCGTTGAGACGTTCGTGATGGTCCAATACGCAGTGCAGGGTCAGGTGCGAATCCACTCCCAGTTTTTTAAGCATCTGCAGGCCGATGAGCGGATGCTGGCGCACGGATTCCATCTCCATGTGCTGCAGCGGTCCCTGTTTGCCCAGAACAAAACCGGGGATCTTGGTCATGCCCAGGTCGTGCAGCAAAAGCCCTTCGGCCAGCTCCTGCAGGTCCTGCCGGGTGCATACGTGGTTGCGGCGGCGCATGTACAGCAGCAGGCCCAGGATCATTACGCTTATGGAATGTGTTACGAGTGTATGCTCGTAGCTGATTCGCCGGACCAGTGCCTTTATATGGACGGGATCTTCAAGCAAATACTCGACAAGTACTGCGATGTCTTCGCGCAGCAGGTCCAGATTGGACCGCAGGGGCTGCTCGAAGAAGCTTTCCAGCCGTTGGTTGAAGGCGCTGATGAAAATATCCGTGATTTCCTTTTCCAACAGGTTGTCGTCCATAAGCACCAGATCGAGCTGATGGCTGATGTACTGCATGTAGACGCAGCGGTCTTTTCGGGAAACGAACAGGGTGCCGAGCTTGCAGCATTCCTCAAGCTCCCCGTGGATTTCCCGGGGGACGAAGTCGCCTTTTCGCATTTTGTGTTGCATGCGGCTTACGGATTCATCAAAGACAAAATAGTCGAGGTCAACCCGGGTTCTGGGCAGTCGGTCGAAAATATTCGAACTGATCTGGTAGTATTCCTGGAAGAGCTTGGTATGTGATTGAAGTTTTGACTTCATGCGTCTGCCTGCCGAGCATGTTTTTTCTTTTTCGCTGGCTACAATTACCTTCAGTTTGTTACCATTGGGTTGAATCTCCCAGCCAAATTGGAAACTCCTCCCCGAGAACCGAGCCTGATGGGTGACCAGATAAACGTCAGGAAGAAAGGGGGCGGAACGAAGAGAAAGTCAAATATATATCACATCCGCATTGATCGTAAATATTTTTTTGTCAAAAAAAGGTCTGTAAATAATCGTCTCGGATTTATTATAATGGCTTTTTTATTCTCCGCAGCTGTAGTGTTTTTTTTCATCGTGAAGATGCAATGTTTTTTGTGAGGAATACCGTCTGTGCACTTGGGTGGGCACGGGAAATGGTTGGTAACCGTAAACGTTTTTTGGGATAAAATACGTGAGCTGCGGAGGTTGTATGCAGATCAAATCTATCAAACTGAAAATAGTGCTTATGTCGGCCATTTGCCTTTTGGCGACAACCGTTGTTCTGCTCTGGCTTCAGATTTCTTTCCAGAGCAGAACGCAGACGTTCGTCACCGGCAGGGTCAACCAACTTATCCAGGAACAGACCAAAATCAGCCTGCAAGCTCTTGCCTCCAGCGAAGCAGGGTTTATCCAGTCCAAGCTTGAAACCAATATCGTTACGGCCAGGACCATTGCCTCCGCGTTCAAGACCATACGCACCGACAAATATGGCCTTGATTTGCGTGACTTGTTCAGCAACATCCTGCTGCAGGTTCTGAAAGACAACGAAGAGTTTCTGGGAGCGTACAGCGCCTGGGAGCCGAACGCATTGGATGGCCGCGACTCCCTGTTCGCGGGCGAGGCCCAGAAGGGGCACGACGCCACGGGGCGTTTCGTGCCGTACTGGAACAGGGATAAAAACGGAAAGATCGCCCAGCAGGTGCTGGTGGGCTATGACGATACCAGCAAACATGAGAACGGCGTGCGCAAGGGCGGCTGGTTTCTCAATCCCAAGGAACGAGGCGTGGAAAACATCCTCGATCCGTTCCCGTATATTGTTCAGGGCAAGAAAGACTGGCTGACGACCATGTCGGCTCCCATCAAGCAGAATGGAAAATTTTTGGGTATTGCCGGTACCGACCTTCGGCTGAACTTTGTGCAACATTTGTGCGAAGAACTGGCAAAGGATTTATACGACGGGAAGGCAACCGTTAAAGTCATCAGCTACCTGGGCATCGTGGTAGCCAACAGTGCCAACCCCGACACCGTGGGGCAGCCGCTGAGCGAAACCAACTACGAGGGCTGGGAAAAGGTTGTGGAAACGACCAAGTCCGGAGACTCCTTTGTGGATCTCGGGCAGGGCAATGGGCTTGTTAAGGCGCAGGCTCCCGTAACGCTGGGCAGGACCGGGACGCCCTGGTCCGTGCTTATCGAAGTGCCTCGCGATGTCGTCTTTGCCGAGGCGCTCGCCCTGAACGAAGCCATGGAGAAAAACGCAGCCAAAAACGTGTACATCGGCATTGGTGCCGGTACGACCGTTGCCCTGATTGCCTGTATTGTCTTGTGGTTGCTTACCGGCGGCATTGTGCGTCCCATCCGCAAGGCCGTGACCTTTGCCGAAGCCGTGGCGGAAGGGAACCTTGATGAACATCTGGATGTAAACCAGGCCGATGAAATCGGCGTATTGGCCAAGGCTCTGGAAGTCATGGTTGTCAAACTCAAGGAAATGATCGGCCAGGCCGAGGAAAAGAGCAAGCAGGCGGCAGTGGAAGCGGAACGGGCCAACGTGGCCATGAAGGAGGCCCACGAGGCCAAGCAGAAGGCCGAAATGGCGGAAAAGGAAGGCAAGTTGCAGGCCGCCATGGAGCTGGAAAAGATCGTCGAGGTGGTTTCGTCCGCATCGTCGCAGCTTTCCACCCAGGTGGAGGTTTCGCGTCAGGGTTCCGACCAGCAGACCCATCAGGTTTCCGAAGTGGCCACAGCCATGGAAGAGATGAACGCCACCGTGCTTGAGGTTGCCCAAAACGCTTCGCAGGCTTCGGAAGCCGCGGAAAATGCCAGGGTCAAGGCGGACCAGGGCTCCAATCTGGTGGGCCAGGTGCTTGAGCAGCTCTCCTTTGTTCAGGAATCGTCGCGCCAGACCATGGAAGACATGGCTGTTCTGGGCGAAAAGGCCGACGACATCGGCAAGATCATGGATGTCATTTCGGACATTGCCGACCAGACAAACCTGCTGGCCCTCAACGCTGCCATCGAGGCGGCTCGGGCAGGCGATGCCGGACGCGGGTTTGCCGTTGTTGCCGACGAAGTCCGCAAGTTGGCGGAAAAGACCATGGGTGCCACCACAGAGGTGGGGCAGGCCATTCGCGGCATTCAGGAAGGCACGCGAAAGAACATAGAGCATGTGGACAAGGCGAATTCGGCCATTGAATCGGTTGCCGACCTGGCCAATCAGTCCAGCGGCTCGCTCAATGAAATCGTGAAGCTTTCAGCGTCCAACAGCAGCCAGATCAGTTCCATTGCCACGGCAGCGGAGCAACAGTCCGCTACCAGTGAAGAGATCAACCGCAACGTCGGTGACATCAACCGGATTTCCAGTGAGACCGCAGAGGCCATGGCCCAGTCTGCCGATGCGGTGAACAAGCTGGCCAATCAGGTGCACATCCTTCAGGAGCTCATAACGCGCATGAAGGAAGAAGGGCGTTCGTAGGCAATTCCTCACTCTTCATATAACCGACCAAAAGCGGCGGAGTCTTCGGGCTCCGCCGCTTCAGTCTGCTGCCATCTCGCCCCCTGAAATTACTTTATCTGCCACCTGCCCATTGGACGACAGGGGGGGATTTCTGATAGCCAGACGGACGGGCACAGCCGCGGCTTAAGCGGCAGGCCCGGTGTTTTGAGTGTTCCGGCCCATGTGCCGCTTCCTATTGATGTGAAAATCCTGCGGAGTTGTTATGAGCGCTGCGTTTCCCACGGACATGGTGGAATTTCTGGAGGGCTGGAAGGGGCAGTCGCCTGCCAAGGCGTTGTTCGAAAAGCTCGGCAATCTGTTGGCTGGTCTGGACGGGACGGCCCTGAATTTCGTGGCCCGGCCCGGAGTGACCTACTCCCTGCGCGGCAAGCACGCCAACCAGACGGACAAGGAACTGTTCGTCATGGTGGACGTGATTGAAGATCCGGATGAACGGTGGCTGTCTGTCTGTTTTTATGAAGCCATGATCAGCGATCCCGACGAGATGGGGGAGTACGCGCCGGGCGGACTGATGGGCGAAGACGCTGTTTGTTTCGATCTGGACCCGGACGCGGACGAAAAGCTCGTGAGCTATGTCGGCGACCGTATCCGCGAGGCGCACGCCGCCTGCTGAACCAGCTGGCTTTTTATTGCGTACGTTCTGCGTATTTCACACCAAAGTGATACGTTTTATTGAAACGGTACATTTTTTACTTGCCATACTTTGCAAATAGGTATTATTACTATCACGTAGAACACATTGAATGCGATACCTGTCGCTTTCCTCTTCTCCCTGGAAAATCCGACCAGATCTGGACGTCTGGTCGGATTTTTCTTTTCAGGCGGCTGAAAAGAAACCGATAGCCTCGTTGCTGCGGAAAATGACAGTCACTCATGTGCATAAGAGCACACTCCGCGATGTCATTTCCCTGGCGCCTTGCTTTCGATTCCTTTTGAGCCACCTGAGTCATAGGCTGCTGAAAAGAAACCGATAGCTTCGTTGCTGCGGGAAATGACAGTCGCTCATGTGCATAAGAGCACACTCCGCGATGGCATTTCCCTGGCGCCTCGCTCTCAATTCCTTTTGAACCGCCTGGGGAGGTGGATTAGTGCAAAGAAACTGGTAATTTTTGCGCTTGTTGTCTCGGCCAACTCGAATTTTAGTTTATTGAGGAAAACGTATCGGCTTTGAGCTGTTTGATGTTTTGTTCCGCCTGCGGTTCGCAGTTTGGTCAAAGCAATGGACAAGTTGCCCTCAACCTTATTATTCCCACTTTTGGCTCTGCCTGCGGAGGGTGTCCGTCACTCCAGCAACTTTCGTCTCTTACAGCAAATAAACGGGTAATTATTGTGCTTGTTGTCGTAACCAACTCGAATCCTGTTCCCTCCCTTTTGTGCCGTCTATGGGAGGCCGGAGCCTGTTTTTCCGACTGCTGCAAAGGGGGAGAGTCCGCTGCCTTTTCTCTGGCGTATTATAACTTGTATGTTCGTCTGCAGTGTGCAGCCCCAAAGTCTCCCCGTTTTCATTTGCTTGTCCGTTTGGATTTATTAACTTTTTTCAATTTTTTAACGCAGGTGGACTTTTCCCCTTCTCCCCGTGGCTTCGCGGGGATGGAGTGAATTCAGGAAAATACGTGCATCTCATAGAATGCCGTGATAAAAAGGAAAAAAAACTTCGGCTTTTTACGTTGTGTCGATGACAGATGAGGTCCTGGCATGCGCCAAGTTCTTTTAGGTATTTTCCTCGTGTTCCTGTTGCTGGCCCCTGCCGAGGCGGCAGGTAATGGACGTGTACTGCTTCTGAGTTCCTATCATCCTGGTTTTCCCACTTTTTTTCAGCAGACAAAGGGAGTGTTGGAGGTGCTTGCGCCGGAAGGCGTGTCCTTGGATGTAGAGTTTATGGACAGCAAGCGGTTCAGTTCGGATGAGCACATCAAAAAGTTTGGTGAGGCCCTTCAGGAAAAGCTGGAACGTATTGCTTCTTATGATGTGATCATGACGGCGGACGACAACGCCTTCAACTTTGCCTTGGCCCACAGACAGCTATTCCACAATGCACCGTTGGTATTCTTTGGGGTTAATGATGCAGGGCTTGCTCGGACCATGGCAAAGGACCCCGGCATCACTGGAGTCATCGAATCGGCCTCGCTGCTCCAGACGGCAAAGATGGCTGCCTCGATGACGGGGAGCTCCACCGTGCTTGTGGTAAGCGACGACACGACCAGTGGGCGGAGCGATCTCGCCAGTCTGCAATCCCGCATGGCCGAAGCCCCAGGTATCCGTTTCGTGGTGCTTAGTCTTGCCCGGATGACCTTTGCGTCCCTGGCTTCCCGCCTGGAGACATTCCCCGATTCAACGCCTGTTCTGCTGCTGTCCGCCTACAAGGACAGAGGCGGGAAGACTGTGGACTTTTCCGAAGGGCTGAAGATTCTTATTGGTTCCGGCCATCCTGTTTTTCATATGTGGGAGCATGGTCTTGGCGAAGGTGTGGTGGGCGGAAAAATCATCAGTCAAGAAACCCAGGGACGGTTGGCTGCCCGGATGGTTCTCTCCATTCTGCGCGGCATTTCCTTAGCCGACATTCCAGTGGTGGAAGGAGAAAATGCCAACCGCATGGTCTTCGATTATGCCGCGTTGCGCAAGCACGGCATCAGCCTGGGGCGGGTGCCGCCCAATGCCGAGGTCCGCAACAGGCCGCAAGGAATTCTTGAAGAATATTCCATAGTTGTCGTGCCTACGGCGATTGTGCTGCTCGCATTGTTGGGAACGATTGCCATTTTATGGATAGTGAATCGAAGAATCAAGGGGATGGGTGTTGAAATGAAACAGGATGCCGATACTTTTAAGTCTCTGTTTTACGACAACAATTCCTGTATGCTGCTTATTGAGCCAGCTACCGGAAAGATTCGTGACGCCAACAAGGCGGCAATTGATTTTTATGGATACAGCCACGAGGTGCTTACCTCGCTGCATATATCAAATATCAATGTGCTTTCCGAAGAAGAAATCAAACGGCGCATGGGGCTGGCCATGGGCCTGGAATGCAAGGCCTTTCAGTTCATCCACCGTCTGGCAAATGGTGAGGAAAGGTTTGTGGAGGTGTACAGCGGCCCGGTACAGGTGCGCGGAAAGCAGATGTTGTATTCCATCGTCCACGATGTGACCGATCGCATCCAGGCCGGGGCAAAGCTGAGCATGAGCGAAGAACGCCTGCGCGCCGTGTTTGAATCGGCTCGGGACTTTATCTACATCAAGGATGCGCACCGGCGGTATGCGGCGATCAATCCGGTTATGGAGCGAATGTTCGGCGACATCAAGAACAAGACCGACAAAGAAGTCTTTGGCCAGACCGATGGCAACGACATTATGGAATCGGATGCGCGGGTGCTTGCCGGAAAGACCGTGGAGATCGAAATTCGTCTTCCCGTAAAGGGCGTGCTTCGCGCTTTCCATACCATCAAGACCCCTCTGTACGATCAGGATGGGCATATTGTCGGGTTGTGCGGCATTGCCCGGGATGTGACCGAGCGCAAGATCAAGGATGAGGCGCACAGACAAGCCCTTGCCGATGCCGAGGCAGCCAACAAGGCCAAGGATCAGTTCCTGTCCAACATGAGCCACGAACTGCGTACTCCACTTAACGGGGTCTTCGGTATGCTCCAACTGCTTGCGCGCTCGGGAATGGCTGTGGAACAGCAGAACTACGTGGATATGGCCATGCTTTCCAGCCGCAACCTGCTGCGCATCATCAACGATATTCTCGATTTTTCCACGCTCAAGTCCGGGGAAATGCCGCTTTTGGAACAGGAGTTCGATCTTCGCGCCATCATCCAGGCCGTGGCCGACAGTTTTTCCAGCGCAATACGCTCCAAGGGACTGCATCTGGAGATGGCACTGGACGCGGATATCCCTTCCCTTTTGGTTGGGGACGAGAGCAAGCTGCACCAGGTGCTTTCCAACCTTGTGGGCAATGCCGTGAAGTACACGGACCAGGGAAGCGTCACCATCCGGGTGGATGCTCTTTCCGGCCCCGGGCAAGGGCGGTATCTCATAGAAATTACCGATACGGGCATCGGCATACCGGAAAACAAGCTGGATTATGTTTTTGAAGCCTTTGCCCAGGTCGACGACTCGGACACCAGAAAATATCAGGGCACCGGCCTTGGGCTGGGCATCGTGCGCCATCTCATCCAGCTTATGAGCGGTTCCATTTCCGTTACCAGCCAGGAAGGAGAGGGCACTTCGATATTCATCAGCCTGCCCCTTGGCAATGCCGAACCTCATGAAGCCCGGGCGGAAGCCGCAAAAGATGAACATGGTGCCCGCAGGCACATGCATGTGCTGGTGGTGGACGACGACATGATGAACCTGAAAATGACCGAGCGTATTCTCGACAAGCTGGGCCATTCCGCAGCCCTTGCCATCAACGGGCAGGAAGCCCTTACCCGGCTGCACGAGCAGTATTTCGACGCTGTGCTTATGGACATCCAGATGCCTGTTCTGGACGGACTTTCCGCCACCCGCGCCATACGCGATCCGGGACGCTACGGGGTCAAGTCGGCCACGCCCATCATCGCACTCACCGCCCATGCCATGCATGGGGACAAGGAGCGGTTTCTCCAGGCGGGCATGAACGGGTATCTGCCCAAGCCCGTGAATCTGGCCGATCTGGACGAGGAACTGTCTCGCTTGGCAGTAGATGTGAAAATTGTCTGAGTGAGAGGGGAGATGTGCCTCCACCGGTCGGGGGCCAGTAAAAGAGGGAAGAAGTGCCTCCGGCGGTCGGGGGAGATCATCTCCCCCGAGCTCCCGCATTCCAAATACAAAGCCGACGGAACATGTTCCGTCGGCTTTGTATTTGGGGGATGGGGGGAACCTTGTGGTAGGACACCTGTTTATTGGTCAAGAAATGCGTATTGCTACAGCTTGTAGTAGGTTAATGGTTTGCTGAAGTCGCATGTTTTGCGCCTTTGTTATCTGTTTTTATTGATTTTGACGTATATTTATGCGACTCGTTCATACTATTCTGTAGAAAACTCTAGGAGGAACGATGCGAAGCAAACTCACGCTCGTCATGTCTCTGGTTCTGTGTCTTGTGCTGGCTGGTACCGCGGCATCGGCCAAAGAGCTTGTCCTCGGGTTCAAAAGCGAACCCACCTCGCTTGATCCGCATTTCCACAATGTGCAGAGCAACAACCAGCAGGCCCTGTACATCTTTGACCAGCTGGTCCGGCAGGACAATCGTCAGCGGCTGGAGCCGGGGTTGGCCGAGTCCTGGACCCCTGTTTCCGACACGGTATGGGAATTCAAACTGCGCAAGGGCGTAAAATTTCACGACGGTTCCCCGTTTACGGCGGAGGACGTCAAATACACTTTCGAACGCATCCCCACAGTGCCCAACAGTCCCTCCTCCTTTACCTTTGCGGTAAGTGCCATCAAGGAAGTGGAGATTGTCGATCCGTACACTGTCCGCATCCATACGGAAGAACCCGCGCCGCTCATCCCCCGCATGTTCACGACCTTTACCATCGTTTCCAAGAAAAATGCCGAGGGCAAGGGCACCGAGGATTTCAACTCGGGTGAAGCCGCCATCGGCACCGGCCCCTACAAGCTGGTGGAATGGGTGCGTGGCGACAAGATCGTGTACGAGCGCAACGACGACTACTGGGGTGAGAAACTGCCCTGGGAAAAGATCATCATCCGGCCCATTACCAACGACGGCACCCGCGTGGCCTCGCTTAAATCCGGCGATGTGGATCTGATCAACTTTGTGCCGCCCGCCGATGTCAAACATCTGGGCAAGGAAGCGAACCTGGTGCTGTCCAATTCGCCTTCCACCCGGCTCATTTATCTGCATCTGGACTCCGACCGTGACGACACGCCCATGGTCACGGACAACAACGGCAACAAGATCAAGAACCCCTTGAAGGACGTGCGTGTGCGCAAGGCCATTTCCAAGGCCATCAACCGTCCCGCCATCGTGGCCCGCATCATGGAAGATTTGGCCGTTCCCGCCAGCCAGATGGTGCCCGACGGCTACGAAGGCACCAGCCTCAAGCTGCGGCCGGAAGAATACGATCCCAAGGGCGCAAAGGCCTTGCTGGCCGAGGCCGGATATCCCGACGGATTCAAGATTGTTATTCACGGTCCCAACGACCGTTACGTCAACGACGCGGACATCGCCCAGGCCATTGCCCAGATGCTGACCAAAATCGGCATCAAGACCGAAGTGAACACCATGCCCAAGGCCGTGTACTTCGGCAAAGCCTCCAACCTGGAATTCAGCCTCATGCTGGTGGGCTGGGCAACGGATACCGGCGAGCAGTCCAACTGCATCAGCGCGCTGCTGCACACCTACGACAAGGAAAAGGGCTTCGGCTCCTCCAACCGCGGACGCTACTCCAACCCCGTGGTGGATAAGAAGCTTGAACAGGCCCTGGTTACCGTGGACCCGGAAAAGCACAACCAGCTCATCATCGAAGCCACGGAAGAAGGCATCAACGACGTGGGCATCATTCCCATCCACTATCAGGTCAACGTCTGGGGCTCCAAAAAGGGGCTGAGCTACAACGGACGTACTGACGGCTACACGCTTCCGCGCGAAATCAAGGTCGACTAGATCTTGCCAATGTCAACTGGAAAGGGGCGCTTAAGCGCCCCTTTCTTCTCGGAGTCATAAAGACGCATGCTCGCTTTTCTCATTCGCCGCATCACCCAGAGCACCGTGGTTCTGATGGTGATGTCCGTGCTGGTGTTTGTTGGTGTCTTCTACATCGGCAACCCCATAGACATCCTCATAGCGCCCGACGCCACCCCGGCGGAATACGCCCGGGCCGTGCACGATCTCGGTTTGGACAAGCCGCTTTGGGAACAATATTTCATCTTTCTCGACGGGGCCATACACGGGAATTTCGGCAATTCCTTTGTCTACAACGAACCGGCCCTGGAAATCATCCTCAAACGGTTGCCCGCCACCCTGGAGCTGGCCTTTGTAGCCATGTTCATGGCCGTGTTCATAGGCATTCCCCTGGGCATGATAGCCGGTATCCAGCACGACAACTGGATAGGCCGCAACATCATGCGCTTCTCCATCCTGGGCTTTTCCCTGCCAACCTTCTGGGTGGGGCTCATGCTCATCATCATCTTTTCCGTCTATTTCAACATCCTGCCCTCGGGCGGCAGGGGCGAAACCGTGGATGTCTTCGGCATTCCCTTGAGTTTCCTCACCTGGGACGGGCTCAGACATCTGCTGCTTCCGGCCGCCAACCTGGCGCTGTTCAAGACCTCCCTGGCCATCCGGCTGAGCCGGGCCGGGGTGCAGGAAAACTTGCAGATGGACTACGTCAAGTTCGCCAAGGCCAAGGGCCTTTCCAAGACCCGCATCATCGGCCTGCACGTTATGAAAAATATTATGATCCCTGTCGTCACCGTGTTGGGCATGGAGCTTGGCAACCTCATTGCCTTTGCCGTGGTTACGGAAACCATCTTTTCCTGGCCGGGCATGGGCAAGCTGGTCATCGACTCCATCGGCGTGCTGGATAGGCCCATCATTGTTGCCTACCTGCTCATCACCGTGACCATGTTCATCATCATTAATCTGATTGTGGACATCCTGTATTCGATTCTGGACCCCCGGGTACGCCTGGGCGACGTGCGATAGGACGGCGACATGGCAGCAAAACACGAATCCCTCTTCTGGCAGGCCGTCCAGGAATACTTTGAGAGCCGTACCGCAACCATCGGGCTTATCCTGCTGGTTATCATCGTCGGCGTGGCGCTTTTGGCGCCTGTAATCTCGCCCCAGAATCCCTACGACCTCATGGCCATCGACATCATGGACGGGAAACTGCCTCCGGGCAGCAAGTCCATGGACAGTTCCATCACCTACACCCTGGGTACGGACAGCCAGGGCCGCGACATGTTCAGTTCCATCCTCTACGGCCTGCGCATCAGCCTGGGCGTGGGGGTGGTCAGCACCATCATCGCCCTGGTCATCGGTTCCGTCATCGGGCTGTGGGCCGCGTACAAGGGCGGCAAGATAGATTCCTTCATCATGCGCACCGTGGACCTCCAACTGAGCTTTCCCGCCATTCTGGTGGCGCTCATACTGCTGGCCATTCTCGGCAAGGGCATAGACAAGATCGTCCTCGCCCTGGTCATGGTGCAGTGGGCCTATTATGCCCGTGCCATCCGCAGCAACGTGCTGGTGGAGCGACACAAGGAATATGTGGAAGCGGCCCGTTGTCTGGCTCTGCCGCAACGGCGCATCATGTTCGGCCACGTACTGCCCAACTGTACGCCCGAACTCATTGTCATTTCCACGGTAAAGGTGGCCGGGGCCATTGCCCTGGAAGCCACTCTGTCCTTTCTCGGCCTTGGCATGCCCATTACCCAGCCTTCGCTGGGCCTGCTTATCGCCAACGGCTTCAAATACCTGCAAAGCGGCTATTACTGGATAAGCTTTTATCCCGGCGTGGCCCTGCTTGTTCTCATCGTCTGCATCAATCTGGTCGGCGACCGGCTGCGTGACGTGCTGAACCCGAGGTTGAAACGATGAACACGCCACTTCTCGAACTCAAGGATCTACAGACCAACTTCTATACCCGCGCGGGCGTGGTCAAGGCGGTCAACGGCATATCCCTTTCCGTGAACAAGGGGGAGGTTGTCGGCATTGTGGGCGAGTCGGGCAGCGGCAAGTCCGTTACCGGATTTTCCATCATGGGCCTTGTGGACCCGCCCGGACGCGTGGCCGGAGGCTCCATCAAGTTCAAGGGCCGGGAGTTGCTGACCCAGAGCGAGTCAGAATGGCAGGCCTTTCGCGGTGCGCGCGTGGCCATGATCTTTCAGGACCCCATGATGACCCTCAACCCGGTGCTGCGTATCGACACCCAGATGATAGAGGCCATCCGCGCCCATGAAAAGGTGAGCCGGGCCGAGGCCCGCAGGCGCTGCATCGAAGCCCTCGGCATGGTCGGCATTCCTTCGCCCGAAGAACGCATCAAGGCCTATCCGCACCAGTTTTCCGGGGGCATGCGCCAGCGCGTGGCCATTGCCACGGGGCTGCTCAACAAGCCGGACCTGATTATCGCGGACGAGCCAACCACCGCCCTGGACGTGACCATCCAGAGCCAGATTATTTTCGAGATGCAGAAGCTTTGCCGCATGACCGGCATGGCCCTGATATGGATTACCCACGACCTGACCGTCATTGCCGGGCTGGCCCATCGCGTGGCCGTCATGTACGCCGGGGCCATCATCGAGGAAGGCGACGTGCAGCAGGTGCTGGACGCGCCCCTGCATCCCTACACCGAAGGGCTTATCGGCTCGGTGCCCAGCCGCAACCGCCATGGTTCCCGGCTGTACCAGATTCCGGGCACGACCCCGTCGCTCATCGACCTGCCTCCGGGCTGTCCCTTCCGCATGCGCTGTCCGCGCACCACGGAGGTCTGCCTCAAGGAACCGCCCGTCACCGAATACGAGGACGGACGCAAGGTACGGTGTTTCCATCCCGGCCAACAATCGTAAGCAGTATACGGACGATATATGACTGATTCCAAAACGCCTTTTATCCAGTGCCGGGACATCAGCCGGGTTTTCGAGAAAAAACTCGACTTTGCCGGTAAAATTGCCCGCCGTCTTGGCTCCAACCTGCGCGAGGAGCGGGTGCAGGCCGTGGACCGCGTCAATTTGCACGTTGATCCGGGCGAGGTGGTCGGCCTGGTGGGAGAATCCGGCTGCGGCAAGTCCACACTTGGGCGCATCATCAGCGGTATCCTCCCGCAGTCCGAGGGCAGCCTCTTCTACAAGGGCCAGGATGTGGCCGAAATGACCCCGGCCCAAAAGCTGGACTATTCCATCAATGTACAGATGATCTTTCAGGACCCGTTTGCCTCGCTCAACCCGCGCAAGCGCGTGCGCAAGATCATTGGCGAGGCCCCGCTGTACCACGGCCTGACCACGGCCAGGGAGCTGGACGACTATCTGGACCACGTCATGGAACAGTGCGGCCTGGACCCCGGCTACAAGAGCCGCTACCCGCACCAGTTTTCCGGCGGCCAGCGGCAGCGCATCGGCATTGCCCGGGCCATGGCCGTAAAGCCAGAGTGCCTGGTCTGCGACGAATCCGTTGCCGCCCTGGACGTCTCCATTCAGGCCCAGGTGCTCAATCTCTTTATGGACCTGCGCGAGGAATACAACCTGACCTGCCTCTTCATCTCGCACGACCTGGGCGTGGTGGAGCATATTTCCGACCGCATTTCCGTGATGTATCTGGGCCGTATTGTGGAATCCGCGCCGGTGGATGAGTTGTTCGAGGCGCCGTTTCACCCCTACACCCAGGCGCTGCTCAACGAGATTCCCCGCCTGGACAAGCGCGGCGTGGATTTTGCCCCGCTGCTCGGGGAGATTCCTTCGCCACTCGACCCACCAGCCGGGTGTCATTTTCATCCGCGCTGCCCGCATGTCATGGACATCTGCCGGCAGGAAGTGCCCAGGACAAGGGAAATTGCGCCGGGCCGCTGGGCCAGGTGTCATCTGGACGGGTAGGGGAAGCAGAAGGGGAAGAGTAGGAAAGAAGAAGTGCCTCCGGCGGCCGGGGGAGATGATCTCCCCCGAACCCCCACGTTATCCCCATACGAAACGCCCACGGAGCATGCTCCGTGGGCGTTTCGTATGGGGGAAAGGGAGGAGAATTTTGGAGTGCGAACGGTTATTTACAATAGCCGCTCGTATTGATCATTCAGGGGCTCTCAATCTTGTGCCCCGGTCTTCAAGGGAGCAAAGGGGCGAAGCTGGCAATCCTCTGTTTCGCCGGGGGCATGGGGGGAATTGGGCGAAGGGGTACCCCAAACAGTTGTTTTTATGCCGGGGGAGTGGATCTGGCTGACGTGGTGTGCGGCGGTTTTTGTGACGGCAGCGGCCCTACTGGCATGTACAGATTTTTTTCCCGTCCATATGAATGCAATTGCGTCCTGATTTCTTGCACAGGTAGAGTTGCTTGTCCGCCCTTTGGACAACGGAAAGGGCGGGTTCTTCCAGACCGGAAAGGGCTGCGCCAATGGAGGCCGTCATCTGGACCTTTTTGTTCTGGTGGTTCATCCAGGACTGTTCCACCAGCATGCGAAGACGTTCAGCCAGGGTCTCCAGCACCTCGTTGGTCGCATCGTTGATCAGGACGACGAATTCCTCCCCTCCCCAGCGGCAGGTAACGTCCAGCGGCCTGAGCCCCGCAGTCAGGGTTTTGGCCACCATGTTCAAGGCTTGGTCGCCTACGTGGTGTCCCCACGTATCGTTGATGCGTTTGAAGTTGTCGATGTCTATGAATAATACGCCAAAGGCGACGTTGTGGGTCCGCATGCGCTGTTCCAGCCGTTCCAGGGTGATGTCGGCATACCGTCGGTTACCTATTCCGGTAAGGGGGTCGGTCAGCACTTCTTGGCGTAGTTGGCTTATTTCGCTGAACATATGTATGTTTTCATGGGGGGCGAAAACTTCTGCTGCTCCGGTGATGTTTCCTTCGGCGTCCCGCATGGGAAGTGTTTGTATGGAAATAGGAACGCGATGTCCCAATTTATGGTGCAGATAAATATTTCTATTTCTTTTTTCCCCGTCCTTCATTGTTGCGGACAGGGGGCAGCTACGAAGGCACAGCTGATTCCCCTTGTCATCGACGTGGCGTAAAATATTGTCACCACAGTAGCTGCCCAGAACTTCCTGGGCAGCATATCCGCTTATGCGTTCGGCGGATTTGTTCCAATATGTCACTTTTCTATGGAGATCGACGAAGTAGACGCCGTCGGTGATTGTTTCGAGCAAATCTTTGTAAATGGAGCAGTCCATTTTTTTCCTCTCTCAAACTGAGACTGAAACTAAAAAATCAAAAAAGAATTTATCTTATTAGAATCGGTTTAGGCAAGTTTTCGGAATAAATACTTTGGGGAAAAAAGGGAAGGCGGGGAGGACAGTTTTTTCTTTAAAAACCGGCCCTGCAAGGCATGACAAGAGCGCGTTATGATGTCTTTTCCACAGGGTGTTGAAAAGATTACGGGCCTTTATTGGCCGGGCCTGCTTGCGGCAGACCCGGCGGAATTATTGCGTTGTGGCGGAAAACCGGTTGGTTTTTCCCGTGTTAGTGCGCGGCAATGGTCTTGGCCACGGCAGTGGAAAAGTCCGGGAAGATGTTGTTTTTCCCTATCTTGTCCACGGTGCCGATGCGGTTCAGCACATCCTGCACCGCGGGGGTGACCCCGGAAAGCATGACCCGGATGCCGCGGTTTTCCGCGTTTTTCATAACCGTTTCCAGTCCTTCCACGCCGGTTGCGTCTATACTCGGCACCTGGCGCATGCACAGCACCAGCACTTCCGGGTTTTCACGGGTAAATTTCATTACGCCCAAAAAGCGCTGTACCACGCCGAAGAACAGGGGGCCGGTTATTTCATACACCACGATTTTGCGGCGGTTGGTCTTGGCGTTGTAGTTTTCCTCGTCGGGCAGGCCGGTATCCAGCAGGTGGATGTCCGTAACTTCGCTCATGCGGCGCATGAACAACATGGCGGCCAGCACCACGCCCACTTCCACGGCCACGGTAAGGTCCACGAACACGGTCAGAGCAAAGGAGGTTACCATGACCAGCGAGTCGGACAGGGGCGCGAAAAGCACCCGTTTGAACCTGTACGGTTCGCTCATGTCCCAGGCCACCAGCATGAGCACGCCAGCCAGGCTCGCCAGGGGGATGAGAGAGGCCAGGGGCGCGCAGGCCACCACGAAAAAGACCAGGGTGAGGGCGTGGATGACGCCGGAAACAGGCGAATAGGCACCGGCCCGGATGTTCGTGGCCGTGCGGGCGATGGCGCCTGTGGCCGGGATGCCGCCGAACAGCACCGATCCCAGGTTGGCAAGGCCCAGCCCCACCAGTTCGGTGGAGGAATCGTGGCGTTCGCCGCTCATGCCGTCCGCCACCACGGCGCTCAGCAGGGATTCGATGCCTGCCAGCACGGCAATGGTCATGGCGTCCGGAATAAGCGAACGCATGTCCACGTTGAAGTCCAGGGTAGTGTTGGGGTGCGGCAGGCTGGCCGGAATGCCGCCGAAACGGCTGCCGATGGTCTCCACGTCCAGCCCCAGCGCCCAGGCGCCCAGCGTGGCGACCACAATGCCTACAAAGGGAGCCGGAACCCGCGGAATGTATTTGCGCACCGCAAGCATGGTCAGCAGCGTCAGCAGCCCAAGGCACAAGGTCTGGACGCTCAATGACGGCAGGGCAAGGGCGCAGGCGTGCAGCCTGCCGATGAAGTCGGACGGCATGTTGGCCACGGGCAGGCCGAAGAAGTCCTTTATTTGCGAGGAAAATATGAGCACCCCGATGCCCGAGGTAAAGCCTGTGGTAACGGGGTAGGGGATGAACTTGAGCAGCTTGCCCATGCCCAGCAGCCCCATCAGCACCAGGGCGACCCCGGCGATGAGGGAGGCGATCACAAGCCCGTCGTATCCCTGGCGGGCAATGATGTCGGAAATGATAATAACGAATGCACCGGTGGGACCGCCGATCTGAAAACGGCAGCCGCCCAGCAGGGCCATGATGATACCCGCAACAATGGCCGTGAAGAGCCCCCGTTCGGGCGTTGTTCCCGATGCGATGGCAAAGGCCATGGACAGGGGCAGGGCGACCACGCCCACCGTGACACCGGCGGCTAGGTCGCTGCGCAGGTTGGGCAGGGAATACCCTTTGCGCAGGAATTTGAAACTGGCAGGTCTATAGGGTTGAAGGCCGGATATATGAAAAAAGGACATGAAGTGACCCCGGTTTAATGTGGTTACTCCGTGGGGCGCAGGCAAGAGGCCGGAATGTAGTGAAGGGCCGAAGTCTGGAGGCTCGCGCGGAAGAAATGAGGGCTAGGCCCTATACATGGAGTCGCACATCTGTCAAGGGGGTGGAATTTATTACTTTTTTGGCTATTTTTTTTGATTTTGTTTGCCAGGCCGCATCGTCCGCGGGAAAAAAGCGCATGGCCCGTCTGGAAAGCCCGCCACACCAGCCTGAAAATTTTCTTTATCGACCATATTTTTCAGATACGCGAGGGGGCGGGGTCTCCCAAGCGGTGCCATTTGCTTTAGTTCTTTGATAGCAACAGATCGTATAAATTTCCGGCAGGCGGTTGAAAAAGGTATGAGAGCAAGGGAGGAGGATAATTCGAGATCGACGCGTTTTTATATACGCAAGGGGTCGGGTTCTCCGAAGCAGCGCCGTTATCGTGCCAGTGCCATTTGCCTTAGTTTTTTGATAGCAACAGAGTGTATACATTCTCCGGCAGGCGGCTGAAAAAGGTATGAGAACAAGGCGGGAGGATAACTCGAGACCGACGCGTATTTTTATATACGCGAGGGGTCGGGGTCTCCGAAGCAACGCCGTTATCGTGCCTTTTTCAGCCGCCTGATGATGCAACGCACCACACGTTTAACGGCTCCCCCCGCTTGAACCCCACACCCACCGCACCTTTGTGCAGGTACAGGCACATGGCCCAGTCCGGCTCGAACGCACTGTTGGTGGACGACCAATACACTTCCCCTGTGTTGGTGAAAGGATGGTCGGCAGGCAGGGCCGGAACGGTCTGCGAGGCGTCCACAAGGCTTTCCAGCTCGTTGATGGTCGGTAGGCGCCAGCCTGTGCAGTCGGCGTGATGTTCGCTGTTCAGCCGGTCGGCCAGGGCAAAGGCCTCTTCCCAGTTTACGGTGCCGTTTGTCAGGTTGGCGTTGCGGGTCCAGGTAAGCCCGGTCAGTTTATCCAGAACGGAATCGTCGGAGGCCACAAAGCGGGGCAAAGGCCAGGGGGTGTTGTTTCCGGTGTCGTCCCGCCTGGCGTCATCAGGTCCGGACTCGTCGTACGAAGTTGTCTGCCCTGTGGCCGGAAGCAGCGGACTTTGCCCGCGCACGGGCAGCACCAGAAAGTAGCCGTCCTTGCGCCCGTAAAACATGCGGCCGCCTTCCGTGTGCACGTACCAGGCATAGTCGGGATCGCCCGCATAGGTGGTGGCGGTCCAGAACCAGGCCGAGCGCATGTCTGTGAACGGATGGTCCGGGGGCAGGGCCGGAACCCGTGCGCCGTAGCTTATCAGGCTGCGCATTTCCCGGCGGTCGGGCAAACGCCAGTCCGCGTGGCCGCCATAATTTTTCCCATTCAGCTCTTCCACAAAGTCCAGGGCCTCGCTCCAGGCCAGGGGAAAGCCGGGCAGCAGCGCGTTGCGCGTCCACTCCAACCTGGTCAGATTGTCCCGCACCACATCGTCTTGCACAGTAAACCGAGGTTCGGGCCATGCGGCCCCGGGGCCGAACTCCGCGTCCTGGCCGGAGCCGGCGCAGTCCATCACTTGGCCGTCTGCATCGTGGCAGAGGCTCTGCCCGGTGTTCAGATAGCCTTGGTCATTCGAGTCAGCAGACATGCCTGTGTCTCCATGTCCACGGCTTCGCGGAATTGGTGGATGAACTCGTCCAGTCCGGTATATTTTTCGCCGTAGGTCAGGTTGAAATCATAAAGAACGGATTCGGGCTGGCTGCATTGCGAGTGCTGCACCAGGGTTTCCAGCTTGTCCAGGGCCTTTACCAGCCGTGCTTCCGGGCTGCGGGCATATTCATATTCTTCCCACAGGTCCAGGAGTTCGGCCTGCATCTCCTGCGGCAGGGGGCGCAGCAGGTCTATCAGATCGGTCTTTTCCTGCCCGCTTTTGGATTCGTGCTGGCCTAGCTGGTCGGGGGCGGCGATGTCGCCGTGGATGGCCTCGCCCAGGTCGTGCACCACGCAGAGTTGCAGCACGCGCAGGGCGTCGAGGGCCGGGTAGTGCTTTTGCACCAGCATGGCGAAGAGGCACAGCCGCCAGCTGTGTTCGGCCGTGCTTTCCTGACGGCCCGAGGAAAGTCTGGCCGTGCGCAAGGTGGTTTTGAGCGCTTCGGCCCGGCGCAGAAAATCGAGCAGGGGAAAGACGTCCGTATCTTGGGCAATGGAAGCATCGGGGGGATTCATGGAGACTCCCAGAGGGCGTGTTGCGCCGTGTTTGTTGTTTGGCGAGGCCTCAGATGGTGCAGCCGCTTTCCCGGCATTCGAGCAGGCCGTCTACGTCCGCCAGCTCGATGTGGTCGCTCTGTTGCCGTATCAGCCCGGCTTCGGCCATGCGCTTGAGTGCGCGGGACAGGGCTTCGGGCGTTACGCCGATAACCTTGGCAAATTCCCGCTGGGTAATGCCCAGGTGAACGCGTCCGTCTTGGACGTGCGTCAGAAAATAGGCGGCCAAACGGGACGGCACCGGCTTGAGGGAGAGGGCGTCGATCATGTCCATGGCCTGCTTGAGACGGTACGACAGCACGCGCATGATGGTCAAAAGCAGGGAGGGGTCTTGGGCGGAAAGTTGCTCGAAATGGTCGGGCGAGATGACCAGCACCCGGCTTTCCTCCAGGGCGGCAAGGCTGGCCGGGAGCTTGCCGTCGGAAAACATGGAGCAGAGGCAGAAGGGCTCGCCCGGTCCGAACAGAAAGATGGTCTGTTCTTTGCCGTCGTCCGCCATTTTGAAAAGTTTCACCCGCCCGGAAACAAGGATGTGAAACCCCAACGACGAGTTCTGTTCGCTGAAGTACAGCCCCCCCTTGGGAATGGTTTCAATGGTGGCGGCTTTGGCCAGGGCTTCCACCTGGCCGTCGTCGAGCTTCGAGAACAGGGGAATTGCCCGTATTGCCCTTATTTTTTCCGTAACGGTCATTTTTTCTCTCTCCCATTGATCGGAATCAATGTGCCTAATTTTGTTCTGCGGCATTCTGCCCGAAACCATACGGGAGGTATCTGCCATGAAGTACGAAGTCCAATGCCCATATTGCCATGCGGCCCAATCGGTCGACCATGCGGGCGGATATGCGCCAATGTACGCGGACTGCCCGAAGTGTGACAACCGCTTTATTGTCGAACCGGTGCGCAGCGGCGTTATGACCTACCGCACCGAGGACGCGCCCTGCTGTTCCGACCCGGATTGCCGGGCAATGGAAATGGGCGATTCCGGTAACGAATAAGCCAAACGGCGGTTCATCAAGCCGCGCGGCACGGGCCTTGGGCCCCGCACCTGAAAACGGAGACTGATATGTGGCACGTATTACGGAAAATCACCAAAAACCTCACCCTGGCCATTCCCACCATGATGGTGCTGGGCTTTGTCTTTGGCATCTTTACCAATGCCGGATGGCTTCGGAACTTGATCATCCCGTTCACCTTTCTCATGGTCTACCCCATGATGGTTACGCTCAAGATACGGCAGGTTTTTCAGGGGGGCGACGGCAAGGCCCAGCTGATTACCCAGTTCGTGAACTTTGCCGTCATTCCCTTTTTGGCCTGGGGCATCGGCCGCATGTTTTTTGCGGATAAGCCCTTTATGGCGCTTGGGCTGCTTCTGGCCGGGCTGTTGCCCACCAGCGGCATGACCATCTCCTGGACCGGTTTTGCCAAGGGCAACATGGCCGCCGCCGTCAAGATGACCGTAGTGGGGCTTATTGGCGGATCGCTGCTGACGCCGCTGTATGTGCAGGTCCTTATGGGCGAGAGCATTGCCGTGGACGTGGGGCTGGTCTTCAAGCAGATTTTCTTCATCGTCTTTCTGCCCATGGTTCTGGGCTATGCAACCCAGCGCTGGCTGGTTCGTAAAAACGGGCAGGAACATTTTCAAAAGTTCATCGGGCCTCGTTTTCCGCCCCTGTCCACCATCGGGGTGCTGGGCATCGTGTTTGTTGCCCTGGCGCTCAAGGCGCGCACCATTGCCCATTCGCCGTCCCTGCTGCTGGTAATTCTCGTTCCCCTGGTCATTTTGTACGCGGTGAACTTTACCCTCAGCACCCTGGTGGGCAGGTGGCTTCTGCCCAGAAACGACGCCATTGCCATGGTGTACGGGTCGGTCATGCGCAATCTGTCCATTGCCCTGGCTATTGCCATGAACGCCTTTGGTGAACAGGGCGCGGACGCCGCCCTGGTGGTGGCTGCGGCCTACATCATCCAGGTGCAGTCGGCTGCCTGGTACGTCAAGCTGACCCCGAACCTGTTCGGCCGCCAGAGCACCGAACAACAGACCGCCTGATTGGCGGTGCCAAAGGAGGCGAACATGCTGCCCGAAATTACCCGGATACTTTACGCTACCGACCTTTCTTCCTCGGCCCTGCACGCCCTTGGCCATGCGGCAATGGTTGCCGAACGGTTCGGCGCGGATTTGACCGTCCTGCACGTGCTGCCCGATTCCCTGGAAATGTTCAGCGAACAGGCGGGGCTGGATTTGGAGGAGGCCTTTGGCGAGGAGGCGTCGCACTGGCTGGACAAGGGCGATACCGGCCAGGCCGCGCAGGCCATCCACCAACGGCTGGAAACCATGGCCGCGCAGGAGTTCGACCGTCTGGCTTCCCCTGCCCATTTTGCCCAGGCCGCCGTGCACGTGGTGAGCGGTGATCCGGCCGAGGAGATTTTGAAAGAGGTGGAGAGCGGCGGCTTCGACCTTGTGGTCATGGGAACCCATGCCAAGGGCGGCGTACTCGGGCTGGTGCTTGGGAGCGTGGCCCAGGAGGTTGTAAAGCACTGCCCCGTGCCTGTCATGGTAGTGCCGCTGACGTCTCGGGAAAAGAAAAACGTCTGAGTAAGGCGAGTTAAGAGCCTGTGGGCCGTGTCCGTTTGGGATGCGGCCCCGGCTATGCGGCATTTTGACACCTTGGGAGGCAGGGGAAAGGAGTTTCCGGCTGCCCACTGCATTTTTCAGGGTGTATGAAGGGGGACTGGAAATCTCCAATAAAGCGACTTTATTGTACTTGTCTCTGATACTTTTACGGCATAGGCTGGTCGTTATACGCCAACTGAAAACGTAAAAGAGGGCCAATGCAAACGACAGAGCCTGAAATTACCCATCCTGCGCTTGTTCTCCTTACATCACATAGAAAAGATTGTTTTGATCTCTGTGTATGGTGTTTGGAAAAATTCACAAATATACATCGATTTGAAAAAATTTATATTCTTGAAAATGAAGTTGATGCAGATCATATGGAAAGCATCATTTCTTTTTCAAAAAAGTATGATCATGTTGATGTTGTGCATTGTAGTCCCAGAGGGCTTGTCCCTGCGGTTATGCAGGCGCAAAATATTCTCATCAAAAAGCATGCTGATGCAGGTGTTGTAAAAATAGACGAGGATGTGTTTGTTACTCCATACTGGTTGGACCATCTGTTGTCTGCATATAATCTGCACAAAGATACTGAAGATGTACTTATGGCTGGATGCATAAGCCCTGTGAGTATAACAGGCCGTGTATGCCTCCATAGTTTTTTGAGGAATTATTCCCCTGAAATTTATAATTTGGCAAAAAATTCCAAAGTATACGACGATCCAGCGTTTCATATTGCACTGTGGGACGCTGTTGTTTCCGATGGTTTTATGAATAAGTATAAAGACTCTTTTCTCCAAAAATACTTCTACACGGACAACATCATCATCAATTGTGTATTGTACAGCAGGAAGATGATTGAAAAAATGCTTCCCTTTCCGTGCAGTCGGATTGATGGGAGTCCGGTTGTGGATGAATATATTGTGAATTCTGTGTTGCAGGGGGAGCACAAGTATGCCGTGCTTCCGTCAGCGGGGCTGGTTCATCATTACAGCCATGCTGCATGTCTGGATGCCATGCTCCAACACCTGCCCGTAAAGAAGGTCCGGGAGTATATGGAAACCGTTGCCGGGGAGGGATGCGGCGTATAGGAAATTTGTTTTTGCAGATAATGGCGCGCAGAGAACTGGGCGCAGATAATTGGGCTGGTTTTTGCATGTTTTCCCGATAAGCGTGTGTGCTTGGGCGCACTGCGCGAAATGCTGAAAACAGCGCTGCCCGGCTGAAAAAGATGGGATATTTGGTAATTCCCTGAAATATCAGCCGATTGAATCATCCAAAGAACCGCTGACTCAGTAACGGAACCAGCAGCACCACATGCGCGGATGAGCGCAAAGGGCTGCAAAAGGTTCCTGGACAGTCGGTAACTTGACGATTTCGCCGGAAAATTTGGCAGCATCAGATCTTTTCATCCGGAACGGTATTGTGTGCAGACGGTCCGGATTTTATCGGCGAACATGCAAAAAAGGAGCGCAAGATGGCTTTTCAGATCAGTTCGACACAGGGATCTTCTTTGGAAGGTTTGCAGGCTTTGCGCGAAGCCCTGAGCGAGAATATCGCATCCGCCAAGCTGCGTACCTCTGAAAAAGGGGAAGTGTCTCAGGCTCGTACCGGTACAGATACCGTCAATGTCTCGTCGTACGATCCCGACGAACTGCTTGCCAAAATAGGCGCCGCCAGCAGTTCCGAACTGCAGGGTGCCCATATGGGAATCACCATGGGACGCGCCATGGAACTCCTGGAGGGCGTGGACGACCTGTAGGGGCCCTTCACAAAGTACAGCTCCCTGTTTTGTGGAAGACCGCAATCTGAAATGCGGTTTTCAGACTCGCCCGCCTCTGGAAATTTTTCAATTGCAGGTGCGACAAGGCGGGCTATGCCCCTAATGCGACGTGCCGCGCCCACTGCCGCATTTATGATGCGGTGAATTGAACGGCCGCGCCCCCTGTCTTTTTTGATTTTGGAATTCGGGGGAATTCGGGGTAGTTTCGGGCCGTCAGCCGAAGAAGCAGCCGCAGGAGTCCTCTCGTACCAATTTTAAAAAGTCATCCAGCGTGAGCGCGTATGGGCACGGTTCATACGCTGCCCATTTTCCTTTTCCACGCCTCCAGTAAATTTTCCATATCCCGCGTGATTTGATGTATTTCGCCCTGGCAAACGGCTTTGTGGCGAACTTGGTGGTGTCCAGAAGGTCGGGGCGTATTTCGAACAGATCCGCATTCTGGCCGCGTTCGTCCACGTAGTATCCCCAGGCAACCTGGTGGCGAATTTGGAGCGGCGGCCCGTAGGTTTTGCAGAAATTCGCAAGTATCTTCCGGGAGCGGTACAGTTCGAATTCGCTGAACGCCATGGGCTGTCCTTTGGTGAGGAACTTGAGGAGAGTCTCTGTGCAACCTTGAATTACCGATGTTCAGAGTATCATCACCCCGGCTGCTGATAAAGGGGCGACAGGTTTGTCAATCCAACAGAGCCAAAGCATTGCCTTTCCCCTTGGTCCAAGCTCGTTCGGTTGGGATCTTCAAATGCAAAAGGCCCCCGGACTGTGCGTCCGGGGGCCTTTTGCATTGTGTGAATTTCTTGTGTTCAGTCCGTGACCACAAAGATATGCATTTCGCGCGGTCCGTGCGCTCCGTGCACCAGGGTGGCCTCGATATCCGCGGTTTTTGAAGGGCCGGAGATGAAGTTCACCGAAATGGGCAGTTCGCCCCGTTCCTTGAAGTGGGCATATATTTCCGTGAGGTCGGCGGTCAGTTGGTCCAGCCTGAGCACCGCGATATGGACCGATGGCACCAGCGACGTGGCCCGCGCCTTGCCCGGTCCGGCAAGTATGACCAGCGCTCCGCAGTCCACGGCGCACCAATCGCCGCCGGTGACGCCGATGTACGAGGCAATGGCCTGTTCGCGCAGGCGCTGTTTGCCTGCCAGTTCGTCCTCGCCCGGTTGCAGGCTGGAAACTTCCACGGCAATGCCGTCATTTTTCAGACGGGCGGCCAGGTCGAGTTCGGCCATGAACGGGGTGTCGTGCGTGGTTATCTGCTTGTTCCCGCCCCATTCCGTGTCGGTGGTGCGGGCTATTCCCACAATGCCTTCGGCGGCATCGGCCATGGTCGCCACTTCGTGCACCTGGAGGTTCAGAGGTCCGGCGGATTCCTTGAGCACGGCCAGCAGGTCCAGCTGTTCGTCGCGGGTCCGGTGTCTTCCGTCCAGCAGCGTCAGAAGGGCGTCGTCGGCCTCGGAGGTGAAGTAGCCGTTCTTTGCATCTTGGGGCCGCGCATTCTCGCGCACCTTGCCCAGTGCCGAGCGGGTTCTGGCCAGAAATGCATCCTGATTATTCATTGCCCGCCTCCTTCTGGCGCTTGGCGTGTATGGTTTTCCAGCGTTCCGCAAAGGTCTGCTTTGCCAGGGGCGGAAAGGTGCGGGTGCGGTTCCATTTGTGCAGCGGGCCAAGGGGCATGCGCAAGGCATCGTTTTTGACGAACGGCTTTTGCACCATGCGTGCGCATTTGATGAGTCCGTTGTACTTTGTGCGGCTGGACATGGCCGCGGCCCAGGCCTTGAAGGTGAGGGAGTCGGACAGGCTGGCCGGTTTGACGCCCCAATAGCTGTCGCCGTAGGCCAGCATGTGGCGCAGTTCCGAAAGCATGCGCGGCAGGTCGTTGCCCATGGGGCAGATATCCTTGCACGCGCCGCATTGGCTTTCGCCCTGGCACAGATCGGCGTGTTTGTTGACGCCGTCGAGCAGCGGTGTAACCACGGCCCCGATGGGACCGCTGTACGGCGAGTTGTAGGCGTGGCCGCCGATGCGCCCGTACACGGGGCAGACGTTCAGGCAGGCACCGCAGCGGATGCAGGCCAGCACTTCGCGAAAGCGGGGATCGGCCAGCATCTTCATGCGGCCGTTGTCCACGATGACCAGATGGAATTCCTCGGGACCGTCGGGTTCGCCCGGTTGGCGCGGGCCGCCCAGAAAACTGACGTAGGTGCCTATTTTCTGCACCGCGGCACCACGGCAGAGCAGGCGCAGCAGCATGTCGTGTTCGGCCAGGGTGGAGGCCACGCGTTCCATGCCCATGAAGGCCATGTGCACCTTGGGCATGGTGGTGGACATGCGGATATTGCCTTCGTTGGAAACCAGCACCACGTGGCCGGTTTCGGCGCAGGCGATGTTGCAGCCGGAAAGGCCCATTTCCGCGGTCAGCAGTTTTTCGCGCAGTGCCTTGCGCGCCGCCTTGGTAAGGGTGGGCGGATCGTCGGTGTAGGGGATGTCCAGTTTTTCTTCGAAAAGCTTGCCCACCTGCTGGCGGTCCATGTGGATGCACGGGGCAATGATGTGCGAGGGCGCGTCCCCTGCCTGCTGGATGATGAACTCGCCGAGGTCGGTTTCCACCACCTCTATGCCGTCGGCTTCCAGAACGCGGTCCACCTCGATTTCCGCCGAGGTCATGGACTTGCCCTTGACCACGCGGTGGACGTTGTGCTTGCGCGCCACTTCCAGACAGTAGTTGCGGGCGTCTTCCGCGGTTTCCGCAAAATAGACATGGCCGCCGCGCGACCGGATTTTTTCCGCCAGCCGTTCCAGGACGATGTCGAGATGTTCCAGGGTGCGCAGACGGGCCGCCTTGGCCTTTGTGCGCACGTTCTGCGGGTCCATCTCGTTCTCCCATACCACCTGGGCGCCTCTGCCGTAGCCGTTTTGGATCATCTGGACGGCGGCCTGCAGCCGCTTGTTGCCCATGGCTTCCCTGGCCAGCTTTTTGTAGGATTTTTTGCTGTGTTCTTGCATGGCGGCTACGCTCCGGTGTCCAGAAGTTCGGCAATGTGCATGGCCCGGACCGGAGAATTGATGTGCTTCAGGTAGCCTGCAATGTTCAGCAGGCAGCTGACGTCGCACCCGGCCACAACATCGGCTCCGGTGTCCAGAATGTGCTGAACCTTGGTTTCGACCATGGCCGATGAAATTTCCGGGTATTTGACACTGAATGTGCCGCCAAAGCCGCAGCAATGGTCGCTGTCTTCCATTTCCACAAGGTGCAGTCCCGGAATGTTCTCCATGAGCTGCCTGGGCTGGCGGCGGATGCCGAGGCCCCGGGAAAGGTGGCAGGAGTCGTGGTAGGTGACCTTGCCGTCAAAGCGGCTTCCCAGCTGTTCGCCGGGATTGGTCACGCCCAGCACATCCACGAGATACTCGGTGAATTCGTAGGTCCGTTCGGCCACGCTGCGGGCACGGAGCAGCGCTGCCGGATCGTCCTTGAAAAGATCCAGATAGTGATGGCGGACCATGTGCACACATGATCCGGACGGACAGACAATGGCCTCGGCATCTTCAAAGACATCCAGAAAATGGCGGGCCATCGTAACGGCTTCCTTGCGGTAGCCGCTGTTGAAGGCGGGCTGTCCGCAACAGGTTTGGTCGGGCGGGTAGTTCATGGGTACGCCCAGTTTTTCGAATACATGGACCATGGCATCGCCCACATCGGGGCGCAGAGAGTCCACGAGGCATTGGACAAAAAGAGTGATGTGTTGGTTTCTCATACGATAGTCTGTAGATAGAAAGGTGTTGATTCACAGGGGGCGGTATGATGCTCCCATCTTTTGGAACTTGCAAGTTCGTAGCATGGCTGTATTGCCGCGCCGGTTCTGTATTGCGGGGGGCAAGGGTGGAAGCCGAAGAGAACACTGCGGAATAAAAAAAGACGCGGGCGGGGAGTGTCCGGGGATTTTCCGCGTCATTTTGGGGAGGGGTTTTTCTTTGGAAAAAGGGCTGAAGCCCCTGGTTATTCGGCCTGCTGAAGGCCGGTGAATTCTATCTGTTTTTTGCCCCATTCATAGAGATTGTTCAGCGAGGGCAGAAGTTCCTGCCCCCGTGCGGTGAGGGAGTACTCGACCCGCGGCGGAATTTCCGGGTACTGCATACGCTGGACAATGCCGTTTTCCTCAAGCTCCCGCAGACATTTGGTGAGCATCATGTTGCTGATGCCGACCACACTCCGCCGCAGCGCGTTGTAGCGGATCTCTTTTTGTTTGGCCAAAGCCCAGATGATGGGCAGCTTCCATTTTCCTCCGATAATATCGAGCGTGTAGAGGATGGGACATTTTTCTTCCCTGGAATAAAGCGACTTCTCTTGGGGAAGGCAGGTGTCGTCAATTCTTTTCTTGGGCATGTTATTGGGGTCCTGGGCATGGTTTTTCATGGGCTGGCGTCGCATCCGTTCCCTTCCTTTGCGTAACGACAAGGCAGTTGGCGTGCCCCTTGGCGGGGGCATGGTCTGCCATGCGCACACCAGGGAAAGTAAGGAAGAAAAAGATGCGTATATTACTTTTTATTCGTATGCCTGCTACACATACGAGTCAATGAAGAAACGGCCACGTGATTTCAACTGTCTGCAGGATCAATAGAAGGAGATTGCCATGAAAATTTATGCTGTGAATGGAAGCCCAAGAAAAAGGATGAACACGGCAACCCTTTTGGAATCCGCCTTGGAGGGCGCTCGCGAGGCTGGAAACGGGCAGGTGGAGACAGAGCTTCTCCATGTGTATGATTACGACCACAAAGGCTGCATCAGCTGTTTGGAGTGCAAGCGGGACGGCGGAGCCAGCTACGGGAAATGCGTACTGAAAGACAACCTCTCGCCGGTTCTGGAGCGCCTGTCGGAAGCCGACGGCATCATCTTTGGCAGTCCCATCTATTTTTATAGCATAACTGGGCATCTGCGTTCGTTATTGGAGCGGTTTCTCTTCCCCAAGATTGCCTATGATGTCGCCCACTCTTCCCTGGCGAAAAAGAAGATGCCCACGGCGTTCATCTATACCATGAATGTAACGGAGCAGCAGCTGGTGGATATGAATTTTCAGGACAAGCTGAACTCCATGGAGCTTTTTGTGGAGAGGGTCTTTTCCAAACCACAGATTCTGCATGCCTACAATACCTGCCAGGTCGAGGACTTTTCCAAGTACAAGATGGAACGCTTTTCCGAAGAGGAAAAAAAGGCCTACAGGGAGAGGCAATTCCCCCTGGATAAGCAGAAAGCCTTTGAGATTGGGGCCTCGATGGTACAATAGGCTCGCATTTGTCCTGTTGGCCTTTTGGGGCAGGGGGCCGCTCCGTTTGGGAGCGGCTTCCTGCAGCAGAATGGCGGATCTATGTATTGAAGATGGTTTGCTCAGCAGTTGTTCTCTGGAACACAAGGAAGCGTGATTTAATACAGTCATCCTTTGGCTTCCTTGACCCATGTGGCTTGATGACGTATAAGTTTCCGTCCATATAATGACAGGCTATTGGGCATATGGGCGCATTTTGTTTCCAGGCATCGACGCCATAGAGATGGGCCATTAAAGAAATTTTTTTTGATATCCGCCCATTTATGCTTTGAAAAAGGCTGGCAAAAAGGAAACGTATGAGCAATCAAGCCCACGACACTTCTGAATCAGAATCCACACACAACGAATGGTATCATCTGGACATCCACCCCTGGGTGTTTTTTGGCTCGGCCGGGCTCGTCATTCTGTTCGTGGCCGTGACCATTTTTTTCCAATCCCTGCTGGGAAATGTATTCCAGATCTTGCAGTCCTATATGTCCCTTTATGCGGGCTGGTTTTTCATCGCCACCATGAACATCGTGCTCGTCTTTGTGCTGCTTTTGCTGGCAAGCCGCTTTGGCGATATCCGCCTGGGCGGGCCCGATGCCGAGCCCGAGTTTTCCACCCTTGGGTGGTTTGCCATGCTTTTTTCCGCCGGTATGGGCATCGGCCTGCTCTTTTACAGCGTGGCAGAGCCCATGTTCCATTTTGTGGCCAACCCCCTTACCAAACCGGGCACCATAGAGGCTGCGCGCAAGGCCATGGACATCACCTTTCTGCACTGGGGGCTGCACCCCTGGGGGGTGTACACCATAGTGGGTTTGGCCCTGGCGTTCTTTTCGTTCAACAAGGGCATGCCCCTTTCCATCCGCACGGCCTTTTATCCCCTGTTCGGGGACCGCATTAACGGCGCCATCGGCAATGTCATCGACATCATGGCAACGGTGGCGACGCTGTTCGGCGTGGCAACCTCTCTGGGGCTTGGCGTGCAACAGGTCAACGCCGGGCTTGGGCACCTGTGGGGCGTGGAACAATCCGTCTCGGTCCAGATAATGCTCATTGCCGGGATCACGGCTATAGCCACCTGGAGCGTGGTCAAAGGGCTGGACAGCGGCATCCGCCGTCTGAGCGAATTGAATATCACCATCGCGGGTGTGTTGGTGCTGTTTGTCCTCATCCTCGGCCCCACGTTGTTCATTCTCAATGCCGTGATGGAAAACATCGGCTACTATATCCAGTTTCTGCCCCAGCTTTCCACCTGGAACGAGACGTACGAGCGTACCATGTGGCAGCATGGCTGGACCATTTTTTACTGGGCATGGTGGATTGCCTGGTCGCCGTTCGTGGGCATGTTCATTGCCCGCGTTTCCTATGGCCGAACCATCCGAGAATTCATTCTGGGCGTATTACTCATCCCGAGTTTCATCACGTTCCTGTGGATCACCATTTTCGGCAATACTGCGCTCTATCTGGAAATGTTCGGAGCCGGTGGCCTTGCCAAGGCCGTACAGGAGAACATTCCCATCTCCCTGTTCGTAATGCTGGAGAACTTTCCTCTGAGCAATGTGACCTGCTTTCTCGGCGTGGTCGTGGTCATAACCTTTTTTATCACCTCGTCCGACTCCGGCTCCATGGTCATTGATATCATCACCTCGGGGGGCAACCCGAATCCTCCCGTGCTTTCCCGCCTGTTCTGGGCGCTTCTGGAAGGCGTGGTGGCTGCAGCCCTTTTGGCCGGAGGCGGCCTTGTCGCCTTGCAGACCGCAACCATTACCACGGGGTTGCCATTTGCCGTCATATTGCTCGGCATGTGCGTGGCCCTGTATAAAGGGCTCAAGGACTATAGCGGACCGCAGGAATTCACCATGGAACTGGACAAGCAGCCGACGCGTTTTCAGGTTCGGCGTACTCCGTTGCCCAAAGGAAAGACTTTCGGACATCGTCGTCTCTGGTAACACACTCTCACCGAGGGAAAAGATATGCGTACGCTACTCATTGTTTTTCTACTCAATTTCGCGGTCGTGTGTTCGGCTTTTGCCAAAGGCCCCATTACTCTCGTCCATGCGGATTGGTCCTCGTCAATTGCCAGCGCCACTCTGATGCAGGCCGTGCTGCAGAAAAAGCTGGGACGATCCGTAAACCTGGTTGAAACCGATGCCGAGGGCATGTGGAAGATGGTGGCCGAAGGGCAGGCGGATGCCATGCTTTCGGCCTGGCTGCCCGACACGCACGAAACCTATTTTGCCAAATACGGGGGCAGGGTTCTCGACCTGGGCCCCAATCTGGAAGGCACCCGCATCGGGCTGGTAGTTCCCAACATGACCGAAGGCCGCCTCACCACCGGAACAGGCCTGCGCAACCGGACCTACCTGACCACGAAGTCCATTCCCGAGCTGGCGGACAATGCCGCCAAGTACAAGAATCGCATTGTGGGGATCGAGCCGGGAGCGGGCATCATGCGCAAGGCGCGGCAAGCCATCAAGGCCTACGGGCTGGGCAAGAAGTTTCGCCTGGAACCGGGCAGTGAAGTTTCCATGGTGGCCGAGCTGTCCCATGCCATCCGCCATCAGCGCTGGGTGGTTGTTACCGGGTGGATTCCCCATTGGAGCTTTGCCCGCTGGGATTTGAAATTCCTGGACGACCCCAAAGGCATTTTCGGCAAAACCGGCCATATCAGTACCATTGTGCGCAAGGGGCTGGAAAAGGACGATCCGGAAGTCTACGCCGTGCTGAACAACTTTCATTGGACTTCCGACGAGATAGGCCAACTCATGCTCTGGATACAGGATGATGACGGACTCTTCCCGTACGACAAAGCCCTGCGCTGGATGCGTACCCATCCACAACGTGTGCAATCCTGGTTGCCCGCCTCACTTTCCGGAGAATAGAAATGTTTCAAGATGTAAATACCCGGTATAAAAATGCCTGCATGAGCCTGTACAAAATGGATGAGAAGGAGCAGCTCATATTTTTGGGCACGGCCTTTCTGGTAAATCCTGCAGGCTACCTGCTTACCGTGGCCCACGCGCTTACCAGGCAGGACAATCTTTTGGTTGTTCCCATCCCAGCCAATGACGACTTTCTGCCGGTGAGCAGCTCCTCTTTTCGCGCCATTCCGGTGCGCGTGGCCCAAATAGACCTTGAACGCGACATTGCCCTGCTGGCTATTGAGGAAGATGTCGAAATCAACATGCCCGACCATGTCATTGGAATGCCGGAAACGACCGAGCGGGGTTCCAGCGTTGCCTGCCTGGGCTATGCATTTGGATTTCATTGCATCTACAGCCAGGTCCTGCAGCAGGCCGTGCTCAGCGCCAAGATCCTTTCTGCCAACGATACCCGTTTGCTCCTGTTCGACAGCCGGATACATCCGGGAAGCTGCGGCGGACCGCTCATCAATGTGGAGGACATGCGTGTCATCGGTGTGCTGAGCGGGCAATTCGACAGCCTGGAGGCATCCCCCACCGATAGTGAACGAAGCATGCCCACCAGTTTCTCCTATGCCGTGTCCATCGAATACGGGGCACAGCTCATGGAAAAAGAGGGGCTGGAAATTATTTAGTGTGCAGCTGACGGTATTGCGCAGACAGCCTTTGGGCACCTGCAAGTCGCTGCCATCGGTTCTTTTCGACTCCTGATTTTCGTAAAAATAAGCGTTCATGGTTCCCCATAAGCGCTCAGGCTGCTGACAAAGGCACGAGAGCGTCGTTGTTTCAAAAAACTCAAACCCTCGCATATCTGAAAATACGCGTCGGTCTTGAGTTTTTTTTACGACGGTGAGTCTTGTGGTTCTCGTACTTTTTTGAGCAGCCTGCCAGATTGAACTTTGTAATCAATCGTTTTTTTTAATGCCATGCTCGGTCCGGATGAAACGGACGCGACACAGCGTTGCCGCAAAGGCGGGCGCATTTTGCCGCCCATTCCGGTTATCTGTTAAAAGTGGTGTTTTGCCGGGCTTAACGGTAGGGAGCAAAACAGGTACCATTACACTGCGACGGGGCGCGCAATCCGTCGGGAGGTCCATATGAGGTGCATATGCGGATAATCGTAGGGATAACGGGAGCCAGCGGCGCGGTCTACGGCCTGCGTCTGCTCCAGGAACTGGCCGCTTACGGCCACGAAGTCCACGCCACGGTCAGCAAGTACGGCTGGAAGGTTCTGGAACACGAATGCGGCGCGGGAGAAGATCTTGTCCGTCCTCTGGTGCACGCGCTCTATCCTGTCGATGATATCACGGCTCCGGTTGCCAGCGGCTCTTTCCGGGCCGACGTGATGGCCGTGGCACCGTGCAGCATGCGCTCTTTGGCAGCCATTTCCTCCGGCCTTGCGGGCAATCTCCTTTGCCGCGCCGCAGACGTCATGCTCAAGGAACGCAAGAATCTTGTTCTTGCTGTCCGCGAGACCCCCCTCAACGCAGTCCATCTTGAAAATATGCTCAAGCTCGCCCGCCTGGGCGTGGGCATCGTACCTGCGTGCCCCGGTTTCTACCATAATCCGCAAACCCTTGATGATCTCGTCGCCATGATGGTGGGGCGGATAATGGACAGCATGGGCATAGAGAACGATATTTTTACCCGCTGGAACGGGATGCCGGAAAAGGATCAATAAAGCGGAGTGGGGCATACCTGGCTCGAAGGAATGTCCTTGTGTCCGGGCTGCTGTTGCTCCTTCAATTCAAACAAACAACTCTTGTTTGGAACGCACCCTCTCGATCAGATAATCCATTACGACTTTTACACGTGCGAGTTTGCTCGAATCCGGATTGACCTGGGCCCAGAAATTTCTCCGGGCGTATTTTTCAGGAAGTACTTGCAGCAAATCGTTTTCCTTCCGGGCCATGAAGCAGGGCACAACACCTATTCCGCCTCCGGCTTTTATGGCGTTCATTTGGGCCAGAACCGTCGAACTGCGAAAACACGTCCTGGCCTGGGGATAAATTTCCTCAAGAAAGTGCAGTTCCTGATCGTAGAGCAGGTCGTCGATGTAGCTTATCAACGGATGGTCTTTGAGGTCGTCAACAGAGGATAAGGGCGGTTTGCCCTTCATATACGCCCGGCTGGCAAACAGACCCAGTTTGTAACTGGTGATGTTTTCCACGATTATTTTCTTGGCAGTCGGCTTCTTGACCGTGATGAGGATATCCACCTCTTTTTTGGACAGGCTGTAGTAGATGGGAACCGAGACAAGCTCGATTTCCAGGAGTGGATTTTGTTCCTGCAACGGCTTGAACTCGAAGGCCAGAAAGCAATTCCCCAATCCGTCGGGGCAGCCTATGCGCGTTTTACCGGAAAGCAGCCCTTTTTCTTCCGGGACACGCTCCTGAAAATTAAGGGCCGCCCGCTCCATATCCTCGGCCAGTGGGATCAATTTATGGCCCGAAGCCGTCAGAGTGCAGCCTCTTTCGGTGCGTATGAAGAGTTCCGTCTGCAAGGCCGTTTCCAGGGATGAAATCCTCCGCGCAACAGTACTGTGGGTGACTTCAAGATGCTGCGCCGCGGCCACGAATGACCCTGTTCTGCTCACGGACAGGAAAAAGCGTATGTCGTTCCAATTTGCCTCCACGGCGAGTCCTCCTTTGTACGGTTGCCGCAATGTGGTTGCCGACAGATGTGTTGTGCATATTTGCACATCTTATTGTCAATATTACTCGTCGACTGATTTTTTTTGATAACCTATAAGGCTGCCTTTCTGACGTTCTTATTTGGCAGGTCAAAAGTGGAACAGTTTATTTTTATTAGTGTTTTTGTCGTAATCGGTGCCTTGTTCAGACGCCTTTCCGTGTTTCCCAAGGAAACGGCGCATGTGCTCAATATGTTTGCGCTCTATGTCGCGCTGCCGGCCATCATTCTCCTCAAAATTCCCCAGGTTGTCTTTTCGAGCGAGATGATTCTTCCTGCCATCATTCCATGGGTGATGCTGCTCTTGTCCGCGTCGTTGGTGCTTTGGGCGGGGAAATTTTTCAACTGGTCCAGACAGGCAATCGGGGTGCTTCTTCTCGTCATACCCATCGGCAACACCTCTTTTATGGGAGTTCCGATGGTCATGGCCTTTTTCGGGGAGGGCGGGATTCCCTCGCTGATAATTTACGACCAGGTGGGCACGATGCTCATATTGGCCATATACGGGTCGATCATCCTGGTTCTGTACGGAAATGACACAAAGATCAGACTCTCCCGCGTTATTGGGCGGGCAGTTCTTTTTCCGCCCACGCTGGCGCTTTTGGCAGGGCTGGGGCTTCGGTCGTGGTCGTATCCGGCGCCGGTTCTGGAAAGCCTGAAGATGCTTGCGGGGATGCTTACACCGCTGGTTATGACGGCAATCGGCTTTCAGCTGAGGATACGTTTGAGCCCGATGATCTTGAAACCATTGGGCATCGGGCTGGTGGTCAAGCTGATGGTGGCTCCCCTTGTCGCGCTGCTTTTGTGCCGCCTGCTGGGGCTTCACGGCATGTCGTCCGATATCGCTATTTTTGAAGCGGGCATGCCGCCCATGGTTACGGCAGGTGCCCTGGCAATGGCCGCCAATTTGCTGCCGGAACTGGCCGCAGCAACAGTGAGCCTGGGGATGGTGGTGGCCTTTGCAACGCTGCCGCTCTTATATTGCCTTATCTGATGGTGGCAGCCCGAAAAGGGGGCGAGCCGGGATTTTTATTGGTGTAAAAAAACAGGGCCGACGCAGGGGATACCTTTGCGTCGGCCTTGTTTTTTTGAGGTGGTGCGATTCGGGATTTGGCAGCAGTCTGGAGACTCGCGGGTATCGCAAGCCCCCGGGCCGTGATTTATTTGGTCGGCGTCAGATCGTCGATGGTTTCCTTTCTTGGAAGATCTATCTGGATGATCTTGTCCCCATGGGGGGCAAGCCGATTAAGATCGACCATCTTGATCCGGCGGCTATAGTAATTGGTGACATAATACTTGAGGTTCTTGAGATCCGCGACCACGGTGGCCTGGGTGATGTCTGCCTCGCGCTTGTCGTCAACCATTCCCACGGAAGCTCCTTGTGGAATGTCGAACTGGTTCAGAATGTGGAAGGCCTGGAGCATGGCTTCCGTGGCTGTGGCTACGGGAAAGAGCGATTGCGAAAACACGGCCGCGCGGACAAAGCGGGAAGGGGGAGTGAAGTCGCCGGGCATGCCGCCCAGCCCCGTTCCCTGCCCCAGCTGCTTGAACTCGATTTTGTCCAGTTTTACAGGCGGTACGTTGAGCGGGTTCAGATAGATGAAGTTGCGGAGATTGGTCATGTGCCAGTCGAACGTCGGGGAGTTGGTGATTACGCCCAGAGGATTCTCATGGATAACGAGTTTGCCCCCGACCGGCTCGATGACGATGGAGCCGCCGGAGCTATCGGTCGCAATCCAGTGAAACGGAGGGACGATTCCGCCCCAATCCTTCAGCTTGGCACCTGCCACCTTGATGTGGCCCGCTGCCTTGCGCACTTCGTCCACCGTGGCGCAATGCGTGAGCAGATAGTTCACAAAATACAAGGGGCTGACCACGTTCCCGTCATCCGCAGCCGAGACTTCCGGATATTCGGCATAGTCGGGGAAGTAGAACGCGGCAACGGACAGGCCCGCATCGTTGAGGCCGTCGAGCGCGGCGGATTTGCCGTGGGCATTGACTCCCACCATGCTGTACTTGGTTGTCCAGCTTTTGGGCTTTGCTCCGTTGATGGCACCGCCGTCCATTGCAATCCCTTTGGGGATGACGATGAGGCGAATGTTGAGCGGTGTGCCGAATTCCCCTGTGCGGCCGCGGACAATGCTTCCGTCCTTGGCGTGCAGGGTTATGCCGGTGCAGGCATTGGCCACAGGGGCAAAGGCTATGGCCGTCGTTATGGCTGTCATCATGGTGAGCAGAATCGCGAATCGTTTGATCTTCATGTGTTCTCCTGTTTCCCGGGTATTCTTTGGCCCAAGCGGTGTGCGCCTGGGGCCATCGGCGTTTGTGGCTGATTGCTGAGTTTTGGCTTTTCCTGGGGAGCTGACGGCCTTTTTGACGGGCTTTTAAAAGGAACCATCGGGCATGACAGCTGCGAAAAACGCGCGTTCCTTCATTCCGGCAAGCCAGTTGCCGAGGGAAGGTTGCATCCCCTTGTCGCAACGAAATGGCGTGGGTTTTCGTTTGCCGTCACCTGAAATTGCCATTGAGCAAATTGTAGGCCGAATCGGAAAAAGAGTCAGCAGGATGCAGGGGAAATTATTGGGGGGAGTAGGAGAAAAGGGCTGAATTGCAGGTTATTCGGGATAGGGGAAAAATATTGTTGCGGGCATGATGGTACCCAATGCCCCCTAAACATATGTGAGCCGGGCGTTTTTTACTTAGGTACCCCAAAGGGATTTGCCCTCTGTTGCCGGCGTGAGAGAGCATGGGCTACTTTCAATAATTTAAGTATGTTATGCAGATATCCTGTTCCGCAGGTTCCAGACGTTCCAGATGTTTCGCTGGTTTTGTGCCCAATGTCCGTTTCGGCGGAGCGGCTTTTGGGGGGGAGAAGCAGTCACCTTGCCAAAGGCGACGAGTGTCGGGTGAATACTCTCTCTGTACAATAATAGAGTCTGACGGAGTACCCAAAACAATTTTTATTATATAATGAAGTTGAAGTGCATGAAAGCTGTCATTCAATCATATACCAATGAGGTATAAAATGAAAAAAATTCCCGGCATCATGATCTGTCTTGCCTCTTTTCTCACTCTCTTCCTCTCTGCCGCCCCTACGGCCGCCTGCACCATCATGGCCGTCGGCAAAGACGCATCTGTTGATGGCTCTGTCATGGTCAGTCATACCAATGACGGCATTTCGGACCCAAGGGCAATCTACATCCCTGCAATGGATCATCCCAAAGGTTCCAAACGGGCTGTTTTCTATGCCGCCAACGCCTTTGGCTACAAACCGGAATATGGGGCGAGTGCAACCATCCGGCTCAATACAAAGCAATTCGGGCCCGGGTACGATTCCCCTGGCGTGCCCGCGAGTGTGCCCCTCGGATTCATCCCCCAGGCAACGCACACCTATGCCTACATTGATTCGGCGTATGCGGTGATCAACGAACATCAGCTCATCATGGGCGAATGCACCGACAAGGCCAAAGTCCACCCCCAGCCGGAACCGGGGAAACGCATTTTCTATTCAGCGGAACTTGGAAGGGTTGCCATGGAGCGATGCAAAACTGCCCGGGAAGCCGTGGATCTTATTGGGGCGTTGATTGATGAGTACGGCTACTATGGAACCGGGGAAACCTTGGCAATCGGTGATCCGGAGGAAGCCTGGGTCATAGAGATGTGCGGATATGACATGGATGGTACAGGCGGGATTTGGGTGGCCCAACGGCTTTCCGACGATGAATTCTTCATAGCGGCAAACCAGTTCCGCATCCGCGATATCATCACGGGCAAACCTGATGAAATGCGCTACTCCAAAAACATATTTGACATAGCGGAAAAGAAGGGGTGGTGGAAACCCGCTGACGGCTCGCTTGATTTTACCAAGGTCTATGGCGGCGTTGAATTTCATCATCCCTACTACTCAAAGCGCAGGGTCTGGAGGGGCCTGAGCCTCGCCGCTCCCAGCAAACACCTTTCACCCTGGGTGAAAAGCGCTTTTTCCAGGGAGTACCCTTTCTCCCTCAAGCCTGACCGGAAAATGAGTGTCAAGGACATTCTTCGTATCTGCCGGGACAATTACGAAGGAACCGAGTTTGATCTGACCAAAGGGCTCGCAGCCGGTCCCTTCGGCAACCCCAACCGGTTCGAGGGCAATGCCGAGGCGCTGGCCGACCAGGAAGGGAAGCTTACCCCCGTGCATGGATACTTTGAACGTCCCATCAACATTTACCGCTGTCTGTATTATCATGTGAGCCAGGCGCGAAAGAACATGCCCGACGGTGTCGGCGGCGTGACCTGGTTTGCCCCGGACCGCTCCGCAACCTCCATTACGATTCCCCTTTATGCCGGTTCGAGCGCGGTTCCCCCGGCCCTCAGCAAGGGCAACGTCATGAAATTCGATCGCAGCACCCTGTGGACCGTCAACAACTATATGGGCAATCTCCTTGCGCTGAAGTACTGCTACATGTACAAGGATCTTTGCGCCGTAAGGGAAAAAATCGAAGAAAAAATGTCCACGGATTGTGCTGCCGTTGAGGCTAAGGCACAGAGCCTGTACGCCAAGGGAAAGAACAAGGAAGCTGTCGCGCTGTTGACCGACTTTTCCGAACAACAAAGCCGGAACGTCCTCAACGCATGGTGGAATCTGGCGGAGCAGCTTTTCCTCAAGTATGAGGATGGATATATCAATACCGACACGCACATTGCCAAGCCCGTCTTTTACCCCGCATGGTGGCTCAAGAAGGTTGGTTTTGAAAAAGATCAGACAACGTACAAAAAGCAACCCTGAACCGGGTCGCCCGGTGGGAGAAGGTAACCAGGACGTTTTGTCGTGGGAGTAGTTCCCTCCCTCCACCATGATAAAGTTAAGGGCTTCAGACAGATGTCTGAAGCCCTTTTTTGTGGTTTGGGGCCGGACGTCTCCATTTTGTCCTGGAGCAAGTCTCGGGGCGTTGCACAAGGGGTTTACCGTGAGCGGGTTGTTTTGCTAGCACCCCTTATTGGGACGGAACACGTTTCAAAGCTGAATTAATCTGACAATTGCGGACCGTCAAAAGGGAGAGACTGTCAGATCAAGTATGACCCACTACAAGCAATACAACGTTATACTGCAACTACTTCAGGTTAACGCCTTTTCGGCATCTGCTGTGAAATGCAATGCATTCCGCCGCCACCGGCATTTACATTTTCAGGATTAATCCGGACTATGGTGCGGCCAGGAAATGCCTTTTCAAAAATCTGCTGCACGCGGGCATCCTTTTCTTTCATACTTTCGCTACGCCCCTCCTTCCAGTATGCCGGGACCAGGACCACGTCATTGGCAATCAGAAAATTCATGTAGCTGGCAGCCAGGACAATAGTTACGGGTTCGCCTTTTTTAAAGGTATAGCCGTTTGTGTACTCAATCTCCGCCAGCTTCTGATAAATCGGATCTTTTTCAGTCACGGTTACTTCGATAGGCTCCGCGATGGGTACCCGCAAGAGAGTAAACGGTTGCCCATCCTGGTCCACCGCATGGCTGAGAATGTCATAGTTGGTCTCCATGCGTTCATAGGTGATGGCGTCAACAGGACTTGAGTCGCGTTCCTCCTCCGAAACCTCGGCAAGTAGAATGGTATGCGGGTCGGCGAAACGCGCGTACTCGTCAATATGACCGCCGGTCGTCATCACCGGGAGCTTGCCATTGGGCAGCGGCCCGTAATAGGTCAAATCATCATCAGCCAGCCCCTGCTTCAGCCATATGACATTCTGAACATTGAAAACGCGCTTTAACTCGTCCGTGATTTGTTCCTTTGTCATGCCTGGATTGCGATTCAACTCTACTGCCTCTGTGGTGAGTAAAGTGCCATGCCCGTTAGACTCGCGATCGCCTCCTTCGCTTATCAAAGAAGAACGTACAATGGGCAAGCCCAGATCGCGCGCAACCAGACGGTCCACGCGTTCGTCTTCCATGGCGTCCGGGTCGGTGGGGTCGCTGTAACTCCATTCACTAAACCCGAAATCCGCTATTCGCAGCTTCCCTTTTCTGTTGGAAAGGAAGATGGGGCCCATATCCCGAACCCAGACATCGGTATGCGGGATGGTATGGTAACGCACTTTTCCCTCTGGTATGCCGAGGGATGCGACCCATTTTTCCGCTTTTGCACGGTCGGCCGCGTCCTGAACGAGCAGATCAATATAAATACTAGGAGCCAGCGTCTTGATCATGGCCCCCTGAACCTCGGATATCGGCCGTCCGGCCAAATTGTCGTAACAAGGATAAGCCAGCCACACGGATTCAATGGGCTCAAACTCACCTGGCATGGAGAAGGCGTCCGTAGTCTGCGCAGTCTGTTCATTCGCGGTCTTACTCTGAACATCTGACGCCGACGCGAGATTCCAGCAACCAAGCATGCAGAAAGTAAACAACAATAGATCGAGTCTCATCCATTTGCTCTTGTGCATAAATTTTTCTCCTGTTGCTTCGTCTGTAATCCAACTTGCTGATTTTTGTCGAGTATAATAACGTAATTCAGTACGGAACGCACCGGAGTGTTTTGGTTGATGCAACAGTCTCTTGTCATTATAATACTGGAAAGATTGAATTATCGTTTAGACCTTACTAAACAATGTGGATGATTACAGACCAGTTTTCATAAGACAAAGAACGTTTGCGGACAATTTTCTAGTCCTATAGTGTGGTTACACTATGATCTTCATCATATTCAGGAAGTTCAAGAAACTCATAGGGCTCAATAAAGTAGCTATATCCAAAAATCGGTTTCAACCCCATAATTCTCGCCAGTGTCCAGTTTAATCTAAATTTTCATATAGTTAGTCGGGCCTGAAATATCTCTAGTGGATTGATTTTTATTAACAATTCTCCTTGTACAATGTAGTATTTTCGACCAGAGAACGTTGTGAATTCGTATAAAACCGGTCGAAATGATGCAGCGAATGGCGGGAGAATCATGAGGGCAAAACCCAAAAAACAGCCGCAGGGTACGTTCCTTTACCCAGACCTTCTGGACCAGCTCAATCCGAAGGCTCCGCTCCTTCAATTGGCGAGGAGAATTCCCTGGGGGCGATTCGAGGAGGAGTTCGCCGGACTCTACAGCGACCAAGGTCGGCCAGCCAAGCCGCCCCGGCTAATGGTCGGGCTGATGCTGCTCAAGCAGTTGGAGAATCTGAGCGACGAACGGGTCGTGGAGGCATGGACGCAAAATCCCTACTACCAGGCGTTTTGCGGTATGACCGAGTTCCAGTGGAAGCTGCCTTGCGATCCCACGGATTTGATCTATTTCCGCAAGCGCATTGGCGAGGACGGGGCACGACTGATTTTCGAGGTCTCCGTGGAACTGCACGGTGATGACGCCAAAGAACGAGAGATCACGGTGGATACCACGGTCCAGGAAAAGAACATAACCTTTCCTACCGACCTGAAGCTTTTGACCAAAGTCATCGAGGGCTGCCGTAAGATCGCGGACAGCGAAGGCGTCGGTCTACGCCGCAGCTTCAAGCGCACGCTCCCCAAGCTTCGGCTGAAACGGATGAAGATGGCCAAAAAGGCGAGGAAGATGCGGACAATGGCTGGTGCCTTGATCCGTGAACTCCGGCGCAAATTGCCGGGCGAAGCCCTGGGCCGCCACCAGGAGCGACTTGACCTGTACGAGCGGGTCAAGGACCAGAAACGAAGCGACAAGAATAAGGTCTACAGCCTACACGAACCCGATATTCTCTGCATCTCCAAGGGTAAAGCGCACAAGCAGTACGAGTTCGGGCGCAAGGCGTCCATCGCGGTCACAAAAACTACGGGTATCATCGTCGGCGCGATGTCGTTCAACGAGAACGTCTACGACGGCCATACGTTGCCGGATGTCCTCGAACAGTGTTGGGAGGTCACCGGGGTCTGTCCGTCCATGGCGATCTGCGACCGAGGCTACAGGGGCCTGAATCAGGTCGGTGACACGCAAATCCTCATCCCAAAGCCTCCGAAGAAGAAGGACACACCGTACCAGCGCCTTATGGCGCGGCTCCGCTTCCGCCGTCGGGCGGCTATCGAGCCGGTGATCGGCCATCTCAAACACGATCACCGCATGGCCCGGAGCTATCTCAAGGGCGCGGTCGGCGACGCCATTAACTTGTTTATGGCCGCAGCGGCGTTCAACTTCAGGAAGTGGATGCGGAAAATCGGAGAGTTTTTTGCGCTCTTGGCGTTTCTGCTCCTCGGCAAAGACTCAAGCCGACGGCTGGCGGAAAATGTGGCGTAGAAGCTGAAACGGGTTTTTCAGGCCTGACTAATTTAAGTATGTTACGCGGTTATCCTGTCCCGCAGGTTCCAGACGTTCCAGATGTTCCGCAGGTTTTGTGTCCGGTTTTGTGCCCAATGTCCGTTTCGGCGGAGCGGCTCTTGGGGGGATACACAGTCACCTCGCAAAGGCGACGAGTGGCAGGTGAACACTATATCTGTACAGCCCCCTGTGCACCGTGTTTTCCAATGCTATGTGGAACCACAGGCGAGGAAATCGCAGCCACAGCCACGTGTGCGACAAAGATTTTTCTTTCCGTTCAGCGTTCGATTTCCCAGTCCGCTGTCTTTCCCATGGCGTTTGCTGGGAGGGATTCACCAAAGGTAATGGACTTTGGAATTTCCACGGGTGCGAGATTTTGTTCCATCCATTTCCGGAGTTCGCGGCGGGCAGCTTCCTCGGACACCTGGGGCGAGGGTACGATAAAGGCCTTCAGGCGGTCGCCTTCCTCCGGGCGCATCAGTCGTGCCGTGCATTGCACGACCAGCGGGTGCGAACTAATGAGCTTCATCACCTTTTCCGGGTAGACATTGGTTCCTGCCACCTGCACGGCCTTGTCCGTCCGTTTTATCGGGCGAAACCGGCGGGCGTCTTCCCAGGCAACGTGGTCCGGCAGGGCATAAGGTCCGATTATTTCTCCGTTAGGCATGCTGCGCATAAGCTGGGCGGGATTTTTTACCTCACGCGGGTGCGGCTGCCAGAATGGCAGCAGTGTGTAGGCGTCGTCCGGGTGGTTGCGTGTGCCCATTCCTCCTGTTTCCGATGAGCCGTAGACTTCTGTCATGCGGGAAAGCCCCTGGGTCAGCAAACTGCAAATAATCTTGGCAGGGCAGGGACCTGTGGAGGTTACGCCGTGCACGCCCTTGGGAAAGATCGCTTCCAGTTGGGACATCGCTTTCCAGAACATGGGAAAGGCAATGACAAGGTCCCCATCTCGCATTTTTTCGGTCATGGATGTTGTGGGTACGGGGGGCAGGTCCACGACCGGAATGTCCAGCGCTTTGGGCAGCAGCACCGAAAAGAGAAAACCGTAGATATGGTGCCGTGGTACAAGCGTAAGGATGCGGGAACGTGTCGTGAAGATCTGCGCCTGAGCTTCGATTTCCTGTGCCAGCAGGGCAAAAGGTTGGGGGCAGGAAGTGGGGATGCCCGTGCTGCCGGAAGTCATGAAAACAATGGTCTCCAGAGGGCTGTGGTTAGCGGCAAAGGCTGTGTGCGCCCAATCTTTCAGCGTAGACATCACGGCAAGCCGGTCGGCCATCTCCTTGGGCAGGTTGAACATGGTGGCGAAGGAGACGGCGAGTTCCTGGAGTTCGGCCTTTGTCAGCCCAAGCGCCGAAGGCGGCGTCGATGGGAGGGCATTCAGTTTATCGCTTTGCATAAAAAGAAATTGAGCCTTGCGTTTTGTCAGCAAGTGGCTGCGGAGAAAGCTGGCGAGAATGGTGTGGAGGTCGTGTTCTGTAAGATGCAGGTTCGGCATTATATGTGCTCCCGCGGTGCGATGGTCAGACTTGTGATGTTATCGAATCGGTCGCGGTTTACGCAGACAATGGGCTGTTGGGGGGCGATGGCTGGTACCAGTTTCCCTTGCAGGGCGAGAGCGGCCAGGGCGGCATCCAAGGCCATGGCTGTGGGCAGGTTCCCATAACTGTTGGAAAAAACGTACGTGTTTTGAGAAAACGACTTGCGGCGTTCGGCACTTGCTGCCCCGGAAAAGAACACCGGTGTATTGTCCGGCATATCGGGGCGGGTGCGGGAAAAAAGAATGGTATCGACCACACCATGTCGGGCCTTGGCTTCTTCGGCGTGCAGACAAAAAAAGACAGCGCTTTCGCCGATGGGGTGTATACGACGTCCTTCCGAGCCGGCAGGAAGGATGTCGGCAATGCGCTGCGTGTTTTCTTCCAGCAGGCTGGTGCGTTCGTCCACGGCCCCGAGCAGGACGCGTGAAACCCGCCCCTCGGCCATCCATGAACGAGCTGTAAGAAACGCTGCGGCAACAGAGGTTTCAAACTGGCTGACCGTGAAGCAGGGACCGTTGATTTGCATTTTGATCGCAACCGTGGCTGCCGGGATATTGTGTACCGAGTGCGAAAAGGCCAGGGGCGAGGCCATACCCGGACCGAAGTCGATGACGGAATCGAGAAAGTCGAACGTCAGTTTGGCCGGGCCGTAGCCCGTGGCAAGCACAATACCCGTGTCGTTAAGTTCTTCCGGGGAAAGTCCGGCGTCCTCAACGGCTGCATATGCGCTTAAAAGCGTCATGCGCGTAAAGTGGTCAACACGGCGCAGAGCACGTACCGGCAGATAATTTTTCAGGGCTTCGGTGGACGTGTCTTCAAAGGGGAGAGGCGTTTGCCCGGCAAGGACCCGGCGTGCGTTTTCAGCCAGGGCGGACGGGTTGTTGCCAAAACTGCCGACAAGGCCCAGACCTTCAATTGCCAGTCTCATCATGCTTCCCCTTCTTTGCCCACTACAAGTACGGAGTTGTTGCCTCCAAAGGCCAGCGACTGGGATATGGCCGCCTTGCCCGCAACCGCAAGCGGCGTGGTGGTGGGACCGGTTCCGAGTTCCGGGTCCGGAGTGGTGAATCCGGGGCTGGCTGGGAGCCTGCCTTCCGCCAGGTGGTTCAAGGTGAAAATAGCCTCGATGGCTCCGGCCGCACCCAGAGTGTGGCCGGTAACTCCTTTGGTGGCCACAAACGGAGTTTCGGGGAAAAGTTCGTTGAATACCGAAGCTTCGGCTATATCGTTGTTTGGTGTGCCAGTGCCGTGGGCGTTGATGAAAGCGATGTCCTTCCTGTCCAGACCGGCTGCGGCCAGGGCATCGGCAACGGCTTTTTTCAGTCCCAGGCCGTCCGGGCGGGGGGCCGTAAGGTGGTAGGCGTCTGCCGCGGTACCGTATCCGAGCAGGGTGCCCAATTCATGTGCGCCGCGTTCGGTTTTGAATTTTTCGGATTCGAGAACGAGCATCCCGGCGGCTTCCCCGAGATTCAGCCCTTTTCTGGTCTGATCAAAGGGGCGACAAGGGGCTTCGTCGGTGATCATCAACCGGACGAATCCGTTGTAGGTGACTTCGGAAAGTTCGTCGGCTCCACCGGCAATAACAACGTCGCACAGTCCCTGGCGAATCCATGAAGCGGCCATGCCAATGGCGTCGGCCCCGGAAGAGCAGGCATTGACTATCGTCTGTACCGGACCGGTCGCTCCAAGCTCCTTGGCTACGGCCAGGGCCGGGTTGGAAGCAAGGTAGCGGTGGATGGGGCCAAGCTCCGGCGAGTTTCCTTCGCGGTGGGCGCGGTAGAAGTCGGGGAAGTTGAGCGACGCGCCAACAGAGGTGCCTATGCATACTCCGATGCGGGGGCCCGCAGTCTGTTGCGCGGGCAAGCCCGCCTGGGCCAGTGCTTCATGCGCGGCGCGCAGGGCCATCCGTACGGTAACGGATATTTCGGGCTTCTGTATTTTCCGCATGCAGAAAAAAGCCTCGGGAAGCTCGAAGACCGGGTAGATCTTGGCGTGTCCGTTGGCAAAACGCGTCGGCTTTTTGGGAGCTCGTACGCCGGTGTCGAGTGCTTTCAGGCACTCGGGCAGGGAAAGCCCGGCAGCGCAGACACAGCCCATTCCTGTAACGCTGACGGGGAGAGCCTTGCGCATGCTAGTCCCTGTTGTCCTCAATGAATTTTGCCAGTGAACTTACGGATTGGAACGCTTCTTTTCCTTGGTCCATGTCCTTGATTTCCACTCCGAAAATGCGCTGTACAAGCACTACCAATTCGACTGCGTCCAGCGAATCGAGGCCCAGCCCTTCGCCGAACAGTGGTTCGTCATCGGTAATATCCGTAGGGGTAATGTCTTCGAGGTTCAGTTCACTGACGAGGGCTTCTTTGAGTTGTTCCTTGATATCCATTTCAGCTTTGGTCCTTATGTTCCCACATGTCGTAGAAGTTGAAAAACTGGTAGGGAGCGTTGCGGGTAAGCTCCTCCAGAGCAGCAGCAAATTCCCGTGCGTAGGAAAGATAGTTTTTGTCGGATCTTCCTAGTTTTTCGGGAACCCGGATAACTTTGGCTATTTTATGTACGGCCCGACCCGGCCCGGTGCGCAGGGAAAAAAATACGATGATCGGAGCGCCCGTGGCTGAGGCCAGGCGATAGGCGCTTACCGGCAGGCGCACGGTCTCTCCCAGAAATGGCGCTTCCACCGCATTGCCGTCGTTGCCGAAGAGACGATCTCCCATAACGCAGAGTATTCCTCCTTTGTTCAGGGCATCGATTATCTCCAACGTTCCCCCCAGGTAGCCGCGCGGGTCTATGATGGAAAACGGAGCAGGGCCGTCGGTATGTTCAAAGTAGTGGCGGTCTATATCGTCTGCGGCACGGTGCATGACAACGTGCACGGGGGCGTCGATTATGTTCTTCAGCCCGGCCATGGAGGTCTGCCAGCAGCCGACATGGCCGCTCAGCAGAATCAGTCCGTTTCCTTCGGCGCAAAGGCGTTGCAACGTTGCTTCGTCCTCGCTGGTGGCGGTTATGTCGAGCTTGCGCAGGATGCCCACTGCGGCCCTGTCCACAAGCGTCTGGCCGAAGGTCCAGTTCAGCCGAAAGCAGTGTAAGAGCTTGGCTGGGCCTTTTGCCTCCGGGAAGCGGTGTTCCAGATAGGGGGCGGAGTAGGCGCGCGTGAGCGGGCGAATGGTGTACCAGAGCGCCACAAAGAAAAGCAGCATGTACGCCGGTGTTCTGCCCAGAGTGCAGATGATCAGATAGAAGATGCCGTGCTGGAGGCGGGAGCCGATGCTTTTGCTGCTCCACTTTTGTTGCTGGGTGCTCATAGCTCGCCTTCTCTGGTGGGTGGTGCGTCGTGCGCTTTGAGGCCGAGCGAAACACCTTTGGCCATAACGTAGACGACGCCGCCGATGATTACGGAGAACACAGGGGCCAGCACGAGCGAGCCGAGCAGCCATTCCCAGATGCGTTGAAGGCCTTCGTAGCCCAGCGTCTGCAGTGATATTTGGGTGAGAAATTTCCCGTGTCGCATGAAGTACCCGGCTTCGATGCACAATGCCGGAACAAAGGGCGGCATGCACAGCTGGCTTGCCGCCAGCCCTGCTATTTTGTTCAGCCGCAGCCAACCGGCAGCAAGCAGGATGAGAATGCTGTGGCAGGCGATGAGCGGCAGCGTACCCAGAAAAATGCCCAATGCGCAGGACAGCGCCAGTGTCATGGGGGTGGCATCATCGGCCAAAAGGATGCGCAGGGATTTGAGCGGGTGTATGGGAGAAATTTTGCCTGTTTCATCCTGGCCGAATTTGCGGTGTGGGATAGGGATGATGGCCCGGATGGTCAGCCGGGTGTTGAGCAGGGATATGCGCACGTTGTCCATGAAGGACCGAAAATGCGAAACGCGTTTGTCCTTTGGCGGATAATATACGTCCACGTCCACGTCGCGCAGTTGAAAGCCTGCCCAGGCGGCCCGGACAAGCACTTCAATCTCGAAACTGTAGCGGGTTTCCGTGAACTTCAGGTGTTCCAGTACGGCCAGAGGATAGGCGCGAAAGCCGCTCTGCACATCGGACAGTATTACGCCGGTCTGCACGCGCAGCCAGAAATTGGAAAATTTGCGGCCAAACCGGGAAGAGCCGGGGACGTTTGCCGTGTTGAAATTGCGTGCCCCCACGGCAATTGCATTCTCGTCCTCACCAATGGCATCAAGAAAGGCGGGAATATCTGCCGGGGCATGCTGCCCGTCCGCATCAATGGTTATGATGTGGGTCATCCCCATCTGCCGGGCCTTTCGGGCACCGGTAAGGATGGCAGCGCCCTTGCCCTTGTTTTGGGGGTGGCGCACAACCGGGACGCCAAGGGCCGAGAGTGTGCCCTGCGTCAGGTCGTCGCTGCCGTCATCCACCACAAGCACATTCGGGTGCACGGCCAGTATGCCATCCACCACCACCCTTAGGGTTGCCGCGTGATTGTATACGGGGACCACGACCAGCACGCGGTCCTGTATGTTTGCTGGAGGCGTCTGCATGGGCATCAGGGACGGCCTTTCCGGACTCGATTTTTGGGGAAGCGGATGAGCGTATCCCATAGGATGCCTCGAAAACCGAACTTACGCATTACCGCAATCTGCTCCTGTCCCTTGGAGGGCGGGAACAGACGGTCTCGTCTGCCCTTGAAGGCCTGGGTGAGCTGGTCTTCCACTGTTTTTGCGTCGATATGCGGTGAAAAATAGTAGGTGGGCTCTATGCAGTTCGTCTCCGGTGGCAGGATTCCCTCGCGAATGGCCTGCCTGAGGAGAAGCGTGTCCGGGTAGACGCGGATGCCAAGGAAGACAAAGACCACGGAGTGATCGAGCCTCTCCATGTTGTTAAGGCCTTCCCGGACCGTCAGCTCTGTCTCGCCCGGGCCTCCCATGATGATGAAGTGCGCACAGGGCATTTGTTCGGAAACACACAGGGCATTGACGCGCTCCACCGTGGCAAAGTCGTAGCGTTTGCAGATGCCTTTGAGCGTTGCATCCGAAGCCGCATCGGTTCCAAGTTCCACGGCCTTGAGTCCGGTCCTTTTGCACAGCTTCAATTCTTCGCGGCGCATTTCCGTGGGCTGGAAAAATCCGCTCCAGGGTATTTTGATCTCGCGGTGTGCCATTTCTTCGGCCAGACGCAGCCAGTGCCCTTCATTGTCATTGAATACCGAGTCTGTAAAAAAAAGTTCGTTGACCTCGTGGTCCTTAAGCAGACGTTCTATGTCGTCCACTACCGCCCCCGGTTCCCTGGCCCGTATCTTTGTGCCTTCCAAAGCCGGATAGGTGCAGTAGGAGCAGGCGTTGGGGCAGCCTCGCTTGGTCTGGATGCTGGCAATGCCGCTTTCCTGCAGGTAGTAATCCAGGATTTGAGGATCGGGGGCGGCACCGTGGATGTCCTGTCCGGTCAGTCGTTTTTTCCCTTTCATCACCCTGGGGGGCGTCTGCCCCTGGGAGAGCAGGTCCAACAATTCACAGCAGGCTGCTTCGCCTTCTCCCGTAACCCCGTAGTCCGCGCCCGTGTAGTCGAGAATCTTGCCTGGCATGAGTGAAAAACCCGGGCCACCCATGAATACGGGTGCAGGACTCAGGGAGCGGATAAAGGCGACCATTTCGCGAACACCTTCAAGTGCCCAATGCTCATGCGCCGTAAGCGAATCGACGTTATCCACGTTGCGCAGGGATATGCCCACTGCTTCGGGGGTGAAGTCTCGGCAGAAACGGCGAACTTCCTCGCGCCCTCCTCCGGAGGCAAGGCAGTCCACCTGGTGGACGTCATGTCCTGCCGAGGACAGTGCGCTGGCAATCACCGCCATGCCGAGCGGGAAAACCGGGTAGGGTTCTGTTTCGGTGTTTGTGGCAATAAGGAGGACGCGCATGGGTTACAGCTCTCCCTTTTTCCAGCGGTCGCAGAATTCCTGGTAAAAGTCCGGAAGAGCCATGAGCAGACTTCCGTCCTCTTTGAGAAAAAGCTGTACTGTGGCCCCCGTGGTGGTCAGCTTTCCTGCCTCGTTGCGGATTTCGAATTCGAAATTCATGCGTGCGGCTTCGGCCCAGTGCAGCTTTCCCGTAACCGTGCAGCTTTCGCCAAAGCGCAACGGCAGAACGTAGTCTACGTGCATCTGTTTGATGGGGGTAACCACGTGCTCACGGTGAAAGTCGAGATAGCCGATGCCGTAGTGGTCGCCAAGGGCCACGCGCGCATCTTCGAAATAGCTGGGGTAGTGCCCGTGCCAGACAATGCCCAGCGGATCGACCTCCTCGAAGCGAATGCGCCGGGAGATGCTTATGGCAAGGGGAGCGGGGGCACTGGGAACGAGCTTGAAATATGGTTTTTTCATTGTGCCTTTTCCGTAGGTTCCAGAAATAAGGTCAGAGACGCAGCCGCCTCGTCGTTGCAGGACAGTTGTGCAGAAACCTGGATGCGTCCGGCCTTTTCAACGGACGTTGCTACGACCTTGAGTGGCTCGTCCGGAGTAACGATGCGCGTGAATTTGGAGCGGCTGACTTTGACCAGTTGAAGAGAGCGGCCCGCGCTCACCGTGAGAATGGCGGCCATGATCTGGACCATGCCCGGAACAATTGGGCTGTTTGGAAAATGGCCGTTGAACGCTGAGAACGTGGATGGAAATACGAATTCCATTTCCAATCCACCGTTGCTGGCGGGTATTGCCGGACCTGTTGCGCAGGCCGAGATTTCCTGAAGGAGGCTGCTCATTTGGGGGATATCCTTGCATCGACAAGTCTGACGAGGAGCGAATATCGGCCCTCGCCGTCGGTAAATTCTATTTGTTCGGGCTGGCGTGTATCCGCTGTACGGCCTGCGTAGCGTATTTCCCAGAATTCTGTTGGCCCCAGTGCACGGGTAACGTCCAATTGTCCGCCCGAAAAAACATGCTCCATCAGGACGCCGTGCTGTTTTCCATAAAGTCGTGTTGTGCCGTCAACATCTGCCAGGCCGTCGTGCGGTGTGGGACCGTAATCGAGCCATATCCGCCGGATGCAGAAGGCGATGCGTTCCGCAGCGTTGGAGATGCGGGCCAAGCTGGGGTGCAGGAAATGTACTTTCAGCGTCTTTGGGGTCACGCTCAGGTCGAAAAGTTTCAGCCCGAATCCGCCCATGCCCACGATACGTGCGGTCTGCGTTTCAGTGTCGAGGCGCATGATGCCGTCGAGGGTATTGTCCAGATGCCAGCCCGGAACCTGCAGGTGTACTGTATGTCGCATGACGAGCTTTTCGTTCGGCAGGCGGCTGTCCATTGCCAGGCGTTCACCCTTGGGTGTGGGGGGCAGCTGCCATGGAGCCATGTCCGGGCCCTTTGGGGCACAGGCGGTGCAAAGCAGCAGCAACAGCAGAGCGATTGTCCGTATCATTCGCTGCCTCCGTCCAGCCTGGGAACAAGGAGGAGTGCGGTGAGCATGGCCGCGCTAATGCCGGTGAGCACCGTCAGCCCTATGGAGAACAGAGCCGGGTGCCGTGCCATGGTAAGCGATCCGAAACCGGCCAGCGTGGTCAGGCCGGAAACCAGCACAGCTCGTTCGGTGCCGTGGTTGAATTGGGCCCTGCGGCGGCAGACCATGAAAATTCCGTAGTCCGCTCCAAGTCCCATGACCAGCGGGATGGACACGATGTGGAAAAGGTTCAGGCTATGCCCCGCAATTTCCATGGCCCCCAATACTGCGGTTACGCCTATGCCTACAGGGAGAAGGGCGAGCAGTGTTTTGCGCATATTGCGGAACAGCAGTGCCGTAAGCAGTGCAATGGCCACAAAGGCGGTGCTTCCGAAGCGCACGACATCACGGCGCATGGCCTCTCCCAGCATTTCTCGGAAACGGCTTCCCGAGACCAGCCGGGCATTTAGTTTTTGTTCCACTTCCGGCGTGAACATCCGGGTGAGTTGTGCCGTGTCAGGCAGGAGAGTCATGACCAGCGATCCCCTGTCCCCCTGTACGGTCAGCATGTCCAGCAGACCGCCAGCCCCAAGGGATTCCAGCGTCTCGGCCGTCATGAGGGCTGCAGGTCTATGAATGTACTCTTTAAAAGGGGCGAAGGCCGTCTTTGAAAAGCCGAAAGGCTTTCCTTCGGTTTCGATGAGCCGGAGCGCATCAGGACCGTGGCTGTTCCAGAATTTGTTCCAGCCCGCACTTCGCAGAGCCTGTGTTTCCCGCGAGGGCAGAATAGGCCCAAGGCTGACTGCGGTGTCGTCCTCGTGTACGTCCTGAACCATTTGCCAGACCTTGTCGTTGGTCTGCAATGCCGCATCAAAGGTGTCGCCCTTGGCGAAAATCATGGCCATTTCCCGCATTCCTCCCCAGATGGAGCGCGTGGTGTCTTCATCCTTTTGGATTTCGGCAGGAACATAGCCCAGTTCCCGCAGGTCGCCGTTGAGCTGAGTATGCAGGCCGAACCACAGCCCCGCGGCAAGGACCACGGCCCAGGACGCGAACAGCCAGAAGGGATGCGGGCGTGTGCCTGCCTGTACGTGGGCACGGGCGGGAGCTGCATCCTTTGCCGGGGTGATGAAATGGGGCAGAACCACAAGCGAGAGAAAAAGTGAGGCTGCAAGCCCGAAAATGGAAAAGACAGCCATCTGGCGGATGCCGGGAATGTCGGAAATGAGCAGGGCGGCAAAGGCAGCTGCCGAGGTCAGTGCGCCGAAGACGACCGGACGGGCGACCTGGGCCAGAGTTTCTCCTGGATTCTGTTCAGTTGCCGGTCGTGGTTGGCGCAGGGCGTAGAAAACATGAAGGGCGAAGTCCACAGATATGCCCAGAAGCACGGCGCCGAAGCCGAGGACGATGCCGGAAATGCTGCCGTAAACCAGGGAGGTGGCCACACCCGCAATGCAGACCACGCAGGCTGGCACGAGAAATACGTATAAACTTTGTCGGGTGCGCATAAACGCGAAAAAAAGCAGAACAAGCAACACCATGGAGGCCGGAAGAATGATTCTCAGGTCTCCCTTGATAACCTCCGCATTGGCAAGGGTGTGGCGGTGCCCGCCCACAGGCACGGCTTGCGCGTCTTTTGGCAGGGCTTTCAGCGCTTCCCGGAAACGGGACATAACCTTGGCCGCACCCACCGAATCGGTCATGGGGATGGTGGTATCCGCCAGTACAAGCGCATGTTTTCCGTCGCGGCTTACAAAGTGACCATTGTCCACACGTACATTGGCGAGTCTTGCGGCAGATGCCAGTTTGGGAAAAAGCAGATTGCGGATTTCCAGAGGGTCCTGGCGTATAACGTTCTTCAAGGCCAGTCCGCTTGGTGTTATCAGCGTGTGGAAGTCTTTTTCCAAAATCGTGCGAATGTCTTTGGGGGTGATTGTAGCCTTGATTTTGTCGAGGTCCTTGGGCGTCAGGAGTCCGGGCGCGACCTCGAGGAGTGTTGTCAGAAAATCGGGGGAAATGTCGTTTGGAGGGCCGGTGACCACTTGGGGGAACACGTCCCCTTGCAGCGCCTGGGCGAGTCGGGTTGCCGCGGTTGTCGGATCGCCGTCGGGGTCGCTTACCGTAATGGTCAGGCGTTGGGTAAAGGGGGCATGTCGTAGCAGGGCAAAGTCCTCTGCCACCTTGGTGGCCCCGTCCGGGAGCATGGTCCTGATGTCTTCACGTACCACCAGCCGCGAGAAAAGAAGACCGCAGGCACAGACGAGCATTGCGGTGACAGCCAGAAGCAGAAATCTTCTGGGGGCGAAGGTGCGGTATAGACGGTTGAAGACGTTGAACATGGAACTACCTGAACAGTTTTTCGGAAATGGGGCCGTTCACGACTGTGTTTTCAAAAATGATGCGGGTGAAATCGCCACCTTTTTCGTGTAGTTCAATCTGTTTAAGCGTGTCCTCTGATTGGGAAAATTCAATGACAAGATCGGTTAGAAAGTTGCGTACGACGTTGCTTTTGGGCGTGAGTTTCAAAGCCGTGGGGGCATCTCCTGCAAGCTCTATGGAATACTGCTGCGACAGTTGTTCCAGGTCGAAGGAGGCCCAGGCCAGCAGCTGTTTGGCAACCACACCCATAACCGGGTCGCTGCGCAGGCTGAATTCCTTGCGTGTTCCCGTGGTTCCTTCCCAGCTCAGGCCTTTTTTTCCGTCCAGGGCAAAGCCGCTTACCATGGGGGTCAGATATTCCCAGCGCAGCCTGTCTGGCTTGCCGAACAGAAATTTCCCGGTGGAGACCAGATCGCCGTCGAACATGGAAAGGTGTTTTGTCTGCGTAAAGCTGCTGGAAATGGTCTCGATGGTCGCCACCCGCTCTTGAATCTTGCGGAGTACTGCGTCCACATCCGGCGATTGGGCGTATGCTTCGGCAGGAATGCCGAGCAGACATCCGAGAAGGAGAAGAAGAGTGACAAGACGTGCCATCTAGCGTTCCGCCTCCATTTCTAACTCCTCCGCATTTGGGACATACAGTTTGATTTTGCCCTGTGCCAACACGCTGTTGCCGTGGCGGATGGTGGCTTGCACCACGCCGAAGCCTTCAAAGGTGCCTACCGTTTTGGTTTCTATGTGCAACAGGTCGTTTTCGTATGCATCACCGAAACATTCAAAGGCCTGTACGCCGACAAGATAGCCAACGGGAAAGGGCAGACCTTTGCTGGCGAATTCGAAACCCTGCACCGCGGCATATCCTTGTGCGGCCAGTTCGACGAACCCGGCGCGGTCCATGCGTCCTTCGTCATCAAGGAGCATGTGGCCGGGGGAGAGGCGTGTTTCGCACATCCCGTATTCATCCTCTACCTTCAGCAGACGATCTATGTATACCATGGGCGCGCTGTGCGGCAGCAGTGGTTCTGCATTTGTTGGAAGTGCTGTGGAAGCGGCGCTCATGTCGTCTCCTGTTTGGTCTTGCGACTGTACAAATATAGCCTGCGGTTTCCTTTGGCTGGCAGGCAAACAGGCTGAATGCCGGTGTTGTTGTCTGCCGGGCATGCAGTCTTTTTTCCTTAAAAAGGGCGGAAATGTATTTTCCGCCCTGTGTACCTGTTGGTGCAGTGTGCTTATAACAACTCGCTCGCCAACTCCTGTTGTATGGCCCGATCAAGGTTTTTGACCCAGTTGTTGTACTGGCTGTGGATTGTGGAGCCGTTGTACTTCAGGTTTACGCTGTTTTTGTATTCAATATCATAGTCTTTCGTGTTGTAAGTGATATCGACGACTGCCTGGTGAGAGCGGATGTTGAGCGTGGCGACGATGTGCCCGCTTTCAACCGGGTTCATCTGCCAGCCAAGGCCGACTCCGGCCTTGATGATGGCGGCGCGTATTTTGGCCATGTCCGGGCTGGCTTCGCTGGGTGCCACGATCGGGGCGTTTATTACATTGTGAACCGGGGAAGTACGGCAACCTACGATGAACAACATGGAAGCGGCCACAAGAACGATGACTGAGGAACGAAGACGTTTACCACTGCATTTCATGATATTCTCCTTATGTTTACACGTTTTCCTGACATATTTCACTTGGAGCATCAGCTTGCTGGGTTTTTTGTAGCCTTTGACCAATACGTTGCTTGACCTGTTTACGCATTGCAATGTGGGCCTTGGGACCGGTTTGGGAAAATTCTTCGGGAAAGACCGGGGCAAGAGTTTCCACCCATATGGAGTGGTACCTCAGCCATGCGTTGCTCTTGGGGAGAACAGCGCCGGTGCCTTGTATGCACATGGGCACGATGGGGGTTCCGGTTTCAACCGCAAGCTTGAACGCCCCGGAATAGAAACGGCCCAGTTTGTCTTTTGTGCTGCGTGTGCCTTCCGGAAAGATGAGGATGGAGGTGCCCTTGTCGAGCCTTTTTTTGGCTTCACTTAGAAAAGTGTCGCAGCTCAAGTGCTCGCTGTTCAGGTATTCTGCCCGTCGCATGTAGGGACCGTAAAAGGGAATTTTGAACGGCCAGGCCCGGACGACGAAGGCGACATCCCAAATGGGAAGCGCCCCCATGCAAAAGGCGTCGAAAAACGACTGGTGGTTGGCAACGATGATACTGGGTTTCGGATAGTCCGCCACGGTACCCGTCTGCGCCTGGAAGGGCACAAAAAGCGATACCATCCAGGTCCATACCCGTCCGTACATCCAGATGATTTTACGGACTGCATGTCCCGGTTCGTAGCCGTGTAGCCAGCGCATGAGCATATAGCCCGGGGGAGACAGGATGATCGTAACCAGGGTCAGCAGCGCGAGGCCCGAATAGGAGCCGATGTTACGGACCATGCCGCGCAGACTGAAAAAGTTACGCCAGGCGGATTGCATCTTATTGGGTAACTAACGCGTTTTTCTTTTCAATGATGTAGGTGTACAGGTCGGCCAAAGTTTTGATCTGGGCTATCTGCGGGTCCTTGCCGATTTTGATTCCAAATTCCTGTTCCAGAACGATGACCATGTCCACGGCATCAAGGCTGTCCAATTCGAGATCGTCCTTGAAAGATGCCTCGGGCACCATGTCCTCGGCCTCCAGCTCGAATTCTTCGGCCAGGGCGGCATTGGTGCGTTCGATTATTTCATTATCCGTCATGCGAGAATCTCCTTAGCGCTACGGTACAGTTCACTCCGCCAAGGGCGAAGTTGTTTTTGAGTATGTTTTGGATGGAGGCTTGTTCCACAGTGCGCAGATGGCGCACGCCGGAACATTCCGGTGCAGGGTTTTCCAGGTTGCGGGTAGGGATGAGTTGGCCTGTCCGCAACATGTGTACGCAGGCGATGAGTTCCAGCGCACCGCTTGCCGCCATGGTATGGCCAAGGTGCCCCTTGAGGCTGGAAACCGGAACTTCACCAAGCAGGTCGGCAATTGCCCGGCATTCCGCCTCGTCGCCCTGCATGGTACCGGTGGCATGGGCGTTGACGTACCCCACTTCGGACGTTTCAAGTCCTGCATCCTTCATGGCCGTTTCCATGCAGCGGCGCATGGGGGCGGGATCGGGATTGGCAATGCTGGTTGCGTCGGAGGTGGAGGCAAAGCCGGTAACCTCGGCAAGGATGTCGGCGCCGCGTTCAAGGGCGGAGTCCAGGGATTCCAGCAGCAAAAGTCCTGCCCCCTCGGAGCAGACAATGCCGTCCCGGTCCCTGTCGAAGGGCCGCGGGGTGCAGTCGGGCCTGTCGTTGTATTTGGTGGAGGCAGCCTGCATGATGTCGAACGTGGCGGCGGTCAGAGGGTGGAATTCGTCTGCGCCCCCGCAAAGCATCATGTCTTGGCGGCCGAGGGCCACGGCCTCGTACCCCAGTCCCACGGCCTGGCAACCTGTGGAACAGGCGGCGGAGGGAGCCAGCGTCCTGCCGGTTATGCCCAGCGTTTGGGCAACATTGGCGGCGCAGGAGTGGCCCATGATGCGAAAAAAGAGCATGGACTTGATGTGCTCGATGCTTTTCGACACTAGGTATTCATTGAAAAATTCTTCCATGGTGTCCACACTGCCTACGGTGGACCCCATGGCAATGCCCAGCCTGCCGCCCGTACGTATGATTTCGTCCACACCGCCCTGGGCGAGTGCTTCCTGAGCCGCAAGCAGGGCGTAGATGGACATGCGGGACATGGAGCGCCGATTCTTGCGGGGAATTTCGCGTGGATCCACCCCTGTAACAGGGCCGGTGACGCGTGGTCCCAATCCGCCAATCCGTTTCAGCTCGGGGACAATCTCAATGCCACTTTTTCCGGCAGCAAGGGCCTCGAATAATTGGTCGGCTCCTTTGCCAAAGGGGGAAACCGCCCCCAAGCCCGTTATTACAACCCTTTTCAGGCGCATGTGATAAGTTCCTCGCGAATTCTTTCGTGCCCGATGATGTAGCCGCAGGTGAGAAATGCCGAAACCACAGCGCCGAGCACTCCGGGGGCGACTACCGACTGACCAGCCAGAAGAAGGCCGGGGATGCGGGTGCCCGGTACGGGATTGAACTGATTGATTGAATGGCCGGAGCCGTAGAGGCTGCCTGTTGGCGTCTGCATATAGTCGCGCAGGGTCAGCGGAGTTGCACCGTCCACAAAACGGACCTGACCAAGTTCCGGAACAGCCTCTACCAGGGCTTTGCGAACAGCAGAAAGGTTTGTTTCCTTGTATTCGCTGTAGCTTTCCGGGCGGTGGCCGGTGCGTGAATCGAGCCACTGAGCGGCGTCTTTTGCAAAGCCCGGAGCAATGGCGACAACGCCCCGTCTGTTGTCTTTGGCCGAGGCCGTGGACGCCACGTAAAAGGGGCCTTGTTCCGGGTGCCGGTCCGGGCGGAAAAAAGACGAAACATCAGTTGCCGGACAAACGTAAAGATTTCTGTTTTCAATGGAATCAATGGGGCCGTCGGCTATGCCGAAGAGCATGTAGGCCGAAGGGGTGTCCCTGAGGCTGCGGATTCGACGACGATATGCCGGGCGAAAGGCACCCTCGGGCACAAGATCCAAAAGCACTTCGGGGTGGGTGGTGCAGAGGACCTTAGGGGCTTCGAAAATTTGGCCGTTTTCCAGTTCCACGCCTCGGGTGCTTCCGTCCGTTGCAAGCAGAATATGCTTTACGCCGCTGCCGCAAAAAAGGGAGACATCCGCGTCCTTCAGGGCTTTTTCAAAGGAGCGGACAACGGACAGCCCGCCGCCGTTGATTCCATGTACGGACTGGAAATAGGAACCGACGATTTTTGCGTGGTTGGTGAAGGGGGTTTCTTCCGGCGGCACTCCGTAAAGCATGCAGTGCATGGACAGGACGGACTTGAGCATGGCGTTGTCCGTCAGGCTGTCCAGGTAGGCGGCCAGCGTTGTATTGCTTGGGATGTCGGTAAGGTTATCAAAGGAAAGGGAGCGTGAAAGGTTCAAAAACGGCGATGTGTCGAAATCGTCACGCACAGCATTCAAATAGGTTTGGATGTTTTTCCTTTCCTGCGGAAAGAGTTCTCCTAGATATGCCTCCATGCGAGAGTAGCCTATGGGCAGGTTGAACTCCTGGCCATTGTTTAGAAAAAGCAGCCGATCAAATCCGTCTGGGTTGTAGCTTTCGCGTTCAATCCCGGTCATGCCCAGATAGCGGAAATAGACGTCGAGAATCTCGCCGGGAGCGAAGCTGCCCGTGTAATGCAGGCCTGTGTCAAAGTATACGCCCTGCCGGAAAAAGCCCCTGAGCGTAGGGGCGGGATGACGAAACTGCTCTACAAGCGCAACCCTGTGTTCGTGTTTGGCGAGAAGTAGGGCGGAAGTCATGCCCGAAACACCGGCACCGATAATTACGAAGTCGTACTTCATCGCCTAGAACTTCAGAATGAGGGAGGAGTTGGTGCCGCCGAACCCGGCTGCATTGCACAGTACGTTGCGTGGGGCGCGTTCTATCGTTTCGGTTACGATGTTTAGTTTGGCCGAAGATTCGTCCGGGGTTTCGAAATTAATGTTTGGGGCAATAAATCCGTCGCGCGCCATGAGCGTGCTGTAGACTACCTGCGAAGCTCCGGACATCCACAGTTCGTGGCCTGTCATGGATTTGGTGGAAAAGACGGCCGGACAGTTCTCGCCAAAGACATCCGCAATGTTTTCGGCTTCCACGCAGTCCCCGGCAGGGGTGGATGTGGCATGGGCACAGATGCTGTCTATGTCTGCTGGCTGGAGTTGTGCAGCCAGCAGTGCATTGTTCATGGACCTGCCCAGGCCGGAGCGGCTTGGCACGGAGAGGGTTTCACCGTCCGAAGAAAAACCGTATCCGGCCAATTCTCCCAGAATTCGAGCGCCGCGTGCAACGGCCATGTCCCAGTTTTCCAGCAGGATGGCCGCAGCTCCTCCGCTGGGAACAAGTCCGTCCCGGTTGGCGTCAAAGGGACGGCTGGATGCTTCCGGACAGTCCGTGCGTGTGGAAAAGGCCCCCAAACCGTCGAAACTGCATATGGACTGCCAGTTGATTTCCTGGGCACCGCCGCAAAGCACGCGGTCCTGACGTCCGAGGGCTATCAGATCGGCGGCCTGACCAACGGCGTGACCGCCACTGGCACAGGCGGAGCTTAACGTCCAGCAGGCTCCTTTGGTGCCGAGCAGGGTGGTCAGGTTCATGGTTATGCAGGATGTCATGGAGCGGAATACAAGGCCGCTGCCTATCAATCCGGTTTCACCGCGTTCCTTGAGAAGCTCGACTTGTTCCAAGGCAGCAATGCAACTGGAGTCGCAGCCGAAAATCAAACCGCTTCGGTCGTTTTGCAGCTCTTCAGGATCGAGTCCGGATATGCCGATGGCTTCCATAGCCGCGGCGTAGGTCCAGGCCGCAAAATCCGGCATGGTCTTAAGCTGCTTGCGTGTAAGCCATTTCTTGGCCGCAAACCCCTGGATGGCTCCCGTCAGAGGAGAGGCAAAGCCCATTTGTATGCGTTCCGGATCGACCTTGATGCCGGATTGCCCATGGTACATAGCCTTGGAAACGGTTTCGGTATCGTTGCCAAGGGTGGAGATGATACCAATTCCGGTAATGGCGACTTTGTTCATTGAGAATGCCTTAAAAATGAAAATCGGATTAGGTGTAGATGCCGCCGTTGACCGACAGTACCTGCCCGGTGATGTAGGACGCGCCGGGGGAACACAGGAAGGATACAACGTCGGCGACTTCGCGTGGAGAGCCGGCGCGCCCCATGGGGATTTGCTTCACAATTTCCTCCATGGGCAATTCCTGGATCATTTCCGTATCTATGAAGCCGGGAGCCACGGCATTCACCAGAATATTGCGTTTGGCGACTTCCACGGCAAGGGAGCGGGTGGCCCCTATGAGGCCTGATTTGGCTGCCGAATAGTTTACCTGGCCAGCAACTCCGGTCTGACCCGATGTGGAGGCTATGTTGACTATGCGTCCTTTGCGTTTGCGGATCATGCGGGGCAGGAGTGTGTGGGTAACGTTGAAGAATCCGTTCAGATGGACCGAGAGCACATTGGTCCAATCCTCTTCTTTCATCCAGACCAGCAGATTGTCACGGGCAAAACCGGCATTGTTGATCACCGCAAAAGGGACCTCATTTTCCAGCAGAGGAGCAAGGGCCTCCTCGCAGGACTGGCAATCGGCAACGTCAAAGGGCAGCAAAGTGCAGGTCCTGCCCATTTTTTCGACTTCAGCACCTATTTTCTGCGCATTTTCATGGTCGCTGCGATAGTTTAGCCAGATATCGAAGCCGTCTTGTGCAAGACGCAAGGCGACAGCTTCGCCAATGCCCTTGCTGGCACCGGTAACAAGGGCGGTTCCTTTGTTGTCCATGTCTTAATAAAATCCCAAAAGCTGGCAGGGACGGCTGCCGCTTTACTACTTTATGTTGTATGTGGACGCAAAATTTGCAGTGCAGGGAGGAAGGGCAGGTGTGCTAATTGTCCGGCTGGTTAGTGCTTTACAGATTAATAACGCAAATCTATGGAATAATTCTGAAAAGTTTTGATACGAGCCGGATAAAACAGAGTTGAATGCATCCCGAACTTCAGGAATGCATTGTTTCTGCATGCGGGAATCCATTCCCCCCCTCCAAGAACTTAAATGAGTAGAACTGCAAAAGCAAGTTGTTCAGTTTGTCTATATGCATATTGTGTTGGGGCGATGCTTCCATTTGGGGCGCATCAGAATGAGTGATTTAGCTGAAATCGTATCATTTCTGCAAAGATTGCAAGGCATAAGAAAATCGCTCCTGATTATTCGGTTGCTGTCTGTGCGAACGTGGATGTCCCTGAGCTTGCTTCTCGAAGGGATATGAAGAACTAGGCGAACGGCATTATCCGGGCTTGCTGGACAGGTTGCGGGGTTGTTTTGTCCGAGGTGCGGGACCGATGTGAGTCCACACAGGATTGTATTCTGTATGCGCGGAAGATCGTGGCGATTCTCAAAAATATGGTTGAGCTGAGGCCCGCGGAAGAAAAGGCCCTCGGCAACGCTACAAGTTATTCTGAATTACCGATCGATGCTCGTGAGAATTTGAATAAGATTTTGTGTCGCTCGGCAGGAGAACTGCCAAAAAGTACCAGTGAAATTGTAGGAGAAACTTTGGCCGGGAGGGTACCGGAGAACAAACAACAAAGGTTCATGGTTGCCAAAGGGGGCGCAGGAGGGTGAGGAAACTTTCTCCCGAATTGCTAACCCAAAGTCATCGGGCCTTGGCAGCGCTTTGGACGCGTCTGCACGGCCTTATTCAGGCTAAAATAATGAAGCGAAATCGAGTAGGGCGGAAAGGGAATACTTTGTCCCAATCTGCTCCACCGGGTAGCTGTGTGCAACCCACAGTATGCCCTGCACACCGCTGCCCGACGTAGGGAAATCTATCGGGCTAAGGTCGGTCACCTGGATTTTTCGCAGTGCGCGATCACCATCGGTACCAGCAAACGTGAATTCGGCAACACCGAGTTCGATGTGATCCCCATGACCAAGACACTTCGTAAGGTACTGATTTACTTTGGATGCAATCAGTTAAACATCTTTAAGCTCATCAATAAGTTTTTGAAGGTCCCCCGTCAATCGAGCAAGATCGGAGACAGCAGACATTGATTGCTGCATAGCCTCGGATGTTTCCATCGCAATACGGTTTACTTCATCAGAACTACGATTGATCTGCTCACTTGCAGCAGATTGTTCTTCACTTGCTGTAGCAATAGCTCGAACCTGATCAGCGGTTGATTCAACATTTTCAACAATTATCTGAAGACTTTCACCAGCTCTACCCGCATATTCCTTACTTTGAGAAATCAGCTTGGCCGCATTGTCCATTTCTTCAATATTCGTGCGGGTGACGGACTGAATACCTCGAACCGACTGCTCTACTTCTTGAGTAGCCTTCATTGTTTTTTCAGCCAACTTACGAACTTCATCAGCAACAACTGCAAAGCCTCGTCCTGCTTCTCCGGCCCGTGCAGCTTCAATAGCTGCGTTGAGTGCAAGCAGGTTCGTTTGGTCTGCAATGTCGGTAATTACAGTGACAACCTTGGAAATATCCTCTGCCTGATCTCCAAGTCCGTTCAACCCTTCCACCATTTTGACGGAAGCTTCGTTTACTGAATCAATTGAGGCGACAACGTCACCGACAATCTTTCCTCCATCTTCAGCTTGATCTTTAGCATCCATTGCACTTTCCGCAGCCTGCGATGCATTTTGGGCAACTTCAAGCACTGAAGCATTCATTTCTTCCATTGCAGTAGCGGATTCAGAAGTGCGTTCACGCTGAATTTGAGAGCCTCGAGCAGATTCCTCTATCTGGGAAGAAAGCTCTTCTGACGCAGAAGTAATTTGTTCAACAATACCTTCAAGATGATTAGCTGCCGCTAACATTCCTTCAGCCTTAGCCCGTTCTGCCTGTTTGCGGGCTTCTTCAGCTTCCTGAGTGGCAATTTGGGCTTTTTGCGACTCTTCCCGAGCAAGCTCAGTCTTTTCTTCTGCACTTGCAATCATTTCACGAAGCCGCTCAACCATCTTCAATAGACTTGTCTGGAGCAGACCAATTTCATCGTTACGATCAACTTGCAGATTCGTTTCTAAGTCTCCTTCAGAAATTTTTGAAGCAACATCCACAATGCCTTTTACCGGAACAATCACATTCATTTTAAGAATGAAAAATACCCCCAACCCGATAACAAACATAATAACTATTGCCGACGATATGATAAATATGCCTATCGAACGCGACTCGCTAAAAAATTCGGAAACAGGAGCTGTAGAACAAATAATCCATCCTGTTTTTTCTGATTTAGTAAAATATGTTAAACAACTTTTTCCGTTATAATCGTACTCAACAACGCCATCGCCTTTGCTTACAAGCTCTCTTCCCCACTCAAATTCATTAACCAGATTGAGCTTTGCAATCAATTTTTTGTCTTGATGAACTATAACTAATCCATCATCACTTGCTATATAAATATACCCTGTCTTGCCAATAGTTATGTTATCAATAAATTTCTTTGCAAAAGCACTAATTTCAATTACTAAAGAAACAACTCCTACAACTTTACCATCTTTTTTTACTGGATGAGAAGCCATTAGAACAGGAGCTCCTGACGTTCTACCTATAATAACATTTGATAAATACGGACTTCCCGCAGCAGCAGCTTTAAAATAAGCACGATCTGAATAATTATTACCGATTGATTTTGTTTGTGAAGAAGCTGTAACAATACCATTTATATCCATAAGATTCATACGTGGAACGATATTTTGTTCTCCGACCATGTCTTTAAGCACAGAAACAGCTTCTCGTTGCGCTTCTTTATCTGAAATACCGTTACTTGCAGAATCGACAATTTCCTTAAGTTTTGAAATTGCGGCAAGCTTTTGTTCAAGACCATCAAGCCAAATATCAATTAATGATACGGTATTAGCAAGCTTAGCATCGTTCAGCGATTCTGCTGCTGCTGAGGACGAATTAACCGATTTACGATAGACCAACGAAGACATCGTGAACAGACATACAATGATCAAAACCAAAGTCGGAATAAGGAATTTAGATGATAAACTACGCATGCCCTCCCCCCCCATTTATAGAAATTTATTACATAACTACACTTAAGACTATGTTAACAATATTTTCCACCTATATCAAATAGTTAAATACAATTTGTAACAAAGTTTGGCTAACCGAATCACATACGTATTAGATAGTGTCGTCAAATTATTGTAGCCACAATACTATGCACCGAATCTGAATCGCCGCAAGGAAGGACGAGGCCCTTTTGGCGTATCGCGTGGCAATACCTCGCCATCTCTTGAGATGCAAAAATGCGTTTTCGACAATATGCCGTAGTTTATACAAGTATTTGTCATAATCGCGTTGTTTCTTCCGCTTTTTTTTTGGGCGGAATGACCGGAGTTGCTTCCATGTTTTCGACCTTGTTGATGATTTCATCCGTATCATACCCTTTGTCTGCCAAAAGATAGTCAGCTTCAAATCCATCAATCAGGCAACAGGCCTCTGCGCAATCAGCTTTGGTACCTTCTGTAATAGAAACTCGGACCGGCAAACCAAGCGCATCCACGGCCAAGTGTATCTTGGTGTTGAGCCCCCTTTTGTGCGGCTCATTGCTTGGTTGCCTCCAACCGCCCCAGCCGCATGTGGATGAACCTTACAATGGCTTGCATCAATCATCAGCCATTCAAAGTCCGGCTCCCCCATCAACTCCTCCAGCAGGCCTTCCCACACGCCACGATCCCGCCATCGGCAAAATCTGCGTTGTGTGTTTTTCCAGTGACCGTAATCCGGTGGGAGATCGCGCCAGGGTGCGCCTGTGCGGAGTATCCAAAAGACCGCGTTGATGAATAATCTGTTGTCTGTTGCGGGGCGACCAACAGAGCCTTTTCGTCCTGGAAGATGTGGCTTCAGAGCGTCCCAAATTCTGTCGCTAATGTCGTGTCGTCTGTGTGCTAGCATTCGATCCTCCGTGTTCGGCTTAAAGGAGGATAGCATGATTTTTTTAATTTGACGACACTATCTAGAAGATATTGAGCAAACACCTGGCCAGTTTATGGTCAAGATTGAGACTAAACTAAGAACAAATTCGAGTCTCAGCTACGCAGACCTATTCCCCCTATCGAAGAAGTACTATGAGTGTTTACTCGGTCCTATTCACGAAGCTATCGGAGTGAATGATTGGCTTGAGGGCTCTCTTATTCCTCACCTTAAACAAGTAATGGACAAATCCTTGTCCAAAGGGCTTCAGCTTGCTTTACGCCTAACCATAGCCCCTCAAATATCCTTGGTAAATTTAACCAAGGACATCCCACCTGATGAGCTACTTGCAGCCCTACAAAAGTGTTGCAATATGCAGTCACCGTTCGCTTTACTCGGAGTTGTGGAAATAGCTGCTACACATTTACCTGAAACTGGATTCTATGAACTGGTGGAAGAGACTCTCAATAGAATTCTAGGCGAAAAGGCTAATACCTGGGTGGGGGAAGTTACTCCATCTCTAGTGCGAATATGCCTCGGCATAATAAGCGTTGAGCAATCCATGTGGGAAACACCTCCCTATTGGCGCCATATGGCTGCGGTTGCCCATGCGAGCATCATTAGCGACATATTGGGGCCTGGGCCTGCTGATGTAGAAAGATTCATCAGCGATCTAGAAAAACTTGCTACTCAGGAAGGTGTATTAACGCAGATTCTAGATATGAGGCACGACCCTTTGTGGAGGGCTATAGATTTATCGCCTCAAATGCTTCGGGCTCAAATTCTTGGTCGCCTATTGAGCTTAAATGAGGAATTGAAAAAGAATGGCGAATCATTGCCCAACGGAGGGTTAATTGAGGCCGCGTTTGAAAATCATAAATCAGACGGAAGCATCGTATCCATCGCGAAGAAGTGGTCCCGGTTGTTTGGACCAGTTGGCGGCGAAACTAAGGTGGACATTTTTATGGATTATGCCGCCTGATTGGGACAGACCAGAGGGGGTGTTCGGTGGGATAAAATCGTGTCCGCAAAATCAAAAAAAGTCCACTGCCGATCTTGTTAGTGATTAGATCCCGTACTTGTCCATCTTCCGGTACAAGGTCGCTCGGGATATCCCGAGGAGTTTGGCCGTAAGCACCCGGCTGTTATTTGTCTTTTTCAGTGCCTCTTTAATGGTTTTACGTATCACTTCATCTAAAGAACCGCTGGATCGGTACGTTTTTCCCGTTACAACCTCAGGCATTCCTAAGTGCTGGACTTCTATGGTTTCCCCTTCACAGAAGTGGAGAGCCCTTTGTATGCAATTTTCTAATTCTCTGACATTTCCGGGCCAATGATAGCTGATGAGTAAATTTTGAGCATCAAGACTGAGGGCTGGTGGCACAGCAGCCCCTTCTTTCAGGAAGAGGGAAGCTAAAAGCAAGATGTCATCCCGACCTCTTTTTTTAAGAGGGGGAATCTGGATGTGGAACACATGCAGTCGATAGTATAAATCTTCCCTGAATCGACCAGCCTGAATAGCTGCTGGTAGATTCACATGGGTGGCGGCAATAATTCTTGTGTTAATTTTAATGGGTTTGTCCGCCCCGATGCGGTAAACTTCCCCCGTTTCAAGGACGCGAAGCAACTTCACTTGCATCCGATGAGGCATATCGCCAATTTCATCTAGAAGAATGGTGCCGTTGTTAGCCAGTTCAAACTTACCTGGTTTTCCCCCTTTTGCTGCGCCGGTGAAAGTACCGTCCACATATCCGAATAGTTCACTTTCCAGAAGATTAGAAGGGATGGCACCACAGTTGATGGGAATAAAGGGGTTATGCCGCCTGCAGCTCTGGTTGTGAATGGCTTGGGAGAAGAGTTCTTTCCCTGTTCCGGTCTCGCCTTGAAGGAGCACTGTACTATCTGAAGAAGCTGCACCCTTGGCCAACTTTACAGTTTCCAGAAAAGCGGGGGAGACTCCAACTATACTTTCGAAAGTAAAATGGGCCCGAGTCCCTGCAATATTCTGCGCTAATTTATAAACATCTCTGACCTCGTTAAAAGTGATTACGGCTCCCAGCCGCTCTCCTTCTTCAGATTTTACCAACTGGACCGTAAGAATCAGGCGGATGTGATTGTTTTGGACTTTGATGCGAACTTCTTTGTCTATCCATGCTTCCGGGGATTCTTCTACGTGGTCCAGATCAACATTTAGCCCTTGAAGTACAGATAGGGGGTTGTTCTCCAGATCATCTCTTTTAAGAATATTTGCCCCTTCACGGTTAACGCGCCAAATATATTTTTCGCTGTTGATAATGATCAATCCGATGCGAAAAAAAGAAATGGTCTGGTCTAAAAAGTTAAGGTTCGCTGCCAATTCCCTGTTTCTGCGTAACACCCTGAGCTGCTGCTCTGCCGCCCGGGCTGCCGTGGTAACCATATATAGCGTATGTGCATGTGCCTGTTCCGATGAACCGAAGACAGCAATAATGCCGATAAGTTTTTTATCCTTACCAAATACCGGAGCTGTGGAACTGGTTTGGCCGTGGGCCTGACGGCAGAAATGGTCGTCGTCAACAAGCTGAATGGGAATTTGGAGTTTGTGGGTCAGGGATATGGCCGTGGTTCCGACGTCCTCTTCTGTCCATCGGTACCCAGGTACACAGTTTTTTTCGGCAGAGTCTTCAATCAACTCCTCTTTCCCTCGAATATGAAGCATGTATCCATCCGAATCAACTGCGGCGATGATAAAATCATTAGGGTACAGAAGTTTATAAAATTCCTCAAACTGAGGGCAGAGAATGTCCAGCAGCTTCTTATTCTTACGCCGCCTTTCAGATAGCTCCGCCGGAGAAAGCATCTTTTGTTTTTTATTTCTCCGGATAGGGTCAATTCCGTACTCCCGGGATCGTTGGTGCGAGAGGGCAATCTCCTGCTTCATGGCTTCCGGGCTAATCATTTGCCCTTCATTTACAAACAAGGGTGTCTCTTTTTTAGACATGTTCCGGATTCTCCATAAATTTCCGTACAGACTTAAAGCTGCAAGCCCGAAATGTTTTTGGAATTGCAGGTTATCAAGAGTATATACAGAAACAATGCAGTCTTCAATCTGTTGTAGTTTTAAGTATTTTTGAGCTATATCTGTGAAAAATGTAACAAAGTTGAAACTGTCTCAAATTGAGACGCGTCTCAGTTTGAGACAGTTTTGTGCAAGGCGCCGAACGTAGGTGTTTCTTTTGAGTTTGATGGTTGAAAGCGTCTCAAAACGAGACGAAAGTAGCAGGTGATAATTATTGCTACGTCGAAACTACAGATTCTAATAGTTAAATTTTGACTCATAAAATAGCAAACCATCTCAGGATCTTAGCCAATCTATAAAAAAAGAGAGGTGCATATCTCGCAGCTCTGGCATTCACTTTGCTCAGCACTACTGAAAAAATGACACTGCCCTTAGTCGGTTGAGTGCTAAAAAATATATCAACTGCCGGAAATTTGGAAAGGAGAGTGCTAGTGCAGACAGCGGATGTTTTGGTCATCGGCGGTGGCATCACCGGATCTTCAACAGCTCTGGGGCTCATGCGTAAGGGAGCCGGCAAAGTGGTGATTTTGGACGAACAGCTTAAGAGTCAGCGGTTATCACGTGGTAACTTTGGGTTGACTTGGTTCATGTGCAAAGGGGCTGGTTATCCCGGTTATTCCTTGTGGTGTCGGAAGGCAGCCGTGGCATGGCCTGAATATGCAGAGATCCTTGAAGATGCGAGCGGATACAATATTGAATTAGACTGGACCGGAGGCGCGGTACATGCCTTTGGGCAGGAGGAATTGGATGGTTTTGCACGATCTGTGGAAACCATCCGGGAAGGATGCAGCAGCAAAGGTATCGATTACCCGGTGGAAGTTCTGGACAGGCAGCAGTTCGCTGAATTGATGCCTAAAATGACTCTGGGTGAAGACGTTGCCGGAGGCATGTATACCAAAGAACAGGGACATGTGAATCCCCTGAGGCTCCTTGGAGCGGTGAGGAGTTGCTTTCAAAAGCTGGGTGGAGTTTATCATGGAGCAGACGGAGCAAGAGAGATCATCCCACAGTCTAATGGAACTGTCCTCGTTAAAACAACCACCGAAACATATGAATGCCGGAAGCTCGTAATTGCCGCCGGACACGGTTCTTCCAGACTGACGGCTGCTCTTGGTGAAAAGCTCAATATCTATCCACAGCGGGGCCAGCTTATGGTCTCAGCCCGCTGCGAACGCAAACTCGATATTCCTCTACTCGCCGTACGCCAGACTCAGGACGGTACGTATTTGCTCGGCTTGTCTACTGAGAACACCGCTCTAGATTCCGGGGTTACTGCTGAGGCCATGAAATCGCAAGCCGCCAACGCGGTGCGCATTTTTCCGGAGCTGGCAAATTTAAATTGGGTTAGGGGCTGGGGAGCTATCCGCGTTATGACACCGGATGGCGGTCCTATATACAGCAAGATTCCGGGACATGAAAATATCAGCGTCCTTGCTTTGCATTCCGGTGTTTCTTTAGCTCCCTTGCATACTGAGGTTATAGCACCTTGGATTCTAGGAGAGACAACCGATAACCAAGTATCAGAATTTTCAAATGGACGGTTCCATGCTTAAAGATTCCACAACTTCCACTACTGAATTCAAACTGGACCAGACTCCAACTGAAACTGTCTCCGTACTATTGGACGGAAAGACAGTTGAACTTCCCAAGGGTGTCAGTATTGCCGCAGGGCTTTTAAGTATCGGCGAAATAATTTCCCGAATCTCTCCCTCGGCCCATAAGCCCCGTTCCCCCCATTGTCTGATGGGCGTTTGCTATGAATGTTTGATGGAGATCAACGGTGTGGAGCGCCAAGCATGCATGACAGATCCCAAAGAAGGTATGGTCATCAACCGCCATCTAAATTCTAAAGGAGAAGACGCATGAGCCGCCACTATGATGCAATAGTTATCGGTACCGGACCAGCTGGTCTGAGCGCTGCTACCCAGCTGACCAAGATGGGACTGAATGTCGTAGCTCTGGATGAACAGCAGCGTCTCGGTGGCCAGATTTACCGGAACGTAGAAGGAGCCGGAGATGCTCGTTTGAATCTTTTCGGCCCCGACTACAGTGTGGGCCTTGATCTGGTAAATGAATTCAGGGAAGCCGGCGTTAATTATGAAGGCGGGGCTTCGGTTTGGCAGGTAGAGGCTGATGGTCGCGTCTGTTATTCAAAAGACGGAGAGTCCAGCAGGATATCCGCCAATTATATTATCGCTGCTACAGGTGCTATGGAGCGTCCTGTCCCTATCGATGATTGGACTCTTCCGGGAGTAATGGGTGCCGGTGCAGCAAACAATCTGGCTAAAGAAGCCGGGCTTACCCCTGCCGGGAAGGTTGTTTTGGCAGGTAGTGGTCCTCTTTTACTTCTCGAAGCTTCAATGCTTTTGAAGAAAGGGGTGGAAATAGCTGCCATTCTTGAAACAACAGACTTTATTCCGCCTGTAGATTCCGCAACCAAACTCCCCAAAGCCCTTATGGGTTGGAAGTTGCTGTACAAAGGAACAGCCATGCTTCTGGAGCTCCAGAAGCATGGCATTCCCCACTACCGGGGTGTCCGCAAGATTCGTGCTTTGGGAACCGATGCACTGAGTGGAGTGGAAGCTACGGTAAAGGGAAAAGATTTGGCATTTGACGCTGACCTGTTGCTGCTTCATTTTGGTGTTATCCCCAACACTCATATTTTCAGGCAGGCTGGTTGCCAGATGGTCTGGGATAAAAAGCTCAGGTATTGGTACCCCTACTGTGACAGCTGGGGCCGTACCAATTTTGAAAAAATATTTGCAGCCGGGGACGGCAGCCGGGTCCACGGTGCAGTTGCTGCCCGCCACAAAGGAACCTTGGCTGCCTTGGAAATTGCATGTTGCCTGGGCATGATTCCTAAGTCAGAAAGAGACGCCCTCGCCGAGCCTGTCCGTAAAGCCTTGAGACAGGATAACTTCCCCCGACCTTTCATTGATGCTGTTTATGCACCAAATCCTTCACATTTTGAATTTGACAATAATACAGTGCTCTGTAGGTGCGAGAATGTCACCATCGGAGACGTCCGTAAAGTTCTGGATGAAGGAGTTCGTGATTTAAACGAGGTGAAAAGTATCACCCGTTGCGGCATGGGACCTTGTCAGGGGCGGATGTGCGGACCGGCTCTGGCTGAAATCGTTGGGGATTATCTTTCCATTGAACCGGACCGGACAGGTCTTTTGACTGTGCGTCCCCCTTTGAAACCAATTCCTTTGGCCGAAGTTGCCTCTATGGATTTGGGCGATGAGGGTACGGATGGTGGAAACTGGCTACTGGACAAAAAATAATTAGGAAGGGTCTTTATTATCCAGATATAAATAAAATTTAAATTATAAGGAGTTAAGATGGGTATTACAAGGATGGAAACAGCACAGCGTATGAGCAGGATCGTGATTCACAATGATACCGTTTACCTTAGCGGGCAGGTAGCTGATAACACAGATGAATCTATCGGCCCTCAGACAGAAAGCATGCTTGCCAAGGTGGATGCACTTTTGAAAAAGGCAGGCAGCAGCAGGGAACATATTCTCTCTGCCACAGTTTATGTTCGCGATATGAAAGACTTCGCAGGAATGAACGAAGTCTGGGATAACTGGGTTTCCGAGGGACATGCCCCCGCAAGAGCCTGTGTTGAAGCACGGATGGCCCGGCCCGATATTTTAGTGGAGGTTTCTATTGTAGCGGCGCTTAAGTAGTAAATTATTCCATTTCGGAGGATCTTCATGGAGAAATTTTTTAAATACGCATTAGCAGCTCTCATGAGTACTGTTGCCGCTCTTGAGTTCTACCAAGTGGTAATGCGTTACATCTTCGAGTTGCCGGTGATGGGATTGGATGAACTTTTAGTATACCCCACACTGTGGTTATATTTCTTCGGTAGCGTAAACGCCTGTCGGGAAGATACCCAGATCAAGGCTAATGTTTTGGACATTTTTATGAAAACCGACCTCGGTAAACTGCGTGTGAGAGTCGTGGCAGACATAATGTCCTTGGTCGTTTCATCTTGGTTAACATGGTGGGCATGGGACTATTTTCTCTATGCTTTGAGAATTTGGAAAGAAAGCCCGACTCTTTATATCCCGACATTCTGGGCCGAATGTGCATTTTTCATCGGCATGATGCTGATGACGATGTTTGTACTCTGGCACCTTATTAGAAATATCCGCCGTCTCACGTTACTTGCGGATCAGCAGGCAGTTGCCTCGAAGGTAGGAGTATAGCATGGATATTGTTACCGTTTCTTTTATCGCCATGGGTGTACTGGTGCTGACGCTCAGCTTCGGCGTGCCACTTCCATTCTGTTTTGGCGGTGCTCTCATGGTTATGGTTTTTGTGGGCGATGCCACAATGAACGGCACCATGGTCTGGGGCTACAGCCAGCTTGCTAACCCGGTTTTACTGTGTATTCCGCTCTTTGTCTTTGCAGGCACGTTAATGAGTGAAAGTGGAATCGCTGAAAGTCTACTGAGGTTTGTTAACGTATTTGTCGGACGTCTCCGCGGTGGTTTGGGTGTAGTCGCAAGTGCCAGTTGTGCATTAATCGGTGCTATCTCCGGCAGTGGACTTACAGGCGTAGCAGCAACCGGCCCAATCCTTATCCCGGAAATGACCTCCAAAGGTTACCCTCGCGGGTACGCAACAGCACTTGTTGCAAACTCATCAATCCTTGGGCTGCTTATTCCGCCAAGTGTAACTATGATCATTTACGGTTGGGTAACAGATACCTCCATTCTGGCCTGTTTTCTCGCAACCATGGGACCGGGGATTCTCATTACTCTCCTTTTCTGCGTGGTTAACTTGGTGATGGCCCGTAAATTCCCTCTGATTCTCGATCCCCCTCGTCCTGTAAAAGAGACTGCTCAGGAAGCCGTCTCCATGACTTCGCGCGCTCTTCCTGCGCTGATCATGCCACTAATCATCCTCGGTGGTATTTACGGCGGGATCATGACTCCAACCGAAGCTGCAGCTGTCGCTGTTATTTACGCAATTCCGGTAGGCCTTATGGTCTACAAGGGATTGACTTTTAAAACCTTCATTTCGTCTGCTAAATCTTCCGCCACTGCAGTAGGCGCCATCATGGTTATGATTGTATTCAGCCTGATGTTGAGCCAGATATTCGTTATGGAAGATGTTCCTCAGGCTTTGGTAGAAGGTGTATTCACAATCACCCAGAACAAGGTGGTTCTGCTGATCCTGATCAATTTCCTTCTCTTCTTTGTTGGCATGATCGTCAACGACATCACCTCGATTATTTTGCTTGCGCCTCTGCTTCTCCCCCTGATGCAAGCCATCGGAATTTCTCCGGTGCAGTTTGCCGCAATCATGGGTGTTAACACTGCTATGGGCGGGGTAACTCCTCCTTATGCAAGTATTCTTTATTTAAGTATGCGAATCGGGAAAGCTGAGTTTTCCGAAGTCATCAAACCGGCCATGATTCTCATCCTCTTCGGATATGTACCCGTGGTCTTCTTAACTTCTCTATGGCCAAGCCTCTCCCTGTTTTTCCCGGGATTGTTTGGCTATTAAGAATAAGGGAACGGAATAGAGGGCTTGAAGGGATATTCGTTGAAATCATTCAATATTATGGCTTGATGCTGATAGGTCTTTTGCAGATATATTCTTCACAAAATTAGAACCGAATAATTTGTTACTAAGGAGTATGCACATGAAAATGCGCGGAGTTTACGTGGTGATGGCTATTCTGGTCTGTATGGTGATTCTTGCTGGTACTGCGCAAGCAAGAACTTGGAAAATCTCTCATGTCCGTCCTCAGGGGACTGCCATTGACAATGACCTTCGCTGGTTTTCAAAAGCTTTGAAGGAAGAATCCGGAGGTAAAATCAAGACTAAGATTTATCCCGCCTCAGCTCTTGGCGACTACACAGTTGTTCAGGAAAGGGTAAGCCTCGGTGCCATTGAGATGGCTTGTCAGACTCCTTCCTCTTCTGCTGATAAAAGATTTCAACTTCCTTACTTCCCCTACATGTTCAAAAACTGGGACCAGGCTCGTAAGAACTTCATCGCCGGTGCCCCCCTGCGTGAAACGGTTGCCGATCTTTATAAAAAGCAGGGAATCCATCTGCTGGCAGTATGGCCTGTATACTTTGGCGGTATCTCATTGAACACCAAACCTATTAATCCTGGTGACCCTGATGCAGCTAAAGGTATCAAACTGAGAGTTCCCCCAATGAAAACCTTCCAGATGATGGCTGATAACATTGGCTACCTCGGTACTCCGATTCCTTTCTCTGATGCTTTCACCGCAGTTCAGACCGGTGTTGTTGACGGTGTTATCGGTTCCGGTGCTGAAGGATACTACTCTTCCTTCAGAGATGTGACCAAATACTACATCCCTGCTAACACCCATTTTGAAGTCTGGTACCTTATCATAAACAAGGATATTTACGATAAGCTGTCTGATAAAAATAGGCAGGCCCTCGACAAAACTGCAGCTGAATTCGAAAACCGTCGCTGGAAAACTGCTGAAGCAGACCAGAAAGCTAACGAGCAGAAGCTTGTGGACTACGGTGCAACTTTAGTAGAATTTTCTGATGCTGATATCGCTAGAACAGCTGATAAAGTTCAAAAAACGGTTTGGCCTGAGATCCTTAATGACGTAGGCATGGAATGGGGGCAGTCCGTTCTTAATAACCTGATAAAATAAGTCATCTCCTGCTTACAGCTTGTTAATGCTGTGAGCAATAACACTCTGGCCCGGAAAATAACTTTCCGGGCCAGCTTTGGTGTTTAATCCAGAAGAAAATTTGTACACAAAATATCCATGGCTAATTATTTGCAACGCTACACAGGGTGGATGATCCTTGCCACCTTACTTCTATTTATCTTCAGCAGCCTTTGCCCTGCTCTCATTGTCTCTGTTGCTATATTGGCTTGGCTGGTCGTTATTATTGAATGGAACAAGCTGCATGTAGGACCTCGCAGGCAAGCTACTTTTTTGTTTGCAGCCGGAATTGCAGCGCTATTATTTTCTTATCAGCAAGGCGTTTTTCTTGGCTGGAAAAGAATAATTACCCAGAACTTACAATTACTGCCGATGTTTATTGCAGTTTCTTTTTTAGGGCTGACAAATCCAAACACTCAAGCTGATGATTTACCTAAAGGGAAATGGGCTATAGCGATAACTTCGTTCGGAACCAATTTACTTGGCGCAGTCATTAATCTTTCTATTTTACTTGTATTCGGAGACAGGTTGGCCCGTAAAGGCACTTTAACTAAAGCTCAATCCATTATTCTTGGACGTTCTTTCTGCGCGGCAGCATGGTGGTCTCCATTTTTCCTTGCAGCCGGGGTTGCGCTGACCTATGCGCCGGATATGCTTTATCGCCGGACAGTCATTCCTGGAATGTTTCTCTGCTTTGTGGCGCTTTGTTACTCAATTATTGAGGTCGGGGTTGTTCGTAAGCTTGAATTTTCCGGTTATCCCGTGCGGGCGGAAAGCATGACGGTACCTTTCCTTCTCGCTGTGGGTGTCTTTGTAGGACATTACTTCTTTCCTGATCTGGGTATGATTATGTTGATTTGTCTTGTGGCTCCACCTGCAGCCATAATACTTATGCGTAACAGGCCTAGGCTACCTCTTCTTCACGATTTTATTAACAACCGGATTACTTCTACCGTCAGCCAGTTTGTTCTATTTTTGACGGCGGGTTTGTTTTCTAGCGGTATCACCTCAATTATTCAGGTTTACCCGCAAATATTCAATTTCGAAGGTAGTACATTTACCAATTCGCTATTTGCAATAATTTCGGCACTGCTTATCGTTTTGGGACTCATCGGCTTGCATCCTCTGGTAGGAATTTCAGTGATCAGTCCTTTACTACTGCCTCTGAATCCTGACCACTCCCAAATTGCTTTTCTATTTCTCACCTGCTGGGCAATCTCGACAGGCAGCAGCCCGCTATCAGGAGTAGGGCTTGTGCTTTGCAGTCGCTATCGTGTTCCTGTCCGTTCAGTATTAGTAAATAATTTCCATTATGCCGTTTTTATGTGGCTGTGTGCGAACTTGGTTAATATCTTTTATTTTAATATGATTTGACGTACTCCCCCTTGACCTGCCCCCCTTGTGTCGTGCCAGCTAAGTTTAGCCCATAGTTTGTGCACGCTGGGCAACTTTAACTTGAACGGCGGCTTTTGGGTTTTCAGGCCGATGTCTAAGAGACATCCTAAAATATTAGGAATTTCAAAGCACTGCGGCATGTGCTTAAAAACAGACCGGAAACAGGGGGTAAAAAAGGCGTCCACAATATGCTGGAATTGTTCAGGAAAAAAAGTTTTGTGTCCGGGATTTGTGTCCGACACAAAAAAAGGACTTACGATTTCTCGTAAGTCCTTGATATCCTTTGGCGTCCCCAAGGGGATTTGAACCCCTGTTGCCGGCGTGAGAGGCCGGAGTCCTGGGCCACTAGACGATGGGGACAGATGCGTGACCGTTGTGTTTGAGCTTTTAGGTGGTGGGCCGTGCTGGGCTCGAACCAGCGACTCTCTGCTTAAAAGGCAGATACTCTACCAACTGAGTTAACGGCCCTCCTGCTCAAAGGGAGGATTTTCTTTATACCCCCAGTTTTAACCTGTCAACAAAATAATATGAAAAAATTTACTTTGGTCAAGATTTTTTGTGAAAAGGGCGGAAACCATGTCCTGCATTTGCGGTTTCTCGTGCCGCGCCCGTCACGTTCGTATCATTATACATGCAGCAGGTCGGGGACTCAACCGGCTTTACAACCTGGCTTACGCCGTGGTTCTGCCGTTCATTACATTAAGTATTAGGTGAACACCCGCAACAGGTCGGCGATCTGTTCGTCGTGTTCGTCTATGGCCCGGGACAGTTCGCCCGGAGGGAGTTTCAATTCCGCAGAAACTTCCGGGTCCAGCTTTGCCAGTACGTAGGGCGCTCCGCGTGAGGCATTGAGGACATTGCTCACCATATCCGCCAATCGGATCAAACAGGCCTCTCCGGGGCTTACGCTGTGCATGGGGGAGTGGTGGTTTTCCACCAGCGATACAAGAATATCCGGGAAGGACCATTGGCGCAGCAGTTCCCCGCCTATCTGGGCGTGGTCAAAGCCGAGGATCATCTGTTCGGCGTCCACCAGGGGGATGCGTTTTTCCAGGGCCAGCCCCATGGAAGTGGCCGTCAGCTGGGGCAGCTCCTTGGACATGACCAGCCGCCCCAGGTCGTGCAGCAGTCCTGCCGTGAACAAACGCTCGGGGTTCATTCCCTCCATGTTCTCGGCCAGGGAGCGGGCCAGAAGCCCGCAACCGATGGAATGGCGCCAGAACGACTCCAAGGTGATGAATCCGGGCGGGATATCCTGAAAATAGTTCACTGCGGTCATGCCGAGGGCCATGGTCAGCAGTTCGTTCATTCCGGTCAGGGCAATAGCCCGGTGTACCGTGTCTATCTTGGCCCGGAACCCGTAAAAAGGGCTGTTGACCACCTTGAGCAGCCGCGCCGAAAGGACCATGTCCGAGCTGACAACCTTGGCGATGTCCGCGGCGGAAACATTGGGCCGCTGCAGGGTCTGGCTGAGATTGAAATATATATCCGGGAAGCTGGCCATCTCGCCCAGCCTGTCTATCAACGCCTTGGGGGAGACCGCAGCCGGTGGAAAATCCGTCTGCCCGTCCCGGGCGCGGGGTTTCTTGGTGAGGGAGTCGGGGAGTCCGGCCCTGGTTGCCAGCCGCGATCCCAAAAAATTGTACGTCAGCTTGAACAACTCCCGCACCATGGGGTCGGTCATGTCCTGTGCCGAAAAGATGAGCTTGAGCCGCCGTTTGATCTTGTCTTTCGTCGCCTGGTCCAGCCGGGATGCGGGGGAGACCAGCACGGCCTTGCCCCGGGCGACAAGCTCTGCATGTTTTTCGGTAAGTGTGGTTCCTGCCCGCGCAATAAGGGTGTTGCCGTCAGCGCTGACAACGTCCTGTTTGATTGCAGTACCGGGTTTGATGGTATGAGGGGCCAATACTTTTCTCCAGTTGCGCAGCGTGTTGCAATCCGCTCAGCAAAAAGGCCGGGCGTGTGGATGGGAATTTTGCGCGTATTTTGTCAAAAAGCCTTGTGCGCGGCTCTCCCGCATGCGCCTAAAGAAATTGACACTGCCGGAACATAAGGTCAACTCTTCGTACCATGCCGGGAGTTCCAGAACAATAGGATCCCGAATTGTCTGCCCAGGCCGACGGACACCTGCCCGCCAAAAAGCCCGGAGTGGGCCGTGCCGAACACTTTGTTGCAGTACGTGTCTTTTCTCTGCCTGTTTTCCACTGGTTGGTAAACTCCCGATGTTCGCCTGTCTTTTTGATGGTTCCGGGTGTGCGCCATGCAAATTGATTTTTGCGGGGTGTTGCGGAGTATTGAAAAAAAAGGCACAACTAAAAATAACACAAAGGTTACAAAAACGTAAAAAATGCATTTTTGATGTTGCATATTTTTTCATTTTTCGTAAACTTCAAGCAGCGGTGGTTATTGGTCTGAATTTAATAACCTGAAAAAAAAGACATTTTTGTTTTGGCCTGTTCCTTGCTTTAAAGACGAGAAGGTTAAGGAACGGCTTTGACAAAATAGTACACACTCCAAGGAGGAGTTATGGAACTTCCCGTTTTCAAATGCAAAAATGCCGATGACGTACTCCGTGCGGTCAAAGACTACAATATCAGCTTTGTTCAGTTCTGGTTCATTGACATTGTAGGTACCCTGAAGAGCTTTCAGATTACCCCCAAGGAACTTGAGGCCGCGTTTGAAGAGGGAATGGGTTTTGATGGTTCCTCCATTCTCGGCTTTACCCGCATCGACGAGTCCGACATGGTCGCTTTCCCCGACCCGGAAACTTTTCAGATGGTGTCCTGGCGTCCTACAGAACGTCCGGTCGCCCGTATGTTCTGCGACATCAAGAACCCCGACGGCACCCCCTTTGAAGGCGATCCCCGCTACGTCCTGCGCCGCAACCTGGAAAAGGCTGCCAGCAAGGGCTACACCATGTACGTGGGACCGGAACTGGAGTTCTTCACCTTCGCCAGTCCCAACGAGCCCAAAATCCTGGACTTCGGCGGCTACTTCGACGCTCCGCCTCTGGACCTGGGCAACGACATCCGTCGCGAAATCATTTTCAACCTGGAAAAGATGGGCATCCAGGTGGAATACAGCCACCACGAAGTTGCTCCTTCCCAGCATGAAATCGACCTGCGCTACCAGGAAGCTCTGCGCATGGCCGACGCTGCCGTAACCTACAAGGTTGTGGTCAAGGAAGTCGCCCGCAAGCACGGCTGCTACGCCACCTTCATGCCCAAGCCCCTGTTCGGCGAAAACGGCTCCGGCATGCACGTGCACCAGTCCCTGTTCAAGAACGGCTCCAACGCCTTCTTCGACGCCAATGCAGAATACTGCCTGTCCGGCGAGTGCAAAAGCTACATCGCCGGTCTGCTGAAGCACATCAAGGAATTCACCGTCATCACCAACCCGACGGTCAACTCCTACAAGCGTCTGGTTCCCGGCTACGAAGCTCCTGTTTACGTTGCCTGGGCCAACCGTAACCGTTCCGCTCTGATCCGCGTGCCCATGTACAAGCCCGGCAAGGAAGTTGCCACTCGTATGGAACTGCGTTGCCCGGACCCGACCGCTAACCCCTACCTGGCTTTCGCCGCCATGCTCGCTGCCGGCCTCAAGGGTATCGAGGAAGGTTACGAAGTCAGCACCCCGGTCGAAGAGAACATCTTCTCCATGACCGAGTACGAAATGGCCGGCAAGGGCATTGAATCCCTGCCCGGCAGCCTGTACGAAGCCACGGTGGCCTTTGAGAATTCCGAACTGATGAAGGAAGCTCTGGGCGAACACCTGCACGCTGCGTACGTGAAGGCCAAAAAGGCTGAATGGGACGAATTCCGCACACACGTTTCCGAGTGGGAAATCTCCCGTTACCTGCCTACCCTGTAAGAGAACATCTGTGGCTCATCTCCGGCCGCGTTAAGGATTCCCCCCTGGCCCGCTGCAATGGTTGCAGCGGGCCTTTTTTGTGCCAACACGGCTTCTGTGTTCATTTCTTTTTGGCCGGGCTTGGTCCGTGGTACTTCAGGCGTTGCCTTCACAGGTGCGGGCCGCGCGTAAGGCGGATTTTCGCAACCCGCCGGGCGTGGTGCCGAAATGCTTCTTGAACAGGTCTATGAAGTTCCCCAGGTTGGAATAGCCCACGGCCATGCAGGCTTCGCACACGTTCATCTCGCCTTTCTCTATATATTCCCTGGCCTTGTTCATCCGCGTGGTCCTCAGGTGGTTGTAGGGCGTGGTGGCGAAGACCTGGCGGAAGCCCCGCTTCAGCTTGAATTCGTTAAGGCCCGTCAGGCGCGCCAGTTGGGGCAGGGTGGGAGGGGCATCGAGCTGATCTTCCAGAATTTCCCGGGCCTGATAGATGCGCGAGAGATCCCCTTGGGACAGGGGAATGGGGGAGCGTCCACCGGCATTTTGCTGGCTGGGCTGGGTGGTGAGAAGCAGCAGGATTTCCATGATCTTGCAGCCAAGGAACAGCTCCCGGGCGCTGTCCTGCATGGGTGGGCAGGAAACCAGATCGCGCACGGCCATGTGCACGGCAGGGGGCGCCTGGCGCCCTGTGAAAAATGGCATGGGATCTTGCTGGCGTGCCAGCGGGGTCATCTCCGGGGGCAGGTTGTCTTGTACGGAAGTCCAAAGCTCGGTGAACAGATGCGGGTTTATCTGCAGCGTGCAGAAGGTGCATTCCTTGGTGAGCGGAATCCATTCCCCGTGGGCTTCGGGCAGGTAGGACAAGGTGCATGTGGACGGGGAATGCATGATGTGCGTGCTTTTGCGGCGGCCCGTGCGGATGTTGATGGCCGCGCGCCCTTGGCAGCAAAAATCCAGGGAAAATGGAGATTGGCTTACGACAAAGGCGTATTCGTGCATGCTCTCCTGGGAATACGTGATGTGGTGCAACGTGACACCTTTTACAATTTCCACTCCCTTGAGGGTGGTGAACGATTCGGCAACGCCCGGACTTTCGAGGGAAAAATCGAAATGCGGGTCGAGGCTTGGAGTGAGTTGCAAGCGGGAAAGAGGTTGTTTGTCGGTCATGGGGCGGCATTCGGGTTGCGGTGTTTCATGGGTGGAGCCTATTGTATTTGAGAATCATTTTCAAGAGATTGGGCAAGTCAGCCTTTCCTTTTCTTCCAGAGACGTTTTTTTACAATATGGGAGCAAAAGAAAGCCCCGCGGAATCCGATGAAACCGCGGGGCCTGTTGCTGTGCAGGGAGAGTGGCCGAGGGGCGCCTTAAAACAGGGATCTAAAAACTCACACCAACCTGCACGCCTACGGTGAGCGGCGCACCCGCCCGTCCGTACCAGCCGGCGCCGTCCATTTCAAAGGCGCGCGTGGCGTATTTGGTGTTCAGCAGGTTTTTGCCCCACAGGTAAATGTTGAAGTTATCTGCTTCGTAGCCGATTTTCGCGCCCAGCAGATTGTAATGCGATTGTCCTTCGGTGTTTGCCTGCGAGAAATAGTTTTTTCCCGTCATGCTGTAATCCGCCCCAAGGAAAAGCCCGTTGAGGAAGTGATAGGTCGCGCCGAAGTGCGCGGTATACTTGGGCACATTGGGGATGTATTTGCCGGAATAATCAACGCCGGAATTGTAGTCGTAAAAGTCATCGTACTTGGCGTCCGTGTAGCCGATGGAGCTTATCAGCTCCAGCCCCTGCAAGGGGCGCGCCTGTATTTCCAGTTCCACGCCTTTGCTTGTGGCTTTGCCGCCGTTTACATAGGTAAAATCCGGATAGTCGGTCAGTTCCACCTGTATGTCGTCCCAATCAATGTAAAAGGCAGCCAGGTTTACAACCAGCTTATTTTCAAACCACGAACTTTTTACGCCTCCCTCGTAGCTCCAGGTGAACTCGGAGTCGTATGGTTCGCCCGCGCTTGCCTTGAGGTTGAACCCGCCGCTTTTGAAGCCGCGCGCAATGGTGACGTAGGGCGAAATGTTTTCGGTGAGCTTGTATTTTGCCGAGAACTTGGGGAGCCAGGCATCAAAGGACTTGTCTTCCTTGCCGCTGGTATTGGACACGCCGATGTTCTCGCCTCCGGACCAGTCGTAGTCGAAATCCTTTAGCTGGTGGTCGTAGCGAAGGCCGAATACGAGTTCCAACCGATCCCAAAATGTATAGCCGGTCTCGCCGAACAGGGCCATTCCCGTGGTTTTGGTTGTGCCGTGCTGGTTCAGCGTGGTGGCCCCTCCCATGCTGGGATAGTCCATGAATGTGGTGTAGGTGCGCTCGTCTTCTTCATAAAATCCGCTTGCCCCGACAAGCCAGCGCCATGGGGAGTCGGTGTCCGAAAGGAATCGGATTTCTTCATTGAAGAGTCCCACGTCTTTATTGACGTACAACACGCTGTAAGGATTGGGAGTGAAGTCGATGTCGTTGGAGTTTTTGAACTGTTCATCCCGGTAGCTGGTAATGGACAGCAGCTTTGAAGGGCCAAAGTCATGTTCGGCGCGGAGGTTCAGGCCGTAAGCTTCCTTTTGGGAAATACCGTCTTCATCGACATTTACTTCAAAGTCGCCGTCCTGAATGCCCTGCATGGTTTGGAATTCGGCATTGTGGTCATTGTAGTTTTGCAGGTCGCCCGTAATTCGGATGTCCCAATCCGGAGTGGGAGTCAGAAGCAGGGACAACCTGCCGTCCAGGTCCTCCTGGCGATCCGGATCATCCTCGCCCAACGCGATGTTTTCATAATATCCGTCAGAGGTTCTGTAGCGCATGGCAGCGCTGATCAATGCCTTGTCCTCAACCAGCGGGCCGCTCACGCGGGCATTCAGAGTGCGGGTGTTGTAGCTGCTGTATCCCAAATCTGCGCTGGTTTCCCAGAAATTTGTCGGCAGCTTGGAAGTGATGCTGATGACGCCGCCTTCCGAATTGCGTCCGTACAGCGTACCCTGGGGGCCTCGCAGAACTTCAATCCGGTCGATATCCACCAGGTTGACGTCGAAACCGGGGTAGTACACGTCGTCGATGTACAGTCCCAATGGCGGTTCGCCAGCCATGTATCCGGTTATGCCTCGAACCGAAGGAAAGGTGTCGAAGGCAGCCGGAGGGCCGGTACGTATCAGATGGATGTTGGATGCCATCTGGAAAATACGTTCGGTGTCTGTGATTCCGTAGTCCCCGATTTCGATGTCATTGAGAACGGTCATGCTCTCCGGGGTTTCCTGGGCCGTTGTTTCGCGTTTTCCCGAGGTGACCACCACCTCCCCCAGTTGGAACGTCTTCTCCTGCTGTGTGGCATTTTCCTGTTGCGTTGCGTTTTCCCTGGCGTGGGCAAGGCAGACCCCTCCCAGGCAGAGTGTTGCTCCAATGGATACAGCCAGGAGAATGGCAAAATATCTTCTTCTTTTCTTCATCTTGTTCGCTCCCCATGTTGTTGCAACTATTTCTTGTGTACAATGGGGTGGTTAGCCGTTCGTTTGGGCCAGGACTATCCGGTCAGGGAACAAGATGGTCCGAATCGGGATTTTTTTACGATCAGCTGGGGGGAGCAGGGGCAAAGGTGGGGCATGCAGACGTTGCATGCGGCGCAAGCGGCTGGCTCCATGAAAGTGCGCACTTGTTTGTGGGACGCACTCTCCCTGGGCGATGATAATCTAGGGATTCATGTGGGAGAGATGCGCGGATTTTCGCAACACGCCGGGCGTGGTGCCGAAGTGTTTCTTGAACAGGTCTATGAAGTTCCCCAGGTTGGAATAGCCCACGGCCATGCAGGCTTCGCACACGTTCATCTCGCCGTTTTCAATATACTCCCGGGCCTTGTTCAGCCGCGTGGTCCTCAGATGGTTGTAGGGTGTGGTGGCGAAGACCTGGCGGAAGCCCCGCTTCAGCTTGAATTCGCTGAGACCGGAAAGGCGCGCCAGCTGGGGCAGGGTCGGCGGCTCTTCAATCTTTGTTTCCAGAATGTCGCGGGCCTGATGGATGCGCAGGACGTCTTCCTTGGAAAGTGAAATCACACGCTCGTCCTGTTTCCGGGCTGGGCCCTGCGGGGCAAGAAGCATGAGCAGTTCCACGAGTTTGCAGCCCAGGTACATTTCCCTGGCACTCCCCGGCACCGGCGGACAATGGGTAAGGCCGTGAAAGGCCATCCGTACGGCAGGGCTGGCATAACGGGCCAGGAAAAAGGGTTTCGGGGCTTTTTGTTGCGACAGGGGGCGCAGTTCCGGGCACAAGGAATCCCCCAGCGACGTCCAAAGCTCCTGAAATGTTCCTTCGGCAAACTGCACTGTGCAGAAGTTGCATTCGTGGGTCAGCGGGAGCCAGTGTCCCTTGCCTTCCGGCAGGTAGGATATGGTGCAGGTGGACGGGGAATGCATGATGTGTTTGGGCCGGGGCTTTGCGGCAATGCTGATGGCGGCCCTGCCTTTGGAGCAGAACGAGATGGAAAGAGGGGAGTTCTTCACGTTGAAGGCGTATTCGCGGATGTCTTCCTGGCAGTGGCAAAGGCTGTGCAGAACGACACCGGGCAAAAGCTCGGACGATTGGAGCTGGGGAAACTGAGGCGGTTTTCCAAGGCCGGTCAGAGACATTGCAAAATTCGGCGTAACACTGGGCGCAAGGGTTTCGTACGGATTTTGTTGGGTTTGTTTCTTTACGGCGCAGTCGGATATGAAAGAGTGCTGTTGTTCCATAAATGAGTCATATTGAATATGAGATTCAATATCAAGCATAGGATCGAAAAATAATCGTCCCACCAACATTTCCCTCTCCATGTTGTCTCCCTGCCGCCATCGTGTGCTTTATCTGTGTGCCTTATTTGGGAAAATGGTGTGTACTCTGTGAATGGAAAGCGGCGGCGGCCGGAAATTCCGGCACGCCGCCGCGAAAGAGCACGGGTCAGAACCGGATGCCGCCGGTCAGGCCGAAGGTAAGGGGATCTCCGGCGCGTCCGTACCAGGTGTCGCTCATGGCGAAGGCGCGCGTGGCATAAATGGTGTTGGTTAGGTTTTTCGCCCACAGACATAATTCGTAGGTTTCGTCTTCGTAGCCGACCTTGGCGTTGACGGTCTGGTATCCGCCCTGCTTGCGGGTGTTGAGGGAGTCGAAGTAGGACGATCCGGTGTAAACGTAGTCGGCATTGATGAAGAGGCCGTTGGCAAAACGGTAGGTGGCACCGAGCTGGCCGGAAAGCTCCGGAACACCGGCTATTTTCTTCCCTGCCATGTCCAGGTCGCCGCGCTCGTATTCAGTATATTCGGCCTGTGTCAGACCAAAGCCGCCGAGTATTTCCAGTCCGGCAATGGGGTAGGCCCTGATTTCCGCTTCAAATCCCTGGCTTTTGGCCGATCCAGCATTGTCGATGGTGAAGTCCGGGTAATTGGGCTGCTCCACCTGCAAATCGGTCCAGTCGATATAAAAGGCGGCCAGGTTGACCTGGAGTCTGTTGTCCAGCCATTCGGTTTTGATGCCCGCCTCATAGCTCCAGGTGAATTCCGAGTCGTACGCCTTGCCAGCGTCGGCCTTGATGTTGAAGCCGCCGCTTTTAAACCCGCGGGCCACGCTGAGGTAGGGCATGATGTTCTCGGTAAGGGTGTAGCTGAGGGAAGCCTTTGGCAGCCAGGCGTCGTAGGTCTTGTCCGAGGAACCGGAGCGGTTGAAGAATGCGCTGCCATAGGGGCCGCTGCCGGACCACTGGTAGTCGAAGTCCTTGGCCTCCCTGTCGTAGCGCAAACCGGCAGTAAATTTCAGACGGTCGAAAAAGAGATAGCTTCCTTGGGCGAACAGGGCGGTGCCAAGTGTTTTGGTCAGACTGTCCTGGTGAAAGTCTCCGGCCATTCCGGAGAGCTGCCCGAAATGGGATGTGTATTTGGTGTCGGTTTCCTGGTGAAAGAGATAGGCCCCGGCCAGCCATTCCAGAGGGGAGTTGCCGTTGTCGGAGAGCAGCCGCAGCTCCTGGCTGAACAGGGTGTCCTCCTTGTCCACGTACAGGCGCATGAGGTCCATGGGGGTAAAGTCCAGGTCGTTGTCGGCGCTGGTCTGTTCGTTGCGCAGGGCGGTGATGGACAGGAGCTTCAGCCCCTGCATCTTGTATTCGGCGCGCAGTGCCGTGCCCAGTGCGTCCTTTGCGGCTTTGCCCGGCCAGTCCACATCCACCTTGTGCGGATTGTCCTTGATATCGTCAAGCGGGGCGAATTCGGCATAGTTGCCGTGGTAGCTCTGGATGTCCGTGGTCAGTCGCAGGTCCAGCTTGTCTGTGGGAAGCCAGCGCAGGTCGAAACGGCCGTCGGCCTCGCGCTGTTCGTTTACGGCGTGGTCGCCGTCGAATTCGTTGGTAAAGAACCCGTTGGTGCTCTTGTAGCTGGCTGCACCGCGTACAAAAAGCTTGTCCTCCACCAGGGGCCCGCTGACATATCCTTCCACATTCTGCGTATTGTAGTTGGCCAGCCCCGCGCTCATCTTGGAAGTCCACTGGTTGGTCGCCTTTTTCGTAATGATGTTGACCACGCCCGCTTCCGTGTTGCGTCCGTACAGGGTGCCCTGCGGACCGCGCAACACCTCGTAGCGTTCGATGTCGAAGAGGTTGATCTCGAACCCTGGATAGTAGACGTCGTCCACATAAAATCCGATGGCCGGGTTTCCGGTCATGTAGCTGGAAATTCCCCTCATGCTGGCGAAGCTTGTGGAGGTGGCTTTGGGACCGAGTTGCACCACATGTATGTTGGGAGTGCGGGTGAAAATGTCCTTGGACGAGTCGATGCCGTAGGTTTCCATCTGTTCGCTGTTCATAGTCGAAATGCTGGCCGGGACGTCCTGGATGTTTTCCGTGCGTTTGTCGGCGCTTACGGTGATGGTCTCCAGAGTGTAGGTCTGGTCGGTGGAATTGACTGCATGGTCATGGGAAAAGGACGGACCTGGCGTCGCAAGCACGAGCAGTAGCGCCAGTCCCGCCAGAGCGCTGCGGGCTTTCATTGAATACTCCTTAAGGATTATGGTTGGCCTTGAATGGCCGGGCTTGAATGGTCGAGCTTGGTTTTCGGGACCGGCATTTCGCCGGTCCCGCTGGGATAAGGCGAGGTTGTTCTATGGTTTGACGTTGAATCCTATGGTGCTGCCTGTGTAGACAGTATGGCATTTGCCCTTGAGGTCGGACAGCGTGGGATCTTTTTCTACATCTTGGGAATAGAGCACGTTGGCTACCCACTGCCCCGGCGTGGGCATGCGGAACTGGGCTATGCCGTTATAAATGTACGTTCCCAGATAGAATTTGTCCGGTCCGCCAAAGGTATTGCTGGTGCAGCTCATGCTGCGGATGGCGTTGGGGGTGACGTTTACGGGCTTGCCCATGTAGGTCACCTGGAAGCGTATCAGGTCGCCCACGTGGACATCCGAGAGGTTGTCCAGGGGGATGATTTCCAGGTCGTGCCCCAGAGGCTGCGGCTTGGTCCATTTGTCCATGGAAAAGAAGCTTTTGGCGTAGGACACGTACTTGAAGGACGAGATGACTTTGCTTACGCCCTTGATTGCGTCGATGGGTTTGGGGGCCATGCGCTGCTTGCCTTTCTCGTCGAGGTACACGGTAAAGAAGAAAGGCTTGGACGTGGCTTCCACCTGGTAGGTACCCGGAGCGGAGTCCTTGGTCATTTCTATTTTGCGCAGGGCCAGGTCGCCCCGGCTTACTTCCAATCCGTCTTTCTTTTCTGCGGGCCGGTAGGTTTCGTCAGGCAGCCCCAGAGGAAGTTTTTTTTGCTCCGGGGTTACCACATCATATTGCGCAATGTGGATGGAGCCGTCCTTGCCGACGAGAAAGTCGTCCATGGGCAGGGCGTGGCCAAAGCTGAGGCCCGCCATTACGTGTCCCGGAGGATGGTTGGTGGCTTCAACCAGATTGATCCAGAACATGTGGGCCGAGGCCGTACCGGCAGTCAAAAGCGATACGGCGAGGGCCAGGGCAAAGAGTATTTTTCGCATTGTTTTGCTCCTGAACAACAGAGGGTTGGTGGTTATTGGGGGCCTTTCTCGCTGGCCACGTGTCCGGGGCCGGCGTCGAGGATGACCGTGTAGGGCTTGGGTTGCTTGTTCACGATCAATTCACCGAATTCGTCGGTTTTTCCCTTGAAAAGCACGTTGCCCTGGGCGTCCTCCAGCCGTACTTCGGTAAAGGCTGCGGTTGCGCCCGTGGAATACATGCCTTCCACGGTAATGGTTCCGTCGGAGTTGTCGCTGATGGTCATGAACAGGGAGTGAGCCAGGGCTGGCGTGGCCCAAAGCAGGGCGACCAGGACCATGGAGGCGAAGGTTTTTTTCATGTGCATTGTCCCTTGAAAAGTCTTGAACGCGGCTGGCGGCGCATGCCGACGAGCCTGAATCCAATGAGTCATTGAAAATGATCTTCGGAATCAATTACTAGTGGGCAAATGGAGATAAGACTATCCGGGCAGGGTCAAAGAACATCCGAAAAAGGAGCAGTTTCTTTGATTGTGAAGCGGCAGAGATGCAAACCGGAGGTGGTATGGGCGGCGGAAACGTCGGAAAAATGTATATGTGTTTTATTAAGCAACTTTTGGCGAGTTGACTTTTTTGTACCCTACGCGTCTTATGTCATCATAGATATAATATTCGGGTCGTGCGGCCTTCAGCCGCTGGCCCGCAAACGACGTAGGAGGCTGCCATGAACGTATCACGGCGCGGGTTTATGAAGCTTGCCGGCATTGGGACGGCGGGCCTCACCCTGGGCCAGTTGGGGCTCGACCTGACTCCGGCCACGGCATACGCTGCCGGGCTGAAAATCGAAGGGGCCAAGGAAGTCATTTCCATTTGTCCTTTCTGTGCGGTCAGCTGTCACTTCATTGCTCACGTAAAGAACGGCAAAATCGTGAGCACCGAAGGCGACCCCGACTATCCGGTGAGCGAAGGCGCGCTTTGCGCCAAGGGTGCGGCAATGTTGTCCATGCACAACAGCCATCACCGTGTCGACAAGCCCCTGTATCGTGCGCCCTACAGCACGAAATGGGAAGAAAAGAGCTGGGACTGGGTGCTGGACCGCATCGCCCGGCGCGTCAAAGACACGCGTGACGAGGATTTCAAGCGCTTCAACGCCAAGGGGCAGGAAGTCAACCGCGTGGAATCCATCTTTCATCTGGGCACCTCCCAGATGGATAACGAAGAATGCGCGCTTGTCCACCAGGGCGTGCGCGGTCTCGGCTTGGTGCATTTCGATCACCAGGCACGTATCTGACACAGCGCTACAGTTGCGGCTCTGGCAGAGTCGTTCGGACGCGGCGCGATGACCAACCACTGGTGCGACATCGAGAATGCCGATTGCATCCTCATAATGGGCAGTAACGCTGCCGAGCACCATCCCATCTCCTTCAAATGGGTTCTGAGAGCCAAGGACAAGGGCGCCACCGTCATGCACGTGGACCCCAAGTTCTCGCGTACCTCGGCCCGAAGCGATTTTCATGTGCCCCTTCGTTCGGGTACGGATATCGCCTTCCTCGGCGGCATGATCAACTACATCCTTGAAAACGATCTGTACTTCAAGGAATACGTCGCCAAATACACCAACTCGGCCTTTATTGTGGGCAAGGACTTCAAGTTCAGCAATGGCCTCTTCGCCGGATACGACGAAAAGACCCGGTCCTACGATAAGAAAAAGTGGGCCTTTGAACTGGACGAAAACGGCGTGCCCAAGCGTGATGAATCGTTCAAGCACTCCCGTTGCGTACTCCAGCTGCTCAAGAAGCACTACTCCCGCTACAGCTTGTCCAAGGTGTCCGAAACCACGGGCGTTTCCAAGGACAACCTGCTGAAGGTCTGGAAGGCGTTTGCCGCTACCGGCAAGCCCGACAAGTCCGGCACGGTCATGTATGCCCTGGGCTGGACCCAGCATACCGTGGGTGTGCAGAACATCCGTTCCAGTGCCATTGTTCAGCTGCTGCTGGGCAACATAGGTGTGGCAGGCGGCGGCATCAACGCCCTGCGCGGCGAGCCCAACGTGCAGGGGTCCACGGACCACTGCATCCTGTGGCACATCCTCCCCGGCTACCTGCCCATGCCCAAGGCGAGCTGGCAGAGCTACGAGGATTATGTGAAGGCGACCACGCCGGTAAGCCACGATCCGCAAAGCGCCAACTGGTGGCAGAACAAGCCCAAGTACTTCGCAAGCCTGCTCAAGGGCTGGCGCGGCGACAAGGCCACGGCGGACAACGGCTTCGGTTACAACCTCCTGCCCAAGGCGGACGACGGAGAAGACTACTCCTACATCTTCCTGTTCGACCGCATGTACCGCGGCGAGGTGCACGGCGGTTTCACCTTCGGCACCAACCCGGCCCAGAGCGTGCCCAACGGCAACAAGGCCAGAAAGGCGCTCGATAATCTGGACTGGCTGGTGGTGGGCGAAATCCACCACACCGAAACATCGGAAAACTGGCACCGCCCCGGCGTGGATCCCACGCAGATGAAGACCGAGGTCTTCCTGCTGCCTTCGGCCCAACGCGCGGAAAAAGAAGGCAGCATCACCAACAGCGGCCGCTGGCAGCTGTGGCACTACAAGGCCTGCGAACCCATGGGCGAAAGCCGCAGCATGGGCGCTATGTACGTGGACATCATCAACCACGTGCGCAGGCTCTACACCAAGGAAAACGGCACCTTCCCCGAGCCGCTCCTGAGTCTGGACTGGCCCGAATACTACGAGCCGGATTCCGTTGCCAAAAAGATCAACGGCTTCTTTACCAAGGACGTCACGATCAAGGGCAAGACCTACAAGAAGGGGCAGCAGGTTCCGTCCTTCGGCTCCCTGGCCGACGACGGTTCCACGGTCAGCCTGAACTGGCTGTACTGTGGCGGCTATACCGAGGAAGGCGGCTGCAAGGCCAAGAAGCGCGACCTGTCCCAGACTCCCATGCAGGCCAAGATCAACCTGTACCCGAACTTCTCGTGGTGCTGGCCGGTTAACAGACGCATTCTGTACAACCGTGCCTCGGTTGATCTCAACGGCAAGCCCTATGCTCCGCAAAAGGCGGTCATCGCCTGGAACGGTACCAAATGGGTGGGCGACGTGCCCGACGGCGGCTGGCCGCCCAATGCCACGGGCAAGGGGCGCTACCCGTTCATCATGCAGCAGGAAGGCCACGGCCATCTGTTCGGCCCTGGCCGTCCCGACGGTCCTTTCCCGGAACACTACGAACCCGTGGAAACGCCCATCAAGCGGCATCCCTTCTCCAGGCAGTTGAGCAGCCCGTGCTACAAGCGGGTATTCAGCGATCTGGACAAGTTGGCCGAGCCTGCGGACAAGCGTTTCCCCATCGTCCTTACCACGTATTGCCTCACCGAACATTGGTGCGGCGGCGGCGACACACGAAATACACCGCACCTGCTGGAAGCCGAACCTCAGCTCTATGTGGAGATGAGTCCGGAACTGGCCAAGGAAAAGGGCATTGCCAATGGTGATGCCGTGGTGGTGGAAAGCATGCGTGGACGCGTCGAGGCCATTGCCATGGTCACGGTGCGCATGACGCCGTTCAAGATCAAGGGCGAAACCGTGCATGAGATCGGCATGCCGTTCTGCTTCGGCTGGACGACCCGCGGCGCGGGCGACTGCACCAACCGGCTTACGCCGGCTGTAGGCGACCCGAACACGACTATTCCGGAGTACAAGGCCTGCCTTGTGAACGTACACAAGGCCACCCGGCTCACGGAAATAGAATAACCGCGGATTTTCCGTAAGGAGTAGAACAATGCCGAAAGCATTCTTTGTCGATACATCGAGATGTACGGCTTGCCGCGGTTGCCAGGTTGCCTGCAAGGAATGGCACGACCTGCCCGCGACAAAGACCCGGCAGCGCGGTTCCCATCAGAACCCGCCGGATCTCAATCCCTTTACCTACAAGCTGGTGCGCTTCAGTGAGCACCGCATCAATGGCAAGGTGGAATGGCTCTTCTTCCCGGACCAGTGCCGCCATTGCGTGGCCCCGCCCTGCAAGGACGTGGCCGACAGCATACTGAACGGCGCCATCGTGCACGAAGAGGAAAGCGGAGCCGTGCTCTATACCGACCTGTGCAAGCTGCTTTCCAAGGCGGATTGTAAGGACATTATAGACGCCTGTCCCTACAACATCCCGCGCTACAACAGTGGCACGGGCATGCTCACCAAGTGCGACATGTGTATTGATCGCCAACTCGCCGGAATGGTTCCGATTTGCGTCAAAACCTGTCCAACAGGAACCATGAACTTCGGCGAACGCGAAGACATGCTGGCCTTGGCTGAGAAATCCCTGGCAAGGGTCAAGAAGGACTTCCCCGATGCCAGGCTCGTGGACACCGATGACGTCAGCGTCATCTACCTCGTTACCCAGAAGCCGGACATGTACTACAAGTACGTGATGGCCGATGCCTCTGCTGCCGCGCCGCTTTTGCCCGGCAACAACAATGGGGTAACGCGCAAGGAGTTCCTGGCAAACCTTGCCAAGCCTGTCCGTCGAGTGATCGGATAACCACCGTATGACCTCCCTCCCGGATGTTTTGCATCCGGGAGGGATATCAGCGGTTGGGGATTCGGGGAGCCTTTGTGTTCTTTCCGGCTTTTTCCCGCTTTTTTGCATTCATAAAGCGGAGAATGCGGGGGACTAAACTTGTGCCCAATTTTTATCATGCAAATTTCGGGCGGAAAAATTTTTTTGAGAAGTCGGGAAAATTGCATTCCGGCCACTTTTGCAATGGCGGATCGTGAGCCCATGCGGGAATTCATTTGCTTAATTTAAGCATATATTTAAATAAACAATTATGTATGTGTTAAACTTAACCAGTTCAAATTATTGATTTTTATCAAAAAAAGGAGCTCAGTGGCAGCATCGATATAACTCCGGATCAGTGGTTAGCAGACCGCTGGTCTGCAAACGACGTAGGAGGCTGCCATGAACGTATCGCGGCGCGGGTTTATGAAGCTTGCCGGCATTGGTGCGGCGGGCCTTACCTTGAGCCAGATGGGGCTCAATCTTACCCCTGTTTCGGCTCATGCCGCCGGGCTCAAGATAGAAGGAGCGCAGGAAGTCATTTCGGTCTGCCCCTTCTGTGCGGTCAGCTGTAATTTCATCGCCCATGTGAGGAATGGGAAAATAGTGAGTACGGAAGGTGATCCCGATTATCCGGTAAGCGAAGGCGCACTCTGTGCCAAGGGCGCGGCCATGTTGACCATGCACAACAGTGACCACCGCCTGCAAAAGCCGTTGTACCGGGCTCCGTACAGCACCAAATGGGAAGAAAAGGACTGGGACTGGATGCTCAACCGCATCGCCCAGCGGGTGAAGGAAACCCGCGACCGGGACTTTATACGGACCAACGCCAAGGGGCAGGAAGTCAACCGCGTGGAATCCATCTTTCATCTCGGCTCTTCGCAGATGGATAACGAGGAATGCGCCATCGTCCACCAGGGCGTACGTGGTCTGGGGCTTGTCCATTTCGACCACCAGGCCCGTGTCTGCCACAGCTCCACCGTGGCTGCGCTGGGCGAATCGTTCGGCCGCGGCGCCATGACCAACCACTGGTGCGACATTGAAAACTCCGACTGTATTCTCATCATGGGCAGCAACGCCGCCGAGCACCATCCCATTTCCTTCAAGTGGGTTCTGAGAGCCAAGGACAAGGGCGCCACCGTCATGCACGTGGACCCCAAGTTCTCGCGTACCTCGGCCCGAAGCGATTTTCATGTGCCCATCCGGTCCGGTTCGGACATCGCCTTCTTGGGCGGCATGATCAACTATATTGTTGATAACGACCTGTATTTCAAGGAATACGTGGTCAAGTACACCAATGCCGCGCTTATTGTGGGCAAGGACTACAAGTTCAGCAACGGGCTTTTTTCCGGATACGACAAGAAGACCCGTACCTACGACAAGAGCAAATGGGCCTTTGAAATGGACGAAAATGGCGCGCCCAAACGGGACGAGTCGCTCAAGGATTCGCGCTGTGTTTTTCAGCTGATGAAAAAGCACTACTCGCGCTATTCCCTGTCCAAGGTGTCCGAAACCACGGGGGTGTCCAAGGACGATCTGCTCCGGGTGTGGAAGGCCTTTACTGCCACGGGCAAGCCGGACAAGGCCGGGACCATCATGTACGCTCTGGGCTGGACCCAGCATACCGTGGGTGTGCAGAACATCCGCACCAGCGCCATGCTCCAGCTGCTGCTGGGCAACATCGGTGTGGCAGGCGGCGGCATCAACGCACTGCGCGGCGAACCCAACGTGCAGGGTTCCACGGACCACAGCATCCTGTGGCACATCCTGCCCGGCTACATGTCCGTGCCCAAGTCGCGCTGGCAGAGCTATGATGAATACCTCAAGGCCAACACGCCGGTATCCCACACTCCGGACAGCGCCAACTGGTGGCAGAATACTCCCAAGTATTTCACCAGCCTGCTCAAGTCCTGGCGGGGCGACAAGGCCACGGCCGCGAACGGATACGGGTACAGCCTTGTGCCCAAGGCGGACGACGGGGAAGACTACTCCTACATCTTCCTGTTCGATCGCATGTACCGGGGCAAGGTTCACGGCGGATTCATCTTTGCCACCAACCCGGCGCAGAGCGCGCCCAACGGCAACAAGGTCAGAAAGGCCATGGACCAGCTGGACTGGCTGGTCATGGGCGAAATCAACCATACGGAAACAACCGACAACTGGCACCGGCCCGGTGTGGATGCCACGCAGATGAAGACCGAGGTCTTTCTGCTGCCGTGCGCCCAGCGTGCGGAAAAAGAAGGCAGCATCACCAACAGCGGCCGCTGGCAGCTGTGGCACCACAAGGCCTGCGAACCCATGGGACAAAGCCGGAGCATGGGAGCCGTCTACGTGGACATGCTCAACCATGTACGCCGTCTTTACACCAAGGAAAACGGTACCTTTCCCGAGCCGATTCTGAGCCTGGACTGGCCCCAGAGCTATGACGCGGAAGCGGTTGCCCGCAGGGTCAACGGGTTCTTTACCAAGGACGTCACCATAAAGGGCAAGACCTACAAGAAGGGCCAGCAGGTTCCGTCCTTTGTGTATTTGTCGGACGACGGTGCCACCGCAAGCATGAACTGGCTGTATTGCGGCGGATATACCGAAGAGGGCGGCAACCTGGCAAAGCGCCGCGACCTGTCGCAGACGCCCATGCAGGCCAAGATCAACCTGTTTCCCAACTATTCCTGGGCCTGGCCTGTTAACAGGCGCATCCTGTACAACCGCGCTTCCGTGGACATGAACGGCAAGCCCTACAACCCGCAAAAGGCGGTTATCGCCTGGCAGGGCGGCAAGTGGGTCGGCGACGTGCCCGATGGCGGCTGGCCTCCCATGGCAACCGGCAAGGGCCGCAATCCGTTCATCATGCAGAAGGAAGGCTATGGCCATCTGTTCGGACCGGGCCGTCAGGACGGACCTTTCCCCGAACACTATGAACCCGTGGAAACGCCCATCAAGCGGCATCCCTTCTCCGGGCAGCTGAGCAGCCCCTGCTACAAGGTGGTGCACAGCGACATGGACAAACTGGCCGAACCTGCGGACGAACGTTTCCCCATCGTGCTGACCACCTACAGCCTTACGGAACACTGGTGCGGCGGCGGCGAAACCCGGAACACACCGCACCTGATGGAAGCCGAACCGCAGCTTTATGTGGAGATGAGCCCGGAACTTGCCAAGGAAAAGGGCATTGCCAACGGCGACCCCGTGGTGGTGGAAAGCATCCGCGCCAGGGTGGAAGCCATTGCCATGGTCACGGTGCGCATGACGCCGTTCAAGATCCGCGGCAACACCGTGCACCAGGTCGGCATGCCGTTCTGCTACGGCTGGACCTCGCGCGGTGCGGGCGACTGCACCAACCGGCTGACACCGTCCGTGGGCGACCCGAACACGGCCATTCCTGAATTCAAGGCCTGTCTGGTGAACGTGCACAAGGCTGAAAAGTTAACGGAAATCGAATAACCGCGGTTTTCCGTAAGGAGTAAAACAATGGCGAAAGCGTTTTTTGTCGATACTTCGAGATGTACGGCCTGCCGCGGTTGTCAGGTTGCCTGCAAGGAATGGCACGACCTGCCCGCGACAAAGACGAAGCAGCGGGGGACCCATCAGAACCCGCCCGACCTCAACCCCTTTACCTACAAGCTGGTGCGCTTCAGCGAGCACCGCATCAACGGCAAGGTGGAGTGGCTCTTCTTCCCGGACCAGTGCCGCCACTGTGTGGCCCCGCCCTGCAAGGACGTGGCCGACAGCATGCTGCCCGGCGCCGTGGTGCATGAAGAGGAAACCGGAGCCGTGCTCTACACCAACCTGTGCAAGCTGCTCAGTGCGGAACAGAGCAAGGAAATAGTGGAAGCCTGCCCCTACAACATCCCCCGCTACAACAGCGGTACGGGCATGCTCACCAAGTGCGACATGTGCATAGACCGCCAGCTTGCCGGACTGGTGCCGGTTTGTGTGAAGACCTGCCCCACGGGCACCATGAACTTTGGCGAACGCAAGGACATGCTGGCCCTGGCAAAGAAGTCCCTGGAACGGGTGAAAAAGGACTTCCCGGACGCCCGTCTCGTGGACACCGATGACGTCAGCGTCATCTACCTGGTGATGCAGAAGCCGGACATGTACTACGAGTACGTTACAGCCGATGCTTCGTCTGCCGCACCGCTTCTTCCCGGCAACGACGCCCGAGAGAATGGGGGCACAACACGCAAGGAATTCCTGGCAAACCTCGCTAGTCCTCTCCGTAGAGTGCTTGGGTAACGTAATCAACGCCTCCCGTTGGGCGCAATGCCGGACGGGAGGCTTCACCTCTGCAGATTATGAAAAGAAATTGTTTACAGACAGTTGTACGTTTTTTTTGCAAATGCATTTGGAAGCGTTCAGGACTTCGGCTTCCCAGAGAAGCAGGACACACGGAGTTGTTTTGGAAGGCACCGTGGGGCTGGTAGAAATATTTCAAGATATACTTTGTTCCAAAGCCGTCGGAATCAGAGCCGGTTCGGGCGGTATGGATACCTCCATTGAGCTGCCGGGGGTCTGAAAAGATCCCCGACAGCCAATGGGAGATTGCAAAAAGTAATGAATTAACTGAATACTGTTTGGGACGGCTTGGACCGTTCTTTCCAACCGCGTTTCTCCTAGGAAGAGCCGGGACACACCATACGAGCAAAGGCAGGAGCAGAACATGAGCAGAATCAACAAGAGCGCCGCAACCGGAGCAAAAGGGATTGCCGAAAGCCTGGCCGAACTTCGCAAACAGGCACCCGCCCTGGATAACATCATTCAGGCGTTCGGACCTTTGGTCGAGGCTGGCGAGAGCACCCTGGAAACTCTGGACGATTGGGACGGGTTCACACTGCCCATTCCCGATCCGGTACAGTTCAAGGAAGGCGTTCCGTTGTTTGGCGAGATGAAACTGCCCGACTTTGGATCCCGATTTCAAAAGGCGCTCGTAAACGTTGCCGAAGCCATCAAGCGGGGCATGCCCGCCGTTGCCGACGACATCTCCGCCGTCATGTCGTTTCTGGACAACGAAAAGAGCGCCAATGAGCTGGCAAGTGCCTTGTGGGACGAGGATGCCGCATGTGTGGAAGCCCTGGCAGGAGCAGCGCCGTTGGAAAGCCCCATGGAAGAACGGCTTGCCTTGTTTGTCTTTGTCGGTTTGCTGGCAATGGCGCCGTTCATGCAACGTATGGAGCGGGACGGGGTCGAGTCCATAGCCAACCTGCAATGGACCAAGGGCTACTGTCCCGTCTGCGGTTCGTTCCCGGACATGTCCCTGCTCAAGAAAAAGGAAAGCCTGGACTCCGAATATCTGGTTGCACACGGCGGACAGCGCTGGCTGCACTGCTCCTGCTGCGGCCACAGCTGGCGGTTCCGGCGCAATGTCTGCCCCTGGTGCGAAACCGAGGACCACAAGCAGCTGCAGTATTTTCAGTCCGAGGATTGGAAGACCGAACGCATTGATGCCTGCAACAACTGCAAGCATTATTTCGTCACCTTGGATACGCGTGAGTTTGAGCGTGCGCCTGATCCGCGGGTGGCTCCGCTGGGCCTTGTTCATCTGGACATTGTGGCCCAGGAAAAGGGGTATGAGCCTATGGCGGAGACTGCTTGGAACAGAATTTGAAGTATAAGGGCTCGTGATTTTTGATCCCGGCTTCGTTACAACAGAGGTGTCGCTTCGCGGGCCGTATTAAAATATACTGTCCTCGCTCGCGACACTCCGTTGTGCCTCGCCGGGAACAAAACTTACGAGCCCTGGGAAGAAGGTAGGTGAGCGGCAAATAAAGAATTCTGGACGTTTGTGGGGCTGGGAAGAAGGCTGGTGAGCGGGGAAGATAAACGTAGAAAGAATTTCGGGAATTTATAAAGGCTGGGAAGAGGGCTGGTTCGTAGCGAATAAAACTCCCCTGAAATCAATTGGTTTCAGGGGAGTTTTATTCGCTAGGGGAGAAGAAAAAAGACCGAACGCTTTCAAGCGTGCCCCATTCAATAGTAAAAAGTTCTGGAAAGGGGAGCGCGAGGGGGAGAACCTCTTTCAAGAGGTTTCCCCCTCGCATTTCTTTCTGCCTGTAAATCCGAACTCCTGTCAGAGTCTGAAATATACATGCTTTTTCGATAAAGCGGTGAAAAACAGGCAAAATCCGATATGGATAGATGGTGGATACCGTGATAAATGTAGGGCAACATTTCGCCCCGGGTTGTCGGGTGTTGCCTTTCAAAGGACGCATCTTGCGAATGGTATCGGCGCTTGGGGAATAAAGTCGGAGCTTGTTCGTGGTGATGCGGTACGGCTGGCATAAGGCGGTGGTCGTATTCCGTCTTTTGTAGGGACGCTACATTGCGGATATTGTTCGGACGGCATCGACACTTTATCCGGGCAGGCTGCAGCGTGGCGTTTTCCGCATTCATAGAAAAAATCAGGCCCAGGAGCATCCGGTCGCATCTGATTCACATGGTGCTGTGGCTGCTTGTTTTGGAGATCGGCGTGGGCTGGCTGGTCATTGCCGGGCCGGTGTCCGACATACTGAAGCAGGAGATCGGCGAAGGCGCCTTGGAGACCGCCAAGACCATTGCCCACATGCCAACCATCCGCCGGGCGCTGGCGGCCAAGGACCCTTACGGAAATATTCAGGAAATCGCCGAGGCCATCCGTGAAAGCATCGGGGCGTCCTACGTGGTGGTGGGTGACAAGGACGGCATTCGTTTTTCCCATCCCAAGGCCGACAGAATAGGCAAGCATTTTGTCGGCGGAGACACGGGACCGGCCCTCAAGGAAGGCAGGTCGTATATTTCCGAGGCGGTAGGGACTTTGGGGCCGTCCTTGCGCGGGATGACGCCCGTTCGCGACTACAACGGCAAAATCATCGGTTTTGTTTCTGTCGGCTTCCTCACGACGCGCATCCACGAAGCCATTCCATCCCATCTGAACAAGCCGTTCACGCTGGTCCTGGCAATGGTTCTCGTCGGGATAGCCAGCGCCTTCATCCTTGCTCATCATCTGAAGAAAGTCACACTGGGGCTTGAACCTTCCGAAATAACCTCCCTGTATCTGGAACGTGGCGTCATATTGGAGGCCATCCGCGAAGGCGTTGTGGCCATTGATTCCCATGCCCGGGTGCGTGTCGCCAACAAGGCCGCCTTTGTCTATGCGGAGACCGATCCTTCCGTGGTGGACGAAGACAATGCCATCGATTCCGTGCTGCCAGGAGCCGGGCTGCGCAGGGCGCTTGAGACCGGCGAGGCGGAGTACGACCAGGAACGCATTGTCAACGACAAGGACATGATCTTCAATATTGTGCCGGTGATGCGCAACAACAAGCCCGAGGGGGTTGTTGCCACCTTTCGGCCCAAGGACGAGCTGGACCGCATAGCCAGCGAGCTTTCCAGGGTACAGGAATATTCCGAACTGTTGCGGGTGCAGACGCACGAGTATTCCAACAAGCTGCACACCATTGCCGGGCTTATCCAGATAGAGGCCTACAACGAGGCGCTCGAGCTTGTTGCCAACGAGGCCTCCGGATATGAGGACGTCATCCGTTTTCTGGGCGAAGCCGTGCCCCATCCGGTCATTGCGGGCATACTGCTTGGGAAGTTCAACCGGGCCAAGGAACTCCGGATCATGTTCAACATAGACCGGGAAGGCACCATGCAGGACGTGCCCAGCTGGATACGCAAGGAAAAGATCGTCACCATTGTGGGCAACCTCATAGACAATGCCTTTGAAGCGGTTCTGGAACGGAAAGAGGACTACCGGGTTGTCGAGTTGTCCTTTACCGACCTTGGAAACGATATCGTGTTCGAAATAGAGGACAGCGGGCCCGGAGTGGGGATTGAGGACACAGACCGGATTTTCGAAAAGGGCGTGTCATCCAAGGGGAAGGAGCGGCGCGGCGTGGGACTGTATCTGGTCCGGCAGCGCGTGAACGAGCTGGGGGGGGATATTTTGGTGGCAGACAGTATGCTGGGCGGTGCTTTGTTCACCGTGACCATACCCAAGAAGGGGCCGACGGGAATTGAATAACATACGGGTACTTGTAGTTGAGGACGATGCGCACATCGCCGATTTGCACCGCCGGTTCACCGAACGGGTGGAGGGCTGCGATGTGGTGGGCGTGGCCTATTCCCTGGACGAGGCCCGTGAGATGGTGGAAGTGCTGGAGCCGGACCTGGTTCTGCTGGATTTGTACTTTCCCGAGGGCCAGCAGGGAACCGAGCTGCTGCGGGAAATCCGGGCCAAGGGGCTGGAGACGGATGTGGTGCTGATTACCGCTGCACGTGAGGTCGGTCCGCTAAAGGAAGCCCTGCGGGGCGGAGTGTTCGACTATCTCATCAAACCGGTCATTGCCGCACGTTTCAACGAGTGCCTTACCAAATACCGCCACTACCGCAGCAGGTTGAGCAGCGGTGTCTGCATAGGGCAGGGCGACGTGGACAAGCTGCTGCACTCCGCTGCCAAGAACAGCTTTTCCAATGCCTCGGCCACGCTGCCCAAGGGGATCGATCCGCTGACGCTGGGCAAGGTTCGGTCCGTTCTGGAACAGAGCGACCCTGCCGTGGGCCTCAGTGCCGAAGAGGTGGGGGCGCAGATGGGCGTCAGCCGTTCCACGGCCCGCAGGTACCTGGAATATCTCGTTGCCGTGGGCGTTACCTATGCCGACCTTGTGTACGGTTCCATAGGCAGGCCGGAGCGGCGCTATTTCTCTATCTGATTTTCTTTTTTGTTGGTGAGTCCGCCGGAATCCGTCCGGTGGATATCGGGTTCTAACTTTCTTTTTCCTCCAGGACAGAGTGTGGCTGTTCGCCCAGAACACACCAGCCGAAGGGATGTGCCAGCCAAAAGGATGTGCCAGCCGAAAGTCCGTGCCAGCCAAAAGGATGTGCTAGCCGAAAGTCCGTGCCCTGGTTCGGAATCCGTCCGTCTTTCCTCTCCCCGTACCGGTCCGCTTTCCGAAACGTCCGTGCTTTCTCCACCCGTTTTCTCCGGCTTCATCTGCCGTGAACAAAATGAACAAAAGTTACAAAATGGAATAATCTCTTTTTATTTACATAAACTTTTTTTTTCTCTGAACCGTGTATCTTTCCTCTTCATAAATCCCCGATTCCCAAATCGGATGCATTGCGTGTCCCAATCGTTCTCATTCATTTTTAGGAGGAGATATGATTCGTTTCGCCAAGGTTCTTGTTGTAGCCTTTATGGTCGTCTGTCTTTCGGTCCCTGCCTTTGCGGGCAATGTTGTGCTCAAACTCGGCCATATTGCCGAACCGGTTCACCCCTATGGACAGGGAGCCGAAAAATTTGCCGAGATTGTGGCCCAGAAATCCGGCGGAGAGATGGAAGTTCGGGTGTTTCCTTCCTCCCAGCTGGGCGGACAGAAAGACCTTATCGAAGGCCTCATCTACGGAACCGTCGACCTCGCTCTGGTGGGCACGGCTGTTCTCGGGCAGTTTCAGCCGCAAATTTCACTTTTCGACCTGCCGTTTCTCTTCAAAGACAGAAAGCATGCCTACAAGTCTCTGGACAGCGTGGGCATGGAACTGGGCGTTCCCCTGGAATCCAAGGGCATAAAGCTGCTCGGCTACATGGAGAACGGCATCCGCCACATCACCAACAACGTGCGTCCGGTCAAGACCCCCGCAGACATGGAGGGGCTTAAAATCCGTGTGATGACCAACAAGATCTACATTGAAATGATGAAGGCTCTTGGCGCATCTCCCACGCCCATGGCTTTTGGCGAACTCTACTCCGCCATGCAGCAGGGGACCGTGGACGGCCAGGAAAACCCCAGCGCCCACATCTGGACCAAGCGTTTCTTCGAAGTACAGAAGTACGCCTCCCTTACCGCCCACGCCTACGCTCCCGAACCACTGGTCATGTCCATGGCCTCGTGGTCGCGTCTGACACCGAAACAGCAGAAGATCATCCAGGATTCCGCCAAGGAAGCCATTGCTTGGCAGCGCGATCTTTCCACGAAAAAGGACCAGGAATACTGGGACAAGATCAAGGCGACCGGCAAGATCGAGGTCATCGAAGTGGACCGCGACGCGTTCATGGAAGCCACCAAGCCTGTGTATAAAATCTTCGCTCCCATTGTCGGCCAGGACAACATCGACAAGGTCGAGGCGCTTAAGGAATAATTTCTACCGGCCCGGCCACACGGCCGGGCCAGCCTCATCCCGGGAGGGCGCGGCATGGAAAGACTCTTCAACAGCCTGAAAAAGGTTCTTTACTGGGTTTCTGTTGTGGCAATGGGGGTGATGCTGCTGCTTATCTTCATGCAGGTCATCACCAGATATTTCTTTGGGTACACCTTTGAATGGTCGGAGGAACTTGCCCGGTTCCTGTTCGTCTGGGTGGTGTTTCTCGGTTCCGCCCTGCTTATGGGCCAAGGCGGCCACCTGGCGGTACGCCTGTTGCCGAGCAAACTCGAAGGACGCATGTCGGGCATTGCCCTGCAATTGTTCATCAACCTGTGCAGCTGCGCGTTCATCCTTCTTCTTCTTATTCAGGGCGCAAAAATGACCAGGGTCATGACATTTCAGACGGCCCCGGGCCTCGGAATCAGCATGAGCGCCGTGTACGTGATTATTCCGGTCAGCGCCGTGCTAATGCTTTTGTATTTGGGAAGGGATACCATGAAGGTTTTCCGTGAGATGCGGGAAATAAAGCGGAAGGGGAATCCCGTGGTTTCCGACGCTATGGGCAGTCTGGCCAATGCCGAACCGGTCCGACACGAAAAATAGGAGGGGAACATGGAAGGCGTACTTTTGGGGTCGTTCCTGTGCATGACTTTTCTCGGCGTTCCCGTGGCCTTTGCCCTGGGACTGTCGGTTTCCATCATACTTTTTCAATATCTCAACATGCCCCAGGTCATGATCACTCAGACCATGTACTCGGGCGTGGATTCTTTTTCCTTCATGGCAGTGCCGTTCTTCATGCTTGCCGGGACCTTCATGTCCGCAGGCGGGGTGACCAAACGTCTCGTCAACTTCGCCCAGGCCATGGTCGGCTCGTTCACGGGCGGACTGGCCCAGGCCGTGGCTGTTTCGGGCATGTTCTTCGCGGCCATTTCCGGCTCTTCCGCAGCCACCACCGCGGCCATCGGTTCCACCATGGTCAACGAGATGGAGCGTAAGGGCTACCGCCGCGAACTGGCCACGGGCATTGTTGCCGCAGGCGGCACCGTGGGTATCGTCATTCCGCCCTCCATCACCCTGGTCGTCTTCGGCGTCATTGCCGGTGCGTCCATTGGCGATCTCTTTGTGGGCGGTATTGTTCCCGGCCTGCTCATGGGACTCAGCATGTGCATCGTCAGCTGGGCCATTGCCAAGAAAGAGGGCATCCCGGCCGAAGGGGCCTTTTCCGCCACAAGATTGTTTGTCACGTTCAAGGAATCCTTCTGGGCGCTGATGACTCCGGTCATCATCATCGGGGGCATCTACGGCGGGATATTCACACCCACCGAGGCCGCGGCAGTGGCCGCCGTCTACGGAATCTTCGTGGGGCTGTTCATCTACAAGGAACTCAAGATCAAGGATTTTCCGGAAATCATCTTCAAAGCGGTCATCGGTACCACGCTGATCATGTTCATCGTCGGTGCGGCCAAGGTCTTTGGCTGGATGCTGACCAACCTGGAGATTCCCCATCACATCGGGGCCTACGTTGTTTCTCTTACGGATTCTCCGCTGCTTTTTCTGCTGGTGATGAACGTGCTCCTGCTGGTCATCGGTACGCTGATCAACGCCTCGGCCGCCGTGGTCATCCTGACGCCCATCTTCCTGCCGGTCGCGGTCCAGCTCGGAATCGATCCGCTGTTCTTCGGGGTGCTCATGGTCATCAACCTGGCCCTGGGCTGCATTACGCCGCCTGTTGGACTGGACCTCTTTGTTGCCAGCGCCATCACCAAGGTTCCCCTCGAAAAGGTCATGAAGGCCTCGCTGCCGTATCTGTATGCCTTGATTGCGGTTTTGCTTGTGCTGACCTTGTGTCCGCCGATCATTACGTTTCTCCCCAATTTGCTTCATTAATACTGAAGCATCCCTACCCTCTCCGGCGGAAAACTTCCTGGTTGGTTTTCCGCCGGATTTCTTTTGTTTTTTGCATTGCAAAGTCTGGTTTATGAAAAGGCTCCCCAGATTGATTACAAAGTCCAATCCGGCAGGCTGCTCAAAAAGGTACGAGAGCCACAAGACTCACCGTCGTAAAAAAAACTCAAGACCGACGCGTATTTTCAGATACGCAAGGGTTTGAGTTTTTTGAAACAACGACGCTATCGTGCCTTTGTCAGCAGCCTGGGAGCCTTTTATGAAGAGGCTCCCTTCCTGCGTTGTAACGGCTGCCCGTTTCCGGGAAGGCTCTAGGCCCGGGCGTAGGCTTCGGAGACTTCCGCGGCTGTGTGCCGGACGTGTTCGATCATTTCCTGGGGATTGTCGTTGTAGAGATTCAGCCCCGAGAAGGACAGGGCGGCAATGACCTGGTCGTGATGGATGATGGGCGCGGACACGCATTGCAGCAGGTAGTGGTATTCGCGGTTGTCCAGGGCAAAGCCTTGTTTTTCCACTTGTTTCAATTCGTTGCGCACGTCTTCGAGCGTGCTCAGGGTGCGGTCCGTGAATTTGTGCAGCACGATCTCCCCAAGCAGCTGTTCCCGTTGTTCCTCGGGCGCGAAGGCCAGCAGAATCTTGCCCGTGGCCGAGGCATGCATGATGTTGTACGGGCTGGACTGCCTGGCGACCATGACTGCATCCTTGGGGTGGTACTGGTAAAAGTAGTCCAGGTGATCCCGGGCTATGCGGACCAGCGCCACGGAGGAGTTGTAGCGTTCCGAGGCGGCCACGAGGATCGGCTCGGCCACATCGCAGAGGTCCTGCATTTTGCCGTAGCGGTCGCCTGTCTCTTTGGCCTGGATGCCGATGAAGAAGCGTTTGTCGTGTTCCCTCAGATAATTCATGGCCGTGAGGGTGGAGACGATATCGAAAAGGCTTGTTTTGGGGATTTCGAGTTCGGAGACGAGTTCGGAGAGACGGTAGCCTTTGGGGGAGTTGGCTACCAGGTTCAGCACCTGAAGCGCCCGTTGAACGGTACGATTGATCTTCATAGGGGGATGGTGCGGCGTCTTGCTGGTGTTGTCAATTTTTTTCGGGCCACCGAGGGATGACGGTGGCCCGAAAGTGGGAGACCCAAAGAGATCCGCAGCTGAACAAAAGGGCGGACAGCCGCGAAGGGAGCCGTACATACGGCTCCCCGGGAGTGGGTTGTTATGCGTTGTTTGCTGCCATGTTATTATCGCGCTGTCCCTTTTTGACGATGATCAGGGACATGACGGCGCCCAGCACGGCAATGGCTGCCAGAAAGGTGAAGATCATGGCATACCCTTTCTGGTTTCCGTAAGCGTCTAGCCAGCTGCCGAACATGGCGGAGAAGAAGAAGTCCGGCGTGTAGCCGATGATGGAGGCTATACCGATGGCGGTTCCGGCCACCTTCAGCGGGATACCTGCTTCACGCACCACGGAGAAGACCAGGCCGTAAAGCATCAGGCCGAGGGCTCCTGGCAGCAGGGTGTACAGGCTGATGGCGGTAATGGACATGGTTTCGGGCAGGTAGAGTACGCCGCCGATGATCACCGCCAGCATGGCGAACAGGGCCAGGAAGAGTTTGGCCGTGGAATGGAAGATTCTGTCGGCCAGGTAGCCGCCGAACGGTGCCAGCAGGTAGAACAGGTAGCTGCGGACGATGGAGTAGGCACCGGATTCTTCAACCGAAAGTCCCACCACGTTGGTCAGGTAGGGGGTGAAGTAGCTGGTGCTGGAGTAAATGGCGTAGCCCGAGAAGACGATCAGCGAAAAACACCAGACCATGGGGTTCTTGGTGATGTCCTTGACCACGCTGAAGTCGAATTTGTCCTCTGCCGCGCTTTCGGTTTTGCCTTCCTTGAGAAACATCAGGATGAGGACGCCGGAGAGAACCATGCTGGCGGACATGATGGCGACCGCATAGAACAGGCTTTCGCGCGGGGTGGAGCCCCAGGTGAAGGCCTTCAGCGCCAGGCTGTTGATGATGGCGGCGGCAATGCCGTTGCCTGCATAGTACAGTCCGTACAGGCGGGCCTGTTCGTCGCTGTCACCGGCCATGCCGATGGCTTTCATGAGCGAGGTCCAGAAGACGAAAGCGGTTGTGAGGGCGAAGAGGAACCAGATGCCCAGGGACAGGGTGTAGGAAAAGGTCAAGCCATAAGCCATGCCGAGGACCGCGGTGCCGAACAGGGATACTGCAATGGATTTGCGTGGGGAAATTTTGTCTGTGATGAGGCCACCGGGGATGTACGAGAGAATACAGCCAAGGGCGTACATGCTGAGCAGAAAACCGGATTGCGTGTTGCTGATGCCCATGACCTCGATCTGCGTGTCGTAAAATACGTACTTGATGTAGGGCAGCGTGTAGATGGACCCTCCTGCAAAGGACAGGGCCAGGATGCTGAGATACTTACGGACGGCTGGGTTCATGTAAATCTCCTCCGGGTTGCGCGACCCGATGCGTGGTTGCCGGTCCTTCGCCCATCCTCCATAGAAGGCGAAAGCCGGATCGGAAAAGCCGCCGTGCGCGGGGCACGGCGGCTTTCGGGCCTAGATCTTGGGCATATCGGGGAAGCCGGACTTGTCTGGGGCAAACAGTTCCCGGGCAATCTGCCGGGTTGTTTTGCCGGACTTGGCGGCTTCTTCAAAGACCCTGCGGGTCTGTTTGCGGATGATGTTCATTGTATCGTCCGCAATCGCCTTGGGCTCGGGTTTTACCAGACCGAAGACGACCACTTCGTAGATGCGGATGCCACCCATGTTGGTGATGAAATCCACGCACACGTCAATGCCCTTTTCCGCCAGCACCTTGTCGGCTTCTGGAGTTACCGGGATGTTGGCGGCTTCCACGATCAGGCTGGCCTTGATCCTGTCCACGTTGTCCTTGTTGATGACGTCTTCCAGCGCGGCGGGAATCAGGATGTCGCAGTCCACGTCGAGCCATTCGCTGTTGGAACGGACTTCGTAGTTGGATTCAAAGGCCGAAGGATCCATTTCGCCCTTGGGCTTGCGGGTCTTGATGAGCTTTTTCACATCCAGGCCGTCCTGGCAGGTCACCAGGCAGTTGGCGTCGGCAATGCCCACAACCTTGTAGCCCCAGTTGTCCAGGCAGTTGGCCAGGCTTGCACCCGCACAACCAAAGCCCTGCAGGACCACGCGTGCGCCTTCCTTGCCGCCCTTGAACTTCCATGCTTCGTCCAGTCCGGCAGCAACGCCGTAACCGGTGATCATGTCGTACATCAGGAAACCGTCGTAGGTCATGTTGCAGACGTCGTCGTGGTCTTTGATGCGTTTTTGCTGTTCGGGATCGTTGCGCATGGCCTGGGTTTGGGGCAGGCCGATGCCGATTTCGTCGAGAATTTCCAGCACGTCGCCGTAATCCACGCCCAGGTCGCCGCCGATGGATACGCCAGCGTTGATGTAGGGAGCCATGGCCTTGAGATAGCGGCGCAGAACGTCTTTGGCGTCGGGGGCCTTGTAATCGTATGCGATACCGCCCTTGCAACCACCCGTGGTGGTAGATTCACAGGCCTTGTACTTGTAGCCCATGGCCGTAGCCAGGCGGACGACTTCTTCTGCGGTGACGGTGGGGTGCATGCGGGTTCCGCCGCCGCAATAGTTGTTTACAAAGTTATAGGCGCACAACCAGCCTTTTGCGTCTGTTTCGGTGTCGTTCCATTCCACAAGAATGTAGGGTTTGTTCTCTGCCATGACATCTCCTTCACATACTGGAATCGTTGTTGCCCGCTTTTAGTTGGGAGCCGGGCATTTATTGATTGTCGACTGTTGTGTCCACAGTTCGTCGAGCATTCTCCATCCTCGCTGTGTTGGTTCGGTTTAGCCAAAATAGGAGAAATAACGGAATTTTTTTTTTGCTCTTCCTGTGCGTTCGCATATGCGACCTTTTAAAATGTTTTCACTCTTCGTTGACGGTTCGACATATCGCTGGGTAGTTCCGAAGCAATGGTGAGAATAAAGCCGTCTCGTGCGTATATATCTTTGGGGAATTCAACGCATCATCTTATGTATAATGAGATGGCATAGGAGGTCATTTTGAGCAGTAAGAAGCAGAGACAAGTCGTTCAACATACTGAACGGTGCAAGGGATGCCTGTATTGCAGCATTGCATGTCCGGTGGAAGCTATTTCCATTTCGGATGAAGTGAATGCAAAAGGCTACAATACCATGATGATAGACAGGGAGAAATGTACCACATGTGGTACTTGCTACACTGTCTGTCCGGACTACGTTTATGAAATCGTCGAGGTGGGTCACGATGGCGTATAAGCTCATGAAGGGAAACCATGCGTTGGCAGAGGCCGCAATCCGTGCCGGGATGACCTTTTTCGGCGGCTATCCCATTACCCCCCAGAGCGAGATCCCGGAATATCTTTCCGCGCATCTCCCCGCCGCCGGCGGCACCTTTGTGCAGGCCGAATCCGAACTGGCCGGTGTGAACATGGTCTATGGCGCGGCAGCCGCCGGGCACAGGGCCATGACCAGCTCGTCCGGCCCTGGCTTCAGCCTGTTGCAGGAAGGCATTTCCTATATCGCCTCGGCCGAGCTTCCCGCCGTGTTCGTGGACGTGCAGCGCTACGGCACAGGTCTGGGAGATATTTTTCAGGCCCAGAGCGATTACTTTGTGGCTACGCGCGGCGGCGGACACGGTGACTACCGCATGATCGCCTACGCTCCCGCCTCGGTGCAGGAGTCGGTGGATCTGGTTGTGGACGCCTTTGACAAGGCCGAGGAATACCGCAACCCCTGCCTTATTCTGTCCGACGCCTCCATTGCCTCGATGATGGAGCCGGTGCAACTGCCCGAGCCCCGTACCTGCAACCCGGACCATGACTGGGCCGTGCGCGGCAAACATGGAGGGGCTTTCAAGCGGGTCACCTCCACCATGTACTACATCAAGGACTTCGACGCCTACATCAAGGCCAAATACGACCGCATGCAGGAAAGCGAGCAGCGTTGGGAATCCGTGCGCGTGGAAGATGCGGACGTGGTTCTGGTTGCCTACGGCATCAGCTCCCGCATCTGCAAGGAAGCCGTGGAAATGGCCCGCGAACAGGGGCTGAAGCTCGGCCTTGTGCGTCCCATCACGGTTTGGCCCTTTCCGGTAAAGGCCTTTGCCGAAGTCAATCCGGATGTGCGTGGATACCTGACCGTGGAATTGAGCGCCCTGCCCAAAATGCGGGACGACGTGGAGCTTGCGGTGGAGATGAAGACACCGGTCCACCACTTCCTCGGCGGAATGAAGATTCCTTCGTCCCAGACCATTGTGGACGCCGCTGCAACGATTTTAAACAGCTAGGAGGTATTACTCATGGCTGAAAAAAGAATACCCGGCTTGTTGGTCGAGGATAACAAGTTCTGTCCGGGCTGCGGCCACGGCATCATCAACAGGGTGCTGGCCGAGGTCCTGGAAGAAATGCAACTGGACGACATTGCCGTCGGCTCCCTGGCCGTTGGCTGTGCCTGTCTGATGATGGACACCTTTGGCGTGGACTGGGTTCAGGCACCGCACGGACGTGCGGCAGCCGTGGCCTGCGGCATCAAGCGCGTGCGCCCCGAGAACTTCGTCTTCACCTATCAGGGCGACGGCGACAGCCTGTCCATTGGTTTTTCCGAAACCATGTACGCGGCCATTCGCAACGAAAACATCACCGCCATCATCGTGAACAACGGCATCTTCGGCATGACCGGAGGCCAGATGGCCCCCACCAGCCTGCCGGGACAGCGTACGACCACCTCGCCCAATGGCAAGGATGCCGGTCTTGCCGGACAGCCGGTGAACATCATCAATCATATGAAGAGCCTTCCCATTGGCTATCTGGCACGCGGCTGCGTGGCCTCGCCCGGGGAAATCATCAAGCTGAAAAAATACATCAAGACCGCCGTGAACACCCAGCTGCAAGGGGGAGGCTACTCCCTGGTCGAGATTCTCTCGCCCTGTCCGACCAACTGGAAGATGTCCATGCAGGGTGCTTTGGACCATATCAAGGACAACGTGAAGTCCTTTTACCCCACGGGTGAATTCATCAAAGCAGGAGAGAAAGTCGATGCTTAGTATCATCTGCGCCGGATTCGGCGGCCAGGGCGTTCTCACCGCCGGGCTGGTCCTGGCCGAGGTGAGCGTAAGCGGAGGCAAGCGCGTCACCTGGGTTCCCTCCTATGGTTCGGAAATGCGCGGCGGAACCGCAAGCTGCCGCCTGCGCATCAGCGACAACGAAATTCTCAATCCGTTTTTCGATGCGCCCAACGTGCTCATCACCATGAACCAGGATTCCGCGGACACCATGCAGGAACTGGTTTCTCCGGGCGGTTTCGTCATTGCCAACTCCACCATGGTGGATTGTTCCGGCCTGCGTGACGACATCGTCAAGGTGGAGGTTCCGGCCACGGCGCTGGCTGCCGACCTGAAAAACCCGCGCGGCGCGAACATCGCCATGCTGGGTGCGGCCATTGCAGCCAGCAAGCTTTTCCCCGTGCAAGAGTTCGCGGACGGCATCGACGCCTACTTCGAGGCCAAGGGACGCAACAATCCGCTCAACCGCGCCTGCTTTCTGCAAGGTGCGGAAGCGGCCAGCAAAGGATAGGCCATGGATCTGAAAAAACTTCTTTCCCCGCGTGCCATGGCGGTTGTGGGGGCCAGTGAAAAAGAGGGTTTTGGCGGAGATACCTGCCGCAACGTGCTGGACTACAGCACGGGCGAGGGCGTGTATTTCGTCAACCCCAAGCGTGACCGCGTCTTTGACAGGCCATGCTACCCCTCGCTGGCCGATCTGCCGGAAGAGATCGACATGGTCGTTATCTGCACCCCGCAGAAGACCGTGGAAACGCTGCTCCGCCAGGCCCACGCCAAGGGTGCGCGGGCAGCCGTGGTCTATGCCAGCGGATATTCCGAAGTCGGCACGCCCGAAGGGCGCAAGGCCGAGGAAGATCTGAAGGCCCTGTGCCGTGAACTGGGCATGGCCCTGATGGGCCCCAACTGCGCCGGGTTCATGAACTACGCAGACGGCGTGTCCGCCTTTGCCTTCATCTCGGACAAGCGCGACCGCAAGGGCGGAGTGGGCATTGTCTCGCAGAGCGGGCAGCTGTGCCTGTCCCTCATGGACAGCCCCAACATGCGTTTTTCCTATTCCATCTCGTCGGGCAACAGCAGCGTCGTGAGCATGGAAGACTACCTGGACTATTTGGTGGACGACGAGGAAACCAAGGTGGTCGGCCTGTATCTGGAAGGCGTGACCCGGCCCCGCAGGTTCCTGAACTGCCTTAAAAAGGCGGCTCTGGCCCGCAAGCCCGTAGTGGTGCTCAAGGTGGGACGCAGTGAAAAGGGCAGCCGTGTGGCGGCTTCGCATACGGGCAGCCTGTCCGGTGCCGACCGCATTTACGATGCCGTGTTCGACAAGTTCGGCGTCATCCGCGTCAACGACCTTGAAGAACTGCTGGCAACCACCGTGCTTTTTTCCACCCTGCCGCACCTGCCGGAGAAAAGCGGCTTCGCCTCCATCAGCCTTTCCGGCGGGGAAACCGGCATCTGCGCGGACATGGGCGAGCTGCACGGCATTGCCTATCCCGATTTTACGCCGGAAACCCTGGCCAAGCTGCGGGAGATTCTTCCCGAGTACGCCAGCCCGGCCAATCCGCTGGATTCCACGGCCACCATTTCCTATGACGCCGACGCCTATGCCGCGACAGTGCAGGCAGTGATGGACGACCCGGAAGTGGGCATGGTGGTGCTGGGCTACACCCTGCTGCACGAAATTGCCGACCCGGCCATCCACTACATGGCCGACGGCATCGAAAAGGTGGTGCGGGACGGACACGCCAAGCCCATGGCCATGCTTCCCTTTGTGGAAAACAGCCGCAACCCGAAATATCTGGACAGGTTGGCTTCGCTTGGCGTACCGATTCTGCCTCCTCCTGCGTATGCCTTCCGTGTACTGGGCCATCTGAAGCGGTTTGTGGAATACGATCCTTCCGCACATACCCTGGATGCCGCAGTTCCCATGAAATCCGAGGACACGTCGACCACGCGCCAGACGCTTTCCGAGTTTGAAAGCATGTGTCTGCTCTCCGGCTACGGCATTCCCCTGCCCAAGGGCGGACTGGCCGAAGACCCGGAACAGGCCGCAGCCCTGGCCGAAGAGGTCGGGTATCCCGTGGTGCTCAAGGTGGCCTCGGCGGATATCGGTCACAAGTCGGACATGGGCGGCGTCAAGCTGCACCTGAACGACGCCCCGGCCGTCCGTGCAGCCTATGCCGAGATAATGGACAACGCCCGCACCAATGCGCCCAAGGCCAAGGTGGACGGCGTGTTTGTGCAGCGCATGCTGGAACCTGGCATGGAAGTCATCCTTGGGGTTTCCAAGGACCCGCAGTTCGGCCCCTGCATCTTGTGCGGGCTGGGGGGCGTGTTCGTGGAAGTCTTCAAAGACACGGCCATGCTGCCTGCGCCCGTAAGCCGGGACGAAGCCCTGGCCATGATCCGCAGCCTGAAATCCCTGCCGCTGTTCACCGGCTACAGGGGGGGAGCGGTGCTGGACATGGAAGCCCTGGCCGATCTGATCGCCAGTGTTTCCGAGTTTGCCGCGGACCACAGGGACACGCTGGAAGAGTTGGATCTCAATCCGGTCTTTGTTTACGAGCGTGGCAAAGGCGTGTGCGCCGCAGACGCCTTGGTTGTTTTGTCAAAATAAGAATTCGGGGAGGGCGCGCCCGCACGGGTGTGTCCTCCCCTAGTTGAATTGTTTGCAATGTCTTCCGGGCCCATCGCATGGCGTGTTTGTCCGACGTTTACCTGGTCCTTATGCGGTCCGCCCCTGTATCCATTGCTTACAAACGGCTAGCCCTCCAACTCTGGGTAAAAAAGCCTCGCTTTTTGGGCGGGGAAACGGAAGGAGAACGCGATGCAGTTTGTTGATTACGCCGTTCTGGTTGCTTATTTCTGTGCCTTGCTCTTCATTGGGTACAGAGGAAACAAGAAGCACACAGGGGCGGAAGATTACTACGTGGGCGGCAGGTCGCAGGGGGCTCTGTCGCTGATGGCCTTATGGATGTCCTCGTGGGTCGGCGGCGCGGCCATCATGGGCAGCGCGGAAAAATCGTTCAGCATGGGCATCACCTTTCTGTGGTATCCGCTGAGCATGTTCTGCGGTTTCATCATTTTCGGTCTCACCTTTGCCGGGCGTATCAAGCGGCTCGGCGACAAATACAGCCACATCACCTACCCCGACCTTATCGAACAACGCTATGATTCGCGTACCCGGATCGTCAGCACCGTCACCACCATCCTTGCCTACATAGGCTATACGGCCAGCCAGTTGCTGGGCGCGGCGCACATCATCAATTCCATAACCGGGCTGGGGCTGGGGCTGGCTTTTGTGGTGGCCACGTCCGTGACCATTCTCTACACCTCGGTGGGCGGTTTTTTTGCCGTGGAGCGGACCGACAGGTTCCAGGCCCTGCTGATGATTCTGGGCCTGACCGTCGTGGCCGTTCCCCTCACGCTGAACGACCTGGGCGGATTTTCGCGGCTGACCACGGAACTCCCGGATTCGTATTTTCAGATGGGCACCTGGGGCTGGGGCACCATTGCCGCCATGTTCATCAGCATGGTGCTGACGTTTTTCACCTCCATGGACGGCTACACCCGGTGCTATGCCGCCAAGTCGGAGCGCAGCGCGCGTAACGGCACTCTGCTGGCCGCCTTTTTTGTGCTGGTGGTTTCCGGGTCCATCTGTTTTCTGGGCATGAGTTCCAAGGTGCTGTTTCCGAACGCCGCCGGAGGAACAACCGCCCTGGTCACGCTGATCATCAAGTTGTTCCCCGTGGGGCTGAAGGGGCTTATTCTGGTGGCCATTCTTTCCGCCATCATGTCTACGGCCGATACCTGCATTCTGTGCGCCTCGGCCAATCTGACCCGCGATATCTACCATCGCTACATCAATCCGAACGCTCCCCAGAAGAGGATTCTGCGCCTGAGCATGGTGAGTTCCTTTGTGGTGGGCATTACGGGGGCGCTGATAGGCTGGTACTCCAAGGACATCATGGCCTTGCTCATAATGACCTTCACCGTGAACTCGGCAGGGCTGTTCGTTCCCACCGTAGGTGTCTTCCTGTGGAAGTGGGCTTCCGCACGGGCCGCCTTTTGGAGCATGACGCTGTCGCTTGTCGTGGTGGTGGCATGGTATGTGGGGCAGGCGCTTTTTCCGCTCAATCCGCTGCTGGCCGTGGACCCGGTATGGCCGGGCCTGCTGATGTCCGTAGGAGTTTTCTTTACCCTGGCGTTCAAGGAGCATAGATTTGCTATGAATGCGGCGGTGAGTAATCTTCCCTGATACCGGGACAAGTGGAGGGATATGCTTAAATACTGGTTGCTGCTGTACACGGCCATCGCCTTCGAGGTGTGCGGGACCATGTGCATGAAGTTCTCGAACGGATTTTCCAGGCTTTTGCCCAGCATTCTGATCTTCGTCTTCTACGGGATATCGTTTGCAAGCATGTCCGTGGCCGTTCGGAAAATCGACGTGGGCGTGGCCTATGCCATCTGGTCGGGCGTGGGCATTGTCAGCGTGGTTTCGCTTTCCTGCATCTTTTTGGGCGAAACCATCACCATGTTCAAAGCCTTTTCCCTCCTGATCATCATTGCCGGGGTTATCTGCCTGAACTTTGCGGGCAACAGCTGAACCCAACGGGAGGACCGCATCCGCGCCAGTGTGTGCGGATACGGTCCTCCCTTTTTATTTTCTGCAGACGACGCTGACTCTGATGTTTCTGCTGCGTTTTCCTTGCTCAGCTTCCAGCCAGATTGCGCAGGCTTTCGGCCAGTTCGGAAAGGTCCATGACGGCCCGGCTGGAGCTGCCGATGTTTTCCGATGTTTCGTCGGAAATGCGGGTAACGTCCATGATGGCCTGGTTGATCTCCTCGCTGGCTGCCGACTGCTGTTCGGCTGCTGCGGCAATGGACTGCACCTGATCGCTGGTGCGCACGATGAGCTCGACTATTTCCCGCAGCGCCTGGCCGGAAAGCTCGCTCAACTTTGCGGCTTCGGTAACCAGTTCCGTTGTCTTGTCCACGTTTTCAATATTTAGGTTGGCCCCCTGCTGAATCCCCGTGATGGCAGTACTTACTTCCTTGGTGGCATGCATGGTCTTTTCGGCCAGCTTGCGCACTTCGTCGGCCACAACGGCGAATCCGCGTCCGGCGTCGCCAGCCCTGGCCGCTTCAATGGCCGCATTCAGGGCCAGGAGGTTGGTCTGGTCGGCAATATCGGTGATGACGTTGATGACCTGGCCGATTTCGTCGGCCTGTTTGCCGAGCTGATCCATGTTTTCCTTCATCTTCAGGGCGCGTTCCTGCACCTGATTGATGGAATCGACGGATTTGGCAACGATGTCCGCACCTTCCAGGGCCTTGTTCTTGGCCGTATCGGCCTCATTGGCTGCCCGCCCGGAGTTGCGGGCAACTTCCAGCACCGTGGCGTTCATTTCCTCCATGGCGGTGGCTGTTTCCCCGGCCCGCTCCCTCTGTTCCGAGGCTCCCTGGGTAATGATGCCGAATTGTTCGGTCAGTTCTTCGGAGGTCTGGGCTATCTGTGTGGCGGCTTTTCCGGTCTGGACGTTGATGTTCTCCACCCGCTGCATGTTGGCGGCGATTTCCTTTTCCTTGATGACCAGGTCGGTCACGTCGCGGGCTATTTCCACATAGCCGACGATTTCTCCCTGGCTGTTGCGGATGACGTTGCCGATGGGCTGGACGAAAAGCTGTTTTCCGCCGCGGCTCATGTCGATGACTTCCGCCTGGACATACCCTTCCTTTTCCCGAGCCTTGGCAATGGGACAATTATCTGTTTCGCAGGCTTCGGTCTGCATAAGCGCCATGCAGCGATGGCCCTTTATGTTGTCCATATCCGTGCCCAGCATGGTCTGGGTCGCCTCGTTTGCCGTGGTGACGTTCCAGTCCTTGTCCACGGCAAAGATGGGATCGGGCACGGCATTGAGCATGTTCACATACCCCTGAGCCTCGTCCAGCAGGTGTCGTATCTTGTCCATAAGCTGGTTGAAGCGGCGGGAGAGGGCCCCCAGTTCGTCTTTTTGGGAATCGTCCAGGCGGTCGCTCAGGTCGGCCCGGTCTTCGGCAATGTCCAGAATCTTGTCCATGATGCGCTGTACCGGGCGGATGACGAAACGATAGATCACCAGGTTGCCGATGATGCCCGGCAGCAGAAGAATGGACAGGAGCAGGATGCCGAGCGCCCACACGGCGTGGTCGATGATGGCCGTCTGTTGGGCGATGTTGGTGGCATAGACCATGACGCCGATCTGTTTGCCCCGGTAATCGAGGATGGGAAAGGCGGAGAGGGCGGTATTGCCGACTTCCTTGCTGGTAAAGGCGTTGCGGCCCTGTTCAAGAAAATCCGGGGTGAACATTTCACGCAGGGCTTTGTTTTTCTGCCCCGAAACCAGCACGAACTTCTGCCCGAACATGGGGTATTTTTCCTTGTCCTGAAGCCGGGTGGTTATCTTCAGCTTGTCCGCATTCATGTACAGCAGGATCTGTTGATTCTCTCCCGTGCCGCCAGCCTGGATAATGGGGGCGAAATTGATGAGCACTTCCACGGAGCCGAGCTGCTTGCCCGTTGCCGTCTTGATGGGAGCCAGGCCGCGGATGACGAAGCCGCCCCTGCCCAACTCGATCCCCTGTACGGCGTTGCCTGTTCTGTTGACGTCCAACACGGTCTGGCGAAAGGAGGAGAGATCGTCGGAAATATCCAGCCAGGTTCCGTTGCGTTTGGCCTGCTTTTCCCGCCAGAGTCGGACCAGACTGCGGCCGTTGCTCAGATGGAAATGCAGCTGGAATTTCTTTCCGGTTATATTTTCATAGCCGGTCAGGACTTCAGCCAGGGCGGTTCGCAGATGTTCCCTGGCCGCCTGGCTCTGCGGGGAGTTCTCATCATTGATGTCGCCGCTGAGGGCCGTCTGGTAGGCCGAAATAACCTCTGGCATGCGGCTGAAGAGGGCGGCCATGTCCCTGGCGAAAGTCGAGGCGAAATCCAGGGATTCGTATACCTTGGCCTGCTTTCCAAGGAGTATGTCCTTGATGTTCGAGTCCTTGAGCGTGGAAAATTGGTTCCACATGAAGAAGAAGCTCAGCATTCCCAGAAGAGCGACAGTGAGCGTGAGAGGGATGCCTATTTTCATGCGGATATTGATCTGCATTGTTTTGTCCTCCGATTTCGGGGTATTGGCTGAGACTTCAAAGAGCACACCGGACTTCATTCAGTGGGGTTCGATAGCATTGTTTCAAGGTGGAAGGAATTATATTCTAATCTATGCCATGATTTTCACATAGCGGGCTGAAAAAGGCAAAGAAAAATGAAGTTTTCCGATTAAGCGTTGTGAATAAATTCACATTATATGGGATACGTGTCTGCCTGGGGAGAGGCGGATGTCGCAGTCGAGCGACAGAACCATGTTGCCGGAACAGGTGCTGATGCCGCGGTGTTTGCTCTCGGTAAACCTCTGGTTGGGCTTCAGGCGGTTGATGAAGAAGCGGTTATCGGCAAAGGGCGGGGCATAGGGGCGTGTCCGGCCCGTTGGCCGTGATGACGATTTTATCGGGCTGGCTGGACCATCCGGCAATACCCAGGAGCAGACCGCCGAGCAGGGCCTTGTCGTCTGTGTCGGTGCTGAGGGAAACGCGTGCGGGAGAGGCTATTCCATGGCCTTGAGGTCCACATGAAAGGTCGTGCCCTTGCCCGTGGACGTGGTGAAATGAATGCGGCCGCCGTGTTTTTCCACAATGGCCTTGGCAATGGACAGGCCCAGGCCGGAACTGTTCACGCCGCGGTTTTTGACGGATTCCGCCTGGGAAAACTGGTCAAAGACATAGTCGCGGAACGATTCTGGAATGCCCGGCCCGTTGTCGGCAACGGAAACACGTATGGTTCCCTCAATGTGGTATACGGAGACCGTCACCACATCGTCGCGGGGCGAAAATTTGATGGCATTGGAAAGAAGGTTGGTAAGAACCTGCACCAACTTGTCCGCGTCGGCGTAGACCAATGTCTTTTCCATGGGGTCTGCGAAGCGCAGGCGGATGCCGAATTTTTCGGCGAACGGAGTCATCTCCTCCACGCTGTGCCGGACCAGAGGCGTCATGTCCACGGGGGCAAGGTTCAGGCGCAACTGCCCTTCCTCTATTTTCTTGATGTCGAGCAGGTCGTTGACCAGGCGGATGAGCCGTTCGGTATTGTGATAGGCAATTTGCACGATGGCGGCGATATTTTTGGGGATTTCACCCAAGGCTCCGCCCTTGAGAAGACCCAGCGCACCCTGTATGGCTGTCAGCGGGGTTCGCAGTTCGTGGCTGACAATGGAAATAAGATCGCTTTTCATGCGTTTCAGCCTATACCGCTCATTGACGTCCCGGCCGATAAACACGATGTATTCCAACGTATTTTCGTTGAAGACCGGGGAACAGGTAACCTCGAAATGGCCTCCCAGCTCTTCGTCGAAAAGATGATGTTCTTTGAGCCCGGCCTGTTCGTTCTCAAATGCGGCCGGCTCGGGACAGGCGGGAACGATGCGTGTGAATTCCATGCCCACTGCCTGGGCCGGAGTTACATCCAGCCGTGAGGCCAGCGATTTGTTCACCCGGACGATGTGCAGGTCCGCATCCAAAAGGGCAATGAGGTCCGGGAGAGCGTCGACCGTCAGCTCCCATTCTTTTTTGGCTTTGTACACAAGGCCGACGGTTCGGTCGGAAGGGGCCTGTTCGGTCTTGGAACATGTTTTTTTATTTTGGAATTTTGGTGCCTTGGAAGCCATCGACCCTCCAGATAGTCTGCTCTTATAACTTCCAAATGCATTTTATACCAGAGCATTCCGAAACCGAAAAAAAGGAAATTTATTTTTTGCCGCAGGCTTATCCGCTTTTCCTTTGCCCCCTGGAACCCATGGCAAAACGTACGTTTCTTTAATTCGGCAAATGTATACCCTAAACTATCTGCTCCAGGGGATTAATGTATTCCTCGGTAAAAGGCATAAGTTTTTATGCTCTTGCTAAAATTAGTCAAATTTTTTATTGCATATTTCCTTCTATAGAGGTATGCAAAATTTCTGTTACAAAAACAGGATGTTGGAAAATAACTCAGATTTTTAAAGATGATTTGCCCGTATTTGTGTGTAAAAAAAATTTTTGGGGTTACAAATATTATAACGATTTTACTTTTCTGTACTTCGTCCGCCTGAAAAACTGTTCTTCACTTGGCGAATTCCCAAAAAAGTATTTTTCTCCCCGGTAAAGCCACTTTTCGGCCTTATTTTATTTGAAGAGGCGTTATAATTTTCGGAAGAGGTATTGTGGCCTTCGGTAAGAGGCTATATACATAAAAATGGTGCAGATGCGCTTTGCGTTTCAGGCACTTAGAAGACGGCTGGGGTCTGTACCCCCCACCGTCAAATAGTCAAGGAGATAATAATATGGCAAAAGCACTCGAAATCTTGCGGGACGATGAAAAGTTCCCGGATATCTATTCCCGCATCCACCATGCCGCCAGGGCTCGCACCCAGGTTGAACTGGCAAACAAGCTGGGGATCCGTCAGTCGAGCATTTCCGATGCCAAGAAAAATAGCCGCATTCCGGCCTCTTGGATCCTTTCCCTCTTTATGGAGGAAGGATGGAACCCCAAATGGTTGATCCATGGTGAATATCCCAAAAACCTCTACGCCTACGACGATACGGATGAAGACGGCGTTTCCGCGAACGATTCTTCCGTAATCGGACCCGCAGGTGGGCGTTTGGTCAATATCTACAGCTGTGAAGGCGACCTTGCCGAAGGTGAGTGGAGCGGAAAGCCCCTGGGCCAGATGCTGGTGCAGAAGAGCCAGGACCGTCCCAACCTTCTGGTTGTGCAGGTCAGCGATTCCAGCATGGAGCCCGGCATCCGTCGCAAGGCGCTGGTTGGATTGGACCGCGAGCGTACCGACATCTGCGAAGGCGATGTCTACGGTGTGTTCGTCCCCGGCAAGGGGATTGTGCTCAAGCGCATCTTCCTGGATATCGGCAATGAAATGCTCGTGCTGCGTGCCGACAACCCGGAATATCCCGAGAACACCATGCCTGTGATGCAGAAGGGTGAAAAGATCGTGGGCAAGGCTTCCTGGGTTCTGCAGGAACTGTAGCCTCTATATTTACCTGCTGCGGAGGTTTTACCTCCGCGGCAGTGAAATTTTCCGAAGTACCGGAATCGCTGCGGCGCTTCCGGTATTTTTTTTGATTTATTTCTTTCGGTCGTTTAGGCAACTTTTGTACACCGTTGTCGGGGCTCATTCCGGTCTTCTTTTTTGCTTGTAATTTTTCCGAATTATCTTTGGGAATTTCCCGCTGTTTTTGCTGCCGCTTTCTTCGGACGGCCCGGTTTACGCCCGTTCGGCTCGGGGAGCAGGGACTTGGGAATGCCCAAGTCCACCAACTGGGCAATGCGTTCGGCAGGTGCCCTTTCCCCTTTGAATATCCGGGTTATCATGGACGGATGAACTCCTAGTTTTTCAGCAAGTTCGCGATTTCCTACACCATGGTAGGCCAGCCATGCCTTAAGTCTGGCTTGACGAACGCCTTTTTTTGCGTCATGGAATCGGTCAACATTTTGACTCATGAGGGGGCTCGTAATTTCAGTATGTTACAGATAAAAAATTTGTTTTCTGATTACTTATCGCACAGCAAATAGTCCAAGGTCAATATCTTTATCCTTTTTCTTGTTTATCGGTTGCCGAGAGGGGAACTACCCATGAACTTTGATGAAATTCTTGAGCGCATCAAAAAAGCCACCGGAGCCCGTACGCAGGTGGAGCTGGCTAATATTCTGGCCATTCGCCAATCCAGCATCTCCGACGCCAAACGCCGCAATTCCGTTCCTTCTGACTGGTATCTCAAACTGTACCGCAGCCATGGGCTGAACCCCGACTGGCTTGCAGAAGGTGTGGAACCCATGTTTCTCAAGCCGGGTATGGCCGAAGCCACATCCTATGTGCAGACCGTGGGCGAGAGTGCCACGTCCTACGGCAAGTCTGCTTCCCGCGGCCGCGTGGTCAGCGTTTCCAGCATGACCGGCATTACCGGGGACAATGATGAGTGGAAGCCTGATTTTGTAAGCCAACTCAATATCCCGGAAACGTTTTACAAGCCCGCAATTCTCGTCATTCGCGTGGACGGTTCCGGAATGGAGCCCATTGTTCGGCGGGGCGCGTATCTGGGTATCGATTCCGATCAGAGGCGCATTCGTTCCGGCGAATTGTACGGGCTGCACATGCCGCACGAAGGCCTTGTATTGAAGCGTATTTTTTACGATGCCAGCAACAACCGCTTCATCCTGCGCAGTGAAAATGCCGACCATCCGGAGCAGAGCCTGTCTCTGGATAAGGCCGACGCCCAGGTTGTGGGCCGCGTGGTTTGGGTCCTGCAGGACATGTAGCTCCCCGCCCAATGTTTTTCTTGCGGCCTGCGCCCCAGAGCGGGAAGGCAGGCCGCTCTTTTCAGAACTTTTCTTCCTGCCCCAGTTGCGCTATTTTTCTTCCGGCGCGTCCGCCCGGTCTCTCGTTGGGACAACTTCTTCCGGCCGTGGTGCCCGCATGCGGGGTGCCCTGCATTGGCTGGTTTCTCAGCCGCGCAGGCGACAAGCTGTTTGCCTGGCGAGCCTTCAGCCTAGTGAGTCTTCTGCCTGGCGAGCCTTTGGGGCGACGAGCCTTCTCTTAATCCGTTTGCACTGTGCCCACGGCAAATGCGCAAACGCCAGTCCGTCAAATGCTTCCATGAACAGATGGAGTTCAATGTGCCCACATCGTACGGATCTTCCCCCAAAGGTTGCCCCCTGAACACTCCCATGAGCGCCCCTGGCGTTATGGCACGCAAGGGCGGCGAAAAACTGGCCATGGTTACCGCCTACGATTATCCCACGGCGCTTCTTGCCGCTAAGAGCGGAATGGACATTATTCTGGTGGGAGATTCCCTCGGCATGGTTGTTCTCGGCCACGACAATACCCTGTCCGTGACCATGGACATCATGGTTCATCATTGTCTGGCCGCTTCCAAAGGGGCGGGCAACAGCCTGCTGGTGGCGGACCTTCCGTTCGGTTCCTATCAGGAAAGCACGGCCCAGGCCGTACGCAACGCCGCCCGCTGCCTCAGCCAGGGGCATGCCCAGGCCGTAAAGCTGGAAGGGGCTGCCCAGGTGGATGCCGTGCGCCAGATGGTCTCTTCGGGCATTCCCGTGCAGGGCCATGTGGGGCTTACTCCCCAGCATGTGGCGGCCATGGGCGGCTTCAAAGTGCAGGGAAAAACCGCACAGGCCGCACAGCGCCTGCTGGAAGATGCCCTGCGTCTGCAGGACGCCGGGTGCTTCAGTATTGTTATCGAGGGGGTTCCCTCACCTGTGGGAGCCATGATAACAAAGGAATTGGACATCCCCACCATAGGCATCGGCGCCGGGCCGCATTGCGACGGGCAGGTGCTTGTGATGCACGACCTGCTGGGACTGTTCGACAGGTTCACACCCAAGTTTGTGAAGCGTTATGCGGAGCTGGGCAGTCTGGCGGTAGAGGCGTTGCAGGCCTACCGCGACGGAGTACGCACCGGCCAGTTCCCCGGACCGGAGCACCAGTTTGCCATGCCGGAAGGGGAAAAGGAGAAGTTGTGACCGCTGGTGAACAGTAAAATTTTTTCCCTTGGCCTGAGCGACAGGGCGATTACCCTGTACCTGCTCATTGACTGCATGGTTTCGTCCGGGATTGCACCCACGGGGAAAAACTGCCGCCGCGACTGGACCGGAACCAACGACGAATATCTTGCTTCCTATGTGGAATTGAGCAAGGCCGGAGTTGTGACCGTTGTTGACGAACAATTCAGCATTATTGCCTCCTCCGAATGGAAGAGGCTTTTTTCCGAGTAAGGATTGATGGATATATATCAAATTTGGCACGGCCTGGGCTGGCCGTTGGTACGGCTTGTTTTTTTCATTTCCCTCGGCCTTCTGGTCGGCAACCTCATAGAGTCCATGAATTGGACTTCCGCCGTGGCCCGGATTGCCGAACCTCTGGTCCGTCTGGCCCGGCTCAAGGATGTTTCCGGGGCGAGTTTTTCCATGGCTTTTTTTTCCGGTGTTTCGGCAAACACCATGTTGGCCGAGGCCTACGAAAAAAAGGAAATGACCACCCGCGAGCTGCTGCTTTCCAACCTGTTCAACTCGCTGCCCACCTATTTTCTCCATTTGCCCACGGTCTTTTTCATAACGCTGCCGTTTCTCAAGGGGGCTGCCGTCGTTTACGTGGGGCTGACCCTTTTGGCCGCTTTTTTGCGTACAACGGGCATCATTTTTCTGGGCCGGGTCTGGCTGCCCCCCATCGAGGCGGGATGCGTACCCTGCAGGCTGAAGGATACGGGCAGAAAATCCGTGCGCGACGCCCTGAAAAAAACATGGACGCGTTTTCTCAAGCGGATTCCCCGCATCATCTACATCACGGTGCCCATCTATATTCTGATTTTCCTGTCGCATAGATGGGGAGTGTTCACGGCCCTGGAAGATTTCCTGGCGCACAATGCCTTTTTCCTCAAATGGCTGCACCCCAAGGCGGTCAGCATCATTGCCTTTCAGATGGCTGCCGAGTTCACGGCAGGGCTTGCCGTTGCGGGCGCGTTGCTGGAAGCGGCCAGCCTTCCGGCCAAACAGATCGTGCTGGCGCTTATGGTGGGCAATATCCTGTCCGCCCCCATGCGTGCCTTCCGCCATCAGTTCCCCTACTATGCGGGCATTTTTTCTCCCAAGCTGGCCCTGCGGCTTATTGTGGTCAACCAGAGCGTGCGCGTGGGCAGTCTGATCGTGGTGGCCCTGCTGTACGCCTGGTGGGGCTAGCGGCTGTGGAAGCGGGGGCCATGCGCAATCTTTTGGGAATGCTGCCCTGGTGGTTGTCCGGCGCATGCATTGCCGGGGAAATCCGTATCGGACGGGTCGCGTCGCTGCTTGCCCAGAGCCGTTGCCCGGTGTGCAGCCGGGTGCTTTCCGAGCGGGATGCACTGGGACTTTGCCCCGAGTGCCGCGCCCGGCTGGCTCCGCGCACTGCCGGATACTGTCCGGCCTGCGGGCTTCTCCATGCCGACCCGGATGGCGTGCCGCATCTGTGCGCAACCTGCCTGGACGTCCCTCCCGATTGGGAAAATATCTATTTTCACGGAAGCTACGACGGCCTGTTGGGGGAACTTTTGCGGGCCTACAAATTCCGCTCTGCCTTGGGATTGGGAAAACTGCTGCAATCCCTGGTTGTGGAGACGTTTTTTTTGCGGGAATATCGAGTGCCCGACCTTATCGTGCCTGTTCCCCTGCATCCCAGGCGGCTGTTGGAGCGGGGCTACAACCAGAGCAGGGAGCTGGGCCGCCGGCTGGCCGCCCGTCTGGAACGGCCTCTGACCCTGCATGCCCTGGAAAGGGTGCGTTGTACCATCCCCCAGGTTTCTTTGGAGCGTAAGGACAGATTGCGCAATGTGCAGGGAGCATTCCAGGCGCGGGAAGGTGAGGTTGCGGGGCGGCGCGTGCTGCTTTTGGACGACGTCATGACCACCGGCACCACGCTCAGGGAATGCACGCGGGTGCTGCTGCAGGCAGGAGCAGCTGCCGTGGACGTGCTTGTTCTGGCCCGGGCATAGCAGGCTCCCGTACGCCGTGGCTCACGGCTTCTGCGTTTCCGGCCTCTCTTGTGCACTGGTGGCTTCCGGCGCATTGGTCGCATCGGGTGAGCTCTCGTACTCGCAGGCTCTGCCCTTGTAGTTGAAGAAAAACTTCAGTCCCTTTTTTACTGTTCCGGAAAATATCTTGGGCGCAATGATGTTGCCTGCCGCCCGTTTGTTGATCTCCGCCAGCGTGGGGTAGGGGTGCACTGCCGATGCCAGGCTGGAAAGCCGGACTCCGCCGTTGAGCACCGCCACCCATTCGGAAAGAATGTCCCCTGCCCGTGGTCCCAGAATCCGTACTCCCAAAGGCTTGTCCTTGCGGTCCAGAAGCAGCTTGAGATAGCCGCGCGTGCTGTTTTCGGCCAGTGCCCTGTCGTTGTCGCTGAATTTTTCCACATGCACCTTGTATTCGATGCCAGCGGCCTTGGCCTGGGTCTCGTTCAGTCCGGCTCCGGCAAGCTCCGGGTCGCAATAGATGCAATGGGGCATCCAAGTGTAATCGACCGTGCGCGGAAGACGGAAAACCGCATTGGTTACGACCACTCCGCCTTCGTACCCTGCGGCGTGGGTGAACTGATATTGTCCTGTGACATCCCCGGCTGCGTAGATGTGCGGCTGGGCCGTGCGCAGGCGCGAATCCACCTGGATGCCGTGCGCAGCAACCGCAATGCCCGCCGCATCCAGTCCCAGCCCTTCAAGGTTCGGAGTGCGCCCCATGGCTGCCAGTAGATGGCTTGAACGGATGAGCTGCTTGCCGTCCTCTGTATGCAGATGGATTTCGTGAAGGCCGCCTTCGGAGTGGACACCGTCCACGGTGGCGCCCAGGTGAAAGCGCACCCCCTCGGCTTCCAGGGCGGCCTGAATCTGGGCAGCCAGGTCGGGGTCCTCCCCGCTGAGAATCTGCTTGCCGCGTTGAACCACATCCACGCGGCTTCCCAGGCGGACAAAAGCCTGGGCCATTTCCACGGCAATGGCTCCGCCTCCCAGAATGACCAGGGATTCCGGCAGACTGTCCAGGGAGAATATTTCCTTGTTGGTGAGGCAGGTGGCCTTGTCCTGCCCTGACGTATGCAGGCCGGGAATGTCCGGAACGAAGGGGGAGGAACCCGTTGCAATAAGCCAGCGGGCGGCACTGATGCGTTCCGTGTGTCCGTCCTGGGTGTGGGTTTCCACGCTATGCTCATCCACGAACTCGGGGCGGGCAAAGCGGACCTGCGCACCGAGCTTGCAGAACCGCTCCACGGAATCGTGTTGCTGGATGGTGGCAATGACCTGGGCGATGCGCTCCCGTACCCGGGAAAAATCCACGGGCGGGAGGTCTGTTCCCGGCAGGCCCACATCGTTTGCGTGGGCCATGAGATGGCGAACCCTGGCTGTGTGCAGAAGGGTTTTGCTGGGCACGCAGCCGTAATGAAGACAGTCGCCGCCCAGGGCTGGACCGGCATCCAGAAGCAGTGTTTTCACTCCCAGTTGAGCCGCTCCCGAAGCCGCGGTCAGTCCTGCCGCGCCGCCGCCGATAATGCCCAGATCAAAGTCATGCATACGTTATCTCCTTTGGCCGATCCGTGGCTGTAGAGCCGGTCTCCGGCCTTGTAGAAGAATACACGGAATTGCGCTCTTGGTAAATTATGATTGGAATATTTCGTAATGCGAAAGAAGAGATGGCACAGGGGCTGAAGTCCTTTCAGCAGCAGTGAAATTCAGGTTTTACATGTGGTTATCATAGACGGGGAGGGCGGAGTTTGCGGGGAAGCAATTTCCGTGGTTTGGGTGGAATTTCGGGGAAAGAAAAATCTTTCCCCGGAATGTTGGCAAGCAAATTGGGGAGAATGCGCCCCTAGCAGCCCAAGACGGCGTTGCGCCGACTGCCATAGGCTTTTGCCAGGCCACCTGTGGCGGTTTCGCGGTACAGGCTTGGCAGATCGTGTCCCGTGGTTTTCATCACGGCCACGACCTCGTCGAACGGAATGCGGTGCGATCCGTCGGAAAGAATAGCCATCTGCGCTCTGGACAGGGCGCGGCTGGCAGCGCAGGCGTTGCGCTCGATGCAGGGGATCTGGACCAGTCCGTCCACCGGGTCGCAGGTCAGCCCCAGGTGGTGTTCCAGTCCCATTTCCGCGGCGTATTCGATCTGGCGCAGGCTGCCGCCCATAAGCTGGGTGGCGGCGGCTGTCGCCATGGCGCAGGCACTGCCCACTTCGCCCTGGCAGCCCACTTCCGCGCCGGAAATGGAACCGTTGAACTTGATGACGTTGCCGAACAGCCCGGCTGTGGCCAGAGCGCGCAGTATGGCCGTCTCGTCAATCTCGTGGGTTTCCTTGAGGTAGCGCAGAACAGAGGGGATGATTCCGCACGATCCGCAGGTAGGGGCCGTAACCACTATGCCCGCGGCGGCATTTTCCTCGGACGCGGCCAGGGAGTATGCGGTGAGCCGTCCGGTCTGCTGCATGTCCGGCCCGGCATGGCGGGTGCGGCGCAGGTAGGCCATGGCTTGGCGTCTCAGCCCGATGGAACCGGGCAGCACGCCTTCGGTGGCTAGCCCACGGGCAATGCAGTCCTCCATGGTGTGCCACACTTCGCGCAGGTAGTCCCATATGTCCGGGCTTTCACACTGTTCCACATATTCCCAGTAGGTGATGCCCTTGTCGTCGCAATGGGCCATGATGTCGGCCACGGTGCACAACGGATAGATGCTGGCGGTCTGTTCCTGATCCAGCTCCTGGCCTTCTTCGCGCAGGGCTCCACCGCCCACGCTGTACACGGTCCAGGTGCCGAGCACCGCGCCGTTGGCGTCCAGGGCTTCGAAAAACATGCCGTTGGGATGCATGGGCAGCTTTTCTTCGGGTTTCCAGAGTATCTCCGTGCGTTCTTTGCCAAGCACCGAAACAATGGCAAAGTCGGTCATGTGCCCTTTGCCGGTGGCGGCCAGGCTTTCAAACAGGCTGACCCTGTAGCCCGCAGCCTCGGGGTATTTTTCGGCAAAGCGCTCGGCTGCGAACCGAGGCCCCATGGTATGGCTGGAAGAAGGTCCCAAGCCTATGCGGTACAATTCCCTGATGGATTCCATGTATAGCCCTTCTGTTGATTGGCCCGGGCCGGTGTTATGGGCGTTGCGGGCGGTCGGTGGGGGGCGTCCCCCAGTATAAAATTTTCTGCATAATAGCGGGGTGGCGGGCTGGGTCAACAGAGATTTGCATGCCTGCGAAACGTGGACTTGCCGGAGAGCGGCGGGAGGCCTCTCTTCCCGGGTTTTTGACAGTATTATGGAGTGAGTAAAAAAGCACACCGTGCTTCAGGCTGCCGACAAAGGCACGATAGCGTCGTTGCCTCAAAAAACTCACCCCTCGCGTATCAGGAAATACGCGTCAGCCTAGAGTTTTTCTTACGACAGTGAGTCTTTTTGGGCTCTCGCACCTTTTTGAGCAGCCTGGAAGATGTAACTTTGTACTCAATCTGAAGCACACCGTGCTTCACGTTTTGCCGGCGATCACCGCTGCCCAAGGCTTGCCAGTGGTATTCTTTGCCAAACGCACCTCCGGCTTCCCCGTAATTCTGTGGCGGCTCTGTTTCTTCCTCGTCGTATACGTTTTCTTGTGAAAATAAGGCAGGATGGAACGGTATGGGTATCCGATAGGCGGGTGGAACACTTATTTTTTGGGGAAAAGGCGCGGCGGAGCGCGGATTTCATGTCGTTTTCTGTCTTCAGACATGGCAGGTGGTTAAATTTGCTGTCAATACTTGCTCCGGTGGCATGTGCGTGTGTAGTATACCCGAGAAACGCAACACGACGAGCGAGTGAAACACATGTCACGATTCATGCCCAAGTCAGGGGAGTATACCCCGAAAGAGAAAATATTCAGGGCGCTTGCCCTGGTAGGCGTCTTCGCCCTTGTTATTTGGGCCTTTTGGGAACATACGGGGCGGACTTTGCGGCAGATCAAGGATTCGCAGGCCATTTCCGATACAACGGGCTCCCTGGACAAAAAGCAGCTCGCCTTTGTGCGCGGCTTTGCCCGGAGCCTGGAAGCGGAATTCGGATTGGAGTTCCGCCTGCAGGTTCGGGATGAGCCGGTAGAGGACCCGGAGTTGAACGGAAAAACCGTATTTTTCGGTATAGACCCGGCGGCAAAGCAGGTGGTGGTGCGTTTTCCCCCTCTGCTGAGCAATGCGCTGGGAAAGGATTTTCTGGAACAATTGCAAAACAACCATTTATCCACGCTGTTTGACGAAGGAAACGACTGGCGCGAAGGCATCACCTTTGCCCTGGCGGCCATATGGGAACGGCTGTCGGAAATGCAAGGGAGAAGCAATGGCTGACGAATTGACAAAGGTGACAATACATACGGACGGTTCGTGTTTGGGAAATCCCGGCCCCGGAGGCTGGGCAGCCGTGTTGGAATACAGCGGCCACCGCAAGGAGCTTGCCGACGGCTACAAGCGGACCACGAACAACCGCATGGAACTTCTGGCCGTTATCGAATCTCTGGCAAGCCTCAAGAGGGCCTGCCAGGTCGATCTCTATACGGATTCCCAATATGTGCGCAATGCCATCGTCAAAAAGTGGCTGGATTCCTGGCAGCGCAAAAATTGGATCAATTCCGCGAAAAAACCGGTCAAGAACAAGGACCTCTGGCTTCGGCTTCTTCCGCTTTTGGCCAAGCACGAGGTTTCCTTCAACTGGCTCAAGGGACATGCCGGACATGTGGACAACGAGCGTTGCGACATCCTGGCCCGCACCAGTGCCGAGCGCGGCCCCTGGGCAGAAGATGCCGGGTACCCGGGATGATAATTTACGCAGAAATCATTCCCATGATGTCAGAATTGGCATAGCATACCACCCCAGTAATGAGTTGAATATCCTTTGCAAAATATTTTTTCGTTAATTGCTTCCGGGCCGACGCATGACATTACGAAGAGCTACCATCTTTTCCATAGCCGCAGTCTTTCTGCTGCTCGTTGGAATTCAGTTTCTGTTGACCGATGCGCTCATCAGAGGTGAGTTCAAGGGGTTGGAGCAGGAGAAGGCATACCAATATCTGAGCCGGGCAGAGGGGGCCATAGAACAGACAACCGCTCATCTGCGCATGCTTGTCTCGGATTGGGCCTGGTGGAGCGACAGTTACGAGTTCGTTCTCAAGCCGAACCAGGAGTATGTTGATTCCAACCTTACCGCCGGAATTCTGAACAATCTTCAGCTCAACGCGCTGGTCTACTACGATATGAACGGCACTGTGCTCTGGAGCGCATTTCAGCCACGGGAAACCGAACATTGGCGTGCCCTTCCTTCCGGATTTACCGAGTCTCTGCGGTTCAATACGACCTCTGCCGATGGAAATCCGACAGGCTTTTCCGGATGTATCCGTCTTCCCGACATGCTTCTTCTTGTTGCCAGTGAACCCATCCTGAAAAGTGACCGCACCGGACCTCCCGTCGGGTGGCTGACCATGGGCAAGCTTCTGGACGGCGAAGAAGTGAACCGCATCTCCCAGGGAATACAGGAACCATTGCACCTTTTCGGGCCGGGGCTTCCTCCCATGTCCGAAGATATGGCCAAAGTGATCGGTCCCCCCTCCGACTGGGACGAAACGCGCAGGTTGGCCATTCATGGCTCTACCATCACCGCGTATAAGGGGCTGCACGATCTGCAGGGCAGCATAGGAGCCGTCCTTGCCATTTCCATGCCCCGGACGATTTACAACACCGGACTGGGGCTTTCCCGCATCAATTTCTTCATGCTTTCCCTGTCCGCCTTTGTGATGGGCGCGGTGATGATTCTGCTTTTCGAACGGAACATTCTGGCGCGTCTTTCCCGTATCTCCACACAGCTGGTCAAAGCCAGGGAGATGCCGGACCAGGATCTGGCGCTCCGCCTTTCCGGCAACGACGAGCTGGCCGTAATGTCCGAGGCCATGGACAGTTTCGTCTCCGAATTGCGGGAAGGAGACCGGTTTTTGGGGAACCTGCTCAACTCCATGCAGGTGGGTGTGGTCATCATCTCCTGCAAGGAACGGCTGGTAAAGGACATCAACCAATACGCCCTGGACCTCATAGGCCTTGCAAAAGACAAGGTGGTTGACCGGGAGTGCCACGGTTTCATCTGCCCCAACAAGCGCGGCAGCTGTCCGGTTCTGGATCAGGGCACACCGGGGGAACTGACCCGGCGTATTCTTCTGACCCATTCCGGGGAAAAGCTGACCATTCTCAAGTCGGTGGCATCCATTTCCAAGGCGGGCGAGCCGTATCTGGTGGAAACGTTCGTGGACATTACGGAGTTGGAAAAGACGCGCATGGCGCTTTTGGAGTCGGAACAGAAGTACCGTACCATTTTTATGAATACCGGAACGGCCAGCATTCTTTTGGATGACGATACCACCATTCGGCTGGCCAATAGCGAGTTCGTCAAACTGTCCGGCCTTACGCCCGAATATTTCGAGCAGGGCGATGTTTCCTGGACGGACTTTTTCCACCGGGACGACCTGTCGCGGATGCGTGAGTTTCACGACCTGCGCCGGAAAAGTGACGAGTCGGCCCCGCGCAACTACGAGGCGAGGTTCATCGATGCCAGAGGCCGACAACATCTGGTCGCCATGACCGTCGCCATGATTCCTGGAACCACCCTGAGCCTGGCCTCCATAGAGAACATCACTGCCCGCAAGGATGCGGAACGGCAGCTGGCGAAGCTGGCTTTTACCGACAGCCTTACGGGGCTGGCCAACCGCCAACTCTTCCAGGACCGGCTGGGCCATGCCATCCAGAGCGCGGCCCGGCGCGAAACCCAGGTTGCGGTCATGCTGTGCGATCTGGACGAGTTCAAGAACGTCAACGACAGCTTCGGCCATTCAGCTGGCGACAGTGTGCTGCGCCAGGCGGCCGAGCGGCTTTCCAGTTCCGTCCGTAAAAACGACACGCTGGCGCGGTTTGGCGGGGACGAGTTCGCCGTTCTTGTGGAAGACATCACGGACGTTACCAACATGACGCGCATTGCCCAGGAGATCATCGATATCCTGTCCGAGCCGTTTACGGCGGGCGGGGGTGACGTGTACCTGGGGGTTAGCATCGGCATGGCCATCTATCCCACGGACGGCTATTCGCCGGAACGGCTGGTGCAGAACGCGGACATGGCCATGTACCGGGCCAAGGAGGCGGGCAAGAACCGCTTCTCCCTGTATACCAAGGATCTCAACGACAAGGCCATGCGCCGGGTCGTGCTGGAAAGTGAATTGCGCGAGGCCATTGCTGCCAATGTCTTTGACGTTTTCTACCAGCCCAAGGTGCTTTCCGATACCGGCGCCATCTACGGCATGGAGGCCCTCATCCGCTGGCCCCAGCCGGATGGATCGTACCGGCCGCCCATGAAGTTCATTCCCTTTGCGGAAGATACGGGCATGATCGTCCCCCTGGATCTTCTTGTGCTGGAGCAGGCCTGTCTGCAGAACATGAGCTGGATTGCGCAGGGATTGGGCCCCTTCAAGGTTTCGGTCAACCTTTCCTCCCGTCATTTTCAGGCCGGGGATACCGTTGCCAGCGTGCAGGCTGTGCTGCGCAAGACCATGATGCCGCCGGAATATCTGGAGCTGGAAATTACGGAAACAGCCCTTATGACCAATTTCGAGGAGGCCAAACGGACGCTGGACTCCCTGAGTGCCATGGGCATTCGTTTTTCCCTGGACGATTTCGGGACGGGGTATTCGTCCCTGGCCTACCTGCGTCGCCTGCCCTTCAATGTCATCAAGATTGACAAGAGCTTCATTGATATGATCTCCGATCCGGAGGAAGATGGCCGCGTTTTGGTGCGCACCATGCTTACCATGGCGCACCTCATGGGGTTGGAAACCGTGGCCGAGGGCGTTGAGACCATGGACCAGTTTGTTTTTCTGAAAGAAAACGGATGTAACCGCATCCAGGGCTATTTCTTTTCACCGCCCCTGCCTCCCGGCAAGTTCGAGGAAACCGCCCGAACAACGCCGTGGCGTGACCTGATGGCCTAGCGCCCCAACGTCTTGGAATTTTCCCTCCCGCAGGACTGTCGGGGATTTTTCCCTGTCGGTCCTTCGGGAGTATGTGTTTTTGTATGCTCAGGGTTTATTTGCAAGGGGCCCCGTTTTGGGGGCGTTGTGCGGAGGTCGTATGCCCGTCAATGCGTACAAGGGTATACGGAGCCCTGTGTTGCCCCGGTTGCGGGGCTATTTGAAACAAAGGAGGAATAATGGCGGAGTTGAAAGAGTTGCAGCAGGTTCTGCACTATGAATTCAAGGATGAGAGTCTGCTTGTTACCGCGCTGACCCATTCTTCCCGTGTGAACGAGGGAGGGGGAGGCAGCGAAAGCAACGAGCGGCTGGAATTTCTCGGAGACGCGGTTCTTGAACTGTCCGTCTCCGAGGAGCTCTTTGCCCGCTTTCCCGAAGAACGTGAAGGGCGGCTGACCCGTTTGCGGGCCCGGCTTGTCAAGGAGTCCAGCTTGGCCGTCATGGCGCGGTCCATAGACCTGAATCGTTTTCTTCTGTTGGGGCGGGGAGAGGAAACCCAAGGCGGACGCGGCAGGGATTCCCTGCTTGCGGATGCCTTCGAGGCGGTTCTGGGAGCCATTTTCCTGGATGGCGGCTACGATGCGGGCAAAAGCTGCGTGTACAGGCTGTTCAGCAATTCCTGGCCGGAAACGGCAAGCCTGCCGCGCACCAAGGATTTCAAGACCGCCTTGCAGGAATATACGCAGCAGCAGTTCAAGCAGCGTCCCGTATACGGGCTGATGCGCATGACAGGGCCGGACCATGCCAAGGACTATGAGGTAAAGGTCAGCCTGCCGGATGGGAGGGAGTTTTCTGCCGAGGGCGCAAGCAAGAAGAAGGCCGAGCAGAATGCCGCGCGCAAGGCGCTGGCATCCATCGATAGCACAGAATAATCGCCAAAAAAACACGTCGGACGCCCGAAGGCGTCCGACGATCAGGAACGGCTTGACCTGCCCCCGGGGAAGAGGTGGGTTGACCGTCAATATCGTGACGAAGCACAGTCGCCTGACTGTGCTTCGATCATTTCTGAGGTATGTCCGCCAAATTCTGTCTATTAGCCGCCGATGAGCTGCATGGCCATCTTGGGCAGGCTGTTGGCCTGCGACAGCATGGCTGTTGCCGACTGGCTCAGAATCTGGTTGCGAACAAATTGAGTCATTTCCGTTGCCACGTCAACGTCGGAAATTCGTGATTCTGCCGCCTGCAGGTTCTCGGCCTGGATCTGGACGTTGGTAATGGTGTTTTCCAGGCGGTTCTGCATGGCGCCGAGGTGTGCCCGGATCTTATCCTTGGAGATGATGGCGGCGTTGATCTTGTCGAGGGAATCCTGGGCCAGTTCCTGGGTGGAAATGGAGTTCCCCGCAGCCAGTCCGACACCCAGTGCGGATGCGCTGGAGTTGCCGATGGTGACATAGTAATAGTCTTCGGCCGAGTCGTTGCCCGTGCCGAAGTGGACCTTCAGGTTACCCGTGGAGGTCAGGCCGGTACCGTCATGGGTGCCGGAGAGCTGTCCGTTCAGCAGGTAGATTCCGTTAAAGTCCGTAGCCATTGCGATACGGGTGATTTCCGAGGCCATTGCCTGGTATTCCGAATCGATAATGCCACGCTGGGTGGAGTTGTAGGTACCGGTGGAAGCCTGTTCCGCAAGTTCTTTCATGCGGATGAGCTTTTCGTCGATAACCTGAAGCGCGCCGTCAGCCGTTTGAATCAGGGAAATGGCATCGTTTGCGTTGCGCATGCCCTGGTTCAGGGTCTGAACGTCCGCACGCATGAGTTCGCGAATTGCCAAACCGGCTGCGTCGTCAGCCGCGGTTCCGATACGCAGGCCCGATGACAGGCGTCTGGTGGACACGCCAAGGCGTCCATACGCCTGGTCCAGACTGCGGGCTGCGCCCATCGCCATTAAGTTGTGATTGATAACCAGAGACATTGCCGAACCTCCTTGTTACTGCAAACCTTTCCTTAGGGTGCGTTGTTGTTCGGTATAATGCATTCTTGGTGCCATATATATTAAGATGAGTAAAAACAGTATGTTATTGTAAAAAATAAGAGTATGATGGGAAAAATAGAGTCAAAATTCGGAGTCTCCCGGCGAGGGCAGGGGATGATTGCGGGCGGGATATGCAGTTTTTTCCGCAAGCAGGGCGAGGCAGAGCAAAAGAAATAAAATTTCGTCCCCCTCTTAAGAAAATTCAAGAAGCAGCCGATAGGAAACGGTAAGAGGAGTTTTTTACCTGGTTATTTTTGGAGGCGTTATGGGCGATGTATATACGTTATATTCAGCTGCGGGTTTGGGGGGCGCTGTTGCCCGGCAGGTGAAGGTATCGCCGTTTGGTAACGAAGAAACGCGGCGATCCGCTTTGCAGGCGGAAAATGCTTCTGGAGCGGCGCAGTCGCCGGACGCCGCTGCAAAGGGAGCCCAGCCACAGAGCGCAAAGGCGGCTTCGGCGTATCTGCCGGACGCGGCGGGGCGAGGAAAGGAACAGGAAGGGGAGGGCTATTCCGAGTTGGAAGACTCTCTGGCATCGCACGGCCTGAAGCTCAAGTTCAAGGTGGATGAGAAAACCGACATCTTGCAGGTCGAGGTGCTCGATTCCACCACGGGGAAGACCGTTCGCAAACTTCCGCCCGACAATCTGCTTCAGCTGACCGCCTCCATAAAGGAACTTTCACGTGGGTTGCTGGACAGCAGTTTCTGAACGTTCTTTCCATATGTCGAAAAAAAGCCGCTCTGAATATTCAGGGCGGCTTTTTTTTTGCAGTACCCGGGGCCGTTGGTTGGTCGGGCCGACGGACCCGGGCATATGGAGAGTGAGTCTGGAGTCCTGCGGGTATGCTCCTTGGGAAAGACATATGTGTCTTCTGCCCGGAGCTTTTATGTGCGGCCCTTTCGGGCCGCACTGGTCAGCTAATTAGTTGTTATCTCTTGAGCATGATCAGTTCGCCGAGCATGCTGTCCGTGGTGGTGATGATCTTGGAGTTGGCCTGGAAACCACGCTGGGTGGTGATCATTTTTACGAATTCCTGGGCCATGTCCACGTTGGACTGTTCCAGCTGGTTGGAAGCGATGCTGCCCAGCCCCGCGCTGTTGGGCCGGTTGGTAATGGCCGAACCCGATTCCCTGGTTTCCGTGAACAGGTTGCCGCCGTCGCGCCGCAACCCCGAGTTGTTGTTGAAGTTTGCCAGTGTGACGACGAAGAGTTCCAGCACCTGGCCGTTGGAGTAGCGGCCCGTCATGACTCCGTCGCGGTCAATGGAGAGGTTTTGCAGAAAACCTGCCGTGTACCCGTCCTGCCCCTGGTCGATGGTGGTTGATCCCTGCGAGTAAGAGGTCGTGGTCAGTGCCGCATGTTCAACATCGGCAAAGCCGGGCAGAAGGGTCATGGTGCCGCCATCCGGGGACAGCCCGGTAAAGGCCGATGCTTGGTTGTAGCCGGGGTTGGTCCAGTTGCCCGAGGGGTTGCGCAGGCCGAAATCCAGTTCCATGAGAACGTTGGATGAGTTAACGGCCGAAGAGTTGACGAAACTGGCGTTGGAAACGCTCAGGAAGTTGGCGTCGATAACCGGGTAGCCGTTCTGCGAAAAACTGGAAGGCAATGTCCAGTTGGAAAGGGCGCGCAGGTTGGTCGGGTCGGGCATGGCGCCGGACTGGAGCATGAAGGTGGAAGTGTTTTCCATCTCGCCCGCGGAGTTGAAGGTGATGGTGCCCATGGCCAGCAGGCCGGCTGCGGAGGTATTGCGCAGCTGCACGTTGCCGCCGAGAACACGTCCGTCTTCGTCGGGGTCGCAGGTGACGATGTATTCCCACACCTGCTTGCCGCCCGAGTTGCTCAGCGTGACCGGATCGTAATAGACCGACAGGTTGTGCGAAGAGCCGTTTTCGTCATAGACCTTCATTGTGGTCTGGTAGGCATAGCTGGATTCGCCCAGAGGCGGTTCCTTGGTGGCGTCCCAGTTCTTTGCCATGGCAAAGAAGGGATCGGTGGGATCAAGGGAGTTGTCTTTTTCACCGGAATCCAGGTTGGTGAAAAAACTCACCCTGCTGGTCGCCTTGGGAGGCGACTGAAAGTTGTCCAGCCGGATGTTCGTGGGCACGCCCTTGATTCTGACGCTGCGGGACGTATCTTTTTCGTCCACCGTACCGCCCACCTGGGTGGAGGTCTGGTCCACTGCCCAGCCCTGCAGGACGTAGCCGTGCGGGTCTATCAGGTAGCCGTCCTTGTTGAAACGGAAGTTGCCGGCACGGGAGTAGTAGGTGGACTCGTCGCCCTGGGATTTGAGCACGAAGAATCCGTTGCCGCCGATGGCCATGTCCGTGGCCTCGTTGGTTGTTTCGAAAGACCCCTGGCCGTAGTCGGAATAGATGGCGCCCACGCGGACACCGCGACCTACCTGCCCCACGCCCTGGGATGTGGAAATATCCTGGGAAATTGCATCTTCAAAGAACATGCGCGAGCTTTTGTAGCCCACGGTGTTCACGTTGGCGAGGTTGTTGCCGATGACCGACATGCGTTCGCCGTGTGCTCCCAGACCGGTAATACCCGCGTAGAGGGATGCGGAAAGACTCATTTGTGACCTCCTTGACTCGTTTGACTCATACTCATTTCAGTTACGTGCCCTGTTGAAGAACTCAGCCCTCAGTCTCCGAGTCCTGACCATCTGAACCGGAATCGGGTTGTTCTTCCCCGGCAGTGCCGTCGGTTTCGTCTGTGGAACCTTCGGTCCCCTCCGAGCCCTCGGTTCCCTCGGAACCTTCGGTCCCTTCCGAGCCGTTGGTGCCATCTTTGGAACCGTCGGTGCCGTCGGTGGGTTCCTCGACCGTCTGCTGGGCTTTGACCACCTGCTTGACGTCGACGAATCTGACGGTTCTGCCATCTGCAAGGCGTAAATGTTGTTCGCCGTCTTCGGTAATGACTCCAACCACCTGTCCGCTGACCTGTGTATCGACCAGTATGGGTTCTCCGTCTTCACCTTCGGCAGCAATGGAAATTCCGTACACACCGTCTTTGACATCGGCGCCGGTCCAGTCGTAACCGTCCCAGTTGAATTCGTAGTTGCCAGGTGCCATGCCGCCGGTCTTGATGGTGCGGATGACGTTGCCCGACTTGTCAAAGATGTTGACGTAGACATGGGCGGCGGCTGAATCCAGCGAATAGTAGGCACTGCTGGTTGCGTCGCCGATCTTGCTCAGGCTGCTGCCGTCGGCCATGACCTGGGTGCCGATGAAGCCCACTGCGGACAGCATTTCCTGGCGTTGCCCGGCATCGTTGAGAGTGCCGATGCCTGCGTTGATCTGGGTAAGCTGTTCCAGAGACGAGAATTGTGCCAGCTGTGTGGTGAATTCCTTGTCTTCCATGGGGTTGAGCGGATCCTGGTTGCCCAGCTGGGCAACCAGCAACGTGAGGAAAGCATCCTTATCGAGCGCATCTTTGTGCTCGGCTTTGGTCGCATCTTTGGAAAATGCGTGTTCGGCTTGTCCTACGATGTTTCCGACTGGCATTGTCTTGCTCTCCGCTCTCTCAACTCTAGGCTACGTAGTGAACTCTTCCCTGGCCGATGAATCGGCGGGAGACACCACTTTCCACGTTTTGGGAAATATTTGCCGCCAGTCCCTGGCCGCGCAGATTGCGCATGCGGGTCCGGATTCTGGCCATTGCTTCGTGATCTGCTTCCATGTTGTGCTGCTGCCCGTTCCATTGCTGGCCCATGGAGTCGCGGGCAAGACCGGTCTGCACTTCCACCTGGCTTACCTTGACGCCTTGCTGGGCCAGGGTTTCCTTTACATGGGCAAGCTGGTCGGCCACGGCCTTGGTCACGTCCGCGTTTTCGGTGCGGATCATGGCCTTGAGTTCGCCGTTCTTGGACTGGTGCAGCATGACCTGAACCGTACCGAGTTCAACGGGCTTGAGCTGAATGGTCAGCTGCTTGGCACCGTTGCTGGCTCCCTTGAGCACGCCGGTTTCGATCTGCTTGAGAATTTCGTTCTTGCCGGACTTTGCGTCGAAGAGGTTGGCCTTGGCATTCGCGGCTTCGCTTGCGCTGCGGACCTGTCCCGTCGGGTTGGCGGCGGTGGTGTTCACCTTTCCCGTCAACTTGTCCATAAGCGCTTCCATTTCCGACTTTTCGGAAGTGGATTTGGTGTCCGGCTTGGGCAGGTCGTCGGTCTGTTCCTCGGTCTGTGCCGCGGCCTTGGCCAGCTTGGTCTGCTTCTTTGTGTCCTCGTCGCTGGTCTGCTTGCCGTTCTTGTCGGCCACCGCGGCGTCGTCCTTGAGCTGCTGCTTGTTCTTGGAATCGTCCGCGCCGTTGGCATCGGCCTGTGCCTTGCCGTCGTCGTTCTTGGCTTCCTTGCCTACGAATTCGGCAGCGGCCTTTGCATCCTTGCTGGCCTGAATCTGCTTGGCACTGTCGTCCTGTCCGTTGCCGGTCTTGGCAAGGGCCTTGTTCAGAAGATCGCGGATATCCTTTTGCAGTTCCTTGATGGAATCGGCGCTGGCCTGGACCTGTTCGGCCATATCCTTCTGCATGAGGGCCAGGGCGCTCTTCAGCGCGTCGGGGGACATCTCGGTCCCGGTCTTTTGCAGAAAAGAGGCGATCTCGGATGCGGTATTTCCACCGACATTCATGGCCTTGGCCAGAGCGGCCATTTCTTCCTTGTTGATGCTTACGGAAGAATCACTGGCAAGCTTGTCCAGCTGTGTCTGGAGCTGCTTCATAACCTTGCCGCCCTTGCCGTCGCTGATATCCTTGACCAGCTGCTCCGCCTTCTTGGGGTCGAAACCGACCTTCTGGAAAAGGCTGAGCAGGTTGTTGCGGTCTTCCTGGGTAAGGTCCACGAACTTGGCATTTGCCAGTCCGGCAATCTTTGCCTGGACCACGCCGATGAAGTCGGCCCAGGTCATTCCTGCCTGGCTGGACGCGCGTTCTTCGAGATCGCTGATTTCATCATCCGTGAACCCCTGCTTCTTGAGGCTTTTGCGGATGGCGTGGATGTCGGACTTGGAAATGGGGGTATCGAGCGCGGAATCATCTTCGCTCATTTCCTTTATCTTCTTGAAGGAGCTGGCGGCTCCGGAGGCGTTGTCCGTGTCGGTTCTTCTGTGAGCATACTGCGAAGCGTACTGCCGTCCCTGTTCGGTCAGGTCGTTGCGTACTTCGGTTACGGTGTCCTGCATCTGTTGCATGGCGTTGCTGGTTTGCTCCAGAAGTGCGTCGAAACGTGTGGAGGCGGCCTGCAGGTTTACCTGACTGGCATCGTGCGACAGCATGAGGCTGTTTGTACTTTGCTCGGTGGCATTGAAAGCGGGAATAAATTGCATGGCTCACTCTCCTTTGCGCCTTATGAATCAAAACCCATACCAGAAAAAATAGTTGTGTAAAAACAGTGTGTTGAGATTTCGGCGTTTGGGAGGAGGGTATTTTTTTCCGGGCAAAGCGGCCGCAAAGAGAAAAACACCAAGGGAAGGCGGCTGAGAACGGCACAAAAGCGTGGTTATTTCAAAAATCAGCCCTACGTCCAGAAAGGAATACGCAGGGCGTGGGCTTTTCTTTTGCTTGGTTTTTGAGGCCAGTTAAGCGGATCGGGCGGATGGGGCGTAGGGATCGGGCGTCGGGAACGGGCGGAAGAAAAGGTCAGGGCAGGGTGGCCAGAAGCTCCAGCCAGCCTGCGGCGTCGGCTTTGCTGGCCGGGGAGTAAAGGCTGTTTTCCAGGGCCATCTGCAGATAGCTTGCTGCCGGGCGGAATATCTGCGGCGTCTCTGCCCAGAAGTTTTGGGGCAGCCGGGCCTTGGAACCGGCAATGCCCAGGTGCAGCCGCCTGACGAACAGGGGGAGCTGCTTTTTGAAATGCAATGCGAGTTCGGGGTGGTTGTGGGCATATTCTCCCCAGGCGTCCACAACCACGTCCCTGTCCCAGCGCCGGAGGCGGTGGCCGAAAAAGGTACGCCAGAAAAGGGCCAGGGCAAGGCGGGGAGAAACCGGGCCGTTGCCGCGCAAATGGTAGTGGCCTTGCGGGGTACGGTCCGTAAGAAGACAGCGCAGTCCGGGCAAGGGCGTTGCCAGGGCTTCCTGCGGGGTTTTGCGGACGATGGCCGCGGCCAGGCGGCCGACCTTTTGCGGGGTGAAGGCGTCGTGGCAATGCAGCCGTTTTCGGGTACAGCGCCAACAGCCGGTACAGCTTACGCTGGAACGCAGAACGAAATGTCCTGGCTGGAACGGTCCGGTTTCCCAGGGATTGACCGGCCCCATGGACAGATTGAGCACGCGCGTGCCGGTCCAGGCCGCCAGATGCATGGGGCCTGTGTCCGGGGTGATGAAAAGCTGCAGGCTTTGGCCGAACAGGGCAAGCTCCTCAAGGCTGAGTTTGCCGCACATATCCAGGACCGGAGCGTCCAGGCCCTGTTGCACGGCCTGCCCCATTGCGACTTCGGCGGGGCCGCCGAACAGAACGGGTCGGAAATCCCGGCGCAGCAGTTCCTTTACCAGCCCCGCCCAAAAAGCGGGATCGGGCCTTTTTTCCGGTTCGCTGGCTCCCAGAAACAGACCGATGCGCTTGTCGTTTGGGCCCAGCCGACGAGGCTTGGGCCAGTCGGTAAGGCGAAAGGTCGGCGCATCAATCACGTCCATGGCGTTCATGTCCGCCCAATGCAGCAGGTTGTAGCGGTTGCCTTCCACTATGGAGGCCCGGTACAGCCGCCACGGGCCGACGATGGACCGGCGTCCGTCCGGCAGGATGGCCGGGCCGTACCGCTCGACCTCGGGGAGTTCGCCCACCAGACGGGCGGCCTGCTCCCTGTGGCTGAGGTTGAGCACGAAACGGTAGCGCCGGGTTTTCAACCGGTCGGCGGCGGTCCATGGAAAATAGACCGCTTGCGGACTGATCTTGAACATGGACGAGAAAAAACTTTCTTCGCCCACAACCCAAACCTCGTTTTTCGGATGCATTTTGTGCAGCCAGGTGATGAGCGGAAAGGTCAGGATGAGGTCGCCCATACGCTCCATCTGGAGGACCAGTATGGGATCGTTGCTCATGGCTTGTCGTCCCCTGCGCGGCTCTCCTTGGGGCTGGAAGGGGCCAAGGGAATCCCCTGAAGTGCGGACTGGATGTCTGTGCGCAGGGCCTCGCGGTCGGCCAGCATGATGCGCCGGATAAGGTCGGGTTCGTGCTTCATGTGCAGCTTGTAGCTGTTGGCATGGCCCGAGGCATAGGCACTGTCCGAAACCGAGGCCAGCTTGCCCGTGGACTTGGCGTGGCGGACACGGACAAATCCGGTATACACGGGCGGCGTGCCAGCCGCGCAGAGCCGGATATCATGGTCCAGATCGTCGTATTGGGAAGGGGAAAAGCGGATGTCGAAGCCGCCGCTGCGCTTCAGGGTGGCAGTGCGGAACAGATGCAGGCAGCCCGTGACCGAGGCGCAGCCACGGATGTAATCGTATTGTCCGAAGTCCAGTTCCTGGCGGTGGGGACGCGCCACGTGGAAAAGATGGCCCTCGTGCTCCGGGGTGTCCGTGGGCGGCAGCAGGTGCAGGTCCACGCTCTGGATAAAGGCCGGGTTGTCCTGGTCCACCACCTTGCAGCCCCAGGCCCCGGCATCGGGATACGCGGCCACGGCCTGGCCGAAGCCGCTCAGCCAGGCCGGTTCCACCTGGGCGTCGTCGTCCAGAAAGGCGATCCACTCGGTCTCTTGGTCCAAGCACTTTTGGATGAGCCAGTTGCGGGCGGCCGGAGCGCCGATGTTGATGGGCAGGCGGATGACCTCGAAGCGTTCCCTGGGCACCCGGTTGCTCCAGGCGGAAAGAATCTCGGGCGTGGCGTCGGTGCAGCCGTTGTCCAGCACCCGTACCACGGCTCCATCTATATCCGAGGCCAGATCCGAGGCCATGAGTGCGTCCAGGGTCTGGTTCAGGTCGTCGGCCTTGTTATAGGTATATAGGCAGATGTTCGTTCGTCCGGACAGGCTGCTTTTGGGCCGGTCGGTCAGATATTCGCGGCGGCGCAGGGCCGCGTTGGTGTGCCAGGGAAAGGCCTGGAGCAGTTCGGTGCAGGCGCGTACGGCCCGGGGTGTGTTTCCTTCGCGATACAGGGCTTCGGCCAGCCGCAGTCGTGCCTGAATCCAGGGCGCACCGGCCAGGGCCGATGTGTAGGTGGCGCAGGCCCGGTCATATTTTCCTTTCTGAAAAAGAATATCCGCACTCAGCCGCAGGCGCAGTTGTTCAAATTGTTTGAGTGCGGGACGGGACATGAGGCTCATGGCACCGGAAAAATCGCCCACGGCCATGCGCAGGGAGATGAGGTGGCGCAGCCAGAACAGATTGTCCGGCTCCTTGTCCGTCATGTTGGCGAGATAGGTCTCCAGCTTGGCAGTCTGGTTCTGCCGGGCCAGCCGCGACAGGTAGCGGATGTCTTCGGGCTGGCGGGTGGCCTTGAGCACCCCATGCAGTTCGGTCCGCAACGGCGTACCAAGGAAGGGGCTTTGTTTGTCCAGGGACAGAGCCAGAGTTACTGCGGACGCGTCCAGCGGTTCGGCTTCCAGGGCACAGAAATGCAGGTCGCGGCCCAGAAGGAAAAGTTCCCTGGCATGTTTTCCCCCCTGTCCGGCAAGGGCCAGCACATGGGCGGCAGCCTGCTGCAGGTGTGCTCTGCCTCCGATGGCGGTAAGCAGAGCCAGGTCTGTCTCCGCGTCGGCCTGGGCAACATGAAGTACTTGGGGCATATCTTTTCCGGCTATTTATAGATGTTGAACATGGCGCGCATAAGCTTTTCCATGCGGTGTTCGTAAGTATGCTGGGCCAGCACCCTTTTTCGGGCGGCCTGGGTAACGGCCTGCCGTTCTTCGGGATGTTCCAGGTAGTGGCGGGCCATGTCCGTGGCCTCGGCAGGGCTTTTGTACACGGCCACTTCCCTGCCCGGTTCGAAAAGTTCCTCGATCTGGTCGCGGTGGTCGGTGAGCAGGAAGGCACCGCAGGTCGGAACGTCAAAGACGCGCTGGTTGACCGCACCCTTCATCTGCAGGCTGGTGCAGTTGAAGTTGATCCGGCTGCAGGGATAAAACAGCGGCAGGTCGGTATAATAGCTGAGTTCCTTGTGCCAGCGCCAGGCGGTTCCTTCATCGGCAAAGGTTTCCTTCCAGCCCGGATCGCCCACGATGAGGGGGGTAAACGGCAGCATGGCCCGGACACAGCTCGTCCGGTACTGGCGGGTGGATTCCCAGGTGATAAGGGTGTCGAAAGCCAGCTTGCGTTCCGGTGTGGCAAGGCTTTCGTAGCCATCCACAAGTTCTGGGTGGCGTTGGTGTAGAAAGTCTGCGGCATTGCGATGCCGGGATTTGCCGAATTCGTGAGCAAGGCTGGGGTAGGCTTTGGTCAGGTCTGGGGATGGATCAGCTGCTTCCAGTCTCCGCCGGGTTTTGATGACCATGGAGTTGCCCACAAACGAAACCGGGGTTTTCCATTCTTTGGGGACCTGGGCATTGGGCTGAGGACGGAATCGTTGTACATCTGCGGCAAGGGGGAGATGGAAAACATGCTCGAAACCGAGGGCCCGCAGGGTGGGTATATTGTCCACGTCCCAGGTGAACAGGGTGGTCCAGGGATTCACCAGCTTGGAATACATGGAAAGAATCAGGTGGGGGTTGTCCACGAACCAGGAGGCCAGGGGAAGACCGAGCTTTTCCAGCAGATCCGAGAGAATGCCCTCGCGGTCCACGCCCAGATGGTTGACGGTAAGCACGAAGTCCGGGCGAAAGTTCAACACGGCCTGGAGCAGGTCTTCCACGAATTCTTCGCGTCCCAGTTCCTTGGCCCCGATATCCAGCAGCTGATGGGGAACCTGCATGCGTTCGCACGCGGCCTTGAGTTCGCCCATGAGAAAATATTGGCTGGTCAGCAGCAGGATGCGCGGCGGCCAGCTTTTGAATTTGGCGTACCGGGCCTTGCCCCAGAAATCGAAACTCCGGCTTGCCTCCAGAGAGCGCCGCAAGGTCCCGTAGAAATCTGCATCCAGCCGCAGATACACGGGATGGTGCAGCGGAACCAGAGGGCGGTTGCCGTGCTCCATCTGCCATTTGGTCAGGGCCTTGAGCGCGTCCTTGGGCGAGTCGGAAGCGATCCACGTGACGCGGGGATGGTTGCGGTATCTCTCTGCCGTCCCGGAAATTTGGGAAATGACGGCTTCCCTGTCGATGACGGCCACGGGAAGGGCTGGCTCGGTCTTTTCCAGCAGCAGCTCCAGGCCGTACCCCAGGCCGGTGCCCAACAACACGGGCAGGCAGTCCGTGGCCAGGGCATCGGCCAGAAAAGCACGGATGGGGCGCTGTTCTGTAAGGGGGCCGGAGCGTCCGCACAAATGACGGGTTTTGCCGTCGGGAAAGGTCAGAACAATGTCTTGGAGTTGGGCGTCATCACCCTGGTCACTCTTGTATTGTGGTGTCGCCTGGTACAGCGAGGAACGTTTGGGGGAATCGCCAGCCCTGGGGGTGGTGCGCGGTTTTTTGGATGGTCGGGATGCGGATCGGGACACTTGGTTGTTCCTTTCGGCTGGAGTTAGCGCCGCGGGAGCCAGGCGTTTCCTCTCGGCAGGATCATTTTTTCCACTGGTCCGCAGGGATGAGCTTGCGCACGAAAAGGGTGGTGGAATTTTCGTCGCTTTTCACTTCAAAAACATCAGACAGCTCGGACATGATGAACAGACCGCGCCCGCCCTCGGCCAGGGGGCCGGGATCGCACGGAGTGGTCTTGTCCTGTTCCAGCCCCACGCCCCAGTCCGTTATGGAGATGTCCACATGCTTTTCATCCTCTATTTCCAGCACCATTTCCACATCGCCCTTGAGCGTGCCGTTGCGGTAGCCGTGGCGTACCACGTTGGCGCAGCCTTCGGTCATTATGAGATCCAGCTCGTGGATGGTTTCCCAGCTCAGGATGGTGTCTGCAAGTATGCAAACCGCAGCCTTGGCCAGTTTTCTGCTGGCCTCCGGTGTAGCACCGGTTCTCAAGACGAATCGCGACATGGTTTCCTCTAATTGCAAGGCTTGCGGCCATGGAGCGGCATATGCCCGTCATGCTCTTTTACGTGCATGCATAATCGCCGTCAGCGTGTCTTGTGTCAACTCTCGAACATCTGGCTGTCCAGCATGATGGTGACCGGTCCCCAATTGACCAGGGAGACGTCCATCATTGCGCCGAATTCGCCCCGCTCCACCCGGCCGGGCATGGCCCGTTCCAGGTCGGTGAGCAATTGTCCGTACAGGGCTTCGGCCACGTCGGGGGCTGCAGCTGATGAGAAGGACGGTCTGCGCCCCCGGCGGCAGTCCGCGTATAGCGTGAATTGCGAAACACACAGGATGCTTCCGCCGTATTCCTTGATGCTCAGGTTCATCTTGTCCTGGGCATCGGGAAAGATGCGCAGGTCCAGCATCTTGTCCACCGTGCGTTGCCAGGGCGTGGATTCCCAGGCGTCGGGCCCGTCGTCCGGGCCGAAACCGGCCAGCACCAGCAGTCCGGCGTCTATCCGGCCCACGGTGCGTTCCTTCACATCCACACGCGCGCTGCGTACCCGTTGCAATAAAAGGCGCATCACAGACCTCAGTCTTCGTAATAGGTGGCGGACTGTCCGGCTTTTTCCGAAACAGTGACTTCCTGCAGGACCACATCGTAGGCGGCCAGCCGGGCTTTGATCTCCCCGAACACATACCGGGCGATGTGCTCGCTGGACGGACTGATGCCTTTGAAGATTTCCAGCTTGTTCAGATGTTTGTGGTCCAGGGTGTCGAGGACGTCGTCCGTGGTCTTCTTGAGTATCTTGAAGTCCAGCAGCATGCCTGTGGACGGATCGGGATTTTCCCCCTGCACCACGACCTCCACGCCGAAGTTGTGGCCGTGCAGTTCCTCGCATTTGCCGCAATAGTTTTCTATCTGGTGGGATGCGGAAAATTCCCGCACCACGGTAAGGCGATAATGGCCCGCCATGTGTTCTCCGTATGGGTTAAACGCTGCCCCGGCCGTTGCCTGGAATGCAAAACCGGCAGCGGTCTTTTGTTCCGGGCCAATGTAGTATTACACGGGCCGGGCTGGCAAGTGGCCGGTACAGGGTGCCATTTCTTGCCCGCCCGTAGCGGCTCTGATACATAAAACCGATGGATGAACGCACAATACTACTCGATGCTCTGAGGCAAAGGCGCAGTATCCGCAAGTTTACGGATGAAGCGCTGACCAACGACGAAATTCTGGCCGTTCTCGAAGCCGGACGCTGGGCCCCCAGCGGGATGAACAACCAGCCCTGGCGTTTTCTGGTTCTCCGCTCCGGGGATGAACGGTGCGAGGCACTGGCCGGGCTGACCAAATACAGCCATGTTCTGCGCGGGGGCGATACCCTGTTCGTGGTGCTTTTGGACAAGGCCGCCATGTACAGTCCGCGCAAGGACTACCAGGGCGCGGGGGCATGCATACAAAATATGCTGCTGGCCATCCATGGCCTTGGCCTGGGCGCGGTCTGGCTGGGCGAGATAATCAATCAGGAGGCCGAGGTCCTGCCCGCACTGGGGCTGGATGCGGACGCCTATGAACTTATGACGGTGATTGTGGCCGGACACCCCGCCCAAAAGGGCTCTTCCGACCGGAAACCATTGTCCGAGCTTTTACTGGAGAAAATATAATGTCTGCATTTCCCCTTCCCATTCAGGTCGAGACCCTTCACCTCGGCCCTCTGGAAACGAACTGTCATGTAGCCTGGCGGGACGGCCATGCAATTGTTGTCGATCCCGGTGGCGAACCTTCGGCTGTGGTTGCCTTTCTCAAGGAAAAGAACCTGAAGCTGGACCGCATTCTGGTGACGCACATGCATTTCGACCATGTGCTGGGGTGCGCCGAACTGAAGCGGCTGACCGACGTGGATATCTGGTCTCCCAAGGGGGACGAGGTGCTGATGACAATGGACATCGGCAGTGGCGGAATGATGGGACTTCCCAGGGTGGAGCCGTTTGAGCGGACGCTCATTGAGCCGGGAACCTTCGAGCTGCTGGGCCAGCCCTGCCACGCCCTGCACACGCCCGGACATTCCCAGGGCAGCCTGTCCTATCATTTTCCGGAAGCGGGACGTCTGTTCTGCGGCGACGTGCTCTTTTACCGGAGCATCGGCCGGAGCGACCTGTATGGCGGCGACCAAGCCGTGCTGGAAAAATCCATCCGCGAGGTCATCTACACCCTGCCCGGGGCAACGGTGGTTCACCCCGGCCATATGATCGATACCACGGTGGGAGATGAAAAGGCGCATAATCCGTACGTGCGTCTGTAAACCGGAGCAAGAAATGTCTCTGCGCAAAAAGGCGGAAACCACCCCGCCCGAAAAAATGGTGGTGGACCAGCGCGGCAAGTGCTGAGGCGTCGGTCTGGAGATCGGGTGGTACACCCGGTTCTATTCGGCTGGCGACAGTTTTACGGCGCTCATCGACAAACGCCTGCTCAAGCAGGTGGCCTACCATGTTCCCTCGGAAAGCGGGTGGACGTGGGAAGTCTTTGATGAGCCCGACCACTTGCGCCTTGAATTCACGCGCACGGGCCGGAAACAGCCCGGTGGTGGAGAATAACAAGGAAGCGCAGTTTGCTGTTACAGCCTCGGCCGGGTCGTTCCAGGCCACCACGGCCGAGGCTTCCCCGCCCTTGTCCGCACAGTTTCGGATACGATTTCGACTCAAAAAGAAGGGGCTGTACCAGATGGCCTCCCACGGCATTTGGGGGGCTACCGGAAATGGCCTAAGAGCATTGTGGCAACTCATCGCCACCAAAGAGCTTCGGCACTACCTGTTATTTTGTTGGAAGCCCTTGGGGCAGACCAGACACCCGAGCAAGACGATGGTTTCTCCATGACAACGATCATCCCCCTTGAGATCACGCAAGTGATCGGAAGCGAACAGATCACCATTTATCCGACTCTTCTCACGACAAAGACATCGGTCCTCCTCTTCGACGCCTGTCTGCCCCGGCAGATCGACCAGCTTGAGGAAGCATTGGGCCGCCATGGCTGCTCCTTTGATGGGCGTCACTCATATCATCGTCAGCCACCAGGACCACGACCATGTCGGGTCACTGGCAGCGATCAAGCGCAGAAACAAGGGAATCACTGTCATTTCAAGTGAAATTGAAGCGCCCTATATTTCTGGAAAAAAAGAATCCCTGCGCATTGTCCAGGCAAGGGAATACAACAAAACCCTTTCGGGAGAAGCGTTGCAATGGGGAGAGGAATTTCTCGGGTATCTGCAAACCATAGAGCCGTGCGCCATTGACAAAACCGTCCCGGCGCAGCCCGAAGATTTCAACGACGATATAACCATACTGCCCACTTTCGGCCATACACCGGGCCACATTTCCCTCTTCGTTCACAGCTCACGGTCTTTTATCGCCGGAGATTCCCTTGCCGTGGAACATGGCGAACTCTCCATTGCCAATCCCCAATTCACGCTGGATATGGACAGATGTGTCCAAACAATACATGAGATTTGGGAACTCAAACCAACCAGTATTTTTTGTTACCATGGGGGGATGATGGACAATAGCGACAATGCCGCCATGGATGATCTGCTCTCCCGACTACAGAGGCAATAAACGGCTGACAATCCGTTCGATTTCATTTGCAGAAAAACGAAAATCCCCGAAGAGAATCTCTCCGGGGATTTTTTTTATCGAGTGGCGAATCGAGGTTCAGGATTTGGCCCGTTGCAGGATCTGCCGACGGGTTTCTTCCAAGGCCTGGCTTATGGTGACCGGATAATGCGCGCTGCCCGTCAGGGAAAGCAGTTCGCCGGGCAGCAGTTTTTTTTCTTCTGCAAAGTTTTGCCGGGCCTGATGGTGGTCGGGCAGTCCGGGAAGTATTTTTCCGTCGCGCATGACCTGCTGGAGCAGGGGCCTGCCCGGACAGTCCTCGTCGGCTCTGGCCACCACGTCGCCGAGGGCCTTCCCGTTTTCTGTCATGCGGAACACCTGCTTGCGGCCCGGATAGCTCTGCTTTTTCCCGGCGTTTTTCACCCGTCCCTCACCGGCGTAGGCTGCCAACTTGTAGGAGAGGTCTATGCCGGGAGCATCGCTGGATACGGCCATGCGCGAGCCCACGCCAAAGCTGTCCACGGGCGTGCCCTGGGCCAGCAGGTCGGAAATGGCGTATTCGTCCAGCCCGCCGCTGAGCACGATGCCGACCTGGGAAAGCCCGGCCTTGTCCAGCTTTTCGCGGGTCTGGCGGGTCAGCTCGGGCAGATTGCCGGAATCCAGGCGCACGGCCTTGATGCGGAAGGCGTCGCCCATTTCCTTGGCCAAAGCGATGACCTTGTCCACTCCGGCCATGGCGTCGTAGGTGTCCAGCAGCAGGATGGTGTCCGGGTAGCACTCGGTAAAGCGGCGCATGGCGTCCATTTCCGAGCCATGGGCCTGGATGTAGCTGTGGGCCAGGGTGCCGGTAACGGGCATTCCGTAAATCTGTCCGGCCTGGGTGTGGCTGGTGCCGCTCAACCCGGCCACGTGGTAGGCGCGTGCGCCCTTGAGCCCGGCGTCCAGGCCGTGGGCCCGGCGCAGGCCGAAGTCGAACACCGGCCTGCCGTCCGCCGCCTGCATCACCCGTGCGCCTTTGGTGGCAAGCACGGTCTGGATGTGGATCTGGTTCATTACGAACGTTTCCACCAGCTGGGCCTGGGGCATGGGGGCTTCTATTTCCAGCACAGGTTCCAGGGGGAAGAACGGGGTGCCCTCGGCCATGGCGTAGACGTTTCCGGTAAACCGGAAATCCTTGAGCCAGACCAGGAAGTCCTCGCTAAACGTGCCCAGGGAGTGCAGATAGTCGATTTCGTCGGGCCGGAAATGAAGATTTTCGAGATAATTCAGAACTTCGGCCAGCCCGCAGGCCACAAGGTAGTTGCGGTTATTGGGCAGCCGCCAGGGAAAAAGGCTGAACACCGCCGTGTCGAACATGGACTCGCGCCAGTACGCCTGGAGCATAGTCAGTTCGTAGAGGTCGGTGGCCAGGGCGGAATCGGGAACATATGCATGTTCCCGGTTTCCGTTGGGAGTGGGAGTGGACATTGGGTCTCCGCGTGCTTTTGGGGTGGCAACGGGGCCTGTTGGCCCTCGCGGAATCGATGCGTTGGGAACCGAATCGAAACGCGCGCATTCTTCACTTTTTTGTCGTCGTGTTCAAGGGCTGGAAGGAGAAAATAATACGCTGGGACTGCTATATATTTTTTGGAGCTGTAGAAAAAGGCATATGAGCCTGGTTGCCGCGATACTTTTCAACTTCTCGCGTACAAAAAAACAGCTTCTGCCTGGACTTTTTCTCGCCCTTGCGCTGGAAAATAGATTGGGCGGAAAAGTCCAAGGCTGCCTTCCACCAGCTGGGGCAATCTCCTTGTGGAAAGTTCAGATGCGGGCCGTTGCCAGGAAAACGGCGTGCAGAATAACCACCAGCCCGACAAAGACCGGCCGTGCAATGGAAGCACAGCCTCCATATAATGTATAGTGCATGGTGCTGTGCGGGCAGGCGGCCACGCAATCGCCGCACAGGGTACAGGTGGGGCCAGGCTTTCCCCGCATAATGGCATCGGGTGTGAGCGCGGCGTAGCGGCAGGCGCGGGAGCATGCGCCGCAGTGGGTGCAGTCCTGCCCCATGTCCATGCGCCAGGGGGATATCCGGCCCAGGGTGGTTGTGAGCCAGCCAATGGGGCAGAACAATGTGCAGTGCGCCATGAAGCCCCAGCGGCGGGAAAGGAAGAACATCACGCCCAGTCCGATGATCCCGAAAATGGCTGCGGGCCAGATTGCTGTGGTGCCGGGGACGCCGGCAGCGCGAAGGCCGAGGGCCGTTGCGCAGACAAGGATAAGTATGACCAGCCGCGACCATTTGATGAGGCGGGCCAGGCGGGGTGATAACGCGCGAGGTGTTTTTTTGCGCCGGGAAGCCAAGTCGTCCCAGGCTCCGATGTAGCACAGGTGGCTGCACCAGGCCGGGCCGAGAAGCAGCACGGAAACGCCCAGCAGGATGGGCATGAACAGCCCACCTCCCCGGTACAGCGGGCCTGCGACAATAAGGGCGGGCACGGGCAGGTGAAGTTTGCCAGTCATAAGCATTTGCTCCATGCCGGCCAGCCCCAGGAAAAGCTGTACAAAAAAGACTGCGGAGAACCCGGCCCAGATGATGGGGCGCAGGCCCCCTGCACCGGGACGGCGGGTGGGATTGATCAGCCGGGCGGCCAGCCATTGCCCATACAGGGCCAGACAAAATATTTCCAGGCCTCCCCAGCCGGAGCCCCCAGAGTTTCCGGTTGGATAACGGTCGGCCAGCAGGATGGGAAAGGGCGTTTTGCTGCGGGCAATAAGCAGCAGCACGGCTATTCCAAGAAAGACCAGGGACCGGAGCCGCCCGTGGGCAGTGATCAGAGGGAAGGTTTTTTTCCTCAGGGAAGTGCAGAGCGCGGCAGCTGCGGCCAGAGCCGAGGCGCACAGACAGGCCATGATGAAAAGCAGGCGGGTCCAGGGCAGCCCCGCAGTTGCCCGAAAGCGGACAAGTTCCGCGCCGGTGTCGGTCCATACTATGGAAGAAGTCAGAAAGAATACGGCCAGGACAGGCCGGAGCCAGTCCGCACGGCAGAAGGCCCCAAGGCCGAGGCCCGCACAGGCGATTGCCAGGCCTTGTTCTCCGGCATGCAGAAAGTGCGCTCCGGTCAGCAGGCAGTTGAGGCAGATGAAAAGGCGGAGCAGGCTGTGGGGCATTACGTTTCCCTGAACGATTTGCTGGAGTTGCACTGCGGGGGGCAGTAAAAAGCAGGTTTGTTTCAGGGAAGAGCGTACGGAAAAAGAGGAAATGTGTCTTTGATTTGAGTCAAATAAAGGGACAGGAAGCAGGTTGTGGAAAAAACGGGGTGCAAGGAAAAGAGGCTTGAAAAGGAAGGGAGGAGAGGAGGCCGGGGTGGGGTCGGCCTCTCTCTCCGTTGGGAGCGGGGTGGGTTAAGCCCCGTGTCAGTAGGATAGGATGGGGATGATCACAGACAGCGACCAAAGTATGGGAGTCTGTCAAACGCCCGGATGGGTTGAGTCCGGGGCGTGGAGATATCTCTCCGGCGGGTGACAGGACGTAAAGGCGTTCATTACGTTCCCTGATCTGTGGCGGACAATGGACAGTTGGCGCATCAAGGACTTTCACGCATGGGCAAGCCTTGAAGTCGGGACCAAGGGGAGGTAGTTCCCTGGTACAACGAAATATTACGCTCAACGATCCTGCCACCCGACCGGTAGTAAGCAATTTGATTTAACTTTCCAAAGAACATCGCCCGTGGGCGAGATGTCTTGACTTAATACAAGAGGCGTGCCAGTTTCGTTTTTATCTTTTAAGAGCCTGATATTCCAGAGTTTGTTTATTTTCCGTTCTAAGAAGGGGAATTGAGATAGCGTTGCATTTTGCACCGCAGCCTGCGCTGAGTTCTGGCGGGACCCTTGGTATACGGGGGATAAAGAGGTATTGGTGCAGTTTGCAACGATGTTGCGATTTGCACCGCTAATTTTTGTCTGCCTTCAGCTTGCGCCACAAAGACGAGCGATTTATGCCCAAAATTCTTGCTGCTTCTGTTTTATTTCCATTTACGGATTCCAACACGCGCGAAATATAGCGCTGCTCCATGGCGGCCAGGGTGAGCATTTTTTCGTCTTCCTTCATCATGCCTCGGGCCGAAGCCATCATCCTGGTGGGTAAGTGGCGCGGAAGAATCTGGGGGCCGTCGCACAGCGCCGTGGCCCGCTCCATCACGTTTTCCAGCTCGCGGACGTTGCCGGGAAAAGGGTAAGACATGATCATGCGCATGGTCTTTTCCGAGAGCCGCTCAACGGATTTTCCGAACTGGGCGTTGAACTTGTCCAGAAAATGGCGGCAGAACAGGGGGATGTCGTCGCGCCGGTCACGCAGGGGAGGGATGCGCAAAATGAAGATATTGAGCCGGTAGTACAGGTCTTCACGGAAAATGCCGCTTTCCACATCGTCCAGCAGGCTGCGGTTGGTAGCCCCGATAACCCGTACGTTGACCGGGATTTCCTCGGTTCCGCCCACGCGCATGATGGTCTTTTCCTGAAGAACGCGCAAAAGCTGGCGCTGCATGACCGGCGGCGTGTCGCCGATTTCGTCCAGCAGAATGGTGCCGCCGTCCGCGGCTTCGAAGAGCCCCTTCTTGACTGCGCCTGCGCCGGTGAACGCGCCTTTTTCGTGGCCGAACAATTCGTTGCTCAAAAGTTCGCTGGTCAGCGCGCCGCAGTTGACGGCCAGAAATTTCTTGTCCGCCCGGTGGCTCATTTCGTGAATCGCCCGTGATACCAGTTCTTTACCGGTCCCGGTTTCCCCACGAACAAGCACGGTCCCGTCCATGGTCGCCACCCGGGTGATGGTCTTTTTCAGCTCCTGCATGGCCGGGCTTTCGCCGATAATCTTGGGGCCGCGCACCGAACGCAGAATTTCCCGCAGCTCCGCCACTTCAATGGTGATGAGCCTTTTTTCCAGGGCCTTTTGCACGATAAAGGCGATCTTTTCCGGCGGCGTCAGGGAGGAAACATAGTGGAAAGCGCCTTCGCGCACGGCCTCCACGGCACCGTCCACAGAAGGATAGGACGCGGCGATGATGACTTCGGCCGTGGGGCGGTGGTGTTTGACCTGGCGCAGCAGTTCAAGGGCGTCGTATTCGCCGCTGCCCACGTAGGCCACATCATACTTTACCCGCTCCAGGGCGTTGAAAAAGTCCAGGGCGCGGGGGGTGGTGGTTACCTCGTGCTTGTCGCGGCGCAGGTGGTCCGCCAGTTCGTTCAGGCGGGCGCGGTCTTCGTCGAATATAAGAATGGAACCTTGCATGCGGTTGTAAATACAAGGCTTGCGCGCAGAAGTGAAGTGCCATCCCTTCAGGTTGTCCTGTGCCGTGTCCGCTCCATTCGCTTGATTGAAAAACAAGCAGTACACACGACACGCTCCACGGCGGGCATAGCCCGCCATGCGCGAGACGGGGGGATTGGGAGCGGCGTGGGCGAACCTGAAACCGCATTTTTCGGGGCGCGTTTCTTCATAAAAAAGAAACGTATTTTGTGGGGAGCACATGGAAACAGCACCATAGCGTCGTTGCTTCGAAAAAAAATAAACCCGAGACGCATTGCTCAATGCGTCTCGGGCTGTTCTTATCTTGCATTCCGGCAGATGTTTGGGACTCTCGGACCTTTTCAGGCAACCTGCCGGATTGGACGATGCGAGTAACCGAAGGAAAAAATAGTGTTGTGGCGTCTGCCGCATGCACCATTGCCCGGCACGGCTTTCTCCTGCTTGGCTTTCTTCAGGGCAGCCTATTTCGCCAGGCCTACTTCCGGTGCCACTTCCGTCATGCGGTCTATGGCTATTTGCAGAAAATCTCCCAGTTCCAGCCCCAGCTTGTCACACTCCTGAATGATTTTCCGGTTCACGTTGCGGGCAAAGGCCTTGTCCTTCATTTTCTTTTTCAGGCTCTTGGGCTTCATGCCGGACATGCCATCGGGCCGTACCAGAGCATTGGCAGCCACCAGCCCGGTGACGGTTTCGCCGCAGCGCAGGGCGTAATCAAAGGAATTCTCCGGGGTTACGCCGTTCATTTCGTTGTGTGCCTGGATGGCGTGGATGGCGTCTTCGGGCAGTTGTCCCGCCAGCTGTTCGGCTGCGTCCAGCCCATGGCGTTCGGGCGCGGATTTGGTCTTGGGAAAATCAAGGTCGTGCAGCAGCCCGGTGATGCCCCACAGCTCGGAGTCCTCTCCGAGGTGAGCGGCCAGGCCGCGCATGACCGCTTCGGTCTGCAGGCTATGGTTGCGCAGGGATTCGTCATGCCCCATTGCATTTTGCAACAGTTCCAAGGCTTGTTCACGTGTGAGCATCTTTTTTACTCCTGATAATTTATTTTATACTTCTCTTGTAGTTGCAGCGATGTACCATGTAAATAGACAGACCAGCCACGCTTTGAGGGAACAGCCGGAAAAAGGGGATTCCAGGCTTGACCACTGGCGATTGTTTGGGTAATGATGCCAGGCTTCACGAAAGCTTACCAAATCCGTTATGAGGAGTAGATATGGCCAGGCACAAAAAAATCGAACGTAAAAAGGAATTGGCTCGCAAGCGTAAACGCAGGAAGGAAAACCTGAAGCAGCGCATTCGCGAGGCCAAGGCAGCAGCCAAAGCCTAAGTGCCCCACGCCCCTTTGGGCGAGGCGGTTGCGATACGTGGTTGCCGGAAGTGGGCGCAGGCTGGGTGGATTATTGCCCGAATGCGTTCACTCGGCGCAAAAGGCCGGGACACGGAGACCAATGGTTTTCGAACGTGCTTCCGGACATGCCGGTAGGGGCGCTTTTCCGCACGGCGAACCCGTGTGGAGTGTAGTGGTTCCAACATGAGAAGGGCGGACGGATTCAGCCCGTCCGACTGTGTTTTTCCTCCCGACTCTTCCGGTTCGTCCGGCAGGCGTGGCATCCAGCTGAATTCTAATTTCAGCGGATTGAATGTCAGCTCTTGACCTTCACGAACGCATGACTACTTTTTGGCTGTCCGCCCCGGCGGGCGGTCTTTTTTGCGTTCACCGGCTTTTTCGTTCTAGGAGGTTTTCAAGGTATGCCGATTTACGAATATAGATGCCAGGACTGTGAACAGATTTTCGAGGAATGGCAGAGCAATTTTGAGGAAAAGGAGCTGCCCTGTCCCATCTGCGGCGGCACGTCCAAACGGCTTATTTCCAATACGTCGTTCGTGCTCAAGGGATCGGGCTGGTATGTAACGGACTACGCGGGCAAAAACGCCTCCACGTCCAGCACCAACAACGGGCACGGCAACGGTTCGTCCTCGTCCGAATCCTCGTCTGACTCATCTTCCGGCTCTTCGGCTGGCTCTTCGGCTGGCTCTTCGGCCGATGCAGCGTCGGCAGGAAGTCAGAAATCGTCGGGAGAATCTTCCGGCGCGACATCGACAAGCGCGTCATCCTGATGCAGAATAAGGCAGCCAAGGCTGCCTTTTTTGTTCGCGGCCCAGCGCACCGTTCGGGAGGGGCTTCCTCTTCCCGCAAACACCCAACCCCCGCAATACCATGATAGACAGATATTCCCGGCCCGAAATGGCCGCATTGTGGACCCTGGAAAACAAATTCAGGGTCTGGCTCGAAGTGGAACTGGCCGTGTGCGAAGCTTGGCACAAGCTGGACGTCATCCCGACGGAAGCCATGGAAACCATCCGTTCCAAGGCCGACTTCGAACTCGACCGCATCCTTGAAATAGAGGAAAAAACCCGGCACGACGTCATCGCCTTTTTGACCGCAGTGGAAGAAAAGGTCGGCCCCGATTCCCGCTTCATCCATCTGGGCTGCACCTCCTCGGATATCGTGGACACGGCCAACGGCGTACTGCTCACCCGGGCCGGACGCATGGTAATGAAGGCTTTGGACAAGCTGCTGGAAACCCTTTCCAAGCTGGCGCACGACCACAAGGGCCGCCTGTGCATGGGCCGTACCCACGGCATCCACGCCGAGCCCACCAGCTTCGGCCTCAAGATGGCCGGTTTCTATGCCGAATTTCTGCGCCACAAAAAGCGCTTTGAAGAAGCCCTGGAAGGCATCCGCGTCGGCAAAATTTCCGGTGCCGTGGGAACCTACGCCCACCTTTCCCCGGAAATGGAAAAGATCGCCTGCGACGTGCTCGGCCTGAAGGTGGATGAAATTTCCACCCAGATCATCCAGCGCGACCGCCATGCCCATTTCTTTACCTCCCTGGCCCTTATCGGCGGCGGGGTGGAACGGCTGTGCGTGGAACTGCGCCATTTGCAGCGCACCGAAGTGCTGGAAGTGGAAGAGGGCTTTGCCAAGGGGCAGAAGGGTTCCTCGGCCATGCCGCACAAAAAGAATCCCATTTCCGCAGAAAACATGACCGGACTTTCCCGCCTGCTGCGCACCAATGCCATGGCCTCCATGGAAAACATGGCCCTGTGGCACGAGCGCGACATCAGCCATTCCTCTGTGGAACGGGTCATCATGCCGGACTCCACCATTCTGGCCGACTACATCCTGAACCGCCTGTCCAACCTGCTGTCCAACCTCCGGGTCATCCCCGAGAACATGGACCGCAACCTGTACGGGTCCTACGGCCTTTTCTACTCGCAGCGTGTTCTGCTCAATCTCATCGAGAGCAGCGGACTGGAACGTCAGAAGGCCTACGAGACGGTCCAGCGCGTTGCCATGAAATGCTGGGAGGAAAAAACGCCGTTCGAGGATCTTATTCGGGCCGATCCGGTTATTTCCAAGGCCCTTACGAGCGAACAGCTTGATTCGATCTTTAATCCCGAATACTATCTGCGCCACGAAGACATGATCTTCAAACGCGTTTTTGATGAAAAGTAGGGAATCGGCGTAAACGTCCGGTCCATCTTTCGGGGGAATCCGGCAGGAACTCCTGCCGGGACAGAAAGACGGAAGGGTTGGGCCGTGCCCGGCATAAGCCTGCGCTTTGCAAGGGCTGTGGTGCATTCCGGACCACGCTGGTTTGTTGAGGTGGGGACAAAAGAATTGTAAGGGCCCGAGCGGGCACAGTGCGCCCTAGGCGCCGTACGGCGTGGGCGGAGGGGTATGGTTACAGCGCGCTGATGAATAGACTACTCACTATCCTGGTACTACTCATGTGTTTCGCCACCCCCGGCATGGCCGAGGGGTGGCGGGCGCATTTAATTGATCATCCTACGAATCCTTCCTATTTTTGGGCCATCGACAAGCAGGACCAGACATTTTACGTGCTGGGTCGCAAAAGTCCGTTGTCCCTTATCGAGGAAAAGCCGTGCACAACAGGCAGGTCCGAGGGCGATAAGGTCTTTGAAGGTGACTTCAAAACGCCCGAAGGCGTGTATTTCGTCACTGGGAAGCGTACCAGCAATCTCGATTACGAACTCTACGGCGATCTCGCCTTTCCTCTCAACTATCCCAACCCGGTGGATCGGTTGCAGGGCAAGACCGGAAGCGGCATCTGGGTGCACGGACGCGGACGCGTCTTCAGCCCGCGCGAAACCCGCGGCTGCGTGGCCCTGAGCCAGAACGACATCCACTCCCTGGAATCCCAGGCCAAACGGGGCACGCCCGTGATCATTGCCCGGGATGTCGATTGGGTCTCCGATTCCTCCACAGCCGGCAATTCCACGGTCATGGAAAGACAGGCCCTGGTGCTCAAGCGGCTGCACGGCTGGGCCGAGGCCTGGAGCAGCCGGAGCCAAGACTTTTTTTCCTATTACGATCCGGGCAAGTTCAGCCGGGCGCAGCGGTTGTCGTTCAAAGGCTTTCGCCGCCACAAGGAAGGCATCTTTCAAAAGACGCCCTGGATCGATCTGTTCGTAACCGACGTTCATTTGCTTCCCGGACCCGATTATTGGGTGACCTGGTTCGGGCAATACTATCGCACCCCCTCTTTTACCTCGGCCATTACCAAGCGGCTGTATTGGCAGCGCGACAAGGACGGAAAGTTTGTCATCGTCGGCGTGGAAACCGCTGCCCCGCCCCGGGACCTCAAGGAAAAATACCTGGAAGACGCCGATCTCCGCATGCGTAAATTTGTGGAGGCTTGGCGCCGCGCCTGGGAAGCGGGTGACCTTGTGAAATACGCAGGGTTTTACGATGCCGATGCCGGGCAGGACGGACGCCGGGGAATCGAGCAGATTACCGGACAAAAGCGGAAGATATGGGCAGATAACCCGCCCAAATTCGTCCATTTCAGCGATATGCAGGTAAGCGAAAATCCTAAAGGTCTTGAACTGAGGCTGGTTCAGGACTATGCGTCACAGAACGGATACGAAGATAAAGGTATAAAACATCTCGTTGTCCGCCCCGATGGCGATAACTGGAAAATAATCTCGGAAACCTGGACCGGCAGCACCCTATGAAACATACCAAGTACAGCGTTCTCCTCATGCGGGACGACAGCAATGTCCGCAGATTCCGCGTCAGTCCTTTTTGGCTCAAACTCGGCGTGTATGCTCTGGTTTGCATTGTCGTGCTTGCCGCCGCAGGCATTGTGGGAGGGTATACCTTCTGGCACAAGAACCAGGCGCTTTCCCAAAGCCGTAAAACTTTGGAACGCCGTCTGGTGGAAATGCAGGTGCGCCTGGAACGCCTGGAAAATGTTGAAAAACTCATGGAACGGACCGACCCCGAGGAGCTGACCGCACTGGCTGGCAGCGTGGGCCGCAAGCCCGGACCCGTCGTGCCGCCGCCGGATATCAACCTGTCCACCCTGTTCGTCCAGGCCGACAGCCACCTCTGCAGGGTGGAAAATCTGCAGGTGCAGTTCGTCAACCATTCCATGCGTACCAGCTTTGACGTCAACAACCTGCAACAGGATAACAAGGTACTGGTTGGTGATGTCTCCTTTGCCCTGGTCACCAACGGGGGCAAGGTGCTCAAGGTCGAAGCCCGATCCAAAGATCTCAATTTTTCAATCCAGCGCTTCAAGAGGATAATCAGCAAGTTCAGTTTGCCGAAAAATGTGGCCAGGGATGATATTTTCGCCCTTCAAGTTAAAATTGTCTCCCCGAAAGGAGAAATGATCTTCAGTGATACGTTCCCGCTTTATCGGATTATTGCTTAGTTTGTGCCTGCTTCTTCCGGCTGTGTTCGGAGGGGCGGGGCTGGCATATGGTGATTCGTTCACCTTTTTCCAGGGAACGCAGTATCCCCTGACGGTGCATTGGCTCAAAGGCGACCAGCCCGGTCCCACTGTTCTGGTGCAGGGGGGCATACAGGGAGACGAGGTCGCCGGTTTTCTCACGGCACAGCTCATTTCCCACTGCAAGGTGCGCAAGGGCAATCTCATCGTGGTGCCCCGCGCCAACGTCCCGACGGTTCAGCAGCATACCCGGCAGGTCAATGTCGACCTCAACCGCCGGTTCGACAAAGACTACAACGATTATTACGAAGATCGGCTGGCCCGCGTCATCCGCTACCTTCTGGCGCCGTGCGATGCCTTTATCCATTTGCACGAAGGCTCGGGCTTTTACCACCCCACCTATGTGGACTCGCTGCGCAACCCCAAGCGCTACGGACAGTCCGTCATCATCGATACCAAAACCTACAAGGGCCGCGTTTTTCTGGAGCAGTTCGCCAACAAGGTGCTGGACCAGCTCAACCCCACCGTTGTTCCGGCCAGCTATCGGTTCCGCCTGTTCAACACCGAGACGTTCGCTTCCAATTCCCACTATTCCGAGCAACGCAAGTCCCTTACCTACTACGCGCTCAACCACCATTGCATTCCGGCCCTGGCAATCGAAGTCAGCAAGGATATCATTCAGGTGGACTGGAAGGTGCGGCAGCAGCTCAAAGCTGTGCAGCTTTTTCTCAAAACGTTCGGGGTCATCGTTGACCTGCCCGAAGTAAGCGATAAGACCATTCGCAACTATATGGGGCCCGAGCCGTTAATCCTGGTCAATGGCAAGGAAATAAACTCCAAGGTCAAGCAGCTGTCCCTGGACGCCCTGGCTCCCATACGGGTCAGCGCGCAGAAGCCTCCTTCGATTTTTTCACCGGTCCCCAGTGTGACCGCTGCCGACAGCTCTTCCATGGATTTGATCAATGCCCCGCGCATGGCACTGACGCCGTTCAAATACCTGCAGGTCCGGGTGGACGGCAAAAGGATGACGAGAATTCCCATCGTCTGGAAAGGCTCGTGGACCGCAACGGCCAAGTCGGACAAGCCGCTTTTCGTCTGTTGGCTCAACGATTCGCTGCTGTTTGTTCCGGCTGGAGGAGTGTTGGAAACGGTTGAAGGCGATCAATTGCGTCTGGATGGCATATGGGGCCAGACTTCCGAGGAAATCATCAATATCAAAGGGCTTGTCACCAGTGCCGGACGTAATGACGGCCAGGATGCCGGTTGCGAGGTGGTGCTCGATTCCGGAATGTTCATCAGACGCTATCTGGACAGCCCGAAAAACGGTCCCGGCGTCGTCTGCCGCGTGGTACGCGAAACCAAGGGGCAGACCAGAAGCGACTTTCATATTGCCATCCGTCCCCGTACGGTAAAGGCCTTCAAATTGCTGACCGATTCGGGGCATTCCATTTTCGTGCCTTTTAAAAACGGCCATTCCCACAACATGACGCCGGGACGGTACGTTCTGGATACCTGTTGGAGCAACGGCACGATAGACAAGGTCTTGGTTCTGCTTGACGGCAAGCCCCTTTCATGGGGTGCTTCCTTTACCATGGGCAGCAACGAGACCAGAAAACTTTCCCTTATGCAGGCCACTACCTTTCAGCCTTTGGGCTCCATGGAACTGTGCGCGTCACATCTGGCGCAAGTCAGCACACCGCCGTCTCTGTTCTGAAACGACACCGCGTCCCATACCGGGTAGCCTTCGGCAACTTTTTCAAGAATCGCAAAAAAGCGAGGGCTTTATGTTTATTAATCTTCCTCTTCGGTATGCCCGCCTCGATGAAACCCTGGTGGATACCTTTCTGTCTCATTCCATATGTCCCGAAATCGGACTCGATGCAGACAGCCTGGATCAGCTTCCAGAGCAATATCACCACGATCTTGCCCAGCGTCTGCGCGACGCCGGGTTGAAGTGTTCGGTACATCTTCCTTTTCTCGAACTGCGTCCGGCTGCCGAAGATCCGTTTATCCGCGAAGCCAGCCGCAAGCGGTTGGAGGTGGGAATGCGCATCGCCAGAATATATGACCCCGCGCATATGGTCGGCCATCCCAGTCTTCAGGACGTCTATTTTGAGAATTCTGCCGAGCTTCAGCGCAGCAACTCCTGCCAGACGTGGGGGAGCCTGCTGGATGAATGGCCCGGCCATCCGCCCCTCTTTCTGGAGAATACGCTCGAAACCGAACCCGACCTGCTGGTGGCCCTGCTTTCTGTTGTGCAGGATAAGGGAGTCGGCGTCTGCTTCGACATTGGCCATTGGAATTCTTTTGCCAATGGAAGCAAACGGAAGAATCTGGAAGAATGGATTGCCGCGTTTGCGCCATTCCGCATGCATTTGCATCTGCACGACAACAACGGCGAAAGCGACCAGCACCTGGGCATGGGGCAGGGCACGATTCCCTGGGACGAGTTCGAACAGCAGCTCGACAAGTACGACATCCACCCCACCGCAACAGGCGAGCCGCATACCCGTGATGCGTTCAAGCACAGTGCGGCCTTTTTACAGGGGCACAAGCTGGGGGCACGGATAAAGTAAGAGATTTCCCTCCGGGGGCCAGAGGCGCTGCCTCTGGACTCCGCCAGGCGGGAACGCCCGCCTGGACCAGCGATCTTTTAATGCAAACGGTCCCGATGGCTAAGCCATCGGGACCGTTTGCATTAAAAAGGGCATTTGCAGAGCAAATTGGCGGGACCTTCTCCTTAAGCTTAAAAGTTTCAGGAAAAAAGGGGGGGGAGGAAATACCCCTTTGATGTATCACCAGCGCAAGGGTTTTGCCTTTACGGGACCGGCTTCGCAGGAGCGTGGTCCTGCTTCGCCTCACGGTGCAGCGCACCGGCCATGCTTTCGCATGGCTTTGGAAAAGGGCTCCCAAGTTGAAGTTACCTGTTTCTCAAGCGCAAAAGTTTTAGGAAAAGGAGGGGGTGTGGGGGAGGAAAGAACCCTTTTCCAAAAGGGTTTTTCCTCCCCCACATGTTTTTGCTTACCCGCTCATTACTTCTTTATGTCTATAGCAGCTCACGATGTGGTCATTGACCATGCCGATGGCCTGCATGAGTGCGTAGCAGATGGTGGGGCCTACAAAGTTGAAGCCATCTTTTTTAAGTGTCTTGCTCATGGTTTGTGCTTCCGGGGTAACCGCGGGAACTTCGTCCATGGTCTTCCAGCTGTTCTGGATGGGCTGTCCGTTGGTGAACTGCCATATATATGTATTGAAGGAGCCGTGTTTTTCTTGGATGCGCAGGAAGGCCTGGGCGTTTTGCACGGCAGAGCGAATTTTGAGCTTGTTGCGGATGATGCCGGGGTTCTCCAAAAGCTGAGCAATGCGGTTCTCGTCATAGCGTGCGACCAGTTCCGGGTCGAAGTTGTCGAATGCGGCCCGGTAGCTTTCGCGCTTTTTCAGTATGGTCAGCCAGGAGAGTCCGGCCTGAGCGCTTTCAAGGAGGAGGAATTCAAAAAGGGTGCGGTCGTCATGGACGGGCATGCCCCATTCATTATCGTGGTAGGCAATTTCAAGTTCATGTTGGGCCCAAGGGCAGCGTTTGCACATTAATAAGCCTCCCAAAGATGCGGTGTGAAAAAAGATGAGAACATATGCGTTTTTGGTGTTTGTGCCGGAACTTTGCCGTGCTGTCCAGCTGGAACCCCCTGCAATATAATGGATATGCAGAGTGCACCGACCAAGGGGACCGTCCTGAACAACGCCTATTTGTATAGCAGGTTATTCCTCGAAAGGGTGAGAATCCAGTTTTTTGAAGGTATTTTTCAGAAATTCTGAAAAACCTGTTGACGGGTAGGTGTGAAACACATAGAAAGCCCCTCCGCCGCACGGGAATCGCAAGCTTCCCGGCGGGGTGTTCTCTTACAATAGAATAGATAGGGTGAATGTGTGAAAGCTGATGGCTGACACCCCGGGCCGGTATCCGGCCGCAATCGACTTTACGACCCTGACGGGTTTGACCAAAAAAGTTGAAAAAAGGGGTTGACGCACAGGGCGGAAACACATAGAAACACCCTCCGCTGCTTGGGACAGACGGCGCGAGAGCGAAGCAGAAACAAACAGCGAATTTGAAAAAAGAGATTGACACGGGAAGCGTAATTTACTACTTACACTCTCCCACTTCCGGCCTCAAGCCGGAAAGGTCTTTGACAATTAAATAGCGAGCAGGGCGCGAAATACTATCATCGTGGGTTCGTATGAACTTACGAGTTTTAGCTAGAAATACTTTCCTAATTGGAGAGTTTGATCCTGGCTCAGATTGAACGCTGGAGGCGTGCTTAACACATGCAAGTCGTGCGAGAAAAGTTCCTTCGGGAGCCTAGTAGAGCGGCGTACGGGTGAGTAACGCGTGGGCTACCTGCCCAGACGATCGGGATAACAGTTGGAAACGGCTGCTAATACCGTATACGAATCAATTTATTTTGGTTGAAAGGGTGCCTCTAAACTATGCATCCGCGTCTGGATGGGCCCGCGTCTCATTAGCTAGTTGGTAGGGTAACGGCCTACCAAGGCAACGATGAGTAGCTGGTTTGAGAGGATGACCAGCCACACTGGGACTGAAACACGGCCCAGACTCCTACGGGAGGCAGCAGTGGGGAATATTGCGCAATGGGGGAAACCCTGACGCAGCGACGCCTCGTGAGGGAAGAAGGCTTTCGGGTTGTAAACCTCTGTCAGAAGGGAAGAAATGTGTATGCGTTAATAGCGCATATGTTTGACGGTACCTTCAGAGGAAGCACCGGCTAAATCCGTGCCAGCAGCCGCGGTAATACGGATGGTGCAAGCGTTAATCGGAATCACTGGGCGTAAAGCGTGCGTAGGCTGCCTGTTAAGTCAGGTGTGAAAGCCCTCGGCTCAACCGAGGAATTGCACTTGATACTGACAGGCTTGAGTCCTGGAGAGGATGGCGGAATTCCTGGTGTAGGAGTGAAATCCGTAGATATCAGGAGGAACACCGGTGGCGAAGGCGGCCATCTGGACAGGTACTGACGCTGAGGTACGAAAGCGTGGGGAGCAAACAGGATTAGATACCCTGGTAGTCCACGCTGTAAACGATGGATGCTAGGTGTCGGGGGGATTCACCTTCGGTGCCGCAGTTAACGCATTAAGCATCCCGCCTGGGGAGTACGGTCGCAAGGCTGAAACTCAAAGGAATTGACGGGGGCCCGCACAAGCGGTGGAGTATGTGGTTTAATTCGATGCAACGCGAAGAACCTTACCTGGGTTTGACATCCTTGGAATCTCCTAGAGATAGGAGAGTGCCCTTCGGGGAACCAAGTGACAGGTGCTGCATGGCTGTCGTCAGCTCGTGCCGTGAGGTGTTGGGTTAAGTCCCGCAACGAGCGCAACCCTTATTGTCAGTTGCCATCACATAATGGTGGGCACTCTGGCGAGACTGCCCGGGTCAACCGGGAGGAAGGTGGGGACGACGTCAAGTCATCATGGCCCTTACGCCCAGGGCTACACACGTACTACAATGGGGGGTACAAAGGGCAGCTACGCCGCGAGGCCAAGCCAATCCCAAAAAGCCCCTCCCAGTCCGGATTGCAGTCTGCAACTCGACTGCATGAAGTTGGAATCGCTAGTAATCCTGGATCAGCATGCCAGGGTGAATACGTTCCCGGGCCTTGTACACACCGCCCGTCACACCACGAAAGTCGGTTCTACCCGACGTCGGTGAGCCAACCCTTTGGGGGGCAGCCGCCTACGGTAGGGCTGATGATTGGGGTGAAGTCGTAACAAGGTAGCCGTAGGGGAACCTGCGGCTGGATCACCTCCTTTAATGAGCAAATGCGCCCGCTCGCTATTTAATTGCAAGGACCTTTGTGTTCTTTGCACTGTAGAGCCGATTTAAGGGCCTATAGCTCAGTTTCGGTTAGAGCGCACGCCTGATAAGCGTGAGGTCGATGGTTCAAGTCCATCTAGGCCCACCACGGTTATCACCACATGGGGGTGTAGCTCAGCTGGGAGAGCACCTGCTTTGCACGCAGGGGGTCATCGGTTCGATTCCGTTCACCTCCACCAAGTGGTGGTGAACTTACTGGCCACGTGTCGGTAATGATCATTGATAGTAGAATAGGCGACGAAGTTGTGTCTGAAAAAAGATAGTAAGGGCAACTGGTGGATGCCTTGGCACCAAGAGGCGATGAAAGACGTAGTAGGCTGCGATAAGCCACGGTTAGGAGCCAAACATCCTTTGATCCGTGGATTTCTGAATGGGGAAACCCAGCCGGAGTTATGTCCGGTTATTCCTTGGCTGAATTCATAGGCCTTGGAAAGCTAACCCGGGGAAGTGAAACATCTCAGTACCCGGAGGAAGAGAAATCAAAAGAGATTCCCGTAGTAGCGGCGAGCGAACCGGGATTAGCCCAAACCGTATGCATCCGTGCATGCGGGGTTGTGGGACTGCCATACGCGATTCGAATAGCTAGCAAAACAAGCTGGGAAGCTTGGCCATAGAGGGTGAAAGCCCCGTATGTGAAGGCGAAAACGACGCAGGCAGCACCCGAGTAGGGCGGGGCACGTGAAACCCCGTTTGAATCTGGGGGGACCATCCTCCAAGGCTAAATACTCCTTGGTGACCGATAGTGAACCAGTACCGTGAGGGAAAGGTGAAAAGAACCCCTGTTAGGGGAGTGAAATAGAACCTGAAACCAGTTGCCTACAAGCAGTGGGAGCGGACTTGTTCCGTGACCGCGTGCCTTTTGCATAATGAGTCAGCGAGTTACTCTGTACAGCCAGGTTAAGCGTTAAGTGTAGCCGAAGCGAAAGCGAGTCTGAATAGGGCGTTAGTTGTGCGGAGTAGACCCGAAGCCGGGTGATCTATCCATGAGCAGGCTGAAGCTTGAGTAAAGTCAAGTGGAGGGCCGAACCGTTGTCAGTTGAAAATGACTCGGATGACTTGTGGATAGGGGTGAAAGGCCAATCAAACCCGGTGATAGCTGGTTCTCCCCGAAATATATTGAGGTATAGCCTCGGATTAGATTACCGGAGGTAGAGCACTGACAGGGCTAGGGGCCCCACCAGGTTACCAAACCCTATCAAACTCCGAATGCCGGTTAATTGTTGTCCGGGAGTCAGACTGCGGGTGCGAAGGTCCGTAGTCGAAAGGGAAACAGCCCAGACCGCCAGCTAAGGTTCCCAAGTGTATGCTCAGTGGGAAAGGTGGTGGGACTACTTAGACAGCCAGGAGGTTGGCTTAGAAGCAGCCATCCTTTAAAGAAAGCGTAATAGCTCACTGGTCTAGTGGTCCTGCGCCGAAAATGTAACGGAGCTAAGTATACCACCGAAGCTGCGGGATCGTCTTTTGACGATCGGTAGGGGAGCGTTCTCTACTGCGATGAAGGTGAAGGCGTAAGCCACGCTGGAGTGTAGAGAAGTGATTATGCTGACATGAGTAACGATAATGGGAGTGAGAAACTCCCACGCCGTAAGCCCAAGGTTTCCTGGGTAAAGTTAATCTGCCCAGGGTTAGTCGGCCCCTAAGGCGAGGCTGAAAAGCGTAGCTGATGGGAAACGGGTTAATATTCCCGTACCCGTGTGAATGTGCGATGGGGGGACGCGGAAAGGTAGGCCATCCGGGTGTTGGATATCCCGGTGCAAGTGTGTAGGCTGAATCTTCAGGCAAATCCGGAGATTCAAGGCCGAGACACGATGCCGTGAGCTTTTGCTCTGAAGTGGTTGAGCCTCTGCCGCCAAGAAAAGCCTCTAAGTTTAGTTCACATGGACCGTACCGCAAACCGACTCAGGTGGGCGGGGTGAGTAACCCAAGGCGTTCGAGGAAACTCTGGCTAAGGAACTCGGCAAAATGACCCCGTAAGTTCGCGATAAGGGGTGCTCTTTGATGTGATGTGTTTACTCGCTAAGCATCGAAGAGCCGCAGAGAAATGGGGGTGGCGACTGTTTACTAAAAACATAGGTCTCTGCTAAGTCGCAAGACGAAGTATAGGGACTGACGCCTGCCCGGTGCCGGAAGGTTAAGGGGTGGAGTCAGCGCAAGCGAAGCTCTAAACCGAAGCCCCGGTAAACGGCGGCCGTAACTATAACGGTCCTAAGGTAGCGAAATTCCTTGTCGGGTAAGTTCCGACCTGCACGAATGGCGTAACGATCTCCCCACTGTCTCAGCCAGAGACTCGGTGAAATTGAATTCGCGGTGAAAATGCCGTGTTCCCGCAGAAGGACGGAAAGACCCTGTGCACCTTTACTACAACTTGACGTTGTGTTTTGGGCTAGCATGTGTAGGATAGGTGGGAGGCTGTGAATCGGGCACGCCAGTGTTCGTGGAGCCACCCTTGAAATACCACCCTTGCTAGTCTAAGGCCCTAACCTTCTACTGTTATCCAGTGAAGGGACAGCGTCTGGTGGGTAGTTTGACTGGGGCGGTCGCCTCCCAAAGAGTAACGGAGGCTTGCAAAGGTTCCCTCAGGTTGATTGGAAACCAACCGTTGAGTGCAAAGGCATAAGGGAGCTTGACTGTGAGGCAGACATGCCGAGCAGGGACGAAAGTCGGTCTTAGTGATCCGGTGGTCCCGAATGGAAGGGCCATCGCTCATAGGATAAAAGGTACGCCGGGGATAACAGGCTGATCGCGCCCAAGAGTTCATATCGACGGCGCGGTTTGGCACCTCGATGTCGGCTCATCACATCCTGGGGCTGGAGCAGGTCCCAAGGGTACGGCTGTTCGCCGTTTAAAGTGGTACGCGAGCTGGGTTTAAAACGTCGTGAGACAGTTTGGTCCCTATCCTCTGTGGGCGTAGGAGAATTGAGAGGGTCTGTCCCTAGTACGAGAGGACCGGGGTGGACGAACCTCTGGTGTTCCTGTTGTCGCGCCAGCGGCACTGCAGGGTAGCTACGTTCGGAACGGATAACCGCTGAAAGCATCTAAGCGGGAAGCCAGCCTCAAGATTAGTTCTCCCTGATCATTAGATCCTAAAGAACCCAGGTAGACCACCTGGTTGATAGGCCGGATGTGTAAGCGTAGCGATACGTTCAGCTGACCGGTACTAATAGTTCGTGAGTCTTTTTTCAGATTTAAACACAACTTCGTCCCTATTTTCTATATTTCGCTCTCAGAGTTGAAATAGCTGCACACTGGCTTCGTTGCCGCAGGAAAATAGCTTGTGCGGCGTATGTAAGAATACGCCTCCGCGCATTTCCCTTCGCGCCACGCCAGGAGCACATCTCTTCAACTCTGTGCCATGAGCAATATATTTGCTCTGGCGGCCATAGAGAAGAGGCCACACCCGATCCCTTTCCGAACTCGGAAGTTAAGCTCTTCTTCGCCGATGATACTTGCGAGTAGTCGCTGGGAAAGTAGGTCGCTGCCAGGGCTCCTTTTCAAAAGGTCCATATCGAAAGATATGGACCTTTTTTATGGCCCAAGGCGGGATTTCGGCGCCCTGCGGCGTTGCGGCGTAACGTGCTGCCGAGGGCTGTAGGTCTGACTACTATCCCCCGTCATCCCGTCACGCCGCGCCTTGCAGGGCATCCGAACTTCCACCTTGGGAAGAGAAGAAAAAAATTGCCAGATCTTACGTTCTCCAGCGCCTCGGTAGAATCAAAACTTACGCTGCCGTGGGAAAAAGAGGGGCGGAAATGCCGGAGCTTCTCCTTTCTTTCCTTTCATGTCCTCCAAGGACTCCCTGCCCGTTTTCCTCAGAAAAAATGGGGTGAGACTCAAATCCCCTATCTTAAAATTGTTGTCAGCAGACGCCTGTGCAATTTTCAGCCGACAATGACCTCGTCTTCGCCACGCTTCGTGGCGCACCTGCGGCGGGCAATCTGCAATGCAGCTCATACTTCTACGGCACAATGATTCTACTTCATCTGCCTTGCCTCAAAGAGGCGGCCATGTCTCCTTGTCAGATATCTGCGGCCCTTTCGTGCCGGAAGGGGAGGGGAAGGTTCGGAAACAAGCGGGGAAACCGGGCGCGTTGACCGGGTTTCCCCACTGTTTCCGTAAAATGTGCTGAATCTGAGCTTGGCGGCTATGCGAAGGGACACCATGGCTCGTCTGCCGCCCACATCCTCTTTGCCTTTCCTACAGAACAAGAAGTTCACACCTTACTTATACTCATCACTCACGCGGGATAAATCTCCCCCTTATACATGGAATTTCCCTTTCATTATCAGCCCTTCAGCCGATCTCTGCCCCACAACACCACCTGTCTCCAAAACACAAAATCAAAACTTTCTGAAAAAAACTCACAAAACCTGTTGACGGGTAGGTGTGAAACACATAGAAAGCCCCTCCGCCGCACGGGAATCGCAAGTTTTCCGGCGGGGTGTTCTCTTACAATAGAATAGATAGGGTGAGTGTGTGGAAGCGATGAGCTGACACCCCGGGCCGGTATCCGGCCGCAATCGACTTTACGACCCTGACGGGTTCAACCAAAAAAGTTGAAAAAAGGGGTTGACGCACAGGGCGGAAACACATAGAAACACCCTCCGCTGCTTGGGGAAAACGACGCGAAAGCGTCACTCAAAAACAAGCAGCGAATTTAGAAAAAAGAGATTGACACGGGAAGCGTAATTTACTACTTACACTCTCCCACTTCCGGCCCCGAGCCGGAAAGGTCTTTGACAATTAAATAGCGAGCAGGGCGCGAAATACTATCATCGTGGGTTCGTATGAACTTACGAGTTTTAGCTAGAAATACTTTCCTAATTGGAGAGTTTGATCCTGGCTCAGATTGAACGCTGGAGGCGTGCTTAACACATGCAAGTCGTGCGAGAAAAGTTCCTTCGGGAGCCTAGTAGAGCGGCGTACGGGTGAGTAACGCGTGGGCTACCTGCCCAGACGATCGGGATAACAGTTGGAAACGGCTGCTAATACCGTATACGAATCAATTTATTTTGGTTGAAAGGGTGCCTCTAAACTATGCATCCGCGTCTGGATGGGCCCGCGTCTCATTAGCTAGTTGGTAGGGTAACGGCCTACCAAGGCAACGATGAGTAGCTGGTTTGAGAGGATGACCAGCCACACTGGGACTGAAACACGGCCCAGACTCCTACGGGAGGCAGCAGTGGGGAATATTGCGCAATGGGGGAAACCCTGACGCAGCGACGCCTCGTGAGGGAAGAAGGCTTTCGGGTTGTAAACCTCTGTCAGAAGGGAAGAAGTGCGTATGTGTTAATAGCGCATATGTTTGACGGTACCTTCAGAGGAAGCACCGGCTAAATCCGTGCCAGCAGCCGCGGTAATACGGATGGTGCAAGCGTTAATCGGAATCACTGGGCGTAAAGCGTGCGTAGGCTGCCTGTTAAGTCAGGTGTGAAAGCCCTCGGCTCAACCGAGGAATTGCACTTGATACTGACAGGCTTGAGTCCTGGAGAGGATGGCGGAATTCCTGGTGTAGGAGTGAAATCCGTAGATATCAGGAGGAACACCGGTGGCGAAGGCGGCCATCTGGACAGGTACTGACGCTGAGGTACGAAAGCGTGGGGAGCAAACAGGATTAGATACCCTGGTAGTCCACGCTGTAAACGATGGATGCTAGGTGTCGGGGGGATTCACCTTCGGTGCCGCAGTTAACGCATTAAGCATCCCGCCTGGGGAGTACGGTCGCAAGGCTGAAACTCAAAGGAATTGACGGGGGCCCGCACAAGCGGTGGAGTATGTGGTTTAATTCGATGCAACGCGAAGAACCTTACCTGGGTTTGACATCCTTGGAATCTCCTAGAGATAGGAGAGTGCCCTTCGGGGAACCAAGTGACAGGTGCTGCATGGCTGTCGTCAGCTCGTGCCGTGAGGTGTTGGGTTAAGTCCCGCAACGAGCGCAACCCTTATTGTCAGTTGCCATCACATAATGGTGGGCACTCTGGCGAGACTGCCCGGGTCAACCGGGAGGAAGGTGGGGACGACGTCAAGTCATCATGGCCCTTACGCCCAGGGCTACACACGTACTACAATGGGGGGTACAAAGGGCAGCTACGCCGCGAGGCCAAGCCAATCCCAAAAAGCCCCTCCCAGTCCGGATTGCAGTCTGCAACTCGACTGCATGAAGTTGGAATCGCTAGTAATCCTGGATCAGCATGCCAGGGTGAATACGTTCCCGGGCCTTGTACACACCGCCCGTCACACCACGAAAGTCGGTTCTACCCGACGTCGGTGAGCCAACCCTTTGGGGGGCAGCCGCCTACGGTAGGGCTGATGATTGGGGTGAAGTCGTAACAAGGTAGCCGTAGGGGAACCTGCGGCTGGATCACCTCCTTTAATGAGCAAATGCGCCCGCTCGCTATTTAATTGCAAGGACCTTTGTGTTCTTTGCACTGTAGAGCCGATTTAAGGGCCTATAGCTCAGTTTCGGTTAGAGCGCACGCCTGATAAGCGTGAGGTCGATGGTTCAAGTCCATCTAGGCCCACCACGGTTATCACCACATGGGGTGTAGCTCAGCTGGGAGAGCACCTGCTTTGCACGCAGGGGGTCATCGGTTCGATTCCGTTCACCTCCACCAAGTGGTGGTGAACTTACTGGCCACGTGTCGGTAATGATCATTGATAGTAGAATAGGCGACGAAGTTGTGTCTGAAAAAAGATAGTAAGGGCAACTGGTGGATGCCTTGGCACCAAGAGGCGATGAAAGACGTAGTAGGCTGCGATAAGCCACGGTTAGGAGCCAAACATCCTTTGATCCGTGGATTTCTGAATGGGGAAACCCAGCCGGAGTTATGTCCGGTTATTCCTTGGCTGAATTCATAGGCCTTGGAAAGCTAACCCGGGGAAGTGAAACATCTCAGTACCCGGAGGAAGAGAAATCAAAAGAGATTCCCGTAGTAGCGGCGAGCGAACCGGGATTAGCCCAAACCGTATGCATCCGTGCATGCGGGGTTGTGGGACTGCCATACGCGATTCGAATAGCTAGCAAAACAAGCTGGGAAGCTTGGCCATAGAGGGTGAAAGCCCCGTATGTGAAGGCGAAAACGACGCAGGCAGCACCCGAGTAGGGCGGGGCACGTGAAACCCCGTTTGAATCTGGGGGGACCATCCTCCAAGGCTAAATACTCCTTGGTGACCGATAGTGAACCAGTACCGTGAGGGAAAGGTGAAAAGAACCCCTGTTAGGGGAGTGAAATAGAACCTGAAACCAGTTGCCTACAAGCAGTGGGAGCGGACTTGTTCCGTGACCGCGTGCCTTTTGCATAATGAGTCAGCGAGTTACTCTGTACAGCCAGGTTAAGCGTTAAGTGTAGCCGAAGCGAAAGCGAGTCTGAATAGGGCGTTAGTTGTGCGGAGTAGACCCGAAGCCGGGTGATCTATCCATGAGCAGGCTGAAGCTTGAGTAAAGTCAAGTGGAGGGCCGAACCGTTGTCAGTTGAAAATGACTCGGATGACTTGTGGATAGGGGTGAAAGGCCAATCAAACCCGGTGATAGCTGGTTCTCCCCGAAATATATTGAGGTATAGCCTCGGATTAGATTACCGGAGGTAGAGCACTGACAGGGCTAGGGGCCCCACCAGGTTACCAAACCCTATCAAACTCCGAATGCCGGTTAATTGTTGTCCGGGAGTCAGACTGCGGGTGCGAAGGTCCGTAGTCGAAAGGGAAACAGCCCAGACCGCCAGCTAAGGTTCCCAAGTGTATGCTCAGTGGGAAAGGTGGTGGGACTACTTAGACAGCCAGGAGGTTGGCTTAGAAGCAGCCATCCTTTAAAGAAAGCGTAATAGCTCACTGGTCTAGTGGTCCTGCGCCGAAAATGTAACGGAGCTAAGTATACCACCGAAGCTGCGGGATCGTCTTTTAGACGATCGGTAGGGGAGCGTTCTCTACTGCGATGAAGGTGAAGGCGTAAGCCACGCTGGAGTGTAGAGAAGTGATTATGCTGACATGAGTAACGATAATGGGAGTGAGAAACTCCCACGCCGTAAGCCCAAGGTTTCCTGGGTAAAGTTAATCTGCCCAGGGTTAGTCGGCCCCTAAGGCGAGGCTGAAAAGCGTAGCTGATGGGAAACGGGTTAATATTCCCGTACCCGTGTGAATGTGCGATGGGGGGACGCGGAAAGGTAGGCCATCCGGGTGTTGGATATCCCGGTGCAAGTGTGTAGGCTGAATCTTCAGGCAAATCCGGAGATTCAAGGCCGAGACACGATGCCGTGAGCTTTTGCTCTGAAGTGGTTGAGCCTCTGCCGCCAAGAAAAGCCTCTAAGTTTAGTTCACATGGACCGTACCGCAAACCGACTCAGGTGGGCGGGGTGAGTAACCCAAGGCGTTCGAGGAAACTCTGGCTAAGGAACTCGGCAAAATGACCCCGTAAGTTCGCGATAAGGGGTGCTCTTTGATGTGATGTGTTTACTCGCTAAGCATCGAAGAGCCGCAGAGAAATGGGGGTGGCGACTGTTTACTAAAAACATAGGTCTCTGCTAAGTCGCAAGACGAAGTATAGGGACTGACGCCTGCCCGGTGCCGGAAGGTTAAGGGGTGGAGTCAGCGCAAGCGAAGCTCTAAACCGAAGCCCCGGTAAACGGCGGCCGTAACTATAACGGTCCTAAGGTAGCGAAATTCCTTGTCGGGTAAGTTCCGACCTGCACGAATGGCGTAACGATCTCCCCACTGTCTCAGCCAGAGACTCGGTGAAATTGAATTCGCGGTGAAAATGCCGTGTTCCCGCAGAAGGACGGAAAGACCCTGTGCACCTTTACTACAACTTGACGTTGTGTTTTGGGCTAGCATGTGTAGGATAGGTGGGAGGCTGTGAATCGGGCACGCCAGTGTTCGTGGAGCCACCCTTGAAATACCACCCTTGCTAGTCTAAGGCCCTAACCTTCTACTGTTATCCAGTGAAGGGACAGCGTCTGGTGGGTAGTTTGACTGGGGCGGTCGCCTCCCAAAGAGTAACGGAGGCTTGCAAAGGTTCCCTCAGGTTGATTGGAAACCAACCGTTGAGTGCAAAGGCATAAGGGAGCTTGACTGTGAGGCAGACATGCCGAGCAGGGACGAAAGTCGGTCTTAGTGATCCGGTGGTCCCGAATGGAAGGGCCATCGCTCATAGGATAAAAGGTACGCCGGGGATAACAGGCTGATCGCGCCCAAGAGTTCATATCGACGGCGCGGTTTGGCACCTCGATGTCGGCTCATCACATCCTGGGGCTGGAGCAGGTCCCAAGGGTACGGCTGTTCGCCGTTTAAAGTGGTACGCGAGCTGGGTTTAAAACGTCGTGAGACAGTTTGGTCCCTATCCTCTGTGGGCGTAGGAGAATTGAGAGGGTCTGTCCCTAGTACGAGAGGACCGGGGTGGACGAACCTCTGGTGTTCCTGTTGTCGCGCCAGCGGCACTGCAGGGTAGCTACGTTCGGAACGGATAACCGCTGAAAGCATCTAAGCGGGAAGCCAGCCTCAAGATTAGTTCTCCCTGATCATTAGATCCTAAAGAACCCAGGTAGACCACCTGGTTGATAGGCCGGATGTGTAAGCGTAGCGATACGTTCAGCTGACCGGTACTAATAGTTCGTGAGTCTTTTTTCAGATTTAAACACAACTTCGTCCCTATTTTCTATATTTCGCTCTCAGAGTTGAAATAGCTGCACACTGGCTTCGTTGCCGCAGGAAAATAGCTTGTGCGGCGTATGTAAGAATACGCCTCCGCGCATTTCCCTTCGCGCCACGCCAGGAGCACATCTCTTCAACTCTGTGCCATGAGCAATATATTTGCTCTGGCGGCCATAGAGAAGAGGCCACACCCGATCCCTTTCCGAACTCGGAAGTTAAGCTCTTCTTCGCCGATGATACTTGCGAGTAGTCGCTGGGAAAGTAGGTCGCTGCCAGGGCTCCTTTTCAAAAGGTCCATATCGAAAGATATGGACCTTTTTTTATGGCCCAAGGCGGGATTTCGGCGCCCTGCGGCGTTGCGGTGTAACGTGCTGCCTTTGGTTGGGCGGCAGTGCGATTTTTGCCCCTGCCTTCGTTGCAACTCACTGTTTGGGAGCGGGCTGGAGGCCAACTCCTATCCACGCCCCCAAACAGCAAGTTGCGCCTCGGCAGGAACAAAACTTACGCTGCCGCGGGAAGAAGAGAGGGGATGCTCCGAGTCGTCTTTTTCTTTGATAGGCCCTTAAAGGCTTCCTGCCCCATTTTTCATATCGCATGATCCCCTTTTTTCGATGTCAGCAAGAGGCTGAACATCAATCAGAAACAACGCCATTGTCATTCGCCACGCTTCGTGGCGTACCTGCGGCGGGCAATCTGCAATGCAGCTCATGCTCTACGGCGCAATGCCGTTACCTCACCTGCCTTGGTTCAAAGGGGCGACCAAGACTTCCTTTTAGATACCTGCGGCTCCTTCGTGCCGGAAAGGGAGGAGAAGGTTCGGAAACAAACGGGGAAACCGGGCGCGTTGACCGGGTTTCCCCACTGTTTCCGTAAAAAACAATAATCTTGATTGAGCAGACGGCCAAAGGGACACCATGACTTTCTCTGTTCGGCTGCCAGTCCCTTTTTACAATGCGTGAAAGCGCATTGGTTTTCCGTCTTCCACACGCTGCTACGTCATAGCGCGCTGCGGAGGGTTGTAGATCTAACTAGTCAGGCCTGAAAAACCCGTTTCAGCTTCTACGCCACATTTTCCGCCAGCCGTCGGCTTGAGTCTTTGCCGAGGAGCAGAAACGCCAAGAGCGCAAAAAACTCTCCGATTTTCCGCATCCACTTCCTGAAGTTGAACGCCGCTGCGGCCATAAACAAGTTAATGGCGTCGCCGACCGCGCCCTTGAGATAGCTCCGGGCCATGCGGTGATCGTGTTTGAGATGGCCGATCACCGGCTCGATAGCCGCCCGACGGCGGAAGCGGAGCCGCGCCATAAGGCGCTGGTACGGTGTGTCCTTCTTCTTCGGAGGCTTTGGGATGAGGATTTGCGTGTCACCGACCTGATTCAGGCCCCTGTAGCCTCGGTCGCAGATCGCCATGGACGGACAGACCCCGGTGACCTCCCAACACTGTTCGAGGACATCCGGCAACGTATGGCCGTCGTAGACGTTCTCGTTGAACGACATCGCGCCGACGATGATACCCGTAGTTTTTGTGACCGCGATGGACGCCTTGCGCCCGAACTCGTACTGCTTGTGCGCTTTACCCTTGGAGATGCAGAGAATATCGGGTTCGTGTAGGCTGTAGACCTTATTCTTGTCGCTTCGTTTCTGGTCCTTGACCCGCTCGTACAGGTCAAGTCGCTCCTGGTGGCGGCCCAGGGCTTCGCCCGGCAATTTGCGCCGGAGTTCACGGATCAAGGCACCAGCCATTGTCCGCATCTTCCTCGCCTTTTTGGCCATCTTCATCCGTTTCAGCCGAAGCTTGGGGAGCGTGCGCTTGAAGCTGCGGCGTAGACCGACGCCTTCGCTGTCCGCGATCTTACGGCAGCCCTCGATGACTTTGGTCAAAAGCTTCAGGTCGGTAGGAAAGGTTACGTTCTTTTCCTGGACCGTGGTATCCACCGTGATCTCTCGTTCTTTGGCGTCATCACCGTGCAGTTCCACGGAGACCTCGAAAATCAGTCGTGCCCCGTCCTCGCCAATGCGCTTGCGGAAATAGATCAAATCCGTGGGATCGCAAGGCAGCTTCCACTGGAACTCGGTCATACCGCAAAACGCCTGGTAGTAGGGATTTTGCGTCCATGCCTCCACGACCCGTTCGTCGCTCAGATTCTCCAACTGCTTGAGCAGCATCAGCCCGACCATTAGCCGGGTCGGCTTGGCTGGCCGACCTTGGTCGCTGTAGAGTCCGGCGAACTCCTCCTCGAATCGCCCCCAGGGAATTCTCCTCGCCAATTGAAGGAGCGGAGCCTTCGGATTGAGCTGGTCCAGAAGGTCTGGGTAAAGGAACGTACCCTGCGGCTGTTTTTTGGGTTTTGCCCTCATGATTCTCCCGCCATTCGCTGCATCATTTCGACCGGTTTTATACGAATTCACAACGTTCTCTGGTCGAAAATACTACATTGTACAAGGAGAATTGTTAATAAAAATCAATCCACTAGAGATATTTCAGGCCCGACTAACTACTATCCTTCGCCATCCCGTCACGCCGCGCCTTGCAGGGCATCCGACTTCCATCTTGGAAAGAAAAGAAAATTGCTCTGATCTAATGTTCTTCAGCGCCTTGGTAGAATCAAAACTTACGCTGCCTTAATGGAATACCGGGTTTCCCCACTTTTTCCGTAAAACATGCTGAATCTGAGCTTGGCGGCTATGCGAAGGGACACCATGACGCGCCAGCCGCCCACAACCTCTTTGCTTTTTCCCTCAGTGGGAAGCGGGATGGCCTAATGCAGAATTTAGGTGCCTTGCGGCGTTCCAGTTCCTTCCTGGGAACGGCTTAAAAAAAGAGGTTACATCAAATACGATGTAACCCCTTTTTTATGAACACAACTGAAACTTTTCGTAGGATTGCATTTGTTTATCAAAGTGTAGGTAACGCGCTTAACTATTTTATTGGTGAGAAGTGTGCCGCGAGCATTATTTTATTTTCCTGCTTTTCCAACATCTGCAGCGCGTTGGGTAGAAATTTGTTTTGCCAGTCGCAATCCTCATAAAGTTTTTTACGGCTAACAGATCTTTGATCCATACTTTCATACCGCCACAGATGGACGACTTGGTTTAACTCACCGATATCTGTATACCAATACCCGACGAGCTCTGCATATTTTTGAATAATGGGGAGTCCTACATCCTCAAAGAGTTTCATGTAGGTTGGAAGCATGCCGGGGTGTATTGTGTAGGTTCGCATTTCAAAATACATTTTTAACTATTCTCCAATAGGTTGGGTGGATGATTGTGTCATAGTTTATGGTTATAAGTAGCTCTTATCAACCATCTAGTTGTACGCCATTCCATGCGCAATGGTCTCCGTAATCTGACCGTGAACGCCGGAAAGCTATACCATCCGGGCGTAACCCCGTAGCTCGTTCCACCTTTGCAGACGCCAACAGCAGCGCAGACCGGAAGAGTTTTTTCAGACCTTGTTTTGCGTGAGGAACAGGGGATGCCCAGTTCATCCGTTCACAAATTTCGCTTCTGAACGGGGCGTATGTCCTTTCCTCAAGCCAGCGAATAAAATTAGGTCAGCTTCGTTGCTTTGAAACACACAAGGCCGACGCGTATTCTGGATATGCGTCGGCCTTGTGTGTTTTCTGCTTTGCTTGCTGTACCGTTGTCAGCTGTTTGTCCTTGAACCGGCAAACAATCTGACAGGACAGCTTTAGGCTGCTGACAAAGGCACGATAGCGTCGTTGTTTCAAAAGACTCAACCCCTCGTATCTGAAAATACGCGTTGGTCTTGAGTCTTTTTTACAACGGTGAGTTTTTTGGGCTCTCGTACCTTTTTGACCAGCCTGCCAGATTGAACTTTGTAATCAATCTGTGACAGGGCAGTCTTCAGGCATTTATGCGGAGAACTTGAACTTGCCTTTGCCCAGCAGGTCGTGCAGGTGGATCATGCCCACCAGCCGTCCGTCTTCCACTATGGGCAGGACGGTTACCTGCTTCTCTTCCATGGTGTCGAGTACCTGAGCGGCCCTGTGTGAGGGGGATGCGGTCAGAAAGACCGTACGCATGCAGGTTTGGACCTGTGCATCCAGATCGGGCGTTCCCGAACTGAGAAGACGCCGGACGTCGCCATCGGTGAGGATGCCGGAGAGAGCGCCGTTGGCGGCAGTGACCGCCAGAAATCCAAGGCCGCCCGCATTCATTGCGGCAAGGCTTTCGCGCAGGGAAGTATCCGAGGCAATAACGGGCAGGTTGTCCGTGTGCATGAGCCCGCCGACTTCTTGGGACAGGCGTTGACCAAGTGCTCCGCCAGGGTGGCAGAGCTTGAAGTCGGATTCGGTGAACTGCTTTTTCTCTATAAGGCAGACAGCCAGAGCGTCGCCCACGGCAAGTGCGGCCGTGGTACTGGCGGTTGGGGCCAGATTGTGGGGGCAGGCTTCGCGTTGGACGTGGGCAGTGACGGTGATGTCGCTGAGTTTCGCCATGGTGGACGCGGTATTGCCGGTGATGCTGATAATGCAGGCCCCGAGTGAACGCAGGCTGGGCAGAATGGCGTTGAGCTCGTCGGTTTCGCCGGAGTTGGACAGTGCCAGGACCACGTCGCCCTGACGGATCATGCCCAGGTCACCGTGTGCGCCTTCCACCGGATGGAGAAAATAGGCCGGTGTGCCTGTGCTGGACAGGGTGGCGGCGATTTTGCGTCCGACCAGGCCGGACTTGCCAATGCCCGACACGATTACACGTCCGGTGCAGGCGGCAAGGGTTTCCACAGCCAGAGGGAACGAGTCGTCCAGGCTGTCGCGTACCCGCTGCAGCTCTTCTATTTCAATATTCAGGACCTGCCGCCCGCGTTCTATCCACGAGGTTGCGGACGGTGTCTGTCCTTGCGTTGGAGTTGTCTTGGTCATGTGTCGTCCTGTGCCAAAGGCTGAAAGGGCCGCCCGGAGGCCGGGGGGCCTTTTTCGCGGCAGGTGCGGACACTCTCGTCCGCACCCCCGCTAAGAATACCGTCCCTACGGACGGATGGATATTTTACCAGGAAAGGGCCAGTTCGTCTTCCAGGCACGATTTGCGAGCCGCTTCCGGGATGGGAATGGGGTACTCGCCGGTAAAGCACGCCTTACAGTACGAGTCGCCGTTGCCCACTGCCTCGAGCAGCCCTTCAACGGTCAGGTAGTGCAGGGAGTCCAGCCCCACGAACTTTGCGATTTCTTCCTCGGTGTTGTTGGAAGCAATCAGTTCGCCCTTGGAGGAGAAGTCGATGCCGTAGAAACAGGGGAAGCGGACCGGCGGGCAGCTTACGCGGAAGTGGACTTCCCTGGCGCCGAGTTCGCGAAGTTTCTTGACCCGGGTACGTACGGTGGTGCCGCGCACAATGGAGTCGTCCACAATGACGATGCGCTTGCCTTTGATCATGCTGCGCACCGGGTTGATCTTCACCCGGGTGGAAAAGTCGCGCATGGTCTGCGAGGGCTGGATGAATGTCCGGCCCACGTAGTGGTTGCGGATCATGGCCAGCTCCATGGGCAGTCCGGATTCCTGGGCATAGCCGAGGCAGGCGAAGTTTCCGGAATCGGGGAAGGGCATCACGAAGTCCGCATCCACATGCGATTCCCTGGCGAGAATCTGGCCCATGCGTTTGCGGGATTCGTAGACCACATCGCCGAAGACAATGGAGTCGGGGCGGGCAAAGTAGACCTGCTCGAACACACACTGGCGGCAGGGGGAAGGAGTGCCCACGGTGTAGGAGTTGACGTTTTTATCTTCGATGACGAGCATTTCACCCGGAGCAATGTCGCGGATGTATTCGGCTTCCATCAGGTCGAAGGCACATGTTTCCGAGGCCAGCACATAGGAATTGCCCGTTCGTCCCAGCGAGAGCGGGCGGAAACCGTGCGGGTCGCGCAGGGCAACGAGCTTGTTGCCCGCCAGGATGAGCAGGGAGTAGGCGCCCTTGACCTTGAGGCAGGCTTTTTGGATGGCTTCCTCAAGAGAGCACTCGGGCAGGTAGTGGGCCAGCAGGTGGACGAAGATTTCCGAGTCCATGGTTGTCTGGAAAATGGAGCCTGAGGCTTCCAGCTCCTGGCGGAGTTCCAGGGTGTTCACCAGGTTGCCGTTGTGGCCGATGGCAAGTTGCTTGCCGCCGATGCGCACCAGAAAGGGCTGGGCGTTGCGGATGAGCGAGGCGCCGGTGGTGGAGTAGCGTACGTGGCCCATGGCGATGCGGCCCTTGAGCTCCTTGCCCAGATGCCGTTCGTTGAAGACCTCGGGCACCAGGCCCATGCCTTTCTGTTCGCGTATGCCGGTTCCGTCCCAGGTTACGATGCCTGCGGACTCCTGTCCCCGGTGCTGCATGGCGTACAGGCCGAAATAGGCCAGCCGTGCTGCGTCCTCATGGTTATATACGGCGAACAGACCGCAATATTCTTTTTTGCTCATGGTTTTCATGTCTCCCGGCGTATGAATGAAGAACGCCCAGGAGCGCACTTGCTCCCGGGCGGATACGTCATTCTAGCGCGCGGCGTTGTAATGGTCTTGCAGACTCTTTACACTCATTCCGGTTTTCTTCAGTTCCCGGATTGCCTGGACCATGGCCCAAGCCCCGGACACCGTTGTTGTGTAGGGCACGTTGTAGAGCAGTGTCGTCTGCCGCAACTCCTTGGAGTCGTGCATGGTCCGCTTGCCGCTGGCCGTGTTGATCATCAGATTTACACGGCGGTTCTTGATGTGGTCGTTGATGTTGGGACGACCCTCATACACCTTGAGCACGGTTTCCGTATTGATACCGTGTTCGGAAAGGAATTCCGCTGTTCCGCGCGTGGCCATGATGGTGAATCCAAGCTCTTCAAAGAGCATGGCCGTGGGCAGGATGTCCTTTTTGTCCGAGTCGTTGACCGAGATGAACACCGTGCCTTCCAGCGGAAGTTTCTGCCCTGCCGCGTGCTGTGCCTTCATAAAGGCCAGACCGAAGCGGGTGTCCACACCCATGACTTCGCCGGTGGAGCGCATTTCGGGTCCGAGCAGGGTATCCACGCCCGGGAACCTGTTGAACGGGAAGACCGATTCCTTGACGGCCACGTATCCGCTTTTGCGCATGGACCAGGGATCGAGTTCCTTCACTCCCTTGCCCAGCATGACGTATGTGGCCAGCTTGGCAAGGGGAACGGACGTGGCCTTGGACACGAAGGGGGCGGTACGCGAAGCTCTGGGGTTGACCTCCAGAATATATACCTGCTTGTCCTTGATGGCGAACTGGATGTTCATCAGGCCGACGACGTTGAGCTCTGCGGCCAGGGCAATGGTCTGGCGTTCGATTTCTTCGCACAGGGCGTGGCTGATGGTGTGCGGCGGAATAACGCAGGCAGAGTCTCCCGAGTGGATTCCCGCTTCCTCGATGTGTTCCATGATTCCGGCCACGTAGGTGTCGGTGCCGTCGGAAAGGGCGTCCACGTCCACTTCCACGGCGTTTTCCAGGAACTTGTCGATGAGGATGGGATGTTCCGGAGAAACGATCACGGCCTGGCGGAAGTAGTTCTGCAGCTCGTTGTCGTCGTACACTATTTCCATGGCGCGTCCGCCCAGCACGTAGGAGGGCCGAACCACCACGGGATAGGTGATGTTGTTGGCTATGGCCAGTGCCTCGTCAACAGATTTGGCAATGCCGTTGTCCGGCTGCTTGAGGCCGAGCTTGTTCAGAAGGGCCTGGAAACGTTCGCGGTCTTCTGCGCGGTCAATGGAATCGGGCGATGTCCCCAAAATGGGCACCCCGGCGCGCAGCAGGGCCACAGCCAGGTTCAGCGGCGTCTGGCCGCCGAACTGCACGACCACGCCGTCGGGTTTTTCAACATCAATGATGTTGAGCACGTCCTCGAAGGTGAGCGGTTCGAAAAAAAGCTTGTCCGAGGTGTCGTAGTCCGTACTCACGGTTTCCGGGTTGGAGTTGACCATGATGGATTCCACGCCCATTTCGCGCAGGGCAAAGGAGCAGTGGCAGCAGCAGTAGTCGAACTCTATGCCCTGGCCGATGCGGTTGGGACCGCCGCCAAGGATCATGACCTTCTTGTTCTCCGAGGCGGTCATTTCATTGCCCGTCTCATACGTGGAGTAATAGTACGGGGTGTGGGCCTCGAATTCCGCGGCACAGGTGTCCACCAGATAATAGGTGGGGTGAATTTCGAGTACTTTGCGCAGACGGCGGATTTCGGATTCCGGCCGCTTCCACAGGGTGCTGAGCTGTTGGTCGGAAAATCCCAACTCCTTGGCCTGGCGCAGAACTGCGGGCAGGGCGGGGTTGTCCTTGGAGATGCTTTCCTCAAGGCCGAACTCGCGGAGCTTTTGTTCAAAGCGGACGATCTCTTCGATCTGGCGCAGGAACCAGGGATCGATGTGCGTGGTCTCGTACAGGGTTTCCAGGCTCAGCCCGCAAAGCAGGGCACGGCGGATGGCGAACAGGCGGTGCGAGTTCGGGGTGCGCAGTTCGGACAGCATGCCTTCTTCGTCGCAGTCCGGGTCTTCGAAGTACTTGCCCAGTCCGGGCACGCCCACTTCCAGTCCGCGCAGCCCCTTTTGCAGGGCTTCCTTGAAGGTGCGGCCAATGGCCATGGTTTCGCCCACGCTCTTCATGGCAGTGGTCAGCATGTCCTCGGCACCGGGAAATTTTTCAAAGGTGAACCGGGGAATCTTGACCACGCAGTAGTCGATGGTGGGTTCGAACGACGCCATGGTTTCGCGTGTGATGTCGTTGGGAATTTCGTCCAGCGTGTAGCCCACGGCCAGCTTGGCCGCGATCTTGGCAATGGGAAAGCCCGTAGCCTTGGAGGCCAGGGCGCTGGAACGGGACACGCGGGGGTTCATCTCGATGATGATCATGTCCCCGTTGGCCGGGTTTACAGCAAACTGAACGTTGGAACCGCCGGTATCCACGCCGATTTCGTTCATGATTGCAATGGCCGCGTTGCGCATGACCTGGTATTCCCGGTCGGTCAGGGTCTGGGCCGGAGCCACGGTGACGGAGTCGCCCGTGTGCACGCCCATTGCATCGACGTTCTCGATGGAACAGATGATGACGCAGTTGCCGGCCTTGTCGCGCATGACCTCAAGTTCGTATTCCTTCCAGCCCAGAACGGATTCCTCCAGCATGATTTCCGTCTTCATGCTGGCATCCAGGCCGCGGCGGGCGATCTCTTCCAGGTCTTCCATGTTGTAGGCCACGCCACCGCCCATGCCACCCAGAGTGAAGGCCGGGCGGATGATGATGGGGAAGGTCAGTTCTTCCTGCCCCAGACGCCGGACGTCTTCCATGGTGTGGGCAATGCCGCTTTTGGGGACGCGCAGGCCGATGCGTTCCATGGCCTGTCCGAACTCTTCGCGGCTTTCCGCCTTGCGGATGGCTTCCTGGCTGGCGCCGATGAGCTCCACGCCGTGCTTTTCGAGAAAACCGGATTCGGCCACGGCAAGAGCCGTGTTCAGGCCTGTCTGTCCACCCAGGGTGGGCAGCAGGGCGTCTGGTTTTTCTTTTTCGATGATGCGTTCGACAAATTCGGGTGTGATCGGTTCCACATAGGTGCGGTCCGCCAACTCCGGATCGGTCATGATGGTGGCCGGGTTGGAGTTGATGAGCACGACCTCGTACCCTTCCTCACGCAGAGCCTTGATGGCCTGGGTGCCGGAGTAGTCGAATTCGCAGGCCTGCCCTATGACGATGGGGCCGGACCCGATGACCATGATCTTTTTTATATCTGTTCTTTTAGGCATAGACTTGTGGGGTAGGGTGTTCAAAGTGCCGGGAGCGGCCTGTGTACGATATCATGCCCCGGTGCGCAAGCATCATGGCATGACTTTCGTATTATAAGGTTGTCGTCGCGCTGGACAATAGCGCAAAGCTGCAATGCGGGCAATTACGAAGAATTCTGCAATAGTATAGTTTATTTTTGGAATAGTATAATCTTTTCTATTTGCTTTTGCGAGGTTCAGATTGGATTTTATCCGAGGTAGTGGATATGATTTCTTGAAATAGCTCCATTCGAGGTCTGCACTGATACTCCCTTGGAGCTTGCTTTTTTTCCTGACGTGGATTTTGTTCCGGACATCGAAAGGAAATCTTTCGAGCCGAGCGGAGGGAGGCAACATACCGCATTGTAATTATTATCATTGTATTAATGGCGTTACTTTTTCATTCTGGGGTACGAGGGGCGCAGAATTCCATATGGTGTCTGTCACGTTGTAAAACGTCTGAGTCCTTTTCTTGCTGTTTTCTTTGGGGGCTTGTTTATGGTGGGGAACAGGTTTTTCACTGCAGGAGTTGCCACTCTTTGCATACTGTTGATGTCGACAAGTGTTGTGTTGGTAGAATTGTTCATTCTGCGCGAAACTGAGCATCGGGAAGCAATTGTCCGTGCTGGTCTTTTGGATACGGGTGCACTGATAGCACAGGATATTCAAAAGGATATTGCTTCCTGTATTTTTGTCACAGAGACGTTGCATGTCCTTTTGAAAACAACAGGATACAATATTACTGATTTCGACGGATGGGGACGGCAACTTGCAGCGTCCAGATGCACGGTTCAACTCGCTCCAAAAGGTATTGTGTCGTATATTTATCCTCTTAAAGGGAATGAGGCTGCCATGGGGCACGATTTGCTGAAGGATAAAAGACGGAATGACGGGGCAATAAAAGCCATACAGAGCAAAAAACTTACTTTTGTGGGGCCTCTCAAGCTTATACAGAATGGAAAATACGCCGTTATTGCGCGGCAGCCGATCTTCAAGAGTACAGAGCAGGGAGAAGAATTTTGGGGATTTTCAATAGCCATCCTTCTGGTGGATGATATTCTTTCCGATTGGCTCCAGGATATTGAGCGACAAGGAGTGCTTGTAAAAATAGAAGGCAGCGACCCTGATGCTGCAGCTCCGCCCACGTTTTTTGTCTCCAGCGGTTGGGATGCGGCCGAGTCTGCGAGTACCGTAAGCATGCCGATCATTGTTCCCAATGGAGAGTGGATTCTAAAACTCAAGCGTACTCCGCACTCGTACCCGTATTACAATTTTTTCCGCATAGCCATTTTCCTTTTGGCCCTGATCGTGTCGATCTATATTTTTTTCCAGCAGCGTCAACTCAGGGCCAGGCAACTGGAAATTGTCAATCTGAACAAACGGCTCCTTGAACTTTCCATGACCGATGAATTGACAGGGGTTGGCAACCGAAGAGCCTGCATGCAGATCTTGGAGTTTCAGATTGAGCAAGCCCAACGGTATGGACAGAAGTTGACAGTCGCCATGGTTGACCTCGATTTTTTCAAGAAAATCAACGACGACCATGGGCATCTGGTTGGGGACCAATTGCTGCAGCATGTTGCCTCGGCCTTTGTGGCTTTCGCACGGAAAAGTGATTTTATTTTCAGACTGGGCGGCGATGAATTTCTTCTTCTTTTTCCGCAGGCGGGATTGGAAGATGGTTTGAAGGCCATCCGTAAATTCGTCAGCCATCTCGCCAAGACTCCCTGCACCTTCGACACCTCTGCTCTGTACGCGGAACTTTCCATTGGCGTTGCGGAATATGAGAGGGGAGAGGGGGTGAAATCTTTGCTGCAGCGGGCCGATCAAAAATTATACAAGGCAAAGGAAACCGGGCGGGGGTGCATCAAGTGCTGATGTGCATGGGGTGAGGGAGCCCTATGGGACTGCCGACTGCCCGGCCAAATCCTTTGTGAGGACGAGCGGCCACGAATACCTTGCGGCCTGCAAAGTGGTGCGTCTGTCCACTCTTAGGCCACGGTGTCGTATGCCGGGGGACTCGATCGGTTCGACTGATTGGTCGGGAAAATGAAAAAAAGCCCACGCTGCGAACAGCGTGGGCTTTTGGTTTGTTTTATTCGGACTGGGCTCTCTTTCTATGCTTGCCCAATGCCCTGTAGATAAGGACGTAAAAGAGCGGTGCAAAGAAGATGACCAGCAGGGTGGATGTAACCATACCGCCCATGACGCCGGTGCCGATGGCCCGTTGCGCTCCGGAACCGGCACCGCTGGAGTAATACAGCGGCAGGATGCCGAAGCCGAATGCCAGCGAGGTCATGACGATGGGCCGCAGCCGGAGCTTGGACGCTTCCAGGGTTGCCTGGATCAGCCCCATACCTTCGTCAACCTTTGCCCTGGCGAACTGGACGATCAGAATGGCGTTCTTGGTCGTCAGGCCCAGAGTGGTCAGCAGGCCGATCTGGAAGTAGACGTCGTTGGTCATGCCGCGCATGCTGGTTGCCAGGATGCCGCCGATGGCACCGAGCGGCAGGCACATGAGAATGGCGATGGGAATCGGCCAGCTCTCGTACAGGGCCGCGAGGCACAGGAAGATGACGAATACCGAGAAGGCGAACAGCGGAGCTGCCTGGGAGCTTGCCATACTTTCCTGGTAGGACAGGCCGGTCCAGGAGAAGCCGAAGTCCTTGGGCAGCTTGGCCGCCAGTTCTTCCATGGCATCCATGGCGTCACCCGAGCTGTAACCCGGTGCTGGTTCACCCTGGATGTTGATGGAAGGGAAGGCGTTGAAGCGTTCCAGCCTTGGCGAACCGGTCTGCCAATGGCCGCTTGCAAACGAGGAGAACGGAACCATTTTGCCTTCGTTGTTGCGGGCGTAGAGCTTGTCCAGATCCTTGGGCAGCATACGGTAAGGGGCGTCGGCCTGGACGTACACTTGTTTGACCCGTCCGTTCTGGATGAAGTCGTTGACGTAGGTACCGCCGAACGCGGCAGCAATGGTGTTGTGGATGGAGGCAATGGGGAGGCCCATGGCGCCCGCCTTTTCCCAATCCACGGTAACATAGTATTCGGCCACGTCTTCCATACCGTTGGGCCGTACGAGCTGGAGGCGCGGGTCTTGGAAGGCCATGCCCAACATCTGGTTACGTGCGGCCATGAGCTCGCCGTGCGTGGCCGTGCCCAGGTTCTGCAGCTGGAAGTCGAAGCCCTTGGCATTGCCGAGTTCGATAACTGCCGGAGGCGCGACAACAAGTACACGCCCGGCCTTTATTTGCGAGACATAGCGCATGGCCCGGCCAAGGATGGGGCCCAAGGCCTGATCGGGCCGGGTGCGTTCGCTCCAATCCTTGAGCTTGATGAAACCGAAGCCCACGTTCTGGCCTTCGCCGGAAAAGCTGTGGCCGGTAATCCCAAGGAAAGAGGTTACGTTGTCTTTTTCCTGAACTTCAAAGTACTTGGCGACCTGCTGCATGACTGTTTCCGTCTGCTCCAGGGTGGAGCCGGACGGGAGGTTGATCAGGGTGATAAGAATCCCCTGGTCTTCGTCAGGCAGGTAGGCTGTGGGCATGCGCTGGAACAGGTAGCCGGTGGCTCCGACGATGACCAGGAAGATCACCACGTAGCGAATCTTTTTCCGGAGGACATGGCCCACCATGGCGGTGTAGCGGTCCCTGATCCAGAAAAAGGATTTATCGAACCATCTGAAGAAGGGACGCAGGAAGAAAACCGCGTTGTCCGCAGGTTCGTGCCCCTTGGGAACGGGCTTCAGAAACGAGGCGCAAAGCACCGGGGTGAGGACCAATGCGACCACCACGGAAAGCAACATGGAGGAGATGACCGTGATGGAGAACTGTCGGTAAATGACACCCGTGGACCCCGGGAAAAAGGCCATGGGGCCGAACACCGCGGAAAGGACCAGGCCGATGCCGACAAGGGCACTGGTGATTTCGTCCATGGATTTGGCCGTGGCTTCCCGTGGGCTGAGTCCCTCCTCGCTCATTATTCGTTCCACGTTTTCCACAACAACAATGGCATCGTCCACCAACAGGCCGATGGCGAGGACCATGGCGAACATGGTGAGCATGTTGATGGAAAACCCGAAGAGTTCAAGTATGCCGAAGGTTCCCAAAAGAACGACCGGTACGGCGATGGTCGGGATGATCGTTGCCCGGAACGTGCCCATGAACAGGTACATGATGACGAAGACCAGGAAAATGGCTTCGAACAGGGTGTGTACCACCTCGTCGATGGCGACCTTGGTGAACAGGGTCGTATCGTACGGGTAGACAATCTTCATCCCTGGGGGGAAGTACTTGCTCATCTCGTTCAGCTTGGCCTTGACGGCATCTGCCGTATCCAGGGCGTTGGCACCGGCGGCCTGCCGGATGGCCATGGCTGCCGAGGGCAGACCGTTGAATGTGGCAATCGCGTCGTAGCGTTCGGTTCCCATTTCCGTGCGGCCGATATCCTTGATGCGGATGATCGATCCGTCCTGGTTGGTGCGGATGGGAATGTTGGCGAACTGTTCCGGCGTTTCCAGAAGGTGCTGGACGATGATGGAGGCGTTGAGCCGCTGGCCCGGGACCGCAGGCGCACCGCCGAACTGGCCGGCCGAGATTTCCACGTTGTAGTTGGACAGGGCCGAAGTCACGTCGGCGATGGTCAGGTGGTAGTTGGTCAGCTTGTCCGGGTTGACCCATATGCGCATGGCGTACTGGGTGCCGAAGTTTTCAACTTCGCCCACGCCGGGCACACGGGAAAGGATCTTTTCCAGGTTGGACTGGGAATAGTCGCGCAAGTCTTCCGCACTCATGCTGCCGTCTTCGGAAACAAGGCCGACGATGAGCAGATAGTTTGCCGTGGACTTGCTGACTTTTACGCCCTGGCGCTGCACCACATCGGGCAGGCTGGCCGTGGCCAGCTGGAGTTTGTTCTGTACTTTGGACCAGGCCACGTCCGGGTCGGTGCCCGGTTCAAAGGTCAGCTCGATGCGCGATGCGCCCGAGGACGAACTGGAAGCAGACAGATACATCATGCTGTCCAGACCCGTCATTTTCTGTTCAATGACCTGGGTAACCGTGTTTTCCACGGTTTCCGCGGAGGCTCCGGCGTAGAAGGCCTCGATGGAAATCGACGGCGGAGCGATAGGCGGATACTGGGATATGGGCAGGTTATAGATCGCCAAAAGGCCCGCCGTCATGATGATGATGGCTATAACCCAGGCGAAAACCGGGCGATCAAGAAAGAATTTCGATAACATTGTAGGCCTCTATCGATGCTTTAGGCTGTTCTATTGGGCGGTGCCGTTCGCCGGGGCTTTGTCCGCGTTATTGGCCGGTATCGGGTCGACCGTCATGCCGGGGCGAATCTTCATCAGCCCGTCGATGATGACCTTGTCTCCAGCCTTGAGCCCACTGTTCACAAGCCACATGTCGTCGATGGCGCGGTCCAGCTTCAGCGGCCGGATAGCGACCTTGTTCTGGGCATCGGGCAGCATTACATAGGGATTGCCCTTGCTGTCGCGCTGTACGGCCTGCTGGGGAACCAGAATGGCGTTTTCCCTGGTGCCTTCGGGAACCACGGCGGTGATGAACATGCCGGGCAAAAGCGTGCCGTCGGGGTTGGGGAATACCGCACGCAGCGTAACCGAACCAGTGGTCTGTTCCACAGTTACGTCGCGGAATTCCAAGGTGCCCTCATGCGGATACTCGCGTCCGTTTTCCAGGATCAGCTTGATCTTGGTCTGGGCCTTCTTTTTCTCGGGCGAATTGTTCTGGACGGACTCGCGCAGGCTCAACAGGTCGGAGGTGGACTGGGTTACGTCCACATAGATGGGGTCGAACTGCTGAATGGTTGCCATCGGCTGGGTCTGGTACGAGGTGACGATGGCACCTTCGGTGACGTTGGATATGCCGATGCGCCCGGAAATGGGAGAGGTGACCCGGGTGTACTGCAGGTCGATCTGCGCTTTTTGCACAGATGCCTTGTAGTATTCGATGTCGGCCTTGAGGGCGTCAAAGGCGGACACGGCGTCGTCGCGGTCCTGCTCGCTGATGGCCTTGCTCTGATAAAGCCGTGTCATGCGGTCTGCCTTGGCCTTGATTGACGGCAGCTGGGCATTGGCCTTGGCAAGGGATGCCTTGGCATTGTCCAGGGCAGCCTGAAAAGGCGCGGGGTCTATCAGATAAAGAACCTGACCGGCCTTGACGTCGGACCCCTGCGTGAACAGCCGTTTGAGAATGAGCCCGCTGACCTGCGGACGAATTTCGGCCAGACGGAAAGAGGCGGTGCGGCCGGGGAGTTCCGTTGTGAGCGCAACTTTCCGAGGGACAACCTCAAACGTATGGACGCTAATGGCGCTGGGGGCAGCCGTTGCGGCCTTTTGTTCTTCCTTGCAGCCAGCCAGCAGAAAAAAGCACCCCAAAAGGGACAGCGCGATGACGCTACGATACAAGGGAGCGAAGGCGCGTTGTTTACTGTACATAGAAAAACTCCACATCGCGGTTTTATTGTAAAAGGTCTGGTAAAAAAATCGGGGTCTAGCGCTTTTAGGAGGCGAGAAGCCCGTAAAAAAGAATGTTTAGAATTTTATCCGGATCTTCCGGATAAGGGTTGTCTGTCGGGTTTTCGAGCCACAGGAAAAGATGGAGATTGCACAGGCTATCCAGACAGTGAGCCAGATAGGTCGGTTCCCCCAGGGGGCGGAATCTCTTGCTCTTTATTCCTTGTTCAAAAACTGCGGCAAGCCGCTGAAGGATTTTCCTATGACGAGACTTCATCTCCTCGTCAAGTCCGGCTTTAGGATTAAAGCAGGAACCTCGGGTTTCGGCAAAATACAGCCGGATGCAGTCGGCGTTTTTTTGGAAAATTGTCCGTAGGGTCAAAACGTAGTTGCGCAGTTTTTCAACTTCGTCTCCGGGAGTGTCCAATACCTCTTCCACCTGGGTGTGAAATGCATCTGACTTGTGAATAAGAAGGGAACGGTAAAGTTCCTCCTTGTTCTTGAAAAACGTGTACAGCGTCCCGATGGCGAATTCGGATTTCTTGGCGATTTCGTGCATCGTGACGTTGTGGTAGCCCTTGCTGGAAAACAACTCCAAGGCGACGTCGAGTATATACTCGCGTCGTTTCAGGCGTTCTTTTTCGCGGCGGGACAAAGTTTTTTCCATATTTCATTTTCCTTGCAGCTCATCTCCCCTTGGGGATGATTTCCGAAAATCACTTGGATTTCGGGCGCCATCCTTGGGCTGCACTTTCCATTGTGCGTATGTCGGGGGCTGCGTGCTATTGGCTGTGAGGTTGCCGAACAGACTGGCAGAGTTCCGGGAAACGAGCCTGACGCTTCATTATAAAAATGAACATCGCGTTCAAGAAATAGAATGAAACGACATTTTGTCAAGCTTAAATAATTGGTCAAACGAATTTTGTTGCCCGTTTTCTAGGAAGAAATGACCTTTTTACAAGGGCTTCATGGGAATTTGCATAGTGTTGCGTTCGCAACTAAAAATACTTCCCAAAGCCCAACCAGACTCCATGAAACTACTTTTCATGTGGAGATATTGTTTTTGAGGCAGAGCGGTTGTGGCCTGTCCGGTGTGTTTTTGGGATTTTCCTGAAAAAAACTGGCGTACGGCCGCAATACGCGCGGCCGTGCGCTTTGTATCATTATATATGTGCAGTACACGCGGCAGGTCACTTGATGACCACTGCCCGCCAAGTATGCTCATGAATCGGGGGATTTCTAAACCACCGGAGATTCTCGAACCGGGGCGGGAACACCTGAAAACAGCTGTTTTCAGGCCGCAGTCCCACAACTAGGCGCGCAGACGGGCCGCCAGATAATAGGCATCGTCGGTGTCTTCCAGCAGCTCCACGATAAATCCTGCCTGGGCAAGCAGGGCGCGCATGTCGTCGGCGTCCGGTAAAAGGTCTTTTTCCACGGCGGTTCCGCCCTTGCGGTGGACGTCGTTGATGGCGGCCCTTCCTATGAAATGGGAGATGACCAGACGGCCCGCCGGGCGCAGATAGCGGGACATGTATTCCAGGGCCAGCACATGGTCGTTGAAGTGGGGAAAAGCCTGATGGCAGGCCACGGCATCGAAGGTGGATTCGGGGAGGGAGCAGGATTCCAGACCGCTTACCAGCACCTGTACGTGGGGTTGCCCGGCGCAGCGGCGCTGAGCGGTTTCCACCATACGGGCGCTGATGTCCAGGGCGGTGACACCGCCTTCCGGGCCGACGCTCTGTCCCAAAACAGTGGTCAGCCTTCCCGTGCCGCAGCCGGGTTCCAGAATGCGTTTGCCGGGACCGGCTTCCAGCAGGGAGAGGAGTTTGCGGATTTTTTCGTGTTCTTCGGGCGTGTAGTCCGAATCGGCCCAGTAGGCATTGGCCTGGCCGTCAAAAAAGGCGGCTTTTTCTTTGTATGCGGGATCAATCATGCGCGTTTCCTTTGTGAGCCCGGAGTGGTTTCCCCTGTTTCCATTATTTCGACTGTTTCTATGGTTTCAACCGGGGCCGAGTAGCTTATTTCCAGCCGTTCCTTGCGGGAGAGCGCCTTTTTCTTGGGAGAAAAGAGGGTGCAGAGGCAAAAGATCAGGGTTGATATGAGAACGATAACCGCACCGGACGGGACATTCAACCAATAGGAAGCCATGAGCCCGGCCCAGCAGGAGCCCACACCTATGAGGGCGGAGAGCAGAAAGATGCGTTTGAGGTCGTAGGAGAGTTGGTAGGCCGCAGCCGCCGGGTTGATGATGAGACTGTAGATGAGCAGGCCGCCGATACTGCGCAACGAAGCGGTAACCGTAAGCCCCACGGCCAGGAGCATGACGTAGTAGATGGCAGTGGCCGGAATACCCACAGCCAAAGCCACGGCCCGATGGCAGAGCACGGCCCGGACTTCCTTGAAAAAGAGTGCGAGCCCGCCAACGAGGAGGGCGCACACCGTGCCCATGAGCACCAGATCGACCTGTTTGACCGTGAGGATGCTTCCCCAGAAAAGGTTCAGGGCGTCTGTGCGGGAACCGGTCATCATGCCCAGGAAGAGAAAGGCCATACCGAGCATGGCAGTGAAGACGATGCCGACCACGGTTTCCGGGGCAAAGTCTGCCCGGTCGGAAACAGGACCGATGATGCTTGCGGCAGCGAAACTGAAGGCAAAGGCTATGGGCAGCCAGTCCACCCCAAGAAGCATGCCGAGCAAGGCCCCGGCAAAGGCGGCGTGGGCCATGCAGGTGCCGATGGCGGTGATGCGCATGGTCACCACCAGCACGCCGGTGATGCCGCAGGACGCTCCGCCCAGCAGTCCGGCCAGAAAGGCCTTGAGCATGAACCCATGGGTAAGAATGGTGAAATCCAAAACGCCCTCCTGCCTCCTGTTAGTACAAAAGATGTGTCCTGCCGTCGTGCTCCAGCACGCGGATGGACGTGCCGTAGAGCCTGCTCAGCAGGTCGGGATCGGAAATTTCTTCGGGGGTGCCTATGCCGACCACACGCCCGTCCTTCATGCAGGCGATGCGTGTGCAGATTTCCGGCAGGGTGTTGAGGTCGTGGGTAACCATCAGACTGGTCAGTCCGAAGCGGCGGTGCACGTCGCGGATAAGGGACAGGATGCCGCGTTGGGCCTGCCAGTCGAGTGAGGCGGTTGGTTCGTCCAGCAGGAGCATTTCTGGTTCCTGGATGAGTGCCCTGGCAATGGCCGCCCGCTGGCGTTCTCCGCCGGAAAGATGGCCCAGGGGGCGCTGTTCCAGGCCGGACAGGCCGACCAGTTCCATGAGCTCGTCGGCCTGGTCGTAGGCCGAACCGGGCACCCGCCGCAGCAGACCCAACCGGCCGTAGCAGCCCGTAACAACGCTTTCGCGTACGGTCATGGGCAGCAGCGGGTCGTATTCCTGCAGCTGGGCCACGTAGCCGATGCGGCGGCGCAGCGAGCGGGCCGTGGACGAGGTGACGGGAAGGCCCAGCACTTCGGCACTGCCCGCGACCATGCGGCCCAGCCCGTTGAGCACTGTGAGCAGGGTCGTCTTGCCCGCTCCGTTGGGGCCGATAACCCCCAGAAATTCGCCGCGCTCCAAACGCAGGCTCACATCACGCATGGCCACATGGCGCCCGTAGGCCGCGGCCACGTTGCGCATGACCACGACGGAGGAAGAGGTCACTTGCCTGCCTCTGCCAAAGCGTCCAGCAGCTTTTGCGTGTTGGCGGTAAAGGCGGCAGCCCAGCCGTCCTGGCCCGGCAATGCCCCGGGAAAGGAGGTCAGGTCGGCGTGCCCGGCCTGCAGGGATTCGGCAATTCCGGCTCCGGCATTGGGGCCGCTTTGCAGGTTGTCCAGCACCAGGCGGACGTGGTTGTCCTTACCCAAGGTGAGCAACTTGCCGTAGGCACTTGGGGAGAGGTCTTCCGGGCGTCCATAGGTTCCCACCACCTTCAGTCCGGCCCAGGAGGCAAAGCCCTTCTGCATGGCTGCGCACAGTGTGGGAACGTCCTTGGCCGGTCTCAGCCGGGCGGCTTCCCGGGAGGCCTTGGTGCGGATCATATCGATGCGCTTGGCTGCGGCCTTGTCCACGGACGAAGCCATGGCCGGAAAGAGCTTGGCAAGCTCCGTGGCCAGACGTTCCGTATAGGTGATCTGGGCCGAAGGCAGCATGGAATTGTAGATTTTGGGGAGGACCAGCGTCTGCAATTTGCGGTTGTCCGCGGCCTGGATCAGGTTGGTCATATTGGACATGTTGGGCTGGTAGCCTTCCAGTACCAGCAGGTCGGCCTTTTCCAGAAAAATGAGGTCGCCGGGACGCAGGTCGTAGTGGCCGGGGCAGGCGCCACCGGGGATGAGCTGTTGCACCTTGGCTTCGGGGCCGGTCAGATCGCTCAGGATATCGGCGACAATGCTGGTTCCCGCCAGGATGCGGGGCGTGGTTTGCGAGGCATTGCCGGTGCAGGGCAGCAGGAGCGCAAAGAGGAGAAAAGCGAGAATACAACGCCGCATGGCTATTTCCTTTCTGTTGGTAGGCTTCAACGCTTGCGCGCGATGATCAGACGCGAATCCAGACGGTCTCCGAATTTGCCCAGATCGGGAGCCGCAAAGTCTTCGGGACCGTGGTCGGCAAGTATTTCAAAGCGTTTTTCGAACAAATCCATATAGTCTTCAAAGTCCATGTCGTCCAGAAAACGGTATACGTTCGGCCCTTTGCTTACGCCGGGAAAGGCGGTCAGGTTCCATTCCAAATCGTTGAGGGCATCTTTTCCGCCTTCGCCCCTGGAATAAAAGGCGTGCTTTGTGGCGAAGATGCCGCCCGGTTTCAGGCAGCCATGGATGCGGTCCAGCAGGGCGGCGTTCTTGCCGCCGGGATTGTAGAAAAGAAGGGCTGCATCACGGTTGTTGCCCAACGGGTCGTGGAAGATGTCTGCCACCCGAAAGCTGGTTCTTCCGTCCCCGAAGTGCTCTATGTTGGCCTGGGCGACCTCTGCCGCAGATTCGCGGTCCAGAATTTCCGTCTTCAGATGAGGAAGCCGGGCGCATGCTGCCAGGGCGTACAGCCCGTGTCCGCCACCCAGGTCCACCATATCGCGGGCTTGGGCCATCTCCGGAATGGCAGCCAGGAGCGCGGCACTGCGTTGGGCTTCACCGCTGAGGGCTTCGGCAGCCAGGGCCGGAAGAAAGGCCCCGCCGAACAGTCCGGTGCGGAACGGATTTACCGGGCCGGATTCGAGGATGTCGTCCAGTTTTTCCCACAGGGCCAGGGTCTCGGACAGGTTGTCCACCACGGAGCGCTGGTTGAGCGGCCCCTTGTCGACGAAAAAGGTTTTTACATCGTCGGGCACTGTCCACGCACCATTTTCATTCAGGGCCAGCATCCCGGCTTCGTGCAGCAGAGCACACAGAGCCTGGAGGACGCCGAGGTCCAGATGCAGCTTCTCCGCCAGCTGTTGCGTGGAAAGCGGGGTGGCGAGTTGGGTGAAGACGCCCTTGTTGAGGGCGGTGTGGATGGCCAGAAAGGTTTTGGCACCCCGCGCGCACCCCCCGAGCAGGCTGTACAGCCTGTCCGGGGAGGGGGTGGGGGGCGTAAGCAGAAGCTTGTTGTTTTTCAAGCGGGTAAGCGCCTTTAGAAGGTCAGCTTGATGCCGACGCTGAAGTTGCGGCCTGGCATGGGGTAGTCGGGGCGGTACTCGTAATCTTCGTCCAGCAGATTTTCCACGGCCGCATACAGTTCGCCGCCACCGATTGTTTCATTCTCGAATGCCCAGCTGAGGCGTCCGCCGAGCAGGAAGTGGGAGGATACCTGCTGTGTGTTCTTGGCTGTAGCCATGCGGACCTGCTTGAGCACGTACATCTTGTCCACGTACTGGCCGTCCATGTTCAGGGTGAAGTCTTTCAGGAAACGCCAGGTGAATCCGGAGCTGAGAGTGGTTTCCGGTGCGTAGGGCAGGTCGGTCGGTTCGGACACGTCCTGCAGGGTAAGACCGGCAAAGACGGCGAAGTCGTCTGAAGGGGTTACGTTGACCGTGAATTCCCAGCCGTTGATGTCGTATTCGCCGCTGTTGTACCAGACCGGTCCGGGGAAGGAGAAAACGTAGCGGTTGCGGCCATGGTTTTCAAAGTAGATGGCCTCGGCTTTGACCAGATCGTCGAAGTTGTGGGAGAGGCCCACTTCGATGTGATCCGTGGTTTCAGCTTCCAGGTCTTCCCAGTCGGCCCAGCCCAGCACAATGGCGTCATGGCCGGGATAGACTATGCCTCGGGACAGGGCCACGTGGGCTTCCGTGTTTTTGTAACCCAGAATGAGGCCGCCGTGAGGGGCGGTTTCCGAATCGAACTTGTTGTGCGAGTAGAAGCGTACGCCTGCTGACGGGATGGCGTAAAAGCCGTCCTTGTCGCCGATAAGCTGGCTGAGTCCGATGTAGGGCATGGTCAGTGAAAAGTCGCTGGGCTTGATGGTCTTGTCCGGGCTGCCGTCGTCGTACGTGTAGCGTACTTCGCTGTGCATCCAGTCCTGGTCCAGCCCCATGGTAAGGTCCGTCCCTTTCCACGGATGCACGGTTTCCTTCAGGCGCAGGCCGTAAAAGGTGAAGTCGTTCAAGTTGTCTTCATCGTTGCCGATCTGATCCTTCCAGTTGCCTTCGCCGGTATTCACAAAAAACTTCAGGCTGCCGTCCACGTATTCGTAGTCGTGGGAAAGGGTCATGGAAACCAGCTGGGCGTTGGTGCCGTATCTGCCTTCGGACTGGCCGCCGGGAACATCCGGGCCAGGGTCTTCGGAGCGGTTGGTCACGCCCAGAGCCACCAGGCGGGCATCCCAGTTGTCGTTGAAGGTGTAGCCCATGTTGGTGAAATAACCGAGCTTGGAGCCGGACGAGTTCTGGCGGTCGCCATCGGAGCGGATGTAGCCCTCGCCCACGTAGTAGTCGAAGGCTCCGACCGTGTCGCCGAGTTCCAGGGACTGGCCGAACGTGCCGTAGCTTCCGCCCGAAAATTTGGCGATGGTGGTCATGTCGTCGCCATGCTGGCGTTTGGGCACGAGATTGATTGCCGAAAGCGTGTTTCCGTAACGTTGGGGTTGCGGTCCTTTGATCACTTCAATGGCGTCTGCCGCGTTCACGGGGAGGAGGTCCATAAGCGGGTGGTTCCACGGCCCCATGTACATGGGCACGTCGTCCACATAGGTCTTTATTTCCGCGCCGGGCCTGCTGGACCCCATGCCCCGAATGAAGACCGCGCCGCCTTCGCCACCGCCAAAGGAACCCACATGGTTGTAGCGCGTGATGGTTACGCCGGGTACGCGCACCAGGGCCTGGGGCAGATCCACGGCATTGAGATCTTCAATCTGATCCTTGCTCACCACCGTTGTGGTGGCGGCGTAGCGGTCCAGTTTGTTGCCGTCGATAATCGGGTTTGCCACCACGGTAACCTCGGGCAGTGTTACTCTGGAGCGTCTTTCCGTTGCGTTCGTGTCTTTGTCGTTGTCGACAGCCAGAGCGCAGGGGACGGCACAGAGCTGGAGCAGCAGGAGTGAGACAATAAAGAATCGGGGCTTGAGATGTCGTGTGATCAAGAGGTGTGCGTTCATGGTACCCGTCTTTTTCAGAGTTCTTTTTGCATAAGAAAATTTAGCAATTCCCACCTATGTACTTTAAAAAAATAAATGCGATGCGATGCGTAACACTAATTGTGAAATGGTGCAAGATGGCTGAGTGTTTTATATAGAATAGTAACAATGATTATCGTGTGCACTGCATTGTCGAAAGTGGCAGGTACGTATGTGGGAAAGGGATATGGGCAGGTACAAGTCTTTTTCATGCCGCAGGCGATGTTTTGTTTGCTTGTCCGTAAGTGATTGGGACCTCCATTTTCAAAATGTTGAAGAGGATTGAGCAATAAAGCGAGAGGATCGGTCTACTTGGTTTGTGCCAATTGGGGGTACAAGGAGGCGGAGCTCGGAGATGGAACAGGTGGTTGGCAACACCTGGGATATGGATGACTTTGAGCCGCTGAAGAAGAGAGAGTGGCACTCGGCCAGGAAACCTGTGGTGAAATCGTCCAGGTTGAGACGGGTAGAGCTCGATTCGGTTGCTTTTTTTCCCGTCACGGAATGAAATCTGCCAGCGGTGGCATTGTGGACCTGCCCATAGGCAACACGGAAGTGCCGCCGGTATTGTACAGGACATCCAGGAGGATTTGCCCCGCTGTCCGGCTATTGAAAGGTTTGGCCCCGAGGAGGAGCCAGGTGCATAGCGCGAAAGAGCAAATTGCAGGCTGGTTGGAAAAATTGGGATTCGCCCGGTAACACTCTATATTGAAAGGAAGAGCAACATGAAGGTCATCATGGTAAATGGCAGCCCGCATCCCAAGGGATGCACCTATACCGCCCTGTCTACAGTCGCCGAACCACTGAACAGGCACGGCGTGGAAACGGAGATTTTCAACATTGGAACCAAGGCGCTTTCCGGGTGCATCGCCTGCCGCAAGTGTGCGGAACTGGGGAAATGCGTGTTCGAGGACAAGGTCAACGAGTTCGTGGAACTCGCCTCCACCGGAGACGGTTTCATTTTCGGTTCGCCCGTGCATTGTGGTGGTGTTGCCGGAACAATGACCTCGTTTATGAACCGCCTTTTCTTTTCCTTGCGCATGTCCGGGAAACAATTGTTTCAGTTCAAGCCCGGTGCGGTCGTTGTTTCCACCCGAAGGTCGGGCGCCTCGGGCGCATTGGACCAGTTCAACAAATACCTCAACGCCGTCCAGATGCCCGTTGTTTCCTCCTGCTCCTGGAATATCGTGCACGGCAACACGCCCGACGAGGTCCGGCAGGATCTGGAAGGCATGCAGACCATGCGTGTGCTGGGCAACAACATGGCCTGGCTTCTCAAGTGTCTGGAGGCGGGCCGCAAATCCGGTATTTCCCTGCCGGAACAGGAAGAGCGGGTCTCCACCAACTTTATCCGTTAGCCTTGCAGGGGAATATTTTGGGGGCCGCATCAAAGAAAACCGCCCCAGCCCCGTGGTGGGGATGGGACGGCTTTTTCCGTGTATTGCGAGCGAATCTATGAGTTTTCTTCGCGCATCTGGTCGATGAGCTTTTTGAGCTGTTGCGCCTGGTTGGTCAGCTCCATGACGGCCTTGGACGATTCGTTCATGGCGATGTTGGTTTCTTCGGAGATGCGGTTGATGTCGGCCACTGCCTCGTTGATTTCCTCGGACGCGGCAGACTGTTCTTCGCTGGCCGTGGCAATGGAAAGCACCTGACCGGAAGCGTTCTGGGTAAGTTCCACTATTTCCGAAAGGGCTTCTCCGGCCTGCTTTGCTTTTTCCCGCGAAACGTCGATAACCTTTACGGTGTCGGCCACCTGGGTCACGTTGGTGTGGGTGTCGGCCTGGATTCCGTTGATGGCCTCGCCCACCTCCTTGGTGGCGTGCATGGTTTTTTCCGCCAGCTTGCGCACTTCGTCGGCCACAACCGCGAAGCCGCGTCCGGCATCGCCTGCCCGGGCCGCTTCAATGGCTGCGTTGAGGGCCAAAAGGTTGGTCTGGTCCGCAATATCCGCAATAACATTCATTATGTTGCCAATGGCGTCGGCCCGCTGGCCCAGACGGTCCATGCCCTGTTCCAGTTCGCCGGAAAGGGTGTGCACATGGTCTATTTCCGTGATGACCCCATCCACTATTTCCGCCCCTTCGTTGGCCCGGGAGGTGGCGTCGTTGGATGTGCTTGCGGCCGCGGATGCGCTTTGGGCCACTTCCAGCACGGTTGCGTTCATTTCTTCCATGGCTGTGGCCGTTTCAGCCGTGCGTTGGCATTGGACATCCGCGCCGTTGGCGGAGGTTTCAATCTGAGTGGAGAGATTTTCCGAGGCCGACGAAATGATTTCAACAATGTCCTGAAGCTGTTCGGCGGCCAGGAGCATGCCTTCTCTCTTTGCGTGTTCCGCCTCTTTTCGGGCTTCTTCGGCCAGCTTCATGGCCTCGTGGGCTTTTTCCGTCTCTTCCGCGGCACGGCGGCTGTTATTCTCGGCCTCCTGGATTTTGGATTTGAGTGATGCCACCATGGTACGCAGTGCTCCGGCCAGGGTGTTGGTTTCATCGGTGGTCTTGACGTTGAGTTCCATGTCCAGATTGCCTTCGGCAACCGCCGAGGCAAAGATGGTTGTTTTGTGGATGGGGGTGCTGAGCGTTTTTGCCAGGATAAAACCGACACAGAGCATGAGGAGTGTGATGATGACCGCGGCAACCATGGTTGCGTTGGATACCGCATCCTGGGTCTGCTCAATAACGGTGAGGGGAGCGCCAATGAACCACATGCCGACGATCTTTCCGTGGGTTCGGATGGGCCAGTAGGCGGTCTGGTAGTCGCGGCCCAGAATGTTGTTCCTTGCCAGAAAGGCCTTACCCTTTAGCAGCACGGTTTCCACCACCTCGGGGTTCGACATCTTGGTGCCAATGGCCCGCTTGCCGTTTTTGACGATGGTGGTCATGGCGCGGGTGTCACCCTTGAAGACCGTTACGTCCAGGTGCGTGTGTTCCTTGATGCTGTCCACAAACTCGGTGCTGACCAGGGATTTGCCCAGGGAGATGGTGCCCACGATGTTGTCCTGGCTGTAAATGGGAGCGCTGGCCCGAAGGGAAAAAGGAACGACCGTTCCGGTCACCACACCCACGTAGGCCTTGCCTTTCAGGGCAGCGGCCACGCCTTCGTGCCCGGCGGCGTTGTCACCTGTTTGATCGGAATGGCCGCGCATGAGGACCTTGCCCCGGGCGTCGGTAATGGTGATGAAGTCCATGTGGGCTTCCGTCATCAGGGACTGGACCTGGCGTTTCAAGGCGGGAATGTCTCCTTCGGCCACAGCCTTTTCCAGGTCGTAATCGCGTCCGAAAATTTTGGCCTCGCCTTCGTATTTTTCCATCAGATCCTGGATTTCCTTGGCGACGACGGATTTCATCGTATTGATGTTTCCTTCTTCGCTTTGGGCGAAACCTCGCGACATATAATGATTCGCCGTAAGGTAAACGGACAGGCAGGTAAAGATGACGATACCGCTAACCATGCCCATAACTTTGACCATGATGGACGCACGCATTGAGTCTCTCCTTATTGCTGGTGCATATGGTGCAACCTACAATCTACGTATGTTGGCGTCCATAATTATTTAATTTCTGGTTTAGTTATGACGTGTTTATGGATGCTTCTTCTTTCTGTCTATAGTTGCTGTTGCCAGCAGTTTCTCAGCAAATGATTTTCACACTGCTTCCACAGTCTACTTGTCGTTGTACGCGAGTGCGTGGAAACGTATATTTGTAATAAAATTAAATTATTGTTGGGTGTTGCCGATACAGAGAATGCTTTTGTAAAGATGGATGTTCTTCTGCGGAGCTTCTGCTGTTGTTTTTAAAAGAGGCCGCAGCAAACGGTTGGGGGCAAGGATGAAGACACAGGCTGGCGCGTATGTTTCATTGCGTGAGGTGTTGTGTTTCTTGAAGCACCAAAGCTGCCGCGCTTTTTGCCTTCCCTGCGATCTTCGTTCTTGACCTGCCCTTGGCCACAAGCCATGTTCGGCCCATGAAAATTCCCGAATTGCTTGCTCCCGTGGGGAGTCTGGAAAAATTGGAAACCGCTGTGCTTTACGGTGCCGACGCCGTATATCTTGGCGGTCCCGGCCTTAATCTGCGCGCCCGGTCCGCCGGGCTGGACTGGGACGAACTGGGCCAGGCCGTGGCCTTTGCCCATCGCCATGGAGTCCGTGTCTATTTCTGTTTCAACGCATTTGTCCCGCAGGGGCGTCTTTCCGCCGTACACGCTCATGTCGACCATTTGGCGGATTTCGATCTGGACGGCCTTATCGTGGCCGATCCGGGCGTGCTGTCCATCTGCCAAGAGCGGTTGAAACATCTGCCCGTACACCTCAGCACGCAGGCCAACACCATGAGCGCAGCCTCCGCCGAATTTTGGGCGGGGCAGGGCGTATCGCGCGTGAACCTGGCCCGTGAACTCACGCGCGAGGACATGGAAGCGGTTGCCGCTGCTTCGCCGCATATGGGGGACAAGGGCGTGGAGCTTGAGGTGTTCGTCCATGGGGCCATGTGTCTGAGCCTTTCCGGACGGTGCCTGCTCTCCGACTGGCTCAATTCCCGCGCCGCCAACCAGGGGCAGTGCACCCAGCCTTGCCGCTTCCATTACCGTCCCGTGTCAGAAGGGCCGCTGCACATGACCGTGGAAGAGCAGCAGCGCAAGGACGGACCGCTGTGGGACATTGTGGAAGAGGACGGCTTCAGCGCCATGTTCGCGCCTCAGGATCTTTGTCTGGTGGATTATCTGGAATGGTTTGCCCGCTCCGGGATTCACGCCGTCAAGATAGAAGGGCGCATGAAAAGCGCGGGATATCTGGCCCGCGTGCTCGACGTCTACCGCACCGCTCTGGACGATCTGGCCGCCGGGAATTTCGGCAGCCACGACTATATGACCGAACTGCTGGCAACAGCCTCGCGTCCGTTGTCCACGGGATTTTTCCTGGGAGAGGAGCGGGATGTCTGGACGCCCGAGACAAAAAATATCGCCGGAGTGTTGGCCCGTGTGGAAAGGGCCGAAGGCAACGGACGCCATATTGTACAGGTGAAGGCTGCCTGGGATGCGGGGCGCGACGTGGAGCTTGTTCTGCCCGGCATGCGGCGCGACGTGGTCAGGGCCGGTGAGTACACCCTGGTCGATCACCAGGGCGAAGAGACGAGCCGCCTGAACTCCGGGATGGCTGGCGAGTTTCATTGCCCCGGCCGGACCTTGGGCAACGGACTGTTTCTTTCCGCTGTAAAGTAACCAAAGATGGCGTCAATGGTCCGCCCTTGCTTGAAAAACAGCATCAGGTGTGCAATATGTAGGTCAAACCGGAAAATCTTGTGCCTGTGGCAGTTCAAGCAGCATTAATAAGAACACGGAGGAGCGTTCCATGCGCCTGAAGAATTGGATGAGCACCGATGTCATCACCGTCACTCCCGAAAGTTCGATGATGAAGGCGGCCAAGCTCATGAAAGACAACGATATCGACCGCCTTCCGGTTATCAACGACGAGGGTGTGCTCGTTGGTATCATTTCCGATCGTGACGTCAAAGAGGCCTCGCCCAGCAAGGCCACCACGTTGGATGTGCATGAGCTCTACTACCTGCTGTCCGAAATCAAGGTAAAAGACATCATGACCCGCAATCCCGTGGCCCTGCGCCTGGAAGAGACCGTGGAAAAAGCCGCCGTGGTCATGCATGAAAAGCGCCTCAGCGGACTGCCCGTGGTGGATGAAAACGATGTGGTGTGCGGCATCATCACGGAAAACGATATCTTCAATGTTTTCATCGAAATCACCAGGGTCAAGGACGGTGGTATTCAGATGGGCTTCAGGCTGCCCCGTGTGCCCGGCGCGCTCAAGCCCATCCTGGAAGACCTCGTCTCCTTCGGTGCCTCCATTCTTTCCGTCATCACCGTGTATCCGCAGGGACAGGAACATCGCCAAGTATACATCCGTATAGCGGAGATGGAAAAGTCTGAGCTGAACAAGATCGAGAAATCGCTGAACGAAAATTACGAGCTCATGTTTTGGTTGCGGGATAACGTGCATTCCATCCTGTAACCACCCTCAGGCGGCGGAGAAAGGCGCGATAGCTGCGTTGGTTCAAAATACACAAACCCTCGCGTATGCAAAAAATACGCGTCGGTCTTGTGTATTTTTCCCGCCTTGCTCTCCCACCTTTCTCCGCCGCCTGCGTCTGTTGGTAGCCGCCTCGTAATGCAAGAAGAAAATGTGGAGTTGTGGAGAGCGGCGCGATAGCTGCGTTGGTTCAAAATACGCAAACCCTCGCGTATGCAAAAATACGCGTCTGTCTTGTGTATTTTTCCCGTCTTGCTCTCCCACCTTTCTCCGTCGCCTGCGTCTGTTGGTAGCCGCCTCGTAATGCAAGAAGAAAAGGTGGAGTTGTGGAGAGCGGCGCGATAGCTGCGTTGGTTCAAAATACGCAAACCCTCGCGTATGCAAAAATACGCGTCGGTCTTGTGTATTTTTCCCGCCTTGCTCTCCCACCTTTCTCCGCCGCCTGCGTCTGTTGGTAGCCGCCTCATAATGCAAGAAGAAAATGTGGAGTTGTGGAGAGCGGCGCGATAGCTGCGTTGGTTCAAAATACGCAAACCCTTGCGTATGCAAAAATACGCGTCTGTCTTGTGTATTTTTCCCGTCTTGCTCTCTCACCTTTCTCCGCCGCCTGCGTCTGTTGGTAGCCGCCTCGTAATGCAAGAAGAAAATGTGGAGTTGTGGAGAGCGGCGCGATAGCTGCGTTGGTTCAAAATACGCAAACCCTCGCGTATGCAAAAATACGCGTCTGTCTTGTGTATTTTTCCCGTCTTGCTCTCCCACCTTTCTCCGTCGCCTGCGTCTGTTGGTAGCCGCCTCGTAATGCAAGAAGAAAAGGTGGAGTTGTGGAGAGCGGCGCGATAGCTGCGTTGGTTCAAAATACACAAACCCTCGCGTATGCAAAAAATACGCGTCTGTCTTGTGTATTTTTCCCGTCTTGCTCTCCCACCTTTCTCCGCCGCCTGCGTTTGTTGGTAGCCGTCTCGTAATGCAAGAATAAAATGTGGAGTTGTGGAGAGCGGCGCGATAGCTGCGTTGGTTCAAAATACACAAACTCTCGCGTATGCAAAAATACGCGTCTGTCCTGTGTATTTTTCCCGTCTTGCTTTCCCACCTTTCTCCGCCACCTGCCGTATTGCATACTGTCGCCAATTTCGGAGAAAAGGGGCATATACCCGTTCTTTTTTTTGTCACCAAGTGTTCACTTGGATTTCACCCGTACGAGACGCCTGCTTTATAAGAAAAGAGTGTTTTTCCTCCAACAGACGCGGGAAAATTCATACGGAGGCGGACCATGAGCGGACAATCCAACTTTCCTCTTTTTCGGTATGATTCGGAAGAACGACTGCGCCACATGGTATATATTGCGGGAGCGTTTCCTCTGTTGATGCTCATCGTGCATCTGGGGATTATCTGGGCATAATCCAACACTCATTCAGTAATGTTCAGGCGCTGACTGGGGGGGATTCCAGGGCGGGCCGCTCTGGAAAACAGGTATTGAAAATGAAGGCGGGAATTAAAAAAAGTTTTTCTTCCGCAGCTGGTGCAGAGCAGCGGTGGATTTCTCCACGGCTGCTGTCCACTCAGGCAGCGGCAGGCGGACTTTCACTGAGTTTATCCATGCGCAGGGAGTTTGAAAACATCCTGCACAGTGGCAGAGCCATCGGCTTTTACCTTTTCGAAATCCATAATTTTTCCGCATACAGCGAACTGTACGGCGAGGGCGTGTCCGAGGACGTTACCGCCGTGCTGCACCGTGAGCTGAACGTGTTGTGCGAAGAGGTCTGCGGAGTCAGCCCGGTGATGCTTGTACAGCATGAGCCGGGAGTGCTGGTGATGCTGTGCGGTGTTGAGCGGCAGCAGAAATCGCAGATGGCCAATAATACCCTTGCCCTGCGCTTCAAGCTCAAGAGCCAGGTAAAGCAGGAATCCCTGCGTCTGACCGGCCAGCCATTGGACGTGCGGGCAGGCTATTCCATGATCTCGGAACTGAACGGCGACTTTGACCACACCATGTACAATGCCTATTGCGAGGCCATGGCTACGGTGGGCAAGCGCGGAGACGACGGGGAGCTTGATCTTTTGCGCGAGTTCCGGGCGGTGCTGGCAAAACCGTCCATCCAGACCGTGTATCAGCCCATCGTGGATTTCTCCGAGCAACGCATCTACGCCTGGGAAGCCCTGGCCCGCGGCCCGGAAGACAGCTACTTCAGTCAGCCCTCCATGCTCTTCGAGTTTGCCGAGGAAACCGGCAACCTGTTCAACCTGGAAAAGGTCTGCCGGGAAAAGGCATTCGAAAATCTGGGCGAACTGGAGCCTTCGCAAAAGGTCTTTTTCAACATCCATCCCAAAACCCTGTCCGATCCTTCCTTCACCCCTGGCGAAACGGCCCGGCTGGTCAAGGAGTTCGGCATCAGTCCTTCGAACATTGTTTTCGAAGTCACGGAACGCCATTCCATCCACGACTTTTCCCTGTTTGTGAAAACCCTGGAGCACTACCGTAGCCAGGGGTTCAAGGTTGCCGTGGACAATGCCGGGACAGGATATTCCGGGCTTTGGTCCATGGCCGAGCTGAAACCCGAATACATCAAGCTCGACCTGGGACTGGTGCACGGTGTGGACCAAGATTCGGTAAAACGGGCCATGGTGGAAACCCTGCTGTCCTTTGGTCACAGCATCGGCAGCAAGGTGATTGCCGGGGGGGTGGAAAACGAGGCCGAGCTGACCTGCCTGATCGGCCTTGGCGTCAAGTTCGGTCAGGGTTTTTTTCTCGGCGGGCCGGAACGGCCAAAGCCGGAGCCCAGTGTGCAGCTTCCGGTCTTTCATGGTCGCAACAAGGGGCTCAGCAAGGAAGAAATCAAGTGTTCCATCCCGGTCGTCAAGCTGGCCAAAGCAGCCCATTTTGTTGAGCCGGGAACAAAGGTCAAGGAAATCAAGATGCTGCTGGAAGGGCGCGACCCCATCAGCGCCATCGTGGTTGCCGAGGACGGTGTTCCGGTGGGGCTGGTGATGAGCCACCACATGGATCGCGCCCTTTCCACCCGCTACGGCATGTCGTTGTACTACAACCGGGACGCCACCCGCGTGATGGATGGCAATCCACTGGTGGTGGACGGGACAACACCCGTGGAAATCGTGGCCCGTGCAGCCATGGACCGCGAGCAATTCAAAATTTACGACCATATCATCGTTACCGAGCACAACAAGCTGGCAGGCATTGTTTCCGTGCGCCGCATTCTGGACACCCTGGCCTCGGTGCAGGTGGAAATGGCCAAGGGGGCAAATCCCCTGTCCGGGCTTCCCGGCAACGTGGCTATTGAACTGGAACTGGAAAAGCGCGGGCAGAGCGGCAAGGCGTTCAGCATCGTCTACGCGGACCTGGACAACTTCAAGGTCTACAACGACATCTATGGGTTCAAGGACGGCGACAGCATCATCCTGCTCATTGCGCGGATCATCAATTGGGCCATCCGGCGGCATGGCACGGGCGACGACTTTGCCGGACATGTGGGCGGTGACGACTTTGTCGTTATTTCCCGTCCTGAAAAATGCGAGCGCATCTGCAAGGCCATTACTCGGTGCTTCGGCAGGCTGGTCCGTTACCGCTATACTCCGGAAGACAGATGCAAAGGCTACATTACCGGCAAGGGACGTTCCGGCGAGGTGGCGAATTTCCCTCTGGTTTCTGTCTCGCTTGCCATCGTCGACTGTATGGGCGCGTGCGACCTGCCCGCCATCGGCAAACGGTCGGCAGAGATGAAAAAATACGCCAAGAGCATTCCCGGCAACTCCTTTGTGCGTGATCGGCGGGCGCCGCTTGGCAGTGGGCAAGGGCGCTGAAAAAGGCGCGATAGCGTCGTTGCAGCGGTCCATTCAAGCCGCTTGTGTACGTAAGAGTACACGTCGCGTTTGAATAGACCTCGCGTCTTGCTCTCACACCTTTTTGAGCACCCTGCGAACGGGAGCAGGTAAGAGCAGAAGAAAAATTGCTGTAATATTCGGATGAGTTTTTTTAATCTTCCCGCAGTCTTTTCTTTCAAAATCCACCACCGCAACTTTGTGGGCTGCTCAAAAAGGCGGCGATAGCCAGGCGCCAGCGAAACACAAGGCCGACGCGTATTTCCTGATACGCGAGGATTTGTGTTTCGCGCAGCAACGAATCTGAGGTCGCTTTTTCAGTTTTGATTCCCCTGCATTCTCGGTCGGGGTTGGTCGATGGAGCAAAAGAAAAGCTTGTTTTATCTGGTGAGCGAGCAAGTGTGATGAGTCTTTGAAGAAATTTTCTTGCTGCCTTTCTTTTAAAAATCACCACCGCAACTTTGTGGGCTGCTCAAAAAGGCGGCGGGAGCCAGGCGCCAGCGAAACACAAGGCCGACGCGTATTTCCTGATACGCGAGGATTTGTGTTTCGCGCAGCAACGAATCTGAGGTCGCTTTTTCAGCTTTGATTCCCCTGCATTCTCGGTCGGGGTTGGTCGATGGAGCAAAAGAAAAGCTTGTTTTATCTGGTGAGCGAGCATGTGGGATGAGTCTTTGAAGAAATTTTCTTGCTGCCTTTCTTTTAAAAATCACCACCACAATTTTATGGGCTACTCAAAAAGGCGGCGGGAGCCAGGCATCAGCGAAACGCAAGGCCGACGAGTATTTCCTGATACGCGAGGATTTGTGTTTCGCGCAGTAACGAAGCTGAGGTCGCTTTTTCAGTTTTGATCATGGGTGAGAGCAGAAGAAAAATTGCTGTAATATTCGGATGAATTTTTTTTAATCTTCCCGCAGTCTTTCTTTCAAATTCCACCACCTCAATTTTATGGGCTGCTCAAAAAGGCGGCGGTAGCCAGGCGCCAGCGAAACACAAGGCCGACGCGTATTTCCTGATACGCGAGGATTTGCGTTTCGCGCAGCAACGAAGCTAACGTCCCTTTTTCAGCAGCCCATCCGCCCACCCGCCTTTAGCAAAGCGACAGCAACACATCCAACACCTTACGCTCGTCCAGATAGGGCGCACTCTCTTCGGTCACCAGCGGCGTGTCGATGATCTCGATGCCGTAGCGCCGGATTTTCGCCAGTTCCAGAGGCGCGGGATAGTTGCCATTGGCCGAATCGATAAGGATGAAATTGAGCAGGTCGCCCACAGGTGAACGTTCGGAACTGCTCCTGTCCAGGTAGTCGATGATGGTCTTGACCGCGTCAAACAGCGTCATCCCCTTCATTTCCGGGTCGTTCCCCAGGTTGGGAATGTAGATTTTGGGGCACTTGTTGTTGCGCACCGCATCGCCTACTCCGGCGGGCAGCAGGTTGGCTATCAGGCTTGTGTAGAAACTGCCCATGGGAAAGCAGATAAGGTCGCAGGTCTGGATCAGTTCCCTGGTCTTTTTGCGAATGGGAATCTGCAACCGTTCCTCGCTGTCTTCCTCCCTTGTCAGGTACAGGTCGGTGATGGGCGAGGCTATGGGAGCCACCTCCTTGCCGGTAATGAGGTGCTGGCCCACAAGGCGTTTTCCGTCCGCAGTGGTTGCGGCCAGATGAATGTTCCGGTTGACGATGGGTCGGACCACGCCACGGGCTTCCACAAGCTTGCTGAACAGGTAGATGACCGGGTCGATATGGCGGTTGTAATTGAAAAATCCACCGGCCAGGATCAGGTTGCCGATGCTTGCCCCGCGCAGGTCGAAGGTGTCCGGCATCCGCTCCAGGAAAAACCGCAGATGGGTGCGTACGATTTTGCGCATGGGGTCGCGTACGGTCTTCATCAGGTCGTCCTGGTTCTGGACCATGTTTTTCAGCCGTTCCAGCAGTTCGTCCTGCCCGGCGTCTTTGGGAAAGCGATAGCTGAACAGGTTGAAGACTTCCGGGTTGCCTTTCAGGCTTCTATCGGCCAGGGCCATGAGCCGATTGCGAATGTCGCCCACCGCCAGCATGGAAAAGGACTTGCGCAGTTCGGCGGATGAACCGCCGGAGTCGAACGAAGTGATCAGGTGGATGCTGTTGTGCGTGTAGTCGATGATGTGCTGCGACATCTGGCGCAGGGCCGAGCCGCCGCTGAAAAAAAGAATTCTGGGGCCCAGGTCGGGTGCGCGAAGGCTGCGGGCGATTTTTATTTTATCGGGCAGGGAAAGCGTTCTGGTAATGGTTATTTTTTTATTCAAAACCCTGCCCTCCGGGTGGCAGCGGGAGCTTGTGTGCGCGTGTCAGGAAAACATGGAGAAAAATCACTGTTTGATGCTTGAAGTTTTGCTGGAAAATGTAGCACAGTCAATACTGCATTTGGATTGAGTTCTTTTGACTTTTTGCCGCCGAGCCCTACGGAAAGGCTTTGCCGGGAGTCCCGGCGACAGATTTGTTCCCTACCGACTATATGGATGTACGGTTGATGGTAGAACAAGCGCCCCAACGTGAGACCCTGTTGCGTAGTCTGCGCTCCTATGCGGTGTCGCCTCCTACGGAAAGGCTCTGGCCGGAGATGGAACGGCTTGTGCGGCTCCTCATTGCCACAGGCAGGGAGCCGGGGGAAGATTTTGGCGAATGCTGCCGGGCTTTCAACGAGCTGGCTATCATTCTCTACGGCCTGGCGGAAAGGGCGGACCCGGAAAATGACCGGGAGCTTGTTTTGATCTGCCTGCGGGGCTTGGCCGAGCTGGGACCGCTGGGGCGGACTTTGTTCATCGATTATGTGGAGCAGGAGCGTATCCCGTTCGACGAGCCTGCCATCATTATCGCGGCCTTGGAAGACCAGCACAAGCTGCATCTTCTCAACAGCTATCTCATGTCCCACCGCCGGAGAAACAGCGAGTTCCATCAGTTCGCCCTGGATGTGCTGACCATGATCAAGGACAGCACCCCCATGGAAGTACGCCATTTCCTGGCCGAGACCAGGAATCTCATGCCGGGATACGCCTTTCCCGTAACCGAGGCCATCCACGAAGGGGCGTACGGCATACAGCTGGGTCAGATTCTGGACCGTGGCGAGTTTTCCGGCGAGCTGCTCAAGGCCCTGGAATTTCCCATGACCCTTCGGCGCGATCCCTTCCCCGGCATGCTGGTGGACCTGCTGGTGCTGGAAGAGGACAATGTCGATCACCTTCTGCCTGTTTTCCGAGCCTTGAAACAGGCGCGGCCCCGTGCGCAGCGGCGGGTGGTTTCATCCCTGAGCCGTTTCCTCAACCACCCGGACAGGAACGTGGCCATGAACGCCTTCGAGGTTTTGGCCATGATGGGCGTGCCCGTGCTGGGACGGCTGGCCGCGGCCCTGTACACCAAGCGGCCTGCCATGAAAAAGGGCGTGCTTGTCCGGCTGCCGATGCTCGGCTTCGCCCATTATCAGGCTTTTTTACGCGCCATTCCCCGCAATCAGGCACCTGTCGCGGCCTTTGTGCTGTTTCTCGCCCTGTGCCGGGTGGACCCGGAAAACATTTCCAAACTGCTGGACGAACTCAACGGCGCGGACGCCTTGAAGTCCTTTGTTTCCCCATCCGTCCGTTCCAAACTGGTGGAGCCCGAGTTCAAGCAATGCAACCTTGCTCCCGCTGCCCAGAAAAAGGAACGAAAGGGACTCTTCGGTTTTGGCGGCCATGGCAGCGAAGACAAGGACAGTTCTTCGGGCAGCATGCATTTTGCCCTGAACAAGGAAACCAGCTACCGGCTTTCGGCCAACGGGCGCGAAGTGGTGGGGGCCACGGCAACGGAGTGCGATTTTACCGGGGCGGACTTTGCAGGGGCGTTTCTGAAGGAGTGCGTGTTCGAGCGGTGTACCTTTCGGAATTCTGGTTTTTCCGTGGCGGTTTTCACCGATTGCCGTTTTGTGGACTGTACTTTCAAAATTTGCAACTTGCGCTCCAGCAGGTGGTTCCGCTGTGTTCTGGATGGATGCCGCATGGAGGACAGTCTGCTGTCCGGTGCCGGGTTCTCCTGTCTGTGGGCGGATGCATCGGCCTTTGTGCGTTCCTGTCTGTTCGGCGCGCAGGTGCTGGATTCCGAGTTGACCGCCTGTGCCATCCAGCAGGTGGATCTCTCTTCCTCCGAGTTCGACAGAGTTTCCTTTTCCGGCATGCATTTCGGCGACTGCATGTTTCGGGATGCCCGGCTCTCCCATCTGCGCCTCGACAATGCCCGGTTCGAGGCCTGCGTTTTTGTGGGATGCAGCGTGGCGGGACTTTCCGGGAACGACCCGGTTATGGGCGAGATTGCCGACCACACGTTGGCCCAGCGTCTGGCGGTTGCCGCCGAGGAGCTGGAAAAGGAACGCCTGCCCCGCGGGCTGACCCGGACAACGCTCGCACTTTCCGCCAAGGTTGTGGCCACCTGGTTCAGGCGCCGGGCAGCTGCCTGCCAGGCCCGTCCTTTTCTGGTCAACAATTTCAGGCGGCTGAATTGGGCACAAGAAAAAATGGAGCGCCGCCAGGTCGAGCTGCTTCAGATTATTCCTTTTCTGCTTCATTCGGATTTTTTTGACCGGGCCTTCGGCCTGTACCCGCAGGCGCCGCCCTGCCATATCAGTGGATATGTCCCGGATTACACCACGCTGGAACTTACCCGCAAATACCTGCCCGATGCGCGTTTGCCCGAAACGCACGATGACGCCATCAGCATCGAGGGACTTTACACCATCGGTTCTTTGGGCACGGTGGCCCAGTCGGCAAGTTCGGATGTGGACTACTGGGTCTGTTGCGATCTGGACAATATAGCCGAGGACGACGTCCAGGGGCTGAACACCAAGCTGGAAGCCATTTCCCAGTGGGCGGACAGCGAGTTCGACCTTGAGGTCTATTTCTTCCTTATGGATGTACGCAGCGTGCGCGAAAATAATTTCGGCAGCAGCGGTGGCGAGTCCTCGGGAACGGCCCAGGCGTTGATGCTCAAGGAAGAATTTTACCGGACCGCCGTGCACGTGGCGGGTAAGCTCCCGGTGTGGTGGATCGTGCCGCCGGGCACGGGACAGGCCGAATATGACATGGTGGTGCGCAAGCTCGATGACGAGCTGCAGAAACAGTATGTGGATCTGGGCCATGTGGCGGCCATTCCCATAAGCGAGTTTTTCGGGGCCTCGCTCTGGCAGATCGTCAAGGCCATGAAAAGCCCGTTCAAATCCATTATGAAGTTCGGCCTGCTGGAACGCTATATTTCACAGGGGGATTTCCGGAACAGCCTGCTGTGCGACCGCATCAAGGCCAATCTGCTGGCCGGGCACGAGGACATTTGGCACATCGACCCGTATGTCCTGCTTTTCAGCGAGGTGGCGGAGTTTTACGCCAACAAGGGAGAGCGCGACACGCTCGAGCTGGTCAAGATGTCCTTTTTTCTCAAGTCGCAGATCAAACGCGAGGCCGGACGCATTCTTTTGCCTGCGCGATTGGAGGAAAAGAACGTGCGCCAGCTGTTCTCGGGCCAGTCCGGCGCGACTCCTTTGGATTTTCAGGAGGTGCTCACCGCGGACGAGTGGAACCTGGGGCGGCTTATTGAAATAGGCACGCGTATCAACCAGTTCGTCATCAATACCTATCTCAAGGTGCGCGAGCAGCAGAAGGCGCATGCCTCCATTGCCATCAATCCCCTGGACCTGACCAAGCTGGGGCGCAAGATCTTTTCCACCTTTGCCCATCGCGAGCACAAGATAGACCGGCTCTCCTTCACCAGCATGAAGAAGAGTTTCATCGACCAGATTGAATTCACGGCCGAGACGCGGCCCAACAAGGGGCAGATATTTGTGGTGCAGGGCGGGCAGATGGAGCAGGCCACCCGGCGCATGGAAAGCGTGGAGCTGAAACGCAACAAGGATATTGCCTGGCTGTTCACCTGGCTGGCTGCCAACGGGGTCTATATCGACGGGGTGCAGGTCAAGGTCGACTTCACCTTGTCTCCTGTTATTGTCAAGGATTGCGAAGACTTGCTTTCATCCTTGGTTGACTACTTTCCGCCCAAGAGTACCTTTGACACGGACATCGGAGAAAACCTCAACCCGGAGCGTGTGGTCAAGGCGTACTTCATCCTCAATCTTATGCAGCCACGCGAAGCAGAACACATTCAGCAAGCCTCCATTGTCTACTCCACCAATTGGGGCGAAATGTTCTGTAAAACCGTGCTGGTGGACGACGACAGCCTGAATGTCGATCCGCTGGACTTTTTGCGCACCCATGTGGAGCAGGAGTGCTCCGCGAATCCGAAGATGGACTTCTTCATTCCCCACCGTTCTACCTGTCCCGGCATTTTGGTTCCGTAATCCGGGTTCCCGGCCCAGGCTGCTGACAAAGGCCCGATAGCGTCGTTGTTTCAAAAAACTCAAACCCTCGCGTATCTGAAAATATGCGTCGGTCTTGAGTTTTTTTTACGACGGTGAGTCTTGTGGCTCTCGTACCTTTTTGAGCAGCCTGCCAGATTGAACTTTGTAATCAATCTGAGCCGAGTCCCGGTCTTTCCTTTCTTTTTTCCAAGTTTCCTGGTCCGACGAGATGTTTGGTGAGCCCTTTGTGTAGCCTTGGAGAACATGAATTTTCCATTCTATACGGAGAGTTGGCGGACTGCGTAGAGTGGTGCGGTGGCGTATCCTTTGCTTTTGAAAGATTGGCTGCGCACTAAGGGAAGAGCTTTTTCATCAGCTTCTGTTGACAGCGCGCTTGTGACTACATATGAACAAATGAACATATGATGAATAATTCATAGGAGAGTATCGTGTCCCAAACCACAGAAAATCCCGGCAAGGCTTCGGAAGAACTTCCGGAAGACGCCCATTGTTTCTGCAATGACCACCACGAAGCCGTGGCCCTGGCCCGACGTTCAATGGCCTCGGATGAATCCATTGAACGCGCCGCCGAGATGTTCAAGGCCATGGGCGATCCCAACCGGTTGCGCATTCTGGCGGCCCTGGCTGCCGTGACTGAAGAATCCGAACGGACCGGAGAAGAGCGGGAAGACGGGGAGCTCTGTGTCTGTGCCCTGTGCGATCTGCTGGGGTTGTCCCAGTCGTCGGTGTCGCATCAGCTTCGGCTTTTGCGAGCCATGCGCCTGGTCAAGGGGCGCAAGCAGGGCAAGTGGGTCTACTATAGTTTGGACGACGATCACGTGAAAACGCTCATGGCGCAGGGGCTGTGCCATGCCGCCAACGACTGCTCGTCCTAAGCTGGAATACATCAGGAACCGCAAGTGCTCCTTTGGGAGGAACCATGGTTGACATGCTTATCGGAATAGTCCGGGAAACCTGGATAATTTTAAACGATTCCGCACCCTATGTGTTGTTCGGAATGTTCGTGGCCGGTCTGCTCAAGGCCTATATGCCCGATGACTTCATTGCACGCCATCTTGGAAAGAGCGGGACCGCATCGGTCCTGAAGGCCTCGCTCATGGGGGTGCCCCTGCCATTGTGCTCCTGCGGGGTGCTTCCCACCGCCTTGGGACTGCGCAAGCAGGGGGCCAGCAAGGGGGCGGTTACGTCTTTTCTTATTTCCACACCGGAAACCGGCGTGGATTCCATTGCCGTAACCTATGCCCTGCTCGACCCGGTCATGACCGTGATCCGGCCCGTGGCCGCATTCATTACCGCAATCCTGGCCGGACTGGCAGTGAACCGTCTGCCCGAAGATCCGGAGGAAGAAGCCGGTCTGGACCATTCGGTTCCGGTTTCGTCGTGCGGATGTTCAGACCCGGCATGTTCCGCAGATGAGCACGATGCGGGATGTTCCGACGGGTGCACGGATGCGTGTTGTTCGTCTGCATGTGATTCGGGGCATGGTTCGGAAGAAGCGACACCGCAAATCGGAACGATTCTGCGTCCCACGCACGACCATGTCCACGCCTTTGCCTCGTGTGACACCGGTTGCGGTTGCGGCGGCCATTCGCCCAGCCATTCGCACAACCATTCGCATAGCCCGCAGCTTGGCGACCTCACACCGCCCAGCCGTCTGCGCAAGGGCATGGAGTTCGCCTTTATAGAGCTCTCCAAGGACATCGGCTTCTGGCTGCTGGCCGGAATCGTCCTGGCAGGGGGCATCAGCTATTTTCTGCCTCCCAACTTTGTGGCGGAAAACCTGGGCGAAGGCATGTTCTCCATGCTGCTCATGCTGGTTATCGGCGTGCCCATGTATGTATGCGCCACGGCCTCCACACCCATTGTTGCGGCCCTGGCACTCAAGGGACTTTCTCCGGGGGCGGCCCTGGTCTTTCTTCTGGCCGGACCGGCCACCAACGCCGCCGGACTTACCGTGCTGGCCAAGCGATTGGGCAAGCGCACCACCATGGTCTATGTGGCGGCCATTTCCGTTGTTTCCCTGGCCCTTGGAATGGGTGTGAACGTCCTGTATCACGCCTTGGGGCTGTCCGTGGCCGATTGGGTAAGCCAGAGCGCGGGCGAGAGCATTTCCGTGGTTTCCGTGGTTTGCTCCCTGCTTTTGGTTGGGCTGGTTGTTCGGGCCAAGTACGGGCATAAGTTGGGACTCGGCCGTTAATCCCACGCCCATAAATAAAGAAAAACGCCCTGCGGACATATATCCGCAGGGCGTTTTGTATTTGGGATGGTCCCGACAGACTTCGGCTATTGGGCCGCGTACACTTCGTCGAGAATTTTTTTGCCACCCGCGGCCAGCACCTTTTGCGCCAGTGCCTGCCCGATGTCCCAGGCCTCTTCGGCCGGACCGTCGGCTTCCATGCGGATGACCTCCTGGCCTTTGGCGTCCGCCACAAGACCGGTAAGGTGCACGGTGTCGTCGTGCAGTTCGGCGTAACCGGCAATGGGTACCTGGCATCCGCCGTCCAACCCTGTCAGAAAACCGCGTTCCGCCTGTACGCAGATGCGGGAAGGGGTGTGGTTGATGAAAGAGAGCAGCGAGGCGATGTTCTTGTCATCCTCGCGGTATTCGATGCCCAGGGCACCTTGCGCCACGGCGGGCAGAAAGTCCGGCGGCCCCAGCACCTGCATCTTGGGTCCGCTGAACCCCAGGCGCTTCAGCCCGGAGGAGGCCAGAACAATGGCGTCGTACTGTCCTTCGGTCAGCTTGCGCAGACGTGTGTCCAGGTTGCCGCGCAACGTCTGGATGTCCAGGTCGGGCCTGCGCATCCACAGTTGGGCCTGGCGGCGCAGACTGGCAGTGCCGACCACGGCTCCCTGGGGCAGGTCGTCCAGTCCGTTGTACTTGACGGAGAGGAGCGTATCCGTGGGCGTTTCGCGGTTGGGGATAATGCCCACAACCAGTCCGGCAGGCAGCTCCGTGGGCACGTCCTTCATGGAGTGCACGGCCAGATGGGCGCGTCCGTCCAGAAGAGCGTCTTCGATTTCCTTTACAAACAATCCCTTGCCGCCAATTTTGGCCAGCGGAACGTCCAGGATCTTGTCGCCCTTGGTTTTGATCTTGAGCAGCTCGACGTGGACGCCGTGCCGTTTCTCAATAAGGGACTTGATGTGGTTCGCCTGCCACATGGCGAGCAAACTGCCCCGTGTGGCGATAACAATGGTGTCGGTCATAGTCTCGCGAGTGGTTGGAGTGCAGAGATCCGGCTCAGCCGCCGCAGGAAGAACAATTGCCGCCCACGCATCCGGAGCAGCCGCCAGAGGAGCTGGACGAGCTTGAGGAGGGCATTTCCAGTCCTCCGGCTCCACCAGTCTTGTGACGGCAGCAGGACATCAGTTTTTCCGTGTCCTTGGAGCCGCAGTCGGGGCAGTCGGGCTTGGCATCGCCAAACACGACTTCTTCAAATTCTTTGCCGCAAGCCGCGCATTTGTATTCAAAAATCGGCATAATTCCTCCTGAAATGTTTCAGGCGTCTTCCTTCGGACGTTGTTACACGTCTTCCTGGATAGGCAGATAGGGTTGCAGTTCCGTGACCGCCTCGAACAGAAAAAAGTCCACCAGATTGCACAACATATGCCCGATGGAGATGTGTACTTCCTGAATAAGGGCCGTCACCTTACCGGGGACGAGCAGGTTATGCATGGCCATGGGGGCCATTTCCCCGCCGTTTTGTCCGCCCATGCTTACGCAGGTAATGCCCTTGTCTCGGGCCACCCGGAAGGCGCGGATAACGTTGGGGCTGTTGCCCGAGGTGGAAATTCCCACCAGCACGTCGCCCTTGGTGCCCAGAGCCTGAACCTGTTTGGAAAAAACCTGGTCGAAACCGTAGTCGTTCCCGATAGCGGTAAGCACGGAGGTGTCGGTCGTCAAGGCTATGGCCGGAAGCGGAGGCCGTTCCAGCTGGAAACGGTTGACGAATTCCGCCACTATATGCTGGGCGTCGGCCGCACTGCCGCCGTTGCCACAGAACAGCAGTTTGCCGCCGCGGGCAAGGCACACGGCCATTACCCGGGCCACATCCACCACGTCCTGTCCGTACTGCTCGAAAAATTTTTCTCTAAGGGCCATGCCTTCGCGGCAATGGGTCATAACCCTGTCCAATGCTTCCTGCGACATGTGTCCTCCTGCTGCATGACGGCTTTGCAGACGATTTGAAATCCCAACCTGTCCGGCGCTTGCGGACGGTTGCGAAGACCGCCGGGAACGGCGGGGGGCCTTGCGGCATTTGGGCCGAAACAACGGCATTCAGCCTGCCCGCCGGTATGTGTCGCTTTTAAGCGGAGAGCGACACTAGCCCAATTCCCCGCGACTTACAATGTAAGAGGCGGCGTGAGCAGGCTGGCGCCGGAAGGGGATGCCGCCACTTCTGGCTGCCCCGTGGGTGCGCGGTGGGCAACCGCCAGGAAACCGTGTTCGTTGCGCCCGATTTTCCGCCCCCCATGGACGTTGCAGGGCAAAGACTATACACTTGGAAAGAGAGATAGCCTTCAGCCATTCACGGAGTTCGCTGCATGGAACCACGTCTTTTGCACATTTTCCGAAATACCCCGCTGGGCCGAGAAACATTCCTGCAAAGTCTCTATTTTTGCAAAACTCTCAATGTAGGCCTTACCGTCTATATACCCAAATCCAGAAAATTTCTCATGTACTTCGAGTACGACGCAGTGGAGGTGGAGCTGGACCCTTCGTATCTGGCCGACCCGGAAAGCATGGAACCCCATGTGCACCAATTGCTTGAGGGGCATGATTTTTCCTGCTCTCTGCTGTACAGCGACGAGTTTACGGCTACCAACCTGCCCGACGTGCCCACGGATTTTCAGTTCATGTGTTCTCCCCGGGTTATGGCCGACCAGTCCAGCAAGATCGCCCTTGGCAAGATAGGTTCCAAGGTACGCGGCATTCTCAAGACAGCCCATTTCCCTCTGCTTATTCCCAGCCAGGTGTTCAAACCATGGACCAGTGTCATGGTCATGTTCGGCGGGTCGAAAAATGCCGTAAAATCCCTGGAACTGGGCATGCGCATCAGCCGCAACAGCCGCCTTCCCCTGGACGTGTTCACCCAGGCGGATGGGAAGGGACGGGAATATTACGAGGACATCATGGAGCACAACGGGCTGAGCTGCGGCGAGGCTCCGGTGCGGAATTGGCATTTTTTCGACCAGGGCGAATTTGTCAGCAATCTGTACGCCGTGCCCCATGACGCCCTGGTGATTATGGGGGCGTATGGCCACGGACTTATCCGCGACGTGGTTTTCGGCAGCAAGATGGAGCTGGTCCAGTCCACCATGCCCAACAACCTGCTTATCGCCGGACCGAATTTCCAGGTGCAGCCCTGGTGTAACCCCGCTTTGGAAATCTGAAAGCGAGCCGAAATATTATGAGCCAGACCTCCGCTACTCTTCATCGCGCTCTTCATGCTCCCGCCGGACTCAAGCGCACTGGCAAATGGTTGTTTCTGTTCATACTCATCGGCGTAATCGCAGGCGGTGGGTCCATTCTTTTCCATACACTCTGCGATTACGGCATGCGCTACTTCATGGATGGAATGGCCGGGTACAGGCCGGTGGGCCCGGCTGGTGAACACGCCCTGCTTGCGCCGTCGAACACCCCCTTCAACCGTTGGGTGCTGCTCATTCTTCCCGCTTTGGGGGGAATCGTCAGCGGCTGGCTGGTCTATACCTTTGCGCCGGAGGCCGAGGGCCACGGCACGGATGGCGCCATAGACGCCTACCACAACAAGGGCGGCATCATCAGGGGCCGGGTGCCCTTCATCAAGACCATTGCCTCAACGATAACCCTGACAACAGGCGGTTCTGGCGGACGCGAAGGGCCGATAGCCCAGATCGGTGCCGGGTTCGGCTCGTTTCTGGCCACACGTCTCAAATTGTCCGCGCACGAACGGCGCATCATGTTGGCGGCTGGTGTGGGCGCGGGCGTGGGCAGTATTTTTCGCGCACCTCTGGCCGGGGCGCTTTTTGCCGCCGAGGTGTTGTATTCGGACGCGGATTTCGAGTCGGACGTGCTTATTCCCGCGGGCATTTCCTCCGTGGTGGCCTACTGCCTGTTCTGTCTGGTCTTTGGCTGGGGCGCGTTGTTCAAGGCCCCGGACTTTCAGTTCACCAATCCGCTGGAACTCGGCCCCTACGCCCTGTTGGCCCTGGTTCTGGTGGCAGGCGGGTATGTCTACACCAAAGTGTTCTATTCCGTGCACGGGACCTTTAAAAAGTTCAAGGCGGTGCCCAACCATATCAAGCCCGCAATCGGTGGCCTGCTGACCGGTATGATCGGGTTCTATCTGCCCGAAACCCTGGCCTTCGGGTACGGCATCGTGCAGAAGGGCATTTTGGAGCAGGCTCCGCTCACGCTGCTGCTGGGCGTGGCCTTGGGCAAGATTTTCACCACCGCCTTTACCATCGGTTCCGGCGGCAGCGGTGGCGTGTTCGGCCCGTCCATCGTCATCGGCGGCGCATTGGGCGGGGCCGTGGGCAAGATTTTCCAGATGTTCGCCCCGGACCTCATTCCGCATACCGGGCCGTTTGTCATTGTGGGCATGGCCGGATTTTTCACCTCTGTTTCGTCCACTCCGGTCTCCACCATTATTTTTGTCAGCGAGATGACCAACTCCTATCATCTGCTCCTGCCTTCCCTGCTGGTCTGTTTTCTTTGTCACCAGCTGTCCACGCGGTTCAGCATCTACAGCGAGCAGGTGCCCAACAAATTCGCTTCCCCGGCCCATGCCGGAGAAGTGCACGTGGACATTCTGCAGGCGTACAGGGTCAAGGATCTGGACAACCGTATCCGTTGGGTGGCCACGGTTCCCGAAGATATGGACTTCGGCAGTTTCAAGGAACTGTATTCCAAGACAAACCAGCATTATTTCCCTGTGGTCAATGACGAGGGCAAGCTGACCGGCATTTTTTCCATCAATGACTTCAGGAGCATTTTGTTCGAGTCGGCCATTGTTCATCTTATTCTGCTCAAGGATATCGCCATGACCGACATCATTACGGTGCGGCCCAGCGAAGACCTCAACTCGGTGATGAACAAGTTCACCCAGCGCAATATCGACAGCCTGCCCGTGGTGCGCGAAGACGACCCTTCGGTATTGATGGGCATGCTCGGGCGTCGCGAGGTGATCGATTTCTACAATACCCGGCTTAAGGAGGTACGCCCGGAACTGGCCCGATCCTTGGGAACCACCACGTCCCAATATGTAAATCCGGTAAAGGCCCCGGAAGGCGTCAAAGGCGACTCTGAGCCTTTGGGCGAATAGAAACCTGGTTTATACGGGGCTTTTGCAAGAGTGGTTAAATCTGGACGTGGATTGCCGTAATGGCATATAGCCATGGCAAGAAAAACTGTTTTGAGGTGCATATGGACGCAGAAAAGAACGCATCGGGCGTGGCTGACCTTTTTTTCAAGATAGCGCTCGCGTTGGCTCTCGGCTGGCTCATGGTGATGGGGTTCCAGGGGTATATCTGGATGCGTACCGACAATTGGATGCCCATCCCCTTTGGCAATACGGAATATTCTCTGACAGGCATTCTGGCGGTGGGTGCGGTGGTGTTTTATCTGCTGCGCTGGGCCGTGGACCGCATACCGAAGCGGTCTCCGCAGGATAAAAGCGGCGACTGATCAGGCGGTGTAGAAGTCGGCCAGTCGCTGCGCCACTTTGCGTTCCGACCAGGCCGTTTCCATAAAGCGGCGCGAGGCCCGGCCGATTTCGCGTATCCTGTCGGGATCGTTGGCCAGATTGTACAGGGTCTTTTCCAAGGTCTCCGGCGAGGCCGTTACCCAGGGAAGTTCCTCCACACCGGAAAAATCGCGCACATGGCCTGCGCACCAGTCATCCAGCCCGGCCACGACGGCCAATCCCTGCGATAATCCTTCCAAACTGCTTACTCCGTAATACCCCTGCATATGGTCGAACAGAATGTGACAGCGCCGTTTGCGTCGCAGACATTCGCTGTGCGGTACGTCGTCGATCATATCCAATAGGGGATGAACGCCTTGTGTTTTCAGGCCGTTCAGAGCGCGCAACAGGTCATCGGTGTTCTTGAGGTCTTTTCGCGTGGGCGAGTGGGCTATGCGCAGCGGATCGTCCGGCTTGCCGCCCATGGGCAGCAGCAGGGGATCGTTGTTGGGCACCAGATTGGGCTGCCAGGTGGCCTCCGGGAGCAGGCGCAGCAGGTCGGGCGTGCTGACCAGAAGTTTGGTGCGGCCCAGCTGGGCGTACTTTTTACTGTATTTTCCCGGATTGCCGCGAAAGTCGGGATGGCCGTGATGGTGGTGGACGATGCGTTTGCCCCGCATGTAATCCGCGGGCAGAAATGGCCCGAAGCGCAAGGTCTCGTCCGCAGTCATGTGAAAATGAAAGATGTCCGAGGTTTCAAGCAGATATTCCACCTCGGCCAGGCCGGTTGCATCCAGGTCCGGGACGTGCAGATCCTTTTCCCAGGAGTGGGTGTATCTGGTTTCCAGCGTCACCACCCGGCAGGTGTGTTCGGTATGGCGGTTCAGGGCATTGGCAAAGGCAATGGCCGTTCCGGCTGGGTCGTTGATCGCCAGCATCAATATGCGCATGCAGTGTCCTTTGGTACGCGCCTGTTTTTTGCCCGGCCGTGTGCAAATCCAGACTTCACGCGATAGATCCCGCTCGACAGATTTCATTCCGCAGGCCTCGTTCAGCAGGCCTCACGCAACATATCTTGAAAAAACTGGCCCGGCGACTCAGCGGCGACCGGCGGCTTTTCAATTTCTCCGGCCGAGGTGTCCGAAACTGGCCCAATACGGGGGCCGCATACGGGGCTGCGTATAGGGCGGTTTAGGCCGACCTGGTTTTAAGGCAGCGCAGTTCTCCGAACATGTCGTCCATGAGCAGGGTGTCCGCCGCGATATCGCAATTGGTCTTCTTGCCGATTATTTCGTCCCAGCGCATGGGATTGATACCCGTGCCGGGGCTCTTCACGGTAAGATGCTGCTCTGTAATGCGGGTTCCAGCGGGAATGTCCACGGCGGAGACAATGCTTTTGCGCAGTTTCTTGGCCGATCCGGCTTCCTTGTCCGTGACGCATTTATCGCGAATCTGCATGGCCTGCTCGATGTCGCGGATCATGCCGACAAGTTCCTTCAGCTGCGAAGGCTCCAGAGACGCCTTGTGATCCGAGCCGGGAAAGAGCTTGTTCAGGGTGAAGTGGCGTTCCACCATGCATGCGCCGCGTGCCGCAGCTGCCAGGCTGGGTGCCAGCCCCTGTTCGTGGCCGGAATAGCCCACGGGCAGGTTGTAGCGTTCGGCCAGGGCATGCATGACGGGCAGCCCGACTTCCTCGTTGGGGCAGGGGTAGGAGCTGTTGCAATGCAGCAAAATGATGTCGTCGTGATAGGCCCTCAGTTCCTTGACGGCAAAGTCGATCTGATCCCAGTCGCTCATGCCCGTGGAGGCCACGACCGGAACGTTCATCTCGCCGATGGAACGCAGCAGGGGGGTGCAGATGAGGTCGGCGGAGCAGACCTTCATCAGTTCCACGCCAAGGTCTTTCATCTGGTCGATGCTTATCTGGTCCCAGGCGGAGGCGAAAAAGACCATGCCCAGCTTTTCGGAAAGGTCCTTGACCACGGCCATCTCGTCGATGCTCAGCTCCAGAGCGTCGCGGTGTTCTCCGTAGGTGGGGCCGAAACTGTTGGGACCGGTGTAGGGGGCGCAAAGTCCATCACGTGTGAGCAGGGACGGTGTGTGCCGTTTTTGGAATTTGACGGCGTCAGCCCCGGATTCCGCCGCCGCGTAGACCATTTCCTTGGCCATCTCGAGCTTGCCCTGGTGGTTGTTGCCGACTTCGGCAACTACGAAGCAGGGATGTCCCTGACCAATGCATGCGCCGGAAGAAAGCCTGATGGTTTTGGTATTCATGCTCACAACCTTATGATGTTGAAGGTTTGTTGTGCCTGGAACTTGAGGCAATGCTCGTAAATTTCTTCCTGTTTGCCGAACGATGTGATGATTACCGCATCACACCGTATATGGGCCAATACCTCGGGGGAGGCTATGATGTGGCCGAAAAACGGCTCGCCCTGTTTTTGGGGATCGTTATCCACCACCGTGGCGATTCTGAAATTCGTGTCTTTAAGGGCGTTGTATACGATCTCGCAAGTCTCCGAGGCTCCGAAAAGGGCCAGGGTGGTCGCGCCGTTTTTGTGCAGGTCTTCAAACTTGGAGAGCAGCGATTGCTTGAGCGAAGAGTAAATTCTCACTATTTCAGCACAATATTGGCCCATCATCTGATTACGAGCTGTCTCGCCCTTTGCGGTGAGCTGGTACTCGAAGCATTTTCCGTTGATGGGGATGGGGTTGACCAGCCCTCCGGCCTGCAAATCCTTTATATACTTATTGACCATTGCGCCGCTCAGGTCGGCCTTGGTCCCCAGTTCGTTCTGACTGGTGCGCCCCGAGGTGTGGATACCTTCCAGCAGGGACAAGACGCGGGTGTCTTTTCCAGGCTTGAAAAAATTATAGGGGGTCGCACTCATGGCAAGGCTCCGTTTATACACCGTTCATCCACTAGGTTAGTTATTTACGGCAAAGGCTCTCAATAACGTCAATCCCGTATCCAGGGCAAGTCTTGCCTTCCAATCCTTTACCGTCCGTTGCCTCCGGACTGCCTCGTTACACAGAAAACCTGTTTCTTTCCTTGCATATCCGGGTACGCAGCGTTGCAGCGCCCAGGCCAGCCAGTGTTTTTCCCGGCGGTATTCGGCGTCATCTTCGATTTGTTGGTCCGAATCCCGAATCACTAACCCAGTTATTGTTTTATCGGACGGACCCATGGAAAACTTTAATCGGGCGGCAGCATGGCGTCCTGCCCGTTCTCCGAAGACCTGCGTGGCCAGAACCATGGCTCCGCCCACGCGGTTGGCTCCATGCATGCCGGAGGCGCATTCGCCGCAGGCATACAGGCCGGAAATATTGGTTGCGCCAGTGGCGTCTATGAGTGCGCCGCCGTTTCCGGCATGGGCCATGGGAGCTATCTCGAGCCAGCCACGGTCCGGGTCGTGCACCTGTGCGGTGCCTTTGGGCCCAAGCCTGTCCAGCAGGTATCTGTCCAGGCGTGCGTCCTCAAGCCCGTGTCCGTAGGGACAATGGGCCGCGCGCGGGACAGCCAGTTCGCGCAGTTCGTCTGGCAGGGCGGATTCATTGCCGTTTTGCGCCCGGACGAGTGCGCCGTTGAGGCCCAGCCGTTGGATGGGCCAGAAGGCACGGGTTTGGGTCTCGGCCCACATGAATTGCATGAAGCCCTGGTTGACCAGCCGGACACCGGCCCGTTGCAAAAGAGCCAGGGAAAAACCTGGATTTTGGGGACCTGCCTGGCTGAAGGCGAACAGCGGGGCCGAACCGCCCAAGGCCATGATGACGGCCTGGGCTCGTACGGCAAGCAGCCGTCCGTCGGGTGCATGGTGGAGCAGGGCTCCGTGAACGCGCTGGCCGTCCGTATCGGTCAACAGGTCGCGAACCATAAACCCGGTGAAGAATTTTCCGCCCAGGGAAGTCACCTTGTCGGCAAAGCGGTGATAAATGCGTCCCAGCCTGGTGAATACAACTGCCCGGCGCGAGTTTGGGCTGAAGCAGCCGGAAAATCGTTGCGGGTCGCCATTGGCGTCCGTCTTGAACTCGATGCCGAGTTCTGCCAGATCGTCGAACCGGTCGCGGCTTTCACGGGCCATTATGCGCACCAGGGACTCATCCACGTGGCCCTGAAGGGCCGCGGCCTTCACATCCGCCACCAGGGCGTCTTCGTCATGGGAGCATTGGCAAACCTGCATGCCCAGCATGTTGTTTACATTGGAAAATGACGATCCCGAAGGCCCCGGTCCCGGACGGACCACTGCCACGCGGCTGTCCGGAGCCTGCTGCAAGGCTCCCCAGGCTGCGCGCAGTCCGGCCAGACCTGCTCCCAGGACGAGAATGTCAACTTCCTGGCATGTGGGCTCGGTGTGCGTCATTGCTTGTTCTCCGGCGTATTCTCAAGGCTCTGGCGGTCAAAGAAACCGGCAGAATTGTTACTGCGGAGAATAAACAAGCAAAAACGATGCCGTCCCAGGTTGCCGGGAAAATCACGATAGCTGCGTTACTGCAGCCAATTCACGTCTTTCTGAGCAGCCTGGATATTCGGCAGTATAATGAATATATCAGCTTGAATTATATAATAAAAAGTTCTGGAAGGGGGAGCGCAGGGGAAAACCTCTTTCAAGAGGTTTCAGGCTGCTGAAAAAAGCACGATGGCAGCGTTACTTCGAGATTTTCAAATCCTTGCGTATCAGGAAATACGCGTTTGCCTTGAAAATTTCTCGAGCCGTCCCAGGTTGCCGGGAAAATCACGATAGCTTCGTTGCTGCAGCCAATTCAAGCCGCTCGTGTACACGAAGAGTACACTTCGCGTTTAAATTGGCCTTGCGTCTTGCTCTCGTACCTTTCGCGACAACCTGGAGATTTTGATTCTGTAGGGTGGGGCTATCTGATTTAAATAATAAAAAGTTCTGGAAGGGGGAGCGCGAGGGGAAAAACCTCTTCAGGCTGCTGATAAAGGCCTGATACCTGCGTTGTTTCAAAAGGCCCAAATCCTCGCGTATCAGGAAATACGCGTCGGCCTTGGGTCTTTCTCACGCCTTGTTCTCACGCCTTTCTGAGCAGCCTGATTGAGCGGAAGATGAAATCACACCATTCCCCTTGCTCCTTCTTTAAACTATTTTTACCCAGCGTAGGGCTTGGGCTCTGTGGACATGGAGTAGATGGGGGTGAAGGGTGCCTCGTTCACAAGGTCGAAGCGTGTCATGGCAAAGGCGCCCACCCAGGCGGGCAGGATGGGGTAGTTGAGGCAACGCGAGTACCAGCGGTCCTTCCATGTGGATTCGGGACCGGCCAGCACGGACGCGGATTTGTGGGGCCGCCAGCCCGCGGCCTGGACGAGCAGGTCGAGCACCTGGCTGCTTCCCAGCCAATCGGCCTGGCGCAGGGTGTTCTTTTTGTCGGCTGAGCCGGAGCGGCGCACATCCATAAGGTAATGCAGGGAAAAGCGGTTGAGAAATCCGACAAGCACGCCTTTTTTGGCTACGCGCACGGCCTCGCGCACGGCCATTTCCTTGTCTTTACAGAATTCGAGAACGGTCATGAGCACGGCATAGTCGAACTGGTTGTCGTCAAAGGGCAGGTGTTCGGCGTGCCCCAGGTGCAGATCGGCCCGGCAGCCGAGCTTTTGGCGGGCGGCCGCAAGCATGGCGGGGGAAGCGTCCAGACCGGTGACGTCGAAACCGGACTCCCAGAAAACCTGGAGAAAGATGCCGGGACCGCAGCCGATATCAAGCAGGGTGTGGCCGCGTCTGCGCCAGCCCGCGACCATATGGCGGTAGAGCTTCAGCTCCCGTTCAAAGGCGAATTTGCCGGAGGGAGTAGTGAACCAGTTCTCGTAGTTTTTTACGGCGTCGTGGCTATTGGCCCACATGGGCTCCTCCGGGAGTGGCCGGGGTTGGATGGTGTTGGGACGGAATGCTGAAGGTTTTTGGGGCAATCCGTCCTTGCAGGAGGGAGAACGGTCCGGCAGGCCTGAGGGCTGCCGGACCGTTTAACAGGCTGAATCAGTCTTCCAGAACCGCGCCCTGGGCTGCCGACGTGACCATGCGCATGTAGCGGCGCAGGAAACGGGATTTGATTTCCTTGGTCTTGGGCGTGTACGCGGCGCGGCGGCGTTCGAGTTCGGCTTCGTCCACAAGGAGTTCCAGCTTGCGGGCAGGGATGTCGATCTGGATTTTGTCGCCTTCCTGTACCAGGCCGATGATGCCGCCGGAGGCCGCTTCGGGCGACACGTGGCCGATGGCCGCGCCGCGCGTGCCGCCGGAGAAACGGCCGTCGGTGATAAGGGCGACTTGGGTATCCAGGCCCATGCCCGAGATGTTGGCCGTGGGCGAGAGCATTTCGCGCATTCCGGGGCCGCCGCGCGGTCCTTCGTAGCGGATGACGATGACGTCGCCGGGCTTGATCTTGTCGTCCAGAATGGCCTGGTTGGCTTCTTCCTCGCCGTCGAAAACGCGGGCGACACCGGTGCGCTGCATCATTTCCGGGGCAACGGCAGACTGTTTGACCACAGCGCCGTCGGGAGCCAGATTGCCGCGCAGGATGGCGATGCCGCCTTCCTTGCTGTACGGATTATCGATGTTGTGGATGACCTCGGGGTTCCTGTTTTTGGCTTTGAGCGCCTTGAGGTTTTCACCCAGGGTCTTGCCGGTGGCCGTGATGACGTCGGTACGGAGCAGCCCCTTGGAGTCCAGTTCGGACATGACCGCGGGAATGCCGCCGGCTGCATGCAGTTCCTCAAGATGGTGAGGCCCGGCAGGGGAGAGGCGACAGAGGTTCGGCGTCTTGCGGCTGATGGTGTCGAAAATGTCCAGGGAGAGGTTGAGCTCTGCCTCGTGAAAAATGGCGGGCAGGTGGAGCACCGTGTTGGTGGAGCAGCCCAGGGCCATGTCCAGGGTGACGGCGTTGGCCAGGCTGTCCTCGGTGACGATGTCGCGCGGGCGGATGTTTTTTTCCAGCAGATTCATGACGGCCATGCCCGCGGACTTTGCAAGGCGGATGCGTTCGGCGGAGTGGGCCGGGATGGTGCCGTTGCCGGGCAGGGCCAGTCCCACGGTTTCGGAAAGGCAGTTCATGGAGTTGGCCGTGAACATGCCGGAGCAGGAACCGCAGCCGGGGCAGGCGCATTTTTCCATTTCCGAAAGTTCCTCATTGTCCATCAGGCCTCTGCGGACGCGTCCCACGGCCTCGAACACGGTGATCAGGTCGGCGGGCTGGCCGCCTTTGGCACCGGCAAGCATGGGGCCGCCGCTCACCAGCACGGCCGGGATGTTCAGGCGCAGCATGCCCATGAGCATGCCGGGCACGATCTTGTCACAGTTGGGGACGAGCACCAGGGCGTCGAAAGGATGGGCCGTAGCCATCAATTCCACGGAGTCGGCGATTATTTCGCGGCTGGGCAGGCTCATGTGCATGCCTTCGTGGTTCATGGCCAGACCGTCGCACACGCCTATGGCCGGGAATTCCATGGGAGTTCCTCCGGCGGCGCGCACGCCGGCTTTCACAGCGGCGGTGATGCGGTCCAGATGGACGTGTCCGGGGATGACTTCGTTGAACGCGTTGACCACGCCCACCAGGGGACGGGAGATTTCTTCGTCTGTAAGCCCCAGTGCGTAGAGCAGGGAGCGGTGGGGAGCTCTTTCGAGTCCCTTTGTCATTTTATGGCTTCGCATGCCTTTATCCTCCAGAAATGTTTGTTGGATGCTTTTGTGCGCATAGTCCGGCCGGGATGCGGCACAGGGCCGGGCTGAGTTTGCGTCGTGCTGTCCGGTGGGCCGTGGACCGGCCAAGCAGCCGGAGGGCGGGTAGTTTTGTCCGGACAGGACGTGTCTGCGGGATGTGGACTCATCCTGCACCCCGATTCGTACAATCTTGCCGGGAAAGGAGCAAGAGGGAGTGGATGGACGGCGAGAATTAATTTGTAGCACTGTTTTTAATTTCAATCCCTTGACAGGATATTTTATTTGGTATTAACCGCATATAGTAATACCAAATTTAAAATCTTATTCATGTTACGTAACCCGAGGAGGTGACGCATGTCAGGATGCCGGGCCAAGGCTGCGCCTGGAGCGCAACCAGTGGCACCAGTGGACCTATCTGCAATTCAACCCGACAAGGAGGGCACCATGAAAGACATGGAAGGCGTGTTGTATCAGACCAATGCGCCCAAAGGGGTGGACCCGGACAATATCTATTTTGTTCAGGTGGACCCCAAAAAATGCGAGGCCTGCGGAAACTGCGAGGAAGTTTGCGGTACCGGGGCCATCCAGGCCATAAATGACGAGGGCATCCATGCGGTAGTGAACCCCGCCGCCTGCATGAACTGCGGCCAGTGTCTCGTCAACTGCCCCTACGGCGCCATTTACGAAGGCGTATCCTATGTGGATGAGATCTTTGAAAAGATCAAAGATCCCAATACGGTGGTCGTTTCCATGCCCGCACCGGCCGTTCGTTACGGTCTGGGCGAATGCTTCGGCTATTCCACCGGCACGTACGTGGGCGGACAGATGCATGCGGCGTTGCGCAAACTGGGCTTCGACCTGATTTACGACAACGAATGGACCGCCGACGTGACCATCATGGAAGAAGGCACGGAGCTCATCCAGCGCGTGAAGGAACAAGGCAAGCCCGACGCCCGTCCGCTGCCGCAGTTCACTTCCTGCTGCCCGGGCTGGGTCAAGTTCGTGGAGACCTTTTATCCCGATCTGCTGCCCAACATGTCCAGCTGCAAATCGCCCATCAGCATGCTTGGCCCTCTCTCCAAAACCTACGGCGCGCATGAGTCGCACACACCGGCCAAGAAAATGTACACGGTGTCCATCATGCCCTGTATCGCCAAAAAATACGAAGGCATGCGCCCGGAAATGCAGGACAGCGGATTCCGCGACATTGATGCCACCATCAATACGCGCGAACTCGCCTATATGATCAAGAAAGCAGGCATTGATTTCCGCAGCCTGCCTTCACAGAAGCCCGACCGCGAACTGGGTGAGTCCACGGGCGCGGCAACCATCTTCGGCTGCTCCGGCGGCGTTATGGAAGCTGCCCTGCGCCTGGGCTACGAAGTCCTTTCCGGCGAAAAATTGAACGATCCGTACATCAAGGCCGTGCGTACGCATGAGGGCGTGAACGAAGCAACGGTTGCCATCCCCAACTTCGGGGAAGTCAAGGTGTGCGTCATCAGCGGCCTGGCCAACACCATTCCGGTGCTGGAACAGATTCGTCGCGGTGAATCCCCGTATGCGTTCATCGAAGTCATGGCCTGCCCCGGCGGCTGCGTGAACGGTGGCGGACAGCCATTGGATCCCGAAATCCGGGCGTCCTACGTCAGAAGCATGATCGCCCGCATCAACAAGCGCTACAGAATGCGCTCCATGGCCTAAAGGAGGGCATCATATCATGAAATTGCTTCACCTTACCCGTCGTGGCTTTTTGAGGGCCACCGGACTGGCCTGCGGCTATGCCGTGCTGGGCCTGAACATGACCAAGGAAGCCGTGGCTGCTGCCATGGAGTTTGTCGCAAAACGCCAGGAGAAAGTGTACGAGGCGGACAGCGACGACAAACTGTACGAATACAAGAAGTCGCAGGACAACCCCATGATCGTTGCCCTGTACGACAAGCAGGACGGATTCCTGCACGAAGGTCCCTGCGGCCATATGTCGCACCATCTGCTGCATACCCATTATGATGATCGCAGCGCAGCTGTTAAGGCGCTGAAGGCCAAGGGTATCAAGCTCGCCCTGTAGTCCCGTCCATTTCCCCGAACTCCTGCGGCAAGGAAGCGTCTGAAGCCAAGGGGGGGAGGCGGATTTCCCGAATCCTCACTGTTTTTTTATCAGAGAACTTTTACTGAAATGTGTCCTTAAAGTGTTATCTTTTCTTGACATGTAACACTTATACACATAGAAAATTTCCATTGAACACCTTCATGACGAGGATCTGCCTGCGGGAAGGATGCGTCTGCACTTCAGGGTGGGATTCTCCGAGGGGCTTTTGCGTCCTCGGCTCATCCCTTCCGGCAGAACAGGACCTGCATGGCAGTTCCGGTTTTGTTCCCTTTTTCCACAAGCGGATTTTCAAACCCATTGGAGTTTTGCCATGGATAATGCGGCAGGCGAAAAGCGTCTTGGCGTCATCGGCATTGTGGTCAAGGAGCGCGAAGCCTTTGCGCCCAAGGTCAATGAAATACTCAGCCGCCACGGTCAGGCCATCATCGGGCGCATCGGGTTGCCGTACAAGGACCGGGGCGTCAGTGTCATCAGCCTTATCGTGGAAGCCACCACGGACGAGGTCGGGGCCATTACCGGCCGCCTTGGGATGATCGAAGGGGTGCAGGTCAAGTCGCTTCTGGTGTAACCAAACACGTCAGAAGCAGGAAAAGGCAGGCCTTTGCAGGCTGCCGGTTTCCTCCACTTTGGGAAAATCAGCCCCGTCCAGGGGGAAGAGAGTCCGGCAACGCCGGTGCCGCGCAAAGGAATGTTTGCCATGCATGTCGGGCTTTTGCATGGAATGGTATTTGGGATGTTATTTTTGCACTGCAACTTGCCGGAAAAAGGGCAACCCGATACTATTGAACCGGACGTGAAAATCCCCGTTGCCCGGCCCGGTCCTTTCGGCTACGGCGTTTTGGCGCGGGAAGGAGCTGCACCCATGCAAGGAGAGGCCCGTACACGGGACGGGGTCCTGACATTGTCCGGTTTTTACCTGCTTATGGAAGGTGTGGCCGCGGTACGGCGCAGGCTCACCCTTGCCGTGCTCAACGGCGGGGAACCGTCGAGGGCCGACATCCGGACATTGGAAACCGCCCTGGAAGAGCTGGAGCGCCTTCCTCAGCAAGAGGGGCGTTTTCAGGTGGCCGTGAAAAGTGGGGCTGGGCCTGATAAATCGGGGACGGACAGAGCTGGGACGGACTGGTTGGGCCTGGACCTGGAATACGAGATAGGCGAACTGGCCAAGGACCTGACGTACCTGCGCGACGGCGAGGACGCCCTGGTCGGGTACATGGCCGCATCTTTGCCCGAGCTGGCGAGCGAGGTCGAAACCCTGGCCGAGTATGTGGGCGAGGAGTATTACGCCTGTTTTTTCACGGACCGGGACGGCACGGTCAACAACTACTGCGGGCACTACCGCTCGTCCATCCAATCCATATACAACGCCGTGTTTCTTACACGGTTTTCGGCCACACACTGCAAGCGCGCGGTCATGCTCACGTCCGCTCCCCTGGCGTCCGCCAACAACGGGGGCGGCCTGACAGACGTCAATGTCATGCCCATGGGCCGCTACATTCTGGCCGGATCCAAGGGGCGGGAATTTGTGGATTTGAACGGCCGTCGCGGAGCCTACCCGGTGGAACCGGACAAGGAAGCCTTGCTGATGCTGCTCAACTCCCGTCTGCAAAAAATTCTGCGGGAACCCGGCATGGAAATTTTCGGGATGATCGGGTCGGGGCTGCAGTTCAAGTTCGGGCAGACCACGCTGGCGCGGCAGGATGTGAACAAAAGCATTTCCCCGGACCGTTCGCGTGCTTTGCTGAGCCGGGTTTCCGATCTGTTGCGCCATCTCGATCCCGCCGGAACCATGCTGCGCATCGAAGACACCGGGCTGGACATTGAAATCATCCTTACGGTTCAAGGGGAGAGTGGGCTCAAGGATTTCGACAAGGGCGATGCTGTAACGTTTTTGGACAGCATGTTGAACTTGGACATGGCTACAGGGCCCAATCTGGTTTGCGGGGATACATGCAGCGATCTGCCCATGTTGGCCGCGGCCATCAAGCGGTGCCGCCAGACAAAGAGCATTTTCGTCACCACCGACCCCGACCTCAGGGAGAAGGTGCGCAAGCTGCTGCCCGGCGCAGCCTTTGCCTCGTCGCCCGACGTGCTGGTGACCTGCCTTGGCGTCTACGCCTGAGCCCGTCGCCTTGACAGAACATCCGTCAGGGAATAGGCGCGCATTGTAAATATTTCGTGCCGTTAAAACCACCAGGAACATATGAATCCGAATCTGCTTGATTTTTCATTGGAAGAGCTGAAAGATTTTATCAGCTCCGTTGGAGAACCGCCCTTTCGGGCAGCACAGCTGTGGCAATGGCTGTGGCAAAAGGGCGTGACCGATTTTGCGGACATGACCAACCTGTCCAAGACCTTTCGGGCCAAGCTTGGAGAAGAGGCTTCGGCCATCCTTCCGGAAGTGGCCGAGGTGCTGACCAGCACGGACGGGACCATCAAATTTCTGTTGCGCATGAGCGACGGGGAACTGGTGGAAACCGTTCTCATCCCCGAACCCACGCACTACACCCAATGCCTCTCCACGCAGGCAGGCTGCGCCATGGCCTGCACCTTTTGCAGCACCGGCACCATGGGCTGCGCGCGCAATCTTACCCATTCCGAAATGGCTGGGCAGGTTGTGGTGGCGCGCAACTATCTGCGCGACATGCAAATGGAATCCAAAAGACTGCGCAATTTGGTCTTTATGGGCATGGGCGAGCCCATGCTGAACATGGAGACTCTCATCAAGAGCCTGCGCACCATCCACGACGACAGCGGGCTTGCCATCGGCGCGCGCCGATGCACCGTTTCCACCGTGGGTATTCCCGGCACGCTGGAGGAGTTCGGACGCCACGACATGGCCCTGCTGGCCGTGAGTCTGCACGCCCCCACCCAGGAGCTGCGCGAACGCATCATGCCCAAGGCGGCCCGGGCCTATCCCCTGGACCAGCTCATGGACGACCTGCGCACCTACCCTGTGCGGCCACGCGAGCGTGTTACCCTGGAATACGTGATGCTGCGCGGTGTGAACGACAGCCTGGGCCATGCCCGCGAATTGGTCCGCCTGCTTTCCCGGCTCAAGTGCAAGGTCAACCTCATTGCCTACAACCCCGGCCGCACCAGCCTGTACAAGGCGCCACAACCCGAAGACGTTACCGCTTTTTCCGAATATCTTTGTTCAAAGGGCATGACCTGTACCCTGCGTAAGTCCAAGGGGCAGGATATTGCGGCGGCGTGTGGACAGCTCGCCAATCAGTCTCAAGGCAGCTGAAAAAGGCACGATAGCAGCGTTGCTGCGAAAAATAGAACTCGCTTGTGTACAATAAGAGTACACGTCGCGATTCAATTTTTCTGGCGCCTTGCTCTCGCACCTTTTTGAGCAGCCTTGTGATGATGACCGCGCGATTTTTGTCCCCGGCTTCGTTGCATTTGGTTTCGCTGCGCGGCGGGCGGCTGAAAAAAACACGATAGCGGTGTTGCTGCGAAAAATTGAACTCGCTTGTGTACAAGAAGAGTACACGTCGCGATTCAATAACAAAAAACCGCGGCCTGGAAATTACATCCGGGCCGCGGTTTTTTGTTATTTTTGCTCGCAGGTTACGATTGCCGCATGTCGCTCACCATTCCGCCGAGCTGGCTGGCAAGGGCGGCCAGTTCGGTAATGGCCTGGGCCGACTGCCCCATGGCGTCTGCGGTTTCGTTGGAAATCCTGTTGATTTCTTCCACGTTGCGGCTGATTTCCTCGCTGGCTGCGGACTGTTCTTCCGAGGCGGTGGCAATGTTGCGCACCTGGTCTGCCGTAGTGTCCACTATGCGCACGATGCTATGCAGGGCCTGTCCTGCTTCCGAAGCCAGGTCCGTGCTTTCCTGCACTGCGTTTTCCGCCTCGCGCATTCCCTGCACATTGGTTGCTGTGGCCTGCTGGATGGAGGTGATGGCTTCGCCCACTTCCTTGGTGGCCTGCATTGTCTTTTCCGCCAGCTTGCGGACTTCGTCTGCGACCACGGCGAATCCGCGCCCGGCATCGCCTGCCCGTGCAGCTTCGATTGCGGCGTTAAGAGCCAGCAGGTTGGTCTGGTCGGCAATGTCGGTGATGACCGTCATAACCTTGCTGATGCCTTCCACCTGGCTGCCGAGGGTGTCTATATCTGCTGTGAGCTCTTCGGTTTTTCCCCGAATCGTTTCAATGGCTCCTACCACCTGCTCCACTATTTTTTCGCCGTTCTGGGCATTGTTTTTGGCTTCTTCGGCGCTGGATGCGGCGTTGGATGCGTTGTGGGCCACTTCCATGACCGTGGCGTTCATCTCTTCCATGGCGGTGGCGGTTTCCGTGGTCATGGTGCGTTGTTCGTCGGCGCCTCTGCTGGACTGTTCCACCTGGGCGGAGAGTTCTTCGGCCGCCGAGGAAAGGCGGTCGACAACAGCGGCGGTTTTTTCTGCCGCGGCAATAATTTTGCGTTGGTTTTCCCGGACTTCGGTCTGGTCGAGGACGACTTCGAAAGCGCCTTGCACCTCGCCGTTGTCAGCCATTATGGGGATGGCGATGTAGTCGATATCCAGGTTGGCCACGCCGCCGGGGTTGGCGTGTGTTTGGGAGTTGCGTTTTGTCCGGTCTCGCATGGCCAGGGTGCAGGCGCATTGCTTCGACTGGCAGTCGCCCGTGCGGAAGTGGTCGTAGCATTTGGTTCCACGCAGTTTGTCGGGCGTTGTTCCGCCCACGGCGGCCCCGGCCGTGTTCATGTACAAGATGTTGTATTTGTTATCGATGGCCATGACCGGAGTGGGCAGGTTGTCGAAAAATCCAACCAGCGAATCGGCCAGGCTGTTGGAATCATGAATGAACTGCCTGAAATCGCCGGGGAATTTATCCACTTGTCCGCGTTGCAGCAGGTGGCCGTTCTGGATGGATTGGGAAACGTGTTCCAGTTCTTCGAGAGCGCTGTTCAGGGTGTTGATCATCTCTTGCATGGAGCGGGCCACGTGGCCGATTTCATCCTTGCGGCTTGTTTCGAGCTGCTGCCCGAAACTGCCACGGGCCAAGGCCGAAACAGACTGGACCATGCGCTTGAGGGGACGGGTGATGGAAAAAGTGATGGACACTCCCAGCAGAGCGGCCAAAACAAAGGCCGCCAAGATAACGAGGGTCATATTTTTTCCCACGCTTTTGAGATTGGCCAGGGTTTCTTCGGAAACCGACTGCAGCATTTCCTTGCCCGCCAGGGCCATCGTATCAATGCCGGATTCCAATTCGTGGGCGGCGTCCTTGTAAGGGTCCATCAGGGCGTCGGCCTGGTTGGGCGTGAGCGTCTGGTCCTTTAGAGCGCGATCCAACACCTTGGATAATCCGTCGTAATAGTAGGCGTACTGGTCCTGTATTTCTGCTGCGATACGTTTTGTTTCACCGTCCAGATGAGGGTCTTCGGCAGTAAGTTTTGCCAGTTTGCTCAGCAAGGGGCGGATGATTGCCGATTGTTTCTTTATTTTCTCAATAAAGTTGGCCTGGACGTCGGGTTTGCCCATGTTAAGAAAAACCATTTTTGCATGCCGGTTGTGCAAAAGCATGGATTCCGTCACCCGGCACGTAGTCTGATAGTAGACAAAGTCGTCATTGATGAGTTCATTGACCGCATGGGATTGTCCGTCCAATGCCTGGTAGGCGTAAAAGCCCGTGGCCCCTACAAGCAACACCATGGCCAGAAAGCCGATTGCCAATTTGAGTTTGATGGTCATTTTCCCCTCCTGTGTGAATAAGAATGCGCGTGAATATTGACGGTTTCCCGTAGTATTAAAATGACTCTTTGACGTCTTGTTGCCATCCGAGGACATATACATGGGCATACATAAGAACTGCGTCATGGATTTCAATCCGAAAGTATGCCTTTGTTGCAAACAACTGATAGTATAAATACCTAAATAGTAGTTCTTAGTAAATAGGAATTTAACTAAAAGTTGCTCGCGCAACTAAAAATCGCTTTCCTGGATTGTACATCCAAAAAAAATGCGGACCATGGCCGACGGCAATGGTTCTTCGGCTCAGTTCACCAGTCGGTACACGTCAATCTTAAATTGAGCCGGATCAAGACAGTCCACAATGGAAAGTTTGGGGTTGGACTCAACCGCCGTGTCGACGATTTCCGGTGTCAGGGGGCGGAGCTTGCTGTCCAAAGCCACTTTGACACGGGGGGCGAGTGCCTGATCCGTATTTGTTTCGCAAACCACACCGTACCGTCCGTCGGAAAGGCGGACAAAGCTGCCAGGGGGATAAATCCCCATACACTTGATGAACCTTTCCACCAGGCCGGTGATGAAATCGTTCTCGCGGCGTTCGAACATGATGCGGAGAACATCGCGCGGGAGTTGGGCACTGCGGTAGCAGCGGTTGGATGTGAGGGCGTCGTAAACGTCTACAATGCCGATGATCTGGGCGAAAGTTGAAATATCATCTCCTGCCAGCCCCATGGGATAGCCGGAACCGTCGGCCCGTTCGTGGTGTTCCACAATGGCCCGCAGCACGCGTTGGTCCAGCCCGCTCTGGCTGGTCATCAGCTTGTACCCGTGCAGGGGGTGGGTCTTTATCTGCGCATATTCTGCAGGCGTAAAACGGCCTGGTTTGTTGAGCAGTTTTTCAGGAACAAGGGCCTTGCCCACGTCGTGATACAGTCCGGCCAATCCTATCAGGCGGAGCTCTTCCTCGTCCAGCCCCAGAAAGGAGCCGAAGGACATGCTCAGCACGGCGACGTTGATACAGTGGGTATACGTGTATTCGTCGAACCTGCGCAGTTTGGAAAGACTGCCCGCCGCGGTTCTGTTGCGCCGGACGCTTTGCATGAGTTTGTCCAGGAGTGGAAGGGATTGCTGGTAATCCACACCTTTGCCATGGCGGACATCTGCCATGAAGGAACGGGCATGGCGCAGGGTTTCCACATACAGCTTTTCGGCAACGTGCAGTTCCTGCTCGAAAGAAACGGTGTTTTGGGGCGGGGTGTCTTTGAAGCGGACATCGCAGCCGAGGCGTATGTCAATGAGCAGCTCATGGATGCGGCGCTCCTTGAGCTCCACAATCTGGTCCATGGTTTTGATGAAATATCCGAGTTCAACAAAAGGATCGTCAAAGGTGCCGGCTCCGTAGTTGACTACGAACATGCCGGGGCACAATTGGCCGAGACGAATCCTTTTGTGCATCTTAAATTCCTTGGCGAGAGGATCATAAATGCGGTTGGAGTTCAGGACTCCCGATTTCTATCTATAAATTACACAAATATTAAGGGGCCAGCAATCAGAGAGTTTGTTGTTTGGGGGCGTAGTCCGGGGGGAAAATCGCCATCGCCCTTATGGATCGGGGGGAAAGGGCATTCTGATTTTTTGAGGGAGGAAGGATGAAGGACGTTACTTGGGCATCTGCGCCAGGGCTGCGCGGACAAAGGGCATGACGTCGTCTCCGGGCGGAAGCAGCCGTTCCCGGGCCATGTACTTGAGGAATGATTTGGCTTCTCCGTGTGCGCTGTTGATCTCCAGGCAGATGCGCAGGTTGGCAAAGGCCGGGGCTCTGTCGCCTTTTTCAAAATGGGCGCGGGCAAGGTTGAGGTAGAGGTTCTCGTCCTTTTGCGTGAGTTCGATGGCCCGGTGGTAGTAGCGTATGGCCTCGTCGAACATCTGTTTCTTACGCAGGGCAATGCCGAATTCGTTGAACAGATGTTTGTGTTCGGGCAAAAAGGATTCCTGAAGCCCCACGAGTTTTTCAAACACATAGGTGGCTTTTCCCGCTTCGTTCTGGGCCAGGTAGACGAGTCCCAGGCCGAAGTTGGCCCGGATGTTGTCTTCGTCGATGGAAAGGATGCGTTTGTAGGCGATTTGGGCTTCGATGAGCTGGTCGGTCTGGCGGTATTGCTCGCCCATTATAAGGCGTTGGGTAACCTGCTGGTACCAGATTTCCGGCTCCAGGGTGAACCTTTTGAGAAAGTCGTTTTTTTCGAAGAATTCCTGCTTGCCAGATGGGATGAATTCGTCGTTGAGGACCTGTGTCTTGATTTTTCCCTGAGCATCTTCCTTGGCAAACCAGTAGATAAGGCTTTCGGTTTTAGGAGGAGTGGTTCCTGGACCAAGGGTGCTGTCCCGTCTTTGGGAGAAAATTCCGCGAATGCGGGTTGCTTGATCTTCCTGCATGGTTTCCTTTGCAACGTTGACATCACGGACACGCCCTGCTGCTGGATTGCAGATCGTAAGGTCAGTCCATTTTTTTGTTTGTAGTCCAATTTGTCATGCTTTGCAAAGCCGGAAGCCATGCGGGTTCCCATCTCTTTCCGTCAGGCTGCGGAAAAAGCGCAGGGGGCAAAAAACTTATTGCCGGGTGGTGAATTCAGGATCGACGATGGGTGCGAAGATTCGTCGGTCTTGCTTTTGTGGGGAAGTAACAACGAGAATGTGCCTTTGGCAGCAGCAAGGGGCCGGTTTTTTTAAGAACCGGCCCCTTGCTGGGAAAAATGCATGCCGTACCGCTGGCATTGGTGCGGCAGATGGCTGGGAAAGGCGCTATTGCATAGCGGTCTGGCTTTCGAATTTGTTGGAAAGACAAACCATGTTGCGGCCTTTGGACTTGGCGCGATACAGGGCTTCGTCCGCGTCCTTGATGAGCGTGTCCACCTTGCTCAGGCAGTCGGGGCTGATGCTGGCAACGCCGATGCTGACCGTTACCTGGATGGGCTTGCCCAAGTAGTCGAAGCGCTTTTTGGCAATGCGCTTGCGAAGCCGTTCAGCCAGCAACCAGGCCTTGTCTTCCGAGGTCTGGGGGAGCAGCACCACGAATTCTTCGCCGCCGTAGCGGGCCGTGAAGTCGGAAATGCGGAGGGTATCCGCCAGAACCATACCGATGCCGCGCAGAACCGCGTCTCCGGCCTGGTGGCCGTAGTCGTCGTTGATACGTTTGAAGTGGTCCAGGTCGAGCATCAGCAGGGAAAAATCGTGGCCATGGCGCTGGTGGCGTTTGACCTCTTCAGTCAGCCTTTCGTCGAAGCTGGCGCGGTTGTGGATTTTTGTCAGGCCGTCGTATTCGGCCTGGGTTTTGGCCTGTGTGTAGAGCAGGGCGTTTTTGAGGGCCAGGGCCAGGTGGTTTATGGCCGCGCGCATGGTCTGGACCTGATCTTTGGCCAGGCGGGTTCCCTTGGGCGAGCACAAGGCCAGACAGCCGAAATATTCATACCCGGTACGCAGGGGCATCACCACGGTTTCTTCTGCTTCCGGGCCCTGCAGCGGCGTATTGGAACCGCTGGAAGGCAGAAGGTCGAGACGGAAGTTCTTTACCGGAGCGGCCGCCAGGCGCACTGCGTTTTCCAGCAGATGATCCATCCATTCCTGACGCACGGAGCCGTCGGTATTGGGGCTTACCAGCAGTTCGGCTTCAATGCTCTCCGTGGCCGAGGGGCTCCAGAACACAGCCTGCAGGGCGCTGACCGGGAAGAGCAGGTTCATGTCTTCCTTTGCCCTGTTGAGAATGGTGCCGGGGTCCAGGGACTGCGAAGCGCGGGAAAGCATCTGGTTGAGAAAAAGAAGCTGATCTGTCTTGCGGGCCAGGAGTTCCCGTTCCAGAAGCACCTCGCGGGTCATGCGGAAAATATCAGAGTACAGGTGGTTGATTTCATCGGCCCGAAGCATGACTTCCCGAAGCTTTTCTTCGGAAAGGGGGGAGAGCACGGTGGTCAGGTAGCCTTTGTTCGCAGTTTCCTCAAAATCCGGGCCGTGAGATCCCGCTCCGACAACCAGGGCGCGCTGCGGCCCTTCCCAGTTGGCAAGGAAGTTTTCCTTGGCATCGGGCATCTGTGCATATGCCTTGTCGGATATCCATATAAGGTATGGTTCTTCTTCGTTATCAAAGCGTTCCGGGAGGTCTTCAAGGGGGATAGCCTTAAGATGATGACTTTCTCCAGCGGCCCGGGCTATTGCCTGAAAGTCCTGCTCTTCGAGTTCCACGGCCCACATAAGCCTGGAGTTTTTACCGCGCTGCATGCTCTTCTCCTGTCGTCGGGAACAATACCCCATAGAGTTTTCGGAAAAGATCAATGCAAGATCAAGACCACTTGCATATCGAAAGACTCTGTTTTTCAATAGGCTGAATTTACAGATAAAAACTTTTTGGTGGGGTTTCAAAAAGGGAAAGGGGTTGCCACAAATATAGGAAAATATTTCTTTTGACGGCTGTGAAAGGGAAAATAGCTCCGTGTGACGATGATTTGACATTGCTGGCCGAGTATGTCTTTCATCACACCATGGCAAAGCAAAGAATATGGGCATCGCTGGACCCTTTTTACGAGTCGGGGCCGCTTATGGGGCGCAAGGTGGCCAATGCCGCTTTCCTCAATGCCCTGCTGCAGCTCGACCCCTTTGACGCCTATCATTTTTTCCCCATGTCCCGGCCGATGCTGGAGAATCTGGAGCAGGCCCTGGCCCAGCAGCATCCCTCCCTGACGGCCCAGGGGCGCATTGTGCTGCACTATCGGCGGGAGCTTCCCCACCAGTTGCGCAGCTGCGCCTATTACTGCTTTCACCAATCCGACTGCATCAATTACCAGCCGCACCTTGCCAGGGTTCGCAATCTTTGCAGTGCGGAGATATTTCCCATTACCGGGGGGATCCATTCGTTGAGTTTGGCCTCGTATGCGGAGCGGTTTCTGGCCCACCTCTGGCCGGGAACAACGCCGCGCGACGCCATTGTGGCCACGTCCCAGGCCGGGCGCGAGGCTGTGGCCAGATTTTTCCGCGAAGCCCGCACGGCCTACGGCCTGTCCGGCGAATACCGCGAGCCACGGCTTGAAACCATTCCGTTGGGCGTCAATGCGGAGGGAATGCAGCCGCTGGATGCCACATCACGGGAAGCCTTGCGCCAGAAGATGGACATTCCCGAGGAAACCACGGCCTTTTTGTGTTTCGGGCGGCTGGAGCATCACTCCAAAATGGATATCCTGCCGCTTTTCAGGGCGTTCATGCGGTTGTTCATGGATGGTGTGCCGCGTGAAAAGGTTGTGCTGTTGCTGGCGGGGTGGGCCGATGAGGGCGATGATTTTCCCGACGAGCTGCGCGCTCTGGCCAAAGGTTTCAATTTGGATCTGCGGCTGGTGCTCCGTCCCGACAAGAAAACCAAGACCGAGCTGTTCCAGGCTGCGGATATTTTTGTTTCCATTGCCGACAACCCGCAGGAAACCTTTGGGCTGACCATTCTGGAGGCCGGAGCATTTGCCCTGCCCGTGATTGCTTCGGATTATGACGGGTACAAGGATTTGGTTCAGGACGAAGGCCCCGGCTTGCTGGTCCCCACCATAGGGCCGGACACCACGCAGGAAATCGACGCCATGTCGCGCCTGCTGTTCGACAACCAGTACCATTTGCCCCTGGCCCAGCGGCTGGTGGTGGATGTGCCTGCACTGGCCCGGTGCATGGGCTGTCTGCTGGCCGATCCCGCTGGCGCGCGGGACATGGGCCGGGCAGGACGCGTCCAGGCCATGGAGCTGACCTGGACACGCTGCGTGCGGGAACACCTGCGGCTGTGGGACGAGCTGTGGGAGGCCCCGGTCGTACACGTAGAACACGCCGAAAACGTTGAAAGCGGGCTCAAAACGGTGCGCCATCCGTTGCAGGTGCCGTATGCCCGCATATTCGAAGGCTACCCAACCCAAATTTTGGACGGAAAGTTGACGCTGCAGATCAGCCGCGCCGGACAGGCCGTGTACAGGGACATCGACCATCCCGTTATCTATGAGGGCATTTCCGGCATTGTCTCGACAGAGGCGGTCCATGCCCTGCTTTTTGCCGCGCGCAAGCCGCAGACCGTGGAACAGCTTGTCGGCATGATCATGGAACCGGGCCTGATTGGTCGGATTGGCGGGATTGAGACAGTGGAGCAGGCCGAGGCCCTGGTGCTGTGGGCTTTGAAGCACGATTTTCTGGAGCGTTGCGCTTGAACTGTCCTCCGATTGTGCACCACACCCTGCTTCGATCCTCGGGCGGGGCCACCCGCGTGGCCGAGATGCTGCACACCGCCCTGCGTCAGCGGGGAGTGCACAGCAGCCGGACCTGGGAACTCGACGAGCGGGAGGCGGGGCACAAGAGTCCGGGCCTGGACCAGGCCGTTGCAGCCTGGCAGCCCGTGCTGGAAAAGGGCGGCATACTGCACCTGCATTCCAGCCACGACTGGACCACAACCTTACGTGCTGTCCTGGCCCTGCGTCAGGAATTTGCCTCTTTTGGGAATGCCGCCTTGGGGGGGAATGGTTCTCCTGGCTCTGAAAATTTGTTTCGCATCGTTCTCACCCTGCACGACTGCAGCCTGCTGACCGGAGGGTGCGTCTATCCCCTGGACTGCCCAAGCCATTTTGCCGGGTGTCCCGATCCCTGTCCCAGAGGCTTCCCTGAAAGCGCGCGCCGCAAAGACGAACTGCGCGAATTGCTGAAAGCCTGCAATCCGCTTTTGGTCAGCCCGTCCGGGTGGCTCAAGAACATGGCCCGCAGCCATGTTTCCGGCCCGGATACGCGGGTGGTGCCCAATGGTGTGGCGTGGCCCGAATCTTCCACTTTGAGTGGTTTGGGGGGCAAACAGGCGAAAGAGGCGGCGCGCAAGGCCGTGGGGGTGGGGCTGGACGCACGGATGGTCCTTTTTGTGGCCCATGGCGGGGAAAAAGCCGTGTACAAGGGGGGCGAGTATTGGCGAAATATCTGTGCGGGCATCAGAAACGCCGTACCCGGTGCATTGTTCTTTTTGGTGGGCGGCGACCGGCACGACGTGGAAGGGGACCTCATCCACTGGCCCTATCTGGACGGGGAGCGGCTGCATACTTTGATGCTGGCCGCGGACGTGCTGGCCTATCCCACCCTGGCGGACAACCATCCCCTTGTGGTGCTGGAGGCCATGGCCGCGCAATGCCCAGTGGTGGCCTGGAACACGGGCGGCCTGCCCGAACAGATAATGCACGGCCAAACCGGATTGCTGGCCCCGTACCGTGACATTTCCGGTTTCATCGAATCCTGCATCTATCTTCTTTCCCATCCGGCCAAGGCGGCCCGCATGGGCAGCGAAGCCTTTGTGGAAGGGGGAAAGCGGTTCAATGTGCAGCGTATGGCCGACGACTACCTTCGGATCTACAAGAAGTTTGTGTGATATCCGGGCGGTTATTTGGATCGTCGCCCTCCCCGAAAAATAGGGTTTAGCCCTACGTTTGGCGCTTCGTAAGGGCAGAGGTATCAGGAGATTTCAAACCAGTTTTTGAAAATCTGGTCGTTTTCCCTGAATTCTTCCGGAGATACCTCGGTTCGGCTGCGACTTCCCTCGGGGACTCCACCATCCTTTTCAAGTTCTTCTGCAAATTCAAAAACATCCCGGTACATGAAGTCGGGATGAAACTGCACGCCCCAGATATTTTTCCCTTTAACCTGAAATCCATGTACGGCGCATCGGTCCGAGCTTGCCGTAATTTCGAACCGATCATCCAGATCAAAAACCTCGTCATAGTGAAACACTGATGATTTCAGGGAATGCATGTTTTTGAAAATGGGGTTGTCGGAAAGGGTTATGTCGGCCCAGCCTATTTCCGGTGTCGGCGACTTCCGTACATGGTGTTTCCCGAGTATATGCCGGACCAAAAACTGATGCCCGAAACAGATGGCGAGAATGGATTTTTCATCGTTGATGAAGCGCCGGAGAAGAGTGTCCAACTCCGCATACCATGTGTTCTCTCCAGCGGCACTTTCCGTGGAGCCGGAAATAAGCAGGTGGGTATAGCGTTCCATGTCGCCAATTTTTCCCAAATCTTCCAGGTGCACGGTATCGTACGGTATTTCGAGGGGCTGAAACGCTTGGGCGATTCTGTTGTCAAAGCTTGTCCGAAAGGGCGTTTCAAAGAGAATATTCAGTACAAGAGCCTTTTTGGGCTTCATTATTGAGATCCTTTTCAAAAGTAAGCGCATGTACACCATTGCAAAGGCCGGATATGCGGCGTGTGCCTTGTATTGCACAAGCCACAGCGTAGGGCGCAACATACATTTGGGGGCATGTGATTTCAATGGGGGAACCCCGGACAATCACAAGGGAGATGTGGATAACGTGCCGTTTTAAAAAGAGGAAATGTTAGTCTTTCTATGGGGTTTTCCCCTTTAGGCAGCTTCTTTTATTCTCTTTTTTATAAAGTAAAGAGAGAAGATATTCTTCTTAGAGTTTGCTTTAATGTTTTGTTGCCTGCAGTAAATGTATAAACCGGTTGGTATTTTGTTGGATGAAATGCTGTATTGGCGCTGTTTGTTTGGACTATTACGCCTTGTACATGTTTTGAAGTTGCATTGGACAGGCTATAATTGACGGCAATTGGAACACTGAAAAGTATGCAGCGCGAAAGTTAAGACGTTTGTCTTTTGCAGGCTGCTCTTGAATGAAATAAAGAGCGTGTACATCAATGATATTTTCTGTAAAACTGCGCCAGCCGGATGGCTCCTAAAAAATATTTTAATTTTTATTAAAAATAAAACTTTACATTTTTCTGGAAATAACCGAAGAACAGGCAGCTCAGCGTGACAGGACGCATGATTACTTCTTCGCCCCAATTGGGCAACTAACGTTCTACGTCAGTCGAAAGATATACTCACCGTACATGAGCCAGCTGATTACCACCTGAAAAAAATCAGGTTCGGCAGCCGTCGCGCGCTGTCGTTAGTACCACTTTTTTTACTCAAGGCTTTTATGACCTTTCAGAATTTCTCTTTTGATAAGCGTATTTACGCGAATCTCAAGGCTTGCGGCTACGAAAATCCAACTCCCATCCAAGACCAGACCATCCCGCTGATTCTTCAGGGACATGATGTCATGGGCCTGGCCCAGACAGGCACCGGGAAAACAGCCGCCTTTGCATTGCCCATTTTGCAGCGCCTTCTTGGCAGCAATTCGGCCCAAAAAACTCCTCAAATTCTTGTGCTGGCCCCTACCCGGGAACTGGCAATGCAGATCAATGAAAATTTTAACGAGTTCGCCCGCAACACCGGCATCCACAGTGCTGTTGTAATGGGCGGCGTCGCCATGGGGCCGCAAATTCGCGCCAGCAGAACGGCTCAGATTGTCGTGGCTTGTCCCGGCCGTCTTGTCGCTCTCAACGCTGCGAATAATATCAACCTCAGCGGTATCAATACCCTTGTACTGGATGAAGCGGACCGGATGCTGGACATGGGCTTCATGCCCGACATCAAACGGATTCTTGCCGCACTCCCCGAGAAAAGGCAGAATCTGCTTTTTTCTGCAACCATGCCCGATTCCATCCGTACTTTGACCAAACGGATTCTTAACGATCCCAAGACCGTACGGATCGACACGCAATCTGCGGTTACCAGTATTGAGCATGTGTTTTACAAAACACAAAAAATGGAAAAGACCGTTCTGCTGGAAAAGCTTATCAAGAAAGCGGATTTCCAGAGCATGCTTATTTTTACCCGTACCAAGCACAAAGCCAAGAATTTGGCACGCAGGCTTTCCCAAAACGGCCTCAGCTCCACCTTTTTGCAAGGCAACATGAGCCAGGGGCAACGGGAAAAGGCGCTGGACGGGTTCCGCACAGGACGCTTCCCCATCATGGTGGCGACGGATATTGCCTCGCGCGGTATCGATTGTGAGCGCATAACCCACGTCATCAATTTTGATGTGCCGGATACGGTGGAAACCTACACGCACCGCATTGGAAGAACAGGCAGGGCGGGCCGTTCGGGCAGTGCCATCAGCCTGGTGACAGATGATGATGCTTCGCAGGTACGGGCCATTCAGCGTGGGATGAAACTTACTGCGAAAGTGCAGTCGTTCGGCGCGTTGGAAGGGCAGGGTAAATCTGTTGCCCCGGTGAAGTCCGAAGCCAAGGCGGGAAAATATCCCGAACAAAAGGTGCAGGACGCAGCAAAGAAATCCTCGCCCAAGCGGAGACGGCGCCGGCGGCCACAGGCTGCTTAAGCTGTCAGACGGCAGAAAATTGATACGCCAGCTCTTTGTTTTAAAAATAAAGCTTGCTCTCTTTCTTTTTATGGGAGAAAGCAGGTGTATCTTTGAAAAATATTTCAAAAGAGATGCCTCTTGTAGGCAGCTCGTAAAAGGTGTACGGCTTACCGCATTGTAGTCGGTAGTCCGACACCAGAACTAACAAAGTAATGCCTTATCATTTATAAAAGTGTCTGGTATTACAACAACCCAGGAGACACAGTGTCTAAGAATTTGTATGTTGGTAACCTTGCTTGGTCCGCCACTGAAGAAGAAGTCCGCTCTGCTTTCGAAGCTTATGGAGAAGTAACTTCCGTAAAGCTTATTGAAGACCGTGAAACAGGCCGCCCCCGTGGCTTTGGTTTTGTGGAAATGAGCAACGACTCCGCTGCCCAGGAAGCCATCAGTGCCATGGACGGCCAGGATTTTGGCGGCCGCAACCTCAAGGTGAACGAAGCCAAGCCCCGGGCCGAGCGCCCGCGCTGGTAGTCGCTGTTCCTCTGCTATAGACAGTACCTACGCCGTCTCTCTTTAGGGGGAGACGGCTTTTTTATTCACCTCAAATTTTAAGCCGTGCCGTTACATTTGTTTGACTAAAAATGGAGCCGGACACGCGATAAGCAACATGGTGGGCATGGCCCATTCTGCGCGACCAGAAATTCTGGAAGCGGAGTGAGCGAAGCTGGAAAATTTTTTTCAGATCGCAGTCCTCCACAAAATACGGGACGTATTTTGTGGGCATCAACTACAGACAGGAGGAAAGCTGTGGCAAAACCGAATTACGGTTTTCTCAAACGCCAAAAGGAAGCTGCCAAGAAAAAGAAGCAAGATGAGAAGAAAAAACGCAAGCTTGCTCAGAAAATGGAAAAGCAAGCAGATGAAAGCGTTACGGTAGATCCCAATGCTGAAGAACAGGATCAAGCCGAGGAATCATAGCCGCCCCGTATGTCAGCGACCACTTGCGGTTGAATTCGCCCTCCGACTGCGGCCATGCAGAAGAAAAATGTCGCTTTTTTCTCTTCCTGGCGGAGTCGAAGGGGTGTTCACCCAAACGGCCGATTAAATTTCCCCCCTTCTTTTTTCACAGCGCTTTTAGAAAATTCCGTAGCTCCCTTCGCCCTTTGCCCTTCGCTCTTCGCAGGCGTGCGGAAGTTTTATCGCGCCCTCATGCAGCCTTTTCAGTCCCACGCGTTTTTTTCTTTATAGGTCATGTTGAGTGTCTTGCTGATGCCTCGGTTGAGCCCCGATTAATGTCCGGATTACTGCCCGGTAGGGCCCCCCAGTTGGCCCCCAGTAGGGCCCCAAGTTAGGGCCCCAGTCTGGCATGACCCGCAACGCACTGGGGCCACCGGAGTTGTCCCCCGATAACTGACTGGAGAACTGGCTGGATAACCAACTGGATTTTTGATCCGCCAGGATATACCAATATATCATCAGGAAAGATTACAAAAAGGAAGCTGACAGATGAAATTGAACCGTATCCAGGTGGAAATTTTCAAGCAATTGAGCGGGGAAATGGGAGCCGACGTGGATTCGTACATCAAGGACACCTCCATGGAGTTCATCGGCGTGCAGCGTGACCGGCTGGAGGACCTTAGCGAGGAAGAAGGGGATACATGGATAAACAAGATGTATGTTCTTTCCCTGGCCGATTTTGGGAATAATATTCCGCAGTAGGGAGGGGAAGAAGGGCTGGCTGATAGCCCAATGAAGACCCTGCAGCGGGGGGGGGCCCCAGTGCATAGTTTTAAAATTTTTGCGACGAGTGGAAAATATTCAAAATATCGACCGCATCGTCTTGGATTCGATACGGGATGATGTAGGGCGAAATAACCAGTTCCCGTGTCATGGGAACACGCCCGGGGCGGCCACTTTCGGGAAAGTGTTTCAGCCGTTGGCAGCCATCCCAAATGCGCTGTGCTTCGGAATACATGACCTCTTCATCTGCCAGCTCTGCCAAATAACGCCAGATGGCATCAAGGTCTTTGATCGCATTTGCCGTCCAGCGGATTCTAGTCAGCTTCAACCTTCAGCCCCCACTTGCCAAAAGCTTCCTGAACCTCAGTAGCGCTTGCGAATTCGCCGTTGTTTGCCTGTGCCAAACTCTCGGCTGTTCGGGAAATCTGCCAGGACTGGTCTTCCAGAAAATGCTCCAAGGCACTGGCAACAAGGAAAGACTTGCTGCGATTTGTTGCCTTTGCAAGTGCGTCCAGCTTTGCCACGGTCTCTTCGGACACCCGTGCAGTTACAGTACTCATATCGACCTCCTTTTACACAATGTATGCATTGTATACATTGTGGTCAATGTCTGTAGGATCAATCCAAGACCTGTAAAAAGGCCGAAAGCGCTTCGTCCAGAGATTCCTTTCCACATTGCGAGCGGGTAAGCACCTGAATTCCGGCGAAGGCAACCACAAGCATGCGTGCGGTGCTGCGGGCGTTCAGCCCGGGGTTGATGTCCCCCTCGGATTGCCCGCGTTCTATGGTTTGTTTCAATTGTTCTTCCACAAAACGAAAGTCCGAATCGACCCGCTCCCTGACCTCCGGATCGTGGGGCGCCATCTCCACCGCCACGTTGATGCTCATGCACCCGGCCTGACGGTCCGTTCCTTCGGTATTGGGGAGCATATCCCGAAAAAATGTTTCTATCGCGTCCCTGGCTCCGGCCCCCTGCATGACGCGTTGCAGACTTTCCCGGTATTCTTTGCGGTATCTATCAAAGGCTGCCAGGAACAGGGCGTGTTTGTTTTCGTATTGGCTGTACAGGCTGCTCTTGTTCAGACCGGTCGCCTGCATAATGTCCTGCAGGGTTGTTCTTTCGTATCCGTGGGTCCAGAACTCCAACAGCACTTCCTCCAGAACCTGCTGCGTATCGAATTCCTGTGGTCTTGCCATCAATTACTCCAAGAAGTTTATGGGCCGGAAAATACCAAATCGTCACGCTCCCGATGGAGAATGGCGAAAGCGTTTCGTGACTTGTGGAGTAGTAATAGTCGTTTTGGACCGTATGGTCCAGAATGAGGAGGGTGGGAAAATCAGTATGCCCTTTGCCATATGCAACGAAAAAGGCTTGGAAGAACTTCGCTCTCATTGGGACCTTGCCCGTGGAGCTAACGTGGAAATACCGCTCAAGTCATTATAAAACGCCCCTCCGTAGAGGGGCTGGTCTGTTCAAATGAGCCTTGCACCGCCATCAACCACCAGAGTCGTGCCCGTGACATATTGATTTGCCATCAGATAGATGTAGGCTTCAGCTACCTCGGCAGATGAAGCAACTCTCCCGGAAGGGAACTGCTTGGCATAGAGTTCTACCTCCTGGGACTTTGGCGCAATAAACCCAGGACTGACGGCATTGATCCGTACTGGCGCCATTTCAACGGCCAGGGTGCGGCAGAGAGTTTCAGTGGCACTGTTAAGTACGGCCATGATCGAACTCTTCGCATACACTTTTTCGCCAGCTATGCCTGTCGTCAAAAGAACGGACCCTCCCGGACGTATCCGGCCCTGTACCTTTTGAATGAGCTGGCACTGGCCCCAAAACTTTGTTTCAAAGGCCTTTTTAGCCTGTTCCAGATCGGTTTCAACAAAGGAAGCCGGTGAGATTACCGGCCGGGTGGTTATAACAAGGTGGTCAATTTCCTCGATTCCGCGCAAGGCTTGGTCAAGGCTGTTTTGGGAGGTCACATCCAATGAAACTGTTTCTATTTCTGGACCAACAACAGCGGCCAACTCGTCATGCTTTTCGGCTGCGGATCTGGAGGCAATGACTATTTTTGCCCCGCACTTCCGCGCCTGAATGGCAACGGCAAGTCCCAGCCCCGCACTTCCGCCAACAACAATTATTTTCTTATTTTGCAACTGGTAGGTCATCATCTCTTAAAAATAAACTATTGGTTGTCCCAATTCAATAGTTGGCGGGATGTCCGAAAAAATGGCGAGGTGGCCCCGCCTTTCTGAAGTTATCGCCCACAAGGCAGCTTTACCATGTCGGACTCAAACGGTTCAGCTGGCAGCCATACCATTCAACAAAGAGCCGATGCCTCCAGCAATTCCCGGGTATATTCGTGCGCAGGAGCCGTAATGACCTGCTCCACCTGGCCGTATTCCACACACCGCCCGTATTTCATCACCATGACGGTATCGCAAAGCCCGCTCACCAACGCGATATCGTGGGAGATGAAGATCATGCTCATGTTGCTTTCCCGCACCAGACAACGCAGAAGATCCACAATCTGCGCCTGGGAGGTGACATCCAGCGCGCTGGTAGCCTCGTCGCAAATAAGAAGTTCCGGCCCGGCAATCAGGGCGCGGGCAATGGCGGCCCGTTGACACTGTCCCCCTGAAAGCTCCCAGGGGTAGCGGTCGGCCAGTTCCGGGGCAAGCCCCACCCTCTGCATCAGTTCGTCGATCTGGGCATCTGCCGCCCTCTTTGTTTTCCGGTCGCTCAGGTTGCGCACAACATCCCTCATGGTTGCGCGGATTCTCTTGTGCTGATCAAAAGAGGTCAGCGGAACCTGGAACACCATCTGGGCCCGGCGATACAGAGTACGCAGGCCTTTCCGGTTCAAATCCGTTATCTCTTCCCCCTCATACCTGATGCTCCCCTGATCCGTTTTTTCCAATTGCAGCAGCTGCCTGGAAAGGGTGCTTTTGCCCGAGCCCGATTCGCCCACTATTCCCAATGCCTCGCCCCGAGCCAGCGTGAAACCGATGTTTTGAACCGCGTCCACTGTCCGGTTGGTGACGGTATATCGCTTCGTGACGTTGCGCACCTCAAGGAGCCGGTCGGTAAAGCTGTGGCCCGAAGCGTTGGCCTGAATGCGCGGTACGTCGGAGATCAGTTTTTTCGTGTAGGCATGTTGCGGAGACGTCAGTATCTGGCTGGTGGGCCCGCATTCGACAAGCTCCCCCCGGTACATGATGGCCGTCCGGTCGGCTATATGCGAGGCAAGAGAGATGTTGTGGGTCACCAGAACAATGGACGCCCCGCATTCTTCGCGCAGGATGCGGAATTCTTCAATAACCTGCCGCTGGTTCATCACATCCAGGGCGCTGGTCGGTTCATCGGCCAGGATAAGGGCAGGCTCCATGACCATTGCCAGGGCCAGGGCAACACGCTGGCACATGCCCCCGGAAAGTTCGAAAGGGCAGCAATCCAGCACCCGGTCTGCATCGTTCAGTCCCAGTTTGTTGAATACCGTACGTATTGCGGCAAGGGCCTGTTGGGGCTCTACCCGTTTATGGCTCCGCATGGTGTCCAGAAACTGGCTGCGGATTTTCCGTATGGGGTTCATGGCCGTGGTGGGGTTTTGGAAAACCGTGCACAGTTTTTCACCCAGTAGTTTTCGGCGATCCTCGGTGGAGAGTTCCGCCATATTCAGACCATTAAAAGTGATTGAGCCATCGGAGGTCCGTACACCATTGGAAGGAAGCCCCAGTATCGCCTTGAGAACAGTGGACTTGCCCGACCCGGATTCGCCGACCAGTGCGAAAATTTCTCCGGCGCCGACCTCGAAGGAAATATCGGATACAACATTGCTTCCGTTGTATCCGGCGCAGAGGTTCCGAAGGCTCAATACTGGATTTTTCATACGCGGTTCTCGCCGATATCCTTGACGTCCATACGGTCGCGCAGGGCGTCGCCCAGATAATTGAAGACCATTACCGTAAAAACAAGGGCCATGGCCGGGTACATTACAGTCCATGGGGCGGTGCGCAGCATTCCCCGGGATTCGCTGATCATGCTGCCCCATTCCGCATGGGGGAGCTGCACGCCCAGCCCGAGAAAGGAGAGCCCTGCAAAGCCCAGCATAACCGTGCCTATCTGAGAGGTTGCAAAGGTGAGCAGCGAATTGAAGATGTTCGGCAGGAGGTATTTCGCCATAATGGTACAGTCGCTGCAGCCCGATATCCTGGCGGCCTGAACAAACTCCTCATTTTTCAGCGAGATAACCCGGCTCCGTGCCAGACGGGCGTAGGGCGTCCAACTGGCAAAACCCATTGCCAGCATTGCATTGCCCATTCCTCCCCCAAGAATACCGGCCACGGAAATAGCCAGAACCATTTGGGGGAAGGCCATGATGCCGTCGATGAAGCGCATGACGATTCTATCGGCCGAACCGCTGTAATAGCCGCAGATAATGCCGACAAAGGCACCGAACACTGCTGTGATGACCACAAGGATCAGGGCGGAAAAAACACTGGTCTGCGCGCCATACAGCAGGCGGGAGAAAACACAGCGGCCCATGGCGTCCGTTCCCATGGGGTATTCCGCTCCGGGTGCCTCCCGCATACGCAGTACATGGGTGGCATATGGGTCATTGGGGGCAAATTGCTCGGCAAACAGACTTCCTACAACGAGCAAAAGGGCTATGACGAGGAACACCCTCAACCAGAAATCATTACGTGTTTTTTTCATAGGGGCGTTCTCAGCTTTCAGTTACCCGCGGGTCAAAATAACGATATGCCAGATCGGTCAGCAGATTAATGAGCACATAGATGATTGCTATGTAGACGACGAAACCCTGTATGACGGGGTAGTCTCTGGCTGTGATGGCGTCCATTACCAACTTTCCCATTCCGGGCCACTGGAAGATCGCTTCTATAACCACGCTGCCGGCAAAAAGGTGGCCCACGGAAAAGCCTATAACCGTTAGAATGGAAAGCATGGCGTTGTGCAGTACGTCTTTTACAAGAATGGTTCTGGAGGTTACACCTCTGGCCTGCGCGCCTATCACATAGTTCTCTCCCAATTCACCCAGCACTTCCGCCCTTATCTGTTTGATGAACTTGCCTATGGTGGGCATGGCCAAAGCAACAGTGGGCAGAATAAGCCCCTGAAAACTGTTTTTCGCCAATACGGGAAGCAACTGAAGATAGACGCAAAAAAGATAGATCAATAAGAGCGCGGCCAGGAAGGAAGGGATTGCATTGGCGAGAAATGTAAAAAACCGTACAAGATAGTCTGCAAATGTGTTTCGTCGGACTGCTGTCCATATACCAAGGGGAATGGATACGATAAGCGAGAGAAGCAGCGCGGAAACCGCCACCATTGACGTTTTCCCCATTGCCTTCCACATAAGCTGGGATACAGGAAGATCTTTTGCATAAGACTCGCCAAGATCCCCCTGCATGAAGCTCCACAACCACTGACCATACCGCACCAGAAAGGGATTGTTCAGTCCCATGTTCTCCCGGGTGGCATCCAGCATTTCCTTTGTGGGTACTCTTCCCTGGGCCACCAGTTTTTTCTGTGCCGGATCGCCGGAAGCAAGGTACATAAGGGAAAATGTAATAAAGGTTATTACCAGAAGTACGGGGATGAGCCGTATAAGACGATTTTTGATATACTTGAGCATGGCTTTACCCTGCGGAACACAAAAAGGCGTGTGGAAAATGAATCCACACGCCGTTAAGAACATCAGCCTTATACATTAGTCCGTTATGTCGGTATTGGCGTTCAGAAAATAAAAACTGATCGGGTTTTTTTCGTTACAGTGAACAACACCGGCCCGCATCACGGTTGTTTTGTTAAGTATTGCCAAAAAGCCCATGGCTTCATCGTTGATGATCTGCTGTTGGATATCAACAGCGAGTTTGGCCCGCTTGGCTGCGACAGGTTCCGAGAAGAGCTGGGCCAGAAGCTGCTTTGCTTTCTCGCTGTTGTATCTGCCGGAAGTGTATTTGCCGCCGCCGACGACACGCTCTATAAAATAATACGGGTCTGCCGAAGGGTTTGCTGTCATGCAGTAGACGCCGATATCGAAGTTTGCGGTGCTCATATAGGTCCCGTCCGGGTCTTCGGAGACGCTCAGCGTGGCCTTGATGCCTATGGCCTTCAATTGTTCCTGCATGAGAAGGACGATTTTATCAATTGAACGGGCTGCGTAGTAGGCAATATCCAGTTCAATTTCCTTGCCGTCTTTGGCGTAGTAGCCGTTGGCATCGAGGGTGTAGCCGAGTTTTTCGATAATTCTCTTTGCCTCGGCAGGGTCGTACCCATGTTTTGTAAGTTGCCCGTAGGCTGTTTCGGTACCATAGGCGCCGACAGTGGGGCTGGCCAGACCGGCGAGGAGGATGCATACGGAGTTCGAATCAAAGGCCATATTGATGGCAGCGCGAAGCTCCTTCTGCGGAAGCCGGTTCATGTTCAAGTAGTAATAATACAGGCGGGAGGCCGGGATGGCGACAACAGTGTATTTTTCCGGAGACTCGGAAAATATGGTGAGGTCGTTGGTTGTGGGGCCGATATACGCATCGATCTCACCATTTTGGAATGCCAAGGAAAGCGTATCGGCATCGGCCACGTACAGCCCTTCGACGCCGTCGAGTTTTACTTTGCCAGCCCAGTACTTGTCGTTGCGCACAAGTTTGACCGACACGCCCGGATCGAATGCCTCTACCTTGAAGGGCCCGGTACAGACCGGGGCGTTATCGATGTCTTTTGATGCATCGAGATTTACCATCGCCATATAGACGTTGCAGAGCTCGTTGAGCACGGTGGGCACGAGCTTCGGGGTGGTGATGGTGAATGTTTTGGCATCCACCACCGCGAAAGACGCGTCCTTAAGCATCCGCGCTCTTTCATTTAACTTTCTGCCGCGTTCTATGCATTTTACGGCCATATCGGCGGTAAGCTTGCTGCCATCGGAAAAAGCGGCATCGTCCCTGATTTTTATCGTCCAGGTGGTGCCATCCACGGTAGCGGATTCGGCCAGCCAGGGAACAACAGCGTAGTTGTCGTCTATCCTGAACAGGGTCTCGGAAAGGCCCACTGTGGACGTATACCAGCCGAAAGTTCCTTTATGCGGGTCCAGGCTGGTGTACGTGTTGGCGAACAGATCGCCGATACGTACAATTTTTGGCTGTGCCGCTTCCACGCTGGGCGAAAAAAAGGCCAGCACAGAGAGCAGCATGAAAAAAATCATCAGGCATTTGATGGAAACATCCGCGCCCCTTTTGGAAAACATCTCGCAATCTCCTTGGAATAAACATGTTTCGTCAGGCAGTTGAATCGCTCCGGTTGGAAACTCCAGTAGTGCGATAGAACGAGACTCAAAGGTCGAACAATATCAGAATGGATTATTTGTCTGCATAAACGATGAAGAACGACGGCGTTACGCTCATGTCAAATGCATAGGGATTTTGTGCGAAATATTTTTCAATATCCCATGAGAGCACTTCGCCGAATCCGGCGTGATGCAACATTTTTTTCACTTCATTCTTTTTTACGCCTTCATACAGCGGCAAATCCTTTATCATGCGTGCATAATGCATGAAAAAGCGAAGCGAAATTCTGTTGTTCATGTGCAGTATGCTTTTGATCATGTTGATTGGTATTTCATAGAAGCGACGCCATGTCTGGTTTCTCCAGAAACCATCCGAAACTATGATGCGGCCTCCTGGTTTCAACACCCTGTGCCATTCCTGGAGCGCCAGACCAGGATTGGGCAATGTCCAGACCAGGTTTCTGGATACGACAACATCGAAACTATTATCTGCGAAATCGAGTTTTTCCGCATCGCCGGTGCGAAAATCAATAGCAAGATGCCTTTCTTTCGCCTTTTTCTGGGCGTTGCTGATCATCTGAGGGGATAGATCCAGTCCGGTGACGTCAAAACCGGCTCCGGCAAGGTAAAAAGCAAGTTGCCCCGGACCGGTGCCTATATCCAAAGCTTTCTGAGACTGACCGGGCTTTGCCAGAGCTTTGATTGTTGTTTCCCAGGCCTTTTCCGTTTCCGGTGATTTTTCAATATCCAGGGCGTAGCTTGTGCTCCGCCAATTCCAATAACTTTCGATTTTGGTTTTCAGTGTATCCATTTGAAGCTGCTCCTTAAAAAAATGTTAAGGGGCCTGCTGTCGGAGCAGGGGAGGCCTGGGCATTTTGTGCCGATGTGTATACCTAAATGGCATTTAGGTATGTTCATCATCTATAGTTGGGAAGATATGCTTGATAAATGAGTAATATTTTAAACTTAGACGAACAAAAATAACACAAAAACTAAAGACGTATTATTATAATTGGCATTTAACTACAAGTTTTTTCCCCTCAGCGGGGCTGTTCCCGGTTTTGGGGAAAGTGGCTTGCCCCCAATTGGGGGGCACCAAAAAAGGCTTAGAGGTTTACTCTAAGCCTTTGCAATAGCGGGGGGAGGTAGTTTCAAATCGGGGCAGTATAAACCAGCCTTTCCCAGACTTTGCATTGGTACTGCCAACCAATTCCGACTCTTCTTTTCGTATTTGGGATAAGTCTCCATTATGCCTGCTCCAGGCCCAGGTCCGCCGCCAGAAACGTAGCGCGCCACGGATGGAGCTTATTCGCAGGTCTGGCTTGATCTGGATTGGAAAGGAAAAGGAAGGAAGATACTCTATATTTTACTGTAATTATTAAATCTTTAGCTGCTAAGTGGGGTCCTTTTTTTATTAGTTTCATTTATTGTTTGCGTATTACAATCTTGATAATCAATAGATTGTGTGACGAGAGCCTATTTTAGGGAAGGCCTGTTGGGACAGTGGACAGAGCTAGAAGGTATTATTTAAATTTCACGCAATCAACGAGAGGGGCGGATAATGTTTTGAACTTCTGGCAAGCATTTTTTCAATTTGGATTTGAAACCGAGGCGGAACTGGAAAAGTCGATTTTGAAGGTCGAGGCTGATTTGTTCGGCCCAAGGAGAATCTATCTCGACTGCAAAAAGATCGGTGCAAAGGGAAGAGTCCGCAATATTCCTGATGGTTATTTGATCGTTCTTTCGAGTATTAGGGTGCCCGTTTTGTATGTTGTTGAAAACGAACTCGCAAACCATGATCCATTACGACATATTGCGGTGCAGGTTCAGAATGATTTACATTTATAAATATTATGTATTATTACCTTGAGTATGAGCTTTTAAAAAAAATAAGGCTATAAGCGGGGGTGAATTAATGGAAGACTTGTTGCCTATAGGAAAACGAATTTGTAGTGCATTCAAACCACTGTTACAATTCAAATTTTTATTGAAAGACATTTCTAAGAATAAAAAAGGAAAGTATTCTCCTGCCGCAGTTGCGGTGATTGAGTCCCAAAAAAATTTTTTGTGTAATAAAGAAAATAGAATGGAAAAGACCGCGTCATCACTAGTTCAGAATATATTTATAGGAGAAAATATTACAAGAGAAGTATACTTTGAATGGCTGCAAGCCTGTTCAAATGACTATTTGTTAGATTGTATTCTGGCCTTTCAGGGAAACACTCAAATGAATAAAGTTGAAAAATTTGAATCCAATCTGCAAAGTTTTATGGAAATGACAGGTGATAGGAAAAGAGCATATGTTAGTTTTTTAGAAGCATGTACTGGGTATTTCACTATATTGTTTTTGCTTTCAGAGAAAAGTAAATTTTCATTAATGATGGCTCAGGAGCAAAAAATTCATAATGATGTACAATGTTTAAGAGAAGAAGTGTCGATATTTATTAATGAAATATGCGGGACTCGTGACTTTGATAACGCCTTTCTTCATCTAAAAAGTCAAGATGAAAATGAACTTGAAAATAAAGTAAGAAAAGTCTTTGAAGCACATGCTATAAAATCGCTTAAGGATAAATGTCTTTGGAATATTGTAAACAATATTTTGGATTCAGACAGTGACTTTGTTCGTGCATATGCGTCAAAAATTATCAAAGAGAATATCGATTATGAAGAAGATGATATTACTGAATATCGTAAAGCTGCCTATTCTTATTTTTTTAAATTGTCTTACATTGAGTTTAGATCGCTTTTAGACGATATGTTTAAAGCTTTTAAAGAGGGAGATGATAAATCTTTCGATGAATTGAAGTTAAAAAGTGATCTTTTCCTTTGGAAGTTAATTTCAAATGGAGATAATATTCATATTAAATCACAATCCGTTTTTAAAGTGGAAGGCTCTGACTGTGTGTTGTGTCATCATACCAATAAAGATGAAATTGGCATTGTTGTTTCTGTCGTTCATGGCGAAGCTCCTAGGGTTGATAGTCAAGGTTTCCGCATTGTTTCTCCAAAAGAAAGAAATAAATTTATTAATTTACCAGAAACAGGGGCGTTTGTTGATAATATGATATCTGAGTATGACGTACTTTTAAAAAAAGAGTTAACAAAAGGGAATGATCTTTGGCGTGCCCTTGATGATGCGTATGTAAATGAAACTCTAGATATGAGAGCTATAACGAATAATTTCAAAATATTTTATTATCTTGTGTTTGATGATAACAGAGAAGTAAGCACTGTAATGACTGGATTTGCAACTAAGTTTCATTCTTTACGATTCGCTGTTGTCAGTGAACAAAAAGATGCAGTAAAAATTGATAACATAGAAAACATAAAACGAGATTGGATTATTTTGGAGAATCAATAATGACACACACCAGCACAAATTCAGCCTCACAGTGTTACTACTGGGAGGCCGACCATCTCTTTGCCATTCAGGCGGCTATTGAAGTTGGGCGTCCGCTTTTGGTCCGGGGAGAGCCTGGGATAGGAAAAAGCACTCTTGCCAGGGCGGCGGCAGAAAGGTTGGGCCGCTATTTTGTTTCTGAGGTTGTGACGGCACGCACCGAGCCAAACGACCTGCTATGGCAGTTTGACGGAGTGAAGCGGCTAGCGGATGCTCAATTAAAATGTACCGCAGGTGGCAACAAGATAACTCTGGACAAAAGAGATTACATTGCGCCGGGGGCCTTATGGTGGGTGTTTCAGCCGGAGTGGGCAAAAGCGCAGCATTCCATTTGTCCGGGGAGTTGTTGTCCGAGTTTTGATGATATGAAGGACATAATTGCTGCACAGCTTGATGAGCACACAGGCCTTCCCAAGAAAAACACTTCCGGCAATGAAACTACCTCAGAAAACGGCAAGAACGGCTGGGTGCTCCTTATTGACGAAATAGACAAGGCAGATTCCGACGTTCCCAACTCCTTGTTGGAAGCTTTTGCTGAAAATGAATTCGCGGTTCCGCATTTTGCCGAGCCTGTGTGTCGTGCTGGGGGGGCGGGGCAGTCCTGCAACGCTTCCAAACCGTTGGTCGTTATCACTACCAATGAAGACCGTGAACTTCCCGCTGCTTTTCTGCGGCGTTGCTTTGTTTTGAATATGGAATTCCCGAAAGATGAGGACGCCCCTGAGTGGCTTTTGGCGCGTGCCGAAAAACATGGTTTATCTGTTTCCTCCGACATACTTGTAAAGATAGCCAAACTTCTTCTTAAGGAACGCAGGGAAAAAAACGGTATTCACTGTCCTGGGTTGGGAGAGTACCTCGATTTTGCCTATGCCTTTGAACACATGCGCCAGAATTTGCCTAAGCTGTCTGACGAGGATCTGCTGAAAAAAATCAGCTCCTTTGCGTTGAAGAAAAACGCTCGGAATGTGTAATGGCTGTGGGGAAGCGCAACGCGAGAAAAGGGGCAGTGGGCCGTGCAGACCTTGTGAGGCTGCTGACTCTTTTTCCGAACCATCCACCGGAGCAGATCGCGTCTTTTTTGGGGTATGACTACACTCCAACGGAGGCGATCGTAGAAGAACCGCCTCGCCTTCCTGACACGCCCGAAGAGCAGGAGACTGCCGAGAAACAGACTCCAGAACTTCAGTCGCCCTGGTTCTGGCACATCGTGAAGCGTGAACGTTTTTCTTCGGACAAGCCTGGAGACATCCCTCCAGAAGAAATGCCTCCTGCGGTGCCTACCCACTTGCCGGACATGAAAGGCCCTGTCCCCGAGTTTTCCCCGCTTGTGCCGTGGGTGCGTTTATGGCCGTTGCTGCGCGATATTGTAGCAGGCCATCTCTATTCCAGGCAGCCGGATGAAGCAGAAGCGGTACGGTTGCTGTCCAGGGGCGAGCATCTTGTGGATATCCCGAGAAAAAAGCGGAAGGCGTGGAGTGCACGTCTTCACATATTGGTTGACTGCTCTGATCCGCTGATCCCGTTTTGGGACGATTTTTATATGATTATTCAGGGGATTATGCGCCACGTAGGGAAGAACAGCCTTACAGTTTCCTGTGCCGAGTTTGGACCGCTGAATGGAACGTTCGATCTGCGGACTGGAGAGTACGTGCCCTTCTCCTCATTTCCTGTAGAATTGCCATGTCTGATTTTCTCTGATTGTGGCGTGTACAGTACACGCGAGATGCGCGAACAATGGGAAGAATTCGGGAGACTTTTTTCCCGTCGTGGATGCAAGCCTGCAATTATAAGCCCTGTTCCCCAGCGTTTGGTGCAGAAAAATATCGCCAATTTATTTCGTGTGGTCTGTCTCGATGATCATGCTCCAGTGCGTTTTACTTCCTCCGGAGCAAATCCGTCCATGGTCCCGGCCGATGCCGGGGACAGCACGCCTTCAGAGTCTTTGCTGGCGTTATGTTCCCCTGCCGTGCGGGTCGAACCTCAACTTCTGCGTGCAGTGAGGCGTTTGCTCCCAGAGGCCGATGTTGGAACAGAAGGGATGGCTTGGAATCATGTTGATGTTGAGCCTAATCCTTTGGCTTTTTCTTTCAAAACATCGGGCGAGAATTCCCATGAAACCCTGCGCAAAAAATTTGCCACACTCCCCAAGTGTTTGCGTAAGGCAGCCGACAAACTGATAAATTTGTACCATTCCGGGCTTCCGGCAGAAGTCCAATTGGAAGAGCGTCTTACGCAGTATACATTACGCCTTTCGGACAATCCTAATTTGCCTGTACCCCAAGATGTTTTGCAGTATCTGCAATGGCTTGGTGAACGTAGCGAGGAGGTTGTTGAGCCTGGGATGCTCAAGGCCTGGGTTCGGCGTATGGGCCACAGGCAGCTTTCGGAACTTAAAAGGGAGACACCCTGGGCGAAACCGTTGAAAAAGGTGGTGGCAGCCGCTTTTGCAGAGGAGTTGCGTTCCGCCCAAAGCCATAAAATTCCTCCTCTCGTGTCTGATGACGACATTGAAGCACTTGAGGAATCTGCCCCAAGCCAGGCAAAAGATTGGATTCTGGTGCAGGAAGGGGAGAAGCTCCTTTTTAAAGAGCTGGGAAATTTCGACAGAGGCTGTCCATTCGGAGTGTTGCCTGCCAAAAGGATCGTCGAGGTGGTTCTTCCAAAGCAACATGCCAGCTACACGTTGTCCAATGGCTTTTCCATTTCGCTTCCAAGGCAGGAAACAATTTCCATTGTATCTTCCGAGGAGTCTCTCACGTTGGGCTCCATGCAAAAGCCCAAATGGGCCGATTCCATCGTGCAAAATGCCAAGGGGTTGTATGCGACACTTCCTTTGAACGATTCAAAGATAAAGTGGGTTCTGCCTTCGGACCTTAAAAGAATATATCTGGAGCAGACCGGCGAAGTGCCGGAGGCCTTGGGGCTTTTGAGATGGGGATTAAGCCCCTCTTACGATGAAGTGCGGCCTGTCGGTGATTACGATGAGTATTTTGGCTTGGTTAGTTCTCAAGAGCATGCTCGCTGGGTGAATATAAGCCAGCTGGAAAAATTCAGCGGCAAAAAACTCCCGGATGTTTCCTGGGCGGTTGCCGAAGGGATAGACCAATACGGTCTGTATGCCGACCTGCGTATTAAGGGGATAATTCAACGCATGCGTTGGATACATCCGGGAACGTTTCTAATGGGGTCCCCGGAGTCTGAACCTGAGCGTGACGATGATGAAACGCAACATGGGGTGACACTTACACGCGGATTTTGGTTGGCAGATGCCACCTGCACTCAGGAACTGTGGGAAGCTGTGATGGAGAATAATCCGAGTAAGTTCTCCGGAGAGCCGGAATTGCCCGTTGAAAAAGTGAGTTGGAAGGATTGCCAAGATTTTTGTCAAAAGGTGAATGCATTGCTTCCAAACATACGTCTTACACTACCGACCGAAGCCCAATGGGAATACGCCTGCCGTGCAGGAACTGAAACACCATTTTCATTTGGGGAGAACATTACACCGGAACAAGTCAACTACGCTGGAACCTCCCCGTACGCTGGCGGGCAAAAGGGATTATATCGGGGAAATACGGTTCCGGTAAAGGCGCTCGAGTGCAACCAATGGGGGCTGTATCAGATGCATGGCAATGTATGGGAATGGTGTCAGGATTGGTATGGTGAGTATCCTACGTCTTCAGTTGTTGACCCTTCTGGGGCAGATTCGGGCGGGGATCGTGTGCTTCGTGGGGGGAGCTGGATCCTCAACGGCAGGCACGTTCGTTCTGCCTGCCGCCTCAGGGTCGTTCCGGGCTACCGCGACCACAACACTGGCTTTCGTTTTTCTCTGGGTCGTTAAGCGAACTCGCCGGAGGCGCAACAGGGAAGGTAGAAGCCCCTGCCAGGCTGCGATGCGGGATGGCTACAGCGTTGGGCAGCCAAGGTCAGGGGCGGGACAGCAAGGCTGGAACGGGTTTGGGAGATTACACGACGATAAGATTGCTTGGGGCAATATGAAATATGCTTTTTTTACAGTGCCAGTCGGTGATTCTGAGGCTGCCAGCACATGATTTGGGGAACTGAATGTATTTTGTTCCCAGAATCGTGTGGTAGCTGTGGACAAGCATGTTGTTGTGTCCAGCCCAACGCGCCGAATTGCAACACATAGGATTTTGTAATGACTTTTGAATGGCTGGACAACGGCATTCCTCCTTCCCCTTTTCCACCACAATGGGCGAGTGCTTGGGGGATGGACTGTTACGGCGTGCATGCCGATATCATCATAAATGATGTTACTCAACGCATGCGTTGGATCCCGCCTGGCAAATTTTTGATGGGCTCTCCCGAATCAGAGTTTGATCGCAAAGATGACGAAACGCAACATGAGGTGACACTTACACATGGCTTTTGGCTCGCCGATACCGCTTGTACTCAGGAGCTATGGGAAGCAGTGATGGAGAATAATCCGAGTAAGTTCTCCGGGGAACCGGAATTGCCCGTTGATAGTGTGAGTTGGCAGAATTGCCAAAATTTTTGTCAAAAGGTGAGTGCATTGCTTCCTGACATACGCCTTACACTACCGACCGAAGCACAATGGGAATACGCCTGCCGTGCAGGGACGGAAACCCCTTTTTCATTTGGGGAAAATATCACACCGGCACAAGTCAACTACGATGGAACCCGCCCGTATGCTGACGGGCAAGAGGGAAGGTTCCGAAAAAAAACGGTTCCGGTAAAGGCGCTCGAGTGTAACCAATGGGGGCTGTACCAGATGCATGGCAATGTATGGGAATGGTGTCAGGATTGGTATGGTGAGTATCCCACGTCTTCAGTTGTTGACCCTTTTGGGGCAGATTCTGGCGAGAATCGTTTGATTCGTGGGGGGTGCTGGATCCGCTACGGCGGGAGCGTTCGTTCTGCCTACCGCGGCAGGTTCGATCCAGGCTTCCGCTACGTCATCACTGGCTTTCGTTTTTCTCTAGGTCGTTAAGCGAACTCGCCGGAGGCGCAACAGGGAAAACAGAAGCCCCTGCCGGGCTGCGATGCAGGATGGTTACAGATTTGGGCAGCCAAGGTCAGGGGCGAAGTTCCATGAGTATGCGTTGTAGAATTGCTGCGAAGAGTGAAAAATATTCAAAATATCGCCCCCCCCTTGAACCCCATTCAAGTGCACTCTTGCCGCCTCCCCCCCTACAACAACTTATCCAGCTCCGTGGCAAGCCGCTGCACGTCCTTCCCCGACGTGTAGTGCACCAGGGAAAAGCGCAGCACGCCCAGGTCGGGATCAATACCCAGCGCCTTGATAAGCCGCACCGAGTAGAAGTGGCCCGCGCCGCACAAAATGCCTTTTTCGCCCAGCCGTTCAGCCAGTTCCCAAGGTGTCTTACCCGCAGGCACCACCGACACCGTGGGGTTGCGGTGTGCCAGTTCTGCCGGGCCGACCAGGCGCAGCCCGTCCTTGCCTGCAATGTAGTCCAGCAGTGCGCTCAGGGCCGGGCGTTCGCCTTCCTTCAGGAGTGTGCGGACTGCCTTGGCCTTTTCCTGGTCCGAGTTCGGGCCGTCGTATTCGTGGTGCGTTAGCAGGGCGTCGAAGTAGTCGCTTACGCCCTTGATGGAGGCTATCTGCGCATGGTCCGGTCCTGAAGGCATCAGCCGTTTCACCCGCACTTCTTCGTGAAAGTAGTGCCCCTGGTTGCGCAGGTTGGGCACCATGTCCGGGGCAATGACCATCACGCCCTGGTGTGGGCCGTACACCTTGTACAGCGAGAAAAGATAGATATCGGCACCCAGGGCCGGGACGTCGGGCAGGCCGTGTCCGGCAAAGGATACGCCGTCCACCACGGTGCGCACGCCGTGGTCCTTGGCTACCTTGCAGAACGCCGCCACCGGGTTGATCTCGCCCAGAATGTTGGAGCAGTGCGGAAAGGTCAGCAGCTTGGTCTTGGGGGTTATCAGCCGTTCCAGATCGGCCACGTCCAGGGAACCGGTTTCGGGGTCGATGGACCACTGTTTCACCACCATACCCTGGCTTTCCAGCCGCCGCCACGCACCGCTGTTGGCCTCGTGGTCCTGATTGGTGACGATGACCTCGTCGCCGGGTTGCAGCCAGCCCAGCACCGCCTTGGAGAGAACATAGGTGTTCTGCGACGTGGACGGGCCGAAATAGACATCGTCCGCATTCACGTTCATCCATTTTGCCAGTGCGCCGTAAGCCTCGTCCATCATGTCCCCGGCCTTCATGGAGACCGGGTTGGGGTAGTAGGGCTGCACCTTGCACTGATGATAAAAGGTATTCAGCCGGTCCATGACCTGGCGGCACATGTAGGAACCGCCAGCGTTTTCCATAAACACGGTGCCCTTGAGCGATTCTTCGGAAAAGGCGGGGAATTGCTGCCGTACGAACGTTGCGTCCAGATGTTTCATGGTGTGTTTCCTCATGCGTGGGGAGCGATGATCGTTATTCCGGTTCCGCTGAAAGTATTCATATCCGCGAGCGCTTCAGGAGCCTCACCGAGCGGGATGGTCTTGCCGACCAGTTGCGCCGGGTTAAGCTTGCCGGTCGCCAGCATGTTCCACATGGCGTCGTAGCGGTGGGCCTGTATCCCGTGGCTGCCGTATATTTCCAACTCGTTGGCCACAACCTGGGCCATGGGAATCTGTGGCGTGGTGTGTTCTCCCAGCATCAGCCCCACCTGCACGTGCCGCCCGCGCTTGCGCAGATTGGCCACGGAGTTGAAGCAGGTTTGGGGATGGCCCAATGCATCCACGGAAACATGGGCTCCGCCGCCGGTTACGTCCCGTACCGCTGCCACGGTATCGGTCTCGCGCGAGCTGTTGATGGTGGCGACCGCGCCCACCTGCCGGGCCAGTTCCAGCTTGTCGTCGCCAATGTCTATGCCGACCACGTTGGCCCCCAGCGCAGTGGCTATCATAATGGCGGAAAGGCCCACGCCCCCGCAGCCGTGCACTGCCACCCACTGCCCGGCCGATACACGGGCCTGGTCCACCAGCGCCCGGAAGGCAGTGACGAAACGGCAGCCCAGGCTGGCCGCCGTGGCGTAGTCCATGTCCTCTGGCAGGCGCACGAGGTTGGCGTCCGCGTGCTGCAGGGCTACGAACTCGGCGAACGATCCCCAATGGGTAAAGCCGGGCTGAAACTGGTGGTCGCACACCTGCTGATTGCCGGAATTGCATTGGGGGCAGGTGCCGCAACCGCAAACAAAGGGCACGGTGACCCGGTCGCCGCGCTGCCATTTGCTGACGTTCTTTCCGGTTTCGACAATCACACCCGCCAGTTCGTGCCCCGGCACATGGGGCAGAGCAATGTCCGGATCGTGACCTACCCAGCCGTGCCAGTCGCTACGGCACAGGCCCGTTGCCAGCACCTTTACCACCACGCCGTTGTCGTCCGGTGTGGGATCGGGCAGGTCGGTAACCACGGGCAGCTGGTTGAATTCTTCGTAATAGACGGCTTTCATGTTGTTCGCATCCTCCAGGGCAAAAGCGGTACAAAAGTCCGGGTTTACGGTCACTGGAGACTATAGGGCCAAAAGAGGTGAATTGTCCTTGATTTCGCAGATAAAATTATCCTAAAAAATGAAATGTTCATTCGTTTTGATGGCTATTAATGAAAGGATGCCTCAATGATGGAACTTGACGAGAAAGATATGGGTATTTTGCGCGTTCTCCAGGAGGACGGGCGGGCGTCCAACGCCAAACTGGCCGAAGAGGTGTCCATAAGCGAGGCGGCGTGCTGGCGCAGGCTGAAAAGATTGCGGGAAAACGGGGTCATCGAGCGCTTTCAGGCCATACTGAACCGGAAAAAACTCGGCTTTGGCGTGCTGTCCTTTGTGCAGCTCAGCTGCAACCAGCATTCGGAAAAAGTCACCCGCGAGCTGGAGCGGATAGTCACTGAAAATCCCAATGTTCTTTCCTGCCACAACACCACGGGCGATGACGATTTTCTGCTTCAGGTCGTTGCCAGGGACCTGGACGACTACAGCCGTTTTGTGGAAGACGTGTTGCGCAAGATTCCCGGCGCCACGAACATTCGTTCCAATATTTCCCTGCGGGAATTGAAATCCTCAAGCCGCCTGCCGCTGCCGGAGTAGAGGCGGGGGCTGGTGCATTTTTATCCCATGAATTTAAAGACCGCGACACACGCCGGAGTTTGAAAAATGAAGACCTGCAAGACGATCTGCCCTTACGACTGCCCGACAAGCTGCGGGCTTGTTGTCACCACCGACGGACAGTCCATCCTGAAAGTGCGGGGGGATGGCGACGATCCTGTTTCCCGCGGGCTGATCTGCCGCAAGATGCAGCGCTACGAAAAATCCATCCATTCGCCGGACCGGATTCTCACCCCGCTCAAGCGCGTGGGTGACAAGGGAGAGGGGCGGTTTGCGCCGATTTCCTGGGACGAGGCCGTGGATACCATCACCAGCCGCTGGAAACAGGCCCTGGCCGAGACCGGCCCCGAGTCCATCCTGCCGTTTTATTATTCCGGGGTGATGAGCCTTATCCAGCGCAATGGCGGGGATGCCCTGTTCAATCGGATGGGGGCCTGTTCGCTGGTCAAGACGCTTTGTGCCTCGGCCAAGGGCGCGGGCTACTCGTCGGTGATGGGCAAGACCGGCTGCCTGGACCCGCGTGAGCTGAAACACAGCGATCTCTTTATCGTCTGGGGCAGCAACATGAAGGCCACGCGGCTGCAAAGCATGCGCGACTTGGCCAAGGCCCGGCAACAGGGAAAGCGCGTGGTGCTCATCGAATCCTATGGCCGCGAAATGGCCTCGTATTGCGATCAGGTCGTGCTGGTCACTCCGGGAACGGATGGTGCGCTGGCCCTGGCAATGATGCATGTGCTGCTCCGGGAAGGGCTGGTCGACAAGGAATTTTTGCAGCGCGAGGCCGTTGGTTTCCAGGACTTCGCCAAGACTCTGGACACCTACACCCCGGCCTGGGCCGAGGGCATCACCGGCGTTCCGGCACAGACCATCATCGAGCTGGCACGGGAATTCGGAGCGGCTTCGGCCCCTGCCATCATTCTGGGCAGCGGCAACTCGCGCCACGGCAACGGCGGCATGACCGTGCGGCTCATCACCATTCTTTCGGCCTTTACCGGCGCATGGGCCCGTCCCGGCGGCGGACTGTGCGGCTGCAATCCCGGCGGCGGACCCTATGTGGATATGACCCGCATCACCCGCCCGGACCTGCGCAGCAACACGGCCCGCAAGGTGAATATCAACATGCTGGCTTCGGCCCTGGGCGGAGAAGCCGGGCAGGCACCCATTCGGTGTCTGCACATCTACGCCTGCAACCCGGTGGGGGCTGTTGCCAACCAGGAAGGCATCCTGCGCGGGATGAGCAATCCCGACCTGTTCACCGTGGTGCACGAACGGTTTATGACCGATACGGCCCGCTATGCGGACATCATCCTGCCGGCCACTTTTTCCGTGGAGCAGTCGGACTGCTACAGCTCCTACGGCTATTGTTCCTTTGGCACATCCTTCAAGGTCATTCCCGCACCCGGCGAATGCAAAAGCAACTGGGACATCTTTTGTCTGCTTGCCAAGGCCATGGGCTACCAAGAGAGCCACTTCGACCGGAGCGAGGAGGATCTTGTGAAGGAGCTTTTGGGCAACCCCAGGCAGGGGCTGCAAGGGCTTTCGCAAGAAGAATGGGACGTTCTGCGGACCGGCGGGGTGGTTTCCATACCTTTTGTCGACCATACCGACTGGCAGACCGGCGCGGGAAAGATGCTTATCGTCAACGACGCGCTGGACGCACCCATGCCGCATTATTTCGCAAATCACGGGGGCACGCAGCCGCTTCATCTGGTGGCCGCACCCAGTTCCGAGACCCTGAACTCCATTTTTCTGGAGCGGGGCGATCTGGTGGACCGGCGCGGGGCCATGGCCCTGGTCATGCACCCGGACGACGCGGCGGCACGCGGCATTGTGGATGGAGATGCGGTATTGGCCTTCAACGAGCAGGGCGAGGTGGCTTTTTGCGCCAGCCTCACGCCTCTCGTCGCCCGCGGAACCGTGGCTGCCGTCGGGGTGTTCCAAACCGCCAGGTCGGCAAACGGCAAGCTTGTCAACACCTTGCACCACGAACGACTTTCGGACATGGGCCAGGCAACCACGCTGAACGACAACACCGTCGAGGTCCGCAAGGCCTGAGGGCTTGTTGTTCAGGCTGTCAACTTCCGCCTGCGGATATAATCTGGCCTTGGTAGAGGTCTTCTTTTCAGAGAAGGATGTGACACAGCCGCATAATGGTTGGTGCAAGAAGAATGACCAGGATGACCCGGACGATGTGGAAGGTCAGCACAAGGAACAGGTTGACGTCGATGCTGGTCGCCATTCCTGCCATGGCGGTCATGGCGCCGGGGCTGGTGCTGAGGAACGCGGTGTCTGGATCGATGCCCAGGAATTTGGAAAAGACAAAGGCCAGCAGCCCGCCGAAGAGGATCAGCAGGAGCGCGGAGGAGAGCATGGGAATGGCGTAATGGCGTATCTGCTGCAGCATGTCTGGCGAAAACTGCATGCCCACGGCCGCGCCGACAATGATCTGTATGGCGAATGACCAGTGCTTCGGCAGCGTCAGGGGCGTGTTGATCATCAGTTTGAAGGCTATGACGGCAAGCATTGCGCCGATGATTGTTGCTCCTGGAACATGAAGCCGGTTCATTATCAGGCCGCCCACAAGGGCGACGCCGAGGATGACGAGAAGATGGGTGAACTGTTGCACGACTTGCTGCCGAAATGCGGTGACCGATCCGCCGGTTATTTTTGCCCGCAGGCAAATGGTCGGTGGTGAATCCGAAAGTTTGTTTCGATGCCGAGGGAAGGAGCTGACGCGTTGCAGGAGCCTGTTGTTCCCGGAAAAATGGGGACATTATTCCTGGCTTTTCAATTGTGCAACTCTGTTTTTTCGCCTGCTGCCGGAAACAACTCCCGCGGCGCTCCGGCGGAGAGCCGGTGGGAGCGGCGACGGGGGACGATTGAAAAAAATAGACGATTGAAATCTTTTGAAAAATTTAAAAGGCCGGAGAAGGATATCCTTCTCCGGCCTTTGTTTTTGTTGGGTTTACCCCGTGACTGGCTGTGCCTGCCGAACTTCGCGTCGCTAGTTGTCCAGCTTTTCGCAGGCCAGGGGCCACACTTCGTCGATGCGTTCCACCGGTTTTATCTCGATGGTGCGGAGCAGTTCCTTGGGGATGTCTTCCAGGTCCCTGGTATTTTGGGACGGGATGATAACCCGCTTGAGTCCACGCGTTACAGCGGCCAGGATTTTCTCCTTGACGCCGCCCACGGGCAGGACGCGCCCGCGCAACGTAATTTCACCGGTCATGGCCGTGTTGTTGCAAATGGGTTGTTCCGTCAGCGAGGAAATCAGCGCCGTCACCAGGGTAATGCCTGCCGACGGTCCGTCCTTGGGGGTGGCGCCAGCGGGCACGTGCACGTGCAGGTCCACCTTGTCGAGGTCCTTCTTGATGTTCAGGGCTTCGGCATGGCTCTTGGCATAGGTAAGGGCGGCCTGGGCGCTTTCCTTCATCACGTCGCCGAGCTGTCCGGTAAGGGTCAGCTTGCCCTTGCCGGGCATGGTGGTGACTTCGATGTGCAGTATCTCTCCGCCGTAGGGTGTCCAGGCAAGTCCAAGGGCAACGCCTGCGGGCAGCTCGGTATCCTTGTCCTCGTCGCGGAAGATGGGCTGGCCGAGCATTTTGGAAAGCATGTTGGCGGTAACGCGGAAGCGGCCTTCGTCGCCTTCGGCCCTGCGTCGGGCAAGCTTGCGGCAGATGCTTCCCACTTCGCGTTCCAGGTTGCGCAGTCCGGCTTCGCGTGTGTACTCGCGAATGATCTTCGCCAGTACGGTGTCGCCCATCAGCACGTCTTCAATCTGCAGGCCGTTTTCCTCTATCTGCCGCGGCAGCAGGTAGCGCCGGGCAATCTTAACCTTTTCCTGCTCGGTGTAGCCGGGCAGGCGGATAATTTCCATACGGTCGCGCAATGCGCCGGGGATGGTGTCGAGCACGTTGGCCGTACAAATGAACATGACCTTGGAGAGGTCGAAGGGCACGTTCAGGTAGTGGTCGGAAAAGGAGTTGTTCTGTTCCGGGTCCAATACCTCCAGCAGGGCCGACGACGGATCGCCCCGAAAATCCGCGCCCAGCTTGTCGATTTCATCGAGCATGATGACCGGGTTGCGGGTTCCGCACTGCTTGATGCTCTGGATGATGCGTCCGGGCATGGCGCCTATGTAGGTACGCCTGTGGCCGCGGATTTCCGCTTCATCCCGCATTCCGCCCAGGGACATGCGCTGGAATTTGCGGCCCAGGGCGCGCGCAATGGAGCGGCCCAGCGAGGTTTTGCCCACGCCGGGAGGGCCCACGAAGCAAAGGATTGGGCCTTTCATCTTGGGGTTGAGTTTGCGCACGGAAAGATACTCAAGGATGCGTTCCTTGACCTTTTCCAGATCGAAGTGGTCCTCGTCCAGGATGGTCTTGGCTTCCTTGATGTCGAGCCGGTCGCGGGAAAGCTTCTTCCACGGCAGCTCCACCATCCAGTCCAGATAGGTACGGATAACGGTTGCCTCGGACGAATCCGGGTGCATGGATTCGAGCCGTTTGAGCTGCTTTTCAGACTCTTTCAGCACTTCCTTGGGCATGCCCGCCTTGGCAATGGCGTCCTTCCGCTCTTCCATTTCGTCGCCTTCGCCGCCGACGTCGCCAAGCTCCTTGCGAATGGCCTTGAGCTGTTCGCGCAGGAAGTATTCGCGCTGGGCCTTGTCCATGCCTTCTTTGGCCATGTTCTGGATTTTGGCCTGCATGCTGGCCACTTCGACTTCTTTGCCGAGCTGCGCGTTGACCAGTTCGAGCCTTTCGACCGGATCTTCGCATTCCAGAATCTGCTGTGCCTTGGCAACCTTGATGCGCAGGTTGGAGGCAATGAGGTCGGCCAGGCGCCCAGGGTCTTCCACACTGGAAAGTACGCTGGAAATATCCTGGGTGGAAATGCCGCGCAGAGACATGATCTTTTCGCTCTGTTCGCGGGCGGCCCGCATAAGGGCTTCTTCTTCCGCCCCGGTGGTTTCGGGCTCCTGTTCCTCAATCGTTTCTATGCGCGCTTCATGGAAGGGCTCACTCTGGGTGAATTCCTTTACCTTGGCTCGCGAAAGCCCCTGGACAAGCACCTTGAGGCGTCCATCGGGCATTTTGAGCATGCGCATGATCATGCAGACCGTACCTACTGTGTACAGGTCTTCATGTTCCGGTTCGTCAACATGCTCTTCCTTCTGGGTGACCACCATGATGAACCGGTTGGAATTGAGAGCGGCATTCACCGCCTCCACGGATTTTTCCCTCCCCACAAACAGGGGCAGAATCATATAATTGAAAATGACGATGTCGCGAACGGGCAACACCGGCACTACTTCGGGAATATCCATGGAAGCTTTTTCATCCTGGTCATCAATCAAATCCTCAGCCTCGATCTGAAATTCGAGTTCCTGAGGGGTGGTTTTGTTCTCGTCGCTCATGGGCGTGAACCTCCTGGATATATCGCTTGAAGTGCCTCTTCGGCCTTTTACACGGAAAAATAGAGGGCCAGGCAGAGGTAATTGTCCGCCAGATGTTAATTAATAATCACTCTGAGGGGTGCGTAAAGAGAAAAAAGGTGTTTTGAAAGAAATAATACTGAAAAAACTAGTTGTGAACATGGTAAATGGAGGAGTGTCGGCTAATGAGAAGGAACTTGTACGGTAAACAAATGGTAGAAATGTGGTGAAGTGTCTTAGCGTATAACAAGAAAATCATCGAGTCCGGCCAATTCCGGGGCGGCCAATTCCGGGGCAGCCAGGTCCGGGGCAGACGATTCTTCCGACGCTTCGAAGCAGTCCACGGCATCCACCCGGGAAAAAGACGGCCCCTTGGCGAGTTTTGCCCGAAATTTTTGCAGTGTTTTGCCATCTGCCCGGGCCATGCATTCGACCCGACCATCGGGCAGGTTGCGTACCCAGCCGATAACGCCCATGGCGCGGGCTGTTTTTTGCGTCCAGCCGCGAAACCAGACGCCTTGGACGCGGCCGGAAATGTAACAGTGAATTGACGCCATTTCGATTGGTTATCCGTATGTTGGCTGGTGGCAGAAGAAATATGGCCCTGGTCCGGTTCCTCATACCGGCGGCTTTTGTAATGGAGTGTTTCTCCATCGCCCGGTCCGGACAGTTCTTACTGGAAAATCACACTGTGCGCGAGTTCTTCCGGTACGCTGATGTGGAAGCGTTCCAGTTGTTTTTTGTTCAGGTAGAGCTGCCCGTGGCTGTCGACCTGCAGTGGAATGTCTGCGGGAGGAGTGCCCTGAAGAATCCTTAGGGCGATGCGTGCGGCTGATTCCCCGTGGTGAACTCCGTCAAGAGTGAACGCGCCAACCGTTCCCGTGTCATGTACCGTGTGTTCCTGGCAGGAGAAGACCGGGACGGGGCAATGGGTCGTGGTCCAGTCCAAGGCTTTTGTTATGCCCACATGATTTCCATCCGCATCCTTCAGGGCATGAAAGGTCGGAATTACAACCAGATCGTACCGTCCCGCCCGCCTTATGGCTTTTTTCCACTCGGCCCAGTTGTAGGCGACCTTGAATTTCAGGGAAAGAGTGCCCAGCCGTAGGGATCTTTTGTCCTTGATGGTAATTTCCAGAAGGGAATCGCTCGTAGGGCTGTTGTCGAACAGGAAAAGCATTTTCCGGGCAGATGGAAGCAGGGATTTTAAAATTCGGGCAGTCGGAAGAACCGGTGTTCTTTCCAGCAGGCCCGCGAGGTTGGAAGGCCGTTCCCAAAAATATTTGCGGGGATTGTTGTTCATGCCGAAGAAGACAACGGGAATTTTCAACTTTGCAATGCGGAGGCCGAGCAGATTGAAGGCCGTGTCGTCCCCAATCATTACGAGGTCCGGCGATTGCTGCAGTACTTCAGAGTATATGGCGTCGACTTTCGGAGCAAACTGCTCCGGGGCCAGGCGCTTGGAGTCGAGATAATAGAATTTAACGTTCAGATTCCCCAGAACTTTCAGGATTCCGGTGTCGCATTGCCGTGTCCAGGTCAGCGTCGGGTGGTAGCTCTGGATGACAATGACGTCTTTGCCATTTTCCGCCTTCACCATTGCACTGCACAGCATAATGAACAGGGCCGGTAATATTGTGAGTAATGTGTGTATTTTCGTTAGTGCTTTCATCTGGGCTCCATGGCTTGAGCAATGGACTCGATAGACTCTAAGAGGGAGGGCAGTTTAATTATATTACATTATAGGTCTTTATGGTCAAGAGGCGTAGGGGGGCCGACTTTCTGGTCTCGGTTCTCGGGATTGTTGCTTTACAGGAGACGTGGGGAAGGACGCGGGGGGATGCTGGGGAAGATGGCTCCGGTACTGCAATTTTTCCCGTCGTGCTTTTGTATTTTTTTGAGCGGCCTGACAAATTGGAATTTGTGATCGAGCGCAAACAAAAGGCGCTCCTTTATGAAGCGCCTTTCGGGATCGTTTTGGGAAGGGATAAATTATTTCAGAACAGCGGCAGCTGCGTTGGCTACGTTTTCGTCTTCGTCCACGGTTCCGCCGCTTACGCCCACGGCACCGACAACCACATTGTTCTTGTCCACCAGCAGCACACCGCCGGGAAACAGAACCAGGCCGCCGTTGGTGACTTCAATGCTGTAAAGGGATTTGCCAACCTGCGAGGCTTCGCCCAGTGCCCGTGTGGACATGTTGAAGTAACGGGCCGTAACAGCTTTTTTGATGGAAACATCAATGCTGCCGAGGAAAGCGTCGTCCATTCTGTAAAAGGCTTTCAGATTGCCGCCGGAATCGACCACGGCAATGTTCACGGGAACTTTGATTGCCTCGGCTTTGGCAACTGCAGCCGTAAGCACCTTTTGAGCCTGGGCCAGAGTCAATTCGCCCGGAACCGTTACCTTGAGAGGTTCAGCAAAGGCCGCAGTGGAGAATGCAAAAGCCAGGATGAGACTGAAAATCACCATAGAGAATTTGCGCATGGGAGATTCCTCCATGTAAAAAAATATTCGAACTACTTTGCTATTTAGTGGAATAGTATATTGATTACAAGGGGCATAGTGTGGGTGATTCGTTGTTTTATTTTTCTGTGCCTATGCTTTTGGCAGCATAATGCATTTTATAAAAACAAAATCGTTTTAACAGCATTTTTTTTATGTGGAGTTGGACAGCAATTGTCCCTTTTTTGCAGAAAACAGCTTGCCGGGGCTACACTTTAAGCAGCTCTCCCCACGTGGAGAGCCGCCCGTCACGCAGTTTGCGCAGCAGCACCAGGAAAAGGCAGGCGGTCTGCATGGCGTCGGACAGGGCGTTGTGCGCCGGGTAGGGGGGGAGGTTGTAGATTCTTCCCAGGTGGGCGAGGTCGAAGGCGGTACGTTGGTCGAACTGTTGGAAGTATCCGCCTTGCGCGGCCTGGTGCACCTGCGCAAGATGCATGGTGTCCTGCCGTGGGTTGTTCAGCCTGCCTTGCATCACATCGCCCAGCGCGCGGTTCAGGAAGTCCATGTCCAGGCCGATGTTGTGGCCCACAATAATCCGGCCCGTGCAAAAGGTTACCAGATCGGGCAGCACACTGCGCAGCCGGGGCATGTTCCGTACTTCGTCCGGGGTGATGCGGTGGACCAGGGTGGAGAGTTTTTTCAGCCCTTCGCGCGGTTGGACCACGGAATAAAAGGTCTTGCCCGCCTGGATGCGCAGGCTGTCGATGTGTACGGCTCCGATGGAAACAATCTCGTCACCCGCCGGGTCAAGGCCTGTGAGTTCCGTATCCAGCACCACAAAGGGCACGTCAGCCAGGGGCGTGTCCCGGCGTAGTAGCGCGCAGGCCGTGTCGTTCTCCTGCAGAAGCGGGTGCTCCTGTGGATTTTTTTTCAGCAGGCCAAGGGCGCGGCGCAGGGGCATGGGGGCTCCGGAAAGGCCACGTGGGCGCGGCCATGGTTACATATCCAGCCGAAAAGTTTCCCGCACGTGCGATTGCATTTCCCCCAGCACGGCAAATGCCTGCTTCAGCGTGCGTTTTTCCAGCTCTGTCAGGCCGGACGGATCGAGAAAGTTGTCCGGTTCGCGTCCTTGGTCCATGCGGCGAAGCTGGTGCACCATGCGTATCTGGGTGATGAAGGCGTAGGCCTCGCGGATTTCATTGTACAGGCCGTGGCTGAGCGCGCCTTTTTCGTAAACCGCCTTGAGCCGGTCCAGGGTGTTGGAGCGTTGCACGCCCTGGGAAAGGGCAAGCAGCCGAGCGAAATCCACAAAGGGCATGATGCCCCGTTTTTTCAGGTCCAGCCGGTTTTTATGCTGTCCGTCTTTTTCCACCATGAAATTCTTGAAAAACGTCAGGGGCGGGTTCTGGCGCAGGCAGTCGCGCGCCAAAAGTTTGAGGAATACGCCGTTTTGCGGTGCATGGTCGGCAATGAGTGCCCGCAGGTCGCCGCACAGCTGCGGGTCACCGTACCCGTGCCGGAGGTCGAAGAAGATGGTGGCGTGCAGCAGCCGGTCCGGTTCCGGCTGTTGCATCAGCTTCAGAAAATATGTGCGCCAGTCCGGCCCGCTTTTGCGCCATTGGGGGTTGGAGGCCATCATGTCGCCCGGGCAGCGGGGAAATCCGCATTGCTCAAGGTGGTTGATCATGGTTCGGGAGAGGGCGGCAAAGTAGGCCTCGGCCTCTTTCCTTTCTTCCGGTTTGTCCGATTTGCCCGGCGGCACAAAGGCCAGGGCGTTGTCCTGGTCCGTGCGAAAGGTCTGCTCCCGGCGTCCCTCACTGCCCAGCAGAATCCAGGAAAACGGCACCGGCGGTGTACCGGCCTCGCGTATGCACAGGGTCAGCAGCCGTTCCAGCAGCAGGTCGCCCAGCACGGCGACCATCCGGCTCACGTTGTCGGCCCGCGCCCCTTCTTCCATGAGCAGCCGGATGACCATGGGGGTTTTGCGGCTCAGGTCATAGAGGCTTTGAAAGGTGTTTGCTGCCACGATTTCTCGGTACAGGGAAAAAGGGGAACGGCCCTGGAGCACTAAAATATCGTGCGACGTGATGACGCCCCGGATTGTTTTTTTTTCATTGGGGTCGGGACTGTCCGGGTCGACAACAGCCAGGTGGTGGATCTTTTCGCGCATCATGGTCAGCAGGGCGTCGAAGCAGGTGGCATCGGCCCGGATGGTGGCCACGGGTGCGGTCATTATTTCGTGCAAAGGCCAGTTGTAGTTCAGCCCCTGGGCCACAACCTTGTAGCGGAAATCCTTGTCCGTAACGATGCCCTGGACTTCCCCCTTGGCGTCTGCCACCAGAAGCGACCCCACATGTTCCCGGGCCATTATTTCCGCTGCCGCCCGGATATTTTTTCCGGCCTCCACAATGATCGGCTCACGCCGCACAATTCGGTCCACCCTGGCGGTAAAAAGATACAGGCTGGCTTCCGGCTTGGGGCTTATGTGGCTTTGGCGCAGCTCGGAAAAGGCCTTGTCCATATAGGTTTCGGAAAAGTTTTTCAGGTAGTGGCGGGCAATGCCCGGCTGCTTGTCCACAAGCTCCAAAAACGCCTGTTTTTCCATCCGGATGAAAAAGGTGTCTTCCACGGTTTCCGCGTTCAGCCCGGCTTTGTCTCCCCGTATCAGGGCCAGGGCGCCCACGGCTCCGCCTTCGCCCCTGAAGTCGACCAGGGAGAGGCTTTCCTCCCCACCCTCCAGCCTGTCAAGAAACAGACGCACGCCACCGCGCTGCACCAGCCACAGCGTGTCCGGCTCGGTCTTTCCCTGATGCATGAATTGTTCGCCGCGCGGGATGAAATCTATGGTGCATTGCTTTGCCAGGCGCAGGCGCGTCTCCTCGGGGAGGTCGGTAAACGGAAGTGTTTTGCCCAGAAATTCGGCAATTCCAGAGGGATCACGTTCCGATGCGCCTGGTGATGTCCCTTTGGGCGAACCGGATGAACCCTCGTAGGGGGCTGAGGTCTTGTGGTCCGAACCGGCCATGGCATGTCCTTTGGGCAAGAAAAACGGGAATTTCAATTTGATAATAGCCCGGAGAAATTTTTGTGTCCACACCCGTCCGTTTTTTTCGTGTGCGCACCTGTCGCGGCGTATGGCACCATTGCTGCATTCCTGACCACAGAGTGAATCATTGAAGGAAAAAAATTCCGGTCATTGGAGTGGAGTCATGTTGAAGGGATTGGATTTGGTCGTCATAGTTTCCGGCCATGAAGGGCACGCACGTATGGACCGCTTGGCAGCGGGAAACGCGGGTGCCGTCAGCGTACAAATTTTCGGAACAGGCGAACAGGCAATGGAGTTTCTCCGGGACAACAACGCCGATCTGGTAGTGTGCGACGAGCAGCTGGCAGATATGGGCGGAAGGGAATTCGCTTCCCGATTGCGGAGTGACCCGGTGCTTTCCCTGCTCCCCGTGCTCATGGCTTCCGGCAGTTCGGACGAGGTCGATGTGCTCGAAGCCCTGGCCTCCGGGTGCTCCGGCTATCTGGTCCGCCCGTATTCGCAGGATTCTTTCGAGCGCCAGATCAGCCAGGCTGTTCGCAGCAGCTCGTTTCCCGGCAACATGGCTGTTCTGCACGCCAAGGCCCGCGCCAAGCGCAAAAAGGAAGGCATTACCCGTCCTGCACCAAGCACCCGGCTCGATCCGGTGCCGACAATCGCCGAGCGCAATCCGGCCCGCTTTCACTACAAGCAGGGGCAGATCTGCTACGTGAACAATGCCTATCGGCCCGCGGCCGAGGAATTTCGCAGGGCCATCACGATCAACAAATATTATGCCGAAGCCTACGAGGGGCTGGCCCGCGCCTGCCGTGGCATGGCCGACGAAGCCGGATATGCCGAGAACATGAAGCATGCCATGGAGCTGTACGCGGAACAGGAACGCTTTCTGGAAACGCGCCATGTTTTTCTGGAGCTGCGCAAGGCCCGCGAATTCCCGGTCAATCCGTTTTACGAGCTGGGCATCAGCCAATGGAAGGACGGTGATTATCCCGAAGCCATTCTGTCCTGGCGCAGGGCGGTGAAGTTGGCCCCGGAAAGCGACCGGGTGGTGACCTGCCTGGCCTGGGCCTACAATATCATCGGCCGCAACGATCAGGCGGTTGAATTCTTGAAAGAGGCCCTGGAGCAGTACCCCCATCTGGACAAGGCCGGAGCCTTGTACCTGCGGTTCACCGGGCAGACGGCAAGGACGGAAAATCCTTTGCGCTCCATGATGACCCGTGGCATCAGCTCGCTGCGGCGGGTTGTGGGCCGGGGCGAAGCGGAAAACGCAGCCTGATGTGAAGTCCGCAATATGCGGAGACGTCTTTTGCTGATGATCTGACCGGGCGTGTCACCTTTGACCAGACTCGTCATGCGAGTTCTTCAAGAGTCCGCAAATCTGCATCCTATCGCAAGTCCGGCGGCCGGTTCCAAGGAATCGGCCGCTTTTTCTTTGCGCAGCAGCAAAAGGGGGGGCATGCTTGGGACACTGCCGTGCCGTGCTTCTTCTGTCCCCTTTTTTTCTTGTCTCTTTCTTGTCTCTTTACGGAGGGTTTTCTCCTCCTCTTGCCACCACGGGCGTCTTGAAGTAGACTTCCCGTCAACCATCACCAAAAGGTTTAGGAGCGTAGATGGACGAAATGTACGGCAAAATTCCGGTCATCAAACTGGATGGACGTGTTGTCAGCGACAATGCACCGGATGTGAAAAAGCGGATTCAGGATCGCCTGACGGAAGGCTACCTGAATCTGGTGCTTGATATGTCCAATGTGCCGTTCATTGATTCGTCCGGTCTGGGAACTCTGGTTGCCAGCTTCCGCACGGTAGGAGCCAAAGGTGGCGTCCTGCTTATTGCCGGTCTTATTCCCGAGGTGAGAGCCCTGTTTCAGTTGACTCGCTTGGACAAGGTTTTTGAAATTTACGAAACTGTGGATCAAGCTGTTGAAAGTTTGCAAGACTGATTCCTCGCATCCCGGAACGTACTCTGCACACCAGGGAGTAAAAGCGGGTTTTGCCCAAGTCCGGCACAGCACGCCGGTTTCCCAACACGCAGTTTTTGAGTGCGAGCCCTGCTTTCATGCCCCTCAGGCAATGAAACGCATATCCCATCTTTTTTCTACTGGTCGGCCTTTTTCAGCGGCCAATATCCCTCTTGGGGCCGGACTATCCGGCCTACCTATTCTATAGGGCAACCGCCTGCCATGGCAGGTTGTCCGTTAACCGATTTGTTGTGCCGCGCCGCGACCGAGTATGGTACTCGCACGGCGGACTCGGCTACACTTTCTTATAATCCAAAGCGTACACGAAACCCCTCATAGGGAGGAACACCATGGGGAAAAGCAAACTTGGCGAGAGAATCAAAACCTTCAGGGAAAAACTCGAACTCAGCCGCGAAGACCTTGCGGATCGTTCAGGTCTTGATTTGGCGTTCATAACATCTCTGGAAGAGGAAGATGTGTATCCCTCGTTGGGACCGCTGATCAAAATAGCCCGTTCTCTCGGCGTGCGACTGGGAACCTTCATGGACGACGAGGAAAACGTCGACCCGCTCATCATCCGCCAGATGGAGCGCGAAGAGGAATTGACCATGCGCCCTGGTATAAGGCGCGATGCAGCACTTTCCTTCCATTCGCTGGGCAAGGGAAAGACCGACCGCCACATGGAACCCTTTTTCATTGAAATTCGTCCGGAAGAGGGAGAGCACAAGCTTTCCAGCCACGAAGGCGAAGAGTTCATCGTCGTGGTGTCGGGAAAGATAAAGCTGCTGCATGGCCGTAACGAACATATTCTGGGGCCGGGAGACAGCCTGTATTTCAATTCCATCGTGCCGCACCACGTTGGATGCGAAGGCGACAGCCCGGCGGAAATCTATGCAGTGCTCTATTTTCCGGAGTAAGGCATGAAAGAAAAACAAACCGCATTGCGAGAAATGACCCTGGGGCAACTCCTCGACCAGACCATTGAAAAATATCCGGACGAAGACGCGCTCATTTATGTGGACCGAGGCTTCCGCAAAAGCTGGACCGAATTCGGACAGCTTGTGGACCAACTTGCCAAGGGGCTGATGGCTCTGGGCATCAAGCGCGGCGACAAGGTCGGCATTTGGGCCACCAACGTGCCCTATTGGGTCACGCTCCAGTTTGCCACGGCCAAAATCGGGGCCATCCTGCTTACGGTCAACACCAGCTACAAGCGCGAAGAAGTCCGCTATCTGCTGAAGCAGTCCGAGTGTGAAAACATTTTCATCATCGATGGCATGCGCGACACGGACTACATCCGGGTAATGCACGAGCTGATTCCGGAATTGCGCACCAGCGAGCGGGGGCACCTGCACAACGAGGAATTCCCCCACCTGCGGCGAGTCATGTTTCTGGGCTCGGAAAAGCACCGCGGCATGTACTCCCTGCCGGAAATCATCAGCCTTTCGGCCATGGTTACGGACAAGGAATACCAGGAGCGCCAGGACAGCCTGGACCCGCACGACGTGGTCAACATGCAGTACACCTCGGGAACCACCGGGTTTCCCAAGGGCGTCATGCTCACCCACTACAACATCGGTAACAACGGCTATTGGATCGGTGAAAACCAGAAGTTCACCCACGAGGACCGCGTCTGTATCCCCGTGCCTCTGTTCCATTGCTTCGGCTGCGTGTTGGGCGTTATGGCCTGCATCAACCACGGGGCAACCATGGTCATCACGGAAACCTACAAGCCACTCGACGTAATGGCTGCCGTGGACCAGGAAAAGTGTACCGCCCTGTACGGGGTGCCCACCATGTACATCGCCATTCTGGACCACAAGCTGTTCGACCGTTTCGACTACTCCTCCCTGCGTACCGGCATCATGGCGGGGTCGCCCTGTCCCGTGCCCATCATGCGCAAGGTCATGGAAGTTATGAACATGCGGGAGATCACCATCTGCTACGGTCTTACCGAGGCCTCGCCCGTGATGACGCAGACCCGTGTGGACGACGACATCCGCCGCAAGACCGAAACCGTGGGACAGGCCATGCCGGAAATCGAGGTCCGCATTCTGGACCCGGAAACCGGGGAGGAATGTCCCATCGGCGTGCAGGGTGAAATTTGCTGTCGTGGCTATAATGTTATGAAAGGCTACTACAACAACGAACAAGCCACTGTGTCCGCCATCGACAAAAACGGCTGGCTCCATTCCGGCGATCTCGGCACCATGGACGAGGACGGCTATTTTGTAGTGACCGGACGCCTCAAGGACATGATCATCCGGGGTGGGGAAAACATCTATCCGCGCGAGATCGAGGAATTCCTCTACAATATGGATGGCGTGGCCGACGTGCAGGTGGCGGCCGTGCCCAGCCGCAAGTACGGCGAGGAAGTGGGCGCCTTTGTCCGCCTGAAAAACGGCACGGACATGCAGCCCGAAGACGTGCGCGATTTTTGCCGCGGGCAGATCGCCTGGCACAAGATTCCCAAGTATGTCGCCTTTGTGGATGAATATCCCATGACGGCCAGCGGAAAGATTCAGAAGTACAAACTGCGTGAAATGGCCGGGGAGCTGTTTCCCGAGGCCATGGAGTAAGTGGCCGACACCACATGAAACGTGCCTGTTGATGGGGCCGCCGCCGACGTGGAAGGCGGTCCGTTCGTGTTGCACCGCAACCTCATGCACTACTGGAGGTGCGCAATGAGCAAACCGTATGAAGAAATAGCGCCAAGACTTCGTGCGCTGCGCGACGCCGTGGATATGACCGTGCAGGACATGGCCGAAAAGACCGGGATGAGCGTGGAAGAGGTGGAAAAGTACGAGTCCGGAGAATCTGAAATTCCCGTGAGCTTTCTTTTCGACGTCGCCAAGGTGTGCGGCGTGGACACCACCGTGCTTATTTCCGGTGGCGACTCCCACCTGAAGGGCTTTACCGTGGTGCGCGGGGAAAGCGGGCTTGATGTTCGGCGGCGCAAGGACTACGGCTACAAAAGCCTTGCCTACCGCTTTGCCGGGCGCAAGATGGAACCCTTTGTGGTCACCGTCCCGCCCAAGGAACCCGAAGAAATGAATTTCAACCGCCACTCGGGGCAGGAATTCATTTACATGCTGCGCGGACGCCTGGAAATCCGCCTGGAGGACAAGGTTACGGTCTTGGAACCCACAGACAGCATCTATTTCGACTCCCATATTCCTCATGCGCTGCGTGGACTGGACAACGCGGAAGCCGAGTTTCTGGACGTCATTATCTAGTGTGATGTTCGTCGGGAGCGGCTCGGCTTGGCAAGACAAGGCCCACCGCCCCCGGACATCACACGTAAAAACTCGGTTTTTTACTGTCCGTGCCGCGTGTTGCGGCATGTCCGACGCAACCACAAGCTGCTCCGGCAGCATGACATAAGGGAGAAATTAAAGTGACTAGCCGCCTTAAGCCAGCCTCGTATGAGGAGTTTTGCAAGACCTTCCACGTTGATGTGCCCGATAACTACAACTTTGCCTTCGATACTCTGGATGCCCTGGCCGCAGAACATCCGGACAAGATTGCCATGGTCCACATCGACCCGGAAGAAAAACGCTGCGAATACGACTTTGCCTATTTTCGCGACGAATCCATGCGACTGGCCAATGCACTGAAGAGCCAGGGGTTGAACAAAGGCGACCGGGTCATGCTCATCCTTTACCGCCGCGTGGAATTCTGGGTCACCATGCTGGCCCTGCACCGCATCGGTGTCGTACCCATTCCGTCGCCCGCGCTCCTGACCCCCAAGGACATTGAATTCCGCGTCAATTATGCCAAGGTCAAAGGCGTTATCGTGGAAAATACCGTGGCAGACCGGGTGGAAGCCGCGCGGGCCGCTTGTCCTTCTCTGAGCGTGCTCATTCAGGTAAGCGGGGAGTCTTTATTCGACGGATGGGCTGGCTACGATGCCATCCGCAATGCCGCCAGCCCCGAGTTTCCGCGTACTGCCGAGGCCCCCGGCGGCAAGGACCCGCTGCTCATCTTCTTTACCTCCGGCACCACGGGCATGCCCAAGATGGTGGAGCATACCCACGAATATCCGCTGGGCCACTACACAACCGGCGTGTACTGGCACAACCTGCACGCGGACGACCTGCACCTTACCCTGGCGGACACGGGCTGGGGCAAGGCCGTATGGGGCAAATTTTACGGCCAGTGGATGGCCCAGGCCGCAGTCTTTACCTGGGACTTCCGGGGCAAGTTCGAACCCGCGCACCTGTTGCAGCTTATTGCCGACCATAAAGTCACCACATTTTGTGCGCCGCCCACTGTCTATCGCTTTATGGTGCGTGAAGATCTGAGCAAGTACGACCTTTCCGCCCTGCGCCACTGCACCACGGCAGGCGAGCTGCTCAACGACAGTGTATTTCTGGCCTGGAAAGAAGCCACAGGCCTGCCCATCTACGAAGGCTACGGCCAGACAGAAACCTGCCTGCAGATCGTGACGCTTCCCTTTATGGAGCCCAAGCCCGGCTCCATCGGCAAACCCGCACCCGGTTGGGAACTTGACCTGCTCGACCCGGAAGGCAAGGTCTGCGCACCCGGTGTGGAAGGGGAAATCTGCATCCGCATCCAGAACGAGGATGGCAGCAAGCGCAATGTGCTCGGCCTGTTCACCGGGTATCTCGACGAGCCGGAAAAGACCGCGTCCGTTAAGTACGACGGCTATTACCACACAGGTGACAAGGCCTGGATGGACGAAGACGGCTACCTGTGGTTCCTCGGCCGCAACGACGACCTCATCAAGAGTTCGGGCTACCGCATCGGACCCTTTGAAGTGGAAAGCGCCCTCATCACCCATCCCGCCGTGGTCGAAGCCGCCGTGACCGGCGTGCCCGATCCCGTGCGTGGGCAGGCCGTCAAGGCGACCATTGTTTTGGGCCAGGGCTATGAGCCGTCTGATGAACTGACCAAGGATATTCAGAACCACGTCAAAAAAGTTACCGCTCCCTACAAATACCCCCGCGTGGTGGTCTACGTGGACGAGCTTCCCAAAACCATCTCCGGCAAAATCAAACGCGCCGAAATCCGCGAACAGGACGAGGCGTAGGAGAGGGCAAAGGGAGAAAGGGAAAGAGAAGAGGGGAGAAGAAGAGATGCGAGGGGGAAACCTCTTAAAAGAGGTTCTCCCCCTCGCGCTCCCCCTTCCAGAACTTTTTAATAATGATTAATTGGGCTTGATATTCAACCGCCAGAGAATCTCTTTTAAGAGCGGGTAGTATCGCGCCGGTGCGCAGCACCGTGAGCCGTAGCGACACCACGTTTTCGCGTAGGCGGTCCCGCAAAGGGCGTCCCGTCCTTTGCGCATCTGGCAAGTCTAAAAGTTTTCCCCCTTTGCCATTTTTAAGCACACGTTTTCTCTTCCGAGGCCTCAAGGCCTCGGAAGAGAAAACGTGTGCTTAAACCGCAGGTCCAGGAGGCCGTTGCCTCCTGGCGGTGGTCTGGAGGCAGCGCCTCCAGTTTTCTTTTCTTCTTCTACTTTTGTGGAGACACGATTGCCGTCATCTTTGGGTGAATCTGCTTTTTACTGGTTCTGAGGACGTACCAGACGATGGAAATCAGGATGACCGCGCCGCCCGTTATGGTGGTGAGCGGGGGCTGTTCGTTAAAAAAGGCAAAGGCCCATACCGGAGCCAGCACAGCGCTGATCAAGGTGAGAGTCGCCATTTCCGCGGCTGGTATATAGCGGGACGAAACCGCATTCAGCACCCGCCCGAGTGGAGCGGAAAACAGCCCCATGCATCCCATTATCAGCCAGGTATTCAAGCTGAAGTTGGACGGCGTAGAGGGAATGAACATCACCAGGGCGATAAAGAGACCGCCTAATCCAACAACGGCGAGCCTGCTGATTTCTTTGTACTTTCTCCATAATGTCCCGTTGAGACCGAGGCAGGAAACCGTAATGATGGCAAAGTCGTCTCCAAGGAAATTTCCCCCTTTCAGCGAGCCGTTGACCACGATAAAGATGCCCAATATTACGCCTGCAATGGCCAGCCATAAGGATTTTTGTGTTTTCTCACGCAGGATAATCCAAGAGACCAGAGCGGTGAAAATGGGGCGGGCGCTCATGATGAAGACCGTATTGGCCACGGAAGTATGCTTGATGCTGAGCACGAAGGTCGAGGCACTGCCCACAATAAGCAGCGCCGAAACAACGACGGGCCAACCGCTCTCCACTAGTGTGCGAACAAGACCTCTGGGGTCTGTGATCTGAATGAGCAGCGCCATGGAAATGGCGGAGAACAGACCAAAGAGAAAGGCCGTATCAACGCCGCCGACCCCGGAAAGCCGTATGAAGACGGAGTCGAAGCTGAGGAGGAGTCCGCCTCCCAAGGCCGCTAGCCGTCCCTTTCCATGGTCGTTGTCGGGAAGTATTGTCTTTACTGACGATATGTTCATAAGGTACTCCTGTGTATTATCATACTTATGAGTATGATAATGAGAGCTTTTATGGTCCATGTCAAGAAAAGCATACTGGCTAGTATGATTTTATTTTGAAGGGAAGAGCGGCATGAAAAAAAGCGAACAGAAAAAAGAGCAGAAGCGGAACGATATTATCCAGGCTGCCCAGGAAACCTTTCGTACGGATGGGTATATTGGAGCCAGCATGGACAAAATTGCCCAATGCGCCGGGGTGACCAAGCAAACCGTGTACAGGTATTTTCCTTCAAAGGAGGTGCTGTTCCAGGCTTCGCTTGAAGCCCGGCGGGCAGGCCTGGACAGACAGTTTCAGGGAGAATTGGCAGGGGATGACCCGTACGAGGCCCTTACTCGTTTTGCCATTGGCTTTCTCAAGCTGCACATGTCCGAAGATCACTTGGCCGGTGTGCGCCTTTTGGTTGCGGAAGGGCCGAACGCTCCGGAGCTGACCCGGGCTTTTTTTGCCTTTGGCCCGCACAGGACGGCAGAGTGCCTGAAAGAATTCTTAACCGCGAAATTTCATGTTGAGGACCCGGAATATGCCGCAAAAATGTTTCTCAGCACTCTGCTTGCCCTGCGTATGAACGTCCTTGTGGGGCTCATTCCCGTTCCGACGCATGAGGATATTGTCCGTCATGCGGAACGAACCGTGTCAGTCTTTATGAACCGGCTCAAGGAATAATGTCGGGCTGTTGCCCGGCTGAAATTCTTTTTCATAAAGAAGGGCGGGGTGCCGTAGGGAGGCTGAATTTTCATCTTTGTCCGCCATTGCGGCATCCAGACAAGATGTGCAGAATACAGCCCGCGAAGCGAAAGCCCGGAGCAACAATATCTGGCTCGAGATCGAGCAGACAACACTCGTTGTTTCTGAATACAAATAATATACTACCTATGGGGAATTCATTGGACTTTTCTGCAGTAATTTTTGATTTGGACGGTACTCTTTTGTACACTCTGGAAGAGATAGCAACCGCGGGCAACGATGCCCTGGCCCGTTTGGGGTATCCGACGCACCCTGTGGATGCGTACAACCATTTTCTAGGCAGCGGAGCAAAGAAGCTTGCATTGCGCATGCTGCCCCCGGACCAGCAGACCCAGGAAGTGTTCAACCGTTTTAACCCCATTCTTGAGGAAGAATTGAATCGGTCGCTGAACACCGTTGCCACGCCGTACCCCGGCATTGTTGAAGCACTTCACAAGCTGGAAGAATCCGGGAAAAAGTACGCCGTGCTTTCGAACAAGCCCGAGAAATTCACCAAGGTTGCCATACGCAAATTTCTGCCCAGTGCGAATTTCTTTGAAGTGCGGGGAGGGCGCGACGACATGCCTCTCAAGCCCGCGCCGGACAGCGCATTGGCCCTTGCCCTGAATATGGGCGTGGAGCCGGAGCGTACGCTTTTTGTGGGCGATACGGACGTGGACATGCTTACGGCCTCCAATGCCGGGATGATCAGCGTTGGGGCGGCCTGGGGATATCGCGGCGCGGACGAGCTTGCCAAAGCAGGGGCGCAGGTCGTTGTGGATGCATCCGAGGACCTGATAAAGCAGTTTTGACGCGCGCCCGAACCATCGGGTAAAGGCTCTTTTTTGCTATCCGTGTTCGGGAGCTAACCCGATTTTTTTATATTACCACGAGATAAGGGAGCAGGAGGCAATATGGCGCAAATAGTTTTGGCCTCGCACAACAAAGGCAAAGTCGTCGAATTGAAGCAGATGCTGTCCGAGTTCGGCATTGAAGTACACAGCTTGGCGGAATACCCGGAGATCGGGGAAATCGTCGAGGACGGCGAGACCTTTGAGGAGAACTGCCTCATCAAGGCCCGCGCCGTGTGCAAGGCAACTGGCAAAATCGCAGTTGCCGACGATTCCGGCCTTGAAGTCGACGCCCTGGGCGGGCGGCCCGGCGTCTACACCGCCCGCTACGCTGGCGAGCACGCCACGGACGAAGAAAATTACACCAAGCTCCTGGGCGAACTCGGCGACCTGCCCGACGAAAAGCGCGGCGCGCAGTTCGTCTGCGTGGTCGCTGCCGTGGCACCCAACGGAGAAACCATTACCGCGCGTGGACAGTGGCGCGGACGCATAGGCTACAAGCCCGTTGGAGATAACGGCTTCGGCTACGATCCTGTATTTACAGATCCCGAACTGGGCCGCACCAATGCCCAGCTTACCCGCGAAGAAAAAAACGCCCGCTCACATCGCGGCAATGCCCTGCGCTTGCTGCTGGAACAGTGGCCGGATTTTTGGAAGAAAGTGGGGGAATAAAGAGATGCGAGGGGGCAAACCTTTCTGAAGAAAGGTTCTTCCCCCTCGCGCTCCCCCTTTCCAAAGACTTTTATTCGTAGGGGAAGGGGCTTTCTTCAGAAAGTCCTCCAGAATGGAGGCCGGTGCACAGCACCGTGAGGGCAGAGCGAAACCATGCTTTCGCGTCGCCCGGTCCCGCAAGGGGCGTCCAGTCCTTTGCGCATCTGGCAGTCAAGAGGTTCTCCCCCTTGTGCTCCCCTTGTATTTAGACTGCTGAAAAAGGCCCGATAGCTTCGTTGTTTCAAAAAACTCAAATCCTCGCGTATCAGGAAATACGCGTCGGCCTTGAGTTTTCCTTACGCCTCGCTCTCAAACCTTTTTGAGCAGTCTGCGTGGTTTGGGAGGTATGGATAAATTGTCAATGCTTAAAAGCTTGAAATTATTTTAAATTTCTCTTTCTTCCCTCTGGTCCCCCACCACATAGCTAGGCCGCGTAAGTTTTGTGTCCGGCAAGGCGCTGCAAGCTTTCGCAAGCGAGGACAGTATTTTTAATACGTCCCGCGCAGCGAAAGTTAGCAGCAACGCAGCCGGACGCGAAAATCGTGCGGCCTTCATCCTCATTCGAGGACAGTATGTTTTAATACGTCCCGCGCAGCGAAAGTTAGCAGCAACGCAGCCGGACTCAAAAATCGCGCGGCCTAATCCCCCTAACCGATTTCCTGCCCTATATGCTTGAATAACTCGTAGAATCCAAAGGGGGGCATGTCGTGCCCGTCAAAGGAAAGGCGTTGGAGTTGGCAGACCATGTTGCCCTTTGGGGTGCGGGTGCGTGTCACGGTGATGTAGTGCTTGCGGACCTTGCCGGGCTGTCCGGCATTTTCCGAGATGTGCAGGGTCCATTCCGTGCTGGTGCTGTGCCAGCGCAGGGCCAGGGCGCGGGTGGTGCCTGCGTTGCGGCGCATCAGGGTAATGAAATCGAGCAGTGAAAAGTGCTTTCGGTCGCGGTCGGACACGCCGAGAAATTCGTTTTTATCCGACAGAAAGACCAGCGGCAGACAGAGAAACTCTTCGGGCGGCCCCAGGGCGTTTTTCACGGCAAGCTGCATGGTGTGCTGCTCGCGGCGCAGGGCGGCGTTTTCCTCGCGCACTAGGGCAAGTTCCATGGAAATGTCGCGGGTCTGCTGCTGTGCCGCTTCCAAGGCCTCTGCCAAACCGGTGTATTGGCTGTGCAGTTTTTTTATTTCATTGCCTAGGGAGGCGACCGAACCCGGCTGGGAGCGCCAGCGCTTGTACTCCTTCCACAGTATGGCCACGCTGTTGCGCACCAGACCGTAGTCGTGCAGGGCGTTTTCCTGGCGTTGCATGGCGGCCATGAGTTCGTCGTAGGGCGGCAGCTCGCCGTGTACATCCGGGCTTTCAGGAGTGGGGTCGAGGGGGCGCCCCATGGGGGAAGGCTCATGCAGCTGTTCGTCGATACAGTTATGGAGCCGTTCGAAAATTTCCGGGGTGGTCAGACCGTCGCGGTAGAGGCCGGAGATGAGTTCCAGAGTCTGGACATCGCTTCGGGGGTATTTGGTGGCGCGGCCGTAGCGTTTTCCGCTGAAGAATTCCTCGAACAGCCGTGCGTAGCGCCGCGCGGTGTTTTCCGGAATATCGGCAAGCTGGGCCAGCTCGACAATGAGATAGCGATCGTTGGTCATGGACCTCTCGAGCCTTTGGGAGTTCGTCAGGCGCGTAGTTTCGTTTTTTCAGGTAGCGAATGGACAAATTCGTTTACTGAATTTGGCCGGATAGACTCATCTTTGGTGCAGTGTACACCATATACGAAGCCCGAGGCAATGGGGCGTGGTACAAAGGGAATTGCGGGGGTGAAAAGGGGCCGCAGATGCGTGGCTAGCGCAGAAATTGGTTGGCCAGGGCCTTGACCCGGGCGAATATGGGATTGTCCTTGCGCGGTGCGGTAGAGGTGTCTGACAAATCGGGCTGGTGGCGGAGGAGGATGCCCACAACCATGGCGGCGGCATTCCCTGTGAGTCCGGCACATTGGGCAAAATGGATTTTTGGGGTGTCTTTTACCTTTTTGGAGAGCACGCGGCAGCAGGTACTTTTGTTGGCCTCCTTGAATGCGTCGTGCAGTTCATTGGCGGCTTTGCGGCAGAGCTTGCGCCGTGCATAGGGCTTTTCCTTTCCGAGGATGAGCCCCAGGGCGGCCACGCCCCCGTTGACTGCGCCGCACAGGCAGCCGCTGTCCCCCAGGCCACAGGCCATGCCTGCTGCCAGGCGTACGGCCTGCTCTTCATCCAGTCCGCCGTTGAAAAGCTCGTTGATGGTTACCAGAACCGCTTCCGAGCAGAGCATCTGGCGGGAGTTGTACAGGCCTTGGGCACGTTCGCGTGCGGCTTGGGCAAGCGCTTCGGGAGTTCTGGCTGTCATATTGTATCCTGTGAGGTAAACGGCCCCGAGGCGTTGTGCTCCGGGGCCGTTGGGATTTGTGTTATTCGACTTTTGCTTCGGCGTTTCCTGCGCCCTTCCAGGCGTAGATGCCGCCAGGATAGCGGTAGACGTTCTTGTAGCCAAGCTTTTTGGCCCAGACTGCGCCATTGTGGCTGCGCGTGCATTTCACAAATCCGCAATAGATCACGATGGTCTTGTCTTTATCCGGTCCCAGAAGAGCGATGTAGTCTTCCTGTGTCTTGCCGTCGGTTTCCTTTACATCCCACTCCTTCATGTCGGGGATGGGGAAGAGGAATTGCTTTGCACCGGGCACGTGGCTTTTCTTGTAGCTGGCCTCGTACGGCATGGTATCGATGATGAGAATGTCCTTGCCGCTGTCTATCATTTTCTTGAGCTCGTCCGTCTTGACGATGCCGTATCCGCCGCGTTCAACTTCGCGCAGCAGTTTGACCGCGCTGTTTTCCTTTTCCACTTCGGCCTTGAATTTGTCGTCGCAACCTGTGCTGAGCCCGAGAACGGCCAGACAGAGTACGGCAAGCAACACTTTCTTCATTTTTCCTCATCTCCTTCTGTAGGGTTGCGGGGTAGGTGAAATCACGCATCCACGGGGCGGTAGCGTGTGTTCGAGCGTTGCAGAAAGATGCCGCGGTTGTTGCGCCAGCGCCACCAGTGCAGGTACACAACGGCGGCCAGCATGGCGATGTCGCGGTACAGGGAGGTATACAGGCTGGAAAAGGCTTCGGCCTCGGGGTCTTCGGGACCGTAGCAGCCGCAGTCGATGTCCAGGCCAAGGTGTATGCCGTACAACAAGATTCCAATGAAGAAGGTGGTCAGCCCGCCAATGCCTTCCAAAGACCAGCGCACATCAAAGATGAGGCCGAGAGCCAGAAGGATTTCCAGGCAGGGCAAGACCAGGGCAATGGGAAATGCAATAAATTTGGGAACGATGCCAAAGGCTTCTATGGTAACGGCAAAGACCTGCGGATCGGCCAGCTTGAGCACTCCGGCCACAAGAAACATCAACGCCAGCCCCACCCGGACGATGCGGTAGGCCGACAGCGTAGCGGGCAGGCAAAGAATTTTTTTGGCATTTCCCATGTCGCTCTCGGAAAATACATAAGCTAAAATTGATTGTCTTTTTAAATAACAGCCCCAAAGGAGTAAAAACAAATTGATTGATGCGATGGCATGTAGATAATGACATAGAAATTAACTATGCATAAGATGTTTTCAATTGATAATATGTGTTGCAGGAGACATATATGAAAGAAAAATCACAGGCTCCGGCCGGGGCACTTTCCAGCATCCCACGTATACGGCCGGACATGACCGTTCTGGACGTGGTGGCGGCCTGGGAGCCGACACAAAAGGTCTTCAGCAGCTACGACGCGCAGGCTGGCGAATGCATCTGCTGCAATGCCCTGTTTGAAAGCCTGGAAGCAGTGGCGCGGCGTTACGACCTGGATTTGGAAAAGCTGCTTGCCGAGTTGGACAAGGCCGCGGGATAGGTCCAGTCAACGGGCAGACGGACGACGCGTTTGGCCTTGTTGGTGAAGAGCACGTGGCCGTTGTCGCGGCCGTACAGGTACAGGTCGCGGGTTATGCGCACGTCGGCCCGGCAATAGTGGGCTATTTCGTCCAGTTTGCCTTCCTTCCACCAGGCCAGGGCCTGGAGTCCGTCCGCGGTCTTGGGCGCGTCCAGCGTGGCCTTGCCCAGATTGTCCAGGGGCAGGCGGTAGCTGAGGCGGTGGTAGATGGAGGTCAGCAGGTCCAGGGTGGGCAGACGCTGGTAATCGTATGTGTACAGGCCGGAGAGCACGGCGTAGTCGAAGCGCGAAATGTTGAAGCCGATGACCATGTCGGCCTGGGCCATGCGTTCCACCATTTCCGGGATGCGGTCCTGCTCGTAGTCTATGTATTCGTCCCCTGCCGAGTCGTAGAGCACGGCCACGGACACGCCCATGCGGTCGGCCCTGTTCCAGCCGCCCACTTCTTTTGCCGAACGGCGGGTTTCCACGTCCATGACCATGTAGCGGATGGCCGAAGTGTTGGGAGATCCTGCGTCAGATGGCGTGTTGTCAGATTTCGCGTTGGGCAAGGGGGCGTCGGCAGATGGTGTTTTGCCGGATTGCATGTCGGGCTGCTCAATGGCCAGCGCAGGAAATTCGGTTGGCTGCTCGTCGGGATGCATGGCTGGTATATTCTCCATATTTGCAGTCGGAACGGATTGTATTGTTTCTTCCGTGGCTTCCAGCTTGGGCGGTTCGCCGTCGCGTATGGCCTTGAGCACGAAAATGGCGGCGTCCTTGGAAATGGGGCGGTTGCCCGAGCCGCATTTGGGCGAGTGCACGCAGGACGGGCAGCCCAATTCGCACGGGCAGGACTCGATGGTCGCCAGGGTGCGTTCCAGCAGGTCGTCGGCCTTGGAAAAGGCCAGGCGCGACAGGCCCACTCCACCCGGATGGCCGTCGTAGATGAAGACCGCCGACCCGCCCGCCTGCGGATGCATGGGCGTGGAAATGCCGCCCAGGTCGTTGCGGTCGGTCATCACCAGCAGGGGCAGAATACCGATTGCCGCATGCTCCACGGCGTGGATACCGCCCATGAAATGGTGCATGGCATCTTCGGTCTGGCGGCGGACTGTATCGGGAATGTCGAACCACAATCCTTCGGTTTCAAAGACCAGCGGTTCAAGCTCCAGCGGGGTCATGTTCAGCATGCGCCCGTCGCCGGTGCGCCGTTTTTCGTAGCCGATAACACGTTCCGTTACCCGCAGCCTGCCCAGATGGACCCGCGTGCCCCAGACGACGCGGCTGTCCAGCCGCTCCAGAATTTCCGTGTCCTTTTCCGCGCGCACCTTGGTGTAGTAGCCCACCCGGGTCTGCACCACCTTTACCGTGCGCGTGCCCATGTCCAGGTCCTGGACCACGTAGGTCCGGCCAAGATGCAGATAAACCGCGCCGGGATGCGCTTCCTTGATGGCCCTGGTGTCGTCGAGCTGCCCTATGATGGTGCCGTCCGCATCCTCGATGCTGAAGGTGGAACCGGTGCCGCGCAGGTTGACCATGCGGTGGGGCCGCTTGCGCTGGGAAAAAATCTCAAGACCGTCCGCGCTTTCCAGCAGCACGCCCTTGGCCAGCATGTTGTCCACTTCGCGTTGGATGCCTTCCTCGGCCAGAAATTCCTCACCTTTCCGCAGAGACAGTTCGGCCGCGGCGCAGTCCAGATGGCGGGCCAGAATGACCGGATTGTACGGGTTGACCACGGCGGATTCGGGCGGACGCTGAAAAAAGTCTGTGGGGTGGCGCATGAAATATTGGTCCAGGGCGTCTTCGCCAGCCACCAGAACCACGGCCGAATCCTGCTGTTTGCGCCCTACGCGGCCGCCGCGCTGCAAGGTCTGCATCACCGAGCCGGGGTAGCCGCACAAGATGCAGACGTCCAGGCCGCCGATGTCTATGCCCAGTTCCAGGGCACTGGTGGAAACCACGGCCAGCAGGTCGCCCGAAGCCATGCGTGCTTCGATCTCGCGGCGTTCCTCGGGCAGGAAGCCCGAACGGTAGGCGCTGATCTTGTTCTTGAACGGTCCGGCCTTTTCCGCGGCCCACATGCCGATAAGCTCCACCATGCGGCGCGACTGGGCGTAGACAATGGTGCGCAGCCCTTTTTCCAGGGCGGTCTGCAACATGCGGATGGCCGTGGACGCGGGCGAGCCCATGGGATTGGCAAAGACGAAGTGGCGGGCACCCTGCGGCGCGCCGCTTTCCAGCACGGGCACGGGCTTGCGCGAGGTGAGGCTGTGGGCCAGTTCGGCCGGGTTGGCTACGGTGGCCGAGCAATGGATGAAGGCCGGGTCTGCTCCGTAATATCGGCATATCCGTTTGAGCCGCCGGAACACCAGGGCCATGTGCGATCCCATCACGCCCCGGTAGGTGTGTACCTCGTCCACCACCACGTGGGTCAGGTTGGCCAGGAAGGCCGACCAGGTGGAGTGGTAGGGCAGGATGGACAGGTGAAGCATTTCCGGGTTGGTCAGCAAAATGTCGGGCGGTTCGTCGCGCAGTTTTTTGCGCTGATAGGGAGAGGTGTCGCCGTCGTAAACCGCGGCCTCGATGCGTTGCTGGGACGGGGCCAGGGTAGCCAGCTTGCGGATGGTGCCCAGCTGGTCGCGGGCCAGGGCCTTGAGTGGAAAAAGGTACAGGGCCCGGCTGTCGGGCAGGGAGAAAATTTGTTCAAAGACCGGCAGGTTGTAGCACAAGGTCTTGCCGCTGGCCGTGGGCGTGGCAACCACCACGTCCTGGCCGGAGCGGGCCGCGTCGATAGCCAGGGCCTGGTGCGAAAAAAGCTGGCCCACGCCGTAGGCGCCCAGCATGCCCTGCAACACCTGCGGCAGGGGGCGGGCCGGATCGCGGTGCACGGCCTTTTGTTCCGGCAACAGCTCGTGATGCACCAGCATGGGGCCGATGCGTTCGGAATCGGAAAGGGTCTGTATGTAGTCGGTAATTTTGCTCATTTTGGGGATGGGAAGGCATTGTCCAAAGAGGGAAACGCGCCCCCGTGGTCCTTTATGGAGTGTGTTTTCTCCAAACGCAATACAACGGAAATTTGCAGGCGGTGTGCGGATCGACCCGCTTTTTCAGGAATGACGCGGCTTGCCTGTTATTCTACCTTGTGCAAGGCATCAATCTTAACCTGAATGATCCCCAAATGATAGGCCGTGTGCGCCAGCGCCCCGGCAGCTCCCCACATGGCCTCAACGTCGCTAGCAGCTTGTTGCATGATTGCCTGCTCCAGATCAAGGCATTGACCTTCCATTTTGCAGAGCAGCTCGTTCCACTCTGTCTCGCTTACTTCGTTTTTTTCCCAGCTTGTATTCCAGTCGTATGTAACCCCGCGCACTCCTTGTATCCATTGGGCAAAGACGTCGAGGCTGAAGGCAACATGCAACGCATGCGTTGCAATGGAAGCACCCGCTACCGGTAAAGACGCCTCCTGTGCCGAGAGGTTTTTCAAGAGAGCGAACAGACCATTGGGGCCGGGGTCCAAAAAGGCTCCCTTATCGCCTGCTCCGTAAAAACATTCCCGAAGAACACTCAAAATAGCGTTTTGTTCCGTGGCGTCCGAGGGGGTCATGTTTTTTCTCCTTGTATGGGGCCTTCCTTACCAATGCACCGACAACACACAATCTTCCCGGCTGTGGGCGTCAATCAGCTTTGCCTTGAGATCCGTCCAATAATCATGGGTCTTGTCAAAAATCGCGTTTCGTATCTCGGGATAATCTGTCGGATACTCCTGTTTCAGGAGCAAATCGATATTTTTCCAGTTCACTCCCGACGCATCAAGGATGCTGAGTCCGTAAACCCATATTTTGTCCACAAACGGCGCGACTTTTTCGAGTATGGGCATTGGTGCGCGCAACCAATGTAAGGGGCTATCTGGTATGTACAGGATTCTGACGGACATTCATTGAGGATGGGTCTTGGTGAACAGTGCCGGAGTTTCATACATTTCCTCCCCTGTTTTTGGCCCCGTGCAGACGAGAGCAGTCCAGACGGTACCACCCCAAAATCCAATGAACTTACAACACCTGCGCCAATGGCAGGACGTTGTTTTCAGGCTGCATTGTATCCAGAATTGTAGAGGGTTGCCGTAAAAGAGGCAACGCCAGGGGGGCTGGGCAGGAGTGGGGAGACATTTCATATGGAATGTAACAGAATGCGTACAATTGTACTGCCTTGTCGGTTTACACGGCAGAGCTTGCCTTTGCTGCAAGTGTTTATTAGAAAAACTGTAAAATAAAAGATAGTAATATCATTTTTCATTTAGAAAAACATATTTGCTGTCATATGCATCAGGAAAGACAATGAACATATTTTCATGGAACATCATGCGCTGTATCAGAGTATTCTTTTTACAGTCGCTTCTGCTGGTTTGTCTGCTCTCCATTGCCAACTCCTCGGATTGTAAGGTCCTCGATGCTCCTGATTCCATTGGGATAGGGCAGCCATTTCTTGTCCGGCTGGCGTTTCCGTATGTTGCGGATGATGTGCAGGTTGTTTGGAATGCAAAATCCCTGCACCCTTCGGTTGAAAATGCAGACGGAATATCCAGGGCCATTGTCTTATTGGGGACTCCCCTCAAATTGCATCCAGCGCGTCTGCAACTAGCGGTGAAGGTACGCAGAAAAGACAAGACGGTATCGTATTCAAAAGAAATTGAGATAGTTGAACACCCATACCAAAAGGAAACACTCACCGTTGCCCCCAAAATGGTGGCGCCTCCGAAAAAGCTGAAAGAGCGTTTGCTCCACGAGCGTGAGTCGGCCCTGAAAGCGATTTATACTGTTTCCGCCGGGCGCCGCTGGAGCGTGCCGTTTTCATTGCCTGTGAAGGGGAAGATGCTGAGCCGGTACGGGCTGTACAGAGTGTTCAACAACACTGTGAAGGCCCGGCATAAGGGCCAGGATTTTCGGGCTTACCTTGGAACTCCCATATGCTCCATAGCCCCTGGAAAGGTGGTTCTTGTGGGGAACAATTTTTATTTTGCCGGAAATTGCGTGTATATTGATCACGGGGATGGTGTTGTCTCCTCGTATGCGCACATGTCGAAAGTTTTGGTAAAACAAGGCGATATGGTGGAGCAGGGGCAGGAAATCGGCCGTTCCGGCGCTACGGGCCGAGCAACTGGCGCGCACCTGCACCTCAGCGTATTTGCCCAAGGTGTTAATGTCGATCCGGTTCCCCTGTTTTCCATGAAGTAGGAATGGTCTCCTGTTCGCCAACCCGTTTGGCGGCACGATGCAGCCGTCGGGGAGAACGTCGGGGAGAACGCCGGGGACACCATTCCCGACAATGTTCTATTTGGCGAATTCCCGGCTGAACACATTCCACAAGGGGTTGGCGCGACGTTTTACGAGTTGTTCGTGCGGAACGCCCTTTTCACGTTTTGCCCAGTATTTGCCGCCCAATGGTTTCGTGCCCAGTTCATAATCCATTCCGTCCCAATCGGAAGCGCGGAATGAGTAGAACGCCCAATGCCATCCTTTGGCGTTGAATGCCGCAATCAGATCTTCCAGATACGCCTTGGCCCCGGAAACCCGGCGGTTGCACCCGAATTCCTCGACGATGATCCGGGAGGTCGGCACGTTGCACCGGGCTGCCCAATCCACCACGGGCTGAATTCTTTGTTCAATATCGGCCTTGGTCCAGGCTTCCGTCTTTCCGTCCCACCCGTCTGGCATTTTGTCCGGATAGGAGAAACGTCCCTTGTTGATGCGAAATGTCGTGTAATTCCACGGGTCGTAAAAGTGGAATGCGTAGAGCACGGCCTTGTCGTCCACCGGGGTAAGGTATTGTATCCCATCTGCCGCGGAGTGAAACCAACCGTCCAGAATGATTGGCGTATTCGTATCTTCCGAGCGTATGGCCGCTACCATCCGGCGGTTGAAGCGGTTGAGGTCGGCTGCCGTTCCCGTGTGCTTTTTCAGCCATTTGTCAAAGGCGGCATGGTCCTCGTTGCTCAGGTTATCCTTGCGTGCCGGGTAGGGTTCGTTGAACGGGTTGTAGGCCACAATCGCAGGGTGGTTCTTCAATTCCGCGGCAAGTTTTTTCCAGAAGGAAAAAGCCTGTTGCTGGTATTTTTCCTGTGTCCAGAGCCGGTAGTCGAATTTCCCTTTGTTTTGCTGGCGCCAGCGTGCGCCGGGAAGGCTGAACGTGGTCAACACCACGCGGACGTTGTATTTTGCCGCGCTGTCCAGGGCAGCCTTGAGGCGCGCCAGGTCCTGCCGGGGAATGTCGGTAAAATTATCCGCGTTGCCGATCAGAAAATCCCGGCCCTGTCCTTTGAGCTTTGTGGGGGACAGGCGGACAAATTCAATTCCTGCCTGGGAAGCAGCCTTGAACCATTGGTCCGGGTTCTGTTCAATGTCGCCGTTTGCCCCTTTCCGTTGCTGTTGCCAAAAGGCGGATTTTGGCTCTGCGGAGAGTGGGGCATGGGCGGAAAAGGTCATGCCGGACTTTGTTTGGGCAAAGCACGGGTTGCTTCCAACCACGACGAGAATCAATGAGTACAACACAAGATATACGTAGTTTGCTTTCATTTTTCCCTACTTGCTCGATGAATTGGATGTGTGCTCTGTTTTGAATGGCAGTTTCGCAGCGTAGAGTTGTGCGCAGCTTTTTGGGGAAATGTAGGTGGGTGCCGTAAAAGAGGCAATGCAGAAAAAAGACCAGGAGCTATCAGGCGAAGCGGACCTGGTAGTGATCGGAGTTGCTTCGACGCGTGGTGTTCTGGACGTGGTACAGAAAGGAATTTGATTCGCCGCACCGAGAGGGGAACAGAAAATACCGGACTCACCACCAGCCGTAGACCGGGCGTGGTGAGTCCGGTGGGGATTACTTGATGGTCGGAACGCGGTCGGGATCAAACTTTTCCGCGTCCAGAATGTCCTGCACCATGGCGTGGCCGTATTTGGCCTGTTTGGCGTACGGAGCAACCGTATTTTCGGCCAGGGAGAAATAACGCAACGCGGCAGGCCAGTCCTTCACATCCCATGCGGCCAATGCCGCCATGGTATAGGCCTCGCCCTGGATGGATTTCTTGGTGCGTGTTTTCTTTGTATTCTTGTCTGCCGGGCAGACGCGCGTTTCGGCAGCCTGCGCATAGGTCTGCATGCTTTCCGCCGAGTGTCCGGATTCCATCTGGATGCGGGCTTTGAGCAGGAGCGGATCGGCGCAGTTTGCAGACTGTACGAGCTTGTCGCATGCGGCCAGGGCTTCTTCATAGCGGTTGGATCGGGAATAGATGGAGCCGAGGCGTTTTGCCAGGTCGTGGGGTGCGCCCTTTTGCAGGCAGCGGGCGGCCTGGAGTGGCGCGTTGATGTACAGATACAGGTTCGCCAGGCTTTGCCATTTGGAGGCGGACGGCGGTTTGATCGCGTAGGCGGTTTCCAGTGCGGCCGCCGCGCTGGCGTGTTTTTCCCGGTTTATCTGCACCTGGGCCAGCAGTTCCCAATAATCGGCCAGGTCCGGGCTGGATTTCAGCAGGGAGGTGAGGGCGGTTTCCGCTTCTTTCCAGCGTTTGAGCTGGCAGAGCAGATTAACCCTGAGCTTGACCCAGTTGGGCTTGGGGCCGTTTTTGCGGACGTCCGGCCGGGTCAGAAGCTGGTTGAGCCTGTCCAGAGCGGTATTGTAGTCCTTTATGCGGAAACGGCAGGCTGCGGCCTGATAGAGCAGCACCGGAGTGTCGCCGTATTTTTTCGTGTCTTTCTGCTGCAGGGCGTAGGCGTCTTCAAAGGCTTTGGCCGCAATGGCGAGCTTGTCCTGTCCATAGGCGGCCACGCCCAGATTGTATTGCAGCGGGTACGAGTCGGGGTGGGCGGCAACCCCCTTGGAAAAGGTGGCATAAGCCTGCTTGATGTCTTCCATTTCCAACCGGCAGTTGCCCAGAAGAATGTAAAACTGTTCCTCTGCCTTGCCGTCGTGTTCGTCCAGGTATTTCTGCAGCGATTCGGCCGCCTTGGCGAATTCCTTTTTTTCCATGTTCTGGCTGGCCGTATAGAGCACCCGCTGGGCAAAGGGGGACAGCTGGGCGGCCTGGGCCCGGAGCGGCAGGCCTGCCAGCAACAGACATAGCATGAGGCACAGCGCCAACCAGAATTTGGGAACGCTGAACCGGTTGTCATCGGTACTGCTGTTTAATTCAATGTGAAGGCGACGGGTATTTCTATCCATGTGGGTACTTCCTTGCCTTCGAGGATTCCCGGACGGAACGTCCAGCGGGCCAGGGCTTTTTGCGCGCATTCCTCGAAAATTCCCTGCGGCTCGGCAGAGACGGTGCTTATCTGAACGGCCTTGCCCTCGGTGGTGATGAGGGCGCGCAGCAGGACCTTTCCCTGAATACGGCGGCGTTTGGCCATGACCGGGTACATGGGCGGCAGGTAGCGGACCAGCCGTGGCGGTTGGTCCACCTCGCCCAATGAGAATCCTGCAGTAGCCGGAGGACCGGAAAATCCCGTCTGTGCCGGTGGCGGTGCCACACTGACCGTGGCGGTTTTGGCCGGGGCCGGATCGAAGCTGAGCTGCGGCATTTCAAGCTGCGGCGTGGGCGGCCTCTGCTGCCTTTGGGCGGTGAACTCCCGGGGCTTGATTTTCTTTGGTTCGGGCTTTTTTTCCTCGCGTGGCGGTTCCGGCTTTTTGGGCTTGGGCGGCGGCATCACACGCGCTATGCGGATGGGCTGGGAATAGGTTTCCCCGCCCTTGAAGCCGACATCGCCCGAAAGCATGGGCATGAGCACGCACAGCCCCAGCGTGACCAGACAGGCGGCGGCCAGGGCCGCGCATATGCCGATGATGCGTCGTTTTTGCACGATCTACTCGGCCTTCTTGGCGGCCACGCTGATGTTTTTGACCCCTGCCATGCGGCAGTTGTCCAGCACGGCCAATGTGGCGCCCGTACTGGCGTCCTTGTCCGCGACCACGATGACCGAGCCCTGGGGCATGTCGGCCAGAAAACGCTGCATGCGGGCCCGTACCGCCCGGATATCCACATGCTTGCCTTCTATAAAGACCTGTCCGTCCGCGGCCACGGCCACGAGCAGGTTGGTCTTTTCTTTGGTTTCCGCGCTCTGGGCCGAGGGCCGGTTCACTTCTATGCCCGCCTCGCGCACAAAGCTGGTTGTAACCAGAAAAAAGATGAGCAGGATAAAGACCATGTCGATGAGCGGCGTCATGTTGATTTCGTCGCTGCCGTTTTCCATGGATCGGTAGCCGAGTCTGCGTCTCATGCCGCACCTCCGCAGCCGTTTTTGAGTAGGGACAGGCCGTAGCTTTCCAGCCGTCCCTGAATTTTGGAAACCTTGCGCCGCAGAATGTAGGCGGCCACCATGCCGGGCACGGCCACCATCAGGCCGGTCTGGGTGGTTATCATGGCTTCGGAGATGCCGGAGGCCAGGGCCTTGGCATTGCCGGTACCGAACTGGGCCACGGCCTCGAAAGTGCCTATCATGCCGGTTACCGTTCCCAGCAGGCCCAGCAGGGGCGCTGCCGAGGCCAGTACGAAGATGGTGGCTATGGAGGCGCGCAACGGGCGCTGCATGTCGGCCAGCAGGGTTTCCAGCAAGCGGCGGTTCAGCTTGGGCGAGGCACTGCGGTAGCTTTTCATGAGGCCGAGCAGGTGCATCTTCATGTCGCGCTGGGTCCGTGAGTCGCGGCTGCCCGGAGCAAAGGCCGCCACCTGGACCAGGGTGATGAAGATGAGCACCCACAGCCATATGGAAAGGGCCAGCAGCGGCAGCATGATGGGGCCGCCGGTGCGGACGAATTCAAAAGCCTGCAGCAGAAGACGGTCATCCATCGGCGCAGTCCCTCCGGCGCAGGAGCAGGGCGGTGAAGGCCGTGCCCTTGGCGTCCATGTCGTCCAGCACACCGGAGACACGGCGTTTGAGGAAATGGGCAATGAGCATGATGGGGATGGCCACGGCCAGTCCGGCCTGGGTGGTGACCAGGGCTTCGGAGATGCCGCCGGACATCATGCGCGGGTCGCCCGTGCCGAACACGGTGATGACCTGAAAGGTGTTGATCATGCCCGTAACCGTACCCAGCAGGCCGAGCAACGGGGAGATGACGGCCAGCACCTGCAGGGTGGAGAGAAAGCGTTCCAGACGAGGCATTTCTTCCAGCATGGATTCCTGCAACGTGGCCTCAAGCACGTCCGGCCCCTGGCCGCGTTCCTTGATAAGGCGCGCCAGGACACGTCCGGCAGGGGATTTGCCGTTGCCTTCCAAAAGGCTCTCGCAGGTCTGCCAGTCGCCCTTGTCTGCGGTATCCATGAATTGTTTGAAAAACGTCCGGGACCCCTTTCGCTGGCGCAGCAGAAAGACGAGCCGTTCCAGCCCGATGAGCAGGCCCAGGGCTCCGGCGGCCAGGATGGGCCAGAGCAGAAGGCCGCCTGCGCGGACCCATTCGCGGGTGTCCTTTCCGGCCAGCAGCCGCGCGAACACGGCTCCGTTGGAAATATCCATGGGCACGGACTCTGCCTTGCCCGCAATGTAGTCCTCGATGCGCGAGGTGGTCAGCCAGTCCGTCACTTCCGGCACCACGGCCAGCCGTTCGCCGCCTTCTTCCAGCTTGAGATAACCCACGTTGCCGGACTGGTCGCGGTAGATGGCCGTGAACAGCCCCAGGCGCAGGATGTCGCCGCTGGCAGGCTGGCCAGAAGCACTCATGTATTTTCCCGGAGCCAGCGCATGGTTTTTGGCGGCTTCCATCTGTTCAAAGCGGACGTCCACCAGGGAGCGGATGGCGGGTACGCCGGGGTAGCGGTCGCTGTGCAGCAGCGCGGACACGGTCTGTTGCCACTGAGGGTGGGCAGGAGCGGCCAGACTGCCGTTGATGTCGTCGGCAGCCTGCTTGGCAGCAATGCGGATGGTGCCTTCCACGGTCTTGAGGTCGTCGGCCTGCTCTTCCAGATCGGCCTGCAATCCCTCGCGGGAGTTGGTGAGGCCGGTCAGCTCGTGCTGCAGCGACTTGTATTCCTTGTCTTTTGCGGCCAGCTGTTGTTTCAGATCGGCAAGACGGGCCTTGAGCGCCGATTCTTCCATGGCGGCAAGTTTGCGGGTGTGTTCGGCCTGCTGGGCATTCTGGGTGGTCAGGGCGTCCAGGGTGGTGGCGGCCTTTTGCAGACCGTTGTCAGTGGCCTCAGCCGCCGTAGCGGGATGTGCGTTTATGGCTAAAAACAGGGCCAGGAAGGTATATGCGAAGAGACGTTTCATTAGTTCTGCCCTCCCAAGGCCCCAATGGGCAGATCGAGCAGCTCGGCCACCCGTTTGTTGCGCGCCACGGCAATGGCGTTCTTGATGGCCTGGCCGTATTGTTCGGGGAGTTCCTCCCACTGGCCGGTCTGCTTGTTGAAACGGCCGATGCCCGAGCCGTCGGGCGTGCGGTAGAACAGGGCAAGCCTGCCCAGTTGGAGCACTTCCACCTCGTTGGCTGGTTGAGCTTCGCCATGGAGGTGGAGCAGGGTTTCGCGGGCTTCCACCAGGGAGCCGTACGAAGCTTCTATCTGTACGGCCTCCAGCGTGCGACGGAGCTTCTCGCCCAGGTCGGCGGTATGGTCGTCGAGTACGTCGCGCAGGGCTTTGAGGCGCAGTGCGCGTTCATCGTGCAGAAAGGGGAGGTCGGCAGCCACGGCCTTTTCCAGCCGGGCGTAGACTTCGTCCAGATAGGGTTCCAGCTCGTAGCGGATCTGCTTGATGGCCTGGAGCTTGTCCTTGAGAATGGCAATGTTGCGCTTTTCCCTGGCCACGTAGCGGGCATATTTATCCGCCTGATACTCGGTCCAGGCCAGGCGGGATTCGGCGTCCCGAACGTCCTGCACAAGCGCCTGCTTGTCGCGGTTCCATTGGTCGAGTTCTTCTTGCGCCTTGGACTGCGATTTGATGGACGCGGCCAGTTTGTCCTGCTTGGATACGAGGTCCGCAGCCGATGCCCGGGGTGGGGGCGACAGGATGGCACAGGCCAGAAGCGCCAGCACGAAAATGGTTTGGTGGATAAACCGTGGGCGAAATTTTCCACGACTGAATGAAAAGCGCATTGTATGGTCTCCCGAAACTGGATGCATGGAATCTACAGGAAAAATGATCATAAAAATTAAACACGCATGCTGGCAACAGACAGTGCCGTTGAGCAATAGTTGAAAATGATTCTCTATGTCAATAGCCAAGGTTCATCAGAAAAATGATGAGAAAAACGGCCAGTGGCGGCAGGCCCATGGCCAGCGCCCGTGGCTTGTAGGAAGAAAACCAGCGGGCCGGAAGATGGCAGGCCAGCATGATGAGCAGGTAGAACAACGTGGAGCGCAAGAAGTTGCCGCTCCATTGCCATGTGTCTCCCCAGCCCAAAAGGCACCAATAACATCCGGCAACCTCACTTGCCAAAAAGGAGCACACCCCCAGGAGCAGGACGTTTCTGCCCTGGATTCGCGCAGTGTTGGCCCCTGTCTGCCCCGGAGCAAGCGCCCCGCTGAGCAGGACCAGCGAGGAAAAAAACAGAAAGCCCAGGGATAGGCTGCGGAAGATGAAAAACAGGCGGGCCCAGACCAGGGCGGCCATGTTTTCTTCGGGCCTTGGGGCCACTCCGGTAAAGGCCATGGGGAGCAGCACGAGGAGCAAGGCCAGAGCCAGAAATGTGTAGATGTTCGCCTTGCTCGAGCGGCCGTTGGAAACGGGAAACAGCAGGATGCAGGCGGAAAGGACCAGGGCGGTGGAAAGGCTTCCTTCAAATCCGCCATGCAACGGCGGATAGCCGCGCAACATGGTGACATGGACGGTCAGGCCGAGCAGCGGAGCCACGGAAGCGGCCAATATCCAGCGGGCCATGGCCGGTTTTCCTGCATATGACGCGACCAGGCCGCAGACGGCCAGGACAAGGGGGAGCTTGTACAGATAGGGTGCGATAAGTTCCATCATGATTCGTCATCGCTTGCCCGGGTGATCTGAGCCGGGACTTTTTTCCAGGTGAGGAAGGCGTAGGCCAGGGTACAGGCGATCATCAGAATGTAGACGATGAACAACGGCTCGGCCGAAGGGTTCTTGATGGCAAAGACCAGGATGCCCACCTGATCCCCCTGGGGGGGAGCAAAGAATTTTTTGACGATGCATTTTACAGATCCGCAACTGAGCGGCCCCATGTAGCGGACGTCCTGCCGTTTGAGCAGGTGCCCGTGCTGGTACAGCGCCAGGGTTGCGGTGTTTTCCCGGACGTTGAATTCCTCGGGCTTCAGGTAGTGAAAGCGCCGGTCCGCGGAGGTGCGCAGCAGTTCCGGGTCCACGGTCAGGTGAAAGGCCTCGGCTTTGAGCGTGTAGCCGTCGCCAAAGCTGTGTTCCTGTCCTGGAAAAAGGCGGAAGGGCGTGTATTTTTCACCCCAGGTGAAGTTCAGGATGTGGCCCACCAGCATGGTGAGCAGCAGCACGTGGATGGCGATGATGAGCACCTGGGCCGCAGGCAGGCCGCCGCGCAGCCGCAGGATGAATTTGCACCAGGTGCAGCAGACCGTGTTGGTGAAGAGCAGGCCGCCGGTAAGGATGAGCAACCCCACCCAGATGGTGACGGCCGGGTTGTCGGCCCCGTGTGCCAGCAGCCAGGGCAGGAGCAGGGTGTGGTTCATGGCTGCGAAAGCCGCTTCCACGGCTGGCGACTGCATCATGAGAATGCCGACGGTCAGCAGGGCGCACAGCGCCAGAATTATCCAGACCGCCTGGGAGAGTTGGGAGAAGCGTTGCATGCGGAACTCCGGAAGTTGCCTTTATGTTGCGTGGTCAGCCGTTCGCGTCGGGATGGCACAACTCGATCAGGCGTTGAAGGCTCCCGGCCCTGTTCGCCTGAACAACCACATGATTCTGCAGGTTCCAGCGCTCGATAACCTGTTCCACCAGGTAGTCGCGCACAATCCATATATGTACGGGCCGGTTGAGCCGAAGCAGCGGCGGGAGGCAATCGGCCCAGCCTTTGCCTGCCAGTTCCAGTTTGCCGACTTCATCCACAACTATCACGTCACTGTTTGCGCAACGTTCCGGAGACAGGGCGAGCCGTCCGGCCCGGTCGCCTTCCGGAAAAAAAGTGTAGGGCGTCAGTCCCCCATTGTGTCTGGCCCCGTCGCGTTCGGCCCCATTGCGTTTGGCCTCGTCGCGGCGCGCCAGAGGCGTCACCGTACCGTCGTGCAGGTCGCGCAGGTCGAACCCGGCCCGCTGGTCGTTTTTCCATAGTCCTTCGGCCAGAATACCGGCGGTGCTTACGTGCGCACGCTGCAGTTCGGCCAAGAGCCGTGTGACCAGAGTACTTTTGCCGCTCTGTACCGAGCCGGTCACCAGCACCACCCGCGGCCCGCTGCTTTGGGGAAATTCCCGGCATTCGTCCGCTTCGGGGCCGCAGTCCGCCACCATGGAAGGCAGAAACACCTTGGGGCCGTTGCTGGTGGGCAGGAGGCGGGCGTCGATGTCATAGAGCGAGCTGACCGCCTCGGGCGTCATCACCCGGTGGGTTTGTCCACTGTCCATGAGGCGTCCGTCCTTGAGCAGCATGGCGTGGTCTGCGAAGTGCAGGGCCATGGTGGGATCGTGCATGGAAGCCAGCACGGCGGTTCCGGTTTCCCGGGCCATGCTGCGTACATAATCGAGCAGCAGGAACTGGTTCTTGTAGTCCAGATGGTTGGTGGGCTCGTCCAGCAGCATTATTTCCGCCTCCTGCACCATGGACCGCGCCAGCAGCGCAATGCGCCGTTCGCCGCCGGAAATGCGGTTGAAGTTGCGGTCGGCCATGTGGACTGCGTTCAGAGCTTGGAGCGCGCTCAAGGCCATGGCGTAATCCTTGGGGCCGGGCGAGGAAAAAGGGCCCAGATAGGGGGTGCGCCCCATGACCACGACTTCCAGCACGCTGAAGGGAAAGGTTTCCACATGTTCCTGCGGAACCAGGCTGACGTGGCGGGCAATGTCCTCCTGCGGTCGGGACAGAAGGTCCTGACCGTCCAGGCGCAGGCTTCCGCTGGTTGGTCGCTGCAAGCCGTTGAGACAGGAGAGCAGGGTGCTTTTGCCAGAGCCGTTGCGCCCCAGAATGGCGGTAACGGTACCCGGCCGCAGGCAAAAGGAGATGTCCTGCAGGATGGGCCGGTGATTGTAGGCAAAGCAGAGGTGTTCGCATTCCAGACTCATAACCAGCCCGCCCCCCGGTTGCGGTACAGAAGCCAGGCGAACAGCGGCGCGCCTGCCAGGGCCGTGATGATGCTGATGGGCAGTTCCGAGGGCAGGGCGGTACGTGCCACGGTATCTGCCAGCAACAGGAAGATGCCGCCTATAAGAACGGTTATGGGGATAAGGCGCAGGTTGCCGGGGCCCACCACGGTGCGCGCCAGATGGGGGACCACCAGCCCCAGCCAGGCTATCTGGCCGCACGAGGCCACGCCCACGGCCACAACCAGGGAAGACAGGCAGATGAACAGCCCCCTGTACATGCGGGGATTCACTCCCAGGGCCTTGGCCTGGGAATCGCCCAGGGAAAGCACGTCCAGCCGGTAGCGCAGCAGATGGAAAATGCCCAGACCGACCACGGTTACCGGCAGAATGACGACCATGTCGTCCCAGCTTGCCCGCGACAAACTGCCCATGGACCAGAAGACCAGGGCGGGCAGTTCATTGAGCGGATCGGCCGTGTACTTGATGAGCATGAGCAGGGCGCTGAACACCGCGGTGACGATGATTCCGGCCAGCACCAGGATGATGGTCATGCGCACGGAAACCAGCCGGGCTATGGCCACGGCCGAGAAGACCGCTGCCACGCCGCCGAAAAAGGCCAGAACGCGGACCCCGGAAAAGCTGACCTGCGGCAGGATGAGCCCCAATGCGGCGCCAAAGGTGCAGCCTGCGGCCACGCCAAGAATATCGGGCGAGACCAGAGGGTTGCGAAAGACACTTTGGTAGACCGCACCGGAAGCGGATATGCCCATGCCGACGGTAAGGGCCAGCAGGCAGCGCGGCAGCCGGATGAGCATGAAGGCCAAAGCCTTGGGTGAGAGATCGGCAGTGCTCTCGGCAGTGCTTTTGGTCAATAAGACCTTGAAGCCAGCCAGCATGTCATCGGTGCCTATGTCCAGCCGTCCGGTGCGCAGGGCAAGAGCCAGAGCCACCAGAACCAGAAGGCCGAGGGCCAGGAGTATCCTGCGGTAACGGATGTTTTGTTCCGTCCGGGTGCTGTCGGCAAGGTCTGCAAGACTGTCGGACATGGCCTAGTTCACGTCATCCGTGCAATGGTGTTTCGCGCTGAAGCCTTTGCCGAAAATCATGTCGTAAAATTCCGCGGTGCGTTGTTTCATGTCCACATCGGCAAAGCGGTCCGGGTAGGTTTTTCCTGCCAGCCAGAGAACTCCGGGGACGCTCAGCGGGGAAGGAAAATCCCAGGGAACCATTTCCGAGGGGAAACGGTGCAGCCGTCCGTTCTTTACCGCGGGAATGGATGCGAACTGTTCGCCCTGGAAAATCTTCAGGCGGCTCGGCACCAAACGGCGGCTGAAGACGATGACGTCGGGATTCCACTTGACGATCTGTTCTGGGGAAACTCGTTGGAAAAAGCCGTTCAGTTCGTGCGAGGCATTGATTCCTCCGGCCAGGGAGATCATTTCGTCCTGGAGCATCTGCCCGGAAACCGTGGACAGGGGCCCCTGCGGCGCACAGTAGTAAACCGTGGCCCTGTCCTTGGGGGCGATATCCTGTGTGCGGTCGTGGGCCAGGTGCAACATGTCGTCCATGGCGGCAACCACTTTGCCCACCTCTTCTTCCACGCCGCAGGCCTGGGAGAGCAGGGAGAGGATGTGCTTCATGTCGTTGATGGATTCGGGCTTGATGATCAGCGAGGCAATGCCCAGCTGGTCGAGCTTGTCCGCAATGGAGTGGCCGTCCTTTTGTGCGTACAGGACCACCAGATCGGGCTTGAGCGCGACAATGGCTTCCAGATTGAGTCCGGAGGTCCGGTTGCCGACCTTGCCGACCTTGCGGTCGCCGATTACGGCCTGAAACAATGTCTGCTTGTCGGCCTGGTTGTCTGCACCCACCAGCCGGTCGCCGAGTCCGGCACACAGGACGAACAGCGTGCCGGGAGAAAAACTGGTGACAATGCGTTCCACCTTGTCCGGCAGCTGGACCGTACGACCGGCCATATCCGTTATGGTGCGGGCATGTGCGGTCTGTGCCAGCAGAAGAGCGGAGAGAAGGCAAAGGGCGAAAAAAAGAGACAGGCGTTTCATGGAATAGATCTCCGAAAAAACCTTGAAGATGGATGGAAAATAACGGACGTCCCGGGGCAAACCGGAACGCCCGTGGTTTTCGTTCCTAGTGTGATGTCCACAAAATACGTAGACGCATTTTGCGGAGGACCGCGACCTTCAAAACGCGGTTTTTAGGCGCGCTCACACCGCTTTTGGCGGTGCATGCCGGGCCATGCCCACCATGTGACGTGTCTTGTTCTGCTGCATGCATAATGATGCGGATTGAACGGACGCGACACTAGAATTCGGCGGACATACCAACCAGGAAGCTTCGTCCCTGCGCAGGCAGGGCATCGGAATCCCAGTAGTTTTCGTCGAAGATGTTTTTCACTTCCAGGTAGACTTCCAGCTTCTCCACATAGTGGGGAAGGTAGGGAGCCAGATCCTTGGCAAGACGGGTGTCCACGGTAAAGCTGTCTGTAAGCCATTCCGGGTCGTCGCCTTCGTTGCTGGGAAGCCTGCCCACGGTGTTGGCACGGTACAGCGCATTGGTGGTCCAGTCCACGTCGAGGACCGGGATGAGCCAGTCGAAGCCGAGGCCGACCTGATTTTCAGGCACGTCCTGCAGATAGCGGGAGGTACGGTCCGCACTGTGGTTGCGGGCGTGGGTGAAGGTGTAGTTGGCGTACAGGTTCAGCCGTTCCAGGGGGGAGTATTTGATTCCGGCTTCCACGCCCTGGGTTGTGGCGTGGCCGATGTTCTCATAGGGACTGTTGCGGTCTTTGGAAAAGATCATGTCTTCAATGTCGTTGTGGAAGTAGGCCAGGCTCACGTCGACTTTGTTGTCCAGAAATGCGCGGCTGGCACCCACGGTGACGTTGAGGTTCTTTTCCGGTTTCAGGTTCAGGTTGGTTCCGCCGGTGCTGAAGTAGTCGCTCAGGCGGGGGAAGCGTGTTTTCTGGGCAATGGAACTATACACCCGGGTTCCGTCGCCGAAGGTGTGGGTGATGCCCAGCATGGGGTTGAAGGCCGTCTCTTCGGACGGTGTGTCGACTTCGATTACAGTGACCTTGTCCCCGGCATAATCCTGGGCCTTGGTGACCTCGTAGGAATCCATGCTGAATCCGTACACCAGGTCGGTGCCCCAGCCGGAACGCAGGGTGTTTTCCAGAGCAAAGGAAAAGGTGTTTGCCCGGGAGGTTGCGTAGTCCACATCGGAATCGGGATTCTGTTTGTGTTCGTCACGCTTGTAATGGAAGGCTGCGTTCAGGGCGAACCAATCCACGGGATCGAAGTCCGCAAAAAGCGAACCGCCGATCAGATTGTCCTTGTAGGTGCTTTCGGCAAGTTTGTCGTCCAGTTCGTTGGTCAGGTAGGAGTCGTAGCGGTCTTTATGGTCGTGGTAGAACATCTTGGCGCGCAACTGAAACTGCTTGCCGAAGCGATGCCGTCCTGCCAGGTCCACGCCGGTATCCTGGTAGATTCCCCAGCGGGAGAACCAGGTAAAGGCCGGATGCGAGGGGAACACCTTGGCTTCGTCCACCATGGCGGGCTGGCCGCGCTGCGAATCCAGGTAAAAATAGCTGGCGAAAAGTTCGGTGTCTTCGTCCGGAACAAGGCCGAGGCGCAGCCAGACGTTGTTGGATTCGTAATCGGAGTTGTCGCGTTTGCCTTTTCCCTGCAGGACGGTGTTGTAGGAGCCGCCCGGACGCTGGCTGACCGTGGCTTCCACAGGATCGTAGGAATCGGAAACGTTCCAGCCGCCCGAGTATTTATGCTCGTACGTGCCCCAGAAGTTCACTATGCCTTTTTGTCCGCCGCCGGAAATGACTTCGCGGTTGGTCCCGTAGTCGCCCATTTCACCACGCAGGGAAAGGGACGGCTGGTCCCCGCCTTTTTTGGTGATGATGTTGATGACGCCGCCCTCGGCGTTGGGACCGTACAGCACGGACGAAGCGCCCTTGATGACCTCGATGCGGGAGATCATGCTGGACGGGATGGAGGAAAGGTCGAGGTAGCCGTACTTTGTTTCGTAATAGGGCACACCGTCGATGAGGGTCAGGATGCGGTCCTGCTGGAACCCCTGCATGGCGATGTTTGCGTTGCCTTTGCGGTTGTAGAAAAGATTGACGCCGGGCACGAAGCGCAGAGCTTCGGCTGCGTTTTTGGCACCGGATTTGATGATTTCATCTTCGGTGACCACATTATTGAGAGCTATTTCCTTGACGCCCGACTGGTCGCTGACCACGACCTCACCCAAAGTATAAACATCGCTGGCTGCGGCTGCCGTATCCTTGTTTTTCCCGGCTTCGGCCTGATCCTGAGCCAAAGCGGGGGCTGTACAGCTGCACACGAGTAAAAGAACCAAAACAATACGCCGTAACATGTTTTCCTCCTCAATGAACGTGAATGGGACAGTGAATGGTTCCTCGGGTGGCAAGCCAGCGGAATTATGCGAAGCACTGTTGGTGCTAAAGCCCAAAGCATCATCAAGAAGACATCTGGTGTGGCAACAGACGCGCTCTCGGAGGGATCAATGTTTGAAAGAACATATTATAGAAAAATGAGCATATATCTCTTTTGATCTAGCAATAGCGTCAATATTTATACAAGAAATAGCAGCTTGCTTTAGATCTGGTAGCAAATGTGAAAATTAGGACAAGACTTATGCGAAGCCATGAGAATAAGTCAAGAGAAGATCCTATGACTTTGCTTAAGCGCATGACGGCTTTCAGGGCCGGAAGGTTGAGTCGGGAAGCTGCGTCGGGAGGCTGCGGGCGGGGCAAACGCGCCACAACGTGAGGCATCACCCTGGCGTGCATAAAAAAACCGGCTCGGTGGAGCCGGTTTTCGTCAAGTCGTCCGTTCGAGCGGAGGAAGGGCGTGTGGAGCGACAGCCTCCGCGGAAGGGAATGGCCCGCCTTTGTCGGCGGGCCGCAGGTTCTGCTAAAAGAAGGTTCCTACATCAAAAACCTTTATCAGCTTGAACTCGATCCGATAGTCGTCCGAAACGCCCTGGGTACCATGGTACCAGCGTTCGAGGGGGAATTTGACAGTAAGCCCGGCAAAGGTGTTCCAGGGCTTGTATTTGAAAGCGACCTTGGGGCCGGCGTACCATTCGAGGGAGGCGTCCTGCTGCCGTACGCCGCCTCTTTTGGAGTTGTCGTTCGCTTCCATGGTCGATTCAATACCCAGGTCTACAAGGTTGCTCAGGGCATATGCATAGCCCAGGTTCCAACGAAATCTGTTGCCCTTTTGTAAATCGTGGCCGCCTTCGGTGAACATGGCGTAGTTCACTTCCGTATCAAAGCGGTTGGCATAGAGAAAATAGGTGGCGCCAATGCCGACCACTCCGCCCCAGGCGGCGTTACCGGCTGCATCCGAAGAGTGGGCACTTACCGATCCCGTGGGGAAGGTCACGCCGTAATCCAATGCCAGAGACAGCGGATCGCCCCCGCCCTGGTTCAGAAGACGCTGGTGGAGCACAACCGTCGTGTCACCCACACCATACACATCGTGGTCGGGTGCGTTGCTCCTGTTCAGATGCACGTTGTAGAACGGTGTGGCCAGACGGATGTCCAGGGTATCCAGGATGCCGTAGCGAAGTTTCAGCACTTCGTTGAACTTCGTACTTTTCACATCACCGTTGAGGCGCTTGCTGTACTGCCGTGCACCATCGCCTTCGCCGAATACGATATTGCCGCCAATGCCGAATTTCCCCGCAGGGATGCTGATGCCACACGGGCCGAATGTGGCCGAAGATGGTCCCCAGGCAACCGGGTAGTTTTCTGCCGCATAGGCGGTTGTCCCAAAGCAGAGCAATATCATCCCCATAATAAGGTGGATCTTAGCCCAGTTCATTCTTACGCCTCCTGTTGTTGGTGAGAAACATTCATTGTCCGAAAATTTGTTCAATATATAGATTATCAACTTTTAAAACGTATTTGTATTTGTTCTGATGAGGCTACAGCTGGAGATTGATGGTGGATTCTTATGTTGTGAGCTTTGCTGTGGTATGTTTTTAGTCTGAAAATAATAATCTTAGATTTATGTATACATAGTGTATGCTTGGTTATGCAGTGGTCTTAGGGGGTATATTTGATTTTTAATAATTTATTCAGTGTATTTCTTTGTATTGTAAATGCTGTGTTGTTGTATCTTTACTTGTAATGCGCCCAACTTGATCAAAGACTGTATTCAATTTGACTTGCTATCTATGTTAAATTTCAAAAATATTACGCATATATAGTTTATTTGGTATGCATGTTTGTTTTGTAGTTTTATAAAAAAATACAACCATATTTATTCCAATTTCTAGTTTTTTTATGTTGTTAAAAAATACTTCAAATGTCTCACCATGTGAAAAATATGTATTGAAAATGATCTGATGTATTGCGCTTGTTCACATTCTGTAACGATGATGAAGACCAAAAATGTATGTATGTGACAAACACTAGTTAATTGAAGGGGTAATCACATTTTGCGGTGTGTATACAAGGCAATTAAAATGAGTTGTTTTTAAGTTTTTTTTAATCCGCGGGTTCATTGTGCATTTTGTAACGAAGCAATTGGCCGCAGTGCTCATTCTATCTTTTGAAATCATTGTGAAAAACAGAACATGACGTTTTGTGATTTGAAAGAGAGCCAAAAAGGAAAAGCTGACTATTTTGGGGAAAAAATGCGGATAAACCTTAATCAGTTGCGTTGTTTTTATCTGGCTGGAAAATTCAACTCTGTCTCCAGAGCGGCCGACGTGCTCTTTGTGACTCCTTCGGCCGTTACAATGCAGATTAAAAAATTGGAGCAATGGGTTGGCTTCCGGTTGCTCACCCGGGGAGGCAATTCCATACGAATCACGCCTGCTGGCGAACCCATATTCGCCCTTGCTGGGAAGGTTTTCCGGGAAGCGGAGATTCTGGAGGCGGAACTTGAAAAAAGGATGCATTCGCACAAGGACAAGGTGTTCATCGGATGTTCCCACCGCGTTTTGGCCACGCACATCCTTCCCAATCTCATTCTTCTGCTCAAACAGGCGCATCCGGAATTGGATATTCAGATAGTTCCGGATGCCTCCACAGCCATCAAAGAGCGCCTTCTGGCGGACGAGCTGCATTTTGTTCTGACAGCCAAGCTGTTTCAGGCTCCGCCCTTCAAGTTTATTCCCCTTTTTGCGGAAGAGCTGGTCCTGGTCACCCTGAACGGGTCGAGGTTTGCTCGGAAAAAAAAGATTCTTCCGGAGGACATTGCTTCGATTCCCCTGCTGTTGCAGGAGCGCAGTATTTACATCGTCAAACAATATATCGAGGCAAAGGGGATCACTCCTGAAATTGTCATGGAGAATCTTTCCGCCGACGTTATCCGGCAGTTTATCCGGCAGGATTTAGGTGGGGCGCTTCTTATGCGGTTTGCAGTGCAGGAGGAAATTGACCGCGGCCTGTTTCAGGAAATCGAGGTGGAGGGTGGGCTGCCCAGCGCCAGTTTCGGGCTTATGTACAGTCCCAAGAATATTCTTGCCTCATACCTGCAAAACCTGGTGACGGTGTTGGAAAACATGTCCTTCCGGCGGGATGACCTGGTGTGTGTACGGGGAGTTCCGCAACATTCTTCAAACCGGTCCCAGGCAAAAAAAACCCCGCCAAGAGGCGGGGCTTGTTGCTGATAAAAGCACGAGAATCGCAGACGGGAGCCCTTGGCGGCTCCCTCAAGCAACTTTGCAATTAATGTTTTTTCTGCAGGCGGGCGCGAATCCAGATGGTGACCATGTTCATGCCCAGAACCAGGGCTATGAGCACCAGGGCCGTACCGTACTGCAGCGGGCGCGTCTTTTCGATTTCTGTTCCGGCAGTGGCCAGCACATAAATGTGGTAGGGCAGGGCCATGACGTCGTCCATGAAGGAGGTGGGCAGTTCCGGGGTAAAAAAGACGGAAGCTGTGAACATGATGGCCGCTGTTTCGCCTGCGGCACGGCTGATGCCCAGAATGGAACCTGTGAGCATGCCGGGCAGTGCCGCGGGAAGGACCACCCGGAAGATGGTCTGGAATTTGGTTGCGCCCAGGCCCAGGCTGGCTTCGCGGTATGTCTGCGGAACGCTGCGCAGGGCTTCTTCGGAAGTGCCGATGATGACCGGCAGGGTCAGGAAGCCGAGTGTCAGGATGCCGGAGAGGATGGAGACGCCGAAGCCGAAGGCGGTAACGAACAGGCCAAGGCCGAACAGGCCGAACACGACCGAAGGAACGCCTGCCAGGTTGTTGATGCCCAGGCGGAGAATCCGGACGATGCGGCCGGGCCGGGCATATTCGTGCAGATAGATGGCCGATCCCACTCCCAGGGGAAAGGCGACCAGCATGGAACCGAGCCCAAGGATGACCGTGCCCACGATACAGGGGAAGATGCCGCCTGCGGTCATGGAGTCACGCGGCGCTTCGGACAGGAATTCCCAGCTGATGGCGGGAATTCCGTGATAGAAGAGGTAGGCGCAGATGATAACCAGGGCCAGCCCGTTGATCAGTGCGGCCGTGCGGAACATGTTGAACATGATGGTCTGTACAAGCCTGCGCCACTGGGACGAACGGTGACTGTTGGGAGATTTTTTCACCGTGGCCCTCACCTCGTTTTGTACGGGTGCCATGCCCGATCCTTGTGCCATATCTATTGATTCTGCCATGTTGCAGTTCCTCACGTACCGGCCGGAGCCCTACAGGGTGGCCGCGCCGACCTGTTTGTGCTTTTCGGCGATATAGTCCGCCACAATGTTGAAAAGAAGTGTGAACAGGAACAATACGATGCCGATAGCGAAAAGAGCGTGGTAGTGGTCGCTCCGGAAGGGAGCCTCGGCCATTTCCGCGGCAATGCTGGCGGGCATGGGGCGGACCGGGTCGAAAATGGATGTCGGGATGAGCGCTGCGCCGCCTGCAACCATCAACACGACCATGGTTTCGCCGATGGCGCGGGACATGCCCAGAATGGTGGCGGTGCTGATGCCGGAGATGGAAGCGGGAAGAATGACCCGACCGATGGTCTGCCAGTGGGTTGCCCCCAATGCCAGGGAGGCTTCCTTGAGTTCTCGGGGCACGCTGTAGATGGCGTCTTCGGAAATGGAGCAGATGGTCGGGACGGACATGAAGGCCAGCATGAGCGAGGCATTGAAAAGGTTCTGCCCTATCCAGATATCGAAGGTATCCTGAAGCCAGGGGGCCACGACCACCAGACCGAAGAAACCGATGACGACCGAAGGCAGGGCAGCCAGCAGCTCGACGACTGGTTTGACGATGCTGCGGACCTGGGGCCTGGCTATCTCCGCCAGGTATACGGCGGTCATGATGCCCAGCGGGATGGCTATCAGTGACGACAGTGCCGTAACCGACATGGAGGCGATAATCAGGGGAAATATTCCAAATTCCGGCGGCTCATAGGTCGGGTACCATTGGTCTCCGAAGAGGAAGCGCAGGACCGGAACTTTTTGCAGAAGGGGAAAGCCTTCCATGAAAAGGAAGATCATGATGAGCGCCAGGATCAGTATGGAGACCAGCGCTATCATGAAGAAAGTAATGTGGATGATCTTATCCTTGGTCTTGCGACGCATTGGGACACCCGCTGTAAAATTTAAAAGTGCTTAGCTGGCAAAGGGCCTCCCCATTCTTTGGGAAATGGGGAAGCCCTTCCTGTGCCACTACTTTGAATCGAGTACTTACTTCACAGGGACGAAACCGGCTTCGGCAACCAGCTTCTGACCTTCGGGTCCCATCAGGAAGTCGAGCAGGCTCTTGACTTCGCCCTTGGGAGCGCCGTTGGTGAAAACAAACAGGGAACGGGAAACAGGGTAGGAACCGTCTTTGGCTGTGGTAGCGGTGGGAGCGACGCCGTCGACGATGAGAGCCTTGACGGTGTTGTCCACGTAACCCAGGCCGTCGTAGCTGATGGCATATTTGTTCTTGCCCACAGTTTGGAGAACGGCACCGGAGGAAGCCTGCATCAGAGCCATGGGAGTCACCTTGGTCTTTTTCTGCATGATCAGGTGCTGCCAGGTTTCAAACGTGCCGGAGGAGCTGTCGCGGGAGATGACGGCGATACGTCCGGGGTTGCCGCCCACTTCCTTCCAGTTGGTGATCTTGCCGGCGTAGATGTCTTTGAGCTGAGCGCTGGACAGGGCCTTTACGGGGTTGGCAGGGTTGACGATGGCGGCCACGGCGTCGCGGGCGACAACCAGGCGGACGGGATCAATCCCTTTTTTCTTGGCCAGGTCATGTTCCTTGCCCTTCATGTCGCGGGAAGCCATGGCGATGTCCGTGGTATTGTCAAGGAGAGCCTTGATGCCGTTGGAAGAACCACCGCCGGAAAGGGAGATGGAGACATCGGGATGCTTGGCCATGTATGCTTCAATGGCCTTCTGCATGATGGGGAAAACGGTTGTGGAACCCTTGATTTCGATCTTGCTGCCAGCAAAGGCATTGCCGGTGAGACCGATGACAAGCAAACAAGCGAGTACGAGCAGTTTTTTCATAATTGTCCTCCTGAGGATGATCAAACAAAATGTCTAAGTGAGACGATGATAATAGGTAGAAGCCCTATGTTGCAGAAACGTTACAGGCTGAGAGAATCTCGGTTACAGCCCTGAAAACCTTGTTCTCACGAGCGATGTCGCAAGACCGGACAGACATTGCCTGCGATGTGTTACGAGAATGTTGCGGAATGAAGATGGTGCGAAGACGGCATGTATTTTATTGGTTTAAAGGCTTTTTCGTTGCATTGGTTGGACCTGATTCTTTCTGGACAAAGAATGCTGATTAAGGGTTAAATGTATACGGTTGTTTTCTCCCAAGTGCCGTGCACCGGGGAGTGGAGGAAAAATCGGGAGTGGGTAAACTGAGACTGTGTCATCCACAGGGAGGGACACTTGGACAAAGGGAACCCCGTTCGTACTGCCGAATCTCTCAGGAGAGAACGTCGCATGGCATTCGGGCTCGCCTGTGTGGCGTTTCTGGTTGTGGGCGCTTTTCTTTTCTGGCTGGAGGGGACCTACAAAGAAGTACTGGTGGGAGATTCCAAGGCAGAACTTCACGGGTGTCTGGACAGCGCAGCCATCGGACTTTCCACATCCCTGAACAGTCGCCTGTCTCTGCTCCAGGGGCTCAAGGTCTTTGTACAGACCGCTGTAAAGCGCGGTAAATCGCACGACTGCATGGAAGATTCGTTCTCGTTGTTTGCTTCCGGGCTGTACCGGGCGGCAAACGGGGTACGAAATTTCATCATTGCCCCGGACGGGGTAAACCGTCTGGTCTATCCTTTGCGATCCAACCATCCGTCTCTGGGCCACGACCTTTTGCACGACAAGCGTCCGCAAGTACGGCTGGCCGTGCAGCGTGCAGTTGATACGCAAAAGGTAGCAATGAGCGGACCGTATGAACTGCGCCAGGGCGGATTGGGGCTCGTCGCCCGTATGGCCGTGTTTTCCAATGGCACTTTCTGGGGACTGGTGACCATGGCGCTGGATGTGCCGCCCATCCTTGAAGAGGCCGGCCTGGTGCCGCCGCCCAAAGGGATACGTTTCGCCCTTGGAGATACAGAGGGGGACATCTTTGTAGGGGATAAGGACATCGTTCGTATGGAGCCGGAGGCTCGCACCATCCAACTCCCCGAAGGCCAGTGGACCTTGTATATGATCCCCGAACAAGGTTGGAAGGAAGAGATTGCCGAGCCCCTGCTGCTCTACCGGGGGCTGTCAATAAGCCTGGCTGTTCTCCTCGCCTTTGTGGTGTATCTTCTGGTCTTTCGTCAGGCTCGCCTGCGTCGTAGCGTCATGGAACAGACCAAGGAGCTGTCTTCGGCCAACATTCTTCTGCGCGACGAGGTTACGCGCCGCAAGCTGGTGGAACAAGATTTGAAACAGGCCAAGGAATATGCGGAGTTGGCCAGCCGCGCCAAGTCCGAATTTCTGGCAAATATGAGCCACGAGATACGCACCCCGCTGAACGGTATGATGGGCATGCTGCAATTGTTGCAGCCCACAGCCAAGGATTCGGAACAGACCGAGTATATGAACAACGCCATTGAATCCGCCAAACGGCTGACCATGCTGCTTGGTGATATTCTCGACCTCTCCCGCGTGGAGGCGGGAAAGATGGAGTTGTTGTTTGGAGCTTTTGATATCCGTGAGACGGTGCACGGGCTGGAGCAGGTGTTCAGAACCGTATGCGAGGTCAAGGGGGTGATGTTGTATTGTCATGTCGATCCCCGTGTGCCCCAGCGGGTAATGGGCGACCAGATGCGGGTTCAGCAGATTTTGACCAATCTTGTGGGCAATGCGGCCAAATTTACCGAGGAAGGGCAGATCGAAGTCGCAGTCTACGCATTGCCGTATTCTCCCGACGACAGGGTGAAGTGCCTGTTCATGGTTACGGATTCGGGCATTGGCATCAAGGACAGTGAATTGAATTCACTGTTCGATACCTTTGTCCAGGCGGAAGCCGGGATGGACCGGCGTTTTCAGGGGGCAGGGCTTGGGCTGTCCATTGTGCGGGGCCTGGTGGAGCTGATGGAAGGTTCGGTGTCCGTGGAAAGCGAGGCCGGAAAGGGGACCAGTTTTTATGTAAGCCTGCCGTTTGCCGTGGCGCCTGATGAGACACCGGCGGAAAGGCTTCGCAGCGAGCCCGTAGATGTTGCAAATGGCCAAATAGACGCGGATGTTCTGGTGGCGGAGGATGACCGGGTCAACCTGCTGACCCTGATCCGTTATCTGGAGCGGAACGGCTGCCGGGTGACGGCGGTAACCAATGGAGAGCAGGCTGTTTACGCTCTACGCAAGGCGAATTTCGACCTGATTCTCATGGACATCCAGATGCCGATAATGGACGGCCTTGCGGCGACAAAGGCCATACGTTCGGGCGAGGCGGGCGAGGAAAAGGCCCGCATTCCCATTGTGGCCCTGACCGCATACGCCATGACGGGCGATCGGGACAAGTTTCTGCAATCGGGCATGGACGATTACCTTGCAAAGCCGGTCACATTGGAGTCCCTGCAAAAAGTCCTCAGAAATATGCTCGACAGGAAATGGAAAAGGTAGCGGCCTTTTTTCGTAGACCCTGCGGGAGAAACAGAACTTGCTCCGGACCGTTTCGGCCTTCCGGATTGCGGCTTGCCAGCCGGACGGGGAATGAGTAGCTTCCCGGCGATGAAAAAATCCTACCACGCATTAGCACTTTTTTCCGGAGGGCTGGACTCGCTTCTGGCCGTTCGTATGATTCAGCGGCAAGGGCTTGACGTCCTGGGGCTGCACTTTACCTCGCCTTTTTTCGGCCACCCGGGCCTATTGGCCGAATGGCAGAGCATGTACGGTGTGGAGCTTCTTCAGGTGGACGTGGGCCAGGAATATATAGATATGATGCGCTCCGGGCCGGTTTACGGTTTCGGCAAGGTTCTCAACCCGTGTATCAACTGCAAAATCCTCATGCTGCGCCGGGCCAAACAGATGATGGCCCAATACGGGGCGCAGTTCATCATCAGTGGCGAGGTGGTGGGCCAGCGGCCCATGTCGCAGCGGCGTGACGCGCTCAATTCCATCCGCAACGAGGCCGAGGTCGGCGACGTCCTGCTGCGTCCGCTCTGTGCCCGCCAGATCGACCCCACGCCTGTGGAACTCTCCGGCCTGGTAGATCGGGAAAAGCTGGGCGATATGCGGGGACGCGGGCGGAAGGATCAGCTTGCCCTGGCCAAAGAATACGGGTTTGTGGAAATTCCTGCTCCGGCTGGCGGATGCAGGCTCACGGAAAAGGAGTCGGCCAAACGGTATTTCGACGTCTTTCGCCACATGCCCGCTCCGGTTCCCGAAGATTTCGATCTGGCCAACACCGGACGCCAGTATTGGAGCGGCCCCCACTGGCTGAGCATCGGCCGCAACGAGGCCGACAACGACATGCTGGAAAAATTCATCCGCCCCACGGATTTATTGTTCCGCCTGGCAGACCATCCGGGGCCGTTGGCCTTGGGGCGTCAGCTGCCCGGTACGTCATGGAGCGAAGAAGTGGTGCGGGATGCGGCCGCCTTTACTGCCAGCTTTTCACCCAAGGCCCGCAAGAGCGGTGGAGAAGTGGATGTGCTGGTTGTCGAAGGCGGTGAACAGCGCACAGTCTCCGTGCTGCCCAGCCGGACAACCGAGACCAACTGGACCGTGCGCGACTGGGAAAGTGTGCGCCGGAACAAGACCAGTATTATCATTTCGGATTCCAAGAGCTGAAACGTCTCCCGGAGGCGGTCATTTTGTAATGATTTCAACCGACGTGTACCTCGTGCGCGTCGGTTTTTTTATTTTCCGTTGCTGGGTGCTTTCAGCAAGAGATTGCGCTCTGCAATGAAAAATTCCTGCCAGGCGAATACCCGGCAGGAATTGGTAGTGGGAAATTTTCAAACAATCATCAGCGCGATCAACCAGCAAATGCGGTGTTCAAGGAACTCGCCTTGCTCATGCAGCATAGGGGGCATGGCTGCTGCACTGGCGTGTGCCGCGGGCAGGGGGCTTTGAACGGCAAGCGGCAAATGCGGGACTAGCGTTGGTTGAACCGCTCATCCCATTCGAATTCCTTGCTGGTCACATGGTCTTCCATACGCCGGATGCGTTTGTCCAACTGGTCGAACTTGCGCTTGAGTCTGCTCAGCCCCTGTTCGCGGGAAGAAGCATAGGATTCGTAAAATTCCTGCTCCGATTCGTTTTTGAGGGGAACAACGGGTTCCGGTTTGAGCAGAAAGGCCACAATGACGTAAAGGATGAGAGCTGGCCAGATGCCCGTGAATATTGCCGCCGCAATAACGCCGATTCGTACCCAGCGAAGAGGGAGTCCGTAGTATTCCGACATCCCTCGGCACACTCCAAGGAATTTACCGTTGCGTGACCGGTAGGGCCCGGTTCTTCCGTCCGGACCGTAGCTCTGCTGGCCGGGACCTCGCCCGAACCTGCAACTCCGTACCTTCCAACCGCGGGGACCCCCATTGTTGCGTCTCATGAGCCTTTATCCTTTTTGTTCTTGTCCAGGAGGAGCGTTTCGAGCGAGTCAACACGCTCTTCCATACGCTCGAACCCCTGGTAGAGTTCCTGAATTGTCTTGGTGTCTTCGGCGTCGCGCTCTTTGTCTTTTCCTGAGCCCTGGCGCAATTTCAGAATGCCCAGGATGAAGGCGAAGATAATCACCAGTTTGATGATGTCCCAGAATTCTTCCTGCCAAAAAAAGCCGTGCATGTGATGCCTGCCGGTAGTTGTCGGTTTGCGAAGTGGCGAGGTCGAAAGGGGCTTTGGCAGCGGGGCGTCATGCCCTCCTTTCGGACGGTCGCAACGTCATTGTGCCCCAATCAATCCTTGTTTGCCACTTTCTTCTTGAGGTCCTGGAGTTCCTTTTCCACGTCCTCGTCGGCTTCCATGCGGCGGAATTCGTCTTCCATGGTCGGGCCGCTGTGCGGGCCTTCCACGTCGGCTTCGGCCTCCATGCGTTCGATGCGCTGTTCGTAGCGGTGGAATCGCAGGAATGTTTCGTTGTCGTGCAGCTTGCGGACTTCCTGGCGGGCCTGCTTGCGCTGCTTGGCTCTGGCGTGCCGCTTGATCAGGGAACGCTGCTTGTCCTTGGCCATGGCCAGCTTTTCTTCCAAAAGGCCAATGTCTTCCTGGGCCTGCTCCACTACGGCATCGCCCTGGGCGAGTTCGGCTTCCAGTTCTTCGAGCAGGGTGCTCAGACGCTTCTTTTCCACCAGGGCTTCGCGGGCCAGGTCTTCACGCCCGCGTTCCATTGCCAGACGGGCGCGTTCGTCCCATTTGGCTTCCTTGGAGCGCAGATTGTCCAGGTCGCGGGACATGCGTTTGCGATCGGCCATGGATGCGGCGCAGGAGGACTTGATCTCCACCAGCGTCTCTTCCATTTCGCGAATCATGAGGCGTATCATCTTTTCCGGATCTTCGGCCCGGTCGAGCATATGGTTGAAGTTGGAAGTTACGATGTCTTTGAAACGAGAAAAAATACCCATGACGTCCTCCGATGAATTGTAGTTGTCCGGATAAAAGCAGAAGTCGTGCCAATGACGTTGTTTTTGCAACTGCTTGGAATATTGGTGGAATGCGAGCTTGTCGTAAAAACGTAACTGGCGTATTTAGATAGTTATAGGTTAATTTAGCCAAAGAGTATTTATATGAGCCAAGATTTGCCCTTCGATCCAGCCCGTATTGAATTATTGGGCCGCAGTGATGTGTTTCTGGACTTTCTGGACGATCTTGCCCGCGCTGCGCGGGTGCAGCGCCCCGTGCTCGTCATTGGTGAACGCGGCACCGGCAAGGAGCTTGCCGTGGCTCGTCTGCACTACCTTTCCGAGCGGTGGGACGGGCCTTTGGTTACGCTCAACTGTGCCTCCCTGACGCCCTCCCTGCTGGAAAGTGAATTGTTCGGGCACGAGGCTGGCGCATTTACCGGTGCCGTGGCCCGGCGCGTGGGGAAATTCGAGGCTGCCTGCGAAGGAACACTGTTTCTGGATGAAATAGCCACCCTGGACCTGGCAGCCCAGGAAAAGATTTTGCGGGCCGTGGAGTACGGTGTTTTCGAAAGGGTCGGTGGAAGCCAGGTGGTCCAGTCCGACGCCCGGGTCATTGGCGCGACCAATGCGGATTTGCCGTCCATGGCAGCCAATGGAAAATTCAAGCGCGACCTGCTGGACAGACTCAGCTTTCTGGTGCTGACCGTGCCGCCTTTGCGCCAGCGCGAGGACGATATTTTATTGCTGGCACGCAAGTTCGCCTCGGATATGGCTCTGGAATTGGAATTGGACCAGAGCCCCGAGTTTTCCACTCAGGCCGAAAAACAGCTGTTGTCCTACCCCTGGCCGGGAAATGTCCGGGAACTGAAAAACGTGGTGGAACGGGCCGTGTTCAATAGCGGAGGGGATGTACGAAACGTTGGTTTTGATCCGTTCAAATCACCGTTTCGTCCCCGTCCCGACAATGCCGAGAATGCCGACAAGGCCCCCGCGGAAAGAGCCCCGGCTGGGGAGGTTGGTATTTGCCCCGATGCTTGCCCCGATGCTTGCCCCGATGCGCAGCAAGCCGGGGGACCAGGGGCGAGGGCTGGAAAGGAAACTGATTTTTCAAGCTCTCTTCCCGACCAGGTGGAGCGGCTCAAGCGGACATTGATGGTCAATGCCCTGCAAACCTCGCGGTACAACCAGCGAAAGGCCGCGGAACTGCTGGGGCTGACCTATAATCAGTTCAGGGCGCTGTACCGGAAGCTGGAACTGCAACCGGAAGCCCAAGAGGAGCAATAGCCCCTTGGAGGCGCAAACGGCGGGGCTGAAACAATATATATGAAGCTGTATTTAACGCTACGCATGGTGGACGGGTTCGTGATAAGGAAAGGTATACAACGGAGGTGTGCGATGTTCCGGCGTATACTGGTTCCTCTCAAGTTTTCCACCAGCAGCCTGCAGGCTGCACGCAAAGCGTCCGAGCTGGCCGGGGTTCATGCGGCACGGCTTATCCTTTTTCATGCCGTGGATTATCGATGCATTGGACGGGAATCTGAAGCGGAATGTGCGAATGCCTGCTCCAAGGCCGCTGAACGCTTTGAAAAAGAAATCCGTTCGGGGCTGGCACCTGATGTGGACGTGGAATTTCTCTGCTACCCTGCGGACCCTGCCATGGAAGCCTGCCGTCTGGCCCGGTCCACCAATGTGGATCTCATCGTGATCGGCGGACATCAGCCTTCCGGCCATCCACTGGGCAGGGTGGATTACACGGGCATGACCATCATGGAAAAGGCTCCCTGCGCCGTGCTGCTCTTTCCGCTGTTCGAGGAGCCGACTGAGCCGCTGCCTGGGGCCATGACTGGGCCGTCGGGCGACTCAGAAACCGAGTAGCGTCATGGTGGTGAGACGGTAGGCGAGATCGCCTTCCGGTCTTTTGGCGTGGCGAAGTTCCATGCCCAGGGAAAGGGTACTGATGATCCCTTTGCCCACAAGGTGCCTTCCTTCCTTGTGCCGTCCCCAGAGCAGGGTCTCGCTGGTCTTGACGCCCCAGGTGGCGTGGAAGGCCACGGCCTTTCCCTCAAATTCGCCCAGGTACAGCATGATGTGTCCCGGCATGCCCAGCAGGGTCATGAAGGGGCGCCCCTGTTCGAGCACCTGTTCTTTTTTCTGGTCCGGCGTCAGTCCTTCCAGCCGGATGACTTCCCCGCTGTTGGTCTGGTCCTTGGAATTGCGCGGCAGTCCCAGGCCGAACGGGATGAACAGATCGAGCATGCTGGCCGAGCAATCCCTTCCGCCGTACAGGCCGCCCCATCCGTAGGGCTGCCCTATCATCTGATCCAACAGCACGGCCATGTTTGCCTTTGTCAGGGGCCAGGGCATAGGCCGGGCATTGGGGGCGGACACAACGGCAGGAACCGCCGCGGCCTTTCCAAAGATATTGCGGACGGGCAGCAGGGTTTCCCAGCCTCTGCCGCTGCGCGTCAAAAGCGGCAACACAGAGCCGATGCGGGCCTGAAACCGGAAAAGTCCGAAGTCGTCGTGCAGGGGGGAGTGGTCGCGGACCACCGCCATAAGCGGGGCGGAGCGGAAGGTGTCGGCAAAGCTGTCGTCCACGAAAGCCACATCACGGGCCGGAATCCAGCCGGAAGCCTGGGGCGCTTCCGCGAAAATCCATTGGCCGTCTGCCGAGGTATGGGCCAGGAACAGCGGGGTGCCTGCCAAAACTCCACTGTTCTGCATGTAATCAAAGGGGAATCCTTCCCCGGCCTTGTGCGGGTCGAGAAAGGCGGGCTGGTCCGTGGGCAGGGCACGCAGGGAGGTGTTGGTTACGGTGATGCCCCGCAACCGCGTGTTGGGGAAGTCTTCCATGTCCGCCTTTGCGGCCATGTCGTGGAGCCAGTGTTCCGGCAGCGGCCGCAGATTGGCCCCGTACAGGGTGCTTTTGCGGTATGCCGTTACCGGCCAGAGAATCAGGGACTTGCGACTGACGGGCTGTTCCCGTTCCCAGGGTCCGAACCAATAGGCCCGAAAGCGCAGGTACATCTGCTGCTGTTCGGCAGGTTCCATAAGCGGGGTACAGGCCTGCTCCGGGGGAAAATACGCCTCGGCCCGTTGGGGAAGGGTGGTCAGATCGACGGGGTCGGCCACGGTGCGGACGGAGGTGCAGCCGGAAAAGAGCAGCCAGACCGCAAGCAGCGGAAGAGTAAGTACGGGGAGGTGAAAATTCCTGATATGATACATGACTGCAGAGTATCCGCGTCACAGGATGTTGGCAATGGGCGCCTGAATCTCGCGATTACCGTGTTGGCTCAGGAGAAGTTGATTTTGTCGGCCTTGCCGATGAGGACCATGGCCAGATCCGCCACATTGGTGCGGGTGGGGCCTGTTGTGAAGAGTCCTCCGACCTTTTGGAAAAAGGCGTGGGAATCGTTGCGGGCCAAAAAGTCGCGGGCGTCGAGCCCCTGTCCATGGCCGCTGGTTACCGTGGCTCCGTCCACAAATGCGCCGGCGGTTTCGGCACTTCCGTTCAGACCGGTGGTTCCAGCACACAGGGCGCTCAGCCGCATGTTGCCTTGAAAGGCCGAGGCAAGGGCCAGGGCCAGCTCCTGGTTGCGCTCATTTTTCTTGTCCGTATGTTTCCATTTTCTGCTGCCGTCGCTCTGCACCGTGGTGGTCTGTCCGCCGGTCAGGAAAAGGATGGGCCTGTCACCATTGAGTCCGGTTGCGGCAATGCTGGCCAGGTGCGACAGTTCCCATGCAGTAATGCGGGCACTGCCGCTGATGGCCGGGAGCTGGCGTACTTCCAGCCCCATGGTGGCCGCCTTTTCGGTGATGGCGCTGAGCATGCGGCGCATTCCGGCAATCACCGTGGTGTGGCAGCGGGCAAAGACGGGATCGCCCGGCTTGGGTGTTTCGGGCAGGCGGCCGGCCTTGCCAAGGGTCAGCCTTCTGAGCACGCTGGGCGGGACTTTATCCTCAAGGCCGTGGGCGTAGAGCACTTCCAAAGCATCGGCAAAGGTCGTTGGATCGGGGAGGGTAGGTCCTGCGCCGACAAGGCCGGGAACGTCTTCCGGCAGGTCGGAGACGGCCAGACACTCCAAATGCGCAGGCGCGGCGCGGCGGGCAAGAAGGCCCCCCTTGAGGCGGGAAAGATGTTTGCGGACGCAGGCCACCTGGGCGGTGCTCGCACCTTTTTCCAGAAGCAGACGAATGGTTTGCCGACTGTCGCTTAGAGGAAGCTGACTGGGAGCGCACAACAGGGAGCTTGCACCATCGCTGATAAGTACGATGAAAAGTGTCTTTTCGTTTCCTGCCCGGAGTCTGGCAAGAATATTTTCCGAGGCGGCGAATGCTTCTCCGCTGGGGAGCGGGAGCGAGGCTTCGTGGCAGGCAACACGTTTGAGGTCAAGGCCTTGGCCTTCGCCCACAATGATGTCTCCACCGCTCAGCCTGTCTCCAAGGATTTCTTCCACTTCGCGGGCCATGGCCCCGACCTGGAGCCCGGCACCCAGTAATTCTATTTTTTCAAATGCATTGAGATCGTAGACCCGGCCACAGATATGCAGCAAATTGTCCGAAATGCGGACACATCGGTTTACTGCAAGATCAGGACGCACGGTATCGATTCCTGATTTGAATAAATATTCAAGTAGATATTGTTCCCTTGTCATTACGACGATTTATGCCACACCAGAATATTGGTCAACCGACATTTTAATGACAGTTGCCGCAAGCTATCCACTGCGTGTATGGTCGGGAGATGGAACGCAACCTTAACGAGGCGAGCAGCAGCGGGAAGCTCACACGAACAATCTGGGAGCTCCAGCAGGCTATACAAAAAGGCGACAGCAGGTTGGTTCTGGAGCTGTGCTCGCGCATTGAGGAACTGGAGCAACGCATACGGGCCGACTGCGCCATGGTGCAGGGGGAGCTGAAGGTTCTGGAGCAGCGTTGCAGGCATCAGAAGATGACAACGGACAAGCTGGAATCCCTGTTTTTTGAAACCAGGGACTGCTACACCCAGTCCTTGACCGTGTTCGAGCGCTTCCGGCGGCTGATTGCAGACATGCAGCGGCTGCGTTCCCTGGCCGAATTCCCGGCTTTTCTGCTGGAGCTGAAATCCCATCTGGATGTTGATTCCCTGGAATTGGCCCTGCGGGCCGAACTCTGCGACGAGTTCGTTTCCCGGACCATTCGCACCGTGCCCGGCGCGGAACTGGAGCAGGCCATCTCGCTTTTATCCGGTAAAGGATATTTGGGGCCGGTTGGGCAACTGCCCCTGCCTGAATTTTTTCTGGGGGAGGTCGGGAAGGAAAAAAAAGGGTCCTGCTATGTGCATCCGCTCGACAACAAATACGATCCGCAAGGGCACATCGGGGTTCTGAGCCTGTATTCGGCCGATCCCGAACGCTACGGCGCGGACAAGGCCACGGATTTTCTTTCCCATTTCTGCGAACTCATGGCCTGCGCCTTGGTTACGGTGCGCGACCACGACGTGTTGCTGCGCCAGTCCGTCGTCGACCCCCTTACCGGCGTGCACAACCGGATGTACCTTGAACGCCATGCCCAGAGGCTGCTCGATTTTTCCCGCCGCAAGGGATTTCCCGTCAGCCTTTTGTTTATTGATCTGGACGATTTCAAACCGGTAAACGACAATCTGGGCCATAATGCCGGAGACGCCATCCTGAAGGAGGTTGGCCGCCGCATCTCCAACCTGGTGCGGGATTACGATATTTTTGTCCGGCTGGGAGGGGACGAGTTCGTGTTGCTCTGTCCGGATACGGACGAGAGCCAAGCCGCTGCCATGGCCGTGCGTCTGGAGCAGGAGGTTGCCGCCATCAACGTGGCCGAATGCACCGGACGCGACACCGGGCTGCGCATTTCCGCTTCCGTGGGTGTGTCGTCGCAGACCGGACTGCATAATCTGGACGAACTTTTGCAACTGGCTGATGCGGCCATGTACGCCAGCAAACAAGGCATAAAGAAAAAGGCCGAAGGAGACGGTTAGTATCCTTCGGCCTTTTCTGGAAAGGTTTGCAACAACGCAGTTGAAGACCTCTTCGGACGGCGCGGCGGAAAGTTTAGTCCGTTGCGCTTTTTTTTTGAAAAAAAGTGAATTTTTACTGTCCACCCATCTTTTTTACGCAGAGCCGCAGATCGTCCCTTTCGGCAGTTTGTTCGCCTATGTCTATGTCGGCCATATCAAAAGAAAAAAAAGAATTCAGCATGATGCGCATTTTCCCTGCGCGAGGAGTTGTTGTGCGAAACAACGACACGTCATGGTTCACACCAAAAGGAAACGCTCCCACAGCCATTTTTATGGCCGCAGGAGCGTTTCTCAAGTGTGTGTGAAGTATTCGTGCGTATAACTAGTCCCTGTTGCCTCCGAAAAAACGCAGCAGCATCAGGAACAGGTTGATGAAGTCCAGATACAGGGTGAGTGCCCCAAGAATGGTGCCCCGGCGTACGGCCGTAGCGTCATTGGCCGGAGCGCGTTCGCCCATTACCTTGAGCTTCTGCGTGTCGTAGGCGGTAAGGCCGGTAAAGACCAGCACGCCCACGCCGGAAATCACGAAGTCCATGGCCGGACTGCGCAGGAAGATGTTCACCACCATGGCGATGACGATGCCGATAAGCCCCATGAACAGAAAACTGCCCCATGAGGTCAGATCCTTTTTGGTGGTAAGGCCGTAAATGCTCATTGCTCCGAACATGCCAGCCGCGGTTACGAATGCCTTGAACACGTCCGAAGTGGCATAGACCACCAGCACGGAAGACAAGGTAAGGCCGGTCAGGGCGCTGTAGAGCAGAAACAGGCCGGTAGCCATGGTGCCGGACATGCGGTGCACGGCAGCGGAAATGGCCACCACCAGACCAAACTGGGCGATGATGAGCCCGATGAGCAGGATCTGGTTGGTGAATATGGCCTCCATCAGGGCCGGGGTGCGCGCTGTATAAAAGGCAACCAGGGCGGTAATGCCCAAACCCGCGCTCATCCAGGCATAAATGCCGCGCATAAAGGCGTTGACAACTTCAACGCTGCTGGCGCGGGATGTACCGAAAGTCTGAAATTGAGCCATTGGAATAAACTCCTGTAGTGTACGTAATGTTTTCGTGATGAATAAGCTAATCAGCCTTGCGGCAAATGACAAGAAGAACCGACCGCTTCTTTGCCGAATTTTCTTTGGGCCGCAGTTTGCTCCCGGCGGGCTTACCCGGAAAAGTCCATGCCCCAGCGTATCAGGGTCAGCAGAACCAGGATTGCGCCTTCCAGGCGGCTGACGCGCCAGCCCGTGCGGATGAAGAACAGGGTAACGGCCACCATGCCGATCAGGAAAATCATTCCCGGTATGGCCTCCGGGCCTACGGTCAGGGGGCGCAGGACCGCCGTTATGCCCAGCACGCCCAGATAGTTGAACAGGTTGCTGCCCACAAGGTTGCCCAAAAGCATGTCGTTGCGGCCCCGGACGGAGGCGGCCAGGCAGGTGACCAGCTCGGGCAGGGATGTGCCGCCAGCCACAATGGTCATGCCGATGAACCACTCGGATACTCCGGCGGACAGGGCAATGGTTCTGGCTGCGTCCACAAGCAGATCCCCGCCCACGGAAACGCCCACAAAACCCAAAAGCAGCTTGGGCCAATCCTGCCATACGGCTTCGCGGCCCGTGGGAGCCTCGGTAACATCCGGGGGCAGAGAGCCCCGGCGGCTCCACAAAAAGGTCAGATAGCCCACCAGCAGGGCCAGCAGCAGAAAACCTTCCAATCTTCCCACATGGCCGTTCATTGCCAGCAGGGGGACAAGTACGCAAACGGCCAGCAGGGTGCCGCCGTCACGGTAACATACGGTGCGTGTTCCGCATACCGGGCGGATAAGGGCCATAAGCCCGAGGACCAGGCCCAGATTGATGATGTTGGAACCGACCACGTTGGACAGGGATATGGCAGGCAGCCCTTTGAAGGCTGCGGAGCCGGAAACCAGAAACTCGGGGGCCGAGGTCCCGAAGGCGACGATGGTCAGCCCGATGAACAGGTCGGACATGCCGAATTTTCGGGCAAGGGCGGAGGCGCTGTCCACCACCCAATCCGCACCAAACCACAGCAGAATGACACTGATGGCCACCAGCCCGAGGGCTTCGAGCGGCATGATTGTATCCTTGGTGTAAAAAGTTTTGGGAAAAACAGACCGATTCTTACAGAGCCTGTTGTGACGAAGGGAAAAATTACGGTGTTGCTTGGAGAAATGCAAACCCTCGCCTGGAGAAGAATACGGGGTGGTTCTGCCTTTTCTCCCTACTTTTCGAGCTTGTACTGCCGGGGGCCGGGCTTTGCATGCGGACTGGTCGGTCTTGGTCAAAAACGGGTAGAGAAAGAGGGAAAGTAGGGGAAAGTGATGAAGCCCTTGGCGCACACCAGCTGGCTACAGCTGCGCAGGAAGAGAACTGGCAGTTGTCGAGTGCTGCCAGGGAAAAACAATGCGGGACTGGTCTTGTTTCAGGCTTCGCCCAACTCTTCCAGGTCGGAGAAGGAGCAAACCTGGTTGCGGCCGCGTTCCTTGGCCTTGTACAGAGCCTGGTCCGCCCGGGACATGACCTCGTCCACAGTGTCGTCTTCCGGCCGCAGGGTGGCCATGCCGATGCTGACCGTCATTTCCACTCCCAATCCGCCCACATCCACTATATTGCTCGCCACGGCCTGGCACAGGCGCTCGGCCAGTATTTTCGCGCCCTCGATATTTGTATTGGGAAGCAGGCCGACGAATTCCTCGCCGCCAAAGCGGGCAAAGATGTCGGCTTTGCGAAACATGGGCGTACACTGGGCGGCGAATCCCTTGAGCGCGGCGTCGCCCGCGGCATGGCCGAAGGTGTCGTTGATGCGTTTGAAGTGGTCGATGTCCAGAATCAGCAGGGACAAATCCTGCCCGTACCGGCGGGCGATGTCGAACTGCTTTTCAAACACTGTGACGAAATAGCGGCGGTTGTAGAGCTTGGTCAGGGAGTCGCGCACGCATTGATTCGACAGCTTGTCGATGAGCATCTTGTGTGTGGTGATGTTGTGAATTGCCCATATGACGGCATCGGGCCTGCCCTGTCCTTTGGGAAGGGGAAGGACGCGCGCCTCATACCATTGGCATTCGGCACAGCTGCGTATGGAAGAAGCCGCAAACAGGGCGTCCGTGGAAAGGCGGAATTCGAACGTTTTCAGCTCCCTGTCGTCCAGACATTCGCGGATCAGGGAGAGGTAATGCGAGGCTGTTTCTGCGGGCAAAATCTCCTGCAGCATCCGGCCCTTGAAAGTGTGTATCATCCCGTAGAGTTCCGGGGTATGGCCTCCCAGGACATCGAGTATCAAGCCTTTGCCCGATATGATGAGCAGCGGATCGGGAATGGCCTGGGTGATGCTCAGCAAGTTATCCGGGCTGGACAAAATGCCGGTGCTGAAGAGATGGGCGGAGTTATCTTGTACTTCGTTCATGGTGGGCTTCAACAGGAAATGTTTTCCTGCACCGGCGCGGCCGAAGACTTATCCGCACCCGGTTTTGTCGCGTTGCGTGAATTCCATGGATAGTGCAGGGAAAGCTACAAACGTGCACAGAAAGGCTGCCGGGCCGGTTTCGTCCATCCGCCTTCAATGAAGGGCGAAAGCCATTGTCCGGGACGGAGGCACAAGAGAATACTCTCCATGGTCGCCCCGAACGACGCGGTGTATGGACTTTTGTCGCAACGCCGCCACGGTTGGAAGGCCTGTTGTATCTGATGCGAAGTAGCCTGTGAGACGACGGAAATCCCCACTCCCATCCCCCACTGCAAAATTTCATGGTTACAGATCCATTTCGGATAATTTGGAATAAAGATATCTTTTTTTATCCGGTGCCGCAATACGGAATATGGTAATTGCTCAAAAAAAAAGGGAAGCGAATAGCTTCCCTTGCTTGATATCTTGCAGGCGCGTTGCGTGGGCCGAGGGCTAGAAGACGCCCAGGCCGTTGAGCAGCACAATGATGACCAATATCGGCGTCAGAAAAGCGACCAGCAAGGTGTACACGCGGCTGATTCCCTGGTTGCTCAAGGCTCCACGGTTGGACAGCGCCTCGACTATGCGGTCCTTGCCGAATATCCAGGCGGCGAAAAAGCAGATGAACAGGCCGCCGATGGGCATGAGCAGGTTGGATGAAACAAAGTCGCACAGGTCGAACATGTTCAGACCGAAAATTTTGAAATCGGCCATCAGGTTGCTGGACAGGGTGGACGGAGCGCCGAACAGTGCCAGCCCCACCGCGCACATGACGGAAGCCTTGAGACGCGACATGCCGTGCCGTTCGGCCAGGTAGGCCACGGGTACTTCAAAGAGCGAGAGCATGGCACCGGTGGAGGCAATGGCCGTCAGAACGAAAAAGATGACCACGAAGATTCTGCCCATGGGCATGGAGGCGAAGACCGCTGGAATGGTAATGAACAGCAGCGAGGGACCGGCATCGGGCTTGAAGCCGAAAGCGAAGACCGCCGGGAAAATGGCAATGCCCGCCAGCAGGGAAACCGTAAGGTCGGCCAGCACGACGCGGGTTGCCGTAAGCGGGATGTTCTGGTCGCGTCGGAAGTAGCTGCCATAGGTGGTCATGGTGCTGGTGCCGATGGAAAGCTTGAAAAAGGCCAGCCCCATGGCAATGAGTACGGCTGTGCCGTTTATTTTGGACAGGTCGGGCGAAAACAGAAAGGCCAGCCCCTTGGAAGCGCCCGGCAGGGTCAGGCTGCGCACGCAGATAATAATAAGCAACAGAAAAAGCACGGGCATGAGGCGTTTGGTGGTTTTCTCGATGCCCTTGGAAACCCCCATGATAATGATGGTCGCCACGACTGCCAGAACAATCCACTGCCACACAAGGGACTGTATCGGATTGCTGACCATGCTGTTGAAGGCCGCCGAAGTCGTGTTCGGGTCCGTGGAAACAATACTCCCGGACATGGCCTTGAAAATATAGGCGAACACCCATCCCGCTACATCGGTGTAAAAGGCCAGGATAAGGCAGGAGGCCAAAACGCCGGATACCCCGATGATTCCCCAGGCACCTTTGTTTCCGCCCAGACGCTGGTATGTGGTTACCGCGTCGGCCTGGGCTGCGCGGCCCAGCATCAGTTCCGATATCATTACCGGAAGCCCCACCAGCACGGTGCAGGCCAGGTAGACGAACAGAAAAGTTGCCCCGCCGTTGCTGCCGGTGAGGTAGGGGAATTTCCAGATGTTGCCCAGACCCACGGCGGAACCCAATGTTGCCGCGAGCACTCCCAGTCCGGTGGCGAATCCGTCACGGCTGGGTTGGGCGGTGGTGTTGCCCGATTGCATGTGATTTTCCTTTGTGTAGGGATTTTTGTGCTTACGTTCGTACGGTGTCCACAAACCGCATGTCGAACGGCTGTCGGGAGCAGGAACGGGATTGCCGTTGGGTGTGTGCGGGGTATGAACGTGTTGAGCGCGGGGGACCCTAGCACCGGGAAGGGGAGAATTCAAGGCAAATGGGTGCAGTCTTTCCGATCCGCGAGTTTGGCGCCGTCTGTATTCCCTGAACCGAAAAAACAAGGGGGTAAATTGCAGGATACAGATAACGTGGAGCAAAACTCCGGGGTATCAGGTGCAGGCCGGACCGGCATCCTCGTCTTCTTGTTCGAACATCTCGGGCAGCAGCAGATAGGCGGCAATAAGAAAGCAAATTGCCCCGGCCAGCGTAAAAAAATTGCTCCACCACATGCGCAACGGCTGCATGGTATGGGCGGTGTCCGGTGCAAAGAATGCCAGCAGTGCGGAAATGAGGAAGAAAACAGACCCGGCCAGGTTGAACATCGTAATCCACCAGCCCAGGTTGCGGGGCTGAAACAGAATGTTTCCGTGGTAGATTTCGCGGCAGGCCAGCCAGCTGGAAACAAAGAAACAAACGGAACCGACCATGTTCGGCGTCCAGACAAACATGTTCTCGCCCATCCAGGCGAGGCCGGGAAGAAGGGCATCTGTGGTGGTGGCATTGAAAAGCAGGGTGCCGGCAAATTGTATTGCGGCGGACAGCCAGCCGAGATTGTGCGGCCGGAAGCGCCACCAATGCCAGCTGCTGCCGGAAGGTGGCGTGTCCGGCCCCTGGTACTCGGCCACATCCGCATTCATGGCCTGCAGCCATTGCAGCAGGCAAGCGGGAGTAAAGAAGACTGCGCCCAGCCAATAGGCTCTATTGAAGGCGGTTGACGAATACGGACCGCCCGGAAGTGTGGGGGCAATCGCAGCCAGACCGGCCAGGCAGAAGAGAAGAGAGCCGATCATAAAAAGGATGGATATCCACCAGGAGAGTTTGCCGATCTCCCAAAATCGCAACCAATGGGCTCTGCGCGACGGTTCGCAGGGGGCTGTCCGCCAGGTCCCGCTGCTGTCGTGCAGGCCGGGCAATCCTTTGCGCATGCGCCGCGACGTCTGAAAGTAACTGCGTCCGTCGGGCAGCGTGACATGGGTGTGGGTTATGAAGCGCATGGCATAAGAAGGGCCTCCATGTCCGGCGGACAAGGCCCCAAGAGTACTATTTGAACGAATATTCCATGAGCATGAGGTATGCTCCGGCGTTGTCCTGGATTACGGAAAAGGAACCCACTCCGGGAATCATTGTCGCGGGTACGGTAACTTCGCCACCCAGTTCTTTCACTTTTTCCAGAGCCTCTTCAATGTTGTCCACGGTAACGTACGGTCCCCAATAGTCGGGGGCTTCGCATCCGTCCGGCTTGGGAAGGATTCCTGCGGCCATGGCGTCTCCGGACTTGGCAACCACATAGATCTTTCCAGCCATGGGGCCTTCGGCTATGGGCATTTCTTCAAATGTCCAGCCGAACAATTCCCCGTAAAATTTTTTGGCCTTTTCCGGATCGGAAGCCATGAGTTCGTTCCAGGAAAAAATGCCGTGGCGCATGAAGTATTCTTTCAGGGCACAGTCGATCATTTGGTTCTCCTTTGTTGAAGTCTGATTTGTGGAATTTGGTGTGACGCCCGTCAAAGACATGCGGCACTGTGCAGCGACATGTGGCGGCACAGTGCGCCGAAGTTCCGTAAAAGCATACGCGGTAAATGAACGGCTAGCCAGTGCCATTCATTTACCGCGTTATGGGATACGTTGTCGTGTGCGCATGCAGATTGGGGTGGCGGTATAAACGGTTTTGGACTCTGCACTGCGAGTTTTTTTTGTGTCGTCAAACCGCGGTTTTCAGATCTCGATCCCCCGACGCTAGTCGGCCCTTTCCTGAAGTACCCTGGCACCGGTGGGGATGTCGCGGGTTACCCAGACGTTGCCCCCGATAACCGCTCCTTTGCCGATGGTTACGCGGCCCAGAACGGTGGCGCCGGAGTAGAGGATGACCTCGTCCTCCACAATGGGGTGGCGGGCAATGCCCTTGATAAGCTGCCCTTCCTCGTCTTTGGGAAAGGATTTTGCCCCAAGGGTGACGCCCTGGTACAGGCGGACATGGTTGCCGATGATGCAGGTCTCGCCGATGACCACGCCGGTGCCGTGGTCGATGAAGAAATACTCGCCGATGGTCGCCCCCGGGTGGATGTCGATACCCGTGATGGAGTGGGCCATTTCCGTGATGATACGCGGGATGAGGTCCACCTTGAGCTCATGCAGGGCATGGGCGATGCGGTAATGGGTCAGGGCGGTGATGGACGGATAGCAGAAGATCGTTTCGCCGGGGCTCACGCTGGCCGGATCGCCTTCAAAGGCGGCCATGACGTCCGTGGACAGCAGCCGCCGTATTTCCGGCAGTTTGGCAATGAAACGTTCGGTCAGCTGTTTTGCCTGCTGGTCGCAATCATTGCAATCGCCTTCGCCATTGAGCTTGCAGAAAAAGCAATGGCCGCGCCGGATTTGTTCGCAGAGCATGGAGGCCACTTTGTCCAGGCTTGCGCCCAGATGGTAGGCCATGGTGTCCGGCGACACATCGGATTTTCCGAAATAGCCGGGAAAAAGCACGGCCCTGAGGCGGCTGACAATTTCTTCCAATGCCTCGATGGAAGGCATGGGCTGGTCGTGGCGGGGCTGATGGTAAACTGTCTCGTAGGATTCGGGATTGGACAGCTCTTTGATGATTTCGTCGAAATTATTGATTTTGGGAGACATGATATCTTTATTTCCGGGGGCTTGGCCCTCCGGCCTTTTCGTTGGAGTTGGCTTTGTGGGGCGACGGCATACGGAGACGAACGGTTCAGCCGATCGTTTTCCAGGCGCCCACAGTCTTTGGCGCGTATCTGTGTGATGTCCGCATTCGGAAAGAATTTTTCCGGCATGCGGCCCGTGTAAGGCGGACTACTCGGAATGCGAGAACAAGTCCGTGCTCAGATAGCGTTCGCCCGTATCGCAGACGACAAAGACCACCCGTTTGCCCGCGAATTCCTTGCGCTGGGCTATCTTCAAAGCGGCATAGGCATTGGCACCCGACGAGATTCCGCACAGGATGCCCTCTTTGCGCATCAGGTCGCGGGCCGTGCGGAAGGCATCGTCGCCGCCCACAGGCATTATCTCGTCCACCACGGAGCGGTCCAGGTTGCCGGGCACGAAGTTGGCCCCGATGCCCTGGATGGGATGGGGGCCTGCCGCACCTTTGGACAGCAGGGGCGACTCTTCGGGCTCCACGGCCACGATGTGCACGTCGGGATTGCGACGCTTGAGTTCCCTGCCCACACCGCTCACGGTGCCGCCCGTTCCCACTCCGGCCACGAAAACGTCCACCTTTCCGTCTGTATCTTCCCAGATTTCAACGGCAGTGGTATTTTCGTGCGTGGCCGGGTTGGCCGGGTTTTCGAACTGCTGAGGCATGAAGGCATTGCCGGATTCGGCAACGATTTCCTCGGCCTTGCGTACCGCTCCTTCCATGCCTTCCGAGGCCGGTGTCAGCACCAGCTCGGCTCCCAGTCCGGCCAGGAGCATGCGGCGTTCTATACTCATGCTCTCGGGCATGGTCAGGATAAGGCGGTATCCCTTGATGGCACATGCCAGGGCAAGGCCAATGCCGGTATTGCCGCTTGTGGGTTCCACAACCAGCGTATCCGGGTTGAGTATACCGGCTTTTTCCGCAGCTTCTATCATGCTTTTGCCGATGCGGTCCTTAACGGATGAACACGGGTTCATACATTCCAGTTTGGCCACTACGTCTGCGCTACAACCAACGGCGAGACGCCCGAGGCGGACCAGGGGGGTCTTGCCGACCAACTCCAACATGTTTTCGTGAATGGCCATATTCTTCTCCTGAAATAGGTAACGCCGTGTTCATTGCGGGCGGTGCGGGGTCGAGTGGACCCGAAAAAACGTCAAAAAAGCCTTAAAGTCCCCTCGGCCCGGCCGGTGCACTGTGCACAAGCCGGGCCGGGAAACGCTGCAGTGTTTGTCTCAACAGGTGCAGGCGGGCTTTTCTGCGTCCGTGTCCCGGAATGGGGACATGGCGCGCAACCGCTCCACAATGGGAGGCAATTTATCAATAACCGTATCTATTTCCTCGTCTGTTGTATAGCGGGAAAGGGAGAAACGCACGGACCCGTGGGCATAGGTGAACGGTACGCCCATGGCGCGGAGCACGTGCGACGGCTCCAAAGAACCGGAGGTGCAGGCCGAACCGGACGAAGCGCAGATGGCGTACTGGTCCATGAGCAGCAGAATGGCTTCGCCCTCGATGTGCTTGAAGGCGATGGACAGGGTGTTGGGCAGGCGGGAGTCTTCGTCTCCGTTGACAATGGAGAGGTCGATGGCCTTGAGCAGTCCGTCCTGCAGCCTGTCGCGCAGTGCCTTTACGCGGGTGTTTTCCTCGGCAATGTTCTGCCCGGCCATTTCCAGGGCCTTGCCCAGGCCCACGATGGAGGCGATGTTCTCGGTACCGGCCCGGCGTCCGCGTTCCTGGTGCCCGCCGATGAGGAACGGGCGGAAACGCGTGCCCTTGCGCACGTACAAAACGCCGACGCCCTTGGGCGCGTGCAGCTTGTGGCCGGACAGGGCCAGAAAGTCCACGGGCAGGTCGGCCATGTTCAGCGGCAGCTTGCCCACGGCCTGAACCGCGTCCGTATGCAGCAGGATTCCCTTTTCCTTGACGATTTCCGCAACCTCATGGATGGGGAAGATGGTTCCGGTCTCGTTGTTGGCGGTCATAACCGAGACCAGGGCCGTATCCTTGCGCAGGCTGTCACGCAGTTCGTCCAGGTCCAACCGTCCCTTGGAATCCACGCCCAGATAGGTCACGTCAAAACCGTTTTCCTCCAGGTGCTTTGCCACGGACAAAACAGCCGGGTGCTCCACCCTGGTGGTGACGAGGTGGCGTTTTTCCGGCTGGGAGGCGAGGGCCGAGTGGATGGCCGTGTTGTCGCTTTCCGAACCGCACGAGGTAAAGATGATTTCCTGCGGATGGCAGCCCAGGGTTTGGGCGGCGCGTTCACGGGCCGTGTCCAGATATTTGCCGACCTGCCCGCCAAAGGAGTGCATGCTGGAGGGATTGCCGTACAGTTCGCCCAGAAAGGGGAGCATTTCCTCCAGAACTTCCGGAGCGGTGCGTGTGGTGGCGTTGTTGTCCAGATATATCGGCTGCATTATCTGACCTCCTCGACGACGATATTTTCGTCCACGGCTTCGCGCAGGCGGTGTTCAACAAAATCCTTCAGCGTTATCTGGCTCATGCGGCAGGTGGTGCAGGCCCCGCGCAGGGCGACCTTGACCTTGGCCCCTTCGATGTCCACCAGCTCTATGTCGCCGCCGTCCTTTTGCAGGCTGGGGCGGATTTCCCTGGTTATCAGGTCGTCGACAAGGCGCATGCGTTCCAGATTGCTGAGCTTGCGGTCCTTGCATTCGGCTACAGGGGGCTTGCCCTGGGCCTGGGCCAGCAGCCGCTCTATTTCCGGCACGCATTCGCCACAGCCGCCTCCGGCCTTGGTGAAGTTGGTGACTTCCTCCACCGTGGTCAGCCCGTTTTCCTCAATGGCCCGTAGAATCTGCAGGTCGGTTACGCCAAAGCACTTGCAGACCAGCTTGCCTTCGGCGTGGTCGTGCGCTTCCACGGTTTCGCCACGGTAATTCTTGATGGCAGCTTCCAGAGCTTCCTGCCCCATGACCGAGCAGTGCATCTTTTCCTTGGGCAGGCCGCCGAGATATTCGGTGATGTCCTTGTTGGTGACTTTCGAAGCCTCTTCGAGCGTCATGCCCTTGATCATTTCGGTAAGGGCGGAGGAGGAGGCAATGGCGCTGGCACAGCCAAAGGTCTGGAAGCGCGCATCCTGGATGACTTCGTTTTCGTTCACCTTGAGAAACAGCTTGAGGGCGTCGCCGCAGGCCAGGCTGCCGACTTCGCCAATTGCATTGGCATCTTCGAGTTCCCCCACGTTGCGGGGGGAGAGGAAATGTTCCTTAACCTTGTCTGTATAGTCCCACATGGTAACCTCCGTGGGTATTTTCTACCTTTTTGGTATGAATCGCTGACTTCTTTCTATAATACCTCATATCCACTCTGGGAAGTAAGAAAAAAAATTTTTTTTCTTGGAAAAAAGGGAACCCGCCGCAAGGCTGGGAAATACGGGACTTTTTCATGGGGCTATAAAATCCGTCCGCTCTCTGATACCTAAAGGCTGAACAAGAGGATAAGGTCGGGAAAACGTTGTGTGCGTTTTCAGACATCCGTGCATATTTTGCATGTAAGGAGTTTACCGTGAAGATTATCCGCGCAACAGCGCTGTGTGTCGGAATTCTGGCTTGTTTGGCCCTGGCCGGGTGCGGCGGTTCCGCCAATCCCAAACTCATGTACAACACCGTCACCGGTCCGGCAGACAGCTGTCCGGCCAGCTTTACCGTGGTGGAATTTTCGCTGAAGGGCGACGACTCGCAGGTTGGGGAAAATTCGGACGGCGAGGGCATCTACACGGATGACGACATCTCCATGTGGGTTACCAACGCCCTGAAAAGGGAGTTGCAGGTCAACCAGTGCAGAACCCTGGTGCACGACAAGGAATATTATCCGATCAGCGATTTTGTAATTATGGGCAGTGTGGACAAATTGTGGGTGAAGCAGGAGTCCCTGACCGATTACAATGCCCAGCTGACGCTGACCGTGACCTTGAAAAAGGGCAACAAGGTGATTGCCACGGATACCGTGGAAGGCAATGTTGACCGCACCGTGATGCCCGGCAAGTCCGCCGTGCGCGATATTCTGGAGGAATCGCTCCAGGATGTGCTGCGCAGCGTGGTCGCCAAAGTGCTGGCCCGGGCGGAAATGAACAAATAGCAGGCCAAAGGCTCTGCTCTGAACCGGCGCTGCCAACCGGCCGCGGTGTTTCAGCTGGATGAAAATCAAAAGGCCCGGTGCTTGTGCACCGGGCCTTTTTGCGTGGCATACGCAGTGGGAAAAAATGTGGGAGCCCCAAGCCAGTATGGTCGTGAGAAGAACGCATACCCAACACGTATTTTTGATCCGCGCAGATTTGAACTCTTCACATTAACGCGGCTATCGCGCCCTATATCCGCTTCGCCCAGGGTGGGGAGAACGGTGCGAGGGCAAGGCGCTAGAAAACTGCAAGGCCGACGCGTATTCTTTTATACGCGAGGATTTGCAGTTTTCGCAGCAACGCCGCCATCACGCCGTTATCCCCACCCTGGCTGGTTAGGGATAGTTCCTGCGGCAATATAAGGAGCAAGCCGCCTGGGCGTTGGCCGTGGCCCTTGCCAGGTCGATCCCCCTGTCCATGCCCGCCTTTTCATCCAGTGCGGTGTAGCAGGCATCTATGCACTGGTCCGCGCTGGTAAAGTTGCCGTTTTCCATGGCATCGGATGCGGCTCGGCAGAGGGAGCGGCTGACGAATTCCTCCTGGAATTCATTGGGCTGGGTCATGCACAGAAAGCGCATTGTGGAAGTGCTCATGGGGCCTCTATCGGCACAGGAGCACAAGCCGAACAGCAAAAAAATGCACATTGCCGTGCGTATGGTTTTCATACTCCCTCCTTTTTGGGAATGCCGTCTCCCTTTTTGTGGGGCAAGTTTTTTGACGAGTCTTCCTGTCACTTGGGGCTGGGCAGCGTGGAAATGTAATTTGACAAATCTGCCACCGCGCCGCGCCCGGAGTTGTCGTGCTGCATTTCCTACTATCCCAAGGGCAGGCTGCACACGAGGCATTGCACATGACGGGCTCTTCCCACCATGTGCGATGTGAAATTCCGGAAACAGTGCGAACGACCTGAAACCGGGTTTGCCGATTCACGATTCTCCGCGGAAGACAGTCAGTATTTTACGGACTTCACCCTAGGGATAATTGGTTTCGCAGAACACGGCGCAGGCGTCTTCGGCCCCGGCCTTGAAATGGGCGCAGGTATACATGGCCTGCTTGCGGTACATGGTTTCCAGCGCGTCGTCGCAGGCTTTTTCGCATTCAACGGCCGTGGTGAACTTGCCGCTTTGCAGCACTTGGATCGCAGTGCTGCAGATAGTTTCCTGGTCGGCTGGACCGCAACTGAGTTCTTCGGTGTTCGTGCACAGGAAGTGCATTTTGGAAATGCTCATGGGCTCTTTGGGCGCGCAGGAGCAGAGCAGCAGGCAGATGCCCAGAAAACAGGCTATACGATGCAACACGTTTGATCCTCCCTTAGGAATGTCATGTCAGGTCGCTTTCATCAAAGCGTATTCCCTCGACCCAGGTGGTCGTTCCCTTGTCATAGTCCGGGGCCTGTCCATCCGCAATATGATATACACAATAGAATGATCCATCAGGCAACTCGATCACTCCGTTGTAGCCCATGTCTCCGCCCCAGGCTCCTGCCGGATCTGCCAGCGTAAGGATGCGCCTGTCGGCTTCGGCATGGGGCATGCCCATCTCCGGGGTCCATTGCCAGGAATACTCGCGTCCGTATCCAGGGTCGGAAATGTGCAGTTCTGCCGCGTGCAGGTTCCAGCGGCACGAAACTTCGGCCATTTTCTGTTTGCTGGCGGCATTGCCCACAATGATGGGGCGCGCGTTCACGTCCACGTTTTTCAGTTGGACGCGGCGGCGCAACCGTCCGTTGATACGGAGGGCGATTTCGCCCTGGCTGTATTCCAGGCGGATGTTGACCCGTCCGGCGGGCAGGGAACTGCGCCGGGCACGGGGCAGAAGCGGACGGATGGTGCCCGGTTCGATGCGCCACCAGCAGCCCAGGTGGAGGTGCAGGGTATTGCCCGCACACATGCCGGGCGTCAGGTCCAAGGAAAGGTTGGCGTGGGCCCGGCGGGGATCGCTCAGGGGACGGAGCGCCCAGAAGGTCCGGGCTTCTTCCCTGTCCGTGCATTCCAGAAGCAGGCCGTCCTGCATCAGGTGCAGACATTCGGGCTTCGGCACGTGGCCGTGCACGGCGTATCTGCCCAGCTCGTCAACTTCACCCAGCCAGGCGGAAACCCCCATATCCGGCCCCACGTTGCGATAGGTGGTCAGCAGTTTGTCTTGGCTGGTCACCAGGGCAGTGGGCCGGTGTCCGATCATGGGCGTGTCCACGGGATCGCTCCAGGTGGCACCGTTATCCGAACTGAACCGGGCATAGGTGGGTTCGAACACCCCGCTGTTTTCACGCAGCAAGGCCAGCAGGCGGCCGTCGGGAAGTTTGACCATGGATGCCTCGCAATACATGAGGCACTCGTCGTGGCCCAAGATGGAGTAGGCTCTCCATGATTTTCCCCGGTTCTGACTGCGGTAGACCATCTGTTCCGTTGGAGGCTGCCCTGCCATGGGCGCGGCGCATTGTCCCCGGTGGTCGTGGGAGGTGGTCAGGAAGACGTCGCGGTCCAGCTGCAACACCCGGTCGAACATGGATTTTTCCAGGCCGTTGGTTGGTGCCTGGGCAAAGGTGCGCCCCTGGTCCACGGACCAGAACTGCATGCGGCTGCCGTCGTCCATGATGACGATCTGTCCGTCCGAGAGCTTTTGGATGCGCGGACAATGGCTGCCCGTTGCGCACAGCATGCGGGGAGCAGACCAGGTCGCGCCCAGGTCTGTGCTTTCACGCAGCAGCAGGCGCGACCATTGGGGCTCAATATGGCGGTCGCACTCCCGGTAGACCACCAGCAGGCGTCCATCGTCGGTGAGACAGACGTCGGGAAAGCTGAGGTAACGGCCGGAACGTTTGTCGATAACGACGTTGCGTCCGGCCTGGGCAATGCTCGGCATAGTGCCTCCGCCGTTGCAGGCTAAACTTGCAGGGTTCCCCGGAACTCGTCCCAGTTGGACAGTCCCAGTTCGTCGGCCAGGGCCTCGATTTCGTCCACCAGACGGAAGGAAAAATCGGGACGGATAAAGTTGCCCGTACCCACCTGGATGGCGTGCGCGCCCACCAGAATGAATTCCAGTGCGTCCTGGGCACAGGAGATGCCGCCCATGCCCATGGCGGGGATGGTTACCGCATTGCAGGCCTGATGCACGCAGCGCAGGGCCACGGGTTTGACCGCCGGACCGGAAAGTCCGCCCACCACATTGGCCAGACAGGGCCTGCGGCGCCGGATGTCCACAGCCATGCCGCTGATGGTGTTGATCAGCGAAATGGCATGGGCGCCACCTTCCTCTGCGGCGCGGGCCGCAACGGTGATGTCCGTGACATTGGGGCTGAGCTTGACCATGACCGGCTTGTCCTTGCTGCGGGACCGCACCATTTCCGTGACCTTGCGGATGAGTGTGGGGTCCTGGCCAAAGGCCGAGCCGCCCGCTTTGACGTTGGGGCAGGAGACGTTGACTTCCAGAAGGGCCACGCCTTCCTCGTCGGCGAAAAGACCGGCCAGATCGCCGAATTCCTCCACCGAGCTGGCATAGAGGTTGGCGATGATGGCTGTTTCCTTCCAGGGGAGTTTGGGCAGTTTGTTGCCCAGAAATTCCTCAACGCCCACATTCTGGATGCCGATGGCATTGAGCATGCCGGAGGCGGTTTCCACAAGGCGGGGCATGGGATTGCCTTTCCTCGGCTTGAGGGAGAGTCCCTTGACGGAAATGCCGCCCAGTTTTTTCAGGTCGCCGTAGGGCGTGAATTCCTGTCCGTAGCCAAAGGTTCCCGAGGCCGTCACCACGGGGTTTTTCAGTTCCACTCCGGCGATTTGTACACGCATGTCCATGGGTTATGCCTCCAAATCCAGATCTGTGGCCCAGAAGACCGGACCCCGTGTGCACACCTGGACGTGGTCGCCCTTGGCGTTGGTTGTTACGCATCCCATGCAGGCGCCAATTCCACAGGCCATTTTGTTTTCCAGCGAGAGCTGGGCCTTGGCCCCGTACTTGGTGGCCAGATTGCCCACGGTCTTGAGAAAGGGCATGGGCCCGCAGGCCACGACGTGGCCGTCGGCGTAGCGGGAAATGCGTTCATCCAGCATTTCGATGAATGTATTCAGGTCTTCCCTGGTCTGCTGGTAAAAGGTGTCCAGCTTGCTGACGAGTCCGTCAAAGAAGTCCAGGGGAAAGTTGGTTGCGGGCTGGGTGTGGCCCAACAGAAGTTCCAGATTGTCCGGATTTCCGAATTTGCGGGCGTAGCCCATAAAGGGGGCCAGGCCGATGCCTCCGGCCAGCGCCAGGGTGGGCTTGGAAGGATCGCGGGCGAAAAAGCTGCCCAGCGGGCCCCACCCGGTTACGGCGTCGCCGGGACGCAGTTCTGCAAACTGCCGGGTGCCGCGGCCGAGCTTTTGGACGAAGAAAAGAATTTCCTCCTCGTTTGCCCAAGCAATGGAAAAAGGGCGGGCCAGGACAGGATCCAAAGTGATCTTGCCAGGGCGTATCATGGCGAACTGTCCGGGGCTGAATGTTTTCCAGCCCACGGCTTTCAGCCCCAGGAGGAACTGGCCGCCTTCTTCCGAACCTATCAGCTCGTTGCGGGTCACCTCTGTGTCAAAGCATCTGTTGCGGTCCATAATCATCTCGTATAGGTGTTTGGGCCCTGTCATTTAAAACAGGGATAGTGTATTCTAGCCTGTACAAAGTCCTTCTACTGAAAGTATCACATAGAAACATGAACAATCACAAGCCACAAATTCTCGCCCCTGCCGGTGACAAAGAGGCATTTCTGGCGGCTTTGGCCGCCGGAGCCGACGCGGTGTACGCGGGCCTGAAACATTTTTCCGCACGTATGCAGGCCGACAACTTCGCGCTTAAGGAAATGGCGGCCCTGCGCGAACTTGCAGAGCGCCACGGGGCACACCTGCACATTCCCATGAACGTGCTGCTCAAGCCCGGCGAGGCCGACGCGGCAGGGCGGCTCATACAGCGGTTGAACAACATGGTCCAGCCGCATGCCCTCATCGTGCAGGATCTCGGCGTTATCGACATTGCGCGTCAGGCCGGTTTTGAAGGGGAAATCCATCTTTCCACCCTGGCCAACGTAAGCCATCCCGCGGGGCTGGCCATGCTCCGCGAAAAGCTGGGCGTGGACAGGGTTATTTTGCCGCGCGAGCTGAACGTGGACGAAATCAAGCAGTTTGCCGAGCAATGCCCCGAAGGGATGGACCTGGAACTCTTCGTGCACGGAGCCTTGTGCTATGCGGTTTCCGGCCGCTGCTACTGGTCCAGCTACTTTGGGGGCAAGAGCGGCCTGCGCGGACGTTGCGTCCAGCCCTGCCGCCGCATGTACTCCCACCGGGGCAACAAGGAACGGCTTTTTTCCTGCCGGGACCTGTCCCTGGATCTCCTGGTCAAGACGCTTCTGGAAGTGCCGAAGGTGACCTGCTGGAAGATCGAAGGCCGCAAAAAGAGCGCGCACTACGTCTACCATACCGTTGCCGCCTACCGCACCCTGCGCGACGGCAACAACAGCCCAGAAAGCAAAAAGGCAGCCATGGATTATCTGTCCATGGCTCTGGGGCGTTCGGGCACGCACTATTCTTTTCTTCCGCAAAAGCCGCATCCGGCTGTTACGCCCAAGGACGACACCGGTTCCGGCCTGCTGGCCGGACGCACGGGCGCGGGAAACGACGGCATGGCACCGCTCAAACCCCGTCTTCCCCTGCTGCGCGGCGACAGGTTGCGCGTGGGCTACGAAGACGAGCCCTGGCACCGCATAGCCCAGCTGGGCAGGAACACGCCCAAGGGCGGAACCTACCAGCTGCGCTTTCCCAAAAAGGCCCTGCCGCCCAAGGGAACCCCCGTGTTTCTCATCGACCGGCGCGATCCCGAACTTGTGGAACTTCTGGCCGGTCTGGAAAATGAACTGGCGACCATAACGCCCCAGGGCAAGGATGCCTCGGATTTCACTGCCGCGCCCCTTACTCCCTGCGAGCCGCTCAGCCGTCACGTGCGCCTGGATGTCTGGCGCAGCCAGCCCAAGGGGCGCATAGCCGACGCGCCCGGCATATGGGTGCGTCCCATGGTTGCGCGCGACGTGTCGCGGTCCATGGTGAGCCGCATCTGGTGGTGGATGCCGCCGGTCATCTGGCCCAACGAGGAAGACGTGTACCGCCGTACTTTGGTGGAACTGCTGCGCAACAAGGCCCGCAATTTTGTTTTGGGCGCACCCTGGCAACTCGGTCTGTTCAAGCCCGAGGACAACATCCGTGCCTGGGCCGGACCGTTCTGCAATATTGCCGGGCCGCAGGCCGTGGACGTGCTGCGGCGTCTCGGCTTCAGCGGAGCCATTGTCAGCCCCGAGCTGCCCATGGAAGACCTGCTGGCTCTGCCCAAACAGAGCACGCTTCCGCTGGGTATTGTTTCGGGCGGCATGTGGCCGCTGTGCGTGTCGCGGACCAAGGCGGCCGAGGTCAAGGCCGAGGAGCCGTTCTACAGCCCCATGAAAGAGGTGGCGTGGGTGCGGACCTATGGGCAGAACCATTGGGTCTACCCTGGATGGCCGTTGGATATTTCATCGGAAGTGGAAAAACTGCGGCAGGCCGGATTCAGCCTGTTCGTGAACCTGAGGGAAAGCAAACCCAAAAAGGTGCCGCAGGCCAAGCGGACCAGCCGGTTCAACCTGGACCTGAAGCTTCTGTAATCCTTTCGGACGCCGTCGCGGTCCCCGCATGTACGCGGGGATCGCGGACGCGTCGTACTCTCCCATCCCTTATTTCTTCACGGTAAAATAGCGCAGCGTACCCTGCAGCGAAGCCGCCTGGCTGGCCAACTCTTCTGATGTGGCGGCCATCTCCTCGGAAGCCCCGGCATTCTGCTGGATGGTGGCGTTGAACTGCGCCACTGCCTTTTCTATCCGGACCGCACCTTCCTGCTGCTCGGCGCAGAGACGGGCCACCTTTTGGATGCGTTCCGTGGTGCTGGCTATTTCCGGTTTGATCCGGGCAAAGAGTTCTCCGGTTTTTTCCGCAATGTCCACACTGGTTGCGGAAAGTTCGTTGATCTCCTGGGCGGTGGCTGCACTGCGTTCCGCCAGCTTGCGCACTTCCGCGGCAACCACGGCGAATCCCTTGCCGTTTTCTCCGGCCCGTGCGGCTTCTATGGCGGCATTGAGGGCAAGCAGGTTGGTCTGTCTGGCTATTTCCTCGATAAAGACGATTTTTTCCGCAATCTTCCGCATGGCGTTGATGGCCTGGCGGACCGTGGCCTCGCCCGAATGGATTTCCTGGTTGGAGGTTTCGGCTGTTTGCCGGGTGGATTCGGCGTTTTTCACATTGTCGTGTATGGACTCCACAATCAGGCTCAGCGAGGAGGATACCTCCTCTATGGAGGCGGACTGTTCCGTGGTGGACTGGGAGAGCACTTCGGAGGAGGTGGAAAGCTCCTCGCTGCTGGCAGCCAGGTTGTCCGTGGCACTTTGTACATCGCCGACCACGTTGTTGAGGTTGTCCGCCATCTCCTTCATGGACTGAAGAATGCCCGTGGCCTCCCTGTGGCTTTCATCGTTTTCCGCAATGGTCAGGTCGCCCTTGGAAATGGCGTCCGCCACTTCCGCAATGTCGTTGGGTTCGCCACCAATGGCGCGGATGACGGAGCGTGATCCCAACAGGCCGACCACCACGCCCGCCGTAACGAACAGGAGGGAAATGCCGAGTATGATGAAGATAATGGACTGGACTGTGGCGTCGAGGGCCTTTTTCTTGGCAAGCACGGCTTTGTCGATGTCGTCGATGTAGACCCCCATGCCGATGACCCATTCCCATGGCTTGAAAAGCTTCACAAAGGAAAGTTTGGGCACGTCGCCTTTTTGGCCGGGTTTGGTCCAGTAATAGGGTACGTAGCCTTGTCCGGAGGATTGGACCGTGTCGACCATGGCGCGGAAAAAGTATTTGCCCTTGGTGTCCTGCATGTCGCCGACCAGTTTGCCGTCGAGGGCCGGATTTGCCGGATTCATTATCACCCTGGGTTCAAGGTTGTTGACCCAGAAATAGTTGCCGTCCGACTGGCGCATCTTGGCAAGCTGCTGCAGCGCTTCGGCTTTCATTGCCGAGGTGATGTCTTCTATCCATGCGCCCGTGCCCACTATCCATCCGGCCTCCTTGAGCAGGCGCACGTAGGAAATCTTGAGTTTTGGCTCCTCCTCGCCGGGTTTGGCCCACCAATATGAGGTCATGCCGGAACCGTGTGCCTTGGCGACTTCGGTCATGTCGCTGACGATCCGGCTTCCTTTTTTATCCGTAAGCTGGCTGGCGTCTTTGCCTGCAAGTTTGTCGGAAGGGTGGGCCAGCATGATGTTGTCGAGGTCGTGCACCCAGATGTAGTTGCCGTCGTCGTATCGGGCAGGGACAACGAGTTCGTTCAGCCCCTTGAGCAGCTCTTTTTCGGAGATCCTGTTCTTGTTGCGCTTGTAATACGCGCTGACCTGGCCGTAGACCGCGTCCACCAGCCGCTTCAGGTCGTCCAGCTTGGCCTTTTTGAGTCCTTCGATATCCTGGGAACGATTGTAGTAGCTTTCCACTGTTCCGGTTGCCATCTGGACGAAGTCTTTAAGTTGGAGCTTTTTTTCCGCAAGTGTGTCGGAGCGGAAGGTCTGCATCTCGACTTCGGCGTACTCGGTAATCTGGTATACGAAAATCCAGCTCAGAGTACCTATGGCCACCACTGTCGAGATGATCTGCATAAGTGTCATCTTTGTTCTCAGGCGCATACCGGGTATCCTCCCTATGATAGCAGAAGAATGCGCGACACAATGTTTTTTCGATTGCAGCTTTAAGAGGAATTTTAGTGTAGCATAATTTCCCACTTAAAAAATAGTCTTTTGCCAAAAAGAATAATCCGCGGGAGAAGGAATTTGACAAATGGAATGGAAAAAGTGCTGTTTTGTGTATACACTGCTCCTTACCATCTAGGATCGATCCAGGGGGATAGGCGGATCTAACCGGAGAAGACGATGAGTAGTCATTTCAGAGGAGTACACGCTTTGGCGCTGCTGCTGACGGTCTCGGCCTTCTGCGGCTATTACCTTTCGGCCGTATTTGGTTCGTCTACCGTTTATACCTTGCTGCTACTCTTTGGGGGCGGGGGGCTTGCCGTTTTGTCTTTGTTGCCTTTCTGGGAAGAACCGGATTTGACCGTTCCGGTATGGCTGCAAAGGCCTGAACATTTTCTTTTGGCAACAACGGTGTTCTATCTGGTGGCCAAAGTGTGTTCCCTGTTGCTCCACGAGTGGTCTCATGCTTTGTGGGCAAATTGCCTGGGGGTGCGTACAGGCAGTATTTTCGACATTCATTATGGTCATGGTTGGATTATGAAGGGAATTTATGCGGTGGATGACGGCGGCTTCTATGACCATCTTTTTTCTTCGGGGCAGGGGATAAAGGCCGCGTTTGTCGGCGGAGGGGGACCGCTGACGAATCTTATCCTTGCCGTGGTCTGCCTTTGGCTTCTGAAAACCATGGATATGCGGCGGCACACGCTGTGGGCCTATTTTCTGTTCTGGAACGCGGTGCACAATCTGGCCCAGCTTTGGTCCTACATACCGGCCAGAACAATGTTTCATGACGACAGTGATATAGTGTTTTTCTGTAAAGGGCTGCATATCCCCCAATGGATATTTTTAATTGCGGGCACTGCACTGCTGGGTCTGGCTTTTTACCTGCTGTTGGCAAAGCTGTTGGTGCGGCTTGCCGGGGCGTTGGTATTTCCCCCGCAGCGTGCCATCGGCGTGCTGGCACTCGGCTGGGCCACTATTTTCATGTATTATGGTGCACTGCCTATAATCTATTCATTGTCTTCGGTTACGGACCCGAGCATGCTTTTGTTGGGGCTTGAACTGGCAGTAGGGGTGGTTGTGGGCGCGTTTGCCTTCAAGCGGTTGCGGCGTTCCGTAAAAAACACGCGTTTGTTTTGAGGTCGGGTTTTTTTGTCCAGAGTGGAGCAGAGGACCGGTCGTTTCGGGGAACTACAGCACGGTGACCCGGTTTTTTCCGTCGGTTTTCGACCGGTACATGGCCCTGTCCACGCGCTCCACAAGGTCTGTTACCGTCTCGTCGGGCAGAATGCGGGTGGCCCCGAAGCTGGCGGTAACCGAGGGCTGGCCTCCGAACGAATTGTCTTCCATGACTGTACGCAGTTTTTCCGCAAGTCCTCGGGCCTGGTCGTTGTCGCACCCCGGTGCGAGCAAAAGAAATTCTTCGCCGCCCCAGCGTGAAAGAATATCTCCCTGGCGGATGCTTTTGCCGATGATTGCGGCGACGTCGATGAGCACTTGGTCGCCCACGTTATGGCCGAAGGTATCGTTGACGTGTTTGAAGTCGTCCAAATCGAACATGATCAGGCTGGAGGTCAGGGTGTGGCGTTTGACCCGGCCGATTTCTTCGGCAAGCAGCCGGGTGAAGGTCATGCGGTTGCACAGCCCGGTAAGGTGGTCCGTGGCTGCCTGAAAGGCCAGGCTCTGTTTTTCCACTTCCAGCCGGGTGATGTCCGTAAAGCTCACCACATAGACTTCGGAGTCGGGAAGCCGGTTGCTGGACACCAGAAAATATCCCTGGCCGGAATCGGGCACGGGGCTGTTGAGCCGGACCATTTTCCCCGAGCATTCGGTAGTGGAAAGTCCTTCCAGCGTAAGGTCTTCGTTGTTGTCCTCGTCCACGGGAAAAATAAAGGAATCGAGGTCTGCGCCGCTCAGGCGAAAGCTCTCCAGGCTGTCAAAGCCCAGGTATTTGAGAAAGGTGGTGTTGATGTAATCGACCTGTCCATCGGCCATGGTGACGATGAAGTTGGGGTTGATGTCCAGGAGAAATTTATTCAGACGATTGGCTTCCTGCAGCCTTCGTTCGGCAAGAAGCGACTCGGCAATATGCGTTATCAATTCGACCACCGCGTCCTGGTCGAACGGCTTGATGATGTATTTGTCCACATTCAGTTCTATGGAACGCAGCAGATAGTCTGAATCGTTGTATGCGCTGGTGACCACGATGGGCGTGTGGGGAGACATGGAACGGATGTTGGCGGCCATTTCCATGCCGTCCATTTCCGGCATGCGGATATCCGTGATGACGATATCCGGCGATTCGGCACAAAACTTTTTGAACCCCTGCGCACCGTTATTTGCCGCGTGGAGAACTTCTACAAGAGGCTCCAGAATTGTGCGCAGGTGCAATTGAATAATGGGGTCATCTTCCACATGCAGGATGGAGATCCCTCGGATTTTGCGTCCTTTGTTCACATCTCGCTTGTTCATCTGCCGTATTTTCTCCCCGGATTAACGGACCTGAAAACTGACATTTCCTTTTATGAACTTTCTGTATGGCATAATCGGCGTTTCACGCCAATAACGTTAGGATTATAATTTCCTTCTGATGCCGGTTCGAACTATGAAAAATGTAGTGTACTCTCCGCGGAAGTGGTGCCTTGCCGGGCAAATCAGACTTGCCATGGGGCGGGAGTTGAATATACTATTCAACTCTGGGCCTGTTGATCGTCACATTTCCGCGTTAATGAGGAATTGAAAGAGGTTGCAGGACATATTTTTATGACCGGCATGTTCGGTCCCAAAGTTACTCATTACTGCCAAGCATGGTGATGCGTTAGCATCCAGGAGTTCCCAAGTGGATATCAATGTTGCCAAGCCGTTCATAAAAGCCACCACGGATGTTCTCTCCACAATGGCCATGATTACTCCCGTACCTGGGAAGCCCTTTGTTAAGAAGGACAATGTCGCCCGTGGGGATGTGACCGGCGTGATAGGTATAACCGGCGAAAAAAATGGAACCATTTCCGTTACGTTTACAAAAGATTGTGCAGTCAATATCGTCAAGAACATGCTTGGTGGAGACATCGAGGATATCGTACAGGACGTGAAGGATGCCGTCGGTGAGCTGACCAACATGATTTCCGGGCAGGCCCGTCGCGGCCTTTCGGAAATGGGATATGTTTTTCAGGCGGCCACGCCTACGGTTATCATGGGCACCAACCACACCATCCAGCATGTGTCCAAAAGTCCCATAATGGCTGTACCTTTTTCTACAGAGGCAGGCGACTTCACAGTGGAAGTCAGCTTCGAGTAGCGACCCGAACCCAAGGAACGGACGCGGCATTCATGCGTTTCGTCAAATATCTCAGGAACTCGGGGTATCGCCTTTTCAGGGGCACAGTGGACTCGTCCGTGTATGCTACCTTTGGTTGTCCCAGCCCTCGCAAAGCTGTCTGGTATTTCAAGGAAGGCAGCTACCAGTGTGCCGGGTGCAAACGCCAGTGCGAAACCGACTCGCCCGTGGGGTTTCAGATATTTCTTTACCTCAAGTAGGGAAATGCGCATGCGCAGAACTGCAGGTCTGATTGTCCTGATGCTTCTTTTGGGAGCCTGTGGGACGGCATTCGGGGCGGAAAACGCCACCGGTTCTACAGCTGCGCCTCCGCCGATAGGGAATCCACCGGAACCGGACGAACACATCCTTAACGCCACGGAAAAACTCGGCGACCTTCCTTTCCGCCTTCCCGCTCCTCCGCTGGACGAAGAAGAATTCGATCCGTCTGCCCTCTACCGCGACATCTGCCAGAAGGCTCTGGGTGCGGTTTCCTGCAAGTACTACAGAGATTTCAATTTTATCGGACGCAAGGACAATGCCTTGCGGTTCAATGCCTTCTATGCCTCCAAGGCGTCGGATTTCTATTGTTTTGCGGAATATCACAGTGTGGTCCTGGCTTCCCCGGCCTGGGGGAAAATCCGCGTGACCGTGCCGTATACAATAGATAACGAAGGCCGTTGCGTCTCTGCCGAAGTGGGCATGTCCTTCTGCAGCCAGCGGGTGACAATCCAGAGCTGCGAGAAGAAAAAGCAGTTTCCGTAATATTCTCTCGATCCACCCCATTCCCGTCTGCAAAATTTTTCTGGACCACACCATGGATGGCAGATTGACCGCAAGGTTCAATCAATTTGGCTGCGCAAAAAAATGTGGGAGCCACAATTCTCAGTGGTGAGGAAAATTCAGGCGGCCGCGTCATTTCTGATACGTGAAGGGCCGGGCCGTTTGAGGCAAGGCCGCTCTCGCGGTCATGGCTGTTTTAGTGCCCCTGGCCGCTCTCGTGCCCTTGGCCGCAGCCTGGGAGGATATGGCTTTTATCCCCTGCAGATGAACCCCGGATTCTTCAGGCTTTTCTTGTTGTAGGGAAAATCACCGCCGTCCAGCGCAGTGAGGCTTCCGCCCGCACCTTCCACAATAGCCTGTCCTGCTGCGGTATCCCATTCCATGGTGGGGTTGAAGCGTTGGTACAGGTCGGCCGTGCCGTCGGCGATGCGGCAGAACTTCACGGCCCCGCCCACGTTCAGACGTTCCACAATGTTTCTGTCCGCCAGTGCTTCGTCCATCCCGGACGAGGGATGCGAACGGCTGAGCAGTACGCGCAGTCCCTGCTCCTCGGTCCGTCCCGAGGATTGGATTGCCTGCGTTGTTCCGTCGGAGAAGCGATGGTATGCGCCCACTCCCTTGCCGCCGTAATAAGCGTCTCCGGTTACCGGGAGAAAAATCAGACCCCATGCCGGGTGGCCGTCCCGAACCAGCCCGATGCAGATGCAGAACTCGTTGCGTCCGGCAATGAACTCCTTGGTGCCGTCCAGCGGATCGACCAGCAGAAATTCTTTCCATTGGCGACGTTCATCCGGGGCGGGGAGGGCGGTTTCTTCGGATACTATGTGGATTTCTGGAAATATATTGGCAAGTCCTGCCCGGAGAATGGCGTCGGAACCCTTGTCCGCCAGGGTGACCGGGCTTCCGTCCTTTTTGCGTTCAATCCCGGCCTGGTGAAAATCCGCTGGCCTGCTGTCGGCTGGTTCGAAAAACTCAAGAATGCGGTCCGCGGCTGTGCGGGCCAGGGCGATGGTCTGGTCAATTTCCTGTTGTGTCGGCGTGGTGTTCACTGCTCGTTGTCTCCCGGCATGTAAATCGTATCAGCTCTGTTGCACTGTGCGCAGGAGTTTCTTTTGTTCCCTGGGGCGTGGGCTGCGGCCCGGCCTGCGCAAGGAAGGTGCGCACGGGAACAGTCCTACCATCTATGCTCAGGGAAACAAGGTGTTTTTCCAGCTCCCTGCCCAGATTGTTTTCCAGCTCGCCCAGCAGTCCCCTCAGTTTTTCCTCGGTAACAAACACGCCTTTTTTCAGAATTCCGCTGCCGCACATGTCAGCCACAAAGCTGAAGAGTTTGACGCGGAGACTCCCCAGTTCCCTGGAATTCGCCAAATCTGCGGCATGGTGGCGGGCTGCGCTGATGTCGTCCCGAAAACTGGAAAATGGGCTGGAGCAGGCCATGGTGATGCCGACCAGTCCCGGCATGGCCGTGCCCAGTGCGAGAACGCAGTCGGGGATGAGGAGGGCTTCTTCCAGGTTGTCCACCGGGGAGTTGTCCAGAAAGACGGTCCTTATTTCGTCTTCCACCTGCTGCGGAGTCAATTCCAGCTCGGTCAGAAGAAACTCCTTGATGCTCTGGGGGAGCTGGCAACTATATTCGACTCCCTGCCGCAGTATGTGATGGAATAATGAAATGTTATTTTTGGATACAATACATTGCATGTGCTTCATGGTGTCCGTCCTGCAATTTTTCTGTATATATTTTTAATGCAGTATGTTGGCTTGTTGTGTCTTATGTGAAAAAAGACATAATATGTTGTATTGTGTTATGTCTAATAAGGCATAGCTATATATTCTTTACAGTTAATTTTTTTGTAGTATAGAGAGAAAAATAAAGAGCTACAACCCATAACGCTGCTTGCTTCCGTTTTTTTTGTTTCTTCCAAGCTGGGCTTGGGGAATGGTTCCCCAGAAAAGCGGACATGCAAACCGGCGCCGAAACGACAGGAGACGCTATGAGCAAGATTCTTCGCATCAACACCAGGACGCGGGAATATTCCTTTGAAGATATGGGAGAGTATGCCGGGCTGGGCGGTCGCGCCCTGACTTCGCGGATTATCCGCAAGGAAGTGCCGGCAACCTGCCATGCCCTATCCAAAGAAAATAAGCTCGTCTTCGCCCCCGGCATCCTTACAGGTACCAGAGCGGCCAACTCGGGTCGTATTTCCGTGGGGGCGAAATCCCCGCTGACAGGCGGTATCAAGGAGTCCAACTCCGGGGGGATCGTTTCGCAGAAGCTGGCAAAGCTGGGCTTGGGCGCAATTATCCTGGAAGACAAGCCCGAACGGGACGCACCGTTCATGGTCATCCGCCTGAACAAGGACGGCGTGACCATTGAGGACGCTCCCGGTTCCATGGGCATGAAAAACTACGAATATCAGACCGTGCTCGACGAAGCGTACGGCGGCAAGGCTGCCTGTGCGGTTATCGGCGTGGGCGGTGAAAAATGTCTGAAAGCCTCCACCATCCAGTTTACCGACCCCGAAGGCAACCCGGCCCGTTCCGCAGGCCGCGGCGGCATGGGAGCGGTGATGGGCTCCAAGCGGGTCAAGGCGCTGGTGGTCGACGACAAGGGCGCTGCCGGTGTGGAATACGCTGATCCCGATGCTTTCAAGGTGGCGGCCAAGCGCTGGGTGGAAATCCTGCGCGGCCATGCCATCACCGGGCAGGGGCTGCCCGCCTACGGCACGGCAATCCTGGTGAACGTTATCAACGAAGCCGGGGCGCTGCCCACCAAGAATTTCCGCGAAGGCTATTGGGACAAGGCCGCCGATGTGTCCGGCGAAAAAATGGCCGAAGTCATCACCCAGCGTGGCGGCAAGGTCAAAGAAGGCTGTCATCCCGGCTGCGTCATTCAGTGTTCGCAGCGTTACATGGACAAGGACGGCAAGTACCTTACCAGCGGTTTCGAGTACGAAACCCTGTGGGCCATGGGCCCCAACTCCCTGATCAATGATCTGGACGCCATCGCCACCATGGACCGCATGTGCGACGAATACGGCCTGGATACCATTGAAATGGGCAACGCCATTGCCGTGGCCATGGAAGGCGGCGTCATTCCCTGGGGCGATGCCCAGGCCGCCATCAAGCTGCTGGACAAGGTCGGCAGCAACGATGCCATGGGAAACATCATAGGCAACGGCGCGGGCTTCATGGGCGAAGCCTTTGGCGTGGACCGCGTGGCCGTGGTCAAGAACCAGGCTTTGCCCGCCTACGATCCCCGTGCGGTCAAGGGCGTGGGCGTTACCTACGCCACCACCCCCATGGGCGCGGACCATACCGCCGGTTACGCGGTCTGCCAGAACATACTGAAGTGCGGCGGTGACGTGAGCGGGCTGGACAAGGCTGGCAACGTGGAACTGTCCAAGGGACTCCAGGTAGCCACCGCAGCCGTGGACTCCGCCGGTTTCTGCCTGTTCGTGGCCTTTGCCGTGCTGGACGTGGAAGAGTCCATGCAGATCATCTGCGATATGCTGACTGCCCGTTTCGGACAGACCTTTACCCCGGACGATGTTCTCGGCCTGGGTGCCTCGGTCCTTAAAGACGAGCACGACTTCAACCGCGATGCCGGATTCACCAAGGTGGACGACGAACTGCCGCGTTTCTTCCGCGAAAACCTGCCCCCGCACAATGTGAAGTGGGACATCGACGTGGACGAACTCCAGGCCGCTAAGTTCTAATGTGCTGTCCGCCTGATACGTCAACGTATTGGGGCGCATTCTACAGAAATCTATGGAAGGGAGGGGCGCCGACAGGCCTCTCCCTTTTTTTACTTGAAATTCACCCTGCCAAACCACAAACTGCAAAAATATGAAGATTACAGTAAAATGTTTTGCCACACTCTCCGACCGCCAGCCGGAAAACGATTCCGAATACGATTTCCGCGGGAGCACCCTGGGGGATTTGCTTGCCGAACTGGCCATAGATCAGGATGAAGTTGCCCTGCTGTTCGTGAACAACCTGCATTCCGAGCCGAAGCGCGAGCTGGTGGAGGGCGACCGCGTCGGTATTTTCCCGCCCGTGGGCGGAGGATGAACCGGAGGATCGCATGACTTCCCCCCTCGTAAACGCCATTGTCCAATCAGCTTTCAAGGAAGGTGCGCAGGAATTGCTCTCCGGTTGGGATACATTGCGCCTGGCCCGGGAGTATTCCCTTTCCCCTGCCGACGTGGACGCCCAGGCCCTGCGTTTGGGGATCATGCCGCAGCGCTACCAGCGCAATCATGCCGCCTTTTCCGTGGAAAATCAGATCGCCATGCTGGAGGCCACGGTATGCATCGTGGGTTTGGGCGGGTTGGGCGGCATTATGGTGGAAGGGCTGGCCCGTTTGGGGATGGGATACATGCGGGGCGCGGACGGCGACGTGTTCGACCCCTCCAATGGAAACCGCCAGATTCTGGCCACGGAACGGACCATGGGGATGAGCAAGGCGTTCGTTGCCAGGGAGCGCGTGGCGCGCATCAACCCTGCGGTACGTTTCGAGGCGGTGGATAGGTTTCTTTCCACACAGGAAATGAGTGCCTTTCTGCGCGGTGCGGATCTGGTGGTGGATTGCCTGGGCGGGCTGGAGTATCGCATGGCCTTGCAGGAAGCGGCCGAACAGGCGAAGATTCCCTTGGTTACCGGGGCCGTGGCCGGGTGGACCGGATACGTGGGCTCGGTGCTGCCCCAAGGCACTGGCCTGTCTGGTGATTTGGGGAATTCTGGAAATGCGGGTGAATCTGGTGGTTCGAGGGCTTTGGTAGGCCCTGCCCGGTTTATGGACCGCTGCGCAGGCAGCGCGGCCGCCGAGGACAGCCTTGGAACCCAGGCTCCGGGTGTCTATTCCGTCGGGGCCTTGATGTGCTGTCAGGTCGCGCAGATAATAACCACGGGAAAGGCTTCGCTGGATGGAAAGATGCTGATCATGGATCTTTTGTCCATGGATTTTGAAAAGGTCGATATTTCCGGCTCCAAAGCAACGTAGCACATCGGCTCTTGCGGAGCTTTTTTTCTCTTACGACTCGTTTGTTTCCACTTCCGCGTCCACATTTGCAGGCGTGTCTTCAACTTCTCCCGCTTCTTTTTGCAGCTCCAGCACCTTGCCCACCGCGCTTTCAATGTCGTCGGCAAGAAGCAGCAGGGTCTCCAGCTTGGCTGCCTTGAAAATGCTGATGATCTTGCGGTGCAGGTTGCACAGAACAAGCGGGCATTCCCCGCAGGCGCCACGTGAACACAGAATAATGATGCCCAGGGCGCTGCTGTCCACAAGTTGAACCAGACCAAGGTCGAGTATGAGATATTTTGCGCCTTTGCGGACAAGACGGGTGATTTCGCCCTTCAGCTCCAGGTGGTTGCCCAGGTCGATGCGCTTTTCCACGACCTTGAGAACTTGAATTCCATCGATTTCACGCTGTTCGAACTGCATACCCCCACCCTTGTTGTGTCGTCTTCAAACCGGCGGCACGGTAGCATTTTTTTGGGCGGGAGCAAATGAGACTCTCTTCTATCTGCCGGGATGCCACCAGCACCATTAGGCCAGAGGGGAAGATGCTTCTTCCCGCTCCGCGGTCAGAATATGGAATTCCTTGAGGCTGAGGTTGTCCGGGCTTTTTTCCGCAGATTGCAAAAGTTTGTCCAGATTGTCCGAAACAGCGAGGTAGTCGTCGCGGATGAACTTGTTTTCCGAGGGCGGAATGTTGGACAGGGCGAGGATGATGTCCAAAAGCCGGACCTGGTCCGGGTCCCTGGCAAGGGCGTAGGCGTGGTCGTCGCCTTCCAGGGGCAGCACCATGCCGTTGGTGTGCAGGTCGGCAAGAACCCCGGCAACGGTTTCGGCCGGAACCTTGAGCCGCGCAGCCACGTTGGATGCGCCTTCCGGGCGTCTGCCCGTTTCAAAGTCGGCAGTCATCAGCAGCATGACCAAAACGCCGATGTGGTCGCGTTCCCGCCTGCTGACATGCTCTGCCCGCAGCTCTCCGGCAAAGGATTTGGCGTGCTGGATGGCGTAGCCGATTTCCGATCCCAGCAGAACAATGCTCCAGCTGATGTACAGCCACACCAGAAACAAGGGGAATTGGGCGAAACTGCCGTAGATTGCGTTGTAGTTGCTGGCCCCTATCTGGTAGGTGATGTAGGCCCATTGCGCGCTTTGCCAGAGCAGGGCCGCGAATATTCCGCCCACGACGGCTGGCACTATTTTGACCTTGGTGTTGGGGATGAACACGTACAGCACGGTCAGTGCCAGCCCGATCATAATGTACGGGGCGATTTTGATGATGCCCAGGTGCAGGTAGTTGAACGCGGTGATGTCCAGCAGGCTTTGCACCAGGGAGTCGTTTTCCAGGCTGACGGTCAGGCTGACGCCTGCCAGTACAAAGACCGGACAGATAAGGGTGACGGAAAAGAAGTCCGTGAACTTGCGCCACATGCGGCGGCCTTTTTTTATGCCCCAGATGTCGTTGAAGGCGCTTTCTATGGTGCCCATCAGGGAAATGACGGAAAAAAGCAGGATAACCAGCCCCAGGGTGCCCAGCGTCTTGACGTTGGTCTGATCCACGTAGGTGAGGATTTGGTCCACCATGGCTGCACGGCCCGCACTGGCGCGCATGAGCAGGCTGCGGATGTATTCGGTATTTTGCAGCCCCAGGGCCTTGGAAATGGAAAAGGCAACGGCAAGGAACGGCGCAATGGAAAGCACCGTTGTGTAGCTGAGGGCCGCGGCCCGCAACAGACATTTATCGCGCAGAAAGCCGTGGGCCACAATGTAGAGCAGCCGGAAAAAACCGAACAGGGTGCGTTCGCCCCGGTCCATGCCGCCCAAATCGGCAAACCAGATATCGTGGGTAAAGAGTTTGATGAACTGGCGGATGCGCCGGTTGAACATGGCAACCTCGCGGTTTCTCTGTGCTTACCTGGGAACGGATGCCGCTCGTCGTAGCCAGTACAACGTATATCCTTTTTGGATGGTGGGGAAAAGAAAAAGTGCCCTGCGACGTGTGGAGCCCGTGTCGGAGGGTTGTGGGGAGGTTTTGCGCAGCATGTGGTGCGCACGGCAAAGGCCATAGTCCTTGCCGGAGGCAGGGGCTCAGGCTGCTGACAAAGGCCCGATAGCGTCGTTGTTTCAAAAAACTCAAACCCTCGCGTATCGGAAAATACGCGTCGGTCTTGAGTTTTTTTTTACAACGGTGAGTTTTTTTGGCTCTCGTACCTTTTTGAGCAGCCTGGCAGATTGAACTTTGTAATCAATCAAAGTCCTTGCCGCAGGCTGGGGCTTTTGAAAACAACCTAGCAGCAGGTGACGCCCCCGACAGAATGGGAAGATTTCTCATCCTGCCGGGGATGGTACAAGATGCGAGGAGATTAATGTCCTGCGCGGCCGCAGCAGCTGCCGGGTACGCATCCCTTGGCCGAAGGACTGCTTCCGCAGCAGCCGTGCCCATGGGCGTCAGGCGTGCTCATGCCGTCCTTGCCCGTCATGGTGGCCGTGGCGGAAAGGACTTTGACGGCGTCCGGGTTGCCGCACTTGGGGCAGGGCTTGGTGTCTTCGCTGGATGTTGCGATTTCTTCAAACATTTCGCCGCACTTGGCACATGTGAATTCATAAATGGGCATGGTTCTCCCCCTTGTTCGGACCGGCGTTCATTCTGTTCTTCCGGTCCGTCTCGTTGTTGAAAATCTAGGCAAAAATATTTTCCGGCATGTACGGGTGGGTTCCCTCGATGACCTCGATCCCGGCCTTGGCCTTGATCTTTGCGATAATCGTGTCCTTGTGCGGACAGTGGTCGGTAATGCACGGACCAAGATGGATTTTTGTGGGCTTTTCATCCATAGGTGCGTTCCAGAGCTTCAGCTGGGCAAGACGCGTCACAATGGTCGCGCCCGGACAGTCGCCACAGTTCAGCAGGCCGATGACCTCGGCGTCGTCGCCGTATCCCTCGAATTTTCCGGCGCGTTTGTTGAATCCTACCAAACAGCGAGAACACCCGATACACACATCGTCCATGGCTTTTTTGCAGCCTATGATGAGAATCTTTTCCATGTTCCCTCCTGGGCCGTGTGATTTTTGTGTCTGGCTACGTTGCAGCTTCATTTCGCTTCGTGGGCCGTATCATAAAAATACTGTCCTCACTCGCGAAATTCGCAGCGCCTTGCCAGACCCAAAACTTACACGGCCTTCACTTGAGGTGTGATTTTTGTGTCTGGTTACGTTGCTGCTTCATTTCGCTTTGTGAGCCGTATCATAAAAATACTGTCCTCACTCACGAAATTCGCAGCGCCTTGCCAGACCCAAAACTTACACGGCCTTCTCTTGTGAAGAGCGGGGGCGGCGCCCCCGCGCCCTGCCCGGGGGAGCATTGCTCCCCCGGACCCCCTGTTCTCGTAGCCTTTTCCCCTTGGCCGCTGGCGGCTAAGGGGAAAAGGCTACGGGCAGTCTGGAAGAAGCGTTTTGTTCCCTTTAACACACCCTTTCCCCAAGAATAAAAATTTTTGGAAAGGGGAGCGCGGGGGGACCCCCTTTAAAAAAGGGGGTCCCCCTCGCATCTCTCTTCTCTCTCCCGTTTCCCTCTTAGTGGTCGCACATGTTGGCGCCGGTGGTCAGCTTACCATCCAGCCATGCCTGTGCGATATCTTCGGGCTTGCCGGGCTGTGCGCCGACAACGACCTTGATGCCGAATTGGGTAAAGAACTGCTGGGCCTTCATGCCCATGCCGCCTGCGATGATCATGTCGGCGCCCACTTCATTGAGCCACTTGGGGATTACGCCGGGTTCGTGGGGCGGCGGGGTAAGGGCTTCGACCTTTTCGATAGCCTTGGTCTCGTCGTTGATGTGCAGAATGGCGAATACCTGACAGTGGCCGAAGTGCGCGCAGAGCATGCCGTCGGCAACGGGAATTGCAATTTTCATTGTATGTCCTCCTGATGGTTTGTTTGGCTTGGTTTACAGTTGTTTTTCCAATGTGTTCCAGATGGCCTGGATGTTTTTGCCCAGGCCGTCGGGATCGTGTTCGCAAATGGTGCGTCCGTGAATCTGGGCGTCGGCCACTGCGGTATCGTAGGGCAGGCGTCCGGCCAGAACAATGTCCTGCTTGGCGCAAAGATTTTCAAGTTCCTTTTCAACGTCCGGGTTGATGCCGGTTTTGTTGATGACCGTGGCGGCCGGAATTTTAAAATGGTGCGTCAGTTCGAGCACTCGTTCAAAATCGTGCTTTGCCGCGGTGGTGGGCTCGGTGACGATGAGGGCGAGGTCCGCGCCGGTGAGCGAGGCGATAACCGGACAGCCCACGCCGGGCGAACCGTCCACGAGCACGAGTTCGGCTCCGATCTGCTCGGCGATGGCGTCTCCTTCCGTGCGTACGGTGGTGACGAGCTTGCCCGAGTTTTCCGCGCCTATTTTCAGGGCGGCGTGCACCATGGGGCCGAAGCGTGTTTCCGAGGTGTACCACCAGCCGCAGTGGGCGGGGGCCATGGTCGCGGCCTGTACAGGGCAGACAAAGGCGCACACGCCGCAGCCTTCGCAATGTTCTTCGCGCACGGCAAAGTCGTCGCTGATGGCCCCGAAGCGGCAATGTTCTCTACACTGGCCGCATTGGGTGCAGACGGTGGGATCGATGGATGCGGTTTCGCCCTGGTAGAAATCGTGGGCCGTGGTGGTTTGCGGCTTCAGCACCAGGTGCAGGTCTGCGGCGTCCACGTCGCAGTCGGCAATGACCTTTTTGGGGCCGAGTCCGCTGAGTGCGGCGGTTACACTGGTTTTACCCGTGCCGCCCTTGCCGCTGATGATGACGATGGTTTTCATGAGGCGGCTCCTTTTGCCTCTTTGGCGGCCAGACGGATGACTTTCCAGAGGGTGGTGAAATGCTCCCGGAACTCGGGCAGGGCGTCCACGAGGAGTTCACCGCGCGAGTAGACCGAGGCAGCCTCCATGCTGTGGGGCAGGGCGGCCAGCAGGGGGATGTGTTCTTTTGCGCAGTACTCGCGAACCCGGTCGTCGCCCATGCCGTCGCGGTTGAGCACCACGCCGAAGGGCAGCTCCATATGGCGTACCAGCTGCACGGCCAGGTCGAGGTCGTGCAGGCCGAAGGGGGTGGACTCGGCCACCAGCACGGCGAAGTCCGCGCCATCCAGGGAGTTGACGGCAGAGCAGGCAGTGCCGGGAGGACAGTCCAGAATGCGGGAGGCATGTTCCGGCATTTCCAGGGGAAGTTTCTTTACTTCCTTGATGAGTGGCGGGGCCATGGCCTCGCCAATGCGCAGGAGGCCGGAATGAACCTGAAGCCCATGCGCGCGGCCTTCCTTGGTAACGCCGATAAGCCGGGTGGTTTCGGAGATGGCATTGACCGGACAGACCAGTTCGCACAGGCCGCATCCGTGGCAAAGCTCAGGAAAAACCATGACTTCGTCGGCCATCCAGAGCAATGCCTTGAAGCGGCATTGGGTGATGCATTGGAGACACGCGGCCCCTGTGCAGGCTTCGGTGTCGATGGCCGGAACCGGAACGTGCCGTTCGGTTTCCTTTTCCCATCTGGGGTTGAGGAAGACGTGGGCATTGGGTTCTTCCACGTCACAGTCGGCAAGGCAGACGAAATCTCCGGCAAGTGTGGCGGCGCGGGCGAGGTTGACGGCTACCGTGGTCTTGCCGGTTCCTCCCTTGCCGCTGGCGATGGCGATGTTCATAAAAATTTTTACTCAGGCGCCCCGTCGCGCAGCTGTGCGGGACGCCCTGGTCAGCGTTTTGTGTGAAGGGGACGGCCGAAATGGGGCCTGTTCCCTGTGCTTGTGCGACCGGTGCGCGATCCGGCCATTCAGTCAGGTTGCATGCCGCGTGCGGCATAAAGGGCGGAAAGAGCGAGTGTGCGTCTCAGAAAACCGTGGTTTTCCGGTCGCGGTCCTTCCACTATTCTTGCGGGGTGAGCCGTTCGCGGATGTCTTGGGCTTCCTGTTCCAGCCTTTGCAGCCGGTCCTGGAGTTCAGCCTCGGTTTCGGGCTGGGAGGCCTGCTGGTTCATTCCCATTCCACGGCCCATGCCGCTTCCCATTCCGCCGCCCATGCCACGGCCGCGACCGCCGAGCCCACGGCCCATGCCGCAACGGCCCATGCCTGTGCCGCAACGACCCATTCCGCGTCCGCTCATGGGACCTTGTCCTGTAGGACCTGTTCCGTTCATTCCTGGCATAGTGTTCCTCCTTGATTGAGTTTGATGTCTCATCTGAAGCAAAGATCATTCCAGAATAATTCTTTTTTGAAAAGTTCTTTTAATTCAGCATGTTTTGAATAGATGGGACAAAAATTATTTTAGCAATGGATATTTTTGCGCCAGTTTTGAGCAAGAAAGGGCGCATTATTCGCCCTCTTTGTTTTGATCCCGGTTTTCAATGACAAGGCGTGGAGTTGCGTATACAAGTAAAAGGACGGAAACTGATGATCCCGTTTCCGGCAACTGCATGAAAAAACGTTACGCTTTCCCCCTTATTTCCGTCCTGGGCGGACTCCTGTTGGCAACCGTGCTGGTCGTATTCGGCCCGGCACTGGTAAATACTTCTCTGCTCAAGAATGCCCTGTCCCAGTACATTTACAATGTTTCGGGCCGTACCGCCGTTTTTGACGGCGATGTCCGGCTTTCCCTGGTGCCGACCTTCGGGTTCGAGTGCAACGACGCCACTCTTTCCGGGCTGGAAGGAGAAAACCCGCATGTGCTGGGCTCGGGGGTGGGGCCCGCTCCGTTGCTGTCCGTGGGCAGGGCTCGGGTAGAAGTCCGTCTGTTTCCGCTGTTTTCGCATCGGGTGGAGTTCAAGGCCATTGAGCTGGACGATGTGAAGGTGAACCTGCGCCGTGAAGCACAGGGAGCCCCCGATCCGGACGAACTCCCCGAGGCTGGTGCTGCCGGGGCAGGCAATGCGTCCGTGGGGGACTGGACCTTTTCCTTTACCCCTTCCGGGGTGCGCGCGGATAACCTGGGGGTGCACTACAGCGACGCGGTCCGGGGATGGTTCGTGGATATTTCCAATGCAACCCTGGCCGTAACCGAACGTGAAGGCGGCGACATCTTTTCCCTGCACGGCGGGTATCTGGTTTCCTTGGGCGAGAACGCTCCGTTGCGTTCCGTCAGGGGCTGGATGTCCCTGGACGGCAGGGGAAAGTGTGACCGGCTGCTGCGGGATTTCCGTATTGACGACATGCAGGTGCACAGCACCGGCATGCTGGACACGGCCTCCGGAGAAAGTGTTGATAGTGAATTTTCCGCTGCGGGTGCCTGGGACAGCCAGAGCGGCAATCTTGTCCTGCGCGAGGCCAAGGTGGAAAGCGAAGGACTGCATGTCGGGCTGAACGGGGCCGGGCGGCTTGCCTTGGGAGACCTGACCGGAAACAACGGCAACAGCTCTCTCCCCCTGGTGCCGGAAGTGGACGGAGAATTTCAGCTCAAGGCGGAGAAGCCGGCCCGGTTGCTGCGCCGTCTGGGGATGCGTCCACCCAGAGCCCTGGATAAGGAGGTGGAGCTTCTCGGCCGTTTCAGCCTCAACGGGACGGAGCTTGCTGTTTCCAAAGCCACGGGAACGGTTGCCGGATCGGATTTTTCAGCCTCGCTGTTCACCCAATGGGTGGCCGACCCGTGGACCGCGCTGGATCTGCATCTGGACAGCCTGGATCTGAACAAATGGAGCGCGCCCGATGCCATGGGTGCACAGAGCCCGCGCAATCCGTTGTATGGAAAGGAACGAGGCCGTCCGTTGCGCGACGTGCTGCGTCGTCTGAATCTGGATTTGCTGTGCAATGTGGATGATATCCGCGCCGGGAAGGTGCAGGCCAGCAATGCCACGCTGGATGTTTCGGCCCACGGCGGCCTGTTCCAGGTGCGTCGTCTGGCCGCGAATTTTGCCAAAGGCAGGCTGATGTCCTCCCTGCGCATGCAGGTTTTCGAAGACGATCTGTCCGTGCAGGGGCAGCTGCGCATTCTGGGCACCTCGTTGAACAGCAGCGGCACGACCCGCCAGGGCGACGCCGCCATATTTACCACAAGCCTGAATGTGAACGGCAGGGTGGACAGCTACCGGGGCACCTGCGACATCCCCCGGTTCAATCCGTCGGATCTCATTGCCACCTTTGGCCTGGATATTCCCAAACTCCCGGATGGAAAGACCTGGCGGCCTGTCTCGGCCCTTTTTGACTTCGAAGGCACGGATGATTCGTTCAAGACTCGTTCCGCCCGCCTGGGCGTGAACGGTGACGTGTTGCAGCTCGATCTCGACGTGCAGAGTTTTTCCCATCCGGAAGTCACATTTTTTGCCAAGACACGCCGTGTGGACCTGGACAAGCTGTCTGTTTTCCTTGGCGCGCTGGGGGCCGAACGTCCAAGCAGGGCCTGCCCTGCGGACACGGTCGGGGCTGTCAGTTTGCAGCCTTCCGGCAATGACTCCCGGTTCAAGGGGCGCGTGCAGCTGGACGAGTTGCGGGTGGGTGGACAGAACGTTCGCAATTTGGACCTGGCTGTGGATACCGGCACAGAGGCCGGTGCCGAGTTGCGGTTCAACGCCCAGGTGCATGGGGGAACGGTTTCTCTGAGCGCGGTCCGGAAGGAACAGGGCAATGTTCTGAATCTGCATCTGCTTGCCAGTGATTGGGATACCCGTTCCATGCCGTGGCTTGCCCAGCTGGTGGGCAAAAAACAGGCCTCCCGTATTCCGGCAGGCCGGGTGCGGGCCGAAGTGAGCGCCTCGGGCAAAGGGGCGACATTGGGCCAGTGGCTGTCCGGCAGTTCGGGGCAGGCAAAGCTGCGTTTTGTGCCCGTTTCCGACGGAAGCCGGGCCAAAGCACTTGGTAAAAAAGATGCCAAGAGCGGCGCGGAGCTGTTCCCGCTGAGGAAAACAACGGCGGTGCTGGGTTTTTCCGGGCGGAAAGAAAGTGATTGGAACAGGCCGGTTTTTGACCTTTCCCTGCGCGGCGGTACCGCCGTGGACATGGGGGACGACCGGCGGGGCAGCCTCAAGCTGGAAGCCGACGCCATAGCCTGGCTCAAGCCTTCACATTGCGGGGCCTCGTCTTTGGAAAAGGGCCGTCTGCAGCTTGAATATCTGCCGGAAGGGGCGGTTGCGATAAATGGCGCGGCTGGCAAGAATGGCGCGTCTGGCACAAAAGACGTGCTTGGCAAGAAAAACGTGTCCGCTGCTCCCGACTCCTCCCCTACCGGCGTCTTTTCGCAGCATGCCCAGCTGAACGGAACGTTCTCCTTGGACGGCGAACGTCGGATACTGACGGTGGACCGGGCCGTGGCAATGGCCCTGGGGCTGCATCTGGATGCCTCCGGCAGTTTGCAGTTCGGGGAAAAGCCCCTGCGGGCCTCGGGACATTTTGCACTCAACGACTTTAATCCGCGCGAGCTCATCAAAACCTTGGGCGGGGGCACGTTCAAGCTCAAGGACGATACCGCCCTGCGCAACATGGCCCTTGCCTCGGATTTCGACTGGCAGGCCGGTGACGGCAAAAAGGCTCCTCAGACCAGGCTGGAGGAGATGCGCTTTGTGCTGGACCAGACCGTGCTGGAAGGGACCGTGGATGTTTCGGGATTCGAGTGGCCCCAGGTGAAGACCAAACTTTCGGGCAACGAATTCAACTACAACCGGTATCTTCCCGCGCCCACCGGCATGCTCGAGCCCGTGGTCTATCCCGTGGATATGATCCGCAAGCTCGATTTTATGGGCGAAGTGCAGATCGACAAGCTGACCATCTACAGCATGACCTACACCAATTGCCAAAGCCGGGTCTCCGTAAAGGACGGCCTGCTTGCCGTTACCGACACGACGGCATTTTTCAAGGGCGGCAGGGTCAAGGGTACCTTGTATTTCAAGGCCCTGGGCGATGAGCTGCAGTTCTCCACCCAGGCCGAGGTCCGTGGCTTTGAAATGGGCGGCATGTTGGAAGAGATGGCCGGAAAGGATTACATCCGCGGCAAGGCCGACTTTTCACTGAACCTGAACGGCCACGGCCCCACCAACCTGGACCTGCTGCAAAGCCTGGCTGGCTGGGGTGCGCTCAAGATGGGTAACGGAGCCTACAACTTTGGCTCGGACCGCTCGACACCCAGGCAGCCGGAACTGAGCGTGGAAAATTTTCTGGACCAGGGAAACCTCGGCCCCAAGGACCGCAAGGACCCGTGGACGCATTTCAGCAAGGCCAGCATTTCCCTCAAGGTGCTGGACGGCGTTGCCACAAGCGACGATCTGGTCATCAACCAGCCGGTCATCTTTTCCGCTTCGGGCAAGGGGTTCTGCGACCTGTATCTTGAGTTTCTGGATTACACCCTGACCATGCAGTACCTGAACACGGCCACCATACCCGTGCGCATGGTCGGCCCATGGGACGACGTAAAGGTGGGGGTAAGCGCCATGGGCGCCATCCAGGCAACGGGTGTTTCCATCTTCAAGGACATCCTGAATCTTCCGGTCAACATCATCCGGACCTTTCTTCCCTGACCGGTTTTTTGAAGTATTTTTCCGCCGTTGCGGGCCTCCATGGAATGCCTTTGCCCGGAAACATAGAAGGGATGCGGATTCCCGGCCATGCATGAAAAAAATTGCTCGATTGCCTTCTAGCAGGTATTTCTTGGATGTATGTTTTCATCATTCCCAAATTCAAGAGGGGTGTTTTTCAGAAAAGTAAAAGATTTCCATAGAATCCTTTTTTTTGTGGTTTTGACTCTTTTCAAATCCGGGTGATAAAATTTAGAGTTCAAACCACTCGACACAAGGAGAATTCGAGTATGCACCAGTTTCCCCGCGTTCACAGGCTTCCGCCGTACGTGTTCGCCCAGGTCAACGAGCTCAAAATGAAACTCCGCCACCAGGGCGACGATGTCATTGATTTGGGCATGGGCAATCCCGATATGCCCACGCCGCAACATATAGTGGACAAGCTGTGCGAAGCGTCCCGCAAGGCGGTCAACCATCGCTACAGTGCATCCAAGGGGATCAAGGGCCTGCGCAAGGCCATAGCAGACTGGTACGCAAACCGTTTTGAAGTGGAAATCGACCCGGACATGGAAGCCGTGGTCACCATGGGCGCCAAGGAAGGGCTTTCCCACCTGGCGCTGGTTATGCTGCAGCCTGGCGACGTGGTTTTTGCCCCGGACCCGTCCTATCCCATCCACCCCTATGCCTCCATCATTGCCGGGGCGGATGTGCGCCGCATTCCCATTGGCGCAGGCCGGGATTTCATTGAAGATCTGGAAATGGCTGTGCGTCAGACCTGGCCCAAGCCCAAGCTGCTGGTCATAAATTTCCCGCACAACCCCACCACCCAATGTGTGGATGTGGACTTTTTTCAGAAAATCGTGGACTTCGCCAAGGAACACGGCATTTGGGTCATCCACGACTTTGCATACGCGGATTTCACCTTTGACGGATACGAAGCCCCCAGCTTTCTCCAGGCCAAGGGTGCAAAGGATGTGGGCGTAGAGTTCTTTTCCCTGACCAAAAGCTACTCCATGGCCGGATGGCGCGTGGGGTTCTGCTGTGGCAACAAAGACATGGTCCAGGCGCTGACGCGCATCAAGAGCTACCTGGACTATGGCATATTTCAACCCATCCAGATTGCCGCTTCCGTGGCCCTGAACGGCCCGCAGGAATGTGTGCGCGAGATCATGGATGTGCATCAGGACAGGCGCGATGCCCTGATAGAAGGCTTGGCCCGTATAGGCTGGGAAATCCCCAAGCCCAAGGCGACCATGTTTGCCTGGGCCGAGATTCCCGACCAGTTCAAACATCTCGGGTCGGTCGAGTTTTCCAAGTTGCTGCTGCGCGAGTGCAAGGTTGCTGTTTCCCCGGGGCTGGGCTTCGGACAATACAGCGACGACCATGTTCGGTTCGCACTCGTTGAAAACCGGCAGCGTATCAACCAGGCTGTACGCAACCTGAAGAACGTTATCGGAGGATAGTGAACGTGGGCAAAAAAGCCACAGTGCTCGGAATTGCCGGATTCGGCACCGTAGGAACAGGGCTTGCGCGGATTCTCGACGAGAACCGTGAACGCATCATTCAGCGTATGGGCTGCGACATCAGGATCAAGACCATTCTGGTGCGCGATCTTACCAAGACCCGAACTTACACCCCGACTTCGACTACCACATCGGGTACACCCGAGAACACCGTGCGCTTTACCGCGACCCCCGCAGACCTGGTGAACGATCCCGAGATCGACATCATCGTGGAACTGATGGGTGGCATCGAGGCTGCCTACGATCTCATCTCCCTTGCCCTGAAAGCGGGCAAGCACGTGGTTACGGCGAACAAGGCGCTCCTGGCCGAACGCGGCCAGGAGCTTTTCGCCCTGGCCCGTGAAAAGAACCTGTGCCTCTACTACGAAGCCAGCTCCGTGGGCGGGGTGCCGGTTATCCAGACCCTGAAGGAGAGCCTGGCCTCCAACCGCATCTTGAAGCTGACCGGCATCATGAACGGCACGGCCAACTACATTTTGTCCGAAATGTCGAGCAATGGACTGGATTTTTCCACGGCCCTGGCCCAGGCTCAGGAACTGGGCTATGCCGAAGCCGACCCGTCTTTCGACATCGACGGTGTGGACACGGCCCACAAGCTGGTGCTGCTTATGCGCCTGGCGTTCGGGCAGCACTACGCCCTGGAGGATCTGCCGGTAAGCGGCATCCGCAACGTGGCCAAGGAAGATATCTCCTTTGCCCGCGAGTTCGGCTACCGCCTCAAGCTCATAGGCCAGGCCCGCGACGTGGACGGAGCCATCGAGGCGGGCGTATTTCCCGCCCTGGTCAAGTACACCTTTCTGCTGGCCCGGGTGGGCGGCAACTATAATGCCGTGCGCATAGAAGGCAACGCCGTGGGGCCCATCATGCTGCACGGCCAGGGAGCGGGCGATTTGCCAACGGGCAGTGCCGTGCTCTCGGACGTCATGGCCATCATCAAAGACAAGGACCGCCCCAACAACACGGGCTGGACCATGCCGGAGCTGCCTCCGGCCAACATATTGCCGCCGGAACAGGCGGTTTCGCAGCATTACTTTCGTTTCAGCGTGGCCGACAGGCCGGGCGTTATGGGGACTATTGCCTCGGCCATGGCCGAGCACGACATCTCCATTGCCCAGGCCATCCAGAAAGGCAACGGCGATCAGGAAGTGGTGCCCGTGGTCTTCATCACGCACGAAGCGCCCATGGGCAGCGTGAAAGCCACCTTGGACGCCATTGAACACACGGACTTCATTGCTGCGCCCACTGTGCACTACAGGATACTGTGAGGGCCACATGTCGGAAGAACAACGGCGACATGAGCGGTACGAGTTCGAATCTTCCCACGTATTCTCCATGGTTGTGGGGGAGGGAACGGCTGAACAGGAAGCACAGTTTTTTCTGCGCAACCTGAGCTTTTCCGGGATGATGATCGAGTTCATTTCCGGTTATGGTCCTCCGGGCGTGGACAAGGGGTGCGGCGTGGCTGTCACCCATGCGCCCGGTGCGTTGGAGGACGTGTTGGTCGCTACCCGTGGCATCATCGTCTGGAACGCGGGCGCGGTGTGTGGTGTATGTTTCGAGAAACAGCTCCAAGAGTGCACGCCGAGCATACGCGAGCGTATGTTGACGGCTGGGGGGGGCTCCTGGACCGATTAGTCTCTTAGGCTGCTGATAAAGGCACGATAGCGGCGTTGCTTTTCAGGCTGCCGATAAAGGCACGATGGCGGCGTTGCTTCGGCATTTTTAAGCCGCTTGTGTACCAAAAAAGTACACGTCGCGTTTAAAAATACCTCGCGCCTTGCTCTCGCACCTTTCTCCGCCACCTGCCGACGGTGGCCTAAAGAAAAGAAAGAGGCTGTAAGTCTTGGGGAGCTCGTGAGGGGGTATCGTCCCCCACTTTGGGCGCTTAAGTCTTAGGACGTTCCCTGCCGAGGCGGGTGGTTGAATAGAAAAAGAGGAAGAACGAGGGAGCAAGTTGGCAGGTAAAGTTCTTGTCCAGAGGCTCGCACACCGTTCGGAAAGCCTTTCATAGCCAAATAAAAGAGGGGAGAAAGACAAAACATCTTTCTCCCCTCTTTTTTTATCTGCTTGGAAGGAGAGCTATTCGCCTATCTTTTGGGCCTCGGCCTTGAGCCGTTTGCCCAGGTCCGTCAGAATTTCGGACAGGTTGTCCAGGGACTTCGCAGGCTGCGGCGCGCTCATGGAGCGGCGGTGGCCCCATTGCGCCAGGTACAGCAACTGCTCGTCGGAGAGGTTGTTCAGGTTGTTGCGGTTGCGTATCGCCTGGATGACCTTGGAGCGCAACTCTTCCCGAAGGACGATGGCCTGCTTGATTTCCTTGCCGGCAAGTTCCACCTGGGAGGGGGCCTTGAGGTCGCGTTTCCAGAAGTGTTCGTAGGCGGTGTTCACATTACGCGCCGCCAGCAGGTATCTTTCCACGTTGTCGTTCAGCTCCGGCTCTTTGGCCATGACCTTGAAGACACGCGCTGCATCCGAACATCTGTTGGCATACAGTGTAAGCAGCTCTGCGCTTTGGGCTGCGTTGAGCTGGGCGGTGGCAAAGGAGCCGCCATTGGTGGGGAAGGAACGCTCGGCCGTCTGTGCCTGCTCGGACATCTGGTCCACAAAGGAGTCTGCGTACAGGGTGTACAGCGACTTGAGCATGCCCGGTTGAAAGGCATAGTCGAGAACGGCCTTGCGCAGTTGGCCTGCGGCGCCGCCCGGATTGCCGAACAGGGACGGGTCCAGCCCATAGTGCATGTTGACCTGCTTGTAGGAAATGGCAAGCCTGCCGCGCTCCGTGGGGTTCTTCCGGCTTTTGGGCGGCTGGTATCCGGCCACGAGGTATGCGGACAGATTGTCTATGAAGGACAGGCGGATGGTGTCGTCTTCAACATTTTCCTCTGTGGTTTCTTCCTGCTTTTGAGCCGGTTCGGTCTGCGCTTGTTTCGCTGCGACCGCTGGTGCGGCTGGCTGCGTTTTGGGTGCTCCGGCGGTTGCATTGCCGGACGAACCGTTTTGCGTTGCCTCGTCGGGCGATATTTCGTCTATGGTTTCAGCCGCTTTATCCGCAATTTGTTGCATGGATGTGGCTATCTGCGGCTTTTGCGTGGCGTTGACGGCCTGTGGAGGCGTTTCCGCCTTGCGGGAGAAAAGCCATATCCCGGAAATGACGATTGCCACTACGACAACGCCTATAATGATACGAGCTTGTTTGGTGTTCATGCTTTCTCCTGATTTATTACGGCCCAACCTAAACCATCACTACTTATTTGTCATTACATCGTACTCATCCCCGTAAAACATTGAAAAAGAGCATGATTTCGGAAATTGGAAGGGGGAGCGTTCAGGCAGACGTCCCGTGCCGACCTGGCTGGCCTTCTTGTTTTTTATTTGGGGGCCGCGCCTTTCAATGGCTCTTTATGAAGTGCATGGAGTGAATTGCAACTGCAACGGCCCTTCGGATCGATAGTGCATGGTCGATCCGAAGGGCCGGAATATCGCGTGTTGCTAGAAGAAAGGGCGGTGTTATCTCAGTGTTTCAGCGCTTTTTTTACCATGCCGGGAATGCTTTCCAGATCCCGGCACAAATGTATTCCCGCTCCTGCCAGCCGGGCCAGCTTGCCGCCCACGCCGTTGCCTGATTCTTCCAAAATGGCTCCGGCATGTCCCAGCCGTTTGCCGCGCGGAGCGGTCTGCCCGGCTATGAAGGCCAGCACGGGCTTGGGAAAGCGGGTGCGGACGATGTATTCTGCCAAATCCTCTTCGGCCCGTCCGCCGATCTCGCCCAGCACCAGCACGGCCTTGGTTTCCTCATGGTTGCGGGCCATGGCCATCAGGTCTGTAAATCGTTGCCCAATGAAGGGATCGCCGCCTATGCCCACGCAGAAACTCTGCCCAAAGCCCGCCGCGCTCATGCGGCTGGACGCCTCGTAGGTGAGGGTGCCGCTGCGCGAGAACACGGCCACGTTGCCGGGGGTAAAGGGATCGGCTGGCAGGATGCCTATCTTGGTCTGGCCCGGAACGATCATGCCCGGTGTGTTGGGGCCGATAAGCCGGGTGCGGGAGTTGCGCAGCCGGGGCAGGACGGAGAGCATGTCCTGTTGGCTGATGCCCTCGGTAATGCAGATGGTCCACGGCAGATTATTGTCCCCAGCTTCGAGGATGGCGTCCGCGGCAAAGGCCGCAGGCACGAAAATGATGCTCACGTCGATGTCGTGGTCCAGGCAGGCGTCGTACACGCTGTTGTAGACCGGTACGCCCAGGCAGGTCTGCCCGCCCTTGAAGGGTGTGACCCCGGCCACGATATTGGTGCCGTATGCCTGCATGTACTCCACGTGCCGCATGGCCACTTTGCCGGTAATGCCCTGCACCAGCACCTTGGACCCGCCGTGCACGTCGAAGACGGCGTTCTGTCCGGTGTCTTGTCCGGCAATGGGCAGTGCGGCATCATTATTTTTTTCTGGCGCTGCAATTTCCGGCATCTCGATAACCGGCGGATTGTCTTTGCGCGGCCCCAGGCCGGAGAGAATTTCCATGGCCGTGCCCATGTCGTCGGCGGAATGGATACCCGGCAGCTTCAGGCTGTCCAGCACCTCGCGTCCTTGGGCAGCGCCGTTTCCGGCAAAGCGGACGACCAGAGGTTTTTCCGGCGGCGTTCCGGCCAGGACCTCCTTGAGGGCCAGGGCAACGCTTTCGCAGGAAAGGATGCCGCCGAACAGGTTGATGAACACGGCCCGCACCTGTTTGTCCCCAAACAGGAGCTTGAGCGCCACTTCCATGCGTTTCTGGTCCGCGGTTCCGCCCAGGTCCAGAAAGTTGGCGGCCGGAAGGCCGGAAAAATTGAGCAGGTCCATGGTGGCCATGGCAAGGCCTGCGCCGTTTGCCAGCAGCCCCACCCAGCCGTCCAGGGTAACAAAGCTCAGGCCGTGGCCGCGTGAGGCTGTTTCCTCGGCAGAGGCGTGGCGGGGTTCGTAAAAGCGGTCCAGCTCGGTGCGCATGTCGCGCACGTTGTCGTCAATCTCCACCTTGCCGTCCAGGGCCAGCCATTGGCCGTCCGAAGTCAACACAAGAGGGTTGATTTCGGCCAGCAGCAGGCCGTAGTTGCGCACGGCCTTGAACAGCGTACCCACCAGTTTGGCGAATCCGACAAAGTGTTCCTTGCCCAGCCCCAGCCGGAAAAAGGCGGTACGTACCTGGCTGGGGGCGGGGCCGGTGACCACGTCCACGTTCTGGATGCTGATCTTCGATTTGTCGGCCACGGATTCCACGTCCACGCCGCCGCTGCCCGAGACGGTCAGAACCATGCTTTCCCTGTTCCGGGCCACGGTAAAGGAAAGGTAGAATTCTTCGGCAATGTCCGCCTTGGGTTCCACCCGCAACAGGGGAACCGGCTTGCCCTTGATATGCAGACCGAAGATTTCCCCGGCCTCGCGGACAAAGGCGTCCTTGTCGTCCACAATGCGAACGCCGCCCGCCTTGCCCCGTCCACCGGCCAGCACCTGGGCCTTGAGAACCCAGGGGGGCGAAAAATCGGGCCAGAGTGTGCCTATGTTTTCCGGAGAAAAAAGAATGCCCTGCGGTGTGGGAATTTCGGCCTCTACAAACAACACTTTGCTCAGATGCTCATTCAACTGCATGCGCGTCATTCCTGGCTGGTAGTTGGTCAGGCTGTTTTGAAAGGTGCGGGCGTTGCACTCCGCTTTTTCCCGCCTCCCCCGGCTTTCGGTGGAGCGGCAATGACCGGACTGGAATGGCCGAACCGGGAAGGTCGGTCCAGGCACGGATGCGTTCCTGCCGGTATCGGCGGACATGCAGGCGGGCAACCGTGCATGAATTCCTGCCGATGAAATGATGGACGTATGCGTTGTACGTGTTTTTCTCTATTTCGGGAACCCCCGCAGGATTCCAGCCACATACGGAATGCAAAGGTTCGGCCCCGTGCCGCGTCCGTTCAATTTGCATCTCTTCTCATATGGGACAGTCCGCGTGGCATGGCACATGATGGGCAGAGGCCGCCGGGCGCTATTTTCGCGATTTTGCATGGGGAAGATTGTGGAGGCGGTGTGAGCGAAGCTGAAAATCTCGTTTTCAGACCGTGGTTCTGGATAAACACTACACCTGTATTTTGTGGGCGGCGCACTCGTCGGCTTGCCCAGGGGCAGGGGATGTCACGGGCTGCCAGCTACGGCAAAAGCCGCGTCCCTCCGGAAAGGGCAGGGCCGTAGAAATAGAGCAAACACCGGAGTTGTCCGGGGTATGACAGTAACGCGAGACTTCCCAAGTGGACGGACCATGGCGTGGTGGGAAGGGGCGTGGAGCCGGGGAGAGAAACCAGCTATTCCGCTGCGGGGTCTCCCAGGGAGCTCCAGGGGTGCCAGAGGATGTTCTTTTTCCTGGGGCACATTTCTCTACAGATGTCGGATTTTTCTTTGCCCTCGGCCTCTGCGATTTGCTCAATGAGGCTGTCCACGAGTTCGGCCAGCATTTGGAGAAAAATATCCTGTTCTTCGGATGTGAAGCGTTCGGAAATGTGCTCCGACATGTGGGTAAATATTTTAAAGAATTTCGGCTGGATGGCGCGAGCCTTGTCTGTAGGTTGCACCAGTTTGGTCCGCCGGTCGTGGGGGGCGAGTTCCCTGGTGATGAGTCCCAGGCTCTCCAGCTTGGACAGAGCCCTTGCCGTATTGGCCTTGTCTATCTGGAGGATGGTGGACAGCTCTTCCTGCGATTGGCCGTCCTGAAAAAAGAGAACAATGAGAAAAAATGCCTGTGTGATGCTTAGACCCAGAGGTTCCAACTCGCGGTTGAGCACTCTCGTCATAAGACGATAGGCCATGCTTATCCAGCGACCAATGGAACGGTCGGGATTGAAGGTGGTCATAATATGTTAGCTCCTGAGAATTTGCCCCAAATTTAGTTTCGAGAATAACGACAATACGTTGCGAGTGCAACCAAATTAAAATCACAAGGTGGGGCACCAAAAAATGCCCTGCCGAGATATCGTGGATATTCCGGCAGGGCAAGCAAAGTGTATGGTGAAAAAGTTAGGCTATTTCCACCAGTTCAATGTCGAAGTTGAGGTCTTTTCCGGCCAGGGGGTGGTTGCCGTCCACGGAGATGGTTTCTTCGTCCATTTCCGTAACCATCACCTGAAGGGTCTGGCCGTCTTCTGCGGAAAGCTGCAGCATCATGCCTACCTCGGGGTTGAGGTCGTCGGGCAGACGGTCGCGCTCGATGGTGCCGGTAAGCTCGTCGTTGTACTCACCGTATGCATCGGCGCAGGGGATGGCTACGGAGACGCTTTCGCCCACTTCCAGGCCGTCCACTGCGTTTTCAAAGCCGGGAATAACCATTCCCTGGCCTACGACGAACTCAAGCGGATCGCGTCCCTGGGAAGAGTCAAACTGTGATCCGTCGCCCAGCGTTCCCGTGTAGTGCACTTTGACGGTATCGCCCTTTTTTGCCTTGGCCATGCGGCCTCCTTGCGTGTTTTGGGTTCGCCCCGCTCACGGGGTGCGGATGCCGACGCAGTGATGTTTGTTGCGTCGGGACTTACAGGCTGTCCGGTAAACTCGGGTAGCCTGCCAGATTGATATTCAAGATAATTCGCTAAAAAACGTTCCGGCTGCTTGGAAAAGTGTGAGAGCAAGGTGCTGCACAAAACAAGGCCACGCGTATTTTGTAGATACGCGAGGATTAGTTTTGTTCGAAGCACCGAAGCTATCGGGCCTTTATCTGCAGCCTGCCAGAAGAAGGTTTGCAACCCTGCTGTCTGGAAAAGCCGATGTTACTTCCCGTCTACAAACGCGGAGCTGTATTCTTCACTCGGCTCGATAGGAAGGTAGAGATAGACTGCCATGCCTGCCGGATCAATGCAAATGCAGCTTCTGTCGCCCCATGGATTGTCCTGGGGGCTTTGCACAAAGGTGACGCCTTCGGCGCTGAGGCGTTCGTACTCCGCGTCCACGTCCTCCACTTCCAGCCCGAAAATAACGCCCTGGCCGCTGTACACCGGGGTTTTGGCACAGCCACGCAAAAGTCCGAGTTCTATGCGGCACTCGCCGTTCGTGTACTCCAGACCCACGTATTCTTCGTTCTGGAAGGACGTTTGAAAGCCCAAACGATGAATGTAAAAATCCGCACACGTGGCAGGATCGTCGCAAATCAGGATGGGGCAAAGCTGCTTGATGGACATGATAGCCTCCAAGGGGGTTGGTATCGTAATAAACGGCATGCCTTGTATACGCGAATTGCGATCATTGTGTGCATCAGCCTACGCGAATGGGGCAGGGGAATCCATTTTTTTCGAAAAGATGCAAAAAAGTTTTCAATGGGGCTAAAGGTTTTTGTCCAAGTGTCCGATAGGGACCGTAAGCGGATTTTTATTTACAAGGCAACCTTGTCCTGGGACGCCCATGCTGGATACCTCTGGAATCACCTTTTCTTCTTTGCAGTCCTGCCCCAAATGCGGCGGGATGGTCTGCATGTGCGATGCATTGCAGCAGACCACGGCGCGCCATATTCAGGTTGCCGAACAAAAGGTGCAGGAAGGGGAAGAGCCTGCAAAGCGCGGCAGAACGGGCGGAAGAAAAACCTCCAATGCCAAGACGTCCGCCCCCCGGGAAGTGGGCGCGGAACAGGCCGCCGACCTCAAGGAGCTGAAGCAGCGTGACCGGGAGGTCCGCTCCCACGAGCAGGCACACGTTGCAGCAGGCGGTTCGGCCATTGCCTCCGGCCCTCGCTATACCTTGCAGAAAGGCCCGGACGGCCAGATGTACGCCATTGGCGGCGAGGTTTCCATAGACACCTCCAAGGTGGGGGGCGACCCGCAGGCTACCAAGGACAAGGCGCGTTCCGTGCGCCAGGCGGCCCTGGCTCCGGCCAATCCTTCGGGCCAGGATATGATTGTTGCGGCCAAGGCCTCGCAGATGGAAGCCGAGGCCCGGAACGATCTGCAGGAACAGGAGCAGGCTGAAAAGGAAGAAGGAACCACTGGAAGCCCGGCTTCCCTGGGCGCGAAGATTTCTTCTGCCGGTCCCGAAGCCGCGCAGTTTTCTGTAGAAGAATTCTATATCGGCGCGTCACAAGGCAGCAGTGCCCCCTCGCAAAGCGGTGGCGCCAGACGCTCCCGCGCCCTGGAAAGCTACACGCAGAACGCAATCTTTCACAACGCTTCGGGTGGCCGCAACGCCACCTCCGGCCTTTCCCTCGTTATCTGATATTTTCTTCGTATAATTGGCGGGATGCTTTTTTCCCTGCGCATTTTTTATGCGACAGGGGATTTTTCATGCATCAGAAAGAATAGGTCATGCTCAGGGAGCCGAACATCTGGCCGCTGTAGGGCTGGCTGTCGAATTCCTTGCTGCGGTAGACCGACATGTACGTCACCTTCATGGGGCCGTAGTAGACGGAAAAGCCGACGCTGGCGTCCGCTACCATTGGTTTTTTATTGACGTGGGGGCCGGACTGCCAGGTGTTGCCGTCCAGAAAAATATTGCGGGCCACGGCGCGTCCTTCAAAACCGATAAAGACCAGCGCGCCCCAGTCGGCTTCGTTGGCCGGATCGGCCGGGGCCTTGACGTCGCCGCCGGGTGCGATGAGCGAGGTGCCGAAGTCGTGCGGCAGGTTGTAGCCTATTCGCCATTCTCCGCCGAGGGCCGCATAGGTGTAGACGTTGCCCAGGCAGCCGCCGCCGTGCAGGATGAAGTCCTCGCCAAATCCTTTGCCGTCGGGCTGCAGCCCGGCCTGAAAGGCCCGGTAGTAGCGCATCCAGGTAAGGATTATGCCGGGTTCGTCCTTTAGCTGGTATTCCCAGCCTTCGGATTCCTTGGCGCCTATCTGGCGGTGGACGCTGTTTTGGGTTTCCTTGCCCAGGGCGGACGGTCCAACCACGCCCAAAGTGAGCTCCAAAGTGTCCAATTTGCGTTCGGTTTTGCTGTGCAGGGCAAAGGAGGCATACAGCCAGCCTGCGTAGGGCCGGTCATCGGGATCGGGAATTTCCGTGTCGGTCTCCTGGGGAGTGAAAATACTCTGCCCCACAGAGATGCCTATGTTTCGCCATGCCTTGGGCCCGTTGGCCTGCCGTTCGCCCAGCGAGAGGTTGTCCAGCCAGCCCAGCGAGTGTTTGAACCAGCCGGGGAGGTTCTCTTCGTCGCTCAGGGTTTCCAGGTCTTTGGAAAGCCAGGTCAGCTTGACCCCATTGGTGTAGTAGCGGTCCGTACCGGTAAAGGTATCGTTTTCCAAATGAACGACGAGGGTAGGGGCCGGGTTGCCCACGTAGCCGGAATGGTCGCCAACCGCGCTGCGCTCCACCTTGTCCTCGGAATCGGTGGCATTTTGCGCAAACAAAGCGCCGGGAAACAGCAGAAAACACAATGTGATGGCTGCCAGAAGGCATGGTGGATAGCTTTTCATAGGCTCACTACATACCCGTAACATGACTACTGTTCAAGTTTTATGGATTATTCGCTTGCCAAAGCCAATGGGCTCATCTAGCACGACAATGTGCAACCCGATTCAACTTTCCATTCCCAGAATACGCCTGACGGCCCGGATAATCTGGATAGCCCCGATAATCTGGATAGCCCCGATAATCTGGACGGCCAGAATAAGCAGGACAGGGCGAGTTTCCGGAGCGCGCTTCCCGGCGTGGTCTTCATTGCGTTTATTTTTCTGCTGCTGTTCATGGGGCGGATCATCATCGGCCCGCTCATGGTGGACATTCAAACAGAGCTGGGCATCAGCCATACCCAGTCTGGCGGGCTGTTTTTGCTCATTGCGCTGGGTGCGGGCCTTTCCGTGCTGCTTTCCGGGTTTGTGGCCGCGGCCGTCAACCACAAGCGGACCATCTGGCTGGCGACTCTGCTCATGGGTGTCAGCCTGTGGGGAGCGGGACATGCGTACAGCGTGGGAGCGTTCCGCATGTGGCTGTTTGGCGCGGGCATGGGCGTCGGCCTGTATCTGCCCTCGGCCATTGCTTACATCACCTGTCTGGCACCACAGAAACATTGGGGCAAGGCGCTTTCCGTGCACGAGTGCGCTCCCAATTCCGCCTTTGTGCTTACACCGCTGCTGGCTGAACTGGTCCTGTGGCTGGACACGTGGCGGCTGGGGCCTTCGGCCATTGGGGTGGCCCTGGTAGCCATGGGCACGCTCTTCTTTCTTTTTGCCCGCGGCGGCGATTTCAAGGGCAGTCCGCCAAACATTGCAACGGCCCGGCAAATTGTTGTGCGGCCCATTTTCTGGCTGTTCACCCTGCTGGTGAGTCTGGCCGTGGGCGTGGCTTTGGGCACCTACGGCATGACGCCTCTTTTCCTGGTGCACGACCACGGCATGGCGCGTGAAGTCGCCAACGAACTGGTCTCCGTCTCCCGAATTTCCAGCGTCTTCATGGCCCTGGTGGGCGGGGTGCTTACGGACCGCCTCGGCCCCGTGCGTACCATCACCATTTATCTGGCCTGTGCCGGAACCGCCACCGCGCTGCTGGGCCTTACGTCCGGTTCGTTTCTGGTGGGCGTGGTGCTGGTTCAGGCGTTGCTGGCCGGACTTTTCTTTCCCGCCGGATACACCCTGCTTTCCCGCGCCTTCGACAGCCGCCTGCGCAGTCTGGCCATTTCCCTTTCCACTCCCATTTCCGCGGCCATAGGCGCGGGAGTCATCCCCACGCTGCTCGGAGTGGCCGGGGACCACGGAGGATTTGCCACGGGATTTGTCTGCCTTGGCGGAGCGCTGCTTTTGGCCCTGGCCCTTATGCCCGTGCTGCGCCGCATGGCGGACTGATCATTTTTGCCCCTGTTGACAGGCCCCTGGGCAGTACCTAGTGTACGCCTGACCTCAAAACGCATTCAAGGAGGCCCTCTATGGCTTATGACATCAAATTGGTGAAACTCATCAACGGCGACAATATTCTTGGCAAATGGGACGAAGAAGGCCACAAGCTGACCGACGTGGCTGTTTTGCAGACGGTTCCCACCCAGCAGGGTGTGCAGATGATGCTGCTGCCTTTCGGATATCCTTTTGAGACGGAAATCACCGGCGAAATCGACGCCAGGCACATCATGTACGTGTTTGAAAAGTTCCCCGAAGAACTCAAGACCAAGTACATGGAAGCTACTTCCAACCTCACGCTCTCCACTCCCGGCGACCTGCACAACCTCCAGAACCTGGGCGGACAGGGCGGCATGGGCAGCTTTTCCGACCTGCTTAAGAAGTAGCCAGCCGGAATCCCCCTTTTGTCATTCAGTATTCAGGGCGCCGACCGGCTGTTCTGAATTGCGATAATTCGCCAGACTGTTGAGAATGGTCTCCAGAGCAGGGCGTAGGAAAAAATCAGGGCCGTCGCGTGATTTTCAATACATGCGGGGTTGATTTTTCCAAGGCGCACCAGCTATTGGACCTTTCTCGGCAGTCTTGGGCGGCTATCCGGCCGCCTTTTTCTCTTACACACATATTATTCCTGCCGCCTGTGGTCCTCCGCAGGCCCGAAGGCGCACATGCGAGAACTTCTTCCTTTGTTCACCAAGCCCAGCCGCTATCTGGGTACGGAATGGGGCGCGGTCCACAAGGACCCGGAAACCGTCGGCTTGCGGGTCGCCCTGGCCTTTCCCGATCTGTACGATGTGGGCATGTCCTACCTGGGCCAAAAGATATTGTATTCGGCCCTGAACCATGACCAGCGTTTCTGGGCCGAGCGCGTGTTTGCGCCCAGCACGGATGTTGCCGAGGTACTGCGGGAGCACAACGCCCCCCTCACCACCCTGGAGTCCGACACGCCCCTGTCCGCCATGGATGTGGTGGCCTTCAGCATGACGCACGAGCTTTGCTACACCAACGTCCTGTTCATGCTCGATCTGGGCGGCGTTCCCCTGCATTCCGACCAGCGGGGCGAAGACGATCCCTTTGTGCTTGCCGGTGGCGGCTGCGCCTTCAATGCCGAGCCCATGGCCCCGTTCATCGACGCCATGATGCTGGGCGACGGGGAAGAAGCCATTGTCCGCGTTTCCGAAATCATCATGCAGGCCCGCCAGCAGGGCATGGACCGGCAGCAGACATTGCTGGCGCTTTCCAAACTGCAGGGCGTGTACGTGCCTTCCATGTACGAAGTGCCGGAAGGGCAGATTACCCCCGTGCCCATCGGCGACGTGCCCGAAGTGGTCACCAAGACCCTGGTCTCTGATTTCGATTCCTCCCAGGAAGCCGACATTCAGGTGCTTCCCTTTTGCCAGGCCGTGCACGACAGGCTGGCCCTGGAAATTGCCCGCGGCTGTACGCGCGGCTGCCGTTTTTGCCACGCCGGTATCATTTACCGTCCGGTGCGCGAACGTGGCGTGGAACGCATTGCCGAGATCATGCGCCAGGGGCTGGACGAAGCCGGATTTGAAGAACTTTCCTTTCTTTCCCTGTCCACGGGCGATTATTCGGCTCTGGAAGCTCTGTTTACGCGTACGTTCGGCGCCTGTGCCGCCGAGCAGGTCTCCATTTCCCTGCCTTCCCTGCGGGTGGGGTCGCTTTCCGAAGATATCATTGAAAAGCTCGCCCGCCTGCGCCGTACCGGCGTGACCCTGGCCCCGGAAGCGGGCAGCCAGCGCCTGCGCGACGTCATCAACAAGGGCGTCACTCAGGAAGGGCTTATTGCCCATGCCCGCAAGCTGTTCGAGAACGGCTGGAGCGGGATGAAACTCTATTTTATGATCGGCCTGCCCACCGAAACCGACGAAGACCTGGACGCCATCCTGGACCTGTGCTTCGAAGTCCTGGCCTGTGCGCCCAAGGGTGCCAAACGGTTGCAGATTACAGCCGCGGTTTCGCCCTTTGTGCCCAAGCCGCATACGCCGTTTCAGTGGGTGCCGCAGATTTCCATCAGCGAAATCAAGCGTCGGGTGAATTACCTGCGCCACATCTTTTCCAAGCACAAGAAATTCAAACTCCGCTGGCACGAACCGGACATGAGCTGGCTGGAAGGCGTCTTTTCCCGAGGCGACCGCAAGCTGGCGCCCGTTGTCGAACGGGCCTATCGCAAGGGTGCGCTCTTTTCCAGCTGGATGGATCACCTCAGCCCGGAATTGTGGCGCGAGGCCCTGGCCGAAGAGGGCATTGACCCGGACATTTATATCGGCTCCCGCGATCCCGACGGCCCACTGCCCTGGGACCATCTGTCCCCTGGCGTGAGCAAGCGCTTTCTGCTGACCGAACGCAAACGCGCCCTGGCCGAAAAGATCACCCCGGACTGCCGGTTCAACACCTGCCGCAACTGCGGCGTGTGCAACCACGAAGGCCGGAAAAGTCTGCTCGATCCCGAAGGCGACGGCAGTGTGCGCCCGCGTGTGGTGCTGGACCACCGCGACCAGGTAGAGGAATGTCCGCAGCTGCCTGAAACGCATGCCAAGGCCGCGGCTGGGCCAGATGCAGTCGAGCCCGTTGTCGAGCCGATTGCTGAGCCTGGCGCTTGCGAAGCCGAAGTTTCGGAAACAGCCCAGCCAGAAGTGAAGGCTCCTGGCAAAAAGGCCGCGCCCAAGCCGCCGAAAATCAACGAGGAGCTGACCCAGAAGTCCGGTCATTTCCGCGTTTGGTACACCAAGCTGGGGCTGGCCGCCTATCTCAGCACCCTGGAGCTGCAGCCCGTGGTCGAACGTGCGCTGCGTCGTGGTCGGGTCAAGGTTTCCTTTTCCAAAGGCTTTCATCCCATGCCCCAGGTCTCCTTTGGCAATGCGCCGCCAGTGGGCGTGTCCAGCCGCTGCGAGTGGTTCAACGTCTTTACTCGCGAAATCCAAAGTGCGGGCGAGCTCAAGCGCCGTCTGGCCAATGTTTTTCCCAAGGGCGTGGACGTGACCTCCGTGGAAGTTCTTTCCATGGGCAAGAAGCAGGACCGCACCCTGGAAGAGGATTTCGTCTGCCGCTACATCGGTGATCCCGCCGGGTTGGCAGACTGGAACGAGGCCTGGAAGAATTTTGCAGCCTCCGAGTCGTTTCTGTTCGAGCGCACCACCCGCAAGGGCACCCGCACCATCGATGCCCGTGCCCTGACCGCAGACGTCTCCATACAGGACGACGGTATTGTGGAGCTTACCTTTGACTGGCGGGAAAAATACATCTCCCCCCTGGCCTTGGTGCGCTCCGTGGTGCCCGATCTGCCACTGCCCGACTTTGCCATGGAAAAGACTGCACAGCGTATGGGCAAGTAGGAAACATCGGTCAAGACCAACAGCATCATCTGACTTCTTTCAACAAGTTTGCGCACTCTCTTGGTGCTCTCTTGGCGAGAATGAGTGAAATTATGCAAGGCGGCCTTTTTTTGGAAGGCCGCCTTTTTTCGTAGTTTAAAGTGGCGTTCAAACGTGAATTGCTGCTTGGCACAAGGCAGCTGGCTTATGGATCTGTACGTAAAATTCGCGCTAATACCGATTCATAATCCGGGCACGCTTCGGATCGAGCAATATCCTCCCTACGTATTGACCACTGATACAACATGTACTATTTTCTGTACAAGATAAAGGAGGTGGCAGTATGCCCCAGGCAATTACATACACGGATGCCCGACAGAACCTGGCATCGAAGATGGATGAGGTATGCGACACGCACGAGCCAATAATCATTACCCGGCGGAAGTCACAGGCTGTAGTGATGTTGTCCCTGGATGACTACAACAGCATCACCGAGACGGCCTATTTGCTTAAAAGCCCGGCCAATGCAGCTCGGTTGAGGAAGAGCATTCTGGCAGCGCAGGGTGGACAAGTGGAGTCCCACGAGTTGGCAGAAGATTAATGGCGCTCTTAACATGGACGCCGCAGGCCTGGGAGGACTACCTCTATTGGCAGAAAACAGACAAAAAGCAGGTTAAGCGTATTAACACGCTCCTCCGTGACGCGCTACGTTCGCCTGCAGAAGGGATGGGAAAGCCGGAGCCGCTACGGTTCGATTTGGTAGGGTATTGGTCGCGGCGTATCAACCATGAACACCGGCTGGTGTATCGGTATGATGATGAGGCGGATAGTCTTTTAGTTGTACAGTGTCGGTACCATTATTAAAATTAGGGTTATCTCCCAATTTTGCATCCGGTTTGAGTTTTTCGAAGCAATGCAGTTAACGTGCTTTCCGCATCAGCAGAGTGGGGCGCCGCCCCACACCCCGCCATGACCTGCGAGGTCTGCGAGGCCATGATGGCCCTGGACCCACATCGTGTGTAACGTCAAATAGGCCTTTGATTTTTTTACAGAAATTTAAAGCCGCAAGTTCGCAGGCTGGGGCAAAAGGTAGGAGAACAAGACGCAAGAAAAATTCAAGACCGACGCGTATTTCCTTATACGCGAGGGTTTGAATTTTTTGAGGCAACGCAGTTATCGTGCATTTTGCCACAGCCTGAGAGGCCGTTGCCTCCTGGTGGGGGCTGGGGGGCAATGCCCCCGCTTACACAAAAGACACCAATGCCTCCGCCAGTAACGTCGGGTCGGCATAGGGCGCGCTTTCCTCCGTCACCAGCGGTGCGTCCACCACATTGATGCCCAGGATGCGTATGGCGTCCATGTCCAGCCCGCCGGGGTAGTCGCCGTTTTCCGAATCCACCAGCACATAGTTGAGCAGTTCGGTCGTGGAGCGTTCATCGGAGCAGCCGTGCTTGAGATAGTGCAGCAGGGTGCGCACGCTGTCTGCCACGCTCATGCCGTATTGTTCCGGGTCGTGGCCCATGTTGGGCACGTAGACCTTGGGGCAGAGATTTTCGGCCACGGCGTCGCCCACGCCGTCGGGCAGCAGGTTTGCCACAACGCTGGAATAGAAACTGCCCAGCGGGTAGCAGATCAGTTCGGCCTTGCGGATGAGCTTGCGTATCTTGCTGCGGATGGGCGCTGCCACGGGCACGGGGCGTTCCGTCTCCGAGGAAATGAAGGCGCGCTGGATGGGCTGGTCCAGTGGCGTAACTTCCTTGCCGGTCACAAGGTGCTGGCCGATGATGGTGGTGCCGTCTTCCAGCTCCACGGCCAGATGCAGGTTGCCGTTGAGCGTGGCGCGGACTTCGCCGCGTGCTTTGACCAGCATGGTGAAGAGGTAGATGACCGGGTCGATATGGCGGTTGTAGTTGAAAAAACCTCCGGCCAGGATGAGGTTGCCGATGCTTGCCCCGCGCAGGTCGAAGTCTGCGGGCATGGCCTCGCGGAAAAATCCCAGGTGCGAGCGGATGATCTTGCGCATGGGGTGGGGGATGGCGTGGACCAGTGGATCGGAGCCTTTGATCATGGAGGCAAGGCGTTCCGTAAGGGTTTGCGTATCCTCGTTTTGGGGAAGCCTGTAGTTGAAGAGCTCGTAGACTTCGTGGTTGCCTTGCACGCTGCGGTCAGCCAGGGCCATGATACGGTTGCGGATATCACCCACGGCCAGCATGTCAAAGGCGTTGCGCAGCACGGCCGAGCTCCCGCCCGAGTCAAAGGGCGTGACCAGATGGATGGAGTTCTGGGTGTAGTCTATGAGCTTCCGGCTCAGCGGTCGCAGAGCGGTTCCGCCAGTAAAGAACAGGATGTATGGCCCCAGATGGGGATGGCTGAAACAGCGTGCGGCCCTGAGTTTGTCGGGTACGGTCAGGCGGCGGCTGACGATATGCGGTGTCATTGAGACTCCTTTTGGGGGAACTCCTTTTTGGGCAACTCCTTTTGGAAGCTGCCGCAAGTACGGGATGCGGGGGACTGCGATTTTTGAATGCGGCCGATATTTTCCCGCTTGCCTTTTCCTGTGTATACGGCAATCGTTATGATGATGTTACAATCCCTGCCCCGAGGGACGTATCCGCATAACCCGGTCGAGGCGCAGCCATGCTATGGGCACGGTGTGTTTATGGACAATCGCATTGAATATCATCTGATGTTTTGGGGGAAGCCTTGCTCCGCATGTTCAACAGACGCCAGCGGTCCCGTCGGCAGAGAAAGCTTGATAAGACGGACTTCAGTGTACAGCGCAACGAAATTGCATCCACCATTCGGCTTTTCACTTTCAGCCCGCAGGGAGTTGAGTCCCGCGAATGTACGCCGCATGATCTCGATTCGCTGACCTCTTCCCCGGACAAATTTTTCTGGATTAAAGTCAACGGCCTGGGCGATGAAAAAATGATTCGTTCCATTGGCAGACATTTCGGCCTGCACCGCCTTATCGTGGACGATGTGCTCGACCAGGGCGTGCGCCCCAAGATGGAAGTCTACGACAAGAATGTCTTCATGGTCATGCGCATGCTCGGCTATTTGGAAGACGCCAAGGAGGTCGTGGCCGAGCAGGTGAGCATCATCGTTGGGGACAATGTCATCGTCACCTTTCAGGAGCGTGAAAAGAATATCTGGGACGATATGGCCGAGCGCGCCCGGGAAGGCCTGGGCCGGGTCAACATTTTCGGGTACGCCCATCTGCTCTTTGCCCTGCTGGACGCGGTGGTGGACCAGTATTTTGATACCATTGGCAAACTTGCCGAGGATATCGAGGAGCTGGAGGAGCAGACGCTTGTGGACAACCGGGAGGAAACGCTGGTTGCCTTATACCGGCTGAAGCGCGAGGTCATGTTTCTGCACAAGTCCCTGTGGCCGTTGCGCGAAGTCATCGGTCGGCTGGTCCGTGAAAATCCGCGTGCCCAGGACGAGGAAGTGCGGTTTTTCATGGGCAATTTGCAGCAGGACGTTTTGCAGGTGCTCGAAGCCGTAGATTCGCTGCGGGAGATGCTGGCCGAGATGCTCGACGTGTATATGAGCCGAAGGGATCTGCAACTCAACCGCATAGGCCAGCTGCTTTCCATTGTGGCCACCATTTTCATCCCGCTGACGTTTATAACGGGATATTACGGCATGAACTTCGGGAACATGCCGCTGATCCACTGGAAATACGGGTACGCCACGGTGGTGGCGTTCATGGTCTGTCTTGGCCTGGCCCTGTTTTTATATTTTCGGCGCAAGGGCTGGTTCAATATCGACGATGATGAGTAACGGGCAAAGGCCTTGAATTCGTAAGATGATGTGCGGGGGAGCTTCGGCTGGCCCTGCGTTTTTTTCAAAGAGCGGAAACGAAAGGCCGGGCAACGGGTGGAACATATGCACCTGTCGTCCGGCCTTGTTTTTTAGCTGCGCCATTTTTGGCGTCCGCTTTTGTCTCCCAATTTTACCTTGCGTGAATTTGCCACGTTTTCCGGGGCATAGGGTTCGAAAAGACCGGGGTCGCGCTGCATGCCGTGCAGATGAATGCCGGTTTCGCAGGCAAAAATGTCGGAGCCGATAACTGGTTTGTTGCGCGGCAGGGGCAGGTCTGCCAGCCGGGCGGCGCGGGCGCACAGGTCGGGCAAAAGCCGGGTTTCGTAGTCGCGGTCCTTGGACTGCAGGCTGAGATAGGCGGCCAGTTCTTCCGTGGCGGCAAGGCCGGAACGTTCGCCCATGCCCAACAGGCTGGCGTCGGCCCAGTCGGCACCGGCCTGGAGCGCGGTAACGGCGTTGGCAGTGCCCATGCCGAAGTCGTTGTGGCAGTGCACGGCGATATCCACATCGAGCTGGGAGCGAAAGCCCGAGACAACCTGAAAAATGGTCAGGGGCGTGTAGACACCCACCGTATCTGAAATGCGTACCCGGAATGCCCCGGCGGCCTGAGCCGCCATGGCAAGTTCGATAAGCCAGTCGGTATCGGCGCGGGAAGCGTCTTCCAGCCCCACGGAAACATCCATGCCGTGCATGCGGGCCAGCCGGACCGTTGCGCGCATGTGTTCCAGCAGTTCGGGGCGGGACATGGACAGCCGTTTGTTCCTGTGTGCGTCCGATCCGGGAACGCCCAGGTTGATGCGGGTGACATGGTGGTCTGCGGCCAGGAGTACATCCTTGGTGTGGCAGCGGCTCCAGACCGACACCCATGAATTGTTCAGGAGAGGGCCGGACCAGTCGAGAAATTCTCCAAGCCCTGCCAGTCCAATCCATCCTGCTTCTATTTCTTCCACTCCCAGATCGGCCAGCCCAAGGGCCAGGTCCCTGCGCTCCTTGGCCGTCATGCGCACTCCGAACATCTGCAGGCCTTCTCTCAGGGTCGTGTCGAGTATCATAAATACATCTCCGTATTCGTGTTGCCGTACCCTGGTGATGAGGCAATTCCGATGCCAATCCAGTGTGGTTTTATAACCTGCTGTTTTTATAGCCCTTATAAGGATTGTACCCTTTTCGTGGCAGAGCCGCCCCAAGTGTAGAATCTACACTTTCGTATGTAGATTGTTGTTTCACACGACAAAATCGGATTTGATTTTTTCTTCCAGTATTTTTTGTCTAGTTTAGTAATTTCAGTGTGTTGAGTCGATATTTCCGGAATGGCACGGCCATTGCGTAAGGGGGAGCAGGTGTGAATGAAAACAATGTACGGAGGACTCCCCATGAGAAAAGTAGCCATTTACGGAAAGGGCGGTATCGGCAAGTCCACCACCACCCAGAATACTGTTGCTGGTTTGGCAGAAATGGGCCGCAAGGTCATGGTTGTAGGTTGTGACCCCAAAGCCGACTCCACCCGTCTGCTGCTGGGCGGCCTGGCGCAGAAGTCCGTGCTCGATACCCTTCGTGAAGAAGGTGAAGACGTCGAGCTCGAGGATATCCGCAAGCCCGGTTACGGCGATACCTGGTGTGTCGAATCCGGCGGCCCGGAACCCGGTGTCGGCTGTGCAGGCCGGGGCATCATCACCTCCATCAACATGTTGGAGTCCCTTGGTGCCTACGAGGAGAGCGAAGGGCTGGATTACGCTTTTTACGATGTTTTGGGCGACGTTGTCTGCGGTGGCTTCGCAATGCCCATCCGTGACGGCAAGGCCGAGGAAATCTACATTGTCTGTTCCGGCGAAATGATGGCCATGTATGCGGCCAACAACATCTGCAAAGGCATTATGAAATACGCCCAGTCCGGCAGCGTGCGCCTGGGCGGCCTTATCTGCAACTCCCGTAACGTGGACAACGAAAGAGAGATGATCGAGGAGCTGGCCCGCAAGATAGGCACCCAGATGATTTACTTCGTCCCCCGCGACAACGACGTGCAGCGTGCGGAAATCAACAGGAAAACCGTCATCGAATGGAACGGCGAAGTACCGCAGGCTGACGTGTACCGCGGACTGGCCAAAGCCATCGATGAAAACAAAATGTTCGTCGTCCCCACTCCCCTGGAAATTGAGGATTTGGAGCAGCTGCTGCTCGATTACGGTCTGTTGCAAGCCTAACCCATCGAAGTTCAAGGAGACTTTTTATGCCTATGATCATGATTCGGGCCATCGTACGCCCGGAAAAAGCCGACGATGTCCTTGCAGCCCTCATGGACGCGGGTTTCCCCGCCGTGACCAAATATTCGGTTGCCGGCCGCGGAAAGCAGCGGGGCATCAAAATCGGCGAAGTGACCTACGACGAGATTCCCAAAACCATGCTCATGAGCGTTGTTCCCGCAGCCGACAAGGACTTCGTTATCGACACTGTGATGAAGTCCGCCCGCTCCGGAACCAAAGGCGCGTTCGGCGACGGCAAGATCTTTGTTTCCGATGTTGACGACGTCTACACCATTTCCTCCGGGGTCAAGGAAGCCTCGGACGCAGAGGAAGGCACGGCATGAAGGAAATCATCACTGTTGTCCGCATGAACATGATGAACAAGACCAAGCTTGCCCTTACCGAAGCCGGAGTTGACGCGTTTTTCGCCAACGAGGCCCAGGGACGCGGCAAGGGGTTTGCCAATAGAAAACTGCTTGAAGGTGCGGAACAGGGCTACGAGGAAGCTGCTGAGCTTCTGGGCGGCAAGGGGAAGCTGTATTCCAAACGCATGCTCACCATTGTTGTTCCCGACGACGAGGTGGACACCATCGTCAGCACCATCATCGAGGCCAACCAGACCGGCAAGCCCGGCGACGGAAAAATATGGGTTCTCCCCGTGACCGACGCGGTCCGGGTGCGTACCGGCGAAGTCGGTACCAAGTCCATCAGCTGAGAATGAGAGCATTTTAAGGAGTATCACATGGCGACCAAGAAAAAGCTGGTGCAGTGGGACCCTGCCGACATCAAGGAGGAGATGCTCAAGAAGTATCCTCCCAAGGTGGCAAGAAAGCGCGCCAAGCAAATATTGATCAATGAAGCCCAAGGCAACGAGGCTCCCGAAATCGTGGCAAACGTCCGTACCGTTCCGGGCATCATCACCATGCGCGGCTGTACGTATGCGGGCTGCAAGGGCGTTATCATGGGCCCCACCCGCGATATCGTGAACATCACGCACGGGCCCATCGGCTGCGGTTTCTATTCCTGGCTTACCCGGCGTAACCAGACCGACGCCACCGCCCCAGGTGCCGACAACTACATGACGTATTGTTTCTCTACGGACATGCAGGACGGCGACATCATCTTTGGCGGTGAAAAGAAGCTGGAGGCCGCCATTCAGGAAGCCTACGACACCTTTCATCCCAAAGGCATCTGCATTTTCGCCACCTGTCCGGTGGGGCTGATCGGCGACGACATCCACGCCGTTGCCGCCAAGATGGACGCCAAGTTCGAGGACTGCACGGTTTTTGGTTTCTCCTGCGAAGGCTACAAGGGCGTCAGCCAGTCCGCAGGCCACCACATCGCCAACAACCAGGTCTTCAGACACCTGGTCGGCAAGATCGATGAGCCGGTGGAAGGGAAATACAAGATCAACCTGCTGGGTGAATACAACATCGGTGGCGACGGTTTTGAAATCGACCGCATCCTGAAAAAGTGCGGCATCACCAACATCGCCACCTTTTCCGGCAACTCTAGCTTTGACCAGTTTGCCACGTCGCATCAGGCCGACCTGTCCTGCGTCATGTGCCATCGGTCCATCAACTACGTGGCCGACATGCTGGAAACAAAATACGGCATTCCGTGGATCAAGGTGAACTTCATTGGTGCCGAATCCACAGCCAAGTCGCTGCGCAAGATAGGCCAGTACTTTGAAGACAGAGCCCTTATCAACCGCATCGAAGAAGTTATTGCCGAAGAAATGCCGGAAGTGGAAGCGGCCAGGGATGATGTTATTTCCCGCACCGAAGGCAAGACGGCCATGCTGTTCGTCGGTGGTTCCCGCGCCCACCATTATCAGGATCTGTTCGGCGAAATCGGCATGAAGACCATTTCCGCCGGATACGAGTTCGCCCACCGCGACGACTACGAAGGCCGTGAAGTCATCCCCAACCTGAAGGTGGATGCCGATTCGCGCAACATCGAGGAAATTACGGTTGAGCCGGACGAGTCTCGCTACAATCCCCGGAAGAGCAGCGAGGAAATGCAGAAGCTCGTCGATGCCGGATACACGTTTAAGGAATACGACGGCATGATCCGCGACATGGATCATCAGACCCTCATAGTGGACGACCTGAACCAGTACGAAGCCGAAAAGCTGGTGGAAATCCTCAAGCCGGACATCTTTTGCGCCGGTATCAAGGAAAAATTCTCCATCCAGAAGCTGGGCGTGCCCATGAAGCAGCTGCACAGCTACGACTCCGGCGGTCCGTATGCAGGGTTCAAGGGAGCGGTCAATTTCTACCACGAAATCGATCGTCTCGTGAACAGCAAGGTATGGGGCTACCTGAAGGCTCCCTGGCAGGAAAATCCGGAACTCTCAGCCACGTACGTGTGGGAATAGGAGAGCGGTACAATGACCTTACTCAGACACACACCCAAAGAGATCACCGAGCGCAAGGCCCTGGTCGTCAACCCGGCCAAGACCTGCCAGCCCATCGGCGCCATGTACGCCGCCCTGGGCATCCACGGCTGCCTGCCGCACTCGCACGGGTCGCAGGGCTGTTGCGCCTACCACCGCTCCACCCTGACCCGGCATTACAAGGAGCCCATCTCCGCGGCCACCAGTTCCTTTACCGAAGGTGCGTCCGTGTTCGGCGGGCAGGCAAACCTGCTGCAGGCCATCACCAACATCTTCAACGTGTACGAGCCCGAGTGTATCGCCGTGCACACCACCTGCCTTTCCGAAACCATCGGTGACGACCTGAACCAGATTTTCACCAAGGCCAGGAAGGAAGGAAAGGTTCCCGAAGGCAAGCATCTGCTTGGTGCTCCCACTCCCAGTTATGTGGGATCGCACGTCACCGGATTCTCCAACATGGTCAAGGCCATGGCCTCCACGTTCGCCAAGAACACGGGGCACAGGAACGGCAAGGTCAACGTCATTCCCGGTTGGGTCGAACCTTCGGACATGGAAGAAATCAAGCGTATCGCCGCGCTCATGGATGTGGACATCACTTTGTTTCCGGATACCTCCGGCGTTCTCAACGGTCCCATGTCCGGCGAATACCACATGTTCCCCAAGGGCGGCGTCACCGTGGACGAACTCAAGGACGCTGGCAACGCCATCGGCACCATGGCCCTGGGCGAATGGTGCTCGGCAGATGCGGCCCGCTGGCTGGATACCAACTGCAAGGTGCCCTGCACCGTGCTGGATATGCCCTTCGGCCTCAAGGCGACCGACCGTTTTGTGGACACCCTGCGCATTATCGCCGGGACCAGCGTTCCGGAAAGCATAGTGCACGAACGCGGCCAGCTGGTGGACATGATTTCGGACATGCACCAGTACACCTACGGCAAGAAGGTGGCCATCTGGGGCGACCCGGACCAGCTCATCTCCATGTGCGAATTCCTGGTGTCCATGGACATGCAGCCCGTGCACATCGTCACCGGCACGCCGGGCAAGCGTTTTGTGGCCCGCATCAAGGAAATCACCGCGGATCAGCCTTACGAGGTCAATGTCAAGGCTGCGGGCGACATGTTCACCCTGCACCAGTGGATCAAGAACGAACCCGTGGATCTGCTCATCGGCAACACCTACGGCAAGTACATTGCCCGCGACGAGGACATTCCTCTGGTCCGCTGGGGCTTCCCCATCCTGGACCGCGTTGGCCACCAGTACTTCCCGACCGTGGGCTACAAGGGCGGCCTGCGCCTTCTGGAAAATATCCTGGGCGCTCTGCTGGACCGCAAGGACCGCGATTCTCCCGAAGAGAGCTTCGAACTCGTACTTTAATCCGTCAATCCGGGGTTGCGGCGGCTGTCCGCCGCAACCTTCTGAAACTCCAGGAAACAGTCACAGGAGACAGTATGGCCACTCCCGAACGTGTAATCATGGTCTGCCAGAGCTTCCGCGCAGGCGGAGACCCCAAGGGCATCTGCCACAAACAGACCGACGGCTTTCTGCAATATCTCGAAGAAGAGATCATCGACCGTGGTCTCGACTGTCTGGTGACGGCCACAAGCTGCCTCAAGCAGTGCGAACAGGGGCCCGTCATGGTCGTTATGCCTGAAAACTGGTGGTTCAAGGGGATCGACAGCGAAGACGCCATCGACTCGGTGCTCGACGGCATCGAAGACGGCGAACCCGCTGCGGACTATCTGATCGCTTAGTGTTGCGTCCGTTAAATCCGCATCGTTATGCAAGCGGTAGAACGAGCGGCACGTCTCATGGTGGGCCATGCCCGCCATGCACCGCCAAAGGCGGCGTGAGCGCATCTGAAAACCGCGTTTTTCAGAGCGCGGTCCTCCGCAAAATACGTCTACGTATTTTGCGGACATCACACGAGGACAATGAAATGCCTTTCGCTCCAGAATACACAATCCGTCCGGCCCGTGCCGAGGATATCGGATCCATGGCCGTTCTGCTGACCGAGCTGTTTTCCATAGAGGCCGATTTTCGGCCCGACGAACAGCGTCAGCGCGACGGGCTGGCCATGCTGCTCGATGAGCAGTCCCGGGGGGCCGGACGGATTCTGGTGGCGGAAGCGGACAGCGAAACAGTGGCCATGTGCACCGGGCAGCTTGTCGTTTCCACTGCCGAGGGCGGCTACTCCGTTTTGGTGGAAGATATGGTGGTCCGCAGGGACCACAGGCGGCAGGGGATAGGCAGGGCACTGCTTCAAGCCATGGAGCAATGGGCTTGGAAACAGGGAGCGACGCGGCTGCAACTTCTGGCCGACAGGGACAACACGTCGGCCCTGGATTTTTACCGGCGGATCGGTTGGGGGCAAACCCACCTCGTCAGCCTCAGACTCGGTTCAGACAAACAGTAGGATTACAGTAAGGAAAGCGTCATGACCATCGACACCAGCATTCTTGAAGAACGTAAATCGCAGGTTGTCCGCTCCGGAAGCGGCGACATCGATATCGCCTGCAACCGCGCATCCCTGGCGGGAGCGGTGAGCCAGCGGGCCTGCGTGTTCTGCGGGTCCCGCGTGGTGCTTTACCCCATCGCGGACGCCCTGCACCTGGTGCACGGCCCGATAGGGTGCGCATCCTATACATGGGACATCCGTGGCGCGCTTTCCTCCGGGCCGGAATTGCACCGGTTGAGCTTCAGCACGGACCTGCGTGAAACAGACATCATTTTCGGCGGCGAAAGGAAGCTGGAAGCCGCTCTGCTTGAACTTATAGAACGGCACAATCCCAAGGCCGCCTTTGTCTACTCCACGTGCATCGTGGGGCTTATCGGCGACGACATCGAGGCCGTGTGCAGAAAGGTTTCCGAAGTTACGGGAATCCCCGTGCTTCCCGTACAATCCGAGGGCTTCAAGGGCAGCAAGCGCGAAGGCTATCTTGCCGCCTGCAAAGCTTTGTTCCGGCTTATCGGCACAGCCGACGTCTCGGACGTACCTGAACTTTCCGTAAATATTTTCGGCGATTTCAACATTGCCGGCGAGACCTGGATCATCAAGAAATACCTGGAACGCATGGGCCTTACCGTGGTCTGCAGCGTAACGGGCGACGGCCGCGTGGACGACGTACGTCGTGCCCACGGGGCTTCCCTGAACATGGTCCAGTGTTCCGGAGCCACCCTTGATCTGGCCAAGATGATGGAGGCGGAATTTTCCATCCCCCACTGTCGCGTATCCTGGCTGGGCATCGAGGACATGGCGGAGTCGCTGTATAAGGTGGCTGAATTCTTTCAGGACAAGGACCCCGGCATCATGGAACGCACCGCGGAACTGGTGCGCGGCGAGCTGGAAGCCATCATGCCCGAGATACAGGCCATCCGCCGAGATCTGGAAGGCAAAAAGGCGGCCGTCTACGTGGGCGGCGCGTTCAAGGCCTTTTCCATGCTCAAGTCCTTCCGGCACCTTGGCATTTCCGTTGCCGTGGTCGGTTCCCAGACCGGGACCGAGGAAGACTACGCCGAACTGGCCAAGGTGACGGACCCCGACACCATCATCGTGGACGATGCCAACCCCATGGAGCTCCAGGAGTTCATCAAGGAAAAGGATGTCGACGTCTTTGTGGGCGGCGTGAAGGAACGCCCCATTGCCTTCAAGCTGGGCGTGGGCTTTTGCGACCACAACCACGAGCGCAAGATTCCCCTGGAAGGTTTTGTGGGCATGCTCAACTTTGCCCGCGAGATCCATTCCTCGGTGATGAGTCCGGTCTGGAACTTTGTTCCGCGCCGGGCCAACAAAAAGGCCAAGTCCGCGGAGTGCGGATGCGGCGAACTGGCCGCCAATGGCTCAACGGGCTGTTCGGGTGGCTGCTCCTCCGGAGGCTGTGATGACAAATAATCCCCCCAAGAAAAACTACGTGTCCACGACCAACGCCTGCAAGCTGTGCACCCCGCTGGGAGCCAGCCTGGCATTCAAGGGCGTGGAAGGTGCCGTACCGTTTCTGCACGGTTCGCAGGGCTGCGCCACCTACATGCGCCGTTACATAATTTCCCATTACCGCGAACCCATAGACATTGCCTCGTCCGCCCTGGGCGAGAAGAACGCCATTTACGGCGGGGGCCCCAATCTGAAGAAGGGCATCCTCAATGTGATGAAAAAGTACAACCCGACCATGGTCGGCGTGGCCTCCACCTGTCTGACCGAGACCATCGGCGACGACATGCGGCTCATCCTGCACGAGTTCCGCCAGGAATTCGGCGATCTGGACCTGCCCGACGTGGTGCATGTGTCCACGCCCAGCTTCCAGGGGACCCATTCGGACGGTTTTCATCTGGCAGTGCATGCCATGGTGGATCAGCTGGCCGATCCCGCAGCAGCCAAGGGCGAGGTGACGGCGGACAGGGTGGCCGTATTCCCCGGCATGACCACTCCGGGCAATATCCGTGTGATCAAGGACGTGGTGCGCGAATACGGACTGACGGCGACCATTCTGCCCGATGTTTCCGAAACCCTGGATGGTCCGACCCTGGAAGACTACGAGCCCATCGCTCCGGGCGGCACACCCGTCAAAGAGATCAAGGCCTTGCCCGGTGTGTTCGCTTCCCTGGAATTCGGCTCCTGCCTGCTGCCCAAAACCGGCGGCATCTGTCTGGAAGACCGCTTTGGCGTGAGCAATCATCGCCTGCCCGTTCCCCTGGGAATCCGCGGGGCCGACGCACTGCACGAGGTTTTGTGCGAAATCGCCGCTCTGGACGACATGCCCCGCCGCTACGAGCTGGAACGGGGACGCCTGGTGGACGCCTACGTGGACGGACACAAGTACGTGTTTGGCAAGAAGGCCGTGGTGTACGGCGACGAAAATCTGGTTGTGGCCGTAACCGCATTTTTGGCGGAAATCGGCATACGTCCGGTGTTGGTCGGCACAGGTGCCGAAGGCAAGGGCGTGGCCAAGGCCATAGAGTCGTTGTGCGGCGACCTTTTGCCCGAAATGCCGGTTGTACGCGAGGGCGTGGATTTTTACGACATTGCCGCCGAAGCCGGGACCATGAGCCCGGACATCGTGTTCGGCAATTCCAAGGGCCAGCGTTACGCCCGCGAGTGGAACGTCCCCCTGGTCCGTCTGGGTTTTCCCATCCATGACCGTTTTGGCGGCCAGCGCCTGAAGACCTTCAGCTACGAAGGAACCCAGGAATTGTACGACCGCGTGGTCAATGCCCTGATAGCCAAGAAACAGTCCGACAGTCCCATCGGCTGGGGATATATTTAGGAGAGTACTGCCATGACCGTGAAAAAGCATCCCTGTTTCGACAAGTCGTCCATAGGACAATGCGGACGTGTTCATCTGCCAGTCGCGCCCAAGTGCAACATCAAGTGCAATTACTGCAACCGCAAGTACGATTGCGTCAACGAATCGCGTCCCGGGGTCACCTCGTCCGTGCTCAAACCGCATCAGGCCCTGGAATATCTGCACAAGGTCATGGCCGCCGCGCCCAATACCACGGTGGTGGGCATTGCCGGGCCCGGCGACCCCATGGCCAACCCGGTGGAAACCTTGGAAACCATGCGCCTGGCCAAGGAACACTACCCGGACCTCCTGTTCTGTCTGTCCTCCAACGGCATGAACATGCCTCCCTATCTGGACAGGCTCAAGGAGTTGGGAGTGACCCACGCCACCATCACCATGAACGCGGTGGACTCGGATATCGGTGAAAAAATTTATTCCTGGGCTCGTGACGGAAAGGTCATCTACCGCAAAGGCAATGCCGCCAAGGTTCTCATCGAGCGTCAGCTTGAGTCCATAAAGGGATTGGTGGAGCGCGGCATAATCGTAAAGGTCAACACCATTGTGGTGCCCGGCGTCAACGACCATCACGTTGAAGAAGTCGCCAAGGTGGCTGGCGAACTCGGGGCAACGCTGCAGAACTGCATCCCGCTGTACCCGACCGCGGACACGCCGTTTGCCGCGGTGCCCGAACCCACACACGCCATGATCAAGGAACTGCGCAAAGTGGCGGGGGTCCACGTAACCCAGATGACGCACTGCAAGCGCTGCCGTGCCGACGCCGTCGGGCTGCTGGAAGCCGATCGTTCCGGTGAGTTTGCCGAAACCCTGAGCCAGTGTTCGCGTTTGCTGCCGACTTCCGAGAACGAGAGCAGGCCGTATGTTGCGGTGGCTACGCGGGAAGGTTTGCTGGTGAACATGCATTTGGGTGAAACCAGAACATTTCAGATCTGGGGGCCCTCGCCCAGCGGTTCCGGATTTTGCAAAATCATGGATCGCGCCGCACCTGCTTCGGGCGGCGGAGCCAAACGCTGGGCCGCTCTGGCGGATGTGCTCAAAGACTGCCGGGCCGTGCTGGTGGCTGCCATGGGGGATACGCCCAGGCTGTTGCTGGAAGAAAACGGTCTGCCCGCACACGCGGTCAGCGGCTTTATTACCGACAATCTGGACGCGCTGTACCGCACCGGCGACCTGAGCGCATTTTCGGCCCGCAAGGCCAGGGCATGCGGCGGCGGTTGCTCCGGCGGCGGAGAAGGCTGCGGCTGAGAAAAGTTACCCAACTCCCATTGGGGCTGCCAAATAGGGAGCCCCCTCCCATCACGAGGTCCTGGTGTGTGCCGACACCGGGACCTCCTTTTTTGTATGGGCTGGTGAAAAGGGGGAGAGTGCAACCTGGCAAATGAAGGCGGGCCGAGACATGGTCTGGGCTGGTCTTGGCAGGAAAGAGAGAAGGGAGAAGGGGAAGAAGGCACGGGCAATTTTGCATGAAAAAGGCCGGAACACATGGCATGTCCCGGCCGATAACCAACTCCTCAGGAGGTTATGAAAATTGAGGAAATGCCGTGGCGTTGCATTTCATCAGGCGGAATACGGAAAAGCGTTTACTTGCTGCGCCGCTGTCTGGCTCGGCCTTCGGCAATAACGGTTTCCAGGCCGAACTTGCGGACCCGGTAGCCCATCTGGCGCGGGGTAAGGCCCAGCTCGGCCGCGGCCTTGTACTGCACCCATCCGGTGCGTTCCAGGGCGGCCACCACTTCGTGGCGTTCCATGTCTGCCAGGGAGGCCCCCGCTGGCAGGTGGTAGCCGATATCCGTCTCGTCCTGTTGGGGAAAGTATTCCGGCTGCACGGCGAAAGCTTCTCCGGAAGCTCCCGACGCACTGGAATTTGTTGCGGTCAGGTGGTTCTGGATGAAGTTCATGCCCACCCGTTCCTGATCGGCCATGATGACGAGCCGTTCGATGAGGTTTTCCATCTCTCGGACGTTGCCGGGCCAATTGTATCCGGTAAGGGCGTCCAGTGCCTCCGGGGTGAGGGAGAGGGTGCGGCCGTAGTCGTGGGTGGCCTTGTTGAGAAAATGGTTGAGCAGACCGGCCACGTCTTCCTTGCGGTCCCGCAGGGGCGGCACGGTAATGGGAAAGACGCTCAGGCGGTAGTACAGGTCGGGCCGGAAGGCTCCGTTGGCAGCCAGCTGGCTGAGGTCCCGGTTGGTGGCCGTAATGATGCGCACGTCCACGGTTCTGGTTCGGCTGGACCCGAGCCGTTCGAACTCCTTGTCCTGGAGCACGCGCAGCATTTTTGCCTGCAACGGCATGGCCAGCTCGCCGATTTCGTCCAGAAATATGGTTCCTCCGCAGGCTTCCTCAAAGCGTCCCGGGCGGGTGCGGGTGGCACCGGTAAAGGCGCCTTTTTCCGAACCGAACAACTCGCTTTCCAGCAGGTTTTCCGGAATGGCGGCACAGTTCACCTTGATGAAGGGATAGGCCTTGCGGTCGGACAGTTCGTGGATGATGCGGGCGATGAGCGATTTACCCACCCCGGACTCCCCAAGGAGCAGGACCGTGGCTTTGGTGGGCGCGACACGTTCGAGCTGGCGCTGGACCTCCTTCATGGCATGGGAACGACCCACGATGTAGGGCCCGCGGTTCTCGCGCGAAAGCTGACTGCGGAGCTGGACGTTTTCCGCCTTGAGCACTTCTTCGCGTTTGCGAATTTTTTCGTTGAGACTGACGAGTTGGGCGATAAGCGTGGCAACGGCCGATAGAAAGTCGATATCTTCCTCGACTTCGACATCGTCCAGAAACAACCTGTCCACGTTGAGAACGCCCATGGATTCCCCACCCATGAGGATGGGAACGCCAAGGAAAGACAGTTTGTTTTTTTGCACCCTGCGGGCCCCTGTCTTGTCCAGAAAAAGGGGCTCGCGGCTGACGTCCGGCACGTAGTACGGCTCTCCCGTCAGAAAGATGCGTCCGGTAACCCCTTCGTCCAGGCGGTAGACCCCCCGACGGATTTCTTCGGGTCGCAGTCCGTAGGAAGCGCTGATGTTCAGCAGGCCGGAGCGTTTGTCGTACAACGTCACCGTAGCGCGTTGCATAGCCAACTGCTCCGACAGTATCCTGAGTATGTCCGCAAGGGTCTGCTCAATGTCGAGTGCCTTGTCGATGACCTGGCAGATGCCGAGCAGTGCGGAAAGCTTGAGTTGGCGTACACGAGGTGACATGCTTTCTATTAAGCATTTATCGTGCCAATACGAAAACTGCAAAAGTTAATAAAAACAACATGTTGTATAATCAGATAAAATATTAGTTTTACAAAAATGGAATAATGGTGCTTTTTTATACAACAAATTAGTGATGTGAAGCTTTTTTGAAGGGGAAAAATGTGTTTTAAGTGGGCAAAATGCTTCGGGTGACTCTTTTTGTCGATTCAAAAGCAGAATAAGAGTCTGATGGTGTGGTAAAAATACATTTTTCGTATTTTTTGTTCAGTCTTTCGCTGGAACTCAGGATATTGAAAACCGTCTGCGGTCCGATTTCGCCGCTCTGGACGGCGGGAGGGGATGCCGCGATAGCCCTGAAAGTGCGGCCATGTGGTCGGTCGAATACGTGCCTTCCAAAAAATAAGCTCCCAAATAAGCCCTCTGGGAGGGGAGAGGGGCGGCTGTCAGGGGGCGTGGGAGCTGCAATATGGTGTTCCAGGCGGCGGACGGAGGGCAACAGGCCCCCCAAATTCTGATGCCGGTCGGCATGCGCGGGGGCATGGCTGCCACGCCCCTGCACAGGCCGGAATTACCAGAGCACAGGCCGGAATTACCAGAGCACAGGCCGGAATTACCAGAGCACAGGCCGGAATTACCAGAGCACAGGCCGGAATTACCAGAGCACAGACCGGAATTCTTAGAGTTCCAAGGCGTGGGCTGCCGATCCGGTCAGTGCCGGGTCGGAGTTGGTGATCAGGTACACCGGAATTTCCTTTACCATGGGGCTCAGGCGGCCCTTGTCCAAAAAGGCTTCCATAAAGGCGGCGCTGTGCACGGCTTCGGCAATGTGCAGGGGGATGCCTCCGCCCACGTACAGTCCGCCGTGGGGCCCCAGCTTGAGCGCGAGGTTGCCTGCTTCTGAACCGAGGATGGCGACAAACAGGTCCAGTACGGCCTTGCAGATGGGATACTTGTCGGGATTTTTCATGCCATTGCCCAGTATGACAGCAGTCATGTCCGGATTGGCGTCCAGTTCGGCCTGCAAAGCTTCAGGGACCGGGTAGCGGCCCGTGTCGCGAAGAAAATTGAACAGGTTGGGAGTGCCCATGCCGGAACAGACCCGCTCGTAGCTCACCCGGTGCAGGGTTTTGCGCAGGTAGGCCAGCAGCTCCATCTCCGTATCGGTACGCGGGCCGAAGTCCGTGTGTCCGCCCTCACTGCTGTGCGCCTGGTAGCATGAGCCGCCCCATGTAAGGTACGCCTCGCCCAGTCCCGTGCCCGGAGCGACAATGGCCTTGGGTGCCTTGTCCTGCGGTTTGCCTGGGTTGATTTCCTGCAGGTCGTCTTGGGAAAGATGAGGAACGGCGTAGGCCATGGCTTCCAGGTCGTTGAGCAGGGTGACGGGCAGGCCGCCCAAAGCTTCCACAAGTTCGGAGGCCCGGATGCTCCAGGGAAGGTTGGTGGCGTCCACGCGGTTGTCGATAATGGGACCGGCAACATCGAAACAGGCTTTTTCCAGATGGTCGGCATGGGGCGAACCATCCAGAAATTCCGCGATGATTTCGTCAAGCCCCTTGAACTGCCTGTTGGTGTATTTTTTGATTGGAGTTACCGGGCTAAGCCGTTCTTCCGTGGTGTAAACAGCCAGCCTGGTGTTGGTTCCGCCGATGTCGCCTGCAAGTATTTTCATGGTCACGTTTGTGGGGTTGTGCCCGCTGCACAGGCCCGAAAGAAGGCGGCGGGCGGTTCATGTTCTGCCGTCTATTTCGACGGACATCCTCTGTATACGTTCTCGCGGGCTTAAAATCCAATGGCAATTGTGATGGGCACAGGTGTTTGTGTGGCGAATTAAAAAACGCCTCTTGCGCAAACAAGAGACGTTTCTGATGGCGTTCCAAAGGAAGAGTCGGTTCGCTGCGTTTAGTGCAGAATTCGGCCTATCCTGTTCCAGCGGATGAACGTGGGGCCTTCCCAAGACCAGTAGATGATCCAGGCCTTGCCGATGATGGCGGAGCGGTCCACAAATCCCCAGCAACGGGAGTCGGACGAGTGGTCGCGGTTGTCGCCCATCATAAAATATTTGCCTTCGGGCACCGTGAACTTCTTGATGTTGTCGCGTCCGGGGCAGGCGGGCAGTCCGCCGGGGCCGTCGGGAGGTCCGTCCACCACGATGGGCCGCACGTACGGGTCCATGGCTGCGTAGTTCACATAGGGTTCCTCAAGCAGTTCTCCGTTTCTGTAGACCCGCTTGTTCCGGATTTCGATGGTGTCGCCGGGCGAACCCATGACGCGCTTGATGTAATCGATGGAAGGGTCGCCAGGGTACCGGAAGACGACGATGTCCCCGTCTTTGGGCTTGGTAATGTCTATCAGGTTGATATCGGTAAAGGGTATCTTGATGCCGTAGATGAACTTGTTCACCAGCAGATGGTCACCGATCTGGAGTGTCTCCAGCATGGAACCGGAGGGAATCTTGAAAGCCTGCACCACAAAGCCCCGGATGAAGAGCGCCAGGACAATGGCAATGATAAGGGCTTCCGTAGTTTCTTTCAGCATGTTGACAAATTTGGGATTCATTATGTTTTTCCTTGAGGGGAAATGCGTGTTTTTAGTCGTCGTCGCTGGTTTGGAGGGCGGCCAGAAAAGCTTCCTGGGGCACTTCCACGTTGCCCATCTTCTTCATCCGCTTTTTGCCTTCCTTCTGCTTTTCCAAAAGCTTGCGCTTACGCGTGATGTCGCCGCCATAGCATTTGGCGGTAACGTTCTTGCGCAGCGGGGCGTTACGCTCGCGGGCAATGATCTTGTTGCCAATGGCAGCCTGGATGATGACTTCGAAAAGCTGGCGCGGAATGGCCCGCTTGAGGCGCAGGGCAAGGCTTCGTCCGATGCGGGCGGAGTTTTCCCGGTGCACGATGGTGGACATGGCGTCGACCTTGTCCCCGTTGATCAGGATGTCCAGCTTGACCATGTCGGAAACGCGGAAGTCCACCACTTCGTAATCCATGGAGGCATAGCCCCTGGTGATGGATTTGAGTTTGTCGAAAAAGTCGAAGACGATTTCCGCAAAGGGCAGCTCGTAGGTGATGATGACGCGGGTGGACGTGAGGTATTTCATGTCCTTTTGAATGCCGCGTTTTTCTTCGCACAGCTTGAGCACGCCGCCGACGTATTCGTTGGGCACGTGGATTTCCATGCGCACGTACGGTTCGGCCACCGAGTTGATGTATTGCGGGTCGGGCAGTTTGCTGGGGTTGTCGATCAGCTCGGTTACGCCTGCGGTTGTTTCCACCTTGTAGATGACGCTGGGCGCAGTGGCTATCAGTTTGGCCTGGAATTCGCGTTCCAGCCGTTCCTGAATGATCTCCATGTGCAGCAGGCCCAGAAAACCGCAGCGGAAGCCGAATCCCAAGGCCTGGGACGTTTCCGGCTCGTAGGAAAAGGCGGCGTCGTTCAGCTGCAGTTTTTCCAGAGCGCCCTTGAGCAGCTCGTATTCCGCGGGTTCCACGGGATACAGGCCGCAGAAGACCATGGGCTTTACTTCCTGGAAGCCGGGGCACGGCGTCTGTGCCGATTTGCCCGGAACCGTTATGGTGTCGCCCACCTTGGCCTGGGAAAGTTCCTTGATGCTGGCCGTAAGAAAGCCGACCTCACCGGGGCCCAGTTCCTTCACCTTGAGGGCATCCGGGGAAAACACGCCCAGATCGGTCACGTCGAACTCCGCCTTGGTGGAGTACATCATGATCTTCTGGCCCGGCTTGATGCTGCCGTCGATGATGCGGAACAGGACCACAACGCCCTGGTAGGTATCGTACCAGGAATCGAAAATAAGGGCCTTGAGCGGGGCGTTTGCGTCACCGATTGGCGGCGGAAGATCGCGGACAATGCGTTCCAGCACCTTGTCCACGTTTTGGCCGCTTTTGGCGCTGACAGCCAGGTAGTCTGTACAATCCAGACCAATGGCTTCCTCGATTTCGTGGGCAACCTCGTCCGGGTGTGCGCTGGGCAGGTCGATCTTGTTCAGTACGGGGATGATTTCCAGATCGTGGTCCAGGGCCAGATACACGTTGGCCAGGGTCTGCGCTTCCACGCCCTGGGTGGCGTCCACTACCAGCAGCGCGCCTTCGCAGGCGGAAAGCGACCTGGAAACCTCATAGGAAAAGTCAACGTGGCCCGGCGTGTCGATCAGGTTCAGAATGTATTCCTGACCGTCCTTGGCCTTGTACGGAATGCGCACGCTCTGGGCCTTGATGGTGATGCCACGTTCCCGTTCCAGATCCATGCGGTCCAGATACTGTTCTCTCCGTTGCCGATCTGAAACCAAACCGGTAATTTCGAGAATACGGTCCGCCAAGGTGGATTTGCCGTGGTCGATATGTGCTATAATGCTGAAATTGCGTATGTTTTTCATGGTATCCTGGATGTGTGGCTCTGCGTTGCAAAGAGAGGCAAGCCCCTGTAGGCGCAGTCCAAATGAACCACTCTCCATAAGCGATTTATCCTCCACTGTCTAATGAAACTGCTGTTGGGGGGATGGATGGCGGCAGTGCAATGTGGGTGGGGGCGGCAGCGCGATTTTTCTCCCTGCCTTCGTTGCAAAGCAATGTTTGGCGCCGGGATGGAGGTTTACTCCTATCCGCGTCTCCAAACATCACTTTGCGCCTCGGCAGGAACAAAACTTACACTGCCGCGGGGAGGCTGGGGACCAGGGGCTTTTCGGTGACTAAAAGGTGAGCGCATTTTTTATGAAGGCATATTATTTGTGGGGATGAATTTAGGGGATGTGCCTTGATCGCCACACCCATCAATGGCGGGGTCTCGCCACGCTTCGTGGCGTACCTGCGGCAGTGGGGTAAAAATGGGATTTCTTGTCCTTTTTAATTATTGGGAAATGATGTAAAAATACGGCAAATAAAAGTACCAAATATAACTCATTGAGATTGTAGACAAATTGTTCCTTCTGTAGCTCTTTGATATAATTGATGAAAAAGTTGGTAGAATTTTGCAATGCACGCAGATGTCTGTAATGGTAGGTTTTTTGTGGAAGAGTGTTCCCCGCGCATGCGGGGATGAACCGAAGGTTTTTGAGTTTTTCCTGCTCCATTTCTTGTGTTCCCCGCGCATGCGGGGATGAACCGACATGAGACACTTGCAAAACATAGGATTTTACGTGTTCCCCGCGCATGCGGGGATGAACCGCAAATGAGAAATCCGGACTATGCCGGGGACTCCGTGTTCCCCGCGCACGCGGGGATGAACCGATCTGTACGTCTTGTGCATTGGTGGATGGCAGGTGTTCCCCGCGCACGCGGGGATGAACCGATTGGTCGCCCAGGTCGCCGTCGCCGTCCCAAGTGTTCCCCGCGCACGCGGGGATGAACCGCCAATAATCCAAACCCATTTTTTGACGATAGAGTGTTCCCCGCGCATGCGGGGATGAACCGAGCGCCATGAATCAGAGCGCCTCCCGGTCTGGGGGTTCCCCGCGCACGCGGGGATAAGTTTGTTGGGCGTGCTTCAAGCGAAGCACCACCACTTGCGGTGTCCTCGCCACGCTTCGTGGCGTACCTGCGGCAGTGGGCTTGGAATGCTGCTGGGGAAATTATGGCGCAAGGGTTTTACCTCGCCTGTCTTGGTTCAAAGAGGCGGCCAAGAATACCTAACAGAAATCTGCGGCCCTTTCGTGTCGGAAAGGGAGGGGAAGGTTCCGGAAACAACCGGGGAAACCGGGCGCGTTGACCGGGTTTCCCCACTGTTTCCGGATAATTCGACGAAACTGTGCTTGGTAGACAAGGAAAGGGACACCATGCCTTCTTTGCTGCCCACCTCCTCTTTATTTCTCGGAATATTGATGCTGAAAAGGCGCTATCAGTTCCCCGCGCACGCGGGGATAAACCGCCCAAAGCTGGCTGCCGACCAACTGGGTGTCCTTTTTCCTCCTCCCTCCCAAAAAAGCAAAGGCTCCCGGCATACTCGCTATTCGCGAACAGTGCTGCCGGAAGCCTCGCAATACAGGCTCTGCTGGGGCCCCTTAAGGGCTCTGTCGGGTTTTCTCCCGAACTTCTCTCCCCCTGCGGTTAGAGGTAGTTGAGAATGGACAGATTCATTATTTGGGAGGTGGTCTTGAGCACCGTGCTGTAAATAACCTGTGCCCTGGCAGTATCCGCAGTCAGTTTAAAAAGGTCTGCATCTTCAACCCCGGAGAGACTGGTGGTTGTGTTGTCGGCCTGGATTCCCAGGGCATAGGCGCTGTTGGTCAGACGGTCCAGGCGTGCTCCGGTGCTTGCCGCGCCGGAAAGCAGTGTCTCGTGTGCGTCCTGCAGCTTGTCCAGGCAGTCGGCTATGCCGTCTCTATCGTTGGTTTCCAGGTAGCCGATAAGCTCGCCGATGGTTTCAAAGAGGTTGCCCTTGTCTGGATTTGCACTGGGGTGGCTTGCGCCGGGTTCCTGATACAGTCCGCCGAATATGTCCTTGCCCACGTTGTTCACCTCCACCTCACTGTCACGTGAAATATTGATATTGATGCGCGCTTCGCGCTGATCCAGAGTGAATTGGTCACCGGCGCTGAGGGTGTTGCCCGTGTCGGGAGTCAGTTCCAGGGTGCCCCCCGGCACAGCCAGCCGTCCGTTGCTGGAAGTGAGCCCGCTTACCCATGTATCGCCGCCGTCCAGACTGTAGGAATATTGTACGGGACCGGGCAGGGTGGCGTTGGCATCCACCCGGACCACAGTGCCGGTCCGAAAGTTTCCCTCGGCCTTGGCATTGATGTCCGCTGCCCCGTATTTCTCTACGGACACATCGTCCTGGTCGTCCCCCATGTATTGGGCGGTGGGCCGGATGATGAACGCCGAACCATCGGTGTCTCCGGCACGACCGGTGGCAGCTGTTCCGTCGGCCAGGGTAAGATCGGCCCCGCCGCAGTCGAGGGTTCGGGAACCCGCGGGCAGGGTGGCGGTGGTCCAGGTCTTTCCGCCGTCCTTGGAGTAGCGGTATTGCAGGTCGGTAGCGCCTCCCACCGTGCCCGAGTCCAAAAACTCCACCTTCACAGAACGTTTTGCATCTCCCTGTACCATTTCCACGGCCGATCCGGGGATGGATTCGTCCAGGCTGGTGGCGCTGAGCGCCTTTTCGTAGGCGTTGGAGTCTGTTTTGTGCCCCGCAAAGATGGATTTGCCCACATATTCGGTGTTGGACAGGGCGAGCATTTCATCAAGGAATTGGCGCACCTCGTCGGCCGTTATAAGGCGCTGATCCGCAGTCACGGTATCGTTGGAGGCCTGTTGCGCCTTGGCCTTGATGCTCGCAATCAGGGTACTGGCTTGCGACAGAGTGGAGTCGCCCAGCGTGAGCCAACCCTTCGCCGCCTTGATGTTGTCCTGATAGTCTTCCAGCCGCATGCCCTGCGAACGCAGAGCCACGGCAATGGCCGCGCCCGCCGGGTCGTCGGACGGGCTGTTGATGCGTTTTTGAGAGTAGCCCATTTCGTTGAGCCGCATCATTTCGGCAAGGGACTTGTTCATGTTGTTTATCGAATTATAGTACAACATGTTTTGGCTTACGCGCATGGGAAACTCCTTGCTCTGCCGACGCCTACTTGAGCGCAAGTATGGTGTCGAACATGTCCGAGGCCGTCTGGATAAGGCGCGAGGCGGCCGCGTAGTTCTTGTTGAGTTGGAGAAGCTTGGCCATCTCCTCATCCATGTTGACGCCGCCGATGGATTCCTGCCTTGTGTACAGGTCCTGGCTCAGGGCCTGCTGTGCCTGGTAGGAAAACTTGGCGCCGGATGCGTCCGTGCCCACCTGGGATGTCAGCCCGGCCAGAAAATCGGAAAAGGTTGTTTCCTGGTCGGCATATGGCCCTTTAAAGAGCACGTCTTTGGTGGCGAGTGCGGCAATGGCCTTGGCCGTATCCACGTCGCCTTCGTTGATTTCCCCGGCGCCGTTGACGTGTCCTACGCAGATGGCAGACGGGGTGTTGACGATGTCCTGGGAAACGCTCAGGTCGTCGCAGGAATGGCCGTCGAAGAAGTTGTTGATGCCCAGTCCGGCCAGCAGACCAGAGGTATCGGAGGCCAGCTCGTACTTGACGCCGCTGCCTGCACTGATGACCAGGGCGTTGTTTTCTATGGTCGCCGTTACGTTGCCGCTCATGGATGCGTTGATGGCGTCGCGCACATCCTCCATGGAGTGCTGGGTGGGGTCGAACGTGGCCGTTCCGGGCGGGACAATGGACGAGAAGTCTATGGCCGTCTTGCCCATGGCCTCGCCTGTTGTGCTGTCGTACAGGGCAATGGCAAAGCTGCCTTCGGTGAGCCTGTCGGCAAAGTACAGGCCGGAATCGGCCAGGGCAGCGCTGGTACTGCGCGCTTTTTCCTGGCCGCGCAGGGTGCTGTGGTGGGCCCCGCTCGCCCCCTGCGAATGGAGGCGGTTGATTTCCCAGGCCAGACTTTCCGCCATGGCGTCCAGCTGCTTTTTGTATTCTCCCAGACAACTGTCCCGGGTCGCCAGCAGACCTACAATGCTGCCGCCGCTTTCACGGCCCGATCCGCCCGCCATGTCGGGCGGGTGGGGGGCAATGCTTTCTTTGGTGGAAGTGTTCTTGTTCCAGTAGACCGAGGATTTGGGAACAACGGTAAAGCGGTCCCCCTTGCTCAGGTTGGTGGTGGCTGCGGCGGAACTGTCGCCGGATTTGCCGAACCATATCCTGACACCGTCTACGGTGGTGTTGTCGTCCTGAGAGCCTGCCGTGAAGACCTTGGGGGTTCCGTCCTTGTTTTCCAGCCAGGTCTTGCCGCCGTCCAGGGAGACGCGGTAGGTGGCTGCACCCGCGCTGCCGTCGGCAGGGCCGTCGGTCAGCACGTCGATGGTTATCTCGCTGTTACTGCTGCCTTCAAAATAGATGTCGCCTTCATAGGCCGAGCCGGGGCTGAGGCCTATTTCCCGGCTCGGCCCGTCAAAGCTGAGGGTATAGTGTTTGCTGCCCGAAATCAGGGTGCGCCCGCTCGTGGTGCTTACGGCTACCTGTCCGTCGGCCTGAATCTGCGTCTTGATGCCGATTTTTGCGGTCAGGTTGCGCAAGAGTGCATCACGTGTGTCGAGCAGGCTGTTGTTGTTCGGGTTTGCGGTTATGGATTTGTTCAACGACGCCAGATCGCTCAGAATCCGGTTGGTCTCGTCGACTTCCTGACGCATTTGTTCGTCAATCTGGTGCTGCTGGCTGTCCATGGCGGAACGCATCAGCTTCAGCTGCTGGGTCAGACTGTCTGCTTTGCCCAGAAGGGCGGCCAGGGAACCCGAGGACCCCTGATCCGAGGCCGCGGTTCCCCAGGCCCCCCAGAACTTACCGAGAATTGTCGCAAGTCCGGAGTCGTCGGTGGACTTGAACAATTGTTCCGTCTGGCTGAGCTGGGAAGTAAGGGTTCCCCATTTGCTGGCTTCCCCATGTCGTTCCAGGTACTGCTCCTCAACGTATGTGCTCAGGTTGCGGTAGATGCTGGCGATGGACGCACCTGTTCCAACGGAACCAAACCCCATATCCAGGGTTTTGTTGGATTCCATCACCACCGAACGACGTCGGTATCCTTCCACGTTTACATTGCTGACGTTGTTGCTGTGCACGCTTATGGAAGATTGCGTGTTCAGCAGCGACGACAGGCCCATTGAGTACAGCATATTTATCATGACGAATCTCCTGCGAAACGGGAGTCACCAGGCGCGTGGTTAGCGCTTGAGCTGGATGACTTCCTGAAGCATGGCGTCAGCGGTTGTGATGATTTTGCTGTTGGCCTGGAAACCGCGCTGCGTGGTAATCATCTTGACCATCTGTTCCGCAGTGTCCACGTTGGACTGTTCTAAAGAGTTGGAGGAAACAGTGCCCAGCCCACCGACTCCGGCCAGGCCGGTGGTGGCCGGTCCGGACTCGCGTGTTTCCGAGAACAGGTTGCCTCCGATCCGGTTCAGCCCCTCCATGCTGTTGAAGTTGGCCAGGGTGAGGGCGTACAGGTCCAGGACCTGACCATTGGAATAATGGCCGGTGATCACGCCGTCGTTGTTGATGCTGATGCTTTGCAGAAAACCAGCGCCGTAGCCGTCCTGCGTCTGGGTAATGGCCGTGGAACCGGACTCGTCGTAGGCGGTGCTGGCCTGGCCTTCCACTTGCGGCCGCGAGAAGTTGTTGAGGGAAGCCACCGTCGTTCCAATCACCGAGGCGTTCGAGGCCGCACCAGCCCAGCCTGTTCCGGTCGTGTCCTGGTTTCTGAGGCCGAAATCCAGTTCGATGTTGGTTGCGTTGGGCGCACTTGTGGTGCTGGCGTCGTTCAGTTTGGAGAAGTTGGCCGTAAACACGGGCAGTCCGTTGTCCGAGAATTTGGCCGGGGTCCATTGGTTGAGCCCCTTGAGGTCGCCGCCTGCCCCGGAGCCAAGGGTAAAGGCGCTCATGCCGGTAATGTTGCCTGCCGCGTCGAAAGTGAGGGTGCCCGCCATGACCAGGCCCGCTGCCGAGGTTGTGGAAACCTTGGAGCCGCCCAGTACGCGTCCGTCCGCATTCGGCGGTACGGTTACGATGAATTCCCACACCTGCTGGCCACCGGCGTTGCTGGTAACGGAGGAGTCCTTGACCGGGTCGAAGTAGACGGTCAGGTCATGCGAGGTGCCGTTTTCGTCGTACACCTTGATGGTATTCTGGGCAGCATAGCGCGAGGAGGCCAATGGTGGTTCCTTCTGCCCGTTCCAGTTTTTGAGCAGGGAGAAGAAGGGGTCTGTTGGATCGGCGGACTTGTCATCGTCCTTGCTGTTGAGGTTCATAACCATGTTCACGGCCTTGGTGGCCTGCGGCGGAGACTGGAAGTTGGCCAGCTTGATGTTGCCGGCCGAACCGACCGTGCGGACCCGCCCGCCGGACGATCCCGGTTCCACTTCCCAACCCTGGACGATATACCCGTGGGTATCGATCAGGTTTCCTTGCTTATCGAAGCGGAAGTTGCCCGCACGGGTGTAGAAGGATTCGTTGGTATCCGGATTTTTCACTACGAAAAATCCTTTGCCGCCGATGGACACGTCTGTGGCGGCGGTGGTGGTTTCGTTGGGGCCCTGGCCGAAGTCGCTCATAATGGCCGCCACCTGGGAACCCTGGCCCACCTGACCAATCCCGCTGCCCGTGCTTATGGATGCGTAAAAAAGGTCCTGAAAATGGGTATTGGACCCTTTAAAGCCGTATGTGCTTTGGTTGGCCAGGTTGTTGCCGATGACGCTCATGGCCTGGCTGTGGGTGCGCAGGCCGCTTATGCCGCTGTACATGGAGCCGGTAATGCTCATGCTGCTCTCCTTGCAGGGCTATGCTGCCTTGCTTTCTTTGTTGTCGTCCGTACCGTCGGTCTTGCCCGTGTCGCCAGTATTGCCCTTGTCACCAGTATTGTTCTTGTCGCCGTTGTCGGCCTTGTCGTCGGGCTTGGATGTTTTGTCGGCATTGGTGATGGTGTAGACGTTGTTCAGTGCCACGGTGCGGCCGTCTTCCAGTTCCAGAACCACCCCGCCTTTTGACATGCTCACGCTTTCCACCTTGCCGGCTACCTGGGTGGAGGTCAGAACCGCTCCGCCGTTTTCGTCCGTGGCGGTGAATTCCACAGTGTAGGTACCGTCGGACATGGTCGCGCCGTTGTAGCCCCGGCCGTTCCACGAAAATTCGTATTGTCCGGCTTCCTTGGGGCCAATCTTGACGGTATCCACGATGTTGCCGTCCTTATCCTTGATATTGGCGGTAACTTCCTTGGCGTCTTCGGCAATGGCATAGGTGATGTCCGTGGCCTTGCCCTTTTCGAGGACAACCTGGTTTCCGGAAGCCAATACGGACTTGCCTATGTAGTTGGAAGCATTCTGGAATTGCTGTGCAGTAAGAGCCTCGGCAATGTTGGTCATCTGGCTGTTCAGATTGGCCAGTTGCTCCAGGCTGGAGAATTGCGCGAGCTGGGCCAGGGTCTCCTTGTCCTCCATGGGATTAAGGGGATCCTGGTGTGAGAGCTGGGTAAGGAACAGTTTAAGAAAATCGTCCTTGTCCAGGTCCTTGGACGGAGTGGTCTTGCCCGGGGGCTGAAGTGCGTTCAGATATGATGTTACGTCGGTAACGGTTGCCATAATTGCCTCCGCGTCGCTGCGTTGTTGCTGGTGGAACAGGACCTTTGCGTCCCTGTTCCAAGTAATCGCCACGCGAAGACATGCCGGTCGGCAACTCGGAAATTCGTAACCAGGCCATAGGAGAGAGCGGAAGAGCGCACTCGTCCGTGCGCGGAACACGCCGCGTGTCTGCCCTGGCCGGGCTTTATGGTGGGGGGAAACAGGAAAAGTGCTTTAGATTTCTCGCGCTGTGCGGCGGACGCCGCAGATGGGGGAGAGGCGCGAGACAGGCACGTTGTCCCGCTGCTGTGGCGGGACGGGGTGGGAAAGCGTTTCCCCTATGCTGGTTTGCTGTCTGTTTCTGTTGTCGAGGAGTTCTCCTCCTTGTGCTGCACCAGGCGCTTTGCCCGTTCACGTACCACAGAAGGCACCACAATGGACTCATCGCTGAGCAGCCCGTTCAGTTCCGCCAAGGCTTGGCGGCAATCGGCGCAGGTCGCAAAGTGTGCTTCACAGGCGGCCTGCTGTGCCTCATCCAGTGTTCCGTCCAGGTAGGACGCCATGGTCATTGAATCCATGCAGTCGTCCGTAGTGGGCAGATCCTTCCCTGGTGTCTTCGTTCCTTCCATGGAACCAACTCCTTTGGGGTTGACGAAATTTTTTATAACAAGCGTAAATTCCTGCCGAACCTTCCTATCGGCACTTTTTGTACGAAGTTTATGCACATTCTGGAGAATAATGATCGCGTAGCCTGGTCAGGGCCTGATGTTTGATGCTTCGTACTGTCTGGCGATTCACTCCGAGTATCTTGGCTACGTCATCCGTGCCGCAGTCGTCCTCGAAGAGCATGCGCAGGACCATTTCCTGGCGAGGGGTCAAAAGCTGTTTGGGGATGTCGACTCCCTTGGGCCAGGGGGGATCGTTGCGGCCCAGTTCTTCCACGTCCTCGTCCGTTATCAGCTTGATCCGTGCACCGTAAAATCCGCTTTTGAGAAAATCCAGGGTCGTGCTCCGGGTTATGATGGTGAGCCACGTCCGCATGCCCGCCTTTTCCGGATTGTAGCTGCGCAGCAGCTTATAGTCGTTTTTTACCAGGCGGACAAAGACGTTTTGGGTCACGTCCATAACGTCCGCCGGGTCGGGGCAGGGAACACGGGTGCGGAAGATTCGCAGCACCGTGCAGTATATGTCGTTGGTGTGCTCGTCCACGAATGCGTCCCAAGCCCGCTTGTCTCCTTCTAGGCATCTTTTGAGGTCAGTCATTTTTCTTCCCGATCTGATCGCTACAGCGTGTATTGCGAGTCCGTTTGTAAACAGCTTTTAGGGAATCCGAGTGAGAAAGACCGGCATGTCTTCATGAGTATATACGAGCCGTCCGAAGGAAACATCCAAGCCGTGTGTTCTTTTTTTTAATTTTTTATTTTCGAACTTCTTTTCAGGATTGAAACGGAATGGGAACTACGCCGTAGGGGGGTAAAAAACCTTGCGTAGGGCATTGTGAAACGCATCTACGCTGACGGGTTTGGACAAATAGTCGTCCATGCCGGAAGCCAGCAGGCGTTCCCGGTCGCCAGGCATTGCAAAGGCGGTCATGGCAATGATGCGGATGTCTTTCTTGTCGCCCCCGGCCTGCCCGTTGCGAATGGCCCTGGTGGTTTCCATGCCATCCATGACCGGCATCTGCACATCCATAAGCACCAGATCGAAATGTTCGTTCCGCAGCCTTTGCAAAGCTTCTTGACCGTTCCCCACAGCCGTCACGTTGCCTCCGGCCATTTCAATATGTTTTTGCGCGGCAAAACTGCTTATCTGGTCGTCTTCCACCACAAGGATGCGCTGGCCCTTCAACAGGGGGCTGTTCTCGTCCAGCGCCGCATTGTTCTGCATTGTGACGGCGTCCGTCAAGGCAAACGGGATGGAAATGTGAAATGTACATCCTTTGTCCGGGCCGTTTTCCACGGACATGACGCCGCCCATCAATTCCACGAGATTTTTGGTGATGGCAAGACCCAGTCCGGCCCCCTGGTGTTGTCTGGAAAACCCCTCCTGCCCCTGGGAGAATGGCTTGAAAAGGGTGTGCAGGGTCTGGTCGGGAATGCCGCATCCCGTATCGGATACGGAGAAGAGAATCCGCAGGGTATTGTGCTGTGTGTCGGACACGGCAGACACATCCAGGGACACCCCGCCTGTGGTCGTGAACTTGAGGGCATTGCCCAGGATGTTGGTGAGAATCTGTTGCAGGCGCACGGCGTCGCCCAGAACTTTTTCGTCCAGTTTCTGCAGGCGGCTGTCCATGTTCAGCTGCAGGCTTACTCCGGCCTGTCCGGCCATGGGTTGGAACAGCTCGATGACTTGGCGCGTTGTTTCCAGCACGTCGAACGGAGCCTTTTTTATTCGGATTTTGCCGGCTTCGATGCGGGATATGTCCAGAATGTCGGTGAGCAACCGGGAAAGACGTTTGGAAGACACGATGCCCAGCCGTATGAATTCGCGCTGTTCTTCGTCCAGGTCCGTTGTTTCCAGAAGTTGGAGCATGCCCATGATGCCGCTGATGGGGGTGCGAATTTCATGGCTCATATTGGCCAGAAATTGGGATTTCACGTGGTTGGCCGCTTCGGCCTGTTGCCTGGCGAAGAGCAGTTCCTGTTCGGTGTGGACTCGATCGGTGATATCCTGCACCGTTCCCAGGGACTGGAGCGGGGTACCCTGCTCGTCGTAGTGGGTTTCGCATTGTTCCTGCACATGGACAACGCTCCCGTCGGGACGGACGACCCGGTGGGTGATGCAATAGTGGGTTTTGTTCTGCACGGATTGTTCGAAGGCGTTGATGACCATCTCCCGATCCTCGGGGTGGATGGACTGAACAAAGGTTTCTATGGTCATTTCATAGCTGTCCGGGGAAAACCCGAAAATGCGGCCAACCTCATCAGACCAGCTGAGATGACGGGTTTTGAAATCCAACTTCCAGTGGCCCAGGTGGGCAATGGCCTGCGCCTTTTCGTGCTGGTGCTGCCGTTCCTGCAAATTTTCCTTCATCTTCAGCAGCAGGGTCTGGTCGTCCATGACCATGACGGCGCATGTGGCTTCTCCATTCTCCAGTATGGGGGTTATGGAAACCGTCATATCGTGCAGGCTTCCATCCGACGCCTGGATGGTGCGCCACAGAAGGGAGGCGGGGAGGCCCGAGCGTATGACCTGGGCGGCGGGACAATCGGTCCGGCAGGCAAGGGCGGGATCGCCAAACAGCTCCCAGCATTTTTTACCCCGGGCTTCTTCCTGTGTGCAACCGGCCAGTTCCTCGGCCGCAGGATTCATGAACAGGAGATTCATATCCCTGTCGCGGACATAAACCGCTTCCTGGATGACGCTGAGTATCTGGGAGGCGTAATCGTCCATTGAACGACCCCTTGAGCAAAGCAAATTGTAAAGGCGACACCCGTACTTGGTGGGCGTACGTATCAAATAAATCTTTGTATAAAATAGACCATATCAATGGTGGGATGTCCAGCTGGAACAAAAGACAAGGAGAATGAAAAAGCCGGGAAATGTGTGAATGAAGAATGGTGAACAGAAGAACTCCCCCGGATGGTGTGCAGGCTCCGGGGGAGAAGAGAGTGCTTTGGCAGGGCGGTTTAAAAGGTGATGATTTTGTAGCCCCGTTCCATATAGGCGGCCATGGACGGATGGCCGCTCATGTCGGCCAGCAAGGGCATGTCCAGGGCCTGCACCGCGTCCAGAACGCCCATCTTGGCAGAACATGCCTTGCAGGCTCCGTCGAACAGACCGGCCTCCCGGGCCTTGGCATACAGGGCATTGAACGGATGGCCTTGTGCGGCAACCTCCACCAGCGCCTTCACGCTGGCCCCTTCGACCACGATGAGGACGTCGTTTCCTTTGTCATGCATGTCCAGGGCGTTGAGCAGGACGTGTACGAAGCACATGGCCTCGCCGTTGAATCCAAAAAGAGCAATTTTCTCGTTCATGGTCCACCGCCTTGCTGATTCGGGTTGGTGAAATTTGGGGCGGCAAGGGGGGATGGTGGCTACGGCTCAAAAGGAAAGTTTGATGACTTTCTTTTCCTTTTTTCCCTTGATGTCGAATTCGTCGGCAACCTGTGCACCCTTGCGCTGCTCCTCGGTGATGAGGTGGGTGAGGGTGTTTTCCTGTTGCCGTGAGAGCGAGGGGAAGCTGCTGCCGATGGTGGTCTTTTCCACGCGCATGACCTGGAGCTTGATGCCGGAAAGGACCACCTCTCCCCGGTTGATCAATTCCACGTTCATGGTCTGCCCCTTTTCCAGAGGCGGCCGCGTGGCTTCAAAACAAATGCCCGTTGCGCTCAGGTCCACGGCCTGCAGATCGATTTTGTGGTCGATCAGGCGCACCTGCCAATCGGGAACAAACAGGCGGAGCGACCCCCGGTTTTCATGCCGCGGGGTGAAGTTGTCGTGGGCTTTTTGACGGCGTTCCTTGGGGTTGAGCTTGTGCCAGATTCCATGCAGTCCGTCGGACTGCCCTTCCGCTTCCGGCTTTTCTGCCGAGGCTGGTGCGTCCGTGGGCCGGGCCTCGGATGCCTTTACCGCGGGAGCAGGCAGAGAGGCGAGTTCTCCGGCCCGTTCCAGGGCGCTTCTGTAGCCGTTTTTTTGTCCCAGCAGCAGGAACGCGTTGGCAAGCCCCATGTAGGCCAGTGCGGACGGTCCCTGGTCCTTGAGCACGCTTTCGAAAATTGTTTTGGCTTGTGCGCCGTCACACTCTTCCAGACAGGCGATTCCCCCTTCCAGGGTGCGAAAATGTTTTTTGTCGGACGGTTTATTTGGCAGGGGAGAGGCGGCGTGGGGAGGAGGACTGGGAGCGTCGGACGAGCCGTTGAGCAGTTCTCCAATGGCTCCGCGCATGGCGCCCTGAGCCAGCGGTTTGGTGATAAAGCGCGCGTGAGTGTCTTTGGCTGCCGCCTTGACGAGTTTTGCCGCGTCTGCACCGACAACCCCGATAAAAGGAAGATTTTTGTACGGCTTGGCCTTACGCAGTCCCTGGAACAGTTTGAATGCGGCCACCGAACCTTCGGATTGGTCCGCAACAACCAGGGAAACATCGGCCTCCTGGAGTTTGGCAATGGCGGAACTCATGGTCCGTACAAACGCCAGGTTATCTTTGCCCAGGGCTTTCAGCGACTTGGCAAGAGGCAGTCCCGCTTGTTTGTCGGGTGCGACAATGAGGATGATCTGCTGCGAGGAAGCGGCCATGGCTTGATCCGTTGTTGAGTCGCTGGAGTTGGAGGGGGCAAAAAATACGTACGATCAATTTAAAAGATATATTTAGCTCTTCCGTATGGTGTTTTGTCAAGTCGCAGGCGGCTGAAAAAGGCGTGATAGCTGCGTTGTTTCGAAAAATTCAAATCCTCGCGTATCAGGAAATACGCGTCGGCCTTGAATTTTTCTTACGCCTTGCTCTCCCACCTTTTTGAGCCGCCTGCATAATGTTGCTTCCTGGTAAGGCTGAAAAAGGCATGTTAGCTGCGTTGTTTCGGAAAATTCAAATCCTCATGTATAAGAAAATACGCGTCGGTCTTGAATCTTCATCATGCCTTGCTCTCTCATTTTTTTGAGCAGCTGCTCGATGTGCTTCTTTCATCATGTTGAAAAAGGCGTGATAGCTTGTTGGTTCCCGTTGGTGAGTCTTTTCGGTTCTCCCACCTTTTTTGGGGGGGACTGGTTTGCCGTGCCTTCTGCTCAGCGATGGTTTGCTTGGCGGCCCATACAATGAAAAGCCCCGCGTATCTTTGCGATACACGGGGCGTTGTTTTTGAAGTGTCTGTACGGTGCAGGCGAACTGGAAGGCGCAGCCTTCCGGGCCAGTCGCAAGCAGGTACTAGTCATATTTGACGTTACTGACCTTCATCAGGGTCTCGAAGTTGTGTACGGCTTCCATGTAGCGGATGGAACCGGTGAGCCCGCGCATGCTCAGGGTATGCGTGGTGGCTCCGTAACCGGAGAAGCTTACGCCGCCCAGGAACGATCCGCCGGAAATGCCGGTGGCGGAAAAGTACAGGTCGTCGCTCTTGACCAGGTCTTTTTCCGTGTACACGCGGCGGGTGTCGATGCCTGCGTCGATGAGGCTGTTCTTTTCATCAACCAGCTGGGGGTCCAGCTTGGCGATCATGGCGCCGCCCATGATGCGGATGGCGATGGCGGAGAGCACGCCCTCGGGGGTGCCGCCCGTACCCATCATCACGTCCACGTCGGACTTGGGGTTCACGGCCATGAGGGAGCCGGTGATGTCGCCGTCGGTGTGCAGCAGGATGCGTGCTCCGGCCCGGCGTATTTCTTCGATGATCTTGGCATGGCGCGGCTTGTCCAGAACGAACACGGTCATGTCGTCCACGTCTTTGCCCAGGACCTTGGCGATCTTTTTCAACATTTCATCGGCAGGTGCGTCGATGTCCACGATGTCGCGTGCGGCTTCGGGCACGACCAGCTTTTTCATGTAAAAGCTGGGGCCGGGGTTGAACATGGTGTTTTTGGGGGCCATGCCGACAACGGAAATGGCGTTGGGGCGGCCGTAGGCCAGCAGACGGGTGCCTTCCACGGGGTCCACTGCGACGTCCATGCCGGGGCCGTTTCCGGACCCGACTTTTTCGCCGTTGTAGAGCATGGGGGCTTCGTCCTTCTCGCCTTCGCCAATGATGACGCGGCCGTCGATTTCCAGGGTGGAGAAGGATTTGCGCATGGCGTCCACAGCGGCCTTGTCGCCGGATTCCTTGTCGCCGCGTCCGAGCCAGCGGGCGGAAGACAGGGCGGCCGCTTCAGTCACGCGGGCCAGGTCGAGTGCCAGGTTGCGGGTAGGAGCTTCCATTCTTCCTCCTAGAACTTTTCGCGGATCATGGCCGCGAGGTTTTCAGCTGTAAAACCGTATTTTTCGGCCAGCACGTTGCTCGGTGCGGAATGGCCGAAGTGGGAAATGCCGAGAATAACGCCGTTTTTGCCTACGTACTTGTGCCACAGGTCCGGGCGGCCCGCTTCTGCGGCGGCCAGCACCTTGGCGGAGTCGGGAATGACGGAGCTTTTGTAGGCTTCGTCCTGTGCGTCGAAGAGTTCCATGCAGGGCATGCTGACCACGCGTACGGCCTTGCCTTCCAGCAGGGCGGCGGCTTCGATTGCCAGGCTCACTTCCGAACCGCTGGCCACGATGACCGCATCGGGCGTGCCCTCACAGTCCTTGAGCACGTAGCCACCCTTGGCCGGACCGTCCTCAAGGGCGGGGTATTCGGCAAAGTCCATCACCGGCAGGCCCTGGCGGGTAAGCATGATGCAGGACGGTGTTTCGGGCTGGCGTAGGGCCAGTTCCAGGCAGGCGCAGGTTTCGTTGGCGTCTGCCGGGCGCATGACGAGCATGTTCGGGATAAGCCGCAGGCTGGAAACGTGCTCGATGGACTGGTGCGTGGGACCGTCCTCACCCAGGTAGAACGAGTCGTGGGTGTAGATGTTGAGCACGGGCAGCTTTTGCAGCGCGGACATGCGCAGTGCGTTGCGCATGTAGTCGGAAAAGGTCAGGAAGGTCGCGCCAAAGGGAATGAGGCCACCGTGCAGGGCAATGCCGTTGCAGATGACGCCCATGGGGAATTCGCGCACGCCCCAGGCCAGGTTGCGTCCTTCCGGAGTGGCGGCGCTGAAGTTGCCGGTGGTGTCGCGGAAGTTGACGGTCTGGTTGGAGGGGTCCAGGTCGGCAGAGCCGCCCACCAGGGTGGGGAGCTGGTCGATCAGGGCGTTGAGGGCAGAGCCCCAGGCCTTGCGTGTGGCGACTTTTTCGCCGGGGGGGAATTCCGGCCAGTTGAAGGTGAGGTCTTCACGCTTCTTGTTGGCCCACTGCCAGGCGTCGTTGAAGGAGGCGTCGGCGGAAAGCTTGTCGCTCAGGCGCTTGCTCCACTGGCTGGAAACGTCGGCCAGCTGCGGAAAGCGGGCGCGGTAGGCAGCCACAACGTCGTCGCCCACCTGGAAGAACTTGTCCTCGGCCAGGCCGAGTTTTTTCTTGGAGGCGGCGATTTCCTCGGGCGGCAGGGGCGCGCCGTGGGTGTTGTAGTCGCCTTCGCGGGTTGCCGTGCCGTTGGCCATGGTGGTGTGGCCGATAATCAGCGTGGGCTTGGAGGTTTCGGCCTGTGCCTCGCGGATGGCCTTGCGGATTTCGTCGTGGTTGTGCCCGTCGATTTCAATGACGTGCCAGCAGATGCCTTCGTAAATCTTGCGGTAGTCGGTGCAGTCCGCGCGGGTGGTGGGACCGGCCAGCTGAACCTTGTTGGAGTCGTAGTAGGCTATCAGCTTGCCCAGGCCCCAAACTCCGGCCAGGGTGGCGGCGCCAAAGGAGATGCCTTCCTGGAAGTCGCCGTCGCCGGCCAGAACGTAGGTGTGGTGGTTACAGATGTCCTGCCCCAGCGTGTCGCGCAGCTTGGCTTCGGCCACGGCCATGCCCACGGACATGGCAAGTCCCTGTCCCAGGGGGCCGGTGGTTGCTTCCACGCCAGGGGTCATGTCGTGTTCGGGGTGGCCCGGCGTTTTGGAACCGAGCTGACGAAAGTTTTTGATTTCGTCCATGCCGAGCCAGCCGTTGAGATGCAGCAGGCCGTACAGGAGCATGGATTCATGGCCGGCGGACAGGACGAACCGGTCGCGGTCGAACCAGTTTGGGTTGTCCGGGTCGAATTTAAGAAATTCCTTGAAAAGGATGGTGGCGTAATCAGCCGAGGACATGGCTCCGCCGGGGTGGCCGGAATTGGCCTGGCGGGTAGCGTCCATGATCAACCCTTTGACGGTGTTGACGATCTGCTGGTCCATGGAAGTTGTTCCTATGCGCCGCATCTGCGGCGGCGTTGGCGGTTCGCGAAAAAGGGCCTGCCCGAAGGTAAGGTCGGTTATCCGTTGTTTTCGATCAATCCCACGCGGCGGGCGTGACGTCCGCCCTCGAATTCGGTGGACAGAAAAGCGTCCACAATGGCCAGAGCCACTCCCTGTCCCAAAACGCGTTCACCCATGCACAGCACGTTGGCGTTGTTGTGCGCCCGGGCCATGCGTCCTGTAAACTCGTTGTGGCACAGCGCGGAGCGGATGCCGGAAATATGGTTGGCGGTGATGTCCATGCCTATGCCGGTGCCGCAGATGAGTATGCCCAGGCTGTCGGGCGTGTCCAGTACCTTGCGGCAGAGCTTTTGGGCGTACTCGGGGTAGTCGCACGAGTTTGTGTTGTCCGGCCCCAGGTCCGTCACCGTAACGCCCGTTTCGGTCAGATGTTCGCGGACAGCCTTCTTGAGGTTGAAACCTCCGTGGTCCGAGGCAATGAATATGGTTGGCATGGAAGTGTGTTCCTATTGGCGTGGTTATGATGAATCCCTCCGCCGCGAAGCCGTGTTCCCGCGCCGGAGAGGGGGGCCCTACAATCCCCAGCGTTCCTTGCGCGAGGCCTCGAAACGTTCGCGCCGCACAGGTATTTCCCCGCGCAGGAAGTTCAATTCCTCGCGCAGAAAATCGGCCTGGCGTGCGGCCAGCAGCATTTCGTCTCCGTCTGCCTTGCCAGCCCGCCAGAGCGAACGCAGCCGCTCGTGCTCTTTGTTTTCCTTGCGCAGGCGGCTTTCGAGCTGGCGAATTTCAATGGCGGCCAGAAGACGCAGCAGCATCCAGGTGATCTCGCTGCCCAGAACCCGCAGCCCGAGCAGGAACGTGGTGATGGGGTCGTGGCGGGAAGTGGAACAGGAGCAATGATTTTTCTGGCTCATTGGTATTCCTCGATTTTGTTGCGAAGCACTCTACACCCAAGGGGGGCATTAATAAAGACAAGCCCTTCCGTCCAGCGGAATGGGCACGACATCTTCGGGAAGGTCCAGGCGTGTGGCATTGGTCGGCCAAGGCTGGTTGCGAACCTCCACGGATTTGAGAAAAATTCTCGCGCTTTTGTCCCGGCCCATGGTCAGAATTATTTTTGCCGGAGAATGAGGAAAATCTTCCTTGCCGTAGCGGGAAAGGTCCATGGTCCAGGCCGAATCTTTCGCATCCTGTGGCGGGCTCTGCATGCGGACGATATTTCCTAAGCCGTCAAAGTCCACCTTTTCCACCGGGTTGTTCGCCAATGTATAGGACCAGCCGCCGTCGGGCAGTGCATCGGCGGCAACATAGGTTTTGGGCAGCAGGGCCATGCCGTGGCCGGTCAGCAGCAGGGCCATGTCCTGCAGGCTGAAGGGCAGGGGCAGATTCAGGGCGGGCAGTGCGCGCCGGGCGTCGGAGTGGGTAAAGGCCTGGTTGGAATCGGGGTAGAAAATGGTCCAGACCGTGCGGGTCTGGCTGGCGTAGGCCACGGGCGAACCAATGGTGGAGAGCAGGTCCAGGCGCAGGGGAAGGGCTGTGCTTCCCCACAGGCTCAGGCGCATGCGTGCGGACTTGTGCCCTTCGTTGACGTACATGCTGGCCCGCAGATTCAGGTCCAGCGGGGCGTCCAGGGTGCCGGTCCGGCGCACCATCTGCCAGAATTTTTGTGCCGTGTCCGCGTTCCGGAATGGTCCGGTGGCGGTTTTGGGCGCGCAGGCCGTTGCCAGGCACACCACGGCCAGAGCCAGCAGAAGAAAAAGACGGGAAAAGGGGCGTCGCTGTGCCGAGAAACGCGGGGACGTCTCGGGACGGAGGCGTTTTCGCGTTGAGCCGGGCATCACAATCTATCCAGTTTTTCCTGAATTCTGGCCACGTCCTGCGGAGTAAGTCCCTTGTCCTTGGCTTTCAGGGCGCGGGTATAGCCTTTGCGGGCGTCGCCCGTGCGTTTCAGCGCCAGCGCGATGTCGCCGTAGTGCTCCCACATGGTGGGGTCGATGGCGGACTGCAGGCTTACGGCCCGGCTAATGGCTTCCCAGGCCTGCGCCTGTCTGCCCAGGCGGTGGTAGACCCATGCCAGGGAATCCAGAATATAGCCACTGTCCGGCTTTTGTTTGAGCGCCGCCTTGACCAGCACCAGGGCGCGGTCCAGGTCGCGGTTTTCATCGGCCAGAACATAGCCCACGTAGTTCAGGGCGTCGGCGTGTTCCGGGTCCAGGTGGATGATACGCTCCATGATCTCCAGGGAGGCGGCGCGCTGGCCCTGCTTGTCCTTGATCAGGCCGAGGTGGTAAAGAAAATCCGTGTCCTTGGGCCACTTTTTCAGGGCCTTTTGCAAGGCCTCTTCCGCTTTGCCGTAGTCGTGCCGGTCCTCGAAAATCCAGGACTGGATCTCGTAGAAATCCTTGTTGTCGGGAAAGCGCTGCATGCCCTGACGGACAATGGCCATGGCCTCGTCCATTCTATCGAGCGTGAAGAGCAGATGGGCCTTGTAGCTCAACACCCGGTTGGCGAGCTGGCTGGCGTCCGGAATTTTTTCCAGATGGCGCAAGGCTGTGGCCGGGTCGTCGTCGCCCTGCAGGGCCAGGAGGGCCATCAGAAAATGATAGGTGTCCGGCGGGTTTTCCAGGCTCTGCATGGGGTCCAGAATCTGCCGGGCCTGGTCGTGGAATCCATCCAGAATGAACATGCGGGCCGCTTCGAGACGAAATTGCGTGTCGTTGGGGCCTTTCAGCGTCAGGTCCAGCGCCTTGTCCGGGTTGTTCATCTTGAGATTCAGGTTGACCAGCCGCAGCCAGATTTCAGCGGCATGTTCGCCCAGTTCCAGAATGTGCGAATAGGTCTTTTCCGCAGCGGCGTAGTCTTTTTTCAGCTCGTAGATGTAGGCCAGCTCGGCCCACATGGTAATGTCTTCGGGCGATTTGCGCAGCGCCGCCTTGAGCAGGTCCACGGCTTTGGTGGTGCGTCCCAGGCGGGTATTGGCCTTGGCGCGGAGCACGTACATCATGGTGCTCTGCTGCTTGGCTGGAATGGGTTTGAGCACGTCCAGGGTTTGGGCGTACTTGTGCATTTCCAGGTACACCTTGGCCAACTGCAGGCGGATGGCCGCATCGTCCGGGTGCTTTTGCAGGTACAGCTCCAGGGTGGTGGCGGCGGAGTCGGCCCGCTGTTCGGCAAGGTAGACGTCGGACAGGCGCAGGGTCATGAAGGTATCGCCGGGGAAGTTTTCCAGGCCCTTCTTGAGCACTTCGCGGGCCTTGTCCAAGCCGCCCATGCGCCAGTGAAATTCCGCCGCTTCCAGATATGCCTCGGGCGTGGGGTGCATTTCCAGCACCTTGCCGATGGCTTCTTCCGCGACTTTCATGTTGCCGTATTTGAAGGCGTCCAGAAAAACGAGATAGGCATAGGACGCGGCCGAATCCTTGGACATGGGAAGGGGCTGGGGCGCAGGCATTGACCTGTGCGCAGCGCAGCCGGACAGGAGCACGGCCAAAAGCAGTGCCAGCGCGAACGACGCGGGGCGGGCCGGAACTCTTCCGGTTGTGCGGAGAGTGGGGATGGACGCGCTTTGCGCCGCACGGGCCTGAATCATGGTTGCATCCAGCATGAACAATCCTTGAAAAGATGCGTTTCGAGGAAGGCTGTATTCCATACCTCGACGAGGGACTAAGTTAGTCTTCCTTGCGAATCCAGTCCACGGAAAAGTCCTGAATCCTGTTGGACAAATGCTGCTTGAGCTTTTGCAGCAGCCGGGCTTCGATCTGGCGCACCCGTTCGCGGGTTATGCCGTATTCTTCGCCTATTTCGCGCAGGGTCTGCGGACTTTCCGAAAGCAGCCGTTCGTCCAGAATGGCCAGTTCCTTTTCGTTGAGTTTGGGGCGCAGCGTATCGATGTGCGAGGTCAGCAAACTGCTCATCTCGTCTCCGGCCAGGGTTTCCTCTATGCCGGGGCCGAGGGCGGGCAGGAAGTCCATGCGCGTGGCGTTGGAATCCTCACCATAGGTCAGGTTCAGGGACATGTCGTTTTTGGACAGTCGCTGATCCATTTCCGTGATATCCTCTTTGGACACCCCGAGGCTTTTGGACAGGGCCGAGGTGGTCGGGTCGTAGCCCAGGGCCTGCAGGCGCTGGCGCTCCTTGTTCAGATTGTAGAACAGCTTGCGCTGGGCCTGGGTGGTCCCTATTTTGACCATGCGCCAGTTGTCCATGATGAACTTGAGGATGTAGGCCTTGATCCAGAAGGCAGCGTAATAGGAAAACTTGATGCCTTTTTCCGGGTCGAATTTCTGGACCGCACGCATGAGGCCGACGTTGCCTTCCTGAATCAGGTCGAGCACGTTTTGCATCCAGCGGCGCTGAAAGTCCATGGCGATCTTGACGACCAGGCGCAGATGGGAGCTGATGAGGCGGAAGGCCGCGTCCGAGTCGTTGAAGTCGCGGACCCTGCGGGCCAGTTCCTTTTCCTCGTCCGGGTCCAGAATGGGAAAACGGCTGATTTCCCGCAGATACATCTGCAGGGGATCGCCTGCGGCCACGCTTCCTTTGCGGGCGGGCAGCAGAACAAAGTCGTCGTGGTCGTCCACGTCTGTGCCCATGGTGTCGTCGATGGAGTTTTCCAGGGAAACGTCCACAGAATCGTCCATGGAATCTTTCAGGGAATCGTCGTTAAGAGCGGCGTCGAGTTCGTCGTCCAGTTCCAGGTCGAGAACGTCTTCGTCGTGTTCTTCGGGGGCCATATCGTCCATTTCCAGGCTCTCATCGTTGGGTTGTGTCGTTTTGGGTTGCGACGAACGGTCGAGCTTCTTGGTCCTGGCTTTATTTGTAGTCTTTTTTGGGCTCATTTTGTGTTGTTTTGGCTGAACGCTCGAGCGTCCTTGCCGGGGTGTGTATGACTGGCAGTCTTGATACGGGTTGAACCATACCTTCTATAGTTTTTGTTTGTCCTTTTCAACGTTTTTGAGTAAACGTGCCCCACACGCGGGAGTGCGGGTCCTCTGTGAATGGAACCGCATGTCGGAGTGCCGTTCCCCCGTGTCACGCCAAATTTCGGAGGCCAATATCGTGCCGGATTTCCGCAAACTTCTTTCAGACAGCCGCATCCATATATATGACGGTGGGTACGGAACCCTTCTCCAGGCCCGTGGACTTCCTGCCGGGCGTTCCCCCGAGCTGTGGGGGCTTGAGGAACCCGAGGTCATCCGCCAGACGCACCGTGACTACATTGCCGCCGGTGCGGAGATACTCACCTCCAATACTTTTGGCGGTTCCGCGCCCAAGCTGGAAGGTGCCGCAGACGTCCGCACGCTAAACCGTACCATGGCCCAGCTTGCACGTGAAGTGGCTGGAAACGATATTTTTGTTTCGGGAAGCGTCGGTCCCACCGGGCTGTTTGTCCAGCCGCTCGGACCGCTCAGTTTCCGCGACATGGTGGATATTTACAAAGAGCAGATCGAAGGCCTCGTGGAAGGCGGGGTGGACCTTATCAAGGCCGAAACCCATTTTGATCTGGCCGAAATACGGGCCGTGGTGGTTGCCACCCGGCTGGTCTGCGACCTGCCCATTCTTACGTCCATGACCTTTGAGGGCGGCGTCAGCCTTACCGGCACGCCTCCCGACGTGTTTGTGGAAACCATGCAGAACATGGGCGTGGAGCTCATTGGCGTGAACTGCTCGGCCGGTCCTGTGGAGATTATGTCCACAGTGCGCCGTATGGGCAAGGTGCTGGAAACGCCTCTGCATGTCCAGCCCAACGCCGGACTGCCCCAGATGGTGGACGGCAAAACCGTGTTCCGCCTGGACCCGGAAACTTTTTCGAGCGAAACCGCCAAGTTTGCCACGTGCGGCGCCAAGACCCTGGGCGGCTGCTGCGGCACCACGCCGGACCACATCCGGGCCTTGGCGGAAAAGGTGCGCGGCGCGGACTTTGCCTGCAACGAGCCGGAAGAAAAGGTGGTGCTGTCGCTCACCTCGCGGTCTGCTTCCACCCGCATGGGCTTCGGCCTGCCTTCGGTCATCATTGGCGAGCGCATCAACCCCACGGGCAAGCAGCGTCTCATCGACGAGTTGCAGCAGGGCGAGTTCGGCTATGCCATGGCGCTGGCCGAGGAGCAGATGGAAGCCGGGGCCGGTATACTGGACGTCAACGTGGGCGCGCCCATGGTGGAGGAAAAGACCGTGCTGCCCGCTCTGGGCAAGCTGCTGGTGGAACGCGCCCAGATTCCCCTGTGTTTCGATTCCAACGACATGGACGCCATCGAAGAATGCCTGTGGAACTATCCCGGCTCTCCGCTCATCAACTCCATTTCCGGCGAACCGGGGCGCATGGAACGCCTTGGCCCGCTGTGCAAACTTTTCGGCGCTCCCTTCATCCTTTTGCCGCTTATCGGACGTAAGTTGCCGGTGAGTGCGCAGGACCGCTTGCAGGTGATTGATCAGCTGTTGACCAAGGCCGACGATCTGGGCATTCCGCGCCGTCTCATCTGCGTGGACGCCCTGGTGCTGACGGTTTCGTCCAAGCCGCAGGCCGGAGCCGCCTGCCTGGAGGTCATCCGCCACTGCCGCGACAAGTGGGGGCTTGCCACCACCATGGGGCTGTCTAATATTTCCTTTGGTCTGCCCGCCCGCGAATTGATCAATACCAATTTCGCGGTCATGAGCATGGCCTCGGGGCTTACCTCGTTCATTTCCAATCCCGGTTCGGCCCGCATGCGCGAGGCCATGGCCGCGGCCGAAGTTCTGCTGGGGCGCGATGCCCAGGCCGAGAACTTCATAGCCGGATATTCGGACTGGAAGCCCGGCTCCGGCGGTGGAGCAGGCGGGACGGCCAAGGCCCGGCGCAAGATAGAAACCCTTGGCGATGCCGTCATCGTCGGTGCCAGGGACGATATCGAAGGGATGATCCAGGCCGAGCTGGATACCGGGCGTGGCGCTTCGGCCATCGTCAACGAGGATCTCATCCCCGCCATCATGGAAGTGGGTGAGAAGTACGAACGCAAGGAATATTTTCTGCCGCAGCTCATGCTCTCTGCCGAGACCATGCAGCGCGGCTTCAACCTGCTGCGTCCGCTTTTGGAAAAGGGCGGGGCAACAGAGGAAAAAGCGGTCATCATCATGGCCACGGTGGAAGGCGATATCCACGACATCGGCAAGAACATCGTCTGTCTGATGCTGCGCAACCACGGCTTTGAGGTCTTTGACCTGGGCAAGGACGTGTCTGCCGCGCGCATTGTGGACGAGGCCGCCAAGGCCAAGGCTTCCGTCATAGGGCTTTCCGCCCTGATGACCACCACCATGGTCAAGATGAAGGACGTGGTGACGCTGGTGCGGGAACGGGGGCTGGCCGCCAAGGTGATGGTGGGCGGCGCAGTGGTGACACAGGACTTTGCCGACAGTATCGGCGCGGACGGCTATTCCGCCGATGCCGTGGCTGCGGTAAAGCTGGCCAAGCAGCTCTGCGGAGCGTAACTCCCGCCTGGCTAAACGTTGTTATCGAGGGAATGAACATGCGAAAAACAGTGGCAGCAATACTGTTGCTTTTTTGTCTGGCCCTGGCCGGACCTGCCGGGGCCGAGGCGCCGCCGGCAATGACGTACACGCAATTGCTCAAGGTGCTGGCAACCAGCGACACCCCGGTTGTGGTCAATTTCTGGGCCACCTGGTGCGGTCCCTGCCGCCAGGAGCTCCCCACGCTGCACAAGCTGGCGGCGACGTACGATACGAGCAAACTCAAGATTATCGGCATTTCCGTGGACCAGGACATCAACGCCCTGGACCGGTTTCTCGTGCTCAACCCCATGAACTACCCCGTGTATCGCGGGGGCAACGACCTGTTTCAGGCGTTTCGGGTTTCCAGCATTCCCCACACCATGATTTACAAGGCCAAGGGCAAACGGGTCTTGAACCGTGTTGGTGTGTTGGAATGGGACGAACTCGTCCAGGCCGTGCAACAGGCATCCGAGTAGGTATTCCCAGATGAGCGAGTATTGTGTGCGCAAAGCGCGCATGGAAGATGTGAAACTCATTCACGCCATGCTGTACGACTATGCGGGCAAGGGGCGGCTGTTGCCGCGTTCCCTGAATCAGATTTACGGCAGCCTTCGCGATTTCTATGTGGCCGAGGGCAAGGACGGCGAAGTGCTTGGTTGTTCGGCCCTGACCATATTCTGGGAAGACCTGGCCGAAATCCGTTCCGTGGCCGTGGCACCGGAAGTCAAGGGCAAGGGACTGGGCCGCGCGCTTGTGAGTGCCTGCCTGGACGAGGCACGCTCCCTTGGGTTACATAAGGTCTTTACTTTGACCTACGAGGTCGGGTTCTTTGAGCACATGGGGCTGGAAAAGGTGGGCAAGGAAACATTGCCCCAGAAAATCTGGTCCGATTGCCTGAACTGCCCCAAGTTTCCCGATTGCGATGAAACCGCAATGTTAATTAGTATCAAACCCCTATAGTATTTTTATGGATATGAACAACGCCAATCTCGTTGAACTCATCAGCCCCCAGGCCATTCAGAAACGTATTCAGGAAATCGCCGACCAGCTGAATACGGAATACGCGGACAAGGAAGTCGTGTGCGTGTGCGTGCTCAAAGGGGCTTTCTGCTTTTTTTCCGACGTCGTGCGCCGGCTGACCATGCGGCCCATGTTGGATTTCATCCGCCTGTCCAGTTACGGCAACAGCACCTCCACGTCCGGAAAGATTCTCTTTTCCAAAGACCTGGAAATCGACATCACCGACAAACATGTTCTGATTTTCGAGGACATTGTGGATTCGGGGCGGTCCATGGAGTTTCTCATGGCCGTGTTGCAAAAGCGCGGTCCCGCCTCGGTGCGCATCTGTTCCCTGCTGGACAAGGCAGAGCGGCGCGAGGTGGAAGTTGAAGTCCACTACAGCGGCTTTTCCTTGAAGGAAGGGTTTGTTGTGGGATACGGGCTGGATTACGCCGAGCGCTACAGGGAACTTCCCGGAGTCTATGAGATAGTCGAGTGATGGCGCCGACCACCATGTCAAGGCCAAGCGAGGAATCCGAATGATCGTAACCTGTCCGGAATGCGCAACAAAATACAATCTGCCTGACGACAAAATATCGCCTTCGGGAGCCCGTGTCCGTTGTACCAAGTGCAAGCACGTGTTTTCGGTTTCGCCGTCCGTGCCGTCCGGGGACGAAGCCCTGGACGATCTGCTTGGCGCCAATGGACAGGAAGAGGAAGATATCGCGTCCGAGCAGGAGAGCGAGCGCGATACCGAGGATTCCGGCAGCGGTTTGGACAGTTTCGGCGACATGGATATGGGCTTCGATATCGGAGGCAAATCCAAGAAGAAAAAGGCCAAGGGAAAAGGCAAGGGCAAGAAGATTTTTCTGTCCCTGCTCATTCTGCTGCTCTTGCTGGGCGGCGGTGGCTTTGCCCTTGTCCACTTTAAGGTCGTTTCCATGGACATGATTCCCTTTCTGGGAAGCGCGGAAAATGCCACGCAGACCGCGGAAGGCGAGGAAGGCACCAAGTCTCCCGAAGACGCCGTCCGCCTCATTCTGCTGGAAAACGTGCGTCAGTACTATGTGAACAACGAGAAGGCCGGGTCGCTCTTTGTCATCGAGGGCAAGGCCGTCAATAATTTCGATACGCCCAGAGAGTTCCTCAAGGTGCAGGCCACGCTGTTCAATGCCGACGGTGTGTCCCTGGCGAGCAAGGAAGTCGTCTGCGGCAACGTGCTTTCCTACTTCCAATTGCAGATTCTTTCCCGCACCGAGTTGGAGGCCAACCTTTCCAACGAAATGGGTGTGCTGAACAACAATACGAATCTGGACAAGGGCGCTGGCTCGCCGTTCATGATCCTGTTTTTCGATCCGCCCAAGGATGTGGCCGAATTCGGGGTCAAGGTCGTCGAGGCCAAGCTTCCGCCCAAAATGTAGCCCTCTGCCCTCCATGAAAAAACGCGCACAATATGCCTGTTCCGCCTGCGGGGCTGTTTCGCCCCGCTGGAGCGGACAGTGTCCCCGTTGCGGCCAGTGGAATACCATGGCCGAGGAGCCTGTTTCCGTTACGCGGCTTGGCTCCAAGGCGTCTTCCGATGCCTCGTTGGTGCGTCCTGTGGCCCTGGAAGACCTGCCCGTGGAGGACGGCGCGGCCCGTCCCACTGGCATGGACGAGCTGGACGCCTTTCTGGGCGGCGGACTCGTGCCCGGCGCGGCCCTGCTGCTGGGCGGGGAACCGGGCATAGGCAAATCCACGTTACTTATCCAACTGGCCGGGCAACTGGCGGCCCAGGGGCGTTCCGCCCTGTATGTCAGCGGTGAGGAATCGCTTTCCCAATTGCGGGGCCGGGCCGAACGCCTCGGCCTGCTGGGGCCGGGACTGACCGCGCTGTCCGGCAACAATGCCGACGACGTGGCCGCGCTGATGCGCACGGACAAGCCGGAATTGGTTATTGTGGATTCGGTCCAGACCATGGCAACCTCCCAGGCGGATTCCATTCCCGGCAGCGTCTCCCAGGTGCGGGCGGTTTCGTCCGGGCTGGTCGAGGAGGCCAAAAAGTCCGGCTGCGCCCTTATTCTTGTGGGCCATGTCACCAAGGACGGCCAGATTGCCGGACCGCGCCTCATGGAGCATATGGTCGATACCGTGCTCTACCTGGAAGGCGACCGCCGCCACGTGTTCCGCATCCTGCGGGTGCTCAAAAATCGTTTCGGTCCCACGGACGAGCTGCTTGTGCTGCAGATGCGGCCCAAGGGGCTGGAAGTGGTGCCCGATCCTTCCACTTTTTTTCTTGGCGCGCGGGATGCCGGACAGCCCGGAGCCGCCGTGGTCATGGCAGTGGACGGCCACCGGCCCTTTGCCGTGGAAGTGCAGGCCCTGGCCAGCAAGTCCTTTCTTTCCGTGCCTCGGCGGACGGCTCTGGGATTTGACCAGGGACGCCTCAACCTGCTGCTGGCCGTCATTGAAAAACATCTGCGCCTGAATTTCGGACAGTTCGATGTCTATGCCAAGATCGGGGGAGGGCTGAAGCTGGCCGATCCCGGCCTGGACCTGGGCATTGTGGCGTCCCTGCTTTCTTCTTTTTACGATACCCCGCTGCCCGAAGGCGCGGTGTTTTGGGGAGAAGTGGACCTGAGCGGCCAGATACGCCCTGTTTCCGGCCACGAGGTGCGCTTCAAGCAGGCCGACCGTTTGGGGTATGGTCCCATTCTTCATTCCGGTTCCGGCGTAAAGGGCGTGAAGCGGCTGGAAGATTTTCAAAAGGCGGTATTCGGGCGGGGGTAGTCTGCCTTTGGCCTTTCAGGATATTTCAATTCCATTCAAATTTTGGGCATAACTTTTTTGTAATATGCCATGGTTTGTTTTTTTAGCGGGCTGGGAACTGGCTCGCTTTTTTTTGTGCTTTCCATTTGGCCCCTGCTGTTGCCAGCTTCCGGCCCATCCCCCGATAACCAAGGCCGTACATGGCTTGCCCATGAATAGAGACAGATTTTTCGAACGCGAAATCTGCCGCATAATTGGAAGATTGTTTTTTACTGATTGAAAAATATAATTGCAAAAATGAATAAATTACAAATATACTGAAATATTTTTACATAGGAATTTCGTCAAAATGTAAATTTAGCAGAGCATGCTGCCTTTTAAAAGGCGCTTGTGTCTGGTGTGCAAGGTTTTTCTCGTATCAGTAGAAAAGATTATAAGAAAAAGAGTCTTTAATTATCCTGAGTTATGTTCTTCATGTGTTGCTGTCCAAACAGGTTGGCATGATTTAGGCAATTAAAATTCATATTATAAACGGCCCGGAATTCATGCCCAGATTGGAGCAGAAAAATGGACAAGACATTGGTAAAGCGGCACGAACGGACTTTGCTGAGTGCCATGAACTCCGTGGACAACTGCGTTAACCATCTTTCCCGTCTCGACAGACAGTGGACCATGGCCACGCTGACGGGCAAGATAAATTGCAGCCGGATTGCGCACACGCTCATCGAGTTCATCATCACCACGCAGGAGAATTTTTCCTCTCTCAAGCAGAACCTTATCGACACGCTGCTTGTGGAAAATCTTCAAAAAGTGGTCCTGGAAATTTCCGCTGTTGCGCAGGTTGCCATCGACATTCTCAAACGGAACCTTTTTGAACGAACTGCGGACGTGGGATTTCTGGCCACGGATGACGATATCGTCCAGTTTCTTCTCCATGAGGAGACGGAAAGCGATGCCAGGGCTGTTATGCGCATCGAGGAACGGCTCCTGGAATATCGTAATAAATATACTGTTTACAACGAAATCATCATCTTGGACGCCAAGGGGGAAGTACGCGCCCACCTGGACCGGTCCAACAAAATCTACCATTCCGACGATCCCATGCTGAAAGCGGCCTTGGAAAAAGACCCGCACGACCCGGACCAGTATGTGGAGACCTACCGCGAAACCGACCTTGTGCCGGGACGCGGTCCTGTACTGATCTATTCGCAGGCCATCCGCATGCCGGGGACCGGTGCCCCGCTTGGGGTATTGTGCCTTGTCTTTGACTTTGAAAACGAAATGAAGGGGATTTTTGAAAATCTCGCCTTGTTTTCCAAGGATATGTCCATAGCCATTCTGGACGAATCCGGCAGGGCCATTGCGTCCAGCGATCCTTCGTGTGTTGCCGTGGGACGGCAATTGACCACCACAGGCCATGACGCGTTCCGCATTGTGAACATGGATGGCGTGGCCTATCTTGCGAAGACCCTCAATACCAAGGGGTATCAGGGGTTCATGGGGTTGCCGTGGTACGGCCATGTGATGAAGCGCCTTAATGTGGCTTTCCGGAGCGGATCGAACGGTCACGCCCTGGACGAAAAAATGATCCGCAGCAAGGCGGACTTTTCCGGAAGGCTGCTCAAGGTGGAGGAAGCATCGGAAAACGTCCTGTCCGACCTGGAGCTGGTGGTCCAGAACGGCGAGATAATGGCCGCCAAAAAGGCGGTTCAGGCTGATGAATCGGAAAAGATAGAGGCTCGTGCCCTGCCCAACATCCTGAGTGAAGTCAAAAAGATCGGCGACCAGATTCAGCATGTTTTTCAGTCGTCCACCGGCGATCTGCTCAAGCTTGTAACGACTTCCCGGCTCAGCGACGTCCAGTTTCTGGCACAGCTGTCCATCGACATCATGGACCGCAACCTCTACGAACGCGCCAACGACTGCCGTTGGTGGGCTCTGACATCGGACTTCCGGCGCATTCTGGCAAAGGGAGCCGTTACCCCGGACGACCGCGACCGGATGCGGGAGATTCTCGGCTACATCAACGGGCTGTACACGGTCTACACCAACCTGTTTGTGTACGATGCAACGGGGCGTATCCTGGCCTGTTCCAATCCCGCGGAATACGGGCAGGAAGAAAGCATCCTTAGCGGGCCCTGCGTTTCCGGAGCCCTGGCGCTGACCAACTCGCAGCAGTACAGCGTGTCGGATTTCAAATCCACGCACCTGTATGCCGGGGAGAACGGAGAGCCGCGCCATACTTACATCTACAATGCAGCCATTACCTCCCTGGACGACAATGAAACCGTGGTTGGCGGGATTGGCATCATCTTCGACTCGGAACCCCAGTTCCGGGCCATGCTGGAAGACGTCATGCCGCGCGACGGGCAGGGCAATATTCTGGAAAATTCAGAAGGATTGTTCGTCAGCCCGGACGGCGTGATAATCGCCTCCACCAATCCCGAGCACAAGGCCGGGGACAAGATTCCGCTGACAGACGCTTTTTGCCAGCTGTGTACGGGAGAAGTCTCTTCGCACCTGGTTGCGGAAAACGACGGACTGTATGCCGTAGGCTGCGCGCATTCGGCGGGCTATCGCGAGTACAAGCGCGACGGTGGCTATGAAAATGATGTTTTGGGTATTGTCAGAATTCGAATTTAGCCGCTTAACACCGCACCTCCGCCGCAGGGAATGACTTTCCTGCGGCGATGGTGCGTCTTTGGGGGCAGATTTTTCAGCTATTCGAAAAGACGGCCGCCGTTGCAGATCACTTCGTCCAGTTCACTGTCGGTGAGGTGCAGGCGTTTTTGCAGCTTGATGGCTTCGTCGCCCGGATCGAAAAGAGGGTAGTCGCTACCGAAGAGAATGCGTTCCCTGGGGTGCTTGTTCCAGATGGCGGAAAGCGTGGCGTCGTCGATGTAGTCCAGGGTGCTGGAGGTGTCGATGAAGGCTTCCGTGCCTATAATGGTGTCCAGAGCGTATTTCCAGTGCTGGTAGCCGCCCATATGCGCGGCAATGAAGCGTGCGCCGGGAAAAGTGCGCATGAGTTTGGCGAATTTGATGGGGCAGGAGGGGTTTTTCTCCGGGGGGAGTACATCTCCCACGTGGAACATGATGGTGAACTTGTCCACGACAAGCCGCAGCATTTCCACAAAGCGGGGATCGTCCATGAAAAAGCCCTGGAAGTCGCAGTGCATTTTCAGGCCGGTGATGTTGTTGCGGAGCAGGCGTTCGATTTCCTTTTCCGGTTGCTGGTAGTCGATGTGCAGCGTGCCGAAGGCGATAATCTCCGGGAATTTCTGCTGCATTCCGATGGCCCAGTTGTTGGCGGGAATAACCTGGGAACGGTCCGTTGCGGCAGAGTGCACAACCACCTTGTCCAGCCCCGCCTTGCGGGCGCGTTCCAAAAGGTCGTCCACTTTGCCCGTGCCCAAAGGCCGAATGCCGTAGTGGTTCTCAAGATGGGCAACAGCTTTTTCCGCAATCTTGTCGTGAAAAGCGTGAGTATGTACGTCGATTCGCATTGAAAAACTCTATAAAGCCGCCATTTCCCTTTGCCGGGGAGCTGGTTGTTTGAATTGTGAAAAACCTGTTTGGGGAAGAAGCGGCGAAACATTGGTCCGAAGACACCGGGGTGCCTTCGGACCAAATGGGATGGGCGCTACATTTCGTACAGCTGCGTGCCGGGAATGATCGGGATGTCGAGTTCCTGCAACACTTCGATAGCCTGGTCCAGCTTGTCGAAGCGGAAGATGATGACGGCGTTTTTGCCGCTCTGCTGTACAAAGGCGTACATGTACTCGACGTTTACCCCGCGTTCTCCCAGATTTTCCAGGATGTCGTGCAGTCCGCCCGGACGGTCCGGGACTTCCACTGCCACCACGCTTGTCCGGCCCACGGTGAAACCGGCTTCCTTCAGTACCTTGCGTGCCTTTTCAAAGTCGGACACGATCAGGCGCAGAATGCCGAAATCCGAGGTGTCTGCCAGGGAAAGCGCACGCAGGTTGATGTTGTTGTCGGAAAGTGTCTTGGTCACTTCGGCCAGACGTCCCGCCCTATTTTCCAGAAAAATGGAGAGTTGCTCGACTTTCATTGCGTCCTCGCTTCAGGTTGATAATTCGGCCGGGTGCGGACGTTTAGCCGCGTTGGTCAATTATGCGCTTGGCTTTCCCCGCGCTGCGTTCAATGGTTCTTGGTTCGACCAGTTTGACCTTTGCGGTGACGCCCAGGAAATCCTTGATATTTTTTTGTATCCCGCCTTCGAGACGTTGTAAATTTTTGATCGCGTCGGAAAAGAGCTTTTCGTCGACTTCCACCTGCACTTCCAGCGTGTCCAGAGTGCCTTCGCGCTTTATAATCAGCTGATAGTGCGGAGTAAGTCCCTCGGTTTCCAGCAGAATGCTTTCGATCTGGGACGGGAATACGTTGACGCCGCGGATGATGAGCATGTCGTCGGAACGGCCCATCAGACGGTGCATGCGGGCAAAGGTCCGGCCGCATTTGCAGGGCGTGTAGTCCAGGCTGGTCAGGTCCTTGGTCCGGTAGCGGATAAGCGGAATGGCTTCCTTGGTCAGCGTGGTGATGACCAGTTCGCCCGTGCTTCCGGGAGGGAGAATTTCGCCTGTTTCCGGGTTGATGATTTCCACGAGGAAGTGATCTTCCTGGATGTGCAGGCCGTTCTGGGCTTCGATGCACTCCATGGCAACGCCGGGGCCCATGACTTCGGACAAACCGTAGATGTCCATGGCTTTCAGGCCCATTTTACGTTCCACGTCGCGACGCATTTCGTCGGTCCAGGGCTCGGCACCAAAGATGCCGATGCGCAGGGGCAGTTTGGCAATGTCTATTCCCGCTTCCATGGCTGCCTCGTGCAGGTGCAGGGCGTAGCTGGGGGTGCAGCAGATGACGTCCGGGGCAAAGTCCTTGAGCAGGACGGCCTGGCGCTTGGTGCTGCCGCCGGAGATGGGAATGACCGTGGCACCCAGACGTTCGGCACCGTAGTGGGCGCCCAGACCGCCGGTGAACAGGCCGTACCCGTAGGCGTTGTGGATGACGTCGTTGCTGTTGGCACCGGCCAGCATGAAACTGCGGGCCATGAGTTCGGACCAGTTGCGGATGTCGCGGCGGGTGTAGCCCACAACCGTGGCTCTGCCCGTGGTGCCGGACGAGGCGTGCACTCGGACGACCTGATCGCGCGGTACGGCGAACATGCCAAAAGGATAGTGGTTGCGCAGGTCCTGCTTTTCGGTAAACGGAAGGTTGGTCAGGTCGCTTAGCGAGCGGATCTCGGAAGGCTTCAGCCCGGCCTCGTCAAATTTTTTGCGGTAAAAGGGCACATTGGCGTAAACTCGTTCGCATTGGGTCTGCAAGCGCCGCAGTTGGAGCGCCTCGAGTTCTTCACGAGGCAGGGTTTCCTGTTCATAATCAAAAAGCATGTCGCCCTCCGTAATGTATTAATCCTTCCGTTTATAACGAATGATGATCCGCCCGTACCCGGGGCACTACCAGGTTGCCGAAGACTCGGCACAACAGCCGGATAAGGCGTTTTAAATGCCCGACAAACCACCACTGCGTCAAGGTGGCGGGACAGGATGGAAAATTTTAGTATCCATGTGATGTCCACCAACTTCATGCATGGAGTTGGTGGAAGATCACGACCTGAAAAACGTGGTTTTCAGGTTCGTTCACGCCGCCTTCAATATTTCCGGCGGCGCATGGTGGGCTTCTCCCACCATGTTACGTGTCGCGTGTACTCCTGCATTTGTAATGCAACAAATTAACCGGACGCGACACGAGAAAAATGGTCGCTTGAAATCCTCGAGTATTCCAGCGTATTTTTCCTTTAATCAAAGGAGAAGCAAGATGCGTATTTTCTTCCTGCTTGCCGTGCTGACGGCGACGCTATGCCTTGGGGGCTGCTTTACCAAAACCGTGGAAGCGCAAAACTACCAGCAGGCCGTGGCCGAGTTCGGCAAGCCCATGTCCTGTAATACCCGTCCCGACGGCCTTAAATACTGCAGCTGGCTGCGCCATCGGATAAACGAGCTGGACTACACGTACAGGCTGTTCATGGTTTTCGACCGCAACGACGAACTGGTCCGTACCTACACGAAAAGTGTAGTGAAATAGCGTGGTGAAACAAGTAACCGAATAAGTGGTCGAATAGGGACAAGCCGAGGTGTGGGACAGGCGGCGGATGGAGAGACAGAGTAATCCGCCGCGTCCCGTACCTGCGCAGGGCAGACGGAACGCGACGGATGCTATTCGTTGGTTGCGGACGTTCGTCTACAGATCCAGCTCCAGCCCGATGGGGCAATGGTCCGAACCGGTCACGTCGTCCTCTATCCAGGCGCGTTTGACTTTGGGGCGAAGCTCCTCGCACACGAAAAAGTAGTCGATGCGCCACCCCGCGTTGCGTTCCCTGGCCTTGAAGCGATAGCTCCACCATGAATAGTGGCCGCCGTCCGGCTGGAACATGCGGAAGGTGTCCACATAGCCGTGGTCCAGCAGGGTGTCTATCCACTCCCGTTCCATGGGCAGAAAGCCCGACCGGTCTTCATTGGCCTTGGCGTTTTTCAGATCTATTTCCGTATGCGCGGTGTTCACATCGCCGCAGATGACCACGGGCTTGCTCTCGCGCAGCTGCTGGGCATAGGCCAGAAAGGCGTCGTAATAGGCCATTTTGAAATCAAGGCGCTCCTGGCTCATCTGGCCGTTGGGGAAATAGCAGTTCATCAGGTATATCTCTGGATATTCCAGGGTGATGAGACGGCCTTCGCCTGCAAATTCTGGCTCGGGCAGGCCGGTGCTGACGGACAGCGGTTCCTTGCGGTACAGGCAGGCCGTGCCCGAGTAGCCCTTCTTGACCGTGGCCGGATTCCATGTGCCCGTGTAGCCGTGCGGGTTGAGGTCGCCCTCGTCGAGCTGGTCCGGAGTGGCCTTGATTTCCTGCAGGCTGACCACATCGGCGTCGCAGGCCGTGAACCAGTCCCAGAAGCCTTTTTTGATAACGGCGCGGAATCCATTGATGTTCCAGGAATACAATTTCATGCGAATATCCGTTTGGCTGGCGTTTTTGTGGAGTCTCAATAGTACACGGTGGGCTTGTTGAGCACAATGGCGTGGCGAAAAAGTGGAAACAAGTTTCTTTTTGATGGAATAGCTATTGATCTTGATTATTAAATTCAATAGTAACAATTCCTGGCATACCAAAGGATACTCCGAAGCGCCTACGAAAACTTCCCGCATATCCGGGCCGAGACAAGGAACCGCAAAGATAAGCTGAACATGCCACTGAAAAAAGAGAAAGCCCTTGTGGAAAGGGCTGAACATTATTTGTCCCGGGCGGCAGGAGGGGAACCACCGACTCTGGACGACTTCCGCGAACTGCTGGAAGGCTTCAAAAAGCTGCTGCGTCAGAGTGGTCGACTGTTGTCCATGGGCGACCGAATGCAGGCGCAACTCAATGTGCTCAATCGTGAGATAGCAGCCAAAGAAGCTTTGTATCGCTCTATCTTTTCCCATGTTTCCGAAGGGATTTTCAGCACCACGTCCAGCGGCGATCTGGTCGAGGTCAATCCTGCCATGGCCCGCATTCTGGGCTGGGAATCTGCCGAGAGTTTTGTGGCTGCGGTTCCCGGTCTGGGGGCGCTGTTTGTTTCCCCCAAAGACCATGAAAGCTACCTGAATGTGCTTGCCAAACATGGCCGTGTGGAACGCTTTGAAGCCGCGCTCAGACGTCGGGACGGGGGCGAGGTATGGATTCAACTGAGTGTGCAGCGGCTCCACGAGGAAGTTGTTGTCTGCCCGGACGGCAAAGAGGTCTACGTGGGGGTTGCCCTGGATATGACAGAGCAGCGCCGGGTTATGGCCGAACTGTCGCACCGCGCCAATGTGGATTCCCTGACGGAACTGCCAAACCGCCGATATTTCATGGAGATATTTCGCCGGGAATTGCGGCGCAGCAGACATGCCCAAAGTCCTCTTGCCGTGATGATTGCGGACATAGATTTTTTTAAACGTGTAAACGACACCATGGGGCACGATGCAGGAGATGCGGTGCTGCGCAAGGTGGCGCACTGCATTTGCGGAAGTGTGCGCGATGTGGACACCTGCGCACGCCTGGGCGGTGAGGAGTTTGTGATGCTCTTCCCGGAAACCGAGGCAAAGATCGCCCTGACGGCTGCGGAAAGGATACGCGGGGCAGTGGAGGATTGTTGTTGCGGTGGGGCGCGCTGCCCCTTGGTGACTGTTTCCATCGGGGTGTGCGCCTGGACTCCGGACCTGCTCCATGAGGAGTTGGAACATGCGGAAGACACAAAGGAAGCGGACCCGGACGTGCTGCTGAAGTGGGCGGATGTGGCCCTGTATGAAGCCAAACGAAGCGGCAGAAACAGGGTGTGTCTGTACGACGGGCCGTTCGTGGCTTGCGGCGGGCTCCAGAGCGCGGCCCCGGTTTCGCACAACAGCGGGATAAAGGGATGAATATGCGCATGCAGACGAAAATGCGACTGGTTCTGTTTGGAGGCACCATCGCCTTTCCCCTGATTCTGCTGATCGGTATGGATTACATGGATCGGTCAACCGTGGAAACCGTTTTGGGGGTATGGGTGGCTGCCGGACTTATTCTGCTGGCTCCTGGTGCGTACCTGACCACTAATTTTGTCGCCGGAAGAGCAATTCGCCGATTGAATGCGGCCTGTAGTGAAATGCGCAATGGAAACCTCTCGCCTTTCGAATCCGTGCCCGAAGACTGGGAAAATCCGGATGAGCTTCAACTTTTGAAGGCAAACATGTTTTGGATGAGCCATGCCGTGGAAAGCCGCCAGATTGCCCTGAATAGTGCGCTGAAGGATTTGGCGGGAGCGCAGCAGCGGGTAATGGAGTCTTTGGATTACGCAAGCCTTATTCAAAAGGCGTTTCTTCCCCCGCCCGAGGAATTGAAAGGGGTTTTTCCCGATCATTTTCTCATTTGGGAACAGCGCGACGTGGTGGGCGGTGATTCCTACTGGATGCGCAAAACATCGGCAGGGGTATTTGTGGCAGTTATCGATTGCACCGGGCATGGGGTGCCAGGGGCGTTTATGACCCTTATTGTCCACTCTCTGTTCGAACGGCTGGACGTGGAATCCATGGAGGGCGATCCCGCCAGCGTCCTTGCCTGCATGAACCGCGGCGTCAAAAGCGCCCTGGGCTCGGATGATGGCAGCTCCGGTGCCGACGACGGTATGGACTGCTCCGTTTGCTACATCCCCGACGACAGGCAGCAGGTGGTGTTTTCCGGGGCTCGTAATTCACTTTTTATCCGCCATGCCGACAGTGCCGTTACGGAAGTGAAGGGCGACAGGTGCGGCGTGGGGTTTGCTCGTTCTCCGGCCGACTACGGTTTTACAAACAAGGTGGTGACCGTTCGCCCCGGCATGCGGTTTTACCTGATGAGTGATGGAGTTGTGGACCAGGTGGGCGGCGAAACGAGGCTGCCGTATGGTAAAAAGAGATTGCGTAATTTTTTGTCCGGTAACGGGCGAGAGGATTTTTCAAGACAACAGGTGCTGCTGGAACACGAATTGACACGGTATCGTGGTGGAGAGTCCGTTCGGGACGATCGGACAGTTCTGGGTTTTGCCCTGACCGACAGGAGGGAACATGCTGCAGAAGTATAGACATATGGAAGGAGAAGGCGTGGTGCTGTATTTTTGCGGCCCTATCTGCCAGGGATTGGTGGAGGGGCTGGGCGATGTGCTGCGCTGCAAAATGGCGAGTGAGAATCATGCTTCCAACACGGTTCGCAAGGTCTTTGCCGTATTGGTGGAGCAGATGCAGAACGTGGTCAACTATGCGGGCGAGAATCCCCGGGGCGAATCGTCCCGGCTGGGCATGGGGCAGATTTTGGTAAGCCGTAACAACGGCGGCTTTACAGTAAGCTGCGGCAACAGGATTTCTCCTTCCATGAAAGACAAAATCCGTACAAAGATCGAAATCGTGAACGGCATGGATAAAGAGCAACTTAAAATTTACTACCGGGAGCAGCGACGCAAAACGTCCGACACCGATTCTCTGGGGGCCGGGCTGGGATTCATAGAAATGGCGCGTAAGGCCAGCAGACCATTGACCTACAGCTTTGATCCCATGGAGGACGAGGGGCTCTTCTTCGTGGTCAATGCCAGTCTCGACATGGAGGGGAAGTAATGGAGCGCGTGCAAATAGGGGCCACAAAGTCGTCCCCAGCCGTGGATTTTGACCCGGAAGAAGGCCTTCTGGAAATCTGCGGGGAGTCCTATCCTGAAAATTGCGGCAAGTTCTACGATCCCCTGTTCGACCTGCTGGGCGAATACCTGGAATCCCCACAATCGGACAAACTGCGCCTGAACATGGAAATCGTCTATTTCAACAGTTCCACTTCCAAGGCCTTTATGGATCTTTTCGATATGCTCGACGATGCCGTGCGCAACGGCAAAGACATAGAGGTGAGCTGGCGCTTCCACGAAGACAACGACATTGCCCAGGAATGCGGGCAGGAGTTTCAGGAGGATTTGCGGGACCTGCCTTTTCATTTACAGCAAATTTAAGTGCCATGGCGCTGAAAAAGGCCTGATAGCTTCGTTGCTTCGGTAAACGCAAATCCTTGCGTATATAAGAATACGCGTCGGCCTTGGGTTTCCCCTTGCGCCTTGCTCTCCCACCTCTTTGAGCAGCATGGTGTAAGGCTGAAAAAGGCCCGATAGCTGCGTTGCTTCGGTAAACTCAAATCCTCGCGTATATAAGAATACGCGTCGGCCTTGGGTTTCCCCTTGCGCCTTGCTCTCCCGCCTTTTTGAGCGCCATGGCGTAAGGCTGAAAGAGGCCCGATAGCTGCGTTGCTTCGGTAAACTCAAATCCTCGCGTATATAAAAATACGCGTCGGCCTTGAGTTTCCCCTCGCGCCTTGTGCTCCCACCTCTTTGAGCAGCATGGTGTATGGGGGAAGGGCATGAGAGCATCGTCGAGATGCGCTTGGTACCTCGGAAAAAATAACCCCTCGCGTATGGAAAAATACGCGAGGGGTTTGAATTTGTTTCGGCAATGGAGACGGTACGCGTCTGTTACTCGCCTTTTTTTCTGCTTTTTTTGCGCGACAGCTCTTCATCGCGCAGGGCACGGCGCAGCACCTTGCCGACCAGGGTCTTGGGCAGCTCGTCACGGAACTCGACCCGCTTGGGCACCTTGTAACCAGCCAGCTTTTCCTTGCAGTAGGCCAGAATCTCCTGCTTGGTCAGCTGCTGTCCGGGTTTCAGCACAATGAACGCCTTGACGATTTCGCCGCGCGTCTGGTGGGGAATGCCCACGGCGCAGGCTTCCTGGATGGCCGGGTGTTCGTAGAGCACCTCGTCCACTTCGCGCGGGTAGATGTTGTACCCGGCGGAGATGATGAGGTCTTTTTTGCGGTCCACGATGGTGAAGTAGCCCTGCTCGTCCATGGTGGCGATATCGCCGGTGTAGAGCCACCCGTTGCGCAGGGTGCTGGCGGTTTCATCCGGACGCCCCCAATAGCCCTTCATGACCTGGGGAGCCTTGATGATGAGTTCGCCCAGTTTTCCCGGAGGCAGGGGCGGACCGCCCACTTCCATGTCCACGATGCGGGCATCGGTGTCCGGGAAGGGCAGGCCGATGGTGCCGGGCTTGCGTTCGCCGTTGAGCGGGTTGAGGTGCGTTACCGGAGAGGCTTCGGTAAGGCCGTAGCCTTCGATGATTTCCGCGCCCGTGCGTTTTCTGAACTGGTTCAGGATTTCCATGGGCATGGCTGCCGACCCTGAAACGCAATAGCGTAGGGAAGAGAAATCCGTCTCCTCAAAGCGCTTCTGGTGCATGAGCGCAATGTACACGCTGGGAGCGCCGGGAAAGATGGTGGGCTTGATCTTGCCAAAGGCCTGGAGCACTTCCATGGGGTCGAAACGCGGCATGGGTGCCGTGGTCGCGCCCAGAGAGGTGGGCAGGTTCAGGCAGGTTCCCAGACCGTACACATGGAAATAGGGCAGTACTCCCAAAAAAACTTCCGACCCCATGTTGCAGGTGTGCAGCAGGGAGTGAATTTGGGTTGCGTTGGCCACCAGATTGGCGTGGGTGATCATGCAACCTTTGGAAACACCCGTGGTGCCGCCGGTGTACTGCAGCAGGGCCAGGTCCGCATGGGGCATGATGTTGGGGTGCGAGTAGCGTTTCTTGCCCTTGAGCAGGGACTTCCAGGGAAGGATCTTCTTTCCGTCGTAGGGAATCCTTACGGCCCGGCCTTCTTTTTTCAGTTTGAGTTTGGCCAGCCAGTTCAGGGGAAACTTGAGTGCCTCGGGGATGGAGGTGATGTAGATTTTTTTGACCGGGGTCCTGTCGTACAGCGGTTCTATCTTGGGCCAGAGCATGTCCAGCAGCACCAGATGGCGTACGTCCGCATCGTTGAATTGGTGCAGGACCTCTTTTTCTCTGTACAGGGGGTTGGTCATGACCACGGCGCCCCCCGCCTTGAGAATGCCCCAGTAGGTGACGATGGTCTGGGGCAGGTTGGGCAGCATGACGCCGACCCGGTCGCCGGAACGAACGCCCTGGGCACGCAGGTTGGCGGCCATTATCTCGGCTTGCGCGTGCAGTTCGGCGTAGGTGATGGTCTTGTTCTTGAAAATAATGGCCGCGCGGTCGGGGTATTCCTTGGCGCTGCGGTCGAGGTATTCGAATACCGGTATATTTTCGTATGTCAGGTTCTTGGGCACGTTGGGATCGTAGCTCGCGAACCAGGGACGTGTTTCTTCGGACATCTCTCCCCCTCGAAAATTGATGGGCAGGTGTATAATTTGCACGGGGATGGATGACAAGGGAAAAGCTGAAACCCGTTTGCAGCCCACCCCACGGGGCGTTCTATAGGGAACGCAGGTTTATAACGGTTTTTTGCTTCGCATGATGATCTTGTTCACACCCAGCTCGGCAAGAATGCTTTTGAGATGGGCCGTGTCCGCGGGCTTTCCGCGAAAATGGACCAGAACCCGGTACCAGGTTTTCTGCCCCACCTTGACGGATTCGCTTGCCGGGTGAAGACCGCGATCCTTCAGGGTATTGGCAAAGCCGTGGGCCGAGAGTTTGTCCTGAAAGGCCGCCACCTGATAGACGTAGTTGAACATGCCCTTTTGTGGGGTGGGCGTGGCAGGGGCGGAAGCCTTTTGCACGGCCGGAGCGGGTTGGGACGCTTTTTGGGCTTTGGCCGGTTCGGCCTTGGGCTTTGGTTTTGGCTCCGGTTTGGGGCTGGGCTTCATATCCCGGACAGTGTTGGGCGACTTTTGGTGCAGGGACTTCATGTAGTCCAGCTCCACGGCCTTGAGGACGCGGTCCTCGGGTTTGGGCTGCTCCGCCACGGCTTTTGCGGCGGGCGGTTCGGGGATGAGCTTGGACAGTTCGGGAACGTCATTTTCCGGACGGTAGCCCCGTCCCAGCAGGACGCCCAATATAAAAACCCAGATCAAACAGAGCAAGGCTCCGAACCCGGCGGCGATAAGGCCGCCGGGCGAGAGTTCCAGGGTAAACTTGCGGGGCTGCTTGGCCTCGCTGTTTTTTTTGGCTTTTCCGTTTTTGTCGGATTTGCCGTTGGATTTTCTCAAAAAAGCCATTGCTTGTCCTCGGCTGTTATGCGCCTACATGCTTTCCGGGGCGCTTACACCGAGCAGGCCCAGGCCGTTGGCCAGTGCCTGGCGTACAGAATCGATGAGAGCCAGGCGTGCGGCAATCACTGCGTCGTCCCCGGCGGTGAGAATCTTGTTGGCCGAGTAGTAGCGGTGCAGCAGTCCGGCCAGTTCGCGCAAATAGTAGCTGATGTGGTGCGGGGAGAAGGTGTGGGCCGAGGCCTGCACCGCGTCCGGGAACTGTTCCAGGCAGCGCAGCAGCAACTGGTCTTCCAGGGTATTCAGGGGCGAAAGGTCGGCCTGTCCCGGAGCGGGAATGGCAATGTCCAGTTCCTCTGCCTTGCGGAATACGGAACAGATGCGGGCGTGAGCGTACTGCACGTAGTAGACCGGATTGTCCATGGACTTTTCCTTGACCAGATCCAGGTCGAAATCCAGCTTGCTGTCGCTCTTGCGTGACAGGAAGATGAAGCGCGCGCTGTCCGCACCCACTTCCTCGACCACGTCGGCCAGGGTTTCGAATTTTCCGGCCCGTGTGCTCATGGCGATCTGTTCGCCGCCCTTGAGCAGGTTGACCAGCTGCACAAGGATGACTTCGAGCTGGTCGGCTTCCTTGCCCAGGGCCTGCACCGCGGCCTTCATGCGCTGGATGTAGCCGTGGTGGTCCGCACCCCAGATGTCGATGACCAGATCGAAACCGCGCTTGTACTTGTCGTCGTGGTAGGCGATGTCCGAGGCAAAATAGGTCAGGTCGCCGCTGGACTTGCGCAGAACGCGGTTCTTGTCGTCCTTGAAATCTGTGGAGCGGAACCAGAGCGCGCCGTCCTCATCGTAGGCGAGTCCCTCTTTCCTGAGAAAGTCGAAGGTTTCGTCCACCTTGCCTGCTTCGGTCAGGGAACGTTCGGAAAACCATACCTGGTGTTCCACGTTGAAATCCTGAAGGTCCTGCTTGATGCCGTCCAGAATGACGGCCATGCCGTATTCGCGGCAGATGGAAACCGCCTCGTCCTCGGCCATGTCCAGCAGGGTCTTGCCGTGCTTGTCGGCAAGCTCCTTGGCCAGGTCCATGATGTACTCGCCCTTGTAGCCGTTTTCGAACAGCTCGATGTCGGCACCGAAGTGCTGCTGGTAGCGGCAGAAGATGGACTTGCCCAGAATGAGCATCTGGCGTCCGGCGTCGTTGAGATAGTATTCCGTGGAAACTTCCCAACCGGCGGCCCGCATGATGCGCGCCAGGCTGTCGCCTACGGCGGCGCCGCGGCCGTGCCCTATGTGCAGGGGGCCCGTGGGATTGGCGGATACGTATTCCACCTGCACCCTGCGTCCCTGTCCCAGGTCGATGCGTCCGTATTCTTCGCCTCGCTCGCGGATATCCACCACGGTCTGGCGCCAGAAAGCGTCGGAAAAGAAAAAGTTGAGAAAACCGGGGCCGGCTACGTCGATGCGTTCGATGGACGTATCCATGCCTTCGATGACCGCCTTGAGGTCTTCGGCGATTTTCCGGGGCGCCTTCTTGGCCACCTTGGAGAGCATCATGGCCGCGTTGGTGGCCAGGTCGCCAAAGCTTTTGTCTCTGGGCGGTTCAATGGTCATCTTTTCGGGAACGGGCAGCTCCAGCGAAGCCAGGGCCTGTTCCAGGGTCGCTTTCAAATGGTTGTATGCACGCATTGGGTTCTCGGTTGCTTGTTGTTTGGGAAAATTGGTTGCGAGCTACAGGGCCTGGACCGCTTCCAGACCGGGACAGCTCCGGGCTTCGAATTCCTCGTCGCCCAGCGGTTTCACGTTGGGGCCGACCATGCGGGTCAGCACGCCCTTGGGGCCAAGCTCCACAAAGGTGCGGACTCCGGCCTGCCACATGGATTCCATGCTCTGGGTCCAGAGGACCGAGGAGATCATCTGTTTTTTCATCTGCTCGCACAGGGCTGGGCCGGCGCTTTGGGGCGCGCCCGTAACGTTCAGGACCACGGGAAAGTCGGCATTGCGCCAGTGCAGCTTGTCCATCACCTTGGCAAGTTCGGCGGCGGCCTCGTTCATCATGGGCGAGTGGAAGGCTCCGCTGACGGCCAGCCGAATGCCGCGGCCCTTGTTGGGCTTGGCCTGCGCTTCGGCGGCGGCTACCGCGTCCACATGGCCGCTCACCACGTACTGGACCGGTGTGTTGTAGTTGGCAATGCGCAGCGGCTTGCCCGTGGAATCGGCGGCCTCGCGGACAATTTCATCCACGGTTTCGCGGTTCATCTTGAGCATGGCGGCCATGGCGCCGTCTGTGCCGCCGCATTCGGACATCAGCCGACCGCGCAGGGCGACCAGCTCTATGATGCTTTTTGCGTCCAGAGCTCCGGCCGCGAACAGGGCGGAAAATTCACCCAGGCTGTGGCCCGCGGCAAAGGCCGGGGATATCTTGCCCTTGGCCTGGCGCCAGAAGGTCATGCCCACCACGGTAAGGGCGGGTTGCAGCCATCGTGTCTCGGCCATGTCGGCGTCGTCACCGTCCCAGTACAGTCCGCGCAGGTCGTAGCCGCAAACGGACTCCGCGGTCTTCCACAATTCCATGGACTGGGCATCGGCTTCGGCTATATCGCGGCCCATGCCTTTTTCCTGGGAACCCTGTCCCGGAAAGAGTACGGCGCAAAGGTCGGTCGTGGTCATTGTTGTTTTCTCCCTACAGCGCATTCCTTGGGAACGGCGCCGCAATAAATGACTTTTTCGTCGGTGTGGTATAGCTTGCCCCTGCACTTCCGGCACATGGCCGGAGCGAATTTTTCAGGAGCATATATGTCGCAAACTTTTTCGCCCGCCGAGGCCGCACGTCTGGCTGCCGGAGACGGCTGGCCGCTCGATGACGAGCAGGCCCGTTATCTTGCAGGATACGCCGGACTGACCGAAACCTGGAACAAAAAAATGAACCTGGTGGGTCCGTCGTCCGCTGCGGAAATTCTACGCCAGCTTGCCGCCGACAGCTGGCATCTGGCCCGTTTTCTGGACTCGCTTTCCCTGTCGTCCGATCCGCTGTGCCTGGATTTCGGCGCGGGAGCCGGACTGCCGGGGCTGCCGCTGCGGGCCTTCTGGACGCGGGGCAGCTATCATCTGGTGGAGGCCCGGGCCAAACGCGCTTCGTTTTTACGCTATGCGACGGCGCGGCTCAAGCCCGCGAATACGCATGTGCACCAGAGCCGGGTGGAAAACCTGCCGCAGGACCTGCGCGGGGCCGACCTGATCGTCTCGCGGGCATTCATGCCCTGGCGTGATTTTCTCGACATTTCCCTGGATTTTCTGAGCCCCGGCGGAATCTGTCTGGTTATGGCCAACGAACCCGAACCGGTAGGTGCAGGGGATTGCGTGGAAGCCGGTGCCGGTCCGACGCAGTGGCGGCTGGTGGCCGGAACGCGCTACACCGTGCTGGATGCCGTGCGTTACTTCTGGGCCTTTACCCCGGTCAGCATTTCCAAATAAGAATCCTTGAAAATAAGCTTGGTGGCCGTTGCGTCTGCAAGTTCGGCAACGTCCATCAGCTTTTCCAGCAGGTCGAGAATTTCGTACTGCTTGTTGAGGCTGCCGCCCCGGAACTGTTCCTCCAGCTTGCCGGAAGACATAAGCTCTTCGAATTTATTCAACTCTTCAATAGTGAGCATGGTGGTCTCCAGTTCGTCGGTTATCCGTGGGAACCTGCCACAAACCCGGTAGCGGGTAAAGCGGAGAGAGGAGGCTGTGAAAATGCGGCCCCGTCAGACCCCGTCGGCTTGTACAAAGCCCGCAGGGTGTGTGTCTCCTGGTATCCCGGCCATGCCGGGGCGTTCAGTCGTTGTGGTAGGGCAGCCCCGCGCGGATGGCTGCGGCCCGGTAAATTTGTTCCAGCAGTACCAGCCGGGCCATTTCGTGGGGCAGGGTCATGGGGCCGAACGCCAGCAGCATGTCGGCCTTGTTGCGAATTTCCTCTCCCAGTCCGTACGGCCCGCCAATGACGAAACAGACGCCGCTGTGCCGCTCCACAAGATTGTGGAGTTTGGCGGAAAAAGTACGCGAGGCCATGGACTTGCCTTTTTCATCCAGGCAGATCAGGGCCTCTCCCGGCTTGTGCCGGGCCAGCAGGGACGTGGCTTCCGCTTCCTTGCGCTGTTCCGGGGAAAGACGCGGCGAGGAATCCTTTACCCAGTCTTCCTCCAACCGGAAAAAACGGCTCAGCAGTTTACGGTAGTGGTCCGCAGCCTTGCCAAAATGGCCCGCTTTGGCCTTGCCCACTGTGAGTATCCGTACCGGTTTCACCCGTCTTTCTCCATTTTTTTCAGCGTGAAATACACGCCGCGCAGTCTGTACAACCCGCTTTGCAAGTTGTCAAAGCAACCTCGTTTCTATACTCTGCAGCCACTTGCGGTAAAGTTGCGCCGCATGACTTGCACCAGAATACGAGCAGTATCTACCGGCTGTGCAGTGAGAGGACAAATGCATTTTCCCCCCAATGGGCTTGGACTTCGCGGCAAAGGGCGGTTGACCTATGTTCTGCTTATGGCCCTGCTGCTTTTTATGGGCTATGCCCGCCCCTGTCTGGCCCAACATATAGTGTTGGAAAACCTGGTTGTGGACAACCAGGAAGACCGTATCATGATCCGTTTCGGGCTGAAGCTCGACGGTGCTGAGCGTCTGGCTGCCGAGCTGGAGCGAGGAGCCGTTCTGGAGCTCATCGTAAGCGCAGACCTCAGCCAGGACCGGTCACTGATATGGAGCAAGGGGCTGACGGATGCCGAGCATCACAGCACCCTGCGGTTCGATGCTTTGACCCGCAATTATATTCTGGAGCGTCCGGGCGTGGACGACAATTTGCGGGACAAGGATTTGGAAGTGCTGCTTGCCAAGGCCTGGAAGCATATTGATCTGGACCTGGGCCAGTGGTCTTTGCTTGCACCGGGCGAGAGCTTTTTTATTGATATGTCCATCCGTCTGATCCATCAGGAAGTTCCCAGCTGGATGAAGAGCGTGCTTTTCTTCTGGAATTGGGACGCCGTGCCGGAAACCACCTACCGAATGTCATTCCAGTATTGACCGCAGGGCTGCCCGAAGGTCCGCCGGATACACCATGAGAACCCCACCGGAACCCATACGCGTAAGCGTTGCCGACACCAAGGAGCGCAAACGCCGTCAGCGCGAGCTCTGGCTGGCTGTTTTCGGTATCGTGGTCATCGCGGTCATGACTGTGGTGGAACTCAAATACATTGGCATCAATTCCTATCTTTTTCTGGTTCTCTTCAATCTCAACATCCTCCTGATGTCCGTTGTCCTGTTTGTGGTTATCCGCAACATGGTCAAGCTGATGCTGGAACGGCGGCGCAAGGTCCTGGGGTCGCGGTTGCGAACGCGGCTTGTGATGTCCTTTATGCTGCTTTCGCTCATCCCGACGCTGCTGATGTTTTTTGTGGCCGTAAAGTTTGTGCAGACCAGTGTGGACTATTGGTTCAAGAGCCAGGTGGAAAGCTCCATGGAGCAGTCCCTGGAAGTGGGCCGGGAGTTCTACAGCCTGGCCCAGCGGCGCGTGAACAACCTGGGGCTGAGCATCATTGCGGACGTGCGCGGGCGCAAGTTCGCCTGGGGTGGCAAGGCCATGGATTCCCTGCTGGAAGAGCGCAAGGAGCAGCACCAGCTGCGGCTTATCGGGGTGATAAGCCCAGAGGGAAAACGCCAGAACTGGCATGCCGATCCGGCCTGGGACGGCATTTGGGAGGCGGTGGATGTTACTGTTCCCTGGGAAACCCTGGCCGAAGACCCGCGTTTTTGGGGAGACATCCGTTCCTTTTACAACACGGACGCATCCGTGGGCGTGGTGCCCGTGGATGAAGGCAAGACCGGCTTTCTGGTGCTGGGCGAGGACCTGGGGCCGGGGCTGCTGGACAAGCTCAACCAGATTGTTGTGGGTGTGGAGGAGTACAAGAAGCTGCGGACCCTCAAGTCGCCGCTCAAGGGGATTCTCTACCTGACCCTCGGCCTTATGACCCTGAGCATCATTCTCGGTTCCATGTGGTTCGGCTTCCGCTTGGCAAAAGAACTTTCCGCCCCCATCCAGGCCCTGGCAATAGGCACCCAGCGCGTGGCAAGGGGGGATCTCTCCGTGCGCCTGGACGACAAGTCTTCGGATGAAATGGGCGTATTGGTGCAGTCGTTCAACCGCATGGCAGAGGACCTGGAGCAGAGCCAGGCCAGCATCCGCCACGTGAACAGACACCTCAATGACAAGAACGCCGAGCTTGAAGCGCGCGGCAAATACATCGAGGCCGTGTTGGACAACATCACGGCAGGCGTTATTTCCTTGGACGAAAAAGGGCGTGTCAGCAAGGTGAACACGGCGGCCGAGACCATGCTGGGCATCGACGCTGACGAGCTGACCGGAAAATTGCCTGTGGATCTGGTGCAGGGCGAGTATGCCGATCTGGTCGGTGAGGTAGCCTCCCAGCTGGCGATCAGCCCGGACACCACCTGGCAGCGTCAGATGGAAATTCCCGTGGGCAGCCGTCAGATGACCTTTCTCGTCAATGCGGTTTCCCTGAAAACCGACGACGGACGCGACGCCGGACTGGTGGCCGTGTTCGAAGATATTACCGAGCTGGAAAAGATGCAGCGGCTGGCCGCATGGCGTGAAGTGGCTCGGCGTATCGCCCATGAAATCAAGAATCCGCTGACGCCCATCAAGCTTTCGGCCCAGCGGCTGGAACGCAAGTACGGCCCCTCCATAGACGACAAGGTTTTCGGCGAGTGCACCGGCATGATTGTGCGTCAGGTGGAGCAGATGCAGCAGATGGTGAAGGAGTTTTCGGTTTTTGCCAAACTGCCCGAGGTTGTGCCCCAGCCCGGCGACATGGCGGACCTGCTGCGCGAAGTGGTGGGGGATTTCCGCCACAGCCACCGCTTCATTGAATGGGATCTGACCGTGCCCGAGCAATCGGCAATAGTGCGCTTTGACCGCGACGGCATGAGCCGGGTGATGATCAACCTGCTATCCAATGCCGCCGACGTGCTGGAAACCGCCTACAGGGCGGAGCATGGTAACGACAGGGACGAGGACGCCCGGCATGGCCGGGTGGAGGTGGAACTGAGCTACGACACCATCCTGCACCATGTGCGCATCGAGGTTCGGGACGACGGCCCCGGACTGAGCGACGATGAACGTTCCCGCATTTTCGAGCCGTATTTCTCGCGCAAAAAGGGCGGCACCGGACTGGGGCTGACCATTACCCGCTCCATTGTCACGGACCACTACGGATTTATCCGGGTGCGGCCCAACCAGCCCAAGGGGACGATTTTTGTGATTGAGTTGCCGGCGGGGTAGGGGGCAGCAGCTGGAAACAGCTGGCAACAGCTGGCGAGTGGCTGGCGGCTGCGCGATTTTTCCCCGTGGCGGCGTTGCAAAAAGGAATTTGGGGCCGGGATGGAGCGCAAAACTCCTATCCTCGCCCCCAAATTCCCTTTTGCGCCTTGCCACGGACAAAACTTACGCAGCCGCTGGGCGGTAGGGTGTGAATATTTCAGGAGAACAGGATAAATATTCAGTTATTGTAAGAAGAGTCACTTTGGGGCTGGAACGAAAGTTTCGGCCTTTTTTTATCTACGGCTTGAAATATTGATAGATATCCTCCCAGGCACTCGAGCCCTCGGCCTCTGGCGTGACAGGCTCCCAGCCATTCTAACGATTTGAGAATATTAGCCGGTTAGGTTGTCCCGCAGCCTCCACATGCTCAGGAGATTCCATAAATTTTGTGTCCCGCCACTCTCCAAGCAAGACAGTCTCCACAGACATCCAAGGCCTGCGGAGCAATTCTCGATGTCCGCATTTAAGGTTCATGCCCCGGTTAAGAACAAAGGTAGAGTCAAAGAAGCCTACTTTCCCTTCATTGCAGCACGCGTCGCGAACGCAATAATTGCAATACCGCCAAGTACCAATACGATTATCACGGTCAAGGGCAATTCCCGTTCGTTTGTCCGTTCAAGGGGATGGTTCCAGAGCGCTGAAGCTCCAACCATCGCCAAAGCCCCGCCAAGTGTGGCACCCAATGCTTCCAATCGGGCAAGTAGCGGAGACATGGGGCTGGGAGAGACGGGAAATATCAGCCCCAAATCTGCAATATAAACCATGGAATAGAGTAGACCCGAGGCCATGGCCAGCTCGAAACCGGTATTGGTTAAAGCAATGCGCCACGCGAGCACGAAACTGCCCAGGCCCAGGATCGTAAGGAACAGGTTAAACGCGCCAAGGGTCAATTTAGAGTAGGCGCTGAAATCTCGCGTCTCAACAAAACCTCCGGGGATCATTAGAGCCATATTGACTGCCGAGACAATCAGCAGCGCGACAGTGAACACTTCTGAAATTAACATAAGTTGTCTCCTTAAGAAGTAATTGGACACCGGGCTGTCAGGTCGGCCAGTCGATCAGGCGGTGCAAGCATGGCCAAGAGCATCTGGGTGATGACACCGTTGATTGTGCGGACTTCAGTCGGTTGCAATTGGTTGCCGTGGATTGCGAACCAGTGATCGGCCTCGCGCATGGCTGAGAATGCCAGGGCAGCAATCAGATCAAGCGGCAAATCATCGCGCACGGCGCCACTCTGCTGCCCCGAGATGAGCCACTTCCGTAACCAATTGAGCAAACGCTTTTGCAGGCCTGGAACTGCCATTTCCGCAGCGGCTTCCCGGTGAATTCCGCGGGCGAGTTCGGCAAATCGCGGATTTGCGCGAAATGCACTGGAAACATTGGCGATTATTTCAGTAGTTTCCTTCCAGAACTCGGTAGCTGACGCGCATACGAGGGGAGGATGCACATCAAGCTTTACGACAAACTGTTTAAGCGCCCGTTCGACTACGGCACGATAAAGAGCCTCCTTGTTGGCAAAGTAGTAGTAAAATTGCCCCTTGCTTGCCTTTACCGACGCCAAAATTCGGTTAAGAGACGCTTTCGCGAAGCCCAAGTCACGAAATTCCTGTTCTGCCGGATCCAGCCATCGTGCCTTGTCCACTTTCGAAAGTGCCGCAAGGCGTTGGTTGGTGTCATTTCGTAAGCCCAAGGAACCCTCCTCTGACCTAATAGGGTCATTTGCATGAACGACGAAAAAACTTTTAGACCACTGGTCTAGAGGTGGCAAGACGTATTCCGGGCCTAGGCGATGCAGCACACGAAGCGTACCACAAACAAGCAATAATCGCCGTGGCGCAGTCATTCTACTATCTGAAAAATGGAAAAAGAATTTTTCTGGTCCGGTCTTTGCGTCTAAAGAAAAGGTTCATCTCCCAATTCCGGGAAAGGCGGCTCTGACTTTCAGGAAAAAGTATTCGTCATCCATGAAGCCGTAGCCCATGCGTTTGATCACCTTGATCTTGTTGTTGATACCTTCGAGCAGGCTGGTATGGAGCGGATACCGGCAGTGTGAAATGATCCCGTTGATGTATGGCTTGTGAGACGCTTGGCGAATTTGATAAACGGTGCAACTCGGCTCTGCATTGCGCGGCTGTACCAGCCTTTCCAGAACCTCCTGGCGGCCTTGGGATATCGATAGTCCCAGAGCCGTTTCAAATCCTCCTTGAGTACGTAGACCTTCATCAGACTTCTGTTGGCCTGGAGCAAATCATAAAGTCGAATTCGGTCTTCCTGATACGCAAGGTTTTTCTTGTTGCGCAGGAGCAACCAGCGTGAGCCCTTGACCACTTTGCGACCTTGCTTGTCATTTTTGAGTTTGTTGGCCTCGTCAGCTCGGACACGGTCCACGACCTCGCGCCCATACTTGGCTACGACATGGAAAAGGTCGTAAACGATCTCGGCATTCGGACATTGCGCCCCTACCTCGGCGGCATATGCGTCGTTCATATCATGGCGCAGGACTGCGCCGATACGATATCCTTTCCAGCCACCCAACAACCGAGTAATCTTGCTCTTGGACAACGGTGTCCTCCTTGTGTCTCTCGAAAGTGTAGGAACTGTCGAGATTACGGAGGGTTGCCGTTGTCCTCAACTTTTTATGGACCCCGGAATTGGGAGATGAACCTTTTTTTGTTCGAGTCTTGGCTTTATATAGATGGAGGAGTATATCGACTACAAATCCAGTCTAAACGCTATAAAGGTTCAGTGAGACTAGGGCAATTCGAGATTTCAGAGGAGCCATGGTCGCAGAGTAGGCAAAGGACTGTTTATTACAAGTGGGAATTTTACACGAGACCCAACCCAAAAGGCACCCGCAGGGCTCACCGATTGACTTGATTGATGGTGATGACCTCGTTGAAATGCTTAAGAAGCTTCGTCTGGGAGTTAATGTTAGGAGGGGCGAGGAAGTTGAAGTCGATAGCCGATGGTTTGAGAAAGTATAAGCAATAAGACGAAGATTATGGAATTCAATCACCCAGAATTAAAGCCTGATTTCGAGTACCATTTCAACTCTATACCCGAAAGGGACAGAGAATATGCAGGGTGTCAGATTAGTGTGAAAGATGTGCTTTGTGCTCATTACCACATAGTTGACTATTTCTATCATTCCAAAGAGTCAGAAAAAAGAGTTGGAGGAATTGGCCCTAAAGACATAAATATGCTTTGCTCTGCTGTCGCTCGACAGTGCTGGTCTGAAGACTCTTTTGAAATATGCGCTTCACTCCTATATGGTTTAATCCAAAACCACCCTTTCCATGACTGCAATAAGAGGACTGCCATTCTAACTGCTTTTTTCTATTTACGGACAATGAATAGAATACCAAGTGTTGCACACGCAGCATTTGAAAAGCTTACTGTGAACATTGCCAGGAACAAACTGGTCAACTACAAAGAATACAAAAAGTATCTAAAAAAAGAGAATGGGGAAATTAAAGTTATCGCAACATTTTTAAAACGGAAAACAAGAGCAATAGAATACGACAAACCGACGATTACATATAATGAGTTAAATTCAATACTCCATGCGAATGCCATTAGCCTTGAAACCCCATCCAAAGGCTATATTGATGTAATCAAAATTGAAAAAGTCAAAAAATACGGATTCATCGGTTCCACGAAAACGACAAAAAGAAGATTAGGACGCATGATCTTTCGTGGTTGGTCAAGAGATGTCGAACCCGCTGGACTTGATCGGGTTCGAAAGATGACAGGACTCACATTAGACCAAGGTTTTGACTCAAAGACCTTCTTCAGAGGAGCTGAATCGCTACCTAATTTGATTGAAGAGTATAGTGAGATGCTGAAAAGGCTTGCAGACCAGTAACCAAATCCTCTCTATCTGAATGCGCATGGATTAAGCAGGATCGAGAGTTTCATTTTTTGTGATTTTTAAATCTACTTGCAATAATAGAAAGTATTTTTTTCTATTAAATAACTTCTGAAAAATAAATGGAAACGCCATTGGAACTAATGGGCGGAGCGACAAACCAAGGATGTTTCAGTGTTATCAGCAACTATACCCACACCATCCCCAAGCCACGTAGATTCGTACCTCGCGAAATGGGATACAATGGAAAATTATGTTTCTCAAGAAAGCAGCCTGAGAAAGCTCTTCACGGTGACCTACCCAGAGAACAAAGAGCTTGATGATGTTTTGATTAAGGTTTGCTCTTTGAATGACTTCTATAGCACAAATATTTTTTCACCGTTCGCAGTAGCTAAACACATCATAGCTCTTAATATAGACGCTAGGCTTAAAGCAAACGACCTCAGTATGGTAAATGTGATCGCCATTACAAAAATTGGAAAAAATCAAAGAAATTTTTACTCATTTGCTACTAAGTATTGCAGCCACCATAAACCTGAAACGTACCCTATTTTTGACAGCTTTGTTGAGAAACTGTTGATGTACTTTAAGAACAAAGACAAATTTAGTGAGTTTAAGAAGGCTGATATGAAGTCATATGAAAGATACGTTTTAATTCTTAAGGATTTCAAAATGTTTTATGGGTTGCAAAAGTACACACCAAAACAGATCGATAAGTATCTTTGGCAAGCAGGGAAAGAATATTTTCCCAAACAGTACTGATAGTATAGATAACTAAATAAAAGTCCCCACCCACTGAGCAAGTGAATCCGAGATGATATGCGGATTTAGCCGGAAGCCGTGACAACTCACACATTCCCTCCTACTCTCTTACTACCCCAAAATAGAACGCGGCTCTTAACCTAAACGATTAAGAGCCGCGTTCTATTTTCGAGAGCCAATCCCTTACTTCTGCTTGTTTTCCTTGAGCGACCCTGTCCACATTTCGTACCGGAACAGGGTGCAGGGAATCTTGGCGTTGTAAAACGGCGCCCTGGATTTGGAGCGCAGGCCGATATGCTTTGCCAGAAGGCGGCTGCCGGTAAAAATGCCTGCAATATATCCGCTGCACTGGTGTTTGAGAAAATCGCCCAGGGCCGCGTAAATTTCTTCCAGATTTTCCTGGGTGCCCAACCGTTCGCCGTATTCCGGGTTCACCACCACGGCCCCCGGCGCGGGCGGCACCTCGGTTTCCCGAAAATCGCACACGGAAAATTCAATGGCGTCGGCAAGTCCGGCCTGCTCTGCATTGTCGCGGGCCGCTTCAATGGCCAGCGGGTCGATGTCCGTGGCAATGATGCGGGCCGGTGGCGTGGGCAGCATGGCCTTGCGGGCTTCGGAGCGCATCTCTTCCCATTTCTCCTGGTCGAAATCCAGCAGGTGGCGGAAGGCGAAGTCCTGGCGCAGCAGGCCCGGCGCGATGTTGCAGGCCATGAGTCCGGCTTCGATAGCCAGTGTGCCGCTGCCGCACATGGGGTTGATGAAATGTGTGTCCGGCTTCCAGCCCGTGCCCAATATTACGGAAGCGGCCAGGGTTTCCTGCATGGGCGCGCGGTGGGGACGGGTGCGGTAGCCTCGTTTGGGCAGGGGCGTGCCCGTGGTGTCCAGAAACAGCTCGGCCTTTTTGCCACGCCAGTAGAGAAATATGCACACGCCCTTGCCTTCGTCCGGGCCGGAGTCTGGGCGGATTCCGTTGTTGGCCATGAAGCGGTCGGCGATTGCGTCCTTTACCCGCACGTTGGCAAAGCGCGAGTCGCGGATGCTGGGGTGCGAAACATTGCAATGCACGCTCAGGTAGCCGTCCGGGCGCATGATCTCTTCCCAGGGCATGCTGTTGGTCTCGTTGTAGACCATGTCCGGGTGCATGGCGCCGAAGCGTTTGAGGCGGTAGTGGACCCGGTGCCCGCAGCGCAGGTGCAGGTTCAGGCGCATGCAGTCGGCAAGGGTTCCGGTGGTGCGTACGCCCGCGTCGAGTTGCTCTGTGGCGTAGCCCAGCGCCTTCATTTCCTGTTCAAGATATGGTGCCATGCCTTTGGGGCAGGTGACGAGGATGGACGAATTGATGGAAAGAGTGAACATAATGGCCTTGGGTTTGTTGTTCGTCTGTTTGCGGGGGCCGTTGGACCAGTTATGTCCGTTAGGCCCAGTTAGACCGTTCAGCCCGTTCAGCCCGCTCAGAAAATCGGGGGTGTTGTTATCATGCGGTGCAGTGCCGAGGCCAGAGCCTTTGAAAAAACGTTCATATCGCAGACGGGCGAGGTCGTGAACCGCTGGCGCAGGTTGTGGCGTAATACGGCCAGACGGTCAAGGTCTTTGCTCAGGGCCTCGCACAGGTCGGCGTATTCCTCCGGCGTGTCGGTCACCAGTTCGGAAAGCCCCGCCTCGGTCAGCACGCTGCGTCCCATCCTGCCCGCAAAGGTCGCTCCGGACAGGCTCACCACGGGCACGCCCATCCACAGGGCGTCGCAGGTAATGGTGCCACCGTTGTATGGAAACGGGTCCATAGCCAGGTCGATTTCCCGGTAGGTGGCATAATAGTCACGGTGGCTGCTGGCCGGGCGCAGGTCCAGCCGCGTGGGCTCCACACCCAATTTCTGAAAGCGTGCGGCAAAGATGCGGCGCACGGCAGAATCGCCAAATGGCTCGGATTTGAGCAGCAGACGCGAATCGGGAATCCGGCGCAGAATCTCAGCCCATAGGGCAAGCACATCCGCATTGAGTTTGGCCGTGTCGTTGCAGCAGCCGAAGGTGATATGCCCGGCACTGCGGGCAGGCAGTTCACTTGCCGGGAGTATATCATACTTCGGTGGCGGATAGCAGAAAAAACATGCGGGCAGACGCAGGGGGCTTTCTGTATAAAAAGGTTCACTTTCCGCAGGCAGTACGTGGCTGTCGGCAACAATCCAATCCATGGCGGACAGGCCGGTGGTGTTGAAGTAGCCCAGCCAGAGCGCCTGGACCGGGGCGGGACGCAACGCCATGACACCGGGGCGGCAGTTGGGGCTCAGCCCGGACAGGTCCAGAAGCAGGTCGGGTTTGTGCCGGGCAATGGTCTGGGCCGCCTGCTCGTCGCTCAGGCAGCGGATGTCGGAAAAACTGCGGGCCAGGGCCGTAAAGCGTTCGGTAGTGTCGTCGTTGAACGGATTGTTGGAAAAACAGTGCAGTTCCAGCCGATCGCCGAACAGCTCTTGCAGCGCGGCCAGGGCGGGGTAGAGAAAAAAGCCCACGGCGTGCGACCGGAAGTCGCCTGAGAGCAGCCCCACGCGCAGAATCGAGCCCGGTTTGTGCCGGGCAGGCGGGGCGCCTGTGGGGCCGGTGGGAGCAGTGGGGCCGGTGGAGGTGGTAAAGCGTTCGGCCCAATCCTTGGCCTCGGCCAGAAAGTCGGCAGGCCGGGAACCGGGAATGTAGTGGCGGAAGAAAAGTGCTGTGGCGGCTGCCGTGGCATTGGCCGGATCGGCGGCTGCGGCCTCGCGGTACATGGCAAAGGCCTGTTCCACCTGGCCGCGTTCCTTGTACAGCATGGCAAGATTCATGCGGGCGGCGGTCATGTTCGGGACCAGTTCCAGGGCGGACGCATAGTCGTCCATGGCACCTTCGGAATCGGCCAGTTCGTGGCGGGCATTGGCCCGCAGAAAAAATGTGCGGCCCGCCAGAGGGTGACCGCTTGGAATATTCTGCAACAGCTCGGGAACGGAAGCGAATTTTTCCAGATGGTACAGGCTTTCGGCCAGGGCGTGGCATAGCGGAAAATCGTGGGGAAAGCGGCTCAACCCGGCCTGCGCTGCGGTGCGGCAGTCCTCCCAGCGTCCGGCCCGGTGCAGGGTGGTGCACAGGTCGCGGATAAAGGCGATTTCATCGGGCATAAGGGATGCGGCCCGCTGTTGAAGATCCGCAGCCACGTCCAGCTCGCCAGCCTGCGCCATGAGTACGCCCAGCAGATGCAAGGCGTGGGCGTTCCCTGGTTCTTTTTCGAGAACAGCCTGGTATGCGGCGTGCGCCTCGTTCCACTGCCCGGCGCGGTGCAGGCGCAAGGCGTGTTCAAGGTCCGGGGCTGTGGCGTTGCTGTCCATTCTCTGTGTTTCCCGCGTTTGGTTGTCGCACCCTTTGCGGCATTGGTTCAATGTATGTGTATTCCCCGGACGCTGGAGTTCAACGCCCGGGGAATATGGTTACTGCTTGTCGCTTGTCTCGCCCGTCGGATTGCCAGTCGGATTACTTGCCGTGCCCGTCGAGTCGTTTGGAGACGTTGTCAGGCTTTCCAGCAGGTCCACGGCCGCAGCCGGATTCACGCTCACGCTGGCGGAGGTGCTCGTCTTGGTGGTGGTTTTGGTAACTGTGCCGTCGCTGGATACTGAGGTATGGCTTTTTTCGTTGCTGTTCTTCCAGGTCTTTTTCGGACCGGGAAGGGCCGAGGCCCCTACCTTGGCAGCTCCCCAGGCGGCTTTTTCCTTGTCCATCTTGCCGATGTCCAGGCTTTGCGATTCCTGCGCTCCCGTACTTCCGGTTGCCGTGGTTTTCACCTGGGCTTTGGCATTTGCCGGGGCATCATTGGGCACCAGCTGCACGGAGACGGCCGAGGGCTGAAGAATATACGCCTCGCCGGTTTTTTCCTGCGAGTCGATGGAATCCACGCCCGCCATCACGCCCATGGCCGGATTGTTGAAGAACGTGCCCTGGTTCACACCGGTCTGCAGGGCGTTGAGGATGGTCTTGTCCTGCTGGTACTGGCGTTTGATGATCACGTCGTGCTGGCGGTAGCCGTCCTTGAGCAGGGTAAGGATGTGGTCCTTGTTGCGCGGCAGGTCCACGCTGCACGGGCTGGTGCAGGTGGCGTTGCCGTCCACCAGAACCTGTGCGCCGATGGGTGCGGTGGAAACCGGAACGCTCTGCATGGCGACCTGCGGTGCGCAGGCCCCGGCCAGCAAGGAAAAACAAACGATAATGAAAAAGGAAAATCCGCGTTGCATGCACTCCCCCCGAAGTGGTTGATATGGAAACGGTAAACGCAAAGACGGTACCACCAGTTTGATTACGATATGCAATCTGGCAGGCTGCTGGCAAAGGCGCAGGATTCAATGTGCCTGTAGTAAAACCCAATCCCGACGCATAGTTGCAGATACGCGAGGGGTGGAGTTTACGAAACGACTGTACCTTTGCCAGCAGCTTGGAACTTGTATGACATATCCGTGATGGGAGCAACGGGACGCGGTTCCGGCGAAACGTGTATGAAACGCCCGGTGCAGGGCTGTGTTCACGTACCGGGGAATCAGTTCTTCGGGGGCTTCTCGCTGAATTTGGTGCGGATGGCCTTGATGACGTCGAAGACCTGGAAAAATGCCTCCACCACGTCCGGGTCGAAATGGCGGCCCGATTCTTCGCGAATGATGGAGAGCACCCTGCCGTCGTCCCAGGCTTCCTTGTAGCTGCGCCGGGAGGAAAGGGCATCGAACACGTCGGCCAGCCCGGTGATGCGGGCGGCCAGGGGAATGTCTTCCCGTTCGTGCGGTTGGCCGCAACGCGTCACGTTGTCCAGATCGCAGTCTATCCTGCCGGGGTAGCCTCCGCCTGCCCATTTTTCGTGGTGGAACAGGGCTATTTCGTAGCTCATGCGGTCCAGGTCGCTGGTGGAGTTCAGGAAAAGCTTTGCTCCGAACACGGTGTGCAGCTTCATCACCTCGTATTCGTCTTCCGTGAGTTTGCCCGGCTTTTTCAGTATTGCGTCGGGAATGCCCACCTTGCCCACATCGTGCAACATGGCCGCCAGACGGATCATGTCCTTGGTCTGTTTTATCGTCTTGGCGTTCTCCCCTTTGTTCAGGGCCCAGCGGTGGTAGATTTCCGCCGAGTAGGCTCCCACGCGCTGGACGTGCGCCCCGGTTTCCAGCGGATCGCGTAGTTCGGCCATCTTCATCATGCGCAGGATGAGTTCGCGGGTCATTATGCCGCGCTCTATGGCAACGGAGGCGCTGTTGGCAAAGAGCGGGGCGTAGGTTTGGCTGTCCTGGCTGAAAGGAACGCTTTTGCCTGTGCTGTCCTTGGCATTGATGAGCTGCATCACCCCGACAAGTTTGTTGCGGAAGGTCTTGAGCGGGATGGTCATTATGGAGGTGGTGCGATAGCCCGACGTTTCGTCGAACGATTGGTTGAAGGAATAGGGCCGTTTGGGCGAGATGTCGTAGGCGTCGTCGATGACCAGAGGGGTGCCGGTATGGGCCACGTAGCCCACGATGGATGTATCGTTTATGGGGATGGAAAAATTGGAGTAGACTGCCGTGGTTGTTTCGTCCGGCTCGCACAGGGTATCGTTGTGTACATAGCTGAAATTCAGCTTGTCGTTTTCCACCAGGAATATGGAACCGGCGTCGGCACAGCACATGCGTCTTGCTTCCAGGAGAATACGGTCCAGAATAGTGTCCACATCCTTGTAGGAGTTTAGCTGTTCCGTTGTTTCCAGGATTTTTTTGACAAACTCGTTGCCGTTTGTATGCAGGACGCATTCCATAGGAAGGAGTAGCTCCGTTTGTAATTATTGTTTACCTAGAAATAGTATGCATTGTTCCCTTGTAAAAAGCCAGTGGGGCTCATTATAACTTATCTCCGATCCGAATAATCGGAAATGAAAAGGGTCGATAGGGAGGGGTATTATGCGCGGGTTGCTGACATGGCTGGGGGTGGCTGCCATTTGTTTGGGATGGTCGCAGGTTCATGCCCAAACGCTGGAGTTGGACGGGGACATGCGCTCCAACGTGGCCTTTGAGCTGAAGCAGGATATCACTCTTCCCGGAGGTGCAAAACGGGTGAGTGCCAGCTTCGTGGTGCCGGACGAGTTCGTCTCCCCCACGTTTGTACAGAAGATACACGATTACAAACTGCTGTTTTCCCCACCGCCCAACAGGAAGGACTCCTCCACGGACAAACGGGGCAACCGCATCATCACGGCCACCTGGAACAATCCTCCGGACAAGGTGGACATGACTGTGACCTTCGAGGTCGACAACCAGACCCTGTTGCACCGCCTGGAAACAACAGCGGGGTTTCCCGTGTTCAGCGTGCCTCCGTCCGTAGCGCCCTATCTTGAACCATCCGCGCAGGTGCAGTCGGACGACAGCCGCATAAAGGCCCTGGCCGCGCGGCTGACAGCCGGAGCAGATACCGAATACGACGCGGTACAGAAGATTGTGGGCCATGTGGTGGACCATCTGCGCTATGTCAGCCTGCCGAAGAAATACGACGCCGTCTACTCCATGGGATCCGGCAAGGGGAACTGCCAGAACTTTTCGCACCTCAGCGCGGCCCTGCTGCGGGCCTCGGGCATTCCGGCCCGCATCGTCAACGGCTACACCCTGGCCCGGCCCTATAGTGTGCAGGAGGGGCGGTCCATCTACACCTTTAAATCCGCGGACGGGCGCCATTCCTGGATAGAGGTGTGGTTTCCGGATTTGGGATGGGTGCCGTTCGACGCGCAGAAAACATCTTTTTTCGTCGCCAACCGGTTTATCCGCGTGGAAGTGGGGCTGGACAACAAGGAAACCATCAACGACGGACGCATCCGTTTTACCCGGGCGTCGGCAAACGCCCCGCGGCCACAGTTCAAGAGCGGCCTGGGCGGGGATTTCACGGACGATGCGGTAAATCTGGCCGCCAGAAAGGGCAGTCTGGTTACCGACAAGCTGCTGCTTTTCCCTGGTGTGGAGGCTGTGGCTGCCGTGCAAGCGACCACTCCTCCGGTGGCCGAGCCGTCCATTGCGAAAACTGACGTTGCGAAAACATCAGCCCCAAAGCCTGCCAAATCGGCCCCGGTCAGCCCAAAAGCTGTTGAACCCAAGCCCGCAGTACCCGAGGTTGCCCCGGAAAAACCCGTGGTGCCCAAGGCAGAGCCGAAACCGGTAGAGCCTAAACCTGCCGCACCTGAACCAGTCGCGCCAGAACCTGTCACGTCAGAACCTGCCGTACCGGAAAAAGCCGCACCGAAATTCGTGGTGCCCAAGGCCCCGGCCCCCGAGTTTGTTGGGGGGAAATCCAGTGCTCCCAAGGCCGTGCCCGGTGAAACATCGGCTCCGGACAAGCCCGTCGTGGATAACGACGTAGCAAAGGTGGCTCCCATGCCGGAACCTTCCCAGGTGTCTCAGGATGATGCCCCTGCGCCGTCTCCCGCCCCAGGGAAAACGGTTGCGCCTTCCGTTCCGGGAAAGCCTCTTTGGCCCAACCGTCCGGCTCCTGCTCGGTTCGTCGGACCCGTGGAATTCGGGAATCTGGACTTCCCGGAAAATACGGATTTTACCGACTACGGCACCATGACCCAGGTGGGGGAGGATCAGTTTGAAGTGACCCGCAACTTTCTGGTGGAAAGTGCGGAGTACGTCACCACCAGGGCCACCCAGTACGCACAGGTGTTTCGGGTGAAGCATCCCATGGCGCTGGAAAAAGTGGCGCTTGCCCTGCACCGGTACGGCGGCGGGGGAATGCTCTGGCTCGACCTGTACGAGAACGCGGACGGAGCGCCGGGCAAACTGCTGGCGGCCAGCGAAATGACTGATGTGGTGGCAATGTCCATGGCTCCGGGATATCGCTGGCAGAACTTCGATTTCGGACGGGAGCGGCCCGTGCTGCGGCCCGGATATTATTGGCTCGGCCTGGGCTTTGCCGGGGACCCCATAGTCAACTGGTTCTACACCTTCGGCAAGCCCGAGGGACCGCTTTGGGGCACCCGCAGCAGGGATGTGTTCGACGAAGAATGGAGCAGTTCCCTGGGCTACGAGTTCAACTACCGTGTGCAGGGGGAAAATTTGCCTCCCGACCATGCCCAGGCGAGATAATGTAAAAAAAGGTTAAAGTTTTTTCATGATTGTCCGAGAGAAATGATGTGCGGATTTTGCACATGTATTACCCATGGGGCCAAGGATGCGCCCCAAATGGTCGGCCCAAGGACGGAGCCGGCCGCGCGGCATGGAGGTCGTGAAGATATGGGAAACGTCATTTCGTTGGACGACTACCGTAATTTCAAGTTAGCCGAGGCGCAGGAGACGGGGCCCATAGCCCCGCCCCCGGTACTGAACCGTAGAGACATTGTGGAGCGCGATTTTTCCCAGTTCGAGACCATTCTTTTCGGAATGCTCAAGATCAAGGAAATAATGGCCCACCATCTCTACTACCACGAGGACTGGAAACATTACCTGCTCTGCATCCTGGATGCTGTCTGCTATCCGGATCGCAGAGGTCCGGACACGTCTCTGGATGAAAATCTTGAGTTGTTCAAGGGCTATATCGCCCAGGAAACCACCCCGGATAATATTCGGGACTTCAGCATGGTGCTGCTTATTCTGGACATGATATCGTGCTCGCCGATTCTGTCGCGCGTGCGTCTTGTCCAGGCCGGATTCGGGCAGCCCGCTCCCGTGGGGCTGGCGACTTTACTGGAAAAATGAAACGTTTGTTAAAAGAGACCCCGCAAGAGTCGTTCCCAGTGGGATGGTTCCTGGGGGGCCTCTTTTGATAAAAAAGTGTGCTTTGGGAGGATTTCTAGTTATTCCTTGAGGTTATATTGAAGTTCTTGCTTTTTTTGTCATCTGTGTCTATACAATAGACTACCATTGGATAAGTCTACGGAAAAGGGCTTCACAGCCTGCCCCAGACAACGCCAATCTCACTACCTCTTTGCGTATTTCCGTTGCTTTCAATCGGGAAAGATTACGCCAGGGGGCTTCTATTATTGCCTTTTGGAGGAAACAAATCCATGACCCGTAAAGACAGAACAGAAGGGATTTATTCCCGGCGCGAAGTGCTTGATGAAAGCGAACGCAATCAATACAATCTCATTCAGCTTAAAGAGCTTCTCACCTACGCCTACCGCTACAGCGAGGACGTAAAAAAGCGTTTTGACCGCGCCCAGTTTCAGGCCGAAAAGTTCAAAACACTGTCCGATCTCAAGCACATTCCCATTCTCAAGAAAAAGGAACTCATCTTCCTGCAGTCCATGGGTCCCCGCCTGGGCGGACTGCTCACCAAGGACCTGGGCGAACTGCGCCGCATCTTCCTTTCTCCCGGTCCCATCTTCGACCCGGAAGACCGCAGCGAAGACTACTGGGGATGGACCGAAGGCTTCTATGCCGCCGGTTACCGGAGTGGCGACGTGGCTCAGATCACCTTCAACTACCACCTGACCCCTGCCGGTCTGATGTTCGAGGAACCCCTGCGGAACCTCGGCTGCGCCGTTGTGCCTGCGGGCCCCGGCAACACCAGCAGCCAGCTGGAGATCATGCAGAAGCTGCGCGCCACCGGCTACGTGGGCACGCCCAGCTATCTGATGCACCTGGCCCAGAAGGCCGAGGAGCAGGGGCTGAACCTGCGCAAGGATCTCTTCCTGGAAGTCGCCTTTGTAACGGGCGAAAAGTTTTCGGAAAAAATGCGCTCCACCGTGGAAAAGAAGTTCGACCTCATCATGCGCCAGGGCTACGGCACGGCGGATGTGGGCTGCATCGGCTACGAATGTTTCCACAAGACCGGGCTGCACATTTCCAACCGCGCCTTTGTTGAAATCTGCCACCCCGACACCGGCATTCCGCTGAAGGACGGGGAAGTGGGCGAAATCGTGGTAACGGCCTTTAACAAGACCTACCCGCTCATCCGTCTGGCAACGGGCGACCTGTCGTACATCGACCGCGCCCCCTGCGCCTGCGGACGTACCACGCCGCGCCTGGGCAACATCGTGGGCCGCGTGGACACCACCGCCCGCATCATGGGCATGTTCGTCTACCCGCACCAGGTGGAACAGGTCATGTCGCGCTTCGAAGAAGTGAAGCGTTGGCAGATCGAAGTCACCAACCCCGAAGGCATCGACGAGATGACCCTGCACATCGAAACAAACAACTTCAAACGCGAGGACGAGCTGCTGCACATCTTCCGCGAGAAGATCAAGCTGCGTCCGGTGCTTAACGTTGTTGCGCCCGGTACGCTGCCTCCGCAGATTCGTCCCATCGAAGACAAGCGCAAATGGGATTAATCAAAACCGTTCGCCTTCTTCTGCTTCTTACCGCCGCCCTGGTCCTGGCCTCTTGTGCCGGGACCGGGCGTGCGCCTACCGGCCCAAAGCCGATATCCACTCCGCAAGCGGGCTCCAAGGATATGGGGTCGTCCGCTAGAACATCCGAGCTTCCGCTGCGTGGCAGTCTCACCGACCCTCGGGGCCGGGCCGTAGACATCACCCTGTTCGACACAATGGCTGCCAAGGCCGATTACATCCTGGTCGGTGAAGGGCACAGCAACCGCTGCGACCACCGCATGCAGATGCGTTTCATCGACCGTATGGGCAGTGCCGGGGAAATGCCTGTCATCGGGCTGGAGATGGTTTCTACGGATCAGGCCTTTATTCTGCAGCAGTTCAACCGGGGCGATATTGCTCTGGACGACCTGCCAGCCGAGTTGCGCTGGAAAAACACCTGGGGCTATCCGTTCGACCTGTACCGGGGCGTGTTTCGGGCCGCGGAAATCTACAAGCTGCCCGTGGAACCGCTCAATGTGCCGCGCAAGGTGGTGCATGCCGTAAGCCGCCAGGGAGTGGACAATCTGGACGACGAACTCGCCGCCTACCTGCCCTCACGCATTGTTCCGCCTCCGGCAGAGCAGGTCGAAAGCCTGCGCGCGTCGTTTTTGGCGCACAAGAACATGCCGTCCATGACCAATGCCACCCAAGGTGATGCAAAAGACGTTGAAAAGCCTGCTGAAAAGGCTGATGCAAAGGCTGCTGAAGAGAACGAACACCTGGAGCGTTTTGTGCTGGTGCAGTCGCTTTGGGACAGCAAAATGGCGCAGGAAGCCGTAGCCGCGCACAAGCGCTACAACCGGCCTGTGATCATCCTGGCAGGCGGGGGCCATGTGGAATTCGGCTGGGGCATTGCCCACCGGCTGAAAATTTTCGATCCCGGCGCAACCATCCTGACCATCATGCCCTGGCGGGGCGGCGAGAATGAAATCGGCAGCGCCGACCTTTTGTATTATTGCCCGACCAGCCACCGCAGCAGCCGGGGCATGTCCCTGGAAGAGCGGAACGGCATAGTGGTGGTTTCCGACATTGTTTCCGGTTCCAAGGCCGACAAGGCCGGACTGCGGCAGGGCGACATTGTGCGCAAAGCCATGGGCGATCCTGTCGAGGCCCTCTCCGACCTGCACAAGGCAGGTATGAAGGCCTTCAAGGAAAAGTCCGAACTTATTTTCAGCGTGGAGCGCGACGGCGAGATGATGGATATTGATCTGGGCAAGGTGGGGGAATAGCTGCTTCATGCCCGAACTTCCCGAAGTTGAAACCATAGCCCGTGGACTGGCCCCGGAAATCGTGGGCCGTACCATCGAGTCTGTTGACGTGCGTTACGCAAATGCCACGCGCATGGGGGCGGACGAGTTCGCGCGCCGTGTCACAGGCTGCCGGGTGATAGCTGTGCGTCGGCGCGGCAAGATGCTGCTGGTCGATCTGGCTTCTGCGACTCCCTCCAAGGCAGCGGCATCACCTGAGACCACTGATATCACGGCAGACATGCACCTTGCCGTGCACCTCAAGATGACCGGACGGCTGTGGGTTCCGCCCTGTGGCGATCCCGCCCTGACCGCGCCGGACAAACACACCCACATACTTTTTTCCCTGTCCGGCGGCTGTGCCATGCAGTTCAAGGACGTGCGCAAGTTCGGCTGGTGCCGCGCCATGACGGATGCGGAACTGGCAGAGTTGGATTTTCTGTGCACCCTGGGGCCGGAACCTCTGGAAATGTCGGTGGAAGACTTCGTCATCGCATTCAAGGCGCGCTCCGGGGCCATTAAAGGCGTGCTTCTCAACCAAAAGATCATCGCGGGCATCGGCAATATCTACGCGGACGAGTCTCTGTTTCGGGCCGGAATAGCCCCGCATACCAAAGCATCACAGGTTTCCCGCAAGCGGCTGGCCGAACTGCACCGCCATTTGCGCGAAGTTCTGCTCCAGGCCATTTCGGAAAACGGCTCATCCATTTCCGACTACCGCAACGCCCACGGCGATTCCGGAGCCTTTCAGAACCGCTTCAACGTCTACGGCAAGGGCGGAGAGCCTTGCCCAAGGTGTAAGACGAAGTTGGCGGTGCGGAAGGTGGCGGGGAGGACCAGTACTTACTGCCCATCTTGCCAGCGTTAGGGGGCTGAAAAAGGCCGGATAACTTCGTTGCGGCGCAGAATTCAAATCCTCGCGTACATGAAGAGTACGCGTCGTCATGAATTCTGCTTGCGCCTCGTTCTCCAACCTTTTTGAGCCCCCTAATTTATGATGTTGGCTGAAAAAGGCCGGATAACTTCGTTGCCGCACAGAATTCAAATCCTCGCGTACAGAAGAGTACGCGTCGTCATGAATTCTGCTTGCGCCTCGTTCTCCAACATTTTTGAGCCCCCTAATTCAATGTCGCTGAAAAAAGTCAGATAACTTCGTTGCTGCACGCCTTGCTTTCGTACCGTTCTGAACAGCCTTTCGGCATTCTTTCGACATTGAGTGTGCTAAAAAAATATTTCTTTTAGGCCCTTCCGTGTTTTTGTTTTTTCCGGCAGTCCTGCCGGGGAAAACAAAAAACACGTGATGCGGGTCCAGGGGCATCATGCCCCTGGCGGAGTCCAGAGGCAGCGCCTCTGGTTCCCTTTCTTTCGTCCTTTCCGTACTTGAACCAAGCCGTACTCCGGTCTATAGCACGTAATATTTACTAGAAACATCAGCCGGGAGAGAGAATACATGCGTGTTGGAAGGTTTTATTGTGAGCTGACCATAGGTTCGTCCATCGGCCATCTTCTTCTGTGGTACCTCATCATCATCTGCACACTCGGTCTGGGGAGCTTCCTGTACCCGTATGCCCTGGCAAAGTTCGTCATCAACAAAACGTGGATCATGGAAGGTGACAAACCTGTGGGACGGCTGCGTTGCGATTTGGATATTCCTTCGCAGATCGGCCATGTCCTTTTGTGGATACTCCTCAGCATCGTAACGCTTGGTTTGGCGGCGCTGATCTTTTTGTACCGGGTGGGTTGTATTGTGGCCAACGATACCGTGATTGAACCTGTCCGGTAGAACGGTTTTCTATTTCAAGGAGTTGCGTTCCGGGAGGGGGTTGATGTGACGTTCTTTTGACCTGGAAAACGGGCGGGAGCCCCGGCACAGTGGACTTTTCGGCAGGGCTGGGCCAGGATGCCTCGGTTATTGGAGGCGTTTTCGATGTCCCAGTTTGATTATGATGCGATTGTTGTTGGTGCCGGTCCGGCGGGTTCCAGTGCTGCGAGTGCTCTTGCGGGTGAGGGGTTGCGTGTTGCCGTATTCGACCGCGACCGGTTTCCTCGTTCCAAGCCGTGCGCCGGGGCGGTTTCCCTGCAGTGTCTGCGTTGGTTGGAGCACGATCTGCCGCCGGAGCTGATTCACCGAGAGTTTTACGGCGGCCTGCTTTGTTTTGAAGATTCCCGGCTTGAAATCCAGCACGACTACATGGCCGGGGTTCTGGTGCGGCGCAGCGAGTTTGACGCCCATCTTTTGTCGCGTGCTGTGCAGAAGGGAGCGGTTGCCCATACGGGAACGCCGGTGCTGGATGCCGGGGACAAGGGCGACCATGTTCTGGTCCACACGGCAGAGGGAGATTTTCGGGCTCGTTATCTCATTGTTGCCGAGGGGGCTTCGGGCAGGCTCAAGCAGCTGGTGCGTCCGGCAGCCACGCCGGACCAGGTGATGTTTTGCTTGTGCGGGGAGGTTCCCGAGGTGGAGGACACCGGCATGCGGCCGGGGCCTTTGTCGTCGCGTGCGCCTCTGGTGCTGCACTTTGGGTTGTGCAGAATGGGCTACGGCTGGATTTTCGGCCAGCCCGGCCGGGTCTCTGTGGGCATAGGCGACAAGATGTCCACCTTTGCCGAGCCCAGGAAGGTGTTATCGGACTTTCTCTCCGGCCATGGCGTGAAACTGCCGGACAAGCTCTACGGCCACAAGATTCCCTTGGGCGGATTTCGGCGGCCGGTGGCCGAGGGCCGGGTGCTGCTGGCAGGCGATGCCGGGGGCTTTACGGACGCGATGCTGGGCGAGGGCATAGGCTATGCCGTACGTTCGGGCCAGATAGCCGCCGGGTGCGTTGCCGAGAGTGTGCTGCATGGCGGCGACACGGGAACGGCAGCCCGCTACACCAAGATAGTCGGGCGGGAGATAGGCCGCGCCCTGGGCCATTCCCTGTTGCTGGCACGGGCCATGGAGTGGATGCCGCGCTGGCTGTTGCGCGCAGTGCTTACCGATTCCGCGGCCCTGTCCCGTTATATTGACATTTTGGCTGATCGTGTGTCCTATGCAAACTTCAATTTTTGGCTGGTGCGGCGTTTTCCGCTGTACCTGCTGCAGACTGCCTGCCGGGCGCTGCGTTCCAAGTAGGTTTATACTGTCGCCAGCAGTTGCCGTTTTGCTGGCTGCGCGTAGCTTTGCGCGGAGGCGTTGCGGGCATAGGCCACAATGCCTTGCCGCATGCTGAATACCTGGCTTGGCTGGGCATCTTCGGGCGGGATGAAAGATGCGGTCCGTTCCCGCAGGTTCTCGATTTCCCGGGCATGGGCCAGTTCTTTTTCAAAAAGCTGCTTCCGCCCCTGGAGGTTGCTGATCGCTTCCTGGTCGAAGGCGACATTCTGCGAGGTATAGTTCAGCCCGAATTTGCCCACGGAAAAGCCGACTTCGCGGCTGGTGACGCGGGCCTTGGGAATCTGCATGGTGCGGATTCCGGTGGCTTCGGAATAGCCGGTGCCGGTATCGGCCATGTACCGCTCGGCACCGGACATATCAGAGTTCTTAGGGCCAGAGCTTTTGGGGCCAGGGCTATTTGGGCCAAGGCCATTGGGACCGGAGCGCTTTTGGGAAAAGGCGCTGGAATATGAATACGACGCTTTTTGATACGCCTGTTGGGCACGGATATGCATATCTGCCGACCTTTCGGGCAACTCATTGATATTTCTCTGAGAAACCATACCCCAAGTCTTTTGATGTGGGGAAGGTTGGGTCTCTCAGCGGGCCTTCATCCGCGAAGGCCGATATGCTCTTCCGTCCATGGAAGAAAAAAATTCTAAGGGGTAAAAAAAATTTTTAGCCCCGCAAGGAGGTGTAAAGACGTAATAATTGTCCTTCCAGACAAGGATAAGGCTGCCGGGAGCTTTTGACAAGCACCTGCCCCCCCCGGTATTCTCTGGTTTTAGAATTTTGTACCAAGTGCAATCGCAAGGACGTACCATGTCAACTCGAATTCTAGCCAAAAGGCAGCTGATCCCTGGGCAGACCAGCGAACTCACGCTGGAGGCTCCTCAAATTGCAGCGAAGGCCCGGCCTGGACATTTCGTCATTCTTCGAATTGACGAAAATGGGGAACGTGTTCCCCTTACCATCGCCGACACGGACAAAGAAAACGGGACTATAAAAATTGTCTACCTCGTGGTGGGCAAGTCCACCGCCCTGCTGGAGACAATGGGAGAGGGCGACGAGATCTTGGATGTTTGCGGTCCATTGGGAACTCCAACGCACATTGAAAAACACGACGGCCCTGTTATTTGTGTGGGCGGCGGCACGGGTATCGCCGCAATGCACCACATAGCCAAAGGCCACCGTGAAAACGGCAACCATGTTGTTGCCGCTGTGGGAGCTCGCAGTGCGGAACTGTTGCTCTTCTGTAATGAATTGGAAGGATTTTGCCCGGAACTGATGATTTCCACGGACGATGGCAGCCGGGGACACAAAGGGTTTGTGACCGATCTTGTCAGGCAGCGCCTGGAAGACGATCCGACCGTCGCCGAAGTTGTTGCCGTGGGACCCGTCCCCATGATGGAAGCCGTGTGCAAGGTGACCAAGCCTTTCGGGGTCAAGACCACCGTATCGCTTAACTCCATTATGATTGACGGCATTGGAATGTGTGGCGCTTGCCGTGTCACCGTGGGCGGAGAAACCAAGTTCGCTTGTGTGGACGGTCCGGAATTTGACGGCCATGCCGTTGATTTCGACGAACTGCGCAGCCGGCTGGGCGCTTATCGCCCCTTGGAAATCCTTTCAATGGAAGAGTACAGGAAGCGTCATGGCTGATACAAAAAAGAAAAAGCAGATCCTCCCCCGTACCCCCATGCCTGAACAGGCGCCCGAAGTGCGCCGTACCAACTTTGAAGAAGTCACCCTAGGGTACGACATGGAAATGGCCGTGGCCGAGGCCAACCGTTGCCTGCAGTGTAAAAAGCCTTTTTGCGTGGCCGGTTGTCCTGTGGAAGTGAACATCAAGGACTTCATCAAACACGTGCAGGAGCGCGACATCGTTTCCGCATACAAGGCGATCATGGCGACCAACAGCCTGCCCGCCGTGTGCGGCCGCGTCTGCCCGCAGGAAAACCAGTGTGAAGGTGCCTGCATTCTGGGCAAGAAGGGCGAGCCCGTGGCCATCGGACGGCTGGAACGCTTTGTGGCCGATACCTTTGCCGCGGACGACGCCTGCCAGGAACTTTCCGGCAAGGACGAGTGTCCTCTGGTCCGGGAAGACCTCAAAGTGGCCTGCATCGGCTCCGGTCCTTCCAGCCTGACCGTTGCGGCCTATCTCTCCACCAAGGGCATCAAGGTCTCCATGTTCGAGGCCCTGCACGAACCGGGCGGTGTGCTTATTTACGGCATCCCCGAGTTCCGCCTGCCCAAATCCATCGTGCACAGGGAAATCAACGCCCTGAAAGAGCACGAGGTTGAAATCAACACCAACTGGGTCGGCGGTCGCACCGTGACCGTTCAGGACCTGTTCGACCAGGGCTACAAAGCCGTGTTCATCGGTGTTGGTGCCGGGCTTCCCCGGTTTTTGAAACTGCCCGGTGAAAACTTCATCGGCGTGTATTCCGCCAACGAGTACCTCACCCGGGTGAACCTGGGCCGTGCGTATGATTTCCCCGAGCACGACACTCCGGTCATCCGCGGCCGCAAGGTGACGGTTCTGGGCGCAGGCAACGTTGCCATGGATGCTGCCCGTACCGCTCTGCGTCTGGGTGCCGAAGAGGTGACCATCGTCTACCGGCGTACGCAGGAAGAAATGCCCGCCCGTAAAGAGGAAATTCACCATGCTTTGGAAGAGGGCGTGCAGCTGAATCTGCTGGCCAGCCCGACGGAATTCCTGGGCGATGAAAAGGGCAACCTGAGGGGACTCAAGGTGCAGCGCATGCAGCTTGGGGAACCCGACGATTCGGGACGGCGCCGTCCTGTGCCCATTGAAGGTGATACTTTTGAGATCGAAACCGACCTCTCCGTTATTGCCGTGGGAACCGGCCCCAACAAAATCCTGCTGGATGCCACGCCCGACCTGGGACTGAACAAGTGGGGCTACGTGCAGGTGGATGAAGAGACTGGAGAAACCTCCATTCCCAACGTCTTTGCCGGTGGCGATATCGTAACCGGCGCTGCCACGGTTATTCTGGCCATGGGTGCCGGACGCCGCGCAGCCAAGGAGATCGCCAAGCGGTTGCTGTAGGCCCGCAACAAAACGCGATCTTCTCAAATGACTAATAAGGCCCGACGCAGAGTTCCTGCGCCGGGCCTTATTTTTTGAGCAATCTGAAAGTGCTGACCTGTTTTGCCTGGGCTCCGATGGGTCCGGAAAAATTATTTGCCGGCCGGGCCTTTGGAAGTTTTGGAAGCTTGGGGAGCCTGCGCCGGCTGGGGAGTCTCCCCGGCACCGACTGGTTCTTCTCCGCCGCCCATGCCACCTTCTTCCGGCAAGGCGGCCAGTTTGGCCGTGTTGGCCGCGTTGTCCAGCGAGGTAAGCAGACGCATGACAACCTTGCTGAGTGGAAGCCCCTTGCTGCCGCCCACCTGGCTGAGGAGCAACGTGGGCAGGCGCACCGGTTCGGGCCCTGTATCCTTGCTTTTGAGCATGCCGTCCACTGTGTACATGTTTTCGATGCGGATGAGTGGATCGCTGCGCTTGTGGTGCAGGTCCATTGCGTACACGCGGATGGCTGCGGTGAGGTTGCGACCTATTTCCAGAATGTTGTCTTCATCCACAGGGCCGGACAAAAGGACGACCGGCTCATCCAGGACGACTTCGCGCAAGGTGAACGGAGAGTTGAACAGGATATCCGGCTTGAAGGCCAGACGTATGGACCGCACTGCCAAGGCGCTTCCGCTGGGAAAGCCTTTCGGGTTGTCGATTCGCAGATCGTAGAGCACGGCCTCGCCTGAAAGAAGCGAGACCTTGGCCTCTGAAAGGGTGCCGTTAACAAGACAGGTGTCTTTGAGGTAGTCGGTTACGGCACTCTCGACCAGACGGTTTATTCCAATGCTGACGCCCCAGAAGAGCAGGCAGCACAAAAGCGTAATTGTAATAATGGCTTTGCGTATCATAGGCATCCTGTTGGCGGTGTCGGCGCACTATGGCGCGTCCGTCACCATGCAAAACATGGTTGTGCCGTCTTCTGCAAACCGTGTGCGCTCCATGCGGGCACGGCCGGCGGTAGTTCCGCACAGTCTTTGCGAGACTGTCAGAAGAATGATCGTAAGCCCCCTCAACGGATACTTTGCAGCAATCAGGGGAGGTTGGTCAACAGACTCTTGAAATGTATGCAGACAATTTTGTGCTCACTGGGGAGTTTACATTCAGATAAAAAATGTGGGAGAGAAGAAATTGATTTCCATAGTGTGGCTTGACATTGTGCCAAAGCAATGGAATTGTCATACAATCGTAATGGCCCTTTTTTACATGTTCTTCCAGCCTAGTTTTTCCAGAAGCCCCGTACTGCAACCTATTGAGCAATGGAGACTGAGCATGACTGTGAAGGAAATCGTGGCCAATGCCAAGGCTTCCGGTTCTCAGAAAACCGCTGAAGCTGAGAGTTCCCAAGAAACGGAAGATCTGGTCCGTAAGCTTCTCGAGAAGTTTTGCCCTTCATGCGACGAAGCGGAAATAGACCAGGCTGCCGAACAGATCAGTTCCGACATGTTCTAACTCATCAAACATCTTCCCTTTGTGGAGGAAAAGCCCGGTGCTTCGGCATCGGGCTTTTTTTGTATGCGAAGGGCAGGGGGCAACTTATCCCCCATATAAACGTTGTGCTGTCCAAAGGGCCATTGGGGGGGATAGGGCAGAGCAAATCCTTGGTACCCAATTATATTTTATTATTTATATGGGCGTGTCATGGGATGCGGTCGATGTGTGTTCGCATCTCTGCTTGAAAAAAAAACTCCCCCCGCCTATTCTCAGATAAACGCGAAGAAAGGAGTTTCACCTATGCGGCATACAGCGTCGGCTCTGGCCGTTGTCTTTTTGGGGATATTCATGTGGGGGTCCTTTGCCCTGGCAGCGGACACGTTTGTCGGCTGGGAGGCGGACGGCGAATACAGTAAAATGTACGACGTTGCCGAGTACGATAAGATCAAGGGCAGCTTTGTAGAGCTTATAGATGTGACTCCCTTGCCAGGAATGGCAGTGGGATCGGCCATTGTGGTAAAGGACCGTGCGGACGGCGAAGATATTGTGGTGCATGTGGCTCCCAAGGGGTACATCCACGAGCAATTGGAAGCGCTCAATCTGCGGCCCGGACAGAAAATAAAGATATACGGTGCTTGGGTGGAAATCGACGGGCACGATGTGCTCATGGCCACCAAGATCAAGAAGACCGAGAACGAATTCGTCAAGGTGCGGCGCACCAAGGACGGCTTTCCTTTCTGGAACATGACTCCTGAAGAAATTGCCAAGGAACTGGCCGACTCCTGAACTGGCCGACCGGGGAAGCCGGAAAATTCGCCGGAAAGAAACAGTAAACTGCCTTCCCATATGGCCGCGTGCAGCGGGCCGGACAAGAGCAGGGTGGTTTTTGGCAGGAAAAGTCCGTGAGGTACATAAATGTATTCCACGGACTTTTTATTTAGATCTATGACCGGCCTGTGTATAATCCGGGGAGTGCTGTTCCTAATCCTATTCCGTGAAACATGCGCTGTCAGTACGCTCCAGATGCTTTGCCGATAAGATAAAGTCCCGCCATGTGAAATGGCCGGGGCTTTTTTTCAATTTTTTTTGATGCCCTGCCGAATAGGGGGTCCCCCTCCACTGTCCTGTGGAAAAAGTTTTTCAGACATGATTAATTGAACCTAATTGCTTGTAATCGGCGATGAGCCAAAATAAAGTAACGCTTTTGAACAGAGCTGCACTGTACAAGAAATGGCTGATGAAGTAGGTTCACTCTCAATGTGCGCGATTGTCTTCCGGCCTTTGGGGCAGGATGGAAAATTGCGAATTATTTCTTCAGGTTACGCTTAATCGCTTGATTTTTTTTCGGTTTTCCGGTGCGATTCCGGAGCGGTTCCGCCGCTGTATTTCGCGAATCAGTGAATGTTTTCAGAATGTTCTTGCCGATTCGGGATAAGCCAGCAGACCCTGCCTGAAGACTTCCTCCAAAAGTCTTCCACAAGGAAGACGACAACGTTCAGCCACACAAAATACAGCCGCATGCACGACAAACTTTCTCCGGCCTGGCAGCTGCTTCGGGGACTCCAACCTCTGAGCCTTTGCGATTGGCCTGGTCACACCACCTGTGTTCTGTTTTTCGGCGGATGCAACCTGCGTTGCCCCACTTGCCACAATGCGAACATTGCCTGGCACCCGGAAAAACAACCTGCCTTGTTTACACCCGACGTGGTCAATTACATCGAGCGCCGCAAGGACTGGCTCGACGGCATTGTCATTTCCGGCGGGGAACCCACCATTGTTCCCGATTTCCCCGCATTCCTTCAGGACATGAGGAGCTTTGGGCTGCCCGTCAAGGTTGATACCAACGGGTTGCAGCCGGGCACCGTGAGCATGCTTTTGGAACAAAAGCTTGCCGACGCGTTTTTTGTGGACGTGAAAGGTCCATGGCACAAGTATCCGGCCCTTACCGGCGATACATGCACCGAACGTCAGGCGCAGGAATCCCTTGAGTGGATTTTCGCTCTGGCCGCAAAGCAGCCGGACGTCTTTCGTTTTCGCCTTACCAAAGTACCTCTGCTCGATGCCCAGGATATCGAGACTGCCAAGACCTATCTGCCCAACGGTTTTAAACTGACGTTGCAAGACTACGTCCCCCCACGGAGAAGCAATGCCCAGCAAGATAAGCAAACGCGACGGTTGTCTGGAGACCTGGTCCACGGAGAGGATTGCCCTGGCCATTCTGAAAGCCCTGAAAGCGAGCGGGGTGAAGGACCCGCTGCTGGCCAAACGTCTGGCGGGGAAAGTAGAAGCCAAGCTTGGTGATGTAGATATTGCCGACCAGGAACAGGTTCAGGACATGGTCGAGATGGTGCTCATGGAGTCCCGTCTGTACCATGTGGCCCGTCGCTATGTTATCTATAGGGAAAAGCGCCGCCAGCTCCGTGAGCATACCGAGGCCTATCTCGACATCAAGGACACCATAGACAACTACCTGAACAAGGCCGACTGGCGTGTGAGTGAAAACGCCAACATGACCCATTCCTTTCAGGGGCTCATGCTGCACCTGTCCGGAACGGTTCAGGCCCGCTATGCGCTGGAAAAATATCCTGAGGAAGTCCGCCAGGCCCACGAGCACGGCTACTTCCACATCCACGATCTGTCCTTTGGGCTGGCCGGGTATTGCGCGGGCTGGAGCCTGCGCGACCTGCTGCTGGAAGGTTTCGGACTGGAAGACCGTTCCTGCGCCGGCCCGGCCCGCCATTTCGACTCCGCTTTGGGGCAGATGGTCAACTTTCTCGGCACCCTGCAGAACGAATGGGCTGGTGCCCAGGCCTTCAACAACATGGACACGTACCTGGCTCCCTTTGTCCGCCACGACAATCTGAGCTACGACGAAGTCTTTCAGGCCATGCAGAAGTTCGTGTTCAACCTGAATACGACCTCGCGCTGGGGTGGGCAGAGCCCGTTCACCAACCTGACGTTCGATCTCAATCCGCCCAAGCATCTGGCGTCCGAAGCCGTGATCATCGGCGGTAAGTTGCAGGATGCCACCTACGGCGATTTCATTCCCGAAATGGAAATGATCAACCGCGCCTTCCTGGAAGTGATGCTGCGCGGCGACCACCACAGCCGTATCTTTTCCTTTCCCATCCCCACCTACAACATCACGGAAGATTTTCCCTGGGACAGCGAAGTGGGGGACTTGCTGCTGAAAATGACCGCCAAATACGGCGCTCCCTATTTTCAGAACTTCATCAGCTCGGACCTGGCCCCCGAAGACGTCCGCTCCATGTGCTGCCGTCTGCAGATGGACCTGCGTGAACTGCGCAAGAAAACCGGTGGACTGTTCGGCGCGGGCGACCTGACCGGCTCCATCGGCGTGGTTACGCTCAACCTGCCCAAGCTGGCCTATCTTGCCCAGGGCGAGGAAGATTTTCTCGACCTTATCGGCGAGTACGCCACCCTTGCCAAGGACTGCCTGGAGTTCAAGCGCAAGATGATCAACGACAATCTGCAGCGCGGCATGTTTCCCTGGACCTACCGCTACCTCAAGAACGGGTATAATGCCCACTTTTCCACCATCGGGCTGGTCGGCGGCCACGAGGCATGCCTCAACCTGTTGGGCAAGGGCATAGATTCGGAAGCCGGAACGCGCCTTATGCAGCGCGCCCTGAACCATCTGCGCGATCTGACCTCCGATTTTCAGGAGGAAACCGGCAACCTGTACAACCTGGAAGCCACGCCCGCCGAAGGGACCAGCTACCGGCTGGCAAAGATAGACCGCGGACTGTACGAGAACATCATTACCTCGGGCAACGGTACGCCGTACTACACAAACTCCACCACCCTGCCCGTGGACTACACCAGGGATATCTTCCAGGCCCTGGAGCACCAGAACGAATTGCAGCCTCTGTACACGGGCGGCACCGTGTTCCATACCTATCTTGGCGAAGCCGTGGCCGATCAGGAAGCCCTCAAAAGCTTCATCATCAAGGCCTTCAGCAAGACCAAAATTCCCTACCTGTCCATCACGCCGACCTTTTCGGTTTGCAAGAACCATGGATACATCTACGGCGAGCACTTCGAGTGCCCCACCTGTAATGAGGAAACCGAGGTGTACACCCGTATTGTCGGCTACTACCGCCCCGTATCGCGCTTCAACAAGGGCAAGTTGGCGGAGTATGAGGAGCGTCTGGTGTATTCCGACATTGGTTGTCCCGTCTGCTAGGCTGTTAAAAAAGACGCCCTGACGGCGTTGCTGCGGGGTTGGCGAACCCTTGTGTATTGAAGAATACACGTCGGAACCGCCAAACTCCTCGCGCCTGGTCAGTTCGTTTTTTTAACAGCCTAGGTTAAAATTTGTTGTTAAAAAAAACGCCCTGACGGCGTTGCTGCGGGGTTGGCGAACCCTCGTGTATTGAAGAATACACGAGGGTTCGCCAAACTTCTCGCGCCTGGTCAGTTTGGTTTTTTAACAGCCTGATTTTTTCAGGCTACACGATTTTCGCGACGAACGCGTTTAGGTTCGTTCAAAAGAGGTGTTTGAGGCCGGGCAGTAGGTTCACTACTCTCCGCATTCTCAAACACCTCTTTTTGTTTTCCCAGTCCACGAAACTTACCCAGCCGGAAAGAGGGAGCACCGTCAATTTCCCCCATTTTTTCTGGGCAGGGAAAGGCAGAGCATTTTTATAGTCCAGGAAGTGGCGAATAATGCGGTCTCACGTCTCCCGGACTGATTATAATATAAGCGGGTTGAAAACAGAGTCGGTTGCGGCTCAAGCTGTTGAATGAAGGTGTTTGGAATGCGGGGAATACCGCTCCAGGCACTTTTTTTGTTTCTGCGGCCGTATCCGAAATTGGGGGCAGACCGCAGGAGCGCTTGCTTGTTGGGGGAACATTGCCCGCGGCAATGGGGCTTCGGTGGGTGAAGGGGGGCAATTGTTTGGGGTACGAAGGGCGCAAATTTCATGGAAGGGGAAGCCATGGATGCTTGCTTGGTGGGACGTGGTTGCAGGTACGGGGATGAACGTAGAAATCTTCCGGGAAGGCTGTGGTGACGCTATTTTGAGTATATGTAGAATTGTGTAATTGTTTGATTATTTTGTATGAAAAAAATGTCTTGATTCATTTTATGTAGGGCGTAACGTACAAGCCGGTATGTGATTTAATTCACATGTCTGATTGCATGAAAGTTGTTCTAAGTGATTAAATTCACAAGGAGGCTGTTATGAAGGGTTTCGCCATGCTTGGCATCGGGAAGATCGGCTGGATAGACAAGGACGCTCCCAAGCCTGGGCCGCTGGACGCCATTGTGCGTCCGCTTGCCATTGCGCCGTGCACTTCGGACGTGCATACGGTGTGGGAAGGGGCTATCGGCGAACGTACGGATATGATTCTTGGTCACGAAGCAGTGGGTGAAGTTGTCGAGGTCGGTGCTTTGGTCAAGGATTTCAAGCCGGGCGACAAGGTCATTGTTCCCGCCATCACGCCGGACTGGAATTCGGTTGAAGCCCAGGCCGGATACTCCATGCATTCCGGTGGAATGCTGGCTGGCTGGAAGTTCTCGAACTTCAAGGACGGTGTCTTTGCAGAATTTTTCCACGTCAATGACGCTGACGGCAACCTGGCGCTGATCCCCGAAGGGATCGAGCCTGCTGAGGCAAGCATGCTCAGCGACATGGTTCCCACAGGTCTGCATGGTGTGGAATTGGCGGACGTCCAGTTTGGGGATACCGTGGCGGTCATCGGAATAGGGCCGGTGGGCCTTATGGCGGTTGCTGGTGCGGCTCTGCGTGGCGCATCCCACATTTATGCGGTTGGGTCCCGCAAGGTGTGTGTGGATGCGGCCATCAAGTATGGTGCCACCGACATCGTGAACTACCGTGAAGGCGATCTTGTCGAGCAGATTCTGGACAAGACCCACGGCAAGGGCGTGGACAAGGTCATCATCGCTGGTGGCAATGTGGACGCCCTGGGACAGGCGGTGCGGCTGGTCAAGCCCGGCGGACGTATTGGCAACGTCAACTACTACGGCTCGGGCGAAAGCCTCTGTATCCCCCGTGTGGAATGGGGATGCGGCATGGCGCACAAGATAATTGCCGGAGGTCTCATGCCCGGCGGCAGGCTGCGCATGGAAAAGCTGGCCACGCTGGTGACAACCGGGCGGCTCGATTTACGGCCTCTGATTACCCATCGGTTCAATGGCTTTGACCATATCGAGGAAGCCCTCATGCTTATGAAGGATAAGCCCCGCGATTTGATCAAGCCGGTTGTCATTATGTAGATTCTTTCCTCACACAGCAGAACCGCCGTTCATGCAGCTTTGCATGGGCGGCGGTTTTGTTTTGGTGTCCGCCCTGTCTTTTTTTTCGTCCTCCAGCCCTGCGGGAAAATGATTCAGGTTCTTGAGGAGCCGGATTTTCTTGTATGGAAAAAAGCATTCCGCTGCGTAGTGGCTGAATACGGCGTGATTCCTCTTTTTCTGCAAGAACGAACAGTTTGCCCCCTCATTGTCTTGAATTGTTTTCCGTCCGGCTATCTCTGTTTCACCTACGTCCCTTGCATTAGAAAATCCCGCATAAGCACGGTGTCGTCCATGTGTTGCCGTGCTGTTCCCTTTATTGGACAGGGCTTTCGAAAACAGGAAAAGGGCGCGTTTTTTTTATTGGTACAAAATTTCATAATTCCATCGAGTGGAGTGCTGGAGGAAGAGCAATTTTTTTGACTTCGAAATTGCCTCTCGTACAGTGCAAAGTTGTATTTGTGACATTTATGGAGAATTGTATTTACTTTGTAGGGTGAAATTGGTGAAAACTATTGCGAAAAACGCAAAAATGGAGCATATGTTACCAAGTGCCACGCAAAGAACTTTTTTCAATGGAGGAGAGCTATGGATGACAAACCCTATTCTTTGGATGCCCTTGATATAAGGATAATCAAGGAATTGCAGGAAAATGGGCGGGAGTCTTTTACGAATATCGCGAAGCGTTTGGGCGTTTCGGATGGTACAGTCCGTTACCGCACCGAGCGGATGATGCGTTCCGGATATCTTCAGGTTACAGCTTCCGTAGATCCTTTGTACCACGAGGACACACTGACAGCCCTTGTCGGCCTCAGCCTCGACCATCCGGCCAATCGCCAGCTTATGGAACGTATTGCCGAGATTCCCGGCGTGCAGTCGGTTATCAATGTCACCGGCCGCTACGATCTTGTCGTCGAAGTCTACACCACATCCCGTAAGGCGCTACGCCGCTTCTTGGTGGACGAGCTTTCGGAAATTGGGGGGGTAACGTCCACCGAATCGTTTGTTGTAATGGAGGCGGTGGGCAAGCGGGTCATTCTCAAGGAAGATATTCCCGTACATTAAATTAAAAAAATCTCGGTTTTTCAAAGGCATCTGCTTGCAGATGCCTTTTTTTTGGAAAACTGTCACAAATGATCCATTGACAAATTTGATAAACGAGGCAAGTCTGAACGCATCCCAATATCGTTCTTTTTACATTATTAATCCGTAGATGTACTGTGAGGGGTTCATGTTTTCACATCTAGGAATGAAACCGCGTATTGCTGCTCTGCTTACAGCTGTGCTCGCCGTCAGCAGCCTTGGCATCACTCTCATCCTGTTCACAATCAGTTCCCGGGGCATGGACAGTCTTGGACAGGAAGGATCTGCCGGCCTCAAGCAACGGGCAATGGATCAATTGGCAAGTGTGCGCAGCCTCAAGGCCGCGCAGATTGAAGAACTTTTCAAAACCATGCACAGCCAGGTCCTGACCATGGCGCATGACCGAACAGTTATTGATGCCTGCCTGGCCTTCGACTTTGACGTCGAGATGGTACGCCACGAAGCTGGAAAATCCGTGGACGACGCTGCCAGGGCGCGGGAAGAACTGAAAACCTCGGCTGCCGGGCAGAAGTTTCTCGGCAGTGAAGAGTTCAGGAAAAATCAGGTCATTGCCTCGGGTTACACCCCCTCCGCTCCGGAAAGTTACGTTCCCAAGGAAAACAACGCCATTTTGCTGCAGCACGCCTATCTCGGCAAATCCAAAGCGGATTCCGTCGACAACCTGGAGTGTGGCTACAACGACAACCACAAGCTTTATCAACCCGTATTCCGCGATTTCATAGACCAGTTCGGCTATAAGGACATGATTATCGTCAGTGCGGAAAAAGGGCGCGTACTCTATTCCGTGCGCAAGGACAGGGATTTTCTGACCGACCTGTCCAAGGGGCCTTTTGCCTCTTCGGCTTTGGGCCAATGTGTGGCACAGGCCATGGAAGCCGGACGCTCCAAGGATACCCGGGTTGTTTTTACCCGCGATTTCGCACCCTACGAGCCTGCGCAGAACGCGCCGGTCGCCTTTATGGCCGCGCCCATATTTGACGGCGGCCAGCTTGTCGGTGCCCTGGCCCTGGAAATTTCCCAAAAAGAGATCAACCGCATCATGCTTTCCGACCGCCAGTGGGAAGCCATGGGGCTGGGCAAGAGCGGACAGACCTATCTGGTGGGGCCGGACATGAAAATGCGCTCCCAGTCGCGTTTCAATTCCGGCGCCGAGCTCGACGTCCTGCACAAGAAAATCGACACCGAAGCCGCAAGCAAGGCGTTGGACGGCGAATCCGGGTCCGGGGTCATCACCGGGCCCGATGGCAGCAAGGTCATGGCCTCGTGGCAGCCGCTGTCTTTGCCTGGGCTGAAGTACGGACTTATTGCCGAAATAGACGAAGCCGAAGCCATGGCCGCCAGTACCCAGGTTGAGAACCAGACCGCGCAGACCACCAAAACCATGCTGTGGGCCGCCGGACTGACCGTTTTGCTGGCCTTGGCATTGGGCGCGGGGTGCGCATTCTGGCTTGCCGGTATGGTCACGCGTCCGCTGGAGCGGTTGCAGACATACGCCAAGCAAGTGTCCGAAGGAAACTACAATGCTCCTATTTCGGGCAACTTCCCCGGAGAGTACGGCAGCCTCAAGGCCTCCATCCAGGCCATGGTGGCGGAGCTCAAGCTCAAGCTGGGCATTTCCGAAGGTGTTCTCAAGAGCATTTCCGGTGCCTTTCCCTGCCTGACAGTGGACAAGGACTGCAAAATATCCTTTGTGAACGACAAGATGATCGCCATAGCCGGACAATCCGGAGATTCGGCCAAGTATATCGGGATGAATCCGGGCGAGTTCTTTTTCGGCGACCCCAACCACATGACACGCACGGAACGCTCCCTGCGCGACAGGCTGACCATCACGGAAGAAGGCCAGTTCCGCGATATTCAGGGGAAGAAACGCATCATCAACGTCAGCTCCAATCCCATCTTCGACCTGGACGGTGAACTGGCTGGTGCCTTCACCCTCTATTTCGAGCTTACCCAGATTCGGCACCAGGAAGCTGAAATTACGGCAAAAAACGAAAAGATTGAAAACGTGGCCCAAGAATCCACGCGCATTGCCCAGGACGTCAGCACTCTTTCGCAGAGCCTGTCCTCTCAGGTGGAACTTGCCGACAAGGGCGCGGACCTGCAACGCCAGCGTACCGGCGAGACCGCTCTGGCCATGGAGCAGATGCGGGCCACCGTCTTTGAAGTTGCCAGCAATGCCTCCGAAGCCGCAAGCAATGCGGACAAGGCTCGTCAGGAAGCCACCGGCGGCAAGGACTCCGTTGCCAAGGTCATCGATGCGATCAACGACGTGCATGACCAGTCTGCCGGACTCAAGGAAACCATGGACTCCCTCGGGGCCAAAGCCCAGGATATCGGCCAGGTCATGGGAGTCATCAGCGATATTGCCGACCAGACCAACCTGCTGGCTCTGAACGCAGCCATCGAAGCAGCCCGTGCGGGCGATGCCGGACGCGGGTTCGCCGTGGTGGCGGACGAGGTCCGCAAACTTGCGGAAAAGACCATGACCGCAACCAAGGAAGTGGCCGAAGCCATCAGCAGCATCCAGACCAGCACGGCAAAAAGCGTGGCCGATGCGGAAAAGTCCATGGATGCCGTGGATAGGTGCGCCAAGCTTGCCGAGGAATCGGGACAGGCCCTGGAACGTATTGTGGATATAGTGGAATCCACCAGCGGACAGGTGACGGCCATAGCCGCCGCCAGCGAGCAGCAGGCAGCATCCACGGACGAAGTCGGCCGTATTGTGGAAGATATCTCGCACGTGTCCAACGATACGGCCGAGGCCATGCGCCTGGCACGCGAGGAGATCGGGGATTTGGCAAGCAAGGCTGGGCAGTTGGAGTCCCTTATTTCCGAAATGAAAGCCTAGGCAGGCGGCTGAGAATGGCACGTTAACATCGTTGCTGCGGCACATGAAAACTGCTCATGTGCAGAAGAGCACACTGCGCGTTTTCATGCACCTGGCGCCTTGTTTCCGCACTATTCTCAGCCGCCTGCGGCTGCTTTTGGGATAATAATGGCACGTTAACATCGTTGCTGCGGCACATGAAAACTGCTCATGTGCCAAAGAGCACACTGCGCATTTTCATGTGTCTGGCGCCTTGTTTCCCCACTATTCTCAGCCGCCTGCGGCTGTTGAGGCAGCTGAGAACGGCACGTTAACGTCGTTGCATCGAGAAACTCAAATCCTCGCGTATGGAAGAATATGCGTCGGCCTTGAGTTTCTCTCGCGCCTCGTTTCCGCACCGTTCTGAACAGCCTGAGAGGTTTGGGGAACATCACAGCTTGCGCCTTTTTTACGCTTTGCTCTCACCCCTTCTGAACAGCCTGAGAACGTGGGAAGATTAAAGATATCAATGTTATTTCAATGTGTGAAAGCAAGAAGCAAAATAAGACGGCCGTCTGCAATTCAGACGGCCGTTTTCGTTTTTTCTGGGGGCTTTTGATTTAGCGTACGTAACCCCATTGGTACAACCGGGTGTAGGCGTATTTGGCTGCGTCGCCCTGGTTCACCATATTAAGGTAACGGGCGAAATCCTTGGCCGAAGCGCGTCTGCGGCCCATGCCTTCCAAGGAAAGAGCCTGGAGAAACACCGTGGACGGGTTGCCGGGCAGCAGTTTCTCGTAGGTGGAAAACTGGGCATAGGCCCCGTTCCAATCCTTGTTGGCTATCTTGGCAATGCCGCTGAAGTGATGGCCCTGCGCCTCCTTGGGATAGACCGCGGCGGCCTTGTCTGCGTAGCGTTCGGCATCCTTGTTTCTGTCCTGGGCCAGCATGCACTTGCTCATCTTTATGAGGGCTGCGTAGTCGTTGGGTGCTTTTTGCAAGGCCAGTTCGTATTGTTTTTCCGCCCCTTTGTAGTCTTTGGACTGCATCAGTTTATCCCCGTTCTGCATGGCCTTTATGGCAGGCTTGATGCGCCGCAGCCCGGCGGTGTGGTCCATGAAGCGTTCCTTGTACAGGGGCTTTTTCGCGTCGGCCTTGTAGATGGTTTCCGCGTTTCTTTTGGCTGTTTCGTAGCGTTCGTCCGACATGGGGTGGGTGGCGAACATCACCTCGATGGTGGAGGGCTCCTTGTGCGACTGGGAGCGCAGCACGTTCATCAGTCCGACCATGCCCTGGGGATTGTAGCCTGCCCGGTGCATGTACTGCATACCCAGGTCGTCGGCCTGGCGTTCGTCGTCGCGGCTGTACTTTGCAAGCAGCAAGGAAGATCCCAGGCCGCCGATGCCGCCTATCACCGGGGTGTATTCGTCGTATCCGGCAATGCCTGCGCCAATGGTCGCGCCTGTCACGGCAACCGAGGCAAGGATACTTTGGGTCATGCGGGAGGCTGTGTGGCGGGCATTGACGTGGCCTATTTCGTGGCCGAGCAATCCTGCCAGCTCGGCTTCGTTGCCCAGTTCCAGAAGAATGCCTCGCGTGGCTGCAATGCTGCCGCCGGGAAAGGCGTAGGCGTTCACGTACGTGGCGTTCACGGCCCGGAAGGAATAGGGCATGTCCGGCCTGTGGCTCAGGGAAGCCAGCTTTTTGCCTGTATCGGAGACATATTTGTTCAGCTCCTTGTCCTGCACCGCACCAAGGTCGTTGGAAAATTGGTGCGGAGACTCCTGGCGGTCCATGCTTATTTCTTCATCCCGGCTTACAAGCATCAGCTGGCTTCTGCCGCTTACGGGGTTCACTGCACATCCGGCCAGCGTGGGGCCGGCCACTGCGGCCAGTCCGGCTATGCGAAGAAAATCTCGCCGCGTCATTCCCTGCGTCGGAGGGAAGAGGGCGGAGGTGTCGGTTTTGTTTTTCATTGGTGCTCCTCGGCTCGATCCATACCATCTATATATAATATCCCGTGGGGGGCATTCAACCCGTTCTTTTGTAGGGGGAGTGGTCCTTTTGTTTGGGAGAGTGATAAATTGTTTTCCAAAAAGCTTGATAGTCAAAATAAACGGGGGTAGGAAAGTTTGAAAGTCAAAACAAAAGGATACCTCGTATGGAATCTTCCCTCTTTTTCGCCGCGCTCCAAGCCAGTCTTGTGTTGGGGCTCATCCACGGCATCAACCCATGTGGCCACTCCTGGCTTGTCCTGGCACCCTTTGTGGTCAACGGTCGTGATGGGCGCAGGGCTGCCGTGCTGACCATCTCCTTTCTTTCCGGAACAACCCTTGCCTGTCTGCTGCTGGGCATGACGCTGGGCTCCCTGTCGGCGTTCATTCCGCCCTCTGCCGCCCACATTATGGACCTGGTGCTTTTCGGTGTCCTGGCGGTGCTGGGGCTGATTCTTGTGCTCAAGCCCGAACTGCTGCACAGTCACGACCATGACCACGATCACGACCATGACCATGGGCACACGCATGATCATGTCCACGACCATCACGATCATGCCCATTGCAGCCATGCTTCAGCCCAAGGCACACATGATCATGGAGCGTGTTGTGCCGGGGACCATTGCCATACGCACCACGGCAACAGTTTGCGTCAAAAGCTTGTCGGTGCCGGGGCCATTGGCTTGTTTGCCATCGGTTTTCTCAATATGATCGTCCCATGTCCCACGGCTGCCATCATGTACGGCTATGCAATCAATTCGGGGGACTGGCTGCGAGGCACCAGCGTTTTTCTGGTCTACGCCCTGGCTACATCCATCAGTGTGGGCGGCGTCATCTTCTGCATCCACAGGGCTGCGGCCATGGCCCGCAAGCTGGAAAAGCCGTGGATAGAAAGCGCCATTATGCGCAGCGCGGGTGTGCTGACCATTGCATTTTCAACCTGGGGGTTTCTCTATGGCGAATGATACGGAGGCGTTGCACCGCCTTTCCGAACTGCTTGTTGAGTTTTTCGAAAAATTTTCCAGCTGGGAACACGGCGTGGTGCGCGGGGAGGAACTGACCCTGCCGCAGATGCACACCGTGGAGATATTGGGTGCGACAGGCCCCATGCGCATGAAGGAACTGGCCGGGAAAATGGGAGTTACCACCGGCACCCTGACCGTTCTTGTGGATAAGCTGGAAGACAAGGGCGTTGTGCGCCGCATGCCTAACAAGGACGACCGTCGTTCCATATTGGTGGGGCTGACGGAAGAAGGGCAGGCCCATTACAGGTCGCACGACAAACATCATCTGTCCCTAACCCGTGAACTTACCGCGGAACTCGAATCGGAAGATATGGAAAATTTGCTCCGCCTGCTCGATACCATGAACTCCCGATTTTAAGTTTGCCGGGGGAGTTGTGGCAAATTCCGTGTGCTGGCATAGTACGGCAAAGATTTTTGTGAGGCACGGGGGACTATGAAGATCGAGTGGAACGAGAATTTGAGTACGGGGGTGCCCAAGATCGACGCCCAGCATAAGGGCTTAATAACTCTGATTAACGCCCTGGAAGAGGCTGTCGAATCCCGTCCTGAGGACGCCCACCACCTGCATGACAAGACATACAAGGCCACGATAATCGGGCTTGTGATGAAGTTGCGCGATTACGCCTTTTACCATTTCTATACGGAAGAGATATTCATGCGCTCCATCCGGTATCCCGGATATATCCGGCACCGCCGGGAGCACGACATCTTTTCCCTGCGCCTCTTGAAGTATGAAATCAATGTGCTTGAGGGCGACTACATGCAGGCCGAGGACCTGCTTGGATTTGTCATGTCCTGGTTTTCCAACCATGTTCGTATTACGGATATGGCTTATGTGCCGCATGCCTCCACTTCCGGCGGTGAAGGCAGTGCCCAAAAAGAAACCGAAGCCGGGTAAAAAGCGCCGAGCGCAAGGACTATGTTATGAAGCCAGCCGACCTTTTGTATCTTGGCCTGGGTGCAGCATCCATGGCCCGCGACAGCATTGAAGCCAAGCTCAAGGAATTTCAGGAGCAGGGAGAACTGAGCCGGGAAGAGATCAAGCATTTTGCCGACCAGGCCATGGCCAAGGGAAAGGAGGAGCAGGAGGCTTTTGAAGAGCGCATCCGGGAATGCATGCGCAAGGCCATGAGCGACCTGAACATGGCAACCAAGGACGATATTGAAGAGCTGAAAAAGCTTATCAACAAGTCCTGATGCTCGCTTCCTTTTCTCCGGTCAGGGTATACAAGACGGTCAGAATTCTTCTGACCGTCTTTGCCCTGGCCCTGCGCAAAAAACGCACCCTGCTGGTTCCGCCGCTTTCTCCCGAACGGCTCAAACGCTACATTTTGGAGCAGGGCGTCTGCTTCATCAAGTTTGCCCAGGTGCTGGCGACGCGTGCGGATTTTTTCGGGGCAGGCTACCTCGACCATCTGCGGACCATTCACGACGAGGTCGAGCCCATGCCCGAGGGTGATTTCCGCATCATGTTCCAGCGGGCCTTCGGGCAAAAGCCGCCGTTCGCCTCGTTCGACGACGTGCCCATTGCCAGCGCTTCCATCGGCCAGGTGCACAAGGCCGTACTGCGCGACGGCACCGTGGTTGCGGTCAAGCTGCGCCGCCTGAACATCCGGCGCAAGGTCCGGGCCGACCTGTTTCTTTTGCGCTGCTTTCTGGCCGTGTTCAAACCGCTTTTCAGCCGCTACACCAAAAATTCGCTCGAAGCGCTCATCTCCGAGTTCTCGTCCATGATAGACCGGGAAACCGACATGAACATCGAGCGCGACAACCTGCGCCGTTTCCACCAGCTGTTTGCGGATCAGGACATCCGTTTCCCGGATTACTATGAAAAGTATTCCGGCGTGGACGCCTTGGTCATGAGTTTTGAGCAGGGCATGCGCATCGACGACAAGGCGGCCTTGCAACAGTGCAATATTCCTTTCAAGAAAATTCTCGATTCCCTGGTGTCGTTTTATTGCGAGCAGATGCTCATCAAGGGCGTTTTTCATGCCGACCCGCACCCCGGCAATATTCTGGTGCGCCCGGACGGAGGATTGACGTTTCTCGACTTCGGCATGGTCAAAAGACTGCCGTCGCACATGCGCGTGGCCATGATAGAACTGGTCAAGGCGGCCAATGACCGCGACTTTGAACAATACGTGCTGGCCTGCAAACGGTTGGGGATTGTGACGCCCAATGCACCCGAGGAGGCGCTTCAGGAATTTGCCGAAAAAATGTTCGATATCTTCGGCAACGAGAATCTTTCCGCCGCGTCCATGCAGGCTTTGGCCATGGATGTGCTTGGTTCCATGCGCACCATGCCTTTCAAACTTCCCCAGGATATTGTCTACGTCATGCGCGTCAGCGCATTGGTGGAAGGGCTGGGGACCACCTATGTGGAGAATTTCAACGGGGTAAAGGACATTCTGCCCGTACTGCGCAAAAACCTGCACCGTGCGCTTTCCGGGCAGGAAAGCATTCTGGGCGCGTTGCGGCAGGAAATAAAAACCCTGCCCCTGACCTTGTCCAAGGTCAAAGGCGTACTGGGCGAACTTTCCAACGGAACGCTCCGGGTACGGCTGTCCGAGGAGACCCTGGACACCATGCAGGACCGGCTTTGCCGCATCCTGTGGGTGGTCGTGCAAAGCGGCCTGCTGGTGGCCGGGGCGTTTCTGGTGCCCTATTTGGAGCTGCCACATGCCAGAGAGGGCAGCCTGGTTCTGTTCGGTCTGGCTGTTTTTCGGGCGTTTTTCGGGCTGCGGTAGGTCTGTTTGGCGGCAACGGGTGGTTTCTTTTTTGCATTGGTTTGAAGCAGGGCAGGGAAATGTTCCGGCATGGACCGGGCAGGAAAGAATAAAACCTCCGGCCGCTGTTTTGAATGTCCAAGAGAGACAATGCGCTTGCCGGAAAAGATGCGAAGGGAGGCCCACATGGCTGAACTGTCTAAGGAATACAAGGGGCACCGTATTGAGTTGACGCCGTTTGAAAAGTATTGTTCGCGCTTCAGCGCCAGGGTATTTGATCCGTCCGGCGAGGTCATCAAGACCATCCACGCGGCAGGCGATACCGAAGAGAACGCCTATGCCCATGCCGAGCGGCAGGTCGATTTTGAGCTGGATCTGGAACGCGAGCTGGAAGAAAAGAAGGCGGCCCGCCGGGAACTCGGGCTGGACTGACTCTGTCTTTTGTGGGGATTCGGCTGTCACTGCCATTGAGGAATGTCCGTTGAATTTCTGCCCCCGTGGCCGCGCGCTCCCAATGATTTGACTGCTGCCTTTGGTTCGTCAAAGATGTTGGGGGTTGCGTACGGTGCGGTTTTTCCGTATCTGGCGCGGCAGGAAGTTGTACGAAATTTGTCCATCAGCACAGCCCGGACCCCCATCAATGCCACGCAAGACCATCCACTATATATATTTTTTCTGGCTGGCCGCCTTTTTGTTGATCACCCCCGCTGGGGCGAGAGCGCAGGGCGCGGAATTCAACGTCAGCCCGGACCTTATGTTCAGCGGCCCCAGCCAGAATGCCACGGAGAATCTGACCGTGCGGCTGGACGGGCAGTACATAGCCCCGGCAAATTTCAGCAATGGGCTGGGCAGCTCCGAGATATACCGGACCTCCATTACTGCCAAGTACGACCGCTACTCGCTCAACTACACGTTTTCCCATTTCATCTGGCAGGCCAAGGATCAGATGCCCCCCGGCATTCAGGGGCGGGTGCCGTGGGAAAACCTGCACGACCTGAATTTCCAGGCCCGCATCCTGCAAGGAAAGTTTTGGGACCGCTGGTACTATTGGCTGCATGCCGAGCTTTCCTCGGCCTTTGAGGCGGATTTTCCCGGTGCCGTCGGTGCCGGTCTGAGCGGCGAGCTGGCCTTCGACATTTACGAGGGCTGGATGCTGGGCATAGTGGCCAAAACCTTGGCGCTCAATCCGCTCAATTCCGACCTGTTCGGGGAGGCTACATTCGGCTTTGCCGTGCATGTTTCGCAGAAACAGCTGCGCCAGGCCTTGCGCTACTGCGGGCTGGCCTCGGACAGGGAAGGGAGCGAGCGCATCAATTTCAGCTTCGCCTTTACCACCGCGTCGAAGACCTACCGCCTGGCCGACGACAACCCGCTGTATTCCAACGGGTACATGTCCATGATAAGCAGCAAGGTGGGCGCGTATCTGGACTGGCTGGCTCTGGACAATCTGGTGGTTTCCATCGGGCCCGAGTTCATCTTCGACCGCAGGTATAGATTGTACAACTCCAGCGGGTCGTTGGAGAGTTCCCATGTGCAGGATGACGCTTTGGGCGGATTTGTCGGCGTCCGCTATATGTTTTAGTGTCGCATGTTTTGAATTCCTGTCATTGAAAGCGCAGCAGGGCATGCGGCGCTTCCCATGGTGGGGATGGCCCGCCATGCGCGTAGAAATAGCGGGAGCGGCTCAGGTGAGCGGGAAAACCATGTCTTTCTGGTTCGCGGTCCGTGGCAAAATACGTACAGGTATTTGCTGGGCCGTCCACAAGCCGCAGGGGAAGACAGCCCATATGGTTGCGGGATTCAGCAGGCTCCGGGGGGCGGGAAGGCCTTGTAATGTGGTCATTTTCTGTTGACAGTCCGTACCACATCCATTAACGAACACTCTCTTTGTTAGGGTGGCGAGTGGTCTGCTGTGCGCGGCCAAAATGCCGCCAAAGCCGCAAGGAAAGCCGGAGGACAATTTGTTCGAGAGTCTTGGTGATCGTCTTGAGGGCGTATTTAAAAAATTCAAGGGCCAGGGACGCCTTACAGAAGACAACATCCAGGATGGCTTGCGTGAGGTTCGCCTTGCCCTGCTGGAAGCGGATGTCAACTTCAAGGTCGTCAAGGATTTTGTAGAGCGTATTCGCGAACGCGCCCTTGGTCAGGACGTGCTCAAAAGCCTTACTCCCGGACAGCAGGTCGTCAAGATCGTGCACGAGGAGCTTATAGAGCTGCTCGGCGGCGAGACCACGGAGCTGGACCTGCGCGGCAAGCAGCCGGCCTCGCTGATGATGGTGGGCCTGCAGGGCTCCGGTAAAACCACATCGGCGGCCAAAATAGCCCTGTGGCTGCGCCGCACCCGCAAAATGAAGCCCTATCTGGTCCCGGCCGACGTCTATCGTCCCGCGGCCATCGACCAGTTGCAGAAACTGGCTTCACAGCTGGACATGCCCGTTTATCCATCCACCACGGACATGAACCCGGTGGATATTTGCGTGGACGCCTTGGAAAAAGCCAAGGAAGAGGGCTGCGACGTTGTCCTCTTTGATACCGCGGGCCGTTTGCACGTTGATGAAACCTTGATGGAGGAACTCTCCGAGATCAAGGCCAAGTGCCAGCCCAATGAAATACTTTTCGTGGCCGATGCCATGACCGGCCAGGATGCGGTCACGGTGGCCCACAGCTTTGACGAACGCATGGACGTGAGCGGCGTCGTGCTTACCAAGATGGACGGCGACGCCCGAGGCGGCGCGGCCCTTTCCATCAAGTCCGTGACCGGAAAATCCGTCAAGTTCGTAGGTATGGGCGAGACGGTCAAGGATCTCGAGGTTTTCCATCCCGACCGGGTGGCCTCGCGTATTCTGGGCATGGGCGATGTTCTGACCCTTATTGAAAAGGCGCAGGACACCATAAATGAAGAGGAGGCCAAGGATCTTGAAGAAAAGTTCAAGAAGGCCTCTTTCGATTTTGAAGATTTCCGCACGCAGATGCGTCGCCTCAAGAAACTCGGCTCCATGGAGGGCCTGCTCAAGCTTATTCCGGGCATGGGCAAGCTGACCAAGCAGCTGGGCGACGTGAATCTGCCGGACAAGGAATTGGCGCGTGTTGAGGCCATGATAAACTCCATGACTCAGCAGGAGCGCCGCAATCCCGATGTCCTCAACCCCAGCCGCAAAGAGCGTATAGCCAAAGGATGCGGCCTTCAGGTTTCCGAAGTGAACCAGATGGTCAAAAACTTTGAGCAGATGCGCAAGATGATGAAGAAAATGATGGGCGGGGGAAAGAAAAAGGGCGGCCTGAAAATGCCCAAATTGCCCGGAATGGGTGGCATGCCGGGCCTTGGCGGCGGAATGCCCGGACTTGGAGGCATGCCCGGAATGGACGGCATGCCTGGAATGGACATGGAACAGCCGAAGCGGAAAAGCGCTACAAAGAAGGCTGGCTCCACGCGCAAGAAGAGAAAAAAACGCAAGAAATAGCAGCCCACCGGCTTCTTTCTTCTTTTTTCTTGCATTTTCTTAAAACCTTTATACTATCAGGTAAGGAGATTCACCAGAATGGCACTGAAACTGCGTCTGACCCGCATGGGCTCGAAAAAGCGCCCCTTTTACAGGATTGTCGCGATTAACAGCGAGACCCGTCGTGATGGCCGCCCCCTTGAATTCCTGGGACATTACAATCCCATGGTAGAGCCCGAAGAAATCAAGATTGACTCTGAAAAGGTCAAAATGTGGCTCGAAAGGGGTGCGCAACCGTCCAACACGGTGCGTTCGCTCCTGAAAAAAGCTGGCATCTAGCCTCGTAACACACCTGTTGCGACACAGCGGAAGTGGTTCCGGCCAATTACCCAGAGAGGAGGTGTCTCATGTTGAAGGATCTGGTAGAGTACATAGCCAAGTCTCTGGTGGATAGCCCCGATGATGTCGAAGTCTCGGAGATCGAAGGCGAACAGACGTCCGTCATCGAGCTCAAGGTTGCCAAGGAAGACCTGGGCAAGGTCATTGGAAAGCAGGGACGCACCGCGCGTGCCATGCGTACCATCCTCGGTGCCGCTTCGACCAAGGTCAAGAAGCGCTCTGTGCTGGAGATTCTTGAGTAATCAGCACGTTGTATGAAGAAGAGCGGACTTGTCGCCGTAGGTGAACTGGGCAAACCGCACGGTTTGAGAGGGGAGGTCTGCGTGGTCAATCACGCCGACTCCCCTACCCTCTATTCACAGGTGGACAAAATCTATCTGGCGAGCGGTAACGCCCGACCTCGGGCTGTTACCGTAGAGGGCCAGCGCCCCCACAAAGGACGTGTGTTGCTCAAACTGAAGGGCATCGACGGACGCGACCAGGCCGAGGCTTGGCGTGGGGCTACGCTTATGGTGCGCCGGAAAGATCTCCCGGAAACCGATCCGGACGAGATTTACTGGCACGACCTGTTCGGCATGGATGTTTACCTGCCCGACGGGGAACACCTTGGCGAGCTTTCCCGTATTGAGGCCATGCCCCACGAAGTTTGGATCATCACCACGCCCAAGGGTGAGGAAATCCTTTTTGCCGCACATCCCGACAATGTAGAAGATATCGATCTGGAAGCGAACCGGGCTGTCATTGATCCGCCGCCCGGCCTTTTGGAATTGTATCTGGATGGTGAAGGCGACGATGCCGTCCCCGATGAGAATGTTGCCGGCGAGGGTACTGCCGACGTGGATTCTATCGACACGGACACTGCCGTCGAGACCGCTTCCGAAAAGAATGTTGCCAACAACTGAGAGTATTGATCTCGGTTTGTAAATCCATCAAGGCCCCTGGAAGAAGATTCTTCCAGGGGCCTTGATGGATTTTGGCGGAGCGTATTGTATGCGCTCGGCTCTTGCATGCGGGACGTGATGAACAGAACCCGGCTTTGCAATTGGGGGCAGCTGTTTTAGGAGTCGCGTTGGCTTTTCAAACCAGAGCAAATGCGTTTTTTCCACCGACGCTGGGCCATCTGGAACATTCGGGACATCTGGGCCATCTGGGACGTCTGGGAGGTGGCCTATCTTTTTTCCTTTTCTTCGATGATGTCCTGTATGGCCTGGGATATTTGTGTTACTTCGGCCTGCGCGGTTGTAACTTCATGCTGTGCGCTCTCCACTTCGGCCTGCGCAGCCATTTTTTGCGTTTCATCCGTATCGGCATCATTCAGCTTGGCCATTGCCTCAGCAAGCTTTTCTTGGACTTTTTGCAACTTCTCCTGGGCTTTTTCAAGCTGCTTGCGAAGTCTTTCAATAAGTTCTTCCTTTGTAGTCTTTTCGTCCTCGGCCCCCTCTGCCTTCTTCGCACCGGCGGCTGACTTCTTTTCCCCGTCTGCTTCGGACGCGCCCGCTGTACCATCGGCCGCATTGCTCAAGCCGCTGGACTCACCGTTTTTAGCCTGTTCATCGGTGGTTCCCATGCTTTGCGAATCGTCTTTTTTGGATTCGGCATACAGGGTCCTGGCCTGCTGGGAAATGCGGACAGTGTCGCCCGCTTCTGCGGAAACGCTGGTGTAGCCGGGCCACTCGCCGCCTTCTTCAGTCGGGAGCTTGCTTATCTTGGCGGTATAGTCTTTTTCTATGGAGCCAAATATATTGGAAGCGGGAGCAAGTCCGAATTCCATGATGTACCTACCGAGGATGAAATTTGTTATACCATAGCTGTTTATATATATCGGTTGGAGCGTGGTTTTTCTTTACCATATTTTTATCAGCAAAAGTGTTGTCATACGGAACAGAGCAGGCTTGTCCTTGCCCGAATTGTCCCCTGCACGTACAATTGGTGAATGGAGAAAAGCACGTATCCTTCTATTCTGGTTCGCAGCGCCCTCAATTTGAGCATCCCCTGTATGCTGGCGTCCTTTTTTTCGCTGTCCGTGCTCAACGAGTTCAGACCCCTTATCATCCGGATAACACACGATGATGTCGTCTGGCCGATGCTGCTCATCGCCTTTGGCAACGGGCTGCTTATCGCAACTGTGGCGGCACTGGTCAAAAAGTATCTGCGGCGTAAGCAATTGCGCGGGCACAAGCTGCTTCTGAGCAGCGTCCTCATAGAACACCAGGATGTCAAGGCAGCATGGCTGGTGGGATTCGGCTGTGGCGTTTTGTCCATCGTCCTGATCATATCGAGCGCGGGACTACTTGTTTTGACGCTGTTCACGGTCTGGATGGTGCGGTTCCACATCCGGCGTTTCGGCATGAGCGCCGTGGAACTTCTGCGCCCGGAAAATACGCCCACATGGGACGACATCGGACGACTTTCGTATATCTATCTGCTGCTGGTCACGGCCTTCACGCTCATCAATGCCAGTCTGGACATGAGCTGCGAATATCTTAACTTTCCTCGTCCGTTCCTCTTTACCCATGGGCCGGGACTGCTTATAGACTCGTTGTATTTTACCGTGGTGCTTCTTACCACGGTGGGGTTCGGCGATATCCACGCCATGACCGCCGTGGGCAAAGTATTTGTAACTTTTGAATGTCTTATCGGGTACGTCATATTCGCACTGCTCATCGGTATTGTTACCGGAGGAGTGACGAGGGGACGTGATTAGGTGGACGTGACAGGGATAAGGACTAGGCGTACATCACTCCTGGCCGAATCTCGGGATTCCTCCGAGCCAAGCTCCAATAAATGGTAACTTATGATTGAAGGAGAAGATTATGCGTAGCGTTCGTTCTCTTTTGTTTGTTTTGTTTTTGGCCTGCCTTACTTTGGCGGCTGTTCCTGCCCAGGCCGGGAAATTGAAAGTCAGTGTATCCATCATTCCGCAGGTCTATTTTGTCAAAGCCATTGGCGGTGATCTGGTCGACGTCAGCGCCATGGTCGCGCCCGGCGCCAGCCCGGCAACCTACGAGCCCAAGCCCGCGCAGATGACTTCCCTGGCAGAAAGCGACCTTTACTTTTCCATTGGCGTGCCGTTCGAGTCCGCTTGGCTTGAGCGTTTTCGCAAGGCCGCGCCTCATACGCATTTTGTCGCCATGCAGGAAGATATCCGCCGCATGGCCATGGGGAAACATCATCACGATGGCGACGAGGACCACGACCACGCCGAACACGGGGACATGCACCATGAACACGAACATGCCATGCCCGATCCCCATGTATGGCTGGCCCCGCCCCTGGTGCGGATCATGGCCGAAACCACGCGCGACGCCCTTATTGCTGCCGATCCGTCAAACGCAGCCGCCTACCATGCCGGGTATGTCTCGCTGTGCCGGGAAATCAACCATGTGGACAGTGACATCCTGACCATCATGGATCAGGCCGGAGCAGCCGGGAAAACGTTTTTTATTTTCCATCCTTCCTTCGGCTACTTTGCCAAGGCCTACGGTCTGCACCAGCAGGCGGTGGAAGCCGGTGGCAAGGCCCCTGGTCCGCGCGATCTGGCCCGGTTGATCACTCTGGCCAAGGAAAAGAACGTCAAAGTGATCTTTGTTTCGCCCCAGTTTTCCAAGCGTAGCGCCAAGACCATTGCCGATGCCATTGGTGGAACCGTCCAGGTGGCCGACCCCCTGGCTGCGGACTGGCCCGCCAACCTGCGCACCATTGCCAAGGCGTTTTCCCAAGGAGCTTCCAAATAATGGAGCAGTCGCGGACAGACCGTCCCACGGTTATCTCTCTTGAAAACGTCACCTTTGGGTACAACGGTCCCGTTGCGTTGGAGGACGTAAGCCTTGAGGTGCGGCAGGGGGATTTCCTGGCGGTCATCGGTCCCAACGGGGGGGGCAAGACCACCATGCTGAAACTCATGGCCGGTCTGCTGTCCCCCCGCTCCGGCACGGTCCGCGTGCTTGGCGTTGCTCCCGGACATGCCGCCCGGGACATAGGGTACGTGCCGCAACATGTAAATGTTACACCGGGTTTTCCCATCTCTGTGTTGGATACGGTACTGCTGGGGCTGGTCGGCCCCGGGCGGAGCGGCCTGCGGCGGGGGTGGCGTTTTGATGCCAAGGAAAGGGAACTGGCGCGCAATGCCCTGGACCAAGTGGATCTGGCAGGGGCCGATAAGCACCAGATGTCCGACCTTTCGGGCGGGCAGAAGCAGCGTGTGTTGATTGCGCGCGCCCTGGTAGGCCAGCCCAAGATACTATTGATGGACGAACCCACGGCCAATGTGGACCCGCACGGCAAGTTCTGCCTGTACGAACTGTTGGCCGAGCTTGCCTCGGTGCGCACCGTGGTGGCGGTAAGCCACGACGTAAGCCTGCTGAGCATGCGGGTGAGCTGCGTTGCCTGCGTGAACCGGCAGCTGGCTTTCAGCCCCACCCCGGAACTTACCCCGGAAATGACCGCACTGATTTACGGCACGCACGACAAATCGTGCGGGATCATGCCTTTTTTGCGTACCGTGGAAGACCATTTCGCAGCTCCGGGGCGGGTACCCGGAGCAGGAAAAAATACATGACGGATATTCTCTCTTTTGCCTTTATTCAGAACGCCTTGCTGGCCAGCCTGCTGGCGGCCGTCGCCTGTGGGGTGATTGGCACCCTGGTGGTGGTCAACCGCATGGTTTTCCTGGCCGGTGGGGTTGCCCATGCCGCGTACGGCGGAGTGGGGCTGGCTTTCTTTTTCGGGCTTCCGGTACTGCCCTGCGCCCTTGGTTTTACAGCGGTGGCCTCATCCTGCATGAGCTGGGCAACCGTGCGCCGTTCCGATCGGAGCGACACCATCATAGGCCTTATGTGGGCCGCGGGCATGGCCTTTGGCATCATCCTGCTGGACCTTACGCCCGGCTACAATGTGGACCTGATGAGCTTTCTGTTCGGCTCCATCCTGGCCGTGCCTGCGGGCGACCTGTGGATTATGGCGGGGCTGGATGTCTTTACCCTGATGGTGGTTCTGAACTACTACAACGCCTTTCTTTCCATGTCCTTCGACCGCGAATTTGCCAGGGCGCGCGGCATTCCCGTGACTTTTCTGCATTTTCTGCTGCCGCTGCTCATCAGCCTGTCCATCGTTATGATCATCCGGGTGGTGGGCCTTATTCTGGTTATCGCACTGCTTACGGTGCCCGCCTATCTGGCCGAACGGTGGTCCAAATCCCTGGGCATGATGATGCTTTGGGCCACGCTCCTGAATCTTGTCTTCTGCCTGGGCGGGCTGGCTGCCTCGTACTGGTTCAACCTCACGTCCGGGGCAACGATCATCGCTTTTGCCGTGGTCTTTTTCTGCCTGGCACTGCTGGCGGAAAAGGTCGTGGGAGTTGCGAAACAGGGCTAGGCCGCTGGAACGCCCGGAACGTTACAGCCCCAGAACAACGATCTTCTTTTGCTCCGGGTCCCAGAAAATCTGGCTGTTGTAGATGGGAGACACCACGGGAAGGCTCTGTCCCGCGGCCTTGATGCGCGTGCCGGGATGGATGGTGCCTGGAACGCGGATTTTGATGCGGTGCAGCTCCAGAAGAGCCTTTTCCGCAAGTTCGGCCAGGGTACGTCCCACCTGACGGTGGCGGGTTCGCGTCAGGTCGCGTAGGGCAATGAGTTTTTCAACGGCCTGCCGTCTGTCCGGCGGGGTCTTGCGCAGAATTTTGCGCGAGTCCTCTTCCTCGCCCAAGGCAATGTCCAGCTTTTTCAGCCGCGCGGCCAATTCGCGTTTTTCCTTTATCAGGGGGCGTGTCTGCTTGTCTTCGCGGCTTATTGCCAGCACCGTGTTCACGCCCATGGGCGTGCCTATCTCGTAAGCTTCTATGCCTTCGCCTGAAACAATGGTTCCCCCGCGTATCTTGCCGCGGTCCTCGCTGAGCACGACCTTGCCACCAGCCCGGACCAGGCTGGCTGTGATGTTGCTTGCCATAATCACTTCTCCGCCAGCCACAATGCGGGCGTTGTTGGCGAATTGGGCCATGACGTTGCCGCGTGCGGCCACACCGCCGCCTTTTTTCATCAGCAGCCCGCCGCCTACTTCCACACTGCCGCCGGCCTTGATGAGCGCGTTTTCCACCACGCCTTCCACCAGGACGTTTTCCGGAGCGCTGACCATGAAGCTGGTCCGCACCGTACCGGCAATGCGCACCGATCCTCTGGGCACGCGGATGTTGCCGGTGTTGAAGTCCACGTCGCCGTTTACTTCCAGCAGTTCGGAAATGCTGATGACGTCATTTTCCCGCAAAACAAGGCCGTCCATCCTGGCCCGAAAACGGATGACGGGCTCCTGAAATTCCTCTTGGCCTTCTTCGCTTTGGGGCAGCTTTTCCTTGATGGCCTCCACGCCGCGTCCCGGAGTAACCCGCAGGGGGGTGCCGTTGCGGGCCGGGATGGGCGCGCCATGCACGTCCAGCCCTGGTTTGCCTTTGGTGGGCGGGTGCAAGCGGGCAATGTCGGTTCCGTCGGTGGCAGAAGGGGAGAAGCCTCGGTCGCGATAGTCGATGCGGCCTCCCTTCACCTTGGTTCCCGTTAGGCTGCGCTGGGCAATCAGCATTTCCAGCTTCCCATCCTGGCCGTGCACGGGCCGGATGCCGCGCACCAGAACCACATTTTCCACGGGGCGGCCCGATTTGGCAGCCTTTTTAAGCGCCTTTTGAATTTCTTCGTGCAGCGGCTTGATCGCAACCTTCATGCCCTTGAGCATCTCTTCGATGCGCTCGGTCGTGATGGGTTCGTCCAGAAAATCTTTCGGGTACAGGGTGCCTATCACCTCCACCTTGCCCGGCGAGGTGCCCAGCAACATCTGCACGGCGAGTTTGTTCGCCTTCAGCACCGGCAATCCGTAGAACAAGGCGTGCACTTCGTTTGTTTCGGGATTGACGTAGCAGCCCACGTCTTCACTGGTTTCGATTTCGCGGGGCGGGTCGGGCCGGTTGGGGGAAATGGGCTCGCCGTCTATGCCCATGCCAATTTCCGGCGCGCGTGAGGCCACAAGGGTGCCTATGACCTGTCCGGGAAAGGCGGGAAAGTCCCAGTTGCCGTTTGGGGTGATGCGGGCGTCGCGGGCGTTGACCGGCTTTTTCCCCTGGGCAATGACCAGGGTTTTGACACTCTTGCCCGCCTGAAGGCGTTCGATGGCTTCAAGCGCATTATCTTTGATGAGGGGAGCCCGCACACCGGATTCGCGCAGCATGCGCTCCAGGGATTTCAGGCAGAGGGGGGCGCCGCCATCGGTTTCCGGAGTGTACCGGCTTATACCTACCTTGATGCCGTCTTTGGAGCCGCAAAAACGGACATGGGCATCAACCACTGCCGGAGCCTGGGCTTCCGGAGTGCTGGCGGGCAGGTTTGTTTCGTTGTCTGCCATGGTGACCTAAAGGGCTGCTGAAAAATGTACGATAGCGGCGTTAGTTTGGAAAACTCAACCCCTCGCGTATATAAGAATACGCGTCGGTCTTGCGTTTCCCTCCTGCCTTGCTTTCGCACCTTTTTGAGCAGCCCGTGAAGATTGCAGAAAAAGGTACGGTAGCTTCATATTGTCACAATCCCCTCAAATGAGAAAATACTCTATGATGGTGCGCATGTAAAACAAACTAGAAGGCGCTGAAAAAGGCGCGATAGCGGTGTTGGTTCGGAAAACTCAAACCTTTTTGAGCCGTCTGCTCAAAGAGAACTGTGGAATCGGCCTGTGTATGGCAATCTCTGGGAGACAGAATTCTTAGGAAGCGTCACAACAAGCTGACAATGCAAGATTTTCAGCTTTCGCACATCACCCCATATTGAATTCGTTATCCAGCATGGCCATGGCCATCTGGCGTTCGCGGCCAAAGCGGGACGTTACAGCGTTTTGAACGCTCTTCGTGGAGCTGCCAAACTGTCCGGCGCGCAGGTCGTAGACCTTGTCTATGAGCTGCTTGAACATGCCTTCGCCCGTGCCAGCGTCGGTCTGGCCTTGTGCGTCGCCGAGCATGGTCAGGGCTTTTTCGAAAATGGAGGAGGCGCCACCCGCGCCGTGCTGTATGGCTGTGGAAAAGAGGACTTCCTTGACCGCGGGGGGAATGGATCCTTCGTCCATGCCCATGGCGGTAAGGACTTTTTCAAGGGCGGGCTGGTAGTGGCTGCCCTGCACGAATTCGTTTTGAAGCTTGGAAAAGGTTTCGGGGTTGGACTTGGCTATCTCCCGCCATGCGTCGGGCATGCCACCCGTGGTGGAGCCGGTGTTGGCTGGGCCTGCTGAGGCCAGTTTCCCGGCCCATTCCGGGTTTTTGTCGCTGAGAAAATGGATGAAGTCCTTGACCACGCCCTGGGTGGAAGACATCTGGAACAGGCCGTAGGAGGTGCCGCCCATGCGGTCGTAGCCGATGGCTCCGGCATCGGAGCTGGATTCGAATTGTTCGGCAAGCTGCCCCAGTATTTCTCCCAGCCCCTTGGCTCCGGCACCGGCTGTCTGCTGTGTGCCGCCGCCTGGGGTGTCGGATTTTTGGCTGTCGGTTTCGCCCGGAGCTTGCGCGGCCTGCGCAGGCTGGGCTGTCTGTTCGGGTTGGGCCGCCTGCTGCATCTGGGTGAGGGTGGTCATCAGCATGTTCATCTGCAGTTTGTCCAGGGACATTCCGGACATGCCCATGCCGCCGAACAGGCCGTCGTTCCCGCCGTTGTTCAGCCCGCCGGAACCCAGCTCCAGGGCCTTGTTGACCATGGAAAGTTCCAGGCCTTCGCTCAGATTGGCCAGGGTTTTGGCAAAGTCCTGGCCCGCCCCCATGCCCGTGTTGAGCATGTTGGGCATGCCCGAGCCCATACCATTGGCCTGTCGGTTTTCCGTCAGGTTCTGTATTGTTTGAATGGCTTGGCTAATGCCTGAAATACTTGGATTAAATACCATTGGCACACCTCGTTTGCATTGCGGCTGACTGTATGCATGCAAGTGATGTGCCTATGTTTTTTGGGCAGCTGAAAAGGGGGCGTTACCTTCGTTGCTTCGGAAAACGCACGTCCTCGCGTATGGAAGAATACGCGTCGGCCCTGCGTTTCCCTCGCGTCTCGTTTCCGCACCCTTTTGAGCTGCCCGTACAATTGGGGAGTGTAACTATTATAAAAGGCAGATGGGATCCGTAAGCGCCTATCAAGATGCTTCTTTAATGGTACACGGATTCAAATTCTTTGAATCACAATACGACAGGCTGGTAAGAACGGTATGAGAGCAAGGCGTGAGGAGCAATCAAGGACGACGCGTATTCTTATATACGCGAGGAATTGATTGGTTCGAACCAACGCCGCTATCATGCCTCCCACGCCCCCTGAACTAGAAGTTGTAGCCTATCGCCATCAAAATCTTCTCATCCCACTTCACCTTTCCGGAAGCTGGTTTGTTGTTCCAATCGTAGTTGTACTGCAGCGCGGTATAGAGCTTTTCCGTAAACGGGAACTTGAGGCCGGTCTTTGTCTGCCAGATGTATTCGTCGGAGTGCTCCAGGCTCAGGAAGCCATTCTGGGAGTGAAATATCTGCACATATTTTTTGTATATCCACCAGCTGAAGTCCACTTTCCACTGTCCGGCTGTATAGTCGCGGTCCTGCCTCTGGTCATAATCCTCGGACACGTAGGCCGGGCCCGCCTGTACGGTCAGGTTTATTCGGTCGTTCTTGAGAATATCATAACCAAGGCCGAGACCAACAGAGGAACGCAGGTCCAAATCCTGAAATTCGTCGTGTTTGAACTGGGCATTGGCGTTGAGGAACAGCCGCTGTGTCAGGTAGCGGTCGTAGCCCGGTTCCACGCGCCAGTTGTAGGCGTTGCGCGAGCCGCTGTCTTCGCCCCAGTTGAATTCGCCGGAGAGATTGTAGCGGTTTTTGTTCTTTTGCACGGACGCGCCACCCTGAAAACCGACATTGGCCTTGTTGGTATTGCCCGATTGTTTGTTGAAGCCCAGCGAAATTCCGCCTTTGACTTCCCATTCGTGGCAGGGCGTGTTGATGGCCGCAATCTTGGAAGCGTCCAGATTGTGCCATGCATCGTTTTTGGGTTTGATCGTCACATGCCCCGGAGTATCGGCAACAGCGGGGCCGCTGAGTTCGGTCTTGTCCTTGAGGTAGACATCCAGGGACTTTTCGCTTTCCAGGCTGTCTATCTGATCCCATTGTATCTTGATGGTTCCGGCGTAGGGCGTGGCAAGCTGCAGCACGCCTTTTTCCATTTTGACCACCTCGCCGCTGAGGCGGTCGCCGTTTTTCATATGGACCATTGCCGCGTCGGCCGAGGCGGCAATGCCAAGAACGACGGAAAATATCAGTAGAAATAAGACCTTGCGCAATTTGTCTCTCCCCAACGTTGCTGAAATACTATTTCAAAAGCATACGCAACGTCTGCCGTATTGCAAGAGTGGCGGGGGTTTGGACGGTATGTTGCCGAATATCCCATTAAAGAGGGTAAAGATATTCTCCCTCCGGCCGATCAGAGGGAAAGAAAAGATCGCAGGAGTAGTGAAGTGAAAGGTGCAGGAAACCTGGAACATATCGCAGAACTCAGCCTTTCGCTTGGTCGGGCTTACGGCCTCCGGGGGCGCGATCTTGAAGACTTACGCCTTTGCGCGACGTTTCACGATGTCGGCAAGGTCACGGTTCCGGGGAGCATATTGCTCAAACCCGGGCCGCTCACGGAAGGGGAGTGGGTTCTCATGCGCCGCCACACTTGGCATGGGGCCCATATACTCCAGGCCGGACAGGTATCCGCGCAAGCCAGTCTTGTCGCCCTGACCCACCACGAAAAGTGGGATGGCAGCGGATACCCGTTCGGCCTGCACTCCGGTTTCATTCCCCTGTTTTCCCGCATTGTCTCCATAGCAGACGTGTACGACGCCCTTGTCAGCAAGCGGTCGTACAAGCCTGCTTTTTCCCGTCGCGAAAGCCTCTGCATTCTCTGCTCCCAACGCAAAAAATCCTTTGATCCTCTGCTGCTTGATCTGTTCGTGGCTTTGCTTTCCACTTTGCCTGCCGAATCTACCATGCATTAACAATGGGTGTTTGAAAGATCTGTTCGCGGTTACCTTTGCGGCCATATTGTTTTCATCTTTTGCTTTTTCATCATTGCAGCCCGCCCCACAAGTTAAGGAAATTCGACAGCCAATCTCAGATGTTGAAATTTCCCCCAATATGCTCCGATTGTATTTCGTGGATTCTTGAAATGGAGAGACCTGCCGCTCTACGGTATGTGCATTTCTCCGTATCCATTTGAAATCTAAGTACTTATCGACATCAACGCTTCTTTGCCCCCTCCGTACAAGACCTACCCGCGAAAAAATTTGCAACACGTTGAAAAAACATCTTGACCTAGAGTTCGCTCTAGGTCGTATAGTTCGTCCGAATCGATTCAGCCCAGAGAAAAGGAACACATACAATGACTATCGGCGAAGTCGCAAACATATTGGGAATCAGCGTACACACGCTCAGGTATTACGAGAAGATCGGACTCATCCGGCAGGTCGACCGGGTTTCCGGGAAGCGCAGGTATTCAAAGGCCAATGTGGTATGGCTGGAATTCATCCAGCGCCTGAAACGTACCCGCATGCCGTTGGAAAAGATCCGGCAGTATGCAGATCTGTGGCACATGGGGGATTCCTCCATTCCCCAGAGAAAGGACATGCTGCTGGCCCATCAGCAGCAGCTTCTGGAGGAGATGGAGGTGCTGCAGGGCCACCTGGATTTCCTGAATAAAAAAATCGACCTCTACGAAACGCGAGAAAAAAGTGGCGGATCTTTGCCACGCCTGGATGAGGCCTGCCCCACATGGCTGCGGACCCCGCCCGAAGGAGATTAGGAGATAAATGTTGAAAGATGTTGATACAGCACCACTGTCGTCGTGGTGCATGCTTTTATTTGCCGTATCCGTCGGTGCCCTGGTTGCCGACCTTTACTATGCCCAGCCGCTCTTGGCGGATATTGCCCACAGCCTGCATACCAGCATCGAACGGACGGGATATCTCGTGACAGCCGTTCAGCTCGGCTATGCCCTGGGCGTCCTTTTCATTGTCCCTTTGGGGGACCATAAAAACAAACGGGCCATGGTCACAGCCATGCTGTCGATCTGCGCTCTGTCCCTGCTGGCTGCTGCGGCCAGTCCCACATTTGCCGTATTGGCGGTGGTCAGCATCGTCACCGGTATCACCTCCAGCGCAACCATGGTGATCATTCCCTACGTGGCATCCCATTCCGATGAAAGCGTCCGGGGACGCAGGGTCGGACAGATCATGACCGGCCTTTTGCTGGGCATACTTTTGGCCCGGACTGTTTCCGGGTACGTCGCCCATCTCTTGAACTGGCGCTGGATGTACGTGATTGCAGCAGCCGTGATCATAGTGCTTGCAGCGGGGTTGCGTCGTGCCATGGTGCCGGACAAGGTCAAGCCAGAAGGGATTCGTTACGGAGCGTTGCTCCTGTCTTTGGGCAAGCTGCTGCGGAACGAACCGGAGCTGAGGTGGCGGTCCTGGTACGCCTTGCTCGGGCTTTGCAGCTTCAGCGTCCTCTGGACCGGGCTGACCTTTCTCCTTTCCCAGCCACCCTACAGCTTCGGCACGGAAACCATCGGGTTGTTCGGGCTGATCGGGGCAGCTGGCGCATTGTCGGCCAATGTGGCGGGACGCCTGGGCGACCGGGGCCTGGCCGGGACCATGACCGGCATTTTCGCCCTGCTGCTTGTCCTGTCCTGGCTGAGTCTGACGGGGGGAAATACACTGCTTTTTCCGCTGATCGTGGGAATATTCGTCGTGGATGTTGCGGCACAGGGACTTCAGGTCACCCACCAGTCCGTGCTGTACCGCATCAGTACCCGGGCCACCTCGAGAATTACCTCCGTGTTCATCACCTCTGGGTTCGTGGGCATGTCGCTCGGATCTGCACTGGCAAGCGAGGAGTATGCACGGGCAGGATGGCATGGGGTATGCCAGGTGGGAGGAGTGACCGCAGGTCTTCTTGTTTTAAGCTGGGCCGTTCAAGCGCTGCTGAACCGGATGCGCCAGACGGACCGAAGCCTGCGTGCCTGATGGTTCTTTGGGGCCTGCTTTCCTGCAGGTCCCAAAACTGGGAATTTTTCAACTCTATGGTATAAGGAATGTTAGTGTGTAGGATATACATGAACAATTCAGTCCCCTGATATGCATGCTCCAACGGAGGGTTCCATGAGCACCGCTTCCGCTCCGCACGACGTCCAAAAGATACGTCCCGAAGAACTGCGCGACCTCTTTACCAACCGTCCGGAAAGTACATTTACCATCGTGGATGTGCGCACGGATGGGGAATACGACAAAGGTCATATCCCCGGAGCAAAGCATCTGCCCATCACCCAGCTTCCCGCGCGTTTGGGCGAGTTGAACCCGGATTTGGACACCATTTTTCATTGCCACAGCGGAGTGCGCTCCCGCAGGGCGGCAGACATGGCTTTGCAGTCCGGGCTGTTTTCCGGGCAAATTTACGACTTTGGCGCGGGTATTGTGGGTTGGAACGGGGATACCCTGCCCAGGAAGCCGCCGCTCAAGGATTTCTTCGACCCGGACGACACTCCGGAAGCGGCTCTGCGCAAGGGCATAGAGCTGGAAAAGGGGGCGTGGAATTTTTACAACGGCCTGCTGAAAGGCGGGCCGCAAAAAGAAGTGCAAACGGACGAGCAGCTTGGCAAACCTGTCTGCAGCCTGCTGGACCGGCTTGTCCGGGCCAAACACCAGCAGGCGCTTACCTTGTACAATGAACTGCGGAACGAAGCCGATGGTGAGCTTGCGGATTTTGAAGACTATTTTCGGGATGTCCGGGGGGAGATGCTGCAAAGCGGCGATCCGGTCTATTTTCTGTCCCAATGGGCCAGCGTGTCCCGCCTCGATTGCCTGAACTCGGCGGAGGTGGCTCTGGAACTGGAATACCGGGCCTATGATTTGTACAAGAACATGGCCTCGGCCTGCCCCAGGCCGCAGGTGGAAAAGGCATTCACCATGCTGGCCCACGAGCAGCGGGAGATCATTGCCGAAATTCAGGACTTCATGGACGTACAGGCCTGAGCAGACCGGGAGAGGGAATCAATTTTTTGCGGGCAGCAGTTTCTCGCGTTCCAGAATGCGCATCAGTTCCATGCAGTCCGCAGCCATAAAGTCCGCGCCTGCTTTCAGGAAGACGGCATGTTCCTTGCGCCCGCTGCACACTCCAGCCCCCATGGTTCCGGCGCGCTTGCCGCCCAATACGTCCATGGGATGGTCGCCCACCATCAGGGCGCTTTGCGGCGATACGCCAAGGCGCTCCAGCGCGGCCTGCACATGGCCTGGATGCGGTTTTACCTCGGCCACGTCTTCGCGCGCCAGCAGGCATTCGCAATATGTGTCGATATCCGGGAAAACGGCCTTGACCGCAGGCGTGCAGTTGCGAGTCACCACGCCAATCTTCACGCCGCGCTCCCGAAGGTCGACCAGCATGGGGCGGGTAAAGGAAAACAATTCGCCCCGGCGGGCCCCGGCCAGTTCCATATCCATTATCAGGAAACGACAGCGGGTGTTGAATTCCATGCCCGTGTCTTCACCCAGCTCGTCGGCAACGGCGCGGGTAAGCACCTCCACCCACTCCAGGGCGGGCATGCCGTCCACCTGGGGAAAATTATCTATATAATTGGATGCCATGGCGCCCAGGCGACGTTTCATGTCGTTGAAGTCCAGGGTCAGCACGGCAAGGGTGCCGTCAAAGTCGAAAATGATGGATTGAATGCGTTGCGGTGTGGTCATAGAGGCAGAAATGCGGGATTCGGACCGGTTCGTCAAGGGACTTCACTGTGGCCGACTTCAATGGGGGGGACTTCAATGGGCTTCGGCCCGGCTGGTGGCTGGGACATTTTTCCGGATGGGCAAAGCAAACAGGCCGCCTTCGCAGGGAAGACGGCCCGGGTGTCTGCATTGTACGGAAAAGCCGGAGAGTGATCAGCCGCCGAGGTAGGCTTTTTTGACTTCCGGATCGTCCATAAGGGTGTTGCTCGGTCCTTCGGCCACGATTTCACCGGTATCGATGACATAGCCGCGGTGGGCGAACTTGAGGGCGAGGTTGGCGTTCTGTTCCACCAGCAGGATGGTCATGCCTTCCTCGTTCAGTGCCTTGAGTGTGCGGAACATGTCGTACATGAGCAGGGGAGCCAGCCCCATGGACGGTTCGTCCAGCATGATGAAGTCTGCACCGGACATCAGGGCGCGTCCCACGGCCAGCATCTGCTGTTCACCGCCGGAAAGGGATTCGGAACGCTGTTTGCGGCGCTCCGCCAGCCGGGGGAAAAGGGAGAAGACACGTTCGTAGTCCCGCTTGATTTCTTCCTGGCTGTTTTTGCGTGCGTAGGTGGCAATGGTGAGGTTTTCCTCAACCGTCAGGTTGCCGAAGATATGGCGGCCTTCGGGCACCAGGGCCAGATGCAGGTCCGAGACGATCTTGTCCGCCGACGTGCCTACGATGGAGTCTCCGTTGTAGCGGATATCCCCCTGAATGATTTTGGGAGCTTCCGGTGGCGGCAACTGGGCGATGGACATCAGCGTGGTGGATTTGCCCGCGCCGTTGGCGCCGATAAGGGTGACGATTTCCCCCCGGTCCACGGTAAAGGAAATGCCGTGCAACGCCTCGATGTTGCCGTATTTGACGTAAAGGTTTTCTATTTCAAGCAGCTTGCTCATATGTTGTCATCTCCCAGGTAGGCCTTGATGACTGTGGGGTTCGACTGGATGTCCTCGGCCGTGCCTTCGGCAATGGTCGAGCCGAAGTCGATAACCTTGATCCACTGGCACAGGGAGGTGACGACCTTCATCTGGTGCTCGATCATCAGGATTGTGATGTCGTAGTTTTCGTGAATCCATCCCACCAGTTTGATGAGGTCTTCCACGTCGGCCGAGTTCAGCCCTGCGGCGGGTTCGTCCAAAAGCAGCAGCTTGGGACGGATGGACATGGCGCGAGCAATTTCCACCCGGCGCTGCAGTCCGTACGGCAGGTTCTTGGGCAGTTCCTGGGCGTAATCCTTCAGGTCCATTGCTTCGAGCAGCTCGTTGGCAATGTCCAGGATGCGCTTTTCACATTCGCGGAAGCGTTTGCCGCGGATGATGGAATCCCACATATGGTATCCCAGGCGGTAGTGCTGGGAGACGCGGATGTTGTCCAGCACGGTCATGTCGTGCCAGAGACGGATGTTCTGAAAGGTCCTGGCGACGCCCAGCGACGTGACCTGATGGGGACGCATTTTTGCCGTGGGGTGGCCATCGAGTTTGATGACGCCCTCGGTGGGCTGGTAAAAGCCGGAAATGAGGTTGAAGATGGTTGTCTTTCCGGCGCCGTTGGGACCGATGAGCCCCATCAGTTCGCCGCCCTTCATTTCCAGGTTGAAGTCGGAAACCGCCAGAAGCCCGCCGAAGCGCTGTGACATGCTGTCGATAGTGAGTAGCGACATGACAAGCTCCTTATTTAAAGGTGTAGTATTTTTTCAGTCCGGGGAACACGTCGGAAAGCTCCTTGTTCCCCATGATGCCCTCGGGCCGAAATTGCATGATCAACACCAGCAGCAGCGGAATAATGATCCACTTGATGACGCCGGCCGATGGCTCCCAGTCCGGGAAGATGAGTGTGGCCGGAGACAGCAGAAAGCCGATGATGGCCTGCGAACGCAGCACTTCCATGAGGCCCGTGAACAGCACGGCGGAAATGACCGCGCCGGAGAGCGACCCCATGCCGCCCAGGTAGACCATAACCATGGCTTCCGTGGACTTGAGGATGTTGAAGGACTGCGGGTTGACGTAGCCCACGATGTGGGCGAACAAGCCGCCCGCCACGCCTGCAAGCCCGGCAGACAGCATGAAGTTGAGCATTTTCACCTTGTTGGTGTTCACACTCATTATTTCCGCCGCGGTTTCGTCCTGGCAGATGGCGTTGACGCCCTTGCCGTAGGTGGAGGTGATGAAGCGGCGGATGATCCAGATGGTGAACATGGTGAAAGCGATCACCCAGAACATCATCCAGGGAATTTCAAAGGTGTCTATCATGGCCCAGACCGTGTCCTTCATGCCCTGGAAGCCTCGCGAACCGCCGATGAACGGCATGTTCTCGATGGCGGAGATGACGATGTAGTTCACGGCAATGGTGATGATGGCCAGATAGTCGTCCCGTGTTTTGAACGAAGGGATGGAAACCAGCACGCTGAAGACCGAAGCCACCGCACCGCCTATGATGACGATGATGGGGAAGACGAACATGGCGCTGCCTTCGGGCAAAAGCGCCTCACCGAATTTGCTGCCGTAGCAGAGCACGGACAGAACCGAGGAAACGTACGCCCCCACGCACATGAAGGCGGCGTGCCCACAGGTGAATTCACCCATGTTGCCGTTAACCAGGTTCAGGCTGGTGGACATGATGATGTTGATGCCCACGAACATGATGACGGCCTGAATATAGTTGTCGAGCATTTCGTATTGGGACGTGAAAAGCAGGGCCAGGCAGCCGAGCACCAGAACGATATTGAGAGTGTATTTGCGCATTGTAATAGACTCCCTAGATCTTGGTGGATTGTGGCATGCCGAAGAGCCCGGTGGGCTTTACCCACAGGATGGCCAGCAGAATGGAGAAGGCGAACAGATCGCGGAACGTGGAGGGAAATACGGAAACCACGCCGATTTCGATAAAGCCCAGCAGGAAGCCGCCCACAAATGCGCCGCGAATGTCGCCGATGCCGCCGACGACCGCCGCAATGAATGCCTTCCAGCCGATGAGTGCGCCCATGAACGGTTCCAGAACCGGGTAGGACATGGCAAAAAGCAGTCCGGCCAGGCCCGCGAAACCGGAACCAAGAATAAATGTGAAAACAATGATTGAATCTATGGGAATGCCCATGAGCGGAATGGCGAACTTGTCGTAGGAAATGCCGCGCATGGCCATGCCGATGCGCGTTTTCGTGACGATGAAGTTCAGGAAAATGAATACCGCAATGGCGGCGAAGATGACCAGCACCTTGAGGTTGGTCACGGTAACTCCGCTGATGTTCCAAATGCTTTTTTCGAGCAGTTCGGGAAATTTCAGCCGGCTGGCACCCAAAACGGCCAGGTTGCTGTACTCAAGGATGAAACCGCACATCAGGGCGGTGATGACCACATACAGCCGGTGCGCTCCCTTGCGGCGCAGCGGACGGTAGGCGACGCGTTCCAGGAAGACGCCCACACAGGCCGTCAGGATCATGGTCAGCGGTACACACAAAATAAAGGTCAGCATCGGGGACATGTTGAACGTGGGTCCCAGAAACATGGTCGCCAGTCCGAAGGCGATGTAGGCGCCGACCATGAATATGTCGCCATGGGCGAAGTTGATAAGCCGCAGAACGCCGTACACAAGAGTGTAGCCCAGCGCTATGAGTGCGTAGAAACTTCCCCATTGCAGGGCGTTCAGTATATTTTGAATTAAGAATTCCACAGCGGTGTTTCCTCGGGGCTTTCATTTCGCGTCCGGCAGCGGGGCCGAACGCATTCGAATTGTAAACGATAATAAAAAGGCGGGGTCACCGACCCCGCCTCATCAGCAGTAGGCCGGTTTATTTTGGGCAGACGGACTGTTCGAACAGGAACTCGCCCTTGTCCGAAATCTTAACCACAACGGCGCACTTGATCGGGTCGCCCTCTTCGTTGAACTTGGACTTGCCGGTGATGCCGTCAAAGGAAGGAATGGCAGCCAGACCATCGCGGATGGCTTTACGTTCCTTGCGTGGGCTGGAGTACACTTCGCCAGCATTCTGGATGCCCTTGAGCAGCAGGCCGATGGAGTCCCAGGTAAGGGCAGCGTAGTCGGCGGGTACGTCGCCGTATGCTTCCTTGTAGCGGTCGATGAAGACCTTGGTGGGACCGGTGGCACCGGCGGCAGCGTAGTGGGTGGAGAAGAACTGGCCGTAGCAGTCTTCGCCGCACAGCTTGATCAGGTCGGGAGTACCCCAGGCGTCGGAGCCCATGAAGTGGCCCTTGTAACCGAGGTCATGCGCCTGCTGGATGATGAGGGCGACCTGGTTGTAGTTGTCGGGCACGAAGATGAAGTCGGGCTTGGCGCCGATGATCTTGGTCAGCTGGGCAGAGAAGTCCTGGTCCTTGGTGCCGTGCGATTCGAAGGCAACCACGGGGCCCAGGCCTTTGGCTTCCCAGGCCTGCTTGAAAATTTCAGCAAGTCCCTTGGAATAGTCGTTGGAGATGTCGAACAGTACGGCAGCGGTCTTGGCGCCGAACTTTTCAGCAGCAAAGTCTGCGGCAACAGGGCCCTGGAAGGGGTCCAGGAAGGCCGCACGGAAAACCCAGGGACGGTCCTTGGTGGTGTCCGGGTTGGTGGACCAGGGCGTGATCATGGGAGTGCGGTTGTCGTTGCAGGTGCCGCCGGCGGGCACAGCCTGCTTGGAGGAGTTGGGGCCGATGATGGCGACAACGTCTTCCTGTTCGATGAGCTTCAGGGCGACGTTGACGGCGGATTCGGCCTTGGACTCGTTGTCCATGTAGATGAATTCCAGGGGATACTTTTTGCCGCCGACTTCGAGACCACCCTGCGAGTTGATATCTTTAAGATACATCTCGGCAGCGTTTTTGGAGCCTTCGCCGACTTCGGGAATGTCTCCTGTCAGGGGGAGGTTGAAACCGATTTTGATGGTTTCGGAAGCAAATGCGGGTACAGCAAGGATGACACTCAAAAGAAGAGTGAGAGTCAGGGTGCTGAGTTTCTGAACAGACTTCATGCAAGTCCTCCTCAAATTAATGTTATGGCACGGGATTAAAAAATCTAGATCAAGCTATACACTTAAAATAACTGTGAAAGAAAGCGATTTTTAAAAAATACAATTTTGCAAAGCGGGTTTTTTCGGGGTTTCACGGAGCAAAAGTGAGTGGAATTAGGTTGTTGCCGAAATGAGATTTTTTTAAAATTTTTTTTATGAATTACAAAAAAGTAAAATAATTGATGCTGAACTGGGGCGAATTCAGCGTGTGGGCAGGTGTTTTCCCCCTTTGGAGGGAAGAAAAGGATCTTCCTCTCTGTGTATATCGCTTGGAAATTGTTTGAAAATGGAAGAAAAATAGTGGTTCTTTTTTTTGTCCTTTTTAAAGAAAAGTCAAAATTCATTGAGATATATGACTATTTTTAGCTGGAATAATTTTTCATTTTAAATACCAAGAGAGAAAAAATTGAATTCTTGCGTGTATCTCTTTTCAATATGATGGATACATTAATGTTAATATCTTAAGGGTGTTTATGCGGATTTCCGTGTGCCTTATGGAAAAGAGTCGTGAAAAAAGAGAACAAATAGGGGGTGTTTTTATAAAATCGCAAACGATGACTGCTTTTTTATGTTCAAATGCAGGCCATCCGCGGTGTGTATGGCGCAAAGAGCATGGTTTGCTTAATATTTTTCGAATTGCGGCAGAAAACCGATAAACGGTTTAATATCTTGGAATATTTTACTTTGTACTGTTTTCTTTGAAAGAAAACTGGCGAAATGTACTGCTGGACATCGGTTTTAAAGTGACTACAAAGACAAGTCCGTTCGGCAGATATTTTCACTTTGGGCAAGCCGTTTGGAATGCGACCGACTCTTCGGCCGCCGCCATGGCATGTCGGAAGGCCCGGCCGTTCGTTTCCTTTCCACACACCCGCAACCTCCCGGTCCATAAAATATGCCTAATTTTCTTCTCCTTGTGCTGCTGGCGGCGTTTCCTGCGCTGTCCACAGATATGTATCTGCCCGCCATTCCCGCTTTGCAGGGATTGTGGGGCATTTCCCTGGCGCAGGCCAACCTGTCGCTGGTAGTATATTTCGTTACGTTCAGCGTGTTTCTGCTGGTGCACGGTCCGCTTTCCGACCGTTGGGGACGCAAGCCCGTGTTGTATGGGGGAATCGTTCTCTTCGTGGCGGGCAGTTTCCTGTGCGCGGCTTCGGGTTCCATTGCCATGCTGGTTCTGGCCCGCATGGTTCAGGCCACGGGCGCCGCTGCAGCTTCGGCCCTTTCCATGGCCCTGGCCAAAGACATGTACGAGGGCCCCGCACGCCAGAAGCTGTTTGCCTACATGGGGGTTATCATCCCGCTGTGCCCCATGCTTGCCCCCATGCTCGGCGGATTTATGCTGAACCATCTTTCCTGGCGGTACATATTCATCTGCCAGGGGTGCGTTGCTCTTATCAGCCTGTACGGGGTGCTCCGTTTGGCCGAACCCGAATTCGAGAAAACCCGGGGCGGGTTGGTGGCAATAGCCAAAAGGTATCTGGTGCTGTTCCGCAATCGCAGCTATTTCATTTATGCCTTGTCGTTCAGCCTGATGGCTGCGGGCTTTTATGCCTTCCTGGCCGGATCGGCCAGCATCTACATCTCCGGCTTCGGCCTTACAGAACAGCAATATGGTCTGTTTTTCGGGTTCAACGCCCTCTGCCTCATGGTCGGTTCGCTGCTGTGCTCACGGCTGTGCGTGGCCTACTCCTCGCGTTTCATTCTCATGTGGGCGCTGAGCGGCATGTTTTTGGGCGGGGCGGGCATGTACATCACCAACGGCGCCACCCTCATCCAGTTCATGCTGAGCATGGGCGTGGTCTCCTTTTTTCTGGGACTCAGCCGCCCCCTGAGTGTGAACATGGTGCTGGAATTCGTGAAAACCGATGTGGGAGCCGCTTCTTCGATGCTCAACTTCGCTTTTTTCCTGTTCGGTGCCCTCTCCATGGAGGCCATTTCCATGGACTGGGGCTCCAAGGCGCGGATGATAGGCATTCTGTCCATGCTTGGCGCAATCATTCCCACGTTGGTGCTGACCCTGCGACGCCGTTCCTGAGGCCCTGCTGTCATTCCTTTGCCCAGCCGCGGATGGTTGCGATTTCCTCCTTGGGAATGCACAGGAATTCCAGAAAGGCTTGGTGATCGTCCGGTGCCTGGCGTTCGAAGGCGATATGCCAGCGCCGCATGTCCTGTTCGGAAAATCCGCTGGCCACAAGCACCTCCGTCCAACGGGCACGGCCCATGCGGACATTTTTTTCCAACTCGGGATTCTTGAGTATCTGCAGGATCAGGAGCTGCTGCTCGCGAAGCCGGGCCACCTCGTCGTTGAGGGCGACAAGCCGTTTTTCCAAGGCTTGGGCCACATCGCCTTCGGCCTCGAGTGCTGCCCGGATTTCCGCAAGCGACAGGCCGGTGCGCCGGTAGAGCAGAATCCGCTCCAACCGACGCACCTCTGAGGGACCGTACTTCCGGTAATCCCCCTCTGCCCGGCTGCAGGGGGAAAGCAGGCCGACGGAATCGTAATAGAGCAGGGTGCTCCTGCTCAGTCCGAATTTCCTGGCAAGTCTGCCCACCGTGTACGATTCCATTGCTTCTTCCCTCTTAGTGTCGCAGCATTTCGCCCTGTGCAAGGTAATGGGCCAGTTCCTTTTCCAGCCGTGCCAGATCCGCCTGCAGCTTTTCCGGAGTGAGCGCGTCCACGGCCCGGCTGCCCGACGGGGTCAATGGAGTAAAGCGCAATATCCATTGTATTCCGCATCCGATCAGCTCGTTTTGGGCCAATTCTTTTTCGGTTTCGTCCGGCTGCAGCACAATTTCCAGGGTGCGGACGTATCCGGCAGCGGAAAACGTTGTGTAGTCGATGCGCAACGGCGGTTCGTAGCGGGTGCAGACCCAGGTGGCAGGGCCGTCTCCGGGAAAGTCGGTGGTGAATACACAGCCCGCTTCCGCCACGCCGCTTTGTGAAAAGATCATGGCACACTGCCAATGTTCAATCCAATCATACTCGCGCACCGGGCAGAGCAAAGGAAAAATTTCCTCGGCTGGATGGGCAAAGTGCATGGATCTGACCGTCTTTGTCCGCTTGAATGTTTCTGTCCTGTTCATTGGGCAATCTCCCGAATTTTTGCTGGGTGAAGGTATGGAGAGACGGCTAAAGGGTGAAGCCATGGACAGGTCAAAAGTTTTTTTGAGAAATTGTGTCTGCAATAAAAAATCCGGCCGGGAGCATATGTCTCCGGCCGGATTTTTTTATGAAAGCTGATGAAACGGGACTGTCTGGAAAAACAGCAGGTTCCTGGTGTTTCAACGTTATTCTTCGGTGGTTTCTTCCTTTGCCGTGTCTTCGGCATCGGGAGCAGTGGCGGTTTCGGCCGCTGCTTCGGGAGCAGCAGCATTCACAGCACTTTCCGCGGGGGCTTCTGCCGGAGCGGCTGTTTCGGCAGAAGCGTCAACTGCCGCATCAGACTTGAGCTCGGCTTCGGGTTCGGCTTCGGTGCTCTTTTCCGAGTGGCGGGCAAAGACCAGAAAGCCCGTATGTGCCACCATGCGGTCTTCGGGGCGCATGCGGTCGGGCACCGTCTTGTAGCGGCGCAGCAGAATTTCAACCACTTCCACATCTTCAAAGGGGCCTTTCTGCAGACCTTCCACCAAGTAGCTCACCTGGTTGACCGTGGGCAGCAGAAAGCCGACGGGAGCGCCGGGGCGCACGGCTTTGGCAACGGAATCCAGATATTCCCAGGGGGTGCGCACGTCCAGGAAGAGGGCGTCCGCATCGGTGTGGATGAATCCTTCCTCGATGTTGTGGTTCACCTGTTCCACGCGGCCATCGTCCAGACCGGCCCAGCGCAGGTTGCGGCTGCACAGCTTGAAAAATTCTTCGCGCCGTTCGTAGGTGTAAATTTTACCCGTGGGGCCTACAAACCAGGACAATGCCACGGTGAGGCTGCCCGAGCCGGAGCCGCACTCGACAACGCGCATGCCCGGGCCGATGCCCAGACGCATGATGATGTAGCCGATTTCCTTGGGGTAGATGATCTGGGTTTGGCGCTTCACGTTTTTGCACAGGTCGTACAGCGTGGGGCGGTATACCTTATATTCGCGTCCCATATGGGTCTTGACCCGGGCGCCGTAGCCTGCTTTTGCCACATCAGCCAGGGCGAGTTTGCCTTCGTTGGTGTGCAGTTCCGCACCGTCTTCGATGCGGCGCATATAGCGCTTGCCTCTGGGGCTGACAAGAAGTACCAGGGAACCGGTTTCTATCATGGGAATTTTCCTCCGTGTGGTGAGGGTTACTCAGCTACGTTCGCACGGACTCCCTGTCAAGTGCGTAGAAGCATGTTGCCGTTCCTAAAAAAAGAGTTATACTGTTTTTGGCTCAATTCTACGCCCGGTTTTTTTGCTTTACGAAAGAACGCTGTTTCCCGCTTTCGTTGCAGGCCTTGAAGTAAGGTAGGTCGCGGGATGCGTGTTTCGGTTTTCCACAGCGGGCTTTGCAAAAAACCGTGATATAATTTTTCGGATCTCCCGGCGGTTGGCGTCAGGCCGTAGAGGCCACCAAAATGCCGTTGAGATCGCTAATGTTTTAATCGGCGCGTTTGTTTCCGGCGGCATTGTCTCTGTTTTGTCCAGACTTGCCTCATGCCGGGCGGACGGCGGATACATGTATGAATTTTTCTTATGTCTTTGGTCCCGTCCGGTCAGGAAGGCTCGGCCTTTCCCTCGGGTTGGACCTTCTGGGTGCTCCCATCTGCACCATGGATTGCCTGTACTGCGAGGTTGGACGCACACGCGCCCTGACCGCGCGGCGCAAGGCCTATGTTGGCGCGTCCGACCTGCTGGCCGAGCTTGCCGCCTATCGCGACGGCGGCAGCCCCACCCCCGAATACCTTACTTTGGGAGGAATGGGCGAACCCACCCTGAACATCGACATGCCGGAGATCATCAGCGGAGCGCGGGCTATTTACCCGGGAATTCCCGTGGCCGTGCTGACCAATGCCACGGCGCTGACAGATCCGGAAGTGCGCCGGGAACTCCTGGCGGTGGACGTTGTTCTGCCGTCGCTGGATTCCCTGGTGCCCCAAGAATTTTCCACCATCAACCGTCCTGTGCAGGGGGTGACGGCGGACGCTGTTGCCGATTCCCTTCTGACATTTCGCAAGGAATTTTCCGGCAAGATCTTCCTGGAGATCCTGCTGGTTCAGGGCGTTAACGACACCCAGGAAAATTTAACTCTTTTGTCCCGCTATATTCCCCGTCTCGCCCCCGACCGCGTGGACGTCTGCACCATGACCCGGCCCGGCGCATACAGCCAGGCACGGCCCGTGGATGCCGACGTGCTGGCTGCCTGGCGTGCAGCCCTTGGAGCCGTTACCGCTCCCAAGGAACACAAGGCCGCTGCCGGTCGGCACCTGAGCGACGAGGAACTTGCAGACCACATTCAAAGCTCCGTGCTGCGCCGCCCCCAGAGCGTGGCCGATCTGGCCGTTGCCCTCGGGGCCGAGCCGGAGCGCGTTTTGCGCATTGTAGAGCGTTTTGTGGCCCAAGGCGGACACGTCATGGTCGACGGATGCCTCAGCCCCGCAAATGTGCGGGAAAGCTGAAGCTGGCGGCCCACACCCGGCCGACACGATCAGAACCCGGGGAATGTCCCCGGCAGGCATAAACTTTTCTATTCGAGGTGCAAATGGCTCCTAAAAAGAACAAACGGAAGATGTTCATAAGCGTCCTGCCCGGAGAGCAGGTCGAAATGATCATCACGGAAGAAGGCGTAGTGCAGGAGTACTATGTCGAAATGCTTCACCAGGTGAAAACCAAGGGCAACATCTACAAGGGCTTCATCCATAATGTGGATACCCCGCTGCAGGCCGCTTTCATCAACTACGGCAAGGAAAAGAACGGCTTCCTTCAGATAGACGAGGTACACCCCGACTATTACCAGGGCAGCTACGCCATGAGCGGCCACCGCTTTCCCCTTATTCAGAAGATTATGAAGGCCGGGCAGGAAGTGCTGGTTCAGGTGGTCAAGGAACCCACCGGAAGCAAGGGCGCGTTTCTCACCACCTATCTGTCGCTTCCGGGGCGCTACTTTGTGCTGACGCCGGGCCGTGAACAGCTGGGCATTTCCCGCAAGATTGAGGACGAGGCCGAGCGCAAGCGGCTCAAGAAGATCGTTACCGATCTGGCACCGGGCGAGGGCGTGGGCGTCATTGTACGCACGGTCAGCCAGGGGCAGAGCAAGACCAACCTGAGCGCGGACATGACCTACCTGAAACGTTTGTGGAAGGAAGTTCGCAAAAAGGCCACCACGGAAAAAGCACCGGGCATCATTTACAAGGATCTGAACCTCGCCTCCCGCGCAGTGCGCGACTTCCTCACCCCGGATGTCAGCGAGCTGTGGATCGACGATCAGGAAACCGCCAACCAGATCGAGGAAATGGTCAAGCTGGCCTTTCCCCGGCGCAAGGCCATGATCAAGGTCCACGACGATCCCAAGCTGGACCTTTGGGACCGCTTCAACCTCAAGAAGCAGCTCGACGAAATTTACGGACGCAACGTGACCCTGCCCAGCGGCGGTCAGCTGGTTATAGACCAGACCGAAGCCCTCATTGCCATAGACATCAACTCCGGACGCATTGCAGGCAAAAGAAATTTCAAGGAAATGGCGCTCAAGAACAACCTGGAAGCGGCCGAGGAAATTGCGCGTCAGCTCCGTTTGCGCGACCTGGGCGGACAGGTGGTCATCGACTTCATTGAAATGAAGGACAAAAACCACATGCGCGAGGTTGAAAAAACCATGCGCAACGCGCTCAAGAACGACCGCGCCCGCACCGACGTCAGCCGCATCTCCCGTTTCGGCCTGATGCAGGTTGTGCGGCAGCGCATGGGCCTTTCCGCCATTTCCTCCAGCTCCGAGCCGTGTCCTTTCTGCGAAGGCAGGGGACTGCGCCGCAACATGGAATGGCAGGCCATTCTGGCGCTCAAGGAAATTTACCGGATGCTCAAGGATGGTGAAAAGGGTGCGGTGAAATACAGCACAAACCACGAGCTTGCCGCCTATCTCCAGAATTTCAAGCGGACCAACCTGATGGAGATGGAAGACCGGTTCAAACGGTCGGTCCACATCCATTTCGAGTAGCCATGCGCATTCTGTTGCATATCTGCTGTGCTCCGTGCAGCCTGACCGTGGTCAGGACGCTGCAGGACATGGGCCACGAAGTGACCGGGCTGTACTACAACCCGAACATTCATCCCGTGGGCGAATACCTGCGGCGGCGGGATACCCTGCGCCAGTTTCAGGAGCAGATGGGCATCAAGGTGCTGTACAAGGACAACGAGTACGATCCGCAGATTTATTTCAAGGAAATAGCCTTTCGCGAGGCCAACCGCTGTTTCCACTGTTACCGCATTCGGCTGGAACGGACCCTGTTCATTGCCAAGCGCGGACGGTTCGATGCCTACACGACCTCGCTGCTCTATTCCAAGTTTCAGAAGCACGACGTCATCGCCGATCTGGGCCGCGACCTGGCCGGAGGCGGGCAGGTGGGCTTTTTCTACCACGACTTCCGCGAAGGCTGGAAAGAAGGCATAGAACAGAGCAAAGCCATGGGCATGTACCGCCAGGACTATTGCGGCTGCCTGTACAGCGACTTCGAACGACGCAAAAAGCTGTTGTCGGAGTAGGGCGGAAGAGTAGGAAATGGGGATAAGAGAAGAGATGCGAGGGGAAACCTTTTTTCAAAAAGGTTGTCCCCTCGCGCTCCCCTTCCCAAAATTTTTGCTATTAAAAAAGTTCATTCTCCAGCCAAAGTGTAATGAATGATCTTTTCTCCCCCTTGACCATGACGGCGAATAGCTATAGAGGAACTTTCCAGTGGGGACGTAGCTCAGTTGGGAGAGCGCAGCGTTCGCAATGCTGAGGCCGTGGGTTCGACCCCCATCGTCTCCACCACTTTTCATCCGAGCCTATCGGATATCAAAAAAGCCCCTGAATATTCAGGGGTTTTTTTCGTATATGCGCCATTTCCGAAAGGGCGGCCCCTCGGCATTTGGGGAACTGTCACCATTGTTTTTTGCAGTGGATTCATGTGCCCCTCTCTTGCTATATATTCTTCTGGAATCCTTGCTTCGGCTTTGGAAGCATCTGGCTCCGCTGGCGACATCCGGAAGGCTTATCTTCTTATAATGCAAAAATATTTGTCTCGCCGTAATGACCATATGGTGTTTTTGATTTCTGTTTTTTGATGTCGAATTGCGTTTCAATATTTCCATTGATTCATAAAGAAACAACGCGAGCTGATTATGGGATTGCGTGTCATTGAGATTGTCGCTCCCAGGGCGGACAAGGAAGAAGTGCTATCGTCGCTTGAAATGCACCGGGAGGACGGTGGGTACGTTTTCTGGTCCTTTCCTCTTGAAGATGATGATGCAGTATCATTTCGAATCGTCCTAGATGTAAGCGAGACTGAAGACATACTTGATACGTTGGAGAGTATGTTTTCGTGGAAAGAAGAATACAGGATTGTTGTCTATGCGGCAGAGGCAACACTGCCAAGATTGGAAAATCCACAAGAAAAAGACAAAGAAAATGAAAAAAATACCGAAGCCAATGGGAATGGAAAAGCGAAAAACAGAATAAGCAGAGAAGAATTGTATGCCGATATTTTGGATATGACCACGCTTTCCACAAATTACGTCTTGCTTGTTCTGCTTTCATCTTTGGTGGCGATCATTGGTCTGATGCGCAACAATGTGGCAATCATCATTGGTGCCATGGTCCTTGCTCCACTCCTTGGCCCCAACGTGGGGTTGGCGTTGGCGACCACGCTTGGAGATTCCAAGCTGAGTCTGGAGTCGGTGAAAACGCTCGCCGTGGGGGTGCTTCTCAGCTTCGCCTTGGCCGGGGTCGCCGGGCTGTTGTTTATGGGGCCGCGAATCACGGATGAACTCATGGCACGTACCGTGACCGACTATTCCGACATCATACTCGCGATGGTTTCCGGGGCGGCGGGTATAATAACAGTCACCCAGGGCGTTCCCACCTCGCTTGTGGGGGTCATGGTGGCCTTGTCCCTGCTTCCTCCTCTCACGGCCAGCGGCCTTTTTCTCGGTGCTGGAATGTATACTCAGGCGGTGGGTGCGGGCCTGCAGTTCGGGGCAAACGTCATCTGTCTCAATCTGGCTGGTGTGGTCATTTTCCTTGTGCAGGGCATCCGTCCCCTTTCCTGGTGGGAAAAGGAAAGGGCCAAAAACGCCACACTGCGTGCCGCCGCCATGTGGACCATTTTGTTGGCCGCGCTTCTCGGAGTATTGTTTTTCAAGACCCGGTAGAGGGGCTGGCATCTTTATGCAGCCCACATCCGGGAAGGCATTAGGGGCGGTTTTCATTAGAAGGTTGGTCAGCCCCTTGCGGAAAAAGCTGCCCGGAGCTGTTTGTTTAAAAATCTGGACTATTTTTTATTTGCAGGCCACCTTGGAGATATTTGTAAAGGCAAAAATTTCTTTCGTGTAATCCCCCCCATTGGGATCAGCCTATGATGCAGCACGAATGCGGCGCGTTTTTTTGGCGAAGCAGTCTCGTGGTTTTGCTGTGTGTTTTTGTGGTGGGGATTGCCGGGTGTGTTCCGCAGCACGAAAAACTTCTTCCTCCGCGTGCCGTACAGGGCGAGCTTGATCTTTCCGGCTGGGATTTTCAACGTGACGGGCCTGCCGCCTTGTCCGGGGAGTGGGCGTTCAGTTGGCAGGATGCGGGCAATCCCTCAGGCCTGGCAAATCCCACGACTTCGGATTTTCTTCAGGTTCCTGGTCTGTGGCACGGGCAGACGGTCCATGGCAAAACATTTTCTGCCACCGGGTATGGCACCTATCGCCTGCGGGTGGTGCTGCCGGAAAATTTATCTGCCCCCATGTCGTTGTTTGTTGCCGGGATCGTTTCGGTCTGCGACGTCTGGACCAATCAGAATGGGCACGCCTCAAGCGGCGTTTTGGGGAAGGACAAGGCGTCTGAGCAGCCTTCGCGCCATTTTGTGGTGGCAGACTTTTATCCCTCTGGAAATATTCTCGAAATTTCCCTGCGTGTGTCGAATTTCCATAATGTGCAGGGGGGCATCACCGGGATCGTTCGGCTGGGAACTGCCCGGCAGATAGACAGAATGCTCAGCCTGCGCTGGATAACCGGGGCGTTCATGGGCGGTGCGCTGCTGTGCATGAGCCTGTTCTATCTGGTGCTTTTCTTTGCCCGGCGTCGGGCCAGGGAAAATATTTACTTCGGCCTTTTCTGCCTGTTTTGGGGCGTTTCCATTTTTTTCAGCCCTTCCTGCGGCTTTCTGGGAAGCGAACTTTGGCCCTCCCTGCCGTGGACATGGTATGTGACCATTTCCCTGCTGCCCATGGGGCTGACCGTGCCCCTTGTGCTCATGTTCTACCACAGCCTTTTTCCCAAAAAATACGGCAACGTGGTCCAGATGGGGTTTCTGGCGCTCGGCCTGCTGTTCATCGGCTATTTGCTCCTCACCCCGGCGAATGGCTACGATCCCGTTGTCTTCGGCTATTTCGTCATTACCAGAACGGCGTTTATATACCTTCTGCTTTGTGTCGGCAGGGACATTTACACCAGGGAAAAGGGCATTTTCATGCTTCTGCCTGGCTACCTTGCCTTGGCGTATGCGGAACTCGACGATATTCTTTTCGATCTCAACATTTTCCAATCCGCGGATTTCGGGCCGTACGGGGTCTTCATCTTCGTTCTTTCGTACTCGCTCTTTCTTTCGGTCCGGTTTTCCCAGTCCTTTGTGCGGGCGGAAAGGCTTTCGGAGCGGCTGGTGCAGCTCGACAAGCTCAAGGATGAATTTCTGGCCAATACCACCCACGAGCTGAAAACCCCGCTTACCGGCATGGTGGGCATTGCGGAAAATCTGCTTGCCGGAGGAAAGCTCGCCGATGCGACCCGCGAGAGCCTGGAGGTCGTCGTGCACAGCGGCAGGCGTCTGTCCCGGCTTATCAACGATGTTCTTGTTTTTTCCAGGCTCCGCCATCAGGACATCACTCTGCGCAAAGAAGCGGTAAGCCTGCATGTGGTGGTGCAGCAGGTATTTTCCGTGCTGCGTGGGCTGGATGAGGAAAACAGGGTGGAGCTGCGCAACCATGTTTCCCCGGAATTTCCCCTTGTGCTGGCCGATCAGGACCGGCTGGAGCAGATTCTCGTCAATCTGTTGGGCAACAGCCTCAAGTTTGCCCAACAGGGAGAAATTATCGTTTCCGCCGCACTGAAGCACGGGATGGCGGAGGTTTCCGTAACCGATCTGGGGCCAGGCATTCCCGTAGAAGATCAGGAACGAATCTTCAACGCCTACGAACAGTCTGCCGCACCGGGGACTTTTGCGACCGGGGGAACCGGCGGGGCGGGCCTGGGGCTGTACATTGCCCGGCGGCTGGTGGAATTGCACGGTGGCAGCATTCATGTGGCCTCCGGTTCCGAACAGGGCAGCACGTTTACCTTTACCCTGCCTCTCTGCAAAGGCTCTGCTGCGGGAAAGGCTGCCTTGGCCAAGGACGTCCCTTTGGTAGGCAGGGGGGCGAAGCTTGCCCCGATTCCGACGGTGCCGCCTGTTGTGGAAGATGCGGACAGCGGGGGAAAATATCAGGTCCTCGTGGTGGACGACGAACCAGTAAACCGCCATGTGGTCGGTTCCTGCCTGCGGTTGGCCGGAATAACCTTTCGCACGGCCCCGGACGGAACGTCCGCCCTGCGGCTGCTGGAAAACGGCGACCAGCCGGACATGATTTTGCCAGATATGATTCTGTTGGACGTTATGATGCCCGCTCCGGACGGGTACGCGGTTTGCCGGGAATTGCGGAAGAACCATTCGGCTTCGGCCCTGCCTGTCATCCTGCTGACGGTCAGAAGCAGTGTGGAGGATATTGTTGCGGGTTTTGCCGCCGGGGCCAACGATTATCTTACCAAGCCCTTTTCCCGGGATGAGCTGATAGCCAGGGTCAACACCCAGCTGAAGTTGCACGAGGCTTACGGTATTTTGCAGGAAAACCTGAACCTGAAAAAGGAATTGGACCTGCGCAGGCAGACAGAGCAGGGCTTGCGGCAAAGACAGCTGCGGCTTGCCAGGATTTTGGACTCCCTGGACGATGCGCTTCTGGCCGTCAACCTGAGCCGGGAGGTCGGCTTCTGCAACCGTGCCTTCGAGGAACTCACCGGGTATCGGGCCGGGGATTTGCTGGGGCGTCCGGCGCCATCCCTGTTTTTCGCTCCGCACAATGCGGATGTTCAGGAGTTGTTGGGGCTTCCGGGCAGCAACCCGCAAAGTTCCGGGCGGCCCCGCGTGTTTGAAGACGTACAGCTGCGGGCAAAGGACGGCAAAGGCATAGGTGTCACCATTTTTGCCACGGACGTGGAGGTGGAGGAAGAGCCGCTCGCCCTGCTGGTGGTCAGGCCTTTGAATACAGCGGACAGCAGGCAGGATATGATGGTTTCGGCTGCCATGCTGGAACAATTGAATGCCAACAGACAGCGGATTTTGAATCTGGAAGAAGCCATGCTGGCCGTTGAATCGGGAGATGAAGCTCGGCAGCTGGGCATGGTGGAGGATCTCAAGACCCTGGATGGCTTGCTGGAACGCATGGGCAACCGGTTGTCCGCCCGGATGCAGGCACCCGGCAGGCGGCAGCTGGCCGTGGAGGTCATGATGCTGTGCGTCACCTGCTGGGAGGGATGCACCGGGACCAGCAAGGCCGACCTTGCCGAGCAATCCGGGCTTTGGAACGTGTACATGGAAAAGGACGGGTATTTCAGAACCCAGACTTTGGATAAATATTTAAGCCAGGATACCCTGCCGCAGAAACCCAGGTGGCAGAAGATACATGCCACGGCTGATTTTGTTTTGATGAATTGTTCTGCCGAACTGCCCGTATGCAGGAAATTGCAGGATGCTTTTTCCCGCTTGAAAAGTCTTTCGTAATTCCGCCTTTGCACCGTTTTGGTGCCTTTCATGTATCTCCTTTGAAAACAGCCTGTTATATTTTTTTTCACGGGAATTCACGTGCGTATCTTTTGACAAAATTAATGCATGTGACACCCTGTGTGAGATTCCTGATTGTACTGCATACGCGGTGAGTGCCTGGAATAGGTCCTTATGGTCGGCGATTGGAGGGCCATGCTTGCTGTGGAGGAAACATCACACGGGGGAAAGAACGCATGTCTATTCGGGTGAGTACATTGCACCGCGCAGGGAACATGGCCTTATGCTTGTTTGTCTCCATTTTTCTTTGGCAGGGGGCGGCAAGTGCCTCTGGCGGGCTTGTTCCGGAAGACCCCATGGTCAGGGTCTCGTACGTGCCCACGGATCTCGACGTTGTTTCCGTGCTTGCGTCCGTAAGCAAGGACGTCAGTAAGGCCACGGGGCTCAAGGAATCGTTCATCACCTACTATTGGCAGACCTTCGACGCCATTGTCTACGAAGGCAAAAACATAGACAGGCCCCTGTTTGTGGATCTCTATGTGCCGGGGTTTTTTAGCGACGACGATGTGCAGGGGCTCATGGTCGCCCTGGCGGATGCGCTCGAAGAGCACACGGGCGTGGACAAGAAATGGATATTCATCCACACCCATTTTCCTTTGCCCGGCCAGGTGTTCATTAGCGGCGAGGTTACGGACTGGGATGTCTACCGCGGCAAGCCGAACAACGATCCCCGCGACATTGCCGAACGCGCCCTGGATAAATTTTTGTTCAATGACGGAGCCTTTGTTTTCCAGAGCTTGTGGCGCTTCGGCCTGACCGCCACGGGCGGGGCGGATATGGGCGAACTGCTGACCATAACCAGCCAGGTAAAGGATTTCGACAAGGAAAGCTGGTACCGGGCCTGGCACGGCATGGCCGTGAAGGTCCGCTCCATGGCGTTGGAATTTGCCACCTCGGGCCACGCCGTCAGCGCGCAGGAGGCCTACCTGCGGGCGTCCAACTATTTCCGCGCCTCCTGCATCTACATGTACAATACCGATCCGCGCGGGTTCACGGCCTGGAAGAACGGGCGTGACGCCTTTCTGAAGGCGGCCGGGCTTTCCAACGGGCGCATCAAGCCGGTGCGCATTCCCTACGAAAAAACCACCCTGCAGGGGTATTTTGTTACGCCGGACAACAGCGGCAAGAAACGTCCCACCCTGCTCATTCAAACCGGCCTCGACGGCACGGCAGAGGACCTCTACTTCATCATAGGGACTCAGGCGGCCAAGCGTGGTTACAACTGCCTGATTTTTGAAGGTCCGGGCCAGGGCGCCACCATCCACGAGCAGAAGATTCCCTTTCGCTACGATTGGGAAAAGGTGGTCACCCCGGTGGTGGATTTCGTCCTGAAGCAGCCTCAGGTGGACGCCAAGCGCGTTGCGCTTTTGGGTTATTCCATGGGCGGTTACCTTGTGCCGCGTGCCCTGGCGTATGAAAAGCGCATCCGGTGGGGCATTGTGGACAGCGGTGTGTACAGCGTGTTCGACGGCACCATGACAAAATTCCCCGCCGAAGTGCGCAAGGCCGTGGAAGCGTCCAAGGACAAGGACATCGTGAACGCCCTGGCTGCCACGGAAATGGAAGCGCATCCGGAATTGGACCAGTTCATCAGTCAGATGCTTTGGACCTTCCAGGCTCCCACGCCGTACGATCTGTTCAAAAAGCTGCAGAAGTTCACCCTGGAGCAAAGCATCGGCAAAATTACAGCCGAAATGCTGGTGGCAAACTCCAGCCAGGACCAGGTGGCCGGGTCGGCGGAGCAGGGCAGGATTTTCTACAATGCCTTGCAGGCTCCCAAAACATTTCTTGAATTTGATGCGTCCCAAGGCGGCCAGTTTCATTGCCAGCTTGGCGCGCCCATGCTTTCCAGCGAACGTTTGCTGAACTGGCTGGATGAAAGGGCAAAACCGTGAACCAGGGAGAGAGAAACGCTATGAAAACAGTGTGGAAACCATTCGGGCTTGTGTTGTTCGTGTGCATGCTCCAGATCTGCGTTCTTTTGTGCCCCTGGGCCGGTGATGCAAAGGCTTACGACGCCCATGCCACATCCTACGGGTATGTTTTCAAAGACGGGGATATGGATTTTCATTTTGGCAATCTGGCCCTTGGTTCTGCCGTGAACCATGGGGTGGAAGTCGGCGAGGCGTTCTACGTGGCCTCGCAGATCGAGGACGGCGACGCGGCAAGTTGGAACAAAGAATGGTACGGGCTGGCCCAGCGTGCCGAGGCAAGGGGGGAAAAATCCCTGGCAGCCGGACACACGGTCAGCGCCCGCGAGCAGTTGCTTCGGGCTGCTTATGCCTACCGTCTTTCGCTTATCGGCATGCTGCCGGACAACCCGGAAATGTTGAAACGGGGGCTCAAGTGCCGCAGCCTGATGAAAAAGGTGGGCACGCTTTTCGACCCGCCCCTGGAATATTTTGAAATTCCCTTCGAGGGCACGGTGCTGCCGGGATTTTTTCGGGCCGCGGCAGGCAAGGGACCGCACAAGACCCTGCTGATGATCGGCGGTGGCGAGACCTTCATAGAGGACCTGTATTTTTACATTGCGCCCCAGGCCTTTGAGCGCGGCTACAACTTTATGACCGTGGACCTGCCCGGGCAGGGGCTTATGCCCTTTGCTGGCAAGGTATTCCGTACGGATACCAACGTCGCCATGAAGCCTGTTGTGGACTACGCCCTCAGCCGTGCCGACGTGGACCCCAGGTATTTGGCCGCCTACGGCATCAGCGGCGGTGGGTTGTTTGTTCCCCAGGCCGCACAGCACGACCCGCGTATCAAGGCCATTGCCATGAATTCCGGAGTTGTGGACGCCGAGGCCCTGTTCGCCACCATGCCCGCGGCCTTGGCGAGCAAAGAGGAAATGGCTTCCTGGTCCTCGTTCCATAGGGATGTGGTTCGCTCCATTTGTTGGCGTTACGGCGTGGACGAACCCGCCGGACTGATTCCTGCCAACAAGGGCAATACTTTCGACCCGGCCAAGATTGCCGTGCCCGCCCTGATCATTGCGGGCGAGGGCGAGTACAAGAGCGACGAAGTGCAGCGGCAGCAGCAAATAGCCATGGATAATTTCCCCAACCCTAAAAAGAAAATGGTGATAACGCCGACCAACGAAGGCGCAACCAACCATTGTGTCATGGAAAACCGCAGTCTTGTCGGCCAGGTACTTTTCGACTGGCTGGACGAGAGTTTCAAATAGATAACTCTGAATGCCGGGCTGGTTTCAGCCTGGGATTCCAGGTTATATTGGGGGGGCTGCCCGGGACGAGGAACTCCTTCGTTTCGGGCAGCTTTTTCGATGGTCTGCAATGTTTGGCATGTGCCGAAAATGGAGCCGCTATGCCGGGAAAGGATATCAGGTCGGTCCGTTGGAGCGTTGGCAGGCTGGGATTGATGGTGATTTTGCTGGCGCTGCTGGCCGGATGCGCGGGCGTGGGGCCGGGCAAGGTTATGGTGGACCGTGCCAACTACAATACCTCGCTGACCGAGTCCTGGAAGCGGCAGATTCTGTTGAACATTGTCAAAATCCGCTATGTGGAGCCGCTTTTCTTTGTGGATATCGGCGACATTGTGGCCGGTTACACCCTGGAGGCCGGAGGTTCGTTTACTTTTTCCCGCTCGGTGTTCGACATGGCCTCGGCAAGCACTTTCAGCGAAGGGGAGCTTGGGCTTTCCGGAAAATATACGGACCGGCCAACCATCACCTACCGCCCCATGACAGGGGCACCGTTCCGGCGGGGCGTCATGTCGCCCATGCCTTTGGTCAACGTCATGCTGAGCATAGAATCCGGGGCGTCGGCTGAATTTTTGTTTCGCCTGGGCGTACGCTCCATAAACGGCCTGCGCAATGAGACCTTTTCTTCGTATGGGCACATTCCGTCCCAGCCTGCTTTCCGCCGGGTTGTGGATATCATCTCCCGCCTGCAATACCTTAACGCCATGCATGTGATTGCCCGACCGGCCGGGCGGCAGGCAGGGCAACAGCTCCGGCCATGCATGCTTTTGGGAAGTCCGAAGCCGACCTCGGAAGTAAACGCTCTGGTGGAAGAACTCCAGACGTTGTTGGATCTTGACCCCACCGTGCGTGAATATGTGCTGGTGAACGCCCCGGAGCCCCGAACCCGCCGGGAAATTGCCGTGCAGACCTATTCCCTGTTGCAGATTCTGGCTACCGTTGCGGTGCGGGTGAATATCCCGGAAGAAGATGTCGTGTCGCATTGTGCCCTGCCCGGTGTTTCGGATACCTCCGGGGATGTTTCTGGCGAGGGGCTTTTGAGCGGCATTGCCGTGCAGTCCGGGGCGACGCAGCCGGAGGCCGCTTTTGTTGCCGTCAAATGCCGTGGGCACTGGTTTTGGGTGGACGACCACGACATTGCCACCAAGCAGGTCTTTTCCTTTCTGATGCTGGCCTTTACCCTCATAGACGACAGTTCCCAGTCATTGCCCGTACAGGTGACCATTCCGGCGCAATAATCGGCCCGAGAGTTTTGCCTGATGCCGCGCAGGAACAGTGTGCGGCATCAGGCTTTGAACCACTTAGGCCATGGCTCTACGTGGTAGGGGAAGCAGCTTTGATTTTTCGTAGTAATAGCTATAAATAAAAGTGTTCGTATCGCTTCACGCCTTTCCCCATTTTTTTATTTGCGGGTCTGCCAAAAATTTAATGGGGATTTCTAATCGTCCGGCATTACAACATAAAATAGTGGTTCAGGTAGGGGAGGAGAGTAGGAATGCCTACTGATGTTATGATTCTGCTGGGGGCTTTGGTTTTCGGGCTGATAATCGGTTTGATTGTCGCCTCTTTTTTTGGCCGTCAGCGAGCTCAGGTTGCGGCAGCGCACGCTCGTGCGCAGGTACAGCCCCAGATTGCAGTATTTGAGGAGCAATTGACTCGGGTACCAAAGCTGGAAACAGAGTTGGATAAGGCTAAGGTGGAAAACAACAGATTGACAGACCAACTGTCCGAGCTGAGTCAGCAGCTTGGCGCCGCCCGCTCAACCATCGTGGCCCGCGATGAAAAGATTGAGTCTGACGCTAAATCTATTTTCGTTTTGACTCAGGTGAAGGAGGATTTGGAGTCCCGTCTGCAGGAACTGAGGGCGAGTGAAGCCTCGTTGAGTACACAACTTAAGGCAGAGCAACAGCAGGGGGCGGAAAAATTGGCTTTGCTGGAGCAGGCCAGGGAGCATCTTTCTTTACAGTTCAAAGAGCTTGCAAATCAGATCTTGGAAGATAAATCCAAGCGATTCACCGACCAGAATCAAAAAAACATTAAGCATCTGCTGGATCCATTACAACACCAATTGCGCGAGTTCAAAGATCAAGTGGAAAAGACCTACTATCAGGAAAATAAAGACCGTTCGGCCTTGGCTAGCCAAGTCAAACAACTCATGGAGCTTAATACCCAACTCTCTGATGATGCTAAAAATTTGACCAGCGCCTTGAAGGGGCAGTCCAAAATCCGTGGTGACTGGGGTGAGTTGATCCTTGAGCGGATTTTAGAGAGTTCAGGTTTACGTAAGGACCAAGAGTATACGGTTCAGAAAAGCCATACACGAGAAGATGGCAGTCGGGCTCAACCAGATGTGATTATTAATCTTCCCGAGGACAAGTACTTGGTTGTCGACTCCAAAGTCTCGCTTAATGCGTATCTGGAATACGCCGAGGCAGAGGATGAAGCACAGCGAACAGCTGCATCCAAGCGCCATATGGCCTCAATCAAAGGTCATATTAAGGATCTGTCTTCTAAAAATTATCAAGCTCTGTATGGCGTGAAATCTTTAGATTGTGTGATAATGTTCATTCCCGTGGAATCAGCTTTCATGCTTGCCATCTCTTGCGACGCAGCCCTTTGGCAGGAGGCCTGGAATAAAAACGTGCTTCTTGTCAGCCCCACGACGTTGCTATTTGTGATCCGCACTGTGGCTCATCTGTGGCGGCAGGAGCAACAGAATCAAAACGCGCAGGATATCGCCAAGCGTGGCGGGCTACTGTACGACAAATTCGTTAACTTTGTTGAAGACTTAGAAGATGTTGGCAAACGTATCAGGATGACCCAGGAATCTTATAATAAGGCCTGTACCAAGTTCTACGATGGTACGGGCAACCTGATCCGTCAGGCAGAAATGCTTAGAGACATGGGAATAAGCCCTAAGAAATCTTTACCAGCAAACATTGTAGAGAAGTCTTTGGAGTCTTCTCATGAGTTCTCAGCCGGGAAGGATAAAGTTACAGGGTAAAAGCTACGAGTTTTTTAACGTCTTTTGTTGTTATTTTTTATTCTGTAATTGTCTGTTTTTTAGCCTTCCAGGCTATCAGATGGGAGAGCAAACCACGCTTCTCTAAGTCTTGCTACCTGATATTTTCTTCCCTCCATGTGCCCGTTGCCCTTCACATTTACTTTTGTATAATCGGGCGGGATGAAGTATCTGTAGCAGTCTGTGCAACATGATAATTCCCCTCCCTGCGTACAAGGAGAGTTGAAGATATGCGTCATTTTTCCCGGTTTCGCCTGTTTTTTCGGTTTCACCTTTTGGCTGCCTTGTGCCTTGTTTTTCTTTTGCAGGCCCCGGCGTTTGCGCTGGATGTGAATCCTGTAGGCCAGGCCTTTGTGGACCTGCACCGGGGCATGCTTGCCTACGAAAAAGGCGACAACAGCCTGGTAGACACGGTCTTTGCCCGCATAGAGCCGCCCAAAAACGTTTCGGCCAGCCAGAAAGACACCTATCTGCTGCGCACGGCCAAAAAGCTCAATCTGATCATCCAGAACATTGATTTCGATCCGGTCAGGGACATTCCAGAACCCGGCGATAAAGACCATCTGGTCGTGCAGCTGGGGGGCAGAGATGGGTATAATTTCATCTTTCGCATGGAAAAGGCGCCCAATGGAAAATGGTGCTTTTCCACGGGCAAGGAAGAGGACGTCATACTGGACGAGATGTACCGGAAGATCAGAAACCATCTGGACAAGATGACGCGTGCGGATATGGAAGGCGATACCTTTGTCAGCGAGCTTTCCTCTCCCTACCGAACCACGCTGACCTTGCGTTCCGGAGTCCGGGGCTTTGGCGGGTACACTTTGGAAGATGCGGTCCAGACCCTCGATCTTGAGCCGCTGAGCCCTGCGGTGCGGGACACTCTGGGGGAAATCTGGGCCGTACAGCTCTACAGGATACTGGCCTACCGTTCTCCTTTGAATTTCGAGCAGCTTTCCGCGGACCCGGCTACTGATAGTTTTCCTGTTTTTCTCGTACGTCCCGGCGTGGGCATCATCACCATGAATGTCTACACGGACGCCGATGGCACGAAGTCCTGGAAATTCACTTTCAAGAGCATGGAAGTGGTCAGCGCGGTGTACGACGATTTCATGACCAACGGCATGGCCAAGGAAATCCAGTATTCCAACTACGACTACTGGGCCGGAGACGTTCCCCTGCACGTTATGGTGGACGATCTGGTCCAGATGAATTTCCCCTCCCTGGAGCAGAAGGTCTGGGGCATCAATGGCTGGAAGTACGTCTGCATGGCGGTGGCTCTGCTGCTTATCCCCTTGCTGTGCTTTGTGGTCGGGCTCATCTTGCGCCGCCTTGCGCGCATGATGCCCAATCTCAAACGCGATGATGGTGGCTCTCCGGTCCTGTCCCTCATTCTTCCTGCCCGTATCGCAATCGTAAGCGCCCTGGTGCTCAACACCCTGCTGGTGGTTACCACGTCCTCGTTTCTGCTGCAGTCGGGGGTCTTTGTTCTGGACCTGTTGACCATCATCACCCTTACCTGGATGGGCTGCCTTGTGGTCGAGATCGGTTTCGGTTTTTTCGTGGACCGTACACGGAACCGTACCCAGGACACCATGCTTCAGGTCGTGGCCCAGGTGGTCAAAATCCTCGTCCTTGTGGTGGGGCTGGTGGCCGTGGCCACGCTCTTCGGCCACAACAGCCGGAACATTCTGGCGGCTCTGGGCATCGGCGGCCTGGCTTTGGCCCTGGCTGGCAAGGATACGGTGGAGAACATCTTCGGCACCGTGATGATCGTCGCCACCAGACCATTCACCGTGGGCGACTATGTGGTGGTGGAGGGCTATTCCGGAACCATCGAAAGCGTGGGCATCCGCAGTACGGAAATTCGTACCCTGGACGACTCCCTGGTGACGATTCCCAACGCCCGGTTCATCAGCCAGCCCTTGGACAACAGGGGCAAGCGCAGTTTTCGCCGCTACCAGACTACCTTTGGCGTGCAGTACGACACGCCGCCCCGGCTGATTCAGGCGTTTGTGGAAGGGCTGCGCGAACTTATCTACGAGCATCCTCTTACCCGGAAAAATCGCTTCAACGTCTACATCTACGAGTTGGGGGATTCGTCCATTGACATCTGGATCGACATGTATTTCGGCACCAACAATCGTTCCAAAGAGCTGGAATCGCGCGAGAAATTCATCATGGACGCCATCCTGCTGGCGGAACGGCTGGGCGTGAGCTTCGCGTTCCCCTCGCGTACCATCTACAATATTGCGGACAACAAGCCGGAGTATAGGGATTTTCAGGATTCCGACACGGCCGGGAAGGAAGGCAGGAAAATCGCCAGAGAGGTGATGGGGCTGCCCCCGGATTCGGACGAAAAAATGGAAATGTGAACATATCCGACGGCAACGAAAAAGCCCCGGCAATTCCCTGAACGGATTGCCGGGGCTTTTTTCGTTGCAGCCGGGGCAGGTTCTATGGGGCCAGCCGTTGGCGCAGGCTGCGTGGAAAGTCCGTGGTTACGGCAAAGCATCCGGCCTGCAAAAAGGCTTCGGCCTGGTCCATGTCGTTCACCGTATAGGGCGTCACCTTTATGCCAGCGTCAGCCAGTTCGCGGACCAGGGCGGTATCGGTTATTTCGCAGTCCGGGTGGTAGCCGCAGGCTCCCAGGCTTTTGAGATACCGAACGATGTCGTCCGGGTGGCGTCCCTCCACCAGGGCAGCCATGGGAATTTCCGGGTCCAGGCGACGCAGGGCGGCCAGGTAGCCGTGGTTGAACGAGGAGATGAGGGCCATCTCCCTGGTTCCGGTGCGCAGCAGTTCCTTGTGCACGGCTTTTACAATGTCCGGGTCTCCGGGCACGTGCAGCTGATCTTTTATTTCTATGTTTACGGGCAGGTTGTTGTCGCGGGAAAATTCCAGCGCGTCCCGCAGGGTGGGGATGCGTTGCCCGGGGCACTTTTCCAGTGTCTGGCGGGAGACCTTTCCGGCGGCAATGGTCCCGAACGGATCGGTGGCATGAAACCACGTTCCCGCGTCCAGCCGCCGCAACTCCGCGTAGCGGAAGGCGTGTACCGGCCAGGGCGCGCGGTTCTGAAATTCCTTGTGGGCCCGCACATCCGTGGTCCGTTCCAGAGAGTCGTCGTGGATTACCACCAGCGCGTTGTCCGAGGTGAGGGCAACGTCCAGCTCCCAAAAGTCTGCCTTGGCGTCCAGGGCGGCGCGGGCCGCCAGCATGGTATTTTCCGGGGCCTCGGAGCGGGCTCCACGGTGGGCGCATACATATCCGCCTTTCGGCAGCAAATCGAAAAACATCTATTCTCCCCGTCGGGTAAAATACAGGTTCACCAGGGCCAGCAGCGAGGTTCCTACAATAAGCATCAGGGACACCGCGTTGATGATGGGCGTGCTCCCGTCGCGGACCTGCATGTAGAGGTTGATGGGCAGGGTCGGTTCGGACCCGATGAGAAACAACGTGGTGTTGAAGTTCTCGAAACTCATAAGAAAGGCCACGGCTCCCGCGCCGAAGATGGCCGGGCGCAGGTACTTGAGGGTGACGAACCAGATGACCTGCAACGGCGTTGCGCCCAGGTTGAGGGCCGCTTCCTCCAGGCTGGTGTCGAACTTGCGCAGCCGGGCCGATACCACCAGTGTAACAAAGGTGGAGATGAATGAGAACTGCCCCACAACAACCAGCCAGAAACTTGGGCGGAAGACGTCGAGATCGAAACCAAAGGTCCGGTCGAAGAACGCCCCCGCGGTGTTGGCGGCCAGCAGCAGGGAAATGCCCAGAATAACGCCGGGAATGACCAGCGGCGCCAGCATGAGAAAATAGAGAACTCCCTTGAACCGGAAGTTTTCCTTTTCAAACAAGAAGCTGGCGCATGTGCCCACCACTACGCTGAAAAACGCCATCAGAACAGCGGTTTTAAAGCTGGTGAAAATTGCCCGCAGGGTCTGGGCGTCGTGAAACAGCCCCACGCGTTTTGGGCCGTTGGAAAAGAACCAGTCCAGCGTGAATCCCTGCCAGGGCAGGGCCGGGAAATTGGAATTGTTGAAGGCCAGTACGCAGGTCACCACCAGTGGGGCGAACAGGAAAACAAAATAGGCCAGGATGAAGAGGTTGAACGACAAGTTGTAGGTCCGGCTGCGCGGCAAAGAGCGGATCATGACGCCACCTCGTCGAGTTTCTGGCGTGAAAGTTTCAGCCCGGCCCAGATGATGAGCGAGCTGAGGGCCAGGAGCAGGAAGCCGAAGGCCGCGCCCTGGTTCCAGTTGAAGCTGGCGATGAATTGGTTGTAGATCTGTTCCGTAAACCACAGGGAGTTCTTGCCGCCCATGAGGTTGGGGGTGAGATAGTTGCCCAGGGCCAGCATGAAGACGACGATGGAGCCTGAAGTGATGCCCGGCTTGCAATGGGGAATGATGATGGTGCGCCAGATGGTCCATTTGCCCGCGCCCAGGTCGTGTGCTGCTTCTATAAGACTATCGTCCAGGCTTTCCATTACCGAAACCAGCGGCACCACCATGAACAGCATGGAGGTGTAGACCAGCCCCATGATCATGGTGGCGTCATTGTAGAGCATCTCCACCGGGGTGTGGATGATGCCTAGCGAAAGCATGATGAAGTTGAGCACGCCGGATTCGCGCAGCAGGATCATCCAGCCGTACACGCGTACCAGCTCGCTGACCCAGAAGGGCAGAAGCAGCAGAATCATCAGCGCGCCCTGTACCCGTTTGCGGGCCAGCTTGGCAAGGTAGAAGGAGACGGGCATGGCCAGCAGAAAGGTGAGAAACGTGGTGATGATGGCGTACAGCGCGGTCCGTACAAAGGTGGCCCAGTAAATGGGTTCGGTGAAGAAATTCAGGTAGTTGTTCAGGGTCCAGACCATGTCGCCGTAGTCGTTTTCGCCGCGCAGGCTCATGGTGAGGAGATCGATCTGCGGCAGCACGATGAGCAGCACCAGCCACAGCAGGACCGGGGCCAGAAATATCCAGAGGGTCAGGCGCGATTTGTTCATTTCAGCCCTCCACGCAAAATACAGTGGCGGATTCCGGGTGCCAGCCCAGGTCGATGACATCGCCCGGACGGATATGGTCGAACTCGCGGTTCTGGGGCAGGGCCACCAGCAGCTCACGTCCCTGCGGCGTGGCGGTCAGCAGGCGGCTGTTGGCTCCGTCAAAGAGGATGTTCTTTACGGTTACGCCAAACATGTTCAGGCCGTCTTTGGCATTTGGGATAGGGGAGGAAGAAGGGGCAATGGTGATGGCCTCGGGCCGCAGAAACAGGGTGACGGCGCGCTCCTTCCCCTTCCCCGAATCCAGCGAAGGCAGGTCGGTGCCGCGCACGTTGAATACAAATCCCTCGTCCGTGGTAATGCGCATGCTGTCCGTGGCCGTTTGTACGGCGCATCCCTGCCAGGCGTTGGTGTCGCCGACGAATTCCGCCACAAAGGGGGTGGCCGGATTGCGGTACAGCTCCTGGGGCGTGCCCACCTGCTCGAACTTTCCGTGATTCATTACCGCCACCTGATCGGACATGACCAGGGCTTCGGACTGGTCATGGGTTATGTAGACGAATGTGGTGCCCACCTCGCCCTGCAATTTTTTCAGTTCCACCTTCATCTGCTCACGCAGTTTCAAATCCAGCGCGCCCAGCGGTTCGTCCAGCAGCAGCACGGACGGTTCCAGCACCAGACAGCGGGCAATGGCCACGCGTTGGCGCTGTCCGCCGGAAAGCTGGTGTATCTGCTTGGCTGCGTATCCGGGCAGGCCGACCCGTTCCAGAATGGAAGCGACCTTTTTTTGAATATCCCCCGCGCTTACGCCCCGGCGCTTCAGGCCGAAGGCGATGTTTTCCTGCACGTCCATCATGGGGAACAGGGCCAGATGTTGAAACACCAGGTTGATCGGGCGGCGGTTGGGCGGCACGTCGGCCATGTCCCTGCCGCGGATTTCAATGCGCCCGGAGGTGGGTTTGTCAAAGCCGGCGATCATGCGCAGCAGGGTTGTTTTTCCGCAGCCGGACGGGCCGAGGATGGAAAAGAAGGAACCTTCGGGCACGTCAAAGGAGATTTCATCAACAGCGGTAAAATCGCCAAAGTGTTTGGTGAGGGCGCTTACGGAAAGATCATTGGACATGGTGACTTCTCGGGTGGGTGGTGAAAACGGTACCCGCCGCAAACGGACGGACGTGCAGGGCTGGGCCGGTACGGCGTGATGCACCGTACCGGCCTGAATGACGCTTGAGCCGCGTTGGCCCTGATGACGCTTTGTTCCTTGCGCCTGCCTGTGCAGGCACACGGCACTCGGTGGCTTAGTTGGCAGCCTTTATCTTATCCAGAACCTTGCCTTCCATGCTTTCCAGCTTGGCAGGGACGGGCGGATACCACTTGATGTTGTCTATGGCGGCCTGCGGGAAACTGCGGGTGAAGTTGGCGCTGACGGCCTTGTCCGTGTACTTCATGGCGTCCTTGGAGGCGGTGGCGCATTTTTCCTGCGAGGTGAAGTAGCCGGAGTTTTCAGGCTTTAGCATGAAGTTGATCCACTTGTAGGCGGCGGAGACGTTTTCGGCCTTGGCCGGAATGGCAAAGGTGTCTATCCAGCCCAGGGCGCCTTCCTTGGGGGCCTTGAAGTCTATGGCCTTGTTGGCGGCGTGCAGCTTCCATCCGCCTGCATCCCAGGCCATGGCCACATATACTTCGCCGGAACGCATGGATTGGATGAGGGAATCGCCGTTGGCCCAGTAGTTCTTCACAATGGGTTTGGCCGCAATGAGCGCTTCCGCCACTTTGTCCAGCATGGCCTTGTAGCCGGCCACGTCGCTGTACAGGGCAAAGGGATCGTATCCCAGGGCGTAGCCCATGGCGATGAGAGTGGGGCGCTTGAGGCGGTAGCTGACGCGGCCCTTGTATTTGGGATCGATCAGCGCCTTGTAGGAATCGACACCCGAGGCCTTGTCGCTGTTCACGACCAGGCCGGAAGTGCCCCAGCAAAAGGGCACGGCATAGGATTTGCCGTCCACCAGGGTGTTCTTTTTAACGGCCTGCAGCATGGAGGGGATGAAGAGCTTGGAATCGATGCGGGAGTAGTCCATGGGCTGGTACAGGTCGTACTTGGCCTGGACAGAGGAAATACGGTCCTGGGAAGGCTGGGCCAGGTCGAAACCGGCGCCGCGCGTGGCGCGCAGCTTGGCGATCATTTCTTCGTTGTTGGAGTAGGTGATTTCTACATTGATGCCGGTTTCTTTTTCAAAGGCCTCTACCAGCTTTTGCGGGGCATAACCTTTCCAGGTCAGCAGCTTGAGGGTTTCGGCCTGTGCGGCTCCGGCCATGGCCACAACCGCCAACAGGGCGAGCACAAGAATTTTTTTCATGGGGGTGGACTCCGTTTTTGTAACAGGGGGAAGTATGTTGTTGCCTAAAGCAGATACTTTCCTCTTTATACGTCATCGAGGTCCGCCAGAGTGTTACGTTTGGTTAACGACTTGATTGCAGAGCAGAGACATTGCGTCTTATTTGGCTATGGGGGCGAAGTCCGCCCGTGTCAGGGCCAGGAGATCGTGCGGGGAAAGTTCGATGTCCAGCCCCCTGCGCCCTGCGCTCACGAAGATGGTGTCGTGGTTTTGGGCCGAGGCGTCGATGACCGTGCGCAGTTGTTTTTTCTGCCCCAGCGGGCTGACGCCGCCGACCACATAGCCGGTGACGCGTTCCACCAGGGGCACTTCGGCCATGGCGACCTTTTTCGCGCCCAGCGCCTTGGCCACGAGCTTCAGGTCCAGCCGCAGCATGACGGGCACCACGGCCACGCACGGGTCCTTGCCCGCCCCGGACACCACCAGGGTCTTGAACACGCGGGCCGGGTCCACGCCCAGCTTTTGCGCCGCTTCCTTGCCAAAGGATTCGGCAGCCGGGTCGTGTTCGTATTCGTGGACAACGTAGGTGATCTTGGCTTGTTTTGCTTTTTTTATGGCCGGTGTCATTGGGGCTGATCCTTTCTGCAAAGTGCATTGCGAAGATGTGCCTTGTGCGCTCCGCTTCGGTTTGTACGGATGCACGGGCCGGTAGGGAGTGTGCCGAATTCGCGGCTGGTGCGCAACTTTGAGATGCCAAATTGGGAGATGCCCAATTGGGGGTGCCGCTCCCCTCAGCCTTTATTCGCTTTGGCCCTGTTGTTGGCCCGACGGCTGGCCTTGTTTTTGGGCCAGCACATCGGTAGTCAGCCAGTCGGCAAATTGGGCCAGCAGGTCATCTTCCAGATTTTTGCATTGAAAAAACGACCCGTCCACGGCAATGACCGGGGTTTTCCCCTGAAGTCCCTGCCTGGAAATCTCAAGGTAGCAGGTGACTTCCTGCACGCAGGCCTGGACCCCGTGTTTCTTCATATGGGCGCGAAGCCGTCTGGCCGCCTTTTCCGCCAATCCCGTATCGGGGTCCAGAATGGTTATGTGCAGCGGTTCCATTGGATGGGCTCCGGGCTAGCAGGCCATGGTGCGCAGAAAGCGCTCCGCCTCCAAGGCCGCCACAGTGCCGTCGGCCATGGCTGTGGTGATCTGGCGGTACTTTTTGGGGCGCACGTCTCCGGCCGCGAACACTCCGGCCACGTTGGTGGCCATCAGCTCGTCGGTTTGGATGTAGCCGGATTCGTCCATGGCAAGCTGGCCCTGGAATATTTCCGTGCCGGGCTGCTGGCCCATGAAGACGAAAATGCCGTCGCAGGCGCATTCTTCCTCTTGGCCCGTGTCCACATTGCGCAGGGTAACGGACCGGAGTGCGCCGTCGCAGTGCAGGGCGGCCACTTCCGTGGAATGGCGGGCCGTGGCGTTGCTGCGGCAGGCAAGCTGGTCCTGAGCGGTTTGGGCGGCAAAAAAACGGTCCATCTTTTCCACCAGCACCAGCTCCTTTATGCCCTGGTCCAGCAGGGCGATGGCTTCGTCAAACCCGCTGTTGCCGCCGCCCACCACCAGCACCCGTTTGCCCACATAGGCGGCTCCGTCGCAAATGGCGCAAAAGTGGACCTGTTCGCAGTTTTCGGCCACGTCGGCCACATTGCCAACTTTCAGGGGCACGGGCTTGCGTCCGGTAGCCACGATGACCGCCTTTGCCGTGTAGGTGGTGTCGTCCGCCTCGATAACTTTTTCCGTGCCTGTCAGCTCCATGGAGTCTATGCAGGCCGCTTCTTCCACGTCCACGCCCAGGGCTTCCACCTGGTCCTGGATGCGCTGCACCAGTTCCATGCCGCCCACGGACTTGTAGGAGGGCATGTTCTCGACAACCTTGGTCCAGTTGACCAGCCCGCCACAGGCGTTCTCGTCCAGAATCAGGACGCGCAGGTTGGCGCGGGCGGCGTAGATGGCTGCGGTCATGCCTGCCACGCCGCCGCCCAGGATGATGATGTCGTATGCTGTGTTCATGGCTTCACCCTAAAGGGAGGCGTACAGGGCTTTGAGTTCGCGGGGATTCATCAGCCCGGATTTGACCGTGGCTACTTGGCCGCTGCGGACAAAGACCAGGGTGGGGACGCGCTCGAACGAGAGTGTTTCCATGAGGTCGGCATGCTTTTCGCTGTCCACGCTGAAAAGCTGTACGTCCGGGGCCTTGGCACTGAACTTTTCCAGCACTTTTTCCATGTTCTTGCAGTGCGGGCAGAGGTCCTTGTGAAAAAAGACGATGGCATCGTCCAGGCCTGCGAAAAATTCCAGGCTGGCCTGATCTGTCAGGGGATGTATGGCGCTCATGTATTCTCCGGTTTGGGGAAATTCCGGGTGTTGAATCGGGAATGCTCGGGGCAGTTATTCGTAGGCAATGGCACTCAGCGACTCGATGTCGATGATCTGCAGCCTGTTTCTGCTGAGCATTTTTATGAATCCCCGGCTTTCCAACTCCTTGAAGGCTTTGTAGAGCGTCACCCGGTGGACGCTCAAAATCCCGGCAATGTCCTTCATCTTCAAGGACCCCAGCGAGATGATCTCGTTGGAATGCAGGGGCAGGGAGTTGTATTGCAGGAGGATGAATTTCACTATGCGTTGTTCCAGGCTGTCCAGCCCCAGCGAGGCGGATTGGTTGCAGAGCACACTCACTTTTTCGGAAAGCGTCCGGATGATGTCCTTGGCGATTTCCGGGTGCTCGGCAACCATGGCGTCCACTGTTTCCCTGGGAAAGAAATAGACGGTCGCATCCTGGTGGCAGACAAAGGAACTGGTGATGGGACAGTCGGTAAAGAACGGCACTTCGCAGAAAAGCGAGTGCTGGGCAATGTGCATGATGATCTTTTCGGAGCCTTCCATGGACGTCCGCTTCATGCACACTTCGCCGGAATGCAGGTAGCAGAGCCTTTCAACCCGTTCTCCCGCGCTGATGATTTCCTCGCCATGGCTGAACTTCTGCCTGAGCCCCAGGTGCAGCACCTGTTCCCAGACATTGCTGTCTATTCTGACTCTCCAGAATTCTTCAACTTTTTGTTGCGGCATGGCATTGGTCTCGTCAGTTGTCCGGTCACCGATTCTCCGGCAGCCTGCTCCCCAGGACATGGGAGTGGTGTTGCCCACGCTTCCTGCGCAGGTGGGCAGGCTGCCGGATTGGGCTTTGCAATTTTTCCGGCTATGTGGTGCGCAGCTCCCCGATGTACAGCTTGAGTTCCTGAAGGAGTTCCTTGGCCTTTTCCGGTTGTTCATCAATGATATTGTTCAACTGGAACTGGTCTGTTTTTCTGTCGTACAGCTCGTCGGACTGCGGCACGGAAACCTCGGCGCCCGGCACGCAGGTCCACATCTCTTCCTTCATTTCCAGCTTGGCGGATTGCGCACCCGCGTTGCCGCCCAAACCGGAACCATCATAAAAGACCCTGTTCATGGAGTCCGTGTCAATCTCCTTCTGCAGCCAGTGGATGTAGCTGTAGTCGTGATTGATGATGGACCAGGACATCCCGTAGTACCCGGCTATGGCAAAGTCGCGCACCGTGTCGGTTTCGCCGCGCATCACGGGCAAAAGGCTTATGCCCTGGATGTCGTCCGCGTCAAAGGTGTTGATGCCTTCGTGTCCCTTTTCTTCCAGGGCATGGGCGGACATCAGCCCCAGGGCGTCCAGCATGGTTGCGGTAACGTCCACGTTCTGCACAAAGCTCTCGATGCGTTTGCCGCCTTCAAGCCCGGGCATGTGGATGAGCAGGGGCACGTGTGCCAGTTCCTCGTAGGGCCAGGGGCGGCATTTGCGCATCAGGCCGTGTCCGTGTTCGCCAGAGCCCATGGGCTGTCCGTGGTCGGAAGTGATGATGACCATGGTGTCGTCCCAGAGATTCTGAGCCTTGAGGGAATCGAACAGCTTGCCAAGCCACTTGTCCACCAGGGTCACTTTTTCGGCGTACAGGGCGCGTATGTGGGCGCATTCCTCTTCGGTCATCACCCCTTTTATCTCGGTCCAGGGGGCCAGCAGCAGGGGGTTGCCCTCGTAGTCCGGGTTGTACGGACAGGGCTTGTTTTCCCATACAGATGGCGGATCCCAGGGTTCATGGGGGTCAAAGGAGTCCAGCCACAGGAAGAACGGCCGGTTGGGGTCGCGTTTTTCCTTGAGCCAGTTGTCCGCCTCGCTGATGACCACGGAGGCGTAGTTGTCCGCGTCCGAGGTCCAGTTCTGGCGCTGGCGCAGGTAGCATTCGGTCTCGCGGATCAGCGATTTGCTGGAATCGTCGTATTCGCCGTCTTCGTTTTTGTACAGCCATTGGGGGGAAAGGTAGTCCTCGCCCTTGATCCCTTCCTTGAGCGGCACATGGCTGAAGGTCTCGTGGTCCAGCTCGTGGCCGTTGCAGAAGCGGACATAGTCGAAGCCGCGGCAATAGCCGTATTTGGGCAGGCGCATGGGCGGGGTGTCGTACACCAGCGCGGTCTGCACCTCGCGGCACCAGAGCATGTCCGTCAGGCTGGTGTCTTCCGTGGTCAGCGGCCGCCAGCCGCTGTAGGGCAGGGTAAAGCGGCCCGTCATCAGGGCGCGGCGCGCCGGAATGGTGGGCAGGCCCTCGCTGTAGACATTCTCGAACAGAAATCCCTTTTCAGCGAATTTATCCAGATTCGGGGTTTTGACTTCCTTGTTCCCATAGCAGCCCAGATAATTGAACTGCAGGGTATCAAGCATGATGAAGAGTACGTTTTCTGGTCTTTTTCGAGTCATGGTGTGCTCCTTTGTTCAGTGAGCAGCAGGTTTAGGCGGCGTTGGATGCCTTGCCGGAACGCAGGGAGCGGACCGGCTTGCCGTCGCGGGTCACAATGCCGAATCCCGTAATGGCGCAGAGTACGGAAAAGACTGGGACGGCAATGTTCAGAAAGGCATAGGGCAGAAAATCCACGGCACTGACGCCGAGGACGCCCAAAATGTAAAAGGCATGCACGCTCCAGGGAACCAGGGGGCAGCCGAGCGTGCCTGCGTCCTCGCAGGTTCTGGACAGGATACGGGCATCGATTTTCGCGTCCTTGAAGGCGTCGGCAAAGGCGCGTCCGGGCACGACGACAGCAAGAATCTGGCTGCCGGTTCCCAGCAGGATGATGTAGGCGGCCACCAGGGTTGCGCCCACCAGGGAAATGGTGGACTTGGCACCGCGCAACATGGCGTCCAGCAGTACTTCCAGCACGCGGGCCTTTTCCAATATGCCGCCAAAGGCCATGCCGCTGGTCAGCAGGAGAATGGTCACCATGATGCTCATCAGGCCGCCGCGGGAGAGGAGCTTGTTCAGCTCGCCCGATGCGGTCGTGGCCTTGTAGCCGGTGGTCAGCTGCTTTGCCAGGGCGGAAAGTGTTGCGCCTTCGAACATGGCTATGGCCAGGGCGCTCACCAGGCAGACGACCATGACCGGCAGAACCGGCAGCCGTTTGTAGGCCAGGATGATCATCAGCACGGGAGGAATGAAGGCGATGGGCGAAAGACTGTACGAGGCTTCCAGAGTGGTGAGGATGGTATTGATGCTGCCGATGCCGCTCAGATTGCCGGTATGCATGGAGCCGAGGATTTCATAGCCGACGATGGCCACGACGGCTGCTGGAATGGTGGTCCAGAGCATGGAGGAAATGTGTGTGAACAGCGGCACTTCGCAGACCGTGGCCGCAATGTTCGTGGAATCGGAAACCGGAGACATCTTGTCCCCGAAGTAGGCGCCGGAAACAATGGCTCCCACGGTCCAGGCCGGGGTGAAGTTCATGGCTCCGCCCACGCCTATCAGGGCGACGCCGATGGTTCCCATGGTTCCGAAGGACGTACCCGTTGCCAGCGAGGCCACGGCACAGAGGAGGAAGGCGGAAACCAGAAAATGTTCCGGGGCAATGAGGCGCAGCCCCCAATAGATGATGGCCGGTATGGTTCCTGAGGCCATCCAGGCGGCAATGATCATGCCCACCAGCATCAGAATGGCCACCGCCAATTGGATGCGGCCCACGGCGGCAAGCATTCCTTCCTGCAGCTCGTTCCACGAGTAGCCGATCTTCAGGCACATGATACCGGCAACAGCCACGGCCACAAGCAGGGGAAGAATGGGGGGGCGGACACCGACAAAGACGGTGCCGTAAAGAATAATGGCAACGGGAAGCAAAAAGGTAAGCAAGGCCCATAAAAGCGAAGGCTTTCTTTCGTCCGGGCTCATAAAGACTCCTACCGGGCGGGAGTGTGGAACCATTCATATCAACCCGGCCGGATGTGTCCGGAACGGAACTCCCAATTCCCGTTCCATCCAGCCGTTGATCCAACAACTCGGCTACATCCTGAACTCATTCAACATAAATACAGATGCATGCCTCAATTTGCGGGTTGTTTCCGTTGCAAAAACAACAAAAAAAGATGTTTTCGTCTTTCCGGCGCACAAAGGTGGAGTGTCCCCCCGGAAGGGCACGGGAAGGAGGCTTTTGGGGCGGCTTTGGAGGACTTGTGTTCTTCCGCATGCCCTCCGGCCTTTCGGCCTGTAATACGCCAGGACATGCGGAAGATGGAGGAGGTTGTTTCTACTTGGACGGGTTTTACATGGGCCAGGGGCTGGCTCCGGACAGGGGGCGGGCCTTTGGGGGCTGATTCCGGGGGCCCCGGTGCTCCGCTTTTTTTTTTCGGCGTGGCGCTACACCAGCCCCATGTCTTCGGCATGTTTGCGCAGCACCTTGGCCGATTCGTGCAGCGCCTCGCATTCCTCGTCGTTCAGCAGGGATTCCAGCACGGCTTCTATGCCGTTTTCCCCGATGACGCAGGGCATGGACAGGCAGACGTCGGGCAGGCCGTGGATGCCTTTCATCGAGGTGGAAACCGTGAGCACGCTTTTTTCGTCCTTGATGATGGCTTCCACGATGCGGCACAGGGCCACCCCGATGGCGTTGGACGTGGACCCCTTGCGCTTTATGATTTCATAGGCCGCGCCCCGGACTTTCTGTAGAATCTCCGCGCGTGTTTCCTCGGTATAGGGCACGCCGCGCTGGGCAAAGAAATACTTGAGGGGCACGCAGGAGATGTTGGCCTGGCTCCAGACCGCCAGTTCCGAGTCGCCATGCTCGCCGATGACGTGGGCATGGACGCTGCGCACGTCCACCTGCAGGGTTTCGGCAAGCGTCTGGCGCAGGCGCGAGCTGTCCAGCACGGTGCCCGAACCGATGATTTTGTTTTTCGGCAGTCCGGTCTGTTTGAGCAGATCAAAGGTCAGCACGTCCACGGGGTTGGAGGCCACAATGATGATGGGCTCGCCGCCAAGTTTGAGAATGTTCTTGGCTATGTCCGTTACCACGCGGGTGTTGGTGCGGAGCAGGTCGAGCCGCGACTGGCCGGGCTTTTGGTTGGCACCGGCCGTGATGACCACGATATCCGCGCCCACGCAGTCCTCGTACTCGCCCGCGGTTATTTCCATGGGGCCTATGAGCGGCAGCCCGTGGCGTAGGTCCATGGCCTCACCTTCGGCGCGGTTTTTGTCCAGGTCCACCAGCACCAGTTCGTTCACCAGCCGTTTCAGGCTCAGGGCGTAAGCAAAGGCCGCCCCAACAGCTCCTATTCCGATAAGAGCGAGTTTGGTTCGTCGTGTTTCCATGGTGTTTCTCCGGGGAGGGGTTGGTGGTTTCCGGTCATTCATTGCCGATAAACAGCAGGGTATCATTACCCCGTCGGTTGGCAAATGGCAGCAGGAAAATATTTTCCTTCCCACCAGCCTACCATATTGCGTGTTGGAAGCAATCCGCACTCTATTTTTTAATACCCTGGGAAAGGTTTTTTTTGATTGCGAACGGGGCTCAAAAAGAGGTGGTAGCCCGCGGGGGCTCTGGAATGGTGAAAAAAGAAATCCCCACCGGACTCGGTGGAGATTTCTTTTTTCAGAGGTTGGGAACGCGTTGTGTCTGGCGATGTCTTTGAGGGACGCCATCCTGCGTTGCCGGAGTTTTTGCTCCCGGATTGCCTATTCGTTTCCGGCGCGGTTTTGGCTTATCGAGGCCTGTCCGGGGTAGTCCTGATGTCCCAGGGCGGCGGAGATGGCGCGGCCGTGGGTGAGGATGACGTCCAGCAGGGCAGCCTTCTTTTCCGGCTCGTAACGGAAGATGGGCAGGGAAACGCTCATTCCGGCCACCACCTCGCCACCGTAGGCGAAGATGGGCACGGCAAAGCAGCAGATGCCTTCTTCGTGCTCTTCGGCGTCTTCGGCGTAGCCGTTGGTGCGTACCGTGTTCAGCCGTTCGCGGAACGCCTCGGCCGAGGTGATGGTGTGCGGTGTGAGCGCTTTGTAGTCCATGCTTTGAATGATGGCCTCGCGCTCGGCTTCGGGCAACCATGCGGTAAGCACCTTGCCGAGTGCCGTGCAATAAACGGGTGCGCTTTTCCCGATGCGCGAGGCCATGCGTAGGGTGTACTTGGAGTCTATCTTGTGCACGTAGACGATGGAGTTTCGTTCCAATACGCCCAGGTGCACGGTTTCGCCCGTGGTGTCGTTGATGCGCTGCATGTGTTCATCGGCCACGCGTACCACGCCCATGTTTTCCACGGCTTTGGAGCCGACATCCAGAAGTTTGAAGGTCAGAAAGTACTTCTGGCTTTCCTGGTCGCTGGCGACCACGTCCACTTCGGCCAGGGTTTGCAGCAGCCTGTGGATTCCACTTTTGGGCGTGCCCAAACGTTTGGCTATTTCCGAAACGCCCAAGGCGCCTTCGGAAGCCAGCATGTCTATTATATTGAAGGCCTTGAGGACGGCTGCTACCGGTTCTCCAGCCATTCGTTTCTCCTGGCGTCGAGGTTGTGTTGAATGCGGAATTATTCCGTGCAGAGCGCGTCCGTTGTACGGATTGCGTCGGCAAGGATTTCCGCGTCCACGGGAACAGCCATTTTGTAAACATGGCTGTCCGGCGAAAGGCAAGTCCTTTCGGCGATTTCGTGGACCTTTTTGTTGTATGCCGGGCCGTGTGCCGGGGTCATGCCCAGGTCGGCCAGGGTGGTGGGCAGCCCCACCTGCCTATAAAAATCCACCATGCCGCGGAAGAAGTCCAGCTCTCTGTTTTCCAGAGTAAACTGGACCAGCAGGCCGTAGGCCACTTCGTATCCGTGCAGTGCCCCATGCAGTTCCGGCATGGCCGAAAGTCCGCGCGTGAGGGCGTGGGCAGTGGCCAGCCCCCCGTTTTCAAAGCCCACGCCGCTGCACAAAATAGCGGCTTCCACCACGTTTTCCAAGGCGGGAGTCACCGCATGGTGTTGTGCGGCGTGCAGGGCCGCGACTCCGTCGCGCAGGACCACGTCGCGGCACAAACGGGCTATTGCCATGCCGGTCAGCGTCTGGCGGGCGTCCAGCCGCGAAAGGCTGCACGAGGCCAGACATTGCTCTGCCTCGTAGTGGGTGGTCAGGGCGTCGCCCATGCCGGACACCAGAAAGTTGGCCGGGGCCTGGGCAATAACGGCCGTATCCACCAGAACAAGGGCCGGGTTGTGCGGCAGAAAGACCACCTCCTGCAGTACGCCTTCCTCGGTATACATGACTGCGGCGCGGCTGGTGGGCGCGTCGTTGGAGGCAATGGTCGGCACGCTCACCATTGCCGCGCCACATTGGATGGCTGCGGCCTTGGCCACGTCTATGACCCTGCCACCACCCACGGCGGCAATGACGTCACAGCCGTTTTGGGTGCAGGCCGCCGCTGTTTCCTCGGCGGCCTTGAACGTGGCCTGGCCTTCGAACTTACGGAATTCCGGCTCGACCGCACAGTCGGCAAACGAGGACTGAATGATATCCCCGAAGTGGCACCAGACAAAAGTGTCCACCAGAATCAGGGGCTTTTCGCCCAGCCGGGCCGTTTCCTCGCCAAGCAGGCGCAGTGCGCCGCTTCGCTGCACATAGCGTGCGGGGGCGGCAAATACTCTGGGTGCATCTGTTGCTTTGGGCATTTTTCTTTCCCTTTTTACGTCAGGGCGCAGCGGAGTTTTTCGCCGCGGATGGCGCGTACGGCTTCTTCCGCCGCCAAAATGTGAATACGTTCAAGGGACTGTTCGTTGTACCAGGCCACATGCGGTGTGAGGGTCAGATTGGGCGCGCTGAAAAGGGGCGAGTCCAGGGGCAGGGGTTCCTGTTCGGTCACGTCCAGCACGGCGGCGCCAAGCTTGCCGCTGCTCAGGGCCACGGCCAGGTCCTCTCCGTTCACCAGGGGGCCGCGCGCGGTGTTCACCAGATACGCACCGTCCTTCATGGCAGCCATGGTTTCGCTGTTCATAAGGTGGCGCGTGGTATCGGTAAGCGGCATGTGCAGGCTTATCAGGTCTGCCTGGGCAAGCACTTCCTCAAAAGATGCTGGGGTGCAGCCCTGCTCCTTTACCGCATCGGCGGGAACAAAGGGGTCGTGTACAATGACGGTGAAGCCCACGGCGCGCAGGTAGCGGGCCAGGGTGCGGGCTATGCCGCCAAAGCCCATGAGGCCGACGGTGCACTGGTCGAAATTGCGCAGGGGGCCGCAGTCGTCGTAGCTCCAATCGCTCCGGCGGACCTTGGCGTCGAAAAACTGTAGCTTGCGGAACAGCCCGGTGATGGCCGAAAGCGTGTATTCGGCCACGGACACCAGACCGTAGTCCGGGATGTTGCAGACGTGGACCCCGCATTTGCGGGCATGATCCAGGTTCACGTTGTCCACGCCCACGCCGTAGCGGATGATGGCCGCACCGGGCTTCATCTTGGACATGGAACGTTCGGTAAGCTGCACATAGGTGTTGATGAACACGTCGTACTGGTCGGCAATGGGAACAAGCTGTTCTTCATCTTCCAGGTGCATGGGGGCGAAAACCGCGCCAGCACTTTCAATGGCGTCTTGCTCCACCTTCAGGCTTTCGTAGTGATAATCCGTTACACATACTTTTTTCATGTCGTTATGCTCCAAATGTCGGTTAGCTGCCGTAGCCCAGCAGTTTGGGGACGAACAGAACCAGGTCCGGAATGTAGGTCATGGCAAAAAGAACCACCAACATCGCAAGCAGGAAAGGCACCAGCTTGGGGATGATGCTTTCAAAGGATGTTTTGGCGATGGGGACGATGGTAAAGAGCACCACGCCCAGGGGCGGAGTGGCCAGACCGATGTTCAGGTTGACCAGAACCACGATGGCGAAGTGCAGGGGGTCGATGCCGTACTGCATGGCGATGGGCATGAGGATGGGCACCAGAAGCAGAACGTTGGCTCCCGTTTCCAGAATCATGCCCATGAAGATGAGCAGAAGGTTCACAAAGAGCAGAAAGATGAACTTGTTGTCCGTGACGTTCAGAATGTAGCTGCTGATGGTCTGGGGGATGCCCTCCATGGCCATCATGATACAGAACAGCTTGGCCGCGGAGATGATAAGCAGGATCATGGACGCGACCACGGCCGCTTCCTTGAAGGATTCGTACACGGCCTTGAGGCTTACGGTGCGGAAGACGATGACGCCGAGGACCAGGGAGTAGACACAGGCAATGGCCGCGGCCTCCGTGGGGGTGAACATGCCCGAGAGGATACCGCCGATGATGATGACAGGCACCAGCAGGGCGGCTACGGACTTGCGTACGATGCGGAAAGCTTGGGCACGGGGGATGGCCGTGGTGCGGCAGGGGTGGTTTTCCTTGCGGGCGTAGTAGTAGCACAAAACCATGAGGGCCACGCCGATGAGCAGGCCGGGCACAATGCCTGCGATGAACAAATCGCCTACGGAGAGGCCGGTGACCGCCGCATAGATGACCATGATGATGCTGGGCGGAATGATGGGCCCGATGACGGACGAGGTGGCGGTGACCGCGGCGGCGTACTGTTTGGAGTAGCCTTCCTTTTCCATGGCCGGGATGAGCATGGAGCCGATGGCCGCGGCATCGGCCACGGCAGCGCCTGTTAGCCCGGCAAAGAGGATGCTGACCAGCACGTTGATCTGAGCCAGACTTCCCCGGATGCGCCCCACGATGAGGTCGGCAAAGGCTATGAGGTCGTGGGTCAGCCCTATTTTGTTCATGAGCGACCCGGCCAGGATGAAGAACATGATGGAAAGCAGCACAAAGCTGTCCACGCCGTTGAACATGGCCTGGGGAATCATGACCAGGGGAATGGCATCCGTAACGAAAATATAGATGAGCGGGATGGAGCCGAGCACGAAGGCTATGGGCATGCCCGCCAGGATGAACAGGGGAAAAAGGATGAAAATGAGCTGAATGTGTTCATGCATGAGACTACTCCACTAACGAGGCCTGGCGTAGGTCTTTTTCTGTGAACAGAAGAACCGTGAAATAGGCCATGTGGATGAGCATGAGCAGCGCACCCAGCGGGATGTTGATACGGACGTAGACCATGGAGACGAGCAGCACGGAACCGGTTTGCCAGCCCTGGCTGAGAGCCATCTCCAATCCCTGCATCATAAGGTAGAAAAGAAAGACGATTACGACGGCGTACACGCCAAACAGAACCACGCGTTGGACCTTCTCCGGCAGTTTCTTGAGCAGTCCGGTCACGCCTACGTGTTTTTTGTGCTTGAGCGCAACGGAAGCGCCGATGAAGCAGGTTGCCACAAGGAGCCAGCGGGCCAGTTCCTCTGTCCAGGAAAAGGCGCAGCCCGCCATTCTGGAAAAGACTTCCAAGGATACAACCACGAACGAGGCTAAAGCGTAGATGGAGACTATGAATATGCCTAGGCGTTCGGCAAAATTGCTCAGTAGGGTGACTATTCGGACCATATCTGCTCCGTGTGCCCGGCTGCGGCCCCAAACATCGGGGGACGAAAAGAACCGCAGCCGGCCACGTTGGTTATCCACGTGGGAATTTGTGTGAACTGCCTATGTTACTTCTTGTAGCCCAGAGCTGTTTCGGCTTCTTCCACGGCCTTCAGGAAGTTATCCACCTTTTCGTCGCCCACGCGTTCGCGCAGCCATTTTTCAACGGGAGGACGCGCAACGGTCTTGAACTGGGCCAGTTCTGCGGACGTGGGGGTGTAGACTTCCATGTTCTTCTGGATGATGGGCATCTTGAGGAGCAGGGTATTGTATTCCTCGGCTTCGCGGCCGGCAATGGCTGCGCGGCGTCCGGCGGCCATGATGAGCTGCTGGGCTTCGGCAGGCAGCTTGTGGAATTTGGGAGCATTCATGGTCAGCAGGTCTTCACTCCAGGTGTGGCCGTCCAGAGTGAGGTACTTCTGGACTTCGTAGAGCTTGCCTGCGCAGATGATGGAGACGGGGTTTTCTTCGCCGTCCACAACCTTGGTCTGCAAAGATGTGTACAGTTCGTTCCATCCGATGGGAGTGGCCTGGGCGCCCAGGGCGTCCATCATCTTGACGTAGATGGGCGATTCCATGACGCGGATCTTCAGGCCCTTCAGGTCTGCGGGCGTTTTGATGGGACGGACGTTGTTGGTGAAGTTGCGCACGCCGTTCTGGCCCATGCCCAGATAGACCATGTTGGTCTTCTGTTCCATTTCGGCCATGAGGTCTTTCCAGAACTTGCTGTTGTCAAAGACCCACCAGGCGATTTCTTCGGACTGGAAGACGTAGGGCAGGTAGATCATGTCGAAGGCCGGAAACATGCTGCCAAGGGAGCCGGTGCTGGTGCACAGGTCCAGGGAGCCGGAGCGGACCATTTCCGTGACCTGCTTGTTGCTGCCCATGATGCTGTTGCCCAGCAGCTTGACCTTGATCATGCCGTTGGAGCGGGACTCCACATAGGCCTTGAAGTATTTGGCCATGGCTTCTTCGGGGAAGGGAGCATAGTTGCCCTTGCCCGGCCAGGAATCAGCCTCGCCGTAGGCAAAACGCAGTTCAATGGGTTTGTCCAGGCCCAGCGGACCGGCCTGTGCTGTCATCGCCATAAGGCTGGCCAGCAGGACCATTGCCAGTAATGCGGTCAACTTTTTCATTGCACACCTCCAGGTGTAACGCCTGTAGTATTATGGGTGGGTCGCCACTTCTTGAACCGGCGAAAGCGGGTGTGTGGCGTGGCCGTCTCGTGTGATGTCCGCAACATGCGTACGCATCTTGCGGAGGACCGCGAACCGGAAAACAGGGTTTTCAGGTCGCTTGTACCGCGTTTGGCAGCCTGGTGGGCTATCTGCCCAGCCAGCCGCCGTCCACGTTCAGCACCGCCCCGTTCACATAGTCCGCAGCGGAAGAGGCCAGAAAGACGCACGCACCGGCCAGATCTGCCGGGGTGCCCCAGCGGCCTGCCGGGATGCGTTCCAGTATGGAGCGGTTGCGTTCCGTGTCGTCCTGAATGGCTTCGGTGAGGTCTGTGGCAATGTAGCCGGGGGCGATGACGTTGACGTTGACGCCCTTGGAAGCCAGCTCGTTGGAAAATGCCTTGGCCAGTCCGGCAACGCCGTGCTTGGAGGCTGCGTAGCCGGGCACGGTGAGGCCGCCCTGAAAGGTGAGGGCGGAACCGGTGATGACGATTTTGCCGTGTCCCTGGGCCACCATGTGGCGGACTGCTGCCTGCGAAAGGTACCAGACCACGCTCAGGTTCAGCTTGATGGTGTCTTCCCAGTATTCGGACGGATGTTCGGTAATGGGGTGGCGCGGGCAGATTCCGGCGTTGTTGACCAGAATGTCCAGCCCGGTTTCGGCGGCGATTTCATCGATGCAGCCCTGCAGCTCGTCCTTGGTGGCGCCCAGCAGGTCCAGTTTTTTCCAGGTGTGGGTGCGGCCCAATGCCTGGACTTCCGCGCGGGTCCGGTCTGGATCGTTGCGGTCGATGCTTACGATGTTCGCCCCTGCACGGGCGAGGCCCAGAGCCAGGCCCTGGCCGATGCCTCTGCGGCTGCCGGTTACGACAGCGGTTTTGCCTTCAAGACTGAACGTGTTCATTACTTTGTGTCCGTAGCGAGGTTGGGTATCTCGCGCTGCAGTTTCCCCACCAGTTCGCAGACTTGGCGGGCGTTTGACTGAATGGTCGAAAAATCCTGCGCGTCGATGAGGGACGTGGGCGCTATAAAGCTGCCGCCACAGCAAAGGATTCCTTTTGCTTCCAGATATTCGGCCGCATTTTCCAGGCTGATGCCGCCGGTGGGCATGATGGTGATGTTGCCGAACACGCTGAGGAATGCCTTGATGGTCTTCAATCCACCGTAATTGGAGGCCGGGTAGAACTTCAGGCAGTTCTGTCCCAGTTCCATGGCGGTATTGATTTCCGTGGGCGTGCAGATGCCGGGCATGAAGGAAATATCATTGGCTGTGCAGTATTTGGCGAGCTTTTCGGGCAGGCTGGGCGAAACCAGGCAGTCTGCGCCGTTTTTCAGCGCTTCTTCGGCCTGTTCCACGGTAAGCACGGTTCCGGCGGCAATGAGCATATCCGGGAAGGCGTCGTGCATGCGCCGTATGGCCTCTCCGGCCGCCGGGGTGCGGTAGGTGATTTCGGCAACCGAGATTCCCCCGTCCAAAAGTGCCTTGCCCAGCGGCACGGCGTGTTCCGGGTTGTTTATTTTGATGACCGGGATGATTCCCGTCTCGAAAAAGCGGACGGCTATTTCCTTGCGCATGACGTGCCCTCCTGGCAACCGGCCGGAACGGGGTCGGCATGTAAAAGGTTCTTGGGCATATGGTCGGCGGCTATGATCGCCCCGTGATGCTGGATGACGGCTGCTGCCAGTTCGTGGCCGCAGCGCGCGCTGAAATCGGGATTGTTCCCCAGGATGCGGGCGGTAAGGTACGCGGCGTTGAACGAATCTCCGGCTGCCGTGGTGTCCACCACGTTGACACCGGATTTGGACGGCACTTCAAAGAACTGCCCGTCCACGTGGATGATGCACGGATCGGCCCCGCGTTTGAGCACCACTTCTTCCACGCCGTGTTCGCGGCACAGGGCCAGGGTTGCTTGGTTGTCTTCCAGATCGAACAGGTCGAGCATGTCATCGGCCGTAAGGATGGCCGTGTCGCTCAGCTGCAAAATCTTTATGAATTCTTTTTGTGCGGCCTCTTTGTTGGGCCAGAGGTTCGGGCGGTAGTTGGAATCGAAGCAGATGCGCGCTCCGTCTTTCTTGCATTGTTCCAGGGCGGCGAACAGGACGTCGCGGCCGTTGGAGGTAAGGATGGCAAGGCTGATACCGCTGAGATAAATGTGTCCGAAGGCGGAAAGTTCCGAGGCCAGGGCCTCGGGCGTGTTCAGGTCCAGACAGAAACGGGCGGCTGCTTCACCACGCCAGTAATGGAAGGTGCGTTCGCCGTGCCGGTCCACCTCTATGAGGTACAGGCCGGGCATGCGTTCTTCCAGGCGGCGGATGTGGTTGGTGCCCACACCCAGTTCGCGGAAAAAGCCGAGCATGGCCGTGCTGAAAGGATCTGTGCCGAGTCCGGTGAGATAGTCCGCGCGGATGCCGAACCATTGGCCCAGACGGGCGATATAGGCGGCCGTGTTGAAGGTGTCTCCTCCAAAGGTCTGGCGGTAGGTCTGCGGGCCTGTTCCGTGCAGCTCCACCATGCATTCGCCTAAACAGGCGATTCGGGAATGATCGGGTGCATTGTTTGTCATAGGCATCCTTCTTTGTGAACGGTGTGCCTTTTTTATTGGAACGCCGTTCTAAAGTCAATAGAACGATATGCTTAAAAATGGAACGATGCGGGCTATCCAGTGATAAAGATAAAAATTTCAATCTGTTGAAAAGGTATAAAAGTCACTTCCAGTGTCAGGTTCGGACGGATAAAGCGGGTAGAGCAGAGAAGGGGGGGGGACTGCCTGGCTGCGTCTCGGGAGTATGAAAAGGTATTTGGCAGCCCTGTTCAGGACAGGGGAGAAGCGAGAAGGGAGGCGTTTGGATTAGGGGAACGTCGAAAAAGAAAAAGCGCAGGGACTCCGGATGGAATCCCTGCGCATGGAGAGGCGTGTAAGCCGAGGTGTATTTAAATCGTCAGTATTTGGTAGGCAATGGTGGAGATGGCAAAGGCGAAGACGGTGTTGAAGACCACACTGAAGGCGGCCCATTTCCACGATCCTGCTTCCTGCTTAATGGCTACCACCGTGACGAAGCAGGGGGCGTACAGCATGATGAAAAGCATCAGGCTGACGGCTGTCGCCATGGTCCAGGTCTTGTCTGTGGCCAGCTTTTCCGCCAGCGACTGGCTGTCGTCGGGGTCGACTTCGCCCAGCGAATACGCGGTACCCAGGGTGGAGACGATGACTTCCTTGGCTGCAATGCCGCCGATGAGGGCGATGTTGGTGCGCCAATCGAACCCGGCGTACTTGGTTATGCCGTCGATGGACGTGCCCAACTTGCCGGCAACGGAATTGCGCAGCGAGGCCTGGGCTTCCTGGTCGGCGACTTCCACAAGCTGGTCCTCAAGCTGAGCCTTGGTGTCCTCGGAAGTCTGGACCTCGGGGGATTCCAGCTGTGCGGTGATTGCCGCGGTCTGCTGTTCGTACTTGGCCTGTTCGGATTCGGGCAGGCCCGGGAAGGTCATGGCTGCCCACAGCAGGATGGATATGGCCAGAATAACGGTACCGGCCTTTTTAATGTACTGCCAGGAACGTTCCCAGGTGTGGATGAGCAGGCCGCGCAGTGTGGGGAGGCGGTAGGGCGGAAGCTCCATGACAAAGGGAGTGGACTCGCCCTTGATGAGCGTCATGCGCAAAAGTTTTGCGACAATGAGGGCGAAGGCCCAGGCCGTAAGGGTTACTGCGAACAGGGCCAGCCCCTGGTGTTCCTTGAAGAAGACGCCTACCAGCAGGATGAACACGGGCAGTTTTGCGCCGCAGGTCATGAAGGGGGCGGTCAGCAGGGTGGCCAGTTTTTCCTTGGGGGAACGCAGGGTACGTGCCGCCATGACGCCGGGAACGGCGCAACCGCCCGCGATGCCGCCGGAGACGATGAAGGGCATGACCGAGCAGCCATGCAGCCCGAAGATGCGGAAGACCCGGTCCAGCATGTAGGCAATACGGGCCATATAGCCGCTGTCTTCAAGAAACGAGATGATAAAAAAGATGATCATGATGAGCGGAACAAAGCCCAGCACGCCGCCCACGCCATCGATGATGCCGGAAACGATCAGGGATTGGAACAGCCCTTCGGGAATAAGACTGGTGGCGGTGTCGCCCATCCAGCCAAAGAAGGATTCCATCCAGCCCATGGGAATTTCGCCCACGACAAAGGTGATCTGATAGATGAAATACAGGATGAGGAGCATGATCACAGGGCCCAGCAGCTTGTGCGTCAGGACCTTGTCCATGTTGTCGGAAGTGGCGACCCGCTGTTCGTGGCTTACCTTGATGACGCCCTGTTTGAGCACGCTGGAGATGAAGCCGTAGCGGTAGTCGGCAATAATGGCTTCGGGATAGGTCTGCAGGGTTGCCTGGCAATGTTCGGCGACCTTTTCCACCAGTTCGGACAACTTGGCATGCAGTTCGGGGTTGCGTTCGCCGTAGCTCAGGATGTCGTCGTCGCCTTCCAGATATTTCACAGCCACCCAGCGGGGCGGCATGCTTTCGGGAAAGCCCTTGGCCTTGCCGATATGTTCGGTCATTTCGGCAATGACCGGGTCGAGGTCCGGACCGTAGGATATGTTCAGGGGCGTCCACTTGCCCTGGGTTTTTTCGACCAGGGCGACGGCCTCTTCCACAAGGCGGTCCACGCCTTTGCCGGATTTTGCCACCGTCTCCACCACGGGCAGCTTGAGCAGCTCGGAAAGACGCTTGGTGTCCAGCTCGGTGCCCTGGCGTTTGAGTTCGTCCATCATGTTCAGGGCAAGCACCACGGGGATGCCCATTTCCATGAGCTGAACGGCCAGGTAGAGGTTGCGTTCCAGAACGGCGGCGTTGAGCACGTCCACGCACACGTCGGGGCGTTCGTCCAGCAGAACGTGGCGGGCCACGAGTTCTTCCTGGGAAAAAGCGGTAAGGGAATAAGTGCCGGGAAGGTCGATGATGTTCAGGGTGGTGTCGCCCCTGGTGACGCGGCCTTCTTTTTTATCAACGGTGATGCCGGGATAGTTGCCCACATGCTGCCGTGCGCCGGTAAGGGCGTTGAACAGGGTGGTTTTGCCAGAGTTGGGGTTGCCTGCGAGGGCGGCTTTTATTGTCTTGCTCACGATGTCAGTCCGTTTCGCGTATGATTTTCATTATCAAAAACGAGGCTAAAAAAAATGACCTCTCCCTCCGGGAACGTCCTTGCGGGCATCTCGGGAGAAACCTCTGCTGCCGGAATTTCTAACATTTTTAGCCGTATGCGGCTGCGGCTGGTTATTGAACTTCCACGTTGATGAAGTCGGCTTCGTTGTTGCGAAGGGTCAGGGTAAAGTTCTTCAGACGCAGTGCCACGGGGTCCTTGAGCGGAGCCCTGCCCACTACTTCGATATCACTGCCGGGAATAAGCCCCATGTCGCGGATTCGGCGACCCAGTTCGCCTGCCGCATTGACACTTACGATGACGGCCTTTTGGCCTTTGCCCAACTGGCGGAGTCCAATCATTTTGGACATTGGAACGCTCTCCTTGTGGCGAATGGATGCCGTAGCTCCTCGCCGTTACTACTGTGGATATTGTGTTGCGGCGTGTCCGGCTTCAGCATTGGGCAAAAATATTTTCGAAGGTTTTTTCGTCAAAACGAAATGCACACTCGGAAACCCCGATGCCTTGTCGGCACACGCTTTTTTCATACGTCGTTGCTGCGATCATCCCCATGTGTCGCGCGCCACACGGGTATGGAGTCCGCTCAACAGGGAGGCCCTGAATGGCGGGAATCTTTTTTAATGATGTCCACAACCGGAGCATGAATCCTTTTTGCGCAGGTCGCCCATTGGCGCACCCTGAGACTGCTGGGAGGACGCCGAACCACAAGCGTCACACCCGGAGCATCCGCAGCCGGGATTCTTTTTCTTGGATGTGTATCTTCGCAGCAGATAAAGCGCAGCCACGCCCACAATAAGGGCGACAATTAATTGATCCATGTGCGTCTCCTTGAATTGCCGATGCAGGGTGTTGGCCCTTTATGCGCATCGGCGGGTCGAACAAGAAGGTTCACATGAGCTTGGCCAGGATTTTATCGGCCAGGCCACGCCCCAAAACAACGTCTGCTCCACGAACCTTTACACGGCAGGGGCCGGAACCATTGGAGCCGAGCTCCACGCTTGTTCCGGGTGTAAGCCCCATGGCGCACAAACGACAGCGTGCCTTTCCTCCGGCGCAAAATGAATGGATTGTCACCTTGCTTCCCTTGGGAAATGCCGTCAACGGTCTCGCTTCAGCAACGATATTCTGGGTCATGGTAGTAGGTCTCCTCAAAGTCCCGAGCCCAAATTGCTCAATGTGAGAATGATTGTCAAGTTCCTTCTTCGTGTTCCCCTCTTTTTCCTTGGTTTTGATATTCATAATCATTAAATTCCTACTTTGCAAGCCTGAAATTGAAATTCCAGGGTTTGCCTACAGCTCAATTAATAGGTATAGCTTTACACCGGGCGAAAATGAGAATCAAAAGAGAACGACAATGAAAGATCCACAAGATGTTTTGCTTGATTATCTTCAGGCCCAGGGGCTGAAGATGACTCCGCAACGGCGGACCATCCTGGACATTTTTCTTGAAGCCGAAGGGCATCTGACCGCTGAAGAAATTTACGACAGGGTGAAAGGTGAGGAACCTGGGATAGGCCAGGCCACCGTATACCGCACCATGAAACTGCTTGCCGAGGCGGGACTTGCCAAGGAAGTGGATTTCAGCGAAGGCGTTACGCGCTATGAACCCGAATACGGACAGGATCACCACGACCATCTCATCTGCGAAAACTGCCGCAAGACCATTGAAATCTGCGACGAGCAGATTGAAAAGTTGCAGGAAGAGCTGGCCACCAAACACGGGTTCAAGCTGACAGGGCACAAGATGTACCTGTTCGGTATTTGCGAGGACTGCCGCAAAGCGTAGTCTTTCTGCTTCTTTTTTCCCTTTCTGCTTCCTGGCCGACATTGCCTGTGCAGTGGCGGCCGGGTTTCCTATTGTCTAGTCTTCCCTTTCACGTTGCGTCAGATACCGATCCAGCTGATTTGCAAAGGTGTGCCGGTCGTTGGGCTTGAAAGGTGCTGGCCCTCCGGTTTCCACCCCGGTATCGCGCAGTTCGGCCATGAAATTGCGCATACTCAGGCAGGCTTTGACGTTCTCGGTCGTGTACAGCTCGCCTCGCGGATTTATTCCCACGCCTCCCTTGTCCACAACGGCCGCGGCCAGGGGAATGTCCGCTGTCACCACCAGATCTCCCGCTTCCATAAGCTCCACTATTTCGTTGTCGGCCCGGTCAAACCCCGCTCCCACACGCCGGAAGGCGAGAAAAGGCGAGTCGGGCATGTACATGGACGAATTGGCCACCAATGTGGTGTGAATGCTCCGCTTCATGGCGGTCTTGAAAATGATTTCCTTGATGACCTTGGGGCAGGCGTCCGCATCCACCCAAATCTTCATTCGTTTCCTCCGGCTCCGTTGACGATTTCCTGCACCCTGCCCACCTGCCCGTCGTCAAGGCGTACCTTGATGCCGCGCGTGTGCACGGGTTTCTTGGTCAGCAGGTCGCGGATTATTCCCTCGGTCAGTTTGCCGGTGCGCTGATCCTTTTTAAGGATTATGCGTACGCGCACTCCCGGGGCCAGTTCTTTTCGTTGCGGAACACTCATCTTTTCTTCCTGGTTGTGGTATGGTCGGTAAATAACAGGTCGGCGGCCTCGGCATACCCGTCCGCCACCGCATGCGCAAGTTCGGAAAGGTGGGCCACGTCAAAGGTTGTTCCCAGCCCCAGCGTTGCCATGCCGGCAGACAGGGCGGCTTGCAGGCCGATGGGCGTGTCTTCCACGGCCAGGCAGTTTTCCGGCGGGGTTGCGGCCAGTTCCGCAGCCTTCAGATAGATATCCGGTGCAGGCTTGCCCCGGGCAATGTCGTCGCCGGTGACGATGCGGTCGTTGAACAAGCTGCGGATTCCCAGGGCATCGTCCGCCCGGTCCAGCATGGCGCGGCTCATGGACGTGGCCATGGCCGTAGGCAGTCCGGTCTGTTCAAGGTTTTGAAAGAACAAGGAAAAACCGTCGATAAAACAAACGGTGCGGCCCAGCAGGTCGCTGAAAATTTCATCACGCTCGGCCAGCATGGCAGTGGTGTCGTCTTGCAGCCCCATGTGCTGCTTGAGCACGGCCATTGCTTCCAGCCCCGGCCGTCCGGCCATGAGGGGCTTCATTTTGGCCCTGTTGTAGGTAAGGCCGCGCCGGGCCAGAAATGCATGCTGCACCTGGTCCCATACGGTTTCGGTATCAACAACCACGCCCTCGGCGTCGAAGATGACGGCCCGTATGGTCTTTCCGCAAAATTCGATCATGCCGTACTCCTCGGTTTTCTTCCACGCCTTCCTCATGTATACCGCAAAGCTGCGAAACAAAAGGAGCGAACATGACTTTCACAACACATGGCTTTGAACTCGTCAGCAGTGAAAATGTCCAGGAATTGCGCGCAGAAGCTCGCCTTTACCGTCACGTAAAGACGGGAGCGCGTCTTTTGTCCATGGTTTGCGACGATGAAAACAAGGTCTTTGGCATATCTTTCCGTACCCCGCCCAAGGATTCCACGGGTGTGGCCCATATTCTCGAACATTCCGTGCTGTGCGGTTCGCGCAAGTATCCGGTAAAGGAACCGTTCGTGGAGCTGCTGAAAGGCTCTTTGCAGACGTTCCTTAACGCCTTCACTTTTCCGGACAAGACCTGCTACCCCGTGGCAAGCGCCAACGTGCAGGATTTTTACAACCTTATCGATGTCTATTTCGACGCGGTTTTTCATCCGCGCATCAACGAGCATGTGCTGAAGCAGGAAGGCTGGCACTACGAAACCGAAAACGAAGACGGTCCGCTTTCCTACAAGGGCGTTGTCTTCAACGAAATGAAGGGCGTGTACTCCTCGCCCGATTCGGTTCTGGGCGAGCGTTCGCAGCAGGTGGTGTTCCCGGACAACACCTATGGGCTGGATTCGGGCGGCAACCCGGCCAACATCCCGGACCTGACCTTCGAGCAGTTCAAGGCCTTTCACACCCGCTTCTACCATCCGGCAAACTCCTGGATATATTTCTGGGGCGACGATGATCCGGAAAAGCGACTGGAGCTTGTGGATGGTTACCTGAGCGAGTTTTCCGCGCTGGAAGTCGATTCCACGGTCCATTTGCAGCCCCGCCTGAATGAACCGCGCACTGTGCACGATTCGTTCGTGGCCGAGGACAATGCCAAGAGCATGGTCACGATCAACTGGCTGTTGCCCGAAACCGTGGAGGCCGACGCCAACCTGCGCCTGCAGGTTCTGGACGAGATTCTTCTGGGCATGCCGTCTTCGCCGTTGCGCAAGGCGCTTATCGATTCCGGTCTGGGCGAGGACATCACCGGCGGCCTGGAATGCGATCTGCGCCAGCTTTTCTACTCGGCAGGGCTCAAGGGGCTGGACGCGGCCAACGTGGACGAGGTGCAGCCTTTGATTCTGGACGAGCTGGCCGCTATTGCGGAAAAGGGCGTGGACAAGGACATGATCGAAGCCGCGCTCAATTCCATTGAATTCGACCTGCGCGAAATGAACACGGGCCGTTTTCCGCGTGGCCTGGAACTGATGGTCAAGAGCCTCACCACCTGGCTGTACGACGCCGATCCGCTGGCTCTGCTGCGCTACGAAAAGCCCCTGGCCGCGCTTAAAAGCGATCTGGAAGCCGGAGTTCCGGTCTTTGAGGATCTCATCCGCGAACATTTTCTGAACAACCCGCATCGGGTCACACTGATTCTGGAGCCGGACAAGGAGCTGCTGAAGCGCCGCGAAGACGCGGAAAAGGAGCGGCTGCGCAAGGTGTTTGACAACATGTCCGACGCAGAGCGCCGCGAGGTGGCCGAAGAAGCCGCCATGCTGGATGAAATGCAGAGCCGTCCCGACGATCCGGGCGATCTGGCCCGCATTCCCCGCCTGGGCGTGGAAGACCTGCCCAGGGAAAACCAGACCATTCCCGCGCGGGACCAGGCTGCCGGTCCGGTAGAGGCCCTGGTGCACGACCTGCCCGCCGCAGGCATTGTGTATGCGGACCTTGGCTTCGACATGCGCGTTCTGCCTGCCGAGCTGCTGCCGTGGGTCAACCTTTTTGGACGGGCCCTGCTGGAAACCGGCACAGACACCCTGGATTTCGTCACCCTGGACCGGCGCATAGCGGCCAAGACCGGCGGCATAGACACCCAGGCCTTTCAGTCGTCCATCTGCGAGAGCGATGATGTGGCTGCATGGTTCTTTGTCCGCGCCAAGTCCACACGCGACAAGGTCGAGGACATGGCCGCCATTCTCCAGGACGTGCTGCTGCACGCCAACCTGGGCAACCGCGACCGTTTCCGCCAGATGGTGCTGGAAGAAAAAGCCCGTGCCGAGCAGCAGGTCATCCCTTCGGGCCACATGTTCGTGGCTTCGCGTCTGGGCGCGCGTTTTACGCCTGCCGGATTTGCCAGCGAACGCATCAACGGCGTGGACAACCTCTTCTTCTTGCGCGATCTCGCCAAACAGATCGACACGGACTGGGACGCTGTGCAGGCCAAGCTGGAATCCATCCGCGACCTGCTCGTCAACCGCAACCGCATGCTGCTGAACGTTACGGCGGAAGATGCCGACATCAACTCGGCTCTGCCTGTATTGGGCGATCTGGCTGCGGGCCTTCCCGCATCGGACAGCCCCATTCAGACTTGGACGCCGTTTGTCTATTCCACCTGCGAAGGGCTGGCTATTCCCGCCCAGGTCAATTACGTGGGCAAGGCCGTCAATCTCAAGGCCAACGGCATTTCCCTGAACGGCTCGGCCATGGTGGTCAGCCGCTATTTGCGGACCGCCTATCTGTGGGAACGGGTCCGCGTTCGTGGCGGCGCATATGGTGCGTTCACCATGTACGACGACATCAGCGGCGTGTTCCGCATGATTTCCTACCGCGACCCTAATCTGCAGCGTACCCTGGACGCCTACAACGGCGCGGCAGACTACCTTGCCTCGCTGGACCTGCATGCCGACGAACTGGCCAAGGCCATTGTCGGCTCCACGGGCGACATGGACAAATACCAGCTTCCCGACGCCAAGGGTTACACCTCCCTGGCACGCAAGCTGACCAATCGTACCGAGGCTTCGCTGCAGACCATGCGCGAGCAGATCATGGCTACGACGGCCAGCGACTTCCGTGACTTTGCCGAAGCCTGCCGCTGCCTTGCCGAAAAGGGCGAGGTGTGCGTGCTCGGCTCCAAGGACGGGTTTACGGATGGGATGAAGGTTTTGGAAGTCATGTAAAGGTTTTTGATGAAGGTCGGGCGATTTTCGCTTCCGACTGCGTTGGCAGTCACAAATTGAGTGCGGGGCCGTAGGTTTAACTACTGGGCCCCCACCTCAATTTATACCTGCCGCCTTGCCGGAAACAAAACTTACCCGACCTTGGTTTTGCGATATCAGTCTTGGCGCAAATTGTGGGAGAGATTGCATGGAAAAAGAAAAGACCATCATCGAGCTTGATCCGGCAGACTCTGCCTTTGTTTTGCGCGGAAACGGTTCGCACGACATTTACCTGGAAAATCTGTACGAGGGCGACGACGAAGCTTCCGAAGAGATGTATCTGGTTGTGGGGCTTTCCATTGCATTCGTTAAGCACCGTAATGCGTTGAGGGCTTTTGTGGATCAGGTCATGGAGGCGGAAGGGGAAGAGGTGGAGCCTAAGGTCCAATAGCTTTTTTTGTTGTTGATGAAGGTCAGGCGATTTTCGCTTCCGGCTGCGTTGGCAGTCACAAATTGAGTGCGGGGCCGTAGGTTTAACTACTGTCCCCACCTCAATTTATACCTGCCGCCTTGCCGGAAACAAAACTTACCCGACCTTGGCATCTGTCACGAGACTTAACGAAAATTGTGGGAAATTTATTCGCCTATTAAAAAGTTCTGGAAAGGGGAGCGCGAGGGGGAGAACCTCTTTCAAGAGGTTTCCCCCTCGCATCCTCATTAATAAACCAACATGACACAGAATAAAAAAACGCCTGTTAAGGCACTCCTCAAGGGCCTGGTGCTTATCGGCACGCTGGTTTGCATTGGCTGGTTCATCCGCGCCAGCGGACTGGAACATATGTTCGACACTGCCTGGGTGGACCGCGAAATCCGCGGACGCGGGGCCTTGGGCTGGCTGCTGTTCATCGCGGGCACGGGCCTGCTTACGGGTATAGGCCTGCCGCGTCAGATTCCCGCCTTTTTGGCCGGGTATGCGTTCGGCGCGGTGGCGGGAACCGTTGTGGCGGTTCTGGGCTGTGGGCTTGGCTGTGTCTTGTCGTTTTCCTATGCCCGGTTCCTGGGGCGGGAATTTGTACAGGCCAAGTTCGGGAAGCGCATTGCCAAGGTGGATGCGTTTTTGAGCACCAGTCCGTTTTCCATGTCGCTGCTTTTGCGGCTCATGCCCGTGGGCAACAACCTGCTGACCTGCCTTATCGGCGGGGTCACGTCCATTCCACTGCTGCCGTTTGTTGCGGGGTCCATTGTGGGGTATACTCCGCAGACCCTTATTTTCGCACTTTTGGGAAGCGGCATCCGGGTGAACTCCACGGTTCGGTATGGCCTGGCTGCCGTGCTGTTTGTGGGAGCGACCCTGTGGGGCTACCGGATATACAGAAAGTATAGAAAGTCCGGCGTGGAAGCCGTGGACGGGGAAGAGTAAGCCGTCCACACTGTTTGGAATCAGGAATTTTACGACTTCAAAAGCGGCGTGCGTTCAGAACCACGCCGTTTTTTTATGGCGGTTCGTTTTCGTGCGTAGTCAGTTTTTTCAGTTTATGCGCTCCGGGGCGGCCCGAAGCGGGTACGGTATTCTCCGGGAGTCAGTCCGGTCAGCTTTTTGAATCGCCTGAAAAAAGAGGGCGCGTCTGTATAGCCTATCCGGGTGATGATGGTGTCCACCGGCTCGCTGGTCGATTCCAAAAGGCGTTTGGCGTGTTCGATGCGCAGGGCCTGAAGATAACCGCCCGGCGTGCGTCCCGTGGCTTTTTTGAAGCGCCGCAGCAGGGTGCGCTCGCTCAGGTGCACGGTCTGGGCAAGTTCGTTGATGAGCAAAGGCTGGGCATGGTTTTGGGCCAGCCATTGCTGGGCCTCGGTTATGGCTGCATCACCATGCGAGCTGGTGGCAATGAGGTTTTCGTAGGGGGTCTGCCGGGCGCGTCCGGGGTCCAGGAGCAGGCTCCGGGCACAGGATGCGGCCAGATCGTGCGAGGCGAACCGGGTTATCAGGTGCAGGGCGAGGTCGAAGTAGGCGGTAAGGCCACCGGCACAGATAATGTCGCCGTGGTCCAGAAGAATATGTTCCGTGTGCAGGGGGATGTTCGGGTAGCGGCAGCGGAATGACTCGGCCAATCCCCAATGGGTGGTGGCGGGGCGGTCGCGCAGCAATCCGGCAGAGGCCAGGACAAAAACGCCGAAACAGGCGGCGCAGGCAATCGTTCCGGCGGCGTGGGCCTTGCGCGTCCATTGGACAAGCTCGACCGGCGGAGTTTTCACGCCCACGGCGGGCGGCACGAAAAGGATATCCCATTGGAAATTTTCAGGGGCAGGGGCGCCCAATGGGGCATCAGGGTGGAGGTTCGGGCCGGAAAAGGTACGCACCGGAACTCCGCGTTTTGCCAAAACGCGGGGGGCGAACAAGGGATTTTTGCCCAGCAGATTTGCCATGGCAAGGACATCTGAAAAACCGCTGACGCCCGAAGCGACGCAACCGTCATAGGCGAGGATGGCAATGTGCAGGGGATGGTTCATGGGCATGTCCGAATGTCGTTTTCAGCAAATTTTTTGTCGTTTTCGCCTATTCTGTCAAGAGGGCTCCTTGCCTACAACGAGGAGAACAGAAACACACAAGGAGACGACATGGAAACCACTGCATTGTTGATTATCGACATCCAGAACGATTATTTCCCCGGCGGAAGGTACCCCCTGCCCGGAGCAGAACAGGCAGGAGCGCAGGCCGAACAGCTGCTGGCGTATTCCAGGGCCGAGGGGCTGCCGATAGTGCACGTCCGCCACGAATCGTTGCAGGAAGGTGCCACGTTTTTTATTCCCGGAACCAGTGGGGCGGAGATACATGAGTGCGCCGCACCGCAGGAAGGGGAGACAGTGCTGGTCAAGCACAGGCCCAATTCGTTTTTGGGAACCGGACTGGATGACGTCCTGCGTGCGCGTGGGGTGAAGCGGCTGGTGATTTGCGGGATGATGACCAACATGTGCGTGGACGCCGGAGTGCGCGCTGCAGCGGATTTGGGGTACGAGTGCGTGCTTGTTCACGATGCGTGCGCTGCGGCGAACTTGTCTTTTGGCGGCGTGGACGTACCTGCCGCGCAGGTGCAGGCGGCGTATATGGCGGCATTGAGCTATGGATATGCTCAGGTTGCTGAAACAGGCACGATAACTTCGTTGCTTCGATAAAACTCAAACCCTCGCGTATCAGGAAATACGCGTCGTCCTTGAGTTTTTCTCGCGCCTTTTTCTCGCGCCTGTTTGAGCAACCTGCCAGACCGCTGAAACAGGCTCGATAACTTCGTTGCTTCGATAAAACTCAAACCCTCGCGTATCAGGAACTACGCGTCGTCCTTGAATTTTTCTTGCGCCTTTTTCTCGCGCCTGTTTGAGCAACCTGCTGGGCCGTTGAAAAAGGCACGATGACGGCGCAGAATCAAAAAAATAAACCAACGCGTATCAGAAACCACGCGATAGGTTTTGCAATCAATCTTTTGCCATGGACACCCAAACCGGTTTGCGAATAGGCTATTGCCTTGGAGGAACAGCCATGACTGTTGAAGCAATATTGGGGTTGGGTGCGGCCGCCTTTGTTTTTGCCCTTATTCCCGGGCCGGGAGTCACAGCCCTTGTGGCGCAGTCGCTCAGCCGGGGCTTTTCCCACGGCCTGCGGTTCGGCGTGGGGCTGGTAATGGGCGATATGGTCTATCTGCTGACGGCTCTTTTCGGCATGGGCTGGGTGGCCTCGCAGCTGGGCGGATATTTTGCGCTACTCAAGTGGATTGGCGCGGCCTATCTTGCCTGGTTGGGCGCAAAAAGCCTGCGGGCCGCGTTTTCCAACAAGATGCCCCAGCCTGCAGCAACGAATACGGACAAAAAGACGCGCTTTCGGGGCAGCACATTGCTGGCCGGAACCTGCGTGACCCTGGGGAACCCCAAGGTAATCGCTTTTTACTGCGGCTTTCTTCCCGGCTTTGTGGACATGGCGAAGCTGACGCCATTGGACATGGCGGAAGTGGTTTGCACCATAGTGCCCGTGGTGCTGAGCGTGGTGACCATATACGCCTGGCTAGCCGCGCGTGGGCGCGAAGCGGCCCAGTCCACCCGGCTATGGAAATGGGCCAACGGCACGGCGGGGTGCGTTATGATTGGGGCTGGGGTTGCCGTAGTAGCCGATTAGGCCGCTGAAACAGGCACGATAACTTCGTTGCTTCGATAAAACTCAAACCCTCGCGTATCAGGAACTACGCGTCGGTCTTGAGTTTTTCTTGCGCCTTGTTCTCGCACCTGTTTGAGCGGCCTAATAAGATTGTGGAAACAGGCATGTAGCTGCTTACTTCAAAAGACCTCAGTCCTCGCGTATCAGGATCGTAGGCGTTGCTGTTATGGAGGGGTGAGATGGAGTCAGGAATGGCCTTTTCCGTAAGCGATCCGGCACAGGTTCATGTGGCGGCCGATGAGAAAGATTTTGTTACTAAGGCTTTGGAATATATTGTGGCGCGGGCTGAAACGTCTGTAGAGGAACATGGCGTTTTTATTTGGGCTCTTTCCGGAGGGACGACTCCTGCCCCTGTCTACGCCAGACTACAGAATGTCCCTAGCTTTCCCTGGGAGCAGACGGTTTTTCTTTGGACGGATGAGCGATGTGTGCCGCCCGAGCACCCCGACAGCAATTATGGCATGGCGCTGCGTTTCATGCCGAATCTGCAACGTGGCAAAGTGCTCCGCATAGAAGGAGAGTACCCGGCAAAACAGGCTGCGGAGAGATACCACGAGGTGTTGAACTCGGCGATTCCACAGGAGCATGGGCTCCCGGTTATTGATCTCGTGCTGCTTGGTGTTGGGGAAGACGGCCATACGGCCTCTTTGTTTCCGGGAACGGAGTACCTCGCGTCGACCGGAAAAAATACTCTTGTGCACACTGCCGGAACGCAGCATGCCCGTGTTTCACTCAGCCTGCCCGTGATCAACAATGCGGAAACCTGTGTTTTTCTGGCAACCGGGCCAGCCAAGGAAGATATTGTCCGGGAGATACTTTTGCAAAGGGCTGATGTTCCTGCACGCCATGTTCGTCCAAAGAACGGCACTTTGGTGTGGATTGTAAAGGAAATGGACCCATTGGGTGAACAATGAAAATTCGTGAATTTTCCGAACTCACGGGGCTGAGTGCGCATACCTTGCGGTATTACGAGAAGCTCGGCCTGCTGGAGGTGGAGCGCGATGCCAGCGGGCACCGGGACTATTCCCGCCGCAATATCAAGTGGGCGCGTTACATCAAGCGGCTGGCGGACGCCGACATGCCTCTCAAGGAGATCAAAAAGTTCGCCAGTTTGCGCCACCATTGTTGCGGGCCGGAATGCGAACGGCTGAAAGTTTTGGAAGAACATAGGGCACGGCTTGAGGAGATGCATAAGGATATTCTGCAACAGATTGAAATGATGGATGAAAAAATATCCATATTCAAAGTTTGGAATAAGATGAAAAAAACCTTTCAAGACTCTTGACTTAGAGCGGACTCCAAGCGCTACGCTTTGATGTTCGGGGAAATTTTCCCCGATGCAATCAAACCGTTTGGAGGATTTCGATGAGTATTCCGTATGGGGAACAACAGCCGAAAAAGGTAGATAAGCTTCTTTTGCGCATGGGCACGGCCTGCCTTGTCACCATGCTTGCCGTGGCAACCGTGTTCATGAACCAGGCTGTTTTTAGTGATCTGGCCGTTTCTTTTTCCCTTGCCGTTCAGGACGCTCGCTTTTCTTTCAGCGTCATTTCCCTGTGCTACGCGCTGGCGTATTTTTTTGTCGGTCCCTTTGTGGACTCCTTCAATCCCCGCACCGTCGCAACCATGGGGCTGGTCCTGCTTTCCCTGCTGCTGGGCTGGGCCTCGCTTGTCCACGATTATTCCCTGTTCCTTGTGAGCATGGGGATGACCGGAGTCGCTGCCGCCATTGTTCCGGCAGCCATGATCCCCTACGTTACGTTTTTGGCACCGGTCAAAAAGCTGGGTGCATACATCGGCGCGGTGGTGGCCTCGGCCACCCTTGGAATCATCGTGGGCCGGGTTTCGCTGGGCGTGCTGACCGATGTCGTGGGATGGCGCACGACCTATGGGGTGTTTGCCGTTGTGTTCGCCTGCCTTGCCGTCTGGACGTTTCGCCTGCTGGAAGGCGGATCAGGCCGGGGAATGGAGACCGGACTTGCGAAACAGTACGGCAATATGTTGCGGCTGCTGGTGCGTCCGGCCACGGCCTTGGTCTTTTTTACCGGCTTTTGCCTGTTTTTCGGCTTTCTCGGCGCCGTGACCTTTTTGACCTATCGTCTGACCGGCCCGGCCTTTGGATTCACTTCCGGGCAGGTGGGGTATATCAGTTTTGCCGGTTTTATTGCCATTGTCGCACCGTTTGCAGGCGGCCTGGCGCAACGGGTCGGCGTGTACCGGGTTGTTCTGCCCGGTCTGCTGATTTGCCTGGCGGGGTTGCAGTGCATGGGCTGGAGCCTGTCCGTTCCGTTTGTGGCGCTGGGTATTTTCCTGGTTTTTCTGGGCACCTATTCCTGCCAGCCCTTGCTGCTTTTTCTTATCAGCCGGTTGATCCCCCGGGAATCCATGGGCAGCGCGTCTTCGCTCTACATTTTGTTCTGCATCGGTGGTGGAAGCGTGGCTTCCATTGCGCTGGGCGGGGTGTGGGATGGCTACGGCTGGCCGGGAATCGTTAGGGCATGCACCGCGTCGGTCACATTGGCTTTGGTTATCGCCGGTGTGATGTGGGCAAGGGAGAAGGGGAAATAGAGTCTTTTGGGGAAAAGAAAAGCCGCGGCATATTTGGATGTCGCGGCTTTAAAATTCTGGTCCCCCATGGAGGATCAAGAGATGGAAATCGTCCAACGCACGGCAGAGTGAGTTATGAGTAGTGAGGGTGTGTCTGTGGTGGCTAATTGAGAGTAAGTAAGCTGGAACATTGCAGAGTGAAGTGATAATGTTATTTTTTAACATATAATTATTTATTATCTAAAATTTGAGGGTACCATGAAATTTCTTTCTTCTGGGAAGGCAATTGGCGAGGAGCTGGTCGAGCTAATAGAGGAATGCAAATCTATGTACGTTGCTGTTGCCTGGGCATCTGCACATCATCCATGTTTTAAAGCTTTAATTAGTCAGGCCTGAAAAACCCGTTTCAGCTTCTACGCCACATTTTCCGCCAGCCGTCGGCTTGAGTCTTTGCCGAGGAGCAGAAACGCCAAGAGCGCAAAAAACTCTCCGATTTTCCGCATCCACTTCCTGAAGTTGAACGCCGCTGCGGCCATAAACAAGTTAATGGCGTCGCCGACCGCGCCCTTGAGATAGCTCCGGGCCATGCGGTGATCGTGTTTGAGATGGCCGATCACCGGCTCGATAGCCGCCCGACGGCGGAAGCGGAGCCGCGCCATAAGGCGCTGGTACGGTGTGTCCTTCTTCTTCGGAGGCTTTGGGATGAGGATTTGCGTGTCACCGACCTGATTCAGGCCCCTGTAGCCTCGGTCGCAGATCGCCATGGACGGACAGACCCCGGTGACCTCCCAACACTGTTCGAGGACATCCGGCAACGTATGGCCGTCGTAGACGTTCTCGTTGAACGACATCGCGCCGACGATGATACCCGTAGTTTTTGTGACCGCGATGGACGCCTTGCGCCCGAACTCGTACTGCTTGTGCGCTTTACCCTTGGAGATGCAGAGAATATCGGGTTCGTGTAGGCTGTAGACCTTATTCTTGTCGCTTCGTTTCTGGTCCTTGACCCGCTCGTACAGGTCAAGTCGCTCCTGGTGGCGGCCCAGGGCTTCGCCCGGCAATTTGCGCCGGAGTTCACGGATCAAGGCACCAGCCATTGTCCGCATCTTCCTCGCCTTTTTGGCCATCTTCATCCGTTTCAGCCGAAGCTTGGGGAGCGTGCGCTTGAAGCTGCGGCGTAGACCGACGCCTTCGCTGTCCGCGATCTTACGGCAGCCCTCGATGACTTTGGTCAAAAGCTTCAGGTCGGTAGGAAAGGTTACGTTCTTTTCCTGGACCGTGGTATCCACCGTGATCTCTCGTTCTTTGGCGTCATCACCGTGCAGTTCCACGGAGACCTCGAAAATCAGTCGTGCCCCGTCCTCGCCAATGCGCTTGCGGAAATAGATCAAATCCGTGGGATCGCAAGGCAGCTTCCACTGGAACTCGGTCATACCGCAAAACGCCTGGTAGTAGGGATTTTGCGTCCATGCCTCCACGACCCGTTCGTCGCTCAGATTCTCCAACTGCTTGAGCAGCATCAGCCCGACCATTAGCCGGGGCGGCTTGGCTGGCCGACCTTGGTCGCTGTAGAGTCCGGCGAACTCCTCCTCGAATCGCCCCCAGGGAATTCTCCTCGCCAATTGAAGGAGCGGAGCCTTCGGATTGAGCTGGTCCAGAAGGTCTGGGTAAAGGAACGTACCCTGCGGCTGTTTTTTGGGTTTTGCCCTCATGATTCTCCCGCCATTCGCTGCATCATTTCGACCGGTTTTATACGAATTCACAACGTTCTCTGGTCGAAAATACTACATTGTACAAGGAGAATTGTTAATAAAAATCAATCCACTAGAGATATTTCAGGCCCGACTAATTAAGAATAAGAATAAAATTGAAAAAATGATTGTTGGAACTCATTTCTATCAAACCCATCCAGATTTTCTTGAGGAATTCATCGGTAATGAAAGCGTTCGAGTTGCTTCGTCTTCTGGTGGTGTATTTCATCCTAAGCTTTATTTTTTTACAATGCGTGATGGTTGGAAATGTATAATTGGAAGTGCGAATTTTACTTCAGCGGCATTTTCTCGAAATGATGAGTGTGCTGCACTTTTGGATGATGAAAATGATGAATTTGAATTCGGAGAGATGAAAAATGATTATTTTGATGAGGTGTTTTCAAAGGGCATGAAATTGACCAAACAAGGAATTAATAAATATCGAAGTGCTTGGAGAAAAGCTTATTTACGTAGGCGGGATCTCCAAGGTGGATATGGGGATAAAAAGAGAACTCGAGAAAATCCGATTTGTGAACTTTCCTGGGAAGAATATCTTCTTGAGGTAAAGAATGATCCCAATTTAGATTTTAAAATACGTATGAATGTTCTGAATGATGCAAGGAGTATTTTTAAAAAAAATAAATTTGTTAAACTTGATTCTGAAACTCGGCAAAATATTGCAGGAGTGTCACGCGTGGGGAATGAAGGAAAGGAAAAATGGGATTACTTTGGACGTATGATGAGGGCTACAAATTTTCAAAAAGAAATAGGAAAAAATAATATTGCAATCTCAGAAGCGCTTGATGCGATTCCATCTTCTGGGAAAGTTTCTAAAAAACAATATTCTATCTTTGCAAGTAAATTTAAAGAGTTGTTTTCTTCAGAATCCCTTGGCACTGGGACTCGTTTGTTGGCAATGAAACGGCCAGATTATTTTTTGTGCTTAAGTGGGGCCAATAAAGACGGGTTTTGTGCAGACTTCGGGATTCCTCCAAACCGAATCAATCTCAATAACTACTGGGATGAAGTCGTTGAGCGAGTAATGGATTGTGCATGGTGGAATTCGGAACGTCCTAAAAATAAAGAAGAAAGGAAGATCTGGGAAGGTAGAGCGGCTTTGCTTGATGTTTTTTATTACAATCCAAAAAAGAAATAAGTTTTTCTAAGCAAAACGCCGTAGTACCAAAGCACCACGGCGTTTTGCTTTTTTCTTATCTTAGGCAGGCCTTAATCCACCAGCCGCAGGTCCACTTCCAGAAGCGCCATGTTGGCGTCTTCCAGACGTACCTTGACCTTTTGCCCCAGCTTGAAGGAACGGCCCGTGCGTTGTCCCACCAGGGCCTGATGCTCTTGGAACAGCGAGTAGTAGTCGTCGTTCAGCGTGGAGACGCGCACCAGCCCTTCGGCCATCACTTCCTTGAGTTCCACCCAAAATCCGAACTCGGCCACGGAGTTGACCACGCCGGTGAATTCCTCGCCAACATGGTCCTGCAAAAAGAGCACGGTCAGCCGCTTGAGGATTTCCCGCTCGGCTTCCATGGCGGTGCGTTCCGTGGCGCTGATGTGGTTGCCCACAACCAGCAGCTTCTTGAAGCTGTCCGGACGTTCGGGAAGGTCGCCCATGGAATATTTCAAAGCCCGGTGGATGGTCAGGTCCGCATAGCGCCGGATGGGCGAGGTGAAGTGGCAATAGCAGGTGCTTGCCAGTCCGTAATGGCCCTCGTTTACCGGTGAATATTTGGCCTGCATCATGGTGCGCAGGGCCAGTCGGCTTACCATGTATTCGGCATCCGTGCCCTCGGCCTTTTGCAGCAGCACCTGGATGTCGCGCGGTTCCGGTTCCTGGGGCAGGCCCATGCCCAGTTCGGTCTTAGACATGATTTTGAACAGCGAACGCAGCTTTTCCTGGTCCGGTTCCGGGTGGATGCGGAAAAGCTGGGGCTGGCCAATGCCTTCCAGCCGTTCGGCCACGGCCTCGTTGGCCGCAATCATGAATTCCTCGATGATCTGGTGGCCGAAATGGCGCGCCTTGGGGCGGATGTCCCTGGTTTCGCCGTAGATATTGAAAAGTATTTCCGGTTCGGGCAGGTCAAAGTCCAGGCTGCCGCGCTCCGAACGCTGGGCGTGGATCTTGCGGGCCAGCTCTTCGGCCAGCTCCAGATGTTCCAGCACCGGGGCGAGGGTTTCGCGCTCTTCCTGTTCCTTGAGGATTACGGCCCGGTTGACCTGGGCATAGGTAAGGCGGGCGTGGCTGCGGATGACGGCGGTGCAGAAGTCGGTTTCGCCGGGTATGCCGTTGGCGTCGAAGTCTATGGTGGCGACCACGGCCAGCCGGTCCACGTTGGGATTGAGGCTGCACAATCCGTTGGAAAGGGCCTCGGGAAACATGGGCTCCACGGAGCGCGGAAAATAGTAGGAGTTGCCGCGCTCGTAGGCTTCCTTGTCCAGGGCGCTGCCGGGGCGCACATAGTGGCTTACGTCGGCAATTGCCACCCACAGGCGGTAGCCGTTCTGCCCAAGGCGCTCCACGTACACGGCGTCGTCAAAGTCGCGGGCCCGGGCGCCGTCGATGGTGACGAAAGGAATTTCGCGCAAGTCCTTGCGGTGGGCGAAGTCTTCCTCGGTGGGGTCGGGCGGATACGCGGCGGCTTCCTGCAAGGCGGCCTGGGGAAATTCCGAGGGCACGTTGTGGTTCAGCTTGACCATATGCTCCTGCACGGTCACGTCGAATTCGTCGCCCCAGTTTTCAATCACTTCGCCGTTCCACAGCTCGCGGTCCAGCTTTTCGACGGGTTCCACCACCACGATCTGGCCGGGCTTGAGTTCGGGCTGGTCCTCTGGCTGCTCCACCATGAAGCTGGCGGTCTGGCGTACGTCCGAGGGCTGGCACAGGTAGTACTGTTGCCCCAGCTGCTTGATGACGCGGCAGGGCATGCGCTTCATGGAGCGCGAAATGATACGCACGATGCGGCCTTCGGCGTGACGTTTTCCGGCCTCTCGGGTCAGGGCCACCACGACCTTGTCGCCGTGCCAGGCATCGTTGAAGTCGCGCGGGCTTACAAAGATGTCGCGCCGACGCTTGTCTTCGGGAATAACGAAGCCGACCCCGGAGCGCTGCACCTGCAAGGTGCCCTTGCACAGGCTCATGGACTCGGTAAGCCCCCAGGCACTGCGGGTGCGCAGCACCTTGCCCTGGTCGGAGAGGCTGTTGAGGATGTGCAATATGTGCTGCTTTTCTTTTTTATGTACTTTCAGTCCGCGCATAATCTCGGACATGGTCAGAGGCTTCTGGCGGGATTTGAAAACGCGGAGCACGGACCGTTCGTCCACAACCGGCTCCTGTTCTTTGCCGTGGGCTCCTTTTTTCTTGGAGCTTTTTTGGGGGGAGCTCTTTTGGTCTTGCGGTGCAGAGTCCGAGCGTTTTTTCTTTTTGCTCATGCGAAATGTTCCTTGGCGGCTTGCAGCCAGCCTGTGAAAAATTGTGAAAATCCGTCCGGGCCGAACATAAGGCCCGAAAAAACGACCTGCGTGCGCAAGGCCCAGATGTTGGGGAAAGTGGCGGATGCTGTCTTTTGCGGAAGATGATGTGCGATTTTGACGGCGTCTTTTTCTGTTACCACTACATGCGCGGCGCTGGATTTTTCGGCGTGTTGCGTCAGGCGGTTCAGGTCGTCGGAATTGAAATTCGTGTGGTCGCGGAAGGATTGAATCGCTTCCGGGGCTTTGCCCAGAAATTTTGTTGCTGTGTCCGCGGCCTGATCCGGGTGCGCTATGCCTGCGGCGAAGAGATAAGGCGCATTGTCCAAGTTGGCAATGGTTTTGTTTGTACAAAGGTTTATAAGGTCGCGCCCTTCCAGATGAAAGCCGAAAACAGGCTTGCCGAATGGTTGCAGGTGGTCGGTGATGAGCCCGCCCAAGGCGTGGAACATCTCCGGTTCGGCCTTAATGCAGAAGGCGTCGGCCCGGCGCAGGGCAGAAGCGGACTCCCGCCAGTATCCGGCCGGGAATACGCGGTTCCAGTCGCGGGTAAGGTCTTCGGGCCGCAACAGCACCAGGTTGAGGTCGCGGGCCACGGCCATGTGCTGGAATCCGTCATCCAGAACGTACAGTCCGGGGTGCAGGTGGCTGGCCGCATAGCGGCCGGAGCGGGTTCGTTTGGGGTCCACCAGGATGTGCGCCTGCGGGCAGGCATGGGCCAGCAGCAGGGGTTCGTCCCCGGAATGGGCCGGGTTGCTGTCCGTGCGGACCCTATACGGCAGTTCGGGCGGCTTTGCCCGGTAGCCGCGTGTAAGGCAGGCCGGAGTCACCGCGCATTGGGCGGCATGTTGCAGAATCCAGGCGGTCAGCGGGGTTTTTCCCGTACCGCCCATGGCGATGTTGCCCACGGACACGCAGGGAGCGGGCGGGCGCCAGGGCGTCCAGGATTTGGACACGCCTTTGGCGTACAGACGTTCCCGCATTCGCATGATGCAGCCGTAGGCTGTGCCCAGCGGGGAAAGCAGATGGTGTGCGGCACGAACAAGCATGCGGAGATGGTAGGGAAAAAGACCGTGCAAAGTAAAGCGAATAAGTGACGGAATTGTTTTTGTTTTGCGGCGGGAGGGCCTGGGGGGAGAGCGACCGGCATTGGGGCGTTGACTCCTCTGTCTGCCCGGGACTATAGGGGCAAAACGAGACTGAATGCGCAAGGAGACACTATATGTACAGGATTTTCATGGGGTTGCTTGCGGCCCTTTTATGCAGCGGGGCCTTTGGCGGGGATGCCTTGGCCTGCTCCCGTGTGGTCCACGTGTACGAGGGAAACGGGCAGAACCAAGGCGGTGTTCTTACCGGACGCACCATGGACTGGTACGAGGAAATACATTCCAATATCTGGGCCTTTCCGCGCGGCATGCAGCGTAGCGGAGCCGTGGCGGAGAATCCCGTCCGCTGGACCTCCAAATACGGCAGCGTGATAACCACGGGGTTCGATGTCGTGACCACGGACGGACTGAACGAAAAAGGGCTGTCCGCAGGGCTGCTCAATCTTTCCGAATCCGACTACGGCAAGCGCGACGTGACCCGGCCGGGAATGTCGTATTCCATTTTTGTGCAGTACCTCTTGGACAACTTCGCCAGTGTGGACGAGGCCGTACAGGCCATGCGCGACGCCAGCCACCCGAAGATTCAGATTGCTGGCCCGCCCATTCCCGGCTCCGGTTCCCGTCTCCCGGCCTTGCATTTTGTCCTGTCCGATGCCAGCGGCGATTCCGCTATTTTCGAGTTTATCCACGGCACGCTCCAGATTTATCACAGCAAAGACTACAAGGTGGTGACCAACTCGCCGCCTTACGACAAGCAGCTTGCCTTGGCGGATTATTGGAAAAAAGAGGGCGGACACTCCTTTCTGCCCGGTTCCTCCGGCTCCACGGACCGGTTTGTTCGGGGCGGATTTTACGAGGCGCGGCTGCCCAAACCGGAATCCGTCCGGCAGGCCGTGACCGACATGTTTTCGGTCATGCGCAATCTGTCCGTGCCCTTTGGCGTCAGTGGAGACGCCAAATCTCCCGTGTTCTATACGGTGTGGCGCACCGTGGCCGATAATGGCCACCGCGTGTACTACTTCGACTCCGCCTATGGCTGGAACACCATCAGCATCGACCTGAAGAAGCTGGATTTTTCCAAGGGAAGCGGGGTGAAAAAGCTGACTGTGGATCACAAGTATTCGTTTGTGGGCGAGGTGAGCGATCAGTTTGTTGCGACGGAGCCTTTCACCTTTGCAGGAGCAAAGCACCACTGAGGCTGCCGAAAAAGGCTCGATAGCTTCGTTGCTTAGGCAAACTCAAATCCTCGCGTATCAGGAAATACGCGTCGGTCTTGAGTTTGCCTTGCGCCTTGCTCTCGCACCTTTTTGAGCCCCCTGTCAGAAGCAAACTGCGCCTTGCCGGGAACAAAATTTGTTCGGCCCGTGGAAGTGGGCAGGTGGAAAAGAAATATTTTACGAACAATGTTGAAAAATTTTGGAAGGGGAGCGCGAGGGGAGAACCTTTTTTAAAAGGTTTCCCCTCGCTTCCTTTTTTTTACGTCTATTCACCCGGTGCGAACGGGACCTTTTTTCGGGCGATGCGCATTTCCGCGCCCCGCATGGCGACCATGCACAGCCCCAGGGCTGCGATGCCTCCCAGCTGCTGGTTGAAGGTCACCAGCAGGCCGCAGATAAGGGTCAGGATGATGTATCCGCCCGCGACCTTGGAGTGCGATAGGCCCGAACGCATCAGCCGTTGGTAGATGTGGCTGTGGTGGGCCTGGAAAATATTGTCCCCGCGAATGGCCCGGCGGATCAGCGTGTACATGGCGTCGCCCAGCATGGGCAGCAGCACGGCCAGCTGCCAGGCCGGGGGAACCTGTCCCCGCTGTTGGGTCAGCAGGGCGATGCACACGAACAGCCCCAGCGGGGTGCTGCCCACGTCGCCCATGAATATTTTTGCCGGGTGCCAGTTCCAGAAAAGGAACCCCACCAGGGCCGCGGCCAGCAGCCACCAGATGGTATGGCCGGACCACAGGGCGCAGAACCCGAAGATGAGCGCGCACATGCCGCCCACAAAGCCGTCCATGCCGTCCATGAAATTCGTGAAATTGACGACCGCGGTAATGGCGATACCCACCAGCACCCACGAGAGGATGACCCAGGCCGTGCCGTAGCCGGGCAGGGAGGTCAGTTCCGGCTGGGCGGGAAGTACGGGTGCGCCGCACCAGCAGACAGCAATGGCTGCCGTGGCAAGCTGCACGCCGTAGCGCAGGCTGCGGGGCAGGCCCCGCTTGTCGTCGATAAATCCGGTAATAGCCAGGGGCAGGCAGAGAAACAGCAGGGAAAACGGGTCGGTAACGGCCATGGACGGGCTGAACATGGCTACGGCCAGCCCTGCAATAAAAAATCCCACCAGAAAGCCAAGTCCGCCGCCCGTGGGGGTGGGGGTGGTGTGCGAACTCCGCTGGTTGGGCGTATCGAGCAATTCCTTGCGCGCATAGCGCAGCACATGGCCGGTCGCCATCAGCGCAATGAACAGGGCCAGCAGCGAACCGAGAATGATGGGAAGGTAGACGGTAAATCCGGCCATTACGCGTCCTTTTCTTTCAGAAACCAGGCCGTGGTTTCCTCGGCACCTTGCTGGAACGTCTGGGGCGGCGTCCAGTCCAGTTGGTTGCGCAGGTGGGAGTCGTCCACAACCAGCGAACCGAGCAGGCGGTCGATTTCCTTTGTTTTGCCCACCATGGAGCCAGCCAGCTTGAACATGGCCGAGGGCACGGGCAGGGGCAGGGTTTTGCGGTTCATGGCCCGCGCCAGCACAGAGAGCAGTTCGCCCGTGGAAACAGGGCTGCCGTCGCTGACCAGAAATGTCTGATCCGCTGCATTGGGATGGACCGCGCAGGTGCACAGGGCATCGACCAAGTTGGTTACGGAAACCAGACTGCGGCGGTTGCGCACCAGCACAAAGGGGTTGGCCCCCAGGTTACGGGCCAGTTTGAGCAGGCGCAGAAAATTTGCCCGTACGTGCGGTCCGTAGACCAGGGGTGGGCGGACAATGGTGTATTCCAGGTCCGTTGTGGCGCAAATTTCCTTCAGGGCGTCTTCGGCTTCGGCCTTGCTGCGGCTGTAGGGATCGACCGGCTCGGCTGGCGAGTCGTGGCGAAACGGGGTGGAATTGGTGGCCTCGCCCAGCACCTTGATAGTGCTGACAAAGACGATGCGCCGTACCTGCTGGCGCGAGGCGCTTTCGGCCAGGCGTACCAGGGCGTCGCGGTTGATGCGCCGGTATTCGGCCATGGGATCGGCGGCCGTGTCGTCCATTATGTGCGCCCGGCCCGCCAGATGGATGACCGTGTCCACGCCCGAGAGCGCTTCGTTCCAGCCTGTAAAACCGCTGATGTCGCCGATGACCACCTGGGACGCACCCTCCACGGCCTGGGGCGACCGCATGGCCGCACGTACCTTGAAGCCGCGCTGGTCTAAGATTTTGCACAGGGGGCGGCCAATAAAGCCGTTGGCGCCCGTAACCAGGACGCGGGGGGAGCGGGAATCTGTGGCACTCATAAGTCGTTCTCCGGACTGCCCGGCGATTTTCGGCCAGAATTTGGTGAATCGGGCGGAAATATTTCGGGCAGGCTGTGTTCGTACAGGTTCAGAATAGCGGTGCAGAGTCGGGCCGCATCGAATTTCTCTTCGGCCAGTTTGCGGCTGGCACGTCCCATGGCCTGCCGTTTTTGCGGATCGCGGGCCAGGGTTTCCAAGGCATCGGCCAGGGCTTCTGGATTGCGCAGGGGCACAAGCAGGCCGTTGGCGTGGGGGCCGTGGGCAACCACGGTTTCGCGGCAGCCAGGGGCGTCCGTGGTGATGATGGGGCGGGCGCAGGCCGCGGCCTCCATCAGCCCCACCGGGGTTCCCTCCCGGTAGGAGGGCAGGCAGGAAATATGCGCCTGGCGGATGAAGTTCGGCGTGTCCTCCACATATCCCAGCCACTCCACAAGGCCCTGCTCCTGCCAGTCGCGCAGTTCGTCCTCGAAGATGGGAAATGGATTGCCCGTATCGGGCTGGCCTGCCAGCCGAAAGTGGCAGGGAACGCCGCGTTCCTTCAGAATGCGGGCGGCCACCATCAGGTCGCGTACCCCCTTGTCGCGGATAAGGCGGCAGTGGGTCTCGACGATGACGGGAACATCCGGGCCTGCTTCCGGTTCTGGTGCCGGGGAAAAGCGGGTGATGTCCACGCCCGTGCCATGCATGACCACGCATTGCTCCTTGGCGGCCATGCCGCGCGCCGTGAACTCGTCGCGGTCGTCCGGATTTTCCAGCAGAAAGGTCACGCGGGGATTGCCGCGCAAAAACAGGCCAAAGGGCACGGCAATGATGCGGCGGGGCAGGCTGTGGCGTAGCGCGTTGGACAAAAACAGGGTGCCCAGGCCGGTGACGGCGCAGAATATCCGCTGTGTTCCGCAGGCCAGGGCGGAAAGACCGCCGTATAGGTGCGACTTGAGCGCGCGCAGGTCCACGATGTCGGGCCGGACGCGGCGCATGATGCGCCAGGTATCCCAGGCCGCCACCAGCTCCAGCAGCGGGTTCACGCTTTTGCGGTGCAGCCGGATGGGATGGTAGTGAAAGCCCGCTTTTTCAAACTCGGCCCGATGCTTGCCCGGCGGGGTGATGATGTGGACCTCGAAGCCACGTTCCATGGCTTGCATGGCCAGTTCGCGGCGATGCATCCAAAATACCCATTCGTTGGGCGTCATATACAGAAGGCGCGGTTTGCGGCCTGCAATTGCTGCGGAAGTCGGGGCCATGCGGCAGTGCTCCGGGGCGGTGCGTGTTAAAATATTTCGTTCAGAATGGAAAATGTGGCCGGGACGATGCTGCGTCCGTGGTCCAGGTGTTGTCGCAACCGCTCCCGAAAGTGGTTCAAGTCGTCCATCGTGTCAATATCCGGCCACTCGCGCAGCCGGGCGCAGGACAGACCCGCCTCGTCCATGCGCTGCATGGTCTGGGCAAACACCTGCGGAGTGCTCCAGGTGATGTTCTGAAAAACAGTGGGGGAATAACTGTCCCGGTTGCAGCCTATAAGGTGGTAGCCTCCGTCTCCGGCCGGTGCCAGGGCGCAGTCGTGGCTATCCAGGGCTTTGAAGGCGGCCTCGATGTTTTGGTGGGGCAGGTCGGGCAGGTCGCTGCCCAGCAGTACGGCCTGGTCCACCCCCAGCGTAAAGGCATGGGCAAAGGCGGTGTGCATGCGTTCGCCCAGGTCTGCGCCGCTTTGCGACACCAAAGGCATGGCCGGCCCCATCCAGCGGCGCATGGCCTGCTGCATTTCGGGCGGGGCAAAGTGCACGGCCACGGGCGTGCGGGTCTTTTGGAGCATGTTTATCATGTCGTCCACAAAGGCGGCGTACAGCCGGGCCGCTGTTTTGTCCCCCAGGCTGCGGGCCAGGCGGGTCTTGACCTTGCCCGGCTCCGGAAATTTGACGAAAAAAAGAATCTGTCGGCGCGTCATGTATAGAACCTCGCCAGTCTGGACGCGGACACGCCCAGGTAATACAGGGTTGCTATGGTCCAGTTGCGCAGTGTGCAGGACCACACGCCCTCTTTTTGCCAGCGCCGGGCCGAGGTGAGCACGGCCCGCCGGGAAATGGCCGGGCGCAGGCCCAACCGTTTGAGGCGAAGCATGATTTCCACGTCTTCCATGAGCGGAAGTTCCGGGTAGCCGCCCAATCGGTCGAAAATATCGCGGCGGAAAAATTGGGCCTGGTCGCCGTAGGGAATGCGCGTCAGGCGGCTGCGCAGGCTGGAGAGACGGGACATGAGGGCGAAGAGCGGACCGGGCGCGTCGATGCACAGGTCGAAGGCTCCGGCCGGGTGGCCCGCGTCGATTGCGGCGTTCATTACGGCAAAGGCGTCGCAGGGCAGGCGGGTATCCGCATGCAGAAAAAGGAGAATTTCGCCCTCGGCCGTATGCGCGCCCGCGTTCATCTGCACGGCCCGTCCTTTGGGCGCGGCGCAGCGGACGACCTCGGGAAAGTTGCTTATAGCCGCCAGCGTGGTATGTTCGGGATGGCCGTCCGCCACCACAATCTGCGTTCCGTGCGGGGCAATGGCCTGCACATGGGCGAGCAGGGCGTTTATGCCGTCCGCCTCGCCGAAAACGGGAATGATGACGGAAAATTTGCGGTTCATGTCGGTTTGCGGCATGTATTTATATTCAATAGCGGTCGGGGCATGGGCTACATTAGGCCAGCCAGCGGACCGGTGCAAGGAGAGAGAGCATGCGCGTGAATGTGTTGCAACACGTACCCTTTGAAAACGAGGCCCTGATAGGCGAATGGGCCAAAGAGCGGGGCCACGATCTGAGCCGCACCCTGTGTTGGGAAGGCGGCCGGGAACTCCGGCCGGAGGATTTCGATCTGCTGGTCATCATGGGCGGTCCCATGAGCGTGACGGATGCAGACCGCTACCCTTTTCTGCTATGGGAAAAGCAGCTTATCAAAATGGCCGTTGCCCGGGGAAAGAAGGTTTTAGGCATCTGCCTTGGGGCACAGCTTATTGCCGACGCTCTGGGCGGCGAAGTGGACCGCTCGTCGGAACGCGAAATAGGCGTTTTTCCGGTGCAGCTTGCACCCGATGCCCGGCGTGCCTCGGCAATGAGCGGTTTTCCCGAAACGTTCGACGCCATGCACTGGCACGGTGACATGGTTGCCTTGCCGCCCCGGGGGGCAATTGTTGTGGCTTCCACGCCCGGCTGCCCGGTACAGGGCTTCAGCCTGGGGGAAACGTGCGTAGGGCTGCAGTTTCATCTGGAATGCACGCCCGAATCCATTGAGCGGCTGTTGGAAAATTGTGCGGATGATCTGCGTCCCGGCACGTATGTACAGGATGTGGAAACCCTGCGTCGCAACGTCTCTGCTTTGCAGGGGCGGGAACTTCTGTTCGGCCTGCTGGACAGGCTTGTGCAGGATTGAAAGAAGAAAGGGAGATTTCCATGCGGCTGAAACAGCGCGGAGTGTTCGACCTCCATGAGGTGGAGGATATGCTGCGGCGGGGCAGAATTTGTCACCTGGCCGTGAACGACAACGGGTATCCGTATGTCGTACCTCTCAACTATGCCTATGCGGACGGCTGCCTGTACATGCACTGCGCATCCGAAGGCAAAAAAGTCGAATGCCTGGAACGTGACAGGAATGTGGCCTTTTCCGTGGTCCTGCACGAGGAGCTGGTTACGGGAGACAATGCCTGCGACTACACCATGCGTTATGAAAGCGTGATGGGACGGGGGCAGGTGGTCATCCTGCGCGATGTGGACGCCATACGCGAAGGGCTGGACGTGCTTATGGCGGCTTATCCGCCCTGTGACTGCAACTACAAGGAAAAATACCTGGGCCGTATGCTCGTGCTCAAGCTGCGCATCCAGGAAATGACCGGCAAGCGCAGAGCGGACTGAGTATTCTGGGGTGTTGTTTTTTCCTGGTTGAATTTTCGTTCTAATTTGTGTCCCTGGGAGCGCCGGAATGTGGGATTTGTGGGTTCATCCCCTTGTGCTGTTCCTCAAGGGAATGGTCGTGGGCGTCACCATTGCCATGCCTGTTGGCCCGGTTGGGCTGCTGTGCCTGCAACGCGCCGTAACCGGTGGCGTGCGCATGGGACTGGCATCGGGTTTTGGGGCGGCTCTGGGCGACAGCCTGTACGGGCTGGTGGCGGCCATGGGGCTGACCGTGGTGTCCTCGTTTCTGACCGGCCACGCCTTTTGGCTCAAGCTTGTGGGCGGCGGGTTCCTGGTTGGTATCGGCAGCCGCATGTATGTGGAAAAGGAAGTCCCGCATTTCATCCCGGAGCAGTCCTCCCGCCACATGGCCGGATCGTTCATGTCCACGTTTTTTCTCACCCTGGCCAACCCCATGACCATCCTGGCCTTTGCCGTGATTTTCGCAGGTCTTGGCCTGGGGCAGCCCGGCGGCGGGCTGATCCACGGCATATCCCTGGTTTTGGGCGTGTTCTGCGGTTCCGGGCTGTGGTGGCTGGCCATTGCCTTTGGCGGCCCCTACCTGCGGGACAAGCTGGCCCATCGGCTGGGCACGGTGCATAAAATTTCCGCTCTGGTTATTATTGCCTTCGGCCTGCTGGCCCTTGCCACCATCTGGCTGCCGAAGAGCGGCGTGTAGCCTAAGTTCCCGCCGCTTTTCCTGTGCCGAGGGAAAGACGGTCTTTATTGCAACCCCTACCAGATTTACAGATAACATGCTTTGGCAGACAACATGCTTTGGAGGATTGAATATGCGTATTTGTTGTTTCGGCGATTCCCTCACCCTGGGGACCGGCGATGAAAAATGTCTGGGCTGGCCCGGACGGTTGGCTCTTTGGGCCAAAGGGGCCGGTTACGACCTTACCGTGTACAACATGGGGGTACGTGCCGACATCCTGGAACGGATCAAGGACCGCTGGCCCACGGAAGCTGCGGCCCGCATTGCGGGGGACGAACCGTCCGGCTTTATCCTCAACTTCGGTGTGGCCGACGTTATGAACAATATCGACGCGGACAAGACCATTCTGGCCGCGCGGCAGTTTGTAAAGACCGCTTCCGCAACGTGCCCCACCGTGGTCATAGGCCCGTTTCCCGTGCTGGACCCGGAAAAGGATTCACAGGTTGCCGCGTTGTCCAGCGCGTTCGGCGGAGTATGCAAGGACTTGGACGTGCCCTACCTGCCCATGCATATCTCGCTCTCCGATACTCCCGAGTATGCGGATGCCCTCAAGGCCGGTGACGGCGCACATCCCTGCGAAGACGGATACGAGGCCATTGCCCTGCGCATTTGTCAGTGGGGCGCGTGGCGGGCGCTTATCAGTTAATGTTCTGTTGTCCGCCCGAGTTATGTCTTGGGCGGCGCATGGCTGCCCTGGTGAGGTGCCGCGTGTATTCCTGTCTTTTGAATGCAATGAATGGAAATGACGCGCTGCTGGGGCTCCAATGAAAATGCGGACATGATTGGCCATGTAAAAACTCCCGGATACGCTGTGAGGCATGTCCGGGAGTTTTTTATTTTTTTTGGGTGGTTGGGGGGCGGGATGTTTTGGGGCTAGTGTCGCGTCCGTCAAATCCGCATCATTATGCATGCGGCAGAACGAGCGGCACGACACATGGGGGCAAAGCCCACCATGCACCGCCAAAGGCGGTGTGAGCGTACCGGAAAATCGCATTTTTCAGGTCGCGGTCCTCCGCAAAATACGTCTGCGTATTTTGCGGACATCACACTAGTCGACCCAATGGATGTCCAGCGGGTCCCTGTCCACCAGGCGAGGATACTTGTTTACAGGATACCCGACCATGACCGCTCCGGTGATTTCCCTTTCCTCAGGGACGGACAGAAGCGACTCGATGTATTCCCGGTTGGACCTCACATACAGCTCGAACAGTCCGGCCCAGCAGCTGCCCAGGCCGAGCGAAGGCGCGAACAGTTCCATGTAGGCCATGCAGAAGACCGTGTTGTCGCGTCTGGTGCGGAGGGTCTTGGGGGCCGTGGCCACAACCAGCTGGGGGGCGCCGCGGAAAATGGGCTCCTGCCTCTGTGACCTGTACACCCGCACATGGCCCGGCAGGGAGGGGTGAAAGGGCTGGCCCGATTCGATTTCCTTTTCCATCCAGACGATGACCGATTCCACAATCTGAGCCAGCAGTTCCTTGTTGTCCACCACATGGTAGGCAATGTTTTGGGTGTTGCTGGCAGTGGGCGCAAACCGGGCGATGTTTACAAGCCGCGTCAGTTCTTCGCGGGAAATCGGCTTTTTTTTGTAGCAGCGGATGGAGCGCCGGGAACGCAGGAACAGTTCCGCTTTTTCGGCATCCAGCACCGGGAAGTCTTCCAGCAGGGGCTGGCCTTCCGGGGGGCAGAGGGTGTTGACCAAGGCGTCCTGGTCGCAGATGGCGGAGCAGTGGCCGCACCGTATGCAGCTCTCGGGCGCAACGGCCACGGGGAGGTCGCCCTCCATGGCCAGTACGTAGGCTGGGCAGGCCCGGATACATTTTCCGCATTGGACGCATTTTTCAGCGTCTACTTGTATAAGATTCATGGCTGGCTTGTGTCCTTTAAATGAGTCTCTTTATATCTGCCGCAGTATGCGCGGCACGTTATGGTGGGGCATAGTCCGCCATGCGCAGCTTTTGGCGGCGTGAGCAGCCTGAAAACAGCGCTTTTCAGGTAGTGCTTCTCCTAAAAATTGGGGGACAGCACACTAGAAGGTGGCCTTGGGAAAGGAGCCCAGTTTGGGTTTGATGGCCTCGCCCAGCCAGGCGATGGTCTGGCCCAGGTTGGTCATGTTGGCGAGTGCCTCGGCATCTTCCAGAACGTCCTTGCGGCGCAGGGCGATGCCCATGTTCCAGTAGGTGGAGCCGGGAACTATCATTCCGCTCATAAGAAACATATGGTTGATGCTGTCGAAGACCGGTACGGCACCGCCGCGCCGGGCAACAGCCACGGCCGCGCCTATCTTGCCCGCAAGCAGGCCGCCGTTGGACAGGCCCACATAGCCCGCGCGGTCGAGCACGGCCTTGGCTTCCGCAGTCAGGTCCGCAAAGTAAGTGGGGGAACCGATGATGACGGCATCGGCGCGGACGATTTCGTCCATGACCTCGTTGAACATGTCCGTGGTGATGGCACAGTGTTTGTCCTGGTTTTTTGCACACTTGTTGCAAGCCATACAGCCGCGCACAGGCTGTCCGCCAACCTGGATAAGACGTGTTTCCCAGCCTGCTTCGGCCAGGGGTATAAGGGCATGGTTGAGCATGCATTCCGTGTTGCCGCCTTTGCGGGGGCTACCGTTTATTGCGATTGCGTACATGAGGCTTCCTCCAGACTTGACGTTGTTAGATGGCATACCATACCCTTATCTCGTTTCAGAGCAAGTACCAACTTTTTTGTATGGTACTTACAAAAAGTATAGCAATGGGGAAGACAGTTGAGCGTTTGTCCAATAAAAATTCTGAATGGCAGAAAATACCAATGTTTTTTTGAACTGGCCTTCCTGGTCATAGGCGGCAAGTGGAAGCCGGTTATTTTATGGCATCTGTCGCAGGAAAAGGCGCTTCGCTTTGGGGAATTGCGTCGGACCATCCCCGAGGTGACCGAACGGATGCTGACCAAGCAGCTGCGCGAATTGGAAACGGACGGTCTGGTGCACCGCGAGGTGTTCCGCGTGGTTCCGCCCAAGGTGGAATATTCGCTAACGGAAATGGGCCGGAGCCTTATTCCGATTCTGGAGCAGATGCGCGACTGGGGCGCATCGTACGAGGAATTTCTGAACGGCGGCGAAGCGCTGCGCGGGGCTGATTCCGAGAAAAAATAGCGGCTTGGAGTCTGGAAGAGGATGCGCCGGAGTGTGCCCGCCTGGACGACTTGCCTTTTGCTGTGAACAACCAAAGAAGGTGGCGTGGAAAACGCAATGGATTTTTCCGGAAGCGACAGCTTTGATAATGAGACCTTTGACCATACCGCGTGCAATGAAGAGGTCGAAGGCGTCTCGTTTTACAAGTGCACCTTTCAAAATGTGGATTTTCAGTCTGCCCGGCTGGTGGACTGCGCGTTTGATGAATGCAGATTCGTGCAGTGCAATTTGTCGCTCATGGAAATCGTCGGGTCTCTCTTCACCTGGGTGAAATTTACAGACTGCAAAATGGTGGGCGTGGACTGGAGCGGAACAGGGGGATTTTTATCCGCGTCCTATAGTGGCTGCATTATGAGGAATAATGTGTTCGCAGACATGAACCTCTCCCAATATAAATTTTTGTCGTGCGATCTGCGGGAGGCCCAATTCTCCAATGTCAGGTTGAAGAGTGCGGTGTTCGATGAGTGCGAGCTGGGGCAATGCCAGTTCCATCAGGCGGATTTGAGTTATGCGAATTTTGCCACGTCGCGGAATTATTACATGAATGCGGAAACCAACACCTTGAAGAAGACGGTTTTTTCCTTGCCCGAGGCCGTTTCCCTGCTGGCGAATTTGGATATTGTTTTGGAGTGATAGAGCTGTACCCTCTGCCCTGCCAGTTGTGCCCCTGCGCCATGTCCCGGTGACTCGACTTGGTATTACAGGCGTAGGCGGCTAGGAGGGATGGCCCTCCATGCGTTCTCGCAGCCTGCGCAGCAATGCGGCAGCCTGGCCGATGGCCGCTGCATCCAGGCCCGGCAGGAGTTCTTCGATAATTTTGTTTTCCTGTTCGCGGGAGGTGTACAGGGCCGTACGCCCCGTATCGGTAAGCTCTGCCAGCTTCGACCGTTTGTGCCTCGGGTTTGTCTTGAACTCGAGCAGCCCCTGGGCGTTCAATTCGTTGCACACCGTCTGCACGAACTGTCTGGATACGTTCAATTCGGCAGCTACATCCGGCACCGTAGCCGTCTTCTGCCGGTCCACCACCTCGGCAACACGCTTATGCGAGGTGCGCATTCCGCTTTGCTCATGGACCGCGTCCATGGCTTCCGCAAGAATCGCCTGAAGATGAAAAACTTCCCTGAACAGATCATGCAGGGCGGCTCCGGTGGGGTGCCCTCTCTTGTCGTCGTCTACAGCCATCTACGCACCTTTTGGCAATATTGGGTATAGGTTTCAGCGAACCTGCGCTGCAGGTAGGCTTCCTCGCGTGGAATCACGTACAGGCGAAGATACGCCGCCAGGGGCAGGAAATCCAGCAGCAACCAGCCGCTGCGGGCGGCCAGGCCAATACCGATAAGGATCATAAGAAACCCCACATACATGGGGTTGCGGCTGTATCGATGCGCTCCCTGCACCACAAGGGACTGGGCCGGGCGGTTGGTCTTCACATTCACTCCCAGGTTTTGGAAGCGGGTGTGCCCCCACATCATGAACCAGAATCCTCCCCAAAACACTGCCAGCCCGCCGATTAAAAGCGGCAGAAAAGGCAGGGGAAGGTGCCAGGGAAAAGCCAGCTCCAGTATAATGCCAGCCAGCAGGCTGAGCGTGAATGCCCTCGGAGGCATAAACTGGATTCCCGGGGAATCCTGGGCCGTTGCCTTGATCTTTGGGGAAGTATGGGCGTTCATAGGTACTCCTGCAATATCAGTTTTCAGGAATATGGCAGATGACAGCTATGTTGTCAATATGACAGCTTGGTTGTCATATAGATATTACAGTATAGGCGTTGGATGCCTGGCTGATACAAGCCAAGCGCACCTGACTGCACGGAAAAAGACCTCTGGAAATTGGGCATGCTGAGAGGCTCTATGGAAAGAGGGAAGGTCGAACGCAGTGACACGCCAGACGTGCCGCCAGCCACAGTAGGCGCGGGAAAAAGAGAAGCGCTTTCGGCTTACAGCATGCCTTCGGTTTGGAAGCTGTAGTAGGTGCGGTCGGTAACGATGAGATGGTCGAGGATGCGCACGCCCAGGTCGTGTCCGGAGCGGATGAGGCGGCGCGTGAGGTCGATGTCCTGGCTGGAGGGCTTGGGATCGCCGCCAGGATGGTTGTGCACCAGAATGATGCCGCTGGCCTGAAAGTGCAGGGCCTTGCTCAGCACTTCGCGCGGATAGACCGGGGCTTCGTCCACGGTTCCCGTACTGACGCATTCCCAGGCTACCAGCCGGTTCTTGTTGTCCACAAGGGCCACCCAGAATTCTTCGGAGCGGCACGGTCCCAGTCGGGCCATGGCCATGTCCGCGATATCACGCGGCTGGTTGATCACTTCGCGTTTGCGCAGGGGCGCCTCGTGCAGACGGGCCCATGTTTCCCGCCACAGGGTCCAGAAAAGGTCGAGCGAGGGGCCGAAGCCCTTGACCTGCGCCAGTTCGCCTTTCCCGGCGTTGAACACGCCATGCAGGGTGCCGAAGCGGTCGAGCAGTTCCTTGGCCAGGGGCTTGGTGTCTGCGCGGCGCAGCACATGGCCAAGAAGAAGTTCCAAAATTTCGTAGTCTTCCAGGGCCTTGGCATCGCGCTGCAGTTTTTCGCGCAAACGCTGGCGGTGTCCGTGGTAGTGGGGCGTACTCATGGCCTGCGGGCACCCGGAGCGGGCGCGGCAAACAGGGCGCAGAGTCCGGCCACCAAACTTTCCAGGGCCTGGGTGTCACTCTTTTCGCCGGTTTTCACGCCCATGTCGGCCTCCAGGGCCAGGGTAAACATGGCGCGCACCTTGTGGGGGCCCATGCGCTGTGCAGTGGCGATTTTTTTGTCCTTGAGCCAGGGGGGCAGGCGAACGTCTTCGCCGTGCATCAGCTGCCACAGCAGGCGGCATTCGCGCGTGAGGCTGGAAAGCAGGGGGAAAAGCAGGTTGTCCGAGGATGATGACCGTTCGCGCAGCACCTCGCGCCATACGTCGATGGTGGCCCGGCCCTGGGTAAGGGCGTCGAGCATGTTCCAGAAGTCCAGCTCCAGCACAGGGGCCAGCAGTTCCAGATCGGTCATTTCCAGTTCGCGGCGTTCGCCCAGCACCAGATCCAGCTTGTCCAGTTCAGAGCCCAGGGCCGCCGCATCCACTGGCAGCAGGGAGCAGAGCTTGCGGAAAACGGGCTGGGGAATGTTGATGGCCTGTTGTTTGGCCCAGGCCGTCACATGGTTGGGCAGGCTTTTGGTGTCCAGTCCGGGGGAGGTCCATATCCAGCCGTGCTTTTCAGCCACCAGCCAGAATTTCTGCTTGATGAGGCGTTTGAGCAGCTTGGGCTTGCCGCGGTCCCAGGCGGATTCCACGCACAGGAAGGGCCATCCCGCAGGGCCGCCAAGAACCGGCACAAGCTGCTTGAGCTGTGCCTCGGCCATGGCTTCCACATGGCGCAGGATAACGGCCTTGGCTCCGCCCAGCAGGCTCACCGAGGAGATGTCCTGCCAGAAGGAATCGGGCAGGTCGTCGTCTCCCCAGTAGGTGCGCTGGTCATATCCGCCCCCCGCCTGTTTGAGCAGAACGTCGATGCGCTGCTTGAGCAGGGCGGCATCAGGGCAGACAAGAATATTGAAACCGGGACGGGACATGGTGCTCCTGCCAACGGATCAGTAGGCGTTCTGCATGGAGTCTACGATTTGCCGCACGGCCAGTTCCACGGCCTTGCGACGGGCCGACTGCTGGTCGGACGCCAGAAAACGTTCGGAAATGTACTTGTAGCCGGAGTCCCACACCTCTGCATTGGTCAGACGGCGGCGAATACGGGCGCGGACCTTGATGGTGGCGACGTATTGTTCGGTCTGGCCCTTGTCGTCGCTTACCGCCGTGGTCACGTCGAAGAATTCTATGTCGATGTAGACCAGGGCGTCGGCATCGGACTTGTCCACCCAGCGGAGCTGCGCCCGGCTCGTGATTTCGTCACGAAAACGGGCGATCAGCTCGGCGGGCAGCCATGTTTCCATGCTGGGGTTGTCGACCCTTTTGATGGCCAGAGTCTTGATGTCCTCGGGCAGCGCCACCTTGCCCTGAGACACGAATTGATAGCCGCAGCCGCCGAGGGCCGAAACGGCCAGCAGAACGAGCAGCATAAGGACGGCCGGGGTCGTGCGGAAGGGAAAGGTATGTCGCATGCGATTCCTCAAGACGGAGAGTCTCTTCGTTTAGTTGGCGACGATGTTCACCAGCTTGCCGGGCACGACAACAACCTTGCGGATGGTCTTGCCTTCGGTGTGGCGGGTGATGTTTTCGTCGGAGAGTGCCATTTTTTCCACTTCATCCTTGGAGGCGTCGGCGGCAACGGTAAGGCGCGAACGCAGCTTGCCGTTGACCTGCACCACCACGGTGACCTCGTCGCGGACCATGGCTTTTTCGTCGTATTCGGGCCAGGGCTGCGTGCAGGCCATGCCCTGGTATCCGGCGGCCTTCCAGAGTTCCTCGCACACGTGCGGGACCATGGGGGAGAGCACGGTCAGAATGGAAGCAACGGCCGAGGACAGCACCTTGCGGCCCGTTGCGTCGTCCTTCAGCTCGTCCTTGGCAAGGTAGAGATCGTTGACCAGTTCCATGACCGCGGCAATGGCGGTGTTGAACTGGTAGTTGCGTTCCAGGTCGTTTTTGACCTTGCGCACGGTCTCGTGTTCCTTGCAGCGCACTTCCTTGGCCTTGGCGGAAAGCTCTCCGCTGACGGGGGCGCAGGCGGCGCTCGGCTCGATGACGTCGACCAGGTCCTCCACCAGACGCCACAGGCGGCCGATGAAGCGGTGGCAGCCTTCCACGCCCTTTTCGTTCCAGTCCAGGTCCTTTTCGGGCGGCGCGGCAAACAGGGAGAACAGGCGGGTGGTGTCTGCACCGTAGCGCTGCACCATTTCGCTGGGTTCCACCACGTTGCCCTTGGACTTGCTCATCTTGGAGCCGTCCTTGATGACCATGCCCTGGGTGAGCAGGCTTTCAAAGGGCTCGTCGTAGTTCATGTAGCCCAGGTCGCGCAGCGCCTTGACGAAAAAGCGGGCGTAGAGCAGATGCAAAATGGCGTGTTCGATGCCGCCGATGTACTGGTCCACGGGGCACCAGTATTTGAGGGCGTCCAGATCGAATGGGGCAGTTTCGTTGCGCGCATCGGTGTAGCGGGCAAAGTACCAGCTGGATTCGAAAAAAGTATCCAGGGTGTCTGTTTCGCGACGGGCCGGCTTGCCGCACTTGGGGCAGGCCACGTTCACGAACGATTCAGTCTCTGGCAGGGGCGAACGGCCGTCGGGACGGGTCTTCAGGTCCGTGGGCAGAACCACGGGCAGGTCCTTTTCCGGCACCGGTACCGCGCCGCACTCGTCGCAGTAGATGACCGGGATGGGAGCGCCCCAGAAACGCTGGCGGCTGACGTTCCAGTCGCGCAGGCGGTAGTTGACCGTAGGCTTGCCGAGTTTCTTTTCACCCAGGTAATCGGTGATGGCCTTTTTGGCTTCCTCGTTGTCCATGCCGGTGAACTGGCCGGAATTGTCCAGCACGCCGGGGGCGCTGTAGGCTTCGGTCAGCTCCTCCACCACGATCTTGTCGCCCTTTTTGGGCTGGATGACCACCTTGAGGGGCAGGCCGTATTTGCTGGCAAAGTCGAAGTCGCGTTGGTCGTGGGCAGGCACGGCCATAACCGCGCCGGTGCCGTATCCCATGAGTACGAAGTTGGCCACGTAGATGGGCATGCGTTCGCCGCTCAGGGGGTTGATGCAGTACGCGCCCGTGAACACGCCTTCCTTTTCCAGGGTGTCGGCTTCACGTTCCATGCGTTCCATGTTGCGGACCTTGTCCACAAAGGCGCGCACGTCGTCGGCCTGTTCCTTGCCCTCAATGAGTTTTTCCACCAGCGGATGCTCGGCGGCAAGGCTCATGAAGGTGGCACCGTACAGGGTATCGGGCCGTGTGGTGAAAACGTCCACGCTTTCGCCGCCTTCAATCTGGAAGGTAAGCTGCGAGCCGTAGCTCTTGCCTATCCAGTTGCGCTGCATGGTCAGGACGCGCTCGGGCCAGCCGGGCAGTTTGTCCAGCCATTCCAGCAGCTCGTCGGCGTAGTCGGTAATGCGCAGGTACCACTGTTCCAGGTCGCGGGTCTGGACCACGGAATCGCAGCGCCAGCACAGGCCGTCTTCCACCTGTTCGTTGGCCAGCACGGTGTGGCAGCTCGGGCACCAGTTGACCGGAGACTGCTTGCGGTAGATCAGCCCCTTTTCCATGAACTTGATGAAAAAGAGCTGCTCCCAGCGGTAGTAGTCCGGGTGGCAGGTGGCCAGTTCGCGGGTCCAGTCAAAGGAGTAGCCCAGCCGCTTGAGCTGGCCGCGCATGTCGTCGATATTGGAATATGTCCAATCCGCGGGGTGGGTGTCGTGCTTTATGGCCGCATTTTCCGCCGGCAGGCCAAATGCATCCCAGCCCATGGGGTTTAGCACGTTGAAGCCCTGCATACGCTTGTAACGGGCGACCACGTCGCCGATGGTGTACACGCGCACATGCCCCATGTGGATTTTTCCCGAGGGGTAGGGGAACATTTGCAGGCAGTAGTATTTGGGCTTGTCACTGCCGTTTTCTGCCAGGAACAGTTTGTGTTCATTCCACTGATCCTGCCAGGCGGGCTCAATGGAATGCGGATCGTAGCTGCCGATACCCATTTCTGTGATGTCCTTAAATTATCTTTGGCGTAAATTGGGGTTAAATGCCTTTACGCATCTCAAACTCGCCGTTCTGCACGGCCTTGGCCGCAGCGTCGAGTATGCCGTTGATGAAGTTGGCCGAGTTCTCGTCGCCATAGCTCTTGGCCATTTCCACGGCTTCGTTGATGGCAACCTTGAGCGGAATGTCAGGCCTGTAGAGCATCTCGAACAGCGCCAGGCGCAAAATGGTCAGTTCGATTTTGGCAATACGCTTGATCTTCCAATGCTGGGAGAATTTGGAGATGGTCTCGTCGAGTTCTTCGGAATGCTCCCAGACGCCCAGGACAAGTTCCCAGGCGAATTCTCCGGCTTTTTGCGCAACTTTTCCTTCACCGCGCAGGGAAGGCCCCTTGCTGAAAAGAAAAAAGAGCTTTTCCTGGTTTTCCGCGGCCTCGAAGTGCAGACCGTACAATGTCTGAAAGGCCCGCTGGCGCGCAGTCCGGCGGACGCTGACCTGTTTTTGCTGCATGGATTAAATTTGCTCCAGGACGCGAACCAGTTCGAGAGCTGCGGCTGCCGCCTCGGCTCCCTTGTTTCCAGCTTTGCTTCCGGCCCGTTCAATGGCCTGTTCAATTGAGTCCGTGGTCAGCACGCCGAAGCCGATGGGCATTCCGGTTTCCAGTCCCACATGGGCCAGACCCTTGGCGCACTCGTTGGCCACGAAGTCGAAATGCGGAGTGGAGCCGCGGATGACGGCACCCAGGCAGACGATGGCATCGCACTCGCCCTTTTGGGCGATTTTGCGAACGGCCACGGGCATCTCGAACGCACCGGGGATGCGCACCAGATTGATGTTCTCGGCCTGTGCGCCGTGGCGGATGAGGTAATCCGCTGCACCGCCCACGAGTCTGTCCACGATGAAATCGTTGAAACGGGCCGCGACGAGAGTGAATTTCAGGCCTTTGGCATCAAGCTGGCCTTCGGTAGTCTTCAGGTTAAGCATGACTTATTGTTCTCCGGTCTTTTCGTTGAGATGGAGCAGGTGGCCCATCTTGTTCTTTTTGGTTTCCAGATAGCACTGGTTCTGCGGGCAGGGGGCCATTTCAATGGGCACCCGGTCCGTAACCTCCAGCCCGTAGCCTTCCAGCCCCACGATTTTTTTGGGGTTGTTGGTCATAAGGCGCATTTTTTTGACCCCGAGGGCCACCAGAATTTGTGCCCCTACGCCGTAGTCGCGCAGGTCGGCCTTGAATCCCAGCTTCTGGTTGGCTTCAACCGTGTCGTAGCCTTCGTCCTGAAGATGGTACGCCTTGATCTTGTTGGCAAGGCCGATACCGCGGCCTTCCTGGCGCATATACAAAAGCACACCTTTGCCTTCTTCGGAAATCATGCGTAGGGCGTTCTGCAGCTGGCCGCCGCAGTCGCAGCGCAGGCTGCCAAACACGTCGCCGGTCAGGCATTCGCTGTGCACGCGTACCAGGCAGGGTTCGTCTGGATGGACGTCGCCCATAACCAGGGCCACATGGTCGCGTCCGTCCACATCGGAATGGAACGCGGAAATGGTGAATTCACCACCGTAGCAGCTGGGCAGCTTGGCGTCGCTGACCTTTTGCACGCTCAGGTGGCCGAACTTCATGCGGTACTGGATGAGGTCGGCGATGGTGGCGATTTTGATATCGTGTTTTTCTGCGAATTCGATCAGATCGGGCATGCGGGACATGTTGCCGTCTTCACGCATGATTTCGCAGATGACGCTGGCGGGTTTGAGCCCGGCCAGGACGGAAAGGTCCACGCTGCCTTCGGTCTGTCCGCAGCGTACCAGGACGCCGCCGTCCTTGGCGCGCAAGGGGAAGACGTGGCCCGGCGTGACGATGTCCTCCGCCGTGGCCGTGTCACTGACCGCGGTAAGGATGGTGGTGGCCCGATCATAGGCCGAGATGCCCGTGGTCACGCCTTTGCGCGCTTCGATGGACACCGTGAAGTTGGTACCAAACGAGGACTCGTTGTGCTTGCTCATGAGCGGCAGTTCCAGATGGTCCGCCATTTCATTGGACATGGGCAGGCAGATCAGTCCGCGGCCGTGCGTAGCCATGAAGTTGATGATCTCGGGCGTGATCTTTTCCGCAGCGCAGGTCAGGTCGCCTTCGTTCTCGCGGTCTTCGTCGTCCACAAGAATAATCATCTTGCCGTTGCGGATGTCCTCTATGGCTTCCTCAACGGAGCAAATGTGGTCTGTGTATTTGTTCATTCATAATCTCCAGAGCGCGTCGGCTCGAAAAAAGTGCGTAAGTCTACGCGCAAAGCGTCCGCTTGCAAAGTCCCTTGCCGTACCCGGAAACCCACCGGAAGGCTTGGAAACGCAGCGCGCGGAACAGTGTTAAAACCCATTTTCCCGCAGGAAGTCGATAGTCAGGCCGCCAGCGGCGGCTTGCGTCTTTCCCGTATCCTTTTCCCCGGCCCAGGGGCTCAGCATGTTCTGCACATACTTGCCTATCAGGTCGGTCTCCATATTCATTTTATATCCTGGTTTCCACTGGGCAATGGTCGTCACCCTCTGGGTTTCCGGGATGATGTCCACCCGCAGAAAGTCTTTGCCGCAATCGTTCACGGTCAGACTGATGCCGTCCAATGTGACCGATCCCTTGGGAATGACATAGGGCGCCTGTTCCCTGGGAAAACGAATCCGGTAGGCTCGGGCCTGCCCGTTCGGCGTCACGCTTTCCACTTCGGCCTGGCAGTCGATGTGTCCGCTTACCAGATGGCCGCCAAGGCGGTCGCCGAATGCCAGGGCACGCTCCAGATTGACCAGCGAACCGGGCCGCAAAGTGCCCAGGTTGGTACGCGAGAGTGTTTCCCCGGAAGCATAGGCTGCATACGACTTCCCCATCACGGTTTCCACCGTCAGGCAGGCACCGTTGACTGCTATGGACTCGCCGATCACATAATCGGTCAGCTTGAAAAGGGGAGAAATGCGAAAACGCGATTCATTGCCCCTGCTCTCTACGGCTTCTATCCGTCCTTGGCCTAGTATTATTCCGGTAAACATACCACTTCCTTAAAGGTCGCTGAAAAATTCGTGCTGCCCGCGTTCCTGCGGAATTTTCGACTCCTCGTGTGCAGAAGAAGCACACGTCGGCCCCGTAAATTTCCTTGTGTCTTGCCAGCCCGATTTTTGAGCGACCTTTCCATCGGTTGTGCTGAAAAATTCGTGCTGCCCCATTGCTGCCCCGTTGCCGTCGTGAAGTGCCGTTTTTTCTCGCAAGCTCCAGCCCTGGCTTGGCTGTCTAGGGAGCGACTTCCCTTTTCGGGTGCATTACCAAAAGCAGGTCCGGGTCGAAATATTCCGTTGCCACGATGCGGAAATTTTTCGTGTCGGCAATGTTCTGTGCAGTGGCCCCGGAAAACGATGCCACACCATTGGTATTGCCCAGCACCCTCGGAGCAACAAAATAATGCAGTTCATCAGCCATACCCTGGCTGACGCACCCCATTGCCAATGTACCTCCGCCCTCGCACAGGGCGTAAAACACGTCAAGTTCGGCGCGTAGCCGGGCAAGCCCTTGGCTCAGGTCCAGGCCGTGTTCTCCGGAATCCAATCCCCAGACGCGGCAGCCGAGTTTTTCAAGCTGGGCAGCGGTTTCGCTTTGCGCCTGTTCGGTTCCGGTCCAGAAAATCGTCTGTGCGGCGCGTTCCCGCAAAAGAAAAATGTCCTTGTCCGCAGACGGCAGCTTCGACGTCACCACCACGGCATAGGGCTGGGTGTCTGCCTCTTCATCGTTGCCCCGGCGGGTCAGTCTGGGGTTGTCCGCGCGCAGGGTCTGGCCGCCCACTATGACGGCACCGGCCATCCGGCGCAATGCCTGCACATGGTCGTGCGCCTTGGGGCCGGTCACTTTTTCCGGCTTTCCAGACACGCCCGCGATTTTGCCATCAAGAGTCGCGGCCAGTTTGAGAATCAGAAATGCCCGGTCTGTCTGCTGAAAATGTACAAAGTCTGCCAAAAGTGCGCGACAGGCCAAGCCTTCTTCGCTGTCTTCCGCAACCACGCGCACGGCAACGCCCTGTTCCTGCAGATGTTCCAGGCCGCCAGCCGCCACCGGATTGGGGTCGCGCATGCCCACAACGACCGCAGGGACTCCGGCTTCCAGAATCGCTTCCGTACAGGGCGGGGTTTTGCCATGGTGGTTGCACGGCTCCAAGGTCACGTACATGGTGCACTGCGTCGGGTCCACGCCTTTGCGTCGAGCATCGGCCAAGGCCTCGCGCTCGGCGTGCAAAGCGCCGTACCGGGTGTGCCAGCCTTCGGCAACAACAGCACCGTCACGAACCAGCACCGCGCCCACACAGGGGTTCGGTGCCGTGGTTCCGCGTCCGCGCCGGGCCAGTTCAATGGCCCGCTGCAGAAAGTGCATGTCGCCCGAAGCCGTCATTACTCGGCTTCTCCGGGCAGCAGCACTTCGTAGTGCACTTCGGCTTCCTCCAGCATGTCCTGGGCCAGTTCATCCGGGTAGGATTCTGAAAAATACATGGTGCGGATGCCTACGTTGATCAGCATCTTGGTACAGATCAGGCACGGCTGCGTGGTGCAGTAAAGGGTGGCGCCTTCCAGGCTTACGCCGCTGGCCGCAGCCTGAATGATGACGTTCTGTTCCGCATGTAGGGCCCGGCACAGCTCGTGGCGCTGGCCCGACGGAACCTGAAGCTTCTCGCGGAGGCACCCAATGTCCAGGCAGTGCTTCAATCCCGCAGGAGCACCATTGTACCCCGTGGCAAGGATTCGCTTGTCCCGGACCGCTATGGCACCAACCTTGCGCCGTAAACAGGTGCTGCGCTCGGAAACAACATGCGCGATACGCATGAAATACTCGGGCCAGGGCATTCTTGTGTCAGACATGAGGTGTTCCTCTTTATGAAGAGAGGGGCGAGGGGAAACCTTTTTGAAAAAAGGTTCTCCCCTCGCGCTCCCCTTCCAAAAACTTTTATTACACAGGCGGGCTATGGCCTGTTCTTATGTTTTTTCCAGACTTGCCGTCGGGCGGCTGAGGAGTTTTCGTCTGTGACTAGGCGTGGGGAGGATTTTGCGAATGTGGATAGGAGTTTTATTCTCCATCCCGTTCGCAAAATCCTCCCCACAACGCCGTCACTGGCGAAAAGAACCAGCCGCTCTAGATTTATTCGGCGAAGAGGGGATACTGCTTCGCAAACTTCTCAATGTCGATGCGGATTTCTTCAAGCCGCGTCTCGTTTTCGATGTTCTTCAGCACGTCCACGATCCAGCCGCCAACCTTGACCATTTCGTCCTCGCGCATGCCACGGGTGGTCAGCGCGGGTGTGCCCAGGCGAATGCCCGAGGTCACGAAGGGCGAACGGGTCTCGAAGGGGACGGTGTTCTTGTTTACGGTGATGCCGGCCTTGTCCAGGGCATGTTCGGCGTCTTTGCCGGTGATGTCCTTGGAGGTCAGGTCCATGAGCAGCAGGTGGTTGTCCGTGCCGCCGCTCACCAGATCGTAGCCTGCGTCCGTAATGGTCTTTGCCAGCACCTGGGCGTTGTTCACGACCTGCTGCTGGTAGACTTTGAACGAGGGGCGCAGAGCTTCGCCGAAAGCCACGGCCTTGGCCGCGATGACGTGCATCAGCGGGCCGCCCTGGATGCCGGGGAAGATGTTCGAGTTCAGCGACTTCATGTTTTCCTCGGAAGAGAGGATGAGGCCGCCGCGGGGACCGCGCAGGGTCTTGTGCGTGGTCGAAGTGGTGAAGTGTGCGTGCTCGATGCAGGAGGGGTGGATGCCTGCGGCGATGAGACCGGCGATGTGCGCCATGTCCACCATCAGGTATGCGCCGACTTCGTCTGCGATTTCACGGAAACGCTTGAAGTCGATGATGCGCGGGTAGGCGGAAGCCCCTGCAATGATGAGTTTGGGCTTGTGTTCCTTGGCTTTGGCCAGAACCTGGTCATAGTCGATGGTCTTTGTTTCCGGGTCCACACCGTAAAACGTGGTGTTGTAGAGCTTGCCGGAAAAGTTGACCGGGGAACCGTGTGTCAGGTGACCGCCGTGCGAGAGGTCCATGCCCAGGATGGTATCTCCGGGCTTGAGCACGGAGAAATAGACCCCCATGTTGGCCTGTGAGCCGGAATGGGGCTGGACGTTGGCGTATTCGCAACCGAAGAGCTGCTTGACCCTGTCGCGGGCCAGATCTTCGGCTATGTCCACATACTCGCAGCCGCCGTAGTAGCGCTTGTGGGGATACCCTTCTGCGTACTTGTGCGTCATGACCGAACCCTGTGCCTGCCGCACGGGGATCGAGGTAAAGTTTTCGCTGGCAATCATCTCGAGCTTGCCCATCTGGCGGTCGCATTCGAGTGTGATGGCCTTGGCTATCTCCGGGTCGCGCATGATCAATTCTTCCATGGCTGCCACCTTTTCAATGAACGTTGTTGGTAGGAAAGAGGCGGGAGCTGCTGCCCCCGTCCGCCTCTGCTTCGACAGGGCTGCGTCGGCGCGGTGTCTGCGCGGCGCGTTCTGCTGGGCACATGCTCGTGCCGGACAGTCGGCATTCTAACCGTTTGCAGGCTGGTTGCAACTGGTGCGACCACCCCCTTGCCGACTGTCCCTGGGCACAACACAGGCGGAATTCCGGCGGGTTGTCGATAGGCACATGGACCCGGACCGGACGTTTATTTCAACAGACTTCTAACCCTGATATTTCTTGTAAAGCATGCTGCAGTTGGTTCCGCCAAAGCCGAACGAGTTGCACATGGCGTATTCTACGTCGCGTTTTTTGGCCACGTTGGGCGTGTAGTCCAAATCGCATTCAGGATCGGGATTTTCCAGGTTGATGGTGGGCGGAATAATGCCTTCCATCAGGGTTTTTACCGAGAAGACGCTTTCCACGCCTCCGGCTGCACCCAGCAGGTGACCGATCATGGATTTGTTCGAGGTCATGGAGATGTCGTAGGCATGCTTGCCGAACACCTTTTTGACCGCGGTTGTCTCACACTTGTCGTTGAGGGGTGTGGACGTGCCGTGGGCATTGATGAAGTTGATCTCTTCGGGAGCAACACCGGCTTCCTTGAGCGCCGACTGCATGCACAGGGCCATACCGCTGCCGTCTTCCGGCGGGGCGGTCATGTGGAAGGCATCGGAAGATGCTCCGTAGCCCACAACCTCGGCCAGAATCTTGGCGCCGCGTTCCTGGGCGTGTTCCAGGCTTTCCAGCAGGAACAGGCCGCCCCCTTCGCCAATGACGAAGCCGTCGCGGTTTTTGTCGAACGGACGCGAGGCCTTTTCAGGCTCTTCGTTGCGGGTGGACAGGGCCTTGAGCGAAGTGAATCCGCTGACGGCCAGCTGCGTGATGGTGGATTCGGCTCCGCCGCAGATCATGGCGTCCACACGGCCGAGTTTGATGTCTGTGTATGCGGCACCAATGGCATGCAGCCCGGAGGCGCAGGCCGAAGTGGTGCAATAGTTGGGGCCCATGGCACCGGTCATTATGGAAGACTGTCCGGCCGCCATGTTGGCAATGAGTACGGGAATCATGAACGGGCTGACACGGCGGGGGCCTTTGTGGATAAGGGCGTCGTAATTCTCTTCCAAGGTCCTCAGGCCGCCCAAGCCCACGCCGATGATGGTTCCGAAGCGTTCTTTTTCCACGTCGGAGGGGTTCCATCCGGCCATCTGCATGGCCATGCGGGTGCAGGCCATGGCGTAGCGGGTGAAGGGTTCAAGCCGCCGCGCCTGCTTCTTGTCCAGGTAGTCGGAGTCGTCGAAGTCTTTGACTTCTCCGGCTATGGCGCTGGCGTAGCCGGTCGCGTCGAAACGGCGGATAGGCGCCACGCCGCTCTTACCTGCGAGCAGATTGGTCCAGCTGGTCTCCAGGTCGTTGCCCACGGGGGTAACGGTCCCAAGGCCTGTTACAACTACGCGGTGAAGTTTCATGGTCTATATTCTCCTCCCCTGCGACGGGGATGCCGTTCGATTGTCTTTCGGGAGGTGTGTATTCCACCGTGCCGATCGGCATAACGAAAAGTGCGGCAGGTGTGGAAAGTTCCGGTCCTGCCGCGGGTGAATGTCTTGCATTGCACGTACGGGCCACGAGAAAATATGAGCGCCTTGCGGCCGTATAAGCTGCAAGACGCCCTGTATTTCTGTTGCCAGAATCACCGGAGTTCTTATTGCTTGGACTCGATGTAGCTGACAGCGTCAGACACCTTCAGGATCTTCTGGGCGTCTTCGTCGTCGATTTCCAGGCCGAATTCTTCTTCCATGGCCATGATCAGTTCGGTCAGGTCCAGGGAGTCGGCGCCCAGGTCGTCCACGAAAGAGGCGTCTGTCTTCACTTCGTCTGCGGAAACACCAAGCTGCTCAACGACGATTTCTTTTACTTTTGCTTCTACGGACATAATTACGTTCCTCCATGCGGAATGTTCTTTTCGGTACTGTGCGCTGGTTGCGCGTGGTTACATGTACATGCCGCCATTCACGGACAGAACATGTCCGGTAATGTAGGCGGCGGCGTCGGACGCCAAAAAGCAGACGGCCCCGGCAATGTCTTCCGGGGTACCGAAACGGCCCAGAGGGATGGCCGCCAGCATGCCTTCGCGGACCTTTTCGGGCAGGACCTTGGTCATGTCCGTTTCGATCGCGCCGGGTGTTACTGCGTTCACGGTTACTCCCCGGCCTGCCAGTTCGCGGGCGGTGGTTTTGGTCAGACCGATGAGTCCGGCTTTGGCTGCCGAATAGTTGGCCTGTCCGGCGTTGCCCATTTCCCCGGCAATGGATGAAATATTGATGATCCGGCCACTGCGCTGACGGGCCATGATCTTGGCCGTTTCGCGCAGACAGGTGAAAGCACCGGTGAGGTTGATGTGCAGCACCTTGTCCCAGTCTTCATCCTTCATGCGGATGAGCAGACCGTCCTTGGTGATGCCGGCATTGTTCACCAGCACGTCCACGCCTTCTTCCTTGCGGTCCTTGAAAAAGGCAGCCACGGCTTCGCGGTCGGCAACATTGAGCTGCACGGCCTCGGCCTCTCCGCCCTGTTTGCGTATGGCGGCGACAACCTCGTCGGCAAGCTCGGGCTTGCTGACGTAGGTCAGGACGATGCGGTAACCTTTCTGGGCCAGGGCAAGGGCACATGCTTTGCCTATTCCCCGGGAGCCTCCGGTGACAACGGCGATTTTTTGCGTATCGTTCATGGGTATGATTTCGCGGGGGTTAGCGTTCTAAAATTTCGCCATCTTGTAGCCTAATCTGCAAACGAGCGCAAATTATTCGAAGCGTACGAGTGCCGATCCCCAGGTGAATCCTCCGCCGAAAGCAGCCACCAGAAGCAGGCTGTCCTTGGTCAGTCGGTTCTGTTCCCTGGCCTCTGCCAGGGCAATGGGGATGGTGGCGGCGGACGTGTTGCCGTACTTGTGCAAGTTGACGAAAACGCGCTCGTCGGTAATGCCCAGCTTTTTGCCGAGGGATTCGATGATGCGCAGGTTGGCCTGATGGGTAATGACAAGGCTGACGTCGTCCGTGGACACTTTGTTGCGGTCCAGGATTTCCTGCGACACGGCAACCATGTTGCGAATGGCGTGTTTGAACACTTCGCGTCCCTGCATGCTGATGAAATGATTTTCCGTAACGACATGGCCCAGAGAATAGGGGGCACTGGAACCGCCGCCGTTGAATTTGAGCATGTCGCCGATGGAACCATCGCTGCTGAGGATCGTGTCCAGAATGCGGCCCTTGAGTCCCTTCCCATTGTCGTTGGAGGCGCCTGTAAGCACTGCTGCCCCGGCTCCGTCACCGAAAAGAACGCAGGTGGTGCGGTCTGCCCAGTTGGTGCGCGAGGACAGAATGTCGCCGCCTATAATGAGGACAACGGAATCCGGGCGAAGCGCGATGATGGAACGGGCCATTTCCAGATTGTACGTGAATCCGGTGCAGGCTGCGTTGATATCAAAGGCGATTTTTCCGGAAACGCCCAATTTGTGTTCAAGGATGCAGGCCGTATTGGGGCAGTAGGAATCCGGCGTACAGGTTGCGACGATTATATGGGTCAGATCGTCGGCTTCCATGTGCGCATCGGCAAGCGCCTTTTTGGCTGCCTGCAGAGCTATATCGGAAAGCGCCTCGCCTTCGGCGGCGATATGGCGTTCCTTGATACCCGTACGAGTGGTGATCCACTCGTCCGAGGTCTCTACTAGTTCTTCCAGATCCTTGTTGGTCAGTATGCGTTCGGGGACATGAAATCCCAATCCCCGGATGACGCTCTGTTCAATGACTGGCATGTCGGTGAGTTCTCCCGCCCGGAGAAACCGGGGCGGCCGCAGGGTGCGGCGTTCAGGCTGATTGTCTGCCGCGGCTGAAGCGGGTCAGATCGCTGCTTTCGGTTATCCGTTGGCTGATGCGGTCGTTGGCGCCGTTTTCCATGTATCTGGCCGCCATTTTTACGGCGTTCATCATGGCTTTTTCGTTGGATGCGCCATGGCAGACAATGCCGATGCCGTTAAGGCCCAGCAAAGGTGCTCCGCCGTATTCCGCATAGTCTACAAGGCGTTTAAAACGCTTTAAAGCGCCAGACGATAGCAGGGTGCCCAATTTGGAAAAAAGGTTACCCAGCAGCTCGCGCTTGAGCAGCCTTGCCAACGACGTGGAAAGCCCCTCGGAAAGCTTGAGCGCGACATTGCCCACAAACCCGTCGCAGACCACTATGTCCACGTCGCCCGTGAACAAGTCCCGACCTTCGACATTGCCTGTGAAGTTCAGCGAGGAACTCCGGAGCATATCAAAGGCCTGTTTGATCTGACTGTTGCCTTTGCCTTCCTCTTCACCGATGGAAAGCAGGGCAATCCTGGGATTGTGGTAATCCAGCACCGTAGTCGCCAGACAGTCCGCCATAATGCCGAACTGGATGAGCTGCGATGCTTTGGCATCCACATTCGCCCCAACGTCCACAAGGACCAAGGGCTTCTTTTCCGTGGGCAGAATGCTGGCCAGAGCGGGCCGCTCGACGCCCTTTAATCGGCCCAGCACGAAAATGCCGCAGGCCAAGGTAGCACCGGTGTTTCCGGCACTGACAAAGCCGTCGGCATTTCCATCGCGAACCAACCGGCAGGCAACATAGATGGACGAATCTTTTTTGCGACGCACCACATCCGTGGGTTTGTCTTTCATGGTCGCAATTTCAGTGGCTTCCACCACCTCTATTGCGAGACCGTCCGTGTCCAGTTTGCCCAGCTCATCTTCAATTTCACCGGGCTTGCCTACCAAAATAAGATCAATGCCGTTTTTCTTGGCGGCACTGACGGCGCCGGGCACGACCACGGAAGGACCGATGTCCCCGCCCATGGCGTCCACGGCAATGCGTGGTCTGTTATTCATCTTCAATGCGCAGCATCTGGCGGCCTTTATAGGTTCCGCAGCTGGCGCAAATCTTGTGGGGCAGGGTGGGTTCGCCGCATTCGCAGTAAACTACCGTGGGGACCGGTACGCTGTGATGGGAACGACGCATTCCCTTCTTGGACTTGGACGTTTTCTTCTTGGGTAATGCCATTTTCGCCTCTCCTTATTCATGCACCGCGGCAACAGGCCGGGGCGCAGGGAATTACTTGTTGACCTTCAGACCGCGCAAAACGGCCATACGGGGATCATAGTCCTTGCTGTCGCAGCCGCAGTCGCCTTCATTAAGGTCTGCGCCACACTTGGGGCACAAACCTTTGCAGGACGGCTTGCACAACACTTTGGTCGGCAGCTGCAAAGCAATCTGTTGCCAGAGAATGCCCGCGGCATCAAGCTCCAACTCGCCATCTTCCATACGCAGAAAAGACGGCCCTTCCGCATCTTCTTCCGGCGTGTTCTCTTCCTCGAAGGATTCGAACTCCGTGCCGATATCGATTTGGGTTGGCTCGATGCAACGGTCGCACGGCAAGGTGATGGCACCTTGCAGCGAACCTTCTATAAGAACGCCTTCGCCCGCTTCCTTTACCGTCAGGGTCGCCTCTATGGGGGCGGAAATAACGGCGGGGATTGTGAAATCATTGAAGAAGGCTTCCCACAGGCCATTATCGGCCACGGAAACCGTCTTCCCCTCAGCGGGCAGTTCGTCGAGTTTAATCCATAATTCTGGCATACATCCTCACAAGGAAGGTCTACCTATTGGGAACGGTGACCGTTGTCAAGAAAAAAGGGGTTGCCATTTTTTCAGATTGTGGATAAAGAGCTTGGTTCCTTGCTGAGGCAGGGGTTTTTTAATCGTACATTTCGTCGGACTCAGGTCCGATACCATACGTGGAGGATACGGACCATGCCTAAACAATGCGAAATCTGCGGCAAAATGCGTCAGGTCGGCAATAACGTCAGCCATTCCAACATTAAAACAAAGCGCGTCTTCAAGCCCAACCTGCAGAAGGTTCGGGTGCAGCTCGACTCCGGCGAAGTCAAATGCATGAACGTGTGCACTACCTGCATCCGCTCCGGCAAAGTGGCCAAGCCTGCAGCCCGTCAGATCGAAGAATAATTTTATGCGGTCTTTCTGATCGCAGCCATTCTTTCGTACAAAAGCATCTCGCCCTGGAACCATTTTGGTATCAGGGCGTGATGCTTTTTTTTATTGCAGCAAAAGACATGTTTGTGTCGTTGCCTTGATAATTTTCTGATCTTCCTGCCTTTTGGCGTTGCTGTCAGATTCAACTTTACCGGCAGGCCTTTTCTCGCCGCTCTTCCTGTCGGACCTTTCTCCTTCCCCGAATTGTTCCGTATGGAGCAGTCCGCTTCGCCATTACTCGCACGGCGTGCGTCTTGACGCAGGTGCATGCGGCGTCTTGCCGATCGTTTCGGAAGAAATACCCAGGCCTTCTAATACATTAAATAAGGCAGAAACGTCACAATGTCCGGGAACACGAAGAACAGCGCCAGCCCGACCACAATGGCCAGCAGAAAGGGCAGTATGCCCTTGAATATGGATTCCAGCGCAATATGCTGCCCCATGTGCTGGGTTACGCCGTAGACCACGTAGACGTTGACCCCCACCGGCGGTGTGATCACTCCCATCTCCGTGACCAGCACGATAACCACACCGAACCATATGGGATCGCACCCCAGGTCCATGACCACCGGGAAAAATACCGGAATGGTCAGCATGATCAGGGCCAGCGAATCCATGAAACAGCCGCCCAGAAAAAATATCAGGACGATCAGGCACATCACCACAGCCGGAGCAAGATCGAACGATGCCACCCACGAGGCGATGTTGAACGGAATGCGCGTGACTGCCAGGAATTTGCCGAAAACCGTTGCCCCGGCAATGAGAAATAGCACCATGCACGAGGTCCGCAGGGTTTCGTCCAATGACTTGAGCAGCCCCTTCCAGGTCAGCGAGCCCCGTACCAGCGAAACACCGGCCACGCCCAACACACCTACGGAAGCCGCTTCGGTTGGTGTGAACCATCCCTTGAACAGTCCGCCTATCACCAGCACGAACACCACAATGGTATCTGCCAGCCCGCCCAACGAGCGCAACTTTTCCGCCATGCTCACCGGTTCGCCCTTGGGGCCTTTTTCCGGGTGCCTGCGGCAGGTCAGCCAGACCGCTCCAATAAAAAGCACGGTCAGCAGCATTGCAGGCACTATGCCCGCCACGAACAACTCGCCGATGGACTGTTCCGTAAGCACGCCATACACTATCAGTACCACACTCGGCGGCATGATCATGCCCAAGCCACCGCCAGAAGCCACGCTGCCCGCGGCCAGATCGTCCGAATATCCGTAGCGCCTCATCTCCGGGATGCCCACGGTGGCCATGGTTGCAGCCGTTGCCGGGCTCGACCCGCACACTGCGCCGAACGCCGTACAGGCCGTTACCGTGGCCATGGACAGCCCGCCCTTCACGTTGCCAAGGAAGCAGTAAGCCGTATGGTACAGACGTTTACTGATGCCGCAGTTGAAGGCGATCTGTCCCATCAGGATGAACAGGGGGATGGTGCTCAGCTCGTACGAGGAAAAGACCTGATACATGCTGCGCGAAAGCAGGCTCAGTCCGCCCTGCAGGGAAATCAGGGAGGAAAAGCCTACAAAACCCACCAGCGTCATCACGTATGCAACAGGCATGCGCGTCATAAACAGGGCGATCATCACAACTACGCCCACAATGCCAGCTATCGTCGGATCCAAATGATGCTCCTTTATAAGGATGGGGTGGGCGGGGGCGCTGCCCCCGAACCCCCGCCAGGAGGCAACGGCCTCCTGGACCTGCGATTTGTTTTTTTGGCTTGAGCCCCATGGCCGCATGCGGCCATGGGGCTCAAGCCAAAAAAACAAGCCGGGTTAAAAATTGGGGAAGAGGCTCAAAGGGAAAGGGCACTCTTCAATAATAAAAGTCTTTGGAAAGGGGGAGCGCGGTGGGGGAGAACCTTTCTTGCAAGCCGCCGATTTTTGATTTCGGTGTCGTTGCTGCCTTATTTCGCTTCGCGGGACGTATTGAATATACTGTCCGCGCTTGCGAATGGGGTATCCCCCTGTTGAATCCCCATTTTTTAAGGTTAAAAGTCTTTGGAAGGGGAGCGCGAGGGGATAACCTTTCTGACCTTCAGGAAGCGCAAAGGACGTTGCCTTTGCGGGATCGGGCTATGCGAAAGCGTGGTTTCGCTTCTCCCTCACGGTGCTTCGCACCGATCCGCCTTGCGGCGGTTGATCTGAAGAAAGGTTCATTCGTCCGCTGAATCCCCACATTATCCTTAATAGTAAAAGTCTTTGGAAGGGGAGCGCGAGGGGATAACCTTTCTGACCTTCAGGAAGCGCAAAGGACGTTGTCTTTGCGGGATCGGGCTATGCGAAAGCGTGGTTTCGCTTCACCCTCACGGTGCTCCGCACTGGTCCGCCTTGCGGCGGCTGATCTGAAGAAAGGTTCTTTCATCCGCTGAAACCCTACATTATCCTTAATAGTAAAAGTCTTTGGAAAGGGGAGCGCGAGGGGGAGAACCTTTCTTCAGAAAGGTTTCCCCCTCGCATCTTCTCTTACCTCTCCCCCACCAATAGTTTCTTCACATCCACGGCCAGGCGCAGGCAGAACACGGCAAAGCCTGCGGCGGTTGCCGCGACAATGGTGTACTCGGGCAGTTCCAGGTTCATGGAGAGCACGCCGGAGTGGTATTTATCCATGGCGTAGCCTGCCATTTGCCAGGTCACCAGGCAGAAGAGCCCGAGAGCCAGCAGCGAAGTGACGATGTCGGTGATTTTCCGGGTCTTCTCGCCCAGCCGTCTGTACAGGATTTCCACGCCGATGTGGCTGCGCTGGCTATGGGCAAAGGGCAGGGCAAAGGCCATGCACAGGGCGGCCATAAAGGCCACGATTTCTTCCGAGCCGAAGATGGGATGGCCCATGCCGCGTCCCACCACGTCGCAGCAGGTCAGCAGGGCCATGGCTGCCAGGCACGCTGCGGCGATGTTGCGCAGGAATCTTTCCGTGCGGTCGAGAAGCGAGGTCTGCATGGAACCTTATTTCCCCTCATTGAGCGTGGCGATGGTGAAGTCCACTATTTCCTTGCCGTTCAGCCCCTTGGACTCGAGTTCTTCGGCGTACTGGGCAATGATGGGGGTGGCTGCGTCGTGCCAGGCCTTGGCTTCCTCGTCGGTGAGAGGAATGATTTTGCCTTTCTTTTTAAGGAAGAACTCGCGGCCCACCTTGTCGCTTTCGTCCCAGGCGGCACCGTGTTTGGCGGTCCACTCCGTGTTGATGGCGCGGATGGTCTGTTGCACGTCCTTGGGCAGGCTGTTCCACTTGTCCTTGTTTATGACAACGAAAAAGGTGGTGGTGTAGCCCACGGGAAAGGTTTCGGTCATGTAGTCCACAACCTCGGCCATGCGCCAGCCCTTGTTGGTTTCAACCGGGTAGAAGCTGCCATCCACTATGCCCTTGCGGATGCTCTGGTAGCTGTCGGGCATGGACATGGCTACGGGCGTTCCGCCGCAGGCTTCCACGACCTTGGCGCTGTTGCCCGTGGAGCGGATCTTGAGGCCCTTGAGGTCGGCCAAGGTGTGTACGGGAACTTTTTTGGTGTGCAGCAGGCCGGGACCGTGGGCATGGAAGTACATCACTTCCACGTCATCGAGTTCGGCAGGATGAAATTTTTCAGCCACGGCATTGGCCACGCGGGTGGCGTCCTTGCCGCTGGTGTAGCCCAGGGGAAGGTCTACAGTGGCCATTACCGGGAAGCGGCCGCGCGAGTAGGCCAGGGCGGACATGCCGATGTCGGACATGCCCTGGACCACGCCGTCATATGTCTGGGGCGCCTTGGTAAGGGTGCCGCCGGGGTAGAAGTCCACAACGACTTGGCCGTTGGTGCGTTTTTCCACTTCCTTGCACCACTCTTCGGCCAGCTTGGCCTGCACATGGGTGGGCGGGAAGAAACAGCTGTAGGACAACCGGGTTTGGGCCTGTGCGGGCTGGGCCAGAAAAGACAGGCACAAGGCCAGCATGCTGAACAGACAAAGTGATTTTTTCATGAGTGCTCCTTGGGCGCGGCAATGAACGACTTGGCCAGGTTCAATGCCGCCTGGCGGATATCGGCGGTGTCCAGTGTGCCGGTTCCCAGCAGATTGTGGATGAGAAATCCCTCGAAAAGGGCGGTGTTGAACGCACCGAGTTTTTCCGGGGGATAGCCTTCGGGCAGAAACGGGCGAACCATGCCCGCGAAAATGTCGTTGGACAGGCGGTATACGCCGTTGTTGAGTTCTGCGCACAGGTCGGGATTTCGCGAGGCGTGGATGGTGAACTCCAGAAACGATGCGGACCAGCCCTTGTCCTGAACTATGGACTCCAGGAAATCCCAGATGATGGCGTAGACGTCGTCCAGGCTGCGGGCCGCGGTTATTTGCCGGTCGCGCCGCATGCGGTAATCGGCAAGCTTGTCGGCCACGATGCGTAGAAAAAGTTCGTCTTTGCTCTTGAAATGGCGATAGAAGCTGCCCTTGGCATAGCCCGCGCGTTCGGTGATGTCGTTCACCGACGTGGCGGCAAATCCCTTTGTACCGAACAGCTCGGTTGCTGCGGCCAAAAGTTCGTCGCCTGTTTGTCGTGACTTTTCCTGCTGCCTGCGGGCCATTGAGTGCTCCTTGAACGTCGTTTTGGCTACCGATGGTCAAAAAATGACCGTTGGTCACAAATTGAAGAATCCACATAGACCCGAATACCTCGCCTGTCAACGAGGGCGCGCATTCAGCGGCTTTTTTTTGCGTTGCGTGAAAGGCTGTGGCATGTTCGTACGGCGCAAGGTGCCAGATGGACCGGAGCGCCTGATAAAAAAGAGATTCAGGAGACGGGAATGTGATAGATCTGACCGTGGATCAGGAAAAATGCATACAGTGCGGCGAATGCGCCAAAGACTGTCCGTACAGCGTAATCGAGTTTGCGCCGGGAAACTATCCAAGGGTCCGGGCCGACCGGGAAGACCTGTGTATCCGTTGCCAGCACTGTCTGGCGGTGTGCAAGCCGGGGGCACTGTCCATTTTGGGGATTGATCCGAAGCAATGCAGACCGCTCAAAGGCAATCTGCCCACGGCGGAAGAGGTGGAAACCCTGATAATGGGGCGGCGTTCCGTGCGTTTGTACAAGAGCAAGCCGGTGGACAATGCCAGCATAGACCGGCTGCTGAGCGTTGCATTCAACGCGCCCACCGGGGTGAACAACCGGCAGGTGCTTTTTTCCGTGGTGCGGGACCGGGACGTGATGGACGCCTTGCGGGAAGAAGTCTACCTGGCATTGGCCGAGGCTATAAAAAACGGGGATATTCCCGCGGGCAAGGAGTTTTTTGCCGCCATAAGCCGGGCCTGGGAAACCAGGGGCAAGGATGTTTTATTTCGTGATGCCCCGCACCTGCTGGTGGTCTCCGCGCCCGAGATCTGTCCCACGCCGGAGGCGGACGGTTTTATCGCCCTGAGTTATGTTGAATTGCTGGCCCAGAGCATGGGCATCGGGACGCTGTGGAATGGTTTTGTCCACTGGATTTTTACGCAGATTGTACCCGACCTGACCAGGAAGTTGGCCCTGCCCAAGGGAAATAACATTGTCTATTGCATGTCTTTCGGGTATCCGGCGGTACATTATCATCGTGTTGTGGATCATCAGGACGCCCGTATTGCCGAAATTCGCTGGGACTGATGTGCTGGTGGGCTGTGCCTCCCAGTTTTTCTGGCGCGTATGGAGGGCTATGCCCGCCATGGTACGGGCCGGGTGTACTGCTGCTTTTTTTGATGAAACGAATGGAACGGACGCGACACTCGTGTGGGCTGGGACAAAGGTGCAGCTGCTTTTGCCCGGAGAGTGTGTACCGGAAAATCTGTTGTAGGTTTTTTTACGCCGTTGGTTCTGCCATGACAGGTACTGCGTCCCATATATGAAGAGAATCTGCGTGGACATGTGGGAAAGTCGAATGGAAGTGTATTTTCGGACCTGGAAATCAGGGCGGAGCGCTGGAACAAAGGAGTTGACGTGTTTGAAGCAACCATGCGTCTGATACTTGCCTCGGGGTCGCCCAGGCGGGTGGATTTGATTGGTTCCCTTGGTGTGGAGTTCGACGTGCACCCCGCCAAAGGAGAGGAACCGTGCCCGGAATCGGGGGAAGAGCCTTCAGTGTATGCGGTGCGCGCAGCCAGAACCAAGGCGGAAGATGTTGCACGGCTTTTTCCCGAGGCTGTGGTCATCGGTGCGGATACGGTTGTGACCATCAACGGCGAGATTCTCGGCAAGCCTGGGAACAAAGAGCATGCCGTGGAGATGCTGACCAAGCTTGCCGGACGCAAGCATTCCGTGATTACAGGGTGTTCCCTGGTGGGACCGGGCTGGAAGAAAAGCGAATTTTACATTTCCACCCAGGTGGAGTTCATCGACGCAACACCGGAAATGCTGCGCGCCTATGTTGCCACCGGCGAGACGGACGACAAGGCCGGGGCCTATGCCATTCAGGGGCTGGGGGCGTTTTTGGTGCGCAATGTGTGCGGATCGTACAGCAATGTTGTGGGTCTGCCTTTGGCCCGGGTGGTGGAAATTCTGTCCGGATGGGGAGTCATAGTTCCTGAGAAAGTCTAAAGGAGCGGACATGGGGAACATTCGGATTTGAAGGCGTTGCCGAGACAGAGATATTTACAGTGAAGAACTGCTCCCTGCTGCGTGTTGAACGGAAAGGAAGGAACCATGGTTGAGGGCTTGAGCCATATCACCTTTGTGGTTCGCGATCTTGAACGCGCTGGCGATTTTTTGAAAACCGTCTTCAATGCCGAAGAAGTCTATGTCAGCGGCGACAAGACCTTTTCGATATCCAGGGAGCGGTTTTATCTGGTGGCGGGGATTTGGATTGCCATAATGGAAGGAGAGCCTCCCGCTGAAAAATCCTACAACCACGTTGCCTTGAAAATATCCGAAGAGGACTTTGCCACCTACCAAAAACGGCTGCTGGCTGCCGGTGTGGAAATACGGATGAGCCGTCCGAGAGTGGCGGGCGAAGGACGCTCTCTGTATTTTTATGACCACGACAATCACCTGTTCGAACTCCACACCGGGACATTGGAACAACGGCTGAAAACATATGCCGGGCGTTGCCCTGAGTAGCTCTGTGCAGTCCCTTGCGCCGCCGGTTTTGCTGAAGTGAATTTACCGAAGAACATTAGGTTGAAGGTTTACTGCTTTCGCCGGGGCGACGGAATCGTGCTTTCTTGGTGCGTGCTCTCGATGGCTTCGCACCACATCTTGGGGGGATCATTGCAAGGCAGGGGGAGAAAATCCCGCACTGCGATATCTTCCACATGAAGCTCCCACACATCTTTCTTTCAAGACAACCCAATTTACCAACTCCAATCACCTGGCATTCAAAATGACTGCCCCGTGTTGCAGGTATCCCCTTGGGGGGGATATTTTGTCCGGGGTGGAAATCATTTTGTAGGTGCCGGAATAATTTCGTTCAGTCTTACTGAACGTGGCCGTTTCTGGAGGGGGGAAGTTTGCGGTTGTGACGAACCGTCTGGAGTCGTTGCATGCCGAACAACGGACGCAGCCAGTTCAGCCTGCGGATAGCGGTCAGCAGAACCAAAACGGAGATGAATGAAATTGACGCCAGCAGGATATATTTAGGGAAAATTGGAATATCCAGGTTCAGCAGGCAGAAACCAACGCTCACAATGACGGTTTGGTGGACGATGTAAAACGGCAGTGCTGTTTCTCGCAGCCAGGGAAGAATTGGGGCGTTGAGTGTCAGGTAGCGGCAGCCGAGTCCATACAAAGCCGTAAGCCAGAGCCAGGAATTGCACGACCTGATAATGAGTTGAATGGGGTAGTTGAGGGGGGGAGCAAAAGTGATGATATGCATTGCCTCCAGGAGCACCACAGTTGTGGTTCCCAGAGCGAGAAACAGTGCTGCAAACGCGTTGATGCGGAAAAATTTTTTGGATTCTCTGCACGTGGACAGGATATAGCCCATACAGAAGACCGTCAGGTAGGACAGCAGACTCCATCCCCCGAAGTCACGTCTTCCTAATCCGTTCGGGTACAGATTGACCAGAAATTCCACTGCCAGCAGCGGGAGGGCGAGAGCCAGTGCGCCGCCGGGGAAACTGAGGCGTTCCAAAAGTGCGGACACGAGGCGGTGGAGTTTGGTTGTGTCGAACAGCCGGAAAAAGGGCAGAGTTAGAGCCGAGAACAGGAAAAGAGCCGCCAGATACCACAAGTGGAGACCCATCCATGCAAAATTCCCCCCGAATGCGTAAAATCCGTTGAAATAAAGCGGGTAAAATTTCCAGAAAGAACCGGAGAACTGGCCGTGACTGACTCGCTCTATCCAGACCTGCAGTGGAATGCTCGCCACCAGGGTGCTGAAGATGAATGGGATCATCAGTCTTGTGGTCCGATCTTTCAAGTATTTCAGTGGGGGACGTTTGCGCAGAGAATATTCAGAACTCATCCCGGACAGGAAAAAGAACAGCGGCATGATCCATTGCGAGATCAGGGTCACTGCGTATCCCGCCAGTGGCGAAATTATAGGGTTTTTTATGCTCCAGTCTTCCCCGTTGAAAAAACGGGCGCAATGAAAGAAGAAAACGACCAAGGTTGCTAGTACGATGAGCCAATCGTTTTCAAAGTGTCTTTGCTTGATGTGATCTGAGAGCCGTTTTATGGTCATAGCGTTATCAATCGTGTCGCTGCTGGTACAGACAGGCAACTGAGCATAACCTTACTGCTGGGCGCGTCAATATTTTCAGGGCGTTTTCGGTTCAGCCGAACAATGTAAGTTGCCTTGCCTTGGGATCTTTCGGCGGTGAGTAGGCTTTTATGCGTGTTGCCAGGCCGAGTCGGGCGCATTCTGTTTGAAAAATATCGTACAGGCGCGCGGCATTGGGCGACGGACAGACGTAGCTGTTGCCAAAGGTTTGCATGTAGCGTTGTGCGAGGCCTGGAAAATGGGTGTCGAGCTGCTCGTAATAGTATTTCCTACAGGAATCCCGCAGGGTCATGTCTGGGGAGAAGGTTATGTAGCTGGCTCCGTTGTCTGCCGCCCGGGAAAGAACGTCGCGCAGGTTGTTGGCCGAGTCGGTCAGGAAGGGGAGCACCGGCATCATGGTTACGCCGGTGTACACGCCTGCCGAAACCAGCTGCCGCATGGCTGCAAGGCGTCGCTCCGGGGAAGGCGCGTGCGGTTCGAGAATGCGGGCCAGCTCGTTATCCGCGGTGGTGATGGTGAGGGAGACGGCAGCGTAGACGCGGCCCACTTTGCGCAGCAGGTCGATATCCCGCACCACGAGATCGCTTTTGGTCAGAACATGCACGCCAAAGCCATGGACCGCCATAAGGTATAATGTGCCGCGTGTGAGTTCCAGCTTTTTTTCCAGCGGCATGTAGGGATCATTCATGGACCCGGTGGTTACGGTGCCTTTTCGGCGTTTGCGGCCCATTTCGGCGTTAAGGATTTCCAGGGCGTTTTCCTTGGCGCGGATGTCGGAAAGATCGCCTATGCCGTAGCAGTCGCTGAGTGTGTCGCAATAGATGCAGGCGTGGGGGCAGCCCCGGTACAGGTTGATGTTGTAGTCTCCTCCGAAAAAACAATCGGGCGAGTTTCGTACAGTACCGAGAATGGTTTTGGCCGGGATGTAGCGCATACGACTTGGATGTTTGTCTTAAGTGTGGCAGTTTTTTATCGGTTTCACAGGGAAAATTTCATACCCGGCGCGCCGGGGCAAGTGTTCGATTACGGCGAGTGTACTTTTGTCAGTCATCGGACCCCAATGGAGCAAGCACGTGAAGATATTTGATCTTACCCACGTTATACAGCCGGACATGCCCATGTATCCGGGCACGGAACAGCCCATCCTGCATGCAACGTTTACCCATGCGACGCACGGCTTTTATGAAAGAAAACTGACCATGTTCTCGCATACGGGAACGCACATGGACGCGCCCGCGCATATTCTGGACGGTGGCAACACGCTGGATACGTTTGAAGCGGATTTCTTTTACGGCAAGGGCTGTGTGGTGGACTGTACGGCAGAGGGAAAAGCGGACGGCGGGTTGATCGGGCTGGACAGGCTGGCCGGTTATGAAGGTGAGCTGCGCCAGGCCGATTTTGTTTTACTGCGCACCGATTGGAACCGGTTTTGGAGGGATGAAAGATATTTTTCCGGCTTTCCCGTGCTGACGCCCGAGGCCGCCATGTGGCTGGCCCAAACCGGACTGCGGGGGCTGGGCGTGGACGCCATTTCCGTAGACACTATGGATACCGAGGATTACCCGGTGCACAAGGCCATATTGGGGAGCAATGCGGTCATCATTGAAAACCTGACCAATTTGGGAGCACTGCCCACAGGGGAATTCATGTTTTCCTGCTTTCCCCTCAAGATGGTGGATGCGGACGGTTCGCCCGTTCGGGCCGTGGCCATGGCGTGAGATAAGTTGCAAAGGAAACAAGCGAAGTGCGGCGGAGCCACTGTTCTGTAGTTCCGCCGCACTTTTTTTATTTGTTCGCGATCAGAAGTCAGCGATTACGAAGATGCTCCAACAGGGCCAGGGCTTCGGGCGAGGGCTGGACCTCGTTGCGCTGGTAGCTGCGCCCGTCGGCCGTGCGGCGCACCATCTTGCGGTCCACCAGCTCCCTGCGCAGCAGGGCGTGGTCTGCAAACAGATGGTTGTGCATAAGGATGTGGTTGATTTCCTTTTCCGTCAGCCGGGAGCGGGCAGGCAGGCGCGACCACATTACCCACAGGCAGACCATGCGCTGGCTGAATTTGCCGGGCCAGCGGATAAGGCGGCCCTGCTCGTCGAAGTAGCGCACGAGCTTTTTGACCAGCTTGAGGTTGACCTCTGCAGGAACAGAAGCGGGCTGTTGTTTCTGCAGGGCGGCAAATGCCTGCTGCTGGGCGCGGAAGTGCTGGAAGTTTCTGAAGCCTCCGGCCTTGGCCAGAAGGTTGAGCATTTCCACATGGCCGGGGGAGGTTTCCAGACCGTCGATCTGACGGCGCAACGACTTGGCAAACGTAGAGATGTCGGCCACGCAAAAGGGAAGAGCGGCTTTGGACATGACTTATCCTCGCTATCGCGCCTATCCTTTGAATAAGAATTGCCGGTGGTCGCCGACTTCCGACGCGGCACGGGGATAAGGTGTCGGGCGGATGAAAATGGGCAGGTTTAGCTCCCCGAAAGGGGCGGCGACGCCTTGGTGAACTGCCGACCGGGGAAGAGTATATGCAGTCGGCTGGAAATGTACAAGTTTACAGAGACCTGGCCGGCATTAGCTCCAGGCTGAGGATGAGAATGACGTGCTCTTACGGAATGGAAAAATTGAAGGGGCTGTCCTAGCTAAGCATCCTGTGTAAGCACAAAAGGTTTTTGCCGTCTTGGGGCAAGGAAAGATTGCGGACAATGAGGAAGATATATTCGATGCAAGAACCGGCCTACACCATGGAAGTGCAGGCCGGTACATGCTCTATAGAAACATGCTGTATTCACAGCACAGACTCATTTTTACTAATTAACCAGAGGTTGATTTCCCAATGTTTTGAGTTGGTCAAATCCTCCAGAAGAATAATAGAGTGCTGCCAGTGCGGTGTTATAGTCAGCCAAAGCGGTGTTGAGTGAAACCTCTGCATCTATCAACTCTCGAGAAGCATCAACCAACTCGGTACTTGTACCTATTCCAAGCTTGTAACGTTTGTCAGCCCGGGAATAAGTCTCTTGAGCTTCGTTGACATATGCTCGGGAGAGGTTGATCTGGTTACGATATTGAATGACGTCAAGGTAACTCCGCTTAACCTCGGCGGCAACGTCTTCTTTGAGCTTTTGATATTTGAACACGGCGCTTTGGGTTTTCCGTTTCTGCTCTTTAAGGGCATAGTGGGTACTTGTTCCCTCGAAAAAGTCCCAGCGAACGTTCAGCCCCACGGCGTACGTTTCGTGGTTTCCATCAGCGTATGGATAATGCACATCATAGTTGCTATTCCATACTGAACCATAATCGAGTTCTTTCTGGTTGTACTCGGCAAAGGCGGAAACTTTGGGATAGTATTCTCCTTCAATAACCTCTTCGCCCTGTTTTGATATCTCCGCATCCTTTTTTCGAACCAGCACATCTGGGCGGGTTTTAAACGCCATGTCAATATAAGTGGACAGACGGTCTAGTGTGCAGATTTGGACATTTCCCAGACTTCCCTTGAAGATAACCGCTGCATCCTGAGGCAGGGAGAGAATGGAGATGAGCCTGGCGCGTTGCGTATCAACCCTGTTTTCCGCTGCCGAAAGTTGACTTTTGGCCTTGGCAAGCTGGGTCTGCATCTGCAGGACATGCAACCTGGGTTTCATCTGTCTTGCATAAAATGCCAGCGCAGATTTGAGCTGGGCCTGCATGCGTTCTACAGATTTACGGTAGCTTTTCACATTTTCAACTGCGCTGAGCAGCGTAAAGAATTCTTTTTCCGTATTGTAGAGCGTGTCCAGTTCTACATATTTGAGGTAAAGAGCTGCCCGTTCTTTTTGGAGCCCCGCCCCTGTGTAGCGGCTAAAAGTTGGCATGTCGAAGACCGTTTGGTTGATGCCAAGACGCCTGTCATTACTGGCTTGAGTTATATAGTCCGGGTTTGTCTCCCTATGTTTGAGCCCCTCCTGATTTTTGGCTAGCATACTGGCATATGCATGAGGGAGCATAGCGCCTAAAGCACGTTTTTTACCTGCTTTGGCCGAGAGAAGTTCTTCTTTAGCCGAAAGGACAGTTTTGTTATGTTTTAAAGCCTGTTCCAGAGCCGTAGCCAAGGTGAACAATTGTGGGACAGACTTTGAAGCATCTTCGATCATCTGCCCGGCGGGGATTTGGCAAGTTACATTTTCCGTCGCACACGCGCCAGTGCAGAATTGGAGGATGAGCAGCAGAGACACGCCAAGCGTGCTCGTGCTTCGTATCAGCATTGCCATTGAGCATTACTCCCGCAGGGCTCGCCTGAAGTTTTCAATGAGGGGTTCCATTATGTAATCAAGAAAGGTGCGCTTTCCACGGCTAAGAAAAACAGTGACCGGCATACCCGGTGTGAGTTCTAGTCCTTGGGCTTTAACCTGATCGGCATTGAGTTCCACATGGACTTTAAACATGCTGTGCTCACCGTAGGGAGTGCGTTCCAAAACACTGTCCGCAGCTACATACACTACCTTGCCGTCCACAGGATCAACTTCACGACGATTGAAAGCATTAAGTTCAATGCGTGCAGGCTGGTTTACGTATACCTTGGAAATGTCAATGGGGCGGACATTGGATTCAACGATCAATTGTTCTTTTTCCGGGACGATTTGCATGAGCACCTCCCCCGGCTTGATTACTCCGCCTTCGGAGAAAACGCGTATATCCACTACAACGCCGGAGACAGGGGCTACTACATCCAGGCGATTTTGGGCGTCCATCAGAGGTTTTAGCCGGTCTTCCAAATCGTAGAGTTTATTTTGTATTTCAGATAGTTGTGCTGTGGCTCGCTCCAAATAACGAGTTTTCAGATCTCCTATGCGGACGCGGATTTCCGTGATCCGCTCTTGATTTTGTGCGGTGTCTCCCTTGAGTGCGCTACGTCGCCCCTCATGTGCGGCTAGTTCGCGTTCCAGGGCAAGAACTGGGGGCTTTTCCAAATAACGTTCTTTGAGCAGTTCGCGTTTGTCCTTGAGCTCTTCCTGCAGTACCCGGATGATGGTATCTTCAGAGGTAACCTGTTCCTCAAGGCCAGCTATTTGTTTTTGGATTTGCTCAATCTGGGTGTTAAACAAGTGAATTTGCCCTTGCAGGGATTCACGTTGAGAATCGAAGACTTCCTGCTCAGCCTGCATCAGCCCCTTCACATTGGGATCCTGGTTCTCATCCAAAAGTTCCTTGGGCCAGATTATCTGTTTGTTAAAGTCCTTTTCCGCATCCAGTCTGGCTTTGACTGCCAGAGCGGCTTGCCGCTGGCCATAAAGCATGTCTACATGAGATCTGACAGTTGCACTTTTCAGGGTCAGCAGTTTTTGCCCCTTGACCACCCTGTCACCGTCGCGCACCCAGATTTTTTGGACAATGCCGCCTTCCAGATGCTGTACTGCCTGGCGATTCTTTTCCACTCTGAGGGCACCAGGAGCGATAATCGCTCCTTCCATTTTTCCGACAACGGCCCAAGTTCCGAAACCACCGAAAAAAAGTCCGACAATGACCAACCCCATGATGATGTAGCGATTGGGATTGGTGTGGATTTTGGATGAAGAGTTGGAGTTAATGGTACGCATCTCAGTTTCCTTTCATTTTCACAACACCGCCGGCAGGACGGGGAAAAAAAGCTGGTTTGGGCTTTTGCGTCTGTTGCTGGGCCTGCTGTTGCGCGCCCTGCAAGGCCTGGAGTACGTGTTTGCGTTCGCCGAACTGTGCGACGCGTCCGCTGTGCAGTACAAGCAGCTTGTCCATAGTGGAGATGGTGCTCATCTTGTGGGAAACAACGATGACCGTGGCTTTGTCTTCCTTAAGGCGCTGTAAAGCAGCCAGCAGATGCATTTCACCTTCTTCGTCCAGGTTGGAACTGGGCTCATCCAGGATCACGAGTTTGGGATTGCCATACAGAGCTCGAGCCAATCCCAGGCGCTGGCGTTGACCGCCGGAAAGCGAAGCTCCGCCTACGCCAATACGTGTGTCGTATCCGTTGGGAAGGCGCAGGATCACTTCATGGGCTCCGGCTTTTTGGGCAGCTGCCACGATGTCTTCGGATTCATAGTCCTGAAAACGTCCTATGTTGTCGGCGACGGTCCCGGAAAAAAGTTCAACATCCTGTGGAAGGTAGCCTATATACTTCCCCAATTTCTCTTGGTCCCAGGCAAAAACATCGGCCCCGTCCAGGCGAACCTTACCCATGCTGGGAGGCCAGAGTCCTATGAGCAAACGGCAGAGCGTGGTTTTTCCAGCCGCGCTCGGTCCGATGAGGCCCATGGATTCTCCAGCCTGGAGTTGGAACTGGACACCTTGGATAAGATAGCGTCCCCCCGGTGCTACAAGGCTGATTCCTTCACAGGAAAGGTTGCCGGTAGGGGCGGGCAGGTCCATGGGAACATGTTTTTGTGAGTCCTTGAAATGAGCATTAAGCCGTTTATAGGATTCTACAGCGTCCGCCGTCTGTTTGTAGGCGGCCATTCCTTGCTGGATAGGGGCTAATCCACGGCCCATAATGATTGAGGAAGAAATCATGACGCCTGCGGAGCATTCTCCCTTGAGGGTCAGCCAAGCGCCTACACCATAGATGGCTACCTGCATAAAGGTACGGAAAGCACTGGTGAAGGCATGGAGCACACCTGCGGATTTGCTGGCATTGGTCTGGAGTTCAATGACTTTATCGTTGAAGGAATTCCAGCGTTGTGTCAGTCCGCCCAACATGCCCATGCTACGCACAGCTTCAGCGTTGCGCATGCCCAGAGAAACAAGATCCTGGGATGCATTGGAATACATATTTGCTAGGGCCAGGGGTTTGCTGGCCAAACGGTCTTGCAATATGCCGGTGATGAAAATGACAACCCCACCACCCAAAGCGACCCACCCCATTAATGGGTGCAGAACGAAGATGAGGCCGATGAAAATAGGAGTCCAGGGGACGTCAAAAAAAGCGAAGATCGCATTGCCGCTGAGATAGTTGCGCATGATCGAAACATCTTTCAGTGTGGCTGCGCTTTGTTCCCCCTGGAACGCGGATTTGCGGATCATGCCGGAAAGCACATCCTCGCTCATCTGGTTGTCCATGGCCACGCTCATACGGACCAGAATACGAGACCGGACGAATTCCAGCAGAGCCATGGTGATCAGGGCTCCAATGGCCACAACGGTAATGACCATCAGGGTAGGCATGCTGTAGCTGGTAAGCACCTTATCGTAGATAAGGAGCATGTAAATAGAGAACGTCAGTTGAAAAAGGTTGATGAACAGACTGAAAAAACCTGCGTACAGCAGATATTTTTTCCAGGCCTTGAGAAACTTCTTCATTATTTGGATTCCTGCTCACTTTCTGTTGTGCGGGGCATGATTCTGTTGATTTGTCCCAGGGACATCAGATGGGCGTACAGGGCTGGCAATACGCCTTTGGCGCGCAGGTCGCAGAAATCTTCGTCCGAGAGATCGTTAAGTTTTTTTTCGTTTACGAAATACAGACCTTCAAGTGGGATTGCCTGCTGTTCTTCGCCCTGCCTGACTGTGATGGCAAAAGGGACAAGTAGTTCTTTTTCTACAAGCAGGTTGCCCAGAAGTTGGGCCCTGGCCTGCTCGGTGTGTAGGTTCTGCAGCAGATTTTTGGCTTGTTCGAGCAATGGGGCAGGGGCGCCGTCTTCAGTGAAAAGCGGCTCACCATCGGTCTCGGAAATATTCTGGGCCGTGCGCTCCAGGCACACTGCAAAATTTTCGCCTTTCTCGTCGGTTTGGGCCAGCAGGAAAGGGTAACTGCGAAAGACCGCAGGGATATATTCGTACAGCCATGTTCCATTTTTCACTGCGGCATTCCCTTTTTCCGGAAGTCCCAGCAGGGCGATGGGGGCCACTGCGGATTCAAGCTTGGCAAAAAGAACAGGCAGTTCACGGGAACAGGGGACGACTTCAGCCAACCCGAGAAGGGCGGAAGTCTGGTCGGCGCAGAACTCAAAGTTTTCAAAAGGGGTGATGCGCAGCTTGGCGTCGTTGGTGCTGTCGATTGGCCGGGGATCATTGAACATGTTGTTTCTCCATGAACTGCAGAACTAAGCTGCTTTGGTCTGTTGTACTATGATGGGCATAGACGCCAACGGTTTCCATACCTTTCCAATATTGGTGCTTATCAAAGCCACGTGCATTCCCGGTTGAGCAAAAAGTATTTGCTCAAGCCGGATAAGCACTTTCTGGGGAGTAGCTGTTAAAGAAAGTTCGAATTGTTTGAGTGGGAGCGCTGTTTTGTCAGGAGCAACCAAGTCGATGCGGACGGTGGAAGGAACACCGTCCGCATCGGCCTGACAAAGCATTCCGATGAATGCTCCCTGAATCGCGGCAGGAAACCGAGGTGTGTTTATGCTCTCGATTACCTTTATATATGATACTTGGCCTGTGCGCGTGTCTGTAAGAGTGTCACCGCAGAGAACGGAGTGAAAAACGGTCAACATGCGTCAACTCCGTTATTGCTGCATGGTGGTCGGGTCAATGACCACCACTGGCGATTGGGATTTGTACAGCGTGTCTTCTGCGCCAACCAACAAAATGCCTTCCGTGCTGAGCGGATTGTCAGCCGGAGTGGCCATTTCCGCGCCAAAATTTTTGGAAAGCAGATAAACGAGGTAGGAGTTCAGGGAAACCCCTTCCTGTTCCGCTTTTTCCGATAATTCCCTGTGGAGCGAGGAAGGCATGCGGAGGCGTAATTGGCCGCTGAAACTTTTATTCATTGAGAGAGAAACCCTGTTTTTTGTTGCGGTTCCATATGTGGAACCACGGATAATTTGCCATGCCTTTTGGGAGAGGTCAAGAGGGGTTGGGCAGAAAAATCGTAATTGGTATGCAGCAGAACTGCTGCATGCCAATTACGACAGCTTCTCGAAGGAAAAGGAGATTTCCATATATCAGCTAGACCTTTTAGAGGAGAATGGGTAATCCCAGCAAGCTTTGGATGTTTGGCAAGGGTTATGGCGTATTGAATAATGTTGTTGTCGGCTGTACGAAAAGAAGTTCGTAAGGTCGGCAAAGAATTTTACAGGAGTGGTGATGCTGGAATTTTCCATATCCCCAATAGAAATGCTTGCAAGGCCATGGCGCAATCGTGGTTTGCTTCGTACGATGACAAGGCGGGAAATTCAGGGACGCTATCGTGGGTCACTTTTTGGCCTTTGTTGGGCCGTCTTAAACCCGTTGTTTATGTTGGCTGTATATACTTTTGTTTTTAGCGTTATTTTTAATGCTCGTTGGGGTGGGGGAAGCGGATCAAAGTCGGAGTTCGCTCTGGTACTTTTTGCGGGACTCATCATCTTCAACCTTTTTGCAGAATGTTTCAATTCTGCTCCGAGGATTATCCCGGCAAACGTGAACTACGTCAAAAAGGTGATTTTTCCGTTGGATCTCTTGCTCTGGATGAATTTGGGGGCAGCCTTGTTCCATGCCCTGATCAGCCTCGGTGTATGGGTTTTTGCGTATTTCATTCTGTGTGGAGTCCCCCCCGTGACCATTTTCTACCTTCCGTTGGTGTTGATTCCTTTGGGAGCTTTCATCATGGGAGTTACCTGGATACTGGCATCGCTTGGAGTATTTTTGCGCGACGTGGCCCAGGTTGTGGGACTGTTGACCACGGTTCTGATGTTTCTTACACCGATTTTTTATCCCATAACGGCCCTTCCGGAATCGTACAGGCCGTTACTTTTGTTGAATCCTCTGATGCCTGCCATTGAGCTTGGTCGCAATGTGATGTTTTTCGGAAAGCAGCCCGACTGGGTTTTGCTCGGTGGGTACTATGTGGCCACCGGAGTTATTGCCTGGTTGGGGTTTGCCTGGTTTCAAAAAACACGCAAGGGGTTTGCGGATGTCCTCTGATGTAGTGATTTTGGCTGAAAAGCTGAACAAATGTTATTTTATATACGATAAGCCCCAGGATCGTTTGTTTCAAATGCTCACGCGTGGTAAAAAAAGATTTTATCACGAGTTTTGGGCACTGAAGGATGTTTCCTTTGAGGTAACCAAAGGAGAGATCGTAGGCGTTATTGGGCAGAATGGTTGTGGAAAGTCCACTCTTTTGCAAATGGTCTGCGGTACGCTTGCTTCTACGCGGGGAAAGTTGGAGACCAAAGGGCGTATTGCCGCCCTGCTTGAATTGGGTATTGGGTTCAATCCGGACTTCACGGGGCGCGAGAATGTTTTTCTCAACGGGGCGTTGTTTGGTTTCTCTGAGGAGGAAATGAACGAACGCCTTGCCGAGATTACCGCTTTTGCCGATATCGGTGAATTCCTCGATCAACCGGTCAAGACATACTCCAGCGGTATGACTGTTCGCCTGGCTTTTGCCGTTGCCACACACGTGGAGGCGGACATTCTGCTCATTGACGAAGCTTTGTCGGTCGGCGATGCTGCATTTCAATTTAAATGCCTGAAACATATGGAGAACCTGCGGAGAAAAGGGATAACCATTTTGTTCGTGTCCCACGACATGTCCCTTGTGCAGAGTTTTTGTTCTCGGGCCATTTATTTGCAACACGGCGAGGTCAAGGCCGATGGCCACCCCGAAGCGGTAGCGGCACAATATTTCTTTGACACTCGTGAACAGCACCGCAGGGCCTTGGGGCTCAAGCATCCGTTGCGTCAGCAGACGCCCTTGGGAAATCCGCCGGAAGCCGCAGCTTTTGGTAACGGGATGGGCGAAATTGTAGATGCATTGTTTTCGGAAGAACACGCCAGGCAGATTCAGATGCCGCTGGGAGCCGAAGTTCGGCTTAACGTGGAATTACGCTGTCCTCCCGATGAAGATGTGGCGCTGGCGGTTGCCATTCAGAACCATAGGCTTGTTGAAGTCAGTGGTAGGCGTTTTGCTCTTGAAGCCAATGGGCATGCACACCGGCGCGTGCAAATAACTTTGCCCGGAGTGTTTGCGCCCGGCGATTATTTTGTGACCTTGCGTCTGGTCCAGCAAATTACACATATCGACTATCTCCCACTGCAAAGCCAGATTGCAGCTCTGCATTTTCAGGTCATCGATCCCAAAGGAGAGCAGGATTTTCTCGGGCTGTGCCGTACAGCAGTGCGTCTCGAGGAACTTCCTTCGCAACCTCTTCGTGTGGTTGCGTTGCTGGCAGTCCGTAACGAAGAATTGTATATGGAGCGGTGCATTCGTCATCTGGTGGAGCAGGGAGTGGAAGTCCTGGTTATCGATAATGACTCCACCGATGCCACCGCCCAGATAGCCCGGGAATGGTTGGGCAAGGGCGTTATCGGCATTGAAAATTATCCCTTTGAAGGCTTCTACGACTGGAAAGGGCTGCTTGAGTTCAAGGCTAGGTTGGCTCAGTCAGTGGAAGCGGACTGGTTCATCCACCACGATGCCGACGAAATTCGGCAAAGCCGCCGAGAGGGAGAGACTCTGGTTCAGGCACTGACCCGTCTGGATGGACGGGGCTACAATGCCATCAACTTTGACGAATATGTTTTTCTGCCCCAGGACCGTGGTGGGCTGTTGCTGGACAAGGCCCTGCCTGGAACGGACTATGTTGCCGATTTTCCTTTGGCATACTATTTTGCCCCTACTGGGCAGCACCGCATTAACGCCTGGAAAAAGAACGGGCATCCCGTGGACCTGGCTGGTTCCGGCGGGCACCGGGTTTCTTTTCCCAATCTGCGTCTGGCGCCAGAGCGTCTTGTGCTTCGCCATTACCCGTGTTTGAGCAAGGAGCACCTGGAGGCCAAATACGGAGCGGAGCGAGTGTATTCTCGGGAAGAAGTCGAAAAGTTGGGGTGGCATGGCGACCGTGTTGGGTTTAAGGCCGCCAATGTGAGCTGGCCGCAGCCGGAGAAACTTCTTTCTTTGGAAGACGGATGGCCCACGGATAGAATTTGGACAGGGCATCCTTTTTTGGGGAAAGAGCATAAAGTTCTGCGTCCGGTGCCTTTTGTGGTGGGAGTTGGCAGGTCTGGGACAACCCTTGCGCGATTGATGCTGGATGCCCATCCCGAACTTTCCATTCCTTCGGAAACCATGTTTTTGGCGGGGCTATTGGATTCGCCGCCAGCTTCGGTCGAGGAATTTACCAATGCTGTGACCCAGTGTCATACCTGGGGAGATTTTCATATTTCCGAGGACGAACTGCGGACGGCATTGGACAAGTTGGAATCGTTTTCCCTGGGAATGGCTGTCCGGACTTTTTATCAGCTTTACGCCGCAAAGCAGGGGAAAACCAGATGGGGGGATAAAACCCCTCCCTATGGACAATACGTGGACCGCATTGCCGATATTCTGCCCGAAGCGCGTTTTATCCATATGGTCCGGGATGGCCGTGATGTGGCCTTGTCGTATCAGGACAAATGGTTTGGCCCCGAAGATAAGAGCATGAGTTCCATGGCGACTTTTTGGGAAGAACGTATCTGTCTGACGCGTCGCTTGGCGGAAAGTCTGCCCGCAGACAGGTACATGGAAGTCCGTTTTGAGGATTTGGTAATGGTTCCGGAAGAGACCTTGCACCGTATTTGCGACTTCCTGCACCTGCCGTTCGATGCGGCCATGCTTGATTATCACCAGAAGGCCCAGGAGCGGCTGGAGGAAATGCAGGACCACGAAAGCAATGGCCAGCAGATTGCCGCCCGTGAGGATTTGCTTCGTATCCATAAGAATACGCTCCGTCCTCCAGACCCGGGGCAGATCGGTAAATGGAAAAACGCTCTGGATGCCGCAGATATTGCTACGTTCGAATCCATTGCCGGTGATCTGCTTAGGGATTTCAATTACGAATTGGTTACGGAGAATGTGCACGCATGAGCTGCGATATAATCTTTGTTTTGGGAATGCACCGCAGCGGGACCAGCCTGCTTACACGTGGCCTCCAGGCCATAGGAATCGAACTGGGCGAAAACCTTCTTCCGCCGGTTCCCGGAGACAACGACAAAGGGTATTTCGAAGACCGGCGTCTGCATGACCTGGATAATGAACTGCTGGAACAGTTGGGGCGTACCTGGAGCAGCCTTCATCTTCCGCCGGAACATATTGAGTCTTCTCCCGAACTTGAGGAGGCTGGCAGGGCGTTTCTTCGGGAAAAAGCAGGGGTGGGAAAACCGTTTGCCCTTAAGGACCCGCGTCTTTGTCTGTTGCTGCCCTGGTGGCTGGATAGGTGTAGGGAAGTGGAGTTGCAGCCCGCATATGTACTGGCGTTGCGACATCCGCTCAGCGTGGCCAAATCGGTATGCAAACCGGGAACGGCCCGGGGAGATGTGGCGGTAGTCAAAGCTTTATGGTTGTGGTACCTGCACCTTACATGTGCCGTGCGCAACAGTATGGGAGGCCTCAGAGTCGTCGTGGATTATGACCTGATGATGGATGCCCCTGTGCTCCAACTGCAACGAATCCAGTCCGCGTTGCATCTGCCCGAGGTGGAGCCGGAACAGGCTTTTCTGGACTTTTTTGTCGATCAGAGTCTGCGTCACTCGCGGTATCAGGTACAGAGCCTCATGGATCATCCCGACGTGAGTTCCGGGATGATAATGCTGTATAAGATGCTGCGGGATTTGGCGGAAGATGCCATTGCACCCGAAGCCTCGGAAAGTGAAGCGGTTTTTGCCGCCAGCCTGGAGCATTTGGCCGATATCGGGCCGCTTCTTGCCTATATTAGTCATCAGGATGAGCTGTTGCGCGCCGTCCAGTGGGAAATGGGCAAGACAACCACGGAGAAGGCTTATTTGGAAGATTTGGCCGCCCAATTGGCGCAAGTAAGGGAGCGCAACGAAAAAGAGCGGGAAATCCACCTAAGCAAGTTGGCATCCTTGAAAAAAGAGCTTGATGTTCAGAAGGCCGAACTTCAGAATGCAAGAAACGACGCCTTAGCGGTTCGGGCCCATCTGGAGACTGTGTTGAACAGCCGCTCCTGGAGGCTCACGGCCCCTCTGCGTAATTTGGGATCACTCGTAAAAAAACCTTAGCCACTACATTATATATGACATCCAACGTTCAATTGTTTTTTTCCTGTCTTCGGCAGTATGGCTGGAGCCATACCATGCATTTGGTCCGCAGAAGGCTTGTTCGCACTTCCGCGCGGGTATTCCCTCGAACAACAAGCTTGTTTTGCGGGCAGGTCATCCCCATAGAGCCATCGCCAAAGACCGCGCTGTCTGCTGGTGATTTGGTGGCGCGGCGTTTTCAGAATACATCTCCTTTGGTCACGTATCTGAGTTCGGAATCCATTTGTCCCCGCGTTACCATGGTTACGGACAGTGTGAGTCCGGGGAGTCTGTTCGGTGGTGTGGGCACGGCCATCATTCTTTCGGCCCTGCTGGCGGAGAAAAGATCGGCCAGGTTGCGGATCATCACCCGGCAGGGACCAGCGCATCCCGTCGGAGTCTCGCAGGTGCTCAAAGCGTATAAACTGGAGCTTCGGAACGAACCGCAATTTACCTACGCCCCGGATTTTGGGAGTTCTCCCGTGGATAGGCAGGAGGGCGAATTGTTCGTGACCACGTCCTGGTGGACCACAGTCTCCACTCTTGCCGGAGTTCCGGCCCAAGATATTTTGTATCTGCTGCAGGAAGACGAGCGGATGTTCTACCCGGAGGGCGATGAACGGCAGCTTTGTAGAGCACTTTTGGAGCGAGACGATATTGATGTGGTGGTAAATACAAAGTTGCTGTACGATCATCTTGTGGAAACAGGCCTGCCTCATCTCCGGGAAAAGGGAATGTGGTTTGAGCCGTCGTTTCCGTCCAGCCTGTTTTTCCCCCGTCCTACGGAGAGCGAAACCAAACGCAATTTGGTTTTCTATGCCCGGCCGAACAACCTGCGCAACATGTTCTACATGGGGGCCGGGGTGCTGGACGAGGCTGTCCGCAGGGGAATTCTGGATCTGGACAAATGGGAGATTATCCTGTTGGGTCGTGATATACCGAACATGCGGATTGGCGGGGTGGAACCACAGCAGTACACGAACCTTCCCTGGCAGGAATATGCCAAGCTGGCGGGACAGATGGATGCCGGTCTTTGCCTTATGGCGACACCGCATCCCAGTTATCCCCCTCTGGACCTGGCGGCCAGCGGCGCTGTCGTGCTGACCAACCGGTACGGGAAGAAGCAGGACCTGTCCGCGTACAGCCCAAACATTATCTGTGCGGATTTGGATACCGAATCCTTGTTGCAAGGGTTGGACAAAGTGCTGAAGTTGGCCGAAAATACACCAGTGCGCGAGGCGAACTACCGTAAAAACGGTCTGCAAAACAATTGGAGGCAGTCTTTTAACGATGTGGTTGGTGCGTATGGGGGGAAAGAATAAGATGCGTCTGTTGGAGGCGGTGGCTCCGGCCACATATTCAGACCCGTGGAACAGGCCTGTGGCTACGCGCTGGGCACAACTGTGGAGCGGTGCTCCCCGTATTGCCTATGTTTATGAAAGCCCGGACAACAGCACCTTCCGTTACCGTGCGTACAATATGGTTCAGGCTCTTCGCATGGGCACCGAAAATGTGGGAGCGGCATATTTCTTTTTGTCCGAACTCTCCATGAACGATCTGGCGCACTTGGCTGATGCTGCTGACATTGTAGTGCTCTGCCGGGTCCGGTACGATTGCAAGGTCGCCATGCTGGCCGATTCCCTGGCGCGGAAAAATAAACCCATGTTTTTCGATGTGGACGACCTGGTGTTTTCTCCCCGTCACATTCCCGTGGTAATGCAGACCTTGGGCCATGCGCACGATTGTGGGCAGACTCTGGATTCATGGTATGCCCGGGTCGGTAGGCTCAAGGCCTCTTTGGATTTGTGCAGCGGAGCCGTTGCCACCAACGATTTTTTGGCTGCTCGAATTCGCGAAGAACACAATGTTCCGGTAGCAATTGTTCCCAATTTTATGAATATGGAGCAATTGGAAATGTCCGCCCGGCTGGTGGATGCCAAGGAAAAGCTTGCGGAGAACGGCACCGACAAAGTGTGGCTGGGGTATTTCAGTGGAACCCCTACTCATAACCGTGATTTTGAATTGCTGAGTTACGGATTGGGACAGGCAATGAAGGATGATGCAAGAATTCATCTTGCCATTGTGGGATACTTGGATTTGCCGCCAGCCCTTGTTCCTTTCGAGTCGAGGGTAACGCGATTTCCTTTTCAGGACTTTGTGAATTTGCAGCGGCTGATAGCTTCAGTGGATGTGAACCTTATGCCATTGCAGGTAAATACGTTTACTAACTGTAAGTCCGAGTTGAAGTATTTTGAGGCCGCTGCCGTGGCAACGCCGAGTATTGCATCTCCCAGCCATACATACGCCAATGCCATTATCCCCGGAGAAACCGGATTTATAGCTGCAAGCCATGAATGGAAAGACGTAGTGCAAAAGGTACTGGCAGAACCGGACAAAACGTGCCAAGTTGCCCAAAATGCTTTCAGGGATGTGCTTAAAAAATACTCTCCGGAAACATGGGGCAATGAAATATTTAGGCGTCTGCAAGCTGCCTTTGATGGTGGAGAGGGTCGCAAGGAGAATGAAGAGGAAAAATTTTGGGATGTATTGACGGTCCGCTCGGCCCGCTGCTGGCGGCAGCTGGGGACCCCTGTGGTTAAGGGATAAAATTGAAAAAACACGCTTGAAAATTCATATTGAGCGTGATAGAAGTCTTCCACCTATGTTCTTTATTTCGCAAAAGCTAATGTTTTTGCTGAAGAGGTGTTCAAAGAAGGATTCCCGATCATTGGTCAAATGTGAAGGAGGAACGCCGTTTTTTATGGATAGATAACATAGATTTGGTGGTTGACAAGAACCTTGTAAAAAGGTTTTATGTGGCATGATGCTTCGGGCGCCATGATTTTTTGGGACGCCCAGTTTGTGCAGAACTTTTTCAAAATGCAAAAGGAGTAGTCTACCATGGCAATCGTGGCAACTGATTACCAGAACAAGGTTAACTCGTACTATCAGGCGACCTTTGGTCGCCAGGCTACAGTAGCCAGTTCAGCTGCTGTAGCCTGGCGACCTTTGGTCGCCAGGCTACAGCAGCTGAACTGGCTACTGGTGAACAAAATTTGCTGGATAACAGTGGCAGCGTTTGGACGGGGAATTTTCAGCAGGATTTGAGTACTGCTGCTGGCTGGGGCTCTGATGCTCCTGCTATGGCTGATGCTGAAGCCCAGGTGGCAACCGTATTGCAGAATGCTTTCGGTTCTACGTATTCTAGCCTGGATTCTTCGATCGCCGCATACTATGTGGACAATCTTGTCACCGGCTCCATCAAGCCGCGTGGTTTGGTTAACGCGGTTTTGAATGACTTGGGTCTGATGCCTAAAGTCGACGGATCCCTCGGTAAACCTGCTGGATGGGGCTTTGGCCCTGGTGTGGATCTGACGGCCGACCAAATCAATGCCTATAAGACAGACATTGGATACGTTGCTCCTTCTTCTCCCGGTGAAACCTTTGATCTCACCACTGGTGCTGACTTAGTTCAGGGCACTGCTGGTGATGATACCATTAATGGCTTGGTTGGAACCAACCCCTCCACCGGTGTGTTGACTGACACAGCTCAGAATGTAGATATCGTTTCTGGAGGAGAAGGAAACGATACAATTAAGCTTCAGACTCAGGGTGCGGGGACTCTCGGTATAACATTGAACTCCGTTGAAAACATAGAATATACAGTTTTCGCGGACCAGACCTTCAATGCTGCAAATACTACCGGGTTGGAAACTCTGACAAATACTGCTTCAATTGCTGATCTTACGGTTACTAATCTCTCGAATCTCGTAGACCTTGCTGCTAAAAGCGTGACTGGTAACAAAACCATACTTACGTATAGTGCAGATGCCGTTTCTTCTTTGACTGATGTTCAGAATATCGCTCTTGATGGGGCAACTGATGGTCACGTCCTTGATTTCAACGACGCTTCGATCGAAACGTACTCCATCGTCACTTCGGGGTCTGCAAGTAAGGTTGTTCTTGATGATATTGGTACAACCGTGAAGACGATTACTGTTGCAGGTGATCAAGATTTAAATCTGTCTTTCCTGGATTCAACAGCATCTACTGATGCAATTACTTCTTTTGATGCATCTGCTGCTACTGGTAACCTTACTGTAGATCTGATGACAAATGTTGACGCTTCGGATATGGCGGTTCAAACCGGTTCTGGCGATGACAAGGTTATCTTTGGCAATTTTGACAAGAATGATACCATTGACCTGGGTGCAGGAAATGACACCTTGGTCTTGGATATGTCTGCTTCTGTCACAACTCCCGCATCTATTACAAATGTTGAACACCTTGTTTTGGATGCAGATGGCAACTATACGTTGAATTTGAGTGACGCTGCAGCTCTCGAATCTGTAGAAGTGGGCGTGTCCGCTGCTCAGCGTACATTTACTTTGACGAATCTTGCCCCCACTGCCAATACGCTTGTGCTTAATGGTGATGGCGCAACTGCTGATGCGAGCATAGATATTGTGAACTTTGGTCTGAAAACATCCACTGGTACCAGCGATGCCTTGACGATCAATATCCAGAATATTGACGCGAATGGTAATGCTGTCGTGCCTACTGCGAAGGGTGTGCAGCTTTCAACCTCCGTAACTGCGAACGGTATTGAAACAATTACTGTTCATTCGGACCAGCTTGGTGCTGATACCAATGCCACGACTCAGGATGGCGGTGCTCTTCTTACTTTCACATCTGCTGATAAATTGCAGGTGCTGAATCTTTCGGGAACCACGCTTCTTGATCTTGATGGCGCAGCTCTTAGTGATACCGTCAAGACTGTTAGTGCTGCTGATGCTGATGGTGGCGTCCTTTTGGACATGTCAGTTGCCGAAGATGCAACGACTGTTGCTAACGGTGGAACTGGCTCGATTAGTGTCCTTACTGGCGACGGTGCTGACACAGTTGCTTCCATTCTCGGTAAGGTTGCTACTACAGTAAGTACTGGAGCTGGTGACGATACCATTTCTTTGAAGGCGGGTACGGACATCGTGAAGGCGATTTCCATTGATGCAGGTGCTGGAAACGACAGCATTGATCTCTCCGGTGATGGTTCTGCTATAGCTAAAAATGTAACAACCGGAACAGGCGTTGATTCTATCAAGATTCTTTCTGATGGTACTCAAACGAATGTTGTGGTCTCTGATTTCACGACCGGAAATGGTGGGGATATCTTAGACCTTTCGGATGCTGCAACTGATATTGTCGTTGGTGGCACAGGTAATATCACTGATTACAAGGAAGCAGCAGACTTCGCCGATGCAAATGCGTGGGGCGGCATGAACGTCCTGACCGCAACTGTTGCTACTCTTGATAAAGCAGGATTGACCGCTGTTATCGAGAATACAACAGCCTTAACTGATGGCGATAAGTTCTTTATGGTCGCTTCAAACGGTGTAGATGCTGGACTGTTTTATGTCGAGGATGCAGGCGCTGATACGTGGGCTACCGCAACAGTAACCCTTGTTGGTACATTCAGCGACGTAACCGACGCTAGCCATTTTGCAGTACAGAACTTCGCTGACTTCTTGGCTTAGTCTTACTACGTTAGCTTCCACTAGTATGCTTATTTGAGTAAGCCAATTGGCGGACTCACTCAGAAAGACCCCTGTACAGGGGTCTTTCTTTTGGTTCATCTCCCAATTCCGGGAAAGGCGGCTCTGATTTTAAGGAAAAAGTATTCGTCATCCATGAAGCCGTAGCCCATGTGTTTGATCACCTTGATCTTGTAGTTGATTTCTTCGAGCAGGCTGGTATGGAGCGGATACCGGCAGTGTGAAATGATCCGTCGATGTATGGCTTGAAACGCTTGGCGAACTTGATGAGCGGTGCAACTCGGCTCTGCATTGCGCGACTGTACCAGCCTTTCCAGAATTTTCTGGCAGCCTTGGGGTATCGATAGTCCCAGAGCCGTTTCAAATCTTCCTTGAGCACATAGACCTTCATCAAACTTCTGTTGGCCTGGAGCAAATCATAAAGTCGAATTCGGTCTTCCTGACGCACAAGGTTCTCCTTGTTGCGCAGAAGAAACCAGCGTGAGCCCTTGACCACTTTACGACCTTGCCTGTCGTTTTTGAGCCTGTTGGCATCGTCAGCTCGGACACGGTCCACGACCTCTCGCCCATACTTGGCTACAACATGGAAAAGGTCGTAAACGATCTCGGCATTCGGACATTGCGCCTTTACCTCGGCAGCATATGCACCGTTCATATCCATGGCCACAGCCTCGATGAGTTCGCAGCCTCCCGGTCCAAGCTGTTCGAAGAAAGGACGAATACCTTTACGGCTGTTGCCTTTCCCGACCCAAAGAACCCGTTTGATCGATGGCTCGACAATGATCGTGGCATAACGATGCCCCTTGCGCAGGGCGAATTCGTCCATGGCGATGACTGTTACCCCCTTGAGATCGACAGGACCAAGGCTTTCGGCCAAGTGACGCTTGTCTATAGTCTTCCCGGTTTTCCAGTTCAGTCCGTAAAGCTCGGCGACGTGCTTGATCGGAAGAATGCGGCAGAGCCGTACCACGGACTCAGCCAGCCGAGCGGTCACCCGGGCATATTTGTCGAACCAAGATAGATGCTCAAGCTTTGGGCCGCATGTCGGGCAGTGAACCCTGCGCCGGATGACGAGAAGATGAGTCCTGGCGCCAAAGATCGGCAAGTCAAGAATCCACCGCTCGACATAGTCATGGACTGTACTGACGAGCTTTCCACATCCGCTGCAACGCATTCGGCGTCGCCGAAGAGGGATTAACTCGATCCAGACCTTGGGGTGCTTGCGTTCGTCGCTGATTTCATGGCGCTGGACTGCGCCGATACGATACCCTTTCCAGCACCCAACAACTGAGTAATCTTGCTCTTGGACAACGGTGCCCTTCTTGTGTCTCTCGAAAGTGTAGGAACTGTCGAGATTACGGAGGGGTGTCGTTGTCCTCAACTTTTTATGAACCCCGGAATTGGGAGATGACCCTAATTTTGAGGGCTGTCCTAGCTAAGCATTCCGCTTAGTTTTAGGATGGCAGTATGTACGAGAGGAAAAGTAGGCTTAGCCCACAGATGCGGACAAGACTCATTGAACACTTCATTGCGGGCACGACGGCACGTGCACTCGCTCAACTGGTTGGTGTCAATAAAAACACGGCCGCAACGTTCTTTATTCGTTTGAGGAAAGTCATTGCCGAGGAGATGGAAAAAACATCGCCTTTTGCTGGTGAGGTTGAAGTTGATGAGAGTTACTTCGGGGGAGTCAGGAAAGATAAACGAGGTCGAGGTGCTGATGGGAAAGTCCCTGTCTTTGGCCTGCTAAAGTGTAGTGGTTCAAACTTGATCTGACAGTCTGTTTCTTTTGACGGACTGCAATTGTCAGATTAGTTGAGCTTTGAAACGTATTCAGTCCAGAAGTGCTGTCATTCGATCATAGTTGCCATGGGCGTCTTCCCGCAACACATTTTCCCCTGATGCGTCCGTTCCGTGTTGTACTCGGCAACCCATGCGTCAAGATCAGCCTGCAAAGAATCCAATGACGTGTAGAGGGCTCGTCGAAATGCGACCTGATAAAACTCATTGAGGATGGTCTTGTGAAAGCGTTCGCAGATGCCGTTGGTTTGCGGATGTCTGGCCTTCGTTTTTGTGTGCTCGATGCCGCACACGCCAAGAAACCGTTCGTAGTCGTGCTTCTCCACACTATCGCAGTATTCCGTGCCTCTATCCGTCAATATCCGCAGAATGCCCATGCCTTCTCTTCGAAAAACGGCAGAACCTTGTCATTGAGCATGTCTGCGGCAGTGATCGGCGTCTTGGTCGTGTACAGCTTGGCCGCTGCCCATTTTGAATACGTGTCGACGAAGGTCTGCTGGTAAATGCGGCCAACGCCTTTGATCGTACCTACATAGAACGTGTCCTGGCTCCCAAGATATCCTGGATGTGCTGTTTCGATCTCGCCGTGGGCAAGATCGTCGTCCTTCTTTTTTTCGAGTGCATGCACCTGGGCTTCGGTCAGAATCATTCCCGATTCTGCGGAGAGTTTTTCCAATGCTCGAAGACGCAGCTTGAAGTTGTGCAACTCGTGCCGAAGCCAGATCGACCGCACTCCGGAAGGCGAGACAAACGTCCCGAGCTTGCGGAGTTCATTGCTGGCTCTGGTTTGTCCGTAGGCGGGAAAGTTGGTGGCATAGGCGACAACTGCATCTTCGATGGCCGAATCGACCCTGTTCTTCAGATTCGGCTTGCGCCGATTCTTGTCGAGCAAGGCCTCAACTCCGCCATCCTCCTTGGCTGCCTGGTACCGGTAAAAGGTGTCTCGGGAAAAACCCATAAGCTTACAAGCCCTTGAGACATTACCAAGTTCTTCCGCCAAATTGAGCAGGCCGACCTTGTGTTTTATGACGTTGTGATTGAAACTGGACATGAGGTTCTCCTTTGAGCACAGGGCTCAGTTTGATGGCGTTCAACATTTCCATCAAAAGGGAGAACCTCTTGTTTTTCAAGATGAACTGACAGATCAAATCGAAACTACTTCAGTGAGCCTACGAGATATTTTCGGAGGCTTCTTTCCCTACCCAGCTCACATCATTTTTCTTCCTTGACACACATCCGTCAAACAATGCAGCTTCCCCCAATACAGGGCTTGGATAACACTGAATACAAGGAAGCTGTTTATGACCAACTCCTCTCCCAACATCCAAAAATTTATCGGCCAGGTTTCCCGGGAAGACCGGGAGCAAAGAAACGGCCACAAGTCCTCTGTTTTCTGGCTTACAGGGCTTTCCGGTTCGGGCAAGTCCACCATTGCGCACGAGGCTGAAAAAGCCCTTTATGATAAGGGAATTCGTTCCTATGTTTTCGATGGCGACAACGTCCGCCATGGGCTTTGTAAGAATCTTGGATTTTCCCCGGAAGACAGGGCGGAAAACCTGCGGCGCATCAGCGAGGTTGCCAGCCTTTTTGTGGCAAACGGCACAGTCTGTTTTTGTGCGTTCATTGCGCCGCTGCATTCGGACAGGGAATTGATACGAAGCATTCTGGGCGACGATTACCACGAGATTTTTGTTTCCTGTCCGTTGGAAGTGTGTGAAACACGCGATGTAAAAGGCTACTACAAGCGTGCCCGGGCTGGTGAGATAAAGAACTACACCGGGATTTCCGCGCCATACGATGTACCAGTTGAACCCGACCTTGTAGTGCACACAGAAAAGGAAAGTGTGGCTGAATCCGTGCAAAGGGTTTTGGAATTTATTGACGGAATCATAACTCTGTAGGTAATGTATCTTTTTCTACTTGTTATGTACTGCGGTATTTTTAGGATGTTATTTTAAAAATATGTCAATGCAGTAATCAGTTTCGTATCTGTTGTTTCTGCTGGGTGAATTTTACTTTGGCCGGAAGATTGGCCAGAGCCATGCAGAGCAGCAGGGCCATATGAGCCGAACCGCAAGCCCGCCGGATTCTCCCTCTGGATAACCCGGTGGGCTTTTTGTATGGTGCTTCCATGTCCGAATCAGCTTCCCGAACCTTTTCCGTCGCCCAAAGCCTGGACCTGAGCTTCGACCCCAATGAAGACCGGCTGCTGCTAGTCGGCCATACTGCCGAGCATGGACTGCGCAGCATGTGGCTAACGCGCCGGCTCACACGCGGCCTTGTTGTGCATTTCTCCCGCTTGCTGCGCAGCACCAGCGAAGAAGCCGCCATGGCGCCCGAGGGTTATGCCAATGAAATTTTACGCATGGAGCATATCCAGGCTCTCGAGTCCGGCTTTGAGACTCCGGCGGATATCCCTGCTCATGCGGAGGGACACGACGAGGATGGGGTATCCCAAGGAGAGGATTCTGGTGCAGAACAGACAGACAGAGTCTTTTTTGCTTTGGAAGTGACGTTCCAGCAACGCGAGGAAAGCCTTTTCCTTGGCTTTTCCGGTAAACCATTCACTGATGGTGGAAGTAACGTTACAGGGGAACCTGAAGCGATATTTGCATTACTGCTGGAGCGGCCTCATGCTCACAAAATGTTGGCTGCCGTGTGTGGCAAGATTCGGGAGGCCGACTGGGGCGAAGACGTCCGTCCTGAATGGCTGCAAACTTCCGGCCTGGAAAGCTGTGAACATTTGGCCTGTCAGTAACGATGGTTGTACAGTATGTGAGGGCCAGAGGCTTGGGGTGAATTAAATTCCAGTAAATAGATTGGTGCCCTATCGGTTCGTGTTTCAACATACCGTAAAAAAGAGGCCATGGCGTAAGTCAGCGCCTGTTCATTCAAAAATTTCGGACAGGTCTGATGAATCAGGAGCATTCATGTTGAAAGTCTTTGGAAAGGGGAGCGCGAGGGGAAAACCATTCTTCAGAAAGCTTTCCCCCTCGTCTCTTCTCCCTCTCCCCTTCACCGCAAAGGAGGCTGCATGTCGCTGGTAATGGGCACGGCGGGCCATATAGATCATGGAAAGACCACGTTGGTGCGTGCGCTTACGGGCATCGACTGCGACCGTCTGGGCGAGGAAAAGCGCCGGGGCATTACCATCGAACTGGGTTTTGCCTACATGGATCTGCCCGATGGCAGCCGTCTGGGGATTGTGGATGTGCCCGGCCACGAAAAGTTTGTGAAGAACATGGTGGCCGGTGCGGCCGGGCTGGATTTCGTCATGCTGGTCATTGCCGCGGACGAGGGCGTGATGCCGCAGACGCGGGAGCATTTGGAGATTTGCTCCTTGCTGGGCATCGAACGCGGGCTGGTGGCCCTGACCAAGACCGATATGGTGGATGAAGACTGGCTGGAGCTTGTCCTCGACGATCTGGCGGAGTTTCTGGACGGCACTTTTTTGCAGGATGCGCCCATCGTGCCGGTTTCTGCCCAGAGTGGAGCAGGGCTGGACGAATTGAAGGCCCGTCTGGCCGAGGTGGCCGCAGCCTGCGGCAGCGTCCGGCGTATGGATTTGTTGCGTTTGCCCGTGGACCGCGTCTTTTCCATGAAGGGGCACGGCACCGTGGTTACGGGAACGCTCATTTCCGGCACTCTTGCAGTGAACGACCGCATCATGGCCTATCCCGAAGACAGGGAAGGCAAGGTGCGGTCCATCCAGCGGCATGGTGCTTCGGAAGAGACCGCCCATGCCGGGGAGCGCACAGCGGTGAACCTGCACGGCCTGGAAGTGGAGGATCTGCAGCGCGGTGACATTCTGGCCGCTCCGGGCAGCCTTATTCCCTCCAAGGGGCTGGATGTGGAGCTTACCCTTTTGTCTTCGGCGCACAGGGGGCTGAAGCACCGCAAGGAATTTCATTTTCATATGGGAAGTCGGGAACAGCTGGGCCGCGTTCACCTGCTGGAAACGGAACAGCTGGAGCCGGGCGAGACGGCAGTGTGCCAGATTCGCTTTGACGAGCCTGTCTGCGCGGTCTTTGGCGACAGGTTCGTCATCCGTTCCTTTTCGCCGCTTCGCACCATTGGCGGGGGCCGGGTCATCGGGCCGGTCAGCCACAAGATAAAGCGTTTTTCCGATCAGGTGGACCGGCTTCGTGAGCTTGCGGGCGACGATCCGGCACTGCGCATTGCATCGCAGCTGAAAATGGCTGGCGAACGGGGCGTGAATTTTGCCGGATTGCGCATCATGTCCGGGCTTGAGGACAAGAAGCTGGAAAAACAGTTGAGCGAAATGGGGGCAAAGCAGAAGGCCCTGTTGTTCGACAAGGAAGAACACGGCTATGTTTCCGGTGAGGTACTGGAGCGCCTCGGACAGGACTTTGTGGCGCATCTGGCCGGATACCATAAGGCCAACCCCATGCAGACCGGGCAGGTCCGGGTGGAAGCGGCCTCGGGCTGGGGCAGGAATCTGTCTGAAAAATTATTTCAGTTTCTGGTTGCCCGGCTGGTGAAGCGGGGCGAGGTGGTGCAGGAAGGGGAGCTGTTGCGCCTGCCCGAGCACAAGGTCTCCCTGGCATCGGACCAGGAAAAGTTGCGCACGACCATTTTGAAGGCCTTTACGGAAGGGGGGCAGGCCCCGCCCAACGTCAAGGACGTGCTGGAACCGCTGGACCTGACATTCAAGGATGCTGCCGGTGTCTTTCGTCTGCTTACGGAGCAGGGAGAGCTGCGCAAGATCAAAGAGGACATGTATTATTTTACGCCCGCCCTGCAGGAGATCGTTGCGGCGGTGGAAGTGTATTTCAAGGACCATGACGATCTCGGTCCGTCCCAATTGCGCGAGATTACCGGCCTGTCGAGAAAATACGTCATTCCCCTGCTCGAGTTCATGGACAAGGAAAAGATAACTGTACGGGTGGGAGACAGGCGAATCCTGCGCAACAGATAGGAAGACGGGAAATACGGCAGGCAGGTCTTCTGCCCGGGAAGTCGGAGTCTTGCGTGAGACACGAAAAAAGGCTTGATGAGCGGATCATCAAGCCTTTTGATTTTCGGGTGGGGCGAACGATGGGATTTGAACCCACGGCCACACGGGCCACAACCGTGTGCTCTACCTACTGAGCTACGTTCGCCACGCGAGGTAGGGCATATAGCTGAGACAAAAGTGGCGGTCAAGTGAAATGTTCGAAAAATCGCCATACGCCATCAGAAAAATCGTTATACGGAGCAAAAAAGTCCGTAAAATTCCTACGTCTCCTGCTTATCGTTGCGGCCACTGGCCGGGGAAGGCGTTTCCAATTGTTCGAGAAGATCTCCCGGATCGGTAACAGGTTCCTGACATGCAAAGTTCCGGCACACGTAGGCCGTGGCTTTTTCGTCCACCAGGGGCCTGCCTTCGGCCCAGTGTGCCAGGACGGGAGGGACATTGTCCGGGGGAATATGGACCAGCGTCATATTGGGGGCGAATTCACTCTGCGCTGCTTGAATAAGCATGGAAGTGTCCGGGCGGTGCCGGTCGCCCGTCACAACCACCTGGGTTCCTCCGTTCAGGGAAAAGTCCACGCCCATGAGCAGCCCGGTAAACGCTGAAGGCCGCTGCACCACTTCTGTGCTGAAGGCCTGTTCGATGCCTTGGGCGCAGCGTTCGAACTCCTTGCTTCCGGTAAGTACGGCCAGCTTTTTGAGGGCCAGCAGGGCGAAGGCATTGCCCGAGGGCAGGGCGGCATCACGGAAATCCTTCTGCCGTACGAGAATGAGTTCCAAACTTTCCGGGGTGGCAAAGAAGCCGCCGTTCAAATCGTCGTGCATCTGGTCGATCATGGTCTGGGCCAGCTGTATGGCTTTGTCCAGATAGTTTGTATCAAAGGTCGTGGCGTACAGTTCGGTCAGCCCCCAGGCCATGCAGGCGTAATCGTGCAGCATGCCGTCCACGCCTGCCTCGCCGTCGTGCCAAAGGTGGTAAAGGCGGCCGTTGTTTTCCATCTTCTCCAAAATGAAGTCGGCGGTGCGTGCAGCCGTTGCTTTCCAGCAGGGGTGGATGGTGCGGGCGGCCGTGGCCAGCGCGGCAATCATTAATCCGTTCCAGTCGGTAAGGATTTTTTTGTCCCGGAAGGGGCGAATGCGCGAGGTGCGGGCGGCGTACAGAATATGCCGCATGGCTTCCAGTTTGGAGCGCAAAATGGTGTAGTCCTGCCCCAGGCGACGCGCTGTTTCTTCCAGCGGCTCGGTGCGGAATATGAGGTTCCGTCCGTTGCGGGACATGGTGGATTCGTCGAGGAAATTCCCCTCCTCGCTTACCGGATACACCTTCTTGAAAAGGTCCAGATCCTTGCCCAGCACTTTTTGCAGTTCTTCAAAGGTCCAAAGGTAGAACTGTCCTTCCTCGCCTTCGGAGTCGGCATCTTCCGCGCTGTAGAACGCGCCGTCCAGGTGGCGCATGTTGCGGATGCAGTATTCGCCTATCTGCCTGACGGTACGTTGGTAGCGCAGCCGTCCGGTCAGTTGATGGGCTTCGGTGTAGGCCAGCATCAGCAGTGCCTGGTCGTAGAGCATCTTTTCAAAATGGGGCAGCAGCCATGCTTCGTCCGTGGAATAGCGGTGGAATCCGCCGCCGATATGGTCCCGGATGCCGCCGCGGCGCATGGCGTCCAAAGTGCGGATGACCATGTCCATGCAGCCCGTGTCGAGGTTGCGTTTGGCAAAACGCATCAGGAAAAGCAGGTTGTGTGGCGTGGGAAACTTGGGGGCCTCGGAGAATCCACCATTCTTCTGGTCAAAAGCCTGTTTGAGTTCGTCCACGGCCTTGAAGAGAGCCTGGTCGCCCAGGGGGAATCCTGTTTGTCTGCGTTCCAGACGCAGCAGGCTTTCATGGATGCGCGAGGCGGATTTTTCCGCTTCGTCCCGGTCTTCGTTCCAGAGTTTGGCAACGCTGGTCGTCAGTTCCACCAGGCCGATACGTCCGGGCAGGCTGTGCGGGGGAAAGTAGGTGCCCGCATAAAATGGTTTGCGGTCCGGGGTGAGGATGATGTTCAGAGGCCATCCGGCGGAGCCGGTCATAAGCTGGCAGGCGTCCACGTACAGGGCGTCCACGTCCGGCCGCTCCTCCCGGTCCACCTTGATGCAGATAAACGTCTTGTTGAGCTCTTCGGCAACTTCCGGGCTGCTGAAGGACTCACGGTTCATAACGTGGCACCAATGGCAGGTGGAGTAGCCTATGGAGAGAAAAATAGGTTTGTTCTGTTGTTTGGCCTGCTCGAAGGCCTCCTGCCCCCAGGGAAGCCAGTGTACGGGATTATCAGCATGTTGCCGCAAGTAGGGGCTTCCTTCAGCATTCAGGCGATTCTGTATGAGGGGCATGGCATGGCTCCTTGAATTTTCAGATGATACGTAGTTTATGGTAGGGGAACGCATCTGGCAAGCGGTGGTAAAAAATAATACAGCAAGATGGGGGTCCGGACGTATGCTTCTCAACGTGGCGGCCCAGTATTGCCTGCCCCAAAGAGAAAAAAGTTGTTTGTTGCATTTGGAAAATGCAAGGCAGGACGCGGGACAATGGACAATCGAAGAATTTTGATAGTGGAAGACAGCCATTCCGTGGCGCGGCTGCTCAAGGTAAGCCTTGAGGCGGTTCCTGGATTCCAGGCCCTCAATGCCTACTCGCTTGCGGAAGCGCTGGATACCATCGACAGGAATGGTGACTTTTTCCTGGCTGTTTTGGATATGCATCTTCCGGATGCGTCGGGCGAGGAGATTGTCAACAAGGTCATGTCCCGTGGCATCCCGGTTATCATCTATACTTCGGATTTCACGCCGGACCTTCGCAAGCGCATGCTGGGCAAGGGGATCATCGACTATGTGATCAAAAGCGGCAATACGGTCATGGCTCTTGCCAGCATGATCGAGCGCCTGCACCGCAACACCTTCCTCAAGGTGCTGGTGGTGGACGATTCCTTCCAGTTCCGCAAATACATGCGTAAGTTGCTGACCCGCCAGATGCTCACGGTTCTGGAGGCATCATCCGGGGAGAAGGCGCTTGAGGTGCTGGATGCCGAGCCGGAAATCTGTCTGATCTTTACGGATTTTGAAATGGAGGGAATGGACGGCACGGTTTTGTCCCATCGCATTCGGGACAAGTACGGCTGGGGAGAAAAAGCGGTTATAGGGCTCTCCTCGGGAGAGGAAGGTACCTCGGTGAAGTTTATCAAGGGCGGAGCCCACGATTTTCTGCCCAAGACGTTCGAATACGAGGAACTGTACTGGAGAACGCGTCAGAACCTGGAGCATCTTGAACGTATTCGGGAACTTCGTGATCTGAATGAACTGAAGAATCGCATTCTTGGCATGGTGGCGCACGATCTGCGCAATCCTATCGGCAGCATCAAAGGCTACAGCCAGCTGTTGCGAAAAGGGATTGTTGGCAAGGTCAACGAAGAACAGAAAAATTTTCTTGAAGCCATTCATAATACGAGCAGCCACATGCTGGCCCTGGTCAACGACCTGCTGGACGTATCCGCCCTGGAATCCGGTAAGATCGACCTGGTGCTGGACGATTGTGACGTTTCCGCCCTGGTGGAAGAAGAGGTCCGGCTGTACCGTGTCATGGCCGAGCCAAAAAACATCCGCATCGATTTTTCATCCCTTGGCCCTGTTCCGTGCATTGCCGACCTCAACCGTCTGCCCCAGGTCATCTCCAACCTTTTGAGCAATGCGGTCAAATATTCACCACTGGGAAGTACGGTGCATGTTTCGCTGGGGTTGGACGGGCAGGACGTCGTGTTTTGCGTGAAAGATGAAGGCCCGGGAATTCCTTCCGACGAATTGGACAGGTTGTTCAAGCCGTTTGAGCGGCTGAGCACGAAGCCGACGGGTGGAGAGAAAAGTACCGGGCTGGGGCTTGCCATTGTCCACGACATCGTCAGGGCGCATGACGGCGACGTCTGGGTGGAAAGCAAGCAGGACCAAGGAACCTCTTTCTTCTTTTCCCTTCCCTGTCCTTCGGCGGACTGATTCCCCTTTTTCCCGGTTCGGGAGTTTTACCCCGCAGCCTGTATTTTCCGGGTGTATTCGGCCTGTCCGGCCGTGTCTCCCTGCATGGCGCAACATTGGGCCAGCCAGGGCCAGGCTTCGGCATGTTGGCTGAAAGCCTCCAGTACCGTGCGGGCCTGTTCCGTTGCGTTGCAGCTCAGCAGCCCGGCAGCCAGAGAAAGGGCAATATCGAGGCTGTCCGGATGGTCGGCCAGCCCTTGGGAGAGCGTTTCCAGGGCTTCGCGAAATCGGCCCGAGCTGCCCAAAAGACGGCCCAGCCCGTTGGCGGCCTGCGGCAGGTTGCCGTGCTGGAGGGCCTTGCGGAAAAGATGTTCTGCCAGTGCCGGGGCATCCTTCACATGTTCGTCGGCAGCATATTCGCCCGTGGCAAAGGTGGCGGCCAGGCGGGTGGCGAAGTCGGCAAAGCGCTCCGTGTCCTGTCCCGTTGTTTCCGGGGCAAGCTCCTGCACCGCCTCGGGAAGTCCGTTGTAAAACGTTTTTTTAAGGGTCTGTCCCCATTGCGTGACCTGCTCGGGGGGCATTTGCGGATCGCATTCAAAGTAGAGCATGTCTTCGTTGCGTTCCAGCCAGACCTGATCGGTCAGATTGAATTTCTTTTTGCAGTCTTCCCACAAGGATGTGCCGGGAAAAACGGAAAGCACGTGAAAAAGGCTGATGAGGGGACGGATTTCCCTGATGAGGGCCGCGCTTTCCTCGATGGTTTCGGCGTTTTCGTCCGGGTTGCCATAGATGAAGTAGGCCCGTGGCAGGATGGCGTTGCGCATGCAGGCTGCGAACGCCTGGCGCACGTCATCGTTGCTGAAGCCCTTTCGCATGGAGCGCCGTATGGCAGGGGAGCCGCTTTCCACGCCAAAGCTTATCTGCGTACAGCCTGCCGCGCGCATGGCTGCCGCGGTTTCGTCGTCCAGCCGGTCCACGCGGGAAATGGCCTGCCAGGTGATGTCCATGCGGTATTCGCGGATGCGGCGGCATATTTCCAGCACCGTGTTCTTGCGCAGGGTGAAGGTGTCGTCGGATACAAAGAAGTGGCGCACGCCTTTTTCATACAGCAGGTGCATCTGGGTGACGAAATATTCCGGCGAGTGGAAGCGGACCTTTGGACCCCAGAATTTTGGAGAACCGCAGAACGAACATTTGCCTGGGCAGCCCCTGGTGAGTGCCAGATGGGAAAAGGAAAAGTGGCGGGCGGGCATGGGCAGGCTGTCCAGGTCGCAGATGGGTTCCGCATCGGGCGTTGCAAAATAGGCGTTGTCTTTGCGCAGGGACAGGCCCGGGATTTCCTCCAGCGGGCGGTGCTGCTCCAGGGCGTCCACCAGGGCGGTGAAGGTGTGCTCTCCTTCGCCCCGTACAATGACGTCGATGCAGTCGAAATTTTCCAGAAGCAGGCGGTCCAGAAATGTCGCGCCGATGCCGCCGAAGATGATGGGCAGGTCGGGATATTTTTCCCGGATATATCCGGCAATGTCGATTCCGCCCCAGCGGTTGGCGTGGAAGATGGATACACCCACAACGTCCGGACGGAAGCGTTTGAGGGTTTTGTCGGCTATGGATGGGTCCTTGTACAGGTCGTGCCAGTCGGCAAGCTCCACCTCGTGGCCTGCTTCCAGCAGCGAAGCGCCGATGTAGTGCATGCCCATGGGAAGGGCGCGGATGTTTTCGTCGCAGGATCGGTCGAAAAGAAAATAGGGATAGATCAGCAGTATTCGCATATCCGCCAATTCCTGGCACACCTGCGCGGGGGCGTCAATCGGCCTCTGCGGGGTGTGTGTGGGGGGGGGAAGCAAAAGGACGGGCACAGTATGCGGGGAAAATTCAGAACCGGTCGTGATGTGGAATACTGGAAAGGGGAATTTTTCGAAGCAAGGCAATTTCGTTGGCTGCTGCCAAAGGAATAAGAGCCGGGGCGTGGGCACATTTCAAGGCCGATGCGTATATACGCGATATGGTGGGGAGCTCCTGTGGCTTACCGGTATAACCAGAGGAGAGGCCGAAGCCTCTCCTTGGTATCATTCGAATGATGTATCGGGTTTACCAGCGCTGGGCCCGCTGCGGGCGGGGTTTTGCCTCGTTTACCTTGAGGTTGCGTCCGCCCATGCTGCTTCCGTCCAGTGCACTGATGGCATCATCCGCCCCGGGGCCTTCCATCTCCACAAAGCCGAATCCTCTGGACCGGCCGGTTTCGCGATCGTAGATCACCTTTGCGGAGACGACATCTCCGTATTGGCCGAAGGCTTCACGAAGCTCTTCTTCCGTTGAACTCCAGGGCAGGTTGCCGACATAGATGTTCTTAGCCATAGCCCAAACTCCTCAAAAAAACGTAAAACATAAACAAACAAATCGAGTTCAACGGAAAATGCCAGGCCGGGGCAATACCACCGTTTGCAACCCGATTCTCCCTACGCCTGAAATTACGCTTGGCCGTTGCCATTTTCTGTTTTCAGACGTTTTTCCATCGTTTTCTGGAGTAAATAAAATGTGAGGCCTTGTCTACATGAAATTCTATTTTTTGTACGAAGTTCGGTGTTTCTTTATTTGAAGGCGGAATCCGGGGAGAGGAAAAAGGGCGGTGAGGGAATCAGTAAATGGGCAGGGCACCCAGGGAGATGAACTGCAGCGCGGTTTCAGCGGGGACCGGCCGGGAAAAAAAGTACCCCTGGCCGAATTCACAGTGTAGGTTTTTGAGAATGCTGGCCTGGTTGCGGGTTTCAACCCCTTCGGCCACCACATGGATGTTCAGACTGTGGGAGAGGGCGATAATGGATTTGATGAGCCGCCTGTTGCCTGCCTTGGTGTCCAGCTCGGATATGAACGATCTGTCTATTTTAAGAATATCCACGGGATACTGCTGCAGGTACGAAAGCGAGGAGTAGCCGGTACCAAAGTCGTCTATGCCGATGCAGACACCGAGTTCGGTGAGGGCGGAAAGGGTGGCGTTGGTTGAGAGAACATCGCGCATGATGGTCGATTCTGTAATTTCCAGGCGCAGACTGCTCCCCTTGAGCTTGGTGTGCTCCAGGGTGTCCTTCACCATCCGGGGCAGGTCTGCCTGGGCGAATTGGCGGGGCGAAAGATTGACGGACATGAAGACGTTTTCGGCCTTGGGCTGGTCCTTGAACCATTCGGCCATGGTTGCGCAGGCTTTTTTCAGCGTCCAGGCTCCGAGTTCGATGATCATGCCGGAATCTTCGGCAACCGGGATGAACTGGTCCGGGTACACGGACCCTAGTTCTTCGGATTCCCAGCGCAACAAGGCTTCGAACCCGGAAAGCGTTGTTGTTTCCAGATCGAAGATCGGCTGAAACACCAGATGGAATTCGTTGTTCCGCAGTCCCTTGCGCATGGCGTTTTCCAGGGTGATGGCCTTTACCGCCTGTTCATGCAGGCTGGAATCGAAGATGCAGAAGTTGGATTTGAGATTTTCCTTGGCCTTGTACATGGCCAGATCGGCATCGCGGATTATTTCTTCTGGGTGCTCGTAGTTCTCGGTGTTTATGACCACACCGATGCTGACCGCGCTGTGTGCCAGCTGGCCGTTCAGATCAAAGGGAGCCTTCAGACAGGCTTCCAGACGTTCGACCACCGTCATGGTATCGCGCGATACGCCGTTGTTTTCCAGGAGCACGGCAAATTCGTCTCCGCCAAATCGGGCAATGGTGTCCACTTCCCGCAGGCAGGGCGCCAAACGCGCGCTTACCTGGCGCAGCAGTTCGTCTCCGGCATGGTGGCCAAGGCTGTCGTTAACCAGCTTGAACCGGTCGAGGTCCAGCATCAGTACGGAAAAGCAGGTGCTCTTGCATCTGCGTTTGCGTTTGATGACCGCTTCCAGCCGTTGGGTGAAGAGCAGCCGGTTGGGCAGGCCGGTCAGAAAGTCGTGCGTTGCCTGATAGGCGAGTAGCTCCTCGCTCCGCTTTCTTTGGATGGCCATGGCCACCTGTTCCGAAATGGAGACCATGAGCTTGACGTGCGACTCGTTGTAGAAATTCGGATCTTCATAATGCTGTACGGCCATGACACCGATGGTCTTTTCGCGGATGATGAGCGGAACCCCCAGCCAGATTGCGCTGGCAATGCCTGTGAATCCCATCTTCTCCTGTCCTTTCTTATCGATAAGCAAAGGAGAGCCGGTACGGAGTACGTGGCCGGAAAGGGATGCTGTGCATGGATCGCTTATGTTGGAAATGGGGGCCAGATTGTCGATGGTGGGGACTTCCAGATAGACCAGATCCAGATTGTCGGTTTTTTCATCGTGCAGGCCGATGAAGAAATTTTCTGCGTACAGAAGGTCTTTGAGGATATTGTGGATGGAGCGGAACAGGTCGTTCAGATCGTTGGTAACGCTTACGGCATTGGAAATGCGGATTAGCGCGTTGGAAACCTGCTCCATGCGTTTGCGGGAAGTAATACTGTAGAGGAAACCTTCAAAATAAAGAACCGTACCTTGGGTGTCCCGTGCCGCATGGCCCGAGAGGCTGATCCATACTGTGCTGCCGTCCTTGCAGACCATCTGGACTTCGGCTTCCGTAACCTGTCCTTTGCTGAAAATGGCCTGGGTTATGGCGGTTCTTTCCTGAAGGTTGAGGTAGATTCTGGTGGTATCGCTGTCGCAGTAGCTGCGCATTTCCTCGATAGTGGAATACCCGAAAATTCTTGCCAGTGTGTCGTTGCCCCACAGCATGTAGCCGTCCATGGTGGATCGAAATACGCCCAAAAGGGCGCTGTCGAACAGTTCCTTGTAGCTTCCGGGCTGCATTATTCCCCGGAAAAGGCCGGATCGCCGGGGGCTCAGAAGACCAGCGGGTACGGCAAGGCGCTGAAAGGAAACTATATCTGGTAAAAAGGCTCCAAATACTGTCGGGTAATTCAAAAAGTTTCCCCTGGCTCACAACACGATTTCACGGTCAGTTTGAACGCCCGTGTTGCGTTCGTTTACTCTGTATCATTAGTAATGCAGCGTTAGGTGCGGTACGTCACATGGTGGGCATAACCCGTCATGCGCCGCCAAATGCGGCGTGAGCGTACCTGGTAACCGCGTTTTTCTGATTGTGCTCCGTCATATTTTAAGACCGCCCAAAAAAGGGCGGTCCTGTATTCTATCTTCTACTCGTCGTTGCCGTTTTCCCACTGGTTGTCCGGCAGGTATGATTTTTCGTAGTCGGAATACCTTACCCCCAAAAGCGACATGAGCAGCTCCACACACAATTCGGCGGTGGCGTTGCGCTTGTCCATCAGGGGATTGAGTTCAATCATGTCGACTCCGGCCAGGGTCACGTTTCTGCCTATATATTCCATTATGTAGGAAATTTCCCTGTAGCCCAGGCCACCCCTGGTCATGATGCCCGTGCCGGGTGCCAGGTTCATGTCCATGGCGTCGGCATCAAAGCTCACATATACCGCGTCGGTATGTTTTCCCACACGTTCCACTGCCTGACGGATCACCGGGCCGATGCCCATATCCTGAATATCGAAGGTTGTGTACATGCAGACATCATGGTTGCGGAGAAACTCGAGTTCTTCCGGATCGATGTCCTTGGCACCGACGATACAGACATCTTCGTAACGGACCTTGGGGGCAAACCCCAAACAATGTGTCAATTCCTTGTATCCATGTCCAAGGGATGTGGCAAGCGGCATGCCGTGTACGTTTCCGCTGGGGCTGGTGTCTGGAGTATTGGCATCGGGGTGGGCGTCTATCCATATCACTCCGAGCCGTTCGTAGGCCTTGGCAAGTCCGGCAATGGAGCCGATGGAGGTGGAGTGGTCGCCCCCCAGGGTCAGGGGAAAACCGCCGGACGAAGCTATTTTGTTGACAAAGTGGGCCAGCTGGTCGCTGACACGAATGATTTCGTCAAAGCGCTTTTTGTTCCGCTCCTGCACCGGAAGGCGGTCCAGAGTGAAGTTCTTGAGCACGTCCAGGTCGCCGTGGTCTTCGTATTTGAAACCGGCGTAGTCAAAGGCCTGGTACAGGCCTGCATAGCGCAGGGCGGTGGGGCCCATGTCCGCACCCAGTTTGGAGAGTCCGAGGTCCAGGGGAACCCCGAGTATATGAATGCTCTTGTCGTGTTGTAGCATAATGTCGTCCTTGTGAAGCTATCATCCATGAGGCGCGAGGCCATACTCCGTACATGGATTTTCTGTAAAAAGAAGCAATGCCGTGTTACGCGCGGGTTACATTTGTCCCGCGCAACGTTGCGCTGTTCCGCCAAAGGCTTTGCCCGTGGGGGCCGAACGTCGTCGGCGGGTATACTCTCTACGCAATAGTTTTTCCAGTCCGGGCACAGGGCCATCCTGCTGCCATTGCCAGAAGGAATACGAGCGCATAGTATCAGGGAATGACAGTAATTCCTCAAGATGCGTTGACCATACAGTGGCTCGAGAACATCGACCAGGTGCGGGCGGATGAATGGAACGCCCTGGCCGTGGATGCAACGCCTTTCATGTCCTGGGAATGGCTGGAACTGTTGGAGGCGTCCGGTTCCGTCGGTCCCGGTACGGGCTGGCATCCTTTTCACCTCACCGTCCGGCGTGGCGACCGTCTGGTCGGGGCAGCCCCGTTGTATCTCAAAGGCCACAGCATGGGCGAGTTCGTTTTCGACCAGGTTTGGGCGGAGGCGGCGGCCAGAGTAGGCATTTCCTATTATCCCAAGCTGGTGGGCATGAGTCCTTTTTCGCCTGTTACCGGCTATCGTTTTCTTACTGCAGCCGATGACCGGGGCGGGGAGAAGCCCTCCGACCCTCATGGCGCACACAGTGGTGCCCCAAACGATGTTGGTCCGGACGTTGTGGCCCAGCCACAGGTCCAGCCTTTGGTCCAGCCCTCGGGAGAGGGCGGTTCCATCCTGTCATCCATGCATCGGTGCGTGGATGCCCTGGTGCGGGGGGCCAATCTGGGCGGGGCGTCGTTTCTTTTTGTGGACCCGCAGTTCGGGGAGGATGCGGCGCGTCGGGGCTACCACCTGTGGGAGCATCAGGCGTTTTTGTGGGAAAACCAGGGGTATGCCGATTTTGATGACTACCTTGGCCGGTTCAACTCCAACCGGCGGCGCACCATACGCAAGGAGCGGCGTGAATTGCACGACCAGGGCGTGCGGGTGCGTTTTGTTCCCCACCAGGAGTTTACCTCCGAACTGCTGGACCTGATGCAGCTGCTGTATTCGCGGACCAACGACAAGTTTGGAATCTACAGCTGCAAATTCCTTACACCGGAATTTTTCAGGGATTTGTCCGGAGCAGCAGGGGCCGAGGTCCTTTTGGGCGTGGCCGAGGTGCCGGGCGAAAAGGAACCGGTGGCCATGGCCCTGTTTGTCCGGCGCGGCGACCGGCTTTGGGGGCGCTATTGGGGAACGCGGCTGGATATCCGGTTTCTCCATTTTGAACTGTGCATGTACGCGCCTGTGGAGTGGGCCATTGCGCAGGGCATTCGGCAGTACGACCCCGGCATGGGCGGCAACCACAAGGCCGTCCGGGGTTTTGTTTCCCGTCCTGGCCTGTCGGCCCATCGATTTGCCGAGCCTGCCATGAACGATCTGTTCAAGCGAAACATCGGCCATATCAACGAGCTGGAACGCGCCTACATGGACGAATTGAACGCCTTGGTTCCTCTGCACAGGTAGATGCGCAACATTGCTGCTTCTTCCAAAAAACGGCAGCGTACCGGCCAATTGATCACATGGTTTGCTTTTTTTTGCGCAACCACGGATACTACGGCAAATATCGGAGTCTCAATAAGCTGACCGTCTTGCCCCGCTGCGGGACAGCGTCTTGTTCTGGAAAACGTACCAGGATTTTTCATGAAAAATTTCAAGGAATTGCTCTTTCCAGCCTGTATTGCCGTGGTCATTGCCGCGCTGTGCAGCTGGGCATACCTGGAACGTCCCCGGTTTCTGGAGCGGCTTGAACTCAGCGCCTTTGATCTCCGTTTGTTGGCCCGCGGTCCGCAGGAGAGTAGCCACCAGGTGAGCATCATTGCCGTGGACGAGGAAAGCCTGATCAAATACGGGCGCTGGCCGTGGGACAGAGAACTTACGGCAAAGCTCGTCAGCAAAATCGACAGCTACGGCCCCAAGGCCGTGGGCTATGATATTGTTTTTTCCGAGCCGCAGGCCAACCCCGCGGGTGAAGAGCTGGTGGAACTCATCCGCAACGCCAAGCGCATCGGCCTGAAACCCACGCTGGAACTGCGCCGTTATTTCAAGGAACGGCTGGGGGCCACCAACCAGGATGCCCAACTGGCCCGCGCCCTGCTCGGTGCCAAGTCGCACCAGATTTTGGGCTACTATTTCAACCTCGATCCCAAATCCGCAGACGATACCGGCAAGAATACGCTGGGCCGGGCGGCCCGATATTTCGAAAAGCAGCTGGACGGCGGGAAGCGCCCGGATGTTCTGGGCGTGCCCAGGGCGTTCAAACCCCGCACCAATACCGAGCTTTTGGCCAAGGCCGTTGGTTCGCAGGCTTTTTTCAACGTCATTCCCGATGCGGACGGAACCATACGCCGTTACAACATGGTCATCGGCTTCAACGGCACCTATTACCAGCCGTTGGCCGCGGCCATGTTCAGCCGTGCCGTTCCCCAGGCGCCGCCCATGCTGCTGGTGACGCAGAACGGCATGGTGGGTGCGCAGTGGGAGCGCCATTTCGTGCCCACGGACGCCAAAGGCCGCATGCTGCTCAACTATCGCGGACCCGCCGGGGCCATTCCCCATATTCCGGCCTGGAAGGTGCTGGACGGCGATGTGGACCCCGCTCTGTTCAAACATCATTATCTGCTGGTGGGCGTTACCGCGCCCACGGTCTACGACCTGCGCGTCACTCCCTACGGCGTGGCCTATCCGGGGCTGGAAATCCACGCCACCGCGCTGGACAACATGCTTACCCAGGATTTCATCCGTCACCCGGAATGGGCGCCGCTGATGGACATTGCCGCCATCTGGATTTTTGCGGGCGTTACCGTGGCCTTTTTGTGGCGGGCGCGGACCGTGGTGACTCTGCTCAGTTTCACGGTGCTGGCCTTCGGTTTCATCTACGCAAACCAATATTTTCTCACTGCCAAGCAGTACTGGCTGAACATCGTCTATCCGCTGCTCAGCTTTGCCGGGACCTATCTGGCCCTGAACACCTACAGGTATCTGTTTTCCGACCTGCAGAAAAAACAGATACGCAGCGCCTTTTCCAAATATCTGGACCCCAATGTGGTGGAACAGGTGACGGCAGACCCCGACCGTCTCTGCCTGGGCGGGGAACGCCTGGAGCTGAGCGTCCTTTTTTCGGATATCCGCAGCTTCACGTCCATTTCCGAGGGGCTCAGCCCGGATAACCTTGTGGCCCTGCTCAATGAATATCTCACGGACATGACCAAGATCGTCATGCGGAACAAGGGGCTGCTGGACAAATACATTGGTGATGCGGTCATGGCGGTGTTCGGGGCGCCGTACCACTATCCCGAGCATCCCGTGGAGGCCTGCAACACGGCCCTGGAAATGCAGTACCAGCTGGAAGTCCTCAACCGCTCTTTGGAAAAACGCAGCCTGCCCCGGCTGGCTATCGGCATCGGCATCAATACCGGCGAGATGGTCGCGGGCAACATGGGCAGCCAGGAACGGTTCGATTATACGGTGATGGGCGACAACGTGAACCTGGCCTCGCGCTTGGAAGGGCTTACCAAAACCTACGGCGTGGGGATCATCATCAGCCAGTTCACCCAGGAGCAGGTCAGTGTCCATTTTTGGACCCGTCCCCTTGACCTGGTGCGGGTAAAAGGCAAGAAAGACGCAGTGGAGATATTCGAGCTGCAGGCTCCCATCCACGAAGCGCAACCTTTGGATTATACGGCCGAGTACCTTGAAATGATCGAGGACTACCGCTCGGCTCGTTTTGAGGCCGGGCTGGAAAAGGCCCGCCTGCTGGCCGAGTCCCACCCCGAAGACAAGACCGTGGCTCTTTACCTGGAGCGGTTGCAGGCGCTCCAGGCCGATCCTCCCGAGCAATGGGACGGTGTCTGGACATTCACCACCAAGTAAAGTCGATACAGCATGAAAATAGCCGTACTTTCCGATACACACGCCTTTGAGCCGACCCCGTGGCACGAGGAAATATTTCAACAGTATATGGCCGGAGCCGACGCCATCATTCACTGCGGCGACATCACCGGTGTCAACTTTTATCATTGGCTGGTCGGCAGCCACCCCAGGGTGCACGCCGTGGCCGGCAATATGTGCGAGTACAACCTTGCCGCCGAGCTGAACGACACCCTCACTCTGGAATACGAAGGGTTTCGCATCGGCGTGGCGCACGGCTGGGGGCCTCGTTCCCAGGTGCCCTACAAGGTGGTCCAGTCTTTCGGGCCGGGGTACGACATCATCTGCTTTGGCCACACGCACCGGTTTTTCTGGGAAACCATAGATTTTACCTGGGCACTCAATCCCGGCAGCCTTCAGGAGCACGAACCAAGCATGGCCCTGCTGACGCTGGAAAAAGGAGAGAGGCCCGTTGTTCAGCGGGTGATTCCCTAACCCCTTGCAAAACCTGCGGGGCCATCTGCACGTTGTCCCCGTGCTCTTGACTAATAAACATGGAGCATTACACTTACTGCTCTGCCTGACGGAGCCGACGGATGGAGCGTCGCGTGAGCGGCATTTCTTTCGGCTCCGGCCTTTTTTTGAAAAATCATCACGACAGAAGAGGTTCCCTACATGTTCACCTACACACCAAAAGGCGTCTGCTCCAAGCAGATGATGTTTGACGTTACCGAGGACGACACCATCAAATCCCTTCGTGTAATCGGCGGCTGCCCCGGCAACCTGGAAGGACTTTCCCGGTTGATTGAAGGCATGGCTGTGGACGAAGTTATCGCCAAGCTTTCCGGCATAACCTGTGGCAAAAAGTCCACTTCCTGTCCGGACCAGCTTACCAAGGCGCTTGTCGAATACAAGCAGGGCGAATCCACGGAAATCCCGGATTCGGTCAAGGCAGGAATGAAACTCGTAGAGTCGTTCCTGTCCTGAACCGGAATTTATACATTCAGACCGCATCTTGTAGCGGCAGGCCCGGACCGCAACCTTGCGTGGATGCGGCCCGGCTGCCGTCGGAAAGGCGAACTTCACGCGACGTTTTCTCCCTGCTCCACTTTCTGAAATTTCTTTTCCGCCCCTTTTTTTCCGAATTTTCGTCGCCTTGCCACAGTATGGGGCTAAGCGTACTATTCAGATTAAGATAATGGTGTTTTTTGCGTAGTATTCCATCCTGGGGAGGGAGCAATGCCTCTTACTGACTATGCGGATGTTCTGGATCGGATAGGACGGGCTTTGGCCATGCAGTACGACCGGGAATGCGATGTCTTGAACCGCCCCGGCGTATCCCTGGCCTGCAAGATCGACCAGAACTATTATCTTGTTGTTGAACCGCTTTTTTCCCGCACAATAGCTGGATGGTGCGCGGTAAATCCCGATGTTGTGCTTGAAACGCTGAAGCGTACCGGCAACATGGTAACCTGCGGCATGGACCGTGGACACAAAATTGCCCTGAGTTTGACATGGCGTGGACGCGATCGTGAGATAGAAGCCCAGTGCGGTTTTGTTCTGGCCGATTTTGTGGAGCGTGCCCTGTCCATGTATTCAACCCGCGGTCCGAGCATGGGCCTTTCAGACCTTAAAATCTGCGAGTCCGGAAGGGAGCGTGTGGAGGATTTCTTTGCAGGGAAAACACTGCCGGGAAAATGGGTTTATGCTGAAAGTCCAGTATTCTAGCTGCTAAATCCGGGGTTGCGAAGTTGTATTTTATTGGATAGCGTAAAACGCTTGGGCAGACATTATATATGTAAACATTGCAGGTTGTTTTCCACCTGATGACGAGGAAGGGCAAAGGACCACTGTATTGCCCATAGAACGTATGATCAAGAAAATTCATATTGATGCGCTGCGTGTAGGCATGTTTGTCGATCGATACGGGAGCGGCTCTTTTGACAGCCCGCTGGCTATGTTTCAGCGTATAGTTCGTGACAATAACGAAGTCAGAATGCTGCGCCGTAGTGGTGTTGACTGGATTTATATCGACACGGACAAGGGCGTCGATGTCCATGAAAGCATGGGAACATACGCCCGGAAAGTCGCGTTCAGCGACGAGGTTTCCGTGGCCGCCAAGTTGTACCGCCACACCCTGAACCATGTGCACGAGGTTTTCGCGCGCATCAAGGACGGCGGGGATTTCAACCATCACGACAGCGAAGACGTAGTGGAGGGGCTGGTTGAGAGCGTCCACCGCAACGATGCGGCGGGCATCTGTCTGACCCAGCTCAGAGGGCGCGACGACTATACCTACACCCACTCCGTCAACGTGGGGCTGCTGTCTGTCGTCTTTGGCGTAAGCCTGGGATTGGAGCATGCCGAGGTCATCCGCCTGGGACTGGCCGGAATTTATCACGACATAGGCAAACTGCGCCTGCCCAATGAAATAATCGCCAAGCCCGGCCGTCTTACACCCAGCGAGTATCGCATTGCCCAGACACACGCGCTGGAAGGCTACCGCATCATGGCGGAGCAGGCCGACATACATCCCGACCTTCTTTCCGCCGTTGCCGAGCATCACGAACGCTACGACGGCAGCGGATATCCCCGCGCCATCCATGGTGCCGGTCTCAACCGCTTCGCCCGTCTGCTGAGTGTGGTTGATGTGTTTGACGCGCTGACCAGCGACAGACCCTATGCCAAGGCCAAAACTCCCAGCGAGGCCTTCCGGGTAATGTACTCGGCCCGTGGAAAGAGTTTTGAACCACAATATGTGGAACGGTTCATCAAAGCCATGGGAATTTATCCTCCCGGAAGTTTTGTGCGGCTGAACACCGGCAGCTACGGTGTGGTTTGCGGTTCCAACAGTGCGCAGCCATTGCGCCCCCAGGTCAAGGTGGTCTACGACCGCAAGTTGCGTCAGTGCCAGTCCGAAGTCCTTGATCTTTCCGATTTCAATACGGCGCAGAATGACAAGGTGGAGATCACCGAGGCGTTGGACCCGGGCGAATACCGCATTGACATTATGCGGCTGCTCAGCTGACAGAAGACTGTATATTGTATGATATTTCAAGGCGGTGCATGGAAACATGCACCGCCTTTTTTCTGCGCAGAAGGTGCCCTCCCGAGGCGGGAGGAATGGCCCTATCATTCACTGTGTGACGGGGGCTGTCCTGACTTCCAGCAGTTTCATATTCTTTTTGGGGGCGTCGCAGGTGGAGATCGATTTCCACGGTTTTCTTGCCTTGTCTTCCGTCCCGGTGGTAGCATGTCCGTATGAATTTCAACGAACTCACAAATTTTATTACGGGATGGATGGCGTCATTGGAGAACAACTCCATTGAACCGTCTTCGGAGCATTTCGCCTTTGATACGCCGTTGGTCGGTTGTGCTTCCGGGGCGGATTCGTTGTTTCCCTTTTTCAAAAAAGATATCGGCCCCAATTTTTACTGGCTGCCGGAAGAAGCTTTTTCTTTTGCGTTTCCAGAGGATGGAGCGAATGCCGAGGAACTGCGTGTGGTTGCCTGGATTCTTCCCCAGACGGAACATACTCGCCGTGCCCACAGAAGGGCCAAGACCATGCCGAGCATCGAATGGAGCCGCGTGCGTAAGTACGGTGAAATGGCAAATGTTGCCTTGCACAAGGCAGTTGTCGCCAAGCTGCAGCAGGAAGGCATCCAGGCCTGTGCCCCCTCCCAACTTTCAGGCTGGGCGCGGCATACATCGGAAAAGTATGGTTTTGCCTCGTCCTGGTCGGAACGGCACGCCGCATACGCCTGCGGGTTGGGAACCTTTGGCTTGTCCGACGGACTGATTACCAGTGTCGGGAAGGCCGTGCGTGTAGGCTCGGTGATCGTTAGGGCCGCTTTTCAACCCACCCCGCGTCCGTATACGCAGCACAATGAATGGTGTCTTTATTATGCCAAGGGAAAGTGCCGGGCCTGCATGGAGCGCTGTCCCGCCGGTGCCATATCGGAGGCAGGGCACGACAAGGAAAAATGCAAGCGATACATCCGAACGGTTACTTCCGTTCATGTGGAACAGGAGCAGCTTGGATTTCCGGTGAACAGCTGCGGGCTTTGCCAAGCAAAGGTGCCTTGTGAATATCGAAATCCCACCAAAAGTTTGAAGAAGAGTTCCGAGAGTCCGAAAGTGTGAGGGGCGTTGCCCGTGGGTGGGAGAGGTGGGGAGTCGTCAAATGGAAAAAGATCCCCGCAGCAGCGTACAGGGCAATCCGCGCACCATCAGCAAGCGCAAATCATTTAGTAATGGCTAGCGTCCGAAGAATTCCGCAGTCAGATCGCCCATGGCCTGCACCTTGTCCGGTGCGAACCAGTGGATTTCGGCATCGCGCTTGAACCAGGTGATCTGCCGTTTGGCATAAGCCCGCGTGCGCTTCAGCCACAGGGCCTTGGCCTGTTCCAGCGTCATGCGGTCGCGGATGTATTCGATGAGTTCCATGCAGCCTATGCCAGACCAGCCCGGAGCGTTGGGCATGGGCGTTTTTGGGTAGGCGGCCTTCATCTCGGCGACGGCTCCGGCTTCCAGCATCAGGTCGATGCGCTTTGCCAGCCGTGGAGTCAGTTCGTCGAGGTCCATGTGCAGGCCGATCTTCAGGTGGTTGTAGCGTGGCTGGGTCTTTTGTTCGGCATGCCAGGAAGAAAGCACGCGTCCGGTGGTTTCAAAGACCTCCAGGGCGCGGGTGATGCGCTGGCGGTCGTTGGGGTGGACGCGGCCCGCGTATTCGGGGTCGATGGTCTGCAGTTCGGCATGCATGGCTTCGCCGCCGTTTGCGTCGTAGCGCATCTGGATGGACTGGCGGACCATGGCCGGAACATCGGGGATGGCGGCAAGGCCGTAGAGCAGGGCGTCCAGGTACAGGCCGGTGCCGCCCACCAGCAGGGGCAGCAGGTTCTGTTCCGCCGCCTCGGTAATGGCGGAGTCTGCCAAGTGCGAGAACATGCCCGCATCTATGGCCTGGATGGGCTCCATGAAGCCGTACAGCCAGTGCGGACAGTGGGATTGCTCTTCGGGCGTGGGTTGGGCCGTAACCAGGGGAACGCCGCGATAGACTTGGCGGGAGTCGTAGTTGACGACTCCTCCGCCGAATCGCTCGGCCAGCCCGAGGGCAGCCGCGGTTTTGCCTGTGCCGGTAGGCCCGACAATGCAGACCACGTCCTGTAGCGCCATCAGATATTCTCTTTTTGCAGTTCCGCGAAACGGCCATACAGCTTGGGCACAACGGCTTCGGGCACCATACCCTTGATGTTGCCGCCGTGTTTGGCCACTTCCTTGATGATGGTGGAGGAAAGGTACATCCACTTGAAGTCCGTCATCAGGAAGGTGGTCTGGATGTCCTTGCTCAGCTTGCGGTTCATAAGCGCCATCTGGAATTCGTATTCAAAATCGGAAACAGCCCGCAGACCACGCAGAATAACGGTTGCACCGCGTCGTTGCGCATAATCCACCAGCAGACCGGAAAAGCCCTCGGCAGTGATGTTTCTGTCGTTGGCAAAGACTTCGTTGGCCATGGCCACGCGTTCTTCCAGGCTGAAGAGGGTCTTTTTGCTGGTGTCGTTGGCAACGCCCACGACGACCTTCTTGAACACCTGCACTCCCCGCCGCGCCAGACTCACATGTCCGTTTGTCAGGGGGTCGAATGTGCCGGGGTAGATGGCTATGCAGTCTTGTGGTTTTCCCATATCACTATCCTGGTTTGACCATACGTTCGGTCGGTGCTTTCTGTCAGGTTTAATTCGCGGACGCACTCCCGGGCGGATACACCCGATTCCACTTCCGCGCAGACAAGCCCGTCTTCGGCCAGCCAGCCGTTGTTTACCGCCAGTTCCAGAACCGGAGGCAGAAGACCGTGACCATAGGGCGGGTCGATGAATATAAGATCGTACGGCATGGAGCACGGCTTGGACAAAACATCCTTGCAGTCCGCGCACCATATGTGCCATTCGGCGGTCGGAACATCCAGCGTTTGCAAGTTTTTGCGTATCAGTCCGGCCGCCTTGCGGCTCTTCTCTATGAATGCCGCATGGCCCGCACCCCGCGAGAGGGACTCGATGCCCAGGCTGCCACTTCCGGCAAAAATATCCAGGACGCGGCAGCCGGAAAAAATACCGCCACGCGCCGTCAGCATACTGAAAAGCGCCTCGCGTACTTTTGCCGTTGCAGGCCTATACCCTGGACCTTCCGTGGTCAAGATTTTCTGACCCTTTAAATATCCAGCGGTTATGCGCATCCTCTTGAACTCCTTATCATATATCTTCAGCCGAAGGCAAAGCAACCGCCCGACTTTTGCCCTTATCCTGGCGAAATGTCCAATGGGGCGCAACCTACCCCAAAGAGGAGGGTGGGCGGAAAATCCTGCCCGGCTCATCCTGCCCGACACTCCTGCCCGACACATTCCGGACCGGTGAAAAGCACCGAAGCCGATTCGGATTGTTTCTCCTTCAATTTCCCGCCAGCTCCCCCGTTTGTCGTCAGCCGTTTACGCTTCGGACACCAGTTCCAGCATGGTCTTGTGCGCGTCCAGCAATCGTTCGCGCAGGTCGGCCTGGTCTTCCCAGGCGCGCTGCTGCAGCTGCGGCATACGGGTTCTCAGCTCGGTGAGCAGACGTTCGGTATCCCCCAGCAGGTATTCCCAGTCGATCTGCGGCCGGGCCTGTTCCGGGAAGACGGCAACCGTCGGCTCCTCGCCGGGTTCCAGTACGCATTCCTCCAGATAGTCGGGAATGTGTACGGAAAGTTTGAACCGTTCGCGGATGAGTTCCGCCAGGGCTTTTTGAGCGCGTGATTCGCCATGTACCAGAAAGACCTTCATGTCTTTGTTGGTAAAATGGGAAAGCCAGCTCATAATCTGGCTCTGTCCGGCATGGGCGGAAAAACCGCCGATGGTGAAAATCTTGGCCTGAACCGCGATTTCCTCGCCCAGAATGCGGATCTTTTTGGCGCCGTCCACGATTTTCCGGCCCGGAGTGCCCATGGCCTGGAAACCGGTAAAGACCACGCTGGCCCCGTGCTTCCAGAGGTTGTGGCGCAGGTGGTGCTTGATGCGTCCGGCGTTGCACATGCCGCTGGCCGAAATGACCACGGCCGGGCCGCTGGTTTCGTTGATGTTCTGGGATTCCTGCACGCTTTCGGTAAAAACAAGGTTGGGCAGTTCCAGCGGGTTGTTTCCTTCCTCGATGGCCTTGCGGGTGTTCTTGTCCAGATATTCAGGATGTTGGAGGAAAATCTTCGTTGCCCGAATGGCCAGGGGGCTGTCCAGATAGACAGGCATGTCCGCAGGCAGTTTGCCCTCGCGCGCCAGCATGGACAGGGAGTAGATGATTTCCTGGCTGCGCTCCACGGCAAAGGCCGGGATAATGACCTTTTGTTTGCGGCTGTAGCTGTACTGGATGGCTTCGGCCAGCTCGTCACGGCTTGTGCCCTCGTGTTTGTGGTCGCGGTCGCCGTAGGTGGATTCCATCAGCAGGTAGTCCGCGTTCTCCACAATTTCCGGGTTGTTGACTAGCAGCTGGTTGGGGCGTCCCAGGTCGCCGGAAAAAACGAGCCGGTAGTGTTTGCCGTCTTCCTCGATTTCCAGAACAATGAATGCGGAACCGAGAATATGGCCTGCATCCTTGTAGGTGACGGTGATGCCCTGGGCTGGTTGGAACGGGCTGTCGTATTGTACCGGTTTGAACAGGGGGAGCGTATCCTGGACGTCTGCCTGATCGTACAACGGTTCCACGGACGGCTTGCCGTGGCGCTGGCGTTTGCGGTTTTCCCATTCGGTTTCCATTTCCTGAATATGGGCGCTGTCCAGCAGCATGATTTCCAGCAGGTCCTTGGTGGGCGGGGTAAGGTGTATGTTTCCCCGAAAGCCTGCCTTGGCCATGAGGGGCAGCAGGCCGGAATGGTCGATGTGCGCGTGGGTAACCAGAATGAAATCCAGTTGTTCCGGGCCGTACAATGCACGTTCCCGGTTGCGCTTCTCTATGGCGGCGTTGCCCTGATGCATGCCGCAATCCACGGCAAAGCGGCAATGGTCTGTTTCCACAATGTAGCAGGAACCGGTAACGGTACGGGCGGCTCCAAGAAATTTAATTTTCATGTACGTTCCTTTCTAAAAGTCTGTACAGACGCATAGTTGTCGACCAACTCGAGTTGATGGTATTTACACTGTGGCTGGGCACGGGTAAACCTTGGAGTTTGACCCGGTAGAAGACTGGAAACCAATTGACATGGAGATCTGCATATGTCGAATGGACGACAATACCTTATCGATTCCCTGTCCATGCAGGAGTCGTGGCGGCTCTTCCGCATTATGGCGGAAATAGTGGATGGATTCGAGGAAATGAGCGAAGTGGGGACGGCCGTGTCCATATTCGGCTCTGCCCGGACATCCCCGGATGAGGAGATATACAAAACCACGTGCGAATTGGCCGGACATCTGGTCAAGGCGGGATTCGACATCATCACCGGCGGCGGGCCGGGGCTCATGGAAGCCGCCAACAAGGGTGCGCAAGAGGCCGGAGGACGCTCCATAGGCCTGCACATTGAATTGCCTTTTGAACAGAAGTCCAATGATTACTTGGATATAAAAGCCAAGTTTCGGTACTTCTTTATCCGCAAGGTCATGTTTGTCAAATACGCTACCGCCTACGTGGCCATGCCCGGCGGATTCGGCACTTTGGACGAACTGTCCGAAGCCCTGGTGCTTATTCAGACCCGGCGCATCAAGCCTTTTCCCATCGTGCTTTACGGCAGCGAGTTCTGGGGCGGCCTGCTGGGCTGGTTCAAGACGCAGCTCATCAAGGATCGCTGCATCAGCCCGGAAAACCTGGAACTGATGCACGTCAGCGACGATCCGGAAGAAGCCGCCGCCTACATTCGCAAGCACGTGGTTTTTTAATATATCCGACAGAACTTTTCGGAATCGGCCGGGGGGGAACATCCTCCGGCCACACGGTTTTCCGCAGAACACTTGCTCTCCCTGTACAGCAGAACCCCAACCGGACGCGAGACCAGGAAACCGCCGTGCCCAATCAGAAAAAGGCCTACGCCTACGGGCTGGTGTCCGTGCTTTTGTGGAGCACCGTAGCCACCGCGTTCAAACTGGCGCTTGGCCATCTGGCCCCTGTGCAGCTGCTTTTGTACGCCTCGATCACGTCCACGCTGGTGCTTTCGCTGGTGCTGGCGGTGCAGGGGCGGCTGCGACTGATTTTTTCATTCACTCCCCGGCAATACCTGCTGTCCGCCGGGTTCGGGTTTCTCAATCCCTTTCTCTACTATCTCATCCTTTTCAAAGCCTACGACCTGCTCCCGGCGCAGGAAGCCCAACCTCTCAACTACACCTGGGCCGTGGCCCTGGCGCTGCTGTCCATTCCTCTGCTAGGGCAGAAGATGCGCTTTGCCGACCTTGCCGCAACGTTTATCTGCTACTCGGGGGTCGTGGTCATTTCCACACGTGGGGACCTGACCGGGCTGCACTTCGCCAACCCGTTCGGAGTGACGCTTGCTTTGGTCAGCACCATCATCTGGGCGCTCTACTGGATTTTCAACACCAAGGACACGCGCGATCCTGTGGCCGGGCTGCTGCTCAATTTTCTTTTCGGGCTGCCGTGGATCATCGTCTGGATATTTTGCTTTTCCTCGTTTTCTCTGCCTTCCATGGCTGGGCTGGCAGGGGCCGTGTATGTGGGCGTCTTTGAGATGGGCATCACTTTTGTGGCCTGGCTCACCGCGCTGAAAAACAGTGATAATGCCTCCAAGGTCGGGAATCTCATCTTTATTTCGCCGTTTCTCTCCCTGGTGTTCATCAGCCTGTTTGTGGGCGAGACCATACTGCCCTCCACTTTTGCCGGGTTGGGGTTGATTATGCTGGGGCTAGTAGTCCAGAAAATCAGGCGGTAGGATTAAGTCGCGCGATTTTCACTTCGGGCGGCGTTAAAGAGGGCTGTTGCGGGATGGGATGGAGGTTTTACTCCTATCCTCGCCCCGCAACAGCCCTCTTTGCCTTGCCGGAAGCGAAACTTACGCGACTTTGGATGGACGTGGTTTTGAAAAGGAGGGGGAAGAGAGGGCACTTTTCAATCTGGCAGGCAGCTGACAAAGGCAGGATAAAGCAGGCGGACGGAAAACCGCGAGAGCAAGGCGCGAGGAAGCTGGCGGTTCCGAAGTGTATTTTTTTTATACACGAGGGTTCGCCAGCTCCGCAGCAACGCAGCTATTCGCGGGATTTCCGCCCGCCTGCTTCTATTCTTCGGCTTTTTTGCTAATATCCTCCGCCATCCCTTTGATGGGGCTGTCGAATTGAATGCCGAGGCTGAGTTCCCGTATCCAGGCAATGGTGCCGGTGGCGCTGGAAAGGAGTTCTTCGATATTGAAGGAGAACTCCGAAAAGGTGACGGTGGCTCCCAAAGGGGGCAGGCCGTTTTCTTCACCCATGAGGACATCGATCTTCATTCCCAGGTCGCTGAGGTCTTCGAGGGAACAGTAGTATTCGTTATCCACCCAGTGCATTGTGCAGGTGCCGATATCCACTCCGTAGCGTTCGGCCTGACGTTTATCCATGGCGTTGCTCCTGGTGTGTTTGGAATCTGCGCTGGACACAAAGCCAGGCCATTGCCACCACGGTTGCTGCTGCAAAGCCGACGAGCCAGCCTCCCATGACGTCTGTAGGGTAGTGTTTGCCCAGGTAGACGCGCGAGAATCCGGTTATGAGCGGCAGCAGGAACAACCAGGGGCGCAGCCGGGGCCACAGCAGCATAGCCATGACGGCTGCTGCCATTGAGTTGGCCGAGTGCGCGGACACGTAGGACTTACCACGAGTTTCCGTCTGTTGGTAGTCCTGCGGGCGTCGCTGCCACTTTCCATCTTCGCGAAAGTAGGTGCCGGCAATGGCGTTGAGCGGCCGAACACGACCGAAGTGTTTTTTTACCACGTTGCAGGATATGTCTGCCAGCCCCACAGTCGCGATTACGATAAACATGGTGAAGGCTTTTTTCCAGCCGAATTTCAAGAACAGCCAGGCAAAGCCGAGAACACCGGCTCCCCATAGAATCCAGTGGTTGGAAGCCACGGGCATGAGGAAGTCGAGCAGAGGGTTGCGCATTCCCTGGTTTATCCAGATCTGTGTCGCAAGATCCCAGGCCGGTGTAGCAAAGGGAATGTGCATCCTAGAATCCCAAATCCTGATTGATGAGAACGACGTGGATTCTCTGTTTTGGAGAAGATTTTTCGTGAATTGACCACATGCTACAGATGCGATCCGGGCTGCTGCAATCCATGCAGTAGCCGGTTTTGACGCAAGGTGTCTTGCGGTTCAGGCGCATGGCATTGACTGGTGCGGCGAACATTTTTACTCGATCTATGGCTTCTTCCAGACCGGCCACAATTTTGTTGCGGCCCACAAGAATGACACAGTGGCGGGGGCCATAAGCCAGAGCAGCCACTCGGTTTCCTGTGCCATCGAGGTTGACCAGTTGGCCGGATTCGGTTAGGGCGTTCGTCCCTGTGATGAAAAGGTCGGTCAGAAGTGCCTGGCGACGGCGTTCCAGAAATTCCTCGGTGGAACCACCGCGGGTATAGGTATCCAGAACATCCAGGTCGTCGCGCTCTTTGAGGGCGTCGAAGAGGCCGCTGTCCACAACTGTGCTGGAGCCGCCGAAAGAAACGCTTTTCGCCTGGACCTGTGGAATGATGGTATCGAGTACGAGGTTTTTCGCCTCGTCGGCAGTTTCAGCCAGGTGAACTGCAAAGTTGTTTTTTTCAAGGGCTTCTGCAACCTGTTGCAGGCGGATGGACCAAAACTGATCTATAGGTTTGGACATTGGTGACTCCGGAGTTTGTTTGATTTTTTTATCAGGCGGCCCGGGAAAAGCCAGATTGTTCACAGAAGGACACAGGCTGTTGCGGGCGCGCACGGCGAGTTGAAGGATAACCGCAGGTGCCTGCGCTTTACAAGCCCTGTCTGCCCGTGGCACAAGAAAATGGAAAACCAAGCGGTTTGAGAACTTGACTATTGCATATATCGAGGATAACAAAACGTGTTCAACTTTTGAGCAGGAGATAATTCATGAAGCGCACATATCAACCGAGCAAAATCCGTCGGGCCCGCACCATGGGATTTCGTGTCCGCATGAAAACCCGCAGCGGCCGAGCCATCATTCGTCGGCGCCGTGCAAAGGGTCGCAAACGGCTGGCCGGCTAGTTTTTTCCGCAAGCAACAGGCTGAAAACTTCATCGGAGTTTGCAGCCTGTTTTGCATCGGGCCGGAGAAATTTTTCAAAGTATTTTGTGGTATTCGCCTTGCCGCAAACGCAGGGTGGGACATGGCGGCTGGGGTTTGCCGTATCCAAAAAGAATGGCTGTTCCCCTCGCCGCAACCGTATCAAGCGGGTTGTTCGGGAGTTTTTCAGGCTGCATCAGGATGTGCTCGATTTTTCCTGCGACTTTGTGGTAATCCCAAAGAAAGCTTTGCAGGGACGATCAATTGGGCTGGCCCTCGTGATCGAAGACTTGCTGCCGCTAATCCGGCGGATCAGGAAGGGCTATAGTACTTCTGTGCGTCAGCCCGGGGGCGAATCACATATAACGTCGGGGCCACAGCCAGGGTAAAACGAATGCGTTTACTTTTGATAGGTCTGGTACGTTTCTATCAGCTTGCCATCTCTCCCATGTTCCCGCCTTCGTGCAGGTTCCGGCCAACCTGCTCCGAATACGCGGTGGAGGCGCTCACACGGCACGGGTGCGTCCGCGGCTTGTGGCTAACGTTCAAGCGTCTTGTTCGTTGCCATCCATTCTGTCGAGGCGGCTACGATCCCGTGCCTTAACCCGTGGCGTCGTGCGGACTCCCTAGAGCGTCGACGCGTCCAAAAGAGAGCGATCCGTCTACCATGGATACAAAACGTGTCATTCTGGCTACGGCCTTGTCTTTTCTCGTTATTGTCGTCTGGAGCTATTTTTTTACTCCCGCACAGCAACCTGCACCTCCCAAGAACGCAACCCAGCAGACATCCCAGACCGTCCCGGATAAAGTCACTTCTGATTTCCCCGATACAAAATCAGCTGAAAAGGTATCTCCCGCCACGTTCGTTCCCACGGACGGCAAGACCATTGCGGTGGATACTCCGTTGTACAACGCCCGTATCAATACCCAGGGCGGTGTGCTGGAACATTTCACGCTGAAGAAATACAAGCAGACCATCGCAAAGGATTCTCCCCTGATCGATCTGGTCAGCACCCAGGCTTCTTCCATGGCTCCCATGGGCGTCATCTATAATGGCCTGCCCACGTGGAACAAGGGGCAATGGTCTTACGACGGACAGGAAACGACTTCGCTTTCCGGCAACGATGCAAGCGTGCTTCGCTTTGTCTGCCGTGTTGCGGGCATGCACCTTGTTCGTGAACTGACCTTTCATGCCGACTCGTATCTTATTGAAGAAAATCTGCGTCTGCAGAATATGTCCGATTCCCAGGCCCAGGCCCGTGTTACCTTCACTTTGGCCTCCACCGGGATGACGCAGCACGAAGACCGCTACAACCATACGCGTATCGCCTGGCTGAACAAGGACGGCCTCACCGAAGAAAAGGATGAGGACGACGCCAAAGAAGGCCTGATGGGCGACAACGAGCTGCAATGGGGCGGCCTGCAGAGCAACTATTTCCTTATGGCACTGGCTCCGGAAACCACGGACGCCGTGTTCAAGGCGAAACTTGTTGACAACGTCTACCGTCTGGGAGTGGAGAAGACTGGTCTTCTCGTCGAACCCGGCATGGAAAGCACGGTGCTCAACGATTACTATATTGGTCCCAAAGAAGAGAAATATCTGGAAGGTGCGCCGAACAAACTGTCCAGCGCTGTGGACTTCGGATTTTTCGATTTTCTTGCCAAGCCTTTGCTGATGGGCCTCAACTGGTTCTACAGCTATGTTGGCAACTGGGGCGTGGCCATCATTCTGCTGACTGTCTGCATCAAGATTCTGTTCTGGCCGCTCTCGCACAAGAGCTACAAGTCCATGAACAAGATGAAGAAAATTCAGCCGATGATGACCAAGGTGAGGGAAAAGTACAAAGACGACCGCCAGAAGATGAATGAGGAAATGATGCAGCTGTATAAGACCTACAAGGTCAATCCGGCTGGCGGTTGTGTTCCCATGTTGATTCAGATTCCCGTCTTTTTCGGTTTGTATCAGGCATTGCTCGGTTCCATTCAGCTGCGCCATGCCGTATTTATCAAATACCTTCCCTTTACCGATTATATCTGGCTGGCGGACCTTTCCGCCAAAGACCCGTTTTACATCACTCCGCTGATCATGGGCGCAACCATGTTTCTTCAGCAAAAACTGACCCCCACACCCGGTGACCCGACTCAGGCGAAGATTATGCTTTTTATGCCTGTCATCTTCACCTTCATGTTCTTGAACTTCCCTTCGGGTCTCGTGGTTTATTGGCTGGTCAACAACGTTCTCTCCATTGGGCAGCAATGGTTGATGCTCCGCAAAGCCTAAAAGTCAGGATCAGCGGCCCTTCAAGGAGTGTTTAATGAGCGGCTACAAGGAATTCACTGGAAAAAACCTCGATGAGGCCATCCAGCAGGCATGTGCCCATTTTGAATTGCAACGTAATAAACTTGAAATTGAAATCGTCAGCGGAGGTTCCTCGGGAATCTTCGGTCTTGTCGGCAAAAAGAAGGCCATAGTAAAAGCCAGGCCTCGCGCCGCAGTGTCCACGGAAAATGGGGCACAGGGAGCGGCAGAGTCGCAAAACGGACGGAATGGGCAGAAGAACGAGGCGGGGGGCCGTAACAGAAGTAATTCGCAGCGTAACAGCAACCCCGCGCCCAAAAAGAGCAACAATAAACCCGTACCTCGGAAAAACACGAGTCCCGCGCCCAGAAAGGAAGCCCAGACTCCGGCTGTAAAGCCGGACTCCACGCTTGCGGTGACCAACCCCGTCCAATCTGTCGGGGAGGAGAGTCCTGCGGACAGGCAGCCCCTTGTCGACCCGAGGGCCAAGGACTTTGAAATTCCCTCCATGGGAAGGCCCAGCGCGGATACGACTGGCAACGCAGGCCCCACACTGACCACCACGCTTCAGGAAAAGCCGCTGGAAAATCCGGCGTTGCATAAGCTTATCCATACTGCGGTGACATTGATGATTGAACCGATTGTCGGAACGCCTCCGGTTCACATCTATCAGACGCCCGATCGGATCAAGGTCCTCATCGACGATGACGACCAGGCCGGACTTCTTATCGGCCGTGAAGGGCAGACGCTCAATGCCATGCAGTATTTGGTGAACCGTATCGTGGCCAAGCAGTGGGAGGAACCCCTCAAGGTGCAGATCGATGCTGGGCAGTACCGCGAACGCCAGGACGACAAGCTTCGTCAGCTTGCCTTTTTTCTGGCCGACAAGGTCAAGGCCAACGGACGTCCGCAGAGCACCAAGCCCTTGTCGTCCTACCATCGTCGGGTTGTGCACCTGGCCTTGCAGAACGACGAGGAAATTGCCACCCGCAGCAAGGGAGAGGGCCCGCTCAAGCGTGTGCTCATTCTGCCCAAGCGCGAAAACAACCGCGCACAGCGTTAATTCATTTTAAATAACGCCTTCAAGGCCGGAAGATCTTCGATCTTCCGGCCTTTTTTATTTTGGGACTGCTGACTAGGGTTTGCTGTGTAAATAGTCAATCATACTTTCTATAAAGAATACTGTTTTTATGTCCGAGCCAGGAGTCTTGGGGATGTGAATACTGGGGCCGGGAATGACGTGGTAGAGGCTTATTCTGTGTCCGGGCAAGTGAATGCCAGTGCGGGGGACGACACCATAACGGGCGGTGAGCTTCTTGACTATATGCACATCGATTCCGGAGACGGAGACGACAGGTTACACTTCACAGCCGGAGCCATTCAGAACAGCGTGATTTATACCGGTAACGGCAACGACTATTTTTATCTTGCTGGCGATTTGCTCAACAGCATGCTGGATACCGGCAGCGGGAATGACACAATCAACATCGCAGGTGGAGGCGGAGAGAGCACTATCATGTCGGGGACCGGGAACGACTCGATGGCTGTAGGTGGAAGGCGTACAAACTGGGGGTAATCTACTCCCAAAAAAATGGCGTTTATCGTCACAGCTTTGAGGTGAAGGCGGTTTTTAAGGCCGTCTTTTTTTTGGGGGGGGAAATGCAAAAAATTGTTTTTGTCAAAGAGATATGAGGAAAAAGAATTCGATGATAAAAGTGTAATCTTTGTTTAATAAAATGTAATAAATAAACAGGTAAACTATTTTATCATTTTAAATTACTTGATCTATCTTTTGTTGCTTTTTTAGCTTCTTGATATTCATGCATGAATATTTGTAATCCTTATTAGTAACTGCCTGGCGTAGAAAGAAGGAGGCAATCATGTCTACGAATTTTCAAGAAAAGCTTGACCAGCTGCAAGCCGAATCCAGAACATGGATTCCTGACATTACTGACTATTCCATCCTTGTAACCAACTCCAATACCGACCCCAACAATCCTGCGACAAATATTCCTTTTGGCGAGCAATTTTATCAATTTCGCGTCATTGAGCACTTGAACCCTTCTGGATATGACGCACTCAGCCATGAAGTCATCGATTACAGTGGTGCATCCGTTATTTACGGGGATGTGGGCGGACATACTTTTGTAAATACCGGCCTGGACTATGATCCTGATCCTACTGTCGGCAACACCGGGCCACTCGTTCCCACAGCAAACTACACGTATAAAGGATGCTTTCGTTCCAAGGTAGATGTCGTTCAAGCCCGGGGCGGCAACGACATTGTGTATGGGTACACCGGCAACGACCAACTGCATGGCGGAGGCGGGGACGACATCCTTTTGGGTGGAGCCGATAATGATAAATTGTATGGTGACGACGGGATTGACTTCCTGTTTGGCGAGGATGGAAACGACAGACTGTGGGGTGGTAACCAGGACGATTATCTGGATGGCGGGGCAGGCAACGACTCCATAACAGGCGGGAATGGGGACGATGTGTTGTTTGGGCAGGCGGGGAACGACGTTCTGCAGGGAGAAGCGAATAACGATACACTGTACGGTGGATTGGGAGATGACAGTCTTAATGGCGGCACAGGTTCCGATATTCTTATCGGCGGTGCCGGGGTGGATGAACTGAATGGCGGTGACGGCGTCGACTTTGCCGATTATACCACGGCTGCCGGACCGGTGACGGTTGACTTGGAAAATTGGGCAAATAACACGGGCGATGCCGCAGGTGATACCTATGTCTCCGTCGAAGGCATCATCGGCACGGCAAATGCCGATACGCTCACCGGAGATGCCGCCGATAACACCATTGCCGGCGGCGCGGGTGCCGATGCCCTGGACGGCGGTGAAGGTTTCGATACCGTTGATTACAGCTCCTCCTCAGCCGCCGTGGTGGTAAGCCTGGCTGCACAGGCCGCTTCCGGTGGTGACGCGCAGGGCGACACGCTGACCAGCTTTGAAGCGGTCATCGGCTCCAACTATAATGACACCCTTACCGGCGATGCCGGGGACAACACTCTTTTGGGGGGGGCTGGCATTGATGTGCTGACAGGAAACGCCGGTGCCGACATCCTTAATGGTGGAGCGGGTGCCGACTTTGCCAACTACAATCTGTCCTCTACAGGTATCTCCATAGATCTGGCCAACAATGTGGTTTCCGGTGGCGATGCCGAGGGCGACACCATCATCAGCATCGAAGGAATCATTGCAACGAATTCCAATGACACCTTGCAGGGCAATGCGGAAGATAACACCTTCTTTTGCGGTGGTGGAGACGATGCTATTTAGTCAGGCCTGAAAAACCCGTTTCAGCTTCTACGCCACATTTTCCGCCAGCCGTCGGCTTGAGTCTTTGCCGAGGAGCAGAAACGCCAAGAGCGCAAAAAACTCTCCGATTTTCCGCATCCACTTCCTGAAGTTGAACGCCGCTGCGGCCATAAACAAGTTAATGGCGTCGCCGACCGCGCCCTTGAGATAGCTCCGGGCCATGCGGTGATCGTGTTTGAGATGGCCGATCACCGGCTCGATAGCCGCCCGACGGCGGAAGCGGAGCCGCGCCATAAGGCGCTGGTACGGTGTGTCCTTCTTCTTCGGAGGCTTTGGGATGAGGATTTGCGTGTCACCGACCTGATTCAGGCCCCTGTAGCCTCGGTCGCAGATCGCCATGGACGGACAGACCCCGGTGACCTCCCAACACTGTTCGAGGACATCCGGCAACGTATGGCCGTCGTAGACGTTCTCGTTGAACGACATCGCGCCGACGATGATACCCGTAGTTTTTGTGACCGCGATGGACGCCTTGCGCCCGAACTCGTACTGCTTGTGCGCTTTACCCTTGGAGATGCAGAGAATATCGGGTTCGTGTAGGCTGTAGACCTTATTCTTGTCGCTTCGTTTCTGGTCCTTGACCCGCTCGTACAGGTCAAGTCGCTCCTGGTGGCGGCCCAGGGCTTCGCCCGGCAATTTGCGCCGGAGTTCACGGATCAAGGCACCAGCCATTGTCCGCATCTTCCTCGCCTTTTTGGCCATCTTCATCCGTTTCAGCCGAAGCTTGGGGAGCGTGCGCTTGAAGCTGCGGCGTAGACCGACGCCTTCGCTGTCCGCGATCTTACGGCAGCCCTCGATGACTTTGGTCAAAAGCTTCAGGTCGGTAGGAAAGGTTACGTTCTTTTCCTGGACCGTGGTATCCACCGTGATCTCTCGTTCTTTGGCGTCATCACCGTGCAGTTCCACGGAGACCTCGAAAATCAGTCGTGCCCCGTCCTCGCCAATGCGCTTGCGGAAATAGATCAAATCCGTGGGATCGCAAGGCAGCTTCCACTGGAACTCGGTCATACCGCAAAACGCCTGGTAGTAGGGATTTTGCGTCCATGCCTCCACGACCCGTTCGTCGCTCAGATTCTCCAACTGCTTGAGCAGCATCAGCCCGACCATTAGCCGGGGCGGCTTGGCTGGCCGACCTTGGTCGCTGTAGAGTCCGGCGAACTCCTCCTCGAATCGCCCCCAGGGAATTCTCCTCGCCAATTGAAGGAGCGGAGCCTTCGGATTGAGCTGGTCCAGAAGGTCTGGGTAAAGGAACGTACCCTGCGGCTGTTTTTTGGGTTTTGCCCTCATGATTCTCCCGCCATTCGCTGCATCATTTCGACCGGTTTTATACGAATTCACAACGTTCTCTGGTCGAAAATACTACATTGTACAAGGAGAATTGTTAATAAAAATCAATCCACTAGAGATATTTCAGGCCCGACTATTTACGGTGGCTTGGGCAACGACATGATCAGCGGCGGTGCCGGAGCAGATACCTTGGCCGGAGGTGCCGGAATAGACAGCTTGAATTATGGTGGTTCCTCGGCTGCTGTTATCATCAACCTTGCCAATGGCGGGGCTAATGGCGGCGATGCCGAAGGCGATACCATTAGTGGTTTCGAGCAGGTCACAGGCTCGGAATACGGAGACACCATTGCCGGTGACGCCAACGCCAACACCCTGTCTGGGGAAGGCGGCGATGACAATCTCTATGGCGACGCAGGCAACGACATCATCTACGGCGGCGCTGGTGCCGATATAATAGCTGGTGAGGCTGGATCGGATGCATTGGTTGGCGGATCCGGGGACGACTATTATATGTTCGGCGACGGTTCAGAGGTTGATACCGTCATTGAGTTGGCTGGCGAAGGAACTGATATCGCGTACTTCACCAATATCGGCGTGGGCGATATAGGCATCTACAAGAGCGGCACCAGCTTGCTCATTGCAGCCAATGGTGGCGAGGACATAATGCAGCTTCAGGATTGGTACGGCGCGGATGGCTCGTACACCGTAGAGTACTTTTACTTTGCCGAAACAGACCAACTCTTTGGCGCGGCGCAACTGGCTGGTGTGGCTGTGGACATCACGCCTGAAGCCGCAGCATAACCTCGACGCTTCTTCCTGATTTTATCTAAAACCAAAGGCCCGGCGTACATGCGTCGGGCCTTATGCTTTTGGTAAAAAGTTTCATCATCGCTCTCCTGCTCTTGTTCCTGCGTGTTCTGCCATTGCAGCCCTTGGTATCACCACTTTCTTCTTTCTCTTCTATAATTGGTCATAGATATTTCGATAAAGAATGCCATCTTGTTGCCGATAAGATATATATGGTTTGCTTTTTGTCGGGCCTCAGTTTTTTGTTGATGTATCTTTTTTGAAACACGTGAGGTTTGCTATGGACGCGATGACCGGACTGACATCGACGATTCAGCAGGAAAATAATGCGCCGATCAAGGCTTCGCAAGCTTCCGCGAACACGGCGAGCACGTCGGAAAGTGCAAAAGCCGGTGCGGCAACGCCTCCGGCGGGGGATACTGTGACTATTTCGGAGGAAGCTCTGCAAAAGTCTGCGGAATTGTCTGAAGCTGCTGCTCAGAAGAAGCCCGACGAGGTGGCTATAGACCCGGAAGGTCCCGAAGCTTTCTGGTATGATTTTTCTGATCCAGTGCATCTGACGACAAAATCCGGCACCAAGGTCAGCATTTATAAATATACGCCGGATTCCCCGGATTCCGAAGAGAATCAGGAACGCCCTTCCGAATATTTTATGGCGTCCATAACGCGCCAGGATGGCAAAAGCTATACGTTTCAGCTTACGGCCGACACTCGCATAACAGAGCAGGACGGGCAGATACGCATTGATGATGGAACCTCTGCCGGGCGCCAGCGGGTTATGGACGAATCGGGAACCGTGCGCTGGGAGGAGAACGCGTCTGCGAGCAGTGAAGCGGAAGACGCCCCGGGGACGCTGCAAGGCACGGCACAGGACGACATCCTGATCAACTTCGATTCGTCCGTTGTGGATGGGGGGGAGGGAAATGATACGATCGTCGATATGGGGTACAAGATTAGTCATGAGAGAGAAATTCGCGGTGGGGCAGGAGACGACAGGATAATAGCCGGTACCCTTCGTCAGTCACACATTGATGGCGGGGAAGGAAATGATACGATTTCTATTGATGTGTTGGATGAAGGAGAAGTCTCAGGTGGGGCTGGTGAAGACAATATCGAAATTCGACATAACGGAGAGAGCACTGTCTCTGGCGGTTCCGGTGAGGATCATATAAAAATTCAAAATAGTTATAGAAGCACTGTCTCAGGCGGTGATGGTGATGACCATATAGAAATTCAAAGTAGCGCTAGTGGTACTGTCTCTGGCGGAGACGGGGATGATGTCATTAATGTAGAATCCCAGTCGTATAATTCCATTGCCGGTGGGGATGGAAACGATACGATTAATGTGGTGACCAACTATTACTCCACGGTTGATGGAGGAGAAGGGAACGACAACATCAATCTTGGTTTTGGGAATGGAATCCAAACGACGCATACCATGAATGCTTTTGTGGATGGCGAATGGAATAATATTACAGGCAAGACACTCATGTCCCAAGTGTATGGCGGGGGCGGAAACGACAGAATCTCCGTATTTGATGCACGGCAAAGTATTTTCGACGGCGGATACGGTGACGACGTGATGACGATAACCGGAAACCGCAACGCTGTTTTCGGCGGAGCGGGACGCAACAAGCTAACCGTGGCAGGAAAGAACAACCTGCTTCTTTCCGCGCTGAGTTATAATAATGATCCAAACATGTTGAAGGAATTGCTCAAGCCCATTGAAGGTGAAGAGTAGGTGAGAGCAATTGAGATTTGATCTGACGGTACAGTATTTTCGTAGGCTCTGGACTAGCTGATGACCCTATGATGTGCTCGGAAGCAAGGCCAACCAATGAAAAACAAGTATGTGCTCCGTTCAAGAATTTCAGAAGCCAAATTCAGGCACCTCGTACGGTGTTTCGCCCTGGACTTGGATGCCCGCCAGGCTGCTTCTCTCACCGGCCTCAACCGCAATACGGTCAACCGCTATTACTTTCTCATCCGACAGCGAATTGCCGAGCTTTGTGAGCGGGAGTCGCCTTTCTCCGGCGAGATCGAAGTCGATGAATCCTACTTCGGCGGTAAACGAATCAAGGGCAAACGAGGACGCGGGGCTTACGGCAAAACGCCCGTGTTTGGAATCTTCCAACGAAAGGGGAAGGTCTACACCGAGGTCGTGCCGGATTGCGCGAAAGCCACGTTGCAGGCCATTATCCGGGGCAAAGTCGATCTGGACAGCATCATCCACGCCGATGGTTGGCGGGGCTACAACGGTCTCGTCGATCTCGGCTACAAGAAGCACTACCGGGTCCAGCACGGGCAGAACGAATTCGCCCGTGGCCGCTGCCACATCAACGGCATAGAGTCCTTCTGGTCCTTTGCGAAAAGACGGCTGATGAAATTCCATGGTGTTCCTGGGAAGACCTTCTACCTACACCTCAAGGAGTGCGAGTTTAGGTTCAACTATCGGGGTGACGAGCTCTATGCTATCATCCTCAAAACCATCCGAGAGAATCCTCTCAGCTAGTCCAGAGCCTTTTCGTATTACCCAAGGCCCGGCGTTTATGCGCCGGGCTTCTTCGTTGTATGGAGGTTCCTCTTTTCCCAATCTGCTTGCCATGGAGCAGCCAATATGGCTTTTGCTCTCCATCTGATAATTTTGTGACTTTTTATTGGTAATTTGGAAGTATTTTCTTTAAAAATAAAAGCACGTTGGCTTAGTAGGTGTATCGAGGTCGGGGTAATAGGGGGGAAAGAGCAGGTATGCAGGAGCATTTAAAGCGTTTGTTTGAAAACGAGTTTACTTCCGAAGATTTTTCGAACCTTGAACTTACGGATATTATCGATATCGACGCTCTTCAGTTCCTGATGAACGATTTTCAAGAGTTGACGGGGATGGTTTTCGCTATTCTCGATCTTAAAGGCAATATTCTTGTTGCATCCGGGTGGCAGGACATCTGTACCTGTTTTCATAGAGTGAATCCTGAAACTGAAAAACATTGTAAGGAAAGCGATATTTACCTTACCCAAGGCGTTTCTCCTGGGAAATACAAGCTATACAAATGCAAGAATGACATGTGGGATGTGGCCACGCCGCTTATCATAGGCGGAAAGCACATGGGCAACCTCTTTATGGGGCAATTCCTTTTTAAGGATGAAGAGCCTGATGTCGAGTTGTTCAGAGAGCGGGCCATAAAGTATGGATTCAATGTGGAAGATTACCTTGCCGCATTGGACAGAGTTCCCCGATGGAGCAGGGACACGCTGGACACAGTGATGCGGTATTATACGCATCTTGCCGATATGATAGCCCGGCTGAGCTATACCAACATCCAACTTGCCCAAGCCATGAAGGAAAAGGACGATCTGGTAAATGAGCTTGAGAAAAGCAAGAAGAAGATAGAGCTTGCCAATCGTGCCAAATCCGAATTTCTCGCAAATATGAGCCATGAAATACGTACTCCGTTGAACGGGGTGCTGGGTATGCTCCAACTTTTGGATGAAGAGCCTGCCACGGAGCAGCAGAAAGAGCATATCAAAGCCGCCATTTTATCTTCGCGGCGTTTGACCAGCCTTTTATCCGACGTTCTTGATCTGTCACGGGTAGAGGCCGGTAAGATGCGCATTGAGGAGAGCGTTTTTGGAATACAAAGTCTTGAAGATTCCATCATGGATATTTTCAAGTTGGCTGCAAAAGAAAAAAATATCCAACTGCTCTGCGTATCCGGCGAGAATATTCCTGAATTTCTGATCGGAGATGAAGCGCGCCTGCGTCAGGTGCTGTTCAACCTTGTCGGCAATGCCATCAAATTTACTACGCAAGGTGGTGTCCGTGTCGTAGTAGAACGGCTTGCGGAAGATGATCCGTCTGTTGCAAAGCTGTTGTTCTCTGTTTCCGACGATGGAATCGGCATTGCCGAAGCGCAGCTGAAATATATTATCGAGCCGTTTGTTCAAGCGGAAGGAACCTATTCCAGAAATTTTCAGGGAGCCGGGTTGGGACTGTCCATTGTAAAAAAGCTCGTTCTGCTCATGGAAGGTGATCTTTTTATAGACAGCGTGCCTGGCGAAGGAACTTCCGTATACGTCTGCCTGCAATTCAAAATCCCGGAGGCGCATCAGGTAAAGGCGCAGTTGGCTGCTGAACGCCAGTGCACTGAAAATACCCCCGGAAAAGCATTAAAAATTCTGTTTGCCGAGGATGAAGCCATCAACATGCTCGCCGCCCAAAAAATGCTCGAAAAACAAGGGCATGAGGTTGTGGCTGTGAGCAATGGGAAAGAAGCCGTGCAGATGTTGCATGAGCAGGATTTCGACCTGGTCCTCATGGATATTCAGATGCCTGTGATGAACGGCATAGAGGCGGTGAAAGCGATAAGGGAATCCGCACGCCTTGGGAGCAAGTCGGAAATACCTATTATTGCCATGACCGCGTACGCCATGACAGGCGATAGGGAAAAATTCCTGGCCGCGGGGATGGACGACTATATTTCCAAACCCGTGGAAAACTCCGATTTGAACAAAGCCATCAAACGGGTTGCATGCAAAAAAAGAAAAGGGAAGTAGGGGCGCAAAGAATTCGGCCTGCTGACACGGGAACGGAATTTACGTTGCCTTGAAAAAGAAAAGCCCGGTTCGTTCTGCGGACCGGGCTTTCTTATGCGCTCTGCGTTTTTTGTGGGAAAGGCAGAAAAACGGTGTCGATTAGATACAAGATAGGGAAAGCCGGGAGAGTCAGGGGGGAAACTAATACTTGCGTCGGAGATTGAACCGGAAAGTCAAAGAACGCTGGGGTACATCAACATGCCAATGCCCCCAGCGTTCGAAGTTGTGTTTTTAGACGCCGTCGTCGTCGGATTGTTGGCCCGAGATTTGGCGTTCAATACCTGCGCTGATGATCATATTCAGCAGTTCACTGTACGATATGCCGTCAAAACCGGCCATGAGGTTCAGCTTTCCATCCCAACACCAGCCGGGGTTGGGGTTGACTTCCAGCAGTTTGATTTGCCCATTGGCGTCACGGCGGAAGTCGAAGCGGGCGTAGTCACGGCACGCCAGGCGTTCAAACAGTTTGTTCGAATAGTCGAAGAGCTGGCGCTGGGATTCGGCATCCAAGTCTGCCGGTTTGTAGCTGATGTTATTCCAGTAGGGAGACTTCGGGTCCCATTTCGACTCATACCCCAGAATGTGGGGCAGGCCGTTAGGGAGGCTCGTGTAGTCGACCTCCAACGGAGGAAGTATCTTATAGGTAAGCCCGGTATTGCCGACAATGCCCACGCTGTATTCCTGGCCGCAGAGGTATTCCTGAATGAGGATGCCGATACGGCCGAATTCCGTACGCAGCCAGTCGATGTAGCCGATCAGGCTTTCTTTGTCTTTGATGACCGCATCCTTGGTAATACCCACACTGCTGTCGCCATAGTTTGGCTTTACCAGCACAGGAAACGAGGAGGGCAAGGTCGTCAGCTTATCGTACGGTCCCGTATAGGTTTCGTTGGGTGTGGGGATATCGAGCGAGTGTGCAACAGCACGGATCAATCCCTTGTTGTAGCACAATCCGAGGCATGCAGGGCCAGCTCCCGTGTAGGGAACATCAAACATTTCCAGAGTTGCAGGGACATGCAGCTCATGGAATGCGTTGTTGCGGAAGCCTTCGTCGCAAAGGTTGAAAATGAACTCCGGCTTTTTATTCGACTGTAAAATTTTCAACAGTTCCGCATGATTGTCCAAATACTCGAAGGAGAAGTCCTTGAGTTCCGAGAGGGCCTCGTGCAGACGGTTGATGGTCGCAAAGTCTTCGGGGTTGAACTGTCCGTTGAGCTTGACCAGATCTTCCAAGCGGGGATCGCCAAGCAGAACACTGATTTTGGGGAAAGGAAGCCTGTTGGCCGCAGGCGTACTCAAAGGAACCTGGCATGTAACAACAAGGCGGTTAGCCATCATGCCAAGATCGCATCCGCGGGTTGACTGCGTATCCGGGGATTCGTGCACTTCAATGGCCGTAAATCCGGCCCTGTGTAGCAGCTCCTGGATCTCATCTGCGGTATACAGCCGTTCCGCATAAAACTGGTCGGCCAAAATGCCTTTTTCGGCATGGCTTATAACTTCGCGTGAGATGAGGCGTTTCTGGTCACTGGCCAGACAACGTTCTCGACAAACAAAATGTTGCTGGTCGATCCATTCCCATGAACGTTTTTCAAAATTTTCTTTCATCCACGCTCCGTTGGCAATATCCATGAACAGTTTGCCGCCGGGAGCAAGGCTCGAAAACACACTCTGAAGTACGGCCAGATCGTCTTCCTGTTGTTCGAAGTACCCAAACGAGTTTCCCAGTATGAGCACATAGTCGAAAGGTTCTTTCGGAATTCTGATCTTCCGGGCGTCGCCTTCTCGAAAGACAGCAGGAAGGTCCTGGGCCTTTGCCCTGTTGCGTGCCAGCCTGACAAGATAGCGGGACCGGTCAAGCCCCGTGACATTTTTGAATCCCCGGCGTGAGAGTTCCAGAGTATGCCTGCCCTGACCGCAGCACAGATCGAATATGCGGCTTTCCGGGGTGGGCTTGAGGATATCGAGTACGACATCGATATCCTGGATGGTGTTGCAGTCATTTTCAACCACATCACCGTCTGTCTTCAGGTAAAACGAATTGAACAGATCCTGCCACCACTCGGAGGGCAGGTGGCGCTCCAGGTCCGAAACCGGTCCCAAAGTACGTGGGCCGACGGCGGGATTCGAGTTGTGGACCTTGGCGGATGCGCACGCCTTTTTTTTCATTTTTTCGCTCCTGTATGAGTCCATGCGCCAATTATTTTTGCATGGAAAATTGGATGAAAGCGTATAGGGATCGGGGGGGTGCTTGTAAAGCGAAATAACGAATTGGATTTAAAAAATAAAAATTCATTATTTAAGCTTGTTAGATCGTTTTTGGAAGTTGTTTCGCAGGGTGGTTATAGCCCCGGTTTATATGGGAAACTTCTTTGGCTCTCTCCTTCTTTTTAAGATAGCCTTTTGAAGGTTTTGAGGGAAAGGGAGATCGTCAAATTCGTCCGTTTGGATTCTTTGTAAATATTTATAAAATACAGTTTGTTATGTTGTTCTTGAGCTTGCGTTTTTCTTGGAGAACGGTGTGGCAGATAGAGTGGGGAGTGGCCTGAAAAAGTAATTTTTCGGGGAGCGAAGTTTAGGCGGGAGAGGCAAAAGGAAGGGGTACGTCCGGCCGACAACCAGAAGGTGGGCGAGGGCACAGAGGGGCCGTGTTTTTGTGTGGTTTCTGCATGGACACAGAGCCGTAAGCGGAAACAGCATTGCCCATCTGTTGGAAGTTATAGTAGTCTATATGCAAAGAGCATAAGGATGAACTTATCCGCGGAGCTTTATCGAGAAAGTCCTGATTGTTAGGAACGAGTCCCTGTTTTGATTGTGCTTTCGGGCATCACAACGCTTACAAGGAGAAAACGAGATGGCTACCAAGGAAGAAAGAAAAGAAAAGGTTATTGAAGTACTGAACAAGGCGCGGGCCATGGAGTTGCAATCCATTCATCAGTATATGAGCCAGCACTATCGTCTGGATGATATGGATTATGGTGAGCTGGCTGCAAAAATGAAGCTTATTGCCATCGACGAAATGCGCCATGCCGAGGCCTTTGCCGAGCGCGTCACAGAGCTGGGCGGAATGCCCACCACGGAATTGGCTGGTCCCATAGAAAAAGGGCAGGAAATCCTCAGGATATTTTCCTACGACGCTGACGAAGAGGACCATGCCCTGGATGCCTACAACCAGTTCCTGCTTGTCTGTCGTGACAATGGCGATTCAATCAGCGTGAAGCTTTTGGAAGAAATCATCAACGACGAACAGGAACACTTCAACTATTTCGATTCGATCAAGGATCACATCGAACAGCTGGGGGAATCCTATCTTTCCCGCATTGCCGGAACGTCTTCGTCTACCGGCCTGGCACCGCAAGGTTTTGTCATTACCGGGCAGCAATAATAAGGTATACAGCCGGAGGTCGAACAAGGTGTTCGGCCTTTCGGCTTTCGAGGAAAATACAGGGTATACGGGGGAAAGTCGGAGTATTTAAAAACTATACCGAAGCGTTCAACAACATGCCCTTAACCGGCGGAGCCTGGGGTTCGGAGCTTGTGGCTGCATTCATGAGTGCGGCATCCTGCTGAGCGTCCATGCCGAATTTTTCTTCAAGCCAGCTCTTCGCATTTTTCATGCCGCTACGGAGCCCACCAAGAGAATTTTCAGAATCCTTAAGCGCCTCTTCAATGAGGCTAGTTACGGTATCCGACGCATCGGAGCCGTAGTGTTGTTGAACCTTTACGGCAAATCCGGCAAGAGCACTTTGGGAAAAGCTTTCTCCCGGCTTTGAGGCATAGATTTTTTCGAGCTGCCCATTGTCGAAATATTCATTGACCGCATCATTCAGGTTGCCGTTCAAGTTGTTGATGAGGGCGTCACCTTCAGAAAATCCAAAATTGCGATCAACAAAACGTACGGCGTTCAGCATGCCTCTTCCCAAAGCCTGCTCGGAGACAGCACCGTCTCCCACGCTTTGCGTTATAATTCCCATAAAAGCCGTGGCAGCCTTGTCTCCGTACCGCGAGCGGACAAAGTCGGTAGTGTCTGTAAGGGATTTGGCGAGGTTTGTAGAACGTTCAACAGCGTCCGAGTCGAACTGTACGTCTTCTCCTTTTGTATCCTTGAAATTGCCCTGTACGGAATTCTGTTCCAGCCTGCGGACCATCTCGTTTGCAAAGGTCTGGGCTGTTGCGGTCTTGTCCGCTGCGGTCTGCGTAGCGACCTGCATCTTGGCGGAAAGGGGGGACGCACCTGAAGCCCCCTTGGCTGCCGTAGAAAAGGGGGAATTCTGAAGCGCGAAAAAGGACGAAGAATACCCTTGAATATTCACAATATATTATATCGGCCATTCCCATGAGGTATTTAGAGCGGTCCCCTCTTTTTTTTCAATCAATTTCAAGCTATCTCTATTTTATGGTAAATATTCTCCTTGCCGTGGCTCTGGTCGCTCTCCAGATTCCCGACATCGTTACCACCAATCAGATCATCAAGGCTGGTGGACGGGAACTTAATCCGCTTGTTCGCCTCCTTATGAAGTTGGGTGCGTTGTGGTGGGTTCCCAAGTTTGTGGTGGCTGTTGTGTGTGCCTGGATCTTTATAACGGCGGGAGATGAGGACAACCGCTGGGCCATGATCGCGGTTGTCGCGATTTACCTTGCCGTGGTTTTCTCCAATTATCGACAGGTTCGCCGCCTGAAGAGGCGGGGATTGCTCCCCTGAGACAGGTGGGATAGAGAGACGCTTTGCGTGGATAATCCCGCGTTTGGACGTGAGGTATACATGTACGGAATTCATGATTTTTGGGTTTTTCTGGCAGCGGCTTTGGTGGTCAACATCACTCCCGGGCCGGATATGATTTATGTGGCAACTCGGAGTGCAGCGCAGGGACGGGCTGCCGGCGTGGTTTCCGCCTTGGCGATTGGAGCCGGGTGTCTGGTGCACATTACAGCAGCAGTCCTGGGACTTTCCGCCGTGCTCATGTATTCCGCAACAGCCTTTACCGCGCTGAAACTGGCAGGGGCCGGGTATCTGGTTTTCCTGGGAATCAAAGCGCTGCGGGAAAGCAATGCTCCTGCTTTGGAGAAAATGGCCAAGGCTCCTTTGAAAAAAGTTTTCCGTCAAGGGGTGGTCATCAATGTGCTGAACCCAAAGGTTGCTCTTTTCTTCTTGGCTTTTCTTCCCCAATTTACGGATCATGCCGGGAATTTTGCGCTTCAAATGGGCATTATGGGGTCTATTTTCTGTTTTACCGGAACGGTGACTCTGGTTTTGGTGGCCCTTGGGGTGGATCGGGCCGGTGCCTGGATGCAAAGTGCGGATGCCAGCCGTTGGCGCGGGCGTATAAGCGGAACCGCTTTTATAGGACTTGGCGCGTTTTTGGCTGTTTCTGATAATTAGTCAGGCCTGAAAAACCCGTTTCAGCTTCTACGCCACATTTTCCGCCAGCCGTCGGCTTGAGTCTTTGCCGAGGAGCAGAAACGCCAAGAGCGCAAAAAACTCTCCGATTTTCCGCATCCACTTCCTGAAGTTGAACGCCGCTGCGGCCATAAACAAGTTAATGGCGTCGCCGACCGCGCCCTTGAGATAGCTCCGGGCCATGCGGTGATCGTGTTTGAGATGGCCGATCACCGGCTCGATAGCCGCCCGACGGCGGAAGCGGAGCCGCGCCATAAGGCGCTGGTACGGTGTGTCCTTCTTCTTCGGAGGCTTTGGGATGAGGATTTGCGTGTCACCGACCTGATTCAGGCCCCTGTAGCCTCGGTCGCAGATCGCCATGGACGGACAGACCCCGGTGACCTCCCAACACTGTTCGAGGACATCCGGCAACGTATGGCCGTCGTAGACGTTCTCGTTGAACGACATCGCGCCGACGATGATACCCGTAGTTTTTGTGACCGCGATGGACGCCTTGCGCCCGAACTCGTACTGCTTGTGCGCTTTACCCTTGGAGATGCAGAGAATATCGGGTTCGTGTAGGCTGTAGACCTTATTCTTGTCGCTTCGTTTCTGGTCCTTGACCCGCTCGTACAGGTCAAGTCGCTCCTGGTGGCGGCCCAGGGCTTCGCCCGGCAATTTGCGCCGGAGTTCACGGATCAAGGCACCAGCCATTGTCCGCATCTTCCTCGCCTTTTTGGCCATCTTCATCCGTTTCAGCCGAAGCTTGGGGAGCGTGCGCTTGAAGCTGCGGCGTAGACCGACGCCTTCGCTGTCCGCGATCTTACGGCAGCCCTCGATGACTTTGGTCAAAAGCTTCAGGTCGGTAGGAAAGGTTACGTTCTTTTCCTGGACCGTGGTATCCACCGTGATCTCTCGTTCTTTGGCGTCATCACCGTGCAGTTCCACGGAGACCTCGAAAATCAGTCGTGCCCCGTCCTCGCCAATGCGCTTGCGGAAATAGATCAAATCCGTGGGATCGCAAGGCAGCTTCCACTGGAACTCGGTCATACCGCAAAACGCCTGGTAGTAGGGATTTTGCGTCCATGCCTCCACGACCCGTTCGTCGCTCAGATTCTCCAACTGCTTGAGCAGCATCAGCCCGACCATTAGCCGGGGCGGCTTGGCTGGCCGACCTTGGTCGCTGTAGAGTCCGGCGAACTCCTCCTCGAATCGCCCCCAGGGAATTCTCCTCGCCAATTGAAGGAGCGGAGCCTTCGGATTGAGCTGGTCCAGAAGGTCTGGGTAAAGGAACGTACCCTGCGGCTGTTTTTTGGGTTTTGCCCTCATGATTCTCCCGCCATTCGCTGCATCATTTCGACCGGTTTTATACGAATTCACAACGTTCTCTGGTCGAAAATACTACATTGTACAAGGAGAATTGTTAATAAAAATCAATCCACTAGAGATATTTCAGGCCCGACTAATTAATGGCTTGGTTATCTACTTCTTTTCTGAATGGAAGAGGACTTCTTCCTTGGAGGGCACCCGGCAGCTACGGACGATGTCCGAGAGCAATGCGGTGGGCCCTATGGCTCTGATTTTTCCTACCCAGCTTTCCCCATGCGTGTGCGACAGCCTGCCAGCTGTTGCCTGATGGCTCCGCCTCCTCAGCTTCCTTTTTAGGAAGCTCCATAGCTTTGTTTTTCGATTGGGCAACGCTCGTTTGCCAATCTCTCTTCAAATGGAAAATCCCAAGTTGGTTTTAATAATTCCACAGATGGTATCTTTTCATATGATGATAGTATGATTTTGGTGCCTTTGTTGACACGAAAATGCAAATTTTATACCTCTAATGAAATCTAAATCAAACATCTTATTTCCCAAGCGAGGGTGTCCATGAGATTCTTCTCCGCGCTTCTGCTCGTTCTGACGGTACTGGTCGCCTCCTTCCTTTGCGACATCCAGCCCTGCCATGCTGGCGCAGAAATGATGACAGTGACCGACGGACTCGGCCGCAGCGTGCAGGTGCCGAAACATCCGCAACGGGTTATTTGTTCCGGGTCGGGCTGCCTTCGCCTGTTGACCTATCTGCAGGCCCAGGATCGCATCGTTGGGGTGGACAGTATTGAAAAGCGGGTCACCCGTTTCGATTCCAGACCCTATGCCCTGGCAAATCCGCAGTTCAAAAAATATCCTTTGTTCGGACAATTCAGAGGCGCCGATAACCCGGAGCTTATTGCCGGACTGAATCCACAACCCCAGGTCATTTTCAAAACCTACGGATCAGGAGGTTTTGACCCGGTGGAGTTGCAGGAGAAAACCGGTATTCCCGTCGTTGTGTTGCAGTACGGCAACCTTACATGGGGGAGGGACGACCTGTTCGGTTCTCTCCGCTTGATGGGACAGATTCTGGGGACGGAAAAAAGGGCTGAAGCGGTTGTTGATTTTATGCAGTCGGCCATAGACGATCTTCAGAAGCGTACCAAAAATGTGCCTGAGTCGGCGAAAAAGACCTGTTATGTGGGCGGAATCGCCATGCGTGGTCCCCATGGATTTCAGTCCACAGAACCTGGGTATCCTCCTTTCGAGTTTACGAATGCGAAAAACGTTGCCAGCGACTCCAGCCGGAAAAAACAGCTGCGCCATGCCGATGTGGCCAAGGAAAAATTGCTGGAATGGGATCCTGAAGTCCTGTTTGTGGACCTTTCAACGACGCAGATAGAAAGCGATGGATGTGCATTTACCGAGCTTCGGACAGATCCGGTGTATCAGGGCTTGAGCGCCGTACAGGCTGGCAGGGTGTACACTGTATTGCCGTACAACTGGTACACGCAGAACTTCGGCTCCATTCTGGCCGATGCCTATTTTGTAGGAACACTCCTGTACCCTGAACAGTTCAAGGACGTGGATCCGGTGACCAAGGCAGATGAAATATACACCTTTCTGGTGGGCAAGCCCGTGTTTGCAGCCATGAATGAACTCTTTGGTCTGCCTGCCTTTCAGGCCGCTCCGTTAAAGTAGGATGACGAATGCACTTTAACGACGGGCAGATCCCAAGCGAGTACATGCGTTATGTTGGCCGGAAGACATTTTTCATTGTGTTGTCGGCCGTTATCCTGGCAGCTCTTCTGATCTATTCCGTGGGAACGGGGGCGGTTCACATTCCGCCCCTGGATGTACTCGATGCCTTTCGGGGAGCCGAGGTATCAAAGCGATTTGAAATCATCATTTGGAATATCCGGCTTCCCCAGGCTCTGGCGGCAATAGTTGCAGGCGTGGGCCTTTCGGCAAGCGGACTTGTAATGCAGTCGGTATTGCGCAATCCGCTCGGTTCCCCAATCACTTTGGGACTTACGCATGCAGCCGCTTTTGGGGCGGCATTTTCCGTAATGGTTCTCGGCTCGGGAGTTATGGCAAGCAGCAACGTGGGGGCTGTCACTATCAACAACCCCTCGATGACCATAGGTGTGGCATTCGCTTTCAGTATGCTTACAACACTTATCATCGTCGGGGTGGCGCGAATGCGCGGGACCTCGCCGGAAGTTATGATCCTCACCGGGGTCGCTCTGAATGCGTTGTTTACCGCGGGAACATTGTTTCTTCAGTATTTTGCTGACGACGTGCAGCTGGCAGCCATGGTCTTTTGGACCTTTGGTGATGCAGCTCGAGCGGATTGGGCGGAGCTTGGCATCATGTCGGGAGTTACGGTTGCGGCTGTAATCTATTTTTTGTGCAATCGTTGGAATTACAACGCCATGGACGCAGGCAACGAGACCGCCAAGGGATTGGGGGTAAAGGTGGAAAGCGTCCGCCTGTGGGGCATGGTTGTCGCCGCACTCGTTACTTCGGTATTGGTTTCTTTTTTGGGAATCATCAGCTTTGTGGGACTTATCTGCCCGCACATGGTCCGCCGTGTGGTTGGCGATGACCATCGGTTCCTCATGCCAGCCACCGCCATTGTCGGGGGCGCGCTGCTTCTTGCCTCGGATACCGTGGCCCGCACGATCCTGGCTCCGAATATCCTTCCTGTTTCCATCCTTACTGCATTTTTAGGAGCGCCTGTCTTTATTTATCTGATTCTTACGAGGTACTCCCGATGAAAATGTGCGTGAACGAGCTGGCCTTTCGCTACAACAGCGCTCCGGTTCTGGAAGGGGTGAATTTTCATCTTGCTCCTCGGGAACTGCTCGCAATCATGGGACCCAACGGAGTGGGAAAGACGACGCTGCTCAAATGCATGAACGGGATTCTTGCACCTTCGTGTGGGGCTGTCATGGTTGGTGAGGCCAACGTACGTTCCTTGGACTCGTTCGAAATAGCGCGTCGTTTTGGTTATGTGGCACAAAAGAGCGAGGCCGGGCGAATTACTGTTTTTGACGCCGTTCTTATGGGGCGCAGGCCGCATATTCGGTGGCGTGTTTCTGAAAACGATCTCAAAATTGTGGATGCGGCCATCAAGCGGTTGAACCTGGAAAAACTGTCTCTGCGTTATATTGACAGCATGAGCGGGGGAGAGTTGCAAAAGGTCTGCATTGCCCGTGCGCTGGTACAAGAGCCTGATATCCTTTTGCTGGACGAGCCGACCAGCAGCCTGGATTTGAGTAACCAGATAGAAATTATGAATATTATTCGTCGGGTGGTGGTTGAACATGACGTCAGTGCCGTTATGACCATCCACGACATCAATACAGCCCTTCGGTATTGCGATAAATTTTTGTTCCTCAAGGGAGGAAGGATTTTCGCAGCCTGCACCCAGGATGACGTGACCCCGGAAATCATCAACGAGGTCTATGGTGTGCAAGTGAGCTTGCAGCGCCACGAAGGCGCGCCTTTCATCATTCCACTCAATTGAATCAGCAAGGAGATGCAGCATGTCCTGTTCTTTTTCCAAGGACGTTATCGATCGGGTTATCGACTATCATGGGCACAGCTGCCCCGGATTGGCAATCGGCATCCGGGTGGCGGAATATGCACTCAATGAGCTCGGCCATAGTAGCGATGAAGAAATTGTGGCTGTTTCCGAAACCGACATGTGCGGTGTGGATGCCATCCAGTTTCTGACCGGGTGCACATTGGGCAAGGGCAATTTCATTCATAGGGATTATGGGAAAAATGCTTTTTCGTTTTATAGAAGGCGGGACAATAAATCCTTCCGCCTGCTGTTGAACCGCAAGGCCTACAGCGGTGATGAAGAAAGCCCCATGACCAGGCTTCACCTCAAGCGTCAGGAAGAGGGAAGCCTAAGCCCTGAAGACGAAAAATTGCTTGACCAATTGCGGAGCCAGAACATCGCCAACATCATGAATACGCCACTGGAAAAAATGTTCAGTGTGGGACCCGCCGATGAGCTTGCTCCTCGCAAAGCCTGGATTCTGGAGAGTTTGGTGTGCGATTCCTGCGGGGAATCCACAATGGAGTCCCGTACACGCCGTTTTGCCGGGAAAACATTGTGCATGACCTGCTTCAACAAGGTGGAGCAGAAAATTTAGGGGCCTTCAGAGGGGCGCTTTCTTGTTCAATAAAAAGCCCGACGTGTATAACAACGTCGGGCTGGGAAAAAACACTGACGGACAATCGGGGAAAAGCCGTCGGTGTCAATCCTCAACAATTAAAATGTGTTGTCCTCGTTTGAATACGCTTCTGACCTGTATGTCTTTGGATAAAACCACCATGTCGGCCCAATAGCCCGGAGCGATTCGACCATACTCTGCGTCAAGTCCAATGGCTTGGGCAGGATACAACGAGGCCATGCGCAACGCTTCTTCCAGGGCAAAACCTGCCTGGGAAGTACAATTGCGTACGGCCGTGTCCATGGTAAGCACCGAGCCGCCGATAGTGCCGTCGGAAGAGGTGCATCTGCCTTCTTTCAAGACCACTTTATGCCCCCCGAAATTGAATTCCGAGATGGCGCTGCCCATGGCTGCGGTTGCGTCGGTAACGCAGAACAGTTTCTCCCCCAAGATTCTTTTGGCCAGTTGCACATTTTCCCAGGCCACGTGAACCCCATCCGCTATGATGCCCGTCCAGGGCCTTTCTAGAAAAATGGCTCCCACAAGCCCTGGGCTGCGGCCTGCCAGGGGCTCCATGGCGTTGAAGAGATGGGTGCTCATTGCAATCCCGGTTCGAAAACACTCTCTGGCCACGGAGCAGGAAACTGCACTGTGGCCCGCGGCTATCCTGATACCGGCCCGGGCAAGCTCTTCGATTTGTTGCGGGGAGACACACTCTGGCGCCACGGTACAGAGGCGGACGACATCCTTGCCGTACCTGGCAATGCAGGAGAGCATGTTTTCATCTGCGGAACGGATCATCGCGGGGGAATGGATGCCGCTTCGCGCACTGTTCAGATAGGGACCTTCCATGTGCAGGCCGAGCACGTTTTCCGGGTGCTTTGAGCGATACCGACTGACCACTTCCATGGCTTTGTGCATGTCGGCGTTGGAAGCGCTGATGAGCGTGGGTAAAAAGCCTGTACAGCCTGTCTGCAGAGTTGTCCGGCACATGACATGCAGCGTCTCTTCGCTGATGTCGTCATTGAACATTCTCCCGCCGCAGCCATTGATTTGCAGGTCGATAAATCCGGGAGCGAGGATGGCCCCCTGCAAATCGAAAGTCTGGAGATCGGATGGGATAGCATCGTGCCCGACAATGTCGGTTATTTTGCCGTTCTTGAGCAGGACCGCCTTGCCTTTCAGAATATCCCTGCCGGTATATATGGTGCAGTTGGTCAGTGCTTTCATGGCGATTTTTGCTTGGGGCTTGCTATTTGGGATCGCCCAGGTTGTCCGCCTCAAGATGTTGGAAATACCTCAGCGTCTTCACTTTGAGCTCCATGCAGGCTGCCTCGTCGCAAACCATGATGCCTTTGCGGTGAAGCTGCAGTGCGGAAACGGTCCACATGTGGTTCACCCCGCACTCCACGGCATGTCGTACGGCCTGGGCTTTATCCATACCCGAGGCAAGGATCATCACTTCCGCAGCGTCCAAAAGGGTGCCTACACCGACTGTAAGGGCAAACTCGGGGACCTGCTCCACGTCGTTATTGAAAAAACGTGAATTATCCGCTCTGGTTTTTGCTGTCAGGGTTTTGATTCGGGTTCTGGATGCGAGGGAAGAGGTCGGTTCGTTAAAAGCGATGTGACCGTCGGTCCCGACTCCGCCCACGAAAAGATGAATTTTGCCGTAGGCTGCAATTTTTTGTTCGTAGGCCTCGCATTCGGCGTCGAGAGATGGGGCGTTTCCATCGAGAATATTTATGTTGTCGGGCTTTATGTTGATTCGGCTGAAAAAGTTTTCATGCATATAGCAGTGATAGCTCTGTGGATGAGCCTGAGGAATGCCGACGTATTCGTCCATGTTGAAGGTCACTACATGTTCAAAGCTCAACCCTGAGCTTTCGTGGAGCTTTATGAGTTCTTTGTACATACCGAGCGGAGTGCTTCCGGTCGGCAGTCCGAGTACAAAGGGCTTTTCTTCTGTTGGAGCGAACGAGGCAATTTTTCGCGCAATATATCGGGCGGCCCACCAGCCAACGTCTTTGTGTACAGGTATCAGGCGCATCGGCCCTCCTTAACTTTACGGGATACAATAACGCTCAATATGCTTACTGACCATCCGCTGGCAATATTGGTTCTTTCTTTTGATGATAAAATTAATTGACCAACGGACTTGGAGGGAGCGCTGGCCTGCAATGTCCGGCCAGCCCCTTCTGCAGAACCAAGGGGAGAACTTTCACCGACCTTATGCCCCTGGTGTCGCGTCCGTTAGATGCGTACCATAGAAGTGCAGTGGCGCGGCATTTCACATGATGGGCATAGTCGTCATGCGCGACCTTACATTCGCGAACTTACATTACATTCGCGACCTTACATTCCGAAAAATTCAGGAAGCGGCGGGAGCGAACCTGAAAACCGCGTTTTTCAGGTTGCGGATCACATCGGATATGCCTACCGGCAGAACATTTTCCGGGAGTATGGGAGGAGGGGGATTAACCTGAAATTATCAGGTTCAGCTGTCCGGAATGGCACAACTTTGGTGAAGCATCTGTAAAACCAATGCTCCTGCGCCGCGTGCGTAGTTTTCCACTTGCCAGGGCTGAACCAAAAGTGTCGGCAGTTCTCCGAAAATATTGCATCTCTTGGATTCTATGGCTTTAAACAGGGGCTTGAAAAGCATATCGCTGGCAAGGGATCCCTTTCCAGAGATAATCACAGTTTGCGGATCAAAAAGACGGATCAGATCTGAAATGCGGCTTCCCAGAATTCCCCCGGTTCTTGTGTATATATTCTGGAGATCGGTCTGACCGTTTTGGGCGGCCAGAATGACATCCTCCAAAAGAATACGGTCCGGGTTCGGGGGCGTCCAAAGCCCTTTGGCTGCCAGCTCCCGGGCTTCACGCAAAATGGATATGTTGGAAGCAACGGATTCCAGACAGCCATGCAGACCGCAGCGGCATGCGGGGCCTTCTGGCCCTCCCTGTATATGGCCGAATTCTCCAGCTATTCCCTTGTAGCCCCGGAGCAGATGCCCATCTACAAAGATGCCCAAACCTACCCCGTGTTCCAGCGTCACCACAAGAAAGTTGTCTACACCCCGGGCAGCCCCAAACCAGTGGTCGTAAATGGCCAGTGTGTTGGAACTGTTTTCAATAAAGGTCTGAAAGCCTGTTTGTTGTTCAACAAGCTTTCCGAATGGGACGTCTTCCCAGCCTGTTCCATAATTGAACCCAGGGTGGAAGCGGACCATTCCCGTACGGTTGTTGACCAGTCCGGGAATGCCTATGCCCAATCCTGAAATATCTTCCGGGATAAACCCTTGCCTTGTGCAGCAGGTGTGGACGGCGGAAGCCAAAAGGTCGGCAATATCCTTGGGGGATGTTATTCCCGAGTCGATGTCGACGACGTGTGATCCCATAACCCTGGCTTCCAGGTTGACCACCACCACACTGATGCTTTCCGAGGAAACATACGCCCCAGCCACAAAGGCGCCGTCCGGGTTCAGGGCCAGCAGAACCGGCGGCCTCCCCGTCGTTGTTTCCTGGGTTTCCTTTTCGTAAATCAGCCCTTCCTCAATAAATTCGGCCGTAATTCCGGTGATAGTGGCCTGGCTCAGACCAGTTTGCTGGGAAATATCGCGGCGGGAAATGCTTCCTGCAAGTCGAATGGTCCGTAAAATATTGCAGCGGTTGATGGCCCGCATGAGATCACGATTGGCTGCGCGCATGAATTTCTCCGTATAGGTTCCCGAACGGCAAGCATATGCAGATCTCATAAGCATGGCAACGCTGATGGAGGGGATGCACATGTATTCAGATGCATAAACGTCGTACCAACTTCAACGAAAGCCGAAGAGAACAGATTGCAATACGTCATTTACAAACAATGACGATGAAGGCATGAATACTTCTTTATAATTAGGAGTTGCTATGTGGATGACAATTCTTCCTTTATTGAAAATAGCCATAGTTTTTAGTGCCATATTGTTGGGGATGCGTGGCCGAATTGGAATTGGCGGTTCGGTGTTCGGCGGCAGTATCATTTTGGTTTTCCTTTTTGGTAAAGGGCCTGTTGTTTGGCTGAAGGCAGCCGGGGCGGCTTTTGTTGATCCAAAAACGATATTTCTTCTGTTTATTGTTGCTTTCATCATGGTTCTTTCCAGCCTGATGGAAAAAACAGGACGTACCGGTAAACTCATGGACGCCTTGAGCGGCCTGATTACCAATCCCCGCCTTCGGCTGGTCTTTTTTCCGGCGCTCATTGGGCTGTTACCCATGCCGGGAGGTGCTATCTTTTCCGCACCGCTGATTGAAAAGACAGCGGAGCAGGTGGGGGGCGGCCCCATGGATAAAACTCTGCTGAACTATTGGTTCCGCCATCTGTGGGAACCGTCGTGGCCGCTGTACCCGGGGATAATTCTGGCTGCGGGTTTGGCAGGATTACCCATTGGCACTTTGTGCCTTTTTGGTTTTCCGGGAGTGGTCATGCTTATCGCTCTGGGATGGTGGTTTTTCCTACGTCCTTCCGTGCTGCCGCTTAACCCCCGGGCCATGGAAAACATTGTAGGAGAGGGTTCCGAGCCAGTTAATGCAAAGCGTATAATCTACCTGCTTATGCCATTGCTTACAGCCATTGTCGGCTCCATCGGTCTGGAAGTCCTTGTCTCCGCCGCAAGTCTGCCTGTGCCCATGGAACTGGGGGTAGTCATCGCCTTGGGCCTGGCTGTTGTGGTTTTGGTTGTACAGGAACGTACCGGTATGGTTACGGCTATTCAACTGGCCTTTACCAAACATGTGGGAAAGATGCTGTTGGTCATTCTGGCCGTGTTCGTCTTCAAGGAATCCATGCAGGCCGCCGATGTGGTGACAGCCCTTGCACGTTCTTTGGGAGGCGAGGGGGCCTTGTGGACCTGCGCTGTTGTTCTGCCCCTGCTTGTCGGCTTTGTTTCAGGCATTACCCTGGGAGTCGTGGGCGCAACTTTCCCGCTGCTGCTGGGGCTGTTGGCCAGAACCGGGATGCAGGACCAGACAGTGGCTTATGTAATTCTTGCCCTGTTTTCAGGGTACTGCGGAATCTTGGCTTCTCCACTGCATATTTGTTTTGCGCTTACATGCGAATATTTTCATGTTGAGGTAACGGACGCCTGGAAAAGGCTTATCCCGCCCAGCATAATTTATCTGCTGTTCGGCATTGGCTATTTTCTTTTATTGCTGAAAGCTTAAAGAATCTTGGCGAAGAGAAATCGTTCAATATCTCTCCCCATTTCATTTGAAGTGGGGGGGGGATGAGAAAAGCCCGGCGTGTTGCGCCGGGCTTTTTTTCGGTCAAGTTCAGTGTGCGTGCGCCCGATATGCGCCCGATACGTTTATTGGCAGTCCAGCTCCAGCAGAAAATCCGTCAGCCGTCGATCATCTCCCTGGATATGGTTGAGCCACCAATCCGTGAGATAATCGAGGACTTCGCTGGTGAGTTCGTGCTTCCCTTCGGTATAGGCAATGAGGAAGTCGATGGATTTGTCCTCAAATTTCCTGTGCTGCTGCATGTGGGCAGTGGTATCGGGATACTCATGTTCCTTCATCAACCGTTCTTCGGTTGAAAAGTGGTCTTTGGTGTAGTCGCTTACTCCGGAGATGATCTTGGAAAGAACCGTTTGGTCCTTGCCATCCACATAGGCGTAATAGAGCTCGTTGATCATTGCGGTGAGATTTTCGTGCTGCTCATCCACTTCCTGAATACCGGTCAGCATCGAGTCGCACCAGAGTATCACGGGCATTGCGAGGACTCCTCTCAGGCGTTGGGTTTGCGGGTCGCCACGATGAACACCGGGTTCAGTCCCTTCATCTGCATGTCCCCGGCCAGGGGCTTTGACAGCGAGCCCTGAATTTGGGTGATGGAAATGGGCCAGCCCATGCTGTTCAAATGGCTTCTGGTTTCGTTCAGCGAATCGAGCAGAATGCAATGGGTGGTCAGGCGTCCGCCGGGTTTGAGCCGGTTGCACGCGCTTTCCAGCACACCGTTGTGTCCGGCAATGCCACCGCCTATGAAAATACGGTCGGGGTCGGGCAGTTCGGCAAAGCACTCCGGTGCCTCTCCCAGGATGGGGTTGACCAGATAGGCACCCGTGCGCCGGATGTTCTCCCGGATGAAATCGTAGCGGCGTTGCTCGCGTTCAATGGCGTAGACCGCCCCGTGGTGGGCAAGGACGGCCGTCTCGATGGACACCGCACCGCAGCCCGCGCCGATATCCCAGACCACGGCGTCGTTCTTCATGGACAACGTGGCCAATCCGGCAGCCCGCACCGGGCCTTTGGTGATAAGGTTTTCCTCGCGTACGAAGTCATCATCCGGGATACCCAGGCGCAGTGGAATTTCCGGGGCCGAGGTGCGTTCCAGAACCACGAAGTTGAGCGGCGAAAATCTTTGCGTCACTGCATGGCTCAGGTTGTACTTGCCCACCTTTTCCAGTTCGCTTTCCAGGTCTTCGAAGACCCACATGCCGAAACGGTCCGCGCCCCGGTCGAGCATGGCCTGGGCTATGGCCGCCGGGGAATTGATTTCGTCCGTGAAGACGGCAACCATGTTGGTATGGGTAAGGGCGGCAAACACGGGGGCGAAGTCGCCGCGTCCGTGCAGGGACACCAGGGTGATGTCGTGCCAGGGAATGCCCAGGCGCGCCGCAGCGGTCTGCAGGGTGGTTACGCCCGGTATGATGCGGACGTTATTGCGTCCCAATTCTTCGACAATGCGTTTGCCGATGCCGTAAAACAGGGGATCGCCGTCGGCCATGACCATGACCTTGCGCCCTGCGGAGGCATGGTCACGGATTGTGCTCAGAATCGACTCCAGAGGGGAGGCGATGAGCACCTGTTCTCCACTGAAGTCGGGGAACGATTCCAGTTGGCGTTTGCCGCCCACCAGCACGTCCGCAGCGGCAATGCGGTCCCTCAAGATTTGGGAAAGTTGGCTGGGGTTCAGGCCCAGGCCTATGACATCGACGATCACGAATTGCTCCTTTGTAGTTCCAGAAAATCCAAAAGGTTTCCGTTAAAATCAAAGAGTGAGTATGCCACACAAGCCCTGCCTTGGGCAAAGTTGTGCGCAGTGCGCGCCGCGCGGGCTACAATCTCGCGCACGGCTTTGTCCCGTGCCGGATCATCACCAACGGCTTCCAGCGCTCCTATGGCGGTAACCGCCTGGGACGTGCGTTCGCAGGCTTCTTTCCGAACACCGCCCTCGGCAAACCACCGGGCCAGTTGTGTAAAATCTATACGCGAATCCACCGCGTGGGTGGAGCCGAATTTTTGGGCATGTTTGACCAGTTTGCCGAAAAAAACGCTCCAATGCACGGTTGTGAATCCGAACTCCACGGCCAGCTCCATGGAAAAGCGGAAAAAGTCGGCTGCCTGGATAACTCCCAGCGCGGGCCATTGGGGCCTGTGTTCGCGAAAAAATCGCTCGCTGCGGCCGCCGGTGGTAAAGGCTATTTCCGTGAGTCCGGCCTGCCGGGCCACGGAAAGCCCCTGCCTGATGGTGGCTTTCCAGGCGTCGTGGCTGAAGGGTTTGACCGTGCCCCGTGTGCCGAGAATGGAGATTCCACCTACAATGCCAAGGCGTGGGTTCAAGGTCTTTTGAGCGATGCGTTCGCCTTCGGGCACCTCTATGGTCACTTCCAGGGCGTCGAAGCAACCGGCAAGCTCCATGGCTTCGCGTACCGCATGAATGATCTGGCCGCGCGGGGCCGGATTGATGGCCGGCTGTCCCGGCGGGACAGGCAGTCCTGCCAAGGTGATGCGGCCCACGCCCCTGCCTCCGCGCAATAGCACACTTCCTGGAGCTTCTTCGGGGGCGCGCCGCACATGCACATGAATTTCCGCTCCATGCGTGGCGTCGGGGTCGTCTCCTCCGTCCTTGATGACCACAGCCGTGGCGGTTCCGTCCCGCAGTTCGACTTTGTGCAGGGGGACGCGCAGGCGGCTGTCGGGAATATTGTCCGCCGAGTGGCCCTTGGGCAGGGGAACGTCGATGAGAGTGGAACCGTCTGCAAATCTGGCGTCTGGGGAGCTGGCGTTTGGGGAGCTGGCGTTTGGGGATTGGGCGTCAGCATCGGGACAGCCCAGCAGAAGCGACGCTGCGGCTTTGGCACCTGCTGCGGCGGCAGTGCCCGTGGTGAAACCTTCGCGGAGTGTCTTTTTCATACGGCGGTTGCGCAGGCCTGTACGAATGAGCGGCAGATTGCCGGGTTGCTGGCGAAATGCAGATGAACGTATGAGGCCACCACATTGTGCACGGTAAATCCCTCCGGGGTGGACAAGGGCCCTTTGCGCCCGGACACGGTATACAATCCGGCCTGTTCATAGTCCTCATCGGCAATCTTGGAATAGTGGAATTCATGCCCGCGGGCAATGGTTCCCGAGGGGCCCAAAATACTGTCCCTGGTGGTTACGACTTCGCGGTATCCCAACGAGCGGAACCGCTCCTGCATCTCGGCCCGGAAAGGGAAAACCCCTGCCATCTGGCAGGTCTGTCCGTGCATGGCCTTTATCTTGTCCATAAGACTCATGAATCCGCCGCATTCTGCATAAATGGGGCGTTCGGATTCCGCAAAAGCACGTATTTCCTTGCGCAGCGAGGTATTGTTGGAAAGTTCGGGGGCGTGCACTTCGGGATAGCCGCCGCCCAGATACAGTCCGTTCAGGTCGGGCGGAAGGTGTTTGTCCGCAAGGGGGGAGAAGGGAACCAGTTCGGCTCCGGCTTCCTCAAGCAGGCGGAGATTTTCCCCGTAATAAAAGCAGAATGCGGCATCGCGGGCAACGCCGATGCGTACTTTGCCGCTGGGTATTTGGGGAGACGCTGCCTCAGGCCTAATCGGTGTTTCAAGACCGCCGGACAGATTGGCGGAAATATCGGGCAGGCTGTCCAGCAGGGTGTCCAGGTCCAGGTTGTCTTCCACCCAGTCGGCCAGATGGTCGATGCGTTGTTCCGGGGCTTCGGCATCCTCCGGCGTAACCAGCCCCAAGTGGCGCGATGGCATTGCAATATCGGGGCATGGGGGCAGATACCCGACACAGTGGATTTTCGGCAATGTGGTCAGTGCTTCGCGGAGGATATCGGCATGGCTGGGGCTGGAAACCCTGTTCAGAACCACGGCGGGCAGGTGCAATTCCGGATCGTATTCCGCGTATCCCTTGACCAGGGCAGCGGCGGAACGGGCCATGCTGGAGGCATCGGCCACGAGCAGCACGGGAAGGTCGAGCCATTTGGCCAGCTGGGCAGTGCTGCCGTCGTCGCGGGAGCCGGAAAAACCATCGAACAGCCCCATGACACCTTCAATGACGGCTATATCGCCACCTGTGCAATAGCGCTGGAAAATTTCTTCCACCTGGGTCCGGCTGCACATCCATCCGTCCAGGTTGTGCGAAGGCGCTCCTGCCGCCAGCTTATGCAGACCGGGGTCGATGAAATCTGGACCGGCCTTGAATGGGCGGACGCACATCCCCCTGCGGCGCAAGGCCGCCATTATTCCCAGGCTGACGGAGGTTTTTCCGCACCCGCTTTTTACCCCGCCTATCACAATTCCTTTCATGCCTTTCCCAGTGTCGCGTCCGTTAAAATCGTGTCCTAATCAATGCAGCAGTATGCGCGGCATGTCGCATGGTGGACATAGTCCGCCATACCACCACCAAAGGCGGCGTGAGCGAACCCGAAAACCGCATTTTCCCGGTCGCGGTTCTCCGCAAAAAACAGCTGTGAAGACATATTCTGCGGACATCACACTAGGTATTCCAACTGGGGGCAAAAATCCACCGTCCACAGTGACGTTGCATTGACAAATTATTGGTATGTGGCATGGTAAAATAGAATACGTAGTAGTGCTTTTTTGTTCGGTTTCCGGTTCGTCCCATGTTTGCCTTGCAGGTCGCGTGGGAGAACATGTCTGGGGGGGGCGTATGGGCGAAAAAATCAAGCTGCTCGTCGGTGAATCCGACGTTGTGGCCAAGAATGCGTTGAAAAAAGGAATTCCTGCCGATATTTTCGACATGGTCTTTGTGGATAACGGCATGCAGATCCAGAACTACTACAGCACCTGGCAGCCGGACATCATGGCCCTTAGTGAAGACCTGCAGTTCTTTAATGTGACCACATTGCTCAAGACCCTGCGCAACAAGAACCGCGACGAAAAGACCAAGGTCGTGGTTTTTTATGATGAAAAGACCACTTCCCTGAAAAATGATCTCGAATACCTGGATATTCAGGGGGCCATTGCCAAACCCCTCAACAAAGACAAGCTCCGCGCGTTTTTCCTCAAGCTGGTGGACAAGGAACTGCCGGGCAGGTTGGGGGCTTCCGGCTCCGCCGTCCTGGGCAAGCGCAAGTTGAAGCTTCTGATTGCGGAAGACATGCAACCCGTGGTGGCGCTGTACGAAAAATACATCAGCCGCGACGTATTCGTCCTGCGCATTGTCAGTACCGGGGTGAAGGCGCTGGAAATCTACAAGGTCTGGAAGCCCGACCTTATTCTGCTGGATCTGAAAATGCCGGAGATGGACGGCCTGCAGGTGCTCCGCGTCATCCGGGAGGAGCTGCACGACGTCTCCACGCCCATCGTCGTTGCCACGGTGAGCAAGGACAAGGGTGTCATCGACAGCTGTCTCGGCCTGCGCGTGCAAGGGTATCTTATCAAACCTTTCGACCTCAAAGAACTCAGCAACAAATTGCTCGGGTATTGCAACGCGTCCTGATTCCGAGCTGGAAACTCGATATGGCTAACCTGAATTGCTCGGAATTGTGTGAAATTCCCGGAGTGGGGCCTTCTCTGGAAAAAAAGTTGCAGGAATTGGGATACACCCAGGTTCGCGATCTTGTGGGGGAGAACCCCGAAGCAATGTACCAGCGCCTGATGGAGCTTCGGGGCGAGCATGTGGACCGTTGTGTCCTGTATGTCTTTCGTTGCGCTGTATATTACGCACAGACCCCGCCGGACCGAAGAGATCCGGAGAAGCTCAAATGGTGGGGCTGGAAGGACTGATTTTCCCCTCCCCGGAAATGGGCTGAAAGCCACAAAGCTTTGGAAATGCCGTGGTGGCCTCTGCAAGGGCGCTTTCCGGGTTGGCGCTCTGCCTTCTCGATTCAGGGAGTCTGTTTTTGCTGGGGCAGCTGCAGCACCTCACGCAGCATCTTTTCCATGAGCCTCATATCCAAAGGCTTCGAAAGATATTCGTCCATTCCTGCGGCAATGCATATTTCTCTGTCGCCCTTCATTGCATGCGCGGTCATGGCGACTATGGGAATGTCCCGAATGTCCGGCGGTGCCTCGGTGCGCACGGCTCGTGTTGCATCCAGCCCGTTCATAACCGGCATCTGGACGTCCATGAGTACGCAGTCATAGCTGCCCTGTTGCAGGGCACTGAGCACATGGGAACCGTCTTCCACCGCGTCGGCCTCAAACCCAAGAATCTGCAACATGCGAATGGCTGTGGTGCTGTTGATGGGGTTGTCCTCGACCACCAGAATACGCCATTGCTGATTGACCTTTTGGGGCGGTGTTGGGGATTGGGGGATACAGGATGGCTTCGGAGCTTCCTGTGCATCCTGCATCTTGATGGTGAAGTAGATGGTTGTCCCCTGGTCCGGCTCGCTCTCCACGGAGAGGGTACCACCCATCAGGTGAACCAGTCGTTTTACGATGTGCAGGCCCAGGCCGGTTCCCTGGTATTTGCGTGTTGTGGACCCATCCCCCTGGGTAAAAGGATGGAAGATGCGCTCGAGCATTTCTTCACCGATGCCGATGCCCGTATCCTGAACACTGAAGAGAACGGTTACATCTTGACCCGAACGTTGGATGGGGGAGGCCTGGATTTCGATCTTCCCCTGTTTCGTGAATTTTACCGCGTTGCCCAGCAGGTTGAACAGAATCTGGCGCAGCCGCCGCGGGTCCGTGCGTACCTTTTCCAGCCCAACAACCTCGCTCGTAATTTGTATGCCTTTGAGCTTGGCGCTTTCACGGAAGGTATCGGCGGTCTGAAGGATGACATCCGAAATTTTGCAGACCTCCTGACGTATTTCCATACGTCCGGACTCCACCCTCGACAGGTCCAATATGTCGTTGATGAGCGTCAGCAGGTTGCGCCCCGAAGAAAAGGCGACGTTGACGTATTCCGACTGTTCCATGTCCAGGTGTGTCATGTTGAGCAGTTGGAGCATGCCCAGAACGCCGTTGAGGGGCGTGCGGATTTCGTGGCTCATGTTGGCCAGAAATTCGCTTTTGGCCCGGTTGGCTTCTTGTGCCCGGGCCATGGCGGCACGGAGTGCCTCTTCCATCTGCTTGTGGGGAGTCATGTCCATAACGCCCGCCAAGGAGCCGGTGTAGTTTCCGTCGGTGTCCTTCAGTGGAGTGGCGGAGGAGAAAACGGGCAGGCTCATTCCGTCTTTGTGTACCAGGGTGACTTCGTATCCCTGGACCAGGCCGTTTCTGCGCAGAATGAGGTTTGTTTTCACTGTCTCGAGGTCGTCGGGATGGATGAAATCGAAAACTTTTCGGCCGACCATGTCATTGACCTTGTACCCCAGCATGTTGGCCATGCGAGGGTTGACAAAGACGGTCCTGTCTTCGGTATCGAGCAGCCAGATGCCCTCGTGCAGGTTGTCCACAAGCATTTTGTACCGGAGGCGGGCTTCGCGCAGTGCTTTTTCCGCCTGCTTTCGTTCGGCCATTTCCTGCACCAGGTGGGCGCTGGTCTGCATAAGTTCGGAGGCCTGTTCCTCGACTCGCATTTCCAGATGGTCGTATGCCTTGCTGATTTTCTGATACAGATGTTCGCGGTCCGTGATGTCCTTGAGCATCAGGATTATTCCGTTGAATTTGCCGGAAACGTCCTGCATCCGCGCCAGGGTCGCCTCGTAGTGGAGCGTGACCGAGTCCTGGAGAAAACTGCGTTGCAGGGTGGTGGCGTCTTCACCGCTTGCGGAAAAGCTTTGGACGTCTGCCCAAAGCCAGTACAAGCTGGACTTCAGGGACGTATTGTCGGGCCGGGGGGCTTGCTGGCAATTTTCCTGCTCGGTGGAATCGCCCGCTGCACAGGACGATTGCATGCCCAGCATGCGGCAGGCGGCCATGTTCAGATTGTCCAGGCACAGGTCTTCGTCAATGAGTATGACCGGCATGGCCAGGCTTTCGAACAGGGTAAGATACTTGTTTTTTTCGTTGGTCATGTCCCGGTTCTTGGCTTGCAGTTCCAGAACGCTTTTTTCCTGCCCCAAACCTATCCATTCGGTGCACATGGCCAGTTCCAGGCGATCGTAAAAGCGTATTGTGAAATCCGTGAGTGCCGCGGCCTTGGAATCCACGGACAGTTTTTCCGTGACAAGGTCGCAATAGGTTTGGCGGCAATACTTGAGCAGCCCCAGAAACATGGCAATGCTGATTCCACGCTCCCTATGGCGCCGGGCTTCTTTCACGCCGAAAGCGCAGCAGGGATCGTCCTGATATGCGTCTTCTGATGAAAGTTCGGGCAGTTTTCCGCCATACAGTTCATAGGTTTCGGATATGGTTTGCGAGAGTTTGTGGATGGAAATCTTCCAGGCGTTCATAAGCGTGGAGGTATATGCCGAGTATCCGTGCTTTTTGGCGTAGTGCAGAACGCGGTTTACCAGCCATTCTTCATGCATTTTCAAAAGGTTGGAAAAGACGATGGCATCCATAGACAATCCTGTTTGCAGCTTGAAAGTTGAATTTTGGTATCTGTTTAGCGCAATGGTATCATAGGATGGCAGGTATTGTCTTACTTGATTTGATTTAAGCGGGATTTTTGGGGTGTGGCTGGCGGAGCCATAAAGAGTATAAAAAAGGGAAGGCCTTGGACAGCCTTCCCTTGGTATTTTCTTTGTTCCACGATTGAAATCGTGGCTGTTCAAAAGGTGTTTTTATACACCCATGATGTTGTAACCGGAGTCCACGAAAAGGGTCTCGCCAGTGGTGCCGGATGCGAGGTCGGAAGCAAGATAGAGGGCGGCTTTGCCCACATCCTGAATGGTGGTGTTGCGGTGCAGGGGAGCCTTTTCCTCGATTGTGGAGAGAATGCTCTTGAAGCCGGAAATGGCGGAGGCAGCCATGGTTTTGACCGGTCCGGCGCTGATGGCGTTCACGCGCACGCCCTTGTGCCCCAGGTCCACGGCGAGATAGCGCACACAGGATTCCAATGCGGCCTTGGCAACGCCCATGGCGTTGTAGTTGGCAATTACCTTGCCCGAACCGTAGTAGCTCATGGTGATGACCGAACCGTTGGTGTTGATCAGCGGTTCAAAGGCGCGCGCCAGTGCCACCAGGGAGTAGGAGGAAACGTCCAGAGCCACTTTGAAGCCTTCGCGGCTGGTGTCGATGAAACGTCCCTTGAGGTCTTCGCGGTTCGCATAGGCGATGGAATGGATAATGATGTCCACGTCGCCCCATTGCTCTTTTACGAAATCGGCGCAGGCGTCGATCTGCTCATCTTCGCTGACGTTGCAGGGAACGATGAAGTCGGCACCGAGTTGTTCCGCAATGGGCTCAATGCGTTTTTTGATGGGGTCGGCTGCATAGCTCAGACCGAGCTTTGCGCCGTGTTTCCTGAGCTGTTCGGCAACGCCGTAGGCAATGCTGCGGTCGTTGACCACACCGAACACCAGTGCTTTTTTTCCTTCCAGTAGCATTGTGGGGTCTCTCTTGTTTTTCGTTTGGGGACAGGGAGCCGGTCATCCGGGTCCATGGTGGGATTGTATTGTGTTACGTACAAAGTATATCGAATGCAAAGTCCAATTTGGCTGCCTGGTTACAAAGGCGTGGAAACAGAGCGGGGGAAAGTCAAGGCTTGCGCGTTGTTTCTCGCAGGCAGAGTTTCGGGTTTTCGTCGCAATGGGCGTAGCAACGGGGCAGTGGTCCTTTGTCGGCAGCCTGAAAGGACAATTTCTTTCCCTAGAATAGGAAGAAGCAGAGGCTTGTCAATGATTGGGAAAAAAAGAACCCCAAGTTTTTCAGATATTAGGTTATATATTTCCATAAAAAGGAATGCATGATATGCGCAGGTCATTGGAGGTTATCCATGATCGCGAATGTTTGCAAAATCCTGGGCATAATCCTTTTGCTCGTTGCCACCTGCGGCTTTTCCAGCTGCCGGAAGGATGCGGCCGTGGAAGGCGTTGCCTCGCAGTGGTGCAAGACGGTCCGTGGCTCGCAGGCCATCTGCGCCTATCCGCTTTCCCAGGATATGGAGCCCGGAGATTTTTTTCTGGTGCAGACGCCCATCCAAAAACAGCAGGAAGAATATGTCGAGGGCGGATACCTTCCGCTGGATATCTATCTCGGCAGGCTGAACGCGACGGAGCAAGAGTATGCGGATCACTATAATGCCGCCTACCTTGAGGCGCCTTTTTCCGGAACGCCGTTGTCCCAATGTGAAGACAACGCCACGCTGAATGTCTCGTTTCCCAGTTTTACGGTCAAAGTGAACAGCGACACCGGCATTTCCGCAGGATTTCCCGTCTATTCCATCCCCATAGCCCTGCAGCTGGTCAATTCCGACAATGCAGTGGCGCGATTTACCGTGAGCAATGCGACAACCTACGGATTGCCCCTGTTTTCCTGGTACGGGAAGTTGAAACAATGGGCGGCTGAGCCAATCAACCGGACCATGCTGGCTGAAATTTCCGAGTCGTTTCCCGAGAAAAGCAAGAGCGACGGCCTTTCACGCCCGTATATTCGTGTGGTGAACCGGGTCTACAGGGTACGCGCCGTGGACATCAATCTGGCTGATGGTGAACGGAGCGGTGTGGGCGTCGGAGCGGGTTTTTTCCCTGGGGATGCGGCAGGCGGCATGACCGCATTGAATGCAACGGTGACGGACTACCAAAACAAACTGTCTGTTCTGGGGAAACTCTTGAATGGCGGTGCCGCGCCCGGCGGCTCGGCTGCCTTCACCCTGGTTTCCAACAGAACCGTGGGCATCCGCGAGACGTTTCCCAGGCCGCTGGTGCTTGGCTACCTGGGCTTCGATGTTCCGATTCTTTCCCACGGGAGGCTTGGTCCCCCCGTGGGCACCATTGCCCAAGTGGAAGGTGGCGTTTTTGAAAAGATGCCGCTGGAAACGGAGCTGGTAAACCTGAACTTGTACAAGGCTGCCATCAAGGCCTTGCCCTGGCCAGGGCAAAAACTCGCGGCATATGACTTTATCGCCGAAGCGGTGCGGGATGACGACCTGAGAAAAGTTGTTGTCTGCATGCAGAGCAACCCGATGAACAGTACGGTTGGCGAAGTCAGATGCGATCTTGCCAACATGTTTGTGGCTGGCGGGAACAGCAACATCTGCATCGAAACGGGCAGCCTTGAGGACTGCTTCTGGGCAGTAGGCGATATAAAGAGGCTTTCCCCGCATGTTGTTCGCTTGGGGGCTTACCAAGGGTATGATGATGGAGGTCAGCAACGATGAAACTTGAAGAGTGCCAGAGTGCGCTTATTGCCTGCCCCACGCAAAACGCGGAAATGTTTGCCCGCCAGATGAACACCTGCATTGCAGATGGCAAGGCGGCTGTTGTTTTTAAAGACAGTCAGGGAAAGTGTCGGCTTATTCCCTTTTCTCCGGAGGGGGAAAAGGCGCAAAAAATTGCGGAGGCCTTGAGCGGACAAACTGATGTAAAGAGCGTTGGTTCTTCTGATTCAACAGATTCGGCGTCCTAACAAGGAGGCACACCATGGCAGAGTATTTTGATTGCCCGGAACTTATGACCAGCCTGCCCATCAGCAGGGCGGCCTACTCGGACCGGATGGCCTGGATTCTCGCGGAAATGTCCCGGCTGGTGTACGAGAAGCTGCCCAACGAGGCGGCCCTGGAAGGCTATGTGGCGCTTCTGGAACGGGCCGTGGAACGTGGAGACTACCAGGAGGAGCTGCGTGAACTGGTCAAGAAGGTGGCCGGAAACAAGGCGCAAAGCGGCTCTATCATCGAAGGCGAACTCAAACGGGTCAGTTTTGAGCTGCTGGATACCTTTTCCGAAAAAGGCACCGAGGCGCTTCTTGCCAAAATGTCTGTGGAGAATGAGCGTTTTCTGGTGCTGGCCTTTCGGGGAACCCAGCCCAACGTGCGCGACATCCTCACCGACATCAAGGCCGACCTCATGGCTGTGGGCGAAGGGGGCAGGGCGCACAGGGGATTTGTAACCGCCTACCGGGATGTACGAAAGCAGATAACGGATGCTGTTGAGAGGGCGGACGCTCAAGGCGCGTTGCCGTTGTACATTACCGGCCATTCCCTGGGGGGAGCCCTGGCATTGCTGGCCACGCGTTTTCTGGAATGTGACCGGGAGAAGCAAAAGAAAGCGGCGAGAGCAAAAGGCCAGGCCTGTTTACCCCACTCCCAAATGGGAGCGACCTACACCTTTGGCGCACCGCGTGCGGCGGACGATACGTTTTACAGCAAGGTGAAAACGCCCATGTATCAGGTGATGAATGCGGCCGATGGTGTGGCGCGTTTGCCGTTCGGCTATGTTTGTGCGTGGCTTATCTATGGTCTGCGGCTCATTCCCATCAACGGGACGTTTCGTCTTGCCGAGTTTTTACGGAAAAATTTTTGCGGCTATACTCATCCCGGCCATCTGGTCTTTTTGTCGGCGGCGGAGAATATACCCGATGCGGCGGGAATCGGTTTTGCCAAGCTGAAGGTCAAGAAAAGCCCGGATATCTTTTGGCGCATGAGTGTGGTCATCCCGCGGTTGATTATAACGCGGGGCAGGGCCGCTGTAACGGACCATTCTATTCAGGAGTATAGTCTTAAGCTCAGGGCGAATGCCCAACGAAGACAATGATGTGGGAGAAAGGGGAGTATAATTGGAGGAAGGACAAAAAAAGATTCGCCGTGGCCGCGCTCTGTGCCGGGTCAACCGGCAATTCCACCGTGTTCGTGTTTAACGCCTGATGGAAGCTACGCGCGGACGGGCGAATCCGCAGGGGCATCTGAGTGCCATGTTATGGTGATGCGCATTAACGGGCAGCACCCTCCGTTGCGGTTAAACCACATCTGCTAAAGACCTTCTCCAGCATTGATTATAGAGATAATGCAAGCGAGCCTCTTTGTAAAGAGAAGAACCAGAGCTTTTTGTAGAACTTGCTGATTTGATGAAGAATTTTTTTAAATGATAGGATCCCGGGTGCGGCCGCACCCACCCCGGTCGCACCTACCCCGGCCGCACCCACAGCAGGCGGGTAGCGCTTTCCGCCTGCAGATTGGGACGAAGAGCAGGGCTTGAAACCCGCTCTTTGGAGAGGAACAAATTGCCCTTGGTTCAGCAGGGAATATGCCAACTGGTTATCCCCCGAAAAAAGGTGTTTCTACCGGATTTGTCGAAACCGTACCGCCAACGCTGTTGCCAACCTGTCAGAATCATTGGCTGCCCCTGGAAAACCTTGTTTTGTTACAAAAATGGAGCATAAGATTGACAGTTGGGCCTACTCACAGTATCTAGGCAGGCTTCGCAGAACGTAATCCCGCACAGGGAATATTTTTTTTAAGGAGAATCATACAATGGATTATCAGGTCGAAGAGCTGTCGCCGGTCGAGCGCAAAGTTTCCGTTACCGTGCCTGCCGAGGAAGCCAACGCGGCCATCCTCGCCACCACCGCTCTGTACCGCAGAAGCGCCGAGATCAAGGGCTTCCGCAAGGGCAAGGTTCCCGCCAACGTGGTCGAATCCCGTTATAGGAAGCAGATCTACGGCGAGGCAACCCAGGACCTGATCAACCTTCATCTCAACCAGATCATGGGCGAGATGAAGCTGAGCCCCATGTCCGGCTTGCAGGTCGATTCCGAAGAGATCGTCAAGGATCAGGACTTCCTTTACAGCTTCTCCTTTGAAGTGGCTCCCGAGCTGGAACTGCCCAACTACAAGGGCATTTCCGTAGAGCAGGAAGAAGTCGTTTCCGACGAAAAGGAAGTGCAGGCCGTTATCGACCGTGTGCGCGAACGTATGGCCGAACTGGTCGACGTGGATGAAAAGCGCAAGCCCGTTGACGGCGAAATCGCTGTCGTGGACTTTGCAGCTCTGGGCGACGACCAGGCCTTCCAGGGACTGCGGGCCAACAATTTTCAGCTGGAACTCGGTTCCGGACAGGCTCTTGAAGGTTTCGAAGAAATCGTCAAGGGACTGGAAACCGGCGATTCCGGCAAGGGCGACCTGACCTTCCCCGAAGACTTCCTGAACGAAGACCTGGCAGGCAAGACCGTCGAGGTCCGTGTGGTGCTCCACTCCATCAAGGAAAAGAAGCTGCCCGAGCTGAACGATGAACTGGCCACCAAGGCTGGCGGTTTTGAAAGCGTGGAAAAAATGCGCGAAGCCATCGAGGAATCCTACCTCGCCAGCCGTCGTCAGCTGGTAAAGGCCGAAGCCGAGAAGAACATGCTGGACAGCCTGATCGATCAGATCGAAATTCCCATGCCGCCTTCCGTGCTGCAGCGCAACCTGGAAAACATCGTAGCCGACAAGAAGCATCGCCTGGAGCAGGTCGGCAAGAGCTTCAAGGCCATTGGCAAGACCGAGGAAGAGATTATTGAAGAGTCTCGCGAAGATGCCGAACGCGCATCCCGCAGCCAGCTTTTCCTGATGGCCGTTGCCACTGCCGAAGAAATGACGGTTGATCCCGAACAGGTGGACGAGGAAATCCGCAAGATGGCTGTTCAGTCCGGCCAGGATTTCAACTCCCTGAAGCAGTACTACGATCAGGCCGGTGTATCCCTCCTCATCAAGGACCGCATCCTTTGCGACAAGGCCATGGAGTACATCTACTCCAATGCCGAAATCAAAGAGGTTCCTGCCAAGCCCAAGGAAGAGGGCGCCAAGGAAGAGGGCAAGGAAGAGGCATAGCCTAGATCGCGAGAATATTACGCCGCGTCCGGTTGTGCCGGGCGCGGCATTTTTTTCCCCATCTCCGCAGGTAATGGGGGATCAACCGGGCGAAAACCGATGAGCAATCGGTAGGTCCGGTTTTTGCTTATGAAAGAGGGGATGAGAAAATTTCCCCTTGAGCTTGCCAAAAGAATGATTAACTATGCTGATAACGTTTGCGGGAACTTCCCCTAAAGCGCGGGTCATCCGGCCCTGCGTCCCCAATATATCAGCCTCAAGGAGTCATTAGATGATGTCTCACGCACAGGTTCCCATCGTCATAGAAACGACGGGCAAATCCGAACGCGCCTACGATATATACTCCCGGTTGCTCAGAGACCGGATTATCCTGCTCGGAACCGCCATTGACGACCACGTGGCAAGCCTTATCTGCGCCCAGCTTCTTTTTCTGGAATCCGAAAATCCGGAAAAGGAAATCCACATGTATATCAACTCGCCGGGCGGCGTTGTTACGGCGGGCATGGCAATCTACGATACCATGCAGTACATCTCTTCGCCCGTGTCCACGCTCTGCCTGGGGCAGGCCGCCAGCATGGGCGCACTGCTGCTGTGCGCGGGAGCCGAAGGCATGCGTTACGCGCTGCCGCACTCGCGTATCATGATTCACCAGCCTTCCGGCGGTTTTCAGGGGCAGGCTACGGATATCGAACTGCACGCCCGTGAAATCCACCGCCAGCGCAAGGCCCTGAATAAAATCATGGCCAAGCACACAGGTATGGATATCGAAAGAATCCAGGTGGATACGGAGCGTGACAATTTCATGTCTGCCGAAGAAGCCCAGAAGTACGGTTTGATCGACAAAATCATGGTCTCGCGCGAGAGCGAGGGCGAGGAAGATAAAAAATAATTTGATGCGACCGGGTAACCGGTTTATTGTTGGCTAACAAGCCAAAAAAGAAGAATCATGGCCACGCCACCCAGCGTGGGCCGAACGACGACCGTGAATGCGCATACTGCGCCAGGCACGCGAAAGCCATTCGAGGAAACGCCATGGCCACGAAAAACACCACGCGGACAGAACTTCGCTGCACCTTCTGCAACAAATCGCAGGATGAGGTACAGCGTCTGATCGCAGGACCGGATGTCTACATCTGCGACGAATGCGTTGCCCTGTGCAATGAGATCATTGCCCAGGAAAACATGACCGAAGTGAAGGAGGATGCAGAACTTCTTCCACCCTCGCAGATCAAAAAACTTCTGGACGAGTACGTCATTGGACAGGACTTTGCCAAAAAGATCCTCTCCGTGGCGGTACACAATCATTACAAGCGTGTCTTTTATGCCGATCGTCTGTCCAATGAAGTAGAGCTGGACAAGTCCAACATCCTGCTGCTCGGCCCCACAGGCTGCGGCAAGACCCTGTTGGCTCAGACTCTGGCACGGATACTCAAGGTTCCCTTTGCCATTGCCGACGCCACCGCCCTTACCGAGGCCGGTTACGTGGGCGAGGACGTGGAGAACATTCTTGTGCAGCTGCTTCAGAATGCCGACTACGACATCGAAGCCGCTTCCAAGGGCATTGTCTACATAGACGAAATCGACAAGGTTGCACGCAAGGCCGATTCGCCGTCCATTACCCGAGACGTTTCGGGCGAGGGCGTGCAGCAGGCCCTGCTGAAAATTATAGAAGGCACGGAAGCCAACATTCCGCCCAAGGGAGGCCGCAAGCATCCCCAGCAGGAATTCATCCGTCTGGATACCAGCAACATCCTGTTCATCCTGGGCGGTGCCTTCATCGGGCTGGACAAGATCATCGAGAACCGTATGTCCGGTTCCTCCATGGGCTTCGGCGCCAAGGTCGAGAAAAAGTCCGAAAGAAAGACTTTCGACCTGTACCGCGAAACGCATCCCGACGATCTTATCAAGTTCGGCCTCATCCCCGAGTTCATCGGCCGCGTTCCCGTGGTCACCTCGCTCGAGGAACTGGAAGAAGACGATCTGGTCCGCATCCTTACGGAACCGAAGAACGCCCTCATCAAGCAGTATATGAAGCTCTTCGAGCTGGACAAGGTCAACCTGCGCTTTTCCGCCAACGCATTGCGCAGCATTGCCAAAAAAGCCATTGAACGCAAAACCGGCGCGCGCGGCCTGCGTAATGTCATGGAAAGCGTGATGCTGGAAATCATGTATGACCTGCCCTCCATGTCCAATGTCAAGGAGTGCGTCATCAATAAGGCTGTTGTGGAGCGCGGTGCCGAACCGCTCATGTTTTTCCATAGCGAAGCCAAGAGCGCGTAATACGTGCCCGTAAAAAGACCGCGCCGGTCGTGTCTTGCTCTCCTGTTTGGTGTGTATCCAGGCAGGACGGCAAACACAGCCGCGCGGTTTTTTCTTAGGTGGGGGCTGGACACGGGCAAATGGTGTTATATTTAGCTGCAAGATCGTTGACACTTACGGGGTTTGCCTTAAGCTTTAGTGTGAGCAGGTAGGATACCCCGCCTGTCGAATACAAGACGACCGGGAGAAAAAATGCCCAGCTTTTATGCAAATGATGCGGACAAACCAGAAATGGTTCGCCTGCCCATGATGTCGCTGCGCGAGGTGGTCATGTTTCCCAAGTCCATCGTGCCGCTTTTTGTTGGACGGGACGCATCCATCCGAGCCATCGAGACCGCTCTGTCCCAATATGATAAAAAAATATTTCTGGTTACCCAGCGGAGCCCGGAAAAAGAACGCCCGGAAGGCAAAGACCTGTACGAAGTAGGTACGGTCAGCAAAATCCTGCAGCTTTTGCGCCTGCCCGACGGAACCATCAAGGTTTTGTTCGAGGGGCTTTACCGCGCGGGCTGGGATGCCAAGGGTGCCGAACTTTCCTGGGAAGAATTTCCCATGGCCGAAGTGCAGCAGCTCAACGAAATCGAGGTGGATTCCCTGGAAGCCAAAGCCTTGGTTCGCACGGTGCACGAGTCCGTGGAGCAGTACGCCAAGGTCAATAAAAAGCTGGCACAGGAAACCGTGGTGGCCGTGACCTCGCTTACCGAGCCCGGACGGCTGGCCGATTCCATCATGCCGCACCTCAAGGTTCCCTTCGATAAAAAGCAGGAAGTTCTGGAAAACCTGCATCCCATTGATCGCCTGGAGGACACCTACAGCCTGCTGCAAGGCGAAATCGAAATTTCCTCTCTGGAAAAGAAGATCAAGTCCCGCGTCAAGAACCAGATGGAACTCAACCAGCGGGACTACTATCTGAACGAACAGCTTAAGGCCATCAACAAAGAGATGGGACGCGAGGAAGATCCCGGCGTTGAGGCCGACGAGCTGGAACAGCAGATGAAGGATAAGGATATGCCCGAGGAGGCCCGCGAAAAGGGCCTGCGCGAGCTCAAGAAACTCCGCCAGATTCCGCCCAGCTCGGCCGAGTACACCGTGGTCCGCAACTATGTGGACTGGATTCTCGACCTGCCCTGGAGCAAGACCAAGGACTTCAAGCTCGACCTCGAAGAGGCTGCCGCCATTCTCGATAAGGACCACTATGGCCTGGAAAAACCCAAGAAGCGTATTCTTGAATTCCTGGCCGTGCAGAGCCTTGTGGAGACCATGAAAGGCCCCATCCTCTGTTTTGTGGGCCCTCCTGGCGTGGGCAAAACCTCGCTGGCAAAGTCCATTGCCCGTGCCACGGACCGCCCCTTTGTGCGGCTGTCCCTGGGCGGCGTGCGCGACGAGGCCGAAATTCGCGGCCACCGCCGTACCTACGTCGGTGCACTGCCCGGCAAGATCCTTCAGTCGCTCAAGCGCAGCGAGTACAACAACCCCGTGTTCTGTCTGGACGAAGTGGACAAGATGTCCACCGACTTCCGTGGCGATCCTTCCAGCGCATTGCTGGAAGTGCTCGACCCGGAACAGAACTACGCGTTCAACGACCATTACCTGGACATGGACTACGACTTGTCCAAGGTATTCTTCATCACCACGGCGAACACGCTGCACTCCATTCCGCTGCCGCTTCAGGACCGTATGGAAATCATCCAGATTCCCGGCTACCTGGAAAGCGAAAAGAGCCGTATCGCCCGCGACTTCCTGGTGCCCAAGCAGATAGAACAGCATGGGTTGGAAACCGACAACATGGCCGTGCCCGATGACGTTCTGCTGGAGGTCATCCGTCGTTATACCCGCGAATCCGGCGTGCGTAACCTGGAGCGTGAAATCGCCTCCCTGTGCCGCAAATCCGCCATGAAGATTGTGGAAAACGACGACAAGACCCTGACCGTTGATATCACCAAGGACAACCTGGAAGACTTTCTGGGCGTGGCCAAGCACCGCTACGGCGAAAAGGAAGAAAACCCGCTGGTCGGCGTTACCAATGGTCTCGCCTTTACCGAAGTGGGCGGTGAACTCCTTACCGTGGAAGTCGTGCTCATGCCCGGCAACGGCAAGGTGGAAATTACCGGCAAGCTCGGCGACGTTATGCAGGAATCCGCCAAGGCCGCGCTCTCCTACGTGCGGTCCCGGTCGGACAGCTTCGGCCTCAAGCCCGACTTTTACAAGGAAGTCGACATCCACGTGCATGTGCCCGAAGGCGCAGTGCCCAAGGATGGACCCAGCGCTGGCGTTACCCTGACCACCGCCATCGTCTCCGCACTGATCAACGTGCCCGTGCGCAACGACCTGGCAATGACCGGGGAAATTACCCTGCGCGGCCGCGTCCTGCCCATTGGCGGATTGCGCCAGAAGCTCCTTGCCGCCCACCGCGGCCTCATCGAACGCGTGCTCATCCCCAAGGAGAACGCCAAGGACCTCAAGGAAGTCCCCGAGGACATCCTGAACGATCTCAAGATCATCCAGGTCGATACCATCGATGAAGTGCTGCGCGAAGCCCTGGTCTGCAACGGCGACGTTCCGTTCTGCAATCGTCCGGAATCGCTCCCCCTGGCTCACCAGCTTATGAAGGACGAATTCCGCGACCAGATGCACTAAGACAAGATAATTAGGAAGGGAGAAGTGGGGGCGTTGCCCCCACACCCCCACCAGGAGGCAACGGCCTCCTGGACCTGCGATAATATTCAAGTAGAATCCCCCTGGAAACAAAGTTTCCAGGGGGATTCTTATTTTGATCCATTATGGGGGCTATTGCAGCATAGTATTTTTAAGCTGAGCGTAGTTTGTAGCTTCGTTAGTCAAAGAAGGATTTTTCATGTGTTGATATTAAATTTATGAGGTGATTTTGTTTTTCATCGGCAGCAAAAAAAGAATCATGGGACAACGATGCTGACATAGTGTTTATCTCTGCAGCAGAATAATTAAAGTTAGCATTCTTTTTTCCAACCAAGACTTTTGAAGAAGAAATAGGCATATATACAAATTGAATATCCTTATAGCCTTTAAAGAGACTAGAATGCTTTTCTTCTGCATCTATTCCAATAACAGGATTGTCTCCCAATATTATGGACTCATTGAATGAAAGAATTTCCCATGTATAAGAAAATAATGGATTTTTTTTCAATCGATTCAGGTCGAAAGATTCTGATGTGAATTTTGGAATATTCTTTTTTTGAGCATATTTCCCAAATTCTGTATTCATTATTCGTTCTTTAACTGATGCACTCATGTACTTTAAATTACAAAACATATTTTCCAAAATTTCTTTTTTATTTGCATCCATTTGGATGAGCACTTCGTCAGGGATAGAAGCAAAATATGGAGAATTTTTTTTAAGTTCATCTTCAACCAAATTAGTTAATACTTGGCGCAAGTTGTCTTCTTCAACGAATTTATTTAATAAGCTTTTTGTTGAATAATCTGATTTTTGACGAAGACTTTTAGTTCTGAATGCACATATTTGTATAAAGCGTATTAAATTTTCTTTCTTTTTCGGAATTATTCCATTTTGGAGAGACTTGATTATATCTGCGTTTTTATTTTCGTAGTCCGTGAGACTACTATCTGTAACTCCATCCTCTTTGCCATAAAAGAACCTTTCAGCAGCTACATTTTTTATCGCCACTAGTAATGCGTTAGGTTTATTTTTTTTGTATAGATAAATTTGCTTTTTGCTTTTTGAAAAACCTTTTAGCAGTGCTTGTTGTATAAAATGCTGTTTTTTCCCAGGCATTTCACCGTCCAATGTTTTAGGTGTAAATAATATTTTCTATGGTTTATCCTTTCTAGCAAATAAAATGATGAGTGTATTCTTTTTCCTTTGCCGCCATCCTACTATTCGCCACGCTTCGTGGCGTAGCTACAGCCTTTTACTTGTAAATGCAGCCTGTTAACTTATGGCGCAATGACTTTATTTCACCTGCCTTGGCTTAAAGAGGCGGCCATGACTTCTTAATAAATACCTGCGGCCCCTTCGTGCCGGAAAGGGAGGGGAAGGTACTTTTGTTCAGTGGGGTGAAAAAGCCGTGCTGGCAAGGCGCAAGGCAAAGGCACGGCCGACGCGTATTTTTATGATACGCAAGGATGTGTCCTTTGCTGCGGCAACGCTGACAGCACGGCTTTTTCACCCCACTGAAGGGGGAACCGGGCGCGTTACCGGGCTACCCCCACTGTTTCCGGAGAATTTGTCGTTACTATGCTTGGCAAACTCACGATGGGACACCATGCCTTGTTTTCCCCTCACTGCCTCTTTCCTCTTCAATGCGCGGAAGGCGCATTGCTCTTCCTCTCTTCGGATGTATGCCTACTTGTTGGCAAAAAAGCTGAAGTCAAAAAAATGCCTTTTGTCCTTTACCAGGCATTTTCCAACTTCGCCTCTTTCGCATTCGTTCAATGGAATAGCCTTCCTTCCATTCAGTTCTTCCAATGAACCAAGATAAACAGAATACGTCTGTTCATCAAACTGGATTGCCATCCAATAAGCCTTGGCCCCGTATTCTTCCTCTGCTCTTTTGGCTTTGTCGTAGCAATGGTCACCCAAGTTGTAAGAACTGTTCAACTTTCCATTCACTTGATACTTGTTGCGAGCTTTGATGCTTATAACCTGTTTTTCATCATCTTTAATTCCAAATACGTCTGCAAACGGGAAGTTCATTTTTTTATCATTGAGATTCCGTACTCTGTCGTACTTCTCATCGACCAAAGCTTTCAGACCAAAAAGCTCCCCAAGCTCACCTAATGATTTTTTCCTTAACGCTTCTTTTTTTCTTTGAGACTCATCCATAATTGACCTTCTTTTTAGATAATTGTCTTCATCGAATGGGATGTGTTTTTTCAATAGCTGACCATTAAACTCAGAGTGCGATTTTGTAGTTTAAATTTCAAGTCTGTTTGCAATTAGTCCTATCAACTTAGAACGCATATCCCAATTGGGGAAACAAGATTTGATAACAGGGCAGAGGTGGGTATTAAAGTTTTGTTGGGTTTAATTAACTATGGCCTACTATTCGCCACGCTTCGTGACACGACTGCGGCTTTTGGGTTGCAAATGCAGCCTGCCAACCTCTGGCGCAAGGGCGTTAACTCACCTGCCTTGGTTCAAAGAGGCGGCCATGACAAATTTTAGATACCTGCGGCCCCTTCGTGCCGGAGGGGGAGGGGAAGGTGCTTTTGTTCAGTGGGGGCAAAAGCCGTGCTGGCAAGGCGCAAGGCAAAGACACGGCCGACGCGTATTTTTATGATACGCGAGGATGTGTCCTTTGCCGCAACAACGCAGCCAGCACGGAATTTTCACCCCACTGACGGGGGAACCGGGCGCGTTACCGGGCTACCCCCACTGTTTCTGGCAAAATATATCGACCTGGGATTGAAGAACGACTAGAGGGATACCGTGACTTATCCTGCCTTCACAGCCTCTTATCTTTCTTTTTCTTCTTCTTTAACTTTCTGTTCCAGGATGGCTTTCCAGCAACGCCGCCAGCACGGAATTTTCCTACGTAAACAACGCATACACCGTCGCCCCCACCATCAACATCACCATAAAACCATTCACCATCAACTCCGCCCGCCGCGTCCGTAGCACCCGCATAAACGACGCTCCGGCCACTCCCCACATACTGTGAAAAACAATCATGGCCGTAAAATACGTCAATACAAATACCAGTATCTGCGGTGTTTGCGGCGCAAGCGGATCGGCAAACTGGCTGAACGATGAAACCGCCATGGCCCATGTTTTCGGGTTGAGCGGGTGCAGAATAACCCCTTCCAGATAGGAAAACGGTCGCGTCTCTCCGGGCGTGCTGACATGCATGCGCAGAATTTTCCAGGCAAGATACAAAATGTACGCGGTGCTCAATACCTTGAAGACGAGCGCGGCACGGGGGGAGGCCATGTACAGTTCTGCCAGCCCAAAGGCGACCAAAAGATCAATGCACAAACCACCCGTGACAATTCCGCCCAGAAAAGGCAGGCTTTTGCGGTAGCCGACAGTCTGCCCCAAAGCGAGCATGGACAGATTGCCCGCACCGGGCGTACTGGTCATGGCAATAACAAAAAGCAGAAACGGCCAGTAATTCTCCAACATACATCCCTCCTTGTCGGTACATGCACATTAAAAGGACTTTCTTGCTATTATCGGCTTATTATTGACATTGTGTGCAGTCAATGAAAGTATTGTCTGCATGACAAACTGGAAACCATATATCGAGGGCGGAAGCGGCCCCAAATATCAGTCCCTGGCCGACGCGATCCAACGCGATGTTTTTTCCGGAAGGCTCAAACCCGGCGAGCGACTCCCCACACACCGGGAGCTGGCCGACGCCATTGGCGTAAACGTCAGCACCATTACCCGTGGCTATGTCGAAGCCGAGCGGCGTGGGCTCATTTCCGGTACTGTGGGGCGTGGCACCTTTGTGGCTGCGGATGCACAGGCCGCCACGTTCATGGTTTCGTTCGAGCCGCATGTGCCGGGCCTTATAGAGATGGGGCTGATTGAGCCGCTGTATGCGTTTGAGCCGCCCATTCAGGACGGACTGCGCAAGCTGATGCGCCGTCGCAATGTGGACAGCTTCATGCGCTATTCCGACCCGCGCGGCCTGCCCGAACACCGGGCCGTTGGCGCGGATTGGGTGGGGTTGTACGGGCTGAAGGTCGAGCCCCAGGACGTGGTTGTCTGCTCCGGTGCTCAGCACGGCATAACCTGCTGCTTGTCTGCTTTGTTTTGCGCGGGCGACCGGATAGGCGTGGATTCGCTGACCTATCCGGCCATGAAAACGCTTGCCAACATGCTCGGCATCCGCCTGGTGGCCCTGCCCATGGACGAGCAGGGCGTAACGCCCGAGGGGCTGGACGTGGCCTGCCGCCGGGGCGCGCTCAAGGGCGTGTACCTTATGCCGGGGCTGCAGAATCCCACCACCTCTACCATGTCGCAGCAACGCCGCGAGGAGATAGCCCAGGTTGTGCAAAAGCATTCCCTCGTCCTCATTGAAGACGACGCCTACGACCTGACCGTGCACAACGACACACCGCCCATCTCGGCCATGGTGCCGGAGCAGAGCGTGTATATCGCCGGATTGTCCAAGGCTCTGGCTGCCGGATTGCGCGTGGCCTTTATGGCGGCGCCCAAAGAGTTGCGTCGGCCGCTTAGCCAGGCTGTGCTGAACTCGGTTTGGATGACGCCGCCCATCAACGCGGAACTGGCCTGCCAGTGGATAATGGATGGCACGGCCCTGTGGACCCTGGAACGAAAGCGGGAAGAGGCTCGGGTACGCAACGCCATAACCCGCGAGATCCTCGGTGGGTACGAATACAGGGGCCACGACACTGGATTTTTCATTTGGCTGGCATTGCCTGAACCGTGGCGTGGAAGCGCTTTTGAGGCAAAGGCAAGGGCAGCTGGCGTAAATGTGTTCGGGGCGGAGAAGTTTGCCGTGGGCGAGAGCAATCCGCCCGCCATGGCGCGTATCGCCCTCAGCGGCCCTGAAACACAAGAGGATTTGCGCCAGGGGCTCGGCATCCTGCGCAACGTGCTGGAACACCCGGAGGAAGGCTTGGATATGTAGCCCGGCGCAATGTCCGAAACTTCCTGTGTGTTTCGGTTGTTTGTTCAACGCTGAAAATAGGGTATAGGTTGACCGTAGAGTGCATGTGCAGAGGGCAACTTACGACGTTAACGCGAGAACAACGGAGCGAACATGGCATTGCATCCTTTGGCAGGCAAACCTGCTCCCGACGATATCCTTGAGAATATTCCCCGCCTGGTGGCGGATTATTATGTGAATCATCCCGACCCGGAAGTGCCCGAACAGACCGTCTCGTTCGGCACTTCGGGCCATCGGGGCACGTCCAAGGCCTCGGCTTTCAACGAGGATCACATCCTGGCCATTTCCCAGGCCGTGTGCGAGTTCCGTGCCTGCAACGGTGTGGACGGCCCGCTCTACGTGGGCATGGACAGCCATGCCCTGTCCGAACCCGCCCAGATTACGGCTCTGGAAGTGTTTGCGGCCAACGGAGCCCAGGTCTTTTATCAGGAGCGGGGCGGATACACGCCCACCCCTGTCATTTCCCACGCCATCCTCACCTACAACGACGGTCGCCCCTCCGGCCTTGCCGACGGCGTGGTCATCACCCCCTCGCACAATCCCCCCTGTGACGGCGGGTTCAAGTACAACCCTCCCAAGGGCGGTCCCGCACCCGCCGAGGCCACTGCCTGGATTCAGGACCGGGCCAACGAGCTGTTGCGCGGCAAACTCGCCGGAGTAAAGCGCATCCCGTGGGCCAGGGCCAAGGCTGCGGACAATGTGCGCGAATATGATTTTGTGCGGCCTTACGTGACCGACCTGAAAAACGTGGTGGACATGGACGCGGTGCGCGCCGCCGGGCTGCACATCGGCGTGGACCCGCTGGGCGGTTCCGCCATTGTGCACTGGCAGGCCATCGGCGAAATGTATGGTTTGAACATCGAGCTGGTGAACAAACGCGTTGATCCGACGTTTTCCTTCATGCGTGTGGACAAGGATGGAAAAATCCGCATGGACTGCTCCTCTCCCTACGCCATGGCCGGGATGATCGAGCACAAGGACCGCTTCGACATTGCCTGCGGAAACGACCCGGATACGGACAGGCACGGCATTGTGACGCGTTCCAGCGGCCTGATGAATCCGAACCATTATTTGTCCGCAGCGGTGGAATATCTTTTTATGCACCGTCCGGGCTGGCCCCGGTCGGCCAAGGTGGGCAAGACCCTGGTGACCAGCTCCATGGTGGACCGGGTGGCCGCTGGGCTGGGCCGCGAGGTGGCCGAGGTTCCCGTTGGCTTCAAGTGGTTTGTGGACGGATTGCTGAGTGGCGAATACGCCATGGGCTGCGAGGAAAGCGCGGGCGCGTCGTTCCTGCGGCTGAACGGCAAGCCCTGGAGCACGGACAAGGACGGCATCATTTTGTGCCTGCTGGCCGTCGAGATGATGGCGGTGACAGACCTCGACCCCGGCGAAGCCTACACTGCGCTGACCAAAAAGTATGGGAATCCCCTGTACGAACGGCTGGAAGCGCCTGCCGACCTGGAACAGAAGGCCATTCTCAAGAAAATGTCGCCGGACGCGGTACGGGCCGACACCCTGGCAGGCGAGCCCATTACGGCCAAGCTTACCAGCGCGCCGGGCAACAACGCCCCTATTGGCGGGCTCAAGGTGACAACGGAAAACGGCTGGTTTGCCGCGCGTCCGTCGGGCACGGAAAACATCTATAAAATCTATACGGAAAGCTTCAAGGGCGAGGACCATCTGCGCGCCATTCAGGACGAGGCCCGCGACATTGTGGCCGGGGTTTTCGAGGCAGCAAAATAAAGATGGTAATCCAGGTCATTGAACGGGGTTCCGCTGGCCGGGGCCCCGTTTTTTGCGTGTTGCGGCGGTCTCGGCTTGTGGAAAGAGCCCGGATGCAATAAGAATATCTATGGTTTAAAAAACAACAAAGTCTTTGAATGCGGGCATTGCCGTTTCGGGGCCGTCCTCACCGTGGGCGCGGCGGCCATGTTTTGGGCTGGATGCCGGAGTGGGTACATGAGAAAGCTTCTTGTTCTTCTGGTTGTCGTCGTCCTGGCGGGCGGGGGCTGGTATTATCTGCGAGGGTCCAAAAAGGACGGCAAGCCCCAGGTGCTGCAGACTGCTGTGGTACAGAAGCGTTCCGTGCGTCAGGTGTTGGAGGCCACGGGCATCATCAAGGCCCAGGTTGGGGCACAGGTAAAGGTCGGGGCGCGGGCCTCGGGCGTTATAGAGCAGATGCTGGTCAAGATAGGCGACCGGGTAAAGAAGGGGCAGCTTATTGCGGTAATCGACTCGCGTGATGCAGACGCACGGGTGGATCAGGCGGAAGCCAGGCTTCACAGTTCCGAGGCCGAACTGCAAAAGGTGAAGGTGGTGTACCCGTTGCAGGTGGAAGAGGCGGGGGCTCTGCTCAATTTGGCCAAGGCCAAGCAGGTGTATGCGGACAAGATGTTCAAGCGCCAGAAGCAACTGGTGGCGAGCAAACTGGCTGCGGTCAACGAGCAGGACCAGGCCTATCAGGACGCCATGGTGGCCGGCAACGACGTGGAGGCCAAACATGCCACGCTGGTGCGGATTCAGGAAGAATACAAAAAAGAGTTGATCCGGGCGCGCAAGGGTGTGGCCGAGGCCAAGGCGACTTTGGAACTTGCCCAGATAGAACTTTCCTACACCCGCATCCATTCGCCCATCGAGGGCATTGTCAGCCAGGTCACGGCCCAGGAGGGCGAAACTCTGGTGTCGGGCCTGCAGGTTTCCAACCTCATCACCATTCTCGACCCGTTGCGGCTGGAAATGTGGATTTACGTGGACGAGACCGACGTGGGGCAGGTGCAGCTGGGCATGCCCGTGGAATTTACTGTGGATGCCTACAGAGACAAGGTTTTTCGAGGGCAGGTGAACCGCATCTACCCGGAGCCGGAAATCCGCGACAACATCGTCTACTACCAGACCATCGTCAATCTGGACCAGGAGCAGGCCAAGCAGCTTCGGCCAGAAATGACCACACAGTGTAAGGTCGTGGTCAGGGAGATTGCCGATGCCCTGGCCATGCCCAATGCGGCACTCAAGTGGGTGGGCGGACGCAAGGTCGTTTTTCGCGTGGGAGACGGGAACACCGTTACCGAGGTGGACCCGGAACTGGGGCTTGAGGGCATTGAATTTTCGCAGGTCCTGTCCGGCCTTTCCCAGGGGGACAAGGTCGCCACCAAGATCATACTGCCCGGCCTGAACGGGGCGGACAAGAAAAGGCCGGGGAAGTAGCCCATGACCCAGCCGCTGATTCAGCTTGAAGGAATCCGTCGGGATTATGTGCAGGGCGACGAGATTATCCGGGTGCTCAAGGGCATTGATCTGGAAATAGCCCAGGGGGAATTCGTGGCCCTGCAGGGCACCAGCGGGTCGGGAAAATCCACGCTGCTGCACATCCTGGGGCTGCTGGACCGTCCCACGGAAGGGCGTTATCTGCTGCGCGGCGAGGATGTTTCCCAGCTGGACGACGACCGGCAGAGCGACATGCGCAACCGTTTTACCGGGTTCGTGTTCCAGAGTTTCTACCTGGTTCCGTACGCCTCGGCCCTGGAGAACGTTTTGCTGCCCGGACTGTACAGCACCACTCCCGAGCAGAAGCTCAGGCAACGGGCGGCCGAACTGCTGGAACGGGTGGGCCTTGGGGACAGAAAGCAATTCAAACCGAGCCAGCTTTCCGGCGGGCAGCAACAGCGTGTGGCCCTTGCCAGGGCGCTGATCAACGACCCGGTCATGGTCCTTGCGGACGAACCCACAGGCCAGCTCGATTCCACAACCAGCCGGGAAATTCTGGAGCTTCTCGACGCCATCAACAAAACGGGCACCACCGTGCTCATCGTCACCCACGACGAGGAGACTGCCGCGGTGGCCCACAGGCGGGTACACATTGCCGATGGCCGCATCGAAAACCAATAGACGGGCCAGCGGAGTTCTGCCCTCCGGCCTTGCGGACGGAAGCGTGTACAGAACGCTCCTGGTCTTTTTCCGTGTGGTGGGCATGAGCCTGCGTTCGTTGTGGGCCTTCAAGCTGCGCAGTGTGTTCGTCATCAGTGCCACGGCCCTTGGCATTGCTTCCCTGACCATTATTGTGGCGTCCGTGGACGGAGCGCAGAAAAAGGCCAGGGAGATCACCGATTTTTTCGGACCGGAAGCGATTTTTCTTTTGGGGGGCGACGTCTTCAACCGCTCTGTGGGCATGCGCACCAATACCCTTACCTGGGACGACGCCCGCCAGTTGCGGCGTTCTCTTCCCGGGGCGCGGTTCGTCGTGCCCATGCGGGGTAAAGGCGGCCAGGTGGCCAAGGCGGGCAATAAGAATGCCGAAGTGGGCGTGGTGGTGGGAACCACTGCCAACTATGCCGAGTCCTGGAACTGGCCGTTGGAGGAAGGGCGCGACATCAGCACCGAGGATGTGGATACCTCGGCTCGCGTTGCCCTGCTTGGCGACATGGTTTCCAAAAAACTGTTCGGCGATGAATCCCCGGTGGGGCGGCATGTGCGTATCGGGCAGGTTCCGTTTGTGGTTATCGGCAAGCTCATAGAGCGCGGACTGACCAGCGGTGGCGGCCATGGCAGTGTGGACGACCGGGTAATCGTGCCTCTGACGACCCTTACCAAGCGCTTCAATCTGGACAGGAAATTTTTCCGCGCCCTGCGTATCAAGTATATGGATGCCGAAAACATGCCGGGCAGGGTGGAGAATCTGCGTTCGTTTCTGCGCTATCTGCACCATCTGCAGCCCGGTGAAAAAGACGATTTCACCATTCTGACTGCGGACGAGATTCTCAAGTTTCTGTCCATGCTCAAAGGCGGTCTGGTCGCCTTTTTGGGCGTAACCGCCGGAGTCGCCATTCTGGTGGGCGGCTTTGTGCTGGCCAATTTGTTCTATCTGAGTGTAAGCGAGCGGCGGTCGGAGATTGGTCTGCGCCGTGCCTTTGGAGCGCGTTCTTCGGCCATTTTGCTGCAGTTTCTGGGAGAGGCCGTGCTGCTGACCATTGTGGGGGCGTTTATCGGCCTTGCGTTGGGCATGGGCATGGCGCAGTTTCTGGAACGTTTGGACATCCTGAAAATAGAATTGTCCTGGCGCATCTTCTTTATCGCCATGGCCGCAAGCGTGGCCATAGGTATCGTCTTTGGTCTGCGTCCGGCGCGACAGGCCGCCCAGCTGGACCCCATAGAGGCTCTTCGCAGCTGAACGGCCGTCGTGCAGCAATCCGTCCGATCAGCCCAGGCGGCAATGCCGGGGCTGGCGTGAGCCAACGTGTGTAAGAACCACCTGCCATAATTGGATGTCGCGGGCACGGAAGGCTCCGGCGCAGCTTTGCAGATAGTATTCCCACATGCGGCGGAAGGTTTCGCCGTAGCGTTTCTTCAGCTGGGGCCATGCCCGGCGGAAGTTTTCCAGCCAGGCCATGAGGGTGGCATCGTAGTGCGGGCCGAGGTTGTGCAGGTCCTCGATGACGAAGATATTTTCCACCGCCTTTCCTATGTGGGCCACGCTGGGCAGGCAGCCGTTCGGGAAGATGTAGTGGGTTATCCACGGGTCGCAATAGGGCGTTGTTTCGTTGGCGCCGATTGTGTGCAGCAGGAAGATGCCGTCGGGTGCAAGGCAACGGGCGGCCATTCTTATGTAGCCGTCATAGTTGCGGGGCCCCACATGTTCGAACATGCCCACGGAAACGATGCGGTCGAAGGATTCGTTCAGGTCGCGGTAGTCGCAGCGTCTGATATCCACCAGGCCGGAGCAGAAATCACGGGCAAACTCCACCTGTTCCTTGGAGATGTTCACCCCTACCACGGAGCAGCCGTATTCGCGGGCTGCAAAGGCGGCCAGTCCTCCCCATCCGCAACCTACGTCCAGAAGCCGCAGGCCGGGCCGCAGTTCCAATTTTTCACATATGAGCCTGAGTTTGCGTTCCTGGGCTGTGTCGAGGGTGTCGCCGTCTTTGAAGTAGGCGCAGCTGTATTGGAGGTTGGGGTCGAGCATGGCCTGGAACAGGTCGTTGCCCAGGTCGTAGTGGCGTTCGGCCACGGTGCGGGCCCGTCGTCGGTTTTGCAGATTGAAGAACAGGCTGGGGATTTTATCCAGAAGGATCTTCCATCCGCCCTTGACCCTTCCTGCGGCTCCGGAACGCAGCAGACGGGCAATGAATTCGTCTATCCGCGTGCATTCCCACCAGCCCCGCATGTAGGCTTCGCCCAGTGCGAGGTTCCTCTGGGTCAGAACTTTGTGGTAAAGCCGTTCGTCCCTCACCTGGATGTCCCAGGGATGAGAACCGTTGAGGGCAACGTCGGCCTGGTTCAGAACCCTTTCAACGATGGCCTTGGCTGTAAACATAGTACCTCCCAGTAGTTAGGCCGCAGTGGTGCGACACAAGGAGGCGACGGATATCTCGGGAGCGAAAGTCTCTGGGGACGGTGTAGCATACGGCGGCCTTTCAAAAACTGTGTGTTTTCTCGCATGCATACAATACGGGAAAAACAGACGCCTCCTGAAAAGTATTTCCAGATTATACCTTGATTTTCTTCTGTTCAAGAGGAGACGAATAATAAAATGCTGAATTTAATTTGACTTTTTTTGTATCTCCATCCTGCGTGTGTATATTGATGCGCGTCTGTAATGAATTGAACAGACCTGGCTAAAACAGCAGGCTGTAGCCGATGAAGTACACCCCCAGCGCGGCCAGGGAAATCCAAAACGGCCTGCGTGCGGTGGTTCGGCTCCATAGCCAGCACAATGCGGTGGGCAGTGCAAAGGCCAGGGACATTTTGAGAAGAGGCGGCAGCGGCAGACCGGTAAGGGCAATCTGCACAAAGACCACCAGGGGCATGTGCAGGATGTAGATGGAGTAGGAGCTTGCCGCCAAAGATTGGCGCCAGCGGGAATGACCGTTCAGCAGGCGGATTCCAAGGCGGCTGAAGAGCACGATGGCTGCCAGGGCCGTGAAGCTGCGCAGCAATCCGTGTGTCGTCCCCGTGAGAAAAGGTGCCGGGCCATGAACCTGCAGAAACGCGGTGGCCGTGGCAAACAGCGCCAGCAATGCGCCGACAAAGACCACAAGCCAGCCCCAGGTGGGGCCGGGCAGAGCGGCACTTTTGTTTTGTGCGGAAAAAAAATTCGGACGCAGCAGAACGCCGAGGACAAAGGACATGGCGTAGATTGGCACGCGCGTGGGCTGGAACAGGATGAAGGGACCGAGTTTTGCCCAGGTCTGCACCTGGTAGAGGCTGTTGATGATGCCGAAGCCGAGCGCCATGCACAGGCAGGCGGCGGCAAACAGCAACCATGCAGGACGGCTGGCGGATTTCAGGCCAAGGCCCATCTGCCGGACTGCGGCGTAGAGCAGGAAGAAAATGAGCAGCATGGACATGAACCAGAGCGGGTGCGGCGAAAGGGAGTCCTGGTAGCGCTGCACCTGGGCCAGGGTGTTGATGACGACGTATTTCCAGTCCGCCAGAAACGACATCCAATGTGTCCAATAATTGAAGAATGATTCGGGAGCCGGCGTGCGCCGCAAGTACCCCTGATAGACCATGGTGGGCATGTAGAAGATGGCGAGCAGGACCACGGGGCCGCCCAGGCGCAGAAATTTGGATTTGAGAAAGGTGGAGCAGCCGTGGCGGTCGTATGAGGGCTGGGCGAACAGTCCGGCAATAAAGAACAACACGGGCAGGCAAAAGGTGTCGAGCCCCAGGATGGTGAGGTCGTACAGCAGATTGCCTTCATCCCTGGCATGCCACCAGAACAGACTGGGCGCATAAGCGCAGCAGGCGTGCAGCAGGACGATACAAAGCACCATGAGCGTACGGATGTTGTCCATGGCATAGAGGCGTTGGGACGTCTGCATGTTGTCCTCCTTGAATCAGGATGGTTGCATGGGGGGGATTTCCCCGTTTTCCAGTGCCTTGCGAGTGGTTTCCAGCCCAGCCAGGGAAAAGCGCATGATGTGTTCCAACAGCGTTTCCTTGTATTGCGTCATGCCCGGATGGTCGGGATAGACACGGCTGAATATGGGCCAGAAGGCCATGTAGTAGAAAATCTGCCCTCCCACGCTGGTCAGGCAGTCGCGTACAACGTAGTCGGGTGCGTTGGGGCCAAGAAGTGCCTGGGTTATTTCCGTGGCTTCCTTGTTGTCCGGACGGGTGTGGTTTTCCACCAGCTCGTCCAGATACGGGGAGGGCGACATCATTTCCCGCAGCAGGATGGACATGACGTCCTTGTGCATCGGATCATCGGAAAAGCTTACATCGAGCATAACTGCCAGATAGTGGCGCATGCGTTCTTGCGGAGAGATTTCCCCGGATTGTTCTTCCTGCCAGGCCGCCTCGCGTTCCTTTCGTCGGCGTGTGTTTTCGGCAAAAATCAGGTCCAGAATGGTCTTGTAGAGTTTTTTCTTGCCGCCGTAGTAATAATTCACAGCCGTGGCGTTGGCTGTTCCAGCCTCCTTGCAGATATCGCGGACCGTAGCCCCTTTGTAGCCCTCGCGGGCAAAGATGCGGATTCCCGCAATGAGTATTTTTTCTTTTGTTGTGGGGTTCTGGGGCATGGACATGGACGTGACAGCCTCCTGAGTTTCTTGAAAGGGCTCCTGTAATGCGGATGTATAATGCAAATGCATTAATAAAAGGTACGGGTCAAGAGCTTTGGAGGATTTCCTTCCAAGAAAGGAAAGCCCCCCATTCTTTTTTTTTGCCGTGGGTGAGGCAGGCAGCCGGAAAGGCCGCCTTGCCGGGGCTAGCGGAAGTCGGGAAGGGTCAGCAGGGGGTGGGGTGTGATGATTCCAGGTCTTTTACAATTGCTTCCCGAGTTTTGGCGTCTTCCCATTCCAGGGTGTAAATACTGTTGCAGCATTCGTGCATAACGCAGGTTTTGTCGGTTGCCGTTATGGAGGCGTGCAGGTCGTCGGCCTGGCGGATTGCCAGAATGTGGACTCGAAATCCCGCCAGGTGCCCTCTGGGGTGGCGGTAGGCATAAATGCAGATGCCTCCGGTAGTGGGGAACGGTCCCTGGAGGGAATGGCGGGTGAGATTGTAGGGCGTGCCGCTGTGGCCCAGAAAGGTACGATGTGTTTCGTTCATGGTGATGGATATCCAAAAAAATCCCGACGGCACGCATGCCGCCGGGGAGGTTTTATAGGGAGCAGACTCGAAGAGTCTTGAATCTATTCGCCCAGGTAGGCCTTGCGAATGTCCTCGTTGTTGAGGAGCTTCTTGGCGTCATCCTGCATGACTATTTTGCCGGTTTCCATAACGTAGCCGCGGGTTGCCAGCTGCAGGGCGAGGTTGGCGTTCTGTTCCACCAGCAAAATGGCGGTGCCGTTTTCCTTGTTGATCTGGGCGACGATCTTGAAGATCTGCTTGACGATGAGCGGGGCCAGTCCAAGGGAGGGCTCGTCCAGAAGCAGGGCCTTGGGGCGTCCCATCAGGGCGCGGCCAATGGCAAGCATCTGCTGTTCCCCGCCGGACAGGGTGCCCCCGGCCTGGTGGCGTCTTTCCTTGAGAATGGGAAAGTAGTCGTACACCGTGTCCATGTCGCGCGCGATGCCGTCCTTGTCGTTCCGGAAGAACGCGCCCATGTCCAGGTTTTCGGAAACGCTCAGGCGCGGGAAAATGCGCCGTCCTTCCGGAACCTGGCAAAGCCCCTTGGGAGGCAACAGGTCCGCACTGACACCACGGATGGATTCTCCACGGTAGAACACCTCGCCCTTGGTGGGCGGAAGAATACCGCAGGTGGTCATGAGCGTGGTGCTTTTGCCTGCCCCGTTTGCGCCGATTATAGTGACTATTTCACCAGGGTAAACCTTCAGGGAAATGCCCTTCAGCGCCTGGATGCGCCCATAGTGGGCGGTGACGTCCTTGAGTTCGAGTATGGGTTGATCGGACATTTAATCCACTTCCTCCGAGCGTTGCCCCATGCGTTTGGCCGGAATGAGGCCGGCGGGACGGACCAGCATCATGAACGTCATGGCTCCGCCGAAAGCCAGCATGCGATACAATTCGAATTCCCTGAATATTTCCGGCAGGGCGACAAGGGCCAGTGCGCCGAGGATGATGCCCGGGATGGAACCCAGACCGCCCAAAACGACCATGGCGAGCACCAGGGCCGATTCCAGAAAGGTGAAGCTTTCCGGGGAGACAAACCGCATACGGGCGGCGAAAAAGGCTCCGGCAAGTCCGCCGAACAGTGCGCCCATGGCATAGGCCAGAAGCTTGAGCTTGAAGGTGTTCACGCCCATGAGTTCGGCTGCGGTTTCGTCTTCGCGAATAGCCTCCCAGGCCCGTCCGATGCGCGAGAAGTTGAGCCGGTGTACGGCAATGATGGTGAAAATGGCAAGCCCCAGCACCACGTAGTACAGGTACCCGAGTTTTTTCAGGTAGATATGCTCAAACGTCAGGCCGGAGGTAAAATCGGGCATCCAGAATCCAGGGGCCTTGATGCCCAAAACGCCGTTGGGGCCGTTGGTCAGGCTCATCCAGTTGTTGAGCAGCAGGCGGACGATTTCGCCGAACCCCAGGGTGACGATGGCCAGATAGTCGCCGCGCATGCGCAGCGTTGGGTAGCCGATAATGCACCCCGCTATGCTGGCGAATGCCGCTGCAATGGGAAGGCAGAGCCAGAAGGAGATGCCGTATTGGACGCTGAGCAGGGCATATGTGTATGCCCCCACACCGTAGAAGGCGATGTAGCCGAGGTCGAGCAGACCGGCCAGACCGACCACGATGTTCAGCCCCAGACCAAGGCAGACGTACACCAGCACGTTGACGGCAACGTCCTGTGCATAGCGGTGGGTGAATTGCGGATAGGCCAGGGCGGCAGCCAGCCCGATGAGAAACCAGATCCAGACGGGGACTTTTGAAAAAGCGGCGCTGGCACTGTCCCTGAGCGCGCCTGCCGGACGCGTAATCGGGTCCAGTGCGCCGGACTTGTTCAGCACATACAGGATGGCGATGCCCAGACAGACGACGGCAATGCGTCCCCACACCTGAAAGGTCGTTTCGAATTCAAGCGTGCCGTCAGCCTTTATGCCCATCAGCGGCCAAAGCAGCAGGAACAGCCAGGCCATGGCCACTCCGTAGAAGACAAAGACTTTCTTAGACGCGCGTGTCATCGACATTCTCTCCCATGATTCCTGTGGGCATGAAGTAGAGCACGGCAATAAGAATGATGAAGGCGAACACGTCCTTGTATTCACCGCCGTGCGGAACGTAGGCAGCGGCCATGATTTCCACCATGCCGATGATGAATCCGCCCAGCATGGCGCCGGTGATGTTGCCTATGCCGCCCAGAACCGCTGCGGCAAATGCCTTGATTCCGGGAACGAATCCCATGTCGTAACGCACGCTGCCGTAATACAGCCCCACCATGATGCCCGCGGCCGCGGCAAGGCCCGCGCCGATGGCGAAGGTAAGGCTGATGATACGGTTCGAGTTGATGCCCACCAGCGCGGACATCGTCTTATCCTGCGCCGTGGCCCGCATTGCCTTGCCTATCTTGGTTTTGAAAACCAGGGTGTTGAGCCCGAACAGCAGACCGGCCGTAAGGGCCAGGATGAGAATCTGCATGATGGAAATGCGAACCGAACCGATATCGATGCCTCCCTGGGTGAATCCCGTGGGGTAGGCCTTGTCATACACGCCCTGGGTCAGCATGAGTCCGTTCTGCAAGAAGATGGACATGCCGAGCGCGGACAGCAGCACGGAGAGGCGCGACGAATTGCGCAAGGGTTTGTAGGCGATTTTTTCCACGGCCATGGCCAGCATGGCGCAGTATCCCATGGTAAGGGCCAAAGCTATTGTCAGCCCCATCCAGGGATGTGTGTCCATGAAGCCGTGGGCGGCAAGAAAAGAGAGTATGATGACACCGACGTACCCGCCGGCGGCGAAAAATTCGCCATGCGCAAAGTTGATAAGCTGGATGATGCCGTAGACCATGGTGTAGCCCAGGGCGATCAGAGCGTAAACTCCGCCGAGCGTTATTCCGTTGACAAACTGCTGGAAAAAGAAATCCATCCCAATCCTCGGAAGTTGAAGGAAGGGAAACCGAATGGCCCCCCAGGCTGCCGGACAAAAACCGAATGCGCCTTTATTGGCGCAGCCAGCGTAACTGCTCGGCTGGCTTGATTAACAAACTGTAACAGGCGAACGACTACAGGGAAAATTCAAATTCCGTCGTCTGTTGACGCGGAGTATCTGCCCCGTTGGTGTGCCTTGCTTTCCAATTCTTTCCGACAGTCTTTCTGATTGCTGTACGTTGCAGCACGAAGGGGGTGCCGCAGCACCCCCGGATCATGCATGGTTTTTAATAGAACTTGCCCGTTGCGGGGTTCCAGTAGTTGACGAACTGGCCGCCTTTGACGACCTGGATGATGTAGTTGGAACCGGAGTCGCCATTGGGAGCGAACTTGATGAGCTTGGAAGCGCCCGCGAATTCGATGCTTTCAAGCTGTTTCTTGATCTGTTCCGGCTCGGTGGAACCGGCCTTCTTGATGGCCTGAAGCAGAGCGTAGGCACCGTCGTAGGAGTACTCGGAGTAGGCACCGGGATCGCCATACTGGGCGTAAACGCTCATGAACTTCTTGTAAGCGTCTGTGCTCTTGTCCTTGTAGCCAAAGGTCAGATAGGCGCCTTCGGCAGCGTCCTTGGCAATGCTCATCAGCTGGGGATGGTACACGGCGTCCTGGGCCAGGATGGCGCACTTCAGCCCCATGCGGCGGGCCTGGATGAGCATCAGAGCACCTGTGGAGGAGTTCTGCAGGCTCATATAGAAGACGTCGGGGTTATCCTGCTTGATCTTGGTCAGAACAGCGGAGAAGTCCTTATCGCCCTGGTTGATGTGGTCATGGGCCAGCACTTTGATGCCAGCGGCTTCGCTGAGTTTTTCAACGCCGTCGGCAAGACCCTGGGAGTAGGTCGTCTTGTCGTCCACGATGAAGACGGACTTGGCCTTGAGCTGGTCGGTCATGAACTTGAGGGCAGCCTTGGACTGGTCGTCGTCACGGCCGCAAACACGGTACATGTAGGGCAGGCCGCGTTCCGTAACCTTTTCGTTGGTGGAGGCGGGAGTCAGCATGGGGATGGACTCCTCGTCAAGCACTTCGGAAGCGGGAATGGTGGCGCTGGAGCAATAGGCTCCGATCACGCCGACCACGTCGAGGTTGATCAGCTTGTTTGCGGCGGCAACAGCTTGGCGGGGATCGCAGGCCGTATCCTGGGGAAAAAGTTCGATGTTGTCGTACCCAGGAATTCCGCCTTCTTTCTTGACCATTTCAATGGCTGCGCGAACGCCGTTGGCAATATCGTTGCCGTCGGCCGCGTAGGGACCGGTCAGCGGACTCATGCTGCCGATCTTGAGGGTTTTCGCAGGTGCGGTAACTGCCAGGGCAAGACACAGCACAAGCACTACAGACAGCACACTCGTAATTCGTTTCATCATGCCACATCCTCCATTCTGTTCTGTGACTATTGGCCCAAATAGGCCTGAATGACCTTGGGGTCCCGTTGAACCTCTTCGGGCCTCCCTGTGCAGATCATTTCCCCATGATCCAGGACAACAACCCTGTGGCTGAGGCCCATCACTACCTTCATATCGTGTTCCACCATGAGAACGTTGATCCCCCTGGCACTGATACGCCGGATGATCTCCATGAGGTCGTTGCTTTCAGCCGGGTTGAGACCGGCTGCGGGTTCATCCAGCAGAATGGTCTGAGGATGGCTGCCCAAGGCTCTGGCAATTTCGAGACGACGCTGGAGACCGTATGGCAGGTTTTTGGCTACGGCATCGGCCATGTCTTCCATGCCGACAAAGGAGAGCGCCTGCAGGGCTTGATGCCGGATGCGCTCTTCTTCCTTTTTTTGCGAAGGCAGCCGCAGAACAGCCCCGACAACTCCTGCCTTGTTGCGGCAGTGTTGCGCCACCATGACGTTTTCAAGGGCCGTCATGGCAGTAAAAAGTCTGATATTTTGGAATGTTCGGGCTATACCCGAAGCCAAAATCTGGTGCGGGCGCAGGCCGGTCAGTGTGGCGCCGTCGTATTCGACCTTGCCGGAAGCGACCTTGTAGACCCCGGTGATGACGTTGAAAATGGTGGTTTTACCGGCCCCATTGGGACCGATCAGCGCCAGGATTTCGCCTGACTGCAACTGGAATGAGACATTGGAAAGTGCCTGCAAGCCCCCAAAGTTGACGCAGACATCGGATAGTTTCAGGTGTGCCATGGGGAGTAGTTATATACCAAAAAATCATGTGAAAGCAACTCGGTTTTTCTATAATTCACAATTTTCGTAATGGTATATTTTTTTGTCAGCCTTTACCGGCTATTCAAGCACAATCTTGGAAAAGTAGTGCGGGGAAGGCGTTTCTAAAAATGTAAAAGAGGAACAATGAAACACGTTGTTCGATATTCGGGCACTGCTCCAGTGGGAGAGTAATGGGGCACGAGAACTTACAATGGCAGATTTTGGCTGGGAATGTTCTTTTGTTGATCATATCTGCAGAATCAATATTTCGTCTTGGAATGCAAAATATGATGCAGGCTTTGGATTTTATTGTGCAAAGCTAAGTAATTGAACCCAAAAGGTTCATTTCAAAAACAACCGCCTCCCCGTAGAGCCGGAGACGGGGAGGCGGAAAATAAGCTGGTCAGGATTTTTCAATCCATCGTGCTTTTGCGTGCATCCGACCTTTAGGGGCGGCACGTCGCGGCTTTGTAGGCGGGGGCCGCTGAGGAAAGTGGGGTGAGTCCGGCAAGATTGGTGCTGAGGACTTTGTAGAATTTGTTGTCGGTGCCAACCTTGGCTTCGGTCAGACGCATGGCTCTTGCCAGCTGTCTTTCCGCCAAGGCGCTTTTTCCTGCGTTGCCGAAAACGAGTGCCATGTTGTTTCTTACTTTTGCCTCGTACATCTGGGAGCCTGCCTGAAGAGATTCGCGAAGGGCCAGTGCCAAAAGGGTAAGTGCTGCCCGATGTTCTTTTTGACCTGCCAGGCGCATGCCCAGGCGGTTGAGTATTTGCAGTGTTTTGGCTCGGCACATGGGGTCCTCCTCGGAACGTTTGTGAGTTTTGTTGTATATCCTGCAAGGCAGGCAGAAAAAAGTAATGCCAGCTCTTTGCGTTTCTTGCTGTCAGAAACGACCATAATGATAATGAATTTCAAAATCAAGTTAAAAATGAAGAAAATATCAGCAAAAAAGGTCTTGGAAAGGTGTTGGAATTGAATCTGAAAAAATGGTCTCCACCGATCTCCGGTTTAATGGGCAGCTAAACAGAAGTGGACTGCCAGTCACAGGATGAACAATGCAATCACTGCTGGAAGGAGACTTTCTGCTTTATCTTGGAAAGAGAGCAGGATCGTAGATTACCGTGGGGGGTATCTTGCCTCAAAGTAGAAGGGAGAGGGAGACCATCAAACAGGCAAACAAACTAAAGCAAGTATCGGCCAAGCGATGCGGAATTGCGCAAGCTTTGCTCTGGTTGAAAAATATCTCTACCAGAGGATTGAAAGGCGCACATCATTTTTATGCTGTGGCTTGGCCGCGGGCTACAACGATGAGCGACTTAAGCAAGTGTTCACGATAGCGCGCCTCCTTCTTGTCGGGCGGGCCGAACTCCAAAGCTCAGCAATTTCGGTACAAACGGTCCTAGTAAAGTTTAAAAGTGCATTTTCTGGAGTTATTATTGTTGTCAGTCACTACGACTTTTGCATGATAATACGTCCCGTCTTCAGGCGCTGTTGTTTCGCAAACCTGCTTACCGTCGTTTAGGAACTTTACTTGTATATCCGTTATTTTGTAAGTCCAAAACAATATGATATCTTCATAGTGCTTGTCCCCAGCATAGACTGTGAAACCATTAAAGGCATCTCTTGCTAAGCCTTGAGCCTGCTTCATACCATAGAAAACAGTAACATCGTAGGTCGACTGATTATCAACTTCCATTTTTGCAGCCCAGGAAGATGAAGCAAACACAAAAACTGTCACCAGCCAGAAGATAATGCCGCTGGCCTTTGTCAGGGAAATTCTCTTGTTACACATTACATCGCCCCCCATTTCTCTGGTGCTTTTGAGGTTTGTCCGCTGAAGCGTCGAAGCCGTTCATACTACGTCTTATAGCTGGTAAAGGTGATGAGGATGTCGTCTCATCAAATAGAGCAATTTCTGCCTTGCTATTAATGGGGGGAGGCAAGGCTAAGGCACACTCTTTCATTCTGTCACTATCGGCATGAAATAAACTTCATAATTTTATAGTTTAGTATAAAAAATGAATCAAGAAGAAATGTCAAAGCTATAGTTTATTAGTATTGCCGATTTACGATGTCATAGTTGCCCAGGCTCGGTGGATAGCGGCACTCAATGACAGAACCGTTGATAGGTCAAAGCAGATAGCCTTGGGACGAGGCTGATAGGACTGGTGATATCTTCAATGGATGTGTTGCTGAACGAATTGCCGCATCCGTTGCAATACAAGCGTGTTAACGCTCATAACGCTGGGCTACGCCGGTTCAATATCTAATATAACAGGGGAATCTTGGACCTGGTCCCTCTTTGTGTTTTTCGAAAGGGTAAGAACTATCGAGATTACGGAGGGGGGATGTTTTTCCCAGCTTGTTCTGGCCCCCGGAATTCAGAGATGGACTAAAAAAGCCCCGAAAGGCGAACCTTCCGGGGCTTTGATTGTCGGTAGTAATATCTCTACCAGGCGCCGTCGCTGAAGGGGTCGGAACCAAAACCGAAATCGGCTTCGGGTTCGCCGCCCGCTTCGGGAGCACCGGCAGCAGCAGGAGCAGCGGCTCCGCCTTCGCCCGTGGGGGCAGCCTGCAGGATGGCGATGATGCTGGACTTGACCTTTTCGATCTCGTCCGAGAGTTCGCTAACCTTGCCGTTCAGCTCGGTCACTTTTTCTTCGGAGGCGATGATGACTTTTTCGCCTTCGCCCTTGCCGGAAGCTTCCAGGGCTTCGTACTTGCCCTTGTAGTCGGCCATGGACTTTTCAGTCTCGGCCAGCTTTCCGGAAGTTTCAGCCAGTTTGGCTTCCAGATCGGTGATCTTGGCAGCCTGTTCGCCGATGGTCTTATGGTAATCAGCCAGCTTGGCAAAGATGGCGTCCACTTCGGTCTGAACCGCGGAGGGCAGTTCGAGCACGGAGACGGAATCGCCGGCAGCAGCCAGCTCGCCGCTCTTCATCTTGGCCAGCTCGGGGTGCTGTTCGTAGATCCAGGATTTTGCCAGGGCAGCTGCGAAAGGTTCGAATTCGTCGTTGATGTCCGTTTTGGTCATGAAGGACAGCAGGTCAACGATGTTGGCTTTCTGGGCATCTGCACCCTCACCTTTGATGTAGGAGACAAAGGTGCTCATGGGGAACGTTTTTCTCGCTTCAGCCATGATGTTTTCCTCCCTAAAGGATTTTACAGGATAAATATTTTTTCTTCTTTGGCTGCCATGGGAACACGACCGACATAACGGGCGTAGACCAGAGCTGCCGTCCTATACACCAGATGCCCGAGCTTGGACCAGGGCAGGTAACCGATGAGCATCATCACGGATACCAAGTGGATGTAGTACATGGGGTATGCCAGCCCGGCCACGTTGGCCCAGCGCAGCAATTCGCAGAACAGGCCGGTCAGCGCGACAACCCAGATGACACCCAGCAGATACCAGTCGTAAAAGCTGGAGCCATGCTTGGTTTCGTTTTGGGCCAAGCGGCGTTTGGTCAGCATCGTCAGGCCGTAGAGCAGCAGAATGGCGCCCACGTTGGCCAGGATTTTGACCGGATTGAACAACACCATGGGAGTATGGCCGATAGGAGCCAGAAAGGGGATGATCTTTCCGCCCCAGTGCGTCACTGCCACTACGGACGTGACGATGGCGAGAGCCACAAAGCCGAAGAAAAGAGTCCAGTGTCCCTTGAACTTCTGTTCGTCGCCTTCGGTTTCGTAGCCACATTGCTTCCACTTGCGATGCGTGACAATTTCGTCCAGCACAACATCGATGATGCATTTGATGATGGACGGTTTTTCTTTCTTTTCTCCGCCAATGACCAGCGTTCTGGGTACGTCAAAGGAGGTGATCTGTTTCTTCACGCCCTTATAGAACGACCACATCACGAACAGGGCGGTCAGGCCGAAGAGAGGGTCTATGGTGAAGTCGCCGGGGAACAGGCCGCCATAAATGACGTTACCGCCTTCTTGGGCAACCTTCCAGCCATGTCCGTCTTCCACAAAATAGGGGAAGAAAGAGCCCAGAATGCTTCCGCGGATAAGCCAGATCACGGCCCAGAGAATGGCAGGCAGGGCAATGAGCATGTGCAGGTACTTGCTGGAGCTCATCCACTTGCCGATAATGGCCGGTTCCACCAGGTTGCGGTAGGCCATGTTGCGCAGTGCGGACAACAGATCGCCGGGCTTGGCGCCGCGAGGGCACAGGTCGGAACATGTGCCGCAGTTGTGGCACAGCCAGATGTCGATGTCGTTGACCAGCTTGTCCTTCAACCCCCACTGAGCCCAGATCATCTCCTTGCGGGGATACGGGTTGTCAGCGGGCGAGAGGGGGCAGGCAACACTGCAGGTAGCGCACTGATAGCACTTTTTGAGAGTGTCGCCGCCCACTTCCTGCAAGTCTTTGATGAATTGCAGGTCGGGCTGGATGCGAACGGGATTCGTCATGATGCCAATCCTCCTTAATAGCCCTTGAACGGGTTGGGCCCGATCTTCAAGATCTCTTCCATGAAATTATCGATAATTTCAGGGATCTTGTCGTATTCGTCAATGGCCACCTGTTCCTGTTGCACACGTTCGGGTTCAACGCCCAGACGGTTCAGGGATTCGGCCACGTTTTCCATACGCCGGCTGCACAGCTCGGACCCCTTGACGAAGTGGCATTGGTAATCGTTGCCGTACTTGCAGCCCAGGAGCAGAACGCCGTCCGTGCCCTTGGACATGGCGTCGGCGATCCAGATGGTGTTGACCGAACCAAGGCAGCGCACAGGGATGACCCGTACATACGGGCTCCAGCGTTTGCCCCGCATGGCGGCCATGTCGAGCGCGGGGTAGGCGTCGTTTTCGCAGGCCAGAATAATGGCACGCGGTCCGCCTTCCTCGATTTTGGGCGGAATTTCCACCTGCTTGATCATGGAACCGATCATGTCGACGTTGTAGTTGTCGAAGCTGATGACGCGTTCCGGACAGGCACCCATGCAGGTACCGCAACGGCGGCAACGCGTGGGATTGGGCATCGGTGTGCCCTTGGGATCGTCGTCCAGTGCTCCGAACGGGCATTCTTCCGTGCAGCGTTTGCACTGTGTGCAGCGCACGAAGTTGAATACGGGGAAGGATTTGTCACCCGAACGCGGGTGCACCGAAACGCCGTGGTTCAGCGAGGTGATGCACTGTACAGCCTTAAGCACGGCACCGGCCGCATCGTCGCGGGCAGTTGCCATGGTCATGGGCTGGCGGACGCAACCGGCGGCATAGATGCCGGTACGGCGCGTTTCGTAGGGGAAACAGATGTAGTTGGAATCGGCGAAACCATCGAACATGTCCAGGTCGGGGAAAGCCGGTCCCTGGCGGTATTCGAGGTTGATGACGGGATCGTGCGCCGTGGTCGGCACCATGCCCGTGGGCAGTACGACCATGTCGACCTTCAGCTCGATCAGATCGCCCAGCAGGGTGTTGCGGGCAATGACCAGAAGACCGCCGTCGCTGTCTTCCTTGATGCCTTCAATCTGGCCCTTGGTGAGCATGACGCCAGGTTTGTCCTGGGCAGCCTTGTAGTACTGCTCGTTCATGCCCGGAACCATCATGTGGTCGTAGAAGACATAGCTCATGGCGTTGCTGCCGGAGTCGGCAACATAGCCAGCCTGCTTCAACGCGACCAGGCTGTTCAGTTCGGAAGAGTAGGCCAGATGCTTGCATGACTCGAGATTTTTGAAGACGAATACGTCTTCTTCCCCTTCGTCGGCCTTTTTCTTTTCTTCCGGAGCCGCGGCATCAGCTTCGGCCTTGGCGGCTTCGGCTTCCAGCCCCTTGGAAACGCAAACACTCACATCGACAATAAAGGCAACGGTTTCGGCCTTTTTGCCGTCGGAGGGGCGTTTGATCTCGCCGGCCTTGGCCATGGCTTCCAGCTCGCGGGTGCAGAGCACGTTCTTGAACGCGCCATATCCCAACGGCTTGAGGTATTCGGTATCGAGCGGGTCCCAGCCTGTGGCCAGAACAACGGCACCGATGGCGATTTCCTCGCCGCCCACCGTGGCAGTGTACTGACCGGGAGCACCGATGAGCTTTTCAACCGTCACACCGGTCTTGACCGTGATGGACTTGTTGTTCTGCACACTCTGGATGAGCTGTTCAATCCCGGTATCCACAGTCTGGTTGTACGGAGCGCCCAGGGGGAAGCTCTTGGCCATGGTAGCGGCCTTGCCGCCAAGTTGATCGGCCTTTTCCACCAGAACGACCTCGTGTCCGACCGCGGCGGCGTTGAGTGCTGCGTTCAGGCCGGTCCAACCGCCGCCCATCACCAGGATGGTCTTGGTGCCATCAGGGATTTCGGGGTTGGGTGCGTTCATTTTGGTGAGTTTAGTGACGCCCATCTTGATGTAGTCCTGCGCCATAAGGAGCAGTTCTTCCGGGACGTCGGAACCGGCGGCAGGGATTGTGCCGTCAGGGTTCTTGTAGGCCATTGCAATCTGCTCGCGCATGTTCACGCGTTCGAGCAGAACGTTCTCGAAGTTGAAAATGTCCCAATCCATGCGCGGGGAGGACGAGACGACACAGACTGCGTCGACCTCTCCGGCATCAATGTCTGCCTGGATCAGGTTCCGGCCTTCCTCGCTGGCCAAACACGGATGCGTTTTGACCACCGGGGTAACGGTGCCGAAATTGTTCCTGGTGAACTCGGCCAGTTGTTCAGCGTTGAGAACCTGACCGACGCTCGATTCATCGATATAAACACCGATTTTTTCGGGCATTTTGGTCTACCTCCCTCTCACCGTTTGTATCGCCTTGAGTGCGGCGGCCGTAGCGGACTGGGCCGACTTCATCACGTCAAGCGGAAGCTTGGCGCAACCGGCCGCGTAAATGCCCTGGTCCTCGCCGCCGACGATGAAACCTTCCTCGTCCACAGGGATGTTGGCGGGAAGCTTGGTTCCGGCAATGGAGGGCTGCATGCCCGTGGCCAGGACCACCAGGTCATGTTCGTTTTCACTCTTGATTCCGGACACGGCATCTTCAACAGTCAGCATGACGTTGCCGGAAGGCGTGGCTTTGGCATCGGCAACCTTGCCCTTGACGGTCTTGAGCTTGGGGTCGTCCATGATGCGTTTGGCAAAGTTGTCGTAGCGGCCGGGAGTACGCAGGTCTATGTAGTAGATGGTGACTCGCGTGTCGGGGTACTGTTCGCGAATGTAAGCGGCCTGCTTGAGCGAAGCCATGCAGCAGATGTAGGAACAGTAGTTCAGATGATTTTCATCACGCGAACCGGCGCACTGAACAAAGGCCACGTTCTTGGGCATCTCGCCGTCCGTGGGACGTACGATCTTGCCGTTTGTCGGGCCGTTGGGGGAAGCAAGGCGTTCCATCTGCATGTTAGAAATGCAGTTGGGAACCGAACCTGCGCCCAGATTGGTCAGGTTGGTCACGTCGTAAGGTTTCCACCCGGTAGCGTAAACAATGCTGCCTACGTTCAGGGTGATGACCTTTTCTTTTTCTTCCAGATCTATGGCTTCGCTGCCAGCCAGCTTCTGCACATCGGCCGTGGAGCAGTTCTCACGATCGAGCACGTAGCGGGAGGGGAAGGCGAAAGGCGTGTCCGTGTACAGGGCTTTGCGTGAGCCCATGCCCAGCTCGAACTCGCTGTCTACTTCCTTGTCCAGCTGTTCTGCCAGCCCGCTCAGTTCGGCACTACCTGGACCGACATAGCGGGGGCTGATCTTGACCTGAACCTCATAATCACCGGCGGAGCCGGAAATTTCGGTAACTTCGGCCAGGGTGAAAAATTTGACGTTGGGATTGTTTTTGATGCGTTGGAACTGAATCTCCAGACCGCAGGACGGAGGACACAGCTTGGGAAAATATTTGTTGAGCTGCGCCACGCGACCGCCGAGAAAGGGATTCTTTTCGACAATGAAGACTTCGTGGCCTACCTCAGCGGCCTCGAGGGCGGCAGTGATGCCGCTGAAGCCGCCACCGACCACCAGGATGCTGTTACTCGACATGAGACGTCCTCCCTCATCAGATTTCGGACTCGGCAAAATGGTCCAAACCCAGTTCGGAAGAGAACTTCCGGCTCGGATTCAGACCATTTTCCCGTAGAACTGAAAAAGCGGCTGCGGGCTTGCGCCCGCAGCCGCAAATTACATCACTAGGGATGCATGGGATCGGGGATGATCTGGAAGTAGGGGACCTTGAAGATCTTGGTTTCGCCCTTTTCCGGATCGTACTTGGAGTTCACGAAGCACTTCCACTTGGAGTCGTCGAGACCCAGGAAGTCTCCGCGATAGTAGAAGCCGGGGTAGCGGGATTCTTCACGGAAGTGAATGTGCTGCATGTGCAGGCGTACAGTCCACAGACGGTGGAACTGCTCCCAGCAGCGCATCAGTTCGTGCAGGTCGCGAGCGGCCAGCTTCTTGGAGTCTTCTTCCAGCATATCGAGCAGGTTGAAACCGGTCTCGAGCAGGCTGGCGGAAGTGGTGTAGTATGTGCCGACACCACCGCCGTATTCGTCGGTGGCTTTCACCAAACGCATCATGAAGTTGCGCGGGGTGATGTACTGATCGTTGATGATCGGGTCGGTGGAGGCAGCGGAGCCAGCCTTGAAGTTTTCGACCGGAGCGTAGATTTCTTTGCACAGATCAGCAGCGGACTGCTTCAGAGCGGGCTTGAAATCCTTGTGGTCGACACACCAGCGCACAGCCTGCTTGCCGGTGATGCGGCCTTCAGCGTGGGAGCCGGAGGAGAACTTGTGGCCGGAAGCGCCAACGCCGTCAGCGCAGGTGAACAGACCGTTGACCGAGGTCATACGGTTGTAGATCTTACCGTTGTCGGCTTTGATCTTGTATTCTTCGGGAACCCATTTTTCATCGGGACCGGAAACCCAGATGCCGCAGCAGCCGGAGTGCGAACCGAGCAGATAAGGCTCAGTAGGCATGATTTCGGAACCGCTCTTTTCGGGTTCGATGTTCTGGCAAGCCCACAGGTTGGCCTGACCAACGCACATGTCGAGGAAGTCTTCCCATGCTTCAGATTCGAGGTGCTTCTGCTGCTCGGGGGAGAGTTTTTCGAAAGTGGTCTGCAGGGCAGTCTTGGTGTCCATGTAGATGGGACCGCGACCTTCGCGCATTTCACGAAGCATCATGTGGTTACGCAGGCAGGTCGGAATGATGTGACCCTTGGCGTATCCGCGATCTTCGTAGGGCTTCAACATGGCGCGGTTGGTTTCGCAGTAGTCTTCGCCCTTGTAGTTGGTGGCTTTGGCCTTGAAGAGCAGGAACCAAGCACCGACCGGACCGTAACCGTCTTTAAAACGAGCGGGTACGAAACGGTTTTCCATCATGGTCATTTCGGCGCCAACCTGAGCACACATGGTGTAGGTGGAACCAGCGTTCCACACGGGGTACCATGCACGACCCATGCCTTCACCGGTGGAGCGGGGACGGTACACGTTAACAGCGCCGCCGCAAGCCACGATAGCTGCGTTGCACTTGATCACGTATACTTTGTTTTCACGAGTGGAGAAGCCCACAGCGCCAGCAATACGATTGGAATCGTTGGCGTCGAGCAGCATCTTCACGATGAAAACACGTTCCATGTAGCGTTCTTCGCCCAGGGCGTTCTTGGCAGCTTCAGCAACGATGCACTTGTAGGACTCACCGTTGATCATCATCTGCCAGCGGCCGGAACGGACGCAGGGGTCGCCATTGCGCAGGCTTTTGCCAGCTTTCTTGGCGGCAGCACCGTCGAGGTTGTGGCCGTCGTCGCCTTTGATCCAGCAGGGCAGGCCCCACTCTTCAAAGAGATGGACGGAGTCGTCAACGTGACGGCCGAGGTCGAAGATCAAGTCTTCGCGAACCAGGCCCATCAGGTCGGTACGGACCATGCGGACGTAGTCGTCAGCATCGTTGTCGCCGAGGTAGGTGTTGATGGCGGACAGACCCTGAGCAACAGCACCGGAACGTTCCAGAGCGGCTTTGTCACACAGCAGGATCTTCAGTCCGAGCGGGTCGCCCCAACGGCATGCTTCAAAAGCAGCGCCGCAGCAACCCATGCCGCCACCGACCATAAGGATGTCGGTGTCGAGTTCGACAATTTCGGGTTCCGCAACGGGAACACCCTGAGAAGCTATTTTAACAGGAATGGTAGGCATTTTAATGTTCCTCCTTATCCGTGGTTACCTGTTGGCGCCTTCTTCACAAGGCAGGTCCATCCAGCACTGGGACTTGCTGTCGTCAGTGATGGGGAACTTCTTGCCGAGAACTTCTTTGGGCTCGGCCAGCTTGGTTTCGGTGAAAAGCAGTTCGCTTTCCAGATCGCCAGCTTCAGGCTTTCCGTCGTAAGGCTTGATGGAGCCTTCCGGCGTGGTGCGGATGGGGAACTTAAAACGTTTGACGTTGCCATTCCGGAACTTGACGGTCCACATGATATCTTCAGCGGAGCGCATCGGAATGGAAGTACCACCCATAGGAGCGAAGTCACCATAAGGACGTGCGGAAATGGCGCCCTGGGGGCAGATCTTCACACAGGAATAACATTCCCAACAAGCGTCGGGTTCCTGGTTGAAGGCCCTCATTTCCTCGGGGTCCAGGATCATGAGATCGTTCGGGCAGATGTACATGCAAGCGGTCTTCTCGCCACCCTTGCAGCCGTCACATTTGCTCGGATCTACAAATGTAGGCATGATTTGTACCTCCTAAAAAAGGAATTTAAGTTTTGTCCTAACTCGCCACAGCAACATATAGAAAAAAAACAGGAAGCGCTTATGGGCGCATACCTGCTTTTCTTGCCGTATCTTTAGAAGACCTCACTGGTACACAACACTTGCCGACGGACGGCGAAAGTACAGTATGTGTACGCAAAGTGATTAATCATTCTACGGTAACCCATTTGTGAAACTGTTTGTGCTAAGCACATGTGTCTTGGCTTGTGCGTAAAGTAACGAGCGGCAAGTGTGCTGTCAAGGAGAAAGTGAAATATGTTACAAGCGCCTTGCCGCATACTACTAACCTGCAATAGGAGACACCAGCATCCGTAGATGCCGCATTCGGAAAACCCAATCCAACGCCGCCCAGACCTCCATAAAATCGTATATTGCATCTTTTTAAGTTGCAAATACACGAACTTTTAAGAGGAAAGTCGCGTCACCTTATTCGGGAGTAGCGGCTAATTACTATAATTTCGGGCTGGGGAATGCAAGGTATTTTTGTGAAAAAAAGCGTAAAGCACATGCAGGTGCTGCCTGGCGGAAGCAAAAAAATGGCCGTCGGACGCATTGGAACAAGGGGGGAGGGCTGGAAGAAGTCGAAATGAGCCGCAGTAAAGTTTTCTGCATAAAAAAAACGGAGGCCCCTGGGGACCTCCGTTGTATATGCAAGAGAGAAGTGGCCTGAGCCTACTTCATTACGTCGCCGGAAGCGGCACCCTGCATCTTGATCTCGACCTTTTCGGTCAGGCCTTCATAGTAGGCGCGCAGGATGGTGAGGACTTCTTCACGACCGAAGTGATCCGGTACATCAGCGCCTTCGGACAGAGCCTTACGCAGCTTGGTGCCGGACAGGATGACGCGGTCTTCCTTGCCGTGGGGGCATGTACGCAGGGAAGCCATGCCGTCGCACTTGTAGCAGTAGAAAGTCCAGTCAATCTTCATGGGTTCGCAAAGCAGAGCCTTGCCGGGTTCGGGGCATTCTTCGGTCTGGTAGGGGATCTTGTCGAAGATTTCCTGAGCTTCGAACAGACCGTAGAAGTCGCCCACGCCAGCGTGGTCACGGCCAATCAGCATGTTGTTGATGCCGTAGTTCTGACGGAAGGTGGCATGCAGCAGACCTTCACGGGGACCAGCATAACGCATGTCGAGGGGGTAACCGGCGTTGATGACATTGTCGCCCACGAAGTAGCCGTCGATCAGAGTCTGGATGCACTTGATGCGGACTTCAGCGGGGATGTCGCCGGGCTTCAGGTTGCCGATCAGGGAGTGGATAACCACGCCGTCGCAGGTTTCGGCAGCGATCTTGGCCAGATATTCGTGGGAGCGGTGCATGGGGTTACGCAGCTGCAGAGCGGCAACCTTGGACCAGCCCTTTTCTTCCATCTGGGCGCGGAGCTGTTTCGGAGTCAGGTATACGCCGGGGAAACGCTCGGCGTAGTCGCCTTCGGAGAGCACTTTCACGGGGCCGGCCAGGTTGAACTTGCCCTGAGCCATGACCATTTTCACGCCGGGGTGGTCTTCCAGCGCTACGTCCCAGAAGCGTTCGGAGTCTTCGCCATGGCCTTTGTAGACCATTTCGCTTTCCCACTTCTTGTCGGCTTCGGTCATTTCGTACTTTTCTTCAATCTTCATGGTCGCGTAGACGGTGCCTTCGCGAACCAGGGCGACTTCGTCACCAACTTTGACGTCTTCGTCATTGGTGTCGAGGGTCACGGGGACCGGCCAGAACGTGCCGTCGGCCATCAGGAATTTTTCGCAAACGCCTTTCCAGTCTTCCTTGCCCATGAAGCCGTTCAGCGGAGAGAAGCCGCCGATACCCATCATGATCAGGTCGCCCTTGGCACGAGCGGAAATTTCAAGCTGCTTCAGGCCTTCGGCTTTCTTCTGTTCTGCGGAAAGTTCAGCGCCTTCGAGCAGGCAGCAAACGAGGCCTTTACCACCATGAGGAGGAACCAGTGTAGACATGCGTGAGTCTCCTTTAAATTAAAGTAGGTGTCCTTTGTCCAAATATCGCTGCGGCGACGAATAACGTTTCGTCGGCCAGCAGTTGGGTCGGGGATGCGTACCCTTTTTTGGGTACACCGATGCGCCATGCTCCCCGGATACCGCCACTATGTTTTGTGAAGGAACCTTTACTTGTGAAAAATACAACAAAATGTCAAGTCCGCCGGAACGGCTTGGTAAAATTCAGTTTTATATTTGCTTCTCAGGAAGGGAATGCTACCCTCTCGCCCAAGCCGGTCTTCGGCGTTCCTTGCGGGCCGTTGCTTCCTGCAAAGCTTGCTCCCGGTGGCGTTTCAGGCTATGCACTCTGTTTCCCTATTTTATATGTAGAGCGAAGGTACATGCCAAACTATCCATACAAGACACCCGCCGGGCCATCACGTGGTCCCAGCCTGACTGAGGAAATCATGGGGCTCGATGAGCAGTTGCTGGAACTTATGCAGCGACGCACCCGATTGCTTTCCCGTGCCGCCAGCACACGGCGTTCGAAGAAACTCCCGGTGGCCGAGGCCGCCCAGGAAAAACGTTTTTGGAGCGTATGGGAAAAGCATTGCCGCGCCGGAGGATTCAAGCCTCGCACCGCACGGCAGTTTTTCGTCATGCTCAACTCGCTCGGCTATGAAGCTGCAGACGCTCCGGTGCGGGCGGAAAATGCATTTTTTCTCACTCCCAGGCCCGGTTCTCTGGATGTTGATGCCGCTGGTCCGGTGGCACCTACGCTGGCCGCCATGCAGGCCGTTCTGGCCACGGCAGCCGGGGTGGAAATGCGTCTGGACAACTGCCTTCTTTCCGACAATCTGATCGATCTGGCCAAAGTGCTGAACACCCTGGGCGGGGCGGTCTCCTGGGAAGGCGACAGCCTTGTGCTGGGAGAACCCCGTGAGCTGGCCTTTGAGGGCAAGCTGATTTACGCCGGGGAAAGTCCCGAGGCCATATATTATAGTATAGCACTGGCGCTGGCTTATCCCGGCACCTGCCGCCTGAGCGGAGCAGGGCCTCTCAAGCTGCTCGATTTGCGTGGTCAGAACAAGCTGCTGAACATGCTCGGAGCGAGGCTTGCGCCTTTAGGCACAAGCAACATTGGCCTGCCTGCCCGGTTGGAATGCGGCGCGCCAATGGCCGAGGAAATCTTTTTGGATGAGACGGTCGAACCTGTTCTGGCCGGAGCATTGACTCTGGTTGCCTGGACCTATGAGAAAGGGCTGTGCGTCAATTTCGAAGCCGACAGCGCCGTAGGCAGAGCCGTTATGGATGCGGTTTCGGTTTTGAAGGACGCCTGCATGGACGTGGTGGTCGAGCCCGGCCGGGTGCGTGTTGCTCCCGGAACCCCGAAAGTCGCGTCCAAGCCGTTCCTTGCCATGGACCCGCTGCTGACCTCCCACATTCTGGCCATGGGCGCATTTCGCCAGGGCCGGGTGCGGCTGAGCGGCAAGTTCGACGCGGACCAGCCGGTTCTGCAGGCCGGGTTGGATATGCTGCGTGCCTGCAACTTGAACCTTTCCGAGGAAAAGAATGCCCTGGGCGTTACCCACAACAAACCTTCGGGACGGGTGACACTTGCTCCGAGGTTTGCCGATCTGGCTCCCCTGGCAGCGGCCCTGGCCTGCGCCATGCCGCAGGGGGCGATCATCGAGCTGGAAGGAGTGGAATATCCGGAAACCATCCTGGAATCCATGCTCCATTGCCTGGGCAAAATTTCTTCCTACGACTCCGGCCGCCTGAAAGTGGAACCTGGGTTCTCCCACGAAGCCCCCGGTGCGTGGATGGCTCCTGACGCCCTGGCCGGTTTTTCCCTTGGCCTGGCCTCCATGGTTCGCCCTGGAGCCGCCCTGGAAAATCCCGGTGTGATGGGTGAGGTGTGGCCCGGTTTCTGGAACTTCTACAATCGGCTTCCCCATGTGACGGGCAAGCTGGTGAAGCAAAGGGAAGCACCCAAAGATGATGCAAAAAAACGGCGGCGGATTCGTGTCCGATAGCGCCGGTGAACGCATAGCCGAGTTGCAGCAGGAAAGTGCTGTATTCGAGGCGCGGCTCAAGGAATTGGACGGCGAGGTGAAACGCCTGATGCAGGAAGAGGATATTCCTGCCGGCAAGACGTTTGCCAAGGAAATTCACGAAATGCGTCAGGACAGGATGCGTTTGAAGGTTGAGATCCTTGCCGTGCAGCAGAAGATCAAACGGCTTTCGCTGGGCTACGGCGAAGACGCGGTCAGCCTGCTTGCCGACCCTGCCAATCCCCTGATTCAATAGTTTGAAACGGCAGGGCCGAAAGATGCTTTCGGCTCTGTTGTTAACAGCGGAATTTCCGGTGGCTTCCGTTGCCGGACATGCTGTGGGAAAGTCTGTGCCGTTGTGCCGCGGATGTGGCTTTCTCCAAAAAATGGAATGGTATCCGCTGCAAGTGTACATACGATGATTTCCGGAGGATTCTTATGACCAAGACCCTTGTTCGCAAAATATTCGACGCCCACTTGGTGAACGGTTCGGTGGAACCGGGCAAGGACATCGGCCTGCGTATCGACCAGACCCTGACCCAGGACGCGACAGGCACCATGGCCTATCTTCAGTTCGAGGCCATGGGTGTGGACCGCGTGCAGACCGACCTTTCCGTCAGCTACGTAGACCACAACACCTTGCAGATGGGCTTTCGCAACCCGGACGACCACCGCTTTCTGCGCAGTGTGGCCGAACGCTACGGCATTGTCTTTTCGCCTGCTGGCCTGGGCATTTGCCATCAACTGCACCTGGAAAATTTCGCCAAGCCCGGCGCTACCCTCATTGGCTCCGACAGCCACACCCCCACTGCGGGCGGCGTAGGTTGTTTGGCCATTGGTGCCGGCGGTCTGTCCGTGGCCCTGTCCATGGCCGGACAGCCCTACACCATGCCCTGTCCCAAAGTGGTGCGGGTGCGTCTGGAAGGCCAGCTCCAGGGCTGGGCGTCTGCCAAGGACGTCATCCTTTATCTGCTGGGCGAGCTGTCCGTGAAGGGCGGCGTGGGCAAGATCTTTGAATACGGCGGTCCCGGCGTGGCTACTCTGACCGTGCCCGAGCGTGCCGTCATCACCAACATGGGCGCGGAACTCGGAGCCACCACCTCCATCTTCCCCTCGGACGAACAGACCCGCGTATTCCTCGCAGCCATGGGGCGTGAAGACGACTACACCCCGTTGGCCGCCGACGAAGGCGCCGTTTACGACGAGGAAGTGGTAATCGACCTGTCCAGCCTGGAACCTCTGGCTGCCGCACCGCACATGCCCGACCGTCGCATCTCCATTCGCGAACTGGACGGCATGAAGGTGGATCAGGTCTGCATCGGTTCCTGCACCAACTCGTCCTACATCGACATGAAGAACACGGCCACTCTGCTCAAGGGACAGCGCGTCAACCCCGAGACCGATCTGCTCGTCTCTCCGGGGTCCAAGCAGGTGGTGAAACTGTTGGCCCGCGAAGGCATTCTGGAAGACATCATCGATTCTGGTGCGCGTCTGCTGGAATGTTCCTGCGGCCCCTGTATCGGCATGGGCGGCTCGCCTGTAAGCGGCGGCGTCTCTGCCCGTACCTACAACCGAAACTTTGAAGGCCGCAGCGCCACCAAGGACGCCAAGGTCTATCTGGTCAGCCCCCAGACCGCTGCCCAGACCGCCATCCGGGGCGCATTCGTCGATCCGGCCAAGTGGGGCGAGGCTCCTGCCAAGCCCGTGCTGCCGGACAATCCGCCTTCCATCCGCCACATGTTTGTTTTCCCGCCGGAAAATGGGCAGGACGTGGAAGTGAAGCGCGGCCCCAATATCGTGCCCCTGGAAAAATTTGATGTTCTGCCCGAATCCATTGAAGCGGCCTGCGCCCTCAAGGTCGGCGACGACATCACCACCGACCATATCATGCCTGCCGGAGCCGAAATTACGGCCCTGCGTTCCAACATTCCGGCTATCAGCCGCCACGTGTTCAGCCGTGTGGACGAAGAATTCGTCTCCCGCATCGAATCCATGGGCGGCGGCATCATTGTGGGCGGCGAAAACTACGGGCAGGGCTCCAGCCGCGAACATGCGGCCCTGGCTCCCCGCCACCTCGGCGTACGTGCCGTGCTGGTCAAGTCCTTGGCCCGCATTCACCGCGCCAACCTGGTGAACTTCGGCATTCTGCCGTTGCTGTTTGCCGACAAGGCCGACTACGACCGCGTGGAACTGGGCAGCAAGCTGACCATCCCGGCTGGAGAAATTACTCCGGGCGGCCAGGTTGACCTTGTTCTGGAAAACGGCGAAACCATCCCGGTTGTCAACGACCTTTCCGAATACGAACTCGGCGTGATCCGGGCAGGTGGACTGCTCAACGCCGTGAAAAAAACACAATAACCCAAGCGGAGTTCCCGACCCATGCTTGATATTCTGCGGCGCAATTCCCAAAGCTGGCTGATCAAGGTGCTTTTTGCCGTGATCATCCTGGCGTTCATCATTACGTTCGGCTACTCGTTCAACCACCAAAGGGGCGGAGCCATCGCCTACGTCAATGAAACTCCCGTATCCCGGCATGAATTCATTGACAGGTACAAGCAGACTGTGGACCGCCTTCGTTCCCAGATGCCCAAGCTGGATGAGAATCTCATCAAGCAGATGGGACTGAAACGGCAGGTGCTCAGCCAGGTGGCCGACCTCATTCTGATGCGGCAGGAAGCCGAAAAGTTGGGGATCCATCCGGCGAACGAATCGATTCAGGAAGCTATCCTGGCCATTCCCGCCTTTCAGAAGGACGGAAAATTCGACCAGGAACAGTACGTCCGGGTTCTGCGGGCCAACAGCCTTACGCCCTCCCAGTTCGAAGCCGACATGCGCCAGCAGCAGCTTCTTACCACGTTGCGTACTTACATATCCTCGGCTGCCGAGGTTACGGAAGACGAAGCTCGGGAATATTTCAACTTTGCCACGGAAAAATGCACGGCGCGCTACGCCATGTTTTCCGGCAAAGACTATGAAAGTGAAGTGAAGCCCACGGACAAGGACATCCAGAAGTTCTACGATGAAAATTCGGCCCGCTACGCCATTCCCCAGGCCGTGGAAGCCGACTACATCATCTTCTCGCCCGAGTCCCTGGCCGATCCCGCCAGCATCAGTGACGCCGACATCATCAGCTACTACGACCTGAACAAGGCCGCTTATGATCAGGACGAGCAGGTCAAGGCCCGCCACATCCTGGTGAAGGTCGACAAGGCCGCATCCGAAGCCGACGTGGAAAAGGCGCACAAGCGCATTGAAGCCATTCGCAATAAAATCAAGAAGCCCGAAGACTTCGCCAAAGTCGCGGAAAGCGACTCCGAAGGACCGAGTTCGGTCCGCGGTGGTGAACTCGGCTGGTTCAATCGCGGTATGATGGTTCCGGAGTTCGAAGAGGTGGCTTTCAGCCTCAAGCCCGGCATTGTTTCCGAGCCTGTCCGCACTCCTTTCGGTTGGCACCTGATTCTTGTCGAGGACAAGAAGGAGAAGGGCATTGCCCCGCTGGAAGATGTGAAAGAGGATATTCGTCTGAAGTTGGCCCAGGACAAGGCTGCCGAGTCCATGGCCGACCTGATGGACGAAGCTACCGCGCGTCTGACCCTTGACGAACCCCTTTCCAAAATTGCCAAGGAACTCAAGCTTCCCCTGCATTCCACCGGACTGGTGGACCGCGCCCAGGCCCGTGCTCTTGATGGACTGGACGAAGAAGCGGTGAACGCTATCTTTGCACTGAACGAGGGTGGAGCCACTGAAACTCCCGTGGCTATTGGCGTAGGTTATCTTTTGGCCGCCAAGACCAAAGACAAGCCCGCTTCCACCAAGCCTTTGGATGAAGTCAAAGACGACGTCATCAATGAACTCAAGCGGCAGGGCGGTATAAAGCAGGCCCTGGAAGCCGCTCGTTCCACCCTGGCTGAACTCAAGGACAAGGCCACGGCTGAAAAGGCCATGAAGAAGCTGGACAATAAGCTGAAGGTGACCAACGAGTTTACCCGTTCCGGTTACGTGGACGGCATTGGTCAGAATCAGGCTTTTGTCGAAGCCGCTTTCACGACTCCGGAAAACCAGTGGCTGCCCGATGCCTACGAGACCCCGGAAGGCGCTTTTATAGCCAAGACGGAAATCGTGGTTCCGGCTCCGCTTAGCGAATGGGAAAAGCAGCAAGCCGCGTGGATGGAAACCCTGTCCTCCCGGAAGCAGCAGCAGATGTTCCAATCCTATCTTGCCAACCTGCGCTCCACTGCCAAGATCGAAATCGCTGACCAAGACTTTTTCGAATAGGTAGAGCAGTTTTATAAGGAATGTGCGAGGGGGAAACCTCTTGAAAGAGGTTCTCCCCCTCGCGCTCCCCCTTCCAGAATTTTTCAATATTTCGGCTGCTGAAAAAAGTACGATAGCGTCGTTATTTCAAAGAACCCAAATCCTCGCGTATCAGGAAATACGCGTCGGCCTTGAGTTCTTTTTATGCCTTGCTCTCGTACCTTTTTAAGTAGCCGTTTATATTTCGTATTAATCTGAATTGATTAGGCCGTTTTGCCAACGAAAACTCCCCATAAGCGTTACGCTTATGGGGAGTTTTCGTTGGCAAGCTTGCGGGTCCAGGGGCATGATGCCCCTGGCGGAGTCCAGAGGCAGCGCCTCTGGTGTTGATTACTCTTTCAGCTCCTTGATTGTCCGAAAGAGGGCCCGAAACGCGTGTGGCGGTTTATTCTTTTCGCGTTCGCGTTTGGCATTGAGCGCCAGTGTGCGGAGCTGTTGCCGGTCGGCGAGGGGATACTGCTCCAGAATTTCTTCAAGCGCACCCATGTCGCCGCTGACGAGTCGGTCACGCCAGGACTCGGCCTGTTGAAAGGCCTGCGTTACCACGGCCCGGCCCTGGTCCCAGGCGTCGAGGTGTTCCTGGATTTCCTCCAGATCTATGTCGCGCATGAGCTTGCCGATGTACTGCATTTGGCGCCGCACGGCTTCGTGCTTTGTTATGGTCTTGGCGTCGCGTACGGCTTGGGCAAGCTCCGGGGGGAGGTTCATGGCCTTAAGGCGGGAATCGGGCATTTTTATCAAGGTCTTGCCCATCTCCTGCAGTGCGGTCATTTCCTTTTTCAGCTGGGTGCGGGATTTGTAATTGTCTTCCATGGGGCTATTTTAACGGTGTGGAGGGCGGACGGCAAGTACGTTCCGCATGGGAGGAAAAAAGAGGCCGGGAAAGGACGATCCCTCCCCGGCCTTTTGTTATTTGCGCAGGGCGCGGGCGGCTGCGACCATATTGGCCAGTGACGCCCTGGTTTCGGGCCAATCCCTGGTTTTGAGACCGCAATCCGGGTTCATCCACAAACGTTCGGCGGGGATAACGTCGAGCGCCTTATGCAGCAGGCTGACCATTTCTTTCAGAGGTGGAACGCGGGGGCTGTGAATGTCCCAAATTCCGGGCCCGATTTCATTGGGGTAGTGGAAGCGGGCAAAGGCATCGAGAAGCTCCATGTTGCTGCGGCTGGCCTCTATGCTGATGACGTCGGCATCCAGCGCGGCAATGGATTCGATGATTTCGTTGAATTCGCTGTAGCACATATGGGTGTGGATTTGCGTTGTGTCGTCCACACTGCATGTTGCCAGCTTGAAGCTTTGCACGGCCCAGTCCAGATATTCCTGCCAATCCTGCTTGCGCAGTGGAAGGCCCTCGCGCAGGGCGGGTTCGTCTATCTGGATGATGGCAGTTCCGGCTTTTTCCAGATCGGTCACTTCATCGCGAATGGCGAGGGCGATCTGGCGGCAGGTCTGGCTCCGTGGCTGGTCGTCGCGCACAAAGCTCCAGCAGAGGATGGTGACCGGCCCGGTCAGCATGCCTTTGACAGGCTTGGCGGTTTGCTTTTGGGCATACGTCGTCCAGCTTACGGTCATGGGGCGGGGCCTGTGCACGTCGCCGTAAATAACGGGCGGCTTTACACAGCGGCTGCCGTAGCTCTGCACCCAGCCGTTGGTTGTGAAGCAAAAGCCATCCAGCTGCTCGCCAAAGTATTCGACCATGTCGTTGCGTTCGGGCTCGCCATGGACAAGCACGTCCAGGCCGAGGGTCTCCTGCTCATGGATGCACTCGGTTATGGCACTCTGCATGGCTGTTATGTATGCGGACTCGTCGAGTTCTCCGATTTTTCTTTGACGGCGGGTCGCACGTATTTCCGAAGTTTGCGGGAACGATCCAATGGTTGTTGTGGGCAGTTGTGGCAGTTGGAGTCTGTCTTTCTGCAGCCGGATGCGCTCGGCAAATGGAGATTTTCTGCTGGCCATGTCCGGGGTGATGTCGTCCACCCGTTGGCGTACGCCAAGGTTGACGACCTTGGGACTTGTGGCTCTGCTTACAGCGGCTGCGTCGCTTTGGGCGAATGCGGCTGTTACATCTATACCCGAGGCTGCTTTGCCAAGTGTTGCTATTTCGCTGCATTTCTGGACAGCAAAGGCCATCCAGTTTTTGATTTCAGGGGCGAGGGTTGTTTCGGAGTTTAAATCCACGGGGCAGTGAAGGAGGGAGCAGGAGGAGCCAATAAGGAGGCGGTCATTGCCCAGGATTTCGGCAGCCTGACGTTTTTTTTTATCGGCAGCAGGAAGTCCGGTTTTCCAGATGTTGCGGCCATCCACAAGGCCGAGGGAGAGGAATTTGTCCTTGGGAAGGGTTTTGGCTACGGCGTTGAGCTGCTGCGGAGCGCGAACAAGGTCTATATGCAGCCCGGCTGTGGGCAGAGCGGTCAGCAAGGAGAGTTTGTCGTCGATGGCTCCGAAATAGGTTGCCAGAAGAATTTTGGCCGGGGCGCAGTGCTGTTGCAGTCTTGTGTAGGCGTCGACAAAACGTTGCGAAAAGCCGGGGGGAGTGTCCAAGCAGAGAATAGGCTCGTCGATCTGAATCCACTCGCAGCTCTGGGAAAGACGTTCCACGATTTGCCCATACACGGCAAGACAGTCGTCGAGTGCGTTCCATTTATCGTAGTCCGGCCGGGTGGACTTCGCCAGGTGGAGGAACGTGAAGGGGCCGGGGAGAACTGCCTTGGGCTTCAGTCCGGCATCCAAGGCCTCCTGGACTTGTGCGAACAGGCGGGACGAGGAAAGTGAAAATTTTTGGTAGGGAGCAATTTCAGGAACAATATAGTGGTAGTTGGTATCAAACCATTTGGTCATTTCCATGGCAGGGAGGTGGTCGCCTCCACGGGCAAGCTGGAAATAGGCCTCAAGGTCGGCGTCGCAGTCCGGCGAGCCAAAGCGTTGTGGAATGCAGCCGAGCGTGACTGCCGTGTCCAGCATGTGGTCGTAGAAGGAGAAGTCTCCAACGGGTACGAGGTCAAGACCTGCTTCGGCTTGAATCTTCCAGTTTTCCAGGCGCCGTTCCTTTCCTGCATTGAGGAGTTCGTCCTGGCTGATGGATTTTCGCCAAAAGGCTTCCATGGCTTTTTTGAGTTCCCTGTCACGTCCAATGCGGGGGAATCCCAGAGAATGTGTACGCATGTGCTCCTCCGTGGAATGAATAAGCATTCCTGTGTTCGGTTTCGGGGCCGGTGTGGCTTTTCCGGCGCGGTCGAAAATCGTGAAAATGCGGAGCGATCTGCTGGAGTGTGAGGATGCCACGAACTATCCGGCCAATCCGGCCAAATGCTTCGCTGTGCTCCTGGTGCATGCCGGGCATGGGAGATTTTGTTCCACGATTACATACGTGGTGCTTTGTGTCGACGAAAAGGCTTTCTTTATCACGCTGTTTCCGTCAACAGCAAATCCTGTCTGCTTCGGCATAGTTTTCCAGCCCATATCGCGGGGCCTTGTTTCGTGCTGGCGAGGCGTCTTCCGGCTTCCGGTGCGTTGGCTGACCAACATGCCATTTTGTCTCTCCTTCCCGGCAAAACCAGTGAAGAGGCGGGCGTACTTTCCGGTTACGGCAGCGCGTCTGCGACGGATTTGCACCGTCTTCCGTTTCTCGCGAGCTTTGGTTAAAGATTAATCAAATATCATTTAATTTAGATATAGTTGTGTGAACTTTATGTCAATCATTTTACTCACCACTTTGCAAAAGAAATTACTTGAAAGCCAAAACGGAAAAGAGAGCAAAAGGAGCCCAGATAGTGGGGCGATCGGGACAAGGCGAATGGGAAAAATGATTTTGTTCGGGGGACGGACCGCAGCATGGGATGAAGCAGCATCAGAATGAAGGGAATGGAAATGTTCCGGCGACCTATTTTGGGGGTCCAGCGAGTTACTTCCCGTTCAAAGCAAAGGACATGTGCACTATGATTCCCACATGGAGTCCCACAGAGCTGGGATACTCCCTTGCTTTTGGGGAAACGGAGAGCCAGGGAGCTGAAGATTGCCAAAGCTTGCTTTGGTAGACCTTGGGAGTGGGTGGCTTTTGCTCGGGCAGAAAACAGAAAGCTAAGCGGCCGAGTACAGGAACTTCATCGAGCCAAATAAGGGAGGCACCTTTGGCGGGCGGAGGGGCCATTCCACGGAAGCCAAAGGTGCCCTGCAGGAAGGAATAGGACAAAAAAGAAAATTATGATTTGCTGAGAGCCTTCATCATTCCCTTTGCATGATTCCGAATAGCTCTTTCGGGCCGCTAATCCGCTACTAGCAATCTGTGAACGTGGCACCATCACAGCCTGTTCGCGCACTGAAACTTTTGGGTGCAGCGGATGCCAGCAAATGTTCTGCTCGTGGAGCTGCGTAATGCAGAGCTGCCTGCTGTCGTCTATTGTAAAAACAACAGCAATTCACCACCACCGGGACAGCTCATCGTTCCCCTTGCGTCGTACAAACCGTGTGTTTCTCTTGGGCATTTGGGCATTTGGGCTCTCAGGAGCGGGCCCGTTGTAGGTCTTGCCTCTGTTTTTGAGACCTGATCCTTCACAAATACGCTTTGTAGTGTGCCGGACAGACTCGTGTCTCGACTGCACATCCGTTTCACAAAAATACAGCACTCCACACGGCATGTTTCGCTCCGGCATATCCCGTCTTGGGCATGTCCCATTTTGGGATGTCCTGTCTTGAGCATGTCCCTTAGGCGCGACCAGAAATTGGAGAACTTCCGGAAGCGGCATGAGCGAACCTGAGAAGTTATTTCAGGCCGCGGTCATCAACACTAGTCGAGTTCGTCGATGTCCAGGCGGCGTCCACAATCGGGGCAACGATGCACGGTTTTTCCGAACTCAATGCTCATCAGCCAAAAGACCGCAAAGCGTCCTTTTTTGTACTGTACCCAGATGTCCCGTCCGCATTGGCACGTTCTGCGTTGCATGATGTTCTCCTCGTGTTGCGTTTGCTATCTTTTTGTTTATTTATATAAACCTGAAGGGCAAAAAAATATCTCGCTTCTAACCGTTCTTTTTTAAAGGACTTGTCTCTTCAAAAGATCCATGGCTTCAGACCTCCAGTCCTTTTGCCCCTTTTGCCTGTTCAGCCAGCTGCTTTGGCTTCTCTTTTGGCGGTTGGCGCTCACCCTGCCGGTTGTTGTCCCGGCTTGCTCTTGTTTCGCAGGCAACATCTGTTGCTCTGCTTTTAGCGGTATTCCCGGCAGACCCAGACCACCTTGCCGATGATACGGCACTGGTCGATTTCCTCCCCGCGCAGATAAATGGGGGAGTAGTCGACATTGTCGCTCAGCAGTACAAGCACGCCGGGTCTTTTTTCTACCCGTTTGAGCATTACCGTGTCTTCCAGGCCCACGGCATAGATACCGCCTGCGATGATGTCTTTTTGGGCCTGGTCCAGCAGGGCGGTATCGCCCTCGCGGATTTCCGGTTCCATGGAGTTGCCGAACACATCCATAAGGACCATCCGGCCGCTGTTACCCTTGCGGCGGAGCCACTCCCGGCGAAAGGAGTAGAAGCCCTCAATGTCGCCTCCGGTTTCGAACGAGCCGCCACCGGCACACAACCTGGCCCGTACTTTGGGCACACGCTCAAAGTCGTCGTCATTTGTGCCGTAAGCCGCTCCGGATGGCATGCGTTCGGGGCCGCGTCCGTTTTCCAACCAGTCCGGGCTCAGTCCCATGTCGCGTGAAACTTTGAGAATCCAGCGTTCCGGCACTGCTCCCCGCTTTTTTGCCTGGGTGATGGCCGAACGATTCACGCCCAACAGGGCTGCCAGCTCCTGCTGTGTCTGCAGGCCGGTGGCCTTGCGAATCCTGCTGTAAAATTCATCAAATATTGTCACACGTCACTCCATGTTCATATCGTGTTTATCTTGTATATAAAAGTTAACATGACGGCAAGCTTTTTTTAGAACGTCTTGAACATTCTTCAAAAAACCTATTCTGCTTGGCTTGGAGTTCGGTTGGGAGCCAATTCCGCAGTGACTATTCCGGCAAAGATCAGGGCGCAGCCTGCCAGGGCTCGGGGTGTGAGCATTTCGTCGAGGATTATCCAGCCTGTGAGGGCTGCGAATGCGCCTTCCAGGCTCAGGATGATGGCTGCGTGGGTGGGTGGGGCGTCCTGCTGGGCAACGGCCTGCAGGGTATAGGCTACGCCGGTGCTCATGAGCCCGCCGTAGAGGATGGGACCGGCAGCGCCGTACAACCCGGTTAGGGTAAATGTTTCCGTTGGCAGGGCTACGAAAAAGCTAAGCACGGAGCAGCAGGCGAATTGCACACAGGACAGGCGGATAGGATTCATGCGTGGTGCCAGCCAGCCGAGCAGCAAAACATGCCCGGCCCAGAAAAATGCACCTACAAAGACCAGGATGTCACCCTTGTTCATGGCAATGCCACCATTGGTGACGCTGAGAAAATACATTCCGCTTACGGCAAGGACTACGCCTACCCAACTGCCTAGTCCCGGGCGCTGCCTGAAGAACAGGCCCAGAAAGGGGACGATAACGACATAAAGGCCCGTAATGAAACCGGCATTGCCTGCCGTTGTCCAGATGATGCCCATCTGTTGGAGTGAGGACCCGGCAAAGAGCAGAGCTCCGGCGCCAAGGCTGCCAACTGCGGCTTTCCAGCCCGAGAGCGCATCGCCCCTTGTGCCGTGGCTGCGCATGGCAATGGGAGCAAGTGCCGCAGCGCCCAAGGCGAACCGAACGGCATTGAAGGTGAATGGTCCGACATGGTCCATTCCCAGCCGTTGTGCGACGAAAGCCCCCCCCCAGATAAGGGCGGTAATCATCAAGAGTGCGTCGGCTTTGAGTTCTCTGGTTTGCATGGCTGCTCCGTATGTCGCTCCGGGATGTTCGAAATTCGCTGGGCAAACCAGACGAAATCTGACGGGAAGCCGCGTACTGTATGGCAAACACACAGAACAGGCAATTGTTTTGCTTTAGATGGAAGAAGGGGCGGGAAGGCTATTTTGGGGCTTTTATTTCTCGAGGCGGGAGCTGCCCGGTACGCATGATGCGGCGGGCTTCTTTGATGGTTTTTTCATCCAGAAAGTCGAGTACAATGCAGGTTTCCACAAAGTCCTGCGCGACTTTTCCTGTCAGCTTTTGGGCCTTTTGATGTTGCTCCATGGTTATCCTGCCGGACGAGAGCAGCCAATGGGAAACATCCTCGCCTGAAGACTTGGTATTTTTTTTGAGTGTCGGCGTTTCTTCCGGTGCCTCAATCCAGTCGTTTTTCAGAAGAAAAATTTTCTGTTCAATGTTTTGGATTTCAGACTTCAAGCTGTTTTTGCGTTTTTTCAGTTCCTTGTATTCAGTGCTCAGAGCTTCTTCCTTGGCTGTTATTTCGGCCAGGGATTTATTGTACCATATCACAATTTGTTTGCTGAAGAAGAGGAAGCCCAATGAGCAGGCAACGAGAAGAAGAAGGGAGAGGGCGATTACCATGGCAGAATTTATACTCCGGAATTGTGTTCAGCACTGCTGAGTTGTGCTCGGGCTGTTTCAGCTTCATGCTCCAGCAATTCCACTTCGGCATTCAAAGCATCTATTTTTGCAGATACTTTGGTTTCCAGAAATCTGAATTCGTATTTGCGCTTGGCAAGTTTGTTCCGGTGCTTGTCGTAATGAGAAAGGAAAAAGAGCAATTCCAGAACAATTGCAATTATGACGAACATAAAGACGAATGCATCCATAAGGCTAGAGATCCTTTGCGCTCGTAATCTCGTAAGTTGCGTTACCACTGGATGTGTATATTGCAAAGATTTACAGACAAGGGAAGGGCACAACCCGATGTATATTGTAATCCCTTCTTCCCCCCTGCTGTCAAGGCAATGCGTTTATCGCGAACAGCTGGTTCGAAAGTTCCGTATTTATTAAAAACAGAGATATTTTTTTGCTTATTTTGATAAAATGCCAAAGTTTTTCCTGCCTTGGCTTGTTGGAAGGGTCTGATTTTGTTAACAAGGCGAATTCAGTAATCGAGTTTTCGGGAGTTTCGAGTGATCCGATTTGAGAAAGTGAACAAGTGGTATGGCGAACACCACGTTTTGCAGGATGTCAACCTGCACATAACCAAGGGCGAGGTCGTGGTCATCTGCGGTCCGAGCGGGTCTGGCAAGAGTACCCTCATCCGCTGCATCAACCGCCTCGAGCCCATTCAAAAAGGCACCATCACCGTCGATGGGACCAACCTTGGCGACATGACCTTGAACCTGACCATGCTTCGGGCGGAGGTCGGTTTCGTCTTTCAGCAATTCAACCTGTATCCGCATATGACCGTTCTGGAAAACGTGACTCTGGCTCCGGTGATGGTCCGCAAAATGGGGCGTTCCGAAGCCAACGCCCTGGGCATGGAGCTGTTGGAAAAGGTCAATATTCCGGACAAGGCCCATGCCTATCCTTCCCAGCTTTCCGGGGGGCAGCAGCAGCGGGTGGCCATTGCCCGCGGTTTGGCCATGCGCCCCAAAATCATGCTTTTCGACGAGCCCACATCGGCTCTGGACCCTGAAATGATCAACGAGGTTCTGGACGTTATGAAGGCCCTTGCCCGCGACGGCATGACCATGGCCTGCGTGACCCACGAGATGGGGTTTGCCCGCGAGGTGGCGGACAGGGTTGTGTTTATGGATGAAGGCATCCTGGTGGAGGAAAACACGCCCGAAGAATTTTTCACCAATCCGAAATCCGACCGTTCCAAGGAGTTTCTCAGCAAGATTCTCTCCCACTAGGCCTACTCGGCCTGATTGGAGAATCACTGGGCAACCTGCGGCGCGTACGTTCGGGCAAGGGATGATGAACCGCCCGGCAAGTCCGGGCCTGTGTATGGAAAAACGGGAGGAGGAAACGGCTCCGTCAGTGCCGTATCTTCTTTTCGAAAGGGATGATTGCTCGAGTTTTCAACAACCAAACTAAAGGGGTGTATTCATGAGAATGGTCAAAGCTTCCATTCTGGCCGCTCTGCTCGTAATGGCAGCGGCTTCCCTGGCCCTGGCCGGTGCAACCTACGACAAGGTCATGAAGGACAAAGTCCTGCGTGCCGGCATCATGACCGACTCCATTCCCGGAGCCTTCTACAACGACCAGAACCAGTGGGTCGGCTTCGACGTGGACATTGCCGAGGAAATTGCCAATCGTCTCGGCTGCAAGCTGGATCGCGTACCCGTCAACAACAAGACCCGTATCGCCTTTGTGCAGCAGGGCCGCATTGATATGTCCGTAGCCAACATGACGCACAAGCGTGAACGCGACAAATCCATCGATTTCACCATCACCTACTTTTTCGACGGCCAGAAAGTGCTGGTCAAAAAGGGCAAGTACAAGGACTGGAACGACCTGAAGGGCAAGAAAATTGCTTCCATGCAGGGCACCACTTCCGAAATCAACGCCCGCAACAAGCTGAAGTCCCTGGGCGACGACAAGGCCGACAAGAACGTGATTTCCTTTCAGAAGGAATCCGAATGTTTCCAGGCCCTGCAGATGGGTCGTGTTGCCGGATGGTCCACCGACTCCACCATCCTGCTGGGCTATGCCGCCAAGGAACCCGGCAAGTATGAGCTGATCGGCGATTTCATCAGCGACGAACCTTACGGCATCGGCCTTCCCGAGGATGATTCCAAGTTCCGCGACGCCGTGAACTTTGCCATCCAGGACATATGGACGGACGGCACCTACATGAAGATCTACAACAAGTGGTACGGTCCCGGAACTGCCTATGAGTTCCCCATGACCGAAAAGATCGAAATGTGGCCGTAGGCTGAAGGGAACAACCGCAACTTAATGGCATGGGCTCGGACAACCGGGCCCGTGCCTTTTTGAAGTCACTACATGATACGTTTTTGGTTTGAAAAAAGATGGGTGCAGATCATCAGCCTGCTGCTGTTCATGGTGGGCATGATCTACTATTGGGGATGGGTTTTCAATTTCGGCTACGCTTTCGATTGGAGCGTTCTGTACGCCAAAAACCCCACCTATGGGCAGGTTTTCGGGCTGGAACTGCTCAAGGGCGTCAAGATAACGGTCTTCATTTCCGTGGTCAGTTCCATCCTGGCCCTTGGGTTGGGTATATTTTTCGGGCTTGGCCGTCTGTCCAAGTTCCGGCCAATGAGCTGGCTCTCCACGGCATATGTTGAATTTTTCCGCAACACGCCATTGCTGGTACAACTTTTCTTCTGGTACTTCGCCTTCCCCATGGGGCTTCCCGAGGTGGCCAGGGACTGGGTTTTCAATCTGGGTTTCGAGATGTTCGGCGTCACCTTCGGGTTCGAATTCTGGAGTGCCACCCTTGGCCTTGGAATGTACACCGGGGCGTTCATGGCCGAGGTCATCCGTGCCGGTTTGCAGTCCATCAACAAGGGCTTGCTGGAAGCGGCGTATTCCTCGGGGCTGAACTACGTTCAGGTGCTGACCCGCATCATCCTGCCCATTGCCTTCCGCAACATCATTCCGCCCCTGGGAAGCGAGTTCCTGAACAACATGAAGAACTCCTCCCTGGCTATGGTGGTTGGCGTGGCCGAGCTCTGCTGGCAGGCCCAGCAGGTAGAGTCCCTCACATTCAAGGGGTTTGAGGCGACCACCGCGGCCACGCTGCTGTATCTTGCTCTTTCGCTGATTATTTCCGGCATAATGAACAAGATAAACACCCGGATGAAAATAGAGTCCATGGCCAAGCGCGCCTTGGCCAGAGCGGAAGGCGGGGCCGTTACCTCGATGCTTTCCCGGCTGGCTCTCTTCCGTTTGCAGCGCCGCCAGTCCAGGGGAGCCTCGCTGAGCTACTCCCAGACTCGGGCCGCATGGCTCGCCTTTTTCAAAAAAGTCTGGTGGCTGGTCTCCTGGGCGTTGAAGATTTTTTTCCTGCTGGCCCTTTTGGGACTGCTGGGCAAGGCCCTGTACGGCCTGTACCACTTCAACTGGAAAATCATCGGCGACAACATCTCCCTGCTGCTCATCTGGCGTTTTCCCAATGGAGGCCCCAACGAGCTGTTCTGGGGACTGGGCGGATTGGCCTATTCCATCCTGATGTCGGTCATCGCCATTACGGTGAGCTTTTTCATCGGCCTTGTCGCCGGTCTGGGAAGGACGTCGAACAACCTCCTGTTCCGCGTTCCGGCTACGATCTACATTGAATGTATTCGCGGCGTGCCGCTGATCATGGTCATTTTCTGGATTTATTTCTTCATCCCCGTGCTGTTCAACACGTTCTTCGACGTGTTCTGGAGCGCCACTATAGCTCTTACCGTGTTCACTGGGGCGTATCTGGCCGAAATTGTGCGTGCGGGCATAGAGAACATCCCTGCCGGGCAGTTCGAAGCCGCGTTTTCAACGGGGCTTTCCTATTTCCAGACCATGCGCAAGGTCATTTTGCCGCAGGCTCTCAAGCAGATGATTCCGGCCATTGTCGGCCAGTTCATTGCCATTTTCAAAGATACCTCGCTGGCCTATGTCATCGGCGTTCTGGAACTGACCTTTGTGGCTCAGGGGCTGAACAACCGTCTCATGGTCTATCCCTTCGAGGTCTACACCACGGTGGCGACGCTGTATTTTGTCTGCTGCTACCTTATGAGCATTGTGGCCAACAGGCTGGAACGCAAGCTGAGTCCGGAAAGGGTGAACCTGGAAATGTAGACAGGCTGCGTTACTACATATTATTTAGCTATTCAAAGAGCGCCTCCCACGGGGGGCGCTCTTTTTTTATATGAAATTTGTATTTTGTTTTGAAAGACGCCTTCTTGACCTAAATGTTGCGCTCCAACGAACCGAAATAGAAAATAGTGATTATTTAATCCTTTCTTTTTGGGAGTGCCCATGCCGATCGGAAATATAAACAGTTCGTTTGCCGCTGCTTCCTCTTCTTCCACTTCGTTTGCCCAAAAGATGCGGAGCGTTTCCGTGCAAAACGGTACGAAGAGCATTGCGGAACAGTCCGGGTTTGTTGCTCCGGGGACTGACGCGCTGGGGACTGGTGTGGAGGTGCAGGACATTCTGTTGCGACGTGTCAGCACCAAAGAGTTGAGAGAACGAGCGGAAGATGCCGTGGATGCGGCTCAGACGGAATTTGTCGATCGGTTCATCAAGGAGTTTGACCCGGAAGGGGAATGGCTGGCGCAAAGCATGCCCCAGGATAAATTTCAAGAGTTCTCGGTTCGGTTGGACGAGGAACTCAAGTCGAACAATTGGGATGGCGCACGCAAGAGGATGCGCGATTTTTTGGGTGAGCTGGCAGAGATTGCTGGAAGAAAGATTCGGCAGATCGGCAGCCGTTCCAGCAGCACCTTGCGCAAAAGCTTTACGGAAGGTTTCGGGGACCTTGCCTATGCCGATGGTGCTCCGAGTGGGGGGCAGGGCGAGGCGCTGGGCAAGACCGTGGATAGCGTGCCTGGTGCGGGGGAGAAAAGTGTCAACCAGAGGGACTCCCTTGGCGAGTATACAACGATTACGACTGATGATGGTCAGAAAATAAGCGGATACAAGAACGATGACGGAATGACCGTCATGGACCGCCGGGACCCGACCAGGATTCCCGATGGTGAAGAGCCGGGCATGGCCGATGATCTTATCGGCGGGTTGGTCGAAGAAATTCATGATCTGTACACGAACCGTCTTGATGCCATGTACGGGAAAGAATCCGGAGCGCCCGGACTGCAAAATGCCATTGAAGCGGTTATGGGGAAGATGGATTCGCTCTTTCGCAATGCCTACCAAAACAACTACTCGGAAGACGCTGAAAGCGTGATGCAAAAGGGCGCCGAGATGTTTGCCGGAGCCTTGTTCGGGCAAATAGGGATGCAGAATTTGGTGGACCGTGAGGCTGACGCCGCAGCCCAGGCTGGATTGAGGGCAAAGATGATGTCCAACGGATCCATGTCCGAGGAAAAAAAGCTTTATAGTGAAGTCTACGCCGAGCTTACAAAAGACCTGCCGAATTTGGGGAACCTTTACAGTAGGGCTGCAGGAAGTGGTGTGGGCGTTACCGATGAAGTTTTTGCCGGGCTGGACAACATTTTCATGGACCGTCTTTTGGAAAGGCTGGACGGGCGCAAGCTGGCTCAGGTGATAACCGTCACTTTAAAAGGGCGTCACTACACCAACGAAGAGCTGGAACTTCTGAAGCAGCAGGGCAACACCATGGACAAGACGGTGTAGGATTTTGTGACTCGGCGGCATTTGAGATGATAGAGAACGGCCATGTGATTTTTGGGGGGAACGTATGATTGCGAACAACGTTGTTTCATCCTCTTATTCAGCATCCATGTCCTCCACGCCTGCCCGGCAGAAAGCAGACCCCAATAGTTTTCCGGCGATTGATACGAGTGAGTTGGACGAACTGGCAGAAAGGCTAGCACCTGTCGTTATCCCTGCAAAACTTGTTGTGGAGAAAGTCGATTCGGTGTCCCTGCCATCTCGGGCAGATGAGGCGATGGCGGGGGTAATGTCTCAATTTAAAGACCTTTTCCTTAGTAAATTCGGCTCTGACGGAAGCTGGGTGGAAAAGGGTATTTCCTCGGAAAAGTACGATGGCTTTGTTTCGTCGCTCGAGCAGCATCTTAAAAATGGAAACTACGATTCCGCCCGTTCCGTGGTGCAGAATTTTCTTTCCGATGTTTCGGAAGTGGCCCGTAAGCACCTTTTAGATATAGGGGCGCAGAGTGGCCGGACGCTTCATAATGAATTGTTTGATCAATTCAGCTATCTCGTGTTTGCGGATTTCGAAGGGCAGAGCATGGAGATTAAAAACTTCTCCAAATTCCGTGAACAGAATTTGGGCGGACAGGACTCTTTGAACCAAGGGTTTGCAACACAACTTGGAGCCACCAAAAGCGCCTTTTCCAAAGAGAAAAACGCATTAGCCGTGAATGGGGGCCAAAAGCTGCCAAATGAAAAAGCGCCAGACAAAGAAGACCCAGACAAAGAAGTAGAGGGCGCCGGGGATATTGTTGAAGATGCCATCAAAGCAACGCAGCAGGTTTATTACTCCAGGCTCAATTCCCTGTACGGCCGGGAAGAAGGTGCACCGGGCATGCAGCAGGTGGTTGAGGCGGCTATGGACAGGCTGGATACCTATTTTCGCAACGCCTACCGAAACAACTACACGGAAGATGCGGAAAGTACACTTGGGAAAAGTGCAGAAGCCCTGGCTGGGGCGTTGTTCGGGCGTTCGGCGATAAGCGCGTTGGATTCAACTTCTGTTACATCCGCAAACGGGCAAGCGGCAGGAGTGGAAAACTCCGTTGCCCAGGATGATGTCGGCTTGTCTGCTGTTGGGCGGGTATTTTCCAGAGCTGCACATAGCAATAACGGCAGTTCGGATCTGTTGTTTAAAAATTTGAAAGATGTTTTTATGGACAAGCTGGAACAGGCCCTAGATGGGCGTAGCCTGGGCAAAGAGGTTGCTGTCTACGATGATCCACCGCTCTACTCCGACAAAGGGGTGGAGGTTGCCAGGCAGCATGGGGCCGCCTGGGAGCAGATTGTTTGATTGAAGGCTGAGTCCCTTTTCGTTCGTCCCGGGCGGAAAAAGGGGCGGTGTGTGTTTTTGAGGCCGGTAAGCGGGGAGCCGTTTGCCGGTTTTTTGGGTTGTATGCTGTTTCTTTGGGCTACGCTCTTGGTATTTGAATTTTTCTGTTTTTCTAGAGTTGCACAATAAAATTCTCCCTGACATTGTTGACGGGAACGCAGGTCGGATGGATGGTGTCTGGTCGGAACTCCCATCTGGTTCTCTCGGTGAAGTGGCTTGCATGGACGTATTTTTTAGCCGGATGAAGTATGAGCGAACGTATTCTTGAACTCTCTTTGGAAATGTTTAAGCAGCCGGTTCTGATTCTGGACAAGGACGGCGGCATTGTGGATGCCAACAAGGCCGGTCGTTCCCTGGCTGGCGGCTTCACAGGGAAGCATGTGGCCCGCTTTTCCATGGAGGTGGGCGATGTGCTCACGGTTTTTCGGATCAAGGGCGAGGTTCCGTCCGGTACTTTGGTGCGTATCAACGACGTCGGCCATCTTATCCAGGTCTACCCCCTGAAAAGTGTCGGCTTTGTGGTCATGCTGCAACCGTTGGGCAGGGATTTGGAGCAGGAAAAGACGTTCCGTTTTTTCAAGCAGGCGTTCGACAATGCCACGGACGGCATCTGGGTGGCCGATGCTGACGCCAGAGTATGTGCCCTCAACAAGGCCAGTGAACGTCTCAACGGAGTACGCGCCAGGCAGGTTGTCGGGCGATTCATCCACGACGTGTTGGCGGAAGGGCTGCTGGACAGGTCGGTGACCATGGAAGTGCTGGAGCGCAAGCGGCAGGTCAGCTTTGTACAGCATGTCATTCCCGTGGGAAAATATCTGCATGTAACCGGCACACCGCATTATGACGAAAATGGAGAAATAGAATTTGTGGTGGTTAACGAACGCGACGTGACCGACCTGAAAAACATGCGATCCTCCATGGAGGAAACCCGCATGGCCCGGGATAAGGCCCGTGAACTGCTTACCGAGATATCCCTGAAAAACGAGGACGAAAGCGAGCTGATTGCAGCCAGCCCCAAAATGCGGCTGGTGGCGGACATGGGGCTGAAGTTTGCCCGGCTGGAAGCGCAATGCATTCTCATCAGCGGGGAAACCGGCGTAGGCAGGCATTCCCTGGCGCAGTACATCCACCGTTGTGGTGTTCACTCGGGCGGACCGTTTATGAACATCAATTGCGCGGCTCTGCCTCCGGCTTTGCAGGATGCGGAATTGTTCGGCTGTGTGGCGGGTGCCGTGCCTGGAACATCGGGCAAGGCCAGGGCCGGGATACTTTCGTTGGCAGAAAAGGGCACCCTCATGCTGGACGACGTGGGCGCGCTGACCATGCAGACCCAGGCCAAGCTTTTGCGCTGCATGGACGATGGGAGTTTTACAACGGTGGGGGGACGCAAGGAAAAGAAGCTGGACTGTTTTCTTTTGGTAACCTCCCATTCCGGACTGGAAAATCAGGTCTCGCGCGGGTTGTTTCGGGAAGACCTGTACCGTCGGCTGGCCATGTTTACGCTGCATGTCCCGCCCCTGCGTGAACGGGCCGAGGATATCCCGAGTTTGGCGGAATTGTTTTTGGAACGGGCCAATGCCATCCTGCAGACGCGGCTGGAAATGACGCCCTATTGTCTGACGCTGCTCGGTCGGCAGGAGTACCCGGGCAATACCCACGACCTTGAGGCGTTGATTATGAAGGCCGCGGCCCTGAGCGACGGCGGGGACTTTGAGGTGGCACTGGATACAGTGCTGGCTTCTCCGGAAGAAAGGCCGCTGCAACCCGACAAGTGCCTGCTTACGCTGCAGGAGCGGCTCGACGATGTGGAACGCGATGCCTTGGCCCAGGCCCGTGAGGTCTGCCGTACCACCAGGGAGATGGGAAAGCTTTTGGGGATCAGCCAGGCCGGGGTGGTGCGGAAGCTGCGGAAGTATGGATTGGAAGCGCCATTGAAGTAAATAACGAAAAAGTTAACTTATAACATGCTGATAAATAAAGATATTTTTTGATTTCTGGCTTTTTAAGCGGATTTTGAGAGAAATAAAGTGCGTCTGTATGTCATAATTTACCAATTATGTATTTTAATATTTTAGATTCAAAAATGAATCAATATATAAATTGTTTAATTTCAATATGTTAGTTGTAATCATATGATTCATTTTTGAATCAGCGATAGTTTGCCTTAAAATTCTTTTTTCTCCTAATATACTGCTTTTACTCATTTTCTCAATTTCTGGTCATTCGCTGGATTTTCTTTTGCAGTCTCCTATTCAAAAGGAGAAATGCGCGAATGGCTACCAACTCTGAATTGCAATCTCAAAGAAACGCGTCCGTTGCTGCAGGTGTGTCCAACCTGTGTGGTATCTTTGCCGAAAAAGCGGAAAATGCCCTTATATATGATGTTGAAGGACATGAGTACATTGACTTCGTCGGTGGAATCGGCGTCAACAATGTGGGCCACTGCCACCCGGACGTGGTCGCCGCCGTACAGGAACAGGCGGGGAAGCTCCTGCATTCCTGTTTCCATATTGCCATGTACAAGCCGTACGTGGAGCTGGCCGAAAAACTCGCCAAGCTCACGCCCGGTTCCTTCCCCAAGAAAACGGTCTTTCTGAACAGCGGCTCCGAAGCCGTTGAAAATGCCATCAAGATTGCCCGCCTGGCTACCGGGCGGCAAGGCGTCATCGGTTTTGACACGGCGTTTCACGGCAGAACGCTGCTGGCTATGACCCTGACCAGCAAGGTCAAACCCTACAAGTTCGGGTTCGGGCCTTTTGCCCCGGAAATTTACCACATCCCGTATGCCTATTGCTACCGCTGCCCCTATGGCAAGTCTCCTGAAACGTGCTCCGTGCAGTGTGGCGACAGGCTTGAAGATTTCTTCCTCAACAACGTGCCCGCGGAAAACGTGGCGGCCCTGATTATCGAGCCCGTGGCTGGAGAGGGCGGTTTCATCACGCCGCCTTCGGAGTTCTTCCACAAGCTGCAGGCCATCTGCAAAAAGAACGGCATCGTCTTTATCTCCGACGAAATTCAGAGCGGCATGGGCCGTACCGGCAAGATGTTCGCCATGGAGCATCACGGCATCGAAGCCGACATCACCCTGGTAGCCAAGAGCCTGGGCGGCGGCATGCCCATTTCCGCCGTGGTCGGCAAGACCGAAATAATGGATGCGGTCCATCCCGGCGGACTGGGCGGAACCTACGGCGGCAACCCTGTTTCCTGCGCCGCGGCCTTGGCTGTCATAGACGTTTTTGAAAAGGAAAAATTGCTGGAGCGGGGCGAAGCACTCGGCAACAAATTGTTCGCCCGTTTCAATGCCCTGGCGGAAAAGGAACCCTGCATCGGCGAAGTCCGGGGCAGCGGTCCCATGATTGCGCTGGAGCTGGTCAAGGATCGGCAGACGCGTGAACCGAACAAGGAGATGACCGCCGCGGTGGTTCGCAAATGCATCGAATCCGGCTTGCTCATCCTGTCCTGCGGCAACTACGGAAACGTAATCCGTATGCTTATGCCGCTGACCATTGACGACGACACACTGGAACGAGGACTCGAGATTCTGGAGTCCGCCATTGCCGAGGCCGGTAAGAGCCAATCATAATTCCGAGGAGCTGAGACATGAGTCTTGAAGCGTACGCTATTTACAAGAATTACGGGGAAGTCGAAGCCCTGAGCAATGTGGATCTTATTGCCAAGGAAGGGGAGTTTTTCACCCTGTTGGGCCCTTCGGGCTGCGGCAAAACCACGTTGCTGAGAATCATTGCCGGGCTGGAACTTGAAGATTCTGGATCGGTTATCGTGAGCAAACGCCGGGTCAACGGCCTACCTGCCAACGAACGCCCCGTGAACACGGTCTTTCAAAGCTACGCACTGTTTCCTCACCTCACCATCTTCGAGAACGTGGCCTTCGGGCTGCGTTCCCGCAAGGTGGATTCCCGTAAAATCACCAACAAGGTGGATAAGGCGCTCGACATGGTCCGCATGTCCGACTTTGCCTCGCGTTTGCCAGAGCAGCTTTCCGGCGGACAACGTCAGCGTGTGGCTCTGGCCCGCGCCCTGGTCAACGAACCGGAAATTCTGCTTTTGGACGAGCCCATGTCTGCCCTCGACGCCAAGCTGCGGCACGAACTGCAGACCGAACTGCGTCAGTTGCAGCAGGATTTGGGAACCACCTTCATTCTTGTGACGCACGACCAGGACGAAGCCCTGACCGTGTCGGACAGAATTGCGGTGATGCGCAACGGCAAGGTGGTGCAGTGCGAAGAGGCCAGAGCCTTGTATGAAAATCCCAAGACACGTTTTGTGGCCGATTTTTTGGGCAAGGCGAACATTATTGACGGAACCGCCACGGCTGAAGGCGTTCAAACGGAAATGGGCATCCTGAAGCCGAACAGGGCGGTGGAATGGCAGAAGGGCAGCCTGGCCATTCGTCCGGAAAACGTGGTGCTGCGTCCGGAACAGCCGGAAATCAACGGTGTGCGGACAAAAGTGAAAAACGTTTTTTACCGGGGCGATCACCTGGAGGTCTGGCTGGAAGCCGGAGGCCTGTGCATGCGCACCGCTCCCCGCAGGGGCCTTGCCAAGGGTGATGATGTGTGGGTCGAACTGCTTCCGAATGCCCTGGTGGTGCTCAATGACTAACATCACCATCTGGAACGGCGAACTGACGTCACGGACCCGGCTCATTAAGCGTGGTCTGTACTTTCTTTCCCCCGGCTTTTTGTGGATTCTGCTCTTTCTCGTCGTTCCCTCGCTGCTGCTCATCGTTGTCAGCTTCACCACGCGGGGAACCTACGGCGAGATAGAGTGGACCTGGACGTTCGACAACTTCACCCGCCTGGCCGGGTTCGGGTTGTTCGGCTGGTCCGCGGATTATTTGATGATCCTGTGGCGCAGTATCTGGGTCGCCTTCTGGACCACCCTCATCTGCATCCTTGTTTCGTATCCGCTGTGTTTCTACATTGCCAACCAACCGGAACGGAAACGCTACGTCTGGCTTACGCTGCTCATCATCCCGTTCTGGACCAACCTTGTCATCCGGGCCTACGCATGGCTGCTGGTGCTGGCTCCGCAGATGCCGTTTGCCAAGTTCGCGGCCAATCTCGGCATCGTACCCATGGGCAGCCCGCTGTATCCCAGCTCCCTGGCCGTCTACCTCGGCATGATCGGCACCTTCCTGCCTTTTGTGACCATGCCGCTGTATTCCAGCGTGGAAAAAATGGACTGGTCCCTGGTCGAAGCGGCCAATGATCTGTACGCGGGCAAATGGCGGGTGTTTGTTCATGCCATCCTGCCCCAGACCATCCCCGGCCTTACCGTGGCCATCACCTTCACCTTTGTTCCTGCCATGGGCATGTTCGTGGTTCCCGACTTCCTGGGCGGCGCCAAGTACATGATGGTCGGCAACCTGATTCAGCAGCAGTTCGGCACCAGCCGCGACTGGCCCTTTGGTGCCGCCATCAGCCTGTGCCTCATCGTCCTGACCCTTGGCGGACTCCATTTGCAGAACAAGTACGTGAAGCAGAAGGGAGAGCTGATATGAGAAAGTTTCCCGGATACGTCGGATTCATTGCCTGGGTGTCCATGGCCTTCCTGTATATTCCGCTCATTGCCGTGGCCTCCTTTTCCATCAACAAATCCCGCTTCGGCCTGGATTGGAAAGGGCTGACCCTGGACTGGTACTTCAAGCTCTTTCATAACCACGCCATTTTGGAAGCCGCTGGCAATACGCTCATCCTGGCCGTGGTTTCCACGGTAATCGCCACGGTGCTCGGCACTGCGCTGGCCATCGGCCTGAACCGTTTTCCCTGGCCCCGCAAGGCAAGCTCCATGTTCGACGTTGTGCTGAACATGCCCGTTGTGGTGCCGGAAATCGTCTTTGCCGCCGCCCTGGTCATCGCCTTCGCACTGCTGCGTTACGTGTCCTCGGTTTTCAGCCCCGGCCTGCTGAACATGATCATCGGCCACGTTACCTTTCAGGTGGCCTTTGTGGCCCTGGTGGTCCGTGCCCGGCTGGAGGTCATCTCCACGGATATGGAAGAGGCCGCCCGCGACCTGTACGCGGACAACGCCTATTTGCTGAAGCGGGTGACGCTGCCGCTGCTCAAGCCGGGCATTGTTTCCGGTGCAATGATCGCCTTTACCCTTTCCCTGGACGACTTCGTGATCAGCTTTTTCACCGCCGGTCCCACTTCGGTGACGCTGCCTCTGTACATCTACGCGTCTGTCCGTCGTGGCGTGACCCCGGAAATCCACGCTCTGTCCACCTTGGTTCTGCTGGTCTCCGTGATCATGGTTGTGCTTACCGACCGTATGTCGCGGAAAAGCAAGAAGTAGGGCGATTGCGCCCTGTGCGGAATAAATTTGCAACTGAAAAAACGAGGAGTGCTGCAATGAAAAAATTTATCCTTGCCCTGATGATGGTGGCCCTGTTGGCGACTTCCGCCATGGCGCAGGAAATGAGGTTGTTCATCTGGTCCGAGTACATGCCGGATGACTTTGTCCCGGAATTTGAAAAGCAGACAGGCATCGACGTGCGTGTGGACTATTACGAGTCCATGGAAGAGATGCTGGCCAAACTGCAGGCCGGGGGCGTATCCCAGTACGACGTGATCGTTCCGTCCGATTACATCATTTCCAGTCTGGTCAACCTGGGGCTGCTCAAGGAACTTGATCATTCCAGGATTCCCAACATGAAGAACCTCAGCGAAATGTTCGTAAGCCCTCCCTACGATCCGGGCAACAAGTACACCGTGGCCTACCAGTGGGGCACTCTGGGCATGCTGTACAACGGCGACGTCATCAAGAGCGACCAGCCTTCCTGGGGGGTAATGTTCAACCCCGAGCAGCAGGTCGGTCCCTTTGTGCTCATCGACTCGGTGCGCGAAATGCTCGGCTGCGCCCAGAGCTACATGGGCATGGACGTGAACACCACGGAAAAGTCCAAGCTGAAGCAGCTTGCCAAGCTGATGCTGGACACCAAGAAGAGCAAATACTTCCAGGGCTTTGACGTAGGCACGGGCGGACGCAGCAAGGTTGTTGCCAAGACCGCCGTGGCCGCCATCGTCTACAACGGCGACGGACTGCGCGCCGTAAAGGAAAACCCCGGCATCAAATTCGCCAACCCGGCCGAAGGCACGGTCGCCTGGGTGGACAACATGGCCATCTGCAAGGACGCACCCAATCCGGACGCCGCCTACAAGTTCATCAACTACGTTCTGGACGCCAAGACCGGTGCCAAGCTCTCCAACTGGACCGAGTATGCCTCGCCCAACGAAGCTGCGCACGAGTTCATCAATCCGGTATCGTTGAACAACCCTTCCGTGTACCCGCCCAAGGAGTACATGTCCAAGCTGCACTTCATCAACGACCTCGGTAAGAACAACCGCATCTACGACGAACTCTGGACCATGATCAAAACCCGCTAGGAAAATCACAACCAGGCCGGGGGAAACCCCGGCCTGCCAGAGAAAAGACCAGAGAAAAGGCCATGCAGAACACATTCATCATGCTTCATGCCAACGGCATCTCCATGGACGAGGCAGCCACCAGGTTTACGGCCCTGGCCGTGGAAAACGGCATTATCCGGGCCGTGGGCTCCAAAGAAGACATGGCTCCCTTCATGGATATGGGATGGCCGGTGCACGACCTGCAGAACCAGACCCTGATGCCCGGATTCATCGATACGCACCAGCATACGGTCCTTGCCGGACAGGTCATGGACGGGCTGGATTTTTCCCCGGCCACCTGTCTTGACGATATATTTCAGAGCATTGCCGAAGCCGCCCGTACCATCCCATCCGGGGAGTGGATCATGGGTTATTCCGCCAATGACTTGAATCTGCGCGAACTGCGCCTGCCCACCCGCGAGGAGCTGGACCGTGTCTGCACAACGCATCCTGTGCTGGTGGTGCAGTGCTCGTGGCATATGTGCTCACTCAACACCATGGCGCTTGATATATTCAACCTTCCGTCAGGGCTGGAGGGGCTGGATGTGGAGAACGGCCAGCCTACGGGAATTGTCAGGGACCCTGGCGCCCTGACCCATGTCTTTCCCGCCCTGAGCCGCCAGAGAAGCCCGGAAAGCAAGCTGGCAAGTTGCCGCCGGGCGGCCTTCAGCGCGCTGCGCCGGGGCGTGACCACGATGCATGCCCTGGAAGGTGGGGAATACGGTCCTGGCGACGGGGTGCTGTTTGCCAATAATATGGATTCCATGCCCGTGCACATGGTGCTTTGGAACCAGGTGATGGACATAGAGGAAACCGTGGGGCTGGGCCTTCCGCGCATCGGCGGGTGCATCTGTGCGGACGGAGCCATAGACTGCTACACGGCGGCCTTTTTCGAGCCCTATACCAACCAGCCGGAAAACAGGGGCGTACTCAATTTCACGCAGGAGGAAATGGACACATTCATCCTGCGGGCGCACGAGGCCGGTTTGCAGATCGCCATTCATTGCGAAACCGACCGTTCTATCGAACAGGTTCTGAGCGCCATGGAAAAGGCGCTGCAAAAGAGCCCGCGCAAGGACCACCGCCACCGCATAGAGCACGTGGAGGTGCCGACCTACGACCAGATAGACCGCATGGCAAAAGCCGGGATTATCGCCTCCATGCAGCCGGCTTTTCTTCCCTGCCTTGTGGACATGGAAGACTACCGGCAGCGGATCGGCGACGACAGGCTGCGCAGGCTGCATCCCTACCGTACCATCCTGGACGCCGGGGTGAAGGTCTGCGGCGGTTCGGATTGTCCGGTTACGCCCCACGACCCGCTTATGGGCGTGCAGGGGGCGGTTTTGCACCCTGTGGAAAGTGAGCGGATAAGCGTGGTAGAGGCCCTGCGAATGTTCACATGTGATGCGGCCTTCAGCTCTTTTGAAGAAAATCTGCGCGGCAGCATAGAACCCGGCAAGGTCGCGGACCTCGTCGTTCTGGATGCCGACCCTCTGGCCGTTTCCCCGGACGCCATCAGCGGCATCCGCGTGGTGCGGGCCTATGTGGACGGCAAGCCGGTGGAACAGCCCAGGGATGGCCCGGACTCCCGTTCCTGAAGAAATTGAAGCGACTGAATACAAACGCAAAACTACCGGAGTTACGTAATGGAACGCAATGTCGCCAAGGCATTTGAAGAGGCCACCGAATTTGTAGATATCATCAAGCAACCCGCTGGTTCCGTTTCCGAGGACATCAGAAAGAAGATTGCCATGGAAACCGTGGACAACTTTCGGGATCACATCAACAAGGGCTTTCTGGAATACCGGAAGTCCGTGACCGAAAGCGGTGAGTTTGCCGTTACCGAATGGACCGGACAGGGCTCTATCCTCTGCGACGTTCTGGGCCGTGAATATATTGATATTCTGGGCGGTTTCGGGCTGTACAGCTATGGCATCCGCCATCCCAAAATTGTCGAGGCGGTCAAGGCCCAGCTGGACCGCTCTCCCCAGTACAGCCAGGAAATGCTCGATCCCCTGCGCGCCAAGCTGGCCAAGGTTATTGCCATGCTCACCCCCGGTGACATCCAGTATGGATTTTTCGCCAACTCGGGCACCGAGGCTGTGGAAGGCGCCATGAAGCTTGCCAAGTTCTACACCGGCAAAAAAGGCTTCATCTCCATGCTCAAGGGCTTTCATGGCAAGACTTTGGGCTCGCTGTCCCTGATGGGCAAGGACGATTACCGTAAACCTTTGCTGCCCCTGCTGGAAGGCATGCGCCATGTACCGTTTGGTGATGCCGATGCCGTGGAGCAGGAGCTGGCCCGTGCCCAGGCTGTGGGCGACGACATCGCGGGCGTGGTGGCCGAACCCGTACAGGGCGAAGCCGGTGCCATTGTTCCGCCCGCCGACTTCTGGCCCCGCCTGCGTGAGATCTGCGACAAGTACGGCGTGCTGCTTATTGCCGACGAAGTCCAGACCGGTTTCGGCCGCACCGGCGAGGTGTTCGGCGTGGACAACTGGGACGTGGCCCCGGACATCATGTGCTTTGGCAAGGCCCTTGGCGGCGGCGTGGTGCCCATGAGCGGTTTTTTCTCCACGCCAAAAATCTGGAAGGTCATGGAACCCAACCCCTTCATGCACACCACCACAACCGGCGGCAACCCCATTGCCTGCGCCGCGGCGCTTTCCGCCATTTCCGTGATGCACGAAGAAGACCTTCCGGCCCAGGCCAAGATGAAGGGCGAGTATGTAAGGAAAAAGCTGGGCGAGATTTCCGAACGCCACCCCGGCATCTTTTCCAAGATCACCGGCCTCGGCCTGCTTATCGGCATGGAGTTTGTGAGTGACGAGATCGGATATGCCGTGGCTTCCGGCCTGTTTGCACACGGGGTGCTGACCGCCGGAACACTTACCAATGCCAAGTGCATCCGTTTTGAACCTGCATTGAATATTCCCATGGAGCTTCTCGACGAAGCCCTGAACCGGATGGAAGACGTTATCAAGTCGTTATAGTCCGCTATTACGTCCAAAGGCGCCGCATGGCGGCCATGGTTGCCATGCGGCGTCTGGATGCTGATGATTGCGATTTTCAGCAAAGCGGTTCTCCGCAAGAGATGTACGTGCCTTTAGCGAAGGCCAAACCACGGGAGAAAAAGATGGACATGAAACTTTGGATAAACGGCGAATGGACCGATTCCGCAGACGGCGCAACTGTGGAGGTTGAAAATCCGGCAACCGGAGAAATCGTCGCCAGTGTGGCCAAAGCGGGTGAAAAAGACGTTCTGAAAGCCGTGGCTGCGGCCAAGACCGCGTTCGAGGACGGACGCTGGTCCGGCCTGACACCGGCAGACCGGGCCCGGGCCCTGTGGAAGCTGGCCGATCTGCTGGAAGGCCGTATGGAAGATTTCGCCCGCGTGGAATCCGAGGATACGGGCAAACCCTACGAATTTTTAAGTCTTGGGGGCGATCTGCCCTTTTGTGTGGACAACCTGCGCTTTTTTGCCGCTGCCGCCCGCGACACCGGCGGACACCACGCCGGGGAATTTGCCGAAGGCTATACATCCATTTATCGCCGCGACCCGGTAGGCGTGGTAGGGCAGATTTCTCCGTGGAACTATCCCCTGCTGATGGGCGTGTGGAAACTCGGCCCGGCCCTGGCCGCCGGGTGCACTGCCGTGCTCAAGCCGGCCACAATCACCCCGCGTACATCGCTCATGCTGGCCGAACTGACTGCCGAGGCAGGAATTCCCGACGGGGTCGTCAACGTGGTGGTCGGCAATGTCGGCCCCATGCTCACCGCCCATCCCGATATCCGTATGGTCAGCCTTACCGGTGCCACGGAAACCGGCAAGGCGGTTATGAAAAGCGCGGCCGACACGGTCAAACGCGTGCATCTGGAGCTGGGCGGCAAGGCCCCGTCTCTGGTGTTCGAAGACGCCGACGTCGCCCTGGTGGCGGAAAAGCTGTCCCTGGCGGCGTATTGCAACTCGGGCCAGGACTGCACCGCGGCCACGCGCATCATCTGCCACAAGTCCATTGAGGCCGAGGTCCGCGAAGCCGTGGTAGAGGCCATGAAGAACGTCAAGGTTGGCGATCCGTTCGACTCGTCCACCCAGATGGGCTCCATGATTTCCGAAAAGCACCGTGACGCGGTGGCCGGGTTCGTACAACGGGCTGAAAAAGACGGTGGCTCCATTCTGTGCGGCGGCAAGGTCATCGACCGCGCTGGCTACTTTTTCCAGCCCACGGTTATTGCCGATGTGAAGCAGGATTCGGAAATCGTCCAGAAAGAGGTTTTCGGCCCGGTCGTCACCATCCAGTCTTTTGAAGACGAGAAGCAGGCCATTGCCATGGGCAACGACGTGGTCTTCGGTCTGGCATCCTCCGTGTTCACGCGCGACGTGGCCCGGACCATGCGGGTGAGCCGCGCCCTGGAGTTCGGCACGGTATGGGTCAACGACCATCTTCCCATGGCTTCGGAAACGCCACACGGCGGGTTCAAGCAGTCCGGTTTCGGCAAGGACCTTTCCGCCGAAGCTGTAGGCGACTACCTGGTCACCAAACACGTTATGATCAATACAGCGAGCTAGGAGAATCATGGCTGACGCAGCAATACGGACACCGGCACCGCCACGGGGATTCAACTACATCCCCGTGCGTACCCCGGCTTCGGACAATTTCTTCATGCCTGCGGAATGGGCCCCGCACTCGCGGTGCTGGATGGCTTGGCCGCGTTTGGTCGAACTTTGGGGGGCCGGAATGCAGGAGACCCGTACGGCCTACTCTGCGGTCGCCCAAGCCGTGGCCGGGTTCGAGGAGGTGGTCATGCTGGCCCATCCCGACGATCTGGCCCAGGCTGCGGAAATGTGCGGGAATTCGGTAAAGGTGGTTCCTTCCCGCGTGGAAGATGCCTGGACCCGTGACTCCGGCCCGACCTTTGTGGTTAATGACCGGGGCGAGGTGGCAGGAATAGACTGGATGTTCAACGGTTGGGGCCATTTTTACGCCCCCAAGACCAACGACGAATCCATGGCCCTGGATATTCTGGCCCGGGAAGACATCCGCCGCTACGTGGCACCCTTTATTCTGGAAGGCGGTTCCATCCATGTGGACGGGGAGGGCACGCTCATCACCACGGAGCAGTGCCTGCTGGACCCGGCCCGGAACATCGGCCTTACCAAGCGTGATTTCGAGGAGCTGTTTGCCGCCTATCTGGGCATACGCCAGGTCATCTGGCTGGGCGAGGGCCTGGACGGTGACGACACCAACGGCCATGTGGACATTGTATCCTGCTTTGTGCGGCCCGGTGTGGTTCTCATCCAATCGTGCGATGATCCCAAAGACCCAAATTACAAGGTCTTTCAGGACAATATGCATCGGCTGGAGCTTTCCTGCGACGCAGCCGGACGGCCCGTGGAAATAATCACCGTGCCCCAGCCCGAGTATGTGGAGCACGAGGGCAAGCGGCTCGACCTGTCGTACATCAACTTCTACATGGCCAACGGCGGCGTGGTCATGTCCTCCTTTGGCGATGCCAACGACGCGGTTGCATACGAGCTTTTCCGGCGTCTGTACCCGGATCGCAAACTGGTGGTTGTGGATTCCCTGCCCATTTTCAAGGGCGGGGGAGGCATTCACTGCATCACCCAGCAGCAGCCCGCAGGTGTGGGAAAAATTCCGTTTTAGTTTTGGAGATAAGGTATGAAGATTACAGTGGCAGCCACCCAGATGGCCTGCGTAGACGATGCGCGGAAAAACATCGACCATGCCGAAAGTCTCATCAGACAGGCAAAGCGCGGCGGGGCGGATATCGTCCTGCTGCAGGAATTGTTTTCCACTCCCTATTTCTGCCAGGACCAGAAGCCGGAGTATTTTGCTCTGGCTCATCCCCTGGCCCAGGACCCTGCCGTTATGCGTATGCGGGAGCTGGCCCGCGAGCTGGAGGTTGTTCTGCCCGTGAGCTTTTTTGAAAAGGACGGGCAGGCGTACTACAACTCCCTGGCCATGATCGACGCGGACGGGAGCATTTTGGGTGTGTACCGCAAAACGCACATCCCCGACGGCGTCGGGTATCAGGAAAAATACTATTTCAATCCCGGCGATACGGGATTCAAGGTCTGGAACACGCGCTACGGCAACATTGGCGTGGGCATCTGCTGGGACCAATGGTTCCCGGAATGCGCCCGTTCCATGGCTTTGAGGGGGGCGGATATCCTGATGTACCCCACGGCCATAGGCTCGGAACCGCCCAAGCCGGACTGGGACTCTTCGGGCCATTGGACCCGTGTCATGCAGGGGCATGCCGGGGCCAACGTGATGCCCCTGGTGGCCTCCAACCGCATCGGCAAGGAAGTTGGGGAAAGCAGTGAAATTACGTTCTACGGATCGTCCTTTATTGCCGGGCCCACCGGGGAGATAATCCACCAGGCCGACAAGGAAACGGAGGATGTTCTGCTGGCCGAGTTCGATTTTGATGAAATCCGCGAGCTTCGGGCGGGCTGGGGCGTCTTTCGGGACCGCAGACCGTCACTGTACGGCGGCCTGCTTGGCTGCGGCTCGGCTTCGGTGGCATCGTAGTGTTTGTTGCCGAACAGGCGTATAGGTTTGGGGGAGATTCCCGGCACCTGGCCCTTACGGACGCTTAACAAGGAAAAGAAAACGACAATGGCGATTCAAAGTATCAACCCGGCCACCGGCGAGTTGGAAAAAACCTTTGCCGAACTTGAACCGGCGGCTGTCATTTCCACTCTGGAACGTGTGCAGGCCGCATATGCCAGCTGGAAAAACACGCCGCTGCAAAAACGTGCCGACTGCCTCAACAGTCTGGCTGCGGTTTTGCGTGACCGGGCTGCGGAGTATGCCGCTATAATGGCCAGTGAAATGGGCAAGCCCGTGGGCGTGGGAAAGGGCGAAGTGCTCAAGTGCGCCACGGTGTGTGAATATTATGCACAGCACGGCGAACAATTGCTGGCTCCCGAGCCCGTCCCCGGAGTGGGTACAAAGGCCTTTGTGGAGTATGCCCCCATGGGCACGGTGTTGTCCGTCATGCCCTGGAACTTCCCGTACTGGCAGGTGGTGCGCATTGCCGCGCCCACGCTGATGGCGGGCAATACCATGGTGCTGAAGCATGCCTCCAATGTTCCCCAATGCGCCATGGCCATTGAACAGGCCTTTGCGCTGAGTGATTTTCCCGACGATGTTTTCCGAACCCTGCTTATTGGCGCGCGGCAGGTGGAAACCGTGCTCGACCATGACTCCGTGGTGGGCGTGAGCCTGACCGGCAGTGAGGGCGCAGGACGCAAGGTGGCTGCGGCAGCCGGAGCCCGGCTCAAGAAGAGCGTCATGGAGCTGGGCGGGAGTGATCCCTTTATTGTTCTGCCCGATGCGGATCTGGACAAGGCGGCTTCTGTGGCGGCTCTTTCCCGGTGCAGCAACACGGGGCAGACATGCATTGCGGCCAAGCGGTTCATTGTGCTGGAAGAGGTCTGCGACGCTTTTGTGCAGGCGCTTTCCAAGGAAATGGACGGCCTGCCCATTGGCGATCCCATGGACCCGGAAATCAAGGTCGGTCCCATGGCTTCCATGGCCCTGCGCGACGAGTTGCAGAGCCAGGTGGACAGGTGCCTGTCCGCCGGGGGCAAGCTGATTCGCGGCGGGGTGGTGCCCGAGGGCAAGGGGGCGTACTACCCTCTGACCATCATCCGGGACGTCCCCACCGACGCGGACGTGTGCAAGGAAGAACTTTTCGGCCCGGTGGCCCTGGTCTTCAGCGTGCAAAGCGTGGAGGAAGCCGTTGCCCTGGCGAACGACACTCCATTCGGCCTGGGCGGTTCCGTCTGGACCGGTGATGCGGAAAAAGGGCTGGAGATAGCCCGGCAGGTCGAGTCCGGCACCGTGTTTGTGAACGGCCTGGTCCGGAGCGATCCCGCACTGGCCTTTGGCGGCATCAAGAATTCAGGATACGGCCGTGAACTCGGGCCCTTTGGAATACGGGCCTTTGTGAACGAGAAATCATATTGTGTGGACTAATTGAGCATCTGCAAAACTGAAGTTTTTCATTTGCTTCAGATCTTTTGCTGTACATTGGTTTGGCATGTGAAAGCGACATCGGCCTGACTTGGCGGGTTCAGCCCGCCGAGTCAGGTTCCCCCCTGTGTTACGGGTGTCGCAGGTGTCACAGGCAGGAGGCCAAAAGACCTCTCCACCGTGTCACCAGTGGAATGCGACCTTTGAGGTTTTCTCCCTCCCCGCAGCTCTCTCCCTTTCCGCTGGCTCTTACTCCTGTGTGAGTGCTGTCCCCGGTTTCCTCTGGGACGGCTTTTCTTCGTATTGACTCTGACAGGCCGGGTACTTCCCTGGTCTTTCAAGGTACACTCGCGGCTGGCTTTTGCGTGGTCGAGCTGCGTTACTGCCCCCGTCTTTTGCTCTCCTCCTCAAAAAAAACAGTCGTAACAGCGAGGCTGCTTTGGGCCATTTTTGGCTGCGGCTTTTATCGGCCAAACCCGATTTTTTCCCTCCATCATTCCCCCTAATGGGAGGGCGTCACGGTTTTCTTTTCCACGCCTGAAAATAACCATGAAATCAAAGCTTCATGCCGATGTTCGCGGCAGGCTAACGTCTTTCTTACATAAATTATCTCTTTGTCGATTTGTGGTTCTGGATTGCCTGCACACAAAGATATTTTTAAAAAAGTCCTTTTATTTCTTGCTGTTAAAAGAAATTTGAAAGGGTTTTGAGAAAGTATGTTGACTTTCCCCTATGGGGGAAGGGCTAAGCTTTTCAAAGATTCAAAAAGATTTTGTTTACGCGAATTGAGTTCAGGTGGCCGTTTTATACCCCAGCCATGGGCTGTAACATCAGCAGTATGGGAGACTGTATGAGGTATTATGGCGAGGAGGCCCTGGGCCTTATCGAAACGCTTGGAATGGTTCCGGCAATTTATGGCGCGGACAGGATGCTGAAGACGGCTGACGTCCAGCTCATTTCCTATGAAAACGTTGGATCCACCCTGGTTGCCGTCATGGTCAAGGGCGATGTGGCTGCCGTTCGTGCATCCGTGGATTCCGGCGCTGCCGCAGCCGCCGAAATCGGCAAGCTGACAGCACACAACGTCATGCCTCGCCCCATCCGCGGCGTCGGCGACATTGTATCTGTGCACGCCGTCCCCGATGTCCCGGAAGATGACCGTGCTTCCCAACGCTTTCGCGCGCTGGGACTCATTGAAACATTCGGAATTGTTTACGTTCTGGAAGCAGCTGATGCCATGATCAAAACCGCGGACGTGGAACTGATCGGCTACGAAAACGTTGCCTCCGGGTACATCTCGGTGCTGGTTCGCGGCGATGTGGCAGCCTGCGAGTCTGCCGTGGCAGCCGGTGTAAAAGCCGTGGAAGCCATGGGAACCGAGGTTTACAGCTCCGTGGTCATTCCCACCCCCCACCCCGATCTGGATAAGATCACAAGCATTTATACCATCGAGAACTTGTTGCCCTAGCGCTGTGCGCCGCGTGGTGGCTGACGACCTACGACCGATTTAGCCGGGAAGGAAAAGGGGACCGCGATGATAGTTGACAACGACCTGCTCTCCATCCAACAGGCCAGGATTCTTTCCGAAAACGCCTGTATGGCTCAGAAAAAGCTGGCGACGTTCACGCAGGAGCAATTGGATGCAGTTGTCGAATGTGTGGCAGACGCCGTGGCAGAACATGCCCACGAACTCGCCGTCATGTCCTGCGAGGAGACCGATTGCGGTAGGGTAGAGGACAAATGGTTCAAGAACCGTTTCGTCTGTACCCGCGTACGTGAGCAATTGCGGGGCATGCGCTGCGTCGGCATCATTGGCGAAGACGAATCCAACCGGCTCATGGACATCGGTGTCCCGGTGGGCGTGGTCGTCGCGCTGAGTCCTTTCACCAGCCCCGTTTCCACCACCATCTATACCGCGCTGCTCGCCATCAAATCGGGCAATGCCGTTATTTTTTCTCCCCATCCCGCTGCTCGCAAGAGCATACGGTGGGCGCTGGACATCATCATCAACGCCGCCCAGGCGCACGGTCTTCCCGAGGGGTGTCTCACCTATCTGGAAACCGTCACCAAGAGCGGCACCCAGGAGTTGATGAACCATCCCGCCACCTCTTTGGTTCTGATGACGGGCGTTCCGGGAATGCTGGAATCCGCCCGCGGCTCCGGAAAGCCCGTCATCTATGGGGGAACAGGCAACGGCCCCGCATTTGTGGAGCGCACTGCGGACATAGCACAGGCAGCTCGCGACATCGTGATGAGCAAGACCTTCGACAACGGTATTGCACCGTCTGCCGAACAGTCCGTGGTGGTGGACGCCTGCGTTTCCGATCAGGTCCGTCAGGCCCTGGCGGAAAACGGTGCGCATTTCATGTCGAACGAGGAATCCCGCAAACTGGCTTCCCTGATGTTCGACTCCAATGGATGCCGCAAGCCTGGAAGCATCGGCAGATCCGCCGAGATCCTGGCCAAGCGTGCCGGTTTTTTTGTTCCCGACGGAACAACCATGCTGGTGGCGGACCGCAAATACGTGACCGACAACGATCCGTATTCCCGCGAGCTGCTGGCACCGGTGCTGGCGTATTACGTGGAGGACGACTGGATGCACGCCTGTGAAAAGTGCATCGAGCTGCTTTTGCACGAACGCAACGCGCATACGCTGGTCATCCATTCCGGCAACGAAGAAGTCATCCGGCAGTTCGCCCTCAAGAAACCCGTGGGCAGGCTGCTGGTCAACACCCCGGCCTCGTTCGGAGGCATGGGGATCACCACGAATCTCTTTCCTGCAATGACTTTGGGGAGCGGCTCGGCCGGAAGCGGCATTACCGCAGACAACGTGTCACCCCGAAATCTCATTTATACGCGCAAGGTGGGCTACGGCGTGCGCCGGGTTGATGGGGCTGCGGCCCTCGGATCAAACACCGGCGCCGGGTCTTCCCATGAGGAAGGCGAAAGGCGTGAGGTCACTTGCGAAGCATCTAAGGTACAGGCCCTGCACCGGATCCTGATGGAGGCGATCGGGGTTTTGGGTGAGTCTGCAAAATAGAAGAGTATCCGTTAACTGGAGGAAGCAAAGTGGATCTTCACGATTTTTCCAATAAGCTCGCAGAAGCGACAAAGAACCTGAGTCAGGAAGAACGCGCATCTCTGAAGAAAATTTTCGAGGGCGTGTCCGCCGAAATACTGAAAAAGAAATCGGACGCGCACCCCACTTGCGTCGCCGCCTCCTCGGACTGCACCGGGATTCCGGAAGGTCCTACCGAGCGCCATGTAAAACTCAAGGAGAACTTTCTCAAGCAGGTTCCCAGCATCACCACCCACCGGGCCCGGGCCATCACCAAGATTGCCAAGGAAAACCCCGGCATGCCCAAGATTCTGCTGCGTGGTAAATGCTTCCGCTACTGCTGCGAAACCGCTCCGCTGGTGATCCAGGACCACGAACTCATCGTGGGTGCTCCCAATGGTGCTCCCCGCGCCGGCGCTTTCTCCCCGGACCTTGCATGGCGTTGGATGCAGGACGAAATCGACACCATCGGCACGCGTCCGCAGGACCCTTTTTATATTTCCGATGAAGACAAAAAGATCATGCGTGAGGAGCTCTTTCCGTTCTGGGCGAGCAAATCCGTAGATGAATATTGCGAAGGCCAGTACCGCGAAGCCGGGCTGTGGGAACTTTCCGGTGAGTCCTTTGTTTCGGACTGCTCCTACCACGCGGTGAACGGCGGTGGCGACTCCAACCCCGGCTACGACGTCATTCTGATGAAGAAGGGCATGCTGGACATCCAGCGCGAAGCCAAGGAGCACCTGGAACATCTGGACTACAAGAACCCCGAGGATATCGACAAGATCTACTTCTACAAGTCGGTCATCGATACCACGGAAGGCGTAATGATCTACGCCAAGCGCATGTCCGAATACGCTGCCGAACTTGCCGCCAAGGAGACCGATCCCAAGCGCAAGGCCGAGCTGCTCAAGATTTCCGAAGTCAACGCACGGGTTCCGGCCCACAAGCCCGAAACCTTCTGGGAAGCCATCCAGGCCGTGTGGACCATCGAGTCCCTGCTGGTGGTGGAAGAAAACCAGACCGGCATGTCCATCGGCCGTGTTGACCAGTACATGTATCCCTTTTTCAAGGCAGACCTCGAATCCGGCCGTCTGACCGAATACGAAGCCTTTGACCTGGCAGGCTGCATGCTGGTGAAGATGTCCGAAATGATGTGGATCACCAGCGAAGGCGGTTCCAAGTTTTTTGCCGGGTATCAGCCCTTTGTGAACATGTGCGTGGGCGGTGTTACCCGTGACGGACGCGACGCCACCAACGACCTGACCTATCTGCTCATGGACGCGGTGCGCCACGTTCGCATCTACCAGCCCTCTCTCGCCACCCGCGTTCACAACAAGTCGCCCCAGAAGTATCTGGAAAAGATCGTCGACGTTATCCGTTCCGGCATGGGCTTTCCCGCCGTGCACTTCGACGACACCCACATCAAGATGATGCTGGCCAAGGGCGTGTCCATTGAAGACGCCCGCGACTACTGCCTGATGGGTTGCGTGGAACCGCAGAAGTCTGGCCGCCTGTATCAGTGGACATCCACTGCCTACACCCAGTGGCCCATCTGCATCGAACTGGTACTCAACCACGGTGTGCCGCTCTGGTACGGCAAGGAAGTCTGCCCGGACTACGGCGACATCAGCCAGTACGACACGTACGAGAAGTTCGACGCCGCCGTGAAGGAGATGATCAAGTACGTCACCAAATGGACCAGCGTGGCGACCGTCATTTCCCAGCGCGTACACCGCGACATGGCACCGAAACCGCTCATGTCCATCATGTACGAAGGCTGCATGGAATCCGGCAAGGACGTTGCCGCCGGTGGTGCCATGTACAACTTCGGCCCCGGCGTGGTCTGGAGCGGACTGGCTACCTATGCCGACTCCATGGCCGCCATCAAGAAGCTGGTTTACGACGACAAGAAATATACCCTGGCTCAGCTCAACGAAGCCCTCAAGGCCAACTTTGAAGGCTACGAGCAGATCAAGGCCGATTGTCTCGCCGCGCCCAAGTACGGCAACGACGACGACTATGCCGACCTGATCGCCGCCGACCTGATCCACTTCACGGAAACGGATCACCGTCGGTACAAGACCCTGTACTCGGTGTTGAGCCACGGCACCCTGTCCATTTCCAACAACACGCCTTTCGGCCAGCTGCTGGGCGCATCCGCCAACGGACGCGACGCCTGGATGCCGCTGTCCGACGGCATCAGCCCCACGCAGGGCGCGGACTACAAAGGCCCCACGGCCATCATCAAGTCCGTTTCCAAAATGGCCAACGACTGCATGAACATCGGCATGGTGCACAACTTCAAGCTCATGTCCGGTCTTCTGGAAACCCCGGAAGGACGCAACGGCGTCATCACGCTGCTGCGCACCGCCTGCATGCTGGGCAACGGCGAAATGCAGTTCAACTACCTGGACAACGACGTTCTGCTGGATGCCCAGAAGCATCCCGAGAACTACCGCGATCTGGTTGTCCGCGTGGCCGGGTACAGCGCCTTCTTCGTGGAACTGTGCAAGGACGTTCAGGACGAAATCATCAGCCGTACCGTGCTGCGTGAAATCTAGCCGCACGCCCGCCGCAAGGCGGGCGTGACGCGACTTGAAACTGGAACCTATCGGGATTCGGGAACCATTAGCCGCAGAGAAGCATCGTGATAGAAAGAAAAGCACTGATCTTCAATATCCAGAAGTACAACATGTATGATGGCCCGGGTGTGCGCACCCTGGTGTTTTTCAAGGGATGCCCCCTGCGTTGCAAATGGTGCTCGAATCCCGAGGGCCAGCTTCGCTCCTATCAGATTCTGTTCAAGGCCGACATGTGCGTCAATTGCGGGGCCTGCGTCGCGGTGTGCCCTGTGGGCATCCACACCTTGGAGCAGGTGAACAGGGTCCACAAGGTGAATCGGGAACTGGAATGCATCGGCTGCCGCAAGTGTGAGCAGGCCTGCGTGTCCAACGCCCTGGCCATAGTGGGCGAGCAGAAGACCATTTCCGAGCTTGTGGACATCATCGAGGAAGACCGCCCCTTTTACGACACCTCGGGAGGCGGAATTACCGTGGGCGGGGGCGAAGCCATGATGCAGCCGGAAGCCCTGGCCAACGTTCTCATGGTCAGCAAGCAGCGCGGCATCAACACGGCCATCGAGACCTGCGGTTATGCAAGCCTGGAAGCCGTGCAGAAAGTGGCCGAGTTTGTGGATCTCTTTCTTTTCGACCTCAAGCATATGGATTCGGACCGGCATTACGAGCTGACCGGCGTGCGCAACGAGCGGATTTTGCGCAACCTGCAATGGCTGCTGGAAAACAAGCACAACGTGAAAATCCGCGTGCCGCTGCTCAAGGACGTCAACGACAGGCCGGACGAGATAGACCAGATGATCCGCTTTTTGCGTCCATATCAGGATTACAAAAATTTCAAGGGGATAGACTTGCTCCCTTACCACAAGTTGGGAGTGAACAAGTATGCCCAGCTGGGATGGGAATACCCCATCGAGGGCGACCCCAAGCTGACGGACGAGGACCTTGGGCGTGTTGAGGAATACATCCGGAAGTATGATTTTCCGGTGTCCGTAATTCGGCACTAGGGTGATGTCCGCAAAATACATAGACGTATTTTGCGGAGGACCACGCCCCTGAAAAACGTGGTTTTCAGAGGCGTTCACGCCGCTTCCAGCGGCGCATGGCGGGCCATGCCCACCATGTTCGCGTCAGGCTGCAACTCTTTTAGTGAAAAGAATTTAGCAGACGCGGCCCTGGGCTGAAAATACGGCGAATCGACACGATTGGACGCGGGCATATTCACCGGGACCGAGGAGAATTTCGTTATGATGGCACTTGGATTCATAGAGACAAACGGTTTTCTGGCAGCAGTGGAAGCCGCCGATGCCATGCTCAAGGCCGCCGACGTGCGCCTGTTGGAAAAGATTTTGGCCAGCGGCGGGCTGGTGACCGTCTCCGTGACGGGAGAAGTGGCCGCCGTACAAGCTGCCGTCGATGCCGGAGTCGCCATGGTCGAGCGCATAGACGGAGCAGTTCTGATCTCCCGCCATGTGATTCCGCGTCCGGACGAAGAAATTTCCCGCATCATTAAAACAACGCCGCCCGACCTGCACGACGATTCTCCAGATGATTTCACTCCTCCTTTCGGTACCGGAGGAGCAGCAGTACGGGCGGCGATTACAGAACCCGCAGAAACTGAAACGCCCGAATCGCCATCCGGCGTGGCGTCCGAAACTCCCGAAGTTCGGGACATTTCGGAAGAGCCCAAGACGTCCGTCGAGGAACCCGCCGGGGAGCCTGCCCAGGAAACTGTGGATGAGGCGCCGGATGGCGAAACTCCTGCGGAAGACATTTCACAACCCCAGGCGACGGCTCAGGAAGAAGAACGGACGGAAGCTCCTGCAAAGGATGCGGCCGAGCGCGAAGAGCCGAAACGCCATACCGTTTCCCAGCTGAAAAAGATGAGTGTGACCAGGTTGCGGCAGCTGGCTCGATCCCTGGAAGGCATTGCAATGCCCCAGGACAAGATTTCAACTGCCAGGAAAAAAGACCTGATTGATTCGATCGTAAATGTATACAGGCAGATAGAGGAGTAGTTCCATGGTAGACAAAGATTTATTGTCCGTGCAGGAAGCCCGTTCCCTGGTGCGTGCGGCTCGCAAGGCCCAGGCGGATTTCGCCCTGTTGGATCAGGAGCATGTCGATTCCGTAGTCAAGGCCATTGCCGATACCGTGGCCACGCACGCCGAGGAACTGGCGCAGATGGCGGTGGAAGAAACCGGTTTCGGTAAAGCCGCAGATAAGAAGATAAAGAATATTTTGGCGAGCGAAACGCTCTATAAAGCCATCAAGGACATGAAGACCATCGGGGTCCTCAACGACGACAAAGAACACAAGATCGTCGAAATTGCCGCTCCCATGGGGGTCATTGCCGGGATTATTCCCTCCACCAACCCCACCTCGACGACCATCTACAAGGCCCTCATTGCGGTGAAGGCGGGCAACGGCATCGTCTTTACCCCCCATCCCAGTGCACGCAAGTGCATCGGCAAGACTGTGGCGATTATTCAGGAAGTGCTGCAGAAATGCGGCGTCAGCACAGACCTCGTCAGCTGCATGAGCGTGCCCAGCATCCAGGGCAGCAACGAGCTGATGAAGGTTGCCGACCTGATTCTCGCAACTGGCGGTCCCGGCATGGTGAAGGCTGCCTACAGCTCCGGCACTCCCGCCCTTGGCGTGGGCGCGGGCAACGTACCGGCCTTCATCGAACGCAGCGCGGACGTGGACCAGGCCGTGGCCATGGTCATGTCCAGCAAGACCTTCGATAACGGAACCATCTGCGCGTCGGAACAGTCCATTGTTACCGAAGCGTGCATCGCCGACAAGGTTCGGGCGGCTCTGGTGGCCCAGGGCGGCTATTTTCTGGAAGGCGAAAAACTGGCGAAGGTCAAGGCTGTCATGGAGCGCGGCAATGGCTCGATGAATCCGGCCATCGTGGGTCGTGATGCAGAGTACATCGCCTCGGTGGCCGGCATCGAGGTGCCGCACGGAACCCGTCTGCTCATTTCCGATGAAAAGGGCGTTGGCCAGCAATATCCTTTTTCCAAGGAAAAACTCACCGCACTGCTCGGCTTCTACGTTGTGGAAGACTGGAAGGAAGCCTGCGAACTTTGCCATGCGCTTCTGCAGAACTGCGGTATAGGCCATTCTTTGGCCATCCATTCCCATAATGAAGAGGTCATCCGCGAATTCGGCCTCAAAAAGCCTGTTTCGCGCATCCTGGTCAACACGCCGTCCACCCAGGGCGCCGTGGGCCTGACCACTTCCCTGTTTCCCTCGTTCACCCTCGGGTGCGGTGCGGTTGGTGGAAGCGCCACCTCGGACAACGTCACTCCGCTCAACCTGCTGAACATTCGCCGGGTCGCCTACGACCTGGGCAATTCGGCATGTGCCGCGGCTCCCGCGCATGAGGAATCGCACCAGCTCGACATCAACGCCATCACGTCGCTGATTGTTGAGCAACTCAAAAAAATGGCTTGATTTCCCCCTGTGGAATTAACCGACAGGCAACGTAGCAGAAAACCATTCTTACGAAGGAGAGCAGCATGGTAACTTCGAATGCTTTGGGCATGATTGAAACAAAAGGACTCGTCGGCGCTGTGGAAGCAGCCGATGCCATGGTCAAGGCCGCCAATGTAACTCTGATCGGCCGCACCCAGGTCGGCGGTGGTCTGGTGACCGTTATGGTTCGCGGCGATGTGGGCGCGGTCAAGGCCGCTACCGACGCCGGTGCAGCCGCAGCCAAGAACGTTGGCGAGCTCATCAGCGTTCACGTCATTCCCCGCCCCCACGGCGAAGTGGAAATGATTCTGCCCAAAATCGAAGGGTAACTTCCTTTGAAGGCAACCTGTCCGGCTATGGGGGAGAAGCATCCCCCATCGCCGGACCCCGGTTATGCACAACAAAGCCGGGGCGGCGCAGGACAGGGGAACGGCGAGCGAATGTTTTGTCGGGCTCCTGAATCGAGGCAAGAACAGTACCACGTAATTATGATGCGTAAAAAAAGTCGGTGAATTTCCGTGAGCGGAGAAAGCATGAACGAGAAGGCCATTACAGAAATTTTGGAAGGAGTCATCAAGAACGTTCTGGGACAAATGACCGGCGGTCCCGATGCCACGCAGGAATGCGTGAATACTGATGACGATATTCCGGTAGAGCTTTCTGCACGACATGTTCATTTGAGCGAAGAGGATGCCATTTCCCTGTTCGGCGCTCCCCTGACTCCTGTTCGCGAGCTGTCCCAGCCGGGGCAGTTTTTGAGCAAGGAGCGTGTGCGTCTCATCGGTCCCAAAGGTGTTCTCGACAATGTGGCGGTACTCGGCCCCTCCCGCGGCAGCTCCCAGGTGGAGCTATCCAAGACCGATGCGCGAGGTCTGGGTGTCGATGCTCCCGTGCGCCAGTCCGGCGACATTGAAGGCACGCCCGGTATCATCCTGGCTTCGCAGACCGGCATTGTCGGCCTGGAAAAGGGTGTGATCGTGGCGGCCCGGCATATTCATATGTCCCCGGAAGACGCAAAACGGTTTCATGTTTGCGACAAGGACATGGTCAGCGTCCGTTTGGACGGCGACCGTCCGCTGATTCTGGAAGACGTGCTCATCCGGGTCAGCGACAAGTTCAATCTGGCCATGCACATTGATCCGGACGAGGGCAACAGCTCCGGCTGGAGCAAGAAGGTTGTGGGCAAAATCGTGAACCGTAAAAGCGGGGCAGACAATGGACTTCGCTGTCATTGATCAGAAGATAGGCGAACTGGAGAGCTGCATCGAAAGCACTATCCCGGTGCGTGTGGATGAGCAACTCCATGTGGGGGTGGACCTTGGTACCGCCTACATTGTCGTTGTTGTGCTGAACGAGGAGAAGAGCCCTGTGGCCTGTGCCATGGAGTTCGCCCAGGTAGTCAAGGACGGGCTGGTGGTCGACTATACAGGCGCCACCCGCATCGTCCGCAAGCTCGTGGGCCAACTGGAGGAACGGTTGGGGCGCAAGCTTGAAAAGGCTGCCATAGCCGTTCCTCCGGGTACTGGAGAAAAGGACTGCGGCACCCACCGCTACGTGGTGGAGGGCGCGGGCCTGGAAGTGACCTCGGTGCTGGACGAACCCACGGCGGCCAATGCCGTGCTGGGTATCGACAACGGTGTCATCGTGGACATCGGCGGCGGCACCACCGGCCTTTCCATTCTGGAAAACGGAAAGGTCACCTATGTGGCCGATGAAGCCACGGGCGGCACGCATCTGACCCTGGTTCTTTCCGGCAATTACCGGATCAGCTTCGAAGAGGCCGAAGACCTCAAAAAACAGCAGGACCGCCAGGACGAAATTCTTCCCGTGGTCCGTCCGGTCATCCAGAAAATGGCCTCCATCATTGCCAGACATATCAAGGGCCGCGACATTTCCGCCATCTATCTGGTGGGGGGCACCTGCTGCCTCAAGGACATGGAAAAGGTCATTGAGAAAGATACGGGCGTTCCGGTCTTCAAACCGGCCAATCCCTTTCTGGTCACTCCTTTGGGCATCGCCCTGAACTGCGGAGCATAGGAGATTTTCATGGATGTCAACGAGCTGATCGGCAGTATTGCCAGGGAAGTTCTGAACCAGCTCCGGGGGGAGGCGCAAGCTCCCTGCGTCTCTGTTCTGGCAGACAGGGACGACGCCCTGGCCGAAAAAATCCGGCCGCATCTCGGAGAAGGGGACCGCATCCTTTTTTCGGGTGAAGCAGCAGGGGACACCGTCCCGTACCGTTACATCCTGCCGTATCTGTCCTGTTCGGACATGGCCGATCTGGCCATTGGGCGGGCCTCGGGCGGGGCCGTCTCCGAGGTTCTGAGCCTGCTGCTTTCCGGACGGGAAGTGGAGGTCCTGGAGTTCGGCTACCAGGCCTACGGCGAAACCGCGCCCGGTCCTTTGTACGAACTGTACGCAGCGTACGGAAAGACTCTGGCCACCTACGGTCTGGTCGAGTTCCGGCGCAGGCGTCCGGACACCATCCGTTTCCGGGAAGGCCTTGTTACCGAAAAGAATGTGGAAAGGGCGCACGAGGACGGAGCATCCACACTCATGGTCCCGGCTTCCGCCGTGATCACGCCCCTGGCTCTTGAGGCTGCCGACCGGCTGCACATCAACATTTTGAAAGGATTATAGGCGGAACGCGTATGATTATCGCCATGGTCACCGGAAATGTCTGGGCTACCCGCAAAGAGGACACGCTCAACGGGTTGAAGCTCATGATTGTGCAACGCATCGACCCTACCTGTGGGGACGCGCATGAAAGCTTCATTGCCGTGGACTGTGTGGGCGCAGGCATAGGCGAGCAGGTGCTGGTGGTTACCGGCAGTTCCGCACGCAAGGCCCTGCCCAATTTCGACACGCCGGTCGATGCCGCCATCGTCGGCATCATCGACCAAGTTACAGCGCAACCGGGGGCCTAGGTCGTGGATACGTTGGGCGTAGTGGAAAGCAGAAGTATTGCCGCCGGGGCGGAACTGGCGGACGGAATGGTCAAGGTGGCGGATGTGGAACTCGTCCGGGCCGCGACCATCTGCGGCGGCCGCTACCTCATCCACGTGGCTGGCGACCGGCAGGCCGTGAGCACGGCGGTGGACCACGCGCGCAACTCGGGACGCGCCCTCCATGGCAGTTTCGTTATTTCCAATATTTCTCCCCAAGTTACCGCCGTTCTGCGCAAGGCGGAAAAAGCGGACGCGGGCGACGCCCTGGGCGTGGTGGAAGCACGCAGTGTCTCTTCCGGCATTGCCGCGGCGGACGCGGCGGTCAAGCGGGCCGATATCCGGCTCCTGCGTCTGGTTTGCGGACAGGGCATCAACGGTAAATCCTATTTTGTTTTCGGCGGTGATTCGGCTGCGGTTGAAGAGGCTGCACAGGCGTCCAAGGACGCACTGGGAAAAAATCTTGTCGAGGCGGTCGTCATCCTCAGACCGGACGTCTCGGTCGTTAAGGCTTTAACAAGCGGTGTGAGGTAGCAAATGAAGAAACTCGTAGAGGTCAAAAACCTTCAGGACCACATCTGCCCGGTGACCCACAAGGTCTATGCCGACGGCACGATCATCCTGACGCCCGGAGCCAAGGACGAGCTGTGCAAGAGGGGGATTCTCGTTGTTTACGGTCCCAACCCCAATGCCGCAGTCTGCGCCGACACAGCTTCCGCGTGTGATGACGAAGGCAAGGAAAAATTGTTTTACGCTGTGGCGGCCGTGCTCAAGGAAGATTACGGCGTCAACGACATGGAAACTTTGAAGGATCTGAGCTGCCGGATCGTGGACGCGATTGACGGAAGTATCTGACGCCCGGCCCGTTTGCGGCCCGAGAGTGGACGAAATTTATTTCATAAAAGGAGAACAGTATGATGAACGCACTGGGAATGATCGAAACACAAGGGCTGGTCGGTGCCGTTGAAGCTGCCGATGCCATGGTCAAGGCTGCCAATGTCGAACTTATCGGCCGTGTGCAGGTAGGTGGCGGGCTGGTCACCGTGATGGTGCGTGGCGATGTGGGCGCGGTAAAGGCCGCCACGGACGCAGGCGCTGCAGCCGCCGAACGCGTGGGCCACTTGGTCAGCGTACACGTCATCCCCCGCCCCCATGGCGAAGTGGAGATGATTCTGCCCAAGCGCGCAGAGTAATAAGGTATTTGCGAGGCACAGGTCGAGCGCCTCATCGATCTGTGCCTTTTTTTCAACAGCCGGGGCAGAACCATAAACATCTTTCTTGTGTAGGTTTGGAGGTTCGAGGGTGACACAGTTCTACGGAAAAACAAAAATCTGCTACGGCGACGATGCCCTTGAGACCTTTGAGGATTTGACGGCAAAACAAGCCTTCATCGTCACCGATCCCTTTATGGTCAAAGCCGGTTTTGTGGATCGGATTCAGAGCCAGCTGGACCGCAGCGGCATCCGCCACCGTATTTTCGACGGAGTCGAATCCGACCCGTCTTTGGAAACCGTGACCACGGGAACCCGTCTCTTCCTTCAGGACAAAGCGGATCTTGTCATTGCACTGGGCGGCGGTTCTGCCATAGACGCGGCCAAAGCCATTACGTTTTTTGCCCACAAGGCGAGTGAGAGCGAGGTGAAACCCCTGCTCGTCGCCATCCCCACCACTAGTGGGACGGGCTCCGAGGTGACGGCCATCTCCGTCATCACCGACAAGGTCAATGAGGTGAAGATTCCCCTCAACGACGAGCTTCTCATTCCCGATATGGCGATTCTGGACGCCCGCTTCACCCGCACCCTGCCGCCGCACGTTACCGCGGCAACCGGCATGGACGTCCTGACCCACGCCATCGAGGCGTACACCTCGCGGCAGGCCAATGCCTTTACTTCCATCTACGCCAAGTACGCCATCCAATATGTATTCGAGTTCCTGCCCAGGGCCTACACGTGCGGGGACGACATGGAGGCGCGCAAGCACATGCTGCTGGCATCGTGCATGGCGGGCATGGCCTTCAACAACAGCGGGCTGGGCATCACCCACAGCATTGCCCACAGCCTTGGCGGCTTGTTCCACATCCCCCACGGGCTGGCGAACGCCGTGGTCCTGCCCTATGTGATCCGCTTCAACAGCTTTGATGTGGGCGTGCATTACCGCGAAATTGCCCAGTGCGTTTCCTTGCCCGCAAATACCGTGGAAGAGGGCACCAAGAGCCTTATCCAGGCCGTGCGCGACCTCAACGAATCCATGGGCATTCCCAACCGTATCCGGGAATTGAAGATCGATGAAGGCGCTTTCCGCGAACATATGAAAACAATGGCCAAGAATGTTCTGGAAGACATTTGCACGCACGGCAATCCGAGAAGTCCTTCCTGCGAGGACATTGTGCAGCTTTTGGAGCAGGCCTGGTAGCAAGGCCGGAGTTGTTCGGTCATCTGGAATTTTGTGATCCGCGGCGGACCGTCCGGGCGTTGGGCGGTCCGTCGTGAAAACAGGCCGACGGCGACCTTGAAAAAAAGGTGAGCAATGAAAGAACAGATTGTAGAGAAAATACGCAACGCGGGTGTGGTCGGGGCCGGTGGCGCCGGGCTTCCCACCCACGTCAAGGCGAACGCCACGGTGGATACAGTTCTGGTCAACGGAGCTTCCTGCGAGCCGCTGCTGTCCAGCGATCCGCATCTCATGGAAACCGAAATCGATACGATGATCCGTGGACTGCACGCCGTTATGGACTGTACCGGAGCATCCAAGGGTATAATCTGCCTGAAGGGCAAACATGCCGCGGCCATGGCGTCGGTGCGCGAGGCCGTGTCCCGCGATACCACGGGACGGCTGGAAGCGTTTGAACTGAAAGATTTCTATCCTGCCGGGGACGAGCACGTACTGGTACACGAAGTTCTCGGCAAGACCGTCCCCGAAGGTGGCATTCCGCTGGCAATCGGGGCCGTGGTCAGCAACGTGGAAACGTTCTGCAACATTGCCGCGGCCATGGACGACAAGCCCGTCACCCACCGTTATCTGACCGTTACCGGCGAAGTGGGACAACACATGGTGGTGAAGGTGCCCGTGGGAACCATGGTTGCCGACGTCCTTGCCCATGCTGGCGGAGCGACAATTTCTGACTACAAGGTGGTGGACGGCGGTCCCATGATGGGCCGTGTGCTGCCCGATACGGCGCGCCCGGTGACCAAGACCACCAGCGGACTCATCGTCCTGCCTCCCGACCATACGGTCGTGGCCCGCAAGATCATGGACCCGGACCGGGTGCGGCGCATTACCACCAGCATCTGCTGCCAGTGTACCCACTGTACGGACCTGTGTCCGCGCAATCTGCTGGGCCATTCCCTCCATCCCCACAAGCTGATGCGCATTTTCGACGGCCTGATGTCCGATGAACTCATTGTGGAGACGGCCAAGGAAGCCTTGCTGTGTTCCGAATGCGGCGTGTGCGAAAAGTTCGCCTGCCCCATGATGGTTTCCCCCCGCGAGGTCAACGCGCAGATCAAGAAGATCATGCGCCAGCAGGGCGTGCGTTGGGAATCCGACGGCAGTGAGCCCGTAACCAATCCTTTTCGCAGCGACCGTTTTGTGCCCACCAGCCGCCTGATTCAGCGTCTGAACCTGACAAAGTACGACACGCATCCCGCCTATGCCGGAGAGTTCGTTCCCGACCGGGTGACGATTCCCCTGGCACAGCACATCGGTGCTCCGGCCCAGTGCCGGGTTGCCGTGGGCGAGACGGTGAGCGCAGGCGACCTGATCGGGGAAATCCCGGAAAAGGCCATGGGCGCCCGGGTGCATGCAAGCATCAACGGAACAGTGGAATCGGTTGCGGACGGCATGGTCGTCATCAGGTCTTGTTAACAGCAGGTGAGTGATATGAATTTGCGTACAATCGGATGCGTCGAGCTGAACAGCGTCGCCCTGGGCATGCACACGGCCGACGAAATGGTAAAGGCGGCGGAAGTGGAACTTGTGGTGGCCCGGCCCACCTGTCCCGGCCGGTATCTGGTCATTGTGGCCGGAGACACCGGTGCGGTGAAAAGCTCCGTGGAAACGGGATGTGCCATCGGTGGCGACATGGTCGTGGACTGGTTCGTCATTCCCAGCGTGCATGTGGGCGTCATTCCCGCTCTGAACGGTGCCACGCCCGGCGTGCGCATCGACGCCCTGGGCGTTATCGAAACCTGCACCACCGCATCCTGTATTATTGCAGCGGATGCCGCCGCCAAGTCCGGTCAGGTGGATCTTTTGGAAATCCGTTTCGCCGCCGGGCTGGCTGGCCGCGCTTTCGTGGTGATGACCGGCGACGTGGGCTCTGTAACTTCTTCGGTGAACGCCGGTGTGGCGGGCGTGGGTGATTCCGGCCCGGTCCACAGCCATGTGGTGATTCCCTCGCCCAGCGACGGATTGAAGGCAAAGATACTTTAGCCGGAAATGAGACTCCCCGTTTTTAACGGTGATTCCGGTAAAGGGCCTGCCTGGAGTGTGTTCTTCCTTGGGACACTCCAGGCAGGCCGTTCCTGCACATTGTAACCGCCTCTCCGGATAGGGAAAACAGACTGCCGGAAAAGGCCAGAAAGCTATTTTTGTTGAAACGTTCGATCCTTTGTTTCTTGAGTACCTCTTTGTCGAAAATAAAATTTTTCGCCCCTGCATATCTTTGGGCGTGTGCTTTTATAAGCAGGCTGTCGGGCTGAACTGGTGACCACTTTGGGTGGTTGCTTTGGAAATTTTGGGCTTGTCCCGGCGGGCTCCTCGTTGACGCGGCGTTCTTTTCGGCGTTAACGTGTTCCGATTACAACGTCGTGCGTTGAGAACGGCTTGTAAAGCGGGTGCGACCACGGAATATTCAGCACCGCAAATCGAGATTTCTATCCCGGGACTGCCCGGTTTGCATATCAGCCTTCCGCCATCTGCGCAGGGAGAGATCGGAGACAAACGTGGCGAATATTCAGGAAGAAACAAAGCAGCGGGTTATTCAGGAGTATGTGCCTGGCAAGCAGGTTACGCTCGCCCATCTTATTTCCGCCCCGCAAAAAAGCATTTACCTCAAGCTCGGGCTGGACGACGAAGTCAGCGAGGCCCTGGGCATTCTCACCATCACGCCGGGCGAAGGCGTCATCATTGCCGCGGATATAGCCACCAAGGCTGCCTCCGTGGAGATCGGCTTTCTCGACCGCTTTGGCGGTTCTCTTCTTTTGATAGGCGATGTGGCCAGCGTGGAAGCCGCACTCAGGGCTGTTCTGGCCTATTTCGACGATGTGCTGCATTATGCGGGCGTTGAGATCACCCGGTCGTAATTGGTGGAGTGCCCGACAACATCGGCGCAGCGGGTCATGTTCATGGGGGAATCGGGATCGGGCAAAAGCGAGCTGATCCGAATTCTTTCAGGACGCACTCCGCGCGCGCACAAGGCATTGTCTGTGGAGTTCTGCGGCCGTTTCGTCAACACACCCGGTGAGTTTCTGGAAAACAGGCGTTTTTACTCCGCCCTTATCACGACGTCGGCGGAGTGCGACATTCTGGTGCTGGTTCAGGACGCCACGCGCCGCACATCCATGTTTCCGCCTTTGTTTGCCACCATGTTCAACAGAAAGGTGGTGGGGGTGGTAAGCCGGGCTGGTAACGCCAATGGCAAGTCGAACCTGGCCGAACGTTTTCTTGCCAATGCCGGGGTGCGCAACATCCTGCATGTGGATGTACAATCTGGGGAAGGTATTGAAGATCTGCGTGAGGTTCTTCGCTGAAACCAGGAAAAACCCCACGCAGTATTGCGGTTTTTTATAAAGGCTTTGTCTTATAACAGTTCGTCAGGCAATTCCTCGGCCTCTTCGTCCAGGTCCATTACCTTTCCTGTTCCCTTTCTGGTTCCCTTCATCATTACCTCGGTAACGAATTTGGAGCTGTTACGCGTGGTCCAGTAGTCCGTAACGTAGCGTTCGTAACAGTGTTTTCCCAGGGTGTAGCCGTGGTCTGCGGCCCATCTGCGTATCTTCTCGTAGGTCACGCCAATGGTTTCGTGCGGGCCTATATGATAGCAGCAGATCATCATGTGGCCACCGAACTCCATTTTCGCATCGTCGGGGCAGGGCAGCAGCTTCTTTTGCAGAATCCGTATCTTCTGCTGTTTGTTTTCCAGCCGGTCCTTGTACGAGGAAAATTGCAGAATGACGGGGCCGGTGATCTCGTTCCCCACTTCTTCCAGATAATTGGTGAAGTCTATGTTGATGACGGAAGCCTTGATGTCGCCTTCAAATATCTGTTCCTGAAAGATGTAATTGGAAGCTTCCACGTATTTGATGGAAACCTCATGGATTTCATTGTCTATGACCATCTCGGCTTCAAGAATCAGATCGTACCAATCCCTTACCGAGGTGTATTTTCTGGAAATAGCCTCGCGTTCCGTCTCGAGTTCTTGTATTTTGGCGAGAAATGATTTTTGAATGGCACGATATACGTGGTCGATATCGCCCTCGATGAACCTTTGCATCTCGTTGAGCTTAAAACCCATCTGCTTGTAGTATTTGATGACGGGAACAGCCAGCAACGATTCCGAGGTGTAATACCTGTAATTGTTGTAATCCTCACGCTGCGACGTGATAAGCCCTATCTTGTCGTAATAGCGCAGCGCTTTTTTGGATATATTACATAACTGGCTAACCTCGCCTATGGAATATTTCGCCTTGAACTTCATGGATTTCCCTCCAGATATGAGTTGAAAGCCCATAAAAGCCCAGGATGATTTTTCCTACGGGTGATCTTGCGGGACGGTAACTAACGGAAAATTACATCCAGACTTTTTTGGCAATCAACCGACAGCCTCCCCCGAAGCTGCCATGAGAACAATTTGAAATCGGATTGTCGGATGACTCCGATTTTTCTTGTTCGGTTTTTGTCGCCATACACAAGATTTGGTTGCAAGTCATTAGGATATCTCTCTTTCCCATGACATGTGGTGATCAAAAAAGGGGCGCCCCGTGAGGAGGCTGCCCCTTATATGTAAAGAACGACGGTGCTTGCTGATCAGCCCCGGATGTAGCTGTTGATGGTGGCTGCGCCTTCTTCGTGTGCACGGTAGTACACGCGGAGTTCATTGTTGGAGTCCAGGTCGAACCGGGATTCCTCCAGAAGGCCGTTTGCCTCCGCCGTCATCAGGGCATCGATGATGGATTTTTTGTTGAAGGCCTTGAAGTGACCGTATTGAGCCCGCAGTTTGTCCATGACATCGTTGGCGCAGGCTTCGTCCACCTCGGTAAAGGATTTAAGTATTGCGTAGTTAAGCGGCTTCATATGCGCCCTCGCTCTTCTTTTTCAGCAGGTCCAGGGGGTTCATTGCAATGACAAAGATACCGATGACCATGATGACAGCGGCGACCCAGGCGATGGGAGGCATGTCCCAACCGTCATAACCGGCGCCGATACCAAGCACAAGCCAGCAGCAGAAGGGGCCCCAGAAGGAGAATGTTCCGTTGCAGGACATACCCAGGGCGGCACCGCACATGGCGTTGCCCTTGTACCAGAGCATGAAGGTGAGGTAGGCGCTCAGACCGGCCAGGATGAACCAGGGCATGGCGCTGGAATCCGTAAAGGATTGCGCAACCAGTCCCACGGGATCAATCTTGGAGATCATGCTGAAGACCGGAACAAGAATGATGAGGTTGGAAAGACCGGAAGTAACCTGACGGATGGTGATGCCGACCTCGGGGTCGATAAGGGACGTACCGTAACCGCATACGCAGCCTTCAGTACCCCAGCACACGGCAGCTATGAAGCCGAAGAAAATTCCGAGAAGCAGGTTTGGCGGTGCGTTGTCGCCCAGGCCTGTGCTGCCGATGAGAAAACTTGCGAAAAAGCAGATGGCAATACCGAACAGCATGCGCGCGTTCAGGTGCTGCTTGAACATGAAACGACCCAGAATTGCGCCGACGGCCGGGCACAAGGCGCTGATGGGCACAACCAGGGAACCGGCTTTCTGCAGGCCCACCACATATGCGGTGCTTGCCAAGGGGCCGCCGATGATGGCAGCGGCTACCATGACCATGCCGGGTTTGGTTTTGATGCAGCGGAAAAAATCACCCAGACGGCCACGGAAACCAGCAATGCCTAAAGCCCATACTGCGCTACAGGTATCGGTGGTTGCCGCGCCCAAGGCGGACAACAGATACATGACGGCAAAAGCGGACAGGCCGGATTTTGCGCCGTACCAGACTTCCCAAACGCCTTTGGACATGCCCAAGGTCATGAAAGCGGTGTAAAAACCGTACAAAAGGCCGGAAAGCAACGCTACAACGATGCCTTTCCTACGGAATTCTGCAGCCAGTCTGTTTTTGGCAACAACTGCTGCTGGGTTAAGAACACCTGATGTTTGCCCCATGATCGTCTCCTTTCCCTTTTTAATTAATAAGACAGCCCTATAATGAAATCTGGATGGTTATTTTTTGGGTTGAGACTCCCATTGCTAAGGTAGCATTCCTCTTAAGGGGAAGGTCAATATGAAATAAGGAATGTGGACTGTTCTGTAGTTTTTTCAGCTTGTAAGGACGTGGGTGTCAGTGCCGGTCATTGGCAGATAACGGCATTATATCTCGACTTTCGGAGTATTCTTTTTTGAGGAGAAACCTGGTGAAATTACAGAAATACGTGCAAAAAAAGGTGGATAAACCATGTCCCGGAGGGAAAGAACGGTTTTGCGGATTATGGAGGAAAATACAAGGTGATGGCCAGGAAAAACCCGGTATACCTTTGATAGATGGAACCTTTCCTGGTTTGATTCAGACAAAACAGAATCCGGAAAGAGGGGTCCCTTAGCGGGAACATCGAGGGGGTTAAATATGAATAAATCTTACCGAGTATTCTTGCTTTTTTGGGAGGGAAGATCGGAGAAAATGGCCTGGATTGCCTGCTAGAAACACAGATGGATGGCAGTTTTGCGGGCAGTTCTGCTCCGTCATAGGAAAAATAAAGTGCATTGGAAGTATTTTGAGCAGATTGATGAAATCACATTGTGGGGGGACAATCGGCAGAGACGGTGAGGAAAACAGTTGCGGCACTCATTCGGCATCAGCCATCACAAGCACCAGGCCAGGCATCAGGCCAAGCCCCAGGCATCAGGCATCAGGCACCAAGCATCAGGCCAAGCCCCAGGCATCAGGCATCAGGCACCAAGCATCAGGCCAAGCCCCAGGCATCAGGCATCAGCCATGGCATCAGGATGCGCTGCGGGCATAGCCTGATTGGTTTTTCAGATGGGATATTAGATGGATGATATTTCAGACGAGGCCGACGGGTCTCCCAGACGGGGCTCCCAAACGGGTTTCTCAGACGGGTTTCTCCGATAAGGCTGGCAGAGCTCCATACAAGTGGATCATGCCTTGGTTCCGTTCGTACTTTTGGGCGTCTTTTTCGGGCTCCATTGCAGGGAGGGCCGGAAAAAACACCACGGACGCCAGCCTTGTCCGGAGGGGAAATGGGGTCGCGAGTTTCCCCTCCGGGGGGCGGACTCCCACGAAGGGGGTGTGGGGGCCTGACTTGTGCATCACGGAAATGAAAAAGCGGACCTTAAGGGGCGGATAGTGTACCTTGAGTGGCTGAACCACCCGTCTCGTTCCACTTCCAGGCGGAGGAAGGTTTGCCGAACGACCTGTTCACGGCATCGGGGTCGAACCTGCCGCCGTGGAACCGGGAATGAAATTCCTCAGCCTCCGCAGTTATGTCAAAGGCAACCCTTTCGGGGTACATCACGTTGGCCACGAACATCAGACCGAGTATCCAGCGTGGACTGCCGAAGTCGCTGCTCGGTATGGCCGGTGTATGGACCCGCCCGTTGCGCACGGCGTCCACCACAATGCCGTCCCTGCGGCATTGCTCCATGAAATCCGTGGGGGAGTTGGACAGAAAGGAGGAAATAAGGATGACCTCCGGGTTGAGACGCGTCAGTTCGTCCGGGGAAATGCTCATGCCGGGACGGCCATGAACATCCAGCTCCCGGTTCACGCTGTGGCCGAAGCAGGTCTCCACCAGATGATTTTCGAAGCGCTGCCCCTTGAGGCAGAATCGCGGCTTGCCCATGGCGTAATAGACCCGTGGACGATGTTTTGAGCCTTGGCAGGCTTCCCGTACCGAATTTGTTTTGTCGGCCAGGTAGTCGGCCAGTTCGTCGGCTGCTGCCTGCCGTCCGATCAGTCTGCCGAACGAGCGGATAAGTTCCAGATACGAGTCGATGCGCTGGATGTCGTGGTGCAGGTTCCCCATTCCGCCGTTGCAGAGCAGATGGTCCCATACCCGGACGATTTCCGCCTTGCTGTCGGCTCCCATGGCAATGAGTATGGATTCGACGATTTCCAATGCCCGGGTGAACGGATAGCCCCCCTGAAAGTCCTTTTCCCGAAAGTCGGAAAGCGTTGCCCCGCCGTCAATCCCCGTCGGGCGTCCGCACTCCGGGCACATCCCTTCACCGTTTGTGTTCGCGGCTATGGCTGTCAGCCGTGCGCCCATGGGACCGTAAAAATCGCGTTGCAAAAGGGTCTTTCCGCACTGCGGGCAACGTGTGTTCAGGTCGAGGGTACCCGGAGCATTGAAGACGTACACGTGGTCGAGGATCGAGCGCATTTTCTCGGCAAGCTCCTCAGTTTCGCGTATCAGCGGTTCCAGCCTCGGGTCGCTCCCTTCCAGGGGGATGAAACGCATTACCTGCAAGGGGATTTGTGGCGACATGCCATGCAGCAGCGTGCAGAGAGTAAGCAGCTCCCCGGCGTTTTGCCGGGTATGGATGCAGGCAACTTCCACATGTACGCCCGCGCGGTGCAGAAGTTTCAGATTGCGCAGTACCGGAGAAGCGCCCCTGAATCCGCCGCAGCCATGGTAGACGTCGTCGGAAAGTCCTTTGACGCCCACATTGATGAAATCGAGGACCGGAATGAGACGGCGTATGGACTGCTCGGAAAAATAGCCGTTGGACGAACAGCCGACCAGGAGTCCTTTGGACTTTGCCAGGGTGGCCACTTCCATAAAGGTGTCGAAGGCGGCCAGAGGGTCGTTCATAAGAAAGGCGATACCCCGGCAGCCCTCGCGTTCGGCCATGGTCACGATCTCTTCTGGTGTGTGGTGGCGCAGGGCCTGGCTTTGCGGGTCCATCTCCCGGACGATGACCGCGGAGATGCAGCCGGGACAGTTGAAGTTGCACCCGACAGTGCTGACCTGAAGAAAGCGCGCTCCCGGATGAAAGTGCAGAATGGGCATGGTTTCAATCCGGATGGGACAAGCCATGAGATACCGGTGGGGATGGGCCTCCACCACGCGGCCCTGTCTGTTTTCGTAGCGGCCGCACCGTCCCTGCCTGCCCGGAGCAATGAGGCAGCTGTTTTCGCAGATCGGGCACTGGAGCGTGCCCGGTCTGGATGTCCTGTCTGTCATTTTTCCGTCCCTGGCTTTCGGATAATCACCCAGGTGCCGTACTCGTCGTTCTGGACCTCATACTCCGCCACTTTGGCGGCCTGCAGTGTGTCCTTGATAAAGTCGCCCTTGGACCAGTTTTTCCGTTTGGCCGATTCTTCCGGGCTCCATTTGGGGCGCATTTCCCGAACATCCTCAAGCTTCTGAAAATGGCTGAAACCACAGCCCACGAAAGCGGCTCCGCCCGGAGCTAGGACGCGCAGGACCTCCTTGAATGCGGCCACATGGTCGTTCCAAAAGGGAATGGACCCCCGGCTGACGATGAATTCCACGCTGTCGTCGGGCAGCGGCATGTCTTCCACCGGAGAGGAGATGAACCGGATACGTCCTTGGGGAACATCGTGCCGATGGCAGTTGGCTGTTGCCATGTCGATCGCTTCGGGCTCGTTGTCCAGGCCGATGAAGTCCATGTCCGTCAGCTTGCTCATCTCGATGGACAGGGCGGCACTGCCCGTGCCGACGTCGAGGCAGGTTCCGTTGCGGATGCCGAATTTGTCTACGATTTCTCGGGCCAGCAGAGGGTACATGGGGGCGAAGCGATGCGAGGGCGTGTATTCGTAAAAAGCTTTGTCTTTGGCGTCTATGGCCATGGTGTCTTCTCCTTTTTTTAGGACGGCTTCAGCATGGCGGGGTAGAGGGCTTGCCGGAAATCGGGCAGTGGGCCGCCAGCAGCGGAGATCGGCAAAGGCGGGATCGGATTTTTTCGGGAATGCAGATGCGAAAGTTCTGTTCAAAAGGGGTCACCAGAACCTGCGCTCCGTATATTTCGAACAAATTGTCATGTGTTATCACTTCTTCCGGTGCGCCGTCGGCATGTACGTGCCCGTTTTTGAGCATAATCACATGATCGGCCACCCAAAGGGCATGGTCTGGAAAGTGCGTGGACTTTATAAAGGTGAAGCCTTCCCTGCACAGCTCGTGCAACTGCTCCAAAAGTTTGATCTGGTTGCCGTAATCCAGGCCGTTGAGCGGTTCGTCCAGGACAAAGACGCTCGACCCCTGAGTCAGGGCTCTGGCAATGAGGGTGAGCTGGCGTTCGCCGCCGCTTATGCGGGTGTAGGGCTTCTCCGCCAGATGGGCGATGCCGACTTTTTTCAGGGCCGTCATGGCAATGCGTTCGTCGTTGCGGGAGAATGGGCTGAAAAAGGACTTGTGCGGCATGCGTCCCATCAGAACCACATCCAGCACCTTGTAGGCAAAGGATGCGTTGTGCAGCTGGGGCACATAGGCCAGTTTTCTGGCCAGCTGCTTTTTGTCGATGGTGGAAATATCGACTCCGTCCAGCAGAATGTTGCCCTTTTGCGGCGTGTAAAGCCCCAGAAGGAGTTTGAGCAGGGTGGTTTTGCCGCAGCCGTTGGGACCGAGGACCGAAACCAGTTCGCCCTGTTGGATGTTGAAGGTGACATCGTTCAGAATGGAGGTGGGGCCAAAGGCAAAGTCGATGTTTCGGGCATGCAGCAGAGACGACATTATCTCCATCCTTTTTTGGCGTTGCGCAGGACCAGGCAGAAGAAGGGAATGCCCACCAGGGAGGTGATGATGCCCAGCGGGATTTCCACATTCAGGAGAAGGCGGGCGAAATCGTCCACTATAACCAGGTACGTGGCGCCGATGATGGCGCTGGCAGGCAGAAGGATGGTGTTGTTGGGCCCGACGATCATGCGGGCTATATGGGGAATGACCAACCCCACCCAGCCGATGAGCCCTCCCATTGCCACGGTAAGGGCGCTGATGACCGTGGCGAAGAAGATCAGGCACATGCGCACCAGGCCGACATTGATGCCCAGGGTCTTAGCCTCCTCGTCGCCCATGCTCAGGATGTTCAGGTAACGGGACATGGACAGGATGCAGGCGATACCGATGAGAATGGGCAGGGCGGTGCGCGTTACGGTTTGCGTATCGGTAAGGGAGAGTCCGCCCATGAGCCAGTAGACAATGGCCGGGAGCTGGTCTGTCGGATCGGCGGTGTACTTGACCATGGAAAGCAGGGAGGTGAACAGGGAACCGCTGATGATTCCGCCGAGGATGAGCATCATGATGTTGTCGCCTCGGTAGAGCCGGGACAGGAACAGAGCCAGCCCCACGGCCAGGACACCGCCGCAGAAAGTCAGAATCTGTACGCCCAGCCATGTGTCCGAAACAAGCAGCCCGAGGGCCGCGCCGAACGATGCTCCGGAAAGTACACCGAGAATCCCCGGAGAAACCAGGGGGTTGACGAACATGGACTGGAAGGCTGCCCCGGAGGTGGACAGGGCGGCGCCTATAAGTGCGGCAGCACAGAGCCGGGGAGCGCGGATGTCCAGAAGGATGTTGGCAAGTATGCGTTGTTTGTCCGAGTGGATGGACGAGCCGGAAACGAACCAGCTTTTCAGAAAAAGCGCGATATCGGAAAGGGAGACGGGGTAGTTCCCCAGCGTCAGCGAGACGCACATGCAGACCACGAGAAGCAGGCCCAGGAAAAACAGCAGCAGGGAAGGTGTCCGCAGGCTGGATTTTTCACTGGGCAATACGGCCGCATGTTCCGATACACTCATTGCTTCGCCTCAAGCAGTCTTTGGACGTCTGCATCGTCGATGTCCGTTTGCAAAAATACCTTGAAGAATTCTTTGGTTTCTTTGGTCATGTCCCAGTGGAAAAGATCGGGATAGAGGATATTCGCCAGCCATTTTGTGCCCAGAATGCGCATGAAGGACGGCGGACGGTCCAGCCAGTTGAACGGAATTTTCGGGATCATGTAGACCCGTTTGTTCTGCACGGCGGGAATGTTTTTCCAGGCCGGGGATGTATATATATTTCTGTAGAACATGGGCTGTTCCACCAGGATGACCTCCGGCTGGTACTGGAGCACCCGTTCCATGGTGATTTTTTCCCGTCCGTATCTGGTGATGGTGCCCGCCTGATGGACATTATATCCGCCAGCCACGTTGATAGCCTCGGCATGCACGGACTTGCTGTTTTCCGTGTACAGGCCGTCGTTTCCCTCGGCGTAGTAGACCCGGATGCGGTCTTTTTCCGGAATGGTTTTCAGGCGCTCGTCGAGGGTGGCAAGGGTCTTGCGCGTGTAATCGGCCAGCATTTCGCCGCGTTCCACCCGGTTGAGGAATTTCCCGGTCACCTCAAAGGCTTCGGGGTATTGTTTCAGATGGTCGACGACGAGGTAGGCGATGGGAATTTGAAATTTATCCAGAAAGGATTCCATCTTTTCATGGAGCGCGTTGGCCTTTCTGCCGATGACAAGGTCCGGGTGCACCTTGACCAGCATTTCCATGTTCGGCGTTCTTCCCTCGCCGAAATAGCCGCCTATGACGGGCAGGCTCATAACCTGAGGGGAGACGAACCCCTTGCATTGTTTTCTGAAGGGAAAATTCAGTCCGGCCAGAAGGGTGGGGTCCAGGGCATATACCAGCATGGTTTCCGGCGGGGAGAGTGAGTACACGGTGCGGATGGTCTCTGGAACTTCGATGCGCCTGCCCATCATGTCGGTTATTTTTCTGGCCTGTGCAGGCTGGGCGGACAGTACGATGGTGAGCAGCAGGAGAAAAAAGAGGGAGGTCCGTTGGTGGAGGGATTTCAGCATGCGTTCCTCTGATGTACCGCAGGTGTCGGCGGGTGTATCAATTGCCGGGTGAGGTCAAATTCAGGAAGGCCCCGCATGAGAGCACTGTCCGGCCTGGAAGAGCATAGGTCGGACAGTGCGTCATGCTGGCTTGCCACAGCATTTGCGATACTAATTCATAAATTGTGTGAAATCGGCAAGCAGGTCACGTCTTTGGTGGCTTGCGTGACCAGAGAACGGATGAAGGCGGGAATGGGGGAGCGGGAAGGGGAAAATTACTCGCGTCCGACAACGCGGTTTCGGCCGGCAGCCTTGGCCTGGTAAAGTGCCGTATCAGCCTGTTCCATGAGCATTTCCAATGATGTTTCCGGCGTGCAGGGAGTGATGCCTATGCTTGCCGTTACCCGAACGGAACAGGTCGGCGTTATGGGGATGGGGGTTTCGGAAAAGGCTTTGACAATGCGTTCCGCGGCCTGGACTCCACCGGGAAAGGAGCTGTTGGGCATGGCAATGGCGAACTCTTCGCCTCCGATGCGCCCTATGATGTCCGACTGCCGCAGGACATTGGTTACCCTGGCGACACATTCCTGAAGCACCGTATCTCCTGCGGCATGGCCGTAGGTGTCGTTGACGGCCTTGAAATGGTCCAGATCCAGAATGGCAATGACCAGGGGGTGTCCGTGGCGCCGGAACAGGCTCCATTCGCGTTCCGCCTGGCTGTAGAAGGCCCTGCGGTTGAGAACACCGGTGAGGGAATCCTGGGATGCCAGTTCACGCAGCCGCTGTTCCATCTGTTTGCGGCTCGTAATATCGTCCACCATCCATAAAACCCCCTTGTCCAGATCGGGCGGAGTGGCTGTATCCAAAGCCTTGCCCGAGAGGAGGCACCACGCGTGGGAGCCGTCTTTGCGCCGCACCTGGCATTCCACATGGATGTTGGTCCGCTCCACCAGGGTATCGTAATACTTTCGTCCGAAATATTCGAAAGCTCTTTCGCTTATATGCAGGTCGAGCACGGACATGCCCGACATTTCTTCCGGGCTGGAGTAGCCCGCTATATCTGCAAGGCGCTGGTTGCATCGTTCTATGAACCGCCCTCCCTTGAGCAGGATGATGCCCACCTGGCTGTTCTCGAAGACGGCCTCGAATTGGGCCAGGGAGTCTTTCAGCTTCTGATGGGTGTGGCGTTTTTCCGTAATGTCGTCCGCCACCCAGATGACGCCCTTGTCCAGGTTTGGGGGAACTTCGGTGTCCACGGCTTTCCCGGAAAAGGTACACCATACGGGAGTGCCGTCTTTCCGTTTTATCTCGTACTCCACCTGTATCTGGGCGCCTTCCACGAGGGGGTCAAAATGGTTGCGGGTGAATTCTTCATAATTCTGTTGGGAAAGGTGGATGTTGCGCATGGGCAGCTCCGTCATTTCCTCGGGGGAATCGTATCCCGTAATGTCCGCCATGCGTTGGTTGCAACGCAGGACAATTCGTCCTTTGCCCACCAGGGCAACGCCGACTCTGCTGGTGTTGAAGATGGCCTTGAGCTCTGCGACCGTGGCTGCAAGTTCCTTTTGGGCCTCTTGGTGCTGGGAGGCCTTTTTTTCATATTCCAGGGAACACTTGGTTATGGACAGATTATCGATGACTTTTTCGGCGATCATGGAGGCGATATTCGACAGCAGAGCGAGGCCCGACTCGACGATTTCCTTTTTAACCACCGGAATAATCTGAGAAATTTTATCCTGTTTTTCCTGCGAAAGTGTGTTGTTCGGATCGAGCGTGGCGAAGAATTTTTCATCCGGCGGGGTATAAAGAAACGGCCCTATGTGAATGTCGGCCATGTGGTTTCCGCGTATCACCACCGGGGTCACGCCGCTCATGAGTCCGTGGGGGCACGGCTGAAGAATGGTAGTGACTCCCTTGTGTTGGGACGAGGCATCGGCCATGCAATTGGGGCAGGTCTGCGAAAAGTCGTTCCGGATTTCGTGAAAACAGCAGCACATCTGCCATTTGCCGCTTTGCGCAATAAGCGCGTTATCCGGCGGGGAAAAAAATGCGACGTTCAGGCCGGTCATGGTGGAAAAGTTTTTCAGGACGCTTTGCAGCCATTCGAGGTCGAGGAGGTCCCCTATGTTGTGCGAAAGAATTTCGTGGGTCGGTTCGGGAGTGAAGTCAACGGTCATGCTGCCTGCCTTGCTGGTGGGCCGGACGTTCAGCGGATAATGCCCGGGTCGTGGAGAATAAGGAGGCGTAAAGTAGGTGAAACCCCAGAGTCGGACCATTATTTTTTCAGGCCATGTATTTCCAGAAAGCTTCTTTACTCCACCGGTACAAGCAAAACGGGCTGCAACCACTTAATACTATTGAAAAACTGTGCCGCTTTGGAGACGGCACGGTGATTGAGGCCGTGTGCAACGAGTCCCTATGAAGAGAGATATTTTATTTCAAGGGATTTTCTATTCCCAGGTACAGTTCCAGCCCGCATAGCCATGCACGGGAAGCACCTTGATGCGGTACACTCCGGCCTGCAGGCGGATTTTGGCAAGCATTCCCACCTCGGTCTCTTCCAGCAGATTGTTTCCGTTGCGGTCGTAGACCCGCACAAGATAGCGCTGCTTGCCCTGCTTGTATGGATCGCGGCAGTGCAGGGTGATTCCGGAAACCGTGGAGAGTTCCCACTCCGCGTTCCAATCCGGCTTGGCAGTATCCAGGCTGCCGTGGGCCATCTTCCACTGGGCTCCCATGTTGCCCTTGATGCGCCGGGCATTGTTTTTTGTTGGGGGCGGTCCTGTCTGGGCGGTGTCCTTGCCTGATGCCGGGGCAGGGGGAGCATCGATGCGTTCGCCCCAAACCCGGTTGCCAATCTGGTTTTTTCCTTCAAGCCTGCGGATGTCGGGGGAAAGTGTCAGGTCGTCGATCCACTTTCCGTTGCTCCAGACGACCCGGTATTTTCTTTGCGCCGGATCGAGGCATTCCCAAGAATGTCCCTGTCCCGGCATCTTGCCGTTGGGAAGGATTTTTACAGTGCTTCCGGTGAACCACTTCCAGCTCCCGACAATCTCGTTGCAGCCATTGGATGCGGCGGTGGGCAGGGGGGAGGGCTGTTGAGGCGGCGTGGCTCCCATGGCGGCTGGCATTGTTCCGGGCATTTCTTTGCCCATGCCCCCGTTCACGCCCTTATTCATGCCCGCCGCCATACCGGGAGGTGGCGTAAAGCGCAGACTGGCGACGCAGGGATACACCGTATCCCAGTATTTATCGGCCAGGCTTTCGGGAAACACGCCGATAACCGTGACCAAGCCGCCGTTGCCGTAGGCATACATGGCAAAGGCATGCAAAAGCGTCCCCTGGTACATGCCTGAGTATTCCCGCAGAATGGCCGGTACGTTTCCGCCAGCCCGCATGTTCAAGCTGCCCATCCGGTCCTGAAAATAGTCTCCGCCGTTTGCCAGAATGGCTTGTTCAAGTTTGTTTGCCAGCTCCTTCAAGTCCGATTTGGGGCCGCGGGCTGCGTATACTTCGATGAAAGCATCGTTATCTGGCGAAACATATTGGCGTACGAGATCGTTGCCCAGGTTGTCGGTCTTGTTTTGCCAGGAGGTGGGCCATTTGCACCAGAAGTCCACGGATTCGGCCCGGGCGGAACCGGGGGGGACCAGGGCAAAAAAACAGCCCAGAAGCAGCAGCAAGGTGACGCGTAAAAGTCTTCCTTTGTGGATGTGGCGGCGGGCTCCGAGGCGCATACTCTCTCCCTGGGCGGTTGCGGTGATGGAGTAAGACAACACCATTTCCTTGGCCTTGGGGCCAAAGGTTTCAAGATCTTACTGCACTTTATAGGAGCGGGAGCAAAAGGGGCAATATAAAATTCATTTTGGCGAATGATAAAAACAAGGCAGCGCGGGACGCGGCCAAGGGCCAGGGAAGGGCCTGGAGCGAAATAACCTAGGCAGCAATGGCTGGAGGGTGGCAGCATTGGCAGACAGCAGGATTGGGGCGTGTTCCCAACGGATTGTCTGGTCGATTTGAGAAAAGCAGAGTGGGCGGGGGCAGGGAAAAGGCATGGAATGACATACAAAAAAACCCCGTCCAAAAGGCCGGGGTTTTCGCAAACAATATAAGTGGCGTTTTGACCTAGACGCAGCCGGTGGGCTTGGGCAGGCCAGCCATCTTACATGCTCCCTTACCGGGGCCGGAGGGGAACAGTTCGTAGATATGCTTCAGCTTGAAGCCAGTAACCTTGGAAAGGATGCGCACCATGGGGGCGATACCATTCTTCTTGTAGTAGTCCTGCAGGAAGTCGATCACTTTCTGGTGTTCTTCGGTGATGTCTTTGATGCCTTCCTGATCCTTAACATAGTCGACCCATTCGGGGCACCAGTCGTCAAAGCGTTGCAGGAAACCGTCTTCGTCAACATCGAAGGATTTGCCCTCAAATTCAACTGTAGCCATGAGTTGCCTCCTTGAATAGATGTAGTGTGCTGGCTTTTATCACCAGCGGAAAAGCCTGTCAAAAAGGCCTTCCCTGTCCATCATTACCAAACGACCCCATAGGTCGATTTTTCCACTTGGAGCGTTATCTTTCTAATTGTACCAGGGTTCTTTGTCAATCTCAATGTTCCTTGGCCAATCCCTTGTTTATCAAGCCTTTTCGCACATTTTACAAGCCTTTATTCAGGCTCGAAAAACGTAACTCGTTCAAAAAATAACACATGTCGGTCACCCGCCGAAAAGGGCGATAACGGTTTGCGCAGTCTTTTCAGCCGATGATCTCCGCCAGTTCGGCAATGGCGAAATCCAGGTCTCCGTCAATGGCAATGGCGGCTTCCAGATAACGCACGGCTTCGGCCGTATTGCCAAGGCGCTTGTGGCACAATCCCAGGTTCGCCAGGTCCATGACCGATCCCTTGTCCAGCTTGATGGCTGCCTCGAAATCTTTGGCCGCCAGTTCGTACTCGTTGCGGCGAAAACGGCAGACCCCGCGCAGGTTGTAGTATTCCTTGACCCCGCTTTCCAGTTCGATGGCCTTGTCCAGGCGGGGCAGGGCTTCGTTGAACGCTTCGGACTGGGTAAGGGCATAGGCGGAATAGAAATAGGCCAGGGCCCTGTCTTCCGGTACTTCCTGCAGGTCGGCGGCCTTGTCGAATTTCAACTGGGCCAGCAGGGGATCTTCCGCCTTGAGGTTTACCAGCCCCTGGAAGAAAGAGAGGAACGGCGCGTCCTCGTAAATTTCGGACAGAATCTTGAGCCCGGGCACGGCGCGTTCCAGCTCATACTCTTCGGCTAGGCGTCTGCCGACGTACAGCCCCAGGCTGGGGCTCTTGGCCCGCTCCAGAAACTGGAATCCCGGCACAAAGCAATAGCAGGCCGGAACCCCGAGTTCGGGGTTGGTCGTGTCTATGGCATAGAGGTCGTAGCCCATTTTCTGCAGGCCTATGGCCAGGCTCGTGATCTCTTCCAGTATATCGGAATTGCTTACGTCCGGGAGGCTGGAAAGGGGCATGGTCGGCCCATCGATAAGCCACTGGATGGATTCCAGATCCGCGGGTTTGGACATGCCCGAAGGTTCGTAGCAGGCGTTGGTTTCAAAGTCTCCGGCCAGCTGGGCCACTTCGGTAAGGGCGCGTATGGCCGCCTTGGTGGGGCTGCTTGCCGTACCGGCCGTAAGGACGATTTCCGATTTTTCGGGAAACGTGCTCGGGTCGTAGGCCAGGGCACCCACCGTGGGAACGGGCATCCCCAGGCTGAAGTCTTTGAGCCACACCTTGATGCCGTTGCGCTCGAACTTGTCCAGCAGATCCAGCAAAACGGGATCTTTAATGCTGGCGGTGCCTATGGTGCACAGGGTGGGATGCGTTTTGTCGATTACGGCGCAGACATGGCGCTCGACCACTTCGCAGGAGCCCTGCATTACGGTTTCCGCCAGGGAGTTGCCTGCGCTGGAGCCGTTGAATTCGTTGAGAAGTTTGAAATAGTTGGCCGGAACAATATGCTCCGAGCCGTCGGCGGGACGGACGGCCTTGCAGAAGCGCCAGGGCATCTGGTCCAATGTCTGGCGGGTGTCCGCATCACGCAGTATTTCATTGACCGACTTGCGCATCTCCATAAGCGAGATGAGCCTGTCGCCGAAGTGTTTTTCCGCTTCGGTCCAGATCATTTCCTCGAAATTTTCCGGCGTGTTGAAAAAGGTGAAAAAGCTGTAGCGTTCCACCAGTTCCATGAGGGCACTGGCCTCGGCCTGTTCGGGCGAGGCACCCTTGCCCATCTGCTTGCGCGTGGGCACCAGATCCAGCGCCTTGGGGCCGAACCGGCTGATGAAGACCGGGATGCCCAGTCGGCCAGTATCTGTGCGTTCCAGGCTTTCCAGAATGCCGCCGTGTTTGGTTTCCAGCAGTTCGCGAACGCGGGCCACTGTCTCCTTTGGAGCAACAGCCTTGTCCTGATCGGTCGTGTATCCTTTTAGCGAGTGTGCAAGCTCAACCATTCTTCCGTTTCCTCATACGATATATCTGGGTGAGATGGCGTTCGTCCTCGGACTTTATCCCGATGGTCTTTTCACTGATGAGGAATTCCTTTTCCGCTGCTCCCAGAAAACGGGAGGCGTTGCGGCGGAATCCCTTGGCCAGGATGACTTCCGCCTCCGGCCTGGACGCCAGGTGGGCAAGCAGGAATTTCACCAACGGACGCAGGTTCGGCTGTCCGTAAATAATGTCCGAGGCGACGATGTAATCGAATTTTTTACCCAGCCGGTCGGCCAGAAAGTCTGCCTTGCACACGGTGGCTCTGTCTTCCAGACCGTTGTGCAGGATGTTGATGCGGGTAAAAAGCAGGGCATCGGGTACGATGTCGGTGATGGTGACCTTGAATCCGGCTGCCGCGGCAAACAGGCCGCATATCCCCACGCCCCCGCCGAGTTCCAGCATTGTATAGGGTTCCCCGGCTTGGTTCTGGGAGGGAATACGCTGCAGAAAAAAGGAGAGCATAAAGGCCGGTGGCCACATTTTTGCCCACAGCGGCAGTTCGAATTCCGCCCCTGGGGGCAGATCGTGCAGCAAACTGTCCAGATAGCTGGGCATGTCGTTTATCTGGAGAATTTCCAGGTGCGTGTCGCCTATCTTGGTTGGGTCAAAGCGCAGGTCGTATTTTTGTTTGGCCGCGTCCAGCAGTTCATCGAGCGGAGCATCCAGAGAGATGTCCAGTTCGGTCTGGGCGTCATGTTTAGAAGTATTCATTGAGGGAAAGCTCCTTGCCGCTCCATCCCGCTGGATCACGGGCGGGCGAACAAAATATGGCATAAGCCGCTTGGATCCGTTCTCGTGCATGTCCATGAAACATGCAGATTGGGGTGTGACTCGTTCGCCGTAGGGCTTGGGGCAATGTTTCGCCCGAACGGTCAGCTGCGGCATGTTGTCCAACAGCCTGTTGGGAGGGGATCGAAGTACCCTGATTATATGGTGTTGGTCAATACTGGACCTGAGGGGTCGGGAAGCTTGGTTTGGGCCTGGAAATGCGGGATAAAAAAAAGACCGGACCTTTCGGTCCGGTCTGGAAATTTGGAGCGGGAAACGGGATTTGAACCCGCGACTTCAACCTTGGCAAGGTTGCACTCTACCACTGAGTTATTCCCGCGAAATTTTGGAGGCGGCATCCGGATTTGAACCGGAGAATGGAGGTTTTGCAGACCTCTGCCTTACCACTTGGCTATGCCGCCATTCTCTTTTGGAGCGGGAAACGGGATTTGAACCCGCGACTTCAACCTTGGCAAGGTTGCACTCTACCGCTGAGTTATTCCCGCTCAAAGAGGACGTTCTAACTATCCGTGAACCTGGCGGCTGTCAACAAAAAATCTAAATTTTTTTCTTTTTCCTGTCGCGTGCCTTTAAGGCCGTTGCGAGCGAGGTAAAAGGCTGACAGCCAAGTACGGGCGCCCTTATAAAGAAAAACATCGGGATAGTCTACACCCAAAATTAACTTGTTTTCAATCTCTCGAATTTTGCTTTTCGGCGCGTAGCTTTCCCCTGTTGGACGGCCTTATTTTGGGGAAAATGGCTTGGGGCAAATCAAAGGGAAATGCGGATAGAAAGAAAAGAGGGGGATAACTGCCAGCCCTTCATGGGAAGGAGCGCATTGGGAGCGTCGGCTCCTGATTGCCCGCGGGGTGCCAGTGGGGTGCCTATGGGGCGGCTGTGGAGCGGCAGCGGGGGCCAGCGAGGCGGGGCTGCAGGGCGGCAGCAACGCACCGACTGCCTGTACGGCAAACTACAGGCTCAGTTCCCTCTATATTATATAGTATAGGGCCAGAGAACTTCCTCCCGTGCCGCACCGGCCTTCAAGCTTCATCGTTAGAAACTTCCCTTGCAGGATGTGAGAAGCGCTGAAACCGCGCGGGGCAGCGCTTCGGAAGATGACGGTGTATTATTTTTTTTCTTTGTCCGCCTGTTTCCGGAAAGGGGGGAGTTTCGCAAGGCAAAATGCATCGATGGCTGGGAAGCGTTACAGGACCTGACTTTTATACTTACCAACCGGGAAAAATTTCTTCACTTTGTAAGCTGCGCGACTTTTTATTTCATTTTCCATGGAGCCTGTCCCCCTTGCCTCCAGACAGTTTGGGGTTACTATCTTCAATCAAAGGTTTTGCCCCTTGCCGGTTTGAAATCTCACGCGAACAGCATTGTTTACAGACAGTGCCATTGTTGTTGTCGAGCTCTTGCACTGAAAGGAAACAAGCAAAAGGTCGAGGTTGTCCGCTTGCGGTTTGGAAAATAGATTTTGGTTTAAATTTGTGCCGGAAACCTTGTGCCTACAGGGCTTTCTGGCTGGCGAACTGTACAACATGACGCCGGGCTTTACTTTTGCAGGTGTTTTGTTTTATTCAGCCACGCACATAAAAAAATGGTCGTCATTTGTTGGGCTATATACCTAAACATCCGACCGTTTCTGGAGGATCTATGGAACCCAAGGACATTGAATACTTCGATCAGCTTTTGAAAGGCATGCTCGATGACATCCTGCGCCAGGGCGAGGAGACCCTCGAAGACATGACGGACAGCGGCGAAGTTTACGCGGACCCGGCGGACCGTGCCACTGCCGAGTCCGACCGCGCCTTTACGTTACGTTTGCGGGATCGTGAGCGCAGGTTGATTAAGAAAATCCAGGAAGCACAGCAGCGTATTGAGGATGGTTCCTATGGCGTGTGCGAAGATTGCGGCGAGGATATCAGTGTGCCGCGTCTTAAAGCCCGCCCCGTTACCACGTTGTGCATCAAATGCAAAAGTAAGCGCGAGGATGAGGAGCACCAGCGGGGAGACTAATGTCATGCCCGTTCCAGACACTTACGAAAAACACGTAAACGAAATGGCCGCGGCGACACAGTGCGCCGCGCGCCGTAACCTCCTCCCGCACTTTTTGCGGACAACAGGAGGGCGACGTTCCGGCTGCTGACCGGACGCGCCCCGACGAACCTCACTCGCCATGGAAGCCAATTTTTTCCGGGCTCTTGCCCCGGAAATCGCACACGACCTTGCCCAGGCCCGCATCGGCAAGGTCTATTCACCCGAAGAAGGTATATGGACGTTTGCCCTGAACAAGCCTGGGCGGCGTCCTTTTCTTTTGTTTCGCCCGGCCAAGAACGACGGGCTTTTGTTTGTCTCCGAGCGCAAACCGGAAAATCCCGCCATGGCTTCGGCGCATGCCATGTGGTACCGCAAAAGGCTTTCCGGCAGGTTTGTGTGCGGCTATGCCGTGGACTGGCCCGGTCTGCGCCTGGCATTGGAACTTTCTCCGGGGCCGGGCAGGTATCTGATTTTTTCCCTGCGCGAAGGGCTGCGCCTGGCCGACGAACTGGAGCCGGAATTCGGCGTGGAGCCCGAGTGGCCCGCTCCTGAAGAGGCTTTGGACAATCCGGAAATATGGCGGAAGTATCCTCAAATTTCTCCGCCGCTGCGCAAAATCCTGCGCGGGTTGCCGCGTGCGGCAGGGCTGGCGCTTTTCGCCTCGCTGCAAAATCCGTCCACCGGGTTTTATCTCGGCTACCGTAATGACCCAGAGGAGCCGCTTTTGCCCAGTGCGTGGCCCGTGCCTGGCTTCTCCGGCCGTATGGAATATTTCGAGAGCGCGCTCAAAGCGGCAGCCGCCGCCGGAGAGCCGCGCCTGTATCCGCTTTTGGCCCGTTTGGAGGCCCGCGAACGCACGGACGCGCAAAAGGCCCAGCGGAAAAAGCTGCGCCGTTCCCTGGCACTCATTGCCAAAGACCAAGACCGGCTGCGCGGACTCTGCAACCTGCAGCGCCAGGCCGAGGCCCTGCAATCCCAGATGTACCTGTTTGCCAATGCTCCGCTTCCCCGCACCGTGCGTCTGACGCATCCGGATGGGGAGGAGCTGGAAGTGTGTCTGGACCCGCGTCTGTCCCTTTCCGGGAACCTGGAGATGTTGTTTCGCAAGGCAGCCAAGGGCGAGCGCGGACTCAAAATCGTGGCCCAACGGGAACAACTTTTGCGAAATGAGCTGGGAAGGTTGCTCGGCGGCGGAAACGTGGCGCAGCCAGATGGAGAGAACGGGGTGAGCGGGGCTGAACAGAATAGCAATCCCGACATTCCGGTTATTCCCAAAAAATATGAAAAGCTGGCCGTGCGTCTGTTTCGTTCGTCAGACGGTTTTCTTATGGTGCGTGGCCGCAATGCCAAGGCCAACCATCAACTCCTCAGCTTTGCAGCCAGCCCGTTCGACTATTGGTTTCACGCCAAGGATGTTCCCGGGGCGCACGTGGTGCTGCGCCGCGACCATCCCCGCCAGGAAGTCCCGGAAGAAAGCATGCGGGAAGCAGCGATTCTGGCTGCCTTGTCCAGCAAGGCGTCCGCCAGTCCGCGCGCCGAGGTCATCTGCGCCAAGGTCAAGGACGTGCGCAAGATAAAAGGCGCCCACTTGGGCATGGTCCGGGTGGATACGGTGGATCGGGTGCTGTACGTTGATGTAGATTCCAGTTTGGAAGACAATCTCGCCTACTCAGGCAGCTGAAAAAAACAAGCTATCTGCGTTGTTTCAAAGAACCCAAATCCTCGCGCACATAAGAGTACGCGTCGCTTGCGTTCACCTCACGCCTTGTTTCCCTGCCTTTTTGAGCTGCCAGTCTTGAGGGGCAAAAAAAGCCCGCCACCAGTTTGCTTCGGCGAATAAAAATCTGCCCACCTGCCGGGCACTGTTTTCAACTTTTGATTATTCCGCCGCAGCTGTGGCAGTTCCACTCTGTCCTGCGGGCTGTTTGCAGCGCGAGGGATTCAGGGATTCCATGGTTGCGATGAATTTATCCAAAGAGGGGGCAGGCGGTTCGTTGCGCCGGACCATGGCTATTTGGAATTTTGGGGCGTTTTCGGCAAACGGAACGTAGACAATGCCTGCCTTGTTTTGCGCGGCGCAGGACGAGGGCACCATGGCAACGCCGACTCCGCCCGCCACCAACGAGAGGATGGTCTGTTCCTGGGGCGCTTCCTGAACCACACAGGGCCGCACGCCCGCTTTTTCGAAAAACAAATTGAAATTCCCCACGGTTTTGCAGCTGCTTCGTTGGTGGTAGGTCACCATGGGCACGCCATCCAATTTTTCCAGGGGGACCTCGTCAAGCAGGGCCAGCGGATGGCCTTGGGGCACTGCAAGCATGTGTTCTTCATTCACAAATCCGGAAATAAGAAAATCTTTGTTGCGCAGTCCCTGCGGATTGGCAAAAGCCACGTCCAGCTCGTTGGCCGCAAGGGCCTCGAACTGGTCGTACGAGCACATGTTGCTGAGGCGCAGAGTGATGCGGGGATGGACGTCGCGAAATACTTTGACCGCATCGGGCAGAAAGGTGTTCATGGCCGAGGTCAGATAGCCTGCCCGGACCACGCCGCATATGCCCCGGAAAAGCTGGCGCACGTCGTTTTCCGCCTGCCCTATATCCTTAAGAATAGCTCGCACACGTTCATTGTAGAGTTCTCCGGCAGGAGTAAGCACGACCTTGCGGCTGGTGCGGTCCAGCAGCTTGACGTCGAGCTGTTCTTCCAGATTACGGATCTGCTGGCTAAGGGCGGGCTGGGCTATGTGCAGACGTGCCGATGCCTTTCCAAAGTGTAGCTCCTCGGCCAGGACCGCGAAATATTGCATCTGACGTAATGACATGATCCATAAGTAAATCATATCAATCTGCAAATAAAGCCATATTGGACAGAGCGTGCATCTGATTTTTAAACAGTTTGTACGCGTGTTTTTTACCGGAAAGCTTTCCGGCTTTTTCTTCTTGCCGGACCGACATCCCTCCATGGATTGGTTCTTGTGTACTCTCGGTGGGGGTGCCGTCCGTCCGGTCCTGTCGTCAATCCGCGGCCTTTTTCTGGCCGTAAGACCGGAGGAAAAGCCGATGCGTTTATGCAATGTGCTTTTGCTGTTGTTTTTGAGCCTTCCTGTTTCCGTTTTTGCCGCCCCGGAGCGGATAACCCCTCTTGCCCACGGATTGCTGGACGGCGTGGGCCTGGCCTGCGACGAACAGGGAGGGTGTTTTGTATCACTCTGCCGCCGGGGCGAGGTCGTGCGTGTGGCAGCAAACGGCAAGGTTGCCGTCGTGGCCCGTGGAATCAAGTTCCCCACCGGGATCGTCCGTGCGGATGATGGTGCCGTGTACTGCGCATCTGCAGGGGAAAATTCCATTTGGGCGTTGTCCGTCTCTGCCCAGAATTCCCCAGATTCAGGAGATACCGGAGGCCCTGGAGGCGATGTTGTCCACGGGGCTTCCCATGTCCGTCTGTTGCGGCATGGCGGGGCTCCCAGCGTGCTCCATCTGGATTCCGACGGCGGAATTTTGCTTGTCCGTGGCAGAGAAGGGGCCGTGGTGCGGCTGACTCCCGGCGGTGGCAGCCGGGTGCTGTTGAACGGGCTTCATTCCCCACTCGCTGTTGTCCCTTGGAATGGCGGCCTGGCCGTGCTTTGCCGCAAAAGCACTTGGGAACATGATCTGCTGTTTTTCGACAACGGCCGGAAAACGGCGGACGTACTCAGTGGAATGCCGGAACGGCCCGGCCCCGGCCTTGGGGTGTACGGACGCTGGCTGCTTGTTCCGGACTATGGAAAGGGCGGGGTGACGGCCATTTCCGACAATGGTGAGGTGCGCCGCGTGGCCGGTTCCATTGCGCATCCCGTGGCGGTTCGCGCAGACGGCAAGGGCAGGCTGTTCGTACTGAGTTCCGCAACCGGGACGTTGCATGTTGTGGAAAATTGGTAAGCCGCCCGTTACGCTTTTTTCAGGCTGCTTTCCCGACCGTCGCCTCAGACCGTTTTGGGATACCGCCCATTTTTACCTGACGGTCTTGCGGCGAGGTCCGAATTCTAGAAATCCCGCCGTGGAGTACATGCGGCGGGCATAGCCGTATGGCGTGTCGTCGGGGGGCAACAAGAAAGTGCGTTCTTTTGTACCTTGCGTTGGTCTCGACGAAAATGATGGCCTGTACAAGCTCTGCTTTGTGGTCGCGAAAGGCCTTTGTGCAGTTGCAACAGGTTTTGCCCGGACACATGGGGATGGGCTGAGAGGGCAACCGCCCGTCATTATGGACCCTTTTGTGCGTTGAACCGTACTCCACGCCATACGGATTCTGTCCCGAGAGTGGGCTGCAAAACCGCAAGCAGGATGTCGGCGATCTCGTTCACCAGCTTCTCAATGCTTTTGTCCCTTATGGCAAGACGAAGGCCAGGTCACATTCCTGACCGCTCCCTTGCCGGGCATAGGGAGGCCAACTCTCCCGGCGGCGGCCTTCTTCATCTTCCGTCTTGGACGTGAATTACTCCCTTGCTGTGGTCCATGTCCGCCGTATCGAGTGTTTTCGTTTGCCGAGGCCTCTTTCCACAGTCCCTGAAACAGGCCCTTGGTCTCGGGCTCTCCTCTTGACAACGTTATCCGTTCAGCCTAGCTTTGCTCAACTGGGGTACAGCATACAGTACTTCATAAAGCAGGATGTGCGGGATTCCCTGCTCTCCATTGTCTGGGGACCGGCGGTCGTGACGGGCAGGACATGGTCTGTAGTCTGATTTGCGTTCCGTTTTTCGAGGCTCGGCATAAATATCCAGCCATTTTGCGAGAACGGCACGAAATCTCCTTCGGCCTGCGCTGGCGAAAGAGACTCGCCGAGAGCAAAGAGGAGCAATTAGGTGAACGGGCGCAGGACGTGGGCCGGAGAACAAGTTCTCTCCATGTACCGTTTTGCGTTGGAGAAAGGAGGGCCTTTCGGGATTACTTCATCACAACACAGTGCCGGGCCCAATCACCAAGGCACAGTTAATCGCCAATCTTTATCACGCAGGGAGCAAAGCTTGTTATGACTAGGCAATTACGTTTAGCTGTCATCGTACTCACCGTCGTCATGGCCATGGTTATCGGAGTCCTGACCCAAGCGTCGGCCGCCAAGGATAAGTCTTCCAAACTAAAAAATATCATAACGATCTCCGTGGTCAACTTTGATCCGGTGTGGGGCGACAGCGCCAACAACCTTGAGCGGATACTTGAGCACGTTGAAGCGGCGGCAAGGCAGGGGGCACAGCTGATCGTGTTTCCTGAAACCGCTCTGACCGGGTATGACGACGATGCGGGTAAACCCCTGGAAGAAAAGATGCACCGCCGGCTTGCCGAGACTATTCCCGGACCGTCTACCAATGCGGTGGCTGAGCTGACCAAGAAATACGGTGTGTACGTTGTGTTCGGTCTTGCGGAAAGGGATTCACAGGATCGGACAAAGGTCTATAACGCCGCGGCAATCTGCGGCCCCAAAGGCGTGATCGGGAGTTGCAGGAAGATACACCTGCCTTTCTCCGAGAAGAACTGGGCCGTGCGCGGCGAAAATCCGACCTTGTTCGATACTCCCTGGGGACCGATCGGCGTCGGCATCTGCTACGATTTTTACGCCTTCCCCGAAATCACCAGATACGCCAGGGCCATGGGCGCGCGTTTATTCATCAACTGCACCGCTCTCGGTACGGCAGAATCCGGCGGCGCAGGCGCGTACACCGGTAATGTTTCACTGGCCTATCATGTCCAGACCAATGATATGTTTGTGGCGAGCGCCAACATGTACGGCAAGGATGTGACGACCTTCTTCATGGGTGGATCCAGCATCATCGGGCCCTCCAGCAAGCCGCCGCACGTCTTCTATTATGCGGGAAAGCCATTTGGAGCGGAAGGGGCGGACGAGGGCACCGTCGCAACCGCCACTGTCGACCTCTCCATTGTCAGGAAGTCGTTCCTCAATGGCCTCTGGGCCAACCCCGACTGGAGACCCGACCGGTACAAGGTTTGGCTCGAAAATGTCCTCAAGACGGATTTTCTGAACAACCAAGCGAAATAAAGACAGATACCGGGCGGGATGACTTTACAACCCGCCCGGTTGTACTCGTCTGGACTTGAAGTCGAAGGAAGCATGCCTGCTCCTCGGCAAAGCGGTTTTGACGACAATGATTGGAACCCATCACCTCGTGAGAGGTATGGCCCTCAACCAGTGTGTCTTAATGTAGCAATTTAGGAGAATAAGTTGAAATACCTGGATATTGTATTTGTCGCTTTGTTTTGCGCCCTCTGTGCGCTCGCCACGGTTCCTGTAACCGCACAGGCATTCAAAACGTGGACGCTGGTCAATCCGCTGCTGTCCTCCTTCGTCAAGTTTGCCCTGTTGGGTACGTTTGGCGAATGCCTCGCCTTGCGCCTGTATACGGGAAAGTACTGCGTTCCCGGCTTCGGCCTCGCCCCGAAGATGCTGATGTGGGGCGTCAACGGGGTTCTCATTGCCATGGCATTTGCCATTTTCACCAACGGAACGGGCAACTTCATGCAGTTGATCGGCATTGCCAGCTCTTCCACGCCCACATCGCTGCTCGAAAGGTGTCTCTGGGCCTTTTCCGTCAGCGTAACGTTCAACCTCATCTTTTCGCCCGTCTTCATGCTGTTCCACAAGTTGACGGACACGCACATCGTCCACACCGGGGGCAGGTTGGACCGGTTCTTCGCAACCACCCCGGATCCGGCTCGATACTTTGCCGAGATCAACTGGGACATCATGTGGGGCTTCACCTTCAAGAAGGCCATCCCCTTCTTCCTGATCCCAGCCAATACGATAACGTTCATGCTTCCCCCGCACCTGCGCATCCTCAGCGCCGGCATCATCGGCATCGGCCTCGGGCTGATACTTGCCGCAGCGCTGCACAAGGCGAAACGGGGAAACGCGGTGACGGCATAGCCGGAACGCTCCCTCCCACCAGGTGAAGGGGAAGGGGCGGGCCGCTTTACCCCAAAAAACAAAAAGAGAACCGGGGATGACTGTGGTCATCCCCGGTTCTCTTTTTGTCCCCATGAAGTTCCAAAATACGGGAACAGGGAAGGCGAATGGCAGGCGAAACCTTGATTCCATTCACGCCTGGTGCCTCGCCCGGTTGTCGGGAAACGGTCTCGTCCGGTCATTCCAGGGCGGAGCCGACAGCGGATCTTTTCCTTTTCGGGAAGGACGAGCGGAAATATCAGAGCTGATGCACTCCTATTCCGGGAGCGTTGCGGCTTGTCTCGTCGGTAGCGCCGCCTGCGCATAACGAAGCGAACGCTTCTGAGGGCGTGGGATATTGCGTATCAGGTCGTATCTGGATTTCGGCCATGGCACGCCGGAGATCGGGGGACTAGTTTTGGCTTTCGTCTCCAGTTTTTGCAAGGCTTCGGGTGCACACTTCCTTGCAAACATAGTCGAGGTGCGAGTTCAAGCCCTCGATCATACCTTGTTCGTCCCTGTTCTCGTAAGCTGCGACAATGGCGATATGCCCGTCCAGTATCCCCTGGTAGGACTCAAGGAAGCCGACACTTCGGCTGCGATACCGGAGCATCAGACGACGGAGCAACTGGCAGATGCTCAAGAGGTGGCGGCTGCCAGACGCCAGGGCGAGAATCTCATGAAACTGCTCGTCGCAGCGGAGAAACTGGTCGGAATCTTCCTGGTTCATGGTTTTTTGGGTGGCGATGATATTCTTGCGAAAAGCGGCGAGGGTTTTATCCGAGTAATTCTTCACGGCTAGGGTGCACGCCAAACTCTCGTTGACCCGGCGTATCTCTATGACTTCGTCCAGTTCATTTTCATCAAGCTGCACAACCTTGTATCCAACTCTCGGGATGGATTCGATGAAGCCCTCCTGCTCCAGAAGATGCAGGGCCTCCCTGACCGGTGTGCGGGAAACGCCGAGCTGCGTGGCTATCTGCGCCTCCACGATCCGGGTGTCCGGGGTAAAGCTTTTGGATAATATATTGTCCCGGAGGTAATTGAATACCTGCTTTCGTAAGGGAAGAGGTTGCTCCAAAACAAATCCTTTATCTTCGTTCACTGTAAGCTCCTTCGCGTAAATTCGATTAACAGATAGTCGCATGTCTTCATTAAAAGGTGATCCTTCGAATTAGTAAAGGAGATAGACAGCGCCAGCCCGGCTCCTCGAATAGAAGATGGCGTGGAACTGGCATCCCACGCCATCTTTGCTAGTCAATAATTAATATACAACATCTTCCGTTTTGTTTGGGATCATGGAGTTTCCGACAGGCAACCCCCTTTGGAATTGCCAATAGGGGAAATTTCCAACGGATAAAGGATATCCGCCCTTGTTACCACAAGTCAACCATGAACATGACGCTCTGCGGGATATAGGTGATAATCCCAATGGCCAGGATCAGGGCCGCGATAAAGGGAACAATCCGCCTTGAGAGTTCCTGGACACTTGTTTTGCCGATACTCGACGTCGTGAACAGACACACTCCGAAGGGGGGCGTCATCAGACCGATGGCCGTGTTGGCGCTGATGATGATGCCGAAGTGCACCAGGTCGATGTTGAACTTGTGCAGAACAGGCAACAGGATCGGCACCGTTATCAGCAGGATGGCGCTGGTTTCCATGAACGTTCCGGCCACCAGGAGCAACAAGTTGATGATCAGCAGGACGACGTACTTGTTATCGGAGAAGCTCAGGAACATCTCCATCACGGTCTGCGGAACCTGATTGTAGGTAAGCAGATAGGCGAAGCACAAGGCCATGGAGATGATCAGCATGATCTTGGATGTCATCTTGGCGGAATCCAGGAACACCCTGTGCAAGTCGGACCATTTCAGTTCCCGGTAGGCGAACAGCCCGATGACCAGGGCATAGACCACGGCCACGACCGCCGACTCCGTGGGGGTGAAGATGCCACCGAACACGCCGCCGATGAGAATCACCGGAGTTCCCAACGCCCAGCTCGCATCCTTGAAGGCACTGAGGGCCTCCTGCCAGGAGAAGGGGTGATCGTCGCCTTTGTACCCCTGCTTCTTGGAAATGAGCAGCACCACGACAACAAGGCACAGGCCCATGATAAGCCCGGCGGGGATGCCAGCCTGGTACAGATCCGTGACGGAGCTGCTTGTGAGGACGGCATAAATGATAAAGGAAATACTGGGCGGGATGACGACTCCGATGGGGCTGGCGGAGGCGACCACCGCCGAAGCGAATCCCCGGTCGTAACCGCGTTTGACCATGGATGGAATCATGATCGCTCCCATGGCCGCTGCGGTTGCCACGCCGCTGCCGGAGATGGCGGCAAAGAAAACACAGCCCATGATGGTGACGATGCCCAGACCGCCGGAGACGCGGCCCACGAACACGTTGGCCAGTGAAACGAGCCTTTTGGCCAACCCACCGCTGTCCATGAGGTTTCCGGCGAGTATGAAGAACGGGATGGCCATCAGAGGCAGCACGTCAACACCGGCAAAGAATCGCTGTACCGCGATCTGGGCGGGCATTCCCTGAAGTATGATGACGAGGAGGGATGACGCTCCAAGACAGATTGCCACGGGCATCCCAAGGACCAACATCGCGAGTGTGGTGAGGAGGAGGATTTCAGTCATTGTTACGTCCAAAGTCCCGGATGAGGTTGGCAACCAGCTGCAAAACAATGAGCCCGGAAGAGATAGGGAAAAGCATGTACATGTAGGTCATGGGAATTTGCATGTTGGGCGAGCTTTGCACCTTGGCGAAGGGCATGATTTTGACACCAAGATATCCGATTGCGATGAAGAATACGATGCAAACCAATTGCTGCATTGTGTGCAGCAGCGACCGCCATGCTTTCGGGAGCAAATCCTCCACTGCGGTGACGCTGATCTGCGTTCCCTCGCGGAAGACGACAACGGCGCAGATGTATATAAGCCAGACCATCATGTAACGGGACAATTCCTCTGCCCAGCACAATCCGTTGCCAAAAATATAGCGCATGCAAATTTGTGCAAAAAACACGGCGGTCATCGACATGAGAAGCGCAGCTGAGACATGTCGACATATTTTGTCTACGAAATCAGCTAGCTGTTGAACAAATGCCATCTCGGGTCTCCTTTGAAGCACCCAGGGGGAGGATATCCTCCCTCTGGGGTGCAAGGTCTGGGGTGGAGGCAAATTGGTTATTCGGCAAGCGCCTTGATCTTCTTGAAGAAGTCAAAGGAATACTCCGCAGCGATCTTTTCCTGCACGGGCTTGATCAGCGAGCGGAAGGCCTCGGCGTCCACCTCATTGACCTTCATGCCCTTGGCGACAAGCTTGTCCTGGATATTTTTTGTGTCGGCACGAACCTGGCCCAGCATGTATTCGGTGGTGTCCCGGGCGGCCTGACGGATCAGGTCCTGGTCTTCCTTGGAGTAGCCGTCGAAGAGCATCTTGGAGCCGCAGAGAGAGGCGAATGCAAAGATATGACGAGTCTTGGAAAGGTACTTCTGTACTTCATACACGTGCTCGTCATTGATGGTGATCATGGGGTTTTCCTGGCCGTCGATAGCCCCCTGCTGCAACGCGGTGAACACTTCACCCCAGGACATGGCCTGCGGGGACGCGCCAAGGGCGTCGAAGGTGGCGATGAAGACCGGGCTTTCAATCACACGGATTTTGAGGCCTTTCAAATCTGAAGGCGTGACAATGGGGCGGGTGTTGTTGGTGACGTTGCGGAAACCGCGCGGCAACAGGCCGAAGTTGTAGAACATGGCCTTTTCCGTGGACTGCAACAGGCTGTCGTAGAAATCGGCATGCATCATCTTGGCGACATGGTCCCAGTCCTTGAACAGGTAAGGAACGTCCAGTGTGCCGATTTCCTTGGCGAAGTTTGTCTGGGGGGAGGTAGTGATCACACCCAGATCAAGGGTGCCGAACTGGAGAGCCTCCAAGATGTCCTTGTCGCGGCCCAGCTGTCCGGCGGGGTAGATCTCGATTTTCAGTCTTCCGTTGGAGCGGGTTTCCACCAACTCCTTGAACTTCAGGGCGCTCGTCTGTTCTATGGAAACCAACGGCATCATATGCCCAAGCTTGAGCACCTTTGCTGCTGCCGCGGGCTGAATGGTAGCGGAAAAAAAACTCAGAGCCAACGCAATAATCATTAACCGTCTCATTCGCTTTCCCCTTTTACTTTTTGAGTTACCCGGGAGATTGGTGACCGCTCGCAAGAGATCACATCGAACTAAACTACCCCACTACTTCAAAAAATCGTATTGAATGGTGCGCACCAGATCCACGAGCACCGCCGTGGTGGGCACGGCCATCCCAATCGCTTCGGCCTCGGCGACAACTCCCCCCGCAATGGTATCAATTTCAGTTTCACGTTTGGACAGGATGTCCTGAAGCATGGACGGCTTGTGGCTTCCATGCTCATCCAGGGCCTTGGCGACCATGGCCCAGTTTTCCTCCAAATCGACGGACAGGCCTTTTTTTTGTGCGACCGCGACCACTTCCTCCACGACCTTGCGGGCAAGCTTGCGCCCGGTTTCACATTGGCCGATTCCCCCCACCGGAAGATTCGTAACGGCGCACAGGGTGTTCAGGGCCGAGTTGAAGGCGACCTTCCCCCATATCCGGCCCATGATGTCTTCGCACAGGACCGTATTCAGTCCCGCCTTATTGAGCAGATCGGCGACTTTTTTCGCCCGCTCGGCTCCTTCAGACAAGGGCGAACCGATGGTGGTCTTGCCGACTCCGTGCGAATTGATCCTGCCCGGGCCGACCAGGTCGCTCGGCATGGTCGTCACACCGGCCACGATGTTTGCCATGGGCACGTGCTGTGCGATTTTCTCGATGTTGCCCAGTCCGTTTTGCAATGTCAGCACAATGGAGTCGGGTCCGATGGCTGCCTTGGCGGCTTCCAGGGCGCTCGCCGTGTGCATGGACTTGGTGAAGACGATGACCAGGTCGGCGGCTTCTTGGACGTCGGCGGGAAAGATCGCCTTGATCGGGATGACGACTTCTCCTTCATCCGTTCCCATGGTCAGGCCGTGCTGGCTCAGCTGCTCCACATGCGCAGGCCATGCGTCCAACAGCGTGACATCATTTTCCGGTTGCAACTGGAGCTTGCCGCCAAAGAGGCAACCCATGGCTCCGGAACCTATTACCGCTATTTTCATGCTTTTTCCTCGGCTATCCGTTAGACGGTTCACTTCCTGTTTCATTTCCTGGTCGGGTCCCGGTGCCGGGACCCGACCACTTCAGAAGTGAGGCTAAATGTTTTCCTTGCAGTCACTCAAGTTGCATCTTGCCTAATTTCCGCTGGAAAGAATGACCCTTGCGTCGAGCACGGCCAAACCCTGCTCGTAGATACGCACGGGGTTGAGGTCGATTTCGTTGATCTCCGGGTGCGTTGCCGCCATTCTGGAAACCTTGACCAAAAGGTCGACCAGCGAGTCGATGTCTTTGGCTGCTTCCCCGCGAACGCCGCTCAACAGCTCGAAGGCCTTGGTTTCCTTGATCATATCAAGAGCCACTTCCTTGTTGAACGGGGCCACGCGGAAACTGACATCCTTGAACACCTCAACGAAGATGCCGCCCAGGCCGAACATGATTGTCGGCCCAAACTGCGGGTCGCGCACCATGCCGATGATGATTTCGGTTCCGGGCTCGGCCAGGGGGACAACCATGGCCCCGCGAATATCTGCGCCGGGTACGTGGGAGACGACCTTGGACATCATGTCGTCGTATGCGTCGGCCATTTCGGACCGGCCACGGATGTTTACCTTGACGCCGCCCGCATCGCTCTTGTGGATGACATCGGGGGACACCACTTTCAGAACCACGGGCTTCCCGAATTTCTCGACGGCGTCCTGGGCCTCTTCGCGGGAAGTGGCAAAGGCATGGTCTACGGTGGGGATGCCGTTGTCGGCAAGGAGCGCCACCGCCTCGGGTTCGAGCAGATTGCGCCCTTCGGCCACGGCTTTTTCCACCAGGGGGTGCCTCGGCGCTGCGGGCAGGTCTTCCAGGGCGTGGCCGTTCCGGAACGCCGCCCGATACAGAGTTTCCAGGGCCTTGACCGCTCTTTCGGGCGTGTCGAAGGTCATTATGCCATTTTCTTCGAAATGACGGCGGCCTTCGGCCATGCTTTCGCCGCGCATGAAGCATACGGCCACCGGCTTGTCGAATTCCTTGGCAACCGGTGATATCTGTTTTGCGGCATCCTTGGGATCCCGGAAAATGGGCGGCAGTCCCAGGAGCAGGACGGCGTCCACGCCGGAATCGGCCAGCACCAGGTGAAGAGAGGCGGCCTGCTGCTCGGGGCTGACCGCGGCGGTCATGTCGATGTAGCCGTCGGGCTTGCAGATCATGGCCATGGACGGCAGCGTTTCTTCCAGTTTGGCCAGAGTGTCTCCGCCGATCGACGCCAGCACCAGTTCCGTCTTGTCGATGGCGTCCATGCTGACGATGCCCATGCCTCCGGCCTCGGTCAGTACACAGACCCGGTTGCCCTTTGGTTTGGGGAGGCTGGACACGGCCTTCATGCCGTCGGTCATGTCCTCGACAGTTTCCATGCGTACGATGCCGCACTGCTTGAAAGCACCATCGTAGACCTTGTCCGAACCGGCCAGCGAGCCGGTATGCGACATGGCTGCGGCGGCACCGAGAGAGGAACGCCCAACCTTCAGAATCAGGTTCGGCTTCTCCGAAGCAGCGGCAATGTTCATGAGCTCCCGGCCGTCCTTGACCGCTTCCATGTACACGCCTGTGACGTTTACGGAGGGGTCGTTGTTGAAGGCCTCGATGAGTTCCAGGTTGGATACGTCGCACATGTTGCCGATATGGCCGAACTTGGCGAACCCCTGAGGACAAGGCTGATCTCCGGCGAACATAAGCAGTGCACCGCCGAATGCTCCGCTCTGGCTCACGTAGGCGGCGGGGCCTTCGACGAGCTTGATGCCCGGAGCGAACCCGGTGTTCAGCTTCATGGCCGGGTAGGCCATGCCGATGCAGTTGGGCCCGAACACGCGGATGCCCGCACGCTTGGCGATCTTGACCAGCTCGGCCTCGGCCTCGACCAGCTCGGGAACGGCGGTTTCGGCGAAACCGGCGGACAGGACGACCGCGCCCTTGACGTCGCCGCGTTGTTCGGCCTGTTTCATGACATTAAGGACCACCTTGGCGGAGACCGCGACAACCATGATGTCCACGGCATCGGGAATGTCGAGGATCGAGGGGTAGCACTTGAGCCCAAGAATCTCAGACTCCTTGGGGTGCACGGGGAAGACCTTCCCCTCGTAGCCTTCGTCGATCAGGAGCTTGAGAACCTGGTATCCCGCCTTGTTGGGATCCTGGGATGCTCCGATGAGGGCGATCGACCGTGCGTTGTATATTTCGTTCAACGTTGCGGTCATGCTAGACTCTTCCTTCCATCAGCCGGTCGTAGGCGGCGTCGACTTCCTGGCGCACGGCTTCCACCTGTTCGTCGGTGATATCCTTGAACCGGCCTTGCAGCTTGAAGTAGTCACGGAGCGGTTTGGGCTTTTTCACTTCCTTGGTGACCGTGAGCACGCCATCGACGATTTCAAACAAAGGCCAACAGCGGGTGCTCACGGCCAGTTGGGCTATTTCCACCGAAGTGTCGGGACGGCTTCTCCAGCCGGTGGGACAGGGAGCGAACAGATGAATGAAGGCCGGTCCGGTCTTGGTGGCCTCTTTGGCTTTGGCGAGCTTCTTGCGGAAGTCTTCGATGAAGCCGATGGAAGCGGTGGCCAGATAGGGGATACGGTGGGCGTCAACGATCTTGGCGAGGTTTTTCCGGTAACCCTGTTTGCCGCCCGGGGTCGTCGTGGTCCAGGCGTAGGAGGGCGTGGAAGCGCTTCCCTGGACGCCGGTGTTCATGTACGCCTCGTTGTCGTAACAGACATACAGGATCTTATCTCCGCGTTCCAGAGCGCCGGACAGGGACTGGAGGCCGATATCGACGGTGGCGCCGTCTCCAGCCATGCCCATGACGGTGATGTCATGGCGGCCCTGCATCTCGTAACCGGCCTTGATCCCCGCGGCATAGGCCGCGGTGTTTTCCAGGTTGCCCTGGAACCCCGGAATCTTGGTCACGGTTTCCTTGCCGTAGCCGGAGAACAGTGCGGCGCATCCGGGGGGGATGACCAGCGTGGAATTTTCTCCGAGAGCCTCCAAAATATAGCGGGCCCCGAGCTCAAGGCCACAGCCGGCACAGGCGCTCACGCCATGCGCGATCAAACCACGGCTTGTTGATTTCATCTCAAGCATTACGCGTCGACCTCCCTTAACCCTAAGGCATTATCCTGAACATCCAGCCACTTGGCGGCTGTGACGGTCTTGTCGTTGAGCAACGTGTCGAAAGCTTCCACGATGGTTGTGGGCGGCACGTCGCGTCCACCCAGGCCTGCGACAAATCCCTGGATTTCAGGGCCGTTGTCCAAGGTCTGCAATGCACTGCGGACTTCGTTGCATACCGGCCCGTTTTCGGAGCCAAGGCTGGCGCTTCTGTCGATGACGCCGATGTGCGGTACGTGGCCGACAAGTTTGCGGATGGCATCAGCCGGGAAGGGACGGAACGAAGTTATTTTGAGCATGCCGACCTTGCGGCCCTGCTCGCGCATCATGTCCACGGTGTGCTTGATTGTGCCGGACATGGAGCCGAGAGAGATCAGAATCGCCTCGGCGTCTTCGCATTCATACGCCTCGACCATGCTGTACTTGCGGCCGAAGGCCTCTTCGAACTCGGCCATGACGCCAGGCATGAGTTCCTGGGCGTAATCAAAGGCCACCGCCTGTTGGAAACGCATTTCCATGAACTCGTTGGACCCGGTCAGATCATTGATGAACATGGGGTCGTCGGGATCCAGCTTCAGGTTGGTGTTCTTGTAGGCAGGCAGAAATTTGTCCACGTCTTCCTGGGCGGGGACGTGAACGGCGTCCGGCATATGGGAGAGGAAGAACCCGTCCAGACAAACCATTGCGGGCAGAAGAACGTCGCTCTTTTCCGCCAGCTTGTAGGAGATCAGAATGAGGTCGAGAACTTCCTGGGCGGACTCGGCATAGAACTGCATCCAGCCGCCGTCGCGTTCGGCCATGGCGTCCTGATGGTCGCACCACAGGCTCCAGGGACTGACCAGAGAGCGGTTGACCACGGGCATGACGATGGGCACGCGGCAGCCGGCGGCAACGCCCAGCACTTCGTGCATCAGGGCAAGGCCGACAGAGGCCGTGGCTGTCCCGGCGCGGACGCCGGTAAGTTGCGCACCAATGGCGCAGGACATGGCCGAGTGTTCGGATTCCACGCGGATGTACTTTGCGTCCAAGGTGCCGTCGGTGACATAATCAGCCAATTTTTCGGAAATCGGGCTTTGAGGGGTGATCGGATAGGCCGAGACCACTCGAATCCGTGCCAGGCGCATTCCCTCGGTGGCAGCCCCGTTGCCGTCGAGCATCACTCTTTTCATGATTTGCAGACTCCTTCTTCCGGCACCATGGTGATGCACTTTTTGGGACACCGATTCGCGCAGATTCCGCAACCCTTGCAGTAATCGAAATCAATAACGACGCTGGAATCGTCTTCCGCCTTGGTCACCGTGATGACGTCTGTCGGGCAGAACTTCTGGCATGTTCCGCAATAGATGCATTCCTCGCTGTTGATGACCGGACGTTCCAGCCTCCAACTGCCCGTATTCGCTGCCATGAACACCGTTGCGACCGGCCCCTTCAGGGCCCTTTTCCCGCTAGTTGCTGCGAAGTTCATCGCACGCTTGCTGAGCTGCTGCGGCATTGATTTCACCTGCTTTTTTGAATTTTCTCTTAATGACGGTCTTTGTCGCTTCGATGCCGACCAGTCCTGCACCAGCCATTGCTCCGCACATGGAGGAGTTGGGAATGTCCCGCTTGATGACGTCTACTGCGATGCGGCGGGCACCGACGTAATAGGTCTTGTGATCGTGGAAGGGATGGGAGGGATCGACACACTCTTCATTGATGATGAAGATGGTTTCGGGAGTGACTCCCTTCATTACGTCGACGCCCTTTTCCAGAACAGACATGTCGAAGATGACAACATAGTCCGGGGTATAGACAAAAGATTTGAGCTTGATGGGCTTGTCGCTGAGCATCACGTCCGAATAAACGGGGGCGCCGCGGCGTTCATGTCCGTAGGCGGGAACAGCCTGAGCATACTGCCCCTCCTCGATCGCCACGGCTTCCGCAATGATCTTTGCGGCCGTGACCACACCTTGGCCACCTATTCCGTAGAGCTTTATCTGTTTCAAGAGCTGCCTCCATAATTGGGGTTTGCACATATCCTCTGGAAAACGCCGATCATCCTGGGATTTTTAAGGTATTCTCCGGGTGGTATCATTTATGGGATACTGTACCCCAGAGAATTGCTTATAAATCCGCCGAGATCGCCCCTTCCTGATGCGCTTCGCCACATCTGGCTTTAGACATTGCTAAATCAGGACCTTATGCCGTTTGTTTTTGAAGCACAGTATACTGTACCCCAGTTTGGATTTAGTTCTAAACTGAACGATTTTTGGTGTCAAGGGGGGAAGACGAATTTTGTCAGGGCTTTCTTTTCAAAACCCGGGACAAGGGCGAGAGTGGGGGGCGGCTTATCCGCCATCGAGCCGAAAGCGAAGGCCCACACAGGAGCAGAACATAAAGGAGGCATGTCAGCAGCCGGTTTAACTGGAAAACACAAGGCAAGTTTGGATAAAGCAAAGAACGTCATCAATAGGGAAGAATCTTATGACGCGGAGTGCGTCCGCGCGGTGTGGGGCGGGAGAGCGGGCAGGACGTCAGCCTGTGCTCCCAGTGCGGGAACTCACGGTGGGCCGTCCTTATACGGAGTTTTATGACATTTCGGTCGGCCGGATCATGTGGGGTTGCAGGCAGGGTGGAAGGAGATGCACCTCATGCTGGACATGCTTGGCTCCGCCCACGACCAGATTCTGTCCCCCCTGGAGAAACGCATGAAGTGCGGTCTGGCCGTGCTGTGCCGCAAAAGTTCTTGGGGACATGACCTGATGTTTTTTTGAAAAAGGCGAAAGGCGGTTGCCATACTCAGCGGAATGGCGGAACGATCCGGCCTTGGGGTGTATGGACGCAAGCTGCTTGTTCCGGCCTATGGAATGGCGGGCTAACGGCCATTTCCGACAATGGTGAGTGCGCCGCGTGACCGGTTCCAGTACCCATCCCGTGGCGGTTCGGGCAGACGGCAAGGTCAGGCTGTTCATACTGAGCTCCGCAACCGGGGCGTTGCATGTCGTGGAGAACTGGTAGCCGTAGGTCTTGCTTTCTTCAGAACGTTTGGGGACCGCCCATTTTTATTTGGCCGGCTTGGGGCGAGAGTCGAATCCTGGAAATCCCGCCGTGGAATACATGCGGCGGATAGAGTCGTATTGCGTGTCGTCCGGGGCAACGAGGAAGTGCATTCCCTTGTACTTTGCGTTGGCCTCGACGGAAATGATGGCCTGTACAAGCTCTGCTTCGTGGTCGCGAAAGGCCTTGTGCAGTTGCAGCAGGTTTTGCCCGGACACATGGGGACCGGCCATGAGGACATCCCCCGGCAGAATGGGGCTTTTCCCCAGAATTCGGTACTGGTCCGGAGAGGGCAATGTTTTGCTCAGGCGTTGAAAATCCTTCCAGCTCATGGCTGTGGCGGTGATTTTGCCGAGGGACAATGAAGCGAGCGAGGCTTCCAGTTTGTCCACATGGATGATGCGCACATCGCGCAACGGGTCCAGCCCGTTATCGGCCAGCACCTGCATGGGGGCGAGATGAGCCGAGGTGGAACCGACCGATCCCAGGGCAACGGTTTTCCCCGCCAGATCGGCCAGGGTTTGCGCCGGGCCTTTTTTCAGCCCTACGATGATCGAATAATAGTCCGGGCGCGAAAAACCGGCCACGGGAATGGCCTGGGTCTTGTTGCGGATGGCCACGTATTCTGCGGGACCGGCCAGAACCAGATCCACCCGTTTTTGCGATAGGGCGAGAAAGGCGTCATCGCGTCCGCGCATGGGGACGAATTGCATCTCTATTCCCGATATTACGGTCAGTTTGTCGGCAAAAGCCCCCCATTCGTTTCGGACCTGCTCCAGCCCCAGGATGTCGCTTACGGCAAAACGGAGCGGTTGAGTGCCAGATGCCAAAGACGCCGCAGACGCCGATGTTGCTGCTGCCAGCAGAAAGGACAGGCAGAAGAACAATATTCCGGGAAAACGGTTGAACAGTTGGGTCATTGGGGACATGCGGGGTATGGAGAGCATGGGGATCGACCGAATCAGGAGGCCCAGGCAGTGGTCTGTGTGGCAGGTTGTTGCACTGGGCAGGAGGCCAGAAAGCTATCCACCTTGGAAGCGGGCAAGGGCTTGGCAATAAGGTAGCCTTGGGCGTAGTCGCAGTTCATCTGCCGCAGGGTGTTCATGTGGTGTTCCATTTCCACGCCTTCGGCCACCACTTCCATGCCCAGGTTGTGGCCAAGCAGGACAATGGTTTTGGCTATTTCACAGGATTCCGGGTCGTCGTCTTCCATGCCCATGATGAAGGAGCGGTCTATTTTCAGTTTGTCCACGGGAAACTGGTGCAGGTAGCTCAGGGAGGAGTAGCCTGTTCCAAAGTCGTCCATGACGATGGAAGTACCCATGCGGCGGAGATCGTTGATGATGCGTTTGGCCATTTCCGTGCATTGCAGCATGGCGCTTTCGGTAATCTCCACATGGATGCTGGAGGGCTGGATGTTGAACTCCCTGGCCGCGTGTTCTATGGCGTCGGGGAGTTGCGGCTGCAGGAACTGGGAGGCCGAGAGATTGATGCTGACCGACATGTCCGCAGGAGTGAGGCCCTTGCTCTGCCATTGGCTGAGCTGGCGCATGGCTGTCCGTACCGTGATCATGGACATGGGAATGATGAGCCCGGTTTCCTCGGCCAGCTGGAGAAAACCGTCCGGGTAGACCATGCCCCGTTCCGGGTGGTTCCAGCGGATGAGAGCCTCCAGCGAAGAAACCTGGCCGGTATTTATATTTATGATGGGCTGATAGTGCAGCTCGAATTCATTGCGTTCGATGGCCCGCCGCAGGTCGTTTTCCAGCTGCATTGTCTCCGTGGCCTGCAGGCGCATGGATTTGTCGAAAAAGCGATAGACCCCGCGTCCGGCATCCTTGGCATTGTACATGGCTATGTCGGCGTCGCGCAGGACGTTTTCCGGCTGGAGCCTGTCGTCGGTGCCGACCACGATGCCGATGCTGGCCGAGGTATGCAGTTCGTGTTCGTCAATGACCATGGGCGCCGAGACCTGGGCCAGTATGCGCTGCGCCACCTGCTCTGCCATGGAAATATCCTGCAGGTCTTCCAGAAGAACGGCGAACTCGTCGCCTCCTATGCGGGCCAAGGTGTCGGATTTTCTTGTGCATATTGCCAGCCGCTCGGAAATTTGCAGAATGAGTTTGTCTCCTGCTTCATGGCCCAGACTGTCGTTGATGACCTTGAAGCGGTCCAGGTCCAGAAAGAGTACGGCAAACGGCTTTTGGCAGTTGCGTTGATGCCGGGTCATGGCGTGTTCCAGCCGGTCCATGAACAACGTGCGGTTGGGCAGGCCTGTGAGACTGTCGTGAAAGGCCTGGTGCATGAGTTGTCTTTCCGCATTCTTGCGGCTGGTTATGTCCTGGTAGATGCGGTAATAGCCCTGGACTTCGTTGTTGATGACGATGGGAAAACCGCAGATATGCACATTGATGAGAAAGCCGTCACTGCGGCGGCGCAGACCTTCTTGGTCGATACGTTTCCCTTGCAGCAAGTCTGCCTGCTGCCGTTCGGATTCGTCTGAGGAAATTTCCGGGATGATGACTTTCAGGGCATTGCCCGTGCGGATGTCTTCCGTGCTGAAGCCGAAGATGCGTTCGAATGCCGGGTTGACCGCGATCAGTTCGCCCTTGGCATTTTGCATGGCAATGCCCATGGGGGAACTCATGAAAAATTGCTCCTGATGCTTTTCGCGTTTCAGCAGTTCTTCCTCGGCCTTTTCCCGTTCCAGAATTTCCTTGTGCAATATTTCGTTGGCAGCAATCAGCCGTTGGGTGGCCTTGCCAACCTTGCGGCGCATGTGCCACGAGCAGACAAAGGCGGCGGCAAGGAGAATGCCCAGGGCACCCAGCCCCAGGGCCAGGGTCTTCCAGCTAACCGGAATTCCTAAAATGCGGCTGCCTTCCCATTGGGAGAGCAGCTCTTCCCGTTCCCGGGAACCGATTTGGGACAGACCGGAATTGATTTGCTGCAAAATTTCCCGGTTTCCTTTTTTTACTGCCGCATGCACCGTAAAGCTGCCCACGGGCGACGGGGAATAGACGAAGTCGTCCTGCGCCCCCAGCGTGACAAGATAGCGTTTGGCTATGGGCATGAGGTCGATAAAGGCGTGTATTTCTCCCAGTATTGCGGCCTTGATCAGGGCTTCGCTATCCGGGTAATTGATGACGGTTGTGCCAAACGGGGCTTCGCGCGTTACCAGGGGGCCGAAAATGGAATCTTTGACCACACCCACGCGCAGTCCTTTCAGGTCTCCCATGTCGTGAACGCCGGAGAGGTCTTTGGCTGCGAAAATATATGCGGGAAACGAGTAGAGTGGGGAGGAAAAGTCGAAACTGTCCAGAAGCCGGGGATTTTTAAAGGCGGGAAAGAGCACATCGGCCTCTCCGGAGTAGACCATGCGGCGGGCCTGTTCCCAATCGGTCAGTTGCACATGCACCGGGATGCCGGTCTTCTGGCTCCACAACTTCCAGAAATCCACCAGCAGGCCTTCGGGCGTGCCGTTTTCGTTCAGCTTGCAAAAATGGCCCGCATGCGCACAGCCCACTACGGTAAGGGGACGGGGGGTGTCATCCTTGCCACAGGATGTCTGTGGACAAATGCATAACATGGCGATCAGCGAAAGGATCGTCGCTGCGGCTCGTGCCGTGTAATGAAGGTTCTGGAGTATTTTGTTCACGATCTGCATCCGGTTTTTTCAGCTGTCTGCCATTCCATCGGGCACGGAGGGGGTAGGGGTGCCTTTGAAGGATGTTGTAAACGAAACTGGCTACAAAATTTTTCTGCTATCCATAATACATAAAGGGATATCCAGATCGGTATTGCAGCGGACTGTGACATTGTGATTACGTTTCCCTTGCGGTTCGGGGATATGCGGGAAAAAACGAGATATTCTGGCCGTGAAAGACATGGGGAAGGAGCCGGGAATTTGTCGATTCTGTCCCCAGATATGTGGCCAGACAGGGAAGACGCTCAAGACGCGCTGCCTTGGTGGCGGAAACAAGGCAGGCTGGCAGAATTTTACGGCGGGCCACAACACAAGGAAGACCACCGCGGCAAGTGGCGACGATTCAGTCTTCGGCAACAACTTCGGGAGTGGCTTGCTCTCCCCCGTTGGAAGCCATATCGGGGGATTTCGTCAGCCCGGCAAGCAACGCCACCACGGCAATTCCCCCTCCAATGCAGCCGAGGGCCACGGGCAGTCCCAGATATTCGGCCAGGAAACCGATGGTGGGCGGCCCGGCGAGCAGTCCGAAATATCCGGCAGTTGCCACAGCGGCAATGCCCGGCCCTGCCCCGGATTCGGAATGCGACCCGGCTGCGCTGAACAGCACGGGAATGAGGTTGGACATGCCCAGCCCGACGCAGGCGAACCCGACCAGGGCTATTGCGGAGTGGGTAACGGCAAGGGCCAGCCACAGGCCGCAGGCAGCGAGAAGGGCGGTGATTCTGGTCAGCCGGACCGGACCTGCCTGGGCCACAAAACGGTCGCCGAAAAGCCGTCCTGCGGCCATGGCCAGGGAAAAAGCGGCATAGCCGGTAGCTGCCACACCTTGTTCACTGAAAAGAACCGAGCGCATGTAGACTGCGCTCCAGTCCATCATGGCTCCCTCGGCGGCCAACACCAAAAAGGCGAGTGCACCCAATCCCAAAAGAGAGCCTTTGGGCAGGACGAATTTGGGGCCAGTGCTGCGGATGTCCGCCTGGCTGGGCAGAAGATGTTTGCAGGCTATGAGACAAACGGGCAGGGCGATTGCGCAGACCGCACCCACATGCACCGCAGGGGGCATGCCCAGCCCCAAAGCCAGAGCACCCGTGCCCGATCCTGCCAATCCACCCAGGCTGAAAAATCCATGAAACGACGACATGAGCGGCGAGCCGTGGTGCTTTTCCACGGCCACGGCCTGCGCGTTCATGGCCACGTCCATGGCGCCGTTGCAGGCACCGAAAACAGCCAGAGCAGCCATAAGGGAGGCCAATCCCGGAGCCAGCGTGGGCAGGGGCAGGGCCAAGCTGAAACAGAAAGCCGCCCAGGCAGTGACTCTGCCGCTCCCCTGCCGGTTGCTCCAAAGTCCGGAAAGAGGCATGGTTGCCACCGCGCCCGCAGCCATGGCCAACAGCGCCAGTCCCAGTGCGGCTTCGCCAAGGCCCAGCCGTTCCTTTACCAGGGGAATATGGGGGACCCAGCTTGCCAGGATGAATCCGTTGATGAAAAAAATGGCAAGCACGGCATGTCGGGCATTGGATATTCTTTGCATTGTCTTGCCCTATTCCTGAGCTGTTATGATGGTAATTCCCGCATTGGTGTACGGAACAACGAGTTCATTTTCCAAGGCAATCTCCGTGATGATGTGGGTAAGACCTGCCAATGGTGCCACTTCGTACGGAGCGGCGGTGCCGATTTTTTCCCCCACAACCGGGGCTATCACAGAGTGTGAATTGGCTATCATGGCCCGCTTGGTGGCGACTTCGTCGTAGCTGACAGTGGTGACTCCCGCCTCGGGGTGGATGCTGCAGACCCCCAGAATGCAGACGTCTGCCCGAATCTCGCGGATTGCCTGACAGGTTGCCGGGCCGCTGAGTGCCATGGTGGATACATCCAACACCCCGCCGGGCATGATGACTTTGATTCCGGAATGGCCGGCCAGCGCCATGGCGACCGGAGGGCTGGGCGTTATGATCGTGGCCCGGAGATCGGTCGGCAGGTGGCGGGCTGTTTCCTCTGCGGTCGTGCCGCTGTCGATGAAAACCACCTGATCCGGCCGTATAAAACCGGCGGCTTCACGGGCAATGACCCGGCGTGCTGTCATGTCCTGCTGTTGCCTGGCCTGGAAAGGAAGTGCGCAAGGCGTTCTGGGCAGGGCGCCTCCGTGGACGCGGTCCAACCGGCCTGCCGCTTCCAGATACTTCATGTCCCGCCGGATGGTGTCTATGGAAACGCCAAGGCGGCGGCTCAGGTCCGGGGTGGCAATTTTCCCCTCGCGCTGCAGAATTTCCAGTATCGACTGGCGTCGTTCCTCGGGGAGTTTTTCCGAAAAATTTGAGGACATAGTGCAGAGTTCCATGTTTTGCATTTTTATTCAGTTTTATGCTTTTTATTGCTGTTTTATGCATGTGTCAACAGGAAAGGAAGTTTGAAAAACAACTCTTGCCTGCTGTTGCAAAAGTCTTAATTAACAAATTACAGCCTTATTCCGGGTGGTTGATGGCATCTTTTGGTGCTATGGACGGGGTAGGGAAAAAGAGGTAAGCAGGCCCTACTCGGAGTAAACTTCGAGAAACGGACACTGCTCGGAGGGGCTTTTTTTACGTGATACGTCGCCTTGAATTTGATGATAACAAACTCGCTGCGGAACTTTTCGGCCCGCACAACCGCAACCTGAAGCTGATCAGCGAAGGGAGCGGAGTGGCTTTGGACAGCCGGGGCAATTTCGTGGTGCTGGATGGGGACGACGAGCAAACCCTGGAGTCCGTAAGCAGCCTTATGGTACAATTGTACGGTCGGCTCCGGGCCGGACGCTCTGTGGGGCCCAATGACATAGACCAGGGCCTCAAGATGTTGGAAACCAATCCGAAAGCCGACATTGCCGGGGTTTTCGACGGTACGACCATCCGGGTTTCCAAAAAATCAAAAATTTCTCCCAAGTCCCTGACGCAAAAAGAATATTTTGAGGCCATAGACGATAACGACATGGTTTTCGGCATAGGGCCCGCCGGTACAGGCAAGACCTATCTGGCCGTTGCCATGGCTGTTGCCGCTTTGACGCAGCGCAAGGTAAAGCGGCTGGTGCTGACGCGTCCGGCCGTCGAAGCCGGGGAGCACCTCGGGTTTTTGCCGGGGGATCTGGTCGAGAAGATCAACCCCTACCTGCGTCCTTTGTACGACGCCTTGCACGACATGCTCGATTTCGGCAAGGTGCAGGAAATGATGGAGACCGGACGCATTGAGATAGCGCCCCTGGCCTTCATGCGCGGGCGTACGCTCAATGATGCGTTTATAATTCTGGACGAGGCGCAGAACACGACGCCCGAACAGATGAAGATGTTTCTTACGCGCCTTGGCTTCAACTCCAAGGCCGTCATTACCGGAGATGTAACCCAGATCGACCTGCCGAGAAATTCGGCCTCCGGTCTGGTAAACGCGGTGAATATCCTGGAAAAGGTCCGGGGAATCCGTGTTATCCGGTTCAAAAAAGACGATGTCATCCGCCACCCGTTGGTAGGACGCATCGTAGATGCCTATGAGTGCCACGCGGCAGAAAAAGACAAAGAAAAACGGTAACGGTAGCGGCAAAAAAGACCGCAGCAAGCAACCTATTGCCAACGGGCCCAGCCTGGGACTCATGTTCCTTATGTTGTCCGTTTTGGTGGTTGCGGGGCTGTCCGGTCTTCGTTTCGAGCGTCCTGGCGAGGTATACCTGGCTGGAGAAATTGCGGGCCGCGACGTTACGGCCAACCGGGATTTCCTGGTGGAGGATGTCGATTCCACCCGGCGCAAGCAACAGGAGTTGGCAGATGCCCAGCCGCCGGTCTACGACCTGAGCATTTCTTCGTCCGATGAGCTGGAAAAGGAAATAAACAATATTTTTCAGCAGATAAATGAAACTCCCCAGGGGGAAAGCGAACAGGCCCGCTGGCAGATTTCCGAACTGCTGAACAGGGAAATCAGCAAAACCGAATTCCGCATGTGGCGGTCCTCCGATTTTCAGAATCTGCTGCTCGGACCTGTCTTTCCCTGGATCAAAGCCTATCTGCAGGATGGCGTCGTCTCCGACCTGCGCAAGGTGGGACAGTATCCCTCCGGCATCATCATCCGCGATCTGAGCACCGGAGACGAGCGTTTGCTGCGCGATCTTGGGGAACTTCGGGACCTCAAGGATTTTGAACAGGACTTCAATGTGCTGCTCAAACGCGACCTGTCCAAGCCGCTGCGCGTCCGCAAGGCCATGAATTCCCTGCTCGATCCGCTTATCGAACCCAGCCTTATCCTGAACCGGGAAAGCACCCTGCAGCGCCGGAACGAAGTGCGCGGGGCCGTGGAGCCGGTATACAACCACATCCGCAAGGGCGAGATTATCGTCCGGCAGGGCGAACGGGTTACCCCCGACCAGCAGACCAAACTGCTGGCCCTGTATTCCGACCAGCCCGAATACTTCAGCCGTGCCCATGCCGTGGGCCTTTTTCTGGTGGGCCTGCTCCTTGTTTTGGGAATGTATCTGGCCCACTGGGCACGCAAGGGCAAGGTGCTGCTCGACCGGGATGCGGTGTTCCTGGGCTCCATGCTGATGGTTTTTGGAATCATGGCAAAACTGCTGAGCGTTCTCAAGGACCCCCTGTCGCAGAGCCTGTATTTTTTGCCTTTGCCCCCGGAACTCTACGCATTTCTTCTGCCCGTGGCGGGCGGTGCCGGTGTGGTGGCCATGTTTTTCCCGTACAGCATGTGCTTTTTCTCCACCCTGCTGCTGTCTTTTCTGTGCAGCGAACTGGCCGGTGGCGGGCTGCCTCTTTTCGCTTTTTATTTCATCGGCGGCGTGTTCTACACCTTTTTTATCAAACGGGCGGCGTCGCGTCGTGAACTGCTTACCAGCGTTTTTCCCCTGCTTGGTACGCAGCTGTTGACCTGGGGCGGCGTCGGCATGCTCGGGTTCCACGGCTTCGGCTGGTTGGGCGCGGGCGCCGTGGTCAGCCAGGTAAGCGGTCTGTTTTCCCTGCTTACGCTTATCTGTCTCAGCTTCATAATGGAGCTGGCCTTCAGCTTCACTTCACGCCTGCGGCTGATGGAACTGATGAATCTTGAACAGCCGTTGCTGCAGGAGCTGATGGTCAATGCGCCGGGCACCTACCATCACTCGCTTATCGTCTCCAACATGGTGGAGGCCGGAGCCAGAGCCATCGGAGCCAACCCCCTGCTTTCCAAGGTGTCCGCCCTGTATCACGACATCGGCAAGCTCAAGAACCCGCTCTACTTTATCGAGAACCAGTTTGGCCGCGGCAACAAGCACGACAAACTCGCGCCCAGCATGTCGGCGCTGATTCTCATAAGCCATGTGAAAAAGGGCGTGGAGCTGGCCAAGCAGAACAAGCTGGGGCCTGAGATCACGGAAATCATCGGGCAGCACCACGGCACTTCGCTCATTTCCTTTTTTTACAAAAAGGCCCAGGAGCTGGAAGAGCACAAGGGCGGCGAAGGGCTGCGCGAGGAAGATTACAGGTATCCCGGTCCCAAACCGCAGACCAAGGAAGCAGGTCTTATTCTTCTGGCAGACGTCATCGAGGCGTCCAGCCGCACGCTATGCGACCCCACACCCAGCCGGTTGAAGGGCCACATCAACACGATGGTCCGCAATATCTTTTCCGACGGGCAGCTCGACGAATCCGAACTGACCCTCAAGGACCTGCATCAGGCTTCCGATGCCTTTCACCGCATCCTCACCGGTATTTTCCATACCCGGATAGAATATCCCGATGCGAAGGGGAAATCCGACAAAAAGGAAAATTCCGATAAAAAGGAAGGCACGGACAAAAAGGACGCCTGTACAAAGAAGGACGTGGCTTGCAAAAAGAAAGGCAGGCACGAGGAGAGCAAGCAGGCAAATGGAAAAAGCGGCTCCGAAGAAGGGGAGATCATTCCTTCCAACCTCAAGGTCGTGAAATGATAACCCGAGCCCGCAGGCTTCGTTACGACCCTCGTCTTCCGTTGACGCCACGCGAACTTGCACCGCTGCTGGAGCGCATAGCCCAGGCCTGCTCCACAACCTCCGACGCGTTTGATCTGGAACTTGCCGACGACACCCGCCTTGCCGCATTGAACCGGGAGCATATGGGCTGCAAGGGCCCGACGAACATTCTCAGTTTTCCGGCGGACTCTTCCGATTCCTCTTCCCATGTTCCAGAAGACTCACTGGACGCATTGCTTCCTGACGAAGCCAACGCTTTTTTGGGTGATCTGGTCCTTTCCGTGGAGACCTTGGAACGCGAGGCCTTTTTGTACGGCCAGGACCCGCTGGAACATACCGTGCGACTTATCACGCATGGCCTGCTCCACCTGATGGGCATGGATCATGGACCGGAAATGGAGGCCATGACCGAAGCGGCCATGGATGCGGTGCTGTTGGATTAGGAGAGGGACAGCTGGTTTCGGCTTTTGTCTGAAAAAATTTGGAAGGCCTGTGGAGTTCTCTACAGGTCTTTATTTTTTGGCAGGTTTTATTGGGGGCTGGTTTTATTGGGGAATAAAGGGAATTTCTTCGGGGGGTGTTGTGGAGATATTTTCTTCAGCCAGTTCAGCGATTCTATTCCTGAGTTATGGGAAAGATCATGGTAAATGTGGTTCCCTGTTGCACACGGCTGGTCACCTGGATTTCCGCATTCATGCGGTCCATAATTTCCTTTACCACATAAAGTCCCAGTCCCATTCCCGCATATACGGAACTGCTTTGCTGCTTTTGGGAATACGGCTGAAAAATTCGTTCGCTGTCGGCCGGGGCTATGCCTTCTCCGGTATCCGAGACTTCAATGAAGAGTTTGCCGCCGGGCAGTGAGGGCACATAGCGGCAACGGAGGGTTATGCCTCCCTGACGTGTGAATTTGGCGGCGTTTCCCAGAATGTTCAGAACCGTCAGTCGTATCCAGCCTTCGTGCGAAATAATGATTTCCGGCACACTGCTGTCCACCTGAAGCTCAAGCTCCAGCCCTTTCAGTTTCACCTGTGCGCGCATTATGCTGACAATGCTGTCCAGGGTTTCTCGAATGGGAAAAGGCTTGAGCGTGGGTTTTCTGTGATGGTGCTTGATGTCGGAAAGTTCGAGGATGTCGTTGATCAGGAACTTCATGTCGCCTGCAGCGCCCTTGGCCAGCATGATTCCTTCGGACGTGTCTTTGTCCAGCTCGTTGTTTTCCACCAACATGAGCGCTCCCATGATGCCGTTCAGGGGAGTCTTCAGTTCGTGGCAGGCCATGGAAAGAAATTCGTCTTTGGCAAGAGCCAGCTGGCGCAACTCGTGCTGGGTGCGTTCCAGTTCCCGGTGGGTGTGCTTGAGCCTTTTGTGGGTCATCCGCATCCTGTAATGGATGTGGAGCACATAGAGGCAAAGACAGAACATGGCGGCCGGCACGGCAAGCACCATCTCGTCCAGCTCCATGTCCTCATGCAGCCTACTGAATGCATAGAATTTTTCAAATGCATCGTTAACACTCAGGGTGACGTAGACCGCGAGAAAAAAAAGAAAATATATGGCTGGAATCAGCCATTTTTTCCAGACGCTCATACCAGAAAATACCTGTGATCCGCAAAAAAACCCATTATAATTTTTGAGGTTCGCGCTGGATAAGGGAGGCGCTTTGCGTTTGAGGGGAGTTTTTTTCCTGCATGGTCAGGAGGGGGGCCATAAGGGCATGGCAAAGGAACACATCCCGCTGCGCGCCGGTGGAGCCGGCGCGTATTGTGTGGAATTGGAGAGACTGGTCTAGTTGGCTGTCATGTCTGGGGCGAAAAGGCTGATGAGATTGCCTTCGGGGTCCTCGCAGTAGGCCATAAAGCCTATGCGGGGAATGGAGCGGGTGGATACGACAAGCTTGCCACCGTTGCGAATGACATTTTCCAGCGCCATCTCTATGGACGGTACCCGGATGTTGGTGACTCCGGAAACTCGTTGGGAAGAGCGCTTTTTCACACTTCCGAACACACCGTATTCGGCGTGGTTGTCGGTTGTTACGAACATGTACTCCGCGGCAGCTTCGCTTTTGTGGAAGCTCAGGCCGAATGTCTTGGAGTAGAAGCTGCAGATGCGTTCCGGATCGTCGGCATGGACGTCCAGCAGAACCGTTTTGCTCATGGTTCACCTCATTTGAATGTATGTTTTCAACCGTGAGGTACATTTGCGTTGTGTCGGTCCTGTTACTGTCTGGGTGCAACTCCGCCGTTGTGCATGAAGTTTTGGTGCGGACGATGCGCCTCGCCGCAAGCACCTTGTAAATTCTCTCAATCGATGCCGGGAAATGGTCCAGCCGATCCCGGCCCTTTAAGGGACGGAGGGCGGGGGCGCACCCGCCCTCCGGAGGATCGCTGGTCGAAGGAATACGGACCGCATGCGTCTGTCCGGTTCGCCGTAACGAATTCCGGTGCCAGGGCACCGTGCCGTACCGCAACTCTCGACCGGGAATTGCGGAAATTCATATGGGAGCGTCCGTATGCAGCCTTATGACCGCGTAAAAGTGGTCAGTCACAGGCCGCGTTGTGCCGTGCGTGGGCTGCTGTCGGGGCGGGGTTGCGACGGGGCTTTGCAATCCGTTTACGGATTGTGCCGCACTCTCAAGCCGTCGCAAACCTCCCGTCGGACTTTCCCTTAATCCGCTTGCTTGCGGATAAAGCTCGGAATTTCGAATTCCTCCTCGTCGAACAGAAACTCTTCCTCACCCGGAGCGGCCGCGTTTGCCGCTTTGGGCATGCGACGGTACTGGGGGTCGGATTCCTCCGTGGCCTTTGCTTTGCGCAGGTAGGCCGGGATGGTCAGGTCCTGGTCGGAAAAGCCCGTGGTCATGCGCCGGGGCCGCTGCACAGATTCGGGAGCAGCAGTGGTGGCGGCAGGAGCGGACTTCTTGTTCTGGGGCAGGCGGGCCACGTTGCCACGTGCGCCTTCGCTTGCACTTTCCTCGTTTTCAATACCGGTGGCGATAACCGTGATGCGCATTTCTTCGTTGGCATCGTCGTCGAGGACCGTGCCGAAGAATATCTGTGCATCGTCGTGGGCGGCGTCGCTGATGATGTTGGCGGCTTCGCTCACTTCGTCGATGGTCATGTCCGCACCGCAGGTGATGTTGATGAGCACGCCGCGTGCGCCGTCGATGGTCACATCTTCCAGCAGCGGGCTGGTGATGGCCTTGTTGGCGGCTTCGCGGGCGCGTCCTTCGCCGCGGGCAATGCCCGTACCCATCAGGGCCAAACCGCTCTGGCCCATAACGGCCTTCACGTCGGCAAAGTCCAGGTTGATCAGGCCGTGGACCATGATCAGGTCGGAGATGCCCTTGACCGCGTAGAACAGTACTTCGTCGGCCTTCTTGAGCATTTCCAGGAAGGTGGCTTTTTTGGCCGCCAGCGAGAGCAGACGGTCGTTGGGAATGGTAATGAGCGAATCGACATGTTCGCTCAGGGCTGCGATGCCGGATTCGGCGCTCTGCAGCCGTTTGCGGCCCTCAAAGAAAAAGGGTTTGGTGATGACGCCCACGGTCAGCGCGCCAGCTTCGCGTGCAGCCTGGGCAATAACGGGAGCGGCACCTGTGCCGGTTCCGCCGCCCATACCAGCGGTAACGAAGACCATGTCGGCTTCGCCGATGCAGTCGCGGATCTGCTCTATGCTTTCCAGAGCGGCGTTTTTGCCGATTTCCGGGTTGGCGCCAGCGCCGAGGCCCTTGGTCAGCTTGTCGCCCAGCTGGATCTTATGCTGTGCCTTGGAGCGGTTCATGGCCTGCAGGTCGGTGTTGGCCGTAATAAAGGTCACACCCTTCAGCTGCGATTCGATCATGTTATTAACGGCATTACCGCCGCCACCGCCTACGCCGAATACTTTGATTTTTGCATTGCTTTCAGCGATCAATTCAACGTCCATTTTGATCCTCCTTGCGTCCCTAGGTTACGGATTCCTATCTTTGGCAAAGTCCCGTTATTTCACGTCGGTGAACCAGTTGCGCATTTTCCCCAGGATACGATTGAACATGTTGTTATCCCGGATGCGAAAACTCTGTTCTGAGCCGAGCTTCTTAGCGCCATACATGAGAAGCCCGACGGCCGTTGCGTACATGGGACTGTTGACTACGTCTTTCAGTCCGCCCACGCCCATGGGGTAGCCGATGCGGGTGGGCAGGTTGAATATTTGTTCTCCAAGTTCCTGAATGCCTTCCACCAGTGCGCTGCCGCCGGTAAGTACAACGCCCGCGCCAATGGTGTCTTTAAAACCGGAGCGGATAAGGGCCTGGTCCGCCAGGGTGAGGATTTCCTCCACCCGGGGTTCGCAGATTTCCGCTAGTACGTGCCGCGTCAGGCTGCGCGGTTCACGGCCGCCTACGCTGGGCACTTCGATACGCTCGTCGGTCTGGATCATGTCTGCCAGGGCGCAGCCGTAGCGTATTTTGATCTTTTCCGCCGCGGACATGGGGGTACGCAGTCCGAAGGCGATATCGTTGGTCAGGTTGGTGCCACCCAGGGCAATGACGTCGGTGTGGCGGATGGAATCCTTGGCGAAAATCGCCAGATCCGTGGTGCCGCCTCCGATGTCCACAATGGCCACGCCGATTTCCCGTTCCTCTTCGGTGAGGACGGCTTCGGACGAGGCCAGGGATTCCAGCACAATGTCGGCCACGTCCAGTCCGGAGCGGTTGCACGAGCGTACGATGTTCTCGGCGCTGGTGATGGCTCCGGTTACGATGTGGACCTTCACTTCCAGGCGGGTGGCAGACATGCCCATGGGCTCGGTAATGCCGTGCTGGTCGTCCACCACGTATTCCTGAGCCAGGGTGTGGATGACCTCTCTGTCCATGGGAATGGCCACGGCCTTGGCGCCTTCAATGACCCGTTCCACATCGCGGGGGCCGATTTCTCCGCCCTTTACCGCAATAACGCCGTGCGAGTTGAAGCCCTTGATGTGGCTTCCGGCGATTCCGGCAAAGACTGAATGAATTTCGCACCCGGCCATAAGTTCGGCCTCTTCGATGGCCTTTTTAATGGATTGGACGGTCTGCTCTATGTTGACGACCACGCCTTTACGCAGGCCGGTGGACGGGCTGGTACCAATGCCCACGATGTCTACGCCATCGTTGTGCAGTTCGCCCACCACGGCGCAGGTTTTGGTCGTCCCGATGTCTAATCCGACAACGAGTTCCGCATTGGCCATGTCCTTCTCCTTCCTTCTTCCGGATACCGTGTCCGGTAATCGTTCAACTCGGGCGGTGCATCCTGTGCCCGCCGTCCTCGAAATTTGTTAATCCAATTGCGCCCAGACCCGGTTGCCCCGGCAGCTGATACGCGTTGCCCGGCGCAGTTCATTGCGTGCGGACAAATCCTTCATAACGGAGGCCATGCGTTCAAGCGCCTGCCGCCAGTCGGCCAGGTTCGATTCCAGGATCATGTGCGGGTTGTTCAGCGCCACGCTCAAACCGTCGCTTTCGTTGATGTGCACGCTGTCCACTGCTTCGGGACCGAAGTTCCATTGCCCGGAGCTGAGGGCGGAGGTAAAATTCCGCACAAAATCCTTATTGGCCTGCGCATCCGTGTCCAGAAAGGGCAGGGAAACGAATTTGGCCTGTCCCACCTCTTCGATGGGCTGCCCGTTGGCGTCCGCATACCAAAGCTGGTTGCCCCTGCGGATCCAATAGCGGGCTTCCCGTTCCGTGACCGCAATGGTCAGGGTGCCGGGCAGGGTGCGTGTAAGCGTTACGGATTTCACCCAGGGGTTGGCGGAAAGCCGTTGCTCCACATCGGTCATGTTCAAATCAAGGCTGTTCTGCCCAATATTCACTTCGCCCAAAGACAGGATTTCTCCCTGCCCCAGCCGCGAGTTGCCCGTTACCTCTATGCTCTGCAGGGCAAAGTACGGGTGGGCGGTCATCCAGCGGTAGGCGGTCAGCAGCCCCAGGGATATCCCGGCCAGCAGCATCAGTACGAACATCGCGCCCAGAAGGCGTCCGAAGGTTCGCAGGATGGAAGATCCCATGGGGGCGCTATTCATGCACCTGCCCTGGTATTTGTTCCCCTTGGAGCTCTTGCCGGGTTTCGGAAGCTTGTTGGGGAAACGGTTTCTGCGGCCTACTGCCAAAGTGCTCATGCCACTACCTTCACTTCCAGTTGGAGCTCATGGTCAAAGCGCTGTTTCACAGCCTGTTTTCCCAGGCGAATAAGCTCCAAGGCCTCGCTGAGACGTCCCCCTCCCAGATTGACCAGAAAATTTGCATGCTTTTCGGAAAAGGCCATGCCACCCAGGCCGATTCCGCGAAAGCCGACTTCGTCCAGCAACCTTCCCGCGCTGTCGCCATCGGGATTTTTGAATACGCAGCCTGCCGTTGCACTGCTGACGGGCTGGACGTTCTTCTTGCGTTTAAAGAAGTCACTCATGGCGGAGCGGATGGATTTGCTTTCGCCCCTGTCCATACGCAGTTCGGCATGGGTCACTATGAACAGCTCCGGTCCGCCCTCGGGCAGAAAGTGCCGGTAGCCGTGTTCCCACTGGCCGCGTTCCAACCGGACGGTTCCCTGTTCGGGAATCCAGAGGGAAATCGCTTCCAGCCGTTCGCAGAAACTTGCGCCCCATGATCCGGCGTTCATGGCCACGGCTCCGCCCACACTGCCGGGAATGCCGCGCAGTCCTTCCAGACCGGCGAGTCCTTCAGAGGCCAGCCAGTTGAGCAGGCGCTGCAGTTTGACGCCCGCGCCCACGCGGACCACTGCATGCGTTTCGTCCTGCCCGATCATTTCCGGAGTGCCTGCAAACTGCGGGGTGAGCAGAACAATGCCCAGTTCCCCGTCGTCGAAAAGAATGTTGCTGCCGGCGCCCAGCACAAAAGGCCTGCCCCCCAGTTCGGCGAGTATTTCGCCGACTGCGTGGAGTTCCTCTTCCGCGCGCAACAACACCTGGGCCAGGGCGGTACCGCCCAGTCCGATGGTGGAGCGCCTGGAAAGAGGCACGTTATGCAGGACTTCGGGACGCATGTTTTCAGCTCTCCAGATAGTTTTGTCCGATCTGCCACACGCTGCCCGCACCGAGAGTCAGCAGAACGTCGCCGGGGCGCAGGATGTTGGGCAGATTCATTTCAACGGTTTTGAAATCTTCCATGAACTCTACTTTGGACGTGCCCACCTGCCGGATGCCCTGGGCCAGGCTTGCGCCGCTCACACCGGGAATGGGTGCTTCCGAGGCCGGGTAGATTTCCGTCAGCAGCAGAATGTCCGCATTGTCGAAAACCTTGCAGAAGTCGCCGAACAATGCCTTGGTGCGGCTGAACCGGTGGGGCTGGAAGACCACCACCAGACGGCGGTCCGGGTAGCATGTCCTGGCGGTTTCCAGGGTGGCGCGGATTTCCGCAGGATGGTGTCCGTAGTCGTCCACCACCAGCACTCCGTCCTTTTCGCCTCTGATGTCGAAGCGGCGCCCCACACCGGTGAAGCTGCCCAGGCCCTCGATGATGTCCTTGGGCTTGAGTCCGGCTTCCAGGGAAACGCCGAAGGCGGCCAGGGCGTTGAGCACATTGTGACGGCCGGGCTGGGGAATACTGACTTCGCCCAGCAGCAGTTCGTCCAGAAAAACCTTGAAAACGCTGCGGCTGCCCATGGACAGGATTTCGCCGCGCAGGGTGTTGCCCTCCTGCAGACCGTAGGTGAGGGTGGGCCGTTTGATGCGCGGGATGAGGCGCTGCACGCCGGGGTCGTCGCCGCAGATGACGTTGATGCCGTAAAAAGGCACCGAGTTCATGAAATCCACAAAAGCGTCGTCTATGGCTTCCAGGCCCGAGTAGTGGTCCAGATGGTCTGCATCCACGTTGGTGACGACGGTCATGATGGGAGAGAGACACAGGAACGACCCGTCGGATTCGTCGGCCTCGGCAATGAGGTAGTCGCCTTCGCCCAGATAGGCGTTGGAGCCGATGGCGTTGAGGCGTCCGCCGATGATGACCGTGGGATCCTGCCCGGCATGGGCGAAGATGGCGGCCAGCAGGGAGGTGGTGGTCGTTTTTCCGTGTGTACCGGCTACGGCAATACCCATGCGCAGGCGCATGAGTTCGGCCAGCATTTCGGCGCGGGGAATGACCGGAATGTTGCGGCGGCGCGCTTCCTTCACCTCGGGGTTGTCTTCGGCCACGGCAGTGGATTTGACCACCACCTGGATGTTTTCGGCCACATTGGCTTCGCCGTGTCCGATGAAGACGTTGGCACCCAGCTTCATGAGGCGTTTGCAGACCGGTCCCATGGACAGGTCCGAGCCGCTCACGTTGTAACCAAGGTTGAGCAGAACCTCGGCAATGCCGCTCATGCCAGCGCCGCCGATGCCGATCATGTGGATATTGCGGATTTTATGTTTCATGCGGCTCTCCCGGATTTGGAAATATTTTTGGCAATGGCCTGCAGTTCATCCACCACGCAGGCTGCCGCATCGGGCCTGCCCAGGGCAGAGGCTTTGCGGGCCATGTCGTCAAGGCGGGCACGGTCGCGCGCCAGATCAAGCACTTCCTGTATCCCGCCGTTCGATTCCGCCTGCAGCCTGGACTGGGGAACCAGCAGGGCGGCTCCTTTTTCCTGCAGAAAGCGGGCGTTGGCGGTCTGGTGGTCGTGCGTGGCAAAAGGGAACGGCACCAGTATGGACGGCTTTGCAGCCACGGCCAGTTCGGCAATGGTGGTGGCCCCGGAGCGGCACATCACCAGATCGGCCCAGTTGTAGGCCTCGGCCATGTCGTTGATGAACGGCTGCACTGCGTCCGGGTTCAGGCCGTGTTCCTTGTAGGCGGCGCGGACCATGTCCAGGTCGTTAGCGCCGGTCTGGTGGCGTAGTTCGATGCCTTCCTGGCGAAAGGCGGGCAGCGAAGCCACCACGGCCTTGTTCAGTGCGGTCGCCCCAAGGCTTCCGCCGAAAATCAGCAGACGGAGCGGGCCGCCCGTCGGCTTGGCATGTTCCTTCACGGCAATGTCCCGCCGTACGGGGTTGCCGGTGCAGATTGTTTTGGCGGCCGGAAAAATGTTGTTCTCGTCCGGGAAGCTGACCATCACCTTGCGCACGACTTTGCCCAGCAGGCGGTTGGCTCCGCCCGGCCAGGAGTTCTGTTCGTGCAGGGCGCAGGGAATGCCCGAGAGTGCGGCGGCCATGACCGCGGGGAATCCGGCATATCCGCCGAAGCCGCACACCACGTCGGGGCGAATGGCTGCCAGCTTGCCGCGCGTCGAAAGCATGGCCCGGACCAGCCCGAGCATGGCGCCGATGGAGCGCAGCCCCCGACCCAGCACGCCGCGGACGGACAGACCGATGAATTCCAGCCCGGCTTCCTGGGCAAGGCGGCTTTCCGGTCCGTACAGGCCGCCGATGAAGACCACGCGGGTTTCCTGATTGCGGCGCTTGATCTCTTCGGCCACGGCCAGGGCGGGAAAAATGTGTCCACCGGTTCCGCCGGTTGTCAGGACGACGCAATTCATCGTGCGCCTCCTGCCGTTGCCCCGGACATGCCGCCGCTTGTACGGGAAAGATTGAGCAGCAGCCCCAGGCAGATGAAGGAGACGATCACCTGCGAACCGCCGTAGCTTACGAACGGCATGGGCACGCCCTTGGGGGGCATGGCGCCCAGCACCACGGCCAGGTTGAGCACAAAGCCCAGGGCCAGGATGAGGGTCAGACCGTAGGCGGTGTAGCGGTCGCGCAGGTCTTCCTGGCGGATGGCTATGGCAAAAGCCCGCCACAGCAGCACGGCGATAAGGATGATGATCAGGGAAACACCGATGAATCCGGTCTCTTCGCCCACCACGGCCATGAGAAAGTCGTTGTGCGCTTCGGGCAGGAAAAAGAGTTTCTGCTTGCCCGCGCCAAGACCCACGCCGCTCAGTCCGCCCGCGCCGAAGGCGTACAGCGACTGCACAAGCTGGTAGCCCACATCCTGCGCATCCTTGAAGGGATCGAGAAATGCGAAGAGTCTGCGGAAGCGGTAGGGCGAATGCATGATGAGCAGCGCGGCTGCGCAAATTCCGGCCATGCTCGCGAAAAACAGATGCACGAAGCGGGTTCCCCCTGCCAGGCACATCAGGAACAGCAGCAGGCAGAGGAAGACCGCGCCGCCGAAGTCCGGTTGCAGCAGAAGCAGCAGGCAGAGCGCACCGGTCATCAGGAAGGGCGGGAGGAAGCCTATGGAAAAGCGTTTGATCATGTCCTGTTTGCCGGAGAAAAAGTAGGCCAGATAGATGACCAGGGCGATCTTGGCGGTTTCCAAGGGCTGCAGGGTAAACGGCCCGACGCGCAGCCAGCGGCTTGCCCCGTTGACCGCCACAGTAAGCGGTCCGCCCAGGGTCATGGACAGGAGCGCAAAGGCCAGGATCAGCCAGAGGTATGTGAGGCGGTAGAAGAACGCTCTGGGCAGGCGGATGCACAGGGTCATAAGGCCTGTGCCAATCAGGGTGAACAGGGCCTGGCGGTAGAAAAAGTGGTATTTGCTGTCCCAGAACTTCTCGGCCATTATTCCGCTCGCCGAAAGAACCATGATAACGCCGATCCCGGCCAGGAGCAGGCCGGAGATCAGGAGCACGTAATCGAGGTTCAGTTTTTTGGCGGCGGGGGCGTTCATTACATGGCCTCCACGAGACGGCGGAAATCTTCGCCGCGTGCTTCGTAGTTCTTGTACAGGTCAAAGCTGGACGTTCCCGGAGAAAGCAGGATCACGTCGCCTTTTGAAGCTTCGGAAACAAGCCGGGCTACGGCCGGTTCCATGGTCTTTTCCCAATGCATGGGAATTTTGCCTTCCCAGGCCTGTTCGAAAATTTCACGGCTGGCTCCGAAGCCGCAGACAGAGAGCACCCTGTTTTCAAACAGGGGGACCAGCGCGCCGAGATCACCACCCTTGAACTTGCCGCCCACAAGCAGGCGGATGGGGCGGTCGAAGGCCTGTAACGCCGCAGCCACGGCGGCTATGGTGGTGGCCTTGGAATCGTTGACGAACAGCAGTCCGTTTTTTTCCGCGACAACTTCCAGCCGGTTGGGATCGGGCTTGAAATCTTTCACCGCGCGCTGGGCCACGTGTTCGGTGACGCCAAAGGCACGGGCAGCAAGCCAGGCGGCTTCCAGGTTGGCCTTGTTGTGCGCACCGGGCAGATGGGGCGCGTCGAAACGCTGCGAGGGCACGAAGTAGACGCGCTTGGCTTTCAGGTCCACGCGTTTTTCAATGGCTTCGCGCAGTTCCAAGGGAAATATGGCCAGGTCGCGGTCTGTCTGGCGACGGAACATGGAGAGTTTGGCTTCGAAGTATTCTTCCATGTCCGCGTGGTAGTCCAGGTGGTTCTCGGAAATATTGAGCAGCAGCCCCACCTGCGGCTTGAAGGAACGACAGGTGGAAAGTTGGAAACTGGAGACTTCCAGCACCAGGGCGTCCGCCTTTTGTCCGGACAGCAGATACTCGGAGAGCGGAGTGCCTATGTTGCCGCCGGTAAAGACCTTGCGCCCGGAAAATTCGAGCATGCGTGAGATGAGCCGGGTGGTGGTCGTTTTTCCGTTGGTGCCCGTTACCGCAATGATGGGAGCCACCGTGAACCACGAGGCCAGCTCCAGTTCCGAGACGATTTTGCGGTCCGGAACGGTCTTCATGTACTTGCGCAGTTTGGAGAGCTGTACGCCAGGAGAGAGGACCACGATGTCCCGGTCCTTGAATTGTTTGGCTGAATGCGGACCTACCTGCAGATCCACGCCCAGTTCCGTGCACAGGCTGCGCACTTCGTCGGAGGGCTCCTTCACGTCGAGCAGACGGACGCTGGCGCCCAAGGCGCACAAGAGCCTTGTCGCGGCCAAGCCGGAGCTTCCGGTGCCGACCACGGCGCCTTTGTACCCGGTGAGTTGTCCTTGGTGTATAAGTTCCTGCATCTTGACTTTCCTACCGCAGTTTCAGTGTGCTCAGGGCCACCAGGGCGAAGAGCACGGAGACAATCCAGAACCGGATGATGATCTTGGATTCCGGAATGCCTTTGAGTTCAAAGTGATGATGCAGCGGCGCCATGCGGAAGATGCGCTTGCCGCCGGTCATCTTGAAATATCCGACCTGTACGACCACCGAGAGGGTCTCGATGACGAACAGTCCGCCTACCACCATGAGCAGCAGTTCCTGCTTGGCGACAACGGCCACAAAGCCGAGTGCGCCGCCCAGACTGAGGGAGCCCACGTCACCCATGAAGACCTGTGCCGGGTAGGCGTTGAACCACAGAAAGCCCAAGCCTGCGCCGAGCATGGCCCCGCAGAAGATGCTGACTTCGCCCGCGCCCGGCACCTGGAAGACCTGCAGGTATTCGGCGATGCCTGCGTGGCCTGCCACGTAGACGAAGATGCCGAAGACCAGAAAGGCAATGATGGTCGGCACGATGGCCAGCCCGTCCAGCCCGTCCGTCAGGTTGACCCCGTTGCTGGACCCGACCATGACGATCAGGGCGAAGGGGATGTAGAACCAGTGAAGGTTGGGCGCCACGTTCTTGAAAAAGGGAACTGCCAACTGGGTGGAGTATCCGGGCAAGGTGATGAGTATGGCCAGGGCGATGACGGCAACCGCGGTCTGCCCCAGAAATTTGGCCTTGGCGGAAAGTCCCTTGTTGTTCTTGCGAACCACCTTGATGTAGTCGTCCACAAACCCGACCGCACCGAAACCGCTGAACACCAGCAGGGTAAGCCAGATGAGCGGGTTGGCGAGGTCGGCCCAGAGCAGGACGCTGGGAATGACGGAGAGCGCGATGAGCAGGCCGCCCATGGTGGGGGTTCCGGCCTTGCACTGGTGCGCGGCAACGTCTTCCTGAATGTACTGCCCGCACTTTATCCTCTTTAGCCAGCGGATCAGGGCCGGGCCTATGACGATGCTGATGACCAGAGCGGTCAGCAGGGCGTAGATGGCCCGGAAGCTGATGTACCGGAAGACGTTCAGTGCTCCGAAAATGTCGGAGAGAGGATAAAGCAGATTGTACAGCATCAGTCGGTCCCTCCGGCTTCAAGGTTCCGCAGGGCTTTGACCAGGGCCAGATGCATGGCGTCCATGTGCATGGAGCGAGAGCCCTTGAAGAGCACCACGCCTTCGCTCATTGGTCCGCCTTTGGCCGCTTCCCATTGGTTGATGAAATCCTGCGGGTCGCGGATACGGGACAGACTGCCGGCAAAGCCTTCTTCTTCCAGGCCCCGGCGGATGTCGTCGATGAACCTGCCCTTGTAAAATACCTTCGCATCGGCACGGGTTTGGGCAATGAAGCGGCCAATTTCCTCGTGCTCCTGATGTTCACCGTCGCCGAGTTCGAGCATGTCGCCCAGAACCAGCCCCATGGGGCGGTCTCCGGCAAGCTCGGCAGCTGCGGCAATGGACGAGCGCATGGACAGCGGATTGGCGTTGTAGGCGTCGTCTATGAGTTCCAGCCCGCCAAGGTCGTGGCGGTCGAAACGGCCCGGCACCACGGGCGGGTTGGAAAGCCCCAGGCGGATGGCTTCGCTGTCGGCTCCCAGCAGGTGGGCGGCAGTGGCTGCTGCGCAGATGTCTTCCGCCATGTGCTGGCCGAACAGGGGCAGGGCAAGTTCCATGGCCTCGCCGTCCAGGCGCAGGACAAAGCTGCCCATTCCGTTGTTGTCGCGTCCCAGGTAGGAGCAGGCAAAGGGCATGTCCGCGCGCAGGCAGGAAAAGTAAACGATGTTATTGGTGTACTGCGATGCCTCGGCCACCAGTTCGGGATAATCGGCGTTGATTACGGCCCGTCCGCCGGGACGCAGAAAACGGAGCAGCGAAGCCTTGGCCTGGGCCACTCCCTTCAAGCCGCCCAACCCTTCGGTATGGGCCGAACCGATGTTGTGGATGATGGCCAGATCGGGCCGGGCAATCACGCCCAGATCGTCCATGTCGCCGGGATGGCTGATGCCCAGCTCCAGCACCCAGATGTCCTCTTCGCCCTGGCATTGCAGGATGGTGAGGGGCAGTCCGACCTGGTTGTTGAAATTGCGCTGGTTTTTGGCGGTACGGAAGCGCTGGGAAAGAATGGACCAGAGCAGTTCCTTTACCGTGGTTTTGCCTGCCGAGCCGGTAACGGCGGCAACCGTGGCGCCGCAATGCATGCGCACATAGGAAGCCAGCTGGCCAAGGGCCTGCAGGGTATCGCGCACCATGAGCACGGGAATGCCGGGATCTTCTATGGGCGTATGGGCCACCACAGCCACGGCACCGGCCTTGGCTGCCTCGGCGGCAAAACCGTGCCCGTCAAATTTTTCACCGGTCAGGCAGATGAACAGGTCGCCGGGACGGATGGTGCGGCTGTCCGTATGCACGCCCGTCACTTCGACCGAACCGCCTTGATCGATATCGCCGTATGCGGTGAGACTTTCCGCAATCTGTGCCAGGGTCAGTCGCATTCCAGTATCTCCTTGATGACCTTGGCATCGCTGAAGGGGAATTTAAGGTCGTCGATTTGCTGGTACTGCTCGTGCCCCTTGCCTGCCACAACCAGAATGTCGCCGGGCTGCATGGAGGTTATGGCCATGCGGATGGCTTCCCGGCGGTCCGGGTCTTCCACCACATTGTTGCAGCCTTCCAATCCGGGCCGTACATCGGCCATAATCTGCAGTGGTTCCTCAAAACGCGGGTTGTCCGAAGTAAGGTAGGCAACGTCGGCGTAAGCGCAGACAGCCCGGCCCATGAGCGGGCGCTTTTCCCTGTCCCTGTTGCCGCCGCAGCCGAAAACGACGAGCAGGCGGCCCGTAACCAGTTCGCGGATGGCGGAGAGTACGTTTTCCAGGGCGTCGGGGGTGTGGGCATAGTCCACGAAAATATCGAGGTGCTGCTTGTTGGGGATGCGTTCCAACCGGCCGGGAACCCCGTAAAAGTCGTTGAGGACCTTCATTTCCTTGGGCGTCATGCCCAGGCACAGGCCTGCGCCGTAGGCGGCCAGAATGTTGCGGGCGTTGTGCAGACCGATGAGAGGCGAAGAAATGCGGGTGGTTTCGCCGTCAAAGTTGATGTCCAGGGTCACACCGCGCGAACTGCAGCTCAGCACGTCGCCGCGCAGCAGCTTGTAGTTGCCGGGAGGCGGAGTGCCCACGCCATAACCAATGGCGTCGGGATGCGTTTGAAGCAGTCTGGCACACCAGGGATCGTCATAGTTGAGCACGGCCTTGCCGCCTTCGGCCAGGTATTCGCCGAAAAGCTTGGACTTGGCCTTGAAGTAGCTCTCCATGTCGTGGTGGTAGTCCAGATGGTCCTGGGTCAGGTTGGTCATCACGGCCACGTCGAACTTCAACCCGGCAATGCGGTTCTGGTCCAGGGCGTGGGAGGAGACCTCCATGACCGCGGCCTGGATGTCGGCCCGGGCCATGTTGGAGAACAGCTCGTGGATCTTCAGGCAGTCGGGCGTGGTCAGCTGCGATTCCATAACCACGCTGGGCCAGCGGTAGTTGATGGTCCCCAGAACGCCCACGCGTTTTTCATTGGCGGCCTGCAGATATTCGATGATGTAGCTTACAGTTGTCTTGCCATTTGTGCCGGTTACGCCCACCAGTTTGAAGTTGCGCTCGTCCGTCTTGAAGTAAGCCGAGGCCAGTTCACCCAGAGCCACTGCGGGATCGGGATGGAGCACCAGTTCGGCTTTTGCATCCTCGGGCCAGCCCGTCGCGTCTTTGGCAACGACATATCCAGCGCCTTGTTCCAGGGCCTGGGGAATGTAATCCGCGCCGTTGTGGCGGGTTCCGGGAATGGCAATAAAGACGCCCCCGGGCTTAACCTTGCCCGAGTGTGTCCAGACGGTTGTTCCGCCGCGTACTTTTTCAAGCAGGGCGTTGAAGTCGGTAGAATTTAATGCGGTCATGATGACGATTCCTCGCGCCTGTCAAGCCACAGAGTGACGGTGTTTTCACGGCCTTTCCATGAGGAACCGGCCTTGGGGGACTGCCGGGCAACAAGATTGCCCTGGCCTTTGATGCGGGGCACTACGCCCCGGGTGACCATCATTTCTACGGCGCGACGGAGGCTCAGGCCTCGTACGTCGGGAAGACGATCCTTGGGAAAATTGTCGGCCCCGGGAATATGGGCGGGGCGTTCCAGAGAGCTTGTGCCTTCGGCTTCGGCAACCATCTGGGAATGGGGCGGAACCGGGGACTCTCCGTCTGCCAGATTGGGCAGGGAGTAGTTGTAGGCCAGCGTCCCCTGAATAACCTTGCGCACGGCAGGGGCCACGACCACGCCGCCGTAATGGTTGGGTTCGGGCTCGTCCACCACCGCAATGACGATGTAGCGGGGGGTATCGCCGGGTACCAGGGCTGCAAAGGAAGCCATGTGCTTTTTGCCGTATTTGCCGCCGGAGGCTTTCTGGGCCGTGCCGGTCTTGCCGCCGACGATCACGCCGGGAACGCGGCAACGGGTTCCTGTTCCGTCTTCCTCTACAACGCTGATCATCATGTTGCGGACTTCCGCAGCCACTGCGGGGTCGAAAACACGTTCGCCCGACATGGACGTGCCGGGCTTGTCGCGCAAAATTGTGAGCTGCTTGGTTCGTCCGTCTCCGGCTATCGCCATGTACGCCTGTGCCATTTGCAGCAGGGTCACACCAACGCCTTGGCCAAAGGAAGCGGCAGCCATATCAACATCGTTCCATGCTCCGGGCGGACGGATAAGCCCTTTGCTTTCGCCGGGCAAGCCCAATTCCGGCTTTTCCGTGAATCCGAGTTTCTGGAGATATTCGAAATACTTGGGAGCACCCATTTCCAAGCCGATTTTGGCCACACCGATGTTGGACGAGTAGCGGATGATCTTGGAGGCCGAGAGCCATTCGTATTCGTGCGTGTCGCGGATGGTGTGGTTGCGGACCCGCCATTTGCCGTTTTCACAAAAGTACATGCTGTCGGGCTTGATGAGCTTTTCCTGCAGGGCGGAGCCGACCAGGAAAGGCTTGAGCGTGGAGCCGGGCTCGAACACATCCAGAATGATCCGGTTGCGGGAGGCGCCGGGCCGTGCCGAACGGTACATGTTGGGATTGAAGAACGGGTAGTTGGCCATGGCCAGAATTTCGCCGGTGGGCACGTCCACCACCAGCATGCCGCCCCATTTGCCCTTGTAGGCATTCACGGCATGGGCAATGGCGGTTTCGGCCATGTCCTGCACGTAGGAATCTATGCTCAGGTAGACGTCGTGGCCGTCGATGTTGATTTCGCGGCCTTCGGCATCGAGATATATCTTGCGACCCGAAGCGTCGCGCTGCATGACGAACTCGGCCTTGCGTCCGACCAGCTGGTCCTGCATGGCGAGTTCCACGCCTTCCAGCCCACGACCGTCCAGACCGGCGAATCCAAGAAGCTGTCCGGCAAGGTGGTTGTTGGGGTACAGGCGGCTGTACTCGTTGGTGAGATGGATGCCTTTCAGGGCTGCCTTGCGTACCTTGGCGGCGGCCTGGTCGTCTATCTGGCGGGCCACCCAAACGAAGTTGCTGTGGTTTTTCAGGCGCTTGGAAATGGTCCTGACGGAAATGCCGGTCGCCTTGGAAAGGGTCCGCGCGGCATGCATGCGGTTTTCGATTTCCACGGGGCGGGCGTAGATGGAGGAAAACTGGACCGATTTGGCCAGAAGGCGGCCGTTGCGATCGAAAATCTCACCACGCTTGCCGCGTTCGAATTCGGCAGCCAAGTGCTGGCGGCGCACCATGGCGGCGAGCTTTTTGCCTTCGAACAGCTGGACATAGGCGGCACGACCCCACAGCCCGGCCAGGGCAAGGAGCAATACGGCAGCAACGGCTTTGATTTTCCAAAGCCCTTCGCCGGTATTTTGCTGCAAACGTGGGTTCATCGTGTTCACCGATCGTCCTGTGACGGCCCTATTGGGCGATTCTGCGGACCTGCCCGGAATGTGCGGGGCCGAGTCCGAAGTCTTTTGCCAATGCCCGGAGGCGTTGTGGAGAGGCCAGGTTGTTGCGTTCCACTTCCAGCTTGTCGTCCAGCTCCCGCTGGGCCGTAAGCTGGCTTTCCAGGACGCTTACCTTGTAGGCGAGGTCGACGCGTTCGATGTTCAGCCAAACCTGGGAGAGGCCCAACACCAAAAAAAGCCCCATCAGCACAATGCTGAGGATGGTGGTTCCCCTTACGGCGGGGCGTTTTTCCGAGGTCTGCGTGCTCATGCCGTCGTCCTTTCCGCTGCGCGCAGTTTGGCGCTGCGCGACCGGGAATTGATCTGTGTTTCTTCTTCGGACGGGTACACGGGCTTTTTGGTCAGCACCTTGAGCAGAGCCTTGTGATTGCAGGTGCAGATGGGCTGGCGCGGAGGGCAGATGCAGCTTTGGGCAGCATCGCGGAAGGCGTGTTTGACCAGCCTGTCTTCGAGCGAGTGGAAGGAGATGATGACCACACGTCCGCCGGGGGCGAGGTAGTCGGGAATGCGTTCCAGAAAAATTTCAAGCTCTTCAAGCTCGGAGTTCACGGCCATGCGCAATCCCTGGAAGGTGCGGGTGGCAGGGTGGTTGCGGGCGGTGGCCCGCCATTTGGCGGGGTAGGCCATCTCCACTATCTTGGCGAGCTGCAGGGTTGTTTCGATGGGCTCGTCTTCCCGAGCCTTGATAATGGCGTGTGCAATGCGTCCGGCCTGGGGGTCTTCGCCCAGGCGCCCGATGATGCGGGCCAGCCGTTCGAAAGTTGCGGTGTTGACCAGGGTACGGGCAGACTGTGCGCCGCTGTTCGGGTCCATGCGCATGTCCAGAGGGCCATCGTGCAGAAAGCTGAATCCACGTTCTGCCGAATCCAATTGCAAACTGGAAACACCAAGGTCGAGCAAGGCCCCGTCTATGAGGTCCCAGCCCACCTGTTCCAGGGCATGTTCAAATCTGCTGTACGGCGTATGCATACACACGGCTCTGTCTCCAAACAGTTCCAGCCTGCGTTTTGCCTCCTCCAGCGCCTGGATGTCGCGGTCCAGCCCCACTAACCGCGCATCGTCTCCGGCAATTTCCAACACTTTGCCTGCGTGGCCCGCCAACCCCAGTGTTCCGTCCAGATAGCGTCCCCCTGGTTTGGGGTTCAGCCAGTGCAGAACTTCGGCGGGCATCACGGAAATATGTTTTGGGCGGGTATCCTGTCCGCCGGGCATCAGAACGACACCTCCAGACCCGTGGCCGCGATGTCGTCGGACACATCATCGAAGTCTTGTGCCTCAATGCCTTCGAATTGTTCCCGATCCCAAATTTCGAATTTGAAGCCCACGCCCACCAGGATCACTTCCCTGTCCAGCCCGGCGTATGTGCGCAGACTGGGCGGAACCAGAATCCGTCCTTGCTTGTCTATGATCACTTCCTGAGCGCCGCCTATGAAAAAACGCATGAAATCGCGAACTTTTCTGTTCGGGTTGCGGATTTGTCCGAATTTGGCCTCGATTCGTTCCCACTCGGACATGGGATAACCGAACACCGCGCCATCGGACTTGGTGAGCACCAAACACCCTTCGGCAGACGACTGCACGACCGTCTCCCGGAATTCGGGAGGCAGCATGAGTCGCCCTTTGGCGTCGATGTTGCGGTGTGAATGGCCCCTAAACACGATCCGCTTCCTGCTTGTTTTTGAGTGGTAGAAAGGTGTTTTTTCCTGAAAAGCGACCTGTTGAATCGCAGCTTAAATCCACTTTTTACCACTTATTACCACTACCATTTCAACCAAGGGGCTGAAAAAGTCAAGGGTTTGCGGATAATTTTCTAGTTTCCCGAAGTTTTTCTTTTGATCAGCGGTAGTATTTTTGTATAAACTTTGTAAATACAAGCTGTTATAGTGTGTGGTAAAACGTGGTAGAAAAGGAGTGGTAAAAGGTGGGGGAGAATGGGGTAAAAGGTGGCAAGGGTGGGATGTGGAAGGTAGAATTTTTTGAAAAAGTACCTTTTTACAGCGTATTCCTGGGAGGGAGGAATTGTTCTGATAAATGGTGCAATGGAAATAAACTATGGGATGATGTGCAGGAAACGATGGGGAATTGATATTTTAACGGGGGGTGAATGTGTTTATCTCTATATTTTGCTTGGATGTTTTCGATGATGCCAGCCTCGTACTTGCAGCAAATCGGGCAAACGTATAAACTCTATGCGAAACTTGCCGTCTCATAGCCCCCAACGTATTTCTTTATTTGCCAGAGAAAAGCGGCGGGCAGGGGAAACTGCTTCTTCGCAGTTTAGATACGGAAACAAAAAGCACCTTGCGCAATGTTTGGGGAGACGATGTGAATCCAAGCAAAAAGTTGGTCGACGTCCCGCACAGCCTCAATGAGGAATACTACCAGATCAATCCTGATATTCTCGGGAGTTTTTCCAAGTACCGGCCTCCTTTGGATATTTTCCATTTTAAAGAGGAGATCTCCCGTATTGAACCGTATTACAAGGTTGGGGGGCGTCTTTCCAATGAACAGATAGAAGAACTCAACAGCATGGTACGCGAGGGGTTTATTTTCGTTTCCCGTAAAGATCACCCTATTTACGTGAAACACATAAGTTACCAGCTTGACCTGGTGCTGGTGGATAAAAACCTCAAGGAAAGCGAAATCGCCGATATTTTCATGCAGGCGTTGACCATGCGCATGGAAAATTTTTTGGAGCAGCCGGTCAAAATTGTATTCGACCGTCTGCACGAAGACATTCTGGTGCTTACGGAATACCTGTGGGGCGACCTTTTCCGCATCAAGGCGCTGCTGCGCCGGTTGCAGAAGGAACATACACTTGCCACCCACAGCGTGAACTGTAGCGCTGTGGGGCTGGCACTGTTCAACCGGCTGTATGCCGATGATTTCAAAAACGGAAAAATCAAGCGCAAAACATTTGATAATCTGGCCGTGGGCCTGCTGCTGCACGATCTGGGCATGACCAAGATTCCCGTGTTCGTACGCAACAAGGACAAATCGCTGACCATTGAGGAACAGAACAAGGTTTTGACCCACCCCTCCCTGGCGTACGAAATGCTTGCTAAGCTCGACCTCAAATTCCCGGAAGTGGAGCGTTGCGTGCTGGAACACCACGAGCGTTTGGACGGGTCCGGCTATCCCCAGAAGTTGAAAGGGCAGGACATGTCTCCGTTGGGCAAAATGTGCGCTTTGGTGGATTCGTATTGCGCCATGATCACCAAACGCCCTTATGCTGCAGCCATGGACCCCGTGGACGCGGTCAATTCCCTGGCCAGTGACCCTCGCTACGAGAAGAAAATGTCCGGCATGCTGCAGTCCATGGTGTTGACGGGACGCAAGTAAACCGGGCGTACATCATATTTGATGTCTTAAAAACGGTCCTACGCATGTATCAATTGGCGTAGGACCGTTTTTTTTATCATGTGTTGCGAGGAGTCTTTTTTCATGGATCAGTCTTTGGTGGAACAGACCGTCGCATCTCTTGAAAAAAATAATTTCAACGTCTTTACAGCCGAAGACCCCGCCCAGGCACGCCAGATAATTCTCGATGATATTTTGCCCGACATTTCGCCGGGGTTGGTCTCCTTTGGAGATTCCATGACCCTGTTCGCCACGGGAATTCAGGACGACATGCGCAGCAGAGCCGGAACAGACGGCTGGTCATTCCTCAATGCCATTGAAAAGGGCGTGGAGCGGGCGTAAATTGGGGAAAGGCGTCGCCGGGCCCTGCTGCCCGAGCTGTTTTTTTACCGGCACCAATGCTCTGACCACGGCCGGGCAGCTTGTCAATCTGGACAAGACAGGCAACAGGGGTGGCGCCATTGTGAGTGGCCCACGCCACGTTGTTTTGACCATAGGCACGAATAAAAGAGTGGAAGGGCCGGACCAGGCCGTGGCTCGCATTCGGAAAAAGGCAGCCCCGCTCAATGCCAAAAGACATGGTTCAAAGACCCCTTGCGTCAAAACCGGCAAGTGTATGGACTGCAACAGTCCGGACTGCATTTGCAATGTCTGGACGATTACGGAAAAAAGCTGGCCTGCCGGACGCATCTCCGTGGTGTTGATCCAGGGGGAATACGGCCTGTAGCTTGACAACGTATTTTCATCTGTATTTTTAAAAAGAACAGGCCGCCCAAGTGTACCTTACGCACTGCCTTGGGCGGCCTGTCTGTTTTTGGGCTATGTGGAAAATCAGGCCAGCAGTACGGCCAGGATGCCGGTGATGAAAATACCATCAAAGGTACCTGCACCGCCGATGGAAAGCATGGGGGCCTCCAGCTGCGACATGGTGCGCGGGGTCAGCAGATGGAGCACATCCGCGCCTATCAACGTCCCCAGCGAACCGGCAACATAGGCCACGTGCGGAGCTGTTTCCGGAGGGGCCAGCAGCATGGCCGCCAGGGCGGTGATGAGCGGCGGAATAAGAAAGGGAATGCCGATGCCCACTCCCTGGAGGGGGCGTGCCATCTTGTAGCAGGCGGCCGCCACAATGGCGGTGCACAGGATGAACGGCAGGGCCGGGCTGCCCAGGGTGAGCAGGTGAAAGCTCAGAAAACAGGGGATGATGCAGCCCCCCATGTTGATGCAGACCTGCTGGTCCATGAGCTGCCCTTCGGGGCAGGAATAACGGGGGCCGCGTACATGGCGGAAAAACGAGCCGAGATCCGGCGTGCACATATGTACCTGGCGTCCTGTCTTGAAGAGGGGCAGGTTGATGGAACTGCCGAACAACGTCGCCATGAGAAGCAGAAATCCCTGCCACGGAGTAAGGCCGAGTTTGGCAAAGGCCACGGTGATTATCCCGACCTGGACGAAAACAAAGAGCAGCCCCAGGCCGATGAAAAGCACGAAAAAGGCGAGTCCGGCCAGGGGAAAGTGAAAAAATGGTCCACGAGGCATGGGCTGTGTCGTCCTTTGGTAGAAGGTTCGAAGATGATGCGGCTTGCGCCGGGCACATAGCATATAGCATGGAAGGTGGGGGCAGGAAAACCGCCTTTTCAGTCTGCTCGGAAACACATGCTCCCTTCATTGCAGCGAAAAATTCTGCCCCTCGCGTATGAAGAATATGTGTCGCCTTTGATTTTTTATCGACGGTGATCTTTTCTGGATTCCGCACCTTTCCGGGCAGCCTGCCTGGTCGGGCGCTGCGTTCATTTCTGGGCCGTGCTCCCGGCATAAAAAAGGCACGAAAGCAATGGTGCTTTCGTGCCTTTCTCAGACTGTTTGTGTCTACCAAAGAGTTTCTTTACGTTTCACCTCAGCCTCAGCCTTTCCCTTCCTCTTTCAGCTCGTCGATGAGCATCTTGAGGCTGTGGGTCTGCTCCGCCAGATCGCGCAAAGCCGCGACGGATTCGTTCACTCCTGCCGAGGTTTCCGCTGTAATACGGTCTATTTCCTCAATGGCGTGGTTTATCTGCTCGCTTGTGGCCGATTGTTCTTCCGTGGCCGTGGCAATGGACTGGATCTGCTGTGCTGAAACATCCACTTTTTCCACTATCTGGCGCAGGACGTTGCCGGACTCCATGGCCTGATCCACAGCTTTGCCCAGGTCTTCCACGGCGATTTGCGTGGATTCCATATTGCTTTTGGCTGCGTCCTGAATGGCCTGGATGGAGTCGCCGACCTCCTTGGTTGCGCTCATGGTTTTTTCCGCAAGCTTGCGGACTTCGTCGGCGACAACCGCAAAGCCTCTGCCCGCATCGCCTGCCCGGGCTGCTTCAATGGCCGCGTTGAGGGCCAGCAGGTTGGTCTGATCCGCAATGTCGTTGATGACGTTCATTACCGATCCGATGGCGTCGGCCTTTTGTCCGAGCAGGGTCATGTTTTCGCGCAGTTCTTCCGCCTGCTGCTGCGTGGTCCGTATGGCTTCTATGGAGTTGCCCACCACTTTGGCGCCTTTTTCGGCTTCGTCCTTGGCTTCCTGGCTCATGCTCGTCGCCTCGCTGGAGTTGCGGGCCACTTCCAGAACCGTGGCGTTCATTTCTTCCATGGCTGTGGCGGTTTCACTTACCCGCGCACTTTGAACTTCCGATCCCTGCAATATGACTTCAGACTGGTTGGATATTTTTTCCGAAGCGCTGTTGACGCGTTCGACGATTGATTCCAGCCGCTGGGCAGCATGATACATTCCCTCGCTGCGGGCCTGCTGGGCCTGACGAGTGGCTTCTTCGGCCTTGTGCGTCGCCTTGGTTGCCTCTTCCGCCTTGCCTTCGGCTTCTTCACTTTTCTTTTCTATCTGCTCGAGGTTGTCTTGGAGCAGGACGTTCATGTTGTCGAAAGATGTTGCCAGAATGCCGATTTCGTCCTTGCGTCCGAGAGCCAGGGCCGGTGGAAAGTCGTTTTTGGCCAGCCGCTTGGTGAATTCAAGAATGCGGGACAGGGGACGGGTGATGTTGCGAGCGATAAGCCAGGTAACCACCGCACCCAGGAGGACGCTGGCTAAGGTCAGCGTAATAAGCAGAATAATAAGGTCGTGGAAGAGCTTGACGGCATCGGACCGCGCTTGCGCTGCCTGCTGGTTGAGCATTTCCGTCAGATGGTCGATATGGTCGCGCATGGCGTCGAAGCGTTCCGCGTTTATCTGCAAAGCGCTGGACGCGAGTTCTTCGGTGGATTTGCCTTCCTGGCGGTCCTTGACCAGACGGAGGGAGACCTCGTCCCATTTTTTACGGTCTGCAAAGTAGGCATCTACCAGGGCGTCCTGCTCCTTGGTTGTTTCCAGGGCCTTGAACTTGCCTATTCGGGTGTCGGCCTGTTTTTTATTGGATGTGTATGACTCGAGTTGTTTGGCGAACATCTCGCTGCCGGGCTCGACGAAGAGCAGGGTACGCTCTGCTATGAGCGCCTGGTGAAGATCCCGGTCGGCTTCCAAAAGAAAGGATTTGCCTTGCAGGTCTCTGCTGAAGACCTTTTCCAATTGACCATTGATGCGGTCGGCGCTGACAAGCGCAATGCCTCCGATCAGTACGTACAAAAGGGCGTTGATGATAAGGAGAATGAGCAGTTTATAACCGACCCTAATGTTATTAAGAAACATTTGCGACTCCCTTGCGGATGAAATTTTTAATATCCATAATAGTTAGGTTGAGATCACGATAAGCAGTGGATACTGCAAGTGGTATGATTTTTTATGATTAATGAGCCATTTCTCTTTTCGATGATATTGACTTCTTCTTTCAATTTTCAGTTCGCAGGGCAGATGAATTTTTCTTCCGCAGTAAAAATCTTTTGAACCCTGGGGGGCCTTGGGCTATCCTGCCGAATCCGTTTGGACGTATGCTTTTACACAGACTTATTTCGGAGAACACATGACACCTATTCCAGTCCCCAGAGGTTTTTGTTTCGCAGCAGCAGGCGCGGGGTTCAAAAAGCCCGGTCGGCTCGATCTCGGCGTGATTGTGAGCGAAGTCCCCGCAAGCGCGGCCGGAGTGTTCACAACAAATAAATTTCAAGCCGCGCCGGTTCTCGTGTGCATTGATTCTCTGCAGCGAGGCGGTCAATTCCGCGCACTCATGGCCAACTCCGGCCAGGCAAACGCCTGTACCGGTGGGGAAGGACTGGCCCGATGCCGTGAGTCGCTGATTCTTGTGGGAGATGCGCTGGGGTTGAAGGCCTCGGAAATTTTACCGACCTCCACCGGCGTTATCGGACAGCAGTTCGACATGCACAAGTGGCGTGCGGCCATGCCCGAACTGGGAGAATCCCTCACCACGGCTGGTCCCGTAGAGTTTGCCCGGGCCATCATGACCACGGACAACGTGCCCAAGCTGTCCTGGCGTGTAATAGACGTGGACGGCGGCGAAGTGCGCATACTCGGCATGGCCAAGGGCGCGGGCATGATTAGCCCGAACATGGCGACCCTGCTGGGCTTTGTGACGTGCGATGCCGAGGTTGATCCCGCCTGGTGGCAGCAGGCTCTGCGCCGCGCCGTGGATGTAAGCTTCAACCGCGTTACAGTGGACGGCGACACCTCCACGAACGACACGATTCTGGCCCTGGCCAACGGGCAGAGCGGAGCACGCCCGCAGGGCGCGGAGCTGGACGCCCTGGAAAAGGCCCTTACCGAGGTCTGCCAGGATCTGGCTTATATGATTGTTGAAGATGCCGAAGGCGGCACCAAGGTTGCCCGCATCCGGGTAAGCGGGGCCGTGGACCAGGCGCAGGCCGAAATGGTCGCCCGTACCATAGGCAACTCGCCCCTGGTCAAAACCGCCCTGTTTGGGTGCGATCCCAACTGGGGCCGTATTGTGGCAGCCCTGGGCCGGAGTGGCGCGGAATTCGAGCCCGACCATGTGACCATGCGCATCGGCGGTGTGGTGATTTTTACCGACGGCGCACCCGTGCAGGGCGATATGGACGGCCTGCTGGCCCTGACCATGAAGCGTGCCGAAATTCCCATCGATATAGAACTGGCCGCAGGCGACGGAGCCTACGAGCTTTTGGCCTCGGACCTCACACATGAATACATCAGCATCAATGCTGATTACAGGACCTGATAATGACGACTCCCTGCGATTTTACGGCCAATCTGAAAGATCGCGACCGCATCAAACGATTGACCGACTTTTTGTTTGAAATTGGCATGCTGCGCCATACGCCGCGTACCGGGTATGATTTTCTGGGCACCGGCAAGGAAAGCGTGGCCGAGCATTCCTACCGTACTACGGTCATTGGCTATGTCCTGGCGGATATGGCAGGGGCGGACAAGGCCAAGACCGTGATGCTCTGCCTGTTCCACGACATCCACGAGGCCCGTACGGGCGACTTCAATTACGTGCACCGCAAGTACAATACCAGCGACCGCACCCAGGCCCTGCGTGATGCCACAATGGGCACCGGATTGGGCGATGCCATCCTTGCCCTGTGGGACGAGCTGGAAGAGGTGCAGAGTCTGGAAGCGCAGCTTGCCCAGGACGCGGACCAGATAGATTTGATCCTGAACCTGAAGGAAGAGCTGGACCTGGGCAACAAGTACGCCGGAACCTGGATGGCGGACGCGCTCAAGCGGTTGCGTACCGAATACGGAAAGCAGCTTGCCGAGCAGGCCAGCACCACCGACCACACGGATTGGTGGTACAAAGGGCCGGACCGGACCTGGTGGCAGAACAAGAACGGCAGGAAAGATTAGGTCGTTCAACAAAAATATTCTCGGCCCTGTGGCCGAACAGCCGAAAACCGTTCGAGGGAGGCGGAATCCCCCGCATCCTCGGACGGTTTTTTGTTGGCCGAACTCTGCCGTTTGTCGTTTTTTTTGACTTGCCCCTTTGGCATTGGGTAAAAAAATCGGTAGGATACGGCCAGGAATTCGAGCATTGGAGCATTCTTATGGAACACAAAACGCCTACGGTCAATTTCGATGCCCATACGGAGCAGCTGACGCTTGCCCATAAAGAGGGACGCGATTTTCTCTACGAATACGAAGTCTATAATTTCCTTACCCATCTGGGGGCTGAAACTCCTCCCAAGTGCAACCTGCTTCCGCGTGGTGTGCAGTGCAGCGACGAGGAAATACTCTCTTTGCCCGGTGAAAAGGCCGTGCTCAAGATCGTCTCGCCGACCATCATCCATAAGACCGAGGTCGGAGGCGTGCGCGTGGTGGACAAGGACCCCAACAAGGTCCGGTCTGCGGCGCGCCGGATGCAGTACGAAGTGCCGGAAAATTATGCGCTCTGGATAGAACGCAACATGGAGGCCGCCCCCAAGGCCTATCGCGGTCTGGAAGGAGAGTCCCTGGTTGCGGCCATCAGCAACGACATCAAGGGCGTGCTCCAGGTACAGTTCATGCCGCCGGATTCCGAGGCCTTTGGCAACGAACTTATTGTGGGGCTGCGCCGGACCCGCGAATTCGGCACGGTCATCAGCGCCGGGCTGGGCGGTACGGACGCGGAACTGTACGCCGAGCGTTTCCGCAAAGGGCAGGCCATTGTAGCTGCTTCCGTGGAAATGACGGACGGGCAGAAGTTTTTCGAACTGTTCAAAAAGACCATTTCCTACCGCAAACTGGCCGGGCTTACCCGCGGACAGCGCCGCATTGTCACGGACGAGCAGATCATCGAGTGCTTCAGTGCCTTTATCAGCACGGGGCGGCACTTTGCGCCCACCAACCCGGATGCGCCGTTCATCATCGACGAGCTGGAAATCAACCCCTTCGCCTTTACCGATTACCTCATGGTTCCCTTGGACGGCATGTTGCGCTTTTCCCTGCCCAAACCGCAGGAGGCGGGCAGGCCGGTACGCAAGATCAAAAACATGGTTCAGCCGGAGCGTATAGGCATTGTTGGTGTTTCCGCTTCGCGCCAGAACTACGGGCGCACCATGCTGCAGAATATCCTGGCCCAGGGCTTTCCTCGGGAAAAGGTGGTGGTCATCCGCGAAGGTGTGGACGAAATTGACGGCGTGCGCTGCGTTCCCGACCTGGCATCACTGGACGAGAAACTGGACCTTTTTGTGGTGTCCATTGGGGCGGCCCAGGTACCCGATCTTGTTGACGAAGTGATCAGCCGTGACGCAGCGCAGAGCGTGCTGCTTATTCCCGGCGGCATGGGAGAAACCGCGGAAAGCCGCGAACGCGCCGCCCGGGTGATCGCCCGGGTCAAGGAGGCGCATGCCACGGAAGAGGGTGGGCCTATCTTTTTGGGGGCCAACAGCATGGGCGTGGTTTCGTATCCGGGACGCTACGACACCTGGTTCGTGCCCGAGGAAAAATTGCCCAAGGACCGTTCCGGCAATCACAAGCGCGCGGCCCTGATAAGCCAGAGCGGTGCCTTCATGGTCAACCGCACCACCCAGTGCCCGCAGCTGCAGCCCGGCTATCTTATTTCCATGGGCAACCAGACCGACCTGACCTTGGGCGACATGGTCAATTATTTCGCCGATGCCGACGATGTGGACGTCATTGCCGTGTACGCCGAAGGGTTCAATAATCTGGATGGACTGGCCTTTTGCCGTGGAGTGCGGCGGGCCGTTCTGGCTGGCAAGGATGTGGTGTTCTACAAGGCGGGACGTACGCCCGAGGGCAAGTCCGCCACCAGCGGCCATACGGCTTCCCTGGCTGGCGACTACATGGTTTGCGAAACCTGCGTGCGCCAGGCCGGAGCCAGCATTGCCCGCAGTTTCGTGGAGTTTCAGGATCTCTTTCTGCTGGCCGAATGCCTGCATGGAAAGTCCATCCGGGGCAATCGCCTTGGTGTGGTCAGCGGTTCGGGCTACGAGGCCGTGGGCATGGCCGACTCCATCCACTCCGATGACTACCGCCTGAACATGGCCAGCCTGAGCGAGCAGAGCAAGGCTGCCATCCTGGAAGTGCTGCAAAGCAAACGGCTGGACTCTCTGGTCACCCTGACCAACCCGCTGGACATCAATCCTGGCTCAGATGACGATGCCCATGTGAAGATAGCCGATATCGTGGTCAGCGATTGCGGCGTGGATGCCCTGATTCTGGGGCTGGACCCGATTTCTCCCGCCGTGCATACCCTGGCGGACACCACGTCCGCATATCACATGGACAATGAAAACGGATACACCACCCTGCTGCCAGCGTTGGTGGCCCGTTGCGACAAGCCCATTCTGGCCGTGGCGGACGGCGGCGGATTGTATGATCCGCTCCGCAATGAGCTGCGGGAAAAGGGCGTGCCCGTCTTCACCTCCGGGGACAGGGCCGTGGCTGCGCTGGCCTTGTATCTGGAATCCAGAATTGCCCGGCGCGCCATACAGGGAACCCATGACCTTGTGGATATGAGTTTCTGCCGGGAAAGCTGAGAGCGAAGAGCGCGGATGGCGGGCCGAGGCCCGGCTTTCATTGCAGAGCTGAAAAAATAATCCCGGTGTCTGATCAATGGTCAGGCACCGGTTTCTTTTGTGCGGAGAATGGTCTTAGTCGGCACGCAAGGCGTCGATGGGGCTCAGCCGCGAGGCCTGCCGGGCCGGATAATAACCGAAAAACATGCCCACGGCAGCGGAGACGCCCACGCCCAGTATGATGGCGTTCTGCGAAACAAGGAATTGCCAGTCCGTGAACTGGCAGACAACGTAGGACGCACCCACGCCCAGAATCATCCCCAGAAGTCCGCCCACAAAGGAGAGCAGGACCGACTCCACCAGAAACTGCGTCTGGATGTCCCGCTGTCTGGCCCCCAATGCGCGGCGAATGCCTATTTCCCGGCGCCGTTCCGACACGGAAACCAGCATCACGTTCATTACACCCACGCCGCCGACAATAAGCGAAATGGAGCCGATGGCGGCCAGCAGCAGGGTGAACATGCGCATCTGTTTTTGCATTTGTTCCACTATCTGCTCGGCAGTAACTATTTTTACCGGCAAGGGACGCTCGACACTGCGGAAATATCGCTGAATTTGGTCTACTGCCTGAACCCTGGTATGTTCCGTAGCCATGCGGGCACTGAATACAGTGATACCCGGACGTTTGGGACTGCGTAACACCGTCATGATGGGCAGCATGATGCCTTCATTGATGGCGTATGGACGGAAACCGCCCATGGGAACCGACTTGGTTATGCCGACGACCATGTAGATCTTGCCGTCGAAGACGATCTCATCGCCTATTTTGGTGGGAGCTCCCATTTCCTGAAGTTTTTTTTGCACCCCTTCGCTGAGTACGCAGAAAGGAGAACTTTGATCCAGATTGGAGATAAACCGTCCTTCGATAATGGGAATTTTGAAAATACGGGCAAAATTTTGGTCCACCCCCAGAGCCGGACATTCAAGCCGTTTCCCATCTTTGGTGATTGTGCCGTATATGCTGGCGTACGGCCCAACCTGAACGATTTCCGGGCAGTGCTGCGGTAGGGTGAGAACATCCTGCAGCTGAAAACTCATTTTACCGGAATCTGATCCTCCCCCCTGGCGGTTCAGGCTGACGTTGCAGATATCCGTGCCCAGCTCTTTGAAATTTCGCAACGCCTCCTGCTCCACAATGCGGCCTATGGTGACCATGGCGATGACCGATCCGATGCCGATGACGATGCCGATGAGCGCAAGCGCGGTACGCTGCTTGGAGGCCCAAAGGGAGCGGACGGATTCGTTGAAATTCTCGTTCAGGCTCATTGTTCGGTCACCCGTCCGTCCTTCATGTGCACTGAACGTTTGCAGCGCTTGGCAAGGGAAGGATCGTGGGTAATGAGAATCACGGTAATGGCTTCGCGCGAGTTGAGAGCCATGAACAGCTCCATGATTTCGTTGCTGGTGTTGGTGTCCAGCGCGCCTGTAGGTTCGTCCGCCAGGATGATGGAGGGCTGGCCGCACAGGGCACGGGCAATGGCCACCCGTTGCTGTTGCCCGCCGGAAAGTTCAGATGGCCGGTGAAGGGCGCGTTCCTCCATGCCCACCCGGCCGAGCATTTCCATGGCCCTGTCCATGCGTTCTCGTTTGGGGGTTCCCCTGTAGATGAGGGGCAGGCAGACGTTGTCCAAAGCGGTCAGCTTGCCCAGCAGGTTGAACTGCTGGAATACGAATCCGATGTTTTGGTTGCGGATGCGGGAAAGTTCATCGTCGGTGTAACCGTGGGACATGGTGCCGTTAAAGGAGTATGTGCCCGAGGTGGGTGTGTCCAAAAAGCCCATGATGTTCATGAGCGTGCTTTTGCCGCAGCCGGACGTTCCCAGTATGGCGAGCAGTTCGCCGGCCTGGACGGTGAGGTCGACCCCCTTGAGGATTTCCACCTCCACCGGGCCGAGCATGTAGGATTTGTGTATGTCGCGCAGCTCTATCATCGCCGACCCACCCCTCGGGATTGCGATCCAGAGTCCGGACCGGAGGAAACAAATGCGCCAGCCTGTGGTGTGAAGAGGACACGGGCGCCTGCTTCGAGACCGGATACGATTTCCACGGAGTTCAGCGTGGTATAGCCTGTAACCACCTTGACGGGACGGATGGAACCGTTGGGGGTGAGTACCCGCACCATGCTTTCGCCCTGTACCATCTGGACCGCGCCGAGGGGCACGGTGAGCGCCTTGGGGTTGGAATAGATGATGACCCGCATGTGGGCCGTCATGCCCAGGCGCACGATGTCTTTCAGCTCGTCGGGCAGTTCATCCAGGCGGATGACTGCCTCGAACACGGGAACCTGTCCTTCGACCAATGCCTGCGAGGAAAGGTGGACGATTTTTCCTTCCAGCGAGATGCCGGGGAAGGCGTCACCGGTAACCGCGACCTTTTGTCCCACCTGCAAATTGTTGATGTCCAGTTCGTCGACCTTGGCCATTATGGACAAGCCTTCCAGACTGCCAACGGAGAGCAGGGCCTGTCCTTCCTGAACGCTGGCGCCTGTTTCCAGGTCCTTGACCTTTTCGTTGTTTTGCGTCGTGGGCCGGATGGCTATGCCGGATACGGGAGCGCGGACCACGGCCAGAGAAAGCTTGTGCTGGAGCTGTTCGTATTTTGCCTTGGCGTTTGCCAGCTCCATGCGGGCTATTTCCCGGGTTTCGTCGTCGCCCTGGCGCATGATCGACTCCAGGGATTCCTGAGCCGAGAGCAGCTGCATTTTGGTATCTTCATAGCTGTGCTGCGAGTTTTCGTATTCCGTGGCTGGAATAATTCCCTTGTCGAGCAGGATTTTGTTGTCTTCCATGGTTTGTTTGGCACGCTGCAGCTTGCTTTGGCATTGAGAAAGATCTCGCCGTGCCTTGGACATTTCCGGTCCGCTCGTCCAGGATTGGAGTTCCTTGAGCCTTTTGCCCGCCTTGATGAAGGCAGACCGCGCATCGCGCATCTGGCTTTGGATTTCCGTGGTGTCGAGCGTCAGCAGTATGTCGCCGCGCTTGACCCGTTGGCCGTAAAAGAAATTCTTTTGCTTGATGGCGGCGGGAAAGGGCGCGGACAAGGTGACTTCCTCACGCGGCGCCACCGTGCCGGAAAGCGATATGGAGCGGGAAAGGGGACGGGGTTCGACAACGATTGAAGGCAGGCTGGCCGCATTTTCTTCCCCGCCATCGAATGTCCCGGGGGGAGTGTCTCTTCTGTCGGAAGAGTCGCTCATCATGTCCAGCAGGTCGCCCTGCCACAGGTAGCCGCCTACTCCGATAAAAAGCAGCAATGCCGCGCAGGCGATCATTATCCGGGTACGGCGGCCGCGCTTGACGCTTTCTTTGAGTTCCTGGTTGTTGCTGTCGATTTGTCGGACAGCATCTTTGAGTTCCTGGTTGAGGCGGCGTTCGGCCTCGTGCAGCCGCTGCATTTCCGTAATGTCGGCCAGGACCAGCACCGCTCCGGTAAGCTGGCCTTCGTTGTCGCGCAAATGAGTTGCGCTCACGGACAGGCTGCGCGTTTCTCCGCCGTTCACACGCAGGTCCAGTACCCGGTTGCGTATGGTTTTCTGCTCGTAGATGGTATCCAGAACCACCTGCATCAGATCGTCCTGTGGCATGGAGAATTCGTCCGCTTCTCCGGAATTTTCAGACAGGTCAGGAGGTGCGGCCAGGGCGATTTCGTGGAATGGCTTGCCTACCAGGGATTCCGGAGACATGCCGAAAAACTCTCCGGCTGCCGGGTTGCAGAAGGCTATCCGGCCCGTCATATCCAGGGTCAGCACGCCGTCCCGCATGGCGTCGAGGATTGCTCCGGCTACAAAATGTTCCTGTTCCATTATCTATCGCCTTTTGTTGTTACCACCAGGTCCAGACCAAGGGGCGGATTTGGTCGTTCAATTTTTCTTCCAGGCGCTTGTCGTTTTGTCTGAATTCTATGTTCCAGGTTGCCATTGTCGTGCCCAGAATCTGATCCAGGGTCGTGATTGCGCGAACATAGGAAATGATCTGGCTCACTTCGTTGCGTTCGGCTTCCAGAAGTTGGTCCTGGTAGGTGACAACCTGGAAGTTGGCGGAACGTCCTGCCATGAGTTTGGCCTGTTCGTTTTGGAGCTGGAGTTTTTTGAGTTCCCGGTCGTTTGTGGCCAGTTTTATGAGTTTGCGGCGGATGTTCACGTTGCGCACCGCGTTGGCTACCTTTGTCTGCAGGTCCAGCTTGGCCTTGTTCAGTTGCAGCTCGGCTTTGCGTTCGCTGATTTCGGCGAACAGCAGGCGCCGTTTCCGGGCCAGCAGGTCGTCGCCGTAAAAGTTGATGGGAGCTTCCAGGCGCAGCCGGGCTACCCATTCGTTTTGGTTGTAATCGTCACCGTTGGTTACTCCGGACACGGTTTCGGTTACGCCCACTCCGGCCCTCAAGTCCCATTTGCGGTCGTCTTTTGCCAACATGTAGTTTATCTGGGCCGTACGCAGGGCATATTTTTTATTCAGGTAGGATAGGTTGTTTTTTAGCGCCAGCTCCATGCAATCTTTGTAGTTGGGACTGGTTTCCGGGTACTTGCGCCCGTCCAGGGGGGTTATGCCCAGGTTGGGGTCCAGCTCCAGGTGGTTCAGAAAACTGCGCCTTGCGCCGTCCAGAGTGTTGCGGGCTTCTTCTATCTGCAGTTCGCGGGCTGCAACATCGGCCTCGGCCTGGATCATGTCGCTGGCTGCCATGCGCCCCATGCTCACTTTGACGCGGTTGATCTCCAGCAGCCGTTTGGAGCGCTTCAGCCCCTGAATCTGGATTTCCAGGTTTTCCGAAGCCTGCACATAGTTGTAGAAGAGGTCCACGCCCTCGTTGATGAGCGAACTGAGCGAATCGCGCAGCGAGAGGATATTGATTTGGTCCGAGAGCCGGGCCAGTTCAATGGAAGCCCTGTTGACCTCGGTCCCCGCACCCTTCAGCAGTGGCTGTTCCAGGGTCAGGCTCATGGTGGATTTGGTTCCACCCGTCGCGTGCCGGGAGAGGGATTCATCGTGCTGGTTGTCCCAGATGAATTTGAGTTCCGCACCGGTGGGAATTTTTTGGGTGGCCGAGAGTTTGCCCCCGGCGTTCCACTGGCTGGTGTCGTCTCCATCCCCATCGGCATTCTGCTTTTTCTGGTAGGTCTGCGACGTCTGGATATTGGCGCTGCCGTCCAGGTTGACGTTGGGCTCGAACTTGGATTCCGCCTTTTTGAGGTCGAATTTGGCAAGCACGCGGTCGAGATAGCCGGTGCGGGCATTCACGTTGTTGCGGATGGTCAGGTAGACCGTGTCCGCCAGGCTGATGCCCAGGGTGCCGTTTTGTATCTCAAGCTGGGGAATGAGTGAGTCCGGCCCGCCGGTGGAAGGCTGCATGGTGGCATTATCCGCATACGCAGCCTGGAGCGGAACGGCCAGAAGCAGCAGAAAAAACACTTCAACCATGTAGCCGAAGAACGGGGTGCGAAGGTGTTTTTTAAGGAACGGCTGCATCATTTTGTAAAAGGGCAAAGGTATGGAACCCACTGCAAATGGTTGAGATGAGCCCAATGGCGAACTGGGGAAAAAATGAAGCTTCGGTTGCACAGGGTGTGAGCAGGCATGTATCGGTCCCCCCCGAGAGATGGATGCCATTATGCAATTTTTACTTAAAAGTGTTCTGTGTATACCCACAAAGCACAGTTTCGTCGAGCACTGGACTTGCTTTCGGTTGCTGTGAAATTCTTAGAACGGAAAGCCGGATGGTGTTTTCCCGTTTGCCTGTAGCGTGGCCGGACCGCCGTACTCGTTTCTGGTCGAAGCCCGGCCTTTGGAGGAATGAATTTGCCTTTTGCCGTTCATCGTGCTGTTCTTGAAAATTACGGAATCGGATTTTTTTTGAAGCTGCCCCCTCTGGTTATCCCACCTTTTGGAGCGGAAAACACATGGCGGAAAATACATGGCAGAAAAACACATGGACGACGAGAAGCGGACAATAGAAACTTTGCGCACGGAAATCAGCCTGCGGCTGGCGTCGTCCGAAGCGCTTTCCGAATTGGCCCGCAGCGTTCGGCGGATTGCCTATCAAAAGGGCGATTATGTCTTTGAAGCCGGGGATGACTCGGATAATTTCTATATGGTTGAAGAGGGCAGGGTAACGCTCTCCAAAACAGCTCCCTCGGGAAAGGTTTTCACCTATATGATTGCGGTGCGGGGAATGACGCTCAACGGGGTGACCAGCTTTCGGTCCGGCCCACGTGTTTTTTCCGCCCGAGTTGCGGAAAAGACCACGCTGCTTGCCATCCCCAGCAAGGTTTTTCGGGAGTGGGTACTTGAAAATCCTGATGTGGCGGCTGCCATTTACGGGGTGTTGGCCCGCCTGCTGGACGGGGCTTACAGCCGCATTCTGGACATCATAGACGAGAGTGCGGAAAAGCGCGTTTTGAATTCCCTGGCAATGCTTTCGGCCAGAATAGGGCTGGAGTTGCCGCTTACCAATAACGACGTGGCCGAAATGACCGGGGTTACCCGGGAAACGGCTGCCCGCATTATTTCCCGCCTGCAGGAAGCCGGGCTGCTCTCCAAGGCGCGCGGCACCATCCGTATTCTCGATATCGACCAATTGAAAGAATTGTCTACCAGCCCTTTTTTTCTTCTTTAGGGAGAATTCTTGCTTTCAGTGACCTGGATCATTGTTTGTTTGTGGTGTTGATTGTAAATAATTTTTTTAGTTGAGGAAAAACTCTCGATATGTGTTTCTCCTTGGCGGTGACTTTTGTAGAGGTGGCAAATTGATGAAAGAAGGATATCTTGTAAAGTTTTTTACCCAGCAGAACAGGGAATACAACGGTGCTTCCATTGCCGGGTGGCTTGTCGATGAAGCCAAGAAAATCGGAATCCGGGGCGCAACGCTCTTTTCCGGTAAAGAAGGTTTCGGACATGACGGCCGCTATCACGGCGATACTATTTTCGGTTTCGAAGATCCGCCGGTGCAGGTGGATATGGCACTGACCTTTGACGAGTACGACAAACTGATGCTTCGTATTAAAGAAAGCGGCCTGCGCATCTTTTTTACCAAGTCGAAGATCGAGTTCGGCTACACTTCCGAGTCCTGATTCCGACCCACAGCACGGTTCCAGCAATTATCCAGGCCTGGTGCATGCCAGGGCCTGTGCTCGTGTTTTCTATCATCTATTCAATATATTGGCGGGGAGCGCCGAGGTTCGCCCGCCAAGAAAGGCAGATACTATGATCGGTCCGTATATAAATGGTGCGGCACTTGTTTTGGGCAGTGTCGTTGGTGGTTTTTTGGGGCCAAAGCTCAAACCAGCCATGCGCGAGAGAATGCCCATGGTGTTTGGATGCGCATCCATGGGGCTGGGCATTGCCATGATAATCAAGGTGAAGTTTCTTGCGCCCGTGGTTTTGGCGTTGGTGCTGGGTTCCGTGTTCGGAGAGGTGGTGCAGCTGGAAAGCGGGATTCAGCGTTTTGCAGGGCTGAGCCGGAAGTTGATCGAAAAGATATCCCGGCCCACCGGTGGTATCAGTCAGGAAGAGTTTCTCGACAAGTTCGTTGCGCTGCTGGTGCTTTTCAGCCTGAGCGGAACGGGTATTTACGGTGCCCTGACGGAAGGCATGACGGGAGATTCCACCCTGCTTATCGTCAAGTCCATACTGGATTTATTTACCGCGCCTATTTTCGCATCCACCATGGGATTTACGGTTGCCATTCTGGTTATTCCCCAGTTTGCCGTGCAGGGGCTGCTGTTTTTGGCGGCACAACTGATCTTACCGTTGACCACACCGGACATGCTGGCCGACTTTTCCGCTTGCGGTGGGCTCATCATGTTGGCTACAGGGTTTCGAATCTGTGGCATCAAGCCATTTCCCGTGGGCAATATGATTCCCGCATTTGTGCTGGTCATGCCTTTGTCCCACCTGTGGGCTCTTTATATGTAGTGCAATTCGTATGGCAGCTGGAGTGAAAGTGAACCATTTTGTGGATGTAACCCTTATTGCCAATGCGGGAGTGTTGGTTGAATGCGACGGTGTGGGTGTGCTTGTGGACGGAATCCATCACGAGGACGGTCCTCCGTTCAGCAAGGTTTCCGAATTGGATTTGCAGCATCTGAAGAAAGGAACGGACGGGTTCGAGAATCTCGACTACCTGCTGTTTACCCACGAGCACCCCGACCACTTTACGCCGCAACTCGTTTTGGAACAGCTTCGGCAACGACCGGCAAAGGAGATATTTCTTCCATCGGAAAAAGGGGGATCGCCGGATCTGACGCGTCTGTTCGAATCTGCCGGGGAGGTTGGCGTTTCCTGCCATGGCTTGAGTCTGGAACCGGGAGAGAGCAGTTCCTTTGCACTTGCGGGGAACTTGGCAATCACCGCCATCGGTACACGGCACATGGGGCCGCAATATCAGCATATTCGTAATGACTGCTATCTTCTGGACCTGGATGGTGTGCGTCTTCTGTTTACGGGAGACGCCGATTACGTACCTGAGTATTTTGCGGAAGCGCTGGGCGATGTGCCGTTGGACGCCGTGTTCGTGAATCCGATTTTTTATCACAATCCCGCCGGTCAACGCGTTATCGCGGATATTTTCAAGCCCCGTCATGTGGTTGTTTACCATATACCGTTCGCCCAGGACGACACCATGAGATTTGCCCGCATGGTGGAGAGGGATATGGAAAAGCATAGGCAGGCAGGCTATGAAACGCTTGTGCTGAAAGAGGAGAGGCAGCGCCTCCGTTTTTCCCGCAACTGACGGGCGTTTCTGCCGGGACGTGGAGAATCGCCACGCATAAGGTTTTTTCAAAGCCGCTTTCGCTGTTCCGCAAGGATGTTGAGAGTGGCTTTTTGTGTTCCTGGCTGTGAGCAGAGAAAAGGCGGGCGGGAAATGACGCAGCTGCCCCATGGCCATGCTGTGCCCCACAAACTTTTCTGTGCATTCCGTTTTTGGCCATACGTCCCAGCCTTGTTTTTTTTTGCCCCTCTCGTTGGGAGGTTGCTGTGGCAAAGGAGGGTAAGGCCTTTTAATCGTATGCATATTTTCCCTCCGGTATTGGGGACAGAAGACGAGAGGAAAGGGCGGAAAATATATTTTGGTCTAATTCGTTGTATTATCTGAGATTAAAGTATCTTTTTATTGAGTTTTTATTTGTCTAATAGTGGCACGAATCAAATATGTTAGACTGACAAAATGTTATGAATTGCCAACACAAATATTATCGCTTTTTTCTGAACCAGCCTTTGTAACCAGCTTTTCTGCCATTTCTATGGTCTTTCAGGTCTTGTCCATCTCTTGAGCTCTGCCACTTGTCAGAGAGATTACTCTCAGGGAGATTACTCTCAGGGAGATTCCTTCAGGAAGATTCCTTTTTTACAATTTTTATTTTCTGTCTCAAAAAAAGCACAGCTTCAGCAATGCCATGCTTAAATTTAATTTTCGTTTTTTGCGGGGGGCTAAAACCGTTTGTTTGAAGGCTCTTGAAAGATGTTTTCGATATTTTAGTAGTACATATTTTACATACAGATTCTTTACATGCATACGATTTTCTGTAAGGTGCAACTTAAAGCAAACATACTTATTTTTAAATATTACGAAAATAATGGGAAAGAAGCGTGAAGCGGTATTCGGAATGCCGGGTCCAGCGGAGGCACTGGTCCGCTTTTTCTAAAAATCCATCTGCAGGGAGCTTCCGTGACTGGCTGTAATGAAAAAATGTCCCGCCAGTTGGAGGAACGGCCGGATACGGCCGAAGACAGCCGCAGGGAGCGGGATGGCCTTGGCGAAAAGGACGTTCCTGAATCCGCATATTGGGGCATTCATACGGCGCGTGCCCTGGAAAATTTTTCCTTGAGCGGTCGGCCCTCCAGGCCGGAGCTGATTACCGCGTTGGCCCAGGTAAAGCTGGCCTGCGCCCGGACAAATAGCGACCTGGGATACCTTCCCGCCCCGGAAGCCCAGGCCATCATCCAGGCCTGCGAGGAAATCGCAGCCGGAAGCCTACGCAGGGAGTTCGTGGTCGATGCCCTGCAAGGCGGGGCCGGAACCTCCACCAACATGAATATGAACGAGGTGGTCGCCAACCGCGCCGAGGAGATTCTTGGAGGCCGGAAAGGGGAATACGCCCGAATAGACCCGCTGCAACACGTCAATCTTCATCAGTCCACCAACGACGTCTATCCCACTGCCATCAAGGTGGCGGCCATGGCTCTTCTGCACGAACTGGAACAGGCCATTGCCGAATTGCAAACGGCGTTTCAGGAGCGGGAGAAGGTGTTCAGCGACGTGCTCAAGGTAGGCCGCACCCAATTGCAGGACGCGGTTCCCATGAGCCTGGGAGCAGAGTGTTCCGCCTGGGCCGAGTGTTTTTCGCGGGACCGCTGGCGTGTCTTCAAGTGCGAGGAACGGCTGCGCGTGGTCAACCTTGGGGGCACTGCCGTGGGCACCGGGCTTACCGCTCCCCGCAAATACATCTTTCTTGTGGTGGAAAAACTGCGCGAGGTCACTGGTCTGGGGCTGTCCAGGGCGGAGAATCTGGTGGACGCCACCCAGAATGCGGACGCCTTTGTGGAGGTTGCCGGCATTCTCAAGGCCCATGCCGTCAATCTGTACAAAGTCTCCTCGGATCTCCGGCTGCTGGCTTCCGGGCCGGGTGCTGGCCTTGGCGAATTGCGCCTGCCCCCCATGCAGGCCGGGTCCAGCCTCATGCCCGGCAAGGTCAACCCGGTTATCTGCGAGGCCGTGGCCCAGACCGCGCTTCAGGTGATGTCCAACGATATGGCCATAGGGCTGGCTGCCCAATCCGGCCAGCTAGAACTCAACGCCTTTCTGCCGCTTCTGGCCGAGAATCTGCTTTCCGGGCTGGCTCTGCTTGTCCGGGCCAATCAGATGTTTGCCCGCCGCTGCGTGTGCGGCATGGAGGCGAACCCCGCAGTCTGCGAAAAACATCTGGGAAAATCCCTGGCCGTGGTTACGGCTTTGGTGCCGCGCCTGGGCTATGCCCGGTGCGAGGAGATAGCTGCCGAGGCCTTCGCGTCCGGCCGGTCCGTGCGTGATGTCGTGCTGGATACGGGGCTGCTCGACCAGGGTGAATTGGACAGGCTGCTTTCCGTGGAGAACATGTCCAGCCTGGGACACCGCTGAGGCAGGAGAGAAGGCAAAGGAATTTTCTATGTCCATGAAAAGAGGAACGTGCCGCAATGAATGAAACGCCCAAGGGACTCAGGCTGCATATCGGCATCTACGGACGCCGCAATGTCGGGAAGTCGTCGCTGCTCAACGCGCTGGTCGGCCAGCAGGTGTCCATTGTTTCCCAAACGCCCGGAACCACCACCGACCCGGTGGAAAAGGTCTTGGAACTTGCGCCGTTGGGGCCGGTTGTGTTTATCGACACCGCCGGAATAGACGATGAGGGAGCCTTGGGCGAGCAGCGCAAGGAGAGGACGCTCAAGGCCCTGGACCGGACGGACGTGGCTCTGCTGGTGACCGAATCCGGTGGTTGGGGCGAGTACGAGGAAGGCGTGGCTTCGCTTTTTGCCGAGCGCAAGATTCCTTATGCTGTGGTGTGCAACAAGGACGACCTGGAAAAGCCCTCGCAGGATACGCTGGACGCTTTGGGCGCGTCGAAGACGGCGGTTGTTTGTACTTCTGCGCTTCTTGGCCGGGGCATTGACAAGATACGGGAAACCCTGACCGGGCTGGCGCCGGACGACTGGTTTGCCAAGCCCCGACTGCTGGGCGACCTCGTGCCCGCAGGGGAACTTGCCATGCTGGTGGTTCCCATCGACCTTGGCGCGCCCAAAGGGAGGCTCATTTTACCTCAGGTGCAGAGCATCCGCGATATTTTGGATAGTGACGCCTACTGTATGGTCGTGAAGGAGCGGGAGTTGCGTGACGCAATGGCCCGCCTGAACCGCAAGCCCAAGATCGTGATCTGCGATTCCCAGGTCGTGCTCAAGACTGCCGCGGATACGCCACCCGATGTGCAGCTCACCACGTTTTCCATCCTTATGGCCCGTTTCAAGGGCGATTTGTCCAGCTTGGCAAAGGGCGTTGCGGCCATAGAAGCCCTGCGTCCCGGCGACAGGGTTCTTATTGCCGAAGCCTGCACGCACCACCCCCTGGCCGACGACATCGGGCGGGTGAAAATTCCGCGCTGGCTCCGGCAGTACGCAGGCGGAGACCTTGAAATTACCAATCTGGCGGGCCGGGATTTCCCCGAGGATCTGACCCCGTACAAGCTTGTTATCCATTGTGCGGCCTGCGTGTTCAACCGCAAGCAGATGCTCACCAGGCTTTACCGGGCGCAGAGCCAGGGAGTGCCCATGACCAACTATGGGCTGGCTATTTCGTACGTGCAGGGAGTGCTGCCGCGTGCGCTGGAGCCGTTTCCGGCGGCACGGGAAGCCTATATCCAGGCATTGGCCGAGGCCCCTGCCGGGGCGGTCTCGGGGGGACAGGAATCCGCGGACACCGGAGCGGTTGCAAGCGCCGGAAGCTGAAACGGAAAACAGCCTGTCCGCACGGACGGGAGGGAGCAGGCCAATGCAAAGGGAACAGCGGACGAGAATGGTGTGCGTGGAAAATACTTTCGTCATTAGTGCGCGTCTTTCCCACGGGCAGATTGCCGAGGCTTGGAGTACCGGAAAGATGGTCCGGAGCATGAATTTTTTGTTGGGCACAAAACTTGAGGGCAGCGCGCCGCAGTTGGCGAACAAGGCCACAGGAATTTGCAACGACGGCCACTCCCTGGCCGCGGTACGTGCCATTGAGAACCTTGTGGGTGTCCGTCCGCCCGAAGTTGCCCGGCTGGTGCGCAACCTGGCCCAGGGCCTGCGGCTTATTTCCGGCCACCTGATGCACTTTTATCATTTTTCCCTGTCGCATTGGCTGAATTTGGGACGTGCCTTGCGGGCCGATCCGGCCAAGGCGGTGCGGCTGGCGGACTGTACCGGCCCCCGTCCCGCTGGGGGGCGAGGGGATTTTTACCGCGAGGCGCTGGAGAGGCTGGGAGCCCAGGCAGAGGGCGAGGGGGGAGAGTTTTTTGCCGTGGGGGACTGGGACCACCCAGCTTTTGCGGGCGAGCCCGAGGTGCACCTGCTGGTTTTCAGCCATTGCCTTGAAGCCTTGAAAATTCGTTCCGAACTGGAACAGGCATTGAAACTTCTGCGCTGTACCGGCCCGGCGCATCCTTCGTATCGCATAGGTGGGCTGTCCGAAAATGGCGACGGGCCCGACCTTTCGTCCCAGGCTCGCACGGCTTGTGCCGACATTGTGCAGCGCTGCAGGGAGTTTATCCGCCAGACTTTTTTGTCGGACGCGCTGCTGGTGGGGCGGACGTATCGGCATGAAGCCGCGACCGGCCAGACTGGTAATGGGCAGGGCGGATCTTTTCTTTCTCTGGGAGAGTTTCCCGAAAAGAGACCGGGAACGTGCCTCTTTCCACAAGGGGTGTTTTTTCCGGGCCGGGATATTTCCACGCAGCCAGTGGCCTGGGAACAGGTCTGTGTAACGGAAAAACCTGCTTGGGATCCGTCCGACTCCAACCGCTACAGACTGCGTTTTGGAACCGAAGAACCAGCATACCACTGGGCCAACGACAAGTTCCAATGGATATCCGTGCCACGCTACGACGGCTTGGCCTGCGAGGTCGGTCCTCTTTCCCGAATTATGGGGGCGTATGCCGCCGTGGAGAACGGGGTACGAACGCTCGTAAACGATTCCCTGCAGTGGGCCGGGCTGGAACTGCCTGCCCTGAATTCCACTGTGGGCAGGATGCTCTCGCGCGGCCTGGAATCCGTGGTTGTGGCAGATGCGGCCTTGAAGTGGCTGGATGAATTGGACGCCTGCCTGCAAAGCGGTAACCCCAAGCGTCAGGCCGGTTGGAGCACACCGGAATCGGGCGAAGGGCTGGGATTTACGGAAGTGGGCCGAGGGGCGCTGGTCCATCGGGTACGCCTGGAAAAGCGGCGTATTGTCGGACACGACTACCTTATCCCCTCGCTTTGGAATTTTTCTCCGCGCAGTTCGGACGGAACGCCGAGCCCGCTGGAACAGGCCCTGGCTTCGACGCCTGTTGCCGACAGGGAAAAACCCTTGGAGGTCATGCGCGCCGTGCGTGCTTTCGACCCCTGCAATGCCTGTGATGTCAGAATAGAAGACGGCGATTCGGGCCGTATTATTTCCGTGAAGGTTGCCTGACGGGCAACGGTCCGTCGTTTTTAACGAACCGCAAGGATGGCGTGGATATGGAGAGGAAGGAGATTGTAGCCCTGCTGCGCGACGAGCAGAACCAGCAGGCGTTGTTTGACCGGGCCGACACGGTGCGCCGGGAAGAGTGCGGCGACACGGCGCAATTGCGTGGGGTGGTCCATTTTTCCAACTATTGCTGCCGCGAGGATTTGTACTGCGGGCTGCTTAAAAGCAACACCAAGACCAAGCGTTTCCGCATGAGCGAGGACCAGATAGTGGAAACAGCCTTGGGAATTGCCGAAAGCGGCCTGAGGACCGTGGTGCTGCAATCCGGCGAGGACTACCACTACACGCGTGAATCGCTGTGTTCCATCATCCGGCGCATTCTGGAGCAGGCCGACGTGGCCATTACCCTGAGCCTTGGCGAGCGCCCCTTGGAAGACATGCGTGCCTTCCGCGAGGCCGGGGCCAGCCGCTACCTTATGAAGCACGAGACCATGAACCCGAAGCTGTATTCGGTCATGCGTCCCGGGCTGCGGCTCAAGGATCGGCTCGAAACCATCCGTGCCCTTCGCGAGCTGGGGTATCAGGTCGGGGTGGGTAACATTGTGGGCTTGCCGGGGCAGACCATTGAGGACCTTGCAATGGACATTGAGTTCTTTGAAGAGTTCCAGCCGGACATGATCAACATCGGCCCGTTTATTCCCCATGCGGACACACCGTTGCGCGACAATCCGGCCGGCGATCCGGAACTTATGCTGCGGGTCTTTGCCCTGGCCCGGATTGTAACCCGGAATACGCACCTTGCAGCAGCCAACACCGTGGCGACGCTGCTGCCGGAGGACGGCCAATACCGGGCCTTCGTCCAGGGCGGGGCAAACGTGGTCATGCCCAATTGCAATCCATTCCGCAAAAGCAAGGCAGACAAGATCGAATACGAATTTCAGATTACGACCCAGAAGCGCTACGTCACAATCGACGAAGCCAGAAACGTATTGCGCCGCGCAGGGCGCACTCTTGCCGATGGCAAGGGTGATTCACTCAAGATGCAGGGAGGCAGTTTTGATTAAAATCGCTATCTACGGAAAAGGGGGCATCGGCAAATCCACGGTGACCTCCGGCATTTCCGCCGCACTGGCTGCGGACGGCAACAGGGTGATGCAGATAGGCTGCGATCCCAAGAGTGATTCCACCATCAACCTTTTGGGCGGAGAGACCGCGCCTCCAATTCTCCAATACATGCAGGAGAACGGCAAGCCCGACACTCTGGACAGCATCGTTCGCCAGGGCTTTGGCGGCGTAAGTTGCCTCGAAGTGGGCGGACCGTCGCCCGGCGTCGGCTGCTTTGGCCGGGGCATGCTCACGGCCTTTGAACTGCTGGACGAGATGGACGCCTACGGGACCTACTCACCCGACGTGGTCTTTTACGACATTATGGCGGACATCGTGTGCGGTGGCATTGCCGTGCCCATGCGGGAGGGCCTTGCCGACATGGTGTTCATCGTCACTTCGGGCGAGAAGATGGCGCTTCTGGCCGCAAAGAACATCATCTTGGCTCTGCGCAACTTCGCGGACCGTCATTATGCCAAGTTGGGCGGTCTTATTTTGAACCGGCGGGACATGCCCGACGAAGTGGAGCGCGTGCAGGAATTTGCCCGGACCATGGATACGTCCATCATCGGCATCATCCCGCGTGACCGGAACATCCACACCTATGAAGAGCAGGGCAAGACGATTGTGGAGGGCGACCCCAGCCTGCCCACCTCGGCCTGTTTTTTCGATCTTGCCCGGACCATACAGTCCTTTGCCCATGGTGACGGGCCGGTTCCTGTACAGGAATATGCTGCGGGGGAAACCCATGCCTAATGAAAAGACCTGCATCAGAGTGGGAGATTTGAAAAGCAGGGAGGATTTTCCCTTTGCCCGGCTGGAAGGCGTGGGGCCGAACCTGGCCGGTTGGGGCGTGGTGGAAACCTGCCTGCTGTTGCCCGAAGCCGTGTGCATCATGGCTGGCCCGTCAGCCTGCCTGCGCCATTCCGCCTTCATGGCCCACGCCCGTGGGTTTACAGAGCGGTTCTTCATGCTCTGCACCCCGGAACTGGACATGACCCTGGGGCGGCATCTGGACATCGTGGAGAAAGGCATTGCCGAAATTGCCGCCCAGCGCGAGGAAAAGGTGGTTTTTCTCATCGTCTGCTGTCCGGACTATATTCTGGGCACGGATTTTACCGGCGTCATCGAGCGGCTCGAAAAGCAGACGGGAAAACACATCATCCTGGGGGCCATGGCTCCCATAACCATCGGGCTTAAAGACTCGCCTTTCACCTCGGCGTATTCGTCGTTTTATGATTTTTTAAAACACGTGGAGCGCAAGCCGGACCCCGATGCCGTCAACCTTTTGGGAACCTTCATGCCCCTGTCGGATTCGGGCGAGTTGTACCGGGTGCTGCATGGTGCGGGCATTTCCAAAGTCCATCAGATTCCGCTGTGTGACGACTTGGAGCAGTTTGCGCAAATGGCGCACGCGGGCTCGTCCCTGGTGTTGCATCCGCTGGCCAACGGTTTGAACAGCAGCATGGAAAAGGGGATGGGCATAGCCTCCGCCTTTGTTCCCACCTCGTACGGTTTTTCTTCCATTGCCACATGCTACGATCGCATTGCCGCAACCATCGGGCGTTCTTTGGACACCGAAAGTATCGAGGCCGAGGCCCGAAAAGCCGCAGCTCCTTTGCTGGAGGATTTAAAGGGCAAGACCATTGCCGTGGGATGCAGCATCAACGGAAGCCCTTGGGAACTGGCCACGGCCCTGGTGGAATTCGGGCTGCAAGTGGACGTGATTTTCGCGCGGGGGACCTTTAAGCCCTACGAGTGGGGATACATTGAGCGGTTGCGCGAAATTGCCCCGGACATCCGGGCCTTCAATGCTTCACATCCCAGTCTGTGCGGGAAAACTGCTCCCTTCGACCATGTGGACCTGGCCTATGGCGTGGACGCGGGAATCTTCTGCACCAAGGCGGCCAATGTGCCCCTTTCGCGCTACCAGGAGCAGATGCACGGCTACGAGAACACCCTTTGGATGCTGGAGCAGACACGGGCGGCGTTGACCAACCCGGTGGCGAATTACGAGTGGATCTACCACCATGACTTTCTCATCTGATGCAAGGAACAGGCGAACATGAAAATATATCACAAGCTTCTTCCCCTTGCCACGGGCTACTTCGGCGTCAGCTCCGCGTTGTATTCGTACGGCGGCCTGGTGGTTGTTTACGGACCGGCAGGCGGGGCCTGGCACATCAATATCGAGGATGAGCCGCGTTGGTACCGTGGCCCGGCCACGGTTGTGGGGGCCGGACTGCTGGAGATGGACGTCATTTTGGGAAACGAGAACAAGTTTATCGACAATATTGCCGAGGTCGCCACGCAATTGGAGCGGCAGTTTATCGTCCTGGCCGGTACGCCCATCTCGGAAATCATTGGTACGGACCTCAAGGGCTTCAGCCGAATGTTGGAAACCAGGACCGGGCTGCCCGTGTTCATGGTGCCCACAGCCGGTTCCGAGCCATACCCCGAGGGCGCAGGCAAGGCCCTGGTGGCTCTGGCCCAGAAATTCATGGGCCAGCCGCAGGAAAAGACGAAAAACAGTATCAACGTGGTTGGGGCCGTGCATCTTTCCACTGGCAGGGAAGAGCGACTGACTCCCTTGTTTGATGCCATAGAGCAGGCAGGCTTTTCCCTGAACAGCGTGCTTTCTCCGTTTCGGCAGGAAGATGACCCTCTGGACGCCGTGCGCAAGGCCCCTAATGCGGGAGTGAACCTTGTCATATCGTCCAGCGGCGTGGCTTTGGCGGATTACATGTACGCGCAGTATGGCATTCCGTACGTGGTGGGCATGCCGGTGGGGCGGCAGGGCTGGAAGGAACTGTCGGCGCTGCTCCGGTCAGAGGCCGTTCCCGTCGCAGCATCGCCGGAACGGACAGCATCGGTTCGCCACGCCCTTGTCATTGGCGAACCGGTCATGAGCTATGGAATTCAGCGTTGTCTGCGCGCCGATTTCGGCATCGGGCGGGTTGACGTGGTCTCAGTTACTCCGGACGAACCGTTGTTCAAACCGGCGGAAGGTCGTGTTGCCGTGTTTGCTGAGCGGGGCGGGCAGGACAGCTGCACGGACGGCGAACAGGAAATTGCCGACCTCATGAACGATCCTTCCGTGGACTGCATCGTGGCCGATCCTTGCTACGAGCCGCTATTGGAACAGCCCAAAAAGTTCATCAGCCTGCCGCACATGGCCATGAGCGCCAGGTTCCATTGGGACCAGCCGTACGATTACGCGGTGGATAAAGGGTATACGTATTTTGCCGGGCAGTTGTTTGCCGGGGAATGATAGCCCGTGCAATGGCCTTTTGCCCAAAAGCGGTGAGGTTTTTTGCGGGATTTTTTAGCCTTTGTACTGAAAAGAGGGGCATGCTTTGTAATAAAAGCATGCCCCGAAATTTTTGCAACCGGCGAGGCGAGCAGTACAACTGAGGGCTGTCAGTATTGTCTGCGGCAACTCCCGAAGTAGGCGTTTGACCGGGCAGGCAAGCTTCAGGAGGAGAGGAACGGCTTGAAACGATCCTTGTCAAAGGCCTGGGCATGGGCGTCTTCCGCCGAGATATATCCTTTTTCCAGGCTCGTCTGGATGTCGTCGTCAAGCAGGCGCATGCCGTTTGCCTTGCCTGTCTGGATAACGCTTGTGAGCTGGAATGTCTTATTTTCGCGGATGAGATTCCGGACGGGAGAAGTGGCGGTCAGAATTTCCAGGGCGGCGACGCGACCGGGCCGATCTTTTCGTTTGAAAAGCACCTGCGAGATGATGGCGCGCAGGGAATCCGCAAGACTGGTGCGGATTTGTGCCTGCATGTTGGCGGGGAATACCTCGATGATGCGGTCCACGGTTTTGGCTGCGGAAATGGTGTGGACCGTGGAAAGGACCAGATGCCCGGTCTCCGCAGCTTCCAGGGCCAGCTGGATGGTCTCCAGGTCGCGCATTTCTCCCACCAGGATGATGTCGGGGTCTTCGCGCAATGCTCCGCGCAGTGCGGTTTTGAAATCCCTGGTGTCGCGTCCGACCTCGCGCTGGTTGATCAGACAGCCCTTGGGCTGGTGAACGAACTCGATGGGGTCCTCAATGGTGATGATATGGTCGCGCCGTTCTTCGTTGGCGTGGTCCAGCATGGCGGCCAGGGTTGTGGATTTGCCGCTGCCCGTGGGGCCCGTTACCAGCACCAGTCCTTTCGGCTGCATGGCAAGTTCTTTGAGCAGTGGGGGAAGCCCCAGAGCGTCGATGGATTCGATTATTTGCGGCACTTCGCGGAATACGGCGGAAATTCCTCTGGACTGGCGAAACAGGTTGCCGCGGTAGCGGGCCAGATCCGGTATTTCCAGGCCAAAGTCCACATCGCCCGTGGAATCGAATTCCCTCATCTTTTCTTCGGGAACAATTTCAGCAAGGATTTCCCTCAGTTCCTGGTCCGAAAGTTCCTTGTGCGTCACCCGTACCAACTCTCCGTGCAGCCTGATGAACGGCTGCTGGCCGCTGGAAAGGTGGAGGTCGGAACCTTTGTTTTTGTGCAGCAACTGAAAAAAAGCTGTTATCTGGGCCATGAAATATATCTCCTCGCAGGGCGTTGGTTGCATGAATATAGAGGATGCCCCGTCTACCGGCAAGAAATCCGGGCAAGAAAAATGGGAAGCAAGGAATGTCTTCGGGCTGCCGGAAGTGGTGAAGGTTCGGCTGGGTAGTCAGGAGAGGGCTGTTATATTTTGTCCGAAATGACGTCTTGATGTTGCGGGGGATGCAAAGCTTAACTAAGGTACGACACTTTCAATTCGTTTTGCCAAGAAATTGAAATTCAAATCGAACATATCCGGCGGAATATACTGTAGGCCGAATGGAAGGGGGGCTTGATGACTGAATTTCTGACTGCATGGTGGCTGGCAGCGGCTGTGGTGGGGCTTGTGCTGGGAAGTTTCTACAATGTCTGCATCCACAGGTACATCACGGGGCAGTCCATTGTATTTCCGGCCTCGCATTGCCCCCATTGCCTTAAAAAGCTGAAGGCCTGGGAGCTGGTGCCGGTTCTCAGCTGGCTGATGCTGCGCGGCCGTTGTTCCGGCTGCAAAAAGCCGATTTCCCCTCGCTATCCCATTGTTGAACTGATTTCCGGCCTGTGGGCGCTGCTTTTGGCTATCAAATTCGGGTTCACAGCGCCCTGGCTGGTGTTCATGGTCTTTGGCGGCATGTTCATCGTTGCATCGGCCATAGATTTCGAATTGTTCATCCTGCCGGACATCATCACGCTTCCGGGAACGGTTTTGGCGCTTGTCGCCTCGATTTTTATCTTGGGATTGCCCTGGAAGGCCGCGCTTATCGGAGCTGCCGCAGGCGCGGGGGCGTTGTGGCTGCTGATGGTTCTCTACAAGCGGTTGCGCGGAGTCGAGGGCATGGGGCTGGGCGATGTAAAGCTCATAGCGCTTATTGGCGGGCTGCTGGGATGGCAGGCGTTGCCGCTGGTTATTCTGTTGGCAGCGGGCAGCGCGTTGGTCGGCAGCATTGCTTTTCTTGCTCTGCGTCCCGGGAGCCGAGAGGGCGAGGAAGGTGGTGTGGGTCGGATTGCAGTACCCTTTGGACCTTTTTTGAGCTTCGGTGCAATGGTCTTCATCCTGTACGGCCATGAAATCTGGCACTGGTACCTGAAGATGGTGCTGTAAGAGCCGTTTCCCAGACATATTCTAAGGTCTTTTCTCGCGTGCACTGGCATTCGGTTGCCCTCGTGTCGCCCCCCCTTGTATTGTTGCATCACAAAAACTGATGCTGTCGCGTGATACCGTGCTGTGCACTGCGTTGCGCAAAAGATAGGACGCCCTGAAAGCGATTGCTTTCAGGGCGTCCTGCAAAATACACACAGTCTACGGGCGCGCAGATTACGGCGTCGGATAGTACTTGTGATAGTAGGTCTTTATTTCTTCTTCCGTCAGGGCGCGGTTGTATATGTACAGCTCGTCCAGATTTCCATGAAATTGGCCATGTTGCGGGTTTTCACCGACGAACAGTTCTCCGTTGCCGGCCCCTGCCGAAAAGTTCAGGCTGGCCGAGTTGTGCATGTATATGCCCACGGCCCGCTGGCTTAGAATATACAGGTCCATTCTCCCCGCGTTTTTGTCCCATGTTCCCGCAATCAGCGTGTATGGAGCGGGCACCAGCGGTACGTTGTGCACTGCGACCGTGGCGATTCTTCCCCTGTTGCCCACGCTAAAATATACAGAGCTGTTGTTGCCCCAATGGGCATGGTCCGTATCCAGGGAATAGATGAACCGGGATGAGTAGAGATGCTTTTTGAGGGTGTCCAGTTTCCGGACCAGCGTGCCGCCCGTGTTGTCCGCAAGGGATACCCAAACCATCACCGTACCGGCATCCGTCAGGCTGAGGACGTTGCTGGGATATTCGCAGAGCGCATACCCGAGCCAATACCCTGGGTAAAAGGTGCACAGTGTGGCACCAATGTGGGCACTGCCCGGCACCGCGCCACCCGATAGCGAGATGTCGTTGCCGTTGCCGCTTACATCCGGCGTACTCTCGTATCTCCAACTGTACGGGTTGTATGCGTAATTGTCGAAAGGCCAGTAGCCCACATAGTCATCGAGCTGCGGGCCCGGTTCTTCCTGGCGGATGGCGAGTTTGAAGTCGTTTACGGTGACGAGTTCGGTTTCCACTCCCGTTCCATAGGTGAAGCCGAAGAAAATCTTGTCCAGGGCGTTATGTCTGGTTTCGTCCAGGGTTATGGTGTGCGTCAGCACGGGCGTGGGAGAGTCGGCCTTATAGTCCTCGCGTACATTTTTATAATCTTCCGTCGGCGGCGTGTCGGTAATCCAGGTCTTGAGCAGGTAGGTATAGGTGCCGTCCGCATTGGGCTTGAGGCTGCGGTGGATTTCTTCCCGGCAGTAATATGTGGTGCCCCGCTTCAGCCAATTGCTGGCGGATGTATTGTAGTAATAGCCGGATTCCGAGATGGGGTTTTGCGGATAAATGTGGCTTCCTTCCGTTCCTGCGCCGTGCTTGTTGTCGTCGTAGGTCCAGATAAGAGGCTTGTTGCTGCCGCAGCTGGTGGGATGCTCCCCCCAAAAAACATAAGCCATATGATCGTAGAAGGTCTTGTGGCTGCTGTTGCCGACAAGTTGGTCGTTGCGGCTGCCGGGGCGGCAGATATCTCCGGTTCCGCTGTTGTCGTAAATATCGAATTCCATTCCCAATTTAGGGGCGGGGATGCCTCTGTCGTCGGGACCGGGGCCGCCGTATCCCAGAAGCGAACCCATTTTCGGGTCGCCGCCGAGATCCAACGATGTGGCGTCGCCTGTTGCACTGCGTGCCACAAAGACGAAGCCGTCGCCCGTGGATTGCGGGGCGAACTTGAATTCAAAATAGGTTCTGAGTCCGTACTTGAACGACGTTTTGCCGTGCCGTGCTCCGGCGTCGTAGCCCGTGTACCAGGCGGCTCCGGACTGGTACTGTCCGCTCTGCGCATTGTTCCCTTTGCCCAGCTTCCCCATGGTCAGGTTGCCGTCTTCCAGGCGGATATTGTCGCCTACAAAGCGCATGTCGTGGAAGTCGCCGTCGTCGCTGTCCACGATGTCGGAAGGCTCGCCCACTCTGCCCGAGTACGTGGCACGGGTGGTGTAGCTTTTTGCCCCGGGGGAAAGGGTGGCGACAGAGGTTACGGAATATTGGCTTGTCCCGTCGACCTTTTCGACCGAAAGGGTGAAGCTCTGCTGCGACCCCAGAGAAATGGTTTTGCCGTTCAGGCTGTCTGGATTTTCGCCGCGCCTGATCTGTTCGCGTGCGTAGTTGAATCCCGAGCGGGCCACGTAGGCGGCATTGCTGCGTCGGGTCGCTTCAATTTCGTTGAGGGCGGATGTCTTGGATACGCTGAGAATGCCCGCGCCGATGGCCCCTATGATGACCATGGCGGCGATAGCCCCCAAGAGGACCGATCCCCGCTGGGATGTCCTGGCGGCGGTTGCCGGAAAGAGATTTTGGATAAAATGGAGGATGTGCTGCATGACCGCTCCGGCGTTTTACGAGCCGCTTGCCAGTTTTACCCGGGTGATGAAGATATGGGGCGTATTGTTTGTCCCGGTCATGGTCAATTTGATCTGCACCAGTTTGGTCTTCGGGGTGACCGTGCTTTTTGCGCTGCCGTCAAAGGTTTCGAAATATTTGAACTCAAGTCCGCTGACCTGATCTGCCAGAGTGTGGTTGTCGAGAGTGACGGCACGCTGCTGCGACGCAAGGCTGATGGTGTGCTCCTTGGGTGTCTCTTCATCCGAAAATATGGGGGTGTATTTGATTTGTGTCGCACTGCCGATCTCGAAGTCGGTGACCCGGGTGTGCGACAGCTCCACCCGCATACGCGCCATGGCGGATTGCGTCTTCTGGCTGAGCCCCGCGTTTTCGTTTGTTATAACCCAGCTTTTCATGAATGCGGTAAGCCCCAAGCCCGCCCCGACGCCGATAATGCCCAGAATGACTATGGCGCAGATGAGCTCTATGAGCGTGAAGCCGTGTTCTTTCCTGTTACCGTTCATTCAATCCACCGGGAAAAAATAGGTCAGGCGCAGGCCCTGGTTTGTCGAACTGGCTATGGTTAGCCGCACACCGTCGCAATTTTCCATGGTAACGCCGGAGCTTGTTTCTCCGCCGTTGGCAAAGCGTATCAGATTGTTTTCAATAACCTGATACGGGTAATCCGCGCCGTCATCGAGCCCCTCTCCATAATCCGTATTGCTGATGTGACTTTGGTGGAAGTCTTCAACCGCCTGAACCGCGTCCGGCTGCGCCTCGAAGTCGACGATGATGTTTTCCATGACCGCGTTGAGCAGGAGTGAATCCTTCAGGCGCGCGACGCTTTGCACAACAGGCGCGGTACCCTCGGTTATGTAGGGTACTGCGGCGGCGGCAAGTATGGCAATGACCACAATGGTCAGGACCAGCTCGATGAGGGTGAAGCCCGCGGAATGGCCAGAGTGTACGGTTGCGTGCAGGCGGCGGGTTTTCATGGGATGAACCCCGTTTGCTGCGTGATGGTGATGGTTTTGCCCGAACCGTTGACCGTGACCGTCTGGTTTGCGGTCAGCACTTGTTGTCCGTTTACCGGACGCCCCCGCGGATCGAACTGGATGGTCCTGGGGGTGGCGCTGACGCCGGAAGGAAAAGTGTGTTCCGAGGAGTTGGTTCCAGGGATGGATTCCTTGGTGGAAGGACTCGTGAGGCGGTAGAGGGTATACTTGTTCGCTTCGATAACAACACCCCACGGGACGATATCACTCATGGCTCGTGTTTGGGCATACCGGAGCACGAGCTTGAGAGCTTCGGACTCTGCAGCCGCATTGATCTGGGAGGTGCTGAACATCCGGGGGATCGCAACAAACGCCATGATGCCGAGAATGAGCATGACGGCAATGAGTTCTATGAAAGTGAAGCCGGTTTCTCTGCGGAAAAACCGTAGGCGGTGGAGGTGGGAAATGTGACGGGTGCTGCTCATTGCAAATTGTTGCGTAGCGTCTCTCTTCTACCGGTTGTTTCCCTTTTTCGGGAAGAATCGTCTCCTCATCTGGAGCATTGTTCGTCGTGCCGGGGAACGGCATGATGGAACGTTTCGTTGTGGCGATTCCGCTGCAGGTGCATTCCGTAACGTGGAATGGTTCCCGGCGTCTCCTTTGGACAGAGAGCCGGGAACCGAATTGTTGTAGTAGGCTAAGGCTGTTTCAAATCAGCTGTTGCTTTGTGGCTGCGGCTCAGCTTTAGTGAAGCTGACAGCAGGGATCAGTTGTCCGGTTGCCGTGGTCAGCGACAGAGTGTATGCATGTCCGCTGATGGTGACTGCACCGCTACTGGTCATTCCGTGCCAGGGACCGGTGGCACCGCCGGGGGTGTTTGCCAGGAGGTCCTTAACCGCCACTAAATCATTGGGTGCGGCGTATGTTTGGCCATCGGCGACCTGTTTGGCAAAGTCCAGAGCAATGGCCGAGTTCATGGCACCGACAACGCCCTGAACCTGGGCGTCAGCGGCTTTTTCACTCAGATCGATATATTTGGGAACGGCCACCACAGCGAGAATGCCGAGAATGACCATCACGGCAATGAGTTCGATGAGGGTGAAGCCTTGCTGGTTACTTTTCCTTGTCTTTTGCATTTCGTCCTCCAATAAATGGTTTTATGTGCACGTTGTGTGGAGCATTCAATAAATAAAGCCAATTTATGACGCCTGAAACTGAAATGCTCGTCAATTATTCAACGTCATGTGCCGTTGCTGGCTTCTTTTAAGCACTAAATGTGCCAAGATGGCAATTTTGTAGGTGAAAATGCTCTAATTTACTTTGTTTATTGATAATTTTTATTTTGCAAAAAGTGGTCATGCGCGACATCCTCCAAAAAATGGAGGCTATTCTTCAATTTTTGAAGCCTTTTTAGCGAGGAAAGAGGCTGCATCTCCCCGCAGAGCAGTGGGATCCACCTCATATTTTTTTACCCGGTGCCAGAGGCTGCGTTCCTTGATGCCGAGTATCTCGGCCGCACGGACCTGAACGCCTCCAGAGCGTGTCAGAGCGGATATGATGGCAGCCTTTTCCATATCGCCGAGCCAGTTATCCAGCCCCCGGCTTTCGACCTGCTGGAAGGCAATGTCCTGATTCTGCGACTCGATGCGTACGGAGAGGTGGGCAGGAGTTATGCACGTGTTGCCGCAGAGTACGGCGGCCCGCGCAAGGGAGTTTTTCAGTTCGCGCACGTTGCCTCCCCAGGGGGCGGCCATGAGGGTTTGCAGTGCTTCGGAAGATATTTCGCAGCCTTCGCCCGCCTCGTCGAGAAAACGTGTCGCCAGCAGCGGTATGTCTTCCTGCCTTGCCCGCAGGGGCGGCAGCTGCAGGGGGAAGACATTGAGCCTGTGGTAAAGGTCTTCGCGGAATTTCTTTTCTTCCATCATCTGGGAAAGATCGCGGTTTGTAGCCGCTATGAAACGGACGTTGAAACGTACCGGCGAGTTGCCACCAACGCGCTCGCATTGGCCCGTTTCCATGGCGCGCAGAATTTTTGCCTGGGTATCCAGAGGCATGTCGCCGATTTCGTCCAGAAACAGCGTGCCTCCGTCGGCCTGTTCGAATTTCCCCATGCGCCGGGCGTCCGCTCCGGTAAAGGCGCCTTTTTCATGGCCGAAGAGTTCGCTTTCCAGAAGTCCGTCGGGAATGGCCGCGCAGTTGATGGCGATAAAAGGACCGGAAGCTCGTTTGCTATGGTCGTGTATGGCGCGGGCAAAAAGTTCCTTGCCGGTCCCCGATTCTCCCAGGAGCAGCACGGTCGCATCGGTCGGCGCCACCTTGAGCGTTTGCGAGAGAACGCCGCGCATGGCTTTGCTCTGCCCCACTATATTGGGAAACAGGGCTTGTGCTTCCAGCTTGTCCAGTACCTGGGTAACCTGCGCCATTATGTTGCCAAAGTGTGTCAGTTCCGGCTGGCTGGTGCCTTTGGTCTCGTCTGACGGTTGTATTGGGACCAATACTTCCAGCTTTGTGCTTTTCTTCAGGAAATCCTGCATGGGGCCGAGAAGCCAGCGCACTGCAATTGCAGATGCAATGAAAGTGCATACGCCTACGTTGGTGGCCATCCAGAAGAGCTGGTTTCCTTCCGCCGTGGAGGAAACGGCCTGTGGGGCCATCACAAGATGGGTAACAACAAGGGCAAAGACTGCTCCTCCGGCGATGATCAGGGGCAGCAGTATGGTCAGGCTCAGGTCAAAGCGTGTGCGTGTGTTCACTGGCAGTTGCTCCACGAAGTTGACGTCGGGTACGGCAAATTTTCGGGGCGGCATTTGGTGCTGGTTGCGGTGTGTGGTACGGTCCGGGCATAGGCAATACGCTTCGGGCTGTGCATCACATATTCACCATGTTTGTGAGATCCCACATGGGCAGGAATATGGCCAGAGCAAAAAATCCCACCACGGCTGCCATGCACAGCATGAGCACGGGGCCTATAAGTTCGGACATGCGGGAAATGGAGTGGGAGACTTCGTAGTCGTAGTGGTCGGAGACTTCCTTGAGCATGATGTCGAGGTTACCGGATTCTTCGCCGATAACGATCATATTGATGACCATGGGGGGAAAATATCTGGACGATTTGAGCGGCTCGGCCAGTCCGTGTCCTTCCTTTATCTTGTCGCGCAGATTGTCGAACTCGCGGGCAATGGCGGCGTTGCCTATGGTGCCCGAAATGATGTCGATGGTTTCAAGAATTGGAACGCCGCTCGACTGCAGAATGGAAAATATGCTTGCAAAGCGGGACATGGCGCCTTTTTGAAAGACGGGGCCGAGGAGCGGCAGGCGCAAAAGAATAGAGTCCCGCACGTACTTTCCCTGGGGCGTCTTGAGGTAGACGAACAATCCGCCGAAGACCGCGCCTGCGCCGATAAGCACGAAGGGCCAATCATTGGCCAGCAGTTCGTAAAGCGTCAGGCATAGCTTGGTGGGCCAGGGCAGGGTTAGCTTTGCCTGCCGGAATATCATCACAAACTTGGGCACAACGGTGGTCAGTAAAAAGAGAAAGGAGCCGAACAGCATGACCGAAACGATCATCGGATAGGTCATGGCCGAGGAGATATCCTTGCGCACCTTGTATTCGTGCTGGATGATGTAGCTGAGTCTGTCCAGAATGGCGGGCAGGTTGCCGCTGTATTCGCCCGTGCGCAGCATGTTGCAGTACAGATCGGAAAAAACATGTTTGTGCTTGGAAAACGAAGCGAAAAGGGACATCCCCTGGCGCAGGTCCACGGCAATGATGGCCAGCACCTTCTGCAGTTGCAGACTTTCGGTCTGCTGCTCCAGCACCTGTATGCTTTTGACCACGGGAATGCCCGCATGGAGCATGGTACGGAACTGTTTGGTAAACAGGATCAGGTCAGTCGTCTTGACCTTGCCGAAGAGGACGATTTTTTTCTTTCCCCCCAAGGTGCCGACTCGCCTGGGGGTGAGCGCGGAAGGAATAAGCCCCCGCGACGCGATGATGTCTTCGGCTTGGGCGATGTTATCCGCGTCGACGTTTCCTTCGACCGTATCGCCTGTGTTCTTGATGGCTTTATAGTGAAATGAGGGCATGGTTTTTCCTTGATCAGACCAGAATTGCCGAGGCGGCTTCCTCAAGCGTGGTTATGCCTTGTTGTACCTTGGCCAGGGCATCCCTGCGCATGGTTGTGAACTTGGATGTTCTGGCGGCCGTGCGGGCAATCTCGCGCGATGTGGCGCGGTTGAGAATGAGCTCCTGGACCGCCTCGTCAATGAACAGCACCTCGAAAATTCCTGTACGGCCCTTGTAGCCGGTTTCACCGCATTGCAGGCAATGGCTGCCACGCATGAACTTGCTTACATCCGCATTTTCCAGGCCAAAGGCGCGCAGGGCTTGCGCGGGCGGTGTGTACGGCTCCTTGCAGCTTTCGCAGACCTTGCGCACAAGCCGTTGGCCTATGCAGGCCAGCAGCACGGAGGAGACCAGAAAGGGCTCTATGCCCATGTCGATAAGGCGAGTTACGGCCCCGGCCGCTGTGTTGGTGTGCAGGGTGGAGAGCACCAGATGGCCGGTCATGCCCGCCTGAATGGCGATGGCCGCGGTTTCCGGGTCGCGGATTTCGCCCACCATGACGATGTTCGGGTCCTGGCGCAGTATGGAGCGCAACCCGCTGGCAAAGGTCATTCCCGCCTTGCGGTTCAGCTGGGCCTGACGCACGCCGGGCATGCGGTATTCCACCGGATCTTCCAGCGTAAGGATATTGGCATCCGGGCGGTTGAGCATGGAGAGCAGGGAATAGAGGCAGGTGGATTTGCCGCTGCCGGTGGGGCCTGTCGCCAGAATCAGCCCGTACGGCCTGCGCAGGGCCCTGGCGATTTTTTTTCTATCCGCCTGGTTCATTCCCAAGGCTTCCAGAGAGTAAATTTCCGCGTCGGTGTTCAACAGACGCAGTACCAGGTTTTCCCCGTAAATGGTGGGCATGATCGAAGCGCGCACATGGATTTCCTTGGACTCCATCTTGAAGCTGAAGCGCCCGTCCTGGGGAATGCGCGAAACCGCGATATCCATGTTTGCCATGATCTTGAACCGCGAGATGACTGGCAAGAACATGCTCTTGGGAGGAGCAGGAATGTCCCGGAGCCTGCCGTCTATCCGAAAGCGCAGCTGCACCTGGTCCCTTTCCGGGCTCAGATGAATGTCGCTGGCGTTTTCCTGCACGGCCTGGTTAAGGATGGTGTTGACGATCTTTACAACCGGGGCATCGTGGATCATGTCCTGAATATTGCTCAGGTCCTGTTCATCCGGGCCTGCGCCGGAATATGCAATTGCATCGGCCGGTTCTATTTCCGAAAGCATTTGCCCCATGCCCGCGGCCATGCCGTAAACCGCCGACATGAGGCGGTTCAGCTCCTGGTTGGTACAGAGCAGGGGGTCGACTTCGGTGTTGGTTTCAATTTCCACCGCGTCCAGGGCATTGATGTCCATGGGGTCGGTAATGGCCACCTGAAGCAGATAGCCCGACTGGGAAAGGGGAACCATATGGTACTTCTGCGCCATGGCTATGGGCAGCAGCGTGGACGCATCGGAGGCTATGGGGTTTTTGGCTGGACTGTAGCGAGGAATGCCCAGCTGCCTGCTGAGCATGTCCAGAATGTCGCTTTCCCGTATAAGTCCTTTCTGTACCAGAAATTCTCCCAACTTGACGTCGGAAGAACGGTTTTCCTCAAGGGCTTTATCGAGCTTTTGCGGCGTTATAAGCTTCTCTTCCAGAAGCATTTGGCCCAGTTTTTTTCGAACCTTCAGCATAAAAAGCCCCAGGCTATGATTTGCGGTTTGTTTGCTGTGTGTTGGGGGGTGCCGCGCTTCGTTGCGCAAGCTGGAAACGGAACGTGGCGTTGATGAGCACTGTGGGCCCGTCCTCGCGTATGGAGAGCGACCGCATGGTATTGGCATACGGCAGAATCGCCATTTTGAGGAGAAAATCGCGAAGCTTCGTGAACTCTCCCTTGAGCCTGCAGCTGATGATTACGGCCTGGGCGTCTGTGGAAAATGCTGCGGACTGCGGCGCAACTTCCAGAATTTCAAATCCGCTTCGGGCCGCCCTGTCCATGATGTCGTTGATCAGGGGGTAGAGCTGTCTGGGGGGCAGCGGGGTGTTCAGCACACCGGGCAGAACGCTGTAGGAGGGGACGTTTTGCCGCTCCTTCAAGGTGTTGAAAAACGGCCGCAACAGTTCTTGCTGGGCCAGAAGGTTTTTGCGCTCGGAGATGATCTGCTCCAGCTGTTCTTTCTGGACATGGTTCTGGTACACCTCGAAATAGCCGAGCAGCCCCAGGGCAGCCAGACACAAGAGGGTGGGCAGAATAATGCGGAATGAACCGGAAGGCGGGCGTGTCATCAGGAGGTCGCCTCCTCGTCGTTGAGGAGATCAATGTTCAAAGTGAAGGAGAGAACCTTATTCCCCTTTTCCTCTCCCATTGCTTCGGTGATGCTGCGGGGCACCTCCGGCATGGCGAACAGCGGAGAAAGTTCGAGCTTGAGCAGATAGGAGGATAAAGTTGCCTCCAACGTGCGTACATCCCCCTGAACAAAGCCTTCCATCACCAAAGTGTAGCGGGGAGCCTTGTTCTTGACGGAAGCCGCCTGCGGTATTTTGGGGCGTCCGGGGAGCTCGTCGCGGGGCATAAGCTCCAGACGGATCAGCCGGATATCATCCGGTGTGAGCCGGGAAATTTCGCCCAGAACGGCAAGCCCCTGGTAGACTTGTCCGGTCTTTTTAAGCTCCTTGGCTAAATCCACCTCGGCCTTGCACTCCCCGTAGATGTCTCTGCTGGTTACCATTGAGCCGTGTTTCTGCACCTGGGTATTGATTGCTGCAAGTTGGGTGCGTAGGTCCGTAATGTCCTGCCGCTGCCAAATGCCTACTCCGGTCAGGACGACTGCCAACAGCAACGTGCAGGCAATGAGTATCTGGGTCTGCCCCTGACGAACAGCCTGGGCCTCGCGTTGTAAAAAGGGAACCAGCATGTTGGCCGAATGCATTTTGTTGGAAAGGGCCAGGGCGGCAGCCTTTGTCAGTCCCTGCCGTTCCGTCTCATGCGGCAGGAAAGGTTGGTCCGCCATTATGGGGGAGGAAAAAGGGTCCAGCAAAGTGCAGGGGATGTTGGTCAGCTCGCTGATGCGTCCGTGCAGTTTGTGGGAAAGGCAAAGATGGCCATTGAGGTAGATGCGGGCTACGGGTTCCCCTCCGGCTCTGGCCCGGAAATGATCAAAAGTCCGCTCTATCTGGCGCATGAAGCGATCCATTGCAGGAGTTATCCTGGTCAGGACTTCATCTTCGCTGAGTTCAGCCCCCGGCCCTGGGGAAAGGGGAGTGCCGAGAAGTTTGGCAAAAAGCACTTCCCAGGCCCTGGCGGCGTCCATTCGGGCGTTGGAAGCAGGCTGGTCCACGGCTCCGCTTCCATCCGGCGAAAGCTCGGGCATGCGTATTTCGCTCTGGGGACGCGTCTGGTTGTAGGAGCTCTCCAGGGCGTTGGCCATGGACTCCACCCCGCTTTTGACATTGCGGATAAGGGCCAGCTTGCCGTTTTGATAAATATCTATGCGCGACCATTCGCGTCCTATGAAGATACTGCCGCACACGCTGTCCCCGTCGCCCAGATAGTGTGTGGCAAAAAGGTTCTGAGTGGCCAGAGACGGCACTGTTGCACCCGTAAGAGGGTAGCCTATGTCGTTGAAAAGCGACCGCAGCGAGCTGACGTCCTTGCGTTCGGCAATCGCCACGTAGGCAAGGGTCTGCACCACGCCGTCTTCCACTGCCTCACCCACGATACCGCAGTCCATCACCTGGGTGTTTTCGTCAAAGTTCTTTTCCCGCCGGACCTTCCAGGTAATGGCTGCAGTGCGCTTGGCCCGGGGAAGCTTTGGGATGCGGATATGGGAAATCTCGACTTTGCCTTCGGGCAGCACGGCCCATACCTCGGGGCGGCGCACCTTGCCGCAAAAGGAGGTCATGTTCTGCTTGAGAAACGCGGCAAACCCCGGTGCGTCGGCGTCAATGCCTTCGGGAAAGGGAATATGCTGGAAGTCGGCAATGCGCGGCGGATTGTATGATCTGTCCACCCGGATGAGGTTCAGCCCCTCGATGCAGCAGGCAACGCCAATGACAACAGACTGCGACTGGAGTCCTCGCCTGACCAGGGAAAAAGATGTTTTTGCAGGGAAGATCACCTTTCGTGCGGAAGGGGAATCTCTTTTTTCCTGCAATACGGGGCGAGTGCGTTTCTTTTGGGGCACGGGCTGGGAACCCGAGTCGGGTTCGCGGATCAGCTCCAGAAGTTCATCTGTAGACGACGGCGCTTTGTTGTGTGTGTTCATACGGGTGTCGGCACGCTTTGGAATAGTTCGGCATTGGGCTGGTATGTGTCCGTCCTGTTCATGGTCTTTTGTTGTGCTGAACGAATGCGAATACAGCCCGGGAAGATACCTTGATAAGCAAACGTATTGTATTCTTTCATGTTACGCCTGATACGCACCTCCCAAAGGTATTGAGCCGTGGATCAAAGGTCGTGCTCTTTTTCAGATGCCTTTTTTTTCATAATTAGAGTAGCGTAAATAGCAAGAATTTAAAAGTTGTAACTCATTAAAGAATCTGGAACTTTTTTTCTTTTGTTCTGCTTTTGACTTATTTTTAATAAAATCAGTATGTTGTTTTGGATGTCCCCGTTTGCTGCTGTGTTTTCGTTCCTATTTTAATTTGTTGAAAAATATGTAATAATTGCTCATTAAAGTAGAAAACTTTGGTTGTAAACTGATGCACGCATTAGAATACATATTGAATACGAATTTCTAGAGAGCTCTTGCAAAAATAATGTACTTAATTGCAGAATGATGTTTGTTTTATGCAAAATGGGCAGTATGCAACTTTTTTGTTTTCTTCATAGTGGATTGAATCGGTCTGGTGTTGTTCTTTAAAAGACCTTTTGAGACACTGTGGATTGTTCTGCTTGTGGAATTTGGAGCTGTTCTGTTATGCAAAGAGTGTCTTTTCTTTTCCTTGTACTGAAAAAAACAGAACGTATTTGGCGGGTATAAGGAGTCCATGAACAGACAAAAGATCCTTGTCTTTATGATGAGCCTCGCTATCGGATATGCCGTGTATGTGTTGGGGGTCGATCATTTCGGGCGGGCGCAGGAGCAGAGCGGGAATACGCAATATACCGCAGATGCACAAAAAATACTGCTTAACGCCCAGGCGATTTTGAATAAACAGCAAGTTACCCCCCTCGACAAGTACAGGTTGCAGAGTGCATCCGAACCATGGGCAAACTCGCCTTTTTTTCAAAGGAAAATCGAAGAACCGACTCCTGTTTCTTTGGGGCCGCTGGATCGTTTCCTTCCAGCCATCGCAAAGGAAAAGAAGCTGGTGTACGACGGATATGTCGAAACCGGACGAGAACTTTGGGCCGTTATCAACGGGCGTGATTACCGTCCCGGCGAGCAGGTCGAGAACACCGAGTTTGTTGTGCTCAAAATAAGAAAAAGCGAAGTTGTTTTAGAAAGGAAGGCTACAGAAGGAAGGGAAGGTGAACGTAAAGTGCTGCAAATTGCGGATTTTACTTTTTAAATGCGGCATGTCAGGGAAGGGAACACGGCAATTTTGATGAAAAAGAGCTTCTTTTTGAAATATCTACAACTCCTATTGCTTGCGGCTCTGGTTTGTTTGGTTGTCGGCTGTGGGGAACGCGAACTGCCCAAAGATGATTTTCTCAATAAGTGGGAGAATATCGTAGAGCAGACCAAAAATTCTACCACACCCGTTGACGAACCCGCCCGCGACTACAGTGCCGAGGCCTGCATCAATTCCGTTGTTTTCGACACCGAGGACGACCAGACTCCCGGGCAATGTACGCCCGATCTTCCCAAAATTCCCATTACGCTGGATCTGCGCAAACCCGTTCCGGTAGGCACCGTTCTCAAGCTTCTTGCCCAGGCCGGTAAACGCAACATCGTTTTCAACCCCATACAAGTGGTCCAGGAAAACACCGGCATGGGGCCTCAGAACCTTGCAGCTAATGCAGCCAATGTAGCCGGAGCTCCGGTTCTTCCGGACCTGAATCGCAAGATCAACCTGAGCGTGACCGACGCACCCTGGGACGATGTTTTCCGCAGCGTGCTCAATGCACAGGGGCTTGCCTACCGGTGTGAAGGAAGCATCATCCGGGTGATGTCCCTGCAGGACCTCCAGCATATGAACAAGCTGGAAGAGGCGCGGCGGCTCTCCAGCGCCAACTATGGCACCGGCTTTTTCCGGTTGAAATATGCGGACGTCAACGACGTGAAGCAGACCGTGGCCGATTTTGTCGGAGCAAAAATTTACGGTTCTCCCTACGGCGGGGAAAAAATAACCGAAAAGGTCAGCGGAGAGTACGGGGGGGACGATTCGGGCGTGCTTTCCATTATCCGCAGCGATCAGAACAAACAAAACAAAGACGATACCAATGACGATGAAATCAAGGACAGCATGATGTACTCGCGGGTCGTCGTGGATCAGCTTACCAATACGCTGATTGTCCGTGCCCGGCAAAAAGAGCTGGTCAAGGTGAAGAGTCTCATCCGCTGTCTCGACCGTCCGCGCAAGAAAATTCTTATTACCGCGTTCATCGTCAAAACGTCCCGCAGTGTGGCCCGCGAACTGGGCATCCAATGGGGATGGAGCCTGAAAGGCTGGAAGAGCGGCACGCCCATTCAGTTTCGCAACGGGCAGAACGGTATTTCCGGCAGCGACAAGTACGGCATCAATTTTCCTTCACCGTCCGCTGCGAAAAGCCTTGACGGAAAGTTTCCCACTTCCGGAGCTGCGGGGAATTTTCTCCTGGGATTCCTGGACGGAAACTACCTGGAAATGCAGCTTTCGGCCCTGGATGAAGACGGCAAGGTCAACATCATTTCAAGCCCAACCATCGTGACCCTGGACAACCAGGGCGGCTATATCGCCAATGGTCTGGAAATTCCGTACCAGAAGAGCATAGCGTCCACAGGGCAGACCGAAGTGAGCTACGAGTTCAAGGAAGCCGTGCTCAAGCTTGAAATCGTCCCCCGCGTTATCGACAGCGAAACCATCAAGATGAAGATTGCCGTTACGGACAACTCCGTGGACAGAAGCGCGCAGCTGGACAAACTCGACGAGGTCGCTTCCATCCGCACCCGCGAGACAGAAACCGTTATGACCGTCCGCAACAACCAGACGCTGGTTATTTCCGGCCTTACGGAATCCACGGATGATTGGAGCGAAAGTGGCATTCCCGGGCTCAAGGACGTAGCGGGGATCGGCTGGCTCGGCAAGAACCAGAAAAAGGAAAAGAGCCAGGACCAGCTGATGGTCTTCATCCGTCCGACCATTATTCATTAGTGGGGTGTCCGCAAAATACGGAGACGTATTTTCAAAGGAACTGCTTCCTGTAGCGGTGCATGGCGGCCTATGCCCACCATATGACGTGCCGCTTATACCGCTGCTCTTTGCATGCCATGAATCGGACGCCATACCTGCGGGAAGGTCGGGCTGCCCTCCAAGTCTTTCCTTGCGAAGTACGTTGCGTAAAGATTAGATTGTTCGGCGTGCATCGGATTGGCCGTTCCGTTGTGGAGCCGACATCCGGTCGTGGCCGACTGTCGGGGGTGTGTATCCGGTGTGGATGCACTTGAATTGAGATTGAGTGGCGGGGACGACATCTATGGAATATTACTCTCTGCTCGGATTTACGCGAGAACCCTTTTCCAATTCCCCGGATCCCTCCTTTTTTTACCGTTCTTCCAGCCACGGGGAGAGCCTCAACAGGTTGGAAATCGCCGTTCGCCTCAAGCGCGGGGTGAATGTCGTGCTGGGCGAAGTGGGCACGGGTAAGACCACGCTCAGCCGCATGCTTCTTCGTTCCCTGACCAATGACAAATCCATCCGCACCTACCTTGTTCTGGACCCTTATTTTGCCACCCCGGATGATTTTCTGGCCCATCTGTACGTCATGTTTTCCGGCGAAGAAGAGCCTGTGGGGCTGCCCCGGCGCGAAGTAACGGAACGGCTGAAAAAAGAAATTTACCGTCAGGCCCTGGAGTGCGGCGATACGCTGGTCCTGGTCATTGACGAGGGGCAGAAGGTCAGTGTCGATTGTCTGGAAGTGATCCGCGAACTGCTCAACTACGAGACCAACAGCGAAAAATTGCTGCAGGTGATCATTTTCGGACAAAACGAGCTGGCCTCGGTTATTGATAACCTCCCCAACCTGCGGGACCGCATCAACGAGTATTTGCAGCTCGAACCGCTTACCGCCAAACAGACCAGGGAGATGATCCACTACCGCCTGCGCGTGGCCGGTGGAAAAAATGCCTGCAAGATTTTTCCCTGGCAGGCCTGCCGTGCCATCCACCGCGTCACGCAGGGGCACCCCCGGCGGATCATGCACCTTGCCCATCAGTCTCTTCTTGCCCTCATCATCCGCAACGACCGCAAGGTCAGTCCTGCCTTGGTAAAGGCCTGTGCCGCACGTACGGCCCCCCAGCCCCGGCGTTGGCTCCAGCCTTGGGCCAAAACAGCCGCAACAGCTGCCGGGGTTCTCTGTTTGGGCCTTTTGGGCTGGCAGATTCTCGGGATGGATATTGGGCGGCTGGCCGCAAAGTGGACCTCTGGCATCCCCGCAATCAACCGACTGGTGAGCGGCGAAGATGTCGCCCTTCCGCTGGAGGCGGTGCCGAAAAATAGCCCTTCTGCTTCCTCTTCGGGGAACTCCATGGCCGCTGCTGTTGCTGGACGCAATGTGGGGCCAGCTTTTCCCGTTGCCGGTGAAGTCAGGGTACACGTCCGCAGCGTCCCTTCGGCAGATGTCTACTCGGTAGCCCAGGCGACCGATCTTGCAGCTGGTCCCTTGGGCAAAGCTTCTGAACCGCCACGGACTGAGAACAACTCCATGGCTGCGGATGCCACGGAAGTCCCCAAGCAGACGCCCCGTACTGTTTCAGCAAAAGGGAAGGTGGGAAAAAAGCTTTCAGCAAAGGGCGGAGCTGAACAGGTCGCGGTTCTGAAAACGGCCGGAACAGTAAGAACGAGGGAGTCAGCGGCCTTCTTCCCGGAGCAACCGGCAGCCTCTGTAGACGGCAGACCGACCACGTTGGGGTATCTGGTTGTTCAGCGAGGATCGCTTGTCTCGCGTATGATCGACCGGGTGTACGGCGTCTACCGGGATGCCTACCGCGACGAGGTGAAGCGCGCCAATCCTTCGATTCGGGATTTCAAGCATTTGGAAATCGGAGACCGGGTCCATTTGCCCGCCATTCCCTTTCCTTCAGCTCCCGAGTATCTGGATGGATATGTGTTGCGGATTGGTGAGTTCGATGCGCTGGGGCGGGCCTATGCGTTCCTGCGGGCGCATTCGGCAATAGGCGCGTATTTGCGGCTGGTACCGTACTGGAATCCGCAGAATGGAATGCGTTTCGTGATCATCGGCCCCGGAGTGTACAAGGACATGCGCTCTGCCGAAAAGGCTTTGCACAAGTACGAGGCCGCCGCAGGCATCCCCATGAGCATTGTCCACGGGTTTCCCCAAGGCACAAAGTTCTACCACAATTTTCACGTCCCAAAGCCCCTGGACTGGCGCAACAGGTCGTTGGCCCGAAAGTAGGCTTTCTGCCCGAGCCGTGTTGATGGGCCAGACGTGGAAGCGCGTCCCAATTTTTCTTTATATTTCTTGAAAAGTAAGACCACGACATCCTGCCCCGGCTGCAAAAGTCCGGGAGTCTGCCCGTGTGCGTGATGTTTGTGGACGAAATGTTCCCCATTTTCCCCGGTCCCTTCACAACGAAGGGGCCGGGGAAATTGTTTTTTACGGAGTGTAGAGTCCCGCCCATACGGGGAGATAGAGGGAAAGGACGGGAAGAACCGAGAGGATGATCAGCACCAGGAAGTCCACGGCCACGTAGGGTATGGCTTCCTTGGCTATGGCATCCACTTCGCAGCCTACAAGGTTGGCCGCCGTAAAGAGGTTGACGCCCACGGGGGGAGTGGCCTGTCCGATAGCCAGGGCCGAAATGAAGATGACCCCGTAGAAGAGGGGATCGACATGGAATGCGGACAGCACGGGAATGAGAATGGGCATGAGCAGATAGGAGATGGAAATGGCATCGAGAATCATGCCCAGGGCGAACAGCAGGACGTTCACCAGGATGATCATAACCACGGCGTTGGGCGACACCTTGATGATGAAATTGGCCAGGGTGTCGATGACGCCGGTTACCGAGGCAGCCCAGGTGAAGATGCCGGCAAATGCCACAATGAACATGATGACGGAGCTGGTTACGGCGGAATCCACCAGAATTTCCACAAGGTCGCGCCAGCTGATGGAGCGGTAGATGACCACGGCCACGAACAGGCTGTAGAACACCGCCACGACAGCGGCTTCCGTGGGAGTGAATATTCCGGTGTAGATGCCGCCCAAAATTACCACCGGAGCCATGAGCGCCCAGAAGGACTGCCGCAGGGCCGTAAGCAGCTCGGACATGCAGCCGCGGCAGTTTATTCCGCGGTAGCCGCGGCGGTGGGAAATGAACCAGGCGACGACCATGGTGGCAAGTCCGGTGAGCAGACCGGGAATAATTCCGGCCACGAACAGGGCGGAAACCGAAACCGAGGTGATGTTGCCGTAAATGATGAAGGCTATGGACGGCGGAATGATGATGGACAGGTCCGAGGCGTTGGCAATGGTGGCCCCGGCAAAGGCCTTGTCGTATCCGTTCTTGAGCATGGGAGTCAGCAGAATCATGCCCACGGCGGCGGTTGTGGCCGGGCCGGAGCCGGACATGGCGCCCCAGAACATGCAGGTGAGCACCGCCACAATGGACAATCCGCCGGTGGCGCGGCCGACCAGCAGCTCGAAGAAGCTGGCAATGTGGGCGGCTATGCCCGCGCGCTCCAATATGACCCCGGCCAGCACGAAAAACGGAATGGCCAGCAGGGGAAAGGAGGCAATGCCCGAGGCGAAGTTGACGCCCAGCATTTCCGCGCCGAGGTCGAAGTACATGATGGAGGCCACGGCGGACACGCCCAGAGAAATGCCGATGGGCGATCCGATGAACATGAGCACCAGAAAGAGGACGAGAATAAGCAGGAATTCCATGTTATTTCTCCTCTTCCTTTTCCTTGTCGGTCAGTTTGGCAAGGGCGTCCAGGTAAATGCCGCGGAAGATGAACACGGAAAAAATGGGCAGACCCGTGTAGTATATCCATACCGGAATGTTCAGGGACGCGGACCGTGCCTGGAACAGGGTAATTTCGTCGTAAATGGCCTGTATCATGTACCAGTCGAGTATCAGGAACAGCCCCACGGCCAGCAGGGAGTAGATGATTACAGAGGCTTTCTGCAGAGAACGGGGAAATTTGTTGAAAAAGGTCACCATTCCCAGATGTCCGCTGCGCTCAAACGCAATGCCGATGCCGATGGTGGTGACCCAGACAAACAGGTTGATGGTGATTTCCTCTGTGGCGGCCAGGGAAAAGTGAAAAATGTACCGGCTCAGCACATTCAGAAATGCAATGATGACCATTGTCGCCATGAATATGGCTACGAGCCAATGGTCGAGGCGGAAGCCCCACAACATCTTTTTCATGAGTTTACTCCGACTTCGGATTTCCGGGGGGAAATCCTGCATAACAAAAAACCCCGGGAAAGTGTTTTCCCGGGGCAGAGATAACACAAGACCAAAGGAGTATATCAGCGACCTAGGTCAGCCTTGGCTTTTTCGTATACTTCAGGGCCAATTTCCTTGATCCACTTGTCGTACACAGGACGCGTGGCTTCACTGAAGGCAGCCAGTTCTTCGGGAGTTAGCTCGTGTACTTCCATGCCCTTGGATTCGAGAAAGGCGATGGGGTCGGGTACTTCGATGGAGTAGTTGAACTCGTTTTTCAGAATATTAAGGGACGTCTCGCCGTCCAGCCCGGCCCGGCTCAGAGCCGTTTCAAAGCGTCCGGCTTCCTTGGCGGCGGCCATGATGGCATCCTGAATATCCTTGGGGAAGGCTTTCCATTCCCGCTGGTTCCAATAGATGATGAGCGGATCGACCACGTAGTTCCACAGGGTTGCGTACTTGTGGTACTGGTAAATCTGAATGGGAACCAGAACGCCCATGGGGTTTTCCTGACCATCCACAACACCCTGCTGAAAGCCTGCCACAGCATCGCCCCAGTTCATGTTGACGGGGTCGGCGCCCAACTGGCGGAAGGTATCGATGAACAGGGGGTTGCCCACCACGCGGACGCGCAATCCCTTCATGTCTTCAGGCGTTTTGACCAGAACCTTGGAATTGGTCAGCTGGCGGAAACCGTTTTCCGCCCAGGCCAGAGGCTCCAGGCGCTTGGCTTCCATGGCTTTGAACACGGCTTCTCCGGCCTTGCCGAATTTTACCTTGTCCAGCGCTTCAAAGGTGTTGAGGAAAAAGGGAAGGTGGAAAATGTTGGCTTCGGGGATGACCGGACTGATGTTGATGGTGGAATCCAAAGCACAGTCGATGACACCCTTGGCCACCATTTGTGAGCTTTTCAGCTGGGCCCCCTTGAGCAGGGCGGAGCCGAAGTAGGGCTTGACGATGATCTGCCCGTTGGTCTTTTCCTTTACCAGCTCTGCAAATTTGGTAGCGCCCATGCCCCAATACAGTTTGGGGCCGACCGTTACCTGCATTTTGTATTCTTTCTTGAACTTGGCAGCCTGAGCGGAAACCGCCGACAGCATGAATACGGAAACCAAAAGTACAAACACTATCTGGGTCCAGCGTGTGTTGAACGCGGGCCGTTTTTTAGTATTCAGCATGAACCATTCTCCAACCTCCAGAAATTACCGCTGCATACGAACGGGACCAAGGCACGATAAGGCACTCCGGCCGATACTGCAGCGAGGCTATATGTAACTAAGAGCTTTCCCGGTGATAAACCTCAGGAAATCGGACCTGCGGCTTTACCCGGCAAGGTGCGAGGGAAAACGTACCGACGAGGAGTTGGTGTCAGATAAACGCCGTTTTCCCGACCAAAGTCCTGCTCTTGGATGGCTTTGGGAGGAATCCTGGGACACGTCGAAAAGGCTTTCGTCATCTGCTTTTCGCTATCCCGGATGGTGCTTCTGGAACGGAGTTCCGCACTTCTTCCCGAATTTTGCGGGATATCAGCATAGGTCAAACCGAATGTCTAGTCCTTTCGACATTCGTAATTACCTGAATACCGTGCCTTATTGGTTTCCCCGGGAGCCGGAAGGCGAGGGTATGGAGGCGAATTTCCTACTTTTTTGTAGGTTATGATTGTGTGTAACAATTGTTTACCCCATAAGGCAGTTTTCGTTTGTACCGGGGAGACGAGTCCACGTGACGAGGCACTGAATGTGAGGGGATTGGTCTATGCCGGGATCAACCGGTTTTATACGGGATCTTGTGGGAACGTTGTGGGGGGCCGGTGTTTTGATGTTTCGTCGGGGAGCTTGCAGTAATCTCAGGGAAATGACTTGAAACAAAAGGAAGGGGTCACCCCTGTATATTGTGGGCGGAGAGTTTTAGAAAAAGCGACCGATAATAGACAAAAGACTCACTATACTTCTACTGCATGAAATAGAAATATCGTGGTAATAAAGTGAATTTGATTGTCATAATTCATCGGTACAAGTCAAAATTGTATTAAATTCACCCGTCAGCCAATTTGTGTTTTGCATACGTTCAACATTATTTTGCGAAACCAGCGATGCGCAGGGTCAGCTTGCAACCGCGGATGCCACATCTGGGAGATGGTTATGCCACTGGTTTGCACGGGGAGATCAAAAGCATGATACCTATTGGCTATCTCTTGGTGTCGCACGATTCCGGTAAAAAATGAATATGGGATTAAGGCGATCATCTTGGAATGTAACGCAACCTTTAATGCGGCAGCAAAGGATGGCACAACGGCGGTGATTTCTCGCTGCAGCCCTATTTTTGACAGCGCCTCATCAACAGGACCTCGTGCTTTGCCGTGACGGGAGGTCACTACATGGCCGTAGGCGCAATACTGTTTAGGGGTAACCGTTTGCTTCTGGGCCAGGGAATGATTACAATGAACCACTCCGATAAAGTGATCGCTAAACAATGTTTGCAGGCGGATTTCCGGTCCCATCTCTCCAGCCACCCCGATTTCTAAGTCAACTTCTCCCTCGCGCAGTGGTCGTGTATTTTTTTCGGGCTTGGGCAAAAATATTAACCGTACGCCTGGCGCACTGTGAGCAACCTTAGCAATCAGCTCTGCGGCAAAGAGTTCGATGAACCCGGCATTGCTCCGAATTAAAAAGGTCTTTGTGAGCTTTTTTGCATCAAAGTCCTGCTGCACTGGCTGTAATAACGTATTAACCTCTAGCACTGCGGAGTGGGCACGTTCGCAAATGGACTTTGCATAGGGGGTCAGCACCATTTTTCTTCCCGCTCGAACCAGCAGCGGGTCCTTTGTCGTATTCCGTAACCTTCCTAAAGCGCGACTCATGGCAGAACTGCTTAGCCCCAATTTCCGCGCCGCCCCCGCAACACTTTGCTCGGATAGCAAAGCATCCAAAACAATCAGAAGATTAAAATCAGAATAAGGACTCATATTTGACCTTTCACCTTTTATGAGATGGCGTACCATGCAACTTATTAGTGCAAATGGTGCGTCTTCCGCAGTTTTCCCCATGAGTTTATAGTTTATCCAACAGGATAAATAGATCCCAAACAACCCCAATATATAAAATTTAAGGAGTTTACATGAATAATGCAAAAATAATTCTCATCGTTGGTGCCTCTCGCGGCCTGGGACATGCCATGGCCGTTGAATTTTTAACCCGCGGCTGGAATGTAATTGGCACTGTCCGCGGCCAGGAACATACCCAGTTACATGACCTATCTGAGCAGTACGCCGGGCGCGTTCAGATTGAACAGCTGGACATTTGCGAACAATCCCAGATTATTTCACTCCATGACCGTCTGGCTGGGACACAACTGGATATGTTGTTTGTCAACGCTGGAACTACTAATCGGGATCCGGATCAAACCATCGGAGAAGTGGATACTGACGATTTCGTCAATGTCATGGTAACCAATGCACTGAGCCCCATGCGCGTTGTTGAAAGCTTGGAGGACAATGTAAAAAAACAGGGGCTGATTGGCATTATGTCTTCCGGACAAGGCAGTATCACCGATAACACGAAAGGAATGCGTGAAGTATACCGCGGCAGTAAAGCCGCATTGAACATGTATATGAAATGTTTTGCCGCCCGGCAGGAACAAGCAGGTAAATCACGGGCATTAGCTTTAATTGCACCGGGTTGGATTAAGACCTCATTAGGTGGAAATGATGCCCCATATACTATGGAAGAAACAGTGCCAATGATAGTGCAGGTGCTGCTTGATAAATCGGCCCGGCCTGGTCTTGAGTATCTTGATCGTTTTGGTAAAATAATTCCATGGTGATATTTTTCGGGCTATTTTCTCGTTTAATGTCATAAATAATCCACTGTGACGCGACTTTTATGTGTATCTCTTGGAGATTCATCGATCTTACCAAGTGGCATGTGGCATGTGGCATGTGGCATGCGGCTGGGCGGAGGCGAGTAACGGATGGCAAGGGGAGAGAGAATTTCCAGGCCGGACGCATTGCCGATACGCCCGGCCCGGAGACTGCATCAGGAGAGGTCTCCATCAGCAGGAGTAGGGTCGTTTATTTGTAGATCTCGGGATTGAGCACTCTGGGAGAGGGCTCGCCCGCCAAGACCGCGTCTATGTCCTGCACGTTCATCAGGCCCATGCGTTCCACGGATTCCTTGGTGTCTGCCCCGGAGTGCGGGGTGAAGACCACGCGGGGATGTTTGAAAATGGGATGCGAAATGTCCGGAGGTTCTTGTTCGTAGGCGTCGATGGCCGCGCCCAGCAGTTCTTCCTTGTCCAGGGCCGCCGCCAGGGCGTCCAAGTCCACGATTTCTCCGCGTGCGAAATTGAGCAGGTAGGCCGTGGGCTTCATCAGGGCGATCTGCTCCGCGCCGATAAGCTTGCTGTTGTCCTTGCCGCCAAAGACGTGCAGGGACACGTAGTCCGCTTCCGACAGCAGTTCGTCGAGCGAGCGCAGTTCTATGCCGTGTTTTTCCACGAATTCCATATCCGGCTTCAGGTCCGAGGCCACAACCCGCATGCCCAGGGCCACGGCCTTGGCAGCCAAGCTACGGCCGATGCAGCCCAGGCCCACGATGCCCAGGGTTTTGCCTTCGATTTCCGAGCCCACATGGCGCTGCCAGCCGCCTTCCACCACGACCTTGTGCACCATGGGGATGCGCCGGGCCAGGGAGAGCATGCTGCCAAGCACCAGTTCGGCCACGGCGTTGGCGTTGGTTCCGGGTGCGTTGATGACCGGAATGCCCTTGGCTGTGGCTGCCGGGATGTCGATATTGTCCACGCCCACACCGTGCTTGAGAATGGCCTTCAGACGCGGAGCGTTGTTTATGAGGTTTTTGTCCGCACCGATGAGGCCGACAACCATGATTTCCATGGTGTCGAGGTGCTCGCCGACGCCGCCCTGCGGCTTGTCGGTGTCGGTGCAGCGGATCAGGGTCCAATCGCGTTCTGCAATGGCTTCGGGAACGCGGCCGATGGTTCCGAATGCGGGCGAGGTAGTGACGATGGTCGTCATAAGCGGTCCTCGTGGCGTGTGATACGCCGGTTTACGTGGTTCGTGCCTGCCTGGGCGGAAGAAGCTCCCCTGACCCCGGTGGGTCGTGTGGATGGGGTGCGTAAAGAGGTCAGGGGAGCTGGCTGACTCCGGGCCAGTCGATCAGGCAAAAACTACACTTCGATTTCGAATTTGTTCAGAACAGCCTTGATCTTCTCGTCCAGTTCCGGTGTGGGGATCAGGGCCGGCTGGCGGCTGGCGCCTACACTGCTGTCCAGCAGATAGAGGGCGCGTTTGACCATGGCCGGGGCAAAGCCCAGTCCGTACAGGTCCACACGCAGCTGGGTGAACAGTTCCTGGTGGCGGAGAGAGCCTTCCACATCGCCTTTTTCATAGCTTTTGCAGATAGCGTTCAAGGTGTCGGGCATGACGTTACCCAGGCCCGAGATGCAGCCGCCGGCGCCCTGGCTTAGGGCGTAGTGGATCAGGGAGTCCGGACCGGAAAAAACGTCAAAGTCGTCGCGGCCGCGGGCGATTTCCAGGTAGGCGTCCAGGGATTCCTTGCCTCCGCCGCTGTCCTTGATGCCCAGGATGTTGGGATGATCGGCCAGGCGGGCGCATGTTTCCGGTTCGATGTGGTTCTGGGTGCGGGCCGGGATGTCATACAGATAGATGGGCTTGTCCACGCTGTCCGCAACACGGCTGTAGTGGGCGTAGAGGCCTTCCTGGGTGCAGCCGATGAAGTACGGGGTGATGACCGCTATGCCGTCCACGCCAAGGGTGGCGACTTCCTTGCACAGCATGACGGTTTCGTAGGACGAGGGTGTGCCCGCGTTGACGAAAACCTTGACCTTGCCCGCAACCTCTTCCACTACCTCGGCGCAGATGCGGACCTTTTCCGCAAAAGTCAGGCTGGTGAAGTCGCCGTTGGTTCCGCAGGCCAGAATGTTGTTTCCGGCGGCCACCTGACGGCGAACCTGTTTGCGGACAGCCGCGTAATCAATTGCTTCGTTTTCGTCGAAGCAGGTAACGAGCGCTACAAAGGGAAGCAGTTCTTTCATTGTATGATCCGTTCTTGTTAGAGGATGCTGGTGTAGATGGCGCGGATATCTTCGCGGGTCAGTGTCTTGGGGTTGTTGTCCAGCAGGCGTTTGACCTGCAGGGCGGCCTCAACAATGTCGTCAAGGTCTTCGGCGGGCACGCCGAGTTCGCTCAGGTGGGCCGGGATGCCCAGATCGCGGCTGAGTTCTTCCAGGGCCTGGACAAAGATATCGGCCTTTTGTGCGTCGTTTGTGCCGTCCATGCTCTTGCCGCAAAGGGGGGCGATGGAAGCCAGTTTGGAGATGCAGGCGTCCTTGTTGGCGGCAAAGACCGGTGCCAGAAGCACGGCATTGGAAACACCGTGGGGAATGCGGTAGCGTCCGCCCAGGGGGTAGGACAGGGCGTGCACGCCGTTTGTCCCGGAAGATGCGATGCAGATGCCTGCGTAAAAGGAGGCCAGCAGCATGTCAGCCCTGGCTTCCAGGTCTCCGCCGTTGGTGTAGCTTTTCTTCAGGCTTTTGAAGATCAGGCGGGTGGCTTCCACAGCCAGTACGTCGCTGAGCAGGTTGGCCTTGTTGGAAATGTAGCATTCCAGGGCGTGACACAGGGCGTCCATGCCTGTGGAGGCGGTAATGGCTGCGGGCAGTCCGGTGGTCAGCTCGGGGTCGAGAATGACCCGGTCGGGCATGAAGGCGTCGCAGACGATGCCCACTTTGAGCTGTTGGGAAGGACGGTAGATGATGGCGTTGGGAGTGGCTTCCGAGCCGGTTCCGGCCGTGGTCGGAATCATGACCAGCGGCAGGTCGCGTTTGCGGGGCAGCTTGCCGTCGAACAGGTCCTGCATGGTCGGTCCGCCGTTGAGCATCACACCCACCAGCTTGGCCATGTCCATGACACTGCCGCCGCCCAAGGCCACGATGGCCGAGACGTTGAGCTCGGAGAGCTTGGCCACCACCTCGGTGACCTGGTCTTCGGACGGTTCCGGCGGAATGTCCATGAATTGATGAACCTTGCCGGACACGGCCTGGCATTGGGCCGCGACCTTGTCGACAATGCCGCTTGCGGCCACGCCTTTATCAGTGAGCAGCAGCGTGTCGCCGCCGGGGAGAATGTCGGACAGGCTGCTTATCTTTCCGGGGCCGAATTCGATTCCGGTGGGCAGCAGGCATTTGAAGTGTGTCATAATTATGTATCCTTGTGCCTCCCCCTCGGGGAAGGCGCGGTTTTATTCGGCGCTGCGGCCCGAGGCCAGCATTGCCGCGTATTCGATTGCGTTTTTCATGCTCGTGTGCCCGGCCACGTTTTTGCCCGCGTTTTCAAAGGCGGTGCCGTGGTCCACGGAAGCTCGGATGATGGGCAGCCCCAACGTCACGTTGACGCCGGTCAGCCCGGACCATTTGCCAGTGGCGTCGTCGTACTTGAAGCTCAGGAGCTTCATGGGGATGTGCCCCTGGTCGTGATACATGGCCACAACCAGGTCGTAGCCGCGTCCCAGGGCTTTGCAGAAAATCGTGTCCGGAGGGAACGGGCCGCTGGCGTCGATGCCTTCGCTCCGGGCCTTTTCAACGGCCGGGGCAATGACTTCCTGCTCCTCGGTACCGAACAGGCCGTTTTCCCCGGCGTGGGGGTTGTATCCGGCCACGCCGATGCGTGGAGATTTGATGCCCAGGCTTACGAGCGCCTCGTGGCCGAGGCGGATGACGTCGAGGATGCGTTCCACGGTCAGAGAAGGACCGACTTTTGCCAGAGGCATGTGCGTGGTCACGTGGGCCACGCGCAGGTCGCCGTCGGCCAGCATCATGCAGTAGCGTTTGGAACCGGTCTGGGTTGCGTAAATTTCCGTGTGCCCGTCGTAGTGATGACCGGCCATGTTCATGGCTTCCTTGTTCAGGGGAGCCGTAACCGTGCCGTCGATGACGCCGTCCATGGCCAGCTTGATGGCCGTCTCCACGGAACGGAAGGCGGCGTTGCCGCAACGGGAGTCCAACTTGCCCAGGGCAATGTCGTCCAGGGCGAGATCTCCTTCCAGCCCTTCCAGGGGAAGCACGTCCATGGTGCCGAGTTCGCCCTTTACTCCAAGGAGGCCGTCGGTTGTTTTGCGGACGATCTGGACGTCCATGTCGGCTTTGACGATGTCGTTGATGGCACGGCGCATGACCCCGACGTCGGCCAGAACGACAGGCCGGCAGATTTCGTAGATATGCGGCTCGGACAGGGCTTTGACGATGATCTCCGGACCGATGCCCGCGGGATCGCCCATGGTGATGCCGAGAACGGGGCGTGTATGCATTCTTCTACCCTTCTATTGTTGCGTGGGAGTAAGCAAAACGGGCGGCCAGATCCAACAGCAGGGAGCTGCTGCCGAAGCCTCCTGCCTTGGTTATGAACCAACACTGTCCGTGGTCGGGCACTTGGCACGAGCCGAGCACCACGCCGGGCAGCAGTTCTTCCCACAGTGTCACGGACGTAATGCCCATGGCCTTGGCAATGGCCATGGAGGTGTTGCCGCCTGTGGAAAAAATGATCTCGCACGGACAGTTGCGAAAGATTGTCCTGGCAGCCTGTCCCAGAAGTCCCGCCACCCGCTGGCCGTCGGCTCCCGATTTTTGCAGCGGTTCCGTAAGCGCCTTGGTTTGCAGCAGTAGGTTGGCGTTGTTCGCGGCGCAGGCCTCGCGCAGCAGCCGTGCGTACTCTTTTTGCGGGTCTGCGCAGGCGGCGTCCGGTTCAAGTTCCAGGGGAACGAACCGTCCCTCGGCACAGGCCACGTCGGCCTGATTGCGCGAAACACCGGTGAGGCTGCCCACAATAGCCAGCATGCGGCCATGCGGGGCCTGTCTGTTCTGCATGGCCTCGGGCTGCGTGTTTTGGGCAGAGCTGGCAAATGACTTGGCCAAGGCTCTGGCAAGTCCGGCAGCGCCCACGGGCAATAACTGCGGCATACTGTGCAGAATCTCGCCCAGGCGCTGCAGGTCGGCGGAGTCTTCGGCGTCGGCGATGAGCAGGGCGCATCCCTGGTCCAGTAACCGGTGGACGCGCGCGGCCAGCCCTTCGGCCGGACCGCGCAGATCGTCCAGGGAAAGGGAACCGGCGGACAGGTCGCATTGCCTGCCCAGCAATTGGGAGATGGTTGAAGTGGACAGGGGATGAAACGGATCATGTCCGAAATGCGTGGTGTGCAGGGGGGCTCCATCCAGCAGGATGACTCCGTCCCGGCAGGTCCGCCCAGCCTCGGGCATGGCCGTACAGACCAGGGCTGCCTGGCAGCCCGTGGCCTGCAACGCCGCCATAACTTCGCTTCCTGGATTGCCGCGCATGGTGGAGTCGACTTTTTTGAAAAAACGGTTCACGCCGGACTTCCTGCACCGGGCAATAATGTCCGCAACCTGCGTGGCGGCTTTGTCCGGCTGCAGAAACCTGGATTCAGTGGACAGGGCCACCGCGTCCAGGTCGGCGAGCCTGGTGTCGAGTTCCGTATGGTCCAGCAGCAGCGAGGTCCGGCCTCCCGTCTTGGCGAAAGGGATGGCCGAATCCGCAGCTCCGGTGTGGTCGTCGGCAATTATGGCTATGGTGTTGTTCATGGTGTTGCTGCTTTTAGTTGGCGGAAGTGCCTGTGGGTTGCGCCCCGGCCTTTGCCTTTTCACGCATGGCCCGGATCAGCGGCCAAACCAGGGAAAAGACGGACAAAAGCAGGAAACCGATTGTGATGGGGCTTGCGCAAAAAGCCAGGACGTCGTTGTCCGTGCCCAGCAGGCCCAGGCGCAGGTTGGACTCGGCCAGAGGGCCCAGGATAAGAGCAATGCACAAGGCAGCCTGGGAGAAGTTGAACTTCTGCATGAAATAGCCCAGCACACCGAAGCCCAGCATGGTGTAGAGGTCGAAGGTGTTCATGTTGATGGAGTAGGAGCCGATGAAACAGAACACCACAATGGCTACTGTGAGCAGTTTCTTGGGGATGTTCAGGATCATGGAGAAGTACTTGATCCCGATCATGCCGATGATGAACATGAAAATGTTGGCTACAAACGAGCCCGTGAAGATGCCCACGATGACTTCCGGATGTTCCTGGAAGAGCATGGGGCCGGGGGCCAGACCCTGAATCATCAGTCCGCCCATGAGTACGGCGGTGACCACGTCGCCGGGGATGCCCAACGCCAGCAGGGGAACCAGTGCGCCGCCGCAGACTGCGTTGTTGGCGCTTTCCGTGGCTGCGACGCCTTCCACGAGGCCGGTGCCGAATTTTTCCGGTGTTTTGGATGCGCGCCGGGCTTCATTGTAGCTGATCCACGAGGCAGTGCCGGAACCGGTGCCGGGAATGATGCCCACGAAGGTGCCGATGAGCGACCCGCGAATGAGCGTGGGGATGCAGCTTTTGAATTCTTTTTTGCTGGGCCAGACGCCGGAAATTTTAATCTTCTTGACCTTGTCGTCCAGAATGTTTTCCAGCTGAACAAAGACCTCGGATACGGCGAACAGGCCTATCAGCGCGGGAACAAAGGCAAAGCCCGAGGAAAAGCCGGTGAGCCCGAAGGTGAAGCGCAGGGAGCCGCTGATGGGGTCGGCTCCGAAGCAGGCCAGAAATATGCCCAGCAGGCCGGAAAGGATGCCCTTTATGATGTCGCCGGACAGGCTGGAGATGATGGTCAGGCCGAACAAGGCCATGGAAAAGTATTCCGACGGGCCGAACTTGAGGGCCACTCCGGCCAGTTGTGGAGCCAGGCAGGCCAGGATGACGGTACTTATGATGCCACCGATGAAGGAAGCGATGGTGGCCATGCCCAGCGCCTTGCCCGCTTCGCCCTTTTGGGCCAGGGGGTAGCCGTCCAGAACCGTGGCTGCTGCGGCAGGAGTGCCGGGCGTCTTGACCAGGATGGAAGAGACGCAGCCGCCGTAGATGCCACCGATGAAGATGCCGATGAGCATGTTCAGGCCTTCCACCGGAGGCATTCCAAAAGTGAGTGGGATGAGAAGGGCTACGCCCATTGTAGCGGTAAGCCCGGGCATGGCGCCGATGAGAATGCCCCCCAGCGTACCCACACCTGTGGCCCATAAAGCTTCGGGCTGGAGGACCTGGAGGATTGCTTGCATGTAGTCCATGTGTGTTCCTTAGTTGCCGCGTGCGTCGTTTTAAGTTGTCCCCCCCGGAGGGGTGAGACTCCGGAAGGGGACTATCGGGGGGAATCAGTTTATTTTTTCTGTTCGTTCATGCCGTACATATCGAGAGAGCGAATGACCTTCTCGGCCACTTTCGAGTCTCTTTCCACCAACTGCTTGAAGCCTTCGCCGTTCCGGTAATCGATAAATTCACCAAGGTTTTCCATCTTTTTGAGGAATTCTGGATCGTGAAAGGTCTTGTTCAGCGCGTCTTCCAGCTTGGCCTTGACTTCGGCAGGCAGCCCCTTGGGGGCGATCACGCCTTTCCAGGCAGCCCAGGTGAAGTCCACGCCCAGTTCCTTGGTGGTGGGAACGTCGGGAAAGAGCGCGATACGTTCAGGTTCCATGATCATGAGCAGTTTGATGTTACCGGCCTTTGCCTGGTTGACCAGCTCGGCGGGGTGGGCGGCCACTGCGTTGATATGTCCGCCAACACAGGCGGTGATGGCGGGAGCGCTGCCGTTGAAGGGCATGCACTTCACTTTGATTCCGGCGGCTGCGGCAAAGCCCTCCATGGCGATGCGGGGAGCGCCGCCTGCGCCGGATACGCCTACGGTCAACTTACCGGGGTGGGCCTTGGCCCATTCGATCAAAGCCTTGCCGTCCTGGAAGGGGGCGTCCTTGTTGACGGCTATCAGAATGAGGTTGCGGCCCATCAGTGCGAGGTAGTCGAAGGAGTCCTTGTTGTAGTCGATTCCACCGTAGCAGGGCAGCATGGTCAGCGGGCCTTGCGCGCCCATGCCCAGGGTGTAGCCATCAGGCGTGGAGTGGCTTACGCCGCTGGTGCCGATGGCGCCGCTTCCGCCCGGCTGGTCCACCACAATCATGGGGACGCCGATATACTTGCGAATGACTTTGGCCATGACCCGGGCGGAGAGGTCGGTTCCGCCGCCTGCGGAGTACGGTACTACGATCTGGATGGGATGATCGGGGAAGTCGCCCGCGTTGGCTGTAGCGCCGAACGAAAGTACCAGGCAGAAGCAAAGGACCGATAAGATGAATCGTTTCATTCTGTTCTCCTTCGAGTGTTAAGGAAGTACCCCGGACCGGGGAATGAGCCGCCGGTCCTTGCCAAAACGAATTATGGAAATTTTTTATGGAATGTAGACGTTGAGAATTTGTGTGAACACCAGATAAACGCCTCCGGTTACGATCAAGGGGATGACCAGGAAGTGAAGCGGACGTCGTTCCCCCAGTGTGAGCATTGCCAAAACGAAGAAAATTCCGGTGCTGATCAGGTAGCCGACCTGAACATAAAAGGTGGCATACAGCCCCATGTAGACGAGAAACAGGGCCAGCTTGGCGAGCAGTTTCCAGTTGATGCTGGGTGTTTCACCGTTGACTATCTGTTTGTTCCAGATGGAGCGCACAAGCAGTAGCACGGAAAAGAGGAACATGCCGATGACCGTTATCCATGGGAAAAAGGCCGGGCCCAGTTCGGTACTCAATCCGGTGGTGGGGAGGCTGTATGTGAGAAAGGCGGCCAGGGAACTCAGGGCGAAGACAAACAGTGTCAGCCATAATTCTGTGGAAATTCGCATTATTTCTTCACTTCCTTTGCGCTGTTTCTTTCTGCGGGAGGCCGCATTGAAAAGTCATGTCGGCCAGCCATGGTGCCCGCATTTAGCAAAGGCCATGCCAGGAGAGAAAGGACGCATACAATCAGGATTGCAGGATTTTTTGGAGGCCAGAGATTGACGGATTGCTATGCAAAATGCATATGTCACCTGTGCATTTTGCATCGTATTGTGGGCAGGCTGGTCACAAAGCCGCCTGTGCCACGACAATGAGGTTTCAATTTCGTGAGGACTGTATGGATATCGCCTTTATCGCCCCGTACCAGAATATACGCACCAAGGCCCAGAGCATCATAGAAACCAACGGCTATCCGGCCCGGACTTACGTGGGCGACCTGCAATCCGGGGTTGCCGCGGCGCGCAAAGCCATAAGCGAGGGCGCCAAGATCATTATCAGCCGGGGAGGAACCGCCCGGCTTATCAGGGAATCGCTCGGCATTGAGGTCATCGAAGTGGGCGGGTCCATCTACAAGGTGCTGGAGTATGTTCACGCCAATACCACTGCGGAGACGAAAATCGCCATTGTGGGGTTTCGTCAGTTCATCAGTCTGGTGCAGCCGGTCTGTGACATTCTGGGACGCGTCCACCGGACCTTCATCGTCAGCGGCAGCCAGGGTCTGGATACAGTAACGGCCGAAGTGGTGGCCTGGGAGCCGGACGTGGTCATTGGCGATGCCGTGTCCGTGCGCATGGCAAAGCGTCACGAGCTCAATTTTCACCTCATTGAATCCAGCATGGAAACCATTGTGGACGCGTTTGAACAGGCCATGCTGGTGCTCAACAATCTGCACAAGCATATCGTCAACGCAGAGAAGCTTTCCGCCGTGCTCAACTGCACCAAGGAAGGAGCCATGCTCATCAACAGCCGGGGCCGGATCGAGGAGATCAACCAGCACGGCTGCCGCCTGCTGCGTGATTCGCGCAAATCCATTATCGGCAGGTCCTATCGCGAGATTTTTCAAGCCGAAGAGTTGGACGAGGCCCGCTCTGCCAGAAAAAGCGTGGGGAACATCCTGGTCAACCGGCGCAACACCCGTTTTGCCGTGGAACACGTGACCATAAAGCCCAAGGACGGGGTCTCCTCTTCGGTTATTCTTTTTCAAAAAGTGGAGCACATTGAAGAGGCTGGAAACGCCATTCGGCAGAAGCTTTTGGAAAAGGGTTTTTATGCCAAGTACGTTTTCGAGGACATTATCTATCGCAGCGAGGTCATGCGTGACGTGGTGGAAGTTGCCCGGCAGTACAGCCGGACAGACTGCAACATCATGATTCAGGGGGAGACCGGCACCGGCAAGGAGTTGTTCGCCCAGAGCATCCACAACGAAAGTCCACTGGCCGACGGGCCGTTCGTGCCTGTGAACTGCGCTGCGCTCTCCGGTTCGCTTCTGGAAAGCGAACTGTTCGGTTATGCGCCGGGAGCCTTTACCGGGGCACTGCGCACCGGCAAGACCGGGCTTTTCGAGCTGGCCAACGGAGGCACGCTTTTTCTCGACGAAATCACGGAAATGGACGTCTTTTTGCAGTCCAAGCTGTTGCGCGCCCTGCAGGCCCGGGAAATCATGCGCATCGGCGACCACAGAGTTATTCCCGTCAATGTGCGGGTCATTTCCGCCACCAACCGCTCCCCCCGCGAGGAGGTGCGCAAGGGGAAGCTGCGGGACGATCTGTTTTTCCGGCTGGACGTGCTGAATCTGACCATTCCGCCGTTACGGGACAGGGAAGGGGATGCTTCCTTTCTGTTCAGGCATTTTCTGGATGCCGCACGGCCGAACCGTTCGGTTCTGCCGCCGGAATTTGATTTGGAATCGGGAAACAAGGAAAATCGCTCTTCGACCAAGCTGCACCGCAGGCTCGTGGAAAGGCTCGATGGCTATGGCTGGCCGGGAAACGTCCGGGAACTGCAAAATATGGCGGAAAAATATATTGCCTTGCAGGGGATGCCGGACCAGGCCCTCATGCGCCATCTGCTGCCTTTGCAGGAGATGCCGGAGAACGGGAATGAGGGGGCGATCACAGACGACTTTTTTCGCATTTCGGGCGAGCATGGACGCCCCCAGCCGCTCAAGGAGTTCGTCGCCGACTATGTGTCCAAGGTGCTGGATATGGAAAATGGCAACATCGCCCGTACCGCCGCCCGGCTGGAAGTGGATAGAAATACGGTTAAACGCTGGCTGGCAAAGGCCGATTAACGGATGCGGAAAGGTCTCGGAAAGTCCGCGAAGATCATGGCGTAACCCGTGTTGTTGTTTTCATGTTCTTTTTGGGGCCATCTGGATATCTTCGTCTCTGACGTTTCGTATTTCCCCGGACATGAAAAATCGCTTCCGATCACCCTATGCATGGGGCGATCGGAAGCGACGTATCAAGAACTTCATTCATCTCTCACAGCAAGTGCTGCGGGAGATGTATTTATTCCACGGTAACCGACTTCGCCAGGTTGCGCGGCTGGTCCACGTCCTTGCCCAGATAGTCGGCTGTTTCGTAGGCAAACAGCTGCAGTGCGGGCAGAATCATGAAGGCGGACAGCGGACCCCAGGCGCGGGGGAGAATCCAGGCGTCGTCCACGTCCAGGTCTAGGCCGGAGTTGGTCAGGGCCACTATCTTTCCGCCGCGGGCCTGCACCTCGATGAGGTTGGATTTGACCTTGGGGAAAAGGTCGTCGTCCAGGGCAATGGCAAAGGATGGAAAGTGCGGGTCGATCAGGGCGATGGGGCCGTGTTTCATTTCCCCGGCCGCATAGCCTTCGGCGTGGATGTACGAGATTTCCTTGAGCTTGAGCGCGCCTTCCATGGACAGCGGATAGTTGGGGCCGCGGCCCAGGTAGAGGAAGCTGCGGCTGTCCGCGTATTTGCGGCTGATGGTGCGGGCCGTTTCGCGCATGGCGGGCAGGGCGTCGTCCAGGGCTTCGGGCAGGTTGTGCAACCCGTCCACGGCCTGCTGCATGATCTGCGCATTGATGGAACCGCTTTTCTGCCCCCAGTACAGGGCCATGGTCATGAGCATGGTCAGCTGGCTGCACATGGCCTTGGTGGAGGCCACGCTGATTTCAGGTCCGGCCTGGGTGTAGAGCACGGCATCGGATTCACGCGATACCGTGGAGCCGACCACGTTGCACAGGCCCAGAACGGGAATGCCCTGTTCTCTGGCAAGGCGCATGCCTGCAAGTGTATCTGCGGTTTCCCCGGACTGGCTGATGGACAGCACCAAATCGCCTTCGCATAAAATTGGGTCGCGGTAGCGGAATTCCGAGGCGATATCCACTTCGCAGGGGATGCGCGCCCAGGTTTCGAAAAGATATTTCCCCCACAGACCGGCATGATACGACGTGCCGCAGGCTACGATGACCAGTCGTTTGGGAACTTCCAAGGTATCCAGCTCGGGCAGGCGGACGCATTTTTCCTTGGTGTCCAGCCGTCCGGTCAGGCAATCGCGGATAACCCGGGGCTGCTCGAAGATTTCCTTGAGCATGAAGTGCTTGTAGCCGCCTTTCTGTGCCGCCTGCACGTCCCAGGTAATGGTGTGCACTTCCTTTGCAACGGGCTCAAGAGTCACGGCGTCCATTACCTTCCAGGAGTTGGCGCTGATGTGCACCAGCTCGCCGTCTTCAATAAAGACGACTTCCCGCGTGTAGGGCAAAAAGGCCGGAATGTCCGAGGCCAGAAAATTTTCTCCCGTTCCCAGACCCATCACCAGGGGGCTGTGCTTGCGCGCGGCCCAGATTTCTCCAGGGCGGTCCGCGTCTACCAGAACAATGGCGTATGCGCCTTCGGCCTGCTGCAGGGCCTTGGAAATGGCTTTGGATACGGATTTTTCGCCGTTCTTCTCGCGGCTGATAAGCTTGAGCAGGACTTCAGTGTCGGTTTCGGAAACAAAGTTGTGCCCTTCGGACTGGAGCATCTGACGCAGGCTGCCGAAGTTTTCGATGATGCCGTTGTGGACCATGGCCAGTTTGCCGGAATCATCCACGTGCGGATGCGCGTTGACCTGATTCGGTTCGCCGTGGGTTGCCCAACGGGTGTGGGCTATGCCTGTCATGGCCTGCATCACGTTGCCGGAGGCGGCGATATCTTTTTCCAGCTCGGCGATTTTTCCTTTTTGCTTGATGATCCGCAGGCCTCCCGCTTCGACAAAAGCGACACCTGCCGAGTCATATCCTCTGTATTCCAGCCTGCGCAGTCCTTCTATGCAAACAGGCACGGCAGGTCTGTGGCCCGCATAGCCGATGATTCCGCACATATGTTTTGCCTCCGGCTTGATTTCTCGAATGTATTGCGTCTCCGACCATGATTCTTTAGGACGGGATGGTTTCTTCAGACTGCACCGGTGATAACGCAAAAGGCTGATGCTGAAAAGTCTGATATCTCTCGTCCGGATTGAGCAAATTATAATATTAATAATTTCAATAACGTGAAAAAGTGTGACTAATTTATTTCGAAGCTTGGCCTGGAATAGGGCCAGATATGGGAGTCGTGTATGCAATGGTGGAATGACTTGCGCCTTAAATTCAAACTCGGCCTCGGTTTTGGGGTTGTTCTTGTGCTGTTGTGCCTGCTGGGGGGGTGGGCTATTTCTGGGCTGGGACATGTTGTCGGCAATGCCGGAGAGGTTATTGCCGGAAACAAATTACGAGGTGAGTTCGTTCAGAAGATAGTGGACCATCTTCGCTGGGCCGGAAAGGTAAATGCCCTGCTTACGGATGTGAACGTGCATACCCTGGATGTGCAGTCCGATCCGCATAAATGCGGTTTTGGAGCTTGGTATTACGGCGAAGGGCGCAAAGAAGCGGAACGTCTGGTGCCAGCCATCAAGCCCCTTATGCAGGAAATCGAAGGGCCTCATACCGCACTGCACGAGTCTGCCAAGGAAATCAGAGCACTCTATAAAGATGTTGATCCGTCTCTGGGAAGCTTTCTCCGGGAAAAGGAGTTGGACCATCTCAAGTGGACCGGTGAGGTCAAAAGCGTTCTGCTCAATCCTCAGATGACGCGATGCGATGTGCAGGCCGATCCGCACAAGTGCGGACTGGGAAAGTGGCTTTATTCCGAACGTATTCAAAAACGGATGGAAGCTGAACCCGAATTCGCCGAATTGGTCCGTAAAGTATACGCCCCTCACAAGGCCCTCCACGATTCGGTTGTGACCATAAACGAATTGCTGGCCGAGGGAAGACGCGGAGAGGCTGTAACCTACTACCGTAAGGTCACAGAGCCTCTGGCTGAAGAAACCTTGCAGTACATCGACCAGCTCATCAAATGGCACGACACCCGGATGGCAAATCTGGCCGCTGCCATGAAGGTCTATTCTACAAAAACCCAGCCCGCTCTGGAAAAAGTACAGGAGATTCTCGATAAGACCCGGCAGGTCGTGGCCGAGAACATACTGACGGATGAAGAAATGCTGAACAAGGCGCAGGTAACACGCAAGGGCGTGTTTATCATGGCCAGCGTAGCCCTGGTTATAGGCATTGTCCTGGCCTGGATTATAGCGACGCAGATTGCAGGGTTGCTTGCAAAAGGCGTGGCCTTTGCCAAAAGGGTTGGCAGTGGCGACTTGAGTGTTACCGCGGCGATTCACCAGAAAGATGAAATCGGCCAACTCTCCGCTGCAATGGTTGCCATGGTTGGCAAGCTGCGCGAGGTTGTGGGCGATGTGGATTCGGCTGCGTCCAACGTGGCGGCAGGCAGTGAGGAGCTTGCCTCCTCCTCGGAGACCTTGTCTCAGGGGGCGACAGAGCAGGCCGCTTCCATAGAGGAGATTTCTTCGTCCATGGAAGAGATGGCCGCCAATATCCAGCAAAATACGGAAAACGCCCGCCAAACCGAACATATCGCCATCAAGGCCGCAGAAGATGCGGACAAAAGCGGGAAGGCCGTTGGGCAGACCGTGGAGGCCATGCGCGATATTGCGGAAAAGATTGTGATTATCGAGGAAATAGCCCGGCAGACAAATCTGTTGGCGCTTAACGCAGCCATCGAAGCGGCCCGTGCCGGGGAGCACGGCAAGGGGTTTGCGGTTGTGGCCGCCGAGGTCCGCAAACTTGCGGAGAGGAGCGGACAGGCAGCCGGAGAGATAAGCGAAGTCTCCTCGTCATCACTCAAGGTGGCGAACGAGGCAGGGGAACGGTTGGCCGATCTGGTGCCGGATATTCGCAAAACCGCTGAACTCATCCAGGAAATCGCCGCGGCCAGTGACGAGCAGAATACCGGGGCGAGGCAGGTCAATCAGGCGATAAGCCAGCTCGACCAGGTCATCCAGTCCAATGCCTCGGCATCCGAGGAAATGGCCTCCACTTCGGAAGAGCTTTCCTCCCAGGCACAGCAACTGCAAATGACCATGGAGTTCTTTAACACCGGTGATGCGGACAAGCACGAAGTGCATCGTGCAAGCCTGCCCGTCCCTACAAGGGCTGAAGTTGTTCTGGGGGAAGAGGGCCGTTTTGAACGCTATTAGATTTTTTATGCCCGCCGCATAAAAAAAAGATCGCCCCCGGAAAGTTCGCTTTCCGGGGGCGATCCGCTGTGGCGAAGCGGTAGGGAGGTCAAAGCAGCCGGTGCTTCGGGCGGCGGCTTGGGACCGCTATACCGCCTTTTTTTTCATTTCCATCTGCATACGGTATTGGGCGAGGTCGTCCACGGTAAGGACCGGCAGACATTCCCTGTGGCCGAATTCGATGATTTCCGGCAGGCGCGCCATGGTGCCGTCCGCATTGGTGACTTCGCACAACACGCCGTAGGGCTTCAGCCCTGCCAGACGCATCAGGTCCACCGTTGCCTCGGTGTGGCCCCGGCGTTCCAGTACGCCGCCCGGACGGGCCCGCAGCGGGAACATGTGTCCCGGGCTGTTCAGGCTTTCAGGGCCGGCGTTGTCGGCAATGGCCGCCTGTACGGTGGTCAGCCGGTCGGCTGCGGAAACGCCCGTGGTAACGCCTTCTGCGGCTTCTATGGAAACCGTGAAAGCCGTCTGATAGCGGCTGCAATTTTCGTCCACCATCATGCACAGACCCAGTTCCCGGATTTTTTCATCCGGCAGGCACAGACAGACGATGCCGCTGCACTCGCGTATGAGCATGGCCATTTGTTGGGTGGTGAGGGACTGAGCAGGAAAAATCAGGTCGCCCTCGTTTTCCCGGTCGGCATCATCGGTAACCAGCACTCCGCCTCCACGGCGGACAGCTTCAAAGGCGTTTTGTACGCGCTCCATAGGGGTACCGAAATCGTCCAAAAGATTCTGATTCATGGCAAACTCCATGTGTTGAGAGTGTCCAGAATCAGGGCGTGGGGAACAGCGCCGTCCTTGGCCGTTGCCAAACAAGGACAGCCAGCAGCGCGGGGTTGCGCTTTCGGCAGGTAAGCAGACTGTTTTCCTCTTCCATCCGGACTGTAACCGTCGGCTCCGGAATCTCACCGGATCTGCTGACCCTTTGCATGCGGCAAAGGCGCTCGCGGGCTTGCCGGACATTTGTCCGGAATACCGCCGGTGGGGAATTTCACCCCGCCCTGAGGTAACGAACTGCCTCTCGCATGGAAAACCGTGGCCTGTCAAGAACGGAAACCCGTATATTGGCCGCCTGGAAAAATATAATAGCGCTATCCCGCTCGAATACATGTAACCTTGCAAGGGAGTAAAAGGCTGATGACCATTTTTTCAGTCTTGCCCACACATCCGGCGGATGATGGAGGCGGCATGGCGTGTCTGTTGTTCGCCATGGTTGCCCTTTGCATGTATTTGTCCGCTCTTTCTGACAAGTTACGGAGGAACAATATGGTGCGCACGTTTCGTTTTTTGATCGTTGCTGTTTTATTGGGAATGTTTTCTTTGAGCCTGGTTGGATGTTCGGACGAGGGACCGGCCGAGAAGGTGGGGAAGAAAGTCGATCAGGCCGTGGATAAAATCAAGGACGATGCCAAAAAGGTTTTTGAATAGCTCTGCAGAAAAGTATTCTGTGGAATGTTGCATGGACGCTTGCCTCTTTGTCGAAGAGGTGAGCGTCTTTTGCATGTATGTGGCATGCGGAAGCTTTTTCTCTTGTAAAAGCTTTCTGGCAGTATTGTTGTACGGCAATTCCCCCATAGCCGCAGTAGGAAAGAGGAACAAAACATCCATTTTTATTTTTTAAACCTAAAGCCTCAGCCACATGGTCCGATAAGATTATTGTAGGAGGTCACAAACAGCCCAAGGAAGGGCCCGGGGGAAACCCCAGGAGGATACCATGGAAGCTCTTGCTTTGAATGACATGTTTACCAGGGTAGGCAATAAGGTCGAGGCGTCGGTTCCGGTACGCAAGGACGGCAATGAATCGATGGCCGATGAAATGAAGGCACTCCGTAAGCGCCGCTTGTCGCGGAAGGTGCTTGGCGATCCAAGCCTGGCTGCCAAGTTGGTGGCGGTGGAGAGTTCACCTGTCTATAATACTCGGGGTGAGCTGCTGCAGGCGGTCAGCACGAATTTGGGCAGCGTGTAGCTGCCTTACGTACACGGTCCCTGTGTATTTGAGGGTGTCGCGTAAAAAATTGTAAGGACATTACCAGGAGCGGGACTTGTGAATCACCATGAAAAAGCCCCCGGAGTGCCACATACCTGGCGTTTCGGGGGCTTGGCTTGTTTTCGGGGGATGGTTGGATAAGGATTGCTTATTTTGATGTAAAAAAAGCAGCCAGGTCGGCCACGTCAGCATCCGGCAAGCCCTTTGCCACGTTCACCATCTTTTGAGGGCCCCGTTTCTGGGCCTTGAAATCCGCAATAGCCTTAAGAAATTCCGATTGCTTCATGCTGCCGAATCCGTTTTTGTGACAGACACAGCCCTTGGCCAGAATGCGTCCTCTGTCGGCGTCGCCTTTGGACTGGGCATGCAGGGCGCTTGCCAGCAGAAGAATACAAATGCCGCAAACAAGGATGAACGTTTTTTTCAGCATGGCTTGCTCCATGGTTGCATGTTGGGGAGAGCCTGCGTGCGTTGGAGCCTTTCCGCCTTGCAGGCGTTTCAGGCAAAAAAAATCATGCAGGCAACCTCCTGCGCCGGATATCCGTTTGTTTCATCGGTTTCGGCACAGGGAGATATCCTATTTTAAAAGCGTGGCTCAGCATGGTCCCAAAGTCAAGATGTTCATTGGGTGCGCCCCAAAAAGTAAAGGACCGTGCCGGGCAGACACGGTCCTGGGGTTAGGGGAACATATGGTAATGGATGGAGGTGCTCAGTTGACGACATCCGCTTCGGAACGGGGGGCGTTAATCCGGTCGTCCTGCAGCTGTCCTTCCAGATAAATGGTATAGTACAGGGTCAGCAGGTATCGCCGCTCAAAGGCACTGTATCCCTTGAGAATCTCAAGGAACTTTTTTTTGTATTGAAGGTTAACGCTGTCGTTGTCCTTCAGATAGCCGTAGAAATCGGACATCAGCTTCCCGAGTTCATCAGCAGTGTAGTTTTGAGTCATAATTTGATCCTTTGCTTGACCTGTTTGGTATCAACATAAGAAAATCTGGGGTGAGAGCAATTATATTTGCCCGAACAAATCGGCTTTGGTTGACGTGTGGCAAACAGGGCGGGCTTTCCAGGGCGTTTCGTTTACGGGAAAAGCTTGCCTGTCCGGGAACATGGGTGTAATGCCTTGCCTGACCGATTGGGGTGCCCCGCCTTCGTGGGGCTGAGATCATACCCATAGAACCTGAAGCAGTTCGGACTGCCGTAGGGAATTCGGAGAGCCTGAATGAAGGGTCTGACTCAAAACAGCCTGCCTCCCATAGCTTTCTCCCAAATATTCTCTGGCACTATATTCTCCGGTAAATTGCATCTGCCCGCGCCTGGTTGCGGACGGGGTTCTTGTGGTGTGGTCTCGCGTGCGCGTCTGCGGTCCGTCCGGATCGTGGCCGCTGTCTGCAACACAGCAAGGAGTTCCCATGCAACTCGACGAACGTCTCATCACCGAAGCCATCATCACTGAGTTCCACAAAAAATTCTGCGACAGCCTGGATCTGGACGTAGCCATCGTGGGTGCCGGACCTTCCGGACTGACCGCAGCCTACAAACTGTCCAGCGCCGGATACAAGGTTGCGCTTTTCGAACGCAAGCTGAGTATCGGCGGCGGCATGTGGGGCGGCGGAATGACCTACAACTTCATCGTGGTGCAGGAAGAGGGCAAAGGCGTGCTGGAGGAAATCGGCGTGCCCCTCAACGAATACGCGCCGGGCTACTTTACTGCCGACGCCGTAACCGCCACCACGACCCTGGCTTCCAAGGCGGCTTTGGCCGGAACCCGTTTCTTCAACTGCATGAGCGTGGAAGACGTGGCCATTCGCGGAACGGGCGATGATCAGCGCGTGACCGGTATCGTCATCAACTCTTCTCCCGTGGAAATAGCAGGGCTGCACGTTGATCCGCTGGTGCTCAACTGCAAGTACCTCATCGAGGCCACCGGCCACGACACCGAAGTGCTCAAGACACTGGTCCGCAAGAACGGCATTCGCCTGAACACGCCCTCCGGTGGCATCGAGGGCGAACGTTCCATGTGGGCGGACAAGGCCGAATCCACCACCGTGGACAACACCCGCGAGGTCTTCCCTGGCGTGTACGTCTCGGGCATGGCGGCCAACGCCACCTTTGGGGCACACCGCATGGGGCCCATTTTCGGAGGCATGCTGCTGTCCGGTTGCAAGGTTGCCGAAAAAATCGCTGAACAGCTGAAGAAGTAGCGCGGACAGGAGGCCGGGCCTTCGGGTGGAATGTCCGGCCTCCCGCTCCGTATGGGGATTCTCCCGAGCGGGGCTCCGTTGCCTTCCAATGACGACGTGGATATAGTCCGCCCCCATGCCAGGATACAAAGCACATATGACGGGCGGGGCAGTGTTCGCCGCCATTATTCTCGGCCTGCTGATCTGGGGCGGGTGGTACGCACCCAATCCCGCCTTGGGGGCCATTCTTATCTGCATCAGCGTGCTTGCCGCGCTTTTCCCGGACGTGGACACCGATTCCAAGGGACAGAGTCTGTACTACGGCCTGCTGGTCTTGGTGGATCTGGTGCTCATGGCCCGTGGGCAATATAAATGGGCTGCCGTACTGGGGTTGGCCGGTATGATGCCGGCCATTGGGCACCATCGGGGCTGGACCCATACCTGGTGGGCAATGCTGCTCGTCCCTCTGCCCATTATTCTTTTGCCGCTTTTTTTACTGAAAATTCCCGCGGACCACATGTTTCCTTTTTATCTGGCTGCCGTGGCCGGGTATTTTTCCCACCTGCTTTTGGATCGTGAATTCTGAACGGAGTTGCCATGCCGCGCATTCGTCTTGCCGATTTGGATTTGTTTTACGAGGAGACGGGTGCAGGCCGGACCGTGCTTTTTCTGCATGGGGCCTTTTCCCGCGGCATCATCGGTTTCGGTCCGCAGCTGACCGCCTTTCACAGAAAATGCCGGGGGCTGTTTCCCGATCTGCGCGGTCACGGACGTACCCGGCTGGCAGCAGGCAAGGGCTATCCAAACTGGACCCTTTCCTCCATTGCCGACGACATGCTGCTGTTGTGCGACGCCCTGCATCTGGAGCGCGTGCATATGGTGGGCTACAGCATGGGCGGGGCGGTTGCCCTGTACATGGCCTGCCGTGCGCCCGAACGGTTCGCCAGCCTGGCGACGATAGGAACATCAGGTTGCGTGAGCCCGGCTGTTGTGGAGAATGCCGCGAGTTTTGATCCCGACTGCCTGGAGCGTGAGGGGCGCACCGAATTTATAGAGGCCGTGCGCGTCAACCACATGCAGGCGCACGGCGGGGACTGGAAGGCCCTGGTGCGGCAAACAACGCGCAGCTGGCGCAACGAGCCGCAGTTTGAGGACCGCGACTTGGCCGCCATTGCAGCGCCCTGTCTGTTCATGGCAGGCAGTGACGATGAGCTGGTTCATCGGGAACATCTGGAGCATCTTGCCGGTACGGTCCAGGATGGACGTTTTCTGGTGGTGGAAGGATGCGGCCATGGTGCGCACCAGCAAGCACCGGAGCTGGTGAACGGAAAGCTTGTTGAACTATGGACGAGAGGCGATTCAGACGGCTGAAAAAGGCCAACTCTTGCCTTTAAAGCGTCGTATGACAGGCGGCTAGGAAGGAGATGAGGGCTAGGCGCGAGGGAAACTCAAGGCCGACGCGTACTCTTACGTACGCGAGGATTTGAGTTTTCCGAAGCAACGACGCTACCGTGCCCTTATCAGCCGTCTGAGCCCCTGTTACCAGCGTCGTCCCAACAACGGGAGCCAGTCCGGCGATACATATTGTCGGAACGGTTCGCCAATGCGTTCCAAAGACCACAGCCCGTCCTGCAAGCGGATTCCCCAGGCCTTCATCAGACGCATGGGGTACTTGTCTGAAATTTCAAATCGGTTTTCCGCGCACAGCTCCACAGGTTCGGCCCTGTCCCGGACCGTGGCGGCAAGGCTCAGCGGGAAAAAGTCCGCCTTGCGCACTGTTTCCCCACCCACATTCAGCAGCGTTTGGCTGATGGGCACAAAGTCTTCCTTCCACAGCCGATGGCCCTGGCTGGGCAGGGTTTCGTTGCTGACAAAAGCTATAGGAAAACGTTTGTCCAGAATGCGTTCATACACGGCCGGGTCTTTGGCATCGGCCATGACGACCTTTCCGATACCCAAGGTTTGCAGCAGGGCATCCGTGGATTCGGCTACTTCGGTATCCCGCTCCAGGGCGGTGATGTGTACGCTCTGGAAGCCGTTTCTGCGGGCGCAGATGACCATGGCAACGGACAGCACGCCCGTCCCCGCGCCAATGTCCAGGGCAGTGAACCGGCCGGAAAAATGCGAGGGATCGAGGCGGCGGGTGATGATGTCGCCCAAAATGTGGGCTGTGCGTGGCAGGTCCGCCACCATGCACAGGGCAAAGCCGAGCCGCAGCAGACGGTTGCGCAATGCATTCTGGTTTTCCAGGCTGGCTGTTCCGTGGCGGCGATGGACGAATTGTTCGAAAATCAGCCGGGTTTCGGCGTCTTCGGGAGCGCGGCGGATGAATTCCGGATGGAGGTAGGCGGCCAGGAAGTCTGCGGCAAAGCGGCAGAGAACAGGGCCAGCCAGGGTACTGCCAGACGTTTGGGCAGGATCGGACAGCCGGTCTATCCAATCCGCCAGGGAGCGGGACGGGCCGTACTCCCCAGGCAGCGGGGAAGACGTGAGGGCGGGACGGTACAGCAGCCGCCGCGCGGCCAGGGCAATGTCCCATTCGGGGAGTTTGAAGTCCCTGCCCATTGCATCCCCTTGGATATTTTGTGTTATCCTTCGGTTCTGGCGAGGTTGTCGCACTGACCGAAGATCACCAGTTCCACCCAATCCATGGCGAACTTGAGGGCGGCTTCCTCATCTTCCAAAATCGTTTTCTGCCGGGCTTCGTCCACGTCCAGCCGTTTGAAAAGCTGCATGTCGTGCACAAAGCGCTGAAAATTGTCCACCTGATACACGGCCATGAGGACCATGGTGGCCTTTTTCGCGTCGATGCTGCCCCCGGCCTGCTTCTGCCGGGCCATTATCTGAATCCAGCGGTCGTTGGATTCATTGTAGGGCTCCAGACCCTGGTCGGAAAACCATTCGTCGATGGTCCATTCCTTGTTTTCCTTGAAGCCTTTACAGTGCGATTCGCGTACCAAAAAAAACTGTTCCACTATCTGGCCGTTCTCGCCCATCTTGGCGGCTCTGCCCACAGGGTAGGTACGGCAGGCACCGGGCCGGTTTTCGTAAACCGAACAGCCCGATTCGCGCACAAAGTGGCAGGGGTGGTGCATTTTTTCGCTCATGCGCAGTTTCAGCGCGGGAAATCCCGTGTCCGGCGCCACCAGCACTTCGGCCAGCCCCTCTATGAAGTCCTTGCTGGAAAGGTTCAGCCCCCGGCGCAGACGGAGCACGTCGTAGGGGGTGAGCTGCAAGGTCAGGTCGCCACAGCAGGCGTTGAAACACTGGACCGCCGGGTGGCAGGCAAAGCGGAACGACTCGCCTTCCTTGATTTCCGGAAGACTGTTCAGAAATTGTTCTGTTGCATCTTGGTGCATCATTACTTCTCCAGATAGGCGTGAATGCCGCTTCATACGTCCCCTGATGCGCAAAGGCAAGGGCGTCTGGTTCTTGCGGGCGGGGCACAAGTCTGATAATGCGCTAGGCTTGGACATACGGCCTGGAGTCGAGGACGTCCTGATTGGACTTTCTATCATCATTTCCTGGAGGAAAACTGTGAAACGCATCGCCACTATCATCTGCAGTGCCATGCTGATGGCGACTTTTGCAATGGCTGGAACGGCCATGGCAAAGAAAACCTATGTAAACGGTATCGATCTCAACTTTCCGCCTTACGGCTACGTGGACAAAACCGGCCAGCCCGCCGGTTTCGATGTGGAATCCATGAACTGGATTGCCGAAAAATTCGGCTTCGACGTCAAGCATCAGCCCATGGATTGGTCGGGCATTGTTCCCGCTCTTGTTTCGGGAAAAATTGACCTCATCGCCTCCGGCATGAGCATCACCGACGAACGTAAAAAAGTCGTCAACTTTTCCATTCCCTACAAGGTCGTGAAGCAGGTCATGGTTGTAAAGAACGGCGTGGATACTCCCGCCGTCGATTTTCTGACCACCAACAAGCGCCTCGGCGTCCAGCGTGGCACTACGGCCATGGGTTGGCTCGAAGAAAACAAGGACAAGTACAACTACACCCTGGTCATCTATGACTCCTCCCCCCTGGCCGTTCAGGATATGGTCATGGGCCGTGTAGATGCCTGCCCCATGGACGACACCATTGCCGAAGAAGTAGCCAAGGCCAAGCCGGTCAAGGTTATCGGCGAGTTCGGTCAGCCCAGCGAAAACTACGGCTATGCCGTGCGCAAGGAAGACAAGGAACTGCTGGGAATGATCAACAAGGGGCTTGAAATGCTTATGAAAGACCCCCACTGGAAAGAACTCAAGAAAAAGTACGACCTCCAGTAGGACGGACTCTGCTCAGCCTTTTTTCGGAAAGGTCCTGGGGAATGCCCCGGGACCTTTCTTTCCGTAAAACGGGTCGTACGGCCCTTCATGTTGTTACCCAGGCTTAATGACCTATGGAAAATGTATTCTCAATAATCTGGGGGGCCCTGCCCTATATTCTGGGCGGTACGCTGAACACCGCTCTTCTTGTGGTCGGAGCCATGGGGCTCGGCCTCATGCTCGGCGTCCCCATGGCCGTTGGGCAGGTGTACGGATCGCGGCCCGTGCGACGGCTGGTGCGGCTGTACGTATGGTTCTTCCGGGGTGTGCCCATCCTGGTGCAGCTATTTCTTTTTTACTACGGGTTGTTTTCGCTTACCGGTATCAACCTCAGCGCATTCATGGCCGCAATCATCGTGTTGGGACTCACCAGTACGGCGTATCAGTCACAAATTTTCCGGGGGGCTATCCAGTCCCTTTCCGCGGGCCAGCTCAAGGCGGCGCGTGCGTTGGGGATGAGCGATTTTACCGCCATCACCACCATTATTCTTCCACAAGCCCTGCGGCTGGCCATTCCCGGATGGTCCAACGAATATTCCATCCTGCTCAAGGACTCGGCTTTGGCTTTTGTTATCGGAGTTACGGAGATAATGGCGCGGACCCACTTTGTGGCCACGCGCACCTTCGAGCATCTGGGACTGTATATTCTGGCCGGGGCCATTTATTTTGTACTCACTCTTTTCGGCGTGAAGGCTCTGCGTCTTCTCGAACGCAAATTGCGTGTCGCCGGATTTACGCAATAGACAAGGACGCATAGCATGCCAACGGCAGAACAACCGATTCTCCGCGTGGAGAATATTCATAAGATCCTCGGCGGCAACGAGGTGCTCAAAGGCGTTTCCCTCGACCTCCCCCGCGGCAGCCTCAAGGTGCTCATCGGACCTTCAGGCAGCGGCAAAAGTACCTTTCTGCAATGCATCAACTACCTGCACGAACCCGACCAGGGCCGCATCTGGCTCGACGGCCGCGAGATTCTTTTCAGCGGCAAACGGGAACTGTACGAATACCGCCAGCAGGTGGGGATGATCTTTCAGGACTTCAACCTGTTCGACCATCTTACGGCCATGGAAAACGTGCGCATCGCCCTTATCAAGGTGCGGCGCATGAGCCGTGCGGATGCGACCGAGCGGGCCATGGCGGAATTGGAACGGGTGGGCCTGGGAGACAAGGCGAGCCTGTATCCGGCCCAGCTGTCCGGCGGTCAGAAGCAGCGTGTTTCCATTGCCAGGGCCCTGGCTATGGACCCCAAGGTCATGCTTCTGGACGAACCCACCAGTGCGCTCGACCCTGAGCTCATCGGTGAAGTTCTGGCCGTTATTCGCGACCTGGCGGCAGCGGGCATGACCATGCTCATGGCCACGCACCAGATTTCCTTTTCCTCCTCCCTGGCCGACGAGTTTGTTTTCATGGAGCAGGGGAGCATCGTGGAGCAGGGGACTCCCAAGGACCTGCTCACTCCGGGTTCCGGTTCGCGGACTGCCGAGTTCTGTGCCAAGATTACCGAGCTTTCCGGCGAGGGCGCGTAAATGGACTGGATAGCTTCCGTCTGGCAATATCTGGCCCAGCTTATGCCGCAGCTCAACCAGGGGCTGTGGGTCAGCATAGAACTCATTGTGCCCTCGGCGCTTATCGGCCTTGCCATCGGCGTGGTCTGCGGCGTACTGCGCGTGTACGGCAACAAGTATATTACCAAGGTCATGAATTTCTACGTGGCCGTGTTCCGGGGCACTCCGCTGGTTGTGCAGCTTTTTGTCTGGTACTACGGCCTCCCGCATCTGGGCATCTTCTTCTCGCCCGTCGGCGCGTCCATTTTCGGTTTTGCCATGTGCAGCGGAGCCTATCATTCCGAGTACATCCGGGGCGGTTTGCTTTCCATCCGTCAGGGGCAGCTCAAAGCGGCCCAGGCTTTGGGATTCACCCCCTGGCAGGCCGTGACCAACATCATCCTGCCCCAGGCCTTCAGGCGAGCCCTTCCCGGCTGCGGCAACGAGTTCGTCTACCTCATCAAGTACTCGTCCCTGGCCTACATCGTGACCTGTATCGAACTGACGGGCACGGGCCACAACATCGCGTCCAAGACCTTCCAGTACACCCGTGTCTTCATGGTGGTGGGGGCCTACTATCTTTTCCTGGTGACTATTGCTTCCTGGCTGCTGTCGCGGGTGGAATGCTGGCTGAGCATCCCCGGCTTCGAGTGCAAGAGAGAAGATTAAGGAAGCCTGGGGGAGATGGAACCGCGTTGTCCCGGACATCTTCCGGCAAGGAAAGGCGGTGGATGCCGGTGCAAGGAATGCGCTGCAACGAAGAAATGAAGGCGGGGCAAGAAGGGCGGATTGATCTGCCTTGAACCGATGAAAAACAACAGAGAGGCTGCGGCGATTACCTTTTCGGGTCGCTGCCAACTGGGCAAACACCCGGAACAAGCTTCATTGCAGAATACAAAACGGCGGAGTGTTTCAGCACTCCGCCGTTTTGTATTGAAAAGCCGTGTGGCAGTCTATGTATTGAAATTCATCGTAATTTACAGCCGCATTTCCCCGGAAGCGAGCTGGCGCAGAGATTCTTTGTCCAGCAGGCGGATTGCAGGGCCGTCGGTTTGTATCAGCTCTTCCTCATCCATTTTGCGCAGTACCCGGGAGAGGGTTTCCGGGATGGTTCCCAGCAGGGCAAAGCGGACGAAGCCGTCGCCCTTATCCGCAAGCACAGAGTGCGAACGTCTGAGCAGGTTATCAGGCTGCTGAAAAAGGCACGATAGCTGCGTTGTTTCGCAAAACTCTAATCCTTGCACCTCTTTGCTATCATTTCTAAGTAGTAAATCCTTTAGGGGGAACATGGATAGAGATTTTTTAAATAAACGAAAGAATGCTATTGTCTAAAAGCTATAAGATAAAATTATTGACACTATTTATGGTGGTATATTTGAATGGCCGAGTTTGATGTTAAATAAAAAATTATATTAATTTAAATTTTTTTGCTAGTAGAAGACCAAGTAAGCTGATTATTACGCCGATTATTATTAAATCCACTCTTTTTAGTATGAATTCTACGATTTTGTTGAAATTTATATTCCATATTTTTTTCTTTGTTAAATCCTTTGGATTTAACAATTCGCAAAAAGGGACGGCCTCTTGTGGAGTTAGATGATTTATATAGAGCTGTAGAGCGCCTTTTATATTTTCTTCTAATATTGGAATTTGTTCAGATTGAATTTGACTAGCAACCTCGCCTGGGTTGGTAATCAAAATTTTTTTGGTATCTGCTAAGTGCTGACAACTTTCACATGCTAATCTTGCAGCCTCTGCTTCGGCAAGAAGACCAAGGTTCATGAGCACTTCTGATGCAGATTTTTGTCGGGCCGACATAATTGGAGTTTCATTGAAAAAAAGGTCTTTTCCCATTTTTCCTGCTAAAAAACCCCAACGTAGTTCCTTTGATATATAATCCGAATTTTGCAACTGGTTGGTTATTTGAAAGTGGTCTTTTTTTTGTTCAAAATAATCAGGTGGGATAAAATTTTTTAGGTCTGAAATGACCATTGAGCGAAGCTGTTTTAGAAGCCACCAATCCACAATCACCTCCATAAAATGCAAATTTTGTTTACTGCAGCATCCGGAATTTAATTGTTTTTGTACAGAAAAACTAAGTAGTGAGCTGTCTTTTTTTGTTGGCTAGAGCCGCATTTCCCCGGAAGCGAGCTGGCGCAGCGATTCCTTGTCCAGCAGGCGGATTGCGGGGCCGTCGGCTTGTATCAGTTCTTCCTCATCCATTTTGCGCAGTACCCGGGAGAGGGTTTCCGGGATGGTTCCCAGCAGGGCGGCCAGCTGCCCCTTGGGAAGGTCCAGCCGCACCTCGTCTTTTGTTTCGCCCGCCAGCAGCAGCAAATGCGCGGACAAGCGTCCCGGCACCTCGCGCAGGCTCAGGTTTTCCACCTGTACGGTAAAGGCACGCAGGCGCAGCGAAAGCAGGGCCAGCATATTCACTGCCAGTTCCGGGTCCCCGGCCAGCATGGCGCTGAAGGCATCCTTGGGAAAAAAGAGGAGTTCGGAGTCTTCCATTGCCATGGCCGAAGCCGGATACTCCCGGCCTGCAAACAGCGCCACTTCCGCAAACACCTCACCAGCGCCCATAAGGTGCAGAATCTGCTCCCGTCCGGCAGGAGAGCTCTTGTAAATCTTCACCCGGCCCGAACCGATGGCGTAAAATCCTTTGGCGGGTTGCCCCTCCTCGAAAATGGCCTGTCCCTTGCCGACCTTCATGGGCACGGCCACCCGGTTCAGCTTGTCCACCCCGTTTTCAGAAAGGCCTTTAAACAGATCCATGTTTTCGATGACTGCTTTCGTCTGCATATGGTATCCCTTGTGGAACTTTCTTTTTTTGGGGGGCGAGTTGACTCAAGTCAAAGTCGTAAGAACCGTTTCCCGCCATTGTAGGGCCGACGTTACGAAAAAAACGCGTGAAACCCAAGGGAGGGAACCATGTTTTGCTACCAATGTGAACAGACTGCCAATGGAACCGGTTGTGACAAGAGCGGCGTATGCGGGAAAAAGCGCGATGTTGCCGCTCTGCAGGATTTGCTTGTCCATCTTCTCAAGGGCCTGTCCGAGGTCGCTTTGCAAGCGGACAAGGCGCAGGATGTGGAATTGGGACGCTTTGTAAGCAAGGCGGTCTTTTCCACGCTTACCAACGTTGATTTCGATCCAGAACGACTTGTCGAACTTATCGGACAGACCGTCCGTCTCCGCGACGACATCAAGGCCGGGCTCGATGTTTCGCCGGGTGGTCCCGCCGACATGGTTCCGGCTTCCGATGTGGAAGGCATGGTTGCCCAGGGGGAGGCCCACGGCGTTGCCAACGACCCGGAGCTGGACGCGGACATCAAGGCCCTGAAGCAGACGCTCATCTACGGCATCAAGGGCGTTGCCGCCTATGCCGACCATGCCGCCATTCTGGGGCAGGAAGATGGCGCAGTCTATGAATTCATCATGCAGGGGTTGGCCGAGACGTTGCGTACCGATCTTGGTCTGGAAGACTGGGTCGGCAGGGTGCTCAAGTGTGGAGAAATCAACCTGCGCGCCATGGAACTTCTGGATGCCGCCAACACAGGAAAGTACGGCCACCCCGTGCCCACTCCGGTTCCGCTCGGCGCACGCCAGGGCAAGGCCATCCTGGTTTCCGGCCACGATCTGCGTGATCTGGAGCTTTTGCTGCAGCAAACCGAGGGCAAGGGCATCAACATCTACACCCACGGCGAGATGCTGCCCTGCCACGGCTACCCGGAACTGAAAAAGTATGGTCATTTTTACGGCCACTACGGCACCGCCTGGCAGAATCAGAAAAAAGAGTTTGCCGAGTTTCCCGGGGCCATTCTTATGACCACCAACTGCATTCAGAAGCCCCAGCCCGGCTATATGGAGAATATCTTCACCACCGGCCTGGTCGCTTGGCCCGGCGTGGCGCATATTGGTGAAGACAAGGACTTTACGCCTGTTATCGAACGTGCTCTGGCGCTGCCCGGCTTTACCGAAGACACAAGCAAGGGCGAAGTGCTCACCGGCTTTGCCCGCAACGCGGTTCTGTCCGTTGCCGACAAGGTTATCGAGGCCGTGAAGGCGGGAGCCATCCGCCACTTCTTTCTGGTGGCAGGATGCGACGGAGCCAAGCCCGGCCGCAACTACTACACGGAATTCGTGGAAAAGACCCCGGCCGATACCGTGGTGCTGACCCTGGCTTGCGGCAAGTTCCGCTTTTTCGACAAACAGCTCGGAGACATCGGCGGCATCCCCCGCCTGTTGGACGTGGGGCAGTGCAACGACGCCTATTCCGCTATTCAGATTGCCGTGGCCCTGGCCAATGCCTTCGAGTGCGGTGTCAACGACCTGCCGCTCTCTCTGGTGCTTTCCTGGTACGAACAGAAGGCCGTCGCCATTCTGCTTACCCTGCTGCACCTGGGCATCAAGAATGTCCGTCTTGGCCCCACGCTGCCTGCGTTCCTTACGCCCAACGTGCTCAACTTCCTGGTGGAAAACTACGACATCAAGCCCATTTCCACTCCGGATGAGGATCTGAAGGCTATTTTGGGATAAGGCTACGGCTGCTGAAAAAGCCCGAATACGAGTAAATAGAAAGCCCCCCTCTGCACTGTGCGGAGGGGGGCTTTTTTTTCGAAGGAGAGTGGACGGGAAAAGGAATTACGCTCCAAGTTCCTTTTTCAGCCAGTCCTTGACCTCGTCGTTCAGCTCATGAATGCCGCGCAAGCTGCCGATGGATTCCATGAACCGTTTGGCAAGGTCTTCGGGCAGTTTCTTTTCGCACAGAACCGTGGAGCCGTAATTATTCATCTTGAGCAGGCTGACCTTGGGCGCGTCCCAGGTATCCACCACAAAGTAGATGGAGTATTCGTCGCCGCTGACAACAGGCCTGCGCAAAGTGTCCTTGAAGTTGTTGTTGCCCCATTCCAGGTACATGGTCACGGCGTCTTCATGGATCATGTCCCAATCGACTTCATTGAGCCAGGTGGCGCATTCCATCTTTTCACTCATATGCCAATCCTTTGTTCTCAGGGTTGCAGCGGGTCCGTCCCAACGGAAAACATCTGGTCGTGAACAGCTAAAAATTAAGGCTTTGCTCGGTATTTGGCAATACGGCTGGATTTATTTTTCGTCTGATGCGGGCTTTTGAAGATGACGCGGGAGGGAACGGCGCGTGAGGAGTGCATAAAAAATCCCGTCCCGCTCCCGCATTTGCGGCAGTCCGGGACGGGACGTAGCTATCGTGTCTTTATCAGCAGCCTGAGGCTTACAAATTCGCCAGAATCTGTTCCCCAAAAGCCTTGCAGCCGATGGTGGTTGCACCTTCGATCTGACTGGCCAGGTCCACGGTGACCTTCTTGCTGGCAATAACGGTTTCAATGGCGTTTTCAATGCGGTCGGCGGCTTCGCCCCAGCCGATGTGGCGCAGCATCATGGCACCGGACAGGATAAGGCTGCCGGGGTTTGCCATGTCTTTGCCTGCAATGGTGGGGGCGGTGCCATGGGTGGCTTCGAAAAGCGCGATCTGGTCGCTCATGTTGACGCCGGGAGCCAGTCCCAGGCCGCCGACCTGCGCGGCCAGTGCGTCGGAGATGTAGTCGCCGTTCAGGTTGGTGGTGGCGATCACACTGTATTGCTCGGGGTACATGAGCACGTTCTGGAACAGGGCGTCGGCAATGCGGTCCTTGATGATGACCGGCTTGGAACCGCCGTTTCCGGCTTCCGTTTCGGTCATGACCGTTTCGGCGAATTCTTCGGCCGCCACTTCATAGCCCCAGGCGCGGAACGCACCTTCGGTGCACTTCATAATGTTGCCCTTGTGGGACAGGGTCACGCTGGGCAGCTTGTTGTCCACGGCGTGCTGCAGGGCCTTGCGCACCAGACGTTTGGAACGCATGGAGGTCATGGGCTTTATGCCGACGCCTGCGTCCAGGTCCACGTCCACCTTCATTTCATCACGCAAAAATTCGATGAGGCGCTTGGCTTCCGGGCTGTTGGAAGCCCATTCGATACCGGCGTAGACGTCTTCCGTGTTTTCGCGGAAGACGATCATGTCCACCAGATCGGGACGTTTGACCGGGGATTCAATGCCCTTGAAGTAACGGATGGGACGGATGCAGGCGTACAGGTCCAGCACCTGGCGCATGGTCACGTTGAGGCTGCGGAACCCGCCGCCGACCGGAGTCTGCAGGGGGCCTTTCATGCCGATGGTGCCGGAGGCCAGGGCGTCCAGGGTTTCCTGGGGCAGGTAGTCGCCGGTCTGGTCAAAGGCCTTTTGTCCGGCCAGCAGTTCTAGCCATTCCAGCTTGCGGCCGTCGGTGTAGGTCTTGGAGACGGCTTCGTCGATCACGGGCCGGGCGGCGGCCCAGACTTCAGGTCCTATTCCGTCGCCTTCAATGTACAGCACTGTATCCATGAAAAATCCTCCGTAGGACAAATTTGTAAAAATGGAACGGTATGAGTAGCCTCGGAAAAGGGGTTTCGTCAAGGACCGCTTTCATTAATGTTAATTCGGCCCAGGTGGTTTGGATGTTCAGATTCTGATTTGCCTCTTTCTTTTCTGGAGGATGGCAATGCAAAGAAGATAAGCTTTACGCGGCGCTCAATGGGATGAAATCAAAGATTCCTTTGCTGAAAAAAAGACCGTGGCGAACGGCCAAGGACAATGGGCTGTTGATTGATGCCGTGATGCGGACCTATAAAGCAGGCGTTTTGGTGATAGTCGTTCAGAAATTAAGGCAAAAGTTTTTAATACTCGCGTTATGCACGGGAGCGCAGGACGGCGCTGTATGCGCTGGGCGGGTGTTGTCTGCTCGGACACTTGAAACAGCCAATTGCTGCACGCTACAACACGCTGCCCACACCCTGCCAAAACATTTTGATAATCTTTGACTATCGGCGCGTGTATCTGCAGCCACTTGGTTATGGCCGTATTGTCCGCATGCTTTCAGCCGAATGACGATTTACCACGTTATTCCATTATGCATGGTAAATCGGTCCGACTCTTCGCGTCAGTCTTCCCAATAGGCTTTATTGGGCAAACAGTTTTTTTAGAGCGGCGTTGTCCGCACCGTAGTGTGCAATCCCGAGGATAAGCAGCAGCCGGGCCTTGTTGCCGCCGAGATCTCCGGCCAGGATGCATCCGTCCTTTTCAAGAGTTTTGCCTCCGCCCTTGCCGCCATAAACCGGCTCCACCGAGCCATGATTTACCACGGTGGATATGACCACAGGTATATGCTTGGACAAAGCGTAACGGATCGCTTCATAGGTCGGTTCATTCACATTGCCAGAGCCAAGTCCGTCAATCACCAGTCCCCGCGCTCCGTTGTCCACGGCATGGCGTACAAGGGACCCATCGGCTCCGGCGTAGGTTGCAAGATAGACGACCTTTGGCAGGGTCTTGGGAACAGGCAGTGTAATTTGCGGTGGGCGTTTGTTGAAACGCTGGATCTGACCATTGAAAATATAGCCCAAAAATCCGCGTTCGCCGGATTTGAAGGTCTGTACGTTGGTGGTCTGGGTTTTGCGTGTTGCCCTGGCCGAGTTGATATAGTTGTTGAGTGTTACGGTTACTCCCCAACCTTCGGCCTTGGGTGAACTGGCTTGAGTTACGGCGTTAAGCAGGTTGCCGGGACCGTCAGGAAAAGGACTTGAGGCATCGTTCATGGCGCCAGTGAAAACCACCGGCTTATCGCTTGCAATTGTCAGATCCAGAAAATATGCGCCTTCGGCCATGGTGTCCGTACCATGAGTAACCACAACGCCTTTTACTTCCGGTCTTGCCAACTGTTTGGCCACGGTGCTGCTTAATCTGGCCCATATTTCAGGAGTCATATGCGAACTGTCGATGTTCGAAAATTCAACGACCTCGATGCTTGCAATTTTAGCAAGCTGAGGAACCGCCTCCACAAGAGACTGGCCGGTCAGGGCCGGGACTGCCCCGCCGGTTTTCGGATCGACCTTTTCGGCGATGGTGCCGCCCGTGGCGACAATGACAACCTTTGGCAGAGGTGCGGCTGAAATTAGAGGATCATCCTTGCCGCCTGCTTGGGCGCAGTCCGTAAAAAAACAGCCTGCCAACAGCACAAGGGAAAACGCCAATACTTTGAAAACAGAAAGATGTAGCGGTTTCATTGATCCTCCAGAAGTGAAATGAGTCGCCCCTGAAATTGTCCGTTGCTTACATAAAAATATGCAGGCCGGACCAAAACTGCCTGAAAACTACTTTTTGCTTTGTACTATTTCCCGTATTCTATAGGGCTTTTTGCCCAGCACACCGTCGCGGATGTTGCCGAGAATTTCCAGAGTAAAGCCCGTGGACATGAAGGCCAGGGAAGCGATGTAGAGCAGGATTGCCCCGAGGAACGGCGGGCGGGTGCCCATGTGCACGCCCAAGGCGAGTTTTTCATACAGCAGCCAGAGTATGGTCAGGCTGGCCAGTCCGAAAAGGACCAGGCTCAGACGTCCGAACAGATAAAGCGGACGCTGTTTGAACGAGGTCTGGAACCAGAGCATGATGATGTCGAAGAGCACGTCCACGGAACGGGCAATGCCGTAGTGGCTTGCTCCGGCAAACCGTTCCGGCGCCTGGATGAGTACCTCGGAGATGGCTCCTCCGGAAATATGCACCAGGGCGGGCAGCAGACGGTGCTGGCCTTCGCTCAGCTGCAGGGAACGGGCGGTTTCGCCGCGCAGTATGGACATGCCGCCCATGTCGTGGCAGTCGCATTTGCTGGTGGCCCGCATCAGATAGTTGGCAATGAGGCTGGGCAGACGGCGCAGAACCAAAGATTCCGTACGTTTTTCCCGTGTGCCGGAGACAAGGTCGAACCCTTTGCGGCATTCGGCGTACAGGGCCGGTATTTCCTCGGGCCGATGCTGCAGATCGCCGTCCATGATGACCACGTATTCGCCCGTGGAGCTTTGCAGCCCGGCGTAGATGGCCGTGCACTGCCCACGGTTGCGGGAAAGCATGACGCACTTGAGGTGCGGATCGGCGGCGCTCAGTTCGCGCATTATCTGTTCCGTACTGTCCGTGGAACCGTCGTTGACCAGAACAATTTCGTAGTTCAGGTCCATTTGTTCGAGCACACCGCTCAATCGGGCGTGAAACTCGCGGATGCACAGCTCTTCGTTGTGCATGGGAGTGACAATACTGATCTCCACGGGGGCGTTTTCGCCAAGCTGCTGCGTGGAATCAGATGCTGGAGTCTTGGACATTGGTTGGTTTCCTTGTGCGGGGGCAGAGCTGCCCGTAGTGAACCAGCCGCGCGTTGTGACGGCTGAAAATTGTTTTCCAGTCTGCATGAGCCAGGTTTTGGTACTCCGCGTTCCATTGCTTGTCCACACGCATGCGCCCGAATTCCGAGGGGAGGGGCGGATCGTCCTGCGCGGGCAGGCCGGGGTGGCAGCAGATTTCCAGCACGAGGGGCGCGGAGTTCTTTTTGTCTGCTTTGGTTGTCCAGGCCGCGAGGTGGCGGTCCAATGCCTCGGGCCGCAAATCGTCCTTCTGGTCGGCTATGCCCCAGATGGTGTCGGGCCAGGCAACGTTCTGGTGGCGTCTGTGCAGCGAGGCGCAGACGTTAAGAAATGAACAGCGGATGCCTGGCTTGTCCAGTCGTGTGAGCGGCGAGCATTCCTTGGGACGCCGCATCCACGGGATGCCGAATTCCTCCGCCAGTTGCTGTGCCACGCGCATGAACGCGGGCCACACATGGGTATGTTTTTCACTGTCCAGATGGGTGGGGCGTATACCTGCATCCAGAACACGCTGGATTTGGGCCCGCCATTCTCCGGCCAGCTGCTGGTAGTCGATGCGGTTGGACATGTAGCGGGCGAACAGGGCCGGGTAGCTGCCCAGAAACAGCCCGTCTTCCCCCACCAGGGAGGAGACCTGCTTGGTCTGCGAAAGCGGACGTCCGCGCAACACGTTGCAATGCACGCCTATGCCCACCTCGGGCATGTCCTTGGCCAGGGACAGGGCCTGTTCAAAGAACGGGCCGTTGGCCAGCAGGGTGGTGGAAGTGACCATACCGCGCGCGGCAAGGTCGGCCACGGCCCGCTGCACAGCGGGGTGCAGTCCGAGGTCGTCCACATTGATGACTATGGAAAGTTCTGTAGTATTCATTCGACGCGCATCATAACGTCCCGTTGGAACGAGTCAAGAACAGCCCGATGGGCTCAGCCTGCTGACAAAGGCTCGAATCTCTTTTCAAGCGTCGGGCGTCTGTTTGTCCGGGTTTTGTCTGCGCAGGTTGCTGTTGAGGTTGCGCTTGCGTTCGTTCACCAGCTTGTAGAGTTCCTTGCGCTTGGCGCGCAGAACCACGCCCAGGTCTTCCTCTTTCTTTTTGACCTTGTATTTGGTCTTTACTGTGCGGAAGGCAACCTGAACCTTGTTTTCCTGGAATTGGGTGTCCAGGGTGTCTGTCAGGTCGGACTGCACCGGGTACATGTCCTGAAAATTTCGCACCCATACGTACAGGTGGTAGTCCAGGCCAAGCTGCCCGAATCCCTTGAACAGCACCTGCGGTTCCGGATTATCGATGACCAGCGGATGTTTTTTGGCCGCCTTGAGCATCAGCTTGGTGACCTTGTTGCGTTTGGAACCGGGAATGACAGTTACCGGCACCGTGACGCGGATGGTGGTGTCGCCGTAGCTGTAGTTGGAAATATCCCCTTTGAGAAAGCTGGAGTTGGGGATGATGACCATGGTGTTGTCCAGGGTGCGGATGGTGGTGTTGCGCACGGATACGTCCGTGACCTCGCCGATCATCTTGTTGTGCTGGAGCACGTCGCCTTTTTTGATGGACCCGCCGAACAGGATGATCAACCCGGAGACGAAGTTGTTGACGATGTCTTTCATGCCAAAGCCGATGCCCACGGACAGGCCCGAGGCGATCCACGTGAGGGCGGAAAGGGAAACGCCCAGCAGGTTGAGGCTCACCAGGATGTAGAGCACCCAGAAAAGATAGGAGACTGTTGTGGCAAAAGTGTGGGCCAGGGCCGGATTGAATTTGCCGCCGCGTCGGGGAAGTTCCTCGAAAAAGCTGACCATCCATCCGATGACCATGCGTGTGAAGAAAAACAGGGCGAGGATGACGATGATGGAGCGAGGCGAGATGTGCACTCCGCTTACATCGATGTTCTGGCGCAGCACCCAGGATGCAAACCCTCTCCCTCCGGCAAAGATCAGGGACCAGCCCAGGAACAGGTAGACGATGATTGTCACCGTAAAAGGATAGGCCATTTCCAGGAGCGCTGGAGTGCCTAGAGGTCTGGTCGGGCCGATAGGACCGCATGAGAAAGTTGAAATGGGTGCTTCGGAAGCCTCTGCGGTCTCTTTTTGCGCTTTTTGTGCATTCAGGGCCAATTGGGTACGGACACTGAAGAATTTTTTGAGCATGGCGCAGAGCATGAAGGTAAGCAACGCCATGAACCATATCTGGGTAAGTATGAGGCTGGCTGCGGGATAACTGAACAGGGCCAGCCCCCCAAAAATGGCCAGGACAGGTGTGGAGACGCGGGCCAGACCTCGGTCCAGGGGGATTTTGTTGGTGCGGGCAATGCTGCGCATGCGCAGAAAAGCCAGCGCAATGGCGGGCAGCCAGATAAGGGTGAGGCAGGCGGCCGGAACAATAAATATGTGCATGAGGTCGCCCAACACCATCAGTGCGAACAGCAGAGTCAGAGGATTTTGGCTGGGGCGGCTGAACTCCATGCCCGACACGCCTTTGACGATGCTGTTGGTGAGAATGATCATTCCCAGCGCGACCATATCCACCCAGGCCAGATGAGTCGCCTGGTTGCCCGTAAAATAGGTCAGGTAGAGGGACGTTGCCAGCCCCAGTCCCAGGGAAATGAGGACCCAGCCGCCTCGTTTTGCAATGTGGTGGCCGCTGGCTGTTTGCAGGCGTTCGCGCAACCGTTGCAGAACAATGGCCCCGGCGGCCCACAGGGCCAGGGAACAGAAGGCGAAATAGAGCAGGAAGTTTTCCCAATGTACCCAGACAAGCAGCGGATACCAGAAGCGGGGCATGTTGTCGGCCCACTGCATGGCTTCATCCGCCATGTCGTGCAGGCCGCTCCGGGTAAAGAGGCTTGGGGCCGGGGCGAAGTAGTACCGCCGGAACTCATCGAAATATATCTGCAAGGTGGCGTTACGGTCGTCGGCAATGGCAGCCAGCAGTGTATCGCCTTTGCTTAAGGCGTCGTTTATGTCATTTTTTATATCTTTTACGCTGTGCTTGAGGTCGCGGTAACCTGCCGTGGCATTGGCCATGGAAGGCGAGACCAGCACGTCCAGGTTCGAGCTTTTTTGGCGCAAACGGATATTGCGGATGGCGTGGTAGTCGTCCTTGATCTGGTTGATTTTGTTGTGGGCCTTCCAGAGTGGGGCCATCTTGAGCTGCACGTACCGTTTCAGGGAGTCGAGCTGGATGAGAATGGTTCTGTAGGCCCACGGCGTGCTGCCCGAAACTCCATGCAGCAGGGTCAGCTGGTCCAGGCGGTTGCTGGCTTTTGCCAGGCCGTAATAAAGGTCGTCGCGCATTTCCGGGAAGGCTTGCTCGATGCGCTGCACACTGGCGTCGCGCAGGGAGATGTCGTGCTCAATGCCTTCCACCATGGTTTTCCAGGTGGTCTCGCTTTTTTCGGCGGACGCAGCCTTTGGCGGCGTTGCGGAGTTCTGGGCCTGCCCCGGCAGGGAGGGCAGGCAAAGAGCCATGAGGAGAAGCAGAAAAATGGAGAACGACCTACGCATTGCAGGCTCCCGGATTGCGGTATTTTATGAATGTGTGGGGTCGACGGGCTTTTGCCATGCAGCAAATTTCGCAGCTATATGTTTTGCAGCGGCCGTGTCGTCCCTTACAGCTCGTGTCGAGTACTCCCTGAACGTATACCGGGGGAGCGTGGCTGGAGCAAGCCCTGGTGTGGGTTGAAGCCGCTTGCCATACGAATGTGCCAATGGGCTGACAAAATTGATGAAGGAATGAGGAAGAGTGTGAGAGAATCTTCTTTGATATATAGTTTTTATTATAAAAATGAAATAGCTGATGATCCCAAGCTGATTGAAAAGCTTTTGGCCCGGACCAGGCAGGAGGCTGTTCCCTCCAGCTAAGGAAAGCTTGCGAAATTCGGGCAGTTCTGGAGGTTGAAAGGACATGTTTTTGCGGCATGTCCTTTGTGTATTTTTAGGAAAATTATTTCATTTTTCTGCCCGCTACGAGCCGGATGAAGGCGGCGGTTTGTCCTTTTTTGCCTGGCATTCTCCGGCCGGAAAAGAGTGGGAGAAAAGCCGGTACAAGAGACGAATACCGCTTCAAATCAGTCGTTGATGGGGCTTGTACATTGACCGATCACAACTCCTCGCATACACCTTGCAAAGAAGTTATGAGGAGCCGCATGCCACACGTCCGTCGAGAAAAAATTCTGCAATTCGTCCGTTCCATTCCTCCCGAACAAGGAGCCAGGATAGCGCACGGCCTGATGTACTGGGCCTTTTTGCTTTGCATGCTGCTCTTTCCTTTTGGTCATAGCTTTCGCGAGGCAGGCTCTATTATCGCACTGATCAGCCTGGTTCCATACTATTATTGGAACTGGTCCAACTCGGCCTTGCGCCGTTTCCCCCTGGCCTGGGCGTGGCTGGTGTTTTTTCTGCTGATTTTGGTGAACACCGTCCATTCGGTTGCGCCGCTGGAAAGTTGGGACGTTATGGCACCCAACCTGCGGCAGGGCTTTGTCTTTCCCCTCATTGCCATGGAGTGCGTACGGGATGGCCGCGATCTGAAACGCTTTGTATTGGTCTTTATTCTGGCGACTTTTGCGCAGGGGCTGGACGGGATGTACCAATACACCACCGGCGTGGACTTCATACAGGGCACCGCAATCTATGCCGGGCGACTCACCGGTTCCATGAGTACACCGCGTGTCGGCAACTACATGGCTATGGCCCTTGTTCCTGCCATGGGGCTCGGATTTCTTTTGCCTTGCGCCTGGAAATCCGTCCTGCGCTGGAGTGTCTGTCTGGGCCTTCTTTTTCCCGGATTGTTTTTGCTTTTGTTTTCCCAGACCAGAAGCGGCTACCTGGGATTTGCAGTCGCTTTGGCCGTGCTGTCCGTGGCGGTTTTCCGCAAGGTTTCCATGCGCTCTCTGGCCGGATTGGTCTTGATAGTGCTGGTGGGTGGCGGGCTGGCCATGTTTTTCGGGCCGCAGCGGATGCATTTGGAAGCTGTCGCCCAGGACCCGCGTTGGGAATTGTGGGGCCTGGCCCTGGATGTCTTTCGAGCCCACCCGTGGTTTGGCGCAGGCGTCAGTGCCTTCAACCCGGCCTTCAACTCCATGGGATTGGTTGCCGCTATCAACGGGCAGGATATCCCGCATCCGCATAATGTGTACCTGCAACTGCTTTGCGAACTCGGCATTGTGGGATTTGTTGCGGCCATGGTGGCGCTGTTCGGCCCCCTGGCATGGGGATATGCCAGGATACGGAAGGGGATTGCAGCAGCCGCGGACAGAGAGCAGCGGTTGTACTGGGAAATGACCGCCATGATCTGGGGCGGCTATCTCGCCTATCTCGTCACCTGCATCTCCGGCCACAACTTTTTCAGAACATGGTGGCTGGCCTTTGGGATGTCTCTTTTGGGCTTGTTTTGCGGTGCCTGCATCCGCCGCAAGCATCCTTTTTCCCTGCCCGAGTTTTAAAGACCGGGGCTTTTGCGGGACTCCTTGGGGCCGATTTTTCTCCGTCCGGCTCCACAGGAGTTGAAAGCGGTGGTTCGTCGGCCTGCCGGAATTATCTTTTCCATACCAAAAGTGATATGACCGGGCTTCCCGGTTTGTTGCACACTTCACTGCGAAGACATCGAAATGCCTTGATGTCCAGTTGCTCCACGTGTTCCAGAACCGCCTGTGCCTCCTCCCTTCCTCCTGCGTGTCCGGTGTACAGCATCAGCGAGCATATTCCCCCCGGGGCAAGTGCGTCCAAGGCCTGCCGCAAGGCGGAAAGGCTGGTTTCCGGCTTCGTGGTCAGCGACTTGTCGCTTCCCGGCAGGTAACCGAGGTTGAACATGACGGCCCGCAGAGGCGGAACGTCTGGATTCTCATTTTTGAGGGCATCGAGGTGGAGAGCGAGGCTTTCGTGCCCCTGGTGGATGAGGCGCACGTTATCCGGGCACCCGGCTTTAGCCAGCCGTTTCCGGGTGGATGCCAGGGCGGTTTCCTGGACGTCAAAGGCCAGGACCAGTCCGTCCGTTCCCACCTGGCGGGAAAGAAAAAGCGTATCGTGTCCGTTGCCCGCTGTTGCATCCACGGACAAATCTCCGGGGAACAGATGGTCCGCAATTGTGGCGTGGGCGAATTCCAAAATATCGAATGGCGTGGCCTGACTTTTGCTATATCCGACGTGGGAGTCGGCAGCCGTTTGCGGCCTGTTTGGTTTGCATTGAGGGGGCGTATCGTTCATGCGCAAGGACAATGGCAGATTCCTCAGGGGCACGTCCACCAGCTTTTGGCATAAAAAGGAAGGAAATGGACGCAAGAAAAGCTGGCATCTCGAAAAAACTACTGCATGATGAAAAAAATTTTTTTGGGTACTGCAAGATTATTTTATCGAAGGTGCAAGCCAAGTAATGCCTTGTAAAAACAGGGATAAATTGAAATTGTGGTTTTTTTTGACGGGTAAAAACAGCGAAAAACATGTCCTAAAGAGGTGGGTGGACTGCACTTTGCTACTTGTCAAAGAGGGGCGATTGAGTGCACAACCAATGTCTGAATTTTCGGACATGGATTTTGTGTTTTGCTTTTAAGCGCACAACAGCGGGTTATCCTGTTCATGAAAAAGCTTTGTTTGTCTTTACATCTTCTCCTGGCACTGGTGCTCTTCTCCTCCCCCGCATGGGCCAAGGAAAAGCGCAACGTGCTGGTGCTCAACTCCTACCATAACGGCTACAGGTGGTCTGACGATATTATGCACGGTATCCGCACCGTGCTGGAGAAGAGCCCCTACGCCATCGATCTTCACATCGAGTATATGGACAGCAAGCGCTATGGCAGCGACGAGATGCGCGAGCGCCTGCTGGACCTTTATACGTATAAGTTCAAAGACAAACATTTCGATGTCGTTATTGCTACGGATAATGACGCTTTCAATTTTTTGATGGAATACGGGGAGACGTTGTTGCCTGGGGTTCCCCTCGTTTTTTGCGGAGTCAACGACCTGGATCTGGCCGAAGTGCGGGGCAAGGACGTTACCGGGGTGGTCGAGGAATTCGACATCAAGGATACCCTCAATCTGGCATTGCGTCTGCACCCGGAAAAGAAACACATCCTGGTCATCGGTGACAATTCCACTACAGGGCGTGCCATCCGCCATCAGGTGGAGGCGGCCATTCCGCCTTTCCGTGGGCGCCTGTCCTTTGAATTCTGGGATCAGTTCGGTTTCGACAAGTTGTTGAAAGGCGTTGAGAATCTTCCCAGAGATACATTTCTTTTCTTTATTCCGTTTTATCAGAAAATAGACGGACAGTATTCTTCGGCCGATCTGGTGCAGAGGGAAGTGTCCCGTCACACTAACGTCCCCATCTACAGCAACTGGCGTTTCCTGCTCGGCTACGGAAGCGTGGGCGGCAAGCTTCTGGACGGAGTGAAGCACGGCGAAGCCGCGGCCAAACTCGCCCTGCGAATTTTGGGTGGGGAAAAAGCGGCCGACATTCCCGTGGTTACCGCGCCGCAGGGCAGATATGTTTTCGATTACAATCTGCTTCAGAAGTGGGGAATCAAAGAGGAACAGCTTCCCAAGGGCAGCCAGATAATCAATGCACCTCCTGCCTTCTATGAGCTTCCCAAGGAGATTGTCTGGACCAGCGGCGTGTTCATTCTGGTTTTGGGAAGCAGCCTGGTGCTGCTGGTGGTCAACATCCGCCAGCGCAAGCAGGTGGAGCGCAAGATCAAGGAGCAGCTTTCCTTTCAGGGCATCCTTATGGATACCATCCCGCAGCTTGTCTGCTGGAAGGACGCACACCAGAGGTACCTTGGAGCCAACCGCGCCTTTACCGAATTTTTTGGTGTGGAGAGCGTGCAGAGCATCGTCCATACCACGGATTACAACCTCAAGCGCGACTCCCAATACGCGGACTGGTCGGCTCGTACCGACCGTGAGGTTATGCATACACGCACGGCCATTCTCCGGGTGCGGCGGCAGGTGCTCAATACCATGGGGGAACTCGTCTGGTTGGAAATCAACAAAGTGCCGCTCTACGACGAGGCCGGAAATGTCGTGGGTACGTTGAGCACCGCCGAGGACATCACCCGGGAAACCAGCCTGGAAAAACAGCTGCTGCAGTCGCAGAAGATGGAAGCCATCGGGACTTTGGCCGGTGGTATTGCCCATGATTTCAACAACGTGCTGACATCCATCATCAACTCCACCGAACTGGCTTTGGGCGACATTGAGGAAAATTCCCTGACAGGCAAGGATCTGGAAAGGGCACTGCGGGCCGCACATCGCGGCAGCCGTCTGGTAAAACAGATTCTGGCATTCAGCCGTCCCAGTCAGGAAGGATTTCGTCCCACGGACCTGGGCGAGGTCATGCGCGAGGCCCTGGGCATTGTGGAAGCCTCCATGCCCGGAAATATCGAGGTGGTACGGACCATTTCCGAACACCCCCACATGGTTTGGGCCGACCCCACGCAGATGAACCAGGTGCTTATGAACCTCTGTACAAACGCCTTCCAGGCCATGCGCAGCAAGGGAGGCACCCTGAGAGTGAGCCTGGAAAGCGAGACAGTGGAGCCTATCCGGGCCGAGGTTTTGGGCGTGGAACCGGGCGAGTTCTACCGGGTGGACGTGGCCGACGATGGGCCGGGCATAGATTCGTCTCTGCTGGACAAGATTTTCGATCCTTTTTTCACCACCAAGGGCAAGAGCGAAGGCACTGGGTTGGGACTGGCCGTGGTCCACGGCATTGCCAAGGCGCACAAAGGGGCGGTGGATGTTGCCAGCGAGCCGGGAAAGTGCACGGTCTTCAGGGTGTACCTGCCCGTGTCCCTTCAGAATGCCGACCAGATAGCGCCCCGCAACAATCTGTATGTGGGCCGGGAACGCGTTCTCTTTGTGGAAGACGATGCCGACCAGATGGAAACCACGCCGCGAGTGCTGGAAAGCCTCGGCTTCAGCGTGGTGGCGGAAAGCAGTCCGGCCCAGGCGTTACTCCGCCTGGAAGCCGATCCCAGAAATTTCGATCTGCTGATTACAGACTATGACATGCCCGGAATAAACGGGCTGGAGTTGGTGCGGCGGGTGGCCAGCCTGAACCCCCATCTGCCTGTTATTCTGGTAACGGGGCGTGACGAGGCGGTGGAAGGAGCCCAGGCTTTGGAAAGCATACGCATGGTAGTGCAGAAGCCCTACAACAAGCTGATTCTCTCCGATGCCATCCGGCAGGTTTTAGTCACTCATTCTCCTTTGAATTCGAGGGGTTGATCCAGTGTCCCGCATCCTTATCATCGACGATGACCGCCAGGTCTGCGAAACCATGGAAAGTCTGATTACCAGGCTGACCTACGACTGTGATTCCGCGGGCAGTTTGGAACGTGCAAGAGAACTGCTGTCCGGTCGGCAGTTCGACGTCGTCTTTCTGGATATCAATCTTCCCGACGTCATCGGATTGCGCATTCTTCCGGAAATCCGCAAGCTGCCCGACGCTCCGGAAGTCATCATCCTTACCGGACAGGGCGATCCCGACGGTGCGGAGCTGGCTATCAGCGAAGGCGCCTGGGACTATTTGCTCAAGCCTTCATCCATCAAGCAGATCAGCCTCACGCTTGGGCGGGCCATCAAATATCATAAGGAAAAAGCGGCTTCCAACGAAGCGGTTGCCCTGGACCTGGAAGGCGTGGTCGGACGCAGCCCGTCGCTGCGCGCCTGTTTTGACCTGGTTGCCCAGGCTGCCCAGTCTGCTTCCAATGCGCTCATTACAGGCGAGACAGGCACCGGCAAGGAATTATTCGCCCGCACCATCCATAAAAACAGCTCCAGGGCGCAGAATAATTTTGTGGTTGTGGACTGTGCCGCCATGACCGGCTCCCTGGTGGAGAGCATCCTCTTTGGCCACAAAAAGGGTGCGTTTACCGGAGCACATCAAGATAACGAAGGGCTTGTGCGCCAGGCAGACGGGGGAACCCTCTTCCTGGACGAGATTGGCGAACTGCCCATGGACATGCAGAAGGCTTTCCTGCGCGTGCTGCAGGAGCGCAGGTTCCGTCCCGTGGGCGACACCCAGGAGATTCACAGCGATTTCAGGCTGATCTCCGCGACGAACAGGGATCTTGAAGCCATGGTCGAGAGGGGCGAATTCCGCCGCGATCTGCTGTTTCGCCTCAAGACCGTACACCTGAACCTGCCACCTCTGCGCAAGCGCCTCGATGATATAAAACACCTGACCCTGCACCATCTGGCGGAGTTGTGCGAACACAACCACATGCCGATTAAAGGCATGGATTCGCACTTCATCCCCACCCTGCAAAGCTACGACTGGCCCGGCAATGTCCGGGAACTGTTCAATGTTCTGGAGCGGGCCTACTACGCTTCGCAGGGGGAAAAGACCATTTACACCATGCATCTGCCCCGCGATATCCGGATCAAGGTCGCCAAGGCCCAGTTTGCCGAGGATGGAAGCGGGCAGGGGGAGGATAACGGTGGACTCCCCGGTGTAGGAATCGGGGGCGGAACACGCCCCGGAGGAACCGCCATGGACGAAAAGCCGGAAGAAGGCTTTACGGAGTCCATGCATTCCACCATGTGTGTGTTCCACGAGGATATGCCGACACTCAGAGAGTTCAAGGGGTTGGCGGAAGTCGAGTACCTCAAGGAGCTGATTCGGAGCACAGACGGTGATCTGGCTACCATGATGGCGCTCTCCGGGCTGTCGCGGTCGCATTTGTATGCGCTGCTCAAAAAGCACGACATGAATATTTGAAGTTTCAGTTTGTTGTTTTGTGCGTCTGATTTTTCGGACACGGTGCGCAAGGGCGCAAACCAGCGGAAGACCTGCGATCCGAAAAAGAAGATTCAACCTCAACCATCAAGTTCTTCCGCCGTATTCTGTCTTCCGGCATGCCACCATGTTGGGGGGCTGTTTTGGAAATAGGACGCCGGCCTCAAGACGAGGCGGACGCTTGCTGTTCGTGAATCCCGGAAAAACGGACGGCCCTTATATATCCCCGGGAACCGCACATTGCGTTAAACATTCTGTTGCATCGGCTTTTCCGTTTTGGGCGGATTGTCTGAAAAAACGGACGCCAATGGGACACTGCCAACCTGTTAAAATAGCTTGACCTTGTTAATGTTCTGTAAACATTAGCTTTGTTTCTGCTCTTTTCGGCTGGCATGAATGTTGATTCTATAGCGCAACGTCGCGGATCCGTAAAAGGCGGGGAATAGCGGGGCCGCGAAGAGACACCTCAATAAAACCCAAGGAGAACTGGGAAATGGCGAAAACCATGAAAACCATCGATGGCAACACTGCTGCTGCGTACGTTGCGTATGCAATGAGCGACACTGCGGCCATCTATCCCATCACCCCGTCGTCCACCATGGGCGAACTGGCCGACGAATGGGCCGCCCAAGGTCAGCTGAACATCTTTGACCAGAAGGTCAATGTGAAGCAGATGCAGAGCGAAGCCGGCGCTGCCGGTGCCGTCCACGGCTCTTTGGCCGCAGGCGCACTGACCAGCACCTTCACTGCCTCTCAGGGCCTGCTGCTCATGATCCCCAACATGTACAAGATTTCCGGTGAACTGCTTCCCGGTGTCTTCCATGTGTCTGCCCGGGCCATTGCCGCCCACGCCCTGTCCATCTTCGGCGACCACCAGGACGTTATGGCATGCCGCCAGACCGGCTTTGCCATGCTGTCCTCCAACTCGGTTCAGGAAGCCATGGATATGGCCCTGGTCTCTCACCTTTCGGCCATCGAATCCAGCGTGCCTTTCCTGCACTTCTTCGACGGCTTCCGGACTTCGCACGAAATCCAGAAGGTCGAGATGATCGATTACGCGGACATGAAGAAATTGGTGAACTTCGACAAGATCGCCGAATTCCGTGCCCGCTCCATGAATCCCGAACATCCTCAGATTCGTGGTACGGCTCAGAACCCGGATATCTACTTCCAGGGTCGCGAAGCCGCCAACCCCTACTACAATAATCTTGCCGCCATCGTTGCGGAAGAGATGCGCAAGGTCAGCGAACTGACCGGTCGCAAATACAGCCTGTTCGACTACGTCGGACATCCCGAAGCCGATCGCGTCATCATTTCCATGGGCTCCGCCTGCGAGACCATCGAAGAAGTGGTCAACCGCCTGAACGCCAATGGCGAAAAGGTCGGTCTGGTCAAGGTGCGCATGTATCGTCCCTTCATTCCCGAAGCCATGCTCGACGCTCTGCCCAAGACGGTGAAGTGCCTGTCCGTTCTGGACCGCACCAAGGAACCCGGCGCGCACGGCGAGCCGCTGTACCTGGACGTGTGCACCGCCCTGCGTGAAAAGGGTTCGGATCTGCCGGTTGTCGGCGGCCGTTATGGTTTGGGCTCCAAGGAGTTCAACCCCGCAATGGTCAAGGCCGTGTACGACAACATGGCTGCCGCCACTCCCCGTAACCACTTCACCGTGGGTATCAAAGACGACGTCACCAACCTGTCTCTGGACGTTGCTCCTTTCGCCGACACCACTCCCGAAGGCACTGTCCAGTGCAAGTTCTGGGGACTGGGTGCCGACGGTACGGTTGGCGCCAACAAGCAGGCCATTAAAATCATCGGTGACAAGACCGACCTGTACGCTCAGGGATACTTTGCCTACGACTCCAAAAAGTCCGGCGGCATCACGGTTTCCCACCTGCGTTTCGGCAAGCAGCCCATCCAGTCCACCTATCTGGTCAACGCGGCCGACTACGTGGCCTGCCACAACCCCAGCTACGTGCACCTGTACGACGTACTGGAAGGCATCAAGGACGGCGGTGTGTTCGTGCTGAACTGCCCCTGGACCGTCGATCAGATGGAATCCGAGCTGCCCGCTGCCATGCGTCGCGTCCTGGCTGAAAAGAATATCCGCCTGTACACCGTCGACGCAGTCAAGATCGCTGCCAGCGTCGGACTGGGCGGACGCATCAATATGATCATGCAGACCGCCTTCTTCAAGCTGGCGGAAGTCATTCCCTTTGATGACGCTGTTGCCTACCTGAAGGAATCCATCAAGAAGGCATACGGCAAGAAGGGTGACAAGATTGTCAACATGAACATCGCTGCAGTTGAACAGGCTGCTGACAACCTTGTCAAAATCGATGTTCCTGCTTCCTGGAAGGACGCCAAGGACGAAACCGCGGCTGTTGTTGCGGACGAGCCCGATTACATCAAGAACATTGCCCGTCCGGTGCTGGCTCAGAAGGGCGACGAACTGCCCGTGAGCACCTTCACTGCCGACGGACTGGTTCCCCTGTCCACTTCCAAGTACGAAAAGCGCGGCGTGGCCATCAACGTCCCGCAGTGGATTCCTGAAAACTGCATCCAGTGCAACCAGTGCGCCTTTGTCTGCCCCCACAGCGCCATCCTGCCCGTGCTCGCCACGGATGAGGAACTGGCCGGTGCTCCCGAGTCCTTCAAGACTCTGGAAGCCAAGGGCAAGGAAGTAAAGGGCATGAAGCTGCGCATCCAGGTCAACACCATGGACTGCCTCGGTTGCGGCAACTGCGCCGACATCTGTCCTGCCAAGGAAAAAGCCCTGGTCATGCAGCCTCAGGCCGCAGAAGCCGCCAAGGAAGTCGCCAACTTCGACTTCAGCCAGACGGTTTCCAACAAGGGCGATCTGTTCAAGCGCAATACGGTCAAGGGCAGCCAGTACCAGACCTCTCACCTGGAATTCTCCGGTGCCTGCGCTGGTTGCGGCGAAACCCCGTACGTCAAGGTGCTTACCCAGCTGTTCGGCGAACGCATGGTTATTGCCAACGCCACCGGCTGCTCCTCCATCTGGGGTGCCTCCGCTCCGACCACTCCGTACTGCACAGACAGCAACGGTCACGGTCCTGCCTGGGGTAACTCCCTGTTTGAAGATGCCGCCGAGTTCGGCTTTGGCCTGAACATGGGCATCGATCATCGTCGCGCCAAGCTGGCAGACCTGGTCGCCAAGGCACTGGAAAAGGGTGTTGACGGTGCACTGGGCGAAGCCATGAAGGGCTGGCTGGACAACAAGGACGACGCTGACAAGTCCGTTGAGTTCGGCAAGACCATGAAGGCCGAGCTTGCCAAGGCCGACGACGAACTGCTGAAAGAAATCGCTTCCATGGACGACCTGTTCGGCAAGAAGTCCTTCTGGATCTTCGGTGGCGACGGTTGGGCCTACGACATCGGTTACGGTGGAGTGGACCACGTCCTGGCTTCTGGCGAAGACATCAATATCCTGGTCATGGATACCGAAGTGTACTCCAACACCGGTGGTCAGTCCTCCAAGGCTACCCCGCTCGGCTCCATCGCCAAGTTTGCCGCTTCCGGCAAAAAGACCGGCAAGAAGAATCTTGCCGCCATGGCCATGACCTACGGCTACGTTTACGTTGCCACCGTCTCCATGGGTGCCAACAAGCAGCAGCTGCTCAAGGCCTTCAGCGAAGCTGAAGCCTACCCCGGTCCTTCCCTGGTCATTTGCTACGCTCCCTGCATCAACCAGGGCATCCGCAAAGGCATGGGCAAGACCCAGATGGAAGAAAAGCTGGCCGTGGACTCCGGCTACTGGCCGCTGTTCCGCTACAACCCCGAGCTGGCCGACAAGGGCGAGAATCCTCTCTCCCTCGACTCCAAGGCTCCCGACGGAACCCTGCAGGAATTCCTCAGCGGCGAAAACCGCTACGGCCTGCTGGAGAAACTCTTCCCCGAAGAATCCAAGCGCCTGCGCTCGGAAATTGAGGAAGACTACGACAGGCGTTTCAAGGCCCTGGAATACCTGTCCAAGCACAACCCGGCTACTGCCGAGTAACTTGTAATCCCCCCCGCTCGCATTGTCTGGCCCGTCAGTGCGGGCGGGGTTTTTTATCTGTCGATGGAAGGGTGGTCTGTCCTGGATCGCCCCCAAGGGATGGTTGGAAGTAACCCGAACGAGTAAGGAGTGGTTCCTATGTCTATTGGAGTCCTTGCGCTCTTGGCGCTGGTGCCCATTGCACTGGCCTTGGTGCTGATGGTGGGGATGCGTTGGCCTGCGACGAAGGCAATGCCCTTGGCATGGCTTGTAACTGCGGTTTTCGGCGTCCTTTTTTGGAAAATGCCTGTAATGTTTGTTGTAGCTTCAACTCTTGCAGGTTTCGGTGGAGCCATCAACGTGCTGATCATCGTTTTCGGTGCAATCTTGATCCTCTACACTATGCGTGACAGCGGCGGCATGGAGACCATCAACTATGGTTTCCATGGGCTGAGCCGTGACCGCAGGGTGCAGGTGATCATCATTGCCACGGTGTTCGCGGCCTTCATCGAAGGTTCGGCCGGTTTTGGTACGCCTGCCGCCATTTGTGCACCTCTGCTGCTCAGTCTGGGATTTCCCGCACTGGCCGCGGCCATGGTCTGTCTTGTCCTGAACTCCTTCCCCGTCACCTTTGGTGCGGTGGGAACTCCGGTTTGGTTCGGCCTTAAAAACCTCAAACCGGTTGTGGAAAGCGCCATCGCCTCGGGACATGCCGACGGACTGGCCTCTTTTGGCGTATTTCTCAAAGACGTGGGCGAATGGTCGGCCATTTTGCATCTGCCCATGATCTTCATTATTCCCCTGTTCACCAACATGCTTCTCACCCGCTTCTTCGGCCGCAACAAATCGTGGACCGAAGGACTTGGCGCATGGAAGTTTTCCCTTTTCGCTTCGACATGCTTCGCAGTTCCTTATGTACTGACCGCCTTCCTTATTGGTGTGGAGTTCCCCTCCCTGTTGGGCGGGCTGCTCGGCACCGCTGCCGTGATCTATGCGGCCAAGCAGGGCTGGTTTCTGCCTGAGGACACCTGGGATTTCGGTCCCCAGTCCACCTGGGAAGCCGACTGGACCGGCAGCATCAAGCCTGAGGAAGGCAAGGAATACAAGCCTCACATGAGCCAGTTCCGCGCCTGGCTGCCGTACGTGCTCATCGGCATCATCCTGGTGCTTACCCGCATCAACGATCTGCCTTTCAAGGGCATGGTCTCCGCCTGGGTAATCAGCTTCCACCATATCCTGGGCTTTGAAACCGTCAACTTCTCCATGAAACCTCTGTACCTGCCTGGTACCATTCCGTTTGCCCTGGTCGCGGTGCTGACCGTGTTTCTGCACAAGATGCCTGCCGCCAAGGTCAAGGAAGCCTGGACCGATACCTTCAAGAGCATGAAGAACCCCGCCATCGCGCTGCTCGCAGCCGTTGCTTTGGTGGAAATCTTCAAGCAGTCGGCGCACAACACCATTGGCGCGCCGTCCATGCCGCTGTCCATGGCCGAAGCCTGTGCAGCCCTTGTGGGGTCCAGCTGGCCGATGTTCGCCTCCTTTGTTGGCGCTCTCGGTTCCTTCATCACCGGATCGAACACCGTTTCCGACCTGCTCTTTGCCGACTTCCAGTACGGCATTGCTTCCACGCTGGGCATTTCCAAGACCCTTGTGGTCGCCCAGCAGGCTGTGGGTGGAGCCATGGGTAACATGGTCTGCATTCACAACATTGTTGCCGCCTGCGCCACGGTTGGCCTGGCCGGTGTGGAAGGCCTGCTCATCCGACGCAACTGCATTCCGCTGCTGTTGTACGGTCTGGTGGTAGGTATCCTGGGCATGGTGTATTTAGGAATGTACCCCGGGCTCTTTTAGACCGGACGAGACGGAAGACAATCCCCCGGGGGCATTTTGCCCTTGGGGGAATTTAAGGAGACAGAACATGTCCAACGAAGCATTGATTAAAGATTTTGAAGCGATTGTTGGGAAGGGCAACGTCATGGCCGATGAAGCCGACGTGCACAGCTACTCCTACGACTCCGCAGTTCTGGACCCGGTGCATCCGGCAATGGCCGTGCGTCCCACCAGTACTGAACAGCTTGGCCGTGTTGTGGCCGTGTGTTTCGAACACGGACTGCCCATGACCGTACGCGGCGCAGGTTCCAACCTTTCCGGTGGCACGATTCCTAAAAAAGGCGGCATCGTCATCCTGACCAATGCCCTGACAAAAATTTTGGAAATCAACGAGGCCGACATGTACGCTCGGGTCGAACCCGGCGTGGTTACGGCCAAGTTTGCCACCGAGGTCGCCAAGCGCGGCCTGTTTTATCCTCCGGACCCAGGCAGCCAGGCCGTGTCCACCCTTGGCGGCAACGTGGCGGAAAACGCCGGTGGCTTGCGCGGCCTCAAGTACGGCGTCACCAAGGACTACGTCATGGGCGTGGATTTCTTCGACAGCTGCGGCCAGCTGGTCAAGGCCGGTTCGCGTACCGTGAAATGTGTTACCGGGTACAACCTGGGAGCACTCATGGTTGCTTCCGAAGGGACCCTGGGCGTTTTCTCGGAAATCACCCTCAAGCTGATACCGCCCGCTCAGAGCGCCTGTTCCATGATGGCGGTGTTCGACGACGTCATCCATGCCACCGAGAGCGTAGCGGCCATCATCGCCGCCAAGATCGTTCCGGCAACCCTGGAGCTGATGGACAACTTCACCATCCGCACCGTGGAAAACTTCCGCAAAGCCGGTCTGCCCACAGAAGCCGAAGCCCTGCTGCTCATCGAAGTCGATGGACACCCCGCCCAGGTGGAACAGGACGCCAAGGTCGTGGAAGAGATCTGCAAGGCCAACCACGCACAGTCCGTGGATGTGGCGCAGAACGCCGCACAGCGCGACAAGGTCTGGCAGGCCCGCCGCGATGCGCTGCCCGCACTGGCCAACCTCAAGCCCACCTGTGTGCTTGAAGACGCCACCGTGCCCCGCAGCAAGATTCCTGCAATGATGGCTGCCATCAAGGATATTGCCAAGAGGTTCGACCTGACCATCGGGACCTTTGGTCACGCTGGCGACGGCAACCTGCATCCCACCATCCTGACCGACAAGCGCAACAAGGAAGAGTGGGAACGCGTGGAAAAAGCCGTTGACGCTATTTTCGACGACGCCCTCAAGCTGGGCGGAACACTCTCCGGCGAACACGGCATCGGTCTTGCCAAGTCCAAGTACATGGAAAAAGAGACCACCCGTGCCACCATTGAATATTCCAGAAAGATGAAGGCCGCCCTTGATCCCAAGGGAATCCTCAATCCCGGCAAGATGATAGGTTAGGGGGGGAAATCATGGCTGACATCAATGAACTGGTAAGTCTTCTCCAGGCTTTGGACGATCAGCTGGTGGGCTGCATGAAGTGCGGCATGTGCCAGGCGGTCTGCCCCCTGTTTGCCCAAACGGGCAAGGAAGGGGACGTGGCCCGCGGCAAGATCGCTCTGCTGGAAGGACTCTCCAACCAGATTTTGCATGACCCCGACGGGGTCAACGACCGGCTGAACCGCTGCCTGCTGTGTGGCACTTGCGAAGCCAACTGCCCCAGCGGCGTCAAGGTGACGGATATCTTCCTGAAGGCCAGGGCCATAATGACCGGATACTTCGGTCTGTCTCCTGCCAAGAAGGTGATTTTCCGCAACCTGCTGACGCACCCCAAACTGTTCAACTCTCTGCTGGATATGGGGTCCAAGTTCCAGGGGCTGTTCACCAAGGACGAAAACGAGATCATCGGATCGTCCTGCGCCCGGTTCAATGCCCCTGTGATTGCCGACCGCCACTTCCGCAAGCTGGCATCCACGCCCCTGCACAAAAGCGTGCCGTTCCTGGATACTCCGGTGGGCGTATCCGGCAAGCGCATCGCCTTTTACCCCGGCTGCGTGGTGGACAAGATCTACCCCGAAGTGGCCGAAGCCGCGTTCAAGGTGTTCAAGCACCATGGCGTCGGCGTCTTCATGCCCAATGGACAGGCCTGCTGCGGCATCCCCGCTCTGGCCAGCGGCGACCGGGAAAGCTTTGCCGTTATGGTGAAGAAAAACCTGGAACGGTTCGAAGGGCAGCAATTCGATTACATCATCACTCCCTGTGCAACCTGCACGTCGACCATCAAGAAATTGTGGCCGTCCATGTGTGATTCTTCGGACAGCATCAAAGCGAAAACTTTGTCCGACAAGACCATGGACATTAGTCAATTTCTAGTAGACGTACTCGGTGTGCAACCCAAGGAGAGCACGGGTGGTGCAAAGGTCACCTATCACGACCCCTGCCACCTGAAGAACTCCCTGGGAGTGACAGCACAACCAAGAGCACTCCTCGCAGCCTCCAAGGGCTGTGATTTTGTGGAAATGGCCGAGGCCGGGACCTGCTGTGGTTCCGGTGGTAGTTTCAACCTTTATCATTATGATCTGTCGAAGAGCATCGGAAAGCGCAAGGCCGAGAATATCGAGGCCAGCGGCGCCCAGGTAGTTGCCACAAGCTGTCCTGCCTGCATGATGCAAATCACAGACATGCTCTCTCGGGATGGGGCCAGGATCAAAGTGCGTCACGCTATCCAGCTGTACGCCGATTCCATTTGACGTCGCGTTTCTCGTCCACATGGAGGAACGCGACTTCAGCCCCGTTTTTTTGACGGGTCACCGTATTGTCGCGGCACTAAGTTGGCCGGATGTTGGTTCGGCAAGCGATTGTTCGCCGGGGGCAGGTCTCAAGCCTGCCTTCGGACGGGACAATCTGATTACAAAACTCCCTCCATGGGAAACGCGAGGAATTGTCATGTCCAAAAATCTCTACGTCACGGCTACCGAAGCCCGAAGTGGTAAATCCGCTATCGTGCTAGGAGTCATGCAGCTCCTGTTAAAGGATATTCGCAAAGTCGCCTTTTTCAGGCCCATCATCAACGCGCCTGAAGACGGACAGCGCGATCATGATATTGATCTCATGCTCTCCGTGTTCAAGCTGGATCAGAGCTATGATACCACATACGCTCATACGTTGAATGAAGCCAGGGAGCTGATGAACGAAGGGCAGTTTTCCACCCTTCTTGAAAATATACTCAACAAGTACAAAGCCCTGGAGCAGGAGTACGATTTCGTGCTGTGCGAGGGCACCGACTTTTTGGGTAAAGACGCTGCGTTCGAATTCGAGCTCAACGCCAAAATCGCAGCCAACCTCGGCGCTCCCGTGCTGTTCGTTGCCAACGGCAAGGACAAGAGCACCGAAGAAATCGTCGCTTCTTCCCAGCTGACAATCGACAACCTGGAAGGCGAAGGCGTGGACATTGTCGCCGCCATCGTGAACCGGGCCTCGGTACAGAACGCGGAAGGCGTTACCTCCGAGATCAAATGCAAGGGCGAATGCACCGAGCCGCTGTCGGTGTATCTGATTCCCGAGCAGGAAGCTCTCGGCAATCCCAGCATCAAGGATGTCGTCAAATGGCTCGACGCTTCGGTGCTGTACGGGCACGGTCAGCTGGAAACCCAGGTGGAAAACTACCTGGTGGCCGCCATGCAGATCGGCAATTTTCTTGACTATGTGGAAAAGGGCAGCCTTATCATCACCCCCGGAGACCGTTCGGACATTATTCTGTCCAGCCTGGCTTCCCGGCTTTCCTCTTCCTACCCCGACATTTCCGGTATTCTGCTTACCGGCGGACTGACTCCGCCTGCCAATGTGCATCGTCTTATCGAAGGGTGGACGGGCGTGCCCCTGCCTATCCTTTCCGTAAAGGACCACACCTACAAGACCGCCCAGGTCATCAGCAATCTGTACGGTCGCATCGATCCTGACGATCAGCGCAAGATCCACACCGCTCTGGGCGTGTTCGAAGACTATGTGGATACACAGAGCCTGAGCCACAAGCTGAACGCCACCCGTTCCAGCAAGGTCACTCCCAAGATGTTCGAGTACGGGCTGGTGGAAAAGGCCAAGGCCAACCTGCAGCACATCGTTCTGCCCGAAGGCGCTGGCGAACGCATCCTGCGCGCGGCCGACATCCTGTCCCGCCGCGGTGTTGCCGAGCTTACTCTGCTTGGTCGCGAAGACCAGATTCAGCCCAAGCTCAATCAGCTGGGACTGACCCTGGACAAGGTCAACTTCATTGACCCTGCCAAGTCCAAGGATCTGGACGATTTCGCTCAGACCTACTTCGAACTGCGCAAGCACAAGGGCATTCTGCTGGAAGACGCCCGCGACCGCATGATGGACCCGACCTACTACGCCACCATGATGGTGCACAAAGGGCTGGCCGACGGCATGGTTTCCGGTTCTGTGAACACCACAGCCCACACCATTCGTCCTTCCTTCGAGTTCATCAAGACCAAGCCCGGCACGTCCATCGTGTCCAGCGTGTTCCTGATGTGCCTGAGCGATCGCGTGCTGGCCTTTGGCGACTGCGCCGTCAACCCCAATCCCACTGCCGAGCAGCTTGCGGAAATCGCTATTTCTTCTGCTCATACCGCCAAGATCTTCGGCATCGAGCCCCGCGTGGCCATGCTGTCCTACTCCACCGGCAAGTCCGGCAAGGGCGAGGACGTGGAACGCGTGGTCGAGGCAACTCGCCTGGCCAAGGAAAAGGCTCCCGATCTGTTGCTGGAAGGCCCGCTGCAGTACGACGCGGCCATCGACCCGAGCGTCGCATCCATCAAGATGCCCGACAGCCAGGTTGCCGGACGCGCTACAGTGTTTATCTTCCCGGATCTGAACACCGGCAACAACACCTACAAGGCGGTCCAGAGGGCTGCCGGTGCCGTGGCCGTAGGCCCGGTTCTGCAGGGCTTGAACAAGCCGGTCAACGATTTGAGCAGAGGTTGCACTGTACCCGATATTGTAAACACTGTGGCCATCACCGCCATTCAGGCACAGGCCGAAAAGGGGCTTATCTAATATGAAGATTCTGGTTATCAACTCCGGCAGTTCGTCTCTGAAATATCAGCTTTTTGACATGACCGACAAATCGGTCCTGGTTTCCGGCCTCGTGGAGCGCATCGGCGCTGACGTGAGCGGCCTGAAGCACAAAAAGCATCCCGATACCGACACCGAGCAGGTGTTTGTTGAAGAAAAGGGCATGCCTGACCATAAAGCGGCCCTGGAACGGGTCGTTGAACTGATCGTCGATCCCGACAAGGGCGTCATCGCAAGTGCTGAAGAAATCAACGCCGTGGGCCACCGCGTCCTGCACGGCGGCGACGAGTTCATCGCTCCCAGCCTGATCGACGACAAAGTCATCGCCACCATTGAAAAATTCATCCCTCTGGGACCGCTGCACAACCCCGCCAACCTGATGGGCATCCGCGTTGCCATGAAGATGTTCGCCGTTCCGCACGTCGCCATCTTCGACACCGCCTTCCATCAGACCATGCCTGCCGAAGCCTACATGTACGCGCTTCCCTACGAGCTGTACGAAGAACTGCGCATCCGCCGCTACGGCTTCCACGGCACCTCGCACAAGTACATTGTTCGTGAAGGCGCCAAGCAGCTTGGCAAGAACCCCGAAGACGTCAACCTCATCACCGTGCACTTGGGCAACGGCAGCTCCATGGCCGCCGTTCGCAACGGAAAGTGCGTAGACACCACCATGGGCCTGACGCCTCTGGAAGGCCTGCTCATGGGTACCCGCAGTGGCGATATCGATCCCGCCGTCATCTACTTTCTGCACCAGCAGAAGGGCATGTCCTTTGACGAGATCGACACGCTGCTGAACAAGAAAAGCGGTTTCCTCGGCGTTTGCGGCATGAGCGACATGCGCGACATCCACGCCGCCATTGAAAAGGGCGACGAGCGCTGCAAACTGGCCCTGGAAATGTTTGCTTACAGAAACAAGAAATATATCGGTTCCTATCTGGCCGCTTTGGGCAAGGTGGACGCCATCATCTTTACCGCCGGAATCGGCGAGAACGATGATGTAGCCCGCGCCATGTCCTTGGAGGGCCTTGAGGGCCTGGGGATTGTTCTCGATCTTGAAGCCAACGGCAAGCGCTTCAGCGAAGCGGGACTCATCAGCGCTCCCGAGAGTGCTATCCAGGTCTGGGTCATTCCGACCAACGAGGAACTGGAAATCGCGGAACAGACCATGGAGGTTATCAAGGCCTCCTAGGCGTTCCGCCGGAGAACCCAATGAACGTGACCACTTCGTATCTGGAACGGTTTGAGGAAAAGGCCAAGGCCGTTTCCGCTACCGTTGCCCGTGTCGCCTCGGAAGACGAGGCACTGGCATACGTCGTCGATCTGTGCTCCTCCAAAGAGGCTTGCCAGATATTGGCGTCGGGTTGTGGAGAGGGGCTTTCGGAAAAAGCCGAAGACCTCTGTGCCGCCAAGCAGCAGAAGACCATTGCAGCGCCTCGCCTGGACAAGGAATTGTCCGAAAAACTGGCCGGGTTGTGCAAGGACAACGGATTCGCCTTTGTGGAGAGCGATATGCGCTCCCACCTGGGCGGGCTGGATATCGGTTTTACCCGTGCACAATGGGGCATCGCGGAGACCGGTAGTCTGGTTGTGGATTCGCGCAGCGAAGATCTTCGTCTGGCCACCATGGTCAGCGAGATACATGTTGCTCTGTTGCCGGCTTCCAAAATTCTGGCCGACAGCTTTGCTGTGGAAACGGCCATGAAGGAATGGTTTGCGGACGCTCCCAACTATCTGGCGTTTATTACTGGCCCCAGCCGTACTGCCGATATCGAGCGTGTGCTTGCACTGGGCGTGCACGGTCCTTTGGAACTGCACATACTGATTCTGGAGGACGACTGATATGCAAGATGCGAAGAACCTTAAGGAATACCGCGGCGAACTGCACGATGCCCTGGAAAACGAATTCCTGCGCAATGCCATGGATAAGTTTGCCACGGCGTATCCCGTGGGACGGGCCAACGCGTTTACCGGGTTGGACATAAAGGAAGTGGTTGACGCTGTTGTGGACTCCAAAAATGCGGCTCTGACGCACCTGGACGAATTGTTCCAGGAATTCAAGCGCCATGCCGAAGCCGCCGGCGTCACGGTCCACTTGGCCGCCGACGCGGACGAGGCGAACCGCATTATCGGCGACATCGCGCAAAAAGCGGGATGCCGCAAAATAGTCAAATCGAAATCCATGACCGCCGAGGAAACCCTGCTCAACCATCATTTGGAAGATCTGGGCCTCGAGGTCACGGAGACAGACCTGGGCGAGTGGATTATTCAGATGCGGCATGAGGGGCCGACCCACATGGTCATGCCCGCCATCCATCTGTCCCGAGACCAGGTGGCCGATCTGTTTACGGATGTCACCAAGAAGCAACAAAGCAACGACATCCAGAAACTGGTCAAAGTGGCCCGCCGTGAACTGCGGCAAAAATACATTGAGGCGGACATGGGCATCTCCGGTGTCAACTTCGCCATCGCAGAGTCGGGCACGCTGGGCATTGTCACGAACGAGGGCAATGCCCGGCTTGTCACGACCCTTCCCCGGGTGCACGTCGCCCTGGCTGGACTGGACAAGCTGTCCCCCACCCTGAACGACGCGCTCAAGGTGTTGCGGGTTCTGCCGCGCAACGCCACGGGGCAGGCGCTTACATCGTATGTCACCTGGATTACCGGTGCCAACGAGTGTCTGGCTGCGGCGGACGGCAAAAAGGAAATGCATGTCGTCTTTTTGGATAACGGACGGCGCAAAATGGCGGCCGATCCTCTCTTTTCCCAGGTCCTGCGGTGTGTGCGCTGCGGTGCGTGCGCCAATGTTTGTCCTGTCTACCGCATGGTTGGCGGGCACAAGATGGGGCACATCTACATCGGGGCCATCGGACTTATCCTGACCTATTTCTTCCACGGGTCGGACAAGGCCAAGAACCTGGTACAGAACTGCATCAACTGCCAGGCCTGCAAAAATATCTGCGCCGCAGGCATCGACCTGCCGCGCCTCATCAAGGAAATCTACGCGCGCATCCAGGACGAGGAAGGACATGGAGTCCAGAACTCGCTTCTGGGCTATGTGATGCGCAACCGCAGCTTTTTCCATTCGCTGCTCAAGGCCGGACGTTTCGCGCAGAAGCCCTTTAGCAGGGGAACCCCGTACCTGCGCCATCTGCCCATGATGTTTGCCAAGGACCAATCCTTCCGCGCACTTCCCGCCGTGGCCGACAAGGCCTTCCGCGACATGTGGCCGGAGGTTGCCCCCAAGGTGGACAATCCCACTCTGCGTATCGGTCTTTTTGCCGGTTGCGCTCAGGATTTTCTCTATCCCGAGCAGCTTGTGGCCGGTCTCAAGACCTTCGAAGGAAAGGGCGTGGCCGTGGACTTCCCCCAAAAGCAGTCCTGCTGCGGTCTGCCCCTGCAGATGATGGGCGAAAAGAAATCCGCCGAGGATGTCGCCCGCCAGAACGTGGAGGCCTTTGACCTGAACAAGGTGGACTACATCGTCACCCTGTGCGCCTCCTGTGCTTCCCAGCTCAAGCACAGCTACGAAAAGTTGCTGGGCGACAAGCCGGGCCTGCGCGTCAAGGCCAAGCTCTTCAGCGAAAAGGTCATCGACTACAGCTCGTTTATGAAGGACGTGCTCAAGGTGGATGCTTCGGACTATCGCGAAACCGGACGCAAGACCACGTACCACGCTCCCTGCCACTTGTGCCGGGGAATGGACGTGCATGACGCACCGCGCGACCTCATCAAGGACGGCGGCATGTCGTACGAGCCTTGCAAGGAAGAAGAAGTCTGCTGCGGTTTTGGTGGTTCCTTCAGCGTGAAGTTCCCCGAGGTTTCAGCCGGAATTCTCAAGAACAAGCTGGACAACATCGAGGAAACCGGTGCCTCGCAGATTGTTACCGACTGCCCCGGCTGCGTCATGCAGATTCGTGGCGGCATGGTGAACAGGGGCAGCAAGGTCGAAGTACGGCACATTGCCGAAGCTTTGGCCGAGCAGCTCAAGTAGGGCCGTACCAGGCCCGGACTGCTGACAATGGAGCGATTGCCTTGTCGTACTGGAAAAAACACAAGTTCATGTGTGTACATGTATGCGCCTGCCTTGATTTTTTCCGCTTTGCTTTCGCTTCCTTTTAAGCAGCCTGTCGTATAGGATATTGCTATTACAGAGAGGCGAGCCATGGCCCGCCTCTCTTTTTTGATTTGCCCCTATTGGTAGAGGTGAATTTGCAAAACTGAAAATATAATTGATTTTCAGGCTAACGAGTGTCTATTTTACGCATAATGGAGTTGGTTTAATGCCTTGCAGGGAAACCACTCCACTGGAGAACGCCATGAAAGAGGTTAGAGCAACAGCCAAAGAACGGATGAAGGGATTTTGCCGGGTATGCCCCATTTGTGACGGACGCGCCTGTGTGGGCGAGGTTCCGGGCATGGGCGGTCTGGGTACCGGTTTTACGTTCAAGGACAACGTTCGGGCTCTGGACGAGGTCACCTTCAACATGCGGCTGCTGCACAACGCGGCGCAGCCCGACACTCGCCTCAAACTTTTGGGCTATGATCTCTCCCTGCCCGTATTGGCTGCGCCCATTGGTGGCGTGAGCTTCAACATGGGCGACAAGATCACCGAGGAAGAATATATTTCCGCCATTGTCGACGGTTGTGCCGCGCGAGGCGTGATCGGCTGTACAGGCGACGGAGTTCCCGACTTCATCCACGAGGCCGGCCTGCAGGCCGTGAAGAACCAGAATGGTCGTGGCATTCCCTTTATCAAGCCCTGGGAAGACGAGGAACTCGATCAAAAGCTGACAAAGTGTATGGACGCGGGAGCCAAGGTGGTCGGCATTGACATCGATGCCGCAGGCCTTATCACCCTGAGAAAGATGGGCCGCCCCGTTGGTCCTCGTCCGGCAGAAGACTGGAAAGCCGTTATGGAACATTTCCCGGTCGACTTCATTTTCAAGGGCATCATGACGCCGGACGAAGCTCGCCAGGCTATTGATATGGGGGCTGCTGCCATTGTGGTTTCCAACCACGGTGGCCGGGTCCTGGATTACGCGCCCGGTACAGCCCGGGTGCTGCCGCGCATTGCCGAGGCAGTGCGAAACCAAATTCCCGTCATTGTGGACGGAGGAATCCGTACAGGCGGCGACGTTCTCAAGATGCTCGCCCTGGGTGCGGATGCAGTTATGATCGGACGACCGTTTTCCGTCGCGGCAGTCGGCGGACTGGAGCAGGGTGTTACCGCCTATCTTGATCTTCTTCTTGAACAGCTCACGCAGACAATGGTTCTTACCGGATGCCCCGACCTTGCCTCCGCTAACGGCTCCATACTCCATAACGCGCCCAAATAAGGAGGAGCGCAAGGAGGGAGGCCATGATTCTCCATTACGATAAAACAAGAAACCGCGTGATTTGCCGTTGGGGCGAACCCGTAAATATCATTATGAACAAAAAATCCAGCCGCATGGAACGCATCAGGACCATTGCCGTGCAACTGCAAAAGGACGGGCAGCTCGCCAAGCGCGATCGCGAACGCTACGGCGAGCACCCTGTGTACAGCAAGATCATGCATTTCGTGCGCAAGTTGCGCAGCAACGGATACTTTCCCATGGGCGAGCTGACCAAGCCCTGCACGATCTGCGGACTGGAGCACGGCTCCGCTCCGCACTTCGACACCCGCAAGCGTCGGGTGGTCTGGCTTTGCCCCGAGCATCGCAACGAACTCAACAAGAGCAACGCCAACTAACCACCGACCCGAAAAGCGAGAACTCATGATCAAGCACATCGTCATGTGGCGCGTCAAAGACAGTGCCGAAGGTATGGACAAGGCCGGAATTGTCGCGGAAATGAAAAAGCGTTTGGAAGCTCTCAAGGGCGAGGTGCCCGGTGCCATCGAGCTTGAACTCGGGGCCAATTTCAACACCTCGGACGGAGCGAGCGATGCCGTGCTGTATTCCACGTTCAATACCCGTGAAGAGCTGGATGCCTATCAGGTGCATCCTGCGCACCAGGCCGTGGTAGGGTTTATCAGCAGCGTTGCCACGGAGCGGCGGGTGGTGGACTACGAGGTGTAGCAGACCAAGAGATTTGAACGGAACCATGCAATGAAAGAAGCCCGAGACGATTGTTTCGGGCTTCTTTTTTGTTGTGAGCGTTTGACCGTTTGCTACCGCTGTTTTTTCATTGCGTACACCAGCATGGTTCGTGTCCATTCCAGGGCGACACAAATCTGAGCGCCCATCAGCATGTAGGCATATCCGTTGTACGCACGAAAAAACGGTAAAATAAAAACAGCTGCGGAGGCCACGGTTAACCCAGCGTACCACCAGCGCGCCAGCCTTGGAATGGTGCTTTTGCGCGACACAAAGGCGTATACGCCTGCCGAAACAACCAGCAGGATGGCGACATGCCAAACCATGAGCCCCGGCCTGTACAGCGTATTGGTGTAGTGCACCTTGTTGAAATACAGGTGTTGCATGACGCCAGCCTTGTACCCGGAAAGATATTCCAATCCGGCCAGGACCAGAACCAATCCTGCCTGCAAAAGGCTGATGAACATACTGAGCAGGCGCGGCAATGCCCACATGTTATTTGGGTACCCCGGTCACAATGGGATTGCCGGGGGTGTTGCTCCAGCCGATCCATCCATCACTGAAAATGGCGATATCCGGCAGGCCGATGGTGTCTGCGTAGTAGTAAATTTCAGCCACCCGCCAGCCGCTGCCACACATGAAGGACAGGTGCTTGGTGGTGTCGATGCCCTGCTTTTTCCATAACGCCAGAAACTCTTCGGCGTTGCGCATGGTCTTGTCGGGATTGCGGAAGTAGTCCAGGTCGTACGCGCTGTTCTTCCCGGCATATCCGTAAACAGAGCCGGGAATGCGGCCTTTGATCTTGTGGTAGGAATATCCGGTGATTTCCCCGATATGTTCCTTCCAGGTGCGGTTGTCCACCAGGGTGAACGTATCAGGATGGGCAAGACCGGCCTTGGTTTCCTCCATGGTATCGATAACATCGGGATGGCCTGGAATTGTGCCGCCGAAATCTTTAACAGGCGTTGGAGCATGGCGTTTGGTTTCCAGCTTGAATCCGGCCAATGTCCAGGCCAGTGTGCCGCCGTTGAGCACCCGAACGTCGTCCACGCCAATGTAGCGCAGCACCGTGGCGACACGGAAGGCTGCCAGGGGTTCTTCACTGGTTACGATGACGGTGTCGTTACGGGTGATGCCGGAATCGAGGGCGACCTGTTTCAGCGTTGCATCGTCTCCCAGCACCCACATGACCGGTTCGGTTTTTGTGGGCGGTTCTATCCGGTCCGTATTGATGTGAAAGGTGCCGGGGATGTGTCCCTTGGCATATGATGTTTTTTCTTCGCCCCAGCTGGCCTCGATAACGATGATTTTCTTGTTCTTATCAAACGTTTCCGGAACCTTTCCGTCGACGACTTCCTTGAGCACGACTGCCGGAACCAGCTGCCGGTATTTGGGATAGGATGTCATAGGCAGGGAGGGATCGGCAGCCCATTGTTTCACATCATAGAAGTACAGTTTGCCGAAGCCCTTTTTTTGCAGATAGGCGGCAACGGCCGCTGCGTCTTTGCCTGTGGCATCGTAGAGCACCACATTCTTTTCCGGACGGAGGCCTTTGTTGTCCATGGCTTCCTGCAGCAAGGCTTCCAGATTTTTGGCGTCGACTTTCAACCAGTTTGCAGAAAAATCCACAGCACCGGTAATGTGTCCTCCTCGCTTTACTCCATCAAGTCTCCAGCCGTTGAAGGCATCGTTCAGGCGGGTGTCCACGACCATCCAATCGTTTTGCGACAAGGCTTTGCTGACTTTTGCCGTATCGATATGAGGGATGTCTCCTGCCCACGCAAAAGCGGCCAGACATATAGTTTGTACAACGGCGAGCATAAGGCGGACGCATGTCTTCATGGAATTTCTCCGGTACATTGTGTAAAAAGAGAATGGATAAAAAAGGGAAGTCATCGTTGCCGAAGGCAATACTGCTTTGCTTGCTTTTTCGTCAAACACAGAAACGTTCTTTTACGCTTCATACCATATTTATAAGGTCGATTTTTACGGTATTTAGTATCTTAAATGCGAACTGTGAAAATTGATGACATGCCTTGTTGAAGGCCGCTCAGTTGTCTTTTGATAGAAAAGACAACTGGTTGTGATTACATCATATCTCCCGGAGGACTTCGTTCATTCACATTGCATTGCAGGTGATGTTCGGCAATGAAAATCCCGGCCCGAATTTTCGGACCGGGATTTGATTTTTCTCCGGTTGTTATGGCTGCATGTACCGTCCGTTAGAAGGCGTTTGCTTGTTTCCGTGTTGGCCTACGGATGGTGTGCATTGAAGTCCATATCCTGCTGGTGGCAGACCGCACAATTCTGCTGTGCTCCGATGGCTCTGTTGGTGCCCTGGTATTGCAGGGGAGCGATATTGTCCCGGTTCTTTCCGTATTCGTTGATGGCCGGGTAATTGGCGTGCGGGCTGTTGTGGCAGGCGATGCACATGACTGCCCCGAGATCATCCTGGGTAAACCGGTAGAGCTGGGCGCCGCCTTTGGTCCAGGTGTTGAAGGCAACTGCGGTCTGCTTGTCCGGCTTGGTTTCGTAATCTTCATGGCATGTGGAGCAGTTCGGTTCCTGTAGCCAGGGGATGCGTGGGTTGATGGCTTCCACGCTCTCGGCCATTCTGGGCCGGAGGTGGCGCATCAGCCGTTCGGCACCCGGCTTGCCTTGTTCCTTCTCGTGTTTGAGCAGGGAAAGGGCGTGGTCTTCCATGTATCCATGGCAGCGGACACAACCTATGTCCGCTGTGCCATGCAGGCCGCGCAAACATTTGGTGGGGCCGTCCGGCCGGTTGGGGTGGCAGTAGGTACAGGCTTCCGAGCCCCGGCCTCCCAGGAAGTTGGCGTGGAAGCCATGGATGGCGGCGGGCAGGTTCAGCAGCTTGAGTCCCGGCTTGCCTTCGGACTTGAGCACCGGGTCGGGGTGGCAGCTTTGGCAGAGCTTGGGAGACCCGGCCTTGGCTTCGGCCACCAGATTGGTGTTGGACAGGCGGTCGTGCGACATGATCACGTCCCGTCCTGTCGCCTGGGATATGCCTGCCAGATCATCCACCTTCCACTGCCCTCCGTGACAATTCTTGCAGCCCATTTCCGTGGAGGTGGGAGCCACGGTCTTGCTTACAGCCAGCACCTTGCCGGTTTTCGCATCCTGCGCCGTAATGGTGAATATCGGGTAGGGATTATACCCCCTACTCGCAGGGTAGGGTGTCACCGGGATCATAGCGGCCTCGAAGTATTGGTGCTCTTTATGGTATTTGAGTTCTCCGGTCAGTCCGTTGCCTGCCAGCCCTATGTTGTCCGGCGGTTGGGCACCGAAGAGGCTCTTGACGTGTGTCCAGAAGTCGCAAAGCTTTGCCGGTTCCTCAAAGCCCGGCTCCACCTTGTAGGTGAGGCGTACGCCTTCGGTGACCACTTCAGGAAGGGGGCCTCGCCTGATGAGCTGGCCGAAGATGTCGTTGGCAGGTGGCAGGAGCACCCATTCGGAATAGCTGTCCGAAATGCAGTGCATGCCCAGGTTGTTCCAAGTCAAAAGGACGTATTCGTCCTTTTCCGAGTCAAAGGGGGGAATTTCCACGGGCAGGTCCACAGCCGCAAAGGGAATATTCTCCCCTGGAGGATTGTTGTTGATCCCTTCCACGATGTAGGTGGCCAGGGCCCGGCGTTCCTGAAGTGTGCCCACAAAGGGCGGCATCATGGGCGAGAGCTTGCCTATGCCCGAGAGTTTGGCATCCATGCCCGTCAGGGGGTATTTTTTCGTCAGCGGGATGATGTTGTTCATGGGCCCGCCGATGGAGTGGCAGGATGCGCATTGCAGCTGGAAAAGCTCCTGGCCTGCGGCCATGGGATCGTCGGTGGGGTTGCGGTAGGCAACCCACTTGGCGTTTGCCAGCACTCCCTGGGCGTCCAGGCGTTGGACGTCGTCCACCTTGATCTGGTTGGAATAGAGGTAGCCGTGCACCAGATAGGGCTTGCGCGCGGCTTCGCGCAGAAACTCGAAAGACCCTATGAATCCCAGGCCAAGCAAAAGAAGAACCAGGGACAGGGCAAAACGGGCATTTTGTGGCAGCCGCACCAGCATGAGTGCGCCCAGCACAAAAATACCGGCAGCAAAAATCGGGATGAGTTCGTAAAATTCGGTTATGAGGGACGCGCGCAAGGCCAACCGTGCGAGTGCCTCCTGCGGCAATACGCCCAAATACCACCAGCCGCTGAGCAAGGCCAGAACCAGGGGGATGGTGGTCCAGCGGACGCAGGTTTTGTAGATGCTCTCCCTGGCCTTGTCATCCTTGACCCAATGGGCCGTGATGAAGCCGAACAGACCGGCAATGGTGGCCGCCAGAAAGGTACGGAAAAACAGGGAAGGCCAGAAGGAAGGGTTGAGGAATCCGTCCCAGAAATTCTCGGTGGTGAGCCATTTGCCCGGCGTGAGCATATAACCGATGATGCCGTTGACAAAGAACAGGGACAGCCAGGCAAAGACAAAATATAGCCAGCCGACAATCTGATGGTCCTTTGGCGACATTTTGTCGAACCGGTAATAGTAGATCAGCAGAGCCGCTATTTCCGCCAGAAAGCAGACCCACTCGGCAGCCCATCCGAAAACAAAGGTATGGATGAGACGCGAGGTCGCCTGCGGGGCGAGCACGGAAATGGTGAACCAGATGCCCACACCGGACATGCCGCCCAGAACCATGGTGACCAGAAGGAAAAAACGGGTGTGTTTTTTGACGTATTCCAGCAGGGCCGGAGAATTTTCCTTATAGGCCTTGCCTTCAAAGACCGGAAGAAAAAGCCCGCCGCCTACGGCAAAATGGGCCAGAAAAACGTGGAAGACCGAAACCAGGGCAATGAAGAAACCGCCGCCGAATGTGGTGAGTTCCCAGATAGGATATTCCATGGCTACGCCTCCCTATTTTTCCGGAAGCCGAGTTTCAGCATGTAGAGGATGACTGCCAGGCCAACGATCAGGGTGACGATGAACAGCGCAAAGGATGAAGTATCTCCTGTAACTTCCAGGTTTTCCGGAGAAAACCAGGGGTCCAGACTGGCGTTGCGTACGATGTCTCGGAGTACGGCCATGGTCAGCACTGTCAATCCTGTCCAGATTGCAGTTTGCAATGGCTTGCGTCCTACTCCGGCTATCAGGGCTGCTACGGCGAAAATAAGTCCGGCCGCCAGCATAATTGTCGCCATGGTGTTGCCGCCCATAAAGCGGAGCATGACAGGTTGCTTGAGCGAAAGCAGCCACCAGATGCCCGTTGCCATCTGCAGGCAGGTGGCGATGACGAAAATCTTCATGCCCAGGCGGGAGTCGGTTTCGTCCATCTTCTGCCCCTTGGACTTTTTATAGTGCACAAGCAGGGCAACGCTCAGGCCGCCAACAGCCAGTGACGCGAAGAAAAAGTGCAGAAAACGCGGGATGAATGTCGGGTCGGAAAAATTGAGGATAAAGCCCTTGGCCCGGCCGACATAGGCCACCCATGCTTCCGGGCGGATCATCGTGGACATGACCGTGGAGAGCTCCACGCCTATGCAGAGCATCACGATAAACGCGAACCACAGCCAGGGGGTGCCAGTGCCGGGAGCGGCCTGGTTGCGGGCCTGGTTGACGTAAAGTGCTGCGTATCCTGCAATGAGCAGCACAATGACACTCAGCCACAGTCCGGCCGAGAGGATGGAGCTGGTATAGAAAAATTGTCCGTATACAACCTGCAGAAACAGCAGTGGCGCAACACCGAGGTTGACTGCCAGGGCAAAAACAGTGGGCAGTTTTTGGGAAAGCTGGGCAGCCGCGCCGTTTGCATCTTTTCGGTTCAGGAACAGCGACAAGACCGTCCCCCCAACAAGTATGTTCACCAGCAGAATATGGAGGGCGAATGTGAAGATGGTCAGACCTTCAAACCAGCTGCTTCCCACTGGAATTGAGTCCGGCATTGGGATCAGAGTCGAGATTGGCATGCTGTTTCTCCTTTTCCTCGCCATAACATGAACAACAGTCTGGGAGCTATAATTTTTAGGGAATGATGCCTTGTTACTAGCTGTTTGGGAATACGAAAGTATGAAAAAAAGGTGAAAACAAATGTTTTCACCTTTTTTAGACGGTTTTAAGGAAAAAAAAGACTTTTTGATTGCTTATTCTGAAGCCGGACAGAATCGCTTCCAGCCCATGATTTCCGCAGAACCGGCAATGGTGGTTCCATAAAACAGCACGGGAGTGCCTTCCAGAAAGGCGTCTATGGTGTCGTTGGCAATGGTGGTTCCGGTAACGAGCAGCAGGTCGGCCCATTTGATGGCATCGTCCGTGGTTTCCGGCCCTTCGATCAGCACGCCGCGCCGCTCCTGCCCTATATTATCCGGGTCCATATCCAGCACGCGCAGGGGAAAGTGGTCCTTGAGGGCCTGGATCATGGCGGGCTGGCATCCGGCCAGGGTAATATTGGGGGTGCCGTAGGTGGCTTTGACATGCTCCGCCAGTTGCTTGGAACAGGTGGTGGGGCCGGTGTTGCGGCAATGGATGGTGTTTTGGGTTTTGCCCAGGCTGCGCATTACCGCGTTGAGTACGGAAATGAAGATGCCCCGGTTGCGGTTGTTGTCCAGAGGCAGGTCGGCAACTTCTCCGAGCTTGGCCTTGTAATGGCGGAATTCGTCGGTAAAGGCCTGGCCCTTTTCGCCTTTGAACAGGGCTTCCACCAACTGTTCCTTGCCTTTCTGAATGGGAAAATCCGTACCGTCGGGCTTGCCGATGGCTTCTTCAACGGATAGGGCGCGGGCCGTGACGGTGACGTCTTCGTCGAGCAGGCCGTTCTCCTTCCATATTTCCAGGGTCTTGTTGCGCAGGGTTTCCAATGTCTGAGACATGGCGCGAATCCTTTTTGAGGTTGCGGCGCGGGCGGTATTCATTGCGAGAGTCGTCTGAGCACCAGGAAAATGAGCAGGGAAATGGAGCCGATCAGACAGGTCATAACAATGGCCCGGTCGAATTCTCCGCTAAAAACGGAATTGAAAATTTCCAGGGACAGCGTGTTGGTTTTGCCCACCACGTTGCCGCCGAGCATGAGGGTTATACCCACTTCTCCCACGCTTCGTCCAATGGCAAGAAACCAGCCTGCCGCAATGCTGCGGCGTACGTTGGGCAGAAGCACCAGGTAGAAGGTCTGCCACTCGTTTTTACCGAGTACGTAGGCAATTTCCGAGAGTTGGCGCGAGCAGCCCTTGAAGGCGGCCTCCACCGGCTTCACCATGAGCGGAAGCCCGGCCACAAAGGAAGCCAGGGCCACGCCCTGAAAGTTGAAGACGAGTTCCAGGCCCAGGGCTTTGCCCAGCGGTCCGTCGCGACCGAGAAGCAGCAGCAGGGCGAACCCGGTGGCAATGGGGGGGAAGACCAGGGGCATGGTTACGAGAAAGTCGATGACGCCGCGCAGGGGAGAGTTCGGGCGTGAAAGGTAGTAGCCGAGCAGAACACCGAAAACCATGAGCAGGCCGCCGGAAACCAGAATAACCTTGGCGGTAAGCAACAGGGGGAACAATGTCCCCCTGTCACAGAGAATTTCCCAAAAATCAAAAGGCATTACAGGCCGTGGGCAGTGATGATTTTGCGTGCCTGCGGTGTTTTGAGGAACGCCACGAAACCTTCGGCAATGGCACCGTGCGGGGCGTCGTTCATTTTGCCGACGGCAATGACGATGGGCTCGTACTTGCTTTCATCGGCCAAAACATAGCCGCCCAGTTTATCCGCCACGTTCATGGCGTGTGTTTTGTTCAGAAAGCCCAGGTCCACCTCTTTGGCCATGAGATAGGAAAAGACCTGCGGGATGGTGGCCACAACGATCAGCTTATCCTTCACTTTGGGATACAGCCCGGTGTTGTCCAGATATTGCTTGCCGGCACGGCCGTAAATGGCGTTTTTCAGGTCCGGAATGGCAATGCGGCCGATTTTTTCATCGAGAAACGTTGCGTCGCCGTCAAACTTGACGCCTTTGGCCCAGGCAATAACCAGGGGGCCTTTGCCGATCGGGGTCATGGGGCCCATGTCCAGGCCTGCGGCTTCCAGAAAGTATTTGGCACCCAGAACCAGGTCCACCTTGCCGCTCATTTTGGCCTGCGAGGTAACTTTGGCCATGTTGCCGTAGATTCGGTCCGCCTGTACGCCGGATTGCTTTTCATAGGCCTTGGTCAGGGCGTTGACGACCTTCTTGTAGCCGGCTCCCGATGCGATGACGAACGAATCCGCGGCAGAGGCAGGCGCTACGTTGGAGAAGGTAAAAAGAGTTGCCAGTAGAGTGAGGATGCACAGAGAGGAGACGAAGAGGCGTTTCATGTTCCTGTCCTTGGCTGGTTGATGTTCAGCAGCAGGTTTTGGCCAGCAGGCGTTGGCAGAGCAGGGCGTGCGTTTCCGCTTCGTTGCGGATGTCCGCGCGTGTCTGATGAGCCAGCCAGTCGGGGGTTACGCGGCCTTTGACAATGGGGAGGATGGCATCGCCCAAAAATTCGGCTTCGCCCAGGTCGTGGGTAACGAAGAGCATGGGGATGTCCAGGTCGCCTTTCAGGTTCCTGAGTTCGTGGCGCAGGGTGTCCCGGGTAGCCACGTCCAGGGCGGAGAACGGTTCGTCCAGCAGCAGAATGTCGGGGTCGCGGGCCAGCGCCTGGCAAAAGGCGCAACGCTGGCGTTCGCCACCGGAAATCTGGTGCGGCTTGCTGTTTTCCAGATGGCGGATGCCGAACATGTCCAGGAGTCGGCCGACCTTGTCCTCGTCCGTTGCGGCAAAGGCCACGTTTTTACGTACGTTCAGGTGGGGAAAGAGGGTGTATTCCTGAAAGACGAATCCCACCTTGCGCTTTTGCGGAGGAAGAAAAGCTTTGCTTTTCACGTCCACCCAGGTCTTATCCCCCAGGGTGATGTTCCCATGGTCGGGACGCTCCAGCCCTGCCACAACGCGGACCAGGGTTGTTTTTCCCGATCCCGAAGGGCCTACGATGGCGGTCAGGCCGCCGCTTGGACATTCCAGTTGGACGTCCAGTTCGAAGTGGGGGAGCTGTTTGGTTATTTGCACTCGCAGAGCCATCAGCGCCTCCTGTTGAGATGGTTGATAACGACGAGAACCAGAAAACTTATCGGGATAAGAGCCATGGACATGCGAAAGGCGTCGTCGAAACGCAGAGCTTCCACAGCTTCGAATATTGCGATGGAAGCGACTTTCGTCTGTCCAGGAATGCTGCCGCCCACCATGAGGATGACGCCGAATTCGCCCAGACTGTGCGCAAACACAAGGATGGACGAGGCGGCGAGTCCGCCGATGCTGTTGGGCAGTACCACCCGCAGGAACACTGCCAGCGGGGAGAGCCCGAGAATTGCCGCACTTTCCAGCAGGCGCGAGTCCAGCTTTTCGAACGAGGCCCGCAAGGGCTGCACGGCAAACGGCAGGTTGAAGACCAGGGAGGCCAGCAGAACGGCTGTGAAACTGAAAACCAGCCGTTGGTTGAACGCGGCCTCCCAGAGGCTTCCCAGCCCGCCCTGCGGTCCCATGACCACCAGCAGGCCGAAGCCGAGCACGGTGGGCGGAAGGACCATGGGCAGGCTGACCAGGGCATCAAAGAGCGATTTTCCCGGAAACTGGCTGAAAGCCAGAGCATAAGCTATTGGAGCCGCGAAAATCGGGATGCAGATCATGGTCAGCACCGCCAGTTTCGCGGACAGAAGCAGAGGAACCCAATCCATGACGGTTTCTATTTGTAGCCGTACTTGTTCTTGATGGCCTGCACTTCGGGAGTGGACAGGAACTTTACGAACTTGGCGGCAGCGTCGGGATGGGGAGCCTTTTTAAGCACACAGGCCGACTGGATAACCAGGGGCGCGTTGTCGATGACCGTGAAACAGCCTTTTTTGCCCTCGTCGGTGAAGACGGAGGAGTAGGCGCAAAAGCCTACGTCGGCACTGCCGGTAACGGCAAAGTGAAAGACCTGGGCAATGGACTGGCCGTAGGCGAGCTTGGACTGCACGTCCTCCCAGACATTTGCCTTTTGCATGGCCTTCATGGCCGCGGTTCCGTAGGGAGCTGTTTCGGTATTGGCTATGGCGATCTTTTTGACGGAGGGCGAAAGGAGTACGCCTTTCCAATCTTTCTTGCAGTTGTTCTTGTCCAGGGACCAAAGAACAATCTGTCCCCTGGCGTATACGAAAGGCTTTTCGCTCTGTCCGTCGGCAAACAGCTTGGCCGGGCGGCGTTCGTCGGCAGCCAGGAAGACATCGAACGGAGCGTCGTTGATGATCTGACCGTAGAGTTTGCCGGTGGAGGAATAGCTGGCCTGGACTTCAAGGCCGGTGGCTTTTTGGAATGCGGGGATGATTTCCTTCATGGCGGGCATGAAGTTGGCGGCCTGGGCTATCAGCAGATCGGCAGCCTTTGAGGTGGCGGGCACAAGCAGCAAAGCCGCAAGAACCAGCGCAAGAAATGTAGAGCGGTGTTTCATGGGGTGTCTCCTTAAGCGTGGGCGGGTGCAAACGGATTGCGTCCGGGTGAATTTGACTATACCAATTACAGCAACCTATGCGTTGTTCCGGATTATTTCTCAATCCGGTCACGAGAATAGGAGAAAGCGTGACAGAGGACTGTGAATGAAACAATTCCCCGATAGAAAACGGATACACCCCAGCGAGGTTTTCGCTGTGCCTGCGGATATCCGTCATCTGGATGCCGACCAGATGGATCTGCTTTTGGATGAGTTTACTGCATGGCGTGACAGGGCGAAGCGGGCGGACAGCCAACGTTCGCGCGAGCGCATGCGGATGCTGTATATTGTTTTGCGCTACAGTGGCGCACGGTTGGGCGAGGTGCTGAAGCTGGACGACTGTACGGCCTTCGACTTCAAACAGGCGTTGGTCCACCTGGAACATAACGGGCAGACCCGGCAGGTTCCTTTGCCGCGCGAGGTGGCCCTGGAACTGGAAAAGCAGTTGGAAAGTCCCATGGCTTCACAGGTCCGGGGGAGTTTTTTCCACTTCGACCCCGGCTATGTGCGGCGTGTTTTTTACGAGCGGGCAAAAGCCTGCGGACTGCCCAAGGAATACGTTACCCCGCGTGTGCTGCGGAACAGCCGGGCCGTGGAGATGCTGCGCAGCGGTGTGCCCCTGCCTGTGGCACGTGTTGCCCTGGGGCAGGCTTCCACCGATCTGACAAGCGTCTTCCAGGAATTTACGGATGGCGACGCCCTTTCCATTGTGCGGCGTCAGGCCACCGATAATCTGGGGCGGCGGACCAGTGCGCGAAATACGTTCATGGGCCATGTTACGGAAACGCACGAAGAAATGGTGATGAGCGAAGTACTGATGGAGACTGCCGACGGTACACCGTTCTGTGCCATCATTACCACGCAGAGTCTGCACAACCTTGACCTGCATCCGGGTACACCCGTGGCAGCCACCATCAAGGCGCCGCACGTCAACGTGTTCCGGTTGGGAGGTGGACCGGGCAGTACGCGCAATGTGGTGGAAGCCGATATAATGCTCATCAAGGACGACGGGGTGATTGCCGAAATTTCCGGGGAAAGCCCCACGGGAATCAAGGTCTGCGCACTCATTTCCGCACAGAGCGCCACAGATATGGAATTGAAAATAGGGGACCGGGTGGAGTTTCGGTTCAAGGCCCTGTCCCTGGTGCTGAACACCGTATAGACGACGTGTGATCGTGGGCGGGCGTCAGTCCCCGCACCTTGTGGTTCCCGGTGCGGGGACTGACTGCATATTTTTCAGAAAAGACATTCCACCAGGGTTGGCGCGTCCACGCCCAGCACGTACTGGCCCACATTCACCCCGTCCAGAATGCGCAGCAGCGCTTCCCGTTCGTGCGGGCAGCCATGCAGCAGCGCTGCCAGATCGTCAATGGGGCGTTCGCCGAAAAAATCGCCGTATATGCGCGCTTCCTGAATGATTCCCCTGGATACGTTCAAGTGGGCTTCCACGGTGCCGCCCTTGGTGCGGGTGCTCCGTGTAAAGCCGTACGTGGGCGATTGACCGTAATTCCATTCCCAGGTTGCGTACTTCATTTTTTCCAGATCCCGGATGGCTTCCTTTTCCTCGGGCAGCAGATCCAGGGCTTCCACGTCCCGGCTGCCGGAGACCGCCTGTATCATCCGCCGGATGAACTCCGTAACATCCATAACGTCCCCGGACGGGTCGGCTTTGGGCAGATGCGACGAAATATTGGTAACGCGCTTGCGTATGCTCTTTACGGCCTTGTCGCTGTATTTTACCGGGTTGACCCGCAGTGCAGAGGACATGTCCGTCATCTGGGCGGCAAAAAGCAGGGTGCCGTGATGGAGAATACGGTCGTTTTCTATAAGCTGGGCATTGCCGGAAAACTTTTTGCCTTCAATGACCAGGTCGTTGCGTCCGTCAAAGGCGCAGGGCACGCCCATGCCTTGCAGGGCGCCCAGGACCGGCTCGGTAAAACGGTGAAAGTCGATGCCCTTGTTGGTGTTGCCCAGGTGCAGAAAGGTGAAGTTCACATTGCCCAGATCGTGGAATACGGCCCCGCCACCGGTCATACGCCGGATGACGGAAATATTGTTGGTGCGGACGTACTCCTCGTCTATCTCGGCAGCTGTATTTTGGTTGCGGCCCACGATGACTGCCGGAGCGTTGCGCCACAGCATGAAAACGTCCTGATCCGTATTGTGCAGAAGCCATTCCTCTGCAGCCAGGTTGAAACTGGGGCGGGTTTCCACGTTGTATATGTAGCGCATCTCTTCTCCTTGGCGCAGTATTGACGGACTTTTCATAAGTGAGAAATCACGCCATGTTTAGCCATTCCTTCCTGCGAAGACAAGCGATTGACAAAGGGGGCGTAACACCGCAGAATTTCACAACCTCGGAATCCTTGCCGAATGTTGATTCGCGGGGGAATCGGGGTGCGGAAAAGGTTTTTTTGCAGAGAGTATGTCTTTGCCAAAAGCCGTTTTTGTTTTCCTCATTTTTCATCGGAGGGGACGGATGTCTGTAGATTCAACCATGCATGTCGTGCTTCCAAGCAAGCGCGATGCGTTTTACGATTGGCTTCAGATGCTTACGGGCGCGGCACTCATACTTTTCATGTGGTGCCACATGATTCTGGTCTCGTCGGTTGTGGTCGGTTCCGGAGTGATGAACGCCATTGCCGGTTTTTTCGAGCGGACCTACATGGCGCAGGTGGGCGGACCGCTTATTTTCCTGTGTTTCCTTTTTCATTTTTTTCTGGCCGCGCGCAAGATTCCCTTTCGCGCAGACAGCCAGAAGATTGCCCTGGCCCATGCCAGGATGCTCCGCCACCGCGATACCTGGCTGTGGATCGTCCAGGTGGTGACCGCCATGGTGATTCTTATCATGGGCGCCATTCACATGTGGGTCGTGCTGACAGACCTGCCCATCACTGCCGCAAAATCAGCCGCCCGCATCCAGGGGGGCTTCTGGTTCGTTTTCTATCTCATCCTTCTGCCCATGGTCGAACTGCACGTCTCCATCGGCTTTTACCGCATAGGGGTGAAGTGGGGCTTTATTAAAAGTGCAAACAGGGAAGGCGCACACAAGGCCGAGAATATCCTGTTCGGCATTTTTATCGTCATCGGAATCATCACGCTCCTTCGCTTCCTGACCTTGACCGCATAAAAGGGACCACATCATGCAGACCTTCTATTCCGATCTCCTGGTCATAGGGGCCGGTCTGGCTGGCGAACGTATCGCCGCCGAGGTGGCCGGGGCCGGATTCAACGCCACGGTGCTGTCCATCGTGCCCGCCCGCCGTTCCCATTCGTCGGCCGCACAGGGGGGCATGCAGGCCGCACTCGGCAATTGCGCCAAAGGCAAGGACGACTGTCCAGACACTCACTTTGCAGACACGGTCAAAGGATCGGACTGGGGGTGTGACCAGGAAGTCGCCCGTCTGTTTGCAGACACCGCTCCCATAGAAATGCGGCGGCTGGCCCATTGGGGAGTGCCCTGGAACCGCGTTGTTCCGGGCAAGTCCTTTTATTTCAAGGGCGGGGAAAAGTTCGAAAAGTACGAGGAGCCGGAAAAGGAAGGGCTGATCACGGCCCGGTCCTTTGGCGGCACGGCCAAGTGGCGTACCTGTTATACCTCGGATGGTACGGGCCATGCGGTCATGTGCACCATGGACAACCGTTGCGCCCAGCTCGGCATTGACGTGCGCGACCGTTGCGAGGCCATTTCCCTTATCCATGACGGAGATGTCTGCCTTGGGGCTATTGTACGTTCTTTGCGTACAGGGCGGTTGGAAGCCTATCTTGCCCGGGCCACGGCCCTCTGTACCGGCGGGTTCGGACGCATCTACAAGGCCACCACCAATGCTGTCATCTGCCAGGGCGGGGGGCATATCATTGCCCAGGATACGGGGTTGGTACCTATCGGCAATCCCGAAGCCATCCAGTTTCACCCCACGGGCATTGTTCCCACGGATATTCTGGTGACCGAAGGGTGCCGGGGCGACGGCGGAACCCTGCTGGACGTGAACGAAGAACGATTCATGCAGATCTACGAGCCGGAAAAGGCCGAGCTGGCCTCGCGCGACGTTGTCTCGCGGCGCATGACCGAACACATGCGCGCGGGCAAGGGCGTGGTGGGCGCATACGGCGAGCACCTCTGGCTGGACATCCGCCATCTGGGCAACAAGCACATCTCCACCAAGCTGCGCGAGGTGGACGAGATATGCCACAACTTTTTGGGGATCGACCCGCACACCCAGCTTATTCCGGTGCGCCCCACCCAGCACTATACCATGGCGGGCATCCGTACCAACAAGGACGGTGCCGCGTACGGGCTTAAGGGACTGTTTTCGGCGGGCGAGGCCGCCTGCTGGGACATGCACGGCTTCAACCGTCTGGGCGGCAATTCCCTGGCCGAAACAGTCGTGGCGGGTGGCATAGTGGGCGCGAAAATAGCAGAGTTTCTTAAAGGGCACGACGTTGTTTTCAAGTCGTCCCTGGTACGTGATGCCGGAAAAAAACAGCAGGAACGCATCGACGCCCTTGTTAAAGGCGCGAACGGTTCCGAGAACGTGTACAAGGTGCGCACGGCCATGCAGGAAGCACTTATGGAAGGCTGCTTCGTCTTCCGCAACGGCAAGGATTTGGAAACCTGCGTGCGCACGCTCCAGGAAGTGTACGACCGGGCCGAAAGGGTGGGGCTGCGCTCCACAGGTGCCGGAGCCAACCCGGAACTGGCCGACGCCCTCAAGATAAAGGGGCAGGTCCGTCTGGCATTGAACATTGCCGTGGCGGCGCTGGCCCGCACGGAAAGCCGGGGCAGCCACACGCGTGAAGACTACCCCGAACGCAACGACAAGAAATGGCTCAAGCGTACCCTGGCCTATTGGCCGGAGGGCGCGGGCATGCCCAAGCTCAAGTACGAAGCTCCCACTCCCTACTATGAGATGCCTCCGGGAGAACGTGGATATGGCGGCGGTAAAATCATTCCTGCCGCTTCCACATCCATCAAGACCAAGCCCGAGTAACGCGTAAAAGCACGCACCACGCTCCACGCATAAGGACAGACCACAATGGGCAGACTGCTGAAGATAAACGTATTCCGCTACAATCCCGAGGACGACAAATCCTTTCCGCATGTGCAGCCGTTCGTACTGGACGAGACCGAGAACATGACCCTGTTTATTGCGCTCAATCGCATCCGCGAGGAGCAGGACCCCAGCCTGCAATTTGATTTCTGCTGCCGGGCCGCCATATGCGGTGCCTGCGCCATGGTCATCAACGGACGTCCCGGTTTGGCCTGCAAGACCAAAACCAAGGACCTTTCCGACGACATCACGCTGCTTCCGCTGCCGGTTTTCAAGCTGGTGGGCGATCTTTCCGTGGATACGGGCGTTTGGTTCCGGGAGATGTACGACAAGACCGAGTCCTGGGTGCACACCTCCAAACGGTTCGATCCTGCGGCCATTGAGGAGCGCATGGACAATGCCGTGGCCGAGGATATTTACGAGCTGGAGCGCTGCATCGAATGCGGCTGCTGTGTGAGCGCCTGCGGTACGGCCCGGTTGCGGGGAGACTTCATGGGCGCGGCCGCCCTCAACCGCATTGCCCGGTTTTTGGTGGACCCGCGTGACGAGCGGACCAATGCCGACTATTTTGAGGTTATCGGCAACGATGAAGGAATTTTCGGCTGTATGGGCCTGCTGGCCTGCGAGGACGTCTGTCCAAAGAACCTTCCGCTCCAGAATCAGCTTGGCTTTCTGCGCCGTAAAATGGGCATCACCGCTGTGAAACAGATTTTTTCTGAGCAGATTTTTCGCCGTAAAAGAAAATAGCGAAGCAATAACAAGGAGATATCATGCGCCTTATCGAAGCGCAGAAGGTCATCGACGCGGTGGCCAAACTGTGCATGGATGCCAACCGCTACCTGCCCGAAGACGTACGGCAGCGGTTCAGGGACTGTGCGGCAGCGGAGGATTCCCCGGCCGCCAGGGAAATCTTCCGCCAGCTTGAGGAAAACTGCCAGCTGGCCGCAGACTCGGGACTGCCTCTGTGCCAGGACACCGGACTGGCCGTTTTTTTTGTGGAACTCGGCGACGAGGTCAAGATCGACGGAATAACGTTGCCCCAGGCCATCAACGACGGTGTGCGCAAGGGCTACGAAGAAGGCTATTTGCGCAAGTCCTCGTGCGATCCGCTTACCCGTGCCAATCTGGGCGATAATACGCCAGCCGTCATCCATCTGGATATCGTGCAGGGCGACAGCCTCAAAATCAGCATGATGGCCAAAGGCGGGGGCGCGGAAAACATGTCCCGCGTCACCATGCTGGCTCCGGCCCAGGGCTGGGAAGGCGTGCGCAAGTTTGTCATTGATCGCGTGGCAGAATCCGGTCCCAACCCATGTCCGCCCGTTATTGTGGGGATAGGCATTGGCGGCACGTTCGAGCGCTCCGCCATCCTGTCCAAAAAGGCCCTGATGCGTGAAATCGGTGACATCAACCCTGATCCGCGTTTGGAAGAAAAGGAAAAGGCCCTGCTGGAAGACATCAACAAGCTGGGCATCGGCCCCATGGGCTTGGGCGGAAAGACCACCTGTTTGGACGTCAAAATCGCCATGGAACCCTGCCATATTGCCAGCCTGCCTCTGGCGGTCAATATTCAATGCCATTCGTCACGGCACAAGGAGGTTATCCTCTGATGGCCGAATACAAACTCACCACACCGCTTACCGATGCGGACATTGAACAATTGCAGGCCGGGGATGTGGTCAAGCTGTCCGGGACCATCTACACTTCCCGCGATGCCGGGCATAAGCGCCTTTTCGCACTGCTGGACGAAGGCAAAGAGCTGCCCTTCAACATCAAGGGGGCGCTCATCTATTACGTGGGGCCCAGCCCTGCGCCTGCCGGACGGCCCATCGGCTCCGCCGGGCCCACTACCAGCTACCGCATGGACTCCTTTGCTCCGCGTCTGCATTCCCTGGGGCTCAAAGGCACCATCGGCAAGGGCAAGCGTGATGCGGGTGTGAAGCAGGCGCTCAAGGACCACACGGCGGCCTATTTTGGTGCAACAGGTGGCGCGGGCGCGTTGCTTTCCCAGTGCATCAAGGAAGCCGAGGTCATTGCTTTTGATGATCTTGGACCGGAAGCCCTGCGCAAGCTGACTGTGGAGGATTTTCCCCTGTTGGTTATCAATGACTGTCATGGAGAAGAACTTTATGCGGTGCCGGATCGAAAAGCGGCAGGCATAGAGTAGGTTAGGTTTACGGCTGCGCGATTTTTGTCCCCAGCGGCGTTGAAAAGGGGCATTGAGGACCGGGATGGAGGTATTACTCCTATCCTCGGTCCTCAATGCCCCTTTTCGCCTGGCTGGAAACAAAACTTACACAGCCGGGGAAAGCGGGGGATATTCATAGGCCAGATAAAGTTGTCAGAAAAGTAGCTTTACTATCCGCGTACCGAAACACCTTTTTTTGCCTGTCCGGCCACGAAATTTATGCAGGCGCGGGGGGAAGTATAACCAAGCTAAAAGATGAAATGTATAAGCAGTCGTGAAAATGGCGGAAGTACGATTGCGGAATTCAGCCCCGGTTCTCGCCGCGTATGTACGGCTATTGCAGCCACTGTCCTTATCTCTTTGCTATTTCTCCTGAAAAAGCATGGACTTGTTCCACTCTTCTCGTGTATATTCTTTCTGCCTCTTTGACATCCCCCCAATTCTTTTATTTTGCGGCGTTTTTCTGCCGCGAATTGGTGGGGGATAGTTTTCTTCTGTGAACACCCCCCAAATTTTGATATGTTCGCGATGCTTTCGTACGGTTGGTTTTGTAAAGGAAACTGTGCCTATCGTTGCAATATGTAATTGATGCCGCTGGTCGCCTGGCGACCTGTGGCGACGAGTGACACCTTGGGGAGCGTGTATGGCAGCCTTCACAGACCGTCCGCCTAAGTTTACCTTCACCAGTTCGGCCTTTCCCGACGACACGTTTACCGTCGTCCATTTTCAGGGCTCCGAGGGATTATCCTGGTGTTACGACTTTGAAATCGAACTCGTCTCCGATCAGCGTGATCTGGATTTGGAGGAGATTGTTTCCTCACCTGCCTGCTTCACCATCAAGCGGGACGGGCAGGGGGGCGATGTTCCTTTTCACGGTCTGGTGTCCCGTTTTGAGCAGCGCCACTATGTGGGCGGATACGCCTTTTACCGTGCGCGCCTCATGCCCCGGCTGTGGTGGCTGCATTACACCCGGCACAATCAGATTTTCCTGAACAAGTCGCTTGAGGAACTGCTTTCGGCCCTGCTGGACGATGCGGGATTCTCCGGCGCGGATTACGGCTTCTCCTTGGTGGAGGACTATGGCGATCCGTACGAATATGTCTGCCAGTACGGGGAGAGTCATCTGAATTTCTTTTCCCGCTGGCTCCAGCATCAGGGGCTGTACTACTACTTTGAGCAGGATCAGGGCTTTGACAAGCTCATGGTGACGGACAACCGCCATGTGCACGGCAACATGGCCCAGGGGAAGGACCTGAAATACGCGCCTCCCTCCGGCCTCACTTGGAGCGCCGTGGACGAGGTCCTTGTGGACTTCAAGGCGCGCGTCAGCCAGGTGCCTGCAAAGCTCACGTCCAAGGACTACAATTACCGGACACCCTCGCTGGATCTTACGGCAGAGGTGGATGTGGTTTCCGATGGGCAGGGTGAGGTCTACCTTTACGGCCAGCATGCCCGTACCAAAAAGGAAAGCCAGCGTCTGGCCGAGGTCCGTGCCCAGGCCCATCGTTGCCGCCAGATGCGTTATCTGGGGCGCGGCTCCGTGCCCTATGTCCGTACCGGATACATCTTTTCCCTCAAAGACCACTACCGTGACGACTTCAACACGTCCTACATGGTCATCCGTGCCCAGCACGAGGGCCATCAGGTGGGGTATCTCATTTCCGGTCTGCGCAGCGTGCTTTCCAAACGCGAGCAGGAAATGGACTACCGCAATTCGTTCGAGGCTGTGGACTCGTCCGTTCAGTATCGGTCGCGCCTTACCAGCCGTAAACCGGCCATCCAAGGGTTTCTCAGTGCCAAGATTGATGCCTCGGGAACGGGCCAGTACGCCCAGCTCGACGAGTGGGGCCGCTACAAGATCAAGCTTCCCTTTGACGAAAGTGGACGCGGTGAGGGTAAGGCCTCTGCCTGGATGCGGATGATGCAGCCCTACCAGGGAACCAACTATGGAATGCACTGCCCGCTGCACAAGGGGACGGAGATAATGCTAACGTTTGTGGAAGGCGACCCGGACCGGCCTATAATCGCCTCTGCCGCGCCCAACCCGGAAAAGTTCAGTCCGGTCACGTCGGCCAACTCCAGCCAGTCCATGCTTCGCACCGGTGGGCAAAACATGTTGCGCATGGAGGACAAGGCGGGCAAGGAGCAGATTTTTGCCACTACGCCAAACGCCGGAACATACTTTACAATGGGTGATCCGGCCGGGGGCAAGCCGCCCGAAATACCGGGCTTCGACGGTTTGGACGAACACATGAAGGCCGCTCAGGAGCAGGCCAAGGCAATGGAGAACAAAAATGGCTGATGGTGATGATCCGAAAAAAGGGTTTATGTGGGGAACCGGCGGACATTCTGAGTCGTTTGTGCTTGGGGATTATTCCATTCTCATTGGCGGCATATCCAACTCTGTTTTTGTTGGCATGTCCAACTCTGTTTTTGTGGGCGCAAAGCTTTCGCTTACCACGCCGTTCAGTCTTTCCCTGTTGCTTACGGCAAAAAAGGCCAGCTTTACGTTCAACTCGGTCTCCGCGACCTTGTGGTCCAAGTCGTACGATGGGGAGGGCTGGGTTGTGGGTTGTTTGAACACTGTGACGTTTGGGGCTGGATCGGCCATACATGGTATTTACAACAAAATTCGCGGTAACCGCACCCAGGCCAACGGTGCCAACACCCAGGCCGTGGGAACGGTGGAAAAGGCCGTTGGTAGCAAGGTGGATGCCCTGGCCAACAAGGCCAAGGCCAAACTGGCCGCGCTGGAGGCCAAGGTGCAGAAATTGGAAGCCGAGGCCAACCGGGTGAAGGTGGATGGGGTGACCGCAGACACCATTGCCAGCGAAATTGAAAACGCGGCCAATGAAATCAAAACGGCTGGCGCGGAGATGATGAATGCCGGAGCCATCATGCTGAGCAGTGCTTCGGAAAGCAAAACCGGCGGAGCGGCCCTGAAAAGCGCGGGGGCGGATATATCCAATGCCGGGGAGACCATGTATATTTGATCCTGCACCGTAATGGCGGGGGACTCTATGGAGACTGTAATGGCTTTTTTTGACAAAGCGCCTCAGTTCACCTTCGTTTCCAGGGGGGGGCCGGGTGATTCATTCGCCGTGGTGTCGTTCAAGGGCGTTGAGGGACTGTCGTGGTGTTATGATTTTGAAATCAATCTGGTATCCTCCCGCCGCGAAATCGACATGGAGGAAGTGCTTGCCAATCCCGCCACGTTGACCATCAAGGCAGGGGAGCAAAGCTATCCTTTCCACGGCGTGCTGGCCTCGTTTGAACTGCTGCGCGAAGTCTCCGACTACGTATTTTACCGGGCGCGGCTCATGCCCCGGTTCTGGTGGCTTCACTACACGCGCAATGACCAGATTTTTCTCGATAAAAGCCTGGAGGACATCCTTGACTCGGTTTTGCGCGACGGCGGGTTGCAAAAGAACGATTTCGACATCCGGCTCAACGAATCCTACGACCCGTACGATTATGTCTGCCAGTACGGGGAAAGCCACCTGAATTTCGTCAGCAGGTGGATGGAGCATTGGGGACTGTATTACTTTTTCGAGCAGACGCAGCAGGGCGACAAGCTGGTCATTACAGATTCCAAATCCACCCATGCTCCGGCGGAACACGGTGAAACGCTCAAGTATTCCCCACCTTCCGGCCTGGACGCCTGGAGCATGGACCAGACGGTCCGTTCCTTCAATTGCGTGCAGACCCTTGTGCCCAAAAAATTGCAGACAAGGGATTTCAACTACAAGACGCCTTCGCTCGACATAAAGGGCGAGGCGGACATCAGCGACAAGGGACGCGGCGAGGTCAACCTGTACGGGCAATGTGCCAGGAATACCAAGGAGAGCAAGCGGCTGGCAGCCATACGGGCCGAGGAATACGCTTCCCGCAGGCAGCGGTTCCAGGCCGAAAGCTCCATTGCCTCGGTGCGCACTGGGTATCTTTTCACGCTCAAGGATCACTACCGGGACGATTTCAATCGCCAGTATCTGGCCGTGCGGGTGGAACATTCCGGTTCCCAGGCTGGGTACATGGTTTCCGGCCTGCGCGACGTGCTCTCCAATGGGGAGGCGCAAAGCCAGTACCGCAACAGGTTCGAGTGCATCCCGGCTGACGTGCAGTACAGGCCGCGTTGCGAATCGAGGCGTCCGGTCTACAGCGGGGTGGCCCCGGCGCACATCGATGCTTCCGGCAATGGAGAGTATGCGGAGCTTGACGAGCAGGGACGCTATACCGTGCGTATGCCGTTCGACGAAAGCGACCGTCCCGGCGGCAAGGCCTCGCACCAGCTGCGCATGGCCCAGCCCTACCAGGGCGAAGGCTTTGGCATGTCCTGCCCGTTGCACAAGGGCACGGAAACACTTGTCTCCTTTATGGAAGGCAACCCGGACTACCCAATTATTGCCGCAGCCGTGGCAAACCCGGAAACGCCCAGTCCCATCACATCCGCCAACCAGACCAAGGCGACCATAAAAACCGCGGGACAGAACCACATGACCTTCGAGGACAAGAAGGATGGCGAACGCATCCTGCTGCAAACCCCGAACGCCAATACCTGGGTACGCCTCGGTACGGCCAATGATCCGTTTGGTACGCCCAATGATCCGTCGTTGGATATTCCGGATATTATTGAAAGGCTTGACAATGCAGCAAAGGATGTAGGCGATGCGCTGAAAAAGGCCGGGAAGTGGGTCATAACGCCTAAAGGCAACAAACCGGACGGGTATTTCTGGGGGACTGCCGGAAATTCAGGGGAAACCGCCCTCGGGGATTACAGCGTCAAGGTCGGCGGGCTGAGCTTCAGCCTTACAATGGGCATGACCAACAAGGCCTACGGTGGCATGGTCAATTCGCTTTCTTTAAGCTGGGATCATTCCACCACCTTGGGGGTGAGTTCGAGCATTATTTTGAGCAAGATGTCCATGACGATATTCAACCAGGCGTACAAGGGGGACGACTTTAAGGGCGGCCTCAAGAAAACATTTCTACAGGGCTGGGGAAACAAGGTTGCAGCCGCACAGACGGACGTGTCCACAACCAGCCAGGACGTTGGCCTTGCCTTGCAGCAAGTACAGGCCCAGGCCACGGAAATAGCCGGAAACAAAATGCAGTCCATTGCGGACGAACTTTCGGCCAAGGCGAACGACCTGGAACAGCGGCTGGCCAGGGTTTCTGCCAGTACCCAGGAAACATTGGTGCACACCGATGATATCAAAACGTCCCTTACCAAGGTGAAGAGTGCCGCCAACTCCGTTAAATCGGCCGGTAACGCTTTGAAAACAGCCGGGAGCAGCATGGAGAACGGCGGCACTGGCGTGACGAATACCGGATCTTACATGGTTGTGGCCGGGTCCAGGATGAAGAGCGGCGGCATTATCATGATAAACTGAGGCTGGAGAGAGCATGCAATACCTTACCAACGAGCCCATGTTTGCGTTTGTATCGGATTCCCTTGCTGATGACACTTTCGGTGTGGTCGCCTTTACTGGGACCGAGCAGATCTCCCGCTGTTATGAGTTTGACATCGTCCTGGTGTCCACGAACAAGAATCCCGACCTGCCCTCCATAGTATCTTCTCCGGCTCGCCTGGAGCTCTTGCCGGACGGTGAAAACAGCGAAAAACGTGTTTTTCACGGCATGGTCACGGAGTTTGAGCAGGATAGGGAATTCAAGGAATTTGCCCTGTACCGGGCCAAGCTTATGCCGCGCCTGTGGGGGCTGCATTTCATTCGGCGCAATCAGGTTTTTCTGGATAAAAGCCTGCCCCAGCTGGCCGAGCAGATTCTTGCCGACGGCAATTTTTCCGCTGACGACTATCGCCTGTCTCTTTCCGCGCAGTACGAGCCATACGAGTTTGTCTGCCAGTATGACGAAAGCCATATGAATTTTTTCTCCCGCTGGATGGAACAGTGGGGGCTGTTTTATTTCTTCGAGCAGGACCAGGAGCGGGAACGTCTGGTTGTGACGGATGACAAGAATTTCCTCTCCATGGGGCCAAAATTGCGCTACCGCAAGCCCAAAGGACAGCGTGCGCCCGAAGGCGAAGAAGTGGTGTACGAATTTTCCGAACGCTTGAGCCAGCTGCCCAAGTCCCTGCGGGTTAAAGACTACAACTACCGTACTCCCTCGCTTGAACTGAGCGGCAAGGCCGATGTGGACGAATTCGGCATGGGAGAGGTTTTTCTTTTCAACCAACGGGCCAGAAATCAGTCCGAGAGCGACCGGTTGGCAACATTGCGCGCGGAAGAATACGCCTGCCGCAAAGTGGTGTTTCCGGGAAAAAGCACCTGTTCCGGCATTATGGTTGGGCAGGGCTTTTCCCTGAAGGAACATTTTCAGCCCGACCTGGACGGCAACTATCTTGCCCTGAGTGTGCATCATCAGGGGGCGCAGATTTCGCATCTGGGCTCCGGGCTGGCCTCTTTGTTTCCTGCATCCGAACGTTGGTCCGGGTACCGCAACAGTTTCGAGGCCATGCCGTTTGATGTGCAGTACAGGCCCCAACTCAGCAGTGAAAAGCCGCTCTTCAAAGGCGTGTTGCCTGCCCATGTGGATGCCTCGGGCACGGGGCAGTATGCGCAGCTGGACGAGTGGGGGCGCTACAAGATCCGGCTGCCGTTCGATACTGCCGGACGTGGCGGCGGCAAGGCATCGCACTGGGTGCGCAAGGCCGAGCCCTATGCCGGAGGCGGCTATGGTATGCACTTCCCGCTGCACAAGGGGGCGGAGGTTATGCTGGTGTTTACCGGGGGGGATCCGGACCGGCCCATGATCCTTGGCGCGGCAGCCAACCCGGAATGCCCCAGCCCGGTGAATGCCTCCAATCAGACGCAGAACGCCATTACCACGGGCGGAAACAACAAGCTGTCCATGCAGGACAAAAAAGGCAGTGAGCAGATTTTGTTCCATTCCCCAAAATCCGACACCTACATCAAGCTCGGGAATATCGATGACTGACATGGCATTCGCAGAATTCATTCCCACAATCGTCCTTGAGCGGCAGGCATAATGGAGGAAGCACATGGGCAAAGACGGATATCTGATTCATACCAAAGGTGACTACAAAGGAGCCGTGAAAGGCAACTATGATATCAAGGTTGGCGGTATTTCCAACAGCATAGTGTTGGGAGCGATCAGCGTCTCCATCCTGGGCGGTGCCAGCGTTAAATGGGTAACAGGCTTGGATTACAGTATTTCTCTTGGGAGAAGCGCATCAATTACCTTTGGGTCTCTGGGTGTGAACATTCTGAAGTCCAGCAGCTACAATGGCGAAAATTTTTTCGCCAGCCTGGGCCGGACGTTCATTTGGGGATTCAAGGACAAGGCGGCGCCCGAGGAAATAACCCTGGACGGTAGCAATACCAAGGTTGCGGTCAACAAATCCAAGGTGCGGGGCCAAGCCACCAAAGCGGCGGCGGACAGGGTCAATGCCCTGCTTGATGACGTGAACGCAACCATGCAGCGCACGGAAGCAGCCGCCAGCAATGTCAAGAGCGACATCACAAAAATCAAGAGCGACGCTTCCCAGATCAAGTCGTCTTTGTCCAAGGTCAAGGTGGCAGCCACCAAGATGAACAACGCAGCCACCAAACTGGAACAGGCCGCACAGGATACGGGTGCATCCGGCACGCAGGTGCGGAACGTCGGGGCTGCCATCAGAAACGCCGCAGACCACTTGTCCACGGCGGCGACCACGTTCCTAGGCTAATCATAAAGGGGCTGAATGTATGAAATGCGTCAGGGAGCTGGAACAGGGCGTTATGCTCAATACCTTTGGGGTGAAGGATAAATATTATTTTTCCGTGGCCGTGATGACGTATTTCAGCCTGGACAACCCTGACGAGCCGCTCAAGGAAAGCGAAATGTGGCCCATGGTTCAGGAGGAGATAGGCAAGGAGACCGTCTTCGACATGGGGCTGCCCAAGCAACGTGGCGAGGTGGTGGTATGTGGCAAATGCTACACCCCTGGCGGCAAACCCGCGCCTGCCTGCCCCGTGGGCGTGCGCGTGGGCAACGTTGCCAAGGAACTGCATGTGTTTGGCCCCAGGTTTTGGGATAAAACCCCAGCTGGTCCGGTCCCCACCAGCCCCACGCCGTTCACCATGCTGGACCTTACCTGGGAAAAGGCTTTTGGCGGCCCTGGTTTTCCCAAAAATCCGCTGGGCAAGGGGCACGACCCCATTGTTACGGATTCCGGCGGAAAGGTGATTCCGCTGCCCAATGTGGAATATCCTGACCATCCGGTAACCTCGCCTTCGGACAGGCCCACACCTGCCGGGTTTATGCCCATCGACCTCATGTGGCCCCAGCGCCATTCCAAAACCGGCACTTATGATGACAAATGGTTCAGGGAACGCTGGCCCTATTACCCGGAAGACATGGACTGGACGTTTTTCAACGTCACGCCCGAGGACCAGTGGGCCAAGGAATTTTTCAGCGGGGAAGAAGACATTGAACTGACCAACATGCATCCCCGCCATCCTCGTCTGCTCTCGCGCCTGCCCCGTCTGCGCCAGCGTATTTTCATCCATCGGCTCAAGGATTGGCGGGACCGCGACGGCGAATACGACTTTGTGGAGCAGGAAACCCGCGTGGATACGGTCTGGCTCTTCCCCCACAGGGAGCGGGGTGTGACCTTTTCGCGGACTGTTTTCGAGATTCACGACGACGAACCGCTGGACGTGAAATATCTTTTTCTGGTCACCGAGCCCATGGACGAAGCCCCTAAATCTTTGCAGCACTATAAGGAAGAACTGGAACGCAAACTCGACCGTTCCATAAAAATCGACCTTGCTCCGCTTGAGGAGGCGCAGGAAAAAATCAAGGACGCGGTGGATCAGCTCAAGGACCTTCCCAAGATCATCGAAGATAAGGTGGACGAGGGGTTGGGCAAGGCTCCCATGGTCAAGAAGTCTCCGGCCCAGGTGGCCAAGGAGGCCCACGCCGTTCTTGATATGGGCATGTCCAATATGGACATGGCAGAAAAACAGCTCACCGAGGTCAAGGCCAAGTTCGGCCATATGGCCAAGGTGGACCTCAAAGCCGTGGCCAAGGGCCGGGAAAAGATGGCCAAGGCCAAGGAAGATATTTCCGCAGCCGTTGCACGTGTGGAGAAAATGAAGTCCGACACCGCCGCCAAGGCCGCGGACATGCGCAAAAAAATGGAGGCGGAGCTGGAATATACCAAGGCCGCGGCCAAAGGCGTGCCCAATGGGGGGGAGGCCGTTAAATTCGCCGCCGATATCCTGGCCGATTTCGACGCAGCTATGGACATGGCACAGGACCGAGTGCCCGGCGATCCCTGGAAGACCCGAGGATTCGACTTTGTGGTCCGTTGCCGCCAACGCCTTATCGATGAAGACCCGGACGCCTTCAAGACCATGCGGCGTTTGGGATTTCGGCCATATACGCTCAAACGGTCCTTTGTAGGCATAAACCCGGTGGAGGCCGTGCACAGCCGCGCCCAATGGGGGCTGGAACCGGATGAAAAGGCCGAGGCCGAGGGCCGCGACCCGGACGAACTGATTATTCCTGCGGGGTTGGTCATTCCCCGTTTTCAGCAGGCCGATCTGGTGGACATTTGCCTGTTGCCCGGCGAGTGGCCGGAAAAAATCGGGAGCGCCGAGCCGTGGCACAGGGTGGATGGTTCGGAAGAGGGAGCCTTGGCCCGTGCCGTACAGCCGCTCAAGCCCGTGCTCATCCTGCCCGATGCTTTGCAGGCACGGCTGGTTGAGCAGGAGGCCGACGACATGGTCGGCGTGCTGGCCATGAAAACTCCCGGCGATACCTTGGATGACGACACCGCGGCCATGGTGCCCGAAGCCAGCCATGTCTACGTGGCCCATCCCGAGGACAAGCCTTTGGACCTCGATCCCTGGACCTCACTGCACGAAACGCCGGAACCGGCGCCGTTTCCGTACGGCCTCGACCTTTTTACGGCCCGCAAGCAGGGCTTGGACATCCGCAAGTGGGTGCGGGGGCTGTTGCCTGCGGAACTGGTGGCCGACATCCCGGAAGACGAGGAGCTGGACGACGACGGGTTCAGCGATTTGGTACCCAAGCCGCCCGTGCCGCCCAAGCACGACATCAAGGGGCTTGTGGAACGGCTTCAGAAGAAGATTCAGGACCATGTGCAGCCCATGGTGGACAAGGCCCAACAGGAGCGCAAGGCCGTTCTGACCGAGGCGGCGGAGACCCTGAAAAAGTACAACAAGGACCCGCAGCCCGTGCTCGACCTGTTGGCGAAAGACCCGCTCAAAATGTCTTTTGCCAATGAAAAAGGGGTGCCTGTAAAGGACATGGCCAAAGAGTTTGCCGAGGCCATGGCCGAGAACCGCAAGCGTATTGTGGATGCCGGGCAGATGACGCCCGAACTGGAAAAAAAACTCGGTGGGTTCGAGGGGAAATTTTCCAAACTTTTTGCCGATGCCGGAGCTCTGCAAAAGGACGCCGAAGCCCAAATGGCCGAACTGGGTGGTAAGGGCAAACTGCCTGCCTGGGCGCAGGAGCAGCTTAAAAAGGCGGGATGGGAGCCGGACGACCCCATGCAGTTCACCAGACAGGACGTTATCGACAGGTATGCAGCCGGGCGTACCCTTGCCCAGAAGAATTTGCAGGGGCTTGATCTGTCCGGGCTGGACCTGTCCGGCGCGAATTTGAAAAATGCCATTCTGGTGGGCACGAACTTCAGCGGTTCCAATCTGTCGGGCGCGGACATGGAACAATGCGTGGCGGAAAAGGCCGACTTTACCAAGGCCAATCTGCAAAACGTCCGGTTGCGGCGCAGCATCTGTAAAAAAGCCAAGTTTGTGCAGGCCGACCTGTCCGGGGCCATTGTAACCCAGGCCATGCTGGTGGGGGCCGACCTTACCAAGGCCCGTTGCGTGGGGGCGGACATCTCCGAAAGCCTGTTTGAAAAGGCCATCTGCCATGATGCCAATTTTACGCAGGCAACGGCGGTTTCGAGTTATTTCATTGAAGCCGACGTCAGCCGTGCCGACTTTGGACAGGCGGATATGGAACGCTGCGTCTTTATGAAGGCCACGCTGGACAATACCCGCTTTGTGGAGGCCAAGGCCCGACAGCTCTATATTTTGGAGTCGCAGGGGCAGAAGCCTGTCTTTGCCGGGGCTGACATGCACAACAGCCGCATCATCAATGACACCAACCTGGTGGATGCGGATTTTACGGACATTGCATGTGAGAGCGGCGCCTGGTTCCGGTCCAAGCTTCCCGGGGCCGACTTCCGGGGCGCGCATTTTTACCGCTCCATGCTGGAACAATGTGAAATACCGGGTGCGAATCTGCAGCGCGTACAAGCCCGGCAGACCCGCTTCAACCATACGGACATGACCAACGCGGACATGCAGGGCATGAACCTGTATGAAGGCTCGTTGCGCAAGGCCTGGGTAACCAATGCCGACATGCGCCATGCCAACCTTTACGGCGCGGAGTTCTTCAAGACCAAGATCGGTCAGACCCGGCTGGAAGGTGCCAACCTCAAGAAAACCTATCTGCGCGATCACATGGATATCGTGCGTGACATCAACGATCCGGCGCGGCGGTCCAATGCCGTGGATTTTCAGCCGGACCAGTCCCAAAGCGCCAAAGACGCAGGGGACGTGAAAGGAGACAAGTAATGAGCAACAATCTTGCCCAAAAAATGGACCAGCCCCAGCCCGAGCTTGAGTACGCCCAGGTGGAATTGTTGGAAGCCGACGGCATTGTGGTGAGCACGCCTACGGCCAGATTTTCCGCTCGGCAGGCGGTGTCGTGTCTGGTTCGTCCTCTGCCGGGGGATACAGTGCTCCTTTCCCGCGACATGACGGGGCAGGTTTATGTGCTGTCTGTTCTGGAGCGTCCCGACGCCGACCAGCCCACCACGCTCCTGGTACATGGCGACCTGAATCTGGAAGCCGCCGGACAGGTGAGCCTGACCTCGCCGCAGGATATCCGGTTGACTTCGGGCCAGGAGGTGGGGGTGGCCGCATCCAGAATTTCCATGAATGCCGTGGAAGCTGAAGGTTCGTTTGAGAAAACCACCCTGACGTCGCGTTTTTTTGACGGGCGTTTTGAGCGCATTCGGCAGGTGGCGCAGGCCGTGGATAGTTTTTTCGGACGTGTGGTCGAACGCATGAAGACCAACCACCGCAAGGTGGAAGAGGCCGAGGACGTGCAGGTGGGGCAGGCCCGCTACTTGGTGGACGGCACCTGGACTGTGCACACCAAGCAGACCATGCATACCTCGCAGGGCCATGTGAAGATAGACGCGGAAACCGTGCAATTGAACTAGGAGAAGGCAATGTTTGCAAATACAATGATGGGCGGGGTCCAGATGGGCTTTCCCGATACCTGCACCACTCCCGGTGTGGCGGCCGGAGCGCCCGCACCTGTGCCGTATCCCAACATCGGAGTGGGGGCCACAACCATACCTCCCACCAATGCCATGAACGTGCTGGTATCCTGCGCACCTGCCCAGAATCAGCTGACCATGGGCACCATCAGCAACGGCGACAACGCGGGCGTCATGCTTGGTGTGGCTTCGGGCATGGTTATGGGGCCGCAGGGTTTTACCCTCGGCAGCCTGACCGTGTTCATGGGAGGTCCGCCTGCGCAGCGGCTTACCAGCATGACCAAGCACAACGGTGCGAGCATGAACGATCCGGGTATCAGTGCTGTGCCGAGTCAGGTTAAGTGTCTGGTGTTGGGGTAAGGCGGTCTAGGCGGCTGAAAATGGCACGATGGCTGCGTTACTTCAAAAGATTTAAACCTTCGCGTATAAAAGAAATACGCGTCAGTCTTAAATCTTTTTCGTGCCTTGCCCTCCCACCATTTTGAGCCACCTAATCTTTTTAGTCGCTGAAAATGGGGTGATAACTGAGTTCTTCTCACGCCTTGTCTCACCCCATTTTGATCCGCCTAGAGTTTTGGGGGAAGCATACTTGTCTACCACAATACAATGTCGGGTTGTGCGTGTGCAAAGGCTGGTTCTGTTTTTACTCCTCTTGTTGATGTGCACTTTGCTTGGCTGTGCAGACAAGCAGGCGGATCTGTCTGCCAGGCTCGACGCGGAAGTCGTGGGAAAAGACAAGGGTGCCATTTATTACTTTCTCCCTCCATTTTTAGGGCTCCAGAATTTGTATTCCGTTCTTCCTTTCTATGTATGGGACTGCAAAGGGGAAGAAAACGAACACATCGTGTGCGGCTGGAGATGGAGGGTGTCGCAGGGCGACCTTCAATACACGTTAGTGCGTTTTGATCTGCAAAACGGGACGGTTGCTGGGTATCAATATATTTACGAGTACCACGATGTGCCCTAGGTGACTGAAGGCAATAACTGCGTTGTTTCAAAGAACTCAAATCTTCGCGTATCGGGAAATACGCGTCAGCCTTGCGTTCTTCTTACGCCTTGTTCTCACTCCCCTTTGAGCCGCCTCGTGTTTGGGGAGTATTTTGGTGCGAGCCACAATTCTCGTTCCCCGAAATACGATCAGGCCGTGTATCCGGAAAGCAACGCTTTCCGGATACACGGCCTGATCGTAATATGGGGGTCCGGGGGAGGTTACCTCCCCCGGCCGCCGGAGGCATCTTCTTATTCTTTGCCTTTATATTTGTGCATTGCCACATGCACCGGCTCAGTGGTCACCAATCCCTGGTCCATGGCTGAATCCAACCAAGGGAGAAAAGCTTCTATTTTTTCCGGGTTGTCCACTATTTCGATAATCAGGGGTAGGTCTTCGGCAAGCATGAGAATGCGCGAGGTCCGCAGCGCGTTGCCGGGGCTGTAGCCTGCCACGCCGCGAAAGACCGTACCGCCTTCCAGCCCCTGCTTTCTTGCCGTGCGGATGATTTCCTCAAAAAGGGGCTTGCCGTCGTATTTTTTCATTTCGCTTGTGTAGATGCGCAGGCGCATGGCGCCGTTGGTGTGCATAGGCATAGTGCGCTCCTTGGTGTTCAGACTTTGCGGGCCAGGTACAGGCCGGTATGTACGAGAGCGAGGCCGAGTACAATCTGGCCCACGAGGTAGATCATAAATGAGGCCCACTGGCCGTACCGCAGCATGGAGTGGGATTCGAACATGAAGGTCGAATATGTAGTGAAAGCCCCCATGAAGCCGGTCAGCAGTATCATGCGTGCTTCGGCATTGAGCGGCAAACGTGTTTCCAGAAAGCCGAAAACAAGGCCGAAGAGAAACGACCCCAGCATGTTGACGACCATGGTGCCCAGGGGGAACGACCCGCCGGCCATACGTTGGACGAGTCCGCCCAGGCCATAGCGGGATACGGTACCGAGTGCGCCTCCCAGCGCGATAATGAGAATTTTTTGCACTTTTCAGTCTCTCGTTGTCTTATCGTTGACGTTTCAACCGCCGCGTAGGGTACTCCAATGTTTACGGAAACGGAAGGCCGGAGCCTGGATGCCACAGGTTGGAGAAAAGGCAGTGATGGCGCGAGCTGGTAGATATGTTGCGGGCGAGTGATAAAATTATTGTGCGTGTTTTGGGGAAAGAGAGATTTTTCCGGGCAATTTCAGAAGGGCAAACAAAAGGCACCCCGAAGGATGCCTTTTGTAGGAAGAGGAGTGATGGGATGAGCGTTTAACGGGAAGAGTAGGCTGTTTCGCCCATTGCTTCCATTTTCCGGCGGTGACGCTTTTCTCCTGCAACAGTGAGCAGCATGAGCAGGCAGGCAATGACCGAACCTGTGATCATCACGTAGAAGCCGCCGTCCCAGCCAAAGGAGTCCACTGTGTATCCGATGATGGCGCTGGCTGCCACGGACCCGCCGATGTAGCCGAAAAGTCCGGTGAAACCGGCAGCTGTTCCGGCAGCCTTTTTGGGAGCCAGTTCCAGAGCGTGCAGGCCGATGAGCATGACCGGACCGTAGATGAGAAAGCCGATGATGATCATGCAAGCCATGTCGACACCCGGGTTGCCCGCAGGGTTCAGCCAATAGACAACAGTGGCGATGGTGACCAGCAACATGAAGAAGAAACCGGTAGCGCCGCGGTTGCCCTTGAATACGCGGTCGGACATCCAGCCGCACAGCAGGGTGCCGGGAATGCCTGCGTATTCATACAGGGCGTAAGCCCAGGAGGATTTGTCCAGGGTAAAATGCTTTACTTCGCTGAGGTACGTGGGGGACCAGTCCAGGATGCCGTAGCGGATCAGATAAACGAACACGTTGGCGAAAGCGATGATCCACAGCATTTTGTTTTTGAAGACGTACTCGACGAAAATTTCCTTGGCTGTGAATTCCTGTTCGTCTTTTTCTTTGTCGTAGTCTTCGGGGTAGTCGTTTTTGTATTCCTCAATGGAAGGAAGACCACAAGACTGCGGGGTGTCGCGCAGCACCACGAGGCAGATAACAGCCATCACCAATGCGGCGAGGCCGGGAATCCAGAAAGCGGTGTGCCAGTCGCCGAAAATGGTCATACCGAGCAGGAAAAGCAGAGCCGGAATGCCGCCGCCCACGTTATGTGCGCAGTTCCATACGGCAACGAGTCCGCCGCGTTCGCTTTTGGACCACCAGTGGACCATAAGGCGTCCGCAGGGAGGCCAGCCCATGCCTTGGAACCATCCGTTGATGAACAGCAGCACAAACATGATGGTTACGCTGGAAGTGGCCCAGGGGAAGAAACCCATGGTCATCATAACAACAGCGGACGCGGTAAGTCCCAGTGGAAGAAAGAACCGGGAGTTGGAGCGGTCCGAGATGGAAGCCATAAGAAACTTGGAAAGTCCATAGGCAATGGAAATTGCCGAGAGAGCGAATCCAAGTTCGCCTTTACTAAAGCCTTCCTGAACAAGATAAGGAATTGCCAGAGCAAAGTTTTTCCGTACAAAATAATACGCCGCGTATCCGAAGAATATACCCAGAAAGACCTGGATACGAAGACGCTTGTACACTGGGTCGATTTTCCCATCATCCAATCTGGATATATGGGCAGCAGGACGTAAAAATCCGATCATCCCAATCTCCTTTCTATATCAAAAACACAAAATGAATTTGCCAGGCAAAAATAACGTAATTTATATCTTGCGATGCTGTATGGATGTCGTGATGTAGTCAGTATTGCTATTATAGAAATGATCAATATGTTTTAAAAAGTACCATAGATGTTCATTTATGTTCTCATAAATGAAGTAATGCGATAAAATTTTCCTTATCGAAATTTATAGGTGGGGGCGTACACTCATGAAGTTCGTAATGCAACAAGTTTGTAACACAAACGTCACTAAATTGTAACAAATCAGGAAAAAATGTTGATCTTGTTTTCCATTTAGAACCTATTTCAGGGGGTGGATCGCTTTGCTTGTCTATTATCCTGTTCCACTGAATATATTCGTAGAAAAAAATAGGTTGTTGACATTTTTTATCCGTTGGCAGACATGCCGGATGAGGAGAGCAGGAGAGACAGGTTGGATGAGTTTTCTGTAACCGTATTTTTTTTATGATTATTCTGAGATGATCCTTTATGAAACCTCCCGCCTGCTCCTGCGCAGACAGGGAAGAGAAGTCACTCTACGGTTGCCATCCGCTACGGTTGGAGCGAAAGTTGACGAACCCTGTTTGAAAAGGAATGATCGGAAAAGCTCAGTGCGTGCAACGAAGTTTCAACCGTGGGGTTGAGACGGCTGTTCATCAACCCTGCCGAGGCGTGTATGTCCATGGAAATAGAGGCCAAATTTCCGGTCCACGATTTTGAACCGGTTCGCATGCGCCTCGCTGCTGTCGGTGCCTTGTATTGCACCAGGATGTTTGAGGAAAATATTGTTCTGGATGTAAAGGACAAGGACCGTGCAACTCTGCGCGAACAAAAGGTGTTGCTTCGGTTGCGCAGGAATGTGTCTATGAACAAGGCTGGGGACAAGGCTGGCGGCAAAGTTCGTGAAGGGGCTGTCGAAACCCTGCTGACCGTAAAACTCCCGCCCGAAGCAACCTCCGGGTTCGCCAAGGTCTGCCGCGAACTCGAAACCGGAGTGGCGGATTTTGACGCCATTTCACAAATACTTGGAGTGCTGGGATTCATACAGGCGTTCAGCTACGAGAAAATTCGCGAAACATGGGAACTGGAGGGCTGCCATATCTGTCTGGACGAGGTCTGTTTCGGCCTGTTTGTGGAGATAGAGGGCGACGAACCTTCCATAATGCGCGCCGCGGAACTTCTTGGGTTGGACCTTGCCAGCGCATCCGACAGGAACTACCATGAACTGAACAGGGAATTCCGGCGTGCGGGCAATCTTCCACCGCAGGACAGTTTTACGTTTCCTCCTGCACGCGGCGAAGCCATCCGGCATGAATTGGGAATAAAAAAATAATAACCAGCTGCTTTACGCCCGTTGGTGTTTCTGATGTAATCCCTACTAAGGCTGGCACTTTCATTCTCTTGCTCTTCACAAATGCGTAATCATACTTACCTCGTATCCTAGGGGCAACACAGGAACGAAAAAATGGCTGACAAATTTCCTGACGAACGTTTTGATAACGAAGTGTTTGTGGAGGATAAGGTCCAGGAACCTAGAAGGTTCCAGGTCCTCCTGCACAATGATGATTATACCACCATGGAATTCGTGGTTCGGGTTTTGTGTGATGTTTTCAACAAGACGCATGCCCAGGCAACGGACCTCATGCTGACCGTGCACAAACAGGGCAAGGCAGTATGCGGGGTGTATACCTTTGAGGTGGCGGAAACCAAAGTGAACATGGTGCACAAGCTGGCCCGGGAGGCCGGGTATCCGCTGAAGTGCAGCATGGAAGAGGTCTGACCGATGCTAAGCAAACAATTAGAAACCGTGCTGACGGACGCTGTCCGTGAAGTTAAACGGCGCAACCACGAGTATCTTACCCTTGAGCACCTGCTTTACGCCATGGCCAAGGATGAGAACGGGCGGAGCCTGCTTGAGACCTGCGGCGCGGATGCATCGCGCCTGGTGACTCAGTTGGAAGGTTTCTTCAACGAGCACATGGAAGTTCTTCCCGAGGTGGACCAGACCGAAGTCATCCAGACCTTGGGCGTACAGCGTGTGTTGCAGCGTGCCATTCTGCACATGCAGTCCGCTGGGAAGAGCAAGGTCGAAGTCGGCGACGTTCTGGCCGCGTTTTTCGACGAGGAAGACTCCTATGCCGTTTATTTTCTAAAAACCCACGGGGTTACCCGTTTGAATGTCTTGGAGCTTATTTCGCACGGCCTGCCCGCGGCGGAAACTCCGGACGAGGAAGACGAACTTCCGGTGGAACCGAAAAAGGACGCCTCGAAGGAAGCCAAGGTGCTGGCTCAATACACCGTGGACCTCATCGCCAAGGCTGAGGCAGGAGAAATTGATCCGCTTATCGGACGTGATGCGGAAATGCGCCGCACCATCCAGGTGCTGGCCCGCCGCCGCAAGAACAACCCCATTTTCGTGGGGGACGCGGGAGTGGGCAAGACCGCCATGGCCGAAGGCCTGGCATTGCGCATCGTGAAAGGGGAAGTGCCCGACTTGTTTCAGAATACGGAGATTTACGCCCTGGATATGGGCGCACTTCTGGCTGGAACCAAATATCGCGGCGATTTCGAAGCGCGACTCAAGGGCGTGGTCAATGCCATCAAGGATAATGACGAGGCCATCCTGTTTGTGGACGAAATCCACACCATCATAGGGGCGGGAGCGACCAGCGGCGGCTCCCTGGATGCCTCCAATATCCTCAAACCGTTGCTTGCCTCCGGGCAGATCCGCTGCATCGGTTCCACGACCTTTGAAGAATACAAGAATATCTTCGAAAAGGACCGGGCCCTTTCCCGGCGTTTTCAGAAGATAGAAATAACCGAACCGACCGTTGATGAAACCGTGTCCATCCTCAAGGGGCTCAAGTCCTACTACGAGGAGCACCACAACGTGCGTTACACAGACACGGCCATACGCAGCGCAGCCACGCTTTCGGCGCGCTACATCAACGACCGGTTCCTGCCCGACAAGGCCATCGACGTGCTGGATGAAACCGGCGCGGCCTGCAAGCTGGACAGGCCAGGAAAATGTGGCACCATCACCGTGCGTGATGTGGAACGCGTTATCGCCCGCATGGCCCGCATACCTGCCCAGCGTGTCAGTTCGTCGGACAAGACCCGGCTCATGCACCTGGATGACGACCTCAAGAATGTGGTCTTCGGCCAGGACAGCGCCATCGATGCCCTGGCGCGCTCCATCAAAAGGCAGCGGGCCGGACTGGGCAACGAGACACGTCCCTTGGGCAACTTCCTGCTCATCGGCCCCACGGGCGTGGGTAAAACCGAACTTGCCCGCCAGCTGGCCAACGTGCTGGGCGTGTCCTTTCTGCGCTACGACATGAGCGAATACATGGAGAAGCACGCGGTTTCGCGCCTCATCGGATCGCCTCCGGGCTACGTGGGGTTTGACCAGGGTGGGCTGCTGGTGGACGATGTGCGCAAGCATCCCTATTGTGTGCTGCTCTTCGACGAAATCGAAAAGGCACACGGCGATATCTTCAATATTCTGCTCCAGGTCATGGACTACGCCACCCTGACGGACAACAACGGACGCAAGGCCGACTTCCGCCACATCATCATCCTTATGACCTCCAATGCCGGGGCACGGGAGATGACCAAGTCCAACATTGGTTTCGGACAGGGCAAGGAAGCCGACACGAGCAAGGCCCTCAAGGAAGTGGAACGCCTGTTCAGCCCGGAATTCCGCAACCGCCTGGACGGTATTGTACCGTTCGGTCATTTGGACCAGGCCATTGTGGAACGCATCGTGGACAAGTTTGTCAGCGAACTGAACGAGCAGCTCAAATCCAAGAGGGTTCACGTCAGCCTTTCCGCCGAGGCGAGAAAGCAGCTTGCCCTCAAGGGGTACGATCCGGCTTTTGGAGCCAGACCTTTGGGACGTGTGATCCAAAGCGAGGTCAAAGACCTGCTGGCCGATGAAATTCTCTTCGGCAGACTGGTCAAGGGCGGCGAAGTGGAAGTGCAGTGCAAGACCGGAAAAGACAAGACCAAGGAATTCCGGTTTCGTATCAAGGACAAGAAAAAAGACAAAAATTAGTAATTGTTACGGCGTGCCGGTGCGTTGAACGTATTCCGGCACGCCGTTTCTTTTGCGCCGGTCTTCGTCGGGACACGGCAAAGAGGGTGCGATGTCCGTTTTTCTATTAAGCGACGACTGCGTTTTTCCCGATCCTCGTCACGCCGAGCCGGACGGCCTGCTGGCAGTGGGCGGGGATCTTTCCTACGAGCGAATCCTCACGGCCTACGCACACGGCATTTTCCCCTGGTATAGCGACAACACTCCCATTCTCTGGTGGTCCACCGATCCCCGGCCCATCATCATTCCCTCCAAGGTGCACGTTTCCCGCAGTCTGCGCCGCCTGATGCGCAAGTCTCCTTTTACCGTCACCATGGATACCGCTTTTTCCAGAGTCATCCGTCATTGCGCGAAAACGACCCGGCCCCAGGGAGAGGGCACTTGGCTGCTGCCGGAAATGATAGAAGCCTATGAAAATCTTCACGATGAAGGGTTCGCCCATAGCGTGGAGGCGTGGCAGGATGGGAAGCTTGTGGGCGGGCTGTACGGCGTAAGCCTTGGTGGTGCCTTTTTCGGTGAATCCATGTTTCATCATGCACCCTGTGCGTCCAAGGTGGCGCTTGTGACTCTGTGCCGCCTGCTGACTCAATGGAATTTCCATTTCATCGACTGCCAGCAGACCACACCGCATATTGTTGCCATGGGTGCCACGGAAGTGCCCCGCGAGACCTTTCAGGACATGTTGCGCGAAGCCATTCAGGTTCCTACCCGGAGAAGAAAATGGCGTGACGTCCTGAACCAGGGGAATGGAAACGATGAAGGAAATGTGGGGCAGGGGGAGGCTGTGAGCCTTTAAACAGACGAATAAGATATTGGATTGCAACAAAGCCGGAGCGAAAGACAAGCCGCTCCGGCTTTGTTGTTTTTTGTTGCATCCCGTAGTCTCCACGATCCCGGATGGGGTCGTGGAGACGCGGATTGGGATGGAGGGATGGAAGGATATGGAGGAGAGCGGGGCTCTGAACATTTGTCCGTTGTGTTGCGGATCAGAGAAACTTGGCGAACACGGGATTTCTTTTCAGAACTGCTGTGGTCCCCCAGCAGACGAATATCGATGCTGCCAGCAGCAGCGATGCCTTGCCATAGGTGGACGTACGCAGGCTGAGCAGAAAGTAGGCTCCATAATAGACCGGTATGGAGTGCAGAAGATAGATGCCGTAGGAGCTTCTTGAAAACGACTTCCAGTAGCGGCCGTCGTTATTGAACAACAGACGAAACAAGGCCAGCCCGGACATCAGTGTTGAAAGAGCGAAAAGGTTGAAGAAAATAGCGTTGGCCGCTTGTACCACAAGCTCGTTGCTGCGCACTGCCATGAGGAATTTGAAGTGCGTGTAGGCAAAAGCGGAGAACAGGCAAAGCGCTAGCCAGGGGGCGAGTTTGGGCATAAAACCGTCTTCTTCAAACCACCGTTGTTTCCAGGCCAGTATGCCGAGGCTGAAATAGAGCACGTAAACCATCAGCCGCAACGGCTGGAACTGGAGGAAATAAAAATCGTTACGCCAGGTATCTACGGGAAAGAACTGGTTCATGGTGAGGAACCAGCCAGATGTTGCAGCCAGGAAAAGGCCGAACAGGGCGATACCCGGCTTCTTCAATACGCGCTGGGGGCTTTGCAGGGTTTTGGATAACCGGAAAGCCACGGTAAGAACCATGAAAAATATCAGCAACATGCTGAGGAACCAGAAAACAGACTGGTTGAAAAAGGTCTTCGTCCAGAACTGTTTTTCCCAAAATTCCATGTAGCCAGGCGCTACTCCTCGGGACAGCAGAATCATGTACATGGCAGGCGGTGACAAAAGCAGCACCCCTATGATCCAGGGGATGACGATCCGCTTCATTTTCTGCGACCAGAATTTGCCGATTCCGTATTTTTGCAGCGAGGAGAGGGCAAAGTACCCGGCAATGAAAAACATAGTGGGCATGATGGGGACGTCGATGAGAATGACGCAATAGGTGAAGAAAAGGGACGGTTTGGGGTCGATGACGAACCACCAACTCGGCGAAAATTCCATATAGCAAAGAAAGACGTGCAGGCACACGACAAGAAAGATGGTAACCCCACGAAGATTGTCTAAAAAATAAAGTCTGCGATTCATTTGATATTTTCTCCAGGCCTAGGCGGACAACCTGCGGATCAGGGTGTTGAGCTCTCCGCACATTTTCACGAGATCGGTGCTTGCTTCATTTGCCTGCTGCATGCCTTCGGCTGTTTGGGATGCTATGGTGGTGATATCCTCCACGGCACTGTTTATCTCATCGCTGGAAGCGGACTGTTCCTCGGCTGCCGTGGCAATGGACTGGACCTGATCGGATGTGCTGTTGACTATATCTACGATCTTTTCCAGTGTCTTCCCGGAATTCATGGCCAGCCCCGTGGATGTCTCCACGGCCTTGTTGGCTTGCTTCATGGCTTCTATGGAGCGGGATGCTCCGTGCTGAATGGATTCTATGGCGGTGCTGACCTCGTCCGTGGCGTTCATGGTTTTTTCCGCAAGTTTGCGCACTTCATCCGCAACCACGGCGAATCCCCGTCCTGCATCCCCGGCCCTGGCCGCTTCTATGGCGGCATTGAGGGCCAGCAGGTTGGTCTGGTCGGCGATATCCTGAATAACATTGATGACGCTGCCGACCGAATCCGTCTGCTTTCCCAACTCCTCCATGAAACCTCCCAGAGTCTCGGTCTGGCTGCGCATGGCTTCGATGGAACGTATCAGGCTTTGCCCTTCGCTTTGCCCCGCGCTTGCCACTTCCTTGGCATTGACGGCGTTGTCCGCCGCGCTGATGGCGTTGCGCGCCACTTCCAGGGTGGTGCTGTTCATCTGCTCCATGGCTGTGGCTGTTTCGGTGGTCCGTTCGGACTGGTGCAGGGCTCCTTGGGCAGCTTCTTTTATTTGCGAGGCGATTATCCCGGCCGAAGCGTTGACCTGCTCGGTTATGTCCACCAGTTCCGCGGCAATCTGGGCCACCCGGCTGGCGTTTTCTTCTATTTCTTTTTGCTGCTCCTTCACCTCGGTAAGGTCGAAGTAGATGGTCAGCGCGCCTATCTGTTCATTATCGAGCCCGTAGATGGGGTCGGCGGAGAACTGCAGAATATTTGTCTTGCCGTTGCCCTCTATGCGGGTTTCTCCCTCTACCCGGATGCCGTCATGGACGACCTTGTCCGTGCGGGTCTTCCGGTCCGGCTCACCGTATATGTAGCCGCCGATGGTCATGCCGATGTATTCGGAAGGATCCCCTGTTTTGCCGGAAACCTTGAGGAGCTGTTTGCCTATGAAATCGATTTTTGCGTCCTGGTCGCAGGTCATGAAGGGATAGGCATCGGCAATGGCGTTTAGTACGCCTTCGGCAAAGCCGATGCGGTGTTTGAGGGTTTGCACGGTGGTGCCCAGGGGTTCTTCGAGCTTCCGGAATTCGGCCAAACCGGACGTTGTATCCGAGGCACTGAAATCGCCATTGCCCAGATTGTGCAGGGAGGTTGCAATTGTTTGGCAGCCTGTGGTGATTTTGCGGGAGGCCCATTGAACGTATGCAAGCCCGGAGACCAGAAACGCTGCACAGCCAAGGCAGACCGAGTAGAGAATTTGTCGATCCGTCCATGCGGAAAGGGCGAGAGCGGTGGGAGCTGTGGGAGTGTCGGGTGTGTTCGGAATCGAACCTGAAAGCAACTTGAATGCAGCGTAAAAAGCCAGGCCTCCGACAATTGCGGACACAAGTATGCCGATTCTTAATACGTATTTTATTCTCACAACTCCCCTCCGTGTCGATGATTAGTCGGTATAAATCTCAAACAGTATTTCTACTGTTCGGTTTCTGTTTGTAAAATCTATATTTGAGGGTGTGTTAAAATAGGAAAATATTTGTTGCATATTAGCCTGTATTTGAAGGGCGAGTCAATAAAAAATGAAAATTTGATGTCAAAATAAAAGCAAAAACGCTCATTTTATGTTCAGAATCGAACAATAGCGGCCTTCAAAGACGATCGGGCCGTGCGGATTGTGGAGGCGTCGGGGCCATCCAATGGTGGGAAGTGAACGTGCAGTATTGTACTGCGTGTGCAATTCCAGGGACCATGGGTGGCGGTAAGGTAGGGGATGGGGGAGCCATGGGCAAAAGAAAAGCCCGGCGGTTCAACACCACCGGGCTTTTCGGCAAAGTCGTTTCTGAGGGACGTGGAATTCCCGGAAAACTGCGCTTATTCGGCGCTTTTTTCCTCGGCAGAGGGAAGATGCTGATCCCAGTAGATCAGGCGCTGGCAGTTTGGGCAGCTGTGTATCTGCTTTCCGCGCTGCAGCTCGTTGTACGTCTGCGGCGGGATGGCAATGTGACAGCCGGTGCAGATGCCGGACTCTACAGGGACGATGACCGGATTCGCCAAGCGGGAGCGAATGAATTCGTAGCGGGAGAGAATAGGCTTGGGGATGATTTCGCAGGACACGGCGCGATTTTTCATCAGTTCGTTCAGAGCTTTCTGGGCCTTGCCGATGCGAACGTCCAGCGATGCGCGGTGTTCCTTGAGTTCATCTTCCAGGGAAGAACCATTGCTGTCCATCTGGGTAAGCATGTCTTCCTGGCGGGCGATTTCTTCGGTGAGGGTTACGTTTTCCTCTTCGCGCAGCCGGTTGAGTTTCTCCATATTGTCCATTTCCCGCATCATGGCATGATATTCGCGGGTGTTGGAAGCCATCATGAGCTTGCTTTTGGACTTTTTGATTTTGACGGCATCATCTTCGATTTCTGTGCCGAGCCTTTTCTGCTGCTCTTTGAGGATGCCTATCTTTTCAACGATCTGTTCTTGTTGTGTCTGGGCCGCGCCGTAACGTTCCTCAAGTTCTTTGAGTTCTTTGGGGGCGTTGTCGATTTCCTGTTCGAGGACGAGAATTTCGCCGTCGAGCTTTTGCAGGACTACGAGCTGTTCTATCTGCTTTTGATACATTTCCCTCTCTCCTTTCCGGACGGGCGTCCAGTATATTCAATACCTGAGCGGCAAAACCGCATCAGGACTTATGCGCAAGCCGGATTTCGAAGGGATCTTTTCCGGCAAAGAACCGGACGTCCACTTGGCTTGTCTCCAGCTTGTGTGCCAGGGATGCAGCGAGCCGCCGCATCATTTCCTCTTCCAGGCAGAAGTGTCCCACATCGACGATACAGCCGGTGGTCTCCTGCGCCTGGTGGTATTTCATGTCGCCGGTAATGAACACATCCGCACCCATGGCAAAGGCGTCTTCCGCCATGGAGGAACCGGAACCGGGGCATATTCCTACCCGGCGGATGTTATCCGGCCTTGGGCCGCACACCGTCCAGAACGGGCGGTTGATGTGGCGGCCCAGTGAATCGAGAAAAACTTCCAGGGGTTGCGCCGAGGGCAGGGTGCCGACAATGCCGTAGCCTGCGTTATCCTGCGCAGAACCCACCGGTTCAATCACGCCGCGTTGTTCCAGGAGCAAATCGTTTGCCAGCCAGTTGACCGGGCCGTCGGGATTTGTATCCAGGGACGTGTGGGCCGAATAGAGCCAGGCGTCGGCGCCGAGCACACGGCGTAGAATGTGGTGAAAGCCGTCCAGCCTGGAGGGCAGCTTGGGAGTGAGGGCCAACGGGTGATGGGAGAAAATGAGATCGGCGTTCCAATCGAGGGCCGGGTCAACTGTTTCCGGAAGCGGATCGAGCATGACGGCCAGACGATGCACTTCTTCTTTGCGGCCAGCTATCTGGACGCCGCTGTTGTCCCATTCCGCCTGCAAGTTCGGCGGAGCGATCTTTTCTATGAGGTCGAGCGTCTGGCTTATTTTCATTGCCGCAAAAAAAAGAAAGTGCTTGCCGGGGAATGCCCGCACAAGCACCTATTCTGTCGCTTGCTGCGTATATCGGGTTGTGTGGAGTGGACCTTTTTCGAGGGAGTCAATGCATTATCCTCGTTGATGGTGGGCCAACCTGGGTTCGAACCAGGGACCATCCGGTTATGAGCCGGAAGCTCTGCCAACTGAGCTATTGGCCCATATACGCCGTCGAGCTGAGCTACATAGCCCGCTTTTGGTTATAATGTCAAGAGGTGGTCGCACAATTGGGCCACCTTCTTTTATATCTCCTCAGCTGCTTTCACGTAATGCCTTTTATTCTTTGTTTTTGGGGCACTCGTTCTTGAGCCAGGAGATGGCGGATTTTGCCGCCTTTGCTCCTTCGCCCACGGCAACGGCAATCTGGAGAAAGCCGCCCGTGCAGTCTCCGGCTGCGAAAATGCCGGGCATGTTCGTGCGCTGCTCGTTGTCCACCTTGATGAACACGCCGCTGCGTTCCAGCCCCAGGGTGTAGGCAAAGTCGTTGCCGCTTGCCTGCCCCATGGCAATGAACAACCCGTGGGCGTTCAGCGTTTTCCCGTTGCTCAGAAGGGCACGTTCCAGCCCATCCTCGCCTTCCAGAGTTTCTATCTTTGCGTCGATCACCTCGATATTCATTGCGCTGAGGCGTTCCATGAATTCGGGGGTGATGGTCGATTTTTTCCCTTGCAGAACGATAGTCACGTCTTTGGTGAACTGCGTCAGTTCAATTGCCTGGTTGGCTGCAAATAGTCCTTCACCGGCAACCAGCACAGGGCGGTTGCGGAAGAAAAAGCCGTCGCAGCTTACGCAATAGGATACGCCTTTTCCTTCGTACTCTTCCAGGTTGGACACGCCTGGGCGTACGCGCGAAACGCCGGTAGCCAGAACCAGACCGCAGGCGGAAAATTCACGTCCGCTCTCCGTCTTGGCAACAAAGCCGCCTTTTTCCCCAAAGTGAACGCCGAGCACACGGTCGCAGACGGCTTCCACGCCGAACCGCTGGGCCTGCTCCAGACCGCGCTCCTGAAGTTCGCGTCCGGAAATGGTCTCGGGAAAACCGTAATAGTTGTCTATTTCATAGTCGCCGGCGAACTTCGGAGCGCACCCGAGCATGACGGTTTTCATTCCAGCACGGCCAGCGTAGATGGCGGCCGATGTTCCGGCAGGGCCGGTTCCCAGTATGAGCAATTGGGTCGATTCCATGAGAGGACTCCTTTGAGGTTCGGGGGAGCCGTATAAGGTGTCCGCCTTTCTCCCCCGCCATGCGTAAGAGGCATGAAACTAAGAATTATAACTAGGTTCGATGCGCCACAGCGTCAAGGGGTCCCAGGAATTGTTCTCAGGAATCGAGCCATCCTGCGTGTCAGGCAAGTTCCTCTTTCGGTTTGAGGCGCCCCGCCAGATAAATGAACGGTGTGTCCGCCAGCCCCATTATCATTTTGATGACATATGTGGTCCAGAGAATTTCCCAGAACACGGGCCAGGGGTACACGCCCACAAAGGCGATAAAACAGAAGATTGACGAATCCAGCAGTTGGCTGACCAGGGTGCTGGCGTTGTTGCGCAGCCAGAGGTGCCTGCCCTGTGTTTTGTCTTTCCAGAAGTGAAAGGCCCAGACGTCGTGCATTTGCGAAAGAAAGTACGCGGCAAGGCTTGCCAGGGCGATGCGGGGCATGAAGCCGTAGATGGCTTCTATGTGCGGCTGTACCCAGTCGCTGGGGGCCGGAACAAAGTGGATGGCCAGCTGCATGTAGATGATCGTCAGTACCAGCATGAAGAACCCGAGCCAGACGCCTTTTTTGGCGTGCTCGCGTCCATAGTGTTCGCTGAGCAGGTCGGTGGAAAGAAACACGCTGGCGTACATGATGTTGCCGAGCGTGGTGGTGACACCGAACAACTCTATGGTCTTGAGGACCTGGATGTTGCAGACGATGAGGTTGAAGACGATGAGGCCGTACAGGCCGATACGTCCGAAATAGCGGAAAACCGCCAGGACCATGATCAGATCCAGAAGGGCGAAACAGACCCAAAGGACTTCGTTCATGGGGCACTCCGTGTGCGTATGAAGGATTGTGAACAACCGGGGCAGGGCAAAACAGACCCAGCCGGTCGGGGCCGACAGGCCGACAAAATGACAATGAGCAGGTCGGAGAAAGACGGGCAGCCCGTATCGTCCGGCGCAGGCACGTTGCCGCAAAGTCGGGTGGTGGTCAAGAAGGAAGGGAGATTTCAGTTGGACTGCAGATGGGTATCGCAAATGTGCTGCACAGTGCCGTTGGCCTTCATCTGGTCCAAAGTATTTTTGATCTTTTCAAACAGCTGTTGTTTTTCGGGCGCATGGGAAAACGCGATATGTATTTTTACATCATCCACAACATACGGAAGAGGAACAATCTCCCCCTCCAGCCCGCGTTCTCTGATTCTGTTCAAGGCGTCCATTTTGGAGGCAATGAAATAATCCGAATATCCTTTGCGAAGTCTGTCCAGAATGTTTGCATCGGTGGCCAAGCGGGTAAAATTCGTTTTACCCGAGACAAGGAAGGCATCGAACCTGTCGCCGTAGCTGGCGCCGCGAACACCGTCCCCGTTCTTGCCGGAGAGGTCATCAAGCGATTTCATGGGAAAGGGCTTGGTTACGAATATTCTGAGTTCGTTCGTGAGAATAGGAGAAGAAAGATTGTATTCCACAGAGCGTCTTCTGTTCCAGATCACCCCACAGATGATGTCCAGCTGGTTTTCTTCAAATAAAAGAACGGCCCTTTTCCAGGGAAAGGGATTGAAGGAAATTTCGTATCCGTGCTCCTGCACGGCATATTCAAGGATGTCGTAGAGAATCCCGGAGGCTTCACGCTTCTCGTAGTTGTATTCAAGATATGGCTTCCACTCGACGCGTCCGGTGACAAGAAGCAGGCGGGATTTGGGATGTTCGGCCGCGCCGGCAAAAGAGGAGGGCAAAAGGGAGAGGAGGAGCAACAGCAGGATAATGCCGGCCTTCTTGTTGGCGTTCCACAGATTATATGGACTGCTGTCGTACAAAACCTTCCCCCTGCTTTTTAAAGGAAGCAAAAAACGCCTCTTTAATACTCGTCGGACTTTGGGTGGCTGCGCACGCGGTCCACGGCGCGCCTGATAACTTGTTGCAATTGTTCGTCTGTTACGGGTTCACGGATAACAAAGGAATAGCTTTGCACGTAGCGTGCTGGAGTCAGGTTTAAGGCTAGAGCGTAAATATCCTGTATTTCAAGCGGGGTGGGGCTGTAGTCCGGGTATTCATCCAGAATGTCGGAGAGCAGGGAGATAACCCGCAGCTCATTTTTGTTGCGTACATCCTGTAATGAGGTTCCACGAACAGAATACGCCTCGTTGTTCATTGAAGTACTTCCTTGGTGTTGTTTGCATATCTATATACTCACCTGTTTATAAAATTCAACAGGGAGAAGGCGGAGTGGATTTTTTGTAGAGAGGGCTGGATAAACCTCAGGGGCGGGAAGGCCCAAAGCCGCCACGAGGAGCTTCTTTGGGCCTTGTGCTGTTATAGCCTGCAGCAATGCTGTCACTGCACCAGCCTTCTTTCGTACAGAGCGCGTTTCATGTGGCGCAGAAAGGTTTTTTTGCCTTCGTGTTGTGTGAATTCTTTACCTGCCCGGCGGGCTTTTTCCTTGGAAGCGTACTGTCCCATGCGCGTTACCCACCATGTTCTGCCATTGTCATCGAGCACTTTGAGCACGTAAAAGGGATATCCCTTGCTTTTCCAATGGTCGCGCTCGTTGAGGGCATTTTTCTTATAGGTAAATGAGTCGCTGTGCAGGGTCCAGAAGGCGGTGGGAATGGCCTTTTTTTCCGCAGCAGGCGACGTCTTTACGGCGGACTTGCCTGTATCCGCAGTCTTGGTTTTGGGTGTTGCGGTTGGCTTTGCTTTCGGTTTGGGGGCTGGCTTGGCAGCGGCTTCTGGCTTTGATTGTTGGTCCACCCTGGGAGCTTTCTGGAGGGCGGGCTTGTCGGCCTTTTTTTCCGTCTGAATCTTTTTCGGTCTCGGGGACGGGCCTGCCTTGTCGTCTTCAGAAGGGAGAGTGGGGAGCAATTCGGGCAGATCCCCCACAACACGTTCCACCAACAACGTATGGCTGATTTTTTTGGGGATGAGGGGCTTGCCTATCTCCTGGGAAAACAAGTCGGCTGTCCGTTGGGCGCTTTCCTTGTCCGGGAAAAGTCCCAGGCGAGTGCCCCACCAGTTTTTACCGTCATCGTCCTTCAAGCGAACGACGTAATAGGGATAGCCACGGGCGTACCAGTGGTCACGGTACGTTGTGGCGTGTTCCTTCTTGGAGCACATCTCGATTTGGAGCGTCCAATAACTGGTCCTGATGTCCGGTGGGGGGTACGCGGCAGCTTTGGAGTCCAGCGAGGCAACAGACGTGCTGAGCGTCAGCCGTTTGCCGATACCTTTGGCCAGGGTTTTGGCAACCGCATTTTTGCTGAATGTTCCCAGGCTCACACGGTACATCCCTTTTTGTCCCATTATTTCGCCGATGTATGCTCGGAATCCTTCCTGCCGGAATACATCGCGCATCTTCAGAGCCTCTGCTTTGGGAAGTTCGTACGTGAGTTCCAGACGGTATCCTTCGGCCTGGGGCACGGCGCAGGCCGCCGGAGACGCCCAGGGCAGGAGAAGGCAAGCACTCAGAATTAAAATATGTAAAACGTGTATATTCTTTGTCATTTTGTAATGCTAGCGCAGCGGAAGGTGCATGGCAATACGAGCGGATACTTTGCCGGATATGAGCGGCGGGGAATTTGTCACCGGATTTTCTTTGGAATAGGGCGTAAAAGGCGGTTGTTTCCTTTTGCTATTTGAGGCTATGTTTGACAAACACGGCCCTGAACCATTTTTTTAACGCATCGCGGACAAACGGAGTATATACGCATGCAGATTGACTACAACCAACTGTTGAACACCCAGGAAGTCTCTATGCTGGCCACGAAAGCCATTTCGTGGCTGACGACCAACGGGTTACGTCTTCCTTTTGCCCTTCTTATTTTTTATTTTGGCCGCTGGATGGCTAAAAAAATTGTTTGGGTCGTGTCGACGGCCATGCGTCGTCGAGCCATGGACGAAGCCCTCATCCGCTTTATGGAGGATATCCTCTATTACGCCATACTTATGGCGGTGGTTGTCGCAGCGGTTTCCCAAGTGGGCGTGAACGTTGCTTCCTTCCTTGCCGTGTTGGGTGCCGCCGGTTTGGCTATCGGCCTGGCGCTCAAGGATTCGCTGTCCAACTTTGCCTCCGGCGTTATGATCATCATGCTGCGTCTTTTCCATGTGGGCGATTGGATTACCGCAGGCGGGGTATCGGGCACAGTCCGGCAGGTAAGTATTTTTTACACGCGTCTGGATACGGCGGACAACCAGACCGTGATTGTTCCCAACTCCAAGATCATGGGCGACGTCATCGTCAACACCACTGCCAACGAGACCCGGCGCATCGATCTTGTTATCGGCATCGGATATGACGATGATATCGAAAAGGCGCGTAAGGCCATCACCCGGGTGGTGGAGGCGTCCAAGGTGCTGAAAGAGCCAAAGCCTCTGATTGCCGTGGATGAACTGGCCGACAGCAGCGTGAACTTTGTGGTGCGGCCCTGGGTCAAGACCTCTGAATACTGGGATGTTCGGCGTGATCTGATTGAAAAGATCAAGCTGGCTCTGGACGAGGAAGGCGTCAACATTCCTTACCCGCAGACCGACGTCCACCTGCACCAGTCCTAGCGCAAAGTTTTGCGCAGGATTCGGATTTGCACATGCAAACTCCCCGAAGCGGTTCGCTGTTTCGGGGAGTTTTTTTTGTGGTTTTGTCGCAGGAGGTCAGGCTGTTCGACGGGCATGGAAAAGGTATTTGAATTTTTTTTCCATGTGCGCGGCTTGGGTAACCGCCTGCATGTGCCAGCGCGGACCAAGAAGGTGGGAAATATATTCGTACAGATAAAACTTGTCATCGCGGATGAAGTCCTGCGGGTACGCTCTGCACACATCCCCGGCTTTTTCCCGAAACGTTTCTTCCAAAAAGTAGATGGGCCGAAAGGTCATAACAATTTCCCGCCGTGCGTAGCATGCAGCTGTATGCAGCAGCGGTGCTATTTTTTGCAGGAGGATAAAATTTTTGCCGATAATGTCGATAACAAGGGCCATGTCGAATTTTCCGGGGGATGCATGGCACATGATGTCTGAGATGAAAAAGTCGGTATTTTTCAGTTTGTTCTGATGACGCAGGATATTACAGACTTCGATGGCCTCGGGGACAATATCCGTTCCCGTTGCCTTGGCCGCACCGTGCTTTGCGGCCATAAAAGTGTATGCGCCGACATTGCAACCCAGGTCGATGACGGTCTTTCCTGCGAAGTTGACGGGAGAATTCTCTGGAAGCCCGTCGTTCAGTTCGCCCCGGCCGTTGTTCAGGAGTGTGCCGTCGGAGGAGACCACCGGCCTCCATATGCGATCCGATCCGAGTTTTTTCAAAGCGGCAATGAGTTGCCTGTTCATACGTCCTCCCCAAGATCTTTCTTACAGGAGCGCAGATACAACAAGTAAGGAATATGTTGATTCAACTTTCCATATTACAGCATGTCGGCCATGTTGAAAAGCTGATCCGGGGGGCTTCTCTGGATGACAGCTGTGAGATGAATCGTGTAGTATGCCTCCAGAATGATATTCTGGTGTAGGCTGGTTTTTTGAATATTTTAGTATGATTGCCTTGAAGCTGGTAATACAACGTTCTTTTAGTACTTGTGCTTATTTTAAAAACATCTTTTCTTCATCGGGTTGGCGTAGAAACGACAACCTTTCTGCCAAAGAGCAGGCATGAGTTATCGATCTAAATTAAGGAGTGCATATACACATGAAGTCAGCCGATTCCACATACGCAGCCAAATTGGCCGGATTGGGCGTATTACCGGTGGTTTTTTTCGGAGTGGCCTGGTTTCTCGGCGGCGGGTACGTCGCTTTGGGCGTGGCCGCTTTTTTGTGTCTCGTGCTGGCCTGGGGCATGCAGCAGTTTACCCTCAATTTTCTCAAGGCCAAAGACCAGGCTGTTGTTGCCATCCTGAAAAACAAGGGAAAGGCCACGGCGGAGGACTACCGGAATCTGGGAAGCCAAGACTTGGCCAATTTGCTTATGGGACAGCAGGAAAGCCTGGATTTTAACTCCGGAGCACTTGGCGCCGTTGCAACTCCCACGTTGATAGTGAACCGCCAGGGCCTTGTGACCCATGCCAGCGGGGCTCTGATGCGTTTGTTGAAGCGAAAAGAGGACCAGATTGTCGGCAGAACCATCCGTCAGGCTTTTTCCGACAGGCAGGGGGCATCCCAGACTACGGAGCGGGTCATGGCTGACGGGCAGCCCTATGAAGAACTGGTCGACATAACCCTGTGGGACGGGCGCAAGTTGCAGCTGCAGATGTACATCAATTGTGTCCGCGTGGCTGGCAAGGTTGTTGGAGCGGTATGTTCCTATGTGGACATGACCGAGCTGCACGACGAGCGCGCCAAGCTGACCGAGCAAAGGGACAAGAGCAGCGCCGTGGGCAGTGAAATAAGCGAACTGGCCCAGCGTATGGCCTCGGCCACTGAAGAACTTTCCGCCTCGGCCGACGAACAGGCCAAGGGGGCACAGCAGCAGAAGGTGCAGACGGACACCGTGGCTACCGCCATGGAACAGATGACGGCAACGGTTCTTGATGTTGCGGAAAACGCGACGGCAACCTCCAGGGCCGCGGAAGAAGCACGGCAGGCGGCAACCGACGGTGTGGATATGGTCCGAGAGGCCGTGAAGGGCATCAACAATGTTGCTGACTCCGCGCAGCAGTTGTCCGGCGTGCTCACCCAGCTCGATTCACAGGCTGGAGAGATCGGGCGTATCATCGGGGTGATCAACGACATCGCCGACCAGACCAACCTGCTGGCTCTCAACGCGGCAATCGAAGCGGCCCGCGCAGGCGATGCCGGACGCGGATTTGCCGTTGTTGCGGACGAAGTGCGCAAGCTTGCGGAAAAGACCATGACCGCGACCAAGGAAGTCGAGGACTCCATCCATACCATCCAGGAACAGTCACAGCAGGCTGTTTCCTCCATGAACCTGACTGAAAAGCAGGTGGAGGAAAGCACGGAGATGTCCAACCAGGCGGGGCAGTCGCTGGAACAGATCATGAGTCGAATTCAGGATATGGTCGGGCGTGTTTCGCAGATCGCCACGGCCGCAGAAGAACAGTCTGCCGCGGCCGAAGAGATCAACAACAACATCGAGGAGATCGCAATTATCGCCCGGGAAGCGGATGAGGGTGCGGGGCAGGCTGCCAGCGCAACACGCGATCTTGCAGAGCTGTCGCACGAGCTGCTCAACGTATCCCTGCTGTTTTCCGGCCATTCCAACGGCAACGAGAAGTTGCGCAAGTCCGACGGTATGATGAAGGGAATACTGCCCAAGCTCATGCAGGAATACGTGAAAAAGGAAATGGGCAGTAAAGTGTACGAGAAGATGCAGAAGGAAATGGGCGATCCAATTTTTCTGCCTACGGGCAGCTACCCCGACGGCGTTATCAACCAGATGGCCGAACTGGCCGGCAAGGCTGGCGGAGTGCGTCCTGAAAAATTGCTTTTTAATCTGGGGCGGTACACAATTCCCCAGTTTAAAAAGATGTATCCCCGTTATTTTAAACGCGATTACACGCTCAAGACCTTCTTTTTGGATATCGGCCGGATACACATACAGCTGACAAAGGACGATCCCACTCTTACCCCGCCCAAGTTCACCTACGAGGACAAGGGCGATGTTCTGTTTATGAACTACCGCTCCTCACGCGGGATGGGTGACTATTTTGAAGGCATAGTGCATAGTGCTGCCGATTTTTTTAAGGAACCGGTAGAAGTGGTCATCAAAAAACTGGATAACAATACCATTCGTGCACAGATCCGCTTTCTCTAATGTTTTCACATTACTAAAGCGACGTGAATCCCTCTGTAACCGTTTCTCAGCAACAGGCTGATGGTGTTTTGGGGGAAATGTCTACAGGGATTCGAGGAGTTCTGGTAAAAAAATAACTTATCTTTTTTGAAATTACGGTCAGAATGATAAAGTTAAGTCTCCTGTATTTTCTTGGAGGACTTGCAACGTGTTAGGCATAGAGTCTGTTCTTATATATGATCTATATATAGCCGACTAAATTAGGCGGGGCGTGTTGACAGCAAAGAGAGATGTGATAAATATCATAATTCTGAATGACTGTTCAAACTAGAGGACGTCGATGGAGAGTAGTAGTGGTTGACGACTCCGACAGGGCGGGAAATAAGCACCTCAAAAAGTTGGTGCACGAGAGGCTTGGGCGTTTGGTCAACGGGACACGAGGCATCGTGGCCGAGCAGGAACCCATGGTCTTACGTTTGGGGGAAGGACTGCATCGGATCTGGTCGGAAGCGTCCGAACTTTCTGGGCGGGCCGGGCAGCTGGTGGATAAGCTCTCGGGCGAGTCCGTGGCCGACGGTGTGCAGAATCTGGTCGATACGCTTAATCAGTTGAACAGTATCAGTGAAGATGGAGGCGGAGGCGAAAGCCTTGGGTATTTGGACGACATCTTGACCATGGCGTCTTCACTGGACAATTATCTCAACGAGTTCAAAAAAATAGTTCGCACCCTGCTCATTCTCGGCATGACCACGCGCATTGAAAGCGCCCGTCTGGGGAGCGAAGGGCGAGGTTTCAGCACGTTGGCCGACGATGTTGAAAAGCTCGCATCCAATATTGTGGCCCATTCTTCCCAGATCAGGGAAAAATACGCCGCTCTGGAGAACGTTGTCAGCCAGGCAAGCGCCAAGACCAGGGAAATTACCAGCCTGCAGGAAAGTTATTCCATCGAGGTACGGGAAAACATACGCTCCAATCTGTCGGCTCTTGAAGCTTTTCTGGAAGGCGTTTCCGACCGGGCTTCGGATTTTGCCGGCACAAGCTCGGAAATTTCCTCCCAGGTGGGCGAGGCTGTCTCCAGCATGCAGTTTCACGACATTGTCCGGCAGCGCGTCGAACATGTGGAAGAAGCGTTTACGGAAATGGGACAGGAGCTGGACACCTCCCTGAAAGCCTCTGCAGATATTGCACCAGAGCCTCTGGCTGCCTGGATGGTACACGTCTGCGAGATGCAGTCCCGCCAGCTTCAGGAGTCGGGCGAAAGTTTTTATTCCGCAATCGAAGGCCTTAAAGACAATCTTCTGGGTATTGGAGCCTCGGTGGAATCCATGTGCTCCAGCATGGCACAGGATTCTTCGTCGCGCGCTCTGGATGAGCCTGTCGATCTTTCTGCAGACGAGTGCCACAAGAGCCCTCTGCAAGTCATCGAGTCCGGCATCAAAAATGCCATGAGCGGTGTCCAGGCATATGCCGAATTGGAAACGGAAATCCATACGCTCATGGCCTCTGTTGTGGATATCGTTAAAGATATGGCCATTTTTGTCGACGATATCGAAGAAGTGGGATCGGAGATCGAACTTATTGCGATCAATGCCAGTGTGCGGGCTGCTCATACAGGGGAACTCGGGGCTGCCCTTGGTGTATTGGCCATTGAAATCCAAAGTCTTTCCGCACGGGCGCGCGAGCATACCGTTGGCGTGGCCGACGTGCTGAACAAGGTTTCCAGCGTTTCGGACACCCTTGTCGAGTTGGATCAATCCGGCAGGCGCGAGCAGGACATGGTCACGGCAATTGCCGACTTGGGCAAGACGATTGAAGGATTGGCCGAGGCCAATGACATGGCATCTCAGGAGTCTTTGGCTTTGATCTCGGAAAGCCGCCACTTGATCAAGAATATACAGTCGACGACCGAAAGGGTTTCTTTTCACGAAGGAATTCGGGCAAAGCTGACGGCTTTTTCCCGGCAGGCCGAAGAGCTTGCCGAAGCAATAGGCAGAGCTGTTCCCGAGAGCGCTCATGCCGCCATCCCCGACCATCTCAAGGGCAAGCTGGACCGCTATACAATGGAAACGGAACGCGACGTCCACCGCAGTGTCTTCGGCCATGACGGGGGAGAAAAGGCTGATGGCGGCAACGACATTGAACTTTTTTCTGATGACCCGGACGATAATATCGAACTTTTTTGAGAGCTGATGCTCTCTGGCGTGCTACTCAAAAGGAGATTTGGGCATGGGGGAACAAATTTTTAAGGATACGGGTAATGGCAACGCAACCCTAACCCTTGAAGGAAACCACACCATAGAGCACGCGGGAACCCTGCGCGGAATTCTGCATGAGTCCCTTACCAAGGCTCAGGTAGTGGAACTTGATATGGCGAATGTGGGGCCGGTTGATATCACTTTTCTGCAGCTTCTTGTTTCGGCCCACAAGACAGCTGCGTCTCTGGGGAGAACGTTGAAAATTGCAGGATCTCTTCCACCGGGCGTCGTCCAGATAATGGACGAAGCGGGCGTAGAGCTGCCGTTCGACGTTTCCGCCTAAAAGCAGATGGAGGGTTAGGCGATGGGTAAGACGATAATGACTGTAGATGACTCGGCCAGTGTGCGTCAGATGGTCTGCATGAGCCTCAAGAATGCGGGCTATTCGGTGATCGAAGCCAAAGACGGAAAGGACGCCCTCGGCAAGCTGTCCGGGCCTGTAGATATGGTTATTACCGACCTGAACATGCCTAATATGGACGGCATAGAGTTGATCAAGTCCATTCGTCAGCAAGCTGCGTATAAATTCATCCCCATCATCATGCTCACCACGGAATCGCAGGTTGGGAAAAAGCAGGAAGGCAAGGCTGCCGGAGCTACAGGATGGATTGTAAAACCTTTCAAACCGGAACAGCTTCTCGGAGTGGTCAAAAAGGTTCTGCGTTAGGCATTTCGCCTGTGTTTTCAGGCACCGTATGTAAAAGGCGGACTGTCCGGAGCGCGCCGAATTCACATGCGTCCTGAAAGGGTTTTTCAGGGAGGTTGCATGCCCCACGAAGATATAAACAAACAGGCGTTTCGCGAAGAGGCCTTGGATCTTTTGGCCGAGCTGGAAAGCGCACTGCTTGAACTGGAGGAAAGCCCCGATGACCGGGCGCTTCTGGACCGCGTATTCAGGGCCATGCATACGATCAAAGGCTCCGGTGCGATGTTCGGGTTTGATGATATTGCGTCCTTTACCCATGAAGTCGAGACTGTGCTCGACTGCGTGCGCAACGGTGAGGTGAAGGTTTGCAAGGAATTGCTGGACCTGACCTTGGCAGCCGGGGACCGTATCCAGGACATGCTCGATAGCTCTGAAGACGGTGCCGACAACAACGTGGAGCTTTCCAGGCAGATAGTGCAGGGCTTTCGCAACCTCCACCCCGAGTCCGGCAGTGCAGAGGCAGAACCGGAGGCAGCACCCGCCCGACCTCAAAAAGAAGCGGGCAATGCCCGGGAAGAGGTTTATCGCGTACGCTTTCGCCCCAGTCACGATATCTTTCTTTCCGGCTCCAACCCTGTGGACCTGGTCTCCGAACTGCTGGAACTGGGCCGGGGGGCTGTGACCTGCAACCTTAATGACGTTCCCCGCCTGTCCGAGTACGAGGACGAAGCCTGTTATGCCTGGTGGGACATTGTTCTGATTTCTTCAGCTGGTCGTGACGCCTTGAAGGACGTCTTCATCTTTGTGGAGGACGACAGCGTAATCGACATCCAGACCATCGATACCGAGACCGGTTTTGAAGAGGAAGAGTACAAGCGGCTGGGAGAAATTCTTATAGAGCGAGGCGACCTGAAGCCGGAAATTCTGGACCGTGCCCTGCAGGCGCAAAAGCCTCTTGGAACCATCCTTTCCGACGCGGGCGTTGTTTCCAGAGAGCAGGTGAGCGCGGCGCTCAAGGAACAGAAGGTCGTCAAGGAACTGAAAAGTGCGCGCAAGCCTCCCGAAGCTTCCAGCATCCGGGTCGCGGCGGGCAAACTCGACAAACTGGTGGACCTGGTCGGCGAACTGGTCATAGTCCAGGCGCAGATCAGCCAGGTTGTGGGCGAGCGCAACGACCAGGTACTGCAATCCCTGGCCGAGGAATTGGAGCGTCTGAGCGACGAGCTGCGGGACTCTACCCTCGGCATCCGCATGCTTCCCATAGGCACCACGTTCAGCCGGTTTAGCCGGTTGGTGCGCGACCTTTCCGGCGAACTCGGCAAAAAGATCGACTTGCGCACCGAAGGTGCGGAAACCGAGCTGGACAAGACCGTCATAGAGCGTTTGGGCGATCCTCTTGTCCATCTTTTGCGCAACAGCATCGACCACGGCATTGAATCGCCCGAGAAGCGTGCTTCCCTGGGCAAGCCGGAAAGCGGGCGCATCACCCTTATTGCCGAACACTCGGGCGGTGATGTCATTATCAGCATCATTGATGACGGAAAGGGGATGAATCCCGAGGTCCTCAGGGCCAAGGCCGTGGAAAAAGGCATTATAGGCCCTGATGTGGAACTGACGGACAAGGAATGCTTCAAGCTTATTTTTGAAGCGGGTTTTTCCACCGCCAAGGCTGTCACCAGCGTTTCCGGGCGCGGTGTGGGCATGGATGTTGTCAAGCGGGCCATTGACAGCCTGCGCGGCAGCATAGACATCGACAGCCGGATGGGAGTGGGAACCACCATCACCATCAAACTGCCGTTGACCCTGGCGATTATCGATGGGCTGCAGGTCAAGGTGGGGCCGGAGTATTACGTCATTCCCCTCTCTCTGGTGGAAGAATGCGTGGAACTCAACGAATCCGAGCGCGATGGCGCAAAGGGGCGCAAGATTGTCAGACTGCGTGAGGAGTTCGTCCCCTACATCAAGGTCCGGGATTGGTTTCGGGTGGACGGGAAGGCGCCTGCCATCGAACAGATCGTTGTGACCTCTGTTGCCGGACAGCGAACCGGTATTGTGGTGGACAATGTCATAGGTGAACACCAGACCGTGATCAAATCTTTGGGACGTGTTTACCGTGATGTGGAAGGGATCTCCGGTGCCACTATCAAGGGCGATGGCAGCATGGCTCTGATTTTGGACGTTCCCCGTTTGATCCGGGATGTGGAAACAACACTTGCCTGATCAGCCCGCATACGTTCGGGGTGCGTTATGAAAGCAAACACCGACAAGAATGGACTCTACCGTCCAGACCCTATGACCGACCGCGACTTCAAGCGGCTGGGGTCTTTTATTCAGGAATACTACGGCATCCGCATGCCGGACTCCAAGAAAACCATGCTTGAGGCACGGCTGCAAAAGCGGCTGCGCAGCCTTGGTTTTTCCAGTTACAACCAGTATACGGAATTTCTTTTTTCCGGGAAGGACAGTTCCGACGAGGTCCCCCACCTGTTGAACGTGGTGACTACGAACACCACGCATTTTTTTCGGGAACCGCGCCACTTCGAGTTTCTGACGGAAGAAATTCTGCCCGAATGGCGCAGTAAGAATCCTAACGGTGTATTTCGAATCTGGAGCGCCGGGTGTTCCACTGGCGAGGAACCCTACACGCTGGCCATTGTGCTCTCGGAGTACCGGGAGCAGGACAGCAGGCTGAAATTCCGTATTTCCGCCACCGACATTTCCACGCGTGTGCTCCAGCATTCCATGCGGGCGGTGTATCCGGAAGAAAAGCTGCAGAGCGTTTCGCGCAATATTGTTCGCAAATATTTTTTGCGCAGCAAGGACCGTAAAAAGCAGTTGGTGCGCGTTGCACCCGAACTTCGTCAGCTTATTGATTTCGGACGGCTCAACTTCATGGAGCCTTTCACTCTTGACGAAAAGCAGGACGTTATTTTTTGTCGTAACGTGCTTATTTATTTTGAGCGACCGGTGCAGGAATCCATACTCTACAAGCTGAGCGAAAATCTGAAGAAGGGAGGCGTGTTGTTCATAGGCCATTCGGAGAGCATTACCGGGATGAAGCTCCCGCTCCAGCAGATCGCGCCCACAGTGTATACCCGTATATGACGTTGTGTTGGGATAAACGGGGGGGAAACAGTTGAAGCACATGTTGTGGTAGGCTTGATACTATGGAGGAAATTCGATGACCGGTGTGGATAAGTTGAAAGTACTTGTGGTGGACGACTCGGCTCTTGTGCGTCAGGTCATGGTCTCTATTTTGGAGAGCGATCCCCAGATCGAGGTTGTGGGATCGGCTCCTGATCCTTTTGTGGCCGCCAAACGTATGGAAAGCGTCATTCCAGACGTAATCACACTTGATATCGAAATGCCACGCATGGACGGACTGACTTTTCTGCGCAAGATCATGTCGCAACATCCAATTCCCGTTGTCATTTGTTCCACGCTTGCGGGCAAGGGAACGGACAACTGGATAAAGGCCATGGAATACGGAGCCGTGGATGTCATCCTCAAACCCAAGATCGGGACAAAGACATTTTTCGAGGAGTCTCGTATTCGGGTCTGCGACGCAGTAAAGGCCGCTGCCCGCAGCAAACTGCGCGAGAAGCCTTTGCAGACCATAAACGTGCAGCCCAGCCTTACCGCCGATGCGGTTATCGACAAGGCGTCGCGCCCAACCACGCTGGAGACAACGGAGCGTGTGGTTTTGGTGGGGGCCAGCACGGGCGGAACCGAGGCGTTACGTATTTTTCTGGAGGCCTTCCCCCGCGACTGTCCGGCCATTGCCATTGTACAGCATATGCCGGAAATGTTTACCGCTGCCTTTGCCCAACGTTTGAACTCGATTTGCAGAATCACAGTCAAAGAAGCCGTGGACAATGATACCATGCTGCGCGGCCAGGCGCTTATAGCTCCCGGCAACAAGCACATGTTGCTCAAACGCAGTGGGGCTCGCTATTTTGTGGAAGTGCGAGACGGGCCTCTTGTCCGCCGTCATCGTCCTTCCGTGGATGTGCTTTTCCGTTCTGCCGCCCGTTACGCGGGGAAGAACGGCATGGCCATCATTATGACGGGAATGGGCGACGACGGTGCCCAGGGGATGAAGGAAATGCACGATGCCGGGGCCATAACCGTGGCGCAGGATGAGGCCACAAGCGTGGTGTACGGCATGCCGGGCGAGGCGGTTAAGCTGGGCGGGGTGGACAAGAGCCTTCCCTTGCAGGCCATTGCCGCCGAGGTCATGCGCCGTTGTTCCTGAAAAGACTATCCACTTTCAAGTCGTAGAGAACGCCATGGCGCGTCGTAAGAGCAGAGGAGTATTTTATGTCCAAGACCGTGACCCTCAACGAGGATGACTGTATTGGCTGCCAGGCTTGTGTAGACATCTGTCCGGGCGTGTTCGGCTTTATCGAAGGGGAGGGAAAGGCCCTGGTGATAAACCCGGACGGCGGAACGGAAGAGGAAATCCTCGAAGCCATGGATATCTGTCCGGTCTCCTGCATTTCCTGGGAAGAAGATTAGTTCTGGTGGCGGGCGTTCGTTCCGCCACCATCAAAAGACCATCGTATGGCAGCTCTGTTTGAGTGTCGTGCCCGTTACATTTCCCCAGGGTTAAAAACGTACAATACCTTGCCGGTCTGCTTGTGTAGACAGGATTGAAACATCAATACAACGGAGGTTTCGATCATGTCGCACGATACTATGGGGTTTGTTCCGGATATTGTGGTCTGTCCCGGTTGTGAGGAACGTGCCGAGGAAAAGCCGTGGAATGCCCACCCCGGATTCAAGGGTGTTGCCTTGCGGCATCTGATTACAGGCAAGGAGACGGACGGGACGTTCAGCTCCCATGTGGTTCGGGTGGAGCCGGGTTGCTGCCTGGATTCCCATGTACATGAAGGGCAGTGGGAACTGCACGAGATAATGCAAGGGACAGCCGTGGCCCAGGTGGGCACCAAGGAACTGAAATACTCGGTGGGTTCTTGCGCGGTTATCCCCAAAGGGGTTTCGCACAAGGTTCAGGCAGGGGAAGACGGCCTGATGATTCTTGCCAAGTTCGTCCCTGCCCTGATCTAATCCGTCTGCAAATTTGTCCGTGTACCACATCTCGTCCAGTTGGGGACGGGATGCGGCACACGGAAAGCCGGAGCCTGTCGCGGAGTTGTGCAATGAACCGCGAAAAGCTGGAATTTCGTAGATATGCCGGATTGTATGGTCTGGAAGCAGTGTTTGCGCGCCATGTGCGGCAGCCTGTTTCCAGACATGTGCATTCGCGTACCTGTGTGGTTTTTGTGGAGCAGGGGCGTCGCTGTATGCATCTGGCGGGGCAGGACCATGAAATCTGTTCCGGGCTGGGGGTATTGGTCGGCGCGCAGGACGTCCATGCCTGTGAAAGTTCCGGTGGAGAGCCCTGTTCCTATCTCATGTTCTGTCTGGGAGAGGATGTGCTGCATGGGCTGGCCTGCGGACTCGGACGCAGGCTGGAGGATTTGCCGGTTCTTTCCGGTCCACTGGGAAGCGTCGGGTTTGCCGAGGCCATGCGCCTCAAGGATTGTCTGCTTGAAAACGCCGCTGATATGTCGGCTCAGGAATGCCTGCTCGATCTTGGTGAGGTTCTTTTCCGTGACATTGCCGGCCCACCGGACGAGTACGAACACGCAAAAGCTTCGGACGCGGTGCGTCTGGTACGGGGACGTATAGAAACGGACTATGCGGTTCCCATACGGCTTGACGATTTGGCCGAAGAAGCTGGCTGTACGCCGCAGGCTTTGTGCCGGGCCTTTGTGCGCCATGTGGGTATGCCGCCCCATGCGTATCTCAATCAGGTACGGGTTAACGCCGCGCGTATTGTATTGGCCGAGGGGGGGAGCTTGGTGCAGGCCGCATACGATGCGGGCTTTGCCGACCAAAGCCACTTTTGCAAGGTGTTCCGGAAGCTCATGGGCATGACTCCCGGCGTGTACATAAAGGGATTGCTTGGCGGGAAACCGACATAAGAAGGTAGCCGCAGAACATGAACATTCTACGGCCACCTCTCGGGGCGTTTTTAACTGCGGCTGATGGCTTCCTCCGGACAGTTGTCGATGGCCTCATCGACACAATCTGCCGAAGAGTCCGGGGCAAGTACGGTTGCTTTTTCGGTCTCTTCGTTGAAACCGAAAACGTCCGGACAGATTTCGCAACAGGCTTCGCAGCCAACACATGCTTCTTCATCAATAACAATAGCCATATGCACCTCCTGCACTCTCAGTTTCTCTCCGCAACACTGCGGATATCAAAATATGAGACCTCATATCTTCCTACCTTTTTTTCGTGTCAGGTCAACTGATAAATCGGCACTTTTAGTGCGTTCAGACGGTTGAACATCGCCGGAGTGGGGCTGTTACCGCGTCCATTGGGCGCAGAGGCGGACGTAGATGTCCATGGCCTGAACGATCTCCTGCAACGCGCACCATTCGTTGGGCTTGTGGATAACGACGGGATCGCCAGGGCCGCAGATTATGGCCGGAACAGAACCGTAGGCGGACAGAAGGGCGGAGGTGTCCGTAAAATAGCTGACGCTTCCGGCCTCGGGATTTGTACCGGTTACCTCTCCCACTATGGCAAGGGCGGATTGGACGAATAAAGACTTCTCTTCGGTCCAGATGCCTTGCTGTCCATTCAGCACGCTGATCTCGCACGGATCGGGAACCGCCTGGTACAACGCCTTGATGATGTCCTCCTGTTCCATCCCGGGCAGGGGGCGCATGTCGATCTCCAGAAAAGCGTTGTCCGGTACGATGTTGACCTTGTGGTGTCCTCCCACAGTATTCACTGTAATCGTGGGTTTGCCCAACTGCGGGTGGCTGGGGACCTCCTTGAAAAAATCTTCAAGTGCGAGTACGGCACGGGCGGCCTTGGTGATGGCGTTGTCCCCAAGCTCCGGCATGGAACCATGGGAAGCCGTGCCGTGAAATTGCATGCGAACCCAGAGGACGCCCTTGTGCCCCAGGCACGGGACGTTGCAGGTCGGTTCCGCCACAATCACGGCATGGGCCTGCCCCAGAACGCCATCGGCAGCCATTTGCAAGGCTCCTTCGCAGCCGGTTTCCTCTCCGGCGGTGAAGACCAGCGTGAGCCCGCGCTGGGGAGAAATGATGCCTGCATCCCTTTGGCGGGCGTGTTCCATGGCGGCAGCAGTCAGGGCGGCCACACCGCTTTTCATGTCCGAGGCGCCTCTGCCATACAGCCTTCCGTTTTTCACAGAGGCGGAAAAAGGGGAGTCGGTCCATTCCAGACCACCGGCGGGCACTGTATCCAAGTGGCCGCAAAGAACGAACGGGGCAGAATCCGTGGGCCCGGGCAGTTGGGCAACGAGGCTGGGGCGGCCTTCCTTTAGATTGTGTCGCTTCGTGGCGAATCCGGCTTCGGCAAGCATACTTTCCAGCAAACGGACCACGGGTTCTTCATTGCCGGGAGGATTGCAGGTATCGTGTCGGATGAGCGCCTTGGCCAATTCGATTGGATCGGGAATTTTGTATTGCATGGGGGCTGCCTTTTTCTGACGTGGTCCACGGTGTTGCAGTGGGGAAGCCGACGACCCACAGGCTGTTTGTCACACCTGAGTTTCATTTGGAGTCGACGGGGGAATGCGGCTTTGTTGGAGGTAAAAGTAGCAGGTCTGTCCGTTTCTCAAAAGACTTTTCCGTTGGAAGTATCGCCATGGAAAAGACGGAATGGCTGCCAGCGCTTTATTTTTTCATAGAAAAGCAGGCCTCGTATGGATGGCTCTGGGGGCGTGTTGTGCTGTTGCTACCAATCGACACGATAAAGAAAAATATCTGTCATTGCCAGCGGCGGCATAAGCTTATAACATACACGCGAGTTCTCTCTCATTCGAATGGCCCTTCCGCAAGTTCCGTGGTTCGTCGGCACCTACGGCTAGAATCATTACATACAATATTTCGCGTTTGGTGAAATAGTTAAACCAATAGATAGGTTGGTGAATTATGCGTACTAAAATCGTAGCTACTCTTGGCCCATCGTCTTCTACCAAGGAAACCATGAAAGCCATGGCGGAAAATGGCGTACGAATTTTCCGTCTCAACTTCTCCCATTCCGATGCCAAGCATTTTGCTCCCATTGTGAAGATTATTCGAGAATTGGAGAGCGAACTCGGTTTTCCTCTTACCGCCATGGGCGACCTGTGCGGTCCCAAAATCCGCATCGGGGAGATTCCCAATTCGCCGGTGCAGGTGGAATTGGGCGAAGAAGTCAATCTGGGCCTGCCGGACCTTGCAGACAAGGGCGACAAAAAGCTGTTTATCCCGCTGGATATGCCCGCCTTGCTGGAAGGGCTGGATAAGGGCATGGCCGTCTCCCTCTCCGACGGCATGCTGCAGTTTGAAGTGACCGAAGTGGTGGAAAAGGACCGTTTGTTCGTTATGCGCGCTCATAACCAGGGCCTTCTTACCTCCAACAAGGGCATTGCTTTCCCTGGAAAGTCCCACGCCCTGCCTGCCATGACCGACAAGGACCGCAAGGACCTGCACGAGGGCATGGAAATGGGCATGGACGCCGTGGCGCTGTCGTTTGTCCAGACCCGCAAGGATATCGAGGACATCAAGGCGGAGATTGCCAAGCACGATCGCTGGATTCCCGTTATTGCCAAGATTGAACGCCGCAACGCCTTTGACAATCTGGACTCCATCCTGTCCCTGACAGACGGTGCAATGGTTGCCCGTGGCGACCTGGGGCTGGAATGTTCCCTGGCCGAACTTCCGGTTATTCAGAAAAAGATCATCCGGGCCTGCCGTCACCATCAGAAGGCCTGCATTGTGGCTACCCAGATGCTTCTGTCCATGGTCAAGAATCCCATCCCCACGCGCGCGGAAACCACGGACGTGGCCAACGCCATCATGGACGGCGCGGATTGCGTGATGCTTTCCGAAGAAACTGCCGTGGGTACCTATCCCGTGGATACGGTCAAATACATGAGCCAGATTGCGGCCGAGGCCGAGGAATATTATCTGGAACGCATTCCCGCGCCGTACAAGCCCCGGGACGGCAAGGATATCCCCAAGTATCTTGCCTACTCGGCATGTCTTCTTGCCCAGAACTCCGAAAGCAAGGCTTTGGTAAGCCATTCGCAAACCGGCGGCACCGTGCGGATTCTTTCCAGCCGCAGGCCCTATATGCCCATTTACGGTCTTACCCCGGACAATAGCGTGTTGCATTATTTGAGCTTTTTCTGGGGCGTTCGGCCTGTGCTGGCGGACGAGAGCATAGAAAACCACACCCTGCGTGTGCAGGATTTCGTTGATAAATGCGGCGACTTCGCCCATGGCGAGGATGTGGTGCTTACTTCCGGGCAGCCCACTCCCGGACAGCCCGACGGGCAGACTCCCACCAACGCCATCAAGCTGTACTATAAATAAAGACAATCCCTGGCCCCTGCACTGTCGGTGCGGGGGACCAGGCTGCCGAAGGCAACGAGAGCCTTGTTGCCACGACAAAATAAAACCCTCGCGTAGTGTTGCATATGCGAGGGTTTATTTTTTTATCGTCATGCTTTCGTCTTTTTCCAAGCATAGAAAGGTGGGGTGGCAGTTGCTGACAAAGACGGGAGCGGCGTTAACGACGGGAGCGGCATTTGGAAGAAAGCAGACAGGCCCAACGCCGCGCACGGAGTGTATCTTGTCCTGTTTTTGCCTCTGTGTGCCCGCCGTTCGGACGGACGTTCTTGTCTTTTATGCGGAGTTGGTGGGGAGAGGGACCATAAAAAAGCCCACCCCCGTGCGGGAGTGGGCTGGATCGCCATATTGAATCAATGCGGCGTAAGTGGGGAAAGCCTACCAGCGGGGACGGCTTTCGCGAGGACGTGCTTCGTTGACCTTGATGTTACGGCCACCGAAGTCGGTACCGTCCAGGTTCTCGATGGCGTCGAGAGCGCCCTGATCGTCCATTTCCACGAAACCGAAACCACGGGGGCGACCGGTTTCACGGTCTTCGATCAGCTTGACGGAAATGACTTCGCCATGAGCGGCGAATGTGTCGCGGACTTCTTGTTCGGTGGCAGACCAGGGCAGGTTGCCGACATACAGATTCTTCGACATGAAAAAAATCTCCAAAAAAAGTAAAGCGTTTGAAAAGACGCACACTGCGCCTATAACCAAGAAGGCGCTCCACATAAGACAGTCTTCTCAGTTATGATAATCTTGCTGGTAGTTCTTATCGTGTGTAGAATCTGCACCCCAAAAAGTCTCCACCATCAAGAGTCACTACGCTTTGCATTTTGTTCCAGTCTCGTCAAGCATTATTTTCCAGAAAAACCTAAAAAAAATCAAAAAAGCGGTGTAAAAATGCTTTTTCGTACTTTTTTTGTGGCTGTTGGTTCCCGAGTGGGCTGTTTATTGGGGAATAAGCATGCCCTTGATGAGCTGTGACACGATATTCGATTTATTGATATCATCCCCGGCCAAACGCCGTACCAGCTCCAGCGCGAACTCCGGTGCAGCTCCGGGGCCGGCTCCCGTAATGATGTTGCCGGATACGGCCACCATGTCGTCCGTTCTGTGCTGTTCGGGGAGTTGGTCGCGGAAAGATGGGTAGCAGGCCATTTTCCCTTGCGGAAGAATGCCGTGCCCTTTCAGTACAACGGCAGGTGCCGCGCAGATGGCGCCAATCCAGCCGCCCCGGTCGTTCTGGTCATTGAGCAGAGTCGTCAGGTCGCTGCTTAGGGCAAGGTTGGATGCACCGGGCATGCCTCCGGGCAGGGCGATCAAATCGAAGGTGGCCTCCCTGCAGGTATCGATGGTGGTATCGGCTCGAACAGCCATGCCGTGCGCACCCGTTACCATGATGTCCTTGACCGATGCAGTGGTCACTTCCGTTCCGGCCCTGCGCAAAATATCGATAATAGCGACGGCTTCCATTTCTTCGAATCCGTCCGCCAGCGGTACGAGAACTGTTCCCAACATTATTTGTCTTTCCTGTTTTTTAAAGAGTCCATTTCGTGGTCGAATTTCCTGCGATAATAATTGGAATAAAGGGCACCGACCGGATTATGCGCCAGAACCCTGTCCTTGGCTACCAGCACGGTGGTGGGGGCTGCGCTGTGCATGAAGAACACCGAGTCGTGGCCCACACACAGGCCTATGGCCACATTAAGCCCGGTCTTGTCACGATTCAGAGCCAGCGCCTGTCCTACGGGGTTACACGTGGCTTCCACCTCGCGGCCCCACAATTTTTTCAGGCCAAGCTCATTTTTATCGATGCCGCATATCTTGCAACAAACCGAAGACGTTTTGAACCCGGCTTCTTCGGCCAGTTCACAGAACCGGCGGGCCTCGTTGGGAAGGCCGAGGCAGAAGGCCACGCCTATGCGCGTTACACCCAGGTTGCGCGCAAACTCCAGGGTTTCCTCCACCCGCGTCATCTGCATGTAATGATCGGCCTCAATGGCGGCGGCGACCTTCATAAGGCGATTGGTTTCTTCATTTTGGAGCAATTCGACCGCTTCTTCCTTTTGTCCGCTGCAGTCCTTGCCTCCATAGCACTTCTTTTCGTCACAGAACGCGCACTTCATGTTTCGTACTCCTGGTGTGTTGCGTGAGAAAAAAATCAGGTAACGGGGATTTCCTTGTTCGCGGAGATATCAGGGCGTTTTTGAGGATGTGAGGGCGTTGTCGAGGGCCTTGTCCACATCGGATGCGGTGTACAGGTCGCGCAGGATGAGGGGGGCCTGGGAAGCTTTGCCCGTGGGGAAAATTGCCAGCAGTGGGATACTGCGGCTGTTCATGCTGTGCAGCAAGGCCTCGGTCTGCGGATCATTTTCCGTAAGGTCCACTTTGATGAGCTCCAGACCGTATGCTTTTTTCCAACGATTCAGGTTGTCCGCGGTGAGGACCGTTTTTTCATTGAAAATGCAGTTGGGGCACCAGTCGGCAGTAAACTCGGCCAAAATGGGTTTGTCGCCCAGTGTGTTCAGAAAGGTTGTTTCGTCGAACTCTTTCCAGGTGGGGGCAGGCTGGGGCGGGGCAAGTGCCCAGATGATGGACACACCCAACAGAATAACCGCGGCGCTGCGCACCAGCATCCTGTGGCGGTTGGATTTTTCCGGTCCTGTCCAGCCGCCCCACATCCAGGCGGCAAACGCGGTGACCAGAAGCACGGACAGTGTCGGTAGGAGCAGCTCGCTTGGCAGGATGGTCAGCAGGTACAGGCATGTTCCCGCCAACAAAAAGGCGGCCAGTTTTTCCACTGTGCCGGTCCAGGCTCCGGGACGCTGGAACGGCAAAAGCAGATGGGGGCGGGCAGCCATGAACAAATAGGGTGATGCCATGCCGAAGCCTATACATAAAAAGACGACAGCAATGATAAGCGGCGGCTGCAGCAGCACCCAGGCCAGTACGCCCCCCAGGAACGGCCCGCTGCACGGCGTTGCCAGCAGTGTGGCCATGACGCCGGTAAAAAAGGCTTTGGCAGGCGTTTGAGAGCCGGATTGCGGGCCGGACTTGAGGTCTATTATCGGCAGGCTGAAAACGCCGAACAGGCTCAGGGACATGGCAAAGACGACCACGCACAGCCCCAGAACAATGGACGGAGTTTGAAAGATCTCTCCCCAGGCCAGGCCGAGGCTGCTGAAGACGATGCTGAGCAGCAGAAAGTAGGAAAGAATTCCGGCTGCAAACCATATATTATAGGAACGGAAGTGGAGTTTTGCGAGCCTGGGCGAAAGGTCGTCGCAACACGTAAGAATGCCTTTGAGCTTGAGGCTTGCCACAGGCAGTACGCAGGGCATGAAGTTGAGGATAAGCCCTGCCAGAAATGCGAGAAGGGCGGCCTTGCCCAGACTGCCGACCTCCAGACCTGGCGCAAAGGAGCGCGGAGTAAAGGCCGGGAGACCTTCCTGAATGGATTGGTCCTGGCTGTCTTGTGATGCTTGTGATGCTTGGGAAGCAGCGGATTGGTCAGAGTTCAACTCTGGGGTACTTTCCGGCCCTTGCGTCGTCAGCTTCGTATCTTGAGGCGGTTCAGGAGAGGCTGGAGCATGCGGTGGCGACAGCTTGGCGAGCTCCGTCAGCCCTGCTGTGGGCAGGCCGGAAAAGGAATCAGGCAGGTCCACATGTGTCGTGGTCGACACGGGAAGGCAGGTGGTATCGGAGCAAAGCAGGCCGCTCAGGGAAAGGCGCACTGTTTTGCCTGCACTGTTTGCGGGCAGGTCCGCGTACAGGTCGGTCGGGCCTGGGTAGGTCCGATAGGTTGTGCCCGAGGTTCCGTCGAGCGACTTCTTTTTGCCCTTTGGGTAACGCACGGGAAAGGCGGGGCCGGTTGGAGCCCCGGTTGGGTCGTCATCGGGTGAGTTCTCTGGTGAGTTGTTGCGCAGTGTGGCCGTGAGTACGGTGGGCAGTCCCATGGCTCCGGCATCGTTGGCATACAGATAATATCCGGCGGGTGGTGTTACCCGGACACGGAGCAGCGCGTTGGGTGTTGAGGTGCCGTGCGGAACCATAACCTGGCAATCCATACGGATGTCCTGTTCCCCCTGGGCATGGGCCTGCACCATGAAAAGGCACAGGGCCAGCGGGAGGATAAAAAGAAGAATCAGGAACTGTGTATGGATTTTGGAGGGTGTTGTTTGGTTGTTTTTTCTTTCAATCATTTGTATTTGTTAGGTATATGTTAAGTTTTAGGGCCTTGTTCGTCCCCCGTGGTGCAATAGTAGCATGGGCCAGTGAAAAGAAAATTAAAAAAAAATTGAAGAAAATAATTTTGTTGCTTGACAAATGAACCCGATCCCCATAAACACTCTTCCGCGCCTGACGAAAGGCGCAGCGGGCCACTGGCTCAATTGGTAGAGCAGCTGACTCTTAATCAGTTGGTTCGGGGTTCGAGTCCCTGGTGGCCCACCACAAGAAAGCAAGGGTTGGAAAGTTGTAAAACTTTCCAACCCTTTTTCTTTTGTATTTAGCTTCAGTCTTCACATTTCTTTCATCACAAAAAACGCCCGACCTCATTTCTGAAGCCGGGCGATCGTGCTTTTTTATCTACCAGAATTAAGCAGCAGCGCGCCTGATCTTTTCCTGGGGCTCCTTCTGCGTGGCTTCGTCATGCTTGTTTGTTGTCTCGGCATCGTTGCGCAGCATGCCGTGAACCATGGAGCGTAGCTCGCCTGCCAGGTTCACCAAGGCGGAAACCGCCTGGTGCGATGTCATCATGCCCTGTGCTGCCTGTTCGGCAATGTTGCTTACCTCGTCCACAGCGCGGTTTATCTGTTCGCTGGATGCGGATTGCTGTTCCGAGGCCGAAGCAATGCCTTCCACCTGCATAGTGTTTTGTTCCACCAGCGATACGATTTCGTCCTGCGCGTTGCCGGATTCCTGTGCCAGTGCGGTGCTTTCCTCTACGGCTTCGTAAGCAAACTGCATGTTGCGTATGTTTTGCTTGGCCGCGTCCTGAATGGCATTGATGTTCTGCTCCACCTGCTTGGTCGCAGTCATGGTCTTTTCCGCCAGCTTGCGCACTTCGTCGGCAACCACTGCAAATCCCCGGCCTGCATCGCCTGCGCGTGCGGCTTCAATGGCCGCGTTAAGTGCCAGCAGGTTGGTCTGGTCGGCGATTTCACTGATGACGTCCATAACCTGCCCGATGGAATTGACCTGGGTATCCAGAGCCTCCATACCTTGGCGCATGCTGGTAGTATGTTCGTTTACCGTGGAGATGGAGGAGATGGCCTTGTTGACGAGCGCGGCACCATGCAGCGCCTTTTCCTTGGCCTGCTGTGCATTTTCCGAGGCCTGTCCGGCGTTCCGGGCAACTTCCATCACGGCTTCGTTCATCTGTTCCATGGCGGTGGCGGTTTCGCCCATACGGGTGTGCTGCACCATGGAACCTTCCTTTACCTGGGATATCATGGCGGCAAGCTGTTCGGCCGCCACGGCAACTCGGTCGGAAAAGTTCTCGACCTGCTTTCCGGAATCGACCATGCGTTCCCACAGCTTCTTTACTTCGGATTCCTGCTCCTGCGCCTGAAGCATGGCTTCTTCGGCGCGGTGGGCCTGTTCCTTTGCCTCGGCTTCCTTGTCGCGGACTTCATCCAGCATGGCCTTTATCTGTTGGACCATATGGACCATGGCCTGTTCCAGCTGGCCGAATTCTGCCTTGATTCCTACAGGAGGCTTGGCTTCCAGTTCGCCCTGGGCGATCTTGCTGGAATACTGTTGCAGAGCCTTCAGTGGCTTGGTTACGGACATGAATATCCAGATGATGAGCAGGCCGATGGTAAGACCGGCAATACCTTCGATTCCAATGACAGTCAGGTCGACCATGTCGGAAACCCGCTCCCGTTCCTGCAGGTAGTAGTTACGCAGGTGGGTCAGGACAGGTTCCAGCGCGCGGGCGGACATGACGAGTTCGCTTTCCGCCTTCTGTGCCAGAATTTCATTGTCCACATAGGCGAAAAATGCCTTTGCATATTCGTCCAGCGCCTTTTGCAGAGCCTCGCGTTCCTGCTGGCCCAGTTCAGCGCGGGTGTCCACAAGGTCCCGGACCGCTTGCAGATTATTCCTCATGCGGTTCAGATAGGTCTCGGTGCCTCGCAGCTGGTAGTTCTTTTCCTGGCGGCGAAGTTGAAGCAGGGCGACAACGGCCTTGTCGTCGGAAAGAACCGTAAAGGTCTTTTCCATGGCGCGGGCCGCCTGAATGAACTGCCAGCGCAGTCCGTCCTTTTCCGTAAGGCCGATGAGCACACGGGCGTCCACGGCCTTGGCAAAGTTTGTCTGATACACCTCCAAGAGCTTGATGGCCTTGCGACACTCCTTTTCCATGGCCGGGTCCAGCCTGATGATTTCTTCCAGCTTGGCCCGGATGGTGCCATCCAGCTTCTTTACGCGGTCCACATAGCTGGTGTCGTGCCGAAGAATAAAGTTTTTTTCATGGCGGCGGCTTTGCAGTGCCTCCAGATACCCGTCCACTGCCAGCGTCTGCAGTGTGAGCATGCGTTGTGATGTGACCTTGCCGATCTTTGTAATAGTAAAAACCAGTCCAAAACCAAGAACTGCAACCACTAGGAGCAATAGCAACTTGTTCCTTACCGACATTGTATACCTCCCCCGTCGCGTTGAGGTACTATGCGTTCATTCCGGATCAACTCCGTGAGGCAGTCGATGATGTCCGCATCGTACAATACACCCTTGCGCCCAGACACCTCCTCAAGTGCCGGACCAAGGCCCAGGGCCGGCCTGTAAGGCCGGTGCGAAACCATGGCATCGACCACATCGGCCACTGCCAGGATTCGCGCTTCGTCCAATATCTCGCTGCCCGCGTGTCCATTCGGGTAGCCGCTTCCGTCGAGCCGTTCGTGATGCTGATGAATGATTTGCCCGACAGGCCAGGGAAAGGGGATGTGCTGCAAAATATCCCTGCCTGACGTGGGATGGGCGCGTATGATGTCCATTTCCGCCGTGGAAAGTTGGGATGGCTTGGCAAGAATGGCCATGGGAATGCATATCTTGCCGATATCGTGCAGCATGGCGGCAATACGCAATCCCTTCATCCGTTCCGGGTCCATGCCCATGTTTTCCGCTATGAGCGATGCCAGACGCGCAACATTGTGTTGGTGTCCCGCCGTATACACATCGCGAAATTCCAGTGTCAGCGAAAGTGCGCGGACTGTCTCGTCAAGCAGCTCGTTGAGTCGCAGAAAACTGTCTTTGAGGGCGTTTTCCGCATCTTTGCGTTGGGATATGTCCCGGGAAATAGCGGAGATACCGGTAATCTCCTGCTCGGTGATAAGAGGCGAGTATGTAATCGAGACAGGAAAGAGCCTGCCATCGCGATGGCGACGCAGGGTTTCATGTCTATGGAGTGACTGTCCCCTGAAAATATTTTGAACAATTCTGTCGTGCTCCGCCTTCAGCGCTTCCGGAATCAGGATATCCACATGCGTGCCGAGGAGGCTGTTGCGGCCGTAGCCGTAGATCTGCTCCGCGCCCTTGTTGGCGGTGAGTATGTGTCTTCGTGGGGAAAAGCTGATGATGGCGTCTTCACAGGACTCCACTATGGCGGCAAGGCGCTGAACCTCGCTCAAGGCCTTTACTCTTTCCGTTGTGTCGGAAAGCAGGACCGCCACTACACTCTTTCCGTACAGCTCAAAGCGTGAAAAACGGATACGGTAGTGGCGTATTTCGCAAAATGTATTGTCCAAGGACTTTTCGATCATGCGGGTGGCGTTTCCGGATTCGAAAAAATCTTCGATTTCATCGGCAAGCCAGTACATCAGCTGTCCGCGCGAGATACACTTCTCCCCGTTTTCTGCGGGAAACAATTCCTCGGCAAGATAGTTGGCTTCCAAGACATTGTAACCGGCATCCATCAGAAAAGCGGGCTGGGGAAGATGCTCGAAAACAGCCCGGTATCCTTCCATGAAATACCTCTACTTTGGTTAGTGGGTATGCCTTGTGTCCGCCCGGTCTAAACCGGAAAAAGGACTATCTATTGTACGGTGAATATCGAAAAACAAAGCAATCGGCATGCCAAGCAAAGGGAGGAAAAGAGGGGGGCGGTTTATTCAACGAGTGCAAAAGGATATTGGTTTTTATTGCGCGATTTGCGCGATAGTGAATGCGCAAAAAAAGAGCACCTCGTAAAAAAGAGGTGCTCTTTGGGAAGCATTTTGTTTCTTCTGCTATAGGCGTTTGATTAAAATGTATTTAGTTGCCGGACCCTGCCCGGTTTTTTCCAGAAGTCCCTTTTGGACCATATCCTGCAAATCATAGATTGCAGTGCGGGACGATATGTTGCCGCCCACGGCTTTTTGGTATTGTCCCCGGGTTACTTCGCCCCGGCGCAAGATTTCCGCATAGGCTTTTTGCTGTCTCGGGCTCAGCTTTACCGGACCGCTCCTTGGGGAAGAGACGTTTTTCTCCGAGGATGCCGCGTCATGTACCGGCGGAGAGGTATTTTCCCTGCCGTGCCTGCCCCTTTCCGTTGCGTGATCGGATGCTGCAGGGAAGTCGACCCGCTGAGGGTCGCGCGCTCTGCGCACTGCTCCGGAAGCAGATTCCATTTCCTGGGACATCTCTTCAGCTTCACTGGATTTCTGCACAAAGGGAGGCTCGTCCTCAAGCGAAGCAGAATCTATTTCATCTGGGGTTTTCGTGCTCTCAGAGGAAACCGGACGAAAGGTGGGCGTCATTTCCAGTGGGGAGGATGACGTTCCTTCGCCTTCCAGACGGATTTCACTGGCCTGGATGATATCGTTTTCTGTCATAACCACGGCACGTGTTATGGTATTGAGCAATTCCCGAATATTTCCCGGCCAAGCATAGAGCTTGAGCTTTTCCAGAGCGCCCTTGCTCAATCCGAGGTCTTTTTTGTTTACCAGCGGTTCGGCCTGCCGCAGAAAGTGCATGCTCAGGATGGGTATGCTCTCCTTGTGTTCTCGCAGGGGCGGTGTCTGTATCGTAACGACCTTGAGCCGGAAATACAGGTCTTCCCGGAACTCGCCCTGGTCTATCAGTTCCTTGAGGTCGGCGTTTGTGGCGGCAATGAGCCGCACGTTGACGTCGACTTCCTTGTCGCTGCCCAAGGGCTTGATTTTACGGATGGATATGGCCCGCAGCAAGGCCTGCTGGACCTTGGGCGAGGCGGATTGAATCTCGTCCAGAAAGAGCGTGCCGCCGTGGGCTTCGGCAAAAGCGCCCTTGCGGTCTGTGCGGGCTTCGGTAAAGGCTCCCTTGATGTGGCCGAACAAGGCGTCCAGCAGCAGATTTTCGTCCAGTGCGCCGCAATTTATGGAAATGAACGGCCTGCTGGCGCGCTTGGAATGGTTGTGGATGGCATCGGCGGTGAGCTGCTTGCCCGTGCCGGTTTCGCCCATGACGAGCACGTCCACATCCACCTGCGCGGCCTTGAGAATATCGGATTTGAGGCTGCTGATTTTCGGACCCACCCCCATGATTTCCGGGATCAGACTCATGGAAAGGTCGTCGGCCAGGGCCAGCATTTCCTCTTCCAGCGGTGCTTTTTCCTGAAGGTTCACATTGAGGATGGTTTCGTCCTTCAGGCGGATTTCCTCCAGCTGCTTTTTGACCGTGGTAATCATGGCATTGATGGCGTTTTTCAGCAGGCTCATCTCAAAGCCCCGGTCTGGCTGGTCAATGGGTTCAAGCCGGCCTGTGGAACGGATGGTCGTTACGGCTTTGGATAATTTGAGCAGCGGTCCCGTGATGACGCGGCTTACGCCGAAGATCAGCAGGGACAACAAAATGGTGGCTACCAGGGTGATGATGAACATGACGTCCAGAAAGCGATACCCGGCCGAAACGTTGAGCTGGCTTCGGTCCACAAAGCAGAGGCCGCCCAGTACAATGGGCTTGTCGTTCTTACCCGGTGTGAAGGTGACCGGAGCATAGGCAAAATAGTAATCCTTGGCTTTGCGAGACACCTGCGGCTCGTCTCTCACTTTTTCCAGACCGCTCTGGCGGGACTTGATTTCATCAATCATGTTCCAGAACGGCTTGTAGATGCTGTTGGGCCGAAACGCGCTCGGCAACCCCGGCTTGCCCAATGTGCCGTCATACCCGGAACGTGCCTGATAGGTGGTCAGTTCCTTGCCCTTTTGGTTTACTTCTTCGCTTTGAAAGAGAATCCACCCTTCCGTGTCCACCATATAATAGTACCGGACTTCATTGCTGCGGGGATGGGCCCAAACCGGCGACTGGGGTGAATTGTGCAACGAGAGCAGGTCGCGGATATGGACCACGCTTATGGCAAGAATGAGGTACCCCGGATGTTTGGAGCCGGGCATGGTGTACGGGGTTATGAAGCGGATTACCTGTGAAGAAATGCGGTTGTTGATATTGTTTTCTGTCGGGAAGGGGTACTCCACCTGCAAAATGGAAGAGGGCAGCACTTCGCCGGGCTTCATGGCGGGCAGCCCCTGGATGAACAGCAGGGGGTTGGGGTGGATTGCTCCCATGTCTTTCGGGCCCACCTGTTGTATAATGCCGTCTTTGGCCACCAAAAAAATATGGTTCCCGCTGTCGGGCGAAATATAGGCGAATTCGCAATATTCGTTGCCCCCGCTCTGCCGTGTGCGCAGCAGAAAGGCGCGCATGTCTTCCGCCGTCAGCGGTTCCCCGGGAGAGAGCGCGGCCATGAACAGGAGGTCCTGTTTGCAGCGTTCAAGGTAGTTTTCCACCTCGTTCGTCAGGGCCAGGTTGCGCAAAATGACCGTGCGCTCCAAAGCGATATCGATGAAGTTGTGTGAGAGCTTGTAGTTTATGATTCCGGTGGTCATGAGGATGACCACGACACAAGGAATGAGAGTGATCATCAGCTTGGTTGTCATGCTGTAATTTCGGAACGTTGTAAGCGGACCGAACGGGAAGCGTGCAGCACGGGTCTTAGGTGCAGAAACCATGAACAACCCTCCAGCAAAGAAGCACAACTAGCGAATGTTGCTAGATATTGCGCGTTACCAGGTGATGTCTGTGTATGAATTGCCTGGATCCTTATTAAGCATTTACGGGGCATTGAGTCAATCGGTGAGAAGTGGCACACGGCTTGCTTTTCTTCTTTTGTGCAATTTTTTCTCGCAAGTTTTGCGAGACAGGTGAGGTGCGCAAAAAAGTCGGAGGAGACCGTGAGGAACTATATATTCTTATCCGTTTTAACAGCTTTTGTATGGATCTGTGTTCCTGCCTGTCTTCATGCGGCTCCAGTGGACGGTTCAACGTTGGTATTCGTTGCCGACACACGGAGAATAGAGTGGGCATTGCTTCGGTATCTGGCCCATCTGTACAATACGAACATCCATCTTTTCGGCTTGTGGGTAATTGTCCTGGCCTCGGTTTGGGGAAGTGTGCTGGGATGCTTGTCGGACCGGCTGCTGCAGTGGATGGGACTGGACCTGCAAAACAGTGTGACCGTGGAGTAACGGGGCCTGTCCCATGCAAACTCTTTTCAGCGGTGACTGGCTCCTGTGGTACATGCCCATAACCGGTGTCGAGGTCTTTTGGCCCGGACTGGTGGTACTGGGGTTTGCCGTAGGTATCATCGGTGGGTTTCTCGGAATAGGGGGGGCGTGGATGATTACCCCCGGTCTGAATATTCTCGGGTTCCCCATGCCTTTTGCCATTGGCACGGATATGGCCCATATTGCGGGCAAGTCCATCATCTCTTCGGTTCGCCATGCCCGTTTCGGCAATGTGGACGCCAAGCTGGCCACGTTTTTGCTGATCGGTTCCCTGCCCGGCATAGAGCTTGGGGCCCAGACCGTAATGACGCTGGAACGCGCCGGGATCGTGGAAAGTGTTCTGCATGCCTTGTATATCGGTATTCTTGCTTTGATCACCCTGGTTGTTTTCTGGGACCGGCAACGGTTTTTTTCCCTGCGCAATGGAATTTCTTTAAGAGGCCTTGTCTACAAGGTGCATCTGGTGCCAATGGCCCGCTTTCATCGTGCGGAAATGTTCTGCAGCGTATGGGTGCCTGTTTGTGCAGGGCTGGCCACAGGGTATCTTTCCGGACTGCTCGGCATCGGCGGCGGTATCCTCAGGCTTCCCGTGCTGCTGTATCTTTTCGGGTGCGCCACACATGTGGCGGTGGGAACGGATCTTTTTTGCGTGCTGGTTACCAGTCTGTACGCAACCTTCAGCTATACGGCCAAAGGGCGCATCGAACTTGCCGGAGTCTTCTTTCTGCTTTCCGGTGCGGCCGTGGGTGCACAGATAGGTGCCGTGGCGACCAAATATGTACGTGGCTACGGCATTCGCAGGGTTTTCGGCCTGAGCGTGCTGAGCCTGCTGTGTTCGGTGCTGCTGGCCCATTTTGGCATGTCCCTTACAGCCGTCAGCCTGGTTTTCCTTTCCACGGGCGGACTCGCCGTATATATCGTCTGCGCCCTCGTACGCGGTGCGCGGAAGGAAGCATATGTGCAGGAAGGTTTCCCTGCCGGTGGGCCCGATGCGCAGGGGCAACCAAAAGCAACTGACGAGGAGGTTTGAATGCGTACCTTTATTTGTGCCGTGTTCGTCTTTTGCTTGCTTGCTGGGTATGTTGCTGCCGCCGACATCATTCAGGGCCGCTGCATTTCCATGGAAAATGACGCGTATAAGATGACTGTGGAAATTTACGATACGCGTTTTACCCGCCAACATCCTTACGGGGTGCCCACGGGACGCATTTTGGAGATGTCCATAAAAGGTGCGAGCATGGATTCTGCCGTGCGCGCAGGCAGCCTGGTGCGAGTGGCTTATGAAATAGATGGGACAAGGATAAAGGCTTTGAAGATAATGAGCCTTCCCGACATTCCTGCGGACAATGGTGAGAAGTAGGTCCGTTTTACATAGCGGCCCATTATATAATTTTTATGTGTTGTATCTGCCCTCCCTCCGGTGGTGCGCCGGGTGTCTCCTCGTGGTTTGCAGCTTGGAAGGCGCACCACCGCTTAGGGAAGGTCGTTGGAACTACGAAACGGAGGTAAGCCATGCGGGCCAGGGGATACGGCCGGGTACGCCGGAAGATTCTGTGCAGCATGATCATTGTGCCTTTTGTACCTTTCCTGTTGTCTTTGGTTGTTGGCTATACGTTTTTCATCCGGGCTATCGAAACCAATACCAACGAAAGCATGCGGCGCGTGGTGGCAGACCATGCCCAACTGATATCGTCCTTTATGGCCGAAAGGCTTTCCGACCTGCAATTCGTCATCAATACCTATCCCATCGAATCCCTGGATGATCCCACGCTGCTGGATACGGTTTTCCAGCACTTGCAGACAAAGTCTCCGGCATTTGTGGATTTGGGCATTATCGACGCAAAAGGGCACCATCTGGCCTATGTGGGGCCATACAGCCTGAAGTCGCGAGACTACAGCGCTTCAGATTGGTTTCAACAGGTTCGCAAGAACGGCGTTTACATCAGCGACGTGTATCTGGGGTTCCGCAACGTCCCTCATTTTGTGGTGGCGGTTTCCCGGCGGGTCAACGGTGACTGGTGGGTGCTGCGTGCAGCCATAGATACGAAGGTCTTTTCCCATCTTGTGGAGGCGGTCCGTATTGGCGAGACAGGAGAGGCATATCTGTTGAATCGCGATGGCGTGCTGCAAACGGACAGGCGTTCGGGCGGCAAAGTTCTGGACAAGGCCGGGCCGGATATTCCCGATGCGCATGAAGGCATTCGCCTGTTTGTTCGTGACGATGCCAGCGGTGACGAAAGCCTTTATGCCACAACCTGGATAGGCAAGGGCGCAACCAGTGGGCGTTGGCAATTGGTGGTACGGCAGGAAAAGGCCGATGCCTACCACGACGTACAGCAGGCAACCTATATTATTCTTGCCATTCTTCTGGCGGGTGTCTGCGTCATTGTCGGATTGGCGCTTTACGTCAGCGGGAGCATAGAGCGAACCTTGGACAAGGCTGTTTCAGACAAGGAACACCTGCAGGACCAGCTTATCCGGGCAGCACGGCTGGCGGAGCTGGGCGAAATGGCGGCCGGGTTTGCACACGAAATAAACAATCCATTACAGATAATGAAGAGCGATCTGGCTTATATGGAGATGCTCCTGGCCGATTTTCAGCAGACCGGCGAGCTTCCCGATGAAGACAGGGAAGAGATTGGCGTTTCCATGGAACAGGTCAAGCTGCAGATCAGCCGCTGTGCATCCATTACCCAGTCCATTCTGAAGTTCGGGCGGCAAAGCGAACCGCAGACTGAAAATATCAACCTGCGAACCTTTGTTACCGAGGTCTTGGGCATGGTTGAACGCAAGGCGCAGGTGAACGGGGTGGAGGTGCACTCCGAAATAGACGGTGATGAGAACGGAGGAACACCCCATGTGCTGGCCGACCCCGGGCAGTTGCAGCAGGTTGTCCTCAACCTTTTCAATAACGCGCTGGATGCCATCCACGAACGCCACGGCGTTTCGGGCGGACTATTAAATGTGCATATTGCCGCCGTTGCCGATGGTACCGTTCAGATAGAGGTTATTGATAACGGTGCCGGAATTTCCCAGGAAAATCTGGACAAGGTATTTGCTCCGTTTTTCACCACCAAGCCTCCGGGAAAGGGCACCGGACTGGGGTTGTCCGTATGCTACGGCATTGTGCAGTCCATGGGCGGGAATATGGAAGTCCACAGCGAAAAGAATGTGGGCACCACGTTCACGATAAGCCTGCCCGAAGCCTGAATACGGGAGCGGTTTGGGGAATTACAGCCCGTATTGGAATTTGACGTCCAGGGCTATGGCGAGTGTGTCCCTGCCAAGACAGGACGGCCGGGGCACTACGCCGCTGGTTGCACGTATGGCGGCCAGTGCGGCGTTGTCCAGGGCATCCACTCCGGAGGACCGGGTCATATGGATGGCATGAAATCCCCCCTGTTCGTCCACCTGCAGGCTGAAAAGTGTATTGCCTGCGCGATTCTGCAGATGCCAGTGGGTGATTTTTCGCCTTGTATGAACTTCCCGGGTCACTTTTTCCACGTAGCTCTTCAAGGCCTGGCGTCGTTCGTCGGGCGTGGTTCCCTCGTCCGTGGGTTGTCCGGCCTTCCGCAGGGTTAGCGGAAGGCCCACGGACAAAATTACGTTGGGCGCGCTTGTCTGCGTCTGCTCCACAAGCTTACCCGATCCCATTTTCTCTTCGTGCCGGAAGTGTACTGCCCCTGCAAAATAGTGGATGCACAGGGACACGAGCAAACATACGGCGAGGCGTTGACCGTCAGTCATGGCGCGTTGCCCCTTGTTGCCGGGCAGCGGCAACATTGGTTTGCCCCAGGGAATGTGCCGGGGATGTGGCAATGATGAGGTGCGACCCGCCGTGTGTGCGTATGGCATCCACGGTGCGCATGAAAGTACCCACCGAGGCCCGGGAAGACGCCTTGAGAACTATCTGCCGAGGGTATTTGTCCGCTCGCATGACCGTTTGCAACATGGAGCCCAGGCGTTCCACGGTAACGGACGTGCCGTCAAATGTGAGTTTTTCGTTTGCGTCCAGCACAACGTGTAAAACCTTTCCGGCAAGCTGGCGTGATTCGGTGACTTGCGGAAGGTCCACATCCATGCCGCGGAGCGCGAAGGCCGCCGATATCACGAAAAAGATCAGCAGAATGAAGACCACGTCGAGCAGCGGCGTTACGTCCGGAAAGGACGAGGAGTCCGTTTTGGGGCCTTCCAGATCGATCATTGTTCCGCGTCCTTGCGCTGCATGTGAGCCATTATGAGGTTGGCAAGCCGTTGCAGGCGGAACGCTGCGTTGTCGCGACGTCGGCTGAAGTACTGATGGGCCAGCAGCACGGGAATGGCTATGGACAGCCCTGTCGCCGTGGTCAGCAGTGCCTGCCAGATGCCGCCTGCCAGCGCAGTCATATCCACCGCCCCTTGTGCTTCCGACATGCGGGAAAAGGTCTGGATCATACCCAGTACGGTTCCCAGAAGCCCCATCAAAGGCGCGACGCGCGCGGTGGTGGAAAGCACGCACAGCCTTTTGTCGAGTCTCGCAAGAATGTCCTTTCCTTCAATGGCGGCCAATTGTTCTGTCTGTTCAGAGCTGTGTTGCGACGTTCCGGCAAGAAGCGGACGGATCATGGACACCAAATTGGGCGACTTGTCGTGCAGACTGCGCAGGATGCCTCCGAATTCTCCGGCCTCTGCGTTTTTGCACAGTCGTTCCTCCAACTCTTTATCCGGCATTCGGAACGTGGAAAAGACCAGGGCGCGTTCGAGAATAATACCCAACGCAGCGACGGAAAGGCCGAGAAGCGGCCACATCATGGGGCCGCCCAGTTGCATAAGATTCATGCTACCTCCTTTTGGGCGGATGGAGTGGGGACGTTGGCAACAAGATCTCCCCAAATGGAACGAAGTTCAGCTTCCTGCAGATTTTGACCTATAAGGACCACGAACGGGCGGTCTGCAAAGGGAACGCCCAGGGGGGATACGTCATGGCGTCCGCCCACAAACTGCAGCACATGGGGCTCTCCGTCCTCGGCAGAGAGGAAGATGCCCTTGATGCGGAACACCTTGCCTGTGCATTGCTCCAAGGCCTGGGAAAGAGCGCCAATGTCCGTTTTTTCCGTGAGCGGCAGGCACAGGCTGGAGAATCCTTCATGCCGGTGGTCGTGATGATGTTTGTGGTGGTCGTGGGCATGCGCTACGTCCGCCATCTGCGGGATGAGGGGGACGGATTTTGGGGATTCCCGAACCAGGGTGTCGAACAGCATGCCGAAGTTGATGTGCCCGTGCATCGCCTCCAAAACAGGGGCCGAGGGGTTGAGAGCGTTCAGCCGTTTCCTCAGCCGTTCAAGTTCCTGCGAGGAGACCAGGTCGCACTTGTTGACCACCAGTGCATCGGCGCCGAGAATTTGTTCCCGCGAAATCTCGCAGGACTCCAGAAGGTCTGTTGCGTGTTCGGCATCCACAAGGGTCACGATGGCGTCCAGCCGGACGAGATGGGACAGGCTGTCGATTTCCGAAAGCAGATTTCGCGGATTGGCCAGCCCGGTGGATTCAAGGATTATGACTTCCGGGCTGTGGCGTTCCATGAGTTTGCCTATGGCCCCGGCAAGGTTTCCAGCCAGGGTGCAGCATACGCAGCCTTCGTCCATTTCCACTACCGAGTCGTCACCTTCCAGAAGCGTTGCGTCCAGTCCGGTCTGGCCGATTTCGTTTTGGATGACGGCCACAAACTGGTCGCGGGCCATGTTGTATTCGATGAATTGGTTGAGAAAGGTTGTTTTGCCAGCGCCCAGAAAGCCGCTCAGAACCACAAGCCCTGGCCGGGTGTCGAAGGCAGCCGTATGTGTGCCGGAAGCCTTGAGGGACTGCATGTCGTGGGCTGTCCAGCACAGAGCATCGTTGGCCGGACCGGCAGTATCGGCCGGGATGTCGTCGGGCAAAGTGTGCTTTGGGGGGGTGAGTCTGAGCCCGGGCTGCCACTCCGGGGAGGGGACCGCCCATTGCAGGCGGTCCCGGTCGCCCCAGACAAGACTGCAGGCCGTGTGGCGCGAGGTTTGAGAGGAGTTTTCGGAACAATCCGGATACGGGTGCAGTACGGACGTTCCGTCGGCCCTGTAACGGCGTTCTTGAGAGGCGGTGTGGGCGTCGGCAAACCCGACCGGGGGCTCTTCGACGCAAAAAGTGAATGCGGCGCACAATATGGAGTACAGGTCGCGGCAAAGGGAAAGGGCGGGCAGGTTTTCGTCGGGCTGGCCCGGTTCTATTATCCATTCTCCGGAAGCGCGTATTCCATCCAGGGCAATGGTCCTGCGCAATTCTTCGGACTGCATGCATATGGCCGTGGCCTGTCCGTCCGTAGTCATGGAAATGGTCAGCCTGCCCACAAAAAAGAGTTCTGCCATATCATCGTGAAGGGGGAACTCCCTGATGTTTTCCCGGTAGTCGGGTGCGTGCATGGCAAATCCGGCGGCCAGTGAAAATGTATCGGCCATGGGCTCTTCCGGGGCGGGGAAATAATAGACGTGAAAGTCCACGGACAGCCTGTCGGGACTGGATGTTGAAGAGTTGGACGGTGCCAGGCCGTATACGCCGGGGCGGTGGGCAATACGGCAGGTGAATGCTTCCGCTCCCCGGCATGGGGCCAGCCCGCGCCAGCCGCTTGCACGTTTGAAAAGTGAATCCTTGGCGCTTTGCGCCAGCAAAACGGAAGGCAGGCGGACGATATCCTGGATTCGGACTTCGGATTGGCCCGGTGGAAGAAAGTGTCGTTGTATCACAATGCCTCCAGGCAATGCAGGTGGCTGATAAAGGCACGCCAGCGGTGTTGCTTCGAAAAAATCAAACCCTCGCGTATCAGGAAATACGCCACGGTCTTGCTTTTTTCTCCCGCCTTGCTTTCGTATCTTTCTGAGCCACCTGGGTTTGGACTGTAATCAAACCGAGGCCCGTTTGGGCCTTGCAGGCGGTGATAAAGGCACGCTAGCGGCGTTGCTTCGAAAAAAACAAATTCTCGCGTATCAGGACATACGCCACGGTCTTGCTTTTTTCTCTCGCCTTGCTTTCGTACCTTTCTGAGCCACCTGGGTTTGGACTGTAATCAAACTGAGGCCCGTTTGGGCCTTGCAGGCGGTGATAAAGGCACGCCAGCGGCGTTGCTTCGAAAAAAACAAACCCTCGCGTATCAGGAAATACGCCACGGTCTTGCTTTTTTCTCTCGCCTTGCTTTCGTACCTTTCTGAGCCACCTGGGTTTGGACTTGTAATCAAACCGAGGCCTCTTTGGGCCTTGCAGGCGGTGATAAAGGCACGCCAGCGGCGTTGCTTCGAAAAAATCAAACCCTCGCGTATCAGGAAATACGGCACGGTCTTGCTTTTTTCTTCCGCCTTGCTTTCGTACCTTTCTGAGCCACCTGGGTTTGGACTGTAATCAAACCGAGGCCTCTTTGGGCCTTGCAGGCGGTGATAAAGGCACGCCAGCGGCGTTGCTTCGAAAAAATCAAACTCTCGCGTATCAGGAAATACGGCACGGTCTTGCTTTTTTCTCCCGCCTTGCTTTCGTATCTTTTGACCAGCCTGCCTGAGTTGGATTTTGTTCACACTCCGAGGTCCTTGCGGACCTCGGAGTGCAAAACCTTCTTCAGAAGCTGATGACGTCTCCGTTGCCCAGATAGTCCTTGGATGCGGAGCGAAAGCGCGCAGTGCCCCGAATCACCGGATATCCGGCTTCGATGAACTTTTTGGCGGTGAGGTGCCCGGTGCAGTGGTTGCAGCCGATGCGTTCAAATCCCCATTGCCCCAGAGATATGACAAGGTCGTCGTATTTGGGGTCCCAGTCCTCGAACGGGGAGATGTGCAGTCCGCCATAGATTCCGTAGAACTTGTCGTTGTCGTACCGGAGGTTGTTGTAGGCAAAGTCGGCGAACTTGAGGATGCCCTGGTGGCAGCAGCCGGAAATGAGGACCAATCCCTTGTCCTTGACGTTGAAGGCCAGGGAGAGTTCCCCAAAGACGCGGTTGATGATGGGCACGTTGAACTTCAGCGCGGCCATGCCGGGAATGATCTTTTCCACCGGGTCCTTCATAATGGTCAGGGGGCCCTTGTGGGAGCAGTCCTTCATATACTGGAGCCCTTCGGCGTAAAAACCGTCGTGCGCGTATACTGGAATGCGGTTGTCGTACTTCATGGTGACGGGAAAGCCCCAAAAATGGTCCCAATGCTCATGCGAGAGGAAGAGGGCTTCTATCTCTCGCGCCTTGAGCATTTCGTCGATGCCTTCGCGTTTGTAGCACTGCAGCATCCAGTCGTAGGACCAGCCCGTGTCCAGCAGGTACTTGTGCTTGCTGCCGTCCATGGCTTCCACCTCTATGAGGCAGGAGTAGCCACCCGGATTGTCCGGGTGCAGGGACAGGCCGCGCTGTTTTGCCCAGGCTTCTTCAAGGTCGTTGGGCAACATGTCCTTGATGCTGGCAATACCGGATTCGTACGAGCCCTGGGCCGAGCCCTTGCCGTTGGCGAATGGAGCCCAGTTGAGGGTATACTGGTTTACCAGCAGGCCGCCCGCGTTGTGGATATCTCCGATGAGGTGGGCGTTGTTGAACCAGCTTGTTTCCGAGATGTTGGTTATTTTAATGCTCCGGCAGGTGCCGAAGTCTTCCATCTTGCGTTCTACCTTGGGCAGGCGGCTGTAAGCCGACGAGGTATATGAGTATACGCCCATGGACGCCAGAGCGCCCACGCATACGCCCGTGGCCGCGCCTTTGACGAAATTGCGCCGGGTCATGTTCTTTTCGTTTGTCATTATGCTGCTCCTCGTCCGCTACTTGATGATTTCCACGCTTTTGCCGATCCAGGGAAGGATATTGATGGCAAGGACATAGAGTGCCACGCCCCCTGCCAGGCCGACGGCCAGCCCTTTGGCCAGGGACGGACTCCAGACCACGTCGTGGGCCACGATCTCTTCCTTTACTTCTTCAAGCTCTTCGGCGGTCTTGGGCACGGCCTTCCAGCCTGGCCAGCCGTCCATGAACCAGTTGTTGATGAGGAAGATGTTGATGAGCCAGATCATGGGAATCATGGGAAACTGCTGCGGATGCGAAAAACCCTTCTGGGTGCCGAGGAAGAGGTGCGAGGTCTTGTAATAGACCACGTAGAGCACCACGGCCATGAAGGCGGTCAGGAAGGTACGGATGCAGACATTGACGGGGCGGCTGAACTTTGTGGGCCAGTTGCCGCAGTAGAAGTTGAGGAACAGGGTGGGCACCAGCCAGAAAATGGCCATTTCACCCACGTGCAGCCAGCGCCAGTCCGGGGCCATCAGGCGGCGTGTTCCGCGGATGGTACTGCCCCATACCAGATCCTGTGCATAGTAGAGGAAAAAGCACAGAGCCAGGGCAATGGCGATAATGCCGAGAAAGGAGGCAGTGCGGCGCAGCCAATCGGTCTTGATGAGGTTGAAGGGGTAGCGTTCCCAAATGGTTTCAAACTGCCATACAATGACCGTGCAGCACATGATCCAGGCAATGTGGAAGTTGCCGGAAACCGTGTTGGCGAACTGTTCCCAATAGGGAGGGGTAATGGCCGTGTACTGCTGCCACGGGTAGAACAGGATGGCCATGTGCGAGTGCATGGTGAGGAAGTAGACGATCATGCTGAAAAAGAAGGTGACCAGAACAATGGTGATGCCGCGTGCGGGCTGCTTGAGTTTTTCCCACGGTGCGTTTTCGCAGGCCACGACCCAACTGGGCGAGAGCCAGGAGGCGATGGCTGCGAACATCATAATGGCCTCGGCCGCGTACTCGATGGAGTAGAAGTCCGTGACGCCCATTTCTATGAGGCGATCCGGGTTGAAGTAGGCGATGCCGTAGTTGCCCAGAATGTCCATGAAAAAGCCCTTGATGAGCAGGATCATGGCGGCCACGCTGAAGAGCGTCAGCACCGTGCCCTTGAGCAATGGATGGGCGCGTCTGAGCCAGGTTTTTTTGAACGGCCAGAAGTCGAAAATATAGGCCACCCAAATAAAAAGGATGAGGAGCCAGCGGCAGACCATGTAGCCCACGTATGGGGTATACATGCGCATAAGGCCGCGCGGATCCTGAAAAATCCACCACGTAAGGTAGAAAAAGGCTGCAATCAACAGCGTGTTGACTACGGCCGGCCACGGTCCGCTCCAACGTTTGACGAGCTTGCGGCTTTCAATGTAGCTGTAACCGGTGCTGTCTGTTTCCATGGTTTCCTCTCCATGCGGACGGCCTCGGATGTCGGGGCCGGACTTGGCGGTCGCCCCGGCATCCCCTTTTTGTCCGCCGCATGCGGTTAGGGGTTCACATGAACCAGTTCTCGAAGTCTTTCGGGGTCGACCGTTGCCGGATCGATCCCCAGAGCCATTGCCTTGAGGAACAACTCCTGTTCTTCCTTTCCTGTGTTGTCTTCCCGGTGCTCCGGGGAAAAATTTTCGAACGTCCCGGAAGGGACTTCGGTGTGTGCGTCGGGTGTGCTCTCGGCCGTGTTCAGGCTTGCCATTCTGCGACACGGTGAGGCCAGTTTACGAAGAAAGTCGCGCCGTCTCATTCGTTTTCCCCCTCTGTTCCCGTATTAAGGGCCATGTAGGCCATGGCAGCCTGTTCACAAAGCGAAGACGCCTTGTGCGGGTCCTGCTCCCGCAATGCCTGCAACATTTCAATATGTCTGGCGAAGAAACGCTCCACCTGCTGCTCCACCTCCGCCCCCTGCCACAGTGAGCCTGCTTTGGTGTGTCCGGCAGTTTTTGCCATTTCGCGGAAGAGGTTGTGCAGGTATTGGTTGCCGTGCATGTGCGCCAGATTTGCGTAAAATTGCATCAGAAAGGCATGGGCGCTTACCGGGTCTCGGTCTACAAGAGCCCGCCCAAGGCGGGCGGTGACAGTTTCGAGCTTGTGAATATGGTCTTTGGTACAGTTGAAGGCCACGCGCTGGATGAATTTTGGTCCAACCACATAAAGAGCTTCCATGGCCTGGCGCATGAGGGACACACCCAAGTGCGACGGCTGGTCCGGGGCCGAAGAGTCACAACCGTAATCGTCAGTTGAAGGCGCATTCTGTTCTTTCGCAAGGGCGCAGGAGATGTCGCGCCCTGTGAAGTAGCATCCGCTGCGGCGACGTATTTCAACAATTCCTGAGGCTTCCATTCCTATCAGTGCCTCCCGGATTGTATTCCGGCTGCATCCGAAGTCTGCGGCCATACGGCGTTCGCCTGGAAGTTTTTGTCCTGGCTTCAGATTATTTTCACGGATAAAGGCTAAAATTTGGGCTGGTATCCCAGAGTTGAGTGTAACCTTGTCTGGTCCAACCAGATTTCTATTTTCCACGTTTTGTGACAAGTTCATATTTGAAAAATATCCTTTGCAAATAAATTATGCAAGATAAAGTTCAAAATATGTTATTATGGTTGGACCACGTTTGGTGTTTGGCATTACCAGATTGCCTGCACAGCAGGCCTTGCGGGCGGAAGGGGTGGGGAACGGTAAATGAGTAAAGGTTGCTTTGGCCTTACCAGTTAGGCAGAGAGCAAAATGAAGAGACTGGATTGAACAAAGAGATGGGGAGTGGAACGGCGGTTACCTGTCGTACGGTTTCCGCCGCCCATGAATATTTTCAGGCTCCCGGTGTTTCGAACAGGCGCAGCAGAACCTGAAGGCAGGTGTCGAACAGCATGGAGTATGGCTGGACGTTATCGCGCGTGAAGCGTCCCGGCTGTTTGGAGCAGTATATCAGCACGTAGCGAAGGGTTCCGTTATGGAAAAAAGGGCTGGCGTAGTACGAGCGTATGCCCCGTGGAATGAACAAGGCCCAGTCGATGGGTTTGATACTTTTGCTGGTCTCTTCAACGATGATCTGGTCCAGGTTGAAGCGAACGATATTTTCGGCAATGGACCCTTCGTATGGATGGGTGTCATCTTCTTCCACCGAGAGGAACGGCGCACCCACGCCCGTGACCATGATGCGGTCTTTTTCCGGGAAGATGCGTGAAAGCATGACCGCGTCGGCCAGAAGTTCTTCGGGTTGGTGTTTGAGCAGCACTTCCAGAAGTTCACGCCCGTTTTTGCTGCCATGCAAGGCATCCAGAACTTCTGGGGGCACAGCTTTTTGGGAGCTTTTGGGGGAAGAACTGGAGTGCTCCGGCTCCGCAGGGGGTTGCATGGAAATCCAAAGCAGGTTTTTTCCGCCTCGGGCATAGGCCCGGATGCGGGTTTTGCATATTTCTTCCTGCCCTGCGGAAAGCGTAACAGGCAACAGGCCGTTCCAATAGTCGGAAAAGATGAGTTGCTCGTAAATGTTTTGCAGGTAGTTTTCGGAATTCGTGCCCAGCAGGTCCAGCAGATCGGTTTCGCCCATGTCCTGGGGTATTCCCAGGTATTCACGGGCTGCCAGGTTGGCGGCAAGAATGCGTTTGTCGGAAAAGCGAGCCAGAAGGACGGGAGTATCAAAGAGTTCCAGTTTGGCGGCCAGTCCTCCGTCACATTCTATGTTGCGGGCCATGTCCACCAAATCCGTGCAATCGGCCACAAGGCCCATGTAGCCGAAATTGACCTTGGGCTCGGGCATTCCCATGCTGACCAGCCAGCGTATCATGCCGTCTTCCGTACGAATGCGAAACAAGGCCATGCTGGGCTGGTGGTTGCGGATATTCTCCAGGGCTTTGAAGAATCGGCCCTGATCCTCCTTGAGCACTATTTCCCGTGCATAACCGATATTTTGAAGCAGCATGTGAATGCGGCCTTCCAAACCGGCAATGGCGTGTTCGTTGAGAAAGGTTATTTCGTTGCGGGCGATGTCTATGCGCCAGAGAAGGGCTGGAATTTCTCCCATCTGGGCAGCCATGGACTGCTGCAGAAACTGCATGGCAAGCCCGTCGGTCTCCCGGTTGATTTCCATGGTAGATATTCCCCCAAATATGCGGCCTGGCCGCGTTATCTCATATTCCACCGAGTCGTGAATCACAGATTTCCTAGCTGTTGTTTAATCTGCAGCCGGGCTTTTGCCAAGCTGTCCGGGAAAAGTCCATGGGTCCCCGGTGCCGTTCCCCATTACGATTCCCTGAAAGTACAAAATCCGCCAGGTTCACTCTGTGGGGCGGTTTTCGAGGCGCCGCAGATGCTTCAGCCGCCGCAGGTATCCCGCATACCGTTCCAGATAAAAGGAAAGGGGCTTGGCAAACTGCTTGCCGTACAATCCATCAACGAACATCGTGGTAATGGTCCGCTCCAGAGTGAGAATTTGCTGTGAATTGATGAAAAAGTCCTGTTCGTCCGGACTCATCTTTTCCATGGTCTCCCGCAGAGCGAGTGGTGCGCGCGGTTGGTACAGCCAAAAATAGAGCAGATCGAGCGCGTTGATGACCACAATGGAAAAAAGGTCGGGCCGGGTTTTCTGCACCAGTTCCTGAAAACGTTCCGGCGACGCCAGCAGTTCGGGGATGTCGTCGTCGGGAAAAAGCATTTCCAGACGGCACAGGGTGTCCATCATCTGACGGACCTTTTCTTCATAATCCTGGGTGCGCAGGCGCAGGTTTGTGGCGCGGTCGGCAAGTCCTTCGATAACGCCGGCGACGCAGTCCGAAGCCAGCTTGGAAATGACCGCTGCCCAGCGTTGCAGAATTCCATCCACGCCGACGACCCCCATGGACGAGAGCAGGCTGCCGATAATCCCGTTGAAGGCCACGGCAATGGGGATGGACAGGATGCTGCGGAAGAAGTTTCCGGCAGCCGCGCTTTTGGGCAACCCGCGAAACAGGTTGTGGCTGGAAATGTAGATGCCGTTGGCAAGCGCCATATACGAGTAGAGCATCAGTGGGTCGGTTTGTGTGGTGATGTTCATGCCGTGGTCGAGGATGATGGTTTTGACCAGCCAGTCCAGCAGAGGCACGGAAAAACCGGTAAAGAGCAGGGAATCGGCAATCCGCTGCCAGCTGATGAGATCACCCCAGTGCAGGAGGGGCGAGCGGCGCAGACCGCCACCGCCCAGAATGGACTGGATGATGTTGCGCAGTCCGGTAATGCCGAACCAGATGGGGGCACCGAAGTAGGCCAGCAACCACCAGTCCTTGGTCAGGGCAAAGGTCAGAAAGGCGGGGACAAACCCTATGAATACCTTGAGCCAGTTGCGCAGGGCGGTATTAAAGTAGCTGGGGCCGAACTTGAAGGCGTCCGTATCTCTTTCCGGCGGCCTCAGGCTCAGCTCATTGTCCTGCAACTGCCGTCCGCCCAACACCATCAGGTTGCGGTTGCTCTCGCCTGCGGGCTCTATGTGTCCGGGCTTCCAGCGTCGTTGGCGTTTGGCGAAAAAGAACCGCCGGATGGAGGGAGGAATGAACCGGACCAGGCCAGTGAAGGGTGGCCGAAATTTGATATCTTGCACAATGACGGATGTACGGAGTTTCGGATCGACCCGGAAGGGCAGAAATCTTTCCTTGGAATGGGTAAGGTTCCGTTGCTGCCGAGCAGGCAGGGAATCTACAACGGTGAGTCCCATGCCGTAATTGCGCATGGCATAGCCGGACGATCCACTGCCCATGCGCACCTTGAGCCTGTTGTGCGAGTAGGGTGTGGTCAGGTCGGAAAGATTGCGCAAAATATGATGCAAGCGTTCCGGTGTCGTGTTCCCGGCAGGGGCATCGGAAAACTTCATGCGCGTTATGCAGTCGCGAATCATCCGTTTGATGATGACGACGTTGCCGTGGTTGAGTGCGTCTTTGAGGCGTGAAAGCCGGTTCATTCTCGGGTGGTCGGCTGCGCCTTGGCGCAGGTTGGCCAATTCGATGTGCGTGATAGCGCCTTTGCCCTGAAAAAGGATGTCGATGACTTCCTCGGTTTTCAGGTTAAACGGCACCAGGGTTATTCTGAAGCCGGAATGTAGATGGCGCAGGCGGTACAACAGCTCTTCCGGCGTCAGTTTGAGTATGGCCGGGGCATTGCTGCAGGGAATGTTGGGATCCTGGTTGTCCGGACACTCGGTTTTGGTCAGGTAGTGTGCGAGGATGGAGTCCACTGTCAGGTTGTTCATGGTTTCCACCAGGGACTCAATCTCTTCTTTTTGCGCGGCGTCGGCCTTTTCGTACTCTTTGCGTAACTGCACCGTGCGGGCCTGCATGGGCTGACGCAGGTTGTTCAGTATGAACCGCGCCAGATGCAAGGGACTTGGCTGCGCTTCTCCCACAAATTCCAGAAAATCTTTGGTTTTCAGCTGCTGCAGGCGAAGACCGAATTTTTCTTCCAGTACCGGCCGGTGTACGGCGTTGAACCGGGTCAGAATATCCTGGGTGCAGTGGCGGCGGAAGACGTTCACTTCCCGATATCCGTCGAGAAATTCCTTTATAACGGGTTGTTCCAGAAAGGCCAGATAGTCGGCCGGGCTGTCGAACCCGCTGGGAACCCAGATAAGCGTGGCGTATTTGTCACCAAGGTTTGCATTGAGCCGGATGCCGATACGGGCCTTAATCCCCATAATCTCCGCAGCTTCCAGAAGTTCTTCCGCCATGGCTTTGGAAACGAACCCCCAGTGGATTACCGTAAGGATGCGGATGCCTTTGACCCAGGCGTCCATGACCAGATGGGTGGGGGTTTTGCGCCCCACGGTGGATGCATCGTGCACATGGTCGTCAAATGCTATCTGGCTGTTGTCCTCCGGCATTTCCAAAAGGTGATATTTCTCCAGCTGTTCCAGCACGATGGACGGCTTGCCGGAAGCCGCACGCCGGAAGTCATGCGCCAATTTGAGCTGGCTTATATAATCATAACGGGATCGGACCAGCTCTTTCATTATCTGAACAAGAACCCGGGCCGTGTTGATGCGCATGGAGGTAACGGGCAAAGCCAGGGTTTCGTCGCGCAGGGCGCGCAGGGCCCTTAGCCGGATATCCGACTGGCCGCTTTCCAGCGACCCGAGAAGGTTGATGATGGCAAACGCTATGCGTAGCCCTGTGGACGTGGAGAGTTCCTTGATGCCGCGCGGGTGCATGAAGGGGGTGAGCAATGCTTCCATGGAGTCGTCGAATTTTCCTGGGGCGGTGCGGGACAGCACTTGGTTAACCATGTCCAGCAGCTGTTCATCTTTTGCGTCGCAGTAGAGTGGGGAAATAATGCGGCTCATGTTTTCTCCTTCCGAAAAACAAGAAGTACGAGTCCTGAAATATTTTTCGGGGCTCGGCATTGCGTGTTTGCGAGTCTTCTTGCGTGATTTTGCGAGAAGTGGATTACGCAATGTTGTAGTGTTTTTATGGCCAGGGACTACTTAATTTTGAGCACAGAGTGTGCCATATCCGGTGCATATCGCTCTTTTTTTCGTTGTCCCGTGTCCTCGTCTTGTGCCGGAAAGCGGATTGCAGTGCAGTTTCAGGACTGTTTTCCTTAAAAAATAACGATTATTTTTACGAAGGCTATCAGCTGAAAAAAACAGCTTTTTGAATATTTATGCCGTCTCCGGCAGGACGATCACCTGTATTCGAGTGACAAGTCCGCAGGCTTACCCGTGATGAAAAAGCCACTGAAAGTCTTTTTTATAGCCGTAATGTCTTAATGTCTGTTCAGCCATTATTTCCCGAAAAAAACAAGTCCTCCTGCGCCTCCCGCGGGGCCTCGTTGCAAGGTGTCTGCTGGGTATTCGATAGCTTTTGTAATTATTTCAGTTTGTTGTGCATGGCATGCCATTTGCTCAAACACATCGTGCAAAGACACATCATTCGCGGATAGGCCGCCCGGCGAATTGGGTTGTTCGCTGGAAAGAGTAAAAACGGTGCTCCGAATGGGTTTTCGGGGTTCCGGTCTGCGGCTGCAGCGTGATGACGGAGATGCAGGATGAATATGGAGTCGCCCCCTCTGAAAATACTGCTCGTGGATGACGAAGCGCGTCTGCTTCTCACATCCGCCAGGCTTTTCAAAAAGCTCGGCTTTCCCATTGAAACGGCATTGGGAGGAGCAAAGGCTTTGGAAATACTCGCGCGCGAAACATTCGACGTGGTTTTCCTGGATATGAAAATGCCCGGCATGGATGGTCACGAGACGTTGGCTGAAATCCGCCGCCTTTACCCGGAGACGGATGTGATCGTTCTCACCGGTCATGCCACGAGGGAAGACGCCATGGATTGCCTGCATCAGGGTGCCAGGGACTACCTGGTGAAACCTGTTTCCGCCCGGACCATGCTTGATAAGGCCCATGAGGTCCGGTCCGAAGCGCATTGATGTTATCCGCCCGGTCGCCTGTTGTGTGACGTGGAGGCATGTCCGGTGAAATGTCGGCCCGGCGGAGAAGTAGGACATTGGGGCAAAGGGAAGCAAGGCATACGCCTAAAATGACCAAACGACGTTCTTACGACTTGAGGAGGTTGGAATGTCACGGAAGATCAAAGTGCTGATGGTTGACGATGAAGAGCGCTTCCGCACCATCACGGCCCGAATTTTGGAACGCAAAGGCTATGACACCATCATGGCGGAAAGCGGCGAGCAAGCCCTTGAGATGCTGGCCGAGAAACCCGATGTGGTCATCCTCGATGTTAAAATGGGAGGAATGGACGGGCATGAAACCTTGCAAAAAATCAAGGAATCCCATCCCGACCTGCCGGTCATTATGCTGACCGGTCATGGCGCGCTGCCCAGCGCGCAGGAATCTCTGAAGTCCGGGGCGTACGATTACCTGACCAAGCCCTGCGACGTGGATCTTCTTACCGCAAAGATCAAAGACGCGTACTTCATTCATTCTCGTGGGATCAAGGCGGAACCCAGTGTGGGCGACATCATGATACCCCTCGAAAACTACACCACTATAGGCCCCACCGCCACGCTCAAGCAAGGCATTGAAAAGCTGAAGGAATCGTTCACCCGTTTGATGTCCACAGACCGCCTCATGGTTGCCGGCCATCGTTCCATCCTGGTGTTCGAGGGCGACGAAGATCTGGTGGGCATTCTCGGCGTGAAGAACCTCATCGCCACACTGCGTCCCGGCTACCTTTCTGCTGGCAAGCCCAGTATGGCCGATAGTCTGCAGTATTCCCCCATGTTCTGGACCGGTCTGTTCACCAGCCGGGTCAAGATCATTCAGGATCTGCAGGTTGGGGACGTCATGTCCGCACGTCCGCCGATGATCGATGCCGATGCCAACCTCATGGAGGCTGCCGAAATGCTGTTTGAGCGTAAGGTACGCCGCCTTGTGGTCAAGAAGGAAGGCAGGATCGTCGGTGTTATCCGCGAACAGGAACTTTTCTTTGAAATGGCCCGGCTGGTGTAGCCGCAGAACATTATGAGCGGGCTGGCGCAAAGGTAGCGTTCAGGCCTGTCAGGAAACATTTCGAGGTACACAATGGCTGAACAAAAAAAGAAAGTTACCGGTTACGACAAGTACGTAAACTGGAAGATGTTTATCTTTCCTGTTGTGCTTTTCTTCGGCATCCTTTTGATGCCCACACCAAAAAGTATGGTCGAAATCGGTATTCAGTACACGATTGGCCCCAAGCATGTTGTATCGTTTCTAGGTCAGGAGCTGTTTCAGAAACCAGCTTCGGACATGGATCAATGGGAACTGCTTACCTGTGAAATGATGGAACAGAACATGCGCATGGGCGCGCTTACCCTGAAGCGCTTCATGAAGCGTAATTTGAAGTGGTGTAAAAAGTACAAGATTCCTGCCGATGCCACCAACTTCAAGCGCGCCTCCGAATGGGTTGAACAAAATCTTACTCCGGAGCACTACAATGCCATCATGAAGCAGGCATTGGACCTGCGATTGCACAAGCTGGAATATGACGGCCTGTCCAAGACAGACAAAAAGTCTGCGGATAAGGGGTCGTGGGCCATCAAGGTCTCCATCGCCATGGTCGTCTTCGTTGTGCTCTGCTTCCTTACAGAGTGCATTCCGTTGCCCGGTGTTGCCTTCTGCATCGGTCTTATCCTGGTGTTCACCTCCGTGGTAAGCCGCTCCCAGGTTGCCGGGTTGTACTGGTCGGACGCCTCCTGGTTTATCATGGGTTCATTAATGTTCGCGGCGGCCTTTGTGAAAACCGGCGTGGACAAGCGTTTGTGTATGGCCATGTTCAAGAAGCTGGCTGTGCCCAACGTGCGATGGATCACACTTATTTTCTTCGTCATCATCAGCCCGCTGGCAGCGTTCATTTCGGACCACGCTCTGGCCGCCATGTTCCTGCCCATCGGTATGCTTTTGTATGAAAACAGTCTTACCGAAGAAGTCCCCGAGGATAAGGAACTTGCCAAGATGCTGATGATCGCCATTGCCATGGCGTGTAACATCGGCGGTCCTGGCGCACCTTCGGGCGGCGCACGTAACGTTATCATGATGACCTACCTGACAGATATGTTTGGGTTCGACATCGGATACTTTCAGTGGGTCACCTTCTGCTTTCCGTTCGTCATCGTCATGATACCCATCACCTGGTTTGCCGTGAACATCATGTTCAAGCCTCGGATTAAGGATCTGAAGCCTGCCATGGCGCACCTGGAAAAGCAGATCAGCAAGATGGGCAAGTGGAACAGCAAGCAGATCTGGGCGGTCGTCATTTTTGCCGTCATGGTCTTTGGCTGGTTCACTGAGAAAGAATTCTACAACCTGGGTATTTATCCCATGCGCCTGGGCATTGGCGTCATCGCAGTTGGCGGCGCAGTTGCCTACCTGCTGGCAGGCGTTGTCAACTGGCGCGATTATCAGGAAAAGGTCGACTGGGGTGTTGTTTGGCTGTACTCGGGCGCCATCATTTTTGGGCGCACCCTGGATAGCTCCGGCGCCGCCTACTGGATCGCCAAGTCGTGCATTGACATGCTGGCTCCGCTCGGCATGGACCACGGTCTGCCCCTTATGATGACTTCCAACGGTCTTACTGCCGTTCTGACCAACCTTATGGCCGATGGTCCTGCTGCCGCCGCAGTTGGGCCGATCACCCTTAACATGGCTGGACTGGTCCATCCGGGCACTACCTTCCTGCCCTTCATGGCCATGTCCACCGCTATTGCCTCTTCGTTTGCATATTGTCTGATTATCGGTACGCCGCCTAATGCCATCGTGTATGCCTCGGGTTACCTGGAGCCCAAGGACTACCTGCGCGTTGGTCTTCCCTTGTGGTTCGTGGCCAATATAGTGGTCATCATACTCACCGGCGTGCTCTGGTCGACAATGGGATTTGGCGATTTGCCATCCTTCTGACGACGAGGTTTGCCAGCTGCCCGGCAGTCCGGCTTCGGCCGGGCTGTCGGCAGCCATTAAACAAGGATTTGTGGAGTTAGGGTTTGCATGACGACGGACAGGGGAGGAGACGATGCAACAGGAAAAGATGTTCGTGACAAAAAATGGTGTTACCTATTTCAGCCGCAGAACCGAGCGGTGCGTGTTCTTTGTACTGACCCTGGGCATGTTGGTCTGGGGTGTCTTCGAGAAGTGGGGTTAAAAGGTTATGTCCGCCCAAATGGAAAGCAGACTGGAAGCGCAGGCCGCAGCAGCCGTGCAGATGGACGAGCAACGGACCGATACCGGTAGCGAGACGCAACGGGAAACCGCCGCCCCGCCCAAGCGCAAGGCCTTTTCCCGTTATTTTGCTCACCTGAACCTGCTCATTCGGACTCCGCGCCAGTTCTATTCCGAAGTTGCCAGTGAAGAAGGATACTCCGAGGCTCTGACCTTTTTGGTGACCTCGAGTGTCTTCTTCACAATGGTCAGCTACACGTACCTGTTCAACAGTGATCTCCGGATGATTCCGGTGATTTTGCTCAATTCCATTGGAATGCCCTTTCTGGCCGCTGGTATGGCCTGGATGACCATGGTCATGTTTTTCGGCAGGCAGGAAGGCGGGTATGCACGGGTGTTTTCCATCTTCGCCTACGCCGCAGGCACCGTCATGTTGATTTCCTGGATACCGGCCCTGGGGTGGGCCACGGAAATCTGGCGGCTGCTTCTGGTGGGTGTGGGGATACAGCGCGTGTACAGCCAGGGCTGGAAAAAGACCTTTTTCGTCGTGGTTGCGTCCACAGTGGTGCTGACAATGTTCTTCTGGTCCAGCGCCCCTATAATCTCTTCGCTCAAGTCTTTGTTTTAGCTCGTCATGTAGCGGTTTTATGTTTTGGATGGGATTTACATACCGAACAAGGAGAGACTCATGTCCAATCTGGTTCCCCCTCATGGTGGTAAAGGCCTGATCGTTCGTCTGCTGGAAGGCGAAGCCCGCGAAAAGGAACTGAACAAGGCAACGAGCCTCAAACGTATTGAAATAACCGCTCAGGAAAAGGGCGATCTTATAATGATCGGCATCGGCGGTTTCAGTCCTCTGGACGGCTTTATGACCAAGGCCGACTGGAAGAGCGTTTGTGAGAATTTCACCTTGGCCGACGGCACTTTCTGGCCTGTTCCCGTAATGCTTGGCGTTACTGCCGACGATGCTGCCGTCATCAATCCGGGCGACGAAATCGCCTTGTACTACGCCAAGGACGATACCATTTATGCCACGTTGAAAGTCAGTGAAAAGTTCGAGCTGACCGAAGACGATAAAAAATGGGAATGCGAAGCCGTATACCAAGGACAGGGCGAAGACTCCGTGGACGGCAAGTTCTGGGAAGTTGCCCTGGAAGATCATCCCGGCGTGCAAAAGGTCATGGAACGCAAGCAGTTCTGCCTGGCGGGTCAGGTTAACGTCCTTTCCGAAGGAAACTATCCCGACAAGTACCAGGGAATTTATCTGCGGCCAGCGGAAACTCGCAAGATTTTCGACGAAAAGGGTTGGAGCAATGTGGCTGCCTTGCAATTGCGCAATCCCATGCACCGTTCCCACGAATATCTTTGCAAGATTGCCATGGAAATTTGTGATGGCGTGATCATCCATTCCCTTATCGGCAATCTGAAACCTGGCGACATTCCCGCCGAAGTGCGCGTGAAGTGCATCCAGACTCTGGTGGATAATTACTTTGTTGCGGAAAACGTCGTGCAGGGCGGCTATCCTCTGGACATGCGTTATGCAGGACCGCGTGAAGCCTTGCTGCACGCCACCTTCCGCCAGAACTACGGCGTCAACCGCATGATCATTGGCCGTGACCACGCAGGCGTGGGTGATTTCTACGGTCTGTTCGAGGCCCAGGAAATCTTCGACAAGATTCCCTATCGGGATGAGGAAGACTGCGACTCCGGCAGGAAGCTCTTGTGTGAACCGCTCAAGATTGACTGGACCTTCTACTGCTACAAGTGCGACGGCATGGCTTCCCTGCGGACCTGCCCGCACGGCAAGGAAGACCGGGTTATTCTTTCCGGCACCAAACTGCGCAAGGCCCTGTCCGAAGGCGCGGAAATTCCCGATCACTTCGGGCGTGAGGAAGTGCTGGAAATCCTGCGCGAATACTACGAGAACCTGGAAGAAAAGGTTGAGATTAAAATGCAGGGCTTCGCTTCCGGCGAGTCCATGAAATAAGTGCTTTCCCGTTAATCACCCAAGCCCGAGCCTTTCGGGAAGAGTGGGGGCTGCATTGGGTGGCCCCCACTCAGGCTGCCGAGAAATGGTGGATAGCTGCGTTGCTTCGGGAAATTCAAACCCTCGCCTTGAATTTCCCCCGCGTCCTGCCCCCCTTTCTTGGCAGCCTGTTTTTTGTTTCCTGCTTTCAACTTCGTCGTTCTTTTTCTCGGTATTTAATTTCGAACCTTTCTCCCAAAAAAATATTTTATAAATATATGCCGGTAATCGTTTTCGACGTATTTTTATTTTTGTGCAACGTCTGAAAATTATTGTTTTGTAACGGCTTATGAAGTTTGCATGCGCAATAGATTTGCGCGTTTACTGGAACGCTCCTTGCTTTTCTTCGAGTATCTTTCCTTATTTTTTGCGAGATCTCGGCAAGGAGAATTGGAATGCAAACCTCTGATTACGCCAGACTCCGTCTGCGCATAATTTCCACAATTCTGGGCTTTTCCCTCATTCCTTTGTTCGGCCTTGGGTCGTTCATATATTTTCAGTTCTCCAAGACCTTTGACGACAACGTTGCCGAGAATCTTTCCACCATCGTGGAAAACAAGCGCGACGCCCTGGATATGTTTCTCACGGAGCGGGTGATCCAACTCAAGAATCTGGCCTACACCCACAAGTGGAACGAGATGAGCAATGACGAGTACCTCCACAACCTGTTCGAAATCATCCGCTCCTATTCAGGGTCCATTGTTGACCTGGGCGTAATCGACTCCACCGGCCAACAGGTGTCCTATTCCGGCCCTTACAAACTCAAGGGCGTGGACTACAAGGATGAACGCTGGTTCCGGCAGGTGCGGCTCAAGGGGATGTACATCAGCGATGTGTTCATGGGGTTTCGCCACTTTCCTCACTTCATCATAGCGGTCTGGCGTCAGGAAAAGGGCCATTCCTGGATTCTGCGCGCCACCATTGATTCCGACGTATTCACCTCTCTGGTTCGCAACGTACAGGTGGGACGGCGGGGTGATGCCTTTTTGGTCAATCGCGGCAACGTGTTGCAGACTTCTCCCCGCTTCGGGGCCAAGGTGTTGGAACAGGCCCATCTCCCCGACCTCCCGGAACGTCTGGACAGTGCTGAAATTTCATGGCTGCACGGCAACGACAAAATAGTGGCCGGATTTGCCCGTCTGCGCCAGGTGGACTGGACCCTGGTCATAACCGAAGACCCCAGTGAGGAAATGTCTCCGCTGGTGCGCACCCAATGGACGGCATTGGGCATTACCGGGCTGGGCGGTCTTTTGATTTTTCTTGGGGGCTGGGCGGTCAGCCGCAACATTGTTTCCAAAATCGAGGCTGCGGACAGGCAGAAGGCCGCAATGGACGCGACCCTTATGCAGTCCGGCAAAATGGCAGCCCTTGGCAAAATGGCCGCCGGAGTCGCGCACGAGGTCAACAATCCGCTTACGCTCATTCGCGAAAGTGCGGGGTGGGCGCGTGACCTGCTGACCGAGGAAGACCCGGAAAAGATCACCAACTTCACCGAAATAGAAGCCGCCCTGCACAAAATAGACGAGCATGTGGAACGCGCCAGAAACATCACGCGCCGCATGTTGGGCTTTGCCAAGCGCATGGACCCCACGCAGGAGAATGTGGATCTGAACAACCTGGCGGAACAGACCATCATGCTGCTGGGCAACGAGGCCCTGCACCGCAACATCAATATAGAAACCGACCTTGCCGTGGGACTGGGAAGTATAGAGACCGACCCCTCCCAGGTGCAACAGGTGGTTCTTAATCTTTTGGAAAACGCCATCGATGCCATCGACCGCAATGGCACCATCAACCTGCACACCTGGCGGGACGAGGAGCACAAACATTTGTGCCTGTCCGTTACCGATACCGGGCCGGGCATTCCTCCGGAATTGTGCAACAAGGTTTTCGATCCTTTTTTCAGCACCAAGAAGATTGGTGAAGGTACCGGACTGGGGTTGGCAATCAGCTACAGCATTATGGAAAAGCTGGGCGGCACTATTGCCGCGAATAATGTGGAAGGGGGCGGAGCGTGTTTTACCATTTGCCTGCCCATGTGACCCCAAAGCTCCTTTGAGAGGATGCCATGGACAGAATCAAGGTTTTGGTCGTGGACGACGAAAGCGATTTTATCGATCTTTTCGTCAAGCGGTTTCAGATGCGCAATCTTGAAGTTGCGGCGGTTGGCGGCGGGCCGCAGGCTTTGGAATATCTGCGGGAGCACGAAATGGATGTTGTTGTCCTGGACGTGCGCATGCCCGGCATGGACGGCATGGAAACCCTGCGTGAGATCAAGAAGCGACATCCCGAAGTGGAGGTCATCATGCTTACGGGGCACGGGTCCGTGCAGTCGGGCATAGAGGGCATGAACAACGGCGCGTACGACTATGTGATGAAGCCGTTTAAGATCGACGATTTGCTGGAGCGTATCCGCAGGGCGCATGAACACGGCAGGCTCAACAGGGAAGGGCGGGTGTAATTATGCAGATTCCCTGGCCCAGAACCACACGGCAGGGGTTGGCCTTGGTTTTGCGTGTGGGCGTACCCCTGTTTGTTGGGCTTACGGGAGTAAGCATTGCTGCGTCGAGTACCGGCCATCTGGCAGATACATTTTTGGTGCTGTTTTCCATGGGGCTGTCTGCCATGGCGGCGGAGTGGGTCTATAGGCAGTCGCGCCGTATGGCTGCGGAAAAGGCGGAGCTGAGCGAACAGCTGCTGCAGTCGCAAAAGCTGGCTGCACTGGGCGAGCTGGCTGCAGGCATTGCGCATGAAATCAACAATCCTCTGGCCATTATAGGGCAGGAATCAGAACTGCTCCAGAATTCGCTGGATGGTTTGAGTTTCGCCACGCAGGACGACGAGGAGATGTTTGCTGATTCTCTGTCCGAGATAAACCAGCAGGTACACCGCTGCGGAGCCATTACCGCCAAGATGCTGGATATGGCCCGCAAGCGTCAGGCCGTGCCGCAGGCTCTGGACATCAACCATATTGTGCGGGACATGGTGGCGCTTACGGAAAAGGAAGCGTCCCGGCATGCCATTGAAATCATCACCACCTGCGCGGGATACATGCCGCTTATCTACTCTGATCCGCCCCTGATAAAGCAGGTGGTACTCAACCTTTTGAACAACGCCATTCAGGCCATCGGGAGCGAAGGCACCATTACGGTGATTACCGGGGTGCGCCCTCCGGACGGGGTGTGCATCGTGGTTCGCGACACGGGCTGCGGTATTTCCAAGGAAGACCAGGAGCGGATTTTCAATCCGTTCTATACGACCAAACCGCCGGGCAAGGGCACGGGGCTGGGATTGTCCATCAGTCTGCGCATCATCGACCAGCTCGGGGGGAGCATTGCCGTGCAGAGCGAACCGGGCCAAGGCGCGGCATTCACCGTGAAACTGCCCGTTGGAGCGGGCAAGGAGGCCTCGCACCATGGCAAAGCCTAGAATACTTGTGGTTGACGACGAACCGAGGTTTTTGTCCAACATGGTCCGTTTGCTCACCGGCAAGGGGCTTGATGTTTCCGGAGCTTCCAGCGGCGAGGCCGCACTGGATATGGCGTCCAAGGCCATGTCCGGAGACGGGGATGAACGGCCTTTCGACATCATCCTGCTGGACATGAAGCTGCCCGGTCTGGATGGACGGGCAACTCTCGCGGCCCTGCAGGAAAAAAAGTGCGATGCGGAAGTCATTGTGCTGACCGGCCACGCCGCCGTGGACGAGGCCGTGGATATTTTGAACCAGGGCGCGTTCGATTACCTGCTGAAGCCCTGCCGAACCGAAACACTGATGCGCATGCTGGAACTGGCCTGCGAAAAGCGTGGCTTGCGCCTTGAATAGATGGCTGGGGTATCTCTGAATACTCCCCGGGGCCCGGTGCGGAAATTCCGTGCCGGGCCTTTTGGTGGGGTATATATCTTTGGCTGTCGTAAAAATTGCAAGGCGTGCTTCAGGCGAAGTTTTCCCGTACACGCGCAGACGCATTGGTGACAGCTGACTCTTAATCAGTTGCTTCAAGGTTCGAGTCCTTTTTCCTGGCTGAGCCGGGTGGAGATCAATGGCGACGCCCCTGGGCGGAGTCGTCAGGCAAAAAAGCATCCTGCGAGTTTCGTTTCGTTACGCGTTTTCACCTGCAAGGGCTGGGCAACGATGGGCTTGGTTGCCCAGAGAAAGAAAAAGGCCCTGTGGGGGATCATTGCTGATCATCCACAGGGCCCTGTATTTTTTATGCCGCCGAAAGAGGGGCGTGAACTCTCTCAGAGGGCGCGCCACCGTTACTGTTGTTCAGATATCCTTACTTGCTTTGTAACGCCCACGCAGCCCCGCCAGCTCTCACAAGGAATGAAGTGACTGGCGTATTCTGCTCAAGAATGATCTGTTATGCGACGCCCCAACGTCCGTATGACGGAAAATGAGCACCTTGACGTAATCTGTCAAAAAGGCCCAGACGATGGAATAGGCCCACACCAGCCCGATTGCTCCCCATCCAATGGGGGTGATGAGGCCGAATCCGTATGCGGCCAGGATGGTTCCGAGCACTTTGGTTCCAACGGCAGACCAGATCATAACGGGCGCGGGATAGGGCGATTTCCAGAAATAGCCCCGGCTGCGCGAGACGAAGAGGGTCAGATGCCCGGAAACAGCCATCTTCAGGAAAATGTAGGTTTGTACTTCGGGGATGTCGAGATGGAGCCATTTCAGCGCCAGGTAGAGCATCAGGAAGCTGCCGAACACTCCGGTCAGGCCCATGGCGGTGGAAACCCTGATGACTCGATGCATGTTCCAGCGCACCGGATTCGGATCCAGCCACGTGCGGTCATAAGCGATGGTCACGATGGGCACATCGTTCAGGAACGCCAAGAGGATGATCATGATGGCCGTGATGGGATAGAAGTTGAAAGCGATCATGGCCAGCACCACAAAAATCATGATTCGGATGGTCTCCGTAATCCGATAAATGGCGTAGCTGTTCATGCGCTCAAAAATGCGCCGCGCTTCTTCCACCGCATTGATAATGACCGAGATGCCCGGAGCCGTCAGCACAAGGTCGGCGGCCGTGCGGGCCGCATCCGTGGCGCCGCTCACCGCAATGCCCATGTCCGCCTGTTTCAGGGCGGGCGCGTCGTTGACGCCGTCACCGGTCATTCCGACTATATGATGCCTTGATTGCAACATCTTGACGATATTGTATTTATGCTCCGGAAAAACCTGGGCGAATCCGTCGGTTTTTTCCACTTCTGCGGCGGCGTCATTGGACGTTTTCCGCCCCTCTTCTGCGGTATTCAGCCATTCTCCGGCCACTGCGATGTTTTGTCCCAGGTCCAATTGGCCGGAGATTTCCTTGGCAATGGCCAAGTTGTCTCCGGTCACCATCTTGACTTTTATGCCGTGCTTTCCGGCCTCCATAATGGTCTCGCGCGAGTCCTCGCGCGGCGGATCGAACAGAGGCAGGAGCCCCAGAAAGCTCCAGGATTCGTCCTCGTCGGTTCTGGCAAGGCCAATGGTGCGGTATCCCTTGGCGGCAAAGCCCTGAGTCGCCTCTTCAGCCTTGGCGCGCACATCGTCGTCCACTTCGGCGAGGTCGAGAATGACTTGCAGCGCTCCCTTGCTGACCTTGAAATGATCTCCGCTGTCCGTCTTGATCCAGGCTTCGGTTCGTTTGCTCACCGGGTCGAAAGGAACAAACTTCTCCTGTGAGTAGGCATTGAGGGATGTTTTGTCCTTCAACCCCTGCAACACGGCAAGATCAATGGCGTCCTCGTTTTCCGCCTTGGAGGCCAGGCAACCGGCGAGAATGAGATCGTCCTCATTCTTTGCCTTGAAGGTGATGGGCTCCCCAAGTTTCAACTTGTTCTGGGTCAGGGTGCCGGTCTTGTCCGAGCAGAGAATGTCCATGCCCGCCATTTCCTCGATGGACTCCAGCCGGGAGACAATGGCTTTTTCCTTGGAAAGGGCAAGGGCGCCCACGGCCATGGTTACGGACAGGACAGCGGGCATGGCCACGGGAATGGAGGCCACGGTGAGAATCAGCGCGAACTGCACCAGGTCGAGGAATGGCGAGCCCCGGAAGAGTTGCACCACAATAAGCGTCGCCACCAGGCCCAGACTGAGATAAATCAGGTAATCGCCTATCTGTATGACGGCTTTCTGAAAATGGGACTCACTCTTTGCGCTGGAGACGAGCCGGGCCGTCTTGCCGAAGAACGTTTCTCCGCCCGTTGCCGTCACCAGTCCCACCATCTCCCCCTGCTTGGCCACCGATCCCGAATAGACGAGGTGGCCGATTTCCTTTTGCACGGGCAGGGATTCGCCGGTCAGTGCGGACTGGTCCACGCTCAGGTAATCGCCTTCCACCAGTCTGGCATCGGCGGGGATGATGTCCCCCATGCGCAAGCGGATGATATCCCCCGGCACGAGATTTTGGGCGTTGATGCTCTGCCATGAGCCGTCGCGCAAGGCCCGGCTTTTCAGCGCAAGCTTGCTCTTGAGCGCGTCCACGGCGTTGCCGGCCTGATACTCTTGCCAAAAGCCGACCACGGCATTGAAGATGAGCAGGGAAACAATGATGCAGAAGTCCGCCCAGTGGCGGACAAGCAGGGACAGTATGGCCGCAGCCTCGATCATCCAGGGAATCGGCCCCCAGAAGTATCCGAGGAATTTCACAATCGGGCTGACCCTGTGGTCCTCCAAGGCGTTGGGACCATATTTTTCAAGGCGCTTGGCAGCTTCCTGTTCACTCAACCCCTTAGGACCACTTTCAAATTCTTTGAAAATATCCTCGGGCTGTAATTTTTCCTCTTCATGAACATCCGAGTGGTTCGACTCCATGCTCTTTTCTCCTTGTGTGCTTCTTCGGCAAGTGATTCCAGTGCGCTGCATGTGTCACGAGCGCACGGGCGGTCTCGCTTGTCGTTTATTTTGCACGGGAAGGGCAACAGTGCCTGCAATGACGTCGAAACGGCAGCACGCTTTTGCCCAGACTCTCGCACGGTATGATGCCGATAACTCAATCCACTTCAGCGAACTCTTGTATCTCAAAGTTCTCCGATCTTCCTCCAGAATGCTTAAATAACTCGGATTTGGCAATGCCCGATTTAATATATTTTTGAAGGTGCTCAGAGTGCTTCCAAGCAGACTCGATTACAACGTGTACTTTTTCCCCTTGGGTACTGCTTTGGAAAACATCGTTTCGATCAAGAGAAAAAGGAAAAGTCGCCGTGTTTGATTCCATTGAAGGCTGGTATAATACTCATCGGCGGCATTCTGGGGGCGAATACATGTCGTCCTTGAATTATGAAAAGAGGTAGGCTTTCGTGTTTTGAGAGCTCAAGTCAAAAAGTGTCTACCAAATTGGAAGAACTCCACCCTCTCGCCAGTTGCTTTGAAAGGCGATGACCAGAGGCGTGGATTCGACGTTCAGTTCCCGGTTTTCGGATTTCACAGAGAGTCGTTTGGAAGGCGAAAGGTGGATTTCAGCCATGGTCGGTTTTGAGGAAAAGCAGGCTTTGTTTTTGTTCGGCTCGAGCGAGTGCATGAAGTTTGGAAGGGAAGGGTGTTGCTGTGCGCAGCGCACATCAACACCCTGAAAAGAATATGAATAAAACCGTATGCGGTTCAATGATTACGGAAGGTTAATAAATTATGCTCGCGCTCTTAACCTGTTGGTTCGGGGTTGATCATGTACGTGGACGAACTGTCCCTGGTTCTTCAAAGCGGCAACGCTGTTTCCCCGCTACAGCAGCCCCTGCGCATGCAATATCGCGGTCAGAAGAGTAAGCGTGGCAAGGTTCAGAATATTGCTCGCAACGGTTATTGTGGCGACATCAGCGGCAAGACATCTGTAGATATCTGCAATGACCGTGGTCATCAGTGCGGTTGCAGTGCCGCTCATTATCACTCCCACAGCCAGCCATGTGCCGTGCACTCCCATCAGGGAGAGCAGCCCCCAGGCAAGTAGCGGGTGGATTACCAGTTTCATCAGGAGGCTGGTGCCGAATCTGATGAAATTGAATGTATCCCCTGTAACGGCCAAGCGTACTTTAGCCCGTAGGTCCAGTCCCAGAGCCAGCAACATGCAGGGGGCAGTGGTGTTGCCCACCATGGAGGCGGCTTTGTCCACAGGCTCCCAAAGGCCTATTTCGCTAAGACCCAAAAACAATCCAACAAAGGTTGAGATTATAAACGGGTTGAAAAGAATGGATTTGAGGAGCCGGGAGATTGTTTTTTTCGGGTCGCCGTCCGCAGTCTTCAGATATTCGAGTTGTACAAGGCAGGGGATGGATACGACGTTCGGAGTAATTGCGGCTAGCCCAGCAGCTACAAGGGCTTCGTGATTTCCGGGCATGAGGCTGGCGACAACGGGCAGGCCCAGGAAAGCCATATTGGAACAACTGGTGGTCAGTCCGATGACTGCGGCTGGGCCGTGTTTTTTTGTGCCGAACAGAAATTCTCCCAGATAGCCGAAAATGTAGACGATGACCTGTGCGCTCAAAATGCCGAGCCAGAAACCGCCGTGCAGTATTTCGTCGGAAGTTGCGCTTGAGAGGATGTGTATCAGCAGCACGGGAAGGGCGACATATAAGACATAGGAACCAATGATTGACCCGGTTTCCTTCGGGATTACCCGGAAGATGTCCAGCAGGATGCCAAAGGCAATAACCAGAAATACTGGCAAAATAAGAATTAATGAAGAAAGCATATATAAATCCAGTGAGATGAAGTGAATTGAGCGGCAGGCAATAAAAGAATTTTTTTGCCACTTTCCGGAAGAGAATGGGCCTGTCGGAAAGTGGCCATTATTCGCTCGGCTTTCAACATGTCAACATGAAAATAGAAGCCTGTTCTTTTGCCTGCATGGACTTTTCAGCAACTCGGAGTATGAAATAACCCCGGAATAAGGCATCCCGCACTGTATCTTGTTGTTGTGGTGTAAGTCCAAGGTGCGGGCTAAACCGGTTTACTTCAAAATATGAGGAGGGAATGATGTACGGGGTCGGCATGATGGGCGGCATTGGCTTTTTTTTCTGGTTATTCTTTGTTGTCATTGCAATTTGCATAACTATTGCGCCCCTCGTTATCTGGCGCAATACCAACAGAACCAATCGGCTGCTCGCGTTGCTTTTGTTGCAGCAGGGCGTGCCTGCGGACACGGTCAACGAAGTTTTCAAGTCCGGCGGATCCAAGGTCCCCACGTTCCGGCGTTCTGGAAGCGTCGAATAAGAGGCAGAAAAGAAAAGGGGCCGGTCGCCCAGTGAGCGATCGGCCCTTTGTCTTTTTGTGTTGTTCCCCGGCTATTTCATGTCGTACGTCACGGGGCCATCCGCGTAACCTGTTTTGTCCAGCCAGTCAGAAGGATAGCCGATGGCTTTGGTTTCCTCCTGTTCCGGCGTATTGATGTATCCGTCCGAATACTTGGCAAACAGTGTATATGTCAGGTCCTGCCACTTCTGGAGTACTCTGGCGGCATTGGCAAAGCTGAAGTTTCGGGCTGTTTCCATGGCATCGGCCTCGGGCTGTCCCTTTATCTTCTGATCCATGGCAATGAGACCGAGAATGGACTGTGCTTCAAGTTCTTCCTGTACGGGCTTGATGTCTACCTGTGTCATGCGCTGGAAGTTGAGCCGTGACCAGTTGGCCAGCAGGTTGAACTTCCACCAGGCCGACTGCGGATCGTATTTTTGCGGGTCGCCGGTCTGATACGCCTTGGGAAGCTGCACCGTCTTGGGAAAAAACGGCACAAAGCAGGTGGTGTAGGATACGTCCGGGCCGAACCAAAGGATGCCCTTGCTGGCTTCTGGGGCGTAGGGCCGGGTTTGGCATACGTAGGTGTAGCCCTGGTAGAAGACGGAGACGGCCCGTTCCCACGCGCCATAATATTTCTTGTCCTTGTCCACATTGTTTTGGTTGCCGTCGTACGGACCGACAAAGCGGTGCGGGTCGCCATACGGTCCGGCTGCTATGCCTTTGGTAAGGTCGAACTGCGTGCCTTCGTAATGGTCGCGGTACAGGGAGAACACGTCACGCGGGCCGATTTTGGTACGCGGCTTGATGGAGAAGGGATAGTCCGTGGAATAGGTATCCTTTACCCATGGGGACAGGCCCAGGTCCGGGTTTACCCTGTCCTGCACACGCCAGACGCGGCGCAGCGAGTAATAGGGATGGTTGTACTCGCCGGGGCTGACGGCGCGCAGCCAGTCCACGGGGCCCTGTTTGTCCTCATCCCACCAACCGAGCTTTTTCAGGCCGGGAATGAGCAGTTTGGAATACTGAAAATGGTCTGGATCTTTTTTGATCACCTTGCGGATGCGGAAGGTGTTGGCAGCCACAAAGAATTCGCCGTCCGGAACACGCTTGGCTACCCAGGCGGAGTGGTACTTGCTGTCCGGCAGGGCGCACATCTCAAAAACCCAGGCTTCGTTCTGGTCGGCTACCAGCAGGGTTTCGCCTGTGGCATAGTATCCAAATTTGTCGATGAGGCCGCCCATGAGTTTGATCGCTTCGCGTGCTGATTCGCAGTTCTCCAGAGCAATGCGGGAGAGCGCGGCGCTGTAGAAAATACGGAGCGGACTGTCCGAGGTCGGTTTTGCATTGTAGCGGGGCTCATAATTGGCGGCGTTGGTGCATTCGCCAAACATGAGATTTTTTTCGTTCATGATGCCGTAGTTGCCGTCATAATAAGCATACGATTTTGGCTGTTGCCGCCCCAGAATCTTCCAAATATCGTCATAGGCCACGGTGGCTACGGGAACCGTGTCCGGGTAACCTTTGGTTACGTATCCCGGCCCGCGATTCTGGGTGACGATGCGCGGGTAGCGCATGGCGTCGGAATAAACTTTTCGCCGTCCTTCCTGCAGTTTGGACGGAACATAAATAAGCCGCTGGTCTCCCAGTTCATCGTCATCGGAGTGGGCTACCATCATGGAGCCGTCCTTACTGGCTTTGGGCGTAACTATCATGGTTGTGCACGCCATGGCTTCAAACGCAAAGAATACCAGAAAGGCCAGCAGTGCTGCAAAAGTAAAACTGATTTTTTTCATGATACCCCCCAATTTTGTGTCCATGTTTATTACGGCATAATATACCCCCATTCTTTGTGTCCACGTTTAAGTATAACAGAGCTGCTTTTATTTAAAATTAACGCTATCATCCTGTTGAAAAATGTAGAGAAGTTGTGAAAAATTATGTAATTTGGCAACAGTTTGAAGCATAAGCAATTTGGGGAAGTTGGGGATGGATGCAGAGGGTATCTGCATGTTTGCACTTCATTGCCTGTACAGGCGGATGCTGGAGGTAAAAGAGTGGTTATGGATGTAAAACAGGCTATCTTGATGCGGCACAGTGTGCGTGCGTTTAAAGACCATGCTTTGGCTCCTGGAGAAATTTTGGAATTGCTCGAAGCTGCGCGTCTGGCGCCGTCGAGCCTGAATTCGCAGCCTTGGCGTTTCAAGGTGGTAACCGACCCTGAAACCAAAGAGTGGTTCGGCAGCAAGGAGGCCTCGAAAGGGCAGACGTGGCTGGCCAAGGCCCCTGCTCTTTTCGTCTGCTGTGCCGACCTGAAGGGATACATACGCGATTCCCAGGCAAGTGCCTTTTTTTTCAGGGAAAACAAGCTGCTCGAAGACGCCCCCATGGATGGCATTGACGCCTACGTTGCAAAAGCGGAAGCGGACCCGGAAATGGCAAGGTTTGGAGCCAGCGCCATGAATGTAGGCATTTCGGTGGCTTTTCTCATGCTTCGGGCAGTGCAAATGGGCCTTGGTACGTGCTGGGTCGGCATGTTCAATGAACAGCAGGTCAAGGCCAGGCTTGCCATTCCCGACGATTTGCGCGTGGTTTGCCTGCTGGCTGTCGGGCACCCTGCCGAGTCACAGGAAAACATCACACATACTAGGAAGGCTCTGGACGACATTGTTTTGGGGTAGGGGCGGAAGCCATCAAGTTGGAGACACTCTCTGCAAGCGATTTGTGTGTTGTGTATAACGTTGTTGGCATTTGGGAGCCGAGTGTACACAATGTTTGCAGTCGAGCGGTTTTCTCTATGGGTAAAAATATTGAAAACGTCGTGATTTCAGATAGATGTGTCGTTGGCATATCGCGTGCATAAATTGATACATAATGCTTATGGTCGATTTTACGATGGTGCCCATAGGGGAGGGAAGATGAGTAAAGTATACGTGTTGCTGGTAGGTTTTTGTTTGTCTTTGCTGGCTGTACCTTCGTTTGCCGGTACCATGGTGACGTACGGTGAATGCCAGGACGGTTGTTCCATCGGCGACCAGGGGTGCTACAACTATTGTTCCTCGCTTTTTGATCCGTGCTTCAACAAGTGCGCTGAAGAAGCCCGCGAATTCATCCCCAACTGCATTGCCAGCGAACGGCAGTTTCCCAATAACGCCACACGGTATACCCATTGCCGCGACCTGCTGTACATCGTGAACGCACAGTGCAAGAACAACTGCCGTTCCATCAAGAAGGAAGTGGATTATCCCAACTGGATGGCGGAGCAGGAATGCCCGTACGATTGTCAGAAGTGGAACCCGGCAAGTCGTACATGCGTGGGGGCCAAGATGAACGGATGCGGTGGCTGGTAGTCGTTCTTTTACAAAACAAAATGCTTTAAGACGCGCTTATGGATGGCATCGACGTCTACGTTGCAAAGGCGGAGGCTGTTCCATTTGCAGTCGAATGTTTTTTTATGCGGATGAAAAAAAAGAATATATTGTGATTGCAGGTAGGTATTGTATTGGCACATAACGTGCTAAAGTTTTATCAGTATGTTTGGGCCTGTTCGAATTTTCATAATCACAGCGAGGGGAATATGAAAAAAATAAATGTTTTTTTAATCAGCACTTGTTTAGTGTTGCAGACGCTACCTGCGTTTTCTGGTACTATGGCGACAGAGACTGAATGTATAAACGGTTGTCCTACCGGAAGCTCGCATTGCGTAGACTATTGCTTGGATCTTTTTGAACCCTGTTTTGACAACTGTGCAGAAGAAAACCGCAGGTTCATCTCTAAATGTGCGCGCCAAGGCAAGAGTTATGAGGAGTGCTACAGACAGAAGCCTATCGAGAACAAACGGTGCAAGAACAACTGTCACAACACTATCAAGAAGGATGTGGATTTTCCAAATTGGATGGGGGAACAGGAGTGCCCGTACGACTGCCAAACGTGGAACCCGGCAGGCCGTTCATGCGTGGGGGCGCCGAGGAACGGATGCGGTGGCTGATTGTTCTTTTACAAAATTTCGTTTTTTTTAGGCGGGAAGTCGGTGATCGGCTTTCCGCCTTTCATTTTTCTTTCAAAAGGCGATGTGGTAGTTTGAACGCAGTATTTTGGCTGTGGGCCTTGGTGCAACGGCACTCTTTTGCCCTTGCCATTTCAAGATAAAATTTCATCTTCGGGAAGTATATTCTGTTGGGCAGCAAACTGAATTTATGGATAAAAAGTTCTGGAAAAGGGAGCGCGAGGGGAAGAACCTCTTTCAAGAGGTTTTCCCCTCGCACTTTTTTTCTTCTCTTTGTCTTTCTCCTTCTTCCCATCCTCCTTACCGGCTGCATAAAAAAGGCGGTAAGCGATACGGTACGGATTGCTTCCAATCCATCTTCGGCTCCAGATGTTCTTGGCCACCGTGCAGTAGCCATTGCCATGGACCCGGAAGGATTCGCCCGGGACGTGAAATCGTTTGAAAAGGAATTCAAGGCGATTCTCGCAGCCTTTGAAAAGGCTGTGCGCGGCGAATGGGGAAAAAAGGAAGAAGAAAAGGCCACTCCCAAAAAGTACGTCAAATATACGCAGAACTACCAGAGCCGGGCTGTTGTCAATTTCGACAAGGGCGAAGTTGTGGTGGAAACCGTGGACCAGGCCAATCCCTTGAAAAGCCTGCGTGAAGCCGTGGTAACGACTTTGCTGACGCCGGGTGACCCGCAGGCCGTGGACATGTACTCGGCAAAGCCTGTGAAGTTGGGGGAGGAACCGTATTTGTATGGTGAGGTGCGCGACCAGGACGGCAAGTTTATACGCTGGCAGTGGCGGGCGGAACGTTATGCCGACTATCTGGTGAACAACCGTTTGCAAAAGCGACCCATCAGCACGGATAAAGGTGTGCGTACCGTGTACTCTGTGCGTATCGCCATGGTGGCGGACCACATGGAGGTGCGTGCGGCCCGGTACAAGACCCAGGTGGCCCAATGGGCCGGGCAGTTCGGTGTATCGAAAAGCCTTGTTTACGCTATCATGCAAACGGAAAGCGACTTCAACCCCTTTGCCGTGAGTTCGGCCCCGGCTTTTGGGCTTATGCAGATTGTGCCTTCCACTGCGGGGCAAGACGTACGAAAGTATCTGACCGGAAAATCCGGTGTGCCCACGCGCCAGTTTCTGTTTAATGCCAACAACAACATCCAATACGGCAGCACCTACCTGCATATGCTGGATACAAAGTATCTGAAGCGCATCAGCAACCCCACGTCGCGGGAATATTGTGTGATAAGCGCGTATAACGGTGGGGCAGGCAATGTGCTACGGACGTTTTCTTCGGATAGGGACAAGGCCGTGCGGGTCATCAATTCGCTTTCACCCGCCGAGGTGTACCGCAAACTGCGCTACGAGCACCGCCGTGACGAGAGCCGCCGCTATCTGGAAAAAGTGACGCTGGCAAAGAAAAAGTACGTGCGAATCTGACAGGGAACACGCTGAAAATAAAATGAAAAGGCCGAAGCGGTGTGGACTCGCTTCGGCCTTGTTTTGTTTGGGGCGGTGAGGTTTGGGTATCAGATCATTTCGTTCAGCAGATACCCGACCATTTCATCCTGGGTACGGATTACTTTTGCGTTGGCTTCATAGCCCCGCTGCGTAACGCCGAGGTTGACCATTTCGCGTCCGATATCCGTATTGCTGGTGCGGGTGGCACCAGTAGGCCCTGTTTCTGGCAGGGGGGAACCGGGTGTAGTGTCCTTTTGGATGGACGCCACGCGGACGCCGTTGTCGTCCGGTCCGGTTTCCAGATTGGTCCGCGAGGCCTGAAAATCGTCCGTGTTCACATTGGCCACGTTGTTTGCCGTAACCTGTGCGGACACCCCGAAGGCGTTCATTGCGGAAAGGCTGGTATCGACTCTCATGGGGTTAATATAAGAAGTACGTAAAGACCGGTCAACCCCTCTATTTTATAGTGCTTCGCCGACTAGGTTGGTGGACGAAGTTCTGGGGCAAATGCGGTGCTCGCCGAGCAGGCTGCCGCCAAAGGCACGATAGCGTCGTTGGTTCGAAAAACTCAAATCCTCGCGTATGAAAGAATACGCGTCGGCCTTGATTTTTTCTCCCGCCTTGCTCTCGCACCTTTACGAACAGCCTGCCCATGGGGATTCTGGAATCCATCTGGACGAAACTATGCTTTCAGGTCTGCGAGTCGGTAGTCTTGTCTCTTTTGATAACGGCAGAGGCGCTGTGGTTATGGACGGATTCCAGGCTGCCGCCAAAGGCGCGATAGCGTCGTTGGTTCTAAAAACTCAAATCCTCGCGTATGGAAGAATACGCGTCGGCCTTGATTTTTTCTCCCGCCTTGCTCTCGCACCTTTACGAACAGCCTGCCCTTTCGAGATTCTGGAATCCATCTGGCTGAAGATATGCTTTCAGGTCTGCGATTCGGCAGTCTTGTCTCTTTTGATAACGGCAAAGGCGCTGTGGTTATGGATGGATTCCAGGCTTTCCACTTCCACCCTGTACCAGGTGACGCGCTCGTGGTTGTCCAGCTGCTGGGCTGCGGCCCGGACAACATCTTCCACGAACATGGGGTGGGAAAAGGCCGTTTCCGTAACCGATTTTTCATCTTCCCGTTTGAGCAGGGAAAAGACCGGCGACGAGCCTGATGTTTCGGCCACTTCCACCAGATCTTCTATCCAGACGAACCCGCTGGAACGGCAGCTGATGCGGACAATGGCCCGCTGGCTGTGGGCTCCGAAATCGCTGATGGCCAGGGAGCAAGGGCATACGGTCATAACCGGTATTTCCACGGTGAGCAGGAAATTGAGATTCTGGCCGGAATAATCGCTTTCCAGGGTGCAGTCGTAGTGCATGACGGCGGAGCTGCCGCTGGAGGGGGCTTTTTTGCGGACAAAATAGGGGAACCGCAGTACCGCATGCGCGCGCGACGCTTCCAGGCGTTGGCGGATGTCGGTCATAAGGCACATGCATGAGGTATAATCCAGGCCGCCTTCCCATTGCTCCATGGCTTCGATGAAGCGGCTCATATGGGTGCCCTTGAAATCGCCGGGCAGGTCTACGCTGAGGTCCACGCTGGCCACGGTGTGTTGTTCGCCATTGGCCTTGTCGCGCACTACAAGGGGGGTGCGCAGTCCCTTCACGCCCACGCGGTTGATGGCCAGAGCCACATCCGCGGGACCGCTTTGTACATCTTTCATCTATTTGAGATCCTGTCCCGTGGTCGTCAGTCCGAGTTTTCCATGCTTGACCCCCTTGGTGGAGATCAAACGCTGGGCAAGGTCGCGAATATCGTTGCCCGGCCCGCGCAATACGATAACTTCCAAACAGTTGTAGTGGTCCAGATGCACATGGAGGGAAGAGAGGATCACATCGTGTGAGTCGTGTTGGATTTCCGTGAGCCGCTGGGCAAGATCGCTCTGGTGGTGGTCGTAAACCAGGGAAAGGGTGCCGGCAAGTTCATTGTCGGTGTCTTCCCATTCCTTTTGTACCAGGGTGTTGCGGATCAGGTCGCGGATAGCTTCACTCCGGGTCTGATAGCACCTTTCTTCGCAGAGTTCGTCGAATTTTTGCAGCAGGTCCGAATCCAGGGACACGCCAAAACGGATGGTTTTACCCATGGTTTGCTCCTTCGGGTATTATGCGCCCGACAGCTTGTTGGGGAGTGTCAGCTCCCGCAGATTGACGTTTACCCGCAAGTTTCCGTCATGGACGTTTTGCCTGAGGATTTCCTCGGTCTTCCAGCCCAGCGAGGCGAATCGGTCCCATACCGGAACACTTACTTCGCGTTTGGGCTGTGACAGCCAGACTTTTCCCCCGGGGGCGAGTACGTGGCGGAAAAGGGCTTCCAAAGGCTCGAAGAAGCGCTTTTCGTAAACGATGTCGCCACCCCAAATCAGGTCGAAGGAGTTTTGGGTCAGCGCCGGATGGCGCCAATCCATCTGGAGCCAGAGCGGTTGGGGCTGCCTGTTCTCCTCGGCATTCAAATGGGCATAGCGCAAGGCAGGGTATTCGGAGTCGAAGGCTGTAACCTGCGCTCCCATTTCCGTGGCCACCAGGGCGCTAAGTCCAAGGCCGCAGCCTACGTCCAGGCAGCGAAGGCCCTGAAGTTTTGGCCCCTGTGTTGCGATATGCTGCGCCAGCAAAAGGCTGGCAGGCCATACTTCGGCCCAATAGGGGATATGGTCTTCGGCATTGTCCACATCGGTCATCCTGGCCCATAGGGTTTCCAGGTCGGCGTCCCGCATGAGACGCCAATCATGTCCGGCAATGGTGTACACAAGGGTTTCCATTGTGCCGGTTGATGCGAGTGCCGCGTTCGTTTTGTTCATAAAGATATGTTCTTTGAGGGGGTTGTTTGTCTCTGTATTCACAGAGTATAGCAGTGTGACTACGAAACAATCAAGTGCGTAGCACGAACGGTGCCTTGTATGGAAAAATAGCTGAAATCCGAAAAAAGCAACTTTCCAGAGGCCATTTTACTAAAAAAATCCTGTAAAGGCTGTTGATCAAAAAACACCCTTTACATAGAGTTCTAATGGCGATAGGCGATTTCAAACTTAAGCTATTTTCAGCAACCGCTCCAAGGAGGAGGCCCCTGATGATTCCAAAGGAATTGCTGTATACAAAATCACACGAATGGATTCGCATCGAAGATGGCGAAGCTGTTGTAGGCATTACACATTTTGCTCAGGAACAGCTTGGCGATCTGACTTATGTCGAATTGCCCGAAGTCGGCCAGGAACTGAGTGCCGGAGACGAAATGGGAAGTGTTGAGTCGGTCAAGGCTGCCAGCGAAATCTACTGCCCCGTGTCAGGCGAGGTTATTGCTGTCAACGAGGACCTGGACGCGAATCCCGGTATCGTCAACGACGATCCCTACAATGATGGCTGGATGATCCGTGTCAGGCTGTCCGAAGACCCCGAAGGTCTGATGGATGCCGGCGATTACCAGCATGTTGTTGACGAAGAAGCACACTAGTTTTCCTGTATATTCTGTCGCCGGTCTGTTGATGTGAGCAACTGTTCCGCATTGGCTCTCCGGCGGCTTTGTTCTTTGGCTGCTCTTTGTTTTTCCGCGTGCCGCCTGGAACAGCTTTTCTGCGAGTTCTGACGGGACGTTCCACCTTCCATGCGAGCCAGCTTCCCTTTTGGGGAAGTTCGGATATGCAGCAAGGAGTTCTATCCATGCCCTACATCCCGCACACGAGTTCGGAAACCGGCGAGATGCTGGAGGCCATCGGAGTAAGGTCCATCGACGACCTGTTCGCCGATATCCCCGAATCCCTGCGCCCCCGGAGTTTTAACCTGCCTGAGGGCAAAAGCGAGATGGACGTCAAGCGCCATCTGTCGTTTCTTGCCTCCCGCAACCGCACCGACCTGAAAAGTTTTCTGGGTGCGGGATTTTACGACCACTATATACCTGATGCGGTGGACGCCCTGAGCGGGCGCGGAGAGTTCTACACCGCGTATACTCCGTATCAGCCCGAGGCTTCGCAGGGGACCCTGCAGGCCATTTTCGAATATCAGACTTCGGTCGCACGTCTGTTGGACATGGAATGTGCCAATGCCAGTGTCTACGACGGAGGATCGGCTCTTTTCGAATCCATGATGATGGCCGTACGGGCCACCAAACGCCGTAAATTTCTCATCAGCGAGGCGGTCAGCCCCATCTACAGGATCATGCTGGCTTCCTATACGTCCAACCTGAATCTGGAACTGGTGACGGTTCCGCACGAGCAGGGCGTCACCCCGGTGGCCTCCATGATCGCCGCTCTGGACAAGGACGTAGCCGCTGTTGTGGTGCAGAACCCCAACTTCTTCGGCCATGTCAACGATTTCACCGACCTGTTTGCCAAAGCCCGCGAGGTCAAGGCGCTCTCCATTCTGTCGGTTTATCCGCTCATGCAGTCGGTGCTCAAAACACCCGGGCAAATGGGTGCGGACATCGCCGTTGCCGAAGGCCAGTCCCTGGGCATGCCGCTGTCTTTCGGCGGTCCCTACCTTGGCATCATGACCTGCACCAAAAAACTTATCCGCCAGTTCCCGGGACGCATTGCCGGACGCACGTTGGATCTGGACGGACGTACCGGATACGTGTTGACCCTGCAGGCCCGCGAACAGCACATCCGCCGTCAGAAGGCCACATCCAACATTTGTTCCAATCAGGCGTTGTGCGCCCTGCGGGCATTGATTCACATGTGCCTGCTGGGTGAGGAAGGGCTCAAGCGCACTGCCGCTCTGAGCATTGAGCGTGCCCACTATGCAGCCGAGCGTCTGACCGCTCTGCCGGGCGTGGAGCTCTACACTGATGGCCCCTTTGCCAACGAGTTTGCCGTCCGCCTGCCCATCTCCGCTTTCGATGCGGTCGATCGGCTTACCGAACGTGGATTCGTGCCCGGCTTCCCCCTTGGCCGCTATTACAAGGACCTGGACAACTGCCTGCTGGTGGCCTGCACCGAAAAGAATACCCGTGAAGACATCGGCATCATGACCGAAATCCTGGGAGGCCTGCTGTGAAAACCGTATTCGCCAAATCCAAGCCCGGTCGCGAAGGTGTCTGGCCCGAAAAGCCGTCCAACGATGTTTCGCAATACATTGATGCGTCTCTTCTGCGGGGCAAGGACGCCGGACTGCCGTCTCTTTCCGAACTCGACGTGGTACGCCACTTCACCGAGCTGTCCAACCGCAACTACGGCGTGGACTCCAACTTCTATCCGCTCGGCTCCTGCACCATGAAGTACAACCCCAAATTCATGGAAGGCGTTGCCGCGCTGGAAGGTTTTGCCGCACTGCACCCCATGCTTCCGCAGCTTCAGGGCGCGGGCAGCATGTGCCAAGGCGCTCTGGAAGTGATGCATCACATGGAAGAGCTGCTCTGCGAGCTCACCGGTATGGCCGGTTTTACCCTGCACCCCATGGCCGGGGCGCATGGAGAGCTTACCGGAGCCATGCTGATTGCCGCCTACCACAAGGACAAAGGCAACAAGAAGACCAAGGTGCTCTGCCCTGATTCGGCCCATGGAACCAACCCCGCTTCGGCTTCTCTGGCCGGGTTCGAGGTTGTGAGCATTGAATCGCACGACGGCATGATCGATCCCGAGGCGCTGGCCGCTGCGTTGGATGACGATGTGGCCGCTCTGATGATGACATGCCCCAACACCCTGGGACTGTTTGAAAAGCATCTGCCGGAAATCGTGCGTCTGTTGCACGAGAAGGACGCGCTGCTGTACTACGATGGCGCCAACCTCAATGCCATCATGGGCAAGATGCGTGTGGGCGATGCGGGCTTCGACGTCGTGCACCTGAACCTGCACAAGACCTTTGCCACGCCGCACGGCGGAGGCGGTCCCGGTTCCGGCCCGGTGGGCGTAAGCGAAAAGCTTGTTGATTTTCTGCCCGTCTCCCGCGTGCACAAGCTGGAAGACGGTATGTACGCCCTGTCGTACGACCACCCCAAGTCCATTGGCTACGTGGCGCCGTTTTACGGAAACTTCGGTGTCTTTCTCAAGGCCTACGCCTACATCCTGCGTCTTGGACGCGACGGACTGCGCCGTGCCTCGGAAAACGCCGTGCTTTCGGCAAACTACCTGCGCAAGCGTTTGGAAGACTACCTGAACATTCCGTACAACCGCATCTGCATGCACGAGTTTGTGGCTTCGGCCTGTAAACAGGCCGAGTGCGGCGTGCGTGCGTTGGACATTGCCAAGGCGCTGCTGGACAAGGGATACCACGCTCCCACCATCTACTTCCCGCTTATCGTCAAGGAATGCCTGATGATTGAACCCACGGAAACCGAGAGCAAGGAAGTGCTCGACAAGTTCGTGGACGATCTTATTGAAATACTGGCTCTTGCCGACACCAATCCAGAAGCGCTCCATGCCGCGCCCGTGACCCTGCCCGTGAAACGGCTGGACGAAACCCGTGCCGCCCGCGCCATGGAGCTTACAGATGACGCTTGATCTGGTTGTCGTCGGTGGTGGTCCCGGTGGATACGCCGCTGCCTTGGAAGGAGCCAGGGCGGGGATGAAAGTCGCGCTGGTGGAGCGGGACCGCATGGGCGGAACCTGCCTGAACTGGGGCTGCATTCCCACCAAGCTCTTTTTGGGGGCCACAGAACCGGTACAGGCTCTGGAAGCCCAGTCCCGTATGCGCGTGGCGTCGGGAGAGGTCAATGTGGACCTTTCCGCCCTGCAGGTGCGCAAGCAGCGCTTGCTGCCCGCCTTGGGGAAAGCCATGGGACAGCGTCTGGAAAAGTCCGGAATCGAATTCTACCAGGGCATAGCCCGCATGGATTCTGGACGGGCTGTTGAAGTGCTTTGCAACGGCAAGCCGATTCTGCTGCCGTTTGAGCATTGCGTACTGGCAACCGGTTCCCGTCCGTTCGCCTTTCCTGGAATGGAAGTGGACGGGCAAGCCGTGCTCAATTCCGATCAGGCTCTGGACTTGAAGGAAGCGCCTGAAACCCTCATCATCGTGGGGGGAGGCGTTATCGGCCTTGAAGTCGGACAGTTCTTTTCACGGCTCGGGACAAAGATCATCCTGGTGGAAGCCATGGATCGCCTTGCGCCGTTTGAAGATGCTGAAATCGGCCTGGAACTGGGCCGTGTGTACAAGCGTCGCAAGTGGGATCTGCATCTGGGCAAAAAAGTCCAGCATCTGGCTACCTCGGGTGGTCGCGCTGTACTGACCCTGGAAAGCGGCGAAGTTATCGAGGCGGACAAGGCCTTGGTGGCTGTGGGCCGTCGGCCCAACAGCCCGGACCTGAAGCTGGAAAAGGCCGGAATTGAAACCACCGGTCCCGGTTGGGTCACGGTGAACGAAAATCTGCGTGCATCCGAGCGAGTGTATGCGGTCGGCGACGTCACCGGACGTCTGATGCTGGCCCATGCGGCCGAGCACCAGGCCCGGTATGTTGTGAAGCACATGCGCGGTCTGGCCGATGCTCCGTATGACGATTCCGCGTGTCCCTCCTGCATCTACGGTTCGCCCGAAGTGATGCGTGTGGGAGCCGGAAGCCGGGAGCTTCTCAAGGAAGGCGTGGAGGCGGAAGTATCCACCTTTCCCATTGCCGCCAACCCCATTGCCCAGGCGCATGCCGAAACACAGGGGATGGTCAAGGTCTTCTGGAAGAACAACAAGGTATGCGGTGTGACCGGCGTGGGATACGGCGTATCCCATCTGACGACCCTGGCGACCGTCATGGTCATGCAGGGCTGGAGCCGCACTGACCTGGACGAGTTCATCTTTCCGCATCCATCCATCGAGGAAGCACTCCTTGAGGCATGCCATGCCGAAAGAAAGAAACTGAGATAGCAGCGAATTATCAGAAAGCAAAAGGGGAGAGTCTCGCAAGGGATTCTCTCCTTTTTTATGTGTCCCGTCCTGAAGCCGGTCGGCAATACAAGGACTATTTCCGGGATACTTTAAAAAAGCAGGGAGCAAGGGAACTCAGCGTGACGACACAGTGGCCTTTAAATTGGCCGTTGCGTAGGAGCGCTGTGTTGCCGGAACAAGTGGAAGGGAAAAACTATACGGTGAGCTGAATGCCGGAAGGCGCGGAACCAGCCGCAGCCGCGTTATTGTCTGCGACGTGTTGGGCCTGCGCATACTGCTCAATGGAAGCTGCGGCCGAGACGTTGGTTGCGGCCTGCATAAGGGGATGGTCCGCAAGGGAAGACCGGGCACTTTCCGTTTGGGCTGTTTCTTGCGAGGCTGTCAGGCTGCCAGTCGTCTCTCCGGTGGCGGTACCTGTTTCTTCGAGCACCTTGTTGACAGCTTCGGTGATTGTTTCCGTTGGGGAATTTTTATCAGCCTTGGCTGTGTTCTTTTCCTGAATCTTTTCTTCCTGTTCCTTTTCCGTCTGCTCGCGGTCTTTATCTATCCGTTCATTTTCAGACTTGGCTACAGTCTCGTCGCCCAGGCGCTTGGTAGCTTCTTCCGCCTTGCGTCCCACCAGGTAGAGCTCAGCATACGAGCTGGCACTGGCAGCCATCTGCTGATGGACGTCCAGAATGCCCTGCATCCGATTGCGGAATTCGTTCTTTACCTGAAAGCTGTCCTTGAGGGCCGTAATATACCGCGAATTGTTGATGCCGCTGTCGGAACCGTAAAAGGTAACGTCGGAAGATTTGCGCGTGTAGGAACTGATCGGATTTTGACTTGCAGCAGGTTCCTCCGTCATTTGCTTTGCGGGGGAAACAGGGCTGACTGAATTCCCCGTTCTTTGGGAGAACTGGAGATTTGCAGTTGCCGTGCTGGTAAAGTTCGAGCTTATGTTCATACTTTTTATGCTGCCTTTCACGGGATGAAGCACGCTACAGTCTCTTTATCGGCAGCCGGGTGGCTGGTCTTTACGGGAAATAAATAAGTCGCAAGTATTTCTTTGTTTTCCATGGGAAATGGAAAGAGCAAGAGAGGGGGGATTTCCGGCTTTGGTTGGGGAGAGGGAGGGAATGGATGCAGGCTGTGGAATAGTTTTTTCTATTTGTTCCGCCTGTTCGAAACATACAGGCGGACAGGGGCACAGCGCGGTGTTCTTTCAGCCGGAAAGATGTTGGGCCATGTCGTTTTGACATGACCCACCCCAATTTATTTTTTCAGTTCCGTGTTGGCAGAAGCCAGCTTGGTGCAGTAGCGCAGCACGTCTTTGCTCATGCCGTGCGCGGCATGATAGAAGGTGAAAAACTGTACGAGTTTCTGCAGATAGAATCGGCGGGTGGCTCCGTCATTGCGCAGTTTGGTCAGTGTGTCCTCGGCCGCAGTCAGGGCTGTTTCCAACTCCGCGCAATCGGGCGTTTCATTACTGGCAATGGCATGCATCACCTTCATGGTTACCGTGGCCACGTTGCGCAGTTCTTCTTCCATTAAAATGGAATAGCCGCTGCCCTCATGGTCGTTGAGGGCATGGAGCATGGCCTGCAGATGGCTGCTGCATTTTTCCAGGGTATTGATTTTGTGCTCAAGCAGCATGGCGTTTTCATGGTAGATGAAACGTTCGTGGTGCAGCACGTTCTGGCAGAGCTTGCGGTCTTCGATTATGGCGTTGTGAAGTGGCTCCATAATGTATGGGGAAAGGTGCGACTGCATGGACAAAAAGCGGTCCATGAGGTTGCCGTACATATCCGCGCAGGCGGCAAAGTGGTCGCGCAGGCGTTCACGAAGGGCCGTGCCGCCGCGCAGGGGAAGGATGGTGATGCTGACGATGAAGGCACAGGTAACGCCAACGCCTATTTCCACAAAGCGGAAAAGGGCGAAGGAGAGCCGGTCGGGCTGGCCGATGCTTGCCAGCAGAACAATGGAAACCGTGATGGCAGCCATGCGGTAACGGGTATTGTACTTGGTCATGTAGGCGCAAAAGGCCACTGAAATGAACAGTGAAAGCTGGATCATCACCGGGGTTTCCGGAAAGATCACGATGCAGAGCATACCCATGGCGGCGCCCACGGCGGTTCCGGAAAGCCGATACCAGCACATGCGGACGGAATCGGCTACGTTGACCTGCATTACAATGACGGCGGAGAGGGCTGCCCAATAGCCGAATTTGAGCTGCAGGATGTCTGCGGCAACAAAGGCGAGGACAGCCGCTATACCTGTTTTGAGGCCATGCACCAGGTGTGCTTTGTGGGACTCGGGACTCATAAAGGACATGTTGGCTGAATTCTCCCTGAAATTTGATTTCTTGCGACGAGCGCGGGGGGATTACTCTCCCTTTCGGCTCAAAAATGCAAGAGGGGATTCGAGAGCCTACTGACGAGTATTGTTTTATCTCCCGGCCCTTGAGCCGGGAGACATGTGATCGAAAGAGGGGATAGGGAGCTTTTTTACAAAGCATCCCTTCAAAGCGTTATTAGAGAGCATTCATGGTTGCCAGAACTTTGTAAAGTCCTTGCGTGCCGAGATTTTCGAGTCCTTGTGCCTGGGCTGCAATATAAAACTGCTGGACCATGGCGAGTCCGGGCAAGGCAAGGTTCATGGCGCGGGCTTCAGCCAGGGCGATGCCCATGTCCTTGACAAAATGCTTGATGAAAAATCCCGGATTGAAGTCGTTTTTCGCAATGCGGCGTCCCAGGTTGTTGATAGACCAGGAACCCGCAGCGCCCGAACCGATCACATCAATGACCTCGTCCAGGTCCAGACCGGCCTTGGAGGCGTACAGAAGCGACTCCACCGTGCCGATCATGGTTCCAGCAATGAGAATCTGATTGCTCATCTTGGTGTGCTGTCCGGCTCCGGGGGCACCCATCAGCTGGATATTTTTCCCCATGCATTTGAAAAGCGGCAGTATTTTTTCAAAGTCCTTTTTTTCTCCTCCTACCATGATGGCGAGAGTGGCGTCGCGTGCGCCGATATCCCCGCCGGAAACGGGGGCGTCCAGAGCGGCAATGCCCTTGCCCGAAGCGGCGTCGTAAATACGTTTTGCCAGGCTCGGCTCCGAAGTGGTCATGTCCACCACCACGCTTCCGGCTGCCGCAGCATCCAGAATGCCGTCTTTACCAAAGTAGACTTCCTCCACGTCCACGGGAAATCCCACAATGGTGAAGATTACGTCGCTGTTGCGGGCAACCTCGGCAGGCGTTTCACAGACCACGGCACCTGCCGCTTCCAGTTCCGCGGTTTTGGACCGGGTCCGGTTGTACACATGGGCCGTATGGCCGGCCTTCATCAGGTTGGCGCACATGGATTTGCCCATAACGCCGCTGCCTACCCATCCTATTCGTGTTCCAGCCATTTTATTCTCCATTGATGTTTTTCTCGCTGCGGGGATCAACCCTTTGCGGGAGTGTAGTTGCTTAAAAATTTTTCCAGCCTGTCCATTGCCCGTGTGATGTTCTCCAGTGAGTTGGCGTAGGAAAAGCGGATGAAGCCTTCTGCATTGGGGCCGAAATCGATCCCCGGGGTGACCCCGACCTTGGCCTTGTTGAGTATCTCAAAGGTAAAGGAGTAGGAGTCGTTGGTGAATTTCTTGGCATTGGCCATGATATAAAAGGCCCCGGTGGGCTCCACTGCAATGCCGAAGCCCATGCCCTTGAGGCGGTCCAGCATGTAGCGGCGCCTGCGGGCATATGTTTCCTTCATCATCCGGGTATCTTCTTCCGTTTGCTTCAGCGCGGCAAGACCCGCCCATTGGGCCACGGAGCCGGCGCAGATGAAAAGATTCTGGGCCATGGCGCGGATGCAGTCCACGTAGGGCTTGGGGGAAATGAGGTAGCCCAGGCGCCAGCCTGTCATGGCATAGAACTTGGAAAAACCATTGAGCACAAAGGCATTGTGGGTGAATTCCAGAATGCTGTGTTCCGTCCCTTCGTAGACAAGGCCGTGGTAGATTTCGTCGGAAATGATGGGAATTCCCATGGACGCAATCTGTTTGAGCCGTTCCGGCTCGAGAATGGTTCCCGTGGGGTTGGATGGAGAGTTGATGAGAACCGCCCTGGTCCGGTCCGTAATGCGGGCGGTGAGGTTTTCCAGCGTGGGTTGGAATCCGTCCTCTTCGGCCACGGGTACACGAACGGCATGGCCGTTCACAAATTGAATGAAATTGGGGTAGCAGGCGTAGCAGGGATCTGTCATCAGAACTTCGTCGCCCGGTTCAAGCAGGGCGGAAAAGGCCAGAAGCATGGCGGGCGAGGTTCCCGAGGTGACGGTTACCTGGTCCGGTGTGATGGCGACACCGTAGCGTTCTCCGTAATGTGCGCAGATGGCTTCGCGCAGTTGGTACAGTCCCTGGCTATGTGTGTAATGGGTGTACCCCTGGGTTATGGCGTCCCTGGCTGCATCCTTGACTGCCTGCGGGGTATCGAAATCGGGCTCTCCAATTTCCAGATGAATAACGTTTTCTCCCTGCGCTTCAAGCTTTTGGGCGGCTTCAAGCACGTCCATGACCATGAAGGGAGTTATACTTTCGGCACGGCACGATGGTTTCACAAAGCTTCTCCAACAAGGCTGATGATGACTTTTATTGTGTTCCAATCCGATAATCTACGTTGTTGGGGGGGGATCTTGCAAGGCCGGGGTTTCGCAACAATACCCTGAAGAAGCTGGACTTGACGGCACAGTCTGCGCCATACGCGGTTTGGAGCGGCTTCTTTTCCCGGACTTTTCTTTGTTCCCGGACGACGGTCTGATTCGGAACAAAAAATTGTACCGTGCACTATGAATTGAACTTTCGTTTGTTTGGTGTTTCAATGGTATCCACATGTGCGGACAAACTCGGTGGTATGTGTTTTTTAACACGGTGTACTGATCTCCATTGCAACGTTGCCCACGGTCTGCCAGATTGAACTTTTGAAAACGCTCTTTTACCTTACCGGTATTAATAGTCGCGTTTTATATGGATTTCGTGTATTTAAAGACCTACTGTGGAGACGAGAAGCTTCTGTTTTGCGCTGCAGTGTGTTGACGACGAAGCGAAAAACATGTTTTCAAAACTATCGTTTTCAGTAGAGTCACTTGTTTGTTCCATGGGTGGCGCGTAGATCTAGTTTTGGAGACCCTTGTGGCGGAAGACGAAAAACAATCACTGCCAAACAAAGAGCAGACGGCAACGCCGGACGATTCCCATGAATCGCCCCAGTCTGAATCTGCGGCATCAGGCAAGTTTCCGGCGGTTTGTTTCGACGGGGATTCGGATGACCTGGAGCTGGGGGAAGAGGATGTCCTTACCGCGGACGACCTCGCCGAGGACCTCGGTTCCGAAGAAGCCGTGGAGGTTTCCGCCCGTTCCATCCACGACGAGTATTATCAGCTTGGCTCGGCCATTTTGGAAGCCTTCCCCAAATTCTGCTACCCCATAGACCTGTACCGCTACAACGAGGAAGCCTCGTCGCTTATTCCCACCTATCGGGCGGGGCAGCGGATGCACTATTCCTTTCGTTCGAAAATCGTGGACATGTGCCGCGAAGGCCGTTTGTTTGTGGCCCGGTCCCAGCACGATATTTACACCAGCTACATGACCCGCCAGCTTGATCTGGTTTTGCTGGATAAAAACCTCAAGCCCAATGAAATAGCGGAAACACTTTTCAAGGCGCTGGCCTACCGGCTGGATGAACTTTTCAAAAGCCCGGTGCGGGAGTCCTACGAGAAGTTCGAACACGATCTGAATATTTTTGTAGAATGCATTGGCCGCAACGTGAAGGTTATTTTCGAGCTGATCTGCTACCTGCATTTCAACAACTTGCCGGAAAACAAGATGGTCAATGTGGCGGTGATGGGATTGGCCATCTATATGTATAAGGACAAGGAAAATCTGAGCAAAGCCTCGCTCTTTTCCGTTTCCAGAGGGCTTTTTCTGCACGACATCGGCATGTGCAAGATTCCCAAGTTCATTACCGACAAGGAGCAGGGGCTGCGTATCGACGAGCGGCGACGGGTGCACGAGCATGTGCAGCTTTCCGTGGATATCCTGACTTCTTTGGGGCTGAGCGGTGAAGTAGCGTTGCAGTGTGCCTGTGAACACCATGAGCGCCTGGACGGAAGCGGATATCCGAGCAAACTGCGGGGTGAAAAACTGAGTCTTATGGGGCGTATTTGCAGTGTTGCGGACTCGTACGCGGCCATGATAGCCGAGAAGCCCTATGCCAAAGGGAAAAAGCCTTTGGAGGCAGCGGTTGCCCTGTTCAAGGATCAGAAAAAATACGATCCATCCATTACCAGCCTGCTTATGAAAATTCTGCAGGATACCTCCTGCTAACTGCCTCCAAGCCTTTCGCCTTCCTTTTTGTTTGTTCGGCCCGTGTGGCTGGATATTGTCTTCTGCTTGCTGTGCTCAGGCCGTGGGTTCTTTCTTGAGTTTTTTGAGAAAATATTGGGCCAGGGCGTCGTAGATTCGTTCCTCCACATCGGCCATGGTGTAGGGTTTTTTCAGAACCGCGTTGACGAAGGGCGCGGCCTGCTTCACGTCCTTGTCCGCTTCGGCTGTGATCATGATTATGGGGGTATCCTTGAAGGCCGTTACCGAGCGAACCTTTTTGACCATCTGAAGCCCGTCGGTCATGGGCATGTTCCAGTCCGTCAAAATCAGATCGGGCCGGATCTTTGTCATTTTCAGAAGCCCTTGCAGACCGTCCTTGGCATGGGTAATGTTGTTGCGTTCAAACCCCATCTGGGAGAGAAAGTAGACGTAGTTTTTGATATTCGGCCCCATATCGTCCACAACCAGCACCTTGAGACCGGAAAGTTTTTGATGAATCGCACGGCGTAGTCTTTGGTCCATAATTCCTCCTGCATTCTTGCGATATTCCTTTGGGGTGGTGTTCGTTAGCCCGGCTGTTTGTTGGTTATTCAAGAACGGGCAGGGAGATTGTCACATTCGCACCACCCGTAGAGCTGCTTCCTTTCGTCATGGTACCCACGTGCCGCTCCACAATGTCGCGGATGAACGAGAGGCCGAATCCTGTTCCCTGTTCCGGAGCCTCTTCCTCCAAATCGTTGAGGATATCCTCCGGGCAACAGATGCCGGAGGGGGCTGTCTGAACGTCTTCTTCGTCGTAGGGAAATCCGGGGCCGTCGTCCGAGACCTTGAGCGTGAGAGTGCGCAGCCCGTCTTCATCTTTCTTGCCGGGGTCCAGATATATGCGAACCTCTCCGCCGCGTGGGGAGAATTTTACGGCGTTGTGTATGAGGTTGGTGAGCACGTGGTACAGGCCGCGCTCCAGCCCGAAAAAAGGCGAAGGGTCGGGAGGTATGAAAAGTTTGATGTGTACGGAACGGGTAGCCGCCACGGTTTGCATATCCTCGCAGCATTTGCGGATAAGGGCGGTAATATCGAAATCCCTGAAGGCGTCGATGGCACCGTGCACGTCTTCACGCAGTCCCTCGTCCAGAACTTTGAGGTTGCGCTCGTAGCTCATTTTCAGGGCCTGCATGGCTACGTCCAGATGGCACAGAATGGATTGGCGCGCAGCGTTGTCCAGCAGGGACAGGGGGCCGTGCTCCAGTTCATTGACCAGAATTTCCAGGCTTTGGCTCGCGCTGTGGATGTAGTTTTTATTGTCGTGGGATATTATTTTGAGCTGTTTTTCGACCTGTCCACGAATGTCGAGATCGTTCTTCTGGATGCGCTGGTATATTTCCAGACGGTTGGCGGCGCGCAAAAGGGCGTCGTCCAATTCTTTATCCGTTGCGGGGAAAGGAAGAACGTCCGAGGCGAAACTACGCACTGCCTCGATGATTTGAGCGGTTCCTGGCGCATGATGGAAGAGGATAAAGTCCGTAAACCAGGCCAGCCGTTTGATGCGTTTTATGAGCATGAACCCGGAGATGTCCTCCAGGTTCAGGCCCACCACCACAATGGGGGGCCGTTTGTCCTTGAAGTACTCAACGGCTTCCTGTCCGGTGGAAACATGTTTGGACAGCATGCCGCACCTTCCGCAGGCCGCTTTGATCTGCTGCCGTGTGGCCTTGTCTCCCCCGGCTATCAAAACGTTCAGATGCTTATATGACTTGTCCATACCTTCCCCTTGGGCGGTGTGACTAAAAAGCGCTTTTCAAGCAATCGGAACTGAATTAGGATGAAAAACTACATAAGATCGTGAGTGCTTTATGCTGGTTTACCTTTCGGTCCGCAGGCCAGCCGGGTAACGTACCAAGCATAAGCTAGTCCTGCATATTTTCTTACCTGAAAGAGAGTTAAAAATATACCCGCCGGTTTTCCTATGAGCAATCAAGAACGAACCAATCAGGAGACAGGTCGTCGGCTTGTCGAATGGTTTACGCGCAATGGTCGGGACCTTCCGTGGAGAAGGGATTATGAGCCGTATCACGTCTGGATATCAGAAATAATGCTTCAGCAGACGCAGATGGAGCGGGGAGTCGCTTATTTTTCACGCTGGATAGATCGTTTTACAACGCCCTGCGACATTGCCCATGCCTCGGAAGAAGAGATTCTGAACCATTGGGAAGGGCTGGGGTATTACTCGCGGGCCATGAACATTCAAAAAACCGCCAGGATACTTTGCGAAAGGTATGATGGACGCATCCCCGACGATCCGGAAGTGCTCCGGTCCCTACCCGGGATAGGCCCGTATACGGCGGCAGCCATTGCCAGCATAGCCTACAACCGGCCCGTTCCAGTGGTCGATGCCAATGTGGAGCGTGTTCTGGCGCGTTTGTTCGATATCGACACACCTCCCAAACAGGTGGATACGGCCCGCCGTATCACGGAATTGGCTGCTTCCCTCATGCCGCAGGATCAGGCCCGGGACTTCAACCAGGCGGTGATGGAGCTTGGTGCGCTGGTCTGTTTGCCTAAAAAACCGCGCTGTTCGGCCTGTCCTGTTATGGACCGCTGCCGGGCATACGAGCTGGATATTGTTTTTGAACGTCCGGTCCCGCGTAAAGCGGCAGCCTACATTCCCATAGAGGTGGCTACGGGCGTGCTGATACATGATGGACGGATATTCATTCAAAAACGACCAGCCTCCGGAGTGTGGGCGAATCTCTGGGAATTTCCCGGTGGTTCCGTGGAGGAGGGAGAGACTGCGGCCCAGGCTTTGGAGCGGGAATACGTGGAGGAAACCGAGTTTCACCTTGCCGATATCATGCCCATCACCACCATCCGGCACGGGTACACAAAGTACAGGGTGAGCCTGCATTGCTTTTATTGTGGACTTAACGGAAGCAGTTCCACACCCGTCCTGCACGCTGCGCAGGAGTATCTTTGGGTTCGCCCGGAGCACCTCGGCGAGTATGCATTTCCGGCTGGTCATAGAAAGCTTATTGAACAAATACGTGAATCGCCGGAGTTTACTCGTCGCCTGAAACAAAAGTGACTCCCTGCGAGGGGGTTACGTAATTTGAAAAAATTTTAGTATGACAAGGTGTTGATCGACATTTCTGCCGACAAAAGGTAGAACATTCCCCACTAGGAGGGGACTTTCGGTTTCGGGGATGTGCCGAGAGGATTTTATTTTGATGTTGAATTTACAGACTTAGCATTATCCAAAGAAGCGTGGTCGGCGTATTCCGGCATAAGCAGGAGAGGTTTGATGGCTGTAAGTACAGAGCAGGCAGACAACCCCAGTGACGAATTGTATATCCCCACGTATTTTGCCAGGCAGCCCGTATTCTCCGAAGGTCCTACCGTATGGGGATATGAACTCCTCTACAGGGACAGGGGTGACGCCACGGCGGCAACGTTTACGGATTCCGATGCAGCCACTCTGCAGGTGGCTGCCAGTGCCTTTATACACCCGGAGATAGGGCGAACCCAGCCCAAAAAGCTTATCGTCAACTTTACTCCCAAGTCCATACTGGACCAGGTCCCCTATGCGTTGCCCGCAGAGGATACCGTGGTCAAGTTTTCACCGCCCGAGAAAAAATCCCCGGAATTTGAGACTGCTCTGCAGCGTTTGCGCGACGACGGGTACGTGCTGGCCCTGGATTGCTTTGAGGCAACGCCGTCACTGTACTCCCTGTATCGGCTGGCGGACGTTCTCATTGTGGATATTCTCGGCAAGTCTTCTTCACACATCCAGGCTCTTCTGCAGCGTGCGCCCAGAGACGCCCAGCTGCTTGCCAAGCGTGTACAGTCCATGGAAAGCTACCGGCTGGCAAAGGATTTGGGTTTTTTGCTTTTTCAAGGGTATTTTTTCAAACGTCCCGAAATGATGCCGGGCCGGAAAATCAATTCCAATCAGGCTTCGCGACTGAGCCTTTTTCGCCTTATAGAGCGCAGCGATCCAGATTTCGACGGGCTTGCCGACACCGTGCGTACCGACGTGTCCCTTAGCTACCGCTTGCTTACCTACCTGAACTCGGCGGCTTTTTCTTTTCCCGAGAAAATCCGTTCCATTAAGCAGGCTGTGGTCATTTTGGGATGGCGGAAGGTCCGCAACTGGCTGCGGCTGATAATCCTTACGGATCTTCTTCCGTCCAGCAAACCCTCTGAGCTTCCATACCTTTCTGCCGTACGAGGCAAATTTTTGGAACAGGTTGCGTTGAAGCATGACCAGGGCGGACAGTCCAGCAGTCTGTTTCTGCTCGGCCTGTTCTCGCTGCTCGATTCCATGCTCGACCTGCCCATGAAGGAAGTGCTTTCCTGCATTCCGTTGGAGGACGACCTGCGCGACGCCCTGGACGGCAAAAGCAACCACTATTCCCCTTGGCTGGAAATTTCCGTGAGCTTTGAAACCGGCAACTGGGACAATCTCGATATTCTGTTGCGCAAGCTCAAGCTCGATCCGCTTCTGGTTGCTCGCTGCTATTACGATTCCCTTCTGTGGGCAAATTCGTTTTTCGGAAACGTATAAGAAAATACCTGCCCGGTGCATGATGGCGGGCAGCACATCGCAAAAGACGGGCCCATTTACGGGGCAACGACAGGCCGGATGACGAACAGATGTTTGCATCCGTCTTTTCGTTTGGGCAGGTCTGGGAGAAGGATAAGGCGGAGGCGGGCTTGACCCCGCAGGGCTGAAACCGTATCCCACCCGGACAAGAACACGCAGAGGTGAAACGTATGACTGTTCCTGGGGATTTCAAGGTCCTGGCGCGCGACGGATTGGCCCGGCGCGGCGAACTGCAAACCGCGCACGGCGTGGTGCCTACTCCTATTTTTATGCCCGTCGGTACGGTGGGGTCTGTTAAATCGTTATGCCCGGCCGACCTGCACGATGCGGACGCCAAGATCATTTTGGGCAATACCTACCACCTGTACCTGCGTCCCGGCGACGAAATGCTTGCCCGCAGGGGCGGGCTGCATGAGTTTATGCGCTGGGACGGCCCCATCCTGACGGATTCGGGCGGGTTCCAGGTTTTCAGCCTTGCGGGGCTGCGTACCATCACGGAGGAAGGGGTGGAGTTCCGTTCGCATATCGACGGGTCCAAACATTTCTTTTCTCCGGAAAAGGTGATGTCCATCCAGAACAACATCGGTTCGGACATAATGATGGTATTGGATGAATGCGTGCCCTATGGGGCGGACAGGGAGTATACCGAGCGTTCCCTCAAGATGACCACCCGCTGGGCACGGCGCTGCCGTGAGGCCCATCCCAAGGGAAAAAACGGCCAGCTGTTGTTCGGCATCGTACAGGGCGGTTTTTACGAGGATCTGCGCAAGATGAGTGCGCAGGAGCTTATGGAAATAGATTTTGACGGTTTTGCCATCGGCGGTCTTTCCGTGGGGGAATCAAAGCCTGAAATGCTTTCCCTGATGCGTTATACCGCACCGCTTTTGCCGCAGGACAAGCCGCGCTATCTGATGGGGGTGGGAACGCCCATGGATATCCTCAACGGCATCAGAACGGGAATCGACATGTTCGACTGCGTTCTGCCCACGCGCAATGCGCGCAACGGGACGCTCTTTACTTCCCAGGGCAAGGTCAACATCAAGAGGGCGGAGTTCAAGGAAAACGACGAACCGCTTGATCCGAATTGCTCCTGCTATACCTGCAGGACTTTTTCCAAAGCCTATTTGCGCCATTTGTACATGGCCAAGGAGCTGCTTTCCTACCGGCTCAACTCCATACATAACGTGCATTACTTCCTTGAACTGGTCAAAGGCGCGCGTAAGGCTATCGAGGAAGGGCGCTTCGAAGAGTATCGTGCATCCGTGGAAGCAGTGTATCCCGGAGAAACACCAGTCTGATTTGCGGATTTTTTTGAAAATAGAAAAGCCCCTGCATTGTTGTGATGCGGGGGCTTTTTTTACGTGGTTGCTCTGATCGTGGCGGTACGGGAAAACTCAGGTTTGAAGCGTATTCTTTTGTACGCAAGGCTTTGGGGCTTGCGAAACAACACCGCAACCGTCCTGCACCTGTGATTATCTGTCTTCCCTTTTCTTCTCTTTTTCCCTTTTAACAAGCAGACTCAAATTTAAAACCAGGGTGCGTTACGTGGTGCGAGTGCCAGGCGTGAGGAAAACTCAGGTTCGAAGCGTATTCTTTTATACGCGAGGCTCTGAGTTTTTCGAAACAACGCCGCAACCGTCCTGCATCTGTGATTTTCTGTCTTTCCTTTTCTTCTTTTTTTCTTTTAACAAGCAGACTCAAATTTAAAACCAGGGTGCGTTACGTGGTGCGAGTGCCAGGCGTGAGGAAAACTCAGGTTCGAAGCGTATTCTTTTATACGCGAGGCTCTGAGTTTTTCGAAACAACGCCGCAATCGCACCACGTAACGCACCCTGGGGAGAAAAGAAAAGCTCCGGCGGAGGGGAACCGCCGGAGCACAAGGGGATGGAAGTCAATGAATGTTCAGTGTTCTTACAGGGTGTCTTCTCCGGTCCGGATGCGCTTGGTGCGGGCAATTTCCTGGACGAAGATCACGCCGTCGCCTTCCTTTCCGGTTCTGGAACTCTCGGCTATGGTCTCAATGATCATATCTTCGAGATCATCGGAAATTACCAGGTCGATGCGCAGTTTTTTCAGCAGGTTCACTTCCATGGCCACTCCGCGGTACGTTTCCGTGAATCCGCCCTGGCGGCCGCTGCCCAACACGTTGGTTACGGACAGGGAGTAGATGTTTTTTGCGTACAGGGCCTGCTTTACTGCGTTAAGCTTTTCCGGGCGTATGTATGCTATGATGAGTTTCATGCGTTCCTCCTTTTTACTGCTATTCCGTGCGGAAGATCTGGAACCCGGCGTACGATTCGCTGCCGTGTTCGGAGATGTCCAGGCCCTTGAGTTCTTCTTCCGGGCTTACGCGCAGGCCGCCACTGAAGGCACCCACCAGCTTGAAGGCGATCAGACCCATGCCGAATGCCCAGGCAAAGACGGTAACTACACCCAGAAGCTGTACACCCAGCATTCCAAATCCGCCACCGTAGAGCAGTCCGCCAGCACCGTCGTTGAGTCCGGGAACCGTGAACAGACCAACTGCCAGGGTACCCCAGGCGCCGCAGACGCCGTGCACGGAAACAGCGCCGACGGGATCGTCGATGCGCAGGACTTTGTCAATGAACTCTACGGACAGGACAACCAGGAGACCAGCGATAAGACCTATGATGATGGAACCAACGGGAGATACAGTGTAGCAACCGGCGGTGATACCGACCAGGCCAGCCAGGGCACCGTTCATGGTCATGGACATATCTGGCTTGCCGAAACGCATCCAGGATATAGCCATGGCTCCGAGCACACCGGCACAGGCGGCGAGCGAAGTGTTGACGGCGATCAGGCCGATGGTGTTGTCTGCAGTGGTGGTGGAGCCGGGGTTGAAACCGAACCAACCGAACCAGAGGATGAATACGCCCAGAGCGGCCAAAGGAATGTTGTGACCGGGGATGGCGTTGGCCTTTCCGTCGGGAGCGTACTTGCCGATACGGGGGCCGATGACCAGGGCTCCGGCAAGGGCAACCCAGCCGCCGACAGAGTGAACAACGGTGGAACCGGCGAAATCCATGAAGCCGAGGGCTTCCAACCAACCGCCGGAAGCGTCACCATTCAGGCTTCCCCAGGCCCAGTGGCCGGAAATGGGATAGATGAGGGCGGTCACGAGGATGCTGACAAAGATGTACGAGCTAAACTTCATGCGTTCGGCAATGCCGCCGGAAACGATGGTAGCGCTCGTGGCTGCGAAGACGCTCTGGAAAAACCAGAAAGTGAAGCCGAAGCCATCCAGATTTCCGTAGTCAAGAGTGAAGTCGGAGAGAAAGAAGTTACCGGCTCCGATGAAACCGCCCGCGATATCGGGGCCGAACATCAGGGCGAAGCCGAACATGAAGAATACGATCTGTCCGGCACCAAAATCGAGAAAGTTCTTCATAAGAATGTTGCCAGCGCTTTTGGCACGAGTGAAACCTGCCTCGACACAGGCGAAGCCAGCCTGCATGAACATGACCAGTACTGCGGCCACCAGGGTCCAAAGGATGTTGGCGTTGTCCTGGCTCAGGGATGCTATATCAGCAGCATGGCCTGAAACAGGGACGAGGAGGGCGGCCAAGGTAAGGCAACCCACGGGCAAAATTTTGAAAATTGAGTTGGAACTGCGCAACATATGAAAAACCTCCTTGGTTTGCGCGGCATTGGAAAGCGTCATCAGGAGGTCTTATTGCACAAGGCGTGCCGTTTTTTTAACTCATTGAAATTATAGTATAAAAATAAAAAGCACCATTTTGATAAAGACAAAAATGTAAATTGAGCAAGATGTGATGGGGTCGTAACTCTGTTTAGTTTACATTAATGTTTAATTAGACTCCGAGCAACCCTTGGTACATAACCAATGTCTGGCGAAGAAAATCTTTTCCACCAAATTGGCTCATAATTTCCTGTTCACGTTGCAGCAAATTGTTTCTGTAGGCGGCGTCCACCACCACTTGTGTAAGCGTGGAGGCCAGGGCGGACGGGTCTTTGGGGGGGACAATGCCGGAAGGCGGGACAATATCCGGCAACACGCCGACCCGGGTGGCAACCAGGGGACGATTGCAGGCCATTATCTCCATGGGGGCACGGGCTATGGTCTCGGAAAAGAGCGAGGCGGAAACTCCGATATCCAGTGCGCTGATGCATGCGGCCAAATCGTGGCGTGTGCCGCTGATGCTTGTAATTTTGCGCACTCCGTACTGACGGCACCACTGCCAGACCTCTTCCTCCGACGTATCTGTAGCAAAACCCACGAAAAGGATTTTAAGGTTGCGCAGCCCGTACTGGTGGTGGCATTGGGAAACAGCCTGAATGAAATCGTGCTGGCCCTTGACCATATCGAACCGTCCGACCATGCCGATGACAACATCGTCGTCAGAATAGCCGAATTCTGCACGAACGCGGCTCCGTCCTTCCGGGTCGAAGTGGTAGATGTTTTTGTCGACGCCTCCGAGGATGGTCCACAACTTTTCCGCGGGAAGTCCCATGGTATCCTGGAAGTGCCGCGCCATACGGGAGTTGGTGGCGACCACGGCATCGGCAGCCTGACCGTGCAGCCAACGGTTGAAAATGTTGTTCTTGGGGAGCCGTTGGTCGCCTCGGGTGCGAACCAGCCGGAAGCTGGGCAGCTGTTTGCGCAGCAACCCCCACAAAATAAAGGCCTCCCCCCTGTGGCAATTCACGATGTCCGGCTGGAAATCCTTCACCAGCCGCCGCAATTGGATGTACAGGTGGGCGACTTCCAGCGGATTGGTTGTATTGCAGTTCAGGGCGAGGTGGGAAACACCCATTTTCCGGGCATAATCCTCGGCCTCGGTGCCGGGCAGCACCAGGCAGAGCGACTCGTGTCCGGCCTGCTCGAAAAGTTGCCCCAAATACAGTCCGTACCAGGCAGTGGCGTTGAAAAACCGGACATTGACGACTTGTATTACTCGCATGGGCGGGACTATGGCGACTCCCCCTGAAAAAGGCAAGCCGCAGGCGAGAGTGCTGGGTTCCGCCAACCTGCCGATAATTTGTAGAATTACGATTCTACTCGTTGTGCAAGTGGGAAAACACTCCCGCCCCGTGCTTTTGTGGCGTGGGCGGTCGACATTCATCGGCCATCCCGCTCCAGTAGACGTTATTGTTATTTACTGGTGGGGCTATTCTTCGCCGCCCAGGGAAAACATGTGTTCAAGGTCGTGCCGGGAAAAGGCACGGAAGGCAATAAGGGTTTCGGACTGTTCAATGCCATCCACAGTCAGGCATCCTTCCGTAACCGTTGCGGCCAGGTCGTCGTTATCCTTGGCCCGTACCATGGCAACAATATCGTAACGGCCTCCAACGGAATACACTTCGCTCACGCCGTCGAGCTCCAAAAGGGCGTTGGCGACGTCGTTGACTTTGCGGGGCTGGACTTTGAGCAGAACAATGGCGGTGACCATGATGATCTCCTGTGTGTTTGATGAAATCGGGGAAGAATACGCAGAGATTATCCCACATGGAGGCGGTGCTGCAAGCAGCCATGCGGCAGGGAAAATGGCCGAAAATATAATGGTGCTCATGTGCCGAGAGGTCTAATTGGTACCTTACCTTAGTTAATCTTTTGACCCAAGGACTCGGAATTATGCCGATCAACCTGTTCACTACGGACTCCAAAGCCGAACAGGACACAAATATGTCTACGGAGCAGGAGGACCAGGGCGAAGAGCGCCTGGAACTTCTCAATTTTATAGCCGCCATGCACGTCTGGGCGTTGCGGGGCATTAAAAGGGATATCTTCCTTTACGCCGTGCTCTGCATCTTTTTCAGCGTTGTCTTGGGCGTTTTTATCTTTTCCAAGGGAGATTTCGAACTCTTTGGCAAGTTTTCTCTGGCCTCCACGGTTGTGGCTGGAGTCGTTTGTGCCGCCAGGCTGGACGCCCGCTATCGCAGGGCAAAGCAAACCCGTACGGAACTCCGCCAGACCACCGATGAAATGCGGTCCCTCGGAGCCAGAGTGCCTGATGCGGAAGACATGACCATCCTCAGATAGTCCCCTCTTTCTTAAATTCTCTTGTTGCCGCAGGACAGACGATTCTTGCAGCCGACACAAGATTTTTGTTTGGCTGCTTCCGTATATTCCAATTTTGTTGCTTTCGACAGTATTGCCTGCTTTGGGGCTTTCTTGTGAAATCCTCCCGCTCCGTAAGAAATCGGAGTAGCCTTTGGAGTGCGTGCGGAAGGCATTACAAAGACTGCCATGTGATTGCAGAATCCGAATCCGAACGCCTGGTAGGCACTGACAAATGGCTTGGCTGAAAAAACAAGGCCGACGCGTCGTCCTCTAAACGCGTCGGCCTTGTTTTTGTTGAAGCAACCAAACTATTGTATCTTTTCTGCGGGCTGGGGCGGGCCCCATGAGCTATTATTGTTCGTTCCCCGGCGACACATTCTGTTGGACGCGCAGAAAGGTGTCCACTATGCGGGCCATATCCTGTGGGGCCTGGAACATGATTCCGTGCCCGCCGCCCTTGATTCGGACAAGCCAGCTTCCCGGCACCATGGACGCGATATCCAGACTTTTGTTCTGTGCGGTGATTGTGTCGTTCTGACCGACGAACAGCAGCAAGGGCTGTTGCAGTCCGGGCAGACGGGATGCGGTTCCTTGCCATTTCGCAATGGCATTGAGCTGCCTTTCGGCCATGGCAGGAGTCACTGGGTGCGCTCCCGGCGGAATGGCACGCACGATATCCTGATGTGCCTTTATCCACTCCTTGGGAAAAAGATGGATCGGGCCTTCCTGCGCCGAGCCGAAGGTTGTCGGGTCGGAGATTATTCTGACAACCTCGTCGCTCGTATAATCCGTGGCATAAAGTACGACTTTGCGTACTTTTTCGGGATGGCGCAGTGCCATTTCCTGGGCGACCATCGAGCCCATGGACCAGCCCATGACGTCGGCTTGGTCCATGCCGAGATGGTCAAGCAGGGCAGCTGCATCCTGGGCTAGCTCCTGCAGGCTGAACGGCTTCGAGGAACCAGTGGGGGAAGCCGTGGGGGAGGCTGTGGAATAGCCCGTGCCCCTGTTGTCGAACAGTATGACCTGCCGCCCGTTGGCAAGCTGCTGGACCAGCATCGGGTCCCATGAATCCATGGTGACTGCATACCCCATAACAAGCAGCAGAGGGCAGGCATCTGTTTTTTCTCCAACGAGTCGATAGCCAATGTCCTGATTTTTCAGGTGGACAATGTGTACGGTTTCCGGCGTTGGGGCGTAGTGGATGGTGCGGGCACTGCAGGCGGAAAGGGCAAGAAGAGCGAGAAGGGCACAGAGCATAGGAAAGGCCCGGTGCCTTCGGAAAGTCGCATGATTGCGCAGTATGAACATTGCTCGCTCCTTGCGGTTGATAGCGGTATGGTGTTGAAATCGCCTATTAACCGTTTTTACCAACGTAGAGAAGCATTCTGTCTGGGCAAATGCAGAGAAAACAAGTGTTGTTCGGCGGGAGACGTACCTCCCGCGAATTAATGCGCTCCGCTGACGATGAGCGGTTTGAACCTGAAGTTGGCGACGCGTTCCTCGTTATGGCAACGCATGCAATCCTGGCTTGTGAGCTTGCGGCTTATAAGTTCCGGGTCGCCGTCCGATTCCACATGCTGCTGTCCCGGACCATGGCATGTTTCGCAACCCACTTCCGCCAGGTTCGGGGTCTCCTTGATGTTGACGAACCCGCCTGGTTTGCCGTGGCCCGTGGTGTGGCAGTCGTAGCATCCTTCCAGTTCCTGGGGAGTCAGGTCGGATTGCATGATGGCCACGCTGTCCCATGACTTTGACTTTTTGGAGTGGGTGGAAAAATTATGGTACTCGTCAGGGTGGCACTCTGCGCAACGTTTGGAGCCTACATAGAGATTGGCAGCGGTATCCTGTGCGGTAGCTTGAAGAATTCCCCCAAAAATCAGGGTAATCGCAAGTAAAAGAACACGCATTGGCGCAAAACTCCTGTGTGAGCACTGCAGAAAGGGTATATAAGCCCGGCCCCCCGCCAAGTGGTTTGGCCGTCTTTTGACTATATGTGAAAGGTGATCATATATGCGTATATGTTTTTGTTTGCAAGTTACCTGTTTGCTTTTCGGTAAGGGGGCGGCGTAGGGGAGGAGCTCTCCCGGAACGGGAAGGCTGCCTGCATTATGAGGTGATGACCGTCTTGGTGTTCAGCCCGTATTTGCGCATTCTGTTCAGCACTGTCATACGCGATACGCCCAACACGCGCGCGGCCTGGCTTTTATTGCCCGAGGTCTGCTTCAGCGCACGAAGCAGTGCTTCTTTTTCGTCGGCCATATTTGTTGTGGAGGCGTGTTCTTCTGGTGCTTCCTGCGGGGCCGGGATGTTCTGGGCAGGTGGGCAAACACTGTCTCCATTGGCTATGCCGGGAGGCAGGTGGGCCGGTTCGATCAGCTCGCCGTCGGTAACGACTGCGGCGTATTCCATGGCGCTGACCAGTTCGCGTACATTGCCCGGCCAGGCGTATTGCATGCACAGCCGCATGGCCTGCGGGGAAAGCCCGCGAATAATGCTTCCTGCACTCCGTTTGCGGCGCAGAACGTGTTCGGCAAGCAGGGGGATATCCTCCCGCCGTTCGCGCAAGGGCGGCATGGTGATGGGGATGACGTTGATGCGGAAGAACAGGTCTTCCCGGAAGTCGTTGGACTGCACCAAACGGGGCAGGTCGCGGTTGGTTGCCGTGATGATGCGTACGTCCACTTTGATGGGGCGGTGGTCGCCCACCCGTTCGAACCGCTTGGTTTCCAGAACGCGCAACAACTTTACCTGAATTTCAGACGGCGCATCGCCAATTTCGTCCAGAAACAGGTCGCCGCCATGGGCTGCTTCGAATCTGCCTATCTGGTGGCGGTACGCTCCGGTAAAGGCTCCTTTTACATGGCCGAAAAGCTCGCTTTCCAAGAGGGAGACCGTGAGTGCCGCGCAGTTGCATTGGATGAACGGCCCCTCCGAACGCTTGCCGAGTTCGTGAATGGCATGGGCAGCCAGTTCTTTGCCTGTGCCGGATTCGCCGTACAGTATGACCGGAGCGTCGCTTTGCGCGGCCCTTTCCAAAAGCGAATAGACCCGCTGCATGGCCTCGCTGCGGCCTACAAGACCGTAAAAGCTGTCTTCCGTGCCGAGCAGGCGTTTCAGCTCCTGGATGGTTTCGTCCTTTCGGCCCAATTCGGTGAGGTCCGTGACCGTTTCCACCGCGCCGATTACCTTGTCTCCGTCCCTGAGAATGGAGGCGTTTTTCAGCACGTGCACGTATGCGCCATCCTTGCGGCGCATGTGGCAGGGCTTCCGGTGGTCCGGTTCGCTATCAAACATGCGGCACCAATGGCCGCGCCCCAGGGAGCGGGCCTTGCGGCAGACGTCGCAGTCCAGCATTGTGCACGGTTTCCCCAGCAGATCGTCGCGCGAATAGCCGGTCAAGCGCAGCAGCGCGTCGTTGACCATGGCGATGGTGCCGTCCGTACGTACCAGAAAAAGCCCGTCGTTCATGGTTTCCACAATGTTGCCCATGAACTTGTTATATTCGTCTGTGCTCATGCTGTCCTTTCGTCTTCAACCACGAGTCCGTGGTAAATCCTTCCCGGAAAGAGTATTCCATATGTCGTTTTGGTAGGTGAATTCTAGGTTCTTAGCAGGTGTCTATGCAGTTGTATAGCCCGTTGCGACGTGTGAGAATTTGTTGATTTTATAAAATTTACAAAATCAGAGTGTTACAACTTGTCTTGTCGGGTAAGACGTCGGCATGGATTCTGCTTTGGGTATCTCAATGAAAGTGGACACCATCAATTTTTATGATAGGATAAGGTATGTCTAAGAATCAGCATAAGGGCCTTTCGCGACGGGGATTTTTCGCCGCGCTGGGGGCCGGGGCGGCATCAGCCGCGCTCTCAAGGCCGGCAAAGGCCAACGCGTCCGAGGATGTTTCCCTTCCAGAGGGAAGGGCTGGAGAGGAATTGTGCACGCTGCTTGATGTAAGCAAGTGTATAGCCTGCGGGGCCTGCGTGGACGCCTGCCACGAAGTGAACGGTCACAAGTATCCAGAACCTACGGGAAAGATGCCCGTATCCTCGCCGGTTTCCCGCGTGAAGATAGAAGATTGGTCGAATCGGCGCGATGTGGACGACCGGCTTACGCCGTACAACTGGCTTTATATCCAGACCGCCGAAGTGGAACACAACGGCGAGAGCTACGAGATCAACATTCCCAGACGATGTCTGCATTGTGTCAACCCGCCATGCGCGGACCTCTGTCCCTTTGGGGCTGCGCGCAAGCAGGCCGAAGGCATTGTCCGCATAGACGCGGACTTCTGTTTCGGCGGGGCCAAGTGCCGCAATGTCTGCCCCTGGCACATCCCGCAACGGCAAAGCGGCGTTGGCCTCTATATGGATGTTTTGCCTCGTTTTGCCGGTAACGGAGTGATGTACAAATGCGACCGCTGTTATGATCGCGTTGCGCAGGGAGAAACTCCCGCCTGCATCGAAGTTTGTCCGGAGCAGGTGCAGAAGATCGGTCCCCGCAAGGAGATCATGGCCGAAGCCCTGCAGCTGGCCGAGGAGAGGGGATGGTATTTGTACGGGCTGGAGGAAAACGGTGGTACAAACACGATTTATCTCTCTCCCGTACCCTTTAGCGAGTTGAACAAGGCCGTGGAAAAGGGGCCGGGCAAGCCGCACCTCAAACCTGTGAAGAACACATTGGCACCTCAGGAGAAGCTTTCGGTTGCTGTTTTTGCCGCGCCGTTGGCTGGCATTGCTGCGGCTGCAGCCACGGTGATCCGGGGCGTGAAGGAAGATGATGAAGCAAGCAAGAAAAACGGCCGGAACAGCCATGGGGAGGGCGACCATGAATAGTCCCGCTTCTGTCTGGCTGCGTCGTATATATACCTTATTAATGGTGCTGCTGGCATTTACCGGCTTTTCCCAGATGCCGATCACCAAGCGTTATTTCATCGCCGACCTGCCCGGAATGGGGTGGTCTGCGGATTTTTATTTCGTCAACGAGTTTCATTATGTCCTGGCCGCCGTGTTTCTGGCCGTGGTTTGCTACATGGCGGCCATGTATGTCGTGCGCTGGCGGTGGAACTGGCGGCTTAGCGTATCGGGCCGGATTCGGGTGGGGCTGCTGGCCCTGATTGTGGTTTCCGGCATCTTCCGGGTGCTCAAGAACGAGCCGGATGTGTTTTTGGGGCCGAAGTTTGTTTTCACCATAGACATGGTGCATCTGGGAGCGGTTATCCTGCTTGGGATTACCGCTTTGGGAGCTTTGGCCGCCGGTGCCAGGGCCTATCTGCAACGAAAGGGAGTTTGGGATTCGTAGGAAGGGATAAGGGAAAGGGTGTTGGAAAGTTGATTGGCGACCAAGGAGGCGACATGCGGAAGATCAGGATGCAGATGGCAATGACCCTGGCGGTCGTGCCGCTTCTTTTGCTGGGATTCTTGTGTCCGGAGCTGAGGGCCGAGCCGGAAGGCGATGAAAAGGCCCCCGGCCGGAGGTTGGCTCAGCAGGCAACAAAGGCCCCCGGTGGCAAGTGGACCACAGCCGACCATTCCAAGTTCAAGGTCTTGCAGGAGAACTTTGAAAAGCCGGAACAGGTGACCGAGGCCTGTCTGTCCTGCCATGTTTTGGCGGCGGATCAAATCCACCACACCATCCACTGGACATGGATCTGTCCCAACTGCGGGGATGGTGCCAATATGGGCAAGTACGGAAAAACGCTCAACAACTTCTGCGTTTCCGTCCCATCCAACGAACCCCGTTGCACCTCGTGCCATATCGGATATGGCTGGAAGGACAAGAACTTCGACTTCAAGGCCAAGAACAAGATCGACTGCGTGGTCTGCCACGATACAACGCACACCTACAAGAAGTTTCCTGCGGGGGCGGGATATCCCGTTACCAAGGAAACCGTATTCAAGGGCAACAAGAAGACATACTACCCGCCCGACTGGAACAAGATAGCCCAAAGTGTGGGGCGGCCCGACCGCGTCAACTGTGGAACCTGTCATTTCAGCGGTGGCGGGGGCGACGGCGTCAAGCATGGCGATCTGGATTCTTCCCTGTTCAAGCCCAAGAAGTCCCTGGACGTGCATATGGACGAGGACGGCCTGAACTTCACCTGCCAGCGTTGCCATACGACCAAGGAACACCAGATAGCCGGGCGTCTGTACACCATCCCTGCGGCTCCCGAGCGCATAAGTCTGACCGAGGCCGACCTTGCCAGCAAGATTGCCTGCGAGTCCTGCCACAGCGCCAGACCGCACAAGGTGGAGAACAAGGCCAACGATCATACCGACAAGGTAGCCTGTCAGACCTGCCATATTCCTGCCTTTGCCCGGGTCAAGCCCACCAAGATGTGGTGGGACTGGTCCAAGGCTGGCAAGAAGAAGGACGGCAAGCCGTTCCAGGTTATGGGCCCGCTGGGCAAGCCCTCGTACGATTCCAAGAAGGGCGATTTCATCTGGGCAAAGAATGTGACGCCCGAGTACCGTTGGTTCAATGGCGCCATGAGCCACAAGTTGGTTACGGACAAGATCGATCCCAGCCAGATTGTGGCCATCAACCAGCCTGTGGGCGCGTCTGACGATCCGAACTCACGGATTATGCCGTTCAAGGTGCACCGCGGAAAGCAGCCGTACGATGCCAAGCTCAACCAGATGGTGATGCCGCACCTGTTCGGCAAGAAGGGGAGCGGTGCGTATTGGGCGGACTGGGACTGGAAGAAGGCCATCACCTCTGCCATGAACTATGTGGATTTGCCGTTCTCCGGGGAAGTCGGTTTTGTGGAGACGGAGTATTATTATCCGACAACCCACATGGTTGCCCCTCGCGAACAGACCGTCAACTGCTCCGAGTGCCACAGTGCGCAGAGCCGTCTGGCGGGAGTTACAGGCGTGTACATCCCTGGACGCGACCACAGCAAGACTTTGGACATGATTGGCTGGGGCGCGACCATTGCCGCATTTATCGCCGTGCTCATACACGGGCTGATGCGCATCGTATCCAGAAAGAGGAGGGGGTAGAGCCATGGCTGCCATGAACAATACCCACAAGATGACCAAGATATACCTGTACACCCGCTACGAGCGTTTCTGGCATTGGTTTCAGGGGGCCATTATCACGGTCCTTCTCGTCACCGGGCTGGAAGTGCACGGCAGCTTTACACTGCTGGGCTTCAAACGGGCCGTGCAGTGGCACAACTTCCTTGGAATCACCTGGCTCATCACCTTTGCCTTTTTTGTGTTCTGGGTGTTTACCACGGGGGAGTGGAAGCAATACATTCCAACCACCAAGAAGGTGTTTCAGGTTATTCAATACTATACCTTCGGCATCTTTTCCGGACAGCCGCATCCGGTTCCCAAGCGCAAGGAGGCCAAGCATAACCCGTTGCAGCGCCTGACGTATCTGTCCATTGCCATGTTCTTGCTACCGTTCCAGATGATTACCGGCTTCCTCTATTGGGGCTACAACTCCTGGGGAGAGTGGGGCATTAGCGACCTGACCCTGCGCACTATTGCCCTGCTGCATATGGCGGGCGCCTTCGGTATTCTGGCCTTTGTGGTCATCCATATTTACATGACCACCACCGGGCACAGCCTGTTCGCCCATATCAAGGGTATGATCACTGGTTGGGAAGAGGTTGAAAAGGAAGAGCCTGTAGCGGAGTGGGAAAAGCGGCATAAATAAGCGTTTCCGTCTCTTGTTGGCAGCATAAAAAGCGAGTGCCCCTTTGGTAATGCCAAAGGGGCGCTTTTGCGTGGTATTAAAGTGACTTAATTAACTACAAAGTGGTTATTGATGTCTTGAGAACCAGCATGCTTTGTTTGTGTGGGTATTGATTCGTTTTTTAATGGAGAAGAATTATGTTTGTTGTGATTTTTTTATTGAATAGAACAAATTTTACGAATTAATTGAAGATGCTCAGATTCCAGTACAGCCAGTGTTTTTTCTCCACTCGCCTTGTTAAAGAAAAAATGTATGTTCTGGTGGGCTTTTCGAGTCTTTATCCGCCCGGATTTTAAATTGAGTGCTGAGACGGTAAGGGGCTAGATACTTACGTCCTTTCTCTGTTTTACCATAATAATAATTATTATTGATATTATTTATTTTTTTGCTTTTGTGTTGGTGAATTTTTATCTGAATACGCACTACAAAAGAATGGAAAAATAATATAAGTGAGGTGTGAATACCAGTCAGTTCCATGTCATTATTTCAGCGCGGGAAGTGCCAAATGTTAAGACATTTCACAATTTCGAAGAGAGTCATCTTTCTTATTGTGCTTATGGTGGGATTTGCTTTGGGGGCCTGCGGCGGGTTGGTTTACTACTTGGTGGAAGTAGAAAATGAGTCTGCCGTAGAAGCGGAACGGGTACTTTTGGACGGGTATAAACGAACGCTTCAATTTTCGGTGCAAACCATTGCAACCAGATTGGGCGCTGCAGTCAAGAAAGCAGAAGCCGAGGGGAGCGACCCTGTACTGGCAATGCGGGAAACTATCCAGCCAGTGCGTTACGGAACCAAGGGGTACTATTTTATTTATGATACCAAAGGGCGCAATATGGCCCATCCCCTGCGGCATGACTTTCATGGGAAAAACCGGATAGGAACCAAAGACAAGCTCGGGAATCCATACATCAAGCAATTGGCCGAAAAGGCCAAAGCCGGGGGGGGATTCGTCACCTACTGGTTCTTCAAACCCGGCGAAAAAGAGCCGAGCCCGAAGCTCGCTTATGCGGAAATTATCCCCGGAACCGACTGTTTTGTTGCTACAGGGATTTATATTGATGACATCAAGACGCAAAAGGGAAATATAGTCAAAAAGTTGTCCGGCATTCTTCAGTCGGCACTTCGCAATGTAGGCATTGCCGTGGGGGCTGTGTTTCTTCTCCTTTTGTTGCCGCTTACCATATGCATAGTGCGCAGCATTCTTCGTCCGCTCAAGGAAGCTACAGCCAAGGCGCAAAAGGTGGCCGAGGGTGACCTTGATGTGAAGGTCGAGGCGCGGGGGAATGACGAAATTACCCTGCTGGAAAATGCTTTGAACCGCATGTTGGAAGAGCTCAGCAGCAACATCCATGAGATTGAGGAGCAGAGCCACTTGGCCGAAGAGCAGGCCAAGGTGGCTCACAAAGCCGCACAAGAGGCGGATGAGGCTCGGCGCAATGCGGAAAAAGCCAAGAGCGAAGGCATGTGTATGGCGGCCGGGCGGTTGGAGGATGTGATAGGCAAGATTGCCGATGTATCCACGCAAATTTCCACGCAATCCGAAGCCATGCGCCAGGGAGCCATCATCCAGAGTGAGCGGATAGCCGAAACTGCCACTGCCATGGAGCAGATGAACGCTACTGTCTTTGAAGTGGCCCGTAGTTCCAGCGAAGCGGCGGAAACCGGGACCACTGCCCGGGACAAGGCCAAGGAAGGGGCAGAAATCGTACAGAATTCCGTAAAGTCCATGCAGTCTATCCAGGACCGGACGGAACGGCTCAAAAACAATATGGACCGGTTGGGAGATCAGACGGGGGCGATTGGGGCGATAATGACCGTGATTGAAGATATCGCTGATCAGACCAACCTTCTTGCGCTCAATGCGGCCATTGAAGCCGCCCGGGCAGGGGATGCCGGACGTGGTTTTGCCGTGGTGGCCGATGAGGTCCGCAAACTTGCGGAAAAGACCATGGGAGCCACAAAGGAAGTTGGCCAGACTGTTTTGGGCATTCAGGATTTGGTCAAGGAAAACATCTCTGCGGTGGACGAAGCGGTGCTGGAGCTTGTCGATGCGGCAAAACTGACCGACATGTCCGGCGTGGTTCTGGAAGAGATTGTGGACAGTTCCGAGATGTCTGCCACCCAGATTCAGAGCATTGCCACGGCAGCGGAAGAGCAGTCGGCCACATCCGAGGAAATCAACCGGTCCGTGGATGACATCAACAGGATCACAACCGAGGCGACCGAGGGAGCAGTCCAGACGGCAAGAGCCGTGCGGGGGCTTACCGAACAGATGACCACGCTTCACCAGTTGATTGAGGATTTGAAGCAGGGCTGAGTGAATGCAGCCATTTCTGTGGGAGACCTTTCGATAGGGGGCAGGATGGCCCGGAAACTGTAATGCTGGCTACTCTTTTTAGGAGATGGCGGGCATTGCAACATATGTGACCCGAAGGGCCGGGGCGTTGAGAAAACGCTCCGGCCTTTTTATATAACGCAGACAAAGGCTATGTTTACATGCTTTAGCTTGCCAAACTACGGCCGCGTCCGCATGATGCGGAATAGCTGGACAATGGTTCCAGAGAATTCAAAAGGATGCGCATGACTTTTTTCTTTGACGCGACAGACAGCCGGGGCACCACCCGCCGGGTTGCGGCCAGGCAGGGCCAGACCTGCCTGGATGCCCTTTATCTGGCAGGGCTTCTGCCTTCCCGTGCGCTTTGTGCCGGAATGGGGCGTTGCGGGCTGTGTGCCATGACATTTTCCCCGGCTTCCCCACCATTGGATAACGACCGCAAAAGGATTTCTGCCGAGGAATTGGCGCAAGGCGTGCGCTTGGCCTGCCTGCATCCTGCACCCATTGATGGCTCGGTACGGCTGGCCACGTTGTTTCCGGAAGCGGATGTAGCCGAAAAAGATGATAAACCAATTGTTCCACTGCCAGTTACAGAAGTTGAAGAGAGGATTCTGGCCGTGGATTTGGGAACCACCACCTTGGAATGGCGGGTGGAGCAGGGGGGAGACGTCCTGGCCCAGGGGCGAGAACTCAACCCGCAGTTCGGAGCCGGTAGCGAGGTCATGTCCCGGCTGGCCTTTGCCCAGCGCGAAGGGCCGGAGGCTCTGCAATCCGTACTTCTGCGCAGCCTGCGTGCCGTGCTTCGGGACCATGGACCGGTTGGGACAATGAGTGTGGCCGGAAACCCGGCTATGATTCATCTGCTGTTGGGGTTGGATTGCTCTTCGTTGGCAAGCGCACCATACGGTTTGAATTATGCGGGAGACCGCGAGGAGCAAGTAGCCGCAGACCTTCCTGCCTGCTATGTTCCACCGCTTCTTTCTCCCTTTGTGGGGGCGGATCTCAGCGCCGGACTGACGGCGCTCATGTATGGTAAAGACGGGCCGTCACCTGTTGGTTTTCCCTTTTTGCTGGCAGATATGGGCACCAATGGCGAGTTCATCCTGGCACTTTCCGAAGACGACTTTCTGGCATGCAGCGTTCCCCTCGGGCCTGCTCTGGAAGGGGTGGGCTTTCCCCATGGAACCATGGCCGGACCAGAGACTATTACGGGGTTCGATCTCAAGCCGACCGGTCTGTCTCCACGGTTTTATGGGGCGGAAGCCGGTCCTTCGGGGGCTCCCCACGCTTCCGCCTTGGGAATTACCGGAACCGGATATTTTTCTTTGCTGGCGGGACTTCTCACGGCCCGCTGTTTGGACGAGGCTGGAAGCTTTCTGCCCAACGGGGGGCCGCTTGCCTCCCGGTTGCTTTCAAAGCTGGACAAGCACGAGGGGGAAGCATACCTTCCCCTGCCTTTCGACATGGCCTTGTATGCCTCGGACGTGGAAGAGATGCTCAAGGTCAAGGCGGCGTTCAACCTGGCTGTTTCCGAACTTCTGGAGGCGGCAGGGCTTCGGCCCGCTGATTTGGCAGATGTGCTTTTGGCGGGCAATATGGGGTTGCATGTCTGCCCCGAGGACATGCTCAGGCTCGGCTTTCTCCCCCGGGTTTTGTCGGCAAGGATACACGCGGCGGGCAATACTTCCCTGCACGGGGCAAGTCTGCTTTGTCGCGATCCGGAGGCCAGAAAATGGGCAAGGCGCATGGCGCGCCGTTGCCGTACCCTCGAACTTGCGGGAGACGCGGCGTTCGGGGAAAAATACCTTCAACGCATGCGGTTTATTTATGTCTGATTCAACACCCGGTTTTATTTGTCTTTTTCCCGGCCTTCCCAAGGAGGCTGCGGCGCTCCTGGAGCGCTACCACGCCATCCTCAAGCGGGCCTTGCCTATGCAGAGCAAGCATGTGCGCCTACTCCCGGCCAATATCCGCGATCTTTCGCGGTCGCTTACCATGGAGCGGGGCAGCGACTTCCGTCCAGACTACATGGGACGGCCCGAAACCATTGCCGCGTACTGTCATTATTTCCTGCCGTGGAATCTGGTGCGCCTGTCCCGGCTTTTCCTGGGGCTCAATATCGACCTGAAGCCCGACAGCGTGGTGATGGACCTGGGAGCCGGGCCTTTGACCGCCATGCAGGCCCTTTGGATCGCACGGCCCGATCTGCGGGAGATTCCCATGACCTGGCATTGCCTGGACAAGGGAAGCCGCATCCTCAAAACCGGCAAAGAACTTTTTCTCACCATGGCCCCCAATTCGCCGTGGCGGGTTGTCACACACCGTACAACCGCGCTGCAACCGCCCCATTGCAGGGCGGATCTGGTCATCATGGCCAACGTGCTCAACGAGCTGCACCCGCCGCACGCCAAATATTCTTTGTCCGAAACCATGGACAGGCTGTGCAACAAGGTCTCGGCCATTCTTTCTGCCAACGGCAAGATTCTTGCCGTGGAGCCTGGCACGCGCCTGGCGTCCAGAGGGCTGATTCGTTTCCGCGAACAATTGTTGGAGCGTGACTTCGGCATTTATGCCCCTTGTCCGCACCACGGGGAATGTCCCATGCCCGGCACCGGACTCAATGCATGGTGCCATTTTCCCCTGAGTACGAATGACGCTCCTGCCTGGCTGAATAAAATTTCTTCCCAGGCCGGATTGTCCAAAAGCGGTCTCAGCCTGAGTTTTCTTTGGGCCGGGCGGGAAGAATCCGAAGAGGCATTTGGAAATTCTCCCGACGCCGTGCGTCTTATTTCCAAAGGGTTTCGACTTCCTGAAAAGGCCAATGGGCAGTACGGGTGTTCATCCAGAGGCAAGGTCATGCTGACCAGCCAGGCAGCCTCGGTTGCGCCGGGCCTGCTTGTAACGCCCAAATGGCCGGACTCTCCGGGTACCGATGCCAAATCCGGGGCATTGATTCTTCCGGTGTAACAACTCTCTCTTTGCTTCATCCAACACAAACGCCCGGCATGAATTTCATGCCGGGCGTTTGTGTTGGAGCGCTCTTTTGTCCGGGGGCTTACCGCTCTTTTATTTGACAGGCTTGAGCACCTGCAGGGCCTTGGCAAACGCGTTGACGACACGGTTTATGTCGTCATCTGATCCTTTGGGCGAGGCGGCATTGGTACTTTCATTGCTCTCGTCCTGGGATTCGTCGTTCAAAAGCTGACTCTCGGTGGGTTTATTCTCTTCAGTTGTATTCATTGTTAAAGTTTATGTCGGATCAGGAACAGATGTCAAAATGGTTGGAAGGCCGGCCAGACGATGAAACTTCATGGCCTGTCCTTTTATTGCATGTCCGCATGATTGTTTGGGTTCTCTTTTCTTTCGATTTTTCCCATTATTTATCCGTTTTGACTTAGATGAGGCAAACTCCGCCTTGACTCAGGCGGGACAACGCCTATGTAATGGGAACACAACGTGACGAAAGGAGAGATCAATGGCGCTTGAAGAACGGTATTGCCCCCACTGCAAGCAGCAGCTTGAATCGTGGATTGCACCGCCCGAGACTTGGTGGGGCGAAATTCTCGTGTGCAACAACAATGAGTGTCCATATTACAAGGACTCGGACAAAACCATTTACAACAAGCGTAGCGATTCAAGGCTTGGGGCTCGTTATGCCGAGGACCCGGGCAACGGGTACAAACCCTTCAACCTGCTGAGCTGGTGTCCTTAGGGCGCAAGCCGGTATGAATCGCCACAATCCCGGCAACAGGGTTATTGCCGGAGGTGCTTTTGCGTGAGAACGCGGGCGACCATTATTGGGAAGATACGGGAGGCCTTCTGATGTTTTTTCGGAAGGCCTTTCTTGTACACTTTGCTCGTCACGGCCATTCCGGCTATTTGACACGCCGGGCTCTCAGACAATAGACTTCAATAGATCGGGAATACCCGTCCTTCCTGAACCTTCAACAGGCAGCCCTGTATGGACGTGCTGTATAGCAACACCCTTGTTTTTTGTATTGTGGCCGTGGGCGCATTGGTTGCCATTTTCCTGGTTCTTGCGGTCAGCGACGTTACGCGGTCGGCATTGCTGACGCTTATTCGAGGGGTTTTTCGGTTGGATCAGGAACAGGCGGAAAAGGGGCGGTTTGTCCCAAAAGGGCAGGCCGACCAATCGGAGCCGTCGGGACAAAAGGACTCTGGAAGATATTTTACGCAATCCTCGGAAGTTCACGACAACTCCACGCATTACGTCGATAAATCCCAAAAGATCATTCAGGTTTCCCACCCCGGCAGCGAGAGCTCTCCGTCCGGCAAGGCAGCCGGGCAGGCAGAGGGGAAAAGTCCGGAGTGCCGTCCCCAATCTGCCGATGAAGATATCATCGATGGTGAAATCGTCGAGCCTGCTTCCGACCCTGCTTTGACGGCAGCCCCGTCCTCTCCTGCATTGGAAGAAACCATTGTGGTGCGGCCTCCCACGCCGTTGCCTGCGGCATACGAGCGTCCTCCAATACCTGTGGAGCTGGCCGAGGATCGTTATGGCTACATCCGCAACGATGGGCAGGTGGCTATTGCGCCCATGTTCGAATATGCCGAAGGGTTTTCCGAAGGCCTTGCCTCTGTTGTTTCCGGCGGTCGCTACGGCTTCATCGATGCGGAAGGGGATTGGAGCATCCGCCCCGCCTTCGAGGATGTGGGGCCTTTTTCCGAGGGCCTTGCCGCGGCCATGCTGGACAAAAAGTACGGCTACATCGATTACACGGGCGAGATGGTCGTAATTGCCCGTTTTGAAGAGGCCGGACGCTTCAGCCAGGGCGTGGCCGCTGTTCGTACCAGTGGCAAATACGGCTACATCGACCGCAAAGGACGGTTCGTCATCGACCCGGTGTACGACTACGCGGGCAGCTTCACCGACGGGAAGGCCGCTGTGATGCGGGACATGGAATGCGGCTACATCAGCCTGATGGGCGAAGTGGACTTCATGCCCTCCCGTTCCTGCGGCGGCGAGTTTGCCCAGGCCCTTGCCCCGGTGCGGTTCGGCGGAAAGTTTGGCTATGTCCTGCTGAACGGCAAGGTCGTCATCAAGGCGCGTTTCGACGAGGCGTACCATTTTTGTGAAGGGCTTGCCCGTGTGCGCATGGGGCAAAAGTGGGGCTTTATCGATATGTACGGCGACTTCATCATCAAGCCATCCTTTGCCCTGGCCGGGGATTTTTCCGAAGACCTTGCACCGGCCTGTATGGATGACGGGAAATGGGGATTCATCAATCCCAAGGGGCGTTTCGCCATCCCGCCGCAATGGCCTTGGGCCGGGCGTTTCTCTGGCGGCTTGGCGCGCATCCGTAAAGAGGCACGCTACGGTTTTGTGAATCCCCTTGGCGAGCTTGTCATCCCCGCCACCTATGATGCGGCAGAGGATTTCCGTAACGATCTGGCATTGGTTCGGCACGGCCTGGATGGGTTCTACATCGACCAGGAAAACACCATGATCTGTAAAATTCCCGGGAAGTGAGGGGATTCGTCAAAGCGGGAAGAGCGGAACCGGACTGGAAATTTCACAAGTACAGGACTCCGCTTTCTTTGGCGTTTTTTGGGGGGCGATTGCTGCGTGCCCAAGTCTGTTTTTATTTTTCACCATATAAAAAGTCCGCAACCTTTCGGCTGCGGACTTTTTTGTTTTTGCTAGTATGCGTTGTCGGTCTCTTATCGAGGCAACGTCCTTCCTATTACATCTCCACGTCCAGGTCTGTTCTCGCGGCCCACTCGGCCCAGCTTCCATCGTAAATGCGTACGTTGGTGTAACCGAGCAGGTGGTGGAGCAGAAACCATGTCTGGCTGGCCAGGCGGCCCGTATAGCAATAGACCACTACGGGCGTGTCTGTTGCGGGAATAAGAGCCTGGTATTCTTTGCTCAGGATATCCAGCGGTTTGAACTGTCCTTGTGCGGTAAGGTCTTCGCGGGACGGACGGTTTATGGCCCCGGGAATATGTCCGCTGCGGGAAGCAGTTGTCTCACTGCCGCTGTATTGGGCCCGGCTGCGAGTGTCCAGGACGAGAGTCGCATTGCCCTGGCTTATTTCCTGGGCAAGCTGATCAGTATTCACCAGAATGTCCACGGTCTCGGAAGGTGCGGACAAAGCGGGTTCGGTGTCTGTCTGGGGGAGCGTATCCGCTGTCTTCTGTTTTTGCGCCGTCCAGGCGGGAAAGCCGCCGGAGAGAATGCCGTAGTTGGATATTCCAATGGTTTCCAGAGCACTGGCGGTTCTGGCAGCGTCTGCCATGTGCCGGGCCAGGATGACGACGGGCTTGTCCGGGGCGATGCCGACCTGCGTAAAACGGCGGGCCAGTTCATCCGGGGGCAGCAGCTGCCCGGGGATACCCTTGATGGTGCCCTGGAGGTTTTTCACGTCCAGACTGTACGCGCCGGGAATATGGGCCTGCATGTAGTCTTCGAGATTGCGGAGGTCGATGACGGTTGCGTTGTCGAGATTCTGGGCCAGCCATTGCACAGAAACAAGGCCGGGAAGCGTCGGTGCTGGCACTGGGCCGGACGGAACGACAACTTCGGCTGTTTCAGGTGCTGCGGGCTGTTCGGGCGTGGCCGCGCTCAGAAAATAGGCGCGCCATGCCGGAACACGTTGTGCGATCTCAGGGGCAGGCGGTTGGTTGCGCAGGGAAAGCGGGGTGAGGCACAGCTCGTAAAAAGCTCCCAGGCCGCCTTCGAGTACGGCGGTGTTGGGGATGCCCTGCCCATGCAGAATCTTGGCCGCCCGCTGCGCCGTGTCGGTATCTCCCGCATAGAGCAGGTAGGTTGTGCCGTTGTCTGCACTCAGTGTGGTCAGCAGTTTGTCCAAGGGGACGTTTTGCGCGCCTTTTACGTGAAAGTCGGCAAACTGTTTGGCCGGACGCAGGTCAATCAGTTCCAGCCCCTGCTCTCCGGCCATAACACGGTCGGCCAAGGCTTCGGGCTGTACCAATACCGGAACAAACGCCTGATCCGTATCGGCCTCGGGAGATTGCTCCGAGATTTCGGCCAGCTCCTGGGGTTGGCCGAGTCCGCTTCCATACGGGGCGGGAGTGGCCGGAAAAACCAGGAGCACAGCGCCCAAGGCGATGAGCAGGATGGAAAATCCGGTCAGGAAGCGTCCTTTCATGTAACGGCGTTCACTTGGCGAGAAGAGCTCGGCCAGCCAGAAACAGACCACAACGCCCACAATGATGGAGAAGCTGAGGAGCCTCCAGTCCAGATCCACATGGTTGTAAAGAAAATTCGTACCAAGGACCCGGTAGGAAAGAACCGACGTCAGATACGGGGCAATTGCGTCGTACAGCCGGATACCGCCTATGGCACCAAGCAGGTAGAGCAGGGCGTCCAGCCGTCCGGCGCCGAGTCCTGCCACTGCCGTGCCGGGCGTCCAGCCGCCCAGGGCAAAGCCAGCACCGGCAAGGATTCCGGCAAAGGCTGCGCCTCCCAGCACGGTGGGGTACAGAAGAATTTCCGTTGGTCGCAGAAAGTCCAGCCCTCCGACCAGTGCAAGGCCTATAAGGGCCGTGACCAGGGCCGTCAAAACGACTTTTGCCACGGTGGTGTCCTTGAAACGGAACAGAGCGCTCAGAGTTCTGGAACTGGCGAGTCCCGCCCGTTGCAGGCAGGCGCCGAACAGAATGCCTATGCCGACGTAAAGTACGGTGAGAGCCACGGAGGGCAGTGCGATGCTAGTCATTCCATTGCCTCCGCAGCAGGTTGGTCAGAATGAAGCCGGAGATAATGAATCCGGCGATAAACAGGGCGGGGCCTGTAAGCAGAAGGGCGGTTCCCGACAGGGCCGCATCAAATGCGCCAAAGGGAACGGCGCGCAGGGCCAGCCCAGAAAGCACGCCGCCGAACAGGGCCAACAGGGTGCGGTTTTTGGCTTTGCAGCGGGCTCCACGTTCCAACCGCAGGCTGAAACCGCCGAAAACCAGGGAAAAGAGAAAGCCGCCTATAAAACATCCAGCCAGCATGAGCAGGCTTGGAGTAAGGGGCAGGATCGGGTTCTGCACTCCGGAAATGGCCGAGGAAATCCAGTTGGTCAGAGGGGGCAGACCTTGGGAAAGAGTTGTTCCCGTGCCGGTGACGACAAACAGAAGGATGGTGGCGATACCGATGAGTATTCCGGCCAGATAGGGGTTCATGCGCCGTTCCGCACGGGGCAGGACGGTTTTGTGCGTGTCCTTTTCGTCTCCGGCTTCCGTTGCCGGATCACCATCCCGAAGGGCGTCCCTGGTGGGGGGGATTATGAATTCTTTTTGAGGAGTTGATTGCTCGTTGGGATAATTGGGGGATGTTTCCACGGATTGTTCGGTTGTGTACTCTGCTGAGGATTCAATGGGAGAATCTTCGGAGGAGACTCCGGCTTCCGTTTCCGGAGTTTCTTTGGATATTTCGTTGCTCATGGGCACTCCGTTTGGTTACGGGTTGCATACTGGGTATCGGGGTATATACCTGCAGATACACCAGCAGCCCCTTGGAGCGCAACGTTCATTCCATGCGGCATATGGCCGAAGCAAAGTGCCGCTGTGATGTTCGGGCGGGAAGTGTGTTTACGATTTGCTGTTGAAAGAAGAGCCCAGCAGGCTGGAGGCCGCCGTTTTTGCGTAGGCCTGGAGAGCGAAATCCATGATGCCCTTGCCGGGTTTGGTTTGCGATTTGGGCAGAAGAAAGGCGCGTATCTGCTCCTCCCGCTGTGCCTTGTTTTCCAGGTCGGCTAGGGAGGCTTCGTCTTTCTTTTTATTTTTGCCATTCATGTCCCCCAGCATTTTCGTCATGGAGGACAGATTGCGTTTCGGTATCTTGACGCCGGTGAGCTTTTCAATCTCCTTTTCTATCTGACGGACACGCTGCTCTTTTTCCGGGGTAATGTTATCCGTGTCCCTCAGCAGATCCACGAGCTGGTTTTTAAGTTCTTCCAGCCTGAGTTGTTCATCCGGCGTAAGGGCTCTTTGCGTACAGGAGGCCAGATTGCATTCCTGCGGCTCGTCCGGTTTTTTACTGTTTCCCTTACGGTGCATGCCGTATTGGTCCGTGCCCGTGGAGGGGGACTGAATCAACTGGGACGTCATAAATGAGGACGATGAGTCGATGCGCATAGAGCTGGCCCTTGTATGAAATTATTTCCTACGGATGAATGAAAAGCATAAATTGTTCCGGACGTGGTTTTGTTGGAAGTGACGGCGGAAAAACATGTGGGGATGGGGAGAATATACAAAGCGCCGCTCGACTTTTTTGGGGATGTCGAACGGCGCTTTTGCTGTACCTTATGATATTCGGTGGAGACCGAACCCAGGTTTTTATGCAGATGAAGCCAGGGATTTATGCCAGACGTTCATGCTTTCTATCCCACCGGATATATTGGTGTTGTTAACCAATGTTCCGGCGTGGCTGTATCCTGCTCGGGCAAAGGTGATGTTCATTCCATAGGAAACAGCCCTGGCTATGGTGAACGCCGTGGTTATCCCCTGGTGCCTGAGTCTGTTTTCAAGATCTGCCAGCAGGTATTGGGCAAGCTTGTGGCCCGTATATTCCGGCATCGTCGCAAAGTCGGTCATTTCCGCAGTGCCCAGGTCGGCAAATATTTCCGCCGATGCCAGGGCGACTGTCCGGCCGTCCTTTACCGCCCCCACAAAGCGTACGTTGTCCCGCATGCATTTCTGCAAAAAGGCGGGGTCGTGGATGGGGAAGGGGTAGGTCGGGAAGACCATACCGTAAATGCGGGCCATCTCTTTTGTATCGTCTTCCGTCATGGGGCGTAGTGAGAACTCTCCGGACAATTTTTCCAGCTGGCTGTCCGTTGCTTTGCTTTCCGCAACCTGGAGCACGTTGGCTATTGTTTCCGGATTTTGTTCCCGGCTGCGGTCATCACTCAGAAAACGGCCCAAAAAGAGCGCGTCGTCTTCTTCGCCCTGTATGTTGAAAAGCCCGGTTGCCCTGGCTTCGCATTTGAAACCGCTGTCCAGAAACATCTGGGCGGCCTTGCCGGGAATCTTGGCGAATATTTTGGAATACCCGTGGCGTTCCGCCATGGCGGTAATCTCGGAAACAATGACCGGGTAGTCTGCCATATCCAGATGCATCAGGTATACGCGGTCGTTTTCCGGCCCGTGCTGCACCAGGGAGCGCCCGAGAAGTTCAAGCCTGTCGGGTGATTCCGTGGAACTGGCTGCTGCGTCCATGTTACGCTCCGCCGTTTTCTGCCCTGCGGGTCAGGCGTTCGTTGCCTCTGGGGGTCAGGCTTGTGGTCATGTCCCAGTCGCACAGCAGTTTTTCAATGCCTATGGCGCGGTCTTCACCGGCGTCGTCTTCCTTCAGCAAAAGACGGCAGTCGGAGCAATTGCGGTCGCAGTAGGTGGGCTCGTACCTGTCCGGTTCCTTGTAGGTGGTGATAACGCCCTCATAGTTGCGCAGCACCACTTTGTTCACGCACCAGGATATAAGGTAGTTGGGCATGACGGGGATTTTACCGCCTCCGCCCGGTGCGTCGATGACGTACGTGGGAACAGCCATGCCAGTGGTGTGGCCGATGAGGCTTTCGATGATCTCAATGCCCTTGCCCACGGGAGTGCGAAAATGGCTGAGCCCTTCGGAAAGGTCGCACTGATACAGATAATAGGGGCGCACCCGGTTGGCGATAAGCTTTTGGGTGAGGGACTTCATAAGCCGGGGGCAGTCGTTGACGTCTGCCAGAAGCACGCTCTGGTTTCCGAGGGGGACGCCGCCGTCGGCCAGCTTGGCCAGGGCACGGCGTGACGACTGGGTCAGCTCGCGCGGGTGGTTGAAATGCGTGTTGAGCCACACCGGGTGGTGTTTGCGGATGACGTTCACGAGGTCGTCGGTAATGCGGTAGGGCAGCACCACGGGCATGCGGCTGCCGATGCGGATGATCTCCATGTGCGGAATGGCGCGGATTTCCCCCAGCAGCCAGTCCAGGCGTTCATCCGGCAGCATCAGAGGGTCGCCGCCGGAAAGCAGGACGTCGCGAACCGAGGGGGTTTTGCGGATATACTCTATGCCTTGTTGCAGGTCCTGCTTGGTGGGGATGAAATCCCGGTCGCCCACTTTGCGCTTGCGGGTGCAGTGGCGGCAGTACATGGAACAGAGGTTGGAAACATGGAACAGCACACGGTCCGGGTACCGGTGGGTTATGCCCTGGGCCGGGGAGTCCTTGTCCTCGTGCAGGGGGTCCACCATATCGTGTTTGCCGATGTGCAGTTCGCGTGCATCGGGAAAAGCCTGTGTAAAGATCGGGTCGTTTTCGTAATCTTCCGGATCAATCAGGGAGAGGTAGTACGGCGTGATTGCCATGGGGAACTTGTCTATAGTCTGCTTGTACAGTTCGCGTTTCTTTTCGGGGAAGGTGATGCCAAGCAGACGCTCCGCTTCCTCGACTGTCTTGATGCTGTTGCGAATATGCCATTTCCAGTCCATCCAATGGGTGGAGGCCGGTCCGTCGTCGAGACGAAGAGCCACGTCGCGTTGCCTCTGGCTGATGCTATCCATAAGTATACCTACCTGTTGTAGTGAACCGCATACGTCCGCCGACTGACCGGCCCGGCGGGTGCGGAATGCAAGGCTGTCCAGCGCGCATGGCCGGATGCGCGGGGATTGCTGGTTATAATCGAGAGTGAAGCGCGGCATTTTATTCCTGTCGAGGCGGGCAATGCCGTTCATTCACGAGATGTCATTGGGTGAAAACGCCCTCCGCGGTCTCTTCCTGCATGGAATGCAGTCCTTGCGGCAACGCGTTCCTACCGGGTGGTTCCCAGTGCTTTGTTCAATGGAAAGCCGCAAAAGTGGCTGCAATACATTGCACAAGATACTGGAAGCCTGTTTTTCGCGGCCTCTCTAGAGAATCTGGGAGAGGAATTCCTGCGTCCGCTCCTGTGTGGGGGCGGTAAACAGGCGTTCGGGCGTAGCGGTTTCCACCACCTTGCCCTGGTCCATATAATGAACCGTGTCCGCCACTTCCCGGGCAAAGCCCATTTCGTGCGTAACCACAATCATGGTCATGCCGTCGTTGGCCAGCTTCTTCATGGTTGCGAGCACTTCTCCCACAAGCTCCGGGTCCAGGGCCGATGTCGGCTCGTCAAAGAGCATGGCTTCCGGTTCCATGGCCAGGGCGCGGGCAATGGCTACGCGTTGCTTCTGGCCGCCCGAAAGCATTTCGGGATACGCTTCTTCCTTGTCGGACAGGCCAACCTTGTCCAGATAGTGGCGTGCGAGTTCTCTGGCCCGGCTTTTCTTCATGTCCCGAACCTGGGTAGGGCCTTCCATCACGTTGCTCAGTACGCTCATGTGAGGAAACAGATTGAAGTGCTGAAAGACCATGCCCACCTTGGACCGCAGTTCGTTGAGCCGTTTTTCCGATGTGGGGTGCGGACGGCCGTTTATGGTTATTTCGCCTTTCTGGTAGTCTTCCAGGCGGTTGATGCAGCGCAGAAAGGTACTCTTGCCCGATCCGCTCGCTCCAATAACAACCACAACTTCGGATTCCTCAACATTCATATCCACGTCGCGCAGAACGTGGTTGTCGCCAAACCATTTATTGAGGGATTTGACTGAGATCATGCGTTTGCTCCTTGCCTGTCGGATACGTCCAACCGGCGTTCAATGCTGTGAAACAGCCAGGTAAACAGGCCTGTGTAGGCCAGGTAAAAAACTGCGGCAATGGAGAGCATTTCCATCATCATAAAATTGCTGGATGCCAGCTGCTGCGACTTGAGCAGCAATTCCTGAATGGTGATGGTACTGGCCAGGGAGGAGTCCTTGAGCGCGATGATGAACTGGTTGCCCAGCGCCGGGATGGCCCGCTTGAAAGCCTGTGGCAGAATAATGCGGATCATGGCCCTGGTGTGGGTCATGCCCAGGGAGCGTGCGGCTTCCATCTGTCCGCTGGCGATGGACTGTATGGCTCCCCGAAATATTTCGGCGAGATACGCACCGTTGTGAACGCCCAGGGCGAGTACGGCGGAATAGAGTGCGCCGAGCCCGAGGATGCTTCGCATGCCGTAATAGAGAAAAAGCAGCTGCAACAGGAGCGGGGTGCCGCGGATCAGGTATATGTAGAGCTGTGCCGGGCCATTGAGCCATATGTTGTCGGAAATGCGGCAGAACGCGGTTCCGAGGCCCAGCAGCAACCCCAGAAGGATGCCGAAAAATGTGACTTCCAGCGTCATGAGAGCCGCGGGCAGAAAATAGGGAACATACTGCCACATGGCAGTTACGTTGTAGTGCATCGGATTTTTCTCCGGTAGGTGCGGCCCCGTTTAACGGGGCCGCGGGCATACCAATTATTTTTTTGTGATGTCGGTCTTGAGCCACTTTTCGCTGATACGCGAAAGCGTACCGTCGGAGTGCATCTCTTTGAGGATTCGGTTGATTTCCTTGAGCAGAGTGTCGTCGCCCTTGCGAATGGCCACGGCAATGTCTTCGCTGCGGAGGGGGGAGCCGAGAGGCTTGATGTTGAATTTTCCGGAGTTCATGGCGTTGACGCCGACAACGCGGTCGGTGATGACGCCGTCGATGACGCCGCTGTCGAGTTCGAGCAGTGTCTGATTGTCGTCCTTGTAGAGTTTGACTTCCCTGGCATCGAGCGTCTTGGCGTCGTTTTCAAAGGTCGTGCCGGTTACCAGGCCCACGATTTTGCCCTTGAGGTCCGCGGGGCTGGTGAAAGGCGCGTCCTTTTTAACCATGAGCTGGGCGCCGGAATAGTAGTAGGGAGTCGTGAAATCGACGACTTCCTGGCGTTTGGGAGTAACGGCCATACTGCCGAGAATTCCGTCGTACGCACCGGACCGCAGCCCCTCGATGATGCCGCTCCATTCCGTGGTTACGGGCTTGAACTTCACGCCGAGGCGTTTAGCCACTTCCCGTCCTGTATCCACGTCGAAGCCGACCAGTTCGTTTTTGGTATTGTAAAAATTAAAGGGCGGGTAGCCTCCGCTCATGGCAAAGCTGATTTCACCGGCTTTTTTGACTCGTTCGAGGGAATCCTTGGACTCGTCTTGCCCGCAACCTGCCAGGGAAACAACAAGGGCCAGCAACAGGCTCAGGAGCAGGGGAATTGGAATTTTTCGGGATGTTGATTGGGTACTCATATATTCTCCTTGGTTATAGACGAAACTCTCCTCGGCCCATCCGAGGAGACTTGGTAGCGTTTTTTGGATTTTAAGCTATGAATTGTGTGCTAATATGCTGATTTTTAAATAAAATTATAGTTGGCTTTCGCCACTGGAAACGCACATTCCTTTTAAGCATACCATGGTATTTAGTGATGTCAAATTTCAAATGTAAAATTTGAATTAATGTAAAATTTACTGTGTTATATAAAAACAACAGTCTTTTGTGTCTTTATAAGTCTGTTTCATAGTCGTTTTTTTTGTTGTTTTGCATGTTCTTGTTTTGTTTTTACTGTAGCTATATTTTTTGAATATAAAGCTCGTTCATGCTGGGTATTTTGATTTTTATCATTCATTGATTCTTGATGATGAATATTATTGTTTCGATAATGTTATGATTGCATGTCTTTAGTGCATTCTTTTTTTACTCGTATGATGGACCTTCCAACCCTCGGAATCCCCTGCGAAGACGGGCTTTCTGGAAAAAATATGTAAGGAAAATGTGTTAAATATAGCTTTTTTGATTTCTAGGGAGAGCTGGGCGGTTGAAGGAATGCGGCAGATGGAATGAAAGTGGAAAAAAGAAGCATTGGGGACAACGGTTTTGTGTCGTGTCCGCTTTTCTTGAGGGAGGCTTTGGGGGGAAGTTTTAGCCAGCCAATTGGGGTGGGGAGGGCCCTTATGTGCCGCTAAATGCAGTTCGGGGGGACGGAAAAATCCAGAGAATGCTGTTTGGCAAGATTTCAGGCGGGACCAAACGGTCCCGCCTGAAAAATGATTTTGGGGATTGAGCTGAAAGAGATACGCCGTTCTGAATTGGCGGCGTAAAAGGGCTGTTGGGGCTATCTTACCATGAGCTCGGCTGCCAGCTTGGCTGTGTTTACGATGTCCTCAACCTTGATGAATTCGTCCACGGTGTGGACCTTGCTCATGCCGATGCCAAGGTTGATGCAGGAAAAGCCCTGGCCAAAGAAGATGTTGGCGTCGCTTCCGCCGCCGCACGGCTGCGGGTCGAACGTGAAACCAAGACGATCGCAAGCCTGGCGAGTGCGTTCCAGCAGAACGCTGTCTTCAGGAACCTGCAGGGCGGGGTAGGAGACTTTGGCGTCAAACTCCACGCTCCCACCGAATTTGGCTGCCGCTTCCTCGCAGCAGCTACGCATGTGGTCCAACTGCTTTTTGAGGCCGTCGTCGGAAAAGGAGCGGGCTTCGGCGGTCAGGTCGACGCGTTCCGTGACGATGTTGGTTCCGCCGCCACCTTCGATATGCCCTATATTGGCCACGGTTTCTTCATCAATGCGCAGAAGTTTCATGCGACCGATGGCTTCGGCAGCAATCATTATGGCGCTAATGCCTTTTTCCGGTTCCATGCCTGCATGGGCGGCTTTGCCGGTAAAAGTGATGTTTATCCCTGCCTTGGAAGGGGCCTGGACAACCACGGTGCCTGTGGGGCCGCCGGAATCGAGCACGATGAGTTCCTTGGCCTTTACCAGGCTGGTGTCCAGGTTCTTGGCGCCGTGCATTCCGGACTCCTCGCAAATTGTGAATACGAGGTAGAGGTCGGGGTGGGTGATTCCTTCATCATGGAGATGGTCCACGGCTTCGAGAATTGCAGCAATTCCCGCCTTGTCGTCGCCGCCCAGAACTGTGTTCGAGGCCGAAGTGACGACACCGTCCTTTACGACCGGTTCTACGCCGATGCAGGGCATGACGCAGTCCATGTGCGCGGAGAAGCCCAAAGGCTCCCCTGCACCCGTACCCGGAACTTTGGCGATGATATTGCCAGTGTTACCGCCACTGGCTTTTCCCGCACCGTCAAGCGTCACTTCGTAGCCCTTGGACCGGAGCAGCCCCACAAGGTGGTCGGCTACGGGTTTTTCCTGGAGCGACGGGCTGTCGATGCGTACCAGGGAGAGGAATGTTTCCAGAAGACGTTGTTCGTTGATCATGTTTACTGTCTCCAATGCGGTTTGAGTGCTGGAGTGGCCGTGTGGCCGAATGGGTATAATATAAACAGAGGTGATTGCCCAAAATGCTATATTGTGTAAGAAGACACAACTTCAGGACGTGTGCCCCGCGTTGATTCTACAAAAATGAATGCTTTCCGAAAAGTTTATTGCCCTGTCGTTTTTAGGGCCGGAACCCCACCGCGGAAAGCCTCCCCAATAAAAGCATCGCGTTTGTCCTCTCCGCATCCGTGCGGGCCCTCGATTTTGGATGAAGTCTGTTGCTGGTTGTTTGAAATTTCAAAACAGGCAACAGGAGATTTAGGGTATGCAAGAAGCATTGATAACATCGGATTACGGCGTGTTTACTGTCCTGGCGGGAATTTGCGCGTTTTATTTCTTTCTTGCCAGGAAAACGAAGGCCAAAATTTTTGATTTTTTGCCTCCGCTGTTGTGGATTTATCTGACCCCCATGATCTTGTCCAACACGGGGGTTATTCCCAATTCCCATCCTGTGTACGGTACATTGAAGTTGTACCTCATCCCCATGTTTCTTACCATCATGCTGCTCGACGTGGATGTGAAAACGGCATTTTCTTCCATGGGACGTGTCATTGCCGTTATGCTTATGGGCAGTGTCGGCGTTATGGTTGGTGCCGTAGGCTCTTATGCTCTTTTTCACAACTTTTTGGGGCCCGACGCCTGGAAAGCCTTTGGCACGCTTGCCGGCAGCTGGATCGGTGGAACCGGAAACATGGCGGCCGTAGCCGGGGCAGTGGAAATTTCCAAGGTGGACCTTGGGCTGGCCGTACTGGCCGACAATATGGTGTATATTGTCTGGCTCCCCATTCTGCTTACCTGTAAACGATGGGGCGGCTGGTTCAACAAATTCACCGGCGTGAGCGACGAGCATTTCGACCGTATGAAAAAACTGGGCGACGCCTTGCAGAGCAAGGATGCCAAGCTGGAAATGCACCATGTCCTGTATCTGCTTTTCCTCGGCTTGGCCGTCATGACGTTGGCAAAGTCCCTGGCACCCATAATGCCTGAGGTCAAGCCCGTATTTACTGCCGGAACCTGGACCGTTCTGCTGGTTTCCACCTTCGCACTGGGACTGTCCTTTACTCCGGCCAAAAAAATACCGGGCACGGGGCCTATCTCCACAGCCCTTATCTATTTGTTTGTGGCCCGTATGGGAGCAACCAGTTCGCTTGAAGGGCTGTCGCAGGCGCCTTGGTTCCTGTTGGCCGCTTATCTGTGGATTGCCGTGCACGGCTTTTTCTGCCTGCTGGGAGCACGTCTTTTCAAACTGGATGTCTCTTCCGCTGCAATCGCTTCGGCCGCCAATATCGGTGGAGCAGCTTCCGCTCCTGTTGTTGCGGCATTCCATGACGAGCGGTTGGTTCCCGTGTCGGTGTTGATGGCGCTTATCGGCTATGCCGTCGGGACATATCTGGCCTTTTTTACGGCCCAGCTGTGTTTTATGATTTCCTGACCATCTGGAACACGCGGAATAAAAAAACGGGCAACCCACTTTGGGCTGCCCGTTTTTTTTGTTTGATATGGATCAACTGCGGTTGTCTTTCCATCTATGTTTAGTAAATCGCCATACCCTTATGATTCTAGAGCGTTACAATCACGTCGCTATCGTCGTGAATATCAATGTAGACCAATGTTTGGTTGAGCAATTGATACGCTATTTCGCCAAAGGTGATCGGCCCTACAAAAGGATCCGTTTTTTTCCCTTCAAGCTCAGAATAGAGGTAATTGAGAATGCAGTTGCATGAAAAGGCTATTTTTTTGCCTGCAACGTTATTCTCCATCAACTGCTTGCTGAATGCGGCAGCGTAGTCATCAATGCGCTTTGCATGCTTGTAGCGTACGTCGGAGAAGACAGGCGCATAAAAGCTGACGCCATCTTCCGGGGAAACAGCTTGAAAGCTGGTATTGATCAGGGCGCCGTAGTAGTTGGCCACGAGGGGCAGCTTGGTGTCGAGCTTGTTTTCCGTGATGTACTCTGCAAAGTTTTTCTTGACCCCGTTGACCATAACCTCTTCCGAGGAGAAGGCATCCTGGTCAAAGGTCAGCGTGTCCCCGTCCCCCTGCTCGAAGATATTGATTATACCTGCATCGACGGCTTTCCCCGGAGCAAGGGTCACATGCATCACCAGGGCTTCATCTTCGTAGCTGTTTCCGGTTCTTCCGCTGAAGACCTTGGGCTTTATTTTTCCGAGGTCATCCAGTTTTACACCGGAAATCCAGCCCACAAGCGGCTGTGAGCCAAAATCGCTGTAGTTGGGGGCATTGAGTGCAAAGGAAATGTGCGCCGGGCTGGAGGCAGGAATGATTATAAAACTGAAACCACCGTCGCCTGCGTCCTGGTAGACAGTTTCGAGGGTATCCTCAGTATATTTTTTCAGAATAACCGATTCTGCAATATCCGATATATCAGTTACAAAGATCTTGTCGCTGGAGAGCAGCCCTCCCTGATCTGTTGAAATAAAATAAGGAATGGTGCCGCCAATCCAACTACCTTTCGGAAGCTGCGCAAGAAGGCCTTCATCGCCTGCCAACAACAAAGTCTTTCCGGCTGCAATCTCATCTATCGTTTCTTTGAGGCCAAGTAACATCTGTCGCATATCCCCTCCTAACCGAACAAGTTTTTGAGGTCTTCTTTGGCTGAGGCGTTGTCCTTATTCTTCGTAAACAGAGCGTGAAGCTCCTTGACCGCCTCGGAGGTATTGACGGAGGGACCATCCGCCTGTATCTTGCGCCTCAACCGCCCTAGAAGAATTTTCGCAGCCAAAAACTTGAGGGTGTACGTCTTTTGGCCTGTGATGATTTCCTCCCATCGTGCATCTGTACTGGGGGGGACATTCATAAAATACAACCTCCCATATCCGGTTACAGCTGGCTTTCCCCTTGTGTCCTGCCGCGGGTGGATCAAGAACGATTAAGGGAAAATAAAAGTGAGAAACTATTTGCTACAACTCATAAACTTTTGTTTTTATCTACCAGTAAAGAGTGTAAAGGTGAACTTTTTTATTGTTTCGCTTAGGATGAGCGTCATTTGTAGATTGCCGGGCCCCTGTACACGGGATTGAATTTTGGGGTATGAAAAGAAAGTTTTTTTATTTTGTGGGTTGACTTGAGGGTTAAAACTAAATAGGAATTCTTCCTGTTCAGTTGAAGAAAAGCCGTTCACAAAAAAACGGCATAACCTACATTCTATCTGGAGGAAAAAAATGTCCAAGTCCGTAAAAGGAACCCGTACCGAACAGAATTTGCTTAAATCTTTTGCTGGCGAATCCCAGGCTCGCAATCGCTACACCTACGCCGCCTCTATTGCCAAAAAAGAAGGATATGTGCAGATAAGCCATATCTTTGAAGAAACATCGAACCACGAAAAAGAACACGCCAAGCGTATGTTCAAGTACCTGGAAGGCGGAGAGCTGGAGATTACTGCCAGTTACCCCGCAGGAAAAATGGGTACCACTTTGGAGTGTCTGATGGCTGCCGCTGCCGGTGAGCACGAGGAACATTCCGACCTGTACCCTGCCTTTGCCGATGTTGCCGAGGAAGAAGGCTTCCCCGAAATTGCCAAGATGTACCGCAACATTTGTGTTTCCGAGGCATACCATGAAGAACGCTACAAGGCGTTGATTGCAAACATCGAAAATGGAAAGGTTTTCGAGAAAGACGGAGAAATCGTCTGGCGTTGTCGCAACTGTGGCTACCTGCACAAGGGAACCAAGGCCCCAGACGTATGTCCCGCCTGCTTGCATCCCCAGGCTCATTTTGAGGTGAAAGCCACCAACTGGTAGGCCAGTCACAGATACTGAATAAAAAATGGCGCGGTACGAAAGTACCGCGCCATTTTTGTATGCTGAAATTGGGGTTAGATCATGACCTGACCAGCTCCCGAAGGCCAGACTTCTTCGCAGGACATGGGGATTTGATAGGATTTGTACCTTACTTTCGTGGAAAAAGCCCAACGCCAATAATCTACAGGGTTGATATAGCTTGCAAAGGTGCGCAATTTGCCGAAAGACTCGGCTTGGCGATGGTAATCCCACTGAAAAATCGTGACGTCTGCCTGTTTTTGCAGATAAAATTTCCAGTTTTTGTTTTTGCACACACCAAATACAAATCCGCTCTTTGTCCCGACCTCTATTGTGAATTTTTTGGGGCTGTCGATAATGGAACGAAGGGGTCTATCTTCCTTTGGTATCATGGTGCGCCAGGTCGGCGAATGCTCCACGCCCATGTAGTCCATGGGGCTTACGGATGTCGTGGAGATTTTTGGAATTTGTCTTTCTGCGAAGCGCACGGATGCATCAAGAAAAAGTTCATGCAGGCCTTCTTCCAACGCTAGCGTTTCATGCATGGAGCGCATGCATTCACCGGTTGCAGTGTATCGTTGCCGGAATTCCTTTCTTGTTTTGGGGCGGTTGACAGTTTTGGATATGTTTTCGGCATTGGCATGATAGACTACGGGAAAATGAGGGTCGCCTTTAAAGAACACGCTGCAACCATCCAAGGTGGCCGTAAAAAACAGTTCGGGTATTTCCGGCATATTTTCTTGGGGGCGCAATTCGGTTTTCAGTATCGCGTCCCTTGCCCAGGGAAGCCAATAGCAAAATTTACCGTCCGGGTCGGTATTGTCGGTAGGAATCAGGGAGAGTACACCCGGCAGCAGGCCGTCTCTAAGGCTGAAATAATCTGCCCGTATATGTTTTTTGACTTCATAGGCAGGGATAAGTGAACTGCTGCTCTGAAGGGATAAAGCAGCCCGCGGATTTCCAATTTCTTGGAGCAAAGTGAGCATGGGATATTTCTTCCCAAAAGCAAGCGGGTCCTGCAAAAGTTGCGTGAGGTACGACATGATTAAAATTAGCATGTCGTATTCTATATTGAAAGAGGTATTTAATGTCTTGGTAAGCCTTTGGGGCAGTTTCTGCAAAAGACAGAACAGGGCAGAGGCGGGGAAATTCCACCTCTGCCCTGTTTATTTTAGTACGGATTCTTGAGCGGATAGTTCCAGTATTCAGCGTCGGGCTGCAAGGATATCAGGCCGAATTCCTGCCCCAGTTCAAAGACCATGACAAAAGAGAATGCGACCAGCAGCAGGTAGCCGAGCATTCGGGCGCGGCCCCCCTGTTTGATGAGCAGTATACCCGGCAGGATTCCGAAAATGGTGTTGATGCCCACTCCGCCCACGATGTTCAGGGCCTGCAGAAACAGGTTGGGGAAGAGCACCGTGATGACAAGGGGTGGCAAAAAGGCCAGGGCCGCCACAATCCATTCATTGGTTATGCCCAGGTGCGTGGAGGTAAGGTCGCGGATAAAGCTTTTAAGGGCTGTTCCGTTTGCCATGTACGATGTGGTTATGGCCAGCAGTGCAAACAGCAGCGCACAGATGGTGAACATGGGGGAGTGTAGCATCTGGGACAGCGGAATGGTGGCCGGTTCATTGTTCTGGAAGGCGTAGTAGATGCAGCTTTTGCTGTCGGAGTTGAGCGGCAGGGCGCCGATAACCACAAATGTCCACAGCACGTTCATAACCAGGCCGATGACCGTACCGGTGAACATGGCCTTGCGGATGGCCTTTTTGTCGAAATCCAGAGAGCGGCACAGCGACGGAATAAGGTTGTGGAAATGAAAGGCCGTTACCATGATGGGCAGGGCTACAGGCAGGAAACCCCAGTCCGTAAAGGCCAGCCGCCGCGTATCCATGTGGTCGCCCACCATGAACACCAAAATGGTGAAGGTTACCCAGAGCAACAGCATGAAAATGGCGTTGCCTTTGCGGATGACGGCCATTCCGAACAGGGTAAGAGTGGTGGCTATCAAAAAGAATATCAACATGAAGAGGTCGCCGGAACCGCCATGGAAGAGGCTGTGGAGGATGGACCCCGCGCCGCTCAGGTAGGCCACAAGCAGACCGTACAGGATGATCATGTTGGCGACGACGGTTATCCATTTGCCCACCTGCCCCAATTCGGCCCGGAAAAAAGTGGGGAGGTCCGCGTTTTGTTTTCCGTCAGACTTTTTTGTTCGGACAGCACAATGGCGGTGGTCAACATCAGCAGCCACATCACCACGTTGCCGACCAGAGCGGGAACAAGCCCGGCCAGTCCCGTATTGATGGGCAATCCGAGAATACCCGCTCCGATGAGGTTGCCGGTGACCACGAAAGCCATGGTCCACACGTGGGGATGCGCAGAGTTCTTCGACATGTCGGCTCCTGAACAGCTAAGTGAATTTGAGTTGATGGGGGAGCTTTTTTTCTTTCTATTCGGCTTGCGCACGGCGCTTGCCCTACTTGCTAGGCGATATCATTGACCGGGGCGTGGCGCCAGTCCTGGAAAAGGGAAAAAGGTGGAGCAAACGAAAAAAATTTATGGGTGTTTGCGCAGGCCATATTTTTTCAGCAGTGCGTACAGTCTGGCGCGGGACAGTCCCGACACGTTGCAGGCAGCGGCTATCTTCCCTTCCGTAAGCGCCAGGAGATGGCGCAGGTAGTTGCGTTCGGCATTGTGTATGGTTGCCTCACGGAAGTCTTTGAGCCGTGGAAAATCTTCCGGTGAGCCGTGCGTTAGTGAAAGAGGTGCGCAATCTTCGTTGGCACAGACTTCCCCGCCTTGCCGCTCCGCCTGCAGCGTGGAACGGACGGCGCTGGCACGTATGTCCGTGGGCAGGTGGCGGGCGAACAGAACCGGATCGTCCGAAGCTGTGGCAATGCTGCTGGTCAGCGCTCCGATAAGCTCGCGTACGTTGCCGGGCCAGCTATATTGGCGCAAGGCGTCCACGAATTCCGGGGAACATCGTTTGTTGGGGATGGAGAGTTTCCAGCAGCGACGGCTGACGTAATGGCTTATGAGCGGGTGGATGTCTTCGGGTCTGTCTTTGAGTTCGGGCAGGCCGATGTGAATGGTCCGCAGCCTGAAGAGCAGGTCTTTGCGGAACATCCCCTTGGCGACCATTTCATCCAGATTCCGGTTGGTGGCGGCCACCACGCGAAAATCGCTTCCCACTTCCTCGGTGCTTCCCACCGGCTTGAACGTATGTTCCTGCAATACCCGCAAAAAGGCCCGTTGGGTCGGCAGCGGCAGTTCGCCGACTTCGTCCAGAAACAGGGTTCCCTTGTGTGCCTTGCGGATAAGGCCGTCAAAGCGTTTGTCCGCACCGGTAAAGGCTCCGCGTTCGTGGCCGAAGAGCATGCTTTCCACAAGCTTTTCCGGCAGGGCGGCACAGTCCACCACAATGAAGTCGCCTTCGCTTCGGTTGCTGTTCACGTGGATGGCCTTTGCGAAAAGTTCCTTGCCCGTACCGGTGCTGCCGGTGATGAGCACTTCGCCATCCGAGGCCGCCGCCCTGGACACCTGGTCCAGACAGTCGCGCATGGGGGCGGACTCGCCAATAATGCCACAGCGTTTGAGCACAGGCGGGGTACGGCGTCGTTTGCTCTCGTGGTAGTCCAGCGCGCGCTGCACCGTGAGCTTTATTTTGTTCATGGTGGGCGGCTTGGTGATGTAGTCCCAGGCGCCGCTGCGGATTGCCAGCTCCGCGCCATCAGGGTCGCCCGCGCCGGTCAGAATGATTATTTCCGGCTGAGACGGGGCCTGCCGCAAATCGGGAATGGCGCCCAAGCCATTACCGTCCGGAAGCATCACATCCAGCACAACCACGTCGTAATTGTTCTGGCGGGCGAGGTCGCGGCCTTCTTTGAGAGTGTGTGCCATTCCGGATTTCAGCCCGGCGGAGCGCAGAACCATGGCAATGGCCTGGCAGATGGCTTTGTCGTCGTCTATAAGCAGTATTTCGGACATAGCCTCACCGTGGTTGGAATACGGGGATATTCAACTCATCTTCAGTATCCAGAACCTGCCGTATAGCCTGTGCCAGACGCGCGCTATCGTACGGTTTCCCCAAGGCCAGACGTACGCCGGGGATGGCACGGATTTCGTCTTTTTCTGGCAGGCTTCCGGAACCCAGGATTATGGGGATGGCCGGATGAATATCGTGCAAGTGGGCGGCAAGTTCGTCCCCGGACATTCCGGGCATGGTCAGGTCCGTGATGATCACGTTGTAATATTCTGGATCACTGGTGAAAACTTCCAGGGCGCGGCGGCTGGAACGGGCTACCCGCACCTCGTAGCCCAATTGCAGGAGCGTGGCGGCCAAACTTCCGGCCACGGCCTCGTCGTCATCCACCAACAGGATGCGTTCCCCGTTGCCCAGGGGAGCGTTGCCGGATGGGGCGGGAAGCTCCGCCCGGGTGCTGAGAGCTTCTTCGGGGCAAGGCAGGAGTACATGGAATCTGGCCCCCGCCCTGGGGCGGCTATCTACCAGAACCGCTCCCTTGTGACGTGAAACAATGCCCCGCACAACGGACAATCCCAATCCCGTGCCCTTGGATTTTTTGGTGGTAAAAAAAGGGTCGAAAATTTTGTCTATTACATCCTGGGGAATGCCTGGTCCGTTGTCCCGGACCGTGAGCTTGAGGTATGGCCCCGGAGTCAGCGCGGGATACGGAGGATATTTTCTGTTTTCTTGCGGGTTCGGAACATTGTCCACACGGGAAACGGAAATGGACAACTCGCCTCCGCCTTGGGGTTCAAGAGCGTGCGCCGCGTTGGTGCACAGATTCATGATGACCTGATGAATCTGCGTGGGATCGGCCACGATGACGTCCTGCTCCACGGCAGGGTGGTAAGTGATGGCGATGGAAGCGGGCAGGGATGGGCGCAACAGTTTGATGCATTCCTTGACCAGAGCCCCAAGGGAAAAGGGTACAGGGGTGTCCGTGCTTTTTTTACGGCTGATGTTCAGAATCTGATCCACCAGATTTGCCGCGCGTTTGGTCGCCTCCATAATCTGCTTGAGCGAGTCGAGTACGGGGTCGTTCGGGGGCAATTGCGATATGGCAAGTTCGGCATGGAGCATGATGGGGCTTAGAATGTTGTTGAAATCGTGCGCTATCCCTCCGGCAAGCGTGCCTATGGCTTCCATTTTCTGGGCTTCACGCAGCTGGCGTTCCAATTCGGAAATCTGGGCCAGATCGCGCCAGACACTCACGAATCCTACCACCACGCCATGCTGTCCACGGATGGGGGATACGGTCTTGGCGCACTCAAAGGAGGTTCCGTCCCGGTTGGTGGTGGCACAACGCCCGGCCCAAACCTCACCTTGGGTTATCCATGCTTTGATGATGCCATATTGTTCGCGCTGCTGTTCGTTCGCGTAAATAAAGTCCAAGCACCGTCCCTTTATCTGGCTTTGCGGATAGCCGGTCATGCTCTCGAAGGTTTGGTTCACATATTCCACGCGCAGTTCCCGGTCCATGATGATAATGGCCTCGGCTGCGTTTTCCAGGGCGGTAGCCAGAAGCAGACGCTGGCGTTCGGCGTGTTTTTCCAAGCTGACGTCGCGCGCAAATATTGCCAGCCGGATGATTGCGCCGGATTCGTTGTGCAGCGGATGTATTTTGGTGCTGTAGACTCTGCCTTTGCGGGAGATGTCACTGAAATGCAGGGGCTCCCCGGTGCGCAGGGCCTGCTGAAGATAAAGATGGTAGGCTTTTCCTGTGGATGGGGGCAGGACGTCCAGAATACATCGTCCATACAGGTCGGCGGTGGAATACCCGAAAAATTCTCCGCAATTATCATTTGCGGTCAGGATTATCCCCTGTTCGTCTATCAGAAGGGCGAAGTCCAGGGTTCCGGCCAGGAGGGAGTGGGCCAGAAGCATGTATTCGGTTTCGCCGGGACAGGGGAAGGGGCAGGTCGCGCCTTCTTTTGTTCCGGCAGAAGAACCGGTTACGCCGTTTGTGTCGGCGAACTCGTCGGAACCTTTCCTGTTCATGAAGGCTCCCTATTGTCGGGGGTTCCTATCCACTATGCATCTAAAACAACATGTTATGTCAAGGAAATCCCGTATGCGTTTTGTTTGTGTCTTGCGTTGCAAGACGGAGCAAAGTCTTCCAGAAATTTCCTAATTTTTATTTTTTATCCTTTGTAACATATTTAAATATTGAGAAAATAAAAAATATTCTGTGTACTTTTCTTTTGCTTGTCTTGCTCCTCAAGACATAATCCTGCGGTACGATACAAATTTACCAGTAAAGTTGGGCTTTTTTGCTTGCTGTATGGCTATTGGGCTCGCCAAGAAAATGCTAACCATATGGAATAAAACGAATTTTATTCGTCGGCATGCTTCTTGGTTAAGCAGTATTGCACAGGCTGGGATATTTGCTGGGACATTTGCGGGGAGCCGACGTGAAGCGCAGAAAATGGGATCCGGAAACCAAGGCGCATATCGTTCTGGAAGGGCTGAGTGGCAGACCTGTGGGCGAGTTGTGTAACGAGTTTGGCCTGTGTCCCAGCCAGTATTACCGCTGGCGCGAAATTTTGCTGGAACGCTCGCCCACTGTGTTTGAAGCAAACCGTCCCGACCAGGACGTCGCCGCTTTGCAAAGGGAAAATGAGCGGCTCAAACGGCTGGTCGGGGAGCTTACCCTGGCCCTGCACAACGGGAGTGATCCGGGAAAACGCTGACGCAATAGGAACGAGCAAACCAGGGAGATCATGCCATGGCCAACCGAATCGGAGTGTATGTCTGTCATTGCGGGACAAACATTGCGGGAAAGGTGAATCCCGAAGCCGTGGCCGGGTTTGCCGCAACCCTGCGCAACGTGACCGTGGCCCGGGACTACAAGTTCATGTGCTCCGATCCCGGTCAGGACATGATCATCAACGACATCCGCAACATGGGGCTCAACCGGGTTGTGGTGGCCTCTTGTTCGCCCCGGTTACACGAAAAGACCTTTCGCAACGCCTGCCTGCGGGGCGGACTCAATCCCTACCTTTTTCACATGACCTGTATCCGGGAGCATTGCTCCTGGGTCACGGAGGACCCGGACGAAGCCACCACCAAGGCCATGCATCTGGTGGCCGGAGCCGTGGACAGGGTCAACCATCACGAAGAACTCTTCTCCCGCCAGGAACATGTGCATCCCGACATTCTGGTTGTAGGTGGTGGCATCGCAGGCATCCAGGCGGCGCTCGACTGCGCCTCGTCCGGACTCAAGGTACACCTGGTGGAGCGCGCACCTTCCATAGGCGGCCATATGGCCCAGTTCGACAAGACTTTTCCAACCCTGGACTGTGCGGCCTGTATATCCACCCCCAAGATGGTGGCTGTGGCCCAGGACCCCAATATCAACCTCATGACCTGGAGCGAGGTTACGGAAGTTAATGGCTTTGTAGGCAACTACACGGCCACGGTGCGCATGAAGCCCCGCTATGTGGACATGAACAAGTGCACGGGCTGCGGTTTGTGCCTGGAAAAGTGTCCCAAGAAGGTGGAGAGCGAGTTCGAGGAAGGCATGGGCAAGCGCCGGGCGATCTTCCGTAATTCACCGCAGAGCGTGCCCAATACGCCGGTGGTGGACGCCGATAACTGCATCTTTTTTCAGAAGGGGCGCTGCAAAGCCTGTGAAAAGAACTGTCCTTCCGGTGCCATCGACTTCAATCAGGAGCCGGTCGAGATCCAGCTGGACGTGGGCAGCATCATCCTGGCCACAGGGTACGATGTGTTCGATCCCACGCCGCTGAAGCAGTACGGATTCGGGCGGCTGGATAACGTCTACACCGCGTTGCAGTTCGAACGGCTGAACAATGCGGTCGGTCCCACGGGTGGGAAGATCGTGCTCAAGGACGGAACGCCACCCCAGAGCGCGGCCATTGTTCATTGCGTGGGCAGCCGCGACGTCAACTATCACGAGTACTGCTCGCGAGTATGCTGCATGTACGCGCTCAAGTACGACCACCTGCTCAAGGACAAGGTCGGGCACCATATAGACGTCACCAACTTTTACATCGACATGCGTTGTTTCGGTAAGGGCTACGAGGAGTTCTTCCATCGGGTCCAGAAGGAGGGAGTGAACTTCGTGCGCGGCCGGCCAGCCGAAGTGGTGCAGGGGGGCGTGGGCACTCCAGAGGAAGGCAAGCTGGTTGTGGTGGCGGAAGACACCCTGCTGGGCGAGCCGGTGCGTGTGGCTGTGGACATGGTCATCCTGTGCTCGGCCATGCAGGCCAGGGCCGATGCCGAAGAGGTGGCCCGCGTCTTCGGCGTATCCGTGGGGCAGGACGGTTTTTTTCTGGAAGAACACCCCAAGCTCGGGCCGGTCTCCACGGCTACGGACGGCATCTTCATCGGCGGCAGCTGTCAGGGGCCCAAGGATATTCCCGACGCCGTCTCCCATGCTTCCGGGGCTGCTGCCAAGGCCATTGCTTTGGCAGCCAAGGGGGAAGTGGACATCTCTCCGACCACATCGTGGATCAACCCGGATATCTGCATCGGCTGCAAGGCCTGCATCGGCCTGTGCGCGTACTCGGCCATCGAGTTCGACGAACGCCGGGGCGTGTCCGTGGTCAACGAGGCCATGTGCAAGGGCTGCGGCAGTTGCGCCGGGCATTGTCCCAGCGGAGCCGCCCAGATCAGGCACTTTAACGAACGTCAGATATTCGCTGAAATCGAGGGGCTGCTGGAGTTCGATCCCTTCCTGCCGCCCGGGCCGGTGGCGGAACCGTCTGGTGATTCGTCTGGGAAGGCGTCTGGCAGGCCGCAGGCAGAGGAACACAAAGAAACCGCAAACGTCACCGCATAATCCGCCGGGAGGGAGAAGACAATGTCTGAGAACGGATTTGATCCCACCATCGTGGCCTTTGTCTGCAACTGGTGCACGTATACCGCGGCCGACCTGGCCGGTACGGCGCGCATGGTCCAGTCGCCCAATGTCCGGCTGGTGCGCATGATGTGCACCGGGATGGTGGACCCCAAGTACATCATCAAGTCGCTGCTTTCCGGGGCGGACGGCGTGCTCATCAGCGGCTGCCATCCGGGCGATTGCCACTACATCAACGGCAATTACAAGGCGCGGCGCCGGGTAAAGCTGCTCAAGGAGATTCTGGGACGGTTCGGCATTGACGAGCGCCGGGTGAAGCTGACCTGGGTGGGCGCCAGTGAGGGCAACGAGTTTGCCGAAACCGTGAACCATCTGGTGGAGGAAATTCGCGAACTCGGTCCGGGCGAAGCCGCCGGGATGCAGGTTGTTTAAGGAGGAAAGCCGACCATGGGAACCACAGCCAGACTGAATATCGGAGAAGGCGGAGCCATGGGCGCTGTGCGCGATTTCCTGGCAACGCTGCTGGAAAAGGGCGAGGCACAGTCCATCCTGGTGCCCCGACACGGAGGCAACACGGTCATGCCGTCGCTCGTCACCGATCCTTCGGCCCTGCAGAGCGCGGACCCGTTCAGCCCGTACTATCCGCTCAACGCGGCCAAGCTGGTGGCCCGCTTGACCAACGGCGAGACCGACGGAATGGGCGTGGCCGTGCTGCGTCCCTGCGAAATACGGGCCTTTGTGGAGCTGGTCAAACTCAACCAGGGCAGCATGGAAAACGTTCTGCTCATCGGCGTGGACTGTATGGGAGCGGTGGAAAACATGCAGTATCCTGTTTGGTTGAACGGGCGCAATCCCGAGGAGGCCAGCCGTGAATTTTTGGCCTCCGGGGGAGGGGATACGCAGCTTGCCAAGGCCTGCAAGGCCTGCGAGCACCCCGTGCCCGAAGAGGCGGACCTGATTATTGGCACGCTGGGCGCGGACATGGGGGATTGCCTGCCTTTGGTGGCCAAGACGCCACGCGGCGAAGGGCTGATCAATCGGCTGGGACTGCCCGATGCGGGCGACCAGAGCGCACGGAACAACGCCGTGCAGCAGCTCATAGAGGAACGCACGGCCTTTCGCGACGCCATGTTTGCAGAAACTTCCCAAGCCGTGGAAAGCATGCCCAAGCTGGCCGATTATCTTTCCAGCTGCATCAATTGCTACAACTGCCGGGTGGCCTGCCCGGTTTGCTACTGCAAGGAATGCGTTTTCGTTACCGACGTCTTCGACCACAAGCCCTGGCAGTACCAGACCTGGGCGCAGACGCGGGGGGCCATTCGCATGCCCACGGATACCCTGTTCTACCACATGACCAGATTGGCCCACATGAGCGCCTCCTGCGTGGGATGCGGACAGTGTTCCAATGCCTGCCCCAACAACGTGCCGGTTATGGAGCTGTTCCGCACCGTGGCCCATGGCGTTCAGAATGCCTTTGATTATCAAGCCGGGCGCAGTCTGGAAGAGCCTCCGCCCCTTACCGTGTTTCAGGAGAAGGAATTCGCCGAGGTTACCGGAGGAATGGTGGATTGAACGTTCGTCATCCTGCGGGCATTCCGACAGGGAGAGGCAAGGAGCGCAGATCATGAGAAAGAGTTACGCAGCCCTGGTGGTTGGAGCCGGAATAGGAGGCATCCGGGCAGCCCTGGATTTGGCCGAAACCGGCCAAAAGGTGGCGCTTATAGATGCTGCGCCGCATCTGGGCGGCATCCTCGCCCAGCTTGACCACCAATTCCCCAGCGACCACTGCGGCATGTGCAAGATGCTTCCTTTGGCGGAACGCGACTCCTCCAGCCAGTTCTGCATGCGCAAGGGGCTTTTTCACAAGAACATCGACCTGTACCTGTCCACGGAATTGGACCGACTGGAAGGCGAGCCCGGCAAGTTTCAGGCACGGCTGCGCAAGCGGTCCACCTTTGTGGACCCGTCTCGGTGCATAGGCTGCGGCGAATGCGAGGCCATCTGCCCGGTGCGCGTGCCCAACGAGTTCAACGCCGGGCTGAGCATGCGCGGCGCAGCCCACCTTCCCGTGCCGCACAACATTCCTAACCATTATGTGGTGGATCTGGATAATTGCGTCCGCTGTTGGCAGTGCCACGAGGCCTGCCCCACAGGGGCCATCGATTTCTTCTTCGACCAGCGCAAAGAATTCAACATTCTTGTGGCCGGTACGGACGAGAAGGGCTACGCCGAGCTGGTCCAATGGCTGGGAGATCTGAACTTCCCGCTGGACCATGCAGCCACGGGGGATGAGGTTCTGGACAAGGTGACAGGCGGAGGCAACGTATCCATGCTGCTGCTGGACATGGATACTCCCGGCGTGGACCTGGAACGCGTGGTTTCCCGCTGCCTGGAATATAATCCCGGCCTTCCCATCGTGCTGGTGGGAACGACAGAACAGCGTGAGGATGCCGCCGAATTGTTGCGCATGGGCGTGTTGGAATATGCGGTGCGTCCGTTCGTGCATAAGCGGTTTGTCCCCTGGCTGGACAAGCTCTACATGCGGCTTGTTTCCGACGACATGCTCGACCTGGACGTGGTCTCCGTCATCCTGGCAACAGGCTTTTCCTGCTACGATCCGTCCAACGACCCCAACGGTGTGGCCGATGTGCTGGGCTATGGACAGTATCCGGGCGTGGTCACTTCCGTGGAGTTCGAGCGCATGCTCAGCGGTACCGGGCCTACCGGCGGCAAGCTGGAAATTCCGGGCACGGGCCGCAAGCCCAAGCGTATCGCCTGGCTACAATGTGTCGGTTCGCGAGATCTCAAGACCGGTGCAAACTATTGCTCGTCCATCTGCTGCATGATTTCGCTCAAGGAAGCCATGCTGGCTCGCAAGGCCCTTGGACCCGATGTGGAGATGACCGTCTTTTACATGGATATGCGGACCTTTGGTAAGGAGTTCGAGAGCTACAAGGCCAAGGCCGAGAGGAACGGCGTGCGTCTTATCAACAGCCGCATCCATTCTGTTATTGCGGCCGACCCGCTCAATCCGCAGGGGGAGCTGGCCGTGGAATACATGAACAGCGACGGCCAGCTGGTTCCTGAAAAGTTCGATATGATGGTGCTGGCTGTCGGGGCGCGTCCGCCCCGGAATGCGGCCCGCCTGGCCGAGGCAGCGGGTGTGGAACGCAACAGCCACGGCTTTTTGCTGACCGAGGAATTCGGCCCCTCGCGCACCACGCGGCTGGGCGTTTTCGCCGCAGGTTCGGCCGGTGCGCCGCGCGACATCGCGGAAAGCGTCATCACGGCTGGGGCGGCAGCGGCCGGAGCTTCCCGGCTTATCAATCTCTATTCGCCGCTCAAGGAACGCACCCCCGATCCAGAACCCGAATACCGTGATGTTTCGCGCAAGCGGGCGCGGACCTTCATTGCCCTGTGTCACGACTGTCCGACGCTGGAAAACAGTTTGGACATGGACGCCCTGGAAGAGCGGCTGCGCAATATCAGTTCGGTCGTGGGCGTTGCTCGCATAAAGCGTACATGCACAGGCGAAGGCTGGGCGCAGATACGGGAATTGACCGAAGAGCTGGCCCCCAACCGTATCGTCATTGGTGCGTGCATGCCGTACGCCTACGTGCCCAAGTTGCGTGAACTGGGACGGGAGTTGCAACTCAATCCGTCACTTATGGACGTGGTGGACATTTATACTCCGGTGGTGGGTATGGACGAGACCACCCGCGAGGCCGTGTTCGACAACGTGCTTTCGCGGTTGTCCATGGCTGCATCCAGGCTGGAACGTGCCGACCCTTCGCCTCTGCCACCGCCCCAGCAGGTGGTCCGGCAGGCTCTGGTGGTGGGTGGCGGACTGGCCGGAATGACCGCGGCCATGAGCATTGCCGACCACGGCTACTCGGTAACTCTGGTGGAACGTGCCGAGGAGTTGGGCGGCAACGCCATGAATCTCCGTTACACCCTGGAAGGGAACGATCCCCAGCATCACATGCTGGAGCTGGTGGAGCAGGTGCGCAAGCATCCCAACATCACCGTGCACACCGATGCCCGTGTCGTCCTTTCCATGGGACGGGCAGGGCGGTTCATGAGCGTGGTGTCCACGGACGACGGCGCACTGCCCGTGGAGCACGGGGTGAGCATCCTGGCAACGGGGGGGCACGAGTCGCGTATTTATGAGTACGGATATCGCGTACATAAGAACGTCTACAGCCAATTGGAGCTGGAACACAAGCTGGCCTCCGGTGAAATCGACACCGGCTCTCTGAACAGCGTGGCCATGATCCAGTGTTGGCGTTCGCGCACCGAGGACCGCAACTATTGCAGCCGGATCTGTTGCGCTTCCGCTCTCAAGAACCTGCTGCACCTCAAGCGCAAGCGGCCCGATTTGCCGGTCTACGTCTTTTATCGCGACATCATGAGCTACGGTTTTTCCGAGCAATACTACACAGAGGCCCGCAAGCTGGGCGCTGTCTTCATCCGTTACGTACCGGAACGGCCGCCTCAGGTAAGCGTGGAGGAAGGACATATTGTTCTGCGCGCCTTTGAGCCGGTTCTTCAGCGTGAAATCGAGCTGCGGCCCGATCTGGTGGCGCTGTCCGCGGGATTGGAGCCCAACGACGTAACCGATCTGGCAGAGATGTTCGGCGTGGAGCTGGACCAGTTCGGCTTTTTCCGTGAGGCCGAATCCAAGTGGCGTCCGGTGGATTTCCTCAAGCAGGGGGTGTTCACCTGCGGTGTGGCCCGTGCTCCGGGAAACATGAGTGAGACCATAGCCTCGGCCAAGGCCGCGGCTCAACGGTCCATGCGCATTCTTTCGGAACAGCGCCTGACCTGCGGAAACGTGGTGGCCGAGGTCCGCCAGACACTCTGCTCGCGCTGCGGCCTGTGCATTGATGTCTGCCCGTACGGCGCTCGCCGTATGGATATGGAACACGACCGTATTGTGGTGGACGAGCTGCTCTGCCAGGGGTGCGGATCGTGTACGGCGGTCTGTCCCAACAGCGCCAGCGTCATGCGCGGGTTCCGGGACGAGCAGATCATGGCGGTCATCGACTCGGCGCTTATGGGCGTGGTGGCGGGCAGGAAGGAAACAGAAAAGGTCTGACACCGGTGGCGGCACCGGAAGGAGTCTGTATGAGCGCGCGTCAAGGCATGTCCCGATGCGACAAGGAAGAGACGGTCCGGAAGGCCTTTGCCGAACTGCGTGAAATGGTCAATGGCTGCATGCAGTGCGGTACGTGTTCGGCGGGCTGCCCCAATGTGCACTCCATGGACATTTCGCCCCGGGCCATGTGGCGCAAGGTGGTTTCCGGCCAACTGGAAGAAGTTCTTGCCAGCAAGACCTACGCCCTTTGTTCGTCCTGCTACACCTGCACGGTGCGATGTCCGCGCGGCATTTCCGTCACCGAGGGCATGTCCGCGCTGAAGCGCCTTTCCTCGGCTTGCGGAACCAGGGAGCAAAACAGGAAGACCGGTTTTTACCGTGTGTTTGTGGACAACATTCGCAGGAACGGGCGGGTGCGTGAAACCGGGCTGATGACGGAGTATTTCATGGAGATGAAGGACCCGTTGCTGCCCTTGCAGTTTGCCCCTTTGGGCATGCGCATGATGGTCGCTGGCAAGATACATCCGCTGGCGGCCTCCCACTACAAGGGGAAGGGCAAGCTGGCGCTTATGTTTGCCAAGGTTGCCGAAATGGAGAAGCTGCCATGATGTACGCTTACTATCCGGGATGTTCGCTTACGGAAAGCGCCAGCGAGTTCGATGTGTCCACCCGTCTGGTCATGGCCGGATTGGGAAGCGATTTGCGTGAGATCGAGGACTGGACCTGCTGTGGGGCCAGTGCCGTGGATTCGGTCAGCAGGCTCCTTTCCTACAGTCTGCCCGCCCGCAATCTGGTGCTCAGCCAGCAGCAGATGCCGGGAGCGGACGTGCTGGTGCCATGCAGCGCCTGCTACCTGAACCATCTGCGCGTTACCCAGGAAGTGCAGCACGACAAGGAACTGGCCGTACAGCTGGACGAGATTTTGGATATTGAGGGCATGCACTACGAGTTTACCGGACGGGTGCGCCATTTGCTGGATGTGCTGCTGAACGACTTTGGCGAGGACAACATTCGGCAGTCGGTATCGCATCCCATGGAAGGCCTGGTTATTGCCCCATACTACGGATGTCAGATTTTGCGGCCTTATCCGGTGTTCGACGATCCTGAGCGTCCCTGCTCCATGGAGCCGATCATTCGGGCCATGGGAGCGCGGAGTCTGGATTGGGACCAGGCCGGGAAGTGCTGTGGGGCCTCGCTTATGGCCACCAAGCGTAAAGCCGCTCTGGTTTCTGTAAACCGCATTTTGGATGCGGCGGCAGATGCGGACGTCATCGCCACTGTCTGTCCCATGTGCCAGATGAATCTGGAAGCCTACCAGCGGGAGGCGTCCAGGGCGGGAGGACACAGGCAGGAGGTGCCTGTGCTGTACCTGCCCCAGATCATGGGGCTTGCCATGGGCATGAGCGCTTCGGCCATGCGTCTTGGCACCAACCTGACCATGACCACGCGTTTGGAGGAGATACTTTTTGCGGGAGCGGCGGCTGCAGCGACCGAACCTGCATAAACGGGTGATGAGGATATGTCCGCGGTATTGTCCGCAAGTCCTGCAACCCAAGGAGGACAGCCATGTTTAAGGACATCGTGTTGGCAGTAACGCCTTCGGAAATTTGTGAATGTGCGGCTGACGCAGCCTTCGGGTTCGCGCAGCGCTTCGACGCCAAGCTCTATATCGTCCATGTGTGTGGCATGGCGCAGGGCTGGGGTTCCATAGAGCACCTTATTCCGTCGGGTGAAGCCGAAAAGATCAAGGCGCAGATTGAGGACCATTACAAGGAAAAGCTCAAGGGGCTGGAACACTACGAAATCGACGTCATTCCCGGCATGCCGCATGCCGAAATTCTGCGGCTGGCCCGCAAGAAGAACTCGGACCTCATCATTATGGGCCCCCACACCAAGGAGTACGCGGAAAAGCGGTCCAAGATGTGGGGCATGGCCGGCAGCACCCTGGAGCGCGTCAGTCAGAAGGCCCGCTGCCCGGTCATGGTGGTCACACGCCAGACCCCGTACGGCGAACACAACTTCCATAATATCGTGGTGGCTACGGACTTCTCGGAACAGGCCGATTGCGCCGTAAGCTACGGCGGCCAGATGGCGCGCCAGTACAAGGCCGACCTGACCGTCTTCAACGGAATTGAACTGGAAACCTGGAACAGCGGACAGACACCGTCCCAGACGGCCATTGAACAGGCCATTAACGAGACCAGGCGGCGGATGGAAGACATGTACGGCGCACGGGTACGCGGCATCGAAAACTGCGGCTTCGAGTGCTGGGAAGGCAAGCCGTCCATGGAAATCCTCAAGCTCTCGCGCCTCAAGAAGGCCGATCTGATCATCATGGCCCACCATTCCAAGGAATCCGATCCTGAAAAGGCGTTCATGGGCTCCACTGTTGCCCAGGTTGCCCTCAATGCCAGCTGCCCCACCATGAGCGTGAACCGTCACTTCGACCTGCGCTGCGGCCTGATGTACGACCAGAGTGGCGACGTGGTGAACGTGAAGGAAACTGAAACCGTATAGCGCGGTTCGCGGGGGCTGCCGTTGTGGCGGCCTCCGCAATACTGCCTGCGCTCACAACTGGTGGGCGGTCGATGCTTTAAACTACCGCCGCGTCTTGGCAGGGAGGGCATCATGGGCGAATCAGCCGTTCGCATCACCGATGGCAAGAGCGTGTTCCGGGACAAGGTCATGGAGCTGCTGCCCGAGGGCGGCAACCTCAACCATTGTCTCACCTGCGGGCTGTGCTCCGCAGGCTGTCCGGCTTCCGGGCTGGAGGACATGGACCCGCGCAAATTTCTGCGCATGGCTGTTTTGGGGATGGACGAGGAGATAGCGGCCACGCCCTGGGTGTGGATGTGCACCATGTGCCAGCGGTGCATCTATGCCTGTCCCATGCAGATCAACATTCCGCAGATCATTTACGAAGCACGGGCCATGTGGCCGCGAGAGGACCGTCCCAAAGGCATACGCGGATCATGCGACGTGGCCCTTGGCACGCCGACAAACAGCGCCATGGGAGCTTCTGCCGAGGATTTCAAATTCGTGGTGGAGGACGTGGCCGATGAGGTGCGGGAAAACAACCCCAGCCTCAAGGACATGCTGGTGCGTGTGAATAAGGTGGGAGCCGAGTATTACCTGAACCAGAACTCGCGTGAGCCCGTAACAGAACCGGACGAGATGGTTCCGCTGTGGAAGATTTTGCATACCGTAGGTGCGGACTGGACCTATTGCGACCGGGGCTGGGCCGCGGAAAACTACTGCATGTTTTTAGCCGACGACAAGGCCTGGGAAAAGGTGGTCCGCAACAAGGTGGAGTGTGTGCACGAGCTGGGCTGCAAATACTGGCTCAACACCGAGTGAGGCCACGAGATGTTCGCAGTCCGGTACGGGCTGCAAAAGTTCAACATCAAGGCTGATTTCGAAATTGAAAGCATTATCCGCATGTATGCCCGCTGGATTCGCGAGGGAAAACTCCCTGTAAATTCGGACTGGAACAGAGATCTCAAGGTGACGTTTACAGTCCAGGACCCCTGCCAGCTGATCCGCAAGTCGTTTGGCGATCCGGTGGCCGAGGACCTGCGTTTTGTGGTCAAGAGCGTGGTGGGCGAGGAGAACTTCATCGACATGGTGCCCAACCGCTCCAACAATTATTGCTGCGGCGGAGGCGGCGGTTTTCTGCAATCGGGCTACAGCGAAGCACGCCGGGCCTACGGCAAACGCAAGTACGACCAGATTATGGCCACGGGCGCGCAATACTGCATTGCTCCATGCCACAACTGCCATTCCCAGATTCACGATTTGTCCGAACATTACGGTGCGCATTTTCCGGTGGTGCATCTGTGGACGCTTATCTGCCTGTCCATGGGCATGCTGGGGGAAAACGAACGGGAGTATCTGGGGGACGACCTCAAGGAAGTTGCAGGCAGCTGAAAAAGGGACAAGGGCTGCGTTCTTCCGAAAAAAAACAAATTCTCGTGTCGCATAATGCGGAACAGGGAACAACCATCATATCCAGAGGACCATGCTGGGCTGCAGGGCAAGGCATTCTAAGGAAAACACATTGTTCCGGGGAGGGTTCCATCTCCCCGGATTTCTTATTTAATTTGTTTTATGGCGTTGTGAAGGGCTGGCAATTTCTTTGCCGAAATACTTTTTCGCTCCAGAATCCTGCATTTGAACTCTGTTTTTTTGTAACAATAAAGTGATTAATCGGATGTTGTAATCAATCTGATTTCTTGCACTTTGTTTCGGTGTATGTTTTTTAACCTATGTTCACACGCCTCGTTTCCCGTTGTTCTCTTCTCGTTGGAGTATTTGCTGAAAGTACGGCGTGGGGGCGTTCCTTACACCATGCAGATAATGAGGTCATTCGTATGGACACCGCACTTCTGTTTTTCATTCCACTTGCTGCACTTGTTCTGGACCTGTTGCTTGGCGATCCGCAACGCATCTTTCATCCCGTGCAACTCTTGGGGAAAGCCCTGGACTGGGAAGAACGGACCGTTCGCAAATTCATGGGGAAAAATCTCAAAGCCGCCGGAATACTCTGCCTGGTGGTGAATGTGGTCGTTGTCTTCCACGTCGTGAACTTTCTGGTGGACATTCCCTATCTGGGGTGGGCCATTTTTCTGTACTTTGCCTACAGCGGGCTGGCTCTTGGTCAGCTGCTCAAGGAAGGCAAACAGATTTCCCATCTTCTGGACCAAAACGACCTGGAAAGAGCGCGAAACCGCGTCGGCCAGCTGGTATCCCGGGATACTGACGCCATGGACGAAAACGACATGCGCAAGGCTTTGGCCGAAACGCTGAGCGAAAATTTCAACGATGGCTTTATCGCACCGGCCTTTTTCCTTCTTTTGGGCGGACCGGCTCTGATGTGGACGTACAAGATGGTTTCCACCATGGACTCCATGTGGGGCTACCGCAATGAACGTTTTGAACAGCTGGGGTGGGCCGGAGCCAAAGGCGATGATATTCTGGCCTACATACCGGCCCGTCTGAGCGCGTTGTTTCTTGCCGGAGGGGCATGGCTCGTCAAAAGAGGCAAGAAGGGGCTGGCCGAGTCCATCATGGCCGATGCAGCGAAGATGAAAAGCCCCAACGCTGGCTGGCCCATGGCGACCGTTGCATGGCTGTGTTCCGCCTCCATGGGCGGCAGGACGAAATACGATGGCGAATTCGTAGAAAAGCCGCACCTTGGTCCGGAGCAGGGCGTGTGGGATCACAAGACGTTGTCGCTCTTGCTGCGCTTGCTCATGGTTTCCGGAATTGCCGGGTTTCTTCTCATGCATGTTTATTTCTTTCTGATTCGCTATGCTGCATTTTAAGAGCCATTGCGTTGAATGAATTGTCGGCCCGCTCGGAGCGTCTTAGGCGCTTGGGCGGGCCGAATACGTTATAGTGTGCTGTCTGGGAGAACGAACTGACCGATGGTCATCCTCAAGAAATATATGACGGGATAATTATACCTTTTTCCGGCGGGAATTTTGAAGGTACATCCGTACTAGAAGTCGGTTTCCCCTGCGGTGCTTTGCAAACAGGTTCATAAAAGTGTCGTTTTTCAAACGCATTCCTTTTTGTCCTCGAATGAAGTGTCGGCCTTGTTGCATCTCAGGATGTTTGATCTGCATGATCTGCAGCGCAATCACAATTCTTTGTATCAACGCAATCCGGCCTTGAAGGGGATTTAACTTTCAAACTTGTATTTTGATTTGTTGTTCAACTCATCGCTGTTTAATAGGCATAACATAAATACATTGATTTTTGAATTTATGTATATTAGTTGGCCTTTACTTGGGCTTTGAGTCCTTTCGATAAAAACACTTTCAAAGTGTTGAACGAATCCTCCCGGCCCGATGGAGTATTTCCAAAAAGGAGTATGACGTATGGAAGACTATCTTAAAGAAGCGCTTGAAATCGTAAAAGCGCAGGCCAGCGTGCGGAATATGGCGGAAGAGGAAATTATCTCCATGGTCAAAAGCCTGTCCGAGGGGATAAAAAATATCGGTGAACCTTCTTTTGCAGCTGAAGAATCCGTACCGTTTGTAGATCCCAAAAAAGCACTGAAGGAAAAGTCCATTACTTGCCTTGAGTGCGGCAAGGCTTTCAAGATTCTCACCAAGAAGCATTTGGCAACACACGGCCTTACTCCTGAAGAGTATCGTGAAAAGTGGGGCTACGCCAAGAAAAGCGCTTTGGTGTGCAAGGCTCTGCAGCGCGAACGCCGCAAAAAGATGAAAGACATGAAGCTTTGGGAAAAGAGAGCCGCGAAAAGCGCAGCAAAATAGCCTGTTTCCACAAGCCTTTTTTTGTCTCTTTTGGGTGTTGCAAACAACACCCGTGCCATGCCGGTCCTTTCCATCCTTGGGGATATAAGGGCCTCCCTATGTGCTCGGGCGGATAAGTGAATTGCGCATCGGAAATATGTGCAAAGATCCTGTTTCAGTTCGTTTGGGGAGAAATGGCAGCACCATTTTTCTGGATGTAATTTCATATTTTGAAGCATCCGTGCCTGCACGGCCTCATGTGGCGATAAAGGCACGGATGCTTTGTTGCCTCGATAGATTCAAACCCTCGCCTCTTGAAACAGTTGGCGAGGGTTTGTTTTTTGTCCCCAAGTGAATATCTCGATTTATCCAAGCGTGTTTCCACATGGTAGTTGTAAGAACGTTGTGGGTACATCCGGCTGCCGATTCAACCTGTACCGGCTGTTGATCCCGATCCAACTGTATCTGTAAAGAATTGTCCTTTTTCCAAGAGAGAAAGGAAGCAAAAGAAAGTCCTCCAACGGATGATTCCGTCAGAGGACTTTTGCAGTCTATGGACAACTGAAGCCCTTTGTTTGGCTTTCGGTTGCTAGTCGGTCTTGCCCAGTTCCTTGCTGCGTTCGCAGCAAACGCTGATGGCGTCGATGAAGTCTCCACGCACACCCATGCGGTCCATATGGATGATGGCTTCAATGGTTGTTCCGGCAGGGCTGGAAACCATTTCCCGCAGTTCCACGGGGCTGAACTCGCTTTGTTCGGCCAGGGTGCTGGAACCGGAAAACAGGGTCTTGACCATATCCGAGGCCACGGGCCGCGGCAGGCCGAGGCGTACTGCGGCTTCGATGGCTGCATCCATAAAGTAGAAGACATAAGCCGGGCCCGATCCCACAACGGCGGTAAAGGCGTCGATGTCTTTTTCCGCCAGAAGGTGCACGGTTCCCACGGTCTGGAAGATGCCTTGCACTGTCTCCTTGTCTTCCTGGGTAATGCGCGTTTCGCCAGGGGCGAAGCAGATGGCCGAGCAGCCCTTGCCGACCATGGCCGGAGTGTTGGGCATGACCCGGATGACCGGACATGCATCGTCAACAAATTGTGCCAGGCTAGACAGGGAAATGCCTGCGGCAATGGAAATGATCCGCTTGTTTTCGTCGAGCTCGGGCCGGAGCTGCTCCACTACCGAGGGGAGATGCTGGGGTTTGACCGCCAGGACGATGAAGTCGGATCCCTGGGCCAGCTCCACGAGACTCTTTGCGGAACGAATTCCTTTGGACGCCAGTATGTCCAGTTTGGCAGTGTCCAGGTCGAAGGCGGCCAGCTTGTGCGATCCGGCAGCCAGTCTGGTCATGATTGCCGATCCCATGTTGCCCGCGCCGATGAATCCGATGTTAGCCATGATGTTATCCTACGAGTTCCAGGTTGCTGAAAAAATAAGGAATTTCTATTGCGGCAGTTTCCGGAGCGTCGGAACCGTGGACCGAGTTTTTCTCGATGTCTACGGCGAAACACTTGCGAATGGTGCCTTCATCCGCGTTTTCCGGGTTGGTCGCGCCCATCAGGGTACGGTAGCGGGAAATGGCGTTTTCGCCTTCCAGCACAGAAACGACGACCGGACCGGAGCACATGTAGTCGCACAGGCTGCCGAAAAAGGGCCGTTCCTTGTGTACGGCGTAAAAGCCTTCGGCTTGTTTGCGGCTCATGTGGATCATCTTCATGCCCACGATTTTCAGGCCGGAATCCTGAATCATCTTGATGATTGCGCCCTGCAGGTTGCGTTCAACGGCATCGGGCTTGATGATGGAAAATGTACGTTCGGACATGGTCAACTCCTTCCCTTGCTGTTCTGGTTTATACGTCTGCGCCGTGTTACCTGCTGCCAGGGTGGGTTCCCTCACATTTGTGCAGGATACGTTTGCGGAATGAACCTTCCGCTGGGCCTGCGTGTCACCGGAGTACGGTGATTTCTTCAGCCTGAACGTGTCGCAACGCTCCCCCTGAACATTGCGTCGCGGCGCGGTGTCCGCGGGAACACCCAGTTCCCGCAGTTTGCAGCGCGCTCATATTGGTGGGAGAGGGGCTCCTTGTCAATTGTCCAGATTCTTTTCTTCCAATTTTTCAGTGGCCTGCTTGGGGCGGGGCAGCAAATCGCTTACCCGGACAAGCTGCAGTGTGGCGTTCACGTTCGGGAGCCACTCCTCGATGGCCTGTACCGTTTCCGGATGAGGATGGCCGATGGCTATGGCCTGTCCGTTGGAAAGAGCGAGTTTCTCGGCCTTTTCCAGTTGGTGCCGGATGGCTCCCACCTCGGCCAGGTTGTCCAGAAACACCTGGCGGCGCAGGTATGGCATGCCAACCTGGTTGGTGGCTTGGTGAACTGCCGAATGCGGAGTTGTGGCGCTGTCCAGAAAAAACAGGCCATGCCGCTTGAGAACGGAAAGAACCTGAACCATTTTTTCGCGGCTCTCGGTGAAACGTGATCCCATGTGGTTGTTCATGCCGACGGCACCGGGCACAAGGGCGATATTTTCTTCGACCATCTGTCGCATCTGGGCGTCGGGAGTGTCTGCGAATACGGCACCCGGCCCGGGTTTGGCCTTGGGATAGCTGAGCGGTTCCATGGGCTGGTGGATGAGGATTTCCACACCATTGCTCGTCGCCAGATCGCAGGTGGCTTTGGTATGCGAAGCGCGCGGCCAGATGGCGAAAGTTATGGGGCGGTTGAGCGCTGCAAGACGGTGCGCCAGGGGCAGATCTTCCCCCATGTCGTCGATGACCAGGGCCAGCTTGGGGCCTTCGGGCAGGGCCGGGCGCGGCGGAAGTTTGAATTCCGGAGAGCTGAAAAGCACTTCGTGAGTTTCCAGGCCGTCCAGGAAAATGCGCGATTTGCCGCCTTCCACATTGACCACGTCTGCGGGGGGGACCATCTCGCTCAATGTTGCATTGAGCATATCCATGATTTCCCGGCCCCGGGCAGGAGCGTTGATGCGGATCACCTGATGGAAATACTCGTCATTGCCGTGGCTGCGCCGGTCGACCGAAGCAATGTCCACGACGGTGGCGTTCAGACCGCTTTTGCGAATGGCTTCCAACAGGGTCAGGTCTATGGTGCGGATGCCTTGCTCCAGCCCGTGTGCGGGTAACTCCTCGAACTGGGCATGTTGTCCGCCGGAAGTCTCCGCTTCCGTTGCCGTCCGGTTGGTGGCGGCTTGCTCGGGCTGTGTGGGGAACAGCAGCGAATACGCGGCCCAACACGTCCCCAGAAAGGCGAGAATAAGAATGGCCCAAAGGCCTGCCTGCAAAAACGGCCCGCGCTTTTGGGGCGCGGGCCGTTGACCGTTGTCTTGGTTCTGTTCGTCCATATTCCGTGGTTACTGCAATTTTTTAATAGTGGGAAGCTGCTTCACCAGTTCGAGGGCCATACGCAGTTGGTTGTCTCGTACCAGCATCTTGGCGGCTTTTTCGCTGATTTTGTCCTTGGCGGAAGTTCCGTTTCCATTGGCGGATTCCAAGTGGCGCGATAAATCCTGTTCCCGGATGATGAAACGGGGATCATCCTGTTCCTTGGGTTTTTCAAAGGGAATGGACAGGTCGGGCTTGATGCCTTCCGCCTGGATGGAGCGCCCGTTGGGCGTATAGTACAGGGCCGTGGTCAGCTTTATTCCCGAACCGTCGGGCAGGGGGATGACTGTCTGTACCGATCCCTTGCCGAAGCTCCGTTCGCCGATGATGAGGCCGCGGTGATGATCCTGCAGCGCTCCGGCCACGATTTCCGAGGCGGAAGCCGAGCCTGCGTTGATCAGAACAACCAGGGGCGTTTTCACGTCGCCGGACTGCTTGCTGGCTTTGTAATCCTTGCGGGAGGTCTGGGATTTGCCCTGAATATAAACGATGAGTCCGTCTTCCAGGAAGGTATCGGATACCTTGACCGCCTGATTGAGCAGGCCGCCGGGGTTGTTCCGCAAGTCCAGTACAACACCCTTGAGCTGATGGTCTTTCGTGTACTCTTTCAGAGCCTTGTGCAGTTCTTCGGTTGTGTTGTCGTTGAACCGCGTCAGGCGCACGTACAGATAGCCGTCGTCCAGGGATTCGTTCTTGACGCTGTGGATGGGAATGGAATCGCGGACGATGCTGACGGTTTCCGGCTTTTGCGAATCCGTATGCAGAATGGTCAGATTCACAGCCTTGCCTTTGGGGCCACGGATTTTTTTGACCGCGTCCATAAGGGAAAGGTCCTGCGTGGATTCGCCGTTGATCTCGATAATGAAATCGCCGCTGCGCAGTCCGGCCTTGTCTGCCGGAGTGTCCTCGATGGGCGAGACGACGATCAGCCGGCCGTTGTCCATGCTGATTTCAATTCCGATGCCGCTGAATTCGCCCGACGTGGACTGCTGCATCTCCTTGAATTCCTCAGGCGGCATATAGGCGGAGTGAGGATCGAGCTGCTGCAGCATGCCCTTGATGGAGTCGTCGATGAGCTCCTTGCGGGAAATATCTTTTACATAATAGTCTTCTACAAGCCCCAGCACCTGGCTGAAACGCTTGAGCGGAGCAAAGGGATCTTCCTCGTCCGCTTTTATACTGGTGACGGAAATCGCCAGAGTAATGACAAGAACAAACAATGCCAACCAGCGTGCGAACCGCATGCATTCCTCCCGGGAATCTGTGATGTAGCTGCAGATTTTATGTGTAACATCCTGCAGCAACGTTTGGATGGATCGTATTTTTGTGGAAAAAGGTACCACTTGAATTACGGCTTCTGCGTTGTTGTGGTGATGGTCCGTTATGCGCTCTCTCCGCCCTTCGACGCCATCTTTCTGTGATGCGGCATCAGTTTTTCAAACTGGTGAGCCACTTGTTTGGGTTAAGTGCTTTTTTATGAAAACGCAATTCAAAATAGAGTCCGGGGCCTTTGGCCTTGGGATAATAACCGGCGTAGCCGATCACTTCGTCTTTTTCCACGTCCTGTCCCACCCGGACGTTGCTTTGTTCCAAAAATGCATACAACGTATAATAATCGTTGCCATGAAACAGAATGATGACCTTGCCGAATCCGCGCAGGGTGTCGTTGTGCACCACTTTGCCCCAGGACACGGCATGGACGGGGGCGTCCGCTGAAAGCTTCAGCCCCACACCCCGTACGGGAGGTTTGGCCCGCGGCGCATAGTGGGTGACAACCGTCCCTTTGGCCGGCCAGGGCAGGCTGCCCCTGAAGTCCGCAAATTTCCGTGCAGTAAGGGCCTTGAGCTTGTATTTGAGCGATTCGACGGTGGACATCACGTCGGAGAGTTCTTCTTCTTCGCTGACGAGCTGTGCGCGGATGGCTCTGATGCTTTTGACCAGGGCCAGCTTGTCCCCAAGCAGGGCATCTTTTTTGGCGTTCACGCTTTCCAGCCGTTTCACCGCTTCCTGCTTCAACCTGTCCTGTTCGGCAAGGTTTCCGGCGATGCGGGTCGACTGTTCGCGCATTTCTTCCAGAATTGTATCGGCCTGGTCGTAAAGGGAGCGCATCCAGGTAAAGCGTCTGTCCGCTCCTTTCCAGGATGACAGGAGCGAAAGGCGCTGCGTATTGCGTTGCAGATACAGCGGCCACAACTGGGCGAGAAATCCGTCGAGTTCTTTCGAAAGCTCCTTGCGTTTGGCAGAAAGTCTGTCGTGTTCCTGAACCAGCTTTTCCTGGGCCCGTTCAATATCCGCAAGTTTGGTTTCTTCCTTCCAAACCGCGGATTCCAGGCTTGCGGTACGATCTTCCAGCTTTGCAAGGTTCTTGTACAGCTTGCGTTCTTGTTGGCTCAGCCGGGTGACCTGTTCTTTATGCTCGCGGGCCTGTGATTTTCCCCGGGCGATTTCGTCGCGCAGCACATCGGCATGCGAGGCAGACCGCGCCTGGAGAGGGAGCAGAAGGGATGCCACGGCAAACAGCAGGAGGAGCGGAATCCATATGGAGCATGAGGAAGAACTGTTTTTGTGGGAGCTCATGTCGCGCATCATAGGCATGTTAGGGCATCTGGTCCAGAAAGGAGGAAAGCGGGCATTCGCCGCACTTTGGAGAGCTTTTTTTGCACCAGGTCTTGCCCACGCGTACGATGAGTGCGTGGTATTCGTTGAAGGTGGCCACATCGGGCGGCAAGGTATCCATGAAAAAGTCACGAAGCTCGTTGTACGGTGCATCGGGCGGCAGGTGCCCGTGGCGGTGCAGCAGCCGAGCCGTGTAGGCGTCGGCCACAAAGCTGGGGTATTCCAGGGCGTACAGGAGGATACTGTCTGCGGTTTCCGGTCCTATGCCCTTGATGTTCAGCAGGTCGTCGCGCAGGGAGTCCATGTCCTGTTCGCGCAGAAAAGCCAGGGAAGGCTCGGACAATGCCTCGGAAGACGGGGCGCGGCAGCGCAGAAAACGCAGCAGATTGCCCAGCCGTGCCGACTTGAGGCGGAAAAAACCGGCCGGGCGGATGCGCTCTGCCAGTTCGTTTTCGGTAAGGGTGGTCATGGCGGCGGGGGTAAGCAGCTTTTCGGCGCGCAGGTTGTTCATGGCCTTTTCCACATTACCCCAGTTGGTATTCTGGGTAAGCACCGCGCCAACCGCAATTTCAAAAGGGCTGTCGCCCGGCCACCAATTGCTCGGACCGAGCGCATCGTGCATGGCCGAGAAGTAATTCAACAGGAGATTGTGTCTTTGCATAACTTGTCGTATTTGCCTTTGTGCATTGCGTGGGATGCCAGGGGAGTACTGAAAAACTTCGGTTATTCGGCCCTAAGGTCCACTGTCCCAACGGAATCGACGCTTATCCATCGTTGTCCGTCGGGGGGCTCCCCATATCCCATCGTCCCTTTGCACAACCATTCATAGGAAGAATTGATCGCCTTCGCAACCGACCATATTTCGGGAGACAGCCTTGGGTAAGAAAAAACAGAGCAAAGGCGTTATGCCCGCCCGCGAGGGCCGTTCAAAAAAACAAGGGGCCGTGGCGTTCAAAGAGCCGCTTGCCGAGCCATTTGCAGAGTCTGTTATTTCCGATAATGCCTCGGATATTCCACGCACCTCTCTTCCAGTTTCGCCAACGTTCTCGTTTTCCCAATTTTCTTGGGTAGCTTTTCTTTTCGGCTGCGTGTTGGCCTATGGCGGCAGTTTTCTTATCCGGGCCCAGGAATACGTCTATTGGCAGGGGCTCGGTTTCAGCCTGGACGGACAATACCTCATGTCCACCCACGATGCCTACGCGTGGTTGGCAGGTGCGATAGATGTGAATGGCTTCCTCGCCTCGCAGCCGCTCTCGCGGATGTTGGCCCTCTGGCACTCCCTGTCGGGAACGCCCGTTGCCGACATCGGTTTTTGGATGCCGGCACTCTTCGCACCCTTGGCCGCCATCCCGGTCTGCCTTTTGGCCTGCTGGCTGGGCGGATGTGAATTTGCGGCCGTTGCCGGACTGCTGGCGTCGACTTCGATGGGGTATATGATCCGTACCCGCCTGGGCAGTCTGGACACGGACCTTTACACTCTTCTTTTCCCCGTGCTTCTGGCTGGTGGCGTGCTTGTCTGGCTGGACAGATCTTTCGACCTGAGTTGGCGTCTGCCCCGCATGGCTCGGAAAGGGGAGGCCGCTCCCCAGGTGGACAAACTGCCCAAGATATGGGGCGGGGCAGTGCTGCTGGGGCTGATGTGCCAGTTCTACTATCTTTTTTATGCCAGTGGCCTGTCCATCATGTTGGCGACATTGGGAGTTGCCGGGCTGGTTGGTTTTTTTCTGGCGGCCCCGGGGCTGCGGCTTACAGCCTTGTGCGCGGCCGGTCTGTCCACTGCGCCGCTTTTTCTGGGCTGGCCCGGCGTGGTCATTGCCGCCGTCCTGGCCGGAGCAGTCTGGAAGAAACCGGAAATTTTCGCACGCGGCCGCGTTCTTTGGGCCATGCTGGGGATTTTTGCCGTTCTTGTGGTTGTTTTTGAAGGGGACATCCTGCGCGGGATGCTTAATCATGCCCTGACCTGGCTAAAACCCACACATGTGGGCGGCGGTGTGAACAATGCTTCGGCCATTGGAGCTTCCTTGCAGCTCCCCGGCATACGGCAGAGCGTACGCGAGGCGCAAAATGCCCCGCTGGGGCTTGTCATCGAACAGATGAGCGGGCACTGGAGCATTTTTTGCGCAGGGCTGGTCGGGTACATTTATTTGTGTCGTCGCCTGCCCGCCTGCCTGACCTTTCTGCCGCTTCTGTTGCTCGGACTGGCCAGCGCCCGGCTGGGGTATCGTTTTTCCATGTACGGTGGGCCGACAATCGGCCTGGGTTTCGTGGGCCTGGGCCTTGCTGTAAAGCACATCTCCCGGATTCCGCGTGTGGTTGGCTGGGCCGTCGGGATGCTGCTGCTTGCCGTTGTACTCGTGCCGTTGTGGGGAATAAGCATGCAGCTGCGCCCCTCTCCCGTACTCGACCACGAATACGCCAGAACCCTCGAAGCCGCCAGCAACGCAACAGAGAAAGACGGTTGGCTCTGGCAATGGTGGGATTACGGCTATGCCGCGCAATTTTATGGCAAACGCTATACGTTTGCGGATGGGGGACGCAACTACTCCAACTGGGTCTATCCCCTGGCAAAGGTGCATACGGCCACTTCTCCAAGGGCGGCGGCGCAGCTCATGCACACCTTTGCTGCGGAAATATGGAAGCAGGCGCGTGCCGAATCGGATGGTGGGGCGCCTTCTGTTCCTGAAATCTTCAATCTGGAACTCGATCCCATTGAATCGTTGGAAAGGATGGGGGCGGCCCAGGCTCAGAAACACATGACCGACCTTGCCGACAGGAACATGCCTGTAAGCAAGGTGCATCCTCCCCAGTACCTTGTCTTTTCGTGGGACAATCTGAAGCTGGCGGGATGGATTTCGGACTTCGGTTCCTGGAACATTGCCACCGGCGGCCATGCGCGGGGGCAGATAGGCACTGTCGGTGGGGAAGTCAGCATCAATACCCAGACAGGCACCCTCAATAGCAAGGAGTATCCACCGCTCAAGATATGTGAGCTGGCCGTGGTGTCTTCGGAAAAGACCGATATTCGGAAATGGCCCGACAAGGAAGGGCTGTATGTGGTTATGAACAGCCAGAGCAGCGAGGTGTATGTCATGACCGAAGACATCTACAAGTCCATGATGGTGCAGATGCTGATCATGGACCCGAACGACTTCGCACCGTATTTCAGGCTGGTGGTGGAGAATGCTCCGTGGGGGCGCATCTACAAACTTGCTGATTGATCCTGGCTGCTGAAAAAAGACGCGATAGAGTTGTGTCTTTAGTAAATTCAAGGTATTAGGTGCCTGGATCTGCGCGTCAGTGATCCTGCCACAGAGTTGTGGGCACGGAGTTAAGCCACTATCCTTAGGCACATAGGAGACGTGGTTTGAAAGTAAACTTTAGGGGGAGACTGTTTTATCCATGTTATTACCCCAAATATTATTTTTCATATTTCTAATAGCTTAAGTTCCTTGCTCTGAAACGAGTATCAGTAATTTCAAAGTCCGCCGTTGAGTTTGAGGCTCTCCCCGTACCTAGCAAAAATGAGGTGCATTAGCTTCTCGATTATAGCTTTTCGCGAGCTCTCTCAACGTAACTGCAATTCGATGAAATCCAGCGTTTTCTATCTCTTCTGCTTTGCTCAAATACTGTTCTGCCAATTCTCTTTCCGGCTTTCCTGTCGGGTCAACCGTATAGACTCCGCGTGAGTTGTATTTTCCAGTACTGAATCCTCGGCGCATCTTATCAGCTTCGCGAGCATTCAGTGCATCTGCGACAGTGCGGTGTATCCATAATCCTGTCGGATCGGGGGGAGTGTGAATCAATATATGCCCAACGTGGATTAGGGCAACATCCAGGTGTCCGGATTCTGTACAGATATCCTTCACTCTTTGAAGCCACTCGGTGAAATACTCTCCGTTGAATGTTCCATCTGCTTGTATCCCTGGGGGAGTCCTCCATTCATTCAGGAGTCGCCAAGCATTTGTGGCGTCTGCTTTTGATTTTTCGTTGGGAGCTTCCGATGGCTGCTCTTTTTTTTGGGATCGGTAGATTAGCTGAATCATCTTACAAAAGAACTTGGGGTCATTGGCCAGTTTGGTTTCAAGGAGTTGGGGGGCGGCTTCATCATCATGGTTAAGTAAAGGAACGTATGCCCATTCAACTTTATAAAGGTCTTCCTCGTTCACTGACGATTCTGTCTGAAGAACTTTGATTAGCTTTATGATGTTGTATTTGTCTGTGGCGTTACTAGGTTCGTTGGAGGAAATAGCCGCGGTTAACGCTTTTACACACAGATCAGTATCTAATGGCAGTTGAGCATGGAGCATTCTAGCTAGGCAGTTGATAGCCGCATTGGGTCTGCCATATTTTATGAGTTTAGCAATGGCGAAGGCAAGATTTTCATCAGCCTGATAGGCAATGGCCAAGGTCCGGCTCCAGAATTCCTTTTCGTCCTTTCGCAGCCAATCAGAAGCGCGCTTCCATGCTTCCTCAGTAAATGGCAAATAAGCTAGGAATTGTCCTATTTGTTTATGGGTCCAGTTTTGCTTATCTATTAGGTCACACCATTCCCAACCTTTAAGGTGGCAACGAGAACGGATAAAACTACTTATGAATGCTTTGCGTTTGTGATCTGTGGAATCCAGAAAAAGTGGTAACAGCGCGTTTTCAATCGTGTCTTCGTTAACGGCTCCCAATGCGAAGCCAGCTTTATCCGGTGCGGGTACGGATTCGGCAAATCGGATGACGCCTTCAGTACCACTCTCTTGAAAGATTTCTAAAATGGCTTTTTCACGTCGAGTGTTGAGTTTTTTTTGCTGTTCTTTCCAATCACCGTTTTCTTCATAGAGTTCATGGTTATGATTTGTAAAAAGGTGCTGATATAAATAGAAAGGGGTTTGGGGAGCAAGTTGTTCGGCGACATGTTCAATGCGAAGAATCAGTTCCTCGGACAATGACCATTTCGCTTTGGAGAATTTTCTGTGTCTGTTCGCTAAGTTAATAAGGTGGTTCCATAGGGGAAGTCTTTGCTCTTCAGGAAGTCCTAAAATGGGTTGAGAGGCAAGCGTCTGAAGTAGTTGGCCCAAAACTGGTTTTGGCAGTTTATTACAAAGGTCAATTAATACCGACAGTTTAGTGGTCTCTTTGCTGGCGGCTTTCACCGCGAGTTCTGCGTAAAAATTTACCTGTTCCCAGTATTCCTTTGTAGAGATGCCTTTTTCCCTATCCTCAGGGATTGTTTTGCGCCAGCTTGGTTTGTGGGTTCCCGAAGAGGTTTGCATTTGATCGGGCAGAAGCTGAACTAGCAGGTCCCAGGCTATATCTGGTCGTTCCTTGAGGATTGCTTCTACCGCTACCTTACGTTTCTCAACAGTAGCCAGTGTTTGCGGTAGCCAGGGGAGTAAAATGGTTGCAAGAGAATTAGAGGGACGATTGGCCCACTGACCGCCGGGGTCATGGCTGGCAAGTTCTCCAAGCGTGACACAGACACTAACCAGATACTGCTCATCCCACGCTAGTCCTTCCAATGCCCAAAGCAGGCCGGTTAGATAATTGCTGCCAGTGATTCCCTTGCCTTCCTGAGAGAAAAGTTCATCAAAAGGACAGGGGATCAAGCGCATTGTTTTCTCGACAGCATCAAGAAAATTTTCTGGAGCGGCTTCAGCGAGGGCAGGTAATAAATTGTTAAGGCTTCCCCATAATTTCCAGTCGGCGTTGGAGAGAATGTCCTGTATTGCCAGTGCGCAAGTAGTTTCAGCTTTTTCTTGCGAGCAGTTACAACAGCTCTCTGGCTGATTGCCCAGCATGGCTAAGCCTTCGGCAATGCCTTCCCGCAGCACATGTGAACACTTCAACACCTTACCGCGAATGCTTGCCGCGTATCGTTCTTCGGCTGGAAGTTCAAAAGCGGGGTCTTGTTCCTTCAGCACGGAAACTGCGAGTGACATAAAAGTATCGAGATTTTTGTCAAGGATGTGTGATCCCAACTGGCTCCAAAGCTCCGCCCGATTGATGATTTTCCATGTGCCATTCTTGAGAGACAATGGACTGTCAGAGCAAGGCAATATTATCCGAGCCTTATTTAGCCATTCGTCATAACTTATTCCTAGCAGTTGTTGGATTGTCTCAGAGTCACATGGGCTATTGTCTTCCCATCCCCCAATCAGAACAGCCAAGGCCAAATATGGGGCTTCCGGGCGCTGAGCCCAATTTGTTTTTGGTTCTTCTTCTACTGTCGTGAGTTCTTCAGGTATTACCACTACGGTCTTTTGTTTAAAGGCCCCCTGAAGGTCATCTGGAATCTTGTCGGGAGTGATGCTACCGGCATTTTGATTCCATTTCTGTACAAATTCAACCACTCTAGGCCAAATCCAATGGGGATACTGTTGGTTGAATTGAGAAATATGGGAATGAAGCAGAGGCAGGACAACACCAAACTCATTATCAAGATCATAGCCGAGCAGGTGGAAGTGGTTAAGAAAATTATATAGTTCACCATCTGAAATATCGTTGCCTCCGTTTGCAGCCTTTAGATGGTGTTGAATGGCATTTAATTTCTCACGACTTTTGGATGAGCAAAAATTTGACTGTTCAACGTGCCTGAAAAATTCATTAGCGTCTTTGGTGTGCCTTGCATGATTCAACAGCCATCGCACATTGTCTGCGTCAGTTGCGCTGAGCGGTCCTGTGATCAGTGCAATAGAATCCTTATCCTTTGTGAACACCTCAGGGTTGTTAAAATCATTCCAAGCCGCCTGCATAACCTCTCCAAACAAAACACTCCCTTTGGTGATGGAAATGGAATGCTTGATCTGCCCGAGAAGTTTTCGCTGTTCTTTATTGGTGTGGTTCTCTACAACAATAATGAGGTCGTCCGTGTCGAACCCGTCAATTTTTCCTTGAAGCTTGATTTCCACAATGGGCCAACAAGGAAGGCAAGGGGCGTGCCCGCCAGTGAGCATTAGCGTGGCAAAAGAAGCCTGAATATTCGCCTCAAAATGAGCGCCACCTCCACCAGTTGAAAATGGGTTGCTGAGCTTTTTGCTCATATGGCTGTCTCCGTCACTGTCTCGACTTTCGGCTAGGGGCTAGTTAACTTTTATCTATGAGTTAGGAGGACATAGCCCCGGGGGGACGAGGAACGTTTACTGATTCGCTTAAGAATAATTTTTGTATGCCTTTCATCTTTTAAGGGCACTGATGATACTTGCCTAGACTGGTATGTCAGTTTGTTTTTCATCTATCCCATGTCTGGCGTGAGTGTCCAAATTTTAATGACTAGATTTATCGACTTCAATAATCTTTTTTATCTGAGGCCGTTTGAAAGGCTTGGTTAGTTCGAATAGTCTGGAATATAACCTTGTTCTCTCCCCTTTTTTGAGCAACCTGCTTGATTGGAATGTGAGATTTAAAAGGCCGAAAGCATAATGTTCTCGACCTTAGGTTGCTGAAAAAATGCGATAGCGGCGTTGCCTCAAGAAACTTGCTTTATTGAGCAGCCTGTCTGATTTGGACTTTGCAATCGACAAGAAAAGGCCGGAAGCTTAATGCTCCCGGCCTTGTTTGTGTAGGTAGCAAGTGGGCTGTTAAATCCAGGCCAGCACCACCCATTCTCCGCGTTCGGTTTTGCGGGGGGCGGGTATTCCCAGGCGCTGGTAGGCCTTGGAAACGCTTTCGGCCTGTTCCACCAGAATGCCGGAGAGTACCAGACAGCCGCCATCGGCCATGCGCTGCTTGATGAGCGGGGATAGGCTGATGAGCGGGCCGGACAGGATGTTTGCAACCACGCAATCGAATTGTTTGCCCGGTACCAGGGTTTCTATTCCCCCGGTCGCGGCCTCGTAGCCTTGGCTGCAACCGTTTATGCGGGCGTTCTCCAGTGCGCAGACCGTGGCCTGGTGGTCGATATCCAGTCCCACGCCGGTAAGTCCGCACAATGTAAGGCCAATGCCCAGAATGCCCGAACCCGTTCCCAGGTCCAGGAAGTTCTGCCCGGGCTTCAGCCGTCCGGAAACGACAAGCTCGGAAAGCACTTCCAGGCATAATGCGGTTGTCTCGTGGTGCCCGGTGCCGAACGCCATTTTGGGTTCAATGACGATGGAGTGCCTGGTATCGCATTTTTGATTCGCCATCCAGGGCGGCAGCACAGTGAACATTTCGCCTGCACGTACGGGAACAAAGAAGTCCTTCCAGGCTGCGTTCCAATCCTGTTCCGGAACTTCCTCCATGACCACGTCGACCTTTTCGGGACCGTCATTCAATGCGGCATCCAGGCGCGAGGCCAACGACACCGCGGAATTTGGGTTCTCGAAGTAAACGCAGATGCGCACGGCTTCCTGCGGATGTCCGGGGATGGGCTGTTCCTCCCATCCCTGCGGCGCATATTGAGCCAGCAGGGTGGCAGCAATGTCACTGTCCTGCGGTACAGGCGCTATGGTCAGCTTGGTGAGCATAATAATCCTTATGCTGTTTTACGGGCCGACAGAATATTGCCCAGAGTTTCGGCAAATGCTTCAAGGTCGGCAAAGTCGATGGTCAGTGCGGGCAGCAGCCGGAGCACGTTGCCCTGCGTCAGGTTGCAGATGAATCCGGCGTCCAGCAGGGCCTGCCAGATTTCCTGGCCGGGAAAGGACAGAACAATGCCTATCATCAGGCCGCAACCCCGGATTTCCGTAATGGCTTCTGGATGCGCGGCGGCCAAGGTCTCGAACAGGGCGGTTGCATCCTGTCCCATCTTGTGGGCGCGTTCGTCCAACCGGTCGCGCTTCATTATCTGAATGGTCTTGAGTGCCGCTGCGGATACCAGGGCCGTACCACCAAAGGTGGTGGCGTGGCTGCCGGGTTCAAATCCTTTGGCGACCTTGTCCGTGGTCATCATGGCACCCATGGGCAGGCCGTTGGCAAGAGCCTTGGCTGAGGTGATGATATCCGGGGTCAGGTCATAATGCTGGTGTGCCCAGAATTTTCCTGTACGGCACAGGCCGGTCTGGATTTCATCCACAATGAGCAGGATGTCGTTTTCGCGGCACAGCTTCTGGATGCCCTGGGCGAATTCCTGGGGCAGGGGGCGGACGCCGCCTTCACCCTGCACCACTTCCACCATAATGGCGGCGGTTTTGGGGCCTATGGCCTTGCGCAGGGCTTCCAGGTCGTTGAACGGCACGGTGACGAAGCCTTCGGGTAGAGGAGCGAAACCGTCCTTGACCTTGGCCTGCCCCGTAGCCGTAAGCGTTGCCAGGGTACGCCCGTGGAAGGAGCTCTCCAGGGTGATGACCTCGTACGCATCGCGTTTGGCGACCTTGTTCATGTAGCGACGGGCGAGCTTGATGGCGGCTTCGTTGGCCTCCGCGCCCGAGTTGCAGAAAAAGACCTTGTCCGCGTTGCAGGTTTCCAGCAGGGCCGCGGCCAGGTCGGCCTGTTCGTCCTGATAAAAAAGATTGGATACATGCACCAGCTTTCGGGCCTGATCAGCTATGGTTCGGGCGATTTCTGGATTGCAATGTCCCAGCGCGGTTACGGCGATGCCCGCCAGCAGATCCACATATTCCCGGCCTTCCGGAGTGTACATCCGGGAGCCTTCGGCCCTGACCACGCTTACGGGATACCGCCCGTAGGTGTGGCACAGGACAGCCTTTTCCTTGTGCATAATTTGTTCAGAAGCGTTCATGGTCGTGTCACATTTCTCCATTACTTCTTTCCTGTGTGACCAAAGCCTCCGGCTCCGCGTTCCGTAGTGGTGAGTTCCTCCACTGCGGTAAAGTGGGCCGCGGCAAAAGGTAAAAATATCAACTGGGCGATGCGTTGTCCTCGTCGGATTGTTCGTCGCTCTTTAGACGTATTGAGCAAGGAGACGATGATTTCTCCTCGGTAATCCGGATCGATGACGCCCACTCCCTGGCTGACGGTGAGTCCGTCCTTGGCTCCCAGGCCGCTGCGCGAGAAAATGAAACCCGCGAAGCCGGGGGCTGTAATTTCAATCGCCAGGCCCGCCGGAATAGGAGCGCGGTCACCGGGTTCGATGGTCAGGGTCTCCTGATCGATGCAGGCCCGCAGGTCAACGCCTGCCGAGCCCGAAGTAGCGGTTTCCAGTTCCTGACCTTCCCAGGCAGTGTGCAGGTATTTCACGCGGACGCCTATGGCGTTGTTCTGGGAAAAATCCGTGGAATGTGTCATGAATAATCGTCCGAAAGGTTGTTGGTTCAAAAAAAAGCAGATTCGGACTTGGCGCAGGAATTCAGTGAGTCATTTGCCGCAATGCGTTCGGTCCGGCGCAAAACTATTCCAGGTGCATGCAAAAGGCAATGGATGACGCCCATATCGAAAAAAATGAAAAAAAATGGATTCTCTCTTCCCGCGGCGTTGTCTTTTTCGTACGCTTTCGGCAATAGCTATGATAAGACCTTTGCGTAGCCTGCGTTAATATGAGGCCAGCCGGATGCCCGGCTGAAAATAAGGAGAATTCGTATGCGTCCTATACGTTCATTTAGTGTTGTTCCTAAGTTGCCGGAAAAACTGAGTCCTCTATGGAAGCTGGCCTATAACTTCTGGTTTGCGTGGAGCAGCCCGGTACGTGAACTTTTTTCGCTTATCGATCCCCGGCTTTGGAAGGAGTGCGAGGGCAACCCCGTTGCCTTCCTCAACCGCCTGCCTCAGAATGTCATGCAGGAGCTTGCCCGGGATGAGTTCTTTGTGGAACGCATGACGGATGTGCATAAAAGCCTGCAGACCTATCTGTCCAAAACGACGTCGGCGGTGACCTTTCCCGGTATGACAGAAAAAAAACCGGTAGTTGCCTATTTTAGCTTGGAATTCGGCGTGGACAAAAGCCTGCCCGTGTATTCGGGCGGCCTTGGCATTCTGGCGGGAGACCATCTCAAGTCGGCCAGCGACCTGAATATTCCGCTGCTGGGCATCGGCCTGTGCTACCGGGAAGGATATTTCCGCCAATACCTTACACCGGACGGCTGGCAGCAGGAAAACTATCCGGACAGCGACTTCGAGCAGATGCCCATGCATCTTTGCGAGGACGCAGAAAAGAAACCCATCCTGATTTCCGTGGATATGGCCGGGCGCCAGTGCCAGGCCCAGATATGGAAAGTGGATGTGGGGCGCATCAAGCTTTACCTGCTGGATACCAATATAAAGGAAAACGACGAAGACCTGCGCTGGACGTCGGCCCGACTGTACGGCGGCGATCTTGAAATGCGGGTCCGGCAGGAAATTCTTTTGGGTATAGGCGGGGTGCGCATGCTCGAAGCCCTTGGCCTGGAACCCAAGGTCATCCACATGAACGAAGGACATTCCGCCTTTGCCGGGCTGGAACGCATCCGGGTATTCATGGGCGAATACGGCCTGCCCTTTGAAGCGGCCATGGAACTTGTAGCCTCAACCAGCGTTTTTACCACGCATACCCCGGTGCCTGCGGGCAACGACCGCTTTCCGCCGGATCTGATTGCCAAGTACTTTGACAACTATACCCGCTCCCTGAATTTGGCCTTGAAGAGTTTCATGGCCCTGGGACGCGAGGACATGCGCGACGACAGCGAAGCTTTCTGCATGACCGTACTGGCGCTCAAGCTCTCCCGGTTCAACAACGGGGTCAGCAAACTGCACGGCCATGTCTCGCGGAACATGTGGAAGCGCGTCTGGCCCCAGTACCCGGTGGAGGATGTGCCTATAGGGGCCATTACCAACGGTGTGCACATGCCCACCTGGGTGGCGCCTGACCTGGCCTCCCTGTACGACCGGTATCTCGGCGGGAACTGGCGGGAAGACCCGGATTGCGAACGCATCTGGCGGCAGGCCGATGGTATTTCCGAATCCGAACTTTGGCGTACCCACGAACGGCTGCGTGAACGGCTGGTGGAATTTGTCCGTACCCGCCTGAAGGAAACACTTATTGCGCGCGGGGCGCGGCGCAAGGACTTGCAAGCAGCCGAAGAGGTGCTTGATCCGGGCGCGCTGACCATCTGCTTCGCCCGTAGGTTCGCCACCTACAAAAGGGCCACCATGCTGCTTCAGGACAAGGAACGGCTGCTGCGTATCATGGGCAATGAAAAGCGCCCGGTGCAGTTCATCTTTGCCGGCAAGGCGCATCCGCAGGACCAGGAAGGCAAGAAATTCATCCAGGAGATCGTTCAGGTCTGCCGTGAGGAAGAACTGCGCTACAAAATGGTTTTTTTGGAAGACTACGACATGGAAGTCGCCAAATACATGCTGCAGGGCGGCGACATTTGGCTGAACAACCCGCGTGTTCCTTTGGAAGCCTGCGGGACCAGCGGAATGAAGGCCATGGCCAACGGCGTCATCAACCTGAGCACATTGGACGGTTGGTGGGCCGAAGCCTACAAGGCGGACAACAGTGTGGGCTACTCCATCGGGCGTGGCGAAATTTATGAAGACCACGCCTATCAGGATTTCGTGGAAAGCCAGACATTCTACAATTATCTGGAAAACGACATCCTGCCCGAGTTCTACGACCGGGGGCGCGACAACATGCCGCGCAACTGGATACGCCGCATGAAGAATGCGCTGGTGCAACTCGGGCCGGTCTTCAACGCCCACCGCATGGTGGAGGATTACGCCACCAAGGCGTACCTGCCCGCATATGAAAGCTACCGCACCCTTATGAAGGACAACTATGCCCCGGCCAAGGAACTTGCCGCCTGGCGCATGGAAATAATGACCCGTTGGAGCCAGATCAAAATCCGCAACGTGGGTACGGAAACGCCCGAACGCCTGTATGTGGGCGAATCGTTCATCGTGCACGGGGAAATTTATCTGGACGGGATGAGTCCCAAGGATGTGCAGGCCGAGATTTACGCCGGACCGCTCAACCAGCAGGGTGAATTTACATCCCGCCAGGTTACCGTGATGGAAGCCGAAGGTACGACTTCGGATGGCTGGCATATCTTCCGCGGGGAAACCGATCCACAGGATGCCGGACGTTTTGGGTTCACAGTGCGTATTGTGCCGTGCCACCCGCTGTTGCTCGACCCGCATTCTCTGGGGTTGATCAGCTGGGCGGACTGAAAAATACAGGTGTGAACCCAAGACCGTCTTTGTATATGGTTGCAAATGAAAAGTCGGGTCGTTTGTACGGCCCGGCTTTTCAATTTATCGGTGCTGTTTTTCAACAAGCGTGTATCGGTTATACATCTGCCTGCTTTGAAGGATGCTAAAGGGCTGTATACCGGGGAGGTAGCCTTGGAAAATCCAAAGCAAGATTTACTTTCTCCTAGTACAGGAGTAGGTATTTTTTATATTTCTCACTCTCTTGTTGGAGTTGTGTGCTTTTTTATGACCTTTGTTTGCAGGTGAGCGCTTACATGGCAGGATTTTTAAAGAAAATTCTTTCCGTTACTTCCGGAAAAAAAGAAGCCAAGGACAAACGGGCGGCGTACCGTGTCATCATTCCCAATTTGCGAGCCAAGCTGTGCGGGCGGCCCATCAGTGTAAGCGTGAAGGATTTGAGCGCCACCGGTATCGCCCTCAATACCAATGCCAAAGAGTTTGCTCCCGGAAACATAATTATGGTGAGTCTTTTTCGGGGAACCAAACTGCTGCTGGCCGACATCAAGCTGAAAGTCGTGCGCGTTGGCAAAGGATTTGTGGGGTGTCTTTTTGTCAATCCTTCTACGCAACAGGCCGACATGCTCCACTCCATTACCCTGGAAGAGCAGAAACGCGAGGCAGACATCAAGAAGACCAGGAAGGAATTGGAGAGAAAGGCCGAGATGGACAAGAAGAAAATGGAACTGCGCTGACTGCGGTTTCTTACATACAGGATACAAAAAGACCGCCGGAAAATTCCAGGCGGTCTTTTTGTATGGTTTTGGGAATGTTCAGCCCACCTGAGTGCCGAGCAGAATGAGAGAAAAGTAGGGCGGTTTGTCGTCCGTATTGTCCAGGTTGCGAACAATGGATTCTCCTTCCATTCCGCATTTGCTGACCAGAACCGCATTTTCAATTTGTCCGGCTTCCCGCAGCGCTTCGCGAATGGCGGGAAAATTCTTGTAGGCCTTCAGGATGACTGCCTTATCCGTATTGCGCAGTCCGTTCACCAGTTTTTCCCTGTTGTTGATGCCGGAGAGCACGAGCATGTTGTCCGAGTTCTCCGCGAGTATCGTACCGGTTGTGGCGGCTGCCGCCTGGTACGAGGTGATGCCCGGGACTATCTGTACGGGCAGGTCGGGATGGAGCTGGCGCAGGGTTTTATACAGGTAGCCGAAGGTAGAGTAAGTAAGCGGGTCGCCCAGGGTGAGAAAAGCGCCGCTGCGCCCGTCGGCCAGGTGTTCTGCTACCGTGTCTGCGGCAGTTTTCCAGGCCTTGTGCAGGATTTCCTTGTCGCGTGTCATGGGAAACTCCAGACGGACGACCGGAATATCGGCATCCATGTGGGGGCGGGCTATCTCCAGAGCGCTGGAGTAGGTGTTTTTGGGCGAAGCCGCAGTAAAAACGACATCCGTGCCGGAGAGTAACCGCACGCTTTTGAGCGTGAGGAGTTCCGGGTCGCCCGGACCAACGCCTATGGCGTGGAGTGTTCCAAAATTATTGTGCATGGGGTGCTCCCTGAGAGGTATCTTGTGGTGCTTGGGAAAAGGCCGCGGGGTGGAGAAAGCGAGACAGCTGCTCCACCGCATCCACGCTGCGCGACGAAGGGCGCGAGTACAGACGCTCTTTGACCATGAGGACCCGCCCGTTGGAAACGGCCTTGAGCTCTTTGAAATGGTCGCGTTGCGCCGGAGGTTGCGGCGTGGGATTCATGGGGCCCTGCTGTACGAGATAGACGTCCGGATCGGCAGCCAGCAGGACTTCTTCGTTGAGCCGGACGAGTTTTTCATCCTGCTGCAGGATGTTGCTACCACCTGCCTGTTCGATGACGGCATTGACCATGGAATTACGCCCGGCCCCCAGCAGATTGGGGTAGCGGACTTCGTAAAATACTTTGGGGCGGGGAAGTTTGGCAACGCGCGTGTGTATTGCATCTAATCGTTGCCGCATGGATTGGACAAGCTCCTGGGCACGGGGCGAGGAGTCGGTGAGTACGCCGATTCGCTCTATTACCCGGAACAGATCTTCAAAGTTGTGCACCTGGAACACGGCGGTGGGAATGCCTTGTTCGCGGAGCTGTGCCACGGGGAGCAGGGCCTTTTTCCGGCCTGTCATCTGCACTGCCAAATCGGGCTGAAGTCCGAGGATAAGCTCCAGATTGGGGCGAAGATGCGTTCCGGCGGCAGGAACATCGTGCAGGCAGGCCAAATCGTCGCCACGCGTGCGTACCACCACGGTATTGCAGCGGTCCAGACCGTCCAAGATTTCGCTGATGGCCGCGTACAGAGGGGCTATTCTTCGGGCCGGAGCGTCCAGGCAGACGCGGGTGTTTGTGTCATCGGTGATGCACAATTTGCCTGCCTTGGCTGAACCAGCTGCAATGGTCAGACACAGGAATGCCGCAGCACAGAAGGTCAGCAGCCTAGCTTTGGCCGGGAACAAAATGGGCCTGAGGTTGGCCGGTAATTGGATGGTCTGCAATGACCACCTCCGTTTCATATACATCCGACAGGGTCTGCCGGTTGAAGATTGCTTTCGTAGGGCCATCTGCCACCACCTGTCCGTTTTTGAGGAAGACCAGCCGGTCGCAGTAGAGCGCGGCCAGATTCAGGTCGTGCATGACCGAACAGATGGTTGTTCCGTTTGCGGCCATGCGCCGGAACAGGTCGTACATGGCGATTTTTGCGGCAACATCCAGACCTGCCGTGGCTTCGTCCAGCAACAGAATTTCACTTTGCTGGGCCAGGGCGCGGGATATCACCACCCGTTTGAATTCGCCGCCCGAGAGGGTGTCGGCCATGCGGTCGGCCAGATGCAGGCTTTTGGATTCGCGCATGGCTTCCAGCGCCGCGTCCATGTCGCGCTGTCTGTATCCTCCTAGAAAGGACACATACGGGTAGCGGCCCATGAGTACCACGTTCAGGCAGCGATAGGGAAAGGTTGCCCTGGTGTGCTGCGGAACCACGGCAAGGGTTCGGGCCAGGGCCTTGGCCGAATAATTGTGCACGGGAGTGCCGTCAAGTTCCGCCTCCCCGGAGGTGGGGGCCAGTATTCCGGCCAGCACGTGCATGAGCGTGGTCTTGCCGCTGCCGTTGGGGCCGAGAATTCCCGCCATCTGACCTTTGGGCACATTTATGCCCACGCCGTGCAGCACTTCGCGTCCGTTGTATCCGCAATGCAGATCGCGCACCTGTATCATCGTCTGTTCCCTGCCTTCCTCAGCATCCTTTGTCATCCTTTCTCCAGAAGGTTTTTCCCTCGGGTAAGGAGAAGACAGAAGAAAGGGCCTCCGGCCAGCGCCGTGATCACGCCCACGGGCAATTCGGCCCCATCGGGCAGGATGCTCCGGGCGGCCATGTCGGACAGCAGCAGCACAATGCCTCCTGCCAGCCCGGAAAACAGGACCAGCGGCCGGTGCTCGCCGCCAATGGAAAGGCGGACGAGGTGCGGAACCACCAAACCCACAAAGCCGATAACGCCCGCCACGGACACGCAGGCCCCGGTCAGCAGGCTGGCGCCGACCAGCAGAATGGTGCGGATGCGCGGTGCGTCCACCCCCAGCTGCCGGGCCTGGGTTTCGCCCAGGGCCATGATGTCCAGCTCGCGAAGGTAAATGACGATGATGCCCATGCCGAGCAGGCAGTAGGGAAGGAACAAAAGCAGATGGGTGAAGCCGCGCCCCTGGAAGCTGCCCATGATCCAAAATACAATGCTGGAAGCCGTGTCTTCGTCCAGGGATTTGACCAGGGCGATACAGGCGGACAGCGAGGTGGCCACAACGATACCGGCCAGCACCAGCGTTTCCCGCCGCATGCCTCCGGCCCCGCGAGAAAGGGAAAGAACAGCGGCCAGAGCCAGCAGAGCCCCGCCCAGACCGGCCACAGGCAGAATGCCCAGAGGCAGCCCGAACAATGAAAACGCGGTTTGGGCCGCAGCTCCGAAGAAAATGGCAAGGCTTGCCCCAAAGGCCGCACCCGTGGAAACGCCAATGGTGAAGGGATCGGCCAACGGGTTCTGTAAAATGCCTTGGAACACGCAGCCGGAAACGGCCAGGGATGCGCCCACCAGCCAGGCCAGCAGGGAGCGGGCCAGGCGTAGGTCCACCACTATGGTGTGTATTGCCGGAGACAATGCCGCACTGCTTTCGCCACCGAAAAGGGCGGTCAGCACATCATCGGCGGCAATGGGAAAAGGCCCGGTGAAGCAAGCCCACAGCAGGGCCGCCGCACTGGAGGCAAGCAAGACAACGGCGGCAACTGCAAGAACGCGCCGCCGCCGTTGTTGGTTATGAACAAGAAGGGCTGGGTGGCTCAACGCCAACTCTCGTTTTAATGTTTCAGTTGCTGCATGGCGGTTTTCAGGTGGTCAATCCAGATGGAGGCCACATTGTCCATTTCCGCTGTTCCCTTGAGTACGGGAACACACTCTATACCAGCTTTTGTCAGCACGGACTTCCATGAATCCGGCTCGTCTCCGGCCATGTCGTTTCTGGCATGGTCTCCAGCCACGGACATGAAAGGCATGACGTATGCCTTTTTGATTTTCCGCGCCTTGAGCGTTTTGATGACATCATCCAACGTGGGGGAGCCTTCCACAGTGCCAACAAAGACATTGGGGTCCTTGAGGCTGAAATAATACTGCATGCCAGGATAATATACATTGGCAGGGTGCGGGGTGCCATGTCCCATAAACACCACGGCCTCGTATGGTTTGCGTTCCTTGGGCACGTTTGCCAGCAGCGCGTCTGCCGCTGCGCTCATGTCCGCAGCGGAGCTGAGCAGGGGCTGGCCTACTGCAATGTGAGGAATGCCGTTGGGCATTTTCTGGAAAGCCCTGGTCGTGCCAAACATGGCATGGAATTCTTCGCCTGGAATTGTGTGCAGAGACTGAACAGCCACATCGGTAAAACCTTCATCTGCCATTTTGGCCATGGCCTGGGCCGGGGAAAGAAGAATTTGCCCCTGTTTGGCAAGTTTGTGGCGGATGATGTGCGAGGTATAGGCCCATTGCACGGGAATGCCGGGGAAGGCCTTTTTGACCATGGAATCGATGTTTTTGAAAGCGACCTGTGCTTCGGGAACACTGGTTCCGAACGCCACCAGAAGGATGCCGGTTTTTTCCGGTTGTTCTTGCCCGTGCGAGGCCAGAACGCCGGTACAGCTCAACGTCAGAAGGAGAAAGGATGCGCACAGCAAATACAACAGGCGCGAGGTCCTGCAATGAAAAGATTTGTACATGGAGAAGCTCCGTTGATTTCCGGGGCGGAAATAAGGACACCCTGCAGGTAGGGCAGGGTGTGGCGTCGAAAAGACGATCCTCTCACGGCAATGCCCCCGTTGTCGGAGAGAGTGTGAAACTACGGCAGACAGGTCTTCTGACTTCTCCTTTCATCGGCGGCCTTCCCGGTAGCAACCAGTGGCGTGTAAGGGCCGATACAGCCTTGTGGACTGCGGAGTAACAGCGGCGGGTCCGTTCCGGTTTTACACCGGATTCCCTATTAAGCGCACGGTGCGCATCTGTCGTGAAAAGGTGATTAAGCCGGGTGGGGGAAAAGTGTCAATGGAGCTTTTGTAGTGCCTTTCAGCTTTCCACGGCCTGGACCGCGTCTGCCAGATGAGCGAGCCAGATGTCCACAAATGGCGGGTGTTCTATGATTCCGGTCTGCCGGACGTGGCACTGCATGCCTGCTTTTTGGATGCGGCTGGCCCATGACGCGCTTCCGTTTCCGGCAATATCTTCACGTACATGATAGCCGGGGACGCTGAGAAAAGGCAGCAGGTGGACGTTTTGGGGAGCCCGTGTGAGCAGAATCTGCAAAATTTTATCAATGCCCGGTTCGCCGGTCAGGGTGCCGATGAGGATGTCGGGATCGATTTTGTGGACGACTTTCTGCAAGGCTGCGTAGCAGGCATGTCCTTCGTGGATGGCACCGTGCCCGACCAGTACGGCGGTCTCACCGGCACGGCAGGGCGGAAGATAGGTGCGCAGGCCTTGCGCGGTAAGTTCAAGGTCTTCCGGGGAGTCGAGCAGAGGGCCGCCCACATGCAACGCTTCGAATTCGCCTGCCTGCAACCGTTCCATACAGGTGTCGCGCATATTTTCGAATTCGCTGCCTGGTGCGGTATGCAGCGACTGGACAGCCAGCCTGGTCATGCCCTTGGCTTTGAGTCGGTCCAGGGCGGAATCAATGGAATCGGCCTGCTGTCCGGAACGGGTAATGCCCCGGCGTACTTTTTCCGAAGTGAAGGCCCAGACAACCTCCCATTCGGGATATAGCGCGCGTACTCGTTGCTCCACAACGTCAAAACCCTGGCGCGCGTTTTGACGCACCGTGCCGAATGCGGCCAGAACAATGGCCTTGTGTTGTGAGGTCTGCTTCATGGAAATTTTATGTATCTGCAATATGCTTCGAGAGCCTAGCGAAGTACACGGGCCGGTGGCTGGGTGTCAACCAGAGGAGTAAAACGGGGGGCAACCGGTGAACAGGTGAAAGAGGCATCGTGGCATTAAACCGCAAGATCAAAAATGTTTGACGAGGATGTGTATAGCAGCTATACACATCGGTATGAGAACTTTTGAAGCCATAGGGCCACTGTTTCGGAATCTCCGGCAAGCCCTGGAAAAGTATACGGCTGTGGAAAAAATGCCCCAGAATTTGGGGCCGCAAGGGCTTTCCATGTACCCAGCCGAGGTGCATATGCTGGAAACCATCCTGGAGCTTGGTGGTGCCAGCATTACCGCTTTGGCTCGGGAAACCGGAATTACCAAAGGTGCTGTCTCTCAATTGGTAGGGCGGTTGGCAGAAAAGAATTTGGTTGAAAAGACGTTGGACAAGGACAACAGGTCACGTCTGATTGTTCGGTGTACCCGGTCCGGGCATGAAGTATGCGCCGGACATAACACTTTTCATCAGGAGCATGATAAGGCGTTCATTGACTACCTGCGACAGATGGACGAAGTCGATTTTAAGGCTGTGTGTGACTTTGGGCAGAAGTTGAACAGTTGGATGGACGGGTACCTGAAGTAATTTTTTTACCCAAAGTGTATAGGTGCTATATACTTTAACAAAGGAGTCTCCGTGAACATTCCCACTCCGAAAACAAGCTTTTATCCTGTGCGTAGCCTCCAGTTTCAGGGGGTAGGAAGCAGTGCCCTCAGTGCTGCCATGGAAATAGGGCTTTTTGATGCCTTGGCGGATGGACCGGCCCTTCCGGAGCAGATTGCCGAAGCCACAGGGACATTGGACGACCGTCTGGCCCCCCTGCTTGATGTCTGCGTTGCCTTCGACCTTTTGGAAAGAAAGGGGGCCAAGTACTCCAATACGCCGACAGCTGCCGAGTTTTTGGTCTCCTCCTCGCCGTTGTTTCAGGGAAAAGCCATGCAGTTGAATACCTATTTCATGTCCTTGTGCACGGAAAATATGGTGCACCTCTTGCGCAATAAAGAGGGGCTGAGTGAGCAGGCGGCACCCTGGGCAGCGGATTTTGCCATGGAGGGAACGGCCCAGGAGGCCATGGCTGGCCCCATGCAGCGGGCGGTGGAGATAATTGCCGAATTGCCGGGCTTTTCTGAGTTTACCCGCATGTGCGACATTGGCGGCAACCATGGCACTTTTTCCATGCTTCTTACGGACAGAAATCCGTCGCTCCGCGCGGTTATTTGCGACCTTCCCGATGTAGTGGAAACTGCGGCCGAGCGTTGCCGGAAGCTGGGATATGACGGACGTGTCGAGACAATGGCGTATGACATGCGCAAGGACCAGTTGCCCGAGGCTTCGTTCGATCTGGCTTTGGCCTCGCATGTTTTTTACAGCCTGGTAAGCAGCGAGGACGCGTGGGCTGAAGCTTTGGGGCGCATCTGCCGGTCCTTGAAGCCCGGCGGCTGGTTTGTATCCCATCACATGGCAAAAGATGAGGACACGTCCGCCAAGGATGCGTCTCTGCTGGATTTAGTTACCAGACTGGCCGGATACAAATCGCACTTTCTCCCCGTGGATACCCTGAGTGATATGCTGGCTGCCTATGGTCTGCAGGATATCAGGGTGGTCAAAACCTCAAGTAAGGGGTGGTCCACACTGGTTGCCGCCCGCAAGCCTTTGTAGGCCTGCTTTTTAGTCTGCATAAGGCGGATATACTATCCGGAGCGGCTTTTCGAGGAGAGCCGCTCCGGATTTTGTGGTAATGACCAATAATATGCCCAGATCAATTTTCATTTATTTGTAATGTTGTAAATTTGTATTGAATTTTAGGTGATTACGTCACTTTTTCAAAGCATTGAGATACATATGAAGACTGCTCTCTTCGGACTTTTCCTTCCCCTGTACTGCATAGTTTGAGTTTCAGACTCCAAGTAAGGTATCTCGGTTTGCATTTATTTTGTCGATATATCTCCTTTCCAGGAGTTCCTACTATCAATTTGTACACCCTATTGCCTGTAACGTAATGAAACTGGGGGAGGTTTCCGGCCCCGACAAAACAACTGCAACGCATCATCCGCCAGAGGATACGCACCGGAGGACAAACATGAGCGAAACGCATAGGGAAATGTGGGAAAAACTGAACCTGGATATTGAAGCACACGATGGCCTGCTTGAAGTGCTGGGGAAGTTTTACGGCGATATTTACATGTCTCAGGACAACCGCCTCAAGGGAATGGAATACATGGACTTCGTATTGAGCGAAGTGCATGGACTGCGCATACAGGAGCTGCAGGACGCCAAGGCGCAGGGGCATAAAGTTGTGGGGACATTCTGTGTTTTTGTGCCCGAAGAGCTTACCCTGGCCGCTGATGCCATTCAGGTGGGGCTGTGTGCCGGTGCCGATGCTGGAACGCAGGAGGCGGAAAAGCGTGTTCCCCGCAACACCTGCGCTTTGATCAAATCTTTCATGGGCTTCAAGCTGGCCCGCCTCTGTCCTTACATCGAGTCCAGCGACCTGGTTGTGGGCGAAACTACCTGCGACGGAAAGAAAAAGGCCTATGAAGCTCTGAGCGACCTGCTCCCTACCTATATAATGGAGGTCCCGCAGACCAAATCCTTGGCAGCCAAAGAATTGTGGCGTTCCGAAGTGCTGCGCTACAAGGAAGAATTGGAGCGTCTAACCGGAGTTACCATTACAGCGGAGCGTCTTGCCCAAAGCATCAAGACGGTCAACGACCGCCGTCGTGCCCTGCAGCGGTTGAACGCACTGCGTGCCGCCGACCCGGCTCCCATTTCCGGACGCGACGCGCTGCTGATCAACCAGATCAGTTTTTATGACGATCCTGTCCGGTTCACCACAAAGATCAACGAACTTTGCGACGAACTCGAAGCCCGTGTTGCCGCAGGCGAAGGTGTGGCTCCTCGCAATACGCCGCGTCTGCTCATGGCTGGCTGTCCCATGGCCGTACCCAACTGGAAACTTCCGTACGTGGTGGAAAGTTCGGGTGCGGTAATCGTGGGCGAGGAGTCCTGCATTGGAACGCGCAATACCCGCGACTTGGTGGACGAATCCGCCACCACGCTGGAAGGCATGATTGACGCCCTTGTCGACCGTTACATGAAGATAGACTGTGCCTGCTTTACGCCCAACGACGAGCGCATGGACAATGTGGCCGAGTTGGCGAAAACGCTCAAGGCAGACGGCGTGGTGAACTATTCCCTCATGTTCTGTCAGCCGTATGCCCATGAAGGCATGAAGCTGGGTAACATGTTCGAGGCCCAGGGCATTCCCATGCTTGCGCTGGAAACCGATTATTCCATGGAAGATGTGGAGCAGCTTAAAACAAGGGTGGAAGCCTTTGTGGAAATGCTCGGCTAGCAAGTGCGGGGTGTCCGGAAACGTCGCGGGCGACACCATACAAATCAAGCGTCATGGCCGACACACCGTTGGTCATGGCGGTGAAATCGGACCTGCGGCAAAGGCTATTCAACGCTTTTGCCGCAGGTACCACGTTTTGTCACGGTACTCTATCAGTCGGGGAAATCGCGTATGATTGCAGGAATCGACATCGGGTCGCGGAGCATGGAACTGGTGGTGCTGGAAGGTGAGGAGATAACCCTTTCCCGGCGGCTTCCTACAACGTTTGATCCGCGAAAACAGCTGGTTAATCTGCTGGAAGGGGTACGCCCCAGCCATGTGGTCGCCACCGGATATGGACGGCAACTCGCGGCAGGGTATGGCTTTGATGCGGACGTACAGACCGTGACCGAGATAAAAGCCCATGCCCGCGGCGCCGTACATTTCTTTCCCGAAGCCCGCGCCGTGCTGGACATCGGCGGGCAGGACACCAAGGCCATTGCCCTGGGGCCGAACGGACGGGTGCTGAAGTTCGAGATGAATGACCGCTGCGCTGCCGGTACAGGAAAATTTCTGGAACATCTGGCCAACGTCTTTCAGATACCGGTGGAGGAGTTCGGCGATTATGCCCTGGCCGGAGAGAAGTGTCTGACCATCAACAGCATGTGTACCGTGTTTGCGGAAACCGAGGCCACCTCGCTCATGGCGGGTGGAGAACAGCCACAAAGCATTGCTCTGGGACTGCATGCCTCGGTTGTGGCGCGTACTGCCAATATGTTGCGCAGGGTCGGTGGGGCCACTCCGGTGGTTTTTGCCGGAGGAGTGGCCAGAAATCCGTGCATGGTCAGACTGATGTCCGAGGCGCTGGAGGCGGTTCCCCTCATCCCGGAAAATCCGGATATGAACGGCGCGCTGGGGGCGGCGTTGTGTGCCAAGCTGTAAAACGTTCAGGCTGCTGAAAAAAGCACGAGAGTGTCGGTGCAGTAAAAAAATATGTCCTCGCGTATCAGGAAAAACGTGTCTGAATTGAATTTTTCTTACGTTTTGCTGTGCGTATTTTTTTGAGCAGACGGGCAGGTTGAATTTTATATTTAATGAAAAAGGGAGAAGCTTTCGCTTCTCCCTTTCAGTTTTTCATTCGTGTGCTCAGTGAGAACTCAGCCCCTTTTCTTTTGGGCGAATTGCAGCATTTTGGCGGCCTGGGCAAAGTTGGGGTTGATTGCCAGGGCTTTTTCAGCGGCGTTGGCCATTTGCCCCCACTTTTTCCAGTCGTGATACAGACGCCCTATGTTGAAGTAGAGGTATTCGTCCGTGGTGCAGAAGGTGAGAGCCCGCTCGTAGTATTGTTCCGCCGTGGCGAAGTCCTGCATCTTGCGCAGGACAATACCGATGCGGTTGTACAGGTGAACGGCTTCGGGATCGTCCTTCAGGGCCGCATCAAGGTAGTCGAACGCTGTCTTGTACTCTTCGGCTTTGAGAAACAGGTCTGCTATTTCGGCCTTGAGGTCGGCATCGTGCGGAAACTCCTTGATGAGTTTGTCCGCCGTTTTTTTGGCCAGCTCCGCTTTGCCCTCTTCCAGCTGCTCGGCAATCTGCTTGAGCCCGTCGGCCTTGCGCTGCTGCATCTGTTTGAGCAGCCCCTGCACCTCGGCCTCGCTTGCGGCCTGCAGTTCTTTCATCAGCTCATTGAGCTGCTCAAGCAGGGAGCGCTCCTCCCCTTCCGAATAATTGATGATAAGGGGATAGATTTCCTTGAGCTTTTTATTGGCCCCCAACGAGTAGATCGCAGCTTCGAGCAGTTGGGCAAATTCCTGCTTTTCCGCCTTCATGAGTTTGTTTCTCAGGATAATCACGACGGCATCGTGCATAGCCTGAACAGCAGGAATAAGTTTGTCCTGTTTGAGATGCGAATTAATGCTGGCAATAAGTGAACGTGCTTTTATCAGTTCGGCGGACATGGCATTTATCCTTACGGCAAATGGTGAACTCAGCTGTCGACAGTTTGTTAACTATGCATCCACGCGGCATGCAATGGAATTATTTTCCAGTAGCATTTTTAATGCAACTGCGGAAGCGGGGGAAGAAGGTTCGGCTGTCGTGCGGGCCGGGACCTGCTTCCGGGTGATATTGCAGAGTCATTATGGGTTTTTCTTTGTGCTCAAAGCCTTCAAGCGTTCTGTCGTTGAGGTTGACGTGCGTCATTCTCAGAAAGTCGAGCTTGGAGATATCCACACAGAAACCATGGTTCTGGGAGGAGACCTCAATGTGGCCCGTGGCAGTTTCCTGCACCGGATGGTTGGCGCCATGGTGGCCGAACTTGAGCTTGTAGGTAGTGCCGCCCAGGGCCATGCCCATAATTTGGTGGCCAAGGCAGATGCCGCCAATGGGGTATTCTTCCGTCAACAGGCTTATTTGATGCGCCACGTCCGGCAGGGCGGCCGGATCTCCGGGGCCCGAGGAAAGAAAGATCGCATCCGGTGAAAGTGCGGCAACCTGATCCCGGGTGAAGGAAGACGGCACCATGAGCATGTCGAATCCAATATCCGTCAGCAGACGCAGAATATTCCATTTGACTCCGAAATCGTAGACCACCAGCCGTGGCCCCGTTCCGGTCCAATCGTATTTTCCATCTGCCAGGTCTACGGATTTGGTCTCCGTACCGGTCCAGATGTATGGTTTGTCCGGCGTAACCTTGGAGGCCAGGTCCAGGCCTTCCATGGAGGGGATGGCCTTGGCCTGCTTTACCAGCTTGGCCGGGTCGGATTCTTCCGTGGAAATGACACCGCGCATGGCACCGTTGAGGCGCAGATGGCGGGTCAGAGCACGGGTGTCGATGCCTTCAATACCGGGCACTCCAGCTTTGCGGAGGTATTCAGGCAGGGATTCCGTTGCTCTCCAGTTGGAGGGCGTCTTGCAACATTCCTTGACGATCATGGCGGCGGCGCGCACTCGGTCGGATTCCACGTCTTCGGGGTTTACCCCGTAGTTGCCCATGTGCGGGTAGGTCATGCAGACCATCTGTCCCGTGTAGGACGGATCGGTAAGCACTTCCTGGTATCCGGTCATGGCGGTATTGAAAATGACCTCTCCAGAGGTCTCGGCAGGGCCGGTGAAGGAGCGGCCGTAAAAAATCGTGCCGTCTTCAAGGGCGAGAATGGCTTTCATCTATGCGCTCTCCGTCATGAGGGCCTGGACCGCTTCGATGTCCGAAGGTCTGTCCACGCCCCGCGTAATGTATTCTGTGGGGACAACCCGGATGGGGATACCGTTTTCCAGCAATCTGAGCTGTTCCAGACGCTCGCATTGCTCCAGGCGGCCGGGAACCAACGACGTGAACCGCTCCAAGGTGGCGAAGCGGTAGGCGTACATGCCGATGTGCCCCCAGATCGGCTGATCCTTTTTTGTCCCATGTGGGATGACCGACCTGGAAAAGTACAACGCATCACCCCGGTTCGTCCAGATAACTTTGACCTGATCGGAAATTTGGGCTCGCTCGTGGGATATTTGATGAGCCAACGTGGTGGCCTGTACTTCGGCGTCCGTAAAAGGGGCCAGCAATTGGGAAAGCATGCCCGGTGCCAGGGCGGGTTCGTCTCCCTGGATATTGACCACGACATCCGAGCCGCCCAGCCCCAGTGCGCAGGCTGCCTCGTGAATGCGGTCCGTTCCGCTGGGATGGTTGGAAGCCGTCATAATGACCGGGATGTCCAGGTCCTTTGCAGCCTGGAAAATGCGTTCATCGTCCGTGGCAAGGTGCACGCTTTCTAGCTCCGGGCATTGCATGGCCCGCGTGCAGACGTGCCAGAACATGGGTTTGCCGAGAATTTCGGCCAACGGCTTGCCCGGAAAGCGGGAAGAAGCGTAGCGCGCCGGAACAAAACCGTGACAGCGGGGCATGGAACTCAATACAGGTCTCCTGAGAATTAAGCGGGTCGGGAAGATGCTGCGGCCATTTGGCAAATTGTTTGCGCCACCTGTGCGGCACCACCGCGACGTGCGGCAATATACGTTGTAAAGTCTTTGCGTACAGCGCTTTTTTTACGCCGAGGCGAAAGCTGGGCGGCCAGGGCTTCGGCCACCGCGTCTGGGGTGGGAGCTTCAATCAGCAGACCCTGGTCCACTATTTCGCGGCCCACCCAGGCAAAATTGCGCCAGTGCGGACCGGTCACCGGGATAAGACCTGCTCCCAAAGGTTCAAGAAAATTCTGTCCGCCCAAAGAGGCAAGGCTGCCGCCCACAAAAGCGGCCCGGGCCAGATGATAGGCTGCACCCAATTCGCCGAATGCATCCCACACAACCACACCGCCCTGCGGGGCCCTGCCGTCCAGTTTGGATCGCAGGTCATATTTGATTCCCATCCGCTCCAGAGCTGCGCACCAAACCGGTACATGGTGCATATGCCGGGGAAAAAGGCCGATGATGGTGCGCGGACGATGCTGCAACAGTTCTTCCACAGCCTGAGTTACCGGCCCGACTTCTTCGCGCCGCACCGATCCGAACACAACGAACGGGGCTTTGGGGGCAATGGCGTCGGCCACGGGATTGTCCGTATAATCCGGGGCCGGACGGGCGGCAACTTCGGCGATATTGTCGAATTTTATGTTGGGCATGGCCTCGGTGCGTGCTCCGGGAAACACCAGCTGAAAGCGCGCGGCGTCGTCGGGCGACATGGCCAGGATGCGTTGCGGTCCCATGCTGTTCAGCAGGCCGGAAAAGGCCAGGTAGTGGGAAAAACTACGGCTGGACATGCGACCATTGGCAACCAGAACGGGAGTCTGTTGCTCCCGGCAAGCCATGAGCAGGCCGGGCCAGAGTTCGGTTTCCAGCAGAACCACCACCTTGGGGCGGGCCTGTTCCAGCGCCTTTTTCATCAGGGAAGGGGCATCGAACGGACAATAGGCAATGCGGGCCGAAATGGTGCCGTCGTCGGTTGCGGCCTGCAGGATGTCGTGGCCCTGGCTGGTATAGGTGGTGAGCAGCACCGAAAGGGACGCACCGCCTTCGGAAGAAAGAGCGTTCAGTTCCTGGCAGATGCGCACGGCCAGGTATGCTTCGCCCGCGCTGGCCGCCTGCATCCAGACATCGGCACGAGGGAGAGGGGTGCGCAGAGTGCGCTGCTCCAGTCCTTGGCGTAGCCGTTTGTTGCGGCCGAGAAAGGGAACAACAGCCTTCCACCCCCAGTTGTACAGGGGGGCGAGCAGTCGGGTTGCCTTGTGCGCGGGTGTGGCAGACATGGGATTATGATTTCCCCTGGGATTTCCCTTGGGGATGGCCGTGAGTTTCCAAACCCAGCTCTATGAGGCGGGCGATCAGTGCGTCGAAAGACATGCCCCTTGCCGCCGCGGCCTTGGGAACCAGACTGGTGGGCGTCATGCCCGGCAAAGTGTTGGTTTCGATGCACATCGGCTCGGTGCCTCCCCGGACCATGAAGTCGGTGCGACTGTAACCGGTTATGCCCAGAGCCCTATGGGCGGTCAGGGCCATATCCATGACCTTGCGGCTTAATTCCTCGTCCACGGGGGCAGGGCAGATTTCATCTGCACCGCCGGCTTCATACTTGCTGGCATAGTCGAAAAATTCGTTGCACAGGTTGGGCTTGATAAGGATGGGGGGCAGGGCTTCGTCGCCCAGTACGGCACAGGTAATTTCAATGCCTTCCACCAGCTCTTCCACCAAGACTTCCTTGCAGCTTTCAAACACCTGTCGAAATGCCTTGGGCATTTCTTCGGGGGTGCGTACCAGGCTCATGCCGATGCTGGAGCCACCATTGTTCGGCTTGACGACAAACGGAAATTCCAGGTCGGGCTTCCAGTCTTTGCTGGGCGGAACAGGCAGGAAGTCCCAATCCGGCGTCGGCAGTCCGTTTTGCTGGTAGACGAGTTTGGTTGTAGCCTTGTTCAAGGAAAGAAAAGAGGCCTTGGGATTGGCGCCCTGATATGGACAGTCCGCTTCTTCCAGCATGGCCTGGAAAAGTCCGTCCTCGCCGGGTGAACCGTGCAGATTGATAAAGGCGAAATCGTGTGCCGTGGCCAAATCCATAAAATCCGACAGATTTTCCTGAGGATCGAGCCGCGTGACGGTGTGGCCCAGGCGTTTGAGTGATTCTTCGATCTGTTTCCCGCCGGAAAGGGAAACTTCCCTTTCGTCAGACCAGCCGCCCGCTATCAAAAGAATATGCATTGAGATTCACCTCGAGGTATCTGCTGAGACAATCCTGCAGGGCCAGGGTTTGTTCCAGGTTTATCTTGATCTTGGCCTTGAGTTCGTCTGTTTTGCCGTACCGTTCGAGCAGGTCGGTAAAGCGTTTACCCACGGAAACTATTTTGTGGTGCATGACGCGCTTGTCCGCATAGATAACGGACAGTGGTATGAAATGTCGCTCGGCGTCGAGTTTGAACGGCCAGTAGACGTGGTGCGCCACTGCCTGCCCCAGAATAGGGTTTCCCGTGGCTTCCATGGCCCAGGCCGCACCTATCTGGGCGTGGCTTCCGCCGTGGCCTATGGTGTAAATTTTGGCGATATCGTGCAGAAGTCCGCTGGCATGGGTCAGCTGAACGTCCACGGGGTGTCCCAACTCCTGCGCCCGTTGCGCCATAACCTTGGCAACGTAGGCAACAGCGCTGCTGTGCTTACGAATGTGCTCGGGCATGGCGTAATGGTCCCAGAGGGCGAGGCATTCTTCGTCGTCGGGGACATGCCAGGAGGGATCAGGGGTGCTGTCGAAGGGGCAGGGGGCCTCTGTGGCCTTCGCCTCTCCGTATCGGGCTTGGGATGACTGGTACGTTTCGTTATGGGACTGTTGCATGAGCCTGTGGACCGGATTGTTTTTCGGTTGCTTCTCGGAGAAAGGACGGACACCGAAAGTCAGTCCGCTTATGTCCCGAGCTTCTCCAAGAGAATATATCTCTTTTTATTAGAAATGACCATGGGGCCCGGTCTATTTGCAAAAATGGCGTGGCGGGGATATTGTCCCACGACTTCGCGCAAGGCGCATACTCCGTTACATAATGAAAAACAAGGCGGTTGTCCGTGAGCCTCTTCGACTCCTTCAGAGATCCGGAGCTTTGTAAAGGGCTGTTGCATCATCTGAAACAGGAATGCGACGGCCTCAAGTTCATGGAAGTCTGCGGAACCCACACGGTTTCCATCTTTCAGAGTGGACTGCATTCCCTGTTGCCCGAGAACATCACGCATCTGACCGGCCCCGGCTGTCCGGTTTGTGTTACCCACGATGCCGAAGTGGACGCCTACCTGCGGGTGGCTGCCAAGGATAATGTCATACTGGCGACCTTTGGCGACCTGATGAGGGTTCCCGGTCCCGGCGGGTTGAACCTCAAGACCGCCCAGGCCGAAGGGGCGCGCATAAAGGTTGTGTATTCTCCCTTTGACGCGTTGCAGCTGGCCCAGGACAACCCCGGCGATACCGTCGTTTTTATCGGCGTGGGGTTTGAGACCACGGCACCTACCATTGCCGCCACGGTGAAGACGGCCCGGCAGAGGGGACTGGACAACTTCAAGGTATTGTCCTTCCACAAGCTGGTGCCCCCCGCATTGCGCGTGCTGCTGGACGACCCGGACATGAACATCGAGGCCTTCATCCTGCCGGGCCATGTTTCGGCGGTCATCGGTCTGCCTCCGTACGATTTTCTTCCCCTGGAATACAATCTGCCAGCAGTGGTAGGCGGCTTTGAGCCTTCGGATATCTTGCAGTCCCTGCTCATGCTCGTGCGCATGAAGAACGAGGGCAAGCCTGACGTCGTCAACCAGTACACGCGGGTGGTGGCGGACGAGGGGAATCCCACGGCCATGGCTATCATGGACGAAGTCTTTGCACCTGCCGACGCCATGTGGCGCGGAATTGGGAAAATACCCGGGAGCGGTTTGGTTTTTTCCGAAGCCTACCGCGATTTCGACGCACTGCAGGCGTTGGGGTTGGAACTCAATGACGTACAGCCCATCAAAGGCTGCATGTGCGGCGAGGTGTTGAAGGGCAAGCTGCGTCCCAACCAGTGTCCGCTGTTCCGCAAAGCCTGTACTCCGGCCAAGCCGGTGGGACCGTGCATGGTTTCCACCGAAGGCTCCTGTGCTGCCTACTATAAATACTCCACCGATTAAATTCGAATTACCGCCGCCCTCGGGACGGCCCAACAGAGGTTCCGAATAATGAGCGAGACAAAGGTCCTTTTGGATTACGGCAGCGGAGGCCGCGCATCGCAGCGGCTGGTCAGCGAATTGTTTGTGCGCAACTTCGACAACCCGGAACTCAACCGCCTGAACGATGCGGCCCGTATTGAACTGTCCGGGCCGTTGGCCATGTCCACGGACAGTTTTACCGTGGACCCCATATTTTTCCCCGGCGGAGATATCGGCTCTCTGTCTGTGCACGGTACGGTCAACGACGTTGCCATGCTGGGGGCGGAGCCCAAGTACCTTACCTGCGGTTTCATCATCGAAGAAGGGCTGCCCATGGCCGACCTGGAACGCATTGTCGTTTCCATGGCTGCGGCTGCAAGACATGCCGGGGTTGAAATCGTTACGGGCGACACCAAGGTTGTGCCCAAGGGCGCGGTGGACAAGATTTTCATCAATACTACCGGCATAGGCTCCATTATTGCGGACCCGGCTCCCAGCGCAGACCGTGCCCGTCCCGGTGACGCTTTGCTGATAAGTGGAACTTTGGGCGACCACGGCCTGACCGTTCTTTCGCAGCGCGAAGGACTGGAGTTCGAGGTCCCGGTAAAAAGCGATTCCGCAGCCCTGAATCACCTGCTGCTCAAGCTGGTGCGGGCTATCCCGGATATTCATGTGCTGCGCGATCCGACACGGGGCGGGTTGGCGACCACGATCAACGAAATCACGGAAAAATCCGGGTGCGGTTGCCTCATTGAAGAAGCCCTGCTGCCGATTACCGACCCTGTTCGTTCCGGGTGTTCCTTCCTTGGACTGGACCCGCTCTACCTTGCCAACGAAGGAAAATTCTTGTGCATTTTGCCGGAAGAGTACGCACAGCAGGCCCTGGACATCATGCATGCCGATGAACTTGGGCACGATGCCTGTCGTATTGGCGGGATGACCGAAGACAACCCCGGCAAGACCGTTTTGCAGACGCCGCTTGGCGGCAAGCGGTTGATGAACATGCTGGAAGGCGAACAGCTGCCTCGAATTTGCTGATTGTGTGGCCTGGAGTCCCGAAAAGGCGGCCACTTGCCTGGAAGGGACTTCTGCTATACAAGGCGCATCATGCGCGACACGATCACTGAAAGAAGAAAAGAGCGGATCAGGCGGGTTCTGGAAAAACGTCAGAAGGACTTTACCCTGGTTGTCGACAATGTGTGGGACCCTCACAATGTATCGGCCATCCTGCGTTCCTGCGACGCCTTCGGGGTGGGACACGTGCATTTGTACTACACCACCTCCGCTTTTCCCGAGCTGGGAAAAAAGTCGTCGGCTTCGGCTTTAAAATGGGTTTCACGGACCCGGCATTCGGACGCGGAAGCCATGGCTTCCCAGCTGAACGATCAGGACATGACCATTCTTGCCACGGGGTTCACTGATCGGGCCAAGCCGTTGGACGCGTGGGATTTGACGAAACCCACGGCCGTGATTTTGAGCAATGAGCATTCCGGTATCAAACCCGAGCTGGAAAACATTGCCGATGGCGAGGTGTATATTCCCATGATGGGGATGATACCCAGCTTCAATGTTTCCGTGGCCGCAGCGCTTATTCTGTACGAGTCGTTCCGACAGCGCATGTCCAAGGGAATGTATGATTCTCCGGCATTTCCCCCGGACGAGTTGGAAGCGATGTTTGAAGATTGGTGCAGCCGTTGAGCCACCTGCCGTTTTCGGGGAACTGAAGGCCCTGCCATAGGGGCCCTGTGCCGCGTACAAAAATTCGAACTTCATTATTTGGAGTATGTGCGGCACGGAATTCCCTTGTTCCCTGTCTCCGTTCTTTCAGGTTGATGGCCGGATGGGCAATGTCGCCACTCCGGTTTCACCTCATGTAACCCCATTACCGTTCATTCCCGGTAGCCAGGGAAAACATCTGTTTTCCCTTTATGGACACTACCGCCTATGCCAGAGAGCGCCATGCCAAAAGCCGTCGATTACATCAAACAGGGAAAATGCATCATTTATCCTACGGAAACCCTCTACGCCATTGGCGGGAGCGCGTTTAGCGATGATGTCGCCAATGAGGTCGTTCAACTCAAGAACAGGCCCGCCAGCAAACCTCTTCCTGTAATCGTCGGCAGTATGCGCCAGCTGGATATGGTTACAGGATGGCGCTCCAAGGCTTTGGAGCGGTTGACCAGCAATTTTTGGCCCGGCCCGCTTTCCATTCTTGTCCCGGCGGGCAAGAGCCTTTCCCCGCAAGTGCGCGATTCCCGGGGATTTACCTCGGTTCGTTGGACCGTGCATCCCATCGCCCAGAGGCTGTGCCTCGAATCCGGGGTGCCCCTTATCGCCACCAGTGCAAATACCAGCGGCAGAGCCGGGGCAGCCAAACCTCACGAACTCGACCCGGCGCTTGTGGGACGCGTGGCATTGTCCGTGCTCGACCGTCCCTGGCCCTCGGGCGGACTGCCTTCCACCGTTGTTCGGTGTATGGGGACCGACAGATTGGCCATCCTGCGGCAGGGGGCGGTATCGCGTGCGGCACTTCTCAAGGCTGGCTTTACCATAGTTTGAGTTTTCCCAGCCTTCCATGTGCTAGCGGGAACGGTTCGGCTTTCAGCTGTTGCCATTTGATGTGGGCAACAGGTCTGAAAAATAATCCGTTCGCCAGACAAGCTGCAATCACAGGATTTTTTCCATTCAGTGCGCCTTTCTCCGCCGTGCCCTAGCGGTTGTTTCTGGCCGAGGCTTCCGCATATTTATCGCGTTATTTTGCTGTGCGTGGGTAGAGTAAAATTTTTTTAACTCTCCGGGCTGTATTTTCAGTTGGTTGTCCGGGAAGGTTCAATTTTTTGTACAGTTATTTTTTAAAAAAAGAAGGAGTCGGTGGAGAGTACGCGTTTTATCCCCCGGTTTACGGGGGTAAAAATAAATCGAACGAGATTGCAATCTTTTGGCCTGGTAATTGCTATATCTAGATCAGCGTAACCTTCCTTCCTTCTTTTGCAGGAAGCCGGCTTCGGGGAGCGGTCCCGAAGCCGGCTTTTTTTTATGCGAAATCCAAAAAGAAAAGGCGGGCGAATCATTGGATTCGCCCGCCTTATTTTTAGGGAAAGGGTCTATCTTTTCAGTATGTTCCGGACATCATCGGCCGAGAAGGCTTCCAGCGCTTCGGAAGCCAGGGCCAGGCATTCATCCATGGTCAGACTGCGTATAGTTTCTTTTACCTCGGGTATGGCGGGAGCATTCATGCTCAGTTCGTCAAGGCCCAGCCCCAAAAGGAGCGGCACGGCTTCGACTCTTCCTGCCATTTCACCGCACATGCCTACTTCTATGCTTGCCGCCGTTGCCGCCTGGCATGTCTGGGAGATCATGCGCAGAACCGCCGGGTGCAGGCTGTCGCATATGTGGGCTACAGAGGCGTTGCCCCTGTCCGCAGCCATCACGTATTGCGTAAGGTCGTTGGTGCCGATGCTGAAGAAGTCGCACATGGTGGCAAGTTCTTCGGCCACGGCTACTGCGCCGGGCACTTCGATCATTATTCCCGTGGGGATGTCCTCACGGATATCCGTGCCTTCGGCAACAAGCTCGTCTCGCACTTTGGCAAGAAAATCCAGAACCTCGGCCAGTTCTCCTGCGTTGGAGATCATGGGGAACATGATGCGTATGTTCTCGCTGCTGGCGGCACGTAAGAGTGCGCGCAGCTGGGTGCGGAACAGTTCGGGACGGGCCATGCAGAAGCGCACGCCGCGTTCACCCAAAAACGGGTTGGCTTCCGTGGGCGTGTTCAGATAGTCGACCGGTTTGTCTCCGCCGATATCCAGGGTGCGGATGATGACAGGGCCGCCCTGCATGGCTTGTGCCGCCTGCATGTAGGCCTTGAATTGCTCTTCTTCATCCGGCGCTTCGTGTCGGTCCAGAAAAAGAAATTCCGTGCGGAACAGGCCCACGCCTTCGGCACCGTACTCGCGCACGCGGTCCGCATCGCCGGGATTGCCGATGTTGCCCATGATGGCGACGGCGCGTCCGTCTTTTGTGCTCGCGGGCTGGGCACCCTTGGCTTTTGCCTGTTCTCTCTGGGCCAGCCACTCGTTTCTTTTCTGTGACATGTCGTCCAGAATTCCGGCGTCGGGTGCCGTCCATACTGTTCCTGTAAAACCGTCCAGGGCAATGGTTTTGCCGTCTGCGATTTCCTGGATGGCTTCGCCCACGCCGACAACGGCCGGGATGCCCAAAGAGCGCGAAAGAATCGCCGCGTGCGAGGTTGCGCCGCCGATTTCAGTGACAACCCCCAGCACCTTGTCCGCGTCCATTCCGGCCACGTCCGAAGGGGCGAGGTCGTGCGCCACAAGGATGGACGGGGTGTCGAGACTGACGGCCGGGGCTTCCTCACCGGTGAGAATGCGCAACACGCGGGCTCCGCAGTCCATTACGTCGGCTGCCCTGGCCTGCATGTAGCTGTCGTCCAGATTGCGGTATGCTTCGGCCATGTCCTGTATGGTCTTCAGCCAGGCGAATTCCGCATTGATTTTTTGTTTGGAAATGGCGTCAACGGCGCTGTTGCGCATGTCCTGGTCGCCCAGGATAAGAGCGTGGGCTTCGAAAATTGCCGCATTGGCCTTGCCGGAAGTCTTTTCGGTTTGCCGCCGCAGTTGGTGGATGTCTTCCAGGGCCGATGCAATGGCCTGATCGAGGCGCTTGATTTCCTCGTCCGTGTTTGAGGCATCTTTGCGTTCCACCTGCGGGAGGCTGATGCGATGCACATAGGCCGGGCCGGATGCATATCCCTGAGAGGCTGGTGCGCCTGCCAAGGTTCCGTCGCCGGATACGGTGGCCTGGACTGCCTGTTCTTCGGTAAGAACGACATCCTCGTCGCGTTCGCCGAAGTTGTCCTTGTGCAGTTCGCTCAGGGCATCGAGTGCGGCGCGTGCGTCGGGGCCGGAAATGGTCATCGTGATATGATCGTCGTGTTTTACACCCAGCAGTGCCACCTGGTTGATGCTTTTGGCGGAAGCCGAAGCCTCACCCTTGTGGATGCGTATGGAGGAACGAAATCGTCCGGCAGTGGATACCAAGTTGGCGGCAGGGCGTGCGTGCAGTCCCAGCTTGTTGTGAATATGCAGTTCCAGGTGCAGCTGCTCGCCTTCGGCATCTGTTTGCGGCTCCACTTCCTGCTCCGGGGGAATATCAGGCTCGGTTTCTTCTCCGGTAATTGGGGCAAGCTGGCGAATTTTGACGCACAGGGCCGAGTTTGCTTCGCGTGCGGCCTCCTTGAGGGATGCTCCGACAGAAGCCTGCACTGCGGCAGCCATAACGCCTTCCACGATGGGGGCGGAGCAGAGCAGAACCTTGTCCTTTACATCCTCGGAAAGGAAATCCAGAGCGGTCTCGGCACTCATGAGGGCACTGCCCAGGTCCATGAGTACGAGAACGCCGTCTTCCGAAGCGGCGGCCACGTTTTCTATGGCGGCCATAACCTTCATGGGGTCCGTGCCTATGGGGTTATCCGGATCGTCAATGCCGCCTGCGGCTTCCATGACCACCTGTCCGCGCGTCATCTGCCCGGCAAGTTCCAGCACGCCTTCGGCCAGTTTCTGGCTGTGCGAAACAACGACTATTCCTATCATTGGAATATCACTCCGTTATCAAGAGAAAATTTGCAAAGGATTGCAAGTTGTTGAATATTATTTCTTCAGACTCGGGCTGCGGTTGGAATCCGCGCTTCAACTGAAAGAAACCGCGTGATAGGTGCCGTATTGGTCGCATCCGGCTTCTCACGCCTTTGGACTAGTTAAAGAAAGCCCGTCGGCTGTTCCGGCGGGCTTTCATTTTTTTGCTATTCGGCCAGTGCCTGAGCAAGGGTTTCGAGCATGTAGTACGACGAGGTCGCGCCTGGGTCCTGATGGCCGATGCTTCGTTCCCCGAGGTAGCTGGCGCGGCCTTTCTTGGCCTGCAGGGGAATGGTGTCCGCCAGGGCTTTTTCACCGACCGGGAGGGCGGCGTTTACCATGGCGGGGATGTCGTCTCCGGCATCGGCGCGGGCTTTGATTTCTTCCAGGACGGGAGCCCAGAAATCGTACATGGTCTTGTCGCCCAGTTCAGGACGTCCGCGCTGGAGAATTCCATCCACGGCAGCCTGAAGAAAGCCCACAAAACCTGCGGAATCTATTTCTTCCTTGCCAGCCAGTGTCATGCCGCCTTTCATCCAGTAGGTGCCGTACAGGGGACCGCTGGCTCCGCCGACGCTGGACATGAGGGTCATGCCCACGGTTTTGAGGATGGTGCCGATGTCCTTGTCCTCTACTGTGGGGAGCTTTTCCATGACTTTTTTAAAGCCCCTGGTCATGTTGGTTCCGTGGTCGGCATCGCCTATCGCGGCGTCGAGTTCGGTAAGGTATTTTTCTTTTTCTGCCAGAACGGCTTGCAGCTTGCCGAGCCAGGAAATGAGTTGGGCTTTGTCCATGGGCATTGTCTTCTCCTGCGGACAGCGCGCTCGAAGGCGCGTCTTCTTTAACGTGATGAGCGGCGACTGTGACGGCGCCGGAGGCCGCCAGCTGTTTTTATACCTGCTTCCCCCCGTTCTATCGGGGGGACGAACGGGGGGAGCAGGCGCGCATTTTCCGTTTTACCAGGTCAACCCGGGCGTCTTGACCGGAGCATCCCAGAATTTCAGGATTTCGTCATCTGCCTTCAGGAGGGTGATGGAGAAACCCTGCATTTCCAAAGAGGTAATGTAAGGGCCAACCAAGTTACGGACAATGGTAATGCCTTTGCTTTTGCATACTTCGTCCAGCTTTCTGTACACGGTGTACAGTTCGCCGAGCGGGGTGCCGCCCATGCTGTTGACGAAAGCTATGACCTTGTCGCCACTGGCGAAAGGTGTGTCTGTCAGTTTTTTATCCGCCCAGGCGCTTCCGTCCCATTCGCGGACGGTGCGGGTGTAGGCGGGGTCGTCTATGATTTGCGCGGCCACGTACTCGGTCATTTCATCGATGGGTTTGATGGCCATGCGGTGGGTTCCGGGTTCGCCGTGGATGCCGATGCCCATTTCCACTTCGCCTTCACCAAGTTCGAAGGTGGGCTTTCCTGCGGCGGGAACCGTGCAGGACGTGAGGGCAACGCCAAAGGAACGGCCATACTGGTTCACCTTGCGGCAGAGGTCTGCGCATTTGTCCAGGTCGTATCCGGCGTCGGCTGCTGCGCCGACAATTTTTTCCGCCAGAACCGTCGTGCCGACGCCGCGGCGTCCGGCCGTGTACAGGCTGTCCTTAACGGCTACGTCGTCATCGATGAGGATGTTCTGGACCTTGATGCCTTCGGCTGCCACCAGTTCCGCGGCGGTTTCAAAGTTCATTACGTCGCCGGTGTAGTTCTTGACGATGAAAAGCACGCCTGCGCCGCTATTCACGGCCTTGGCGCATTCATACATCTGGTCCGGGGTGGGGGAGGTGAAAACTTCGCCGGGGCAGGCACCGTCGAGCATTCCTTTACCGACAAAACCGCCGTGCATGGGTTCGTGACCAGAACCGCCGCCGGAGACAATGGCCACTTTGCCGTCTACGGGGGCGTCTGCCCTGTACATATAGCAGGGGTCGAATTTTACCGACAGTTCCGGGTGGGCGAGGGCCATACCCTCAAGCTGTTCCTTGACCACATTCTCCACGTCATTGATGAGCTTTTTCATTGGAACACACCTCTCGGTTCTGGTTGATCAACCATTGCAGAAAAGTTCAGCCTGGTCCGTATCCAATAGACCAAGTCTGTTCACGCCGCCCCGGTAGGGCGTGTAGACGCGACGCGCCCTCCGGCCATACGGTCTTCACCGGAAAGTCGGTAGCGGAGCCTGTCGTTTGCCTTTCATTTCCTGACGGCTATGGGAGTGTATAACTTTTTTTCCAAATTGATCAATAACGAACATTCTCCTTTCCCATTGATCTTGGGCATGCTTAGTGTTTGAAACATAATTAAATCGGAATGTTATTGTTTGTGTGGGCATAATTTCTATTTTTGATCGGCATATTTCGTGAAATTCGCCCCAAGGGAATAAAAGTGCTTTTTTTGCTGAAATGTTTCTTTTTGCTTCAATAATGGTTCGGAAGTGAAAACAAACAGCTTTCGTATTCCGCATTGAGTGCGCGGGAAAGGACTGTCGTATATGGAGATGATAATAAAGAAATTTTGTCTTTTGTATATATTATGGCAGATAATATAGATTCAAATGCGTCGTGTCGAGAAGTGCCCTGCATATTGTTGTGGGGCGGGTTGCGCAAAAGAAGAGTTGCCTTGGTTCGTCTTTTTTGTTCAATTATTCACAGGGGAGCTTCATTGTATGCGTAAGGATATTGGGTGCCGGATTACGATGGGGAATCGTTGGAGTCCCTCACATGAGACTGGGTTTGGCTCATGTGCTGGCGAGATGAATGGAATATTTTTTTCGGGCGGAGCTGCACGGGTGGAATTCCCTGTTTTTTATTGTGCGGAAAGCTTTTTCTCCGCCACATATTTCGTTTGGCAACAGGAGGAATGATGGCCCATAAAGAACTGTTGTGCCCGCATTGCGGGCAGACGGTCGAAACATATCGCAACCCGACTCCAACCGTGGACATACTTATCCACGACGCGGCCAGGGGGATTGTACTTATAAGCCGTAAAAACGCCCCCTTGGGTTGGGCATTGCCCGGCGGATTTATCGATTATGGAGAAAGCGCCGAGGCCGCAGCCGTGCGGGAGGCCAAGGAAGAAACAGGACTCGATGTGGTGCTGACAGGGCTGTTGGGCGTGTATTCCGATCCGCAACGGGATCCGCGGGGACATACATTGTCTGTGGTGTACACTGCGCAGGCTCTGCACCCCGAAACGTTGCAGGCCGGGGACGACGCGGCCAGAGCAGCATTTTACAGGCGAGGAGCGCTGCCGTCTCCACTGGCCTTCGACCATGGACGCATGGTGGAGGATTTCTTTGCGACGTTGGACAAGCTGCAGCGTTGAGCCAGCAGCGTCAGGGGGATACGGAAATTTCGTATGGAAACATAAGCTCACGTTCCGGGCTGGGAGCTGAGCGACTTCAGGTGCCAAGGGGGCAAGTGCTGTGAAGCTGGTTTACATCACCTCGGAGATTTTTCCTTTTTCCAAGACGGGCGGTCTGGCCGACGTTTTGGGGGCGCTTCCGCCCGCTGTTGCCAAGTCCGGCCTGCCAGTGGAGGTCATAACTCCCCTGTACGGCAGGCTGAAGACCAACGACTACCCTTTGCGGCTCGTCGCACCGGATTGCCCTGTTGGCTATCCCTGGGAGCCCATAACCGCGGAAATATATCAGTCCCAGTATCGGGGGGTGACCGTCTATTTTGTCCAGCGCGACGAATATTTCGATCGGCGCTCCTATTACAATACTTACAAGGGCGACTACTTCGACAACTGCGAGCGGTTCAACTTTTTTTGCCGGGCGGCCATCCAATGGCTGCATCGCCTTGGCACCCCGCCTACAATCGTCCATGCCAACGACTGGCAAACCGCATTGGCACCCGCCTGGATTCATTTTCTGCGCCAGCACGATCCGTTTTGGGCCGGAACCAAAACCGTGATGACCATCCACAACCTAGCCTTTCAGGGGAGGTATTCATCACGGCTGTTTCACGAGTCCGGACTTCCGGCAGAGGCCTGGGATATGGACGGGTGCGAGTTTTACGGCGACTTTAATCTGCTCAAATCCGGCATTGCCTATGCCGACATGGTCACCACGGTCAGCCCCAGCTATGCAGGGGAGATTCTTACTCCCCAATTCGGCTGCGGACTTGAGGGGATTTTGCAGAAACGCAGCGGTTCCATACGAGGAATCCTCAACGGCGCGGACTACGACGTCTGGGCGCCAGAGGCGGACAGGTATCTGCCCAGTTGCTATTCCGCTGGCCGTATGACGGGGAAAATGTGGTGCAAGCGCAAGCTCATAAGGGAATTCTATCTGTCCGACATGTTGGAAGACAGGCCCATTCTCGGTTTTATCGGGAGGTTGCGTTCGCAGAAGGGAATTGATCTGCTCATCGATATCATTCCCCGCCTTATGAAAATGGGCGTGGGGGTTGTGGTGTTGGGAGAGGGCGACCTGCGGGCCGAAGCCAAGCTTCTGGACATGATGGAACAATACCACGGCCAGCTTTCCGTGCAGGTAAGCTACACAGAGGATTTGGCCCACCGTATCCAGGCAGGCTGCGATATCTTTCTTATGCCGTCGCGTTACGAACCGTGTGGTCTGACTCAGATGTATGCTCTGCGCTATGGAACGCCGCCTGTGGCGACAGCAGTGGGAGGACTTAAGGACACCATTGTTCCGTACCCCTCGCCCGATGCCACCGGCTTCACCTTTCAGGAACCGGACAGCAAGCTGTTCTACAAGGCGGTCAAGACAGCGGTTCGTTTGTGGGAAGACCGCTACTACTGGAACGCCATGGTGGAACGCGCCATGAGCCAGGCCTTTACCTGGGATCTTTCAGCTGCCCGATATCTGGATATGTACAGAGAACTGGGCGTTGACGTGTAGGGAGAAAATCGCTGTCCGGTTGGAGAGAGCGTGCGGGTGTAAATCAAATGTCACCAGATGGCTGTAAAAGATATTGCACACTGGACCGGATCGCCGTAAACAATAAAGTTAAGTCTGTACGTCGTGCTGCAGGCGCATTGTGAACATAAACTTTTTCCTTTACGCCGGAGGACGCCATGGCCCTTAAGAAAAAGTATTTGAAGTCCAAACCTGTCTGCAAGGTAAGTTTCATATTGCCCAAGGAAGCTGCCAACAGTGCCAAGACCGTGCATCTTGTGGGCGAGTTTAACGAATGGGATGAAGATTCCATGCCAATGCGCAAGGTGAAGGACGGCTTTACACGCACTCTGGATCTTGAAGCCGGTCACGAATACCAGTTCCGGTATCTTTTGGACGGTGAAGTGTGGAAAAACGAACACGAGGCAGACACCTACGTTTTCAGCGAATTCGGCAATTGCGAAAATTCCGTGGTTCGCGTCTGACACGATGGTACCCTGCTGCAGGCTGAGATGCCTGCTTCCACGGGAGTTTCATCTTTCGGGGAATCGAGGTTTGTTTAATTTTTTTTAACCGCCCGCGATGCGGGCTTGGATGATTTGTGCCTGAAAAACAGAGCGTACCCGCATATATACCGCCTTTTGACCTGTATCTCTTCGGCAAGGGCGCCCATTGGGATATCTACCGTATCCTCGGCGCACACCCTATGAGCGACGGCACCAGCAACGGCTGGCGGTTTGCGGTGTGGGCGCCGAACGCCGCCAAGGTGAGCCTTGTGGGAGATTTCAATGGTTGGGAGGCCGGAGAAACCCCGCTGTACCCCGTGGGTGTTTCAGGCATATGGGCGTGTTTTGTGCCGGAATTGGAACAGGGGGCCTGCTACAAGTACGCCGTGGAGTTTCAAAACGGGTACGTCTGTTTGAAGTCGGACCCGTATGCCACCTATGCGGAGCTTCGGCCCGGCAATGCAGCCAGGCTTTGGCCTCTGGACGGATACAAGTGGCAGGACGACGGCTGGATGGAAAACCGTCGGACGCAGGGGCTTCCTTTTGACCAGTCCGTCAGCGTCTACGAGGTGCATCCCGGTTCCTGGCGTTGGAACGGACATGAATACGGAGATTTCCTCAACTATCGGGAGCTTGCCGATCAGCTGATTCCTTATATCAAGGAGCTCGGCTTTACCCATGTTGAGTTCATGCCTCTTGCCGAGCATCCCTTGGACCAGTCGTGGGGGTACCAAACCAGCCATTATTTTGCGCCTACCTCGCGCTATGGTGAGCCGGACGACCTGCGCTACCTTGTTGACCGGTTGCACAACGAGGGCATTGGCATCTTTCTGGACTGGGTGCCGGGCCATTTCCCCAAGGACGAATGGTGTCTTGGGCGTTTCGACGGCACTGCCCTGTATGAACACGAGGACCCGCGCCGGGGAGAACATCCGGACTGGGGTACCTTTATTTTCAACTACGGACGCCACGAAGTTCGCAATTTTCTTTTGGCCAACGCCTTGTACTGGCTCAAGGAGTTTCATTTTGACGGCCTGCGCATCGATGCCGTGGCCTCCATGCTCTATCTCGACTATTCCCGTGAGGAAGGGCAGTGGATTCCAAACGAGTTCGGTGGGCGGGAAAACCTCGACGCCGTGGAATTTCTGAGGGAGCTCAACAAGGTTGTTCATGCCCATTATCCCGGTGCCAGCGTCATTGCCGAGGAGTCAACCTCCTGGCCTGGCGTATCGCGTCCCATTTATGCGGGGGGATTGGGCTTTTCATTTAAGTGGAACATGGGGTGGATGAACGACACGCTGGATTATTTTGAAAAAAATCCAGTGCACCGTTCCTACCATCATAACAATCTGACATTTTCCATGCTCTACGCGTTTACGGAAAATTTCATTTTGCCGGTTTCGCACGACGAGGTGGTCCACGGCAAAGGCGCTCTTCTTTCCAAAATGCCGGGCGATTACTGGCAGCAGTTCGCCAACCTGCGGCTTTTTTTGAGCTACATGTGGGCGCATCCCGGCAAGAAGCTGCTGTTCATGGGCACGGAATTCGGCCAGTGGAACGAGTGGAATTCCAATGCCGTCCTGGATTGGAATCTGTACGACTACCCGGCGCATCGGGGTGTTGCCAAGACCGTGCAGGATTTGAACAGATTGTTGCGTCAGGACCCCGCAATGCATGAGGTAGACCATGAGTGGCCGGGGTTTGAGTGGATAGACCACAACGACTGGCAAGGCTCCACCATCAGCTTTATGCGTAAGTCGCGTTCCGGCGAAAGCGTACTCTGGGCCTTTAATTTCACGCCCGTGGTGCGCGAGGGCTACAGTCTTGGCTGCCCGCATGGCGGCCACTGGGGTGAGGTCTTCAACTCCGACGCCGGTATCTACGGCGGATCGGATTTGGGCAACTTCTTCGGAGCTCATGCCAAACCATCGGACCTGGGGCCCCGTTCCCACTATCTGGAGATTACTCTGCCGCCCCTTGCGGCAGTGGCTTTCAAACCCTCGTCTCAGGGATAGGTTCTTGGGGAACGTGATGGTTCTTGATCGTGGTGCACCGCAGGCGTAGACTGCAACCATGAAACAACCACTGCTTATCACTTTGGGAGATCCCAACGGCCTGGGGCCGGAACTGGTCTGCATGCTGGCCCGTTCCGGTGTGCTCAAGACCGTGGCCGATCGTCCCGTTATTCTGGTCGGGCCTCGTGAGCCTCTGGCTCATTGGTGTGATGTCCAAAATATAGAACCATTCTGGACGCCTTTGACCTGTTCAGACGTGGATGGGGAACTGCCGGAACAGGGAATCTCTCTTCTTGTACCGGCCGGTCTGAACGACCTGGAATTCACACCCGGTCAGGCAACCAAAGTTGGCGGGCTGGCGGCGGGAGCCTCGCTTGAAACCGCCGTGGGCATCATTCTGTCCCGCAAAAGCGGGGCGTTGGTGACCTGTCCGCTCAACAAGGCCATGCTGAACAAGGCGGGGTTCGCCTTTCCCGGACATACCGAATTTCTGGCTCAGCGTTCGGGGCTGGCCCAGGATGCCATCTGCATGTACTTCCACGCGCCAAAGCTTTCCGTTGGACTTGTTACGACACATCCTCCGCTGCGTGATGTGGCAGGGCTTATCTCGCAGGAGCGGGTCATGCTCTGCGCCCGGCTTATACGCGAATTCCTGGCGCGCACTGGCAAAGGGGACAAACCTCTGGCCGTATGCGGCCTCAATCCTCATGCCGGTGAAGAAGGGCTGATAGGCGACGAGGAAGTCCGCGTCATCGGGCCTGCCGTTGCCAAGCTGCGTGAAGAAGGTCTTGCTGTGGAAGGGCCGTTTCCGGCGGATACTGTTTTCGGGCGGGTCGTGCGCGGCGAGTTCGGCGCGGTGCTGGCCATGTATCACGACCAGGGCTTGGGACCGCTCAAGCTGCTGCATTTCGGCGAGGCTGTGAACGTTACGCTGGGCTTGCCGTTTGTGCGGACATCACCCGACCATGGCACGGGATATGATCTTGTTGGGACGGGCAAGGCCGATACTGGCGGATTGCGTGCAGCCTTGGAACTGGCCGTCGCCTCACTTTCAGGTTGCTGATTTGCCTGCTGAAGTTCCTACAAAGGGCATGACGGGCAATAGCTGCCACGCCGGTAGCTTGTGGCGGTGTTTCAGGCTTTGTTTTCCCGGAGCAGTTCCGCAAGAATTTCGGCAGCGCTGCGGATGAATTTCAGCGGCATGCCACTGGCTCGGATGGCTTGTCCGCCTTCCGGAGTGCCCGGGTCGCCAGCTGTGCAAAGTTCGCGGCATGTAGTGGTTCCGTAGCGTTCTGCATAACGGGCCATGAACTCACCGGTCAGCCCCAGCACTTTTTGCCTACCCAGAACGTCTTCCTGCGTTTTGGGGCCAAAGTACCATCCCAGCATGCAGATTGCGGCCGTAACCGTGCCGCAGGTTGCGCCATGTCCGCCCATGCCTCCGGCCAGTCCGCTGACCACGCGGCGGGCGTCCTGCGTAGCCATTCCAAGTACGGGGGCAAATGCCGATGCCACGGATTCTGCACAGGTATAGCCAGCCTGGCCGAAAGCCACGGCTTGCTCGATACATTCCGTAAGGTCGATGGTATTTTCTTTAAAAGATGACTGTGACGTCACGTATTCTCCCGTTCGTCAGGTATGAGGGTGGACGCTCGATTGTGGCGGCCTTCCGCAGGGTTGGTTTAAATTCTTACCTTGGCGTACAGGTTTGCCAGCCATGCCCGTGAGTAGATTGCCAGCCGTTGGGCCATCCAGGAGGCAGAGCGCGCTCTGGCTTTGAATCTGTGAATGTGCTGTGTGCTTCCAGGGGGATTTGCTCCCATGGATGTGGCGAAAAAAAGTTGGAAACCAAGTTCTCTGCCTATCCTGTGGGCATCTGCAGAATATTTGCCCCACGGCCAGCACATGGCTACGGGAACACGGCCTGTGTTTTGGGCTAGGGTGTCGCGACAGAGGGTCAACTCCTCGCGGATGCGCTTGCGGAATTCGTCAGCTTCCTCGGTACGGCCCCATTTGGCAATGGGCATGGAGTGCATGGCCTTTTCCAGCTGCAAGACCTTGTCCGGGTCTCGGAAGTAGGCATCGCATGCGGCCTTGTCCTCAGGCAGTTCGTTGCGGAGGAGTTCAATAAATTCGTCGGAAGGGATGAACGCCCTGTTCTGGAGGGCGGGACCTTCCTCAAAGCGCGGCATGCCCCAGGGAATTTCGCCCAGAATACGGTCGAACGTCCTGCTGCGTACGCCCGGCGCATAGAATCCATCGTAATTGTTGGAAACAAAGACCGAGGCGTGCAGGTGGGAGTGCGCCTGCACGTCGATAATGCCCGACTCTTCCATGAGCCGGATTTCCTTCCAGTTCATGAAGTTGTCTTTGCGGCAGTCGTACCCCAGGGAGTCCTTGTATATGGGAGTATCCACTCGTGGTATGTCGTCGCGGGAAATGGTCCCGTTCCAGACGTCTTCCATTGTCGGGCGGGGCTCGCCGAATTCGATAAGTCCGGTTACCGCAAAGATGATGGCTTTGTGCCCGTGTTTTTTCAGCAGGGGCCAGGCGTGGACGTAGTTGTCCAGAAAACCGTCGTCAAAGGTAATGAGCAAAGGGCGTTCATTGCTTTTGAGCCCAGGTGGAGTAATACCATCGCGCAGATAGGCCAAAGCGTCGTCCAGGCCTATGCCTCGGTATCCTTTGTGTGTAAAGGTCCGCAGGTGTTCTTCGAAAATATCGGGATGCACCGAAATGGGATTTTCCCATGCGGATATATAATGGTACATCGGAATGGGGATACTTGATGTTTTCATAGCGTCAGATTGTTGACAAGTGGTGAATGCGAATTAATTATCTACAGTTCGCACCTGTGTAAGTGCAACAGTAGAATACATAGCCGTGATGGGGAGTGCTAGAACATATGAGTGTTAAATACAAGGACTACTACGAACTCTTGGACGTTGACCGTAAAGCGTCTCAGGAGGAAATCTCCAAGGCTTTCAAGAAGTTGGCCAGGAAGTACCACCCCGACCTCAACCCTGGTGACGACACGGCCGAAGCGAAATTTAAAGAGGCCAACGAAGCGTACGAGGTTCTTAAGGACCCGGAAAAAAGGAAGAAGTACGATGCGTTGGGCCACAACTGGCAGGCCGGGCAGGATTTTCAACCGCCTCCAGGATATGAAAACATGCATTTCAACTTCAATTCCGCTGGCGGCGGATTTGGAGGCGGTGCAGGTGCCGGTGGATTCAGCGACTTTTTCGAATTTATTTTCGGCGGTGCCGGAGCCGCCGGGGGACGTCAGGGACGTGCTTCCGGAGGTGGCTTCGAGGACATGTTCGGCCGTGCGGGTTTTGCTGGTGGTACCGGGTTTACCGGTGGCGGCCAGAGCCGTGGGCAGGATGTGGAAGCCAAGCTCGACCTTACTCTGGAAGAGGCCTACCGGGGCGGAACCAAGTCCCTGAGCCTGAGCGAGGCCGGGGGGGGCGCCAAAACCCTGAGCGTGAACATTCCCAAGGGAATCAAGCCGGGACAGCGCATTCGGCTTGCCAATCAGGGATCGCCCGGATTCGGCGGCGGTTCGACAGGGGATCTGTACCTCAAGGTGAACATCCTGCCGCACAACCGCTTCAAGCTGGAGGACGCCAACATTGTGGTGGATCTGCCGCTGGCCCCCTGGGAAGCGGCAACCGGAGCCACGGTTCGGGTCCCCACTTTGGACGGCATGGTGGACCTGAAGGTGCCTGCGGGCATGTGCAGCGGGCAGAAGCTGCGTTTGCGCGGCAAGGGACTGGGCAGCGGAGCCAAGCAGGGCGACCTGTTCATCCGGATGATGGTCAAAGTGCCCAAGGCCGAGACCGATGAGGTCAAAGAGTTGTGGGCAAAGCTGGCCGATGCCACCGGTTTCAATCCCAGGTCGTTCTAAGGAGGTGCTGCCATGTTCGTAAAGCGCGGTGAAACACTGCCCACCCGTTCCAAAATGCTGTCCTGGAACCAGATGATGGAAATCACCGGTATGGGACGGACCAAGGTTATGGAGATTTTGGAAATCGGCTGGATAGAACCGGCCAAGACCAATGAGCAAGAATATCTTTTTCGTCTGGAAGACGTGTATCGCATGAAGAAGCTCAACCGCATCTGTGCAGATCTGGAAGTGACCACGGTAGGCGGAAGCATCATAGTGGACTTGCTGGAGCGTATTGAACGTTTGGAACAGCAGGTGGAGGAGCTCAGCAGGCGCTGAGCCGATTTCCACGACGATTTTTCAAGGAGGCCCTATATGGATTTGAACAAATTCACTCAAAAATCACAGGAAGCCGTCAGCGAAGCCCAGAATCTCTCGGTGCGCTTCGGCAACCAGCAAATAGACGCGGAGCATTTGCTCCTTGCCCTGGTGGAGCAGGAAAAGGGGCTTGTACCCAGCCTGTTGGACAAGGCGGGATTCGATCCGGCCAGCTATGCCAAGGCCGTGGAGGCCGAAATCGGCAAACTGCCCAAGGTCTCCGGTCCCGGATCGGCTCCCGGTCAGATATACGTCACCCCCCGTTTGCAGGAGGTGTTGGTAAAGTCTGAGAAAATGGCCAAGAAGATGACCGACGAATACACCAGCGTGGAGCATATCTTCCTGGTGTTGTGCGAAGAGCCTGCGTCCACGGGGGTGGGCAAGGTCAACCGTCAATTCCATCTGGATAAGGACAAGATTCTTTCCGTGCTTACGGAAGTTCGCGGATCGCAGCGCGTTACCTCGGCAAATCCCGAGGAAACCTACGACGCACTCAAAAAGTATGGCCGCGACCTGGTGGATGAAGCACGCAAGGGCCGTCTGGACCCGGTTATCGGTCGTGACTCTGAAATTCGTCGTTGTGTGCGCATTCTGTCGCGTCGGACCAAAAACAACCCGGTGCTCATCGGCGAGGCAGGCGTTGGCAAGACGGCCATCGTGGAAGGGCTTGCCCAGCGTATCCTCAAACAGGACGTGCCGGAAGGGCTCAAGGACAAGACCGTCTTTTCCCTGGATATGGGCGCACTGATTGCCGGCGCCAAGTATCGGGGCGAGTTCGAGGAACGCCTGAAGGCGGTGCTCAAGGACGTGCAGCAGTCCAACGGACGGATTCTGCTGTTCATTGATGAAATCCACACCATCGTTGGTGCGGGCAAGGCCGAAGGGGCCATGGACGCGGGCAATCTGCTCAAGCCCATGCTGGCCCGCGGTGAGCTGCACTGCATTGGCGCCACGACCATCGACGAGTACCGCAAGAATATTGAAAAGGACCCGGCCTTGGAACGGCGTTTCCAGCCGGTCATGGTGGACCAGCCCAGCGTGGAGGATACCATCTCCATTCTGCGCGGGCTCAAGCAGCGTTTCGAGGTGCACCACGGCGTACGTATCGCCGACGGCGCATTGGTGGAAGCTGCCGTGCTGTCGCACCGCTATATCTCGGACAGACAGTTGCCGGACAAGGCCATCGACCTCATCGACGAAGCCGCGGCCATGATCCGTACCGATATTGATTCCATGCCTACGGAGTTGGACGGCATCAACCGGAAGGTTCTGCAGCTGGAGATCGAACGCGAGGCACTGCGCAAGGAAACCGATGACGCTTCCGGGGAACGCCTTGAGAAGCTGGAAAAGGAACTGGCCGACCTCAAGAATGAGCAGGCCGTGCTTCTGAACCAGTGGGACAAGGAAAAGGGCGCCATAGAAAACGAGCGGCGGCTCAAGGAAGACATTGAGCGCGTCAAATTGCAGATCGAAGAAGCGGAACGTGCCCTGGACTACAACAAGGCTGCCGAGCTTCGTTATTCCACCCTGCATGAGCTTGAAAAACGGCAGGCGGCCTTTGAAAATCAGGAGAAGGCCTCGGGCAAGCGACTCCTCAAGGAGGAGGTCCGTCCCGAGGACATTGCCGAAATCATCGCCCGCTGGACGCATATCCCGGTGTCCAGGCTGGTGGAAGGCGAGCGCGAAAAGCTTCTGCGCCTTGGCGATGTACTGCACGAACGTGTCGTCGGCCAGGACGAGGCTGTCGTGGCGGTTTCGGATGCGGTATTGCGTGCCAGAGCCGGGCTGAAAGATCCGGCACGGCCCATTGGATCGTTCATCTTCCTCGGCCCCACTGGTGTGGGCAAGACCGAACTGTGCAAAACACTGGCCCAGGCCATGTTCGACTCGGAAGAAAACATGGTCCGTCTGGACATGAGCGAATATATGGAAAAGCACACCGTGGCCCGGCTTATCGGGGCGCCTCCCGGATATGTGGGGTACGACGAGGGCGGCCAGCTTACCGAGGCCGTTCGGCGCAAGCCCTACAGCGTGGTGCTTTTTGACGAAATCGAGAAGGCGCACCCGGACGTGTTCAACACGCTGTTGCAGATTCTGGACGATGGTCGGCTGACGGATTCCAAGGGCAGAACCGTGGACTTCAAGAACACGATCATCATCATGACTTCAAACATAGGCTCCATGCATATGCTCGAAGGCATCACTCCCGAAGGGAAGTTTGCAGATGGTGTGCGGGAAAAGGTCATGGCCGACCTGCGTGCGCATTTCCGTCCAGAGTTCCTCAACCGGGTGGACGAAACCGTGCTCTTCCGGCCCTTGCTGCCCGAACAGCTCAAGAAGATCGTGGACCTGCAGCTTGCCGGACTGCGCAACCGTCTGACCGAGCGCAAGATAGGCCTGGAAATGACCGACGAGGCCAAGGACTTTATCGCCAGAACGGCTTACGATCCGGTCTATGGAGCGCGTCCGCTACGCCGTTACCTGCAGGCGTATGTGGAAACACCGCTGGCACGGCAAATTATCGGCGGTGCGCTTGAAGATGGCGATAACGTCACTGTAGCCCTGAAGGACGGTGAGCTGGCTTTTGAAAAGCAGAGGTAGGTGAACCGGCCTGTCACCAGTTCATAAACGTGTGATGAAAGACCGTCTGTTGGGTATCCGCGGGCGGTCTTTTTTATTGGAGCAGCGTGGAAAAGAATTCCTCTTTTACAAGAAGGCAATAACATGTAATTAAATCCAAGAGAAATAATCCAATATTTTGCAGCGGATGAAGTCCATGACCATTTCCAAGCAGTTGTTAATCCGGTTGGTCTGCCTGATCAGCATATCCTTTGTGTTGATGTTCCTTCTTGTCGTGTACATGGATTATCGTCAGTTCTCGATCAATGTTCAAAATGTTCAGGGAAGTCTGATAACGGCAAACAAGCACTGGGTTCGTGCGGAGGCCAAGGGGGCGGTCAGCTATGTGGAGCTTCAAAAGGCCCGGGCCATGGACAACCTGAAAAGTGAGCTGCGCCATCATGTGATTGAAGCCAGCAACATTCTCTGGAACATCTATTCCAAATACAAAAACACAAAAAGTATTGCCGAAATAAAGCATATAGCCGTGGAGGCATTGCGTCCGATTCGTTTTTCGGGAGGGCGTGGCTACTATTTTGCTTTTTCGATGGACGGACATGTGGAGCTGCACGGCACCAATCCCTCTCTTGAAGGCAGCACGGATGCCGGGACGGTTAATGCCGAGGGCCGGTATATTGTGCGCGAACTTATCGATTTGGCATCGGAGCGCAAAGAAGGCTATCTTGAATATCTTTGGCCCAAGCCCAAGTTCCCTGGTGAAAATTTTCGTAAACTTTCCTATGTCAGGTACTTTGCTCCTTTCGACTGGACAATAGGTTCCGGCGAGTACCTTGATGATGCAGAAAGGAAAATCAAGCGCCAGGTGTTAGAGCATTTGGCGAGCATCACCTATGGTGACGGTGGGTATATTTTTGCCGGAAATTACGAGGGCGTTACCCTGCTGGGACCATACAAGGGGCGCTCCATTCTGGATATACAGGACCGTGAAGGCCGCTACGTTGTGCGGCAGATGATTGCCGCTGCTCAAAAGGGCGGCGGTTTTGTTTCCTATTACATGTCGAATGTGCCCGGCCCAGACAAGACGTACAAGGTCAGCTATGTGGAAGGGGTGGACGGCTGGAACTGGTTTGTCGGTGCGGGGATTCATCCGTTTTCGGTCCGGAAACTTGCCAGTGAGACTGAACGCGACGCGTTGAATATGCTTTACATCAAGCTGGGAACTTATATCCTTTTGGTTGGGCTGGTCATTTTCGTTTTGGTGTGGGGACTTCGCCGTTTTTCAAACAGCCTGAAAAGAGATTTCGACACTTTCAACAATTTTTTGCGAAAAGATCAGCAGCCAATTCAGCCTTTGGACACATTTCCATTGCAGTATCAAGAGTTCCGGGACATGGGAGAGGCACTCAACAGTATGGTTGAAAGGGTAAACGAGGCCGAGAAGGAACTCATAAGATCACTGGCCGAAAAGGACACCCTGCTCAAGGAAATTCACCACCGGGTAAAAAATAATCTGCAAGTTGTGTCCAGCCTTCTGCATCTGCAAAGCGGCAATATTACCGACCCTACTGCCCTTCAGGTTCTACGGGACAGCAGCCAACGGGTGATGTCCATGTCTCATGTTCATGAGCAGTTGTATCAGTCGAACAATCTGGGCAGCATAGACATCAACCTTTATATCAAGAACTTGTGGGAAGGGCTGCGGCGTTCCATGGGGGTTGGGAAAGACATTGAGCTGGAGATAGAGGGCGGTTCGGTGGATTTACCCCTGCACAAGGCGGTTCCTTGCGGGCTCATTCTCAACGAACTGCTGACCAACGTCTTCAAGCACGGCTTTTCCAAGGAAAAGCAGCAGGGGCGGGTGGAGGTAGCGCTTAAGCGCGTGGGGCAGAGCGTCACTATCAGCGTGAGTGATAATGGCCAGGGAATGCCCCGTGAAAAGGATATCAACGAAATCGGAGGACTGGGGCTGCAGCTTGTCGTTAATCTGGCAGCCCAGCTCGGCGGCGGGGTGGACTGGTACTATGACGACGAGGGGTTTACCGTAAAGGTATCGTTTTCCTTGGAAAATAAGGAATAACGCTCCCCTCGCCGAACCTATCCGTGCAAGGTAATTTGTCGATCAATCCTTTGGCGTGGCTGACGCCTCATTGGAGACGAGCACGTACGGCCTGTCCACAATCCATTGACGAAAGACCACTTTCAAACCTTCCGGCTTTTTATCCCATCGTTTCCAATCCTTCTCCTTGAAAACGGCAATGCCTTTGCCCGGATGTTCGGCAAAGTTTTTGGCCATATCTTCAAAGTAGTCGGACTCCAGAATATCCCGGCCTGCGTAGTAGGTGAAAATACCGGAATAGATGTCGTAGGCTGCCGGGGAAAATCCATGGGATACGTAATCGCGTATGACCATGGCCATGGCTTTGGGGCTCATGCCGGCGTTGATGCTCGGCAGGGTCATGAGCTTGAGCGGCTGGAGCACCAGGGTGATGCCCAGAACGAAAACCGCCAGAGCCGGACCTATGCCCATGCGGCGCACAGCCAGCACGGCGGCGCCAGTGGCACCCATTATAAGAGTCACGAAGCCCAGTCCGGCCACAGTGACGGGCCAGGGGCAGAAGATTTCAAAGAAGGGTGCGGCAAGCACCATGATAAAACAGAATAAGGCCACGCAGATCCACATCCAGGGCAGCCTGCCATGGTGCAGCTCTGCTGCACGACGCAGTCCTTTTGCTCCGAGAATGGCCAGAGGGGCAAGAACAGGCAGGAGATAGATGGCGACTTTGCCGCTCAGTAAGCTGAGCATGCAAAATCCGGTAAGGAACAGAACCCAAAGATAGGTTGTTCCCTGGGCGGCCCGGCGGCGTTCCCACAGGTCCTTCCAGAACGCGGCTTTGCCAAGGCGTCGGAAGGGCAGCAGCACGACAATGAAGGTCCAGGGCAGGCAGACCAGGGGAAGGGCCGTGAGGTAGTAATAGAACGGCTCTTCATGGTGCCAGGTGTTGACCGCCCTGCGGTAGATCTGCTTGTAAAAAATGTTGTCTATGTAGGCTTTGCCCTCAATCATGTAAGCACCGCCAACCCATGCGCCGAGCATGAGCAGCATGAGCACCAACCCGAGCAGCATGTCCTTGCGGAACAACCGGCGCAGGTCGCCTTTCCAGGCCAGGAATACGATGACTCCCAGCAGGGGAAAGACGGCGCCCAAGGGGCCCTTGGTCAGAGTGGCGACACCCGCCAAAACAAAGGCGAGCACGTTGTATGCGTTGTTTTGTTCGTTGTTGACACCAAAATAAAAAAAGAACTGGCTGGCCAGGATGAAAACACCGAACAGCAGGTCCATGCGCAGGTACTGCCCCAGCCCTATGAAATACAGGCTGGTAAGGAAGAACAGGCCGGTTATCAGGCTGGTGGTATTGTCTTCGTTCGCAATCCTGCGGCACATAAAATGGGTGGCGAACAGGTAGAGCAACGCGGACAGTGCAGACGAGGCAAAAAAAGTAACAGGCGTAGCGCCACCGCCGAGCTTGGAAACAAGCCACATGAACCAAAAGTATACGGGCGGTTTGTCCGGGTACATCTGTCCGTTGAGGTGGAGTACCAACCAATGGCCGTTCAGGAGGTTTTCAAAGGCGTTGGCGTAACGGACCTCGTCGGAAAACCACAAGGCGCGGGCATCGAGCGTAAAGACGCATTGAGCCAGCAGGACAATGGTCAGAACCATCAGGGGATGGCGCGTGCAAAAGCGCCCCAGTGTATCCAATATCTTGGGGATTCGTGGATTGTCGTATGTCATGCCGCCGCTTATACTCGCAAGCTGGCCCAAGGGCAAACAGCATATATGTTACAGGCAGGGGAAAAGATAAGTGCCCGCCCTACCGGGCGAGCATCAGGCTGCTGACAAAGGCACGATAGAGTCGTTGTTTCAAAAAACTCAAACCCTCGCGTATCTGAAAATACGCGTTGGTCTTGAGTTTTTTTTACGCCTTGCTCTCGTACCTTTTTGAGCAGCCTGCCAGATTGAACTTTGGAATCAATCTGGTGCCCGCCCTACCGGGCTGGCACTTTTGCGTGTGGACTTCGTGTTGTGTTCTGGCGGACTTGGCCGACGAGCCTGCGAGTTTCCGGTTCCGCTTATCCCAGCCCGGGAACAAGACGCAGTAGCTGATAGATCAGAATACCCATGCCCATGGGCAGGAGTGTCGTGTAGAGCACTATACCTAGAATCATACGTATGGAACGTACTTCGCTGTGCAGCACTCCCAAGGTGGCCACGCATGGAATGAACAGGCTTTGTGCCACCATAAAGGAGATGGCCGAAGCCGGAGACAGAAATGCACGTAACACTTCCGGCAGCGAACTTTGGGACGTGTTGAAGATGATGGCCATGGTTGCCAGGGCGGATTCTTTGTTGAGCATTGAGGCCAGTAGCGAGGTGAACATCCGCCAGTCCAGCCCCATGAGCTTGGAAAGCGGTTCGAGGCTTATGCCCAGACGGCCCAGCAGGCTGGTATTGATTTCTCCGGTGGGGAAATAGGAGACAAACCAGATTATGATGCTGAACCCCAGGATGACTGTGGAGGCCTTGCGCAGGAAAGCGCTGCCTTTACTCCAGACATGACGCCCTATGTTTTTCCAATTGGGTCGGTGGTAGTGAGGCAGTTCCAAAATGAGTTCCGTTGATTCCTGACTGCTGCGGAATACGAATTTTCCCAAAAACAGACTGACGATTCCGATGAACAAAGCGTTCATGGCCAGCAGGGCGATGATAACACCAGCCGCGGCTCGGGGACTGAAAAGCCATACCGCAAGGGAAGCCAGAACTGCGATTTTGGCGCTGCACGGCACTAAGGGAAGGAGGTAGATGGTTTTGAGACGATGCTGCTCCGAGTCTGCAATACGGCTCGCCAGGGCACCTGTGATATTGCAGGGCAGGGCGAAAAGGAGCGGGATGAATGCCTTTCCTCCCAAACCTATTCGGGCCATGAAGCGGTCCATAAGATAGGCAATGCGCGCCATATATCCAACGTCTTCCAAAAAGGCGAACACACCACAAAAGACCATTAGAAAAGGCAGGATGCTTGCCACCGAACCCACGCCCCGGATGGTCCCCTGCAACAGTCCGGCCAACCAGGGAAAACCGGCCGGTTGCAGTTGACCGGCCAATTCTTCCAGGGCGAACATGCCTTTCATGAGCAAGAGGGGGAGGGGAAATCCGATAAGCATGCCGAGGACCACGGAAAGGACCATGACCAGCCCCATTATGCAGACTCCCCACACCGGGTGGGTTGCCCATCTGTCGATGCGGTCGGTCAGCGAATCGTGATCCAAAACTACTGTGGTTAGGGCTTTTTGGGTGCACTCGTCGATCCAGGCGTAGCGTTGTTCCACTACGGCCTGGAGTACTTCCTTTGATGTGCCACACTGCTCATGCAGGCTGGGCCAAAGCTGGGGTGATTCCTGGTGGAGCCTGGAAAGGACTTCTTCATCTCTCTCCATGAGTTTTATGGAAAGCCAGCGCACGGGCAGCCGAGGCAGTGGGTGGGAACTATCCGTTTGCCGGGTTTCCAGCATGGTCATTATTCGGGCTTGTTTTTGTTGCAATTCTTCGGAAAGCCAAGGGAAAGGGGAGGAAAGGTCCTTGGTACGAGAAGTGGCAGGGCTGGCCTGAAAGGATTCTATGGCCCTCTTCAGCGACTGCATCCCCTCCCCGCGGGTAGCGACCAGGGGCACGACGGGAATGCCCAGTTCTTCCGCCAGGGAAACCGGGTCCACCCGCACGCCTTCGTCTTCGGCTACATCCATCATGTTCAGGGCGATAATGCAGGGACGGCCCAGCCCATCTATTTCCGAAGCATAATAGAGCGTGCGTTTGAGGCTGGCAGCGTTGACAACAACCACGACAAGGTCGGGGTGTTGCGTCAGAATGAAATCTCGAGCAATGACTTCTTCGCCGGAGTTTGCACTCAAACTGTACGTGCCAGGAAGATCAACTATGTTGTGGACGCAGCCGTTTATGTGGAGCAGTCCGGTTTTGCGTTCCACGGTTTTTCCTGCCCAATTGCCCACGGCTTGGTTGAGTCCGGTCAGAGCGTTGAAGATGGTGGATTTTCCGGTGTTGGGCTGCCCGGCCAGGGCAATAGTCATTGTTGTGCGTGGTATGGAAGTGGTCATGGGGCAACCTCGATCAATATGTTCTGGGCCACGGTCCGGGAGATGGCCAGATAGGTATGCATGGCTTTGATGATCAGCGCGCGGCGGCCGGAATTTCTGACTATCCGCACCAGGCAACCTTTGCTCAGCCCCATGGGGGCGATGCGCCGCATATGGCTTTCGGTGAGGTTGAATTCGCGAATGTAGCCGACCCGGCAGGCCTGCAGATCGGTCAATGGGAGACAGGGTCCAATCATGGGGACCTCCTTTCTCGTCAGGTTTGGAAAATACGGGAAAGGTTGCGCACCTTTCCCGGGCGGATAATGTCTGGGGAGCAAAACGCGTTGTGCGTTTTGCCTTTAAAAGTATGCGGAAACCTCCACCCCGAAGTTCATGGGAGCGCCCATGTACCCCGGGCGCATTCCCGGCATGGCTTCGAATGCCCTGACGATGTATCGTTCGTCGCCGAGGTTGCGTCCGTAGAGCGACAAGGACCAATCTTCGGCTTTGTATCCCACCTTGGCATTGAGCATGGTGTAGGGGGCTTGTTTGATCTCGTTTTCGCTGTCCAGATACTTGGTCCCGAGGCGGGTTGCGTCGAACGAGGCAAAGAGTCCTGAAGCGTGGGAATAGATAACTCCGGCCCCGATGGAGAATTCGTTGCTATTGGGGATGTGTTTGCCTTCGGCGTTGGCATTGTTTTCATACTCGTCAAACTCGGCGTTGAGAAAACCGCCTTGGGCAAAAAGCTCCAACCCTTCCAACACCAGCCAGTTGAGATTTGCCTCAAATCCGTCGCTATGGGCTTCGCCGGCGTTCTGTCTAATTTGCAGACCGTTTGAGACGGTTGCCACCTGCATGTCGGTCCAGTCGATGTGGAAGACCGCTGCATTGAACCGCACCCTGTTATCGAAGAGTGTGGATTTGTAGCCCAGTTCGTAAGTCCAGGTATATTCAGGGTTGACTACATATCCTTCCTCAAGCGTGGCGTAGTCGATCTCGTTGGCAGTGAAGTCGCCGGAGCGGTATCCGCGTGAAACCGAAGCATAAATGCGGTGGTTATCCACCACTTCGTACGTCAGCGAGGCGTTGGGCAGCACGGGGGTCCAGGTTTTGGTTTTTTCCAGGCTGTTGTTGGTGTTGATTTGGTCGTCCCAATCGAATGTCCGTTGTTCCACATCCACACGCAGTCCGGCCGTTGCGGTCAGGCGGGGAAGAATGTCGTATGATGCGCGGCCGAAAATAGCACCGGAAGTTGTGTTTATTGTGGATTTGCTGTGTCCCTCGGAGGAGTAGATGCCGAAAGCCGTGGGGATATTGTACAACATGTCGGTGTCGTAATCCGTATTCTCATAAAGGAAGAAGAGGCCCGCAAGCCAGCGGAAGCGAGCATCCTGGTCTGGAGATGCCAACCGGATTTCTTCCGTCAGTGTGGAGAAATCGTCTTTGTAGTCGAGAAGAAATATGTTGGCTGAAGTGGCATCCATGTCGTTGACGATGGAGTAGTTTGAACGGGAGTAGCCTGTGATGGATGTCAATGTTGCAAAATCGAAGGTGTGTTCCACCTGCATATTGAGAGAGCCCAGGTAGCCGTCATCCTTGCCGAGGTCATTGCTTGTACTGTCTAGGGTTGGGCCTCCGGCAACGTTAACCCAGCCACCGTTCTTTCCGTTGTACGTGTCGCCAAACAAGGAGAGTTTGATGGTGGTGTCGTCGCTAGGCCTGTGTATTATCTTGAAACGGCCAGTGAACTGTTCGTCTTCGTCCGCACGGTCGTTATCCAGAAAGGTGTTGTCGATGAATCCATCCGTGTGCGCATATTGCAACGCCAGGCGGGATTCGGTTTTATCCGTTATGGGGCCGCTGACTTCTCCAAAATATTTCATGGTGTTGAAGGAGCCATAGGAAGCCTGCAGTTCGCTTTCCAGCTGGGGCGTGGGGTCTTTGGTTACGAGATTGATCATACCGCCAGGAGTGTTGCGTCCATAAAGAGCCCCTTGCCCGCCACGCAGAAATTCTATGCGTTCCGTATCAAAGAGCGTGTCCAGACCTACATACGGAAGGGTAAGGCCATCCACCGAGATGTTCCAGGTCTTGGACATGGTGGTCACGCCGCCGATGCCGCGGTAGTTGAATTCGTTGTAGTGCGAGCCGATGCTTTGAAAACCGACGTTGGGAACGAGTTGGGTCAGTCCCTCGATGGAATCGGAGTTGGGCAGGTCGTCAATGGTTCCAGCTTCAAAAACCGTCATGCTGACAGGGGTTTTCTGGGCGTCTTCTTTGACTTTGTTTGCAGAGACAGTAACCGGAGCCAGGCGGATGGATTTCTCCGACGTTTTCGGGGGCGGGGCGGTTTCTTCAGCCAGGGAGTATTGTGGGGCGAATGAAAAGATAATGATTGCGGTGATCATTATCATTAAGCGTGGCAGTGGACTTTGTGTAGCGAACATGGTTCCTCCAAAAAAATTAGGTCTGGCTTGGTAATAGTCAGTTGGAAGAATGAATGTTGCTCGGAGAGGACATAATTGTGCTCACAGAAGGGCGGACCGGGGTGTGGATTGCGTTTGGGAAGAGAGATTTGTTTTTATACTGGGAAAATGGAGGAAGATAGTGTGGCTATTTGCAGTTGGAATGGAGCCGCCCCGATGGGCTATGACGCAGGTAATCCGTGGGCTTAAGTCCGAAATATTTGCGGAAGGCCACGCTGAAATGGCCAACATTGGTGTACCCGATGCGCCATGCCGTCTGACTGATATTGGCCTGCCCGTCGTCTAAAAGCCTGCGGGCGGTTTCCATGCGGGAATTGCGGAGATGTCCGTACACTGTACAACCATAGACCTGTTTGAACCCGCGTTTAAGTTTGGTCACGCTCATGCCGATCTGTATAGCCAATGAGTCCAGCCCTGGAGGAGTGTCCAGATTTGCTTCAAGGATTTGGGCCGCGAGATTGATACGGTCGATATCCTCTTTGCATAGGCGGGGAACAGGACGCGATTGCGAATGAGCCAGGCTGTTCACTCGCAGAGCAATGAGCTCCAGGCATTTCGCCTGTAGATAGAGACCCCGGCCTGGCCCGTGTAATGTGCATGAGAGTATTTGGCGTAAAGTTATAGTTTCTTGTGGCGTAGTTGTGCCCCGTGTCCAAAATGAATTCTTTTCTGGATTTCGGATCGCCCGGATAAAAGGTTCTGGAAGATCCGAATTTTCTGAGACGATTTCGTCGTAAAGCAGCGTGTGGTCCACCTCTATTCCTGCCATGCAAACATGGTCCCCGGCGGGAAAACGCATTTCCGCCGTAACCTCAGGGAAAGTGGTGATGAAACAGGTGCCAATGGTTGCCCTACGTTCTGTTCGATCCGGCCTAGCGTAAGGGGGGTGCATGTTTACTTCTGCATTACCGTCAAGAACATAACCAAAGTCCAGGGGGGCCGCTGTTTTGTTGAAAGTGATAACTTCTGGTTTTTGGGGGGTGAAGTTAATGACGGTGAGAGAAACCCCGGGAATAATTCTGGTGATTTCCGGGGCAGAACTCTCTGGGAAAGTTATATTTTTACGGATGGATGTATGTTGTGGGCATGCATTGGGCAATGTGTTTTGCATGTAAAGTAGCTATAGATAATGATAATCAAAGTCAAGATATCCATGTCGTGGTTCGTTTTTCTTGAAAACAACTGTAAATAGATGCACTCTCTGGTGTTGCTGCATTGGGCATATACCGTGCGGACTAAAGCATGGAATTACATAGCCTGACGACCTGAAGGAGGATTGTTAGTGGCAGAAAAATGGAAAGGCATCATACTTGCCGGTGGGTCGGGAACCCGTTTGTTCCCGGTTACACGGGCCACGAGCAAGCAGCTCATGCCCATATACGACAAGCCCATGATATATTACCCCCTGTCCGTTCTTATGATGGCCGGGATTCGGGATATTATGCTCATATCCACGCCTCAGGACCTGCCCCGTTTCGAGCAGTTGCTTGGTGACGGAAGCGAGCTGGGGCTGAACATCACCTATCAGGAGCAGGCAAAGCCGGAAGGCATTGCCCAGGCCTTTATCATCGGCAAGGAATTCATAGGTGATTCGTCGGTCTGCCTGATCCTCGGGGACAACATTTTCTTTGGCAACATGCTGTCGGACACGCTGCAGAGCGCCATAAAGAACACCGGAGACGGTGCGAGTATCTTCGGGTATCATGTGCGGGATGCAAAACGGTATGGCGTGGTTGCCTTTGACGATGACCACAAGGTGATCGATATCGAGGAAAAGCCGGAAAATCCAAAATCCAATTTTGCGGTGACCGGACTTTATTTTTACTCACCGGAGGTTGTTTCCATAGCTCAGTCGCTTAAGCCTTCGCCACGCGGTGAACTGGAGATTACCGATGTGAACAAGGCCTACCTTGAACGCGGAACCCTGCGCGTTGAACTGCTTGGGCGTGGGGTCGCTTGGTTGGACACGGGAACGCATGATTCGCTTTTGGCAGCTGGAAATTTTGTGCAGACTGTAGAATTGCGTCAGGGACTCAAAATAGCCTGTCTTGAAGAGATAGCCTACAAGATGGGGTATATTTCTGCAGATCAGGTCCGCAAGCTCGCAGAACCGTTGGCCAAAACAGGCTACGGCCAGTATCTCCTCGATCTCATTACCAAACCAGGCATGAAGGAATATGGATATTAAGGAAACGACCCTCGATGGAGTTTTGCTGTTCAAACCCAAGGTGTTTGGCGACACCAGGGGTTTTTTTCTGGAAACGTACCGGGAAAGTGTTCTGAAGGATGCGGGCATCACATTGCCCTTTGTTCAGGACAACCATTCCCGGTCGCGCAGGGGGATTCTGCGTGGAGTGCACTTTCAAAACCCTGGTCTTATGGGCAAGCTGGTCCGGGTAACACGGGGCAAGGTCTTCGATGTTGCCGTGGATATCCGCTACGGCTCACCTTCATTCGGCCAGTGGACCGGCCATGTGCTCGACGATATTGACCATTGCCAACTGTGGGTCCCGCCGGGATTTGCCCATGGGTTCGTGGTACTCTCCGACGACGCGGATTTCGTTTACAAATGTACGGAATACTACATGCCGGAGAATGACGCCGGATTTCGTTGGGACGACCCCGATGTGGACATCGACTGGCCCCTCAAGGAAGGGCTTCTGCTTTCGGAAAAGGACAAGAAGGCTCCTTTGCTGAAAGATATTCCGAAGGAAAAGCTTCCTGTCTACTAAGTTAGCCCGAATTTAGGTTCGGCCAGTTCGGGACAATATATTCAGAATGTGCACACGCTCATGATATTTTATTAACCGTCCTTCATCCGAGGGGCGGTTTTTGTTTGACCAGTGATTTCGGGATGCGCTTGGGACCTTTTTCGTGCTGTGTCCAGTGGATACCGGTATTTCCCCGGACTTGACATTGAACTCGAAACGCGGAAAATCCCACCATATAAAAAATGATATGGTTGAAACTATAACGTTTGGGGCACGGCGCCCTGCAGACAGTGCTCTATAACGCAGGTAAAGATGGGACTTTTCCCGTGCACATGTGATAGCAAACGATGCCAGCGGGTATGTACACTGTAAAGATCCCAGAATATGCCGGGAGGGGAAGCAGAATGACCGACTACACTGAGATTTTTTCCCATGACAAGTGTGAGGAAATTTTTCCTTCAGATAGAGCTGATCGTTTTTTTGAGGCATTGTTTGGCGACGCCGAAGAAGGAGCGTACGATATATCCCTGGAGTTTGCAGGCAATGAGGACTCTGTGCTGCGTTTTGATTTTCAGCTGAAGCAGCGTCCTGGGAAGTGCCTTGCATGCAACCTGACGACCGGGTTACCCCAGGTTTTTGAACGCCACCCTATTATTGATGTAAAGGGTGTGGCTCGTGCTGTCGAATCCGAGGCTGGCCTTGCTCCGGAGAGCCTGCAATGGAGTCTTGGGCGCACTGTCCAGGTTTCTTCAAAACTGCACGTTATCCCCTTGATGCTTACCATTGCCTAGCGTCGTTACGTTCTGGATGAAATCTTAACTGGCGGAAAATACAGAGTTATGCCGTAACTTATAGGTATTGTTTCGATTGGACCGCAGCCATTTCGGCCCGCTTCCGCTCTCATCAATAACTGTCGCACTGGAATTGCCCGTCTTTTTTTCCGTAATGGGAATCAGGGGCGGGTTTTTATTTGCATGTATGAAAAGAGCCTGACTGCAACAGGAGTCGGCAGGTGCAAGCGGCTGGTTTGTAGCGTTTTTTTTTTGGGGGGGGGGAACCGAGGAGGCAGAGAGCGAAGTGCGGCCTTCATTGCCGAGTAAATATAAAAGGGGAGAAATCCGTTACTGGATTTCTCCCCTTTGCTTTTCGGTCTACGGGATGACAACCATTTCGACTCGGCGGTTGAGACGGCGTCCAGCCTTGGTTTCGTTGGAAACTGCAGGTGACTTTTCGCCGAACCACTTGAGTTCTATACGGTCGGCGGAAATGCCGTTCTGTACAAAGTAGTCGCGCACGGTTTCTGCACGCTTCTTGGACAGATTGATATTGTACTCATCTGAAGCTTCGGAGCTGGCGAATCCGGCGATGCCGAGCTTGCTTTCAGGATTGTTGATCAGGTCTGCAGCGAATTTGTCGCAGACGGAGCGGGAGTAGGCGTCGAGTTTAGTGGAATCAAGCCCGAACCAGATGGTTTCGACGGCAGGAGGCGGCGGCAGCAACTTGACGACCTTCTTTTGCACTATGACGACCTCGGGCGCTGTCTCCTCGTACATCGAAGACAGGAAAAGCTCGGGGCTTCTTACTGCTTCGTCAAAACCGATGATGTGTGAGCATTCGGTAAGGTCGCGAATAGCGTTCAAAGTTGCCTGCCCCTCATCAGTGGTCGCCATGCTGACGATGATGAAGCAGACGTCGTGTTTTTTGGTCAGGGTTTCGGCTTTTTTGATGACGTTGAGGTCGTCGGTATTGAGTCCGTCGGAAAAAAGGTACACGAGCGTGCGTCCTTCAAGCTGGTCCAGTACGGGGCCAAGCTCCACCATGGCTTTCCCCATGGGAGTCGGATAGCCGAATACGATGTTGGGATCGATGGGCAGAGCGTTGATGGCCTGCGCAAACTGATCGCGGTCGTATTGTTCCGGACCGTAGAATTGTTTCCAGGGGGTAAAGCCGTAAAGGGCACAGCGGTATCCCAAATCGGGAATGTGCTGGTTCATGGCTTCCAGAATTTCTTTGGCTATGACGGCTTTTTTCTTGCCGGTGTCATAGTATTCCTTGCTCATGGAGCCGGAGGAATCGAAAAGGATGACGAAGTTGTCTGCTTTTTTTTGATAGCTTTGCGCATAGGCGGTTGCGACCATGCAAAGCATTGCAACTGCCACTAATGGGAGCATCAATCGTTTCATGGGAAGACTCCTTGATTTTGCCTGAATACCGTCGTGGGACGTAACATTTATACGTAAAACCTACCGTAGCGGGAATATGAAATCCATGTTTTTCTTGGCAAATATCTTCAAGAAAGGGAAGGAGCTTGATTATTTGTTATTTTTTCCATTTTTTAATTGACTTTGCGTCATAGAATTGACACCACAATTTCAGGCATTGCATTGTGGTAGACTAATGCGAGCCAGCCAATGGAGTAAACATGAGCCTGAAATTGGATGGTATTATAGGAGAGAGCCGTGCTCTGCAGGATGTCTTCAAAGTCCTGCAAAAGGTGGCACCCACAGACTCCACAGTCCTTGTTACTGGCGAGTCCGGTACGGGCAAGGAGCTGCTTGTCCGGGCTCTGCATCGTAATAGTAAACGAGCACAACATCCGTTTGTACCTATAAACTGCGGCGCAATCCCTAAAGAGCTTTTGGAATCCGAGCTTTTTGGACACGAAAAAGGCGCTTTTACCCATGCAGTTCGTTCCCGCCCAGGGCGTTTTGAATTGGCGCAAGGCGGAACCGTCTTTCTTGATGAAATCGGCGAGATGGATTTAAGTCTTCAGGTCAAAATTTTGCGTGTCCTGCAGGAGCGGGAGTTTGAACGCGTTGGCGGAACCAAAACGCTACAAGCCGATGTCAGGGTTGTCGCTGCCACCAACCGCGATCTGGAAAAGGAAGTCGAAGCCGGAAGATTCCGCGAAGACCTTTTTTATCGTCTCAATGTCATCCCCATGCACCTGCCTCCACTGCGTGAAAGAGGGCGGGATATTCTTTCGCTTGCCAGCCATTTTCTCGGAAGGTTTTGTACGGATAAGGACAGGCAAGGACTGAATCTTTCCGAGCAAGCTCGCGACATGCTCATGCGCTACAGCTGGCCCGGCAATGTGCGGGAACTTGAAAACTTCATGGAACGCCTGTCCATTCTATGCGAAAGCGATGAGATTGTGGCAGAAGACCTTCCGGAAAAGATATGGCGTGATATGGGGGAGGAAAAACCCAGCCCCGAGCCTGTGGCGGTGGAAGCGGGGTTCTGCTGGCCGACCATAGAGCATTTGAAAGAGCACGACATGCCCTTGAAGGAATTTTTGGAAGCTGTGGAGGAACGTCTTTTGCGTCAGGCGTTGGACATGTCCAGCGGAGTAAAAAACCAGGCTGCTGAAATTCTGGGCATCAAGCGGACTACACTGATTGAAAAACTGAAGAAGAAAAAAATAGATATGTAGTTGGCCCGCAAAAGCTTGCGGCGGTATCCCCTCGGATGCCCATAAATTTTTTGTTTGCGCCATGTGCAGTAGCGGGGCTGCCTTGGGGAAGGCCGATAAGTGTTCTAAAGGCGTTCACAAGAGTATCTTTTCCGCCTTTGAATACGTTTGGGGCTCTGTCCCGAGGTGAGATAAAGGAAATAGGTCGTTTTTGCATGGTAATTGCATAACAGCTTTCGTGAGAAAAATATCACGCACCAGCATTTGCTGGCTTCTTGCCGCGCTTCTGGCGTTCATTGCCCTTCCTTCTCAGGGGTGGGCGCTGAGTTATGAGCTGAGCGTCTCGGACAGTACGGAAACCTTGAGCCTTTCCTGGGACTCCCAGCTGGCGGCTCCACGTGTGCAGCGCACCGGGACAAACCGGGTGTTGGTTTCGTTGGGTGCGAACCCGTGGAAACAGGAAAACAGACCCGACGCACAGACATTTCCCAATTCCCGCCTCATCCGCTCCATTCGTCCTACCAATAACGGGCTGGAATTGAATATGGCCGACAGTGCGTTCGGCTTTATCAAGCTTCCTCCACAGGAAAACAGTCTGATAATGCAGGTATTTCAAGATCCTATCGGTGCACGTTGGAAACCACGAGGAGAACGGCGGGCAACTTCGTCCAAACCGAAATCGGCCCCAAAGCCGCAATCAACGCGCACATCTGCATCTGCAAAACCCCCTACACCCTCTTTGTCTGTTTCTTCTGCGCCTGCAAAGGGAACTGCCAAAGTGGCAAAGGCGCCAACTGCCGTACAGACGCCCGAAGCTGAAACCAAATCTGAACAGCCTGAGACTTCCAGTACGCAAGCTTCAGCGCCTGAACCTGTAAGCGCGGATGGACGCAAACCTTTTTTTAGTGTGCCGTATGCCATGCGCGCACCCATTCAGAAGAACGGCCCGAGCAAGGCCGAATCCTTCACCACCAGTGTTGTTCCCCAGAGCCCGCCCGGTCCGCAGACCGCGCCCCAGACCGCGCCCCAGATAACGCAGCCTGTGGAGCAACCTGTTTCCGCTGAAGAGCCTGCGCCGGCTGAAAGTTCTTCGGCAGCGGGCAAAGTTTCCAATGCCGTGGAAATGGCGGACATGCAAAAAGAGGTGGAGCAGCCTGCCGACGTTGTGCCGCAGAAAACTCCGTCACTGGCGGGCACATCTTCATCAGAGGTGCCGCGCCAACCTCCGGGACCTTCTCTACGCATGAAGGCTGTCAAAAAGACGCTCAAGCAGATGTTGGCCGATGCGGAACATGGAGTGGGCGATTTTGCTTCCACCGCCGGAAGCGACGTTGCGGAAACATCCGCCGATATTCGCAAGGACGTTTCCACAGGTGGGGAACTTGGGCAGGATATCACGTCGGAAGCCGAGGCGGGGAAAGAAGCCGAGGCCGTGGATATCGCCATGGAGAACGCCACCTCGGATACGGGGACTGTTCCAGCCGAGGACCAGGCGGCCCCGCCCATGGACAATGCCACCGTGCGACGCATTGAAATCGAGACCGATCTGGACCAGGCGAATTCTCTGATCATGGCCGACAACTACAAGCAGGCCGTGGATCTTTTGGAACCGTTGCTCAAGGATAAAGATTTTCCCGAGAATATGCGTGAGGAAACGCTGTACACCCTGGCATCCGCAAAATTTCAGCTGTACAAGGACGACCTGTCCACCCATTACAACGAAGTGACAGGAGCCTTCGACCGCGCTATAAACTTCAATCCAAAGTCTATGCGGGTGCCCGAAGGTCTCCTCAATCTGGGGCTGATCAACATGAAGGTCGGCAATATCCCGGAGGCAGGGGCATACTTCAATATTCTCAAGAAAAAGTATCCGGACGACGATAATATTCCCTATATTGAATACTATTGGGGCCAATACAACTTCGATAAAGGCGATTACCGCAAGGCGGCCGACCGCTTCCAGTATCTTGTACAGACCTACCCGGACAGCAAGGTGGTTCGTGAAGCGTCTTTGGGACTTGCGAACTCCTTGGATCATCTCGGCTTTGAGCAGCAGGCCTACCAGATTGTGGACTACATTGATAAACGCTGGCCCCGTTATTACGTGGAATCCCCAGAATTTTTGCGTTTGTCAGGAAACATTGCCAACAAGCTGGATAAATTCGATAAAGCCAAAAGCGACTACTGGACCTTCTATAACCTGACTCCGGACGCACCGGACATGGATATCATCCTGGCCCGTATCGGAGATATCTATCTGCGGGAGAAAAAGCCGGAGGCTGCCAAGGACGTCTATTCGTTTACTGCGAAGAATTATCCGGATTCGCAGGGTGGGCTGGTGTCCAACATGCGCCTGGCGGAAGAGGGCATCTACGACGATCCGGATATGAATCAGATGTTCACGGTATTCGACCGGCCTTACAACGTCCGTCCGGTGGAAATTTATACCAAGATTGTAAAGAAATTTCCCAAAAGTGCCTTGGCGCCCCTGGCGCAGTTGAAGTTGGCCATGTGGTATATATATGTTCAACAACCAGCAGGAAAAGGCCATGGACGCGGCCGGGGACTTCTTCAAACTCTATCCCAAGAGTTCGCTTGCCAAGAGAGCCCAGGACGTGGGGTTGGCTGCTTTTGAAAAAAGCACGGCCCAGGCCGTGGCCGAGGAAAATTATCCTCGCATCATCAAAACCTGGGAAGAACATCCCTACTTGGCAGAGCATCTGGACAGGCTGACTCCGGACTCCCGCATGGCAGTGGCCTTGAGCTATTGGAAGCGCGATGCTCCGGAGCAGGCCCTGGCCATGGCCAAGCCGTTTCTGCAGGGCGACAAGCAGGGCAGGCTTTCCGAAATGGCTGTGGAAATGGCCTTGAATATTTATCTGGACCGTGATGGCTGGAGCGAGATTGTCGACTTGGGCAACAATATCTCCAAATGGGAGCTGCCTGAAAAGTTGCGGTTCGAAGTCGATTACGCCCAGGCCCTGGCCCTGGTAAATCTCGGTGAGATGGACAAAAGTCGCAACCTGTGGGCCAAGCTTGCCGCAGAGTATAAAAGCGATCCGGTCAAACGTGCCTACGCTCTGTATTACATGGCTCGTTTTGCCGGAGAAGAGGGCCAGCTGCAGAAACAGTATGTTTTCGCCCAGGAAGGTTTGGCTCTGTTCCTGGCTTCGGGTGAGGACAACCAGAAGGTCAAGGATCTGCTGGTCATGCTCATGGACGCCACCGAGTACTCGGGACGTCTGACGGATACCCTGCAGTGGGCCATGGAGTACAACTCCCTTATCAAGAAAAGCGCACCGGACTGGCCCGCGTTCCAGTACCGTCTGGCTGGCATTTACAAGAAAATTGGCGACGACGTCACTTGGCGCAAGGTCTTGGAAAATCTCATCAAGGAAAAGCCGGCTTCTTTGGCCGCCCGTTCCGCCCAGTCCGATCTTGAATCGCAGCGTTTGGAGGATCAGGCCCGTCAGTTCAGCAGTGCGACCCCATAACCGGGGGAGAACTGCCTTTCCTCTCGAGTTCCCTTGCCCTTCCCGGACTTGTAAACCGCTCCCAAAAACGGTACACCGCCCGGACATTCATTATGAAATTCGGCCCGGGGCGTGCGTGCGGAGGATGCTCCGTCTTGTAAGCATTTGCCCGGGGTTATTTGCCGCACTGGAGTGTTCAATGAGCCAATTGCGATACAAGACCCTTAAGTCCGAACCGGAATTCGATCTGGGATTTTTTCTCGGAATGTTCGGTTCCCGCCGCATCGAGCACGAGCTTCTGGAAAAGCTCGAAACCAAATGGTTCGAGTGGCTGCCGAAACTCAAAGCCTACCATTTTGAACCCAAGGACGAGGCGAACGGCAAAGGTGTGCTTTTGGTGCATCTCGGCCGGACCGTGGATCTCGACGTGGACAATCTGTGGAGTAAAACTCCTGCCGATGGATTCGCCATGCATACGCTGGCTATTTCCATGGTCATGTCCGCTGCCAGCGGGTTTATCCCCGAGCTTGCAGACGGTGCCGGATGCGCTCCGGTTCCCCATCCTACCAAGGAGCTTCGCAAGGCGATCAAAAAGGTCGGAGTAACCTGGAACGACCAGGGGGCACTGGACCACCAATACGCAGTGCTCACCCCGTATCCATACGACGGTGGCTGTCCTATCTGCAGCCTTAAAGACAACTGCCCGAAGTTCTTGCACAACCAGCAGGAAGGCTGACATGCCCGACCACGAGGCTCTTCGTCTGCATATACGGGAAAAGGTGCTGGATCGGCTGACCAGCTGCCAGGACAGGCGTTTCGAGGCGCTGCGCGATTATTTCATCGTGGCTGCCCCAACCATGGATTACGACGCGGCCGAAAAGGTCTCGTCAATGGTTCCGCCGTTGCTTCTGGATTTGTACGAGAAGTGGATTGCCATGTTCACGACTCGGCTTTTCGAAACCGTACCTGTGGAACAGATAGAGGTCTTGTGTGATGGTACGCGTGAAAATACGGCAGCATTGCTGTTGGTCTACCTGATGTACATCGAGTCCGCGACCATGGAAAAGCAGATTGATGAAGATTTGCGTGCCTATGGAGCGGAACATGCTTTGGACGATGATTTCGGTACCGTGGCTGGTGCCTATTTGCGGGCACAGATGGCTGGGCTGAAGAACTAATCTGTTTCTTCCTAAATAGTGAGGCGTCCTAACTTAGGTTGACGTTTTTTGAAGGTTTCACTCAGGCTGTGGGGCTAGCCCCACAGCCTGATTCGTGTACATCGTTTGGCGTTCTCATTCCCAGGCTGAGATGTGGCCGTTGTGAGTTGTATATCTCAACGGATTCCCTCACCAGAGTATTGAGTTCCGCAAAGTCGTTGCATTTGGCAAACATAAACTCTTGCTTCAGAATACCATTCATCCGTTCCGCCAGGGCATTTTGATAGCAGTCATAACCATCTGTCATGGACGGAACCATTCCGGATTGTTGGAGCTTTTTCTGGTAAACCGAAGAAGCGTATTGGAGCCCTCGATCTGAGTGGTGAATCGTATTCACCTTCCTTCGCTTATTTTTGACTGCCGCGTCCAGTGCTTTGGTTGTGCTTTCCGCTCCGAGATCCCGACTCACGTTGTATCCCATTATCTTCCGGCTGAATGCATCTGTAACCAGCGAAAGGTAACACGTTTGCTCGCGTGTCTTTACGTAGGTTATATCGCTTACGAACACCTGCTCAGGACATTTGGGCTGAACATCTTCCAACAGATTGGGATGTTTTTTTAGCCAATGTTTCGAGTTGGTTGTCTTTGTGTAGTTCTTTCTTCGCTTGATGAGCATGTGCTCTCGCCGCAGCAGCGAAAACAATCCATCACGTCCGAGCTTGATTCCCTTTGCAGAAAATGCGTCCTTTAACAGGTAGTACAGCTTTCTGGTTCCAAGGCGGGGCATCCTGGCCCGCACGTTCAGGACCATGTTTTTTGCCTCCTGAGACATGGCTTCTCGTGCATCATGGCGTTTTTCAGCCTGATACACGGACTGCCGACTAACCCCGAGCTGCCTGCAACAAGCAGACAAGCTTATTTGTCTTTCTTTCTGAAGACTTCGTGCAGCTCGGGGGTAAGTTTTTTTCTTATTGAAGTCCCAAGCTCGCGGTCGGAAATCTCAATCATTTTATTGAGAAGCATGGTCTTGATCTTTTCTTCCTCAAGCTCTTTCTCCAGCCGCTTGATCTTCTGGGCCGGTGTTTCTTTGGCTTTTGGGGCTTTGCGGGAATGTACCATGGGCCTGCTCCAATCAAGGGTGCCGTGTTTTCTGAGCCACTTCAGCACAGTGCTTCGCCCTTGAATACCATAAAGAGCCTGAGCCTGCTTGTACGTCATCTCGCCTTTTTCAACCTGGGCCACGACGGACAATTTAAAGGCCATCGTGTAGTCACGCTGAGTTCGCTTTACTCGCTGTTTTTCTTGAGCATCCATAAAATAGGTCCTTTGGGTGTCAACCTATTTCAGGACGGGACATAGAATTGGAAAAGGCCGGAGGATGTTTCCTTCGGCCTTTGTTTTGGTCTCAGACTGCTTCCCGACTGGGGGCGCTTCGCGACTCCTGTTTTTTATGAAAGGAATCGAGCGGACGCGACGCTAGGCCGCTTGGGTCTTGAAACGGCAGGACAAGGGGGGGACCGACTCGAGAAATTTTTTGACTTTTTGAGGTGTTCCACCTCAAAATATCGCAGGGAAATATTTTTAACATTTTAGAATATAAAGAATAAAAATATTAGCAGTAAAGGCCGAGGCGGCGAAAATGTCTGGGTGTCAAAAAATGAACAAGGGCTATTTGGGCAGCAGGCGGAGATAGAGGTCACCTTTGATGGGCCCGAGTTTGCGTCCGAGTCCCCTCAGGCGGATGGGTTTTCCAATGACGAAATCATTGGGAAGTGTGACTTCCACGGTTTTTTCCTTTCTGGAAAAACCTTGCTGTACGCGAATGCGGATAGGGCGACCCGGATACAGATGCGAGGCTGGGTAATAGGCCGTGTGTTCGTCGTCCAGCTGGCCACGCATCCACGACTTCATTGTGCCGAAAACGCCTTTGCTCAAGTCCAGGCTGAGTTTGTTTTCTCCCCATTTCAGGTCCAGGCGGCGTGTCTTGGCCGAGGTATTCGCCGGGGTGCCCTGGTGCTTGTGCACCTGGGCGTAGATGTCTTCGAAAACCTTGCGTGCAAAGGGGTCCTGGAGGATGTCTTTGAGTACTTCTTCCTGGCGGTAATGGAAGTTTGGGCCGGTGCTTTCCGTCCTGCGATAGGTGGATGAACCGCTGGCGGTGCCGGACGAGGCCTTGGCCTGTTCCGAAGTCGCACGGGCGCGCCCTTGGGCGTCGTATGTGCCGCTGCTGGAGTTGCGTGCGGCTTGGGGGCCTTTGGGGCGTGAGGCGCTGGTGCGGGGGCCGGAGGGTCTTTCTCCGTTCTCCAGATATTTTTGAAGGATGACGTATGCTTCATTCAGGCGTTGGAATTTGCGTGAGGCATTGCGATCATCCGGATTGAGGTCCGGATGGTATTGAAAAGCCAGCCGCCGATAGTGCGACTTTATTTCTTCAATGCTCTGGCCTTCATTGGCCTGTAGAATTTTGTAGCATTCCTCAAGTGTCATTGTGTATTCCCCGACATCAATCCTTGGGCCAGACCAGGGCATTGGGCAGATCTGGCTGATCCGGTCCTCCCGGCCCTCCGATATTTTCATCCTTGAGGTATTGCATTCCCTGGCTACGGAATACATCATGCCCGCAGGAAGGATTTATGCCCGGACAAAAATCCTGAGACAGCTCCCAGCTGACCGAGTCGATAAGATTGCCGCGGAAAAAAGGCCAGGCCCGGCAAATATCGGGCCGGATGAGGTGTACGCCGCAGCCTTTTATTTCGTGGTTGTAATGCAGGCAGTAATCATCCGGTCCCACCCGCATGCGGATGCGCCCGTTGGCGGTCTCTGTATTTTCCCTCAGGAAGTCCTCTCGGGATTGCCCCAATCCCTTTGCCATGCGCTCTATGTCGGCTTCCGTCATTATGATGCCGCCTTTGCCTTCGCAGCAATGGCCGCACCGTTGGCAGGAAAATGAGATAGTTTCGTCGCTCATGCCTGTCCCTTAACGCGTTTATGGACCACCATGAGACATTCGTTTTGAATGACCTGTATGCCCTGTGGGGTCAAAATTTCTTCGGCTTCCGGGCTGACTATGCCCAGCTGCATCCAAAATACGGATGGACGGGATTGCAGCTCGAGCGTCTCCCTGGCATGCTGGGGGCAGAACTGCGGTGCGCGGAAAACATTGACCATATCCACCGGCTCTGGCACATCGGTCAGACTCGGGTAGGTGGTAACCCCCCAGATATTTTGCCGTTTGGGATGGACCGGAATAACGTTGAAACCGTTCTCCAGCAGGTAGCGGCCAACCATGTCCACGGGTTGTCCCGGCACATCCTTGGCACCAACTACGGCGATGGTCCGTATCCGGTCGAACAGGGCCTTGAGATCCTGAGTATTGGGTAGCAGCATAGAAAAACCATGGGGTTGAGGTGCGCCGTAATAGACGGCGTAAAGCAACCTTATAGAAGGAAAGGGCCGGTTCAGCAACACCGGTCCTTGGGAGACGTCATGTTTGAGTCTTTGGAACAAATGCCCCGGAAGGAATTGGAACATCGCTGGCAGCAATGCCGTACGGCGCTTGCCGCACAATGCCCCCAGGCGGGCGGCCTGATGGTCTTTTCCAAATTGAATATATATTATTTGTCCGGGGTCATGGCGCCCGGGGTATTTTGGCTTCCCCTGGAAGGTGAACCTGTTTTGTTGCTGCGCCGTGGCGTGGAAAGGGCGCAGCTGGAATCGTCCATGGACAACATGCTGGTCTTTCGGTCCTATCGCGAGCTGGAAGGCCTTATCCACGATGCCGGGGGGGCGGTCTCGGCCATGGTGGCAGCGGAGATGAAAGGCCTGCCCTGGTCTTTGGCCGGAAACCTCCAAAAAAATATGCACGCCGTGACGTTTATCCCCGGCGACGGAGTCATTGCAAAAGCCCGCAGCATCAAGACGGATTGGGAAATGACCAAGATGCGTCTGTGTGGGAAGCGACACCACGAGTGCCTGCACGATCTCATACCGGAGCAGATTCGTCCGGGCATGACCGAACGCGAGATTTCCCACAAGACTTGGGAGGTCTTTATGAGCCGGGGAAGTATGGGGATCCTGCGCATGGGGGCTTTTGGCGAAGAATGTTTCCTCGGCCATGTCTCGGCGGGCGAATCCGGCAACTATCCTACTGTCTTCAATGGGCCTCTTGGTCTGCGCGGCGAACATCCCGCTGTTCCTTTTCTGGGGTATGCTGGCAAGGTTTGGAAAAAGGGCGAACCTTTGGGGTTGGACTGCGGATTTTCCCTGGAGGGATACAGCACGGACAAAACCCAGACTTTCTGGGCAGGCGCTCCTTCCACCATCCCGGACAAGGCCCGCAGTGCCCAATCCTTTTGCATGGACGTCCAGAACTGGGCGGCAGAAAATCTCAAGCCTGGCAGCATTCCCAGCGAGTTGTATGCAGATTGTCTTGCCTGGGCCGAAAAAGAGGGCATGGCAGAAGGTTTCATGGCTCTGCCGCCCAATAAGGTGGACTTTCTGGGCCATGGCATCGGCCTTTCCGTGGATGGTTATCCCGTTGTGGCGGAAGGTTTTGATGAGCCTTTGGAACTGAACCAGACGCTGGCTCTGGAACCGAAGGTGGGCATCCCCGGACTCGGTATGGTGGGGGTGGAAAATACCTTTGTCGTCACTGAAAAGGGAGGCGAGTCGCTTACCGGAGATTCCTTTGATATGATCTGCATCGAGTAGACATTGCTTGCCTGAATGATAAAATCAAAGGGGCCGCTCTGGTTGGAGCGGCCCCTTTTTCGTGCATTGGGATCTACAGATAGACCATGGTCAGGATCAGCATTGCTGCTAGGTAGATGATCCCGAATATGGCCCCCAGCCCCCACCAGCGGGCCTGGCTGATGAAGCCTGAGCCATACCAAATGGGGGACGGACCGGTGGCGTAAGGCGTGATGATGCCCATCAGCCCCAGACTAGCCGCCAGCATGAGCGCTGTTTTGGGGAGCATCGCCGCGGGGATGAGCGGGGTGGCAATGGCGAGAAAGAGCGGCAGAAGAGCTGTTGTGTGGGCCGTTGTGCTGGCGAAAAAGTAGTGAAGTACAAAGAAGAGCAGGATGAGCATGATGACTACGGTGGAAGGCGGCATGCCCTGAAGGTACACCGACACCATGTCGCCAATCCACTTCAGCACTCCGGCCTTTTTCAGTCCCGAAGCCATGGATACCAGGGTGGCGAACCATACCAGCACGTTCCACGCACCCTTGTTGGTAATGACATCCTGCCAGGTGATGATGTCGGTCAGCACCATGAGGGAGAGTATGAAAACAGCGGCCACGGTGCTGTTGATTCCTATCTGCTTGCCGAAAATCCACATGATCAGGGCGGCCAATGCATACCCTAGCATCATGAGTTCCTTTACCGTTATGCGGCCCATTTTTTCCAGCTCCGCCGTTGCCCAGGTAGGTGCCTCCGGGGAACTCTTTTGCGTAGGTGGGTAGATTACATAGGCCAGCCATGGCGTGAGCAGAAACAGGGGCAACATGGCGGGGAGCATAACCTTGGCCCAGGCGCCCCAGGTTATGGTTATTCCAGTTCCTTGGGCTATGATGTCCACAGCCAGAAGGTTGGGTGCCAATGCGGTGAGGAACATGGAGCTGGTGACGCAGGTGGAGGCTATTCCCACCCAGGTGAGGTATGCGCCGATTTTGCGCGGTTCATTATCGGGCAGGGAGTTGAACATGGGCGGGATGTTGCTGACGATCGGGTAGATGGTTCCTGCGCTGCGCGCCGTATTGGAGGGCATGAAGGGGGCAAGGATCGCATCGGAGAATGCCACTGCATAGCCCAGCCCCATGGTGTTTTTTCCCAGGTACTTGATGAGCAGCAGACTGATGCGCTTGCCCAATCCTGTTTTCTGGTAGCCTAAGGCAAACATAAAAGCGGCGAAGATGAGCCATATGACACCGTTGGAAAAGCCGGACAACGCCCAGTTGCGGTTGGCGGTTGCGCTGGGAGCGACCAGACCGAGCACGGCAACCACGGATACCCCTGTAAGTCCTACCAATGCGGCGGGAACGGGTTCCACGATAAGCCCGACGACCACGCCCACAAAGATGCACAGGAAATACCAGGCGTTTGGGGGCAGACCTTCCGGCACGGGAAGGAGCGCCATGAGAATTGTTACGATGATTGGGGAAAATTTTTTGAGTAGGAGCATGAACACCTCCGCAGGGTAACGCGATTAACGAAAAGGGAACCGTCGTTGTTGCGAGGGTGGAGCTGTAGGCCTCCTGAGACCCCGGTTTCACTATAGCGCTATACGAATTTTAAAACAATAGAGGCTATAAAATTGTCGCAATCCATTTGGAACAAAAAAATCCGGAAAAAAATACGCGGCAGTATGGCAAAGTGAGAAGGAGAGGGCGGGAAAATAAAGAAATCGGCAGGATTGTACTATTGGCTGGTTTTTGCGTGGAAGAAACTGGAGACAGGCACTGAAAAACAAGGGGCGCGGATTGTGATCCACGCCCCTCTTTTTTTACAGAACGACTTCCGTGCCGATTCCTTCGCCCGTGAACAGCTCCAGCAATATGGAGTTTTCCAGACGACCGTCCAGGATGTGGGTCTTCTCCACTCCCTGTTCCAGTGCTTCCAGGCAGCATCCCAGTTTGGGGATCATGCCACCGGAAATGGTACCGTCCTCAATGGCCTGGGCTGCCTGTTGGCGCGTAAGCCCGGATATGAGATTCTTATCCTTATCCAGTATTCCGGCCACATCCGTAAGCAGGATGAGCCGTTTGGCCTGCAACGCTCCTGCAACAGCTCCGGCAACGGAGTCGGCATTGATGTTGTATGTATTGCCTTCCTCGTCCACACCAACGGGCGCAATGACAGGAATGAAGTTGTCTGCCAGCAGGGTATCGATGAGGCTCGTGTTGATTCGGGTCACCTCACCGACCTTGCCCAGGTCGATGATTTCCGGCGGAGCTTCGTTTTTTTCCAGAATCATTTCCAGCTTGCGGGCGGTGATGAGACGCCCGTCCTTTCCGGAAAGACCTACAGCTTGTCCGCCCTGCAGGTTGATCTGGTTGACGATCTGCTTGTTGACCTTGCCCACCAGTACCATTTCCACCACGTCCATGGTGGCTTCGTCGGTTACGCGGTGTCCGCGCTCGTAGCGCGAGGTGATATCCAGGCGTTTGAGCATGTCGCCGATCTGGGGACCGCCGCCGTGCACGATAACCGGCTGGATGCCAATGTACTTGAGCAGAATGACATTGAGGGCGAACTGCTCCTTGAGCTTTTCGTCCACCATGGCATGACCGCCATACTTGATGACGATGCGCTGCCCATGAAAGGTCTTGATGTACGGCAGCGCCTCTATGATGATCCGCGCCTTGTCGCGGGCGTCGAGGGATGGCATGCAAATGTCTCCTTTAAAGTATGTACCGGGAGAGGTCCCTGTCCTCGACGACCTCTTCCAGCTTGGAGCGGACGTACGCCGCGTCGATGAGGATTTTTTGCCCGGATTGGTCGGGGGCGTCAAAGGAAAGATCGGCCAGGACCTTTTCCATGAGGGTATACAACCGGCGTGCGCCGATGTTTTCCGTCTCCTGGTTGATACGCTCGGCATAGCCGGCAAGTTCTTCCAGAGCATCTTCTCCAAAGCTGACCTCGACCCCTTCCGTCTCCAGCAGGGCCGTGTACTGCACGGTGAGGGCGTTGCGCGGTTCGGTGAGAATGCGCAGGAAGTCTTCCTTGGTCAGGTCCCGCAGTTCGACGCGCAGGGGGAAACGTCCTTGCAGTTCGGGGACCAGATCGGCAGGCTTGGACATGTGAAATGCACCGGCCGCGATAAACAGGATGTGGTCGGTTTTGATCATGCCGTACTTTGTATTGACCACGCAGCCTTCGACCACGGGCAGCAGGTCGCGTTGTACTCCTTCGCGGGAAACGTCTGCGCCGCCTTTACGATCCTGTCCGCAAATCTTGTCTATTTCGTCAATGAACAGGATGCCGGATTGCTCCACGCGTTCCTTGGCAATATCCACCACCTTGTCCATGTCGATGAGGCGCTCGCACTCCTGCTGGATGATGATGTCGTAAGCATCCTTGACCTTCATGCTGCGTGTCTTCTGCTTTTTAGGGAAGAATTGGCCGAGCATGTCGCGCATCTGCATGCCCATGTCTTCCATGCCGGGCATGGCCATCATTTCAATCTGCGGGCCGCCCTGTACGGAAACTTCCACCTCCACGCTCCGGTCATCCAGTTTACCCTGGCGCAGCATGGTGCGAAGCTTTTCGCGGGTTTCATCCTTGTTGACGGCTTCGGCCGGGCCGTTCTGGGGGGCGCTGAACGAGGCATTCCCCTTACCGGGGAGCAGGAGGTTCAGCAGCTGTTCTTCCGTGTTGTATTCTGCCTTTGTACGGACGCGGGCGGTCTCTTCCTTTTTCACCAGGTTGATGCCAATTTCCATGAGGTCGCGGACCATGGATTCCACATCGCGGCCCACATAGCCGACCTCTGTAAATTTGGTGGCTTCCACCTTGAAGAAAGGTGCCCCGGCCAGATTGGCCAAGCGGCGTGCTATCTCGGTTTTGCCCACGCCGGTGGGACCCATCATAATGATGTTCTTGGGCGCGATTTCGTCACGCAGGTCGGGGGCTACTCTGGAGCGTCTCCAACGGTTGCGCATGGCGATGGCAACCATGCGTTTGGCGTCCTTCTGACCGATGATGTAGCGGTCCAGCTCGGAGACTATTTCACGCGGAGTCATGCTGGCGGGGCCGTTGTCCTGGGATTCTTTGCGTACGAACGAGGGAACGCCCGCACCGCTCTGGTGTATTTCCATGTAATTGTCCGTTAGCTTTTGGTTTCTTCGCGGCTCAGGGATTCAATGGTCAGGTTGCCGTTGGTGTATACGCAGATTTCGGAGGCCACTTGCATGGATTTTTCGCAGATGGCCTCTGCACTCAGGTCGGTGTTGCGCTTCAGGGCGCGGGCCGCAGCCAGCGCATAGGTTCCGCCAGACCCGATGGCTGCAATACCATCGTCCGGTTCAATGACGTCACCTGTTCCCGTAAGGATGAGCAGTTTTTCAGCGTCCGCGGCAATCATAAGGGCTTCCAGGCGGCGCAGGTATTTGTCCAGCCGCCAGTCCTTGGCCAGTTCCACACTGGAACGGACCAGGTTTCCCTTGAATTCTTCCAGTTTGGCTTCGAAGCGTTCAAATAAAGTGAAGGCATCGGCCGTAGCTCCGGCAAAGCCCACGATGACTTTGTCCTTGTAGATACGGCGGACTTTGCGTGCACTGTGTTTCATGACCACAGCCTGGCCCATGGTGACCTGGCCGTCGCCAGCAACGGTGGAACCGTTGTCGTCAAGCACGGCCAGTATGGTCGTGCCTCGCAGTTCGGGTTGTGCCATTGGTATAAAGCTCCGGATGTTCTTGGGTGAAGCGGCAGAGGGCCGCCTTGAAGTTAGCTGAAAAGCCTTTGCGCCGCAGCCAGCCATATCTCGTGGTCCTCGGACGAGTGCAGGACCATGGATGCCTCGACAACATCGCCACGCTGCAGGGCAGCGGATATTTCGCCCAAGGCGATGGGTGCGGCAAGTTCTTTGGGAAAACCGTATACCCCGCAACTAATGGCGGGGAAGGCAATGGTGCGCAGGTTGTTTTGGGCGGCAAGCTGTAATGATTCCCGGTAGGACGAGGCAAGGGTGGCGTCTTCCCCCTTGGTCCCGCCCCGGTAAATGGGGCCCACAGTGTGGATGACGTGGCGTGCGGGCAGATTGAAACCCGGCGTGATAACCGCCTGGCCCGGGGGCAGCGGCCCGGAGGTCTCGACGATTGCCCGGCATGCTTCCACAAGCTGCGGACCGGCAGCCCGATGGATGGCGCCATCCACTCCGCCTCCGCCAAGCAGGCCGGAATTGGCTGCATTGACGATGGCGTCAACACTTTGCCGTGTAAGATCGGCTTGCATGATATGAAGGTGGCCTGCGCCCAAGTTCCAGCTGTTCATAAACGTGTCCATTCAGGATTTCAAAAGTTCGTGGCGATCCTGCATCGTCTTTTCCAGTTCCTTTATTTCGTCTTCCTGCAACTTTGTCTTGGCATAGCGTTGGGCTTCCTGCTGATGAAAGGCGACCTGCTTCTTGTTGTTCTGGTACATGGCGGCATAGGCCAGTTCCAGATGGGCCCGGAACAGGTCTCCGGTTTGTCCGTACATTGTGCCGAGGGCCTGACGCACTTCTGCGTCGTCCGGGACCTTGTCGGCGATCTTTTTCATGTACTTGATAGCCTGTTTGTATTCGCCTTGCTCGGAAAGCATGCGCGCATAAAAAAACAGCGTCATCAGGTCTTTCGAGTCCAGCAGCAGGGATTTTTGCAGAAGAGGCCCCGCCTCTTCAAAGTTGCCGATTTCAAAATAGAATCTTCCCACCTCGCGCAGAACGAGCGGGTCCTGCTTGCCGCAATTCAAGGCTTTTACGAAAAAAGACCTGGCCTCGGATATGCGATGCAGGCGGCTTAGGACAATGGCCTTGCCCATAAAATCGAGGCAGGACATGTCCGTGTCTTCTTTGTTGTAATAACGAAGAGCTATCGTCGGGTCGCTGTAATGGGCACGGAGGATGGTCTGTACCTTATGGAACCGCAGGTCGTTATCCGGGCGTTGAACATACTCGGGAGGCATGCGCAGCAGACGGTCGGAAATGTAGCCGATGCGCTCCATAAGCCCGGGGTGTGTGCTCAGGTAGGTGGGGATGGCTCCGCCGCTGGTGTACTGCTTGCGTTTGAGTACCTCGAATCCGCGCACCATGCCTTTGGGATTATACCCGGCAGCCACAAGATAGTTCATGCCCACCTGGTCGGCTTCGCGTTCGTCCTGGCGGCTGTAGGCGAGCATGGCACTTGCGGCCGCTGCCTGCGAGCCTGCCATCATTGCCTGACCTACCTCGCTGCCTCCCATGAAGGCTCCGGCAAGCGTCAGAAGCATGGCCGCAGGGCCGATGATCTGCTGCTTTTCAAAACGCTTGGCAATATGGCGTTGGGTTACGTGGGCGAGTTCGTGCGACATGATGCCCGCCAGATCCGCCTCGTGTTTGCAGTGGAGGATGAGGCCGGAATAGACGTAGACAAAACCGCCCGGCGCGGCAAAGGCGTTGAATTGGTTGCTGCGTATGACTGTGGATTTGAATTCCCACGGTTGCGAAGGAACATGCAGGCTGATGCGGTTTATCATGTCCTGCACGTAGTTTGTCACCACGGGGTCTTCGATGATGGGCATCTGGGCGCGGATCATCGCGTGCAGCTTTTCTCCCAGCTCTCTCTCGTCCTTGCGGGTGAAGGTGCCGAACAAGGCGTAAGCGGAAACAGTCTGTCCGACCAGCAGAACCAGGCAGACAAGAAGGGCGCATATTCCTTTGAAGCCGGGACGCAAGCGATGCGTGTTACTGCTGTCCCTTGGTGGTGTGTGACACATTACGGGACTATAAGACCGCGGATCAGTGTCGTAAAGAGGAGGTATAAAAGAAAAAGCGTCTTCCCCAGGCGGAATAGACCGGGAAAGACGCCGTATTATGCTGTATATGAACGAGCTTACTTGTTCATGATGTCCATGAAATCGCGGTTGCTCTTGGTGTTGCGCATCTTGTCGAGCAGGAAATCCATGCTGTCCACGGTGTTCATGGAAGCCAGAAGCTTGCGCAGAATCCAGACACGGTTGAGCACTTCCTGGTCCAGGAGTAGCTCTTCCTTTCGTGTGCCGGAGCGGTGGATGTCGATGGCGGGGTAAATGCGTTTTTCGGCCAGGTGGCGGTCCAGATAAATATCCAGGTTGCCGGTGCCTTTGAATTCTTCAAAAATAACTTCATCCATGCGTGATCCGGTGTCGATGAGGGCGGTTGCCACGATTGTCAGGCTGCCACCTTCTTCCACGTTACGGGCTGCACCGAAAAAGCGTTTGGGGCGCTGCAGGGCATTGGCATCCAGACCACCGGAAAGTACGCGGCCCGAAGACGGGGTAACTGCGTTGTAGGCACGGCCCAGACGAGTAATGCTGTCCAGCAGGATGACAACGTCCCGTTTGCGTTCTACCAGGCGCTTGGCCTTTTCCAGGACCATTTCAGCAACCTGTACGTGGCGCTGGGGCGGTTCGTCGAAAGTTGAGCTGACCACTTCCGCTTTAACGGAACGTTCCATGTCCGTAACTTCCTCGGGCCGTTCGTCGATGAGCAGGACGATCAGATAGACATCTGGGTTATTGGCGTTGAGGGAGTTGGCAATGGTCTGCAGAAGCATTGTCTTACCGGTACGGGGGGGGGCCACGATGAGGCCGCGCTGGCCCGTGCCGATGGGGGACAAGAGGTCGATAACCCGCGAGGAGTAGTTTTTGTTACCATTTTCCATGGTAAAGCGGGTGTCGGGATATATGGGGGTGAGGTTGTCGAAGAGGACTACGGATTTGGTCTTTTCCGGGGATTCAAAGTCGATTTCTTCCACTCGAAGCAGGGCGAAGTAACGTTCGCCTTCCTTGGGAGGACGTATCTGACCGGATACGACATCGCCGGTTCGTAGGCCAAAGCGTCGGATCTGCGAGGGCGAGACGTATATATCGTCGGGTCCGGGCATGTAGCTGTACATTGGCGAACGGAGAAAGCCGAAGCCGTCCGGAAGGATTTCCAGAACGCCTTCTCCGTAGATGGACCCGTTCTGCGAGGCGCAGGCCTGCAATATGGAGAAAATGAGTTCCTGCTTGCGCATGTTGCTCGGGTTTTCAACATTGAATTGCGCGGCAAGTTCCATAAGCGCCGGCATACTGCGGGTCTTCAATTCCGATAAATTCATGCAAGGCTCCGTAAAAGAAGTAGGGGCAGGTGAGTCCTGTTTTCCATATGGTTTATGCCGTCAAACGACGGCGTGACGCAAAATCATAATAATCGTTTGCCTACTTCGTGTTTTGCTATAGAAAACACGATACTCGGACAGGCGATAGCTTAGGATAACGTAATGATAATATTGGCGATCGTCGCTGCTATTATAATAATCCGAATGGATGGGTTACTATATTTGATGCTAAAAGCTAAACGAAAGAGGAATGTCAGCAGAAATGCCGTTTTGGGACTTATCGGAAAGGCAGAAGGTTTGCAAGGGTTTTCTCCTACTCTCCTACTCTTCTGGCTCTTCGTCCTTTTCCAGAAGGATGTCCTGGTACAGATCTTCAATCTGTTTTTTTATCTCTGCCTGGCCGGCATCCAAGGCAAAAGAAAGTTCCAGCGTGAGCAGACCCATGGCCTGTTCCAGAAGGCGACGTTCCCCAAAGGAAAGTTCCTTGTCCTTGCCGATCAGAATGAGTTCTTTGAGAACATAGGCCACATCGGCCAGGTCGCCACTTTTGAGTTTTTCCGAGTATTCTCTGTAGCGGCGGTTCCAGTTTTGGCCGGTGTATCCGGTAAAATCGGACCTATCAGCCAAAGAATCCATTATAAAATTGGCTTTCTCTTTGTCGCATACCGACCGCAAGCCAACATTGACTGCATTGGCTACAGGAACCATAAGGGTCACGTTGTTGGCCAAAATTCGAACAATATAGAATTCTGCGGTAGTACCGCCAATTTCCTGGCTTTCTACACGTTCTACTTTTCCCACACCCTGGGCCGGATATACTACGAGTTCATTAACAGCAAACAAGAGAAGCCTCCAAGCCTCATACGATTGGACTCATGATTGTATATACAGGATAAACAAAAGTCCAATGAATTTGGGAGTAAAAAAGCAGGAACCCAAAAAAGAAGAGCCTGCATAATGTATTAATGCGAATCTTGCGGAGAATTCCTGGTAGTTGCAATGGTAAAAACAATGTGGCCCTGTTCATGCATGCATGAGCAAAAGTTATGTTCAATTGGTTTCATTCAGCTGCCGCATCCAAGGGATGAACAGCCTGTTGTGCCGCCGACAAACCTCTACCGAACAAGGTCGGCAGGCAGTCCCGGGCCATATCTGCCACTTTGGCTACTATATCGGCTTGTTCTTGCGGAAAATCCGTCAGAACGTAGTCTTTGACCATTGAGGAGCGTTCCGGACGGCCTATGCCCATCCGCACCCGGAAGAAGTCCGGAGTTCCCAGCTCCTGGGCAATGGAAGCAATGCCGTTGTGTCCGGCATCTCCTCCTCCCCGCTTCAGCTTGATTCGTCCCAGTGTCAGGTCCATTTCATCGTGCATAACCGCCAGTCCCGAGGGCTTTATGCCATATTCCATGCAAATGCGCAGAACGGCTCGTCCGCTGAGGTTCATGTAGGTGAACGGTTTTGTCAGGAGAAAATCTCCCCGTACCCGGGGCAGGCTGATTCGCCACAGGATATAGTCGTCGTTTTCCGCCAGCAGGGAGCAGCGGCGATAAGGCTTCGCCTCTATCTCTGCAAGGATGCTGTCCACGGCCATAAAGCCTATGTTGTGACGGTTTTTTGCGTACGTAGACCCCGGGTTGCCCAGGCCGACGATAAGTCCTGCATCGCTCATGCAAGTACATCCTGAAAAAAATGAAGAATTCAACCCTCTCCACTCGGAAGAGGGGACCGGAAACTACCGGAAATGTCTGGAACTGTTTGCCATTAGGAAAGGAAATGGAGCGCAAGTAAAGCGAAAAAGGGCTCCGGAGGTTTTCCGGAGCCCTTGGAATGCGTAATTCCGCGAAGCTACGTACCTATTCTGCAGTTGCAGCTTCAGCAGCTTCTCCGCCTTCGGCTTCTTCAGACGGAACGGCAATGCCCAGAATGGAGAAGGAATCTTCGAAGACGATTTTAATGCCGTCGGGAACCGGGGCATCTTCGACCGACAGGTTCTGGCCGATTTCCATTTCCGTGATGTCCACGGTGATGGCTTCGGGAACGCTCAGCGGGAGACATTCAACTTCCACGGTATCGCGGAAGACTTCCAGTACGCCGCCCAGCACAACACCTTTACTCTTGCCGACAACGCGGACGGGAACTTCAACCCGGATGGGCTTGTTCATGTCGACGCCGTAGAAGTCCACAGAAGTGATCTCCGGCTTGAAGGGGTGGCGCTTGAGGTCCCAAATGAAGGCGTGCTTGGTTTCGCTTTTGCCGTCGGTGTCGATCTTCAGTTCGAAGACGTGGGACTTGCCGACGCGGCTGTACAACTTGTTCAGGGCCACGAGGTCTGCCTGGACAAGAATGTTTTCGCCTTCCTTATTATAGTAGATACCGGGGACGAGTCCCTTGCTGCGAAGCCTGTTGTTGGGACCGGTACCGGTTTCAACCCTTGGGGTCACTTTAATTTCGGGGATTTCCGCCATGATGCATTGACTCCTTTACCGAAGTGGTCTTTTGCAGAGAAATATCGCGCCGCTTTAGACGAAAAGCACGCTCACCGACGATTCGGTGTGAATGTTGTGAATGGCCTTGGCCAATAGCCCGGCGATGGAAGCCACCGTGATCTTTTTGCATTCCTTGGCCTTGGGGCTCAGGGGAATGGTGTCTGTCACGATGACGTGGTCGTAGGCGGAGTTGTCCAAGCGCTCGATGGCCGGGCCGGAAAGCACCGGATGTGTGGCGCAGGCCATTGTTTTCTTGGCGCCGTTTTCAATGAGCACGTTGGCGGCGGCCACAATGGTGCCCGCCGTGTCGATCATATCGTCCAGAACCACGGCCACTTTTCCCTTAACGTCGCCGATGAGGTTCATGGCCTGTGCCTGGTTGGGAGCGTCGCGACGTTTGTCAATAATGGCCAGACTGGCCCCGAGACGCTTACCATAGGCCCGTGCGCGTTCCACACCACCGGCATCGGGAGAAACAACGACCAATTCGTTATCTCCGGCCAGCTCCTGAATATTCTTGAGCAGGATGGGGGCGGCGTAGAGGTTGTCCACGGGAAGATCGAAAAATCCTTGAATCTGTCCGGCATGCAGGTCCATGGTCAGGAGCCTGTCCATGCCTGTGGAAGACAGAAAATCCGCCACGAGTTTGGCGGATATGGGTGCGCGGGGGACCACTTTGCGATCCTGACGCGCATAGCCGTAGTAGGGCACAATGGCCGTAACGCGGCTTGCGCTGGCGCGCTTGAGCGCGTCGAGAATAAGACCCAGCTGCATCAGGTTGAAGTTGACAGGTGAGCAGGTGGGCTGGACCACAAATACGTCTGCGCCGCGTACGTTGGCACCGATTTCAATACGGATCTCGCCGTCACTGAACGTTTCGGAAAGTGTAGGGGTAAGTTTGCAACCGAGATGGTCACAGATGGCTTCGGCCAGTTTTGGGTTGGCCGTGCCGCTTAAAATGCGAAGATCGCCGTGTAGTGCCATTGGTCCTGTTCCCGAAGAGAAAGTTGGCTGGGGTGGAAGGACTTGAACCCTCGAATGGCGGAACCAAAATCCGCTGCCTTACCAGCTTGGCTACACCCCAGCATTATACTTGATGTATAAAGCACATTTGACCATCCGCGTCGAGAGCGGAAAGTCTTTTTACAGCATTTTCCGCTCGGTCGTGACGGTTAAAAAGGGCGCATATGGATGCGCCGCTTCCGCTCATGACCACTCCGGCCGCCCCTTCGGAAACTAGCGTCTCCTTGATGGTTCGAAGCCGGGGAAAAACAGGAAAAACTGCAGCCTCAAAACTGTTGAAAAAGACAACTCGCTCAAGGCAAAGGGGGTCCTTACCCGTTTCACATGTTGCTGTCAACTCCGGATTGAAATTCACAGTTCCAATTTCTTCTTTTTTCTCCAACTTATCCCAGGCGCTGTATGCCCAACCCGTGGCAACTTTTTCTTTAGGACATACCAGCAAAAGGCTCTTGCCGGAGAGTTCCAGCTGCACGGGCCGGAGCTGTTCGCCCACACCACATGCCCAGGCCGGACCGTCCTGCAGAAAGAAGGGAACATCCGCCCCCAAAGAAACTGCCAGGGAGTTGAGGGCTTCCGTGGCAAGTGACCTGCACCCCGCTCCCTTATTGAGGTAGCGCAGCATGCAGGCCGCATCGGAACTTCCGCCGCCAAGTCCTGCTCCGGATGGAATGTTTTTTTCCACCCGGCACACCAGCCCCGGAGCGAAACCGGCAGCCTGACGAAATTTTTCGTATGCCTTGAAGATCAGGTTGGATTCCGTAGAGCAGTCGAGTCCGGGGCATTGAAGCTCCAGACCTTCCTTGTTCACAGGTGTTACGTGCAGGATATCGCTGGGCGTGTGCAAAGGCATGAACAGGCTTTCCAGGTCGTGATAGCCGTCCGGTCTTCTGCCGGTGATTTTCAGGTAGAGGTTCACCTTGCATGGGGCATGCAGGGTGGCCTCGGCGTATGCCTGTGGCGCGGTGTTCATGCGAACGGTATATAAGGAATAGATCGAGGAACCGCAATCGGGAGAATGAAAAGAATCCCGGTCCGGGAATATTCCCGGACCGGGGGAGTGAACGAGGTGTTATTTATCCTTGTCCAGGCTTATGGTGCGGATGATGTTCTGTCCATCGCGCTTGATGAGCAGGAGCAGCACACCCTTTTTCTTGGCGTCACTGTCCAGCACCTTGCGCAGAGCGTTCATGGAGTTGACCGGCTTCTGGTTGGCCTGGATGATCACGTCGCCGGGACGGATGTCGGAGCGTCCGGCAATGGAATCCTGCTGCACGTCAACCACAATGAGTCCTGCGGCCTTGTCCATGCCCAGTGCCTTGGCTTCTTCACCCGTGGTCGGGCGCATGGCCAAACCAAGCTCTTCTTCCACCTGGTTGGGGGCTTCGTCTACGGAACCCTGTTGGGCCAGCTTCGTGGTATCGCGTTGGCCGAGAACCACGGTGAAGTTTTTGGTGCGTCCGTTGCGCCAGATGGTCAGGTCGACCTTGCTTCCGGGAGGCATACCGGCAATAGCGCGCAGCAGGTCGTTGGTGTTGTCGATCTGCTTGTCGTTTACCTTCAGAATGACGTCCTGCGCCTTGAGTCCTGCTTTATCTGCAGGCTGGTCAGGCATGGTCCCGGCAATGAGTGCGCCCTTTACTTCTTTGAGGTCCAGTGCCTTGGCGATATTTTCATCCACATCCTGAATGGATACACCCAGCCAGCCGCGGTCCACCTTCTTCTTGGTGCGCAGCTGTTCGATGACGTTGGAGGCCATGGAGCTGGGAACCGCAAAGCCGATGCCCTGTCCGGCAGGCACGATGGCCGTGTTGATGCCTACGACCTTGCCGTCCATGTTGATGAGCGGGCCGCCGGAGTTACCGGGGTTGATGCTGGCATCGGTCTGCAGGAAGTTGTCAAAAGGACCGGCGTGGATGACGCGGCCTTTGGCGCTGATGATGCCCGCCGTAACCGTATGCCCCAGGCCGAAGGGGTTGCCGATGGCAAGCACCCATTCGCCAACTTTGGTCTGGTCGGAATCGGCAAAGGAGAGGGTGGGCAGATCTTCCTTTACATCCACCTTGAGCAGGGCGAGGTCGGTATCCGGGTCGCGCCCGACGATTTTTGCCTCAATGGCCTTGGAGTCGTCCTGCAGGTTGACGCTGACCTCGTCGGCACCGGCGATAACGTGGTTGTTGGTTACAATGTAACCGTCTTTGGAAATGATGAATCCCGAACCAAGCGAACGCTGTTTTTGCGGGCGCTGGGGACGGTTGTTGAAGTACTTTTCAAACTGATCGAAAAAGTCGCGGAATGGTCCTTCCTGCGGGGACTGCTGATGATACTTGAAAAAGTTTTTCAGCTGCTGGTCGGTTTTTACGGTCTTGACCGTATTGATGTTGACCACTGCTTTTCCGGCCTTTGCCGCCAAGTCTGTAAAGTCGGGTAGTGAAGCGGCCTGCACGGCGGTAGCCATGAGGAACAGACAGAATACCGTCAGTGCCGCGAGTTTTCTTTGGAACATGTGTAAACCTCCTGATCGCAAGATAACTTTTTCTTGTGGCCGGTACGGTCACGATCAAAAAGTATAACCCCTTGCGCCCGGAAGTAAACAGGTGGGGAAGAAAAAAAAGCCTCTTCACTCCGTTGTTTTTTGAAGAAATTCAGGAGGAAATATTCCCTTTGAAGGGAGTTTTTCATAAAAATATATTTAAAATACAAGGTGTTATGTGTAGTCGCTGGCAGGGGGATGCGTCGTCCTACCGAAGCCTCCCGGAGGTGCCGAGGAATTCATCTGCATACCGGGGCTGCCATATAATGGAAATATATTGTAAGAAAAAGAAGGCGTTGGCTGCGAAGCCAAATCCCCTGGCCGGAGCGGATGGCTTCCGTCCGGCGAACACGGGGATGGGGGCGAAGGCCCCGGTTACATGCAGATGCAGCCGGGAATTTCCGAACCTTCGCGATACACGGCAATGATGTCTGCGGCGCAGTCCATGGAGGCCCGGGCCGTGAAACTGACGTATTTACCGTTTTTCGATTCGCGCTTGGATATTTCAAACTTGGCAAGAATGTCGTTCAGGCTTTGGCATTGTGCCTGCGGCACAATGAACTTGAATACATATTCGCAGGGGAACTCGTGGTGTTCCTCCAGCGTTTGGTGAAGCCTGTCGAAGGGGTCTTTATTGACATCGCTCATATGCAACTCCTGATAAGATTTCGCTGGGAAGATAGTTAAGAATTTTTGAGCCTGTGGCAAGGTGGCTGTACTTTGCCATTCCGTTCAAAGAATGTATTATATCTTTATGAAAGAAATGCGTTTTTCAGTGGAATGACATCTGTCCAGGGAGACAGCGCCCGCAAGGAGGTTTGCATGGCCAAGCAGGACGCAGGACAAATGCCCGACAGGGTTTTGGACGGCAAGATAGAGGAACGTCTTTTTGCAGGCAAGGTCGTATGGGATGGGAATGAACCGTTCCGGGTGGACGAGGACCATACCACCGGCATTAATCTGGAGCAAAGTATCCCCAAGTATTCCCAGGTAATCGAAGAAGCCTGGCGCATCATCACCTTGCTTAGGGGCAAAAGCATGACCGTGCAGGTCAACCTTGCTCCCGATGACGTGACCGTGGTTCTGTTTGACCAGGATGGGAAGGAGCTTTCCCGTGCCACCGCGTCCATTACGCCTCGGGCTCTTGCCGAGGCCGTGGTTTCTTCCGGCTTGTAGACGTGTTCAAGGATCGGATTTATGGGCAGGCCGTCTGGATACGATCAAGACGGCCTGCTTTTTTTATGAACAATGCAATGTCTGGGGTCTTATGCCGTAAAATAGAAAAGCGCGGATTGGAAAATGCCGATGATAAAGCCCAAGGCTCCCCCGGCGTATTCAATGAAGGTGAATTCTTTTTTCATAATGGAAAAGAGAATGTCCTCCAGCTTGTCTATGGTGAAATTTTCAATTTTTTGGCGAACAATGGCGCCCACATCAAAGCGATTTTCCAGCTCGCAGGCCGCACTTTCGAGCAGTTCGGGAATCATCTTCTCAATTTCAGGTACCAGCACACCCTTGAGTTTGGCCACGGTCTCGTCGTTGAGGAACATGGCGGCCATGGGGATGGCTGCGGCGAGTTTTTCCCGCAACAGGGTTTCCACGTACGCGTCGACCTTGTCGCGCAAACTTTCACTGATACCATCGTCCTTGAGTGCGCAGGTAATTTCTTCTATGTTGATCAGCTGTGAATCGACCATGTCGCCAAGGCGTTTGGCCAACGCCATCTGACGCTTGGGGAAGACGCCCTGCAGACTGAAAGGTCCTATGCTCAGTGGTTTTCTTGGATGAAAAAGCATTTTTACAGCCAGAATATTTGTAATCCAGCCAATGAGTCCGCAGATAATGGGTGCTGCTATAAGTTTCCATAGTTCCATGACAATTTTCCTTTGGATGCTGATTTAGAGCTGGATTTCATAGGAGAAAGGCATGCCCGCGTCAAGTTCAAGGCGTTTCATCGTCTGCACGCTAAAAGTTGGCGCGGTCTTTTCGTAATACAGACCAACGAGGAATTCCACTATATGAAGTGTCAGACAACCACGCCCACCCCAGACACCAACGAATTGGCCAACATGCGGACGCTGCTTGCAGCGGAAAGAACGTTTCTGGCATGGGTCCGAACCGCCTTGGGGCTTATGGCGTTTGGGTTCGTTTTGGAAAAGTTTGTCTGGTATCTGCACGAAACCGGACTGACCCAGAGGGCATTTACCGAAGTGAAGGTTTTGAGTTTTTTCGCTTTTGCTTCCGGCGGATGCATCTTTTTTGCAGCTGCGCGACGCTTTTTTCTTATCACCTGCCGGCTTGGCAAGGGGAATAACTGGTTTCATGCCTGGCCTGAGGTACTGCTCGTCGTTATCCTGGCGCTGGTGCTGACCATCAGCATGGTGGCCAGCGTCCATATTCTGGGCTGAACTTTCGGAGAATGCCGAGGGCTGATTCGGCTGGGCAATTTATCGTTAGAAGGCTGAAGAAAAAGGGGAGAACTTCTTTTGTGAGGTTCTCCCCTTTGTATTGTTATCTAAGCCCGAGTGAATTTGCGATATTTGATGCGATGGGGCTGTTCGGCTTCGGCACCGAGACGTTTTTTGCGGTCTTCGTCGTATTCGGTGAAGTTGCCGTCGAACCACACAACCTGACTATCGCCTTCAAAAGCCAGGATGTGGGTGGCGATGCGATCGAGGAACCAGCGGTCGTGGCTGATGACCATAGCGCAACCGGCATAGTTGAGCAGGGCTTCTTCCAGAGCGCGCATGGTGTTGACGTCGAGGTCGTTGGTCGGTTCGTCAAGCAGCAGGACGTTGGCTTCTTCCTTGAGCATCATGGCGAGGTGTACGCGGTTGCGTTCGCCGCCCGAGAGTACACCGACCTTTTTCTGCTGTTCTGCGCCGGTGAGGTTGAAGCGGGCAATGTAGGCCCGCGATTGAACTTCCCGGTTGCCCAGGCGGATGAGGTCCTGCTTGTTGCTGATAGCTTCCCATACAGTCTGGTCGGCATTCAGAGCGTCGCGGCTTTGGTCCACATGTGCCAATTTTACCGTGGGACCGAGACGCAGATTTCCTGAATCAGGTTCTTCCTGCCCGGTGATCATACGGAAAAGCGTGGTTTTACCTGCGCCGTTGGGACCGATGATGCCCACTATGGCACCTGCGGGAACCTTAAAGCTCATGTTGTCCACGATAAGGCGGTCGCTGAATCCTTTGGACACGTTTTCAAGTTCGATGACCAGATCGCCCAGACGCGGTCCCGGTGGAATGTAAATTTCCAAATCCGCGGCGTTGCGTTCGCTGTCCTGGCTGACGAGCTGTTCATACGCCTTGATGCGCGCCTTGCTTTTCTGGTGCCGGGCGCGTGGGGTCATGCGTATCCATTCGAGTTCCCGTTCCAGAGTTTTCTGGCGTTCGGTCTCGCTTTTTTCCTCGTTGGCCAGCCGGTTCTTTTTCTGATCCAGCCAGGAAGAATAGTTTCCTTTCCAGGGAATGCCGCGTCCGCGGTCGAGTTCCAGAATCCATCCGGCCACGTTGTCCAGAAAATAGCGGTCGTGTGTTACTGCGATAATGGTGCCGGGGTAGCTTTGCAGGTGTTGCTCCAGCCAGGCCACGGATTCGGCATCAAGGTGGTTGGTGGGTTCGTCCAGCAACAGGATGTCGGGTTGCTTGAGCAGCAGGCGACACAAGGCCACGCGGCGTTTTTCACCACCGGAGATGATATTCACCGGAGTGTCGGAAGGGGGGCAGCGCAAAGCATCCATGGCCATTTCCAGACGGGAATCGAGATCCCAGGCATTGTGATGGTCCAGCTGTTCCTGCACTTCGCCCTGTCGCGTGATGAGCTTGTCCATGGCGTCGTCGTCCATGGGCTCGGCGAATTTCATGTTGATTTCTTCGAATTCCTTAAGCAGGTCCACGACCTCCTGCACGCCTTCTTCCACAACTTCACGCACGGTGCGCGTTTCGTCTACCAGAGGTTCCTGCTCCAGGTAGCCGATAGTGAAGCCGGGGGCGCAGTCGGTACGCCCCTGAAAGTCCTGATCCACACCGGCCAGGATTTTGAGCAGCGAGCTTTTGCCTGATCCGTTCAGGCCGATAACGCCGATTTTGGCGCCGTAGAAGTAGGACAGATAGATGTCCTTCAATACCTGCTTCTGGCCGTGGTACTTGCTGACCCCGACCATGGAGTAGATGATCTTGTTTGGTTCGTCGCTCATTATGGATAGCTCCTTGTATGCACGTTTGGCAGATGAGTACCTGCGAATCCTACAGTAAGGCAAGAAATGGGAATAAAAGATGAACGTGAGTGCCCGAGAATGCCGGAAGAATAATCCGGCCGGAGATGGCACTCCGGCCGGGAAGAAGTCAGTGAAGGACTACCAGTCGGACCGGACCATTACGCCCTGGTCGCTCATGTATTTTTTGATTTCAGCCATTGTCCATTCGCCGTAGTGCACGATGGAAGCGATAAGTGCGGCACTTGCTCCGCCCTTTGTCACCGCGTCCACCATGTGCTGGGGATGGCCTGCACCACCCGAGGCAATGACGGGAATGTTCACGTTGTCACTGATAAGGCGTGTCAGGTTCAGCTCGTAGCCGTCCTTGGTGCCGTCGGCATCGATGGAGTTGATGCAGAGTTCTCCGGCTCCCAACGATTCGGCGGTTTGCGCCCATTCCAGAGCGTCCATGCCCATGTGTTTGCGGCCGCCATGAATGACGATTTCATAGCCGCTGGGGATGGCTTCGGATTTTTCAACCTGCTTGACGTCCATGCCCACGACCACGGATTGCGAACCGAATTGGGCCGCGCCCTGGCTGATGATATCGGGGTTCTTGACTGCACCGGAGTTGACCGAGACTTTTTCGGCTCCGGCCAGCAGAACGTCACGCATGTCGTCCAGCGTGTTGATGCCGCCGCCCACGGAAAAGGGGATGAAGATGGTGGAGGCAACGCGTTCGACCACGTCCAGAAAGATTCCGCGGCCTTCGTGCGAGGCAGTGATGTCGTAGAAGACTATTTCGTCCGCACCTTCTTGGAAGTAACGGGCAGCTGTTTCCACGGGATCGCCGATATCGACGTTGCCCTTGAACTTGACGCCCTTGGTCAGCCTGCCGTCGCGCACGTCCAGGCAGGGGATTACCCGCTTTTTAAGCACCGGCGGCCTCCTTGCAGTAATCGTTGAAATTTTTGAGGATTTGGAGGCCTGGCCGACCGCTTTTTTCGGGGTGGAACTGGGTTGCCCACAGTCCGGTGCGTCCATGAATGGAACAGAAAGGTCTGCCATAAGTGGTCGTGGCAATGACGTATTCGTCCACGGGCACCGGATAATAGGAGTGGACGAAATAAAATTCTGCTCCGCTTTCCAGCCCCTTGAGCAAGGGCGAATCGGGGCGGACGATATCGATGGAGTTCCAACCCATATGCGGCACGCGAATGGGGCGGCCCTCGTAATCGGTCCAACTTGGGTTGAACAGGGCGCATTCACCGGGGACAATGCCCATGGTCTTGGTGTCGTTTTCCGGCGAGTAGTCCAGGAGAATCTGGCAGCCTACACAGATGCCCAGAAGGGGTTTCTCCTTCCATATTTGTTCTTTGATGGTGTCGGACAGGCCGGTTTCATTCAGTTCATCCATGGCTTGGCCAGCAGCCCCGACTCCGGGGAAAATAATGCCGTCGCAGGCGTCTATCTGGTCCGCGTCGGCAGTGACGATATTGGGGACGCCCAGGTGGTCCAGGGCGCGGCGGACTGATGTTTGGTTGCCCGCCTTGTACTCAAGAATAGCCAGCATGCGGCGTGCTCTCCCGCTTGAAGGGTTTCCAACAGTTGCGATACGCTGCAAGAGCATATTTCAAGCAGCTTGGCAAGTATTTGAATGGAGAATGCCGGGACCGTCGTGGAATCAGGCTTTGCGCGACACGACGGTCCCGGAGAGATGACAGGGGAAGGGAACTATTTTTCGGGGGCAACCATATCCATGACTTCCACGAATTTTTCCTTGGGATAGGCGCCGCGAATGGAGACACCGTTTACGATGAAGCTGGGGGTGCCTCGAAAACCGAAGGAATCCGCTTCTTCAACGTCTTTTTTTATGTAACCGACAATTTTCGGGGACTTCACGTCCTTGGCAAGTCGGTCCATATCGAGGTCCAGCCCTTCAAGGATCTTATTCAGCTCGGCATCCTTTTCGGCAACGAGTTCGCTTTGGTTGTCGAATGCTTCTTTGTAGAACTCCCATGCCTTTTTACTGTCCTGGAGGGCAATGGCTTCGAAGGTACGGGCCAGCTTGGCGGAGAACTCATCGCGTACAAAATGCCTGAAGGCGTATTTGATGCGACCCGGATTTTCCTTGAGCAGTTCGGCAGTGGTTTTTGCTCCGCGCTTGCAGTAGGGGCAGAGGAAGTCCGAATAGGCGATGATTTCAACGGGAGCGTTGCTGGCGCCAAGGTAGGGACGTTCCATTGAAAATTCTGTTTTGAGCGGATTTTTCAGCTCTTTCTGCAAGCGGTTTTCTTCTGCAGATTTGCGTCTGGCATCAACGCCCTGTTCCACAATGTCCAGGACTTCCACTTTGTTATCACGCAGAATGTCCATTATCAGCTCGGGGTGCTGTGCCAAAGTATCTTTCAACTGGCTGTTGAACTCTTCCGGTGAAAGCTGGGCAGGGTTGGAATCTGCCGGTACATTTTTTTGGCAGCCGCAAAGGGCAAGCAGGCAGGTCAGGATGACAAAAATTTTTTTACTCATAAATCTAGGTCCTTGTCCGATGAAGTGAGCCCGGCTTTTGATCCTTTTGCCAGTTGGGGGGGAGGGAGGCCGGAGATGACGACGAATGCTAAACCCATCCGTATATAATGTCCATGGGGCCCGCACTGTAGGGACGGTTCAAAGGGGCCCGATGGGAACAGGCGGCTTTATCTCCACCCGCGGTTTATGTATTGTGGCGCGTCCGCGACAGCAATACTCGCGACACGAAGACGGTGGGCAGAGTCCGCCATACGTCATCAGAAGTGGCATGAATGTGTCTGAAAACTACGTATTGTTGATTTATGGTTTTCCGCAAAAACCGTAAATGTATTTTGCGGACATCAGGATAGACGCCCATGGCGCGTGCAGCGCGCACAACCGAGTGCGCCTGGCGAAATGTGAGTTCGTATTTCAAGGAGAACATATGATTATCGTCACCGGAGGCGCAGGGTTTATCGGCAGCGCCATGGTTTGGAAACTCAACACCATGGGTTTCGACAATATTCTCATTGTGGATAACCTCGGTCACGAGGAAAAGTGGAAGAATCTTACAGGACTGCGCTACTCGGATTATTTGCACCGCGACCAGTTGATGGTGGCGTTGGATCAGTCGGAGAAGAATCCCTTTGAAGGCCTGCAGGCGATTGTGCACATGGGAGCGTGTTCGTCCACCACGGAAACGGACGCTGAATTTCTCATGTCCAACAACTATCGTTTCAGCCAACTTCTGGCCAAGTTCAGCCTGCAGAACGGAGTCCGTTTCATCAATGCTTCCAGCGGCGCGACCTACGGCGACGGTTCGCAGGGATTTAACGATGACATCCAGACCATGCGGGTGCTCAAGCCCCTGAACATGTACGGATATTCCAAGCAATTGTTCGACCTTTGGGCATACCGCCAAGGTATTCTGCAGGCCCTGGTCAGCCTCAAGTTTTTCAATGTGTACGGCCCCAACGAATACCACAAGGGCGACATGATGAGCGTGGTCTGCAAGGCGCACAAGCAGATCACCGATACCGGCACGCTCAAGTTGTTCCGCTCCTATCGTGACGACTACGGCAACGGCGAGCAAAAGCGCGACTTCATTTATGTGAAGGATATTGTGGACGTGATGGCCTGGTTCCTGGAAAACCCACATGCCAACGGTGTGTTCAACGTGGGCACGGGCAAGGCGCGCACCTGGAATGATCTCGCCAATGCGGTTTTTGCAGCCATGGGACGTGAGCCGAAAATCGAGTATATCGACATGCCGGACCATTTGCGTGAAAAATATCAGTACTTTACCCAGGCTCCCGTGGACAAGCTGCGTAGCGCTGGCTACAAGGCCGAGTTCACCCCCCTGGAGCAGGGCGTGCGGGACTATGTGGTCAACTACCTGAACAAGGACGATCCATACATGGATACCTACGGCGACTAATGCCGTGTCTGTAATCACCTAGGGTATCTGCCTCAAGGTATGTGAGGACAAGTTTTCTGCAACTCTTGTCCTTATAAAGTGCGCCCCAGTTTGTAATAAAGGCCCCGGATTTCCGGGGCTTTTCATTTTATGCGCCATGGAAAGCGCAGCAGTCTTATCTTCCGCCCGCTTTGGTAAATTTGACATGCCCTCGTCATATGGTTGCTATACCTCGTTTTTATTGTGCTCCGGCTATAGAAAACGATATTTCTTTGGAAAGATGTGCGCGAAATGATATTTTAGGCAAAATGGGGGCGGGATGAATGTAGCGGATAGTAATTTCGAGGGGCTCAAACGCAGCGACATGACACGGGCTGTCCACGCCAAGACAGTGCAGGAATATATAGACGAGACCCCGTATTGGGCGGACGGGACGGTTGCCCCTTCAATCCCCATGACCAAGATGCAGTGGCGCATCTGGGCCTTGGCCTCGGCAGGCAAATTTTTTGAAGGGCTTGTGGTCTTTATTACCGGTGTGGCTTTGCCGCTCATCGTCAAGGAGTTTCAGCTCGGCGCGTTGGAAAAGGGTATAGTGGGGGCGGCGCCCTTGTTGGGTATTTTGGTCGGGGCCACGGCATTGGGCAGCTTGTCCGATCATTACGGTCGCAAGCGTATGTTTATTGCGGAGATGGTTATCTTTGTTCTTTGTCTCGCCTTGCTGGTGATGTCTCCCGGGTATTTCTGGCTGCTTGTTTTTCTCTTCGGCATGGGAACCGCGTTGGGATGCGACTACCCCACGGCGCACATGGTGATTTTCGAGAGCATCCCCAGTACGGACCGGGGCAAGCTTGTGCTGAGCGCGTTTGCGTTCCAGGCAGTGGGGGCCATTGCGGGCACGGCTGTCGGGTTTCTGATTCTTTATAATAACCCCACCTTGGGGGCTTGGCGCTGGATGTACGCCACTGCAATAATCCCGGCCGTTCTGGTAACTGTCGGGCGGTTTTTCATTCCGGACAGCAGTCACTGGCTTGTCTCCAAAGGGCGCATACGCGAGGCGGAACAAGCCATCAAAAAATTGCTGTTTCGCGCTCCCCTGTATCCCACTAATATTTCACTGGCCTTGCCGGAGAGTCGCAACAGCAGACAGACGTCTTCCAGCAGAGGATACGCGGAATTGTTTCGGAACGGCAACAGACGGGCTACCATTTTGGCGGCTGTCCCCTGGTTTCTGCAGGATCTGGGAACCTACGGTATCGGCATCTTCACTCCAACCATTCTGGCAACGGTTCTGGGGCACAAGGCCCAGCACGCCCGCAACCTCGCTGATATCATTTGCAACGACATGCTGGCTGCCAAAGGCGCGGCTGTCATCGACATGCTTCTGTTGTTCGGCATCGTCGCCGCCGTGCTGCTGGTAGATCGCGTAGGGCGCATCCGGCTGCAGATTTTCGGTTTTATAGGTTGTGCTGTCGGCCTTTTTCTGGCGTCCATGTCCATAGATACTCATGGGAGTGAAAAGATGTTTTTTCTTTTCACTGGCTTCATGCTTTTCAGCTTTATGACCAACATCGGTCCCAATGCCATGACGTATCTGCTGGCCGGGGAAGTTTTTCCCACTCATGTCCGGGGTAAGGGAGCCGGGTTTACCGCGTCTGCTGCCAAAATGGGAGCGGTGCTTACCGCGTTTTTGTTTCCGGTTCTGCTAAAGGATATCGGAACGCAGACTCTTCTGTATATTTTGGTGGGCACGTCCCTTGTGGGGGCGTTCATCACCTGGAGGTTCGGCATCGAAACCAAGGGTGTGAGTCTGGAAAGTATTGGCGGGCAGCATCCAGACACGTAGGCAAAAAGCAGCTTCTGCCAGGATGCTGTTTTATTGAGGTTCAAAATACAAACGCCCCATCCGTAGATAACGGGTGGGGCGTTTGTATTTAAAATGCGATTTGTTACTTGCGTTTGAAAAGTCGTTCCAGCTCCTTTTCGCCAAAGCGAACCAGGGCCGGGCGGCCATGAGGGCAATATTCCTTGTCCTGCGTGGTGCTCCATGTCTCCAAGAGGGCCAACGCTTCATCCAGGGCCAATTCGTCGCCTGCCTTGATGGCGGCCTTGCAGGAAAGCATTATCCAGATGTCCCGGATGTCCGTGGCCTGCTCCGAAAGCACGGAACGCAGATATTCCAGAGCCTTTCCCGGTTCCAGGCTGGGCGGAACGCCCGTTACCTGAAGGCTTTTTTCCGTGGTTTCTCCAAAGGTGAAACCGACGGATTTGAGCCGCCCCCAGATTTCTTCCAACCGGGAGCGTTCGCTGGGATGCAGGGGCATGTCCATGGGAATGGCCAGGGGGTGCGAATTGCCGTGTTCGCCCCTTTGGCGCATGGCCTCGTAGAGCACTCGTTCGTGCGCAGCATGTTGGTCCAGCAGCCCGAGACTGCCATCCGGCAGGCGCAAAATAAGGTAGGTTCCGGCAATCTGCCCCAAGTAGGCCATGCCGTTTACCACGCGTTCACGATGCTCACCAAATATTTGAGCCGGACGGGAGGGAGCTGTATCCTGGAAATCCGGTGTCCTCGGAATATTCTGTTGAATATTGGGAGCATCGTTGCTTGCCAAAAAGTCTGTTGTTTCTTCTGCAACTCCCGATGAGAGCCCACGTGTTGCTTCCCTGGAGGTAGATGAACGTCCAGACAGTCCGGGAAAGGGAGATGTGGAAGGGGACGGCGTCAGTGGCAGACGGCCCGGTTCCTTGAACTCCTTGTAGGTGGGGAATTTGGGAGACAGAGGGAGGCTTTCACTGGCAGGATGTTCTGTTGCGCGTTGATCGGGCTGAATTCCCGAATGCAATGCGGTGGACGGGAGCCCTTCGTATTCCATTTCCCGGCCCATGCCTTCGGATCGTTCCAGGGCGGACAGAACAGCGGCCCGGATAAGGCCGAAAACCTCGCGTTCGTAGCGGAAGCGTACTTCCATTTTTGCCGGATGCACATTGACGTCCACGTCCGTGGGCGAAAGCTCCAGAAAAAGGACGATCTGCGGATATTCCCGGGCCAGCAGCCGGCCCTTGTAGGCATCGCGTGCGGCCTGCAGCAGAATTTTGTCGGCCACGGGGCGGTTGTTGACGAAAAACAACATGCGGTCGGCTCTGCCCTGGGCCTTCATGGGAGAACCGGCAAGCCCGTGGGCACGCATGTCCTCGCGTGTGAGATCAAAGGGGGTGAGCTCTTCGCACAAAGCCGGAGGCCAAGCCAGGGACAGGCGGTCTATCAATGATTGTCCCGGCGGAAAGTCGAACAGCTGGCGACCATTTGATGTAAAGCTGAACCCTGCATGCGGCGCGCCCAATGCCAGACGGAACAGCGCATCATGGCAGCGCTTGGCTTCAGTTGGCTCGGTCTTGAGAAATTTCAGTCGGGCCGGAACATTGGCGAAGAGGTCGTGAACCTCAACGATGGTTCCCGGACGCATGGCAGTAGGCCGCACCGGGGAGAGGGAACCAAATTCAACACTCAGTTCTGCACCTTCTTCGGCGTCGTGCGGGCGGGAGGCAATGCGAAAGCGTGAAACCGAACAGACGCTGGCCAGGGCCTCGCCTCTAAAACCAAGGCTTTGGATACGGCTCAGGTCGGGCAGGGATGCGATCTTGCTGGTGGCGTGGCGTGTGACGGCCAGCTCCAGCTGGTCTGGAACAATACCGTAGCCGTTGTCGACCATTCGGATGAGCGACTGCCCCCCGTGTTCGATGTTCACTGCAATGGAATCGGCTCCCGCGTCCAGGCTGTTTTCCGCCATTTCCTTGATGACGCTGGCCGGGCGTTCCACCACCTCACCGGCTGCTATTTGGTTGGCCAGTTCGGGCGGCAGCGGGCGGATGGCTCGTTGCTGGGCCATTTTAAAGCCCCATGGCCGGTGTGTTGAAGCCCATGATGGTGAACCAGATGGAGATCTGCGTATCGTAGCGCGTGTCGGCATAACGAAGGCTGAAATCATAGCATTGGTGGCGATAGGTCAGGATCAGCTCTTTGGTTACGTCGTGATCTTCAAAAATATCCACCTGATAGCGACCAGCCAGCAGGAAACTGTAGGGCAGAGTCAGGTGTGCCCGCATATCCAGCATATTTAATTCCTGTGTGCGTTGGCGGTCATATTCGTCGACGGGTCTGTAATAGGTATAACCCAACGAGAAAACGCCCACTTTGGGATACGTCAGGCTGGTGTAAAATTCCTGCTGTGTCAGTGCGTCTTCATAAAAGGAGAAGTACGACTTGGAGTTAAGAGCGATGTACTGCCACGGGCTGATGGTTACATGTCCCAGCAGGTCGCTGAACGGACGGCGTTTGTATTCATCGAGTTCCTCGGTCCGTTCGGCTTCTCGAATGTTGAAGGCCTGTTCCAGGCGCACACGGAGGAATTCGTTGTAACGCGAACTTTGGGTGAACTCCGTGCCCTTGCTGCCGGGTACTTTGGTGACCGCCACACGTTTTCTGCTCAGATAGTTGATAAGAGAGTAACGGAGTTCGTGACGGGCATTTATCCGGTCGGGCCTGTCGGTTCCGTCAAGCTGGCCGGGGTTGGAAAAGTCCGGATATTCTTCCTGATCCAGAAAGGGGACGTAGTTGTATTCCAGGCGCGGCTGAATGGCATGGCGCATTTCCGTCCATGCGGCTTTCCCTGCATTGGCCTTTACCGGGCGCAGAGAGCTGTGGTCATAGTCCAGCCCGAACACGCGGAATATTTCCGAAAAAGCGGTAATGTTCACGTCGGGCAGGCCGCGGCTCAGATATTCATCGTTCGAGCGTCCGGCCGGATTGTCTTCATAATCCATGGCCCAGGATGTCTGCCGCCATCCCACGGTGGGGATGATGCTGCCGTAGGTATTCGTCAGGGGCAGGCTGACCTTGGGGTGGATGTCGAACCGCGCGCCATTATTGCCATAGCGGCGGTAGAAATAGGCCAGCCCGGCGTCTCCTTCAAATTCCAAAGGCGTGTCGAGCAGTTGCTGCTTGTAGGCGTAGGCAGTCACTTCGGGCAGCGTCTGGGCCGTCGGGTTTTTATCAACGGGCAGGTTGCCGTTCATGTATTCAAAATTCTGTGTCCACTGTGCCTTGACGTTTACGGCCCAGGCTGCATCCCAGGCTCGGGTAATCAGCAGGGAGGATGTACGTTCCTTGGCATCCTGGACATCCATTCCCCGGCCGAATCTGTCCAAAAAGGACTGGCGCACCAGGTCGTAATCGGAGTGCCCAAGTGTAAAGGTGCGCAGGTAGTCCTGGTCCGAAGCATAGTCCAGGTCGAACTTCATTTTTATCTTGGGGTCGACCAGCCAGCCATCGTATTTTCCGCGCAGCCAGTAGCGGTTGTGGTTGGAGCGTACAAGCCCGTCGCCGGTAAACTGGTCGTCCTCGGAACCAAAAGTAGGAGCCGTCACTTTGTCGTACAACCAGTCGAACTGCCAAATACCCTGGGTTTCGGCGTCCGTGGCAATTCGGTATTCCAGCCCACCCATGTCGCCGCGTTTGTCCATGAACGTGCCGTACAGGGTGGCGTCCTGCTCCTCGTTGATGGCCCAATACAGCGGTTGGCTGTAATATGTTCCCAACCGGCTGGACGAACCGAACTCGGGAAAGAGCAGCCCGGATTCACGGTCGTTTTTGATGGGGACCGTGGCCCACGGTGAGTAAAGGATGGGGACGTTTTTGACCCGGAATCTGGGGTTCCACAGGGTGGCGTATCCATCCATTGTCAGGTCACCGCTGTCCACGCGGATGGACCATGCCGGGCGGTCGCCTTTGCAGGACGTAATCTCGGCATTGTGAAACGTGTAGGTTTGGGTGCCTGTTTTTTCTATGTGCTCGCCCTGAATGATAACATGCGGCCCTCTGGCAAAAATGACGCCGTTGGTAAGTTTCCCGCGTTTGGATTGCAGGTCGAATTCCGCCTTTTCCGCGTACATCTCGTAATCGTCCCAGCGCCCGCGTACGTGTCCTTCCAGATAAACCCATCCGTTGGAGCTATAGTAGCGTGCTTTGTCTGCCTGCAGAAAGTTGTGGTCGGCAATATTTTTTTCAGTAACTTTTTCCTTCGGCCTGGCCTGAATGAGGGTGGCATTGCCGGTTGCCACGATGATTTCCGATTTGCTGTTTCCGTGCAGGTCGTCGGCAAAGAGCCGCCATTGGCTGATCTGCTGCGTGGCTTTTCCCGGTGCGGCCTTTTTCTTGGCTGGAAGTGTTGTCGGAGAAGGGGCTGCGGTTGCTTCAAAAGGGCAGGCAAATGCCAGCAGGAGAAGCGACAAAAGGAATATCGAAAGAGGCTTTCGGACTTGTTCGGTCATTATGGTCTGTGTACGGGGGTGCAAGGCGTGTGTTCTCCGGTAGAGGCCGGTCAGGATTCATAAATATTGATCGGTCCGGTGATAGCACACAACACTTCCGTACCACAAGAATGGGAACGGGCTTGAGTGGCGGGAAAAACACATTAAAATACCATGGAGGCACTTCCGGGTTTTGCTGGCAACAACACGAGTGAAACCTAAACCATGCGAGCCCGACATGACGAAATCCACACGATCATCCATTCATCGATGAGAACAAAGAATTACGGGGTCCTTGACATGGGGCCGCATAAGAAAATCTGGGAAAGTTCCGGCCTAGACAGGTGCTGTTTTTTGGGTTCTCTGTCTGGTCTTCGGAGCGAACGCCACTTGTAAGGCAAATCCAGGTCAATGTGGCTTACAGGTGGTTCCCCGGCTTGGGGGGCAGGACAAGGTGACTGATGTCGGTTCGGACTCATGGAGCTGGGGGGCAGGACATGGAAATGAATTCGTTCCAAAAGCACTCCCCACTTCTTTTGACGTGGGGAGTGCAATAGATCAGTGTCCGTACGGTTTGTGCGGCCTTGGGTGTCGTTGGATTATGACCGTTTTATTCGTTGATTTGAAAGGTCATGGTGGTCAGCAGGTATGTTTCGTCGCACTCTTTGCTGTTAGGGTAGGGCTTTTTATATTCTGCCTCGGCAAACCAGTACCCGGCCTTCAGCGGGATGATGTCGATTTTTCCCCGCAGATCGGTGCGGCCTGAAAATGCCTTGCTTTCCCCCTCGGAAAATCCCCCAAAAGTAGCCGTGACCAGGACCGTCTTGGCAGGTTTTCCGTCCACCAGCACTTGGACCGGGAGCTTGCCGCCGGGCTTTACAGTAGACGGATTGACCAATGGGATAATTTCCATACGCAGGCCGGTGGGTTTGCTGAAAAAGGAATTGTCGCCATCTGTTCCTGTGGGCGGAATCGCCTTGGCATACATGCCGACATGCTCACAATAGTTTGCTTCGGGCATTTGGAGACGGGTCTTCATATCCCATCCGTCCGGCCCCTTGGACCAGAAAGTGAGCTTGTACGAGCCAATAGCCATGTAGTTACTCAAGTTTTTGTCGGCTTGTCCCACATAGTGGTAGTTTGGTCCCTGTTGCTTGATTTCAATTTCGCCTTGCGGGCTCAGCAGATGTGGGGCTTCAAAAAGGTGTATCCTTTTGGAGGGGATGTCTTCTGGAGTGGGGAAGTCGTGCCCGTACCCGATGTCAACCTGGGCACTGCCCGTATCGGAAACCTGGGAGTTCAACCAGAAATCGTGCGCAAATGCATTGCTTCCAAACGTCAGAAAGAGGGCAAGAGCTGCAAAGAGAATTCTTGTCATTTCGTGTTCCTTTGTTGAGCTGTTAGTGTGTGAGAATTTGAATTCAGCCGTTTTGTGTCCTTTCAATTGAAGCTAGGTTTGCAAGGACAGGTTGCGATATTGAGATTCATTTTCAAATAAAGAATGGTGTGTCAAGAAAATAATTTAAATAATCGGCTATGAGATAAACGTTTCAGCGCCTACCTGATAATGAAATGCACCGCGGCTGCTATAAATAGTCGGGCCTGAAATATCTCTAGTGGATTGATTTTTATTAACAATTCTCCTTGTACAATGTAGTATTTTCGACCAGAGAACGTTGTGAATTCGTATAAAACCGGTCGAAATGATGCAGCGAATGGCGGGAGAATCATGAGGGCAAAACCCAAAAAACAGCCGCAGGGTACGTTCCTTTACCCAGACCTTCTGGACCAGCTCAATCCGAAGGCTCCGCTCCTTCAATTGGCGAGGAGAATTCCCTGGGGGCGATTCGAGGAGGAGTTCGCCGGACTCTACAGCGACCAAGGTCGGCCAGCCAAGCCGACCCGGCTAATGGTCGGGCTGATGCTGCTCAAGCAGTTGGAGAATCTGAGCGACGAACGGGTCGTGGAGGCATGGACGCAAAATCCCTACTACCAGGCGTTTTGCGGTATGACCGAGTTCCAGTGGAAGCTGCCTTGCGATCCCACGGATTTGATCTATTTCCGCAAGCGCATTGGCGAGGACGGGGCACGACTGATTTTCGAGGTCTCCGTGGAACTGCACGGTGATGACGCCAAAGAACGAGAGATCACGGTGGATACCACGGTCCAGGAAAAGAACGTAACCTTTCCTACCGACCTGAAGCTTTTGACCAAAGTCATCGAGGGCTGCCGTAAGATCGCGGACAGCGAAGGCGTCGGTCTACGCCGCAGCTTCAAGCGCACGCTCCCCAAGCTTCGGCTGAAACGGATGAAGATGGCCAAAAAGGCGAGGAAGATGCGGACAATGGCTGGTGCCTTGATCCGTGAACTCCGGCGCAAATTGCCGGGCGAAGCCCTGGGCCGCCACCAGGAGCGACTTGACCTGTACGAGCGGGTCAAGGACCAGAAACGAAGCGACAAGAATAAGGTCTACAGCCTACACGAACCCGATATTCTCTGCATCTCCAAGGGTAAAGCGCACAAGCAGTACGAGTTCGGGCGCAAGGCGTCCATCGCGGTCACAAAAACTACGGGTATCATCGTCGGCGCGATGTCGTTCAACGAGAACGTCTACGACGGCCATACGTTGCCGGATGTCCTCGAACAGTGTTGGGAGGTCACCGGGGTCTGTCCGTCCATGGCGATCTGCGACCGAGGCTACAGGGGCCTGAATCAGGTCGGTGACACGCAAATCCTCATCCCAAAGCCTCCGAAGAAGAAGGACACACCGTACCAGCGCCTTATGGCGCGGCTCCGCTTCCGCCGTCGGGCGGCTATCGAGCCGGTGATCGGCCATCTCAAACACGATCACCGCATGGCCCGGAGCTATCTCAAGGGCGCGGTCGGCGACGCCATTAACTTGTTTATGGCCGCAGCGGCGTTCAACTTCAGGAAGTGGATGCGGAAAATCGGAGAGTTTTTTGCGCTCTTGGCGTTTCTGCTCCTCGGCAAAGACTCAAGCCGACGGCTGGCGGAAAATGTGGCGTAGAAGCTGAAACGGGTTTTTCAGGCCTGACTAAATAAACCCCACCTCAAAAAGAAGTGGGGTTTGCTAGCGATCTGAGCCGGGGCTCGCCCCGGTTTGGGAAAACAAAAGAAACGTTGGAATTGAAACTAGGCGTCCAATGCCAGCATGGGTTCAATGATCTTCTGGACGAACTTGGCTGTCTCGGATTCGGGATACACCTTGACGTAGGAGAAGCCCTCGTCGCCAGCCCGGGCCATATCCGGGTCAAAGGGGATGCGGCCCAGATAGTTGATGCCCGTCTCCAGGGAAAGCTTTTCGCCCGCCCCCGTGTTGAAGACCTTATGTTCGGCACCACATTCAGGACAAACAAAACCGCTCATGTTTTCTACCAAACCAAGGATGGGAGTTTCCACCTGCTTGCAGAATGTAATGGAGCGGCGGACGTCGTCGATTGCCAGCAGCTGTGGCGTGGTGACGATGACAGCTTTGGAGTCCTTGCCCAGCAGCTGCAGGGCACTCAAGGGTTCGTCGCCGGTTCCGGGAGGGCAGTCGACGATCAGGTAATCAAGATCGCCCCACGAAACATTTTGAATGAACTGGCGAATAACGCCCATCTTAACCGGACCACGCCAGATAACAGCGTCCGAATCGGAAGGCAGCAGAAAGCCCATGGACATAACCCACAGGTTCTTGCTCCACTGAATCGGCTCCATGCTGTCCTGGTCCACCTGAGGCTGTTGTCCCTTCAGGCTCAAAAGACGGGGGATGGACGGACCATGCACGTCCACGTCCAGCAATCCCACGCGTTTGCCCGCGTTAGCCAAAGAGACGGCAATATTGGCAGAAACCGTGCTCTTGCCCACGCCGCCTTTGCCGGAAAGCACGACAATCTTATGTTTAATGCGGCTCAGCCGATTTTCCAGTTCGATGTCTTCAGGCTTTTTCCCGCATGCCTCTTGCTGTTCGCTCGTGCAGCCGCCCTGTTGGGAGCAGCTTTTACAGCTTTCGCTCATATTGAATTCCTCCTGTGTGATGCCGCGGCGTTCAAGTCCGGCCATGCGGCGGAACCTTTGAGTCAGGGATTTTTGCGCGCCGGAATGGGCAACATAATACCATTCTTTCCCAGGTCAACCCGTTCAGGCGGATGAAAAATCCGTACAGCCTTCGTTGTTGTGGTGTCGGCGAACCCTCGCGTATGTAAGAATACGCTTCGGAACCGCCGTCATCCTCTCGCCTTGGCTGTTCGTTTTTTGCTCCGCCTGAATTTTTTGCTTACTGAAAAATCCGTACAGCCTTCGTTGTTGCGGTGTCGGCGAACCCTCGCGTATGTAAGAATACGCTTCGGAACCGCCGTCATCCTCTCGCCTTGGCTGTTCGTTTTTTGCTCCGCCTGAATTTTTTGCTTACTGAAAAATCCGCACAGCCTTCGCTGTTACGGTGTCGGCGAACCCTCGCGTATGTAAGAATACGCTTCGGAACCGCCGTCATCCTCTCGTTCATCTGACTTTATAGAAAGCTTCATGCGGTCCTTAAAAGAGAAAAGTGCCGCAAACGTTACTACTTCCAGGCGTGAAGGGGAGAAGGCTTTTGTATTGATTCAGGTAAATTTATTCTCTGCCTGAACCTAACCAGCCCGGCCATGGTGTGAGCATGGTCGGGCTGGCCGTGTTGTGTGACGGAGCACCTATGGCCGGTATTGGTTCGCAGGGCACCGGGCCGTATTTGACCCTGAAATGTTGTCTACCAGTGTCCCTGCTTGTCTGCTTCGTCGGCTTTGGCAAGCTTGCCGTCCTTGTACGCTGCAATGGCCTCGGAAACACTCCCTTCGGTAAACAGGTAAATTTCCACTCCGCCTTTTTGCAGAGCCATGAAAGCCTTGGGACCCATATGGCCTGTTATGACGGCCTTGGCTCCTGCCATGGCAACGTTTTGGGCTGTCTGCAGACCTGCGCCTTGGGCAAGCGTCAGATTTTGTTTGTTGTCGGCCCAGGATTGTTCTTTGGTTTCCGTATCGTAGATGACAAATCCGGCGGTACGTCCGAAGCGGGGATCGACCGGGGATTCCAGAGAATTGCTCTGGGAGGAGATGGCGATTCGCATGGATTTACTCCTTAAAGTGTTGCATTCGGGAGAGGATGAGACCTTGGCCCTTGCTTCTGCACAGTCCGCGTTGACGACGGACGTTTCTACAGCCGGGCATGACCAAACTGTCCAAGGTGTTTGCGCCAAAGGCTTCAAGCACCCGTTCTATGGAGCCGCCCACCCAGGGGGTGACGTGCAGGCCGGACGATTCCAGACAGTTTCTGGTTCGTCCGCACATTGCTCCGCATATTAAAAGATCTGCCCCGCAGGCCAAAGTGGCGGATATTGTATCCGTTGGGTCCTTTGAGGGAAGGGGGAGGTGGCCCGCGGGGCGAATTTCATTGTCGCATACATCGTATAGCCGAAGCTCCGAGGCATTCTCGAAGACCGCGGCCAGCCGGGTTTCAAAACATGCCAGACAGACTCGCATCAGCTTTACGCCTTGTTTTGGGGGTTATCGTCGTCCATTATGCATGGCATAATGCATAGGGAATGCCAGATTTTTAATGCCTTGGAATGTTAAGGAAAAGATTGAAATCGAAGAGGGGAGAAGTAAAGAGAGGAAGAAAAAAACGCCTTGTGCTGTTCTTGGTAGGGCGATTTATGCGCCCATGGCTCTTGCGTTACATTTCACTGCATTTGTTCAACAGCCGACGCAGGGTATCTTTGGTGATGCCCAGTTCCCGGCAGGTCTGCATACGTTTGCCCTGATTGCGCACCAGAGCATCCTGAACAGCCCGGCATTTGATTTCTTCCATGGTCAGAGCACCCGTCTTGTGGGGGGCATTTGAAGAGGAAGTCGCATCTGTGGGGCGGAGGTGCTCCGGGAGATGCTCCAACTGGATAAAGCCGCCAGGGCAGAGAATAAAGGCGAATTCAAGGATGTTTTCCAGCTCACGCACATTCCCGGGAAAGTCGTGGTGCATGAGCACGTGCATGACGTCTTCGCCCACGCCCTGAATGTTCTTGCCTGTGGTGGCATTAAGCTTTTTGCGGAAATGGTTGATCAGCAGCGGAATGTCTTCTGGGCGTTGCGAAAGAGGAGGCAAACGGAACATGACCACGTTCAGGCGATAATAGAGGTCGCGGCGGAACGTACCTTCCTCCACGTCTTTTTCAAGGTCCCGGTTGGTGGCGGCAATGACTCGGGCATCGGTCTCCACGGGTTTTACCGCACCTAACGGTTCAAATTGTTTTTCCTGGAGAACGCGCAGCAGTTTGACCTGCAGGTGTTGCGGCATCTCGCCTATTTCGTCCAGAAAAATAGTTCCCCCGGCAGCAAGTTCAAAGCGGCCGGGTTTGTCGGTCTTGGCGTCAGTGAAAGCACCGGCTTTGTAGCCGAAGAGCTCTGATTCCAGCAGGTTCTCCGGAAGCGCTCCGCAGTTTACTGCAACAAAAGGACCTTTATTGCGGTTGCTTTGAGTGTGGATGGCTCGGGCAAAGAGTTCCTTCCCTGTGCCGGATTCGCCCAGCAGGAGCACCGGTGCGTCGCTTTTCGCCACCTGGGGGATGATGGAAAAGATTTTGGTAAGGGCCGGACTTTTGCTGACAATGTCTTCAAACGTATAGGAACCTTCCATTTCCTTGCGCATCATGTGCAGTTCGGTCAGATCGCGGAAGGTTTCCACACCGCCGATGCAATTTCCGTCTGCATCCAGAAGTGGCGCGGCGCTGATGGAAATGGGGACTTTTTCCCCCTCGGCATTGACGATGAATATGGACTGGCTGCCCACGCGTTGTCCCGTTCCCATACTGGCACGCAGAGGACAGGCCCCATCGCAGACGCTGGAATGAAGAACTTCCCAGCATTTGCGCCCAAGGGCCTCGTCCTCGGCAATACCTGTAATGCGGCTGGCGGCCTTGTTGAAAAAGGTCACGTTCCAGTCCAGGTCCACGGTGAAGACACCGTCGGCCAGACTGTCCAAAATGACCTGAAAGGCCGCAGGACCGGGAAAGGGCATTATTATCTCCCGACTACTTGCTACGTTTGGCGGATACAGCCTGACGGAGCCAGTCGTACCACTTGTCCAGCCCTTCGTTGGCTCGGCACGATACGGGAAAGACTTCGATGTCCTTGTTCAATGCCTTGGTATGGGCCGTGGCTTTATCCAGGTCAAAGTCCACATAGGGCAGCAGGTCGGTCTTGTTGAGCAGCATGACTGCGGAAATATGGAAGAGCAGGGGATATTTTTCCGGCTTGTCGTCGCCTTCGGTTACGGACAGCAGAGCGACATTGTAGTCTTCGCCCACGGAAAATTCGGCCGGACAAACCAGGTTGCCCACGTTTTCCACAAACATGATGTCCAGCCCTTCCAGGTCGATGTTTTCCAGGGCCTGCATAACCATGGTTCCGTCCAGGTGGCAGCCGCCTTCGGTGTTGATCTGCACGGCCTGTGCTCCCGTGGCGGCCACGCGTTGGGCATCATTGTCCGTCTGCAGATCGCCTTCAATAACTGCCATCTTGAACTCGCCCGCCAGGTCGGTGAGGGTGCGTTCCAGCAGACTGGTTTTTCCGGCACCAGGGGAACTCATCAGGTTCAGGGCCAGGATGCCCTTTTCATCAAAAATTTTTTTGAGCTGTTTGGAGATGCGGTCGTTAGCTTCCAGAATATTACGAACAACGGGGATTTTCATGCTCTCTCCTGTGTTTCCTGTGCCGGGCGGGTGCCCGCACCGAACTTCTTGTCGCCAGTCTGTATCTGACGGCGCAAGGCGCTATTCGGCTTCTATGTGTTTGATGTAAAGTTCCCTGCCCTGAAGAACTTCATGTCCGAATTGTTCTCCACATTCGGGACAGGGGGCCACGGCGGCGGCCAGGGATTCCGGGAAAAATTCTCTTTTGCATCCGCCGCATCGCAATTTGAGCGGCAGTTCTTCGGCTATCAGCTTTGCGCCGTCGAACTCGGAGTCCAAAGTAAGTGCTTCCCAGGCAAATTCAAGTGCCTCGGGCACAATATTGGTTAGTCCGCCGTAGACGATAGTTGCGGAAGTCAGCTTTTCCACCCGGTGTGTCGCCATCTCCCGCCCGATGATGTTCAGCAGTTCCTGAACTATGGACATTTCATGCATGGGACAAGGTTTCTACTGTAAATACCAAGGTGCGTAAAGCGGGTACTGAATTTGTATTGCATCCTCGCAAAGGCGGAAACATGAGTTTAAAAGGAAAAAATGAGTTCGGCCGATAAGAAAAACGCCTGAACGGGTGAGTCCGTCCAGGCGTTCGGGATATTTTTAACGACGAAGTTGACGCCGTATGCCCTGCTTTAGCAGGAGCATCCGGAGCAGCCGCCGGAGCAACTTCCGCCACTGGGAAGTTCCAGGCTGGAAAGCACCTGGAAGCCCATGGGGCCGATGTCCAGAGTCAGAGGCTTGGCTTGGTCGTACAGTTCTTTGTCCATAACAAAGGTGATGCCGTTGACTTCACCTTGTTCGTCAGTGTCGTTGGGTTCGTCCAGGGCCAAGGCAAGGCTGGCACCGGAGCAGCCGGAAGCGAGAAAAATGCGGATCGGAGCTTTTTCCTTGTCCGCAAAATACTTTTCGATTTCTTCACGTGCTGTATCTGTCATTTCGAGCATTCTTCCCTCCAAGTTTTTCAATTTTATCTACGGGTAAGACCGAAGAAAGAATGTGTCAATGGTAGAAATTGAAATAACCTATGGGAAAAGGGAGCGCTGATTGTCCAGACTCACGATGCGGCTGGTGGATTGAGCCAGTTCTCTCGTGTCGTGGGTGACATGCAGCAAGGTGGTTTTGTAGCGGGCCAGGAGGCTCTCGGTCAGGTCGCGCAATTCTTCCCTCAGCGAAGGATCCAGGCCGGTGAACGGTTCGTCGAAAAGCAGCAGGTCGGGGTGTATGGCAAAGGCTCTGGCAAGGGATACGCGTTGACGCATGCCTCCGGAAAGGGTCCCCGGATATTTGTCTGCATGCTGATCCAGGTGCATGTCTTTCAGACATGTTTGCCCTCGGTCGATTGCCTGCTTGCGAGGGACTCCCCGTGCCAGAAGAGGGAGCATTACGTTGGCGAGTACGTTTTTCCAGGGCAACAGGCGGGGTTCCTGAAATACGTAGGCAAGCCGACAGGCAGCGCAATGGACGCGCCCGGATGCGGGGCGGAGCAGTCCGGCAGCCATACGGAGCAGGCTGGATTTGCCTGCGCCGCTCGGCCCCACCAGGCCGACGGCTTCCCCGGGGGCAAGGTGGAGTGAAAAATTGTTCAGAATCGTGCACTCGGCATAGGCTATTGTAATGTTGTCAAAAACAAGGATGTCTTTCATATGCGCCATTTTTCGGAAAAACGTTGTAATGGGCGGACAATGCCGGATTCCACCAGTCCGACGATGAGCAGACTCAGCAGCACATAGGCATAGAGCTGCGGCGTGTCGAGGTTTGTTCGGGCTTCGGCCAGCCCCCTGCCCAGTCCTTGTATGGCGCCGAGCACTTCGGCAAGGATGACAATGCGCACACTGTTTCCCGTGGCAATGACCAAGCTTGAAACAAGCGGTGCGGCAATGGCCATGAGTTGGATATGGCGAATGCGCATGGCGGTGGAAAAACGATAGACTGCGGCCATTTCCAAAAGTTCTTTATCCATGGCGGCCATGCCTTCGACCACGCCCACGTAAATGATGGGAGTAAGCATGGTTGCCGCTATGGAGACGACCATGCGTGTTCCCATGCCGAACCAGAGCATTGCCACCATGACCACCACCACGGCGGGGATACTGGTGAATATCCAGCGAAACGGTTCCAGTATCAGCCGAACCGGGCGGTACAGGCCCGCCGCGATGCCCAGGCAGATCCCCGCGATAATGGCCATTCCAAGCCCCATGGCAATACGTCCGAGGCTTATCAGTAATTGACCGTTCAGGAAATCCGGGCTGCACAGAAGACGCCACAGGGCGTCCAGGGTTTGAGCCGGAGAAGCGACCACCAGCGGGGGAAAAAACTGGGCGGACACCTGCCAGAGCAGGAACGGGCCGAGAAGGAATATTCCGGCTCCGGTCAAACGGCGTATAACCGGGCTTCGGCGTACACGTTTGCGGGAAAAGGGTTGTAAATGTCTCATTGCTTGGGAATCCAGAACGTGTCGTCGGGCATGCGTCCGCCTATGGAGCTCGGGTTGCTCTCGAACATGCGCCGGAGCAGGAACATGGCCGAGCGTTTCCCTGTATCGTATTCCACCAGCGAGGAGGCGGCCGTTTCCTGGTCGTAGCGGTTCAACTGGCGGGCGAGTGCAGGGAAAATCCGGTCTGCCTGTTGACGGGCGGTGTCCTGATTTTCCAAGACCCAGCCAAACGCCTGGGCGAAAGCCTGCCCTATGGAGGCGACGGCTGTGGCGTTATGGGCCAAGTCGCCGAGTACACCGATTGCCGTAACCAGGCGGGGAGCTTCGGGAAAGGCCGTAGCCCAGGCCTGGTTGATGTCGATGCTTTTGTGCAGCGGGGTATTTGTTTCGCGGGAGCGCAGGCAGGCCAGGGTTGCGGCCGGTTCGCTGAGGTAGGCGTCGGTTCCCTTGCCCAGCAGGAGAAGCTGGACGGCTTCCATGGCACTGCCGGTATAGCGCAGGCGCATGTCTTTTTCTGGATCGAGCCCCGAGGCTTCAACCAGAGTCCTGACGACGACTCCGGGCATCTCTCCCGGTCCGAATGGCAACAACAGAGTCCTGTTGCGCAGGGCCGCGATTGTCGGAGTTGCCCCATTTGGGGGGGAAGCGGAGGAAACTATCCAGCCGGGAGGAGAGGCCAGGGCCGCGATGCGTACGTCCATCCCTTTGGCATGCAGGGTGGCCAGAGTGGAGATGGTGGCAATGACGACGTCGGTTTGGCCTCCGGTGATCATGGCACGCAATTGGTCCGGAGATACCCAGGGGACCATGCGGCAAGCGTCGGCGATACCGGGCAGTGGTGCTTCGCTTGCGGCCATATGGACCAGGGGGAGGCTGTCGGCCACCGGGGGCCCGCTCAGGCGGAGTGTACGGCCTGACACTTGGGCAGACACCTGAGTGGGCAACCACAGAAGCATACATGCAAGAACCGTCCAGATCCGGAAACAGGTCTGGAAATGACGCACAGAGGTCATGCTTCCATCCTTTGGCCTTGGTCAGCACCTCGAAAGGCTATATCCAGCTCAAAGGTGCCCATGGGCGTCTCGATTGTCCGGCTGTGGACTCTGGAAAAACCAGCATTGAGAAGGGCATCGGCTATTTCTCCCTGATTGAAAGACATATCCTGCCCCTCCATGACCAGGGACAGTCGGGAAAGGACGGTCCGGGAGGGGCGGGTTCGGCCGTGGGTCAGCCCTTCGTGAAAACTGATGAATACGCCGTTCGGTTCCATTGCCTGGCGAACCCGTTTTAAAAAGTCCGTAAGGTTGCGTGCGTAGTAGAGGTTCAGACTGCTGAGGACGAGGTTGTACCCCTGCCCGAACGAGGTGTCGTTGTAGTTGCCGCCTATAACCTCTACACGTCTTTCCATGCTTGCCTTTCCAATTTCCTCCCTGGCGACATCCGCCACGGCGGGCAGGTCGAAGAGCACACCCTGCATGTGGGGGGTCCTGGACAGAATTTCCAGGCCGATTACTCCGGGACCGGAACCCAGGTCGAGCATACGGTGCATGTTTTCGACGCCGGGCAATTCGTCCACAATGTCAGCCAAAATATCGGCAGCTCCTGCCCTATGGTAATTTGCCAGGTATCGTGCCGAGCGTTTCCAATGTTCCGGGTCCTTAAGTTTTTTGTCCGGAGGAAGCTCCGGCCTGCCAGACCGGACCAGTTCCGTAAGCCTGTGAAGATTGCGATGCTGCAACTGCTTGAGTGAAATGAGCATTTCTCCCAGGTAGGTGGGGCTGGAGCGGAGCAGAAATGAGCGGGACAAGGGGGTATTGGCGTAGCTGCCCGTTTTTTTTTCCATCAATCCGGCGGCCGTGGCCGCATCAAGCAGGTAGATCAGATTGTCCTTGTCCAAATGCATCTGCAGGGCAAGCTCTTCCGGATTTCCATTTTTTTCAATGTGATCCGGCAGGTCCAGGCTGATGACCGTATCCAGCACTGCCATGTGCACAGGCCCTATCAGCATGTCCATGAGCGGTTTGAACGTGGGAAGGGAAGTTTCAGACTGCATGTTTAGAATCTCCAGGTTACGGTTACGCCTGCCGTCAGTGGGTCGCCGTCTTCAAGAAGCGTTGCGCCGGCCATGCTGCGGGACATTTTGTTGTAGTAGCGTGTATCAAACAGGTTGCGGCACCAGACGGCTACGTCGAAGGTGTCTTCCACATAGCCGACGCGCAGGTTGTACAATTGGTATTCGCCCTGGCTCAGCGTGTTTGACGCATCAAAGTATTGCTTGCCGAAACCGGCCATGTCGGCCCGTACATACATGCCGGAGGAATGGGTATATGTGGCCCCCACGTTGTAGGTCGTTTCCGGCGCCCAGGGCATTTTTTTGCCCGAGTAGTCAACTTCGCGGCCGTTTTCCAACGCATCCCAATCGTCTATTTCCGAGGCTGCGTAGCCAAGGCCCGCATCGATTTGCAGGCCTTCGCAGGGCAGCAATACCAGCTCCAGTTCACCACCAGTGCTATGCGCCTTGGCCGCGTTGCGGATGCGCCATTCGGACATGCCGTACCCTTCCATAACCTGCTTGTCGTCGATTTGAATGTAGAACAACGCCAGGTTGGCAGTCAGACGATTGTCGAACCAGCTCGACTTCAGCCCGGTTTCGTAGTTGGTGCTGTGTTCCGGATCATAAGCGAGGTTATCGGAATTGGTGGCCATGTTATAGTTGTAGCCTCCGGCCAGATATCCCTGGCTCCATGTGGCGTAAGCCGTGACATTGGTCGTGAAATCATAGGCCAGCGAGAACTTGGGCAATACCTGGGAATCGTCCAGGGTGGCGTCGTATTCGTTGGTCGTCCTGCTGGTCTGCAGGGTTTGTGTTCCCTTGGAATATGTATTGTCCCAGCGCAGTCCCGCTGTCAGATGCAAATCCGGCAGTATGTTGTATGTGCCTTGTCCGAACAGTGCATATTCCTGGCCATCGATTTTGGTGCGGCGTTTGGCAGCCTTGGCTGCCATGCGAAGGTTGCGGTCAAATTCAACATCCATGTCTTCGGCATATCCGTAGGCTCCCATCAGCCAATCGAATCGTTCCCCCAAAGAAGAAGCCAGACGAAATTCCTGGGAGTAGGTGTCCTGGTCCATATCCAGGTAGGTGTGCCCGGTGGGAACGGGGGTGCGGTCCATGTCGAAGTGAAATTTTTTATTGAAACTGCGGTGTCCGCTAATTGAGGTCAGTTTGGTTCCGGCATGATCGTACTCGACCTTCAAGCCCTGCCCATATTCAGACTCTGTGGAAGAGTCCTTATAGTCCGTGCTGACTTCAAAGGGACCGGTTGCCGAAGTGCGCATTCTGTCCATGCCCAGGTTTCGTTCGCTGCCATCCAGAGTCAGGTTGATGTCCCAGTCCAGGTCCGGTGTCCACCGAAGGATGCTGCGCCAGCTGTCGATATCATTGTGGTCGGAAGTCTTGTCGTCCTGCATCTCGTTGGTCATGAACCCGTCGGTGCGAAACAGCAGCCCCGACAGGCCGAAATACAGCCGGTCCTCCGCTATCGGGCCGCTGAGGCTGGCGCCCAGCCTGTAGGTATTGTAGGTGCCACCTTCGGCCAGCAGTTTGGCGCGGAAGTCGTTGTCCGGTTTTTTGAAAACCACATTGATGACGCCGGATTCGCTGTTGCGTCCGTACAGCGTTCCCTGGGGGCCGCGCAGGAACTCAATGCGCTCCACGTCGAAAAGCATTTGGTTTTGCATGTAGTTGAGCGAGTACGCCATGTCGTCAATGTACAGTCCAGCCGGACCGGTCATGGATGTGTCGAAGGCGGATATACCTCGGATAATGGGTGAATCTCCCGACCCCGTCTTTTTCATGTAGACGTTCGGAACCAGCCGGGTGGCTTCCTGAAGATCGCGTACGCCGCTTTCTTCAAGGGTAGAGGAGGAGAGCACGGAGATGCCGGCCGGGACATCTTGCAGGCTGGTTTCGCGTTTGGTTGCGGTAACCGTGATTTGGTTCATCTGATGGGTTGCCTGCGTGGCATTGTCTTGTTTTTTTCTGACACTGGCTTCGTTGGAATCGGCTCTGGCTGGGCTGATAGCCACGGGGAGCAACGTCAGGACGGTCAGAAGGATGGCAAGTCCGATCTGTACGGCTGGGAGTGTTGGAAGAAGTCGCTGAAACTGGGGCATGGTATTCTCCTTGAAAACAGATGGCCGAAGGCTTTTCCGGCGGTCCGGAAAAGGGTGTTCAGAGGAGAATTTCTACCCGGAGGAGAGAGGATGTACTATTCCTTGCGGAAGAAAAGTTTGTCCGTAAAGAATTTTGTTGTGTGCAAGCAGGCTCAGCCCGCCTTGCGTCCTTTGGCGTGAAGGCATTCCTTGGGTGTCATGCCGAATCTGTTGGCAAAAGCACGGCTGAAGTGGCTGAGGCTTGTGTAGCCAATGGTCAGAGCGGCCTGGGTCACGTTGTGCTCGCCCGATTCAAGCAGCTTCCGGGCCTTGTCTAGCCGGTAGGCGCGGAAGTAACCGAACACGGAACTGTCGAACACCAGTCTGAACCCTTGTTTGAGTTTGTTGGTGTTCAGACCGACGTGTCCCGCCAGTTCGCTAATGGATGGCGGGTTTTCCAGGTCGGTGAGCAAACGGTCACGGGCATCTTGGATGCGGCGTCTATCCGACGCAGTCAAGAAAATAGTATTGGGGCGCGGGGCGGCGTGTGAACGAATGTAATCGTCCAGCTGGTAACTGAGCAGTTCCAGGGTCTTGCTTTCCAAAAACATGGACCGCATGGGACCTGTATAGGTGCAGTCGAGAATTTGGGTCAGGAGGAAACGTTTTGTAGGGGTATCCCGGCCCTGCCAGTAAAGCCAGGAGTCCTTCGGCTTGTTCAGTACGGCCTGGAGGCGGGCGGGGAGGGGCTGGCCTTGCATGTATTGGGCAAGAACGTCCGGGGCCGCCATGATGCTCACCATACGCAGAGTATCGTCCGCCCTGTGGGAGATACAACCGGCAGAATCGGGAAGGTACCGGATGCCGTTGCTTCCGCTTACATGGTGGATGCTTTGGTGTTCCATGGCACCTTGGGTGTAGACGCAGAGGTTGGCCCCACGGACGAGAAAACCGAACAACACAGGAGCTTCGCGGATGTAGAAACTGGTGCGGGCCGTGGTGGGCGTTTCGCTTGTGCGGATGGCAAGAACCAGCCCCGGGCGGAAGCGGTACGTATTGGTTTTGTAGCTGTTGAGCGTTGTATCGCCAGTGTGTTCGTCAATACTGCATTCGACCATGGAATCGGGGCATTTGGCGCCGGGCTGGTCGGGATGCATGGAAATGGTGCAGCGTGTCGCTGGAATTGTATTTTGCATGAACATGTTTGAACACCAGGGAAGAATAGGGTGCAGGTATTACAAAGATTTTTACGGTAGATAGATTTATTGAAAAAGATTGTCAATATCATTTGTATTTTAAGAATCACAGCTCACAAAAAAAGAGGAACGCTCACACGTCCCTCTTTTATGTTCCTATGATTCGTTCCGCTAGCAGGAGCAGGAGCCGCCGCACCCACCTGCAGTGGAGCAGGAACCGCCGCCCATCTGAAGGCTGGAATCAATCTGAAAGCCCATGTATGTCATGTCCACGGACAAAGGCTGGGCTTGGGTGTACAGGTCTTTTTCCATCACAAAGGTGAAGCCGCCTGTTTCGACAACTTCGTCTGTGTCTGCCGGCTCATCCAGAGCCAGTTGAAGTTTGGGGCCTGCTCAGCCACCGGATGACAGGAAAATCCGGATGGGGGATTTTTCCTTGTCGCTGAAGTACTTTTCCAGCTGCTCTTTGGCAGTATCGGTCAGTTGAATCATTTTTTCCTCCAAAGAAGTGATGAGTATATTAGGTAGGTATAGGTTGTGATTTTGTCAATGAGTTACTCGTTTACTATAGATAAGACTGATACTAAAGATAGGTTGTTTCTTTGGAGAGAGGAAAACAGAGCCAGGTTCGGCCGGCTTGATGATTGCGTGCTACGGCCGGCTGCCGTATAGTCGGACAAAATTCATTTGAAGAGGATGCAAAGTGAACACAAATATTCTTGCGGACGAAAAGGACATTGCCTGGATGCTGGAGGAACTTGCCGAGAAAGTTCATGCGCGGCATGACGATTTGTCCGAACTCGCCATTATCGGCATCCAGCGCCGAGGGGCCGATTTGGCCGAAAGGCTCAAGACTATTTTGGATGAAAAAGTTTCCGGAAAGGGGACCAAGGTGCCCCTGGGAAAACTCGACATAAATCTGTACCGCGACGACTGGACAAGCCTGTCAGTGCAGCCGCAGATTCAATGCACGGAAATTCCTTTTGAACTGGAAGACTACGTGGTGCTTTTGGTTGATGACGTCTTGTTCACAGGACGCACCACCCGTAGCGGGCTGGAGGCCATCCTCGATTACGGGCGTCCCCGGCGTGTCGAATTGCTGGCTTTGGTGGACAGAGGCAACCGCGAACTTCCCATCCAGCCCGACTATACGGGGCTGGAAGTTTCGACCAAGCCTGAAGATCATGTGGATGTTCATCTAAGAGAACGGGACGGGCAGGACAGGATAACTTTGGTCGTTACCTAGGGGGGCGACCTTTCTTTGCAGAAACTGCCAACAGACAGTTCAGGCTGCTGACAAAGGCACGATAGCGTCGTTGCCTCAAAAAACTCAATCCCTCGCGTATCAGGAAATACGCGTCAGCCTTGAGTTTTTCTTACGCCTCGCTTTCGCACCTTTTTGAGCAGCCTGGAAGATTTAACTTTGTAATCAATCTAAACTGCCAACAGGCAGTTATTATATCCCTTCGGATTTCAATCTTATCGGGTTGTGTTGTCTCGCTCTTGGGTCATCGCGGCTATTGTTCTGGAAAGGGCTTGGCTAATAGTGTCTGCCATTTCCAGTAATTCTTCTTCGGTGGCCGGTTGTACCCGGGGCTTCATTTCTTCTGCGACATTGCGCAGATAAACAGCGCCTAATGTACCTGAAGAGCCAAGTAGGGAATGAAGCAGGTCGGCCAGTTTTTCTCTGTCCGACTTTTTTTTCATGCCATCGAGTCCTTCCGCCCATAACTGGGACTGTTCTATAAATTTTTCCCGCATCTGCTTCAAAATATTTTTGTTGTCCATCAAAGCCGTCAATGCCGCCGGTGTATCAAGTATTGGGGGTTCCTCAGGTGCCGGACCCTCAGTGGCTGGCTGCCTTTTTCCGAGTGGAGCGAATGTATTTAAAATGCGGAAAAGTTCTTTTTGATCAACGGGCTTGGCAATGTGAGCGTTCATGCCTTTGTCGAGAAAGCGCTGGCGTTCGTGAGCCATGGCGTGAGCGGTGAGCGCAATGATCGGAATGTCCCGGTAGGGCGCGCCGGATGTTCGGATGAGTTGGGTCGTCTCAATACCGTCCAATAGTGGCATCTGGATATCCATAAGTATGAGATCGAATTCTTTTTCTTGCAGCATGCTCAGGGCCTGCCTGCCGTTTTCCGCTTCTTCTACCTCCATCCCAGCCTGCCTGAGCAGGTCGGTGGCAAAGAGCCGGTTGACGGCGTTGTCTTCCGCCAAAAGTACGCGCAATCCCAGCAGCCCTTGAGAATTCAACCGAACTTCCGGCTTTGTTTCCTTCTCTTCCGAGGCAGTTGCTTCGGGTAAGGGAAGAATGAGTTCGAATGTGGAGCCGCCTCCTTCCCTGTTTGTGGCGATGAGACTGCCATCCATAAGAACGGCCAGTCTTTTGCTGATTGCCAGCCCCAGGCCCGTGCCTCCAAATTGGCGTGTCAATGAGCCGTCTTCCTGGGAAAAACTATCGAAAATCGTCTGGAGATTTTTGGGGTTGATTCCTATGCCGGTGTCGTCCACAGCAAAAGAGTAGCGCTGGGCACCTGTTTTGCTAAACTCGAAAGATGGGGCCACGCGCAGGCGTACGGAACCTTCTAATGTAAATTTTATGGCATTTCCTACCAGATTTACCAAAATTTGGCCGAGACGGCCTGGATCGCCGTGGAGTTTGGCCGGTACGGCTTCATCAACAATGATTTCAAAATCAAGCCCTTTGCGTTTGGCTTGCAGGCCAAGACTTCGGAGATTTGAATCGAGTACTTCCTGCAATGAAAAATCCACGGGGTCGATTTTCATCCGGTTGGCCTCGATTTTGGAAAAATCCAAAACGTCGTTGATGATGTTCATCAGGGAGTGGGCCGACTGCAGGGCAGCCTTGACGTATTTATTTTGGCGTTCATCCAGAGGGGTTTCGGAGAGCATTTCCGTCATGCCAATAACTCCGCCTAAAGGGGTGCGGATTTCATGGCTCATGTTGGCCAGGAATTGGCTTTTGGTTTTGGCCGATTCCTCTGCCGTTTCTTTTGCCTTGCGCAACGCCTCCATCTGTTTTTTCTGGTCGGTAACATCACGGGCCAGCCCATAAATATGGGCGGGATGCCTTTGCTCGCCTTTTTTCAGCTTGAAATATAAAGAAATCCAACGTGTTTTATTTGAACGCTGAAGTTGCAGATCGAAGAAATGGATATCGTCATGTTCCGACAGCTGTCGGTAAAGTTTGGGAAGGTCCAATTCCGGCATGAGTGTTTCGATGGAAGGAGGGTTTTCAGGATCAAGCGGGGTGCTATCCGCCATGGCGATCAGCTTGCGGAAGGCGGGGTTGCATTCCAGAAGTGCTCCGTTAAGGGTTATTTTGAACACGCCATAGTCCATGTATTCAAAGATGGATCGGAACGCTTCCCTGCTGGCACACCATTCATTTTCCGAGATGCGGCGGCGGAGTATCTCCTCTTTCAATTCATGATTTCTATTTTCCATAAACAGGTAATAGTTGTGCATCTCGTTTGCCATGCCCAGAAGGGCTATTTTCATATTCTCCCACTCATCCTTTCTTTCAAATGCAACGTCAGGAGGAAAACTGCCTTCGGTTACCGAGACGATTCCCGAGTGCATTTGGCGCATGGGGGTCGTCACATGGCGTCTGATGGTTCGGGTGAAGAATGAAAAGGCAAGAACAGCGAGAAGTGCCGAAAGGCCGACGATTGACAGGCTGGCGACAAGCATTTTTTGCTGGACCTGTGCAAGAAGCTTGGCACCTTGCCCGGCTGCTTGTTCATCGAGTTTTTCCAATGAGCGCGCCAAATGCGCGCGAGAGGTCAGCAGAGTATTGAAGCGCTCAAGCGTCATGGCCTGATTTTGCCAGAGGGCGTGTTGTGTCTGGATATATTTATTTACCAATGGCTGCAGTTGTGAAGCATCGACTTCCGGGATATCGGCCAATAGCTCCGCAAGGCGGCTGGTGTGATTTTCCAACCGAGTGAGCAAGGGAATAATGTGTTTTTTCTTGTTGGGAGGATTACCTACCAGCGGGGCTCGTTCCAAAAGAGGGCGTAGCCGTTCGATAGCCAGCAGCGTCTGCCAGCTTTGTTGTAATTCCGTAATGACTTCTTCGTGTTGATGTTGCTCGGCAAGCGGCCCTTTTTTAGTGTTTTGAGCAATCGCTGTACTTAAAAGATTAAGTTCTGCCTGGATGTTGTTTGCACGCCCGTTTGCATTGGTAATGTCCTGTAAAAGAAGGGAGCATTGGGCGAACATTGTTTGCAGGTTGGCATCAAACAATACAATAACTTCGCGGAGCTTCGGCTCATTGACCTGTTCAAGCAGGGTTTGCAAAGCAGCGTGGAGAAGGTCTTGATTTTCCGAAAAAATTCCGGGGATGTCTCCATTGGAAAATTGCATAAGGGCAAGGTTGGCATCGGACATGATGGAAGAGATGTGACGTGATAGCCTGGTGTGCTGCAGCAATTGTTCTGTTTCCTGCGAGTACATCTGCGTCAGGGCCGGTTTCAGCCGCAGGTAGCCAGTAACAGCTCCTCCCATGAGCAGTGCGAATGCTCCCCAAAGGAAAAGATGTGAAATCATAAGACGGCAGGAAAGTCGTCTGAAGCATGAGGAAAAGGGATGGTTCACTGTGTCTCCATACACCATTTGTGCAGCACAGTATGCAACCGGGGCTTAAAAAAAATGGGTTTGTAACCCCGCGGAAAGACGATCATGCCAGTAATTGCTACTGTACGTAGGACTATTCTGCCCGCTTCTTTGAGTGTATTATATTTTTGATTGAATAAGAATAAAAAAAGGCGGAACTGGGATTCCAGTTCCGCCTTTTCACATGGTGTCGGTAACGTTCAGGACTGTTCGTTTTTATGGCCAAGTATGTCCTTGAACTCTTCTCCATATATTTTGAGCATGGCGATGACGAAACTCAGGATGAGTGGACCGTACAGTATGCCCAGGGGACCGAAAACCTTCACACCGCCTATGACAGCAAAGAAAATGTAAAAGAGAGATACTCGTGCCGCGTCGCGCATGAACAGTGGGCGCAGAAACGTGTCTATTTGAACGACGATGATGAGGAACCAGCCCGCCAGGAACAAGGAAGCCTTCCACTCGCCGATGAGAGCCAGATAGATGGATGCCGGAAGCCAGATAAGGCCTGTTCCGAAGACGGGCACCAGGGATGTGAAGGCCACCATGGCTCCCCAGAACAGAGCCGGAATACCGACGATGGCAAGGCCGATGCCACCCACTATCCCCTGGAGTGCAGCCACCAGCAGGCCTCCAACCAGAACCGCCTTGGAAATATTCCGCAGGCTGTCCAAAATGGCTTCGGACTGGGCTTCCCGCAGAGGAACCAGGTATTTGATCTTGGCGACCATGAGGGGGCCATCTTTGAGGATGTAGAACAGAATGAAGATCATCAGCAGGAAGCGCAAACTGAGCGACATGATGTTGCCGAGGATAACGGTGCTGAATGAAAGCAGGTGTTGGCCTGTTGCCTGGGAAAGGGCAACAAGTTTTCCCTGCAGATCCAGGCTGTTGAGGTCCAGAAAGGGCAGCCTTTGCTTGAGCCACATGATGTAGGGATCGAGCCCCCCGTGGTCGAGAAGCGAACTCAGGTCGTTGGTGCGAACCCACTGGTTGATTCGTGAAAGCGTGTCCACTCCTTGCCCCACAAGTCCGGTAAGGAAGAGTATGGCCGGGATGAGGATGCAGAACACGATGATGAGCACTACAATGATTGCAGCTGGAATGGAACGATCGGCCAGCCGGGTACGGATTTTTTTGTACAACGGATGGAAGACCGCAGCCAGCACAATTGCCACGATTATGGTGTGAAGGAAAGGATTGACGACCAGGTAGACCAGATACAGGGAGAAAAGCAGAAGCAACACGGGAAACCACGAATAAAATTCGTCTCCGTGCAATGATCTGCCGAGCTGTTCCTTGAACCGTTTCATCGGGCTGCTCCTGTTGCGGCAGATGGCTTTCGGCTGACAGCCGGTCTCCAGGTGGATAGTTGTTCCGGTTGGATGTCCTTGACCGTGAGGTCGATTGAATCCACTCCGTGAAAGGTATTGATTTTGGGCGTGAAAGCCACACGTATTTTCTGCTTTTCCAATCCGCTGCCCCAGGTTTCGGCCATGCGCCATGCCTTGGCGCGCAGGGTCCGGCCAGATGCTTCATCACGCAGTTGGAGCATGAGATGCCCTTGGCCGAAATGGCTGGCCTTGACCACGGTTACAGCTGGCGAAGCAAAGACCGGCTCCGGGTTTCCCATGCCAAAAGGCTGCATGCATTCAATTTCTTTCAGCAGGGCCAAGTCTATATGGGCGAAAGAAAGCTCCGCGTCCAGCTTGAGCGTCGGCGCCAGGGGCTTGTCTCCAATCTGTTCTGCCACGGCCTCGCTGAAATGTGATCTGAGGGCGCCGAGTTTATCCGGAGCCAGCTGCAGGCCCGCAGCCTGCTTATGTCCCCCAAATCCTTTCAGCACATCACTGCACTGCACAAGGGCCTCATAGAGGTTGACTTCGGTTATGGACCGCCCCGAACCTTTTATTTCACCATTTTCCTGGGTAAGGATAAGGGTGGGGCGGTAGAATTTTTCCACAACACGGGAGGCCACGATTCCGATTACGCCCTGGTGCCAGGACGGATCGAAAAGAACCAGACCGGGATTGCCGAGTTGGCTTTCGGCCTGACGCATGGCTTCATCCGTGGTTTCTTCTTCCACCCGTTTGCGCTCTTCGTTCATGCTATCCAGAGTTTGAGCAAGAGGCCATGCGGTCTCCCTGTCCGGGGCCAGCAGGAGGTCCAGAGCGTCACCGGCCTTGCCCAGCCTGCCCGCCGCATTAATACGGGGGGCCAGTCCGAAAACTATTTGTCCCGCTCCAAGGGCGGCGTTTCCCTGGTGTCCGGCCACGGTTTTGAGTGCAAAAATTCCGGGACGCTTTGCTTCTTTGATGAGGAGCATGCCGTTTTTGCAGAGAATGCGGTTGATTCCTTGCAATTTGACCACGTCGGCCAGAGTTCCGAGGGCGACAAGGTCCAGGAACTGACGCATGTCGAGCGCCTGCCCAGGCAACAGCCTGTTGACCGCAGCCATAAGAAAGAAAGCAACACCTACTCCTGCCAGATCTTGGCAGGGGCATTCACCAAGCTGTGGATTGCAGATGGCTTCTGCCGGAGGCAGGGTTGCCGACGGCAGATGGTGGTCGGAAACAACCACTTCCATTCCAAGCTCCACGGCACGCTGGATGGGGTCATGGCTGGTGATGCCGCAATCCACGGTAAGCAGCAGGCGTACGCCTTGTTCGTACAGCTTGTCGATATGGCCGGAATTCAGGCCGTAGCCTTCCTCCATGCGGTTGGGAATATGGCAGGTGGCCTCTATGCCCCGCTGACGCATGAAGTCCAGCACCAGGGTGGAAGAGGTTACGCCGTCCACGTCGTAATCACCCCACACGGCGAAGGATTTTCCATCCTTCAAACCCTGGGCAAGAACTTCGGCTGCCTTTGTCAGTCCCGGAATGGCATCGGGACGGCACAGATGGCTCAACCCCGGCGTAAGATACACGTCCATTTCGGATGGGGCAGTTACTCCCCGGTTTCTGAGAAGATTTACCGTGAGTTCGGAAACGCCGAGTTTACTGGCTATGGCCGAGGTATCGAGCAGAGCGGAGCCTTCTGGCTCCGCTCTGAATGTCCAATGCTTGCGCATGGTGGCTCCTGGAAAGACTGTCAGATCGGCAGGCAGGAAATGAAATGGTCGAAATGTGTGTCGTCAAGGGCATCCTGCGCTGCCTGTTGCGCCGATTCGTTGCCGACTTTAAGAGCCTTGATAAGTACCTCGCAGCCGTCGCTGGCTGGAAAATCGTCCAGTACGGAATGGATGAGTCCGTCTGAAAGGCCGATAAGCAGTGCTTCGGTTTGGTACTCCGGAGCCAGCTCCGGGTTGTGGTGCCAGTTTACCGGCTCGCTGAGCTGTGCAGGAAGTTTCCATGCCCGCAAAACAAGTCCGCCCACGACCCCATGGTCCAGCCCCCAATATAAATCCTCGGCCCGGCAGGGGGCGAGGTTCTTTTCGGAAATCAGGTGCAGTATGGCCGTGTAGTCGTCCCAGGAGTGGATGGCGGTGATGAGCTTTCCCATGTCATGGAGCAGGCCGGCTGTAAATGCCGTATCCGGGTCCACGCCAGCTTCCGGGGCCAGAATTCGGGCAGCCGTCGCTACCTGGAACTGATGTTTCCAGTAATCCTTCATGGAAAAATCGGCAGAGGGTGGGAGCGAAGCGGACAGTCCCTGAACTCCCAGCGCCAGGACGATGTTTTTGATTTCCTTGACTCCGAGCACCGTTGCAGCGCGGGAAACGGAAGTTACCTGGCTTTGCAGACCGTAGAATGCGGAGTTGGCAACAGTGAGGATGCGGGCAGAGAGCCCCTGGTCCTGACTTATGGTTTGGGCGATATCGTTGAGAGAAGCATACGAACCGTCCGAAGTCTGGCGGAAAAGCGCCTTGAATACTTCCGGGGAAAAGGGCAAGTCGTGCCGCAGATTGGAAAGTCTGGCCAGAAAGCTCTGGCCTCTTTCGAAGTTCATTACAACTCCAGCTTGTGTGAAGTCTCAGGGACGGTTTTTTCTTTTTTCCCGTTGCTCTTGGCAGATCCTCCCCCGGAAGCGGCTCTGGAGCCGTTGCCTGTTTTTGAGGCGGACCCGGGGTATTCCTCGGAAATATATTTTTTGCGGTGCAGATAGTCCCAAAACTGCCGTACTTCCTCCATTTCGGAGTTGAGTTTGACAGCTTTCTTCAGATTATCGACACATTTTCGGATATCGCCTTTTTCATAATAAGCTCTGGCAATATTGCAGTAAAGATGTTCGTCCTGCTGGGTGAGTTTAAGAGCCCGTTCGTAATATTCGATGGCTTGGTCGAACATGCGGTTCTTGCGCAGGTTTATGCCGAAGTCGTTGAAAAGGTGCTTGTGTTCTTTTTCAAAGGCGGCATCCAACTTGACCAGACGTTCGAAAATATCGTTAGCCTTTCCCTTTTCTCCCCGGTCCATGTAGGTGAGCCCCAGGCCGAAGTTGGCGCGAACGTTTTCTTCGTCCACCTTGACGGCTTGGCCGAATTCAAACTCGGCACTGTAGGACGCACCTTGTTTTCTGTGTTTTTCCCCACGTTCTATGGTCTGGGTCAGTTCTTTCATTTTGGGAAAGACCGTGGTGACGTAGAATTCGGGTTCGGGAGAAAATTTTTGCAGGAAATCGTCTTTGGAAACTTTTCGCTTGGGCCCCGAAGGAATGTAATTTCGGTTCAGAGGCTGAATTTCCAAACTGCCTTCATCCAATTCCTGTGCATGCCAGTAGGTCTTTTGAATCGTCCGCCGTGTGGTGGTGCCCGTACCGACCTTGACGACGGATTGGGTGGAAAAGATGCCTTTGATCTTTTCGCTGGAAAGCGTGCTCGAAGGGTGGGCAGAGGGCCTTTTCCCTGATCCTCCCTTGGGCGGCGTGTACTTCATATCGACCATGGCATCCCCTTAGTTCATGGCGTGCAGAAATGCCTCTGCTGCTTGTATGGGGTCGTCAGCCTTGGTGATGGGGCGTCCCACAACCAAGTAATCGGACCCGTCGCGCACCGCATTTCCCGGAGTGCTTACCCGGGCCTGATCGTCATCTGCTTTTCCCATGCGTATGCCGGGGGTGAGGCAGACAAATGCGGGCGGTGCGCTTTTTTTCATCAACGCTACTTCTAACGCGGAACAAACAACTCCGTCCAGTCCGGCCGTCATGGCTATTTTCGCCAGATTGGTCGCCGCCTGGGAGGCATTGCTTCCATATACGGACGTGGCTTCGGCGTCATCGAGGCTGGTCAGAGCGGTTACACCCAACAGAATGGGACCGCTGTTTTCTGGTGTGGCAATATCTTTTTTGGCCCGGACTGCGGCCTGGAGCATCTTTTCCCCACCCGAACAGTGCAGCGTAAGCATGTCGGCTCCGCTTGCAGCTGCCGTACACACAGCCCCGTATACGGTGTTGGGAATATCGTGAAATTTGAGGTCAAGGAAGACGTTGGTCCCCATGTCCTTGATTTGCCTGACAATGGAGGGACCAGCCTTGCAAAAAAGTTCCAGACCAATTTTCATCCAGGGGACCCGGCCGTCCAGTTGTTTGACGAGTGCCAGGGCAGGGGCGGCTTCGGGAAAATCGAGTGCGACGACGAGTTCGGCCATGTTCAGCTCCAGGTTTCCATAATGGAGGGGACAAGTCCGGGGGCCGCCTCCGGGGTCAGTTTGCAGGCAAGGTAAACGGCCCGTAGCTGGGCGTAGGCTATTTCCAGGTCGTCATTGACTATCAGGTAATTGAAATCCGGGGCGGCTTCGAGTTCCTTCCGAGCATTTTCCAGACGTTTTTCAATGGTTTTTGCGTCATCGGTCCCACGGTTCGCCAGCCGTTGCAGCAGCGCCTGACGCGACGGGGGCAGCAGAAAAACGTAACAGCCGTGGGGCATGCGTTGGCGGATCTGCCGCGCACCCTGCACATCGATATCGAACAGGAGGTCGAAACCGGCATTCAACTTCTTGTGCACCTCGTCCATGGGGGTGCCGTAGAAATTGCCGTGTACTTCAGCCCATTCAACGAATTTACCAGTGTTGCGCATGGCCAGGAATTCATTGCGGGTTATGAAGTGGTAATCTTTTCCGTCAACTTCTCCGGTACGTGGTTCCCGGGTTGTGCAGGATACAGAAAAGCGCAGGTTGGGGAATTCCTCCATGAGGCGGTGGACCAACGTGCTTTTGCCCGTTCCCGACGGTGCGCAGAGTACAAAAAAATGCCCAGTGGCGTTGGCTGGAATCATGCAGTTTCTCCGTCAATGCCCATACGTTGAGTAATAGTTTCCGCCTGAATTGCGGAAAGGACCACGTGGTTGGAGTCGAGAATGATTATGGACCGGGTTTTTCGTCCCTGGGTCGCGTCGATAAGGCGTCCTTCCTTGCGCGCGTCTTCACGGAGCCTGCGCATGGGAGAAGAGGCCGGGTTCACGATCGCGATAACTCGCGTGGCTATCAGGTAGTTTCCAAAGCCGATGCTGAAAAGGCCGGGCTTGCGTCCGCTTTTGGATGGCTTGCCCTCGGCCGGGGCTATTCCAGATTTTGAACTTGTTCCCTGCATTTTTCCAGTTCCGTTTTAAAGTCCACGACGATTGCGGAAATATCGCTGTTCTGGGCCTTGTTGCCACAGGTATTGATTTCGCGAAAGGTCTCCTGGATAAGAAAATCAAGCCGTTTCCCGCTCTCTCCGCCTTTGGCCAGAACCTTGCCGATGCGTTTGAGGTGTGCGCCCAGGCGCGTCAGCTCTTCCGATACATCGATGCGGTCAGTCAAAATGACAGTTTCCTGAAGCATGCGATCCTCGGAATATTCCGCACCCATGGCGTCGAGCATGCTTTTGACCCGTTCTTTGAGCTGGGCGAGCTTTTCCTCGCGGATTAAGGGAATCTGCTCTTCTATTTTCGCCAGGTAGCCTTCCAATGTGGCGAGGCGTGCCTGCAGGTCATCCAATGTGGCCTTGCCTTCCTGCATGCGGGAGGTATCCCAGGCGGTCAGCGCCTGCTCCAGGGCCTTGGCGATATCTCCGGCCAGGTTGGGATCGGGGTCGCCACCTACATCCTGCCACAGCATGGACATGTTCAAAAGCCTGTTGAGGTCGGGAGCGTACGCCAAGCTGCGGTCATCGGCGAATGAGGCCATCTGGTCCAGCATGGAAGCCGCCATAGTGCGGTTGAAGGTCAGACCGACCATGTCCGCACTGTTGATCTGCACATTGAGAAACAGATCAACACGTCCCCGCGAGGCAAAGCGCCGTACGACCTTTTCCCATGATGCCTCAAGACTGCGCAAAAAAGCGGGGGTACGCCATTTGGTGTCGAGAAAGCGGGAGTTGACGCTTTTGACTTCCCAGGCCACGGCCCAGTCGCCGCCGTTTGCCTCTGCGCGACCAAAACCCGTCATGCTTTTGATCATATATTCTCCTTGGCAGGCCTTCTTTTGGCCTCCGTTTTTGTGTTGTTGAACTGCATATTTTTTCCCCGACTCAGATTGCCCGAACCAGCAAGGTCTGTTCGTTGCCCGGCGAAGGGCTCAATGGTTGTGCGGCAACCAGCTTTCCAATGTGTGCATCGGAAGCAGGAGACTGAAATATGCACTCTATATAGTATTGGTTCATGCCGCGGGCTGGAGCGCTTTTTTCCAAAGCGACTTCAACCCTGTCCAATGCATTAAGTTTATTGATGAAGTTCGTCTTTTTACGGGAAATCATATCCCGAAGGCGTTTGGCCCGTACCTTCTTCTCCGTCTGGGAAACGGTTTGCTCCATGTCTGCGGCCACGGTTCCTGGCCGTATAGAGTACGGGAAAACATGGGCATAGGAAAGCGGAAGACCGCGTGCAGCTTCAAAAGTTTCCTGAAAATTTTCTTCGGTTTCTCCGGGAAAACCACAAATAAAGTCTGCGCCCAAGGCATAGACCGGCCAGATGGCCTCCAAAGCGTTCAGAAAATCGTGGATCCCCCGCACATCGTAAGTTTTTCGGCCCATGCGGCGCAGTACTTCGGGAGCCAAACTTTGCAGCGACAGATGCAGATGAGGGCAGACCATGGGGGATGCGGCCAGAGTTTGTAGTGCCTTCTCTTTCATTTTTCCCGTAATCTGAGCCGGGTATAAGGATGAAAGACGAAAGCGAACCTTGCCAAGATATTCTGCTGCATAGCGTTCATTGAGCAGTTGCAGCAGGTCCCACATGTCGTTGACATGGGCGGATTTTTCGTCCCGTCCATACTGGGACAGGTTGATGCCGCTTATGGTAATTTCGCCGAATCCATTGTTTATCAGGCGGTCCGTTTCCGCAAGTATCTCCTCAAGTGGGCGGCTTTTGGCTTCGCCTCTTGCAAGAGGAATGATGCAATAGGTGCACCGGTGGGAGCATCCGTCCTGAATTTTGAGGACGGCACGGCCTCGTTCATAATCACTAATCCGGAAATCGTCCTTTGGACGAAAATCCGGGAGTGTCACATGCGTCCTGTCGCCTTCGATGCTGCCTGGATGGGGCGGGCCAGTCAAAAGCGTGGTTTTGGAGGATTGTGAAACGAATTCCACTTGGGCTGTCAGATCCCCCAGCCCGTTCCTGTCAGATTCGGCTGCACATCCCGTAACGATGATTCGGGCCTGGGGATTGGCGCGCATGGCTTTTCTTACCGTGGTGCGTACGTCGCGGAGTGCTCCTGCCGTTACAGCACAGGAATTCACCAGCAGAATGTCTGCTTGTGAAGCGTCGTCCGTGGGGTGCCAGCCAGTCCGTTGCCATGCTTCGCGTATGGCCTGGCTTTCGTATTGGTTGATCTTGCAGCCCAGGGTAATAATACAGAATTGGTGTTTCATACGTGGGGTGGACATGTACATTGTACCTGCGGCCTAGGCAAGTTGGTGAAATACGGTCAAAGGCAATGTTTGTTGCGGCTGGAGTCTGAAGGCTTCCCGTGCCGTGTTTGGAAGTTGGCAGGGAAAAGCAAAAAGCCCGACCAGGGCCGGGCTTTGAAGGACTGAAGATCTTTGATGAATTGACGTAACGGCTGCTGCTCCAAAAACATTCAGCTTGTTTCTGCAGATTGCTCCGGAAAAATCGTCTCAAGGCTGGAAACCAGATCGTGGCGTATCCTGCTCTTGGATATGACGGATGTGGCTCCCATCTGAAGGGCGATGTCCAGACAGCGTTCCGGGGAGTACATTCCCCCACCACTGGAAAAAGCGACGATTTTGGCTTCGGGGTCTCGGCGACGGATATCCATGATCAGTTCAAGGCCATCCATCTCCGGCATGAAGATATCTGTAATGAGAACATCCACGCCCCCCTCCAGGTATATTTTGAGCGCTCTTTTGCCGTTTTCTGCTGTGAGGACTTGGTAATGGCTTCGCTTGAGGAGAGTTTCTATTAAGGCGAGGGTGGCTAGGTTGTCATCGCAGACAAGTGCTTTGATCTGACTCATTTCAAAGCCTCCCTAGGTTGCGGTTTGCCAGATGAAAATGCGATGTCTTTGGGGATTCGGATTAAGGTCTCTTCTCCCCGTTCGACTAAACCAATTATAAGGTCCCCCCTTGTGAGGACAAGTAGGGAAAGTGTGTATTTGTTCTTTTTCCTGCGAAAAAGATCGGAAATAGACCCGTCCCGTTATGCGTGAGGGATGCAGGAGCGGTTGCGGCTATAAGGATTTTAAAGAGCGCGTCGGCCAGCTCTTTTTTCCAAAGCCTTGTAAAATTCTCCCTCTGATATGGATACGGAATTGAGTAATATTTGTCCGCGTTGTTTGCGGTCACTTATTTCCGTTCGTTCGTCGGCAGTGGCTAAAAAAAGTTTGGTGGTGGCTGGGTCGTAAATGTAGGGATGTCCGTCACATTCGAAATATCGCAGTTTTCTGCTCGGCATCATGGGCACTGTTTGCTCCTTTCAGGGCTGCTGGCGGCTTTTTGGGTGCGACCGGGCACGCACATAAGCAATCATTTCAGTTTAAGGCCGAAGGTGTCTTTTTTTATCCAGACGACGGTTCCCTGCCTTGTGGTGACGAACTCCTGGAAAGAATCCGGGTAGATATCCAGATGCATGGTGTCGCCGACGTGAAGCTCTGAAACTCTGTCCGGGTTGAGCACGGAAAATTTCATCCCCCCGATACTGGCATCGTCCATACGACAAAGCAGGCATTCCGCCTGGTTCTGACGCAGGACACACATATTAGACCCAACGGGAAGGCGTGGTGTACTGCGCCTGTCTCGAGGGTCCGTGCGTTGCATTGGGGCTCTCCATCGGTTGGATTAGATTCTGGGTAGATTTTAGTATGAAATATGTTTTGGAGCAAGGAAAATGGGTTTCAGGACGGGTGTATGAACGGGGAAATGTTTGCAACCTGCTTGCTTATCAAAGAAAAAGTAGATTTGTCTTACGCGTGGGAGTTTCAACTCAACAAGGGAAAAAGCAAGGTGATACTGGTTCCTGGAGGCGACTGAATATGCATCTCCGCATTGAGCTGTTCTGCCAATGTGGTTACGAGCTGGAGTCCCAACGTAGGCGCGCAGCAGTAGTTTTCCCCCCGTATGTTTGGCGGGAGGCCCTGTCCGTCGTCGGAAACGCTAAAGTGGGCATAGCCGTCGGAGTGCGGTTTGATTTGTACCTCAACGTTGCCGCTTGAATGGCCGGGAAAGGCGTGCTTGAAGGCATTGGTCAGCAGTTCATTGAGCAGGAGTCCCAAAGGAACAGCTTGGTCCACACTCAGAAGAAATTCTTCTTTTGGGGTGCTTATGTGGATTTTTTCGTTGGGTACGCTGTAGCTGGTCAGCAAGTGGCTGGCGATCGTCTGTATATATTCGGTAAAATTGATGCTGCTCAAATCGTTCGAGCCATAGAGCTTTTCATGGACCAGTGCCATTGACCGGATTCTGTTTTGGCTTTCAATGAACAGTTCTGCATCCTGGGGATGTTTAAGGCCTCCAACCTGCAGCCTGAGCAGGCTTGATATGATTTGCAGATTATTTTTGACTCTATGATGGATTTCTTTCAGCAGGGTTTCTTTTTCCTTGAGTGATGCTTTGACCTGCCGATCAGAGATGACGGATTCCGTGATGTCCTCGAACTGGACCACGAGTTCGCCGGTTGTCAGCATATAAATGGAATAGTCCCTCCACCCTTGGCGGCGTCCGTCCTTGTAGAAGCATTCCGGGAGATGAACAGGCTGTCCTGTTTTTTCTACGCGTTTGAGTGCGTGGAGCACACCGTATTTGCCCGCAGCGGGAATGGCCCATTGTAATGGACGAAACAGAAGTTTGTCCCTGTTTTTGGAGAGCAGGCGCAATGCAGCCGGGTTGACGTCGGTGATGATGAAATCTGGCTTTTCTTGTCTGGGACGCAACAAGATGACTCCCTGTTGCATGTTGGTGAACATCTCACGGAATCTGGACCGACTATCGGACAGGGCTTGGGCAGCCAGCTTGCTTTCTGTGATGTCCAGGACTGTAAAGATGAACCGGGTTTCACCGACATCGTTTGTGAGTTTGGACGAACTGAGGATGACGTCGAGCAGACTGCCGTTTTTGGTTATCATACGGGTTTCAACGGAACCCCGTCCGTGTATTTTTATCATCGGGTGTTTTACCCGTCCCACCCGCTCGTATTCGTCTTCGTCCGGATAAAGTATACGGGCGCTTTGTCCCAGCAGTTCCTCTTCTGTACGGCCCAAGAGGTCTTGCAGGCGTTGGTTTGTCCAGCCCAGAATACGATTTTCGACTAACCCGATGCCAATGGGAGCGGCACTGACAATGCCATCCAACGTAGCTTCGCGTTCCTTGAGCTGCCGTTCCATGGTCTGCTTTGCCCGCAATACGGCTCGCTGCCGCATGGTCTGCTCCGCCATCTCGGAAAGCTGTTCGGCTATGGAACTCAGGGCTTCGGCTTTTTTAGCAAATTCCTTTCGGGAGAGAGAAGCTGTCTGTTCCCAGATTTTCGTTATTTTTTCGTCCTCCGGGCTCAGAGGAGCGTTCCCATCGTGCAACAAAGGATTCGGCGCGCCTTTTTCCCGGACCTGTCCTATTATCCAGATGCCGATAAGTTTTTTGCCTACGTGGATGGCCACGCTGCATCGAAGAAGTCCGGTTGCGGGGCATACTATGTCTATTGTTTCTCCAGGAGAAGGGAGGCGCTGCATATGGACGCAAACATGTCCGTCAGCGTCTATGGATTCCTGGCAATAGTCGGTGAAATTGCTTGGCTGGGTAAGTAGTTCTCCCTGTGGCGTGACGATGACGGAGCCGACCCCCGCAGCCAGGGAAAAGGCATCCTGGAATTTTTGAATGAGGCGTATGTCGAAAAGAGATGCGAATGCCAGCTTGCTTTGAGGATTAACCTCGCCTGCAAGCTGGCTGTCCTGAAGGGCTTTGGGGTGTTGTTCCGACATTTTTTCTCCAAAGGAGAGGTGACGAAAATTTAGCTACTTTGGGCTGAGCCTGCAAAATAAGAAGTTTTAGGTCTTGATCGTGGAGGCGCATGCGTTGTTATGCACCAATCCGTAATTAGGTCTACAAAACAATATACGAAAATTTGATTTTTTTGTCTTGCGTTGTGTGGCCTGAGTGGAAAGCCCTTTGATGATGCTTTAAGCAGTCTGGGGCAATGCTGCTTTTCGGGTGCCGGAGAATTTGTATAGTAGGCATACCAGAAAATTTCGTGAATATGTGCAACGTGTTGTAAAATTATAAGCCGAATTTTCAACTAAATATCTTATTGAGCTTGCTCCAAAATGGTCGTCAAGCTACTGTTGAGTTCAATTTTGCTGTTGAAAGAACAGGAGAGGGCATGAGATCACTTTTTCAACATTTAGGACGTCCTCACCAGCCGGGAGAAGGGGGCCCCCCGCTTTGGTTACGGGTGGCTTTGCCCATAAGCGTTACGCTTTTACTTTTTTTGGCAGCCATATTTTTGGTTTATCTGCCTGCCTTTCGTGACAGCCTTTTTGTCCAGCGCAAACAGGCCGTTCGCGACCTGACTATTGTGGGCGAACACGTGTTGATGTTTTATTTCTCGCAGGAAGAAGAGGGATTGCTGACGAGGCAGGAAGCTCAGCAGTTGGCATTGAAGGAACTTCAGGCTTTTCGGTACGGCCCGACAGGAGAGGATTATTATTGGGTTCAGGATTATGACGGCCTGATTTTGATGCATCCCTTTCGGCTGGACCTGGTCGGGACAAATCAGATCAACATGCGAGATTATAAGGGGAATTTGATTTTTGCGGATTTTATTACATCCACGGAAGACAACGGAAGCGCATTTGTCGATTATTATTGGCAAAAAGGAAGCGATTCGAGCCGTATTGAATACAAGCTTTCTTTTGTTAAGCGTTTTGTGCCCTGGAAGTGGATAATTGGAACAGGGATGTATGTTGGAGATGTTGAAGCCCTTGTACAGAAACACGTACAAAAGATTATGGGGATAACATCTCTGATCTTTTTGATTTTTTTTCTTATGGCAGTGCTGACCGTATTCCAGGGCGTCATGGCCGGACGTCGCATTCGGGACAGCGAGGCCAGGCTGCGTTCGATTTTTGATCAGACCTTTCATTTTATTGGCTATCTGGACCTTCATGGAAATTTGCTTTCAGTAAACAAGCCAGCATTGGATTTTGTCGGGGTGGAGCTTGAAGACGTCTCCAATAGGTCGCTTTCGGATTCGCCGTGGTGGCAGAACAGCAACATTTCAAAGGATTTTCTCAAATCGGCGGTTGCCAAAGCCGCCAAGGGAGAGACAGCTCGTTTTGACACAGAAATGTCTGACAGAGACGGATCTGTTAGGCAGTTTGCCATTTCCATAAAGCCGGTGCGCGACAGCTTGGGGCACATTGTCAATATTCTTGCTGAGGGCAGCGATATTACAGAACTTAAGACGGCCCAGGCCGAGTTGAAGAGACTGAACCAGGAGCTTGAAGAGAGAGTGCAGGGCAGGACAAAACAGCTGCGGGATTCCCTGGAAACGCTACAAAAGGCGCAGGGTCAGCTTGTGGAAGCGGAAAAAATGGCTTCCTTGGGGGGGCTTGTGGCTGGAGTTGCGCATGAGATCAACACGCCACTCGGCCTTGGAGTGACTTCCATTTCCTTTTTGGAGGAAAAGATGGATTGGCTGGAAAAGGCATATTCCACCAATACCATGAAGCGGTCCGACCTGGACAAATTTCTTCATACGGCCCGGGAGGCGGTCAACTCGTCCATGTTCAATTTGCGGCGGGCAGCGCAGCTTATCCAGAGTTTCAAACAGGTGGCTGTGGATCAGACCTCTGAGGCTCTGCGAGAATTCGATGTAAAGGACTATCTCGAGGAGGTCCTGACCAGTCTTCGTCCCAAGTACAAGCGCACCAACCATCATGTTGTCCTGTCAGGCGATAGCGGAATCAAAATGATGAGCTACCCAGGCGCACTTACGCAGGTGATTGCCAACCTGTTGGTAAATTCGCTTTTGCATGGCTTTGACGGCATAGAGAGTGGGGAAATAAGCATTTCCGTTTCCAAACAGGACAAAGATGTTGTCATTGTTTTCGCTGACAATGGGCATGGAATGACCGAAGAACAGCGAACGAAAATTTTCGAACCATTTTTTACCACGCGCAGGGGCCAGGGCGGTTCTGGGCTGGGCATGCACATAGTATATAACCTTATCCATCAAAAGCTCGGCGGGACAATTTATTGTGAAAGCCAGCCGGAAAAAGGAGCGGTTTTTACCATACGCGTTCCTGCCGACCTGGGCGCCAACGGAGTAAACCATGGTTGATGGTGGCGAAGATCTTCTTTTTGCCGAAGAAGGGCCCGAGGATGGTTTTTCTGCGGTCAGACCATGGAAGATTCTGATAGTGGATGATGAAGTCGATGTGCATTCCGTGACGAAACTGGTCTTGGATGAGGTTACTTTCGAAGGGCGGGGCCTGGAATTTCTCAACGCTTATTCTGGCAGTGAGGCCCGGGAAATGATGGGACTGCACGACGACATCTGCGTGGTTCTTCTTGATGTTGTCATGGAGTCCATGCACGAGGGACTCGAGGTCGCCCGCTTCATACGTGAAGATTTGGCAAATAGCCGGGTGCGTATCATCCTCAGGACCGGGCAACCGGGACAGGCTCCGGAGCGCAAGGTAATTACCGAACTTGATATCAACGATTACAAGCAGAAGGCCGAACTTTCTTCCACAAAACTTTATACTTCTGTTATTACGGCACTTCGTTCCTACAGGGATATTCGTATTATCGAGGAAAATCGAAAGGCCTTGGAAAATATGGCGCTTTCCGTGGCGCATCAGGTGCGTAACCGGCTTATTTCCATTTCCGGATTTACCAATCTGGCCATGAAAAAGGGGCGAAGCCATGAATGCAAAGTGGATGAATATCTGGGGCCGGTGATTGAAGAATCCAGGATTTTGGAAGGAATAGTGCTGGCGGTTTCCTCGTATGCTTCTTTGCCTGCTCCCAAAATGCGTCGTCTGCCTCTGTGGCCGGTTGTTGAGCAGTGTGTTGCGGAATTGAGGCAGCGATATCCGGACCGGACGTTGGAGCTCCACAAGGAAGCACAGGTGGAGGGCTTTGAGGCGGTTATGGATGGTACGTTGGCTCAGCGTTGTTTTGTTGAGTTGGGGAGTAATGCATTTGATTTCAGCCGTGAGCAGGATGGTCCTGTCTTGCTGAAGCTGAAGTCAGACGGAAAATGTTGCTCGCTGAGTTTTATTGATAAGGGGGACGGGATGAAAGAGGGCGTCCAGTCTTTTATTTTCGATCCTTTTTACACCACCAAGGTTCGTGGGGTCGGAATGGGGTTGGCCGTTGTCGATCGGCTTGTCAGGGAGCATCGATGGGAGCTGGAAATATCCAGTGTGCCGGGCAAAGGGACTACGGCGCAGGTACACATCCCGTTGATCTAGCGCCATTGTTTTGAAGAGTGTTTGCTGCAATGTGCGATATGAGGACTCACTGAATGAATCAGGACATTAAAGAGACTTCGCAGGATGAGCTTATTTTTGCCGCTGAAGACGGGGAAAGCCCTCGGCGGGTGGTACCGCAATGGAAAGTACTGGTTGTTGATGATGAAGAAAGTGTTCACTCGACCACTCGTATGGTGCTTGCCGACATGGAGTTCGAGGGAGGTTCTCTTGAATTTTTGAGTGCCTACACGGGGAAGGAAGCACTGGATATCTTTAAAAATAATGATGATATTGCAGTAGTGCTTCTGGATGTGGTCATGGAGAGCAATATTGCCGGGCTGGAGTTGGCGGAAAAAATACGCGGCGAACTGAATAACCCCTTTGTGCGTATCATATTGCGGACAGGGCAGCCCGGACAGGCACCAGAACGTTCGGTCATCCATAATTACGACATCAACGATTATAAGGAAAAGTCGGAGCTTACGGCCCAAAAACTGTATTCATCTGTTTTTACCGCCTTGCGGTCGTATCGGGACATGCGGGTCATCGAAAGGAACAGGCAGGGGCTGGAAACCATCATCAATGCCTCCGGCGATCTGTTCAAGATCCATTCGTTACGGAAACTTGCATCCGGCGTGCTGACACAGTTGTCTTCGTTGTGCGGGGTGGGGGTGGACTCAATTTATCTGAAAACAGCCGGATTCGCGGCGGTTCAGGTTGACAAAAATCTGGAGATTATTGCCGCAACCGGTAAGTTCGCCGAGTGCCTTGATGAGGATGCCAGTAAGTGCAAGCCCCTAGACGCGAGTATTCACGAGCGTATACGTGATGCGGCCGAGTGCGGCGATTGCTTGCATGAAGATGGTGTTTTTGTTGGGTATTATCCGACAAAACTGGGGTATGTGAATGTTCTCTATATGGAAGGATATCAGCAACTTGCCAAGGAATTAGACGAAAGATTGCTGAGAATTTTTTCTTCCAATGTCGGGATTGCCTTTGACAATGCTCATCTGACGCAGGAAATTATGGAGACCCAGCGGGAGGTGGTCAACAGGCTTGGGGCGGTGGTTGAAACACGCTCCAAAGAGACGGCAAATCATGTCAGCCGGGTGGCGGAATACGCCTTGCTGCTGGCACGCAAATTAGGTCTTTCCGAAGAAGATGCCATGACCATCTATTCGGCAGCTCCGTTGCATGATGTCGGCAAGGTCGGCATACCCGACAGTATTCTCCTCAAACCGGGGAAACTGACACCTGAAGAATGGGCCATCATGAAGGAGCATACGGTTATCGGCTACCGTATTTTGGGGCAGTCAGAGCGTCCCATCATGCGAGCGGCAGCCGAAATTGCCTATGAACACCATGAACGCTGGGACGGCGGAGGTTACCCGCGAGGATTGGCGGGAGAGGACATCAGCATCAGCGGGCGCATCATCTGTCTGACCGACGTGTTCGATGCCTTAGGGGCCAACCGAGTGTACAAGAAAGCCTGGGAAATGGACAAGATATTGGATTACCTGCGACAGGAGAAGGGCGGACTGTTTGATCCCAGACTTGTTGATCTTTTTTTTGAAAATCTTGACGAAATTCTTGAAATCCGCGAACGGCACGCGGATTGATATTTTCCCCAGCCCCACGGGGGCGGAAGTCTGGTGCAAGTGCCCCGCAGTATCGGCGGGGACATGTGTTTTTCACGGCTTTTCCCCCACTCCCGATTGAGTTACACTCCGTCGGGTTTGTAGTTTTTCAGCAAATTACTCCTGTTGCTGTCGGCTTTGAATTTACTCAAGGAAAGATATGCTTCTTCATAAACGTGTCTTGGTTACGGGGGGAGCTGGGTTTATCGGCTCTCATCTTTGCGAGCGTCTGTTGGAACGTGGCTGTGAAGTTCTTTGTGTGGACAATTTCTACACTAGCGCGCGGTCCAATGTGGCCCATCTTCTCGGTAATTCGAGATTCGAGTTGGTACGGCACGACATCACCTTCCCCTTGTATGTGGAAGTGGACGAGATATACAATCTGGCCTGTCCCGCAGCCCCCATCCACTACCAGCGCGATCCGGTTCAGACCACAAAGACTTCCGTGCACGGAGCAATCAATATGCTTGGGCTGGCCAAGCGTGTGAAAGCCAAGATTCTTCAGGCTTCGACCTCCGAAGTCTATGGCTCGCCCGAGGTACATCCCCAGCCGGAATCCTATTGGGGCAACGTGAATCCGTGCGGCATTCGGTCCTGTTACGACGAGGGGAAGCGGTGCGCTGAAACCTTGTTCTACGACTATAATCGTCAGCACGGTTTGCGGGTCAAAGTCGCTCGTATTTTCAATACCTACGGCCCACGTATGCATCCCAACGACGGGCGTGTCGTTTCCAACTTTATTGTGCAAGCTTTGCGCGGCGAGCCCATTACCATTTATGGCGACGGCTCCCAGACCCGCTCGTTTTGTTTTGTGGATGACCTGGTTGAAGGGCTGATGCGTCTTATGGATTCGCGGGATGAATTCATCGGCCCGGTAAATATGGGGAATCCAACGGAATTGACCATCAAGGAACTGGCCGAGGGGGTTTTGGATTTGCTGGATACGCCATCCGAACTTGTATTCAAGGAACTTCCGCACGACGATCCTCCGCGGCGCAAGCCGGATATTGCTCTGGCCAAGCGTGAACTCGGCTGGGAACCGGGTATTCCCCTGCGTGAGGGGTTGGAAAAAACCGTCGCATATTTTAAGGAGTTGTTTGCCGATGTATAGCCCTCAACACGTCCTTGTGGCAGGCGGGGCCGGATACATAGGCAGCCATGTCTGCAAGGAACTTTCCCGTCGAGGCTACGTTCCGGTGGTTTTCGACAACCTGCAATACGGGCATACGGACCTGGTGCGTTGGGGCGATTTTATTCTTGGTGATCTGGGAGATCCTGAGCAGGTGCGTCTGGCTTTTTCCCGGTATCCCATCAGTGCGGTCATGCATTTTGCCGCGTATACATTTGTGGGCGAGTCGGTTGCCGAGCCGGACAAGTATTACAATAACAATGTGACCTGTACGCTGAACCTCTTGCGGACCATGCATGAGTACGGGGTGGACAGATTTATTTTTTCCTCTTCTGCAGCTGTCTATGGTGAGCCGAAGGTCATGCCTATTCCAGAAGAGCATCCACAATGGCCCATCAATCCATATGGTTGGACCAAGTTCATGGTGGAGCGGATCATAGATGATTTCGGACGGGCATATGGGCTTAAAAGCGCGGCTTTGAGGTATTTCAATGCGGCAGGAGCCGACCCGGACGAAGAAACCGGAGAGCGGCACGATCCGGAAACGCATCTTATTCCTTTGGTCCTGCAAGCGGCAATGGGGCTGCGCAAGAATATTACGGTTTTCGGTTCCGATTACGATACTCCGGACGGCACATGTGTTCGCGACTACGTACATGTAGCCGACCTGGCCGATGCCCATGTGCTGGCCCTGGAATACCTGGATGACCAGTCCGGAAAGGGGAACGCCCATGTCTTCAACCTTGGTAACGGCCAGGGCTTTTCCGTTCGTGAGGTCATTGAAACCGCCAAAAAGGTTACTGGCATCGACATCCCCGTTGCTACGGGAGAGCGGCGTGCCGGAGATCCTTCGAGGTTGGTGGCATCTTCCGACAAGGTGCGGAAAGTTCTGGGATGGACCCCTCGCTATGCAGACTTGGAGCAGATTGTAAAGACTGCCTGGGACTGGCACCGCAAAGACAGCAACAAGGATCAGACCTCTTGAGTAACTCCTCACTGCAATCAACGGCTTCTGACTATAATGGCCGATTTCAGGGCAAAAAGGTGCTCGTCACCGGGGGCATCGGATTTATCGGTGCCAACCTGGCCCGAAGGCTCGTCAACCTCGGTGCCGAAGTGACACTGGTGGACAGCCTTATTCCCCAGTACGGGGGGAATATGCACAACCTGGATGGCTTTGCCGACAAAGTCCGGGTAAACATTTCGGATGTGCGCGACCAGCACAGCATGAAAAACCTCATCCAGGGACAGGATTATTTGTTCAACCTGGCGGGACAAACCAGCCATATGGATTCCATGGCCGATCCTTTCACCGACCTGGAGATCAATAGCCGGGCGCAATTGGCGATATTGGAATCCTGTCGTCATTTCAATCGTGACGTTGTGGTGGTTTTTGCATCCACCCGCCAAATATATGGAAGGCCCGAATACCTTCCGGTGGACGAGCGGCATTTGGTGCAGCCCGTTGATGTGAATGGAATCAACAAGATGGCCGGGGAGTGGTACCATATTCTGTACAACAACGTGTACGGAGTGCGGGCCAGCGCCCTGCGTCTGACCAATACAATTGGTCCGCGCATGCGCATCCGCGACGCAAGGCAAACTTTTGTCGGCGTGTGGGTCCGTCTGCTCTTGGAAGGGAAGCCTTTCGAGGTTTGGGGCGGAGAACAGTTGCGGGACTTCACCTATGTGGACGATTGCGTGGAAGCCATGTTGCTGTCTGCTGTCAACGAAAAGGCCTGGGGAAAAATTTTCAATCTGGGCGGAGACAAGGTGGTCAGTCTCAAGGAGCTTGCCGATGCTTTGGTCGCCGCAAACTCCGCGTATGGCGGGGGCGAATACCGTATTTGCCAATTCCCTGAAGATCGCAAAAAAATAGATATCGGCGATTACTACTGCGACGACAAACTTATCCGGGAGACCTTGGAATGGGAACCGCAAGTGTCCCTGGAAGAGGGCTTGCGGCGTACTTTGGATTATTATCGGGACCGGCTTGAAGAATACACCGGCCCCGAAAATGTCAGCGCAGTCTGTCCGCCAGGACTTTGATGGCAAAAGCCAAAAGTGTACCTATGGCGATGAGAATGATGGATTTGAGCAAGTTCGAGCTGATGGAAAGGCTCAGATAGCGGCTCAGAAGATAGTCTATGTGAAAATGGCGGATTACGCCGACCACGCCGTAGGCCCAGAAGGGCAATCCCAGCAGAATGCCGATCAGGACCACGAGTTTTCTTATGAATTCGGTCATATGGGAAGTCTCTCCGCATGCGGTTCTGTGGATGTCCCCCGGAAGGCTGTCGGATTTTGCGGCAACGTCTTCCGGGCTGTCTTTCCGATTCGTCGCCTTAGGTAGCCTTTTTTTTCGGCAAGATAAACCATCACTGCTGCTGCTCGGTTGCGCACGGTCCTACTTAATGTATTCCAGCCTGCGGAATGGACAACTGGCAATACTGTCTGATAGATGAATTTTCCCTCTGTACTGATACAGACTGTACTGATACTGCCGGGCGGCAGATTTTTTATGATTAAACCGACACTGCAACGTCTTGCGCAGAGTCCTTTGGTCCGCAATTTTTCCGTGCTGACCGGGGCGACCATGGTATCGTACCTCATGTCCTTCTTCGTGGTCATGCATGTGGCGAGAACTCTGGGCCCTGAAGAATACGGCAAGGTCGGATTCGCTCAGGCTTTTGTTTCCTATTTCATGCTGATCGCGTCCATGGGCCTGGAAACACTCGGCCTGCGTGATATTGCCAAGGATAAGAGCAGAGCCATCTCAGTATTGACTAATATCACCATACTGCGGCTTGTTCTTTTCTCTATCGCATATTCTATGATGTTCTTTTTTCTATATCTCTTTCCGCGTGATCATATATCCAATACTGTTGTCCTTGTCTTCGGTGGATACATGCTCCTCACTCCGGTTATGCAGGAGTGGTATTACATTGGGAACGAGAATTTTAAAATTGTAGGTATGAGCCGTATTGTACATAGTATTTTGTACTGCGGCCTGATCTTTTTGATAATCCGAAGACCTGGCCAGGTTGTCGAATTTACAGCACTCCAAGTGGGCGCTAACATCATTCCTTTGGCTGTGCTGTGGTATCCTCTTCTGCAAAGGATAAATCTTCGGTATTTTGATTTTGCACAGATTCGAGTATATTTACGGTCCGGCGTGTGGCTTATGCTGTCTTCCTTCATGGCTATGATCTATCTGAATATGGACAAGGTCATGATAGGGTATTTGCTGCCGGGTAAGTATCTGGGATGGTACGATGCAGCCTATAAGATTATTTTGGTACTCATCGTTCCTTCTTCGTTGTTGTGGGGCGTGATGAGTCCTCGTATCTCTCGGTTTGAAAGACGGGACATTCTGCTCTGGGTGGCTGGAATGGCTGTGGTTGGGGCTGGAATTGCCTTGTGCATTTTTCCTGTCAGGCACTGGATTGTCGATTTGGTCTTCGGGGTACAATATGCCCCTGCAGCTGCTCCTTTGGGAATTCTGGCTCTGTCCATGTTTGCCAACCATTGCGCGAAGGCTTTTTCATTTCCGCTGCAAGTATGGCGTTGCGAGCGATATTTTTTCTTCGCTGCTTTGGCCGGAGCGTGCGTTAATGTTATCTTGAATGTACTGCTTATTCCTCGCTATGAGCTGGAGGGAGCAGCCTGGGCGACAATGGCGGCAGATACAACAGTTGCCCTGTGTGCTTTGCCTTTTTTTGTGCGTGGGATGCGCAAAGGAAAAGCAAGGAATGGATAATGAGGGATGATATCGTTAGGAATACGCCTCCCGAGGTTGACCTGGAGCATTGTGTTTGCCCTATGGGATGTCCGCCTGGGGAAAGCCATGTGTTGCGTGGCAGGGATAGATTGCATGATCTTCCGGGGATATTCGATATTGTGCGCTGCAATACCTGTGGGTTGATGCGCACGGACCCCCGACCCACAAGAGAAACCATCGGATATTACTATCCTTTCAATTATGGTCCATATCAATATCCTACAAATGGAAGTGGTACTGGGCAGAACGGTTCTTTCCTTCACAAGGCGTTGTCTCAATTAGTAGAGTTTAATACCGAGCGGATTCCACCTGTGAAGCCAGGGCGATTGTTTGAGGTTGGTTGCGGTGGCGGAGGTTTCCTTCGAAAAATGGCCGAAGCCGGATGGCAGGTCGAAGGGCTCGATTTTGCCCCGGATCCAGTGCAAAGGTTGTGCGAGGAGGGATATGCCGTCCATTGTTCCAGTTTGGAGGATTTTGAGCGGCCGGATGTGACGCCAGACATTGTTGTCGGCTGGATGGTTCTCGAGCATTTGTACGATCCTCTTGGCAGTCTGCGGAAAATTTATTCTTGGCTGGATAACAATGGCTGGCTGGTGCTTTCGGTCCCCAACGAGCGTGTGCGGACGGCATGGTGGGCAGGGGATGCCTGGTTTAACCGCCAGTTGCCGACCCATTTGCAGCATTTTGATATAAATAGCCTGCAAAATATGTTGGAAAGGGCTGATTTCCAGGTCCACAAGGTACTTCACCAGCGATTCATGGGATCTATTTTCGAAACTGTGGCGTATGTTTTGGATGATCGTCGCCAATGCCCCCGTCTTGCCCAGGCATGCAGGAAGGCGGCGAGATCCCCACTCGCAAGCTATGCTCTTTACCCTTTGGGTTGGCTTTTCGCAGCTTTTGGGCAGACAGGGCGCATCACTGTATGGGCCAGGAAAAAATGAGTAATTACAAAGAGAATAAGGCTCCCCGATTTTCTATCCTGATCCCTACCTATAATCAGGGGGCAACAATCGGGCAGGCCGTTGTCAGCGCATTGTCCATGGATTTTGACGACTTTGAGGTCATCGTGGTGGACGATGCTTCCACGGAAGTGGGCAACGGTGATGCTCCAGCCGCACAATCTGTCATTGGTTCCATCCGGGATTCCCGCCTTACGTATGTCCGCAACGAAACAAATCTTGGACGAACCGCCAACTACCGGAATGCACTGTCACATGCACATGGTGAGTGGGTAATGGTTTGCGATGGCGACGATTATTATGTGGACCGTGATTTTTTGAAGAAAGCGGCTTCCGTGATTTCCCGGCAACCAAACCTGGTGTTGGTAGGGATGGGTGACGCCCTGGCGTATGCAGACTACCTCGTCCCACGCCCTCTGGCGGGTGAGGAGCGGCTTCTTGATGGGAAGCAGGTTTTCCTGGAATGGGGGCATCTTGCTATCCCACATCTGGGGGCCATTTATCGGCGTTCCCTGGCCTTGGATTTGGATTTTTATCGCTGCGATATTCTTAGCTCCGACTGGGAATCTTTGCTGCGCCTTGTTCTGCAAGGGGATGTTGCGTTACTCCCCGGAATTTGCGGTCATTGGCGACAGCACGATCACAACGCCAGCCGGTCTGCGGATTGGGAGGATTTTCAGGCCAATCTGCAAAGTGTTGAACTTCCCGTAGCTGAGGCGCGACGTTTGAAGGTCTTTGAGGAGACCGAGCTTCAGGCCTGGGAGCGCGATCAGGTGGAGGAGAAGATTTTGGGCTACCTGACGTCCTTGCTTTTGGCAGGAGCGGAAGGAAGTGTAAGCCCTGCTGAATTGAAGAGGCGCCGGAAGGCGGCGTTTGCCTTAAAAAAGCAATGGGGAATTGGAGTTATGGGGCCAAGCAATTATCGGTTGCGCTGGTGGGTCCATGAATATCTGGGAACCTCCGCTTTTGTTGCTTTGTACCGGGCTAAACATTTCTGTCGCCGTTTTGTGGGAAAAACTTCTGCAGCTGTTTCAGCCGTTCTACGCGGACGCAAACCCTATAGGCGTGATTCATGTGCGGAATAACCGGATTTTTTACTCTCTCCAGCGGAACGCACGGAAACCTCGAAGCAACTGTTAGCGCCATGGTCGATACCCTGCTGCACAGGGGGCCGGACGATTCGGGCGTTTGGTCCGATCCGGAAGCCGGTGTAGCATTGGGGCAGCGGCGGCTTTCCATTCTCGATCTCTCGCCGTTGGGGCATCAACCCATGTTTTCGGCTTGCGGTCGTTATGTGCTTGTCTACAACGGCGAGGTCTACAATTTTAAAGAACTGCGTGCCGAACTCGTTGCATTGGGGCATGCTTTCAAGGGTGGTTCAGATACCGAAGTCCTTCTTGCCGCCATGGCACAATGGGGCGTACGCCCCGCAGTAGAGCGTTGTATCGGCATGTTTGCCTTTGCGCTGTGGGATAGAAAAGAGCGCTACCTTACCTTGGGGCGGGATCGGCTGGGCATCAAGCCGCTCTATTATGGATGGCAGGGACGAACATTTCTCTTTGGCTCGGAGCTTAAAAGCCTGCGCGCGCATCCTGATTTCCAGCCCGACCTGGATCGTCATGCTTTGAGCCTTTATTTCCGGCACAATTATGTTCCTTCCCCACACAGCATTTATGCGGATATCCACAAACTCGAACCTGGCTGTATTCTTACCATCTCTGCTGATGGGGAGAAAAATGAGCCGAAGTCAGAGACATACTGGTCGGCGCGTCAGATATGGGAACCGTGCGGCAGTAATTTGTTTTCTGGCAGAGATGAAGAGGCCATTGAACGGCTCGAATTTTTTTTGGACGACGCTGTTCGGAGGCGTATGATTGCCGATGTTCCCTTGGGTGCTTTTTTGTCCGGGGGCATCGATTCCAGTACGGTCGTGGCCTTGATGCAGGCCGCAGGCAACCGTCCTGTGAAGACTTTTTCCATCGGTTTTGACGATCCCCGGTACAATGAGGCTGCCCATGCCAAGGCCGTGGCTGCTTACCTTGGTACCGAGCATACTGAATTGTACGTTACGCCTGGAGATTTGTTGGAAGTCGTTCCGGACATCGCCCATTTCTGGGACGAGCCCTTTGCCGATGCCTCCCAGATTCCAACAACCGTGGTCAGTCGGCTGGCTCGGCAGCACGTTACGGTAAGTCTGTCCGGCGACGGAGGGGATGAGCTGTTTGCCGGGTATGACCGTTATTTTTGGACGCAGCGTCTTTTGAGGCTACTGCGAATTCCCCGTTTTGCGCGGCAGTTTGCAGCCGGATGTGGCAAGTTGCTGCCGGAGAGCGTCTACCGTCTGTTAGGTCCCAAGGGACCCCGTATCCGTTGGCGTCTTGACCTGCTGAGCGCGCGGGATATTCGTGAACTGTATCTGTTTCTTGTGTCCCATTTCAAACATCCCGATTCGCTTGTTCTGCATGGGGACGACGGCTGCATCCTGCAAGGCGGAGAACATCCAGACAAACAGGACGAGGATATCTTTCGCATTCTGCAGCTTTGGGACATTGAAACCTATTTGCCCGATGATATTCTGACCAAAGTTGATCGGGCCAGCATGTCCGTAAGTCTTGAGGCCAGGGTGCCGATTCTTGACCACCGCGTGGTGGAATTTGCCGCCGCGTTGCCCGTGCATTTGAAGGTTCGCAACGGGCAGGGCAAGTGGCTTTTGCGCCAAGTCCTTTCACGCCATGTGCCGGACGAGCTGATGGACCGTCCAAAAATGGGATTTGCCGTTCCCATAGAACATTGGTTGCGCAACGAACTGCGTGATTGGGCCGAGGCCCTTTTGGACGAGTCCACGGTACACAGTCAGGGCTGGCTGGATGCTGGGCTGGTAAGGCGTATTTGGAAGGATTACCTGGGGGGACAGGGCAATTGGTATTACTGCCTGTGGGATATCCTCATGTTTCAGTCTTGGCTGGAGAAGAACGGCCGGTAGGGAAATTTTGCATGAAAATTCTTCATCTGATCACCTCGCTGAACACGGGCGGAGCAGAGCGCATGCTGGCCAAATTGGTGACCGGCATGGATGGAACTCGTTTTGAAAATCGGGTGATCAGCATGCTCGCCCCCGGGCCTGTTGCTCTGGAAATCGAATCAGCAAACATTCCGGTGGAGAGCCTTGGATTATCGCGAGGCATGCCGCACCCCGGTGCATTGTGGCGTTTGATGGGCATGATGCGTTCGTTCCGGCCGGACGTGGTCCAGACATGGCTTTACCATGCCGATCTGTTGGGCTTGCTGGCTAGTTTCTTGTCCGGGCGCCCGCCTGTCGTCTGGAATATACGCAACGCCGATCTGGAGCTGGCTGCCACCAATCGGATGACGTCTGCCGTGCTTTGCATCAACGTCCGGCTTTCCAAATTTCCTGCGGCCGTGGTCAGCAATTCGCGGCAGGCCGTGGAGTTTCATGAGCAGGCTGGCTATAAGCCGCGCCAGTGGGCGGTTCTGCCCAATGGGTTTGATATCAATACCTTCAAGCCGGATGCCGAGGCCCGAGTTGAATTTCGCCGGGAACTTAACTTGCCCGATGACGCCGTGCTGGTGGGCCATTGCGCCAGGTTCGATCCGGTAAAAGACCATGCTACGTTTCTTGCGGCAGCACGAAGTATTGCCCGCGACATGCCCGAGGCTCATTTCGTCATGTGTGGCGACGGGGTGACGGGGGACAACGCCGAAACGTCATTGTTTGCCGATGCCCTGGCGGATCCTGTGCTTGGTACAAGACTCCATCTTCTCGGCCGTCGTAGCCGGGTGGAGCGCTTTATGGCCGGTCTGGACGTTTTTTGCCTTACCTCTCTCAGCGAGGGATTTCCCAATGTGCTGGGCGAGGCCATGGCCTGCGGTGTGCCGTGTATTACCACAGATACCGGTGATTGCCGTGATATTGTAGGAGAAACCGGCCTTATTATTTCTCCCGCAGATGTGGTTGGCCTTATCGAGGCGCTGCGCAGTCTCCTTTCTTTGGCTCCACACGGTCGTCTAGCAAAGGGGCAGGCCGCTCGGGAACGTATTGTGGTTCAATATTCCCTCACAGCAATCGTTGCCAATTACCAGAATTTATACAGTAAAATTGTTGCGGCGTAATTTCCATCCCGGATAGCTGTAAGGCTACGAAGTTTGCAAACAGGTAGTGTTTGCGTTACACGTCGGAGTGGCCTGGATGGCCCGGGAGTTTTTTATGCTGCTTACCACTCGTCATGTACAAATTCTCAAAGATATAGATAGGTTTTCTGGGATCCAGAGATACCACGGTTTGCTGCCGGAAAAACACGCGTTGCTGTACGATGACCACATGCTGTCCTACCTTCAGGATCAGAATCTCGTGGAAGAGGGGACGGTAATTGCGCGTTGTGGCCGTATGATGCGGGGCTATCGTCTTACGGAAAATGCCCGTGAAGACCTTGATAGCATGGGGGTGGAATTACGAATGGAGCCGGAAGGTGAGTCTGCCGAGTTCCCCGAATTTATCGACGACGAGTTGGGTACGGAACATATCCGTGCTCTGCGCGACCTGTATCATATGACACAAATTCGTAAGTTTAACGGCATCGCTCCCAAGCACGAGGTCGAAGATTACGACAAGGCGGTTATCAAGCTGCTCTACGATTTCGGCTACATCATCTACATCAAGGTGAAGGGCAAGAGCGTCAAATACACCAAGGGCTACATTCTTACAGACGACGGTATCAAACTTCTTAAACGTATGCGTTGCCTGGCCTGAGCCGCTGTGCTTCGATTGTTTCCGTGCGGTTTTCCGCCGGAGCCTGACCAATGATCCCACGCCCTCGATGTGTTGTTCTCGGCCTGGACGGCCTGCCGCTTTCATTGGCCCGCAAGCTTGCGGACATGGACGGCTTTCCGGCGCTGTCCAGAATTTGTGAAAAAGCCGGCACGGTGCGGGCGGAACTTCCTGATCTTTCTCCGGTCAACTGGACGTCCTTCTTTACGGGATGCGGTCCCGGCGAGCACGGTGTGTACGGTTTTTCCCGGATCAATCCGCAAACATACGAACTTTCCATTACCGACTTCAGCCATGTTGCCGTTCCAACCATTTTTGATCGGCTTGGCGAACTCGGTCTGACCAGCAAGGTCATCAATCTTCCCAACACATATCCCGCCCGTCCTTTCCCCGGACTGCTTGTTTCAGGCTTTGTTGCGCACGAATTGCGCCGGGCAGTATATCCGCCCATGTTCGCTCATGCACTTGCCCGTGAAGGGTATATCTTGGAATCCGATACTTCCAGAGGTGCAACGGACCATAATGCCTTGCTTTACGGCCTTTCCACGTCGCTGACTTCCCGGCGCAAGGTTTTGGACATGTTTTGGCCCGACCTGGCCTGGGATATGTTCTGTTTTGTGATTACGGAAACCGACCGTCTTTTTCATTTTCTGTTTAATGCAGTGGAAGATGCGGATCACTTGCTGCACACGGCATGTCTTGGTCTGTTGCGTCAGATAGATGCTTTGGCAGCCGAAGTGTTGGAGCGTTTCGATGCTCTGCCCGATCCCAAACGGCTGATAGTCCTGGCCGATCATGGTTTTGCGCGTACTCTCACAGAGGTTGATATCAATGCGTGGCTTATTCGCAACGGCTACCTGCAGCTTATGCCAGGTCTGCATGGTGAATGGGATGCAACCTGCATTGCACCTCAATCCCGAGCTTTTGCTCTGGACCCCAGCCGCATCTACATTCATACTGCCGAGCGCTTTGCCCGAGGTCGTGTTGGCAGGTCTCAGGCACAGGCCGTGGCCCTGGAAATAGCAACCGGGCTGGCGCATCTTGAATTCGAAGGGAAGCCTGTGCTGGCAGCTGTGCATCCGGGACCTCAATTTTACAGCGGTTCACAGGCTGTTCATGCTCCCGACCTTGTTTTGGAGGCCAATACGGGATTTGATCTCAAGGCGAAGTTTGACCGCACCGAAATCTTCGGCCATTTTGGACGTACCGGGTGTCATACGCCGGATCAAGCCATTTTTTATGATTCGTATGATTCCAATCCCGGATTGATGCGGCATATCGGTCAGGAAGTTTTGAATTTCTGGGGCCTGTAGACTTTGATGAAATCCCAAGGGAAAATCCCAAAGGCATTTGTTTTTTTGATTATCAGGTAATTTCCTTGGGGATTGAATGAACTACGTTTGGTTTTCATCGGGCCGCTGTCGGTATTGGGGCATTGCGCCTATATTGAAAAGACAGGCAAGTGGTTCAGTCCTTTTCCATTTCCTCACCCTCAAGAAGAATTTATGCAGATAGATTATAAATCGGAACTCAATGCCGCACAGTACGATGCGGTGATGCATGACGAAGGCCCCCTGCTGGTTATCGCCGGGGCAGGCAGTGGAAAAACCAGAACTGTCGTTTACCGTCTGGCCCGCCTTGTGGAACAGGGAGTAGCTCCTGAGTCCATTCTGTTGCTGACGTTTACGCGCAAGGCGGCAGGGGAGATGCTGTTCCGGGCAGGAGGGCTGCTTGGATACGGTTTGGGCGGAGTGAGCGGCGGCACATTTCACTCGTTCGCTTACGGAGTACTTAAAAGGCATCATCTGCTTTTAGGCTTTGAACGTGGGTTTTCCATTACGGATCGCAGCGACTGCACACAGCTGGTTGCCGATGCCAAGTCCAACCTTGGGTTGGGTAAGGGCGATCGCTCTTTTCCTAAAAAAGACACGGTGTTGGATATTCTTTCCAAGTCGCGGAACAAGGAAGCGAATGTCGGGACGATTATTCAGAACGAGGCCTTTCATCTCCTTCCGTATGTGGAAGACATGGAACGAATGGCCGTTGAATACGCCCGTCTCAAAAAGGAAAGCTGCCTGCTGGATTACGATGATCTGCTTTTCGAACTGGAACGCCTGCTGCGAGACGAGCCGGATGTGGCTGTAAGTCTGCGGTCGCGTTTTTCCCATATCATGGTGGACGAATACCAGGATACGAACCGGGTGCAGGCGCGTATCGTCAAGCTGCTGACCGGTGGACGCGGCAATGTTATGGCCGTAGGTGACGACGCCCAGAGCATTTACGCTTTCCGTGGTGCCGTAGTGGCGAATATCCTTGATTTCCCCAGCGAATTTCCAGGTGCTAAAATTGTACGTCTGGAACGGAACTACCGTTCCACCCAGGAAGTGCTGGATCTTGCCAACGCAGTGCTGGCCAATGCCCAACGCAAGTTTGAAAAGCGCCTGTATACCGAGCACACGGGCGGTGCCATGCCCGAGGTGGTCAAGACGCTGAGCGACCAGTCGCAGTCGCGTCTGGTTCTGGAAAAGATCATCGAGCTGAACAAGCGCTATGAGATGCATGAAATTGCCGTATTGTTCCGGGCGGGCTACCAATCTTACTCCTTGGAAGTACAGCTGAACAAACTCGGGATAGCGTTTCAGAAATTCGGAGGAATCAAATTTACCGAGGCCGCGCACGTAAAGGATGCGCTCGCCTTTATGCGGGTGCAGATTAATCCTGCGGATTCCGTGGCCTGGAAACGGGTACTTGGCCATATAAAAGGCGTGGGCCCCAAAACTGCGGATAAAATAGTGCAGGCCGCCATTAGTGGAGACGGCAAGGCCCTGGGCCGTTTTACAAAGCGGTTTGCCGAATTGATGCCCATGCTGGAATTTTTGAATCAGCTACGCATGGACAATCCCAAGCCGGAGGCATCGCTGGGACGTATTATCGAATTTTATACGCCGCTGCTTATGGCAGCCTATCCGGACGATTATCCCAGGCGTCAACAGGGGCTGGAACAGCTGGAATCCATTTCCGCCCAATATTCCGAATGCGATCAGTTCCTGGCCGAGATCAATTTGGACAATCCCATGGAGGATGCCGAAGAGATACGGAAAAACGCCTTGGTGCTCTCCACTATCCACTCGGCCAAGGGGTTGGAATGGGACGCCGTGCTGATTCTTGATCTGGTCGAGGAGCGTTTCCCCGGTCGCCGTGCCATGCAGAGGCCCGAGGACATGGAGGAGGAACGGCGCCTTATGTACGTTGCCGCCACCAGAGCCCGTAAATTTCTTGGGATGTATGTGCCGGAAAGCCTATATGTTCGGCATTTGGAACGCAGCGAACCGGTCCGTCCCAGCCCTTTTGTGCTGGAATTGCCTCCATTGACGTATGTGGAATACAAAGAAGGGTACGGCGGCAGGCTGCAGCGTCCTGTACAGGCTCAGATAGACAAGCCTTCGGGGGCAGGTTCAATGAACGCCGTGTCCTCTGCGTCCTCTGGGAATTCCTCGGAAAGTGGTGGGAGCGGTAAGGATAAAGCTCCTGTACGGCTGGGATTCTGCCATCATAAGATTTATGGCAGGGGCAAGGTGTTGGAGTACATACCGCCGGACAAGTATCGGGTGAATTTTACCGGATTCGGCCTGAAGGTAATCATCGGACAATATCTGGAAATGGAGTAGCCGATGGCTTTGGCTTCTGAAGATGATTTTCTCGCTTTGATCCAGAAACATTTTCCCGAATCGTCGGGTCATGTGCAGTTGGGGCGGGGCGATGATTGCGCGGTGCTGAATTTTCCGCCCACAGCCTGTATGAGCGTGGACATTTTTCTGGAAGATATCCACTTCCGGCGTTCGTATTTCAGCCCCAGGGACATCGGCTACAAGGCCTTGGCCGTAAACGTCAGTGACATATACGGGATGGGCGCCAAGCCTTTGGGATTTTGCCTTGGGCTGTCCGGGCCGCTGCACAAGGACGAGCCCTATTGGGACGATCTGCTTGCTGGGATGAGCGCCTTTGCCCGAGAAGCAGGAGTTGTGCTTGTGGGGGGCGACCTGAGCAGAAGCGACAAAACCGGACTGTGCATCACCATCTGGGGCGAGGAATATCCCGACGGGCGCTTTATGCGACGGGGCAACACGCAGGTTGGGGATGTGCTTTTCGTAGCCGGAGATATCGGACTTGCCCGTGCCGGACTTCTGTCGTTGGAGAAAGAAGGTAATGGAGCGGTGCAAAAGTATCCCGATGCCGTACGGGCCCATCTCCGACCCAGGTTGAGTCCCGATGCGGCCCGAGATTTGTCCTGTATGTCCGCTGTACGCGGGCTTATGGATGTCTCCGACGGATTGGTGCGGGACGTACCGCGTTTTATGGCTCAGGGGCAGGGAGCTGATTTTTGTCTGGCCGAATCCGCATTGTCCGGAGATGTCCTGCGTTATTGTAAAAACAGACAGTGCGATCCTGTGGAATTTGCGCTTTTGGGGGGCGAGGATTATTCTTTGTTGGGTGCATGTTCGCCGGGAGTTTGGGAAGATGTGAAGCAAAGTATTTCAGGCTTGCTTCAGGTAGGCGTTGTAACGGAAATTCCAGGACTGTACATAAAGGGCAAACCTATGGAACGCCAGGGGTTCGATCACTTTACCGAAACATCCAAGTGAGGAAAGTATGGATACCACGCTGAAGATCATCGGACATATTTCCACCCAGTACACTGACCGCAGCCAGTGCCCCAAACAGGCGGAAGGGCACGGTGTAAAAGCCGAATTGACAATAGAGCCTGAATACCAGGATGCCTTGCTGGGTATCAAGGAAGGTCATAAACTGGTGCTGCTCACCTGGCTGCATGCTTCTGATCGAAGTGTGCTGCAATGTCATCCTCGTGGAGAAAAGGAAAGGCCTCTTACCGGTGTGTTCTATACTCGTTCTCCAGATCGCCCCAATCCTATTGGGCTGCATGAAGTGAAGGTTGTGGCGATTCCGGAACCGGGCAGACTGGTTGTCGACCCAATGGAGGTTCTGGACGGAACGCCGTTGGTAGATATCAAAAAGGTCATGGGCTGATTGGGCATTTTATTTTTTCGGTGTCATGGAAAACTTCCTTGAAGATTGAGTCGGCACCAAAAGGCTAATGCGGAGAGTTTCCATGCCGATAAGGTTTTCATGAACGAGTTGGAAGATAACGGTTTCGCAAAAACGGCCAGCATCCGTGGGGTGCGGGGAGGTAGCTTTTGGCGGATCCAACCAACGGAAATGAGGATTCCATGCGCCGAAATACTGCGGCAGTAGGGCGGGAAGACAAAGATCCTTTGTACTTTCCCGTCTCCCCACTCATGCTTTTCCCGAACACTCGGGCTGAATTTAGAGTTTATCTGCATCAGGGCGAGCGGTTCGTGCTCTATACTCGGGAGCGACAGGCTCTTACGCCACAGCTGTGCCAGACATTGGTGGAGCTGGACGTCAATACGGTCTATGTACTCTCGCATCAGAAAGAACAGTACGACGAGTATGTGGAGCAGAATCTGGGCCGAATCCTTGAGGATGAGGAATTGAGTCTCCCCAAGCGGGCCCATTTGTTTTACGATGCGTCCAAAACCATTTTGCAGGAAGTTTTTGAAGCCCGCATGCCGGATCGTTTGAGCGACAAGCTTTTCGATAGGGTGTTGTCGTTCGTCAAGAACAGCGTCCGTTTTCTTTCCCGCGAGGAATCCCTTAAAAGCCTTGGTAGGCTTATCTCCCACGACTACCATACCTTTTCGCACAGCGTGAACGTGTACGCCTATTTTATCGGCCTGCTCAGCGCCATGAAAGTGGAGCAGAAAAGCGTGATAAGCTATGGCCTGGGGGCTATGCTCCATGATGTTGGAAAAACCAAGGTGCGGCGTTTTATTCTGGATAAATCCGCTCCCCTCACTCCCGAGGAAAAGGAAGAATACAGGCTGCATCCTTTGCATGGCGTTGCCATTTGCTCGCGACTTCCTCTGCCGCGGGAGAGTACAAACTGTATTCTCTTTCATCACGAACAGTACGATGGTTCCGGGTATCCCACGGGAACACGTGGCGACGACTTGCCCGAACCCATCCGTGCTCTGCATATCTGCAATAGTTACGACGGACTTACCTCCAGCCGTCCTGGAAAAAAGATCGCCATGACCCCTTTCGAGGCCCTTAGCGCCATGAGAAGCGAAATCGGTTCAGCCTATGATCCCGATATTTTCAAAGTCTTTGTACTGCTTCTTAGTGGCGCGGAAATCGTTTAGTTCTGTATGTCCCACAGCCCTTCTTTTTCTCCGTTGGTCAGCGTGCTTATGCCTGTTTTCCATTGTGCGCCTACGCTTGGGCGCACAATGGACAGTCTGTTGTCCCAGACATTGGTTGATTTCGAGATAGTTGCCGTGGATGACGGTTCCACCGATAGCACTGCCGGGCTTTTGCGAGAGTACGCACTGCGTGACAGTCGGGTACGTCCTCTTTTCAGGGAACATGAAGGTATCGTACCTGCACTGCAAGCCGGGATGAATGCCTGTTGTGGCCGTTATATCGCCCGCATGGACGGAGACGACGAATCTTTGCCGCAAAGGTTGGAGCTGCAGGCCGGACATTTGGCATCCCACCCGCAAACGGGACTCGTATCATGTCTTGTTCGCTTTGGCGGAAGTCGTGAGCAGGCAGCTGGCTATTCCCACTATGTGGACTGGATAAATTCCGTGCGAAGTTCTCGGGAACTGTACCTGAATCGTTTTGTCGAATCCCCTCTGGCACATCCGTCAGTCATGTTTCGACGAGAAGTTGTGGAGTCTTCTGGCGGCTACCGGGATGGAGATTTTCCCGAGGATTACGAGTTGTGGCTGCGTTGGATGGAGCAGGGCGTTGTCATGGAGAAGCTGGATCGGGAACTGGTGGTTTGGAACGATCCGCCAGACAGGCTGTCGCGCACGCATGCCCGGTATGATGTGGACGCATTTTACCGCATCAAAAGTGAGTACCTGGCGCGTTGGCTGCAACGCGCCAATCCGTACCATCCGCACGTATGGGTTGCCGGGGCGGGGCGGGTTTCACGGCGTCGTGCCGATATGCTCAGGCAGTACGGCATAGTGATTGACGGGTATTTCGATATTGATCCGAAAAAGATAGGTCAGACCATACACTCCAAGCCTGTTGTGGATCGGCTTCAAGCCCCTCCGCCTGGCGAGGTCTTTGTGCTTTCGTACGTGGGCAGCCGTGGAGCGCGGGAAATCATACGCGAGTATTTCCTGTCATGTGGGTATGAGGAAGGCCGGGATTTTTTGGGCGCGGCCTGAATTTTATTTCTGTTCTTTTTTCCACGTGGCCATTTGTAGAAAAATTGACTCCAGATGGCTCTGGTCCACTGGTTTGGCTATATAGTCTGTCATACCAGCTGCCAGGAATTTTTCCCTGTCACCAGCCATGGCATGGGCTGTCATGGCAACTACAGGAAGGTTGGCAGGTACATTGGGGACGCCTCCATCCCGTATTGCTTTGGTAGCCTCCAGGCCGTCCATGACGGGCATCTGAATATCCATGAGCACCAAATCGAACTTCTGTTTGGAAAGGATGGACAACGCCTGCTTGCCATCGGCTGCAGACGTCGGGTGATGTCCCATCTTTCGCAGGAGTTTTTCCACAAAAAACAGATTCACTGCGTTGTCTTCAGCCACGAGGATTCGCAAGCCCTCGGGCTTTGCTTCCTTCCCGGTGGGGATCATGGGGGAAGGTGGAGCCGCTTTTTCTAGGGCTTCGAGCTGATCTCCGCGTTGTGCTTTGATGGTGAAAATAATCGAAGTGCCCTTGCCGAGAGTGCTGTCCACGCAAATCGTGCCCTGCATAAGACTTATCAGGCGGCTGACGATTGCAAGGCCGAGCCCCGCACCTTTGGGACGTTGGCTGTAGCTGAGGTTTCCCTGTTCAAAGGGACGGAAGATCGAGTCCAGCATGTTGTCTGGAATACCGGGCCCCGTGTCTGTAATTTCGACAAAGTAGAGCGACTGCTCGTTTTGGGTGTAGGGCAGCGGGTGGATGGCTATATGAACGCTGCCAGCCTCTGTGAACTTTACAGCATTACCAACCAGATTGAAGAGTACCTGGCGAAAACGCCCGGCATCTCCCAGCAGAAGCGGAGGGATTTCTTCATCTACGTGCAGCGTAAGGGCTACTCCTTTTTGTTCCGCCGCTGCCTGCATGGTATTGAGAACTGTAGTGGAAGTATCCAGCATGGAAAAAGGCTGGCTGATTAATTCCATTTTGCCGGATTCGATGCGGGAAAGATCGAGGAGGTCGCCCAAAAGGGTCATCAGGCTGTTTCCTGCGTCCGAGGCTATGCGTGTGTATTCTTTCTGTTCCGGGGATTGCTCCGTTGTTCCGAGTAGCTGCAACATGCCCAATAAGCCATTCAGCGGAGTGCGTATCTCATGGCTAATGTTGGCCAAAAATTCGCTTTTGGCCCGACTGGCGCTTACTGCCAGGTTTTTGGCCTGCGTCAACCATTCTTTTTGCTGACGTTTCTTCGTGATGTCCCGGAATATTGCCTGGCTGGCTATTTTCCCTGATATGAGTTGGGAAGAAACAGCGACTTCGACCCAACCGACGGTTCCGTCCGGCTTTATGAATCGGAAATCATAACGGGAAGTAGCCTTCTCCCCCTGCATACGCTTGAGAAGTCTTTCCCGGACCAACGCTCGGTCTTCTGGATGGACCAGTGTCCAGACTTGGCCTGGGGTGAAAGCGAGCAGCTCTTCCATGCTGCGTCCTATGAGTTTGCAGAAAGCCGAGTTGACCAGGGAAAAGCGCGGTGGCATGTCTTCGAAAATGCAGATGCCGTGCAGTGATTCCTCAAAAAGCCTGCGGAAGCGTTTTTCCGAGTCCTTGAGGGCCTGGTCGGCCTTTTTACGCTCGGTTACGTCCATGCCGTAAAGATTTATAGAGCGAGAAAATTTGGAGAAGGAAGAGGTAAAGGCATACCACTTGGAATCCACGCATATTTCAAATTCTTCATTGGGGTGCATGGCCTCAAGTAGACGTTCGGCCAGATGGCCCGGCATAATTACTTCTTGAGGCTTCAGGTCGTATGCGTCGAGTATTGGCTGGCTTGCTTTGTTGGCATAAATGAGTTCGCCGTCTCGCGACAGACGAAGCACAGGATTCGGGTTTTCTGCAGGAAATCTAGCTAGGTCATGTATTCTTTCTTCGGCTTTTTTACGTTCGCTTATGTCCTCGATAACTTTTACGAAATATTCCAAATTTTGGGTTTCATCATTTATTATGGATGTCGTCTCACTTGCCCACACCGTTTTTCCGGCTCTATTGATGTATCGTTTTTCAAAAGAGTAATGGTCTTGATGCTCGGCAATTGCCTGTTGGAGAACCGCCGTACCTTTATCCAAATCGCCGGGATGCGTTACTTCTTTTATGTTCATGCCCAACAGCTCGTCGGAAGTGTAGCCGAGGATACTGCATATAGCTCGGTTAACCTGTATGAACCGTCCTTGTGGGGAGATGTTAGCTATTCCCATTGCCGCTTTATCGAACGTCCAGCGGAAACGCTCCTCGCTTTCGTTAAGACGACTTTGTATCTTTTCAAAATGGACGATGATAATGCCGAGAGCCAGCAGAAAAGCCAGGAAAGTCCCTATAAGATAGCCCCAGGGAGCAATCCACTCTATGGGGCGGAGCATAGGATAGTTAAATTTGTGAATTCCCCAGAGTATCAGGGTGATCCCCGGAATGAATTTGCTGGCAGCCTTTGACGTGGGAAAGCGGAGAAGAAGAATGCCCGTGCGTATGTTGACGGCTCCCATAAAAAAGAAGGTCGGCAGTGTGTATTGCCAAAAAGTAAACTTGAGTACTGCCCCTGCTAGTACCCATAGCAGTACGACTCCGCTGAGAATTCCCCATATGGGGGGGACACGTTGGTTTACAAAGGTAAATGCGCCCCACAGCAGAAATATTGCGCAGAGGGGGAGACTCGCCTGATTGAGAATGAGGAAAAGTTGTGTTGGCCCTTCGGACGTAAGTATGAGTAGCATGAGAAAGAATCGCATGCTGTAAAAAAACCAACCTACAGTCCAAAGCTGCATGGCTTTTTCTTTGGATGCCCAGGAAAGATAACCGAAGATCAGAACAAGGATCATCGATCCGCTTAAGCTGGCGACAATGCTGGCTAGAAGCCATTGGGGCATAGGAAACGTCTCGGTGTAAAATTCTGTGAAAGGAGGCAGGAAGAGTCAGTAACGGCTGCCTATGTTCGTGTTTATTTACATGAAGTGTTTTTGATGAACATTAGCTTTTTGAAACGCTTGTAGCGAATATTCAGGCTAATCCTGCGTTCCTTTGATATCGATGATTTTTTGTCTTGGAGCGCTAGCTGGAATCAGGTGATAAGGGCTAAAAAAAAGGGAAGCCGAGTGGCTTCCCCAGTAGAGAGCAGATTACATGGGCAGATGTGTTTTATTTACCTGTCCATTTTTTGTACATTTGCGGATATTCCTTGATGAAACGCTTGCCATTGGTAAGAGGATCTGCCCCGTCTTCCTGGTTCCAGGCCATGACCATCTGGAGCTGGTCGGGGCTGGCCCATCCAAAGTTTTTGAAGAAGTTGAATACCTTGGGCATATCCTTCTGCAGGTCCTTCCGAACGATGGTGTAGATCTGTTCTTCGTTACCCAGAATGCCCTTGGGGTCTTTCAGGTATTTCAGGTCCCAGCGCCCAAACATCCAGTGGGGGGACCAGGCGGTAACCACTGCCCATTTCTTGTTTTTGATAGCGTCGGCCAGAGCAGCTGTCATGGTTGCGCCGCTGCCTTCCATCAATTCCATTTTGTCCAAGCCATACTCGTCAACGGCTTTTTCGGAAAGACTCATGAGGCCGGCGCCGGGGTCGATACCAATAATCTTTCCGTCGAATTTGTCGGCGTTGTCATTAATTTCTTCAATGGAATTGATCGTAACATAAGATGGTACGGCCCATCCGAGCTTGGCGCCAGTGGAAACGGGACCGAGTTTCACAACTTTATCTTTGAGGCGTTCATAATAGGTTTTGTGAGTGACGGGCAGCCAAGCTGTAACCATGGCGTCAACGTCACCTGTGGACACGGCCTGCCACATGGCGGCTGCAGCTACTGGGAGAACTTCGACTTCGTATCCCATTTTTTCGAGAGCTGCTTTGGCCGTATAGGTGCTGGCCGTAGCGCAGTCCCACTCAACATAGGCCAATTTGACCTTCTGTTTGGCAAAGACTGTGGAGCCGAATGCGGCGACAAGTGCCAGAGATGCAATACAAGTAATTATAAGCTTGCGGATAATCATATAATCCTCCTCGTTACTGGTTGGACGCTTTTGCTGCGCCAATTTTTTGAAGCACACGGTCCAGAATGATAGCCACGATGACAATGCCTATGCCTGCCTCGAAGCCATTACCCATCTGAAGCCGCTGAATGGCCTTCCAGACTTCCCCGCCAAGTCCTTTGGCACCGATCATGGAAGCGATAACCACCATGGACAGGGCCAGCATGACTGTTTGGTTGATGCCAGCCATGATCGTAGGCGTTGCCAAAGGAAGCTCTAGCTTGAAGAGCCTTTGCCATCTGGTGGAACCAAACGCCTCTGCGCATTCCACCAATTCCAAAGGAACCTGTTGGATTCCCAGGTAGGTCAGGCGGATGGCAGGAGGCATGGAGAACACAACGGTGGAGAAAATGGCCGCCACCTTGCCCAGGCCGAAAAAGGGAATGGCCGGGATGAGGTAAACGAATGCAGGCATTGTCTGCATGACGTCGAGGACAGGAGCTACAACGCGATGCAGGTTTTTATTCATGGCAGCCATGATGCCGATGGGTACTCCGCAACAGATGGCGATAAGTGTCGAAATGATGACCAATGCTATGGTGCTTACCGTGGCCTGCCAAAGTCCCAAGTTCCAAATGAGCAGAAGCCCGCAGACCGAGAAAATGGTGATCCCCCGGGTCTTGGTTATTTTCCAGACAATGGAAGCTACGATGATGATGAAAAGCCAGGGGGGGATGAACATCAATCCGGTTTGGAGTAGGTCCAGCCCGGATTCAGTTACTTTGGAAAAAGCCTTTGTGAGAAAAGCGAAATGGTCCACCAGAAAATTAATGGTGGCCTCTATGGCATCCCCGAGGGGGAGTCTTGGTATAATCATTGGTTGATCCCCTTGCCTGCAATGGCTCCAAGCAGCGTGCCGCGTACGATGACTCCCTGAATTTTGCCGTTTTTACTATTGGTCACGGCCAGGGGGTAGGGCAGGTCGTGCAGAATTTCGATAAGTTCCGTTGCGGGAGTCTCCGAGTCCACTGTACGTATGTCCGTCCGCAGGATTTCACGTATATCCTTCCCCCCCCGTTCCAGAAGGGAAACGCAGTCCTCTACCGTAACGATACCTGCCACACGGCGGTTATCGTCGAGAACAAACAGGCTGGATATGGCGTTCTTGCGCATTTTGCGCAGGGTGGCGCGTGGCCCGTCAGTGTGCAGGTAGGCAACAGCCTCTGTTTTTTTCATGACGGACTCGGCCGTGAGAACCTTGGTGATGTCCACATCTTCGACGAATTTGGTTACATAGTCGTCTGCCGGCTCGGTAAGGATTTCTTCTGGGGTGCCGCTTTGAACTACTGCCCCGTCCTTCATCAGGATGATACGGTTGCCGAGCTTGAGAGCTTCGTCCAGGTCGTGGCTGATGAACAGAATGGTTTTCTTCATGTCCTCCTGGAGGTTCAGGAGTTCATCCTGCATATCGCGACGAATGAGCGGATCGAGCGCACTGAATGCCTCGTCCATCATCAGAATGTCCGGGTCCAGAGCCAATGCACGAGCCAGGCCCACACGCTGCTGCATTCCGCCTGAAAGCTGCCGGGGAAGAGAGTCCTCCCATCCTGCCAGTCCAACTTTTTCCAAAGCGTCCACTGCGGCCTCGCGGCGGACATCAGGCGCCACGCCCTGTAGTTCCAAGCCGTACTCAACATTCTGAATGACACTGCGGTGCGGGAAAAGCGCGAAGTTCTGAAAGACCATCCCCATATGGGCCTGGCGGAACTGCCGCAGCTCTTCGGGGGGCAGGGCGGTGACATCGGTTCCGTTGATGATGACGCTTCCCCGTGTAGGCTCGATAAGGCGGTTAACACAACGAACCAAAGTGGATTTTCCGCTGCCGGAAAGTCCCATAATAACTAAAATTTCGCCTTCCTCGGCAGTGAAGGACACATTGTTGACGCCCACTCCGAGTTTGGTTTCGCGAAGGATGTCCTCTTTGCTCCTCCCATTCTCCAAGAGAGGGATGGCCCTCTCCGGAGATGGGCCGAATATCTTGTATAGATTTTGTACCGTGATGGTTGCCATGTAGTGTCTAAGATCCTTTTTATAGTGACAAGAAAATCATTGTGTAATTCTACATGATAACAATGTATTGTCAAGGCAGGTCGTGATTTCGATTGTTATATTTATGACACTTGGATATGAACGTTGTTTGTATAAAATGAAAATATTGCTTCAATGTTTCTTACTATTGTTTGTCGCTCATGGACACATTGTGTAAGCTTTATTTAGAGTAATACATGGTTGGTACTAATGTAACATTGTTTATCTTCAATATTTTTACAGTACTGTGTAGTACTGTAAGTATGCATTTTGATGCGGGAAGTTTTTACGAGGGGAACGTATGCTTAGTCGTATTATTTATTGTAATACGGCGAACGAAAATAGCTAAAGAAGTTGAAGGAATGCAGGCGCAGAGAGGTTATAAAAAAAGGAAAAGGCAGACCTGTCGGGTGCATGTACAGGCGCCTAAAGATAGGTGAACTATGAATTTCTATAGAATAGTATATTGATAACGAAGTGCCGCTTTAATGACGGAGCTGGTACTTTCTGACCGCTCGGTTGTGCTCTTCCAAAGTGTGGCTGAAGTAATGAGTGCCGTCTTTTTTGGCAACAAAGTATATGAATTTGTTCTTTTCCGGCGTTTTGGCGGCTGCAAGAGCCTCCTTTCCGGGCGAACAGATAGGACCTGGGGGCAGTCCGGCATGGGTGTAGGTATTATACTTGTTGCTTTTGTCTCGAAGGTGTTTTTTGGTCAGGTTGCCGTCAAATTGCAATCCCAGTCCGTAGATGATGGTTGGGTCGCACTGCAGGCGAATACCTTTTTGCAGGCGGTTGGTGTACACTCCTGCGATTCTGGCCCGTTCTTCTGGGACCGCGGTTTCCTTCTCCACAAGCGAGGCGAGGATTACCTTGTTGTGAAGCATCTTGGCAGGGGGAAGTCCTTCTGGCCAGACTTCTTTTGCCTTTTTGCGGAACATGCGGAGCATACTCTCTACAACACAGGTGGCGTTGTTGTTGGGGGAACGGGGAAGAAAATAGGTTTCGGGGAAGAGATAGCCTTCCCCGCTTGGCCCCGGGATACCGTATTTTTGTAAAATTTCCGGGTTATGTACGGCTGCTTCAAAGCTGGCAAAAGATCCCATCCCTGCTTCTTCCACAATGTGGCCGACTTCCCACCAGGGAAGTCCCTCCCGAACCTGTAGCCTGTGCAGAATGCTCCTGCCGCGTGTAAGCTCCTGCAAAACTGCCAGCGGGGCCATGGCTGTGCTCAGCCTGAATTCTCCTGCGCGTATTTTGCGAACCTTTCCGCTTATTGTCCCAAGCAGTCGAAAGGCCCTGCCATCGGCCACAACGCCTTCCTCTTCAAGCTGATGGATGATGGCTTCGAAATGCGTACCGGGGGGGATGACAATGGTAACTTCGTGTCCCGGGGATTGGGGAGGGCAGTATAGAAAAATCCAAACGCGTGATGCGAGAAAGGCGGAGACGAGTCCTAAAGTAACCAGAAAAATGGTAATGGCAGTCTTCATGGGCTTGTGCGTTGCTGATTTCCAGTGGAGATGAAAGGCTTCGGCCTGTCCCCATGACTGTCGGTGGGACTACAGGCCAAGATACGAGCGCAAAATAATCGCGGCGGCCTCGGCATCCAAGTTCTTTTTTGCCTTTTTGGCTGAAAAACCAGCTTCGCGCAAGCGTTCTTGGGCCTCCACGCTGGTCAGGCGTTCATCGTGAAAATGCACGGGCAGTTGGAGCCGGGCTGCAAGCTTGTTGCCGAAGTTCTTGGCCTGCCTGGTGATGAGTGTTTCTTCGCCTTGCATATCAACGGGAAGCCCCATCACAACTTCCTTGATGTTCTCGGCCTCGATCATTTCCGCAAGGTACAGAAGAAGGGACTCGTTGTCCTTCCTTGGCAGCACGTTGCGGGCAAAGGCCATGCCCAACTCCGTGTCGGCCACGGCCAATCCGCATTTTTTTGTGCCGTAATCAATGCCGAGAACTTTCATTCCGTCTTCCGCTGTTCTGCCTAGCTGGAAATAGCCACAAAACGGAGGCCGTCCTGCGGTTTTGCCGAGGCAATGGCCTGTTGCAGCCGTGCCCGCCAGTTCTTACCACCAATACGTTCAGCCAGAAACTCAACAGTATGCAGCACCGGACGGTTGTCGTCCATTTCGAGCATACTGCGCTTGATTCCTATTTTGCAGGAAGGACATCCCACCAAAATGGGGGTGTCCAGGGCGCGGTTGCGGACATCGTCCCTGAGCTGGGCCAGTTTGCGTGTCCTCAGCTTTTTGTAAATGCCGGGCGAAGTCATGGCTCCAAGGCCGGATTCTCCGCAACATCCAGGAGAAAGTGTGGCCTTAAGGCCCATTTGTTCTTTCAGAGCGTTCAAATACGCTCCAGAAGCCTTGTTTGGGGCCAATCCTGTCCATTCTGCATGGCAGGAGGCATGATAGATGACGTCTTCGTTCAAATTCATGTCAGAATGCTTTCCCAGCAGGTATTGCATTATGTCCAGCTGGCGGGTGCCTGTGCCGAAAACATGCTCTATGCCGTATTGGTGCAGCGCTTCACGGCAGGTGCCGCAGGAAGTGAGCACTGCGGAAACACTAAAGCCCTTGCGTTTGGCTCGTTCGAGTACCTTGCGCAGGTGTGCGGCATTATTCCCGTAGTTTGCCAGCCATGCCTCCTCAAGCCCTTGGGAGAGCAGGGGGTAGCCGCAGCAAAGATGTTTTTCCGGCAGAATGATGCTGATTCCCTGGGCCAGCAGCAGAAACAGGCTGGCCATGCCGATATTGCGGGAAAACAGGCCTGCGCCGCATCCGGGAAAGTAGAAGACGGTCTCAGGGAGATCGCGTCCCCCCTCTGCGTCTTCGGGGGCCAGGATGTGGGCTTTGGAAAGTCCTACCTCGTGCGCCAGGTTGTTGAAATCCATGTCCGGTCCGGGGCCGGAAAGGACTGGATGGTCGAGTTTCGTCCTCCAGCGCATGGGGGTGACGCGAATGATGCTGTTGTACGCCTTCTGGCCTACAGACAATACTTTCGACGTGGGCGGAAGACGTTTGTCCGGCGCCTTTGCCAGCCAGCCCAGAGCCAGTCCCTTTATGGGATGGCCGCCTGCATGCTTTTCTTCAAGAAAGGCGCGCAGATGCAGTGCCACCTTGGAGCTGTCTATCTTGACCGGACAAACTCCGAGACATTTGCCGCAGGCTGTGCAGTGCTCCATGAGTCCCTTGATCTGATCCAGCAGCTTTTTATCGGGCTTGCCAGTGTGCAGCAGGGAGTAATAGACCGCCTCGACCATTGCGCCAAGGCTCAGGATTTTGTTGCGCGGATGAAAAAGAAGGCCTTTTTCCGGATAGTACATGGGGCAGACCTGTTTGCATTTGCCGCAGCGTGTACAGGTCTGCATTTTTTCCAGCAGGGCGGTAAGGCGCTCTTTATCCGGCAATGCCGTGCGGTTCAGGTCCTGGATGAGTTTGTTGAAGGAAAATGTGTACGGCTCCACGCGCAGGCCGCGGTCTGTCAGTTTGCCGGGGTTGAGAAGGCCGGCCGGGTCCACCTCGCGCTTATACTGGCGCAGGGCTTTCAGCTTTTCTTCTTCCAGGTAGGCAATCTTGGTAATCCCGATGCCGTGCTCGCCGGAAACAGCCCCGCCCAGTTCCATGACCTTGGCAAAGACTTTGTCCACGGCCTTGTGCACGTTGGCCAGCATTTCCGGGTCGTTCGAGTTGGCCGGAAAGTTGACGTGGCAGTTGCCGTCGCCTGCGTGCATGTGTGTAGCCACTTCCACGCGGGTTGCCTTCATTTCTGCATGGATGACATTCAGGGCATCGGTATGCTGGGGATATTCCTTCTGCAGCTTGTCGAAGTACAAGGCAATTTGAAGTTCCAGCTCCTGGTCGTTTTGGCTGTCAGCTGTCAGCTCGCCCCGCCGGATCTCACGAATGTGCTCCCGTTCGCCTTCCATGGTCTCGTCTTCTTCGGGAAAATTCGGGAGGTCTCGTATCTTTTTGAGAGCAACGGTGTACGCCTCAGCCAAGCAGCTGAGGTTGAGATTTTCCAGGAATGCGGAAAATTCGGGAATATACTGCAACGGGATAACAATGTCCTCGTTGATTTTGAATCCCGATGTCCGCTTGGCAATGGCCGAAAGTTTATGACGGTCTTCCCAATACAGGTCGGCCTGCTTTTGGTCGGCAGCAACAAAAACATCCATGTTTTCGTAGACCCGGGCAGCATCCACAATGGCTCCGACAGCCTCGTCAAGGGCGATCTGGTCATCAGAATCCAGCTGGACCAGCAGTACGGATATGGGATCGCCCGCATATTCCGTGGACTTGCGCTGGTAATTGATGGCGGCAACGTATTTGGGGCCGAATTCCTCCAATGAGGAAATCTTTACCAAGTCGCCCTGGGTGCGAATACGGTCGCGCAGACCGACGATGTCATTGATGAGCAGCATGGCGTTGTGCATGCTGCGGCCGTAAAATTCCAGACACAGGGTTTTGGACAGAGTGGGCTTGGGGTAAAGGATGAAGGAGACCTCAACAATAATGCCGTCCACACCTTCCTTCTGCACCCCGGGGAGACCTCCAAGAAATTTGTTGGAGACGTCTTTGCCCAGTCCCTTGCCGCGAATTTCGCTTCCCTTGAGGTTGATGGTCTCACGCAGCGCACCGGTTTCGTCCAGAATTTCGAAAACCGCAGTCTCGGCTTCGAGGATTTTGTGGCGCGGGTGCCCCTTACGGCGGACGGTGATTCGTTCCCCCGATGGAGTAACCATGGTGTAGCTCAGAAGGTTGTCCAGCGTTACCCCGTATTCGAAAGCGTGGGGACCACCGGCATTTTCGGAAACATTTCCTCCCAGGCTGGATGCGGCTTTGGAAGCCGGATCCACGGCCAGGAGCAGACCGCGTTCTGCGCATGCCTGGATGGCGTTCAGTGTAATGACCCCCGCCTGGGTCTTGAGGATGAGGTTGTCTTCATCGATATCCAAGATGGATTTGAAACGGGACATGCTTATGATGACAGTGCGGGTATGGGCGGGGATTGCGCCACCTGTGGCTCCCGTTCCACCGCCCCGAGGAATGAGGGAAAATCCCATTTCCAAGGCCAGGCGGACAATGGACTGAATTTCTTCGATAGTGCCTGGTGCCAGCATGAGCATGGGCAGTTCCATACGCAGGTCTGTGGAGTCGGTGGCACTTTCGATAAGGCTGGAACTGCGGGTGATGATGGCTTCCGGGGGAAGAACTTCCGATAAACGGGCGACAACGTCACGTTTATAGGCCACGTCTTCGTCGTAATGGCGGAAAAAGGTCTCCACGCCAGCCTTGAGAATCCCCCCGAATTCTTCCGAGAGGGTCGGCAGCGTCTTTTCCAGACGTTCGGCAACGCTTTTTTTTACCAGGTTGGCATTGATGAACGGATTGTAGCGCAAGAGGAACATTTCGCCGGCAAGACGTTCTGCCAGGTTTCTCACGCCTTCCGGCCATGCTTCGAGGTTGCGTGGGGCCAACCCAAGCACGCGGGCAACGAGTTTATTGTCGGAAATAGATATATGTGGTGATCTTTTTGGCATCGTTTCCTCCGGAAAGGCCGGAAAATAGCGAATTTTGGGGGGGGAGCGGCCGAGCAGTGGGCGTAAGCTCCAGAAAAACGGTCCGGATGGATTGTCATGGGGCCGCAGCCTTGGGGGCGGCTCAGAAAGAAGATGTAGTTAAGAGTATTTTTTATGGAAAGCAAGGGCTCTTGTCGTTGATAAAAAAATAGCTTTTATGAAACTTTTTAGTGACGTTTGATTCTTCAGGTCAGTCTTTGGCCTGGCTTGGAATCGTCGGCAGGCCCGGAAAGGTTGAGATTTTTCACTGCCCAGCGTACATCGGCACCTGCCGTTTGGGAGGCGGCGTATATGTCATACCATGTGCAGAACCAAGTGCAATACTTTGAGGCCGACCTCTTTGATCTTTCCCTACCCAGTATCTTTTGGCGAGAGGAACCGGATTCGGCTTTTGTCGCTTCGCTTCGAACTCAAGGACAGCTGGAACCCGTGATTGCCGATATGTCCCAGAGAGAGGACTCCGGCGGTAAGGTCCTTTTACTGAGCGGTTATAAACGGGTAAGGGCACTTGCCGGACTCGGGAAGCCGGTCATGGTTCGTGGGGTAGAGCTCTCATTAAATAGAGAAGAAAAATTCGGAGATGCGGTCGAAGCGATTGCACGCGGGCTTTTATATCTTTCGAGCAATGTGGGCCATCCCATGGATGACAGAAAGCGGTTTGAAGCATTGCGCTACTTTGATTCGCTTATGCCCCGCAATGGCCTTGCCAAAGATATCCTCCCACTCCTCGGCCTCAATGCGCGTTCCGGTGGCTGGCGTCAATTATCAGCCTGGCTGAATGCTCCGGCGGAACTGGCTGATGCCGCGGCAGCAGGAAGAGCACCTTTTGCTTTGGCGGATACATTCGATCTGTACTCTGCAGATGATTTGAGGGCCTTGGCTCCTTACTTTTCCAGTCTGAAATGGTCGCGTGGTGCGGCTGTTCACTTTGTCAGCTGGCTGGGAGAGGCAGCCTCCCGCGACGGCGTGTCTCCCGCGAGTGTGCTTTCAGGACGTGAATTAACGAAAATTTTGCAGTCCGGGCTGTCTCCCAAGGACAGCATTGAGCAGCTGGTGGGAGCGGTGCGGGCTCTGCGTTATCCGAATCTTGGGCGTCTGGAGCGGAAAGCTGCGGATTTGTGCCAGGGGCTGGTGACAGGGACTCCTTGGCGGGCGGCGCATACCAGAAATTTCGAGGACGGATCGGTCAGTTTGAGCCTTTCCGTCAAGAACCGTGCGCAATTGGAAGAGGCGGTACAGAGCTTTCAGACCATGAGCGGTTCCTCCTTGTGGGAAAAGCTTTGGAGCCTGGGCGATGGGGAGGAAAGCTGATGGCTGGCGACATACGTTCTGAGATCGGGATGGCCAACCATAATCTGCCCACCCATCTACATAATATTGAAGCTGTGTATGTGGACGAGTCCATGCGCAATTCGTCCATGACCGAACGGGTACTTTCCAGGCTGTCCGATTTTGGCGCGGACCTTCCTGTGCATGTCATCCCGGCCGACGCCGGTGTTGTGGAGCATGATGGGGCGGGACAGGCCATCTACCTTAAAGAATACAAGGGGTCCTTTTTGCGCTTCTGTCCAGGAACGCGTCATTACCGTTGCTGCGGTTACAGGATCATTCACATTGGTGAGAATTGTCCCCTGTCCTGCTCTTACTGCATACTTCAGGCATATTTCCAGGATCGCTTGCTCAAGGTTTGGGCCAATCAGGACGATCTTTTTACGGAGCTTGGAAAAACATTTGGGACAAATGCAAATATGCGGTTCAGGGTCGGCACGGGGGAATTTACCGATTCTTTGTGTCTGGAGCCCCTTACCGGCTATAGCGCGGACTTGATACATTTTCTCGGTGGCTTCCCCAATGTTGTTTTGGAACTCAAATCCAAGTTTATCGACCTGTCATGGATGGACTCTGTTCCCCGGCCAGACCGGGTGTTACCTGCCTGGTCGATGAATGCGCCTCAGGTAACGGCAGAGGAAGAAAAAGGGGCCTCATCTCTGGAAGATAGGCTGCAGGCAGCACGTACCTGTGCCGAGAACGGATTTCGGGTGTGTTTGCATTTTGATCCCATTATCCGTTTTGACGGATGGCGCGAAGGGTATGCAGAAACAATTGATATGATCTTCGACTATTTGCGGCCTGAAAATATCGCCTATATGAGCCTGGGCTCTTTCCGCCACATGCCGGGGCTGGAAAAGGTTATTCGGCTGCGCCATCCTCATAGCCGGTATATTCATAACGAGTATGTCGCTGGTATTGACGGCAAGATGCGTCTGCTTCGTCCTTTACGCCTGGAACAGTTTCATTTTTTGGTGAAACGATTGCGTGGTCACGGTCTGGACAGGCAGTTGTATTTTTGTATGGAATCTGACGAAGTCTGGCGTGAGGTCATGGGGCGTGTGCCCGCGGAGTTGGATGGGCTGGACGTTCATCTGATGCGTCTTGCTTTTGGCGAGTGATTTTTTTTGAAGCTGCAAATGAAAAGTCCGCCCCGGCATTTGCCGGGGCGGACTTTGTTGTTTAGTGATGTCGACGGTTTAGAGAAAGTACCATGTGGCTCCCAAACCAGCGAGGGTCATAACGATGGTGTACGGTAACGCCAGCTTGACCATCTGGCCGTAGGACAACCGGATGAGCGGAGCCAGGGCGGAGGTCAGCAGAAACAGGAACGCAGCCTGTCCGTTGGGGGTTGCCACACTCGGGATGTTGGTACCGGTGTTGATGGACACGGCAAGCTTGTCGAGCTGGTGGATCAGGGCGTGTGCCTTGGCTGCAGCTTCGGCGGGCAGCTGGGCCAGCACGTCGGCGCGTACCAGTTCGGGGTTGGTCAGCTGCGCCATGAGTTCCTTGCCGGTCATGCCGATGTCGGGAATCTGTCCGAGCGCAGTTGTAAAGTGGTTTTTGGTCTCGGAAATGTAGACCGTAGCCACAAATACGTTGTCACTGATCATGGAAAGGAGGCCGTTGGCCAAGTAGTAGGCGGCCAGCTGGACATGTCCCTTGAGAGCCAGAACATAGTTGATGATGGGCGCAAACAGGTGCTGGTCGTGGATAACGGCGACGATGGAGAAGAAGACGACCAGCAGTGCGGTAAACGGAAGGGCTTCTTCAAAGGCATGACCGATGCGATGTTCTTCGGTTACGCCCGTAAAGCTTGTCAGCAGGACGATGATCATCAGGCCGATGATGCCCACTTCCGCAATATGCAATGCCAGACTTACTATGAGCAGAACAGAGACAACTGCCTGGACGATGAGCGAGGCCTTTTGGCTGTATGTCATCTTGCTTTCATCTTCTTCTGCACGCTGCACCAGAATATCGCGAACAGATTCGGGCAGATGTGCGCCGTAACCAAAGAGATGCAGTTTTTCCACCAGGGCACAGGTCAGCAGCCCGGCAATCAGAACCGGCATACTTACAGGGGCGACCATGTGGAAGAAGTCCATGAAGTGCCAGCCCATTTCGTGGCCGATAAGCAGGTTTTGCGGTTCGCCCACCAGGGTGCACACGCCGCCCAGGGCTGTGCCCACAGCGCCGTGCATCATCAGGTTACGCAGAAAAGCGCGGAATTCTTCAAGCGTGGTGCGATTTTCTTCGTGCACGCCTGCGTCGGTGCGGGGATCGTGAGAGTCTTCACTGCGTTTGCCCGAAGCATAGCGGTGATAAACATCATAAAAACCATAGGCTACAGCGATGATGACCGCGGTAACGGTAAGCGCGTCGAGAAAGGCGGAAAGAAATGCGCCCATGAAGCAGAACAGCAAAGCCAAAATTATTTTGGAGTGGATGCCCACAAGAATTTTGGTAAAGGTGTACTGCAGCAGATCTTTCATGAAGTAAATGCCTGCCACCATGAATATAAGCAGCATGATGACCGGAAAATTGTGCAGAGCTTCATGGTAGACCGATATGGGGCTTGTCATACCCAAAGCGACCGCCTCAATGGCCAGAAGGCCACCAGCGGGAAGGGGATAGCACTTGAGCGCCATAGCCAGGGTGAAAATGAACTCGACAATGAGAAGCCAACCCGTAATGAATGGGCCAGCTGTGACAAAGAGAATGGGGTTGAGGATCAGAAAACCGATGATGGTCCATTTGTACCAATCGGGTGAGTGCCCCAGAAAGTTACGGTTAAAAGCCTGTCCAATAGTCCTAGGCACGTCCACTCCTTGTTCTTACGGGCCAACCGTTGCGGCGGCGACAGCCCGGTAGCGAGGTTAAGGGCAGTGCAGCGGGAAAGTCGTATGAAACGCGCTTGATAAACCTTCCTGCAGGCGAAGGTTTTTTTGCGAAAGTGGGGTCCCGCACACTTCAGCATCCGAGTTTTGTTTAACGGACGATGATATGTAGCAATATTTGTAATAGCATTGCAACGATAATCGGACATGAAAGCCAGGAAGTTGGCGAACGAAGCCCCTTGGAAGGGAATGCACGTTTTTGTGCAGAACACTATTCATGCAAATACAGTTTGTTGTGAAAATCGTTTGTGGCTGGGGGAATTATAAAAAAATAACGAGGGCATTGGCCGGAAGTTTGATTTTCTGTACATTGAAGTGGTTGCGAGAAGTGTGGAAAAGGGATACTGCGTGCAGGCGTCTGTGACGCATGCTTTCCTTCATGTCTCCTCGGCCCGATTGTGACGGCCGGATACCCGGGGAGGCACACGCCTTCCTGGGCCAGATATTTTGGCCGTCAGCATGGCCGGAGAAAAATCCCTTTTCGCGAAGAAACGAGAGCCCGGTCGGGACGACTTCACCTCCCTTATTTTAAGGATAAAATCAATGAACAAGAATACGAACGAATCGCTACGCAATATAGCCATCATCGCACACGTCGACCATGGCAAAACCACTCTGGTGGACGCAATGTTCCGCCAATCGGGCATGTTCCGCGAAAACCAGGAAGTTCAGGACCGGCTGATGGATAGCATGGACCTGGAACGGGAGCGCGGCATCACGATTGCGGCAAAAAACTGTTCCGTTGTTTGGGACGGGGTAAAAATTAACATTTTGGATACACCTGGCCACGCCGACTTTGGCGGTGAAGTGGAAAGAGCTATTTCCATGGTGGACGGCGTGGTGTTGCTTGTGGACGCTTCGGAAGGGCCGTTGCCCCAGACGCGTTTCGTGCTCAAGAAGGCTTTGGAGCAGGGGCTGCCCGTTATTGTTGCGGTGAACAAGATTGATCGTCAGGACGCCCGTCCCGCTGAAGTACTGGACGAAATCTACGACCTGTTCATCGAACTGGACGCCAACGAGGCCCAGCTTGAATTCCCGGTTCTGTATGCCATTGGCCGTGAAGGCATGGCAAAAAAGAATCTGGAGGACGAGGGCACGGACCTGCGTCCTTTATTCGAATGCATTTTGGAGAATATTCCCGGTCCCGCACACGATCCCGAAGAACCCTTCCAGATGCTGGTGGCCGACCTTGGCTATTCGGACTTCTTGGGACGTTTGGCCATTGGCAAGGTTTTCCATGGCTCGGCCAAGCTTAACGACAACTTGGTATGTATTGATAGTAAAGGACAAAACCGTTCACTGCGCGTAACCAAAATTCAGGCATACTCCGGCATGGGCATGGCAGATGTGGATGTTGCCCAGCCTGGTGATATCATCGTTGTTTCGGGTATCGAAGACGTCCACATCGGAGATACCATCGCTACAAGCGAAGCGCCCAAGGCACTGCCCCGTATCCATGTGGACGAACCCACGGTGAGCATGCGTTTTGGCATCAACACGTCGCCTTTGGCCGGACGTGAAGGAAGCCTGGTGCAGTCCAGCAAAATCCGTGAGCGTCTCAATCGTGAAACGCTTTCCAACGTGGCCATTATGGTTGAAGATACCAATGAACGCGATGCCTTTATCGTTAAAGGCCGCGGTGAATTTCAGATGGCCATCCTGGTGGAAACCATGCGACGCGAAGGTTTTGAGCTGAGCGTGGGACGCCCCGAGGTTATCTTCAAGTACGAAAACGGCAAAACCTTGGAACCCATGGAGCACGTCTACATCAACTGCGAAGAAAGCTTTACCGGTACGGTTACGGAAAAGCTGTCCATGCGCAAGGGACGTATGACCGACCTGGTGAACCACGGCAACGGCCGGGTGCGCATGGAATTTTCCATCCCCGCCCGCGGGCTGATCGGTTATCGCGATGAATTCCTCACCGATACCAAGGGCACCGGCATTCTGAGTTCTTATTTTGAAGGATACGAAGAATACCGTGGTGATTTTCCCTCCAGACATACCGGTTCCATTGTGGCGGACCGTTCCGGAAGTGCAGTCGCCTATGCGCTGTTCAATCTGGAACCGCGCGGCAGGCTGTTCGTGGTCCCCGGCGACCCCATCTACGAAGGACTGATCGTTGGAGAGCACAACCGGGATAACGACATCGACGTGAACCCTTGCAAGGAAAAGAAGCTCACCAACATGCGTGCTTCGGGCAAGGATGAAGCGGTTATTCTGACCAACGTTTTGCCCATGACCTTGGAACGGGCCCTGAACTTTATTCGTGAAGACGAATTGGTTGAAGTGACGCCCCAGAGCATTCGGCTTCGCAAAGTGGAACTTTCGGGCCAGAAGCGTCATGCCATGCGTGGACAGAAGAAAAAGGCTTCGGAAAAGTAAAGCGTCCACACCAGGCCTCCAGCAGGCAGGTAGGACACAGAACATAAATTAGGAGAAGACATGAGCAACCCAATGGTGCTGCTGGAAACCTCCATGGGAGAAATCCTTGTGGAGCTGTTCGAGGACAAGGCTCCGGCCACGGTGAAAAACTTTCTGCAATACGTGGACGACGAGTTCTACGACGGCCTGATTTTTCACCGTGTCATCGACAACTTCATGGTGCAGGGCGGCGGAATGGATATGATGATGAAGGAAAAGCCTACCCGCGCTGCCATCAAGAACGAAGCAAGCGCTGACGTGTCCAACAAGAAAGGCACTCTGGCCATGGCCCGGACCATGGAAGTCGACAGCGCTACTGCCCAATTTTTTATAAACGTCAGGGATAATCCACATTTGGATCACCGTGATGAAACCGCACAGGGCTTTGGCTACTGCGTGTTCGGACAGGTTGTTGAAGGTATTGAGATCGTGGACAAAATGAAAAAAGTCCGCACCAAGAACTTCGGTTTTCATGCCGATGTTCCTGTAGACCCCATTACCATCATCTCGGCTCGTCGTTTCGAAACGGACTAGCCCCGTTTTTATGCCGCCTTTTGGGTGGCTTAGTTGAAAATAAAAAACCGCCCGGAGCTCGAACTCCGGGCGGTTTTTTTTTGTTGAGGAAGGGGAGGCTAATATTTGTCTATGGTCTTGGGCAGTGTGAGCAGCCAGAGCTGGCCGTTTTCTCCGGTAAGAGCTATAGGGAAGGTCGTGTTCACCTTTTTGCCCTTGTATTTAACCGTCTTCTGGGCATCGACTGTATATTGGGTGGCCTTTTTCACCGGCTTGCCATTTTCATCCTGGGCAGGATTTTCGGTAACTCCCTTAAATCCGAAGTCGTTGTCCGAACATACGGCAAGAGTCCGTCTGTCGGGCAGCAAGGCAAGCCCTTCGGCCTTGCCAGGAGTCCAGCCGTAATCCCGAAGGTCCAGCAGCTTAACTTTTGCAACGGGCCGGATGCCTTGCGCCTTGAGAGCCTCGAGCCCATCCAGGGTTTCCAGGGGGCTTCCGTCGGGCGCGGTCTTTCCAGTCAGGTCCGTGGCATCGGAAATGTCAATAAGGTAGATGCTGTTATGCATCTTTTTGTCCTTGTCCTTTCCCTGTTCGATGATCAGCAGCTTGTTGTCGCTTATGGCGTGCAGATCTCCAATTTTGGCGGCGGCGTTGGACTTGTAGTAACCCTCCAGGGGGAAGGCCAGCATTTTGGTTTTGCCGGTGTCTGGATTGAGGACCACCAGTCGGGTGAAAGCAGCCTTGCTTTTCTTAACCTTTCCGTCCACGTCACAAATGCTTTGGACCGCGGCAATGACCGTGTTGTTCGGGGTTACCGCTATCCCCTCGAAACCACGGTTCGGCTGGCGTTTGGCTACAATTTCTGGCAGTTCTTTGCCCGGAGTGTATTTTTTGATGATGCGCCCGGTATATCCGTCGATCTGGGCTATGAAAGGACCGTATTCATCGCAAATCCAAAGGTTGCGTTTGTTGTGGCGGTCGATGGCAATGCCCTCGGTATCCATTCCTTCGGTGTCGGTGGACAACACGTTCAGAGAGTCGGACAGGGGAATCTCATTGGTGGAACCTACCACTCCGGTAGGAAGGGGACGGCCTGAAATGGGGAGCCCCTTGGTATCCTTTATCTGGATAAGGCTGGCGATTTCCGCCTTGCCGTCCTTTACACGCACGGCACCGTATGAGGGATGAAAAGCGGGTGCAGGAAACATCTTTGTCGGATGCGGCTTTCCGGCTCCGTCGTTGAATTTGGGAACGTCGGCATTGGGGCCCCGATCACCGATGCAGTAGAAGACAAGAGCGCCGTCGCTAGCTTTTCCCACATAGGTCATGCCCGAACCGATTCCCATGGGAAATCCTTCTGGAACAGAGCTCTTGTATTGGCCGTTGTACTTGATGAAAAATTGTTGTGGGACTTGGATGTCGTATTTCTGGACATCGATATTTTGTGCTGCACTTACACTGCTTGCGCAGAGAATGCCGCCGAGAATGGCAGCCGAGATGAAACGAAACATACTTCCTCCAGGTGGTATATGAACTTCAGCATCTAAAGAAATTCAAAGAAGTTTGTTGCGAGCGAGTTACGATCATACAGCGATTTGTACGGTGTGGCTTTTTTGTTTTCTTTATCAAAAGAATACCGGACAAGCGGATGGACGTTGTGGGATTGGACCATATTGGGGAGAAAATTTGACACTTGCTCCAAACGTCATATTTTGTGGGTGTTGAGTATTGCGAGGGGAAAAGTTTAAAGTGATAAATTCCAGGAGTATATAATGCTATTCCGCTTGTTTTTGCTTTTTTCGGTTATTCCTGTTCTCGAAATTTATCTTTTTGTGCTTGTTGGCGAACGGATAGGTGCTCTGAATACGATTGGAATTGTCATTTTAACGGCCATTGGTGGCGCCTGGCTGGCGCGGAGCCAAGGCACCCTGGTGCTCAGCCGTATTCGTTCCAATCTGGCGGCCGGTATCCCTCCTGGAGAAGATATGTTGGAGGGGGCTCTTATCCTTGTGGCGGGGCTTGTGCTGCTTACCCCTGGTTTTTTTACCGATGCCATAGGATTTGTTCTGCTGATTCCGGCAACACGCGCCAGACTCAGAGTTTGGCTTGGGCGGAAGTTTCGTGAATGGACGGCCGGAGGAAAGGTTACAATTATTCGGCGTTGATATCTTTTGGGTTGTTGGTGCCATACGTGATACACTTTATTTGCAGTGTCCCTTCTCAGGCAAGTTTTGGGCAGGGAGTACGGCTGATGTTCTTACGAAAAGTTTATGCAGTTTTTTCGTATTGTAGCGACATCATCAAAACGGAGTATTTCACGTGGCAATAGGGCGCCGAAAAGATTTTTCTGGTAAAACTTCAACTCAAGACCGGGAAGAGAAGTGGTCCCGGTTGTTTGGACCAGTTGGCGGCGAAACTAAGGTGGACATTTTTATGGATTATGCCGCCTGATTGGGACAGACCAGAGGGGGTACCCCCTCTGGCTTGATACCCTGGTATATCTCCATGGGTTTCTTTCCGTCAAAGGCGAAGTGCGGACGTCGCGTGTTGTAAAAATCAAACCACCATGCCAAGGCTTGTCGCAGCTCGCTCCCGGTCTCCAGCTCCCGCAAATACACGCACTCGTATTTCAGCGAACGCCACAGGCGCTCTATCATTACGTTGTCCATCCAGCGGCCACGTCCGTTCATAAGATATCCGCACCCCAGCGTCACGAAGCAGCCGAGTGGTACAGGTAGCCTCGTTTCATGGGGATATACGTGATATCGGCGCACCACACCTGGTTGGGCTTTGTAATCTGCATGTTGCGGAGCAAATACGGATAGATCGCATGTTCAGGATGAGGCGTGCTTGTCCGGGGCTTGGCATACACAGCCATCAGCCCCATTTGACGCATCAGCCGTCGTATCCGGCCACGGCCCACAAAATGACCTTTGTCCCGAAGCATTGTCCGCATCTGACGGCTGCCGAGAAAAGGCATCTCCAGGAACAACTTATCAATACGCCGCATAAGCGCCAAGTTGCATGGCGACACTCCCTGCGGTTGATAATAGAACGTCGATCGGCTCAGCCGTAACAGATCACATTGTCGTCGGATACTGAGCATTGGATGGTCTTTGTCGACCATCCGTCGCCTTCGTCCATAGCTCAAATCTTGGCGAAGGCTTGTTGCAAAAAATCCTTTTCCACAGTGAGTTGCCCGATCTTGGTGTGCAGCTCCTTGATTTGTGCTTCGCTGTCCTGACGATCGGACTGAGCCTTGCCGGAGAACGATGCTACCATGCCTTCCTTGGCCTGTTTTTTCCATTGGGAAATTTGATTTGGATGAACGCCGTACTTGGCGGACAGATCAGAAAAGGGGTGCTCCCCGGACAGTGCATCCAGGGCAACACGGGCCTTGAACTCAGCGGTGAACTTTCTTCTCTTTTGGGACATGAACTGCCTCCTTGCGACAGTTTATGCCCACCTTAGCGAGTGGTCCAGTTTTCTGGGGCCACTTCTTACTATTATAGTCGGCCTGTACCTGCTGATGAGTTTTTTTCTCTGCTGAACGGCTTTCCGCCGTATGTAAAAAGGTAATTGCCTTGGTGGCAACTAGATGCCTGAACTGAGGGAGTTGAATGCCTTGACGATGGGATCGAATGTCTCGGCTTTTCCTTGTAATTTAACTACAATCTGTGAAGGCTTCAGCTTCTCGAATTCCGGACGTTTGCGGCGGACATCGTCGATCATTATGGAACGCATATTCACCCACATGGCATTGCGCAGTCGATCCGTTTCGTAACCTGAACCGTCGCTGCGTTCGAAAAGCTGGTCCAGACTGCCCATGGATATGCCATTAAGATGCTTGAGAAAGGAAATGTCTTGATCCAACGCCGGTGACGTTTCCCCAAAGTCCATTCGTATAAAATCCTCCACCACATCTTTTGGGGAGCTGTTGTCCAGCTTGATGATCTTGCTTTCCAATTGATTGATGGTTTCAAGTTTTTCTTTGTGGCGCTTGTGCAGATAGGGGATTATTTCGTCCGGCCCCCATTTGAGCAGTTCGATGAGCAAGGCGTCCGCATGTTTGTCGTTTTCTCCGATTTCTCGCAGAATGTTACGCAAGGGAGCTATTTTACTCGCTGCTTTTTTACGGATGCGGGTGGAAAGAAACGTATTGTTGAAAAAAACAAGTGTCTTGCCTGCCGTACGCAATACGTCATCCACGTTGAGGGAGCGTTGGCTCAAGACCGCGAGATACTCGCTATCTTCTCGGAGGATTTTTCTGTCAATGGTGTTGCGGGGCTTTTTGCAGACGTTTTGCATAGCTCGCAGTCTGTTTTCGTCCAACACGTCCAGTATGGTGTCTATCTGGCCTTTGCGCCGGGCGATTTCTTCATCGCTAGGTACTTCGTCTATCATGCACAGGTCGGCCAGTGCGCTCACGTCTTCCTGAATATGATGGACAATACTTTTTTCTTCGGCGTTCAGGGCGTCTTCCCCGTTAAGCGTGGCTGTTTTGCACAACTCCAGGTAGCAGCTTATTTTTTCCAGATTGTCGACATTGAAGTCGGTATGGTTGGGAAGCAACTCGCCCGCCAAGCCCAGATGAACTCTTATCCGACCAATCTTCATGCGTACGGTGTTGGCAAACTCGATGGGTAGGTTAACCCCCACTTGGCGCCAGCGGTTTGAGGTCCATACAAAGCGGGGGGCTCGTCCATCGATTCTGCAGCTGGACTGTTCTTCCAGGAAAAATTTCGTCAGACCGTTTTCCTGCTGCTCACCGTTTTCCTGCTGCAGAAGGTAGGCCGCCCCCGAGTTGAGAATCAGAAGACGGTCGGAAGACAGCCCCCAATGCATCAGCGCCTCGGGCCCGAAAGTGAGGTCGCGGGCGGAGGTGGTCTGATCATTGTCGTAAAGGTATAGATCGCCAGATATTTTTTTTATGGGGGAGACGGAAAGTCCGAGCAAGCCCACGGGCATATGGAGGCTCCCCTGAACGCTTAGGCCCGGATGTTGGGCGGCTTCCAGGGAATAAATGTGGACGTCGCCGTTTACACGTGTTGCGTCGTGGACGACGTTGAATGCAGCCTGGGGAATGAATATGAGATCGGTAAGCCAAGCACCATCACGAAAGGGGATGCGGTCTTCCAGACCAGTCTTGGGGTCTGTACCGACACGTACCGATGGGTCGAGACGCTGCAGAAAGGCGCGCCATTGTTTTTGGTTTTCTTCCGAGTTTGGAATATCTACATCAGGAAGGAAAAAAAGTTCTTTGCCTCCAACCTGTACACTTGGAAGGAAGCTTCCGTCCCGTATTTTCGCAGTGTCCTGCACCTGGGCGGTCATGCCCTCTATCATTTCGTTATGACGGCCTTGCCGGACAGAACGCATGATATTCTGTACACGCGCCGTTTTGTGCATGTCCGGATTGCGGACGAGAATATCTATTCCTTTGACAATGACCTGCTTTAGCCGGTCCACTGCCTTTGGCCTGCCATGAATGGAAAGCTCATTTTCGTAATATTCCATAAGAATGGTGTCGGAGCGTTTCATATCCATGTATTATTGCCCCTCTCCACACAAAAGACCGACTGCTTACAGCCTATTCCAGAATACTCATTTTCCTCCTTACTTGAAGAGAAGGGTGGGCACAATTATAATCCCTCAAACACTTTTTCCTTTCTCCGAATGTTCCTGAAACGGAGTGCCACCTGTTGCGGCAACACTGTCGATGGCTTCAGCAACTTCGGCCGGGTCGAGATTCTCACCAGTTTCCAGAAGAGCAAGCTGGACATTTATCTCCCTCATTATCTCCGGTCGTCCCGGATTGAAGTATTTCCCCCATGCTGCAGCGGCTTTGTCCAGGTCCCCTTTGCGGGCATGGCAGAGACCGAGATACAGAGAGGAAAAATTATGGCTTCCTTTTGCCAGAATTCTCTTGAATTCGCAGGCTGCCTGCACATACCTTTCCTGTCTGTACAAACAGTACCCCAATTTTGCCCGGGCCTCTCTGTGTTCCGGTGCCTTTTGCAGGCAGGTACGGTAAGCAGAGATGGCCTGTTCGTAATTGCCCTCGTCCAATAGACGATCTCCGTTCAGCTGGTCGGGCTGTATACCGGATACTGTTTTGGCGCTTTCTTCCGTTCCCTTGAACCTGTTGACCATCCCCAAGAGAAGGTCACGGCGGCTCATATCTGTTTTGCGGGCCATTTTTCCCTCATAAAAATAATATGATTAGTCTACTAAATTTAACAAATTTATGACATGCCCGGCTATATTGCATATAGTTTACCGACTACTTTTACATTGCCCTGGCAGCTGTTGAATTTGACAGATGTGCAGGCAATAGTAAATGCACAGTAATATCTTGAATTTATGTGTTTAACTTATATAATTGTTGATGATGACAGCTTTGTCCTTGTCCAACCTTTCAACCACTTCGGATAATCATGGCGCACAATAAAAAATATGATGAAACAGCCCGGAATTTTGTTCTGCAGGATAATGGGCTTTTCCTGGTCTTGTCGGCTGATGTGGCTTTCATCAAGATACTTAAAAATACCCTTTTCAAGGTACTGGTGCTTCCTCAGAATTGTGTGGAAGTGGTTAACGGCAAAAAACAGTTGATGACTGCTGTTAAGCAGGGTGTGGCACGTGGGCAGAAGCTTATAGTCATGATTGAACGGGAATTTCATGGTGAGTCCACCTTGGAATTGATCAAATATCTTCTTGGCGAACCTGCAGCCAATGTAAATTACATCATCATGACCAATGAGATTGAACGGGAGCGCCTGATTCTTTTGCACGAGATCGGGGTGAGCAACTTTATTACAAAACCGATCTCGATGAATGTTCTGGTGGAAAAGATTGCCTTCACAATTCAGCCGCCCAGCGCCATGGGAAAGCTTATTGACCAGGGCAAGCGTTTTTTGTTCGAGGAAGAATATGAAAAGGCTCTGCTGCTGAGCGACAAGATTCTCGAATTGAAACCGCGTAGTCCGGCTGGACTGATGCTGCGGGGTGACGCTCTGAAGTTCATGGGGCAGAATAATGAGGCCGTGGCCGCGTATACAGGGGCCATACGGGAAGCGAAACTGTATCTTGAGCCAATTAAAAAACTGGCCGATTTTTATGGCGAGCTTGGAGATACGGATAACGAATTGAAGCTTCTGAAAGAGCTGGATAAACTCAGTCCGCTTAATGTTGAGCGTAAAATTTCCATCGGCGGCATATATATTCAACAGGGAAAGAATGAAGAAGCCCACGCGGTGTTCGAGGAAGCCGTTAATGTTTCCACAAAACAGGCCTTGGGCGCTATTAGTGCCATTTCGCGAAATATTGCTGATATGTGCATAAATGCCTCCCCTGAAATGGCAGAAAAGTTTTTGCGGAAAAGTCTTGAGGCCAAGAAAGACATGCTGGATATCTCCGATGTGGCGACGTTCAATTCCCTGGGGATCGCGTTACGCCAACAAGGAAGATGGGAGGATGCTATCACGGAGTATGAAAAGGCGGTTACAGTCGCCCCAGATGATGAAAATCTTCATTATAATATCGCCATGGCTTACCTTGAGGGGAAAAGGTTTCCCCAGGCCGCCACGCGGATGGACCAAGCTGTGCGTATGAATCAGAGCCTGGGCAGCAAGTCCGGCACAATCAGTTACAATATTGGTGTTATCTATCACAGGGCAGGCAAGGATCATACCGCGTTGCAATATTTTAAACGGGCTGCATCACTTAATCCTCCCCACCGCAAAGCAAAGGAAATGGTCAAGCAATTGGGAGGATGAGCTGAAATAACAACCAGTATTGTTCATCTGCAGATCAAAGGGTTGCCAGGCCCTGGAACAATAGGTTCCAGGGCCTTTTTGTACTCCTGACCTTTTTGATGGCGAAAATTTTGAGGGGTGCTTGGGGGGGCAACACCTTCATACTGTGCGGACAGGCTTTTTCCTTTAAAATTTCGCTATGTTTTCGAGACATCTTTTTTTCCTATCAATTGACAATGAGACTTTATCCCCACTAATGTGGGAGGTAAGGCATATGTCAGAGAGGGCATATGCAAGGTCTTTGGGCCCGTGGGGACAGGCCCAGACTGAAGTCACCGCTGCAGATTGCTGCGCTTCACTTTTCTATGGCAGATAATCACGCGGGTAGTTTCAATGAGTGTTCTTCCTCTTCAGCTGGCTGTTGGGATGGTTTTGGGACAAAATAATACATGTTTTGTCTCAGAAGAAAAAAGCCCGATCTTCAAGCGGGGCCATGTTGCCCGGCCGGAAGACGTCTTTATCCTATTGCCTACTGTTTTTTCCCTCTTCCGAGAAGGGAGGGGCTTCATAAAAGGCACTCAGGATGGGCTGTTAGCAGACAACGCTGATGCCTATATTGCTGCCAATTTAAACAAAAATATCTTTTTTTCTTCATCAGATAGCTGCCCGTTTCTGCGCAGTGTTCTTGCCAATAAACCCATTCGGGGCAGATTGGGGGCTGGCTCATGTTGTCCAATTGGAAGCCGGGGCAGCATACCGCAGAATCGAACACCGCAGAACCGGGTTTTTGTGTGTGGTGAGCAGGAAGAAACATCTTTTACCGGGGGATTTGATGCTTGCCCATCTTGAAAATTCCCCCAGCGACAGCTTTGTCCGGCTGCATACTGCACTGCAGAGCTGTGTCCCCTTCGTATCCAGGCAGAAAACTTATCTTTCACCGGGATTTGCTGTGCATGGGCATGAAGGACTTTGTGAAGGCTGCTCCACTTACCGCTATGCTGCTTGCTGCGTTGGTAAGGGAGCTTGAAAGTGTATTGCATAAGGTCAAATGGAAGCGAGGTGGTGTGTAGACGTTTTTGTCTTGGACAAATGGTAAGGAGGAAGAGCAGATGATCAAGCAAGATGTAGTGGTCAACGGTGTTGCTCGTAAACTGGTGGTTCAGGCCGACGCTCGGCTATCCGAGGTTTTGCGTGAGCAATTGGGGCTGACAGGCGTTAAGGTCGGCTGCGCGGAAGGACACTGCGGCGCGTGCAGTGTTATTCTGGATGGCAAGCTGGTGCGTTCCTGCGTTACCAAAATGTCGCGGATCAAGGATGGCTCGGAAATCATCACGGTGGAGGGCATAGGAACTCCCGACAACCTGCATCCCATCCAGCTGGCCTGGATTGCTCACGGCGGAGCCCAGTGTGGTTTCTGCACTCCCGGTTTTATCGTATCTGTAAAGGCGCTTTTGGATACCAATCCCAGCCCAACGCGTGAAGATGTTCGTGAATGGTTTCAGAAACACCGTAATGCGTGTCGCTGTACGGGCTACAAGCAGCTTGTGGACGCAACCCTGGACGCGGCAAAGGTTTTGCGCGGCGAAATGAGCATGGAAGATCTGGCCTACAAGATGCCCGAAGACGGTCGTATTTGGGGAACGAATTTTCCTCGCCCGTCTGCCGTTGCAAAGGTGACCGGAACGTTGGATTACGGTGCTGATCTGGGGCTTAAACTCCCCGAGGATTCTCTGCGGCTTGCCCTTGTGCAGGCAGAGATTTCCCATGCCAGGATTCTTTCCGTAGACACTTCCGAGGCGGAAAAAATGCCGGGTGTAGCCCAGGTGGTTACCCATAAGGACATCAAAGGCAAAAACCGCATCACCGGTCTTATTACATTTCCCACCAACAAGGGCGATGGCTGGGACCGTCCCATTCTGTGCGATGAAAAGGTCTTTCAGTTTGGCGACGCCATAGCCATTGTATGCGCGGACACGGAAAAGCATGCCAAGGAGGCGGCGGCAAAGGTCAAGGTGGAACTGGAACCGCTGCCGGAATACATGAGTGCCCCGGCTGCCATGGCCGAGGATGCCATTGAGATTCATCCCGGAACCCCCAACGTCTATTTTGAACAGCGTCTTGCCAAGGGCGAGGAAACCGAACCTATCTTTGGCAAGGCCGACGTTGTGGTAGAAGATGATTTTTATGTAGGGCGTCAGCCGCATTTGCCTATCGAACCGGATGTGGGTTTTGCCTATATGGATGATGACGGTAAACTGGTCATCCACTCCAAATCTATTGGTTTGCACTTGCATCTGTATATGATTGCTCCCGGGCTGGGCGTGGAACCTGAAAATATTATTATGGTGCAGAATCCGGCCGGTGGAACTTTTGGATACAAGTTCAGTCCGACCATGGAGGCCCTGGTGGGCGCAGCAGCTCTTGCCACGGGGCGCCCCTGCTACCTGGGGTACAATTATTTTCAGCAGCAGACGTATACGGGCAAGCGTTCTCCGTTCTTTATAAACCTCCGTTTTGCCGCAACCAAGGATGGGAAGATCCAGGCCATGGAATCCGACTGGTCCGTGGATCACGGTCCTTATTCGGAATTTGGCGATCTCTTGACTTTGAGAGGTGCGCAGTTCATCGGTTCCGGGTACGATATTGCCAACATCCGGGGGCTTGGACGTACTGTGTGTACCAACCATGCCTGGGGTTCCGCCTTCCGCGGGTACGGAGCACCCCAGTCCGAGTTTGCTTCGGAAGTCCTTATGGACGAGTTGGCGGAAAAGCTGGGTATGGATCCTTTGGAGTTACGGTTTAAGAACGTTTACCGCGAAGGCTCCACAACTCCTACGGGCCAAGCGCCTGAAGTCTACAGCCTGCCCGGAATGCTGGAAATCCTGAAGCCAAAGTATGAGGCGGCCAAGGAAAAAGCCAAGGCCGACTCCACGACAGAGGTCAAGCGTGGTGTGGGCATCTCCGTTGGTGTATACGGCTGCGGTCTTGATGGGCCGGATACGTCCGAAGTGGACATTGAGCTGAATGACGACGACAGTGTGACTGTGTACGCAACCTGGCATGACCATGGACAGGGAGCAGACATGGGAACTCTGGCTGTTGCCCACGAGGCATTGCAACCTTTGGGACTTGCACCCGAGCAGATTCATCTTATGCTCAATGACACCGGCAAATGCCCCAATTCCGGCCCAGCTGGCGGCAGCCGCTCCCAGGTTGTGGTTGGGCGTGGTGTAAAATCTGCCTGCGAGTTGCTTTTGGATGGAATGCGCAAAGCTGACGGTGGTTTCAGGACATATGCCGAAATGGTCGAGGAAAAGATTCCGACCAAGTACAACGGCAAGTGGACTGCCCCGGCAACGGAATGCGACGGCGACGGGCAGGGAAGTCCTTTTGCCTGCTACATGTACGGCGTGTTTATGTCCGAAGTTGCTGTGGAAGTTGCAACCGGGCAGGTGACGGTTGAAAAAATGACTCTGGTTGCCGATGTCGGCAAGGTGGCCAACAAGCTGTTGGTTGACGGGCAGATATACGGCGGCATGGCACAGGGTATCGGCCTTGCGCTGACCGAGGATTACGAGGATATCAAGAAGCACTCCACCCTGCGTGGAGCCGGGTTCCCCTATATTAAACAAATTCCCGACGACATGGAGATTATCTATGTGGAATCGCCCCGTCCGGAGGGACCGTTCGGAGCGTCCGGTGTCGGAGAATTGCCTTTGACCTGCCCCCATGCGGCGGTAATCAACGCTATCTACAACGCCTGCGGTGTGCGCATTAACAGATTGCCCGCGCTACCGGAAAAGGTTCTGGAAGGGTTGAAGTCGGTATAATTCCAAACAGGCTCATGGCCCCGGTCGGTGTCATGCCGTCCGGGGTTTGTTTTTTCGCGAAAATAGCGGAGCCGAAATCCAACCAAGGAAGGAGAGTCCATGGACCAGAGAGAATTGCGAGCCTGGGAAGCCAAGTGCATCCAGGAAGAACCGGCAGCATGCAAGGCGGCTTGCCCGCTGCATGTGGATGTAAGGGCCTTTACAAGGGCCTTAGCTGTGGGCAGTGCTGCCAATGCACGCAAGGTCTTGGAAAAGACGCTCCCTTTGGCCGGGATTACTGCCCGCCTGTGTGAAGGGCCCTGCCGTAATGCCTGCCTTCGGGGGGATTTGGGCGGGGCCATCCAAGTTCCCCTGCTGGAGAGAACATGTGTGGAAAAGGCTCGGCGGGTGGGAAAGCCATTACGCCTGCCTTCGCGTGGGAAAAACGCTCTGGTGGTAGGTGATGCCCCCAGCGGATTCTGTGTGGCGTTTGATCTGGGGAAAAAGGGGTACAACATTACCTTGCTCCATACCGGGGAAAACATAGGCGGCTGGCTGCGAAGCGTTCCTGAAGACAAGTTGCCTGCCTCTGTGCTGGACGAGGAAGTGGCCCTGTTGAAAGGCATGGGAATTCGGTACGAGCAGGTAGCGAGCCTGGAAGATGGTCTCTTGGCCGAAAGGGAATATGATGCAGCTTATATCTGCCAGGATGCGGAACTTGCTCCCAGCCTGCAAATTTCCTCCGAGGATGTCGACTCTCTCACCTTGGCTTGGAATCGGGAAAAGATCTTTACTGGTGGTTTTTCCGGCTCGACAGGTGAACGGCGTTTTATAGATGATGTCGCCGATGGACGCCGGGCTGCAACTTCCATGGACAGGCTTATGCAAGGGGCATCCCTTACCGCGGAACGGCGGCGTGAAGGACCATTCGAAACACGTTTGTTCACTTCCCTGCAAGACGTGCAGTTTGCCCCACAGGACCCCGCGCTTACCACTTTGCGTATTTGCAATGATGATCAGGCAAAGGCCGAAGCTGCCCGCTGCATCCAATGCGAGTGTATGGAATGCGTGAAGTCGTGCGCATACCTAGAAAAATACAAGGCCTACCCCAAGGTCTACGTCCGTCAGATTTACAACAACGAGGCCATTGTAAAAGGTACGCACCAAGCAAACACCATGATCAACTCGTGCAGCCTGTGCGGGTTGTGTGAAACGGTCTGTCCTGAAGATTTCTCCATGGCGGATTTATGTCTCACGTCACGGCGCGGCATGGTGAAAGAAAGCAGAATGCCTCCTTCGGCGCATGACTTTGCATTGCAGGAAATGCGGACCAGTCTGGACGACGCGTATTTTGGTGCCCATCATGCACCTGGGACAACCTCCAGCGAATGGGTTTATTTCCCAGGATGCCAATTGGCAGGCATGGGGCCGGACAAGGTTATGGCTTCGTGGCAGTATCTGCGTGATGAGCTTTCCGGGGGAAACGGCAGTGTGGGCATTTTCTTGGGTTGCTGCGGCATTCCTGCCCACTGGGCGGCGCGGGATGAGGAGTTTGCCTCGGTGCTCGACAAATTGCGGACAGCCTGGACCGATTTGGGCAAGCCGAAAGTCGTAACAGCCTGTTCCAGCTGCTTGTCGGTGTTCAGCGAATACTGTCCTGAATTTCAGGCTGTTTCTCTGTGGGAAGTAATGGAAAAGCACGATTTGCCTGATGGGTGCGCACCATTGGGAGAAGCACCGTTGGCGGTGACCGATCCATGCACTACCCGCCATGTCCCGGCTGTGCGGCAAGCAGTACGCAATATTCTTGATCGTCTGAAACAACCCGTGGAAGACTTGCGCAAAAGCGGAGAGAATACCGAATGTTGCGGATTTGGCGGGTTGCAGGAAAATGCCAATCCTGACCTGGCTGACGACATCATAGCCCGACGGGCAGGGCAAAGCGAAAATGATTTTCTTGCGTATTGTGCAATGTGCCGTGATCGCCTGGCGAGTACTGGCAAGCGTACTGTACATCTGCTGGATATGCTCTTTCCCGATGCCAAGATCGATGATCCGGCCTTGGTTCCTGCAGCTGGGCTGAACGAACGGAGAGAAGGGCGGATGTGGTTGCGTCGCGAATTGGCAAGCCAGTTCGGGGATGAGCAGGCTGCCGCCAGGGAGTGGGACGGAATCGAACTTCTGGTGACGGCGGACGTTCGGCTCCTGTTGGAAAAAAGACGCATTCTCGATGATGACCTGCGCCGAGTTCTCTTTGAGGTTGGCAAAACAGGACGCGAGTTTCGACATGTCGAGGGCCGGTCCATGGCCTGCGCCCGGTTGGGCGAGGTGACGTACTGGTTGGAGTACGAGCGGGAAGGCGAGTCGTACCGCGTTTTTCGTGCCTGGAGTCATCGAATGAAAGTGGAAGGAGTATAAGATGAGTCTGCAATTTTTGCCTGCCGACGGAGCGGATTGGCGCTGTGGTTGTTGTGATGTTCCGCTGGAAACCAAAGGTGTGGAAATCACCTACTTGGGCAGTCTGTTTAATGTGGAGCTTTTGGTTTGTCCCAAATGTGGGCTTCCCATGGTGCCTGAAGAGGTGGCCATGGGCCGTATGTTGGAGGTGGAACGCCTGCTGGAGGACAAATAGTGTCCACAGCCCTGTATGCCGCCCAAACCGTACGCCAAAGCCTGGGGGCCTGCTTGCGCCCCGGTGGTTTGGAGTTGACCCGGCATGCTTTGGAACTGGCTGGCGCGGCATTGGAGGACCGGATCCTTGATGCCGGCTGCGGCCCGGGCGGCACGTTGGGATATTTGCGGGAACGCGGTTTTTCCCACGTGATGGGGCTGGACAAAAGCCGGGAGCTGTTGCGCCAGGCCAAAGAGTCCGGAGCTTTTTTGCTTCATGGCTCATTGGATTCATTACCGGTACGTTCCTGCAGTTTGGACATTGTGTTGTGTGAATGTGCTTTGAACCTTGCCGGTGATCCAGCGGCTACTCTTGCGGAGTTTCGCAGGATGCTGGTCCCCGAGGGGCGGTTGGTTGTTTCGGATATTTTCATGCGGCGGGATGCGAATGCGGAGTGGCCAGTGGCCAGTTGTTTTGCCAAAGCCCGTACCCTTCAAGGAATGCGTGAACTTTTTGAATACGCTGGGTTTGAATTGCTGCATCTGGAAGAGCATACTCGGATGCTCAAGGAGACCGCAGCCCGTCTGGTTTTTGAGCATGGAAGTCTGGCCGGATTTTGGGAAACCGTAACCGGTTGCGGGCAAACGGCGGAGCAGGCTGTGTGTGCGGCCCGTGTTCAGATGCCGGGATTATTTTTGGCTGTGGCCGTGCCCAAGGCGGATTAAGGAGAACATATGAGTGAATATCTTATGGACGTGTTGTCCCACGGAGGCGGCGGATACTGTTGCAGCCAGATCATCATCCGTATGGGGTTGGAGGCACAGGGAGAGGAAAATCCAGCCCTTGTTCGAGCCATGGCGGGATTGTGTCATGGAGTGGGGGCACGCGGCGGCAGCTGTGGTGCCTTGACTGGCGGGGCCTGTCTGCTGGGCCTGTATGCGGGTAAAGGAAAGGACGATGAACAGGAAAATGATGCGTTTGCGTTGATGCTGTCCGAGCTTTCCGACTGGTTCGATGAATTTGTGGGCAAGGCATACGGAGGCACGGATTGTTCAAGCATTGTGGGTGAGGGCCCGCCGGACATGCAGGTCTGCGGCAATATCGTGGGCGAAACGTACGGCAAGGTCTTGGAAATTCTTGTTTCACACGGCATTGATCCTTCCGAGTCCAGGGATAGTGACGATTATGGCTTGTGAACCGTTTGAGAGTGCCGGGAGCCGAGAAGACTTTTTCGCCAAGGAAGAGATTCTCGCCGCTACCGAAAGTGTCTGTCCGGTTTGCCTGCGTCGTATCCCGGCCCATAGGATTCGCAGAGGGGACGATGTTTTCCTAGTCAAAACCTGCCCCGACCATGGACATTTTGAGGCATTGTTCTGGCGTGGAAAACCGGACATTTCTTCCTGGTCGCGTCCTAAGATTGCTCACAAGCCGGCGACGCAAACTCCCGACGGAACGGCCTGTCCCTTTGCCTGCGGGCTGTGTCCGGAACATAATCAGCGAACATGTACTGCTTTGTTGGAGATAACATCACGCTGTAATCTTGGCTGTCCGATTTGTTTTGCTTCCAGTGACGAGAATGGAGCGGAAGACGATCCCGATTTGGATGCCGTGCGTTTTCAGCTGGAAGCTGCAATGCGGGCTACAGGCGGATGCAACCTGCAGCTTTCCGGCGGTGAGCCGACTGTTAGGGATGATCTGCCCGAAATTATTGCTATGGCGCGAGAAGTCGGTTTCACCTTTGTTCAGGTGAATACCAATGGTCTGCGTATTGCCAAAGAGGCGAAATATGCACGGGAGTTGGCAGAAGCCGGACTTTCCTCTGCTTTTTTGCAGTTCGACGGGGTAAGCGACGATGTGTACCGGACCATCCGGGGCAAAGATTTATGGGCTGACAAGGTTCGGGCGGTGGAGCGCCTTATCGATGCGGGAGTCGGTGTTGTTTTGGTGCCTACCTTGCGTCGTGGAGTGAACGACCACCAGCTGGGAGATATTTTACGTTTTGCATTGGATAATATGCCCGGCGTCCGGGGGGTGCATTTCCAGCCCATGAGCTTTTTCGGGCGCTATCCTGAAGCACCAGCAGCGGATGCTCGGTTTACTTTGCCGGAGGTTATGACCGGCCTGGAAACACAGACCGATGGAATGGTTCGGGCGGACCATTTTGTCCCTCCGGGATGTGAGCATTCCTTGTGTTCGTTCAGCGCCCGTTTTCTCAAGGGACTGGACGGATGTCTGCAGCGTTTGGGACAGGCCGCATCCTGCCAGTGCAAATCAAATGCGGAACCAGCAGAGGCAACGCCCGCACTGGAAGGGGCACTCCATTCGATTGCTTCCACGGCCCGGCAATGGGACGCGCCTCAAAAAAAAGATTCCTGTTGTGAACAGGATGGCGATCCATTTTCCCGTTTCATCAATCGGGCAGCGACGCATTCGTTTACCATTTCCGCCATGGCTTTTCAGGATGCCTGGACCTTGGATTTGGAACGCCTGCGAGGCTGCTGTATCCATGTGGTTTCACCAGATGGACGGTTGGTGCCGTTTTGCGCCTGGAATCTGAGCGCCATGGACGGTAGGACGCCGCACAGGGAACGGGCAAATGGGCGCTGATTCTTTTGCGTTGACCCCGGTGGATGCCTTGGTGGCTCGGCGGTTGGGATTGAACATTCCCTTCAGCCGTTCCGAGCTTGAAGGCGCTCAGTTGAACCTGTTGCGCCAAGTACTTGCATGGGCCAAAGGGCACAGCCCTTTTTATCAACACCACCTCCGAAACTGCCTCCCGAAAGGCATAACGAGTTTCGCGGATTTTACGAAGGTACCGTTTATTGATGGCAGGGATTTGCGCGAACACGGTGCGGGTATGCTTTGTGTCTCGCAGTCTGCCATTGAACGTGTCGTCACCCTGACGACATCCGGCAGTACTGGCCCAGCCAAACGGGTGTGGTTTACCCGAGATGACCTGGATTCCACTCTGGATTTTTTTGCGAAGGGCATGCTCACCATGGTGGAACCGGGGCAGCGGGTTGCCGCCTTGTTACCGGATGATACGCCGGAAGGTGTGGGGGCTCTGCTTAAAACGGCGCTAAAGGAAATCTGGGTGGAGTGCCGTTGTATCTGGCCTCCGTCTCCCGATCATTTAGGCGTGGATATTGCCGAAGGACGTTTCGACTGCGTGGCTGGTTTGCCTGCTCACATACTTGCCTTGGCCGAGTCTTTCCCAGGCCGAGACAGGGTGAAAACCGTATTATTATGTTCTGAATATATCGCCCGCTCGCTTCGATCCCGTATTGAAACGGCTTGGGGTTGCACTACATTTATGCACTATGGCAGTACCGAGACCGGGTTGGGCGGAGGCGTGGAGTGCGCGGCCCATTGCGGGTGTCACATGCGAGAGGCCGACCTGCTGCTTGAAATCATTGATCCTGAAAGCGGCGAGATTTTAGGCGACGGCGAGTGTGGCGAGATTGTCATCACAACTTTGGTACGCAAGGGCATGCCGCTTATTCGCTATCGTACTGGCGACATGGGAAGTTTGGAACGTGGACTTTGTGCTTGTGGCGGGAAAACCATACGATTGAGCAATCTGCATGGGCGGTTGAACACCCCTTTGCTTGCCACGGGGGAGCGTCTTTGGCTGGCGGACCTTGATGAAGCCATGTATGGGCTGTTAGGGCTTGGCAGTTACTCCGCAGAGCTGAGGCCCGGAAATCCCGAGAGCTTGTACATCACGGTTCAGGGCGATTTTTCTGAAATCCTTGATCCTCAGATTCTACAGACTCGGCTTGAGCAGGCTGTTTTGACCATTCCCGGTCTTGCCTCGGCAGTGGAGTCGGGAGGATTGGTCCTTGATTTTTATCTCGAAGGGGCAGACCCACAAGTGCCGCACGGTTTTTCCCATACTGGCAAGCGGGCTGTCCGTGATATGCGCGAAGACTCGAATCAGGAAGAAAAATGAAACAATTTCTCGAAGCGGTTTTGAAAGAATTGCGTCAGGGGCATCCTGTTGTGTGGGCATCCATTCTGGAAAGTTCCGGTTCCACTCCGCGTTCGTCCGGGGCTCGCATGATGGTCCGAACCGATGGTTCGATTGTTGGAACCATAGGTGGAGGCATTGTTGAGGCCGAATGTCAGAAAGAAGGCGTCCGGGCTCTGGAAAGGGGCACCTCATGCATCCGTGAATACGATTTGACCAATGATGCCGCCGCCGGGCTGGGAATGATTTGTGGCGGGCGACTTTCGGTTTTGCTGGATGTCCTGCTGCCGGAAGGTTCTGTTTTGGCTCAATGCGAAGAATTATTGCAGGGCTTGGAACGTGGCGGCAGATTGATGCGCGTAACTCGTGTGAACAAAACGAGCCTCGGCGAAAGTGGCGATGTGGCCATCCGCCATTTGGTTATCAACAAGTCGGCTTCCCATGCCGATTTGCTGCCGTTGGAGGTCATCAGCCGGGGAGTACGGACCAGAGATCCCTTTACCGTGCAGGAAGGGGAGACTCTTTTTCTCGTAGAGCCAGCAGCCAGCAGGGGAATGTTGTATATCATCGGGGCTGGGCACGTTTCCTATTTCACGGCCAAGGTTGCTTCCATGACCGGATTTTCGACCGTGGTGATGGACGACCGTGACGAATTTGCCAACCGTGAACGCTTTCCCGATGTCCATGAGGTGCGGGTGCTTGACGATTTTTCCGACTGTTTTGGCAGGGACGAAATGGGTGAGGATAGTTATATCGTCATCGTAACTCGCGGGCACCAGGCGGACCGTGAGGTCTTGGCGCAGGCCTTGCGCACCCCGGCCGGGTACATAGGTATGATAGGCAGTAAGAAAAAGCGCGAAGCCACTTATGCCAGCCTGCTGCAGGATGGATTTGCCCAGGCAGATATCGACCGTGTGTACAGTCCTATCGGTCTGTCCATTGGTGCGGATACGCCGGAGGAAATTGCCGTGAGTATTGTTGGTGAGCTTATCGCGGTCCGGGCTGGGAAGGTCTGATGGTCGTCCGGAAGGATGGACAGAGAGAAGGGCTGATGCGTAACTTCGGGGCGATAATACTTTCCGCAGGACTTTCCTCACGCATGGGCGCGTTTAAGCCTTTGCTTTCCCTGGCGGGAAAGAGTGCCCTGCAGAGGGCCGTCGAGTTGTTTGCAGATTGTGGCCAGACTCTCGTGGTGACCGGTCACAGGGGCGAAGAAGTGGCTGCGGAAGCTGGACGGCTTGGTGCGTGTACTGTTCTTAATCCTGAGTACGAGCAGGGCATGTTTACCTCTGTGTGTGCGGGTGTACGTGCTTTGCGAACAGGCTTGGACGGCTTTTTTATTCTGCCCGTGGATATCCCTTTGATTCGCCCCTGGGTTGTCCGGCAGCTTGTCCAGGCCTTTTCAGGCGGCAAGCAGGTGGTCTTTCCCACATTTAAGGGGGAGCGCGGTCATCCTCCCTTGATCAGCGCGGAATTAATTTCGGCCATCCTTGCCCATGACGGACAGGGCGGACTGCGAACAGTGCTTGAGGCACCTGACGTTGCCACTCTGGACGTGCCCACGTTTGATCGGAACATCCTTTTGGACATGGATACACCAGAAGCATTTCAGGCGGCAAAACTTCGCGTGGAGGCCTTGGGTGTTCCGGACAAAGACGAAGCCAAGGCCCTTCAGGATATTTTCTGTCTGCCCCCCATGGGAGTGGCGCACGGCAACAGAGTTGCCGATGTGGCATTGGCTTTGGTGCAGGCTCTGAATAGCCACGGTGCAGCGCTGGATGAAAATTTGGTGTATGCCGCCGCCCTTGTACATGACTTGGCCAAGGGTGCTCCCAAGCACGAGCTGGAAGGTGGCCGTGTGCTAGCGTCCATGGGCCTGCCGGAAATGGCGGAGATTGTTGCTGCGCACAGGGATGTTCCTCCACCGTCGGATGGGCGCCTTACGGAAAAAGCCGTAGTTTGTCTTGCCGACAAGCTGGTCCGGGGGCCTATGCGCCTTAGCGTGTCACAACGGTTCGACGAGAAATTGGCCCAATATGCAGACGATGCAGAGGCTTGTGCCGCAATTCAGGGAAGAAAAAATAATGCACTCGGCCTTTTGGCCATGGTTGAACGTAGCATCGGGAGCGATATAGAAACCCTGCTGTCTGCTAAAGGACTGGGCAAATGAGCCGAAAGATAGTTTATCTTCTGCGCCATGGGGAAATAACCCAACGTACGCCGCGTCGTTTTGTGGGGCAGAGCGAATTGTCCTTGACGGAAAATGGCATGGAGCAGATGCGAAGGGCAGGGGAATGGCTTGCACAAAAGGGCATCAAGGCCGTATACGCAAGTCCGCTGGGGCGTACTATGGGGAGTGCGGCCTGTGTAAATGAATTTTTAGGGCTGAACTGCACTCCGGTCCTTGAGCTGAAGGAAATAAATCTTGGGGCTTGGGAAAATTTGAGTGTGGACGAGGTCCGTGCAGCCTACCCTGGTGAGTATGAGCAAAGGGGAAAAAACATAGCCCGCTATCGCCCCCTGGACGGAGAAAGTTTTGCCGATGTCCAACAACGGGCGGTACAAGCCTTGGAAGAAGTGGTCGAGAGAGCACCGACGGGAGCTTCTATTGCGGTGATCGCTCATGGAGGGGTCAACCGTACAGTTCTCTGCCATCTTTTGGGGATGCCCCTGGAAAATCTTTTTCGATTGGAACAGGACTACGGTTGTATAAATATATTGGAATCCGGTTCGGCCGTCCCGGACAACGTGTGGTCCGTCCGGCTTATGAACTTCAGACCATAACAATCTCTCTCTTATCATTTTGGAATATATGAATTTATCTCTGTCTCTGGACATCGTGTTGTCCTATCCGTATTGTTGGCACTCTTTTTTGACTAAAACCTCCATCCATCCATGAAACAATCAGAACAAGGAATTAATTCAAACGATCCCAGTGTCTGTGCTCGTTGCGCAGCACAGGGAGAAACCTGCTGCAGGCTTTTTCCTGGTCAGGAAGAGGTCTGCTTTCCTTTGTCCGACTTCGAGATGGAGGCCATACGCACTGTTTGGGACGCAAAAGGTTGGTTTACCGGTCAGGAAAACACCACGGCCTTTGTGTCCAATGTCTGCCGTCTTTTTCCCGGAGAAGAAGGTTTGGTTAAAAAGTTGTTCTTGCCCCGGCGTGCACATTTTCGTCTTGCCACCAAAAAGGATGGGACCTGCGCATTGTTGGGGGAAACCGGGTGCCTTTTGCCGCAGGAAGTCCGACCGTATTACTGCAGACTTTTTCCTCTATGGACCGTGGGCAGACAAATAGTAGCCCTGGGGCCTCAGTGTTTGGCAATCCGAGAGGCCAAAACCATCACCAGACTTTTGGACAGCATGTCCATGAGCAAAGCCAAGGTTTTTGACCTGCATGCCCGTTTGCGTTTGGCATGGGGGTTGCCGCCCAAAAGCGGCGATCCTGTTGTTACGTTGCGGCTGCAAAGAGAAAAATAATGAAAAAATTCTTCATAGGCAGCATCATTGTGTTTTCCGTTCTTGCCCTTCTTGGAGTCGGGGGCGCTGTGGGGCTGTACATGTGGGCGTCCAAAGACTTGCCCGGATTCAAGAATATAACCGATTACAAGCCCGCACTTGTAACGACTGTGTATACACGGGACGGCGATGTCCTTGGGTATTTCTACCGTCAGAAGCGTTTTTTGGTGAAGCTTGCGGATATGCCGGACTATCTTCCCAAGGCTTTTCTTGCAGCGGAAGACGCTCAGTTCTATCGCCATGATGGCGTGGATCCCATGGCAATCTTTCGTGCCATGCTCAAGAACATGAAGTCCGGCCATATCAAACAGGGTGGTAGTACCATCACTCAGCAGGTCATCAAGCGCCTGCTCCTGACTCCTGAAAAAAGCTATAAACGGAAAATCAAGGAAGCCATTCTGGCATATCGCCTGGAGCTCTACCTGACCAAGGCGGAAATCCTTACCATCTATCTGAACCAAATATACCTCGGAGCCGGAGCGTATGGCGTGGAAGCTGCTTCCAGAACCTACTTCGGCAAGCATGTTCAGGATTTGACCCTGGCGGAATCAGCTATCATAGCCGGTCTTCTCCCTGCGCCGAGTCGTTATGATCCGTACAAGCATATGGAGGCAGCACTTATCCGTCAGCGCTATGTGCTCGGGCAGATGGTGGAGTGTGGCTGGATTACCCCGGAGCAGGAAAAGGCTGCTCTGGATGAGAAAATCGTCCTGAAGAGCATTGCCGACCCTTCCTGGCAGAACGGTCCATATTATCTGGAAGAGGTTCGTCGCTGGGCCGTGGAAAAATACGGTGAAGATACCGTATATGAAGGCGGATTGCATATCTATACGCCCTGCGATCTGCACCATCAGGTGGCTGCCGAAGGGGCGCTTAAGCGTGGACTTGAGGAGTCTACGAGGCGACGTGGATGGCATGGCCCTCTTGAAACGCTTACGCGGGATCAATACGACACGTTCTTGACCGAGGAAGCCGTTTCCGAGGGGAGTCTCGCGCCGGGCGAATGGTTCAAGGTGCTTGTTACCGAGGTAAACAAGCTGGGGGCCAAGGTCCGGATAGGTACGTACAAGGGATATATCTCCGTGGCCACCATGCATTGGTGTCGCACACCGGATATCAAAAAAGCTACTGATGAAGTCCCCTCCATCAAAGATGCAACGCTTGTGGTCAAACCCGGTGACGTGGTTTGGGCCGAAGTTGCGGAAGAGCCGCATAGCGACAAGGACCACCCCGACGTTTGGCAGCTCAAGCTGCAGCAGCGTCCCATCGTGGAAGGAGCTATCGTCTCCATGGAACCGGACTCCGGCAATGTGGTGGCGCTTTCTGGCGGTTATTCTTTCGCCCGTTCGCAGTTCAACCGGGCTACACAGGCAAAACGTCAGCCAGGGTCTGCATTCAAACCAATCGTTTACTCGGCGGCTTTCGACAGCGGTCTTACTCCGGCAACCGTCATGCTGGATGCCCCTATTGTTTATACCGACTATAGCACCGACAAGGTCTGGAAGCCGGAAAACTTTGAAAACGTATTTTACGGCCCCACTATCTTGCGGACGGCCTTGGTTAAATCGCGCAACCTTGTAACTATCCGTGTTGCCCAGAAAATAGGCCTGGATAAGATTATAGAGCGCGGACAGGCACTTGGACTGAAAGCAGAATTCCGAAAGGATCTGTCCATGGCACTAGGTTCTGCTGAAGTGACTTTGCTTAATCTCTGCCAGGCCTACTCTGCTTTTGCACGTGGAGGGACCATCGTCGAGCCGCGTCTTATCCTGCGTGTTACCAGTGCTTGGGGAGACGAACTGTTCAACAGCGAGCCTGAAGTTAAAGATGCCATCAGCCCACAAACGGCCTACATTATGGCCGGATTGATGAAACAGGTTGTACAGGATGGTACGGGATGGCGCGCAAGGGTATTGCAGCGTCCTGTGGCAGGTAAAACCGGTACCAGTAACGACGAACGCGATGCCTGGTTCATGGGGTACACGCCTTATCTGCTGACCGGCGTGTATGTCGGATTCGACGATCATCGGGCCATGGGCAAGTGGGAGACAGGATCGCGTGCCGCCTCTTCCATATGGGTCGATTACCGGAAGCTTGTCGAAGCCGAATACCCGTCCCAGGATTTTCCGCAGCCGTCTGGAATCACCATGGTTCGGATTGATGGAAAAAATGGTTTGCTGGCAGGCCCCAATACTGAGGAAAGTTACTTTTTGCCTTTTAAAACAGGAACCGAGCCTACGGAGGTTTCTACCGGTGCGTCGTCACTTGAAGGTGAAAAGACGCAGGGAGAAGATCTCTTCAAGCAGATATTCTAAAAGGCAGCCGGACAACCGGCGTAACGAAATTGAACAAGGGGTTTTACAGCGGATAGAGTTGAAAGACTTTTCCGGTACGTAAAACCCCTTTGTTTTTTGGTGAGAACATCTGTTGGAGCTTCTATAAGGAGAGCCTATGAAAACGTGCTATGCCGACATTGTTCCTTACATCACCAAGGATGCTTCCGAAATTCGAGAGCTGATGCATCCTGGAACGCATTGCGTTCGTAAGCAGAGTTTGGCCGAGGCCAAGGTCGGACCGGGGAAAAGTACTGAACACCATGTGCATATGAAGACGGAGGAGCTGTACCACGTGACATCCGGGGCCGGAGAAATGCGGCTTGGTGACGAGACCTTTCCCATAAGCCCCAAAGACACTGTGCTTATTCCGCCGGGAACGCCGCATAGTGTCCGAAACACTGGAAACGAGCCATTGGTCATGCTGTGCTGCTGCGCTCCGGCTTATGCCCATGAGGACACGACCCTGGTTTAGGCCTTTCTATTTCTTCAGTTCTTTTTGGGCCCATACAACCGTGTCGTCCAAGCCTTGAGCCAGAGTCAGGGATGGCTGGAAGTCGGTATCGCGCAGGAGTTTGGAAATGTCGGCCAGAGAGTGGCGGATATCTCCCGGCCGTTCATCAAGAAATTCAATCTCTTTGTCATTATTGGTAGCAATTTTCAGGGTGGCTGCCAGCTCCAGTATGGATGTGACCAACCCTGTGCCTACGTTGTAAATCCCACGCAATGGGGGATTCGCTACCATTCCTGCGGCGCACGCATAGACTCGGACAGCATCATGTACGTGCAGAAAGTCGCGGGTCTGTCCTCCGTCGCCGAATACGGTAAGCGGTTTATTCTTTAAGCCATGCTCGATGAAGCGCGAAATGACACCGCTGTAGGGACTGGCCGGGTCCTGTCTTGGGCCGTAAATGTTGAAAAAACGCAGGGCACACCCACGGCCCGAAGCTTCCACAGCCTTGGATGTCAGGTACTTTGCCTTCCCATAGGGACTATTGTGACGGGTGCTGTCCGTCGCTGCATCTTCTGGTGTCGGAATAATGTTTGTGTCGCTGTATTCTGCGGCGGAACCGGCAAAGATGAATGTTTCTACATTGGCGGAAAACGCGTCTGCCAGCAGAGAAATGGATGCGTTGTAGTTAATCTCCATGGTCTCTTCCGGATGTTCCACGGAATAGGGAACGCTGACCACTGCTGCAAGATGAAAAATTGCCGTCAATGGGCCGATATCTTCGGTTATTTCCATGATCAGATTGGCATCACGGATATCACGCTTCATGAAAATGAAGGCCGGATGGTCCTGAAAAGTACTCATGTTGCGGGCGTAGCCGGAAAAGAAATTGTCCACTCCCACCACGGACCAGTCGTTGTCCAAAAGGTATTCGGTAAGATGGCTGCCGATGAATCCGGCACAACCTGTTACTAAGCAGGTACCCTTGCTCATTATTTCTCCCTAAACTGTGTATATTGTCATGCCTAGGCCAGTGGCTGCTTGGCAAAAGTTATATATTCCAAGTCATTGATGCTGTCGGATATGAGTTTCGTCGCGAACAGGAGGCTCAGCAGGCAGGAATAGCAGTAGCCGTAGCCATAGAATGCAAACCCAAGCCGAGTTGATATGTAGCTGAAAAGCCAGTTCGTTGCCAGAAACATAAGGCTGACGGCCAAAACTTTTTTGCGCAAATCAAAGTAAAACAAAACAATAATAGCCATGGACAGGCAGGCCTGGAGAAAGGCTCCTATCAGGCAGATGCGAAACAGGGGAATCTGAAGGGGAATAAGGTTGGCAGCCTTCACCAACTGCGAGGCAAAAGCGATGCAGAGTACCGTAACGCCCCCTTGAATAATAAATACCTCCCGGATGCTCTCCTTGAGCATGATAACCATCATTTCTTTTTCTTCAAGTATGTGGGCAAGTGGGCGTTTGTCCATGACTTTGGCGTAATAGTTGCGATAGTGCAGGTAAAAGCGGGTCTCGATCTTGATCAGAAAAATGGCGAGAGTCGGTACAATGGTCAGATAGGCGAAAAAGACCGGCCCTTCGTACATGTCGTGCGTAAGAAAATAGGGGACTATGGTCCGTGCGTCCGGGGCAAGCCAAAAGACGATTTTATCGATCCATATTGCCAGGTTGTATACAACTCCGATTATAGCCAGATCCCAGTACTTCCCAAAGTACCGAATGAGTCCCGGGTCCCATGTCTTCCCTGGTTCGAACTCGACCAGCATGCGGGCCAAAAGCCAGAAGAAGGTGACGGCCTGGCCTACGGTGTAGCCTATGAGGAAACCTTCCTGCCCCCAGACGCGGGCCAGCAAGAGGGCGGTTCCAATGCTGATGCCTGCTCCTGCGGCAAAAGCAAGGACGATGCTTATGTAGTCCTTGATGGTGGAGAGGAAGATCATGGCCAGCCAGATAAGACAGACGATCAGAAAAAGCAGGACACTGGTCAACTTGTACAAAAAGGATACATGGAAAAACATGTATACAAAGGACATGAGCACCGATCCTGTGCCCAAGATAATGAGCACGCAGGTGAAATAGGTGGTCAAAGTTATTTTGTCGTCGCCAAGATAAAAACGGTCGGCCAGATAGCGGGTGGCGACCAGTTGAATGACCCCCACGAACACGAGTGAAAATGCATAGGTATAGACGACCGTGGACCGGAATATTTCGTTTGCCAGGCTGGCTTCGCCAAATCCTCTGTAAAGTCCCAGGACGGACAGGCACATAACGCTTATCAGCCACGGTCCGCTGGAAACCATTGCTGCGTAGAGGTAGGCCGTGATTTCGCTGAGAAACGAATCACGCTTGAGTATTTTTTTGAGTTCGAAACCTATACCTGCCACGTTTTACTCCGCAAAGTCCTCAAGAGCCATGTGCTCCTTGTATATGGAAAGATATTTCTGGTTCAGGTCGGATTCCCGGTAGAAGGTACCCACCCGGATACGTCCGGCAAAAGACATGGCCTGTCGTTTATAAAAGTCCTGCAGAATCGTTGTAATGGCTTTGGCGGTTTCCCCCGGATCCGCGACAGGCGTGACAATGCCGGAGGGCCCCACAGCCCTGTCTCTGCGTGTTCTTCCCTCAAGCAGTTCCCGGCAGGAGCCAACATCCGAAGCAACGCAAGGAATGCCGGCGCAGTTTGCTTCCAGAATGACCAGGGGCTGGGCTTCGCTGATACTGGTAAGGACGATCAGGTCGAGCAGTGGATAATAGTCCATGACATTGATTTTGCCTGTAAACGTAATGATGTTTTCCAACCCCAGTATGTTTACCAGATCTGCACATTCTTTGTAATAGTTGTCGTCTTCTTCGTTGGGGCCCATAATCCAGGCTTCAAAGGAATCTCCCAGCTCCATGGAAGCTATCTTGATAGCCCGGATAAACGTTTTGACGTCTTTGATGGGGACGACGCGGCCTACGAATCCGATGACGAATTTTCGTTGGTCCGGAGTGGGGTATTCGGGCGGCTTGAGGTCTTGGAATCGTTCCACGTTGATGCCGTTGGGAATGATTTCGCATTTTTCAGGATCGGCCCCTTCCTGGATTTCCAGTTCTTGGTTGCCGCTGTAAAGGGTGTAAATCTTGGACGAGGCTTCGTAGGTGATGCGTCCCAAAGATTCGAAAATTTTGATCCACATTTTCTGAAATGATCCCAGCTCCCGTTGTACGTGCATCTTTTCCCGGCCTGCTACGTAAATCCATTCCGCCTGGGATATTTCTATTTTTCTTTCCTTTACGTAGATGCCGTGCTCGGTAAGCAAAAGGGGACGCTTGGTACGCATGCGGGCTACAGCCCCAAGGAGGCCCGCATACCCAGTGGAAATTGTGTGGTAGACCCTTGCTTTGGGAATTTCCTGCATGAGCATTTTAAACATAGGCAGGTGTGTAAAGCGGTAGGTCCAAAAATAGTCTAAAAACGAATTTTCCGGTGCTGTAGACTGATAAAGATCCTCGAATATATTCCAGGCCGACTTTCCGTGGATGAGTTCATAGAGTGAGGGAACAGCTTTATTTTTCCCGTGGAAAATCTCTGTCATTTTCTTCAGTCCGCTGAAATCACCCTGACTCATCTGAAAATGGAAATTCTGGATTTCATTGTCTGCAGGAAGAGTCTTTGGCCTGAAAAGCTTGAATCCAAGTTCTGGAATATCATGCAGATATATTACTTTATAACCGGAAAAATTAGCTGGAATATCGTAGCGAAGGGGCCATTCCTCCTTGCTTGAAGGAAGAATGCACACCGCGGTGAAGGAGAGTTCCGGGAGGCCGGATATGAGCCGGTGGAGCCAGCTGGATACACCGCCCGAGATAAAGGGGTATGTCCCTTCCAAGAGCAGGCAGACATCGTATTCGCGTGTCATGCCGTCCCCCCGGTCGGAGCTGCTTCGGATTGCTGTAGTTCCTCGTTGTCATTATCTTGGGTCCACAGGTTGTAAACGGCCTGCTTTTCGGGACTCAGGGACTGGGCATGCGGCATTTGGCGAAGCCTTTGGGTAAAATGTGCCAGCTCCTCGATACGCCCGGTTTCGTAAAGCGCGCGGCATATACCCAGGCCTGCCTCGATCTGACAACCGGCGATATCTACTGCCATACGAAAGTATTTTTCCGAAGCCATGTAGTCTTTCATCTCGGCGCACAGGTTGCCCAGGGTCAACATCAGGCGAGAATCGGTCGGGTCGGCATCAAGTGCCTTTTCGTACAGGTCTCTGGCGTCCTTCATGTATTGCACGAGGATACTGTCTTCCGGCAGTCCGCTGGATGCGTAGCGTCGGTAGATGCGGGCCAGCGCCCTGGCTGCGTACGGTGTTTTTTCCTCTGTGTAACGGGCCTGCGCGTCTTTGATCTGTTCCGCGTAGTCTGCCTCTATTCGGGTGAGCGCGGTGTGGGCGTAGAAACGAACTTCCGAACTCTCGTCGGCAAGACATTTTTTGATCAACTCCACGGCTCGTTTGTCCTTTATTTTGCGCAAAAGGGAAATACTGCCTCGTTTGAGCGCCACGTCATTGCCGTTGAGGATATCAACAATGGGTTCGATGGACAGTTCATCCTGAATGATATTGGCAGTGGATTCATTAAGGAAAAGCATCTCTTTTTCCATTTTGAATCCTTCTTCGTATGATTCTGCCAGCCCCTGGCGGCGCAGAATAACTCCGGCCGAAATGAACGTCGTGATTGTTCCAAGAATGCCTATACCTGGGAGGAAAAATATGAGCATTGCGAAAAGTCGATGGTAGTAGGTATCATCGTTCGAGCGCTTAGTTTCGATGGTGTTGTCTTTCGGCCGATACAGCATGAAGCAGGTTGCAGCCAGAAGATGCAGGAGTATTGCTACAGGGCCCAAGATAGAGGACTTTCCTGAAAAATATGCAAAAGCCAACCATACGGCCATGCTTTCCAATGTGAGGGACACCACGCTTGCAGTGATAAAATAAACTGGATGCTTGAGGTGAAGCTTTATGGATGACGTCGCACTATTCGGTGCCATCGGCCCTCCGTTCTGCCAAGCGTATCATTTCCTCTGGAGATTCCAAATTCGCGCCGTATTCAACCACACCATTGTGAAGGGTCAACTCCTGGTCGTTATCGGCGTATGGCTTGAATTTAAATTCCTTCAATTCCTTAAGCACCTTGTCTACTACGATTTCAGCCCCTTTTGCCGGTGTGGAGGGAAGCATCAGGATGAATTTCCCCGGCTTTCCATGCAGAAAAAGCAAATCCACAGTTCGCAACAGGTTTTTGAGAACCAGAGAGAGCACCATGAGTACATCGCGTTTGGTTGTGGCAGAGAATTCTTTGAAATCAACTATTTCCAGGAAGATAATTGACATTATGGTATTATAACGCCTTGCCCTGGCGAATTCTTCCTTGAGCCGGTAATGCAGATATTCCGGGGTGAACGCACCGGTTATTTCGTCGGCTATAAGTTTGTCTTTGGTGTCCTCGTAAATGATTGCGTTATCAATGCTTGCACCGCACCAGTCGGCCATAAGCCCGACCATTTTGATGGTTTCGGTGTTGAATTTGAGGAACGGCATTTTTTCCACATTGAGCACCCCGGCCACGCTGTTGTTGGATGGTTTGACAATGGGGGCGGACATGAGAACTTCCCCTGACATATTGTGGCTGAGCCGGAGTTCCATGGGCAGCGTGACAGGTTCTGCCTTGTTGAAGCATTCCCCCGGGATTCCCTGCCCAGGTGTAATGGTTGCCGGAAGCGTATTGTCATCATGTCCAAAAGCCTGTGTCAGATTAAGCAGGTTGTTTTCCTCGTTGAACATATAGATGGAGGCTTTTTCCACATGGAGGTAGTCTGCAAGCATTTTGAGAACGGCCGGGTAGATGTCTTCCAAGCGAAGCGTTCGGAGGGCCTGCGCGGCTTCATGCAGTGTATTGAGTGTCTGTTCCTGGGATATGATCCGGGTATCTATTTCGCGTTTGGCCTTGCTTAAAGCGTCGAATTGCTCGGTAAGTTGCAGATAGGCTATTTCAAGATCATTTTTTTCCAGGAACAGTTGACGGTAACGGGTTTTCTGCGTTTCTCGGATTTCTCCCAGGGTTATCCCTACAACAGCAAAAATCGTGGGCATGCCCCAGAAATCTATTTGAATGTAATCGAGAAACGAGGGGTCTGTGCTCGTGTATACCCGGAAGACGAAATAGAGCAGGGCGGCCAGCAGACCGGAAAACAAACCACCTCGAAATCCGTACCTGGCGGCTATGGGCAGGATGACGAGCAGGTATGGATGAAAAGGCGTCTCAAGAAATCCGATGTCTCCTGAAAACCAGAAAAAGTTGAGTGCAGTGAGCAGTGAAAATCCAAGAATGGTTTCCATCAGATCATTTTTTGTATGCCGCAGCTCCGGAATGTTAAGGGCTTTTTCCGGAGTTTGCGGAGGTACACCGAGAGTCGCAGGCGAGTTTGCTGCAGAAGTTGCAGATTCGCGGGGCGGCTTTTGCACCGAGGTATTGTTCCATTCCTGCTCTTCAGAGCGGGAGGGGGTATCTTCAGTGTTGTATCCTTGCATCAGAAGAGAATCCTCATATCCATTGTGAAGGCTGTCGATTCACCGCCGTCAGCTGTGTTTTCATCACTTTGATACTCAACCCCGGTCTCCAGCTCTATGCGGTTGCCAATCCGGAGACGCAACGAAGGCGCAAAGAAATAGTTGGTTCTGGACTTGAATTCATCCTGGCTCAATCCTCCGGTCAGCACGAGGACCAGATGCTTGGAAAACTGTTGTTCCCAATAGAGACTCAGGCTGTGAACAGCCTCGTTTTCCAGCATGTCCACGGGATTGTTTTGGTCATCCATATAGTTGAACATGGACCTGTAATAGCCGTAACTTGCCGAGAGACCGGGAAGCAGTGGGAGACGCCGGGTAATCTGTGCGGAAAAGGTCTTTTTCTCTCCATACTGCTGGTCTTCCAAACGGTAATCCCAAAGTTCTGCAGCAAAGTTTATGCTCCAGTTCTCGTTGAGGGCCGTGCTGTAGGTCGCCTGCAGCATATCGTAATTCCCACCGTAAAGCACTGCGTCGGTGGGATCGTACCAGGGCATATTGAGGAAGCCGTTCAGACCCAGTTCGCCAAGCTTCCGAAGGGTATAGTTGAGACCGGCAGTGGAGGCAAAGGAGTCCCGGTATCCCGTGTATGGTGAAAGCCCTGCATATACGTCCAGTTGTGGAGTGATTTCGTAACGAACTTTGGCCGTTACCATGTTCAGCTGCTCGTAAATTGAGGGAGTAAATTCCTGTTCCAGCCGACGGATATCAACCCACAGCTGATCGATTTCCAGTCGAACCTTGCTGCTCAATTGGGTTTCGAAGCTGGCTGCAATGGAGTTGGTCTGGCTATTGCCACCCTGGTTGTAAAATCTCGTCCCCACGGACAGAGCAGATGTCCGTTCCCTGGTGATCTCTTCTACCGCACGAAATGCATCGTCATTTTTGGGGGCGGCCTCCAGAATGCGTTGGTACATGGCTAGCGCCCGTTGCCAGTCTCCAGCACTTCTTGCCGCGGACGCATAGTCTCCCATTGTGCCAAGGTCGCCGGGCTGCCGTTCCAGTATGGCTTCATAGTAGGGAAAGGCGCCGCGGTAATTTTCATGTTCCAGATATATTCTGGCCATGAGGCTTTGCGAAAGTGGGTCGTTCGGGTTTTGCTTGAGTATTTTATTCAGTATTTGCAACGCTTGGTCATAATCCTGGTGGGTGATCAGGGTTTCCGCGTAGTATCCTTGGATTTCGGTATCGCCTGGATATTTTTTTTCAAGGTTCCGGTACAGCTTGAATGCATCCGCGTAATATCCCTGTCGCGAAAGAATTCGGGCTATGAGGAGATCCCGCTGCCTGGGAGTAATGGGAATCCGTGGATCGTCCTGTGTTGGGGCAGGTGTTGGCGTTGTCTGTATTGCCTGAGCTTTCGTCTGCAGAGGCTGCGGAGTGATAAAGGGAGTGTAGGTCCCGCTGTTGCCGGGTTGGGCAGCATATAGCCAGCCAGCAAGGCCCAGGAGAAGGCTTGTGGACAAAAACATGCTAAAAATTGTCAGACGGTTTTTCATATTCAGTTGACCGCCTGCCGAGTGTTCGGTGCGGCAGCCTGTTCTCTCAGAAGCCGCAATGTTTTTTTGTATTCTTTGTTTGCCTGTGCTTTTCGGTTGTTGGCGTCGAGAAGTTCGCCCAGCTGGAAGCGGACTTCCGGATCGTCTGGACGAAGCCGGTTATAGCGACGAAAGTCGCGAATCGCCTGTTGGGTACTTCCGGTTTGGGCGTAAATTATACCCGAACCGCGGAGTGCACGCAGGTTGTCCGGCTGGATTGCGAGCGATTGCTTGTAGAATTCGAGAGCCATTTGAAGATCGCCCGCGAACATGGTCTGGTCGCCTGCATCGGCAAGAAAGACCGGGTCGGAGCGGTGTTCTTGGGCCAACTGCCGGTAAATGGCAGTGCCTTCTGCAAAGCGTCCGGCCTGGAGCATGGCCGTAGCCAAAAGCACGGCCTGTTCTTTGGGGAGTGGCGTCTGATTAAGAATATCTTTTAGCAGCGGGATGGCTTTTGCGCCTTTGTTTGTATCCACATATCCGCGAGCCAGCTGCAGCGTTTCTTCAGAAGAGAGCTTGGTGCCGTTGGCAACAACCTTTTCGTACGAGGCAATCATGCGATCGGGACGGTTGGCATATCCGTAGTTGGTGGCGAGTGTCCGGAGCGTGTCCATATTGTTGGGACGAAGTGTCTGAGCTCGTTCCAGGTAACGGACGGCTTCGGGAATATTCTCGGCCTGGCTCCAGGCTGTGCCTGCTTTGAATGCCATATAGAAATCATCTGGATGTGCATCCGAATCTTGGGCTTGCAGCTTGGCGACGGTCTCAGGACGGTTGGTATATCCGGCAAGTCGGATGACAGATTCCCTGTACTCGCGCGAGCTTGGGAAAATGGTGAGCAGGCGTTGGTAGAGTTGAAAAGCCTGTTCGTCCAGCCCGGCATTTTCTGCATATCTGGCCCATTCCTGAAGGAATGGGGGATCCTGCATCCGGCTTTTGGAAAGCAACTGCATTTGATCTTCACCGATGTTGCCCTTGCCGGTCCAAAGCAACAGGTAGGCGAGTTGTTTGCGTGCTTCGTTGTCTTTGGGATTTTGCTTCAAGTATACCTGCAAGTTTTTGATAGCTTCCTCGCTGTTGCCCTGGGCTATCAAAAGCTGGGCTGCTGTCCTCCGAAGCATGGCGTCTTTCGGGCGCAATCGAACCGCTTCGTTGACGGCTTTTTGGAAAAGGACATTGTCGTTTACAAAGGAGGCAACCTCGATCATGCGGTCCACTCGTTTTTTGTTGCCCTTGGAAAGCTCTGCGGCACGAAGAAAAAATGGATATGCCTTGCGCGGCTTTTCCTGCCAAAGATAAATTTCTCCAGATTGAGCAGCCACTTCCGTTGATTTTGGCTGGAGACGGGCAGCTTCCCTGGTTGCCTCTTCCACAATGTCCTCGCGTCCTGAAAAACCTGCTATCTCGAGCATGCGCAGTACTGCATCCGGTGTTTTGCGAAGCATGGCAACACTGCGAAATTCCTTAAAAGCAAGTTCAGGGTGGTCCACTCCAAGGTAGGCATCAGCAACCTGCTTCCAAAAGTCCGCATTGTGCGGAGCGATATTCCTGCCCGTGTCGGCTGCAAGCTGTACATTCTCTACTTCGTTTGTCTGTACAGCAATGCGCAGGGCGTTTTCTGCATACTCCAGCTTCTGTTCCTTTTGTGCCAGCCGGATGTACAGAGGGAAGGCTTTGGCTGGTTCGTCCAAAGCTTCGTAAACTTCCGCTCGGCTTTCCAGAAGAGCGGGGTCGTCCAGGTCCACCTTTTCGGCTTCGTGTGATGCGGAGCGGAGCATGTTCTGATCTCCGCTGTACAAAGCGATGGTGATCAGCTTTTTGAGCAGGCCTACAAGGTTTCTGCCCAGGTCGACCAGTTTTTTTAACATCCCGTAGGCTTTGTCGTATTTTTCATTTTCTATGTACACGTCGGACAGATTGGAGACATAAGTCTGGTTGTCGGGCTGCAAATCCACCAGCCGCTCAAAAGCGTGCTCCACTGTGAGCAGATCGTTGGCATCTCGTCCTGCCTGGGTAATGGCCAGAAGTACTTGCTCGTTGTCTGGATAGTTCTTTTCAAGCTCCCCAAGGTAGGTAACAGCTTCCTTGGCCAGTCCGTCCCATCGCATCACGGTCGCCAATGTCAGTTGGTATTTAATGCCGGATTTGGCCTGCCTGTCCATTCGGGCGGCGAAATTCTGTCCTTCCTTGCTGGAATCGCTGATGAGAAATCTCTCCAATGCGTAGATTACGTATTGGTCGAGATTTGGAGGCGGCTCTTCGGCCAGTTCTGCTTTATAGAGTTCCCCTAAAATGTAGAGCCGTTGCATGAGCAGGTCGGGGAGGGGATCGTATCCGTCTTTTTGACGTCTTTGCGCCAAAGCAAGCAGATCGGGAGCCAGCGCTTGTTGGTAGATATTATGCGGTTTGGCCTTTTGGGATGTGGGCAGCAGAATGAGCTGCGCCAGAGCCTGACTCTCCACGTCGGGGAGATAAAAGTAGCGGGTGAAATTGATGACCTTGTTGAGGGCCTCCCGGTCCTTGGGATCAATTTCGATAATTTTTTCATATACGGCCATGGCACTTCTGGGCCGGACGTTCCATTCCAGGTATTGGGCAAGCCTGTGCAGGGCCAGCAGATTGCGAGGTTTCTGTTTCAGGGCATGACGTACCATCTTGATGGCATTGTTCGGCTCTCCTTCGTAGATTGCCAGTGTGGCCCCTGCCATAAGGATACGAAAGTCGTCCGGGTTTTCTGCGAGCAGTTCCTTGAGAACAGACGTGGCTTGTTTCACTTCTCCGGATTCTATGTACAGAAACACCATATTCCGTTTGAACGGAAATACCGCCACGCTCAGCCCCACGATAACGGCTGTAAAAAGGAAAAAGCGGAAGAAGCCGATTTTCAAAGCGGCAGTATCTCCATGTTGCCGGTTGCCATGTCTTCAATGCGCAGCTGGCCCTTTGTATCTGTCGATGTCTTAATTTCGCCTGTTTTCAGCTGGATACGATATGGGGTATTGGGAAGAAGCCCTGCCAGTTCTATCCATCCGCTACCGAAGCCCCGGTAGGAAAAGCGCAAATGTTGACCGGCCTTATGAAAGTTGCTGATGGTTCCCGTAGCCCTGTGAATGTGTGGAGTTGGTATTGTGTTGCCTGCGGCAGGGACTATCAAAGCCCTGTTGGCATCAGCTGAGAGATGCACGTAAAGCCCCTGGGGGGGGCGGAGCCAGCCGATGACGTTTGTGCTCAGCCCCATATCCGGCACAGGAGCATCTGGTGCGTAACGTAGTGGTGTACAGCTGCAGTAGTCGGTGATTTCATATGCGGCCAATGAAGCTTGCTTTTTGTTTTCCAAGGAGAGGCGGCTGATTGTTGCGGTAGTGAATTCCAAACCCAAGAGGAGCACCTTGCGTCCCTTATCCATCTGATGAGCGATCCATGAGAGTTCGATCGACGGGGCTGGGACGGACATGGACTCGAGTACCGTAACAACCGCTCTGTACTTCGCCATGGTTGTGTCGTCGGGGACTTTGGTACGGGCAATGTCGAAATAGTCGAAATCCAGACCATAATAGTTGAAGACCATGGCAAAACCATCATAAAAAAGATTGTTCTTCGTTTCCTCCTGTCCTTTCGAGCCGTCGAAAAGCACCAGCACTTTACGGAGAACTGGGGTTGCTTGCGGTTTGGCTGAACAGGGGGAGTAGAACAAAAAGCAGAGCAGAAAGTACAAGACGCCTGTAATAAGATGTTTGTTTTGCCGCATGGATTAACCTCCCTGCATCCATGCAAGGACAATCGTCCCTGCCCCGGTTATTTCAGGTTCAGAACGACTTCTCCGGTTGTTGCGTTTTCTATGTGCAGTCTGCCGTATTTATTTGTACGGTTTTTGGCGGCTTTGCCTCCGACGCTGAATGTGTATTCTTTGTTCGGTTGGAGTCCGGCCAGTTCCATCCAGCCATTGCCCCATCCACTATAATGCAGAGACATTGTGTTCTGTGACGTAAGGACGTTGGACACTGTTCCCGTAGCCTGCCGGACAAAGGGACGGGCCTTTCCACCTTCTCCGGTGAATACGATGAGTGCCTTGTTCGTGCCTGCATCAAGGGTCACGTACAGCCCTTGCTGGCGTCGGACCCACCCTGCAACATTGGAGCAGACCCGTAAATCGGGAGCTGGTGAGTCGGGGGCGAAACGCATGGTTGTGCATTTCCCGAAATTGGAGACCTCGTAGCTTCCTGGTTCGATCCTGCGGATTTTGGTTGTTGTGAATCCCAGTACCATTTCGATGTACTGTGATGTGAACACCGGTGCCAAAGGTTGGCTTGTAACCCAATCATAGACCTGTTTGAGTGCATTGAGCGAGGCCACTTTTTCCGCACTGTAGAAATGGTAGTAGATATCGATTGGCTTTAACCGTCTTGGGGTATTGGTACGGATCATTGTCTCGATGATGTTGTTAAAGCCCCAGTACGGACCGGTCCAAAGGTTGGTCAGGATGTTCTCATTCGCTTGGCCCGTATATATCTGGTATTGGTCCCCCAATTTTTTGTACAGCCCGGAAACCGTAAAGAGCGAGTCATGCGCCTGGTCAAAAACAGTGTCCCCGCCGTTCATGTTTAGGAGGCCATCCTTGTTGGCCATAATCACCTGTTTACGCGTCGGGTTGCACATCCCCGACCACAGGATAACTTTGCACGGTTTTTCTGGAGGAGAAAGGGTGCTGACATACGCACACGATGCTTTGATTTCCAAGGTCGCATTGAAAATGTAATCGGGTGCGCTGTATGCGCCAGCCACATCAAAACGATCCTCATCAGCTGCCTTTTTGGACATATCCCAATAAAAGGGGTGGGTGTAGGCGTGCGATGCAGGTTCAATATTTGGCAGCGCAAAAATGGAACGGGCTGTCTCAACAAGCTTGGGATTGCCCATATCCGCAGGATTCACCTCTGCGGCAATAATGGAAGAAGTGGTAGGGAAGTCGTATTTTTTGAACACTTCATCCCGCATGACCTGAGCGCAGTTTGCAGATGTATCGATGTTGGTAAAGCCGCTGAAACCGTCGGCGTCAACGTGGGCCAGGGCCGCACGCAGCCCGCTGATGGTGGTTGGATCGGGTGCCGGAAAGTCGTCGAGTCCGAGTGCTGCTTTGCAAAATGCAAAGGGATTGAGATACCATTTTTGGGCGAAACTGGACGGGTCCATCCAATAAATACTGCCAGCCAGGGCAAAGCCCCCGTAAGGGCTGATGCTGATGTATGCAGTAACGAAATCGGTATTGCGTTCCTTGGCAGTAAGAAGAAATTGGGCCTTGCCTTCAATTGGAGCCAGAGTCACGGAATCGAAGGGCGGGAACATAGGATAGTTGCGTTCGAATTCCACGTACCCTGTAGCTTTGTGATCGTAGTGAAGAAGTGACTTATTGATAGTTTTGTTGGGTAAGTAGCGCAGCCCGAAGCGTTCGTAGACTTTGGCTGCAAGGTCCGGATTCACAAGTTGGTCGTTTGGATACTGCGTTCCCAACCAACCGAATACAAGAACCTTTCGTTTCATGTCCATTTGGTGCAGCAGCCATTTCAAATACACGGCAGGATCCCGCATGGACATGGATTCAAAAACGGAAATCACCGCTCTGTAACGTGCCATGTGGGCATCATCGGGCAGGGCGGTTTTGTTTATGTCGAGGTATTCGTAGTCGAGGCCGTAATAGTTGAAAATCAGGGCCAGACCTTGGTGGAAGAAGTTATTGGTATAGGCAGTCTGGCCGTTGGAACTGTCGTAAAGCACAAGGACGTTGCGTAAAACCTCTTGAGAAGTTTTGTGGGCGCATGTACCGCGGGATGGAATCGCAAGACAGAGAAGCAGAGCGATAAATATGCCGAAGAATAAAATGCCGTGAATTCGGCTAGGATTTTTGTCCATCCAACTCCCCTGCCATTTCTTTTACCATGGATTCGCAGACATCCTGCGCCAGCCGGTTAAGAGAATCTTCGCAGATGAACCAACACCCGCCGGTTTTGGACATACTGCTGGCCCAAAGTACTTTTCCCGAGCCAACGTCCAACAGACGTAAATTTATTCCCACTACGGGATCCTGGTCTATTCCCAGCTTGTAGCGATATTCTGTGACAGACCCATAAACAACCGTATCCACTCCGAGTTCACGTCCCAACCTTTGGGCTACGGCTTTGTCCATAACAAATTCCAGGTCGTCGTCTTTGCCTTTGATCTTTTCGGCCATTGCCGTCCGTTCCATGAACGTGAAACTTGTTGCTGCGTAAAGTTCCGAAGATAGAATATCCCCCACAATACGTCCTGCGAATGGATGCGAAGTGAGGTTTACCAGCGGCAGCACGGCGACGAACCTTTTATGTGCCGATATTTCACGGCTTTGCACGTAATTAACCCTGTGTGAATTGGTGCATGCGGTAAGCAGCGCCAGAAATGTGAGGGCGATAATGCAGGATAAGCGCCTCATGCCCGACCTCCCTTGAATGTTAATGTATATATTTTTTGTGAGCATTATTTCTGATGACTATAGTACATGGCCAACAATGGGGAAAGTCAATTATTTTGTTTTTGTGCCTCAAAAAGCAATGCAAGAAGATGTGCACTGTGCCGAAAACACGTCTTGTAATACTATTATTTTTTCCTCCTCCAATCCGCAGGGGTGAGCGAATCTAGGGCAGCATCCGGAGCGGCCGGATAAGGAATTATTTGGAAACAGGCTGCAGCGAGTTTATTCAGATATTCCGCATACTGCGAATTGTTAATGTATTCTATGTTTAATGTCGGAATATTGTGTCTGTGGAATTCTTTAAGTAAGCCCAATCTGTATTGTTGGTCTTGTAGGCTATAGATGTTGAAGAAAAGACTTTCAACTCCGACCATGTCTATCGTATCAAGATAAAGCTTTTTGTATTTGGGAGATGCATCATTGATGATGCCCAAGGCGTTTTGTGGGCAGATTATGAAATTTTTTCCATGTCTTCCGCGCATGTAGCGTGCAATGTCGGCCACAAGGCTAACCATGTCATCCGCTGTTTTACGGACGCTGATATCTTCGGTTTCGTGCCAGTACCAATATGCATCTATAATATCCAGATATACACCGTCGAATCCGGCTTCCAGGATGCGATCCATGTAGGGCTCAAGAGCCTGCTTTATCCATTGCGGCTGCCAGTAACGGACTTTATAATTTCCCGGCCAGTCGGGGTTTTCCAGGCCGAGAAAAGAGGGCGGTGTTTTGCCCCATGATTGATTCCAGTAGAATCTGTATGTTTCAGCTTCACCAATGGAAAAATAGCAAAGTACCTTTTTACCTGCTTCCTGCAGCATGCGGATGGAATCGCGGGTAAAGGCTCCGGCATCCGTGCCATCGTAGGAATAGTCGATAACCACGAGATCGGCAGGGTATTCAGCCAGAGCGCTAAGATCCGGATGCTGCAGCCAGTAGGCCCATCTGGTCACACGCTGTCGGGCTTCATCCGGTGTCTTTACGCTCGACGACGGTGGCAGGGAGGGGCGGGAGCAGCCGCATAAAAGCAAGGTGAATGTACATGCTATAAGTAGGATTGGAGTCTTCATGGCAAACGTTTTCTCCCGAAAGGTTCAATCCGGCATTTTTATGAGCTCAAAGTGTTACAGAATAAACCAGTCGGCCCGGATGTTTGTCATCTTCGGGTGGTTTTCTTGAAAGACCATTTTTTTGAGCTTATCGCCACTAAGCGACATTTGGAAAAATTACTACAAGTAATTACACCAGTATCTTATAAGATGTACCAAAAACCGTTCAGACATGCATCCTGCCCGGTAGGAAAATGTTTGCATGATTGATTTGGACAGGGGAAAAGGGCATTGATACTCTTCGTCAGTACTTGGTAGGTCTCGATGGAGTATCATTTTGAATAGTCATTCCCGGGAGGTGGCGCGCAATGCCGCTGTGGTGGGTGGTGCCACGCTGCTTTCCCGTATTCTTGGTTTTTTGCGAGATGTGGTCGTAGCCTTTGCTCTTGGCGCGGGCTTGGGGTCGGACGCTTTTTTTGTAGCTTTTCGCGTTCCGAACCTTTTGCGACGCCTTTTTGGTGAAGGGTCACTGACCATGGCCTTCATTCCTGTCTTCAGCCGGATACGAACGGACGAAGGTGATGAGGCTGCCTTTGCCTTGGCACGTTCCGTTCAAGTCTGGCTCATGTGTATTTTGGGAGCATTGGTGGCGGCGGGCGTTCTTTTGGCCCCGTGGCTGACACGGATTATAGCCCCTGGTTTTACGGACGACAAAGTTTTGTTCGGCCTCACAGTTCATCTCATCCAAATTTGTTTTCCGTATATACTTTTTATCTCCAGTGTCGCTTTGTGCATGGGCATTTTGAACGCCATGGGGCATTTTCTCATGCCTGCCTTGGCACCGTGTGTTCTCAATATCGTACTTATTGTTTCGGCTTTGGCCGGGTACTGGGGGGGGGGCAATGTAGCTGTTGCCATGAGCTGGGGCGTTCTGGCCGGCGGCATATTGCAGTGGCTTTTTCAGCAACGGGCCTTGCGGAGTCGTGGTTTTTCCTGGCGTGGGCCTTGGGGCTGGAAGCAACAAGGCGTACAAAGGGTGGGCAAACTCATGCTGCCTACCGTGTTCGGTGCAGCGGTCTATCAGATCAACATCGTGCTTTCCACGCTGCTCGCCTCTTTTTTGCCTATGGGCTCGGTCTCCTACCTGTACTATGCAGACCGTCTGGTTCAGTTCCCATTGGGTGTTTTTGGTATTGCCGTGGGGACAGCCGCACTTCCCAGCCTTTCACGGCTGGCGGCGGATAAGGCTATGGACGATTTCCGCCAGACTTTGGATTCCGCTCTGGGGCTGACAATTTTCATCGCGTTGCCCTCGACAGCCGGTCTTATTGCTCTTGCCGTACCGATTATCCAACTCTTGTTCGAACGTGGGGCCTTTGCTGCAAATGCAGCAGCCAGCACTTCGGCTGCTTTGGTCGCCTATGGCATCGGACTTCCGGCAATCGCCCTGGTACGTCCTCTTGTTTCGGCGTTTTATGCCTTGGAAGACACCAGAACTCCGGTGCTGATCGCCTTTGTGTGCATGCTGGTCAATGTGGGACTTGGCTATGTGTTGATGCAGAGCATGGCACATGTTGGGTTGGCTCTTGCCGTAAGCGTGTCGGGCTGGCTCAATGCTCTGTTGTTGCTTGCATTGCTTCACAGGCGTGCCGGAAAATTTATGGGCCACAGCCTGAAAACCATTGCAGTTTCTGTAGCACTGAGTTTGTGCATTGGGGTGGGGGCCTGGCAAACGACACACTGGGGGATGATTTGGGCGCTTGCTCTTATCCCTGTGTGGGGTGTTGCGTATTTGGCTTTTGGATACCTCTTGCGCATGGGGGAGGCCAGGTCGTTGGTAGGAGCTGTTCGCCGCAAGCTGGGGCACGCACGGGGGGCGGCATGAGTTACAGCACCGCTTCCGCAACTGCATCGGCCAGAGATTTTTTCCCAAGGGGCTTGCAGCAACCTGAGAAGGGGTTTCGTTTTTCTGTGGACGCGTTGTTGCTGTCGTGCTTTGCCCAAGTGCCTGCAGGGGGACGGCTACTCGACCTCGGGGCGGGGTGTGGTGTGGTCGGCATTGGATGTCTGTTGCGCCAAATGGCACAGCAACAGGCAACAGACGGCAAGCCTGCAGTCTCGGTGCTGAGTCTGGATGTTCAACCGGAAATGATCGCCTTTTGTAAGGGCAATTTTGCAGCTTTGGGGTTGCAGGAAGGCCATGAAACATTGTTGTGTGATGTCCGCGATATCCGGTCCAGACAGGACGTATGTCCGGAAAGTATGGATGCTGTTGTCTGTAATCCTCCCTACAGAAGGCCGGAAAGTGGCAAAACGTCGGATCGTTTGGACAGAGAAAAAGCCCTGGCGGAAACAGAAGGGGGAGGGCTTGTAGATTTTCTGGCCGCTACGGCCTATGTTTTAAAAAATAGAGCATCCGCCTACTTTGTTTTTACAGCTCGACGGCTTTCGGATTTTGTCGTGGCTGCCAGGGGTTTTCGTCTTGAACCCAAGGCCTTACGTTTTGTTCATGGAACCTCGGGATCGGTCGCCAAAACCGTACTCATTCAGGTTGTAAAGAACGGACGTCCCGATGTGGTTGTCCTGCCTCCGTTGATCCTTTACGGGGAAGGCTCGGGCGGGCGAAAGCTCACTTTGGATGCACAAGATTTTTGTCCTTTTCTTGGAGGCCACGCCTCAAGGGGAGGTGGCGATGCAACGTGAAGAACTACTGCAGATTCTCGCTCCTTGCGGCCTGGATTGCGCCAGGTGCCTCTCCCGAGCTGGAGGCGCCATCCAACAGGCGAGCAAGGCGCTGGTCGCCGGACTGGGAGGTTTCGATAAACTTGCCCCTCGGTTTGCCAACATGAATGCAGTCTTTGAGCAATACAAAGGGTTTCAGGCGGTTGTTGAGTTTTTGGCGTCGGGAAGCTGTACTGGATGTCGCAGTGGGGGATGCCTCAATGGGTCGTGTGGTGTGAAGGACTGTATCCGGGAAATGGGTGTCGACTTTTGCTACGAATGCGCGGAGTTCCCCTGTGATCGGAGTAATCTTTCTTCCGGTTTGCGCGATAGATGGGAGCAAATGAACCGGCGCATGAAGGAAATAGGCGAAGAGGCCTATCTTGAGGAGACCACGCGGAAGCCCCGTTATTGAATTTTGACAAGGATTTGTTTTGGTTATGTTGGTGCACCTGCATCTTGAAAATTTTATGGCCCACGGGGATACACATATCGACCTCGGAGCCGGGCTGACCGTCCTGACCGGCCCCAACAACACAGGAAAGTCGGCTGTTGTTGAGGGACTGCGTTGCCTTGCAGAAAATCCACCTGCCAAGGGATTCATTCGGCATGGAGCCAAGGAAGCCCGTGTTACGGCAACTTTTGAGGATGGCACCAGTGTTACCTGGTTACGCCGCAAGACATATGCGGGATACGAAATACTCCGCCCCGGTGCAGACGAGCCAGAGGAGTATTACAAGTTTGGGCGCACGCCACCGCAGGAGGTTCTTGATGTCTTGCGGATGGGATCGGTCGAACTTGAGGGCAGACAGGCTGATGAGGCCGTGGATGTGCATATCGGCAATCAGCGCTCTCCTATTTTTCTTTTGGATAAGCCGCCCTCGGTCGTTGCCGCTTTTTTTGCCTCTTCATCGGAAAGTTCCCATCTGCTCGCCATGCAGGACAAACTCAAAAATATGGTGCGTCGTGAACGCCAGAACGAGGCGGAACTCACATTACATATGGAAGGTCTTGCTGCTGATCTGAATCAGGCTGCGGACTTGCCGCATATCGCGTTGGAATTGGAAGAAGCTGGCGCACAATACAAGCGTATAGACGCATTACGTGGCGAGATTCCTCTTTTGCAAAAAAAATCACAGACAATCAGCATGTTGCGTCAAAAGAAAGCGGCCTATGGGCGAAAAGCAATGGCCCTTGCCGAACTTGAGGCGCCCGCAGCACTTTGGCCTACATCGCAGCTTTCGAGGATGTTGCAGGTACGCCAGCAGTTGCTTGTGCGTACCCAGGCAACTCAAAGACGTGTTGAAGCCCTGGCGATTCTTCAGGAACCTCCACAGCTTTTCCCGACCCTAGGTTTAAGTGATGTTCTGCAGAAAAAGATAAGAGTGCAGGCCGCAAGCGATGGGCTGGGGAAACGCTTGCAGGCATTGGAAAAGCTTCAGGGGCCACCTGAGTTGTTCGGAGTGGGCGAATTGTCGAATCTTTTGTTGCAGCGCAAAAGGCTGGAAAGACAGCTGGCTTCAGCGAAAGCCAAGTGTACAGTTCTGGATGAGATGACAGCGCCTCCTGAGCTGCCGGAGCGTAGCACCTTGGACAGTCTGAAAAAAACTTCCGCTCAACTCCGTTCATTGAAATTGGAATTGGAACGGCAACGGATCATGCTTTTGCAAAAAACGAACGCGCTCGAAGATATCACGCGTCACACGGAAATATTGTTGGGGGAATTCGGAGAGTGTCCGCTTTGCGGCCAGCCTTTGGATGCGATGACTTTTCTGAAAGGAGAACACCATGAGCCTTCCTGAGGAACGTGCCGATGGGCTGCTTTTTGTGGCAGACCCCCACTTGGCAGGCACTCCCCCTGGGCAAAGACTCCCGGGGTATCCTCGTCAGGTTTTGCATAAAGTCGGGCAATGTCTGAAAATTGCCAGGGACAAGAATCTCCTCCCTGTCTTTTTAGGGGACCTGTTTCATTGGCCCAGGGAAAATCCCAACTGGTTGCTTGTGGAACTCATGGATTTGTTTCGTCCCTTTCGTCCTTATGCTTTGATAGGCAACCATGACAAATTTCAGGCACGTCTGACTGATGATTGTTCTATTTGTGTTCTGGAAGCTGCCGGAGTGATTCGTTTGCTCAAGGAGGGCGGACCGGCGTTCCGGATTGTTACTCCGCAAGGTGCGGCTGTTTTGGGGGCCTCTCCCGATGGGACGCCGGTTCCCGAGTCTTTTGACCGAAGTGCTCTTGATGCGGATGACCAAGTGCTTTGGGTTACCCACCATAACGTCAATTTCCCAGATTTTCCGGATAAAAAGGTCCAGTCCCGTGAGATCCCCGGGGTAGACTGGGTCATCAACGGTCACATCCATCGGCCTCAACCCACACTGCAAGCAGGGGCGACCCGGTGGTCGAACCCTGGAAATATAGTACGGCTGACTTTTTCCTCTAAATCTTTGGAACGTAGGCCAGCCATTCATATCTGGCGTTTGGGTATGGAAGATCTGGAGCGGGTGGAGCTTGAATATCTGCCTTTTTATGATGTTTTCCCTCAACAGGATTTTCCGGATGAGACCGGCGGGACAGATGAACAATCCGGTTTTTTGGAGGGGCTGCAGCGCCTTGCCTGGAAGCGGACAAGGGAGGGGGCTGGCCTTAAACAATTTTTAAGCGACAATCTTCAACCCGGGCTGGCGGAAAGTGCGCTGGTCTGGAAGCTTTATAATGAGGTTATTGCCGATGAATAATAATGTGCAGGCTGGAAACCGACGTGATCAGGATTTGGAGAAGGAACTGGCCGGATTGAAGAACGAGTTCGATCGGTTGCGTTTGGAGCGGGCACGCACCGAGGAAGGACTCGCCAATATTCAGCGGCAGCTTCAGGAGCTGGAAGAACAGGCTCGGGAATCCTATGGAACGAGTGATCCCGACAAGCTCGAGGCATTGCTGGCGGAAAAACGTGCAGAGAACGAAGAACTCGTGAGCCGTTACGGCAAGCACATCGAGGCCGTCTGTCGCAAACTTGATCAGATTGAACATAGATTGGAAGGGGAGCAATAAGTTCATGGCTGGAGTGCTTGCATATCTCCTGCTGAGTTTCGGCATTGCCTGGGGGATTTGGGAAGGGCTTATAACCAAGGGATGGGTTCCTGGTGAAGCATCCTCCATGCTCCAAGTTTTGTACGGTGCTTTCGCCCCGGCTTTGGCGGCGTTTGCAGTCCGTCTTCTGGTAACCAGAGAGGGCTTTGCCGATGCAGGGCTGGGATTGCGGATGGGAAAATGGCGATACTACATGTTCGCCTGGTTTTTTCCGCTTCCATGCGTGTACGTGGTTTTGGTCCTGGCCTCTTTGCTGGGATTGGCCGATGTCGATTTTTCTTTTCGTGGCGGGCTTAGCGCTCTGGCGCAGGGGAGCCCGGAAGGTGGGTTCCTGCGTGACTGGGGATCTTTGAATCTTGTAACCAGTTCGCTTGCCTCTGCCGTCCCCGCCAGCCTTATTCTGTTCGGGGAGGAATTCGGCTGGCGAGGATATCTGCAACGTCGAATTTTTACCCGCAATCCCTTGGTCGCGGCTGTGATAACAGGCATTATCTGGTCGTTGTGGCACCTTCCGCTCAACCTGCGTGGGTATAATTTCCCTGGGCATCCTGTCTTGGGCATGGTTACCTTCACTGTGGGATGCATACTTTTGTCCATCATTTATGGATGGCTTCGGGAGCGCTCCGGAAGCATCTGGCCGGTATGTCTGGCGCATGCTTCGACAAACGCGGTAGGGGCGTCGCTGGTACTGTTGGCTGTGCCAGCCTACTCTGGGGTGAGTGTGGCTTTTCTGGGCGTGCTGGGCTGGATTCCCTTGGGTCTTCTGGCAGGTTGGATCATCGTCCGTGGCGGGCTGAAACCTTTGGCGGTTAATGAGGCCGAAGTGGAGGAAACTGAAGATGCCGCATGATGTGGATGCAGCTGTAGAGGTTCCTTCCCCTCGCGCACTGGAGCGACGTTTTGATAGGCTCCAGGCCCTTGTTGAGGACCGGCACAGGCAGTTTTTGAGTTTACGGCAGAAGCGCAAGGTGGTTGAAGAATTTCTTGAGCTGGCCCCCAAGGCAGGAGCCGTGCTCGATGAGCTCAGCCGTACGTTATTTGGGGAAATGCTGGATGAAATTGAAGCGAACCTTACGCATGCCATCAAAGAAATTTTGGGGCAGGAGCGGCGCGTCGTTTCAATACGGGAGCTGAAGGCCGGCAGATTGACCATCCAGTTTCAGATAGAGCGCGAGGACGGGGATATCGAGGATATCCTGCGCGGGCAGGGAGGGTCGGTCTGTAACATTCTTTCCGTAGGCCTTCGTCTTATTGCCCTCTCCCTCCTGGACCGTGACATGCATCGTCCTTTTTTAGTTCTGGACGAACAGGATTGCTGGCTTAAACCGGAGCTTGTGTCGCGTTACATGGGGGTAATCAAAACCGTTGCTGACAAACTGGGGCTGCAGGTCTTGGTTATCAGCCACCATCAGATCGATCATTTTTCTTTGCGTGCCGACCGTATTTACAGTCTTTTGCCGGACTGGGAAAAAGGGGTGTCGGTACAGGTGGTCAAAAATTCGGAAAATTCGGCCTCTGCTCCGATTGAGGGGTGATGGAGGCATATTCAAGCCTCGAAAACGATGATCACGCTGGCCCCAGGTGAATTCTCCAGCCTGATTTCACCTTCCAGCTGGCTGGTAAGTCCTAATACCAGCTGGATACCCAGCCCTTGGGACTTATCCTTGGAAAATCCCTCGGGAAAACCAGGTCCTGTATCCGAAATCTTCATGGTTATGGTTTGCTCCTTGCGTTCTGCATGGATTGTAATGCTTCCACCGTTATCTTTTAACGCGTGTTTGAGCGCATTGGTGATCAGCTCGTTAAGAATAAGGCCGCAGGGGATGGCTTTGTTCACCGGAAGTTCCAGGCTCTGGACCTGGACATTAAACGAAACTCGTCTTCCTGATAGCGAGGCGCTTCTGTACGAAGCCACAAGTTTTTTTACATAATCTGCAAGATTGATCTTGGAGAGGTTTTGCGACTGGTAGAGCTGCTGGTGGACCAGAGCCATGGAGGTTATTCGCCTTTGGCTCACGATAAACACTTCTTTGGCTTCGTTGGTGTCAAGCTGGTCCATTTGCAGAGCAAGCAAACTTGAAATGATCTGTAAGTTATTTTTCACCCTGTGGTGAATTTCCTTGAGCAGAACTTCCTGTTCTCCCAAGGAGTGGCGAAGGTCTTCTTCTTTTTGTTTAAGCACCTCTTCTGTCCGGGCTCTTTGGGCCAGTTCCTTATTGAGTTCCGATGTCTTGGCAAAGACTCGCCTTCGTAGGCTCCAATTCCAGATAATGCCTGCTCCGGCCGTAATGAGAATTGCCGTCAATCCCCAGAAAATGAAATGGGTTGGGAAATGTTTTTCTGGATAGACTCCAAACCATTTCGTGTAAATTCTGTCATATTCTCCTGTCTCTTTGAGGAGACTCAATCCTTCGTTGAGCATGGACTGGAGTTCTTGTCGCCCCTGAGGAACGGCAAAACAAAGGTGTTGAGGCAGGATGGCAGTGTCTATAGGGGTAATGTTTGTCAGCCCGAAACGTTTGGCGTTGTATATTCCCTGGAATTTCCCCAGGAGAGCGCAGTCAGCCTCTCCTGCTGCAAGTCTTTTCAGTGCAGTGGGTTGATTCAAAACCGGCAACAGGATGCTGGAGGGAAGCTTTTTGCTGGCCCATTCGTGCATTATGTCGCCGTCCTGTACAAGGATTGTTTTTCCCTTGAGATCATCAAGCGACATGATTGGGGATGATTTACGGATGAAGATGGCATGGTTGACGACGAGAAAAGGAATTGAAAAGTCTACCTGGGTGTCGCGTCTTGGGGAAAAGAACATCCCGGTAAGCATGTCTATTCGGCGGGTTAGGAGGTCTTTTCGTATCTCGTTCCACGAGCCCAGAAGAATGAAAGGGGAAAACCCCATTGTTTTGCCGACGGCCTTGAGAAGCTCCACGTTGAATCCATCAGGCTCACCGTCATCATTAATGAATTCATAGGGCGGGTAATCATTGCTGCCTCTTGCCACAATAACTCTTTCTACTGCCTTCGCGGGACAAGGAAAGAAAAATAGTCCCAGCAGGCAAAGCATGGTTGAAAGAAAAATGCCGCCTTTTTTTCGACAGTGGGAGGCTGTGAAAGTGGAGGCGGCAGGAAAAAACATGGAAGAGCCCTCGTGATTAAGCAACGTCTCAGGTGGCAGGCCTCACCAGCATGAGTACGTATGGTTTTTGGGGGGGCTACGGAGTTTCTTTTTGCCCGTAGTTTGCAAACTTGGCGATAACCGTATCCATTTCTTTGGCAGGCAGGATGACCGGATCTCCCACCGCCTTTGTTCGATAGTATATCTGTGCAACCAGTTCCGTTTCTTCCGCGGTTTCAAAGGCTTTGAGAAGAGTTGTTCCTACGGCAACAAGCCCGTGGTTTGCAAGAAGCACAGCGTTGTTATTGCCAATTGACTCGGCCACATTGTGGGCCAGAGCGTCGGTTCCATATGTGGCATAGGGAGCCAATGGAACCTTATGACCACAAAAACCGATGAGATAATGTACGGCCGGAATTTCCCAGTTCAGACAGGCCATGGTTGTGGCAAATACGGAGTGTGTGTGGACTATAGCACGGATATCCGGGCGTTTGTCGTACAGGGCAAGGTGAAACCCCAGTTCACTGGATGGTTGTTTCTCCCCCTCCAGGACAACTCCTTTGCGATTCATAATCACTATATCCTCTGGGACGAGGTCAGCGTAGTCGATTCCCGAAGGTGTGATGGCGATCATGTCGGACATTCCCGGGGCTGCCCCGGAACAAAGACTCAAGTTGCCTCCGGTTCCGGTTGTCAGTCCTGCTGCAACCATTTTACGACCAAAGCGTATGACTTCTTCTCGTTCTGCTTGCATCAACATTCTAGCAAGGGACTCCTAAAGTAAAATTTGCTTTCGTTTGAATCGATGGAGCTATTCAACCTGAATTTTAGGCATTCGTCATTCAGAAACTTTTGTGATTCTGAAAGATACTACAAAACGTGTAAAAGAACAGCAAATCATTGGGAGTTGTTCGAGTACGGCCATGCGCGGCTTGCCTCCCTTGTGACCTGTGGGTACATTTTGACAGGAGGCAATATGGTAAAGCATCGCTCCTTGCGGGCATTAAGGAAGGTTAAAGTGAAACCACGCAAGCCGAAAGTTCAGGCCAGCACGGATGATTCAAAGCAGGACAAGGAAGAGCCTGATTTTCAGAGTGCCATGAAAGGAGTGACCCCCCTTAAAGGAAAGGGGAGAAGTGTTACGTTGCAGAATCGGCCGAAGCCTGCTCCAGCCCCAAAGTCTTATGAACATGATATTCTGGATTCCCTTCGGCGAATTGTGGAGGGAGAGGCAGAATTCAAATTGGAATATTCAGGAGAGTATATGTACGGCCACGTTCGCGGGCTGGACGATGTACTCATGCGAAAATTGCGAGCCGGGGCTTTTTCCATAGAAGCTCATGTAGATTTGCATGGGTTGAATTTGGAACAGGCGCATGAGTGTTTGCTGCAGTTTATCCGGGACGCTTATGTAGCGGGCAAACGGGGAGTACTGGTTGTTACAGGGCGTGGGAAGGGGTCTTTGATGGGGATACCGGTGATTAAACAGGAGGTACAGCATTGGCTTACCAAAGATCCGCTCCGCAGGGTGGTCCTGGCCTTTTGTACGGCGTTGCCAAAGGATGGAGGAGCGGGGGCGTTGTATTTACTGATAAGGAAGTACAGGAAAAACTATGGAAAAGTGCACTGGGATAGAGATGGTTTTTTCCATGAAAAGTAAAGAGGAACAAAGTGTTACATTCAATTTAGCCTCATCTCGGGAGAAGTTTTCCTGATTACATATTTTTAGTGTGCATAAAAAAAGATTGAAAGCCTTCTGGGGTTGATTTGAGATGCAAGAAGAGAAGCCTTTTCTTTTTTATTCTTTCCATAAAATCCAAATTTTTCATCTAATTGCTTCCTAGTATGTATAAAATGCGGGAGAAAAATCTTCATCTATTGAACTTAATAAAGATAATAGACAGGGTGTCGCTGTCTTGGTAGGATTAAGTAAAAGTATAGTTCAAATAGCATATCCAGAGGGGGACCCTACGTATGATGCTTGATCAATGCTCATCATCCGACGAATCCGAAGATTATCTTGTTCTCGATTTGACGCAAATTTCGAAGGAAAAAGCTCTTAAAACTTGGCTGGTTTATCACGGCATTTCAGGAAAACAGCTGGCAAAGCGCCTTGGGGTCAGCCCTTCAACAGTGACCCGGCTTCTCAAAGGAACCCAGCCCATAGGGCGTGTGCGTGATAAATTACTTCGTTTGGGGCTCCCCAAAGAACTGCTTGCCTATGAATGCCAGGAAGATATTGCAGAGTAACAAATTGCTGGGCGGTGTCTCTTGTTGTGAAGTTTGCAGGAGGCAGAAGGGGACACGCGAAGATGATTGGTCTTTGAGCGACTGTTGTTCGACGAGATTGAGTTTTTTGATGCCGACTTTGTGGTCGGATGTGTGTACGCAACTCAAATAGGGTTTTCATTTGTCGTTGCAAAATTCATAAAAGTAAGTTTACCTACCACTCTAGAATGTATTAACTCATTTCGTTTTTGTCGTTTTCCATAACCGCCGATGTTTAGGAAGCGGAGGGTGGAATGCCCCGAGTGTGGCAGTAAAGGCATGGGGCAGCATCCAAATGATTGTGCTTTCATGCATGTAATAGATTTTGTGGATAGCCTGGATATGGATGTTTTTGTGAGGTAATAAGCACGACAGAACTCTATAACAGGACTGAAAGCGGAAAGAGATATCGTGGAGCTCTGCCTCAAGTGTCCGTTTGTGGGAACGGATATTTGGCAGGGAAATTTGGCAATTTATTGTTGGTAGGACGATGAGTATTTATCTCGATTTGACGAAGACGGAGAGGCTAAAAGCTGTAAACGCGTGGCTAACTTACCATGGTATAGGTAAGACTGCTTTGGCGGAAAAGCTTGGTGTTGACCCTTCCTTCATTACGTATGTTTTGCAGGGGAAGCGGAGATCCAGAAAAATCTTTAAGGAATTGGTTGGCCTTGGCATACCCAAGGAGCTGCTCCCTCCGCAAGGAGTAGGCCCCGGACGTCCGCCAAAGAAGTAAGGGCACCGCGTATAGCATCTTTGGTTTTGATAGATCGGGTGCTGACTTCTTTAAATACCGCATTGTACCCTGCGGTATAAATTGGGGGAGCCACCCCCAGAGGCCATCTCTACTTTGGGATGATAATATTGAGGATGTTTACAGTTAAAGGCGAAAATTGGATTTTGTTGCTGGCCGAAAAGTGGTTTGAGGGGAGATGAACAGTAGCAATGCAACGTTGACGGTTATCTGTAGATTTCCAAAAGGGTTATATCATCGGAAGGTTCTGCAGTGCCGCACCATGCGGTGAGTTCGCGAACGAGTTCGCTTCCGAATGGTTTCTTTTTCGACTGTCCCAGAAAAGAATTCAGCCTTTCATTTTCAAACATATCTCCATATATATTACGGGCTTCAGTTACACCATCGGTGATAAACAGTATGCTTGCATCTTTTTCCAGTTGGATTTCCTCCTGAGCGTAATCGTACTGCGGGAGGATTCCCAGAGGTAATCCCCTGAGTATGGGGCCGAAAGTGAATTTCCCTTTTTGTTGCCACAATGGGGGCAGATGCCCACCATTCGAGAGCTGGATGGAACCGGTGGCTGGGGTGTATCTGCAGGCTATGATTGTTACAAACAGCCCGTCTTCGGATAAAAAGTCGTAGAGTTCCTCATTTGCTTTGGACAACAGGGAGGCTACACTCTCAAATTTTAAAGCCGCACTGCGAATTTTAGACCAAACTGCAGCCATCACCAAAGAGGCTGGCAACCCCTTGCCGGAGACGTCAGCAACGTAGACCAGATGGCTTCCATCCCCTAGGTTGATACAGTCGTACAGATCTCCACCAACGAAAACCGCTGGTTTTGAATAGGCCCAGACACCACCATGCTCACCAAAATCTGGCAGATTGGGCCAAAAGTGCCCCTGAATGTGGCTTGCCGCTTCGAGTTGGGCTTCCAGGCGTTGTTGTTGCAAGCGCTGACGTAAAAGTCGGGAGCGGAGAATCGCAACGGAAGCGAGGCTGGCGAAACTTTCCAGGATGTCCTGATCCTCTTCATCAAAAAAACTTTTTCGACAGGGATTGATGACCTGTATGACCCCCAGCAGTTCATCGCCGTGCAGCAGAGGGGAACAAAGCAGAGAGCGGGTTACGAACCCCGTGGCCATATCTGCGTTGCGAAAAAAACGGGTATCGTTGCGTGCGTCCTTCACCATGACAGATTCTTTATTTTGAGCAACCCAACCTGCCAGCCCCTGCCCAAGCTTGAGCTCTACATTATCCAATAGTTCCACTTGGACTTTTTCGCCCAGGATATTGTTTTTTGCCAGGGTGAACTCCAGCACCTTTCGCTTCGGGTCGTAAAGCAGAATGCTTGATGCTTCCGACTCCGTGGCTTCCTGGGCCAGATCGAGCAGTCGCTCCAGCAAGGTGCTCAGGGATTCAATTGCAGCTAGGGATTGATTGGCCTGAATGAGTTTTTTCAGACGTTCCGAGTGGTGGCCATGGGAAGGGGCACAAGAGTTCATACTTCTTTTCCAGGTAATCCTTGCCGAATACTAGAACACTCAGATCCTAAAGGCCGTTGCTGTTTACCCCAATGGGGCCGGGAAAATGGTGTATGCTGTGGGTATTTTTATTTACAGCATGTTGACCGGATCAAGGTCCAATTGCAAGCGCAATTTGCCATTGTTGGGCTGGAGGCGTAGCGCCTGAGCGTAAAGTGCCCGGATATCCTTCCAATTCTTGCCCTTTACAAGGCACTGAAAGCGTTTTCGTCCACGAATTTGTGCCAGCGGAGCTGGAGCCGGGCCCAGCAGTTTCAGTCCACTGCGTTTTGCCGCCTCTCGCAGAGTCTTGGCCATTTCGAGTATTATTTGTCCGCCTTCAGGCCAGTCAAGCGGATAGTTCATGCGGATCAGCCCGAGCTTTACGAATGGTGGATAAGCAAAGCGTTCCCGCAATCCGATTTCACGTTCGTAAAAAGCTTGGTAATCCGCCTCAAGTACAAACTGCCAAAATGGGTGCCCTGGATTACGCGTCTGAATAAAGACTTCACCGGGATGATCCCCACGTCCTGCTCGTCCTGAAACCTGAACCATGAGCTGAAAAGTTCGTTCCGCAGCCCTGTAGTCTGGGAGATTAAGCCCCAGGTCGCCTTCGGCGGCGACGACCAAGCGGACTTCGGGGAAGTGGTGTCCTTTGGATAGCATTTGGGTACCGATAAGAACCTGTGCCTTCTGCGCTGCAAAATCGGCCAGAATCGTATCCATACGTTCCTGCCGTCGGGTAGTGTCTCTATCCAGACGGAGTATGGATGTATTTTCCGGCAGCAGGCTGGGGAGCTTTTCCTCCAGCTGTTCCGTGCCGCCTCCCATGGGAACAAACGTGTTTTGGCCGCAGTCCGGGCAGAAAGTTGGAAAGGGAAGGGTATAGCCGCAATAGTGGCAAATCAGCCGTTCTCTTGCCTTATGGTAGGTCATTCCGACACGGCAATGAGGACAGGTTACTGCCTGCTCGCAGTTGAGACAGTACATGAGGGGAGCGTAACCGCGCCGGTTCAGCATGATGATGGCCTGCCCCCCTGAGCGGATGACTTCTTCCAGTCGGTCCAGGCTTTGTGGGGCAAGCGGTTCGTCCGCCTTGAGTCCTGCCGTATCGATCAGGCGGATTGCAGGCAGACTTCCGCCTCCAACCCTATGGGAAAGCGTCAGGGTATCCAATGCGCCGGAACGGGCGGCATGAAAGGTTTTAAGGTCTGGAGTTGCCGACCCAAGCAGAAGCAGGGCCTTATGGTATTTTGCCAGAAAATAGGCAATTTCCTTGGCCTGGTAGTTGAGTCGGTCTTCCTGTTTGAAGGATTCATCGTGCTCTTCATCCAGAATATACAGCCCCGGATTCGCAACCGGAAGAAAAAGTGCCGATCTGGTGCCTATAATGACTGTCGGCTTGGCGCATGCAGCCTGCGTAAAGGCCGCATCTCGAGCAGCCGTAGCCAGGTAGCCGTGGTAAAGCAGTACGTTCGCTGTTGGCAGGGCCTTGCGCGTGGATGCGTAAAGTGCACTGGCCAAGGCTACTTCAGGAGCCAGGAGGAATACAGATTTGCCTTGTGCAAGGCAGCGGGCGGCTAGCTGGTGGTAGACCAGCGTCTTGCCGCTTCCTGTTATGCCGTGCAGCAAGCGTGTGCAGTACTCATCACGCTCAAGATCCTTGCTCAGAACATCCAGAGCGGTGGACTGCTCAGAAGAAGGGCATAGCAGCTGGCACGATTCGAAAGAGAAATCCTGCCCGGGGGATGAGCATTCGGGAGTATCTCGTTCTTCGCGTAGAATGAGCATTTCCTTGCGTGCCAGTGCGTTGACTGCCGGTCCCACGTTTTTGCCAAGTGTTGCCAACATTTCCGGCTTGGAGCAGGTTCCCCTATTGAAGAGGTACTCCATTACGGCGATCTCCCGTTTTGCATTGGGGCGCAGTTGCCACGGAGGATCGACAGCCAAACTGACCATGGTTCGTAGCTTGCCCGGTCCGGTTGCCGGGAGCATGGCATTTTGTGCCCATAAGCGGGCGAGTTTTTCCTGCTCGTGGACGGAAGCTCCCCTCAGCTCCTTGAGCGTGACAATCCTGGGCGAACTGCCGGAGTTGACGAGAAAGTGCTTGGGAAGAATGCGCAGTTTTTGTGGAAGTATATTCGAAAGAATACGCCCCACCGGCTCCATTTGCCGTATGGAAAGATTTTGAGCCAAGTCGATGAAAACTTCCCCTGTTGTAGGGACGTGCTCAAGCGGCCAGAGAATTTCTTTGCACTCAACTCCGCTGGGGGGCTCTGCATTTGTGTCCACAACCACCGCTGCCCGCAAGGAATTTCCCATGGGGATTATGACCCGGAGCCCCTTGGCCCAGGAAATGTCGGCCAAGTGGGGAGGTACGGCATAGGTCAGTGTGCGGTAGGGGGGAGAGCAAACGGCCGTATGAAGGTAACGGGATCCAGTGCTCATTTTATGGTTTCACGGCTTGGGAAAAATCATCTCTGAAAAGGTCAAGCGGACGGGACGTTTCTTGGGGAGGCGCAAAACCACCAAAGCGTTGTTGGAACATGTTTGTACTTAGTATGGAACGGGCTTGGGCGGAGTTGGGAGCACCCCATTTGATCTCCCCGCTCATCTTTTGCCCGTTGGCAAAATGTACGGAAACTTCCCGAGGAACCCATATACCTTCCAGGAGGTTGTAACGGGAAAATTCAAGAGTCCATCCCTGGGGCTCTGAAACCAAGCGGACGGGCACATTGCGTTCGTTGTCCAACCATATCTGACCACTATTCTTATTTCCAAGTACCAGACAGGGCCGATTCGCAAAAAAAGAGAATCGCATTTTTGACGTGTCGGTCCCCAGCTGCTCTGCCAAGTCGGAGAGCGGAGCAAGGTGCCAGTAGTATAAGACTGGCATGGGGAAAGAGCTGACAGAAGGATAGGAGGCCATCAAATCGGTTTCCCCCCCGAGAGCGGCCGAGATGACTTTGGCTGCCTGGTCTTCTTTGGAAGCCCACTCCTGATACCAGATCAGGCCGGATTGGATGGTGGTTACCCGCATACGTCCGGTTTCAAGTGTGGCATTTGAAGCTCCCTCGGATAGTTGGGGTAGCCAGATGGCCTGATACGAGTGAAGACGTTGGCTTTGCGCTTGGGTTTGGGATTCCAGGGTGTCAAAAGACGGGAAAAAGGCCCCGGCCGGTATTGCCGGGGCCATGATTATACTGATCAGAAGTAGCAGCGCGCAGGCTATCTGCAAGAGAGAAGCTCCTGAAGTTTAAGGACAAGGTCGTCCCGAAGTGATTCGTCGTGAAGTGCGAAATAAATGTTGGCAGTAAGGTAATCCACCCAGTCGCCAGCGTCAAAGCGGCGTCCTCGTATTTTCACAGCCAGCAGACGATCATTCTTGGCTAATTTTTGGAGAGCGTCCGTCAGCTGGATTTCTCCACCTACTCCGGCCGCAGTTGTCTCCAGATGTTCAAATATTTCGGGCGTCAGAACGTAACGTCCGATGACGGCCAGATTGGAAGGCGCTTCGCTTACGGGGGGTTTTTCAACCATATTGCGGACCTTGAAGAGGCCTGGGGCGTATTCCTCGCCTGCAATGATCCCGTATCTGTTTACCTTGCTGCGCGGAACTTCCATCACGCCTATAACCGGCATGTTTTCGGCCTTGGCAACGTCGATAAGCTGTTTGATACCCGGTTCGGAGCCAAACATGAGGTCGTCGCCGACCATTACGGCAAAGTTGTCGTTTTTAACAACTTCTTTGGCGCAGAGCACGGCGTGCCCCAGTCCGAGCTGTACTTTCTGCCGGACGGAGATGATGTTGACCATCTCTGCCACTTCTCGGACTTCCTTGAGGATTTCCGTTTTTCCTGCGCGCTCGAGCACGCTTTCCAGCGCCAGGTTATAGTCGAAGTGGTCTTCAATAATTTTTTTGTTCTGGTTGTTGATGAAAACAACGTCGGTCAGCCCCGAGCTTTGGGCCTCCTCGACGACATACTGCACCGTGGGCTTTTTATAGATGGGCAGCATTTCTTTGGGAATATTTTTTGTGGCGGGCAGTGAACGAGTTCCCCAGCCTGCAACGGGAATGACAACCTTGGTGATCTCCATTGGACAACCTCCGTGTCGAGTTAGATTATATGCACAAGATGTTGTGGTTTTCAGCCCAGAGTGTTCCTTACCGTTTCCGAAATGTTTTGTGCAAGGAAAGAAACGAGTTCTTCATCTTCTCCTTCAACCATGACTCTGGCAAGGGATTCTGTCCCTGAATAGCGAAGCAGAACTCGTCCACGGCCTTTGAGCTTCTCTTCCGCCGATTTGACCGCTTCCTGGATTACGGGTGCCTGCTCAAAAGGCTTTTTATGTTCAACCCTTACGTTCATAAGCACCTGCGGAAAGGGCGTGAGGAGATTTGCGAGTTCCGACAACGGCTTCCCTTTGGTTACCATGATGCGCAGCATTTGTAGAGAGGCGAGAATCCCGTCACCGGAAGAAGCCAGTTCATTGAAGATAATGTGTCCAGACTGTTCTCCACCAAGGGAAGCGCCTCTGTTACGCATGGTTTCGGCGACATACCTGTCCCCAACCTTGGTACGAAGAAGGGTGCCGCCCCGTTCCTGCATGAACAGCTCCAGGGCCATATTGCTCATGACTGTGGCAACGAGCATGTTGCCGGGCAGTTCACCTCGTTCCATCATGTCCAAGGCGCACAAGGCCATTATCTGGTCGCCGTCGAGCACTCGTCCGGTTTCGTCCACCAGAATCACCCGGTCGCCGTCTCCGTCCAGGGCAATGCCAATATCCGCTCCCAACTCTCTCACCTTTCCGGCAATAAGTTCAGGATAGGTGGAACCGCAATTGTCATTAATATTCTTGCCGTCGGGAGCACAGGCAAACTTATGGACTTCCGCACCTAGCTCCTCAAAGACCAGAGGGGCTACCTTATAGGTTGCTCCATTGGCGCAGTCCAAGGCGATTTTCAAACCGTCCAGGGTCAGTGACTGAGGAAAAGTGTTTTTTACGGCTACAACATACCGTCCGGAAGCGTCATCAATTCTGTGCGCTTTTCCCACCCGGTCCGGTGAGGGATAATCCCAACCGTTTGCTTCTGTTTCCAAAACCATCTCGGAGATGATGTCTTCAATCTCGTCGGGAAGTTTGTTTCCTTCGGCATCGAAAAATTTAATTCCGTTATCACTATAAGGATTATGTGAAGCAGATATTACGACGCCTGCGTCTGCTCGCATATTGCGTGACAAAAACGAGATTGCCGGAGTTGGAAGAGGGCCAACCAGGAAAACATCCATGCCTGCTGCGCACAGGCCGCTTGTCAGAGCGGATTCGAACAGATAGCCGGAAAGCCTGGTATCTTTACCTATGACCACACGATGGCGACGGGACTTGTTTTTAAAGTAGGTGCCAGCTGCAAGACCGAGGCGCAAGGTTATATCGGGGGTCATGGGATAGGTATTGACCCGGCCACGAAGACCATCTGTTCCGAAAAGGCGTTTACTCATCGAAAGTCCTTCTGAGTTGTATTGTTGCGCCGTGTTTACCAGCGCATTATTTTATTTTCCCATGGGACACACGGATCTTAACCGAGGATGGTTGCGCCTGTAAAAGGTGCACTCCCTCGGGCAACTCCACCCGATACAGGGTTGTCCGTGTGCCTTCCGATAAATCCACTCCCGACGGCAGATGGACGGAAATGGAATTCCTGAACTTTTCATTCAGGGGCATGGTTTCTGGTTTTTCCAAATGGAGACGGACCTGTTGTGGGGTGATTTTTATGCTGCTTCCCTTGGGAAGGTCCGAAGCCGGGAGCTGCATTTTTTGGGTGACCCAAACATTCACCATATGCGGCCCAAATAGGAAACGGACTCCAACCTCATCCGGGTTTGCTTCCGCATCTTCCGGCAACAACAGGGGCGCCTTGCCGACAACCTGCTCTGCCATATGGTCGGGCACTGTAAATTCCTGAGTATAAACAGACTGCATGGCTTTGATAACCGACTCTGGGCCGCGAACATCCACATCGGGTGGATAGGCCGAACTTCCCTGCAATTCCCAGTTTTTTGGCAGGGTCCCCGTCCATACGGGTTTTACCGGAAGCTTGCGGGAAATGATGTGCTCTACCTCGATGGTCATCTTGGAGGGCTTTATTTCCGAAACCTGGATGGCCCCCTCCGTTTTTACATCTTCCGGGCGCAGAGCAACGATGACACGACCTGCTTCAATATTGCCCAGGTCGCAGGTGTAGCTTAGCCTGTTGGGGTCCAGATTTCGGAGCATTCCTTTGGGACCGCGGAGTTTTACCTGTATTTTGTTCAGCAGACCTGTGCGTACAGTGAGCCCCTCGGGAGGCTTTGTAGTGACTATGGGAATATCTACCCAGGTCTCTACCTTTTCCCTTCCAGTCACCATATACCAGGAGGCAACAGCCAGGACCACGGCCAGGAGTGCGAATCGCCAATTATTTTGCATAGGTCTACCTGCTCATGGCTTCCTTGATTCGTTCCAGAAGTCGGTCCTTGGTCATCCCGCTGTGCATCTGGCCGTCCATGACCAGGGAAATATCACCACGCTCCTCGCTTACGACCAAAACGAGAGCATCGGACTCTTCGGACATTCCCATGGCTGCTCTGTGCCTTGTGCCAAGGGTTGGGTCGAGACTGGAAGACCCTGTCAGAGGAAGTATGCACCCGGCAGCTGCTACCCGGTCTTTACGAATGAGCACGGCCCCGTCATGGAGTGGAGAGCCGTGGAAAAAAATGGTCATTAGGAGTTCCCGGCTAACCTTGGCTCCGATTTCGCGGCCTTTGCTTTCCACGTCTCCCAGGGGAATGCGCCGTTCCAGAACAATAATCGCTCCCATGCGTACTTTTGCCATGGCACTGAGTGCTGCGACGATTTCTTCCAGGGAATTTTTGCCCAGACTGTCTATAGGGAAAAGCCCGGCTCCCATGTCGGCCAAGGCTTTACGAAAGTCGTTTTGGAAAAGAATGATGATGACGAGAAAGACTGATCCCAAAAAGTTGGCAAGTAACCAATTGAGCGTATACAGGCCGAGTTCATCGGAGAGGTAGTAGAGCAGAGCGACAAGAGCCAGGCCATATACTGCCCGGACCGCCCTTGTGCCTTTCATCATAAGAATCAAGCGATAGTAGATCAGGGCAACCAGCCCGATATCCAATATGTCTCGCCAGGAAAGGCGTAAAAGTTCGCGAAGTTGTTCGTTCATCCGTGTTTGTCCGTACGCGGTTCTTCAATCACTCAATTTAACATCCCGTTTGGGGACAGCGCAAGATGGAGACATTCAAGGGATTATTTCAGTTCCATCTACTTTGGTTGAGGACATTGCTGCAACCATCTGCAAGGTTCGGGCTGTGTGCGCCACATCGTGCACCCGGTGAATTCTGACACCTCGTGCACCTAGGAGAGCCGTGGCCACCTGGGTGGCGGTTCCCCGTTCTGCGGTTTCTAGTCCAAGAAGGGCACCCATCCAGCTTTTATTCGACAACCCCATGTAGACCGGACGTCCCAGTTCTGCAAATTCTTCTATGTGTTGAAGTATCGCCAGGTTGTGCTTCAAGGTTTTTCCGAAGCCAATACCCGGATCGAGTACTATGCGGTCTTCGGGAAGTCCGGCACGGACGAGGTCATTCATCGTTGTCTCAAAAAAGTCTCGGATGTGCGCGACCACGTCAGCATACTGTGGGTCGTTCTGCATGGTTTGGGGATCTTTCACTGAATGCATGAGCACGTACCCAGGCTTATACTGCACCAGAACATCCCGAAGGGCCGGGTCGAAACGACAGGCAGAAACGTCGTTGACGACCACGGCTCCGGCCTCCAGCGCGGCTACTGCGGTTTTTGCCCGGTAGGTATCCACCGACACGGGGGCAAGTGGGGCCAGTGCCTGGATGACTGGTTCAACTCTACGGATTTCTTCCTCAGTCGAAATTTGCTCGGCGCCGGGGCGGGTTGATTCTCCACCCACATCCACCATGTGCGCCCCGTCGGCAATCAGCTTTTGCCCCCAGGCTATGGCCTGGTTTTGATCGTTATGTTGGCCGCCGTCGTAAAACGAGTCCGGCGTGGCATTCAGGATGCCGACAATCAGAAAGGGGGTGAGGCTTGCAACCTCACCCCCTGTTACAGTCCAGTTAATTGGTGCTTTTTTCATTTAGTGCAGTTTTGTGTCGTCGTCTTCGTCGTGACTCCAAGTAAACTCGTCACTGCTTGGCGCCTGCGTCTGCTCGGTTGAACCGGGGGCAGGAGAGGAAGCCTGCTTGGTCGTCGATTCTTGTTCAGTTTTGCCTTCCTGCTGTGTACCAGCCGAAGCATCGGACTTGGCACCGCCTTCTCCTCCGCCATCGTTGGCGGGCGGTGTGGACGGTGAACCGTTGGTGGCAGGCGGCATGGGCGGAAGCTTTTTATTCTGCATGAGCAGGTCTATGTCCTTGCCGGAGATGGTTTCCCGTTCCAGCAGAGCTTCGGCCATCCGGTGCATCACTGCTTCATGTTCACGAAGCAGGCTGCGGGCCTGTTCATGGGCTTCATCGATAAAACGCCGTACTTCGCTGTCGATAAGGCGGGCAGTGTCTTCACTGTAGTCCTTATTGTGGATCAGCTCCTTGCCCAGGAATACCTGTTCGGTATTGTCACCGAATGACAGCGGCCCGAGTTTATCGCTCATGCCCCACTGGCAGACCATCTTGCGCGACATTTTGGACGCGCGTTCAATATCGTTGCTGGCACCGGTAGTTATTTTACCGATGAACAATTCTTCGGCAACGCGGCCACCCAGCATGAAGACAAGCATGTTTTCCATGTAGTCTTTGGAATAACTGTGACGATCATCCTCGGGCAGAGTTTGGGTCAGCCCCATTGCCATGCCGCGTGGGATAATAGTTACCTTATGTACAGGGTCCATTCCCGTAAGTAGCTTGGGAATGAGGGCGTGGCCTGCTTCATGGTATGCCGTGACACGCTTTTCCTCTTCGGAAAGAATGACGCTACGTCTTTCCTTGCCCATGAGGACCTTGTCCTTGGCTTCTTCAAAGTCGTCCATGCGGACTTCATCCTGGTTATTTTTGGCGGCATGAAGAGCAGCCTCGTTAACCAGGTTTTCCAAATCGGCACCCGAAAATCCGGGGGTACCCTTGGCAATGATTTCAAGATTTACGTTGCGGTCGAGCGGCGACTTGCGGGTATGCACCTGAAGAATGCGTTGACGGCCCCGCAGGTCCGGCGTGGGAACCACAACTTGGCGGTCGAAACGTCCGGGGCGCAGCAGCGCCGGGTCCAGAACGTCAGGTCGGTTTGTGGCAGCAATGAGAATAACGCCTTCGTTGGACTCAAAGCCATCCATTTCAACCAGCAGCTGGTTCAGTGTCTGTTCACGTTCGTCGTGTCCACCGCCCAGGCCAGCGCCTCTTTGGCGGCCAACGGCGTCGATTTCGTCGATGAAGATCAGACAGGGCGCGTTTTTCTTACCTTGTGTAAACAGATCGCGCACGCGGGCAGCGCCCACACCTACGAACATTTCCACAAAGTCCGAGCCGGAAATGGAAAAGAAGGGGACTCCCGCTTCTCCGGCCACAGCTCGGGCCAGCAAGGTTTTACCTGTTCCGGGAGGGCCTATGAGAAGTACGCCCTTGGGAATGCGTCCACCGAGCCGTGTGAATTTTTTGGGTTCGCTCAGAAAGTCGACGACTTCCGAGAGTTCTTCCTTGGCTTCGTCTACTCCGGCTACATCCGCAAATGTGACCTTGGTCTGTTCCTTGGTCAGCATTTTTGCGCGGGAACGTCCGAAGGACATGGCTCCGCCACGGCCTCCTCCGCCTCCCTGCATCTGGCGCATGAAAAAGATCCATACACCTATCAGCAGCAGCATCGGAAACCATGATACGAGCAGCGTCATGTACCAAGGGGCCTCTTCCTGTGGTTCGGCCACCACCTGGATCTTGTTCTGGATAAGTTTATCCACAAGTTGGGGATCGTTCGGAGCAAACGTCTGGAAACGCTTATCCTCGACAAGTACACCTGTGATCTTCTGACCCTGAATTTTAACAGCCAGAACCTCTCCATTGTCCACCTTGTTGATGAATTCACTATAGGGGATTTTGGAGTCAACAGTTTGTGGCTGGTTGAACAGGTTGAAGAGAACGATCATCACCAGGGAAATGGTGATCCACAATACGAGATTCTTTGTGAAACTGTTCAAGCCGGTCTCCTTCGCGCCGGTTGTATTCTTTGGCAATCCGTCCCAAAACATGTTTAAGTGGACGGGACTCACCGATATAATACCTCGTCATTGCGCAGGCAACCCAAATCGGCAGATTCTTACGAATTAGTATGCCTGGTGGGCTGCTTTTTTTCTGAAAGTCTTGCAATGTCTCCCATCTAGGTCCTTATTTGCGCAGTCTCGCTTGTTTTCCGACACGGTTCCTGATAGTCAGTTACGCCAAGCGGAAGCCTATCTGATTTTGGAAGCGTTTTCTCGCCGGTGCGGGACGTGGACTTCAAATCCATTGGACGGTCGAAAGGTCGTCGGTAGGTTCGACTCCTATACGCTTCCGCCGAACTTGTCTTCTGTATTTATTTCTCGAATAACGTACATTACCTCCCAACTCAATACTATAGATGATAGTGAAAATCGAAACCGCAGGATTGGAGCTGCAGCGTGACCTTTCCTGAACTACTCATTGTTTCTGTAGCACTTGCCATGGACGCTTTGGCTGTCTCTCTTGGAACTGGTGCATGTCTTCCACGTATTACCGGGCGGCATATCTTCCGCATGGCATGGCATTTTGGTCTGTTTCAGGGGCTGATGCCGGTTGTAGGTTGGTTTGCCGGGCTTACATTTCGGTCAGCTATAGAAAGTTATGCGCACTGGGCCGCGTTTCTTCTTTTGGCATGGGTAGGCGGCAATATGCTACGGGAGGCGTTCAAGCACGAAGACGAATGCTCTGTTGAACAACGTGACCCGACTCGTGGAATGACTTTGATAATGCTTTCGGTGGCAACAAGCATTGATGCCTTGGCTGTAGGGCTTTCCTTGTCAGTGCTTGGTGTTGGTATTTGGTTTCCCGCCTTGGTTATAGCAATTACATGTGGTCTTTTTTCTGCCATCGGTGTGCGTGCAGGGTATATGCTCGGTAAGGCAACTCGCTTGGGAGACTGGGCTGAAGCGGGAGGCGGACTTGTTCTTTTGGGAATAGGTGTGAAGATCCTTGCAGATCACGGTGTGTTTTAACCATCCATTTTTTGAGGCAGCTGTAAAGAACGCTGGGAGAGTCCGGACTCCACCCTTCTTTCGCCAACCCTGCACTCTTTGTTGTTCCAACATGTCAATTTAAGGTTTTGTTATGCAAAGGAACGCCTCAACCGTATGGTCAAGACGTTCCAGCATTCGTATTACAGGCTTTTTAGAATTTTACGACCATATCGTCGTACGTCTTCCGCCATTTGGGTGGAAGCAGCTCCTTGCTCGTGTCAAAATGGCCAATGGCCAGAATCATTGGAACCCAATAGTTTGCGGGAATATTGAAGGCCTTTTTCACGCCATCGTGGTCGAATCCATCCATGGGGTGGCAGTCCAACCCATGGTTGACGGCGGAGTACATAAGCGACATTCCGAAAAAGCTTGCGTTTTTGACTGCAAATGCCAGTTCGGTTTTTTCGTTGGGTCCATACAGTGCTGTGAGTGTTCCCAAAAGGCCTTCACGCTGTTCTGGTTTCATTCCTTCCGAAGCCATCATCTCGGAAATGTTGCGTTCCAGACCGGGATTCCCCTCCCTCCATCCGGCCATGTCGCCCAAAATAATGCAGACAACCGGAGCGTCGGTGATTTTGGGTTGATCCCAGGCCAGTTTGCGTAGACGCATTTTTTCTTCCTGATCCCTAAGAACCATGATGTTCCAGGGTTGCAAGTTGAATCCTGAAGGGGCCAGGGCGGCAAGTTCGACGACTTCCCGAAGGAGTTCTTCGGAGACAGACTTGCTCGGATCAAAGAAATTTACAGCGCGACGTTTGCGGGCTACTTCAGCATATTCCATGCTAACCTCCAGTGTTTTTAATACATTGTTTTTTAAATAATAGATTATATTACCTAGTTTTCTGTCTATTTGCTAGTGTATTTCGTGGGCAGCAATTTCTTGAAAGTGAATAGCGTTTCGGGCACAAATCTGCGAACGGCTCGTCTTAACGTCATTGAACAGGACGCTGAAAATCCGTACTTATGGATATACATATACTAAAAAGAGGAAAAAATGATAGAAAGCCACATTCCTAAATCCGATCTCCCTAATTTTTCTCAATGCAAGGCCGTTGTCGTGGGCGATCTTATGCTTGACGAATACATATGGGGAGATGTGGGGAGGGTTTCTCCTGAGGCTCCGGTGCCCGTAGTACGGGTTACGGAAAAGACCTATTCTCTAGGGGGAGCCTGCAATGTGGCCGCGAATCTGGCTGGGTTGGGATGTGCGTCTACTGTCATTGGGCTGTGCGGGCATGACGATGCCGCGACTCAGTTGAAACTGCAATGCTCGGAAAATAAAATTCATTGCCGATTTGTGGCTGTGGAGGAACGGCCAACAACTCGAAAAACTCGTGTTATGTCGAGGGGGCAACAGCTCATGCGGCTGGACGAGGAAGTTCTGGACGGTCCTGCTTCCGATGTGGTGCAGGAACTTTGGGATACTTTCGTAGATGCCTCCAAGGACGCAGGCGCGGTTGTTATTTCCGACTATGGAAAGGGTGTGTTTTGCCGGGATTTTTCCAACCGTGTGATCGACCATTGCAGAGAGCTTAATATTCCTGTGCTTGTCGACCCCAAAGGCGGAGATTGGGAACGATACAGCGGCGCTACATGCATTACCCCGAATACAAACGAATTTTTACAGGTTGCCAGTTTTACACCAGACAACGACGCTGACCTTGCAGACAGAGCTAACACGGCTATAGCCGCATTCAGCCTGGAGAGCCTTATGGTCACACGTGGTCCACGAGGGCTGTCGTTGTTTCAGCGTGGGATGCAAAGCTTGCATGTACCCACTCAGGCTCAGGAGGTTTTCGATGTTTCCGGTGCCGGGGACACTGTGATTGCCACGCTGGCTGCCTGTCTTTGTGCCGGGATGGTGCTCGCGGACGCGGCCCGTATGGCGAATTTTGCAGCCGGCATTGTTGTTGGTAAGTTGGGGACCAAACCGATTTACAGAGCCGAATTGGAAGAGGCGCTGCGGAAGAGGGAGTCCGGTACCGGGTATAAAATCCGTGACCGCAAAGGGGCTGCCGACATGGTCGCCTGCTGGCGTGCGGAAGGTGATGAAGTTGTTTTTACAAACGGCTGTTTCGACCTTATGCATGTGGGACACGTTAAAATTCTGCACGAAGCCGCCTCGTTGGGAAGCCGTTTGGTTGTCGGGATAAACTCGGACAGTTCTGTGAAGCGGCTTAAAGGGAAGGACCGGCCCATTATTCCCGAAGGAGAGCGGCTGGCTTTGATGGCAGCACTTGAGTGTGTGGATTTGGTTGTGGCCTTTGATGATGACACACCATTGGAACTTATAAGTGCCATCAAGCCAGACATTCTGGTTAAGGGCGGTGATTATACTGTAGAGACCGTCGTCGGGCACGACTTGGTTACCAAATGGGGGGGGCGTGTGGCTATCGTCCCGTTGCTTGACGGTAAAAGTACGACCAGCCTTATTGAACGGTTGCAACGGACCAGAAGATAGGCGGAGCTTACCGTATTCAGAAAGCCATTCGCATTACTGTGAAGTGCCCTATAGATGACGGACACGAACCGAGAGGTTACTGTTCGCTCAAACAGGAGAGTATAGTGGCACGTATGAAATATTCAAAAGATTTCAAGTTGTCAGCGGCAAAGCTTGTTGTCGAACAAGGGTATTCCTTTTCTGAGGTTGCACAGCAGCTTGGCTGTAGCGGCTGGTCAGTTCGTGATTGGGTTAGAAAGTATCGTGCAAGTGGCGAACTTTCTCCCAGAGAGGAGAGCACGTCAGCTGCCAGCGATTATGCCAAGCTGAGGGACGAAAATGCCCGCCTGCGCATGGAGAATGAAATTCTAAAAAAGGCAGCGGCGTACTTTGCAAAAGAGTCCCTGTAAAGTACGCGTGGATCGCAAAGCAAAGGGGACATTACCCGACGAAGGTTCTTTGCAAAGTTCTGTCCGTCAGCAGAAGCGGCTATTATGCGTGGGCAAGGCGAAAGTCCGGCAGACTGGCGTTGAAGCGGCAGCTGGTCCTTGCCGCAGCACAGAAGTCGTATCACGCCAGTAGGGGAATTTACGGCTATTGCAAGGTGCATATGGACGTCGTGGAGCAGGTTGGTTTTTCGTGTTGCCCGGAGACAGTGCGGCGGGTGCTGGCGGCTGCTGGACTGCAGTCCAAGTTGAAGCGAAAACATCGTTATCCCTGCCAAACTGGACCGAATCCGCCTGTGGCTGAAAACCATCTTTCACGACAGTTTTTAGCCTCGGCACCGAATCAAAAATGGGCGTCGGACATTACCTACATTCCGACACGAGAAGGCTGGCTGTATCTTGCCGTCACTCTGGACATGTTTTCCAGACGTGTGGTGGGCTGGGCAATGTCGGAACGTGTGGACGCACATCTCGTATGCAAGGCTCTGGCAATGGCTATTAAAGCCAGATCCCCCGAAGCAGGGTTGCTTCATCATAGCGACCAGGGCCGCCAATACACCAGCAAGCTGTATAGAAAAGCCCTGAGTCAAAATGGAATACTTTGTAGCATGAGTCGCAGGGGAAACTGCTGGGACAATGCCGTTGCAGAAACGTTTTTCAGCAAGCTGAAAAGGGAATGGGTAAATTGGAGTAGGTACCAGACCCGCTCCGAAGCCAAACTGGATATCTTCATGTTCCTGGAAGGATTTTATAACAGAAAACGGCGGCATGCCGGAATCGGTTATAAAAGCCCGGTGGAATATGAGAACATCCACCAGGCTAAAAGTAACGTAGCGGACTAACCTCTCAGAGAATGTCCATTTTTTCTATGGCACTTCACTGTTTGTGAGATTTTTTTGGACAAAAGGCCTGCAATTCGTTTTCGAGTTGCAGGCCTTTTGTTTGGATCGCGAAGAGGAGGGGAAAGGGATTCCCATGTATACTTGCATTTGAATAATGTGTATAAAGAAAAAGTCTAGAGTTTTAAGGTGAACATTCCCCTTGTTCGCGTCAGCTTGGAGAGTCTCATCCGCTGTTCGCATACCCCGCGGAGGCCGCATGCCGCAAGTCGCAGCCAGAATTACGACGGAATATGAAAAACGCATGAAAGCCCTTTTCCGAACCAAAAGTTCGGGTGCGGAGTTCCTTCTGCCTTGGACGCTTGATGCGCTTGATCGTTGCCTTCGGGATATCAAGGGGGAGCTGGGGATGGCGGAACTGAAAACAGTTGTGGAAGCCTACCGCAAAATTGGCAAGCTGACTCCCGAACATTGCCGTTCAGACTATTTTCAACTTCGTATGCGAGAGGCCTGCAAAGAGGAGCGTCTACATACAAAGCATGGGGCCAGCTGGCCATCTTTGAGCCGTAAGATAGAGGGCTTTGACGATCTGCACTCCACTGCGGCCGTTGTCTGGGGCATGGCTTTTTGGCAAAGCCCGAGTTCCAAGGAGATGACTCTTGATGATTATGTAAAATAGGCAGTGTAGGAAGTGGGAAGGGGCTGAAGTCGCGGGGTGCCGTGCCAGCCGGGCTATGCCCCTGCTGTTCCTAGAGTTGTTTTGTGTTTGGCTCTGGACTAGCTGACGACACTATGATGTGCTCGGAAGCAAGGGCAGCCAATGAAAAACAAGTATGTGCTCCGTTCAAGAATTTCAGAAGCCAAATTCAGGCACCTCGTACGGTGTTTCGCTCTGGACTTGGATGCCCGCCAGGCTGCTTCCCTCACCGGCCTCAACCGCAATACGGTCAACCGCTATTACTTTCTCATCCGACATCGAATTGCCGAGCTTTGTGAGCGGGAGTCGCCCTTTTCCGGCGAGATCGAAGTCGATGAATCCTACTTCGGCGGTAAACGAATCAAGGGCAAACGAGGACGCGGGGCTTACGGCAAAACGCCCGTGTTTGGAATCTTCCAACGAAAAGGGAAGGTCTACACCGAGGTCGTTCCGGATTGCGCGAAAGCCACGTTGCAGGCCATTATCCGGGGCAAAGTCGATCTGGACAGCATCATCCACTCCGATGGTTGGCGGGGCTACAACGGTCTCGTCGATCTCGGCTACAAGAAGCACTACCGGGTCCAGCACGGGCAGAACGAATTCGCCCGTGGCCGCTGCCACATCAACGGCATAGAGTCCTTCTAGTCCTTTGCGAAAAGACGGCTGATGAAGTTCCATGGTGTTCCTGGGAAGACCTTCTACCTACACCTCAAGGAGTGCGAGTTTAGGTTCAACTATCGGGGGGACGAGCTCTATGCTATCATCCTCAAAACCATCCGAGAGAATCCTCTCAGCTAGTCCAGAGCCTTGTGTTTTTTCTATTAGCCTTCGCGTAACGCAATAATGTTTCTTTTACCCAATTCCCGCAAAAAGGCCGTCATGGACACTTCCGCTTCGCGCGGCAGAATGTCGTAGGTCTCGGCAAGTTTGCCACACAGCTCCCGGACACTACGCTTTCCATCTATCCATCGCCAAGATTGCGTGCCCATGGCGTCGAGCTGCAGTTTGCGAAATACCGGCTTGCCATCCCACGCGCCCAACTTTTGGGCTAATCTGCCGAAAAGCTGATTTACTTGCGCCGGAAAACTCAGAATCAGGCTCTGCTCCTGGTCAGTTTCAATTTCCTTTACTTCGGGATTACGAACGGGAATAGCGGCCAATGCCTGATCACGACTGATGGTCGGAGCTGGCTGTTTTTTGCGGAAAAGTGACATAGCGTGCGAATATATCCTTCAGCGGCTGAATGTCCAGGGGGCGTCTTGCACTTGCAGCCAGGGCGAGAATCCGATTGGTGGTTTGCTCATGCTTTGCAAGGAAAAGACCGTATGTTCTGCGCCATGGCACGATGCGTTCGGCCAAAGGTGTTTTTCCTTCCAGATCGAGAACGACAACTCCATTTTCATTAGCGGTTAGTTGTATGCCATGCTGTGGATGAAGTTTGGAAAAATAGGGAGATGCCCAGTCCGCTAAACTGACTTTTTCGAGAATAATGCTGGCTGGCCCCATTCGGAAAAGGTGAATTTTTAAACGGCTGGGGCCTGAAAAATTCAGTTTGAACAAGCCAGGAGCGAATTTGTAGGAATCCAGCTTGAGCCAATCAGGAAGTTCGGCCTGGATGTCGTATATGCGCCATCGGCGTTTCGCCGTATGTTGCAGGTGGAGGACGTCGAAAATTTCTTTGGCCAGTGTATTATCCATCCCAAAGGGAGCATTGCACTGGAACACCAGGGCCGAGTTGCTTTCGCTATCGAACAGGATGCCGCCTTCTCCCCTGGCTTTCTCTTTCTCCCATTGGAAAAAAACTATCGTGGCATTGCTTCCGTCTTTATTGGTCGGGGGTGTGTAAAATGAGACCTTGCCGCCGTGCCCATAACTTTGGCGCACTCGTTTCATGTGCTTTTTCATGGAAAAGGAACCGGTAATCGGCTCCCAACGCAGTTCCAGTGCCGGATGCATATCCGGGCCGATACAAAGGTAGCGTTTGTCCATGGAAATAATGTCCCAGCCTTCGGGGAGGGGGAGCTGCAGGCCGTTGAAGGCGAGTGTGTAGGCCATATCCTTGAGTGTTTCAGTCATTGGTCAGTACGCCAACTTGCCCAATGATTTCATTATGAGCGTGCAGCCCATGGCAAACATGCCGGTTAATCCCATGCCGCAGGAAAAACCTGCCAGCAGAACCGGAGCATACTGCCTCCACTGTGCGCCATAGCGTTTGAGAAAGTAGAAACGTCCCAGCAAGGCCCCGAACAGCTCAAGAAAGTGGCCGTGCGGTGTTGTTTGCCCCAGCCCTCGTACCAGACCGTAAATAAGCAGGATGGGCAGTCCGAATAGGTTCAGCACCATGTACAGCAACAGTCCCAATCCCATTGCCGTACCAACGATTGCAGGATCGAGTGCCTGGAAAAAGGCGGAGTTGCCTTCCAGAGTTGATGTCTGCAAAAGGAGCTGGTTCAAAGCCTGGAGGTGCCATACCTCCTGGGCATACGGGTAGTTCGCTGACGGAATCGGAGCCAGGCGCCAGAGGAATTGGGAGAAAAGCAGGCTGGAAATGAATACGATGGGCCAAGCTACTATTTCCGCCTTGATTATGCCGCGGAGCGAGGTCCCTGTCAGTTCTATCTGGCGGAATTGGACGGTTGCCTCCCCGTAGTTGTGGATGGGAATGGGGGCATACCAGATTTCAATGCCATTGTAGCCGAAATATTTGGCTCCGGCTATGAAGCTCGCCTCACGCACCATGGGGAGGTTGACGGTTTGTCCGGCAATACCCTCCATGCGTGCGGTGATGTAGGAAATGACCGGTGTATAGATGAATCCGTACAGTACAAAGAATAGCCAGGGGAAATTGGGCACCAGGAATAGACAAAGGGCAGTGTAGGCTGCAGTAGAAAAGAAATAGATGCCAAGGGACATCCAGAAGTTTATGTCGCCCCGCTCCGGGCGTCCGTGAATGAGTTCCTTCCAACTTGCCCGCTGTACACCGGCCCCGCCACGGAATGATTTGACCACATACCAGATGCCGATAGCTCCAATGGATAGTCCGAGTCCAATGGAAAAACTCATGTAAAAGTCGAAGTTGTTGGCAAAGATGGTTTCAACTGTGCGCATCCCCGGATGCCAGCGAGAAAGCATCCCATGGCTGTACAGAATGGGGTTGGCGATAAAGGTTATGATCACGCCCAGAATACCGCCGATAACTGCCCAGAACGGCAACACCATCCCCAGAAACAGCAGGCCGAGATCGAGTTGAATACCAGTTGCCACGGCTGGGAGTATATCTTCGGTATAGGGGGTCAGCTCCACCCATGGTATGGGGATCAACCGGACAGGCTGGGATAGTATAAGCCCGCTGACGGCTGGAAGAAGTACGTAAAGAGCCCCAAAAGCCAGTCCTATGACTCCTCCGATGGAAAACACTCTCCACTTCCAGCTTTTTTCCTTGTCCTCGGTAGATTCGGCGAGAGCCATGGTGCCCAAGGCACCCACTGGGGCCATGGGGAAAGGGAGTTTTTCGACATCAGAAGTTATCCGGTACATGGCATAGCCCAATCCGAATTGGTCTATGCGCTGGATAAGCTGTGCGCCGAACAAGAGGAGAATGGGGATGAGCCAGTCGGAGTGGAAGAAGCTTCTTTCGATGTAGGAAACGCTGTCGAGTCCGGGGGCAACCCAGGCGGGGATATGCTCGGTCAGTCCCAGCATTCGTGCCGCATCCGACTGAACAAGATATTGTTGCCACAAAAGGCCTTGGAACGGCGAGGCCAGCGCGGCGCCCGCCATGTAGTAGAGCAGGAAGATTTCCTGCTGCTTTAGATGCGTGTAGGAGCGTTTTGCAATTTCCGCGAACAAGATGATGGTAACCCAGCGCGCGGCCGGACCGATTCCTTGCCCAACCACCAATTGCAGGTACATGGAGCCTGGCATCATCAAAAAGCCGATGAAGACCGCTCCTACAAGGGTTTTCCAATCAAATCCCTCTTCGAAATGATCCGGCGGTGGAAGAAGGTCCCGGTACTCTTGAAGCTCTTTGTCATTATGCATGGGGATTTCCGTATGCTGCGGTCTTTTTTGCAGAAAGCCTAGTCCGGCAGCACCATGTAGCTTATGCCTGTTTCCAGCCCTATGAGCGCCCACAGGCCGCCCATGAGAAAGTCTCCGAGAATGAGTCCGAAAAAGAAAAAACGTACTTTTTTGAACAGCGTGATTCCGCCGTAGCGTAAGGACAGCTGGTTGACCAGCCACCCTATGAAAAAAGAAAACCAAAGAATGCGCATGGCAGACGAATATGTGGCCAGGTATCCTATGGGATGGATGGGCCACCAGTAGAAGCGATGGTAGCAAAATACCAGGGCAAGCATGATCAGCCCACCGATGATGGAGAACGTCCCCACCCAATGTGAAGGGGAGGAAGCGTTTTCCGTTATCCGGCCTACGTTTTCATAGACTGTAAGCGTTGTTCGCGTGGCCCAGTCCAAATCAAGTTCCCGCAGACCATACCTGTAGCACAACATCAGCATGGCTGCGAAACTCACCACTACGCCGAGCAAGACAACCGCTACGATTCCTGTCAGATATAGCCGCCGGTTTTTTATCTTTTCTCCTACTTTTGCTCCGTGAACCAAGGAGGGCATGAGTGATTCGCGAAAATCCACAAAGAGGACTTTTTGGGCGACTGCCGAGAGCAGCAGCCCTGCCGGGCTGAAAACCTTTGAACCGAAAAAGGCCATAAGGGAATCCAGCGGGGCTGTGGTGAGCGTGAAGTAGGCGATGCCGCCCTGGCAGATGATGCGGCTGGCCACGAGGGAAAAGAGAAAGAAGGCAACCATCACCAGCACTGCGGTGAGCATGGACATGCCAAAGTGCGAGCACCACAAAACCAACAGGCCAAAGCCTAGAATGAATCCCCAAAATGAAATTCGTACCGAAAACCACGCGGCTTCTTCTGGTTTGGACAGGAAGAGCGCGCTTTTGAATACCCGGACAAGATGCTGTCTTGCCAGCCAGACGATGAACAAAAAGAAGACGAGGTATGCGCCAATCATCTGAGTTTCAGGGACGCTGGAAAGCGTCGGGCCAAAGGTCACTCCCAGTGCGCTGGGTGGGATGTTCAGTCCTGTAATTTCCAACAGTCCGGCAAGAAGACATCCGGTAATGTAAAAGAACCAGAGACTGAATGAAATCTGGCGGGAGGTCACGAAGGCAAAGCCGATAAAGGCAGGATAAATATAGACTTTGAGCTTATGGAAACCTGAAAACAGACCAAACTTGGCGAAGTACTTGCCCGCCAAAAAGAGGGTTGGGAACTGTGGTACCTGTGGGAAAAAAGCATTCAGCCCATTTATAGTATGCAAAATCACGGGGATGAGCATGCCGATGAGCAGATACCGATTGGTCAGGAAAGCTCCGAGTTTGTTTTCGTCCAGGGATTCTTCCATTGCCATGGGCAGGGCCAGCAAAGGGAAATTAACGCGTTCGTTTTCCACCCACTGCCGACTGAAAATATTCACCAGACAGAGCATGCAGAAGTAGCAAAGAAAGATGAATGCCCCCCACCATATGAACGGTGTTACCCAGGCATGCCAGGGAATATGGCCTGCAAGCTCGCTGGTGGACATGGATACGCCACCGGGAATGCCATCATATAATTGCTGAACCGCAGCTGTGCTGGTGGGAAAAAGCCCGCTCGGCAGATATGGTTTTATGAGCGAGGCCCAGCGGTTTCCAGGAGTGTCGAAATAAACGGGAGCGGTCAGGTTGGTGAAAAAAGTCCGGACCAGTCCTGTGTAGGGAATACCGGAAACGAGTACCATGAGGATCCACGATACCAGGAGTTCAAGCCCCGACAGGAAAGCAGGGCGCTTACTGATTCTGGCGATAATCGCTATCAGGATGGCCAGCCAGGTGATGACGAAAAAGGGTGCCAGGGGAAAATGCCCCCCACCGAGAAGTGTGGCCCGCAGATACAGGTTGTTGAAAGGGGTTGCAGCGCATATGAGCAGGCCCCCTATCACCCCTAGGGCTATGGCACGCAGGCGGATTCTGGTTCTCATGCCGCCCCCATGGTGTCGATTTGTTCGGATACGCTCATTGTTCCCGTTGTTTGGTCTTGGGGCCTGTCCCCATTGATATGGTCATGCAGTATTTGTCCGAATCGCGGTTTGGCGTCTTCTCGCAGGGAGCGCCACACCAAAAGCTGCTTCCTGATGGCATTGAGGAAGTTTTTGTTGATTCTGAGCCACATATCTTCTTCGCCCGTCTCGCGCACAATCCGAACTTGTATTTCCAGAAAGTCGGGAGCGCTTTGGGCCGGGCAAAAGACAAGCTCCGTGGTTTGCTTAACGCCGAAGTCGAATGGCGCCAGCCAAACGCGGGCTTTAACGGTCAGACAAGGCTTCTGGGCGTTTTTGTTGCTGGTAATCGTTTTGGGTACAGGACAAGCGTACAAACAATCGATGGCATCGGAACTGAACATACCGTGCGATACGTCCTTGTGTGCTTCCAGATAAGTCATGAGAAAGCCGCCTATGTTTTCCTGCTCGTGATAGCGCAGCAGAAAGGGAAGTGTAACGACCATCTTGTTGCCATCGGTTTTGGGCATGGTCCAGGAACGATTCACATCCGGAATGGCGATGTTGGCAGCGACACGGGCGGGATAGATGACCGAGAGCAGTGTTACCAAGATGACCAGAATCATCGCGGCTATGCCAGCCAGAGAAGAGTAGTTGGCGGTCATGCCCGCCCAGATGGAAGTACCAGCCAGAAGACCTGCAGCCGTCTGAGCCACAAGGTAACCTATCACCACGCTGATGACGGCAAAAGCCACGGCCTCGGCCACAAAGAGATACGCCACATGCGTGGGGGCCATGCCAATGGAAGTATATATGCCGATTTCTTTTTTGCGCTCGTACACGCTGGCAATCATGGTGTTGAGGACGATGAACACAGCGATGAGGAGCGGGATGATGATATTGGGGACCCCGGAGTAGTTGATGGCATCCGATGCCTGGTACACATAGGTTCCTTTGTCCGTTCCGGCGAACAATGTAAGGCCGAAGCGGTCCACCATGGAGCGTGCCAGACTGCGTACTCCGTCTGGAGAATTCGGTACGACGGCAATTGCTTTGAAGTTGCCGCCCATGGTCCGGACAGTACAGGCTGGTGCCAGAATTATGCGCGATGCATCTTCATGCTGGTAGCGTCCCTGGAAGGAACGAACATCTTCTCCCGACTCGAGAGCCTCCATTTCGGTTTCGTTCATTTCGACAACCATTTCGTTGGGATAGATGGCCGGAGTAAGAGGTTCGCCGTCCAAGTCGGTAATTTTGTTAAAGGCCTGTCCATCAAAGCAACCGATGACCTGGAACTCGGTTCCCCACACATCAATTGCTCCCTCGGGATTTTTGGGGTCTATTCCGAGGCGCTTTGCAAGGACAAGCGGAAGGAGACAGACGTTATTTTCGTTGGGAGTGAACCATCTTCCTCCAACGAGAGATTGGGAAATTCCTTCTGGAAACAGCGGGTCTTGCGCGCCGAGTCCTACCATGCCTCTGGCTTGCGCGAAATGTTGGTCTCGTTTGAGGGGAACATAAACAGCCTCAGTGCGCTCTGGAGTCTCAAGCCAAAGCCTTGGGCTGCCAGTAGCCCTGTCGGCAAAGGCGTTGGTGAGAATATCTTCGGCAAGGGGGGGGAGCGTGTTCCAGCCCATGGCCTTGACGAGGACACCCTTGTAAGGTGCTGTTTTGCTGAAAAGGACGTCTGTGCTTTGGCGAACACTTTTTACTGCGGTGAAGCTCATTATGGTGAAAGTCAGGATAACCAGGGTTACGCAGGTGAGCACCGTCCGGATTGGCCTGCGCCGAAGGTTGCTGACTCCGATGACAAAGGCCGAGGTAAAGGCCTTCCAGCGGGAAACGTCCTTTTCCTCCGCCATGTGTTGTGAGCGTCGTTGCAGAGACTGCATTTCCTTTTCAAAACGGAAGAAGATGATCAGTGAAACCATGGCCGAGAGCCCGACGATGAAGAATGCCAGGATGACGACAAGCGGCGAATAGGTAAGCTGAAAGGCTGGATGGACAAAGTAGACTACGCCGATGACGGCGCAGAGTATGCCAAGGAAGCCGAGGATGCGTTTGTGTATGTCGGCAAACGCAAAAAGTACCCGTTCCAGACAGTAGGCAAAGGGTACAAAAAGGGCGATGTAGAAAAGCACCCCAACCAGAACATCCTTCTGGGTGTTCTGAACGTCGCTGTAGACTCGTCCGGCCAGGGCCCATGATGCCCGGGAGTTTTCAACAAAGTCGCTGTAATTATAGACCGCAAGGGCTTCCTTAGCTGTTTGCAGATAGGTAAGTCCTTCTTGTCGTAATTGATCGATGCGGTCGTTGACCACACCGTGGCTTTCCAGATTGTGTATGCGTGGGGCAAGAAGCTGCCACATGTCGTGTGCCACGGAGTATTCAGTGGGCAGAACGTCCTCTTTTCTCGTCGTCAGGTACCCCTTGCCATTGGGCGTTTGGGAATTACCGTTGGTAAGAATGAGTTTGCGTGTGAGCAATGTGTCCGACAACGTGAATTTGACAGGCGTATCCGGTTCCACGAACAGCGCGGCCATAGTGGAATCTCTGGTGTCTATGCGGCTGTACCAATAACGCATGGGGACCGTATCGCGCCGTCCGTCAAACATGTCGAGGCGGGTCATATAATTGAAGGTCCGTGGCTCCAGAAGATCGAAAAAGGTGATCTGCCGGGCCGTGAACATGACTAGGTCGGTTTCCATATAGCGCCGGTTCATTTTGACGCGGTAGTTGTCTTTTCCGGTTTGTTTTTTATCGATGGCCCATATCACGTCGCCGGTCTGCGGATCAAAGCGGTATCCTTCCAGCACAACCTTGTGGAAAGTATTTTTTTTGTCGCAAATGCCATTGAAAGAGAACCTTCCATTCGTGTCAGCCATAGCAAAGTAGACAGCCGGTCCCTGATAGGCCTGGATGATTGTGCCGGGAGCCGGTTGTTCCGGGAAGAGTTCGCCATGGCGGATGAACTGGGCGTCTCCGTCCAGGTCTGCTATGCCCAGGCGGGGGGCTTCCTCGAAAAGGGCCTGCTCCTCGTTGGCCAGAGTCTGGATCATGCGTAAAGCAAGACGGCTTTGTCGGTGGGCAGAAGTAAAGTCCACCTTTTCAATTGTGTCGTATGGCGTATCCCAAAAAGCTCTACCGTCGCCTGTTGTAGCCAGGGTCAGCCCGAGATAACCGCCCAAAGCGGCAACCTCGCCACCGAAAAATGGCTTGTCCGTAAAATAGCTTTGCCAGGTTCGTATGCGGCTGGGGCGTAAGGTATCTTTGTACAATCGCTGCAAATCTTCGGGAAGTTTTTGCACCTCGCGACGCATAATGCGTTCAATGAAGGAATAGCTGGGATTACGGTTGCGGTCCGGACGGATGTCGTACATGAATCCGTAGTCGAATGCTCCCAATCCGTCCCCATGGCTGGAAATATAGAGGGATACGGAGGCTGCAACCTCCATTCGGGCAACTATCGATCTGATTTTCTTTGCGGTTTTGACGGTTTTGGACTGAATACTTGCATCCGCTACGATATCTTTTTGCCTCTGCCGGGCCGTATTAAGAAATCCATTGAGCAGTTCAAGTTCATCCGGCTTCAGATTGGCCAGAGTTTCGTTCCAGACAAGACGGCGCATTGCCAGACGGACAGCGTCAAGCCGCTCTATCTCCATGATGTTGCCGGGCGCGTTTTGCAGTCGCAGGCGCATGAGTCGGTTGGAGAGCTGGTCGATGCTGTTTTTGACCTGGTTTTGCAAGGCCGTCCGTACATCACGCGCTTCAGGCGTGGATATGGTACTGGTGTCTATCCCTTTTTCAAGAGTCTTAAGCACGGCTTTGGCGGTTTTTGCTCGTTTTTTTTCTTCCCTCTCAATGTCTTTGAGTCGCGTAAATTTAGATCGAATGGCTGCAACAAAAGCCCGCATGCCAGCCTGTCCGTAACCGGTTCCTGCGGTGGCAACAAATAATACCGAGCGTTTGGGCCGGTTCTTGGCAATACGTTCGGCCATCTCAAGCATTGCAGCAATGGACAGCCCCTGGTCCGCCCCCGGTGAACGACCGTAGGCAAAAAATCCCGTATCGTAGGATGCCTGTACAATAAGAAGTTGTTCTTTGAGATCGGGGTCGTTTCCTTCAAAAAGGGCGTAAACATTTTGTCCGCTGACGCGTTCCCAACTGATATTGCAAGAGAGGTGGACCTTGGAAAGTGGTGTTTTCCAGGCATCTGGCGCAGACTTTTTTTCGTCAAACCCCCGCCATGTCTGTTCTGCTTCGCGTCGAGGCATGAGAAAGGTTGGCAGACCGAACGGAGTAAGCTCCTTTTTCTCCTGAAAAGTACCTTTGCCTCGTTTGCCAGAGTCGAGAAATATGACAGCCTTTGCGCCCAGCATGGCTGCATTGTTCCAGTTCTTTCCCGATTCAAGCTCCAAAAGGACAATACAATCTTTGATCGGCCTGCCATCGAGGGCAGAAAGTGAACCGTCTCCTCCGTAAACCAGGGGGGCTTCTATGCCCTGTTGGGGCAAGGTCTGCGGGGATATTGCATTAATCTGCAACGCCGTAAGGGAGAGTGTACGCTTGGAATTGAGGTCGAACAGACTGCTGTCATGCTGTATTCTGACCGGGGCAAGGAACTTTTGTATGCCTGCCTCGTCAGGGGAGAGGCGTTTGAAAGCCTTTTCAACAAGTTGGGCAGCCTTGGTGCTTCCATCTGTTCCCAGGCTGCGGTCTTCCAGTGCGGCTAATGCACGAACCGTGTGTTCAAGGTTGAAGTCAACGGCGGATGCTGATTTTGCTGTGCATGGCAGAATAAGCCAGAGAACGCAAAAAAGGAAAAAGCACTGGAGATGAGGACGCGAGGTGAAGTTTTTCACTCGTTACTCTCTGGCAGCGATTTCACCGACGTGAATGTCGAGCTGATCGCGGTTTTCGATTTTGTCGATGCGTCCGTCGACGATCCAGATAACCCGATCCGAGACATTGAGCATTTTGTAGTCGTGGGTGGCCGTTATGATGGTCACGCCCTGTTCGTGGCTCAGTTCGCGCAGGAGTTCAATGATTTCAGCACCAGTGGAAAGGTCGAGGTTGCCTGTGGGTTCATCGGCAAGGATGATGGAAGGGGCGTTGGCCAGCGAGCGGGCAACGGCCACACGTTGCTGCTGTCCTCCGGACAGTTCCTGGGGTTTATGATTGAACCGTTTGTCCAGCCCGACCATACGCAGCAGTTCCACACCGCGTTCCATGGCGTTATCATCATCCATCCCTCCAAAGGTCATGGGCAGCATAACATTTTCAAGGGCGGTCATGACCTGGATGAGATTGAAGGTTTGAAATATGTATCCGATTTTTCGGTTGCGGAGCCAGGCCAATTCAAATGCATCAAGCTGGGCGATATCGACTTCGTCGATGAAAACTTTACCGGAAGAAGGTTTATCCAGGCCGCCGATCATGTTGAATAACGTGGATTTACCTGATCCGGACGGCCCCATTATGGAAATATATTCTCCGGCCTGTATTTCCAGGTCGATGCCCTTGAGGGCTTCCAGCTTTTGGTTGCCCATGGTGAAGGTCTTCCGAACCTGGGTGGTCCGAACAATGGTGTGCGACTCGCTCATAAAAGGCTCGTTGTGATCGGTTTTCAGCCTTCGGAACGCATTGCGTCCACAGGCTGCATTTTTGCGGCGACAATGGCCGGGTATAACACGCCGACCAAAGACAGTCCCAGCCCCACTCCGGTTGCAGTAAGCAGGGACAGACAAAATGTTCCTACAGGGAGGTTTGTAAGGGCGGCAGTACCAAAGCGGATAAGGCTTATGGCAAGGGCTGCCAGTCCTCCCAACAGGCTTCCGGCCAAAGATCCTGCAAAACCTTGAAATCCGGCTTCCAAAAGAAAAAGGCGCAGAACGAAACTGTCCAGCGCCCCAAGGCATTTCATGGTGCCGATTTCTCGAAACCGTTCGGTTACTGCCATGAGCTGGGCGTTGACGATTCCCACTGTGCAAACCAGCAGGGAAAGCAATATGATCCAGCGGTCTTTGGCCGTACTGCCGATGATACCCGTAAGCGGATCAATGTCGAATCCTGCTCTGATGACAGCCAGACGAAGTCCTTCCACACCGGAATCGAGCACGCCTTGGGCAATTGTGCCGCCGCTCAGGGTAAAACCCAGAAAGGCTACTGCAAGTACCAGCGTCATAACCGTAAGCAGGGAGCGAAAAAAACGAACCCTCAAGCTCTTCAGGCTTATGGATACGGACTTGGCAAAGGGCAAAGTAAGCCGGGCATTCGACTTCGTATTCCCATGGAATGGTGCTAAGTTGTATATGAGATGTTTTTTGGACATGGCAAAGACTTCAGTTGAGTTTTCCTCCCCGCTTTTTAATAAACCAATCCTCGAAGAAAGCAAAGCCTGCCGGTGGATTACCCAGGCAACCTGGTGCGGAAAAAAAGGACCAAAGCAGACATTATGCCAGCCCAAAAAAGGACGCTGTTGCAGGCCGTCTGGAGATAGCGTCTTGCGTGAGGTGCCAGCTATGAAGGCAGGGAAGGAAAAACCGCCTACTTTATAGGCGCAACTTTGGTGTGAAAAATTTTAAAACAGGCGTTCTATTAAAATACGGGTTGCATCCGCTCCCTTAAGGTCCGGGCATGGCCCGGCAGGACGTTTTCCGTCATCCAGCATCGAACGCATACGGGAGCATAATCTTGCAGGATCAAGGTTCTGGGGGGAGAGAACGGCAAGCAGACCGCGTTTTTCCAGTAACTGTGCGCGGAGAGTCTGCTCCCTATTGGCGTTGAAAGGCAGGACCAATGCTGGAACGCGGGAGGCCAGAATATTCATGGTGGTGTTGTATCCGCCCATGCTGATAGACAGGTCGCAGGCCGCCATGTGGTCGGGCAAGCACGGGGTAAAGCGTTGCACTTCCAGTCCATGAATTTCGGCACGTCGCAACATGGAGTAGGAGTCTTCATCAAGCCCTGGGCCTGTGAACATTTTCATGCGCGCTTTGGGGAATTCTTCAATAAGGCGTTGAAATGCTTCGGCTGCTGCCCGCATAAGCGGACCACCAACGCTGCCAGCCCCGGCACTCACCAGAATATATGGATGATCTGCGGGAATTCCCAGTTCGCTTCTTAGGGCGAAGCGGCCTTTTGACGGAGCTGGAGAGGCAACATAGCCGCTGTATTTCAGTGGAATGTCTAATCTGTCCAAAGCAGGGAAGGTCTGTTCCAGCCTGATCACTCGGGGGTCGGAATGAACAATAACCGCGTGGAAGTATTTGTTCAGGGTTTCCAACACCCTGTTTTCGTATTTTTCCTGATCGTCGCGTTCGACAAGAATGTCCCGGAGGCTGCATATGACTTTGATTTCTCCAAATCGGCCACCCTTTATTGCCTGAAGCAGTGGAAGGAGTTCAAACCGAAATTTTTTGCGGCCAAAGGGAAAAAGTTCAACCAGAAACACGTCTGGGCGTTCTTTTTCAAACAGGTCAAAAAGCATTGCGGTACGCTCTTGCTGCACTTCCTCTACATCGCGTCCGTCCGGGTTGAAGAATCCCAGAAAGGAGTTATCCATGACCAGTGCGGGCATGTTCATGCATCGAACATTGTTCGGCAGGGGCATATCCACAGCCGTTCCCCCGGATGCCAGGATTACCTGGTTGTTGCCCTTTGCCGATAATCCCGCGGCTATTTCTCTGCTACGGAAAAAATGTCCCATGCCCAGAACATGCTGGCTGTATTGGATTATCTTCACAGAATTACTCCGTAGTTTGCCAAATGCAGGTCGCCGTTTTGGCTTACAAGCGTGTGCACGGCATATTCCCGGGAAAGGCGTATGGGTTGATCCTCGGTAAATGGCATTCCCAGATAGTGATATAAAATGCAACGCAGCACGCTGTTGTGCGTAACCACAAGAGTTGTTTGTCCGGTATTTTGAGCGGCCAGTTTTGCCAGTGCGGCCAGTGCCCTGTCCCTTGTCTGGGCTCGAGATTCACCATTGGGTGGTTGAAATTCCCAGCCTTTGTCTGCTTGAATTTTCAATTCCGCAGCATGCTTTGTGTGCAAGGACTGCAGGGGCAAGCCATCCCATTCACCCCAATCCTGCTCCACCAACTGGGGGACGATGAGAGGACACATGCCTTTTTTTCGACCTATAATGCGCCCTGTTTCGTGCGCGCGGCTGAGCGGGCTGGTGCAGATTGCACTGACCTCCGCCAGCAGGGGGGATTTGCTCCACTCTGCCGCCATACGCACTCCTTGGGCACACAAAGGAATATCGCGAACTCCTTGTATGCGGCGAGCGACGTTCCACGGCGTGAGGGCATGGCGGATAAGCAGAATACGTGTGGGATGTCGGTTGGTCATTCAGGGCCGCCTTTTCAGGAAAAAATTGGTGTGCAGCTTTTGCAGAGCTTTTTCAAAAAAGCTCAGGTTCCGGTTTTCATCATGTTCTTCACGGACTCTTGTTGCAGCGTGAGCGCCCATTGCCTTCCGAAGCTCCTTGTTGGCCAGGAGGGTTTTGATATTCTTGAGAAAAGCGTCTTCCTCGAAGGGAGGAGAGAGCAAGCCGGTTACCGTATTTTCCACAGCTTCCGGAACTCCCCATCCATTGAAGGCTACCACAGGCAGACCACAGCTCTGGGCCTCGAGAAAAGCCATTCCAAAGGATTCGTTGATCCCTGGGAAAGCAAAAATATCGGCGGCACTGTAATAGCGGAAGAGTTCGTTGCGTGGAATGCGGCCCAGAAATCGACAGCGATCTCCAAGGAGTTTTTCTCCCATTTTTTTCAGCTCGGTATGCTTGGGACCGTCGCCAATTACTGCCAACCTGAAATTATTTCCGCTCCGCGCCAGTTTGTCCAATGCCGTGAGGAGCCAGGCAACGCCCTGGGATTTCACATCGTTGCGCATCATGGCGGTGCTTAGAATGAGTGGAGCATTGTCCGGGGCCAGGTGGGCGCGAATTTGTTTTCTTTGCGAAGGGGAAAAATAAAATTCTTTCGGGTTCAGACCGGGGCGAATAAAGAGAAGTTTGTCTTCCGGCAATAACCGATGACAATTGCGATAATCGCGTTTTTTATTGCAGATAACCAGATCTGCCGCTTCCAGTGAGTAGCGGTTGAGGTAAAACCCCGCTCTGTGCAGCGGGCGTCTGCGGTGTTTGGTGGCGTAAGCGCCTTGAAAGATGACGTAGGGAATTCCCAAAGCCCTGGCGCATGCGGGGCCGAGAATATCAGGAGCTTTGTAGTAGGCGTGGTAGGTCAGCCAGAGGTCTGGTTTGAAATCCTGTGCCCATTTGTTTGTCAGCAGTCGGGAACAAATTACTTCTGGCCAGAGCCAGGGGTGCAGATAAGTTTGTCGGGTACGCAAACGACTGGCAAGCCGGATTGAGTGTCCTCTTTTTTTGAGAAAGTCGTAAAGCCCTGTACCCATGACCAAATCGCCCGAGGGGCGGGGATGGCCCAAAGGTTTTAATGGCATAAAATAGGCGATGCGCATGGGACTTCGCCGCCTGCTTCGGCGTTATCAGCCTGCCTTGGGTCCCAGGCCGTGTTGTTCGTATACATCGGCCAAATCCATAATCAGTGCCTTGTTGTTGAATTCGGCATGGACCTTGGCATGGGCACGGGGAATGACTGTTTTGCGATATTCCTGGTCGGTGAGCGTTTTCTTGAGTGCATCCGCCATGGCCTGCGGGTCGTTGGGGGCAACCAGAAGGCCGGAAAAGTCGTTGTCCACCAGCTCGGGGATTCCGGAAACCTTGGTGCTTACCACTGGGACGTTCATGGCCATACTTTCTACCATCACGTTGGGGATGCCGTCACGGTCGCCGTTTTCCATTATTTGGCAGCCCAAGACAAAGGCGTCGGCCTGTTCGAACTGACGTACGACTTCTTCATGCGGCTGGGTGCCCAGCCATTGGGTGATGTCGTCAATATTCTGCTCCTCAAGCAGTGTCAGCAGCTCATCACGCATGTCGCCGTCGCCGATAAGACAATAGGAAAATTTTATACCGTCTTCACGCAGCAACCGGAGTGCTTTGAATACGGTAGGCAGTCCTTTTTTACCGGTAAGCCGGGCAACTGTCAGTATGCGATACGGCGACTTGGATTCGGGGAGTCTGCCATTAGGCGAGAACAGGGACAAGTCGATCCCGTGGTATACGCAGTGCGGGGTACAGTTTTGATTCAGGGACGCAAGATAGGCGGCATTGCTTTTCGTACATGTGACCGCGAATTTTGCCTGTCCGAGTTTTTCTGCAAGCTGGACAGGATTCTGTGTCCAGATGTCCTTTGCGTGTCCTGTAAAGCTGAAAGGCAGTCCGCTGATGCGGCTGGCAAACATGGTTACGGACGTGGGGGAATGGGCAAAGTGGGCATGGAGGTGGCTGATACCGGAGTCGGGAAGGATTTCCGATACGATGTAGCACGCCTGAAGAAAGTGCTTAATTGTCGCGGTTTTTCGAGAACGGAGCAGACGACGGCCCGTAAGCTTGAGCGCGTCGCGAAAACCTTTTGGGTGCAGTCGGGCGGCCTTGAAAGCTGCCTTTGCCAAATGCAGAAAGTTGCCGCCGATCGTGCAGGGAAGGTAGTCAACCTTGGCTTTGATTTCCTTGACCGATTTGTGGCTGAAGGATTCGCGCGGCTTACGCATGGAGATAAGATGAATCTTAAAACCACGACTTTCCAGCAATAGAATTTCGTTGGATATAAAGGTCTCGGAGATTCTCGGATACCCTTTGAGAACCATTCCGAGTACTTTGTTGTTGGGTGTCGTATTCATATCATTTCGGATTGAAAGCAGTTGATTCTCTGGCGGATGTTGTCCAGCCCGCTGAGCTGGAATTTTTTAACCGCGTCCTGACAAGGTGTAAGATCGCTCAGAAGGTTGTCTATTTTTTCCCGTAAAGTCTGAGCAGAAAGTTCAGACCAGGGGATGAAATCTATCAACCCATGGCGTTTCATAAACTCAGCCCGGATACGTTGTTCCAGGCGGGGAGTTTCCCTGGGAACTATGAGTCCCACTTTCCGATGGCTGAGGATTTCACAAACCGTGTTGTATCCGCCCATGCTGACCACAAGGTCTGCTGCCGCTATGAGCCGCTCCATGCGTCGGTTGAAATGATAATATTTAACCGGGAGTTTTTTGCAGCGTTTGGCAATGAGCAGGCGCTCTTCCTTGGGCATAAACGGGCCGGAAACAATAATGCTTCGCAAATTGTTATTGGGCGGATTTATTTCCAGCATACGGAGATAATTATCAATAAGGGGGAAGCCGTCGCCTCCGCCACCGGTGGTAACGAGAACGAGCTTCTGATTACATTCGACCCGTTCTTCTTTCCGGGTCTCTCTCCCATTGGGAGAGATGCGGGGGATATAGCCGGTAAAAAACATCTTTTTACTGATGGATTCCGGTATCTTGTATTCCACTATGGGGTCATACAGGCACTGTTCGCCGTACACCCAAATTTCCGAGTAGTATTTTTCCAAAGCGTCATAAATACGTTTTTTGCGCCAGTCGCGTATGGTGCTGGCGGCATCATCCATAACGTCACGAAGTCCAAGAACTGTCCTGCAATTTGCCTGCGTACGCTTGAGCATTTTGAGGGTGGGCATTATTTCCCGTTTGAGGCCGAGTGGAACCTTGTCCACGATGAAAAGATTGGGCTGGAAGGTCTTGGCAGTAGCTTTGATGATGTTCTGCCGTATTTCCAAGGCATGCTTGGGATTGATTTTGATGCTGTGCGGAACATACAGATCGTTGCTTTTTTTTATCATCCCTGGGATGCGGACAAAATCGATCTGTTCGGGAAAATCGAAGCGTCCCACAATAGGAGAACCCGTCAAGATGAGGATGTTCACCTGCGGGTTCTTGATTTGGGAGGCTATGGCCATGGTTCGCCTGATGTGCCCCAGTCCGTAGGTGTCATGGGAGTACATCAAAATATTGAAAATGGGCGCGTCGCTATGCATGAAGGTGCCGGATTTTCCCGCAGTAATTCCTGAAAGTTGCTGTCGAAGAGGAAGATTCTTGTTGCACTGGTCTCTGTACTCGGAATACCAATGTGTTGCAATGGCCGTTTGTATTTTGCCGCCGGTTGAGGTCTGGCGGGAAATGTGCTTAAGTGCCGCGTTTTGCTCGTCGGGACGCAAGTGTCGATAGACGTCCTGCGTTACGGGGGGCGTGAATAGCCTGCCCTGTATTTTTTTGCAATGCTGACGTTGCCTCCGGCATGGATTCCTACGTTTCACGATATTAAGGACGGTGCAATGCAGTCGCCTTTTCTGGATATACTTCTTTATGCCCATGATGGACGCGGTACCGGCCATGTGAGCAGAAGCGCTGCCATTGGCATGGCGCTGCGCAGGCTTTACCCGGATTTGAGGGTGTTGTTGGTAACAGGAAGTGCGCGGGTTGCAGAGTTGATAGGGGAGGCTCCCCTGGACTGCTGCAAATTGCCGTCCTATGCCACCTCGGTTGTGGGTGGTGTTTCGTGCGGGGCGCCGGGGCCGTCTGGATTCGGAGACAAGGAACTCGGGCATATCCGCGAGCATATGATTGCTGATCTGGTCGGATACCTCCATCCTCGGATTTTTTTGGTTGATCATACCCCCCAGGGAAAACACAAGGAGCTTGTTCCTGCATTGCGGACTTCAAGTCCGGATACACAGTATTATTTGGGGGTTCGAGCTGTTGTGGGAAGTGTGGGGAAGGTCTTTTCGCCATTGTCCGCTGAGTTCTTCAAGCAATATTATGACGGTTTGATCTGGTATGGCGATAGTTCGGTCCTTGGGCCGGAAGAGCTCGCTCGACTTCAGGCTCATTACGGAAGGGCCCCCTGGGAGGCCGGGTATGTCTCTCGAATGAAAGAGTTGGAGGCATGGCGCTCTGAGCCTGGGGGAGAATCGGCAGGCGTTTCCAGCGAATGTGGACGGCTTGCCGGAGTTGCCGCGTTGTCATGGAACGACGCGAATTCGCCGCGGATATTGGAGTATCTTGTACGCGTTGCCATGCGGGGTAACGCAGGCGGAAGGTGGCGAATATATACCGATTTGACAGGGCAGGATATGCAGACTGCCATTTGTAGATGTCGAGAACTTCAGGGGGAACGTTCCATCTGCGAACTGCGTCCATTCGGTGCTGCCTATCATAATGATATACGTCGGGCAGATATGGCGGTTGTTTACGGTGGATACAACAGCTTGACCGACGTCATGGCCTGTAACATCCCTTGCATGGTATTGCTGCGGGGGATGCAGGACCAGGAGCAGGAACGCCATGTGGAGCTTCTTTCCCATCGTATCCCTACGTTTCGCTCTCTGGACGCTGCAAATACTACCTTTGAGCAATTTGTCAGCACTTTGGAAAGCGTACAGCAGGCACAGGCTGGAAATATTTCCGTGAATCTAGATGGTGCGGGCAATGCCGCCCGCATGCTGGCCCGGACCTTACAGGTTCTTAAGGAGGGCGACTCCGATAATGGCTTCTAAAACTGCCATGGAGCGTTGGACAAAGGTTTTGTCGCGTGACGAGACCGCCCGCTTGGTGAAATTGCTTGCACCGGTTTCCCGCGACGGACATGTGCTGGATGTCGGGTGCGGATATGGTCGCAAACTCGATGTGTTGAGCCGACTTGGTTTTAAAAACCTCACTGGCGTGGAGCGCAATCAGATAGTGGCCGAATCGACACGGACCCGTGGGTATAAAGTTATTGCGTCAGATTTGTTCGACTTTGAAAAAGAACACGAAAAGTACGATTGCGTTGTTTTTTCGCATATTATCGAACATTTTCAGCATGACGATCTCTTGTCATTTTTGGATGATTATCTGGATTGCCTCAAGCCGGGCGGGCATGCTGTTATTTTGGCTCCGTTGCCGGGGGCTCATTTTTATCTGGATTTTGATCACGTCAAACCCTACTGTCCCCAGTCCCTGACAACGGTGTTCGGTCCCGGACAGCGGCAAATACAGGAGCGGTCGCGCAATGTCCTTTGTATGGAGGATGTTGATTTTCGTCGTTCGCCCTGGAGAGTTCGTTTTAACCGGGCATTGATGCTCAAGACGAAAGCCGCATTTTGGCCCAGATTTGCCAACCTTGTTTTCGCTCTTCTCTTTAAAGGCTCAGGCAAAATTTGTGGCAGGAGCACCGGATGGTTGGGACTGTTCAGCAAACAATGAATTGAGTATGATCGGCTGTAAATATTTCGGCCCCAGTGCCGATGCGGGGCCGTTTCTCGGAACAAACGCTACATTTAAGGAAAAGACTCCATGACCAAGCAAGGGCATGATACTCCGTCCACAGACAATGGGCCGTCCAATTTTATACGCGACATCATCGATAAAGATTTTGCCTCAGGCAAACACGACTCGGTCGTTACCAGGTTTCCCCCGGAACCCAACGGATATCTTCATATAGGACACGCAAAGTCCATCTGCCTGAACTTCGGTTTGGCCAGGGATTACAAGGGACGCTGTCATCTGCGTTTTGACGATACCAACCCTGCCAAGGAAGAGACAGAGTATGTCGACTCTATCCGTAATGATGTGCGTTGGCTTGGGTTTGATTGGGGTGAAAACATGTTTTTCGCTTCGGATTACTTTGCCAAACTGCATGATTATGCGGTGCAGCTCATTAAAATGGGCAAGGCATATGTCGATTCCCTTAGTCCCGAGGAAATCCGAGAGTACCGGGGTACGTTGACTTCTCCTGGAAAGAACAGCCCCTACAGGGACCGAAGCATTGAGGAGAACCTTACTCTTTTTGAGGGGATGAAAAAGGGCGAGTTCGACGAGGGGACCCATATCCTTCGGGCTAAGATCGACATGGCATCTCCCAATGTCATTATGCGAGACCCGGCCCTTTATAGGATAAAAAAGGTCCACCATCACCGGACGGGTGACGACTGGTGTATTTACCCCATGTACGATTTTGCCCACTGCCTTTCTGACGGTATTGAGGGCGTTACCCATTCGATATGTACCCTGGAATTTGAAAACAACCGCGAGTTGTATGACTGGGTGTTGGACACACTGGGTATTTCTCCACGTCCTCACCAGTATGAAATGGCCCGGCTCAACCTCAGCCATACCATTGTCAGCAAACGTAAGCTGCTACGTCTTGTTCAGGAGAAAAAGGTTACAGGATGGGATGACCCCCGTATGCCCACGTTGTCCGGAATTCGTAGGCGTGGTTATCCGCCTGAAGCCATTCGTATGTTTTGCGACCGGATTGGAGTGGCGCGTAGCGACAATTGGGTTGAATTCGGACAGTTGGAGGCCTGCGTACGGGAATGTCTGAACGCATCTTCGCCTCGCGTCATGGGAGTGGTTAATCCGGTAAAGGTGGTCATCACCAACTATCCGGAAGACCAAACCGAAGAGTTTACCTTTCCGTATTCCCCGGAAGATGATTCTATGGGGAGTCGCCAAGTGCCTTTTTCACGAGAGTTTTACATTGAGCGTGAAGATTTCATGGAGAATCCTCCCAAGAAATTCTTCCGTTTGGGCATAGGACGTGAAGTACGGCTCCGTTATGCCTACTACGTAACCTGCACCGATGTGGTGAAGGATGACAACGGCGAGATAATGGAAATTCATTGTACCTACGACCCGGAAACACGTGGTGGGTGGTCCAAGGATGGCCGCAAGGTCAAGGGAACCCTTCATTGGGTGAGTGCCAAGCATGCCCTTGATGTCGAGGTCAGGCTCTATGATCATCTTTTCGCCACGGACAAGCCCGAAGCAGTCGAAGAGGGCGGAGACTTTTTCGATAATCTCAATCCTGAGTCGCTGAAGGTCATTACCGCCAAAGTTGAACCCAGCTTGGCAGATGCAGAGCCAGGCATGCGTGTTCAGTTTGAGCGTATTGGGTATTTTTGTGTGGACAGTAAAGATAGTCTGCCTGGGAAACCCATTTTCAACAGAACGGCGACACTGAAAGATAGTTGGGCAAAACTTCAGAAAAAAACAGAAAATTAGATCTATATACCCCACTGCTTTCGTTGACGGTCTTTTCTGGCAGTGCTACATTCCCTTCCGGGAACCGAAGAGACCCTCGTTAAGATAAATCTTGAGCGAGGGCAGGGATGGGGTGTCATGGTTACATGACGCCGGACAGGGAACCCACCCGTTAAGGGTGGGTTCCGCATTTTTTAAGGGCGGGGAACTGCAAACGCAGCCGTATTAAAACATTTTCAAAGAAGTTATCATGGTTAGTAGTAAGGTTGGACGTAACGATCCGTGCCCCTGCGGCAGCGGGAAAAAGTTTAAAAAATGCTGTCTGGGAAAAAACAATTTCGTTGATCCAGCAGAAGCTCTTTTCAAAAAACATGGCATTCGGCTGAAAACACCTGAAGCTGTGATCGGAATTCGAAAAGCTGGTGATTTGGTCATGCGTACCTTTGAAGAGGTCAAGCCGCTTATTCGCCCCGGTGTGACAACCGATGAAATCAATGCCGTAGTACACGACTTTACTGTCCGTCATGGGGCCCGCCCTGCTCCCTTGGGATATAGGGGCTACCCCAAAAGTGTATGCACCTCTCTCAACGAGGTTGTCTGCCATGGTATCCCGAGTGAACGGGAGCTGCAGGACGGAGATATAGTCAATATTGATATCACATCTATCCTCGACGGCTACTATGCCGATTGTAATCAAACGTTTTTTGTAGGCACCCCCAGTCAGGATGCGCAAAAGATTGTTTCCGTAGCACGGGAAAGCCTGCGTATCGGTATGGAGCAAGTCCGTCCCGGAAACCTCATTAACGATATTGGCAAAGCCATCCAGGAATATGCGGAAGGGCAGGGATGCTCCGTCGTTCGTGATTTTATGGGTCACGGTGTAGGTTACTCGTTCCACGAAGCACCGGATGTCGCTCATTTTCACCGTCCAGGGCACAATGTTCCCATACTACCGGGGATGGTTTTTACCATAGAACCCATGGTCAACCTCGGAGACTGGCGAGTGAAGATTTTGGGAGATAAGTGGACTGCTGTAACCAAGGATGGCTCCTTGTCCGCTCAGTTTGAGCAGACTCTTGTCGTAACTGATGATGGGTATGAAAGCCTGACTCCTTTTTAGTCCGAACTATATTGTTAATATTCAAACCGCGTGTGTGCTCTTTTGTGGGCAAACACGCGGTTTTTTTGTTTGATCTAGTTCGTCAGACGACTGCTGTCTGTTAAGTCTTTTGGAAAAGCATCATTATTTAGATTTGTTATGAAGAAGTTTTGAAGACAATCAAAAAACGCCTTGACGCAGGGAACGGTTTCACCTAAATACTCTCTCCGCCGCACGGGAATCGCAAGTTTCCCGGCGGGGTGTTCTCTTACAATAGAATAGATAGGGTGAATGTGTGGAAGCTGATGGCTGACACCCCGGGCCGGTATCCGGCCGCAATCGACTTTACGACCCTGACGGGTTCGACAAAAAAAAGTTGAAAAAGGGGGTTGACGCACGGTGCAGAAACACATAGAAACACCCTCCGCTGTCTGGGACAGACGGCGCGAAAGCGACGCAAAGAACAAGCAGCGAATTTGAAAAAAGAGATTGACACGGGAAGCGTAATTTACTACTTACACTCTCCCACTTCCGGCCTCGAGCCGGAAAGGTCTTTGACAATTAAATAGCGAGCAGGGCGCGAAATACTATCATCGTGGGTTCGTATGAACTTACGAGTTTTAGCTAGAAATACTTTCCTAATTGGAGAGTTTGATCCTGGCTCAGATTGAACGCTGGAGGCGTGCTTAACACATGCAAGTCGTGCGAGAAAAGTTCCTTCGGGAGCCTAGTAGAGCGGCGTACGGGTGAGTAACGCGTGGGCTACCTGCCCAGACGATCGGGATAACAGTTGGAAACGGCTGCTAATACCGTATACGAATCAATTTATTTTGGTTGAAAGGGTGCCTCTAAATTATGCATCCGCGTCTGGATGGGCCCGCGTCTCATTAGCTAGTTGGTAGGGTAACGGCCTACCAAGGCAACGATGAGTAGCTGGTTTGAGAGGATGACCAGCCACACTGGGACTGAAACACGGCCCAGACTCCTACGGGAGGCAGCAGTGGGGAATATTGCGCAATGGGGGAAACCCTGACGCAGCGACGCCTCGTGAGGGAAGAAGGCTTTCGGGTTGTAAACCTCTGTCAGAAGGGAAGAAATGTATATGTGTTAATAGCGCATATGTTTGACGGTACCTTCAGAGGAAGCACCGGCTAAATCCGTGCCAGCAGCCGCGGTAATACGGATGGTGCAAGCGTTAATCGGAATCACTGGGCGTAAAGCGTGCGTAGGCTGCCTGTTAAGTCAGGTGTGAAAGCCCTCGGCTCAACCGAGGAATTGCACTTGATACTGACAGGCTTGAGTCCTGGAGAGGATGGCGGAATTCCTGGTGTAGGAGTGAAATCCGTAGATATCAGGAGGAACACCGGTGGCGAAGGCGGCCATCTGGACAGGTACTGACGCTGAGGTACGAAAGCGTGGGGAGCAAACAGGATTAGATACCCTGGTAGTCCACGCTGTAAACGATGGATGCTAGGTGTCGGGGGGATTCACCTTCGGTGCCGCAGTTAACGCATTAAGCATCCCGCCTGGGGAGTACGGTCGCAAGGCTGAAACTCAAAGGAATTGACGGGGGCCCGCACAAGCGGTGGAGTATGTGGTTTAATTCGATGCAACGCGAAGAACCTTACCTGGGTTTGACATCCTTGGAATCTCCTAGAGATAGGAGAGTGCCCTTCGGGGAACCAAGTGACAGGTGCTGCATGGCTGTCGTCAGCTCGTGCCGTGAGGTGTTGGGTTAAGTCCCGCAACGAGCGCAACCCTTATTGTCAGTTGCCATCACATAATGGTGGGCACTCTGGCGAGACTGCCCGGGTCAACCGGGAGGAAGGTGGGGACGACGTCAAGTCATCATGGCCCTTACGCCCAGGGCTACACACGTACTACAATGGGGGGTACAAAGGGCAGCTACGCCGCGAGGCCAAGCCAATCCCAAAAAGCCCCTCCCAGTCCGGATTGCAGTCTGCAACTCGACTGCATGAAGTTGGAATCGCTAGTAATCCTGGATCAGCATGCCAGGGTGAATACGTTCCCGGGCCTTGTACACACCGCCCGTCACACCACGAAAGTCGGTTCTACCCGACGTCGGTGAGCCAACCCTTTGGGGGGCAGCCGCCTACGGTAGGGCTGATGATTGGGGTGAAGTCGTAACAAGGTAGCCGTAGGGGAACCTGCGGCTGGATCACCTCCTTTAATGAGCAAATGCGCCCGCTCGCTATTTAATTGCAAGGACCTTTGTGTTCTTTGCACTGTAGAGCCGATTTAAGGGCCTATAGCTCAGTTTCGGTTAGAGCGCACGCCTGATAAGCGTGAGGTCGATGGTTCAAGTCCATCTAGGCCCACCACGGTTATCACCACATGGGGGTGTAGCTCAGCTGGGAGAGCACCTGCTTTGCACGCAGGGGGTCATCGGTTCGATTCCGTTCACCTCCACCAAGTGGTGGTGAACTTACTGGCCACGTGTCGGTAATGATCATTGATAGTAGAATAGGCGACGAAGTTGTGTCTGAAAAAAGATAGTAAGGGCAACTGGTGGATGCCTTGGCACCAAGAGGCGATGAAAGACGTAGTAGGCTGCGATAAGCCACGGTTAGGAGCCAAACATCCTTTGATCCGTGGATTTCTGAATGGGGAAACCCAGCCGGAGTTATGTCCGGTTATTCCTTGGCTGAATTCATAGGCCTTGGAAAGCTAACCCGGGGAAGTGAAACATCTCAGTACCCGGAGGAAGAGAAATCAAAAGAGATTCCCGTAGTAGCGGCGAGCGAACCGGGATTAGCCCAAACCGTATGCATCCGTGCATGCGGGGTTGTGGGACTGCCATACGCGATTCGAATAGCTAGCAAAACAAGCTGGGAAGCTTGGCCATAGAGGGTGAAAGCCCCGTATGTGAAGGCGAAAACGACGCAGGCAGTACCCGAGTAGGGCGGGGCACGTGAAACCCCGTTTGAATCTGGGGGGACCATCCTCCAAGGCTAAATACTCCTTGGTGACCGATAGTGAACCAGTACCGTGAGGGAAAGGTGAAAAGAACCCCTGTTAGGGGAGTGAAATAGAACCTGAAACCAGTTGCCTACAAGCAGTGGGAGCGGACTTGTTCCGTGACCGCGTGCCTTTTGCATAATGAGTCAGCGAGTTACTCTGTACAGCCAGGTTAAGCGTTAAGTGTAGCCGAAGCGAAAGCGAGTCTGAATAGGGCGTTAGTTGTGCGGAGTAGACCCGAAGCCGGGTGATCTATCCATGAGCAGGCTGAAGCTTGAGTAAAGTCAAGTGGAGGGCCGAACCGTTGTCAGTTGAAAATGACTCGGATGACTTGTGGATAGGGGTGAAAGGCCAATCAAACCCGGTGATAGCTGGTTCTCCCCGAAATATATTGAGGTATAGCCTCGGATTAGATTACCGGAGGTAGAGCACTGACAGGGCTAGGGGCCCCACCAGGTTACCAAACCCTATCAAACTCCGAATGCCGGTTAATTGTTGTCCGGGAGTCAGACTGCGGGTGCGAAGGTCCGTAGTCGAAAGGGAAACAGCCCAGACCGCCAGCTAAGGTTCCCAAGTGTATGCTCAGTGGGAAAGGTGGTGGGACTACTTAGACAGCCAGGAGGTTGGCTTAGAAGCAGCCATCCTTTAAAGAAAGCGTAATAGCTCACTGGTCTAGTGGTCCTGCGCCGAAAATGTAACGGAGCTAAGTATACCACCGAAGCTGCGGGATCGTCTTTTGACGATCGGTAGGGGAGCGTTCTCTACTGCGATGAAGGTGAAGGCGTAAGCCACGCTGGAGTGTAGAGAAGTGATTATGCTGACATGAGTAACGATAATGGGAGTGAGAAACTCCCACGCCGTAAGCCCAAGGTTTCCTGGGTAAAGTTAATCTGCCCAGGGTTAGTCGGCCCCTAAGGCGAGGCTGAAAAGCGTAGCTGATGGGAAACGGGTTAATATTCCCGTACCCGTGTGAATGTGCGATGGGGGGACGCGGAAAGGTAGGCCATCCGGGTGTTGGATATCCCGGTGCAAGTGCGTAGGCTGAATCTCCAGGCAAATCCGGAGATTCAAGGCCGAGACACGATGCCGTGAGCTTTTGCTCTGAAGTGGTTGAGCCTCTGCCGCCAAGAAAAGCCTCTAAGTTTAGTTCACATGGACCGTACCGCAAACCGACTCAGGTGGGCGGGGTGAGTAACCCAAGGCGTTCGAGGAAACTCTGGCTAAGGAACTCGGCAAAATGACCCCGTAAGTTCGCGATAAGGGGTGCTCTTTGATGTGATGTGTTTACTCGCTAAGCATCGAAGAGCCGCAGAGAAATGGGGGTGGCGACTGTTTACTAAAAACATAGGTCTCTGCTAAGTCGCAAGACGAAGTATAGGGACTGACGCCTGCCCGGTGCCGGAAGGTTAAGGGGTGGAGTCAGCGCAAGCGAAGCTCTAAACCGAAGCCCCGGTAAACGGCGGCCGTAACTATAACGGTCCTAAGGTAGCGAAATTCCTTGTCGGGTAAGTTCCGACCTGCACGAATGGCGTAACGATCTCCCCACTGTCTCAGCCAGAGACTCGGTGAAATTGAATTCGCGGTGAAAATGCCGTGTTCCCGCAGAAGGACGGAAAGACCCTGTGCACCTTTACTACAACTTGACGTTGTGTTTTGGGCTAGCATGTGTAGGATAGGTGGGAGGCTGTGAATCGGGCACGCCAGTGTTCGTGGAGCCACCCTTGAAATACCACCCTTGCTAGTCTAAGGCCCTAACCTTCTACTGTTATCCAGTGAAGGGACAGCGTCTGGTGGGTAGTTTGACTGGGGCGGTCGCCTCCCAAAGAGTAACGGAGGCTTGCAAAGGTTCCCTCAGGTTGATTGGAAACCAACCGTTGAGTGCAAAGGCATAAGGGAGCTTGACTGTGAGGCAGACATGCCGAGCAGGGACGAAAGTCGGTCTTAGTGATCCGGTGGTCCCGAATGGAAGGGCCATCGCTCATAGGATAAAAGGTACGCCGGGGATAACAGGCTGATCGCGCCCAAGAGTTCATATCGACGGCGCGGTTTGGCACCTCGATGTCGGCTCATCACATCCTGGGGCTGGAGCAGGTCCCAAGGGTACGGCTGTTCGCCGTTTAAAGTGGTACGCGAGCTGGGTTTAAAACGTCGTGAGACAGTTTGGTCCCTATCCTCTGTGGGCGTAGGAGAATTGAGAGGGTCTGTCCCTAGTACGAGAGGACCGGGGTGGACGAACCTCTGGTGTTCCTGTTGTCGCGCCAGCGGCACTGCAGGGTAGCTACGTTCGGAACGGATAACCGCTGAAAGCATCTAAGCGGGAAGCCAGCCTCAAGATTAGTTCTCCCTGATCATTAGATCCTAAAGAACCCAGGTAGACCACCTGGTTGATAGGCCGGATGTGTAAGCGTAGTGATACGTTCAGCTGACCGGTACTAATAGTTCGTGAGTCTTTTTTCAGATTCAACACAACTTCGTCCCTATTTTCTATATTTCGCTCATAGAGCAATATATTTGCTCTGGCGGCCATAGAGAAGAGGCCACACCCGATCCCTTTCCGAACTCGGAAGTTAAGCTCTTCTTCGCCGATGATACTTGCGAGTAGTCGCTGGGAAAGTAGGTCGCTGCCAGGGCTCCTTTTCAAAAGGTCCATATCGAAAGATATGGACCTTTTTTTATGGCCCAAGGCGGGATTTCGGCGCCCTGCTGCGTTGCGGCGTAACGTGCTGCCTTTGGTTGGGCGGCAGCGCGATTTTTGCCCCTGCCTTCGTTGCAACTCACTGTTTGGGAGCGGGTTGGAGGCCAACTCCTATCCACGCCCCCAAACAGCAAGTTGCGCCTCGGCAGGAACAAAACTTACGCTGCCGCGGGAAGAAGAGAGGGGATGCTCCGAGTCGTCTTTTTCTTTGATAGGCCCTTAAAGGCTTCCTGCCCCATTTTTCATATCGCATGATCCCCTTTTTTCGATGTCAGCAAGAGGCTGAACATCAATCAGAAACAACGCCATTGTCATTCGCCACGCTTCGTGGCGTACCTGCGGCGGGCAATCTGCAATGCAGCTCATGCTCTACGGCGCAATGCCGTTACCTCACCTGCCTTGGTTCAAAGGGGCGACCAAGACTTCCTTTTAGATACCTGCGGCTCCTTCGTGCCGGAAAGGGAGGAGAAGGTTCGGAAACAAACGGGGAAACCGGGCGCGTTGACCGGGTTTCCCCACTGTTTCCGTAAAAAACAATAATCTTGATTGAGCAGACGGCCAAAGGGACACCATGACTTTCTCTGTTCGGCTGCCAGTCCCTTTTTACAATGCGTGAAAGCGCATTGGTTTTCCGTCTTCCACACGCTGCTACGTCATAGCGCGCTGCGGAGGGTTGTAGGTCTAACTAGTCAGGCCTGAAAAACCCGTTTCAGCTTCTACGCCACATTTTCCGCCAGCCGTCGGCTTGAGTCTTTGCCGAGGAGCAGAAACGCCAAGAGCGCAAAAAACTCTCCGATTTTCCGCATCCACTTCCTGAAGTTGAACGCCGCTGCGGCCATAAACAAGTTAATGGCGTCGCCGACCGCGCCCTTGAGATAGCTCCGGGCCATGCGGTGATCGTGTTTGAGATGGCCGATCACCGGCTCGATAGCCGCCCGACGGCGGAAGCGGAGCCGCGCCATAAGGCGCTGGTACGGTGTGTCCTTCTTCTTCGGAGGCTTTGGGATGAGGATTTGCGTGTCACCGACCTGATTCAGGCCCCTGTAGCCTCGGTCGCAGATCGCCATGGACGGACAGACCCCGGTGACCTCCCAACACTGTTCGAGGACATCCGGCAACGTATGGCCGTCGTAGACGTTCTCGTTGAACGACATCGCGCCGACGATGATACCCGTAGTTTTTGTGACCGCGATGGACGCCTTGCGCCCGAACTCGTACTGCTTGTGCGCTTTACCCTTGGAGATGCAGAGAATATCGGGTTCGTGTAGGCTGTAGACCTTATTCTTGTCGCTTCGTTTCTGGTCCTTGACCCGCTCGTACAGGTCAAGTCGCTCCTGGTGGCGGCCCAGGGCTTCGCCCGGCAATTTGCGCCGGAGTTCACGGATCAAGGCACCAGCCATTGTCCGCATCTTCCTCGCCTTTTTGGCCATCTTCATCCGTTTCAGCCGAAGCTTGGGGAGCGTGCGCTTGAAGCTGCGGCGTAGACCGACGCCTTCGCTGTCCGCGATCTTACGGCAGCCCTCGATGACTTTGGTCAAAAGCTTCAGGTCGGTAGGAAAGGTTACGTTCTTTTCCTGGACCGTGGTATCCACCGTGATCTCTCGTTTTTTGGCGTCATCACCGTGCAGTTCCACGGAGACCTCGAAAATCAGTCGTGCCCCGTCCTCGCCAATGCGCTTGCGGAAATAGATCAAATCCGTGGGATCGCAAGGCAGCTTCCACTGGAACTCGGTCATACCGCAAAACGCCTGGTAGTAGGGATTTTGCGTCCATGCCTCCACGACCCGTTCGTCGCTCAGATTCTCCAACTGCTTGAGCAGCATCAGCCCGACCATTAGCCGGGGCGGCTTGGCTGGCCGACCTTGGTCGCTGTAGAGTCCGGCGAACTCCTCCTCGAATCGCCCCCAGGGAATTCTCCTCGCCAATTGAAGGAGCGGAGCCTTCGGATTGAGCTGGTCCAGAAGGTCTGGGTAAAGGAACGTACCCTGCGGCTGTTTTTTGGGTTTTGCCCTCATGATTCTCCCGCCATTCGCTGCATCATTTCGACCGGTTTTATACGAATTCACAACGTTCTCTGGTCGAAAATACTACATTGTACAAGGAGAATTGTTAATAAAAATCAATCCACTAGAGATATTTCAGGCCCGACTAAATAGTTACCTGTAGGCGTCTGTATAATTTCAGCCCACAATGGCGTCTATTCGCCACGCTTCGTGGCGTACCTGCGGCGGCATGTTTGCAAATGCTGCTTCCTACCTTATGGCGCAATGACTTTATCTCACCTGCCATGGTTCGAAGAGGCGGCCATGACTTCCTTTCAGATACCTAAGGCCTGTTCGTGCCGGAAAGGGAGGAGAAGGTTCGGAAACAAACGGGGAAACCGGGCGCGTTGACCGGGTTTCCCCACTGTTTCCGTAAAAAACAATAATCTTGAGTAAGCAGACGGCCAAAGGGACACCATGACTTTCTCTGTCCGGCTGCAAGTCCCTTTTTTCAATGCGTGAAAGCGCATTGATTTTTCCACACGCTGCGACGTCGCAACGTGCTGCCGAGGGCTGTAGGTCTAACTACTATCCCACTTCATTCCATCACACCGCGCCTTGCAGGCATTCCGAACTTTGACCTTTGGAAGAGAAGAAAATTGCCCTGATTCTCACGTTCGCCTGCACCTTGGCAGAAACAAAACTTACGTTGCCTCAAAGGGATACCGGGTTTCCCAGCAGTTTCCGTAAAACATGGTGAATCTGAGCTTGGCGGCTATGCGAAGGGACACCATGACTTGTCTGCCGCCACATCCTCTTCTCTTTTCCTACAGAACAAGAAGTTCACACATAACTGCGCTCCTCACCTACGGGGACAAACAAGCCCCTTATTCATGGAATTTCCCTTTCATCATCAGCCCTTCAGCCGATCTCCCCCCCACAACACCACCTGTCTCCAAAACACAAAATCAAAACTTTCTGAAAAAAACTCACAAAACCTATTGACGGGTAGGTGTGAAACACATAGAAAGCCCCTCCGCCGCACGGGAATCGCAAGTTTCCCGGCGGGGTGATCTCTTACAATAGAATAGATAGGGTGAGTGTGTGGAAGCTGACGGCTGACACCCCGGGCCGGTATCCGGCCGCAATCGACTTTACGACCCTGACGGGTTCGACCAAAAAAGTTGAAAAAAGGGGTTGACGCACAGGGCGGAAACACATAGAAACACCCTCCGCTGCTTGGGACAGACGGCGCAAAAGCGACGAAGGAAACAAACAGCGAATTTGAAAAAAGAGATTGACACGGGAAGCGTAATTTACTACTTACTCTCTCCCACTTCCGGCCTCGAGCCGGAAAGGTCTTTGACAATTAAATAGCGAGCAGGGCGCGAAATACTATCATCGTGGGTTCGTATGAACTTACGAGTTTTAGCTAGAAATACTTTCCTAATTGGAGAGTTTGATCCTGGCTCAGATTGAACGCTGGAGGCGTGCTTAACACATGCAAGTCGTGCGAGAAAAGTTCCTTCGGGAGCCTAGTAGAGCGGCGTACGGGTGAGTAACGCGTGGGCTACCTGCCCAGACGATCGGGATAACAGTTGGAAACGGCTGCTAATACCGTATACGAATCAATTTATTTTGGTTGAAAGGGTGCCTCTAAATTATGCATCCGCGTCTGGATGGGCCCGCGTCTCATTAGCTAGTTGGTAGGGTAACGGCCTACCAAGGCAACGATGAGTAGCTGGTTTGAGAGGATGACCAGCCACACTGGGACTGAAACACGGCCCAGACTCCTACGGGAGGCAGCAGTGGGGAATATTGCGCAATGGGGGAAACCCTGACGCAGCGACGCCTCGTGAGGGAAGAAGGCTTTCGGGTTGTAAACCTCTGTCAGAAGGAAAGAAATGTGTATACGTTAATAGCGTATATGTTTGACGGTACCTTCAGAGGAAGCACCGGCTAAATCCGTGCCAGCAGCCGCGGTAATACGGATGGTGCAAGCGTTAATCGGAATCACTGGGCGTAAAGCGTGCGTAGGCTGCCTGTTAAGTCAGGTGTGAAAGCCCTCGGCTCAACCGAGGAATTGCACTTGATACTGACAGGCTTGAGTCCTGGAGAGGATGGCGGAATTCCTGGTGTAGGAGTGAAATCCGTAGATATCAGGAGGAACACCGGTGGCGAAGGCGGCCATCTGGACAGGTACTGACGCTGAGGTACGAAAGCGTGGGGAGCAAACAGGATTAGATACCCTGGTAGTCCACGCTGTAAACGATGGATGCTAGGTGTCGGGGGGATTCACCTTCGGTGCCGCAGTTAACGCATTAAGCATCCCGCCTGGGGAGTACGGTCGCAAGGCTGAAACTCAAAGGAATTGACGGGGGCCCGCACAAGCGGTGGAGTATGTGGTTTAATTCGATGCAACGCGAAGAACCTTACCTGGGTTTGACATCCTTGGAATCTCCTAGAGATAGGAGAGTGCCCTTCGGGGAACCAAGTGACAGGTGCTGCATGGCTGTCGTCAGCTCGTGCCGTGAGGTGTTGGGTTAAGTCCCGCAACGAGCGCAACCCTTATTGTCAGTTGCCATCACATAATGGTGGGCACTCTGGCGAGACTGCCCGGGTCAACCGGGAGGAAGGTGGGGACGACGTCAAGTCATCATGGCCCTTACGCCCAGGGCTACACACGTACTACAATGGGGGGTACAAAGGGCAGCTACGCCGCGAGGCCAAGCCAATCCCAAAAAGCCCCTCCCAGTCCGGATTGCAGTCTGCAACTCGACTGCATGAAGTTGGAATCGCTAGTAATCCTGGATCAGCATGCCAGGGTGAATACGTTCCCGGGCCTTGTACACACCGCCCGTCACACCACGAAAGTCGGTTCTACCCGACGTCGGTGAGCCAACCCTTTGGGGGGCAGCCGCCTACGGTAGGGCTGATGATTGGGGTGAAGTCGTAACAAGGTAGCCGTAGGGGAACCTGCGGCTGGATCACCTCCTTTAATGAGCAAATGCGCCCGCTCGCTATTTAATTGCAAGGACCTTTGTGTTCTTTGCACTGTAGAGCCGATTTAAGGGCCTATAGCTCAGTTTCGGTTAGAGCGCACGCCTGATAAGCGTGAGGTCGATGGTTCAAGTCCATCTAGGCCCACCACGGTTATCACCACATGGGGGTGTAGCTCAGCTGGGAGAGCACCTGCTTTGCACGCAGGGGGTCATCGGTTCGATTCCGTTCACCTCCACCACGGTGGTGAACTTACTGGCCACGTGTCGGTAATGATCATTGATAGTAGAATAGGCGACGAAGTTGTGTCTGAAAAAAGATAGTAAGGGCAACTGGTGGATGCCTTGGCACCAAGAGGCGATGAAAGACGTAGTAGGCTGCGATAAGCCACGGTTAGGAGCCAAACATCCTTTGATCCGTGGATTTCTGAATGGGGAAACCCAGCCGGAGTTATGTCCGGTTATTCCTTGGCTGAATTCATAGGCCTTGGAAAGCAAACCCGGGGAAGTGAAACATCTCAGTACCCGGAGGAAGAGAAATCAAAAGAGATTCCCGTAGTAGCGGCGAGCGAACCGGGATTAGCCCAAACCGTATGCATCCGTGCATGCGGGGTTGTGGGACTGCCATACGCGATTCGAATAGCTAGCAAAACAAGCTGGGAAGCTTGGCCATAGAGGGTGAAAGCCCCGTATGTGAAGGCGAAAACGACGCAGGCAGCACCCGAGTAGGGCGGGGCACGTGAAACCCCGTTTGAATCTGGGGGGACCATCCTCCAAGGCTAAATACTCCTTGGTGACCGATAGTGAACCAGTACCGTGAGGGAAAGGTGAAAAGAACCCCTGTTAGGGGAGTGAAATAGAACCTGAAACCAGTTGCCTACAAGCAGTGGGAGCGGACTTGTTCCGTGACCGCGTGCCTTTTGCATAATGAGTCAGCGAGTTACTCTGTACAGCCAGGTTAAGCGTTAAGTGTAGCCGAAGCGAAAGCGAGTCTGAATAGGGCGTTAGTTGTGCGGAGTAGACCCGAAGCCGGGTGATCTATCCATGAGCAGGCTGAAGCTTGAGTAAAGTCAAGTGGAGGGCCGAACCGTTGTCAGTTGAAAATGACTCGGATGACTTGTGGATAGGGGTGAAAGGCCAATCAAACCCGGTGATAGCTGGTTCTCCCCGAAATATATTGAGGTATAGCCTCGGATTAGATTACCGGAGGTAGAGCACTGACAGGGCTAGGGGCCCCACCAGGTTACCAAACCCTATCAAACTCCGAATGCCGGTTAATTGTTGTCCGGGAGTCAGACTGCGGGTGCGAAGGTCCGTAGTCGAAAGGGAAACAGCCCAGACCGCCAGCTAAGGTTCCCAAGTGTATGCTCAGTGGGAAAGGTGGTGGGACTACTTAGACAGCCAGGAGGTTGGCTTAGAAGCAGCCATCCTTTAAAGAAAGCGTAATAGCTCACTGGTCTAGTGGTCCTGCGCCGAAAATGTAACGGAGCTAAGTATACCACCGAAGCTGCGGGATCGTCTTTGACGATCGGTAGGGGAGCGTTCTCTACTGCGATGAAGGTGAAGGCGTAAGCCACGCTGGAGTGTAGAGAAGTGATTATGCTGACATGAGTAACGATAATGGGAGTGAGAAACTCCCACGCCGTAAGCCCAAGGTTTCCTGGGTAAAGTTAATCTGCCCAGGGTTAGTCGGCCCCTAAGGCGAGGCTGAAAAGCGTAGCTGATGGGAAACGGGTTAATATTCCCGTACCCGTGTGAATGTGCGATGGGGGGACGCGGAAAGGTAGGCCATCCGGGTGTTGGATATCCCGGTGCAAGTGTGTAGGCTGAATCTCCAGGCAAATCCGGAGTTTCAAGGCCGAGACACGATGCCGTGAGCTTTTGCTCTGAAGTGGTTGAGCCTCTGCCGCCAAGAAAAGCCTCTAAGTTTAGTTCACATGGACCGTACCGCAAACCGACTCAGGTGGGCGGGGTGAGTAACCCAAGGCGTTCGAGGAAACTCTGGCTAAGGAACTCGGCAAAATGACCCCGTAAGTTCGCGATAAGGGGTGCTCTTTGATGTGATGTGTTTACTCGCTAAGCATCGAAGAGCCGCAGAGAAATGGGGGTGGCGACTGTTTACTAAAAACATAGGTCTCTGCTAAGTCGCAAGACGAAGTATAGGGACTGACGCCTGCCCGGTGCCGGAAGGTTAAGGGGTGGAGTCAGCGCAAGCGAAGCTCTAAACCGAAGCCCCGGTAAACGGCGGCCGTAACTATAACGGTCCTAAGGTAGCGAAATTCCTTGTCGGGTAAGTTCCGACCTGCACGAATGGCGTAACGATCTCCCCACTGTCTCAGCCAGAGACTCGGTGAAATTGAATTCGCGGTGAAAATGCCGTGTTCCCGCAGAAGGACGGAAAGACCCTGTGCACCTTTACTACAACTTGACGTTGTGTTTTGGGCTAGCATGTGTAGGATAGGTGGGAGGCTGTGAATCGGGCACGCCAGTGTTCGTGGAGCCACCCTTGAAATACCACCCTTGCTAGTCTAAGGCCCTAACCTTCTACTGTTATCCAGTGAAGGGACAGCGTCTGGTGGGTAGTTTGACTGGGGCGGTCGCCTCCCAAAGAGTAACGGAGGCTTGCAAAGGTTCCCTCAGGTTGATTGGAAACCAACCGTTGAGTGCAAAGGCATAAGGGAGCTTGACTGTGAGGCAGACATGCCGAGCAGGGACGAAAGTCGGTCTTAGTGATCCGGTGGTCCCGAATGGAAGGGCCATCGCTCATAGGATAAAAGGTACGCCGGGGATAACAGGCTGATCGCGCCCAAGAGTTCATATCGACGGCGCGGTTTGGCACCTCGATGTCGGCTCATCACATCCTGGGGCTGGAGCAGGTCCCAAGGGTACGGCTGTTCGCCGTTTAAAGTGGTACGCGAGCTGGGTTTAAAACGTCGTGAGACAGTTTGGTCCCTATCCTCTGTGGGCGTAGGAGAATTGAGAGGGTCTGTCCCTAGTACGAGAGGACCGGGGTGGACGAACCTCTGGTGTTCCTGTTGTCGCGCCAGCGGCACTGCAGGGTAGCTACGTTCGGAACGGATAACCGCTGAAAGCATCTAAGCGGGAAGCCAGCCTCAAGATTAGTTCTCCCTGATCATTAGATCCTAAAGAACCCAGGTAGACCACCTGGTTGATAGGCCGGATGTGTAAGCGTAGCGATACGTTCAGCTGACCGGTACTAATAGTTCGTGAGTCTTTTTTCAGATTTAACACAACTTCGTCCCTATTTTCTATATTTCGCTCATAGAGCAATATATTTGCTCTGGCGGCCATAGAGAAGAGGCCACACCCGATCCCTTTCCGAACTCGGAAGTTAAGCTCTTCTTCGCCGATGATACTTGCGAGTAGTCGCTGGGAAAGTAGGTCGCTGCCAGGGCTCCTTTTCAAAAGGTCCATATCGAATGATATGGACCTTTTTTCGTTTGGGCGGCAGCGCGATTTTTGCCCCTGCCTTCGTTGCGACTTGATGTTTGGAAGCGGGATGGAGGCCCAACTCCTATCCACGCTCCCAAACACCAAGCCGCGCCTCGGCAGGAACAAAACTTACGCCGCCGCGGGAAGAAGAGAGGGGATGCTCCGAGTCGTCTTTTTCTTTGATAGGCCCTTAAAGGCTTCCTGCCCCATTTTTCATATCGCATGATCCCCTTTTTTCGATGTCAGCAAGAGGCTGAACATCAATCAGAAACAACGCCATTGTCATTCGCCACGCTTCGTGGCGTACCTGCGGCTCCTTCGTTCCGGAAGGGGGGAGGGGAAGGTTCGGGAACAAACGGGTCGGCAGCGCGATTTTTGCCCCTGCCTTCGTTGCAACTCACTGTTTGGGAGCGGGCTGGAGGCCAACTCCTATCCACGCCCCCAAACAGCAAGTTGCGCCTCGGCAGGAACAAAACTTACGCTGCCTCAAAGGGGGACCCGGGTTTCCCCACTGTTTCCGTAAAACATGCTAAATTTGAGCTTGGCGGCTATGCGAAGGGACATCATGACTCGTCTGTCGCCCACATCCTCTTTGCCTTTCACCTCAGTTGGATGCGAGATGTCCTAGTCGGGATTTCGGCGCCTTGCGGCGTAATGTGCTGCCTTTGGTTGGGCGGCAGTGCGATTTTTGTCTCTGCCTTCGTTGTGATTTGATGTTTGGAAGCGGGATGTCCAAGGCGGGATTTCGGCACCCTGCGGCGTTGCGGCGCAACGTGCTGCCGAGGGCTGTAGGTCTAACTACTATCCCACGCCATCCCGTCACGCCGCGCCTTGCAGGGCATCCGAACTTCCACCTTGGGAAGATAAGAAAATTGTTCTGTTCTCACATTCTTCACCGCCTCGGCAGAAACAAAACTTACGCTACCGTGGGAAGAAGAAAGGGAGGCCAACAGATGATCGAATCTTTCATAAGCATCTTGTCCGGCGTCGGCCTTTGAGGGGGCTGCTGGTTCACAGTGATAAAGGAATCCAGTTTGCTAGTTGTAATTTTCGGGCGGAATTACAACGACACGGCTGTATTCAAAGCATGAGTCGCAAGGGACACTGCTGGGATAACGCCGTTGCAGAGTCCTTCTTTCATACTTTTAAAATTCAACATATCCAGCACCGGAGGTTCGCAGAGCGCCTTGAGGCCGAGTTGGCTCTCTTTCAATATATCGAAGCATATTACAATCGAAGACGGTGACATTCCTCGAACAACTCGATGTCGCCAGCTGAGTTTGAAAAATTCCAGGCCAGGAAGAAATGGTTTAACTGACTGTCCTTTTTTGTGTGGCAGGATTATTCTGATTCCATGAAATATGTGCTAGGATAACCCCATGAAGAAACCAATTTTAGTCACCGGAGCAACTGGTTATGTCGGGGGACGCTTGGTTCCTATGCTCCTTGCCCGAGGGTACTCGGTGCGTGCAGCTGGACGCTCCTTGGAAAAATTACGTTGTCGCCCATGGGGCGGACATGAAAATGTAGAACTCGTCCAGGCAGATCTTTTTGACGAGGATTCTTTGGCAAAAGCCGCAAAGGGATGTGGTACTGCATACTATTTGGTTCATTCAATGGTTCCTGGTGTTAAAGATTTTGCAGCAGCTGATAGGCAGGCTGCCTATAATATGGTCAGGGCGGCTCGCGCTGTTAATTTGGAGAGACTTATATATCTTAGCGGGTTGAATCCACCTGACCCTTTTTTAAGCAAACATCTTCGTTCACGGGCTGAAGTTGCAGAGATACTGTCTTTAGGACCTGTGCCTGTTACTGTTCTTAGAGCTGCGATAATTATTGGCTCTGGCAGTGCCTCCTTTGAACTCATTCGTTACCTCGTAGATCGCTTGCCTATAATGCTTACTCCGCGTTGGGTTCGAACAGAATCCCAGCCCATATCCATAAGAGACGTTCTTGAATATTTGATCGGTTGCTTAGAACACCCAGAAACGACGGGCAGGGGCTTTGATATTGGGGGGAGATGCATTGAAACGTATGAAAATCTTTTTCGGATGTATGCCCAGGAAGTTGGATTACGGCCAAGATTGATTCTTCCTATCCCTGTTCTTTCTCCGAAGTTGAGCAGCCTTTGGGTTACTTTGGTAACACCAATTCCTTCTGACCTTTCCAAGCCGCTTATTTCAGGTCTGCGTAACAGAGCAGTCTGCATGGAGCATGACATCAGGGAAATAATCCCTCTTGATCTCAGGGATTGTAGGCAGGCAATACGCGCTGCCGTGGATAAAGTTCGCCAGCATACCGTGGATACATGTTGGACTGATGCCGGTGAATTGGCACCTCCCGAGTGGGCTGTTTGTGGTGATGCTCAATACGCAGGTGGCACAGTCCTCACAGATGCCTACCGCGTCCGACTTTCTGCTTCTCCTGAAGAAATTTGGAATGTGGTTGCTTCTATCGGCGGAGAGACTGGATGGTATTTTGCTGATTCGCTGTGGAATATGCGTGGGCTCATGGATCGGTTGCTTGGCGGCGTAGGACTTCGTCGTGGACGTCGTCACCCTACAGATATTTATGTTGGAGATGCTTTGGATTTCTGGCGTGTATTGGTTGTTGAGCCTAATCGACGACTTCTTTTGCTTGCGGAAATGAAGCTCCCTGGGGAAGCTTTGTTGGATTTTGTTCTTGAACCTTCAGGTGAGGGAGGCACCGAATTGATCTCAATAGCCCGTTTCCATCCTAAGGGAATTGCCGGTTTGTCCTACTGGTACAGTGTTTATCCTTTTCATAAGTATGTTTTTAAGGGGATGCTTAAAAATATGGCTCTGACGATAGGCAGTAAGATTATCTCACCTCCTGAACGTTTTAAACCTGCGGCGGGAGCATCGTGTCGATTGTAGTATTTTGATTCCTTTTTATTGATTTCCTTTACACCTTAGACCATCATAACTCTGAATTATTCCTTTAAAAAGTAACTGCCTCTGGTTAGAGACCATAGCCCTCACTTCATGAATCTTCGCAGAACTGTACTTGCCATTGTAATCCTAGGATTCAGCCTGCTAACGCTGTCTCTCTTTTTTATTGTCCAAGGTGTCGTTATGGATAAATTCAGCTCACTTGAGGAGCTGGAGGTCATCCGCAACGTCAACAGAGCCATCAATGGTCTTAACGACAGGAAATCAAAATTGGATGCATTGGCCAAAGATTGGGTGTGGCGTAATGCAATGTATGAATTGGTTCAAAGTTCCCACAGGGAGTTCAAGGAGGCCAGTTTGGTTTCCTCTCTGTTCAGCAGCGGGCAGCTTTTTATGTTTGGGGTTTATGATACCCAGGGAAATCTTATTGTCGGTAATACTTGGCAGGATGATTCCTTGCAGCCTGTTCCAGAGGTACTTTCACATAAAATTTTTTTGGCATCAGGGAATTGGGGAAAGGGCAAAGGAGCTAATAAAAGCGGTTTGCTTTTTGTCGCAGATTTGCCGCTTCTGGTGTCTTTTAAGCCCATTTTAAACAGTGTCCGGGATGAGCGTCCTTTGGGAGTGCTTGTCATGGCTATCAACCTGCAGGATATCTTACCCGATTTGGCTCGGGAAACAGAGCTTGATCTTCAGTTATTGCTTTCGTCTCCACAGCGGGATGAACCTTATTTCACCGTTCGTGAAGAGACCATTGAAACAGTGGTCCCACTTTGGAATATAAACGACCACCCCATACTGCAGCTTCTGCTTACCATGCATCGCGGATTCTATCTTGCCGGACGGAATGCCATTAGTCTTATTTTTAAGTTTTTTTTGGGATCGGCTTTTTTGCTTGGGATTCTGACCTTGACGTTTCTCGATCGGAGAATATTGCGGCGTATCGAAAAACTCAGCAGACAGGTCACTCGTATCGGGCGTCGGGAAGGAGATGAAAAAGTAATTCTTCCAGGTGGGGACGAGCTTACGGGTTTGGCAGAAGATATAAATTCTATGTTGGATCAGCTTCAGGATAACGAGAAATATTTGGTGCAGATATTGGACTCTTTGCAGGCAGGAGTTGTGATTATGGATTCTTCTGACTGCAGAATTTTGACGTTGAATCCTCAGGCAATGCAGATTCTTGGATGTCAGTCCAGGGAAAATGTTTGTGGCACAAAGCGGAATAAGTTTTGGGGCCATGATAATATGTGTAGTGGAAGTATGAGTTGTCCACATCTGAAACGTCATGAGTTAAAAACTCCAATGGGGCAACGTACCATCTTGCGCAATGTGACCCCGCTTCTACGTGGGGAGCAGAAGCTTCTTTTGGAAACATTGATGGATATAACGGAGTTGGAGAGGACGCAGGCAGCGCTTGCACAGTCCGAAGAAACATATCGTGCTGTTTTTCTTAACACAGGGTCGGCGAATATCATCCTGTCCACATCACAAGAGATTGTTCGGGCAAATAGAGAGTTTGTCAAAATGGTTGGGCTCGAGTCCGCAGAGCAAGTTGTAGGATGTCGGCTGGAAGAGTTTTTTGATTCTGACGACATTGAGCATATGACCAAGATGATGCATATGTCGTGTGGGAGAATAGCTTTGCCACGCGGCTATGAAGCGCGGCTTTTGAGACGACCGGGCGGCGATAAGGTATGCCATGTGCTTGTAACTATTGCCCTGCTTCCTGATGAAAAACAGTCGATTATGTCTTTAACCGATATTACGCATCGCAAAGAGGCTGAGCTTGAAATGCGACGGGCTCGAGATGCTGCAGAAAGGACAAGCCGGGCGAAAAGCGAATTTTTGGCCAATATGAGTCATGAGATCAGAACTCCGCTGAATGGAGTTTTAGGGATGCTTCAGATACTGGAAGACACTCCATTGGATGAAGAGCAGCTGGACTGTGTGCAGACAGCCTTACTTTCTGGCAAAAGCTTGTTGACCATTATCAATGACGTGCTCGATTTTTCCAAGATTGAGGCGGGAAAAATGGAATTTGCCGAAGTCGATTTTTCCTTGCATGACCTTATGACCTCAGTCATTGGGCTTTTTCAGGGGCCAGCCGCTACTCTTGGTATTTCCGTGAATTTAAGCATTGGCGATGGGGTGCCTGACTGGGTGGTGGGGGATCCCGCTCGGGTCCGTCAGGTTCTTTTTAATGTCGTTGGCAATGCTGTTAAGTTTACAAACGTTGGTAGTGTCACGCTCTGTGTCTCATCCTTTCAAGGGCTCGATTTTGAACAGGATATGGTTCATTTCTCTGTAGTTGATACAGGGATAGGTATTTCACAAGAAGATCAACGCCTTATTTTTGAGTCTTTTACCCAAGCGGATGGTTCTCATACGCGAAAACATCAAGGAACTGGATTGGGGTTGGCCATTGTAAAACGTCTGGTCAACCTTATGCACGGGGAAATTCAGCTTGAGAGTGTTCCTGGCAAAGGTTCAGTTTTCAGGTTCAGTTTATGCCTGCCACCGGGCAAGGAGGCTGCTGTGGGCGAGAATTCTTCTTTGCTTCTTGAGAGAGCATTGTACGTTTTGCAGGTGGAAGATAATGAGATAAGTGCCATGACCCTGGAGAAGGTGCTTTTGCGTATGGGCCATGCTTGCAAGACGGTTCCAAGCGGTGGGGAGGCGTTGGCTGCTTTGCGAAATGAGAATTTTGATTTGGTTTTTATGGATATTCAGATGGCGGAAATGGATGGCCTGGAGGCTACTCGGCGTATCCGTAATGGCGAGGGCGGCGATGACAAGAGAGTAATCCCTATAATTGCGCTTACGGCTTTCGCTTTGAAGGGGGACAAGGAGCGCATATTGGAGGCGGGGCTAGATGGTTATCTGGCGAAACCGTTGGACATTGAAGAGGTGGCAAAGCAGATCCGAAAGGTTATGGAAAACATGCAAAAGTAGAACATGTCGTGGGGGAGGGCTTCCTCAATAAAGTCGAATCTTAAAATTAAAAAAATAGGTTAAGTATGGCTACTGAAAACAAAAAAGCGTCCCTACCATTAACGGTTGAGACGCTTTATTTGTGAGCTGAATTATGGTCAGGCCTAGTGGTGGCCTTTTTTGCAGCCTTCGTTGATGCGGAAAAGCGCCATTCCGACAATCCAGGCCATGTAGATAAAAATCAGCGATACGCCAACAGTGCCTGCCAGAGTGGAGTGCATCATGTTGTGAATCAGTTCGGAAAGCACTTCAAAAATCCAGGCCATGGTTTCCTCCCTCGCAAAAATAGTGATGTTGTCGGTGAATGGTCATAGTTCGCCGCATTTGGTGCAAAAGTCAAGGGGAGCTGTGCATTTTAGGGGGAACAGTCCAGAGTGACGTTACCTTCATTTCTGTTCAACGCAGACACCGGCGGTTGCTCGACGGTTTTGTGCTCGTCCAGAGCGTGTGGTGTTGGGGGCAACCGGATCTTTGGGGCCGAACCATTGGATCGACAGCTTTCCGGCGTCCAGACCATATTGTTCCACCAGGGCATCGCGTACACTTGCCGCCCGGCGTTTGGAAAGTCCAATGTTGTATTGCACGGGACCGGTTGAGTCAGTATGGCCGTTGATAATCACCGGAGGAGTATCGGAGTGCGTTTTTATGAATTTCGCAAACTGTTCCAGCTCCGGAGAAAACTGAGGTTTGATGTTTGATTTGTCGAAATCAAATTTTACGTCGATTTCCACACATACAGTCACAGGCTGGAGAGTGGATGGCGGAGCCAGTGGAGCTGACTGTTGAGATGTATTTTTTTCGGCTGGAGTGAAGATAATTTCCTCTTCTTTCTGAGGAGCTGGAGAGAATTCTTCTTTTTGTGGAGCAGTCGCAGCTGAGGGAACAGACGTTGTGGCTGCTTGATGTGTGTCCGGCCCGCCAAAAAAATAGCTGAGGCCAAGGGTTACCAGCATCTGGTTTGTCGGATGTTGGTTGTCGGCCAAGATATGGCGGATATCGCCACGAAGAGCCCAATTGTCGCTGAAATAATACTTGGCTCCTGCTCCGTAGGAAAAAATTGCTGAAGATCGATCATAGTCGTTTGAAAAGAGAAAAATTCCTCCTCCTCCCGCGGCTACGAAAGGAACGAAGTTCTCCCAAAAATCGAAATTGTACAGAATTTCAGCTCGCAGCAAATGCCCATCAGCACTTGTTCCTTCCATTTTCGAGGTCGGAGTAAGAAAACCGTAACTGCCTTCAATCGTCCAGTTTTCATCAAGGGCGTACCCCAAAGCTGCGCCAGCTATTCCACTGTCATCGTAGTATTTGTTGCCTTCAAAACCATAATACCCTGCGAACGGGGTGAGCGAGTACCGGTCCATTTCTTTGGCTACCGCAGGAGTAAGGAAGAAAAGCAGCAGAGTGAATGTCAGCCAGCCGGAGATTGCGGCTAAACTTTTCATATCAAGCTCTCTTGGTTGTTTGTTTTCAATAGGTAAGTCGGATGTCGTAGATTGATGTATGATAACTGGATCGTTTTTAAATGAAAAGAGTCTTTGAAGATGGGAGAATAAATAGAATTCGGCAAAATATTTGCATGAACTTCTGCGAGATAAGCTTTAGGGGAAGATTCTGCCTACTGTAATTATATGGTGTTGGAGGTATTATGACCTTTTTACGTCTGTTTCCAGATTCTGAAAAGTTACCTGCTGGGGTGGATAGGCAAAAGTATATCCAAGGAATAAAAGAGACCGTCGTTGAACGGTCAAATCGGGCCAAACGACGTGCGCCTCGGGTTAAGGCTCCAGATATGACAGTCTGGGTCAAAGAGTTGGGGGGCAAGGAATTCGATGTAAGGGATTTGAGTGTGCTTGGCATGGGATTTGTTCATGGGGGGACAAATTTTGAGGCCGATATGAGGCTGACCATCTCAATTCATCGACTTGGCAATCCTTTGCTCCTTGGAGCATCTATACAGATAGTGCGTGTTGATGAGAGTGTGGTTGGGTGCGAATTTGTTGGTTTGGAAGATTTTCATAAAAAGCTATTATCTAAAATTGTTCAGAGCAAGCAAAGTAGAAAAAATTCGCAGGGCGGCAAGAGCGGAGCCCATAGAGCTGTCATGTAAGGTTGTATAAAACCTATATTGTCGAGAGGGTCGTTGTTTAGTGGCACCGGCCCTCTCGTCGTTTAGGGGAGGGAATTTTTTGCATGCAGAGGAAGAACATGGGCAATTGTATAACATCTTGCTATGAAAGGTAGATGTTGCCATGGAGGAGAGGAAATAGAAAATAGTTGCTTGCGCAACTTTGTGGGCTATGCTAATCCGAGCGCGGGCAAAGAACTGCCCATAAATTTGTTTATTTTCTTTTTTGGCGATTTCCTGTAACCACGTAACACGCATTGTTCCGTTATTGGAACCGATACCGGACATCTACCGGACATCCTGGAACAATGATTTTACAAGCATTTTTGAATCAAGAAGGGCACGCGGATGAAAAAAATTTCATTGTTTTTTCTGGCGGCATTAACACTGCTCGCTGCGAGTATGGTACAAGCTGCAGAGCAAACCGACGGTCTTGAGACGAAGCGTGTGTTCAGCACAGATGTACTGAATATAGAAGGGCCGTTCGACCTTACCCGCTGCGTTGAAAGGGGACTTGCCGAAAATCCTACGATCAAATCTGCACGGTTTGAACTGCGTGGGGCGGATTACAGTCGGAAGTCAGCGCGGGGTGATTTTGGTCCCAAGTTAAGCGCTGGCTACGGTTATACGCATTACGACCAACAGCCCACTGCCAAAGGAGAACCTACGGGTTCCCAAGATCAATGGGCTTTTACCGTCAACCTTAATCAGCCCATTTTTACTGGGTTCAGGTTGCTTTCCACCTATCAGAAGGCGGCGTTGGCCACAGAGCAGGCACAAGCCAAGCTTTCCCAGGCAGAACTTAGCCTTGTTGAGACTATTCAGGTTAACTACTTTCTGCTTCTTAAAGGGCGCATGGATGTGAAGAGTGCCCAGGATTCCGTAGCACGTCTTAAATCGCAGCTTAAAGTTACACAGGCTTTTTATGATGTAGGGCTTCAACCCCGTCTTGATGTACTTGAGGCAGAAGTCGATTTGGCAAAGGCGCAACAGGAACTGCTCATCGCGCAGAACGAAGTGGATACGCAAACAGCACGGTTGAACACCCTTTTGGGCATTCCGCTGAGTCATAAAACGGAATATGTTGGAGAGCTGACATTCGAGCCGTTTACTTTGCATTTGGATGAATGCCTTGATTCCGCCTATCGCCATCGTCCCGACTTGGAAATTGGACGGAAAAGTGTCGAGATGGCGAAAAAGGATGTGAAGATTTCTGCCAGCGGATTATATCCTCAGCTCTCTGCAAACTGGGATTACAGCCAAACGGGTGATGATCCTTCCGTGCAGGGGGACACTTACAGTGCTCGTAATTCCGAATGGGCAGTAGGGGCTAATGTGCAGTGGGATGTTTTTGACTGGGGCTCTACTTATTATGGATACCGCTCTGCCAAACAGGGGGTTGCCCGGGTTGAATCCGAACTGGCCAATACACGTCTTGAAGCCTCGTATTCGGTTAAATCGGCATTCCTTAATTTGAACGAAGCATCTGACCGTATTGGGGTGGCGCGTAAGTCCGTCATATCAGCCAAGGAAGGCTACAGAATGGCTGTCGCTCGTTATCAGGCTCAGGTTGGCACCAATACCGAGGTCTTGGATGCTCAGTCCCGCCTGACCAGTGCAGAGGCAGATCTGTCGTCCGCTTTAGCAGATTACCAGACTGCACTTTCAAACCTGTATGTGGCTATGGGCGAAATGAATATCGATCTGGAGCCTCAGCAGTAAATCACGCTCTATACGTACGAAAAAAGGCCGGGAGGTATAACCTCCCGGCCTTTTTCTCTGCATTACGGACAGATAATATTAGCTGTTCAAAGCTTCGTCGAGAGACTTGGCAGTGGAGAACTTAACCACACGCTTTGCTGCGATTGTGATTTCCTGACCGGTTTGGGGGTTGCGGCCAGGGCGGCTTGCACGTTCCTTAACAGCAAGGGTTCCCACGCCGGGAAGACGGACCGAATCGTCCTCGCCAAGTCCTTTGGCCAGGATTTCGCAAAATGCGTCAAAAGATTTTTCAGCGCTCGCCTTTGTTTCAAAAACGGAAGGCAGAGCGGCTTTGAGTTCCTCGACAAATTGGGCCTTTGTGAACATAAAGCGTAACCTCCTTTGGATAAAATGGACAAAAGCAGTTAAATATACGTTGTCTGCTTTCGCCCTCGATGAATTGTAGATGTGCCGTTGATGCTTGAACTTGTCAAATGAAAAAGCCGTTACAATCTGGGATTTTGGAGGAAAAATACCTTTGAGGGCCTTTAAAATGGAAGAAAGAGCTGTATTCACAACGGTGTCGTTGCTTTTTTCAAAAACATATGTTTGTGTGCAATGGTTTGAAATGAAAAACTTTTATCTGATCCGAAACGCATAAACATGGATAAGACTTTCTTCAGCTAGGCTAGAGTTTGTATAGTGTCCCCGTTTGGTCTTTCTTTCTTCCTTTTGAAAAAAAAGCGTGTGACTTGAATACTGTCGGGTACACCGTATCATTTTGTAGCTGGCTGGAATATGTGTATTGAATGTCTGGTTGCCAAGGCAGTTGGTGCCCGACGGATGAGGAATTACGTGTCAGCAGATACAAAAAGCATGTCGGAGCATCATTTTTTGCTTATTGCCGAGGAAGGACCGGCAAGAGATGCCTATTGCCGTATTGCCGGTGAAGAAGATACTGAATGGTTCTGTGTGGAATCCTTGGCTGAGTTGTGTGAAAAATATCCTGGGGAGAAATTTTCAGGGATAATTTTGGATGTGCCTACGGTCATCAAGTCCAGTCGTGAAGAAAAGGGGCATATTCAAGAGTTTGTAGATCGGTTTCCGGTTTTGCGTCTGCGTTGGGATGAATCTGCCGGATTGGTGATGGGTTTATACGCGGGAGGGACGCTTACTGGTGTAAAGGTCATACGAGAATTTTTGGAACGTGAGGCCAGTGAGTTTACTCCCCGACAAATTCGTGGCTACTTGCGGGGGAATATTTGTTTTAATATTCTGCTCGGCTTAACCCCTTCTTTTAAAATGGCCGATGCTGCCAGACTTTTTACAGCCAACGCCTCGGAAGGCGGTTGCTTTATATATACCTCGGCAACATACGAGGTAGGGCAAGAAGTAAATCTTATTATTCAGGAGTTGGTGGACCATACGCCGATTCCGGCAAAGGTGCGCTGGGTTATGCCTTGGGGCCAGCGCTTGAAGCCATCAGGTATAGGTGTGTCTTTTTCTTGTCTTACTTCGCAGCAGGCGGAGCAGCTTCGCGATTTTTTTTAAGCCCTGTTGCGTTGGCGCCATCTCGGCTGTTTTTCTATTATTCCAGTCAACCGTCTGCAACCACCTTTTGCCACAGATCATTCAGCTGTCTTGGTGATTTGGCTGAGCCTGTCTGGGGCCGACAAATTTGCCAGGCATCATACTAGGAATTCGTCAAGGTTTGCTTTATTCAAACTCCTTACCTTCGATTCTTTATTTCAAACTTCTGCTTAATCGGGAGGACGCATGTCAGACAAGCCTAAAACGCTACTTGATTACACTGTACGGGGGATTCTCATGGGGGGATCTGTCGGGGTGATCGCGGGACTGTTGTTCATCGATATAAGCAGAGGGCTTTTTCTTGGCATGTTGTGTGGTGCCTTGGCCGGGATCACTCTATACAACAAACAGGCGAAATAAGGCAGAGCTGAAAGATAGATTTTGAGAGAGGGTTTAGGAAGGAAGAGTGAGGTGGATAATGGTTTCCCCGGGGATTGTAGCATCAAGGTGGATAGAACCACCCAAGGTGATAGCTATCAAACGTGCTGAGTAGGCTCCCAGTCCTGTTCCTCCCGGTTTCCCGTATGTTACAAATTTTTCGAAGAATTTTTTGCGAATTTGAGAGGGGACTTCTCCCAGATTCTGTATGCGGATTTTCCGTGATGGGTCGCTGTTGGTTAAATCCACGCTGATAACTGCATTGCGAGGAGAAGCTTCTACTGCATTTTTCAGTAAGTTTGCCAACATGGTGTAGCAGAGCAGTTCTTCCCCCAATACCATGAAGTGCCCATTGGCAGGAGGTGTTTTGCCGTTCAGGGTCAGGTCTATTCCCACTTGCCTGGCATTCGCCAATGGGCGAAGTTCTTCCCATATTTTGTCAATGAGCGTGAGTAGGTTCACCGGCAAACCGTGAAAATGATACGTACCACGCTCCATTTTCAGCATGTTCAACGATTGGTTGACAATATTGAAGACTCGCAGCCCGGATTTGCGAATTATTTTTATTCCTTCCTGAATGTCCGGGGGTAAATCATCTTCAAGCAGTAGGTCTGTCATTCCCATAATGGCATTGAGAGGTGTTTTAATATCGTGCCGGGTCATACGCTCTACGTCTTCGCGTAATGCTTCTGAGCGCTTGCGCTCCGTGATATCCATGGACACGACCATACCTGCTGCAATATTCCCCTCAGCATCGCGAAGGGGAAGCAGGTGCATTTCAAGCGTGTGGTCATTGAGGCTTATTTCCGTAGTGCTTTCCTGTCCCTCGAGAGTCTGGCGGAAAAGGGGGCCCAACGTGGATGCCAATTCCTGGGGAAGACAATCCCAAATTATCTTATTCTGCAATGCACATCCGAGCAGTCCGAATTGCGTCAAACCTTTTCCGTCGGCAAGAATGAACCTCAGGTCGTAGTCGAACATGGCGACAATTCCGTTTGGGAAATTCTGTACCAGGGCTTTGTACTTACGTTCACTTTCCCTGAGTTCTCGTTCTTTGCGTTCAAGTTCAAGCTTTTGTTCTTCAATAAGTCTTTTTGTTTTATAAGAATTTTCCCATCGTAAGTAGACAAGTCGTGACAAGAGAAGTGAGATAACTGTGACAACTGCGCAAAGGATGAATTGTGTTTGTAAAACTGCCCAGTTCGGTTCATTCCTAATAAGAAATGCTTCCAGGCCTCCAAGGAAAATAAAAAAGAAAAGCGCCTTTTTCCATTCTACCCTGAAAAAAGCTGCCAACCCGAACATGGTCATAATGAAAATGCTCTGGGAGTGAGCGTAGAGTGGATTGAATCCATTGAGAAGGATCATGCATGGCGCGATTGTTGTGCCGTATAATATTTCAACAATCTGATGCCGATGTCGTATGCCAGATTCTTCAACCGGAGGAGTAGAGAAAAAAAGATAAATGACGGATGCCAGAATTATATACAAACGTAGAAGTGTGGATGGTGCGCGAAATGTGTCATACTGTAGGTACAGCATAAACGCTGTCATGGGGATAAATCCCATGGCCACATAGCGTAGCGAAATCAAATTTTCTAAAGTTGCACTTCGCCTTATTTCCTTCATGAGGCGCTGGGCATTCGATTCCATAGTTTCCATAGGGTGCTTCGTCGCTTATCTAGTCCAAAGAGTAGCAACTCAGTCGAACGACTTAAAAAAGGAGACGAGTCTGGGATATATGTTCTGCTGGATTTCAGGGGCTCAATTCCCATTTACCTTACAGACTTTCACCCCCATATTCTCCCATTGAAATATCCTATGCTCTAGGCTGGAAAAAAGCAATTCAACGACATCCGTTCTTATCTTCGTATTTCTGGAAAAACAGAAGGGAGAATGCATTGGCAGACTGCAGGCGCATCCTGGATGCAGATTTTTGCCAAATGAAAAAAGCCGACCATTGTTACCCCAATGGTCGGCTTTTGGATGAGTCGTACAGTCTAACCGCATGTTTTGCCATGCTGCTTTTGTGGACACACAGTTTTACTTTCTTTTTTCTGCCTAAAGTATCTGGCTCAGGAACAGCTTGGTTCGATCATGGTCGGGACTTTCGAAAAAGTGTTCCGGAGTTCCTTGTTCCACTATCTGCCCTTTATCCATGAAGATGACCCTGTCTGAAACTTCCCTGGCAAATCCCATTTCGTGTGTGACCACAACCATGGTCATGCCTTCATGAGCCAGTGATTTCATAACATCCAAAACCTCGCCGATCATTTCCGGGTCCAAAGCAGAGGTCGGTTCGTCAAAAAGCATAATCTTTGGGTTCATGGCCAACGCACGGGCAATGGCAACTCGCTGTTGCTGTCCACCAGAGAGCTTGGCGGGATAGACATTGGCTTTATCCTGGATACCAACCTTATGAAGAAGATGCATTGCAGTGTCTTCGGCTTCCTGCTGAGGAACCTTTTTCAGGCGTATCGGGGCCATGGTCAGGTTTTGCAGAACTGTTTTGTGGGGGAATAAGTTGAAGCTTTGAAACACCATACCCAGTTCTGTACGGATGGAGTTGATGTCATTGCTTTTGTCATGAAGGTCATAACCATCTACGATGATTTTACCTTTGTCGATCTCTTCCAGCCTGTTGATGGAGCGCAGCAGTGTGGATTTCCCGGAACCACTGGGGCCGATGATTACGACCTTTTCGCCCTGAGCAACGTTGAGGCTGACGTTGTTAAGGGCTTTGAGGCTGCCAAAGTACTTAAAGATGTTTTGTATCTGAATAATAGGGACGTCATCAGGCATAATGGTTCACCTTGTGTTCCATGCGCGCCACGCACTTGGACAGAATCAACGTGATGATCAGGTAGACCAGGGCGATCATGGTGTAAGTTTCAAAATAGTAGAACGATTCACTGGCGAATTCACGTCCTCGGCGAAGAATGTCGGCAACCCCAAGAATGGAGATAAGCGAGGTATCCTTGAGAAGCATGATGAATTCGTTGCCAACGGGAGGAAGAATGGTGCGCCATGCCTGGGGAAGAATCACCAGAAACATTGTTTCCCGTTTGTTGAAACCGAGAGAGCGAGCGGCTTCTGTCTGTCCTTTATCGATGGATCTGATGCCTGCACGGAAAATTTCACCCATGTACGCACCATAGCAGACGCTCATGGCGATGACGGCGGCAACCATGTCCGGAACCTTAAGGAAACGTCCCAATGCATAGTAGATGTAGAAGAGCTGAACCAGCAGGGGGATGCCGCGGACGATCTCTACATAGGTGGATGCGATCATGTTGATGAATTTATTGGTGGAAATGCGTCCAAGCCCGGTCAACAGTCCTATCATCAATGAAAAAACAATGGAGGTTACTGTAACCTGAAATGTGATCAGAATTCCGTCCGGAATGAATTTGAGAATGTTCAGATATGGATCCGGACGGGTGATGACAAGATAGGCAATTGTGGCGAGTGCACCAAAAAAAGCCACGAACCAGGCGTTGAATAGGCCTTTGTCTTTGGCACGTGGTATGGCAGTGTTTTCCGGAATTTCGAATTGCATTCGATCGTCTGGCATGAGTCTTCTTCCAGGGCTGGCAGTTTAAGATTTGGAACTTTATCAACAAATTCCGTCTTCGTAACCGTATTTATGTCCGAAGGGCAAGGTGCCTCGAAGGCGGAAAACAGCCCCGGAGTCTGTGATGACTCCAGGGCCTGAATATTTGCGCGGCAAACAGGTTTACCGCTTTGCTTTTAAAAGCAGTGCTTCGACTAGTTAGAGCTGCCGAACCACTTATTGAAGATCGTTTCGTATTCACCGCTGGCTCGAACTTTGGACAAGCCCTTGTTGACCAACTCGATGTTGTCCTTGCTTCCCTTGGGGAAGGCAAATCCAAGATATTCCGGCTTGTCGGACTTGAGCATGAAGGCCAGATCGAGCTTGGATTTGTATTCAGGGTTCTGCAAGGCATAGCCAGCGGCAACAGCATCATCGCAAATTACGGCGTCAATACGTTCATTGTTCAGGTCTTCGATTGCTAAGCCTACTTCGTCATAGGAACGAGGGGTTACATCCTTGAGGCGTTTTGCTGCAAAATAACCGGTGGTACCAATCTGGGCACCAACTGTTTTTCCTTTAAGGTCAGCCTCACTTTTTATCGTGGCGCCTTTGCGAACCACCACACCCTGTTTGACTTCAAAATACGGATCGCTGAAGTCCATGACGCGCTTGCGTTTATCATTGATGGTCACAGACGAGTCAATTGCATCATACTTTCCAGCAGCAAGACCGGCAAAGATGCCGTCCCAGGCAGTGGTTTTGAAAATGGGCTTGAAGTTGGCTTCACGTCCAATGGCTTTAACCAGATCAATTGAAAAACCGACGATCTGCTTATCCTGGTTGACGAATTCCATAGGGGGCCAAGTTGAGTCAACTGCAAAGGTGATGGATTTTTCCGCTAAAGCCGGTGTGGCGAACACAACCATGGCGAGCAGGGCAAAAAGAGCTTTTTTAAACATGAGGTTCCTCCGAAAAAAATAATAATGGTCCGCAAGTTGTGTAGGTCAAGCAGTCTTTTTCTGTATAGCACAAAATGACATAATTATCAAAAGTGTGATGGGAAAAGGACTCCTTGATGGAAAAATTTGCCAAAACGGAATTGACTTTCTTACCCTGTTCGGCGGGGGCCTGACAAGTTTTTTCCGATCCTCTTCACCTGCCAATTGCCTTTAGCGGGCTGCTTTTCTGTATTTTTTTCAATCGGTACCATTTGCGTTTCAGTTACAGGCTTCCACACATTCTTATAAAAGCATCGCATTCTCCCCGCGAGCCAAAGGGACATGGCTCCTTGGAAAACCACTTTTTACGGGGACACCAATAGCGGCCCTTAAAAGGTTGGTTGCAGCCGCGAGGAAGCAGACGTGCACAGCGTTGTGAGCCTATCTTGACAATATTGCCTTCGGCCTCCACTCTCCAGACATTGTTTTTGTTTGTTTTCATCAGTGCCTCCTTGGAATCGGAGTCGTACCCAGATGCGGGATTTCACGGTATGTTGAAAAACCGACTTCTGGAATTTATACTGAATAGTGATTCAATTTCCGTTCCCGGAAAGGAGTGGCGGGCGTGATTTTTTTGCGTTAACGTCCGCGCCTGTCTGCCCGCAACTGGAGGCAGAACGTTATGCCTGAATATACGGAGGTCGCATGGGCTTTCTTTCATCAAGTGTGAGCTACACAAGATATCGAGTGGTTGGGGATATCCCAGAGGGATTATGGCGTGAGGTTCCTGAGCGTTTGTTGAAAAATGCCTTTCAGGATATTGACCACAACGCCGAGGAAAGGTCTTTCGGCTGGGTATGTTTTGACGACTATCTTGATACCGAATGGAAAAGTGCCCCCCCGGAAAAGGGTGAGTTTCTTACCTGGAGCCTTCGTTTGGATACTCGGCGTATTCAACCGGCTGTTTTTAAAAAATATTTTGAGTTGGCTTTGCGTGAATACAAAGAATCCATAAAGGACGATGAGAAAAAATTCGTCTCCAAAAGCCGTAAGACTGAAATTCGAGAGCAGGTTGCTCTTCGGCTTCGGGCCAAATCCTTGCCGGTACCCGCCGTGTTCGAAGCAGCCTGGAATATGCAGACCGGGATTATTTATTTCGGTTCTACCAATGCCAAGGCTCGGGCACTTTTTGAGGACTGCTTTACATTGACTTTTGAATTGGAGCTGGAACCGCAGACTCCTTTTTTCCTGGCCTCGCGTATTCTGGGTGAAGAGGCGGTGAGTCGTTTGGAAAACATCGACCCGACGGTTTTCATCTAGTAGAGCGGATGGTAGACGTCTTTTAAAAGTGACTGGCTACTGGCCTGTGCAGACAAGGAGATATAAATGGCCGATTACACATTGGCAGACCGCGAAAGCGGAATACTCGGGCAAGAATTTCTAACCTGGTTGTGGTTCAAAAGCGAAGTATTGAGCGGATTGTTCAAAACTTCCAAGGGAGAGCACTTCACGGTCTTTGTGGAGCAGCGTGTTTCCGTGGAGGGTGGTGAAGGAGATACCAAGGAGACCGCCACGGTTTCAGGGATGCATTCCGAATTGCGCGAAGCTCGTCTTGGCCTGCGTAATGGAAAGAAGGTCAACAAGGCGTTGTTGAAGTTTGAGCAGGACCCAGAAGAGTGGACCATGATGCTGAAAGCCGAGGATTTTGGCGTTGGCCCTCTGAAGACTCCCAAGGTTGAGACCAAGCGCGAAGAAGGGGATGACCCGGATGCGGCGTTTCTGGAAAAATTTTATCTGATCGAGAAGTCTGCAGCGTTTCTTGATTGTGTATTTGAAGAATTTCTAAGGCTGCGTCTTTCCCCAAGCAAGTGGGAGGAAGAGGTTCGCGAGTTCAGTGAATGGGTTTTGAAGGAAGGCTAATCTTTTCTTTCCCGTTCTGAAAACTGTGAACAAAAAACGGGCGTTTCCATGGGAACGCCCGCTTTTTGTTGTATTGTTGTTCTCGGACATGCGAGGTTACTGGACAAGTGCCTCCCATTTTTCAGGATTGGCAATGATGTCGTGGGCAACGGCAGAGCCGACACGGTATGCATTTTTTATGGAAATGATATATCCGCCCGAATCGGCCTGCAGCGATTCCAGGGCGGTTTGCCCCGGGTGCTGGCGGTCGTAGTTGCTGATAGTGCGCAAAACCATGGCCCTGTTGAAGTCGGCACGCTTAATTTTATTCAACCGGCTTAGCGACAGTAAGGTTCCGGAGTCTTCCATGGCCGTTACTCTGTATTCGCCTTCCCCTTTGGTCCATTTTTTCATCCACCAGTCTGCCCATCGTCCAAAAACTTTCCCATGAAAGTAGGTACCGGAAGACAGCACATCCCCCTGGGCAACAAACGGTCTAAGCCTGGCAGCTGTTTGGGGATAATTCCGACGGTATGATTCTGCGGCTTGGGTGTCGGCCAGCTCCACGTTCCGGCTGGTTTCAAAGGCTGCTTTGGACAGTTTTTTGTTCAGTTCGAAAATTTCATATCCTGCAGTCCATCCGTTATCGCAGAAATCCCCCGGGCAACCAAGGTGGAACAATGGTTTGTCCGTAGTGGGGAATTCATAGTTGGAGATTTCGTAGGCAAGGTCGGCATCAACAACATAGTTTGCCCAGAAGGCGCTTCCCGTACTTACAAAGGCAGGAGGTCCACCTGCGATGCCTGCGATCAACACAAATGTCTTGGACAGATCAATTTTCGGTGAAAGGCCGAGTGCCATGACCGTGGCAGCGGCGTTGACCGTTCCCATATCGGTTACAGTAATGGCAAGTCCCGTTGTGGGGTTGAAGTAGAGCGGATGCGGGATTCCTTCGACATTGATTTGCGTATCGAGTTTTTCTTGTTCCACCCAGAGTTGGGCTTCGCCTGGCGCATCACCCGTAAATTTGCCAACCTCAAACATGGCCAGCACCAGAACCTTGGGAGCAATTACTTTGGTTGTCTGTGAAGCAGCCGTGTTTTCTTTTGTTTGTCCTTGGGGAGTAGTACTTTCCTGGGATACACTCTCCTGAGCAGGAGCCAGGGAACATGTGGAAATAATGAACCAAACCAAAAAGAACAGAATTTTTGTTCTCGATGTGATCATTGGTGCCTCCTGGGGAACGCACATATTGAAGTTGGAGCCTGAAGTCAGCCGAGATGCTTATTGCTGGCTTACGTATCCAGCGGAAAAACAGAAAATAAAGGTCGTGAGATTACTCTCGCACCCAAATTCACGGTTGGGGTTTTGTATGTGAGGTGTCTTCTGTTCCCTCAATAGACTATTGGTACAAACACGGGACTGTGATCCTCGGTGTGCGCATTAAAAAAGATGTACAACCGCTCTTTTTAGTACGGGAATGTCAATTTGCAGTAGCGTATTCTCTGGCGGGTGTCCAACAAGCGGGGGAGAACAGGACGTTCTTTCAGGATTATTTGCTTTGGAGATTGCCAGCTCGCAGTTCCCATATTTTGATCATGATGATTCCGGCAAGGTTCTGCTCAAGACTGAATATTGCCCCCGGCAATGCGGCTGCAGCACTGAAGAACTTATTGGCCAGGGCCACCCCTAGCCCGGAGTTCTGCATGCCCACTTCTATGGCTACGGTTCTGGCGTCGCGTTTGCTGCTTCCTGCCAAGCGAGCCAGCCAGTATCCCAGGGAGAGGCCGGAAAGGTTGTGGACAATGACTGCCGTTATGATGGCAAGCGGAAAGGCGAGTAGGGTTTTCTGGCTCAATCCCACGACGCAGGCTACCACCATGGAGATGGTGATGATGGAAATGGAAGGAAAGATGTCCAGAAGGGGTTTTATTTGGGTGCGGAGCAAACGGCGTAAAATAAGCCCGTCGATAAGAGGAAAAACGACGATCCAGAATACGGATTCCGCCATGGGCAGGAATGCAATGTCGACCTTGGTTTTGAAAAGAAGGTAAATGATAGCAGGTGTAAGCAGTGGCCCCAAAGTTGTGGAAACAAGCGTCATAACTACGGACAAGGCAACATTTCCACGGGCTAGATAGGTCATCACATTGGAAGCTGTGCCTCCCGGACAGGCGCCGACAATACCAACACCGATGGCAATTTCCAGAGGAAGGTTGAAAATTTGATTCACTGCCAATGCTATGAGGGGCATGACCGTAAACTGCAGCAGCACGCCGAGGCCTACCAGACGCCACTTGGGAAAGACCTCGGCAAAATCCTGAAAATCCAAGGCCATTCCCATCCCGAACATGATAATGCCGAGTCCGATTGGAATATGGGGCTGGATCCAAGTGAAAAGAGCCGGATTGAACAGGGCTGCGCCTGACATGAGCAGGGCGATGACAAGAAAATATTGTTCAACGAACCGGCTGATGGTTTGAAGCATGATGTCTTGTTTCCGTTTTCCCCGGTAATGGGGGCAATACCATTCTCCGGGGTAGAGCGGTGAAGGATTATTCTTCGGGCGCAGCCAACCGGGCTCGCAGTGAGCATACACCGCATGTGGGAACAGGGGAGGGCATGCCACATTCCTCACATTGCACAAGCTCGCCAAGGCGTTCTTCATGGGCGGCTTCAGCAAAGACAGGACGGGCTTTCTTTAAAAAATTGTCGTAGAAGAGGATTTTGGCTCCCGGTCGATCGTGCTCCAGGTTTTCCATGAGCATTTTATGTCCGGTAAAAGACGCTCCGGGGCTGTATGGGCAGCCTGCGCTGTGATAGTCGATGCCCCGAAGGAAGGCGTAGTTTGCCGTTTCAAATTCTGTGAGCCGATACAGAGGTTTGACCTTGCGGATAAAACCATTTTCTGCCGGAAGACTGGGATTTTGGTGCCCAAGGTATCCCACATCCCAGCGAAGGGCGTTTGCAAACAGGCGTGCGACTTCATCGTCCAAGTTGTGACCGGTGGCGAGAACATCGAATTTGCCTTCTATCCCTGCCAAGTTGAAATAATGTCTTTTTATTTTTCCGCAGACCGAGCAGATGGGGCGGCGAACACGACGTTTGACCTCAGGAATTGGCAAACCTTCCTGTTCCATGTTTTTTACGATCAAAGGAAAATCGTGTTTTTGGCAAAATTTTTCAACAACATTCAGTACGACTTCAGAGGAGCCGGGAATTGCCAGGTTTACGTGCAGTCCGGTGACATTATATCCTTGGCGCGCCAGTTCATACATAAGGGCAAGGGAGTCCTTGCCACCGGAAAGGCAGACGAGAATTCGTTCATCGCGATTGAACATTTTGTGGTGCCGGATGGCTTTACTGACCTGGCGTGAGAAAAATTCAAAGTAACAGCTTGGGCAGAACCCTGCGTTATGGCTTGGCAGTCGGACTTGGGCCAGTGCCTTGCAACTCCGGCATTTCACTATAGGGTCTCCTTGGAAAGTTGAGGCAGTATGTTTTCAGGATCTTTGAAAAATGAGAGCTAGCCTTTTGAGCGCACAGCTCGTACTGCGATTGTCTCACCGTTGAACAACTGACGATCTGGGGTCAGCAGTTCTTTGCCGTCTCGTATGACAAGTACTGAGGTTGCTCGTTCGCCTATTTTATTAAGTAACTGCTGCACCGTATTAAGTTTGTCAAAGGTCAGCGTTTCGTTATCCGGTTCCCTGATTACGGTGATCATATCTCTGGTTTCTGCTTGGTCTTTATGAGTTGTAAAAACTACCTGGGGCAGGCAAGGGGCATGAAAAGCCAATGAAAAGAAGTGGCTGTCGGCAATCAGTTGTTTCTCCCCGCCGTGTTTTGCGGCGGGAGGGACTATCGAACGGATAATTTCCTACCTTTTTCATGGATGAACATCAAGACATGCGGAGAGGCTTTTGTTACCGTATATCTCAGGTTGGATTTGGACACGGAGTTATAGCTTTCATCATATGGACGTCGTTTTGACTTGCAAAAAAAATAAATTACACTCAATACTAGAGTATTCGATGACGCTGGGAAAGATTTCGGTTTCCGGTTGACCGAGATACTGTTTTCTTTCATATAATATTGCTGGACAGGCTTGTTTAATATGCGGAGGCTGCCATGAGTAAGAAAAAAGTTCTGGTTGTAGACGACGAAAAGCATATTCGTATGCTTTACCGCGAGGAACTGGAAAGCGAAGGATACGTCGTTGCGACCTCCAACGGCGAAGAGGATATCCTGGAACTGCTCAACAGGGAAAAGCCCCAGGTTGTTATTTTGGACATTAAGCTTGGTGCCAACCGGTCCGGACTTGATCTGCTGCAGGAAATTCGTGGGCAAGACCAGGACCTGCCTGTTATTTTGAGCACGGCATACGATTCGTTTCAGCATGACCTCAAATCCATTGCCGCAGATTATTATGTGGTGAAATCCGTAGAGTTGACGGAACTTAAATCCAAAGTCGACTTGGCCATGAAAAAGGCCTTGGCCCGAAAATAATGCTACTCTTCTCCCTGCACCTGAATGGTGCAGGGAGGGTAAACCCCATCCAAAGAGCTTGCCCTCCGCATAAGAAACTGCTAGCCGCTGTTCATGTTCTCATTTGATCTTGCTGCAACCATCAGGGAAATTGCCCTTATTCTGCCTGGGTTTCTTCTGGCCATAACCTGCCACGAAGCAGCTCACGGTTTTGCTGCCTATCTGCTCGGCGACCCTACCGCAAAGCAGGCCGGGCGTCTTACTCTCAACCCCCTCAAGCATCTCGACCTTATGGGAACCTTGCTTTTGGTGCTCACCCGGATGATCGGATGGGCAAAGCCAGTTCCCGTAGATGCCAGGTATTTCAGAAATCCCGCCCGCGGTATGATGCTGGTGGCTTTGGCAGGGCCCGCAGCTAATATGCTTGTTGCTGTATTACTTGCCGGGCTGTTTCGTCTTAGCGCCAGCATACTCGTGTCCGGGGTGAGTCCAACCATGCAGTCCGTGCTTTATCCTTTGGCACTCATTTGCAAGCAGGGGGCACTCATCAGCCTGGTGCTTGGATGCTTTAATCTTCTTCCCATTCCTCCCCTGGATGGGAGCAAAATTTTGGCTTGGCTGTTGCCTTTAAACATGGCTTATAAATTTCTGCGTTTTGAACGCTATGGGTTCATTATAATAATTTTACTTGCGGCTACAGGCCTTCTGGGAAAGCTTTTGTGGCCCATGGTTCAATTCGTCGGAAATATTCTGCTGTAAAGGTTTCTACGCAATGATTAAACCGGAGAACCGTATTGTATCAGGTATGCGTCCCACGGGACCGCTGCATATAGGCCACTATTTCGGTGCCATCCGCAATTGGGTGGAACTGCAAAAGGAATACGAGTGCCTTTATTTTGTGGCAGACTGGCATGCCCTGACCACGGATTACGCCGATTCCCGTCGAGTGAAGGGCTTTGTCCCTGAGCTTGTCATAGACTGGATAGCCTCCGGACTGGACCCGGAACAATGCGTTATTTACCAGCAGTCTCAGGTGAAAGAAATTGCCGAGATGACTCTGATTCTTGGTATGATCACCCCGACCGGTTGGCTGGAGCGGAACCCCACATACAAGGAAGTCCGGCAGGAATCCAATAAGGATTTGAGTACGTACGGATTTTTGGGGTATCCTGTTCTGATGTGCACGGATATCATCATCCATCGTCCCCAATGGGTTCCTGTGGGACAGGACCAGGTGCCGCACCTGGAATTGACTCGGGAGATCGTCCGTCGTTTCAACTCGTATTACGGCGATCTTTTCCCTGAACCCGCAGCAAAGTTGACGGAGACGCCCAAACTTCCTGGACTGGACGGGCGTAAGATGAGCAAAAGTTACGACAACTCGATTTATCTTAAAGATCCGATCGACGAAGTTCGCCCCAAGGTTATGAGCATGCTCACGGATACGGCTCGTATGCGCCTGAAAGATCCAGGCAACCCGGATAATTGCAACTTGTATCCATACCTTGACCTGCTTTGCGGCAATGATGTCAAAGCCGAGGTTTGCGATGGATGCACTTTGGCAACACGTGGATGCGGTGAATGCAAGAAACTGCTGGTTGAAAAAATCGCAGAGTTTCTCGAACCGATTCAGGCTCGTCGTCGTGAGCTGGAGAATGATCCAGACAAAGTGCAGGACATCCTGAAGCAGGGAAATGAAAAGGGACGTGAAAGCGCAGCCAGTACAATGGATAAAATGCGCAAGCTCATGAATCTGGATTTTTGATTCTGTAATAAGCTGAAATAATAAACCGCCGCCAGGTTTCCTGACGGCGGTTTTTTTATGCGAAGCAGGTACGTTCTGCTTTCATCGAGTGGCTTTTAGCCTATTTGGGGGATGTGGCCTGAATCCAAATGACGGCGTCCTGGGAAAGTTCCTTGCCCTTGAAGGTTTTGTCCGGGCCGGAACCTAGTGCGCAAAATCCCCACCAACCAGCGAAAGGAGGCGTAAACGTCAGCACGCCGTTGGCATCCGTAAAGTGGACCATGGTGATGAAGTGGTCTGAGGGAGGGGTGATGTTTTCTTTTTCGGCAAACTTGTTGTTTTTCATGTCCGGGGTGTAGTTCATGTACTCGATTTCCACCTCGGAGTTGGCAACCGGTTTGCCATTGGAGAGAAGAAGGGCGCGGAAAGTCATACCGGGGTACAGCGCGTAGGGGCGGTCGTAAGGTACCCACTCGGTTTTGAGACCGTCAGCTTCGTTCCAGTCCGAAGGCACGCCATCACCATTGGTGATGACTTTGGTGATCTGCTGAATATAGATATCTTCGCTTTTTTCGTAGTAAGGTGCGGGAACGAGTATGAATTCATAATCGCCACCACGTGTCTTTACTGTGCTTTCAAAGGCTTCGGCAGAGTTGGTGCTGCTGGTCCATTTGATGGGCTTGAGCGTATCCAGCAAATCTTTTTTCTTCCCTTTATGGATGACGTAAAAAGCTTCCGGCTTCTGCATGGTCATGACATGCCCGGATTCTGCAGGATGGGAAAAGACGATCTTAAAATCCATCGTTCCCATTTTGAGCATGTCAGGTGTGTAGACCATCTGAAAGTGGGCCTGAGCAGCTGAAGACATGGTGAAGATCAATGCCAGGGCCATCAGAGGCAGTATTGCCAGGGAAGGAAAGAGGGTTAGTCTACGCATTGTTTTCTCCTAGGTGATTTTGGTTTTCTTTATCACTAGTTGGGCAGAGGGCTTCAGCCCCCTGCATTATTCCCAAGGTCTTTTACTCGACGATGTTCTTGCTTTCGACCAACACTTCATGCCCTTCGCCAGCATAAAAACGGACCGTGTAGTCACCAGCAGGCTTTTTAAAGGAGAATTCGCTGAATTCATTCATCTTGCCTTCCTCCAGCGTCTTTTTCGATGCATCGAGAACCGTCATTTGAACACCTGCAGCTGATGAACCATCAGAGAATCCGCCTTCGCATGTGATGGTGCCATCGCCATTGTCGAAACAATTGCACAGGGGGGTATGAGCCATTGCTACGGAGGCAGTTGCCAGAAGGGCCATCAGGGCCAGGATTGCGGTGAATTTGCATTTTTTCATGCGTGCATCTCCTTGTTGGGTAATGGTTGCGGTGATGGGGAAGGGTTATATAATCCTGTCGCCAGGGTTACAGCTACGGCCAGAGCATAGAATGCGCCCATAGCCTGCAGGCCGTTAAGTCCAAAGAAAACTCCTCCTGAGTAAACCAGAGTGGCCACTCCAAGTCCTAGAAACATCTGGTAGCAAATGGAAAAGGCCATCCACTTCCAAGATCCGGACTGGATTTTAACCATAATCGAAGTGGCAATGCAGGGCGGATATAAAGCCATGAACAACATTAAAGCCAATGCGTGCAACGGGGTAAAACCGGTGCTGGAGTCCTGAATTCTGGAATCAAGGGACTGGTTGGCAACGTCTGAGGTGTAGAGTGCGCCAAGGGTAGAAACTGTACTCTCTTTGGCGGCAAACGCAGCCAGCAACGATATATTCACTTTGGCGTCGAATCCGGCGTACTTGGTGATAGGGGTCAGGGATTCGCCCAATCGACCCAGAAAACTCGAATTCAGTCGCTCCTTGTGCATGGTCAGCCGTATTTTTTTACGTGTCTTGATCACACCCCGCATTGCCTGTTTGACTTTCTTGGCGTCTTTGTCTGCTTTGGCGGGCTTGAGCAATGCCGCAAAGGTGGGATTCTGCTGCTGATATTCTTCAAATATTTTGTTTGCAGCCTCCTGGTCTGTAACTCCCATACGTGCTTGTTTGTAATTTTCACTGTACAGAATAAAGCGGCCAAGGCCGTCCTTGGAGAGTGCAGGGGCGTATATATTGCCGGAGCCGATTTTCTTTTCAAAGGTGGTCACGGCACGGTCCCATTGTTCCTGATATTTCCCTATATTTTCCTGCGTAATTCCTGGGTACTGCAGAAGGGCGAAGATAATGACTGAAACCGCTGCCACAATGGTGACGATTTTTTTGAGGAACAGCCAGGTCCGTTCCACGGCACGGCCAGCCACAGTCCGTAAGGTGGGAATGTGATATGTCGGCATTTCCATGAGGAATGGTGCAGTTTCTTTGTCCTTGAGCAGGGTGAGACTCAGAATCTTGGCAACCGGGAGTGCCATGAATATCGTCACCGTTGAAATGAAAAACATGGCGAGTGTTTTGGTCTGGCTGAAAAAAGCGGAGATCAGCAGGACGTAAAGCGGTACTTTCGCCAGGCAGTTCATCATCGGGACGATTAGAATTGTGGCTATACGGGCGCGCTCATCAGGAATGCCTTTGGTTGCCATTACGCCTGGGACCGCACAACCACCCATGTATATTCCGCCGAGAATGAGCGGCAGGGTCGATTGTCCGTGCAGACCAAAGTTTCGAAACAGCCTGTCCAGCATGAACGCCATGCGTGGCATGTAACCGCTGTCTTCCAATATAGCGATCAGCCCGAAGAGTATTAGAAATATAGGTATATATGTTAACAGAGCAATCATGCTGTCCATAAACCAGATCCCCAGTGATCTGATCATTGGGTCTTCAATCATTCCGGCATTTGGCAGCAGCGAGAGAATGCTTGCCTTGGCAGCAAGAAGCCAGCCGATGAGGGGCTCGGTAAGCTTGTAGCCTACGTCGATAGCGAGGTAATAGAGCAGGAGAATCACACCCAGCATGACCAGTGGCCCTAAAATTCTGTGGCAGACAATGGCGTCGATGCGGTCCGAAAAGGTGTCGCCTTTATCATCTGTACTGTGAGTGCATTCTTGGGCGAGAGCGTCTGCCGTTTCGTTGCGGCAATGGGCAGTATGTACTTCCGGATCCAAGTCGTATGCTGCTTCAAAGGCTTCTCTTTCGCGGGCAGCGGTGGAGAGAATATCGTCCGGAGCAGGGATATATTTGGATATCAGTTCGCGTACTCCTGCATCGTTTTCCATGAGTTTGATGGCCAGCCAGCGGTGGGGCACATCTGTCTCAATGCCCTGGAGCGCTTGCTCCAGTGTGTCCAGGTGTGGCGTCATGGGGCCGTAGTCGACCCGCATAGAGGGTACCTGAGGATTTTCGGAAGCTGAAACTATAGCGCTTGCGGTTTCAGCAACGCCTTCTCCTTTTTGAGCATTGGATCCGACAACAGGGACTCCCAGTTGTTGGGAAAGTTTGGGTAAGTCGAGTTTGGCACCACGTTTATTTACAATATCCATCATGTTCGCCACCAGCACCAAAGGAACACCCAATTCCAGAAGCTGCAGGCTGAAGGCCAGTCCACGGCGAAGATTGGATGCATCCAGCACGTTGGTGACGACCGAGGGGTGCTCATTGAGGATAAAATCACGGGCAACCCGCTCTTCCAAAGAGTAGGAAGTAAGGCTGTATGTCCCGGGAAGGTCAATAAGGTCGACTTTGCGTCCTTCATGGACGAAGACGCCCGCCTTTTTCTCTACGGTAACGCCTGGATAATTGGCTACATGCTGACGTGCGCCGGTGAGCATGTTGAAGAGTGTCGATTTGCCGGAATTGGGTTGACCGGCCAAAGCTGCCAGAATGGGCTTACTCATTTGTCGTCTACCTCCACCTGTCTGGCTTCTTCATGTCGGATGCTGAGGAGACTTCCATTGATCATGATTTCAACTGGATCCAGGAGAGGAGCATTCCTCAAAACTTTTGCCCGAACTCCAGGGTGAAATCCAAGGTCCATAAGTCGCCTTCCAAGGCAGCCTTTGGCCCGTAGTTTCCGTATGCAGCATTGTCTGCCAGGGGGAATGTCGCTCAACAAGGTCATCTGCGTCTCCTTGTTTGTATATGAGTATGGTTGTGATAATCAATTTCAGCAATCAGTGGTTGATACATATCTTCATTTTTAAAATCAATAGAAAAAATGAACCATAAGATGATGAGTGTACTTTGTTGGGCGTGTTGTTGCTTTAAAAGTAGGCATACTTTTTTTATTTGAGGATGCCCTGAGCGGGGATTTGAAGGGTGTATTGCAGTCATTTTATATACATTGTATTGGGGCCTTCCAAACAATAACAACAGGAATTTACATGCGATTCTGTATTTCTTGGCGGGGTGGGGCGTGCCTTCTAGTTACTTTATTTCTTGTCCTTTTGGAGAGCGGGCACGCTTTTGCTCATCCCCATGCCTTTGTAGAAACTTACTTGACTGCTGTTTTTGATGAAAAAGGGTTGGCTGGGGTTCGGCAAAAATGGCGGATGGACCCCATGCTGACTGTTACAATCCTGGATTTTATACATGAAAATCATGACGGGAAATTGGATGAGGCTGAAATTGAAGCTCTTCGGACAAAGAGTTTCAGTTTGCTGAGTGAGTATGACTACTTTACCCATGTCCAGGTAGACGGGAAAATGCAGCAGCTGCAAAATGCCATGGATTTTGACGCCTATCTGGAAAAGGGGAAGATGGTCTATGAGTTCTTTCTTCCGTTAAACATCGAGGCCGGAAAGAAATTTCATACGGCAGCTGTGGCATCGTACGACGTCACATTTTACACTTGTTTGTTTGTATGCACACCAGGTAGCGACGGAGCTGGAATCGATCCTCTTGCAGATCCACAGTTCGCAGCAAATAACGCTCCAGCCAATCCAGGGGACTTTGATAGATTTAAGGATGAGGTGGGGCTGGACGACTCGCAAGGAGGGATCAGCCTCCAAGGGCTGACAGACAGGTTCATAGTTGAGACAACTATGGAAGAAGTTCCCAGCATGGCATATTTTCATGGGCAGATTATCCCAAGTGCTGCAATTATCAGGTTCAAACTCAAATGATGCGTATCCTTCCGCTTTTTTTGTGCATCTGTATGTGTTGTATCACTGTCACAAAAGGCTCGGCACAGGGCAATCCATTCACTTCCGCGCGTTCAGCTTCGGAGGGGCAGAAGGGACTGAGAGCGAAGGTGTCCGGTAATGATATACCGCTTCCTTCCTTTGTCAGCCATGCCATTCATGTTGTTACTCGGTGGCAGTTGGTAATTCGCAACACCATGGCGGATAAGGCGGATGATATTATTGCCCATCCTTACGGGCGGTCCTTTTGGATTTTTATAGCGCTCGCTTTTGCTTATGGTTTCATCCATGCGTTGGGGCCGGGGCACGGAAAAGTATTGGCGGCTGGGTATTTCATGACCCGCCCCGGCAGAATATGGCTGGGACTGCTGTTTGGATTCCTTACTATGGGATTCCATGTGCTTTCGGCATCCGTTCTTGTGGTTGGCGGATATTGGCTCTTGGGGGGAGGGAATGCATTGTCTGGGGCAGGCGCGTTGTATCTGGAGCCTGTAAGCTTTGGACTTGTTGCATGCCTAGGCGCTTTTATGATTTTCGATACGCTGTGGGATATGCTGGTGGCGGGGAAAAAAGAACTAGAGTCATCAGAGGGATCATCTAAAGGGAACGGCCGGCTTTGGGCCATGGCACTGGCTGCAGGCTTGGTTCCATGCCCTGGAGCGGCAATGGTGTTGATTTTTGCAGTCACTTTGGGGATTGCACATGCCGGGTATGCTGCCATGGTTGCCATTTCACTCGGTATGGGATTAGCCCTTTCGGGAGTTTCTGTCGGTACGGTCTTGTTTCGGGGAGCGATACTTGCCACCATGACCAACCATGAGTTGGCGTATCGTTTGCTGCATAGAGTCTTGTCCCTGTTGGGAGGACTCATTGTTTTCTTTATGGGTGGCATACTGATGCTAGGGAGCCTGCATTTGGGCTGAATTTTCCAGGACGTTTTTCTCCTGTTTTCTTCGTTTGAAATTCCGGTTATCTTTCCTGCATGGATTACCAAGGTCGAATTATTCGTCCGCCAAGTGAGGCGGATAGCATCCTACTCCAAGTTACTACGGGATGTTCCCACAACAAATGTGCTTTTTGCGGTGCTTATAAAGACAAACGCTTTTCCATAAAACCGGATGCGATTGTTCTGGATGACCTTGCCTATGCCGCCGAACACTATGCCTTTGTGCGCAGGCTTTTTTTGTGTGATGGCGACGCTCTGATAATTCCCCACGCAAAATTGATCAGCCTGCTGGAAACCATTCGGAAGAGGCTTCCGCAGATTACACGCGTGTCCTCTTATGCAAGCGCCAAGGCGTTGGCAATGAAGTCCGACGCACAGCTGAAGGAGCTGCGTAGCGCGGGGTTGGGCACCGTTTATATCGGCTTGGAGTCGGGAGACAATGTGACTCTTGAGGCCATGGGCAAACACGGCTCAGCCTCGGATATCGTGCTCCAGGGGCAACGAGCGGGCGAAGCTGGAATGAAGCGTAACGTTTCCGTGATCCTTGGATTGGGGGGAACAGCTAGATCTATGGAGCACGCACGGGCAACAGGCAGAGCCTTGAGCAAGATGAATCCGGAACAGGCAGCGGCTTTGACCCTTATGCTTGTTCCCGGGACCCCTTTGTTTGCAATGGCTGAAGACGGCCGTTTTGAGTTGCCTGATAGCCAGGGAATGTTGCGAGAATTGTATGAGTTGGTTGTTCACACCGAGCTGAGCAAAGGACTCTTTTTTGCCAACCATGCCTCAAATTACCTGCCCATTAGTGCTCGATTTCCTCGTGATAAGCAACGGATTCTCCGGCAGATTCAAAATGGTCTTGCTGGGGAGGAGATGCTTCGACCAGACTCTTTGCGCCGGCTGTAAAGAATAGATTTTTTTTTGAGCCTTGTTTTTTGTTACGTTATTACTTATATATGAAACAGGATCGAGATAATTTGAATCCAAGGCTGCAAATTATGGGAATTTTCCGATCCATATGCAATGTATGCTCCCATCGTGACAAAGCGCTGCTGACGCTTGCTCAGAAAACACTGACAACGCTTCGGTGCCCATATTGCGGGGGGAAGGTTTCTGTGCATAAGTATGCAGGGGAAGTGACAGTGTACTGCCGAAGTTGTCCTTACCACGCAGAGTCCTTCAATTACCACCAGACTCCATACAGAGATTCTTTTTTGTAGAGCGTATCTTGGAGAGATGAGTAGTCGGGAATTTGTAGATATTTGTTTCAAAGAATTTTGTTGCCCTAGTATGCGGAGTATTGAGACTTTCGTATCTGGGGCTTTTTTTGATCGGTCAGCTTGACATCCGCGTGGTGCAAGGTAAATCTACGACTTTGCCTTCAATTGCCGTTTTCAAAATAGCCAGTAAACGCCTGGAGCGTAAAAATGCCTCTGTATGAATATGCCTGTCTTGAGTGCGCACATGAGTTCGAGGATTTTGGTCCGAGTGATGCTGTTGAACACCCCGCCTGCCCCAAATGTGGCGGAAAGTCCAAACGGCTCATCTCTGCGACTTCTTTCAAGACGGGGCGGACAACTCCGTTTTCCGGTCTGGACAGCGTAAAAATGATGCATCCAGCTGCCCGTCCCAAACACTTGAACACGACGGCGCCATGTGCTGCCGGTAAGTGTCCCTCGAAGTCGTAGCTTTTTTCCCTATTTATTAAAAAAGCCCGGTTCGTTCTGCGGACCGGGCTTTTCTTGTGGTGTGCGCAAAGGCTTTTACTACCGTTTTCTCTTGGCCTTTTTTCGAAAGATTGCAAAGAGAAAAATACCGGTAGCAACCATGGATATTCCCTGTGGGTACTCGCCTTTGACCAAAGCTGTGATACCGAAACCCAGTCCGAAAATTGGATAGAAATAGCCGAGGAAAAGGTAAAGCCCTTGGCGCCGGCCTCGACGTTTTCGGTCGATGAGTACGGCAAAAGCGAAGCAGACGAAAATATGGATGAGAAATATGAACGTCAGAAAGGTTATGCCAGTCGGAAGGTATTGGGTCATAACGAGGAAATGCCTCCGGCGTTGAGGACTCTGTGTTTTTCTTGAAGTGCCCTGAGGTTTGGAAGAATAATGCCGTAAAGTATAAAGGCCGCTCCCACGATTTGGAAAATGACCACAGAATCTCCCAGTATAAAATGGGCCAAGGCAAGCGTCGCAAGGGGTTCAAAAGAGGAAAAAATCGAGGCGTAAGCGCTGCCAACTCTTTCTATTGCCTGATACAGCAGGCCTATGGCCATAGCCGTGGGAATAAGGCCCAAGCTCGCCCCGAGAACAAGTTGGACATTTGTAAGGTTGAGCAACCGTTGGGGACCGCCTACAATGCAATAGCCTACCGCGGTGAATAGAATCATGTAAAAGCTGATGCTCAGCGGTTTTTCCCCCTGAAGAAGCCATTGCACCATCAGCAGGTTAAGGCTGAAAATACTTAGGGCACCAAGCGCGTAAGCCAACCCGAGCGAGTGTGCTCCTCTGGAAAAGGCGTCGAAAAAAACCAGCCCGCACCCCAGTGAGACACTGATAACTGCTGTTACTATCGTCCGTGTCGGTTTGGCTTTCCCCAGGAGAACGGAAAGCAGGGTGACGGTTGCAGGATAACCGTAAAAGATCAGGGCGGTGGTTGAAGCAGATATATATTTGAGGGCAAGCGAGAAACAAAGGCTTTGGGCTACGTAAACGACCATCCCCGTAGCCGCAACAGCCAAGAGTTTTTGAAAGCTGATTTTGAAGCTTTTTGAGCCGCCGGTAATGGTAAGAAAAAGAAAAAGGAACAGGCTGCCAAATACAAAACGGCAAATGAGAATATCCCACTCATCCATTCCCAAACCATAGGCCAGCTTAATCTGAACAGCCATGCACCCAAAACATATTGCAGAAAGAATGGCGAGCAGAGCCCCACGAATCATGCGCAGGGCTCCGACTCAAACAAGGTGAGGTATTCCTGGTTTCCCTTGGGGCCTTTTATGCGGGATGGTACCACTCCCCGGCATATGAGTCCCAGCTCGTCCCTGCAAAAATCGGTGATTTTTTTTACTGCCAGCAGTTGCAGTTCTTCGTCCCTAACCACTCCTTTGCCTATCTGATGGGGCTCCAGTTCAAACTGTGGTTTGACCATGGCCACAACCAGTCCTTGGGGACGGTGAAACTGCAGGCAGGGAGGGATAATTTTTGTAAGAGAGATGAACGACACGTCTGCCACGACAATGTCTACTTTTTCGGGGATCAAGTCTGGACCTGCGGTCCGCAGGTTTGTCCGTTCCATATTGATGACTCTGGCATCGGTGCGCATGCGTTCGTGCAACTGGCCGTGGCCAACATCCACGGCATAAACCCTGGACGCGCCATGCTGCAGTAGACAGTCGGTAAAACCACCTGTTGATGCACCAGCATCTAGGCCCACCATGCCCGCAACATTCAGTTCGAAATGTTCTATGGCCGTAAGCAGCTTGTAGCCGCCTCTGCTCACAAAACGCTCCACTCCCCGGATTTCGAAAAGCATGTCCGGGGTGAGCTGCTGGCCGGGCTTGTCAACCCGTACCGGCAGCTCACCCCGGGCCATAAAAACCTTGCCCGCCATGATCAGCCGTTTTGCCTGTTCCCGGCTCTCTGCCAACCCCTGGGCATGGACGAGATGATCTGCGCGTTGTTTTTTTGCCATATTGAAAAGAAAGTCTTTATTTGGCTTTCAGGCCGAGCATTGACACTACGTTGGCTGCAGCCTTGGCAGTGTATTCTTTTTCGGACAGGGCCGTTTTTTCCGATGCGTCGATGGCCAGACGCGGCGCATTAGCCATGGCGGTTTCAGGGGAAACCCCATATTCTTCGGGGAAGGTGTTGCTGAAGTACATATCTTGGAAGCCTATGAACTTGAGCATATGTGCCGTTGCATCAAGGATGGCAGTTTCTTCGGTATCTATAAGGCCGAGCTGCCGTGCTCGCTTGAGACCGGCCAGGCATTCCCCGCCTTGTGTGCAGGCGATATGACCGTTGCGGTTAGCCTGGAGCATGCTGTCCATGATTTCCTGTTCCGTTACCTGTATTACCTGGAAAGCACGCTTGCCGCCAATGGCTTCGAACCGTTCGGCAAAATGCTTTACGCGAGGGAAAGAGACAGGATTGCCAATCATAGCGGCCTGGGCAACACTTGCCTGGACCTTTACCGGCTCGTAATGGCGCTCCGTTGCGTCTTCCACACTATAATAACGATAGACCGGGTCGGCATGATGCGACTGTACGCCGAAAATTCGTGGCAGTCCGGAGATGATGCCCAGACGGTGCAGCTTGAGGAAACCGGCCATGATGGCGGTTACGTTGCCTGCATTGCCGATGGGCACAAAAACGCATTTGCCGTCCATATCCCAATCGTACCATTGGGCAACTTCGAAGGCATATGATTCCTGCCCGAGGATACGCCATGCGTTTTTAGAGTTGAGCAGGGCCACACGGTAGTTATCGGCCAGGTACTCGACAACCTTCATGCAGTCGTCGAATACACCGGGAACTTCCAGAACCTGGGCTCCGCTGCCGAGAGGTTGGGCGAGCTGCTGGGGAGTCACTTTACCCTGAGGCAGGATAACGGCCGACTTGATGCGCGAACCTGTATATGAAGCGTACAAGGCTGCAGCGGCACTTGTGTCTCCTGTGGAAGCACATACCGCCAGGATTTCATCTATGTCCTGGGTACGGCATAGGTAGTTGAGAAAGCTGAAGGCGCAGGCCATTCCTCGGTCTTTAAAGGACGCGCTTGGGTTCTGTCCGTCGTTTTTGAAGCCGCCGGTTTGCCCGTTCAGTTCGTCCTTCATGGTTGGGGAAAAGGAAACTATGGGGGTCTGCCCTTCGCCGAGGTAGACGATGTCTTCCTGGTCGGCAACCGGAGCCATAAGTTCATAGTAGCGGAAAATGCCGCGGAGGGCAGGGGACTTGGCCATTGCCCGGGCATCCAGCAGATCTCGCCATTCCTGTCCAGAGCGCTCCTTGAGAGAGTCGAAAGTCGTATCTTTCAGCAAGAATACACCGCCGCATTCGGGGCAGGTGTAATGCAGCTCGTTAATTGGAAAACGAGCGCCGCAGCCAAGACAGAAATATTCCATGGCCCCACGGTAGGTAGGGAACTCAGTCGCTTGATGGTGCATATTTTACTCCAAAAATTGATTAACGGACTGTTTTGCCCGGCACGGTAATGCGATTGTTCCTGCCAGGTAAAGTGAAAAATGAGGCTATGTTCAGGCTGGCCAGATGTGCCGTGCTGTCAGCATCAGCATAAACGCACCTATGCCGAATTTGACGACCATGCCGAACACAGAGCCGAAAAAGGCACCCATGGCCGACCTGTGGGCTTCTGAACGGTTTTTCCCTTGGGAAAATTCTGCCAAGTATCCGCCAGCATAGGCTCCGGCAAAGGCACCTGGGATGGCCCCGAATCCAAAGGCTATTGGCGCAAGTGCGATGGCGCCGATAACGGAGCCAATGATCGACCACCAATTGGCTCTTTTGGAACCGCCGTAGCGGCGTACGCTCCATATTTGGCTGACATACTGCAACCCTTCCGACAAACCTGCCAGCCCCAGAAGAATGATGACGAAACTCCAGCCGCTGTCCATGTCCGGGTGAAGCCATTTCCAGACTGCGACCAATCCTACCATGAGCCAGTTCCCGGGAAGTGTAAAAATAAGGGAAAGCAGGCAAAGCACCAACAATATTATAAAAACGACAGCCCAGAATTCAGCCATGAACTTCTCCGATAAGATCAAGTGGTCCATACAGAGGAGCGGACGGAGAGTGCCCGCGTTCTTCTTTTGATTTGTTTCACATACCTATTTCCGGAAGCGGCATCAAATGTCGTTTCCCGGTTTTCTCGACATTTCAAAGTCCCTCGGCTATAGCCTTGGTGCTGGTAAAATCAGCATTTTCAAGGTTTAGCCAAGGAGAAAACATGCCCTGCCAGATCATAGGCTACGAAGGCATTATTACTATCAAACAACTGGCTTCAAAGCTATCTTCCCGCCAGCCTTCCTCCCAAGGCGTTGAAGGCACGGTTCGCTCCATTTTGGATAGGGTCAAGGAGGTGGGAGACGAAGCCCTTGTAGAATACACCCGTAAGTTTGACTGTGAAAAGTTCAGTGCGGAAATGTTGCGTGTCTCTTCCCTGGCAATAGAGGATGCCTTTAAAGAGGTATCTGCCGGAGATTTGGACATCATACGCGAATCCGCAGCCAACATTCGTGCTTTTCATGAAAGGCAAAAACGGAATTCCTGGTTTGTGCCTTCCAATGATGGAACCATCTTAGGCCAGATGATTCTGCCGGTGGAACGTGCCGGACTCTATGTTCCGGGAGGAAAAGGGGGGGATACCCCGCTTATTTCCAGCATGCTCATGAATGCAATTCCTGCTCAGGTTGCCGGGGTCGAACGCATCGTTGCCGTAACGCCGCCTCGGGCAGACGGGAGTGTCAATCCATACATCTTGGCTGCGGCAAAACTGCTCGGGCTGGAGGAAGTTTTTGCTGTCGGCAGTGCCTGGGCGATCGCTGCTCTGGCATATGGAACCGATAGTCTTCCTGCCGTGGACGTCGTTGCTGGTCCGGGCAATATTTTCGTGACAACTGCCAAGCGAATGGTGAGTGGGACCGTTGGAATCGATATGATTGCCGGTCCCAGTGAAATTGTGGTTTTGGCCGACGGCAGTGCAAACCCCAGCCATCTTGCCGCGGATTTGCTGTCTCAGGCGGAACATGATCCCATGGCAGCCTGTGTGCTTGTGAGCACGAATGAAGACCTTACCACGGCTGTTGCTGCAGAGTTGAAAAAACAGCTAGCCAGCCTGCCGCGTACAGAAATTGCGGGCAAGTCTCTGAGGGATTGGGGGGCGATAGTCACTGTGCCAGGGCTCACCCAAGCTGTCGAAGCCGTAAACATTCTGGCTCCCGAACACCTGGAAATCGTCGTAGAAAATGCCTGGGATGTTCTTGGGGGCATACGTAACGCAGGGGCTGTGTTTTTGGGGCCGAATACTCCTGAACCTGTCGGAGACTATTTTGCGGGGCCCAACCATGTATTGCCCACCATGGGCACGGCTCGTTTTTCTTCGGCCCTGTCTGTTGATACTTTTACCAAAAAGACGAGCGTCATTTCAGCAAGCAGAGAATTTATAGACGCCAATGTCGATAAAATTGCCAGACTTGCCCGTCTGGAAGGCCTGGAAGCGCATGCCCGGTCTGCCGAGAGCCGTAAAATATAAAAAACGGTTCAAGGTCTGTTTAGGGTAAAACGCAGTAGTCTGTACCTGTTATAGCCATAGCGCCAATACGGAGGATATCTATGGAAATCGTAGTTAAAACCAATATTCCAGAACTCAAGCTTCTTTCCCGAGGCAAGGTTCGTGACATATACGAAGTAAGCGACGATGAGTTGCTCATCGTCACCACCGACCGGCTTTCCGCCTTCGATGTCGTGCTTCCTGATCCCATCCCATACAAAGGTGCAGTCCTTAACCAGATTACCCTGTTTTGGATGGATAAGTTTAAGGACCTTGTTGCCAACCATGTAATTACAGCGGATGTCGATGAGTTCCCTGAAGCCATCCAAAAATACCGCAGTCAGCTGCAGGGACGTTCGGTTATCGTCAAGAAAGCCAAGCCGCTTCCCATTGAGTGCATTGTTCGCGGTTACATTACCGGGTCGGGCTGGAAGGATTATCTAGATACGGGCAAGGTCTGTGGGCATCAGCTGCCGGCCGGGATGTTGGAATCGCAGATGCTTGAAGAACCTCTCTTCACCCCGTCCACAAAGGCGGACCTGGGCGAGCACGATGAGAATATCACTTTGGAACAAGCTCGTGATATTCTGGGGGGAGATGCCCTCAAGGAAGTTGAGGACCTGACCCTGGAAATTTATCGCCGTGCACGGAACTACGCGAAAAATTGTGGAATCATCATCGCCGATACCAAATTTGAGTTCGGCTTTCGTGGTGGGCGTATCATCTGGATTGATGAAGCCCTCACTCCTGACTCTTCGCGTTTCTGGCCGTTTGCCGATTACGAAGCGGGCCGTTCGCAGAAGAGTTTTGATAAGCAGTTCGTGCGTGACTACCTCAAGGACATCGGCTTCAACAAACAGCCGCCAGCTCCCAATCTGCCTGAAGAGATTATTGCCAACACCCGTGACAAATATATGGACATCTACAAGATGCTGACAGGTTCGCCTTTGGACGTGTAGGCGTATCGCGGGGACAGGAATTGCTCGTCGTTCGAAAACGGCATCTTTGAATTCAACACCGGGAATAAGCGTACATGAAGATTCCATTTAACGACCTGAAGCGTCAGTTCTGTGAGGAAGAAAAAGACCTGCGCCAGGCTTTTGAACGCGTTCTTGAACGAGGCTGGTATCTGTCCGGCCCGGAAGCCGTGGGCTTTGAGAAAGAGTTTGCGGAGTGGTCTGGATCGGGATTTGCCGTATCCGTGGCCAATGGGACCGATGCGATTATCCTTGCTTTAACTGCGCTTGGGCTGGAACCGGGCGATGAGGTTATTGTACCTTCGCATACCGCCCCCCCGTGCTACCATGCCATTCTCGCCTCCGGCCTTATTCCGGCTTTTGTCGAAATAGATCAGGATTATTACACCCTGGACCCCGCGAGCGTGGAAGAGGCTATTACGGAAAATACTAAGGCGGTTCTTGCCGTACATTTGTACGGACAGATGTGTGACATGGATCGTCTTGTCCAGGTATGCAAGGAAAATGGGCTGTATCTTATTGAGGATTGTGCCCAGGCCCATGGTGCTTCCTATAAAGGGAAGCCTGCGGGAACCATGGGGGAAATGGGAGCGTATAGCTTTTACCCAACAAAAAACCTGGGTGCACTGGGTGACGCAGGCATGGTTTGCGGTATGAGTTCCCGTTTTGGAGAGGAACTTGCGCGTCTCAAGCAGTATGGCGAGAGTGAACGCTATGTTTCCACGGTTCCGGGCGTCAACAGCCGGATGGATGAGCTGCAGGCCGCTTTTTTACGGGAGCGGCTCAAACGTTTGGATAGCCATGTACAGGAGCGCAATCGTCTTGCCGCGTTATACTCTGAGCTTCTCCTGGATACTCCGGTTACCGTTCCCAAGGTCCGTCCGGAAACCAGACATGCTTTCCATCTGTATGTGATTCGCTGTCCCAAGGCTGCGGATTTGGGACGTTTTCTTAAAGAACACGGAGTTGGCTCCGCCGTACATTATCCGGTCCCCGGACATATGCAGCCCATGTTCAAGCTTGGGGAAGCCGATTGTGCAGGTGTCTCCAAGCTCGATTTCAGTTATCGTTTGCGTAACGAGATTTTGTCGCTTCCGTTCTTCCCCGGACTTGGAGATGAGGAAGTGCGCAAGGTTGTATCTTTGATCAAGGACTTTTATACAGATTAGCCGGAGTTTTTATGAATGATGCCTGGGGATTGTTGCTACTTGTTGTGATATGGTTTGTTCTTAATCGATTTGTGTTTCCCCGCTTGGGGATCAAAGGCTGAGGGGCGGACAACAGTTGCAGTTGGCAACCGTCTGAAACAAAGCCTGAAAAAGATAAGGACAATCTTGACAAGGACAAGGAAAACACATAAGAATCCCCCTCCCTTGCTCCCCCCCGATTTAGGGGGTGGGCCAAAGCCCGTAAGGAGGAATATATCCAAATGCGTCATTACGAAGCGCTTCTTTTGTTTAGCCCCGAACTTTCCGACGACAATCGTCAGGAAATTCTGGGGAACCTGAAAGGCGTAATCGAACGCGAACAGGGTTCGATTATCCTTGACGATGCCTGGGGCATGCGTGAGCTTGCCTATCCTGTGGAAAAGCAGACCCGTGGTCACTATCACCGTTTCGAGTTTGCTGCCGAAGGTGGTTGCGTTGCCGAGTTTGAACGGAACGTGCGTATCACCGACGGTATTTTCAAATTCATTACTGTGAAGCTGGCCGACGAGTACACGGCTGCTGAGGAGGCGTAGGCATGGCTTTCAAAAAACGTTTTTCCCCCCGGAAAAAGTACTGCCGGTTCTGCGCCGACAAGACTCTGCCCATTGATTACAAGCGGCCGGATATCTTGAAGGACTACACGACCGAACGTGGCAAGATTATTGCCCGTCGTATTACCGGTACCTGCGCCAAGTGCCAGCGTCGTCTCACTCGTGAGATCAAACGTTCGCGCCAGATGGCTCTCCTCTTCTACACCACCACGCACGCTACTTATGTGCGCAAGAGATCTGTTTAAGGGGGAGTGGAACCATGAATATGAAAGTTGTACTTCGCTCCGATGTGGACAGCCTTGGCCGGGTTGGCGACAAAGTTTCGGTCAAGCCCGGTTTTGCCAGGAACTACCTGATTCCTCAGGGGCTGGCCATTCTTGCCACTCCGTCCAATCTCAAGGTTTTCGAGCAGGAACGCCGTAAGCTCGAAGCCAAGGCTGCCGAATTGCGCAGCCAGGCCGCAGGCCTTGAAGAAAAAATCAACGCTGCCGAAGTCGTTATCGAAGTTCGGACTGGCGAAAGCGACAAGCTGTACGGTTCCGTAACCAGCGCCATGATTGGCGATATGCTTGCTGAAATGGGTATTGATCTCGACCGCAAAAAAATCGAGCTTGATCAACCTATCCGTGCACTGGGTGAATACACTCTGCCCGTAAAGCTGCATGCCGAAGTTACTGCCGAACTTACAGTTCGCGTAGTTAAGCGTGGTGCTGCCAGCGATACAGAAGTTTCCGAGGAAACAGCCGAAGCAGTTGCAGAAGCTCCTGCCGAGGCCCCCGAGGTGGAAGCTGAGCAGCCAGAACAGGCCGAGTAGTAGCCCACTTCCTGCCGGAAACTCTTACAATCCGGCTACCGGGATGCCAGAAGAATCGGCACCCCAAGACTTCCTGCGTAAAATCCCCCCTCAGAACGCCAATGCTGAAATGGCGGTTCTGGGGGGGGTCTTTTTGAAGGGGAGTATCTTTCACTCCCTTGTTGATCTTTTGGGAGAGGACGATTTTTACTCCTCAACCCACCGTATTATCTTCAATGCCTTCAAAGACCTCTACGCGGCCAACACGCCCGTGGATTTGGTTACAGTCGCTGACTATCTCAAAAAGCAGGGGAAGCTGCAGGAGGTAGGCGGCCACGCGTATTTAGCCGACATTGCCTCTGCGGTTGTCAGCGCATCCAATGCAATGGCGTATGCCCGGATTGTCAAAGAGAATTCGGTTAAGCGTCAGTTGATCAATGCGGGCATGGAGATCATCAGGGAAAGTTTCGAGTCTGCTGAAGATGCAGAAAGCATTGTGGACAAGGCCCAGCAGGCCGTTTTTAAGGTCGCCGAGCAGCATGCCGCGCAAGACTATTCCGCCAGTAAGGATTTGGTGCAATCGGTCTTTGAGCAGCTTGAAAAACGTGCTGCAAGCCGGGATCTTATAACTGGTGTAACCACCGGCTTCAGCCGCCTTAACGAGATGACCGCGGGACTTCAACCTACCGACCTCATCATCCTGGCAGCACGTCCCAGTATGGGAAAAACAGCCTTTGCGCTGAGCATGGCTTACAATGCCGCAACTAATGGCGTGCAGGATGTGCCCACGGCTATTTTTTCCTTGGAAATGAGCAAGGAACAGCTCATGCAACGGCTTATGTGTATTGCAGGAGATGTCGATCTCAAGCGTTTACGTACTGGCCAGCTTGACGATGATGACTGGAATAAGCTCTATACTGCGGGAGATATCCTGACCAGTGCGCCTCTTTTTATAGACGATACACCAGCGCTCAGTGTTATGGAATTGCGTGCCCGCTGTCGTCGGCTCAAAATGGAGAGAGGGCTTGGGCTGATCCTTGTCGATTATCTGCAGCTCATGCGCGCGGGCAAGCGTATTGATTCGCGTGAGCAGGAAATTTCAGAAATTTCACGAAATCTTAAAGCGTTGGCTAAGGAACTTGATGTTCCTGTGGTTGCGCTTTCCCAGCTTAACCGCAAAGTGGAAGAGCGAGCCGACCGTCGCCCCATGCTTTCCGACCTGCGCGAATCCGGTGCCATCGAGCAGGATGCTGACATCATCATGTTTATTTACCGTGATGAGGTCTACAACAAGGAATCTCCCAAAAAGGGTGTGGCCAACATCATTATCGGCAAACAACGAAACGGCCCCGTTGGCGAACTCGAACTCGCTTTTATAGGGCATTGTACAAAATTTGCCGATCTTTCCTATTCTCAGCCGTCCGAGTACGGCGTTTCCGGCTGATTCTGCCCAGCCATCTTCGTTTTTTTAAGGAGGATATTGTGCATTTCGATCCTGCGGAAGCCTTGAGTCGTGATCAATTGAATGCTTTGCAAGCAGAGCGTTTGCGGGCAACTGTGGAAAGGGCTATGAAGTCCCCTTTTTACGGAAAACTATACCGGGAGCACGGCATTACGCCAGATACCATCAAGACTGTTGATGACGTCCGCAAGCTTCCGCTGACAACCAAACAGGATCTTCGCGACAATTATCCTTATGGCCTCCTTGCTGCTGGTCAGGACGCCATGGTGCGGATGCATGCATCCAGCGGGACTACGGGAACACCTACGGCAATATTTTATACGGATGAAGATCTGCATACCTGGGCTTCTCTAATGGCCCGTTGCATGCACATGATCGGCATTCGTCGCAGTGATGTTTTCCAGAACATGAGCGGGTACGGTCTATTTACTGGCGGCCTTGGTATCCATTATGGAGCTGAGCATTTGGGGTGTTTGACCATTCCTGCCGGTGCGGGAAACTCCAAACGTCAGTTGAAGCTGCTTAAGGATTTTAACGTCACTGCCGTCCACATCATTCCCTCCTACGCCTTGTACTTTGCTTCTTTTTTGGAAAAAGAGGGGATTGATCCCAAAAGTCTGCCTCTTCGTCGTGCTCTGATAGGTGCAGAACCTCACACAGAAGAGGTGAGGAAGCGCATTGAAGAGATTTTCGACATTAAGGCATACAACTCCTATGGACTTTCCGAAATGAACGGACCGGGAGTTGCTTTTGAGTGTCCAGAGCAAAACGGAATGCACTTGTGGGAAGACTCCTACATCCTTGAAGTCATTGATCCGGCAAGTTTGGAACCCGTGGAAGACGGCCAGGTCGGAGAGCTGGTGCTGACAACCATCAGGCGTGATGGCATGCCCATTGTTCGCTACCGTACCCGGGATCTGACACGGATTCTCCCCGGTGAATGTCCTTGTGGGCGTGTCCACCGACGTATTGACCGCATTCAGGGCCGGACGGACGACATGCTTATCCTCAAGGGGGTGAACATTTATCCCATGCAGGTTGAGCAGGTCCTTATGAGCATGCCCGAAGTTGGAAGCAACTATCTTATCGTTCTGGAAAGCGATGGGGACATGGACCAGATGTGCATCCGGGTGGAGATCAACGACGATATTTTCGTTGAGGATATGAGAGTTCTTGGGGCGTTGCAGACTCGTATTGCCAAACGCATGAAAAATGAAATTCTCATTACTCCTCGAGTAGAGCTTGTACAGCACGGCAGTCTCCCTCACAGTGAAGGTAAGGCCGAGCGTGTGCAGGATATGCGAACCCGCAAATCTTGATTTTGGGGTGTAGGTTTTGATTTCGAGTGTGAAATTTTCAATAAAAGAGCCCGAACGAGCTGAACTCGTTCGGGCTCTTTTATTGAAGCAGCCCCCAATAAATTAAATTCAGAATAAATACTTCAAACCAACTACAACCTTCCAGGCCGTTTTTTGTTCATCTGCCGCAGGCGCACTTTTTTTCCAGGTTGCCTTATCGTAGTCGGGAAAGAGAACACCCAATTCCACTATTGCTGTTAACTCATTGAAAATGGCGTAGTTGCTGTACAAGTCCACTTCCATGACTGAGTCTTCAGTGGTCAGGTCGTTTGCATACTTCAGGTAGGGAGCCATATCCTGATGGTTTGTCCCGTGGTAGTAAGCAAAGATCAAGTCGTGCGAAAGTTTGTCCATAAAAGATATCTGAGCAAGTTTAGCCCCTAGATACCATGCGCCCATAGGATGTGTGTTCAGGTCGGATTTTAGGGTAGGGGAGTTGCCCGTCCATGATGTCCCAGCATCCCAGTCTTCATCCAGGTAGGGCATGCGTTCGTCTCCATTGTTTATGTCGCTGTCCATGCCTGAACCGTACGCGAAAAAAAGGCTGGGGACGAACCAGTCCCAGCCTCGGTATTCGATGGCAATATCCGTGAACCAGCCTTTGCGGTCATTTCTGCTGTTGCTGTCATCAAGGTGGCCGTAGTTGAAATCAAAGTACAGGGCAAAGGGCGCCAGAAGGTCGTTTGCTTCAAAGCTTGCGCCAGCCCACCACGGGTGCACCATTGACGATTCGTACCGTCCTGTTTGACTACCTACGGCTGAGAGCATGCCAGCCATATCTGAAGCCGATTTGGTTTTCACTTCAATTGTTCGATTAATGCAGTTTTTTCCTAGCCAGGAATAGATGAAAAAGGGCGTTACGCTAACGCCCTCCTGAGTAATAGGAAATGACAGAAGCACGAAGTCAAAGTCATCGTCATACTGTTTACCCGTTTCTGCAACATCTGCATCCAGTGCTCTGGCATAGTTTAGGACGGCACTGACCTCCTCGGTAATTGGAATGGCAATCAATGCTGCAGTTATGTTCTCATCAAAAATGGCACTTCCTGTAAAATAAGAGGAGGCTGGAACGACGAGCTCGAATTTACCAACGGAAAAGTCGATGTTTGTGTTAGGCCAGGTAAATTGGAGCATGGACCGTGGCACTTCAATTGCTACCTCATCTGTATCGAAAGCTCCTTCTTCACTGCCCCAGGCAAATTCACCTATCTCGAATTGAACGTAAGCTTTGAGATTGCTATTGGCGATAAAATTGAAATCTATGCGGAGTCGCTCCCAGAGGACTGACGATTCGTAGGTGGTGATGTCATTCTTCGGAATTCCCCCCGGGTTTGAAGTAAAGTTCATGTTGTTCCAGAAATTGGCATTCATCTTGAGTTCGCCTTTTGTCTTCAACTCCACCGAGTGTGCGGATTTAGAGACGGCAACCAGAGCAAGCATGAAAAACACCAGCAGCAGGCGCATCTTGAGAGACATATACATGTATATCCTCCTTATGATGTTTCTTTTTAGCTCCAGTTGGTGTTCACTACAAGGTTGCAACTGTTTTTTGTTGAAAAAAGGCGACTTGAGTTTGGGACATCAACAAAAAAAAGGCCGGCACCCGAAGGTACCGGCCTCATAGCGTGTCAGGCTAGAACAATTTAGAAGTTGTACTTCAGACCGAGGGCGGCCTTGAAGGCGTCACGATTGTTGTCGAGACCCCAGGTGTCCTTGTCGTAGTCGTTGATGACGTAGCCAATTTCGAAGATGGCGGACAGTTCTTCATAAATCTGGTACTTATTGGACAAGTCGATTTCGAAGATGGAGTCGTCGTCGGTCAGGTCACGACCATATTCCAGAACACCAGCCTGGGAGGAGTCGTTGGTACCGTGAGCGTACAAGAAGGTGATGTCGTGGGACAGCTTGTCCATGAAGGAGATCTTGGCCAGACGGAGGCCGAGGTACCAAGCGCCAACGGTGTTAGCGTCGATGGTGCCCTTGAAAGAGCTGGAGTCCGTCCAGGTGTTGAATGCGCCTACGCTCCAACCTTCATCGATGGTGGGCATACGTTCGTCGCCGTTGTCAGGATCGTCGTCCAGGCCGGTGCTGTAAGCGCCGAAGATGCTGGGTACGAACCAATCCAGGCCTTTGTACTCGATAGCCAGGTCGGCGAACCAACCCTTGCGATCGTTACGGTTGTCATCGTCGTCGATGGCGCCGTAGTTGATGTCAAAGTAGAAAGCAAAGGGATCCAGAGCGGTAACGTTCAGAGCCAGACCTGCCCACCAAGGATTGACGTTATCCTTGTAGGAAGCGCCAGTCATGTAAGCGGAGGAGGTGAAAGGAGCGGTATCGCCATTGAAGCGAGCCAGGGTGTCCTTGCCCATGAAACCGTACACGAAGAAAGGCGTTACGCCGAATCCTTCGGGGGTGATGGGCAGGGCCAAAAAGGCCATGTCGAATTCATCGTCATACTTTTTGGTCGTTTCGCTGACGTCGCCGTCCAGGGCGCGAGCGTAACCAACCAGAACGCCGATCATGTCATTCACGGGAATGTTGATGGTCAGGGCGGAGATGTTTTCGTCGAAGATGACGGAACCGAAGTAGCCGGCATCAGGCAGGGCCACGGGCATTTTACCAGCAGTGATCAGCACGTTGGTGTTGGGCCAACGGAACTGCAGGTAAGCACGGGGAACTTCGACAACAGCGCGGTCAGTGTCGAAGGCACCTTCGTTACGGCCCCAAGCGGTGTCGCCGATTTCGAACTGGGTGCGGGCCATCAGGTTTTCATTGGCCACAAAAGAGAATTCCACGCGCAGACGCTGCCAAACGGCGAAATCGTCTTCGTGTCCGCCGTTATCTTCGGTGGACAGGAAATCATTGTTGTTGGACCAGTTAGCGCTGATTCTCATAGACCCTTTCGTTTTGAGCTCAACGGCGGATGCGGTGCCGAAAGCGCCCAGAACGAAGGCGGCCATTACAGCGAGAACGATAAAACGTTTCATGCGTATACCTTCCTTCTTTTGCGTTAACTAAAATGTTCAAAACCTTGACACGCGAGTACACCTTTCCCAAGGTGCAGAGACTTTCTACCGTGTGAAGACTTCCATGGCAAGACGAAAACGACATTTTTTCGGCAGAAAGTAAAAAAAATTTTACCGTCCAATTTTTTGTACCTTCATGCGGCGGTTTGCATGACTATCCTTATTATAGCAGCTGGACAATCCTCCCTCCGCGTCCTATCAGTCCGAACATGTACGATTTTGAACCTCGTGATTATCCCACTGGGCCAGGTATATATATGATGAAAGATGATGCCGGGCGCATCATCTACGTTGGCAAGGCGAAGAATCTTCGACGCCGTCTGACTTCCTACTTTCGGGCAGTAGAACGGCATACCCCTAAAACCAAGGTCATGGTTGGCAAGATTGCTGCCATCGACTATTTCCGGACCGGAACCGAGAAGGAGGCGCTTCTTCTCGAAGAAAGCCTTATCAAAAAGCACAAGCCCCGGTATAACATCGTTTTGCGTGATGATAAGCGCTATCTGCTTTTCCGTTTGAACAAAAAAACAAAATTTCCCCGGCTAATGGTCACTCGCAAGGTGATTCGGGATGGGGCACAATATTACGGGCCGTTTGTCTCGGCAGATGCGGCACGCATCACGTATCGGTTGATTAATCGTGTCTTTCCGCTACGCAAGTGTTCAGACAAAGCCATGCGCAATCGGATTCGGCCTTGTTTATATCATCACATTCAGCAATGCCCTGCCCCGTGCGTGATGCATGTAGACGAACAGGAATACGCTGCCGTTGTCGGGCGTGTTGAGATGTTGCTTTCTGGACGGTCTGGAATTCTTTTGGACATGCTGCAACACGATATGGAAAAAGCTAGCCAGGAAATGGACTTTGAACGGGCAGCCATGTTTCGCGATCAGATTCGTGCTGTGCAAAGCACCGTAGAGCGTCAGGCCGTGGTGCAGGAAGGCGGTTCGGATCGAGATGTTGTGGATGCAGTTGCTGCCGATGGTCGATTATGTCTTGGAGTATTGTTTATTCGACAGGGCCGCTTGCTCGGAGGACGGCCTTTTTCCTGGCCTGGTGTTGGAGAAGACGACACAGGAGAGGCTATTGAAGCATTTCTGATGCAGTTTTACGGTAAAGAGCGTGACATCCCCCATGAAATATTGCTCCCATGGAGCTTGGAAAACAGTGTGGTGCAGCAGGTTCTGTCGGATAGACGGGGAGAAAGCGTGCAGCTTGTGGGCCCAGTGACCGGCCTGGATAAGAAGCTCTTGGCTATGGCCAGAAATAATGCCCTTGAGGCGAATAAAGGAAATGATGATGCTTCAATGGCCACTTTGCTTGCTTCGTCTCTTCGTCTTTCCAGGCCAGCAGAGCGTGTGGAGTGTGTCGATATCTCCCATCTTTCCGGTCTGAACGTCAGGGCGGGAGTCGTTGTTTTTGAAATGGGTAGGCCGAGTCCTGAGTCCAACCGGATTTATTCCATAGAAGAGGCTGAGGGGACGAGTGATGACTATCTTGCTTTGCATTTATGGGCTCAACGACGGATAGAGTCAGGTGCTCCATGGCCGGACTTGCTTCTGGTCGATGGGGGGAGGGGCCAGTTGGCGGCGGTGCAAGAGGGGCTCATCAAGGCTGGAGGGGACGATTTGTTTGAATTGGCCTCTATTGCCAAGGCTGGGCGTAAAGCAGGCGAATTAGAAGATGTCATCTTTCGTCCAGGGCGTAAGAATCCTTTGTCCATTCGGCCGGGTAGCCCGGAACTTCTTTTTTTGCAGCGGGTGCGTGACGCTGCGCATGACCATGTTATCGGGCGACAGAGAAAGGTACACAGAGGACGGGCCATGGCCAGCCGGTTGGAAAGCCTGGAAGGCATTGGCCCTAAAACAGCATCCATATTTTGGGAACGTTTTGATTCACTAGAGGATATGGCAGGAGCATCTGTGGAGGATTTTCTTGCAATTCCGGGGATCGGGCGTAAGAGTGCGGAAAAGTTGCGTAGTCAGCTTGCCGGGCTCGTCGGTGGTACGGTGGGGACAGACAAAAATAAATGAATTGGGTGTGAGGTAGACGGTGTTATGCGCATTTTGACGCTTTGCGCTTGGGACCATGTCATGCTAATGAACCCCGAACATTGTCGCTATGGGCAAGTCTTTCTCACTTTCCCTTGGCGTTTTTTTCTTTCGTAAGAAAGCCCGGACTATATGTTGTGGGCTGGGTCTCCTGAATACACTGCCTTCTTTGGAGGATTGAATGAAAAGATTCGTTGGCGCATGTATTTTGTGCTGTATGGTGATTGCTTCTGTCGCGGTATATGCTGGGGCAGCACGGGCTTCTTCCGGGGTGCAGAAATATGCAGTCCTTCCTTTGACGGTCAATGGACCAGATAAATATGCGTATTTGTCCCAGGGAATTGCAGATATGCTTTCCACCCGTCTGAATTGGCGGGATCATTTTCAGTCTGTCGACAAGCAGCTGATTCAGGAAAAGGGTAATATTCCCAAGACCAGGATGGATGTAATCAACCAATTGGATGCGTTGAATGCAGATTACCTCATCTGGGGAACGGCAATGGTTGCCGGAGACGATGTAAGCCTGGATGTAAAGGTTGAAGACAAAAACGGACGTTCCTGGCCGAATAGCTCCACTGTCAAAGTTCAGAATTTGATTCCTGAACTGGAAAAAATGGCTGGGAAAATCAATGAAGAAATTTTCGCTCGTCCCAATGCAGCGGGCAAAGACAAGGCCGAAAAGCCTGTAAAGGTTCTTAATCCAGGCCTTGTCTATAATGAAAGTGTAGCTGGACAGGAATTTTCCCTCAACCCTCAGTTCAAGTATGAGGGCGGGGCGGAAACGCCTGGGCGTTGGCAGAGCCAGTCGTTGCCCTTTGCTGCTGGCAATATGGTTATCTGCGATGCAGATGGTGATGGGAAAAGTGAAGTTTTTCTTCTCGAAGACCATCGCCTGCATGCCTACACCATCGAAGACCGTAAAATGGTCTCCGTGGCGCAGTACGACTTTCCTCGGCGTTTTCAGATGGTTCGGCTGAACGCTTTTGACTATGATCGCGACGGTGCCAAAGAGCTGATCGTTACGGGGATGACCGATAGGATTACCACCAGGCTGGATGAAGATGCTCGGGATGTTGCTCCTATCTCTTTTATCTTCCGCTACAAAAAAGGCTCGTTTGTAGTAGATCGGGAGGAGATTCCTTACTATATCAACCTTGTAAGGCTTCCTCCGAATTTTCGTCCTCTGCTTATTGGCCAGAAGGTTGGCAAGACCAACATGTTCGACAGGGAAGTGTACGAACTTATTGTTACGCAGAATGAAGTTAAACTTGGTAAAAGGCTGAAGGTACCGCCGTTTGCCAACGTGTTTAACTTCGCTTATCTGCCTACGAAAGATGGTATGTATACCCTGTTTGCTGACGGCAATGACCACCTGCGGGTTTACGATTCGAGTGATCAGGTTTTGTACGAATCGGAAAGAAAGTATGTGAACTCCCCTGTAGGCGTGGAAGTTTTCGTCAAGATTCCAGGCCTTGGCATTAAACGGGACAATCCAGTCACCGACATCTTCTACTTCCCGGAACGTCTGCTGCTTACACAGCTCTCTACCGATAAGGGGAAGTACGAGCTTCTTGTCAACCGAAATAGGTCGGTGGCAGGACAGTTCTTTGAACGGTACCGCAACTATCCCTTTGGTGAGATGCATTCTTTGTTCTGGGATGGAGCAGGTTTGTCACTTGCATGGAAAACTCGTGAAATCAAGGGAACGATTGTCGACTATGGTTTGGCCGACATCGACTCGGACGGCCAGGATGAGCTGTGCGTATGCATAAATTCTTATGCAGGTGGCGTTGGCCTGGAAAACCGGAGAACAAGGATTTTGGCTTACGAGCTCGATCTCAGTAGTGCTCAAAAAGAATAATCCTTCTCTAGTCAAAAATTGAAAGTGAAAAAGGCGGGAGTCCATTGAGGACTTCCGCCTTTTTTTGCAATACAAAGTATGAGCTATTTATTCGCAGCTGCACTGCAGATTGTCATTTTCTTTACGTATGGAGATTGTTTGTCCCGGCTCCATGGGCACTAAGCCTGTATCGGGTGCCATCCGTTCAAGGGCGTTTGCAAAAGGTTTCGTATTTTGCTCCAAGATAGGAAACGTGCCCCAATGCATGGGAATTACTTTTTGGCATTTGAGCAGCTTGCATGCATAAGCGGCGTGCTCTGGTCCCATGGTGAACCAGCCACCAATAGGAAGCAAAGCAACGTCAATAGTGTTGAAAAGGCCGAATAATTCCATGCTTGAGAACAACCCGGTATCCCCCGCATGATAAAGGCACAGTCCGTCATTCAATGTCAGGATGTAACCTGTCGCCACTCCACTAGCTGTTGAATGAACAGCCTGTACCATATGGATGGAGGTTTCACCTACCATCACCGTTCCTCCAACGTTCATGCCAATGCCGTTGTCCGGAAGCCCTTGCCCTGTGAGTTTTTTGATCGTGTCAAATACTCCAACACAGTGCGCACCAGTTGATTGGCATATCTCGATCGCCTGTCCTATGTGGTCGTCGTGGTCATGGGTTATGAGGACCGCGTCAGCCCGTTTAATGACAGCTGCATCCACCGGAGCAGAAGGGTTACCAGTAAAAAAAGGATCGAATACGAATGTCTGTTTGTTTTCTGTTTCCAGTTTGAAATTGGAGTGGCCGTACCATGTCAGCTTATGTTCCATTGTTGCCTCCCGCTCCCTGCCAGGGAGTCATAAATTGGTTGTTTATGTCTAGATGATCGCAAATGTGGATTACCATGACTGAAGTCATTCTTCCTAAGGTCTGTCTGGCTATGATAAAAAACGGGGCAAGCAGGCTTTCTCACACCTCCAGCCCGGGAGATTCCGGGGTGGTTTCAATATAGATCGGGCTGTGGGGAGTTTCCCATTGCCCGAATAAACTTGTGGCGTTCATTGGAGCAGACGTCGTCTGCTCTGTCGATAAAAAATGCTGGCTGTCCCATTAAAGATGGAGAGGAGGTTGCCCATGGAGTAGCATCCATCTTGTCTCCGTGAACCACCGGCAGGAGGGCGATTATTTTATTTTCTATGAACGGGCAGAACGCTTTTTCTTTAGGACTGGTTGTGGTCAGGGTGGCTGGACAATCGTTTGTTTGCTCAAGCTCCATCACTTGGAGAGTGACGTTGGAGACAATGCAATGTATTCTTTCGTCCTTGCGTCCCGGGGGAGTCCAACAGAGGGAAATCTGGGGCATTTCGTTGGTGCTGGTTAACGCTCGTCCAATGCCCTTTGGGGAAACAGAGGGAGATTTTTTACGCATACCGTTTGATAAAGCGGGGTGCTCTCCATGGCAAGACTCTTAATTTGTGTTTTGCGCTCACACTGGGGGCAAAGGACAAAGCTGACTGAGAAAACAATGGGTGTGGCTTATTTTTTGGGGAAAATGCTGTTTGTTCTTGGAAAATTAAAGATAATTTTCATGCATTGCTGGTTTTATTTTGTGCTGGTATGTGATCTGAAAAGACGGGCATCTTGATTTTTTTGTGTGTTCTTGGGGACTTCAGCTTTGGTAGTTACGGAGTGATGAACGAGTCTATGTCTTTAAAAACGAAATTACTTACTTCTTTGTCGGTTCTTCTTTTTGTCTCTTTTTTAGCGACAAGTCTTATTAATTACGAAGTGACTCGTCAGTCGATTCGAGAGGAGCTACTGAACTCTTCTCTCCCGCTTACAGGAAAGAACATCTATTCTGATATCCACAGCGACATGTTACGGCCGCTTCTTGTCTCATCGGCCATGGCAAATGATACATTTCTCAAAGATTGGGCTATTGATGGTGAGAAGGATCTCAGCAAATTAGTTCGCTACCTTAGTGAAATTAAGAATAAGTATGGGTTTTCTACTGTATTCTTTGTGTCCAATAAAACTGATAATTATTATTATAATGGTGGCACTCTGAAACGGATAAGCCCACGTGATGAACATGACGTATGGTATTATTCGTTTGTGCGGACGAATAAAAAATACGATTTGATTGTTGATACAAATCAGGCTGAAGAGGATAGCCTTACAGTTTTTATTAATTATAGGATTGAAGACTTTAAAGGGCGCCTTCTTGGTGTTACTGGCGTCGGAGTTCAGATTGAGCATGCTACTAACTTGCTTCTTGATACAAAGAAGAAGTATAATAGAGATGTCTACCTTGTGGATTATGATGGACGTATTCAAATTCATCCAAATATTTCGTTGATAGGTACCCACTCTATCCGGAACGAAGAAGGGATTAAGGATCTTGCGAACGAAATTCTTACCCCGCATGATGCAGCGTCCAACTTTGAATTTAACAGGAAGGGCCGCCACATTCTCCTGTCCACTCGTTATCTTCCTGACATGGATTGGTTCCTTTTGGTGGAACAGGATGAGGGAGTTTCCTTAGGAGCTGCTCGTCGCAACCTTGTGAGGACGTTGGCTGTAGGTGGCGGAGTCTCCATTATTATTATTTTTCTCTCTGCCTGGACCATCAACTACTTTCAACGACGTTTAGAATTATTGGTCCGGACTGATCCGCTCACCGGAGCTGCCAATCGAAGGGGGGTGGAAGAACAGTATGTCCGTTTGGTCTCCATCGAGGAAAGAACCTGTGATGCTTTTTCCGCAGTGCTGTTCGATGTGGATTCTTTTAAAGACATTAACGATACTTTCGGACATCGCCGAGGTGATGAAATTCTTCAAGCTATCTCGCGGGTCCTTCAAGAAAGTATAAGGCCTTCAGACGTGCTTGCTCGGCTTGGTGGAGACGAATTTTTGATTCTTTTGAGCGGGACGTTGGAAGAAGCTACCGCGGTGTTTTCACACATTCATGAGTCATTGGAAAAGACTGACTTCAACTTTCCCATAACCTTCAGTTGTGGGTTGGTACAATATGTGGCTGGGGAAAGCCTGGATGAAATGCTGCATCGGGCTGATATGGCTATGTACCGAGCCAAAGGGAAAGGCGGGAACCGTTTGGAACTGGGGTGATTCGTAGTTTTTGATCTTTTGGATGTAGTTGTCAGCGGCCTTTTGGGGCGCCTCAGATCGTCGACAAACCCCACTTCTTTTGAAGTGGGGTTTGTTTATGGAGCAGTTTCATTTTAAATTGCAGCTGGTCGGGATGCTGGTTTTGCTCGGCTTCAGTTGAGCGCAATAGCTAATCTGAGACAAAACTGGCATTGGGGCTGCAATAGTTATGAAGGGGATTACTCCATCCTCTTGCGTAGGCTGGATGTTCAGTCGAAATTAGGGCTACATCACGGTGGGCAGAGAGAAGTGGCCCCAGAAAACTGGACCACTCGCTAAGGTGGACATAAACTGTCGCAAGGAAGCAGTTCATGTCCAAGAAGAGAAGAAAGTTCACCGCAGAGTTCAAGGCCCGAGTTACCCTGGGTGCACTGTCCGGGGAGCACACCCTTTCTGAGCTGTCCGCTAAGTACGGCGTTCATCCAAATCAAATTTCCCAATGGAAAAAACAGGCAAAGGAAGGCGTGGTAGCATCGTTCTCCGGCAAGGCTCAGTCCGATCGGCAGGACAGCGAAGCACAAATCAAGGAGCTGCACGCCAAGATCGGGCAACTCACTGTGGAAAAGGATTTTTTGCAACAAGCCTTCGCCAAGATTTGAGCTATGGACGAAGGCGACGGATGGTCGACAACGACCATCCAATGCTCAGTATCCGACGACAATGTGATCTATTACGGCTGAGCCGATCGACGTTCTATTATCAGCCGCAGGGAGTGTCGCCATGCAACTTGGCGCTTATGCGGCGTATTGATGAGTTGTTCATGGAGATGCCGTTCCTCGGCAGCCGTCAGATGCGGACAATGCTCCGGGATGAAGGTCATTCTGCGGGCCGTGGCCGGGTACGACGGCTGATGCGTCAAATGGGGCTGTTGGCTGTGTATGCCAAGCCCCGGACAAGCACGCCTCATCCTGAACATGCGATCTATCCGTATTTGCTTCGCAACATGCAGATTACAAAGCCCAACCAGGTGTGGTGCGCCGATATCACGTATATCCCCATGAAACGAGGCTACCTGTACCTGGTGGCGATCATGGATTGGCATAGCCGTGCGGTTCTCTCGTGGCGGTTGTCAAACACCATGGACGCTGATTTTTGTGTTTCCGCTTTGGAGGAAGCCATGAGCAGATATGGCGTTCCCGACATCTTTAATATGGATCAGGGGGCACAATTCACCAGCTACGGCTTCACTCGGCTGCTTCGTGACGCTGGGGTGCGGATATCTATGGACTGACGTGGCCGCTGGATGGACAATGTAATGATAGAGCGCCTGTGGCGTTCGCTGAAATACGAGTGCGTGTATTTGCGGGAGCTGGAGACCGGGAGCGAGCTGCGACAAGCCTTGACATGGTGGTTTGATTTTTACAACACGCGACGTCCGCACTTTGCTTTTGACGGAAAGAAACCCATGGAGATATACCAGGGTATCAAGCCAGAGGGGGTACCCCCTCTGGTCTGTTCCAATCAGGCGGCATAATCCATAAAAATGTCCACCTTAGTTTCGCCGCCAAGTGGTCCAAACAACCGGGACCACTTCTGAGGTTAAAAGTCTTAACTTATTATTTATTCAATAAAAACGAGTGACTGATTCTTTGGGGGCGAAATGTGGGAGTTGAAACAAGGAAAGGTGTTGACAAGTTTCTGGCAAAATATGCTAATATTAAATGACATGCGGTCTGTAGCATGGAGTTTGTCCACGTAGGAGGATGAAAATGGACCGATATATTAAAAGTAAGTTAAGTGAGCTTGTTGAACCGGCTGAAACTTTCGTACTGCCGCGAGAGAGCGCACGGGATGTGAGATTTGAAGGCTGGTTGCTTGCTGATGCCAGTCCATTGGGAGAAAAATCTTACGTGGAGCAGAACGGAAGGTTATATCTCACCAAGAGTGGGAAGCTTGTCTTTTGGTTACGGGAGACCATTTTAAGCACTGAAGTCCCCCAGAATGTCTACACGGTCCACATCTCCCAAAGCGTGGAAGAACTTATCGAGACGGCTGGTACGTGCTGGCTGGCTAAGCAGGTATATGAGGAAGCAGGAGTGGATTGTATTGAGGATATTTGTTGAAGATTATATCTTGAGAAGGGAACAAATAAAAAAAGGACCTACAAGTCTTGTACCTGTAGGTCCTTAATGTATTCTTGGTAGCGGGGAGAGGATTTGAACCTCTGGCCTTCGGGTTATGAGCCCGATTACTACACCTTTGCCGCAAGCCTCCACACCCTGCTTGACGCCGCTAGTCCCCGGTATTAAAGAGGTTTTGAATTTCCTCACGCTTCCGCATGTTGCCGCACAAAGGGGCAAAACGGGGGCAAATACGTTGTATGGGGGCAAAAAAGGGGCAAAAAATTGGAGCGGGTCAAGAAGTTCACAGGGGTCTATTTTTACGCGTCTACCACCCGACGGTTTCAAGGCCGTCCAGACGTCTGCTACTACGTCACGATAAAGAACAAAGGCAAGAAAGAGCGGCACAAAATTGGATGGCGTTCCGATGGTGTCGATGCGGCTTACGCAGCGCAGAAGCGCACGGAGCTGCTTAACCAGGTTCGGCTTGGCGAGCAGCCTCAGGTGCGCGGAGAGGACAGCTTGACGCTGAAGGAGGCGTGGACTCTTTATTACGACAACCACTGCATGGCGAACACCAAGAGTCCGCAGAAGACGTTGTCCAGATGGAACTCGCTTCTCAAGGATGCCCTTGGCGGAAAAATGCTGAGCGATATATCTCCCCTGGATTTGGAAGCGTTCAAGGCTGACCTGCAGGAGCAGGGCAAAAGCCCGAAAACCATTGAGCACGCCCTCTCTCTGATCAGAAGAATCTACCGCAAGGTTGAGGCGTGGGGTGTCTACAGAGGAAAGGCGCCGACGGATAGGATCCAGTGGCCACGCTACGACAACCGCCGCGCAAGATGGCTGTCTCCGGATGAAGCAAGGGCCTTGCTTGAAGAGGTTCACAGGCGCTGCAGAGACCCGCAGAAGTCTTTCTGGTGCGTCTGTGTGGCCGCTCTTTACACCGGCATGCGCTTTGGAGAGATCGCCAGCCTGAAGGGCGAACAGGTGAACCTGTCCGCGGGGACGATCCGGGTTCAGGATACGAAGTCTGGAAGGGACCGGACTGTCTTTATCTCCGGAGAGCTGCGCCGCGTGTTTATGGGCAAGCCGACGCCGCCGGGGCAGGTCGTCTTTCCTTCGCGCACCGGCGGCGTGCGTACGGAGCCGTCCGCCATGTTCCGACGCGCCGTGGACGCGCTGGAGTTCAACAAAGGGGTGGATGATTCCCGCCACAGGGTTGTGTTCCACTCCCTTCGTCATACGTTCGGGAGCTGGCTGGCCATCTCTGGCGTCCCGCTCTATTGGATAGCCAAACTGATGGGGCACACCAACGAAGAAGTGACGGAGAGGTATAGCCACCTGTGCCCCGACGTCCAGAGGCAGGCTGTTGATTGTATTGATGCGGCTTTCCGTCATGACATTACACCTGGTCTCTGGTTTTCACTCTCAAAGCGCCGAAATACTGATCCAGATCCCGACGACGATACAGGACTCGTTTCCCCCTCTTGATGTACGAGGGCCCGATGCCTGCGCACCGATCCTTTTCTTGGGTTGACGACGGGTAGCTGTAGATCAGCTCAACCTCGCGTCCTGTGAGCAGCTCCTTGTGTCCGAGACGGGCCAGGTTGGCAGCATCGGAAAACAGCTCTTTGATGGTGTTCTTGACTATCTCGACTGTCGAAGAGGCAGCTTCATATTTCATTTTCTTGACCTCCTAATAGGCTCGCTTTCGCGATCCTGTTCAGAATGCAGGTTGCAGGGCTCAGTTTACCGTTTGGCGAGGCGGCAGCCGATGCTCGTGTACGAGTACGAAGCGACGTCGTACAAGTCCAAGTAGAACAAGCCCGCGTACGAGCCGTAGCCCCAGTAGCCGCCGTGGTAGCAGATATTTTCCTCGCCCTTGTATGCAGGCCAGTAATAGTCGCCCACGATTTCATCATCGCTCCCTGTTTCGCTCGGGACAAATGCGGCGGGGACCTTGCTTTCGAATGCGCTTATCCATCCCGATCTTGCGCATGCTTCAGCGCCTACATCCAACCATGCTTTCTGGTTTTCAGGGGAACGAACAAAGAGCCGGTTCTCAATGTTGGCAACGAGTCCGTCCACCATGTGAAGAGAGTTGCCCCACAGCTCGTGGATCCCGCGCCAGACTGCCCCAGTGCTCCCTGTCTTCCGTAGCTCCGACCCGTCCACGTTTCCTCTCGAGACGACAGACTGGACGTCGGGCGTGCCGAGCTCGATCAATGCCAGCATCTGGATGGCGCCAAGCTGCCAGATGTCCCACATCCCCCACCCTGGGCCTCTTGCTTCGCAGCGCTCTTTCGTCTCACAAAAATCAAGCCCACCTAAGGGGGGAACTCCGGCAACGGAGCCGACCTTGGTTCCCGCGTCATCGGTGCCTTCGTATTTGCCCACGTAAAAGCGGTCGATCTCTACTCCGCCGTCCGTGAATGCGGGGTGCAGCTCAAAGCCGGCGGCGGGCTGATCGGAGATCCACCAGCACTTCTTGCCAGCCTGGTCGCTGCCGGCGGGGGCCTGCTCGACCTTGTAGTAGAACTTGGGAATCTGGACCATGGCCTGCTCGTCAATGGTGGCGTCCTGAATCCCTGCGTAGATCGGATGGTTGTTGAAGTATGCGGTGTCGGTGGTCTTGTTGTTTCCGTCTTCGTCGACGCGCTGCCACGTTCCGGAACCGTCGAACGAAATTCCGACAACGCGAGGTTCGCGAAGGTCTGGGGTAGAGAGGTTTGCAAGAAATCGAAGCCCCATAGCAGCCACCTGAGACGCCTCGGCCCGCATTCTGTCTTGGCTTCCGCCAGAATAAATGGTGTCCAGAGATGCTTGGACCAGCTCTCCAGCCTCTTCAGCCACTATTGCCGCCGCGTGAATCGGATCGGATGGCCAGTTGGGGTGCTTTTCTTCGGCTTTCTCCAATTCAGCAAGGGCCAGCTTGATTGCTTCGGAAACATTGGTATTCACGGTTTTGCTCCTATATTCGCTCATTTGCTTTCATCTTCTCAAAGTCCAGAGACAGCCCTGTCTCGCGTCTTTTGGCCTTGAGCCTTTTCATCAGTCGAATTGCCGCCAGCCCCACTGCAAACAGGGTCAGGGCGCCTAGGGTCACGTAAGTAGCCGACATGGTCACCTCGCAAGTTCTTCTCGATCTCCGTTCGGCAGTTGGGCTTCTCTCCAGTCTGGTTCATTGTCCCTGGCTTCCCTTTCTTCCAGCCGTTCGGCGATAAACTTCAAAGTCCCTCTCGCGCCGCGAAGCGCGGCCTTTTCGCTCGGCAGGAGCTCAGGCTGGCAAGAAAGTCGTTCAAGTTCGGTTCTGGTTTTCCATAAAGCCAAGAGCGTCTTCATCGCGGCTCTCCTTGTTCTTGTCGGGCCACAGTTCCTGAAACCGATTCAGGAAAAGCGCTGAGGCCTGGGCGGGGGGCAAGGGGGTAATTTTGATGTCCGGGCCCTGGTCGCCGATGCCGACCTCTTTCATCTGGTGGCGGAGGTCGGGGTGAACAGGCTGCATCAGCTGCGCGACCTCTGCCCAAAAAACGAGCCTGTCTACCATCTTGACTGCCAGCTCCATCTCAGGGTCGAGCGTTATGCCGAAAGCGTCAGCAATAAGTGCTGCCGTTTGATGTTCTACGGCGTGGTATTCAGGCATGATGGACTTGATTGGGCTCGGAAGATCTCCGAAATACGCTTCGGCCGCATCGTGGAGAAGCCCCCACCTGGAGAACTCCGGCAGGACGTTTTTCGAAACCAGGACGCAATGTTGGGCAACACTGTAGAACTCTTTGGTGTGTCCAGCGAACCGACATATATTCCCAAGCGCATGAGCTATGTCCTCGATCCTGTATTCGTTGCGAAATGGGTCAAAAGGAAAGAACTGTTGGCCGCTCTGTGTCTGGATCCATGCCGAGCTCATTCCGAGATCTCCATATCTTCTACGTGGCGCAACAGGGCCATCACGGCTTCGATGGCTTCATAGCCTTCCTTGAGGACTTCCTTGCGCTCGTGGCTTTTGAGCTTTCCGTCTTCAAGCGCCTGGCCATACGCGGCCATGAGTTCGCCAAACTCCTTAACAGCCTTAATCGACGCCTGGTCGATGGGCCCTTTGGCCTTGATGCGAGGCATCTTCACAAAAACGCCGCCACGCTTTTGCGCCAGAAAGTCGACAGGGGCGTCGCTCTCGGCAAGCTCCATAAGTAAAAGAAGATCCCCGACCCCAAACTTGTGGGTGTCGATCCCGGCGTTCAGTTCGCTGGCCAGAGTCGAGTACGGCTTGTTCATGAGCTCCGCGATCTGCGTGAATGATTTTCCAGACGGAGCGCGGTGGGCGACCTCGTACAAGAGGTCTACAAGGCTCCGGTGTGTGGACGGGTCTATCGACATGGTCATTTTTCTCCGTTTTTATCGTGGAAGGTTTCGAAAAAAGATTGCATCAGCGAATCATGAGAAAACTATGCGCTCATGGATTGGCCGACCGCGGCCTGCGCCTTCAGCCTGTCAAGCCAGCCTTTCTCGGGCCCGCGCTTTCTGTCTTTGCCGATGGGCAGCAGCTCGACGGGGATACGTTCGCCAGTGGGAGCCCTGTAGGACTCCATCTTTTCCCGGATGGATGTGGGGGCCGTTTCGGAGTTGCAGATCTTACTGGTGTGTCCAACGGACACGCCCAGATGGTCTGCCAAATCTCCCAGGGTTGCGCCCTGCATCTTCAGCCAACCGACGATACGGCCTTGACGCGGAAGATTTGTTTTCATAACGATATTTCCTTGCGTTAAAGGTTTATAAAAACATGTTGCCTTAACTGGTAGGCCAAAAGTTAGTTGCTGTCAACTAGGAAACGGAGTCGATGTCTTTTTTTAACAAGGAACAGTTCGCGCAACGGCTTTGCGCAATCAAAGAAGAGCAAGGGCTCTCCCTCAAGGATATGGCCGCAAAGGCCGGTATCAAGAAGCCCCAGACTCTCCGGAACTATCTGGAGGGGGCTGCCCTGCCGAACGTGCAAACCGTCGCGGCTTTTTCACTAAATTTAGGCGTTGACCCTGGCTGGCTGCTGACAGGTGAAGGCGAAATGTATGCACCAAGGGGGCTGGATGCTTATTTCGACCCAGCCGACGCCGAGTTCAACTCGGATCTCGTGGCCACAGCTGATGCGCTCAGAGATTTTTTTGAAGGAGAGGTGGAGGCCGACCTGGACGAAGTCGCGAAAGCAGGTGGGATGAATCGGGCCTGTCTCGACGCCTGTCTTGGCGCACGTCTTCAGCCCCCGGCACTGGCTTTGGCCCGGTGGGTAGTCCGCTATGGCTTGAACGCCAACTTTGCTCTTGCGCAAATCGGGCAGCCTACTGTGGATGGAGATATTTTTTCACAGGGCGGACCTCTGTCCGAGGTTGCCCAGCGCAGGTGGGCAAAAGAAACTGCCTCACTTGAGACAGGGAGCATTTCGCCCGCCTTTGCCGGGGTGTTTCCCGAAAAAGACAAAGAAGACGCTCAGGGGTCACCTCAGGGCGAGGAGGCGGGCAAGTCTGAGCTTGGTCGAGAGCTGGAAGATGTGCGAAGGGAGTTCGAAAGAGCCAACGCTCCGGAGGAGCTTGTTCATCAGGCCATGCTCGAGGCGATAAAATCCCGGCGCGGCCCCGCCTCAGAAGAAGCGGGACCGGCCAGGAAGGTTGGCACGTCTTCGGGCAGGAAGACGAATGAGTATCAGGGGCCTCGCAGGGCCAAGGGCTTGGGTTCTTGATATTTGGCAAGAGCGAGGACTCCCGTTGGTGCTGGGGAGTCTTTTGGGCCTGTGTTTAGCTCTTGTTCTCAATTAGATCCAGTAATCCGGCAGAAGGCTTGTAGTTCATCACCAGAACCTCGCCAACTGTGCGCGGATTGGCTCCGTTAACCGTGTACCTGGTAGTGGTTCCTTCAACGAAAAAGCCTCCGAATATATCCCTCACCTCCGGGGTGTCGTTCAGGCTGAGGAGGAACTTGCCCTGGATCTTCGCAAGGCGCTCCGCAAGCCTGTCAAAGTCGCCCCTGGTGAATATATCTTTCCCGTAGTCGGACTCACAGCCATAGTATGGAGGATCGAGGTAGAAGAACGTCTCTTTCCCGTCATATTTATCGAGATACCGGTGCCAGGGTAGGTTTTCCAGAGTGACGCCGGTGAGCCTGAGATGAACTGCGGACAGTTCCTCCTCGATGCGCAGGAGATTGATCCGCGGAGGACTGGACCGGTCCACCCCGAACGACTGGCCATAAACCTTTCCCCCAAAAGCCTGCCGCTGAACATAGTAGAACCGAGCAGCTCTTTGGATGTCCGTCAGCCCGCCAGCATCTCTCTGGCGGTTGAAGTCTTCAAAGATTTCCCTTGAAGAGAGCAGCCAACGGAATTGCCGGCAAAACTCTTCCAGGTGGTTCTGGAGCACCCTATAGAAGGACACCAGATCCGAGTTGATGTCATTCAAAGACTCGACTCGAGACGGGGCCTTGCGGAAGAATATCCACCCGGCCCCGGCAAACGGCTCTCCATAGTGCTCATGAGGAGGCAACATCGGGACGATTTTCTTGGCTAGACGAGACTTCCCGCCAAGCCATGCAAGAGGACTGTTCATAACTTCCACCTCCTTGGCGCAAGCTCTTGTTCCTGCGCCTTGTTCTCCCTGGTCAAAACGATCTCCTGAAGAACTCTTTGGGTCGTCACGTGGCCAGAGCAGTGTTTCATGTATCCAATAAACGACATCACCCTTGCGCGGACATCCTCAAGGGGTGCGCGGCCCTGGGCGTAAAGATCAGCCATGCGCGTGAGCCGCTTGCGCATTCTGGTGACGTTCTTTTTTCGAGGCTTTATGTGGGTGGCCCAAGTGCGATACCCGGCAAAGTCCACACCTCTTGATGCGGGGAAAATGCAGGTCTTTGGGTTCAAGGCAAGCCGCAAATCCATGACGAGCTTTTCCTCGATGACGGAAAGCAGCCGACGCAAGCGGGCCTTGTCCGGGCCAAGAAAAACAAAGTCATCCATGTACCGGACATAGTGCTTTACTCCAAGTTCATCCTTCACGAAGTGGTCCAGCTCGTTCAGGTAAATGTTGGCAAAAAGCTGCGAAGTAAGGGCGCCCACAGGGATGCCCCGCCTTTCATATCCGTTTTCGCGTATGATTTTGCTACACAGCCATAAGGCGTCCTGGTCGCGCAGGGTTCTGCCGAGCTGTTGCTCCAGTCTGGAGTGATTTATGGATGGAAAGTATTTCGAGATGTCGGCCTTGACGACGTAAACCCGCGGCCAGTGCTGCCGCGTGCGCCGCAAGAAAGACTGAAGGCGGTACACGGCGGCGTGAGTACCCTTACCGCGCCGACAGGCATACGAGTCGTGAATAAACTTGCGCTCAAAAAGAGGCTCAACAACGCTCACAAGCGCATGGTGGACAACGCGATCGCAGAAGGGCGGCGCCTGAATCTGTCTCCACTTCGGGTCGTAAACCCAGAACTCCCTCCATTTACCCGGAGACCATGTCTTCCAGATCAGGTGGTTCTGGATATTGATCAGATTTTCTTCAAGTCGGCTGGCGAACCGTAGTGCTTCAGGCGTGTAGCGTTTTCCGAGGCGGGCCTGGTTAAAGGCTCCGCAGAGCGTGTCGAATGAGATGATCTGTTTCCAAAGGTCGCCATGTGTTTTCGGCACCAGTATTCTCCTCTGGTCAAAAAAAGGCCGAGGCCACTTTGGGCCCCTTTCCGGGGCTTACTCGCCGCCTCGGCTTATGTATCTTTCCCTGTTGGGTAGGGAGGACAGGCGCCCCAAACGAAAAGCGCTGGAGTGTGCTCCGTAAAGCGCACCCTTCTGGCTTGAGCCCGGTTGCGAGGCGGCAGCCGATGTTCGTGTTCGAGTTCGAAGCGACGTTGTTCAAGTTCAAGTTGAACAAGCCCGCGTTCGAGCCGTTGCTCCAGTTGCCGCCGTAACAGGTGCCTGCCCTAAGATTTTACATGCTTGATCCAGCCCCCGACCATGCGCCCCACTTCGTCAATATGGCGAGACCACACTTCATAGCGATGGACGTTGATGTAGCCCAGCGCATGAGCCTTCCTCACAAGAGTTCTCAGGTATTCGACTTCAATGTCCAAATCCTGAAGAGAGGTCTTTTTGTGGTAGCGCTTTGCGCAGCGCACGACCAAACGGATAATCCCCGCGGAAGTCTCGCGAATGGCCGCGCACAGCACATGGCGTTCATATTTCGGAAACTGAAGCATGGCCTTGTGGGCGTATGCGTCAAGCTCCTCCATCTTGGCCAGGATCTTCAGTCCGTCCATCAGGCTCAATAGGGCACCTGCATTGCCCGCTTGATCTGCGGCAGCATGGTCTTGACCTGGAAGGTTCCGTCGGGGTCAAGGTCGTACTCAACCAGCAGCGCGGTGTCCTTCACCCTGCTGGGGGGGACCACGACCGGGTCCCAGGGCGCAGACACGGCGACGAAGTAGCCGCCGGCGTCGACGTCAGTGGGGACGGAATAAACCCTGACGCGTTGGCGATGGTCCGCCTCGGGCACGCTGTGGTTGAATGCGTCCAGATTCAGATCTTCCACAGGGCCCCACGAAATAGTCTGTCCGAGACTCATAGTGTATCTCCTTTATGGCCCCCGCTCTCGCGGGGACCTTCAGTGTTTCAGGTTGCAGGTTTCAGTTTACCGTTTGGCGAGGCGGCAGCCGAGGCTCGCGTCCGAGTTCGAAGCGACGTAGGTCAAGCGCAAGTCGAACAAGCCCGCGTGCGAGCCGTAGCTCCAGTGGCCGCCGTGGTAGCAGATATATTCACTGCCGGCGGAGTTCGAATACCAGTAGTCGGCAAAAGTGCCGTTGCCTTCGGTGCTGTCCACGTTGGCCGCAGCGAACATACTGGCAAAGTCCCAATCTGCGCCAGAGGCTTCGAGCATGGACGTGGTCCAGCCGCTGGTCGTGATGACCGTCCCGGTATTGATGTAGGTTTCGTTGCCAAGGCGGTCGAAAACCTCCAAGTGGTTGCTGGTGTCGGTCTTGAGGCCGTCAACCGCGCCCCATACGTTCCCCCACAGCTCGTGGATCCCGCGCCAAACTGCTCCGGACGCGCCGGTGTTAACCGCTGCAGAGCTGTTCGTGTTGCCGGCGGAAATGGCCGACTGGGCATCGGGCGTGCCGAGCTCGATCAGCGCCAACATCTGGATGGCGCTGAGCTCGTGGATGTTCCACATGTGGAACCCCTCGACTCCGCCGGTATTCCTGGCGGCGCAACGGGAGTGCATGGTCGTGAAGTCGACAGACACAAGAGGGGAAACTCCGGCAGCGGAGCCGACCTTGGTTCCCGCGTCATCGGTGCCTTCGTATTTACCCACGTAAAAGCGGTCGATCTCTACTCCGCCGTCCATGAATGCGGGGTGCAGCTCAAAGCCTGCGGCGGGCTGATCGGAGATCCACCAGCACTTCTTGCCAGCTTGGTCGCTACCGGCTGGGGCCTGCTCGACCTTGTAGTAGAACTTGGGAATCTGGACCATGGCCTGCTCGTCAATGGTGGCGTCCTGAATCCCTGCGTAGGTCGGATGGTTGTTGAAGTATGCGGTGTCGGTGGTCTTGTTGTTTCCGTCTTCGTCGACGCGCTGCCACGTTCCTGCGCCGCCGCCGGAAGCCACCTGGGCAATGCCGACGATCACCGCAAACAGGTCCTTGGTGGTAAAGCTGATCTCCGAGGACCACTCGGAAGCGCCAAGCGTTTCGCCTTCGTGCTGGACCTTGGCGTAGTATGTGACTTCACCGTCCTGCAGGTTGCCGGCGGGAACCACGTGAGACTCCAAGTCGAGCGAGCTGCCGGAGTCGTAAACGGGGGTGTCGTAGGAGCCTCCGGCTTCACGGATCATCCACCTGGATCCGACGTGGTTGTCAGAGCCGCCGGACACAGTGAACGGGGAACAGGTCAGGGTCGGCTGCTCAGGGATGTCCGTTGCGCCGTTGCCAGGGTTGGTGAGGGTCGGCGTCTCGATGTAGACAAACGAAGCCGCAGTATCGAACGCGGTCATATCCGACCAGGGGGACCATGCGCCCTGAGTGTCTTTGTAGCGAATCTCCCACTTAAAAGTGCCGCCTACGGAAAGGATTCCCGCGGGGAGCTTGAAGCTGGACCCGGCGGGCTGCTCGCCAGAGTCGTAGATCGCTTCCGCGTAGCTGTCCGCGTCGCTGTAGACGCGAACCTGCAGAGCGCCTTGCGGCGTTCCGAGCGGGTGACTGTAAACAGAGCCGGTCAGCGTCGGGGTTTCCTGCAGGTCGATGGCCCCGGCGGCCGGAGAGACGTTGGTGGGCTTGATGGGCGGATGGTGGTCGCCCAGCAGGCCGGTGTCCTGGTGCACGCCAACGATATACTGAGTCACGACTTCAACGTCGGACTCGTTCACGATCTTGATATCAAAATCACCGCGAGCCGGAAGTCGGTATTCGACATCCTGTGTACCGTCCTCATTGGTCCGCACCCACTCCCAGGGGGCCAGCGTCCAAGATTCGTGGGTTGCGTCCTGGAAGTAGACCGACAGCTCTCCGACAGCCCCGCGGCGAATGAGGATAGCCTTGTCCACATCGGCCAGGCCAAGCGCAAACTTGCCACCGTAGTAGATATCTCCGGGAGCAAAGCGGGTAGACTGTCCGTCGAGTTGGGCGGATGTCCTTTTCAGCGTGGCTCCGGAGTATGATGCGGACACCTCGGACGTGGCGCGGAACCGGGTGGAGGTCAATACGGCCTCGACAGTCACGGTCTCGCGGAGGTCTCCCGAGCAGATAACGTATTCCTGCCCGACCTCCAGCAGGGAGGTGTCTGCGCAGTCCACGGATTCGTCGCCCGCCACAGTGACAACGCTGCCGACTTCGATCTGGTCGGCAAACGAGAACGGGCGGCGGAAGAACTCGAAGAAAAACTTCTCGTCGTCGGTCACGTTGCGGATGTCCTGCGCCAGCTTCAACATATCCTGTCGCTGCAGAATGGTGGTTGCGTCATATCCGTCGAGCTGGGCCAGTACGGCGTCGATCGCCGACTGGGTGGCTGTCTGGATCTGCTCCTGGATCTTCTCGGGATCCAGCTGCCCCTGTCCCACGGCCGCCAACAGCAGCGACGCCTGGTTGTTAAAGGTCTGCACAGAGTTGATGAGCTCTTGCACTCGTTCATTCATGGATGCCATCTTATTCTCCTTCTCCGGTATAAAGGTTGGCGGGGTCGTATCCTGCGGTCCGCGCCCAGTTTTCGACATTGGACAGCCGCTGTTTGTATCCGAGCAGTTCGGTTTCGTTGGCAATCAGGGCGGAGGTGAACTGCATCACAAGCAGATCCTGAGAGCCGATCATCCGGCCTTCGTCTGTGATCATGTCTTCCGTCACTGCAGCGGCGCCGTCAGGGACCGTGATGGTCCCGAGAACCACATGGTGCGGCTCAGGTGTGGCTACGATCTTCAGCTGTTGGTATGTTTCCTGTCCCGGCGTGTAGTAGGACTCCAGAACCGGATGCCAGGTTCCGGGGCCTGCGACGGGGAGGGTTTCGCTGGCATCCATCCGCAGGGTGACGGAATATCCCTCGCGCTCGATTACGGCCACGGAGGCCGGGTAGTCGTCGTGAGATGCGGAGATAAGCACGTTCAGCCCCTCCGCCGGCAGGATCTCGAACCCCTGGTACACACCCGGGGTCAACACGCCAGCCATTTTCCTGTTGAGCGCAAACGAAGCGTAGCGCTCTTTGTACTTCACAAAACTCGAGAGCATTAGCTTTCCTCCTCGGGGGCTGGGAAGGTGATGTAGACGAAGTTCTCGTATCGCTTGCCCGGGGCCAGCCATTCGGGAAGAAACGACGCCAGGGCCACAAGTTCGTCGTCCTGATCGTACAGACCGATAATGTTGCACTTCTGCGGCGCAGAGACTGCATCCTCGGGGATGGCGCAGACGAAAAGCGCACGCCCGTCGGACATCGAGGCTTCAGGTGTTCCGGACGTAATGAATCCGGGAACCTCGCTCGCGCTCAAGGGCAGGGATTCCAGGGTTGGCGGATTGGTTGTTTCGTCGATGTGCCCGTAGCCGGCGGCGAAAGACACCACCCGCGGACAGGGTCCGACTCCGGTCAGCGACTGACCTATCTTGTCGTACAGCCGGGTCTGAATTTCAGCCCGCTTCCACGTGATCTCAGGCATGTGCTACCTCCATAAGTGCGTCCAGCGGGCATAAATCCAAGGCGACATCATCCATTCCGGGAGCTTCGTCCAGAAAGACTTCGTCCGCCCCGAAATACGCCGGCGCTGTACTGGTTGAGTTGTTTTTGACGTCGAGACTGATGCCGATAAAAATTCGATGGCTCTTGCGCGAGGATTCGGCTGCAGCGGCTGCGATCGAAAGAGGGACTGATGCCGGCAGGATGGATACGGGAACACAATCTGCCGGAGGAAGCGCGGCTCCCTCCACTCCGGGAATCATCTGGTCAAGCCAGCCTGCAGATCCCTCCTCGTAGAACATATCGAGAGACCAGGGGCGACCCATGGTCCACGCTGCCGATGTTTCGTCTCGTGCAACGGGGGCTTGGTCGATGCCTGATTCGTCAAGAGCCTCAGCGGTTCTCCGGTCAAAGAGGGGCCCAAAGGAAAGCGGCGCAACGCACGCCTTGCGAGCGGCTTGCGCCAGGTCGTGTCCGGGAGCCTTCACAGGGACATCCATCTCGAGGGCCAGGGTAAGCCAGCCGAGCCAGGAGCGGGTGTTCTTCGCTACGGAAATAGCTCTCTCTACTTCCGTGATGGTTTCCGGTCCCCACATTTCGGTGGGCAACAACGGACGACGAATCATCCCCCGGACGGCAAACGTGAACCGGTCCAAGTCTTCTCCGCCCGGCTGGTGCCACTGAATGATTTCAGCGTCGACGCCCAAGTCGGAGAGGACCTGCTTCACGGCCCAGGCCGTTCCTTTCTTCCGATGCCAAGCAATGGATCCTTCGACCAGGCTTCGCTTTGACTCGATAGGCAGGGTGGGCAGCCAGAAGTCCACGTGAAGCTGCCAGGCAAGCAGATCAAGAGCAGCCTCGGGCAACTCCGGAATGCGGGAGTAAATACGTGCCAGGTCGGTGTCGCTGGCCAGCTTAACAAGGTGTCCATTCAGCGACTCGGACGCTGCGGAAAGTTTTTTGTCATCGGAGATGCTGCTCGGCAGAATCTCCAAGAAGTGAAGGTCAGTCGCTTTCAAGCCCGCCATACTGCACCTCGATGTTTACATTGTTGGCGACCTCCAGCGGGGTCAGACTGACAAAGGCCGGCTCCAGGACTTCCACCCGCTTGGCTCCGGCGGACTGAATCAAGTGGGTGAGCTGAGAGGGGTTGATGTCGCGCCCGAGCTTCGACCGCTGCCAGTCGACAAAGTTGTCCACGGCACGGTTGACAGAGTCCTGAATCTGTCCGGCGAGCGCTGCCTGGTCCTGGTGGATGAAGTACACGGCGGAGATGGAGTAGTCTCTGGGCGTGGGAGGCACGACCTTACAGAGATCGGTCAGCGGAATAACGGACTCCGCATCGAGTGTGGCTCTTGCCTGATTGAGTATCTCTTCAGGCGGGATCTGGCCCCCTTTGAGCAGCACGCAGACGTCAACTTCTCCCGGGGCGGGACTGGACACAGATACGTCCTCGATGTCCTGGTGGGCCGATTTGGCCCAATACTGGTAGGCCCCATCAGGGCCGGCCACGGAATACTTCTCGGGAGAAATGTGGATCCGCTCTCGATAGTTGTCGTCGGACTCCAGATCACTCCCACCTGCCGATGGCGTCGTGTTGGCAACGGAGGACACGTTCTGCACGGTGTCAACGAATCTGTTTATCTGACCAGGCAGAAACCCGTTCCCCGCTGCGCCAGCGGTCAGACAGGCCGCCTCAACAGATGAAGATGTTTCGCCAGCTGGCACGGATGCGACTTCGGTTGTGGCAAAAAACAGCTTGCCGTCGGGCGTGGCGCGTGTCCCGGCCGGGATGACGACATCGTGAGCTAAGGGCTCCGAAAGTGAAAACTGGAGAGTGACCAGCGCAGAGGACGCCTTCAGCCGCCGCGTGTCTGTCAAAGCACCCAGGTGGTCAAGATTGTCCCCATCGGCGTAATAGACCAAGTTCTGCTTGGCGGCGTAGTCGATCTGGAAACGCTGCTGGGCCACGATGTACGCCAATCCTTCCAGAAACAGCCGGACAGGGTCGCCCGGGTACAGTTTGGACTCCGCGATTCGTTCGTATGTAGTGATGATCTCAGTTTCAATTGCCGACGCATCGGTTTCGCAAAATTGAGTGTCACGCAAAATTGTCTTCAGGCTACTCATAGCTACCCTCGATAGCGATTCGAATTACCGGGAACAGGCGTCCGTCCATCGCGGCTTCGGCCAAAGGCTTGAAGTCGACGGACACAACGGAGCACCTGGGCTCCTGCTTCTCTATTTCGTCTATGGCCTCCCCGGTGAACGCGGCCATCGCTTCAGGCGTCGGGCTATCAAGGAATGACGCGGAGACCCCGAAGTCTCTGTCTAGCGGGACAGAGCCCTTGATTGTCGAGACGATCGTGCGGACATTCTGCAGGATCTCGGTCACCCCGGTTGCGCCAATAACGACTTCCGCTGGAAGCGTTGTGTCCAGGACAAACTCCATCAGTTGTACTCCTTGAGCTTGAGCTCGACTTCGGCCCAAAGAACTTTGGACGCCGACATCTTCTTGGCCACCTCGTTCGACTCCGTCAGCACGAAGCGACCCAGGCGGCGCCCAGCAATAACAAGGGCGTGATGCTCGCCGGAATCAAGCAGTGCATCGATCTCGATCAGTTTTGCCTCGACATCGGTGAACGTGTGGTCCAGTTGAACCTTGAAGCTCACCTCAGCCAGCGACGTGCCCAGGTGTTGAAGCCTTGCAAGGCCGTCGACGACCGGATGTTCGGCGAACTGAGCCACGCGACGGCGGCGCAGGTCGACAGGGGTGAACACATCAGATGCGCTCGAACGAAAAACGAGAGGACCAAAGCTGCCGACCTGCATCACGCACCTCCGGCGAGAACGCCGTTGATCGGATTGTCAACAACCAGGTCAGTAACGTGCAGGGTTCCGTGTATCCGGTAATTCCCTTGCTGCTCTACGTCTCCGGTATGGTCGACGTTTGCCGTCTTGACCTCGGTGGAGACTGCGCCGCCGGCTCCCGAGGAGGTTATGTTGCCCGTCTGGACTATCTGCGGCGCTTCGACCCGCACCGTACTGGCAGACTTCAGTGTGGCCACGCCTTGCGATTCGGCTGTCAGATCTCCGCCGGCAGTGATGATGGTGTTCCCACCGACATCCACAGAGAGATCCTCTTCCACTCTCGCCACGGCCGTCCCGCCGATATCGGCTGTCAGGTCCTTGTCGATGGTCAGTTCCGCGCATCCGTTCACGACGTGCCCGGACAAAAGATGTTGCTTGCGGTCATACTCGAACCACGAACCGTCATCGAAGCGGAAGTGACGCTTATCAGGATCTGCGACAGGAACCGCGTCGGCCTGGGAGTATATCGCCCCCAGCACACAGCCTTGCTCTTGCCCGGTCGGCAAAAAGAGGCACATCACGTGCTCTCCGATGTCGGGCATGTGGTACTGCTTGTCCTTGCAGGTCTTGTCGAATCGAACCGGCAGTTCTCTTGTGACCAATGATGTTTCGCCATGGTGCACGTCCGGGAGCTGGACTCTAACGGTGCCGCGCTCTGGGTAGACCGATGTCACAACGCCAACGCGCAGCAGCCGGCCGACCACGGATTCCAACATTTCGAGACGTCTCAGTATTTCATTCACCATTTCAAAACCTTCCTTATCTTCACCGATGTAGAGTATCCTCCAGTGCGCGTGAAACTGTGTTTCGCCTGCTCGACCGCATATGTGCCGTCAAAAAGCCGAAAGCCTCCGAGGGCTATGTTCATTCCGGCCAACAGCCTCGGCTCCCCCATGAGCGTCAGATCACCCTCGACTTCGCGCTGGTTCTTTTTTCGCAGAGCAGCTTTGGCCTTCCGTTCCGCCATGGCGATGTCGTCGGCTATCTGATTGACCCGCAGGATGCGCCCGGATCCGGCCGGAGGATCCGGAGGCGAATACGTGAACGTCTTGAGCTCTTTGTCTTTGGGGTCGTGAAACGAGACCTCGCAAGCCTTGTAGATCTCGATCGTCTTGGTTTTCAGGGACGCGCTTCGCAAATCGGACTGGCCCCGGGTAACGGACAATGAAACCGGGTGGGCGTCGTACTTTTCGCCAGCAAAAACAATGACCGTCGCGTCGTTGATCTTGAGGTTCAGGCCGTACTCGTCGACAACTCGCTTCATGAAAGCCAGGTCCGTCTCCGCGTGCTGGTCAAGGCGGAGGAGCTGAACGTCATCGGCCTGCCAGGAGAGCTGGAACCCTGCGGGGGAGGCTATGTCGCTAAATACCTGGCGAAGGCTGACATTTTCCCATCCGCGGCTTTTGCTCTCTTTTCGGATGGAGTTTTGCGTCAGCGAGCTCACCGCCTTCAGGGCAACCGTGTCGCCCTGGTCCCCAACGGCAAGCTCTACTTCGTCGACTTCAAATGTGCCGCAAGGGATGGACACAGAGGGGGACCCTGGTCCGTTCCACTCTTCAAGGCACACGATAGAGGCAACAATGGTGTCGCCCTTTCGGGGAAGCCAGTCTCCCTTCCAGAGGTGGTCGCGATCATCCATGTCAACGCGCAGGTCGTCAGCTTGGCCGTGTGCGTTGTCGGTGTAGGAAAAACCTCGAACAAACGGCGCAATGTCTTTGCTGATGTCGGCGCCCTGGTATGCGATCTGGATCCTTGCAGCCCTAGACTTCATATTGCTTCCACGGAGGTGTTACGGTTCTGGTGGCCATGGACGGCACATCGGGAATCCGCAGGACGGTGCCAGCGGAAAAAATCAGTACCCCCCTGTGCTCGGGGTTTGCGTCCAGAAGCAGATGGAGGCGCACCTCACTGCCCAGAACGCGCTTTGCTATCGAATCCCAAGTCTCTCCCTGGGACGTTGTGTACGTGCTAGGCATAGGCTGTCCGCTCCCGTTCCTGGAACATCTCTGCAACAACCTTCCTGACCCTTGCTTCCAGTCCTTCGTTCGCCTTGGAGACCGCCGACTTGACGTCTCCGGCAGATGTTCCGCCGTTCACGTTTACGGTCTGATTGAACGTGATGGTCTGTCTCGGCGGGATGGACTTGACGGCGCGATCCATCTGGGAAAGACGCCCTTGACTTTCGGGGGTTGAGCGAGAGGCGGGCGACGGAGATGTGTAGTAGTTGTTGGCCGTGACGTTTGTCGTCTGGCTGTTCACGTAGGAAGGCTGAACAGTCTGCCCTGGGGTGGCCGTGGTGCTCGAATACGTATTGGATGTTTCATATGTCGGCGAGTTTTCCACGGTCGCGCCGGGAGCCGGGGCCGTGCGCTCGGCAGCCTCTTTTCCCTCGCCGCCGAAGAAGCTACCGATAGCGCTGCCAACAGAGCTCACTACGCTGCCTATGGCGGAGGCGCCTTTCATTAAAACGCCGACCAGCGGGAGCTCCTTTATCTTCTCCCAGGCCCAGGTGAAAGCCTTCACCACAGACGTCCATACCTCAACAAAGAAAGTCTTTACCTTTCCCCAGTTTGAGATCAGCAACGCCGCGCCAATGGCAATTCCGCCAATTATTAGCCCGATAGGATTGGCCATGACGGCCATGCCCATGACTCTGAAAGCGGTTCCAATGGCCGTACAGGCTCCGGTTACAACAGCTTGTCCCACCGCCCAGGCTTTCTGGGCGGCACCCAGAGCGGTCATTTTCACCGCCGACCACATCGAAGCCGAGCCGATGGTCCGGATTGCCACAGTGGCTGCACGGGAAGCTGTGGCCACCACGGTTTGCCCCACCGCCCAGGCTTTCTGGGCGGCTGCCATGACGTTTGTCTTCACGGTCGTCCATGCGGAGGCGAGGCCTGTTGAGGTGATACCGCCTGCCAGGGCGGGGAGATGGGTGGACACCATAGGGACAATGGCCTTCCCGATGGTAAAAACATTCATACCGAAGCGGGCAACACCCAAGGCGAGCCGTCCGCCCATCACGAGTCCCAGTGCGATGGCGGCATTTTCCCATCCGCCCATCAGCCCTACGACTCCGCCTATTGCTGCCCCGACTGTCGAAAAGACCGAATACAGACCGCGGCCAAAGGATAAGATGGCTGGGATAGAAGCCTTGACGGAATCGCCAATGCCGACCAGGTCCTCTTTGTGTGACTTGACCCAGTCCGCCAGTTTGGGGGCGTATTCTTCGACCAACGGAGCAAGGGCGCCGCCGATCAAGCCTGACACCTCCGCAGTGACGGAGCTAAAAACTGTTGCCAGTTGGCTGAACGCGGTGTTGTACGCTGCAGCCCCTGCCCGACCTTCCTCAGAAAGAGCGTTCAGCCTCTTTTGCTGAGCAAGGATCTCGTCAACGCCCTCCTGTCTGGACCTCAGATATCCGAAAAACTTATTAGCCTCGCCTCCCATCAAGATGTCAGCTGCCGATGACGCCTGCTGCCCGTCGGGCATAGCCTTGATGGCCTTTGCTATTTGCCGGAATTGCTCTTCTGGCTTGAGGTCCTGGAGGTCTTGAAAGCTCAAGCCAATCATCTGGAGGGCCTCTTTCACCGGAGTGGTTTCTTCAAGGCCGGCAGACTCGCCCAGCTTGTTGTTCATCTCTTCGATCAGGTCTCCAACGTGATCCACGTCGAACCCGGCCTCCCTGGCCACGCCTCCCCATGCTTGAAAGGTGTCTGCAGACACTCCAAGGCTTTTTGCCAAGGCGATCTGTTCGCCAGTGGCCTTGTTCATCATAGTTACGGCCGCGCCCACGGCGCCGACTCCGGCAGTTATCCCCGCTGTCACTCTGGCGGCAGAGCCAATCTGCTCGCGAATGTTCCCCGACGCCTCCATGGCGTTGTTCAGCCGATCCATCTTGGATTTGGCCTTGTCCATCTCGGAAGTCAGATGTCGGTACTCGGAAGACAGTTCCCCGAGATCGCGGCCGGTGTCGGCAATCTTGGCTTTGTGGTCGACGAACTGCCGGGTGGATCTTTCGACAGACGAGCGCAGGCTTTTTACTTTGCCTTCGGCCATCTCGATGCGGCGAGCCAGCACACCCTTGGCGCCGCCTGCGGCTTCAGCTTGCTCCTTCAGTTCGGCCAGATTCTTTTCTGCTGCAGAGAGTTCTTTTCGCGAAGTTCGCACTCCATCACGCAGCTTGTAAAAGCTCTGCATCAGCTTATGGGTCGGCTCGGACCTCATTTCCCGGATCGAGGATCCAAGGTCTTTGATCCGGGACTCGGCCCCCCCGAAGGTCGACTTGAATGTCGACCCCAGGGAGGCCCCGAGTTCCATGGTTATGCCGAGTTTTCGCTCTGCCATTTGCGCTCCGTTACACTTGAGGGCCTATCTCTTTTTCCACCCGGACAGCCTCTTCAAGCCAGTCCAGCAGTTCGGCCAAGTCCATGTCCTTGATCTCAGACAGCGGCCACCCGGAAAACCTGCTCAGCAGGAGGATGGCCCGTCTCAAATCCTTTATGCCTCCGTCTTTTTGCCCGCCTGGCGGGGGCTCTTTTTCAAAAAACGGTACGCCTCCATCAGCAGCTCATAGTCGCCGTCGGGCATGTCGAGGAGCTCCTCGGAGGGAACGTCACACAGCAGGCCAAACAGGGTCACTTCGACCTCGGCGGGGGTTGCGTCGGGGCCGGCCGCTTTCTGGGCTTCCAGGCGGTCACGAACCAGGCAGCGGCGCATGGTCAGCTCTGCGACCTCCTTGCCCCCGATCTCCAGAGGCTCGTTCAGGGGTATCGTTTTTGTCAGGTTCTGCTTCGCCATAGTCCTATCCCTCCACGCCAAGCGCAGAGCGCACGGCAGTCAGATAATCGGTTCCGTCGACCATGAAGATGAAGTTCAGCTTGTCCATCTCCAGCACTTCCTTTCCGTCCTGAACCAGCTTCAGGTAGGTCACCTCGAGTTCGATCTCGGAGTCCTGAGGCTTGGCGGTTTCGAACTTGCCGAAGGACGCGCTCTTGGGCATGCCTCGCAGGATGATTCTCTCCGGGGTTGCTCCGATCGTGCCCGAGCCGCCGTCGTGATGCTGAACAGCGGCTCGCAAATCGAGATGGTGAGACTCCGGAGCCTGGAGTTTGACGAAGTTGGCCGTCTTGGTGCGGAACGACAGCTTGACGGTCATGGACTGGAAGTGTCCGAGGGTCGGGCTGTCGATCTCGCCGGCGATGCCTGCGCCGGAGAGGGTTTCGGTCATGGACTGCAGCTGAGGCAGGTCGACCGTGGCTACACCCATCAGTACCGCGCCGTCCTTGTAGACGTTAAACGCGATGGTTTTTTCAGGAATCTTGTTCACGTTGCCCATGTGTCACCTCTTACGAGAACAGGTTTTGGAGATACGCGGGGTCGTACTCCAGGGTGTTGACGATCTGGCGAGCCGGAGAGGGCGGGGTCAGATACGTGTGGAAGCGGATGATGCCGTCCATCAGGTCCGTGGTCGGGTTTTCGTCCTCGGAGAAAACGATGCGCCCGCCAAGAATGATCTCCATTGCGCGGAAACCGTTGAGGCGAATGTTCTCGCTGTCGATGATGGTCTGGATCAGACGGCGGGTAATGGGCCAGTCAACCTTCTGGAAGTAGGTCAGGATGAAGGTGTTGGCGTGCCAGCTGAAGAACCTGCGGATGGGGATAAACGCATCCTTGGGGTCGGTGATGCTGGGGTAGCAGCCGGTGCGGTTGCCCCACGCCTTCCACCCTCCCACGAAGTTCAGGGCGGTGATGAGGCCTTGGCCGTTAAGGTAGTTCGCCTGCTCAAGGCCAAGCCACACTTCCTTGCCTGCGGCGACCGCGGAGTTTGCGTACAGCCGGTTGTTGGACGGGGAGCGGTACGGCACATCGCCGGCCTGCTCGTCAACATCGCCGATGAGTCCGGCCACCTGCGTGGACATGTGGAACACCTCGTCACCCAGCTTTACCTTCGGCCAGCAGACGATCATGTTCGGATCGGTGAGGTTGTTATCGTTTTTCCACCCGGGAACGTCCGTGTAATTGGGAACCGTGCTGTCGGGCACGTCCACGATGGCCATGGCCTTAAACAGGCCATTGATGCCCGTGGCCTTGGCGGCCATGCCAATAGCCACAGCCGGATCCTCGGACCACCCGGGGGCGCAGATCAGGCCGGGGACGATGCGGAAGCGGGTGAAGACTTCGCTGATCAGCTCCAGCCCGGTGAGCTTGCCGGTAGTTTCGTCGACTCCGCCGATGATGTCCGCGGAAGTCACTTGAGCCGGATCCGGGACGGCGGGATCTCCCGACGTGTGGACTTCAGGGTCATACACGTTGACGAAAACCACAGGAGCCACGCCATACAGGCCGAACTGCGACCTGGCGAACTCGCAAAGAGTGTAGCTCTCCCAGTCGTCGCTATCCCCGAACGCCGTTACGAACTCGGAATAGCTGTAGCAGAGCACCGGTTCATTGACCTTGCGGTCGGCAGGGTCTTGGTCCTCGATTGGTGCGGTGCCAAAAACAACAGGCACCGATGCCGAAATTCGGCGCGGCGGCAGGATCGAGGTGGGAACCTCAAGGGCGTAAACGCCGTGTTTATACGCGCTCATAAATCAAATCCCTCCACAGTTTGTCGCGGAGCAGACCTGCGCCAGGTTGTGGTCAGGACTACGACCGCGTATCTATGCTGTTCACGTCTGGGGTCCGGGCGTCGAACCCGGACCGGCCATTGCCGTTCAAATTTGTTTTCCAGAACACGGACGTCGCGCAGGATGGACCGCACTCTGTCCGTAAACCCTGCCGCCCACTCCTCAAGTGACTTTGAGCCGCTGTTTGAGCTCATGCACAGCGTCACTTCGGCGGATATAAGGCTGTCATCTTCATCGTCTTCGACGGACTCCCAGGCCACGACCACGCAAGGAAACGCCTCTACCCCGCCAAGGTCGTCCGGCAGGCCTCCGATATAGACAGGAGGCGCTACTTCGGCGCCCGTTTCCGGGTGCTCCAGAAAGAAGCCCTGCAGGCCGTCTTCCAGGCAGCGTCCAAGATCTGTTACGAGTTGCGCGATCATCTGAGTCCAGCCTCCTGAAGCACGTAGTCGGCTTCGTGCAGCACGTTCTTCGTCAGGCGCTCAGACGCCTGCTCCTGCAGATCCAGAAGGTTCCCTTCGTCTTTCAGCGCCTGGAGATGCCCGGGACCGTAAAGTCTGCGGATGGGTTCTCTTTCCTCGCCCACGCGCTTAAATATCTGCGGCTCGCCGCCGGACCGAGGAGTTTGAATGAACGAGCCCTCTACAACCTTGCGCCCCGAGGCTTTTTTGACCTGGACAGAAACGCCTTTTTTCGGCCGTCGGCCGCCGGCCGTGACGGGGACTCGTGGCCTTGCCCCGTAGTGGACCAGCGGGACGGACATCTTTCCCACAGCCTTCAGTAGAGCGCGGGGGTAGTCGGCCCCCTTCTGGGGCTTAATAAGGGTGATGCGTTCGCGGATCTGCTTGGCCGGGACGTTGTAGTCTTCACGGACCTTCTTCACCGTGTCGGTGCGCATCCCGGTGATGGTCTTTGATAAGGCCCTGTAGACAGCCTTCTTCGCCCCGCCGGGGACCAGAGCCAAGACATCCCGCAATCCCTCAAGGGCCTTCTCCGCATGAAAAGAGTCTATTCTGATCAAGTCGTCACGGGCCATCAGGACACCTCCCTGTAGATAAGAATCTCGAGAAAGCCCCCTTGGCTTTCCGTTCTGGAGACAATCCACTGTTCGTCGTCCAGCATGAGAGGGCGATGCGACTTCGGTCTTTGCAGTTCCGCCTCCTTGACCACCAGCTTCTTGACCTGGACGTTAACGCTTTCCCGCGCCTCGTCAGGCCCCTGACCTTCGTCGTCGACCAAGGCGATCAGTGACGTGCCATTGATGACAACAGGCAAACCAAAGTCATCGAGGAAGATGTCCAGATCGTCCTGGATAACTTCCATCATGCTCATTTCTTCACCTGGCCCTTGGGACTACGAGAGCTGAACCACCAACCGACGGCAGTGGACGCCATGAAGATGACGTTGTGCACGACGTATGTGGTGATCTCCCCGGCCTGTTCAGACTCCAGCAGGATTCTGTTTGCGGTCATGTACTGGGTGAAATGGACGTATGTCCGCCAGCTCACGTAGCAAAGAAAGGCCGTCATCACCGGGCGGGTGATGCCGCGGATAAAGTCGGTGATGGTCAGCAGGAAGTCCGCCCAGGTGGTTTTCCCTGCGGAATAGGTGGCGCGGTCATGGTGCAAGCTGGCCTGATAGGACTCCGCTGCAACCTCGACCTCTCTGGAGGCCCGTTCTTCCCGTGCCTCCTGAATCCTGCCGTCCGTCTCGACCTGCATCATCTGGATTTCCTTGTCGGCACGTTCCAGATCTTGCTGGTGAAGCAAGGCGGCGGTTTTGCGCTTCTGCCATTCGCCGATCCAGGTGGATATTCCCCCAAAGATCGACTGAAACAGGGTGCCGATGCCGCCCGTCCCGACTCCGAGCAGGGATGTTCCGATCAAGTCCACGAGGCTAGGCATTGCTGTTTGCTCCTTCTCTAAAAATTCTGAGGTTCAGGGGGCGGCGCATGGTTCTGGCCATGAAGCGAGACAAGGCCGGAGTGCTGGCCAAAACGGCCGACTGCCTGTACAGGGCTCCAACGCGAGACCCCGGCAGGATGCATCCGTGGCTGTGGGTCCTGTATCCGAGCGAAGTGTCACCGGCGACGTTGCCGGCGTGGATCTGCACGGCGGTGCGTCCGGGAACATTCTCCAGTTGATACACATGGCTATTCCAGTGGTTCGACCACCGCCTGAAGGCTTCGTATTCCCCCTCGGGGATGCATGAAATATTCGTCTGATTGTCTCGCCAGGGCAGCTCTATGCAAGGGGTGGCAAACATCATCTCGGGGATGATGATCAAGCCCATAGTCCCTTGCGCGGTGGAGCTTTTGCGAATGATCAACACGTCAATGGGATCGCCCTGCCTCATTTCTTCCCCTCCTGAAACGACTCCAACTTGACGATCAGCTCCTGGGGGACGCGCATCCCGAGTTCGCCCAGATGGCGGCAGACAGAAAGGAACTCATTGATGCAGATGAACGCGACCATGAAGTCGCGCACATAGGTGGATATAAACGGAAGCGGATCCGCTAATGCCAGATCGAGCATGTGCGCAGACATTACAACCACGGCATACAATATAAACTTGCACAGGCCGCGGCGAAATTTGCAGCTGTTGTATGTTCCGTTTTCCCAGGCGCGATAAAAGCCGAGAGCGAAGTCGGTGACGTAAAGGACGGTCAAAGCCAGCAGCGCGACGTCGATTCCACCAAGCAGCCACGCCGAACAGCCGCCGATGCCCGCGAACACGGATTTCAGTGTCAGGTTGTCTAAAAAAACTTCTTTCAACATCGGTCGACATCTCCTGCCGGGTTGCGCCCTTTGGGGGCCGCGCCGAAAAAAAGGAAGAAAAACGGCGCAGCCCCCGGGTGGAGTGGGGCTATCGGATGGTGGTCAAAACGTATCCGCAGTTTTTGCTGATGTCGGACAGCACGTTGCCGTTGTCGTCGTAGCTTTTGATCAGGCGCACATCGATGTCGTGGCGCACGCGGATGATGGTCGAACGCACAGAGGGGTCGTAGTAATCCTCGACGACAAAGTCTTCGGACGCGCCTTCGTTCCATTTGAACGTGCGGGCGATGGACGGCTCGTAGATCTCTGAGCCCTGTTCGGCAACGCAAGCCAGGACGGCCACGTCGTCGCTCCAGATATCCTGCAGCTCGGGGTTCTTGGCGCGGTTCCCGCCGTTCATCATGGCGCCGGCCAGCTCGATCTGGATGTCAAGGTACGCTTCAAGATGCTGCAGACCGATGGCTCCGGTCTTGCGGGTGTCGGGGAACAGATAGTTGACAGCGTCCTTCACCTTGTTGCAGCGCGTCAGGTCAAGATAGGTCTGCCAGGTGATGATCAGTTTGTTGTAAAAGACTCCTTTCTTGCGGCCTTCGGTGCGAGCGTTGTCGATGTCCTTCTTCGGATCCGCATCGGCGGGGACAGTCCACTTCGCCGTAGCCGCGCCGGAAAGGAAGTTGCTCGGGTTGGTCAGCTTGGCGGCAACTTCGACTTCGAAGGCGCGGAGGACAGTGTTGGTGCAGAGGTCGGTGGCGCCCTTCTCCATGTCGATCTGGGACTTGTAGATGGCTCGGAATCGGTCATCCAGGGGATGCTCGTGTCCGCGTTCGCGGCAGGAGTAGTGTCCGGCCTCGAACTTGCCGGAGCTGCGCTGATAGGCAGCGCCGTGAGCGCGCTCGACCTTCTCCACGTTGAAGAGGTACTTGGCAGGCAGCACGGGGAAGTCTGCCGACTGGGAGCCGACCGGATAGTACGGCGCGACCTTGGAGGCGATAAAGCCCATGCTGGGGGCGTTGGTCATGGTCTCGTGGACCAGAACGCCCAGGTCCGGGCGAAGTCTTTCAGTTCCGTTTTCGGGAATCATGCGGGTTCTCCTTTATGGCTAGGCGGAAACGGTGACGACTTTGCCACCTTCTGCGGGGACAACTTCAATCACATCGCCGTCTTCGGCGGCGGCCTCGAGGGCCACGCCGACTTTGATGTAGTCGCCGGCGGCGGTGGGCAGGGCCTGGACAGTGCCGCTCGGAGCGGCAAAGACGTCTTCGCCGACGTCGATTGCGCCGCGCACCTCGAGATGGTGCGTGCCCGGCTTGTTCCAGTACGCGACTCCGATGGGGGCGCCGGTTTTTTGCGAGATGCGGGAGACCCCGACACCAAGGCGGGTGGCCGGGGCGTGAACCACCTGGCCGCTGGAGTTGAACTCCACGCGACGTCCTTCGACGATATCTTCAGCAGCGGGGTGGGACCCGATTCCATAATCGTTGTAGCTCATGGGTTACTTCTCCTGGTTCTTGCCGGCGAGCCAAGCCGTGTGGGCGTCGGGGTGACGGCGGGCCATGGCCATGATTGCTTCGCCTTTGGAGCACTTCGCCGTGTTCATGTGACTTTCCACCAGGGCTTCGAATCCTTCCGTGGCGGTGGAAGACTGGTTATGTCCATCCTGGCCGGCGGATTCGCCCATGCTCTTCTCGAACTCACTGAGCGCTTCGGCCTTGCCTTTGCGTTCAGCGGCCAGCGTTGCCTTGTAAAAATCCTTGGGGTCGGCTCCGGACTTAACCGCCTCCAGGGTCATATCCATGTCGGCCTGAGCTTCGAACAGGTCCACGACTCGGGCTCGTTCAGCAGCTGCGCCTCGGGCTTCCAGCTCTGCTGCGAGGTTGGGGTTGGAGGCGGAAAGCTGCTCGGCAGTCACCGCGGACAGGTTCATGACACCGGAATCGCCGCCACGGGCGTCGGTGTCACCAGCGGAAGAGGTTCCGGTGGGCATATGTTCCTCCTGGTTGGGTTGTTCGGACAGCTCCAAAGCTCGCGAAATAGCGAAGTCCAGATTGCCGATGGAATGAACGAAGCCTCGCTTCTGGGCTTCGTGGCCTATGTGAGTCGAGCCGTCCGCCAGCTTTTCGATCACCTCTTCAGCGGAGATGCCTTGATGCTGTGCAACGGCGTCAACGAACAGCGAATAGTAGTGGTCGACCCGTTCCTGCAGGTAATCCCTGCCTTCTTCGGACAGAGGCTTTTCGTCGGATGCCAGCCGTTTGTAGTGCCCGGCGGACAGAACGGTTCTGGTGATGCCTTCTTTCTTGTCGCGCTCCGAGTAGTCGAAGTGCATAGTCGCCACGCCGATGGACCCCACCTGCGCGTCTGCGGTGCAGATCATCTCCTGTGCCGCGCTACCGATCCAATAGGCAGCGGAGCACATCAGCTCGGAGGTGTGGGAGACGACAGGCTTTCCGGACTCGCGCACCCGGGCGATGGTTTCGGCCAGATCGTTCAGACCAAATACGCCACCGCCGGGGGAGTCGATGTCCAGCACAATGGCTCGAACGTCTTCGTCGTTTGCGGCTTGGCGGATCTGCTTGCCGACCAGCTCCGTGCTGCACCCGCCAGATATGGCGGAAAAGAGGTTCAGGCGGCGGGCGATTACGCCGTTGACGGGCACGACGGCCACGTTGTTCACGACGGCGTAGGGGCGGGAGGCGTTGTTGGACTCTCCCGCCAGCTGCGCAAAAATTTCACCACTACCGGCGCGGCCTTCCAGCATTGCCTGGGCAAAGTCCGCCACCTGTTCCATCTTGTTCGGTTCAAGGGCCCACACTTCGCCCACAAGGGCGGAGAAGGCCCGCTTCGCTCTAACTTTCATCGTCATCCTCGCTCTGTTCTTCCGTCTTCCATGCGGAATCAGGAATCTTGTAGGAACTCATGTCCACGCCGTACTCTCCCTCCAGGTCCTTGATGAACGCCTTCTCCTTGGCCACCTGTCGCAAGCCTTCGCGCCAGTCGTAGCCATTGCGACCAAAGATGGCGCGGTAGCTCGTGGTATGGCTTCCGAGCTCGAGCACGGAGGCCTTCGCCGCTTTTTCCCGGTCGATCTGCCGCATGGGCTGGGCAAGGTGTTCGGCGTGGCTGTATGCGTACAGGTTGGAGCGATATTCTTCGGGGGTCAGCGGCAGCCTGTCGCGCAGGGTGGCTTCGTAAAGGATCCACGCCCAGATGGGCTGGTTGAACTGGTCGTTCACGACGCGGTGTTCAAACTCGTTGAACTGCTCCGCCTTCTCCATGGACGCCTTGCTTGCGGAGTAGCTGGCCTGGAACTTGCGCATGACGTTTTCTGCGCCACGTCCGGTGGACATCCCCAGGCGGTCGATGATCGCCCCGAACATTTCGGAGTAGCGCGAAGGGGCTGCGTCGGGCTGGAAGAATGTCGGCTTCTCCTTGCCGGATCCGAACAACACAGTACCCTTTTCCAGCTCCATCACCCGCTGGTGCCATGGGGTGTTGCGGTCAATGGCCCCCTGCCCGAAGTCGTTGATGAAGAGGGTGAAGAGGTTGCGCACCATGGCGCCGACGACTGCGGCCTCCGCCAGGTCATTGGAATGGCGTATCTCGCCGATCATGGGACCTAGCACGGAGTCTTGGCGGTATTCAGCGACATTGCGGACATCGCTGACAAGGAGGAACCTGGGGAGGCCGGTCGTCTTGTCGTACACATCGAACGATGTGCACTCGGAGGACGGGGGGCGCATGGAAAGCGCCCCGGGTTTGCGGATCCAGACCTTTTCCGGCTCGCCATCCGTGTCGATCTGGACGCCGTCATAGATGTCTCTGTCGGCGAGATCGGAGGGTGTGACGAGCCGGAAGGGGTCGATGGGGAGGAGGCAGGTAGAGAACGGGGCTCCGGGCCGGGGCTTTGCTACGACCTGAAAGACGCCCACTCCCAGCAGCTTCCATTGGAAGTAGGCGAGGGCTTGCAGGCCGTAAATATTCAGACGGCGCGTGGCGTCGCACCAGTGTCTGCAGTCGAGTCCCCACTCCTCCCAGCAACGGGAGGCGGCGGACTGAAATTCGGCTTCCCACTCCGGCGACCTGCCGACCCAGTCCGTTCTGGGTGCCGGCTGGGGCGTGAGCCCTATGCCCACCGCCTCCACCACCAGCGACTCCAGAACGCCGTGTGCCATCGCGTCGTTGTGATAGAGATCCAGGGCACGCTCGCTGGCGCGTTCGATCTGCCGTTCGGCTTCCCGGCGGCTGACAACGGAGTTGGTCCAGTTGGAAAGTGCCCCCTGGAGCGACGCGCTGGAACGGCGGGCGTGCTTGGCGCGGGATGCGCGGCGTGATGGGGCAACGGGCTTGCGCATTATCCACGCCTCGCTGTGACGTTGCCGGCGCGGGCAAGAATGTTGCCTTGGCGACGGACGCGGTCTTCGCCGCCCAGCTCACCGCGGACCTTGAGGAGCACGTCAAGCCCGGGGCGCTTTATCTTGCGGCCATAGGCTTCGTACTCTTCTGCCTGCAGGGACTTCTCGAGGGAGGAATCCAGCGTTTCTTCGAGCTGTTTGGGATCTTCTGCCATTGGTTTCGACTCCATTCGCCGTGTTTTCGTGCGGCGGTAATAATGGGTCGAAATTACCAGCAGAGAAGGGAAAGTCTATACTTGCGGCGTAGTAAAACTATAGCGCTAGTAAAACTCTACACATAGAGTTTTACTACGCAGAAGCCCCCTGAACAGTGCCGGGAGAGGCTCTATTCAGGGGGCTGGTATCATATTATAAAGCAAGGGGCGTGCCTAAGGGCGTGGAATGATATTGTAGAACACCTTGTTTTTGGGTGTTGTTCGTTCCACTCCGGGGATGATCTTGATCGACCTGCCAAAGAGATTGTGCGTCGGGATGTCCCTTGCCGGGGTTCCCCGGCCTCGGCACCACACGCGGAACATCTCGTAGAGATCCTTGGCCTGCGTCTTCATGTGCCGGGGCGTGGGGACGCTCGGGTCAATGTCCACGATGGTCATTTCTTCCGCAATGAACTCCTCCACAAGGCCCTGATTGTCCGGGAACGGCAGGCCGTCACGCAGGTTGGGACGGTCTGGACGGGCGGCGAACAGCCCGCAGAACTCTTCATACAGCCGCTTGACATCCTCCTCCGTGCCGCCGGAAAGCCGGGCGGTCTGCACTGCCGCACGCATGGCCTGGCCACGAAGGGAGGGTTTGAGCGTCAAAGAGGCTGGAATTGAAGGTGTTGCCGGTGCGAACTTTTGAGCCTCATACCTTCCGGTGGTGCGAATGGTTGGGAGCACTTCGGAAGTGACCCACTTGCGAAACCGCTTGGCTTCCGGCTTCCGGCTGGTGAAGATCAAGGAATACAGGCCGGACTCGGAAACGGCTGAGACTTTTTGTGGTCCGCCTGGAGTCTCTGCCACCACAGTGCTTCTTTCATCTTCATCCAAGGGGGTGCCGGTACTGTCGGACCCCTTCCAAGTGATGTCTAAGCACCTGCAAAGATCCTTGAAGATAAACCAAGGCGCAGAGCCCTGCATGACAACACGCACGGCGTCGCCGTCAAAATCAAACGGAATAAGATTAGACACGGGCACCTCCAGAAAAGAGGCTCTGCCCCAAGTCGCGCACGTCGCGATCTACGTCGTCGTTCAAGCGGCGCAGGTCGCGGTCGATGTCGCCCATGAACTCGGACAGGCCGTCAAGGACAGCGTCTTCGTGTTCGTCGAAGTAGCTGGACATGGCCCAAAGCAGGGCAGTGAAGCGGGTACTGACGGATTGCAGTTGCTCGCGGCGGCAGCGCAGACGCGTAGCCGACTGGTGGTAAAGGTGGGATTTCACGACGGGTCTCCTTTGGTTTTTCGAATGGGCCTTCTCTGGATAGAAAAAGCCGGGAGTTCGAACCTCCCAAAGGCGAGGCTGGTTATTTTAGGCCGAAGCCCTGGACATTTCACCACTCCCGGCAAATATCGGTAATATTATGGCGCCCACGCGAGGGCACAAAAAAACCGCGTCTGACGGGGTGGCGGTGTCCGCCTTTGGATGGAGTTTCGACGCTCCGTAATCCCGTCTTTGCCATAACTGTTTTCACAATGTCAAGAACTACTCGTAATAGTCGGGGGTACTAAGGATCTTCTCCGAGTGCTGATAGAGGTCGTCTACCTTCTCGATGGGGATCCGTGTCTCGTTCTTTTCCGAATCAAAGACGCCCAGGTATTTTTGCCCATGGTTGAAGTGAAGGCGGCAGATGGGTTTTCGGTTATTATCGTCCAGAAGTATGCCGCAGTAGCTCTTGGTGTCCCTCATTATAACCCTGGACACGTCGACCTTTTGCCGCATGATGGCCTTGACGATGTAAAACCCCTCCCACTCTTCCTCGGTTGTTGTGAGCTTGATCTGCTCCGAAGACTCTGGCTTCACTTCCTCTTCGGGTTGCTCCGGCTTGTCTTTTTTTTGAGAAACGAAGTTTTCAAAATCGTTTGTCATCTTTTCGATGATGAAACTGTTCAGGGCTCTCTCGACAATCGGGGTGAATTGCTCCTTCACGGCCTTGGTAAACCGCCCGACACCAAGGCGCGATGTAAACAGCCTCACCATGTCTTCGGAAGGGGACTCTGTTTCGGCTGCAAAGATCTTCTTTATCTCCCTGGTGTACTTCAGCTCGGAGGCCGTCGAAAGGGTTGTCTCGAGATCAAAGTTGCTTTTGTGCAGCTTTTTCAATTCGGGGATAAGCTGTTCGTCGACGGCCAAAAAGTCAAAGATCATGAACGGCCTTTGGTCCATCTTGTTAGGCTGCTCAAGGTCGGTATAGAACTTATACGTCGTTCCGTCTGTCAATACGCCTATTCTCGCATCTGAATTGGCAAAATACCTTGAGAGCTGCGAGCATCTGCTGATGTCCAACTGGTCCCCGTTTGCCTTGCACTCAAAAAGGATCGCTGGCTTCCCTTTGATCTTGATGGCGTAGTCCACCTTTTCGCCTTTTTTGACCCCGTAGTCCGCCGTGAACTCGGGCACGACCTCCTCGTGGTTGAACACGTCGTAGCCTAGAGCCATAATAAACGGCATCACCATAGCCGTTTTGGTGGCCTCTTCTGTTTCGATCGAATCCCGGTCCATCTGGGAAAATCGCATAGACAGTCTTTTGATTTCACTTGCAAATTCCATTACTCCTCCGTCGCTGCTATTGTCATAACGGGTCTGTCGGAGTGGGGCTCGCCTAGAATCCGCCAGTCCTTAGACCGTCTTAGTCGGTCTGAAACTAATATAGAAAACAATCAATACTATCAATTACCGAAAAGCAAATGGGTCATAAAAGTTAGGCCTTCGGAAACTCCCTCCACTCACGGCCGTCGAGCAGCCCACGTTCAGCTCTTAGTGTCCCCACTTTCAGTTTTGCAAGCATGGCCACGGTCGGTTTTACCCCTGTCTCCATCTCACTAAATCCAAGCCGTGTCATTTCCAGACTTTCGGCTCTGGTATACAATGCAAGGTTGTCTAAGGAGCAGTTGGCCTTATCGCCATCCAAAAATCGGATAACGTAATCTTTCGGGACCGGCCCGTTTGCCTGTTCCCATACCCAGACATGCTTGTGCATGAAGCGAGTCTTTGCTTTGGTATATGGGTTGGGTATTGGCACTTTAATCTCGATGAATCCATCTTTATTGACACGCTCAGAGTACATAGGGACGGTATTAATCGGCACATTCCCTTTTTTAAACGACCCATTGTTAGCCCTGCAAACGCCTTTGCCAGCCAGCTTTGCGTTCCAAGGAACATGGCCTTTCTCATAACGGCCGGTTCGACCAGACTTGATCTTGTGACGCTTGGCGAAAGCCGTGATCTGTGCGACTTCTTTGTTTTCGCCAAAGTGATAGTTGAACGCGGCTGTTAATTCTTGGCGGCTCATCTTTGGATAACTCTCCTTGATAAACTCGACTTGTTCAAGAGAGTAAGTCAGTCGCTCCCCTTTCTCGAACCCAGGACGCCGATTACAGCGGATACCGTGATTCTTCAGGGTTGACCTGATCTGTTTTTCGGTTTTGTTTAATGTAAAAAGCTCATTAAAACGGCGGGTCAGTTCGGGGATGCGATAGCTTTTGTATCCTTCGCGCAGGAACTTAATGTGCTTTGCTAAATACCGAAAACGCATGGCTATACCTCTCTGTTTATGGACAACATAGAGGGGGCTTTTATGTTGCCGTCGATGGAGTTGGACGCAGCTACCTGTGCCTTGAGTACGAGGTTTGCGTTGGAGATGATTTCCTTCGCTATACTGGTAATAGCATGGGAGCGGCCTATCTCTTCTTTGAGTTTTTCACCTTCAAGCTCTTCGTCGCCAAGGCGCTCAAGCTGCGCAAATAGGTGGTCGTTCAAGTCGGTGAGCCTGTTCTTTGCCATGGTAATCTCCTTTCCTACTTATCAGGTTAAAAGGGTAGTTATTGTCCTTTGTTGTGGAACATGCGCCCACCGCAACATGCGTCGAGTATTTTTTTCATTTGATTGTCTCCTTTTTGATCTGGTTATCTGTCCGCTTCCACGCTTTTGAATCTCAGCCCGCAGGCCTTGCAGCGATGAAACCGCTCTCGACAAGATCCAGACCATGGCCCGGTCCATGTCACCCTGCAGCGCTCCGCTCCGCACACGGGGCAGATGGCGCCATATCTGGGGCTGTAGTCCACTGCTCCGGCGCCCTGAATCTCCTCTACCAGCCTGCGCAGATCCTCTTTTGGAATTGCCCGTAACGAATCGTGCATCAGAACCTCCGGAAGTTGGGGTTGATGACACGGCCGGAAAGGGGCGACATGGAAACCGTAGGCTTCGGATCCGCGTGGTTTTGAGGAGTCGAACTGCGGTACTGTGGTTCGGCGAGCAACTGTAAGGCTGGCGTCCAGTCAGGATGTGCGCAGGCGGCCGCATAGACTTCGCAGTCAAGCAGGTGGTTCGCCGCTTTTTTCTGCATCCAGGCCGCATTGCCCTTGCCGTCCACCTCTCTCTTTTCCGAGTTCAGCTGGCGAAGGTAGTCGTCGCCGACCTCCCTGTGCAGCCACATGGGTTGCAGCGAGTCGGGGCGCAGACGCACCAGGAAGATCAGATCCTTCAGGTCGATGGTGTCGAGCGTGTAGATGGTGATGTTTTGCTGGTACTCTCGCGGTACATCCCGATGCACGCCGGTTTCCGACCTGCGGACCACGACGTCCTGTTTGCGGGACGCGCCTTTGACTGCGAAGAAGTTGTCGTCGTCGGCCTCGAGAACCATCAGTTTAACCTCTTCAGACCTTGACCAGCCCTCCATGTGGGATTCGTCCCTGGTGCCGCCGAAGTCGATGGCGGTCCGCCAGATCGGCATGAGCACGTCGTCGCGTCCTTCCACCGGGTAGGCGGATCTGGTTCTTTGCGTATCTAGCGCCTCTTTGTTGGACAGCTCGCCATAGTCTATCAGCCAGGACTCTCCGGACCGCGCCCAGGCGCGGACCACAAAGAAGTAGCTGGACTTCTGGCTATCAACGCCCATCGTCAGCGCGACGGCTTCCGCGGGCACAATGCGAGGGGGCCTGTCATGGAGAATCATCTTTTTGATCTGATCTTCCGGGGTGTCGAATGTCACGACCTGGTAGGGCTTTGACGGGTGGGCGTTGTCGAACGCCTGCATGTCGGCTGGCGTTCCACGTTCAAGGGCAGTGAACCAATCGGACATCACCTTGCTCAGCGAAACTGTGCGGCTGTACCAGGACGGTATGATTACGCCCACGGCTGACGGACTGGGCACCTCGTGCTCCGAGTAGAGGTCTCCGCGCTGTACGGCGAGATTTCTGTGGTGGTCGTTCCAGCGCATGGCGCAGCCTTCGCACTCGTAGTATGCCGCTCGCTGCTGGAGGATCTGCTTCGGGTCGCGCATCTTGCCCGGGACCTTGATCTGTTTGAAGTCCATGAGCTGGAGAGTGCCGCAGTTCGGGCACTGGGCGCGGGGCTGGTATATTATCTGTGCCTCTGCCTTCATGTCACGCCAGATCGTGGACTGCCGTTCGTTGCCGCGGACTTTGGAAAAGCGAAGCACCTTCGCTTCGTCCTCATACGACATGGTCCGCTCGAGCATTCTGTGTGCCGCCTGCTTGTCAAGATATGCGTCCTCTTCATCGACCCCCAGCAGCCGGAGCGTCACCGATGATGCGGACGCGTCGGAGCCTGCATACATGCCGTAGATGGCTCCGAACTTCGTCAGGATCTTGCCGTTCTGGAGGGCTATATGCCTGTCTTCCGACAGCAGCTCTCTCAGCGCTTTGCTTCGCTTGAAGTGTGGCCCGAGCTTTTCATCGAAGATCCGAATCATCGTGTTTTGATCTGGCATGCCGATGCCGGCAGACGAAGGGTTGCGGCTGATCTCGGAGCACAGGCAGGCGTAGGCTATAGTCGTCTTCCCGGTCTGAGAGGGCGCAACAATGAAGACGGTCCGGACGGATGGCATGTCCCACAGCTCCATAATCCAGCGTCCGTAGGGATACAGGTCATGCCGATAGGTCTGGCCTGCGTGCGGGCCGGTAACCAGCACGAAGTCGTCAGACGCAAAGTTTGCCGTGGACTTCCACGGGCGGGACTGCAAGACCTGAATCTCGCCCGGATATAGAGTTATGGGAGGAGTGTTGTAGCTCATGCCGCACCCCCCTTCATTTTGACGTCAAAACGGTCGAGTGCAAGACGCGCCTGGTCGGGATCTCCGTCAACGAGCTCGACGAGCATCTCCATTGTTTCAACGTCTTTCGCTTTCCGGGCAGCGTCCCATTTTTCCCATGCGTCCCGAACTTCGTCGGTAAACCATTCACCCATGGCAAAGGCGTTCAGGCCGTCAACGATGCGCTTGCGAAAAGCGTCCAGCAGAACAGGGGAGCGGGAGAACATCCATCCGGACAGCGCCTCCGCCTTTTCTGCGTCTCCGTCGACCAGAGCGATAATCTCTTGCGCCACGTCCAGATCCCCGCCGAATGCGGAGATGAGTTCGGACTTGTGGTCTCGCATGAAAGAAGTCATGTAGAGCTTCCATGCCTGCTGCCGTTCGCCGAGCTCGCGTTCAACCTGGGATAGGGGGATAATCTCGCCGAGCTTCTCCTGGAGTTTGAGCCGCTTCAGTTGAGCGTCGACCTCTTTTACTTCCGCGTCGGCCATGGTTCTACGCGAACGGGCGAGGCCGGTTTCATCTTCCGTTTCGTCCGGTTCGGGCAGCTCCCCCTTGCTGCCGGAGACGATCTTGTCGCCCAGCTCACGCTTCGCGTATTGGTCGACCGTGCGCTTCGCGTAGCCACCAGCGCCGCGTCTAGACTTCAGCAGCGCCGCGTCGATGTGGTTATAGACGGTTTTCTGGGCAACGCTGAAAACCAGCCCTTTCTCCTTTGTCGCCACCTCTCTGTCGCCGTAGATATACTCTTCACCTATCTCGCACGTGAGGTAGCGATGTATCTGCGCAGCGTTCTTAAACCAAATTGCCTCTTTGTTCATTAGCGCACCTCCAAGTAGTCGCCGAAATAGTGGTTTATGATGTTGTCGAGCGAGTTCAAGCCCAGCTCAGGATCAAGTTCTATGCGGTTGAAGAGCCGCTCTCTCAGGGTGACAAAAAGGATCCGGCGCGGCTCGTCTTCTCTCAGCGCATCCCAGTCATTGCTTTCGATGCCCATCCAAAGCCCGTCTTCCCCTTGACGACGAAAGACTCGGAACTCTGTCCCCGCCATCGCGGCATAAAACTCGGAAAGCTCCTGCCTCCAAAGAGGCCAGGGTTCCATCCATTGCAGAACCTGCTCGAGTGTGGGGCGTGGGGTTGTCGCTTGAGGTCGCTCAGCGGGCTGCTCTTGGGCGGCTGGTTCCTGCGGCTGTGTCGTCGTTTCGGCTTGGCCGACCATCTTTTGCAGATATCTTTGGACGAATCCGGGGAGGCCTTCCCATACCCATTGACGGACATCGAGGCCGTTCCTGTACGCGTCGCCGACGTCTTTTCCCATTGACGGCGGGGCGGGGTAGCGAACGCTGTTCGGGAACTCCTGCTCCCAAAACTTGTAGGTGTTCGTCGCGCCGGCGGGATCGTAGTCCAGTGCGTTGAGTATAACCTTGGCCCTGCGCAGGATTCCGGTCACAAATTCACACGGACGCTTTGCAGCTCCACCGGCCCCAATCGCCCCGACACCCAGGTCGTGGCAAAGAGCCCACACCATTGCGGCGTCTCGCTCTGTTTCAACGAGTACCCAAATCCGGAATGCTGGGCGTCCGTAAACGTGGAACAGGCCGTTAGCGCCGCCTTTGACTTCCCAGTATTTACGATCATCCCCCCATGGTGTTTTGGGGTTGGGGCGACGCACCTTTAGCTTGACCACTTGGCCATCTCGTATCGCCGGGATAACCAATCCCTCTGGGAGCCAGATTTTTTTCTCTTTTCCCCGTTCGTTCTTCTCGTGAGGCAGCCCCCAGGCTGTAACAGGTGGCCACTTGTCCTTGTCGTTCCATCCCATCCTGCAAAGCCTGGCCACCTTCTGGCTGATCCCGCACCGGGCCAACTCCGCCAGTTGCTCTTTATTTTCCTGCAGACGATCGACCGAATGCTCTACAAAGTTGGTCGCTTTTTGAATCCAAAGATCAGGAGGGAATGCGGTTGAAGGAGGGGTCCATCCTTCGGGGCGGCGAGGCCGTGCGCCTTGCCGCACAGGACGCGTCCCGCCAGAGTCCGGGCAATAGGTCTTCAGAAACTCACGACACCCTTCAGAATCGTCCACGTCGCGACCGTTGACCGCGTTGTATATCCCGACTAGGTCGGAGTTCTGCCCGCAGCTGTGACAGTATGCCAGGTCGCGCTCATGGTTATAAAAAAACGCGCCACCAGGGGTCCCTTCCAAGTGGAAAGGGCAGTGTGCAGTCAGCTCTCCAGCCTTGAACGGCTTTGCTTCTGTCAGCAGATTCTCAGCTATTACCCTTCGGTCCTCACTGCCTAGGCGGTCCAGTGCCATGCTCATTGCGCACCCCCTTCTGCCGGCAGGCATCCTTTCGCCAAGCAGGCAGCCGAAAGGTCAAAGTCGGGGGCAAGTCTTCGCCTTTGTCTCAGTTCCTTAGTCAATGACTGGCCCCTTAAAAAGACAGTCTTTTGATATAAAGCACCGCAGTAATTGAAAAAACTGTCAAACTTAGAGAGAATAGACCTTTTTTCACTGTTACTCCCCCCTATATAAAACCTATCTATTTCTCTTTTTACTTTCTCTCTCTCTCTACTTTCTAAGAAAAAGGGGTAAGAGGGGTAAGATAGGATAAAAAGGAATGGAAAAATGTTTGTTTTCATGTGTTTACTCCTTTAGTCATTTCCGTAGACAAAAGCGGAGACCTTCGACGTAGGCGCTAGAATTGAGCCTGCTCTTTCTCGCGCCACTCCGGCTTGATGGTTATGTTGTAGAAAACTAAGTTCTTAGGGCTGACGCGGTGGATGTCCGTCCGGTTCCCGAAGTCGCTGCCCAGGGCTCGCATGGACCAGACCTTGTTTTCAGGTACGGCCTTTTCCTCGATGGACCACTTGCGGAAGGCTTCGTAGATGTGCTTCATCTGAGTCTTCTGCTCCTTCGGCGTGTTGCTTTCTGGCGCGTCCGGGTGAACCTCGAGGCAGTCGCGTATGAACTCGCCGATGAAGTCGTTATCTTCCATGAAGCTGCGGGTGTCTGAGAGAACGGACTCGGGCGGCATAAGGGTGCCCGATGCAATAAACTCGACGGCGCCGCGCACAGCCCAGGCCAGAATCCCCTGGAGGTTGTCCATAGTGTGCAGCTTCTTTTCGAGCTGTGGATCCATCGGGTAGACCTTTGCTTCCGGATCCGCTTCTACCCCGTGTTTGAATGTGCACGGGAATTTGATAATCCGGAGCCGCTCTTGAAATGCTTTGTCGTCGCCGTTGACAGTTGGCACGCGGTTTGTTGCAAAAAGCATTTTGAATTTCGGGATATACTCAGTCACATCCAGCGCATACATGCCGCGGCAGGTAATTGGGTCACCCCCAGACAGCTGCTTGATTGCGCCTTCCGAGAATCGTGCTTTTTTCGGGGCCTCGGATGCGCAGGCCAGCCTGGTGTGCTCAAGGGCCACCAGGTGCTGGTCCGGCTTGTCGGTGTTCTGCAGGCTTTTTTCGTCGAGCAGGTATTTGGAAGGCATCATCTGAAAATAGCTGCCCATGACCATCCGGAGTGTCCGGAAAAACACACCTTTGCCGTTGCGTCCTTGTGGCCCCCACAGGCAATAGAACTCCTGATGGGTCATGAGTCCTGTCATCCAGTATCCAACACACTTTTGGATGTAGTCGATCAGCTCCACATCTCCGTTGAACACCTGGCTAAGAAAGTTTTCCCAGAGAGGGCTTTCGGCTTGAAGTCCAGCCCACTCAATCGTGGAGGCGCGGTTGATGTAGAACTTAGGATCTGGTTCCAACGCCTTCCCTGTCCTCAGGTCGATCACCCTGTTTCCACAGGCAAATAGGCAGGGATCCTCGTTCCATTCTTTGCCGACCACGCCCAGGTAGCCAGGCGTGGCCACGCTGGCCAACGAGAGCACCTTGTTAATCCGCGCCGGATCCTTGAGTTCCTTTGCCCGGGACTCGTAGGCTTTTTGGTTGGCGATCATCGGGCGGAGGAAGTCTTTCTGTTCTCCCTTGGCCATGGCCTGAAACTCAGGCTTGGCCTTTTCCTCGTTTATCTTCTGAGCCATCCAGTGGCTCTGAGCTTTGTAGTCGTCGGCGATCTCCGTCACCTTGTGTGTATGGACCTTCCCGCGATCCTGTTGCCAATGCGTCTTCTCGTAGATGAACCACCGGCCCTGGATATTGTCGTAGGCCAGCCTGCCGTCGAACTTTTCCGAAAACCGGCGGGCGTCCCCCATGTGGTTGTCGTCGAAGTCTTTGCGCAGCTGGTCGAAAAAGCTCTTGTCCCGCGGCTTGCTGTCCTTTGGCGGTTCGTTTTCTGGCTGCTCGTTTGGTTTGTGGGCTGCTCGCTCTTCAGCGACCGCCTGTTCCACTTCCTTTTTAACGTCCATAGTCGACCACCTTTTGCGCGAGGTTTATTGGCCGGAGCCCTTCGGCAGGCCGGAGCAAGAATTGTAAAGTTGTAAAATAATTAAATGTCCGACCCCGCGAAAACATCGAGATTCGGAGCACCCGTATTCCGGGTGGCCTTGGGAGGACCCAAAGTCGGCTGCAGATTTTCGGACCTGCAATTAGACCTTTCTCAGCTCCCTTTTGGGGGGGGGTGCGGGGGAAAAGAAGGGGGTGCGGACCACTCAGTGGATGCGGCCGCTGGCGGCGGCCGCGATGATGATCGCAGGCTGGCAAAGCACGAAGGCCCAGGTGGCGACGTGTGCTATCGTCAGGGGTGGCAAAACGGGGGCAAAAGCCTACGCTGCACAGCTCGAAAAGGCTTGAGCAGGGGGCAAATAGGGGGCAAAAAATTATGGTGCGAGAGGGATTTTCCCGGCGGCAGGACGCAGCCAGGTTGCAGCGTGGGGACAAATAGGGGGCAAAACAGAAAAAGGACTTACGGAAGCTATGTCCGTAAGTCCTTGATATTCTTGGTAGCGGGGACAGGATTTGAACCTGCGACCTTCGGGTTATGAGCCCGACGAGCTACCGTGCTGCTCCACCCCGCGTCAGGAGGAGTGTTTCTATGCTGGGAGGCATTGCTTGTCAACCATGAGTTTACATTTTTTTTGAAAAAACATATTTCTGCCCGGTCATGAGTAACACACATCCACTATCTCTGGTTATTCCGGTCTATGATGAAGAGGATAATCTGAGGCCTCTTCACAGCCAGATTACAAAATCTTTGGCGTCATTGGACCGTGATTACGAAATAATACTGGTTGATGACGGCAGCCGCGACAACAGTTTGTCCGTCATGCACTCCCTTGCGGAGAGCGATTCTCACGTCCGGGTTATTGTTTTTGAGAGGAACTGCGGGCAGTCAGCTGCTTTTGCCGCTGGTTTTCAGGCGGCCAGCCATCCCATTATCGTAACCATGGACGCAGACCTGCAAAATGACCCCGCCGACATCCCAAAGCTTTTGCAACTGTACGATCAGGGGCATGATATGGTTGTGGGATGGCGGGCCAAGCGAAAAGATATTTGGATCAAGCGTGTTGGGTCTAAAATCGCCAATGCCATTCGCAACGCGCTGACAGGAAAAACTGTGCGCGATACTGGCTGTTCTCTTAAGGTTATGCGTGCCTCCATGGCGCGAAAGTTACCGGTATTCAATGGGATGCACCGTTTTCTGCCTACATTGATGGTTTTGCAGCAGGCTCGGCTTGCAGAGGTAGAGGTAAACCACAGGGCGCGGGAGCATGGAACCTCAAAGTACGGAACCCTGGACAGGGCGCTTGCCGGGCTTTATGACTTGGTTGGAGTGCGATGGCTTCGGTCCCGCTACATTGATTATTCCATCCGTGAAGATACCAAGAGAGGAACCTTGTGAGACATGTGCGGCAATGGACATAAATTTCCCGTGGCAATTGTGCTGTCATCAAAGCTTTGGTATTTATCAAATGAATAGTCTTTTCCAAGGAGCGACTGAATGAATCCCAGCGAATGCATTATGTACAGCGGTGGAGCACGTGGAACGGAAGCCTGCTTTGGTGAGCAAGCTGAAAAGTATGGACTTGAAGAGGTCAACTACAGCTTTGAAAACCATCAGACAGAACGTACTCGGGGCGTGAGAATACTGACATCTGAGGAGTTACACCTCAAGGATGTGAGTATGACCTATGTTTCCAAACTCATGACCCGCAAGTACTCCAGCGCACCTATTTTCAGAAAAATTCTGCAAAGCATTTGCTGGCAGGTTTCCAGCGGTGATCAGATTTTTGTAGTGGGCACCATCCAAGGTGATGGTACTGTTAAAGGTGGAACGGGTTGGGGGGCTGAGTTTGCCAAACTGTGCAACAAGCCTTTGTACGTTTTTGGCCAAGTGAAGAATGATTGGTTTAAATGGGAAAAGGACCGCTGGGAAAGGGTCAGTGAACCCGTCATTACCTCCAAACATTTTTGTGGCACAGGCACAAGGTTCCTGGAGGACAATGGCCGGAAGGCTATTGCTGATTTATTCAGCCGTTCTTTCGGCTCGTAGCTGAAAGAACGAGACAATTGCCACAACCATAAATAGTTATCCTGCGGACAAGGGGGATCCCCCTTGTCCGCAGGTAAGCCTAAGAGTGCTCGTTTTCGTTTATAACCTTGAGTTGGTGTGTAGTAACGCATGGGTAATATTCTGATCATCGATGACGATGAAGGCATGTGCCGGATGTTGGTCCGCATGACGGAACGTATGGGGCATGTCTCCGAAGCTACGCAGAGCCTGCTGGACGGCGTCACCCGCGCTCAGTCCGGAAGGTTTGACGTTGTCTTTCTTGACGTCCGAATGCCCGATGGAAACGGCTTGGAACGACTTCCGGATATCCTTGCCGGGAGCACTCCTCCAGAAGTCATCATCATGACCGGAGAAGGGGAGCCGGACGGCGCTGAATTGGCAATTAAAAGCGGTGCCTGGGATTATGTGGAAAAAAGTGCCAGCCTCGATGCCATGCGACTTCCCATGGTGCGTGCGCTACAGTATCGAAAGGAAAAGCTTAACAAACCAAACTACATCAACCTGAATCGTAGCGGCATTATCGGCAGTAGTCCCAAAATGCTAGAGTGTCTGAATGTGTTGTCTCAGGCTGCAGGAACATCTTTCAATGTCTTGATTCATGGCGAAACTGGGACTGGCAAGGAGCTGTTCGCCCGCGCTATTCATGATAATAGCGACCGGGAAAGCGGACCATTTATTACTGTGGACTGCGCATCGTTGACGGAAACCTTAGTTGAATCTCTTTTGTTTGGACACAAGCGCGGAGCTTTTACTGGGGCGGACAAAGATAGAGTTGGCCTAGTGACACAGGCCGACGGAGGCACGTTGTTCCTGGACGAAGTCGGGGAAATGCCGCTAAGCTTGCAAAAAGCTTTTTTACGCGTGCTGCAGGAAAAAAGGTATCGTCCGGTTGGTGGTAAAACAGAAATTTCGAGTGACTTCAGGTTGCTGGCGGCGACGAACCGTGACTTGGACGCTATGTCTGAGGGACAGCAGTTTAGAAGTGACTTATTGTTCCGCATCAGAGCCATCAAGGTTGAAATTCCTCCGCTCAGAGAACGGCTGAATGATATTAAGGAGCTGGTTCTTTACTATGTTTCGCGGTTTTGCGAAAAGAACGGATTGCCGATCAAGGCGGTCGCGCCCGAAGTTGTAGAAACTATGCGTAAGTACCAGTGGCCGGGGAATGTTCGGGAGTTGATCAATGCTGTGGAATGGGCCTTGGCCGTTTCCGGTGACGAATCGACCCTGTACACAAAACACCTTCCTGAAAATATCCGGGTATCCGCAGCACGGTCCAAATTTGTTGGGGGTGAGGATGAGTCCATGGTGCCCCTGCAGGAACGGCCGACTTTTCCAAAATTGAAGGACCTTCGCCGGGATGCGATAGCCGCGTTGGAGCGCAACTATATTCGTAACCTTATGGAATATGTTCAACACGACATCCAAAAAGCCTGCCGTGTTTCCGGACTGTCCAGGTCCAGAATTTACGATTTGCTTAAGGCGTTTCCTGTCTCTAAATGAAGCTATGAGTGAAACATATTGTTTTTGTAAGAGAAAGGCCGGAATTCCGGCTCTTTTCTTATGCGGACTCATGTCAAGGACTCCGTAATTTTTTGTTCTCATTGTTTCTTAGGCCGTACTCTCCCTCACCGTACCGGCTTGTTTAATGTATTCCCTTTCTTATTCGTGCTCAGCGGCACCAAGTACCAATCCGGGACGTCATACTGTTGGATCGCCATTTTTCTTTTGTAGTCGATGCTACCCAAAGCCCGTCGCGATCCGGTTATGCGGTCTGTAACGGGAGGGGCAGCCGCCACAATTACGCCGCCAGTTTTCGGGCCACCGTGGAAATAGCCTTTTGCGCCAAGCCGGTGCGGCCTAAAATTCGGTTCTAGTACTCCTGCGCATTTTTGTTGTTTCGCTTCCAGAGCCAGGCGGACTCAGCAAGCAAGGCTACGAAGCCGCTGTTGTGAGCCTAGCCTAGGCGTTTTCTTTCTGCTATGGCGGACCATAGGCGCAAGGCCGAAATAAGCTGTGATCTTCTGGCTGCGGTTGAACCGTTCTGGATGGAACACCGCGCGTGGTGCCCCCACGCGGGAACGACCGTAGTACGGCGATGCGTCTCGCCTCGTCCTGATTCTCGGCGATGGATCTAAGTTGATTATCGACTTTGCGCTGTTCGCAGGAAGTGAAATTTAACTCCTGCAGTAGGCAGTGCAGGGGGGACGGTGGATCACACAGGCAGTTCCAGCCTGCCTAGGGCGGTTACGACCTGCTCACTTCTGATGCCTCTGGTTCGGCTTCACCGCTGGTTAGCAGCAACACTTAATGCGTTGCTTGATCTTGAGAAGTTGAGCTGGGGCCTGCGTCGGCTAAGCGTCCTGAAGGCCTCTTCCTGCTCGATGGGGATGGCTACCCTGCGAAGCAGCCCGGACGCGACGAATTTCGCAAGCTTGATGAAGTTCAGACGGTTGGTTTTGTTGATGCGAGCAATGGGGAGGAGGATGCACCAGCACGGAAAACCGGTCCAGCCCAGGTGTCAGGCCAAGCAGTAGCCAGTCGGCCCTGCCCTGCAGTAGATTGTCTTGATCGTTATGTGAAGTGAGGCGAAGCGAGTAATGAGGCTAATGCCGTCGAATCAGCGGGCATACTCCAGGCGGACGTCATACCGTCAGGACGAAGCAACGTCACACTGATTGTCCGTTTGTGGACATCAATCCCGACGTGAAAATGATCATTCGAAAATATTTCAATAAATCGACTAATGGATGGTATTGTGAATTTCGCCATGTCGGCCTTCCGTGGTTTAGGACCAGCCAAACTCGGAAGTGCCGACATGGTATTTTTATCATTTGTTGTGCTTTTAATGCTCCCTTACCAACTTCATGCCGAGGGCACTGGCGATATATTCCAGCGGCTCATAGTTGTTGGTAATGGCCATGATCTGCAATAAGGTGTCTGCTCCAAGCTTGGCGCCTTTGTCCCACGGATTGAGTTCGCGCATCAAGGTCGGATACGGCTTTCCCAGTTGCTCGGCGATCATCTTTGCAGAACCTCGATCATCAATGAGCATTTCATGGACTACAGTGCTAATCTGCTTCATGGAACTCATAAGGCACCTCCCATCGTTCTTTCTTTGTCACCTTAAAGTGGCGACCTGTTCCCCGGTATTAGTAATCCCTATGAAAATAGCGTGCCAAAGTTGTTTCTTTGATTCTGAGAGAAAAACGAGGATTTTTGAGAGTAAAATGTCAGAATATTGGAGTTGAGTGTGTACTTTTTCTGGACGTGTCCAGAATTTCTGGACGTGGTCCTATTTTTTGGGACAGAAACAAAAAAAATAATCGGATGGGAAGGCCTTTTGGCATGGAAAAACATGGAGACAAAACAATCGTTTGATTTGGAATAGAAATACCATGTAAAGCAGCACCTTCGAAGGGGAGCAAAAGGGACAGGGGGCTTCTTATCTATTGATACACCCAGAATGTGTTGATGTGGGAAAAACAAAAAAAAGTTAATACCTTGACTGAGGAAATATCAGAGTAAAACAGGTGCCGTGGCTGGTGTCGATTTCAATTTGAGCTTTAATTTGGGCTGCTAACGTATGAACAAGCCGCATTCCCAGAGAAGGAGTTGCTTCCGGATTGAAGGATTCAGGAAGTCCTTCCCCGTTGTCTTTTATCTGTAAACGATGGTCGCCGTCATCAGTGAAGGAATGAGCAATTATGATACGGCCACCGGTAGAGTCTTTAAATGCGTGCTTGAGACTATTGGATATAAGCTCGCTGACGATCATACCACAAGGGATGGCTAAATCGGCAGAGAGTGTTACGGTCCCGATGTTGACAACAATTTCTACATTTTGAGGGGAATCGGGGACACCGCCCAGATACTGGGTCAGGCTTTTTATATAGCTGTACAGGTTTATTTGTGCCAGGTTTTCTGATTGGTACAGTTTTTCGTGGACCAGAGACATGGCGCGAATTCTGCGTTGAGCAGTGTCCAGGATGTCAATTGCGTCTTTGTCTTTGTCAAATGACAATTGCAGACTGAGCAGGCTGGAGATGATTTGCAGGTTATTTTTTACGCGGTGGTGGATTTCTCGTAAGAGGACTTCCTTTTCGTTAAGGCTTTGCCTAATTGCCTGCTCTTGTGTGTAGCGTCTGGTAATATCCCTTGCGACAACAACACCATATGTTGTGTCCCCTTGAGCCACCCGCTTTACATTGAGCTCGGCATGGATGAATTTTTTTTTCTTGTCAGTAGGGAAACGCCCTTGAATATCGGCTGACTCCTCCTGCGTTTTAAAAAGACCTTGTATTCCTTCAGTGATTGAAGAGGGGAAAATGCTATTGTATTTTTTCCCTATGATTTGATATTTGGGTGCGTTTAGTAATTTAGAAGCTGAAATGTTAACATCAGATATGCATTCTGATTTCTCTTCAATAAGGAATATTGCATCTTTAGTTTGATCTAAAAGATTGCGAAATCTCTCAAGATCTTCAAGTCTCTCTTGGAGCTCTGGATAATAGCTTTTACGTATCGATCTTTCCCCGAATCCCATAAGCTTATCACGCAGGGAATACGAGTCTTGCTGTTCCAGTACATCATTTTTTGGTATCTGTTTTGCTTTGCCATTATTCTTTTCCATGTCTTTTATATATCCGTTTAAGGTATGGAGAATAATTTGCAATATTTAGAAAGGAAAACGTGTTGCACCACTATTTCATAGTATTATACTATGATACTGCTTGTGGTGCAGAAGTCAATCTGTTCCTTGTATCCATGGTGTTACGCCCTGTTGGTGTTGATTTTCAACGGCGTATTGTATATGTAAATCCTACCGAAAAAAACACGTTTGTCAGTTGCGAATTACTACCGAGATGGAGGTCAAAATGAGCAATCCGGAAAAATTACACGCAATTGAAGATTACTCGCAAAGCAAAGAAGCCGAGTCAAAGGCTATGGCTGAGGAGGAGGGGATGGCTACAGGACGTGATATGAGCAAGGTTTCCTTGATCATTTCTATTTTGTCGGTGGTATTGGTTGTAGTCCTTTTCTTTGGGCTGAACCAGAATCTTGATGGCCTTGGCAAGGAAGTTAAAGTACTTTCCGGCCTTAAAGGCGAAGTTACCACCATGAAAACGCAAGTTGGCGAAATTGAAGGCCAGGTTGTGGGCCTCACCGGTTCCGTTGACACCATGGAACAGCAGCTTGCTCAGATGCCCGTTGCCATGCAGCGTGCCATCATCACAGATGCGATTAACGATGCCACCAACAAGCTTGGGTACATCGGTTCACAGTTGGACAAAACGCAGGCCGACAAGCTTGCAAAAGCTATGAGCTTGTTGCAGCAGGTTCGGACCGACATCAACAAATAGGTTCGCAGCTCTTCAACAGCGTGCAAAAAAAATACGCCCCCGTCTTTTTGGCGGGGGCTTTTTGTATGCGGCTTATACCAGAAATTTCATTATTCTTTGTTTTTCTTGTTTGTTAGGCCGTAATTCTCCGTATCGGCTTGGTTCGTGTATTCCTTTTGGGCACATGCGGATCATCACTATTATTTCATTATCAATGCTCACCAAGCCCCTCGCGATCAGGTCATGGTGTCAGTGCAGTTCAGCGCCCTGCTGAATGTCTGTTTGTGGTCACCAATCCCAACGTGAAAAAATGCTACTCGAGCAAGCTTCAACAACCCGGTGAAAGGCTGCAGCCGTGAATTTGTGCATGTAGCTCTCCCTTGTCTTGGGTCTTCAATGGTGTTGTTACCTGCTACAGCAGGGAGTGCCAACATGAAATTGAAGGGCGGACCTTACATGCTGAGGACGCCATATGCTGAGAGCAGATACTATGTGAAATGAAAAAGAGCAGCATGCCAAGAGGGGGTTACTCTTTGGGGAGGCGAATTCGGATTTCTCCTGGAGTGTACCCCTTGAGCTGTGAAAGAAGACCTCGGATCGTCGACGCAACGATATCTTCAACAAACCCGCCCATAGCCAGTGTGCTTCCGTTGACACTGACTTCAACTTGAGTCTTTCGTGCTTGGCAATCTCCAGGATTATGTGTGCCTGCAACAATTGCCGAACTCATGGCTTCACAATCGGGCATGCCGCATTCTCCACAGTCCAGGCCGGGAAGAATAAATCCTTTTTCCAGGATGCGACGAGCAAGGTTGCTGACGACCTGCGCTGCTTTGGGGGACCTCAACTCTTCCATGTTTGTCTCGCCTATGGACAGGTGAGGCTTGAGCGCAGCTCTATCTTTTTCGGGGGTGTTTGTTGTGCAGAGTATGCGGGGGAGCCAGCCTCGGTTTTTTCCACCTTCCATAAGCAACACGTCAGCACGCATCAAAGGAAGAAGGTCGGTTATTTGCCGCTTTCCTCCTGGCCATGAGATAAATGTTTCTTCCCCGCTTATTCCAACGACGCTTTCACAGTGCTCGGAGAGTTGGGCTGTGTCGGTGCCTTCTTTGTCAAAGCCGTGGACAGAATGCTTGACGGCAGCAACTGTGTATCCTTGTTTTTTGAGTTCCTCGGCCAAAAGAACGGCCAGGGTGCTTTTGCCGGTTTTTTTGAACCCTACAATGCTAACGGCTTTCAACAGTGGCTCCATGGGCTTGTTCGTTTAAGGTTGTAGAGTCAGGTCTACGTATGTGTCGCAAACCCCGTGGAGCCATGTCTGGTCGTGACTGGCTATTACCAAGGTTGTTTTCCACGAGTTTTTTGCCTCCAGGACAGCTTCATGCATGCGCTGGGCGCTGGCAACGTCCACACTACTGGTAGGCTCATCCAACAGGAGAACCTCTGGTCGTAGAACAAGACGTGCGGCCAAGGCTACACGTTGTGCTTCTCCTCCAGAGAGTTCAAACCACTTGCGTCGGGAGAATTTGTCTGGCGGTAGGCCTACCATGTCCATGGCCTCGTTGATATGTAATTCAATGTCGTGTGTCTCTCTCCGAACTCGGAGCCCGTAAGCTATATTCTCGAAAACCGAGCGTTTGAGGAGATACGCGTCTTGATCAAGTAGCGTAACATGGCGTCGGGATTCATGGTCGGTCAGTGCAGGGCGTCCTTTGTATAGAATGATTCCCTCTGTTGGCGGGCGTAAAAAAGCCAGCAAAGAAAGAAGAGTACTTTTGCCACTTCCATTTGGACCAACCAGCCCGAGTATTTCTCCAGCGGCAATCGAAAGGTCATTGATGCGCAATACCTCACGATTCTGAAATTTTTGTCTGAGATTTTGGAGCCTGTATATGGAATTCATAATGAGGCTCTTTTTTTGAAGTGGGCAACGGACAGGTTTACGCAGAAGGCAATGGCCAAAAGTACTATCCCTAGGGCTATCCCCATGGCGAATTGTCCTTTACCTGTTTCCAGTGCGATGGCAGTCGTTATGGTCCGCGTATGCCACTTGATGTTGCCTCCGACCATCATGGAAATGCCAACTTCGGAGACAATGCGCCCATAAGCTGTAACACCGGCAAGCATAAGGGCATAGCGAGCTTCCCACAGACTTGTCATCGCCACTTGGCGTTTGTTGGCGCCCAAAGTTTGCAGTGTAAGGCGAAGTCGTGAGTCTTGTGTCTCTATGGCTGTGGCTGTCAGGGCAATGACAACGGGGAGTCCTAGCAGAATTTGTCCCAAGGCCATCCCGGAGATTGTGAAAAGCAGGTTGAATTGCCCCAGTGGGCCATTGTGGGTCAGAAAGGCGTACACCAAAAGGCCGATAACCACGGTGGGGAAAGACAGCAGCGTATCTACAATGAGACGCAGCCAGCGTCTACCCGGGAAGTCTGCGTAGCCGAGTATAAAGCCAAGAGGAATGCCGGCCACCAGAGTTGCCCCGACCGAAAGGCTGGACACAATGACAGTCACTTGGACGGCCGCAAAAGTTTCCGGGTCCAGGCTGAAGAGGAGAAAAAAAGCTTTCAGTAAACCTTCCGCAAGAAAATCCAAAAGCTGCTCCCGAGAATCTGCTCGTCCACGGTGTCTGCACCGGGAGGCTGGGGTGGTATTGAGGGAACTGGTTACTGGGAAACAGACACCGAGTCGTAGGACATCGGTGCCTGTTGAGTTTACTTTTTATTGCGCATTAGGGGTGAATAATTGCTTACCCAATAACTTAAAGTCTTTGATGAGCTTTTGAGCCCTGGCGCTGGCCATCCACTCGGAAAAACTGGTGGCAAGGTCGTACTTGGCATTCTTGCAGCGATCAGGGTTGACCGCGATCACGCTGTATTGATTCAACAGGTTTTTGTCTCCCTCAACCACGATGACCAGAGGTGGATTACCTTTTTTGTTGGCCTCAAATTTACTGTAGGTACCACGGTCTGTCATGGTATACCCTTTGCGTTCGGCTGCAACATTGATCGTGGACAGCATGCCTTGGCCAGTTTGTACGTACCACTCGGCTTTGTCTGGGACAGGCAGTCCTGCAGCAGCCCACAGTTTCAGTTCTTTTTTGTGGGTTCCCGAGTTGTCGCCACGGCTGACGAAAACACATTGCTTGGATTCGACGGCCTTCAAGGCATCGGCTACGGTCATGCCTTTAATGCCACAAGGGTCATTATCCGGTCCGATAATGACAAAATCATTGTACATGATTTGCCTGCGGTCTACTCCATATCCATCGGCTACATATTTCTTTTCCGTGGGCGGAGCATGGACCAGAAGGACATCAACGTCGCAGTTCTGCCCCATCTTCAAGGCTTTCCCTGTACCTACCGCCACCCATTTGATTTTGATTCCTGTGTCTTTAGTGAACTCGGGCATGAGATAGTCCAACAACCCCGTGTTGTCTGTGCTGGTGGTGGTTGCCAGCATCAGCTCTGCCTGGGCAGCCTGAGATTGTACGGGCATGCTCAAGAGGCAGAACAAACACAAAAGAAGCGCAAAACGTTTCATAGATGATCTCCTTCCCATATTAGGTTTTTTGATGGATTCATCATACCTCAATAGACCAGAATTGCCATATGCCAAATTTGGCATAGTTAAAAAAAGATACCCTTTGAAACTATATTACTTTAATTTTGAAACTTTATAAATTATAACATAATGAAATTATATTGTTTTTAAGGATGATATTGCTTTTGCCATGCAAGCATGGTTTGTTTTGAATTATTCCTTTTATATCATGTTAATAAACATAAAAATGTGCAAAAACAAGAGCAATTAAGAGTTTTTGACGGAGACGAGCCAATCTGTCTTGGTTCAAGGCAAAGGAGAGGAGAACAAGTATGCTTGAACATTCAGTAGGGCGGTTCAAAGGTGTGGAGCGAAAGCTCAATGCCTTGCAGCGCAACACGGCTATTCCTCCGGCTTTGGTTTATTTCATTTCACAGGTGGTTGAGCTTCAACGCGAAGCCTCACAAAAAATTCCTACCTTCTCTGTACCTGAAAGTGAGCTGGTGCCCAAAGAAAAAATGTTAATGGGAGCACCCGTTTTACCCAGACAATCCTTCATAGCAGATTTTGAAAATGCGGGGGAAAATTTCGACATGCTTCTTGAGCTGTGCTGGCGTGCAGGAGGAGTGCTTGCTGAGAACGCCCAGCTTGTGAAACAGGCGGAGGCGGAAGGGAGGTTTTTTCGTCGCAAGCTTTTTGACGAATATATTGCAGACCGGACGGCAATGTTCAGAGAGCTTTCCGTGTCCGTCCCGGGGACTCCCAAGCTTTATGAATTTTTGGCTTCGGCAAGTTTATCTCCTTCATTGGATTCACTCGCTGGTGAGCTGGCACTGCGAATTGACAAGGAAAAAACCTGGATTTACGGTCACTGTCCTATCTGTGGTAGCTCGCCAATGATGGCTCGACTTGAGGGGAAGGAAGGCTTCAGAATGCTGACCTGTTCATTCTGTCATCACGAATATAAGGCCAAGCGTCTGCAGTGTCCCTACTGTCTTGAAGAAAATACCGATAAGTTGCGTTATTTTACGTCACAAGATGCCCCCGGATATCAGGTGCATGTTTGCGATTCCTGCCATTCTTATATCAAAACAGCTGATTTTCGCGACCTTGACCGCATCTCCTACCCGACATTGGATGATTTGGAATCTTTGCCTTTGGACGTTGCCGCTGGGAATGAAGGCTTTATGCGCCCCACGTCTTCGGCCTGGGGATTTTAAACATGAAGCTAGGGGAAGATCACCGTTCGGTTCCCTGTCGAATGTTTCGGGACGGCGTTTGGCGTGATTTTCATGACGTCGTGAGCCTTGAGCAGAGAGTATGCATTGAGGGGCCAGATGGGCGGAAGGCTGATTTGTGGGCCTATCCTGTGGGCTTGGAACAGCTTGTGCTCGGTCACGCATATGTGGAATGGGGAAGCGCAGGGGGGCATCCATCCATTGTATCATCCGGCGAATCAGTGCATAATGGTAGGACAAGTAGAAATTATACAATTGCTTTTGAGCCGAGAGCTCTCTCGGTTTCAGTGACAGACAATCTGTTGATGGATGGCCCCGGAGTTCTCCAGGCTGCAAGCGATTTTATTCGAGAGCAGGGATTGTGGGATGGTACCGGCTGTTTCCATCGGGCTTCGGTATACCACCCTGCTTCAGGGCGGTTTCTTAAGAGGGCCGAAGATATTGCCAGACATAACTGTCTTGATCGTTTGGCAGGGTGGGCGCTTTGTGAGGATAAAAATCCGGCAAATCTTGTTCTTTTTGTTTCAGCCCGGGTTACGGCCAGCCTATGCAGCAAAGCATTGAAATGCGGTTTCAGGTTCATCGTCAGCCGCTCGGCCATTACTTCCACGGCCCTCGACTTGGCTATTGCCAACGATCTTACGCTATTAGGCTTTTGCCGTGAGCACGAAAAGCGGTTCACTGTGTTTCACAATGCAGGCAGAGTGGCTTATGATGAGTTTTGATAAGCTTGATGCTTCGGATTTGGTGGGAATCGTCTTGGCTGGGGGAAAGAGTCGTCGACTGGGGAAAGACAAGGCGCAGGTTGTTTTTGATGGGCAGGATTTGCTCAGTCGGGCTGTTGAGCAGTTGAAGCGCATGGTTTCCGAGGTGTGGGTTGTGGGACGCAATGCACAAGATCATGGACTGGAAGTACCGTGGATGCTTGATGAAAGTCCTGGGATGGGGCCTGTCGGAGGTATCCTTACGGCTCTGAAAAAGATAAATCGGCCACTTTTGGTTATTTCGTGTGATTTGCCTTTTTTGGACGATGTTTCCTTGCAGCGGTTGATAGCTGCAAGGAATAAAAGACATCCGGATACGTTGATGACAACGTGGCTTCAGGACGATACCGGATATATTGAGGCTTTGGTTTCCATATATGAGCCAGGAGCAGCAGTGTTGATGGAAGAAGCTCTTGCCAGTGGTCTGCACAAACTTTCCGTAATAATGGCTCCAGAAGTTCGCCATCATATTCGGTATTGCGTCCAGGACGCCAAGCCTTTTTTCAACCTCAATTATCCTGCCGATTTACAAATCATGCAGGAACTGGAAAAAGTCAATGAACCGTTGTGACTCAGCTCCCCAGGCAATACAATTCAAGGACAATCACGGGCGTGGGATCAGTTATCTGCGGCTTTCCGTGACGGATAGATGCAACTTGCGTTGCAGGTATTGTTGGAACACCAGCAATTATAGTTTTATGCCGCACGACCATGTGCTGCGCTATGAGGAAATGCTGGCTCTGGTCACTGCGGCGCATGACCTTGGGGTACGTAAAATCAGATTGACTGGTGGAGAGCCTCTTGTCCGAAAAGGGATTGCTGATTTTTTGGGCATGGTTGCGGAGCGTCATCCGGATATGAGTATTCGAATGACAACCAATGCCACTCTGCTGGCTGGACAGACCAGGAAGCTTAAGGCCAACGGGCTGCATGCTTTGAATATTTCTTTGGATACCCTTGATGCCTCGAAGTTCTCCGCCATCACTGGGCGCGATATGTTTTCCCGTGTCATGGCCAGTATAGACGAGGCATTGGACGTAGGGATCAAAGTCAAAATCAATGTCGTTGCCATGAGAGGCGTTAACGATAATGAACTTCCTGGTTTTCTCAAGCTGGCTCAAAACAAGGATTTGGATGTTCGCTTCATAGAATATATGCCTATGGGAGAGGCTACTGGGTGGAATCAGTCCGCGTACTGGTCTGCCGACGATATCCTTGCCGAGTCGCAAACCCTGGTCTCTCTCACTCCGGTGGAGTATGTCGGCGGTTCTCACGGGCCAGCCCGCATGTTTACAATGCAAGGCGGAAGAGGGCGATTGGGGGTTATTTCTCCGCTCAGCAATCATTTTTGCGGATCATGCAACCGTTTGCGCATTACTTCGGATGGCAAACTGAGACCCTGTCTTTTTTCGGACCGGGAGTTCCGGCTCCGTCCATTATTGCGTTCGCCGAAGATGGGAAAGCAGCAATTGTTGAAGGTTATCAGACTGGCCATGCAGAATAAGCCATTGGGGTACGAGATACTTTGCCGCCAGCGTGAAAAGGTTTCCGTGGCCTCGCGTAGAATGTCCGCCATAGGTGGTTGATGAAAAATTCGGGGAAAGCGTGGACCTTATAGAGTACGAACGGCATACGCGATCCGAGGTCGCCGCTCGGCGTTATCTGCTTCAGTTCTGCTGGACCAAAGGTAAGGTTGTCTGCCCCAAGTGCGGCCATACCAAAGTTTATACGCTTGCCGACAAGCGATATCGTTGTCCGAGCTGCAAGTACACCTACCATGATTTTTCCAGGCGTTGGATCAATACCGGTGGGCTGTCTTGTCGGGATTGGATGCGGCTTATCAAACTTTTCGAGCTGGATCTCACGGCCAATAAAATGGCCCCGCAACTCAAGCTTTCCTACAATACCGTTTATAAGGCGCTTACAGCCTTGCGTTTCGCCATACTCGTGTCCGCCTTGGATGCGCCACAACTGTTATGTGGAGATTCCGGCCTGGATCTCGGTTTTGATGGGAAGAAGATCAGCCTGGAGCGGCGTGAAGGCCGTATGACCAATTATCCTGTCTTCGGTATCATCGAGAAAAGCGGATGGGTTTTTATAGACCATGTTCCGCACATCCAAGCGGAAACGGTCTTGCATTTTAATATGAATTTTCGACTCAAGCTGACCCGTATGGGAAATATCGTCTACACGGACCGCTATCGGCATTATGATGCTCTGATTTTTTGCGGCGATGAACACCTTCCTCTCAATTTTGCCACTATCGGCGGCAAAAGTCCTTACCTCGACACCCTGCCTGGACATTTTTGGGGGTACGCCCGGAAGCGCCTGCGCCAGTATAATGGTGTTACTTCGCGGCGTTTTCCTCTTTATTTGAAGGAATTGGAGTTCCGTTACAACAACAGGGGGCAGGATATTTTTCCCCTGCTCGCCGAACGCATTTGCTCTTTGGTTCCAGTGCTCAAGTAAGTCCCCTTATTTTGCATTTCCTACTCGGTTTTTCTAGTTTTTGAACATGATCAAATATCTGTGGTGGGGACGTTGTATTGCCCCGTCACCAAAACAGCGAGGCAGTCATGGTTGACCAATCGCTTTCTAAACCTCCTTTGTCGGGCCGTGAGTCGTCGTCTACCAATTCCCTGCCTTTTTCCGGGCTGGGCTTTGACCTGACGGCAATTTGTGTTGCGGGAGCAACATGCAGGCTTGTGGAGATTCGGCATGAGGCGTCGGCTGTGGACGTGTATTTTTATTCTCCCCGAAGCGCGGGCTATGCTTTGCTCGTTGCACTGGGGCGGGAAATACGCGGACGTTAGGTTGTTTATTTCAAAAAAGTGAGGAGGCATAATGGATCTTTCACGGAGAACCATCCTCAAAGCCGGAGGAACGGTCGCGGCGGCCGCTGCCTTTGGCGGCTTGGGATTTGACCTTAAGCCTACCGTGGCCAAAGCGCAGCTGCTCAAGCTGAACTGGGCCAAACAAACCACTTCCGTATGCTGTTACTGTGCCGTGGGATGCGGCCTCATTGTGCATACGGCGAAAGACGGATCGGGGCGTGCCATCAACGTTGAGGGCGATCCCGATCATCCAGTGAACGAAGGCGCTTTGTGCGCCAAAGGCGCATCCATCTGGCAGCTTGCGGAAAACGACAAGCGCCCCACAAGCGTGATGTACCGCGCTCCGTACAGTGACCACTGGGAAGAAAAGTCATGGGAATGGGCATTGGAACGTATCGCCCATCGCATCAAGGAAACACGGGATGCAACCTTTGAGACCAAAAACTCAAAGGGCCAGGTCGTCAACCGTACCGAAGGAATAGCTTCGGTTGGTTCGGCAGCCTTGGATAACGAAGAGTGCTGGCTTTATCAGACCTTTCTCCGCTCTCTCGGCCTGGTGTACATAGAGCACCAGGCACGTATCTGACACAGCGCCACTGTTGCGGCTCTGGCAGAGTCGTTCGGACGCGGTGCGATGACCAACCACTGGATCGACATCAAGAACAGTGATTGTATCCTTATCATGGGCAGCAATGCTGCCGAAAACCATCCTATTTCCTTCAAGTGGGTCATGAGGGCCAAGGAACAAGGCTCCACACTTATTCATGTGGATCCGCGGTTCACCCGTACATCGGCCAAGGCAGACATGTATGCCCGCATCCGTTCCGGGGCGGACATCGGTTTTCTGGGCGGATTCATCAAGTATATCCTTGATAACAAGCTGTTCTTTAAAGAATACGTGGTGGATTACACCAACGCTTCTTTTATTGTGAGTAAAAAGTACAGCTTCAAGGACGGCGTTTTTTCCGGTTTTGATCCCAAAACCGGATCATATGACAAGGGCCAGTGGGCTTTTGAAATGGATGAAAACGGCGTACCTCAAAAGGATCCTTCCCTTAAGCACAGCCGGTGCGTGTTCCAGTTGCTGAAGAAGCACTACAGCCGGTACACCCTCGACAAGGTCGTCAAGATTACCGGCACGGCTAAGGAAGACCTGCTCAAGGTTTACAAGGCATATGCAGCCACGGGCAAAGCCGACAAGTCGGGAACCATCATGTATGCCATGGGCTGGACCCAGCACACCGTTGGTGTGCAGAATATCCGTTCCATGGGGATAATCCAATTGTTGCTGGGCAACATTGGTGTGGCCGGCGGTGGAGTCAACGCACTGCGCGGTGAGTCCAACGTGCAGGGATCAACCGACCAATGTCTGTTGTTCCACATTTTGCCCGGGTACCTGAAGACACCGAAGGCTTCACAAGCCACCCTTGCTGAATACAACAAAGCGTATACTCCCGTAAGCCATGCCCCCAAAAGCGCCAACTGGTGGGGCAACTATCCCAAGTATTCGGCGAGCCTGATCCGGTCCATGTGGCAGGATGTGGCACCGGAAGTGGGGTACCAGTACCTGCCCAAGCTCGAATCGGCCAGTGCCAAGGAATACTCCTGGCTGGTCATGTTCGACAAAATGCTGCAGGGCAAGTTTAAAGGCTTTTTTGCCTGGGGACAGAACCCGGCTTGTGGCGGCGCCAACGCTAACAAGACGCGTGAGGCCATGTCCAAACTGGACTGGATGGTCAATGTCAACATCTTCGAGAACGAAACCGGTTCGTTCTGGAAGGGCCCGAACATGAAGCCCGAGGAAATCAAGACAGAGGTCTTTTTCCTTCCGTGCGCGGTGTCCATTGAAAAAGAAGGTTCCATCACCAACTCTGGACGTTGGATGCAATGGCGCTATCGAGGGCCCAAGCCGCTTCCCGGTACAGTTCCGGATGGCGATATCATCCATGAATTGATGGTCAAGGTGAAGGAACTGTATGCCAAGGATGGGGGGGCATACCCCGATCCTATCCGTAACCTGACCTGGGATAACGTCAACGAACATGGTGAGTTTGATGCGCACAAGGTGGCCAAACGCATCAACGGGTTCTTCCTGCGCGATACCATGGTCAAGGGAAAGCTCTTCAAAAAGGGGCAGCAGGTTCCCAGCTTTGCCTTTCTACAGGATGATGGATCTACCTGTTCTGGCAACTGGCTGTATTGCAACTCCTACACGGACAAGGGAAACATGGCTGCGCGTCGTGATCGGACCCAGACGGAAATGCAGGCCAATATCGGCTTGTACCCCAACTGGGCCTGGTGCTGGCCGGTTAACCGCCGTATCCTGTACAACCGCGCATCAGTGAACCTCAAGGGCCAGCCTTGGGCTCCCGAGAAGCCGGTTATCGAATGGAACGGCAAAAAGTGGGAAGGCGACGTGCCTGATGGTGGCTGGGCCCCCGGCAGCAAGTACGCTTTCATCATGCAGAAGCATGGCTATGGGCAGATTTTCGGTCCTGGCCGCGCTGACGGTCCGTTCCCGGAATATTACGAACCTTTGGAATGTCCGGTGTCAAAGCATCCCTTCTCCAAGAGGCTTCATAGCCCCACAGCGCTTGCCTTTGCCAAGGAAACAAAGTCCGTATGCGATCCTCGTTATCCTTTTGTGTGCTCCACATATCGGGTTACCGAGCATTGGCAGACCGGACTTATGACCCGCTTCACTCCCTGGCTGCTTGAGGCCGAGCCACAGATGTTCTGTGAAATGAGTCCTGAGCTGGCCAAGATGAAGGGAATCGAAAACGGCGAAAAGGTCATCGTTGAAAATCCGCGCGGCAAACTGTGGGCCATCGCGATTGTGACCGAGCGTCTCGCTCCCTTCAATATTCAGGGAACAACCATTCATCAGGTTGGTATCCCTTGGCATTACGGTTGGGTCTTCCCGAAAAATGGTGGCGATTCGGCTAACCTGCTGACACCGTCCGTTGGCGATCCCAACACGGGTATTCCGGAAACCAAGGCCTTCATGGTCAATGTAAGGAAGGCGTAAAGGAGGTTCAACATGAGTAAAAGCTTCTTCGTCGACCTTACCAAGTGTACGGCATGCCGTGGGTGTCAGGTAGCTTGCAAGCAGTGGCATAAACTGCCTGCCGAAGAAACCCACAATTGGGGCTCTCACCAGAACCCGAAGGATTTGTCTTTTATAACGTACAAGCTGGTGCGTTTTCAGGAACAGGTGAAAAACGGTGTATTGCAGTGGTTGTTTTTCCCCGATCAGTGCCGTCATTGCGTGGAACCGCCCTGCAAGGCTGTTGCCGATGGGTATGATGAAGGTGCAATCCTGGTAGATTCTGAGACCGGAGCCGTCATTTATACCTCGAAAACAAAAGCTATCGATGACATCACCGATCCGGAAGAACTGTGTCCGTATAACATTCCCCGTCGGAATTCTGATACTGGCGTGTGGAGTAAATGCGACATGTGTGTGGACCGGCTGCATAATGGACTCAAACCAGCTTGTGTGACCTCATGTCCTACCGGCGCCATGAATTTTGGCGATCGTGAGGATATGTTGGAATTGGCGGCTGAGCGTCTGCAAAAGGTACAGAAGACGCATCCTGACGCAATGCTTGCGGATGAGGACAGTGTACGCGTTATCTTTCTGTGCCAGGAAGCCCCCGAAGATTATTGGGAGCACGTGGTAGCCGAGGCGGATGTGCCCGTTACGCCCGGTTCCATGACCAGAAAGCAATTCCTGGCCGGTTTGGCAAAACCTTTGAAGGTTTTTAAATCCTGACAAAATAAACCGGGACGTCCAAATGGACGTCCCGGAAAACAAGTGAACGGGCAGGGTGAATAACGGCCCCTTTGCCATTGAACAACCATCCGTATGGCCAACACGCTACATATGCCTTCGGATGGCGTACCTCCCCTGGGGTTCCCCGATCCCATTCTAACCAGAGAAGGCCAAACTATTGCCGTATGGCCTTGGGGATTTACAATTTGAAGCCTAATGCGCTTTGCGCTTTAGGCTTCTTTCAATGGCCTGCTAAAAGCCAAAAAACATTATTATGCTTTTAACCATTCCCGGGCCTGAGCTTTGCTCTCGTGTATGGATGTAAGACGGGCTATGCCGACGATTTCAAAGACTTTACTGAAATTTTCGGAGAGTCCCGTGAGGGCCGTTGGAATGTTCTCGTCGTTGCATTCGCGAAGAATCTGCGTAAACACAGCCATTCCCGCGCCGTTGAGCGACACGTTTTCGTTAAAGCTGACCAATAAAGGAAGACGCGTCTTCAGGGCTTTGTTCAGCTCTTCAAGAAGGAGCGGTTCTGTACGGGATGTGATGTTGTCTCCTATCTCAATGACGTATAGGCCGTCTTCTTCCATTCCCGATACCCTTCCCGATTGTGATTCATTCAAACGGATTCGTTCGGCGGCACGTTCGAGGGCCTTATCCAAGGCGGTCTTCTGGATGGGCTTGTGAACAAAATCCGCTGCGTCCAGATTCAACGCCTGAATGGCCAGTTCCATGTCTCCGTGTCCTGTAATGATAATCACTTCAGTGAGCGGTGAAGATTGCTTTATCCGCTTGAGTACTTCTATTCCGTCCATGCCGGGCATTTTGATGTCGGTCAGTACAACGGGAGGTGTTTCCCGTTCAAAGAGCTTCAGTCCGTCCTCTCCATTTTCCGCTGTCAGGACTTCATGCTGATAGGTTTCCAAAAAAAGGCGAAACATGGAGAGGGTAGGGCTTTCGTCGTCGATTACCAGAATTTTCATTACCGGGCTCCTTGTCGTGGTAAATCACTTGCGGCAGGAGGAAAGGACAGATAGAAAACTGCCCCTTTGCCCGGCTCGCTGTCAATGCGGATTTCTCCTTTGTAATCCTTAATGATTCCATAGGAAATGGAAAGCCCCAGGCCCATACCCTGTCCGATTTCCTTTGTTGTGTAGAAAGGCTCGAATATACGTTCCTGGGTCTCTTGGGATATACCTGTACCGTTGTCTTGGATGCGGAGAGTCACATTCCCTTTCTGGAAGAAGGTTGAAAGGAGTATCCGGCCATGGAACTCTTTTTGAGGAGAGTGCGTACTGGCCCTATCGTCGACAAGAGCTCCATTGTCGTGTTGGGAAATGATTGCGTCCCTGGCGTTGCTGATGAGGTTGAAGAGTACTTGTTGCAAGCGGTTGTCATGTGCCGATACGGGCGGGATGGATTCTTCGAGGTCCAGGGCTATCGTGATGTTGGAAAGGCGCAGTTGTTGCCCTATGATGCGCAGAACGCCTCGTATTGTATTATTCAGGTTCACCCGTTCTCTGCCCATTTCCGTTTTTCGGCTAAAAGCTCTTAGGGTATTGATGATTTCTGTTGCACGGTCAACCTGAACGCTGATTTCCTCAGAGACCTGATGTAGGTGGGAAAGAGGGATTTCTCCGTCAGAATCCGCCAACATGGTCAGGAAGTCGCTGCCCATTTTGATGGCGTTCAAGGGTTGATTAAGTTCGTGGGCAATGCCGGCCGACATTTCACCCAGGGTTTTCATCTTGCTGGCCTGGATGAGTTGGGCGTCTTTTTCCATGAGTTCGGTTATATCGTTTGCAGCAATGATGATCGCAAGGCTGCCCTTATAGCTGATGGGGCAGGCATGAAGATTGACGTAAAACGGCTCTCCGTTTTTTCGGTATTGAATCACTTTGGGCAGATAGACACATTGCCCTCGTTCAAATGGGGACTCGAAAGTTTTCAGAGTCGAGGTCTCGAAATCCGGCTGGATTGTATTGTAGGATAGGTCTTTCAGTTCTTGTTTGGTGTAGCCGTATGTTTCTTCCACTCTTGGGTTGGCGTCGAGAATCTGCAGGCTTTGCTGGTTGACGACCAGGATGGGGTCTGGCCCGCTGGCGAAAAGAGACCGGTACTTGAGCTCGGACTCTTTGATCTTACGGCGGTAAAGACGGATGCTCCAAACCATGTTGCGAAAAGACGCCGCAAGACGGGTCACTTCATCTCCTGAAGATTCCGCGTAAAACATGCAGTGGGAACATGATCTGTTTTCAGGTTTTCCAAGAAGATTGGATTCGTTTCCCAACGTTTGGTCAAAATGCCAGCAGGGAAGGTCGGTATTTTCATATGCCGGGCAATTTGTAGGACTCCAGCCGTCCATTCCTTCAAGTTCTGGATCAATGTCGAAGTTGCCTTTGGAGAGCTCGTCCGAAATACGTGTCAGACGGGTGACCGGACCGGATATGTAATTTGCCAGCCGGTAGGAAATGTAAAAGATGATAATGCTGACAAGCGCAATAAACCCCAGAAAGGTGGTTCGGAGTTTGCTGACCAAGGCGTCAATACGCGCCTTGTCCAGTCCGACGTGAACAGCCCCGATCCGATAGATGCCTTCATTGATTGGAACGGCGATATCCAGAGTCGGTGTCTCCATGATGTGCAAAAGACGGATGCTCGAATCCTTATCCGGGGGAATGAGATTGGCTCGGGCCAGTTGTTCGGGAAATGGCGAGGTAAGAGTATTGGCCAGAACATGGTTTTCGCTGTCTGAAATGAAGATGTAGGAAACAAGTGTTTTGCGGTCACCCAGGTAGGCAGCATCGAATGCCAGGGTTACGAGCTGTGGTTTATTGTCGTCCAGGATATATCCCCTGGCTCGTTCTGCAATACTATGACCGATGGCTTCTCCACGGTGATACAGTTCATCCGTCAGGCTGGAAACGAGTATCCAGCGGGCCAGAAAAGCAATGATAACGCTTATACTCAAAATCACAGCCAGGGTTGTGAAGAAAATTTTTTGGTTGAGGTCCAGATTTGTCAGTTTAATGAGCATCTGTGTTTTCCGTTTTCAGCCTGTTTTTTTCGGGAGAAGCAGGCGTTTCGATGGGGAGGAGCGATGAAGTGTTTACCGCGTTCCAATCCGAAAACGTGACAAAGGTGCCATTGACCAAGCGTGTAAAATAGACGGTGTCCAATCCTTGATGGTCCGAATCGCTGAAAGAGGCTTTGAGTTTTGGGGTAAGGGGCAGGCTGTGGATGGATTCGATGGCATGGATGAATTTTTTTCTGGTGAGATGATAACCGGCTTTGCGTAGGCCGCTCACCAATACTTTAGCATTGAAAAAACCTTCCAGGCCGATGCTGTTGGGTGAGTCGCCCGGAAAGTAGCGTTTGAGGAGTTCCACATATCCCGGATCTCCATCTGTCCCCTGATCGTGGGGCGAGAGGGTAGGGGAAGGGGCTACCTGAGAGAGGATAACCTGGGCTGAGTTGTCATTATGAAGCAATCTCGCAAGCTCATCTCCACCCACAAAGGAGACATTATAAAAAATGGGATCGAAGTTTTTTTTACGCGCTTCCAAAATGAATCTTGCACAGGGTTTGTATGTGCCGATCATTACAACTGCCTGTGCGTTGGAACGAATGATCTTATTCAGACCGTCCTGTATATTTGTCGTTCCCCTAATGTAGCTGCCACGGGCAACAGGAGCTAAATTGTATTTTTTCAGTGCCAGTTCGGTTCCTGTCAGACCGTCAAAACCATATGTATCGTACTGATAGAAAACCGCTATCCGTTTCAAACCCAATTCGCCTACCAGATGTTCGACTGCAGCGGCTGTTTCCTGGTAATAGGAGGGGCGGACATTGATGACATATTTATTGAAAGGTGTGCGCAGCGCATTGGCTCCGGTGAACATACCCACAAGGGGAATTTCCGCCTGTTGGACCAGTGGGAGAATCTTAACCGTAGTTGGCGTGCCCACATAGCAGAACAGGGCGAAAACCTGTTTATCAACAATGAGCTTTTGAGTGTTGACCAGACAACGCGAAGGGTCATAGGCATCGTCAAGGACGCTTACTTTTATTTTTCTTCCGAAGACGCCACCTTGTTCGTTAATGTAGTTTATGTACGAAAGAGCCCCTCGTAATGTTTGTATTCCAAGATATTCGGCATGGCCGGAAAGGACCAGGGACGAGCCTATCAGAATCTCATCATGGGTTACACCGGGAGTATGTTTGGATATGTCTTTGGTACCGGAATTCATATCACAAGCGGTGAGAAGTGCAACACAGCTACAGAATGCCGCCAGTTGGAAAAGCGAGCAGAATAAAGTGAAAATATGTTTTTTCCCCATGGTTTCCCTTTTGCCCCAGCCCTCCAACCGGGTCAAGCCGTGTTGCACGCCCTTCGGGACGCGATTAGTATGAAATCCATGAAGACAGCTGGTACGAATTCTACTCAAAGGGTGATCATGCATCTGGATATGGATGCTTTTTTTGCTTCCGTGGAGCAGGTGGACAACCCCGAGCTCAAGGGCAAGCCCGTCATTATAGGTAAGAGTATGCGTGGGGTCGTTTCCGCAGCCTCGTATGAAGCCAGGAAATACGGAGTGCACTCTGCCATGCCAGTGGCAGAAGCAAGGAGGCGTTGCCCACACGGTATTTTTATTTCCGGGTCCAAGGATCGTTATAAAGTTGTCTCAGATGTCGTCATGGGGATTCTGCACAATTTTTCGCCATTGGTTGAGCAGGTCAGTGTGGATGAAGCATATCTTGATGCTACGGGGCTGGAACGAATTTTCGGGCAGCCTATGGAAATGGCACTGGCGATGAAGCAGGCGATATTTAACGCCACAGGACTGACAAGCTCCGTAGGCATTGCCCCGAATAAATATCTGGCCAAGGTATGCTCGGACATCAACAAACCGGATGGGATTTATTTCTTGTTGCCAGAGAAGGTTGATGATTTCCTGGCCGCTCTCCCGGTGGGGAAGGTTGGTGGTATCGGACGCAGTATGGTCCAAATCCTGGCCGATATGAATGTGCGGACCATGGGGGAAGTAGCACGCTATCCTTTGGAATTTTGGATTGATCGTTTTGGTGATAAAGGCGGACGTTTTCTTTTTTCCCGCAGTCTGGGGGAAGATTCCAGACCGGTGACGCCTTCGCGGGAGCCCAAATCTTCCGGATCGGAAAATACGTTCTCTAACGATATCAAGGAAAAGGAAGAGTTGGAGCAATGGCTGTGGGTCCAGTCTGAACGGGTGGGGAGGGACCTTCGTGCGAACGGTTATTTCGGTAAAACAGTAACTCTTAAGGTGAAGTACAGCGATTTTACCAGCCTTACCCGTAGCGTGACTCTGGATGCGCCTGTGGACTCCACACAAGCCATCTTTGATGCTGCAGCCGGCCTTTTGGCTTCTTTGCGGCTTGCCAGAGCGGTTCGATTGATCGGCGTCAGTGTTTCGCATTTTTCCCGAGGTGGGAGGCAGCTGTCCCTTTGGGGGGAAGAAAAGAAAGCGGAAACATCCCAACTTGATAAAACTATTGATGCCATTCGTGAGCGTTTTGGAAGGAAAGTTCTGGAGAGAGGAAGAGTGATGGGCTTTTCCACTTCCAGAAAAGCAAGCGAGGACATGGCCCCCACAGATAAACCTGCTAAAGAGTAATACAGAGAGGGATAACAAACGTGTTCGATAGGGAAGAAATAGAAAGATATGCTGAGGTGCTGCTGTGGGGATTGGATATTTCCCGACCGCAGTCTATACCGTCCGGCGGTATAGTCTTGGTGCGTTTTGATTTACCTGCCCTGAAGCTGGCGGAAGAAATACAGGCATTACTGCTTAAGCGGCATCTGAACCCGGTACTTCGACTTAACTCGACAGCAGCAATGGAATACAACCACTATGCTCATTCAGCATTTCGTCAACTTACGTTCGTCTCTCCAGGGGAAGAAGAGTTGTACCGCTCTTTGTCTGGGTTGATTAGTCTGTTGGCCCCAGAGTCGCTTTCCCATCTTTCATCAACCGCCCCGGAGGACATTGCAGCAGTTCAGTTAGCCAGAAAGTCGTTGCGTGACATTTTGGACGAGCGTGAGCTCAATGGAGAACTGAGTTGGACTTTGGGACTGTGGCCGACTCCCATTCTTGCTGAAAATGCTGGAACAAGCTTGGATTCGTATGCCGAACAGGTTCGTTCCGCTTGCCTTCTGAGCCACCCTGAACCGGTACATGCCTGGAAAAAACGTTGGAAAGCTGCGCGGAAAATCAAGAACTGGCTCAACGAGTTGGATCTCGCCACACTGCACGTTACCTCGGAGCACATGGATCTGCATATCGATGTCGGCAGGCAACGGCGTTGGGTCGGGCTGACCGGTCATAATATCCCAAGCTTCGAGATTTATGTATCCCCTGATTGGCGTGGAACCCACGGTACATATTATGCTGATCTGCCTTCGTTCCGAAGCGGCAACCTCATCGAAGGGCTGGAGCTTGTGTTTAAGGATGGTGTTGTCAGAGACCTGAAGGCGAGCAAGGGAGAGGCCTTTGTTCGGAGACAAATAGAAATGGACCAGGGGGCGTCGCGAGTGGGGGAGTTTTCCCTGACTGATCGGCGTTTTTCCAACATCAACAGATTCATGGCTCATACGTTATACGATGAGAATTTTGGTGGCGAGCAAGGGAATTGTCACATTGCATTGGGAGCGTCGTACGCCGATACTTTTGCCGGAAAATCAGACGAGTTCTCTGCGGATGTCAGAAATTCTCTTGGGTTCAACACATCGGCTCTGCATTGGGACTTGGTGAATACCGAACCAAAGCATGTCACTGGAAGAACAAATTCAGGACGTGAAGTGGTGGTATTTAGCCAAGGAGAATTTGCCTGTCCGGATATCGGGGTGTCGCCCTTGTGAAAAAAGGGGCGATTACATCTTGGCAGGCAGCGCCTTTTTGTGATAGGCGGCACATACACCGGACAGTTTGGACGACTAATCATACTTTCAGGAGGAAGTCATGGCTGCTTATGTTGTAGGACACAAAAACCCGGATACTGATACCATTGTTTCTGCTATCGCCATTGCCGATCTGTGGAGCAAGCGCGGCATCGAAGCCTCTCCCATTGCACAGGGTCCCGTTAACCCTGAAACTAAATTCGTGCTTGGAAAGTTTGGCGGTACTGCTCCTGAAGTGCAGACCGACGCTACCGACAAGCAAATCATCCTGGTTGACCATTCCGATCTGGCTCAGAGCCTGGACAATCTGGATAAGGGCGAGGTCGTTGCTGTCGTCGATCACCACAAGCTGGGCGATGTGACCACAAGCAACCCGCTTGAAATGTGGGTATGGCCTGTGGGCTGTTCCTGCACTGTTATCAAGGCCATGTACGATTTCTATAACGTGGAAATCCCGGCCAATATCGCTGGTATGCTGATGTGTGCAATTCTTAGCGACACCGTTATGTTCAAGTCGCCCACCTGCACTCCTCAGGACAAGGAAGCTGTGGAAACTCTGGCCAAGATTGCTGGTGTTTCCGAGTACATGGACCTGGGCGTGGAAATGTTCAAGGTCAAGTCCGCTGTGGACGGCACACCTGCTGCCGAACTGCTTATGCGTGACTATAAGGATTTCGATATGTCCGGCAAGAAAGTCGGCATCGGCCAGCTCGAAGTTGTCGATCTGTCCATTCTCGAGCCTTACAAGGAAGCTCTGTATGCTGAAATGGAAAAGCTTAAGAGCGAAGGCGGCCACCACAGCATTTTCCTTTTGCTGACCGACATTATGAAGGAAGGCTCCGATATGCTGGTGCTGTCCGATGATCCTGCCGTTGTTGAAAAGGCTTTCGGCAAGGGCGTCGACGGTAAGAGCGTATGGCTGGATGGCGTGCTGTCCCGTAAAAAGCAGGTCGTTCCTCCTTTTGAAAAGGCTTTTGCCTAAGTCAAAGGCACCGTACCAATTAAAAGGCCGCACGGGATTTCCTGTGCGGCCTTTTTTACGGCTTTAGCCCGTTGAACTCGTATTTTTTGAAATAAAAAAAACGATATGCGGGGGATGTTGCAATCCCAAGTTGATGCATGGTCAAAAAAAGCCCGCTCACAGGAGTGAACGGGCTTTTATATTCTTGTGCGTGGGACTCTTAAAGTACGTTGGAAGCAACCAGAATTTCACGAAGCTGAGCCTTGGCCGCATCATCCATACAGAGGAGCGGCAGCCTCACCTCTTCGGGAACACGTCCCATCAGGCTTAGGGATGTTTTGGCTGGGATGGGGTTGGTCTGCATAAACATGGCTCTGTACAGGGGGGCCATGGCGTAATGCAAATCCATAGCCTTGTTCAAATCTCCCTGAACAAAGGCATCGTACATGCCAGCCATTCTGTCGGGTACCACGTTGGAAACAACTGATATGGTGCCTCTTCCTCCAATGCCGAGCGTGGCCAAGACAGTGAAGTCATCGCCGGAGAGAACTGTGAAGTCTCGTCCGCACAGTTCCAGAATGCGTGAAATCTGATTGAGATCGGCAGTGGCTTCTTTGATACCTACAATCTCTGGAATCTCTTTGACCATGGTAAAGAGGGTTTCAGGAAGCAAATTTGTCCCTGTACGCCCCGGCACGTTGTAAACAATTGTAGGAATGCTCACGCTCTCGGCAATTGCCTTGAAGTGGGCCACAAGTCCCGCCTGGGTCGGCTTATTGTAGTAGGGCGTAATGAGCAACGCACCATCGGCCTTGGCGTCTTTTGCATGTTTGGTCAGCTCGATGGCTTCACGTGTATTGTTCGAGCCAGCTCCTGCCAGGACAGGCACACGGCCCTTGACCTGATCCACACAGATGGAGATTACCCGTTTATGCTCGTCATGGGAGAGTGTTGCGGATTCGCCGGTGGTGCCGCAAGGTACCAAGCCGTGGATTCCATTTTCAATCTGCCATTCGATGAGGGCGCGATACGACTCCTCGTCGACCTGGCCGTCTCTAAACGGCGTAATCAGGGCCGTAAAAGCTCCGGTGAACTGCATTTCAATCTCCTTGGGATTAAGGTAGCCGGTTGTGTGGTACCAGCTGAGGTGTCAGTCTTCTCACGACGAGTTGAACTGACAGGCCGAAAACGAAACTATGTTTTCATGTCCGGTTGCAGGTAAAACAATCCAGACGTGGATACGCGTAAAAAAGCACACCCGTACTTACAAAGTGTATTGGTCGTTATTTGTTTGCAGGACCGTTGGGTATGAGCACTTGCTCTACTGCCGGATCCTGCCTGATGGAATCGCCCAGCGGAGTTACTTCGGCCTGAAAGTTCATGCCTTTGTCCCAGGTAAATGTATTACCGGAGGGCAGATTCTGAAGAGTGATAATATTCAGAGTTTTGCCACGAGTAAAGGGGCGCGACCAAATTGTTTTTCCACTCGAGTTTATACGGGAAGAAAAACCATATCCCGGCCCGCCGCCGAGTAGAATATCCAGCCCGTCTGTCTTTTGCAGCAATTCTTTTTCCAGGTCGAGGCCCAAAGGGCTGATTGCAATAATGATATCTGAGGCCTTACGCAGTTCCATATGTTTGGTCGAAATTTCATCTGCCAGCTTTGTTATATCTTCAGCTCCGCATTCCGGCAGCATGAACAAAGCGATACGTGCACCGTTTAGGTTCAGCTTACGAACAGTAAGGTGGTCCGGGAACGTAAAAGAAGCTGGTGCCCGAAGTTTATGTGTGCTTAGATAATTTTTATCAGCACTCGAAAGCATTCCTGCATCATAATCCATCAGCCTGAATGCTTCCGGGATGGCGCGGAAATTTTTACTACGCGCTTTCCCCGTGAGTGGGTCGACAAACTCATTAGGCCCAGCCAACACCAAGACAGGTGAGACATCTTGGGAACGTGTACGTAAATTAGAAATAAAGCCAGCCCGCCGGGCCAAGCCGCCGTAGGTTTTGCTACCTCACGATGGACACGGCTTGGCTTCTCCGTATGTGCTGGCGCTGTACAAAACAGTCAACGCCGAAGCGGGAGCTACGGCGTTGACAGATGAAACAAGCGCCAGAACCAAGATTCCGGCGAGAACAAAGCGATGTATCACGTTAGCTGTTGAGGTAGTCTTTCAAATCTTTTCCGGGACGGAAAAAAGGAAGTTTTTTAGGCTGAACTTCAACCATGTCGCCGGTTTTGGGGTTGCGCCCTTTGTAGCCTTTGTAATCTTTTATCTTGAAACTTCCGAAACCTCGAATTTCCACGCGTTCTCCGCGTACGAGGGAGTCTTTGATGGAGTCGATGAAGGCGTTGACGATTTTACCAGCTTCATCCACGTGAAGCTCTTTGTCTTCTGCCAGAGTTTTGATGAGTTCGCTTTTGTTCATGATCTGTCCGTTTATTTGTTCTGTTAGCCAAGAAAAGTACAGTTTGCAGTAGAAGCGAGAACTGTGATTTTATGCCCGATGCCTCTGGATGTCGTCAAGGGAAATCCGGGTTTTGGTCTGGGAATGGCCGGAGCGCAGGCCTTCCAGCCAGAGCCTCAAGGTTATCCGCCCGAAAACGGGCAACTTTTGAGGCTACAGAATGAATATCTTTGGCAGCAGGACACTGCGGTGCAAAGCGCACCAGAGGCTTCTGTTGCCGGATTGCCTCGGTTACGGTTCCATCGTGCCGGACGGAGCCAAGCAGGCGAATATTAATGCCCAAAAACTTGGAACATGCTGCGTGCAGCCTGTCAAATGTTTGTTTGACTTCAGCCGAAGATTCAGCCTGGTTCACAACCACCAAAAAATCTTTGATGCCGTGCTGAGTGCTCAGCACTTTCATAAGGGCATAGCTGTCTGTGAGAGACGTCGGCTCAGAGGTGACGACAACTATCCGAACCTGGGTCATTGCTGCAAATGAAAGCACCGTGCCGTTGATACCTGCTCCCAGGTCGAGAATGAGATAGTCGTACTGGGAAATGACTCCGGTCAATTTATCGAACAGAACTGACTGCATGTCCTCGTCCATTTCGACGAGTTCAGGTACTCCGGATGCCGCAGGCAGAAAATCGAAACCGGGCTCTTCCAGCGGGACAACCACATCTTTGCTCATGTACTGGGGCTGTAGAAGGTCCTGGAGATTACGCTCGGGAGAAATGCCAAGCATAACATCCACATTGGCCAGGCCCAGGTCACAGTCCATGAGCAGTACATGACGGCCTGAGTTATGCAGGCAGTAGCTGAGATTCAGGGCTAGGTTGGTTTTACCGACGCCGCCTTTGCCACTGAGGATGCTGATGCTGAGAGTTTTGTTGTTCATTGGCGTCCTCACTTAAGTCCGGAAAAGAGGAACTGTTTTTCGTTGGAGTGGACCAGGGTCTTGTCAGGTTCGGGAACAACCATGTCCGGAAGAGGAGCGTTGACCACCTTGTCCTTGCCTGTGTTTTTTGCTTCGTACAGGGCCTTGTCGGTCAGTTCGAAGAGTTCTTTGGCAGAGAGAGTCACCTTTCCTTTATAGGAGGAGAGTCCAGCTGAACTTGTGATTGAAAGAGTATGCTCTTTGCAACAGATGGTTGTCTCTCGCAGCGTCCCCAGAAGACGCTCTACAATGCCTTGGGCTTTTACCTGGCTTACGCCGGAAAGAATAAGTGCGAATTCTTCTCCGCCTATTCGGGCAGCCATGTCATATCTGCGTTTGTGTGCCATCAGAAGCTCGGCAAAGGAGGTCAGGACCTTGTCACCACAGGGGTGTCCGTAGGTATCGTTGACCTTTTTGAAGTTGTCGAGATCAAAGAGAATGAGACACAACGGCGTTTTGTTTCGCCGCGCACGTTCCATTTCCATATCCAGGGTGCGATCGAAAGCCCTTCGGTTGGACAGTCCTGTCAAAGGATCATTCTCACTTTGACGGGCGAGGGCGTCCAATCTGTTTTGTAGCAGTTGGACTGTGGGGTAGACATCGCCTTGCAAAGGAACCGCCAGCCAGTCGCGCAGTTCCTCGGATTGGGCAATCTGTTCCCATGCTGTTTTATCCAGTCCACGACAGAAACGTAGAATTGCTGTCATGCCACAAGGAGAGTCACAGCCTCCAGCATTACGTAATATGGTGCGCAGGTTTTCGAGTTCCTGGGCCAGATTATCGAGAGAATTTTCACTCACAGCTTTATCCCGTGTGAAACTGCAAAAGGTAGTTTCGGATCAGGGCTTCGAGGTTGCCGTCCAAAACGGAATCCACATCTCCAACCTCGGTATTGGTCCGATGGTCTTTGACCAGCCGGTAGGGCTGGAGTGTGTACGTCCTGATCTGGCTTCCCCAGGCTATGGCATTTTTGTTTTCGTATTCCGCCTGCCTTTCCGCCTTAATCTTGTTGAGTTCCAGCTCGTACAGTCGAGCTTTAAGAATCTTCATCGCATGTTCTTTGTTGCGATGCTGTGATTTTTCGTTTTGGCATTGTGCCACAAGTCCTGTGGGAATATGGGTAATTCGTACGGCCGAACTTGTCTTGTTAACGTGCTGCCCCCCTGGACCGCTGGCTCGGTATACATCAATGCGGAGATCTTCGTCCTTCATGTCCACGTCGATATCCTGTCCCGTAACATCAGGATACACATCGACTGAAGCAAAGGAAGTGTGACGTCTGCCGGACGCGTCAAACGGGGAAATACGAATGAGCCGGTGAATGCCCCGTTCGCATTTGAGCAGGCCGAAAGCGTAGCTTCCTTCGATTTGAAGGGAGACGCTTTTTACTCCGGCTTCATCACCGTCCTGGTAGTCCAGGATGGAAACCTTGAATTTGTTTCGTTCGGCCCAGCGCTTATACATGCGCAAAAGCATTTCCGCCCAGTCCTGAGATTCGGTGCCTCCAGCTCCCGGGTGGATTTCCAGAATGGCGTGGCTTTTGTCTTCAGGTTCGGAAAGGAGTTCCCTCATCTCCATATCTTCGAGCAGATGGGTGAGGGCTTCAAGCTGTTCGGCAAGTGCATCGAGGATTTCCTCGCTTTGTTCCACCTGGGCAAGCTCAAGCCACTCGTCCAAATCTTCTTTGCTCTGAGCTAAATCGTTGAGTCGGTCCAGCTTGTCTTCCAGACGGCTCTTTTCCTGCATAAACGGAGTCATCGCTTCAGGATTGTCCCAGGCTCCGGGCTTGGCGATTTCCGTTTCTATTTCCGCAATGCGTTTTTCCAGTCCTTCCTGGTCAAAGACGCCTCCAGAGCGAAGTGAATTTTTCGCAGAGGACAGACCCTTGAGACTTGAGTTCTGAATATTGTTGCATTCTTTTCCTTGTCTTAACGAAGGTGTTCGCGGCGCCGTGTGGCAATCCCAAACAGAAAAAGCAGGGCTGCCGACGTAAAGATGGTCAGGCGAACAGTTTGATAGTTGCGATGAAAAAAAGTTACGGTGTCCAAAAGAGTTATCTTTCGGGTAGCTGCTGTGGCTGTAAAGGTGTCCGTAGCGTTGAATATTTGCCCTTTAGGACTGATAAATGCGGAAATTCCTGTGTTTGTGCTGCGAACAAGCCAACGTTCCTGTTCAACCGCCCTGAGAGAAGAAAGAAACAGATGTTGCAAGGGGGCGCTAGATCGTCCAAACCATGCGTCGTTACTTATGTTCACCAAGACGTTCGAACCTTTGTCGACACGTATTTGTGCCAACTTCGGGAATATGGCTTCGTAACAGATGAGTATGCCCAATGCAAGATTACCTGTAAGCAGCGGGCCTTGCTTATGCCCAGGGGCAAAGTCTCCTACAGATTCCACCAGCTTTTTGAAGGGAATGTATTCGGCCAGTGGCATATACTCGCCGAAAGGCAGCAAGTGTACCTTGTCGTAGGCCTCCATCTGGGCTGTATGGGGAGAAATGAGGTAGGCTCTGTTGTACAGGGTGTAATCGTGAGCCTGAGGATGGTAAATGTACGCAGGAGTCCCTGTAACCAGGGGAACTTGCTTTTCTCGCACAAAGGTTCGCACGGCTGAACCTAGTGAGTTGATGTCCTGAAGATAGAACGGGAGGGCGGTTTCCGGCCAGACAATGAAATCAGTTTTTTGTTTGGCTACGGCCCCCTCGCTCAGGGTTATGTAGCGTTCGACTGTACCATTCTGATATTGAGGGTCCCATTTGAGGCTTTGGTCGATGTTGCCCTGAACAACGCAGGCCGTTGCGCTTTTTCCTTTTGGGAGGTTGTCTATGGTCTGGTAACCAAAAACAAGTACAACGCTGATTGCGCAAACAGCAACGGCTTTGTCCACTGACAGCCGCCAGCCTGATGCCGTGAACCAGACTGCGATGGAAGTGAAAATAACTCCCAGGCCGATTCCTCCCACGACAGAGGCTCCTTGTATAAAAAGGGGCCACGGACTGAAGGCCGATGCCAGACTAAGCCAAGGAAAGCCAGTGAAAAGAAATGTACGAAGGGCTTCAATGGAGGCCCAGCCCACCCCGCAGAACAGTCCCAAAAGCAGGGGAGAAAAAGAACGGCAGTAAAAAGTCGCAAGGCTGAAAAGTCCTGCATATGCAGCCAGATACATGCCGATCAGAATTGGGCAGGGAATAGAGAGTAGCCAATTCATTCCACCGTAGTAATGAACTGGAATCACCAACCAGTACATGCAGCCTGCATATCCCATCGAAGCGGCCCAAAATCCGTGAAAAAAAGCTTTTTTCGGGGATGCGGCTGTACGTCCCATCCAGGCCAGACCGGCCGGAACCAGAAGGGCAAAAGGGGGAAAATGCAGAAATGGATTGGCAAAGCCAATCCATGCTCCAAGAATGATGGCGATAACGGCGATATACACTACACGACAACTCTAACTTTCAGCTTCAACTGTTTTAGGCTGAGGATCTGGTTCTATTCGTATCCAGCGGACTTGTTTCTGATCTGCTTCAATGACAGTGAAACGCATTCCTGAAAAAGAAAATTTTTCTTTTTCCCTGGGAACATGGCCGCTGAGTTCGCTTAAATACCCACCGATAGTTTCCACCTGTTCGGAGGAGATGTCGAGGTCGAATTCTTTGTTTAAGTCATCAATTTCCACGCGTCCGGAAATGAGCGTAGTGCCGTCGCCGACATGCTTGATTTCTTCCGGGCGTTTGGCGTCGTGCTCGTCTTCTATTTCCCCAACGATTTCTTCAAGGACATCTTCAAGCGTGACCAGTCCCGAAGTTCCGCCATATTCGTCAACAGCAACCGCAAGATGAATTTTGCTGCGCCTGAATTCCTGCAGCATGTCCCGAACATTTTTGTTTTCGGGTATAAACATGGGCTGGCGCATCACGGTCTTGAGTTCCGGCGGTTCGTGGCAGGAAGGGTGCATGGACCGGAGAAGGTCCTTGGCATGGACGATCCCAATGATATTGTCTTTGTCGTTTTCGTAAATAGGGATGCGGGAATGTCCGCGTTCGATAATGAGCCGAATTACTTCGTCGGTGCCATCAGCAAGATCGGCGCACACAATGTCTGTGCGCGGGATCATGATTTCATGGACCAGCTTGTCGTCAAGATTGAGAATATTGAGGAGCATACGAACATCGTCGCTTTTTACCTCTCCATCCTCAAGAGCGTCCTGAATTGAATCTTCCAGGCTCGGCCCATGTTTCAGGCGGAAAATGCTTGAAAGCGTGTGCCAAAAACCGCCGTCGGAAGAACCACCCTCGTCCAACACCAACCTCCTTGTTTAATTGGTAATGTAGCGAACCTTCGTCGACAACGGATAGTAACAAGACGTTCGTTCGCATGTGTCTACGCTTTCTCCATATTCGGAGTCGCAAAGACCTTACGGCAGTATTTTCAAAAAAAAGGATTTCATCAACAGAATTTCTTCATGCAAGGATGTTTTTTACGACATATTGCGTGTCATGCCATCCCTGTATTCCTATAGAGTTCCAAGTGCCTTTTGAACACCCAGTTGTCAATGGTTTCGACACCATTTTCACCTTTTGCAACCTCCCAGTGCAAAATGTCAGGATCCTCAGCACTTGGATAGCCGGTCGCCAGAAATTTCAGACCCACCTCCAACTTGTGCGTGGTGAAATCTTCGTATTTATTGCGAACAACCGTATAAAGATAGTGACGGTCCACATTGTTCTCGGTGGGGTTGAACAAGTCCAGACGAACGATAAAACGCTTGCCCAGCTCAAAAATATCCGTGTCTTCTTTTTGCCATCCTGGCTGGATTTCCAGTCGTATGCCACCTGCGGAAATATTTTGCAGGGTCATTGTGTCCCGTACATCCTGGTCCATGACAAGAAGTGGAGCCTCCCATGTGGAAATATTGGAGTTAACCTTGCCCATGGCTGTTCGACTTTCCTTCCATAAGTTCACTCCATAGATGAGGGAACTGGGAGGGTCCAGACGCAGATGGGTTCTTTTCTGTTTTGCTTCAATGGAGTGAGGAAAAGCCACAGTTACTGCGACGTATTCCTCGGATGTCTTTTTTATCCCTAAAATTTCCACTGTGAAGGTAAAAAAAGTGGCGCCTTTATGTTTGCTTTTTTTGCGCCCGGCCCGAGGAGAAGATACTTTGAAAAATGCTTCGATCTTCCTTCCAATCCATGAACTTGAGACGTCGACTAAATCTGAAAGTTCCAGGACCACAGCCTCTTTGCCGATTTCAACGAAGGCACCACTAATGAAGCGTCCGCCGGCGGGATCCTCATGGGCGAAGCGAAGTTCCAGCTTTGCTCGTTCTTGCAGAGCATTATTCAGTATTTTATCAATACGCTGGCGGTCGACGATCAAATTGGTCGGAAGTCTGCTTTCCTTGTGGCGGAAGAACTTGTTGAACAACACCCCAGCAAGGACTGCCGTCAGTAAGAATAAAAGCAGGCCCAGCAGAAAGAGAGCGGCATCCGAAGAAAACGAATAGTTGAAAAAAGTATTCTTGAAGGTTTCTAGAAATTGTCTATCCACTTTTTATCATCCTGGAATATTATGTAGTTGGGAGCTGACGTACGGCAACTTATTGGCCGACGCAAGGGTGTATGAGATTCTGCAGGATTTTGATTCTTTGGTCTATTCTCTTGCGAGCTACATCATTCGAGGCCAACTTGGAAAGTAGCTTCCAATCTTCAACAAGAAATACGATCCATCCTTGTTGTGCATCCAGCTGTTTTGCGAAAGAGAGGGCCGTGGAAGCAACATCATATGTCGTGTCTCTTTGGGCTTGAATGGCAATTTTTCTGGCATAAACTGACGCGTACAATGGATCCTTGTCTTTCTTCAGCAACCCGAGAAGTTGTGTGAATTGCTTGGAGTCGAGAAGGGCTGTGTATTCAACATCTTTGGGGGTAGGTGCGGAAGATGTGGCGACAGGGACGGAAGTACAGCTCTCTGTAAGCTTGGCAAGCCGTTTGGCCTCGGCCAGATCCTCGGGGGCATTAATTCCGATATACCCTTTTATTTTATACAAAAGATAAAAATTGTAGGCGGACCTGCAGAAATCATCCTGCCGGAGATAGTTTTCGACGCTCTGCTCAAAAAGAGCCTTTGCTTGGCACCATCTTCCTTGAAGAAAAAAATCAACGAATTCCTGCCGTTGGACAGGGGCAAGTGCCAAGTTTTCTGGTGGGGGGTAGACGGTATCCTTCCCTTTGCCCACACAAGCCGTAAGCCCGGCAGAAAGCAATATGGTCAAGCAGAGTAAACGGATATGCCAATAGCAGTAACGCATAGTTGTATGTCCTTATGGCAACGGGTGCATGGGGGGAGTTTCCGAATCCGTGCCTCGGGCAAGGGGCCAAGTTTCCTTGAGCCTTTGCATGAGTTCCGTTCCCAGACGTAGAGAATATTCACCTTGGGCGCGCAGACCGGATAAATTTTGCGTAGCATCGCGTACTTCACCAGTAATTGCGTCCACGTTGGATATGATCGGTTCAAAAGATTCACGAAGTCCCTGGTATTCCTGTACCAAAGTCCGGACGTCGAGCATGAGGTTGTGGATTTCCTCTTGAATGGGCTCAAGGCCTACGATGCGGGCATCGGCGTTATGGACCATATCATTAAGTCCGGCGGTGGTCTTTTCCGTATTGGCCAGGATTGCATCAATGCGCTGCACCGGTTCGGCTTTGGTCAGGTAGGTCAGCATGCCTTGCGAGGAGGCGAGACGTGTACTTATTTCATCCATGTTGCGCAAGATGTTCTGAACTGTCCCGTTTTGGTCAGCAATTCGATCAGAAATGATACGGGCGTTGATGACGACCTGCTGTACTTCGGCCAACATGGCCTTTGCTTGTTTTTGCAGTTCTTCCTGGAGGTTCGGAATGTCCTCAAGAGCAATGGTCGTGCCTTGGGAGAGCACTGGGGAATCTTGGGAGCCTGGAGTCAGTTTGAAAAAAGCCCCGCCAATGATAGGTCTTTCCAAGGAAATTTTGCAGTTTCGCTTGAACCATTTCATGTACCGCTTGAGGATTTCTATTTCGGAACGAACCGTATCGATATCTTCCAGAACGACATTACGAACTTGTCCAATTTTAAACCCCTTGAGCTTAACGCCAATGCCTGGCTCAATACCCTCTCCAGTTTTGCTGACAACGTAGTAAACGGCGCGTTCCGCAAACAGGTCCTTTTTGATGCCTATATACACCAGAAGGGCCACCGCCAGCAGCAGTACACCAATGAGAAAGCTTCCCACCTTGATTTCAAGTTTGGTCGTATCCGAAAGCATGCGTGCTCGCTACCAGTGGGATGGTCCGTAGGTTGAGGTTTTTATAGGCTATGGAGTCGTCCTCAAGACAAAGAACCCACAATCTGATCTTTTTTTCAATGTCGTCCAAACATTTTTGGACCAGACTCACGTCCGTCAGGCGCGGGGTGTTCAACAGAATAATAATATTGTTTTTAGCCACGCACCGCAAAACATAAGTTTTCAGAATGTCCTCGCGTGCCATATTTTCTCGGTGCAGGTGGAGTTTGTTCTGCATGCCCAATGCAGTGATATCCTTTTCCAGGGTTTTGTATGCCCCGGTAGCTGATTTTTTTTGGTGGTACATGTTCATCAGCGTAATGTTTTCCAGCACACTCAAGCTGGCAAGAAGCGGAAAAGAATCGCTGACCATACCAATCTGGTAATGGAATTGGGCCACCAGCTCAAGAAATTGGGTCATCTCCGTGCGGTTGTTGGCCTGCAAAAGCAGGTTCTCCCGTAGGTTGAGCCAGTATGACAGATTCATACTCATATGGATAAGAATACGCCGAAACAGATTTCTATGAGAATGATCAACCCAACCGATAGCATCATGCCCCCTGAAAGGGCCTTGGGAATGGAGGATATGCTTCTCTCTACGGAGATCCCCCGCTGCATGGCAACCACAACTATAGCCACGGACATAAGCAAGGGCTTGAAAAAGGCAACGACGATGTGGCGTGGTATGATCCCCATATTGAGCAGATCCACATAGCGACTGAATGTGATGTTGTGAAAATAGCCGACGATAAGAAAACTGCCGAGCAGGGCGACGAGGCTGAATATGAACGTCAGGCAAGGGCCGGCCATTCCGAATGCAATGATACGGGGAAGGTAAATGTAGCGGTCTGAACGAATTCCGAAAATACTCAATGTTTCAAGTTCATTGTATATTTTCATCAGACCGAGGTCGGTAATGGTGGCTGTGCCGCTGCGCAAAAGGATAATGAGCACCGAAAGAAGCGGGGCTACTTCTTCGAACATGATCCGGCAAAGCCATTGCCCCAAGGTATCATAAGCACCGATAACATCCAGCATGATGCTCAAAATGGCATGGACCGTAACAATGCCGACAATGAGCCCTACCACAATGACCGCGGGAAGGGCGTGGAGTGCGGTCAACTGAACTTGACGAAGGAAAACGCTTCGTACTGCCGGATTGAAAAAAGAAAAGTTGAAAAGCTGTCTCAGACTGGAAATGAGGATTGTCGCCATCCCTACAAAAGCTTTATGGCGCTGTAGCGCAAAGGCTCCCAGCTTTTGTACCGGACCGAGCACGGATGGAACATGTTCTTTGGGCATAGCGCCGCTAACACTTGAGGGCGTCGAGTAATCCATCACCCAATAATAGCGACTTTTTCTTCAGACAGAAAGGGGGGAGGACGAATTTGTCTCGACGCATAACAATGGTTTTCTAGCCAGCTACGCCGAGTTTTTTGAGATGGATTTCAAGGCAAGTCAGAGCTGCTGGAGTAACTCCAGAAATTCTCCCTGCCTGTCCCAACGTCAGTGGCCGAACATTATTGAGTTTTTCCACTACTTCCTTGGAGAGCCCCGCGACTTCAGGATAGGAAATATTTTCGGGAAGATGTGTCGATTCCAGGTTTTTGGAGCGCAACACCAGTTCCTGCTGGCGTTTCAGATAGCCAGAGTATTTCGCTTCGGTTTCAGCTTCTCGACGAACCTGCTCGTCGAAATCCATTATGCAAGGCTGGAGTGCGGCAAGGTCTTCGATGTTCAGCTCTGGTTGGCGGAGGATGACGGATAACGGAACAGCCTTGGATGGTGGTGTCGCACCCAAGGCAGAAAGTTTTTCGTTTGTTCCGCTGTTGGGGCGTATTATTGTCTGCTCGAGCATTTCCAGCAGGCTGTCGAGACGCTCTTTTTTTTCAGAAAAAAGGCGCCACTGGATGTCCCCCACCAAATCAAGATCGCGTGCTTTCGATGTTAGCCTAAGGTCGGCATTTCCTTCCCGAAGCAGCAAACGGTGTTCAGCTCGGGAGGTAAACATGCGATATGGTTCGCGGGTACCTTTCGTGACCAGATCATCCACAAGTACTGCCATGTAGGCCTGGTCGCGTGACAGGAGAAAAGGAGGCAATCCGCGAAGGGCGCAACCCATGTTACAGGCGGCCCACAATCCTTGGGCTGCGGCTTCTTCATACCCTGACGTTCCATTGATCTGCCCGGCACAGTATAAACCGGGGAGCTGTTTTGTCTCGAGAGTCGGGCGGAGCTGGGTGGGTGGAACAAAGTCATACTCAATGGCGTATCCAGGCCGAACTATTTGTGCATTTTCCAGTCCGGGCACTGTGGCAAGAAGTCTTTTCTGGATGTCCAGAGGAAGGCTGGTGGGAATGCCGTTGGGATATACCTCATGGCTGTCCAGCCCTTCGGGTTCAATGAAAAGCTGATGGCGGTCCTTATCAGGGAAACGGGCCACTTTGTCCTCAATGGAAGGACAGTAGCGGGCTCCAGTTCCTTTTATCACCCCGGTAAACATGGGGGACCTGTCAAAACCTTCCCTGATGACTTCGTGAGTCTTCTCATTGGTCCAGGTTATATAGCAGGGAAGCTGGGGCAGGTTGTTGCCGGGGCTCCGAAAGCTGAAAAGCGGAGGAGGATTGTCTCCGGGCTGTTTTTCCATCGATGCGTAGTCAATGCTTTCGGAAAGCAGACGCGGGGTGGTTCCTGTTTTGAGACGTCCAAGTTCCAGCCCTATCTCTTCCAGACTTGCAGACAGCCCTACGGCCGCAGGGTCCCCGAGCCGTCCGCCCGGGAAATTATTAAGTCCTATGTGGAGCAGCCCCCGCATGAATGTTCCTGTGGTCAGGAGTACACTGCGGGATCGGAAAGTCTCCCCTATTTGGGTGGTTACGCCTGCAGCCCGCTTGTTTTCCACAAGAATGGACTGGGCCATATCCTGGCGTACCCAGAGATTTTTCTGAGCGAAAATGTCGCGTTTGACTGCCGCCATGTACCTTGTGCGGTCCATTTGGGCGCGAGTTGCCTGTACAGCCGGTCCCTTGCGAGTATTCAAGGTGCGGAATTGGATGCCTGCCTCATCAGCCCAGACACCAATGTAGCCGCCCATGGCATCGATTTCACGGACCATGTGCCCTTTGGCAAGGCCTCCGATGGCTGGATTGCAGGACAGGTGCCCTATGTGGTCTGCATTAATTGTCAGCAGCAGGGTGGTAAGTCCCATTCGAGCAGAGGCCATGGCAGCTTCGCAACCGGCATGGCCTGCTCCAACGATAATGGCATCGAAAATTTTTGGTTGTGCGGGCTTCATCTGCCCCTCCAGAGAAATTCGTTCAGGAGAAAAGTACGGAGGCGAATATTTGTGCGTCTCCGAGGGTAAAGCTAATGGAGCCTTGTTCGTCAGGCTGGTGGGCATTATGCATGATGCGGGACCAGACTACGGCATGGTATCCTTTTTGACGCAGCAGGTTCGCCACTGTCCCGCCCCCTATGCCAACAAGACGGGGTTCGACGTGCAGGGTTTCGCGTATGGCTGTTTGCAGATTTTTCACGACGGGGCTATCGGCTGGAGTTGGAACTCCGCCCTGTTCCCTTTGCACCGTCTCCACTTCTACGGTCACACCGTAACGGTCACGCACAGTAAGAGCCGAATCCATAACCGCATTGATAACTTCATCCAGTTCATACTGGGGAAGTACTCGGCAATCCAGGTAAAAGACATCGCGTCCCGGGATGGTGTTGATGTTTTCCACATTTGCTTCTTTTTTCGTGGATTCAAACGTGGAGTAGGGCGGCGTGAAGAGAGCGTCATGGGCGTCGAAGCGATCATACAATGAACGCAGCCCGAGAATGAGATCCGAGGCGGCCAGAAGGGAGTTTGTTCCTTGGGCTGGCCGAGAAGCATGACACTGGCGGCCTTTTACTGTAATCTTGAGCCAGAGCAGGCCTTTTTCGGCGATTTCTACTTCGTCGCCTTCAGCATTACCTGAGTCCGGTACCAGAAAAAAATCTTCCGAACCAAAAAGGTCGCCATGATTATCAAGCACATGCCTGATGCCTAACGTATTGCCAGTTTCTTCATCTGCAACGAAAAGCATACCGAGATTGATCGGTGGTTCAATTTTGAGTTCGGAAAGAGCACCTGCCAAAAGCAATGCGGAAACCATCCCCTGATGGTTATCTTCCACACCGCGTCCCGTGAGGGTATCGCCGTCCACGCGCAGGGTGAAAGGATCTGCCGACCATAGCGCCGGATCACCGGCAGGCACAACATCCATATGCCCGATAATCCAGAGCGTAACATCTGGGTTTTTCCCCGGAATGACTGCCGCCAAGTTGGGGCGAACTCCTGAAGGAACACGAGTATCCACGGCGTTCATACGGCGGATGTTCGTTATACCCATTTTTTCCAGGTAGGCTGTGAGATACTCTGCCTTTTCCGATTCGCCGGGGCCTCCGCTGTCAGGACCGACTGCATTGCGGCTGATAAGTTCGCGTTGCAGAGTAATAACAGTGTCCTTTTGGCTTTGGATATGCCTGTGGATGGCGTCGCGCATGATTTTTTTCCTGTAAAATTACAAAGTCGAAAACACCGGAGTATTTGCATACTCCGGTGTCATGGAAAAACACATGGGACCCGACGAAATGACGGAAAAGTCATAACGGAGCGGGTAGGATACTCTCGTGCAGAGGATCCCCCAACACGGAAATCCGTGCTGCTGAAAGGCCTACCGGCCGCGGGCGGCGCGCTTGGAAGCTTTGAGGGGGTTGATCTTGACTTCGCCGTCTTTGGATACTTCCGCGCGGACGTGCGTAGCAAAGTTGCAAACACCGTTCTTCCATTTGCGGTCAGGCTGTGCGTAGCTGGGGCAGTACTTAGCATCTTCAAATGCTACTGCACGTTCACAGCCGTCACACTTTTCAACAACGGGCTCGATAATGAAACCGTTGTACAGCAGACCTTGTTCCGTCATCTTGGCGCCTTCAAGGGCGGCAACTTTCTTTTTGGCCATATTTGAATTCCTCCCTGCCGCGCCGTGCGCAGCTTCAATGACAATCGGTAGGTGAAAACGAGGTCTTATTATTGAATAAAGCGGTCCTGTCAAGCCCGATAGAGGGATAATTTTTCGGTCCTGTCCTTCTTTCGGGAATCATACTGTTTCAGTTCTTCATCGATTTCTTTAAATTACTGAGTATCCATTGGCGGACTCGGCAAATTTCCGCGTACAATTCATGTTTGTCAAAAGCCGGATAGGCTCCGTGGTCATAAACAATATTTCCATCCACCATGCACAGACAAACTTCCATTCCGTTTGCAGCATAGACGATGTGAGAAACGGGGGAATACATCGGCATCAAGTGCGGTGCCTCTACATCAAGGGCTATGATATCGGCTTTGAATCCTGGCTCGAGGCGTCCAACCTTTTCCAGTCCCATTGCTTTTGCACCGTTCAGGGTGGCCATATCCAAAACGTCTTGGGCTGGCAGAGCCTTTGGGTCGCCGGTAAAGCCTTTTTGCATCAGGGCGGCGCTGGCCATCTCTCGGAACATATTCAGATCGTTATTGCTGGCTGGACCATCTGTTCCTAGGGCCACGCAGACTCCGGCATTGAGAAGTTTTTGAACCGGGGCACATCCGTTTCCGAGTTTCATATTGCTTTCAGGACAATGCACGACGCTGGTGCCGGATTCGGCAATTCGTTCAATCTCCCGATCTGAAACAGTTACACAGTGGAAAAGAACGGTTTGGGGACCAAGCAGTCCAAGGGAGTCCAGATGCTCAATGGGACGCTTGCCGTATTTATCGAGACACAGAGCTGTTTCGCTTTCCGACTCGGCAGCATGGATCATCCACTTGCTGCCAAATTCCATGGCCAGCCGGTAGCTTTCCTGCAATACCTCGGGTGTTGTCGTATATACCGCGTGCGCCATGATTGGGGTCTGGATACGCGGGTGCGCGACGTAGTCCTGGTGGAGCTTGCGGATAAGAGTCCAACCTTCATCCATTGAGTCGTATGTCAAGGTCGGCGATTGAATGACTCCTTCCGAGAGTAGCCCCCGCAGACCGACCTCATCGACAGCTTCGCAGACCTGACGTTGATAAAGGTACATATCGCTGAATGTAGTGGTGCCGGATCGGGCCATTTCAGCACAGGAGAGCTTGGAGCCGGTGTAAACAACATGGGGCGATAGTTTTTTTTCTACGGGCCAGATGTGGTTTGCCAGCCAGTCCATGAGTTCCAAATCGTCTGCCAGTCCCCGGAAAACGCTCATGGCTGCATGGCAATGTGCGTTGACCAGCCCGGGCATCACGATGCAGTGGCTGAAATCCCTGAACTCTTTGCCTGTCCATTTGGCAGAGATGATTTTCCATGGGCCGACATCCATAATATCATGTCCGGAGAGGGCGATACCGGCATCTTCGATGATCTCTCTGTCTTTGTTCTGGGTTACGCAATATCCTGCTCGGAAGATCCGATCGCAATGGAGCATGAACATGTACCTCGTAATCTGTCGGATAAGGTTGAATGGTCTGATTTCTCAGTTAGTAAAGTATGCGAGGGAGAATGGAAAGGAGCGGGGCAAAAAATAGTAATTTGCCTGTGAAGCGGCAAGGGAGTAAAAGCAACCGCATGAATATTGCCTGCTTGCTGCTGCATGGCTTTACCGGAACTCCATTTGAAATGGAACCGTTAGGCCAAGCGCTTGAAAACGTAGGGATTAATGTCCATATCCCAGTGCTGCCCGGACACGGAACAACTATTGAGAAAATGGACTCCACACGTTTTGAAGACTGGTATACCGCTGTTCGTAATGCCTATCTGGGACTGCGAAACTCTGCTGACAAGGTGTTTATCTGTGGACTGTCCATGGGGGGGAGCCTGACACTTCGCTTGGCTGAAGAGTATGATCCCGACGGAATAGCTCTATTGGCAGCCCCTGTTTTTCTTTATCGCCTTTTCCCTCCGGCCATGGCGGATTGGCGCCTTCCGTTCGTGCCTCTGTTGCGTCTTTTCCGTCCTATCTGGCCCGTCAAGGCGTCAGGGGGAAGGTCTCGGGAAATTCAGCCTTGGAAGGGATACGATACGGCAATGCCTTTGAATGCTCTTGGGGATTTTATGGCATCTTTGCCGAAAATTCGGGCAAGGTTGGCTAAAATTTCCTGTCCCATACTCGTTTTGCAGGATGCAAGGGATCGTACTGTTCATCGTGACAATGCCCTGGAGATCCATCAACAGGTTTCTTCTTTGGATAAGACGCTGCACATTTTGCATATCAAGGAAAATACGACCAGCCGTCATGTGTTGACCACGCATCAGGAAACACGGGATATTGTTCAGCATTATGTGCTGCAATTTATTGCCGGGCTGGTTCCGGTCAGCACCGGGACAAAGGGAAGTACCGATGCGCTTTCGTAGCAATCCGGGAAAAGCGGTTGCCCAGAGCCTGGGGACACCACTCGCCTATCCTTTATATTATTTTCTTTTGACCATTCTGGTGGGAACCGTACTTCTGCATCAGCCTCTTAGTTTGGAACAAGGCGGTATCTCCTGGGTGGACGCCCTGTTTACGGCAACATCTGCCACATGTGTAACAGGTCTTGCCGTGGTGGATACAGGCACTCACTTCACTCTTTTTGGGCAGAGTGTCATTCTTGCCTTGATTCAGTTGGGTGGTTTGGGGGTAATGACCTATGCCAGTCTGGTTTTTTATCTCTGGCGAAAACGGGTCAGCGTTGCCGATCGTATCGCCGTAGGGCAGAGCCTATTACATGATCCTTCCTTCAAGCTTGGACGTTTTCTGCTTCGGCTGATTTTATGGACCCTTACGATAGAAGGGGGAGGGCTGTTGCTTTTGCACTTGGCCGACCCCAAGGGATTTTCATGGTACAGTTCCCTGTTTCATTCTGTCTCCGCTTTTTGTAACGCCGGTTTTTCTCTTTATTCCGATAGCTTGAGTGCCTGGCGTAACAATCTATGGGTCAACCTTGTGTTCATTTTCCTTATCACCGCCGGTGGCATAGGGTTTTCAGTTCTTGTGGAGTTTGAGCAAGTGGCTGTTGAAAAGCTCGGCAGAAAAAACAGAACGAAACGATGCAAAGGGTTGAGTTGGTATTCGCGGGTCGTTCTGGTTACCAGTTTCTGGCTGGTTGTTGGCGGAGCTGCTGTTTTGTTTTTTGCCGAGTTTATAGGTTTTCATCAGCCTATGAAGTTGAATACAGCTATATTGAGTTCCTTTTTCCAGTCCGTTACATGTCGTACTGCCGGATTCAACACGTTGGATATCGGCGGGATGACGAATCTTTCGTTGGTGGCTATGATGGCCCTCATGCTTATTGGCGGTTCGCCGGGAAGTTGTGCAGGTGGCGTGAAAACAACCACTTTTCGTGCTCTGACGGCCTTTACCATGGCGCAGGTGCGGGGGCGGGAGCAGAGTGTGGTCAACGGGCGAGCTTTGGACCAGGTTTCTTTGCGTAAGGCTTTTACGTTGTCTTTGTTTGCATTTTTTATTGTGACGTTGGCCACTTTGATACTGACTTTTACGGAGGGCGGTGATGTTCCGCATCCGTATGCCCGAGGACAGTTTTTGGAGATTTTGTTCGAATCTGTCTCGGCTTTCGGCACGGTAGGACTTTCCACCGGTTTGACGCCACAATTGAGTTCTGCAGGGAAAATAGTCATATCCACGCTTATGTTCGTAGGACGCTTGGGCCCTGTGTTTTTTCTCGGGGTTCTTCAGACTATGTATGAAAAACCCAGATATCGTTGGCCTGAGGAAAATATACTTGTCGGCTGATAAATACGTTTTAAATCGTCACAATGCGTGGAGGATTCATGGGGCAGGAGAAGTACGGCATCGGAGTTATCGGCCTGGGAAAATTCGGGTTTGCATTTGGAGCAGCCCTGGCCGAGTTTCATGCCGATGTCATGGGGTTGGATCGCGGAGCAGATAATGTGGACAGGGCCAAAGGCGTTCTGGCCCAAGTCTATCAGGGCGATGCCATGGATCGTAAGGTACTGGAACAGCTTGGGTTCGGAGACATGCGCCATGTAGTGGTGAGTGTCGGAAGGTCCATAGAAGCCAGCACAATGATAGTCATGTACCTTAAAGAGCTGGGGACCCAAAGTGTTTGGGTCAAAGCAATTAGTCGCGATCACGAAAAGCTTCTTCTTAAGGTTGGGGCGGATGAAGTCGTTTTCCCTGAAGATTTTGCAGCCAGACAGCTGGCACACAAAATGGCTGTTCCAGGACTTGTAGCGTATCTTCCCGTAGGACGGGATATTGCCGTTCGTGAGTTCGTGGTGAAGGGCTGGGCTGGAAAGAATCTGGTGGAGTTGGATTTGACCAATTCACAAAAAGTGCAGGTTATTGCCATTCGGCGCAAAGGGGAAAGTGAATATCTGTTTATTCCCGATGCCCGGGCACCTTTGGCAACGGGAGATGTTTTGGTGTTGATTGGGCGCAGCCAGGACATGGATTCCCTGAAAGGTTGAATTTTTTCAGATGATTTCAGTAGTTAGCGTGTGTTCCAAGCCTCTCAAAATACGATGGATAAACCTGCTGCCAGGGGGGAGACTCGCCCCCTGCACAGGTTGGCCAACCGCCGCCTAGATTCTTCCCCGGTACAATGCCCAGCATGAATTTCCTGCACATGGAATTTGTCAAAAATCCTGGCTGATTGCTCAATAACTTCTTGCGATGCATCATGCAGGTGCATGCCGCCGAGAACTCCATATACGTGGTCTATTCCATAGCGCTGCCGCAGGCAGGCAAAACTGTTCGCAATTCCGCTGTGACAACAACCGAAGATCAAAACCGGGCCGTTTGTTGATTCATACAAAATGAAAGCGTCGTCCGGCATTGTATCTGGAATTGCCCCTGCCAAATCCAGGCTGAATCCTTGGATGGACTGGTGGTTGCCAGGAATTCGCGGGATTTTCGTAACAAAACTGATTTCTCCCGGAAATGATTGATGCGATTCCACAGGATGGAACTTGCCATCAGGAAGATCAGTTAAAGAAAGGCTTGGGCCCGCATGGGGCATTTTGGGTGTGGTGGTGCTGCGAAATACTTTGGGGTGCCCGATGATTTCTCCTGAAAATCCAGCCTCAAGGAGGGATTGCAGGCCGCCAGTATGGTCGTAATGCGCATGACTTAGGAAAAGTCCTTTCGCATCCTGTGGGACCAACTTCATTTTTTCAGCATTTTTTAAAAAAAGCGAATCTCTTCCGGTATCCAGCAGCCAGGTCTCAGCATCGGTTTCAAGAAGACAGGAAAATCCCCATTGAGAAACAAAGCCGGGCAGTGAATTGTTGTCGGCCAGAATATGCACAGTAAGTGCCATGGCGGGAAACTCCGATTTTTTGTTTGGTAGGCTGGGTGGGTATTCTCGGAATTACTGAACCCCGCGGGAAGTGGAAAGATTGTCCAGGATACTTTCAAACATCACATTGTGGGATTTGTCCGAATGCTTTTCTTCGAGGCCGCTCATATCTGCGGCTTCAGCTTCAATAGCGTCGATATTTTTTATGAAAAGGTCTACCAGCCTGCCGTCGAGCTTATTGCGGCGTGCTTCACAACTTAGAATTTCCAAAGCCCGTTTACGTGAGAAAGCTGGTTTGTAGTGGCGTTCCTGCGTAATAGCATCAAAAACATCGGTGATTGATAAAATACGTGATTGAAGCATGATTTGATCGTCTTTGATCCCTGCCGGATATCCACTGCCGTCTAGGCGTTCGTGATGCTGATGGATGTAGGTCAGCAGGTTGGAAAAATCTTCTGTGAACGGAATATGCTGGAGAATACGGTAGCTTTCGTGAGGATGCCGCTCAATTTCTTTGCGTTCTTCCGGGGTGAGATTGCCTTCTTGTATCAGCAGACAATGCATTTCGTGCGTCGTCAGCAGGGTACTTCCCGAACCATTCATGGGATAGTAGATGTCATTAAGCTTGTGCAAGAAAGCAACGTCCTGATCCGAAAGCTTGGTAGATCTGTTGATGGCCTCAAGACGTTTATGATCTTCTTTCCAGTCAAGGCCGAGTTCTTTTCCCACTACCGCAAGGCGCATACCGATGACATCAAGATGGTTTTCCGGCAGTCTGGTAACTTTTGTCAGGACCTGTTCTCTCACGCCTATTTTGCCTATGTCATGCAACAAGCCAGCATAGAAAAGTTCGTGTAATTCCTTTTCGCTGAAGTTTGTTTCGGCAAAGAACCCCTTATCATCGTTTATTTTTCCTGCCAGAGCCACGGAAAGACAGGCAACTCGTTGCGAATGGCCTGCCGTCATGGGGTCGCGAGTGTCAATGGCTTCAGCCAAGGCCTGCAGCAACGCGTCCATGAGACGACGGACTTCTTCAAAGTGATGCGCGTTTCCCATGGCTGTTGCGGCAATGGAAGCAAGTATGTTGGCTCGCTTGAGATGTGGGGCCTGGAATGCGGACGTTCGGCTTGAACCAAGAGCGAGTGTGCCCACCCGTAGGTTTGGGGCAGAAAGTGGAACTATGAGCAGAGATTTTATTTCCGGGAGGACATTGTCCCATCGGGGATCGCTGCTGAGATCGTTGAGAATTTCTCCTCGATTTTTTTCGATAATATCGCTCAGCAAACGGCTGGAACGCAGCCTGCTGAAACTGCAGCTGTCTGTTGGCCCGAAAGAACGGAGTTCGTAGTGGTCCTTGAATTCCGTGGTCCGACTGAATACCATGCCCATTTCAGCAGTAGGAATGGCACGGGAAATTTCCGAGAGGAGAGAAGTGCATACTTCACGCAAACGGAGAGAGCTGTTGAGCATTGTGGTTGCGTTGTACAGGAGCTCAAGTTCTCTATATTTGTCCAATGTTTCCGCAGCAACGCAGCGTCTGGCATACTCGCTTTGCAGAAGTTCCAGAAAGGTCCTTTCCAAAAAAGAGAGTACTGGGGAAAGCTCTTCTGGTGGCGTTGAAATATGGGGAATAAGGACAAGTGTACCCAGCTGGGTATTTTGAAGCATGAGAGGACGGGACAGAGTGTCTTTCGGACATTCTTTCAGAGTAGGGGGAGAGACCGGTTCACCAGCGCTGGCAAGCAAACCACTGCCGGTATATACGGCAAGGCTTCCTTTGCCTTTCATCAACTCAATCGCCTCGGAAAGCAATAATCTCAGGCGCTTGGGTTTTAGCAGTCTATGTAGCGGCTCCATGTTCACCAGTCGGTCATTCCAGGTTCATTAATTCTTTGGCTACCAGGAGAACCTTGTCGGGATCGAAGGGTTTGGTCAGGTACATGCACGCACCCAGCTCCAGCCCCTGTTTTTTGTCTATTTCTTGTCCTTTGGCTGTGATAAGGACTATTTTGCTGCCATTGGGCTCGGGAGATTCCTGTATGCTCCGACAGACCTCGTAGCCATTCATTTTGGGCATCATTATATCAAGAAAAACGACTTCGGGCTGTTCTTCCTGGATAATTTCCATTCCTTCTTCGCCGTCCGAGGCTGTGAGCAATTCTACTCCATAGTCGTCTTCCAGTTCCTCAAGAGTTTGTTCTAGAAGCATTCTGATATGGATCTCATCGTCGACGATGAGAATTTTTCCCGCCATCTGCGCTCCCCCCTAAAAAACAATTCGGATTATGAAGTAACCCCGTAACGTCTGTATTTTGTCGAGTAATGTATCATTTTCACGCGTGTCGGGTAAAGGAGAAAGTATTCTTTATCTAGGTATACGATAAATATGTATAATTATCGACTATGGTAATTAATAAGCTGGAGCAATATGGACCCGCTTCCGAGATAATCCCAATTGATGTTCAAGAGGAAGTTGTTTAAAGTTACATATTTTAAAGCGCATGAATCGTCCTCTTTGGACGCACAGGATATAGGGAATAGTGAATGAGTCGTATCTTAGGAGCGAAATTCAGGGATTTCGGACAAATATACTATTTTGATTCCGGCCCCTACGTTGTTGAGGTAGGCGACCATGTTATCGTGGAAACCGACCAGGGACGGGGGTTGGCTAAAGTCGCTGTTGTCAGGAAGGATGTTCCTGAAGATGTCAGCGAAGAAAGCGTGAAAACAATTTTTCGTTTGGCCAATTCCAAAGATTTTGAAATTATTCAAGAAAATAACGATCTCAGCCGCCAGGCATACGGCTTCTGCCGAAAGTGCATAGAGAGCCGGAAGCTTGAGATGAAGCTTGTGGACGTGGAGATATTCTACGACCGCAGTAAGATGATTTTTTACTTCACAGCTCCGGGACGAGTGGATTTTCGTGAGTTGGTCAAGGATCTTGTGCGAGAGTACAGGACCCGTATTGAGCTGCGGCAGATAGGCGTGCGCCATGAAACGCAAATGATAGGTGCCGTGGGAAACTGTGGACAGGTATGCTGCTGTCGGCGGTTTATGAGAACTTTTGATCCCGTGACCATCAAGATGGCCAAAGAGCAAAATTTATTTCTCAATCCCACCAAGATTTCAGGAATTTGTGGGCGCCTGCTTTGTTGTTTGAACTTTGAGCAAAAAAATTACGAAGATTTTCAACGTAAATGTCCCAAAATAGGCAAGCGTCACAACACCAGCATGGGCGTCGTCAAAGTCATTCGTTCCAATTTTTTCCGCAACTCCCTTACTCTTATTACGGAAAACCATGAGGAACGCGAGGTCTGCGTGGATGATTGGAAAGATCTCCAGGCCGGCAAAACGCTTCCACCTCAGAATTCCGGCAAAGGAGATGCATCCGAATGCCTTTCCAAAGGAACCGACAAGGGAAAGGGACAAGGTGCCGATGCTGATAATTTAACGCAGAACCGTGGAGAACAAAATAGCCCCTGCACGGATTCCGCCAACGAAACTTCTGCAGCGCCAGCAAAAAGTACAGCATTGTCTGAGAATTCTTCGGAAGAGCGCAAACCAAAAAAATCACGTGGTAAATCGCGTGGTGGGCGTTCCCGCCGCGGGGCTTCCCGTCGAAGGGGCCGGGGTTCCAAATCCTCGGATAATGCTGTATCGGGCAGGCCCGGAGCGGAAAAGGCAGGGCGTTCGAACTCTGAAAAGGGGAAATCTGATTCTGGAAAGGACGGGCAGTCCAAAGTTCAGAAGCCGCGAGCTGGGCAGAGGAAAACTGGTCAGGGGAATTCTGAAGCCAGAAAGAAAACTCAGTCTGGTGGTTCCTCCTCGGGAAAAACAGGTCAAAGCGAATAATTCTATTGCCGCGCTTTCAGTATATGATTTGACGGAGAAAAGAGTGCAACCTTTCTATATTACTACACCGATTTATTACGTAAACGCCAAGCCTCATCTGGGACATGCCTACACGACCATCGTGGCCGACAGTATGGCCCGTTTTCATCGTTCCCTGGGGCAGGAGACATACTTTCTTACGGGGACGGATGAGCACGGGGATAAAATCGCCGAAGCAGCGGAAAAGGCTGGGCAGTCACCGCAGGAGTACGCAGACACCATCAGCGGGCTTTTTAGCGGTATGTGGCCCGGTCTTCAGATAACCAACGATGATTTTATCCGTACGACCCAGGAACGCCATAAGAAAGTTGTCCAAGAGGTTTTGCAGAAGGTCTATGATAAAGGCGATATTTATTTTGGTGAGTACGGCGGATATTACTGCAAAGGGTGCGAGTGTTTTTTGACGGAAAAGGACCTTGTGGATGGACTGTGTCCCGATCATAAGGTTGCTCCCACGTACATTGCAGAAAAAAACTACTTTTTCCGTATGTCCAAGTACCGCGAAGCGCTGCTTAAACATATTGAGGAGAACCCCGACTTCATTCGTCCCGAAAGGTATCGGAAGGAAGTGGTCAGCCTGCTCGAATCCGGTGAATTGGAAGATTTATGTATTTCCCGGCCCAAATCACGTCTGACCTGGGGCATCGAATTACCCTTCGATTCGGACTATGTCTGTTACGTCTGGTTCGACGCTCTGATTAATTACGTGTCTGCCTTGGAGTATCCGGAAGGTAAAAAGTACAAAAAGTACTGGCCTGCCGCGCAACATCTTGTGGCCAAGGATATACTCAAGCCGCACGCTATTTTTTGGCCGACAATGCTCATGAGTGCGGAAATTCCGTTGTACAACCATTTGAACGTGCACGGTTACTGGCTTATCAAGGACACGAAGATGTCAAAAAGCCTGGGGAATGTCGTTGCGCCGTTGGACATGGTGGACAAATACGGTTTGGATACTTTCCGTTATTTTCTGCTTCGCGAAATGCGTTTTGGCAATGACGCAAGCTTTTCAGAAGAGGGCTTGGTTGCACGCCGTAACGCCGACCTTGCAAATGATCTCGGCAACCTTTTCAGCCGTTCACTGTCCATGGTTCATAAGTATTTCGACGGAGTAGTGCCAGCACCAAAGAAGCTGACGGTAGATGCCGAGCTCAAGGCTTTGGCTGAGAATGCCTTTACGAACTTTACTGAACTTTTCGGCAGAGTCTGCTTTGCTCAGGCTTTGGAAGCCCTATGGGAACTCGTTCGCGGACTGAATAAGTATATTGATTCCAGTGCGCCTTGGGTTTTGTTCAAGGAAAAAGACATGGAGCGCTTGGCCGAGGTCATGTACTCCTTGCTGGAATGCCTGCATAAGGTTGCTGTTTGCCTGCAGCCGGTTATGCCAGATGCAGCTTCCACCATGCTCGAACAACTCGGGGTGAAGGATATCGGCACGATTGCCGAGGAAACTTCGACTTGGGGACGTTTGGTGCCGGGAGCCGGGCTAGCGAAGGCTTCCAATCTTTTCCCACGTATTGATCTTCCCAAAGAAGAGGATGCAAAGCAGGCTGAGGAAGCTGCCCAGCCAATCAAGAAGAAGCAGGCTGCGAGCAAGGATGACGGACTCATTGAGTTTACGGATTTTCAGAAACTGGATCTTCGCGTAGGGACAGTTGTTTCCTGCGATCCCCATCCCGATGCCGACAGGCTTTTGTTGGTGCAGATCGACCTTGGTGAGGAAAAAACTCGCCAAGTGGTGGCTGGACTTGCTGAATTCTTTTCGCCGGACGACCTTAAGGGAAAACAGGTCGTTCTGGTTGCCAACCTCAAGCCCCGTAAGCTTAGGGGCCATATGTCCCAAGGGATGATTTTGGCCGTTAAGACAGAGGGCGGCATGCAGTTGTTGACTTCGACCGCTCCTGTCGTAAACGGTTCGAAGGTAAGCTGACTTAAGAGACTGTGTCGTCCCGTATCCTTCTTATTGGGATGCGGGACGAAGTAGGCTTTTTGTTCCCGGAGGAACGTCCGCTTCGTCACTCTCCCTTTTGTAGTGTCCTCATGTTCGACTAGGGAAGTTTCCCTGTGTGGAAATCCCAAAGTCCTTGTCTCTTTTATATTGTTCTCTACCTAACTCTGTCTTTTCAGGATCTTTTTTAAGCATGAACGTTGAACTGTTGATCAGCATAAATCCGGCCACTGAAGAACACATCAAAACCTATCCCGCCCTTGACCCGAAAGCTTGTCAAAAGTTATTGAGCAAAGCGACCCAGGAGTGGGAAAAGTGGCGGAGCACATCCCTGGAAGAGCGGGGTGCTTTTCTCGTTGGTGCTGCACAGATTTTGCGTGATGAAAACGAGCATTTGGCGAGGCTTGTAACCAGCGAAATGGGCAAGCTTTTGAGTGAGTCCCGCGTAGAAATCGAGCGATGTGCTTCGGTATGTGAGCTTTACGCCAAACAAGCAGCGGAAATGCTGAAGCCGCAGTCCTGTGTACTGGACGGAATTCAGTGTCGCACTGTTTTTGAGCCGCTTGGAGCGGTTCTATCCATTATGCCATGGAATTTTCCCTTTTGGCAGGTCTTTCGGATGACGGTTCCGGCTCTGATGGCAGGAAATGCGGTTTGGCTCAAACTTGCTCCCAATGTCTGTGGATGTTCTCAGGCTATCGCGTCCGTGTTTGAACGGGCCGGGCTTCCGCGCGGTGTCTTCACGTCGCTTCTTCTTCCTAAAGAACATATTGAGCCGGTTATTGCCCATGATTTGGTTCAGGCTGTTGCCTTTACAGGCAGTGATGTTTCCGGGGCAAAGGTTGCGGCTATGGCTGGGGCACACGTTAAAAAGTGTGTGATGGAATTGGGCGGTTCTGATCCATTTATTGTTTTGGATGACGCCGATGTTGCCAAAAGTATTGGTCAGGCGGTGCAGTCCCGCTATCAGAATGCAGGACAGACATGTGTCGCGGCCAAGCGCTTTATCATTCATCGGGCTGTGGCTAAGGAGTTTACCGAAGGGCTTCTCGACAGAATTGCCAAGTTGAAGGCCGGTGATCCTCTTTCACCAGAAACAACTCTTGCTCCGCTTGCACGACTTGATCTTTTGGAGCGGGTTGACGGACAGGTGTCCACGTCTTTGGCAATGGGGGCAACGCTTTTGGCTGGCGGTAAGCGTCTCGGCATGCCCGGGTATTTTTATGCCCCAACCCTGTTGACCGACGTGACTCGCGACATGCCTGTAATGAGCCAGGAAGTTTTTGGGCCAGTTGGTGTTGTTTGCATCGTTGACAATGAGGAAGAAGCCGTGCGTCTGGCAAATGACACACCATACGGGCTTGGAGCCAGCCTTTGGACGAGTGATTCGAAACGAGCGGAACGGTTGGCAGGGCAGCTTCGGGCAGGGACTGTCTGCATCAACAGTCGGACACATTCCGACCCCCGGCTTCCTTTTGGTGGGTGCAAAAGGTCAGGGTTTGGACGTGAAATGGCCCATATAGGTATCCGTGAGTTGTGCCATATCAAAGTTATTCAATTCAACTCCTCTTCCTGCTGATCCAAGTCGGACTTGTGGCACCAAGATCCGAATAGTTTTGTTGTCCAAGCTTGTCGTGTCGATTATATAACCTCCTATTCGTACAAAATTTCGGCCGTTCGCAAGAGAATTTTGTCAACTGAGAAGGGAGTCATTCATGGCCTCTGGTGCTGAGAAAAGGCGCATCTACGAAGATGTTGTTCATTATATTCATTCCTTGATCACGAGCGGTCGTCTTGGGCCGGGGGACAAGGTCCCGCCAGAGAGAAGACTTGCTGAAGAACTTCAGGTTTCACGCAACTCCGTTCGAGAGGCCATCCGGGCTTTGAGTGAGAATGGGGTACTGACGAGCAGGCAAGGGGCTGGAACATTTATTTGTTCCATTGAGTACGACTCCCTTGTCGCTTCTTTGGCAAACGTCGTGAATGACCAGCGTGAACGGTTGGAGGATATTTTTGAATTTCGAAAAGTCGTGGAGCCATCTGTCGCAGCATTGGCTGCTCGGAGAATCACTCCTGACCAGCTGGTTAAACTCAAAATATTGATAACAGAGCAGCAGAGCCAGATAGCAGAGGGAAACGCTGAAGGTCTGCATGATGCCGAGTTTCATATGGCAATAGCATCGGCCAGCGGCAATACGGTTTTTCGTGAGGTGATCGATATTTTGAACAAGCGGTTTTCTGATGTCCGTTCGCAGGGATTGCTTTCTTTGAAGCGGAGCCGTGAGTCTGTAGCTGGGCATCAACGTATTTTGGAGGCCCTGGAAAAGGCTGATGAGTCAGCGGCTTTCAAGGCTATGGAAGACCATCTTCAAAGTGTTGAAGAGAATGTGTTTATCTAGTTAATCTTGTTTATTTTTGGGGCTGAGTGGATGGCTACCCTTCACCGGTTCGCAGTTTTATTCTGAATTTTCCTTTTTTTATATGTGTTGCAGTAGAGATATATATAAAACTTGCCCCGGCGTTTTTTTGTTTATATTGGTACTACCAATCTTTTTGTTCATCGCCCCGACAAGCGATTACTGGGAAACAATTTTATCCGTGGAGGATTTCATGATCGGTATTTATGCAACCTACGTGGCTTTGGGGGCCGTCGCCGGAGTTTTGGCTGGCCTCCTGGGCATAGGTGGGGGAATCGTTATTGTCCCCATTCTTGTTTTTAGTTTGCAGTGGCAAGGGGTCTCTCCAGATGTCGTGATGCATTTGGCTCTGGGAACATCATTATCGACCATCGTTTTCACCTCTTTGTCGAGCACCCGAGCCCACAATAAGAGAGGAGGCGTGGATTGGAGGATTTTTAAGGGGATTGCCCCCGGAGTGTTGGTCGGAACCTTCTTGGGCTCGTGCGTTGCTTCGTATATTCCCGGTAACGCGCTGAAGTTGTTTTTTGCCTTATTTTTACTTTATGTATCATATTCCATGTTTCGTAACAGCAAGCCCAAACCGACGAGGCAGTTGCCTGGGGGAGCAGGACTTTTGGGTGCAGGAACCATCGTTGGCGCTATTTCAAGCCTAGTTGGCGTCGGTGGTGGTATAATGTCTGTTCCTTTTTTGGTTTGGTGCAACGTGGCCATGCATACGGCCATCGGGACTGCCGCGGCTATTGGATTGCCCCTCGCATTGGCTGGTTCATTGGGGTATATTATCAATGGACAAGGAGTAGTAGGATTGCCGCTTCATTCTTGGGGGTTTGTCTATCTTCCTGCTTTGATTGGTATTTCCTGTATGACCATTTTTACTGCTCCGCTGGGAGCAAAGCTTGCGCACAGCTTGCCCGTTCCGAAACTTAAGCGTATTTTTGCAGTTCTTTTAGCAATTGTCTCTGTGCGAATGCTCTTCAGTCTGATGTAGTTTGTATGTGATTTGATTCCCCTCCAAAGCATTGGAGTTTGTATGCCGAATGGAAAAGTTTTTTGTACAAGTGGTATCCCCGATAAGGGGCTGGAACTGTTGCGAAGCAGAGGGCTTGATGTGGTTGTTGGCAACCAGAGTGGACCTTTGGCTCGGGAACAGCTTTTGGGTGGAATTGCGGATGCAGACGGTGTTATAGGTCTGTTAAGCGATCGGATTGATAGCGAGTTTTTTGCTGGTGCCCCTAAACTTCGTGGTTATGCCAACTATGCTGTTGGATTTGACAATATAGATGTGGTTGAAGCTACGCGTCGTTCTATTCCAGTGTCTAACACGCCGGATGTTTTGACCATTGCGACTGCAGAACTTGCTTGGGCATTGTTGTTTGCAGTAGCCAGGCACGTTGTGCCCTCCGATCGGGAAATGCGGTCCGGAACGTGGCCCGGCTGGCAACCGCTGCAATATCTTGGTGAGCAAGTTAGCGGCAAAGTGCTTGGCATTGTCGGTGCCGGTCGCATAGGTGAAGCCATGGCGTGTATGTCTGCTGGCTTTGGTATGAAGGTTGTTTATACGACAGGATCGGGGCGTCCCAATGAACGCCTGGAACGAAAGTTGGACGCGAGACAGGTTTCCTTTGCTGAACTTTTGGAAGTCTCGGACTTCATCAGTATCCATGCTCCTCTCAATGACGCTACCAAGCATCTTTTTGACGAAGAGGCATTCAAGCTCATGAAGTCCAGCGCAATTCTCGTGAACACCGGACGGGGCCCCGTGATAGACGAGGAAGCTCTTGTCAGGGCACTACAGGCCGGAGATATCCGTGGGGCAGGGCTGGATGTGTTCGAACGAGAACCTGCCATGGCGAAAGGGTTGGCTCAATTGGATAACGTCGTGGTCACCACCCATATCGGTTCGGCAACCAGCAAGGCCCGCAATGATATGTCAGTACTGGCCGCTGAGAATGTTATTGCCATGATTGAGGGGCGCAAACCGCCCACCTGTCTTAATCCTGAAGTTCTCTAAGCATATAAAAAAGCCGCCTTTATAGGCTCCTCAGAATGCTGACAAACCCTCGCCAATCGGCGAGGGTTTTCTTATACTATCTTCATGCTGAAGCCACCCCAAAACCAGCAGGTGAAAATGGAGTTTGTTTCGATCAACGAACTTGTCCCTAAGAATCATCTGCTTCACAAGATTGCCAAGGTTATTGATTTCTCCTTTATCCATGAGCGCACCAAGGATTTGTACTGCGAGGGCAATGGCCGTCCGGCGATTGAACCGGTGGTGCTCTTCAAAATGCTCTTCATTGGCTATCTGTTTGGCATCCGTAGCGAGCGCCAGCTTGTCAGGGAAATCCAGGTTAATGTGGCCTATCGTTGGTTCCTTGGTCTGGGATTACAGGACAAGGTGCCCGATGCCAGCACCATCAGCCAAAACCGGCGGCGCAGATTTAACAACACCAGCGTGGCTCAGGACATTTTCGACGGTATCGTGTTCCAGGCTATGAAAAAGAGGCTTGTCGGCGGACACACGCTTTACACTGATTCCACCCACCTGAAAGCCAACGCCAACAAGCATAAATTTACGGAAAAGCTCGTTGCTCAAAGCACAAAGTCATACCTTGACGAACTCGAAGACACCGTGGAGGAAGACAGGCGCAGGCATGGAAAGAAACCGCTGAAGCAGGACAACCGCGAAGCGGGGGCCAAACGGATCAAGCAAAGCACAACCGATCCGGACAGCGGGTACATGGTACGCGAGGGCAAGCCCAAGGGCTTCTTTTATTTGGATCATCGTACTGTGGATAGCCGACACAACATCATCACCGACAGTTACGTAACTCCGGCCTCGGTGCATGACAGCATGCCCTATCTCGATCGGCTGGACCGACAAACCAAACGCTTCGGCTTTGCCGTGAAGCACGTCGGCCTCGATGCGGGATATTTCACCTCACACATTTGCAATACGCTGGAAGAAAAGAATATTTATGGTGTCATTGGCTGTCGTCGTCCCACTCGTCGCAAAGGGATGCTCCCCAAACGCGCCTTTGGATACCTGCCGGACAAGGACTACTATCTTTGTCCCGAAGGCCAGGAGCTTCGCTACTCCACCACCAACCGTGAAGGATATATCGTCTCTATGACTCGGTACCGAAGGTCTGCCGTCGCTGTCCGTTACTGAAAGAGTCACAACAAGCCGGAATTGGAAGAAAACAGTGACATGCCATGTGTGGCGGGAATACGCGGAAGCGGTGGATGCGCACCGGCTCACGGAATTCGGGAAACGAATCTATGCTCGCCGGAAAGAGACTGTTGAGCGCAGCTTTGCTGACGCCAAACAACTGCACGGGCATCGCTATGCTCGGTTCTGCGGCTTGGCTAAGGTCCAGGTCCAAAGCCTGCTTTCCGCCACTTGCCAAAACATGAAGAAAATGGCCTTGCTGCTGGCCTCTTTGGGGCGGTCATACAAATATTTGCAGCCCAAATGCCTGTATTTTCTTCCTCGGTCTCTCAGTTTCGTTCGATTGGGGCCGATCGAACGAACATCCCAGCTGGCTGCGGTCTGAAGCGAAATCGGTTCAGAAAAACAAACCCCACTTTGCAAAAAGCGGGGTTTGTCAATGAGCTGAACCACCTTTAATGGCGGATTTTTTTATATGCTTCACAGAGCATGCTGTTCGTTCATCTCCAGCCTTTATCAAGAGACATGTCTTCCGGGGCTTCCAAAGTCACTCCCCAGGTTATCACTTTCTTACTGCCAGCAGGAATTTCCAAGTCCCAGGTATACTTGTTGTCTTCCTCTCTCGTCGGAGGAACGCTGAACTGGGTTTTCAATATGATCTTTTCATCGCCAGCTCGGGGCATGGGCTCTTGTAAGGTGGTCTTTACTGGCACGGTCTTATCGTTGGTTATGGTGAGCTCCCATTTCCAAGCATACGTTTGTTTGGAAGAGAACACTCCTGAAGTACCAGACTTTTGATCGATCACTCTGGATTTTACAGTGACTTGAGGATCATTGCCGAAAAAGAGGTCTTTTTTGTTTCCTTGAAAGCTGAAAGTTTTTTTAGCCACTACCGCTCCATCGAGCAGAATAAGGGCTGTTCCCCACGGCATATCCAAAGGTTCAGGTGTTTCCACTTTGGCGGACAGGAAAGATTTGTCGCTTAATGAGGGGCGCAACAGGTAGCTGAAGGTCGATTCCATTGCACTGTCTGATATGCGCAAACGTTGTTTATCCCCTGGGGTAATGGTGTGTTTCCCTAAACTCCAGGCTGCATAAGTGGTTTGACGTTGTTTGACAGGGGCATTTTGTACTTTGAGCTGCCTGGTGGCAGGTATGGAAGCTGCTTCCAGCATGACGGCAGGCGTATCTCGAGTTGTATTGACAGGTGGGAGCGGAGCAATAACCCAAGGACGCAGAGTTGGCGGTGTCAGCTGCTGGCGAGGCGGGAGTGTGGCCAGGAAGACGGGAGCTGTCCAGACTCTTCCTGTACTCTGCCATACCATGGCGTCGAAGGTCAGCGTTACCTGCTTTTGGTCAGGAGTAGCGGAGACTCTGTAAATGGGCTCCCATCCACAGCCGTTCATCCTGTAAGATGCCTGCACCTGAACAGGCTTTGTCGTTGATCCTTCCGTTGTAACGTCAATACGCCAAATCTGGGCAGCATCGCCGGTCATCTGGGCAAGTTGTTTTTTAAGGTTTTTAAGCTCTGTGTCTACGTCACCAAATTCTTCTTTTGCTCTAAGCGCCTGCTCCACAACTTCGTTGAGGCCTGCACCCATCTGGGACGCCAGGTGCTTTGCAGTCTGGGCAGTGGGCTGTTGGTTCATACGCAGGCTTTTCCAAAATTCAACCTGGGCATTGAGGGCCGTGAGCTTTGCCGATGCCTTGTTGAACTCCATTTGCTTGAGGCGGATTTGGTGCTGTAATTCTTTGACCTGCTGGCCCGGCTCGGCAGGAATTAGTTTCGAGCTGATATCGGAGATTGCGAGGCCGGGAGTAAGCATTTTGAGCAAGATACTTTGTGGCTCGGCCTGCAAGGGAAGAGTGAAAGAAAATTGGTTTTGCGTATGCGACGAGTTAATTACTTCGGTCAACTGAGCAGCTTCCGGATATAGGATTGCTTCTGTGAGTGTGCGGTTGGTTTGCGCATAGGCCGGGAAGCAGGTGAATGAAAGTGCTATGAAAAAAAGAAATAAAAGCGGTGTAAATCGATTACGCATGAGTCTTCTCCTGTGTACATGGATACAGTCTATGGGCGACACGTATACCATGTCTTGAGGTACAGGCAAACATTCTCGCAAGGAATGAAGCTGGGAGAGATGCCGTGGGACTTCAGGCGGAGGCTTTTTTTAACTCTTTGCGGAGTACGATAAGGCCAAGGATTAAGATGGGGATGTCACGCAGCAAATCCCATGTCATGTTGCCTTCGGCAGCTGTGGTAGTGAAGCACCCGCAGGCTACGTTCAGGCCACGGGCCAAGTTCCAGGACAACACGATAATGAAGACAACCAAGAGCAGATTCAGTATCAGTGCCGCGCCTAAACGCATCCGTCCCAATATCAGGGCCAGTCCACATACCAACTCAAGCCACGGCAAGGTTATCGCTGTGATGTTGACCAATATGTCGGGAAGTATCTGGTAGTTATAGATGATTCGGGCAAACAGATCCGGGTGCATAATCTTGCTTATGCAAGCAGCAATAAATATGCCCCCGAATAGCATGCGCGCAAGCGTATGAAATCGACCTGAAAAATGTTGAGCTTGCGTCATCCGTCACTTTTCTCCAGAGGATAGCCAGCTGTTTTCCAGCCCATCAATCCGGGAACGAGGACTCTGACCTGGGTGTAGCCCAGATCTTTGAGCATGCTGGCCAAATCGTGACTGATGAGACAACTCTGTGTACTGCAGTAAAGTACCAGCAACCTGTCTTTGGGCAGGGTGGCGGCCTTTTCCGGCATATCGTCGACAAACGGATCAAAGGGAAGGTTTACGGCACCAGGAATATGAATCCGCTTGTAGCTTTCAGGGCCTCTGGCATCCACAAAAAGAGCGCTGCGCTTATTGAACAGGTCATAGGCATCGGGAAGGGAAATGCTTTCTTCCACCATCTCCCCACCACGGAGTTTCTGATCCCAATCTTCCTGCCAGGGAAGCTCTTGAGAACGCAGGCAGTTCGCGCTAACGGCCAAAAACAAACCTATCACACACAATATGATCGATTCACGGAGAATACGTCGTATCACGATGACTTTGTACTCCTCTGATTCTTTAGGTACACTCAAAAAAAATCGAATATCATAGCGCCCAGTACCCGGCAACTATTGGGAAGGGCAGTGGAGTGCATATGAACACATCCCCAAATGGCAGTATGACTCAAGATCAATTCTTGAGGTATATCGATCAGAATTCTCCCAATGACTTTGTTTTGCTGGATGTACGGCAGCCTGGAGAATACGAGGAGTTGCACCTGCCAGGAGCCCTTCTTATTCCTCTTCCTGATTTAGCGGATAGTTTGGATGATATGGATCGTTCCAAACCTGTCATTGTGTATTGTCGAACCGGAGGTCGAAGTCGTGCAGCTGCGTCCATAATGGCAGGGCAAGGATTTTTGCAGGCCGTCAGCTTACAGGGGGGAATTGCAGCATATCAGGGCGAACCTGCTATTGGCCCTGTTACGCAGGGAATGACTCTTCTTCCTCAGAATGCGACTCTGGAACAAGCACTGCAGCTTGCCGTGATTTTCGAAACCAACCTCGAACGGTTTTATCAGGAACTGGCTAATGCCGAGACAGGACCAATTCGCAAGATTTTTCTTCAGTTGGCAGCCTTTGAGGAGGGGCATGTTCGAGTTTTGGAAAAACTGATCGGTAAAATTCCTTTGGAATGCAAGCGAGAAGAAGCAGCCTTAGAAATTGCCGCTGATATTCTGGAAGGGGGGCTGAAAGTCGAAGAGCTTTTCCAGGATAATTTCCAGTCGCCACAAGAGGTTTTGGAAGGAGCCATGAGTTTGGAAGCACAAGCCCTTGATTTGTATATGCGATATCGATTTCGGACGGAAACTGAAACTGTACGACAGGTTTGTGCTGAACTTGCCAGGCAGGAACAGGAACATCTCAAGATTTTGGCACAATGGCTTGAATCCATAATACAATAAAGAAGGGCGGTCCGAAGACCGCCCTGAGTAACAATATCTTTTGAGTCGTTCTACTGGCCGAGAGCTTCCAGCTTGCCAGCAATATTATTATTTATCCACGTCTCATCCCACCATTCCTTGGGATTTACAGGTATGCCCGAAAGGATGACCCCAAAGTGCAGATGGTCTCCTCCAGCCATTCCTGTAGCTCCGGTGCGGGCAATAACCTCGCCACGCTGGACTTGTTGCCCTGGCTCCACGTCAATCTGGCTGAGGTGCGAGTACAAAGTCTGCAGTCCCATGCCGTGGTCGATGATGATGCAGTTGCCGTAGATTCCGAAAAATCCGGTAAAGACGACTTCTCCTTTGTTCGCGGCTTCCACTTTGGCGTGGCGGACAGAAGCGAGATCTATGCCCAGATGTGTCTGGTGGTCAACTTTCTTGCCTTTGTAGATGTAATCGCGTTGGTCGCCAAACCCGGCCATCGTCTTGGCGTTTGTCAGGCGGAGAAAACGCCCTTTCCAGAGCGGCTGGTGGGCAGTTTTTCGACCAATATCGTGCAGCCTGGCGCGATTTTTTACCCGGAGTTCCCTGTTAACTCTGAGGAAAATGCCCAGAGGGCTTTTTTCATCCGGAAAATCTTGCTCGAACTGCGGCATTTTTCGGTCAAGAAAAGAATCGGGCAGATGAATTTGGTCCTGGCGATACTTTCGGTCATTCGCATGGTGTGGAATTCCCATGACGCGCGTATTACCTGCCGCATCTTCAGCGATCAACCGAGGATTGAAGTCTTTGAGTTCGACAAAATAGGGAAATGCAAAGAAGCAACCATACTTTCCGTTGGGCATTTTATAACCGGGAAAGAAATTGTCGCCAACTTGGACACCGGACTTTGCTGCAGGTTCGTCTACAGAGTAAAGGACAAGATTTGTCCCACCTCTATTTATGTTGTGCGTAACGGTCAGCAGATTGATACGAGGCTTGCGAGTATCGAGAATATACTGCTGGGAAACTGTTGCGGAATTTCCCTTTCCAATGTTGTAGTAGGAAGCATCAACTGCATTTAGAGCAAGAACAAGTCCCCCATCATAAAGTTTTTTTGTAGGGAGTGTGAAATTGCCGGAGTAGCTTGTCTGCCCTCCCGGCTGTACTGCGAGGAGTTGGATGGTCGTTGCATTGTCCCGTGCCTGAAGTGTCACTGAACGCAAGCCAGAAGGATCGCTTGCCGTGATTTTGAAAACTGTATTTTCAGAAACAGCCCCCGAAAGAGGGGTTAGGGACAGCGTGGGGGGAGTGGTATCCCTGAAATATAGAAAGGAACCGTAACCGAGCCCTCCGAGAATTAACAGAAGGAGGAGAGTTGTAAACAGTTTTCGTGCCGAATGAGAACCTTGTGCCATATTGATAACCTGACCTTTTTTTTACACAATCATCCGAAGAGCCAATTAACCGTCCTGTTCTCAAGCCAGTTTGGCGTGTGAACAGGTAACGGGTTGAGTACATACCTCAGATAACGTTGTTCGTCATTGTTTCGGGAAAGGGCATTTTCAGGCGCGAGGGAAAAGAGGTGTCAGCCCCCAGAATGAGTAGCATGCAAGTGGAGCTTGAATACGGAAGCAGGGGATATACGAAAACAGAGTGTTTATGGTCTAGGTATTAAAATTCATTTGACGAAGTATGGCTCGGACACAAAACGTGATGCAATGGGGCAATGAGTAATCGACAATAACACAAAAAATAAAAATGTGGCATCAATTCCCTACCAATGTATTAAAGACGCGCGAATGCTTATGATAAGCCTTTGAAAAAGAGGAGTTGTGTTGACGGTCCAATGGAAACCCTTTACGAAACTAAGAACACTCTAGCTTTTGCATTGATGATTGTGACGTAGCGTGTACACAATCGAAGCGAATGCATCGGGGAAGACGTCGGTCGTACCTTGTGGTCGGGATTTATGGGACGATTCTCTTGATCTAAAACGGTCAAATTTGAACCGTTCTTTTCTATTGCTGACTATATTTTGCGGTTTGACGTGATGGAAGATCCTTTGACTCTTTGGAGGTGTTCAATGAAGTTCTTCGTAGGGCTCGGTAAAGAGGGCGCTGAGGAACGGCTGGAACAGAGTGGAGTATCGCGCCGCGATTTCATGAAATTCTGTGCAGCAGTTTCCGCAGCCTTGGGCATGGGCCCAGCCTTCGCGCCTAAAGTGGCCGAAGCGCTGACCGCCAAGCGCCGTCCTTCCGTCGTGTGGCTCCACAACGCCGAATGTACCGGCTGCACGGAATCTGTGCTTCGTACTGTCAACCCGTATATCGGTCCCCTTATTCTGGACACGATTTCCCTCGACTACCAGGAAACCATCATGGCCGCTGCCGGTGAAGCTGCTGAAGAAGCGCTGCATGCCGCAGTCAACAGCCCTGAAGGTTACATCTGTGTGGTTGAAGGTGCCATCCCGACCAAGGATGACGGAGTTTACGGCAAAGTCGCCGGGCGGACCATGCTCGACATCTGTCAGGAAGTGGTTCCCAAGGCCAAAGCCACTATTTGCATTGGCAACTGTGCTTGCTTTGGTGGGGTGCAGGCCGCCAAACCTAATCCCACTGGCGCAAAGGGCGTGAAAGACGCTTTGGGTGTCGAGACAATCAACATTGCCGGTTGCCCGCCCAATCCCTTCAATTTTGTTGGCGCTGTGGTTATGTATCTTCAGGGTAAAAAAATTGAACTGGATGAAAACAACCGCCCAGTGGCCTTCTACGGTGAAACCGTTCACGATCATTGCCCCAGGCTGAAGTACTTTGAGCAGGACCTGTATGCTCCCTCCTTCGATTCCGAAGAAGCGCGCAAGGGCTACTGCCTGTACGAACTCGGCTGCAAAGGCCCCTATACCTACAATAACTGCCCCACGGTGAAATTCAACCAGACCAACTGGCCCGTCGATGCCGGTCACCCCTGCCTCGGCTGCAGTGAACCCGGCTTCTGGGATGAAATGAGTCCGTTCTACGAGCAGTCGTAGCTCTGAGGTATTAGTGGTTTCTGATTGGCAGGTTCAGCAAGGCCAATCGAACGTGAATTAACAGCCCAGGAGGATAATAAATGTCCGGTTGCAAAGCCAAATCCGGGGCCGCCGTAAGCGCCACCCCGTTTGACAAAGACTTCAGCGGCCCAGTTATTGTGGACCCGGTCACCAGGATCGAGGGCCATTACAGGGTCGAAGTCGAAGTCACTAATGGTAAAGTCACCAATGCATGGACCAGCGCTCAGCTGTTCCGTGGTTTGGAAATTATTCTCAAGGGGCGCGATCCCCGCGATGCCCAGCACTTCACCCAGCGTTCCTGCGGTGTGTGCACAAACGTCCACGCTTTGGCCTCCGTTCGTTGCGTGGATGACGCGGTAGGCGTTTCCATTCCCGAAAACGCCACCATCTTCCGTAATTTGGTTTTGGCTCAGCAGTTCCTGCATGACCACATCGTGCATTTTTATCATCTGCACGCTCTGGACTGGGTCGATGTGGTCAGCGGACTTTCCGCTGATCCCAAAAAGGCTGCTCAGCTTGCCAATGAGATCTCGCCCAACCGTAAGACTACTGCTGCCCAGCTCAAAGCCGTTCAGGACAAACTGAAAGCTTTCGTTGAAACTGGTCAGCTTGGCATCTTTACCAATGCCTACTTCCTCGGCGGCCACGATGCATATTATCTGCCCGCTGAAGCAAACCTCGTGGCGACTGCCCACTACCTCGAAGCCCTTCAGCTTCAGGTTAAGGCTGCCCGTGGCATGGCTGTTTTCGGTGCCAAGAACCCCCACACCCAGTTTACGGTTGTTGGCGGCGTGACCTGCTACGACGGTATGACCGCAGAACGCATCAACGAGTTCATCGGTTTGTATCGTGAAACCAAGAAGTTCATCGAGGAAGTCTACATCCCCGATCTGCTTGCTGTGGCCAGCTTCTACAAGGACTGGGCCGGTATTGGTGGAACCACGAACTTCCTGACCTTTGGTGAATTCCCCACTGATGAAAAGGATCTGAACAGCCGCTTTATCCCGCCGGGAGTCATCTTTGATCGTGACCTCACGAATGTGCAGGAATTCGATCATAAGAAAATCCTGGAACACGTTGCACACAGCTGGTACGAAGGCGACGAAGCCCGCCATCCCTGGCAGGGCGTTACCGAACCCAAGTACACAAGCCTGGACGACAAGGACCGCTACTCCTGGTTCAAATCGCCCCGTTACGACGGCAAAGCAACGGAAGTCGGCCCCCTGGCTCACTGCCTGGTGGCATACGGAAAGGGCGTGCCCGAGTTCAAGCAGGCTGTCGACATGGTGCTGAACAAGCTCAATGTAGGCCCCGAAGCACTGTTCTCTACCTTGGGTCGTACGGCTGCCCGCGGTGTGGAAACTCTGGTCATTGCCAACAAGATGGAATCCTGGATCGACAAGCTTCAGGAAAACATCAATTCCGGCAAGACCGATATCTACACTCCTTGGGATATGCCCGACGAAGCTTACGGCGTTGGTTTCTCGGATGTTCCGCGTGGCGCTTTGTCACATTGGATCCATATCAAGGGCGGTGTGATCGAGAACTTCCAGCTGGTGGTTCCTTCCACTTGGAACTTGTGTCCGCGTGATGCCAATGGCGTAATGAGCCCCATCGAAGAAGCCTTTATCGGTCATCCCATTGCCGATCCCAAGCGTCCGGTGGAACTGCTCCGTACCGTCCACTCCTATGACCCCTGTATCGCCTGCGGCGTGCACGTCATCGACTCCAAGACCAACGAAGTTCACAAGTTCCGCGTGCTCTAAGAGTGGACATCGTCGGTTGAATGCCTAATATTGGGGAACCTGCCTTTTCGGAGGTGGGTTCCCTGTTTTTTTGATCTCGGGCATTTGCCGCAGAGCACATATATGTTGGGATGGGACTGACTTTTTTTAGATAGATCGAGAGAGGCAAAAATGACGCAGGAAAAGCCGCGCATACTCGTTATGGGCGTGGGCAATATCCTCTTCACTGATGAAGGGCTCGGAGTACGGGTTATTGAAGCTTTGGAGGAGTCGTATTCTTTTTCCGACAATGTGGAGTTGTACGATGGTGGAACTTTGGGCATGCGCCTGATGGACCCCATTATGAATTCCGACTATCTTATCGTTGTGGATGCTGTTTTGGGGGATGGAGAACCGGGCAGTGTGTATCGTCTTACAGATGATGACCTGCGGAAAAGTTTGGCCTTCAAAAATTCCATGCATCAGACTGATTTGGTGGATACACTTATTTACTGCGATATTGCAGGGCATAGACCGGATGCGGTTGTTGTCGGAATCGAGCCGTATGATTTTCAGACCATGGCGGTGGAACTTTCTGGTCCTATCAAAGAAAGACTGCCTCGGATTATGGAAAAGGTTGTTGAAGAAATTTGTAGTGCGGGCGGAAGCGCTCAGCCGAAGGCGTAATCAGGCGCAAGGAGAAACTGTATGTGTCTTGCTGTACCAGTAAAGATCGAAAGCATTGAGAACGACGTCGCCAACTGTCGAGTTGGGGAAGGGGATACTTTTATAAAGGCTTCACTCATGCTGATCGACCCCAAACCGGAAGTGGGGGACTACATCATTCTTCATGCCGGTTTCGCCCTTCGCAAACTCGATCCTAGGGAAGCCCAGGAGAGTCTGGATATTCTGCGTGATATGGCCCGTGCTGTTCAAGGGCAGGAACATCTGGCCGACGAATTTTAAAATGCTTTGGGCGGCCTGACCGAGTAAAACGGCAAGCCGCCTTTCCATTCAAGCTTTTTGCTTTTTTTCTTATTAAAGGCTGATGCCTTTTTGTTGTCTGTGCACCCTCTGGAAGACTTCGGAGATAATGGGTACTTACCCGGAATTCTTAGTTTACCTTATTTTATGTACATGTAATGAAGGACAAACGAGAGGTGGGCACCACCTGAAAAATGGTTGTTCCCCCGGAAGTATCATAGTTCTTTTTCATAAGCGTGGGCTGTAAGAAAAATCGGTTTGCCAGGGGCCCTCGTCAAATTGCTATCCCAAAAAAGGGGACAGGGTACGTCTTCTTATGGATTACGACTATCGTCCGTAAAACACTGATTTTACGGACTTTTGTTTTATGGGTGTGTGCGCAGGATAGTTAGCTGTTGTGCTTATTTCTGGTAGAGCAGGCAGTTTTACTGCCTGTCGGATTTTGTATTCCCTCTGCACGAACCTATGTGCTTATTCGAATAAAGATATTGTCGCGGAAAGCGGCAGGAAAGGATTTTTGAAATGCCTCGTTATTTGCGCCCTGCTGTGTGGGGCTGTTCCGCAATTTTAGTATGGGCGGCTCTCTGGTATACAGGAGGGGCTGGTCCTCAGGGAAGAATAGTTGCTGGAGCAGTAACCTTTCTGGTTTGTTGCTGGGGATTTCGCCTTGTGGGCGACGGTGTTGCTGCGTTGCTTTTTTTCCTGACACTTGCGGTCAGCAGGGCAGTAGATCCGGAAACTATCTTTCAAGGTTTTACTACTCCTGCATTTTGGCTTGTCTTTTCCGGTCTTGTCATCGGTGGGGCAATTCAGGCATCTGGCTTGAGCCATCGGATGGCCATGTCATTTCGTGTGAGGGGAAAAGCCTCATACAGCACGCTCCTGATGCGCATCATCGTGGCCAGCGTACTTTTTTCCTTTTTGGTCCCCTCGGCTATGGGACGTGTGATAATTCTGCTCCCCATACTTAAGGATATTGCCGCAGATAGCGGTTTCGATGTGGGGGACAACGGGTACATGGCAATTTTATTGTCCGGCGTGATGGGAACGACCTTGCTGCCGTTTTCCATTTTGTCTGCCAATCTTTCAAATTTGATTCTTTCCGGTGCCGCCAGTACTCTTTTTAATATACAAATCGGATACATGGAGTTTCTTCTCCTCCATTTTCCGGTTTTAGGAATCTGTAAGGCCGCAGTCTTATGGGCTATTATTCGATTTGTACTTCCTGCTGAAATACAGAACCAGCAAATGCCGGAAGCACATAGGAAATGGGCCTTTGAAGAACGTTATACGTTTGGTGTGCTCTGTGTGGCGTTGGCTTTGTGGATGCTGGACTCGCTTCATGGAATATCACCCGGCTGGGTGGGGATGGCTGTTGCGGTCATGCTCCTTTTTCCTGTGCCCGGATTGAAAGACGCAAATCTCCTTGGACAGGTGCGGATGGATACATTGCTTTTCATCGCCTGTGCCATCGGGGTGGGGAGTGTCATCAGGGGATCAGGGCTTGGTCATTTTATAACGGCTAATTTCCTGCATCTACTTCCTTTGGGGCCAGAGGGTGGAGTAGGAAACAGCTCCATGATACTCAGTTTGTTTATGGCGACAGGGCTCTTCACGTCGTTGCCGGGGATTCCTTCGCTTTTTGCCCCGTTGTCCGGCGAAATTGCACATGCTGCGCATATTCCATTGTTTTCCTTGCTCATGATTCAGGTGCTCGCTTATTCAACGGTCATCCTGCCGTATCAGGCTCCTCCGTTTATCGTTGCCGGTCACGTGGGGAGACTCTCTTATCGAGTTATGCTCGTATGCTGCCTTTTGTTGGCGGCTGCAACATTGCTTATTTTGTTCCCATTGGACTGGGCATGGTGGAATTTTATGGGAATAGTGCTTACCACGTAGAGATTAAAGCTCTCTTTTCAACAGGCTGCATGCCAAGAAAAAAGTCCGTCTGGAGATGTTCCAAACGGACTTTTTTCTCGGGCATATTTTTTAGAGGGGATCAAGCTAACATTCTGAAAAATGGCTACTTAGTCGTAGTGCTATTGTTGTGGTGCCGTGGTGGTACAGTGGGGATAGCCACTATTTTCTAGTGAGATTTTTTCTTTTCCAGTTCGTCGATAAGGCTGATGGTCAGCTTCAGAAAGTCGGCTTCCGTTAAAATGCCTACCAGCTTGCCGCTATCCAGAACTGGCAGGCAGCCATACTTGTTTTCCAAAAGGATTTCGGCAGCATCGCGAACAGGAATATCAGGGCCAATGGTTAGAACATCGCGACGCATGATTTCCCGGACCGGAATTCCTGAATCAATTTCTGTCTGGGTGTGCTCGTCGATATCAGCCAGCAGGGATATGGCATGCGAGAGCAGGTCCCTGTGTGTGACCAGACCGGAGAATGTCCCGGAATCCGTCAAAATAGGGATGTGCCGTATTCGCTTGCCGGTCATCAGGGTCCGTGCGGAAAGGACGTTGTCGCTTTCGTGTAGGGAATAGGGCTCTAAAGTCATGAGTTGGCGAACGGTTAACATCCGAGTCCTCCTTGTTGGAATTCCACACTATCTTTGTCTCCTCTCGCATGCGTGCTGTCAAGTTGGACCATGCCTAGGCTATAAAATAATAATGCGGTGTTTAAGGAATTTGCGCAGCGTTGGGAGAGGCGGGATTATGAGGCATGGCGGGCGCTCTTTAAGTTGACTTCGGAGACAAATGCTGTAGAGCTTTCCCAAAACTAGTTATCCTTGGTCGAAACTGTAACGCCTGCAACCTCATCGTATGAAAATTCTATCGTAACTTGATTGGTAGTTCAGCTTGAGAATCGATCCGAAACGAAACAGAGAACGAATGGTCCGTGAGCAGATAGAAGCTCGCGGCATACGTGCCACTGCGGTACTCGACGCCATGCGTACAGTGCCCCGGCATAAATTTGTCGAAGAAGCACTTGCGCTTCAGGCTTACGATGATCGGCCACAGCCTATTGGATATGGGCAGACCATTTCACAGCCTTATATTGTTGCCAGAATGAGCGAATTGCTTGAGATCAGCCCGGGCATGAAGGTTTTGGAGATCGGAACCGGCTCCGGGTATCAGGCTGCTGTTCTGGCTGCCATGGGTGCAGAGGTATATACGGTGGAAAGAGTACGTGAGTTGTACTTTGCCACTAGGGAACGCCTCATGGACTTGCGTTACTTTAGAGTGAAGTGCAAGCTGGACGACGGTACGTTGGGATGGCAGGAAGAAGCTCCTTTTGATCGTATTATCGTTACCGCGGGTGGCCCCGAAGTCCCTCTCCCCTTATTGGAACAGATGGGGGACCCTGCTCGGCTGATTATTCCGGTAGGCAGCCAACGAAAAATGCAGCAGCTTGTTTTAATAAAAAAGCAGGATGGAAGGTTTACCAGAACCCGTATGGAGGAAGTCGTGTTTGTCGACCTCGTCGGGCAGCACGGCTGGTAATACATTTTCGAGATAAATATATTTATGGAAAACAAATCGACTTTGCTAAAGGCTGGCATACTTACCCTGAAAGGGATCTGTATGGGAGCAGCGGACATAGTTCCCGGCGTCTCCGGTGGGACTATTGCCTTTATCACTGGTATTTATGACGAACTTGTTGACGCAATTCGTTCATTTGATTTCATTTTTTTTAAAAAAATACTGCATCTTGATTTTTCTGGTGCTGTTCGCCATGTGCATTTGAGCTTTTTGCTTCCTTTGCTTCTAGGGATTGGTATTTCCCTGCTTTCGATGGCCCGCCTGATGCATTTTTTTCTTGATCAATATTCGACACAGACTTGGTCTTTGTTTTTCGGCCTTATTGCGGCTTCCATCTGGGTTGTCGGAAAGCGGATTGGACATTTGAACGGTGTCAACACGGTTTGTTTGGCTCTAGGTGCGCTTGGGAGCTACTATATTGTCGGCCTGATTCCTGTGAATACGCCAGATTCATTATCTTTTTTGTTTTTGTGCGGAATGATCGCCATCTGTGCAATGATTCTCCCTGGGCTTTCCGGTGCTTTTCTGCTTCTTATTATGGGGAAGTACACGTTTGTTACCGGCGCTCTGAAGAACCCTCTGCTTGCCGAGAATCTTTTAGTGATTGCAGTCTTTGGTTGCGGGTGTATCGTGGGGATTATGCTTTTTTCCCGCGTGCTTCACTATCTGCTGCAACGTCACCATGCCGCCACGATCAGTCTTTTGACGGGTATCATGTTGGGGGCAATGCGAAAAATATGGCCCTGGAAGGAAGTCTTGCGGATGAAGATTATTCAGGGCAAGACATACGTGTTGGCAACAGAGAATATTTTACCACGGCACCTTGATACACAGTTTTTTTGGGCGTTGGGGTTTATGTTTGTGGGGTTTATTCTGGTCGTGATGCTGGAACGCTTGTCCGGCGGATCGGAACGCGCATAGCCCGGCTTTCTTTTGAAGGGAGTAGGGATTTCTCAAGCATACGGCGGAGATATCCTCTGGCGTATGTAGGAAGGAATGTAAGGAGTTTGTTAAAATGAGTAGTTCATGCAGCAGCTGTTCTTCCGGCGGGGGAGAACAGGCAAAAAGCGCCAAGCAGCAATTGCAGGATCAGTTGATTAATACGACTCTGGAGCGCATTCGCTACAAAGTCTTTATTATGAGCGGAAAGGGCGGTGTGGGCAAGAGTTCCGTAACCGTCAACATCGCGGCTTCTCTCGCCGAACAGGGATACAAGGTCGGAATTCTGGATGTTGATATCCATGGGCCAAGTGTTCCTGGACTGCTGAACCTGCGTGGTCAGCTGGACGTCGGGCGGGGAAATCTGATCAAGCCCAAGCAGTATAACGAAAATCTCGGTGTTGTTTCCATGGACTCCCTGCTTAAGGACCCCGACCAGGCGGTTCTGTGGAGAGGGCCCATGAAGACTTCGGCCATCCGTCAGTTTATTGCCGATGTGGAGTGGGGCGAACTTGATTTTCTGTTGATCGACTCGCCTCCCGGAACCGGTGATGAGCATATGACGGTTCTGAAAACAATTCCGGACGCACTGTGTGTGGTCGTTACCACCCCCCAGGAAATTTCCCTGGCCGATGTACGTAAGGCCGTCAATTTTCTGCAATATGCCAAGGCTAATATTCTTGGTGTAGTGGAAAATATGAGCGGGCTAATTTGTCCGCATTGCCAGGAGCGCATTGATTTGTTCAAACGGGGCGGCGGCGAAGAACTGGCCAAGAAATATGGCTTGCACTTTCTCGGTGCCATTCCTCTCGATCCGGCTACGGTAGTGGCTGGAGACATGGGAAAACCTGTGGTTCTTTTGGAGCAGGACTGTCCGGCCAAAGAAGCTTTTCTGGCTGTGGGCAAAGCAGTGGCCGACGAGGCTTTCAATAGTCTTGAGGCAGCTGCTAGCATCAATCCTTGAATTCACTCGCCCGGGGAGATCATTATGTTTAATTTGGCCAATAAGCTGACCCTGTTGCGGATTATTGCTGTCCCAATCCTTGTGCTGTTGTTGTATTTTCCCGGAGTGCTGACTTCTTGGGGAGCTTTGCTTGTATTTGCAGCTGCTGCGTTGACCGATTTATTCGACGGAATGGTTGCCAGACGGCAGAAGTTGGTGACGAATATCGGCAAGTTTCTCGATCCTCTTGCCGATAAGCTGCTGATTTGTTCGGTGCTGATCATGTTGGTCAACAATGGTTGGGCACCTGCCTGGGTCGTGATTTTGATCATGGGCAGGGAATTGGCCGTAACAGGCATGCGGGCTGTTGCTGCTGACCAGGGCATCGTCATTGCGGCGGACAAGTTCGGCAAGCTGAAAACCGTATTGCAGATATTTGCATTGTGCCCCCTCATTTTGCATTACCCCGTCTTTGGTTGGGACCCGCAGCCCCTAGGAATCGTTGTGCTTTACCTGGCTTTGTTTATGACGGTTGTTTCTGGTGGAAAATACATGTACAATTTCTACCGGACATGGTCGGATTCTGCGGAATAAACATGTCGTGAAGTGTGAGAATGGCCGACCTGCTTTGGTCGGCCTTCACGAAGCGCATGTGCAGACGAATTGTGTTTTGCTGTGGTATCGACAAGGGGGAGTTGTCGCTATGCCTGAAAGCAGGCCGTTGCATCTTTTGATGAGACTGACAAACTGCCTCCAGACCATTTTGGACCTGGAGCCTAAGTTGCAGCGCCTTGAATACGGGCATGATCTTCTTCGTGAGTTCGAGACCCTGAAACGATTTCTAAATAGTGTTGATCGTCTGGAACTTCATGAAGCGGATGTAGAGCGAATCGAGGACGTGACAGCAAATTTTTTGGACGAGTTGCGCGTTCCTCTTGCAATCGTGGAACAGGACAACGAAAAAGACATTCTACACTGACCGGTCGGTACGTATGGTATTGCGGCACTTGTTTTTGTTGCTGCTGGCAGGAGGCAATATTTTCCTGCTCTTTCTTCTATTTATCAGTGATCAAGGCGTTAATGCCTATCTGGAAATGGCGCAACGGCATGAACGGTTGTTGCACAGTATTCAGCAAACGGAAGATCACAGCCGTCGTCTGAGCCGGGAAATACGCTGGCTCAAATCCAATAAAAAGTATATGGAGCAGGTCATTCGTTCCAAAACGAATTTCGTCAAGGAAGATGAGGTCCTTTACCTTTTTCCTGAGACGTTCCACAATGCGACGGCAGGAGAGCAAGGCGAATGAAGAACAAAATAGAACTCCTCCAGGAACTCTTCAACACGGACAGCACGTCCAAAGTCTTCTTTCCGCTTGCAAAATTATATGCAGAGACAGGGCTTTTTTTTCAGGCAGAAGATACACTACGTAAAGGTCTGGGCCGGCATCCAGATTACACAGAGGCTCGTCTTCTTCTTATCGAGATTCTGCTGCAGATGGGCAAACGAGAGGATGCCATGGAGGAGATCGGAGCTGTGGTCGAGACTATGGCTCGTTATCCATCCTTTTGGACTCTGTGGGCCGATAAGTGTGATCGCTCCGCGCCTGATGCCTCTGTCTCCTTACGTTTTCTAGCCTCATATATCGAGGGGAGCCCCCTCAGCTGGACCGAGATCATCAAGCTCGGCATAGAAGCAGCTGCCGGAGCGCGCTTTCCTGCTGGGAAGGACGTGCAGCCAACAACCTCTGCCGATTCACAGGAGGCGACAGCTTCCTCGGATTCCAAACAGAAGGGCGATTCTTCCGGGGCTGGAGAAGAGGAAGAAGGGAATTTGCGCACACGTACAATGGCGGAGTTGCTCATTTCTCAGGGGGATTACAAGCAGGCTGTGGATATTTATAAGGAGCTTATGCAGATGGCCACTGATCCGGCCGATGTGCGCTCCATAGAGCTTCGTATTGAAACCATTAATGGGATGATGACGGAAAAGCGTCAGGAAAGCCCTTCCAAGGATGAACCCGGTTTTATGGAAACCGAGGCTATGCGGCGTACAAAACGTAAATTGACCCGTTCGCTCGCAGTTCTGGCCCAGAGGCTTGAGGCGAGGGCCGGGGTTGGAGCATAGCTAATTTTTTCTGTTCTTGGTTGCTACGTCGAAAGAGACACTCCTTTCGACGTTTTTTATGTTCGGGCCGGTCGCAGTTGTATAGTTTACTGCAGTAAGGCCAATGCGGATTTTGTGGCGTTTGGATAGAAGAAGACACAATTTTATATTTGTTGTCACATCCACTGAACCTGCTATAAAGGGAAAAACGATACCCGATGAAAATTCGGAACACTTTACTCGTTATGTTGTTGGCGGCCGTAGTGGCATGCGGCGGGTGCGCCGATGTGAAAAAATCCTGGCGTTGGGTTGTGAGCGGAGTTGCTCCTGCACCTACGATTGACCTGAATACCAAGGAATTAAACGACGAGAACCAAGAGCGTCTTGCTCAGGAATTCGCTCAGGTCGACACCCATCTGCAAAACCTTTACAGGACCATGAGTGCTCAAGATTCCTATCCGGATGATGCCTGGATAGAGCTGACTCTACGTAACTACCCCTGGCTCAGTGGGTTGCAGACTGTGGATTCGAACGGCACTGTCATGCTTGAGCGTGCAGTGGCAAGTATGAAGCCGGTCAACCCCAAGCCCCTTATCGATTACGGCAAGAAGTGGTTTGAACGTGAGCCGCTTTCCTATGTCGATAAGACTGATCTCGGCCCTGAGATCTATATCGCCAATGCTTTTTTTGAAAATCGCAATTGGCAGGGGCTAATTCTGGTCCACTTTGATTTTCGTTCTTTGATACGTGCAATCGGTTACGATGGTCCCCTGATCGTTATTACCAAGGATGCCATTTTGTGGCCCGGTAAGGATGAAGCGACTGCCCACGAACTCCTTCAAGCTCCTTGGGAGCAGCTGACAGCAGAGGAAGTTCAGGGCGAAACTTCGGTTGCATCCAACGGCAAAACGTACATTTGGTTTTCACGTTACTTCGGAGGAACCAAGCTGTTTTATCTTTTGGCTGTTCAGCCGGAAGAAAGCGGTTCTTGGTTGTTTTAGTGCCCATCCAGTATGGTGCTGTTCGGGTTGAAGTTCGAGATCTGTAGCCGAGCTGCGGAAAATGTCTTCCACATCGGCGTAACAGTCTGAATCGGAAAATATTATGGCACCTGGGAACCACGGCATTATGCGAACTAAAATTAGGATAAGGATTCCGCTCAAAACGGGTTCCTTTGATAGGCTTCCGTTTTTGCCACGGGAGTTATGAGCTTTGCAGCCGTGGAAAGGGTGCAGAATTTTCTGTTTCAGGCGGTAAATAGTACTTTATAGTTTGGCAGTGCCTAGCTGCCAAAGAAGGAGTGAGCCAATGCCCCAGGTTACGGTTACTGAACATCTGTTACTGCATCAGAAGCGTACCCCTATGGCGACCGGACGTTTTACTTCTCTGCTCAATCAGTTGATTCTGGCTGTAAAGATAATCGCTAGAGAGGTGAACAAGGCCGGGTTGGTAGACGTTCTCGGATTCACTGGCGATATCAACGTCCAGGGAGAAGAGGTCAAGAAGCTCGACGAGTACTCTAACTCTGTCCTGATCCATCGTATGCGTCAGGCTGGAGTGCTGTGCGCCATGTCCAGCGAAGAAAATGCAGGAATCATTGAGATTCCTGAAGGATATCCCCAGGGGGATTATGTCTTGATATTTGATCCCCTGGACGGGTCTTCCAACATCGAGGCCAATATCAATATTGGCACGATTTTTTCCATTTATCGTCGTAAGACACCTTCGAACTCTGCGGCAACGCTTGAAGATTTGCTTCAGATGGGGATCGAACAGGTGGCCGCCGGATACTTCATCTACGGCTCATCCACGATGATGGTGTTCACAACAGGACAGGGCGTCCATGGGTTCACCTTGGACCCCAGTGTTGGCGAATTTTTGCTGTCTCACCCGGATATCAAAATTCCGGAACGTGGTTCAATCTACTCCATCAATGAAGGGTACAGAACCTATTGGGACGATGCCACCAAAGAGGTTGTGGATTATTTTAAAAGTCCGGACAATGAAAACGGGGCTCCCTATAGCTCCCGTTACATAGGCTCTCTTGTGGCGGACTTTCACCGCACCCTGCTGTACGGAGGAATTTTTATGTATCCGTACGACAGACGTGATCCAAGCAAGCCCAAAGGCAAGCTTCGCCTGCTTTCCGAAGCCAACCCCCTGGCTTTTGTTGTTGAGCAGGCATGGGGGCTTGCAACAGATGGTGTTAACCGTACTCTGGAAACCCAGCCCACGGAACTCCATCAAAGGGTTCCTTTGTTCATAGGTTCTCCTGCCGATGTGGGCAAGGTGCGTGAAATTTACAAGAAGCACGGCGTGATATGACCGTTTGCGGTATTGAGACTTCCTGTGACGAAACCGGCATTGCTCTGGTGCGTGACGGGCGTGAGATTGGTGAAAAGCTTGCTTCTCAGGCTGCTCTTCATTCTGTTTTTGGTGGAGTGGTGCCTGAAATCGCTTCCCGGGAACATCTGCGTGTTATCGAGCCGCTGCTGGAGATGCTTTTTCAGGAAACGGGCGTGGGGCATCGCGATATTACAGGTATCGCGGTGGCTCGCGGTCCGGGCCTATTAGGAAGTCTCCTGGTGGGGCTGGGATTTGCCAAAGGCTTGGCTCTGGCTACCGGAGCACCGCTGGTTGGCGTTAATCACCTGCATGCGCATCTTTTGGCTGCAGGCCTGGAGGCAAAGCTTGAGTTTCCGGCCCTGGGGGTCCTTGTCTCCGGCGGCCATACGCATTTGTACCGTATTAAATCGCCACTGGAATTCTTTTTGTTGGGGCGGACTCTTGATGATGCAGCAGGTGAGGCTTTTGACAAAGGAGCCAAATTGTTGAACCTGCCGTACCCGGGGGGGCGTTTTATTGATGAGCTGGCTCAGGAAAGTGAACCTCTCCCAAAGCTCTTTCCTACCCCGTATGTTGACAACGACAATTTAGACTTTAGTTTTAGTGGGCTCAAAACAGCTCTTTTACAATACGTTAATGCGCATCCAGAGTTGAAACTTGGGACACTGCCTGTGTCCGTTCGTTCTTCTAAGGATCTGCAACTTTCCCCGCGTCTGCGTGAGCAGCTCTGCCAGGTTCTCGCTTCGTACAACTTCAGTATAGCCGAAACCCTGCGTATCAAAGTGGAGCGAGCTTTATGTCGGGAAAAGATGGTTCGTTCAGTTATTTTAGCTGGTGGAGTCGCTGCCAACTCCATGATTCGTAGGATACTCGGGACCTGCGCCGAGAGAGCTGGATTGCTTTTTTCAGTACCGTCTCTCCCTTTATGCGCGGATAATGCCCGTATGATCGCCTATGCAGGAGAGATCCTTTTGGACCATGGACGTCGTCACGACAGCCAGTTGGAGGCGATTCCAAGAGGCCGGAAAGTCCCAGAAGACTTCTTGCTTTGCAGCGGCCTGTAAAGCATGGCATAATGCCTCATTGGGCTCAGTCAGTGCATGGAAGAGAGGGGGACGGCTTTATTTCCTTATTGACAGAGTTTGACCGTGTTAATACCTTCTTAAATTGACTAATCATGCCGAACGTGTATTTCAGACTACCCTGTGGGCCTGTTGGCACGCCGGGAAAGTCAGAGCAAACTCAGGTAGTTTGACCGAAAAAAAAGGAGCAAATTATGGCTAATCAAGTAACCGACAGCACCTTCGAAGCGGAAGCCCTTCAGTGCGATCTCCCTGTTCTGGTTGATTTCTGGGCTCCCTGGTGCGGTCCCTGCCGCGCTCTTGGTCCTGTTATTGAAGAACTTGCCAATGAGTACACCGGGCAGGTGAAGATTTTAAAGATGAATGTGGATGAAAATCCCAACACCCCCAGCAAGTATGGTATTCGTGCCATTCCCACTCTGATCCTTTTCAAGGGCGGAGAGGTTGTTGATCAGGTAACCGGTGCCGTATCCAAGTCGAGCATCAAGGAAATGATCAGCCAGAAAGTGCTGTAGCATAATGAAGACTTACGACGCCATCGTAATAGGGGGCGGTCCGGCAGGTATGACGGCTGCCCTCTATTTGTTGAGGAGCGAGGTGAGTCTGGCCTTTGTCGAAAAGCTTTCCTCCGGCGGGCAAATGTTGCAAACGGAGAAGATAGAAAACTATCCTGGCTTTCCGGATGGTATCTTAGGCTATGAACTGGCCGATTTGCTCGAAAAGCAGGTCCAGAATTGGAAGACTGAGGACTTTTTCCACTATCGAGATGAAGTTCGCACTATCGAACCTTCACTCGATGGTTCCGGATACCACAAGGTTCAGGTTGGTGATGAATGGATTGCCGCTCGAACCGTCATTGTTTGTTCCGGATCAGCCTACCGAAAGTTAGGAGTGGCCGGGGAGCTGCGGCTTCTAGGAAAAGGGGTTTCCTACTGCGCTTTGTGCGATGGGAACTTTTTCCGTGACCAGGTCGTGGCTGTCGTGGGTGGAGGCAACTCCGCCCTAGAAGAAGCTCTCTACCTTGCCAGGCTGGTGAAAAAACTCTATTTGATTCATCGTCGTGATGAATTTCGTGGGACCAAATGCTACCAGGACAAGTGTTTTGCTCATCCTAAAATAGAAGTGCTGCGGAGTACCGTAGTCAACGAAATTTTAGGGGAGCACGCTGTCTCTGGCATTTCCGTGAAGAATCTCAAAACCGGCGAGGACACAACTGTTGATTTGGACGGTGTGTTCATGTTTGTCGGTTTTCAGCCCCAGGGGGGATTTCTTCCCGACCAATTGGACAAGGATGCGCAGGGCTTCGTCGTTACCGACGCGGAGATGCGTACTAACATCAAAGGCCTTTACGCTGCTGGCGACATTCGTTCCAAGATGTGCCGGCAGGTGGCTACCGCAGTCGGCGACGGAGCTACGGCTGCAAACAGCGCGCTTACCTACCTTGAAAATTATGAATAAACGACTTCTCGGGCAGGTTCTTGCCCTGGTAATGCTTCTCAGTTTGGCCAATGGCTGCACCTTGATAGATAGATACTTTATGGAGCCGCCAGATGATACCGCACAGGAGCTTTTTGAAAACGGGCAGGATGCGATGGCTCAAAAAGAGTACTCCAACGCTGCCGAGTATTTTCAGAAGTTAAAAGACCGGTATCCCTTCAGTCCCTATACCCCGCAGGCAGAATTAGGCCTGGGGGATGCATACTTCCTTAATGAGAAGTATGTTGAGTCTGCCGGAGCCTACAAAGAGTTCGAAGCATTGCATCCTCGACATGAGGAAATGCCGTACGTTCTTTATCAGATCGGCATGTCTGATTACCGTCAGTTTGCTTCCATTGACAGGCCTCAACAGAACATAACCGAGGCTTTGGAGTATTTCTACAAGTTGAGGGAGATGTACCCCGGCAGTAAATACGCAGAGGAAGCTCCCAATCTGATCCAAAAATGCCGTTCCTTTTTGGCCGACCACGAACTCTATGTGGCCGACTTCTACTGGGCTTCGGAACGTTTCGGGCCTGCATGGCAACGCTACACCCATGTTGTCCAGAACTTTCAGGATGTTCCAAAGGCTGCTGAATATGCCAGACAGAAGGCGAAGTTGGCTTACTACGAATACCAGAAACAGTTGGCGGAAAGGGAGCGGGTCAAGGAACACGGTAGCTGGAAGCAATGGTTTGACTGGCTTTAGCCAGCAAATGACGATACAAACAAAGCGGCCTTCAGGGGCCGCTTTTTTCTTATCATATGTTTGGAGGTCCGTTTCGCTGCGGGCAAATTGGAGTGAAGATGTCGGATTTTTTATCGGAACTGGAATTGTTTTGCGAAGAGCATCGGCTTGACGATTCAACGCTTGGCAAAGCGTATGAATCCGTTGGTGCACGAGGACGTTCCATCCTGAAAACTTCCATTGCCGCCTTATACGATGCGTATCCTCCGGATGCTGTGCTCTCTTCTTCAACCCGGCATGCCGTGTTTGATAGTGGGCACATTGAATTTCGGCGAAGCCCCGTGCAAGCGGTTTTTATTGTTTTTCCGTCCCATGTTTCTGCAGCTTCGCTATTGGCTCTTGCTGTTCCGGCAATGACCAGCGGTGCCACTGAGGTTGTATGCATTTGTTCTGCTGAAAAGGGCAACGTTCCTCGACATGAAACGCTTGCAGCCTTGGAGCTGGCAGGAGTTGAAAATATTTTATCTTGCTCTGGGGAAAAACTCAGTAATTTTCTGAGACGTTCGGATGTGGCACAAGGCAGCACACTTTGCATCGGCCTTGCTTTGCAAAGTGCCGACATGTTTTTCCCCTCCGATTTCACACCTACCTTGGTTGGATCACCGCATTTGGGTGTTTTTTTCCCCGAACACGCGGTGGAGAACTATGGTGTTGATTTCGATGCATTGGAAACGGCATTTGCTGGAGACAGTGTCACATTGTGGAATGCTCCTACTTGTGGAGAAGGGACCCCCCATTTTTTTTCCTGCCAAACTGGTAGTTGGGAAAAGTTTTGTTCTGCCGGGTATGAAGGCGTATTGGTTGCTCAGGAATTTTTTGAGCCTGCTGGAAAGATCTTTCCTTTAGTTCTGGGGCCTGGATGTGAGGGCCTTTGGTTGTATCCGCAATGTCGGCGTGAATTGTTTTTGCGCCAGCAACTTTTCGCCAGCTTTTGAACTGAACCTGATCTCATAACGGTAAAGCACAGGGATTTGAAGTGAGCAAAGCAATCGGTGGACCAGGACGGGGATACATGGAAAAGTTGCGCAATATTGGCATCATTGCGCATATTGATGCGGGCAAAACCACTCTTACGGAACGGATTCTTTACTATACGGGAAGAATCCATCGTATGGGGGAAGTGCATGAAGGCACTGCCACCATGGATTATATGCCGGAAGAGCAGGAGCGGGGCATAACCATCACTTCTGCCTGCACAAGCTGTGATTGGAGAGACAATCGTATCAATATCATTGATACCCCCGGGCATGTGGACTTTACAATAGAAGTTGAGCGCGCTTTAAGGGTTTTGGATGGAGCAGTCGGTGTATTTTGTGGAGTCTCCGGCGTTGAGCCTCAAAGCGAAACCGTCTGGCGGCAGTCGGAAAGATACAAGGTTCCCAAGCTCGCCTTTATAAACAAAATGGACAGGCTCGGGGCAGATTTCGATGCCGCCTTGCAGGCGATGCGTGACAAATTGGCAGCCAATCCTCTTCCTGTTGTCGTCCCCAGAGGGGCGGGAGCGGAGCTTTCCGGTCTTTTCGATATTATTCGTCAAAAAGTACTCGTTTATGAAGGAGGAGACGGTGAGTTTTTTGACGTGTTGGAGCCAACTCCGGAAGAAGCCGAAGTCATAGCCTCCTGGAGAGAGCAACTTTTCGACGTTCTTTCCGAAGTGGATGACGAGTTCATGGAGGCGTATCTTGCAAATCCGGAAGTGGATGAACAGCTGATTTTGAGCGCTATCCGTCGGGCCACACTGTCTCGCTCTGTTGTTCCTGTTTTTTCCGGAAGCGCCCTTAAAAATATCGGTGTTCAGCCTGTTTTGGACGGCATCTGCAATTTTTTGCCCAGTCCCAAGGATATCGGTTTTATCCGTGGCATGAATCCCGGAGAGCATTCCAAAATCGACATTCCATTTGATCATAAGGACCCTCTGGCAGCGTTGGTTTTCAAAGTTACCATGGAGAGTGGCCGTAAGATGGTTCTTATGCGTCTGTACGCCGGATCACTTGGAGAGGGGGACACTGTCTTCAATGTCACGCAGAACGAGGATGAGCGCGTGGCTCGGCTTTTTCATATGCATGCCGGACACCGGGAAAAACTCGAAAGAGCGTACGCTGGGGATATCGTGGCCGCCGCAGGAGTGCGGTTTGCTTCTACAGGAGATACACTGGCTGATAAATCCAGGCCCGTCTTGTTGGAAAGTATCAGCCGTTACAAGTCGGTAATATCTCTGGCGCTTGAGCCGCGTAATTCGGAAGAAAACGACAAAATGCAGGAAGCGCTTGGCCGTTATCTGTTAGAAGACCCGACCCTGGAGCTGGAAACTGACGAGGATACTGGACAGGTCATTCTTTCAGGGATGGGGGAACTGCATCTGGAGGTTATTCTTGACAGACTGCGCCGTGAGTACAAGCTTGAGCCGCGCAGTGGAAAGCCCCAGGTCGTCTATCTGGAGACTGTTTCGGCATCCGCCCGGAAGCTTGCCGAGTTTGACCGGGAGTTGGGCGATGTGCCTCATTATGGTTGCGTTACCCTAAGTGTTGAACCGCGTGAGCGGAACAAGGGGATTGATGTTATTTTTGAGGTGGATACTCAGGCCTGGCCGTCCGATATTGTTACGGCAGTTCAGGAAGGGGTTGAAGATGGTTTGAAAAGCGGTGTTCTAAAAGGCTTTCCCGTGGTCGATACCCGAGTGCGCATTGTCGAGTTTAAAGGGCGGGAAAAATCTCAGAGTCCGGTCGGTTTCCGTATGGCAGCTGCCATGGCTCTCAAGGACGCCTTGTCCGCGGCTTCTCCCGTGTTGCTCGAGCCTATAATGAAGGTGGAAGTAAGCGTTCCCGAGGAATTTGTGGGGGATGTCATTGGGTTGCTTGGGGCCAAGGGAGCCAAAGTGGACAATATGTTCGACCATGCTGGGCATAAAATTGTCCAGGCGCTTGCACCATTACGCAGTTTGTTCGGTTTTACAACGGATTTGCGTTCCGCTACGCAAGGAAGGGCGGGCATGATGATGCAATTCCATACTTTTGACATACTAGACTGAAGGTAATTGAAGAAGTGGGCGATAGCACTTTTAAAAATAGCGACAATGGATTGTGGGCACGCTTAAAGCGTCTGACCCGTCTGTATTATCTGCGTGTCATGCGAACCAAGGCTCCACCTCGGACAGTGGCTATCGGGGTGGCTTGTGGAGTTTTCGGCGGGTGTTTTCCCGCCATACCTCCCTTGCCGATTCAGACCTTGATTGCTTTGGGGACAGCGTTTGCTTTTCGGGGGAGCAAAATTCCGGCAGTAATCGCCACTTATATATCCAATCCTTTGAACTGGCCTTTTTTTTGGTGGGCGCAATACAAGATTGGTGTATTTTTTATTCCTTTGGGCGTGAATATGAACATGTCCGAATGGCATGTGGCCGATTACATGACCATGGGGTGGCGCGGTGTGACCATTTTGATGGTTGGCGGTTTGGTTCTCGGTGTGCCGACCGGGATTGTTACGTATTTCATTACACTTCCGCTCATAAAGCGTTACCGTGAAAAAAAGGCTTTGCGTCTTCTGCGTAAAAGGACTCGTAAATAGTTTTTTACCTCGCCTTGCCGCAGAAGCGCATCCAGGGTATTGTTCATAATCTTTTAGGGGATGTCGTTTGGTTTGACTCTTTAAAAAAGATATAGAACTTCAAATGCTTATGCGGCAGGAGATTGTATGAATACCATGGGGGCCATGCGGTTGGTTGTTGTCTCCAACCGTCTCCCCGTTGTCTTACGGAAAGAAGGGGAGGAACTGACAGTTACTGCCGGTTCGGGAGGGCTTGTTACGGCCCTTGCTCCGGTTTTGAAAAATCGTGGTGGTTTGTGGATCGGCTGGGCCGGAACCAAAGGGAATGTCGATTTACAGCAGCAACTCGGGTCCTATTCCAAGGAAGCAGGGTACGGGCTGCATCCCGTGTCGCTTACTGAAGAGGAAGTCAACGGCTTTTATTACGGTTTTTCCAACGAAATTATTTGGCCTTTGTTTCATGACTTTCAATCCCGTTGCAATTTTAAGCCGAGCTATTGGAACCGCTACCTTGATGTGAATCTTAAGTATGGAGAGGCCGTTGGGCTACAGAGTCGTGAAGACGACTACATCTGGGTTCACGATTACCATCTCATGCATGTGGCTTTCGTACTCCGCAACATGGGATTGAAACGACGGGTCGGTTTTTTTCTTCATATTCCCTTTCCTCCTCCAGATATTTTTTTGAAACTTCCCTGGCGGGACAAGATCATCATGGCGCTTTTGGAGTATGATCTTGTCGGTTTCCATACTTTGAGGGATCGCCGGAATTTTGTGGAGTGCCTGCATACGCTGCTTCCGGAAGCCAAAGTGTCGGGACGCGGCAAAGTCGTGACCGTGCAATGGCGGGGGCGGAGCATTCGCGTTGGGAGCTTTCCTATCAGTATTGATTATAATTCGTTTGCGTCACTTTCTGCGTCCAGAGATGTTAACGATCGGGCAATGGCCTTTAAAAAGGCCATGAACAATCGAAAGCTTATTCTGGGGGTGGACCGTTTAGATTACACCAAGGGAATCCCCCAACGTCTTGAGGCCATTCGACAGACCCTGCTGATGTATCCGGAGCTTATGGAGAAAATCTCTTTGGTACAGGTCGTAGTACCCAGCCGTGAAGAGGTTCCTCAGTATCAGGAGCTTAAAACGGAAATCGAGCGTCTGGTGGGGGAAATCAACGGACAATTCACCCGTCCGGGATGGGTTCCCATTCATTATCTTTATCGCTCCCTGGACAGGCGTGAACTGGTGGCGTATTACCGGGCGGCCGAAATGGCGCTGGTTACGCCGCTGCGAGATGGGATGAACCTTGTTGCCAAGGAATATTGCGCCAGCAATACAGCGGAAAACGGTGTTCTTTTTTTGAGTGAATTCGCCGGTGCCGCTACGCAGCTTCAAAAAAATGGGGCTGTTTTAGTAAACCCGCATGATGTGGAGGGCGTAGCCAAGGCCATTCACAAGGGCTTTTACATGGATAGCCGTGAGCGCCATGTTCGTATGCACAAAATGCGGGACAGTATCCGGCGCAACAATATTTTTTGGTGGGTGGACTCCTTTCTGCAAGCTGCATTTTCCAAGCAGCTTGAGGATTTTCCCCAAGAAGGGACCGTTGATTTTTTTCCGTCCGCAGAAATGTAGAGGACGTCTTTCCCCTTGTGGCCGACAGACTCGGTTTTTAAAGGGATGTAGTGCACCTGTTACCACAGGCATGGGATTGTTTGGAAAATAAGCCTTTTGCCAAGCGCAGTCTTGGCCAAAATTTTTTGCAGGATGAGAATACGGCCCGTAAAATCGTGGCGGCACTTTCTGCCGGTCCAGGAGATACGGTTCTTGAAATTGGGCCGGGAAGGGGTGCTTTGACCCGCTGGCTCAACGAGTTGAACCCTGCACGTCTCATTCTTTTGGAGTTGGACAATGACTTGGCCGATCAATTGGAAACGCGGTACCCCAATGCCGAGTTGCATCTTGGTGATGCATTGCGTTTTCCCTGGGAGAGTCTGGAAGGAATTGACAGACTGAAGTTGGTAGGGAACCTGCCTTATAACGTAGCGTCGCCCTTGATGTGGGAAATTGCCGCTCGACTGGAGGACTTTTCCCGGGCTGTATTTATGGTGCAGTATGAGGTGGGGCTTAGGCTGAGCGCCACTGCCGGTTCTAGGCTTTACGGGGCTTTAAGTGTATGGATGCAGAGTTACATGCAAGTCCGATTGCTTTTTAAAGTTCCACCTACCGTTTTCAAGCCTCGGCCCAAGGTCGATTCCGCAGTGCTGTCTTTTATTCCTTTAGAAGAAGACCTGCTTTGTCCCGCTGAAAAGCTTTCAGAATTGGTGCATGTTTGCTTTCAGAAAAGGCGGAAGCAGTTGCGGCGTATTTTCAAGGACCACTACCCTCGTTTCAGCGAGGAAGAGTTTGAGGCCGCAGGGGTTGATCCACAGTCCCGGCCGGAAATGCTGACTCCCAAGCAGTTTCAGCTTTTGGCGGCTTGTTTGTAGAAGCAGCATTTTTTGAACCAAGCAGATGCGGGTTCTGAGACGCGTAAGCGGAAATTATTGTTTTTTGCCGAGTTATGTTGAGAATATAGTGCAACTTTGGGCAGATTAGTTTTTTTTAGCGCAAGATTGTGAAAATATCCCTTAATGCAGGTAATTCAAGCTTTTTTACGCCTACCGTCTAGACAGAAGCTGGCTCTTGCTATAAGGTTTAAAACTAGCTTGGGACGCCGAAAGGCTTGAAACACGCGGTTGTAATCGGGGCAGTAAGTTATTTTCTTCCTGTCCACGACATATGGCAAACGTATGTAACAAGGCTGGTCCTTCGGGATAATTGTACCCGACTTAATTATGCTGAATTTTCAGAGGAGGAGAGGAGAGATGACTAAGGCTGACCTGGTTGCGAAAATCGCTGAAAAGGCTGATACTACTAAAGCCAACGCCGAACGCGCCCTGAACGCTTTTCTCGAAGCTGTTGAAGCTACTCTGGTTAAAGAAGGGAAACTGACCCTGACGGGTTTTGGCACTTTTGTCGTTGAAGAACGCAAGGAGCGCACTGGGCGGAACCCCCGTACCGGCGGCGCTATCACCATTCCTGCATGTAAGGTCGTCAAGTTTCGTCCTGGCAAGTTGTTGAAAGAAGCCGTCAAGTAATTGGAGGGCCGCTGAATGATACCCGGTGAAACTGTTCACAGTCCCTTGCCTTGGGATTTGCCTTGGTGGATGCCCGACCATGCCATTTTTTTCAGCGTTCTTTACTTAGTGCTGGGTATTATCGGCACAGGAATGGCGTGGTGTATTCTTAAAAGTTATTGGGATACACAATATAGCGGAAAGCCTGAACAGCATTAGTTCGGGCTTGGAGCTACAAGTATTTTCGGCCCTCCTGTTTCAGGAGGGCCTTTTTTTAGGAAAGTAAACTTTTCTCTTGCCCTGTTAGATTATGGCATGTATAGAAGCTAGTTCTTGGCATCTTGCCAATTAAAGGGGGTGATTTTTTTGCCCGGAGTATATCTCGACGATTCCGATAACTTCGACATCTCCCTGCGTCGCTTTAAGAAGCAGGTTGAAAAGGCTGGTATCCTTTCCGAGATGAAGAAGCGTCAACATTATGAGAAGCCCAGCGTTCAGCGCAAAAAGAAAAAGGCTGCTGCTCGCAAGCGTCTGCTCAAAAAAATGCGTAAAATGAACTCGATGTAATGATGAACTTCATTCAGAAAATCGAAAAAGATTTCCTCACGGCCTACAAGGCCAAAGAGGGATGCAGGGTGGCCGTTTTGAGAATGCTCAAAACGGCCATCAAGAACAAGCAGGTTGAACTTGGTACGCCTCCGGATGACGACCAGGTTCTTTCGCTCGTTGCCAAACAGGCCAAGCAGCGTAAAGAATCAATCGATCAGTTCCGTGCCGCTGGCCGGGACGATTTGGCGGACAAGGAACAGGCCGAGCTTGAAATCCTTTCCGAATATCTTCCCAAAGCATTGACCGACGACGAACTCGCACAGCTTGTAGACGCCGCTGTTAAACGCCTTGGCGCCTCAAGTCTCAAAGATATGGGAGCCGTCATGCAGGCGGTTATGAGCGAAGGCGGAGGCGGCGTGGATGGCAAGAAAGCCAGCACGCTGGTGCGGCAAAGGCTTTCCAGCCAGACCGCATAGTCTTTTTTTCTCCTTTTCAACTCCTTTGGTAGCCTATGGAATCCGGAACACTCGGATTGCTTGAATTTTCCAAAGTCCTTGAGGCATTGTCTGGTTTTGCTGCGTCCCACGCTGGCAAGCAGGCCTGCCGTGAGTTGCATCCTTTTTTCAGCCAAACAGGGCTGGAGCGGGACGTGATGCTGTTTGAGGACTTTCTTGCCTGGAGCCGGGAATGCCGCTTTTCCTTGGGGGCTTTTCCTGAACTAGATGGATTGTTTGTCTATTTAGGACATGCTTCCCATTTTCTAGATCTCGATGCTCTCTATGCGCTTGGGGAATGCCTCTCCCGAGCCAACTCTGTTAGGGAGGAAGTGCGCAAATGCACTCGGGAACTGGGCGCTTTGTCCGATTGGGCAGAGGGTTTTGAGTGGCCTGTGCGTACGGCATCTGCTTTGCGCAGGTGTATCGATCTTGACGGGCGCCTCAAAGATGAAAGCTCTCCTGAGTTGTATTCTGTTCGCCAGGAAATTCGTTCCTTGCATCAGAGCTGCGCTAAAAAAGCGCGGGACTTCGCGCAACAGGAAGGCATCGGCGATTATCTTCAGGAAGAATTCATAACTATTTCATCTGACCGCTATGTCCTTCCCTTGAAAACAAATTTTAAGGGCAAGGCGAAGGGTATCATTCATGATTACTCCCAAACAGGGGAGACATGTTATTTTGAGCCTTTTTTTCTGGTCGAGCTTAACAACCGCCTGCAGGATCTCAAGAAGGAAGAGCGCGAAGAGGAAATTCGTGTCTTTAAATTTTTGACAGGACTCGTTCGTGATGAGTTCGAGGCTGTCCAGAGCGCTTACTACTTTCTTGTTGAAGCCGATGTGCTGCAGGCGAAAGTGGGATTGGCCGCAAAGCTTGACGCCGTTTCCCTGCTGCCAGACTCGGATGCTCCCTTGGCTTTGATGAAGGCCCGCCATCCTCTTTTGGCCCTGAACAACGATAGCGTGCAGCCGCAGGATATCCGTCTTGCGGAAGGTGTGCGCGGTCTGCTCGTCAGCGGCGGCAATGCGGGCGGCAAGACCGTATGCCTCAAGACCTTGGGCTTGGTTTCGCTGATGGCGCTTTCTGCGCTTCCTGTTCCAGTACAGGAAGGCAGCACGTTGCCCAGGTGGAATAATTTGATCGTCTTTCTCGGGGACGAACAAAGTCTTGAGGAAAATCTCAGCACTTTTACTGCACAGGTAAGCAAGCTTGGGCATCTCTGGCCACAAATAGGTAAGGGAAGCCTGGTTATTCTGGATGAATTCGGTGCAGGCACCGACCCGACGCAAGGAGCGGCCTTGGCCCAAGCTGTGATTGATGCCACCCTTGAAAAGGGGGCATTTATTGTTGCAGCCACCCATTTCCCCGGACTCAAAGCGCACGCCCTGAGCAACCCAGATATTACTGCTGCCAGCGTCATGTTTGATCCGAAGACCCGTAAGCCTTTATTTAAACTGGCCTACGACCAAGTCGGTGCCAGTATTGCCTTGGAAGTTGCCCTAGAGCATGGACTTCCTGAGGAAATTTGGCGCAAAGCAGAGGATAATCTGCTGCTTGAAGGAGCCGACACAACTGAAATCATGGCTCGTTTGAATCAACTGGCAGTTGATAAGGAACGGGAACTTGAAGGTTTGCAGCGGGAACGCGTAAAGCTCAAGGGAAAGCGTGAGAGATTGCTTCAGGATTTTGCCCAAGAAAAAGAGCAGCTTTTTGAAGAACTTCGCCAGCATTCTCAGGACATTGTCCGTAAGTGGCGCGAAGGCAAGATGGAACGCAAAAAAGCGCTCAAGGAACTGGCTGTTCAGCGAGACAAACTTGCTGAGGAGCAGCGCGTCAAAGAAGATTCCAAAACGGTTGAGTCCCTCGGCGTGGGGGATACCGTTCTCTATTCTGCATGGAATAAGACCGGGCGCGTACTTGAGCTGAACGACAAAAAGGGATTGGTCAAACTTGATCTGGATGGAGTCTCCATGTGGGTTGGGCGTAAAGAGCTTGCCGCTCCTGAAGGGACGTTTGCCGGACTGAAGAAAACCGGAGCGCCTTCGGTAACGGTTAAAACCGAGGGGGCAAGTGGGCCTGCGTTCAGACTCGATATCCGTGGAATGAGGGCTGAACCTGCTCTGAATGAGTTGGCTCGTTTTGTTGATCAGGCTCTTTTGGCCGGACGTGGTGAGCTGGAAGTCATACACGGGCGCGGTAGTGGCGCTCTGCGCCGAGAGGTACACGCATATCTGAAAAGTCTGCCGAATGTGGGCAGTTTTCAGTTGGCAAACGAAGACGACGGCGGAGACGGTAAAACTATTATTGAACTTGCCTGATGATGACGACACATTTTTCCTTGCCGAAAATATAGTGGTTCAGGCTTCTGTTGAAAAATTGGGACTTGCCAAGTCGCAGCGCATGATTACCATGGTTGGGATGTGCACTGGGAGTGACCATGGGGAATGACTCGGATGCCATTCGTGCGATAAAGGACAGACTCGACATTGTCGAAGTTGTCCGGCGGTACGTCGACCTAAAGCCCATTTCCGGGCGGTGGGTTGGGCCGTGTCCTTTTCATCAGGAAACCAAAGGCTCGTTTTCCGTTAATCCGGAGCGCGGGTTTTATTATTGTTTCGGTTGTCAGGCTACGGGCGATGTGCTCGATTTTTACATGCGCATCAATGGGCTGGAATTTCCAGAGGCATTGGAAGCGCTTGCTGCCGAAACCGGGGTAGAGCTGCGGACACACAAGCCCGATCCCCAGGCTGACCAAAAAAAGCAGGTCCGGAATGCTTGTTTTGCCATGCATGAATTGGCAGCTAGGCATTTTTCTGCCAATTTGGTCTCATCGCAAAAAGGTACAGTGGCGCAGGAGTACGTTGCCAAGCGCGGAATCCCCAAGGAAATCATAGAAAAGTTTGATTTGGGGTACGGGCTTGATGCGTGGCAGGACTTGCAGGATGCCCTGAAAAAGAAAAATTTCACTCCGGAGCAGGCCGTCGAGGCTGGACTGCTTTCCCGGAATGACAAGGGCCGGACATACGACCGGTTCCGAGACAGGTTGATTTTTCCCATTACCGATATGGCCGGACGTGTGATTGCGTTTGGAGGCCGTATCATAGGGGAGGGTGAACCCAAATATCTCAACAGCAGCGATTCTCCTATATATAAGAAAGGAGAGCATCTGTACGGACTTCATCAGGCCCGCCCGGTCATAGCCCGCTCCAAGCGGGCATTGCTTACCGAAGGTTACGTGGATGTCATTGCGCTGCATCAATTTGGTTACGGCGAAGCTGTCGGAGTTTTGGGTACTGCCCTGACCACCGAACAGATTCGCCGTCTCGCTGGTTTCTGTTCTGCCTTAGATCTTGTTTTTGACGGCGACAGAGCAGGGCAGAAAGCTGCCTTCCGAAGTGCGGAGATGATTCTATCGCAAGGGCTGACCTGTCGGATTATCCCTCTGCCCGATGGGTTGGATGTGGACGATGTGCTCAGGCAGCGCGGCAAGGAAGGATTTGAAGCCTGTGTGGAGCAGGCCATTGATGGTCTGGATTTTTGCGTAGACACTATCGTTTCATCAGGATCGGCCCGGGAAGTGATGCAATGGGCCGTCGGTTTTCTGAAAGGCCTTGGGAACAAGGACTGGGTAGCTTTTTTTCTTCCCAGGATCGCCTCCAAAGGGCGGCTTTCCGAAAGTCTTTTGCGGGAAGCCGTAGTTTCCGGGCTGAACGCGGCGCAGCGTAAGCAACCGCAAGTGCAGAAAAGGGACAACCTTAAAGCGGCAAAAAAACATACTGCCCTGAGCTCTGCCAGCTTCAGGGATCATCAGTTGCTCGCTTTGCCTGTCCGAAATCCTGAGCTTGTGGATAATTGTCGCGAAGCCGGACTGGATGAGGCCCTGGCAACGCCTTGGGCGCATAATCTGTGGTGCAAGCTTGCCACAGATGATGAAGATCCGGTCATTGAAAGGCTCGATGCGTCGGAAAAACCGGTTTGGGCTGGGTTGCAAATGGGCAGCCTGTTTGAATGCGGTGAGGATGAAGACGCATGGGCAGAAGTTGATGTCTTCTTGCAATTGGAAAAGGCTCGGAGTCGAGCAGACAATCTGGACACTGCAATTCGTGATGCCCAGGCTAGGGGGGATGCCCCCGAAATTGAGCGGCTGTGGCCGATTTTTCAGCAATGCCAGCAGACAGTGCAATATTATCGCGCTGTCCTGAGTGACGATACAGAGGAAGCCGAGAGGCTTCGTCAGTCCCTAGCTTTAGAGCTTCATGGGAGGAGCGATGAGCAACCTTAAAGAGATTCAGCAAATTCAGACTCTTATAGCCCAAGGCAGGAAAAAGGGCTATCTGACGTTCGAGGAATTGAACAAATCGTTGCCTTCCGAGGTCAGCAGTCCCGAGCAGATTGAAGAAATTATCGGGATTTTCGATCAATTGGATATCGCCATCGTTGATTCGGACAAGGAAGGAAAAAAAATCCAGCTTATGTCCGGCAGCGAAGACGACGACAACGTTACGGATGCCGCAAGTGTGGTGGATAGTGTCGAAGATGAGGACACGACCGACTATGCAACGCGCAGCACCGATCCCGTGCGCATGTATCTGCGTGAAATGGGAGCGGTCCCGTTGTTGGACCGCGAAGGCGAAGTGGTCATTGCCAAAAAGATCGAATCCGGCGAGCTGGATGTTCTTTATGCCCTGGTGGAAGTCCCTGTAGCTGTCGAGGAACTTGTCAACGTAGGAACAGACCTCAAGAATGGACGCATCAAATTGAAGGATGTTGTCAAAACTATTGAGGAAGACGATCCTTCCGAGGACGAGATGAACCAGCGGCAACGGGTTATCCATCTGCTGGATGAAGTACGGCAGATGTACCGAAAGAAACGGAAAATTTACCAGAAGCTCGATGGCTGCGCCACGTTGGAGCGTCGGGTGTACGGGGTACAGAAGGAAATCCTTGTATTTAAGGAAGACATCGTAACCCGTCTGCGCGACATAAAGCTGGAAAAGACCCTGATCGACCGTGTTATTGAAACGGTTGGGGACTACGTTCGCCAGATGCATAACTGCCAGCGCGATTTGGCTGCCTACATCATGGCCACGGGCAAGAACCAGCAGGAAGTGCAGGATCTGTTTCGCCTTGTGGACGAGCGTGAATTGAATCCGGTCAAGGCCGCGGATACTCTTGGGCTGACAGTGGAAGAGTTCTTTTCCTTCAAGGAAATGCTGGCTGGTAAAATTGAAATTCTTACCCGTCTTCAGGATAAGTGTTGCCACAACGTGGGGGACCTTGAAGAGGTGCTTTGGCGTATCAAGCGTGGGAATATCGCAGCAATGGAGGCCAAGCAGGAGTTGATTCGTTCCAACCTGCGGCTGGTTGTTTCCATTGCCAAAAAATACACCAACCGTGGGCTTCAGTTCCTCGACCTTATTCAGGAAGGCAACATCGGCCTGATGAAGGCCGTGGACAAGTTCGAGTATCAGCGCGGGTACAAGTTCTCCACCTATGCAACGTGGTGGATTCGGCAGGCAATTACAAGGGCCATTGCCGACCAGGCGCGTACCATTCGTATCCCCGTGCATATGATTGAGACCATAAACAAACTTATCCGTACTTCCCGGTATCTTGTACAGGAATTGGGACGCGATCCTTCCCCCGAGGAAATTGCCGAGAGGATGGATTACCCGCTGGAAAAAGTTAAAAAGGTACTCAAAATCGCCAAGGAACCCATCTCTCTGGAGACTCCAATCGGCGACGAAGAGGATTCCAGCCTGGGCGATTTCATTGAAGACAAGAAGGCCGTTGCGCCTGCGGAAGAAGTGGTCAACACCAAGCTTGGCGAACAGATCAGCAAGGTGCTTTCCGATCTTACCCCAAGGGAAGAACAGGTTCTGCGCAAGCGTTTCGGCATTGGGGAAAAGTCCGATCATACCCTGGAAGAAGTAGGCAAGCTGTTCAACGTCACCAGGGAACGTATCCGTCAGATCGAGGCAAAAGCTTTGCGCAAGCTTCGTCACCCCGTTCGCAGTCAGCTGCTTCGTTCCTACTATGAAAACTAGCAACGCCTTTGGATATTGTTGCAAAGGGGCCTTCGGGCCCCTTTTGTTTATATTTGTTCTGTGCGGTTGTTTGCTGCAGCCTGCTACCGTTTTGGCGTTGGGTGGAAAGCCGCAGACGGTCGGATATGTCTATGACGGCGATACCTTGCGATTGACAAATGGAGATGTGGTCCGTTTGGCCGGAATTGATGCTCCGGAGTTTGGGCACAAGGGGATGGCGAATCAATATTACGCTGAGAATGCTTATGATGCTTTGCGTGGATTGGTGCTTAAGAAGAATGTCATCATCAAACCGGTGGGAAATAAAAAGGATCGTTTTGGGCGAGTCCTGGCATTGGTTTATTTGACTGACGGCCGTTTGGTCCAAGATATCCTTTTGGCGAACGGGCTGGCTTTTTGCTTATTTTATTCAGACCAGCCGGAGCAGCTCCAGGAGAGGCTTTTGCAACATCAACGTCGGGCGATAAGAGACAATGCCGGATTTTGGCCGGAAATTTTGGCCCTTTCGCATGTCGCAAAAGGAGTGATCGGAAACGTCAGATCCAAGAGATTCGGGCAGACGCGTTGTGCCGCTTTGCGCCATGTCTCCCAAAGAAACCGCGTCTTTTTTGAATCTGTCCGGGATGCATTTGTGGCTGGATACGCACCGTATCGTCAGTGTGGTTTTTGGCCTGACGATTAACACGCCGACTGGAAGAAAAAGACTTTTCCCACGCGCTGCCTGCATGACTTGTTTCGACTTTCCCTTTTCTGGTGATAGATTGCTTTTTGGTATTGATTTCTTAGGTCTTGAAGAGGATGGGCACCTGTGGTTGGCTTGCCTATCTGCATTAACTGGATTATAGAAGGTCGATTTGAACGACCCCAATGAGGAGATTCCATGATGTTTGAAAGTATTGCTCACGCAATGGGGCAGGCCCCAACAGGTGGAGAGGGTGGAGGCAACCCCATTATGTCTTTTCTGCCTCTGATTCTGATGTTCGCGATTTTTTACTTTTTGTTGATTCGTCCTCAGCAGAAGAAGCAGAAAAAGCATCGTGAATTTCTGCAAAACCTTAAAAAGGGCGATTATGTCCTGACCGGCGGCGGAATGTACGGCCGCATCACCTCCGTCGAGGGCGACGTGCTGGAAGTTGAACTCTCCGAGAATCTGACGGTCAAGGTGAATCGCAGTTTTATCTCTGGCTCGGGAAATCCGGCTGAGACGAAGCAGCCCGCCAAGAACGACAAAAACTAGGGGCGCTCGCATTTTCTGCACGGCCAATGGGGAGGCTTTCCTGTTGGCCGTATTTGCTGTTTGTGCTTGCTTCTTGCAATTTTATTGATTCCTCGTGCAACGTGTTTAAGGAGAGGAAATGAAAGGCACTTTGGGGCTTCGGATAGCGGGCGTTCTCATCGCGACCCTGCTTGGATTGGCATATATGCTGCCGTCCATTCCGGGAGTGAGCCAGTCCGGTTTGGGAGCAATCCTGCCTGACGATCGTATCAATCTCGGCCTGGACCTGAAGGGGGGGATACACCTTACCCTTGAAGTTGATGTAAATAAGGCCATTGACAACTCTCTGGCTCAGATCGGACATGATATTCGTTCTTTTGCCCGTGACAAAAAAATTATGGTGCTGAAGCCGCATGTGCTTTCTGGTGAACGTTTGGAATTCACACTGTTGCGCAAGGATCAGCAGAGCGATTTCGACGCATTTTTGTCGAAGAATTTTTCCTCGCTGGCCGTTCAGGCGGTCAAGCCTTCGGATGATGGAAAGGTCGACTACATTGCTCAGATGACTCCCGAGTACCACAAGCATATTATCCAGCTTACAGTGGACCAGGCGGTCAAAACCATACGTAACCGTATCGATGAGTTTGGTGTGGCCGAGCCTGACATCCGCAAGCAGCAGGGAGGCCGCATTCAGGTGCAGCTGCCTGGCCTGCAGGACCCGGAACGGGCTATCAAAATCATCGGCAAAACCGCCCACCTGGAATTCCGTATTGTTGATGACAATGCAGATCTTGAGCGGGCAGCCAAGGGCATCCTGCCTCCGGACCGCGTTCTTATGACCATGCGTACCCAGAATCCGGACGGCACATATATGGACCGTCCTCTGGTTGTGGACAAAAACGCTGTCCTTACCGGCGAGTATATTACTGACGCGAAAACCCAGTTCGACTCATGGAACCAACCTTACGTCAGTATGACGTTCAACAACAGCGGTGCACGGCTTTTCGAGCGCATTACTGCTGAGAACGTGAAGAAGCGTATGGCTATCGTGCTTGACGGCCATGTGTATTCCGCACCAGTTATTCAGGAACGTATCGCTGGCGGACGGGCTTCCATTTCCGGCCAGTTCACCACGGACCAGGCTCACGATTTGGCCATTGTTCTGCGTGCAGGTGCTTTGCCTGCTCCGGTCAAGGTTCTCGAACAACGGACAGTCGGCCCCTCCCTTGGACAGGAATCCATCGATCAGGGCGTGAATGCTGCCATTATCGGCACCTGTATGGTTCTCTTGTTTATGGTTGTCTATTACGGCTTCTCCGGATTGATTGCCGACGTCGTCCTCGCCTTGAACATCGTCCTGATCATGGCAGGGCTGGCCGCATTCGGAGCCACGCTGACTCTTCCGGGCATAGCAGGTATTATTTTGACCATCGGCATGGCCGTTGATGCAAACGTCATCATTTTTGAACGAATACGCGAAGAAATCCGCAAAGGCCTAACTCCGCGTGCTGCGATTGACGAAGGTTATGCCAGGGCTACCCTGACCATTCTTGACGCCAACGTAACTACTGTTATCGCGGCTATTATTCTGTACGAATTCGGCACGGGACCGATACGCGGCTTTGCCGTGACTCTTTCTCTCGGCATTATCGCTTCCATGTTCACGGCCATCTTCGTATCCAGGGTGCTGTTTGACATCTACACCAACAGTCGCCCGCAACTGCAAAAGCTGAGCGTTTAAGGGAGTGGCGTAACATGGGACTGCAAATTATAAAGCCCGACACCAATATTAATTTCATTGGTTCACGCAAAGTTGCGTATATCGTCTCCCTGGCCGTCATTCTCATTGGTCTGTGTTCCTTGATCATCAAGGGTGGACCTAGTTATGGCATCGACTTTGCCGGTGGTATCATCGTGCAGGTCAAATTTGACAAGCACACCGAACTGGATGGTTTGAAAAACGCCTTGGAGAAAACCAATCTTCCGGGGGCGGTTGTCCAGCAGTTCGGTTTGGAATCCGACAATGAGTACCTTATCCGTATATCCCAGTCGGATGTTCCGTCCAACATGGTACGGCAGGAAATTGCCGATAGCTTCAAGACCAACTTGCCGGATAGTGGATTTGAACTCCAGCGACTGGAAATGGTCGGCCCAAAAGTTGGGGCGGACCTTCGTTCCAAAGCGTTGGAAGCCATGTTCTACGCTGTCCTGCTGATTGCTATTTATATCTCCGGCAGGTTTGAGCAACGGTGGTTTGCCGCAGCAATAATGGCTGCCGGATTGGCTGCTGGTATCTACGTCCTGAAGTTGATAGGCGTTCCAATGGAGTGGATGATCCTGGCTGCCATGGTCATCACACTAGGGCTTTGTTGGTACCTCAAGTTGAACTTCGCCTTGGGCGCAGTCGTGGCTCTTGTACATGATGTGCTCATAACGGTTGGAATATTTTCTTTGTTGAACAAGGAGTTCGACCTGACCATCATTGCCGCGCTTCTGACAATCATTGGCTATTCACTTAACGACACCATTATCGTTTTTGACCGTATCCGTGAGAATATCAGAATCAAGGTTTCCAAGTCCTTTCCCAAGGCTATCAACATATCCATCAACCAAACCCTCAGCCGCACCCTGCTGACCTCGGGAACAACTCTCCTTGTGGTTCTGTGTCTGTATTTGCTGGGCGGTGGTGTGATTCATGATTTTGCCCTGGCATTGCTCATCGGTATCATTGTGGGTACCTACTCCTCGATTTTTGTGGCTAGCCCCATTCTGTTGGGTTTTGGTCCCAGTCCTGTTGAGGAAAGTGAGGATGCCGGAGAAAAGCAGCACGCCTGATCTGCTGATTACAATGGTAAAAAAAATCCCCCGTCGGAATTTTCCGGCGGGGGATTTTTTTTACCGCAAACATGGGCTTAGCTGATGCGGTAGTGGCATCCTTGGCTGTTGCGGTTACGCATGGCAGCCATGGTGATGACATAAGCCGCCTGAGACCCATGAAAGAGGTCTACGAGTTGTTTGGATATGCGGGTTTCGCTGTAAAGCTGCTGCAAGTGTTTGTACTGATTTCGCAGGTCGGACAGGGCGCGCTTGAGGCGAACAGAGCTACGCGTAATTCCGACATAGTTCCACATGGTGTGTCGGATTGCCGCCCAATCCTGTGCAATAAGTGCCGGGTCCTCGTTATTGTTGTCTCCGGGCGATTCCCAGTCTGGGATCGAGTTCAAAATTTTCCTGCTGAGGACGCTGCGTGCTTTTTTGGAAGCAATGTCTTCAGCGGCGTTATACCCCCAGAGCACCCCCTCCAGCAGAGATGTGCTGGCCAGCCTGTTGGCTCCGTGTACGCCGGTGCATGCACATTCTCCAACGGCATACAGGCGTTCTAAAGATGTGTGTCCTTTCATGTCAGTAAGCAGACCGCCGCAGAAGTAATGGGCTGCTGGGACCACAGGAATGGGGTTTTTACGGATATCCAAGCCGAGTTGGAGGCAGTGGTTAAAGATGGTGGGGAAACGCTCTGCAATGTCTTGTTTGACGTAATTTGCCGCATCCAGAAATACGCACGGCTCACCTGTATGGAGCATCTCTTCTTGAATGGCCCGGGTGACTATATCGCGTGGGGCAAGATCGGCTCGGGAGTCGTAGCGTGGCATAAAAGCCTCGCCCGCTGCATTGACCAGCTTGGCCCCTTCACCTCGTACAGCTTCGGAGATGAGAAAACTTTGTTTGGATTTGTGGTAAAAGACAGTGGGATGGAACTGCACAAATTCGGCATTTCTTGTAACGGCTCCAGCACGTCCCCCCATGGCTAATCCCGATCCAATACTGTCCTTCGTATTGGTCGTGTGCAAATATATCTGACCGGCACCACCTGAGGCCATCACCGTGTAATCAGCCAAGATCGTTTCGACGCTGTGATTTGTATCATTGTAAACATAAGCGCCAACGCATTGGTTTACCAGATTGTATATGAGATCCAGATCAGTGGATTTATGATGTGTGGTAATAAGGTCGATAGCAGTGCGGTTGTAAAGGATACGGATGTTGGGGCTGTTTTCAACTGCTTTTGCCAAACCTTCCATGATAGCCCGCCCGGTGAAGTCCGCGCAATGCAGAATGCGTTTTTGGCTGTGTCCGCCTTCCCGGGTCATGTTCCAAGAACCGTCGGGGTTTTTGTGAAAGGGAACACCAATCTTGGAAATAAGGATATCTTTGACTACTTGTGGGCCTTGCTGGGCGATAAGCCGGACTGCTTTTTTGTAGTTTTGCCGCCAGCCTGCAGTCAGGATGTCATTTATCAGCTGCTTTTCGTCTCCGGGCCCTGCCGTGTAGATGATGCCCCCTTGGGCCAGCGACGAGTTGTTATGCGTGAGACACTCTGCTGCGGTCAGAAGAGTGACTTCGTTGCCTGCTTCAGCAAGTTGCAGGGCACATGTTGCCCCCGCAATGCCAGATCCGATGACAAGAACCCTTGTTGTGAGACGTAAAGATGTCATGTTAGTTACACGCGTCCAGCATGCGTTGCAGGGCCAGACGGGCAGGGGTGCGGACGGTGTCTTTCACAGAGATGTCTCGTCCTGCCTGCAAAGCGTTGAGAGTTTGGAGAAGTTTTTCTTCCGTTGTCTTGGCCATATTTGAACACTGACACCGTGCCAAGGGAAGAATTTTTTTGTCTGGGGCGTATCGTTCCGTCAATCTATCCACGAGGCTGATTTCCGTCCCGACGATAATGGTTGATCCCATGGGAGCCTTTTCCACAAATTTGATGATAGCTGAAGTGGAGCCGGCGGCATCGGCCTTTTCTACAACGTCGGGCGTACATTCTGGGTGAACAATTATTTGAGCGTCCGGGTGTTCTTTCCGCATCTGATTAATGTGAGCACATTTGAAAAGATGATGTACCGCACAGCAGCCGGGCCACAGGATAAGCTTGGCCTGTTCGGCAGCCTGTACATCGACGAGTGCTCCTTTTTGTCTGACATTGAGGCGTAACCGTTCATTCTGCGGGATACCAAGAATATTTGCAGTATTTAGCCCAAGGTTTTGGTCAGGCAGAAAGAGAACGGCATCTCCCCGGTCCAGAGCCCAGCTCAACATTGTGGAAGAGTTTGCCGATGTGCATACCGACCCTCTGAATTTTCCACACACGCCTTTCACTGCGGCGGATGAGTTGACATAGGCCAGAGGGATAACCCGGCGTTTGCCACTGTTGAGTCTGGTAAGCATCGTTTCCACTAACGAGGCGGGGGCCATATTGGACATGACGCACCCGGCACTTGCTTCAGGAAGAAAGACTCGTTGTTCCGGGGTGGCAAGGATGGCTGCGGACTCTGCCATAAAGTGTACCCCACAGAAAACTATATTCTGAACATTTTCAGCCAAAGGGATTTGGCGGGCAAGTTCAAGGGAGTCGCCGGTCATGTCCGCGTGAGCCACGACGGAATCTTCCTGATAATGATGGGCAAGGATAAGGAGACTGTCACCGTGTTTTTGGCGCAGGCCATCGATAGTTTGGGAGATTCGCTGCATGAAGGGAGTCCTTGTTTTGAAGCTATGCAAATAGCCCGGCAAAGTGAGAGTTAGCCGCAAGCAGGGCAGGGTAGTGTACGCATACTGAAATCACAGCTTGGGGCAGAATGGGTAATGCGACCCACGGAAACGAAATCAGGACCAATTTTACCGATAAGGCCAATAGTGTCGAGATTTACGCCTCCACTGACTTCAGTTTCAATTTCCTTGGGGATCATATCGAGTGCTGCACGTAATTCGGAAGGAGAAAAATTGTCCAGCATTATCCTATCCGCACCAGTAGCTACAGCTTCTTGGATTTCTTCATGGGAGCGACATTCCACTTCCAGAGGAGGACAGGGCGAGTAGGCGTTGCGCAAGGCTTCCACTGCTTTGGTTATGGACCCTGCTTGGTCGATATGCGTGTCCTTGAGCATCAGCATTTCTCTCAGATCGATACGATGGTTGAAACCTCCGCCCATTTGCACGGCGTATTTTTCCAGATAGCGAAGGCCCGGCAAGGTTTTACGGGTGTCCAAGAGCCTTGTCCGTGAACCCTTGAGTGCTTTCGCATATTGTGACGTCAGCGTAGCAATTCCGGAAAGATGGCAAAGAAAGTTTAGGATAATACGTTCTGCTTTCAGTAGAACGTAAGGACAGCCACAAAGCAGAGCAACCTGAGTTCCAGGAGCTACTTCCTGGCCGTCTTCCAGCTCGAATTCCACGGTCCATTCACCGCTCGGTGAGCATTCGTGCAGAATAAGCGGGAGAAGGGGAAGCCCGGCTACGACTCCCTGCTGCTTGGCTACAATTTGGGCACGCATGGGCATGTCCTGGCGAAACAGCGGAATGCTGGTCAGGTCAGGACCGTCTTCGGCAAGGGCAGCCCTTATTGATTTAAGCAGGCTTCCCTTGCGAGCTCCAATGAAAAATGTATCGAAATGGTCTTGTGACATAGGGTGGATAGAATGCTACAAGTTTGCGGAAAGAAAACATGAAAGTTGACAGAAAGAATTCACCTTTCAGCTATAGTAAACCTCCTTCGAACTATGCAATGCATTAATTTTCGTCAAGGGGGTGGGCTGGAAGAAGGGCAGACGTTGGTGCCAATCCTTTGACGTGGACGGGTAATTACGCTACCAACCAGCCGCAATGAGTAAAAAGAATAAATCGATCCCCATGGCTAAAAATGAGGCTCGCCAAGCATAAGGATAGTATTGTGGCGGAACATCCTGAAGACATCTCCCGGCCCTCCTTGCAGAGTGATCTGCAAGATCAGTCTGCCGAGCACTCGATCGAAGAGTTGCATCCTGCTGATACAGCGGATCAGTTGGAGAGTCTGCCGTTTGAGGGGCAGGTCGATCTTATTCGTTCTCTCGAGCCCAAAGAGGCAGCCGAGTCCATCGCCGAGATGGAAAAGCATGACCGTGTCGAACTGCTTCAGCAGCTGAAGCCAGACAAAGCCGCCCAGCTTATTGAGGATATGTCGCCGGACGATGCGGCTGATATCCTTGAAGAAATGGGGGAGGAGTTCGCTCAGGCCCTTTTGCGTCGCGTTAATGATGAAGATGCGGCTGAAATTGAACAGCTTTTAAGGTTTGACCCGGATACCGCGGGCGGCGTCATGAACACGGAAATCGTGGTCATGAACGAACGACTGACTGTTGATCAGGCCATCCATCTTATCCGTGAGGAAATCAGGGATAAAGAAATTCCCTATTACGCCTATATTGTTGATGGTGAGGATCATCTCCTAGGCGTTTTGTCCATGCGGGACCTTTTGCTCAGTAAGCCGGGGACCATGCTCGGCGCTCTCATCAAGAATCAGACGTTGGTTGCTGCCACATTTGATGTGGACCGTGAAGAAGTCGCACACCTCATCAGACGGTACAACTTTCTTGCCGTTCCAGTGGTGGACTATGAGGAAAGGCTTATCGGTGTCGTGACGCACGATGACGTTATGGACATCATCCATGAAGAAGCCACGGAAGATATGCAGAAAATGGTTGGTGCCGGTTCTGACGAAACGGTTGATTCGCCATGGACGTATTCCATTTCCAAGCGTCTCCCCTGGCTGATTGTAAATATGCTCAATTCAGCCATCTCTGCCTGGGTCGTACATATGTTTGAAGGCAGTATAACGGAAATGGCTATACTTGCCGTTCTGATGCCCATGGTGGCCAACCAGGCCGGGAATACGGGGCAGCAGGCTTTGGCCGTTATGATACGCCAGCTGGCCATGGATACGTTTGACCGCAAACGGTCCTGGATGGCGGTGCTTCGAGAGATAAAGATCGGTCTTGCCAATGGAATTCTCATTTCCCTGCTGGCATTTGCCGCTGTATTTATTCTTACAAGGCAGGTTGGTCTGGCGGCGGTTATGGCATCCGCTCTGTATATTGATATGATTTTAGGATCGTTGGCAGGCGCGTCCATTCCTCTTGTTCTTAAGGAACTGGGAAAAGACCCGGCCCAGGCGTCCAGTATATTTCTGACAACCTTGACGGACAGCTTTGGTTTCTTCTGTCTGTTGGGACTGGCCAACTTGTATTTATTGGGTGGATAACGCTGCTAACGATTTAGAAAAGCTGAATAAAAAAGAACCGTATGAAGACTTCATGCGGCTCTTTTTTATTCAGTAGGAGAAGACGATATCTGCAATTGGGGCTAGTCCATTCCCAACTGGGCCAAAAGATCGTCGACGTCTGCTTGCTGCGAGTTTGACTGTGGCCCCTTGAGTTCGGAAACCGCCATCTCGGTTTCTTTCTCGAGCTGGGAAAGGTCCTTGTCGGGATTTTTTTCCTTGGCCTTGATCTTGAGTCCCGTGGACATGAACAGATCAAAAGTAATTTTTTCTACTTTTTTCAATGCTTCGATGATTTTTTTGATTCGCTGGCCTGTAAGATCCTGAAAACTCAGGGTCGTCATAATCTGCATCAGATCCAGGTTCAGAGCGTTGTTGGAATCTATCAGCTGGTCGATGGCTTCAGGAGTTACGTCGTTTCCAGCATGCAACTCCTGGAGTGTTGTGGAGGCGTTCATCTGTAGCTCCATGTGCTTTTCGACAATTTCCATGATGTCCACGGTAGCCTTCTCCGTGGTCTGGAGAATCTGGTCGAGCTGGTCGGATGCCTCGGTGAACAATTCTCCTGTTTCTTCCTGAGAAATGTCCACAGCGCTTCTGTTATCCGGGCTCTTGGCGTTGGATATTTCCTGATAGATGTTTTTCAACCCGTTTTGGAGGTCGGAGTTGATATTTCGGAAAAATTCGCCTTCAACAAGGGCCCGGGAAATATTGCGTTGTATTTCTGTTTCAACAGTACGGGCTATCGATTCCCGGAGATCGGACACCACTCGATCCGAAACCTTATCCAGTAGTTGGGTTACCATATCATCGTTGGAAGTCATCCGATCCCCTTTCTTAAAGGCCTGAAAAAAATTCTAGTCTAAGTTCTCTTGTTAACAAGGGAGATGTCTTTAGACAAGCTTCATAGAATTTACACTAGAAAAAAATCATATCTCATCACAAAAATGCGTCAAATCCAATACCTGGAAGGTCAACTCCATTTTTGTTCACGAATGCGGGCACGTTGTTCTTTGAATACGAACTGGACGACTGTTTCCAAATCTGCATCGCGAATGGAGGTAAAGTCCAGGCCGTAGCGGATTTCGCCATTCTCCAATTTTTCAGTACGTGTTATGCGACCTATTGCACCGGCCATACGGAGTGGCATGCGGCTGAGCATCATGACGATTTCCACATGCTGATCAAGAGAAAGTTCTTCGCGGCAAATGAATCGCATGCCGGAACCGCTGATTTCCACGACTTCAACTTCGAGGGGAAAGTCTTCCAGAATATCGTCTCGGGAAAGCATGCTGATGAGCATGTCTAGCTTGTCGTTGATGGCACCTAAATACTCTGCCAGCGCACTGGGGACATTGGCCTGCTTGAGGGCCTCCATATCCACAGACGTAGCATAGCAGCCCGGACAACCATTGAATGACGGCAAAGCAGCAGCCCCCCGGAGAGGGCGTACGTTTGCCTTGAAATGGGTGTTTACCCGTGAGAAGGAGCGCTTTTCATCGGACATGGCTACTCCGAATGCTATAGGATACCGTTTTCGAGATCTATCTCCATGGCTTTGACGGGGCACACCTTGACGCACATTCCACAGCCGGAACACGTGTCCATATCGAATTCAACACGTTGGGTAGCCGGGTCTACTCGTAAGGAGTTCGTCGGGCAGATCGTGGTACAGACGCCACAGTGGATGCATGCGTCTTCGGTGCGTGCAACCTTTTGAGATACCGGCGTTACTGAAATGCCACGGGATTTCAAATACTCTACGCCCTTAAGATAGTTGTCTTCAGTCCCGGTGATTTCAAGGGTCATGAAGCCTTCCTGACGCGGAGTTATGTGCGCCTTGAGGATATTGAACACCAAATCGAACTTGCGGGTAAGGTCACAGACGACAGGATGTTTGGAGACATCGTAGGGAAACGACAGATAAACCATTTTTTTGAAGCTCTTGGCTACTTCACTCATGTTGATATCCTTCTTATTACGACGACAAAAAATTGTCTGAGTTTATACTAAAAAAATAGGCACGTTACCAATTTTTAAGCACGGCCTGTGCACGCTTGGCTTCCGAAGACTTGGGGAATTTTTTGATCAGGTCTTCAAGGATCAACTTCCCTGCTTTTTTCTTGCCCAGACGGGCAAAGGAAATTCCCTGCTTGAGAAGAGATGATGCGTATTTGGTGCTGTGCTTATACTTCTCGATTACTTCCTGGTAGGCGAGTACGGCCCTGGCGTAATCCTTCATTTGGTAAAAACATTCCCCCTGCCAGAATATGGCATTGGAAACATAGTCATGCTTGGGGTATTCGCGGACCATGTCCGCCCATAAGGCCTGTGCTTTTCCGTATTCCCGCTGACGAAAAAGAGTCAGTGCCCGGTCATAAAGAGCTTTGGCCGGATCGGCCGGTTGGGATACCTGCTTTTCGGATGTTTTGGCAGGGGCAGGGGCCGCCGAGGGCTGTACCTGGGTATCTCCCGGGGAAAGTGGGGTGATTTCCAAAGCCAGTTGGCTTTCCAGGGCAACGCGCATTGCGTCCACGGTACCTGACATTTCGCGCAGAGCAACTGTGGCGTTGTCTTCGAATCCAGTGGATTTTTCAGCTTTAATGGTCAGGGCGTCTAATTCACCTTGCAGAGTGGCAAGCCTGACTTTTATTTGTTCGATTTCAGCCCAAAGGTTGGCCTGGGTTGAACGCACGGGCGAACTGGATGACTCGATGCTTTTTTTCAGCTCGTTTTCTGAGCGGACCAACTGTTCATTTAGCTGAGCAACTTGCTGAGTGAGTTGCCGCTGGGTTGTCTCCTGGTCACTTACTTGTTGCTGCAGAGCGAGATAGTCTTCCTGGGATACGACACAGCCTTGCAGAGCAAATGCGGCCACAAACAACAGCAAGAATATTCGTGTAATTTTCATGTGTTTTTTCTCCCCCGTTTTCTGCCTATGAAAAGGTAAAGTAGGCAGCCTATAAACGGAATCAGCACTGAAATCTGGAGCCAAAAGAACTTTTCGTTTCCCGAGCCGAAATCACGGCTGTAAGCATCGCGAATGGACCACCAGCTGAGCAGGACAAACAGGGCGACAACCAGTAGCAGCGTGACGATATCGGAGGAGCTCAAGGACAAGTTCATTTTTCGGTTCCTTTTGCTTTGTTTTTTTCATTACGCAAAAATGCCAGAAAAAGCAGCCCGGCGCCTGCGCAAATGCAAATATCCGCAACATTGAAAGCAGGCCAATGAACTTTGCCCACATAAAAGTCCAGGAAATCGACAACATAGTCAAGACGCACTCGATCTATGAAGTTACCCAGTGCTCCGCCAGTGATGCAGGCCAAAGCCGTGAGTTGCAGACGGTCATTGGGGGGAGTGGTGCGGACAAGATAAGCAACGACGCTCAGGGCGAGCAGGGTGAACCCCATAAACAAATACAACTGCCAGTTTGTGTCCGAGTTGTTGAGAAAGCCGAAAGCCGCCCCTCTATTGGCAACATGGACCAAATTGAAAAAGCCGGGAATAACCGGCTTGACCTGCCATAAAGGAAACTTGGCCAGTATCCACAGTTTGCTGGCCTGATCGAGTAAGATGATAAGCAGGGCAGATGTCGGTACGTACACGTAACGTTTTGGCATAAATTCCTAAACGGGGAGGAGTTTCCTCCTCCCCGTTGATATTTCGGATGTTCGTGCCGCTCATGTGGGGCGGATCGAAGAACTTGTTTTTAGTCCTCCGCCAAAACTTTGGAGCAACGAGGGCATATTTCCGGGTGGTCCTTCAACGTGCCGAGTTCCGAGCTGTATACCCAGCAACGTTGGCATTTCTCGCCTTCCGCTTTGTTCACCACTATGCCGAGGCCTTCAATATCCTCGCTCTTGTAAGCGGTATCAGGAACGGGAGCGCCAGACAGGGCAAACTGGGAAACAATGAAGAGTTCCCGCAGATCAACTCCTGTTTCACGCACTTCTTCCAAGCGTTCCTCAGGCAGATAGAGGGTGACGGACGTGTCGAGGGAATGTCCTATGGTGCCAGCTTTACGCATGGGTTCGATGGCCTTGTTGACCTCCTCGCGCATGGCAAGCAACCCCTCCATGAGGGAGCGTTCCTGCTGGTCGATCTTTTCGCTTTCATCCAAATGGTAACGCAGCTCAAAGACAGTTTCGCCTTCGGTTTTCAGGCCTTCGGGGAGATTGGCGAAAATTTCTTCTGCCGTGAAACTCAAGATCGGGGCCATGTCGCCCAGGAACAGCATGAGAATTTTTGCCAATACCGTCTGAGCTGACCGCCGTTCCAAGCTGTCAGTACCGCTTGTATAAAGGCGGTCCTTGATGACGTCGAGGTAAAGAGCCGAGAGATCGTTTACGCAGATGTCCTGAAGGCTGTGAAAGACCCGATGAAACTGGAAGTTCTCATAGGCAGCCTGATTCTTTTCATGCGCACGGCGCATGCGGTCCAGCGCATAGCGATCCAAAGGCAGCATTTTATCAAACGGAACAGCTTTGTCCCGGGTGAAGTCAGAGAGGTTGCCGAGCAGAAAGCGGCAGGTGTTGCGGATGCGGCGATATGCGTCTACCAGGCGGTTCATGATTTCGTCCGAAATACGAACATCTTCCTGATAATTTACAGCTGAAACCCACATACGCAGAATTTCTGCACCGTACTTGTCTATGATCTCCTGAGGGGCCAGTACGTTGCCTAATGATTTCGACATCTTGCGGCCATCACCATCCACCACATAGCCATGGGTGAGTACCGTTTTGTATGGTGCGACGCCGCGAGTGCCCACACTGGCAAGCAGGGAACTGTGGAACCAGCCACGGTGTTGGTCCGTACCTTCCAGGTAGAGATCGGCCTGGAAACGAAGTTCCGGACGTTTTTCTACAACGGCGGCAAAGCTTGTGCCCGAATCGAACCAGACGTCCAGGATGTCGTCTTCTTTTTCCCAATGATTTGCTCCGCAGTTAGGGCAGACCAAGCCTTTGGGAACAATTTCTTCCAGCGGAGTTTCAAACCAGTAGTCGCAGCCGTGTTCATGCTGCTCGAATTTTTCAACAATGGAGTACACCCATTCCGGATCGGTGTAGGCATGGTTGCATTCACGACAGAGCAGGGCGACGATGGGGACCCCCCAGGTCCTTTGCCTGGAAATGCACCAATCGGGACGGTTTTCAACCATATTATGGATACGTTCCTGTCCCCAGGAAGGAATCCAGCGAACTTCATTGTCAATGGCCTTTAGGGCCTTTTTGCGCAGATCGTTCGCTTCCATGGAAATGAACCATTGGGTAGTGGCCCGAAAAATAACGGGTTTTTTGCAGCGCCAGCAATGTGGGTACGAGTGGGTGAGTTTTTGCTGGGCCAGCAGGTTGCCAACTTCCTGAAGTTTTTCAATGACCTTGGGGTTGGCTTCAAAAACAGTCATGCCTGCGAAAAATTCAACGCTATCCTGAAAACGGCCATCGTCGTAGAGCGGGGAAAGGACCTCCAGCCCGTAGCGCATTCCAGTTTCGTAGTCTTCGCGGCCATGGCCAGGTGCGGTATGCACGCAGCCGGTACCGGAATCCAAAGTGACGTAGTCGGCCAATACGATCGGAGACGGGCGGTCGTAGATCGGGTGCTTGGCGACAATGTGTTCAAGTTCGGCACCTTTGGCTTGGCCTAAAGTCTCGTATTCTTCCCATCCAAACCTTTTGGCGCATGATTCTAAAAGTTCGCTGGCAAGGATATAAAAATCCGAACCAACCTTGACCAGGCTGTATTCAAAGTCCGGATGAACGGCCACAGCCATGTTGCTGGGAATGGTCCAAGGGGTCGTGGTCCAGATAGCGATGTAGGTCGACTCTGGATTCGCACCCGCAAAAACGGTTTTGATTTTTTCATCGGCGAGAGGAAAGCGAACGAAAATGGAAGGGGAGGTATGGTCGTCGTATTCGACCTCCGCTTCAGCCAAAGCGGTTTTGCAGTCAATGCACCAGTGGATAGGCTTCATGCCGCGTACAACAGATCCGTTTTCCATGAACCGCCCCAGCTCGCGGGCCGTGGCCGCTTCGTAGGATGGATTCATGGTACGGTAGGGATCATCCCATACGCCCATTACACCCAGGCGTTTGAATTCCGTGCGTTGGATATCCAGAAATTTGTTGGCATAGTCCCGGCAAATCTTGCGAACAACCGGAGCGGGAACAACTTTGCCTTTGGCCTTGAGCTCCTGACTCACCTTGTGTTCGATGGGGAGACCGTGGCAGTCCCATCCGGGCACGTATTCCGCCTTGAGCCCCTGCATGTTGCGGTGCTTGACGATAATATCCTTGAGCACCTTGTTCATGGCCGTTCCCATATGAATATGGCCATTGGCATAGGGGGGGCCGTCATGCAGGACGTAACGCTCGTTGCCTTCATTGGCAGCAACCATGCGGTCGTAAGCGTGAATCTCCTCCCATTTTTTCAAGGTTTCCGGTTCCCTCTGTTTGAGGTTGGCCTTCATTGGGAAACTGGTCTTGGGAAGACACAGGGTTTTCTTATAGTCGCTCATGGCGCTGGGAAGCCTCCGTAGCCTGTTTTATTATCATAGAAAACGATACAATTGGATCAACCGTTGCGCGAAGTCAAGTCGGGAGTCTTTTTCTTGAGCGCTTGGGAAAGGAAAGTGGGATGGTTCAGGCGGTATTTTTTAGGGATAGGTGTACTTTTTGAGAAAAGTGAGCATTGGTCTCTATCGCGCATAGCTTCGGCGAGTTTTTTGAGGCCGGAAGGATAGGCAAGGATATTTTGGACAAGTTGAAGTGCCCTATAGATGACGGACACGAACCGAGAGGTTACTGTTCGCTCCAACAGGAGAGCATAGTGGCACGTATGAGATATTCAAAAGATTTCAAGTTGTCAGCGGCAAAGCTTGTTGTCGAACAAGGGTATTCCTTTTCTGAGGTTGCACAGCAGCTTGGCTGTAGCGGCTGGTCAGTTCGTGATTGGGTTAGAAAGTATCGTGCAAGTGGCGAACTTTCTCCCAGAGAGGAAAGCACGTCAGCTGCCAGCGATTATGCCAAGCTGAGGGACGAGAATGCCCGCCTGCGCATGGAGAATGAAATTCTAAAAAAGGCAGCGGCGTACTTTGCAAAAGAGTCCCTGTAAAGTACGCGTGGATCGCAAAGCAAAGGGGACATTACCCGACGAAGGTTCTTTGCAAAGTTCTGTCCGTCAGCAGAAGCGGCTATTATGCGTGGGCAAGGCGAAAGCCCGGTAGACTGGCGTTGAAGCGGCAGCTGGTCCTTGCCGCAGCACAGAAGTCGTATCACGCCAGTAGGGGAATTTACGGCTATCGCAAGGTGCATATGGACGTCGTGGAGCAGGTTGGGTTTTGGTGTTGCCCGGAGACAGTGCGGCGGGTGCTGGCGGCTGCTGGACTGCAGTCCAAGTTGAAGCGAAAACATCGTTATCCCTGTCAAACTGGACCGAATCCGCCTGTGGCTGAAAACCATCTTTCACGACAGTTTTTAGCCTCGGCACCGAATCAGAAATGGGCGTCGGACATTACGTATATTCCGACACGAGAAGGCTGGCTGTATCTTGCTGTTACTCTGGACATGTTCTCCAGACGCGTGGTGGGTTGGGCAATGTCGGAACGCGTGGACTCACATCTCGCCTGCAAGGCTCTGACAATGGCCGTTAAATCCAGATCCCCCAAAGCGGGATTGCTCCATCACAGCGACCAAGGCTGTCAATACACCAGCGAACTGTATAGAAAAGCCCTGAGTCAAAATGGAATGGTTTGTAGCATGAGCCGCAGGGGAAACTGCTGGGACAATGCCGTTGCAGAAACGTTTTTCAGCAAGCTGAAAAGGGAATGGGTAAATTGGAGCAGGTACCAGACCCGCTCCGAAGCCAAACTGGATATCTTCATGTTCCTGGAAGGATTTTATAACAGGAAACGGCGGCATGCCGGAATCGGTTATAAAAGCCCGGTGGAATATGAAAACATCCACCAGGCTAAAAGTAACGTAGCGGACTAACCTCTCAGAGAATGTCCATTTTTTATATGGCACTTCAAGTCCCAGTTTGGGCTTGGATGCTTCAACGAGAAGAACCACCTTTCAACAACTGCGAACGCTTCAGTACGTTTTTTATGTGCAGGGAGGCTCCGGCAAAACCGTATATCCGAGAAAAGTACAGATATATTGCAATATACCCCTGTTTCGCTAATGCGACCGGCCTTCGGCTTCTGCCGTGGGAGTTCATATGGAGAACCTTTTCTGGTTGCGTCTGTAGAAATACCTCTGACAACAAGAAGAATGGTCCAGTCGGTTGCTTCTCCCTGTGTTTTGTGAAAACCCTTCAAGGCTTTGAGCTCTGGCGCACCCTGGCTGTCGAGAAGATTCCCTTTATCTTCGGAAGGCGCGTCCAACTCGGGAGTCCTAGTTGGGGAAAGTTAATCAAGTAAAAGTGTTATTAAAAAGTCAACAATACCAGTCGCATCTCCTCCCCCAATAAATTGCCGCAGAATTGGAGAAAGAAATTACTCTCTATTATAGGGTACAGGTGGTCCGAAAACTCATCTGCCGTTTGGGTAAAAACGGTCTGTAACAGGGGGGAATCTTTGGGCCCCGAGCGAGGAACATTGGTGGATAATTGGTCGAATAATGCTATTCCTTTATGTTCATCCATGGGAAAGAATAACTTGAGTAAAGACTTGAGGACTTCGAATACCACGCATTTCCCGCCACGAGATATAGGGCGCTATATCGGGGTGATTTGCCTGTTTTGATAAGGCGGGTTCATCAACATCTGTAGATTTTTAAAATTGATAAAGTATTTTGTGGTTGGGTGGCGACAAGGCAAGATTGAGAGTGAACTCGATAATGGTTTTCGTCTTTGGCGGGGAGGCATTGGAGATCCAGTCTGACAAGCATCCATGAATACAAACTTATACAGTAAATGACTGGCGTTGAGCAACTGCTCCAGAAATAAGAAATCTACGTTTTGCCTGGGGAGGTGTTGCCACACCAAGGTGTCTGGTTTAAAAAGAAAAGGTTTGTTTCTTACTTGTCTTGATTTGGGGATGGCCGGTGTTGTTTGGTCAAATAACCGAGGCAACTGTTGGAGGCGAGATGGTTCGTATGGCACTTTTTTCGCTTTTGACCTTGGCGGTGATGAGTTTTAGTTTCGGCTGTGCCTCAACACAGCAGCGTTCCTTGACGGATGAGCTGAATGATCTCAAAGGGCAGGACATTCAGGCTGTGAGGAATTACAGACTTCCCATGGAAACAGCCTATGATGCCAACACCGGCGATCATTACTTGTGGCGCCAGGTTGATGTGGACGCTCAACAAGCCGGAACATACTATTTTGTTTGGAGAATCCGCCCGATAGATATTGGGAATAAGGATGCAGACTACGTTCGGGTTTCCACAGATTCCAAAGGCAGAGTGGTTGATTTTGAGTTTTTAGATGAGTTGCCCTTGGGAAAAGCTAAATAATAATGGCTGTTGGCCGATATGACGTATGGTAGTTCATGTCTTGAAAAACAAGGCTGAGCCGTATATCAATAATAGCTGGGTACGAAAGGCAGCAGCTGACGAGGAGTAATCGGGTAGGATATGGGAAAGATTCTGCAACAGGATGAGGTCGATGCCCTCCTTAGGGGGCTGACCGGCGGTGAGGTCGAAGCCGAGGCAGACATACCGGATGAGGATGATTCCGGTGCCGTACCATTCGACCTGTCCAACCAGGACCGTATTATCCGTGGCCGCATGCCGGTCATGGAAATCATTAATGACCGTTTTTCCAGACTGTTTACCAACTCCATGGCTACAGCCATGCGTAAGAGGGTGGATGTAAACCCCATTTCGTTGGATATGTCCAAGTTTGGGGACTTCATGCGTTCTCTTCCTGTTCCTACCAGCATCAATATTTTCAAGATGGATCCGTTGCGTGGCAATGCCATCCTGGTCGTCGACTCCCGTCTGGTCTTTTCCCTTGTGGAGAATTTTCTTGGTGGCGCAGGGGGACAACCCAAAGTTGAAGGGCGTGATTTTACAGCCATTGAGCAGGGGCTTATCGACCGGGTGGTCAAGATATGCCTGAGCAATATGGAGGAAGCCTGGAACCCTGTCCATGAGGTACACATCGAACTGATACGGTCAGAAGTAAACCCGCAGTTCGCAGCTATTGTTCCTCCTTCCGATGTGGTCATGGTCGTGACCTATGAGGTGGAATTGGAGAATGCCATCGGCTCGCTGATTTGTTGTTTTCCATATTCCATGTTCGAACCCATTCGCTCCAAACTCAATGCGTCCTATCAGTCGGAACGGCTGGAAGTAGACCATGCATGGACCAACCGTTTTAAAGAAGAGATGATGCAGATTCTTGTCGAAATGGTCGTTAACATCGGCAAGACCACCATAACTGGACGTGAGCTGCTCAACCTGGAAGTCGGCGACATTCTGCTGCTCGACACGGACGATGAAGACTTGCTCCAGGCTGATGTACAAGGCATCCGCAAATTTTGGGTCAATCCAGGACGGGTCAAAAGCAACCAAGCCGTGGAAATTGTCCGAGAGGAAGAGCCCAAGTATTAGCCTTCGATTCTAGAGACTCGTTTTCTTCATACTTTCTTTTTTTGAGATGATCGGATTTCCTTTTGAGGTTGGGCTATTGTTTCCATCCTTTACGGAAAAATTGTGCTCTCTTTTTATTTGAAGTCTTTCAAGTATGTGACTTATAAATTTCTTGAAATTCACAGGTAAAAGACCTAAAGCAATCAGGATTCTTTTATTGGGGGGAAACGCGTCTCATGCTCATAAGCGAATATACGCTGCCTGTGGTGCTTCGTCACTGTGAAGAGAACTATACGCACCACGCGGGTTTTTCTTTTGCAGGAGAAGAATCCGGGACATATGGTCAATTCGTTGAAAAGGTTCATGAGCTTGCCGGTCGTTTGGCCGGGCTGGGCTTCAGGATGGGCGATAAGATCGCTATTTTAGGCGAAAACATGCCAAACTGGGGTGTCGCCTATTTCGCCATCACGACCCTCGGCTGTGTTGTTGTTCCTATTCTGCCGGATTTTCACCCCTCTGCCATCCAACATATTCTCGAGCACTCTGAAAGCAAGGCGCTGTTTGTCTCGGAAAAGTTGTCTTGGAAAGTAGAAGAAGCCACTGCCGGACTGCACACCGTTTTTTCTGTGAATTCCTTGGAGATCACTTCGTCCGTTCGTCCCTGTTGTAGTGAAATGCAGGATGGAATGGATGAAGCACCGTACATTGGTGAAGACGATCTGGGAGCTATCATCTACACCTCCGGCACGACCGGGCACTCCAAAGGGGTGATGCTTTCCCATAAAAATATCGTTTTCAATGCCGTCAAGGCGCAGGAACTGATCAACATTGGCGGCACAGAGCGTATGCTCTCGATACTGCCCTTGGCGCACACCTACGAGTGTACCTTGGGTCTTGTGCTTCCGGTCTTGATGGGAATTCATGTATCCTATCTGAGCGGGCCTCCTACCCCCACATCGCTTGTTGCGGCCATGGGCGAGGTGAAGCCTTCTTTAATCCTAAGCGTCCCGCTGATTATTGAAAAAATTTACAAGCGTAGAATTCTTCCCGAATTGACGGCTTCCACTGCAAAACGTGTGGCCTACAGCAAGCCGGCTGGCCGCAAGCTCATGCACCGCTTGGCAGGGCGAAAACTGTTAAAAACATTTGGTGGAAACCTCCGTTGCTTTTGTATAGGCGGAGCACCGCTTTCCCCGGATGTTGAACGTTTTTTGCGTGAAGCACATTTCCCCTATGCCGTGGGCTACGGAATGACGGAAACTGCGCCATTGTTGGCTGGTGTAGAACCTTGCAAGACCCGCTACCGGTCTACCGGATCGGTTCTTCCTGGTGTGGAAATGAAGATACACGATCCTGATCCGGAAACGGGTGAAGGGGAAATATGGGTACGCGGGCCCAACATCATGCTGGGCTACTACAAAGCTCCAGAACTTACTTGCGAAGTAATGGACGAGGACGGCTGGTTGCAGACCGGTGACCTCGGGGTTATGAACGAGGATGGGTATCTGTACATCAAGGGCAGGCTCAAGAACGTCATTATTGGTCCCAGCGGTGAGAATATCTACCCGGAAGAGATCGAGGCTGTAATGAACGAGTTCGATGGTGTCCTCGAGTCCTTGGTTTATGAGCAGGGAAATCGTCTGGTTGCCAAAGTGCATCTGGATTATGAACGACTTGAGGAGTGTCTTAAGAGTGTGAAGACAATCGAGTCGGCCATGCGATCCAAGGTGATGGTCTTTCTTGAAGATCTGCGTACCCGACTGAACAGGAATCTTGCTCAGTACTCCCACGTCCATACGGTTATCGAGCAGGAAGAGCCTTTTGAAAAGACTCCTACACAGAAAATTAAGCGTTTTTTGTATGTCGCTTCCGAATGTTCGAAGAGGGCAAACCCAGCAGTTTAATTTTTCTTTTTCATAATGTTGAATTAACCCCGGAGGGCTGGCAAAGCCAGGCATTACGCCCTATCCGGGGTTTTTTATTGACCTTTCCGGGGTATTGGTCGTAAAAATAGGAACATTGTATCCAAACACCTGATGCCTTTTCCAAAACAAATTATCATACTTATTTTGCGTTCGACTATTGGCAACAATATACTTTGAGGAGGCAAAACATGATTCGTACTTCCAGTAAAGTGGTTGCTACATGTGTAGTGGCTACTTTCTTGTGGGTTTCCGCCGCCATGGCCGGAGAAGTCGAGGTGTTGCACTGGTGGACTTCCGGTGGTGAGGCAGCAGCCGTAGGCGTGCTCAAAGACATGCTTAAAAAGGAAGGGCATGACTGGAAAGATTTCGCAGTTTCGGGTGGCGCTGGCGCAAATGCGATGACAGCGCTCAAATCTCGTGCTGTTTCCGGTAATCCACCGACCGCTGCACAGGTTAAAGGGCCTCAGATTCAGCAGTGGGCCGAAATGGGCGTTCTAGCCAACCTGGACGATGTAGCCAAAGCCAACAACTGGGACAAGCTTGTTCCTCCCCAGGTGGCCAAGATTATGAAGTACGACGGCCATTGGGTTGCCGTGCCGGTGAATGTGCACAAAATCAACTGGATGTGGTGCAACCCCGAAGTTTTTCGCAAGGCTAAAGCAAAGATTCCCACCACATGGGATGAATTTGTAGTTTCCAGTGACAAAATCAAAAAAGCCGGTTTCATTCCCGTGGCATTCGGCGGCCAGAATTGGCAGGAAGCCACAGCTTTTGAATCTATCGTAGTTGGGGTGGGTGGTGTTGATTTTTATGTAAATACCCTGGTTAAGGCTGATCCCAAGGCTATCGACAGCGATACCATGGTGAAGGCTTTTGAAACTCTCCGCACTGTCAAAAAGTACACGGACAAAAATGCCCCGGGGCGTGACTGGAACCTCGCAACCTCTATGGTTATCAAGGGCCAGGCTGCCATGCAGTTCATGGGTGACTGGGCAAAGGGTGAATTCACCGCTGCCGGCCAATCGCCCGGAGTGGATTATGTTGCCGTTCCCGTTCCTGGGACGAGTAATTCGTATCTGTTCAACGTGGACAGCTTTATTATGTTCAAGGTCAAGGATAAGGCTGCTCAGGAAGCACAGAAAACCATGGCTCGTCTTATTCTGTCTCCAGAATTTCAGACTGTTTTTAATCTGAACAAGGGCTCCATTCCGGTTCGTTTTGGTATTGATCGTACCAAATTCGACGATGTGGCCCATCGTTCCATGAGTGAGTTCGAAGCCACCGCTTCGGACGGTTCCCTGCAGCCCAGCATGGCACACGAAATGGCTGTGTATCCTGCTGTCCGAGGGGCAATGTTTGACGTAATCACGAACTTTTATAATTCCGATATGTCCGCGAAAGAAGCAGCCAAGAAATTGGCGGCTGCGGTCAAGGAAGCTGAAACCGAATAATTGATACCAGGGGGCGGAAATTTCCGCCCCTTTTTTTATCGAGAATTTAAGAGTGCGTTGACCGTGCAAAGTAGAAGTTTATGAGTACAGCCACGGGGTCATCTCGTTTTTTCAGTTTTATGGAAGTCGTTCTGCCGAAGGTCGTGGTGGCTCCGAGTTTCGTTGCCATGGTGGTTTTCATTTACGGCTTCATTATTTGGACCGCTTATATTTCCCTTACAAAGTCAACTTTTTTGCCTGTGTATAAGTTTGCCGGGCTGATGCAGTACGGCAAGCTTGTTCACATTGACCGATGGTGGGTAGCCTGTGGAAACCTACTTGTTTTCGGGGTGTTGTTCATTCTTATCTGCACCATGCTCGGCCTGCTTTTGGCGATATTTTTGGATCAGAAAATAAGAATGGAAGGAGTGCTGCGCACGATTTACCTCTACCCTCTGGCGCTTTCTTTCGTGGTCACGGGCACGGCCTGGAAATGGATACTCAACCCAGGGCTGGGTCTTGAGCATCTGATGCATCAGATGGGATTTTCCACGTTTACTTTCGATTGGCTGGTAAACTCGGATATGGCCATATATACAGTGGTTATTGCCGGAGTCTGGCAGTCGACTGGATTTGTCATGGCCATGTTTCTTGCCGGACTACGTGGTATCGATGACTCCATCATCAAAGCCGCTCAGGTCGACGGTGCGGGATTGGTGCGCATTTATCGTAAAATTATCATTCCTTCGTTGCGTCCAGTTTTTTTCAGCTCGTTCATCATTCTCACCCACATAGCCATAAAGAGTTTTGACCTTATTGTGGTGTTGACTCAGGGGGGACCGGGGTACTCTTCAGATGTTCCGGCGACATTCATGTACGACTACTCCTTTACCCGGGGGAGGCTCGGACTGGGTGCAGCAAGTGCAATGATGATGTTTTTCATGGTGATGGCCATTATTGTACCGTATCTTTATTCGGAACTTCGGAGCAGAAAGAATGGCTAATTTTACAGGCCCGGTAAGGGAACGCACACTGGCGGACATGCTGTCCAGAGCCTTTCTTTATACGATACTGATCCTTTTCGCCTTGTATTTCCTTATTCCTTTATTTGTTATGCTGACCACGTCTTTCAAGACGATGAACGACATTCGAACAGGCACACTGATGTCTTTGCCGCATGAATGGTCCTTGGATGCATGGACCAAAGCCTGGGGAGAAGCCCGTATCGGAACCACGCAGGGTGGCATTAAAGGGTATTTCTGGAATTCGGTGCAGATGGTAGTTCCAGCCGTGCTTATTTCCTCTTTGCTTGGTGCTTTCAACGGATACGTGCTCGCCAAATGGAAATTTCGCGGAAGCGATACTTTTTTTGCCATGCTTTTGGTTGGATGCTTCATTCCCTTTCAGGTTGTATTGCTGCCGATGGCTCGAACCTTGGGCTTTCTTGGCATGTCCATGAGCATTACCGGACTGATTTTGGTTCATGTTGTTTACGGTATAGCATTCACCACGCTTTTTTTTCGAAATTTTTACGTGTCAGTTCCCGACGAGCTGGTCAAAGCAGCTCGTATAGATGGGGCCGGTTTTTTTCGTATCTTCTGGCGGATTATGCTTCCGATTTCTCTGCCGATTATAATGGTTTCGATCATCTGGCAGACGACGCAGATATGGAACGATTTTTTGTTTGGCGTGTGTTTTTCCACTGGAGATACACAGCCTATCACTGTTGCTTTGAACAATTTGGTTAATACATCGTCGGCAGTGAAGGAGTATAACGTGGATATGGCAGCTGCCATAATAGCCGCCGCTCCTACGCTCTTTGTTTATTTCGTGGCAGGGAAGTACTTCGTACGCGGCCTGACGGCTGGCTCAGTCAAAGGCTAGCTCTGCTCATTGCCCTTGAGCGTATTTACTCTCGACGGACCAAAGAGTTCGGAGCTGTCGCTGGAATTTTTAGGGGCCTTCAACGGGCATCTAGCGATTTTAATTAGGGAATTGAGATAAGATTGCGCCTGGTTCGTTTTAATCATTCGGGCGGAGATAAAAGGAAGAGAAATGGCTTCACTTACGATCAAAGATGTTTGTAAAGCGTTTGGCTCGGTCGAGGTACTTAAGGGAATAAACATAGATGCAGTGCACGGAGAGTTCCTTGTTCTCGTCGGGCCTTCGGGGTGCGGGAAGTCGACATTGCTTAATCTTATTGCCGGACTGGAGAGCATAACTTCCGGTGAAATCCGTATTGGCGAAAGGGTAGTCAACAAAGTTGCTCCCAAAGACCGTGACATAGCCATGGTCTTTCAGTCCTACGCTTTGTACCCGAACATGACTGTCCGTAAGAATATTTCCTTTGGCCTTGAGACCCGCAAAGTCCCCAAGGATGAGATAGAAAAGGTTATTCTTAAAGTCGCTGGGATTCTTCAAATTGAGGACTTGTTGGATCGTAAACCGTCGCAGTTGTCTGGCGGCCAACGCCAGAGAGTTGCCATGGGGCGTGCCATAGCGCGTAATCCTGCCGTATTTCTTTTTGATGAGCCGTTGTCCAACCTTGACGCGAAATTGCGTGTTGAAATGCGGACCGAAATCAAAAAATTGCATCAGCGTCTGGATACAACCATCGTCTATGTGACGCATGATCAGATCGAGGCTATGACTCTGGCTGATCGTATCGCTATTCTCAAAGACGGCATCGTGCAACAGGTGGGAACTCCCCGCGAGGTCTATGAAACACCGGCCAACCTTTTTGTTGCAAGTTTTATCGGCTCTCCGGCCATGAATTTTATTCCTGCTTCCGTTGTCCGCAGCGCCAATGAGGCTGCTGTGATCCTTCGTAACAAGGCGGGGAAGGATTTTACCGTGAAGATTTCTAGCGGACAGGAAGCCCTCTCCGAGCTTATAGACGGGCAAGAATTGATCCTGGGAATTCGTCCCGAACATGCTTCAGCTGGATTTGTTGGTAGAGACGATGCAAGCCTTGCGCATTTGGATTGCGAGGTAAACGTCGTGGAGCCTACCGGCCCTGATACTCTGGTCTATACGACGCTTAACGACCGAGAGGTGGTTTGTCGGGTTCATCCGGATCTAGCAAAACGTGCTGGAGAGACCATGTCTTTGGCCTTGGACATGTCCAAAGCCCTTTTCTTTGACCCAAAAACCGAGTTGAGGATAGCCGCTCGGTAGACACCACGAATTTTCTGCTTGGAGAATCGAGATGAAACGTAGTCAGATCAATGCGTTGATAACAGATGCCAAGGATTTTTTTAAAGCACATAGCTTTCATCTTCCTCCTTGGGCTTTTTGGGGGCCGGGAGACTGGAAGGGGAAGGGCGATTTGGAAATCGTCCAGAATATGCTTGGGTGGGACCTGACAGACTATGGACAAAATGATTTTGAATCCACCGGGCTGATTTTATTTACCATCCGCAATGGAAACCTGTCTTTGAAACACCCGAAACCCTATGCCGAAAAAATTATGATTGTAAGGGAAGGGCAGGTCTGTCCCATGCATTTCCATTGGACCAAGATGGAAGATATTATAAATCGGGGTGGGGGAAACCTTGTTATTGAGCTGTACGGTTCGGATGCCGAAGAAAATTTATCGGACCAGCCGCTGACCGTTCTTGTTGATGGAATTCCCCATGTGGTTGAGCCGGGAGGTACAATCATTCTGCAGCCGGGAGAAAGCATTACCCTGGAGCGCGGGATGTACCACAAGTTTTACGGCGAGGCGGGGAAAGGCAAAGTCCTTGTAGGAGAAGTTAGTTCCGTCAATGATGATAATACGGACAATCATTTTCAGCAGACTCTGCCGCGTTTCCCTGCTCTTGAGGAGGACGAGGCTCCGGTGCACTTGTTGGTTACGGACTACCCTCAATTTGTTTAGCCTTGATTTGAAAACATGAACGCCCCGTTTGGACATCATGCCTCACGGGGCGTTTCTTATGCGGCTCCATGTTAAGGGCACCAGAGTTTTGTGTTTTCATACTTCTTTAGGCTGTAGTCTACCCCTCACCATGCCAGATCATAGAAGTGGGCCCGGCTGTTTGGACTAATTGGCCGCAGCACTCAGGTGGACATTCTTACTGATTATGCCGTCCGATTTGGGGTAGGACAGGGAGGGGCTGGCCTGATGCCTTTGTATATTTCCATGTTTTTTTTCCTTCAAAAGCGAAGTGCGGACGCCGGGTGTTGTAAAAAAAAATCAAACTATTACGCCAAAGCTTGCCACAAATCGATCCCGGCCTCCAATTCCCGTAACTACATGCATTCGTATTTTAGCGAACACCAAAGACGTTCAGTTATCACATTGTCCATCTCGCGGCCGTCCGTATATGGATATTCGCACTCCGGCATCACGAAGCATCCTGGTAAAGATGTAGCTGTTGAACTGTGCCCCGGATCCGCATTAAAGATTTCGGGTACGCCATATCTGCTCATGGCTTCCTCCAAAGCGGAAACACAAAAAAATTAGTGTCCATGGTTTTCGACAAACGCCACAAGAGAACCGCACGACTATGCCAATCTATGATCGCCACCGGGTAGAGAAGCTTCGTTTCATGGGGATATACGTGATATCGGCACACAACACCTTATTGGGCTTTTAATCTGCATATTGCGCAGCAAATTTCAGATTTTTTGTGCTTCACAATGAAAAAGGGGTTACGACGCTAGTCGTAACCCCTTGAATTACCTGGTCGGGATGAGAGGATTTGAACCTCCGGCTTCTGCGTCCCGAACGCAGCGCTCTACCAGGCTGAGCCACATCCCGTGAAGGAAGGAATGTCTAATTAATTTGTAATGGTTTGGCAAGGAGAATTTGAAAAAGGTTTCAAATTAAGTAAAAAAAATTTCGTAGGCGGAGTCATAAAGTGTTTTTCTTGCTGGAAGCCAATAATGTATTTAAGTCAAGTTGTGTGTGGCTACCTAACTTCTGGACATTGGTAAGTTTAATATCTAGGCAGTTTTCCTCTGGCTGCCATCCCCCCAAAGAAAACAGAAATTTCCTTTTTATAGATTCCTTCGTGTTCGGTAGGAAATTAAGAGCTCCAAGTTCAGAAAGGGCCAGTCGGTTACAAGTCGTTCCTTTTTTGGGTTGGGGATGTGTCTTGAGGGGAGCGCATGGTTGGTGTATGATCATAAAATACGTGAGGTAATTGGATTGTTTTTCTGCCGTTGTGCAAAAAATAATTTAACCCCGTCGTCAAACCTCCATAATGCAAACCATGGCATCCGCATTATACATGCTTAAAAAACGAATTACTGGTTTGTCGAATAATCGAAAGGGTTTTCCAAGGAGAATGGAGTGAGCGTAATCAAAGTCGTTGTCATCGACGATTCCGCCTTTATGCGCAAGGCCATAGGCACCATGCTGGAGAAAGATCCTGCTATCACTGTGGTTGCTTCGGCTCGCAACGGCCAGGAAGGACTCGAAAAAATAAAACAGTTTCAGCCTGATGTTGTGACTTTGGACATTGAAATGCCAATCATGGACGGGCTCACCGCTCTGAAGCACATCATGGCGGATATGCCTCGTCCTGTACTGATGGTTTCTTCTTTGACCACAGAAGGGGCAGAATCCACCCTCAAAGCAATGGAACTCGGGGCCGTGGATTTTATTCCTAAACAATTGTCCAAGGTTTCTCTGGATATTGTTAAAATTGAGGAAGATCTGCGGGAAAAGGTCAAATACATCGGTACCCGTAAGTTCATCCCCAGGACTCAGGCATTTAGGGCAAAAGTTCGCGCTGCCGCTTCTGCACAGAAGAAATCTGACCCAACTTCCATTCGTCGTGAACTTATGACGCCCTCTGGGACTCAGGTGCGCGATGTTGTGGCCATTGGCGTTTCCACGGGCGGTCCGCCTGCCGTTCAGAATGTGCTTTCACGCCTGCCCGCCGCTTTTCCGGCGAGCATCGTCATAGCACAACATATGCCTCCGGCTTTTACCGGGCCTTTTGCCAAGCGCCTTGATGGTGTATGCAAAATACATGTGAAAGAAGCCGAAGATGGTGAACGACTGATGCCTGGGACCGCTTATGTAGCCCCTGGTGGCAAGCACTTAATGATCGACCAGAAGGTCAGCCGTATCGAATTGCGGGTAACCCCGCACCCTGAAGAAGCTTTGTACAAGCCTTCAGCCAATGTGCTTATTTCTTCGGTTGCCAAAGGTGTCGGCAAGCGCGGGTTGGGAGTCATCCTCACCGGCATGGGCAGTGACGGCAAGGAAGGTATCGCCGAATTGAAACAAAAGGGCGGTAGAATCATTGCGCAAAATGAGCAATCTTGCGTTGTCTATGGCATGCCCAAGGCAGTTGTTGATGCAGATTTAGCTGACGAAATAGTGGATATAGATGATGTGGCCGGTGCCATTGTTGAGGGGCTTTACAAATAAGTCGGGACATGATCCGGTCCTTTTTGACAAGTTGGGGAACGAGGAAAGCGAATATGCCGGAATCAAAAGAAATTCTGGAATTGTTGCGTAGCGACGAGCCGGAAGTCCTTCGGGAAGCTGCGTTCAAGGCTGGGGAAACCAAAGATCAGGACGCAATCCCGCTGCTGGTCGGCCTGCTGCAGAGCGGTAACCTGGGCGTACAGGAGGCTGCGGACACTGCCCTGCGTGATATCGGGGGCAAAGAGACCGTGCAGAACATGGTTCCGCTTCTCGAGTCAGAAGACGCTCCGGTGCGTAACTTGGCCATGGACATATTGCGCCAGGTCGGAAACCAGGATTTCTCCACCTTGATCAACTTGTTGCACAACGCAGATCCGGACCTTCGGATTTTCGCTTCGGATATTTTGGGGTCGACAGACAATGTCTTAGCGGTTGCTCCATTGTGCGAAAGCCTGCTTAAGGACCCAGAAGTCAACGTACGTTATCAGGCGGCCGTCAGCCTTGGAAACTTGGCTATGCCGGAAGCTGCCAAGTGCCTGGATAAATCTCTTGATGATGACGAATGGGTCCTTTTCGCTGTTATTGAAGCTCTTTCCAAAATAGGTGCGGACTCTAGTGTCGCTGCAATGGTCAAACGGCTGGATACCTGTTCCGACCTTGTGGCTTCCATGATTGTGGAAGCTCTTGGGGAGATTGGAAATATCAAGGCCGTGACCATGTTGTTACGGCGGTTGGAGAAAAGTCCTACTGCTCTGCGGAACAAAATTGTTCAGGCCATTGTAAAAATTCTGGGAGGGAAATCTCTTACTCTGCTTTCCGAAGGAGAGCGGGAGAACTTCCGGCAGTATCTTCGTGTTGCACTTAAAGATGAAGATAAGGCCATACAGGACGATGTCATTCGTGGTTTAGCTTATGTTGGCGGCGACGACGCGTCTAACGATGTTGTTCGTTTGGCCGCCACAATGGATGTGGACCGCGAATCCGAACGAATCGAGGCAGCTATCGATTCACTGGCGTGCATCGGGCTGACCAAGTCTCTGGTTTCCCATGCAATGCAAAATCAATCTTCTGAGCGCGCGCAAGTGGCCGTTGCCGTACTCTCACGCATCCCTTCGCCGGAAGTGACGAATATCCTCATCGATGCTTTCAGAGACAAAAACCGGGACCTGCAGCGGGAGATCGTTCAGGCTTTGGTGAAAACGGCAGGCGAAGAAGCTGCTCCCTTTTTTATGGATGTTTTAAAGACGCATGAAGACGGGACCGTTATTAAAAATTCTTTGTATTTTCTTGGGCAAAAAGTTCAGTATGTGCCAGCCGAGGAACTTCTCTTCTCTTTTCTCGACCATCCATGGAATGACGTTAAGGAAGTCGCTTTGGAAGCCTGCATTGAGCTTGGCTCAGAAGGTATGCCGGAACGATTCATGGAACTTGTCTCCAGTGATGATCCGTTGCATCGGTTGATGGGGGTGTATGCTGTTGGCAAGCTCAACCTCGCCCATCAGAAGGAGGTATTGAAAAATGCTCTGGAAGATGAAGTTCCGGATATCCGAAAGGTGGCCCTTGAGTCCATGGCTCAGATTTGCGGATTTGGTGATGACTGCCTCGAGATGATTGTACGCAGGCTGTACGATGAAAATAGTGACGTACGCCTGACGGTTGTTGAGTTACTGGGACAAAGTGATGAGCCCAAGACTATACCTTACCTGCTGCAGGCGTTGGATGACGACGATGATTGGGTCCGAATCCGGGCCATGGAAGCGTTGGCGTCCCGCCAAGAGCGGCAGGCAACTCCTAAATTGATCCAACTGCTGGATTCGGACAATAAACTGATCGTGTTAAAAGTGATTGAAAGTCTTGGTGAGATAGGGGGGCAGGCTGCATTCAGGGCCTTGCTCGAGGTTTCGGGCGGAGACGAACCGGAATTGATGGCAGCGGCTGAAGAAGCTGTGCAAAAGATTCAGTCCCAGGGCGAGGATGAATAGATGTCTCTTTTTTCCAAGTCGGGAATACTCGGAAAGGAGCTGAAAATTTCCAATGAGGAATTCACGCAGCTTAGGGACTTTATATATGACCGGAGCGGTATCTATATTGCCGACAACCGGAAGTATCTTTTGGAAAACAGGCTGGCCAATAGAATCAAAAAACTCAATCTGAAAGACTACGGAGAGTACTTTTATTATTTGCAGTATGATCCGCGAAAACAGCAGGAATTGAACAGACTTTTCGAAGCGGTTACGACCAACGAGACGAGCTTTTACAGAAATCCTCCGCAGTTGAAGGTCTTTCAGGACAAAGTACTTAAAACAGTGCTTGATGCGCAAAAAGCCAAGCGCACCAAAAGTCTTCGTATTTGGTCGGCAGGGTGTTCCACCGGCGAGGAGCCCTACACCTTGGGGATTATCCTGCACGAGGTGTTGGGGAAGGACATTTCTCAGTGGAATATAAAAATTACTGCCAATGACCTTTCAGAAGCGGTTCTCATGTCCGCCCGGCGCGGTATTTATACAGATTACGCCTTGCGAACAACACCCAAAGAAATTGTCCGCAAGTATTTCGAAGAGGACGGTGGCAAATTCAAGGTTATCCCTGAAGTAAAAAGGCTCGTAAGCTTTGGTCAGATCAACCTTAATGATAAAGTCCAGTTGAAGCGTGTTGAACGTTCTCAAATTGTGTTCTGCCGTAATGTTATCATCTACTTTGACGATGCCGTGAAGAAGCAGGTAATCGGATCTTTTTACGACAATCTGCTTCCCGGAGGGTTTCTCCTTATTGGACACTCGGAGTCACTGCATAATATTTCGAGGGCGTTCAAGCCCATCCACCATCCCGGTGCCATCGTCTACAACAAAGAGGGGTGAGCGATGGGAGACAGCGACAACCGTAGAGAGTATGAACGCCTTCCCAAAGAATTTACTGTTGAATACAGTGCATTCGAGTTTCCTTTGGGAAAACAGCCCAAGAATGAAGTCTGCTGTGCGGACATTAGTGTGGGTGGTGTACGAATAAAAACGGAACAACTTCTTGAACCCGAAAGCAAGGTAGTTTTAAAAATCTTCCTGCCCCGATTCGGTAAGTTCCATCCCGGTTATCTTAAAGTCTTTGAAAGTGACGTAGGACAATACATGCAAGCTATTTCCGAAGTCATGTGGGCGGAAAAAGATGCCGATGGAACCTGTTATGCCGGATTGCGTTTTCTCGATGTTGACGAAGATGACTGGCGCGCTCTAGAAAATCTGATCCGAAAATACAGTCAAGAAGCAGAATAAGGCAGGGATCTGTTTCGAAGCGAGGTTCGTTTGTCGGCAAAAATATTAGCAGTTGGCAACCAGAAAGGCGGTGTGGGCAAAACCACCACGGCGTTGTCTTTGGGGGCAGCTCTAACCCGATTATCTCGGCGGGTTTTGATCATGGATCTTGACCCGCATGCTAATGCTTCGATCCATATGGCTTTTTTTCCAGAGGATCTTAAGCATACGGCATACGATCTTTTTAACGCAGAAAAGGGTGATGCAGAACTCTGGAAACGTATCATCCTAAGAGAACAAGCATCGGGGATGGATTTTGTTCCAGGGAACATACGTCTTTCAGAGCTTGAAGTGGACACAAAGGACCGCCCCCGTAAAGGAATGATCCTTAAAGATGCGTTGGAAACCGTAAAAGACGACTATGACTTTATTATTTTGGACTGTCCGCCACACGTAGGAGTTTTGCTTGTAAACGCTCTTGTGGCCTGCGATTTGCTTATCATCCCTGTGCAAACCGATTTTTTGGCATTACATGGAGTTCGTCTGATCTTTGATACGATTAAAATGATTAATCGCGTTATGCCCGAGCCTGTAAAATTTAAGGCATTGGCGACCATGTACGATAGAAGAGCTGGAGCCTGCCGGCGTGTTTTGAATATGCTACGCCGTAAATTCAGGGGGAAAATATTCAGCACCATTATCAATATGGATACGAAATTTCGGGAAGCCAGCGCCAGGGGGAAGGTTATTTATGACGTCGACCCCAATTGTCGTGGGGCAATGGAATATATGCTGCTGGCAAAGGAAATAATGAACCAATGAAGACACCTGAAGAATATTTCCAGGAAAAAGTGGAACTCCCTGGTGCTGCAGTCCATGGAGGAAGTTTTACAGATGCGGAAAAGGCTTTTATTGAAAAATATTTGGGCCTTGAAAATAAAGAAGCACTGGCACGTATCCCCCGGCATGACCCTCGTGGTGAAGATGCGGTGGCAGGCTTTGGACCGCGTGGTGATTCAGGAGGCGGAGAAGATGATGAGCTTGAAGCCCGCCTCAGAACAGATCCCGAGTTGCAGCTGGTTAGCTTTATGGTTGGAGAGCAGGAGTATGCCCTGCCTATCAAGGCCATTCAGGAAGTCATTAAGTATGTGCCTCCGACCCGTCTTCCCAAAGCACCACTGTATGTGGAAGGGGTCATCAATCTGCGCGGTCGAGTAACTCCTTTGGTGTCTATGCGGAGCATTATGGCGACAGGAGATGTCCAGGATGACCGCTTTATAATTGTATGTAGATTCAAAGGGCTGCAGATTGGTCTTATGGTTACGGCAATCGTAACCATGTACCGGGCTTTGCAGGAGCAGATAGAGTGGAGCATTGAAGCCAGCGTGGGAATAAACGCCAGCTTTCTTTCCGGTCTGATGAAATCGGGCGAAAAGCTGGTGAATATTATATCCGTAGAACGTTTGGTAACAAGCATTCTTTCCAGATAATGCGGAGGAAGCATGTCAAAAAATATCCTCATAGTTGATGATTCCAAAACAGTACGAAACCTTGTGGCCTTTATTATGAAGAAAGAAGGCTTTAAGGTGACGACTGCTGAAGATGGCCTGGATGGACTCGAAAAACTTTACGCGAGCGAGTCTATTGACCTCATCATTTCGGACGTCAATATGCCCCGCATGGATGGATTTACCTTCATCAAATCCGTTCGAGACCAAGATGCCTACAAGGACATTCCCATTATAGTGCTTTCAACAGAAGGCCAGGAAAAAGACATTCAGACGGGTCTCGGTCTTGGAGCAAATCTGTATATGGTTAAACCGGCCCAACCTGAAAAGATGGTTAAAAACGTCAAAATGCTGTTGGGTTAATCTGAAAGCACACGCTAACGCGTCGCCTGGCGGTATGTCTGCTTAAGCGTCGAGTCAGTACAAGCCTCGGAGTTGATAGATGAACCAGGATTTTATGGATCCTGAAATCTTTGCAGACTTTATAGTCGAAGCCAAAGAACATTTGGAGACGATTGAGCCGACCCTTCTGGAGCTGGAAAAGGCCCCGGACAATCTGTCGCTCTTAAACGATGTGTTCAGGCCCATGCATTCGCTGAAAGGTGCATCTGGATTTTTGGGACTGAACAAGATCAATGGGCTTGCCCATAAAGCGGAGAACATCCTTGATGAACTCCGTAATGGGAATATAGTGGTTACGACGGACATCATGGATGTGATTCTTTCGGCCACTGACGCATTGCGCAGCATGATCGACTCGCTTGAAGAGAATGGAACCGAAGGCGATGTTGATACTGACCCCATCATCGACCAGATTGCCCGGCTCATGGCAGGTGAGGCTATTCAGGAAAGTTCCGGCCCTGAAGTGGCGGAGGTTGCTGCTGAAGAAGCTGCCCCTGTAGAAGAAAATCCAGAAGAAAATTTTGTTGAACCCGACGATGATTCGGCTGAAGATGAAATTGACTGGGATGCTGTTGAGCCCGGTGAGCAAGCTGTTGCCGTTGAGGACTTGCCGGATTTGCCACCATTCGAGCCGGAAACATATAAGCTTTCCGTGCTTGGAGAGGAGCACCTGACGGACTTTCTTGAAGAAGCACATGAGAATGTTCAAAGTCTGGGAACACTGCTGATTGATTTGGAAAAAGATCCTGTCGTCAACAAGGAATTGGTTAACGACATCTTTCGTTTTTTCCATAACCTAAAGGGCAACAGTGGTATCATCGGATATAAAGAACTCAACTCGTTGACGCACGAGGCTGAAACTCTGCTCAATAAAGTACGCAAGGATGAAATGGAAGTTTCCAACTCCCTGATCGACCTTGCGTTGTCCGCCGTGGACCTGATTGACGACCTCGTCAACAGTATCGATTCCAAAGCAGCAGAAGTCACTCCCATTGATACCCGGATAATGGAGTGGCGCCTGCAGCGTGCATCCGAACATGGCTTTTTGCCGGAACCAGGGCAACATCAGAAAGCAGATGATGTGGCGAGCGATGATGCGCCTTCTGAAAAGCCTTCGGATGAACCAGCAGCTGAAGAGAAGATTTCTTCTTCGCCTGCAACGGCAAAAGAACCTGAAAAGGATGAAGCACAGCCTGCAGATGGACAGGACGGAAGCAAATACGACGAGGAAGATGTTCAGGCCTTTATTCAGGCCAATATCCAACAGCTGCAGAACGTCTCCTTTGCTCTGGAAACTCTGCGTAAGGACAGCACAGATAAGGATTTTATCGATGGGTTGTTCAGAAGTCTGGTAACCATTCAGAATTCTTCCGGGTACATGGGGTTTGATGAAATCAAACTCACAGCCGAAAGAACAGCTGGCCTGGTAGACCAGGCTAGAGGCTCCGATCTGGATTTCAGCCTGATGCTGGATATTCTGGAGCAGGAGTGTTCCATCCTTGAAGATCTGGTCAAGGCCAAGTTCGTGGAGCTCGGAGTAGAACCCGAAGAACCAGCAGAAAAAGCTGGGGGATCGGCTGAAACGTCTGCTGACAAAACAGCTAAAGCTGAAGAAAAGCCTGTTGAAAAAGAGACTCCCAAAGAGTCTAAACCTGCGCCAGAAAAAACTCCTGAATCGCCTGCCGTTGAGAGCAAAAAGGCTGAGAAGTCTACTGCCGTGGCAGAAATCGCACCTGTGGAACCGAAACCTGCTTCCAAGCCTGCCCCGAAAAAGGCAGCCCCGCCGGCAGCAAAAGCAGCTCCTCAGAAATCTGCCACAAAACCGGCAGCTCCACAGAAAGCAAACAGCGCTCCCACCAAGCCGAAAACTTCGGCAACTATCCGTGTCGACCACGAAAAGCTCGACCACTTGATGAACCTCATCGGAGAACTCATCATCAACCGTAACCGTTTTGCTATGCTGGGGCGTTCCCTTGAAGAGGGCCATCTGGATGTGCAGGAAATTGCCCAGAATCTGATTGAAACAACAGACTCCATGAACCGCATTTCCGATGATCTGCAGGACACCATTATGAACGTGCGTATGGTGCCTGTTGGGACGGTTTTTTCGCGTTTTCCGAGGTTGGTCCGTGACCTTTCCCGTAAAAGCGGCAAGCAGGTTGAATTGATTACGGAAGGCGAGGATACTGAACTGGATAAGAGTGTTGTCGAAGTTATCGGCGACCCCCTTGTTCATATGATTCGTAACTCCGTTGACCACGGACTGGAAAACGAAGAAGAAAGAGCCCAAACACAAAAAGATCCTGTGGGCAAAGTTTGGTTGCGTGCATATCACCGCGGCAACTCGGTTGCCATTGAAGTTGAGGACGATGGAAAAGGAATTGATCCTGAAAGAATTCGGAGCTCGGCTTTAAAGAAAGGGCTTATAACACAGGAGCAGGCCTCTCAGATGGACGACAGGGAAGCTTTGGAGCTTATCTTTGCTCCTGGCTTTTCATCGGCCGAGAAGGTTACCGATATTTCCGGCCGAGGCGTTGGAATGGACGTGGTTCGTTCCAACATCAAGAACCTCAAAGGCAGTGTGAGTGTAAACAGTGAGCTCGGTAAGGGGACCAAGGTTACTTTGAGCCTACCGCTCACGTTGGCCATTATTGATGCGCTTATGGTTATGGTCAGTGGGAACATGTACGCCATCCCTCTGGATGCTGTTTCCGAAACCACCAAGTTGAATGCCAAGCGTCTCACAGATGTGAACAGCCGTAAGGCCTTGGAGTTGCGTGGTGAAGTCCTCGGTATAATAGAACTTTCCGAGGTGTTGGACTTGCCTCCCAATAAGGAAAAACGTGACCTGCTGCCTGTTGTCATTATCAATGACAATGACCGCCGACTTGGCATTGTCGTTGACAGGCTCCTTGAACGTCAGGAGATCGTTATCAAGCCGTTGGGTGCATACCTCAACGAGTTTGATTTAAGAGGAATCTCCGGTGCGACAATCATGGGAGATGGCAGCGTCATTTTGATTCTTGATCCGCATGAGGTCTATTCGATGTCTTCTTCTTTGAAAAATAACTGAGAATAATAACTTGCAAAAAGAAAAGGGCCGGAAAGTCAGCTGACTTTCCGGCCCTTTTTTATGATTTTTTAGGGAGTGCGGTGGGGGGAATTAATAAAGAAAAAACAACTTGAGTCCGGCAAAACCAAGACAAGTCAGCATGCTCCACTCGAAAAATCCGGCCAGAATAATAAAGCCGGAAAGGCGCATAGGCATCGAGCTTCTGCTGACAGCTGCCCACAGCACAATGCTGGCCAGTCCGGTTCCCATTCCCGCATACCATGCAGGGGCGATGTTCTGCACTGCAACAAGCTGCCCGAAAACAGTATGAATACTCATTCCCACCCATATTTGCAGGGCCAGGAAGAGCACTCCGAAAAAGGCTGCCATTGTGGAAACGAGGCGTAGTGAAAATACGTAATAGTCGCGTCCCCAATCGTCCCTTTTTCTACGGTAGAGCATGTATCCCAGTCCTAAAGCCGTGGTGGCAAGAGGAGCCAAAGCAAGCATGGATACGGCCAGGGCAGGAAAAATAGGAGCCTCGGTCGGGGCCAGCAGCGCAATGAGGGTTTCGGGTTGCACTCGCTCTCCGGGCAAGGGCAGCATGTACGCGTACGTAAGGGCTACACTGACGTAAACAACGCACAGTCCGGCAAGAGCCGCGACGACACCAATCAGGATATGGAGTGCTTGTGATGTTTTAAGTTTTTTCCAGGTGATGGCATGTGTGATACTCGCAACTACCCAAAGTGCCAACGGTATGCAGGCCCAAATGAGAGGAACGTTCACAGGAGTACCGAAAGGCAGCAGGCCTGGAATTTTGAGATAAATCAAAATGAGCGTTCCGGCCACAACAAACAATGTGTAGGCCATGCACCCCAAGCCAAACGTACTGAGTTGCTGGGCTGTCTTTTTATAAAAGACTTTGCCCTTACTGGCAGCGAGAATTTCACAGACCAGTGCCACCAATGGAATGCCTAAGGCTGTCATGGCAAGGAAGACGTTGAAGGCAAGTGGAGCCATGTTGGCTGCCAGTAAAATATCCCCAGAAGAAAAAGCCATGTATCCGAATCCTCCGAAATGATTTGCAATATTGCTTTGTTGGGAGGGGAGCCGAAAGATATGCGGGGTCCCCGGCATACAAGCCTTGCAGAAAGAAATAACTGGGGTCTGTGCGGTGCCCCGTCCTTCCGGAGTGGAATCACTCAAAAGTGAGCAGGCGGCCTTGTCATCATTTGTACTGAACTTGCCGCCCCTCTCCGTTGCGCCTCAGCCCCTCCCTAACGCATGGCCCGGTATTTTTGCCCTAAATGATGTGGTATGGCAAGCTGGACCGCACGGCTTGCCTTGCGTATTGATAACGCCTATGTCCTTGTGAACGTAGTGCTTCACGTTGTTTTCACTAGTGGGAGTTCCGTATGAATAAAGTTTTTCCTTTTGTCCTATTAGGCTCTCTGCTTCTTGTTTTGAGTGGCTGTGCAAATAAACAATCTGCCTCACCCGACAGCGACGCATGGCGATTGCAAAGTCTGGAAGAGAACTTTTTGAATTTTAAGGAAAAGCAACGAGCCAGCGAAGAGCGTCTCCGAAGGCAATCGGATGACATGGCTGCTCGAATCGACCATTTGGAAGTAACGATTCAAGCCCTTCATATGGAAATGCAAACTCGTCTGGACGAGGCGGCCATGAATAAAAATGTCATGGTGCAACCAACATCGGAGGACGAACCTGCCCAACCCGTTTCCACGCAAGGTGGGGATACCCCTTTTACCGGGGCACCTGCGCCTGCCGTTTCTTCCGCAAGAGATTCTGCCATTCCTGCGAACGCAAACGCTGAGCAACTGTATCATCGAGGACAGGCTTTGGTTAGTGCGGAAAAGTATGAAGAAGGCCGTGAGGTCCTTAACGAATTTTTGGGTAAGAACAAGCAGAATCCCCTTGTCCCCAATGCGTTGTATTGGCTGGGAGAAAGCTACTACGGTGAAAAGCGTTTTGCCCAGGCTATTCTAACATTTAAAGATGTAACCCAGGACTACCCCAAGCATCACAAAGCAGCAGCGGCCTTGCTTAAAATAGGCTACAGCTACGATAAGCTTGGTGACGCCGCCAATGCCCGTTTTTATCTCCAGGCATTACTTGATGAGTATCCTACCTCTGATCCTGCACGTCTTGCCCGACAAAAGCTTAAGACATTGGGGCAATAGGGCGCGGTGCTTGCCGAAATAGTTTGAAAAATCGGCTCAAGACGGCATTGGATAGCTATGGGAGAACTGCACGACGAGTACCGGGCGGCTTTGGCTCTTCGCCACAGTAGATGGCTTGGGCCTCGTACATGGCGTGGCATCATTGACCACTTTGACTCTCTTCTTGAAGCGGCAAAGCAATGTCGGTCCTGGCTTGCCTTGGGACTGGCTAGCAAACGTCAGGTAGACGCTTTTCAGACGCGTTCCTGGAAGGAAGAAGCAGATAAGGAATACGAGGCTGCCAAACGGCATGGGGCCTCGTATCTACTTGTGACAGACAGCCGTTATCCCCCGCTTTTGCGTGAAATTCCAGATCCTCCTTTATATTTATACTATAAAGGAGATATTTCTTTTTTACGTAATCCCTGTGTGGGAGTTGTCGGTGCACGCAAATGCTCTTCCTACGGACTAGAAGCTTCAATGAAAATAAGCCGGGAGTTGTCCCGGTATGGTGTAACAGTCGTTTCTGGCATGGCCAGCGGCATAGACCGTCAAGCCCATCTCTCCGGACTGACAGGCCCGGGTGGGTCTATAGGGGTGCTGGGCACAGGGCTAGATGTTATATACCCCAGGACAAACAGGGATATCTGGGAAACACTTGGAACCAAGGGATTGTTGCTGAGCGAGTACGGGTATGGGGAGGGACCAGAAGCAAGCCATTTCCCCGTTCGGAACCGCATCATCAGTGGTATTTCCTATGGCGTTCTGGTTGCCGAGGCCGCAGGCAAGAGCGGGAGCTTGATTACAGCCGGCCATGCCCTGGACCAGGGACGCGAAGTTTTTGCTTTGCCAGGCCCCGTGGGCAAACCAACGTTCACGGGGTGTCACGCACTTATCCGGCAAGGAGGCTGTCTTGTTTCCTGTGCGGATGATATTTTGCAGGAGTTACGCTACATTTTAGGGCCGGAAGTCCTTTCTACATCTCCAAAGGAGATGCCGGACTGCGACCAGGCCATTTCATCCTGCGGACTGGAAGGAACAGCGCAGCGTATTGCCAAGTTGTTTTCTGCAGGAGAACGTTTACACATCGATCAGGTAGGCAGAATGGCTCACTTGGGGAGCGGCGATGTCAGCAGAGTCCTTGTGGAGCTGGAAGTGAAAGGACTTGTTCGACAATGGCCGGGGATGTATTACAGTTTGGTTTAGAGGAGCTTTTCTTAAAGGCGAATTCCCTGGATTAATGGAAGCTTACATCTTCCATGAAATCGCTTCTGGTGCCACTATGCGGGGGGCGCTTTTAGCGCTGGCGAGAGCGTCATGTACCCCAGGAAAGAATTCACTTTTCAGATGCGATAAACGGGCGTGTCCTCGAACCAGCAAACTGCTTTTGCGCCTGGAAGCCTTTGTGTTGAAACCATTCTGTCTAAAAATCGGCAACTATATTTGAGATAATCTTACATGCAGAAAATCCCTTTGAATTTGGCCAAGTCCGGAATGGTGCTGGGCAAACCGGTCGCTCGTGAAAACGGCGTGGTTATAATGGCAGACGGTACGGAGTTGACGGACTCACTCATCTTTCGTCTGGAAAATATGAAGATCGACCGTATCGTGGTCAAAGGTAATCCCGTGGATATGGGGAATGCCTCAGCCGGAGCAGCGGAGCGCATAAAACAATTGGACTATCTGTTCCGTATGCATGGTCAGGATCTTTGGATGTGCAAGGTCAAGGGATTCCTCAAGCGTTATTTCGCTTTCAAGGCTTCTTCCGAAATGGCAGCGGCATCGAACGAGGACGAGAATGATGCTGGAGGTGAAGAATGAGCGGTGATCTGAAAAGCGAAACAAGAGACGTTGTACTTGAAGTCAAAAGCCTGCCGACCTTGCCTTCGGTTTTGGACAAGGTAACCAAGTTGGTTGAAGACGACGGTGCGTCTATTGAGGAGATCGCCAAGCTTATTTCTACCGATCAAGTCCTTTCCGCCAAAGTTCTTAAGATGGTGAATTCGCCCATCTATGGTTTTCCAGGCCGTATCGCCACGGTGCAGCACGCGCTTGTACTGCTCGGGTTCAATGTTATCAAAGGCCTGATTATTTCCACCTCCGTTTTTGATATGATGGTGCAAGCCATGAAAGGGCTGTGGGAGCACAGCATAGCTTGTGCCATGGCCTGCCAGGGCATTGCTCAGGCTGCAGGGCTCAAGGATCCGGAAGAATACTCCGTGGCCGGACTTTTGCACGACCTTGGCAAGGTCGTTACGGCGGTTCAGATTCCCGAACTGCGCGATCAGGTCTTGGCAGTGGTGAAGGAAAAGGACATCACCTATTTTGCCGCAGAGAGGGAAGTGCTCGGATTTGGACATGATCGTATCAACGCGTGGCTTGCCGACAGTTGGCACCTGCCGCCCAATCTCAAAGAAGCCATGTCGTATCATCACAAGCCCCATTTGGCCCGTTTGTACCCACAACATGCCGCAGTTGTGCACATAGGTGACGTGCTGGTGCGTGTTTTTGAATACGGAAGCGGGGGGGACAACAATGTTCCCTATCTACGGCCGGAAGCGTTGCGATTGCTCAAGGTGACCATGAAGGATCTGGAGCCAGTGATGGATACGTTGGGCGAAGATTTTGTGGAAATTGCCGACATGTCCTTTTCATAAGGTGGTGACATGGAAAGCTGCATGTTCCCAAGAAAACAAAATGCCATTCTCATCACCGACGACGACAGCCTGCGGGAGCTTATTTACGGGCTTTTTCCACCGGATGTGATGGAGTGGACCCACTACAGACGGGCAACTGCCGCTGTGGAGGCTCTGTTTAATGAACCGCCGGATTTACTTCTTGCTGATAATCGTCTTACTGATATAAGCGGAGCGGAAGTAGCCTCCATGGTGAAAAGCGAGAATGTCTACCGCCAGTTGCCAGTCATGCTTTGCCTCCCTCCTGAAGATCTTGAAAAAGGGATGGATTTCAGCCTCATCGAAGCGGATGATTTTCTTCTACTGCCGGTGGGAGCAGCTGAAGCACGTTCCCGGATCTGCCTGACTATTTCTCGTGCCTTACGCAGCCTGGACGCCAATCCGCTATCCAAATTGCCTGGAAACACTTCCATTATTCAGCGTATTCAGGATCTTATTGATAGACGGGAAGATTTCGCGCTGGCTTATGTGGACTTGGATTATTTCAAATCCTACAATGATAAGTATGGTTTTTCTCGGGGCGACGAGGCGCTTATGATGACTGCCCGGGTTATCGTAAACACGGTACGTGGTTTTGGTGGAACGGCGTCGTTCGTGGGCCATGTGGGCGGCGACGACTTTGTCTTTATAATGCCGCCAAAGCATATTGAAGAAGCATGCCAACGCCTTATCGCGACGTTTGACCAAATCATTCCCAATTTTTACGACCATGACGACCGGGAGCGGGGACGTATTTGTTCTACCGACCGGCAGGGAAATATTCGAGAGTTCCCAATCATGGCGATTTCGCTGGCTGTTGTGTTCAACTGTAATGGATCGCTTAAGCACTATGGTGAAGCATCGGCAATAGCCATGGGGCTGAAAAAGAAAGCCAAAGAAATAGAAACGAGCTGCTATGTCCTTGATAGACGCAAATCAAACTGCGATTCCTGATTCGGTCGGGGCCTTTTTGGGGCATCTGGCTGTCGAAAAAGGATATTCCGATGCCACGCTTGCAGCATACGAGCGTGATCTGATCCAGTTTCAGGTCTTTTTGGCTTCTCGAAAGGCAACCCTCGCCCAGCCCAATTCTCTTACTCGCGACCATGTACGCGGGTATTTGGCGGATTTGCACAGGAAGGGGGTGAAAAAATCGTCAATGGCCCGTAAGTTGTCGTCTTTGCGCACCTATTTCAAGTTTCTCCTGTCCAAGGGCTTGGCTTCTTCCAATCCTGTTGCCGGAGTTTCCAATCCCAAACAGGACATCCGTCACCCCAAGGCTCTGAATGTGGATCAAGCGATTGCCTTGATGGAAGCCAAGGTGGAGGCCGGACCTGAAGGGGTGCGCGATCTGGCCTTGGCAGAGCTTCTTTACGGTGCAGGACTGCGTATCAGTGAAGCTCTTAACCTGGACATCAATGATTTCGACGCAGACTCGAGCGTGCTGCGGATTTTGGGGAAGGGCTCTAAAGAACGGTTGGCTCCTATGGGGAATTCAGCCGTACGGCGTGTGAACCAGTATTTGGATCAGCGTCAGGCTTTCGATCCCGAACCGTCTGAACAGGCCTTATTTCTTGGCGTGCGTGGAGGGCGGTTGAATCGCCGCCAGGCGAATCGTATTTTGGAAAAAATGGCGGCTCTGGCCGGGCTCCCGCAAGGAATCAGCCCTCACACATTACGCCACTCTTTTGCAACGCATATGCTGGAATCCGGGGCAGACCTTCGCAGCGTGCAGGAATTGCTGGGGCATGAGCGTCTTTCCACGACTCAGCGCTACACGCACCTTAATCTGACTCGGCTCGTCAAGGTCTACGACAAAACACATCCCCGTGCCATTGGCCTTTCAAAAACGGAAAAGGACTAAACCACATTACCCAGGTACTTGTCTGTCACCATGCGGGCGAACGACATGGAGGCTGTGAACGCCGGGGAAATGGCGTTGAGCACGTGAAGTGAGTCCTCATTCCTTTCCACAAGAAAATCCATTACCAGTTCTCGTTTCTTCAGGTCCACCAGCTGTGGACGTATACCGACCTTTGAAGATGCCTCCACATTGTCTGGCACCAGCTTCTTGACCAGTTTCTTGGCATCTCTGAAAAAATTGGGGAAATAGTATTTCAAGGGCTCGCTCAAAGCTATGGCCCGAAATTTTGCATTGGTGGCAAAAAGCATGGCGTCCCTTGCCAGAATAAGCGGAGCCTCCCAATCCAGTCCTTGGAGGATACCGTAGTTTTCTCTGGCAAAAGCAGGAGTTGAAGTCGGCCCTATATACACGGTGCCGTCCACTCCTTTCGTGAAGTGAATGCCCAGGAACGGATTACGAATGTCCGGGACTGGATAGATGCTTCCTCTTACCAGTTCATTACATCCGGCCTTGAGACGTCGATACAAGCCTTTGAAGGGAAGTATGGCGTACTGCGAACCCAGCCCGAAAGCGTGGGCCAGTTTGTCACTATAGGCCCCACATGTATTGATCAGAAAATTATATTCATAGCGTTCCCTTGTGGCATGCAGAATTCGTCGTCCTGGGATGATGGCTTTGACCTTGTGGTCTGTAAGCACGAAGACCTTGCCTGAAGCGTGGAGCTCCTCGACCACGGATTCCAGGACTGCTGTTGGAGAAAACACGCAGGTTTCTGGGGACAGAAGAGCTTTCTCAAACGTGCAGGCATTGGGTTCGATCTCCTGTAACTCTTTGACATCCAGAATGTTTATCTTTGCCCCATTGGTTTTGGCCCGCTGATACAATTCCTGCAGTGTGGAAAGGCGATCTGGTTCGGTGGCTACAATGACTTTGCCGGTTTTTTGGAGCGGTAACCCACGTTCAAGGCAATACGCCTGCAGCAGATGGTTACCTTCAAGGCAGGTTTGCGCTTTGAGCGTGTCCGGCGCGTAGTAAACGCCGGTATGCAGTACACCGCTGTTGCGCCCTGAGGCATGTTTGCCTAACGATTTTTCTTTTTCCAGAACGATGATGTCTTCATGTCCGCGTTTGAGGAGTTCACGGGCAATTGTTAACCCGACAATGCCTCCGCCGCAGATAATGATATTGGCATGTTTCATGGCGTCCCTTTTACAGACCGCAGGATTGGGAAAAATCACACCATGCGCAATGTGAGCCTTGTACCGGCTCGAAGACGTTGACGTTCAAGAGGTGGCGCAACAGATATTCCAGGAGCATGGGGAAGCGGACATCCACGATGTCTTCACGGACTTCCGTTTCGTATTTGTTTGAAAAGAGGAAGGTCTCCTGTCCATTTTCGGCCAGGTTGATCCAGCCTGCATTGATGAGGGGCGTATCAAAGTTTGCCTTGTACAGCAGGCAATACAAGGGAAGTTGAACTGAGCCCACAGCTTTGTTGACACGGGCCAAGAGTTCCGGGTCTGAAGCATTCTCCGGACGGGCACGTTGGACTTCCGCCCAGAGATCCTCGTTTTCCCATACGTCGGAAGACGATTTCGGGGAGGATCCGGTCTTGTAATCCAGTATGTACATCCCGTCTTCGGGCATTGTTCGCAGGTCACAACGGTCTATTGTTCCGCGTATTGGAATAAGCTGTGTCTCCTGTTCTGCACCATGTACAGGAAATGTCATATTAAGTTGTTTTTCCAGGAAGTGTATTCGTGCACGAGGCTGACGTTTTATAAATTCTTTCAGACGTTCGCGCCCCGTCAGACGTAGCAGAATCTGAGCATCTGGGGCCATTTGTTTGAAAAAATCAGCATCCTCCAGCCCCAAAAGGAATTCGTCTATAATATCGCCTACAGCCAATTCAGAGAGGTCGGTGTCCACGCCGACCGATGCAGTAAAAAAACGTCTGAGCACATCGTGCATAAGCTTGCCAAACTCTGGCTTGTCACCATCAGGATTAGCCTGCTTTAAGGCTTCAAGTCGCAACACATAGCGTTGGAAGAACAATTTTGGGCAACGCATATACGTGTCCAACAGAGTTGCCGACACGCCGGCCTGCACAAGTTTATGGATTCTTTTGCGCGCATTGGGACCAGGAACAATCCCCACAGGGAGGCTGGTTAATGGAGGTAACGTGTACTGCTTGCGAATAAAAGCGGGGTCTGTATCCGGGGCCAGAATTCGTCCAATTTGTTTTTCTTTTTCCCAAAGAAGTTGTTCAACAAAACGACTGCGCAATCGTGCACTATCCAAGACACCTTTGTGTTCGCCCTTGGGATAGCAGATGACTGCTTCCTTGCAGCTCATGAGAAGCCGATAAAAGTTGTAGGCTGCTACATGCTCGCGCTCGCGGCTGTATGGCAGACAAAGATGCTGGCGCAATGTGTCCGGCAAAAGCGGATCGTGATCAGCAGATCCGGGAAGTTTATCCTCTGTGGCATCAAGAATATAGAGTCTGTCAAAAGAGAGCAGACGGGTTTCCAGAAGTCCGAGGACCTGAAGTCCGGTTAGCGGCTCCGGTTCAAAGGAAACGCTTTGTCCTCGCATGACCTGCCGTGCCAGTGAATAGAGAATATCGGGTTTGAGGGAGACATCCTGGCCCAGGCCTGTGCCCAGCATAGGCACTGCTTCAATAAGTGTCCGGTACAGACATTCGGCATCAATCAGGCGTTGTTTCCAAATGGGCGCGCAGCCTTCCAAAAGAAGACTGGTTGTCTGGCGCAGAGCATCGGCCAAATCGGCTAAAGTGTTTATGCCCTCGTATGCTTTGAAAAATGCCTGCAAAAAGAATTCAAGTAATTCCTTAAAAACCAGGGTTGAAATGGCTTCATCTGTTGATGTAAGTCGATCAAGGGCAACGCTGACCAGATCGTCCAGATCCATGTCTCGTCCACGTTCTCGTAAAACCCGATCCATTGTCCTGAGAAATGGGCGTAAAGGAAAATCTCCTTTGTCTCCAGCTAGTTGGCCAGGAAAAGGGTGTCGCACGAATTCTGTTAATAAATTCCAGGGATATGCCCCATGCTTTTCACGCTGCAGATGGATTTCCAGAACAAGGTCCAAAAGTGCAAAAAGTGCGGAGCGCTCCAAAGGGTACCCCATACTGATGTTTACATCCTTATCAGGAAGATGACGCAACAGCGGGGCCAAAAGACCGGTATCCGGTAAAACCACGGCAGCGGAACCTTGCTGGGAGACTGCGATTTCCAGTTCGTCCTGTAAAGCCGCTAGCTGGGAATGGCGATCAAACCCTTCGATAAATCGTACGGACGGTATTTTTGTAGTCGCCTTGATGGCTCTCGAATCACATATCGGGCGGGTTTTCCAGCGTCTGCTCCATTGATCATGTTCGGCACAGCCCCAGTGGGCCTTGTGCCCACCACACAAGGCAGGATCACTGTGCCAGATGACGTGCGCACCTGAGTCCCACAGCCGATGAAAAAGAGTGTCTTCACATCCGGTCAGTGCATAAAATCCGGCGATAAACACGTCGTTATCCTGAAGTGATTGCGCCAGAATTTCGGCCTGTCGAGCCAGAGTGCGGCATTGCAGTCCAGGAGTTGTCCATCCTTTTGCCGCCAAGGTTTGCTCGTAGCGGACATAAATATCGCCCAATCTGGAAAGGAGCAGGGCCGCGTAGTCGGCGACTTCTCCACCAACGTTACTCAGGTTGGTAGGTGTTAAGTCCTGCCGAAAAAAGTCTTCCATAACCCCGGCGAGGCGAATGCCCCAAGGCAGGAAGCGATTCATGTCCATGGCTGTAATATCTGAGCTTACAGACAATCCTCCAGGGAGTGTGGAAACAACCTGATGGAGTGCAAACGTCTGATCCAGACGTGAGAGGCTGCGAATGCCATTGAAATTATCGTCGCCTACATGTCCTATGCGGCGAAGCCCCCATCGGATAAAGTCTTCCAGAGAAAGCATGGTGGGGGAGAGCAATACCGACCTGGAAGCAATTGCTGACTCTTTGAAATGATTCGTCAAATATCGTGCGGCGCGACGGTGGGGCAGTATAATCAAAGCTTCATCAAGCGGACCTTGGCAATTTTCCTGTATGAAATTCCCCACAGCCGGAATGAAATCTTCGGTCCAGGAAAAAAGATGTATGGGATTTGTTTGAGCTTGCATCAGGCTTTCCCTCCCTCTACCTCGACGACTTCCCGTCTATCCAGGTAGACAATAAGCCCTCTAGCAGGTGCTACTCCTCGTTCCTCCCGTCCCGGTAAGGAATCCAGCAAACCGAGGTAACGGCAAACTTGGTCATGGTGGTCTGGAGATGGTTTGCCGGTTTTATACTCAACAGCCACCGGCCCCGTGGGCGTGGAGCATAAGAGGTCAACACGATGTTGGCGTCCGTCAGCCCCGAGGATTTCAGCTTCCGGCCTGCCGTGGCGAAGGCAGTAGCGCATGTCTTCGCGGGAAAGCAGCCACTGGATAAGCTTCTCGGTTTGCGAAGAAAGCTCCAGGCGTTGTAAAGATGACAAAGGAAAGTCATCTACTGCCAAGCTTACAGCCTGACTTACAGCCTGTTCTGTTTCTGGAAAGTCCAGAAGATATTCCAGAGCCTTATGCACAATTTCACCACGTTGGCGATTGCGCCAGTTGTCGGCATCTTCCAGGTTCCTGTAAACCCGCAATCTCGGCAGCCACGACATGGGCTGGTAGGGTTCATTGCGTTCAGAAAGAGGCCGTTCGTCGATTATGGGAGATGATGAAGGAACCTTTTCCAAGGAGAAAAAAGCGGAACTGTCCGCTACTGGGCAAACGCCAGCTTCAAATATTTCGTCATCCAAGTCCTCTCCCAAATAGCTTTGAAGAATTTCCAGAATCGGACTCGGCTTTTTACTGCCACGTTCTGCGGGGAAAAAGCCGTACAGTTCGTTGCGCGGACGAGTGAAAGCCACATACAGCAAATTACATTGCTCCTGGACGATCTCCAACATCTTGTCCCAGTATGCTTCTCCTACATTGCGTGACAGAGACGTTACATATGCTTCGTTTTCTATCGGGATAACAGCGAGTTCTCTGTCCAGCCGAGGAATGCTCCAGTCTAAAAAAGGAAGAATCACGATAGGGAATTCAAGCCCTTTGGCCTTGTGCATGGTCATAACCTGAACGGCATTCATTCCTTGCGGAAGTGGAACGCTTTCTTCTGTTCCCTGTTCCTTCCAGAAATCCAGAAAGCGGCTCAGGCTTGGCATTTTGTTTTCTTCCGCCTGGTGAACTAGTTCCAGCAGGCGCCTGATGAACAGTTCGTCTCCGGGACGACGTTCCAAAACGCGGAAAGCCCGGATGGCTTCTGCTGCCATATCGTATGGACCAATAATTCCTGCATGGGCGAATAAAGGTTCTATTAGCGCCCATTCCTCTGGGAAATCATTCCGGAAAGCCAGGTACAAAGGACGTTTGGGCGAGGTGGATAGCCATTCCATTATTTCAGAATGGTTCATCCCGGTTTCTGCAAGAAAGACGTCCTTGCCGGAAATGAAAGTGGCAAAAGCAAGGTCGTCTTCCGGGCGGTCAATAAAGCTCAACAAGGCGATCAACTGTGCGATAACAGGATGGCTGCCCATACGGAGACTATTTTCCGTAATAACCGGAATCCCTTCGTCCACAAGCCACTGACTCACCTGCAGTGCCTGCGTATTGGTTCGGACAAGAACCGCAACATCTCCCCAAGATGGTTCGGCATGTCGCTGTCGAAGTTCACTCAACAAGTTGTTAAAGGCTGCTTCGGTCTGCTCGTCTATTTCTTCGCGCCTTCCTCCGGGAAGACGCTGCAGACGTACGTATCCTTCTGTCTGTTCATTCTTTTCGGCTATTTTTTGGGTACTGTCGGCAAAATTGCTTACAAGCGCCTGAGCAAAGGTGTCTCGAACACTTTGTTCAGCTTTTGGGAAAATCCTTTCGGCAATGTCGTCCGCGTGATCAGGACGTGAAAGGCTGGTAAAAAAATCGTTGTTGAAGCGGACGATATTTTTGCAGCTGCGCCAGTTGGTGTCCAGAGGAGCGCAGAATGCTCCGCCAGCCGGGCCTGCCAATTCGGGAAGACGGGCAACCTCTGCAAACAGTTCGGCATCGCCACCACGCCAGCCGTAGATGGCTTGTTTTATGTCGCCGACGTAGAACAGGCTTCCAAGCTTGGAAAGGCACTCCTCCCCCAGGGGCAGCAGGGCTTGCCACTGATCGCGGCTTGTATCCTGAAATTCATCTATGAGCAGGTGGTGCAGTCGGTTGCCCAATCTGCAGAATGCTTCGGCAACGGCAAAGCCGCCAGACAAGAGGTCTGCTGCCCGGTGTCCCAGGGACGCACATAAGACCGCGCCTTCTTCAATCTGGTAGTTTTCCATTGCCTGTCGGAGGTTTTCGGCTAGTTCGGCCAAAGGTGCCCAAGAATATGCCCCGCTGAGCACCGCACACTGTCTATTATATGTGGCATAGGCTACTTGGAGAATTTGATAGGCCTTTTCTTCTTCCTCATTCACCAGTGCTTTGCCCTTGCTGAGAACGCAATCGCAAAGGCTTTCCTTTTTTATCATTGCCGATTCAGGTGGTCCGTCAAAAAGCTTTGCGTCACGGCATTTGCCCAGAAAGTTATCAAAATGCTTGTTGATAGGAATCTTGTGTTCCGCAAGCAGAGTGCTCAGATTGTTCAATGCCTTGTGAAATCTTTCGTAGGGGAGCTGCAGAGCTTGGGCAATTTCCTCTTGCCTTGTGACAATACTGAGGGCTGCTTGCAGGTCAAAATTTTCGACTAAAGCTGACAGCCTTTGACGTATTGTACTGGCCAGCCAGAATCCTGCCCTCTGGTCATGGCGGATGAGCGTCAAGGCCGCCTGCTCAAGTTGGTCCGTTTTTTCAGGATCGGTTCCGATATCTTGGATGAATTCCTTGTATACCGGGTCAAAGATATCCTTTTCAGAAAAGAGAAGGTCAAAGTCCGGGTCCAGCTCCAAGGGAAGAGCAAAAAGACGGACAATAAGGTTGAGGAGACTATCTATGGTTCGGATATTTAATCTGCTGTAGCGGCGCAAAACGTCTTCGAGCAGGAGGACGGCCCGATGGGAGGACAGTTGAACTGGCGCGGCGCCTTCCAGTCCCAAAGCCCTGGCCTTCAACTCACGGACAATACGCTCCTTCATCTCCATGGCCGCTTTGTTGGTGAAGGTAACGGCCATGATTTCGTCCCAGGAAAATTCTACAGACGCCGAACTCATGCACACAGGAGCATGCTGTTGTCTGCTGGTTTGGGCCAGGAGAGTTAGAAAACGGTACGTTAGACTGTATGTTTTCCCAGAGCCTGCCGCCGCTTTGACCTGGAGAAGTCGTGCGGAATTTTCGTTTTGCATTTCATCCGCCCAATTTTTTACGATTCTTGAGCAAACGGTGCTCTCCTTCCAAAACCGTTATCACGACGCCTGTCAAAATAAGTATGCTTCCCAAGTACCCGACTGCACTGAGTTGTTCATTCCACATAAAATAGGCAAGAAAGGCGGCGACCACGGGTTCTATGGTGGCAACTACGGCGGCTCTCGTAGCTTCCAGGTGCTTAAGCCCCATGTAATAAATGAGATACGCCCCGTACGTGGAAAAAAGGCCTAGTACGATTACCGCCAGCCAGGCCGAGGGAGGATGGGAGGCAAACTTGAAAAAAGGCGCTAAAACAAATGCTCCCACTGGCATGGCGTAGAGAAATAATGTGGGACTCGTATATCGGCCTTCGAATTTTTTTCCAAAAATATAATAAAGCGCGTAACTGAAGCCGGAAAGCAGTCCAAAAACGATGGCCACAGGAGATATTCTCAGCGTTTCATTGGAAGGATCCATCAACGAAGGGCCAAAGCAAACCCCGCTTACTCCAAGCATGGTTACGACCAAAGCTATCAGTTTTGCCGGGGTAATTGCTTCCCCAAAGAAAAGACGCGACATGATGGCGACCCAGGCCGGAGCCGTATAAAGAAGAACTGCCGCAAGCGCAGCTCCTCCATGATCTACTGCGACGACATAGCACCCAAAAAGACCTGCGATACCTGCGACTCCAAAGGCTCCAACCCAGGGCATGTCGTTGGCGTCTACGTGGATCTTGCGAGTACACACCGCATGCAGAGCAAAAAATACCCAGCCAATTGATGTACGCCAAAAGGCGGTTTCAAGCGGAGGCATGCCTGCTGCGAAGGCTATCTTGGCAACAGGGCCGATAAGTCCCCACATGGTGGCGGCAATACAGACAAAAAGGTAGCCTTTTAAGCGCATAATTCAGTTCCTCAAGCAAAACAGATTGGCTGTACACGGTACATCAAGCTTTGTGCAAAGCAAAGAGACATCATGCGGAGCGCATGTACAAATGACGGCATGATTAACATGTCTGCGTTGTTTTTTAGTCGTCTCGGTGCTAGAAGGAAAATAAGGACCGAATTTCGTTTTCACATCCCATACGGAGAGAGTGAGTGAGTTGTTCGGTCTTATGAAAATATTTTCATGGGGATTTCTTCAACAGGACGGTTGAAATGAAAAATAACGCAAATACAAATGTCCGTAACGATCAGCCAGAAGAAGCCCGCAGCTTAAAGACTACTCCAGACGATATAATTATGCGTCTACCCGACGGCGTGGCCATTGTTCACGAGAACGGGCAGGTCGCATTCATTAATCCTGCCGGGGCCGGTATCCTCGGACGACCGACCAGCGAAATACTTGGAAACCCCTTGCAGCATACGGTTTCACCTGGTCCACCTACGGAGATGGACCTTCATGGAACTGAAGGACAGCGAACCTTGGTAGAGATAAAGGCGGTCGAAATAGACTGGGGAGAAGACACTGCCTACCTATGCTCCCTGCGTGATATCAGTCTACGCAAGCAGGTGGAAAGACACCTGAAACGTCAAGTGCAGACAGAGCGAATGGTGGCTTCACTTTCCGGGCTTTTTCTCAACTTGGCCCCTGAAAATACAGGGTATGCTGTTGATGAGTGTCTGCAGCGGTTGGGAGAATTTTGCCAAGTGGATCGCTGCGTACTCTTTTTGCTTTCCGACGACCTCGCTGTTTTTTTCCCTTTCGCCGAATGGACTGGTTTGGGGATGGAGTCACCTCTTGGAAGAGATCAAAGCATGTCCGTGCAGCATATGCCCTGGCTTTGGGACAGGCTGACTATATTTGAAACCGTTCTTATCGACACGCCTAAAGGCTTGCCTGTTGAAGCCAAATCCGAACGTGAATGGATGCATGGACGTCGAACCCGCTCCATGATCGCTGTGTCTGTCACCAACGGGCCGGACCCCATGGGATTTCTGGCCTTTGAATCCGTTCGCGACGAGAGGGGATGGACCGAGGATGAAATAGGGTTGCTCAAGATCGCCGGGGAGATCATTGCCAAAGCGTTCATCCATGCAACGAAAAACGTGGATAATATGGCCGCCCAAAGAATTCTAGACGCGCTTTTGGAAGGGATTGACTCCGGAGTGCTTATCGAGGACGAGACGCGAAAGATTGTTCGGACTAATTCGCAATTTTCCAATATGTTCGAACTATTTGAAAGTCCCACACTACTTCCGGGGATGCCAACCCATGATTTGGTTCAGGAAGTCAGTTCCCTTTTTGCTGAGCCCGAGGCCTTTGTCTCCCGTACGGAGGAAATAATTGCTGCGGCAAGCGACCTTACGTCGGAACGTTTTACCATGCGGGATGGCCGGAGCATATCCTTGGCTTATCGTTCCTTGGGGATCAATGAACAAAAAAAACGTCATCTTTGGCAGTTTACCGATGCGACAATCGAGGACAAGGATGAAAAGAATCTAACGTCTTACATTCGGCGAGATGTTCTTACCGGATTTTCCAACCGTCCAAGATTGCTCGAGGACATGCGCCTGACCATTGAGGAAACTGCCGGCACGGAAGACGAATCGCAACTTATGGCCTTGCTGCTACTGGACTTGGATGACTTTCGCTCTGTGAACACGACTCTTGGGCTGGAAGCAGGTGATTCTGTTTTGCGTATGGCTGCCGAGCGTATTCGAAATTGTGTTCAAGGGGGCGACTTACTTGGCCGAATTGGCGGAGATGGATTTGGAATTCTTCTTACAGCACCTGCCCACATGGCTGAAATTGAACGAGTTGGAAGACGTATTATTTGGGCGATAGGCCAGCCGTTCGAGCTGGATGCCCATATTGTTCATATAGGCGTCTCCATCGGCATCAGCTTGTTTCCGACTCAGGGGCTGGATGTTCAGGTTTTGTTTCAGCAGGCGGATATGGCTCTTCTGCAGGCCAAAGAGCAGGGCAAGGCGAATCTTCAGGTTTTTGACAAGGTCGTCTGTCGTTTGACTAAGTAGTCAGGCCTGAAAAACCCGTTTCAGCTTCTACGCCACATTTTCCGCCAGCCGTCGGCTTGAGTCTTTGCCGAGGAGCAGAAACGCCAAGAGCGCAAAAAACTCTCCGATTTTCCGCATCCACTTCCTGAAGTTGAACGCCGCTGCGGCCATAAACAAGTTAATGGCGTCGCCGACCGCGCCCTTGAGATAGCTCCGGGCCATGCGGTGATCGTGTTTGAGATGGCCGATCACCGGCTCGATAGCCGCCCGACGGCGGAAGCGGAGCCGCGCCATAAGGCGCTGGTACGGTGTGTCCTTCTTCTTCGGAGGCTTTGGGATGAGGATTTGCGTGTCACCGACCTGATTCAGGCCCCTGTAGCCTCGGTCGCAGATCGCCATGGACGGACAGACCCCGGTGACCTCCCAACACTGTTCGAGGACATCCGGCAACGTATGGCCGTCGTAGACGTTCTCGTTGAACGACATCGCGCCGACGATGATACCCGTAGTTTTTGTGACCGCGATGGACGCCTTGCGCCCGAACTCGTACTGCTTGTGCGCTTTACCCTTGGAGATGCAGAGAATATCGGGTTCGTGTAGGCTGTAGACCTTATTCTTGTCGCTTCGTTTCTGGTCCTTGACCCGCTCGTACAGGTCAAGTCGCTCCTGGTGGCGGCCCAGGGCTTCGCCCGGCAATTTGCGCCGGAGTTCACGGATCAAGGCACCAGCCATTGTCCGCATCTTCCTCGCCTTTTTGGCCATCTTCATCCGTTTCAGCCGAAGCTTGGGGAGCGTGCGCTTGAAGCTGCGGCGTAGACCGACGCCTTCGCTGTCCGCGATCTTACGGCAGCCCTCGATGACTTTGGTCAAAAGCTTCAGGTCGGTAGGAAAGGTTACGTTCTTTTCCTGGACCGTGGTATCCACCGTGATCTCTCGTTCTTTGGCGTCATCACCGTGCAGTTCCACGGAGACCTCGAAAATCAGTCGTGCCCCGTCCTCGCCAATGCGCTTGCGGAAATAGATCAAATCCGTGGGATCGCAAGGCAGCTTCCACTGGAACTCGGTCATACCGCAAAACGCCTGGTAGTAGGGATTTTGCGTCCATGCCTCCACGACCCGTTCGTCGCTCAGATTCTCCAACTGCTTGAGCAGCATCAGCCCGACCATTAGCCGGGTCGGCTTGGCTGGCCGACCTTGGTCGCTGTAGAGTCCGGCGAACTCCTCCTCGAATCGCCCCCAGGGAATTCTCCTCGCCAATTGAAGGAGCGGAGCCTTCGGATTGAGCTGGTCCAGAAGGTCTGGGTAAAGGAACGTACCCTGCGGCTGTTTTTTGGGTTTTGCCCTCATGATTCTCCCGCCATTCGCTGCATCATTTCGACCGGTTTTATACGAATTCACAACGTTCTCTGGTCGAAAATACTACATTGTACAAGGAGAATTGTTAATAAAAATCAATCCACTAGAGATATTTCAGGCCCGACTAAGTAGGAGAATGTTTTTGAATCTTCTTGTGTTGTAATGAAATACCATGTCGACCTCCCGTGGTTTAGTTTTCACTGGTGTTGCTACCAGAAAAACTCGGAAGTGCTGACATGGCTTTTCTATTTCATTTGAAGCGCTGCTGGTAGTGGATTCATAGCGCCGCTTTGGGTGCAAACATAGGCTGCAACTTTGTTGGCGTGGGCATTGATGCGTTTTAGGTCCCACCCCAAGTACAATCCATAGGCCAGCACCGAGGAAAAAGAATCTCCAGCGCCTATGGTGTCCACGATGGAACGTGGGTGTTCACCATGATGATCGTTTGTTGAATCCGGTGTAACCAGAAGGCTTCCCTTGTCACCACGCGTACATGCAGCACAGTGCAGACCGTAACGTTCGCAAAGAGTTCGCATGGCATTTATGTCAGAAGAGGGTAGACCAAACATGGGCCGCAGAATATTCAGCTCCTCTTCGTTGATTTTGAGCACATTTGCCAGCTGTAGGGAAGATTCTATGATCTCACTGGTATAAAATGACAACCGTAAATTTATGTCGAATAATTTTAGAGCATTTTTCGGAATATGACACAGAACATCACGTATAGTGGAACGTGATGTTTCGTTGCGCTGAGCCAGGGAACCGAAACAGACAGCGGAAACCTTAGGTAAAACGGAAGGTAGAGTGGGAGCAAGCTCCAAAAAATCCCAGGCAACATTGTTCGGGAAATGATAGCTTGCCACCCCCTGGTCGTCTAAAATTACATCTACGCGTCCGGTGGGGTGAACAGGGTCCAGAGTGACGGCGGACGTGTCCATACCGTGTTCATACAAAATTGAAAGAGCCTCGTGCCCCAGTGCATCGTCCCCAACTCGGGAAGCTGTCAGGCTTTGCCCGCCTAATGCCTTGACGTTGAAAGCAAAATTTGCAGGCGCTCCCCCCAGCTTTCGCCCTTCGGGAAGTATATCCCACAAAATTTCTCCAAGCCCTAACGCTAGGAAATTAAGCATGTTGCATTCCTTGTGCCATGGCGAGGACGATTGCCCACTGCCAGGGCGTATGTTAGCGGAGCACAAAGGTACTTATAACTGAATTGCAGGTATCTTAACTGCCATTTCGTCTTGAATTGACGGGACATTATGTAAATTCGAACTGGAAGACAATCCGTCTGCATGGCGGATGTTCCCTGGAGTCATAAATGATTGAAGCAGTTCTTTTTGATATGGATGGGGTCATCATAGATTCAGAGCCACTGCACAAGGAATCTTTTTTTATCATGGCAGAGAGGCTTAAAATCGATATGAGCACTGAGGAGTATGAGCAATTTATTGGGCGATCTTCTATTAATCAATGGCAGTACGCGGTTGAAAACTATGGATTGGCCCACCCCCCAGCCACCTTGGCTCTTGAACAGATCAAAATATTCTTGGAGCAGCTTGACGTGCCGGGAAAGGCCCAAAGATCGCCTGGCCTTGACGCGATCCTTAAGTGCATTGCTTCCCGCAATCTGACTTGTGGCGTGGCGTCATCCAATAATAGGTCTGCAGTAGATAAGGTCCTTAGTTTGCTTGAACTGAATAATCACTTCCAAGTTGTTGTGACGGCAAATGATACAGCAAAAGCAAAACCTGCCCCTGATTTGTTTCTACTTGCTTCTGAAAAAATAGGGGTTCCTCCTGAAAAATGTCTGGTTATCGAGGACGCCTATAATGGAGTAACTGCAGCAAAGGCGGCAGGTATGTCTTGTGTTGGTTATCGAAATCCAAATTCTGGAAAGCAGGATTTGAGTGCTGCCGATTATTGGGTCGATAGGCTTGAGCAAGTTGTTGAAATTCTAGAGCTGGAGGAGAGAGCGTGAAGTTGGAGCATGCTGCACTTTGGACTGCCGATCTTGAACGGTGCAAAGAGTTTTATGTCCGTTATTTTGATGCCAGCTATGGAAAGATCTACTTGAATAAAAATAAAGAGTTTTCTTCCTATTTTTTAAGCTTTTCCACGGGCGCAAGATTGGAAATTATGCACAATCCTTCCATTGGTACAAAGGGAGCTTTTTCTGGGGAGTATTTGGGGGTTGCGCATCTCGCATTTTGCACAGGAAGTAGACAGGCGGTGGACTCACTTACTGAGCGCCTTCGGAGTGACGGCTTTACTATCGTTGAAGGACCGCGGGAAACGGGGGATGGGTATTATGAAAGTGTGGTGCTTGATCCAGATGGGAACCGGCTGGAAATTACATCCTGATTTTTTGTATTATTGAGCCAAATTTTTTTGGAGAGAAAAGGGCTACAACTGTGTAGCGTTTTTGGGCATAGCCCCGCTGGTTACATTTTTGGGAAAAATTATGTTGCATAGTGATGTTTCTCCTGTTAAAGTTATCATTAATGAAGAATAATGATTTCTTGGGGGAACCCCAAGGGGCATCTATCATGAAAAACTTGAATGTTTGTATCGTCATCAAAGGAAGAACGCGGGAAGCATGTGCCGCTATCTCACGTTCCTACAGCCCTAAAACTTTGGAGATTATGCAGGCAATTGAGGCGAAAACGTACAACCCAAAAAACGTTAAGGGAGCGGTTTTTTTCGGGGGTGCTTCTCGCAAAACACTTTCCTCCCGGTATATCCGTGGATTGCAAAGTGAAGGCTTTGAAATTTCTGAGGTCTCAGATAGATTTCTTTGCAAAAAATCGAGGGATGTTCTCAAATTATTCTGAAAGCCGGAGCGCTTGGCATTCATCTGTGTTTTTCCGGCATCAAGCCTCCCGGAAGGACAAGTGTTCGATGAAGCCTGTGAATACGCCAGACAGGTGAATACAAGCGCGTCAGTTTGAAAGCATCCTGTGGGATACCCACTGGATGCTTTCTTTTTGATTTGGTGAGTTAAGTATTTTTTCTTTCCTTAGAACTGCATTTTGCGAAAAAACAAGTCGGTTCCAGGACAGAAATGATGGGCAGAACAAAGCTACAAGAAATAATCAGTAAATTTGAGACAAGACCAGGGAAATTTTTCCCTGGTCTTGTCTTATGCTTTAACGAGCGTGAGGAGCATTTTGAATTTATCGGTAGCTTCTACAGCATGGGGGATGCCTGCAGGCATAACTATGGATTGATCCGTCTGAAGGTCGAATTGGGAATTACCAATAGTTACACGCGCCGTACCATCCAAAATTTGTATCATCGCGTCTCCTGGTGCGGAGTGTGATGAAATGCCTTCACCTACATCAAAAGAAAACAACGTGAGTGTCACATTGGGATGTTGTGCCAACGTCCGGCTGACGATTTGGCCTTTTTGGTATTCGACCAAGTCTTTCAAGGCTACGACTTCGGCGTGGGGAATGTTTTTAAGCTGTTTTTCTTCAGACATGTCTTTCTCCTTTGAAACGTATGGCTCTCTTAAACATTGGAGTTTTGCCACCATTAGGCTTCACAAGGAGATTGCCCTTAAAAAGACGTATCGTCTTTGACTTGGGTCAACAAAGTGCTGAGTGGAAGAAAAATTATGGTTTTTCTAAAAAAATAAACTCCCGACTCAGAAAGCCGGGAGTTTATTTTTTTAGAAATCTTGGTGGAGGCGGGGGGAATTGAACCCCCGTCCGAGAAAGTTCCGCACGGGGCGTCTACAGGTATATTACGGGTACTGAAGTCTCGCCTTTCGGGTTTGCCCCCGCACGGGCATCCGAAACGCCAGCCTACCATAGGTTCTCGTGTGGTAACCGGTGGGCAGGAAACCATCACCAGCCTGATGAGGGTGTTACTCTTTCCAACGTATCAGGCGTCGATCGGAAGAGCACTGACTAATTAAGCAGCCAGAGCGTAGTCGTAATCGTTGGCGATTATAACTGTGCCGCTTTTTACGAGGCCAGCGGCGCCTCGACCTGCAACCCCGGCATCTATCATCCCCGTCGAAGCCAGTGCGCCCCCATGATGAAGATAGAAAACCGGTTGTTTCAAAGACCGGACCGCCGAAAGACGAAGTCATTCACGACGGATGCATCTGATATAATACTCAGCGCAGCTTTGGCAAGGACGAAGTCTGCCGACTGCACAAAAAAAGCCCCTGCATATATGCAGGGGCTTGATTTTCTTGGTAGCGAGGGAGGGAATTGAACCCCCGACACTGCGGATATGAGCCGCATGCTCTAACCAACTGAGCTACCTCGCCAAACTCTCCCGTCCAACGGGAGGCATTCTTTAGCCCTATTAAAATCAAAACGCAAGTAGTTTGTGTAAAAAAATTTAATTTGGCCAAAAAATAAGGACCAAGGGGGCTAAAATCAGCCGATAATACGCAAAAGGTCTCAAAGTTGTTCTTTTGAGCAAGGCTATGAAGAATTTTACGGCAGCCCAGGCCGAAACAAAGGAAACCCCAAAGCCGACAGCCAAAAACAACAAATCATTACTCGAGAAAAGGTGGTAGTTTTTTAAAAAATCGTACCCCGTTGCCGCACACATGATGGGAACCGCGGCCACAAAAGAATATTCAGCAGCCAGCTTGCGATTTGTGCCCAGCAGCATTCCTCCCATTATTGTGGATGCGGAGCGGGAAAATCCTGGCCAGAGGGCCAAACATTGAAAGCAACCAATCCCGAAAGCCAGAAAGGGAGTCACATCGTCCAGGTCAAGAAAACGTTCATTCCGTCGCATGGACTCCACAACCAAAATCATAATCGCACCCACGAAGAGGGCAAGCGCCACGGTGCGGGGACCGAAGAGATACTGTTTAATGGCATCATGAGCGATAAGGCCCACCACGGATGCGGGAATGGAGGTGAGACAAAGCAGCCACAATCCCCTGACTCCAGAAAACCGCATGTCCATTCTGGGCCGAACAAGAGCCACGAACCGTTCTCGGTATAAGACCACAACAGCCAGGATAGCACCAAGCTGGATGATAACATCAAAGGCCGCTATTTTTTCTCCCTGCATTCCGAGCAGGCTGTTGGTCAGTATAAGGTGGCCGGTGCTCGAAACAGGGAGGAACTCGGTGACGCCCTCCACTATTCCGAGAATAAAAGCGCTGAAAAGATTTTCCATATAAATCTCCTATGACAAAACGATAAAAGGCCTACTGCAGGTGGTCACGAGTTGCAAGCGGGACCTTCCTAGTGTACCTCATGGCCGACGGACTGTACTATCCAACCGGAGGGGATCATCATGTCGACTATCTTGCCATGCTCGGAACTTACGAAAAAGGCTATCGAGTGGATTTCCGAAGGGCTCAAGGAAGGCAAACCGCTGGCCAAACTACTTGACGAAGGCGCCATGCGTTTCAACCTCGGACCTAATGATCAGGAGTTCCTGGCCCGCTTCTATAAAGAAAAAAGCGGCCAGAACGACGACTGCCAATAAAAAATATCGTGTTCATACGCCTACTTCACCGCCGGGTTTTCGGAGAGCTGTTTTTTATCTTTCTGCTTAGCCTGGCTTCGCTCCTATCGTTGATTCTCATCGGCAGAATGTTGCAATTGCGCGAACTTTTTCTGGCCCAAGGATTGGGTCTTTTGGAAATCGCAGAACTGTTCGTGTATCTTAGTCCCTTTTTTATGCTCCTGCTTATACCCATAGCCTGCATGTTGAGCGTTTTCCTCGTTTTTTTGCGCATGAGTACGGACAGGGAGTTACTTGCCCTGCGTGCTGGAGGCGTCAGTCTCTATCAGATGCTCGCCGCACCCGTTGTGTTCAGCATCCTGTGCACACTGCTCACCGCATGGGTCTCTTTTTTCGGGGTGTCGTGGGGCATGGATAATTTCAAAAGTACGGTACTTGAACATATACGCACACGCACACAACTTATGCTGCAGCCTGGAGTTTTCAACCGTGATTTTCCCGGTCTGACATTGTTCGCGGAAAATGTTGATCCTACCAACAAGCATCTTAAGTTCGTCTTTGTTCGTGATGAAACCCGGCCCGGCGTTTCTGCAACCATTGTTGCTCCGGAAGGAGTCATAGCCACGGATACCAGCAAAGGACAGATTCTATTTCTCCTCAAAGACGGCCATATCTACCGTTCTGAAAAAGGGAAAAATGGTGAACGTCTCGATGTTCTTGGTTTTTCAAGCTACGCTGTTCGCCTGGATTTGAGCAAGTTGTTCAAGGGATACCGTATAGGTGATGAAAAACCCAAGGAAATGAGTTGGGCAAGGCTGCACGAAGTCTTGGACGATCCCACGTACAAGGACGTTGATGACGGCCATTTCCTGCAGAAGGTCAAGGTGGAGATCGTCAAGCGTCAATCCATGCCGGTCGCCTGCCTTGTTCTGGGATTGTTTGCTATTCCTTTTGCTTTTGCTTTCCAAGGGTTGAAGCAATATCTGGGGTTGGTCATGGCATTGGTCTTTTTCATGGTCTACTACACCATGGTATCCATTGGAACGAGCCTGGGAGAAATCAATGTTCTTTCTCCTGCAGTGGGATTGTGGACTCCCAATGCTCTTTTTTTTGTACTCGCTCTCGCTGGATTGCGCATGGCTGCTAGCGAAAAATTTCCGAACGTCATGACATTTCTTTCAAATATCAGGCTCTGGAGGAAAAAGTAAATGTCCATCCTGAGCCGCTATCTGCTGAAACAGAACCTCAAGCTCATGGTCTTGTGCATGCTACTGGGGATTGTGGTGTACCTGCTTTCCGACGTCTTTGACCGCTTGGACGACTTCATTGAAGCAGGGCTAGGCACAGGGACCGTACTTAAATATTTCCTGGCCAAGATTCCTTTGATCCTGTCACAGATTCTGCCTGCTGTTTTCCTTATCGCATTGGTAGTTCAGATGGGGCTTCTTGAACGCAGTCGGGAACTTCTGGCGCTGCAGACAGGTGGAATTTCCTGGGCACGTATGGCCATTTTTTTCATTGTTTATGGAATACTTTGGTCTTTGCTACAGCTTGGATTTTCCCAATATTTCGGGGTAGTCGGCCTCCAAACATCCAGCCGAATCTGGGCTGAGCAGGTACGCTCCAGGACTTTGGAAAAAGATACTATCAGGGATATCTGGTTCCGCTCCGGAGGGTATATCATCCATTTTCGTCAAGCATCAATTTCCAAGCAGCAGGGGAAGGATATCCAAGTGTACACCATGGCAGATGATCGGCAGAGCATGTCGTGGATTGCCTCGGCAGGAAACTTTAAAGTGCTTTCCGATCAATGGGTTCTCGAAGATGCGGATATTTTGGCACCTGGAACATTCAGCTCCGACAATAACAACACGCTGAATCTGTTTATCAAGCACGACCTGAAAACATTTACTGTGCTGCGCCCCAAGACGGACCCTGCTCAACTGCCTTTGTGGGATCTGGGAAGAGCCATTGATTCCCTGAAAAAATCCGGGTCCAATGTTGAAGGCCTGCTCACAGCCTGGCATGCCAAATGGTCGTATGCTTTTTCCATTCTGACCATGGCCCTGTTGGCCTTGGCTGTCAGCAGTTTCGGGTTGTCCATTTACCTGAGCATTGGCACGTCGCTTCTGGCCACGTTTATTTTTTACGGATTCTACGTGATTGGCAATACCATGGGGCAGGGCGGGATGGTCCCGCCCGTGATTGGTGCCTGGATGGGGAATGGATTGTTTATTGTCGGATCGCTTTCGAGACTGGTGTGGGTGAGTTCGAAGCGGTAATATTCTAGGCCTTTGTTTCGTCGAGAACATCCGTTACAAGTTGTTCCGGGTCGAATCCTGCAGCCATGTCCATGGCAGCCCATAACTTATCGCGTCCACGTCCTGTTTTGCTTGAGAAGACCATGGGCTTGCCACCGGTACGCAGAAAATCCGCCCATTGAGCCTGCCGTTTGGCCAAATCTTTTTGTTTGCACTTGTCCGCCTTGGTCAAAATCGCAATGATATCCAGCCCGGACTGGTGGACGTATGAAACCATTTCCAGGTCCAGTTCCTGCGGATTGAGTCTGCTGTCCATCAGAACGGCCACGGCCCGGAGACCAGGCGTTTCAGCGAGATAACGGCCAATGAGTTCCGCCCACTTGTTGCGCTCCGCCTTGGAGCATCTGGCATATCCGTAGCCAGGGAGGTCGACGATATAGTAGTCTCCCGGAGCTGCTTGATAGAGGTTGACGCTACGGGTTTTCCCTGGGGTGGAGCTTATTTTGGCTAATTTTTTTCGACCGGCCAGACAGTTGATAAGAGAAGATTTCCCCACATTGGAACGTCCTGCGACTGCTATTTGGGGAACGTCGGCAGGTACCGCCTGGAGTTGTTCAAGTGTGTATATGGTTTCTGTCAGAGTAAGGGTTCTGTGCATGGCTTGATTTCCCCCCGCATAGGCTGTTACATGCCGTTGAACATTGAATGGAAGACTGTGGTCCATTTCGAGACCTACAGTCAAGGATACAAGGAAACCGCTATGCCACAATATTCTATTCTGGTGCTTAACGGCCCCAACTTAGGCCACCTGGGCCATCGTCAGCCGGAAATCTATGGGACCCGTGGCATGGACGATTTGCCTTTAATGCTGGCTGAGGTCTTGGGCGCACGTATGGACGATCTTGAAATTTCCACACGTCAAGCCAATGGTGAAGGCCAACTCATAGATATCCTGGAACAGGCCAAAGCGGACGGAGTGGATGGAATCGCATTTAATGCGGGAGCTTATACCCATACCAGTTTGGCCTTGGCTGATTGTCTGGCCTGGATAAAGATTCCCTGCATTGAGGTGCATCTGAGTAATGTTTTGGCCAGGACCGACGAGCCCTTACGTCAGATAAGCCGTATCGGCAAGCAATGTATCGGCGAAATCGCCGGATTTGGCCTGGATAGTTATGTATTGGCAGTCCTTGCTTTAGTTCGTCATCTTGACGGTCGAAAATAATTTCCACGGAAACAACCCTTTTTTGGAGGAACTATGTTCTCTACCACGGACTTCAGGCGTGGCCTGAAAATCGAAATTGATGGAACTCCCTACGAAATCGTCGAGTTCCTGCACGTTAAACCGGGCAAAGGCGGTGCTTTTGTTCGCACCAAGCTCAAGAATGTGCTGACTGGGCGGGTAACCGACCAGACCTTCCGTTCTGGTGAAAAAGTCGGAAAGCCCGACATGGCTACGCAGGAAATGCAGTTCCTGTACCGTGACGGTGAGAACTTGGTATTTATGGATATGCAGACTTACGAACAGGTTGATGTCTCTGGCGAGACCCTGGGAGATAAGGGCGGCTACCTGACGGATGGTCAGGAAGTGAAAGTACTTCTTTATAATGGCCGAGTCCTCGACTTGGATCTGCCCGCCAGCCTTGAGTACGAAGTTGTTGAAACCGAACCGGGCGTACAGGGAGACCGCGTTAGTAATACAACCAAGCCTGCCACTTTGAGCACTGGTATCGTTGTGCAGGTGCCTCTTTTCATCAAAGAAGGCGAACTGATCAAAGTGGATACCCGCACCGGAGAATACATCAGCCGCGCATAGCGTGAATGGGTGGAAAGAGTATGGGGGAAAACCTTTTATGAAAGAATCCAAAGGTTTTTCCCCAACTCGCATAAAATACAATCATCAAATTTTGCTTTTTCTTTAAACTTTTGGTTGATTGAAATACAAGCAGTGAGTGGTTGTACTTAGAAAGAGGGGGCTACGGCAGGACATTCGGGCGAAGATTGTGTTTTTCGTATTTCCGTTTGGGGAAGGCTGGAATTTTAGCACGTACTTTCCAGTCTCCCCCGAACGATAATAGGGAAAAGGAAACGATTTTCCTCACCGAACAAAACAGATCATACGGAAATTCCAATGGAGGATAGCGCTACGCGCTCTCGTAATTTTATAAAGGAAATAGCGGGCTTGGGCTTTTTGTTCTGGTCTGCTTTTTTGTTTTTGAGCTTATCCACTTTTTCGTTGGCCGACCCCAGTTTAAACCAGGTGGTGAGTCGAAACCATCAACTCCAAAACATGGCTGGTTTGGTAGGTGCGTATACTGGCGGGATGTTGGTAGAATTTTTCGGCCTAGGCTCTTTTGTCTGGCCAGTCTTTTTTTTGTATTTGGCTGCCTCTTGCGTAACTGCCCGCGTTTCTATTGTCTGGTGGAGATGGGTAGGCTTGGTGTTGCTATACTTGACTTGCATTACCTGGTTTTCCTGCCCCGGTTTACAGGGCTACCTTGCCTTGGGAGATGTTACAGGCGGTGGTTTTTTGGGCGGAATTATTTATGCCTGGAGTACGTACTTGCTGCGACCGGTGGGTGCTGCTCTGGTGTGGGGATTCCTTTTTCTGCTCGGCCTGCAGTTGACCCTTGGGGTGACCTGGGCAGTCGCGCTCGAAAGTATTCGCGGGTGGCTTCAGGCTTTCTGGCTAAAATATAAGGAAAAGGCTGACGAAAGTTCTGCCCGCAGGCAGGAAAAGAAAGCAGCGAAAGAACAGCTTCGTCGGGAACAGGCTGAAGAGGATATGGAAAATCCAACTTCTGACGAAGATGTACCACCTGATGAGGATGAAAAAAAAGGTTTTTCTCTCAAGGGACTTCTGGCGGACAAGCTGGCAGGACGGAACAAGGACGATGATTTTGATGAGGAGGAAAACTTCGAGTTTTCCTTTAACGGAGGAGAGGAGCATGATGACAAGGAAATCTCAGTCTCCAATGTTCCGCAAGTAAGTACAACACCGTCGGCTACTCCCCCGGAAAAGCCCAAAGAATCAATAAAGGCAACGCCAAAGAAGAGTAATGGCAAGGCCAGCATGCCTTCCTTGGATTTTTTGACGGCCGGCGAGGCAAAAGGGACTGTCAATATGGCAGCTCTCCAGTGCATGGGCGAAAGTTTGGTCGAATGCCTTGCGGACTTCGGTATTAAGGGAGAAATTCAAAATATCAAGTCTGGACCGGTGGTTACAATGTTTGAGTACAAGCCGGCTCCTGGAATAAAAATCAGCCGGATTGCTGGGCTGGCAGATGATTTGGCACTGAGCATGAAGGCTCTTGCCGTTCGTATCGATGCCATTCCCGGGCAGGATGTGGTCGGTATCGAGGTGCCGAATGAAACTCGCGAAGTCGTGTACTTGCGTGATATTTTTAAAGCCGATGTTTTCGCCAAACAGAAATCGAAGATAACTCTTGCACTAGGCAAGGATATTAAAGGGGCTCCGGTAGCCACCGATCTCGCCAAGATGCCTCACTTGCTTGTGGCTGGGGCGACTGGCGCTGGTAAAAGTGTCTGTCTTAACTGCATTTTGCTCAGCCTGCTGTACAAAGCGACGCCGGAAGAAGTGAAGCTGCTTCTTGTCGACCCCAAGCGAATTGAACTTTCGGTGTATGCGGATTTGCCTCATCTGGTACACCCCGTCGTGACGGAAATGCCCATGGCCAAGAGTGCCTTGGATTGGGCCGTGCACGAAATGGACAGGCGCTATCAGGACATGGCCACGTTAGGTGTGCGCAACATTACCGGCTACAATGAAAAATTGCCCAAGGCCGATAAAGAAGCACGTCCGGAATTGGCTACACTGAATCCGATGCCATATCTTGTCATCATTATTGACGAATTAGCCGACCTGATGATGACAGCAGGCAAGGAAGCAGAAATGAGTATCGTCCGTCTGGCACAATTGGCACGAGCTGCAGGCATTCATCTTATCCTGGCGACACAGCGTCCCAGCGTCGATGTTGTAACCGGGCTCATTAAAGCCAACTTTCCTTCTCGTATTTCTTTTCAGGTTACCAGCAAGCACGATTCCCGGACGATTCTCGACATGGCCGGAGCGGAAAAACTCCTCGGGCGCGGCGACAGTCTCTTCAAGCCCGGGGGCTCGAAAGTGCAGCGTGTACATGGCGCTTATGTGGATGAAGATGAAATCGGGCAGGTTGTGCAGTTTTGGAGGGGACAGTATCCCCAGCCTAATTTCGACGTAGATTTTTCGGAATGGCAGAAGGAACAGGCTGGAGTTGGAGATAATGGAGATTCTGCAGGCGTTCTGGATGACCCGCTCTACGACGAGGCCGTAGAGTTTGTTATGGGGCAGGGCAAAGCCTCCATCTCTCTTATTCAGAGACGTTTTCGGATAGGCTACAACAGGGCGGCTCGTTTCATCGAGCAAATGGAATCGGATGGACTGCTAGGGCCTCAGGAAGGCAGCAAGCCCCGGGCTGTGATCAAAAATCTGGACTAGCCATTGTCATCCTCGTTCCATACGTAATGAAAGCCACACTTGGAATACCCTTTGGCAATAGTCTTGGGGCGTTCGAGCGTAAGATATTCCGAATATCCTTTGGCAAAGGCTGCGTCGCGAGGGCATGAAAGTATGCGGATAAGTTCGGATTCCAGCCCCATGTCCTGGTATGCTTGAACATACCCGCAGCGGGTAACGGTGACGTCCAGGACGTTTTCATTGAGATTGGTCTTTTCAATCTCCAGGACATTGCCTTCCTGCCAAAGCTCAACAACTTTTGAAAAATGTGCCAGGTCGGGTGCATCGGGCGCCTGGAGAGCATAGGCCCGTCCTGCTTTGTAGGCATCTTTGACGATTGCCTGCCGAATAATCTCCAAGGCTTGCGTTTTTTCCATGGAGGAGACAAGCTCCAAGTATATGTCATTGAAAACTTTGGCTTGTATCAGCCGGGTTTGAAATTGATTGGGCTTGCCCATTCGCATGACTCCCGTAGTTGCTTTTGCCCTTCGGCGGTCTTAAAATAATAAACTGTATCCTAACAATTGGGTGCGGGTCTTGTAAATACGAGGATTATTTATGAAAATTATTTTCCCTTCTGCGTTGTTCCTGATTCTTCTTGTTCTGGTCAGTGTCAGTCATGCCGCTGGGATAACAAGTGAAATCCAGAAAGAATATGATTCTCTGAAGGGATTTCAGGTGGACTTCAAGCAGCAGTTGAAGAATGCGGCCAGCGGCGAAATAGAAACCAGGGAAGGGCGAATATGGTTCAAACAACCGGGATTGGTACGTTGGCAGACGGACTCTCCGGAAAACGAACTTCTCGTCGTGGGGAAAGATGTTGTTTGGGATTTTTTCAAGGATGAGGATACTGCGATAAAGTATGCCGCATCGGACATTCTCAGCTCCAAGAATATGATCAAGTTTATTTCTGGAAAAGCCAAGCTGGAAGAGGACTTTGTTATCGAGGATATGGGCATGGAAATGGGGCTTCGCAAGCTTATGTTGACCCCCATAGAACCCGAGCCCTCGCTGGTCCTGGCAACCATTTGGGTTGATCAGACCACCAAATTGTTGCGCAGTATTCTTCTGGTTGATTTCTACGGAAACGGTAACAAGCTTGGTCTTGATAATTTTGTTCGCAAGCCGGATCTTCCGGACAATCTGTTTCAGTTTGTCCCCCCGGAAGGAGTGAGTGTGCAGGACAATTCAAAGTAAGACTCAAAATCTAAATAGAAAAAAGCCGGGCTGTTCATGGACAGCCCGGATTTTTTATTCACTACGCACAAATTTTATTTCACGGCCTTTTTCAAGGCGTTCACTTCGTCCTCTCGCAGCTCTCGGCATTCTCCGGAAGGCAGGCCAGCTAACTTGACCGGCCCCATGGCAACTCTTTGCAGCCGCAAAATCGTTAAATCCAAATCCCGACACATACGCCGAATCTGTCTGTTGATTCCCTGGAAGAGGCGCATGGACAGCCAAACGTTTCCCTTCTCCCGTCGCATAATGGAGACGGGCACGGGCGCAAGTTGTTCTCCCTCTGCAAGAGTCATCCCCTTGCGAATAATGGCAAGCTTTGCATTGGTGACTTCACCCCGCACTTTAACTTCATAGAGTTTGGGGAGGTGATGTTTGGGATGGGTCAGGAGGTGATGCAGCTCTCCATCCGTTGTGAAGAGCAGCAGACCTTCTGAAAAAAAGTCCAGCCTGCCAACAGGAACAACCCTTCGTTGGCGGTACTCTTCGGGGATCAAATCCAGTACGGTAGGACGTCCTTGGGGGTCATACACTGTGCTGACCGTTCGGATGGGCTTGTGGAGCATCAAGTAGATATGAGCTTCTTCAAGGTGGAAGTCGATGGGGCTTCCATTAACTTCCACCTTTGCGTTCGTAGGGTCGATTTGTCGCCCTGGCTCTGTGACGATATCTCCGTTGATGCGCACTTTTCCGGCAAAAATAAGTTCATCCGCCTTGCGGCGAGAACAGATGCCAGCCTGTGCCAAAGCCTTGTTCAGGCGAAACGTGTTTTTTTCGGTTGTCATGCCAATGCAGTTACCGAAAAAAGGAAAGACGTCAAATCTGAATTACTTTGTCGGCAAGCTGAAGAGAGGTGACAACATCCATCATGTTGGTCGTCTCGCCGACCTGTTTTTTCTCCAGCAGCCCGAAATGATCCAGACAGGTTCCGCAAACAAGGATGGTTGCACCTGTTTCGGCTATTTTTTGAAGTTTTGGGAGATATTCGCTGCCTTCAATAGCAAGCTTGACCCCGCCATTGACAAGAACGACCCGCCAAAGCTCATCATCCAGCTCCAGCAATGTGCTGAGAAAGCTGAGCATCAGCTTGCTGCCTAGGGCATCATCACCGGTTCCGACTGTACTGGATGTAATAAAAACCACGGTTTTTTTCGGCGCTTCATCCGTTTTGGATGCAGGTGTGGAAGCTTGGGCAGCCAACGTTTCGTCAGCCTGTGCTTTGAGAACAAAAAGACCGCCTGTGTCCTCCGTTACTTCAACCTTGTATCCACGGGTACCGAGATACCGGCCGACGTTTTCTCGGGCGGCTTGGTTGTCCACAATTATACTCAGGGTTTGCGGGGCGTCCGCGTCGATGGCATTTTTACACTTCAGAACAGGTTGCGGGCAGGGGAGTCCTTTACAATCCAACGTGCAGTCCGACATTCTGAGTCTCCTTTTGAGCACATGACGATTTTTACGGTGACGACAACCCAACCATGCCTTTTGCATAGGCGTCAAATTGGTAATGCCTATAAATAGTACCTTGTTGCATTGGCGGTTTTATCAGGGAAAAAACTTGCAGTCCAAGCGCTTGGCAAGTATGACTTGCCTGCTAAACTACCTGCCGGATTACAACAAGTTGTTCGGCTTTTGTCCTGAAAAAGCCCGCGTGCAATACACCCGGATTTCCCGGAGCCCAAGTGAATTCGATAGATTACAAAGAGAATCTTCAGCTGCTCAAGCGTTGCCTTAAATATTTTTTGCCCTACAAATGGCGTATCCTTTTTGCGATGCTCTCCATGGGGATAGTCGCCCTGGCAACCGGAGCCTCCGCCTACCTCGTCAAACCAGCTCTCGATGATATTTTTATCAATAAGGATATGGAAGCTCTTTATTTCCTCCCCCCTGTGTTTGTGGGAGTTATTATTTTTAAAGGGCTTGGACGTTTTTTTCAAAATTATCTCATGCAGTCATGCGGTCTGAGGGTGCTCGAAAACCTCCGCAACGAGCTGTTCACCAAAATGTCCATGTTGCCGCTCAAATTTTTCGAAGAAAATCAGGTGGGCATGCTCATGTCCCGCATCATTTATGATGTTATGGCCATTCGGAGCAGCATGCCAGCCGTGATAATGATACTGCGGCAATTCCTGACCATGATTATCCTTATTGGGGTGGTCTTTTATCAGGACGCCTACTTGGCGACCTGGGCTGTTCTTGTGCTGCCTCTGGCCCTTTTCCCGTTCATTTATTTCGGGCGAAAGCTGCGTAAGCTCAGTCGCAAGAACCAGGTCAAACTGGCTGATATTTCTGTTTTTCTGCAAGAAAGCTTCAGCGGAATAAGGGTAATCAAGGCATTCGCCAATGAGCCAGCGGAACAGGCTCGTTTTGCTCAGGAAAATGGGCGCCTGAATCGCATCTATTTACGTGAAGTCATTTTCAACGAGCTTTCTTCTCCGGTTATGGAGCTTGTTGGGGCAGTCGGCATGGGGCTAGTCATTCTTTATGGCGGAATTCAGGTCATAGAAGGGCACTCTACTCCAGGCACCTTTTTTTCATTTATGGCGGGGCTGCTCATGCTATATGATCCCATCAAAAAAATGAACGACTCCAACAAGGATATCCAGCGTGCCATGGCGGGGGCGGAACGTGTGTTCGAGATACTCAGGCCCGATGCAATTGAAGTGGAACAAGATGGGGATATTGAATTTCAAGGTGAACTTGAAGAACTGAAGTTCGAAGATGTTACTTTTTCCTACCCGGATTGTGAGACGCCCGCCCTTGATGGTGTTTCCTTTACCGTGAAAGCTGGCGAAACCGTCGCCATTGTAGGCCCTAGTGGTTCAGGAAAAACGACGCTCGTCAATTTGATCCCTCGTTTTTATCTGCCGCAGAAGGGAAAGATTGTCTTCAATGGACACGATCTTGATGATTACACGCTGCAAAGCTTGCGTTTGAATATTGGGTTGGTTTCTCAGGATACATTTTTATTCAACGTCAACGTGGCCGAGAATATCTCTTACGGAAAGGGGGAACTTGAAATGAAATCCGTGGAGGAGGCTGCCAAAGCCGCCTATGCTCATGATTTTATTTTAAAGCTCCCGCACGGGTATGATACCGTCATAGGTGAACGGGGAGTCAAGCTTTCGGGCGGACAGAAGCAACGCCTGACCATTGCCCGGGCCTTGCTCAAGAATCCGCCATTGTTGATTCTTGATGAAGCTACAAGTGCTCTGGATACGTATGCTGAACGTATTGTCCAGCAGGCATTGGATAACCTTATGAAAGACAGAACCAGCTTGGTTATTGCCCACCGGTTGTCTACGGTTATCGGTGCAGATCGCATTCTGGTTATGGAGAAAGGCAAAATCGTTGACCATGGGAGTCACGCCCAGCTTTTGGAATCCTGCGCGCTGTATCAGCAGTTGTACTCCATGCAGTTTCAAGATCATCACGAAAAGGCAGCGAGCTGAGAGTATGGCGATCAAACTCGATCCACAGATCGTAGGCGGCCCCATGGCGGCTGTATACAAAGGTTTGTGTCGTACTTTGCGGTACAGAGAGCAAGGTGCGCAACAAATCTATCAGCTTCACATGCAGAATCAGCCTTTGATTGCCGCTCTATGGCACAACGAATTGTTTCCTCTTCCTTGGTTTGGGCATTTAAACAAATTTCAGTGCACGACTATAGTTAGTCAAAGCAAAGATGGAGAATTTCTTGCCCAAATTCTTCAACGGCTGGGGTTTTCCTCGGCTAGGGGGTCCAGTCGTAGAGGGGGAGTGCAAGCTCTGATGAATGCCAGAAAAATCATGCGCGAGGAAAATCGACTCTGTGTCATCACAGTTGACGGCCCTAAAGGGCCGCGGCACAAGCCGAAAGAGGGCGTGTTTTACTTGGCACAAAAGGCAGGAGCATTGATTGTTCCCGTACGCGTGTATATGCCCGGAGCCTATGTTTTCAAAAATGCATGGGATAAATTTCGATTTCCTTATCCTTTTAGTCGCTGCTCTGTGCATGTGGGAGAAGCCTACGCCGTGTCCCAAGAAAAGCTGACTCCTGACGTTCTGGCAGAGGAGCAGGCACGTTTTGAGCAAAAAATGGTAGATTTGGGGAAGGCGTTTGGCACATTGTAATTCGACTTTTCAAGTAATGCATGAGGGTTGCCATGCGTGAAGTCCTCTATGAAGCATTGGCGGTTGCCGGACGGCAGTTGTCTTTGGATACGGTGGATCGGCTTGGATGCGGTTTTGGCGACTTGCTGTGGCGTTTGCTTCCCAAGCGCCGTGCCATTGCTGAAAAGGCAATGATTCACCACCTGGGTATAGCCGAAAGCGAAGCCCGGAAGATGTGCCGTGTGAATTTTCAGCACACCGGCCGTGGGTTCATGGAAATTTTGGCAGCACGCAAGGCGGATTGGCGTTTTTTTGAAAAGAGGGTGGAGCTTGAACACCGCGAGTATTTCGAAGAATTGATGAGGACCGACAGACCAAGGGTCATCGTTACCTGCCATCTCGGATCTTGGGAACTGACCAATGGACTACTCAATCTTCTTTTTTCAGATACTCCCAGGGTTATCTTGGGGCGACGGCTTAAAGACTCGGCTTTGAATGAAGTTCTTATAAGACTTCGTACACATCGCGGCGTTGGCTATATTATGCATCGTAAAGCTGTTTTTCCTGTACTCCGTACTTTGCGGCGCAATGGTATTTTTGCACCTTTGGTCGACCACAATTGTCTTGCAGAAGAAGCTTTGTTTCTTCCATTTATGAATGATCTTGCTGCTGTGAATCGTGGGCCTGCGCTTCTTGCGGTAAGGGCAGGTGCCGTCCTTTTCCCCGCCGCCATGGTGAGATTGGGGAATGGACGTTATAAATTGATGATGGGTGAACCTCTCGATTCCAAAACCTTGCCAGGCACCATGGAAGAGAGAACGGATGCTGTGACTCGATATTACAACGACAGTGTTTTGAAGTTAATCACTCGTTATCCCGAACAATGGTTCTGGATGCACAGGCGTTGGAAAACTCGCCCTCCGGAAGGCTCATGATCTGCTTTCAAATGAGTGCACAAAAAAGGAACGCCAAGGCGTTCCTTTTTTGTGCACGGCAGGAGGACGTTAATCCTAAAACGGGAATGTAAAGTCCGTTTTTCCCGAGCTTGTGTTTTTCTTCAAGTGCTTGTTGAGCTCTGCATCTACAGCTTTCAAACGGTCTTGAGCTGCCTCTTTCTGACTTTTGCGGTCGGCATTACGAATGACCGCCTTGAGCAGTACTTTGGCTGCATCAAAGTTTCTCGCTCTTTCGTAAATGACGGCTGCACGGTACATTGCGGTAACTGCCCAAATGTTTTGGGATTTATACTGCCATGCTACCTGAAGATATTTTTCCAGGGCTTCATTCAAACGGCCGGTGGCTCCGGCGCCTTCGGCAAGCCAAAAGAGAACCTCCGCCTGGACCGGTTCTTCCAGGCTCTCCCTGTCATTCCATAATTCCTTGAGAACTCCCTCGGACCATTGCATTTTCCCTTGCTGCTGGGCCAATAAAGCAAGCTTGAGACGCTTAACAGGAGCCAAGCGCTGCCCGTCCAGCTCCACAAGTTCCATGTACGACTTGAGCGCGTCCTGATTCCGTCCGAGATCTATCTCCAACGCGGCTTTTGCCTGCAGATAATCGGCTCGCACTTTGCCCGACAGTTTACGTGAGTCGAGCCGATTGAGGTAAAAAGCCGTGGTGTGCAAGGATCCAGATTCTCCTGCAAGCTGTGCTAGGTAAAGAAGGGAACTGGTTCCCACTGTGGTATTGGAGAACAGAAATCCCGCACGTTTTGCCAAAGCAGGGCTTTTGTGTGCCTTCCATTGTTTTTCTATCAGGGCGAGGTTGAGTTGTTGGTCCAGAGGAAAATTCTGAACGGCGGAAGCCAGTGTCAGTCCGCTGCTTTGCGTACACTCCAGCCAGAAAGGAGCAAAGCCCCCGAGGGCATCCATTCCCGCTGCTCCGGCTAATCTGCGCATAAGGTGGAGTGCATCTGGATCGGAAGCAGACGGCATTGTTTCTGGAGGAAGCTCAAAAAGAACAATGGCTGCCATACTGAAAGCAAGTGGAAGAGGGTTACCCTTTAACAGCTCCCAGGTTTCGGTGTAGCCAGCTTTGTCATCTTCAAGAACGGCAAAGGCAAAGGCATAAAGTCGCAATGCTTGTGCTGTTGCTGGGGTAATTAGAGATGATTCCAGCTCCTGACGTATTTTTTCTCTGGCCTGAGTAATAGGTTGGGCTGTCAGATTCCTGATGAATTCTGTCCAGGCCGGGACATCCGGTTTTGCCACTCGCCATCTTCCAGAGTCGGCAAGAAGTCCTATGTGGTCGAAATTTCCGGCAAACACATCGGCAATGGGGTAATCGCTAAAAGAGCTGGTGGAATTTGTTTCGCCAGCTTCGCCTGTATCAATTACCTTGAAAATGGATTGCCAAAAGTCGCGAACAGCGACAGTGCCGTTGGCCGCAGTTATTTGAGGCGCCAGAGAAGGGGAGCCAATTCCAATGGAGCAGAGTCCCTTGGCGATCTGCAACCGCTGAGCAGCATCAACTTTCAGTACCGGAAGCGATACTTGCATTTGAGCTAGCTGTACTTGAGGCATCCATCCGTTTTTTCTGGATGTTTTGAACCCGGAAAGGGCAAGCAGACTGGCATCCCAAAAAGATGTTCCTGGCCAAAGAGCTGTGGCAGCAGACAGCGTCTGTTCCAAGTCATCCTCTAAAACCTTGCTTTGAGCAGAGTCCAAAGGTGTGTCCACATATCGCCAGTACCAGGTGCGCCAAACATCTTGCCACATGTCGGCGGCTCCAGATGCTTTTTGAAGAAAGTCTTGTTGGAACTTGGCATCCACCATCTGAAGGGCATTGCGCATAGAGATGACAGCCTCTGGTTGTTTACCAAGGTATCTCTGGCTTTCAGATACCAAGAGCAGCCGTTGTGCTTCAAGAGTCGAATCGGCAAATTTATCCTGACTATTAAGGACCGTGAGTGCTTGTTTGGGACGCTTAAGTTCCAGAAAAGCTTGAGCTCTTTTGAGGAGAACCTGTGGAGTCTGGTCTGGTTTGGCCGCAAGTTCCTGTTCAAGCACGTCATATGCTTTAATTTTTCCCAACCATTGGGTGAAAGTTTCTTGTTTTGCAGCTGTTGAAATACGAGGGGTGGTAAAGGATACCAATAAACTAGCTATCAAAAAGGCAAATAAAACTAGTTTGTTGTGTTGCATAAGTACTCCTGGTGAGTTGCTAGAAAGCTAAATTCTGCTGCGCAGTTTTGCTTGATGCGCCGGAATATGCAAGCTCGGCGTTTTTTAGATTGATGTAGATCTCAAAAGCTCAAGACAGCAGCAGAGTCTATCGAGAGCATTAAGGAAATAAGCCCGTAAGTAACTTCTCAAGTTAGTTTGATACAGAATATGATGTCCAACCTGCAAAGGGTATTTTGAATGGCTTAGAATCAAAATTTGAGAACTGCTTGCGGCCTGAAAGGTCAGCAACATCTTCAGGGAAAAGGAGATTAAAGAAACCCCCAAAAAGGCGGTTCAAATTCGAATCTAGAGTACAAAGTACGCTAGCACTTCCAGTAAAGTTAACATAATTTACATTATGAGACATATGGTAATGCTAATACAACCACATGAAATAATTAATTAATGCCTGCGATCTTTGTTTTGAATGCTAAACGGCACTCTTTTATGGTCCGATACGATTACGATTTAACTCTATAATGAAAACATATCGTATTACGACTCTTTCCGGTTTCACTTCGTTTTGGATTGGCCTTATAAGCCTTTTTTGCTTCTTGCTCGAGCACTGATCGATTTATTCAAAACAAGGCGTTAGGATAGCTTTTGTGGCTTGGCTTTGCTGGGCAATTCCTTCAGTGAGGTTTCTTTGACGATTTTTTTGTCAAAGTCATTCCTACAAACTTAATAAAAAAGGCCGAAGGAATTATTCCTTCGACCCTTTGAATTTGGTCATATGATGTTTGAACTTGGCTAGGCCTTTCCGAATGCTTTCTCCCAATCGCGGTCAAACGCTTCGATCCCTTTGTCGGTCATAGGATGTTTGGCTAGCTCCATTACAACCTTGAATGGAATTGTGGCAACGTCCGCTCCTATAAGTGCAGCTTCAACTATGTGCATGGGATGACGAACAGAAGCAACCAGCACTTCCGTATCAAAGCCATAGTTGTCGTAAATACGGACGATTTGGTCGACAAGGGTCATTCCATCCTGAGAAAGTCCGTCCAAACGACCGATGAAAGGACTTACATAGCTGGCGCCGGCTTTGGCTGCCAGCAGTGCCTGCGAGGGAGAGAAGACTACTGTGACGTTGGTGTCGATTCCCAATTCGCGCAGCTGGCGAACGGCTTTCATTCCTTCCATAAGCATGGGGATTTTTATTACGACATTTGGGCCGTATTTCACCAGCTCATGGGCTTCGTGGATCATTTCATCAGCGGTTTTGCCTATCACTTCCAGGCTGACAGGACCTTCCACCTCTTTGCAGATGGCTTGTGCCTGTTTGCGCCAGTCCCCGCCTTCACGGGCAAGAAGCGTTGGGTTGGTGGTCACTCCATCCACCATCCCGTAATCTTTAGCTCGACGGATTTCTTCAAGATTTGCTGTGTCTATAAAAAATTTCATAGTACTCCCCTTTTCTCTTTCAGGAAGTTAGTCTTCAAGGGATTCGGACTTGGATGAACCGTTTTGCGCACGGATTTGCTTCAAAAATTTGTCTCGGCATTCATAGCTGCAAAAGGCATGAACCTTGTCCCCTTCACGAACACGTATCTCGCTGTCTTTGCTAACATACGTTCCGCAAACAGGATCCTTGAGCATCTGGCCGGACGCAGCCATTTTTTCTTGTTTTTTGGATGCCGCAGAGCTTTTTTTCTTTTTGTCGCCGGTAAAAAGTTTGTAGAGAATAAAGCCCACACCAACAAAGATTAGCAGACGAAACAGCATGATGGTCTCCTTGAGGCCTTGTTTCTGGGGATTGCAGTGTGCTTTTCAAACCTACTCTTGGAATATGGATCTGTCCACAATCCGATAATCCAACTGAGCCAGAATTTCTCTCAGGCTGACTCCATTAGGTAAGACCAGCTTTGGGGCTATTTCAAGCAAAGGAACAAGGGCAAAGGCTCTTTCGGAAAGACGAGGATGTGGAATGCATAGATCCGGCTCATCAACCTCTTCATCGCCAAAGAGAAGAATATCGATATCAATGAGGCGCGGACCAAATCTGTATGATTCTACACGTCCCATCGCTTCTTCAATCTTTTTTACTTGGGTCAAAAGCTTCTGAGGAGTCCAGATGCTGGCAAGCTCCATACAAAGCGCGATGTTTGCAAACCAGGGTTGATTCGAAACATTTTGCGGCTCGGTAAAATACACACCTGAAACCGCGGTAACCCGCCCTTCTGCCAGTGCCTTCAGGTGGGTTACCGCGGTTTCAAGGTTCTCTTCGGGGGCTCCAAGATTGGAGCCCACCCCCAGATATACGGTTACAGGCTGGCGATGCGTGAGACCGCCTCCTTGAGCCTGTCCGTAGGAACTGTCAGGGAGATACGGAAGAACCCTTCACCATGAATTCCGAACCCGCTGCCCGGTGTAACAACGACGCCCGTTTTCTGCAGAAGGTCAGTTGCAAATTCAGCGGAGGTAAATCCCTTGGGAACAGTGCCCCAAACATACAGTGCGGCCTGAGGTATCAGGCAGTCGATGCCGGCTTTGCCCAAAGCATCAACCACTGCATCGCGGCGCTCCATGTAAATGGCGCGGTTGGCATCTAAAACGGCTTCGCCCTGCTCCAAAGCGGCTATGCCCGCTTCCTGAACAGCTTGGAAGATGCCGGAATCAACATTTTCTTTGATTTTGCCCAGGCCCTGGATCAGACTTTCATTGCCTACTGCCATGCCAATACGCCAGCCTGTCATATTGAAAGGCTTGGATAAGGAATGGAATTCGATGGCGACTTCGCGGGCACCGTCGATTTCCAGAATGGAGAGCGGTTTGTTGGCAGGATCAAAGTAAACATCGACATACGCGGCATCGGAAACAATAATGACATTGTATTCCCTGGCTTTTTCAACCAGCCGTTCAAAAAACGCACGGTCAGCCATGGCCGAAGTCGGGTTGTTGGGAAAGTTGATGAAGATCATCTTGGCCTTTTTCCAAGAATCCGCGGAGATGGCCTCAAGATCGGGGAGGTAGTTGTTCTCTGCTGTCAGCGGCACATACTCCACTTTGCCACCGGCAAAATCCACGGCAACGGGATAGACCGGGTAGTTGGGAGTGCAGACCAGAGCGAGATCGCCGGGATTGATATAAGCCAGCGGAAAATGAGCAATTCCTTCTTTGGAACCTATCAGGCTGACGATTTCTGTGTCAGGATCAAGTGTCACGCCGTTAAAGCGTTTGGGAAACCAGTCGGCTACGGCCTGCCTGAAGGATTTCATCCCTACATACGAGGGATACCTGTGGTTTTCCGGGTTTTTCGCCCCTCTGTGCAGAGCTTCAATAATGAAGTCCGGCGTGGGGAGATCGGGATCGCCGATACCCAGGCTGATGATATCGACGCCACGGGCCTGAACTTCGGCCTTGGCCTTGTCAATTGCGGCAAAAAGATAGGGAGGCAGTTTGGCCAGCCTATCGGCGAGTGGGAATCGGGACATAACGAAGAACGCTCCTTTCAATTATTTAATCCGAGTACTTTAAATTGGCCCGCTTTAGCTGTCAAACGAAGTATGGAGCTCTTTTCCTTGATGTTCCGGCACGGAGCGGAATATAGTCACACGATAAAGCCATGATTGCCTTTTGGGACTTTATGATAATTTTCGAAGAGTCTGTGCAAAAGGCATCTTTGAGGAGCGCATGCCGAAAAAACAAACTTCATCGGATACTTCCGAAACTCCCCTCCTTTCACATTCCTGGGTGGACCGCTACATGGAGCATCTGGTTGTCGTGAAAGGGCTGTCAGAAAACAGTCTTTCCGCCTATGACGCAGATTTTCGCGACTATCTCAGTTTTTTGAATGATTCCGGAAAAACGCTCGAACAATCTGGACAGCAAGAGCTGTTCACGTACCTGCTTCGTATGCGCAAGGCTGGTTTAAAAAATAGATCCATATCCCGCCATCTTTCTGCTCTGCGCGGGCTGTATGCTTTTTTGACCGACGAAGGATTGATTTCCGAGGATCCCGCTGCCTTACTGGACAATCCGAAGCTCCCCAAAAAACTGCCTGAATTTTTAAGCATAGAAGAAGTGGACAACATGCTGGCACAGCCAGATGCTTCAACCAAACTTGGATTCCGCGACAGGACCATGCTGGAACTCCTCTACGCCGCAGGTTTGCGCGTCAGTGAGCTGGTAAATCTGCGTCCGCTGGACTATGACCCTCAATCGGGTATTCTCAGGATATGGGGGAAAGGTAGCAAGGAAAGGCTGGTTCCCATACATCAAGTGGCACAGGACTGGCTCGATTCCTATCTTGCCGCATGGCGAGGCCAATTTAAACCAGTGGATGAAGCCGTATTTTTGAATCGTTCCGGGAAGCGGCTTTCACGCCAGGGAGTGTGGAAACTCATCAAAAGGTATGCGCTGCAGGCCGGTATTCGACGGGAAATTTCGCCACATACCTTGCGCCACAGTTTTGCTACACATCTTCTGGAGGGCGGAGCTGATTTACGTGTTGTCCAAACGCTTTTGGGACATGCCGACATCAGTGCCACCGAAATTTATACACATGTGCAAGCCCAACGGCTGCGTGCATTACACGAGCAACATCATCCACGGTCGAAGTGAACGAAATGGATGCACTGGCCAGTTTATTTATCCGCAATCATCCACAAAGAATCGCAAGTGACACATGAACAATAAAATCCAGGCTGAAACAATCATCACCGGACACACCAACGCGGATTTCGACTGCCTTGCGGCCATTGTGGCCGCTGGAGTTCTTTACCCCGAAGCCCGGCTCGTTTTTCCGGGAAGTCAGGAAAAGAACCTGCGCAACTATTTCATTCAGAGTGCGTGCTATCTTTTTAATTTCACCAATGCCAAGGACATAGCCCCTGAATCGGTGAAAAATGTTGTGGTGGTGGATACGAGGCAACGCTCGCGTCTTCCCCACATTGAACAGGTTCTGGAAAATGAAAACCTGAATATCCATGTTTATGACCATCACCCTGATTCCGAAGAAGATCTCCCCGCAGACTTTGGGGTGATAAAAAAATGGGGATCAACCGCTGCCATCCTAACGCACGAGTTGATGCTCCAAAACAAGAAGGTTTCGCCAGAACAGGCGACGGTTATAGGGCTTGGTATTTACGAGGACACCGGTTCGTTTACGTTCATGTCCACTACGGAGCACGACTTGTCGGCTGCGGCCTGGCTTATGGGGCGGGGCATGGACGTAAATGTTATTTCCGATCTTCTTACGCGCGACTTGACCGCTGACCAAGTCTCCATGCTGCATTCCCTTTTGGAAAATGCTACCACGCACGATATAAACGGTGTGGAGGTTGTTTTTGCGGAAGCAAGCAGCGAAGAATACCTCGGTGATTTCGCCCTTCTTGCCCATAAACTCATGGACATGGAAAATCTAAGCGTACTTTTTGCTTTGGGGCGGATGCAGGATCGGATAACACTGGTCGCCCGTTCCAGAGTACCTGAGGTTGACGTCAGTAGGATTTGCGAATTTTTCGGTGGAGGGGGGCATCCTTACGCAGCTTCGGCATCGGTTAAAGACAGGACCATGACCCAAACCAAAGATGAGCTTTTCGCCCTACTCTATTCCGAGATCAACCCTCATTTGACGGTTGACGGTTTTATGTCCTCTCCTCCGGTAACCATCGGGAAAACCGAGCTGCTTCATTCGGCCACGGAAATTATGACCCGCTTCGGATTGAAAGCCATGCCGGTAATTGATGAAAAGACTCGAGAGTGTGTTGGTATCATCGATCACCAGCTGGCAGACAAAGCTGTTTCCCATGGATTGGGCAATGTCGAAGTACGCGAGTACATGCTGCGTAGCGTCAGGACCGTGGAACCTGAAACCGATCTGTACGAGGCCATGGAGATTATTCTGGGGTACAGCCAACGCTTGGTCCCCGTGGTCAAAAAAGGTGAAGTATGTGGTGTTTTCACTCGTACGGATATGATCCGCATTCTGATTGATGAACCTGCCCGTATACCGGAACGACTGCTGCCTGACAGAAAAAGGGAACGTCAGGTTTTTCCCCTGATGCGTGAACGTTTACCCAAGCGGCATATTGATCTGCTGCGCAAAGCGGGCAACCTTGCTGATGAACATGGGTATGAGCTGTATGTTGTTGGCGGTTTTGTCCGTGATCTCCTTTTGGGCCGTTCCAACCTGGATGTTGATCTCGTTGTAGAGGGAGATGGCCCTTCTTTTGCCGAAATTTTGGCTAAAAATCTTGGTGGACGAGCCAAGGTTCACCGTAAGTTCAGGACCGCCGTGGTCATCCTTCCGGACGACAGCCGTATCGATGTGGCTACAGCCCGTCTTGAATATTATGAACAGCCGGCCGCCCTGCCCACTGTGGAACTTTCTTCCATAAAAATGGATTTGTATCGGCGTGATTTTACCATCAACGCATTGGCCGTGCAGCTCAACCCTAAAAAATTCGGCCGGTTGGTGGACTTTTTTGGAGCCCAGCGGGACATCAAGGATCGGGTTGTTCGGGTACTCCACTCCCTTTCCTTTGTCGAAGATCCCACACGTATCCTTCGAGCCATCCGTTTTGAGCAGCGGTTTGATTTCCATATCGGCGGGCAGACCGAGCGCCTCATCAAAAATGCTGTTTCCATGGATTTTTTCGACCGCCTTTCCGGCAGCCGGATCTTCCACGAGCTCAAACTCATTTTTGAAGAGAAAAACGCCCGGCAATGTCTGATACGCATGGGGGAATTTCAAATTCTTAAAGTTATACATCCAAAACTGGAGCTTACCCGCAAGGTACTTGAATTTCTTGAGCATATTGAAGAGGTATTGGATTGGTACCGACTCCTTTATCTTGAGCCGAAGCCCGAGCCTTGGATGTTGTACTTTTTGGGATTGGTCAACGGTATGGAGATGACCGAAATCGATCAGCTGGCCCAGCGTCTCAACCTTTCCAAACGCGAACATGCCGATTTGGTCAATCTTCGCTTGGATGTTGAAGAAACTTTCTATCGCATTTCAAAATGGAAAGGTGGTAGCGGGCTAACAAGCGAGCTTTATTTTCTGCTTGAGCCTTTGTCGCTGGAGGGCATTTTGTATTTGTTGGCTCGCAGCCGCAATGAGGAGGTGCGCAAATCTATTTCGCACTATCTTTCGGCCTTGCAACATATGTCTATCGATATCACCGGGGTAGATATTCGTAATATGGGACTGCAGCCCGGCCCGGCATACGGACGAATAATGCGTTCGGTTACAGCTGCCAAAATTGACGGAACCGTAAGCTGTCGGGAGGATCAATTGGATTTGGCCAAACATTTGGCACAGGAAATGCGGAATAATAAATAAAGTACTGCATGAAAAATCTGGAATCGTCGTTTTATCCAAGCCGGTTCCTGTCTCGCTTCTTGCCCTGAGAGCCCTGTGCGTGTACAAGAACAGACGTTTTCTAAGGGATGGGTGCTTGAAATGGGTGACGCAAGTACCATTACTATCGCCGTTATCGGCGGTGGAAAATGCTCACAAGAAGCATACGATACGGCCCGCTGTTTGGGGCGTCTACTCGCTCTGGCTGGCTGCACGCTTGTATGCGGTGGTCTTGGGGGAATAATGGAAGCCGCCAGCGAGGGGGCGTCCAGTGTTTCTGGTCGGACTATAGGCATTCTTCCCGGGCTCGATAAGCGGGCATCCAACGAATTTATCAATACGTCCATTGTCACAGGACTGGGGCAGATGCGCAATTTTCTGGTTGTTGCAAATGCCGACATCGTTATTGCTGTCGACGGCGGCTGGGGAACGTTGTCCGAAGTGGCGTTGGCAAAGAAAATTGGCAAGGAAGTCATAGTGCTGGGCAAATGGAGTTCCATTCCTGGCATTCTTCCTGCCAAGACACCGGAACAGGCGGTTCGCCTGGTTCGTGAAAGGTTCTTAAACTAATGGAAGTACTTTGGGCCCCTTGGAGGCTGCAATATATTCTCGGTCCCAAGCCGGACGAATGCGTGTTCTGCATTCCCGAGCATACAGATGAGGACGAAGAGCGTTTGATCTTATCCAGAGGCAAGACCTGCTACGTGCTTATGAATAAATATCCGTATAATAACGGGCATCTTATGATCGTTCCCTACAGGCATGTCTGTTGTGTGACCGACCTGACCACGCAAGAGAGCCATGAAGTTATGGATTATCTTCGTATCAGCGTGGAGGTTCTGAAAAAGGCATTTTCCCCCGATGGCCTCAACGCCGGCTTGAATTTAGGCGATGCCGCCGGTGCGGGAATAGCCGCTCATCTCCATTTTCAGATCGTTCCTCGGTGGAACGGCGATGCATCGTTTATGGCAGTTTTCGGGGAGACCCACGTTATCCCGGAACATCTCCGCTCAACTTACAATAGGCTGAAACCCATATTTCTTGACGCAACCTCGTAACAAGGAGACTTCCATGCGTTTCATCAAGGTCCTCCTGTTGGCTGTCTGTTTTTTTGTAGCACTCGTGTTTTTTGTTCAGAACAACGCAGGGCTCAATCAGGCGCTCGAACTTAAATTCGAGTTGCTCGGCAACGGACTGCACTCAGCACCTATCCCCATGTACCTCTTGATTCTCGGGGCCTTCTTAGTCGGATCGGTATTTTCCACCTTGTATTTCTTTGTAGATAAAATGCGTTCCAACGGCCAGCTGCGTAAATGCAAAAATCGTGTGGCCGAACTGGAAAAAGAAGTGAATACCCTGCGTACCCTGCCGCTTGAAGAGGATACGTATGCTTCCAAGCCTCAGAATATTCAGGAAGCTCCGGCTTGCGAGGAAGCTCAAGCCTAACACGTTTTTCACTTGCAGTAGTATAATTCCGGGTGGGCTGTCTGTCCCACCCGGAGGGACGGCGTACATGGGATCATGGGATTGGTTAAAAAAAACAGTGAGCAAACACGTTTCATCGTTTGAGCTCTCCCCCTCCAATGACGGAATTTCATCTTTTTCCATGGATACGCAGGCTGCCATCGGCGAATTAAGCCACGTCATAAAAAACAACCCAGATGCTGTTGAGACCTACCTTGCTTTGGGCAATCTTTACCGTTCCAAAGGCGAAATAGAACGCGCTGTCCACATTCGTAATAATCTCATTGCACGCCCCAACCTGCCCCAAGACGTACGGATAAAAGCCCTGTACGAGCTGGGGCGCGATTTTCGACGAGCCGGGCTCATGGATAGAGCCATGAACGCCTTGGAGCAGGCAAGACATCTTTCCGGAGATGATCCCAATATCTTATGGGAACTCAGCCGCTTATGTGCCGAGAGCGGAGCCTTTGCCCGCGCTGCGGACCTGTGCGGACGGTTGGGGCACGAACAGGGGCAGGCCCATTACCTTGTTCGCCTGGCTCATGATAAAAAAAATGACGGAGAATCTTCGGCCGCGAAACGGTTGCTGAAAAAAGCCGTTGCCGTGTATCCAGCTTCAGTGGAAGCATGGGCTGAGTTTTTACTGAATGATCTGACCAGTTCCAGCAACAAACTCGCAAAGACCCTGAGCAAAGCGCTTTCCCATGTGGATACGCCACTCCATTTTTTACTTTTTGAACCCTTACTGCAGTTCGGGCAAAAGCAGTCGGAACGAACAGGAGTATGTAGTCCGGAGCAAGCCCGAAGCCTGTCCGCCCTTCTGGACGATTTTCCCCGTGATGTTCTCCTGCACTACTATTCTGCAATGCTCCTTTTAGCCTGTGGTCAAACCCAGGAAGGAAAGTTGGGGCTGGAAAAGACTCTTGTGCTTTACCCGGATTTCTGGGCGGCCCGGTTGGAATTGCTTTCCCACAGCATGGACGAACAAACTCTTTCTCCCACCTTTGAAAACCATTTGCACTACCTCATAGGGTGCGCCCGATACGTAAAGCGTTTTGTTTGCGGGGTTTGCGGCCTGAAGTGGGATCAGACCTTTTTTATTTGTCCCAAGTGCAACTCATGGCACAGCATACGTTTTCGCATGCATCTTAACGACTAGTATGTGGCCACAAGATATGTATTTTGCTTGAAGACCGTGACCTAACACACAATTTTTCCAGGTCACTCAGGCGCTGGCGCTCAAAACGTTGTATGACGGGCGAATCCCACCAGATGACGTGCCGTTGTGTACTGCTGTATTTTTAAAATGATAAAAATTAAACGAACGCGACACCAATACAAATTGAGTCATTAACATCAACCATTGCTTTAACTTGTTTTGAATCCCCCAGCCCCCGGGGCTCCATTCGATGCTGGTAAACACGGCGCGCATCAGGTATTTACCCCTCCATGTCTACAGCTTCACCTTCAAATCAAAAACTTACTCCCATGCTCGAGCAGTATCTCCAGGTCAAGCAAGAGCATCCAGGCTGCCTTCTGTTTTACAGAATGGGCGACTTTTATGAAATGTTTTTTGAAGACGCGGAGATAGCTTCGCGTGCTTTGAATATCACGCTTACAAGCCGCGACAAGAAGAAGGAATCGGGAGTTCCCATGTGCGGGGTTCCGCACCATGCGGCGGAAACTTACCTGGCCCAGCTTATGGAAAAAGGCTTCAAGGTTGCCATTTGCGACCAGATTGAAGACCCCAAACAGGCCAAAGGCCTGGTCAAAAGAGCTGTTACCAGGGTACTTACTCCGGGAACTGTCGTTGAGGATTCCAATTTATCAACTCAGCGGCACAACTATCTCGCAGCGCTCGTCTATAACGCTGACAAGCAAACCGGGGCCTTGGCCTGGATTGACTTTTCCACTGGCGAATGGACTGGTTTTGAAAATCGCAGTGAGATATTTCTTTGGCAATGGCTGGCAAAAATCGACGCCAGCGAAATCCTTCTTGCCAACGTAGCCAGTGTGCCGCGGCAGTTTGCCGATTTGAAGGACAAAGTCACGTTTCTGCAGTCCCGCCCTTATTTTGATTTCAAGCCGTCTGAATCGGCGGTTCTTGATGCCCAGAGTGTTGCAGGTCTGGACGCCCTGGACCTGCAGGACAAACCCGAACTTGTAAGGGCATGCGGTGCCCTTTTAGCCTATGTTCAGCAGACGCAGAAAAAGCGCCCTGCCCATCTGGGTCAATTTCAGCCGCTGAATCTGAGCAAGTTTTGTATCCTTGATGAAGTAACGGAACGAAATCTCGAAATTTTCAGAACCTTGGACGGACGTACGGGGCGTGGCACGTTGCTGCATGTGGTTAATTCCACCCTGACCCCCATGGGTGCCAGACTTTTGGAAACGCGACTGCGTAATCCATGGCGAGACCTGAAACCCATCAAGGGAATCCAGGACACTGTTCAATGGCTATATAAGAGCGATTCCCTGCGAGCTTCGGTACGAAGTGCCTTGAATGCCGTATACGACCTGGAGCGTCTGTCGACACGCATCAGTCTTAACAGATCCACTCCGCGTGATTTCATTGCCCTCCGCAGCAGCCTTTCCTGCCTGCCCGCCTTGCATGGGCACCTTTTGACCGAGAATGCACCACAGGCGGTTGAGCAGGCATTGAAAAGTTGGGACATGCTTGATGACCTGCATGCAAAGCTTGCTGCCTCTTTTGTTGACTCCCCTCCTCCGGTGATCACGGAGGGCGGGCTGTTTCAGATGGGCTATAATGCCGACCTTGATGAAATGCTGGAATTGACCGAGCACGGTGAGCAGAAGCTGCAGAAATTGCTTGAGCGTGAACGTGTCGAGTATGCCCTGCCCAAGCTCAAGCTTGGGTTCAACCGTGTCTTTGGATATTATTTTGAGCTTTCCAAGTCTGTTCAGGCAGAAATTCCGGACCATTTTATCCGTCGTCAGACCCTGGTCAACAGCGAGAGGTTTATAACCCCCGAGCTTAAGGACCTTGAAGACAGGCTGTTGGGAGCCTCTGAAAAACGCAAGCAGCTGGAATACGATCTTTTTCAGGAGCTGCGTGAAGAATTTGGGCTGGCCCGCCCCAGATTGATGTTTATGGCGGAAATTATAGCCCAGATAGACTACTGCCAGGGACTTGCCGAAAAAGCGCGTAAAAATGACTGGGTAAGGCCGGAATTGCATGAAGGCCTGGAGATTGCAGTTCAAGGAGGCCGACATCCCGTCGTTGAATCCGTGCAAGGCGCTGCCAGCTTTGTGCCAAACGATTTGCATGTGGGGGATTCTTCGCGGGTCCTTCTCATCACCGGTCCCAATATGGCTGGTAAGTCCACGGTCCTGCGTCAGTCGGCCATCATCTGCCTGCTCGCTCAAATAGGATCGTTCGTTCCGGCAGCCAAGGCGTCCATCGGATTGGTCGACCGGATCTTTTCCCGGGTTGGCGCTTCAGATAATCTGGCTGGCGGGCAAAGTACATTTATGGTGGAGATGATGGAGGCAGCCCGCATTCTCAGGCAGGCAACCCGACGCAGTTTTATCATTTTGGATGAAATTGGCCGCGGGACGAGCACGTTTGACGGGTTGGCGCTGGCTTGGGCAATGGCCGAAGAACTGGCGGCAAAACATCACGGATTGCGTACCCTGTTTGCCACCCACTACCATGAATTGACTGCCCTTCAGGGGATGCTGCCCCAGGTACGCAACTACAATATTGCGGTGAAAGAGTTCAAGGGCGACATTATCTTTTTGCGACGAATGGTACCTGGCCCTGCCGACCAGAGTTACGGCATTGAAGTTGCCAAGCTTGCCGGGGTACCCCAGAATGTCGTACGGAGGGCCAAGGAGATTTTGGGAAATCTTGAGGCTGCCCGAGGGGATGCTCGTGATGCCAGCGCCGCGGTAATTGCCAGACAGACTCTTTTGCCCGGGCTCTCTGAACCTAAGGAAAGCAAAAAAAGTCTGGAAGAACCTATACATCATCCGTTATTGGACGCCCTCAACGATCTGGATGTCAACGGACTGACCCCGCTCCAAGCGTTGAATTTGATCCATGAATGGAAAAAAGCACTGGATGAATCATGAAAAAAATTGTTCCTTTTCTTGGGGCATGTTTGTTGGGGGTCTTTCTTGTCGTTTCCAGTGGATGCGGCGTAAAAGGCTGGCCAGAACCCCAGGGCGAACAGGACGCTTTTTCGTTTGTCAAAGTAAGTTTTGACCGAGAAAACGACTGCCTGTTGCTTAAGGCCGTCATTCAGGGGAATGCAGATAACCTTGACCACTTTGCCCTTTTGCTTGAACAGGACGGCTGTGTCACCTGTCCTTTTCAGCCGGAAAGGCGTGCTGTATTCTCCCTCTTTGATGATCGTGTTCATATGCTTGGCGACACGGTTCAGATCAGCTATTGCGGACTTGATTCCGAGAAGCCTTTGAGGTTTCGTCTGTTTGGAATCAATACTTTGGAAAAACTTCCCCCAGCCGATTCGGGGGTGCTTCAGTAATGCAAGGGAGTGAGTGATGAACCATTTTATACGTAAAAACGGCCGGTTAATGGCCGAAGAAGTCGACGTAGAAAAGCTTGCACAGGAATATGGCACTCCATTGTACGTTTATAGTGCTGCCACATTCCGCAGACATTTTGATGCCTTTGATTCAGCTTTTGACGGCATGAATCATCTGACCTGCTACTCGGTCAAGGCAAATGGCAACCTGAGTATTCTCAAATTGTTGGGCGAGATGGGCGCGGGAGTCGATATCGTTTCCGGCGGAGAACTGTACAGGGCACTTAAAGCGGGCATTCCCGGCGAGCGCATTGTGTTCTCCGGGGTAGGAAAAACGGATGAAGATATTCGTCGGGCCCTAGATGCCGGGATATTGCAGTTCAATGTAGAGTCTTTGGAAGAAATGCATTCCATTGGTCGGGTGGCCCAGGATTGCGGGAAAGTCGCCAACGTTGCCGTTCGTATAAATCCCGACGTGGACCCCCATACCCACCCCTACATCTCTACCGGGATGAAGAAAAACAAGTTTGGCTTGGATTTGAAAAAAAGTCTGGAAGCCTATCGTTATGCACATGAACATGCAGCCCTTGTTCCTACTGGAATCGATTGCCACATTGGTTCGCAGCTGACCTCTTTGGATCCCTTCCTGGAGGCATTGGACAAACTGCTCGCCTTTTATAAAAATCTTCAGGATGAAGGCATAAATATCAAATACCTGGACCTGGGTGGCGGTTTGGGCATTACCTATGACGAGGAAGAACCACCTCATCCCGCCGAATTCGGCAAGGCACTCAAAGAAAAACTGGCCGGGCTTCCTTTGACCCTGATTTTGGAGCCGGGGCGTGTAATTGCAGGGAATGCGGGCATTTTGGTGTTTAAGGTTCTCTACAACAAGAAGACAGAGCTGAAGCATTTTGTCATCGTTGATGCTGCCATGAACGACCTTGTACGCCCTGCCCTCTATGGTTCTTTTCACCGCATTGAAGAGGTCGTTGAACAGGGACGTGCTCCCCTTTCCGTAGATGTTGTCGGGGGTATCTGCGAATCGACCGATTTTCTCGCCAGGGACAGGGAAATTCCAGCGGTTGAACACGGGGAATATCTTGTTGCGTTTTCTGCCGGGGCATACGGCTTTACCATGGCGTCGCAATATAATGCGAGGCCAAGAGCTGCGGAAGTGATGGTTGACGGTTCCAATGCAAAACTTGTGAGAAAGCGTGAAACCTATGAGGATCTGACTCAGCTGGAAGAACTTTTTTAAATAGTTCGGTCAGTTTTTTTATTGTTCTAAAAGCCCCTGCCCTGTGCGGGGGCTTTTTTCTTTTTGTGATTTCAACTCTTCCGATTGGTTTGCCCGACAAATCCTGTTATTTGAGTGGTACCAATTGGAAAAAGAACTTTGTGGAAAATCAACTGCTTCCCTCTTCTGCTTTGTTTGATTGAGTCGACAGGATAGCCCCAAGATCCTAAAAATCCTTGGTACTCATGAATTGCCCGCTATCAAGATTGCTGGTTGGATATTCCATAGTGATCAATGCGCATGTTTTGCTTATCTGGACAAATGTAAAGAGTCCAACATGGACGCTAACAAGAGACTGTCCAAGATGATTTCAACAGATAGTCAGAGCTGCTGTCGTCTAGGTGCTTTGTATTTTTGGCGGGGAAAGCATTCAGAGCGGCACTCCAGGGCCGTAGCCACGGAGAATTTTTATTGGGCAGAGAGGTAGGAAGACGGTGAAATATCAAACTTTCTGAGATTGTTGAGGGGCAGGCTAACCTCGTGAATTGAGTTGAAAATCGATTTGTATTTGACAGCTGCAGGTTGAACGAGTCGCCATCAAAGTCTCCGGCAAATCTGATTACGGCCTGTTTATATATGCCTTACTCCTCTTTCACATCCTGCTTATGTCCAAGAAGTCCCTCAGATAAAATTTCATCAATAATAATTTCGGTACGCAGTACATAAGTCCCCTTGCGTACCCGTTCTTTGAGAGAGGCTATTTTTTCAGCTCGTTCAGCAATGCTTGTCGCATTATCCGAATCGTCACTGGTATGGGTAGCGGATTTATTCATTGGCTCCTTCTCCTATCCCCTTTATCGACGGTACGGGAAAAAAACTTTACCTATTGCTTGTGGTTTCGGCCAGAAAGGCATTCAAAACCAGCAGGCGTTTATTTGTCTCGGAGTACGTGCCTTACATAAAACCAATATGTGGGCATTCCTAGGCTCAACTCGTACACGTATCAGTAAAACATGAAACTCGAAATAGGGCATATATAACTAGTATCCCAATACAATCAATTTGCTGAGACGACATGCTCAAACTGTACAGATCCTGTCTACTGAGGTTGTCCTGAGACACTAACATTTCCTCACTTCCCATCGAAATCGGCACGGCTTGCCATGACTCCGGTCACGGATTCGGGCTGGTGAGCAGTCTGTAAACCGTTGGCATCAAGGGAAGCGCGGCTGCCCCAAGTCGTAGCCCCCGTCCTTCTCCCCCAACAAACAAAATAGATCGTCTCAAAACAGGCAGCCTCGAGTACCTCAAGTTGCCGGACACGTCGTTTTTTGGGTGGATCAACAACGCATTTGTTACGGCGAATTCTCAAAGGGACAAGACAAAACAAAATACATTGCTTCTATGGGGCTGTTTCTGGAGGAAAGGAGTAGGTAGAGGTCTTTCTACCAGAACGAATCCAACATCACAGCTAGCAGCCCATATGTGCTGCGCCAGTGATCCGGCAACGCGGCCTGAACAAAGCTCGGTTGTTGGACAATGAATGGTGACGGAGTTTTTGGGGCAACATAGCTGCAAGATGCGATCTGCGCGGTTAGTGGCTGGAAGTTCAGTTTGTCAGAGGTGCATGACAGGTCGAGTTTTGGGTCGCAACGCTTACGAATAAAATGATGGCTCTATTCGCTTGATGCCGCAGAGCACGAAAAAAAGGAATGTATAATAATTACACCGAAAGGTGGAAGACGCAGCGCTCCCTATGAAAAGACAGAATTCAACAAGGACGGAAGTCTTTGACATGAGGTCGCATAAAAAAAAGCCCAGTCATTTGAGACTGGGCTTTTGTGTTCATGGTGCGGAAGGGGGGACTCGAACCCCCACGGCTTTTGGCCACTACCCCCTCAAGATAGCGTGTCTACCAGTTCCACCACTTCCGCAGTATTGTTTCAATGAAGGCTAGTTCGAAGAGTTACTCGCAGGTTGTCCGGCATCCTCAAAAAGGACCTTAGGCTTGGCGGTATCTTCCTTCTTGTCAGCTTCGATCTCTTCGACGGCTTTAACGTCGCTCATGATCGATCCCGACGAGACGGCTTTAGTACCTGTAAGCTTGTTGTATGTCAAGGATGTTGCGAGAAAAATTATCGCGACCACCGTCGTCACTTTCACAAGCAGGCCACCCGCTCCGGAACTACCGAAAACGGAACCGCCACCGCCGCCGAAAATGACTCCCATTCCTTCTTTGCCGCTCTGCAGGAGAACGACCACAATAAGAATGAGGCAAGCAATGATGTGTATGGTAAGTACAAGTCCGTCCAAAATACTATGTCCTGTGTAGAGAATGCAATTATGCTAAAACAATGCGGCTGAAGCTCTCAGCCAACAAGCTTGCGCCACCTACCAACACTCCGTCCACATTGTCAAGCGCAATTATTGCGGAAGCATTGTCCGGCTTGACACTTCCCCCATATAAAATGGGGGTTTCCATGGCTGTATCTCCAAGTATTTCAGCAAGTTCCTTGCGAACACAGGCATGTGCATCTAAAATTTCATCAGGGCCGGCAACTTCACCGGTTCCAATGGCCCAGACAGGCTCATAAGCAATGGCAAGGTCACCGGGAGTGATATCCTTTATCCCAGCAAGTCCCTTTTGAAGCTGCTCGGCAATTACCTGAGACAGTTTTCCGGCTTTGCGCTCTTCAATTTTTTCTCCGATGCACAAGATCATGCGAAGTCCCTGGTTGAGTCCATAAGCGACTTTTTCACCAACCAAGGCATCATCCTCGCCAAAGACCCAACGACGTTCGGAATGCCCAGCCAGAGCCCAGGTGCACCCGGCATCTTTCAGCATGGCGGGGGAAATCTCACCTGTGAAAGCGCCATCCTCACGGGGGTAAAAATTTTGAGCTCCGAAAGCACACCCCTGTTTACCGCGCATTGCTTCGGCGACTTCGCTCAAAGCTGTGAACGGCGGGAATATGAGCACTTCCCTGTCGGAAGGAAGTTTACCATCAATAAGCCCTAACAGCTCATTAGCTGTTTGTTGGGCCTGAGCACGAGTTTTGAACATCTTCCAGTTGGCGGCCATAAGCTTTTTCATGATTAGCATGCCTCCTTAAGAGCTTTGAATGCAGGTAGGTCCGCGCCCTCCATAAATTCGAGGAAAGACCCTCCACCAGTAGAAATAAAGTCGAATTGGTCAGCCATATGCTCGCTGTGAATAAGTGCATCGGTATCGCCGCCTCCAACAATGGTCAGGGCGTCGAGTCCTGCAATGCATTTGGCCAGAGCTTTAGACCCGGCTGCAAAAGCTGGGTTCTCAAATACTCCAACAGGTCCGTTCCAAAGGACTGTTTTTACTCCGGCAAGGGCTTGAGTAAAACTCTCCACTGTCTTAGGGCCTACATCCAGGGCCATCTGGTCATCCGGAATATCTCCGGCATCGCAGGTGCCGGACGGTGTGGAGTCCTCGATTCCCTTTCCAAGAATAAAATCCATTGGCAAATGGAGGGTTACCCCTTTTTCTTCCGCCAACTTGAGTACCTCTTTGGCGTCGTCCAAGTGGTCGCGCTCGACCAGGGAGCCCCCGGGGTTAAAACCCTGAGCCAACAAAAAGGTGTTTGCCATGGCCCCCCCGATGATCATGGCGTCTACATGTTTGATCAGGGATTTGAGAATACCCATTTTCGTGGATACTTTGGAGCCGCCGGAAACAGCTATATAAGGTCGCTCCGGGTTATGCAGCGCCTTGCCCAGGAATTCCCATTCCTTCTTGAGCAAAAGTCCTCCACACGACATCTGTGCGTACTGGGTCACCCCAACATTGGAAGCATGCGCCCTATGGGCCAGTCCAAAGGCATCGTCCACATAGATGTCTCCGAGTTTTGCCAAGGCCTTGGCAAATTCAGGATCGTTCGCAGTCTCCCCTTCGTGAAATCGCAGGTTTTCCAGCATGATTATCTGCCCAGCCTTGAGCGATGTAACCATGCTCATTACCTCATCTCCAATGCAGTCTGGAGCCAGGGGGACATCCATACCGAGAAGCTCCCCTACCCTCTTGGCTACAGGCGCGAGTGTCAACTCGGGAACGACTTTGCCCTTGGGTTTTCCCAAATGCGAGGACAAAACGAGGCTTGCGCCGTTATCAAGTGCGTGCCGAAGAGTCGGCAGACTCTGGACTATTCGAGTCTCGTCCTGGATAACTCCATTTTTTACCGGTACGTTATAGTCCATACGCATAAACAGTCGCTTGCCAGATACGTCAATGTCGTCAATAAACTTCATTGTCTTTTCTCCCTGTTTCGGGAAACCCCGTTTTTAATGCGTGGAAAGATCAAGGGCCATAACCAGAGCATCTTCTCCATTGTCCGGATAATATTTTGCTCTCAGCCCTACTTGCGTGAATCCATTGGATCGATAGAGGGTTCGGGCTGCATCGTTGGATTCACGAACTTCCAGAAACATTCGTTCTATGCCGATCCGGGCCGCATATTGAAGAACCCCTTTGAGGAGGTTATTCCCCAGCCCTTTCCTTCGAAATTCGGGCAACACAGCGATATTCACGATATCTGCCTGTTCCGCCGCAATATAAAATGAGCAGTAAGCTATCAGTCTTTTATTTTTCCATATTCCCAGCACATGCACAACCTGTTCACGTACCCCTACCCTCAGCTGTTCTTCGGTCCAGGGAAAAGTAAAGCAGACCTTTTCCAGGTCAGCCACATCCTGCATGTCGTTTTCATTCAGCTTGCATGGCGGGCTGAACGGTTCATCTTTGACCGACGTGCTGTTCAAGGGTACTAAACTCCAATGTGTTATCAGTCCCTATTAAGGAACATGGCCTTATGTCCATTGCCGGTAAAAAATTGAATCAGCCAGCTTCCAATTCGTCTTCGGATAAACAGGAGGCAGCGGCAGCTGAACTTTTGGAACATCTTATCGAAGTTGTAGACGAGCATGATAAACCTGTCGGGTATATGCCTTTGGAAGACGTTCGGCGGCAGGCTCTTTATCATAGACAGGTTATAGTTCTTGTCTACAACGAAAAAAACAAAATTTTCTTACAAAAAAAAGAAGCATTGAAAAAGAGGGGAAAATCCTTGTGGGATGTCTCCACATCCGCCCCTATATGTGCAGAGCAATCCGCCGAAGAGACCGCTCTGGCTGCTCTTTCACAGGAACTGGGTATAACGCTGCAAGGGTTGCGTCCCATAGGGCAGGCTCTGGCCGGGCCAAGTACGGGCAATGCTTTTATAAGTGTCTTTTCAACAGGTATGGTTCCTCTGGAGCATATTCATTCACATCCGGTTGTAAAAAACGGATTTTTTTTCGACCATGAGGAAATCAGCAGCCTCGTAGAGCACTACCGGGAGATGCTCAGCCCTTCCCTGCTTCTTTTATGGGACATGGGAGTGGTTTTCCCTGCCTCTTCCTTTTGATTGTATCTTTTCAGTCCCATTTAAATATTGGTCAGAGCCCCTTGGAGTAAGTCTACCGCCTGTTTGTGCAACCGGCTATTACTGGCCAGGATATCTTTAGCGCCCAAAGAATACGGACTTCCGTCCATCCTACTGATTTGTCCGCCTGCTTCAGCGACAAGCAAGCAGCCTGCGGCCGTATCCCAAGGCTTCAAGTCGTATTCGTAGAACATTTCATACCGTCCGCATGCCACATAGGCCATATCGATCGCTGCGGCGCCGGGGCGCCGGATTCCCTGTGTGGCCTTCAGCATCGCTTCCATCTGAATCAACACTTTTTTCAGGTACAGCTCCGTGGCATATGGAAATCCCGTTGCTGCCAGGCTGTCTTCCATGCGCTCGATCGGGGAAACCTGAATTGGAGTGCCGTTGCAATGCGCTCCCCCTCCCTTGCAGGCCGTGAACAGTTCACCCAACAGCGGCGTGTTGACAGTCCCCATGACGACCTCGCCGTTCAGCCACAAAGCCACGGAGGTGGCCACAAACGGAAGACTGTGGGCAAAATTTGTTGTGCCGTCCACAGGATCAATGATCCAGGTCATATCCAGCAATTCTGCATCCGAAGCAGTCTCTTCGGCAAGGAAACGGCTGGCTGGTTCCAGAGCTGTAAGTTTTTCCTTGAGAAAATTCTCTACTGCGAGATCTGTTTCCGTGACGAGGTCTATACGGCCCTTTTTGCGGATGTTTTTGGATTCACCGGCTGCCGAAATGATCATTTGTCCGGCCTGTTCAATTACACGATTCAGTTCCCGCTGCAGGTGCCCTAGATCTTTATTCATTATGCAAGTGCTCCCCAAAAAAAACAAAGCGGTCAATGGACCGCCTTGTAAAAATTTATCCGATTGGTCGGATTGTTTTAGTTGATGAAGACATTCTTGAAGTGGTCGCTGTCTTCCATCGTTCGTCCCGTCCCCCGTACTACGGTGGTCAGAGGGTCCTCATCGAGAAAAACGTTCAACTTTGTCTCTTCGGCAATAAGGTTATCCAGGCCTTTAAGGAGAGCTCCACCACCAGCCAAGAGCAAACCGTTTCGTGCGATGTCCCCAACCAGCTCAGGGGGGGTGTTTTCCAAGGCTGCCCTTGTTGCACGAACAATCGTGGTGACCGGTTCTTTGATTGCTTCTCGAATATGCCCGTCTGTTACGGTAATGGTGTCTGGCGTGCCGGTTACTACGTTCTTGCCAGCAACTTCCAGGCTAAGAGGTTGTGGCAGAGGATACGCAGAACCAATGGCAATTTTAATTCGTTCTGCCTGGTTTTCCCCGATAAGCATTTGAAATTCATCTTGGAAAAATCGCTGAATGGCTTCATTCATCTCATCACCAGCTACACGGACGGATTTGGCATATGCGACAGCGGAAAGAGAAATAACAGCGACTTCCGTGGTTCCCCCGCCGATATCCACGACCATGTTGCCAACCGGCTCTTCAATAGGAAGGCCTGCCCCGATGGCAGCCGCCATCGGTTCTTCCACCAGGCGAACCTCTCTTGCCCCCGCCTGTTGGGCAGATTCGATAACCGCTCTCTTTTCCACCTGCGTTATGCCCGTGGGAACACAGATGACAATGGACGGTTTAATAATATTAAGCCCTTGAATAACCTTACGAATAAAAAAGGCGATCATTTCTTTGGTGACTTCAAAGTCTGCAATGACGCCGTCCTTCATGGGGCGGATGGCCTGAATTCTGTCGGGAGTGCGTCCCATGTACTCTTTGGCTTCCCTGCCGACGGCAATAATGGCGCCGGTACGGGCATCCCTTGCAACAACACTGGGTTCGTTCAGTACGATCCCATCGTTTTTTGTATACAAAAGGGTGTTGGCCGTCCCCAGGTCCATGGCTAGGTTCTTGCCAAGAAAGCTCAACAATCGCTTGAATATCATGCGGTTCCTTCGGGTGGCTTTCAGCGGGATAAAATTATGTTTGTCCGCTGTACGGGTTGATGGGCTGGAGTCCTTATTTCCACAATCTTTTCACCCCCGCAAAAGAAAGTAGAAACACCGTTACGGTGGGGAATATTATTCCGCTACGCCACGGGTGGTCAAACGATTTTTAAGATATAAATTTTCTAAAAAAAGAGCCAAGTTGTCGGCAACTATATTTGCAAAATGTTGCAGCTCATCATTAATACTCACACGATCAAGGTCGGAAAGAACCAAAACCCCCCTTGTCTTTTTGTTGACAACAAGAGGGAGACATATGGCTGAAGCAAAATCGGGCAGGCCGCTTCCCTTGCCAAACAAAGGACCGGCAGAAGCACTTCCCTCGTTGTTACCGACGACCAATGGCGAGTTGTTTCGAAATACCCAGCCCACGGCTCCTGCATGGACTGAAAACAACGCTTGTTCCGTAGCTTTAGACAGCGGCAGGTTACTACCTTCTACAAAATAATTTTCGCCAGTTTCGTCTCGGGCCGCCAACATGCAATGAGAAAGTCCGGCAGCATGCGACACGATGGACAAATGATTCTCCAGAAAGTCTCCCCAGCGCTGAATCTTTGCGCGTAATTCTCCCAACACTTTGAGGGCGCTGTAATACCTGTACTGGGCGCTTCCGGCCTCCAGGGCGCAGGCGTGCTGACTCAGATTGCCTATAAGCTGGGCGAACTGAGTGAGAATTTTTTGATCTTTGGGGCTGAAAGAGTAAGTTCTTTTGCTATCAAGACAAAGAGCACCCAACCCTCGATCCAAAGGGCAGCCCATAAATGCACGAATATTGGATTCCTCACCCGCTTCGTAATACCCGAGAATGCCGCGCTTTTGGTCGAAATTATTAATGAGAAGCGGTTCACGATTGCGGATGATCCAGCCTGCAAGTCCCTGCCCGGGCGATATAAGCGCGTCCTTTCGAATGCGATCTCCCAGACTGAAATAAGCAGTCAGATGGTATTGTTCCTTTTTTCCCTCGGGAAGAAACAAGACTGCCGAATAGGAATCAAACACATTGCATATGATATTGAGAAGCTGTTGTGCCGTAGTTGTGGCAAGCATGCCTTTCCTATTTCTTGCTTTGTTGTTCCAAAAAGAACTCTACGCTGCGGTTATACGTTTTTTCCTCTTCTTCGGAAAAATAACAAGCGGGCAGTTCTCCCCGCTGGCGGTGATAGTGCAGACACTCGCAGCACAAACCGTGCCTGGAACATCCGGAATAAGTACAGTTGCAGAGCTGGGCATTGATTTTGGCTCGCGGACACTGATCGAGCTTTCTCATAAGAATGGGACTCCCTTTCAGTTTCAGTGGCGACCGTGAAGTAAAATCATTGAGCTGATCAGGAAACATATTTCCGTTGGAAAAGTTCAGCCGTCCCCGAAACAAAGAAGAACCAAGAAGTTGTCCTCGCTTCATCCGATCATTATGAAAAAGATACCGAAGGTGTCAATGCGACCGATGGAGTTTCCGAGACTCTTACCTTCTTCCTGTGGAAACAGCTGGACGGGATGCCTTTTTTGTACTGGAATCGAAGGAAAAATTAGCCTACAATAGACGCACGTATGATGCGTTCGTGTAAAGAACGTCTTTTTTTGCTTACAATTGAATAAAAGATCCGCTTGTACCTAAAACGGGAGGGGCGTTGTAAGGAGGCGGTTCTTTTTTCGAAAGCTAATGCAAACTGAATTCATGTGACAGCATTTTCAAGGAAGCGAACCACCTATGTGGAAAAAAGCATTTTCCAAAGTTCCGGGGTTTGACTGGGGGGCCTCTACGGAGTTTTCCGATGTTGTCATCATCAACACACTTGCCAAACTGAAAAATTTTCTAGACCTGGTCCACATCAAATACTGCCTGCTCAAACCTTATTGCGAGGTTGGGGACTACCCTCTGGTGGATTCGCGTTCTCTTTTACCATCTTTTGAGCCCGAATTGTATGAATACAAAGACCTCCCCGGTCTTCTTCTGGTTGCTTTGGACCGACCTATAAATTCTTTTCAGGAAATTTTTCAGTTCGATAGGCTGCACAACATCATGGAAATTCCGGATCATACGGAAGGACATAGTTGTCCGCTGGAAAATTCCGTGATGCGCCAGAACCTGGATACGGTTCGTTCCCGCCTTCCGCAAAAATATCGGGATAGTTTTGTGGAAGATTTTGGAACAAAAGACGTCAATTATCTCGAAAACTACCCTGCCCTGCTCAAGTATCTTGTCGATATGGACAGGGCGCAGGTTTTTTCCACTGATCCGAACGGAGAGTTCTACCTTTCCGGAGTGTTCGGCTCCCTTCCTGCCGATCTGGATTCGGAAATCAAACGATTTGGACTGCGTCTTGGGAAATTTACCCATGGAGATAACTACCGTTACGAACGCAATAGGCTTTTCGTCTACCAATTCCTCATGGAATTATATGGCTTCCCCATTGCGTCGGAACGCCGTACTTCTGCAGCTCTTTTTTCCAGACGTTTATTCAGGATGGGAGAACAGTTTCTTGTCCGTGTGTTGGGACAATCCGATCGTACTCTGACCACACTCTACGCAACTCCGGAAAACAAACGCTATCCCAAAATAGAAAAAATTGCACTGGTTCAGGTTGAATCGGACCAAGTGGATGCAATTCGCAAGCTGCGTAAAGGTGGATATTTCGTCGACTCCAAGAAAAGAGTGATCATTCTTCGGGTCATCTACAAACAGCATAAATTCAATCCGGGAAACGTACGCCAAGCCCGTGCCCTTTCAGTGGAAAGCCAGGAAATTATCCATCCGATTACAGGACACGCCCGTAAAGACATTAACATTATAAAAGACACCTATAACATGGTGCTTCGTTTGACTGACATTGTGCGGGGAGAATATTCAGGAGCCATTGTCTACAAACGCAACGAAGTGATTGAAAATACGGAGCGGCATGAGGATCGTCTGAAATTTCTTTATGCATGGCTGTCCAAACATCAACGCCGGATTATCGGATATTCCGACGAATTTTTTGCAAAAGTCATCAAGGTGTTGGACAGTTATCTGTTGAGCCCTGAGAATATTGATGAGTTTAATAGCATTCACGAGCTTTACCGAGAGGTCTGGGCCAAGTATAGCTATATACAGCAGGCCCGCAAGGTGAAGGTTCTTGAAGATTTGCGTCAGCGGCAATTCAAGGGGGAAGACCTCAACTATCTTGGACAGCTTGAGCTAACTGTTGAGATGCTCAATGATTTGAAATTCGAGATCGTCAACTATTTTGATGAACTTGTTGAAAGTATCCTTGTTATTGGAGAAGAAATTCTTAATGACTCCTATCTGCGAAGGACGTACATCCAGCCGCACGAAGATCATCTTACCCAATACGGGTTACGCATACGTAAATTGTACGGGCGAATCGTCGCCTTGTTGGACGAATTTGAAGCCATCAGGAAGTCCAGGCAGGAATCTCCGGATGCAGCCATGGCGGTGTAGTCCACTTTTATCCGCCTCTTGATAAGGTACGAAGAATTCCACCCAATCGTCCCGTCTTGCGGAGAATTCATCAATGCAGTTGTTGAATTCCGAAGTTTTTTCACTCATAATACCTAGCTTAGAAATCACTTCCACCAGGAGGAAATAATTTTGTCCACGTTAAAAACGACCCCACTTAATGGTTGGCATAAGGAATTCAAGGCTAAAATGGTGGATTTCGCGGGATGGGAAATGCCTGTCCAATATACCGGAATCATCAACGAGCATAACCATACCCGTGAAGCTGCCTCCTTGTTCGACATTTGCCATATGGGGGAATTTTTCCTCAAGGGTGCTGGAGCGAAAGAAGGACTCGGCAAGATCGTATCCCACAACTTGGATACCCTGGCTGTGGGAAAGTGCCGCTATGGCTTCATGCTTAATGAAAAAGGCGGCGTACTGGACGATCTGATCGTCTACTGTATGGCTGAAGATGAATACATGCTGGTCGTTAACGGCGCGTGTGAAGAATCGGATTTCGCTTGGTGCCAATCCCATCTTCCTCATGGTATTACCTTTGAAAACAGATCTGCCCAGACTGCCAAAATAGACCTGCAGGGCCCCAAGGCGCTGGAAGCTCTGGAACAGGCTCTTGGAACATCTTTCAGCCACATCAAATACTTCAACTTCGAGACAGTTGAGTTTGAAAATGCGCCCATGATCGTCAGCCGTACCGGATACACCGGCGAACTGGGGTACGAATTCTACCTACCCACAGACAAGGCCTTGTCCCTTTGGGAAAGCCTTATGTCCGTGGATTTTGTGGAACCTGCAGGGCTTGGTGCACGTGACACCCTTCGTCTGGAGCTTGGTTATCCCCTGTATGGACAAGATCTGGACACCGAACATACTCCCATGGAAGCCGGATACGGGTTTCTGCTGGGCGGAGACAATGAGTTCATCGGCAAGGACGCATTAGGTAATGTTCGTCAGAAGCTACTGGCGCTGAAAATTGAAGGACGCCGCAGTGCGCGTCATCACGACAAGGTTCTGACCACGGCTGGTCGTGAAGCCGGGTATATTACCAGTGGATCAATCGCTCCCAGCCTGGGGCATTGTATTGCACTGGCATATGTTGACGTGGCCGAAGCCGAACGTACCCGCTTCAAGATCAAGGGAGCCCGGGTTGAACTTGATGCCGAACGAACAGAACTCCCCTTCTACACCAAGGGAACTGCACGTACGAAGCTGTCCTAATCTTTATGGCCCGACTGAATAGTTTTTATCTCGAACCGGAACGATGGGAGCCTCCTTTTGTTCTGGATGGCCCGGAAGCCAAGCACCTGCTGAAGGTCTTACGAGGCAAGCCAGGAACACAAATTCGTCTTTTCGACGGGCAGGGACGCTCCGGTCTTTTTGTCATTAAAGAGACTACCAAACACCAAGCGACTTTGGAGCTTGTGGAAGACCGCCAAACTTCGGCTCCGGATGGGCGCCTGACTTTGGCTATAGGCTGGAATAAGACCAGCCGTCGGGCCTGGATTCTGGAAAAAGCGGTTGAGCTTCAGGCACAGGACATAGTTTTCTGGCAGGCTGTGTTCAGTCAGGGAAAGGTTCCTGCCTCGCCTAAGGACTCATGGAGCGAGCGTTTTGTTGCTGCAGCCAAACAATGTGGCAATATCTGGCTGCCCAAATTGGCAACAATCCCTCAAGGAATACCGGGCCTGCTTGAACTGGCGGAAGAACATGATAACAATATAGTTCTGTACGAGGGCGAAGGTGAAGCCAACCGGCTTTTTACCCCGCCCCCGCCAGAACAAAAGACGTTGCTTGTCATCGGCCCGGAAGGCGGCTTTTCTCCTTTGGAAGTCGATGCTCTGGTTCAGGCGGGATTTCAAACCGCAGGTTTGGGGCAGAGTATTCTACGCTGGGAAACGGCTGCGCTCCTGGCATTGGGAATGGTCTATATTGAGCGACAACGCCATTATGGGCTGACCCCAGAATTTTCTTAATGCTACCAGCAATTCTCAGGTAATATGAAAATAGAATTGGATATGGCCCGACCTTTGGCCGAAAGAATTAGGCCCCAGACTCTCGATGACTTTATGGGCCAACGACATTTACGTAGTAGGATGGAAACCCTGCTCTCTTCAGCGAGGTTGCCCAGTCTTCTGCTTGTAGGACCTCCCGGCTGCGGAAAATCAACCCTTGCCATGCTTTTGGCTGAACATTCCAAGCTTCCCTACCGTCGGGTCAGTGCTCCGGAAACCGGCTTAGCCGCATTGCGCAAACAGCTCTCCGGCATCAAACTGTTGGTTTTGGATGAACTGCATCGGTATTCCAAGGCACAGCAGGACTTTTTTCTGCCCATTCTCGAAAGCGGTGAGCTAACGCTTATCGCCTCGACCACAGAAAACCCTTCTTTTTCCGTAACCCGCCAGTTGCTTTCCAGGCTGCACGTCCTTCGTTTGCGTCCGCTCTCCGTTGAGGAATTGCAAAAAGTCGCAGCACGCGGCGCCAAGGAACTTGACCTGGAATTGTCCGACGAAAGTCTGCTTTTTGTGGCAGGCCTTTCTGGGGGCGATGCCCGCACTTTGCTCAATCTTTTGGAATATGTTGCGGACATTCCCAAGGACAAACGTAATGTAGAAAATCTCAAGACCACCCTACCGGATATGGTTATCCGCGGTGATAGAGGCGGAGATTCCCACTACGAACTCGCTTCGGCCATGATCAAGTCCATCCGTGGTTCTGACCCGGATGCAGCGTTGTACTATCTCGCTTGTATGCTCGAATCGGGCGAGGACCCTCGTTTTATCAGCCGCAGACTGATTTTGTCGGCGAGCGAAGATGTGGGTCTTGCTGATCCTATGGCACTCCCTCTGGCGGTCAGTGCGCAGCATGCAGTGGAGTTCGTCGGTATGCCCGAAGGGTTTATTCCCTTGGCCGAGTGCGCGGTGTATCTTGCCCTGGCTCCCAAAAGCAACAGCAGCTATGCGGCGTACTATGCAATTCAACAGGAAATTCGACGCAATGGCCCAAGACCTGTGCCCCTGCATTTACGAAATGCGACTACGGCCCTGCAAAAAGAATGGGGGTACGGTAGAGGATACCTCTATCCGCACAACTACCCGGAAAGCTGGGTCAAGCAGGAATATCTCCCGGAAGAACTGGCGGACAGAAAATTTTATTTCCCCAAGGAAAATGGGTTGGAACGGAAAATTACAGTCTGGTATAATAAAATACAGAAGATGAAGGCCGATTCTCCTCCACCACGTCCTGGAAAAAAGCGTTCCTAGATTTTTCAATGCCGTTCATATGCAAAACATGGACGGCATTTTTTTACGGTAAAGAATCCGCATCCAACTTGATCCATTATAAAGGAATAAAAATATTGGATGAATTCTTCTGCTCTCCAAATTCTAGAATCTTTCTCTTTATTTCAAATATTGCTTACGCCATTCATCCAAAAAAAGAATGGCTGTATCCAAGCTGCTTAGCGTTCCCTGGCGGTTTCTTACTGCCCGTACCACATCTTTAAAATCCGCATGAGGGCTTAAGCCCAAGTCCCGTAAACGGGAGTCGAGTTCTGCTTTTAATTCAAGCGGCAATTCGGCCAGAGGGTCATCTTTTAGCGATTGCTGGGATGGAGGCCAGCCTGGAATTTGTTGGGCTGTAAACTCCAGAAGTTGATTCATACGCAGATCATATGTGTGCTCTTTCTCAACCCGTTTACGAGCCCGTTGAGCCATTTCCTGCCGTTCATCTTCGTGTGCCAGGAAATAAACGATCAACTCTTTGAGTTCCTCCATGGAACGAAAACGGGCAACTTCTTCATCCGAAAAAGATTCGGCCAACAACTGCCGATCATCCACTAATTGAAAAGCCCCGCAGGATGCCAGTTCAAAAGTGCGTGGGTTGACGAAATCGCCATGGGTAACAAGTTGTTGTGCCTGTATGCTGGAATGTAGGTTGATGTTGATACGAGTGGCATTGAAAATTTTAATGCATTCGTCCGGGGTGACGCGCCGTCCGGCAAACTGGTTGTAGGATGCCAGTACGGTATCACCATCCCATTCGTTTCCCCATATTTTGAGGTCAAAATTCAGCAGCTGTCTGAAGGCCACTCTTCTATTGGGATAGCCAGCCCCCATAAAGGACACGTCGCTCCCCCATTTGTGGTGCTCTACACTACTTAAATCGAGTGGCTTGTGAAAAAAAGGATCGGCAGCCAAAGGAAGATACAGAACGTTGTTTTGTCCAATTGCGTGCAGCTGGCTAACAAAAGGTTCTTTTTGGATGATAGCGAAAACATCATACAACGGGGCGAAAGCCTTCCAGTATGCAAAAACATGATGATCCTCCATAAACCACATTGCAGTGGTTACCCCATCACGACGTAGACGCTTAAGGGCCTGCCTGGAAAGAGGGGCCTGCGCCATGGCAAGGACGAGGTCCGGCTGAAAGGCATCCACCTTGGCCAGTATCGCCTGCCCTAAAAATTGGAGGTAAGCGTTTTGCAGATAGTCCAAACGGTCTACACCAACCCCAAGCCCGGCCAGTTTACCGTATGATGCATAAAATTCAGGCGCGTCAAAAACCTCCACACTGTGCCCCAGTCTACGCAAGGCATCGGCACAATAGTGGCCAATAGGTAATGAGCCGCCATACATTGGCAACACCAGCAGTATTCTATTTGAATCAGCCATGAACTCCTTCCTGAGGCAACGGGCCAATATAGGGGCGGGTCATCCAGTCTTTTTCCAAATACATCATGTCTGCAAGCGATTGGGGAATGTTTGCTTCCTCCGGGCACCCTATTCCTAAATGCATGCTAAGAAAATTACGAAAGGTACTGCGCTCCCGCGCATAAGGATCTTTTCCGCAGAAAGGAAAGTACGTTGCTCCCAGTTCGTCGAAACCACTGTGCAGACCGGTTATGCCAGGGATATCCCGATCAAACTTGCCGCTGCTCAATACACGCAAAAAATCGCGTGAGGCGAAGGGCTCAAGGCAAGCTACTTCATGCGGACAAGGTTGGGATTCGACACAAGGGGCACAAGAGAAAACAGATTGCCAGATCGTGTGCCCTAGCCCGTATGGCCCGGTCTCGAAACACCAGGCAGAGGACAGAAACACGGCCTGCACCGGAATCCCGAGATGAGCCGCTAAATGCATTGTTCCCGTGTCCGGGGTTACTACAGTGTCCAAGTCGGAAATCACATCAAACAGTCCGTTCCAGTCAGTCTTTCCAGCCAAATTCACCACTTTTTCACGGATGGCGGATGGAAAATGGGAGATAAGCGCTCGGCCAGCATCTCGTTCACTTTTGCTTCCAAGTAAAATAATCTTACCACGTCCATGTGCACTCCAGACCGAAGCCCCGACTCCTGCCAAGATAGATGGCGGAAGCGAACGCCGGGAATTGCGCCCGGCAAGAACTATCCCTATCCCCCCTCCTTTTCCTGAAGCTGCAGGATTGACCAGCTCAGGGGCAATGGGAGCATCGGCAAGATGCGCCCAGTAGTCCACCAGGTTGATACCCTGCGTTGCCCGAAAACGAGCCCAGCGAAACCCCAGGTCTGTCCAGACGCTTTTAGTGGCTTGTGGCCCCAGACAACCATGTCCTCGCACAATTTCCGGGGAAAAAAGGCGCGAAAGAGCATGATTCATTCCCGAATAGTTCAGGTTAAAGACCTGGGAGAACTTTTGCTCCGCCAATTTCTGCATTGTCTTGCGGTTGCAGCGGAAAACCTGTACCGCACCCAGGTTACCGTGAACACCCGGCCCATGGGCGTAGAGGGAGTGAATTTGCGCATGTGGGTACAAAAGACTGCCTAGACGGACAAGGGAAGCGTCTACGAGAATGTGGACCTGGCTCCCCGGACCTTCAAGCGACTTGACGAGGCGTTTTGTCTGTACCAAGTCGCCAAAGCGAGCCAATTGTATGATCAGGTGGTGTTTCACGGACTACGATATTATCCTATGGGCAGTAACCGGGCAAGATACCTTTGCCAGGAACAGATGTTTTCTACTTGGGCCTGTCGGATTTACTGTACACCACGCATCTGATATGAATGGTCGCCATGCAATACTTTCCAGTTTTTCTTGATTTGACCGACAAGCATTGTCTTGTCGTTGGTGCCGGTTCCGTTGGGAGGAGAAAAATTCGAGCCTTGCTCGAACGCAATCCTGCCGAGGTTTTGGTTATAGATACCCGTCCTCCCGGTGAGGAGTTCAAAAAAGTTCTGCGTAGCCCTTTGATGACTTACGAGGTGCGGGAATTTTGTGAAGACGACCTGGATGGTAAATGGCTGGTTATCGCCTCCACGAACAACGAAGAGTTGAACTGGGAAATTAGCAACTTGTGTAAGGAACGCGGAATCCTGTGCAATATAGTGGACCAACCGGAAAAATGCAGTTTCATCGTTCCGGCGGTCTTCAGGCAAGGTGACCTCACCTTGGCAGTTTCCACAGGGGGCGCAAGTCCCGCATTGGCGAAACGTATCCGCCAGGGGCTTGACGAGTATTTTGGTTCACATTACGGCGGTTTTCTTGCCCTGATGTCCCGATTGCGCCCTTTGGTGCTTGAATTGGGCCATCCCACGGAAAACAATTCCGCCCTCTTTCGCGATCTTGTCCACTCGGGGCTTTTGGAGGCTTTCGAGGAAGGAGATCGTGAAAAGTCAGTCACCATTCTGAAGGATGTGCTGCCTTCCGAGCTGCACGATGCCATCCCGGAGCTTCTGAATGAATGCCTATGAATTGTTGAAATTAGCCATTTTCACCCTGTATCTGGGGGGGACGGCTTTCCTTTTGGCCGGTACTCTCAGTGCCCGTCAATCTTTGCGTAGGCTTGGGGCAATTTGCGCCGTTGGCGGCTTTGCTCTGCATACTTTGGAACTCATTCGTTTGGTCGCCACGGCCCAGTCGGCAGTCCTTCTGGCGGGGAATTTTTATTTCTCACTGTTCGCCTGGACTCTGCTGCTGATCTATTTTGCCTTGTGGTGGCGTCTGCGCATGCAGTTTCTAGGGTTAACAGCTGCCCCCCTGGCCCTTTTCCTCTATTGCTCTTCCCTTGCCTTTACCGGCAAGGTGGCAATGCCCAAACATCTTTCCGGCCTTTTTTTCGGCTTGCATATTGGGTCGCTCTTTCTGGCAATGGCCTTGTTGGCTCTGGCTTTCGGCGCGGGCATGACCTTTCTGTGGATGGAAAAGCGTATCAAAACAAAGGCCAAATTGACCCGCACGACCCAAGATCTGCCGTCCCTTTCCGCCTTTGATAAGGCTAACGCTTTGGCCGTGAAATTAGGCTTTCCTCTGTACACATTGGGAGTGCTTTCCGGATTCGTCTGGGCCCGACTAACCTGGGGACGTGTGTTTTCCTGGGATCCCAAAGAAATAGTGGCTCTGTTTATCTGGTTTGCCTTTGCATTTTTATTTCACCAGAGGTTGGCACTGGGGTGGCAGGGACGCAAACCGGCCAAATTCGCCGTTTGGCTTTTTCTGGTCAGCCTGGTTTCCATGGTCGGGATCAACTTCTTGGTGCCCACCCATCATAGTTTCAATCAGCTTCCTCCAACCCCATAAGACGAGTCGGCAGTGAGACAGGAAATAACCCTTGTTGGGCTGAATCATAAAAGCGCCAGCGTAGATATACGCGAGCGCTTCGCTTTGAGCGACAAAGAAGGACTGGAATGCGAAATTGTGGATGACCAAATCCACGAAGCTCTTGTTCTTTCAACTTGCAACCGAGTAGAGATAATCACTTCGGGCGCCCCCGGACATGACGCATCCCTTCAAATTTTGGACGTTTGGGCTCGCGCCTGCAACTGTACCCCGCAGGATCTGAGCCCACATGTCTATATTCATCGAGGTCTGGACGCCATCAACCACATTTTCTGTGTGGCTTCCAGCCTGGACTCCATGGTTGTCGGAGAGCCGCAGATTTTAGGGCAGCTCAAGGATGCCTATCGCTGTGCCGTGGAATGCGGAACCTCGAAGGTTATCCTGAACCGCTTGCTCCATAGATCTTTTTTTGTGGCCAAACGCATCCGGACAGAAACAGCGATTGCCTCCAGCGCCGTATCCATCAGCTATGCTGCAGTGGAGCTGGCCAAATCGATCTTTGGAGAGCTGAACGGCAAGAACGCCATGCTTATCGGCGCAGGAGAAATGGCCGAGCTGGCTGCCCAGAACCTGCTCAACGGTGGCATTGACCACATCCTTGTGGCCAACCGTACGTTTTCCAGAGCCTGCGAATTGGCAGAGAGATTCAAAGGCACTGCGGTTCGATTCGCGGAGATGTTCGAAACCCTGGAGAAAGCGGATATCATCATCAGTTCCACCGGGGCCACCAGTGCCATTCTTTCTGCAAAAGATATCAAGCATGTCTTGCGCAAACGAAGGAACCGCCCCATGTTTTTCATTGATATCGCGGTTCCGCGCGATATTGATCCGGACGTAAACAGTCTAGACAATGTTTACCTGTACGACATCGACGACCTCAAGGAAGTTGTCGAAGAAAACATGGCCCAGCGCAGGGACGAAGCCCAGAGAGCACAAGGAATTATTTTTGAGGAAACCGCTCTGTTCGTGGACTGGTTGAATGCCCTCGCTCTCTCCCCTACCATTCGTGATATGCTGTGCCGTGGCGAAGATATCGCCCACCGGGAATTAGCCAAAACACTCAAACGTCTTGGACCGGACATCTCTGACGAAACTCGAGATGCCCTGGAAACACTGGTGTCCTCCATCAATCGCAAGTTGCACCATGAACCTATCATCTTCCTTAAACGAAGGGCCCAGGAAGAAGGTGCCAGTGAGCGCTTCATTGATCTGGCCCGGAGAATGTTCAATCTGGATGATGATACCATCCCAGAAAATGCGCACAGCAACCGCAAGGGACTCCAAAACGACTGTACGTGTCCCGACTGTGGGGAATAAAAGGCGGACGCATGAGATATTACCTCATCGACGAGTTGGATAAGACGAAAATCGAGAGAATAAAGGCTGCCTTGGATGCCAAGGAGCTCCGGGGCTCCATTGACGACGTGTATTACATCCCTGTGCCCGAGAGCTGTCTCACGGATGAACAGAAGTCACATATGAACGAATGCGGCCCCTATATAATGGCCCTGGAAACCGGCGAAGACTGGCTGAAAATGGAGCTTCTTGTGCGCGCTCGCAATAAGCTTCGCTGCTCTTGCATCACTTACGCCGAACCAGCAGTACGTGAGCAACTGATGGCCTTTGTCGATGATTTCATCAAGGAGCTGGACATACCGGTCTAGTGTGATGTCCATAAAATACGTCTACGTATTCTGCGGAGTACCGCGATCTAAACACGGTGTCCCAGTTTGCTTACACCGCCAAGTGACGTATCGGGCATACTGCTGCATTTATAATGCTACGAAGTTCACTGGCCCAACTCGCATTATCGTCGATCGGAGAATAGGATTCCGCCATGCCGGATGCCACCACTTTGCAGGAGCTTCCTCCCCGTCTGGCTCATTTTTGTTTGGGCATAAGGCGTTATATCCGGGACGATCTGGAAGTTGACATTCAAGGTTCACGATTGCTGGTGGGGCTTTCCGGAGGAGCCGATTCAACGGCCCTGTTACGAATTTTATGTTTTTTGGCCCCTGGTTTGAATCTGCACTTGGAAGCAGCTCATTTGGACCATGGTTTAAGGGAAGAATCCGCAGAGGATGCGGATTTTTGTCGCGAACTCTGCGAGCGTTTGCATGTCAGGCTGCATTCCATTCGGAAAGATGTGGGCAGCATGGCAAAAGCGCAGGGGCAAGGCATGGAAGAAACGGCTCGAAACTGCCGTTATTCGTTCTACTCCGCTTGCATGCAAGCGGTTGATGCAGATTGGCTGATGTTGGCACATCATGCCGACGATTTGGCTGAAGACGTTGTAATGCGTCTGATTCGAGGAAGCGGCTGGCCGGAGTTGGCCGGAATGCCGGGCATAGATGTTAAGCGTCGTCTTTTACGTCCTCTGTTGGGAACCCCCAAGGCAAAACTGCTGGATTTCCTGCGAGCCCTGGGACAAACTTGGCGGGAAGACAGCAGCAACACGGACATGGGGTATTTTCGTAACCGGGTCAGGCATACGTTGATGCCTTTAATTGTCCGGGAAAATCCGGCGTTTGCTACCGGGCTGGAAACTTTGCGGCATATTGCCAGTGCCGACGCCGCTCATTTCGGTAGAGAAATGAACGAAATTGTTCCAGACCAACCAGACGAGAACGGTGAGATTGTGCTTTCTGCTTTGAAGTTGTCACAGTGCGATACTGCCATTCGTTTACGTAGTTTCAAGTTGGCGATTGAGCGCATGGGGCGGGGGCAGGCTTTGGCCGACAATATTTTTCAGCTGGAAAAGACATTTTGTGCCGCAAGGCACGGCAAGGTCATCCAATTTCCCGGGGGTGTGAACGCCCGGGTGGAACGAAACTTTGTGAGATTTTTCGCAATTTCGGACAAATGGACAATGGTCTGAAGCGAAACAGTTTGCCCCGACTGGCGGGGCAGACGTTGATTCATCCGGCAATCTGCTTTGCGCATGCACATTGACAGGCGTTGCGCCGCGGAGTAATAGCGTGTGAAATTTTACACGCAGGAGGTAGGCACGTGAACATTTTGATTTTCGGACCCAATGGAAGCGGAAAAGGTACTCAGGGCGCTCTGGTAAAGAAAAAATACGATCTGGATCACATCGAATCCGGCGCCATCTTCCGTAAGCACATCGGCGGTGGAACCGAGCTTGGCCTCAAAGCCAAAGAATACATCGATCGTGGCGAACTGGTTCCCGACGACATCACCATCCCCATGGTTCTGGATGTACTTCAGGGTGCCAGCCCCAACGGATGGTTGCTCGACGGTTTTCCGCGCAGCATTGTACAGGCTGAAAAACTTTGGGAAGCCCTTAAGGCCGACGGCGTAAAACTCGACTACGTGATCGAAATCCTTCTGCCTCGTGAAGTTGCTAAAAACCGTATCATGGGCCGCCGCCTCTGCGCCAACGACCCCAACCATCCTAACAACATCTTCATCGATGCCATCAAGCCCAACGGCGATAGCTGTCGTGTTTGTGGCGGTGCACTTTCCGCTCGTTCCGACGACCAGGACGAGGATGCAATCGACAAACGTCACAACATCTACTACGACACAGACACCGGTACCCTGGCCGCAGCCTACTTCTATAAGAACATGGCTGGCGATGGCGGTTTCACGTATATCGAACTGGAAGGCGAAGGTACCATCGATTCCATCAAAGAGACTCTGCTCGCCCAGCTCGACTAGCTTAAAGACTGAATATGCCGACCCGGGGGAGCTCATGCTCCCCCTTTTTTTTGTACTTTGCAATTTACATGAGGATGCCCAAAATGGACCTTGAGACGACAGCACGTCTGCTCATCAAATGTCGCGATGAAGCCGGAATCGTGGCAGCCGTGACCAGCTTTCTCCATCATCACGGTGCCAACATTACCGCCCTGGATCAGCACACCACCGATCCTTTCGGCGGCATGTTTTTTATGCGTCTGGAGTTTCAGACCCCGCATCTGATTATTACCAAGGACGCCCTGGAAGATGCCTTTGGCAAGGTTGTGGCTCAGCGTTTCGACATGGACTGGACCATGAGCTACGCTACACCTCCCAAGCGTGCCGCATTGTTTGTTTCCGGCCATGACCATTGTCTTATGGAACTGCTCTGGCGTTGGACCCGCGATGAGCTTCCTATGGACGTAGCCGCCGTGGTCAGCAACCACCCGGTGCTGAAAGAGGCTGTGGAACATTTTGGGGTACCCTACCATTATGTTCCGCTCTCCAAGGAGAATAAAGCCGAAGCCGAAGATGCTATCCTTGATATTATCAAGGATACGGACTTTGTGGTGCTTGCCCGCTACATGCAGATTCTATCTGCTGATTTCCTTGGCAGATACGGCAAGCCCGTCATAAATATCCACCATTCATTTCTTCCGGCCTTCGTAGGAGCCGACCCATACCGTCAGGCCAGAGAGCGAGGCGTTAAAATCATTGGTGCTACCGCCCACTATGTAACGGAAGAACTGGATGGCGGTCCAATTATTGAACAGGACGTATCGCGGGTCAGCCACCGTCAGGACATTGCCCAGTTAAGGGAGTTGGGGCGGGATATCGAGCGTAGAGTGCTTGCCAGGGCTGTCACCTGGCATTGTCAGGATCGTGTTCTTCTGCATGACAATAAGACTGTCGTATTTTAAATATGGCAAATGTTAGCCTTGAAAGTAGATGTTTCATCCCGTTTATCTTATACTAAGAAAAACACGGCGTTATATTTGTAAATAGACAAAAATAACGCCGTGTTGACGGCATTGGCGCATCGCTTCTCCTCATGCTCTCCAATCTCGAGTTATTCAAGGCATTGCAGTCGCTATGAACAAAAGTATTCAGAAAATCAAAACCCATCTGGCTCGATCGAAGGCCTATTACAATCGTAATGAAATATTGCGCTCGCTGGTGTCCTTGGCGGAAGCACTCAAGTTGGAATTAAGTGTTAAACTTTCCGGACAGGATAAGCTTGTTGTCTTAAACGGTCTCCGAGAGATGACCCAGCTCCTTGGACGAATTGAGGAAGTAAAAAAATACTGCCCTGCCCCCCTTGTTTTCAGTCCCGGTCAGGAAAGAAATGTTCTGGTATGTCTGGCAAAAACCATCAAAGTCATGCATGCGGTTGCGCTGAAAGAAGACCATGAAAAGGCCATGGAACGTAAAATTTCCATCGACAAGCTCATGTTGCATGGTCAAACTTGTCTGCAGAATGGAAAAATAAGCGAAGCCGAAAAGGCGTTCAACGAAGCGATTGAACTTTATGTGGATGAAAAAGCCCTCTTTAGCATGATTGGTACAAGTTTGATCGAAGCGGGACAGGAACGTTTGGCGGTTAAGTATTTTATCCAGGCTATGGAGGAATACCCGGATGATGCTCAATCCTATTTGAAGGTTGCTGAAGCCTATCAAAAGGCCGACAATCCCAAGAGTGGTATTCGTGCCCTCAAACGTGGAATGAAACACTTGGGAAAACGAGCCGATTTTTATTTGCAGATAGCCTTGCTGGAGCAAGCCCAGGGAAATACCAAGGAAGCTCTTCAATCTGTTACAGAGAGCCTTGCCTTGGATGAGCATAATTACAAAGCCAAAAAGTTGCGTGAGCGTCTGGCAGGAAAGGCCTAAATTTTATTAGATGAGAGAGTCCTCTGACGCCGACAGCGTAATGCTGTCGGCGTTTTTTTATGCAAAAAACTATTTGCGCCAAAACTCAGGAACAAAAAGTACCATGATTGTGTAGATTTCAAGCCGTCCCAAAACCATGAGCACCACCAATACCCATTTGGCAAACTCTGGCATAAAAGCGTAGTTTTCCGTAGGACCGACAAGCCCCACCCCAGGGCCTATATTTCCTATGCAGGCCAGGGCGGCACCGAACGACGTAAGGACGTCAACGCCTGTGGCGCTTACCGCGAAAACTCCAAGAAAAAACAGTCCGAGCCAGAGAGCAAAGAACCCCCAGACTCCGGAAAGCACGTCGCCTGGGACCACCCTCTTTCCAAACTTTACATGAAAAACAGCGCGTGGATGAATAAGCCGCAAGAGTTCATTGTATGAGGACTTTGCCAACAGCATCAGGCGCATGACCTTCATGCCGCCGCCAGTCGACCCGGCACAGCCGCCTACAAACATGCAGAACAACAGCAGGCATTGGGTTAACGGCGGCCACACTTCATAATCCGCAGTAGCATAGCCTGTTGTAGTGAGAATTGAGGCGACCTGAAACGAGGCGAGGCGAAAGGCGGAAGGAAAATTTTCCAAGTGTGTACCGAGAATGCAGATCATAATGATCAGGGTTACCACACCAAAAAAAATAAGAAAAGTTCTACACTCCGGATCACGCCAGAGAGCCAGTGGTTTCCCCTGCAGCAGCCGGAAGTGCAAAGAAAAGTTGATCCCTGCCACCAGCATGAAAATTGTAATTACATACTGAATGTAAGGGCCGTAATGAGCTATGGACACGTTTTTTGTGGAAAATCCCCCAGTAGCCATGGTCCCAAAGGTGTGACAAAGGGCATCGAATAAATCCATGCCCCCGAGCATCAACAATATGGTAAGCACTCCGGAGATAAGGACATAGACCTTCCACAACACCATGGCGGTATCCTTGATGCGGGGTTTGAGCTTATCCGGAACAGGACCGGGAACTTCCGCCTTGTAAAGCTGCATTCCACCAACGCCGAGAAAAGGAAGAATGGCCAGTGAAAGAACGATTATCCCCATTCCGCCAAGCCAGTGGGTCAGGCTACGCCAGAACAGGAGTCCTTTGGACACACTCTCTATGTCGGTCAGGATAGAAGATCCAGTTGTTGTGAATCCCGAAAAAGATTCAAAAACACAGTTGGAGATTCCGCCAAACTGCCCACTGAGGTAGAACGGCAAGGCTCCGAAAATACCTGCAGCTGCCCACCCCAAAGCTGTAATGGCCATTCCTTCCCGATGATTCATGGGCAGGGACTTGTTAACATTACGGAACCCAAAGAAAAGGCAGAATCCGGCCCCAAGGGTGATGCCCATGGACTCTACCATGGGCCCCAGTCCCCCTTCCCGGTAGTACATGGAAAACAAGATCGGGAAAATCATGCATAGCCCGACGCAAAAAGTCAGGGCTCCGATAATGTGGGCGATATAACGCCAACGCATACTAGAAGAACTCCAGCTTGACCATCAGGGCCTTTTCCACTCGGGGAATGGCTGCGCTGGTGGAAAGGATGAGGATACGGTCCAAAGGCTCGATAATAAAATCGCCGGTGGGGATGATGACTTCCTCCCCACGGATGATGCAGAGTATCAGCGCCCCTTTGGGAAAATCCATATCCTTGATGGGCATTCCCACTATATCGGAGTTTTCCTGTGCGATGGCCTCCATGACCTCGGCCCCCGTGCCTTTGATTGCCACGGTGGAAATAACTTTGCCGCGTCGTATGGAGTGAAGAATGGAGTTGATGGCTGACAGCCGTGTACTGACTGTATGTTCGATTCCAATTGCTTGAATAACCGGAATGTAAGGAAATTTGTTTACCCGCGCAATGGTTTCACCAGCACCGAGCCGTTTGGCCAGGAGGCAGGACAGCACATTTGTTTCGTCATCCCCTGTCAGGGCAATGACCAAGTCCATTTGTCCAACATTTTCTTCCTGAAGCAACTCCTGGTCTGTCCCATCGCCTTGCAGCACCACAGCTCTATTGAGATCTGCAGAAAGGAGTTGGCTTCTGTCATCATTATTCTCGACCAGCTTCACGTGGTATTGCCCTTGGTCGAGATGTTGCGCCAGACGAAAACCGATATTACCACCACCTATGATGAGGATATTTCGAAAAGGTTTGCTTGCGGCACCGAAAAGCCCCAGGGCCTGCCTCAACTCATCCTTCTCACAAACAAAATAAACAATATCCTCCCGCCGCAGTTCATCGCCTCCAGTAGGGATGATCAGAGTATCATTGCGTACAATACCACCAATAATAAGGCGCAGCCCGCCGAGGAGTTTAGGCAGGCTCATCAGGGAAACGCCGTCCAAGGGGCTGCCATCTACCAATTTGACCCCGGCCATGAGAATGCGGCCATCGGCAAATGCATTGATTTCCAGCGCCCCTGGATATTTTATCTGATGCAGAATAGATTTGACGGTTTCTATCTCGGGATTGATGACCATGCTGATGTTAAGAATATTACGAGCCAGGGCATCCTGATAGGTCGTATACTCCTCGTTACGAATTCGGGCTACTTTGGTAACATTTGAATCCAAAGCATTTGCGAAAAAACAGGCTATCAGATTGGTTTCATCCGAATCGGTTACGGCGAGCATGATGTCGGCATTGACAATGCCCGCATCCTCTAAAACTTTTGGACTTGACCCCGATCCTTCAATGGTCTGGACATCCAAGTGTTCGTTTACGCGCCGTAACGCTGCAGGATTCATGTCGATAACGACAACATCCTTGTTTTCCGTGACCAACTTTTCCGCGATATGAAAGCCGACCTCTCCGGCTCCCACAATGATAATACGCACGCTTGCTTCAACTCCCACTCGGGTTGTAAGTCAACTCGGGCTTTTGGGAAAAAGTCCGTCCAGGCCCGACAGGATGCCTTGCGGCACCCCATGCTTTCGGCAATTTTTAAATCGCCGGGAATAGTCGCTGATTTTTGATGCTTCGTCCAGACTCTTCCGGATAAGGAAAGCATTTATGGACGGGGAGGACATCGACCACGAAAAAAAGCCCGCATACGCTACAGCGCAGCGGGCTTGAAATGCCGAATGGAAACCGCTAGGAAAGGCTATTTACAGCAGCGTTCAGGCGGGAAACCTTACGGCCCGCATTACGCCAATGAATGACCTTTTTACCAGCAGCCTTGTCCAGTACGGACGTGGCTTGCTGCAAAGCGGTGGAAGCAGCGTCCTTGTCTCCGGCAGAGACAGCTTCGCGTACAGTCTTTACGACGTTTTTGATTCTGGTCTTCATTGCGCGGTTGCGTGCGCGACGCTTAAGGCTCTGCTTGTGCCTTTTAATTTCAGACTTGTGATTGGCCAAAACTATGACTCCTGTATGTCTTCTCGTTTCTTTTTCCTAACGGGTCGAAGCGAGGTCCATACCCCTCATCGCCCAGACTGTCAAGCCGCAAGTTGATATTTTTTAAACTTGCAAGGCGTTGAAATCTGCCAAACGACCAAGCATCCCAACAAGGGATTGCAATAAATTCAGTCGGTTATTCCTAAGTTTCATATCTTCGCACATAACCATAACGTTGTCGAAAAAAGAATCGACATGTGGACGAAGAATGGTCAGCTCACCAAGCATATCAGAGTACTGTTCCGCAGCAGCATAACGCTTGAAGCGCGGAGCAGATTCTTCCAGAACGGCAGCAAGAGACCTCTCTGCAGCTTCTTCAAAACGCAGAGGGTCGAATTTTCCGTTCAGAACAACTCCGGCTTCCTCACCCTGCTTGCGGATGATGTTGGCGGCTCGTTTAAAGGTCAATACTGCGGCCTCAAATCCTTCTTCCTTGCTGAATTCTTCCACAGCTTCAATGCGCCCATTCAAGGCATGGAGGTCGTCGAATCCAGCACCAAGACACGCTTCAACAACTAACGTGGAATATCCTTTTCCCGTATAAAAGGCCTTGAGGCGCTGGGCAAAGAAATCCATAAGCTTTTCATGGACTTCCTTGGCAGATATTTTCCACTTTATATCTTCTGCATAAGCAGCCTGAGCCTTTTCGAGCAATGTGCTCAGGTTCAAGCGCAAACCATGCTCCAGAACAATACGGATAATTCCCAAGGCATTGCGACGCAAAGCGTAGGGGTCGGCACCGCCGGTAGGAATCATATTGAGCCCAAAGCAACCTGCCAATGTATCGGCTTTGTCTGCCATGGACAGAAGTGCTCCCGACATGGAAGAAGGTACGGGAGAATCAGGACCTGCGGGCAAGTATTGCTCGTACAGAGCTTGGGCAACGGTTTCGTCCATGCCACATTTGCGCGCGTATATTCCGCCCATTTTTCCCTGCAGAGAATCAAATTCGTTCACCATCTCGGAGACAAGATCGCACTTGGCGTAACGGCCAGCCTGGACCATGCTTTCCGTTGCGTCGGGAAGAAGTTTTTCGGCAAGTGTTCCACAGAGCTTCTCCAGCCTGTCCGCCTTGGCCCCCATGCTCCCCAGAGGAGCCAGGAAAGTGACCTTATCCAGTTTGGAACGCCAGCTCTCGAAGTCCATTTTCAGGTCAGCCCGCCAGAAGAATCTGGCATCTTCCAGACGGGCTTTCAAAACCCTTTCCCACCCTTTACGCACCAGATCTTCGTCCGGTGGAGTAATGTTCAGGACGGTGAGAAAGTACGGCAACAGGGCACCATTCTGATCTTCCACACCGAAACTCTTCTGATGAGACTCCATGCTGGTCAGCAGCGTCTCGCGCGGAAGTTCCAAATAGATAGGATCAATGTGCCCAAGAATTGCCTTGGGATGCTCAACAAGGTTGGCGACTTCGTCCATCAAGCTGTCTTTCCAGACGATTTTGCCGCCAACAGCGTCAGCCAGCCGGTCACCTTCAGAATGAATGGCAGCTTTACGGTCATCAACGGCGATGAGTACGCCGCTTTGTTCACGGAGGGCTGCAAAATACGCCTCGGGATCGGCAGCCTCAAACGGACCGGCTCCAAGAATTCTATGGCCCCAAGTCTCACGCCCGGACGTGACATCGCCCACCGTAAACGGCACAACCCGGTCATCCAGCAAAGCCAGAATCCACCGGAGCGGCCGTCCAAAAGTGAAGTCTCCATCCGCCCAATGCATTTTCTTGGGGAAGGAAAGTCTGGAAATGATGGCTACGCAAATTTCTGGCAAAACAGAGAGTGCATCTTTTCCGCCCGTCTGTTTGTGCAGAGCAAGATACTCACCCTTTCCCGTATCCGTAATGAAGATGTCGGAAAATTCCACGCCCTGGCTTTTGGCAAACCCAAGTCCGGCTTTGGTCGGAGTACCGTCTTCACCAATGGCAATACGTTTGGGAGGACCGGTGACCAACTCCTCCTCCACCCGTTGTTTACTTGCCAAGTCCATGACGTTTACAGCAATACGGCGAGGTGTGGCAAAACTCCAGACCTTGCCAAAGTCCAGCTTGGCCAGCTCCAGTTCCGTACGAAACAGCCCTTCGAGTTCCTCAGCCAGGCTGGGCACAAAACGAGCGGGCATTTCTTCCGTGCCGATTTCAAGTACAAATTGAGGCATGACGTTACTTATCCTTTGGCGTTGCTGTCGGAATTAAGCATGGGATGACCGAATTCGGCCCGCTGTTCCGAATAAAGACGGGCCACGCGGCTTGCCAGATTGCGAACACGACCAATATAGCCTGTGCGTTCCGTAATGGATATGGCACCGCGAGCATCCAACAGGTTGAACGTATGCGAACACTTCAGGCAGTAATCATATGCAGGCCAGGGAAGGCCTTCTTCGCACAGACGCAAACATTCAGCCTCGAACGAATCGAACATGCCCAGCAACATGGAAGCGTTGCTTTCTTCAAAGTTGTAGCGAGACTGTTCAACTTCGTTTTGATGATAAATCTGACCATAGGTGACTTTGTCGTTCCAGGCCAGGTCGTAGACCGACTCTTTCCCCTGCAGATACATGCCGATGCGTTCCAAACCATAAGTAATTTCAACGCTTACGGGCTTGAGATCAATTCCGCCAACCTGCTGAAAATAGGTGAACTGAGTGATCTCCATGCCATCCAGCCAAACTTCCCATCCCAGCCCCCAAGCGCCAAGCGTGGGAGATTCCCAGTCATCTTCCACAAAGCGGATGTCGTGCTGGGCAGGATTTAACCCAATAGCGGTCAAACTCTTCAAGTACAGATCCTGAACATCTTCCGGGGAAGGCTTGAGAATGACCTGAAATTGAAAATAATGCTGCAACCGGTTGGGATTTTCGCCGTAACGGCCATCGGTAGGCCTGCGAGATGGCTCTACGTATGCCACATTCCATGGCTCGGGACCGATTACCCGCAAAAAGGTATGCGGGTTGAAGGTACCCGCGCCAACCTCAATATCGACCGGCATACCGATCAGGCATCCGTAGTCGGACCAGAACCGTTGCAAGGTGAGAATCACGTTTTGAAAGGTCATGCCTTAACCCCGTGTTTGTCTGGAAAAATTAAAAACAGCCGGCAGTGCGGCCTCTCCCCAGATGGTATTCCAAAAATCCATCAATAAGCCGGAACACGTCGCTTTTCGCTGCCGGAGCAAGTGTCAGCCCCTTCCAGTCGCCGGGTCTGCTGATGGCCAAAAATCTCAAAGCGTCGACTGCCTGTCCACAAACGGACAAGGTGAGTCCGCCCTTCATGCCGCACTGGCAACACGAAACAATCCCCTGATCAATTTTAAAGTGCGAGGGGGTTTTTTGATGTATCTCCTGACCGCAAACATGGCAAGTATTGAGTTCCGGCATATACCCCTGTTCAAACGCCATTTTGGCCCTGTAGAACAAGGGGAAGCCTTCCGGAGGGATTTCTTCCGCCTCCAGCACGGCCAACGACTCCACCAACAGACTATATGCAGCCGACGCATTGTCCGGTCCGGCCTGGACATATTCGGTGAATTGAATGCAGTTAACGGCCATGCCCAACCGTTTCAAATCCCGTGCGATGTCTCCATGCCGATGGAGCAAGGTACCTTCGTTAAGCTGCAGATATCTGCCTTCTTTGGAAGATTTTACATGGACCCGCACTATGTTCAAGGCATCCAAGCACCCACTGAAACGTTTGCGGCTGACTGCTCCGCCAAAAGCGAACGAAGTCAATACTCCCTTGGTGGGGGACAGATAGCGTACCCACAGATCGTTTTCTTTGAACAGACCGACCTTGAAAATGCAGACGTCTTCAGTGAATTCCATGATGAATCGCTACGGTTTGAACAACCGGTCCACGCAGTCGTGAAAGATATGCAAATGCCGGGAAACGGACAGGAGTTTTGTTCTGCCCTGCCTCGTTTTCCCGGCGTACTTTTGGAGTTGCCGTTTTGCTAACGCGTGTAATCAGGGAAAGGTAAGGGTCTTGACAGAACCGGAAGGTACACCTGTTTCTATGGGCTTGCCGTCATAGGTTACATCAACTCCGCCACCATTGCCCAGCTTGACCACCATACTCTTATCAAAATTCAACACAACCTGATCGCCAGGCTGCAAAAACACTTCACGTGTATGGGCGTCGTCCGCTATCGCCTGCAGCCAGCATTTTTCTCTGGCATGAATCGTGACATGATTAGCGGCCGGACTGGTCAGTCCATGTTCTGTTACGACGTTGTGTTGAGACTCCGTAACAGAACGTGCCTGTTCGGAGATCTCTTCTGGAGCTTCTTCCATAACATTGGAATCTGCCGTCTGCTCTTCAACTACGCCGTCTTTGGTCTCTTCCGGGACAGCGGGTACTTCATCTTGAAGCATATTGTGATCGGACGGAGTATCCACACTCGCCCCGTTCCCCGTTTCAACAGAATTCAAAGACGGAGCTGCAATATCGGCGTCAGAGTTTCCAGGTGTTACAATCGCGGCGTTGGGGGCTGGCACAGGGGTCTCAACCGGCAGTAAAGAAGGCAGCAACCAGACTCCGATACCTATGGCTGCAACCAGAAGCAGTCCAACAAATACCGCCAGGCCCAAACTTTTTTTCTTTTTATTCCGGGCTGCGTCAGCATGCAGGCGGATGTCGCGTTTCAGATCATCCAGCGCTTCTTCAGCGGCAGCCTGAGATTCCTCCCTCTCAGCGAACTCCAGGGTCAGAATACGTTCCACCTCGTCCATATCCATGGACAAAAGGCGGGCATAGTTCTTTATAAATCCCTTGGAGTACACGGGATGGGGAAGGTCGTCACGATTGCCTTCTTCTATGGCGGATATGTTCCGGCGACTTATCTTCGTACTTTGGATGACCTCATCCAACGACAGCCCTAGAGCCTCCCTACGCTCTTTCAGCTGAACCCCCAGCTCCCGTAAATCCATATGTTCTCTCCAGCCTATGTAGTTTAAGGTTGATAGCCTGAGAAACAATTACAGCTTGATGTCGATAATGGCCTTGTTGCGCAACTTTGCCAGATAATCGTCGTAAAGCTTTTCAAACTTGGGCTTGCTAATGCTCTCGTATATTGCATCGTGTACCTCCGAGAGTGGTTTGACCTCACTGGAAGTAGCACTGATCAACTTAAGCAATGCATTCTGCCCCGACAGGGGAAAAGGAACACTGACATCTCCGGCCTTAAGGTCCTCCAAAGGAGCCTTCCAGTCCGGAGAGAGTTCGTTCCAGTCCAATTTTCCCATGTCACCGCACATGGCGGCAGTCTGTTTCGTGGCATATTTTTTGATGGCCTGCTCAAACGTCAGCTTTCCATCAATTAATTCCTTGCGGACCGCCATGGCGTCCACGGAAAGCGGCAAGAGCAGAAGCTCCAGGTGGACCTGCTTATCCTGGGCGTAGTCCTTTGTATGAGCCTTATAATAATCCTGAATTTCCTGGTCTGTAACCACGACCTTGCGTCCAACCATCAGGCTCAGCAGTCTGTGTCTGAGAATACTGTCCTTCAGGTTTTCTTCATATTGAGCCCTGGTCATCTTTTGCAGACGCAACTGCTCTTCCAGGATCTCTTCCGTGATACCATTGGAGTTTTTGATTTGGTTAATCTGATTCTCAAGTTCTGATTGGGTAACGCTCAGCCCAAGGGCTTTTGCCTCGGAGGTGAGCAGGTAATCATTGACCATGCTGTCAAGAAGTTGCTTTTTGGTGTCCAGAAGCTGTTTTTTTTGGGCAACGGTCAGTTCCTGTCCCTCATAACGAGCCAGCAAGGGCTGCATTTTTTGGTTCAGGTCGTATTGAGTGATTATCTTGTTCCCGTTTATAACAGCAACGATACGATCAACCGTTTGGGCCGGCACCGTGGACAACGGTGCGATGATGCTGCTCAGTGTGAAAAGAACCACCAAAGAAACGGTTCTGTTCTTTTTTCCAAAATCCCTGAGTATATTTCCAATCATCTGCAATGGATCCTCAACTTCTTTTTTTCAGCGAACCTAGTACCTTTTGCATACTAATGCAACGAGTATCCACATTTTGCGGTATAGACTCAGCTTTTGTTTTTGGGGGGCGCCGTCGTTGTTTCCAGCTCTTTATTGCGAGGGGAAGCGGATTTTTTTTCTTCCTTTTTTTGTTTCAGCAGTAACCCGTTAACCTTGATATCCGCATTCTTTAAGGCGTTTGCAAACCAAGTGTCGTATGCTTGGGATATCTTTTTTTCTATCATAATTTTTTCGATAACCGGATATGCTTTTGACAGGTCCATGAGCATGCCTGGTGAACGCTGCTGTAAAATCAAACGTTGAAACCCAGATTCAGCGGCCATGATGTCGCTTTCCTGTCCAGGCTGCAGCGAATTGATGATGGTCCGCCATGAGCCGGACAGCCTGTCGTCGCGCAGCCGCAGCCGTCGTACGTCCACATGTTTGAGTTTTTCGGAAATATCAACAGCTGCGACACCCTGGTGGTAAAAAGCAGTCGCCTTCTCAACGAGATCCCTGTTGGGACCGCTGATATACAGAAAGGTTACCTGTGCCGGAAGGAAAAAATCCGCCAAATGATCTTTATAATACTGTTGTGCCTCCAGATGATCCAACGTCACGGAGGGGCGCAGCACCAGATTTATGAACTTTTGCATTGCCAACCTGGCTTTAAGCTGTTCCCGCCAGGCTTTCAAATCGACATATTCCTCGGTCAATGCCTCTTCGAATCCGCCTTCAGGATAATCGGAGCGTACCTTGTCCTCTTCTGCCTGGACTTCTTCGGGCGTAACGCTCAACCCTCTGGATTTGAGATCTTGGGCTACCAGGGTTTCGCCGATGAGTTCCCCCAAGGCTTTGCCATAATCCTTACGTAACTCTTCGATGGTCGGGTTGTATTCGTCTCGGCCAATTACGGATGAAACGTCATTTTTGAACTCTACTTGACGCAAATAAATGGGGGCACCATTCACTCGAGCCACAACGCCCAATTCATCTTTGTCCGGCGTACATCCCAAAACAAGCAGAACGAACAGTCCAATACACGTGTTTTGCAGCAGTTTTCGTTTCATGCAGGCTTTTGTCATGACTGTGCATGCCCTTGATCAAGAAGTTGAGCCAGTTCCCGGGCAAAAAAGGCCATGGATTCAGCTATGTCGCTCTTATCCGTCGATGTGTTGTGAGGCAGACGGAGTTCCAGTCCATTGTCGGGCAGGAGTTTGGCCCATGTGTCGCGCTTTTGCAACCATGGCAAGACGATGTCCGGATTGAGCCCCCTGCCAGACGAGTCCCATTTACAAACCGCCCGTCCCGGAAACAAATCCGCCTGACGAGCAGCCAAGGCAGCAAGGACTCTTTTGAGCTCAAGCATGGAAACAAAATTATTCAAGGCGGGTTGAAGCGGCCCGAATCGGTCGCGTAATTCTTCCGCAATTTCCTGGACCCCATCGGCTGTTTTGGCTGCAGAAAGAGAGCGGTAGTACTTCAGGCGCTCGTTTGGTTCTGCAATGTAGTCCTCGGGAATATGAGCGGGAAAAACAAAATTGATTTCCGGATCGCGTATGGTGGACAGGTCTTCCCCTTTGAGTCGGGCAACCTCTTCGGCGAGCATTTCCATAAACAAATCAAGCCCGACTTTGGCAATCTGTCCAGATTGCGCCTCTCCCAAGATATTCCCTGCCCCACGCAGACGCAAATCCTCCAGAGCAATCTGAAAACCGGCTCCAAGAAAATCCATGTCCAGAATAACCCGCAGACGTTTTTTGGCATCCTCGGGAATGGCGTCGAGTTTGGGCACAACAAAATAGGCGTAGGCCTGTCGCTCGCTGCGCCCTACTCTGCCACGCAGCTGGTAAAGCTGACCAAGTCCGAACATCTGGGCCTGATCTACAATGAGTGTGTTTGCATTGGGAAAATCCAGACCGGATTCAACAATGGAAGTACAGACCAGAATATCCAGATCACCGTGCCAGAAGGAATGCATTGTTTCTTCAAGACGGGTTGCCGTCATCTGTCCGTGAGCCATACCTATTCTGGCATCGGGAGCCAGCTTCGAAACATAGGCGGCCACTCCTTCCAACGTGCGCACACGATTATGGACCCAGAAAACCTGGCCTCCACGCTCCAGCTCACGCTCCAAAATATTCTTCAAAGGCGTATCGTCCCGTTCCAACAATGCGGTCTCAACGGGTTTGCGTTCGTGCGGAGGCGTTTCAATGACACTCAATGAACGAATCCCCGACAAAGAAAGCTGCAACGTTCGGGGGATAGGAGTGGCAGTAAGGGTAAGTGCATCCACACTGCGCTTGAGTTCTTTGAGCTTCTCTTTGTGTTTGACGCCGAAGCGCTGTTCTTCGTCAAGAACGAGGAGTCCCAGGTTGGGTAAAAAGACATCCTTGGAAAGAAGCCGGTGTGTGCCCACAAGGATGTCGATCCGTCCTTTTCTGGCTGCTTCCAACGTATTACGTTGTTCCGCTTTTGCCACAAAACGGGAGAGCATGCCCACATTGACTGGATAATCGCGCATACGGCTTTTGAAATTCTGATAATGCTGTTCGGCAAGAACAGTTGTGGGACAGAGAATGACCACCTGCTTTCCATCCAAAACCGCACGAAAAGCCGCGCGCATGGCAACCTCAGTTTTGCCAAAACCGACATCACCACAGACCAAACGGTCCATCGGCTCGGAACGCTCCATATCTTCCAGAACTTCACGGATGGCCTTTGCCTGGTCCGGAGTTTCCTCAAAGCCAAAGGACGCCTCGAATTCCCAGAACAGCTCTCCGGGGGCCTGGTACGCATACCCTTTGGCAACTTGCCGATAGGCATACATTTCCACCAGTTCATGCGCTATTTTCTCAATAGCTTTCTTAGCCCGCTGGGTGGCATTTTTCCAACGCGTCCCTCGCAGGTTGTCGAGAGCCGGGTGCTGACCTTCAGGTCCCTTGTATTTTTGAACCAGCCCCATCCGGTCAACCGGAAGATAAAGATTGTCGTCTCCGGCAAAACGAAGAAGCAGGTAATCGTTGGCAACCTCACCTACGCTGATTCGCTTGAGTCCGGAAAACATGCATACGCCGTAGTCCCGGTGGACGAGCAGGTCGTTGTCTTCCAGGTCATCATAACGCTTAAGGCCTTCAAAGGCCGTGTCCTTGCGCTGCGCAGTGCGTTCGCTTTTGGGCTGTAGCACGCCCTCGGGAAAAATCCGCAATCCTGCCCAGGAAAGCTCCATTCCGTTTCGCAACGGGGCGACAACTGCCGCTATTCCCTTGAGATCCTCCCCAAATCGGGTATCCAGGGGAAGCTCATCCTGCACGGCAAGCTCTATAAATTTCTGACGTGCCCGCCCAGAATGGAATCCCACCACGCAGGTCTGCCCTTCTTGCGTCCACTGTTTGAAAGCACCCACCATCGTCTGCCAGGGACGACGCAGCTGGTCCGGTTTCCAGAATAAATCCTGAAATTCGCGGATAGGATGTTCTTCCAGTTCAATGCCTTCTTTGCGTTCCCCCATCACCAGCCCTTCAAAAACAAGCTGGCGGCGATCTATCCAGGTTTTCCGGGCATCTTCCTCCGGCCAGAGCACCACATCCAAGGGGATGATCGGGCCTCCATCCTTTTTGTTTTTCTCCAGATGTTCTTCCCAAGCCCAAGCCGCTTCCTTGAGTTTTGCCCGTAAATCATCCGCACCGGAAAGCAAAAAAATCGCCTTTGAGGAAAAATAGTCATGCAATCTGGCAGGCTCGGCATAGTAAAGGCCAGGCCAGAACTGCCCTTCTCCCTGCTGCATTGCACTGCGTAAATGCTCACGTGTATTGGAATTGATTTGCCCGGTGGTTTTGAGGGTATTCCATTTGTTGTTGGCCTGGCTGATAAACGGCTCTCCCATAAGAGCAGGCGCAACAGGAAATAGAAATGCCTGTTCCAACACGTCAACGGATCTTTGACTGGTTGGGTTAAAAAGACGCAATGCTTCCAGGTCGTTACCAAAAAACTCAAGACGCAGGGGCTTGTCATAGGCCGGACTGTAAACGTCCAGGATATCGCCCCGCATGGCCATTTCTCCGGGGCCGGTCACCATGGGGACGCGGCGGTATCCCCATTCCACAAGCTGTTCAAGAACAAGTTCTGAACTGATTTCCTCGCCTTGGGATAATTCAATACGAGCCAGTGCTGCCACATCGGGTGCTGGCCATTTGGGGAGCAAGGACTCGACAGACAGGAGGATGCCCCTGCCGCTGCTCCCCCCGGGAGTGCCTTGGTAAAGACCATGGAGAGCGGTCCAGCGGCTCCCCCATTCCAAAGCAGTATGAGAGCCTGGCTTGAAAGAAGGAAACACAACCCAGGGAGATTGTTGCTGCCCGCTTGAAAATACGCCCAAAAGGACACGCATTTCTGCGAGTTCTCGTTCTCCGGGAACAACAATGACGACATCTTCGCCTTGGTTTACCAGTTGACTGGCCAAATAGGCCTGAGTTCCTGGGCCGCTTTTATAAATTTTTACAAGATCTTCCCGACCTTGCTGGAATCGGCTCAATTCTTTGGGAAATCGCACGGAAAATCCTTGTTGGTAAACACAAAACAAAAGCCATCCACCCCAGAAGAAGCAGACGGCATTGGAAACTATCGCAGGCGAAAAAAACTTTGAACTTTATACTGTGGTCTATCAACCAAGGGCCGCAGGTCGATCGACATTCTATTGTGGATACCGGATCACGGGAACAGGTTGTGACGTCATCCTCAATTCCCAAGGGGAAATCCCCTTGGGAATGAGAAAATGTCTTTTCACCTGCTTAGACGCTGGCGAGCATATCCTTTTCTTCGCTTGAAAGGAGGCGGTCGAGATCAAGAAGAATGAGAAGCCTATCTTCAAGCTTGCCCACTCCGCTGATGTACTCGGACTCCAGTCCGGCGACGACAGGTGGTGGTGGTTCCACCGTGCTCGCTGGAATTCGCAGAACTTCTGAAACCGAATCCACAACAAATCCGACAATCATGTTATTGATTTCAATAACGATAATCCTCGTATTTTTATCATGATCCCGAGTCTCAAGTCCAAAGCGCCTGCGCAGGTCGATAATGGGGATGACTTTTCCCCGCAAGTTGATGACTCCCTCAACAAACAAGGGAGCTTTAGGCACCTTGGTGATTTCCATAGTACGGATGATTTCCTGAACCTTCAGGATATCAACTCCGAACTCTTCATCACCAATGCTGAATGTGACAAGCTGCATCAATTCAACATCTTGTCTCTTCTGGGTTTCTTCCATGGACGCTCTCCTGAGTAACAGCTTGGGTCCGCGTGGAAAAGTCCGGGAGCGGACACATGGTGTCTTTAGTCATCTTAGAGACTGCTGTCGTCTTTTTCAAGCTTTTTGCTCGTCAAATGAATTTAATATGTAGAAATGAAAGAAAGTATATTATAAATTTACTAAATATTTGCCTCAGAAACTATAAAAAAATTGCCAGATAAGACGCTGTACCCACTCTGATTATAAGGAAAGTATCCTCGGAAAATATGTTGCCAAATCCCTCTTCATTTCCTACAACCCTATCATTAACTTCGGGATTCGAATTTCTTTTGCCTATCCACTCAAGGAGTTGTCATACACATGGGGCAGATGCTCAACACATACGATTCTCTCACGGTTGAGGATCAGATCAAAACTCTCGGAGACCAGGAGCTTCTGGACTTTTGGGAGGAGACCCAGCAGCTTGAACGCTTATTAACCGAAAATACCGGAGAACAGCAAGCTTCAAGCCTGGACTATGAACGCCTGATTTTGACGGAACTTCAGTTGAGGTTTTGTCAGCGTTCCATCAGCCCGTTTTAATTTCATTATGTATCAATAAGCCCCCGTTGCCTTCAGGCAGCGGGGGCTTATTTTATTGGGATATTCCATCATACAGAAGCTAGAGAAAAAAAGCTTAATAAGGACGGGCCACTAAGCGTCCAATCGAGAAGTAAGTGAAGCCTTCCTCGGACATCATTTCCGGCGCATACAGATTGCGACCATCGAAGATCACCGGATTTTTCAGCAGCTTTTTGATACGCCCGAAATCCGGATTGCGGAACTGATTCCACTCGGTGACCACCGCCAATGCGTCGGCTCCATCAAGAAGATCATACTGCGAGTCCACCATTTCAACCAAAGGATTACTTTTCAGATCTTCGACCTCCGATACGGTGGCCTCGGGGTCGAATATCCGTACCTTCATCCCCTCTGCGGACAAATCCTGAATAATACGAATAGAGGGAGCTTCACGGGTATCATCAGTATTAGCTTTGAAGGCAAGGCCCCACATGGCCAGAGTTTTTCCTCGCACACCACCCTGCGCTGCAAAATAATTTTTTACCTTGTTCGAAAGTACCATCTTTTGGCGGTTGTTGACCTCATCAACAGCTTCGATAAGCCGTGGCGAATAGCCGTTTTCCTTGCAGGTCCTGATAAGAGCTCTGACGTCTTTGGGGAAACAGGAACCTCCATAGCCGACTCCTGGGTAAATAAAATGGTAGCCGATACGGTGGTCTGCACCGATGCCCATACGGACATCATGGACATCGGCTCCAACGAGTTCACATAAGTTCGCTACTTCGTTGATAAAAGATATTTTAGTTGCAAGCATGCAGTTGGCTGCATATTTCGTCATTTCCGCACTCTTCACACTCATCATAATGAGCTTGGAGCGGCTTCTGGCATACGGAGAATAAAGGGTTTGCAAGTACCTTGCAGCCTTTTCGCTGTCGGTTCCCACAATAACCCTATCCGGTTTCATGAAGTCGTTGACAGCATCGCCTTCCTTCAAAAATTCCGGGTTGGAAACGACATCGCATTCGATATCCACTCCCCGCTTATTCAACTCCCGGTTTATGATATCCCGGACCATGTCTGCCGTCCCAACGGGAACCGTAGATTTATCGACCACAATCTTATAGCTGGTCATGTTGGAGCCGATTTCTGCGGCAACCTGCTGTACATATCGAAGATCGCAAGACCCATCTGGCATGGACGGAGTTCCTACAGTAATAAATACGCACAGGGCATTTTCCAGCCCTTCGGCAAGGCTGGTGGTAAACCGAAGCCTGCCTTCGGCAGAATTACGTTTTACTAAAATGTCCAGTCCCGGTTCGTAGATGTGAACCTCTCCACGATTGAGAGTTTCAACAACTTCGGGGTTTACATCCACGCAAACGACATCGTTTCCCATTTCCGCGAAACAGGCCGCACTGACCAACCCGACGTAACCGGTTCCAACAATACAAACGTTCATGTTATATACAATCTCCACGTAAAGTGATTTCTTTTTTCAAGCTGGCAATTGGGTACTCATATGTTCCGACAGCGTCAATACTCAGCCTGATGACAGGAATGTTGCAAACCTTTGCTGTTGCGCATACTCATTGGACGGGGCGTTATGCTCCGGTAAAAGAAAAATTAAGAGTAAGCCCGCAAGGAGCCAATCATGCCCGTTTTAGCAGTTAACGTCGATCATGTAGCCACAATTCGCCAGGCACGTCTGGGCAAAGAGCCGGATCCTGTTACCGCCGCGCACATCTGCGAACTGGCCGGTGCTTCCGCCATCATCATGCACCTGCGAGAAGACAGGAGACACATCCAGGATCGTGATGTCGCTCTGTTCAGCCAAAGTATTCAGACCCGTTTTCATCTGGAAATGGCTGCCACCAAGGAAATGCAGGAAATTGCATTGCGCTATGAACCGCAGATGGTTTGCTTGGTTCCAGAAAAACGTCAGGAATTGACCACGGAAGGCGGACTTGATGTCGCTTCACGTGTTTCCGAACTGCAAGCCTACCTCGCCCCGCTGGCAGACAAAGGCATCAAGGCGAGTCTTTTCATCGATGCCGATCCGGCTCAAATAGAAGCTGCGGTAGAAATAGGCGCGGAATTCATTGAAATCCATACCGGACACTACTCGGACGCTGCAACCGAAGCCGACCGTCACAAAGAATTGGAGTCCATCCTGACCGGAATCGCCAAAGCCCAGGATTTGGGACTCAAGGTCAACCTTGGTCACGGTCTGGACTACCACAATATTTTTGCATTCAGGGATGTCCCGGGTATCCAGGAATATTCCATCGGACACAGCATTATTTCACGTGCGGTACTCACAGGTCTTCCCGAAGCCGTAGAGCGCATGGTCGCGATTGTCGACAGTTTTGCAGATTAGGCAACCGGAGATTATGCCATGATTGTCGGCCTGGGAGTGGACCTCACTGAGATCAACCGGGTAGAGCGCAGTATAGAACGTTTTGGACAGCGTTTCATCGACCGCGTCTTGGGCCCCAGTGAACAAAATGGCCTGCCCCGTAAACGTCTGGCTGAATATGTGGCAGCCCGTTTTGCCGCAAAGGAAGCTGCCGTCAAGGCGCTGGGAACCGGTTTTGCCGAAGGCATTGGGTTTCACGACCTGCAGGTAACCCGAAATAGCGCGGGAAAACCGGGGATGATTTTCCACGGCCCAGCTCTTGAGCACATGCAGGCCATGGGTGGACAACGCATCCTACTGACGTTGACCCATGCCAAAGACATGGCCGCTGCCGTGGTTATTATCGAATCCTGACGTCGCATGCGACAAAAACAGGAGGTACCGTGTTCCTTCCTCTACTCACCCCTCGTCAGATGAATATGTGGGACCGTACCACCATGGATGAATACGGCATTCCTGGTTTGGTGCTCATGGAAAATGCCAGCCGGGCTGCATTTGACGTTCTTCAATCCCTTTATGGCGATTTGGACGGAGCCCGTTGCCTACTTGTTGCTGGTCCCGGCAACAATGGGGGAGACGCGTTTGCGGTTGGTCGGCATCTCCATGACGCGGGGGCCAAAGTTCTCGTTGTCCACACAACACCAAAAAAAAATTACAAAAAAGAAGCAGGGCAACATCTGAGGATGGCTGTCGGCATTGGAACGCCTTTGGCATTTGCTGCCGATGCTCATAGTGTGGCCAAACTTACAGCAGACAAATTGGGGACTCCCGACATTGTGGTGGACGGTTTTTTGGGTACCGGACTTTCCGGGGGGCTCCGCCCGAAAGCCTTGGAAATAGTTCGCACAATGAATGAGATCGCCGTCAATGCTCTGGCTTTTGCCATAGACATTCCATCCGGACTCAACGGGCAGACTGGCGCCCCCTCTCCCGAAGCTTTTCTGGCCGATGCAACCGCCACGTTCGAAGCAGCCAAAACCGGACTTGTACAGCCGGGCTCAGATACCTATGTGGGGGACTTGCATATCTGTCCTATCGGTATTCCCGAGCTGGTTCGCAAATCATTGCCGCTAACTCACAGGTTGGCAACGGACGCTCTTCTCGAAATGCGCCCTCACGCCACACAGAACGCCCACAAAGGGACTTTCGGACATGTGCTGGTTATTGGAGGCTCGCCTGGATTGACAGGAGCTCCCTTTCTGGCTGCGCTTGGGGCGTTGCGGACAGGGGCCGGCCTCGTCAGCGTCGCGAGCCCCGAGGCTCTTGGGAAAGAAATTAAACACAATTCTCCGGAAGTAATGCTTGTTCCTTTGCCCGGCGAAGAATGGCAGGCTGCACATGCCCCATATATTGGAGAACGGCTGGAAAAATATGACGCCATTGTTTTAGGCCCCGGCCTGGGGAGGTCGAAAGAGAGTGGAGCTTTTCTTAAAGCTTTTCTTAAAATAAAGCGTCCTCCAACCATTATTGATGCCGATGCTCTTTATTTTTTGGCATTCCCGGACAGTCCCCCTCCTGCCCGCCACGATGTGCTTACCCCTCACCCACTGGAAGCGGCTCGACTTTTAGGGCTACAAAACGCCTCAAAAGTGCAGCAGGAGAGAATGAACGCCCTTTCCTCTCTTGTATTACGGTATAAATGCACCTGTCTGCTCAAAGGGGCCGGAAGTCTTGTTGGCACTCCGGCCGAGCCGATGACGATTTTTCCATTTTCCCAGCCTTGTCTTGCCGTCGGAGGCTCTGGAGATGTTCTTTCCGGAGTTATCGGAGCATTATGCGCCACAGGCATGCAGAGCCACCAGGCTGCCATGGTTGGCACATATCTTCATGGTTGCGCGGGGGAACGCCTTGAGCGTATGTTTCCCTTCAGAGGCAATCTTGCCTGGGAAATCGCCGATGCCCTGCCCGTAGTCGGCACCACACCGACCTGTAGGTCCGACACTATTGAGGAGAGTACACCATGCTGACAGCCAAAGACATCATGACCAAGGAAGTCACGACCTTTCTGCCGTCCACGGAAATCAGCGAAGCTGCGAGAATCCTGCTGGACAAGGATATCAACGGTGCCCCTGTAGTGGACGACTCGGGAAAGCTGGTTGGAATAGTCTGCCAGTCCGACCTTATTGCTCAGCAAAAAAAAATTAGTATTCCCAGTGTGTTCGCAATCTTGGATGGGTTCGTTCCTTTGGGAAGCATCAGCAAGATAGAACAGGAGATGCGCAAAATTGCCGCTCTGACGGCAGGCGAAGCCATGCCCCCCAAACCCAAGGTTGTGCATCCAGACACTCCCCTCGATGATATTGCCGCGATTATGGTCGACCATCGGCTCCATACCTTGCCCGTTGCAGAGGACGGTAAATTGGTGGGGATTATTGGAAAAGCCGACGTTTTAAGCACGCTTCGCTAGGTTTCACCGTGCCGACAGAATACATCCTGGAGCTTTCCGCTCGGGAAGACACTATTTTTTTGGGCCACGTTCTTGCGAAGTCCCTTACTGACTTTCCCGAAGTAGCCCTTCTTTTGTTCGGAGATTTAGGTGCCGGGAAAACCACTTTGGTTCGGGGCTTTGCTGCGGCTCTGCCGGGGGGGGAGCAAGCAGAAGTTGCATCTCCCAGCTTCAATATATATAACCTGTACCCCACGAGTCCCGAGATAGCCCATGTGGACCTTTATCGGCTGGAGGGCATGGGGCTGGATGACGACCTGCTGGATTTGCTTTTTTCGGAACATGTCATTGTAATTATTGAGTGGGCGGAGCATCTAACGGAATCTGCAACACCTGCCGACTTCATATCTTTAACATGGTCCGCCTTGCAGCCGAAAAGAACGGTTTGCGTCCATTCCCGTGGGGAAACGGCTTCCAAAGTTCTTGATTGTGCCATGAAAGACCTGGACCGTTTTTTGAAGTAAGCTTTCGCTTGTGTAGTGAATCTCCGTTGCGAGATTTTCTTCCCTTTAAAGAAGACGAATTTGTGTGGAGTGAAGACTTGTGAATATTATTGTCCAGAAATTCGGCGGCACTTCGGTCGCCAACCGTAAACGGATGGGGCGAGTTCTCGAAATTGTGCAGCGTAACCTGCAGCCAGGGAACAAACTTCTTGTAGTACTTTCGGCCATGTCCGGCGAGACCAACCGCCTGGTTGGTTTGGGAAATGAATGGTCCTCCAATCCGGATCCGGCAGAGATGGATGTTCTTCTGACCACCGGAGAGCAAGCCTCCACCGCCCTTTTTGCAATGCTATGCAAAGACGCAGGCATTAAAGCCCGTTCCCTGCAAGGCCACCAAATCTGCATTCGCACCAACCAGGATTTTGGTCGGGCACGAATTCTCAGCATAGACAGCCAAGCAATTTTTGATCTTTTCAATGAATATGACGTTCTCGTTGTAGCTGGCTTTCAGGGCTGCGACTGCAACAGTCGGGTCACCACTTTGGGACGCGGCGGGTCTGACACCTCGGCCGTGGCTTTAGCTGCAGCCATAAAGGCCACCACATGCGAAATATTTACGGATGTGGATGGAGTCTACACGACCGACCCCAATGTTTGTTCCGCAGCCAGAAAATTGAATAGAGTCAGCTATGACGAAATGCTGGAGATGGCCAGCATGGGTGCAAAAGTCCTACAGATTCGTTCCGTTGAATTCGCCAAAAAGTATAATGTGCCCGTGCATGTACGCTCAACTTTTTCCGACGAGTGTGGAACCATCGTCAGCCAGGAGGATAAAAGCATGGAATACGTTCTCGTTTCCGGAATCGCCTACGACAAAGACCAGGCCCGCGTTACTGTTTTCGACGTCCTTGACCAACCAGGGGTGGCGTCTTCCATTTTTACTCCTCTTGCCCAACAGGGCGTCCTTGTGGACATGATCATTCAGAATACAAGCCGCGATGGGCATACTGACATGACGTTCACTGTCCAGCGTGCCGATCTGCAGAAGACTCTGGATGCGCTCAATGCCGTAAAGAATGATATCGGAGCCAAAGAACTTCAGTATGATACAGGCGTGTGCAAGGTTTCCGTCATCGGTGTGGGTATGCGCAACCATTCCGGCGTCGCGTCAAAATCGTTCGAGGCGCTACGGGATGAAGGCATCAACCTCCTCATGATTTCCACTTCTGAGATCAAAATTACCATGTTGATCGAGGACAAATATGCCGAACTGGCCGTGCGTACGCTTCACGAAGCGTTTGAACTGGACAAAGCTCCTGCGGAGCGGGTTTGCGAATTATGAACAAAATTGAAATATACGATACCACATTGCGCGATGGCACGCAGGCCGAGGAAATAAACCTTGCCCTGGACGATAAAATCCGGGTTGCCCGTAAGCTGGATGAGCAGGGATTGGATTACATCGAAGGCGGTTGGCCCTCCTCCAACCCTACTGATGAAGAATTCTTCCGGGAGATTTCCAACTATTCCCTTAAACATTCAAAGATAGCGGCCTTTGGAAGTACGCACAACGCCAAAACAACCGCAGATAAAGACTCGAATCTGAATGGACTGATTGCGGCCAAATGCCCAGTAACCACAATTTTTGGGAAGACCTGGGACCTGCATGTCACTGAGGCTCTGCATATTTCTCTGGAACGCAACCTGGAGTTGGTACGGGATTCTCTTGCCTACCTGAAGCCCCATTTTGAAAAAGTCTTCTTCGACGCCGAGCATTTTTTCGATGGCTACAAAGCCAATGCTCCGTATGCCATAGAGGTTCTCAAGGCGGCGCATGGAGCCGGTGCCGACGTGTTGGTTCTTTGCGATACCAACGGCGGCACGCTGCCGCATGAACTTTCCGACATACTGCAGCACATAAAACGTGAGCTTCCCAATGCCCGGTTGGGCATCCATGCACACAACGACTCAGAATGTGCTGTAGCCAACTCCCTGGAGGCTGTCCGGCAAGGGGCAACACATGTTCAGGGCACCATAAACGGCTTTGGTGAACGCTGTGGCAATGCCAACTTATGTTCAGTGATTCCCAACCTGATGCTCAAGCTGGACGAAGAATGTATGTCGAAAGAAGAGCTGAGTTTACTCACTCAGACATCCCATTACATTACCGAGTTGGCCAACATGCGCCCGATGCTCAGGCAGCCGTTTGTAGGCCGTTCCGCTTTTGCTCATAAAGGTGGAGTGCATGTTTCCGCAGTACTCAAGGACTCCCGTACATACGAGCACATCGATCCTGTTGCCGTCGGCAATGTCCGACGGGTTCTCTTGTCCGATCTTGCCGGGCGCAGCAACATCATGTTCATGGCCCAGAAGTACTATGAAAACATGGACAAGAACGATCCCTGTGTGCAGGGCCTTCTTGCAGAGATCAAGGAGAGGGAAAGCCTGGGGTACGAATATTCCGCTGCAGAAGCTTCCTTTCTCTTGCTGTTTTTCCGCACCATGGGCTGGTCCAAAAATTATTTTCAACTGCTTCGCTTCCGGGTGATGAACTCTCGTGAAGGCGAAATAGAGCCCTACTCCGAGGCCACGGTCATGCTTAAAGTGCGCGGCGAACGCATTCATTCAGCATCTGACGGCGATGGTCCTGTCAACGCGCTGGATAATGCCTTGCGGAAAGCGTTGGAACCTTCCTACCCTTCTCTCAAGGAAATGAAGCTGATAGACTTCAAGGTCCGTGTACTTTCGGGGTATGTAAGAGATACCGGCGGTACGGCATCGAATGTGCGTGTACTCATCGAGTCGGGAGACAAAAAAGACAAGTGGACCACGGTGGGACTTTCGCACAACATCATTGACGCCAGCTGGCAGGCTCTGGTTGATTCAATCAACTACAAGTTGTTTAAGGATGACCCCCAAAAGTGGCCGATGGTCACAAATCTATAGAAAAGAAACAAGGCGGCTTCGGCCGCCTTTCTTCATTGTTGAGCCTACGAAGAGGCATCAAGACACCCCGCTATAACGGAGCAACTTATTTTCTCGCAATATTCCTGAGCTCTCCGGTAATCTTCCCATTATTCATCTTCACAGACAGCCATAGAGATGATTGAACAAAATCTCCCGTGTCTTGGGTGGCACCAGACTACGGGTTCACTAGCTGTTGAGAGGATAAAAGAGAATGGAGTTGCAGGACTACGGATGTTTCGTAAGTCGGTTCAATTCCGAAGGGAGCGACGATAATCGAAAAATACTAAAGATGAGAAGAGGGAAGAATTAGGAAAATTACTTGGCAACTTTTATGCTGGATAAAAATTCTGGCGTAACCGCAACAACGCAAATACCGCAGCTGTCGGCAAGGTCCAGGCTTTCTTCTCGGTTGAAAAACAGGCTACGCCCAGCTTCCACAGCCAGACATTCAACACCGGCCTTTTGCAGTACTTCCATGGTCTGTAACCCGAAAGATGGCAGATCAATTCGTTCTTCCTGCCCGGGCTTGAAAATTTTAACGACGGTACACCCGTCACCGGCAAGTTCTGCACCACGCTTGATGGCCGCGTCTGTCCCTTCCAGGGCTTCAACAGCGGCTACAACCTGTTTTTTCAGGACAATAGTCTGGCCAATGTCCATCTGTCCGATAATCTTGGCCACATCCCAACCATACGCAATATCCTGAAGGTTTTCAGGACTCGGCTGCTTGCGGGTCAAAATACCTGCCGGAGTAAGCAACTCGGGAACAACCTCATGGGCTTTTGAGACGACAAACCCTTCACGTTCCAGCTCGCTGGAAATAGCCCGCAATAAGGCGTCATCGCCCTTCCCCTTGAGGGAAAACAAAAGTTTGGCTGCCCGAAAGTCAGGACGAAGGTCAAGTGCCTTGGCCTTGTTAATAGTCCCGGCCATCACAATACGCCGTACGTTATGCTTTTTAAAATAGGAAATAAGCTTTGAAAGCTGCCCCAGCTTGAGTTCCACGGAAGAATCGGCACACTGCATGGTTTCCACATCGGTATTGCGGTAGAACCCCACCATTGCCACGCCATGTCCCATTTTACGAGCGGACTGAGCCACAAGCCGGGGGAACTGTCCGCCCCCGGCTATGACTCCAATAATATCAGAAGTTGTCGAATCCATACTGAACACGATGAGGCTACGCCTCTTCGCCGTTATCCTTATGCGGAGTAACGCCCCGCTTGGAGGCTTTTATGAATTCGATAAAATGCATGACTTCCGGTACAGAACCGAATTCCTGCTCTACCTGAACGAGAGCCTGTTCACGAACTGTTTCAGACCGAAAAAGCTGCTGGTAGGCTTTCTTCAGAGCAGAGATGGCATCACGCGAGAAGCCATTCCGACGCAAGCCGATGAGGTTCAGACCGTGCAGTGATGCTCTGACGCCAGTTGCGAGCGTATACGGAGGAACATCCTGTCCGAAACCGCCCATGGCACCAAGAAAAGCGTAATCGCCGATGCGGACGAATTGATGCACGCCGCTCATACCGCTAACCATGACATGGTGACCAATTTCAACATGACCAGCCAGACTGGAAGCATTGGACATGATGACGTTGTTGCTCAACAGGCAGTCATGTGCAACATGAACATACGCCATAAGGAAGCAATTGGCACCGATCACGGTTTTCCCGTTGCCCTGAATCGTCCCGCGATGGATGGTGGCAAATTCACGGATAACCGTATTTTCGCCGACTTCCACCCAAGTTTCCTCACCTTTATAGGCAAGGTGCTGGGGCTCTCCACCAACAATGGCATAGGAATGGATATGAACGTTATCGGCCAGGCGGGTATACTTTTTCACCTGTGCAAAAGCGTCCAGCACAACGCCGTCACCGATAATGACGTTATCCTCAACAAGACAATTGGGACCAATGGTTACATTTTGCCCAATAATTGCCCCTGGATCAATTTGTGCGGTGCTGTGAATGGAATTGCTCACCTAAATGTCCTCCTTGTTGACCAGGGCGGCGGTCAAAAGAGCTTCGACAGCTACTTCACCGTCAACAAGGGCAGTGCCCTTCATGCGGTACAGCATCATTTTTTTCTTTAAATCAGTCAGGCGCAAAACAATCTGATCCCCGGGAAGCACCGGTTTCCGAAAACGAACTTTATCAATTCCGGAAAAAAGAAAAACCTTCTCCTTGAGATCAAGATCGTAGCTTTTAAAAACGAGAATACCGCCAGCCTGGGCCAGGGCTTCCAGCACAAGAACTCCCGGCATAACAGGAAGTTCAGGGAAATGCCCTTGGAAATGAGGCTCGTTTACGGTCACATTTTTGATTGCCTCAAGGCTTTCCCCGGGAACCACCTTCGTAACCCTGTCCACCAGCAAAAACGGGTAGCGATGGGGGATATACTTCATGATCTCCCGCACATCGACGATATTTTGATCAGGCATCGGCCTCTCCTTTGCCAAGCTCCGCTTTAAGCGCAGCCATTTCTTTTTCCAACTGCTTGAGCCGACGGGCCATCTGCGGGAGCTTATTATGCAGGACGGTCTGGCGACGGTAGAGATTCTCAGGAGTTGCTGGCGATCCGCCGACAGCTTGTCCAGGAGGAACATCCTTACCGACTCCGGATTGCGCACCTACACGACACCCGTCACCGAGCGTAATATGCCCGACTATTCCGGCTTGCCCTGCCAAGATGCAGCCATTGCCTATTTTGGTGCTGCCGGAAATGCCAACCTGAGCAACAATAAGGCTGTTGGCTCCGATATGCACATTGTGCGCGATCTGACAGAGGTTATCGATTTTCGTTCCTGCCCCTACGGATGTACTTCCCAAAGAAGCCCTATCCATAGAGGTATTGGACCCTATTTCGACATTGTCGCCGACTTCAACCCGGCCTATCTGAGGAACTTTATAAATTCCTTGAGGCGTGGGGACATAGCCGAAACCGTCTGCACCCAACACTGTTCCGGCATGGATAGTCACTTGGTTGCCCAAGGTGACACCTTCCATCAGGACTACGTTGGGATACAGAACCGTTCCCTGTCCCACTGTGCAATTTTCTCCAATATAAACGCCGGGAAACAGCTTTGCTCCGGATTCCACCTTGGACCCAGCTCCTATGTAGGCAAAAGGGTAGATAGTCGCACTTTCGTCTACGGTAGCTTCGGGGTGCACATGGGCAAGTTCACTTTGGCCGGAAAAACTTCCCTGCCCTCTGTCGAAAAGCTGTGCCACCCCCGCTATGGCAAGATAAGGACTCTCCGCTATCAAAGCAGTCCCTACCTGATCCGCATGGTCGGCTCTGACGATTACGGCACCGGCCTTGGTTGTTTCCAAAGCATGCAGGTATTTGGCATTGCCGAGAAAACTAATCTCAGTAGGGCCTGCGTTTTCCAGGGTGTTTACCCCGTCAATTTCGCAGTCCCCTCCTCGCAACTCCAAACCGAGGGCTTCAGCAATAGCGCTGAGTTTCATTGATCCGCCCTACTTCTTGGCTTGTTTCTTTTTCCAGGCATTGTTCAGTTCAACAATGACTTCATTGGTTTTTTCAACGCTATCGGCAGTATACAGCAGGCCGCTGTTATTCTTGTCGATGACCAGGGTGTAGCCGTTCTTGGTAGCGTAAGCCTTGACCACGTCGACCAGGGCCTTAAGGATGGGCTCGCTGATTTTCTTCTGCTCAAGACCCATTTTACGCTGGTAATTCTGATAGCTGTCCTGAAAATCACGAACCATGCGGCGCATTTCGAATTCCTTGCTCTGCTTTGCTTCCTGCGAGAGAACAAGGCTCTGCTTCTGGAGTTCGTCACGCATGCCCTCGATTTTATTTTTCTGGGCTTCCAGATCTTTTTGAACCTGCGAGAATTTTGCTTTCAATTCTTGCATGGCCTGCTTGCCAGGTTCAGAAGTCTCAATGATCTTCTGCATGTTCAATACGGCGATCTTCACATCTTTAGCATGGGCCATGGAAGCGAAAGCAAATACCAGCAACGCTACAAACAACGTGCACTTTTTCATTACATAACTCCTGCAATGCCAGGTTTAGTTAACTAACAAATCCTTAGAACGTAGCGCCAACACTAAACTCAAAACGACCGTGGCTGGCGCTTCCCTTCAGGTCGTCCAACGGATAACCGTATTCAAACCGGAGCGGTCCGAACGGCGATTTCCAACGCATTCCCAGACCTATACTTTTGTACAGTCCAAAAGTTTTGGTGTTCTCTTCACTGCTACGCTGAACATCGTCGAAAAAGGATTCATCATCGTCCCAAGCATTGCCTGCGTCAAAGAAGACCAACCCGATGATGTTCATTTCCGTATACACAGGGAAGAGGTATTCCACGTTGGCATAAAACTCCTTGCTACCACCGATCCGGTCTCCAGATTCAGGATCTTTGGGAGAAATCTTATCGCCGGAATATCCGCGAACGGTATCAATGCCACCAAGATAGAAGCGTTCCCAAGGCGGAATGTCGCTCCCACTCTCGTTTTTCATTGCGTAACCAACGGCTCCTTTGATGTGAAACACGGTGCCCCACATCAACTTTTTGAACCAGCTGGTTGTGTATTTCAACCGAATAAAGTCTTCACTGCCTCCAATGGGACCACCACCATATTCTGCGCTGATCTTGTTGACCGTTCCCACGGTGGGCAGGAAGTTGTCATTGGTCGTATCACGAACAACATCTACATTAAGAATACTGGCAAGGTTCGTGCCCTCAAAGTCACGAATGACTTTTGCAGCGTCACTTTCCACATCGGAAATTTTGTAACGCTCCAGACGGTAGCCCCAATACAAATCAGTATACTCGCCCAAGGGATAACCAAAACGAGCTTTAGCTCCTATAGCCTCACGGTCGTAGCTATCCCAGTCTCGAGTTACCCAATAGATATCACCACCCATGAGCATTTTGGAATCGTAGACATGAGGGTTGGTAAAGCTGATCTTGAACTGTGATTGTCTCCCCCCAACCTGCCCGCTGATCCCCAGGAAATAGCCACGGCCAAAGAGGTTTTGTTCTTCAACCGTGCCGCCAACGTAAAAACTATCCAGACTGGAGTAGCCTACGCCGCCAGAGATGTTGCCGGTAGGTTTTTCCGTAACCTTAACTTTAAGGTCAAGCTGGGAGGGGTCACCCGTGGGAACAGGTTCGATATCAACAGCTTTGAAAAAATCCAGTTTGTTCAAGCGAACCATGGACCTGGAAAGCTGAGAACCACTGTACCTGTCACCATCACCGATCAGAATCTCACGGCGAATGACATTATCAGCAGTGTGAACGTTGCCTTCGATCATAACCCGACGAACAAAAACCTTGCGCTGTTTCTTCAGCCGGAACTCGATATCAACCGTCTTTGTATCCTTATGGGGATTCATGGCAACATCGGCTTCGGCAAAAGCGTAGCCATAATCCATATAGAACTGCTGCAACCTGTTGAGGTCGGAGCGCAATACAGAGCGATCAAAATATCCGTCATCTTCCTGGATTTCGTCCAAGCCGATTTGCTCTTTGAGAACATTTTCCGGTTCAAGCAAATCGCCGGTAAAGGTAATTTTCCCGACCTTGTAACGATCTCCTTCCTGCACCTTGAAAATAATGTGGATACCATCTTCTTTAAATTCTACTTCCGGCTGACCAACTTTGGCATCAATAAAACCCCGGTTGGCGTAGTAAGCTTCCAAAGCAGCGGCATCGCGCTCAAGCAATTCTTCCTTAAGCACGCCCGAACCGGTGATCCAAGAAAACATCCCACGTTCAGCCAAAGCAAGTTCGGATTTCAAATCGTCAGGATCAAGCTGCTTGGCGCCTTCAATACTGATATCCGTAATATAGAGCTTCTCCCCTTCCTTGACGGTAAGTTCAAGACGGGCCTGCCCTTTTCCAGTTTCAACAATCTTATGGTCCACCTTGGCAAGGTAGTACCCATCCTTACGGTAGAGTTCCCGAACTTTGTCGAGGTCTTCTGCCAAGACCTTTTGGTTCAGGATTCCCCCTTGCTTGGAGTTGATGACTTCCAGAATGTCATCAGTATCCATATCGTCATTCCCTTTAATGACAACGGCTTGAATGCGTGGTTTTTCCTTTACTATGAAAGTGAGAACCTTGCCTTCAGGGGAATCAGTCAGCTTAATCTGAACGTCGTCAAAATATCCCAATTCATAAATTGTACGCAGATCTTCGTTAATGAGCTTGGGATCGTACACATCCCCTTTTTGCGTTTGAATGCGGTACAGGACAACTTCTTTGTCCAATACCTTGTTCCCCTGCACGTCAATGCGGGCAATCTTATCCTTGCGCATTATTTCCAGCTGAACACCGGTTGCCAGTTCTTCTGCTGCTGGCAGGATATTTATGAGTCCTTTTTTTACAACAAACAGAGGCTTGTCCGGACGCAATCCAAAGGCATCAACCAACCGGGCATCCAAGCTGAGCGTGTCGCCTACCTGGCTCAAACTGCCGTAAAGGGCATATCCGGCTTTGGACAACAAAGCCAAATCCCGAGCCATCCGTAAATCAAGAAACCCGACGTTCTTATCTTTGATCAGCTGTTCCATTTCCTTATTGGGAACAACGCTGAACCCCTTGTCTTTCAGCTGGTCGGCCAACAACTGGGGGAGACTGTCCCGCAGGTATTGCATGCCGGACTCGGCATTGATCTGAAACGGCAGTACAATAATTTTTGTATTGGCGACTTCGTCCTCTAGGCAAAATCCTGCCTTAGGGACAAAGAGTCCCAGAACAAAAGCCACCAGCAGAATTTTGAAAACATTACAGGGGATGCGCATGCAGTTCTCCAGAAATCAGTTCGAGTCGTCGCCCCATGTTGCGGGCCAGTTCGCCATTGTGCGTTACGACGATAAGCGTCATGTTGAAATCGGAATTCAACGACAGCATTAAATCGCCCACCAGCCTTCCTGTCTTTTCATCAAGGCTCCCAGTGGGTTCATCAGCCAAAAGCACGCGGGGTTCCATAAAAATCGCCCGTGCAATAGAAGCTCTCTGGCGTTCCCCACCCGAAAGGGTGGTCACGCTATGCCTTTCACGTTGCTCCATTCCTACTAAAGCCAAAGATTTGGCTGCCTTTTCCAGCGCCCTCTCCCGTGCCATTCCCTTGATAAGTCCGGGCATGGCCACATTCTCCAAAGTATTGAACTCTGGCAAAAGATGATGAAGTTGAAAAACAAATCCGATTTCGCTGTTTCGTATACTGGCCCTGGCAGTAGCGTCGAGACTAGTTATATCCCGTCCATTAAACTCTATTTTCCCATCAGAAGGAGTATCAAGAGTTCCCAAAAGATGCAGGAGTGTCGTTTTGCCAGACCCTGAAGCACCCATTATAGCCAGAGATTCACCTTGAAGAACGTCCAGATCGATTCCCTTGAGAACCTGAATTGTTTCTCCCGGCGCCTGATACCTCTTACACAAGTCCCGCACCTGATACAATGTACGGCTACTCATAGCGGAGAGCCTCCACGGGATCCAGTTGCGAGGCTTTGCGTGCCGGATACAGCGTGGTCAAAAAGCACAGCATGAACGCGCACACGCCTATCATCGTAAGGTCTAGAGGGTCGAGAAGAACAGGCAGAGTATCCACCGGGTAGACGTTTTTGGGTAGTTGAATAAATTGATATTTTTCGAGCAAGAGACTCAAAGGAATTCCGACGGCGTACCCCAAAAGGGTTCCCAAACCGCCGATGATAGTTCCCTGAAGCAAAAAAATGCGTTGAATTCGCTCTTTGGTGGCCCCCAAAGACATAAGAATGGAGATGTCGCGCCTCTTTTTCATAACCAACATCACGAGAGTGGTCACGATGCTGAAAGAACCAACCAGAACAATCATCACAAGGATGATAAACATAGCTGTTTTTTCAAGTTTCATCGCGGCAAAGAGGTTGGTGTTCATTTCCATCCAGTTGCGTACGTACAACGGACGTCCGCTCAAGACCTTGCGCAATTCCAAAGTAATAGGTTCGGCATGGTCAATGTTGTCCAGCCGAAGCTCCACCCCGGTTACTTGATCGGCTGCAAGCCCGATAAGCTTTTGGGCGGAGGCAACGGACACATAGCCAAGAGACGAATCGTACTCGTACATTCCAGTCCGGAAGATCCCGACAACCCTGAAAATTTTGACTGTCGGAACAAATCCGGCCGATGTTTTTTTACCAGCAGGAGATAACAGATTCACCCGTGCGCCGACAAAAAGCCCCAAACGCTTTGCCAGTTCGGAGCCAACAATTATTCCGGGAAGCGGCTTAGCCTCTGCCAGAGACTGTAAAGATCCCTTCTGCATATCCTTTGCAAGGCTCAGGACATTTCCTGCCGTTGTCGGGTCAATGCCACGCAGAACCAGCCCCTTCACACCGCGAGGGGTTGAAAGCATAACCTCCGAGTAGACAAAGGGGGTGGCTCCAACCACACCGGGAACAGCAAGAGCCTGCTTTTCAATCTCCTGATAATCTCTAAGAGGAGAGGAAAAGCTGGAAACAATCACATGGGCATTAACACCTACGATCTTGTCCCGCAGGTCATGACTAAAACCGTTCATCACACCGATGACAACGATCAAAGAGGCCACACCCAGGCATACCCCGAGAATAGCAAACAAGGAAATCACTGAAATGAAAGCCTGTTTGCGCAACGCCAGAAGGTATCTAAAGGCGACAAAAAGCTCGAATTTCATGAGCCTACATTGCGGAGGTCCGCTCGGTATGGCCAGCGCGGAAAGTTCTTCCGGCGGCGGATAAAACCAAAGGACTAACCTTCCGATCGCAGCAGCGGGAAGAGAATGACTTCCCGAATACTTGCGCTGTTGGTCAGCAACATGACCAGCCTATCGATACCGACTCCCTGGCCGGCAGCTGGGGGCATTCCATATTCAAGGGCGCGGACATAGTCCATGTCCATGTAATGTGCCTCTTCATCACCGGCCTCTTTTTCCGCCACCTGGGCAAGAAAACGTCCCAACTGATCAATGGGATCGTTGAGTTCGGAAAAGGCATTAGCCATTTCACGCCCGGTCATAAACAGCTCAAAGCGGTCCGTGACCTCGGGGTTCCCTTCCTTTCGGCGTGAAAGTGGGGATATATCAGTAGGATACTCGTAGATGAATGTCGGCTGAACCAGCTTCGGTTCGACATACATGTCAAAAAGCTTGGCTTGAATTTTTCCTAAGCGGTCCCCATCGTAGACCTTTTCCCCACGTTCCTTGACGTGTTTTTCAACGGCTTTAAAGTCATTATAAAAGTCGGCTTTCAGGCCTCCGATGACTTCCAAGGATTCGTGGAACGTGTAGCGATGCCATTTGCCAGGAGTGAGATCAATATCTCCGTACTCCTGATACGGCACAACCGTACCGCCGGTAACACGGCGGGCACAGGCGGCAAAAAGCTCTTCCGTAAGGTCCATAAGATCGTAAAAATCGGCATACGCCCAGTAGAACTCACACATGGTGAATTCCGGGTTATGCTGGGTAGAAATACCTTCGTTCCGAAAGTTACGGCCTATTTCATAAACCTTTTCAAAACCGCCTACCAACAGGCGCTTGAGGTACAGCTCCGGGGCTATACGCATAAAAAGCTGCATATCCAAGGCGTTGTGGTGCGTCTCAAACGGTTTGGCCGTGGCACCGCCAGGGATGGACTGCAGAGTAGGAGTTTCAACTTCCAGAAAACCCCGCTCATCAAGAAATTTACGAATTTCGCTGACGATGGCAGTACGAGCTTTAAAAATTTCCCGAGCGCGTTCGTTGACGATAAGGTCAACATACCGCTGCCGGTAACGGGTCTCCACATCCTTAAGACCATGCCATTTTTCAGGCAGCGGACGCATGGATTTGGTCAGAAGCTCAATGGATTCCGCTGTAAGGGTAAGCTCGCCTGTCTTGGTACGGAACAGATCGCCCTTTACTCCGACGATATCACCGATATCGAACTTGCGGAAAACTTTGTACGCGTCGTCACCCAGCTCACTTTTCTGAACAAAGACCTGCAGTTGAGCGGTTCTATCCAAAAGATGAAGGAAAGTAACCTTGCCGAAGGAGCGCAACGATATGATACGACCGGCAATGCTGAATTTGTCCTCGGACTTTTCCAGCTCTTCGTTGTCGACATTCTCATATTTGGAAAGGATACTCTGAATGTCAGTATCCTTACGAAAAGTGTTAGGAAAAAGCGAGACACCCTCATCCAGGATACCTACCGCCTTTTCCACACGGCTTTTCATGACTTCGTTGAGTTCATCTTTGGCATCCAATACTTCAAGCATAGGCATGAAGCGGGCCACATTTTCGGACTTGGTCCGAAGCTTGATTTTCTGTTTTTTGTCTTGATTCTGGCTCAATGTAGAAAGTCCCATTTTCCCAAGAAATGATTAAAACCTTGAACCCGCAATGCGTATGCGAATTAGCTGTGTGCGTCAAGAAATCAGGAGCAGAACCGCCTTTGAGCCTCATTTAAAGTGCTCAGCAAACTTTTTTTACCTTCTTTTATTTTTTCGCTTGACGCCATCGTCCTGAATAGCTAGAAGCTCTTTCCGCATCGACGGAAACGTGATGTTGATCCCCGGTAGCTCAATCGGCAGAGCGGATGGCTGTTAACCATTAGGTTGGGTGTTCGAGTCACCCCCGGGGAGCCAGAAGAAAATCATCAACAGATGATTCAAATATCTCAAAGGCCCTGAAGTTATTCAGGGCCTTTTTCTTTGGTCGTGTTTCAGAAAGAAGTCCTCTTTGCGGGACAGCACTTTTGTGATGGCCCGGCTCCTAAAAAAAGTTCAATAGAGCACAAAGAACTCTTGACACCGCCGCCATGAATAGCTAGAAGCTTTCTCCGCATCGACGGAAACGAGATGTTGATCCCCGGTAGCTCAATCGGCAGAGCGGATGGCTGTTAACCATTAGGTTGGGTGTTCGAGTCACCCCCGGGGAGCCAGAAGAAAATCATCAACAGATGATTCAAATATTTCAAAGGCCCTGAAGTTTTTCAGGGCCTTTTTTTTGGGGAAAATCCTTACTGCGACTTTTCAGCTATGCCTCTCAACATACTAATTTTACTATCTTTTTTTTGCCTGAAGACTCTCTACTCTCCTTCTTCCCGACCTGCACTCCCAACAAAATCCCAAATGGCTTGTACAAAGCTCTGCACAACCGAGCTTGATTCTGGACGATACACGGCAGCCAGTTCTACCTGAGGAAGCAATTTCGAAGTAATCTCTCCAAGCTGAAGGTAGATCACCCCTTCTCTTGGAGAACGTGTCATGGACGAAGGGACGAACCCTACCCCCATTTGAGCTGCGACAAGCGCAGCCATTGTATGTTTGCTTTGAGCCTCTTGCCGCAGCACAGGAGTAACATGCATTGATTGAAAGGCACTTAGAAAGCAATCGTGCAAAACAGGATTGGTTCTCCTGGGAAACAATATCAACGGTTTTTCTTCCAAGTCAGAAAGTTCTATGCTCGTTTTTTCAGCCAACGGATCCCCTGTCGGCACAGCGAGCACATACGGTTCTCTCTGATAAATGACGGCCTCGGCTCCATACAGATCCTGGTCGAAATAACGGATGCATGCGACGTCGAGATGCTGCGCCGCCATCATTTCCAAAAGCTTTGGAGTCCCTGCTTCTCTGAGTTGCAAATAAATCCCCGGATGAGCGCTCCGAAACTGCTGTATTATCATGGGCAAGGGGCCATCCATAGAGGGGGCCACAAAACCAAGTTCGAGTTCCCCTTCCAGTCCTTCGGCAACCAACTTGGCTCTTTCGCCGGCGTGCTCCAGTCGGCTTAAAATCTCCCGAACATCTCCCAAATACGCTTTGCCCGCCTCGGTCAACTCCACTCGGCGATTGGTTCTGATGAACAGGGCGACTCCGAGAGCCTCCTCAAGTTTACGTATCTGCTGACTCAGCGGAGGTTGGGCCATATGCAGCCTTTCAGCCGCCCTGCCAAAATGAAGCTCTTCTGCCACCGCAATAAAATACTGCAAGCGTCGCATGCTCATAAAACAGTATCCTTTTCATATCACTTTTGCACTTTAGCAATAAGATACATATGGATCAATTGGATGTATATTTTGCTCACAGCACCATAAGAAACAGCCCGAAAGAAAGCATCTCCCGGGCTGTTCGGCTGGTAATGAAATAAATTCCGTGATGACTTTAGAAATCCAGGCTCTTTGGCGTTCTGGGATACGGGATGACATCACGGATATTGGTGATGCCGGTGATAAGCATGAGCAGCCTCTCAAAGCCCATGCCGAAACCGGAATGCGGGGCCGACCCAAAACGCCGCAGGTCCAGGTACCACCAGTAGTCGTCTTTGTTCAGCCCAAGTTCATCAATGCGACGCTCCAAAACGTCCAACCGTTCTTCGCGCTGTGATCCACCGATTATTTCCCCGATACGGGGGACCAGCACATCCATGGCTGCGACTGTTTTTTCATCATCATTGAGCCGCATGTAGAACGCTTTGATGTCCTTGGGATAATCATAAACGATGACAGGTTTTTTAAACGCGGTCTCCGTAAGAAAACGTTCATGTTCTGTCTGAAGATCAATGCCCCATTCCACTGGGAATTCGAACTTCTTTTGGGCTTTTTGGAGAATTTCAATTGCCTCGGTATAGGACACACGCTCAAATGGATTGTTTTGGATGTTATCCAGCGTGGCTTCCAATGTTTTGTCCACCCACTTGGTGAACAATTCCAAGTCGTCGGCACACTGCTCCCGAACCCGTTTGATGATATATTTGAGCAGGTCTTCACCCAGCTGCATGTTATCTTCCAGATCAAAAAAGGCCGCTTCGGGTTCGATCATCCAAAATTCCGCAGCATGTCTCGCCGTATTGGAATTTTCCGCTCGGAAGGTCGGCCCAAAGGTGTATACTCGACCATGAGAAAGTGCATAGGTTTCCGCAGAGAGCTGTCCGGAAACAGTAAGATTGGCTTCCTTCCCGAAAAAGTCTTCTGTATCAAAATCTTTTGGAATCGGATTATGCAAATCCAGCGTAGTGACGCGGAACATCTCTCCGGCCCCCTCGCAGTCCGATCCTGTCAGAATTGGCGAATGCATGTTGAAAAAGCCGTTTTCATGGAAAAAGTCATGCACAGCTTTGGCAGTTTCGGAACGAATACGAAACATTGCTCCGAATTTATTTGTCCGCCCGCGCAAGTGTGCGATTGACCGGAGAAATTCATCAGAATGCCGTTTCTTTTGGAGGGGATATTCTTCAGGAGCAGCTCCAATGAGTTTTATTGTTGTAGCTTTGACCTCCCACTTCTGGCCTTTGCCGGGTGATTCAACCAGATCTCCTTCAATTTCCGCAGCTGCTCCAGTGGCGAATTCGCTGATTTGGTCGTACCCGGGAGTCCCTGCATCGACGACGACCTGAATCCCTTTCAGGCAAGAGCCGTCATTGATTTCCATGAATGAAAAATCTTTGCTGTCGCGCCGGGTTCGTACCCACCCCTGAATGATGACGCCGCTTTGAGACGCGCTCGCCTCGAGCGCCGCCTTTACTCTAAGTTTCTGCATTCTCCCGCTCCTTGCGTCAGAAAATGTTGTGTAGGTGCATTTACGCATTGTTTTACAGCATGAATGCACTCAGTCTGATTTTCCCAGAAAACTATACTCTGGGAGTTTCTTCAAAAAATTTCCGTATATCTTCTGTGTTGAGCCCCTGCCCCAACGCCGCCATGAGCAGAATACGTGCTTTTTGCGCTGGCATATCGCCCCCCATGATAACCCCATGGCGTTTAAGATCGGCAGCTCCCCCTGGATACCCATATATTGGCCAAACCCCGCCTTCAATACAACGGGATGTCAGCACTACGACAACCCCGGACTTCACGGCTCGGGAGAGTGGTTCCTGTACCCTCAAAGGCACATTTCCAGCTCCGAATCCCTGGACGACAAGTCCCTTTGCTCCGTGTTCCAAAGCACTGGCAATAAAATGTCCATCCATGCCAGGGCAAAAGGAAATAAGATCGACCTTGGGCTCTATCAAATCCGTTTTGCAGGACCGCCTGCGCACCGGGCAACGTCGAATATGCACTTTCTCACCGACGATTATCCCGACAGGACCGGCTCCTGGTGCATCAAAAGAATTGATGTTCATGGAGTGAATTTTAGTCACCTCACCTGCCGCAAAAAATCTATCCGCCATGCTCACCAGCACCCCCATCTCGCTGGGGATGTTTCCGGCACATGCCAAAATGGCCGACCTCAGATTACGGATACCGTCGTAACCAGGCTCCCCAAAACTGCGCATGGCACCGGTAAAGACAACCGGCTTGTCGGAACGTAGCGTTACATCCATCATATATGCACTTTCTTCCATAACGTCAGTGCCATGTGTCACGACAGCCCCGCAGATGTCCGATTTTTCAAGAACGCCGTCCACATCACGGGCAAGCTTGAACATCAGTTCAGGAGTCATGTGTGGGCTTGGAAAATTCGACCAGGGGTAGGGTTCAAGCGTGATACTTTCAGGCAGCTTACCCAAATCAGCCATCAGTTGTTGCAAATCCACGGCGGGCACAACACTGCCTTCTTCCCCTTCGGCACGCATGCCGATCGTCCCGCCGGTAAAAAATACCGCTACTTTTTTTTTGGTATGTTGCTGCATGGTCGAATCCTCATACTGGCTGTTATTTAATGGCCGTGGTATACCAGGGGCACACCTCCGTCAATAAGGAACAAACACTGCCGTATAGGAAAAACCCACCCCTATCAGCCACCGGTTGCGCCCGGCGCGCTTTGAATGTATCAGCCTGTTACGCGACAAACCCTTGAAGCAAGGACTCTATATGGGATTTTTCTCCAAGATAAAAAAACTTTGGGATGTGGATTCTCGGCTCGACAATGCCGTAGACGAATATAAAAAAGAACAGGGAATTCCAGAAGCTCCAAGTCCCCAAACAGCGAAACAGGAATTTCACCAAGAACTCCCCGAGACGGAAACAATTGAGACGCCACCGGTTTCCGATCCTGTCCCATCTGCGCCTGCCGAACCACAAATTCAAGATGTTGCCGAAAAGCCTGCGTCCCACGTTTCCGAACAGGGCACGGGGGAAATGCCCCCGTGGCAGACATCCCTCCTCTTGTCTTTACGGGAAGCCGAACCACGCCTTTCCGTGTGGCTTAACCTTATCCTCGAAGGAATAAGCAAGGCTGACGACGTTTTGTGGGAGCGTTTGGCTTTTCTCATGCACGCTCTGGAAGTACCACAAACGGAAGCCGACGACTTCATCATTCGTTTTCAAGCATGGCTCGATGATATGGAGTATGAAGCGGTAGAGGAATTCCGCTCCGAGCTCCAATATCGTCTGGCTCTTGCACTTGACCTTGAGGACGAAGAAGACGAGCGGTCACGTCTTTTCCTCAAACTTTCAGAAGGCCTCGAAAAAACGCGGGAAACCATAACCCGCCGTATCGAAAGTCTGCTTACGTCCCACGACTCCATAAACAACGCCTTCTGGGAAGAACTGGAAGAAATATTGATTATGGCTGATGTGGGATTTGAACCTTCAATGAAACTTGTCGAAAACCTGAAAGAACGCGTCCGCAAATCAGGTTCCGACGATCCTTCTTGCTTCAAGGAACTTCTGCACGAAGAACTTGCTGATCTGTTCAAGGGAAAACGTCGCATCAGTGCTGTCAATCCGCCTGAAGTCATTATGATGGTCGGTGTCAACGGAGTAGGAAAGACCACCACTATCGCCAAACTCGCCCACCGTGCTCAAATGCAAGGCCGCAAAGTGCTGATAGCAGCGGGAGATACTTTTCGCGCGGCAGCCATTGAACAGCTGGAAGTATGGGCGAAGCGTGTTGGAACCGGATTTTATGCCAAAGGTGAAAATTCCGATCCTGCAGCCGTCGCTTATGAAGCCATAGAGTATGCCAAGCAAAACGGGTACGACCTCGTGCTGCTCGATACCGCGGGACGCCTCCATACCAAAGTCAATTTGATGGAAGAACTGAAAAAGATCCGACGGGTTGCCGGAAAACAGCACGAAGGTGCACCGCATCGTTGCGTCCTCGTGGTAGATGCCACTACAGGGCAGAACGCTATTTCCCAGACCAAGCTTTTCGACGAGGCCGTGGGTGTGGACGAAATAGTTCTGACAAAACTCGATGGCACCGCCAAGGGCGGCATTGTGGTGGCGATTGCCCTGGAGTTTGGAATTCCGATTACGTTCGTTGGCTTGGGAGAAAAGATGGAAGACCTTCGTCCTTTTGACGGAGGAGATTTTGCCCAGGCACTTCTTTCTTAATTTTCTATTTCGCAAAATTCCGGGGTCAAATCCTCGACCCCGGAAAAAAAACGGACTTTTACCGCCCGTTTTTTAACCAATCCGCTTCAATTTCTGGACTTTCCACCTATTCTTGACTATGCCCCCACCCCAGAGGCTTGTGAATATCTTTTCAAATTTTAATGTATTGGACGGTTTCCAATGAGCACACGCGAAACATGGGGCTCTCGTGCCGGGTTCGTGTTGGCCGCGGTAGGCTCTGCCATCGGCCTGGGGAATATCTGGCGTTTCCCCTACATTGCCTTTAAAAATGGTGGTGGAGCATTCCTTATTCCTTATATTTTTGCCTTGCTCACAGCGGGCATCCCTTTCATGATTCTTGAATTCGGGCTTGGACACAAATTTCGTGGTTCAGCTCCCAAAACTTTTGCATCCATATCTAAGAAATGGGAATGGCTTGGGTGGCTGCAGATTGGCATTACATTCGTTATTGGTATTTATTATGTTGCTGTCATTGGCTGGGCTATCTCGTATACGTTCTTTTCCCTTACACAGGCATGGGGGAATGCGCCAAAGGACTTCTTTTTTAATCAGTATCTGCACTTAAGCTCATCCCCTCTGGAACTGGGAAGCATCCAGACTGGAATACTCATTACAACACTGATGGCCTGGATTATTACCTGGGGTGTGTTGCATATGGGGGTGCGGAACGGAGTAGAAAAAATCAGCAAGATATTCATGCCCCTGCTTTTCTTTATGGTTCTGCTCATTATTGGGCGCACCCTGACATTAGATGGGGCGATGAATGGCCTCCAGTGGCTGTTCAAACCAGACTTTTCCAAAATTATGGACTACCATGTATGGACCGATGCTTACGGGCAAATCTTCTACACACTGAGCATCGGCTTTTCCATTATGATTACGTATGCCAGTTATCTGCCTAAAAAGTCTGATATCAACAACAATGCCTGTATGACGGTCTTCATCAACTGCGGATTCTCCCTCCTTGCTGGCATCATGATCTTCGGTATCTTGGGCCATATGGCAGCCAAACAAGGTGTAGGAGTTGATGAAGTGGTAAGCTCCGGTGTTGGTCTGGCGTTTATCACTATTCCCACTGCCATCAACACTCTGCCTGCCCCCGTTTTTTTCGGGACGTTGTTTTTTCTTTCCCTGACGGTTGCCGGATTGAGTTCACTTATCTCGATTGTCCAGCCCATGGTGTCGGCCATTACAGATAAATTTGGCTGCTCTCACAGGCGGGGTGTCGCCTTGATATGCATTCCTTCAATCATCTTCAGCATTGTCTTCACCACACAGGGGGGCTTGCTGTTATTAGATATTGTGGACCATTTTATAAACAATTTCGGCATTCTTTTCTGCGGATTGATTGAAATCATTCTGTTGAGCTGGATTTGCCGGTTGGATGTAATGCGGGAACATGTCAACGCAATTTCCGAGTTCAGAGTCGGTAAGGCATGGACCTTTTGTCTTCGTTTTGTGACCCCCATCGTGCTGGGCTACATGAGTATCTGCAACGCCATAGGTGACTTATCCGCCAACTATGGTGGTTACTCAGACAAGGCAATACTGTATTACGGATGGGGAGTGCTGGGCATACTTGTCTTACTTGCTTTATTCTTGCACAATAAGAAAGCGATAGACAGTAACTATGCTGTAGTCGACCAATCCTTGTGGAGGTAAATACAATGACCACAAGCGCAATCATCATGATGCTCTTCGGCTTGATTCTTACGTGGGGCGGGGCTATGTTCTGCATCCGCTTGGCGATAAAGACTAAAAAAAAGTAGAAATAGCTACAATAAGGCCCCGGAATGCTGCTGCACTCCGGGGCCTTTTTTATTCAGTTCCACAGTTTATTCCGAAAAATTCCAAGGCACTTCCTCCTTCCAGGCAGGTACACAATGGGCAGAAAATCCAGGAAAAACAATACTGCCATGATGAAGATACAAGCCTGAAGCGCCCTCCCCCTCCCCATACAATGTATCACCTATAATGGCGTGCCCCAGGTGGGACAAATGCACACGAATTTGATGCCTAGCTCCCTTATGGATGATTGCCCGTACCAACGTCGTATGCTTTGAAGCATCCCGATATAAAGGCTCGACACTTGTCCAACGCCTGGCGTCTGTGTTTTCTTCGTTGAGCACTCGGGTTTTCTTACGGTTTTCGGTATCCAGGGTGAAACGAAGTGTGACAGCTTGTTCCAGATCCCCAGTCACCAGTGCATAATATGTTTTTACTATTCGTCCTGTCGCTTCATACTCTTTGTAGCGAAGAGCAGCTTCGTGCGACTCCGCAGCCATAACAATCCCGGAAGTTGGTTGATCAAGCCGGTTGAGAAGACAAAGGGTGCCCATATCTTCATGCCTGCCCATCTGTTTTTCCAGACTTTCGCCACCGCCTCCGGAAAGCGCTACCGTATGGAGCCCCCCTGGCTTGTAGAGAGCTACAAAACCATTTTCTCTGGACAAAACATACGGCGCCGCACACACATTTTGAAGAATTGGCAAAATCCCCACCGTTTGTCCGTTGAACACACGGTACCCCGACTTTTTTTTCTGCCCATTCACCTCTACCCTGCCCTGCTCAATCAGACGGCGGCGGCCTCGGAGGCTCATATCAGGAAAAAGAAGGGAAAGAAACTTATCCAACCGCCATTGGACTTGGGGCTGGGCAACTGCGAGCAAAAGCTCGTATTGTTTTTGATTTGGCGTTACCATGATGAAGAAGACGTATTGTTGAAATTAGTAATTTAATCAAAAAAGCCGACATATGGAGCGGCATATGAACAAAACAATTAAAATTCTCGTCGTGTTGGCCGCCTCTCTACTTATTATCTGTGTGGCCGCCGTTATAATTATCCCCATGGTGGTCAATCCCAACGACTACAAACCTCAAGTAGAAGAAGCGGTACAAGAGGCAACAGGGAGAACGTTCCAGGTTGAAGGTGATATTGAACTTTCCTTCTTTCCTTGGATCGGCTTTCGTCTGAACCGAGTAAGCCTTGGAAATGCCCCATGGTTCAGCCAGGTCCCCATGACACGTATCAAGGAAGCCGACGTCAAAGTCGGCCTCATCCCCTTGCTCAGTCGTGAAATTGTGGTGGAGACGTGTCTGCTCAAGGGGCTGCAACTCTACCTGGGCAAGGATAGTTCCGGCAAGTCCAACTGGATGGATTTGCACGAAAAACAGGCAGAAACTTCAACTTCGGACCAGGCAAAAAAAAGTACATCTGAAAACCAATTCTCTATTAAATCCATAAGCGTACGCGGTGTGGAAATTTCAGATGCAGAAATAACCTGGGAAGACCAACAAAAAAAAGAAAAGTACACGGCAAGCTCCATCAATATGAAGGTTACCGGCAGTAACCTGTCTGAACCATTTACCGCCAGTCTTTCCATGGCTGTGGATAGCGCGAAACCGGACATCAAGGCGATAATGAATCTGACCTCACAAATTACGCTTGAACTGTCCGAAAACACAATACTTTGCAAGGGAACCCAAATCGATATCGATTTGCAGCGAATGAGCCTTCAACAACCAGAAAAGAAGCCACTTTCCGGCAAGCTGAAACTGACCGGCGACCTCAAAGCCGATTGGAAGACCGGCTTGGCGGAGCTGAAGAACCTTGAACTGGCTTCGACACTCGAAGGCGGACCGATTCCCGGTGAAAGAATTGATGCAGCACTTGCGGCAAATATGGTTCTGAACTGGCTGCAACAAACGATTGTAGTGACCTGTTTGAAAGCAGATGTGTACAACAACCTGTCGTTAACAGGGACTTTCAACGGCAAAAAACTTTTTACCTCACCGGTAGTCAACGGAGTCATCACGCTAGATAATTTTTCACCGAAGGCCCTGATGAAGGCAATGGCTCTCCCCCCACTGGATGCGATGGATCCCAAAGCCCTTACGGAGATGGAAGCCAACCTGCAGTTCAGCTATGGAGCTGACAAAGCTGTGATTGAATCTTTAACCGTTCACCTGGACGATACCGTTTTCACAGGACAAATGACCGCGGCCCATTTTTCCAAAACTGCCGGTCTGCCTTCCCTGACTTTCGACCTAAATGCCGACGCTTTGGACGTAGATAGGTATCTACCGTCCAAAAAATCTGAGAAAGTCACATCAAGTCCTACTGCAGACGTTTCGTCAAACAAAAATGCCAAAGAATCCGCAGAGCTTCCGGTGGAACTTCTCAAGTCGCTCGACGTGGACGGACAGCTGAAAATTGGAAAACTCAGAGTCTACAAAATTCCGACAAACAATATCGAAGCCCGTGTTACCGCCCAAAACGGTCGAGTAGCTTTGTCCCCGCTGAGCCTGAATATTTTTCAAGGCACGCTCAATACAGATGTAGTTGTCGATGCGAGTCTTAAAACGCCTCTGAGCAGTTTGGTGCTCAAACTCAAGCAGCTTGATCTGGAAAAGACTCTCGGCAGCTTTATGAAGACTCCTGCAGCAGGAGGATCGGCCGGATTGAATATGGACCTGCAGGCTAAAGGCAGCAAATATATTGATATGCTCTCCAAGCTGGATGGAAAAATCTCCTTAGCCGCCCTTGATGGCTATATACGAGGATTCCGCCTGGAGCCGGGACGTTTCGACAGGCAGAAAGGATATAGTCCCCCTGCCGGAGATGTGCCCAACCTGACGGAGTTTGAACGTGTAGGAGTAGACTTTGATATTAAAGACGGCCTTGCTACAACCCGCAACATCAAAGTCAAAACACACAATGCAAGTATAGACGGAACGGGGAGTATTGACCTCGCCACACAGCGCATGGACATGACTTTCGACGCTGACCTCCAGATTATGGTCGTGCCCATAAGTGTCGAAGGACCTCTCACTGATCCTCACATCACGGTGAACACAAGCCGCATTCTCATGAATACGGTCAAAAGAGTCGGGTCAATCCTAGAAAAAAGTGTAAAAACCGGGGGTGACGTGGGGAAAGGCGCTGTGGACATCCTTCGTGAAGGAACCAAAGGTATAATAAACCTGTTCGGAGGAAGTAAAAAATAAATTGGAAACAAGTAAGATCACCAAAATCCATGTCGGCACTCCCTGGTTTTGCTGGTAAGAAACCCAGGGAAAGCCCAAAAATGGAAGCTGACATTGGATCAAGAAGTACAACGCAGAAAGACTTCACTTCACGACTCACTTGGCAGGGTGACTCTCCCGAGTGAGTCCTGTTCCATTACTCGCGGGCCATTTCGACTTTTGGAATGCACAAGCGGGGATAAATTTACATAAGCCTGTGGCGACGAGGATATCAAAAATTGCAGGCCGACCGATTGGAAAGTCGTTTAAGGAAAACTTCGCCTGTGTCGCTTCTGAACAGCAGTTTTCGACCAAACTCCCCTCCCACATTGGAGGCCACAACACGCAAGTGCAATTTTTCTAATATGCTGTAGGCCTCTTCCACATTACGGCGCCCCACGTTAAAGCCGCTCTGCATAACCGAAGCCCCACCAAACACCTTGGTTTCTATTTGATCCCTACGAATTCCACGCTTCAGCATTTCATTACAAATGTATTCGATGGCAGGCCCAACAAACCTGTAGCGTTCAGCCAAACTGACACCGCTCAACGCCATGCCGGTCCCCGGCAGCAAAGCGTGGAAAATTCCTCCCACAGAATAATTATGAGAGAAAAAACTCACGGATACGCAACTTCCCAGAACGGTTTTCACCACACAGGGAGATTCGTAAATGCCGCCTTCCCCAACTTTCAGATAAGCTTCGGGAAGCGCTTTTAGCTCACACGCAATGTTCTTCATCGGTGACGTTGTTCTCAATAATCTGCAGATTACGAAGTGACTCGATAAGGGCTTCGATTTCCAAAGGTTTGGTCAAATATGCATCGGCACCGCACTCATACTGTGCAGTCACCATATGCTTGGAGTCACTCAGACAGGAGACCATGATAATCTTAACACCCTTTTCAGACTCAGGAAGGCGTTTTTGTTCAATGTCCCGTATGGCGGATACTGCACTCAAGCCATCCATCACAGGCATCATAATATCCATCAATACGGCATCGTAAGGTCGGCCTTCATCAAGAGCTTCCCCAAACAACGTCACGGCTTCATTCCCATTCCAGGCAGCAGTACATTCGCCGTATCTTTTCATGATGGTTTGCAGATATTGTTGAACCGAGTTGCAATCATCTGCAATCAAAAAACGTAACACCATACTCCTCCTGATCAGTGTTCAAAGCCTCTACCCACGTTACAGCAAATATAGATGAGTACATATCGAAGGAGCGTTGAACAAAAATTACCCCTATTCCTCACAAAGGTCTATTCTTACATTCCCGATTCTCTGCAAAGAGGTAAGATGAGCTATTATAATTTCCTCATGGCACATAGAAAGAAAAAAAGGTATTATATTTAGTAAAAGGTAGATTGATCGATGCACATATGATCGGCCCGGTTGTCCAACTGCCGTGGATAGCGTCAGATAGGAGGAAGAAATGTTCTGTCCGCATACTTCCCTGCCCTAGCGACGTCATCATAGGGGCCGACAGGATTTACCACAAGTCATGCTACACACACATGCCGAACTTCAAAAGCCCCTCAGCTCCAAGAAGGGGGTCCCCTTCCTGCTCCTGATATGCCTGACACTTTCAGCAGTGGTTCATGCTGCAGTGGTAATCACTTTACTGCAGCTACAGAGTTCGCCAGTAGACCAAGTCAAAGTAGTCCCTCTTATGTGTGATCTCGTCACTTTGCAATCCACCATTCCCACAGAGAAAACCCCAAAGCCCCAGCCACTTATTATATCCACACCACAACCAGCTGTAATCGCAGAGCATCACCTCATTCCCCCAGTCTCAACTACAGTTCCTCACCCTCCTTTCCCCCGCCCAAAAGCTGTCGAGCCCAAGTCAAAGGCCGCATCCAAATTCCAACATAAGACACACTATTACAGAGAAGTCGCCCCAAGCAAACAACAGTCACTCAGTGACATTCCGGCACAGCACAGAAAAGTTGTCCAACAAATTACAGCCAAACACCATATGACATGGAGAAGCCTCATCTCGCCGGATTATGCCAAAAATGACTTTGTAGGACACTACATTGTTGCCCCTGGGCATTTTGTCAGCATCCTTTCCTCTCCAGAGAAGCCAAATGACTTTATCCTGTTTGATTCAAAATCGGGGAGGCTGCACCATCTCTGGCGTAAGGAAATTCTGCACTATACGTACGGACCGGATGCTGAACATGAAAAACCGGTCCGTGGGGTCGTACTTTTCATGCCAGTTAAAGACGATATGGACCAAAACCCACTGGTCAATTGGACCAGCCGCCTTATGTGGATACCGGAAAACAAACCAGCGATCATGGCAGACAAGGTCAAATTGGAGGAAACCGAGGTCGTCTTTTTCAATGGCGACAACATCATATCCGGCATGCTGACCCGCCACAAAGATGTTTCTACACAAGCTCGGGTGCCGGACAAACTTCAGCCGGGCATCGTGTGGGCTCAGGGAGGAGGATGTGAAGAATCACGCATGGCGACAGGATTGGCCCGGCTAATGGCTGTGCATGGTTATGCCTTTCTGTCATTCAAGGCACGTGGTTGCGGCGATTCAAGTGGAAATTTTATACATTCCACGCCACAACAAATCGCCTCGGATATTCTTACCGCGCATGAATTTCTAAGTCAGACCGAAGGAGTGGATGCCCACCGAATCGGAATATGGGGAACACAGGAAGGATTTCTCCCGGCTTTGATCGCCTGTGCCGAATCCCCTCAAAACCCGAAGTGCGTTCTTACCGTACTATCCCCTCAATGTATTGAATCTGCAGAAAACGCAAAAATCAAGCCGTTGCTCAAACAGCCGTCCCTGGTCATCGCCGCCCACGATATCATGCCCAGAGTTCACGATTTCCTCGCCACCCAGCCCGAAGCAGAATTTGTGGCAATAGATTGCAGCTGTTCCAACAAAACTGCAGACTCTTTTTCAAACCCACCGAACCTAGACCAGCTGGCCCCAGTACTCGCAGGTGCGGTGTCCTCATGGCTCAAAAAGATAGGCAACCGATAATAGAAGTAATTTTCTTCCAACCAAGGAGATCACCATGGCCCGTATTCATATATCTGGATCGTTTTTTATACTCGCGGTGATGTTGTCCCTTTTGTGCAGCTGCTCAACACATGAAAAAGAACCTCCTGTTTTTCAACGAGAAACAAACCCTCAACTCGGCGCTGTGACACTGCCAGATTTCGTGAAGAATGCTCCATCCGCCCACCAGGCAATGACACTCAAAGTACCGGTTATTCTGCAGAGGGATAACTACTCTTCCGGCCCGACCAGTCTGGCAATGGTAATGGGATCATACGACGTCAAGACTTATCATAAAAAGGAAGTATGGAAGCGTTCAGGAACGACTTTCAGGCAGGTGCTCCAAGAATGTGGCAACGATATGGACGGACTGGAACGGGCAGCCCGATCATATGGTTTCAGCCGAATGAAATTCGTAAAAGACGCTACACTGGACGATGTCCGCAAACTTTTAAATGCGGGAGTTGCTCCTATTGCCAATGTCCGCAGCTTTCACAGTTCCAGACCGGATGCTTATTGCAGCGTTGTGGTTGCAGGCTATTCCCCTACGGCATTCCTGCTACATGATCCCACCAAGGGTGTGTACAAAATTCCGCCAAAAAAATTTCTTCAGCACTGGCAGGCCCATCTGTGTACCCCCCAAAAGGGAATGGTTGAGCGCTCTCTTTTCATTCTCTACCCCAAAGAAGGGGTAGAGGCTCCCTGATTGGTTACAACCATGGATCACGATCGGCACCATATTTTCTTAAAAAGGTAACTCCTTCTCAACGTGGAATGCTCCTCTACAATATATTTGATCGCAAGGGTGAAAAAACGCTTTATTCGATCACTACCGGAGGAACATAACCATGACTTCAATCGACCGTAGAGAAGTTCTGCGTCTGGGTGCAGTGGCTTCCGTGGCAGCTCTAACTGTTGGAGGCTTCCCCTCTCCTGCCAAGGCCGCCCCAAAGTCAGTCAGTTTTGATGAATGCCAAGCCATGTCCCCCGAACAAATGGCCCAGGCTTCGGAAAAAGTTCAACGCGCGTGGAAAGCCCTGCAACACCGTGTTTCATCTATCAAAAATCAGGAGATACGTTCAGCTGTCCAAACGATTCTGAACAATCCCGCGCCAACTCTCCTCAAGGGAATTGGGCAAGCTGAACGGACGGAGGTATATCAGGAGCTTGGCAAACGAGGACTCCTCACCGGTGTGTCCGAACAAAAATATCTGCCCCCTGCTCAAAGTGTCGAAAAAAGCCCCCAGCCATTTCTTTCCGCACCGGGAAGCGGCTACGGAAGTCACCATGCGTACCCTGGTGGCCTTGTGACACATACCGCACTCAACACACTGGTTTCTCAAGCACTATACGAAGGCTACCGCGATATTTATTCCTTCGACCTGGACCAAGATACTGTTTTGGCTTCGCAGATTCTTCACGACCTGCACAAACCGTGGGTTTTCCAGTGGCAGGAAGACGGTTCATCACTTCCAGAACAACGGATAGCCGGAACAGGTGCCCATCATGTACTGAGCGTGGCCGAATCCATCAAACGCGGAATCCCTGCGGAAATCTGTGTTGCCCAGGCATGCGCTCATAATCACCCGCGTACACCAAAAGATGAAGAGCAAGTTGTTGGCTGGATAAAAGCTGCTTGTGTGATTGCCGGTGTTTCTCCTGTAAAATACGGCATGCTTTCCGCACATGGAGACACGCTTCCAATGCCGCGCCGCATGGAAGGATTTGTAACCCACCTTGGCGATCACGATTACATTTTGACCGTTCCGGCGGCTCAGTGGATTGTTCCCCAAATACAAAAAGTTGCCATCATCGAGTACGGTCTGTCCCCAAAAGATTCCAAAGGAAAAAAATTTAATCAATTACGCAACTATGTCTTCTCCCAGGCATCCATCATGGATCTGTACCACACCTACAGCACCCAGGGGATGTCCGGACTGTCCAAAGCCGTAAAATCCATTGTAGCAGCTTAGCCATTTCCTTCCATTTTCGAGGCCCCTTCCACCATGAGTGGAAAGGGCCTTTTTAGTCTCTTCATATTTTTCTTATTTCCCTCATGTGGTAAAGGGAAACTCATATTTTCTTTCCAGGCTATATCTGGCGTTTTGGGACGATCAAGAGTATTTACTCTCCTTTAACGGAGTAAAGAATGCGTCCACAACTCGACTGTCTCATATGCTTCTTACACCAGGGATTAAAAACAGCCCGCTCCTTGATGCCGGATGCCCCGGAAAAGCATGAAGAACTTCTCCGTGCCTGGAGCGCGGAGCTGTCCAAACTGGACTTTACCGAAACGCCCCCTCAATGGGCCGCGCATCTTTACCCTATGGCAACGGAGATTCTCGAAACTGAAGACCTTTTTGCTCAGGCCAAAAAAGAAGCCAATCAACGCGTCCTGGAGATTCTTCCCGAACTGCGCTCCACAGTCCTACGCGATAAAAACCCCATGCGCACGGCGCTCAATGTTTCAATTATAGGAAACTATATCGACCATGGACCACCTCAGATGTTCGACTGGGAAACAGCTTTAACCAAGGAACGTAATACGGAATTCCTCAACGGCACAGTTGAACGTTTCACCAGCCTTCTCCAGCCGGGAGCCAAACTTCTAATTCTAGGGGACAATGCCGGAGAAATTGGGCTGGACACGATTCTGGTTGAAATGCTTCGCCAACATAAGGTGCAGACCACATATGCAGTACGCAGTGTGCCCGTCCTCAACGACGCAACCTTGGAAGACGCCCGCATAGTCGGCATGGACAAGCTCTGCGAAGTCATCCCTTCCGGCAGTACCGCCCCAGGCACTATTCTCTCACAGGGCACGCCCGAATTTCTGGATGCCTATTACAATGCAGATATCGTTCTCAGCAAAGGCCAGGGAAACTTCGAATCCCTACATGACCGAGCACGACGATCCATCTTTTTTGCTTTCAAAGCCAAATGTAGTGTGGTGTGCGACCAATTGGACCGCCCCTTGGGCAGTTCCATGTTCATGTTACAGGAATCCTAAGTCCTAAAGTCGCCAGCCGCCCCTCCAGCAATGCATTGATCCGATATAGTCTTCATAAGGATCACCCAAAATATCCAACACCATTTTTTCTGAGGAAAACTGATGGTGTACTCCACTCGACTGGTGGCAACACTGGCTCTCTTAGGTGCCGTTTTGCTTTGGGGCAGCTCCTTTGTTTTTATGAAGGTAGCGGTTAATATACTTCATCCATTCATCGTCGTCTGTGGACGCATGGTTATAGCCGCCTGTTTGTTGTTGCTTTTTTCCAAACGATTTCGCCATGTGGAATATAAAGCCGGAGACTGGAAATGGTTTCTGATCATGGCCTTGTTAGAGCCATGTTTATACTTTGTTTTTGAAGCCTACGCCCTACAGAACACTTCGGCTTCACAAGCCGGGATGGTTACCGCAATGCTCCCGCTGATGGTCACTGTTGGTGCCTGGATTTTTCTTCAGGAGAGAGTAGGAAAAAGAACCATTGCCGGGTTCGTTCTTTGTGTCTCAGGCGTAGTGTGGTTGTCTCTGGCCGCCTTGGCGGATAAACACGCGCCCCACCCCTTATTCGGCAACACGTTAGAATTTTTGGCCATGGTCTGTGCTTCCGGGTACATGGTCATCATGAAATTTTTAAGCAGGCGCTATAACGCATTGTTCATTATAACTGCCCAGGCTGTAATCGGTTCCCTCTTTTTTCTTCCACTTCTGCTGCTTCCCCAGGTACATTTCCCGCATACTCTAGCCTGGGAAGCAATTTGGGCCGTCCTGTATCTTGGAGCAGTCGTTACCATCGGAGGATACGGTCTTTATAACTACGGTAACTCGTGCCTTCCTGCCAGCCAAGCCTCCATTTTCGTCAATCTGATTCCTGTCGTGGCTATTTTTTTTGGCTGGTTATTGCTTGGTGAAACACTTACCTTTTCCCAATATGCAGCATCAGGCATCGTATTGGCAGGAGTCTGTCTCAGCCAAAGCAACGCGTAACGCAGACACGCCATGTGAATGCATCCCAATTTTTTCCCAAAAGAAAACTATTGCAGAGCTTTCTTTCTACGCCTATTTTAATGAGGCCAAAGAAAAAGGAGCCTTAATTAATGCCAAATTCCGTGGTGCGGAAGCCGATAATCGCCCTGGCGATTTTGGTTTTCTTGAGTATTGTCTCGCCGAAGACAAATGCCCTTGCCCTTACAATTGTCAATAAGACCAACAAACTGGTCGTCTGTACAATCCGCAGCGAAGAGACAACCCGTCCGCTGGCTCAATTTTTTGTGTATCCCGGCAAGCAACAGGAATGGAATCCCTTCGGTGTGCAAGCGCAACACTGGCAAGTCTCCCTTGTGGCAGAAGATAACGGGATGTACACATCCAGCCAGCCGATTGTGGTTTACCCATCTTCAATTGCCAACACTCTTCTTGTAGAGGAAGGGCATGACCATGCTGAGCTGGAAGTTCTAGACTCTGTTCCCCAAACTGCGGGGATTTCTTCAAGGAATCAAGCTGGCTCGTAAACCTTTACTCAACCTTTTCAAAATTGCAGTGGCTCTCCAATCAGGAGGGCATCCCACGTAGACTAAACGGGCCTACTCGCAGAGAAGAGATATATATCAATAATTTAAGCACGTTAAGGACGCATACTTTAGTACGACTTGTACTTTTATCTGTGCATCTTTTATATCATTTTTTAGAAATATGACATAGCAATATCGCTATAATGCACCTATGCTGAAGGCATTATTCAGCGCCGCATTAAAGTTTCTACTACAACGAAAAAAAACTAGACATACTGTTGGTTTTATGGAAATTAAAAAAAAATAAATATAGGGACGCCTCACTGCGACCGTCATTTTCTAAAGATATTACAAAAAATACAATGACGCCTATGAAAACAAATCGCTACACTCACAACGATAGCAAGGCTGGAAGCAGACGTCTTTTTACTCCGGCCATTTTTTTTGTTTTTTTTACTCTCGTATTGCTTTTCGGCTATTTCTTCATCAAGTCCAAACCGTCGGTAGACTTGCCCCAACTCTCGGAATCGATTGCCGTACAGACGGAACATAGCCAGGAAGAGCCCTCGCCTCCAACACCTCAAATAGAATATACCACTACAAAAAACACAATTCAAAACGGCGACACAATTAGTCGTCTGCTTGGTGGCATCTTGCAACCGCAAGAAATTCTTTCCATGGTTGCCGCATGTGACAACGTCTTTTCTTTGCGCAAAATTGCCGTCGGGCATCCTTATTCGATTATCAGGAAAAACGGTAATTTTGAAAAATTCACTTATGAAATCAATCAGGATGATCAGCTCGTAGTAACCAAGAGTGGTGATGCGTTTTCCTCTTCCTGTGTCCCTATTTCCTATGATCTCAAGCCCACAGTTGTCGATGGCGTCATCCAAAGCAGTTTGTTCGCCGCAGTATCTGAAGCAGGCGAAGAAGACGCACTTGCATACCGACTGGCTGACATGTTCGCCTGGGATATCGATTTCATTCGAGACATCAGAAAAAGAGACAGCTTCCGCGTTCTGGTGGAAAAACGCTATCGCGATGGAAAATTCGCTGGCTATGGACAGATCAAAGCGGCTGAGTTCGTAAACCAGGACAAAGTGCATAGAGGCTTTTTGTTTGAAGATGCCGAGGGACGCTCCTTTCATTACGATGAAAACGGCAAGTCTTTACGCAAAGCCTTTCTCAAGGCTCCCCTCAACTTTCGCCGTATATCCTCAAACTACTCAATGCACCGGCTTCATCCGGTCCATCATGTATATAGAAAACACCCTGCTATCGACTACGCAGCTGCAACGGGCACCCCTGTATGGGCAGTGGGCGACGGAACCGTCACTCATGTTGGTTGGAAAGGCGCAGCTGGACGAATGATAAAACTTCGCCATGGCGGTATGTATGAAACCTACTACCTGCATTTGAGCCGCTATGCCAAAGGTCTCAAAGTCGGCGACAGGGTAAGGCAGGGACAAGTCATCGGCTTTGTCGGTATGTCAGGCACAGCCACTGGCCCTCACTTGGATTTTCGTATGAAAAAGCATGGCCAGTACGTGAACCCAATGAAAGTCAGCACCCCTTCTGCACGGTCCATTTCCAAAGAGCGCATGCCTGAATTCATGGCACGTATGCAGCAGCTTGTCGCTGAATTGCACCACGATAGCCCAACACAAACTGCTGAAGCTTCTGCGGAGCCTGAACAGGGTAATAAATCCTTATAATTCTTTTCCAGAATTGAACGATAACATGCCCTAGAAAAAGTCATGTTATCGTTCCTAAGCTTTTTACCTGAAGCATACGGCTTTAAAACTGATGTAACGTTCCCAACTTAGTGACATCCAAAAAGGTATCCTCGGATGTGACTTCAGCCTACGATCGTTAAATTCAGATAGCGATGCCCGAAAAGGCACGCAAAAATCTAGAAAAAGAAGTATCGTTGGAGTTGATCAAAATTCCACAAAATAAAAAAGGGCCGCAGTAAGCGGCCCATGAAATACGATTTACACCCATCCTGACAAAACACCCCGTTCCTTCATTTCTTCAAAAAAAATAGCCGGAACCCTGCCCCAATTTCAGGCTATAAGCAAAACTGCTCACCAAGATAAAGCCTTTTAGCTTTTGGGTTTGAGACTATTTCATCTGGGATCCCATCCAGAATAATCCCCCCCTCGTACACAAGGTAAGCCCGGTCACAAATGGCCAATGTTTCACGGACATTGTGGTCCGAGATAAGCACGCCAATGCCTTTGTCCTTGAGTCCTGCGACAATAATCTGGATGTCGTCCACTGCCAACGGGTCAATACCTGCAAAAGGCTCGTCTAGCAGAATAAATTTGGGGTCACGAATAAGCGCTCTGGCTATTTCCAAGCGACGTCGTTCACCGCCGGAAAGGTGCATTGCCTTCTGCTTTTCAAGCTTGCGAATACCGAGTTCGTCCAGCAGCCCGTCAGCCTTGCGCTTCTGCTCCGCTCTGGAAAGGCCGGTATGTTGCAAAATAATCTCTAAGTTTTGACGAACTGAAAGCTTGGTGAATACCGAACTTTCCTGTGGCAGGTAGCTCATTCCACTGCGTGCACGCTCATGCAGAGGCCAGCTGCTGATGTCTTGCCCGTCAAGCAGGACTCGCCCGCCATTGGGTTTTATAACACCCACGAGCATATAGAAAGTAGTGGTTTTGCCCGCTCCGTTGGGGCCGAGTATTCCCACGACCTCTCCCCGGGTGAGACTCAAAGAGACATCACGCACCACGTCGCGGCGACCATAACGTTTTACAAGATTTTCGGCTGTAAGTTGGGACATATGCTTACTTTGGCTGTTTTTCGTCGGAGGTAAAAAATACTGCTTCAACTCTTTTTTTCTTACCACCGATAACTTCGCTGCGGTTCGTCTCGGTGTACAGACGAATGATGTTGCCTGTGATGGAGTTCTTGCCTTCCGAGAGCACAGGGTTGCCCTCAAGCTGCACAACACCGTTTTTCATGTCGTAAGTGGCTTTTTCACATTTTCCGGTCCTGCCTTCACGCAAAATGCGGACATGTCCCGTAGCCACTATCTTCTCTATTTCCGTATTGCCGGAATTAGCCAAAGATGAACCGCTTTTGTCCTCCACCTTGAGATGCGCAGTGAGCGTATCCGACCAAAGTTCAAAATCCGGCCGCTTCACATGGACATCCCCTGTGAACACAACCTTTTCACCTTGCTGGCTGTAACTGAGCTTTTCAGATGTGATTTTGGTAGGCACTTGGCCGGAAGCACTGGTATCCTTGGCCTGCGCAGCAGCAGCCAAGAAAAGACAAAAAGCGCATAGGATGCAGATTCCCAACAAAAAACGATTCATTATTTTTTTTCCTCTCCGGTGTCAGCATTAAGACCGTTTTCAGCATCCAGACGTACTCCGTCCAGAGCAAGAATTTCCCCGGTATTGAGGTTGAAAACGAATTTGGGAGCCTTGATGGTCACCCCTTCCCTACGCACATGCGCATCACCGGAAATGACGATCTGATGAATTTTCCCATTGTAGTCCAAGCGTTGACCGGTGATCTTCACATCGCCGTAATGCGCAATGACCCCGGAGTCCAAAGTCATGGTGTTCTGTGCCTGACTGACAGTGCCGTTGGGAGCGGTAATTCGCAATGGCTGTTCATCGGCATTATATTCAATAATGGGGTCAACCAAAGTGGCGGAACCGTTTTCCTGGTCGTACCCTGCGCTTTTGGCTGTCAGGGTCCAAAGTTGTTTTCCGTCCTCGCCCTGAGAGAGAGTAACTCCTTTTGCAGAGACATCGACATGCACATCGGTAGGAAGCTGGTCTATGATTTCAGCTACAGGCTGAATCTGCTTTTTAAGGACACTCCAGCCCCACATGCCGACACCTGCGCCCACAGCGCAAACGATGAGAAAGATCGCGAATTTTTTCCCCACGTACAGCCCCTACTGTCCAACTTGCCCAACAGGATCGTGCCGCGGCTCGGTGGCTTCCAGCCATTCCCCCCACTGGGAGTCCAGCTTATCCTGACACTGCAGCAAAAAGCGTATGGCTTCCCTTACCGCCCCATCCCCGCCACGAGCCCGGCTGACCCAGGAGGCCATGTCCAAAATTTCAGGCTGAGCATTGACAACAGCCATGGGCAGACCGACCAACTGCATGGGGCCAGCATCCACCCAGTCGTCGCCTACGTAGGCAACCTGCTCCAAAGAAATTCCGAGACGAGAACAGATGTCGTTGAGTACAGGCCCTTTTACACGATGCCCGGGATGGTATTCCCTGATACCGAGTTCGGCTACACGACGGGCAACACATTCATTATCCAGCCCTGTTATGACAGCCAGTTCCAGCCCTGCAGCCTGAGCCACTTTGATGCCAAGCCCATCTTGAACATTGAATCGTTTGGCAGTGCTTCCATCGGGCATATAGTAAAGCCCCCCATCAGTAAGCACTCCGTCCACGTCCAAAACAAGAAGCCTGATGGATTCTGCACGGGCTTTAACATTCACAGGAGATGCTCCAAAACGCCATCAGATCGCGCAGCAAAGGCTCAAGCTGATTCAACGGCCACGAATTAGGACCATCGCACAATGCAAGATCAGGGTCGGGATGTGTTTCCAGAAAAACTCCGGATGCACCTGCAGCCACAGCCGCACGCGCAAGAACAGGAACATACTCACGCTGTCCGCCGGAACACGTGCCCTGCCCTCCCGGCAACTGCACCGAATGTGTGGCATCAAAAACAACAGGATGCCCAAATTCCTTCAGTATCGGAAGCGAGCGCATATCCACAACAAGGTTGTTATACCCAAAGCTCGCTCCCCGTTCCGTCAGCCAAACGGTTTCACAGCCGGACTCCTTGAGCTTGCCAACCACATTGCGCATATCCCAAGGAGCGACAAACTGCCCTTTTTTGACGCTGACAATACGGCCAGTGGCAGCTGCTGCGCTTAAAAGGTCAGTCTGACGACACAGAAAGGCTGGAATCTGCAGAATATCAGCGACTTCAGCAACGGGCGCGGCCTGTGCAGGCAAATGGATATCGGTAATAATTGGAAGTCCGGTCCGCTGTTTGACCTCGGCCAGCCACTCAAGCCCGGTGTCCATTCCAGGGCCCCGGTAGCTGGTAATGGACGTACGATTCGCTTTGTCGAAGGAACTCTTGAAAACGGCACATAGGCCGAGACGTTCAGACATCTCGGCCAAGTGTTCCGCCACTTGCAAGGCTATATCCCTGCTTTCCAAAGCACATGGCCCGGCAATAACAAACGGGCCACGGCAGCTTTTTTCGTAAAGATTCTGTACAGTTTCAGGCATAACGGCCTATTTTTTTCCTTTGGAATGCGCCTTAGCTGCACCAATGAAATCACGGAACAACGGATGTGGACGCATGGGACGGGATTTAAATTCAGGATGGAACTGACAGCCAAGAAACCACGGATGATCTTTGAACTCCACGATTTCGACCAGTTCACCATCAGGAGACAAGCCACTAAATACATAGCCTTTCTCTTCAAGTGCGGCTTTGTATTTTTTGTTGAACTCGTAACGATGCCGGTGGCGCTCGGAAATTTCGGTTTCACCGTAAGCAGTAAAGGCCTTGGTATCCTCAACCACATGGCAGGGATATCCTCCCAGCCGCATGGTACCGCCCTTGTCCGAATCCTTGTCCCGGTACTGAACGCACTGGCTGCGGAAGTCAAACCACTCGGTTATGAGATAAATGACCGGATCCGGTGTCTTGGGATTAAATTCTTCCGAATCGGCTTCCGCCAAGCCCAAAACATTGCGGGCGCCTTCAACAACAGCGCACTGCATGCCCAGACAAATACCGAAAAAGGGAACCTTTTTCTCGCGAGCATAGCGAATGGCTTCAACCTTGCCGGGGACGCCCCGATGACCGAACCCGCCAGGCACCAAAATACCATCCAGGCCCTTGAGCTTGCTCGCGACATTTTTCGAGTTGATCTCTTCAGAGTTTACGTAAACCAAGTTGACGGAGACTCCGTTGGCTCCGCCACCGTGTACCAAGGCTTCGTGCAGGCTTTTGTAAGCTTCCTTAAGATCCACATACTTGCCAACAATGCCGATGGAAACTTCACCCGTTGGATTTTCCAGATCGTGAATGAGTTTTTCCCACTGACCAAGCTCGGCATTTTTGGCGGGAAGCTTCAACAGAATGGCAATTTTCTGGTCCACGCCCTCATGGTAAAAGGTCATGGGAACTTTATAGATATTGTCTACGTCGATGGAGGTAAACACGGCGTCCCGGTCCACATCGCAGAACAAAGCAATCTTGGCTTTAATCTCGTCGTTCAAACTGATCTGCGAACGACAGAGAATAATGTCCGGCTGAATTCCGATGGCCCGCAGTTCCTTTACGCTATGCTGGGTGGGTTTGGTTTTCAGTTCACCTGCCGTTCCCAGGTAAGGAACCAAAGTCAGGTGAATGTAAAGAACGTTTTCCCGCCCCAGGTCCAGGCGCAACTGACGGATGGCTTCCAGAAAAGGCAACCCTTCGATGTCGCCGACCGTACCGCCGATTTCTATAAAGGCGACGTCTTCGTCATCACAAAGAGTAAGGATAGCGTTTTTAATTTCATCAGTGACGTGCGGAATAACCTGCACCGTGCCACCAAGGTAATCACCACGCCGTTCTTTCTGGATAACCCGGTTGTATATCGAACCAGAGGTGTAGTTGTTCCTCTGGCTCAGGTGTTCGTCGATGAAGCGTTCGTAATGGCCCAAATCCAGATCCGTCTCGGCTCCGTCTTCGGTTACGTAAACCTCACCATGCTGAAAAGGATTCATTGTGCCGGGATCCACGTTAATGTAAGGATCCAGCTTCTGAATCGTGCACTTGAGTCCGCGGGCCTTGAGCAGAGCAGCGATGGAGGCAGCGGCCAACCCTTTGCCCAGCGAAGAAAGGACACCGCCGGTAACGAAAATGAATTTTGTTTTCTTATTGTACTGCTTCACCTGAATTTCCTTATTTTTTCATCAGCCACTGATACAGGCTCAATGTTTGCAACTTTCAAGTACTTACCCTAAGCATGATTGTTAGAAAAGTTTTTTCCAACAAAAAAACCGCCCGGATATTGACGCCGGACGGAGGTCTTTCTATGTTCGCGAACGCGGAAATGCAGGCTAGTCTGCCTGTGTGAACTTGTCAAGAAACGGAGGACGCCCTGTGGCGAAAGTAAAGACATTGGTCATCACCGGCCACGGTACAAATTGCGAGCACGAATCCGCCTATGCCGCCGACCAGGCAGGCTCCAGCGAAACCGATATCGCTTATTTTTTTGACATCACGGCAGGACGCGTCCGTTGTGATGACTATAATTTTATAATTTTCCCCGGCGGCTTCCTCGATGGAGACGACCTGGGAGCGGCACAGGCTGCAGCCCTGCGCTGGCGGCACGGAACAGACGCCAATGGTGTCCCTTTGCTCGACCAGCTCAAAGCCTTCAAGGACAAGGGCGGCATTATGCTGGGCATCTGCAACGGTTTTCAGCTTTTGGTAAAGCTTGGTTTGCTGCCCGCCCAAGGCGGTGCATATTTTGAGCGCCAGGCCTCCCTCTCCCATAACGATTCGGCCAGATACGAGGACCGTTGGTGCTGGCTTAAAATCAACCCCAAGTCCCCCTGCGTCTTCACCCGCAACCTGGATACCCTTTACATTCCGGTACGCCATGGAGAAGGCAAGGTTGTTTTTAAGGATCAGGAGACCATGGATAAGGTTATTGCGGACAACCTGGTGGCACTACAATACATGCACCCGGAAACCGGCGAACCGACAATGGAATACCCTTGGAACCCCAATGGATCGCCCCTCGGCATTGCTGCACTGACAGATCCGTCTGGACGTATTCTTGGGATGATGCCTCACCCGGAAGCATACAACCACCCAACCAACCATCCCGGCTGGACTCGTGGCGAAAAAGGTGAACTGGGGACATCCCTTATTAAGAGCGGAATCGACTTTCTGCGCGAGCAAAAATAGCAAAAAAAAGAAGCACCAGGGAAGCAGACGACTTCCTTGGTGCTTCTTTGAGTCCAAAATATGGCCCGTCCTTTTCCAGAAGCTCCTTCATCCCCTCCCGGTATGCTTTCCACTTGGGAAGATTTTATGCAGCCAGCACTGGAACAAGCTCACAGTGCAGCTTGCGCTGGGGAAGTTCCAGTGGGGGCAGCTCTTTACGACGCCAGCGGAGTTCTACTGGCAAGTGCGGCCAATGCACCGATAACCTCCAATGACCCCACTGCGCATGCTGAAATTCTATGCCTGCGTAAAGCGGCACAAAAAGAAGGCAATTACCGCCTTCCCGGCTCTATACTCGCTGTTACCTTGGAGCCATGCCTTATGTGCCTTGGTGCAATTATCCATGCCCGGGTGGCCGGAATTGTCATCGGCACTTCAGATCCCAAGGCTGGAGCAATATTTTCCCGGCTCGAAGGCCCCAAAATAGACTTCATCAATCACAGATTTTGGACCATTTCCGGCATATCCGCCGAAGAATGCAGCAATGTTATATCCAAGTTCTTCCGCTCCCGTCGCGAAGATAAAACGAGATAAACGTGCTCACGTTCCCCCTATGAGAAAAAACTTAATACCCGACGTCTCGCACGCAAGAATTCTTATAAAATTCGTCCTTGGTTCCCGATGCAAACTTGAACTTCGAATAATATCCGATCTGGTATGAACATTCTATTGAAGAAAAAGACTCTTTCCATTTTATAAAATATCGCCCACAAAAGCGGCATCACTCTTTGCAAAAGTCCATGTTAATCCTTTTTTCTCTCCCGGAAAAAGGAACTCCCCAGCCCCCAAACAACAATCAGTCCTGCCCCCCAAAGCCAGCCATCCCCAAGCTTGGCATATAGTGTTGTCACTTCGGGGCAGTACAATTTGGCACGAGTAAGGCTTGCCCTCCCATGTGGGGTCAATGTTCCTGGAACGATCTCGCCGCTGGCCCAGACATGGGCTCCCGCACCGGAATTACTGCAACGAACCAATGGACGTCGTGTTTCCACAGCTCTAAAGATACCCATGCCCAGATGTTTCATTTCCGCATCGCGAGAACCAAACCACCCGTCGTTGGAGACCTCAACAAATAGATCAGCTCCCTGGTCGACTCCTTTACGGACAAGATTGGCAAACCCGGATTCAAAACAAATAAGCGGTTGAATGTTGAGACCATGGCTATGAATAAGCTTCACGCCCTCTCCTTTCGAGACTTCCAGCTTTCTGCCAATGACTTTTTTCAACCAAGGAAAAGTATCCCGTAATGGCGTGGCTTCGGAAAAAGGTACAAGCTTCAGCTTTCGATAGGCAAGGGTACAGTTTTCACCATAAGGATGAAAAAACAAAGAGTTATACTTTGTGCGAATTGATTTGATGGTGATCGAACGCATTTCCCCTAAAACCATGGGGCTGGATGTCTCTGTTGCATATATGAACTCATCGCTGGGAATCATTGTCGAAATTCCCAAACGCCCCAGCATCACTTGAAGCCCACTTGCTCTGAACTCGCTTTCAAGACAATTGAACTTGGGGAGTTCTGGAAAAACCAGCAAATCTGCACCGTGAACAATATCCTCATTTGCGTTCAACGTTCGAAGGCACAGTTCTTCATCTGATGCAAACTCTTCGATTGGTGCTCCCTCGTTCCCCCATCCGACAGGCACATTAGGCTGTAGAGAGGCAATGGACATCGTCCTGGAGGCGGATAAAACTCCATGTTCATCGTATTGTGGGATTCGCCAATATCCGTACACCAGCATCCCTCCAATCAAAACAACAGCACACACGGACTGGTATCCAACTTTTTTCCATTCACGTCCCCAACTTGTAACGAGATCAGCGAATAGCCAGTTGATCAACAACAGTAGGAAAAAAACCAGATACTCGCCGCCCAAGTCGGCTATTTGAATAAAGGGAGTCCATAGTGCCACAGAAACCACACTGGATACCGGACAAAAAACAGGACGAAGATACACAAGGAGAGTCAGCAGGCTGGCGCAAAACAAAGGCCCCGCCGACCGTCCCCTCCGGTTCATCCATCCGCAAACCAGACCAAGCACAGCAAAAGGCAGACTTTGATACAACCAAAGAGTAGTGGCCATTGGAATACGCTGCCATGCGTCCATCCCCATCAGCGTATCCATGCTGGTGAGCAACCACCATAAACCAGACGCCCAGGCTAGCCCTCCGTAAAGGAGCCCAGCGAGCAAACCGGTCCATGCCCCAGCTCTTTTCAAGGCCAGAGCAAAAGGAACGTATATAAAGAGAGACACCCACTGCACTGATTCAAAAGGCGATTTTAAGCCAAGCGTCAAAGCGCTTACAGGCAGCAATATCCAAGCAAGACGAAAGACAAATTTCATTGAAGGTTCCTAAAAACTAATTTTGCTGGCTGCAGCACTAAAATTATCCCAAACGACTTATCGCACTGTAATTCAATCCGCTATTCCAATCTACGCCACGAGTATTCAACAAATATTCCAACCCTAACTATCTTTTTTTATATATTTTTTTTTGACAGACCCGTCCGATTGCAAGGCAACTAGCCAACATCGTGGGCACAGGAATGCATTGAACATTTGTCTTGAACTATTCCAGCCATTATTGCTTGACGAACAGTCTGTGCACGAGTATCAACGTCTCTCCTCTTTACGCGGAGAGGTACCGAAGTCCGGTCGTAACGGGCCCGACTCGAAATCGGGTTGTCGCCTAACAGCGGCACGTGGGTTCGAATCCCACCCTCTCCGCCATCTAACCATCCAGAGCAGTCCAAAAAAGTCTTAAAGCCCTTGTAAATCAAGGGTTTTTTAGTTTTATGTGTCTACTAGCGTCCAGCGCGATACGTTGACATCTAGATACTTGTGTGGGTAATCCTGTGGGTAATGGGACCATTCGCTAGTTCGTTACCCACAGTCCCGGAGGAACCACCGTGGCACTTACCATAAAACAAATCGAAGCGGCCAAACCCCAAAAAAAGAAATACAAGCTCCCAGATGGTGAAGCTCTGAGCTTGCAAGTCCTTCCTTCTGGGGTCAAATCTTTCATTTACCGCTATCGACGCCCCACGACAAAAAAAGAAAATATTTTGACATATGGGCAGTACCCCGACCTCTCCTTGAAAGATGCACGAGAGATGCACCGAAAGGCAAGAGAACTCTTAGCCCGTGGTGTGGACCCGGGCGAAGCAAAGAAACAACTTGTTTTAGTCCACGCCGGACAAGACACTTTTGAGAGCATAGCAAGGGAGTGGTACAGCAAATTTTCCACGGGATGGAGTCCATCACATGCCAAGACGGTTATTGACCGTCTGGAAGCAAACGTATTCGCCTTACATAGGCGACGTGCCCATATCTGACCTGAATGCCCAAAACATGCTTACCATTGTCCAACGCATCCACGCCCGTGGAGCGGTGGAGGTTGCACGACGTACACGTGGTATATGTTCCCAGGTTTTCCGTTATGCAATTGTTCTGGGCAAAGCAGACCGGGACCCGGCGGCGGATGTAACCGGTGCCCTTCCCCCGGCCAGCCAAACGGGGAAGCATTTTGCGGCCCTTATCATCCCCAAAGACGTTGGAGCACTACTAAGGGCTATTGACGATTACCAAGGCACGCCCGTTGTACGCGCGGCTCTCAAGCTTTCCCCCTTGGTTTTTCTTCGGCCAGGAGAAATACGCAAGGCGGAATGGGCGGAGATAGATATTGACGCGGCAGAATGGCGCATACCGCCCGAGAAGATGAAGAAACGTCGCCCGCATATTATCCCCTTGAGTCGGCAGGCAATAGACATCTTTAAAGAGATTTATCCACTGACAAAAGGCCGTCCGTACATATTCCCAGGGGCACGCAGCCCTAGCCGCCCTATGAGCGAAAACACAATAACAGCGGCCATACGGCGCATGGGCTTTGAAAAAGATCAAATGTGCGCCCATGGATTCCGAGGAATGGCGACAACCCTTTTGCTGGAACAAGGCTGGCCTGAAAAAGTGGTGGACTTACAACTGGCCCATAAAGAAAAAAATAAGGTTCGCGCAGCATATGACCACGCCACCCATCTTGAGGCACGCCGTAAGATGATGCAGGCTTGGGCGAATTATTTGGACCAGCTACGCGAAGGCTGAGCTTATGCCTAACATTGCAAAAGAGAAAAGACTTTCAGCCCAGCTATAGCACGGTGTCCCTCGTTTTGGGGGCATCGTTTGTGGCTGTTTATTTAAGAACTGTATATAAGGAAAAAACTTCAAGCTTTGGATTAACAAGCTTTTTATGACGGCAATGTACCTACGCCTTCTCCTGCGTATTGCACTGCCGGGCAAGAGGTTGCAAACTTGTGCAACGAGGAGCAACTCGCGAGAAGCCCCACCACACCTCTATTCTACCTATCTCAGGCACACATCAAATTTGGCAAAAAAATGGACCGAAAAGGCCCGAAGGTGGGAGCGGAGGAGTCCCGGTTCTTCCAGTTCCGAGCTATTCTTATTTGCAGATCTAGAGGATCTAGACAGGCCCTGGATCCAGTCTGGGCGAAGGCCTAGCACCTGAAAAAGCAGAGCAACAAACTCTCATTTTTTGTATATACATCGTATATTTTTCTTGACCCAGCCTATCTAGTGTATATACATTGTATACATGAACAGCAGGGAAGTCATAAAAGAACTCAAGAAGGATGGTTGGTACGAGGTCGGAACCAGGGGGGACCATAAACAATTCAAGCACCCAGAAAAGCCCGGTCGAGTAACGGTCCCCCATCCCAAAAAAGACCTCCCGATAGGAACTTTGAAGAGCATAGAAAAACAAGCCGGGATAAAACTAAGGTAGGCCCTCCGGGGCCTCCCCCCCGTAAACACAAGGAGCAAAAAAATGCCTGCATATTTTGCTGTAATACATAAAGACGAAAATAGCGCCTACGGCGTCTCTTGGCCCGATCTTCCTGGCTGCATCACTGCCGCCGATTCCCTGGCTGAACTGGATTCCCTTGCAAAGGACGCCCTGCAATTTCACCTGGAAGGAATGCGAGAAGACGGGGAACCTATCCCTGTTGCCCGGTCTTTTGAGGAAGTTTACAATGCCCATAAAAATGACGTTGGATTCCACGCCGTTATACTTGTATCGGTCCCCCAAGAGGTGAAACGACGTCCTATCAGCTTGCGGGTATCTGAGCTTGACCTTGCCTTAATTGACAGTGCTGCCGCTGCCCAAGGTGTGGATCGCACCGCATTTATGGTTTCTGCCGCCAAACAGGCCGCAAGAAAGGAACTGTAGACGACTTTTTCTTATCCGTGCTTATCGTTGTGAACGCCTGAAAGAAACGGCCCTGGATCCTAAACAGGAACCAGGGCCGTTAAAGTCTGAATGCCGGATGAAAACGGTTAGCTAAATTTCCCCTTACTCGCTAATCCTATCCAACACTTGGCGCAGGTCGGTTATTTCGTCGGCATCGGTTTCCACGGAGGCGTGCTGGCTGGGTATCTGGCCCACTGCCGGATGGGTGTGGTCGGCCAGGGTGTAAAGCGCCTGGCGCGTGGCGTCCATGAAGTCCAGTAGGATCTGGAACAAGCTGGTCCCGCCGGGGCCGTTGCAGCTCATGGTCCCGATAAATGAAATTCCTATGCTGTCGGCCGTCACATTCTTGTTGCCGGTAACTTGCTCGATACTGTTTCCGCCCACGGTTTCCGCCCGATTGCCGGACGTGTCTTCGGCCTGGTCGCCGCCCGTGGTGATAGTCAGATCCCCGCCTATGGTGTCCGTCTCGCATCCCGTCACGGACAAATCCCGGTTGCCGCCCACCTTGGCTTCCTGGTCGCCTCCGGTCGCCTCCCGACGGTTGCCACCGGCCACCAGGCGCAGGTCCCGCGCCGTGGTTTGGTTCAGGCTGTCCACGCTGGCCAGGTGCATATCCCCGCCCGACCGCAAGCGTAGAGCGCCCAGGGCCTCGAGGACCTTTACCCCGCCCACTTCCTCGGTACTGTTCTCGGCAATGGTCCGGATCTCCCGCGCCAGCTCGTCCACGGCCTGAACGGCCCGGCGCACATGCACGCGGCTTTCATCGGCTATGGCCATGCTGGTTGTGCGCGTCCAGTTGCCGTCCGGGTCCACTCCCTGGAACACATCGGCATTTTGCTGCCAGCGTTGTTCCCGGTGGGCCAATTTGGGCAGGGAAAGCCCCAGCGGATACACTTGGCGGATCACCGGATGGTCTGGCCGCCCGTAGGCAAAACCAATAATCACCAGCGTTCCCGGCTCCGGAAAGCCGTAGAGCCCGGCCTCCATTCCCGCGCCCATGGGTACGGGAAGCGGCACGGCTTCATATATGGGAAATTTTTCATCCCGCACGCCTTCCGGCGTAAGGATCTCCACGTCCACTGCATACCGGGGCCGGAAGCGTTCGCAGCTTCCCCCATCTTCAGGCGCGTCTGTCACGGCCAACACTCGGGCATAGCGGTCCAGGTGCAATCCGGCGGTCAATTCCGGGAAAACGCGCAGCACTATGTCCTTAATGACTTTCCGCATTGCACCACCATTTCATGCCCCGCCAGACGCAGGGAGGTTAAATATTGTTCGTTCAGCCGCACGCCCGGACGCAACGTCGGAACAGCGGGCAACACCTTTGCCCCGTTGGCGTCCACACGGGTAAAAAGCTTCTCCGCAATCTCCACGGGCCGGGAGGCCCAGCGGCTATCATTCCAGGAACCTACAAACACGGCCCCGTCCGCTTGTTGCTGCCAGATATAGTTCTCGATGCCGAACACCGCGCCCAGGGAGTCCAAGCCGTGATAGCCGTTGCCCAAGGTCTGAAAGCACGGCACACGCCGCGTGGCATATTTCTGTTCCGGAACCACAAAAAACAGCCCGGTCTTTTCATTGTACGGGCCAGGACTTGGCGCAATGTGGGATGTCGCAGGCTCAACGGGCATTGCAGGGCCAGCGCGGCGGCTAACTCCCGACAAAATATCCGTTGCGTGGATCCGTCCACGGTATGGCTTGCCTCAACATAGCCGGTAAAAAACATCTGGTCCCGATCCTGGATCGAATAGCCCAGCCGGAACTGCACCAGGCCGGACAACGCTTCGGCAGACTGCACGCGGAACATGGCCCGGCCAGCCGTGGAAATATCCAGGCGCACGTCCTCTTCAACAAGGGGAACGTCCACGCCTGCCACGGTAAGGGTCTTGCGTAGCTTCATGCCAGCGCCCTATCCAACCAGGACAAAATTTTTTCCACCGAGGTCAACGGCTCCTGGGCCGGTTGGGCGGTCTGCGCGGTTTCATCGGTCGTGGCGTCCGACTGGCCAGTCTGGCCACTTTGCCCGGTCGGCTCGGTTGCGCCCTTGCTTTTAGTGGCGTTTTTTGTGTTTTCGGTTTCAGCAGTCACGGTCTTGCCGTTGCTGGTCTGAGCCACGGCTTCCGGCTTGGTTTCCCGCTGTTCCACGCGTTCTGGCACGCTCAAATATTCCCGCAGCGTGAACGACACGGACCAAGCCTTGATGCCGCTAATCGGCTTCCAATCGAACTTATCTGTAAAACGTACCTGCCGGATCCCGGCCACGTTGGCTTCACGGTTGGCAATGGTGTAGACCTTGCCTTCCCCGTTGCGGCCCCTGGCTTCGACCACGCGCACCAGGTCACGCAGGGCGTTTTGGTCCTTGAACCGGATACACAGGGAAACGTTCAGCCGCTTGGGTTTCAGCCCCTTGTCCACACGGGCCGTCCCGCTTGTTTCGCCGCTCAAGTCCTCGGTACGGATCTCAAGATCTCCGGTCACAGTCAGGCCGTAGCCCGGCACATTGTAGTCGTCGAGGCGTAGAAAGTCGGTCATACCCCGAACACCTCCCGCAATACTTTTACCCGCTCCGGTTCCCCTATCCAGCCAACCAGGGCGGAAAGCACGTTCTCCGGGCCGGGCACATTGGCTTTGGTCAGTTGCGAATGAATGGCCGCGCCCGATCCCTGGCAGTACCTGGCCTGTCCGGCTTTGCCCTGCAGCAACGCCGCCAGTTCATCCCATGCAGCTTGCACACGGGCTACCTGTTCGGTTTTCCGCTGCATCACGGCTTGCAACTCGGCTTCCGGCGTCACGCCCTGGGCCGCGTAGTCCTCCACCACGGCCACCTGGCCGCCCAATGCTGTATCCAATTGGCGCAAGGTGGCGTGCCGGCAGGTCCTGGGCGATGCAGTCCCGATCCGTCACCAGGACAGGGTTGCCGCCAGCGTCCAGGGTCAGGTCGTCGCCAGTAACCAGCAAGTCTACATACTTCGGATCTGCCATCACGCCCCCGCCATAAGCAGCTCTTGCCGGATAGACTGCCCATCCTGCTTGCCCTCGGTGTTGATGACCACTTTGCCGATGCTATGCGTGGCGCTTTGGTTTTGGGTCACGGCCTTGGAAATCTGTTGCGTTACACCGCCGGTCGGAATTCTGGTACGGCGCGGGGCGTCCAGCATTTCCGAGGTGACAGGCGGCGGAGTGGAAGCCGTGGCCGTGGCTTTCAGATCCACACCCGGCAACCAATCCAGCTTATCCAGTACCCAATCCACCACACCGCCCAGGGAGCGGAACCAGTCCAGCACACCGCCAATAACGCCCATAAGGCCTTCACCCCAGGAGGTAAGCCAGGAGGTATCCGTAAACGCCCCGGTTACGCTGTTCCACATGGCCCCTATGCCGCCGAACAGGTCGGTAATGAAAGTCCAAACGCCGCTTGCCGTGCCGATGATTGCCTGGCCCCAGGATGTATCCGCTAGGATCCCAAACAGCTTTTGCCAGCCGTCGAACACCAGCCCAATCATACGCAGGGGCAAGCCGCCCAGCAGCTTGAACCAGAAAAAGATGCCGTCAAAGGCAACACCTATGGCCTTGCTCCATGAAAAATCTGTGAATACGCTGGTAATTCGGGTCCATATGGTCCCTATGCCGCCCAAGGCTTTGCCTGCCAGGCTGTAGAGCGTGGCAAACCAGTTGGCCACAGTCCCAAACGCCCCGGCAATGGCCTTGCCCCAGGACGTATCCAGGAAGGCGGCTTTCAGATCATCCCACCAGTAGATAACCGCGCCCACTGCGGCCACAACGCCCACCAAGGCGCCTACAAGCCAAGTGCCGGGAAAGCCCCACAAGGCGGCGTTGGCAAGCCACTGACAGCCCGTGTATGCGGTCCAGGCCTTGCGAACCAAGCCAAGTACGCCGGTAAGCGGGGAAAACACGGTAGACAGACCGAACGTGGCCACGCGCATAACGCCGGAAGCAACGGACGCCAGCCCAAGCACGGCGGTAAATCCAAGAATGGCCGTAGCTCCGTAGCCAATCCATTTGGTAATATTGGGGAATTTTTCAGACCAGCCAACCATACGGGCAGACAAATTGGCAAAGCCGTCAACAATGGGATTGATGACCGGTAAAAGCGCCTGGCCCATAACAATGCTTAAAGCCCTCCCCCCTGCCGCCAGGCGGTCAAAGGGGTCCACCATGGACCGGGCCATTTTTCGGGCCTTGTCCATGCCGGTGACTTGGCCAAGTTTGTTGATGCTTTCGCCCAATCCGGTGGTATCGGCCATAAGCAGCTTGACCATGGACACGGCTTCGTCGGATCCAAAAGCCTTTTTCAGGGTGTCGCTTTCGTTTACGTCCAGGGTATCCCCAAACTTCTTTTTCAGCTTGCCCAGAATGTCCATTATGCCCAGCATCTTGCCTTGGGAGTCGGTAAAACGCAGGCCCAGCTTGCTTTGCGCCTGGCCCACACCAGAAAGAAACGCCTTGTACTTGGTTCCGGCCTCGCTGCCGGACATGGTGGACTGCAGCGTCCCCAGAACGGCCATCTGTTCGGAAGCGGCAATCCCCGCCGATGTTGCGTTGGCTCCAATAGACGTGAACGCCGACGACATTTCCATGCCCGTGGTCTTGAACATCTGCACGGCTGTTGCGGTCTTGCCAGCCAGTTGTTCCACCCACTTGGCCTTGCCCATCTTGTCGGCCTGGCTCTTGAAAATGCCGTACATAGTGCCGGTGTAATCGGTAATAGTGCCCGCGTCGGCCTTGGTGGCCTTGGCCAGCACGTTGGACGCATTGGTGAAACTGGCCAGTTCGGATCCATCCAAGCCGCTGATGGACGATTGAATGTCGTAAGCCGATGCCGCAACGTCCGCAGCCGTGCCACCGTATTGGATGGAAAATGCCAGGGCTTGCCGGTTCAGCTGGTCCAAGCTCTTGCCAGCTACGCCCAGGCTGCCCACTTCGCCCAGGGCGCGTTGCATCTGGCGTGCGGGGTCAACAAGGGACATCATGCCCTTGCCCGCGCCCCACATCCCTGCAGCGCCATAGCCGATCTGCCGGAACGACTTACGGGCGGTTCCGGCCAGGCCGTCCAGCTTCTTCTGGATCTTCCCAGCCGCGCCGGTCACGTTGTCCAGCAGAGAAAGCTTAAAAAACAGTTCATTCAATTGCATGGGCTATCCGCCAAAGGCGCGTACAAGGGCATTGCACACAGCCGTTTCCATTTTTTCCCAATAGTCCGTTTCCAGAAACAGAGCTTGCGCTCTGCTTTGCCGGGTAGGCTGCCTGTCCGAAAACCATTTTCGGGACAACGCTTCAATTTGGGCCAGGGCGTTGTCCCGCATAGCTTGCGCCAGGCGTTCTACTCCCCCACTTCTATATTGAGGTCGGGCACATAATGTTCCGTCAAGCTCTGCATAAGCAGTATGGCCGCTGCCGGTTGTGTCAGCAGTTCGCGCAGCGCGTCCTTGTTTTCCGGGGCCACGGTGCGCATAAGCAGGTTGTGGGACGGGCCCACTTTTTTGCCCGGCTCGGTTTCGTCAAGAAAGGCGTTGTAGGCTTCGGAGGTCATATTGAAGGAGAAGGGTTCGCCGTTCACCTTGAGGGTAATGGTCTTTTCCATAGGTACAGCTCCTATCTGGTACTGATTGTTTGGGAAAATTGATCAAGCCGCTTGTCGATGCGGGCTTCAAAGTCGCTGAACATTTTTTCCAGATCCCGCTTGCTGGTAAAATTGGTGGCCACGTACAGCTTGTATTCGTACATGTCGCGCTTGCACTGGTAGACCTGCCGGAACAGGTAGACGTTCCATGCCAGCAGGAATGGCCACACGTAGCGTGCGAAAAATTCCAGGGCTTCGGGAAAGGTCATTTAGCCCCCTTCATGCGTCCCCCGAAGATCTGCACCAGCAAGGGCTGCAGGTTCTTCACGGTGCGTTCACCAAAGAGGAAGCCCAAAACCAATACGTTGATGACAATAAGGGCCGTCTGTTGCTGTTCGTCCAGCTTCCATTCCGTGAACCACAGCCAGTCCATGGCCATGGTCGCAAAGCCCCAGACCGGGCGCTGGCAACCACGCAAGAACAGAATCAAACGGCCCACTACAGGCAATGCGGCCAGGTCCTTGGCCGTGCCTTCCAGTTGCGCGGCACGTTCGGTCACTTCATGGTCTGCCTTCATGGTCATGGCCATAAGTTCCCGTTCGCGCTTGTGCTCGGCTTCGGTAATGCGTGCCGAAAGCTCGGCCTTTTCCGCTTCGCTCATGGACGGGGGAAAATAGCTTTTCACGGTGTCGGCTATGGTTTCGACCACGTCGCCCCCGAAAAAGTCGGTGATGGTACTGAAAAAGCTCATGCTATGCCCTCGCCATGTCCGCGCCCTGGGCCAGCACGCTGGCATCGTAGGGGTTTTGGCCGTTCTCGTGCATGATGATCACTTCCAGAAAGGTTTCCAGCAGCGCGGCCACGTCCACAGGCTCGTCCGGATCCACGCCCAGGGCACGGGCCACATGTGCCGCGTATGCCTCGGTGTTGTTCTCCACGGGCGGTGCCCAGCGGTTGACGATCTCCCGCACGGTATTCAGGTGGTGGCGGCGCTGGTAGTTCAGCAGAATCCGGCCCATGGCCCGGATGCCGTAAACAGGGGCAACAAAGGTGCAGAAATCCGGGTCGAGCTGTTCCAGGGCTAAACCATTCCAGTTTTCGCCGTGGCGGATATTGCCGGGATTGTTGTTGCGTATGCCTCTGGGAATATTCACGGGGTTTCCTCCATCTGCGCCTGGCAGGTCACACACAGCGTGCAGCCGGGTACAGCCTGGCGTCTGGCTTCGGGGATAGGTTCGCCGCATTCGATGCAATGGGTTGTACCGGGGCCGGTCGGCACGGCGGCCAGGACGCAGGCAATAGCCCCGTCCCGGTACCGTGCTTCAAACTCCTGCGCCCGGTCGAACTGGTCCACTACAGCAGGCCCTCGGTTTCATCCTTGCGCAGGTACGGAACACCGCCAATGCGCACAAAGTCCGGGCTGGTCACGTCAAACGTAACCTTGCGGACCAGCTTTTCACCGCCCTTGCGGTCCACATCCAACACGCTGGAAAGCTTCAGCTTGCAGCCGAAGGCCTCCACCTTTTCTTCTTCCTCGTCGGCGGTCTTGCCGTAGAAAAGCATGTCGAATGGTTCCAGGCCTCGGTAGGATCCCGCCGCCTTGGCCGCTTCTTTGATCAAATTAAAATTGGCGGTATCCAGTTCCAATTCCCCGGAGGCGGAAACGTCGCCGTCCACATAGCCGTTGGGCACGCCACCATCGGAGGCAACGGCGGAGTTGTCGGTTATGTCCAGTGTGGCCTTGGAAACGCGCACGCGCATGTCGCCAATGGTCACGTCGATATTTCGTCCAGAAAGGCGTTGCATTCTTGGCTCCTATGCGTTGGCCAGGTCCAACATAAGGTTGCAGGTTATAGACTTGGGGCAGTTGTACGGGCGGATCACCGAGTAAATTTCCACGGCGTATTTGCTGGGCCAGGAAATAACGATGTCTCCGTCCTGGGGCGGCTTGACCTCGCCGGGAAAGGTGTTGCCCAAAATCTGCACGCTCTTGGACATTTCGCGCAGCGGGCGCATGAAATATGTTTGGTTTTCGGCAATACTGGTGGGTGTGGAGTTCAGCCGCCGGTCTGCAATACGGGACACGGCCAGGGGATAAATACGGCGCATGACTTTCTGGACCACACGCAGGTTTTCAATAACCTGGTAGTCCCCTCCGGACACGTCCAGCAAGTTGCCGTCGGTCCAGTACATGCCCTCATAGTCGGGATACCACCACGGTACGCTGAAACGGACGCTTTCCAAGGCTTTCAGTATGGAGCGGTCAATTGCACGACCATCCTTGTCCAAAGGCTTGTCCGACCAGGTCCCGGCCAGGGTGCCGGTGGCCACGCGCATAGGGCTGTCGGCAACGGTTACGCTTCGGTCGCACAAGCGGCCAGCGTAGGTGCCCAATTCATGCCCCCACATGTAAGGAACAATGGAAACCGCGTCGGCCCGGATGCCGTCGGTCAATGCGGAGAGTTCCGCGACATAAGCGGACCAGGTATCCGTTGCCGGGGCCAGTTGCCGACCTGCAGCGATAAACAAGGTGGGCCGCATGTATTGGGCCATTATATCACCCTGCTTGGTCTGCATGGCTTCCAGGTCGGTAGAGGCGGCTATGGGGTCCACTATGACAAAGCCTTCCACGCTGGTCTGCTCCATCACGTAGTCCACGGCCTCGGACCAGGTCAGCACGCCGTCCAGCACAAAGACACAGGCGTTCCAGTTCTGCCCGGCATTGCTCTTGGCGGCCTGCACCTGGGTTTTCAAAAGGCTGGTTTCAGCGCCCAGCACGTCGTCCAGGTCCGTATCAGTGTTCACGGTCTGCAGGGTGCCTTTGTTTGTTCCGCCCAGGCCGATGAAGCAGAGATATCTTTCAACCTCGTCAAACGCCCCTTGCATCTGGTTCAGGCGGTTTACTTGTACGATAGGTGTTGCCATGAGGCCTCCTTATGCCAGGTGCAATTCATGCAACATCTGGCGTGCAATTTCGGTTGTCAGTTCTTCGGTGTTGGCCTTGCTGGTTCCCAGGAAAGGACGGGCAGGTACGTTGATGTCCCAACGCATGTGCGGCTCTCTGTTTTGCAGCATGTATAAGGCGGCGGAAGCCTTTCTCCGCTTCATGTTCGCGCAGATCCACTTCACGGACACACGCCTGTACTTTATTTTCTTGGTACGCCGGTCCTGTTCGCCATGCCTGTAGCCCAGGGCTATTAGTTCCTTGGCCAAGGAACGTGGGCACCAGTCGCTTCTGGACACATAGTCTTCTTCTCGGGACGCCTTAATACGTCCGCTCTGTTCCACACCGCCGTCCTGGTGGAGTCTGGCAATTTTGCCTGTAACCGAATTTTTCCAGCCAACACGGCCAGTTCCATTAGTGCTGGCGTCTATGCTCATAAGACGGGCCAAGCCGCGCAGCATTTTTCTGTTGCGCCCCTTTTTCTTTGTTTTTTTCCAAAGGTTTTTGCGCTGCTTGCGCGGCTCCATGGACTGCCCATCAAGTGTCCGCTGGTCCTTGATCCGCCTGCGCGAATCCTTGCGGACGCTGGTGCCCATCTTGTTGATGAAAATTTTCTTTTCTTTCGACGTGAAGGAGAAAACACGCAGTTGCTCACGCAAGCGCAGTCCGGCCTTTTTGTCTTCGGAAAATTCAAGCGACGTCTTAGCCATCGGCCCGACCGTCCAGGCTTTCCAGTTTTTCGGCCACGTCCACAGGAACGTCGCCAACAACACGCCAGCGGCGACCGTTGAAACGGATCTCGCCGTCATCGTCCGGGACCAGGCACAACGGCTCTTCAAACTCCACGGCAATTTCCAGGTCCACGGTTCTGTCGTCGTTCAGATCCGCGTCCACCTCCGGTTCCGCCAGCTCGTTCAACTCGCGGTCCGGGTCGTGGTCACACAGCCAGCCCAGCAGCAACGCCAGCATGGCGTGGCCGTCGCCGGGGTAGTTTTCAATTTGGATCACCGCGTCATACTTGAACACGCCAAGCTCTATGCCGTGGCCCAGGTCCCGGCCCGTAGGCGTCAATTCGCCCTTGTCGGCAAAGCTCTGCACGTTCTCACGCGGAAGGTCGGTAACTTCCATGATGTATGCGGTAAGGGCCTGCAGCTTGCGCATTAGATAAGCTCCACGTCCACGCGGCCATGGCCCAGCAAATCGGCTATGGCCTGTTCTGCGGAAGCTAAGAAATTTTCACGATATTCGGGGCTTTCCTTGGCCTCGTTCTTGGCCGCCTCCCGCCGGTTGATGGTGGCGAATTGCGGGAGCAACAAGGCTTTGGCGTGACAAAATACGGCCCGTCTGTAGAACAACAAAGAGGCCGTATCCTGGCCCAGGCTTCCGCCCTGCAGCGCCGCCGGCACATCGGCCAAAGTTGCGTAGCCGGCCACGACTTTTTCAGCCTTCCAGGCCTCAAGCTGCCGGTTGGCCCACAGCATGGCCAAGCCCACATGGTCCGCCAGCAAAGCGTCGGTGTAGTCCCTGGGCAGGCGGTACAATGCTTGAAAATCCGCCAGAGCCAGATCGGGCCAGAAGCCGTCGTTTTTAACGATGGTTTGCGAGGATTCAGAGGGAAAGCCGGAAAATGACGACATGCGCGTTCCTCATGGACCTGGCCGTCCGGGAGTCGTGGATAAATCCAGCCTTCCGGACGGCAGGTCACGGTGGGGTAGGAAGATCAGGACACTTTTTTGCGGGCCTGGGCCAGGGCCGTTTTCACCTTGGCCCCCATGTCTAGGGCCACTTCCAAGGCTTCGGCGGCCAGTTCGGGCTTGCCGTCCTCAAGCAACCACAAACCGCGCAGGCGGTAGAATTTGGCCGTCACTTCGTCGGGCAAATTCCATGGCGTACCGCACAGGCCGTCCGCAGGTGCGAAAATTTGTGTAAAGTAGGGTTCGGGTGTCCGTCCGGCCTCCACCTCGGCTTCGGCCCATTCAAGAATGGCATCGGCAACAAAGGTGGGAAGATCCCTGGCAAAGCGGTCCGGCAGTGTCACGCCGTGCGCTACGCACCACAGGCCATGCGCTACGGCCCGGCCCAGCTTTCCGGTATCGAACAGCCACACCAAGAACCAGCCCAGCAAATCGTGGCGCTGTCCCGAGTCCTGCAACCTGGTCACATACCCGGCGTACTTTTCCAACAATCCGTCTTTCAGATCCGCCTTGCCCTCACGGGAACGGACCTCTTTCAACTTGGCCAGATCCACGGCCAGGGCCTTGTCCAGCAGCGCGGCAAGCTGTTGGGTGCCTATCAGTCCGGCAGGCGCGGGACCGATTGCCGAGGACGCAGGCGCGGAAGGTGCAACGTCCTGCCCTGCCTGTTTTTGTTCCCGTACCGTCCGCTGGTGTTGAAGCATCAAGCTCATTGTTTCGTCCTTGAGTTTGCAGGGGCCTTGCGGCCCCTGCAGTCAGTAGGAAGGTACGCTATGACCAATCGTCGCCGGTTGCCGTGGGCAATTTCACGTTCTCAAATTCAACACCCACAAAGGCTTCAACGTCTTCGACCACGTAGCCCTCGTTCCGGCTGTTGTAGTCTTCCACGCGGTCCTTTTCGGGCTTGTCTTTCACCTGTCGCCGCCAGGAGCCGTCCTGGTAGTAGATGGAAAGGTTTTTCAGGCTGGTAATGACCAGGCCGCGTCCGGGGTAGTTGGACGGCGTAAGCCAGGGCAGACCGCCAATGGTGGTCATTGCCGCGTTCATGGCGTTCTTTTCCGTGGGGATGTTCTTCACGGCTTTCAGCAACATGGTACGTTCATGGGTAATGAGTTCGTCACCCACCAGCACAACCAGGTCGTGCCGTTTCCACTTGGGGATGCCCTGCAGCAGGTCGTTTACTGACAGGTCCAGATTTTCGTAGTCGCCATCGGGGCCAATGCGCAGGGCATCGGCAACACCACCCTGGGAAACGATGTTCTCCGGCCTGTTGTCGCGGACGTACTGCAACCAGCCGGGCGCGACGTCCTGCAAAAGAGGATAGGTTTCAATGTCCGTATCCGCTGCCGCCAGCTTGCCGTACCAGCCGATAATTTCACGGTCGCAGGCAATACGATTCTGGACGTAACGGGTATAACGCTCCTGGAAGTCCGGCCACTTGGCCCAGGCATCCATGGTCGCGTAGGCCATGAACACATCACTGTTGATCTTGTGCAAAAGATACTTGTACGGTTCCAGCCCCAACACGTTACGGGGCTTGCGTTCGTGGCCGTCAACCGAAGTGTCCGTCCTGCCCGACACCGGGCCGGTTGCGCTGCCCAGGATGTTCTGCCCCTGCAGCTCGGCAACACCGAGGACGTTAATCAAGGGCAGGAAAGTGGACTGCTCAACAATCTTGTCCTGCAATCGCTGTTCTATGGACGGTTCAACCGCGAACTGCTTTGTCACGGACGACACGTTGTATCCGGCGCACAAGGCCGCACACAGGGTTTCAAAAGCCTGCCGGGTAAATTTGTTCATACCGCCCCCCTACAGAATGCCCTGATTTGCAGGACTGGTGGTTTCCGGGGCCACGGTACCAGGCACCTTGCCTTCCATGCGTTCCGCCATGGTCGCAAAAGACTTGGCCATGCCGTTCATAGTGTCGGTCAAGGTCTGCAACTGGTTGGAAAGCTCGGTGGGGTTCTGGTCCTTAGTTTCCTCGGCGGGTGCGGGAGGCACGGGCTTGCCCTGTTCGGGCGTTGTAAATTTGTCGGCCAGCGCCTTCACAGCCTCGGTATTCTGCTGCATTGCGCCCAGCATTTGCTGGAACTGTTTGTCATCCATGCTGTTGTCCTCTGGGGTTTCTTCAGTCTGTAAAGATGCGGCCCGGCCCATGCCGAACATCGCGCCAAGGCGTTGCAACATGGTAAACGCCTGGTGTGCTTCTTCCGGGGCCAGCCCGGTACGGTCTTCCGCAAAAATGTTGGTAAGTTGGACGCCGGGGAAGAAGGTGCCCGGATTCTGTTTGAACTCTTTACGCCGGGCCGTGAACAATCGGATCTGTTCAGTGCCCAAAGATGCGGGGCTATCGGTGATTGCCAGCCCGGCCAGGTAGGGTTTTCCAGTACCGCCGAAATCGTCCCATATTTCTATGGACGAATACAATTTTTGCCCTTCCCTGTTCTTTTCCAGGAAGCGCCAGCCGGGCCGAAGCTGGGCGTGCAGCTCCACCACCTCGCCAGCTTCCCGCGCTTCCAGGGCCGCCACGCTACCGTGGTTGCCATAAAAACGGTCATGGTCCGGCCAGATCACCGCCTCATACACCTTCGGGTTGTAGGCCTCGGCCATGTCCCGCAGGTCTTGGGGGTCGATGTTCCGCCCGTCGGCTGTTGGGCCGGACTGAGCCACCTTGATGAAATCTGTAAGTAGCGAACTCATGCCGCCAGAATACGCAACGCCACATCACGGGCAACACAATGCAGTCCGATAAACGCAATAGCGGAATGGGAACATAAGGCAGGAAGGGAAACGGCATGTATTGTGGCAACATGCCGCAATACCCGGAAGAAGTGATACAGGCCGCACGCGGTCTGTTCCTAAGACGACACAAGATTGCAGAAATTCACAAAATGCTCAACGTCCCCATGCGCACGCTGTATCATTGGCGCGACGCGGGATGTTGGGACGATCTATTGCAGCATGAAAGCGTTGAAGAAGCGACCAAGCGCCGCCTCGTCCTCCTGGTGGAGAAGCCCGAGAAGAACCGGACCGACCTTGCCGAAATAGAGCTTTTGACCACCAGCCTGGAACGCTTGCAGCGGTTACAGGAACGCAGGTTGCGGGGTCCGTCTGCCAGTACGTCCGATGCCGCCGAAGCTCCGGAAGCCGGAGAGAGTCCCGACCAGGCCGGATCCTCCGGACGCAAGCGCAAGGGCAAAAAACGGAAGATCAAAAACGATGTTTCCCACCTCACGGCCCAGGACTTCCGGGACAAGCTGCACAAGAATTTTTACGTCTACCAACACGAATTGCGCGAAGCCAAGCAGTACCGCAACCGCTTTCTGCTCAAGTCCCGCCAGATCGGGGCCACATGGTACTTTGCCCAAGAAGCCTTTGAAGACGCGGTACTTACCGGCGATAACCAGATATTTCTTTCCGCCACACGCGCCCAGGCCGACGTCTTCCGGCAATACATCGTTGCCATAGCAAAACAGCATTTCAACATAGAGTTGAAAGGCAAGGATACCCTGGAACTCAACACGGCCCACGGAATGGCCACGCTCTATTTTCTCTCTACCAGCAGTCGCAGCGCCCAAAGCTACCACGGCCACGTCTACATCGATGAATGTTTCTGGATCAATAAATTCACGGAACTGCACAAGGTGGCCACGGCCATGGCCGCGCACAAGAAATGGCGTCGCACGCTCTTTTCCACACCGTCGGTTATCAGCCACCAGGCCTATCCGCTCTGGTCCGGCGAAACCTTCAACAAGCGTTTCAAGAAAAAGCGCGTGGAGTTCCCAGGCGAGGACGAACTCCGGGCCGGTATCGTCTGCCCGGATACGATCTGGCGCAAGGTCATTACCCTGGACGACGCCGAACGCGGCGGGTGTGACCTGTTCGACCGGGACCAGCTCGTGCTGGAAAACGGGCCGGAAGAGTTCGACAACCTCTACCGCTGCAAATTCATCGACCTGGCCCTGGGAGCCTTCCGGCTTGCGGATCTGGAAGAGTGCTACACCGATTCCGCGTCCTGGGAAGACTTCAACGCCAAGGCGGAACGACCATTCGGCAATATGCCGGTGTGGTGCGGGTACGATCCCAGCCGGACCGGGGACGATGCTTCCTTTGTAGTGGTAGCCCCGCCCCTGAAAGCTGGCGGAGAGTTCCGGGTACTGGCCAGGTACAAGTGGATAGGCCAGTCCTTCCGCTGGCAGGCCGAACAGATCCGCGCCATCTGCAGCCGCTACAACGTGCAATATATGGGTGTGGATATCACCGGCCAGGGCATTGGCGTGTTTGAGCTGGTGCAGGTCTTTTACCCGCAGGTAACGGCCATTCACTATGGCTTGCAAACAAAGACACACCTGGTCCAAAAGGCGCAGGACGTTATCCGCTCCGGGCGTATAACCTGGGACGCCGGACAAACCGACATTGCCCACGCCTTTCTCACAATTCGCCAGACCACCACGGCAAACGGAAACATCACATACGCGGCCAACCGCACAAACGAAACCGGCCACGCAGACGTGGCCTGGGCCATCATGCATGCACTGCACAACGAACCACTTGCCGACCGGCCTAGCGGCGGGTGTGTCTTTGCCATGAGTGCATAGGAGCAAAAATGAAAGGACAAAAGCGTTCCCATACCACCGAGGACCAGGCCCCGACCGCAACCGCCGAATGCTTTACTTTTGGCGATCCGGAAGCGGTCTTAGACGGCCATACCATGATGACAGACCTTGGCGTCTGGCTTTTGGATAATGGGCGCTACTACAATCCGCCCGTATCCCTCACAGGCATTGCCAAGCTTTTACGGGCCAACGCCTACCACGGCCCGATTTTGGAATTTAAAACAAACATGGTCATGCGTGGATTTACGGCAAGCCGCGTGCTCAAGCGCCGGGAAATGAAATGCGCGGTCTATGACTACCTGGTCTTTGCAAATACATACTTTCAGTGTGTGCGCAACTATTACGGCGAAGTCATTGAAATGCGCCACCTGCAAGCAATCAATATGCGCCGTCTCAAAGAGCCGGGCCGGTACGCCATGCTTACAATCAGCGGCGAGCTAGTGGAGTTCCAGCCCGACGAGGTTTTGCACATCCTCAATTATGACGTGAGCCAGAAAATATACGGCCTGCCCGGCTACCTGGGCGCTATTCAGTCCATGCTGTTGAATGAGGACGCCACCTTGTTCCGACGCCGCTATTACAAGAACGGCGCGCACGTAGGGTACATCTTCTATTCCTCCAACTCAGGCCTGGAAGAAGCCATGCGAAGCAAGATCCAAAAGGCCATTGAAGGGGCCAAGGGCCTGGGCAACTTCAAGAACATGTTCTTGCATATCCCCAATGGCGCGGAAAAGGACATTCAGATCTTGCCCGTGGGCGACTTCAGCACAAAAGACGACCTGGAAAAGATCAAAAACATAAGCCGGGACGACATTATAGCCGCCCACCGCATCCCCCCGGCCCTGGCCGCAATCATCCCCCAGAACATGGCGGGCAGTTTCGGCGACGTCACAAAGATAGATCAGGTCTATCAGCGCAACGAAATTATGCCCATTCAAGAAGATTTGTTGGAAGTAAACGACGTATTACCCCCTGCAGCCCATGTATCTTTTGACATGTCCGTGACCCCACTTATATAGAAGTGCATACGGAACGGAGAATACACGATGAGCAGAATAGTTGTGGTGCGTTGCTGCAAATGCGGCGCGGCAGGCCGGGTGGAATCAAGCAAAGAAATATCGCCTCAATTGAAGCAACTCTATTGCAGTTGCGGCAATCCAGAGTGCGGCCATACCTGGGTAATGAACCTGGAGTTTGCCCACACTCTCAGCCCTTCCGCCCTCGACCTGCCCGAAGCCATGCGCCAAAAAATACGGACACTCAGCCCCGCCCAGCAGGGGCGGTTGTTTATGTAGGAAGGGGAAGATGGAAAAAATGCAAGACCTCGCCCAAAAAGAACGAGAAGCCGAGAAGTATATTGGGATACTAATCACTAGGGCGCAAGAAATCGCCACTAAAGCATCAAAAATAGACATGCCGGAAGAAACAATCAACTTCATCAAAGAATTTGAAATTTTTATCGACCAAAATATTGACTATTATATCAAACTATTCACATTTAGTCCAGAATTTGAACTCTTTACAAAGCAATTATCTAAATTCAACTTTTATACACAAAAAATATCTCCAAACGACAAAATATATACTTATAATTCTACTATAGATATGATATTCATTGCAGATATAATAATCAACATCAATCCAAATGAAAGCACAAACTTTATAAAAGACCACAAAAACTTTATAGATATGTTTAAAAATGACCATAATACAACACCAGAAAATAGTTATGTACAATTTTCACAGATAGTAATGTTAAATTTTTTCAAAAATCAATTTAAAGATTCAATTGAAAAAATTACAGAAAAAGAGAACAATTTAAAGGAAGAAGGAAATAGACTAGAGTCAAACATAAAAAACAAATATGAAGACCTTGAGAAAATCTTCAAAGAAAGTGTTGAAAAGCTTGGTATTGTTTTTCAAAATTTAAAAGAATCTAAAAGAAAAGAACTATGGATCATTGAAGGAATTGCAGCGTTAATTTTTCTAGCAATTTTTTTTGTTGCATATGAAGGATTTACTCTTGTACACAGCCAAGGTATTTACACACAAAAAATAAATATAAATAGAACATTACAAAATGCTTCTGCCATCACCTCCCAGATAGAAAAACCAAGCGTCACCCTTCCTCCCGATCAGTCATCATCCTTTTCTTTTCTTGGTAATCTTTTTGAACAAGGATTTTTCTTTTACCTCTTCGGCGAAGCTATGCTTATCTACTTGTTCCGAATTTTGCTAACGAATTACTATACCGCACGAGATGAATACATTCAGCTACAAATTCGAGAGGCTCTATGCAAGTTTATCCCTACATACAAAGTCTTTGCTGAAGACAAAAATGATAACCTGCACGAATTTGCTACACATATATTCAGCCCCATTAATTCGCGCCTTAACCCCACGCCACACCCAATGGATTTTTTGGGACAAATAACGGATGCAATTAAGAAAAAATGATAAGCCCCGCCCTGGACTTGCCCGAAGCCATGCGACAAAAAATACGGACACTCAGCCCCGCGCAGCAGGGACAACTCTTTGCATAGATGAGATACGAATCAATAAGGCCCTGGCACTTTCCAGCACCGGGGCTTTTCTTTTTATACACATTTCTTACATACACCACGCAGCCTCGGCCCGGTCTTGCCGCTTCCCCATGGCGCGTCTAATATTGCCACCATGGGGTCTTCCATATTGGCGAACAGGTTGCCCAGCCCTTCCCCAAATTCCTTGCGTTTAAAAATATCTTTATTGTCGTCAAAGCCTTCGTAATCGCCAATTTCCAATTCCTTCGGGAAAATATGCATGGGGCCTCCAATGTGGTTTAGCAAAGGAGTTATATGCTTCGTATCAAGAAACAGATCAAGGTAGGGTAAAGGAGTATCGCTCCCCCTTTCCACTTTTTAAGTCTTTGTTTATGAGTCAAATAATATATTAAAAAGTTGATTTTGCAGGCCCAGTCCAAAAGGCAAAAGTTTAATGTATAATGATGCCCCCCTTTGAAAAAACTGGACAGCTATAAGATATAGAAAATACGCCCACATCAGAAATCCGAACATTTATTGACATAATGCAGGTTTACCGATTCCCAAATCCCGGCTGGGGCCATATTTCATGCTCTTGATGATCTTTTCATTCTTAGCTGTACTTTTCCGGCAAAAAAGTTCCTATCTGTCACGGTGGCCCTTTTATTGCAACGACGTCAATTAGACCCACTTTGGATATTGAGTTCAAAACCAGAATCAGGAGGTGGTATCATGGCGTTCAGAATTTTATCCAAAAGCGTTCGGCTTCTCTGCCTTGCGGGGACGGTCCTGTTTGTGTGGGGATCTTACGCCCCGGCCCGGGCGGCGCAGATTTATACCATAAATAATACGGATACTGAGGTAAGAGTCTCCTTTACTGTGGAGAAGTTCATGCTATACACATTTGGAATAGAGCAAGGTAATCACCGGACCGGTATCGTTCGTCCCTATAGCTCGAACACACTCGAACATATAAACTTTATGCTTGCTCACCTGATTGGTGAGGTCTCTGTCTATGAATTTGGTCCAAGCATTTCTACAAAGTCTGGGAAATACTTGTGTGAAGCAAGCCTACCTGCTGATTCCACCAGCAAAAAATATTACTTTGTCCGGGTGACCTTGAACCAATCATCGCCGGGCGATAAAATTACGTGCGATTTCTTCTTCCGCTGATGAAGCGGGGCAACTGCCTTTTTCCGGAGGCTTAGGGGCATCCGTCAGGCAATGCCTACCGAGTTGGCGCCAGGATCAAGGGGCGCCAAGTATGTGGGCGTCGTCCGGAAGAAAGATCATGGCAAGAACCAGGAGGTGGTATCATGGCGTTCAGAATTTTATCCAAAAGCGTTCGGCTTCTCTGCCTTGCGGGAACGGTCCTGTTTGTGTGGGGATCTTACGCCCCGGCCCGGGCAGCGCAGGTTTATACCATAAACAATACGGATACTGAGGTAAGAGTCTCTTTTACGGAGGCGGGTTACCTAATAATCCCCGCGCTCTACGAAGAAACTGGACACCGGACCGATATCATTCGTCCCTATAGCTCGAAGACACATGATAGTATATTCTCTTTGTACCGTTACCTGATTGATCAGGTCGCCGTCTATGAATATGAACAAAGCAGTTCTGATAAACTGAGGAAGCTTGTGTGTGGGCCGACAAGCCTGCCTGCTGATTCCCCCGACAAAAAATATTACTTTGTCCGGGTGACCTTGAACCAATCATCGCCGGGCGGTAAAATTACGTGCGATTTCTTCTTCCGCTGATGAAGCGGGGCAACTGCCTTTTTCCGGAGGCTTAGGGGCATCCGTCAGGCAATGCCTACCGAGTTGGCGCCAGGATCAAGGGGCGCCAAGTATGTGGGCGTCGTCCGGAAGAAAGATCATGGCAAAATAGTTTACATTTTTCCATTTTGCAGATCCCTCTAAAACATCTGTGGAAAAACTTGCGTCCTCTGACCTTACGTTTAAACCTTCTTTTATGGATCCTGATTTGATCACTATTTTTACATAGTTTTCCTGGTCACCACCTAAATAGATATTTACTGCTTTATCAGAGTCGAAAGCACTTACAAGCAATAAGTGGCTCGTAATCCGAACAGACAGCTGTTTCTTTTCCAAAATCCTTCCCTCCGGCCAAGGCCCCGATGCCTTCCAGCACAGGGGCCATTACCCACCATTTCAACCAACACTAAAATTCAAGCCACCCTTTCCCCTCTCCTGGCCTCTTCGGCCTGCGCCTGCTGGCGTTCTTGCATGGCCCGCACCCGCGTTTGGTAGGCGTCCACGTCCATCATGCCCCGCGCCACCTCGGGGAACGGCAAGAGTTCCCCGGCGAACCGTGCCCGCATATTGGCCGCATGCATCCGGTTTCGCTGCTTTTGCGCATCGCTTATGGGCGCGGACGGCAAGGCAGGCGTAGACGTCCTGTTCCGCTGGCGGATCTCGTCCACAAATCCGCGCACTTCAACGGGCTTGGGAAAGAACCGGCACCGGCTTATTGCTTCCTGGCAGGCGGCGAGGAATTCCGCGTTGTTCACATCGGGAAAGGCTCGCTCCCAATTGGGAAGCATGGTTTCCAAGTCTGCGATGGTGTACGCGCCTTTCCAAATTTTCGAGAGTTCCTTAAGCCCGAGGTTAATTGCATTACGATCAGCCATCGAGCCGCACCTCCTTGCGAAGGCGTTGAATATCGAGCGATTGTGCGTAGGAGTCCATTTCCTTGACCTCTTTCAGATTCTTGGGCTTGTATGTGCCGCCAGCCGCCCCGCCTATGGCGGCAACCTGCTTCGATTCCTGCGGCAGAAACTTGCCCTCAAGCACGTTAATCATGTTGCTCGGGGTAATAGCCAGTCGAAGCTTGCCCGCCATCCACGGTCCCCTGCACCCAGCAGAAAAGAGCACTCGGCCACAAGCGCGAAATAGTTTTTCCACCACGCCAAGTCCCTGCACTCGGCCCGGCTTTGCCAGCGGGCACGGAGGTGATTTTTCCGTTTGGCCGTAAGTTCTTTTACCTGCGGGAGCATCGGCAACGTGGCGTTGTAGAGGCGTTGGAATCCCGCACTGCGCCCCAAGACATACCTCGTTTTTGGCTCACACCCTCATGGTGCGAACTGACATATGCCGAGGGCCGAGTCGGTGAAATCTTCCACCGGGAACCTAGCGAGTCAAAAGAGGCGTTTGTTGCCCGAGTGGAAGCTTCCACCACGTCCACGGTCCTTCACGGATTCAAGCCCTTGACCAATGAGGAATGGGAACAGATTGCCCAGGCCCACTACGCAAACCGCGCCGAATCCGGCGCTTAACCTACCAAAACAACAGGAGAACAACAATGGCCGAAGTTTCTCGAAACAACATGCTGATCATTCGCCGCGTCAATCTGGCCGAACACCTTGCCGAAGCCACTGCCCTAATTGGCGAAATTGCCAAAGATGGTCAAGGCTTGCCGGACGAAATCCGCGAAGCCGTAAAAACTTTGAACAACAAAATCAAGGAGATGAATTATGATTATGATCAATGAAAACGGACTCGCCAAGGTTCCGGGCGTTGGCAACCTGCCGATTCCCAACCTGAGCCCCCGTGAGTTGGACATGGAGCAGCCCGCAGAACCGCATGGACTCGGCAACATCGGAAACGCGCTTGGGCTGCCCCGCCTTGATATGCGTTTAAAGTCCATCCTGAGCCGCGACAATGCGCACAGCATTAAAAGCCGGTCCCGCCACTATGACAGGATCGCAAAAATCGCGATTGACCCTCTCGGAACGGCTATCGCGAATGCTCGCAGGATTGCCAAGAACACCGACCTCAAGGATGAAATCCGAGCCAGGCGTGCGGCCGAGGCCATTGAAGGAGCTTGGCCCGAAGCTCAGAAGGAACTGGACGCAATCCAAGGAGAACTGAGCAAAGCCGTCAACTTTGCCGAAGCCGTTTATCGCGAAGTCTGGACTCGTCCGGAAGACACCGACCCGCACCTACAGGAACTGCGTGATCGCGAGGTTCGCGACGTACTCCGAAGCATGGAGGACAACAAGCGCATTGTGGCAATTATGGATGCAGCCAGGGCGGGGCGTCTGGACCTGTTCAGGATTCTTGAAGCCGATCCGTTGGGCCAGCTTGCAACCAGCTTCCCCAGTGACACCATGGACCGCGCCAGAGCTTTAGTTCTCGACAAAGCCGGGTTTGGTTGGGGCCAAGCCCTGCGCGATGATGCCAAGGCTGATTCTGAGCATCTCGCTGCAATGGTCCGCCTGCTCAAGGATGGGATCGCAGCGGAGCTTACCAGTTCCTTCGGCGCACGTTTCAATAACACCCCGAAGCAGCCTCGGCTTTTGAAGGCCGCTTAATTACGAAACAGCTCGCGATTCTCCATCGTGGCAATGGGGCCGGTCCTTCGGGGCTGGCTCTTTTTGTTACTTTGGTTTCAACTGATAAACACTACAAGAAAGACCTAGAGGCTTGGCAATATCCGAAGCAAATCGTAATTGTGAAGCGTGTAAATAGTCTGTTGTTTTAACCTCAATAAATTCTATGCCACTTTTATCAATCACTGTAATGTCTGGCCATCCTGAACGATAATCGTAAGGATTCTCACTGAATATAGATGCAATGTCGAATAGATCGCTTCTGGTGATTGAATCAGATAATAAGCAAATAAAATCAAACCTTATTTTCGGATAAAAATGTTTTATGATGTCATCCGAACAAATTTCGATGATATTATTTATTAATCTTTCTTTGCTTATAGACAATATCTGATCAATGATTTCATTCTTTGATTTGGCAAGTATGGTTAATTGTGCCTCCAAATATCTTCTTACAGCATCTTCTCTGTCTGAGAATGTGTTAAGTTTTTCAAGAACGTCTAGTGTTGCAGCTTTAATTAAGATGTTTATTGATGCACCTTCGCACCAACTGCAATGTTTGTCTTTCTCTGTAAGTTGCTTGCATATTACCTCTTCTGGATTAAGCCGCTGTAGCCCTGCGTAATTCCAATGTTTTTTGGATACATACTCCGCAAGGGCAATATGCAATGGCCATCCAATTTCCTCACACTGCGAAACCAGCTTACCTTTTCTGGGCATGGTGTATCCCCTTTCAGGGGGTACGGAAGCACCGCAGACCCCATCGGATTATTTCTTGGGGGTAGTCAGGTCAACATCCGGGAGTGTAGCTTGCCGTTCCTGCTCTTGTGGCTTGTCACTATCGGCTATATCCACCGCCCATTCGAGCCTGAGCGGGATCATGGCCGTCAAGTCTGCCTCGGTTGGCGGTTCGGATAGCCCGGAAGGGTGGAAGGGGCATATGCCACCCTCATTACGCTCTCGCACATATTCCATAAATTCGCGTTCATCTTCTTTTGTCCAAGTCATGGCCGGACGTTAACAGCCCTTCAAGTCCGTGGCAACGTAGGTCACTCTCCGCCATGCGCTTACCGCCCCATAACTGGGAGCAACAAAAAAAGTGATTTTTTATCTCAAGTGATAACTGTAGAATAGATATGAAATTACATAGACACCCTCGCCATCTAACCATCCAGAGCTGTCCAAAAAGCCTCAAAACCATTGTAAATCAAGGGCTTTTTTAGTTTTTGGTGTCGCTGTTGTACGTCTCAATCCGCCTCTGCCCTGCCTTGCCCCGTACAACCCCAATATACTGCGTTTTGCACCTAGCTGTGATGTTCCAAAAGGTTGTTCACTCGTCCTAAATTTGCAGAGGTTGGGATTCCACATCGTAACCAGCAAACCCAAAACGGGGGAACGTGCACCAGAATGCTAAGCTCGCTTCTCTTGGGCGAGCGGAATTCGTTCGTTGTATTGAAGCGGGAGTCACCCCCATGAGCAGGGCTGGACTCGGAGTGAACAACTTCATGACACTCCACAGCTAAAGAGTGAAGCGTATGCTACTAGAATCGCATATCAAATCAAGGAACAACTGCGGTGAATACGGCAAGCGAAAACTAGCCATGCAGCGAAATGGCAAACGATGAATTTCATCAATTATGCCCGTGATAAAGTACAGGATGAGCCGCTTCACAGCTCCGTCAGAATCGCGTTGAAAACTTTCGAAAGGCACTTGAACCGTATCCTCTATCGTTGGTGATCATAGCATACAAACGCACGGCTGGAGGGATTAACGGCCTGTTTCAAGCCGCACGCGCAAAGGCCCGGGGGTATAGAAATCCGGTAAATTTTATAACCATAATATAACTGATCGCTGCGCCACTTGGTGGTATCGTTGTCCGGGAAATGAGTTTCACAAAAAAATTTAAAGAGTCTTTATTCAGGGCCTCAAATATGGTATTTTGGGATTAGTGTAGATTTTTTTTGGACACTGAATTTTGGGGGTAAGAATTGATACCCAGGGGGTTGTTCATGGCCGAATCAGAAACTCCAGAAGCCATGCCCAAGCGATTTTGGGCGCAGCATAAAACCGAACTTTTACGTGGCGAGGATATTAAACTTGTTAGCCGCGAAGTGGGCAGAACGGCAGCCAAACTTTCTCGCTGGAAAGAAGCCTTTCTTGCCGTCGGCGAACAAACCATGGAAATCAAGTTACTCTGAGTACAGATTGCACGAATGGAGCAAGGTTGCCCTTTGGCGTTCCGGAGGTCGAGAAAATGGGCCAGTCCATCTCATCATCCGCAGAAAAAAGGTACAGACTGGTGAAAAATCTTCTTAGACAGGGGAATTACTATGCGCACTTCAACTAAATCAAGATCAATAAAAACAACCTTCAACACTATTATGCTGGTATTCTTTGTGCTATTCTGTGCATCTGGATTCATTGGATTCATGAATATAACGAGTGCAATCTGGCCTTTGAGTATTATTTCAATACTTCTATTTGCATCTTGTTACTTTTTTTTATTGAAAAAATTCATTTCTCCAATCGCAAAAATTGCGAATACTATAACTACTGTTGCTGAAAATGACTATAAAATCAGCAATGAAAAGCAGTTAGGTAATACGGTAAAAGGATGTGCTCTTACCCTAGATGCGCTTTTAACAGCGGCCAGAGATAAAATCTATTGGTACGAAAGTTTGCTTGACTCCATTCCCTGGCCTATTTCCGTAACGGATATGGACATGAATTGGACCTTTATCAACAAGGCGGCCATGGATCTGACAGCGTCAACTCGGGAAGAGGCGCTAGGGAAACAATGCAGCAACTGGGGCGCAGACATTTGCGATACCGATCGTTGCGGTATTGCCTGCCTCAGACGGGGGCAAAATACTTCGTTCTTTACGCAGCCCGGACTGGAAAGAGATTTTCAGGTCGATACCGCCTATCTGACCGACAAGTCGGGCCAGCAAATCGGGCATATAGAAGTGGTTCAGGACGTTACTGAAATGAACCAGGTAAAGAAGAAAGCGGAACAGGCTCAGAAGGAAGGCATGTTCCTGGCTGCGGATCAGCTTGATTCGATAATGCAAAATCTCAGCGCATCCACGGAACAATTGTACCGCCAGGTCGAAGAAGCCAACGACGGAGCGCAGACGCAAAGCGAACGTATCGCGGAAACGGCAACAGCCATGGAACAAATGAACGTGACCGTATTGGAAGTGGCCCAAAACGCTTCCGACGCGGCCGTCAACTCCGAGGCAACGCGTTCCAGGGCCCAGGAAGGGGCTGAAATCGTCAATGACGTTGCCGGAGCCATCTCGGACATCGAGCAGCGCGTGCAGGACATGCAGCAGGACGTGAACGGCCTTGGACAGCAAGCCGAAGGGATCGGACAAATAATGAACGTAATCACGGACATTGCCGACCAGACAAACCTGCTGGCGTTGAACGCAGCCATCGAGGCCGCGCGGGCGGGCGATGCAGGCCGGGGCTTTGCTGTGGTTGCCGATGAAGTACGCAAGCTGGCGGAAAAAACCATGTCCGCGACAAAAGAGGTGGGCGACGCCATTACTTCCATCCAGAACGGTACCAGAAACAATATCAGCAACATGGACCAGGTTGTCAAGGTGGTGACCCAGGGGGCCACTTTGGCGCAGGAGTCCGGCCAGGCCTTGGAAAGCATTGTCACACTCGCCGAAGACACCTCGCTGCAGGTCAGTGCCATTGCGACTGCGTCGAATGAGCAATCCGCGGCCAACGAAGAAATAGCCAGACATACCGAAGAGATCAACAGGATCTCCGGCGAAACCAGCGCCTCCATGTCCCAGGCAACCACGGCCCTTTCGCAGCTTGTGCAGAATGTCAATAAATTACAGCAAATCATCGAAGGGCTGCGAAAGGTTTAAAACTCGAACAGGCTGGAATACAAGCTTATGCACCGCCCTGGCTCCTTGGCCGGGGCGGTCGTTCTACACAACAGGATAGCAACATGTAACTCTGGATAGATATATCTACCTGTTTTGATTCACACATTGCAACTTTGAACCAATCTCTTCGGGGGTACATACACAGAAGGAGCCAAGCCTCGCTGTGTAGCTTTTCCTGGTCAGGGCAAACCGGCTCTCATGGATACCCAGCGTAGGATCCAAGAATTCGAAAAGAAGCTCAAGAATTCCGAACAGGATCGAGAAGACATACAAACACTTGTTTGACTTGACCATGCGTTCGGGCGGCATCTTTCAGAACGTGCTGTTTCGCAAGGTCAAACATAGCAAGGGAATGTAAGTTAGGCTGCCCATCCCCGCAGCAGGGCTCGGCGCAAAAGGGGTGTTCCGCAGATGTCCGGAAGCCATCTGCTCAGCCGAGTATCCCGCCGGAACAATCTCAAACATCCCACGGCCCATGTCGCCTTTTTCCTGTGGTGCATGGTCAGCTATGTCTTCCCCGAGGCCAGAGCATCCGAGGAAGTCAAAAACCTGCGAACAACACCATCCGGGTATCCATTCCGGACGATATGGGCTGTTACTTCCCCGCCATGATGCTGTACGACGATTTTGACAACGCCGCTCTGTTGGCTGAACGTACGGTTCTGGCTCTGGGGAGCAGGAACTCTGAGGTTATCATTACGGCCTGCCCCACCTAGGGATTAGCCCTGAAAGAACAGTATTGAACGACTGCCCCTTGACAACGAGGCCTGATCCATCTGACAGGGCCTGCGCAGCAAGCTGATCGATTACTCCCCATATCTCGTCCAACCCCGTATCTCCCGAAATATAGTTTCACGAGAGCGCAACGTGACCTCTCGTGCTTCCTGCCACATGGCCCGAAACGTGAAGACTTAACCGCGCCAGCGACTGTAAGCCCCGCCAGAAACCAAGTATATCAGGATGTATGACGCCGGAGCCTATTGCGGGGCAGCACTTTCAGCATTGAGAACTACGAATTGTCCAACCCCATCCACGACGACAAAATCGGGAATACCATCCCCGGCTCCGCCACAGTGACCATTGGCTGTCCGGCCTGCATAATGCACATTGCTGATGGTCAGGCTAGACACGGCTCGGACATCAAGGCCGTGCACACGACCAAACGAGTGGCCAAAGTCTGCGGACCACGACTTCGCTAACGCCCTTCCCTTGATTCACCTGGAGCCCCCATCAGAACCGGAACAATAAAGATTCCGGCTCCTTCCCGTTCACCGAAAGACTGAAAAACCCATGCCATACTTCGGGGCAATACCCTTTACCGGTCTTCAGCCCACCTTTCCGACCCACTCCCGTGCCCTCTCTCTCCGAGACACCCGGAACATGGACAAGGAAAGAAAATGAACACCGCTAAATATTTTAACACCATCTGTTACAAAAAGGAGACGGCCTCTAAAAGACAAAAAGAAATATCCTTATATAACAGCATGTTAAAAAAGTTTTTATGTGTATTATTTCTGGCACACTGGTTGCTATTCGCAAACAACTTCGCACGATCCACCGGACTGTTTCAGACCTGAACCGGAATCTCGCGAGGAAAAGCAACACAGATGCCTGCGTCCCGTTTCAACACAGGTAAAGGATCGGCGGCGCACCAAATGGGATTCACCCAAGATCGCTCTTTCGCATTGTAGGAGGTACAACATGGAGTGCAAAACGGAGTCGGGTGGCGGTTGGGTTGTTTACGTAAAATACGCCGTTGCCATTTTATCCATTATTGCGGCGTATTCAATTTCACAAATAACCCCACCGGAAGGATTGACCCCTCAGGCCATGACCGCCATCGGCGTTCTCGTCTTCGCCGTGGGTTGGTGGATATGCCAGATCGTACCGGAGTACGTTACCGGCATATTGATGTGTACGTTCTGGGCTGCAACCAAAAGCGTCAAATTCAACGTGGCCTTTTCCACCTTTGCCGGAACAGGCTGGTGGATGATGGTAGGAGCCTTTGCTTTGGGTGCGGTGGCAGGCAGAACTGGCCTGCTGCGGCGTATTTCTCTCTATGTACTGACGCTTTTTCCGGCGACCTTCAAAGGGCAGGTTCTGGGCCTCATGGGCGCGGGAACCATCATCAGCCCGCTGGTGCCGAGCATGAACGCCAAGTCCGCCCTGTCCGCGCCGCTGGCCCTGGCCATCAGCGACTCTCTGGGCGCAGAAAGGAAAAGCCCGGCCGCTTCCGGCCTGATGGCCGCCTGCTACACCGGCTTCGTCCTTATGGGCCACATTTTCCTGTCCGGTTCCTTCAGCCACTATATGTTGATCAGCATCCTCCCGGAACAGTATAAGAACGTCTCCTGGTTCGACTGGTTCCTGTGGGCGCTGCCCTGGGGCGTCGTGGCCTTTGTCGGATTGGCGCTTTACATTTTCTGGGCATACAAGCCCGAAGAGCCTCTGGCCCTGCCCAAGGGATACGGCCGCAAGGAACTGGATAAAATCGGCCCCATGACCAGGGACGAAAAAATCGTTCTGGCTGTTATCCTCTGTGCCCTGCTGGGATGGATGACCAGCTTCATTCACCACATCTCCGGTGCCGTCATTGCCGTGCTCGCCATGTGCGTGCTGCTCGGCGTGAAAACCATGACCAAGGAAGACTTCAAGAGCCGCATCGAATGGCCCGCCATCTTCCTTATCGGTTGCGTTTTCAACATGGCCAAAGTGGTCAAGGCCTTGAGCATAGACACATGGCTGACGGGCGCACTCAGGCCGATCATGGGCTTGGTCATGACCAACACCTTCACCATGATCATATCCATCGTTGTGGTCATCATCCTGATGCGCTTCCTGATAACCAACATGACCTCAGGCTCCATCATCGTGGCCATCGTCATGATGCCGTCGGTCATGGCCGCAGGCGTCAATCCATGGATCGTCATCTTTGTAGCCTTTACGGCCGCTAACCTCTTCTTCTTCAAGTATATGAACACCATATACCTCTGCGCCCAATTTACCACGCACGGAGAGATGTCAGACCACTGGCCCATGGCCAAGTTCTGCATGGCCTTCACCGTCATCAGTACGATCGGTTTCCTGGTCAGTGTCCCGTTCTGGAAGATGTTCGGCTTAATGTAATAGATTGAGGAGCTTATCCAATGAGTACAACCAAATTGATTCAAGGCAACGCAGCCATAGCCCAGGGCGCTTTCTACGCCGGGGCACGGTTCTATGCCGGCTACCCCATCACACCATCCTCTGAAATCGCACAGATCTGTGCGGCAGAGATGCCCAAGATCGGTGGTGTGTATATGCAGATGGAGGACGAACTGGGCAGCATGGGCGCCATCATCGGCGCGTCATTGTCCGGCGCCAAGGCCTTTACCGCCACCAGCGGTCCCGGCTTTTCCCTGATGCAGGAGAACCTGGGCATGGCCACCATGGGCGAAGTCCCGCTGGTCGTGGTCAACGTCCAGCGTTCTGGCCCCAGTACGGGTCTTGCCACCCGCCCGGCCCAGTCGGATGTCATGCAGCTGCGTTGGGGCCGTCATGGAGACCAGAGCGTCGTCGCCCTCATCCCGGCCACCGTTGCCGAATGCTTCGAGCTGACGGTCAAGGCATTCAACATCGCCGAGCGTTACCGCACACAGGTAGTGGTCGCCCCCGACGAAGTGGTCGGCCACATGCGCGAAAGCTACACCATCCCGGAACCCGGCGAGCTGGAAGTGATCGACCGTGCCAAGCCCACAGGCGCCCCCAAAGATTACAAGCCGTTCGATTTCACCCCTGGCGCTGTCGCCCCTCTGGCCGCTTATGGCAGCGACTACATCTTCCATGTGACCAGTTCCATGCACGGCGAGGACGGATTCAGCTGCAACACGCCTGCAAATGCTGCCCGCCGCGTGGCCCAGCTGCATACCAAACTGGAAGAAAATCTGGATGACGTGATCATGGTCAAGGAGTTCGACACGGACGGATGCGAAGTGCTCATCGTCGCATACGGCGTTGTCACCCGTGCAGCCCGCACCGCCGCGGCCAATGCTCGGGAAAAAGGTCTCAAGGTCGGGGTGCTGCAGCTCCAGACCATCTGGCCCTTCCCGGAAAAGGCCGTTGCCAAGGCTGCAGCCAATGCACGCAGGATCGTCGTTCCCGAAATGAACTATTCGGGCCAGGTTGCCGGCGAAGTACGCAAGGTGGTCGGTGACCCCTCCATGGTCAGCCAGGTCAATTCGTACAACGGAACAATCATGTTCCCCGACTCCATCACAAAGGCTTTGTTTTAGGAGAATATCCATGAAATACGCCACTGGAATGAATTATATACGGACCGAATCCCTGCCGCACATGTGGTGCGCCGGCTGCGGGGACGGCATCGTAGTCAGAGCCATAGCCTGCGCCTTGGAAAATCTGGAACTGGACCCGCGCAAAGTCGTCATGGTCAGCGGCATCGGCTGCTGGGGCAAGGCGGACGACTACTTCACCTGCAACGCCCTGCACACCACCCACGGCCGCGCCCTGTCCTACGCCAGCGGTGTGAAGAGCGCCAACCCGGAATTGACCGTGGTAGTGCTCATGGGTGACGGCGACGGCACGACCATCGGCGGCAACCATCTGCTGCACGCGGCCCGCCGCAACATGGATCTGACCGCTGTCGTAGTGAACAACTATAACTACGGCATGACCGGCGGCCAGGCTTCGGCCACAACACCGCACGATGCCTGCACCAGCACCTCGGTCCTCGGCAACCCCGAACGGAGCGTGGACGTCTGCGAACTGGCCAAGGTTGCCGGGGCCAACTATGTGGCCCGCGAAACCGTTACCCAAGGCACACGTTTGACCAAGCGCATCCAGGAAGGGATCAGCAACAAGGGCTTCTCCGTCATAGAAGTCGCCAGCCCCTGCACCACCCTGTTCGGCCCCCGCAACAAGATGCGCCAGCCCCTGGATATGTTCCGCTGGCTCAAGGAAAAGGGCGTGTCCGAGACCAAGTTCAACAAGATCGAGAACGCCGCCGAACAAGGATACTTCAAGATCGGCAAATTCGTCGATCGCCACGAGCCCGACTTCAATACCAGTTACGAAACCATGCGCAGCCGCCTGGCACAGAAGGAGGGCAAGTAACATGGCACAGCATACTGAAATCCTCATGGCCGGCACCGGCGGACAGGGCCTCATCTTCGTGGCCTCCTTCCTGGCCGAATGCGCCATTGCCCAGGACCTCAAGGTAGTCCAGACCCAGACCTACGGCATTGCCCAGCGCGGCGGCTTCATCACTGCCGAGGCAATCATCTCGGCGGACGAGATCCTGTTCCAGCAGGTCACCAATCCCAACGTGATAGTGGCTCTTCACGATGTGATCGGCAACCGCTACGACGATGCCAAAGCCCCCGTCATCTACGACTCCAGCATCATGGCCGAACGCAGTTTCGACAACTGGCTGCCTATCCCCTGCACCAAGACCGCCCAGGACATGGGCGCACCAAAATCGGCAAACCTCGTGGCACTTGGCGCCGCCTACAAGCTGTACCCGTTCGTGGACTTCGACAGCATCGTCAAGGCTGCCAACAAAAAGTTCGCGCCCAAAATCGCAGAACTCAACATTGAAGCCGTCAAAAAGGGCATTGCCCTGGCCGAAGCGGCTTCCCAGACGAGGTAACCGCCATGGAACAAGCCAAGCAAAAATTAGTTGTCACCATTGAAGAAGCACGCTGCAAAGGGTGCGGCTACTGCAAGGAAGTCTGTCCCAAGGGCGTCTTCGAATTTGAAGGCAAGCTCAACGCCGCAGGATATTCCATCTCCAATCCCAAGCACACCGAACTCTGTATCGGGTGCAACAGCTGCGTCATGGCCTGTCCCGATCTGGCCCTGACACTGAACGAAGCAGAATAGCCATCAACCAGCTCTAAAGAGCCTCCCATCCCGGGGTACTGCATGCAGGCCCCGGGACCATACCTGAGAGGAATTCATGTCTTATACCACGTTGGAACAACTCGCCGACAAGGTGCGCAGCAGCAAAAACGGCACGCGCACCGTTTCCGTGATCAACGCCACGGAAAGTCATGTGCTGGAGGCAGTACGCGACGCCAAACAGGACGGACTCATCTCTCCGATCCTGTTCGGTGACAGCAACGTCATCCAAGAACAGCTGGAGCTTTTGGGCATGGCTCCGGACGACTATGCAATCGAACACGCCGCCTCCCCCGAGGAAGCCGCGGTCAAGGCGGGCCAGTCCCTGGCTTCGGGCCGTGCCGACTTTCTGATGAAGGGCAACATCCCCACCGCGACCATGCTCAAGGCCCTGTTCAGCAAGGAAGCCGACTTCCGCACCGGGAACCTCATTTCCCACCTGAGCATCATCGAACTGCCCGACCACCCCAAGCTGTTCGGGCTGACCGACTGCGCCATCAACATCACGCCTTCCCTGGACCAGCGCAAGGCAATCATCGTCAATGCGGTGAACACCATGAAGGCCATGGGCTTCTCCACTCCCAAGGTGGCGGCCATAGCCTCTACCGAAGTGCCCAACCCCAAGATGCAGGCCACCATGGACGCCCTGGAGCTCAAGAAGGCAGGTCAGGCCGGTGAACTGGGCGACTGCGTAGTCGAGGGACCGATCTCCTATGATCTGGCCATGAGCCCCGAATCGGCCCGGATTAAAAAATTCGACAGTCCCATTCAGGGCGACGCCGACCTTTTGTCCCTGCCGGACATCGTCTCTGCCAACGTCCTGATCAAAGCCCTGCGCTACGCCGGTCATTCCCGCAGCGCGGGCATCGTCATCGGCGGGCGCGGCCCCATCGTGCTCACGTCGCGCGCCGCCGCCACCCAGGACAAGTATTGGCCCTTGGTCCTCGCGGCCTCCGCGACCTTGGGCGAGCAATAGCCGGAGAAAATTCATGTCCCAAGACAACCACGTCATCCTGACCATCAATCCGGGATCGACCTCCACAAAAATCGCAGTATTCGACAACGAGCAACTGCGCTTCGAACACAAGGTAGACCATCCGGCGGAGGAACTGGCCCGTTTCACCAACAGCATGACCGAACAATTCCCCATGCGCCGGGAGGCATTGCTCAAATGTCTCGACGAAAAGGGTGTGGACCTTCAGAGCCTGAGCGCCGTGTCCGGCAGGGGCGGAAAACTCCCCCCCCTCAAGCAGGGTGCCTATGCCGTGAACCAGGAGATGTTCGAATTCCTGCGTGACCGCCCCATAGACGACCACGCCTCAAATATCGGTGGCATGCTCGCCTACGATATCGCCCAGAAATTGGGCATTCCAGCTTACATCTACGACGCAGTCGTCGTGGATCAGCTGGAGGACATTGCCCGCTTGAGCGGCCTACCCGAAATGAAACGTCGCGCATCATGCCATGTGCTGAACATGCGGGCCGTTGCCCGGCGTGTGGCCGAACGGGAAGGCAAAGTCTTTGAACAGTGCTCCTTTGTCGTCAGCCACATGGGCGGCGGCATCAGTGCCTGCGTCCTCAAAAACGGCCGGATGATTGATGTTGTAACCGACGAAGAAGGACCATACTCCCCGGAGCGCTCCGGCGGCCTGCCCGTTCGGCAGCTCATCGACAGCGCCTTCTCCGGTGAGCACAACCGGTTATCCCTCACCCGCAGGACCCGCGGCAAGGGCGGGCTGGTGGCCTATCTGGGCACCAACAACGCGCTTGAAGTGGAACGACGCATCAATGAGGGAGACGAACAGGCCGCGCTCATCTACGAGGGTATGGCCTACCAGACAGCCAAAATCCTCGGCGGTCTGACCACTGTGCTCTACGGTGAACTTGACGGCATCATCATCACCGGAGCCGTGGCCTATTCAAAACTGCTGACGAAATGGATCAAGGATCGCATCTCCTTTCTCGGACCGGTCTTCATCGAACCGGGTGAGGACGAACTGCAGGCCCTGGCTTTGGGCGCGCTTCGCGTACTGCGAGGCCAGGAAAAGGCACACGAGTTCTCCATAGCCCACCAATAGCCGACAAGAAATCGCCAAGAAGGCCCCGAAGCTCGTTCCGATACCCCGATAAACGGACAGGGGCGGTCTTATAAGCTTCCGTCCAGAAAAGCCCTCCCTCTACTGCAAGGATGGAAGTCATGGCCGGAACGATCGACATAGGATCGTTCCGGCCTCACTCTTTTGGGAGCAGAACTATTGCGTGAACTCATTTCCCTGGAGCCGTTTCCAGAGGGTGACCCGGCTCACGCCCAGCCGACGAGCCGTCTGGGTTTGATTTCCGTCCATGCGGTCCAGCATCTTACTAAAGATTTCGTTCTCCATATCCTTGAGCGAGCCCACATGAATCGTCATCGTTCCAGGAGCGTCATCGAAACAAGCACTTTCCTTTCGCCCCTGTTTGCGGCGCGTCCTCTCTCCGAGCAGTTTCATGGCGGAGTAGTCCAGACTGCTCTCCAAGGGCTGGAGAATAAGCAGCTTCTCTATAAAATTTTCCAGCTCCCGCACGTTACCCGGCCAGTCGTAACCACACATCATGTCTATAGTCCGCGGGGAAAGTTCTTTGGACTCCACGCCGTACATGGCGCCCTTGGAGGCAAGAAAATGTCTACTGAGCGTCTCGATATCATCGGGGCGTTCTCGTAATGGGGCTATGGAGAGGTTGAGCAGACTGAGCCGATAAAAGAGATCGCTACGGAAGGTCCCTTCCTCGGACATAGCCCAAAGATCTTTGTTGGTGGCGGCCACGATCCGTGTGTTTACGTCCACAATCCTGTCCCCTCCCACACGAAGTACGGACTTTTCCTGCAGAACGCGCAACAATCTGCTCTGGATCAAGGGAGAGATGTCACCAATCTCGTCCAGAAAAATGGTCCCGTTGTGGGCCAACTCAAACAGTCCGGTCTTGCCGCCCTTTCTGGCCCCGGTAAAAGCGCCGCTGGTGTAGCCGAAAAGCTCGCTTTCCAGAAGGCTCTGCGGCAGAGCTGCACAGTTGATGGCCACGAACGGCCCATTACATCGGGGGCTGGAATTATGGATGCCCTGGGCAAAGAGTTCCTTTCCGGTCCCGGTCTCTCCTTCGATGAGCACGGCGGCCTCAGTGCTGCCGAACTGCTGGGCCCTTAGCACGGTCTCGCGCATCTGGGGGCTTAAAAAAACGATATTCTGTAAAGTCTTCTTGGCCACCAAGCCCGCATTCTTGAGGGCGTTGCGGGATTTCCGCTCCAGGGACTGGATGTCGGAGATACTCTGAAAAGTGACCAAAGTCTCCTCGATACTCTTTTTAATGCTCAGCTGGATACGGTTGACGATGAAGGCATTTTCCCCGCTGACAACGGTTTTATTGACGAGGAAACTCCCATCCTCGTAGATGTCGCGGAAAATATGCGGTACGTCGGGACTATCAATGGGCTTGCCGACCACATCTGCCAGATGCACATTGAAAATCTTCTCCGCCGCGAAGTTCATTATTTGGACAACCCCGTCCTTCCCCACGCTGAAGATGCCTTCCCTGGAATAGTTTAGGATATTTGTCACACGGCTGGCGGTAAGCCTTTCCTTGTAATTCAAGTCGATGATATTTTTAGCTGCCATCAGCGCACTGCGAATATTATCCTTGGACGACTCCACCATGACATAATTCACGCCATGGGTCTTGACGTGATCGCAGGTACAGGCCCCAAGTCCAATGACCGTGTAATCGGACAGGGAAAACACCCGGTTGATCTGATCCTTGAAATCCGCCTTGCTGGAGTAGGGAAACAGCTTAAAGTCAAAATCAGGCGTCAACTGGGCCAAACTCTCCAATTCCTTGAGCACCGGACAATCGTAACTGATCAGTGCCACCTTGCGCCCAAAGCGTTTCGCCTTGTTGAGTGCCTGCACATAGTCGGCAACCGAAATATTGATCGGAATAACCGGCTTGGACAGTGCCTCCTCCATCAGAAGGGCTGTTCCTCCTAGAGAAATAAAAACATCGTATTTGCTTTCCTGCTCCAACGCATGCAGGTGCCCATCCGTGAGCAACCCGCCCTTGCGTATATCCAGTCTCAACCCTAGGCCTTTGGCAATAATGGCCGCCTGGCGGCTCAGACTATTTGATGTAGAGACCAGCAACACTCTGTGATTCATATGGGAAAAGACCTCCTGAACATCCATCAACACGCCTGAATAAATCCGTAACAGCTAGGGTATGCCACTGCATTCGTGTTCCTGTGAACACAGTACAAGGCATAGTCCAATTCAACGCTACGCGGTTTACACAACAATTCGGGACAACTATATTTTGTCTGCTCAGACGCCGACAAAACCGGGCTTAGCTGCCGAAGAAAAACTCACTCTTAAAAGAGGATAAAGGCCCCCGAAAAAGAGGCTCCAAAAAAGAAAAATATTACTTATAACATACAGTAAAAACAGGGAAATATTGGATCGATCGCGGTTTACGGTAACGCCGCAAGCCTTCCAGCTGACAGGTTCTAATTGTACAGATCCGGCCGCCTGTTGAGATAGGAAGGCATTTTCTTGCGGACTTCCTGCACGCGGTCCGTATCCAGATGGCAGGGGATCAGCTGTGGCACTTCCCCGCCGGACGCAATGACCACCCCCATGGGGTCCACGGCTACGCTCTCTCCCATGTTTGCTTCATTGATCTGATTACAGGCCAGCATGTACACAGCGTTTTCAATTGCCCGGGCGGAGATCAGGCTCAAGAACTGCTGGCTTTTCAGATCCCCCCTTACCCATGCGGTTGGCATCAGGATGATTTCTGCTCCATGGAGCGCCTGATATCGAGCCACCTCCGGGAAACGCACCTCGTAGCAGACGAACAGTCCCAGCTTCCCAAAAGGGGTCTCTATGGGGACGAAAAGGGCCTCGCCAGGCTTTTTGTTGGCCGACTCCTTGTGACCAAACGCGTCATATAGATGTGTCTTGCGGTAGGTCCCGACCAGCTCCCCGTGGTTATCCAAAATGACCGTTGTATTGTAAATCCGTTCATCCTGAGGGTCTTCAACAATCTCGTTCATACCAAAGACCAGCCACATATCGTTTTCCCTGGCCACGTTTTTCATTCCCGCAACAAAAGGGCCATCAATGGACTGAGCGGTACTCAGCCGTGTTTCCCGTTTCGTTCCACGGGGAAAACGGCTCATAAAATCTTCCGGAAACAGGACCAGATCAGCACGGAATGCATCTTTGGCCTCGGATACAACGTCCCTGGCGATTTCTAGATTCTGTTCGGGGTCTCCCAAAGAGTGGACTTGCGCCATAACGAAAATGAATTTCACAGTGTAACCTCATGGATGAATAGTCAGGAACGCATCCCGGCAGTTTGTTTGAACTTTCCTGGACGCCAAGAACTTGTATCCTAGTATCCTGCTGCTCGTGGGTCAAATGTCTATCCCTCGGTTTCGACATATCAAGGCAGAATGTTCGGAATGAAGAAAGAGTGAAACAACAGCCAGCCCCCCACTACCAGAGAAGACAACAAACTGATGCAAATTACGTTTCTACAGATAATCCAAAGTGTGCCCTGCCCCCTGAAAGCTGTACACATAGAATGTTAAGCATATGGGGGATCCTGGAGATGTCCCATCCCCTAATCTGTACCGACAAAATGGCCTAGACTGAAGAGTTGACCAACTCCGCATGCCATTTTAGCCGACCATAATACTCGCAAAGCGGACGCGATTATCAGCGCGCCCGCTTCCCCTTTTCAACTCTTCGATTGACATCCATCGATCTGCTTGCTTACTCCCTGACGACGGGGGCCAGAAGACCAGCTTAGGGAGCGGTCCGGGGAAATTATATGGCTGTTTCTGCATCATCCGACGCAATACCTACTTCCATTCGCACAATACTCGTAGACGACGAGCCGCCTGCGCTGGATGAGCTCGCTTATCTGCTTTCCAAATTTGACGACGTACAAGTTGTAGGAACGGCATCCACAGGTCAGGAGGCGGTACGCGTCATATTAGAGTCCAAACCCGATCTTGTTTTTCTGGATATTCAGATGCCGGGGAAAAGTGGTTTTCAGGTGCTTGAAGATATTGTGCAGATGAAGCACCCACCCTTGGTGGTTTTCGCCACAGCCTACGACAACTACGCTATCCAGGCTTTCGAAGAAAATGCCGTGGATTACCTGCTGAAACCCATCTCGGCAAGTCGCCTGCAAAAAAGTGTAGAGCGAATTCGTACCCAGCTTTCCGGGGCGCCTAACGATACAATAAATCCATCTCCAGATTTACGGACCTTGCTGGCTGTAGCCGGAATAGGACCGGATATCGCCCGTATCAGTGTTGAATGCAACGGACGCAATGTGCTCCTCAGCCCACGGGAAGTCGTTTATTTTCAGACGGCAGAAAAACGCGTCCTAGCGTACACAAAGGAAAAATCGTTTACCTGTCCTTCCGACCTTTCACTTGAAAAAATCGAGGAACGGTTGTGCGGCTACCCTTTTTTCCGGGCCAACCGTTCACAGCTGATCAACCTGACCTACGTCCGCTCCTATGCTCCCTGGTTCAACGGGAAATATGTGGCAACGCTCAGCGACGGAGCCACTACGGATATTACAATCAACAAAGCTCGCGTAAAGGCTTTTCGCGCGGCAGTGGAACTCTAACAAATGCATACTCAGGAAATCATCGTCACCCTGGCGGAACGATTCGGGCTACTTGTGGGCGGCGCTTTTCTGCTTCTTACATTCGCCCCGGTAAAACGCATCGGGTTCAGCCCAATGCAGACCCGCCAAAAAACGCTTTTTCTGATCATCTTTTTCGGAGTATTCGGCATCATCGGTACTTACACAGGCAACCTCGTTTTCCAGTCCGTCGCCAACCTAAGGGCAATGGCGGTCGTTACTGGCGGTCTCTTTGGAGGCCCCGTGGTGGGGCTTGGAGCTGGTCTGATAGCCGGTGCCCATAGGGTTCTCACCGATCTGAATGGCTTCAGCGCCTGGCCATGCGGCATATCCACTGCACTCGAAGGTCTTGTGGCAGGGCTTATCAGCTATAAGATGGGAAATCGGGCCCTCAATTGGATGGTAGCTGCTCCGCTTACCTTTGCGGGCGAAACAATCCATATGGTTCTGGTGCTTACACTGTCCAGAAATTACATTGACGCCGTGGAACTGGTCAAACTCATTGCCGCTCCCATGATCATTATCAACACTCTGGGATCGGCCCTTTTTGTCGAAATCATCAACATGTTCATTCAGGACAGGGACCGACGCGAATCACTGCACGCCCAACAGATTCTCGACATCGCGAATCACACGGTCAGCTATCTGCGCTCGGGGCTCACCCTTGAATCTGCCCAGGCAACTGCAGAAATAATCCATAAACGTGTTGGCGTAGCTGCCGTGGCAGTTACCGACACACGGACAGTGCTTGCCCATGTTGGCGAAGGAAGCGATCACCATCTGGTAAGCCACGACGTACGAACCAGGGCAACCAAAGAGGTGCTGCGGACCGGCGAAGCCGTATTCATCACCTCGGCAAGCCGTATCGGCTGTGACCATCAAGGCTGCCCGCTGGACTCTGCGACTATTGTTCCCCTGAAAAAGAACAGCACCGTGGTTGGCTCTCTCAAATTCTACGGCAGTGAATACGCTCCGCTCAACCGAACCATGTTCGAGCTGACAAAGGGACTGGGGAACCTTTTTTCAACCCAACTGGAGTTGGAAGATATCCAGGTAAAAGAACAGCTGCTTGCCAGGGCCGAAATCCGCCGCCTGCAGACCCAAATCAATCCACACTTTCTGTTCAACTCGCTGAATACTATTGCTTCATTCTGCCGGACCAATGCGGAAAAAGCACGCGAACTACTCCTGGACCTGTCCCTCTACATGCGCAAAAATCTAGACTCCTCTCAAAATTTCGTCCCGTTGCAACATGAGCTGGAACAGATCAACTCCTATCTGGCCATTGAGCAAGCCCGCTTTGGAGATCGCATAAAGGTGAGCATGGATATCGACTCGTCCTGCCGAGATGTCCCCATCCCTCCCCTTCTCATCCAACCACTGGTTGAGAACTCGATCCGTCACGGTATTTCCGGCCTGGAAGGCGGCGGGTGCGTCGAATTGAGCGCCTCCCGCAATAATGGTCATCTGTCCATCAGCGTTGTTGACGACGGTGTAGGGATGGACAAAAAAACTTTACACAACATCCTCTCCCGCCACCATATGGAGGGCACACGACAAGGGATAGGCGTAAAAAATTGCGCCAACCGTCTTGAGCAGATCTACGGCCCCGGATATTCTTTGCATATCATCAGTGAACCGGGCCAAGGAACGAACATCAGCTTTCAGATCCCTACTCATCCGGAAAATCACTCCCAAATACCAAACACTGCTATATCAGACTGATCTTCGTACGCCCCGTCAGCAATATGAGGCGGTTCATCCAGGCAAAAAGTCATTTCGTCGGATAGGCGAGGCAATCCCCGTGGAGCTGATCTAAAGTTGAGACATCATTTGGGCCCAAAACCGGCAACCAACTTTTCTGGAGGTGTCTCATGCTATTCTTTTTCGCCTGTGTCGGCCTACTTATCGTAGGTTATTTCGTTTACGGAACCTTTGTAGACAAAATTTTTGCCCCAGACGCGAACCGGACTACACCGGCTATCGCCCTTCAGGACGGCATCGACTACATCCCCATGCCACGCTGGAAACTGATTTTTATCCAGGTGCTGGACATTGCGGGAATCGGCCCCATCTTCGGTCCTATTCTCGGTGCCCTGTACGGCCCTGCAGCCCTTCTCTGGGTTGTCATCGGCTGCATTTTCGGCGGCGCTGTGCATGACTACATTTCCGGAATGCTCTCCGTGCGCAACAATGGAGCAAGCATTCCCGAAGTGGTTGGGGAATATCTCGGCATGTCTGCCCGCCAGGTTCTTCGCGTCTTTTCCTTTGTTCTGCTGATGCTCGTCGGCGTTGTCTTTGTACTCAGCCCGGCCAAGCTCCTCAATGGACTCACAGGAATCGACACATCCATTTTTGTAGCCTGCATCTTCGGCTATTACTTTTTGGCAACAATACTTCCCATAGACAAGATCATTGGTCGCATTTACCCCTTGCTGGGCGCCCTGCTGCTGGTTATGACAGTGTCCCTTATTGTGGCACTGATGTTGTCCGGCCATCCGATTCTTCCCAATCTCGACTTCACTGTTAATACCAGTCCTACGGGTAAGCCCATCTGGCCCCTGCTTTTCATCACACTGTCATGCGGTGCCATTTCCGGATTCCACTCCACACAATCGCCTCTCATGGCTCGCTGCGTAAAAAATGAAAAAGAAGGCCGCTCTGTTTTCTATGGTGCCATGGTCATCGAAGGTATCATCGGCCTTATCTGGGCTACCATCGGCCTCTCTTTCTACAACTCCCCGGAAGCCCTGCAGGCTGTCATTTCGGCCGGTTCCCCCGCTGCCGTCGTGGCTGAAGTCTCCCATAGCCTTCTTGGTTCCGTAGGTGGCACCATGGCCATTCTGGCCGTCATCGTGCTGCCCATCACCAGCGGTGATACCGCCTTTCGCTCCACCCGTCTGATTGTAGCTGAAGTATTCAAGATGAAGCAGAGTGCAATTTCCAAACGTCTGCTTATTGCTATTCCTCTGTTTGTTCTTGGTTTCATTATCTCAACCCAAAACTTCTCGACCATCTGGCGTTACTTCGGTTTTTCCAACCAGGCCCTTGCTACCATGGTTCTGTGGGCCGGAGCTGCATACCTCGCCCAAAAGGAAAAGCTGCACTGGATCGCAACCATCCCTGCAGTATTTATGACCGCAGTGTCATGCACCTTCATTCTGAACGCCAAAATTGGCTTCAACCTCGATTACAATTTGTCGGTAATCATCGGTATTATTCTTGCCGGTGTCGCCTTCGTCGCATTCATGCTCAAGTATGTGCGCGGTCAAAAGGCCGCTCAACAATCAGCATAGTAAAAGAGAAGGGCCTTTTTCTTAGGCCCTTCTTTTCAAAATTCTATCTCCAAGGAAGCCGGGTCACCCGGCTTCCTTTTTCTTTAAGTCTAATGCAATACGTTTTCATCCCAGCCTTTTTCCAATTTTTCCAAGTAGGCCGCAGGAATCTCAGGTACAGCAGACGCGCTGAGTTTTTCCGGGCTAAGAGTGGAAGCTCCAAGGTCAAGAGCATTGAACTTGTCTCGTTGGTCTTGGGAAATCTTATCCATGGCAATGGCGGGAAAGTCTCCCCAATTATGGGGATCCAGCTTGGACAACTGAGCCTCTGGGGACATCAGAAAGTTGGCTGTGACCATGGCTCCGGGCTTGTTCTGCGCATTAAAAGGAATGGCCGTAAAATGAAGATTAAAGATAGACCCTTCGGCCATAACATACGAAAGAACCGATGAAGGAAAGGCGCCGTCCAAAATTTTGTTCTGCACATGCAGTGGATGATACGACATGGTCACATCCACCTCGCCCCGTTCAAACAGAGAGTCCAACGCACCAACATCCTTGGGATACGCCTTTCCCTCCTGCCACAGGTAGGGTTTGATTTCGTTTAGGTAGGCCCAAAGCTTGGGAGCCTGCTTGTCAAATAAAGCTGCATCGAACCCTTTAAGATACTGCTCGGCCCCACCGGTTACGGCATAAAAAGCCTGCCTGATAAATGCAGATCCCGTAAAGTCGGGCGGCTGAGGATATGTGAACCTTCCCGGATGCTTTTTGACCCATTTCGTAAGTGCGGCAAAAGATCGCGGTGGTTCGTGTGTTCTCACTGCGTCGTACCCAAAAACAAATTGTGCCCAACCGTAAGGCGTCTCGTATCCGTTCACAGGATAGCCGAAATCGTGTTTAACAAGCCTTTGCTCTACGTACTGAGTAAAATTGGGCAGCTTGTCCGCATAAGGACCGAACAAAAGGTTTCCTTCCTTTGCATTCTTGAAGTTTTCCCCATTGATCCACAACAGGTCAATGCTCCCATCCTTTTTACCCGCGCTTTTTTCCGTCAGCAGTTTATTGACAAAAACATTGGCATCCATGGGAACCCGTATCAGGGTTATGTCATAACGGTCTTTCAACTGCGCCGCGACATACGTGTCGCCCCACCTGTTGATCTTATGGTCTCCTCCCCACATATACCACCGAACCGTAGTTCCCTTGGCTGCAGCCTCCACTTGCCCCCAATCAGCCGCAAGCCAGTCTTGATTCTTCGCCTCATTTTCCTGCGAACACCCGGACAAAATCGCCAGCCAGCAGAGCATCCCCAGCAAGCAGCTAAAGCACAGTCTTTTCATCAATGTACTCCCGTAACTACCATTCGTTGCGTGATTTTTATTCGAACCCGCTGGCCCTCCCGTAAACCACCGAGAGCACTGTACACCACTATTTCTGTTCCATTGAGGCGGACTCTGTATCTGTGAAAATGACCGGCAAACCCCGCACTGGAAATAACCCCAGGCCCATTAGCATCCGGTTCTATCTCCAGCCCTTCAGGACGGGAGTATAGCGAATCGTCGGCTGGTGCAGACTCCAAGATACCGTCGAGATAACTCCAAACGCTACGAGGAAAAACATTCACGGGCCCTAAAAAACGAGCCGCCTCCAAAGAGACCGGCAAATGATACAATTCCCGAGCACCGCAAAACTGTACTATACGCCCATTCAACATAAGGCCGATATTGTCAGACATGTAATAGGCTTCTTCCAAGTCATGCGTCACACTGACCGTAGTCACTCCAAACCGCTTTTGTGTTTGCCGTATGAACTCCGCAGTCTGCATTTTGAGACTCGGATCGAGATTGGCAAAAGGTTCATCCAAAAACAAAAGAGAAGGACGCACCACCATGGCTCGGGCCAGGGCAACACGCTGCTTCTGTCCGGCAGAAAGCTGATTTGGATAATGCATTTGATATTCGAGCATATCGAATTCCCCCAGGATTTCCCGCACGTTGTGCTGGCGATCAACTTTGGGAATTTTTCTTGCCCGAAGGCCGAACTCCACGTTTGCAGAGACGTTCAAATTAGGAAACAGCTGGTAGTCCTGAAAAACAAGAATCGCCGGGCTCTCCTTGGACAAGGGCTCGGCATAATCAATTACACCCTCGGATGCCTCGTCCAACCCGGCCAAAATGCGAAGCAAAGTGGTCTTTCCCACCCCGGAAGGACCGACAATTGAAACCAGTTCTCCTCGCATAACCTGAAAGCTTACATCCTTCAGTATCGGTTTGCCCTGGTAACTTCTGCTTAATCCGGTCACGCTAAAATGCATTCCGCCCCATCCAGATACTCTTTGATTTTACTGAATGTATCCCGATTGGTTAGTACTCTTCCAGGCCGGGTGTACTCGTAGTAGGCCATGTAACACCAAGAAAGAGCCCGAAGCAGAATGGTTTTTTCAAGTACCTCTGTTTTGTATAACGCTTCTTCCAGATTAATGTCCCATTCTCCAGCATGCAGATACGCACAAATGAATTCACGCTTCAGACGTTCAGAAAAAGTGAAATCGGTTTTCCAGCGCGTTGTTGTGTGCACAACAAAATGTCCCAGATCCTGATACCTGCTGGACACAACTGCTTTTTCCCAGTCAACCAGCCAGGCTTTTTCACCAGAAACAATAAAATTACCAGAATTCACTTCAGTATTAACCATCACCATGGGATCGTCTGCAAACAACGGTCGCGTATCTTCTGCAAGCCGTTGGATACTTTCATGGTATCGCAGCAAAAGAGGCTTAAGCTCCTTCAAAGGATGTTCAGCATACCGTAGCAGGAGTCCATGACTTTCCGCGGCGATGCCTCCTACAGGATCAGCCTGCACAAGGAGATTTGAGGAAACGGGAAGCGAATGGACGCGGGCAAAGGTGCGAGCCGCTTTGAACGCGTCACGCTTATAGTTAAACGCATCGCCCGGCAGGTAACGCATGAGAAGCACACCGCGTCCCATGGGAGTTTGCCTGGCATCCAGCTTGTACGGCTCCGGGGTAACTCCGGATGGAGCTATTGCCTTCAGTACGTTGAATTCGTAGCTGATCTGATTTTCAAGCCCCAGCTGGCTGCCATGATTAATCCGCAGAACATACCCCGGGCCAACATCAACCAGATAGTTTTCGTTGTACTCCCCTGCGGCCAAAAAACGGACATCTCGGGCCGAAAAAGGCTGCGAAATCCATCCGACTTCACGCAGATACTCTGCAACCAAAGCAGATTTATCGCCTCCCGCAATATCAGTCATGCAAGCAGTCCCTTCAACTCAAGCGCCTGGAGCAACCCGAAACTTCCGGCCAGCATCATATCTCCTCCGGGTGCGGGAAACACAACGGGATATCCACCCAGAATGTCCCGTCGAGGGCCAATCACATACGTCGTTTTGAATCCAGCCGCCTGGACTGGCGTCTCCAAGTTCATACAACCGTGCCCGTTTGCCTCGAAAACGTCTTCAAAAGTCAACGAACCAGACCGAAAACGATCCAAATCGCTGTTAAGCTGCTCGCCGTCCAAAAGTCCGGTATGATGCTCGTACACTCCCCAAATACGTTCATCAAAGACTAAAAACGCCACGGTATGGCTATTGCCAATGTTGACAACCATAATACCCTCACGCATGGACAGTTCACGCACTTCCGGCATAAAAAGCACGCCAAGAACGGCTGCGGCCCCGGAATCACAAACAACGCCTCCGCCCATACACTGACGCAAAGAGGCAAGGCGGGTAAGTTCTTTGGGAGGTTGTTCGTAAATAAGGTAATCCAGGCGCCCTTTTCCTTCTTGCAGAAAACGTTTCCAAAGATTGAAGCGCCCCATTCGATTGCTCATTCCAGGGTGATTTCCATGATCCTGCACACAGCAAGCAAACAAAGTGGGGTATGAAAGTTGAATGGAAGCAAGAAAAGTACGCCAAAACCCAGGCTCGAAATCGGACAGCAAAACTGACAGGTAGCCGGAAGGACACTGTTCCGCCAAAGTAATCCCCATGCCTGTCACCCTTTCAGGATTATCAGCCAAAGTCAGTGCCGCTTCGGGATGGGCTGCGAAAGGAATCTCCTGTTGTAAACAGGACCGTACGGCTCCGCCAATTCCTCCGCCCATATTGTGCCCATAAAGGTAAATGCCTTCCGGACGCATGCCCGCCAACTCGTTGAGCTGATGGGCAATACGCTTGGCTGGCGAAGGAAGAACGAATTTGGGGCAATTTTCCAGCCGCTCCCCGGGGATATATAGCAATCCATCCTGTGTACCGCTGCCAATATCCAAACAGAGAATCGTCTTGTGCATGATGCTCCTTTTTAAATTTCGGACGATACCTCAAAAGGGATATCGAAATTCATCTCCGCGACTGTGGCCAACATTCTGCAGGAGCGGCCCTGTTATGTGTCGAGGATTATCACGGACGAAATTTTTTTCGTGAAAACATACCTGATAGGGTTTAATTGCTCGCTGTGTTCAAACTTATGGTTCGCATACATACCCCATTGCCCGCGCCATGAAAACACACTAAAGGCAGGCATAAAGGAACATAATAAACGTAAGGGACTTACTATGGTAATAGTATATACTTTTCTTGGATTGGCTCTGTTTGTGGCTACCGTCAGTTACGGCCTGTTATGGTATGAAATTGCCGGCAGAAAACACCACGCCCGTTTGCATAATATGGCGGAGGGCCATCTCGGCCTCTTTTTTGTCAAAAGTATTCTGTACGCATTCCTGACCCAAATTTTTGTTTATCTCACCTATTTCATGCATCGCATTCCCGGAGTTTGCGATTCCCGCGACAACGGAACCGGGCCGGTGGTGGTATTTGTTCATGGTCTTTACCACAATGCCTCGGCATGGCTTCTTTTTCGCCGCTGGTTTAAAAAAGCCGGTTTGGTCAACACCCACTGCCTGAACTACGGCAGTCTTTTGCGGACCTATGATGAAACCGTCCCGGTCATCAAAAGGGAAATCGAGAAGATCGCCGCCCAACACCCGAACAGGCCATTGGTTCTCGTTGGTCACAGTCTTGGCGGGCTTTATATCCGTTCATGCATGAGCGATGAGTCGTTCCGGCAAAAAGTATCCGCAGTAGTCACCCTGGCGACTCCCCACCGTGGAAGCAAACTGGCGGCCTTTGGCATCGGCCGTACAGCGCTCAACCTGCGCTACAAAGCCCCTTTCATGCGCAAACTCAACAAGAATGCCTGCAACTGCAACGTACCCTCTCTGGCGATATATTCTCCGTTCGATAACATGGTCATGCCCCCCAAGGGACTCAAACCGCCCAAAGGATCGGAGTGGGAGGAACAGATGACCAAGCCCATAAATCACATCCGCCTCCTTTATGATAAGGATACCGCAAATATGGCTGTGGCATTCATTCGTTCGAGCCTGCACGAACGGTTTGATGCGTGAACTCTCCTTACACATTTCCTCATCACCAAAAGGCCGGTACTCTTTGAAGAGTACCGGCCTTTTGGTGCATTGCACTTTGTATTTAAAACCGCTGGCTGGATTACAGTTTTCTTAGCAAATGGAAAAACAGCCTACAGGAAACAATCTTTGGAACGACTAACGCGCTGAAGCGGATTTACGATTTGTGAGCCACACTCCGGAAAGAACCAAAAGCCCTCCCAAAATAAGAGACAGGCTGACAGACTCGTGCAGGATAAGTATGCCCAACAATACACCGCTTACCGGAACCAAGTTGATAAACACGGCTGTTCTTCCGGCACCAATGACCTTGATGCCCTGATAATACCAAGAAAAAGCCAGTCCTGTAGCCAAAACACCCAGAAAAAAGACATTCGCCCAAATTACCCAGGACAAATCGGGGATTCGCCATGCCACACCTTCCCACAATGCCGGTCCCAAAAGCATAATGTCTCCGAAAATACAGGACCAGGTGACGCACTGGTTCGGGCTCATAACATTCATGGCACGCTTGCCGCTCAGCGTATATGCAGCCCAGCTAAGGACACAGCCGATGATATAAAGATCGCCCATGTTCATCCCCTGCCTGAAGAGCGACAGAGGATCCCCCTTTGACATGATTATCCACACTCCGAAAAGAGATATGGGAATCCCGAAAACAGCCTGCCGTCCAAGACGCTCTTTGAAAACAATTCTGGAGCAAAGGGCGATAATGGCAGGAGAAGCCGCAATAAGAAGGGCCGCCCTTCCGGCTTCCACAAGCTGCAACCCGCGAAAGAAGAAAGCATTATAGGCAAAGACTCCGGTCAATCCGAGCAGGAGGGCCGGAAGGATTTGACTACGTTCAAGACGCAAAGGTTTGCCTTCCACACGCATGGTCATAAAGGCCATAAAAACGCCAGCAACCAAAAAACGCAAAAAAGCGGCACTAAACGGATCCAACTGCCCGGCTACAAAACGCCCAGAAACCCAGGTTCCGCCCCAAATGACCATACTGGCCACCAACTTCAAATAGACAAGCATCATCATTTCTCCAATAAATGCTCCAGCCAAAGTATAACCATGGACGGATGAATAAAAGTTGGGTCGTATGCCAGAAAGTGTCTTTTGGAAAGAGACAGAATAAAGGGGAAGCAGGCAGAACAAAAAGGCCGCGTGAAGCGGCCTTTAAATAGCATTACAAAAAAATTACTCTTGGCTTTCAGCCGCTTCAATCCAGGTGTTCAAAGCCTCAACAATCATTTTGGCCTGGCGGACACTGGAGATAGTAAACTTGGACTGCGGCTTATACTCCCCCTGCATTTTACGGTAACGCCGGATGATGTAGCGTTCCGGCCCGTAATCCTCGAGTTTGTTGTCCCACTGCTTGAAACGAAAAAGAATCGTGGTCCATGCCCCTTTGGACAAAACCACCTTATCCAACTCCTTAACCAGAAGCTGGCCGCCCTCTTCATAATCTACGGTTATATCATCAATATTCTCAAACATTTTCCCACTCCTGTTTCATTAAACGTGTTGGTTCAACTGACCTCTGATCCTGATTTTGTCAATGCACTTCGCCTCGCCGCCCCAACGGCAGGGCTGTTAACAAAACCTTTTGAGGATCTCGTCTACAGACAATGCACTGGCCCCCATGCCAATGTATTCCTGGACTCCACGTGAATAAATGCCTGCAATGGCGTCACAGGCCAAAACAACCCGAAAGTCCCTTTCCAATGCCTGATGAATGGTAGCACGGACACAATTTGGAAAGACCGTTCCGCAAATCACCAAAGTGTTTATTTCGTGCCCCGCAAGCACGTCTTCAAGACAGGTCCGGTAAAAAGCACCCCACCGAGGCTTATACACAACAAACTCATTTGCCCCAACCTGGCAGGGATTTCCAGCCAAAAGATCATCCTCACGCACACTGCTTCCAGGAGGAAGCAACCCCGGCACGGACGCTGCCCCGTCGGTTCCGACAATGACCTTTTGCATGCCTTGCCGAACTGCTTCCCGCCGAACAGGGTCAACATTGGACCCATCTGGCAGATACAAACGTACGACATGTGTAATCAAAAGCCCTGCCGCACGGAAGCCGCGCGTCAGACGGATCGAATGCTCAACCACCGAGTCCCCTTCCCCGCCGCTCGTTTCAGGAGAAACAGAACAGAAATCATTCTGTAAATCTATACTGACCAAAGCGATATGTTTCGCATCCGGTACTGTATGCGGATCGTCTTGCTCAACACATGGCAAAAAATTATTTTCAGACATTTTGCATTTCCTGCTCGTATCATGTTTCAACATACTAATTCTCATAAAATGCCGTATACGGCGCCCTACAAAGAAAAAAATGGCTCAAACCAAAAGTTTGAGGGCAAAATGAAATGCATATGCAATCCGTTCTCCCGTGTTGGGAACCTACGTTAGGGAGGCCCACTTGTTAAGGCCCATGGGTGAAGAAATATCACACTCTCGCTCTGACCAGACAACCGCAAAGACATTGAAGGCCGAGCCCAATCCCCCACAGGACGAAATGGGGGTGACTAAGGGAACCCCCATATCCAAGTGGTATGGCAAACTCTTCCATTCTCCTCCCCCAATTCTCGGTTTTGTGGTTGGTACCCAATCCAAATTCGCGACTTCTTTGTATCCGAAGGTCAAGGCCGTTTTACACTCGCTACGAACCATATCTCAACCACTGGTGACAGGCTCAAGGAAATCACTTGTCCCCCATTGATCGTATGGGACCAAAGCACGAACCTGCAACAAACAATACAAGACTTCAGTGCAACAACGAATTGTTCACACGGCACGATTGAAGAGAACGAAAATTTCCGCCATAACTTGAAAAGACAATTGGCGCGCAAAGTCTTTTGTCTTTAACACGAGATGAGGGAGCAAAAAAAATGCTGGATATTTCCAGATGCAGATACCTTGTGGTGGGAGCCGGTTTTTTCGGCTCCACAGTGGCCGAGCGTATCGCCTCTGAGCTTGGAGAAAGAGTCGTTGTCATCGATAAACACGACCATATCGGCGGTCATTCGTATTCTGAAAAAGACCCGGAAACCGGCGTAGAGTGCCATAAATACGGCAGCCATATCTTCCATACAAAGCATGAAGAGGTTTGGGAGTACATAACCAAATTCACAAGGTTTAACTCGTATCGCCATCAGGTTTTCACCAAGTATCTGGGGAAAACCTACACCATGCCCGTCAACCTGCATACCATCAATAATTTCTACGGCACCGATCTGACTCCCGGAGAGGTTGAAAACTTTTTGCGAAAGGATATTGAACGCGAGGGGATTACAGATCCCAAGAACCTGGAGGAAAAAGCAATCACCCTGATTGGCCGTCCGCTTTATGAGGCCTTTGTGCGGGGCTATACAATCAAACAATGGAACATGGACCCCAAAGATTTGCCCGCCTATATCATCACCCGACTCCCCTTTCGTCGCACGCTCAAAACCGACTATTTCGACGACCCACATCAAGGAATCCCAGTAGACGGATATGGGGCAGTCTTTCGCCGCATTCTCGATAATCCACGTATTGAATTGCACCTGAATACCGATTTTTTCGATCTGCGCGATCAGCTTCCCCCCGAGTGCACTGTTATCTTTACAGGCCCCATGGACCGCTTTTTCGACTACAAGCATGGCCGCCTCGGTTGGAGGACTTTGAAGTTCGAGGTGGAACGCCACAATATGGAATACTACCAGGGCAACTCGGTCATCAATTACGCCGAGGCGGAAGTTCCCTATACCCGAATCCACGAGTTCAAGCACTATCACCCGGAAAGAGAGCACCGGAACGACGCCACGATTATTTTCAAGGAATTCTCCAAAGATGTGACGAGCGAGGACGAAGAACTCTATTACCCCGTAACGACAAAGCAGAACGACGCTTTGTATGCGACGTACAAGGAAGAAGCCGCTGAACAGAAAAACGTGCTCTTCGGAGGGCGGCTGGGTGGATACAAATACTACGACATGGATACGACCATTCTGGCCGCTCTGAACTTTTTCGAAGAAAACATTCGTCCGCGGCATATGGCAAAAAGCTAAAAGCCTTCGCCAAATCCTATGGAAGTCTACATATTTACTTTTTTCGCTACGATTTCCGGTCTGATGCTGGGCAGTTTCTACAATGCCTGCATTGATCGCTATATTTCCGAGTCCGATACAACGGCCCCTCCGGGCCCCACTGCTCCGATTGTGGCAAGCCGTTGCTTCCCAAGGAAATGGTGCCGATTGTCAGCTACCTTATACTGAAAGGCCGTTGTTCCGGCTGCAAGGCAGCAATTCCTTTGCGGTACCCTGTTGTGGAGACCGTTTCTGTCCTATCAGCAATGCTCCTTGCACTTAGGTTTGGCGGCTCCCCGGAGTGGTTCATTTATCTGATAGTGACAGGAGTGTTCATCGTGGCTTCCGGCATCGATGCAGAGATCATGATCCTGCCAGATGTGATCATTCTTCCGGGTTTTCTTTTCAGCGCCTTTGCCGCCATTGTCCTATTGAAGCATCCTCCACTGGAAGTACTGGGGGCTGCAGCTGCAGGAGCCGGAATCTTCTGGCTGCTCCGCTTCATCTACGGCGTTCTTCGGGGACAAGAAGGATTGGGCTTGGGAGACGTGAAACTCATGCTCATGATTGGGGCGTTGTGTGGTCCGACTCTATTGCCCTTTGCCGTATTTCTGGGCTGTCTTTGTGCGTTGCTTACCGCACTGATTGTGGCTCTGTCTGGACGGAAAATCGGCAGAACCTCCCGCCTTCCATTTGGGCCGTATCTGGCAACAGGTTGTTTCCTGGCCCTGCTTTACGGAGGAGACTTTTGGGGTGAAGGGTTTTCTTTCGTTACCTATTAAACAGCCAATGCCAATGCTCCACTTGCCAAGTTGGACTCCCCAACGTTAGTTTACCGACATGAATACGCAAATTCCCACGACACTTTCGTACGATAAGCGCATGGACGGTTTTGCCAATCCGGAAACATGGTTTGCATTTCATGTATCTTATGGAGAAACCGACTGTGCAGGCGTCGCCTATTACGGCGAATACAACCATTGGTTTGAACGTTCCCGAAGCCAGCTCATCAGAGAGCAGGGAATGAGCTATGCCGAAGTGGAAGAAAAGGACATCATCCTGCCGGTTCGCCAGGCCTATTGCCGCTACCTTTATCCGGCTCGCTACGATGATGAGCTCTTTGTGCGCTGCGCAATTGAAAAATGGGGGAGAGCTTCGGTAACCTTCACCTATCAAATCTGGAAGCAAATGGACGCCCCAACTCTCGTTGCCACGGGCTACACCGAACATGCAGTTGTCAGCATCAGCACGGGCAAACCTGTCCGCATTCCACAGTGGCTAAAGGACATTTTCCACCAATAGACTTTGCTTCCGCTTTCTAATGCTCACAAAATGAAAAGGCACGGGAATCGTCCCGTGCCTTTTCATTTTGTGAGCATAAAAATCTAGACAAGCCCATGCAACTCGCGGAATTTCTGTGACTCTTCCTTTCCCATATAGCGGGCGAGTATTTTGGGGTCTGTCTTTTTCAAGTCCACTAAAATCAAGCCATCCAAGGCGTCAAAAAAGTCTTGGTCTACATTGAAGGCCAAAAGCTTTCCGCCCAACTTAAGATACTGCCGCAACAATACTGGTATCCCCTTGGCATCAGACTCAACACCGGAAATAAGCGCCGCCAAATCTTCCACGTTTCTACATACTGTACGTGCGGTTTTGATTTCCAGGCCAGCCAGAGGCAATGGCTTGAGCTTGGGCGGGGTTTTCGCTTTCACAGCCTTTTTCATGGAACTTCCCATGTGCAGAGACAAAAACCGCATCATAAGCTCGCGTGAAAACGTATGATAATCATTGGAAATGCTTACCGGGCCGAACAAAACACTGTACTGAGGATTTCGGGACACGAAACGCCCAATCCCCTTCCACAGAAGCAACAAGGACGAAAAACTGCGCTGATACTTTTTCTGCACAAAAGAACGTCCCATTTCCAGGCCGGGATGAACCCTATCAACAAAAGACTGCCTCAACTTGAATAGGGTATCGACGTAAAATCCTTCAATGCCGTACTTTTCCAAAATAACGTCTGACTGCCCCAATCGATAGGCACCGGCAATTTCGTTTTCCTTTTCATTCCAAAGCAAAAGATGCAGATAGTATTTATCGTACTCATCCGTATCTAGGGGCAAACCTGTGCCTTCCCCCACCTCGCGGAAAGTCAGCTCCCGCAATCGAGCAAGCTCCTGCATCGCGTTTGGAATTTGTTCGTACTTGGCGATGTAAACTTTGTAGTCACCGCTTTCCAAAAGCAAACTTTCTGCACCCAGCTTCTCAATATCACCGCGAACTAGCTCCGGGGCTGTCTCTTCAGCTATAGGTTCTGAAGCCTGCGGTGAGACAGGCAGCACAATTTTTTTGTTTTTCTTGTAGCGGTTTTTAAGCACATAGGTATGGAGTTTAAGGTACTCCATTAACTTTTCGTCGGACTCGAAACCACCAAGCTTGTTTGCGGGAATAAGGTTCCCAACCGCCATATCAATGGTGCACCCACGTTTATTCAGCATTTCACGGGGCAGCATGATTGTCCGCAGACGGGGGTGGATAAGCCCGAGAAGATGAAAAAGTGCCCTGTTGGAACCTTTGAAAAAAACAGGCAGAACGGGCACCCCGGTCTTACGGATGATGCGTCCGACAGTCGGGCTCCACTCTTTATCGGTGACGGCCCTCTTTTTTATGTTCAGGGCAGAAACTTCACCCGCCGGGAAAACACCAAGCATATTGCCGTTTTTCAACCAACGGAAACATTCCTTGAGCGCACCGATATTGCGTTTTGCCGCTGCTCCTGTTCCAAAGGGATCCACCGAAATGATGCAATCCTTCATCTGGGGGATAAGAGTGAGCATGTAGTTCGCCATAAGCTTGGCATCCGGCCGGACCTGACGAAGAGCTGCTGCCAAAATTATTCCCTCGACCGCGCCAAAAGGATGGTTGGCAACAACGACCACCGGTCCTTTCGCTGGAATTTTTTCCAGGTCCGAAGGATCGATGCGCACACTGACCTGGAGAGCCTTCAGCGCACTTTCAAGAAATTTATCTGTATCTGCAACGTCGGCAACATTGGAATAAATACGATTTATAGTAGGCAGACATAAAAGTCTGTTCAACGAAGGAGTGACACAAAAATTGTAGAGTGTCTTTTTAAACAACCCAGTTGTGGGAACGGGCAACTCAATAAGCTTTCGGTGAGTGCTGGTCTGCGTCATGCGTACCTCATCCCCCTTAGTATCCTTAGGTGTGTTTCCTGCCATTTATTTAGTTCACGCTGTCTTGAATTTTAGTAGATAACACCGAAACCTGTGTCCGTTTCAGCTCAAGATTATGACATTTCCACGAAACCGAGGGTAAGAGGGCCATGAATTCCCGGGGCAGCTTTTCAAAACACGAAAGTTTCAGTCGAAGGCAGTCATTCTTCATGCAGTCTTTCCATGTATAAATCTGAATTTCAGCACGTGCCATGTCGGTTTCATTGCATGTTTGCTCGCAGGACGAACACTTTTGAGTCCGGATATCCACATTGCACCTGTTTCCACTTACCCCAATGGTCTCCCCACCCTGAATCTCGCCCTTGAAAGCAAAACAATGTTTCAGATAAAAGCTAACGGATTCTTTACTGCCACGGGAAATTCCTCTTCCTGCAATGCTATCCTTCCCTGCTCCACACATTGTCTTGTGGAGTTCAAGTAAACATTTTTCACGCTTGGGCAAGCCCTTGCAGTGAGTCGCCTCTCTGGTAGGGAGAAGTGAGCAAACAGGCAACAGGTAGTTTCCGCATCGAGTACGGGTGCTAATTTCATTTTTATCCGATTTGGGTGTGCATGATGGCAGACACGATACTTTCCATACGGTGTCTGCACGGGTATATAGCGGCAGAGCATCCTCTGTGGCAAGTCCGTTTGGAAACGATTTTTCGAATAATGATACAACGCGTCAAAGCCGTTATCTCGCGGTCTAAAAAGCTCACAAAATGGCTGCCTCGCCCCGTTAAAGCTCAGCCCGCTCTTCAATTGCGCTCTCCGGCCGCGCTCTCCGGAGATAAAATTCTATATTTTTCCTGAACATGTCCCTACCCCAGTACCCCTCTCTTCCCAAGGTTGAACAGACAAACATCCAATTTTCTCTAAAATCAGGTAGAAAATGAACGTTTTTCTGCATAGAATAGAATTTTTCCATGTTTGCTTTACACCATAAGTGCATTTCTTTTATAAACCAGCGAAAGCAAAAAACAGACGGAAATCAGGAACCTGCTAATTTAAAAAAACAGCAAAAATAGCCTATCAATTGGGTAGGGATTAACGTATGTTTTTCGCGCTCTTATTGACCCAAGGGCCATTCGTGATATACACTGCATTGTGAATCTTTGCACATTTCAAGGTGTTTTAGGAGAACAATTCAGTATTGATTTGTTTCCGACTCCTTGACTGTGGTCCTACGTATCCGTTGCCCGGGAACGGGCATGATTTAAAGTGGGGAACAGGTTTATGCGGAGCATGGCAGATGCAACGTTCCATAATAATCTTTCACTGTACTACCTGAGGAGAGGCGATGAGCGATAAATCAGGTTGGAACTGGGAACCGGGGGAAAAAACCGTCGCCGATACCGCCGGTTGGAGTTCTCAGTTTGAATGGGTAGAAGAACTTCAGGCAAGCCCTGACGGCGAAAAAATTGCCGCAATCGTTAAACAGGGCGACGAAGAATTCAATGTGTGCGTCAACGGCGAGCCTTGGGGTGATCCTTGCGAAAAAGCATGGTATCTCCGTTATGGCCCGGACGGACGGCTTACGGTTTTGGCCCAGCTGGATATGGTCTGGACCGTTGCCGTAGATGGCACTCCCTGGGAAGAAATGTGTGACTTCCTTTGGGAAACCAAATTTTCCAAGGATGGCTCCACCATTGCCGTTTGCGCCCAAAGCGAAGGCCGCTACGGAATGATGGTTAATGGCACCCCCTGGGAAAACATGTTCGAAAACGCCAACTGTTTCCACGTTTCCGCGGACGGCGCCCATACTGCTGCCGCCGTGCAGGTGGACCCGTTGGCACAGGCTGACGTTATCAAATTCCAGGAAGGCGTGTTCTCTTGCGCCGTGGACGGCAACGTCTGGGACGATAAATTCGTCAACGTCTGGAATGGCGGATTTTCCCCCGATGGCACAAAGTACGCTGCGGAAGTTCGTCTGAACTTGTACGAGTACAGCATCGCCATCAACGGGCACCGTTGGAGCAACACCTATCAGACCGTATGGGAGCCCTGCTTCAACCCCAAGACTGGTACCGTTGTTGCTCCGGTCCGAAAAGCTGGTAAATGGTCCATTGCCGAAGATGACAAAATCATCTGGCATCAACCTTTTGTTCAGTGCTTCCATCAAAAATTCTCGCCTGACGGCTCCAAGCTGGCCGCATTCGTCGCCACTGATTATGGCGAATGGGCTGTTGCGGTTGACGGCACTCCTTGGACTCCCAGGGTCGGACAACTGCTTTCCGAGCTGACTTTTTCGGAAAACGGTCAGTCCATAGCCGCTTTGGGTAAAGACAAAGAGAAATGGTATGTCATGCTCAACAACCAGCGCTGGAACGAAGCGTTCGACATGGCCTTCCGGCCGGTTCTCTCCCCTGACGGTACCCACTGTGCCTGTAAGGTGGAACGCAACGGGAAGTACTCTTGGATCGTTGACGGCAAAGTCCTGAGCCTGGATTGTGACGAGAACTTTGATCCCACGTTCTCGCCCGACGGCTCAAAACTCCTGCTGCGCTATGTAAAGGATGGCAAGTACATCCGTCGCGTGGCCAACGTTTCCGAACTTTAAGGGGGGCCGCTCATGCAAGGTATTTACGAATTCGCTGTTGGTCCCTTGGCCTGGATCAGTTTTCTGCTTTTCTTCGGAGGCAGCATTTACAAAATCGCCTCCTGGCTCATCCTGGCCAAGAAATCAGATCCTTTTGTTTTTAAATACTGGAGCTGGAAGCACGTTTTCCAATCCTACGCCCACTGGATCAACCCAGTTGGAACCATGGGCTGGCGTGCTCGTCCCCTGCTTACTCTGGTCACTTTTGTATTCCATATCTGCCTGATCCTCGCCCCCATCTTCCTGATGGCGCATGTGGTTCTCCTGGATCAGTACATGAATCTGTCCTGGGTAACACTGCCCGACAGTTTGGCCGACATCCTGACCATTTTGGTCATTGTGTCCTGCGCGTACTTCCTGTACCGCCGCATCACTGACCGGCAGGTTGCTTTCGTAACCCGCCCCAGCGACTGGGTCATCCTCGGCATCGTGGCCGCCACGTTCGTATTCGGCTTTCTGGCCTACCACCAGATCGGCAACTACGAGCTGATGCTCGTGCTGCACATCCTGGCAGGCGAAGCGTTCCTGATCATGATCCCCTTCACCAGGGTCAGCCATATGATCATGATCCCGTTCACTCGCGGATACATCGCGTCGGAATTTGGTGCGGTGCGTCACTCCAGAGACTGGTAAGACAACGCCGGATAGGGAGAAAAGGAGAATTCAATGACTAAAGTACCAACTCTCACCAACGAGTTCCGCAAGATTGAAGACGTGGGGCTTGACGGCGGTGCCGCCAAACTCACGCCCGAGCATATTGAGAAAACCATCAATCAGGTGCTCGATACAGAAACCAGCGCCCGCTTCCGTGCTTACATGGACACATGCGTGCACTGCGGACTGTGCGCCGACGCCTGTCACTTCTGCCTTTCCCACGACGGCGATCCGACATATTCGCCCGTTGGCAAAGTTGCTCAAACCATATGGGAAATGGTCAAACGCAAGGGCAAAGTGTCCCCCGACTTCATTCGCAACTCCGCACAGATTGCCTACACAGAATGTAACCTGTGCCGCCGTTGTGTGCATTTCTGCCCCATAGGCATCGACATCGCATACATGATGTCCATGGTACGGCGCATCAGCCACAAGCTGGGCGTTACACCGCAGTACCTGCAGGATACTGCACATTCGCACAGTGCCACAATGAACCAGATGTGGGTTAAGGAAGACGAATGGGTGGACAGCCTGCAGTGGCAGGAAGACGAAGCACGAGACGAATTCCCCAACCTGCGTATTCCGCTGGAAAAGGAAGGCGCCGACGTCATGTATTCGGTCATCGGACCGGAACCCAAATTCCGTACCCAGCTCATTTATCAGGCGGCAGCCATCTGGTATGAAGCCGGAGTGGACTTCACTATGCCTGCCACATCGGGCTGGGACAACAGCGACATGTGCATGTACTCCGGCGACTTCGAAATGATGGGCCGCCTCAAACGCCATCACTTTGAAACCGCAGAACGGCTCAAGGTCAAACGCATCGTCATGGGCGAATGCGGACATGCCTTCCGTTCCGTTTACGACACTGGCAACCGCTGGATAGGCTGGTCCGATACTCCCATAGAAATGGTGCACGGCATCCAATTCTACTGGGAACTCTTCAAAGCCGGCAAAATAAAAGTTGCTTCCCAAATTGATGAAGTCTGCACATTCCACGACCCTTGCAATATTGTACGTGGTCGTGGCCTGGAAGATATGGGACGCGAAGTCGCCAAAGCCTTCTGCCCCAACTTCGTTGAAATGACACCCAACCGCGAACATAACCTCTGCTGCTGCGCAGGCGGCGGTGTGATCAACTGCGGGCCTCCTTTCAAAAACACCCGCGTAAACGGCAACAAAGCCAAAGCCGAGCAGCTTAAGGCAACAGGTGCGACCATTTGTATTGCCCCCTGCCACAACTGCCACGGTGGACTGGAAGATATCATCCACAGCTATAAGCTTGATATTAAGCTCATGTTCCTCGGCGACATCATCTACGAGCACATGGTCAAAACCAAAGCCGTTGAATAATGCGCGGCCTAACGAAGAAGAGGCGAACAACTATGAAAAAAATAGCTTTGATCGCGGTACTCGTCCTCTCCATGGCCTTCATGGCCTTCGCCCTGGCCGGCGCAGGTGAAGAGGAACAGCCCAGAATAGAGACTATTGACGCTTTCGGTACGCTGCAACGTCCGGCATCGCTTTTCAACCATGACCAGCATATGGAATTGGCTGAAGACAATTGCACAGTCTGCCACCACGTCTACAAGGACGGCAAATTGGTAGAGGGTGAATCGAGCGAAGATGTGCCCTGCTCCGAATGCCACAAACTGCAGCCGACCAAGGATAATTCCATGCCGCTGCAGAAGGCCTATCACAAGAACTGCATCAGCTGTCACGAAGCCAAGGGCAAGGGCCCGGTGATGTGCGGCCAGTGCCACACCAAATAGCGGAGCTATCCGCCTGATACGTAAGCGGCCATGTTCTCAGAACATGGCCGTTTTTTTTATCAGAACGGAAAAAATCAAGCGCATTTACCCCGCTAGCTGCAGCAACCTCCGGGCCAGCACATCCGGAGCCACTTTCACTTTCATATGCGAAGACGTGGTCAATTCTCCCTGTTCGCTCATGGGAACGCTTTCGTAAGCAGCTGTTAGCTGTGCTTCAACCACGGACCGCAGCACAGCGAAAGATTCTTCAACTTCCGGATATTGGTTGTCTTCACGCCAGGGCAATCGGAGTGTTTGCTGGCGCCCCTTTTCCTTATGCCCAGGAGAATTCAAGGAATAACAGTCCTCCTCGAATTTTCCGGACCGTTCATTCCTTCCGGGGTAGCAGTGGGACTCCCAGGAATCCAATGGCTTGGGAATTGTTGAAACGACCTGGACTGCAGGCAAAGCCAAGGCTTTCTCGTGCTCTTCTAGCAGGACCTGATAAAGCAGCACAGGCCGCAGGTTTCCCCTCTTTTTCTCAATAGTCCACTCTATGCGCATACTTCTTCTCCCGAAAGCATCAGAACATCACCGAATGGGGGATTCGCCATCCTCCTCCCGCTGTTGACCCAAAGCACAGGGTATCCCGGGGGATCAGGGAATCTGTTGCACTCAAAATCCGTCATATAGATACAACAGGCAGGATGAAGACCATGCTCCTCAATATATTCAAAAACGGGGCGGTAATCCGTTCCCCCGCCCCCCTTTGCGTCAAAGGAAAGGGGCAAATCCAAACGTGTAATTTTTTTTACGTCCTGGACTGCGGCATCACATAAAAGCAACGTGAGTTGCGTATCGAAAGACTCGAGCAGAGATGAAATCTCTGCACAAAAAATATCTAATGTTTCTTTGTCCACGGAACCGGAAGTATCCACAGCCAAAACAATTTCCGGCAACTCCTGAGAACGAAGAGAAGGCAAATGCAGATCCATATGGATGTACCGACGATTTGGAGGTGTCCAACTGTAGTCGTTAGCTGTGCAGGATTGCAGAAAACGCCGAAGCAAAGTCTGCCAATCCAATTGAGGCCGGAGTGAGTGGTTGACCAACCTCTCCAGCCCCTGTGGCAGGTCCTCCATATTCAACGCCTGTTGCAATGCCTGGCCCAATGCGACTTTCATATCCCGCTCTGCCTTTTCCAGCGCCTCACGATTCTTTCCGCCGTCAGAATCAGGATGATCTCTGACCTCCCCCGACATGCCAGGGTCGCGCTCCTGCCCCATTCCCTCGCCGTCGCCATTGTCGGCCGCAGCCCGGGTCTTTTTATCTTCGTCCACTGCGGACTCACCGTCTGAGCTTGCCTGAGCAGCATCCGTGTCCTTTTCAAAAGGCAGACCTCCGTTGGCAGAGCCACCGCTTCCTTCGTCCGCTTCGTCTTCGGCATCGTTTGCCGACTCTCCTGTCCCCTCGCCTTTCTCTTCATCCATCAGACGGGAGAGCGTAGCATAGATATCGTCCACACTTTTGCCGTGGTACGCTGGATCATCCAAATAGCCTGTAGGGAGAGAAAGACCTGCTTGCAGCAAAATGGAGTTTATGGCGTAGTCACAGGCTTTATTCCATAGGCCCACATCTCGCCCTTTTCGCCTCAGGTGATGATGACAGACAAGATGCATGACCTCGTGTGCCTGCATCCCTACAACCTTCTCCAAAGGCATATGGCGTACATACTCGGGGTTGAAAGCCAACGCTGTTCCATCTGTCCAGGCAGAAGCACATGAGCAATCTTCTTTAAGCCCGAGTTTCAAGGCCAGGGTCGCAAAAAAGGGATGCTCCAGTACAAGCTCGGATCTGGCCCGAACCATCTTATCTCTGGGATTCATTTCCACGGCAGGCTTCTCGCGAATACCGCGTCCGTTAAACTCGTTGCATCATAAATGCCGTAGTACACACAGCACGACACGCAGTGAGCATAGCCTGCCACGCGCCGCCCAAAATGATGTGAGCAAGCCGGGGACTGTGTTTTACTTACAGGTCGCGGTTCTTCACAAAATTCGGCCACGTATTTTGTAGGCATGAGACTAGACAAGCACATGAGCATTGGCCTGGGCCCAGCGGGCGAATGCCGGTGTCTGTACGACTCCGGCGTCCTGACGAACCGCATCGCGCATAAGCAGAACACCGAATTCCACAGGAAGCCTACTTCCATACGTAACCAAGGACTCCATATTTTCCGGGCAGGCTCTGCAAGCCAGCGCTTCACAAATTGCATAAGCTGCGGCCGGTTCTTCTGGAACAGGTGTGGTTGTCGGAAAGGACAAAACGCTCTCGGTATCGGGAAGTTCACGCCATACTTTAAGAAATCCAGCAAACTCAGCTGCTGCACCATCTCCAACTGCACCGCAGAATAAATCAAATTCAATATCCACTTTGGGGCTGGCCTTGAGAATATCAGAGACAAATTCCCAAGACCTTGGCGACGGAAATGCCCTGTCAGCTGTTTTGGGATCAAAATCATGAAGCAAGGCAGGCCGAAAACGCAAAAAGGAAATGACCTCACTGCTGATTTTTGCACCCTGCGCCCATTGTACCCAGTCTTCGAACGAAGTTTCAAAATCAAGATGTACCATACGGTTGGCCAAGGCCGATGGCATACGATAAGTAACGGCCCTATCTTGTTCCCGGTTACCCGCTGCGACCACAGCCCAGCCGTCCGGCAAAACATACTCGCCAAGCCGACGGTCGAGAATCAACTGATAGCATGCCGCCTGCACCAAAGGCGGAGCGGCATTCAGCTCATCAAGAAAAAAGATGCCTTTGCCGTCCACAGGAAGAAAAGCTGGCGGGCACCAGTGGGCACGACCACTTCCATTGATCTTGGGAAGTCCTCGGAGGTCCACAGGATCGAGCAGCACAGCCCGAATGTCGCGCAGTTCGTAGCCCAGTCCCTTTGCCACTTGGGCCACAACTTGGCTTTTCCCTACTCCGGGAGCTCCCCAGATAAAAACGGGTTGGTTAATTGGTATAAGTGTAGCGAGTGCGCTCGCTACTTTTGAAGGCTGCATGAATACTCCTTGATGCCAATGTCATCGTGATTAATATTTGGAATATATATTGAAATTGAATATCAAAGTCAATTTAAAACCATGCAGCCGAAGTTGTTAGGCAATCGGAGCGTTCCGATTGCCTAACAACCTCAATCCCAACTGAAAAATTTTCCAAATTGTTCCAGAAAACTTTCCTTATCCGTGTACAAAATGGAGCGGAAGCCCAGAGATGTCGCTACCGCAATATTTCGAACGGCATCGTCTACAAACAGGATTTTTCCAGGCTCAAGCTGCAACTCTTCCAGCGCCAGCTGAAAAAAACGTTCTTCCCCCTTATGCGTGCCGTGATAGAAGCTATTGAAAACCCGCTCGAACTTATCGAAAAAATGGAACTTTCCATTCAACTCATCAAGCCAGTTGACTTGATCCGACAAAATAGCAACACGGACTCCGGCCGATTTAAGCCGTTCAACAATATCAAACATCCAGGGACGCAATATAAAATTATCAAGTATCTCAGCTCGCAACTCTGCATCAGAGCCACTTACTCCTGTTGTGGACCTGACATCGTCCCAAAAAGCAGCTTCATCGCATCGACCGGCAATGAAGCCATTGTTGAAAATAATATCCTTGACCTGCTCAGTAACAACGTCCGGCTTCATCTTGTTTTTTCGCGCAATCGTCGCCAAACCGGCCAAGAAGCCTTCTTCCGCCAACACTCCTCCAAAATCAAAAAGAACCAACTCAATTGCCATAATGTCCCCATGATTATTGATGTAAAATAATTCTTCCGATTGGCTTTTTATGCTCAAAAAAGTTAAATTACCAAAATCGGTAATTTAACCCTATAGTATAAGGATTCCCCATGTCCACAGCCCTTCGACTCGGAGTGAGTATGTGTCTTCTTGGAGAAAATGTTCGCTATAACGGCAGCCACACACGAGATCGCTGGGTGGTTGATGAATTGGGACAATTTGTCGAATTTGTCCCGGTTTGTCCGGAAGTGGAATGCGGCCTGGGCATTCCGAGGGAGTCAATGCGGCTTGTAGGCACGCCCGAGCAACATCGCCTTGTCACCCGTACTACCAAGGTCGACCATACAGAAAAGATGTTGGCATGGGCGCAGCAACGACTCCACGGACTTGAAAAAGAAAACCTCTGTGGCTTCATTTTCAAAAGCAAATCTCCTTCAAGTGGGATAACACGGGTCAAAATATACAATGAAAAGGGACATCCCGTTGGAACAGGTGCTGGAATTTTTGCAAAGGAATTTATGGATCGATTTCCTCTTCTGCCGGCAGAGGAGGAAGGTCGGCTGCATGACGAGCACATACGGGAAAACTTCATTGAACGTGTCTTTACCATGAAACGCTGGCGGGACATCATGGAAAGAGAAAACGCATCATTGGGGGCTTTGATCGACTTTCATACGCGCCACAAGCTTCTGATAATGGCCCATAGCCCCAAGCACTATAGAGAGATGGGAAAGCAGGTTGCCCAAGCCAAAGAATCCCCCTTCCCCGCAGTAAAAGAAGCCTACCTGGCGCAACTTATTGAGGCATTGCAATTACGGTGTACTCCGGCAAAGCATATCAACACGATGCAGCATGTCATAGGCTACTTCAAACGCCAATTGGACAGTGAAGAGAAAAAAGAATTTCAGGAGATTCTGGAGAATTTTCGTAAGGGACATTTGCCACTCATCGTTCCCGTGACCCTCCTCAACCACTACGTGCGTAAATATAAAAATGACTATCTGAGTTCCCAGCTCTACCTCAACCCGCATCCGGTCGAATTAAAGCTTCGGAACCATGCATGAATGGCGGGGAATGGCCACTGGGAATTTTCTCCCCATTCCAAGCCATAAAAAAAGAGCATCCCGAAAACGAGATGCTCTTTTTATTCTCTAATTTCACGAGCTATTGCAGGCTTACAGCAAGCTCTTTAACGACAGCCTGGACAATCTTGGTGTGAGTTTTATCCACTTCTTTGTCCTTGAGCGTTTTGCTGGGCGACCGGTAGGTCATGCGGTAGGTCAGATTCTTCGCATCCCCATTTTCCGGACGGAATTCATCAATAAGCTGCACCTTTTCCAGCAGCTTTTGATTTTGCCCCAAAACACTTTCCATAACGCTGCCGACAGCAAGTTCCAAAGGCGCAACAAATGTCACGTCGCGCCGTACAGGCGGATACTTGGGAAGCTCCTCGAAGGCAATCCTGCATTGGTCTTTAATAGCTTGCAACTGCGGCAAACTGAGATCGGCATACCAGACGTCAGAACGAGTCTTGATGGATTCAGCCAGGTCCGAACGCAGCATGCCTGCCACACCTACTCCGCTCCCATTGATGCTCACGGAAATGCAAGGGGAAAGCCAGGAATGACCGTCCACACAGGCAAAAGAAGCTTCTGGGAGATGCAGAGAACGGAACAAATGCAGCAGCAGACCTTTGAGATCGCTGAAATCACAGTCTTCCTGAGGCCAAGGATACCCGGAGCCATACCGATTTCCATGCAGAAGAATGCAGACGCGCTCTTCCTCACGAGTTTTGGTATCACTTTCCGGATCTGCATGAAAAGTCTTTGCAACTTCAAAAAGATGCAGTTCCGAATTGCCACGCGACAGGTTGAACTTCAAGCTTTCAATCAGCCCAGCCCCAACATCTGTACGCAGCACATTCTGTTCTTCGGAAAGCGGGTTGGCGATATGGACACGCCCTTCCTGCGGCAAGCCGAGGAAATCAAGTTCCTTATCACCTACAAAAGAGTAGTTCACGCATTCGTTCAGCCCGACACCACGTCCCCAAACCTTGATGAGAGAGGCAAAGTCGAACTGCTTGGAACCGCTTTTACGGCCCATTTCATGCGAAACAACCGGTAATGTCTCTGGCACACGGTCGATTCCGTATACACGTACGACCTCTTCCACAAGGTCGACTTCCCTTTCCAGGTCCAGACGATATGCCGGAGGGTAAACCAACCAGTCACTGGAATCCTCTTCTTCAAGGCGGCACCCCAGGGCTGTAAATGTCTTGGCGCAAAAGGAAGGCTCAAAGGGAATGCCCACAATACGGGAAGCCCGCTCCGGACGAAAATGCACCTGAGGTTGTATCCAGGGCTTGGGTTCAGCCTTGGCAACGCCGGAAAGCAACTTTCCACCAGCCAATTCCTGAATAAGCTGGGCAGCGCGGTTCATGGCATATGTATTGCCTACCTGGTCCACTCCACGCTCAAAACGATGCGAGGCATCTGAAGGGAGCGCCAAACGCCGGGCCGTCTTTCGTACACTGGCCGGACGGAAAACAGCACTTTCCAACAAAAGTTGCGTCGAGCCTTCATTTATTTCCGTATTGGCACCGCCCATCACACCCGCCAAAGCAACGGGCTTCTCGCTGTCCCAAATCAAGAGATCAGTATCAAGAAGTTTACGTTCCTGTCCGTCAAGTGTGGTAAACTGCATGCCATCGTCGGCAACGGCCACACGAATGGTGTTTCCAGCCAGCAAATCTCTGTCAAAAGCATGCAAAGGCTGGCCGAGTTCCATCATTATGTAGTTTGTGACGTCGACAACATTGGAAATGGGACGCAGGCCGACGGCAAGCAGCCTGTACCTCAGCCATGCAGGGCTAGGACCTATTTTTATGCCGTCCACAAGGCGCGTCTGATACAGCGGGCACTGCTCTGGATCGTCGATAACAATATTAACCTGGGAAGAAGCCTCGTCACCTTCTTCCATGGGAGCGATGGCCGGCATGGTCAACGGAAGGTTGAATGCCATGGCCACTTCACGAGCTACTCCAAGGATGCTGAGGCAATCGGGGCGGTTCGGTGTGAGGTCAATATCAAGCACCGTTCGTTCCAGCCCGAGAGCTTCGACAAAATTTGTCCCAGGCTCAAGGGATTCGTCCAAAACCATTATTCCGGAATGATCGTCCGAAAGCTCAAGTTCTCTTTCGGAGCAGATCATGCCAAGGGATACAACCCCGCGAATTTTGGCTTTTTTAATCTTGAAATCGCCAGGCAGGACACTACCGATTTTGGCCACGGCAACATTCTGTCCCTTGGCAATGTTGGGTGCTCCGCAAACAATGTCCAAGATTTCGTCGTTACCAACATCAACCCTGGTCACGGAAAGCTTGTCCGAATCGGGATGCGGCTCACACTCCAAGACATGTCCTACGACAAGTTGCTCGAGCAGCTCAAAGGGGTGAAAAATTTCGTCAACTTCCAGGCCAAGCATGGTCAGCTTGTCTGCAAGCTCCTGCACACTGCCCTCGTAGGGCACAAAATCACGCAACCAGTTTATGCTTACAAGCATGGGAATGGCCTCCGACCAGGCGGAACCCGGCCTTCTTTGTCTTATGTGATGCCCATCCGAGGGCTTCCCGGAATGAGCGGCACGTTGAGAAATGAATCAACGTGCTCACACCGTCAAGGCGACGGACGGTTCGAAGAACCGTGCTGTACGGCACCGCAACTGCTCTCAAACTACAAAAGACGGTGCCGTAACATCAGGAAAACTGTCGCAGAAAACGTACGTCATTCTCGAAGAACATGCGCAGATCGCCAATGCCGTACTTGAGCATGGCAACGCGTTCAACGCCAAGGCCAAAGGCCCATCCAACGTATTTATCCGGGTCATATCCCACATAGCCGTAAACATTGGGGTCAACCATGCCGCAGCCAAGAATTTCGATCCATCCCGTCTGCTTGCATACCCGGCACGGCTTGCCACCGACGGTTCCCTTGCCTCCGCACATCACGCAAGAGATATCAACTTCGGCGCTGGGCTCGGTAAACGGGAAAAAGCTCGGACGAAAACGGAGCTTGATGTCCGTATTAAACACTTCCCGGCACATATGACGCAAAATCCCACGCAGATCGGACATGGTGGTTTTGGTATCCACCAACAAGCCTTCGATCTGATCGAACATGGGAGTATGGGTCAGGTCCGAGTCGCGGCGATACACCTTACCCGGAGCAATGACGGCTACAGGGGGCTGCTGTTCCAGCATAGTCCGCACCTGCAGCGGGGAAGTATGCGTTCTCAGAAGAATATTATCTGTGACATACAGGGTGTCCTGCATGTCGCGAGCTGGATGGTCCGGAGGGATGTTCAGTGCTTCAAAGTTGTGCCAGTCGTTTTCAACTTCAGGCCCGGAAACAATGTCGAAGCCGAGTTTTTTGAAAACGTCGCAGATTTCCTGCGAAACCAAACTGACAGGGTGCATGGAACCACCCCAAGGAGAACGAGGCGGGACCGAAGGGTCGAAGCCACGGACCTTGGCATCGGCTTTGTTGCGATTCAATAGGGATTGGTGGGACTCAAGAAGCTCAGTCAGAGCTGCTTTGACATCGTTTGCCTTTCGGCCCACCTCGGGACGATCTTCTTTAGACAGGCCGACCATTTCCGCCATAGCCGCTGCCAGACGCCCTTTCCTGCCGAGAAATGCTATGCGTGCCTCTTCCAGACCTTCCAATGAAGAAGCCTGGTCCAGCGAGTGACGGCACTCGCTGACCAGGCTTTCAAGTTCGGCCAGGATGGCGTGTTTCTCGCCAGCCACCTTAATTTACCTTGGATTTTGCAAGCTCGGCAAGCTTGGCGAAGCTTTCTTTTTCACGAACTGCCAAGTCGGCGAGAATCTTACGGTTGATTTCGACACCGGCAAGGCTCAGTCCGTTCATGAGACGGCTGTAAGACAGACCGTATTCACGAGCAGCCGCATTAATGCGGATAATCCAAAGTTTACGAAATTCGCGCTTTTTAGTGCGGCGGTCGCGATACGAATAAGCGAGAGCGCGTTCCACCGTTTCCCGTGCGGTACGGTACAGAACACTGCGGGCTCCGCGGTATCCTTTTGCCTGCTTGAGGTATTTTTTGTGCCGCGCTTTGGCAGCAACACCACGTTTCACACGCATGGTTTTCCTCCTTTAAAGGGGTGTATATAGCCCGCTGACGGTCATGCGTGCGTACAAAAGAGTCGCACCGGCAGCGTGGCGGGGGTATCCCAAATCTAAAGAACTAAAACGTCTCTAGATAAAGGGACACATACGGCGGACAGCCTTCTCGTTGACTTTGGCAACAAGGGTGCCCTGTCCGAGAACTCTTTTGCGCTTGGCGTTTTTCTTGGTCAAGATGTGACGCAGGTTCTTCCTGCGACGCTTGATCTTGCCCGACCCGGTGGTCGTAAAACGCTTGGCAGCGCTCCGTCTGGTCTTGATCTTGGGCATGTTATCCTCCTGATCTCGCTTTCACACAATGCAAAAGCGTTCCACTTAAAAACACACAGGACGCATGCCATATGCATCCTGTGCAAATTTGTTCCGGCCTAAAAACGAGAAACCGAAATGCCGCGTGGCAGCGGCGGGAGCGGAAACTAACGTTTTATAGCCAGCGGGGCAAGTACAATATACATGGTGCGCCCTTCGGATTTGGCCACCTGTTCCACCTTGGCAAGATCCTTCATATCCTCAGCCACACGGTCGAGAATCATCAGGCCCCTGTCCTTGTGGACAATTTCCCTGCCCCGGAAAAAAATCGTTACTTTACAGCGATCACCCTTTTCAACAAAACGCTTAATGTGCTTAACCTTGGTCTGGTAATCATGCTCGTCCGTTTTAGGACGCATTTTGATTTCCTTGACCTGCACCTGCGTTTGCTTCTTGCGGGCGGACTGTTGTTTCTTCTGCTGCTCGTACTTGTATTTACCGAAGTCCATGATCCGACAGACAGGAGGCACAGCATTGGGAGCGACCTCAACAAGGTCCAACCCTTTTTCCTGGGCCAGTTCCATTGCGTCGCGGGGAGTCATGACTCCCAACTGTTCTCCGTCGTCGGCAATAACCCGGACCTCGCGGGCGCGAATCTGCCGATTACACCGGGCATGCGTCGAAGCTATAGCTCATTCCTCCGCGTTTGAACGGTTTTGTGCTGTCAGCGATTATCATCTCGGCCGCTTCTTTGGGGGACATAAGCCCCAGGTTTTCCCCGGAGCGAGTGCGCACATTAACCCCACCAGCCTCTACTTCTGAATCACCTATTACCAGCATGTACGGTATTTTTTCAAGTTGGGCTTCACGCACTTTGTAGCCCAATTTTTCATTCCGTTTGTCTGAGTGCACTCGAATGCCGGCAGTTGCAAGTTCTTTGGCAACCGCATCGGCGTGTTCGTCATGGGCACTGGTCACGGTCAGCACACGAGCCTGCTCCGGCGAAAGCCACGTAGGCAAGGCACCACCGCAATGCTCCAACAGAACTCCAATGAAACGTTCCACCGAACCTAGGATGACCCGGTGCAACATTACAGGCCTGTGACGCTCACCATCATCGCCCACATAAACCAGATCAAAGCGCTCAGGCAAGGTGAAATCGCACTGAATTGTCGCACATTGCCATCTTCTGTCCAAAGCGTCCTTGATGGCGATGTCGATCTTCGGACCGTAAAAGGCACCATCGCCTTCATTGATATCATAACTGAGACCAGCCTTTTCCAATGCGCTCTTTAGCGCGTTGGTAGCGCGATCCCAGTCCTCATCGGAGCCGATGGACTTTTCTGGACGGGTGCTGATTTCAGCCTCGAAAGTGAAGCCGAACAAGCCCATGATGTCGCTGACAAAATTTATTACACCAATGATCTCGTCCTGAAGCTGATCGGGACGGCACAAAAGGTGCGCGTCGTCCTGTGTAAACTGCCGCACCCGAAGAAGGCCGTGCAGAACACCCGATTTTTCGTGTCGATGAACAACGCCAAGCTCGAAAAAACGCAACGGCAGGTCGCGATAACTGCGAACCTTGGTCTTGTAAATGAGCATGTGCGCCAAGCAGTTCATGGGCTTGATGCCATAAGCCTGCTCATCGATTTCCGTGAAGTACATGTTTTCACGGTAGTTGTCGTAGTGGCCGGACTTTTCCCACAGTTCCCGTTTGAGAATCTGTGGCCCCTGCACGATGCTGTACCCGCGACGCAGGTGTTCCTTGCGTTCAAAGTCCTCAAGGATAGTACGCAGCAATGCACCTTTGGGATGCCAATACGCCATGCCCGCACCACCCTCTTCATGAAAGCTGAACAAGTCAAGCTGAGTGCCTAACTTGCGGTGGTCGCGTTTTTTGGCTTCTTCAAGCTGCTGCAGATGTTTCTTCAGGTCCTTGGGACTGGCCCAGGCTGTTCCATAGATACGCTGCAACTGTTTGTTCTTCTCGTTGCCACGCCAGTAGGCACCGGCAACAGTAGTCAGCTTGAAGGCTTTCAGATAGCCGGTAGCGGGAACATGAGGCCCCCGGCACAGGTCTACGAAGTCTCCATTGCTGTAGAGGGAAAATTCGTCTCCGCCAAGGTCGTCCATAATCTCGACCTTATAGTCTTCCCCCATCCCCTTAAAAAGGGCGACGGCTTCTTCTTTGGAAGCCATTTTGCGTTCAAAAGGCTTGTTGGCACCGGCAATGCGGACCATTTCCTTTTCAATTGCTTCCAAATCTTCGGGGGTAAAGGGACGATCGTAGTCGAAGTCGTAATAAAAACCTTTCTCAACGGCAGGACCAATTGTCACTTTCGCTTCAGGATAAAGCCTCTTTACAGCTTCAGCCATGAGGTGGGCAGTGGAGTGCCGAATAACTTCCAGCCCCTCGGGATCGTCGTCGAACACCGGAGTGAGCTGGGTAGTGCCGTCGGGGATTGTGGTTGCCAGGTCGACAATGGCATCGCCCAAACGGACAGCAACGACCTGTTTCATTTTTTTCTTGGACAAGGCCTGTGAGAGCGCATCTGCGCAGCTCGATTGAGCCTCGACCTCAACCGGTTGCCCCTGAACATCTACCTGCATTGTTTTCGTGCTCCATGATGAAAAAGCGGAACCCAATAAAGAAAAAAGGGAGGCTAAAAAGCCTCCCTTTACCGTTGCGGATGGTAGGCACGAGGAGATTTGAACTCCTGACCCCTTGCATGTCAAGCAAGTGCTCTCCCCCTGAGCTACGCGCCTTTTCTCCCGTGGGAGGAGTGATGAACTAGCAGCACCCCCCATGGTTGTCAAGCGAGTTTTTCATCTTTCTCAAAAAAAAATGATTTTTCCGTCCTGGCGTACTCTTTCCGGATTTATTTTTCTGCGCTTTCCCTTCCCCAGAACTATATATTATGGCAAACAGTAATATGAGTCAAAAATGCCACAAGAGCGACGCTTTCGCGCAATAAGCGTCATGCTAGCGCATTGCCAGTCGATCTTAATTTTGTCGGAGGGTTCATGAGCCAAAACAATATTCTCCTGGAAACCGGAACAAACGAACTCGAAATAGTTGAGTTTTTCATTAACGAGCGTACGGCCGACGGCCAAGTTTATACCGGTTTCTACGGAGTAAACGTCGCCAAGGTTTTGGAGATCATCCGTGAGCCTCGAGTGACCGGCATGCCTCAATTGCGTCACGAAAGTATTTTAGGAACCTTCAATCTCCGCAACAAAGTAATTCCTCTTGTGGATCTTTCCATGTGGTTGGGAAAAGATACGGATCATAAAGACGCAGCCAAAGTCATTGTCACCGAATTCAACAACGTAATAAACGCATTCCTTGTCTCCGGCGTCACCCGCATCCATCGGCTAAGCTGGGAACAAATAGAGCCGCCTTCCAAGCAAGTTCAAGAATTCTCTCAAGATTGCATCACCGGTGTGGTCCGAATTGAAGAACGGGTAGTCTTCATTCTCGACATGGAACGCATTGTCAGCGAATTGAACCCCGAACTCGCTTTGCATGAATTAACCGAAGACCTCTTACATGATGACGATTTCGTGTACAAAACACTTATTGCGGATGACTCGACAATGATCCGGCATATGATTGGAAGCTCACTGGAAAAAGCAGGCTTCGATGTAGTAAGGACCATCAACGGACAAAAGGCCTGGAACCAGCTTTTGGAGTATAAGGAACTCGCTGCCACCAGTAAGCAGCCTCTAAGCGATTTTGTCCATGTTGTTGTTACGGACATTGAAATGCCGGTTATGGACGGACACACCTTGACGAGAAAAATCAAGGAAGACCAGGAGCTTAAACATATCCCGGTTATTCTTTTCTCTTCTCTCATTACGGAAAGCCTGCGACATAAGGGTAAGGCCGTCGGGGCGGATGACCAAGTTTCCAAACCGGAAATAGGCCAGCTTGCGGAAAAAGCTACGAGATTGGCCGATACTTTTTTGGGCCGTCCTGTAAATATTTCCCCAAACATTTAGCCCTTCTCCCCACATACATAAAAAGGCCGCCCCATTTCCGGGGCGGCCTTTTCTGTTCCAACCCTACTTATTCTTATTCGCCATACTTCTTTGCGGCAAAAGGATGTCGGCCCCGCGGATGCCACCAAACGCGGTGATGTCCAAAGTCCAGACGGTGCAGCTCAAAAGGCTCCTTGTTGGATTCTTTTCGTAGCCCATAAATGAGATGAGGCAAAATCAACACCACCATAAAAGCGGCCACAAGAATGGTCTCGTAGGTCCCGTCGTTGCTTGCGGCAATTTGTGACGGCGGGAAAAAAGATACGACCAAAGAGAAGATCACCATTCCCAGACCAATCAGCGGAATGATGCGCTGACCACGCTTCCCGCCAGGAACAACAAAGGAACGTTTGACGTCGGCATGATCCTCTTTGAGCTTGATGTACGTCATGAACAGAAGAATATACATGACCAGATAGGTCAGTACGGTCAGAGAAATTGCCAGCAGGAAGGACATGTTGGCCCCGCCCCCGCCGAAGGTAAGAATGACAGCCCATAGGGAAACAACCACTCCCTGGGCGAGAATGAGGTTGACCGGGACGTCTTTGGAGTTCTTTTTCTTAAAGCAGGCAGGAAGAATTCCATCCAGTGCCGCGGTGTACAGACCATGCGAGGGGCCAACAACCCATGCGCTGACTTCCGCGATGGCCCCCATGGCCAGCAAAAGCGCGATAGGATAGACGACCCACCCCATATGAAAGATGTTCAGCAATTCCTGAAACGCCTGCACTACACCGGCACTCATGTTGATATCCCCTGCCGGAATCACTATGGCAATGGACATTGCGCCGAGGATATTCACGACAATGGCAAAGACGGTCAAAATGATGATAGCCAGTGGATAGTTGCGTTGAGCATTTTTAAGCTCATTGACATGAACGGCCGACGCCTCAATGCCCGCATAGGACAAAATAAAGGCAACCAGAATGACAAGGGTATGTATATTGGTAAAATCCGGGAAAAAGGTTGTAAAACTCATGTCCACATGGACGGGGTGTCCCTGGACAAGGTAGAGGACGGCCAAAATGACCAGAAGCAGGGCTGGAAGCGACACGCCGAAAAGCAACCCAAGGGTGGAGAGGCGCTCGGTAAAACCTGTCCCGCGCATGTTTGCCATGGTCACGCCCCAAAATAAAACCATCACCGACAGAAACTTGAGCATCGGACTTTCATTGAGCGCTGGCCAATTTAAAAAATAGGACAGAGCGCCGACCACGAAGTAAAGCATGGTCACGAACCCCACGGTAATCTGCAACCATTGCAGAAAAATGGCCATAAATCCCCAACGCCGACCAAATGCCACAGAACACCACGTGTAGACGCCTCCGACTTCCCAGCCCTCACCTGTGGCCATTTCAGCCGAAATCAAAGCTGTAGGCACAAAATAGAGGAGCCCGGCAAACAAAAGAAAAAAAATCAAAGAAAACCCGGATGATGCAAAGGCAGGATAGCTGTATACCGTCATAATCATGGAACCGGTAATGGAAAAAAATCCCAATAGCCCCATTTTCTTTTTAATTTCCGACATCACCCTCCCCCTCTGGTTCAATGTATTCGACGCAAAGACAATCTCGAAACCCACAATAGGAATTCCATTCCTGAATACCTAATTGTACCCTTCGCGTCCACACTCCCCTCACACTTTCGCACTGTGTAGTGACTTTATCCCTAAAACGCTGTTGTCCACACCACATTCTGAAACAGCTTTTCTTTCCCCATGACTCGCAGTAATTAAACCGCACTCATTCTTGTTTCATTTTTCGAGGCCCAAATGCAGTACAAACTCTTCCCTGCGTTACTCCTGGCGGCGACTGCGCTGATATGGAGTTCCGGCGGCTTGGCCATTAAGCTTCTTGACTGCAATCCCATGGCCATTACCGGGATGCGTAGCGCCATCTCCGTGGCGACCTTGGGAGTTCTGCTTTGGGGGAAATTCAACTTCACTTGGAGCCGGGCTCAACTGGCCGCTGCAGCTGGATATGCAGGTCTCCTCATTACCAATGTTGTCGCTACAAAGCTGACCACTTCGGCAAATGCCATCCTTCTGGCGTATACGGCTCCAATATACGTAGCTTTGCTTGCTCCTCTTGTGCTCAAGGAAAGAACCCGCCCCAGCGACTGGTTTTTCATTGGCGTCACCATGAGCGGCATGATTCTTTTCTTCATGGACAAACTTTCACCCAGCGGGTTGTGGGGCAACCTCATCGCCGTGAGTACAGGGCTGTGCTATGCCGCATTCACGTTATGCATGAGGGCCCAAAAAGACACTTCCCCAGTAGAATCAGTCATGCTTGGGCATATTCTGGCAGCCATTGTCGGCGTCCCATTTCTGCTGAAAGGAGTCCCCAACGCCGCAGGATGGATGGGGCTTGCCTACCTGGGTATCTTCCAGCAGGGAATCTCTCTGTTGCTGTACGTGTGGTGCATCAAACGCCTGGGAGCGCTGGAGGCCATTCTCATTATGACTCTGGAGCCTGTCTTCAACCCAGTATGGGTGGCTTTGGGGTATGGAGAATTCCCTGGCAAGTGGGCGGTAGTTGGCGGATTGGTAGTTGTGGGAGCTGTCACATTGAGGGGAATATTGCAGGCCCTTCGCCTACGGACGACACGGCGAAGACTTTTTTCCCACACTAACCTGCGCGAATAATCAAGACAGATTTTGTATCTGCTTTTAGGTGCCTTTCCCCTTCATGGTTTCTTTGTCATTCATCCGTTATGCCGCCTGCAATAAATTTTTGAAATATAGCTCGTCTGGAGTCTGGTATCCCAGGGCTTGGTGGAACCGGCGGCTGTTTGTAAAAGAGGTGCCCAGTCGCGCCTACTTTTTGTCTTCCAGCAAAAGGGCCCGTAATGCTTCCGGGGAATCGTCAGCGTGGTCCCAGCCATACCACATGGGCGGGCACTGGTGGTTCTCAGCCACCCAGACAGAGTTGGGTAGAGAATCCCCGGATAAGCCGTCCACCACATGGCAGAGGTCGGTGGGGCCGAACACCTGCCCGGTACGCTGGGTGAGGTTCTCCTCTCCGAACACGATATACTTGTAATAACCGGATGTCATACCCTCAGGGAATTCCACCCTGTTGCTGAAAATAGTGTCATATTTGGCGGCAAGATTCCGCTTCCAGGCCAGGATGTCCGGCATCTGCTCCAGCTGGACCAGGCCCAGTGCGGCAGTGACGTCGTTCATGCGGAAATTGAAGCCGTTTTCCAGCGGATAGCTGACCACGCCGTTTTCCACCTTTTTGCCGTAGTTGCGGAACATGGTGAGCCAATTCAGGAATTCCGCATCCCTGCTGACCACCATGCCACCTTCGCCTAGCGGCATGGTCTTGGTGGCGTAGAAGGAATAGACTCCGGCCAGCCCCCACGAACCGCCGTTTTTTCCGTTCCAATCGGCACCATGGCAGTGGGCGCAATCCTCGATAAGGACCACGCCGCGCTCGGCGCAAAACTGAGCAATGCCTTCGATCTCAAAGGCAAGGTGCCCGCCGATGTGGACGACCACCACGGCCTTGACCTCAGGGGTCCACTTACGCTTGAGGTCGTCAAGGCTCAGGCAGAGGTCGGCGCGGTTGCAGTCTGCATATACCACCTCGGCCCCGGCCATCTTGGCGGCCTGTGCCGTGGCTCGAAAGGTGTTGGACGGCACGATGACCTTGCCGCCCCGGACATCCGCGTATTCCATGCAAGCGAGCAGTCCGGCCCCGCAGTTGCAGACAGCCTTGCCTGGCAGGCCCGCGAACTCGCCGAAGGCTTCCTCAAAGCGGTGCATGATCGGGCCTTCGGACCAGAAATTGGAGTCAAAAATTTCTTCGAGCAACTCGTTGTAGCGGCGTCGGCAGGACGCATCAAAGGGAATTTTCATCGCGTATCTCTATATGAAGTTGGGTGTTCGTATTTTGCCGAGTCGGCCGAACAGCCGGTTGAAGGACGTGATGCGGCAGGCAGGGCAATGCTTGGAGCAGAAACCGGCATCGAACACCATAGCGTGCTGCTGTCTGCGCTTGTCGCCCTCCCAAATTTCTCCGAAGGAGGCATTCCTGAGGTTGCCGATGGGCTCCAGCCAGTCATACACATTCATGCGACCACACAGAAACACGCTCCCCTCGGCACAGATGACCGAGGATATGCTGTGCGTCTTGCAAGGCAGGCCGGCGTTGCCCTTGACTGCGTTATCTTTCATGCCTGCGATGATGACGGAAAAATCCTTGCCCTGGTAGCGCATAAGATGACTCAGGTCCATGAGGCCGGGACTGAGTTCCGGTGCATCCACCACCGGCCTCATCTGGATGTATCGGACGCCATACTCGCGGATTCGCAAAATGAGGGATTCCATGTCGCCAAGATTATCATAAGTCACCACATAGCCCACGCCCACGGTGGGGCAGTGCTGTGCGTAGAAGGCGATGTTGTCGAGGACACGTTCATAGTAATCGCGCCCCTTGAAACGGCGGAATTCCTCCGGAGTGGAAGCATCCAGGCTGACACGTATCCAGTCGAACCGCGCGCAGGTTTCCGGGCTGAGAGGTTGGGTGCCGTTGGTGATGAGGCCAGCAGGCAGCTCTGCCTTTGCAAGGTCGGCGATGACCTCCTCAAATTCAGGATGCAGAGTGGGTTCGCCCCCGCCTTCAATGACCACGCCGCACGTTCCCCCTGTCTTGAGTTCGCCAAAGAGCGTATTCAATTCGTCACGGGTCAGCTCACTATTGTACCCCTGCCGACTGCGCAGGTCCTGATCGGAACACCAGACACACCGCAGGTTGCATTTGTTGGTCAGGGAGAGTTCCACGCTGATCGGAAATGTCGGGTCGGGTACGCCCTTTTCCACGCCGTGCAGTCCCTCCAGCTTGGCCGGATGGAGATACAGCTTTTCAATGCCCACCTCCGGGACGCTCTCTTCGATGTTGCTTCTGGCAAGTACGGGGTGTTCGTCCAGATACGCGGCCACGCTCCGGGAGGTAATGTCGTCCACATGCCGGGCAATATCTCGAACCAATTCAAGGTCGGCACGGGTCTCCACAAGCACCTTGTAGCCGTTGCGCTCAATGGTGGGCGCGTCGGCATGAATGGTGAACAATTCAGGGTGCTGGCGCATGTACAACGTTGCGACGGCCTGTTGATTATCAGTGAGCTTTTGCCCCTCAAGCTGGCGTAACGCGTCGGTTTCTATAACTTCACAGCCCATTCCTAGGGGAACACCGCCGAGATATTCATTATAGCTGTAGTCTACGCCGCGTTCCATGTGGGCATCAACCAGACGCAGCAGGGCTTCGGCATCCACAAGGGGGTAGTTGCCCAGGACACGCACAAACCGTTCAGCCTTGATGGCGTCCGCCGCAGTCAGGAGCCGGAAGACCAGGTTGGACATTTCGCCGCGCACGGTCTGCACTTCATACTTTTTTGCTTCTCGAATCAGAGAGTCGTCCTTGGGCGAGACTGAAGTGGCCAGCACGACATCTTCGGTGCAGCAGGCCTTGAGCCGATGCAGAAGGAAGCCGAGCATGGTGTACTCGTCCTTCAGAATCTCAAGTCCCCTGTCCTCAAAAGTCGGGGAGTGATTGGTGCACTGCACGATAATCGGTAAATCCATGGGTATCCCGCCGTTATTGGTATGCCGTGAAATTCATATTTCGGGTGGTCTCTATGTCCAGCAGTTCACGACAACTGATCCGGCGGCCATGCCCTGAGCCCAGCTGACTTCCATGTATTCTTTCCACGGCGTCAGAATGGCTGCCACGTGCGCACCTTCCACGCATTGCGCCACGGTCTCGGTTTGTTCCCACGGTCCGTTCTCCTTTGCCATGGGGTCATGCACCCGGACGGTGAGCCGCGGATACCGCCTGGTCAGCTCACGTGCGATATCAAGTGACTGCGAGCGCTCCGTCAGGTAGGTCTCTGGCTTATAGGAAAGCCCCAGCAGGGCTACCACCCCATCTGGGGCCGAAACCGCCTTATGGATGCGTTCCACAAAAACATCGACCATGGAATTGTTGACCGCGACCACCGACTCCTGGATGGGGGCCTTGGTGCCTGCCAGTTCCGCACACCGGATGAACGCTTCGTTGTCACGCGGAAAGCAGGGGCCGCCAAAACCGAGGCCCGGACGGATATACTTGGTACCGATGCGCGTATCGTTGCCGATGAGGGCCGCGATTTCATGGGCGTCCGCTCCGGGTATATTCTCACACAACAGGCTAAGATTGTTGGCAAAACTTATTTTCATAGTGCAGTAGCAATTGATGGAGAGCTTGGCGATTTCGGCGTTGACCACACTGGTGCGGCATATAACCGGAGTATTATCGCAGGTTTTCTCATACACTTCCTGCATCAAGGAGCCGGTGCGGCTGTCGGACTCGCCGATGAGTACGAGGTCCGGATAGAGAAAATTCTGAATGACGGAGCCGATGGCGATGAATTCCGGATTGTAGGCATAGCCGATATCCTTGCCCATCTGCTTGCCGCTGAGTTCTTCCAACAGCGGGATAAGCTCCTTGTCGCTGGACAGGGGCATGACCGTGCTGACCACGTCCACCACAAAAAAGGAGTCCTTGGCCTTCAGGGCCGGTGCAAGCCCTTCAAACACGCGCACCAGATATTCGTTGGAAAAGGAGCCGTCTTCGGTGGAGGGGGTCGGCACGATGATCAGGGCAGCGTCCGTACGCTCCACAGCTTCAGCCATGTCGGTGGTCAGGTGGAGATTACCCTTAACCTCGGCCAGCAGGACATCGAGACCGGCTTCATGAAAGGGAATTTGCCCCTGCCTGAGGCCTTCCACATACGCGTCGCGGATATCCATGCCCACGACCTCGTATCCTGCCCGGGCGAGGCAGCAGGCCGTGCACAGCCCCAGCTTGCCCAGTCCGATTACCGATAATTTCATGCGCCCCCCTTATTCATCCGCTCAAGGTGAGTGCGGGCGCGCTTGGCGCACTCGATGCTTTCGAGCATGAGGTTGCTGTACCCGCCGTTGGCCCAGGAGGCTGGTTCCACGCCCGCGTGGTTGGAGTGCTTGCGCGTGTAGTACAGCACTTCGGGAATATGGCGGAATGTGGCTCCTTCCATGGCGAACCGGAGGAACATGTCATAGTCGTTGGCATTGCGGATGGACTCGTCATAATAGCCGTACCGCTCGTGCAGTTCCCGCTTGTAGAGGCGGTTTACGCCCAGATGAAACCACTCGCAGAAACAGGCTTCAAAGGAGTAGGCCGGCTTGGACAGGCGCTGCAAAATATTTCCGGCATCGTTGACGACGAACATGTCGGTGTAGACCACGTCCACGCCGGTTTCTTCCATGACATCCACCATCCGGGCCAGGGCATCCGGGGTAAAATAATCGTCCCCCACGAGGTACATGCAATATTTGCCAGTGGCGTTGCGAAATCCCACGTTGTAGGACGCAGTGCCGCCGAGGTTCTCGGTGCTTTCGCACACCTTGACCTGCCGTCCCTGGGGAAAACGCAGTTCTGTCTTACGTTGCAGGGTCTTGCCGTCCTCGTCCAGCCGCTCCAGAAAATCCACCTGCTCACTCTCCAGCCCCTTGAGGTAGTCAGCAATGACTTCTGATGTGTTGTCGGTGGAGCCGTGGTTGCAGATGATGATTTCCAGGTTCGGATAGTTCTGAAAAAAGACGCTATCCAATGACATGGTGAGATAGTGCGCCTGATTGTAGGACGGGACAACGATGCTGACCAGCGGCTTCATAAACGATCCTCTAGATGAACTTGTAGGTCATGCTGTCGTTCTCGATGACCTGTTCGTAAATGTTGTTATGAGGCTGATAGGTGCAGCGGGGGCAGTGTTTAAGGTTGATGGCCCGGAAAATGTCCCAATGCTCCTTGCTGCCCCAGGCGGTTTCCAGATCGGCGAAGCTGTTCATGTCACCCGCGAATTCCAAGCGGCTGTCACCGCGACGGTCGCAGCAGAGGCTGACGCTGAATCTCTCGCCATCATGGCGGGGCGGCATAAAGACGCAGGTCATAAAAATGGCGTGACAGGTCTCAAAGCAGTTGGAGCGGTTCAGGGTCTCGTCGAACTTGTGCGTGATACCGAACACGCCGAAGTCACTCTTTTCCAGCTCACGCGCGGCCTGAATTTCCCGTACCAGATATTCCCGGACTTCGGGTTTGAGCAGCCCGCCGTCCGTGGTAGAGAGCTTATCCCACGCCAGTCCGGCCGGGCGCAGGTGGAAATTCTTGCAGCCGATCTCGCGGGCCTTGACCGCTGCCTTGTAGATGTCCACGTGGTTGCCGTTGTAGAGCAGGTACTTGAAGCTGACGCCGTATCCCGGACGGTCCATGCCCAGCCGGGTTTCATGCTCTCTGGAGTACTCCACCAGTTTGGCGATATTATCGCACACCTTGGTGTATTCCCTCTTGCCCTTGAGCTGTTCAAAAACTTCTTCGCTTCCGGCGTCCACGGACACGCCCACCCAGGTGCACTTGGCAAGCTGGGGGATGAAGCGGTCGATATGCACGCCGTTGGTGACCACGCCCACTTCGATGCCGTGTTCGACCAGCGCATTGATGAACTCGCCTACAGCGGGATGGAGCAGAGGTTCGCCGCCGCCTGCGATGCACACGGCCTCAACCCCGGCGGGCCACATGGGGCTTCCCTGCCAGGAGCCAAGCCCTTGGGCTATCTCAAGGAGGGTTTCCCTTGCCATGCGGTTGTTGCGGTTGTTCAGGATGTAATCGGCATTGCACCAGATGCATTTCAGGTTGCAGATATTCACCGGGTCCACCGTCACCAGCGCGGGCTGGGGCACGGGCTGGCCTTCAACAATGAGTTTCCAGCGATAGACCTGGGCAAGAAGTTTGTAGCTGTTGAAGGGGTTCCACTTCTTGTCTGCAGCCCACTCTTTATAAACCTGTTTTTCTTCCAGCATATGACAATATTTGCTTACACTGCGACGATCTCATTGGGAACGCCATAGAAAATCGTTTCGCAGAGCGTCGGGGAATAGTGCCCCAACTGGTATGTGTAATCCTCTAGGAGGTCACTCAAAAATATTGGAATTTCAAAGAAATCCCGTTTGCTGTGGTAGATGGATATGGCGAGCTGGGGGCGGTCCTCGACAAGGGTTCTGCGGGCTCCCTCCAGCACTCTCATCTCGGCCCCTTCCACATCTAATTTCAGGAAATCCACCGGGGCATGCCCCTTTTTTCTGAATTCGTCCACACTCAATGCCTTCACCGGGCTGGAGCCTGGCCGGAATTCCTCGCCCACATAGCCGCCTCCGCCGCTGGGGTTCCAGTGCAGCTCGGCCTCCCGGTCCCATAATGCGGCCTGCATCAAGACCGTCCGCTCGTCATCGGCAGCCCGCTGGTGGACGATGCGTCCGCTGATGAGCGGGTCGAATCCGTAGAGACGGGCGTCCGCAGGCATCCGGTCAAGGAAATATGCAGTATTCATACCGTCAAAGATGCCCCCTTCAACCAAAAGGCGCATGCAGGAGAAGTCCACAAAGTCGAGGTATTGGCGATCCATGGGGCTGAACATGGAAGAAATGCCCGCCAGGTCTTGCTGCAGGCAGCGCAGGGAGCCGTTGCCGCATCGACAGGCGGTCAGCCCCTGGTACAGCCGCTTCTGTTCCGGATCGGCAAAAAGACTGGCCACACGCTGAAAATCCGCTTCGCATTGCGCAGCCTCTTCCTGTGTATAAACCTGAAGAGTCAAATTATTGTCGCCTATGGTGGTGAAGTCCTCGTACCCGGCGTTTTGCAGTCCATCTTCAATCTCGAACCACATGATCGAGGCAATGACCACAAGGTCGATCTCTGCCGTTCGGACAAGAAAATCGTCCAGCTTGAGTACGGGGATGCCATTGCACTCGCCCGCCTTGAAGGAGTCCACAAAAAACGGAATCTCACAACGGTCTCGCAGGGTGCCGTACACCTGCTTGCCATAGTCCCCGCTTCCGTAGATGGCGATGCGCAGGCCACCCGGAATCTCGTCGAGGCCAAGGATTTTGCCTTTCATGTCGGCAATATTGTTGTGTTGCATACCGTTGTTCTCCAGCGGCCTACCGTTTGCAAAGCACCATGGCTACGTTCCAGCCCCAGTCCGTGGGTAGCGAGATCACAGCATCGAAATCCCTACCGCGCCAACTCCGTATGTCTCCACATTCGGAGGTAAGGCGGGACCATGATCGTCAATCTTACCACGAGCCAGTTCGACCATCCTTTCCGACTGGTCCACCCCGGTGACGTCAAAGTCGAGTTTGACGAGTTCGCAGTCATCCCTACCCGTTCCACAGCCATGTTGAGTACGCACTGAGCACCAGAAGCCTGCTCACGGATCTGGTCCGCCACATATCACGCCTCGTCGGCATAGGGTTTGTCCCGGTAAAACATGTCGTAGCAGCGTGCATACTCATCAAAAACCATGGTCATGCCTCCGCCAAAATCTGCTTCACACTGTCGGCCACGCGCTCAAGCTCCGTCTTTCCCAAAGAAAGGCTGGAAGGAATGTACAGGCCGCGTCGGGCGAGCCGTTCGGAAACTGGGTACGAAACGTTCTTGAACAGCCCCATCTTTTGAAAGACCGGTTGTTCGTGCACGGGCCAGAAAAACGGGCGGGTGCCGATTCCCTTCTCCCGCAGGGCGGCCATCATCTGCTCGGCGTCCATAGGGACTTCGTCGTCCAAAACCAGGCCGTACACCCAGTAGATATTGTCGGCGTAGCCGGTTGCGGGACAGGGCAGAGTCACGCCCGCCACATCCTTGAAAAGATCATTGTAGGCAGCGCCGATCTCCCTCCGACGTTGTGCGAATTCCTCAAGGCGCTCCAGTTGGGCGCAGCCCACAGCGGCCTGGAGGTTGCCCATGCGTCCGTTCACACCCAGTTCCTCGTGATGGAATCGCTTTCCGGGCATGTGACACAGGTTGCGCAGGCTGCTGCATCGCTCAGCAATGGATTCGTCATCCGTCAGGATCATGCCGCCTTCACCTGTGGTCACCAGCTTGTTGGCGTAGAAGCTGAAAGCGCTGACGTCGCCGAAGCTGCCGCACGGCTTCCCGGCGCACTCAAGGCCGATGGCCTCGGCTGCGTCCTCGACTATTTTCAGGCCGTATTCCCTGGCGAGGGCCTCCATCTCCCGCATTTCCACGGGCAGGCCGTAAATGTGCACCGCCATGATGGCTCCGGTTTTCGGGGTGATAGCCTGCCGCACATGGTCTGCTGTTATGTTCCAGGTAACGGGGTCGCAATCCACCACCACGGGAACCAGCCCGGCCCGCACGATGGCTGCGGCGCAGGAGATAATCGTGAATGAAGGCAAGATGACTTCGGAGCCCTTGGCAAGGCCAAGGGATTTCACGGCAATATCCAGGGCAGTGGAGCCGTTGCTTACCGCAAGGGCGAACCGGCGTCTGGTCAGGTCTGCCATCCTCAGCTCGAACTGTTTCACCGCAGTTCCTTCCGAGGAAATCCAGCCGGTCTCGATGCATTCGATGAGCAGCTCTTTTTCTCGACCGTCTAAAAGCGGCTCGTGTACGGGAATAAAATTCATGGATCAGTCCTTGAACAAAATCTTGTCTTCACACACTGAAGTAAACCGCACCTTGTCCTCGCCCCCGTAGGGCCCCTGCTTCACTTCGATCATTTCGAGTTCTTCCAGCACCTTGAACCCGTGGCCGCCCGAGGCGAGCAAGATGACATCCCCCTGCCCCAGCTTCCGGCTTTCAAGGTATTCCTTGCCATCGTAGAAATCCACTCGCAGCTTGCCGCGGCGGATCACAAGGACTTCCTGGATGTATTGGACTTCGCGCGGCACCGGGCAGTGGACATGGGGCTGAATCTCATGCCCTTTGGGATGTTTCATAAAGGCAAGCTGCTGGGAAAATTGGTCCGGGGTAAAGAACCTGACACCATCCTCGCTGAAATCGGCAGGGATGATGATCGCCAGTATGTTCCCGTTATGTTCAACTGTCCGTACCATGTTGATCCTTAGTTAATTCAGTGTATAAATGATTTTGGGTCCTCTGTTCCGCCATGCCAATCTCTGACCTCCTCTGTGGGAAAAAACGGCTCTCTGATGGCCCCCCTTCCTTTTTTGCAAAAAAGGCACCATTCAACAACTTACCTGTGGAGTGCCGCGGCAATAACCTCCGCACTCCACAGGGGAGCCTCCCCCGGAGGCAGGGCGGCAATGAATGTCCGCATCCGCTCCATGTCCGCTTCGGTGTCGATATCGAGGCGGTCAACCGAATTGGCCAGCCGGGCCGGGGCATGGGGCAGATGGCACGCGTCACCGTCCTCGCAGTCCACAAAGGCGGTGACGTGCTCGCGGACTTCCGGAGTAGCGTCCTGCATGGCAGCCTTCAGCGCGCTTGCCGAAACAATTTCACAACCGAGACCATCCAGCAATCCCTCGAACCTGCCATAGACACCCCCTGCCCTCATGGTCGATTCGGCTATCATATCCATTAGGCCGGGATCAACCAGGGGATTGTCCGCACACACCCGTACCACATAGCGGGGGGCGTACCGGTTCATGGCCTCCACAAAACGGGACAGGACGTTGTTTTCCGAGCCGCGAACCACCTCTGCTCCCAAATTATGGGCAAGCTCTGCCATGGGGGCGCACGCCTCGTCGCTGCTGGTGCACAACACCACTTTCTCCGGCAGTCGAGCGGCCAGACAACGGCGCAGCACCATTTCAATGAGGGACATCCCCGGAAGGACCTCCATGAGACTCTTGCCCGGCAACCGGGTGGACCCCATTCGGGCCTGAACACAGCAGATCAGGTCGCTCACTTATGCACCTCACGGAGCAGCATGAAGGCTTCGGCTGCCTCCAGTCCCGCTTCCATGCCCCGCTTCACCGCGATGGCGGAAAGAGCCTTTTCGGCACGGGGGTGCGGGAAGGGGTGTTGCTCGGCAGCATAGGCGGCCATGGCAGCCGTCTTGCGTTCCAATGACTCGCTGATGTCCACGTAGACATTGGGGCAGTACGGGGTCAGGCTGCTTGGCGCCTGATCCGTGGAGGATGGGACCTCGTAACAGAGCAAACGCTGTATCTGCACCGGCGCAAATGGTCGGCAGGTGACGCAGGCCGCATGAGAGACCGCACGGTGGTCCTGGTTAATGTCGCCCACAAACGGCATGTAGACCCAGTCGGGCCTGCACTCGTTGACCACCTTCTCCAGAGGCACGATGACGTCGATCTGAGCGGTGTCCAGTCTTTCATCCGGCAGGTCGAGAAAGGTGAGATCCTGATATCCCAAAATATTCTGCGCCTCGCGGCAGCATGCCTTTTCCCGCTCGATGAGCGCTTCGTCATAGACATGGCCGTATGCCCGGTTGGCCACCACCACCACATGCACGGTATCTCCGTCCGCCACATGACGGGCTATGGACCCACCGCAGCCAAGGACCTCATCGTCCATGTGCGGTGCAATCACCAATACTCTCATCTCACAACCTCCGCTTGGGCCTGAAGTTAGAGAAACAATGTGTCCATTTGCTCCACACCTTCCCCGTTGAGGATGGCGCGGGCGCCCGGCCCATAAAGAAACAGCAACTCCAGCGAAGTGATGCAGGGAATAAACGGTTGATGCAACTGTTTATAAATGGGGTGGTGGAACTCCTGAAAATCCACCTCGACTCCGGACTGGGCAAAGCTCGTCATGGTCAGATAATCATTGCCGGAAATACCGGAAAAGTAGGATGTGGCCCCGGTTGCCTCGCAGATGGAGAGGATCAGGTCGCTCGCCGTTCCCCGGACCGGAAGCTCCGATGCCCACACAAACGGGACATCAATGCCGAATCCTTGCATGAGCCAGTACAGCAGGTCGGTGTTGAGTTCACAAAGCCACGACGTCTCACGGGAGTATATGGCCTCGAATCCCGGGAAATAAGCATCAAAATAGGGGGCCTTGCCATAGCATTTCCTGACGGAAGCAAGATTCTTCCGCTGCCACGCCTTGCCGGTAGTGTCGATGCGCACGTTTTTGATCAGCGTCTCATCCCGTTTTCCGCCCTGGACTGGCACGGTGATCCATTGCACGCCCCCCTCCCCCGGACCGGACCGCAGCTTGTTGCGGTTTTGGAAATACCTGCGCCGGTACTGGACGTTATCCAGCACCACAAAGACATCGACATCCTGCATTTTGTGCAGAAGGCCGAGCCACGGCAGATGCTCCGGCTGGTGGATGGTTACGCGCATGAGGCTCCTTTTACCGGCGGAAAATATAGTTGAAGATGGAGGCGAAGTCCGTCTCGGCCAACAAAGGTGCCTGTCGTTTTTCCAACAGAAGCAGGCCAGCTTCGTATAGGGTGGTGGTGATCAGGTCAACCAGCCTGTCATCTTTGCTGTTGATCTCCACCAGAACGGAAGATACCGACTTGAGCGTCTCGGGCGCGCCCAGCAGGATGTGCGATTCCAGCCCGTCCACATCGATCTTGAGGTGATCCGGCCTGGGCGGTTTGAAGGTCTTCATGAAATTGTCAATGGAAAACCCTATCATTCCCTGGTGCGAGTAGACCTGCAGATCCACGACTTCCGTAACCACATCCTGCGGTGTGCCGAACTGATTGAGCGAACCGCCGACGTCCTGAGAAGTGACATTGAGCACCCCCAGCCGCTCTGTCCGGTCAAAGGCGATATTATATGCGAGGACTTCGCCGGGCAGGTCGTTGAGGGTGAGATTGCGGTTGAGCATCCAGTAGTTGCCTGCCTCCGGCTCGAATGCACAGGTGCGGAGTCCCCTCAGTCCTGCATAGAGCGAGTAGCAGCCGATATTGGCCCCGATATCCCACAGGACATCTTCCGGTGCAAAGGAATCGATCCATTCCAGGGTCTCCGGTTCCTTTTCATTAAAGGTTTCCGCGCGCATGAGAGTGGTCGGGCCGGGACAATCCATGCGGATATCACCATGCCGGGTGGTAACAGTTTTGATGGTGCTCATGGTCTCTCCAAATCTATCCTGCGGCTGTTGCAAGGTATTGAGCTAGTCCGGTGAGGTCCTCGCTCCACGCCACCGGAGCAGGGAATTCCCCTCGCCCATAGAAAGCACTGCCAGTTTTGCTGGCGGCGTCCAGATCCGTACCCGCGTCACCTATCATCAGCACGGAGGCAACGTCGATTCCGTGCCGCTTGGCCGCCATGGTGATGATGTTTTCCTTCTTGTGTGGTGATCCATATATCCCTTCAAAAAAACGCGATAAATTTTTATGTTTCAGAATCTGGTCCAGTTCGTCCTGGGGAGCGCCTGAAGCCACATAGCTGGGCAGGATGGTGCACCACCGCTCCGCGACTTCGAGAAAGCCGTCCACAAGGGGGCAGTCCAGCAGGCTGTCGGTACAGAAGGCGGAAAATTCGTCATTGAGTGTGGATGATTCCTGTTGTGTCATCTCCCTTCCAAGCACTGTCCTAATAACGTGGGCAAATTTTTTGAGCCGGTTCACCCCGCCAAATCGCAGGTGGAAATCCCGGACCTCGGCAACGGCTTCTTCACCGTAGGGGACAAAAACATGCTCGAATGCCCTGGTCTTGATATCCACGGATTCAAGAATGACGCCGTCGCAGTCAAAGACAAGGCACCTGATAGGGGCTGTCATTGTAACCCCTCCAGAACGACAAGGAGGTTCTTGACGGAATCCAGCTCCATAGCGGCACGGCCTTCCATGGTATAGGAGGAGGCGTGCGGTGTGAGGACGACGTTTTCCATATCAAGCAGCGGCCCGGAGTATGGTTCATCCCTATAAACATCCAGCCCGGCTCCGCCAAGATGGCCGCTTTGGAGTAACTCAACCAAGACTTTTTCATCCAACAGTTCGCCCCGGGAGCAGTTGATGACTATGGTCCCGGGTGAAAGGATTACCAGCTCCTCCCTCCCAAGGACTGTGGAGCAGTCGCATTGGCCGGAGCAGTGCAGGGTCACAATCTCCGCCCATTGCAACAACTCCTTGAATGGCATGAACTCATATGGAAAATCCATCTCGGACACGATCGGATCAAAGAACCCGACCTCGCATCCCATGGCGCTGAGCATGCCTGCCACCCGCTTGCCGATGCGTCCCAGGCCAAGCACGGCGACCTTCTTGCCGCTGAGCTGTCGTCCCATGCGTTTTTTCCAGACACCGGAGCGAAGGTCGCGGTCCATGGCGTTGATCCGCCGCAGAACATTGAAGATGAGCCCCACTGCCATTTCCGCTGTGGCCTGTGTCGGGCCGAAGGGAGTGTTGACAACGGTGATGCCAAGCTCCGTGGCCGCATCCTGGTCCACTCCGTCCATGCCCACGCCGCAACGGGAGATGACCTTTAGTTCGGGCAGGGATTTCATGGCCTCGCGGGAGATGGTCTCAGTGCCCGCCACCACGCCTATGCAGCCTGCAAAAACTTCCGTGACCTCCTCAGGGGAAAGCTTTCGCTCGTACGGGTTGAAGCGCACCTCGTATCCTGCTTCTTCAAGCAGGCGGATGGGTGTCCTGTCGTACACGCCAAATGAGGATGGCGTTAAAGCGATTGTCTGTTTACTGTTGGTCATGGACCTTTTCTCCGCTTGTTATATCCGACCTTGTTCAACTGGCTTCCGTCCCACGTCAGACAGTGTCTTCTGTATGAAACGAATGGCCGCTTCCGTCGGATCGTCCTCGCCCAGCCCGTACGCCTCCAGGAATTCCCGGTTATGCAGTCTGTCGGGATTGAATGTCTCTTCTTCCGGGAAGCTTTTCAAGCGGTTAAGAAATTCCTCTTCGCTACGGCACAGTTCCACGCGCCGCTCCAGCAATTCGAGTGCTTCCGGGTTGAATCGGAAGAACTCTTCCATGGCCAGCGCAAGTATGGGCTTGGTGGTCAGACAGAGCTGCAGGATGCAGGTGCTGAAGGAATCCACGGCAAACGCCTCGGCCTTGTCCAGGCAGTCAACGAGCGGAGCGGCCACGATCTCGCAGTTGTCGATGGACTGCTCTTCCATGAATGGCTTGAGGGGAGCGTCCGCAGATTCGTGAGGATGTACTTTGACGGCGCACTCACATTCCTTTTCCGACAGCACGGATACCAGTTTTCTCTTGAAATCCCAATACCAGAAATCAGAGAAGTGATGAGAGTAGAAAATCATGTCCCCAGCCTGCATGGTGGAGATGAACATGAGACCGTATTGTTCCCTACCGCTGAGCTTTTTGCGCTCAAGTTCCCTGAGTTGCTGCGCCCCCACAGAATGCGGCATGGCGACAGTGTCGCCGCAAACAATGTTGTTCCCGTGATCCCAGGACTTGAAATAGGAGCTGGTTCCCGGCCCGTAGGACAGAAGATAGTCGGCATCGAACCGCCAGACATAGTCCAGGAGAGGGTTTTCCCTCACGGCACAGCCTCCGTGCTGATAGACAAAGCTCTTCATCCCGGCCGCTCTGGCATTCTCATGCACGCACACCCCCATGCTGCTGACAAGCATGGCACACGGCGCAAACGCGCTGAACGCTTTCGTGGTCTCCGAAAGGGCTACCTGTCTCGGAATATAGGAAAGGGCGAGGCAGGCCAGCAGCGGGTCCGCCACTTCCATGAGGCTGCCCCCCTGCCAGGTGCAGAGAGCCTGCACGGCGGGATTGCGCCGTAATGCCTCAAGAAGCTGCCTGCCTTTTTCAAAATGGGCGGCGGTGGGTGCGGCCAGTTTCATCACCTCGGCAATGTTCACGACATCGCCGCCGGTTTCCTGCTTCCACCGCTCGGGCACCGGACCGCTCTCATAGGATTTCTCATCAATGAGCAGACAGGGGGACACCGCCTTGGGAGCAGCTTCGGGCCGGGCGATAATTTTCTGTGGAGGGTACTCGGGAGCCGGGAGAGCCGGGGCCACCTGCACGATCTCCATGCCCAGCCTGCGGGCCATGATGGGAGCGATGGCGGATGTGGTTCCCCTTTTATACGGATGGATGGAGAACTCAGGCTTTACTTCTTCGCTCGGCAACACCATAAGGGTGTCGTACCCTCCTTGCTCCAGGAGCGAGAGGATCTGGCTGGAGCGCACCTTCATGTGGTCCACGAACATCTTCATGTAATAGAACAGAGAGATGGTGGAAATCCGCTCCACCGGTCCCGTGTAGCCGAAGACCTCGCAGGTGGTCCTGTCTATCTCTTCACACAGGGAGCGGGTCAGGGCGTAGGTCTGTCGGCTGGCTTCGTAGGCGTCGCTATCGCTGAAAACCGCATTGGGACGCAGGGAGCGCCGCTGTGTATTCAACAAGGCGTATTCGAGGGCAGGGGTGCAGACCACAGCCGGAATCTGTTGTTTCGGGTCGTAGTGGTTCAGCAGGTCCAGCTGAAACTGCGTTTCAACATAGGCTATGGCGCCAGCCTTACCCATGTGCCACCATCTCTTTGACTACGGACTGAATTCGCTCCACTCCCCTTCCATCGCAGGGGGAGGTGCAGGAGTCGGGATGGAAATCGAATGCTTCGGAGAAATCGAGGAAATCCGGGCTACCGATTATTTGGGCGCACCCCCATTCCTCAAGCTGGGCGGACTGCACCCGTTCGTGCTCGTCCTCCCACACAACAAGCAGTCTGCTGCCGAGAAAGAGCCCCTCATACAGCGTGTTGCCGCCAGCTGAAATGACGTACTCGGAGGCCGCGAACAGGCTGTCGAAATTGTCAGGATTGATGACAACCTCGTCTTTGTGAGGAGCGGACCGAAGAATCTCCTTGAGGTCTTTTTCCAAAATTTCACATCCAGGACCGAGGACATAGGTGCAACGGAGATCGGTCCTGATCAACTTCCGCGCTACATCAAGCGTTCTCTGGGTCCGGTCCACGCCGCCCAGGGTAACCAGTACGGTCCCCGGCACGTTGTCCGTCTTCTGGGCGGCCCGCAGCAGGGAATCGCGGACCGGGTAATACTTCGGACCGAGCAGCATTCGAGGCGCAGGCTCCTTGAAGGTATACTCATGCCACTGCGCCGGGGCCGCGAAATTGATGAGCAGGTCGCAGTCCATCTCCTTGTTGCCCAGCTCGTCGATTACGATCAGCTTGCCGCAGGCCCGTCTCAGGGCGGACTGCATAGCCACGTTGTTGTTGCGGGTGTTCATTAGCCCCCAATCGAAGCGAGGCAGGGTCGCACCGGATTCCCAGAAGGCGCACTCGAAACCGTGCTCGCGGACGAGGGACACGGCCTGCTCGCAGCTCTTGTACAGCAGGAAACGGGCGTCCTCGCCGCCTGGAAGGTGGCTCACCAGAGCAAGGCACTCCATGAGATGCCCGAATCCGACCTCGCCGGCAGCCTGGGTCACAACGACATTTAGCATCAGTTGGCAAACCGTCCTCGTAAAAAGGTCATCAGAAGTTTCTCTCCGTCGGTGCGGTCCCACTGAGTGGGGGTGATCATCTGCTCGACCTCGCGGATCTGCTTCACCATCTCTTTCATCTCGGGAGGAGTGAGTGAAAGGATGTGGTCGGTTCCCTGATAGCCGGTGTTGTTTTCAAACATGGCCACCGGAGTCTCGCGGTCGAGGGTGAAATGCTTCTCCACCACCATCGCGCCCCGAGCCACAGCCGCCACCGGAGCGGAAATGGTCACAGTGTGGTCGGAATAGCCGATGACCGCCTGAGGAAATTCGCGGGCCAGAATGTCCATCATGGGAAGGCGCACATCGCCGGGAGCAAGGGCGGTCAAACCACGCTCGTCCAGCAGGGGACCGGTGGGGTATTCGGAAATGCAGTGCATGAGATAGACTGTCTCCAGTCCCGCAAGCTTGTCCATGATCGCCCGAACCTCGTCCAGGCTAGCAAGGCCGGTGGACACGAATACCACCGGGAAATTGGCGGCTACGTAATCGATCAGTTCGTGGTCCAAGATGCAGGAACTGGCGATCTTGACGGCGGTGCAGCCCAATTCCTTGAGGTCCACGGCATTGTTGAGTTTCTCCGGCGTGCAGAGAAAGCCCACTCCTACCGCTTCGCAATACTCCTTGAGCTCCTTCAGCTTGGCTTTGTCCAGGGCGACAGACTCGAACCACTCCTTTTCCGGGTCGTCGTCCGCAATGCCCTCGATGTCCAGGGTCTGGAACTTGGCATAGTCGCATCCCGCAGCCATGGCCTCGTTGATAAGCTGTTTGGCAACCCCCATGTCTCCGTTGAAGCATTCGCCTATCTCGGCGATGATACAAACCTTGTCATGCGCCATATATTAGTCCTTCCAGCTACATTTTCGCAGAAGCTGCTTAAAATTACCGACCTTGGCCACAGTGCGGGCCAATCCTCTGGTGTCGCAGCCGTACTGGTTAAAACAGAATGTTCTCAACCGCACCTGCGCTTCGTCGAAATACAGCACCGCTGTGCGCGGTGAATCCAGCCTGAACTCGGCAAGCGGCCGTTCTTCCTGATCCATCCATGCGGTGAAATCATACTCCAAGGCCTGTTCAATACTAGTTTCGGAGTCAGGGGCAAAAACGCCTTCAGCACGGGCGAGGGTGAAATCATGTAGCTCATTCAGCCCTCCCGTCGACGGACATACACCCGTGAGCTGGTCGAAGAGGTAGGTGGTGGCTTCACGCAGATGCAGGGCGACCACTTCGCTATAGTTGGAGAAAATCACGTTTCGTCCGTATTCGCCGGAGATCAGTTTCTTGAGGTTGCCTCCCTGGAAGAATTCGAACATGGATTCCTGGGTCTCGAAAAGCTCGTCGTGGGTCTCTTTCTTGAAGGCTTCAAACGCGTTGATGAGCGCGGACGGCGCCGTGCCTATGTTGTCAAAAGCACTCCGGAGGAATTCGAAGCGATTCACGCCCTGTTCGTCGATGATCCGCCATACTTCCGAGAAAATCTTATGGTTGTAGTAGACCTCCAGGAAGAAGGCCATGCTGCGTATCTGCAGATAGTCATTAAAACTGAGGGTGTTGGTGGCCACGCCCACGGCTTCGCTTTCCACAATGGCCTCGCCTTCGTACTCCCCGTAGCAGTTGGTGTAGGGGCGAAAACAGCGCATGTAGGAGAATTGGTCGATATAGGAATCGGACGTGTAGTCGGTGCCTTCATTGAGCTGAAGCGTGTAGTTGATGATCCGGTCGACTTTGGAGTCCATGAGGAACTCCACGCCGTCCATGTAGCTTTCATAGGTTTCCTTGGGCAGGGGCTGGATCAGCTCCGAAGTGACCAGATTGTCCTTGTTATGCACATCCCGGCAGAGCTCCATGTACATTTCCGCCTTGATATTCTTGCGCCTGATTTCTTCCAGCACTTCGGGATTGTGGCTCTGGATGGACATCTTGAGGCTGATGCAGTCCTTGAGGATGTTGGTTACCCTGCTGACCTTCTCGATCCGCTCCTTGCCGGTTTCGATGTAGATGGACGAGGGCCAGTCGTAGAGCTCCTGGCACTTTTTGATCTCCAGCGCGATTTCCACGTCGCGGTCGAACATGCCGAAGTCCATGTCGGTGATTATGAGATAGGAGACCCCGGTTCCCTGCGTTTTCTTCCCAATATAGTGCAGTTCCGCTTTGACCCGCTCCAGGTCGAAGAAAGACATCCGAGTGTAGTATTCATACCCGGCGTTGCAGTAGTTGCAGCTGAACGGACAGCCCCGGGCGGTCTCGATGATGGGAATCAGCTTGCCGTCAAAGAACTTGTCGAGCATGCCATTGAGATAGGGAGAAGGAACGGCTTCCAGGTCCTTCATCCGGGGGAACGGCTCGCCCGCCACGAGTTCGCCCTCATGCAGATAGGCCACGCCCTGCAGAACGCGTCCGTCCTTGTGTGAGTCCCGGTTCTCCATGATGTGGCGAATCAAGTTGTCGAAGGCGAGCTCGCCTTCGTTGAGGTTGTAGTAATCCGTGTGGGGCCGTGCTTCGAGGAAGCGCTGCTGCTCGTTTCTGCGCAAGGGAAAATTGGGGCCGCCCTTGACCGTGATCAGGTCGGGATAGAGGGCTTTGGCCTTGCGGCAGACGAATTCGTTGAGCCTGTCGTTCCATACATAGTTGGAAAAAGTCAGGATGTCCGGTTGCTCTCGCTTCAGGGTGCCCAGGAGGTCTTCCGGGTACTTAAAGAGTTCGATATCAAGAGCGTCGCCGTGGGCCTGCTTGGCATAGGCGGCGATCAGCCCCGGAGCCAGCGGCATGTTGTCGTTGGCAATATCGCGTCCCGTGTGGGTCAGGTCTGCCATGAACATTTTGAGAGGTGCCATGTGGTGTCCTTTTATGAAACAGGCTTTGAATGGAGCGGTCCGCCGCTATTTGCCGACTTCATTGGTACGTCCTTTGAGCTTGGTGAGCTTCACCGTCCTGCCGTCGATAGAGACCTCGGAATCATCCGTCTCCTCGCGGGGCATGTAGCAATTCTTGCAGGAGGAATACTCGTTCACCGCGTTGTGGCGCAGATGACATTCGCGGAAGCTGGTCATCACGTCACCGGTCCAGACTTCACGCAGGGAGTGGTCGGCCATGTTACAAATGGAGTAGTCGGCGAACTCGTCGTTGAAGCAAAGCAGGACACCGCCATCGGAGCCGATGGTGAGCCGCTGCCAGGGGACCGAGCACTGGAAGTTCTCGATGTAGGTAATCTTGTTCTGCTCGCCATCTTTGAACAGGTAGTCCATGAGCGGGTTACAGGCCACGAGGTCCACATAGGGCCTGAAGGTTTCGTAGTACTCCTGCGGGTCGTCCATAATGGCGGGCCAGACGGTCTGGACCTTGACGGCGGGTTTCATGCTGCGGTGCTTTTTCTTAATGGCCGAGAAGTGCCTGATCTTCTCCATGAACTCGTCGAATTTGGCGGGCTTGCGGATGGACTCATAGGTCTCGCCCAGGCCGTCGGCGCTGATGGTCAGCCAGTCAAAGCCCATGAGGACGAGCTCCTCGAACATGTCGGGCGTCATGGACAGAGCGTTGGTCAGGCTGGATACCTCGCAGATTCCCCGCTCCTTGGCGTACCGGGCGGCCTCCACGAAATCGGGATGAATGGTGGGCTCGCCCCGGAGGCTCAGGCGCAGGGAGAAAACACCGTTGTCCGCGCAGTCGTCGATGATCTTTTTCCAGAAATCGCGCTCCATGAACCCTGTCTTGACCTGCTTCTTGAAACGGTCGGTCTGGGTGTAGCACATGGGGCAGCGCATGTTGCACCGGGAAGAAAGCTCCAGGTCCACATGTTCGGGATAGGGATGGACAGTGTTGGTCCGGGCACTGTGGTGCCAGCGGTACCGGTTGAGCAGGTACCGGAAGAAATGCCCCTTGCCCCGCATGTAGTGGAACTTCCAGTTGTCCAGCGGGGTGGAAAAGTTGACCTGATCCTGGTTCACTTTGCTGATGAAACTCATTATTTTCACCTTGTGGCTTCGCCGCCTTCACGAGACTGATGAAACCGCTGTTTCAATTCGGCCATGGTTTCTTCGGAGAAGTACTCGTTTTTCCGTATGCCCCCGGCAAGGGCGGTCAGGCACTCCTCGGCAACGGCCTATTCGCCGTAGGGGACAAAAACATGCTTGAATGCCCTGGTCTTGATATCCACGGATTCAAGAATGACGCCGTCGCAGTCAAAGACAAGGCACCTGATGGGGGCTGTCATTGTAACTCCTCCAGAGCGACAAGGAAATTCTTGACGGAATCCAGCTCCATGATGGCACGGCCTTCCATGGTATAGGAGGAGGCGTGCGGTGTGAGGACGACGTTTTCCATATCGAGCAGCGGCCCGGAGTATGGTTCATCCCTATAAACATCCAGCCCGGCTCCGCCAAGATGGCCGCTTTGGAGTAACTCAACCAAGGCTTTTTCATCCAACAGTTCGCCCCGGGAGCAGTTGATGACTATGGTCCCGGGTGAAAGGATTGCCAGCTCCTCCCTCCCAAGGACTGTGGAGCAGTCGCATTGGCCGGAGCAGTGCAGGGTCACAATCTCCGCCCATTGCAACAACTCCTTGAATGGCATGAACTCATATGGGAAATCCATCTCCGGCACGATCGGATCAAAGAACCCGACCTCGCATCCCATGGCGCTGAGTATGCCTGCCACCCGCTCGCCGACACGTCCCAGGCCAAGCACGGCGACCTTCTTGCCGCTGAGCTGTCGTCCCATGCGTTTTTTCCAGACACCGGAGCGAGGTCGCGGTCCATGACGTTGATCCGCCGCAGAACATTGAAGATGAGCCCCACTGCCATTTCTGCTGTGGCCTGTGTCGGGCCGAAGGGAGTGTTGACAACGATGATGCCAAGCTCCGTGGCCGCATCCTGGTCCACTCCGTCCATGCCCACGCCGCAACGGGAGATGACCTTGAGTTCGGGCAGGGATTTCATGGCCTCGCGGGAGATGGTCTCAGTGCCCACCACCACGCCGATGCAGCCTGCAAAAACTTCCGTGACCTCCTCAGGGGAGAGCTTTCGCTCGTACAGGTTGAGGCGCACCTCGTATCCTGCTTCTTCAAGCAGGCGGATGGGTGTCCTGTCGTACACGCCAAATGAGGATGGCGTTAAAGCGATTGTCTGTTTGGCCCTAATCATCAAATCAACCTCCATCTCTTCCGAAGCCATTGACGACACAGGGCATGCCGAATTGCTCTTGAGCGGTTTTACCTGCCATGGCAGTCAGAAATTTCATTGTCTTCTCAAGCGGGTCCGTCCCTTGCCGATAGCCATATGCGTTGACGAAATCTCTGTTTTCGAGCCGTGTCATGTCCCATGAGGAGGCATCGGGAAAAGTTGCAATCCGCTCGGCAAATTCTTCAGGCGAGCGACACAGTTCTGCCCGTTTTTCCAAAAGATCCAGCGCGTGGCCGTCAAACTGAAAGAAGTTCTCGGTAGCCAGCGCAAGTATGGGCTTGGTGGTCAGGCAGAGCTGCAGGATGCCGGTTCCCAGTGTGTCAACGACGTAAGCCTTCGCAGCATCCAATACCTCTGTCAGCGGTGTATCTACGACTCGGCAGTTCCCTGCGTTCAGATCTACCAGCCATGCTCTCAAGGGGCTTTTCACGTATTCTGCGGGATGCACCTTGATGATGTTGGTTCCCTGTTTTTGGGCCAGGGTTCGAAGTATCCGCTGCTGAAATTCCCAATACCAGAAGTCAGTGTATTGGTGAGAAAAGAAACTGGTATCCGAGCCGAAAGTGGTGTTGATGTACATGACATCTGCGTCGGAATTTATTTCTCCGGGGGAAGCGGCATCGAGCTGGTGGAGCTTAATTGAGCCCACGGCATAAGGGCGGGCCAGATTGTCGTTTTCGGTTATGCCGTTATCATATTCCCAGGAGTTGAAGTGGCGGTCCACTTCCGGGCCATAGGTCAGCAGAGTATCGGCTCCCAGCCTCCATATGTAATCGAGAATCGGGTTCTCCTGCACACCGCTTCCCCCATGCTGAAAAACTGCCGAGGGCAGGCCTCCGGCTCTGGCGGATTCCAGCGTGGATGAAGCCATGCTGCTCACCAGCATCACGCCCGGCGTGTAGACTCTGAAGATATTGGTGTTGTGGGCTATCGCGATCTGTCTGGGCATGTGGATATAAGCGAAATAGGCCAACATTGGCTCTAGGACTTCATAGCAGGCATCTCCGCCCTTTATAAGTATCTCATCGCTTACAAGCCTGTGGAACAGCTCCCTGGACCTGTCGAGAGAGTGTTGGAATGGAACTGAGGCCAACACTCTGTCCAGCAGTACAACGCTGCCTCCGGTTTCCTTCTCCCATACGTCCGCAACGGGGCCCACCTCATAACTATGTTCATCAATGACAAGCCATGGTCCACTCCCCTTTACTGCGGAACGAGCTGTTGATGCAACCTGAACAGGAGGCTGCATTCGGGGGGCTGATTCCCCCCACACGGTTGTGGTCAGCCCGAGTTCCCGGGCGATATTGGGAGACAGTGCTGTGGTCAGGCCCATCACGTACGGAATGCTGCTCATGGCCGGAGCCAGTGACGGTGTGTTGATCTGGACAACGTGGTCTGCCCGGCAGTGCTTCAGAACTGCCTTCACCTGCCTCGAACGAATGAGCATGGAAGCAAAGGCCCTCATCACGAAATACATCATGGACAGGCTGGAGATCCGTTCCATCGGGCCGTCGTATTCAAGAATCTCTGCTGAAAGTTGGTCCACACGTTCGCAGAAACTGCGTGCTTTGGCATACTGCCCAGCACAAACCCGTCGTGCAGAATCGTCGTCAAAGAGAGCATTCAGAACCATGTGGCGGCGAGTGCCCTTTTCAAGCAGGTACATTGCCATGGGGCTTGACGCCACCGCAAGGATATCCTCATCCCGGTCCTTTTGTTCCAGAATGGAGAGCTGCTCCTCTGTCTCGATAAAGGCGACAGGGGTGGTGTGGCTGCGATACACTTCGCTCACTTTCTGCTACCTCCGGCAGTATTCTGCCAGATGGAGAACGGTTTCGGCTGCTTTTCTAATCCGGGCCTCTCCCAGTGCCGGAGAGAGAGGCAGGCAGAGGACTCGATCAAAAACGGCATCGGCCACTGGGTAGTCTTCAGGTGAGACATCCTCTCGCGAGCCGTACAGCGACATATGGTGCAGCGGAGTAAAAAGACACTGGTATACATCTGATCGAACTCTCCCACCAACTGGTGGTCCTTGAAGACGTAGTCATGGTAATCCGTAGAAATTATTTTCATCGGTTGACTCCGGGCGCGCACGGTAAGTCGCGTATTTCTCTGGGCAGCTTGAACACGGGCAGCCGGTAGGACATGGGGCAGTGCTCGTTGATCCCGTTGACCATGACACTGTTGAAAAGCGTTTTGTCGTTATATTTGTTTTGCACGAAAAGAGGCGAGCTCATGCCGTAGACGGCATGGTCGATAATGCTCAGCACGATACCGTTTTTACCATGAGACCGGTTCTTGTAAATTGCATCACGGTAAGCTTCGTCAACAAACATGCGTCCTCCTTCATGGAGATAATACAGCGAGGAGTCCGTGCAAAAATGGACTTCAGCCTCCAGGCGGGGTTGTACCACAGTGGAAAACGCAGGGTGTTCATTGTGGTCAATAATCCGTGAGGTGACGTGGACATGCTCTCTGTCACTGTCCACTGCATCCCTAATGGCCACCAGCCGGTCTTGGGTTACATAGCTGTACTGGGGGTTAATCACGTAAAAATCGCTGGTGTCGACGAGGTTTCGCCACTCCTTCTCTGTCATATAACGTTGGACCTTCAGCCGGATACGGACAGGCAGGGCATAGCCGATCTGTTCGAGCTGCTTATCGAGTTCGGTGCGGTAAAAATGGACGCGGAGCCGTTCCTCAATCTCCCGGTCGTTGGTGAACGTGGTCACCATGGCGTCGGGCAGGGTTGCATCGATGATCTGCGCGAGGTGATCAAAGATGTCGATGCCGGGAAGTCTTGATTTGAGGGCCCATTCATCCCGTTCCGTGAAGATCGCCGCATTGATAATAACGTGTTGCATGGTATCTCTCTCTTGAACTTGCTATGCGGTTTTTTCGAGCACCACGAAGTTGTATCCGCCCTCCTCAGGACCGCGCTCAAATTCATTGTGAGCTGCTCCAGCACAAAGGGGAGGCAGGTCTCGCACCATTCCGCCTTGATCTCCTGACGGGTTTCCGGGGCAAGAGCTTGGGCCATCTTGATCAGGTGGGGAGAAAGAGGGCGCAGTCCGATATCCCATATACGCAGGGTCTGTTCCGCCAGATAACGTTCCGCCTTGATCACTTTGAGACCGGTTTCGCGTTGGGCGAGTTTTTCCTGAAATTCACCAAGGGAGAGATGCCACATCATGCTATCCGCCCTGCCCCTGTTGAGACGTTTCCAGAGCGGGGATTCGTCAACATAGGAGCGGCAATGGGCATAGAACGAAGGATTGGGAAAAACGGTGACGATCTGTCCTTGGTCGGAAAGATGCTTGCCCGCTTCGTTCAAGACGGCAAACGGATCGGGAAGCCAGTAGAGAATATTGGAAAAAATGAGATCAAAGTGTCCCTCAATGTGCAGTTGGGAAGCGTCTGCGCAAATAAGGTTGTCCACAAAGTCGAGCTGCTTGGCCTGATCAAGGAGGTTCTGCTTGTGGTCAATGGCGGTGTGTACCATCTTAATTGGTGGCGTGGCGATGAAACTTCTGATGGTGAGCGACTTGTCACAGGTGTCGTAGATATCCGCATTGTCCCAGAATCCGTCCGTTTTAACATTGTAGAACCAGTCGTAGTCCGGGGTGAACCGGCCACCGAGAAGCATGAATGAATTGTATCCGTTCCCAATACCGATCTCCAGCGATTTGCCTTGCTGCCGGATGGCAGGAGCGATCAGTCGATAGGCCGCAGTATCACAGACCGCGTTTTCAGGGCGAAGCCAGTTCATAGCGAGATATTCCTGTACGATGTCCTTAAAATCAGTCATGGCGATCCTCATATCATTTGCGTACCGAAATCATAGAGACCTGCTGCCACCACATCCTGCATCAGGCTTAGGTCCTGCTCGGTATCGATATCAATAAGTTCGAATGGGTTCTTTATGAGAACAAAGCGGTCTCCGGCTTCGCGCCCCCGGGAAGAGGCCAGAAAGGTCCCGATGGGTTTGACAAAGGAACTTTCGGCAGCCCTATGATCCATGCTGATGGGGTGCGTCTCGCCTTTCTGCGTGATTTGCATTTCCAGCATGCGGATATCCATGTGGTGACAGGTGGTAAGTCCTGCCCGCCAGTCCAACTCGTCCACGTATCCCTGTATGGTCTGGAGATTGCGGAACGGGGAAGTGACGTACATCTCGATCAGTTTGTTGATGGCCACGCCCTGTGCGGTGAAGTAATCCTTCACCATTTCGTGTGCGCCCTGCATGCTCGCCGTGCTTGTGGCCAGCTCTTTGGGGCGCAGGAACGGGGTCTCCGCGCCGAACTCGCGGGCAATGGCAGCGTAGTGCTCGCTATCGGTGTTGACGATGACGTGGTCAATCCCTTTCAGCCGCTTGGCCAGGAGGATGGTGTAGGCCATCAGCGGCAGGCCGCAGACATCAACGATGTTCTTGTCCTTGATGCGCTGCGAACCCGACCGGGCCGGTATCTGAATGACGTTGAGCATTTCCATTACACTGCCTCTAATCCGTCTTTGCGGAATACATGTCTTCCACGGGCGTGATTCCGTTTCGTCCCGCAAAGACTTTCAACGATGTGTCCTTGAGAACCTCGGCAGGCATCTGCTGGATGATGGCGGTGTAGATTCCCATGTTGAATGGAACCACCCGCTGGGCTGACGATTTGGCTCCGGCCTTGGCCAGATTGATGGGCTGGTGCTCGATGTGCAGGATCGAGTTCTCCACCGGGTTGATCAGGCGGCGTTCCCATCCCGCCTCGCCGGACCGGGCCACCAGCCAGGAGTCACTACCGCTGGCAGGGAGCACAAAAGGCGGCACCGGGTTGAAAATGTTGCGGCCATCCTCGGCATAGAAGGCGAAGAGATCCAGAGCGGTCCATGCCTCGGGACGGGCCTTCTCCATGGCTCGAGCATATTCGGCGTCGGAGTCGAACACGCCTTCGAAGTCCCAGTTGTGGCGGGGAATGGAATAGAGAGTGTTGCGCTGGGCATGGTTCTGCAACCATTCCAGCAGGCCGGGGCCCAGGATGATGTCGCCGTTGATGTACACGAACAGATCGGTATCGCATTCAGCCAAGAGAGAGGAGAACATGCCCCCAAAACTGCACAGGGGCTTGTCAAACAGCCAGGATTCGAAATAAGTGCCCACATGGTATTCATAGCCGTTGCGCTCGGCGAACTCTATGGTCTCTTGCTCGTTGGGCCAGCATACCAGCCGTACCTTTACACCCGACGCACTCTGGCGCGCGATGGCGTTGAGCACCGTTATGTTCTTGTCTGTCCATTCCCCTCCAAAGGGCCGGGTGACGACGTTGACTGTGATGCTGGGCATGGTTTTCTTCATGTTTGTTAACCGAGTGAACAATTTTTTTTGCGTCTAAGAGTCGGCAAAAAGCCGACGGCCATTTAAACTACTGCAAAACAGATGCCACTATTTCGGAAAATCGTGTCTGCAAGTCTGCTTCGGTCCATCTGCTGCTCCGCTTGAGGCCAGCTTCGGACAGCCGCTCACGGAGAGAAGCGTCGTCCCATAGGGTACGCAGGCAGTGGCCCAAAGCCTCGACGGATCGGGGGTTAAAGTAAACAGCAGCGTCGCCCAGCTGCTCGCGGGCGGCGTAGATGTCGGAGACGGCCACCGGGCAGCCCGCCTGCATGGCTTCCAGGGGAGGAATATTGGTCGGACCGAAGAAAGTGGGCATCACAAGGGCGTCTGCCAGCCGGTATAATTTGCCGACATCGCTCTCTTCCACATAGCCCACGAAGTGGACGCGTTTGCCGACATCCTGCTTGTGGGCCAACTCTACCAGCTCTTGATACTGCCGGTCCTTAAATCCGGAAAAGACCAAATGCACGTCGGGGTGGCTTTCGGAGATCAAGCTCAAGGCGCGGATCAGTCTGGCGTGGTTCTTGTGCTCCCAGAACTGGCCTGGATAATAGAAGAAACGTTCGGGCAGGGAGAGTCTTTCGCGAAGACCATTGGCATCCTCAGTTCCCACGATTCCAGCCGGAGGAATAAAAGGCAGCGGGTGCACCTTGGCAGGTGAAACACCGTACGACTCCACCACCTGCTCCCTGCCCAATTCGGAGTCCACCAAGATGCCCGTGGCGTTTTGGCACAACGGGCCAAAGTGATTCTCCCGCCGTTCGTATTCGCCATTTTCGGAGACTTCCGGAAATTCGGGTTCGTAGCGGTGCATGAGGTCAAGGATCACACCAAGGGTCCTCGTCCGCATCTGATAGGTAAACACATCCACGGACGGGAACACCCACAGGTCGCAATCGAGGCTGTGCAATCCTTTCACAACAGGATGGAACAGCCGCCACAGCAACGGTGCCTTGTTCAATGGAACACCGTATTGACGCCAAACCTTGTCAAAAAGCCGTCCCGTGCCTCCCATGGCAAAGCGGTGGGTCTCGGCACCGCCCTGGGCAACGATTGCCTCCCAATCGTCATAGAGATAGACCACAACCGGTTCGTACCGGTTACGGTCCAGAGACAACACTGCATTAAGAATGGCTTCGTTGTATTGAAAGGTGCCACCCCAATTCTTTTGTGCGCCGAGAAAAACTCCTACGCGCTTCATTTCGCGCCCCCTCCGGCTTCGCCTTTCATCCAGTCCTCACGGGCGGCAAATTCCCTGAAATTCGTGTCAGTGACCAGCTTGAGATAGTATGCGCTCTCCCGAAAATAACTCGCAGACCTGAATCGATTGTCGTAATACGCATGCGACTCCGCCTCCGCACGCCACGAGAGCCAGTACCGGTAGACCCCCTTCCATGCCTTTTCCGCCGCCAAGGTGAGCAACCCCGTGGCTTCCGGTTTCTTTTCCTGAAAAATCATGTGGGCCACGCATGCCCCTTCGGCCTCCATTCGAGACAACATGTATTCGAAAGTCAGTCGTTTCTGGGGGACTTCGTGGTGTACCAATGCCGCAGGCACATACATGACTTTGCCCAGTCCACGGGAGAAAATTTTGCGCTGAAGGCCGGCTTCTCCGTCACCAATGATCCGCCCCTTGATCAGGTCGGGGTTGTAGCCACCGGCCTTGAACAGGATGTCGCGCCGGACTGCGATGTTGCAGCCCACGAGGCATTCGCCCTGAACGGGGCGCGTCTCTTTTCCGGGCGAGAACAGGGTCAGGAAGACGTAAAACGGCTCCATCCATGTCGGCGGCTGGCCGAACCACAGCGGCTCCACCCTGCCACCTGCAGCAGCCACTGCGGGATCGTCGAACGCATCCACCAACGTTTGAAGCCAATTCACGTCCGCCCTGGCGTCGTCTTCGATAACAGCTACGATCTCGCCCCGGGCCTCAATGGTGCCGGTGTTCTTGGCATAGTGCAGGCCTGCCCGCTCCTCCCGGATGACGCGGAAGTCATACGGTTTGTCATGGGCCTGTTCATACCGCCGGAGGATATCCACACTATCATCGTTGGAACTGTCCACGACCAGTACTTCATACGACTGCGACGGGAGAGATTGCGTCTCCAGGCTTTTGAGGGTGTGGAGGATAGCTCCTCCACGGTTGAAGGTCGGGATGACAACGGAGATCAGTGGAGAGGCCATTACGCGTCTCCTTTGGGGACAAGGACGCAGCCCCAATTGAAGTTCTCGGTGCATTGGTGGCAGACGAATCCCGCTTCGGCGAAGAAAGCCCCGTACTCCTCCAGAGTGAAGAAATGGTCTCCCATGACCGGGTCGTCAGGTGGATTGAGTTCCTCGAAGTTCGGCAGCCACTCCGCCTTGGGGTAGACCTTGCCTGTGATGGACTCCTGGACTCCTTTAGGCAATCGTGAGCAGAGAGCTTGTGCGGCTTGCGTGAGATACACTCCAAGTGACGGCCGGGTCGCGGCATATTCACCGAACATGAGGACGCAGCCGCTCGGCTTGAGGATGCGTTTTACCTGCTCAAGCAGCTCCTGGGGGCGTTTGGCGTGGTGAAAACTCGTGGAAAGCAGTACGAAATCCAGTGAACAGTCAGGCAGGCGTATGTCGTAAAACGAACCGAGGCAGAGCTCTGCCTGGGCTGTTCCGACTCCGTACTGCTCCAGAACGGCCGGGCCGAGCTTAAGCAGGCGGTGCTGTGAAAATTCGATGCAGTGGACCTTTCCGGCTCCGGCGGAGATCAGGTGGGGAACAGCCCACAGGACCCCGGCGGCTACGTCGGCTCCGGTGCCGCGCACTGGTCTGCCGAGCTCTCCGGCCTTGGCTATGCAGCGCTGCAGCGCTCCCAGAGTTCCGGTCCGTTTCAGATAATCCTCCATACGGGAGAAATCGCCGTCCAGAACCCACCAGTCCTTGTCTTGTTCAGCCTGTTCGTCATTCCAGTATGCGCTGTACTCAATCTGCTTCAGCTCATGTTCTTCGAGCCAGACCTGAACAGGATAGCCTTGTGTCTCACTCATCAGTTGCTCCTGATTCCTTCAAGATCCCCAGCCCGGTCTTCAGGTCGTGAAAAATGAGATCGAGCTGTTCCGCTGACCGGGAAGCATCCAGTGAGGAGTTCGTGGCGATAAGTTTCTGGGCATCCTGCCGCTTCCCCTTGATGACGAGACCGGCCGGATAGTCAAATGCTTCGGCAACGGCACAGGCCATGCCATATCGGGTGATGGCAGTGCTGCCCGCCACATGGAAGATGCCGCAATGCCCTTCAAGGGCGATGCGGCCCAATGCCTGGGCCAGATCGTCAATGAGCGTCGGAGTGAAAATGGAATCGTCAAAGGCGTCCACCACCCCGCCCCGGGCCAGGGTCTGGCACAGCCATGTATAGAACTGCCCGCCGCCCCTGCCGTACACCGCACTGGTTCGCACCACGGCGGCTGCGGGATGGGCGGCCATGACGGCCTGCTCCGCGCAGAGCTTGGTCCTGCCGTATTCGGTCATTGGGGAAGTCGTATCCTCCTCCCTGAACCCTCCGGCTATGCAGTCAAAAACATAATCGGAGGAAACAAAGACAAATCCACTTCCCACGGCGTGCGCGGATTGAGCCAGACACTCAGGTGCCCGGCAGTTGATGCGCATGGCTTCGTCTGGTTGTTCTTCGCAAAAGCCCAGATTCTTGGTGCCTGCCACATCGATAACACAATGGGGCGCAACGGACCGAACCAGTTTTTCCACGCCAGGTTCATCCAGAAGATCCTGCTCGATCGCCATGACACCGGGCAGTGAGGTCGACACCGATCCGCCGGGGCGCAGGGTGATAACAACATCATGGTCTGGCGCCAGAGATCGGGCGAGATTGTGACCGATGTATCCGCCACCTCCGGCAATGAGGACAGTCAGCTGTCTGGGGACGGTCATGCCGATCGCCTCCCTTGGGGAAACAGGGAATCGAATTCCACGGTCGGGAGCTGGGCGAGATTGCCCCCCTGGCCCGCATTGTACACCGTGCAGCCCTGCTTCGAAAAAGCGTCGGCCACGGCATATACATTGGCCACCAGGGTTTCGATCATGTTGCCGTTATCGTGCATGGTGCGGTATTCCTTGATACGAAAAAGATGTCTATCGTCTTCAGCAGGGTCGTATGCGTACTTTATGGAGGAAAAGCTGTCTTGCGTGACAGGTTTGTCTGTCCAGTTGTAATCGCACCCCAGCAGATAGATTTCGTTGAATCCCATGTATCGGGCCAGAGGCAGGCAGAAATCAGCGATGACGGTCCTGCCCCAGCGGACGAATTCGTGCACTTGAGCATGGACTCCATGCTCGAGGACAGAGGTGTCCTCGTACTCCAGATAGAGATAGCGGATATCAAGTCCGGCAAATTCGGGTGTGGCGTTCACCACGGCTTCGGCCTCGGATTCAAGGAAAAATGTGGTTTGCGTCAGGCTGGGCATGGCCTCCAGCAGGCTGGGCACGAATCCTCTGCCTCCTTGCCAGTGGGTGTAGTCGGACATGCAGTAGTATGTGGGCGAGAACGTTTTTGCCGCCTCGGTTTTGATAAACAGATTGGTGACAAGTGTATACTCACCGGCGAGCATGGTCGCGTCCACCTGACAGAGAGAGGGCCCATTTCCCAAAACAAAACACCGCTCCCCCTTGTGGATGTCCCGAAAGACGCGAATGGAATCCCCGTGCTTCTTACCATATGCATCTTTGCCCGGCCTGCTCATGGTGTTACCTCGTCCCGCCCGGCTTGATGGCGGTAACCCCCATGAACCAGCCGGAGCGGTCTGGTCCGAACGCCCTGACCAGCCATTCGTACCCCGGCACTTTGCGGTCATAGCAGGTGATATATTTCTGCACGCTTTGTACCTCCGCTCCCATGCGGGTGAACATGGCGGTCATTTCTTCGCCGGTGTACGCCTTGGTTCCCTGGCTTTCCATGTGATTGTCCAGCACCCAAGCGAGGCTCTTCCATGGCTTCCCTTTGGAGAGCGCCATCTGGTACCAGCGGTAATAAGCGACCAGGGAATGGCGGTTGTAGACCATGACCTTGATAGTGCCGCCTGGTTTGGTCACGCGCACCAGTTCGGAGAGGGCCTTTTCCGTATCCGGAGTGTGGTGGATCACACCCCAGGAGTAGGCAAGGTCAAAGGAGTTGTCGGCAAAGGGCAGCTCCTCGCAGTTGGCGACGCGCAGATCGTTTGCCTCAAGGTTGTACTGCTTGAGGCGGATTTCAGCGTGCTCGATACCGGCAGGGGTCAGGTCCACTCCGGTGGCAATTGCTCCGGACCGGACCCATTGCAAAAAATCCGTGCCCGCGCCCACACCAACTTCAAGCACCTCCTTGCCGTGGAATCGGGAAAATTGGGCAAAGGCGTGAATTTCAGGCTCATTGATGTATTTGTATGCTTCGATTTCCTCGAAGTAACCGCGGGACAAAGGCGCACTGCTCGCGTGGGTGGAGCAACACACGGTCTCGTTCCAGTAATCGTACACCTGCTTGTAAGCTGTCTTATCGTTCATCCCGCCTTCTCCAGCTATATTGCACTCATGGTCTCAAAATCATCGCCGTTGCATTCCCTCTCCACTTCCTGCACGAGCTCGAGAATCCCTTCGCCAAGGTCCACGAATTCTCTGGGAACGACCTTGCTTCCCCTTTTCGGGGTGTAGCGATAGGGTGTCAGGGAGTAATGGGACTCTTTATATTCACTTCCCACGGAAGTGAAATTAAGACCCACATCCTTGCCGCAGATTTCCCGGATCATGCCCAGCATCTCCCGGATGGTCATGACCTGGGTGCCGGTCACGGTCAGGCATTGGCCCGAATACTTTTCATCCAGGGCCTGCACACTCAGCCGGGCGGCATCCTTCACGTGGATATATTCGCGCCGCTCCTCGCCCGTGCCGTAGTAAGTGATCTGCCCGGCTTCCACCGCGCTTTTGACAAAGGAGCGCATGCCGTTCCAGTCCTGCGCCCTAAGGCCGTAAAGGGAGCCGTAGCGCAACACGGTGTAGGAGAGATTCTGCTGCAACCCGTAACCTTCAAGGATGGATTCCACGGCCTGCTTGCTCACCCGGTAAAACGACCCTTTGTCGCTATATACGTAGACGCTTGAGGCGAACATGAACCGCTGCACCCCCATGCGGGCACAGGCATCGATGATCCAGGTGCTGCCGAGGATGTTGCATTCGATGGTTTTCAACGGACTGCGGTAGGATTCGCCGATATCAGCGATGCCGGCCATGTGGTACACCACGTCTTGGCCCTTCACTGTGGCCTCGACCAACTCCCGGTCCATCATGTCACCCACGATCATGTGCTGTCCTTGGGAGAGCCAGGGGGACTCTGCGCGATCGAAAATCGTTACGGTATAGCCGTGCCTGCTAAGCTCATCGGCGACGTGGCTGCCGAGAAAACCGGAACCGCCGGTCACAAGTGCTTTTCTTTTGTGCATAGCCATTCCTCCTAGAGCCAGTCCCCACCAGTGATGGGAATCATCTGCCCCGTGATAAAGGAGCCCCAGCCGGACATGAGGTAGATGATCAGAGCGGCGGCTTCCATGGGATCGCCGCCTCGCTTAAGCGGGATCATGTCTGCTCGCTCGTCCATGTAGGCCTCGTCGGTTCCTTTCCAGCGCTTGTTGAAATCCGTATTGAAATGCCCCAGCCGCATGCCGTTGACGAGGATGTTGCTTTCCGCACCGTCTCGGGCGAGCCCCTGCACAAGGCACTCGATGCCACGCTTGGAAACCCCGTATCCCAAAGAGGAGGAGCTTCCGCCGTGCAGAGATGATTCGGACCCAGCCAACACGATGCGCCCACCGTCTGCCTGCTTCATATGCGCCATGGCCGCCCTAGCCAGGAAAAAGGGCACGTTCAGGTTGATGCCGATGTCGGAAAGCCAGTCCTCTTCGGCGATCTCGGAAAAGTGGGCGTTGCGGGACAAACCTCCGGTCATGACGACCAGACCGTCAATCCCTTTGGCCTGCCGCACAAACTTATCCACAAGATTCGCGCAGTCCTGTTCAGTGACAAGTGTCTGCTTGAGGGGGATAAGCTGATGATCTTGAGAAAACGGCTTTTCCACCGGAGAGCTCTCTCCCGAGGCAAAGTGCGCTCCTACGGCGCAGGCGGGGCCGCTCAACAGCATCTCTGCCGTGGCTTTGCCAATGCCGCCGGATGCGCCGACCACCAGAATGCGTGACCCCGGTTCTACGGCGGGAGACCAAGCTGGTTGGGAAAATGCGTTCTTCATTGTTCGACGCCTTCCTTTACGGCCATTTTTTCTTTGATAAAGGCCGCACGCAACGGGCATGCTGCGCAAGCTGGCATTGTATGGGCCTGCTCCTGTTGGTGAAGCCGTCTGGCCGTTTCCATTTGTTCGCCAGTCCAGCATTCGGCAATGGAGTTCTCACCCACTTGTCCGACAATGTGCCGGTCCGTGATGTCATTATTGCAACCATGAATGGTGCCGTCGTTGTATATGGTCATCCGTTGCCAAAGCTGCGAACAGGCATAGGGAGCCTTCCGCACCTCTGTGGTAGGCTGGCCCTTGCACCGCAGCATGAGCACTTCGTCTGCCAATCCTGTCCAAAAACGCCTATATTCGTCTTCGTCCACCCAAGGAAGTTGTACCGATTGAACCCTGATATGAGGAATTTTGGAAAAATATTGCTCTTTGAGATTGCGCAGTATCCTGATATTTTGAACTATTTTTGAAAAACTGGCTCCTCTCCGAGCTTTCTCAAAGCGTTCCGGGTCCGTTCCTTCCACAGAGATGGATATCCGGTTCAACCCGGCGTCAATGAGCTTTCTGCTCATCTCTTCGGTCAACAGCATGCCGTGCGTATTGAAATAAATATCAAGGACTCCTCGCTTTCGAGCATATGAGACCATGTCCGCAACGGCGGGGTTGAGAAGCGGTTCGCCTCGGCAACTAAGTTTCAGGCCGCACAAGCCGTGTTCGGCCGCCTCGTCCAGGATGCTTTTGTACATGTCAAAGGACATGTCTCCTTCACCGACAATTTTCTTGCCCCTCCGGTCGCAGAAAACACAGGCAAGATTACACCGGCTGCTGATTTCGACATCGAGGTGCAGTGGAAATGGTTCCACCACAAAGTCGACAGGATTCTCGTTCCATTTCCTGCGATACTCGGAGTATGCCTTTGATTGACCGTCGTGAGGAGATTCTCCAGCCACGCTGGTCACGCTTTCATTCACATGGACTTTGGTCATGTGGCCTCACTTGGAATAGGGTAAGGATGTCGAACTGAAGCCGTGGCTCTCCAGCCAGAATTCCACGCCGGGAATCTGCCACTCGTAATCCACATCGCAGCCGCCCCATTGCTTGAGGGGATAAATTTTCTGTCCCATCCATTTTTGGGGAAGCAGGCCGGATTCCATATATTCAAGGCAGTGGCTCCTGACCACGGAACATCCCATGTCCGCGAACCAGACGTCACCCTGGCTGTCCCGGTCGCAATTAAGGGTCGCCGGGTCGCCAAAGGATTCGAAAGGCACGAATGGCTGAAGAAGTCCCTCCTCGGTCTCCTTGCGGGCGCGCAGGGGGCTCCACATGTTGTAGCAGGACACGGTCACGGCGGAGTCGAGTTCCGGATTGTCACGCAGGGCCTTCACCCCGTCGTCGATGGTCCCAGCCAAAATGGTCGGGGCATTGCACATCAGCAGGACGAACATGTCCGGTGTTCCGGCATGCTCGCGGACATACCCGGCCGCATGCACATACACATCCTCACCAAGGGCCTCGGTACTGGCAAGGCGCGCCGGACGGTCAATGACATGGGCGTCATAGCGCCTGGAGATCTCGGCGATCTGCGGATCATCGGTGGTTACATATATTTGATCCACCTGCTTGGCGTACTTGGCGGCAAGAAGAGGATATTCGCACAGGGACCGCCCCATGACGGGCATGGTGTTTTTGCCGGGAAAACCAACGCTCCCTTTTCTCCCCATGATCAACGCAGCAATCATATTCGTTCACTCCATAAACGTTTTTTGCACTTTAGATGAAACGGCTTCCGATATCAACATAATCGGCCATTACGGCAATAACATTAGGCCATTCACACAGAAACAGCCCATGACGGGCATAGTATTTTTGGCCGAAAATCCAACTTCCCCTTTTTTCCCATTATCAGCGCTGCAATCACGTTCACTCACTCCATAAACGATTTTTACGCTTCGGATGGAACAATTTCTGATATCAACATATTCGGTCATTACGGCAATAACATTAGGGGCCGGGAACCAAAAGCCGTATTTCGCAACGCTGGTTCTGGCTGTTGACCGAATTGTAAGCGTCATTTTTTTGCCATCGTTCAATTTTCCCCCTCCTGTTAACACGCCGCCTCTTCGGCATCAACATATTAGGGTAACAAGCTTTTTTTCTTGTCATCAGACTTCAATGCCCGGCAATCTTTCAAAGAGAAAATGCAGATACTGTAGCGGTTCCTGCCCATTGCCCTTCGCTGTTTCGACCAGACTATACAAAGCCGCGCATGCTATGGCGTCGGGCGAGCCGGAGAAAAACCAGTTTCTCTGACTGACCGCAAAGAGACGAATAGCGTTCTTGACCAAATTGTTGTCCGGCAGCAAGATGCAATCTTCGAGACACGTTTCAACCCGGCCTCACCGCCCAAAGGTGTAGGCCACAGCACGACTGAGCAGGCTTTTGGGGCGAGTGGTCTGTTTCCATTCCAAAGGCAATATCTGCTGTGTCCATGATCGGTTAACAAGCCTCGGCAGTCCGCAAAGCCCAGATGCAGGTGCTCTGTGAGATATCCAGGCCTAATCTGGTAAGCATGCGCTCCTGGCGATAGAACGCCGTCCACAAACTTGGAAGCCAGGACTAATCCTAGATAGCAGATGCGGCGAAGCCCTTGGAATGATATGCGGCGGCATGGAAGCTCTTTTCACGGTGGAACCATCGTCTTCCACGCTCCCTAACCTGCGCGAATAATCAAGACAGATTTTGCATCTGCTTTTAGGTGCCTTTCCCCTTCATGGTTTCTTTGCCTTTCATCCGTTATGCCGCCTGCGACAAATGTTTGAAAATAGACCTTGTCTGGAGTCTGGTATCCCAGGGTTTGGTGGAACCGGCGGCTGCTGTAAAAGGTGAAGTACCACGCCACTCCACGCCGCAGCTCATGGACGGCTTCGCAATCGTTCAAGTAGATGTTTTCGTACTTCAGGCCGCTCCACATAGATGTTATTCAGCGCCCGCCCTTGCCGTCCATGCTAATGCACCCCGTGGGCCTTGAGGACACCGAGCCATTGCTTGCCCGTGAATTGGCATCCCTGGGCCGAGTTGAGAATCTCGGGTGCCCCATGCTGCTGCAACGCGTCAGTCAGAGCGTCGACGCAAAAAACAAAATTCATCAAGTTGCTCAAGCGGTGGCTTAACACCCGGTGACTGTATAGATCAACGATTGCAATTAGATACATGAATCCGGAGTCGAACCCAATGTACGTGATATCCGTGACCCAAACTTGGTTGTGACGCTCAATGACCAGATCGCACAGCAGATACGGATACTTTCCGTGCTCCTTATTCGCCTTGCTGGTGTTCGGCCCTGGATATATCGCCTGGATTCCCAGGCGCTTGCGGGCAGACCGGACCTGTCATTGGCTAGCGGAGACGCCATAACGCCGAAACTCATGGCCTCGACGCCACTTTCGCCTCGAATTCCTTTGAATAACTCTTGCGCATTTGCTGCAACTTCCGGTTTTGATTTTCACGGAGAATCGCACCTAAAAGCAAGGGGCATTTCTGTCCAAGATTTGCCGTGCACTTTAGCACTGATTGAGGCGTCCTAACTTAGGTTGACGTTTTTTGAAGGTTTCACTCAGGCTGTGGGGCTAGCCCCACAGCCTGATTCGTGTACATCGTTTGGCGTTCTCATTCCCAGGCTGAGATGTGGCCGTTGTGAGTTGTATATCTCAACGGATTCCCTCACCAGAGTATTGAGTTCCGCAAAGTCGTTGCATTTGGCAAACATAAACTCTTGCTTCAGAATACCATTCATCCGTTCCGCCAGGGCATTTTGATAGCAGTCATAACCATCTGTCATGGACGGAACCATTCCGGATTGTTGGAGCTTTTTCTGGTAAACCGAAGAAGCGTATTGGAGCCCTCGATCTGAGTGGTGAATCGTATTCACCTTCCTTCGCTTATTTTTGACTGCCGCGTCCAGTGCTTTGGTTGTGCTTTCCGCTCCGAGATCCCGACTCACGTTGTATCCCATTATCTTCCGGCTGAATGCATCTGTAACCAGCGAAAGGTAACACGTTTGCTCGCGTGTCTTTACGTAGGTTATATCGCTTACGAACACCTGCTCAGGACATTTGGGCTGAACATCTTCCAACAGATTGGGATGTTTTTTTAGCCAATGTTTCGAGTTGGTTGTCTTTGTGTAGTTCTTTCTTCGCTTGATGAGCATGTGCTCTCGCCGCAGCAGCGAAAACAATCCATCACGTCCGAGCTTGATTCCCTTTGCAGAAAATGCGTCCTTTAACAGGTAGTACAGCTTTCTGGTTCCAAGGCGGGGCATCCTGGCCCGCACGTTCAGGACCATGTTTTTTGCCTCCTGAGACATGGCTTCTCGTGCATCATGGCGTTTTTCAGCCTGATACACGGACTGCCGACTAACCCCGAGCTGCCTGCAACAAGCAGACAAGCTTATTTGTCTTTCTTTCTGAAGACTTCGTGCAGCTCGGGGGTAAGTTTTTTTCTTATTGAAGTCCCAAGCTCGCGGTCGGAAATCTCAATCATTTTATTGAGAAGCATGGTCTTGATCTTTTCTTCCTCAAGCTCTTTCTCCAGCCGCTTGATCTTCTGGGCCGGTGTTTCTTTGGCTTTTGGGGCTTTGCGGGAATGTACCATGGGCCTGCTCCAATCAAGGGTGCCGTGTTTTCTGAGCCACTTCAGCACAGTGCTTCGCCCTTGAATACCATAAAGAGCCTGAGCCTGCTTGTACGTCATCTCGCCTTTTTCAACCTGGGCCACGACGGACAATTTAAAGGCCATCGTGTAGTCACGCTGAGTTCGCTTTACTCGCTGTTTTTCTTGAGCATCCATAAAATAGGTCCTTTGGGTGTCAACCTATTTCAGGACGGGACAGATTGATAAAAAAGGGCGACTTCCTTTCGGAAGCCGCCCTGTATTTCTTTTCACTCTACCAACAAAGGCTACATGGCGTCGCTGGCGTCCAATTCGCGGATCTGCTGATCCACAGCCTTACGCAGCTTTTCCGGCAGCCCCATGATATCCGTATTGAGGAAACCACGGACGATGGTCGAAGTTGCTTCCTCTTCGTCCATGCCACGCGCCATGAGATATTCAATCTCTTCCTTGGCAATTTTACCAACAGCTGCCTCGTGGGAAAGTTCCACTCCCTCAACCGTACCGTCCAGTTCAGGGATAGCATGAATTCGTCCCTTCCCGAGGATCAGCCCTTTGCATTCAAGGTGGCCCTTGGCCGGTACATCATTGGCTTCAATAAGACCACGGCTGATGATGGTGCCGCCAGTGGTGATCGTACGTGCTATGATCTCCGCCCGTGTATCAGGCGCATTGAGCACAACCTTGTTGCCCATATCCAGATAGGAACCTTCCGGTGCCACGACCACGGAATTAAACCGAGCCACCGAGTTGGAGCCGTTCAACGTAATGGACGGGTACATCTGCAAATACTTGACCGGCTTGAGCAACACGTAGTTGTTCAAAAACTGTCCGCCTTCTTCCACAATACCGGCGCTTCGTGGGATAACCGATGTATCCTCACTCCAGTTGTGGACCATGGTGAAGGTCAGCTTGCCGCCTTTTTTCACATAAAACTCAGAAATGCCCAGATGCGCACTTCCGTGGCTATGGGGAGAAACAGCACAGCCGGTAATGATATGCAGCTCGGCGTCTTCTTCGACAATGACGATATTGTGGACGCTCTGACCGGTCTTGTTTGCCTTGATGAAAAGACAGGACTGGACCGGCTCTTCGATCTTGACGCCCTTCTTGGCCCGGATGAAGTACCCGCCGTGGGTAACCTCGCTGGCCTTGCGGGTGATCTCGTCCTTGTCCTTATCGATGAGCTTCCAGTAATACTCCGGCAGTCCATCATATTTTTTAAGGGCGTCCTTGATATCCATTATCTCGACGCCCTCGTTCTTGACATTGCAATAGGCGCCGGAGTGATCCAGGTGGAGGAAGGAGCCACTACGGCCCGCTTCTTCGGAGTCCACACCGGACATCAGCAGGGATTCTTTGTCCTCGTCGGAAAGGTTCCGCAGGTCGCCCAAAGCCTGGCTGCTGTGGCCTTCAAATTCGAACTGGCTGAGATCTACTTTACTCATGATCAGCCTCGCAGTTCCGTGCCGTTGCTCAGACAGCGCACACATTCTTGATAACCGTACTGCCTGATGTGTTCGAGAATATCGCGGGGGCGGGCTTCGCAGCACAGATGGCCGCCGTACAGCACACGTCCCCTGTCCGCGTTGATGTAATCCAAAATGTATCCCGTATGGGTAATGATCAAGCCGGAAGTCCTGGTTGCTTTCTTGAGTTCCTTCATGCTTTTATCGGGACGCGGTTCCACATCGCCATCGAGCAGACCACGGACAACCTTTCCGATAAGCTGCATATTCTCAAGGTCAACGCCGGACTCTGGTTCATCAAAAAGCACCAGGGAAGGTTTCTGAGCCATCAGCTGCAGCAATTCACTGCGCTTGATTTCACCGCCGGAAAAACCGGCGTTAACATCACGCTCAAGAAACTTGTCGAAGTTGACCTTGCGAGCCAACTCTTCAATATCGATATCTTTGTCTCGGGCACACATGGAAACCATATTTCGGTTGGTCAATCCATGAATCGTCGGCGGCCTCTGAAAGGACATGCCAAGCCCGAGGCGGGCCCGTTCATAAACAGGCATGTGGGTAATATCTTCGCCCTTGAATATAATTTTCCCGCCTGTGACGCGATAGTTTTCAAAACCCATCAGCGTCATAAGCAGACTTGTTTTGCCAGACCCGTTTGGGCCAAAAAGGATGAAGGTTTCCCCATCGCGAAGGTGCAGGTCGAGTCCAGAAAGGACTTCCCTGTCGCCAATGGAAACGTGAAGATTTTCAATTGTAAGCATAGTAATGTCGCCTTGTGGTATGCCCGGACGGACCCCGCAGGCATTGATGCCATCCATGCCGTAGTAGACAGGCATGTCGCCCGGAGCCGGTTGTTATGCTTCTTTTCCAGTCAAAGCGCAAGCCGTCTAAAAGCGAGACAAAAAGGAACAACGGCTGATTTTTCGAGGAATTCTCCCAGTTGGCATCCTTTGCCTAACGGCTTGCCATTAACATAAGATATAATCCCTACCTGAAAAGTACAGAATATATTTTTACGATAAAGTCAACCGCCTTGCTCATACCGTTTTCGGGTCCGATTGTAACAATACACGCAGCGTGCAGGAAGCTTAAAATACTTAAGCAAAAGCATGCCAGCTAAAAAACCTCCTACATGTGCCCAAAAAGCAATTCCACCCTCCCCCGCCCCCATTTGCGTACCCAATCCGGAGAGCAGTTGCGTGAGAAACCAGAACCCCAAAAAAATAACCGCCGGAATTTCAATAAAATAGGGAATGAAAATAATGGGAATAAAAGTAACGATGCGTGCATGGGGATACAACAAAAGGTAGGCTCCCATAACCCCGCCGATGGCTCCGGAAGCACCAATAATAGGTACTCTGGATGCCGGATTAAGGATGATATGCAACGCAAGAGCCGCCAACCCGCATAGCAGATAAAAAAGAAGAAACCTCCCGCTCCCCATAACGTCTTCAATATTATCGGCAAAAATCCATAAGACCCACATGTTAAGCAGAAAGTGCAGCCACCCTCCATGCAAAAACATATAGGAAAAAAAAGGCACAATGTCCCACAGAGGGCTCCCGGTCCACGAACTTTCGAAAAACCCTGTATACCGAGCAGGAACTACACCGAACAGATAAGTCAACTGAGTTTCACCTTGCTGGCTCAGGCTGAGCTGAAACAAAAAAACGGCAGCATTAAGAATCATAATGGCCCAAACCGCATACGGTGGCCGCACGTTGGGGATACTGTCGCGAAGTGGAATCATATGCCGCCCGTCTCCCGGACAAAAGGCAGCTGTCTGCAGGAGCACAGCTCCCGAAAACGTTCACCAAGCTGTCTCGCCTGACGGATACGCCGTTGTTGCAACGACCGAAGCAAATCTTTTGCCTTGGCATACATCTGATCGGGATCACCGGAGTTTTCCACCACAATGTCGCTGGCACTTCTCTTGTCTTCACGGCTCCACTGCCATGAATCGAGCACTGCCGCCATATCCTCACTTACTCCACGCTTACCTTCCAACAAGTCACGACGGGTGGCCCCTGGCATATCGACACATATGACGAGGTCTGCCAGCTGTTTTTCACGCCATCCCCCTTCGAGAAAAAGAGGCACTTCGGCCACAGCCAACCTTTGGTCGAAGCAGTTCTCCCAAAAGGAACGGAGGCGGTGCTCCACAAGCGGATGGACCATATCCATTACTTCGCGCCGCAATGACGGCTCCTTGACCATGGCCTTGAAAAGTCCCTGCTTGTCCACTGGATCAGAATCATGGAGGATAAAACGGTCCCCGAAACGTCCGCGAAGCAGTTTCCAGCAATCCGCTCCCGGCGCATAAAGTTCGGCAACAATTTTGTCTGCACTGAAGACAGGCACCCCCTGCGCAGCAAGCAGACCAGAGAGGTAGCTTTTTCCGCTACCTGGCATCCCCACAACGGCCACGCGTTGGCATCCTGGCCGCATCAGCAAGGGCAAGCGCATGAAGTCCATGGGCGGAGGACTAAAAAAACGCATGCTCTCACCTGTCCCAGGGTGCTGAAACTGCAGATAAGATGCATGGAGCATCTGCCGACGGGTAATGCGGGCTGCCAAGGGATGCCGCAAAGCCCACTTCTTCTGCATTCCTTTACCGTAAACAGTGTCCCCGACAATGGGATGGCCGATGTGGTCCATATGCACCCGAATCTGATGGGTACGACCGGTAAAAATTTTCACCGCAACAAGCGAGAGCTGCCCGGTAGAATCTGCCCACAGCCGAACGTAATGGCTGAGAGCATTCCGACCGCCTTTGGGAGTTACGGCCATGCGTGTCTTTATGGATGGATGCCTGCCTACTGGAGCATCAATCTCCCCCCTTTCCGGGGGAACACCATGTACAAGAGCCAGGTAGACCTTATTCACATTCCGTTGGGAAAAATCTTTCTGAAGCACCTGACGGGCCCCTTCCTGCAGAGCCACCACCATCAATCCGGACGTGTCCTTATCCAGACGGTGGACAATTCCGGGCCGCCATTCGTCCATTCCCTGAAGTTCCGGAAAACGATGCAGCAAAAAATTGACAAGTGTGCCCTGCTCCACCCCGGGGGCAGGATGCACCGTTACCCCCGGCTGTTTCACCAGCACTACAATATCCTTATCGTGATGGAGGATATCCAGCTGCCCTTCTTCCGCCTGAGCCCGGGTCTGCTTGAGCTGTCCCGACAAACATACCTTGTCGCCGACATTTACTTTATGGTTCGGTTTACCGACGACTTCCCCCTGCACCAAGGCAAACCCTGCACGTATCCACTCCTGGACACGACTGCGCGAGTACTCCTGCAATTCTGCCCGCGAGGCGAGGAACGCATCAAGACGGCTCCCTCGATTTTCTTCTTCGACCACGCCTTCATAGAGTAAGGAAGGCTCTCTGGAAGCAGATGATAATTTTTTTTCAGTTTTCAATCAGGTATCTCCGACTACATGAATAACAAGGCGTAACAAAGGTCCAAGAGAAGAATACACGCGCCCATAGCAGTTGGCAAAGAGGCAACTCGGCTTGACCTTGAGCAAAGAGCCATTTACAACTGGTTGATTTTGCTTTGAACCGGTTTTGCCAAGCGTGCCGAAAGGCACGCTTTCCATATAATCAACTGACTAACCTCAAGGAGGCGGACATGCCCGTACAGGTAGTAGAGCATCCCCTGATTAAACATAAACTCGGTATTCTCCGTGACAATGCGACCAGCACCAAAAACTTTCGGGCTCTGTCCAATGAAATTGCCCGCCTGCTGACCTACGAAGCCCTCAAAGACCTGGAAACTGAAAAAGTCACTGTGGACGGATGGGCTGGCAAAGTGGAAGTCGAGCAGATCAAGGGTAAAAAGATCACCATTGTTCCCATTCTCCGTGCCGGAATCGGAATGATGGACGGTGTTTTGGACATGGTCCCCGGGGCAAAAGTCAGTGTTGTGGGCATGTACCGCAATGAAGAGACTCTGGAACCCGTTAGCTACTATGTCAAGCTGGCCAAGGAAATCCAGGAACGTACCGTTCTGATCCTCGACCCCATGCTGGCGACTGGCGGCACTCTTGTGGCTACCATCAACTTGCTCAAGGAAGCAGGCTGCCGCAAGATTAAGGGATTATTCTTGGTTGCCGCTCCCGAGGGCATTCAAAAGCTCAACGAAGCCCACCCCGATGTGGAAATCTTCACTGCCGCCGTTGATGAACGCCTCAATGAAGTCGGATACATCTTGCCCGGACTCGGTGATGCCGGCGACAAGATTTTCGGAACCAAATAGTAAACAGCAAGACGAGGGAGGAGGATTGTTGTGAGCGTTCATTCCACGGAATATGAATTCCGACTGAAAGACTGCCTGCTGGGCGCGCAAATGCTATTTGTCGCGTTCGGCGCTTTGGTACTGGTACCTTTACTGACGGGCCTCAATGCAAATGTGGCCCTTTTTACTGCCGGTGCCGGAACCCTGTTGTTCCAAATTATCACCCGCGGCCAGATTCCCGTTTTTCTGGCTTCATCGTTCGCATTCATCGCCCCCATCATCTACGGCGTACAGACTTGGGGTATTCCCCAGACCATGTGCGGTTTGGCTGCTGCCGGTTTGTTCTATGTTGTGCTGAGCTTCCTCATCCGTATTTACGGAACCCGCATCATTGAGCGCCTCCTGCCCCCTGTCGTGGTCGGCCCCGTCATTATGGTTATCGGCCTCATCCTGTCCCCCACCGCCGTGCACATGGCACGCGGACTTACAGGCGACGGGAAAGTGCAGCTCGTGCCGGAATCGACAGCAATAATGATTTCCATGCTGTCTTTGGCTGTAACCATCTTCGCTTCACTGATGGGTAAAGGCATAATGAGGCTGATCCCGATCCTGCTCGGCATTCTGACCGGGTATATCGCCAGTCTCTTTGCCGGAATCGTTGACTTCACGCCGGTATTCAAGGCCCCCTGGATTGCAATGCCGGATTTTGTCACACCGGAGTGGAACCTGGAGGCAGTGCTCTTTATTGTTCCTGTTGCCATCGCTCCTGCCATTGAGCACTTTGGCGACGTTCTGGCTATTGGATCGGTTACGGGAAAAAACTATCTGGAAAAACCGGGCATCAAAAACACAATGCTGGGTGACGGACTGGCTACAAGTTTAGCGGCCCTTCTGGGTGGACCTCCCAACACCACGTATTCCGAAGTAACCGGAGCTGTTGCCCTCACCAAGGCATTCAACCCGGCTATCATGACCTGGGCATCCATTGTTGCCGTAGCACTGGCATTTATCGGCAAGTTGGGCGCTCTGCTCTCCACCATTCCCGTGCCGGTCATGGGGGGCATCATGGTACTGCTTTTCGGTGCAATCATGGTGGTTGGTATGAACAGCCTGGTTAAAGCGCAGCACGACTTGATGAAGCCCAGAAACCTCGCCATCGTGGCCCTTATCGTGGTCATGGGCGTAGGTGGCATGTCCTTCAACTTGGGCAGCTTTACTCTTGGCGGCATCGGTCTGGCCGGCATTCTGGGTGTTGTTCTCAACCTTGTCCTGCCGAATCCCGACATTGATTAAAAAACAATAAAGCCAACGGCCACTTGGCCGTCAAAGGGCCGGAACCCCAAAATTCCGGCCCTTCTTTACTCTCTGTTCCGGCTCGGATACCTTTCTGCACATGTTTCGTTTTCTCCTTCTTCTCTCCTTTTTTTGCAGCCTGCTGCAACCGACCTCTGCTTCATTGGCCGGAGAACAGGCCTATTGCAAATTCCAAGAACGCAACCTGTACCGCGCGGTTAAAAAAGATGGCATTCCCATTCTGGACATGCCCCCTATTATCGCATGCAGCAACAGTACCCTGCCCCGTCATACGCGTATTTATGGATTACGTGTCGGCAAAAGCGCACTCGCCATTCCCAAGGCCGTGCTCCGTTGGCATGCCGTGGTGAACATCAAACGCCAAAGAGCTCCCATTTCAGTAACCTACTGTCCGCTCTCCGGCTCTGCAGTAGCCTTCGCCGGAGTCCAGCTGGGGGTATCCGGGCTGGTGCTCGACAGCAATCTCGTCCTTTACGACAAAAAGACCCAAAGCCTTATCCCCCAACTTTATGGTGAAGGCATCGACGGCAAGCTCAGCGGCGTGGAATTGCCCACCCTGCCTTTGGTGGAAACAGACTGGGGCCATTGGAAAAAAAAGTACCCTCACAGCGAAGTGGTAAGCCCCAAACAAACCAGCACAATCGACTATTCTCGTAACCCGTATGCTACGTATGCGGCTTCCGATGAACTTTGGTTTCCTACCCACACAAGGAACCAGTTTTTACCCGCCAAAACCCTTGTTTTTACAATGGTCCATAAAGAGGACAGCGTGGCAATTCAGCTGGAAACCTTAAAGAAAAGCCCCACGCAAAGGTTGCGTATTGTCGTCGGGGGGCTCCCTGTACGCTTGATTTACGACGCAAGCCTGGACGCCATTGTCACTGATTGTTCTGTCAAACAAACCACGGCCTACTGGTTCGCTTGGCAGGCGGCGCACCCACACACCCGCCTTATCCGCTAACCCCAAGGAACAAAAAAGCCCCCGGAGAATCCCCGGAGGCTTCATGTTACAATTCAAGGCAATAATAAATCAGGAGCCGACTTCAAAGCCTACGGCTTCAATAGCCGCCTTGATGTCTTCCACGCTTACAGCCGACTTTTCTTCATACTCAGCAGTTCCGCTGGCAAGATCAACCTTTACCTCGCCGACACCTTCCAGCTTTTCCAAGGCTTCGGTCACCGCCCCCACACAATGCTGACAACTCATGCCTTTCACTTTAACAGAGCTCTTACTCATACTCGACCTCCCTGGTCTTTGATCCATTGGAGCGCTTCCGCCAAGTCCAGCGTGCCTTCATAGATGGCACGTCCGGTTATGACTCCTTCCAAACCTTCGTTTACTAGAGGAGCCAACGCCTTGATATCTGCCATGGTGGACACACCACCAGCGGCGATAACCGGAATGCGCGACTTGCTACAGAGTTCGGCCAGAGCCTTGGTATTGACACCTGCATGCATTCCGTCGCGTCCAATGTCGGTATAGATGATAAAGCGTACGTCAAGATTTTCAAGCCTGGGAAGCACATCATCGACGGTCAGTCCGGCATCGTCGACCCAACCACGGGTTTTGAGTTGCCCATCAAGAGCATCCAGAGAAACACCTATGCGACCGGGCAGCTCTTTGCACAACAACTCAAAGGTGTCCGGATCGGACAAAGCCATGGTGCCTATGATGACACGCCGCACACCCGCTCGGATATACGCCTCTGCTGTTTGTACATCGCGGATGCCTCCTCCCAGTTGCACTGGGATATCCAAAGCGCTGCAGATTTTGCGGATCAGACTGAAATTTGTCGGTTCACCCTCAAATGCTCCATCCAAGTCGACCAAATGAAGGAAAGTGGCACCGGCTTTCTGCCATTGGAGAGCTTGGGCTACAGGATCAACCGAAAAAACAGAAACATCATCCTTGCGCCCTTGCTTGAGGCGGACGCATTGCCCATTTTTAATGTCTACAGCAGGAAAAAGAATCACAACCCCAACTCCTGAATGGCCTCGGATATACCGTCGCTTGCCAGACGTTCTGCGGTAACCCATTTGGCCCCGCGTTTAAAGAAAGTTCCCGCTTCCAACAGATTTCCAGAAAGCGGCTCCTGGGTCTCGTCGTAATAAGAAGTTTTAACAATTCCCTGATTACGAATATCCAACAAATAAAAATGCATAACCACACTAGCGGGCTGACGCACCCCCCAGTCACCACCATCACGTTGCTTCCAAGACATCAGCTGCGGCACAAGCAGATAGTCGCAAGGGACGCAACGCCCAACATTAAGCCAATAACGCAAAGCCGCAGCCTGCTGCGATTCGTTACGCTGCTCAAATCCAACAAGCTCTTGGCACTGGCGCACCATGGACACCCCAATGAAATTTCTCCCGGAAGCGCTCAGAGCATCTGTCAGCATAGTGTTGAGCTTGTCCAACACTTCGGGCTTCACAATATTGCATTGATCCGGCATGCAGCCGGCGAGAAGCTCCCAATTATAGCGCGGATTTTTGAATCCGGCCACAGCAAGGACGGTATCCTTCTGCAAGGGTTTAAACGGAGCAGGCGACTTGGCGCAACTGCTCAACAAAAAAACGGCAACCAGTAAACAGCCCCAGATGGTCCAGTTTGCTTTTCGCATCAATCCAAACTCCCCTTGGTACTGGTGACCCCTTCGCGGGAAAGCTTCAAGGCGGTTCCAAGAGCCAGCCCCAGGCTTTTAAAAACAGATTCCAACATGTGGTGTCCATTCAAACCATAATGCAACAGCACATGCAGATTCATGCGCGCGCCCGAAGAAAAGGCACGCAAAAATTCTCGCCACAGATCTTTCTCCTGCCCTGCGATAATTGGAGGAAGAGGCTCCAATTCACGATAGACAAGATAAGGTCTGCCGGAAAGATCCAAAACGACCTCGCCAAGAGCCTCATCCATGGGCACCTTGGCCTGCCCCACTCTGGCTATTCCTTTACGATCTCCCATGGCCTCAAACAGAGCCTGCCCAAGGCAGATCCCAACGTCTTCCAAAGAATGGTGTGCATCAATTTGCATGTCCCCACGACAGGATACGTCCAGATCGAATCCTGCCCAAAAGGCCATCAAATGCAGCATATGGTCGGCAAAACCAAACCCGGTGTCCACAGTGCACTTTCCAGAACCATCCAGATTCAGAGAAAGGGAAATGTCCGTTTCACCGGTAGTACGTGTAATGTGCGCTTTTCTCATAATCGAACTCCGCATTCACTTGGAACCAAAGCACCCACTCTGCGAGAGCAACTCCAAACTCAAAGAAAATATTGGAAAACACGCAATGTGGCTGGAGTAATCCAGATTATTCCTCGGATTTACAATGCACGAAAGTCGGGACATGAGCAAGCGGACGCTTGCTCCTATAAGAATACAGCGGCAAGAGAAACTCCCTTGCCGCTGTTAGTGTTGTTTTTATGCGGAACCCGACTTTGTAGCATCAGCCTCGCCATCCGGGCTGTCAACTTCGTTCTCGGCCTCGGCCCCATCTTCCGAGTCTTCTTCTACTTCTTCCGCCGGTTTTTCTTTTTTGCCGAATGTATAAGCAACGAGGATGCTTATTTCGTACAGCAGAATAAGCGGTCCCGCCATAAGGGTCTGGGTTATGACATCAGGCGGGGTAAGAATGGCAGAGACCACAAAAGCCAAAAGAATAGCATACTTGCGGAACTTTCGCATGCCGCGGGCCGTGCACATGCCGAGCTTGGCAAGAAAAAGCACGAAAATCGGCATCTCAAAAACCACACCGAAAGCAAAAAGAAGTTTGAGCGCAAAACCGAGGTACTCGGAAAGCTTCGGCATAAAGACGATCGACTCGTTGGAAAAGCTGGCAAAAAACTCGAACCCGAACGGAAAAACCACAAAATACCCGAAACACGCTCCGCTAACGAAGAATATAGCCGAAAGAAGCGCAATCGGGATAAGAATTTTCCGTTCGTGGTCGTACAGCCCAGGGGCTATAAACTGCCACATCTGATAAAAAATAAACGGGCTTGTGGCAAAAACACCCGCCACCAGGGAAACCTTTATATATGTAAAAAAAGCCTCTGGTGGATAGGTGTAAATAAAGCTTCCCGTCTGCAGGACCTTTGTCATCGGGTCCATCAGGTAGCCAAACAGCTCTTTGGAAAACGGGTAGCAGGCGATAAAACCAACTGCTACGGCGATAAAACTACGCACCATACGCTTGCGAAGATCAAGGAGGTGTGCAGTCAGAGGCATCCGGGAACCGGCAAGTTCGTCGTCTTCCTCATCGTCATCTTCTTCGTCGTCTTCCTCGTCTTCTTCATCTTCTTCGGTGTCGTCGGTCGAGGCCGGAGGAACATTATCCGAAGATGTAGGCAGAAATTCTTCATCTTCCTCATCAGACGATCCACCTTCAAGGGCAGAATCATCCAAGGCATCAGAAGCCCCGACCGCGTCTGTTTCGCTGGCCGAAGAAGTGTCCGACTCTTCCTTGTCATCGCTGGACGGGGGGATTTCCCCCCGTTCAACAGCGTATAAATCGTCCGTCAAAGAAGGATCATCATTATCGTCAATCTGCTCAGCGTCATTGCCGATTTCTGCAGCCGCACGCTTTTCCTTGCCCTCCAGGGACTCGTCCCCGGACGTGCCGGAATGCTTACTGGTGTCCTCTCCGGCACTCATGCCTTGTCTCCAGAGGACTCAGGTTCGGCAGAGGCTGTTGCAACAGGTTCTACTTCAGTCTTATCTGAAGCTGTTTCCTGTTTGGGTTCCTCCACGGCCGCAGTCTTTTCCACGACTTCAGCTCCGGCTTTCTGAGCTTGCACTTGAGCTTTTTTAGTGGCCTTCTTTGCTTCCTTCTGGCGTTCCTCCATATCGGCCCGTTGGATCTCATGATCCAACGTACTCTTTACATCGGAGCTCATACGCTTGAATTCAGCCAGCCCTTTTCCCAGAGTACGCAAAAAACCGGGGAGCTTCTGTGGCCCAATAACAAGCAATGCAACCACACAGATAATCAGTATTTCCGTCGAACCGATTCCAAACATACGACCTCGTCAATATCTGCTGAAGTAGGTGGACGATACGTTATTCCCATTCAATAGTGCTGGGCGGTTTGCTGGAGATATCGAGAACGACTCGGTTGACGCCTTTGACCTCGTTGATGATTCGATTGCTCATACGGGCCAGGATTTCCGGCGGAAGGCGCGACCAGTCTGCAGTCATGGCATCCAGACTGTCCACAATACGCAGGGCAATGACATGCTCGTACGTTCTGTCATCCCCCATTACACCAACGGTCTTCAAAGGAAGCAGAACGGCAAACCCCTGCCAAACCTTGCGATACCAGTCCGTAGCCAGCAGTTCCTGCTGAACGATACGGTCGGCCTGCCGTAAAATTTCCAACCGCTCCTGGGTGATCTCGCCAATAACCCGAATAGCCAAGCCAGGACCAGGGAAAGGATGGCGCCAGATAATGAAATCTGGCATCCCAAGCTCCATGGCCACCCTGCGTACTTCGTCCTTGAAAAGCTCACGCAAGGGCTCGACCAGCTTGAAGTCCATCTTTTCAGGCAGTCCGCCCACGTTGTGGTGGCTCTTGATCACGGCCGAGGGGCCTTTGAACGATTCGGATTCAATGACGTCCGGGTACAATGTGCCCTGTGCCAGGAACTTCACGTCCTTGAGCTTTTTGGCCTCGGCTTCAAAAACATCAATAAAAGTATAACCGATGATTTTGCGCTTCTTTTCCGGGTCCGTCACCCCTTCGAGTTTGCCCAAGAAAAGATCACGGGCATCAACCACGATGAGGTTGAGATCGAAATGCTCTTCCAAAAATCCGATAACTTCCTGACGCTCATTCATGCGCAGAAGGCCATTGTCTACGAAAATGCAGTGCAGTCGCTTACCGATGGCTCTGTTGAGCAACACGGCGGCAACTGTCGAATCGATACCGCCCGACAGTCCGCAGACAACATTCGCATCGCCAATCTCTTCCCGCATCTTTTCCACGGACGATTCCACGAAGGAAGCCATGGTCCAACCTGGTTTCAGCTTGGCGATCTTGAAAAGAAAGTTGTGCAGGATAATTTCCCCGTCGTCGGTATGTGCAACTTCGGGGTGGAACTGCAGAGCGTAGAAATTACGGGAAACATCAACCATGGCAGCAACTTCAACACTGGATGTCCGAGCGGCGATCACAAAGCCCTCGGGAATGGATTCCACATGGTCGCCATGCGACATCCAAACCTGATGCAGGCTTTCTTCAGGCAAATTTTCCCAAAGAGGACAATCCTTCACAAGTTCAAGCTCGGCCCTGCCGTACTCGCGATCCGTGGCAGCGGTAATTTTTCCGCCAAGGGAATACGACATCAGCTGCATGCCGTAGCAGATGCCCAAAACAGGCAAGCCCCAATTGAAAATTTCCTTATCGATCTTGGGCGACTCCGCATCCAGAACGCTGCTGGGCCCTCCGGAAAGAATTAAGGCGGAAGGTTCAAGCGCCTTAAGGTCATCCAAACTGATGGTGCAGGGATGTATTTCCGAATAAACCCCAGCTTCGCGCACACGGCGGGCGATCAACTGGGTATACTGGGAACCGAAGTCCAAGATAACGACTTTACTCTGTTCTTGCATAGGCGTGATGGGACGGCGCTAGGCCAAGTTTAAGGACTAAGAAATAAGCGCTTTCCTACGCTCTCTGAGCGCCGGAGTAAAGAGCCAGCCACGGACTCCTAACGCCTTGAAACCGGGTCGACAAGAGTCGACCCGGTAGGAAGCATCTACATAACTCAGGCTACAGCCTGTGGTTTAGAACGGCTCAGTACGATAGTTCGGGGCTTCCTTAGTGATGATCACGTCATGGACGTGACTCTCACGCAGGCCAGCCGGAGAGATTTTAACGAATTGCGCCTTGGTGCGCAGGTCTTCTATTGTCGCACTGCCGGTGTAGCCCATGCCAGAGCGCAGGCCCCCCACCAGCTGATAAAGAGTATCAACGACAGGGCCTTTGTAAGGAATGCGGCCCACAACACCTTCAGGAACAAGCTTTTCGGATTTTTCTTGAAAGTAGCGGTCCTTGCTTCCGTCTTTCATAGCATCAATTGAGCCCATGCCGCGATATATTTTATAGCTGCGGCCCTGATACAGGACGGTTTCGCCAGGGCTTTCCTCGGTCCCGGCCAAAATGGACCCCATCATGGTGGAGTTGGCACCGGCAGCCAGGGCCTTGACGACGTCCCCGGAAAACTTGATGCCACCATCGGCAATGACGCATTTATCCATCTTGGAAACCGCCTTGACCGCATTCATAATGGCAGTCACCTGCGGCACACCGCAACCTGCCACGATACGAGTGGTACAGATGGAACCGGGGCCAATCCCAACCTTTACGGTATCGGCTCCTGCTTCGGCCAGGGCCTTGGCTCCTTCAGCTGTTGCCACATTGCCTGCAATAAGCTGACAATGGGGAAAAGCACCACGAATGGCACGCAACGCTTTAAGGATATTGACGCTATGCCCATGTGCAGAGTCCAGGACCAAAAAGTCGGCTCCAGCCCGAAGCAGAGCATCAGCCCTTCCGTCGACGTGAGCGCTCACACCAATAGCGGCACCAACGCACAGACGACCTTTTTCGTCTTTGCAGGAGTTAGGATATTTTCCTTTTTTTTCGATATCCTTGATGGTGATCAAACCGCGTAATTTGTTTTGATCGTCTACCACCAAAAGTTTCTCAATCCGGTTTGCGTGCAGGTGTTCCTTGGCTTCGTCCAGGCTGGTTCCAACCGGGACCGTAACCAGACCCTCGCTTGTCATGAGATCACGAACAGGAGTGTCCATGTTCGTTACAAAACGAACATCACGGTTGGTCAAAATGCCGACAAGCTCACCACCACGCACTACGGGCAGCCCGGAAATACGGTATTCGCTCATCACATCCAAAGCATGGCCCACTGTAATGTCAGGTTCAATGGTCACAGGGTCGTGAATCATGCCTGATTCGGACTTTTTGACCTTTTCAACCTGGTAACATTGTTCCTCAATGGACAAATTCTTGTGGATTACCCCAACACCGCCCTGACGAGCAATGGCAATAGCCATGGCAGACTCGGTAACGGTATCCATTGCCGCGCTGACCAAAGGAATATTCAGCCTAATCGTCGGCGTCAGCTGCGTGGAGACATCAACTTCGTGCGGGAGCACTTCAGAAAACGCCGGAAGCAGCAATATATCGTCAAAGGTCAGGCCCTCGTATGCAATCTTTTCCATAACACCCAAGCCTCCTTTCGGGCATCGTTCCGTAGCAAACATGCGCCCGGAGCGTGTTATACAATCATCCCGGCAGGAGTCATTTTCGTCCTACATGCCGAGATACGCCTTCTTGACTTCCTCATTGGCGAGCAATTTTTCGCTCGTATCTTCCATAATGATCCGGCCGTTTTCCATAACATATCCCCGGTGGGCTGTCTTGAGTGCCAGGTTGGCATTCTGCTCCACCAGAAAAACAGTTGTACCGGTTTCGTTAATTTTGGCTACAATGTCAAAAATCTGCCGAATAATAATCGGGGCCAACCCCAAAGAGGGCTCATCCAACAGAAGCAAACGCGGACGAGCCATAATGGCACGAGAAATAGCCAACATCTGCTGTTCGCCGCCGGAAAGTGTTCCGCCAGCCTGCTTACGACGCTCGGCCAGAATAGGAAAAAGCCCGAACACATAGTCCAGGTCTCGCTTGATTCCGTCCTTATCGTTGCGCAGAAAAGCGCCCATATCCAGATTTTCCATGATTGTGAGATCAGGAAAAATCAATCGCCCTTCCGGTACCTGGCTGATTCCCATGGAAACAATGTCATTAGGTTTTGCCCCGGAGATGGGTTTCCCTTCGAACAGAATTTCTCCTGTACGAGGCGGTGTGGCACCGCAAATAGACATCAGCGTGGTGCTTTTCCCTGCTCCGTTAGCCCCAATGAGCGTTACAATCTCACCGTGGCCGACTTTCAGACTGACATCATACAGAGCCTGGATATTGCCGTAAAATGTATTGATATTCTTCAACTCAAGCATCGGCATCCTCTCCAAGATAGGCCCTGATGACATCGGGATTCTCGCTGACTTCCGCAGGAACACCCTCGGCAATAAGTTTGCCGTATTCCATAACGTAGATGTAGTCGGAAAGCGTCATAACCATCTTCATATCGTGCTCGATGAGGAGAATGGCAATTTCAAACTCCTCCTTCATAGCCACAACAAGATCCTTGAGTTCCTGTGTTTCCTGAGGGTTCATCCCTGCAGCAGGTTCGTCAAGCATAAGCAAAAAAGGCTCCGTGGCCAGGGCGCGGGCAATCTCAAGTTTGCGCTGCGCTCCGTAAGGAAGGTTCTTTGCCAGATCATTGTAGTGTTTGTGAAGCCCCATCCTTCTGAGGAGTTCATAACTATCATGTACGACCCTCTCTTCTTCATGGCGCGCAGAGGGCGGACGAAGAATTGAAGCAATAATGCCGGTTTTTGTCCGGCAATGGCAGCCAATCATGACATTTTCCAGAACCGTCATATCAGGGAAAAGACGTATGTTCTGAAAAGTCCGGGCCACACCGAGTTCGGTCACTCTGTTGGGCTTGTAGCCATTGATGCGCTTCGATTTTTTCCCAGGAGGATTAATCAGCACATCCCCTTCCGTAGGATCGTAAATTCCCGTAACGCAGTTGAAGAATGTTGTCTTTCCCGCGCCATTGGGGCCGATCAAAGCTACAATCTGTTCCTTTTCCACGGACAGGCCAATTTCGTCCAACGCACGCAGCCCGCCAAAGTTCATGGACATTTCTTTTACGTCAAGTACCGGCTGCATCTTAGGAGGCCTCCCCGTTAGGTGCTGCTTCCATATCGTCTATCTTGTACCGCCTGCGCTCGGAGCTGATAAGTCCCTGAGGACGGAAAACCATCATCAGCACCATGATCGCTCCGAAAATAAGCATTCTATACTCGGAGAATGCTCTTAAGTATTCGGGAAGAAGTATCAAAATAAACGCGCCGGAAATGACACCAAGGATGGACCCCATGCCCCCCAGAACAACAATGGACAAAATAATGGCCGACTCGAGAAAGGTAAAGCTGGCCGGGTTGATGAACGTGGTCTTGGCCGCAAAGACAACCCCAACCATACCTGCCCAGGTAGCACCAAGGGCAAAGGCAGTCAGCTTGGTCTTGGTTTTGTCTATCCCCATGGCCTGACATGCGATTTCGTCCTCACGCAATGCCATCCAAGCCCGTCCGATCCGAGAGTTTTTCAGTCGGGTAACCACAAAAATCGTAAAACAAACCATCCCGATCATGAGGTAGTAGATGTACTGCGTTGCCCCTTCGACCCCCAAATCGACGCCAAACAGACCGGGACGCGAAATATTGGAGATACCGCTGGGGCCAAACGAAAACTCGTTCCAATTCTCCAGGACCAAACGGATAATTTCTCCAAACCCAAGGGTCACGATAGCCAGATAGTCTCCCCGCAAACGCAGCACGGGAAAACCCAGCAGCAAGCCGCAGACCATTCCCAAAAGAGCACCAAGAGGTAGTACGGTCCAAAAACCGAGACCGAAATGGTGATTGAGGAGCGCGTAGGCGTAGGCGCCCACTGCGTAAAAAGCCACGTAGCCAAGATCCAGCAGGCCAGCCAGACCAACAACGATATTCAACCCAAGACCGAGCACTACATAAATTAGCGCCGAGATCATGATGTTCGTCTGATAGGTCGAAACAATCCAAGGAAAAAGAATTGCCAGCAAGAAAGCCACAGCCAGACAGGGGAGCTGCAGTTTACTGTCCGAACGAACCCGGGCCAGCAAAGAAGGCTTGGCGACCTCTCCTGCACGCAGGACTTTTCCCCCTGTTTTTTTACGGTCCAAAAGGTAGCGCCAAACAAAGGACAGCACAAAACTGCCGATTCCAATGTACAGGCAGTTCATAAACCGCCACTGAACGGTATTTTCAATTGTATCCACCCGCACTGCCATCAACGGGAAAGTCAAAAAGACAAACCACAGGCTGACCAGAAGCGAGCGTTTGAGTCCGTTATGCATCGTCTTCATTCCACCTTACGTAATGCGTTGTCAGAATCAGACCTTCTGCGTCTGCGACTTGCCAAGAATACCGGCAGGCCGAAATATCAGGATGAGCACCAGCAATGAGAAAGCAAACACATCCTCGTAGTCGCTCGAGACATACCCTGTCGCAAAACTTTCACACCACCCCAACACCAGTCCACCAAGCATGGCGCCTGGGATGCTGCCGATTCCGCCAAGTACAGCAGCCGTAAAGGCTTTGATCCCGGCAATAAAACCAATATAAAAGTTGATTTGTCCTATATGCGAGGCAATCAGCACTCCACCGATGGCTGCCAAGGCAGATCCAATTATAAACGTGGCTGAAATCACACGGTCTACATCCACACCAACCAACATGGCCATCTTACGGTTCTGGGCAGTTGCGCGCATGGCCTTGCCCAAACGAGTGTATTTGATGAACAAGGTCAGCCCTATCATAGAGCACGCGGACGCGAGGATAATGAACAACTCGCTGGAGCCCATGATATGGATGTAAGGCTCCATGAAATCGAATTCCGGTGTCAGGTAAGGAAACGGAAGAAAGTCCGACGTCTGTACCAAAAGAACGTAGTTTTGCAAAAATATGGACATGCCGATTGCAGAAATAAGCGGAGACAAACGAGGAGCCCCACGCAACGGCTTGTATGCGATTTTTTCTATGGTATATCCGTAAGCCGAAGAATAGATTACGGCCACCACAAGAGCAAACAGCAGAATGGCCAAAGCCGGGAATCCCAACGTTCCCAAAACTCCGGCTACAATAAGAGCTGTAAAGGCGCCTATCATATAAATTTCGCCATGGGCAAAGTTGATAAGCTCAATAATACCGTAAACCATGGTGTACCCAAGGGCGATAAGAGCGTAGATGCTCCCCCGGGTTAACCCCCCAAAAAAAAGTTCCCAAAAATAGTCCATCGAAGTTCCGCCTTATGGACTGAGCTGTCCGCTCAGGAAAAAGGACAGGGGATGGACCGTATGTCCATCCCCTGGCTTATCTTTATACTGCCGAGTCTATCCTATTTAACTTCATCGTACTTGCCGTCTTTGACAACGTACATGGAGAAGCCGACACCTTCGGCATCGCCTCTATTGTCAAATTTGATCTTGCCCAGAGGAGTTTCAACATACTGTGTATGCAGGGCATTGACGATGGCGTCATAATCGGTGCTGCCAGCTTTTTCGATGGCGTTGAGCAGGGCCTGGGCAGCAGCGTAAGCCTGAGGATAGAAAGCACCAGGCTCGGAACCGTACTTTTCCTTATGCTGCTTTACAGCCTTGATGTAGAGGGGATTCTTGGAAATATCCACAGGACCGGAAGCGTATACGCCTTCAGCATTCTTAGCGGCAACTTTGATGAAGGTATCATCCTTCACGCCGTCATCGGAAAGAAACACAGTCTTCATGCGCTTACGACGCATCTGAGACACGATTTTGGAGGCTTCAGGATGGTAACCTCCAAAAATAACTGCGTCGGCCTTGTTGCGGCGAACTTTCTGCACAACGGCAGAGTAGTCCACGGCGCCGGGAGTTACGCCTTCGAACAGAACAACTTCAGCCTTGCCACCCTTCTCAATGAACATCTTGGCGAACTCGGCAAATCCCTTACCGTAATCGCCCTTATCGTGCAGCACGGCGATCTTCTTCACGCCCAGCTTGTCGGTTGCAAAATCAACAACCAGTTTGGCCTGGGCATCGTCTGAGGCGATGGTACGGAAAAATGTGGGATAGTCACCACTTTGTGTCAGACTGGGGTTGGTGGCGGAGGGAGACATGCAGACCATCTTTGCTTCCGTGTAGATGGGCAGAGCAGCCTTGGTTGCACCGCTGCAGATGTGACCAAGTACCACGGTTACCTTGTCGGAAACCAGCTTGGTGGCAACGTTGGTGGCAAGTTCGGGTTTGCACTGGTCATCCTGCGGTGCAATCACAACCTGCATCCCGTTAATGCCGCCCTTGGCATTGATTTCATCAGCAACAATTTTAGCCGCATTAACAGTAGGAAGCCCATAAGAAGCCAAGTCGCCGCTATGCGCGCCAGCCACGCCAACAACAATCTTTTCGGCCATGGCCGGAACCGCAATCAGGCCCAGCAAACAAGCGATAATAATCGCCCGTCCCAAAAATTTACCAGACATCATCATTCCTCCGTAAGTTGTAAAAAAAGACCAGTAAAGGAAGCTCCAGCGATTTTTCTATATCCAAGTGGCACCTCAGAAACAAAACTTGTCGTTCACTAGATGTATCCAGTACCGGTCATTTGCCACGCTTTTCTGAAAATTGTCAAATAAGACCTGGCTCTCAAACCAACAAAATAGCCCTTCCCTCTACTTGGCAGAACCGTGAGTGGCTTCCAATTCTTCGTTTACAAGTTTTGTAAGCCTGGGGTCCTGTGGAGCAAGAGCCTTTGCCCTGCGAAAGTTTTCCATTCCTTCATCTGGTTTGTCCAGAAAGTATTTCTGCATAACACCCAAATTGTAGTGCGCCATGGGATTATCCGGGTCCAATTCCAACAGCTGGCTGAAAACCTCTGCAGACTTGGCATAATCTTTTTTCTGGTACAAACAGATGCCATAAAAATTCAAAGCATCCTTATTTGTTGGCTCCACATTAAGGGCATCCTGCAGAAAAAGAGCCGCTCGATCCCAGGCTCCCATTTCCATGAATACTGAAGCAAGACTCATCAAAGTGGGCAGGTCTTCCGGATTTTTCTGCAGCGCCTGCATAAGGTCGCGAATCTGCCCCATGTTCCCCATCTTAGCCAGTGCCTTCATACTTTTTCCGCCAGCCGGAGCTTCCTGCCGGACCACGGTTCTGGAGGGATTCTGAAGCCGGTAAAACACCGAGCTGACAAAAATGACCATAAGGCCCACGGCCAACAAGAAAACAACTATCTTTCCCGGAAAAAGCCCTGGGACAGCATTAGAATTGCTCGTCATGTGATCCTTCCAGCAGCTGGAGCTGATCCATACGTCTTTTCAGGTGGGACGACTGCCGCCCCAAAAAGAAAACATAGCATCCAATGCCGATCCAAACCGCGGCGTTGGCTATTAACAAATAAGATTGTGCGTCCATGGGACCTCCAAGTTTCAAAACGTACGGCGTGCGTCAAGCTCCGCCTGCATGGAAAGCTGACGTTTGCGTAAAAGCAGCAAAGCCAGCCAAAGCAGGCCGAAGGCTATGCCCGAAGCGATAACCGTATGCCACATTTCCGGCTCAAGCCCTCCCCCTTTCTGGGCAAACACCGCAGGGTGAATACTCCGCCACATTCTGGCGGAATAAAAGACCAGCGGAACATCAAGAAAAGCAACCACGCCGAGGACAGCACAGACCAGAGATCTTCTGTCTTGTGCCATGGGGGCTGTACGAAGCACAAGGTAGGCTGCATAGACAAACCACATAATCAACGTGGTCGTCAGACGAGGATCCCAGGTCCACCACACATTCCAGGCACTGCGGGCCCAGAGGGAGCCGGAAATCAAGGCCAGACCGGAAAACAAAACTCCAAGCTCTGCGGCGGCACCGGCCAACCGATCGTAACCGGGAAGTCGTTTCAGCAAAAACATACCGCTTGCAATAAAAACCACAAAAAAACTGATCATGGACCACCAGGCCAACGGCAGGTGGACATAAAATATTTTCTGCACGAGCCCCATGGTGGCTTCAATCGGTGCGTACATCCAAATCATGTATTGCGCTCCGAACAGAGCGCAAACGGCGAGCAAAGCGAGAATACGAATCATGACTTAGGCATCTCCACCATAAACAAAAGGAAAAAGGACCAGAGCAGCCCCAGTAAACAACGCGTCGAACGCCAGCGCAAGTCCCATCCAACCGCTATCACCAGAAACGCCGCCCAAGGCGGCGGCACCTATACGAATTCCGGCAAGCAGTACGGGAAGCAGCAAGGGAAAAAGAATAACGGACAATAGCGACTCTCTGGCCGCAGCCCCCTGAGACAAAGCCCCAAGCAGCGAGCCAAGAACAACAAGTCCCCAGTCAATGACCAATACGCCGGCCAGAGCCGCTAAAGGCGCATGCACAACATCCTGCCCTAGGAAGACCATGGCGGCCGGAGCAAATACAACTTGGGAACAGGCCAGCAGAACCAGCCCGGCCAAGGCCTTGCCAAGCCAGACGCTCTGCAAAGGAACGGGAGAGAGGAGAAGGCCTAAACGGGCACCGTTTTCTTCTTCCAGGGAATAGAGGGTATTGAAGACCAGCACCAAGCCGAAGCTGGAAGCCAGCCAAAAAATGGCGGCTGCCGCCTGGGGCGACGTCAACGTCCCGGTAGGCCGGGAGAGACTGAAGAGAAAAATAAGGAGCAAGCCGAGCAACACCGCCTGCACCAGGCCCTGCCCTCGCGACAAAGAAAGAGCCAAGTCTTTACGTAGAATTGCCACAACCGAAGTCAGCATGCGCATTCCTCCGCGGTATACCCGGAGGCTTCCCCCGCATAACGGACCCTGCCTTTTTCCAGGTGCAGCACATGGCTTGCCACTTCCAGTCCTTCACGCAACTGGTGGCTGACCCAAAGAATCCCTGCTCCACGTTCGCCAGCCTGGGTGATTTCGCGGTGCAGCAATCCGGCCGAAGCCACGTCCAATCCTGTTCCCGGCTCATCGAGAAATATCAGACGAGGGTTATTCAAAAAAACCCTGGCCAGACTCAACCGCTGGGACATTCCTCTGGAAAACCTACCAGCCTCTTCTTCGGCAACATACCCCAACTCCACACGCTCCAAAGCTGCCATCAACGCTGCTCTATCGCGGCCCAGCCCATACATGTCGGCCCAAAAACGCAAATTTTCCAAAGCGCTCAGGCGAGGATAAATAAATGTTTTATGCCCCAGATACGAACGCTCATTCGGTGGGGGAGTCACATCTATTTTTCCTGCATCCGGGCCGAGCAATCCGGCCGCAATATTCACAAGAGTGGACTTACCCGCTCCGTTGGGCCCCACCAGCAGCCATACCTGGCCTGGCAGAATGGAAAAGCCGACCTTTTTGAAAACCAGCTTACGCCCATAAAGCTTGGCTACCCCCTGTGCCGAGAGCAAAGCTTCGGAATTAGGCAATGCCGTTCTCCCCATAGCGCCCAGATTTACGACGCAGACGCAGACACAAAAAGCCAGCCAGACAAAGCAAGGTACCACCAATCCAAACCCAGTTCACCAAGGGATGGATACTGATCTTCAGACTGACGCTCCCATCGCGGTCCATTGCCAGCAAGGTAGCGTAAAGTTCGTCTCCAAATGAAGGAATGACAGAGACTTCGGCAAAAGGCTGCTCAAAGTTGCGGTACAGACGACGTTGCGGAGTGAGTTGCCCCAACCGCTCGCCGTTTTTAAATACATCAACGGTTGCCTCGGCAACGGACATGGCATTGTTGTCAAATGTCCGTACTGCCTTGAACGTAAAGTCATACCCTTTCATGCGGATGGTGGCGTTGGGCTGAAGAACAGCTTCGCGCTCTAGCTGATAGGGGCCTGAAAAGGCCACGCCAAGGACCATCAAGGCCACGCCGGCATGCACCCCCAGAAAACCCCACCCACTGCGGGTGGCGCGCATCTGCTTGTCCACAATTGCAAGAAAGAAAAGGCCCACCATGACTGCGATGGCAGCGGCGGCTGCAATCACTGCCAGCGGCTTGTGAACTCCGCCGAAATACATGGCCAATCCCGAGAGGGGAAAAACAGCCATTGCGGCAATACCTGCCGTTCCTTTGCGTAAACCGCCCTTCCACCCAAGCCATGGGCAAAAGACAAGGACAACAGCCATGAGCGCAAACACAGGCAGGCAGACCCGGTTGTAAAATCCTGCATCAAATCCCTGCGGAGCGACACTCCACAAGCTGCTGATAACAGGCCACATGGTACCGAGAAATACGATCAGGCCAAGGGCCAGAAACATCCATGCTGCAATGATAAGCAGCCCTGGACGGGACAGCAGTCCGTCAAGTTGCCGTTCGGCAGACGCGCCAACGGAAAAAAGAATAAAAATGGTTAAAGCCAATCCGGCCAACATGAACAGCAAAAGTGGCGTTGCCACCCCACCGCCTCCAAATGCGTGCAGAGAATCGATAACCCCGCTGCGCACAAGGTACGTCCCGAAAAAACAAAGCATAAGTGTGAGGCTGACCAAAAAGACATTGGCCCTCACCAAAGACTTCCGCCGCCGTTCCACGACAGCAGTGTGCAAAAAAGCAGTCGCCGAAAGCCAGGGAATAAGAGAGGCATTTTCCACCGGGTCCCAAGCCCAATACCCGCCCCAGCCAAGTTCCATATAGGACCACCAGGCACCAAGAATAATTCCGGCACTGAGGAATATCCAGGAAACGACAGACCAGTTGCGTCCGGGCTCAAGCCACTCTCCACTTTTGCCCGTAACGTAGGAAGCCAAAGCCAGACACGCGGGCACAGTAAACCCTGCGTATCCCAGAAACAGCAGCGGAGGGTGAAAAATCATGCCCGGATTTTGCAGCAGGGGATTGAGTCCCCGTCCATCTGCAGGAGGGGGCGAGAACAGCGTAAACGGATTGCTCCAATTGGTAAGGAGCAAAAGAAAAAAGGCCTGAACTGTAAGAAAAAAGGCCCAGTAGAAACTTCGTGTTGGAGAGGAAAGTTCGCGATATGCCCGGGTAAAGGGAAAAAAGGCTCCCAGAACAGCAACGCAGACGGTCCAAAACAACAAGGAACCATCCTGCCCGGCCCAGAATGCCGTAACCGTATAGAACATGGGGAGCACGCTATCCGTGTACTCGGCCACGTATTTTACGGAGAAATCCCGCGTGACCAGGGCATACAGAAGTACTCCCGAACACAAAAGCAAGATGGCAGCATTTACATACTGCCCTTTTTCAATCCATTTACCGTAAATATCGTTATTGAAGTAGGCTTGGAAACAAGCGGCAAGAGCCGCAAAAACACTCAGCAAAAGGACTGCCAAAAGCCCCCAATAGGCGGCTGCGTACATCACGTTTCCTTTGTTGACTCAATTAGTATGGATTGATCCGCGTAATACGGTCCGCTCAAGAAGACAAGCGTATTCTTACCATTTGGGGCTCAAAGCCAGTGCGTCCAGTATAAAACCCCGAAACGTTAATGCGCAGCCGACATCAGACCTCGGCCGGGTGACGTTTTTTCTTTTCGTATTTGCTCGGACACTTTGTCATAAGCTGAGTGGCGGAAAAGGAATTCCCATTGTGGGTGAATCGCCCTTCCACAATAACTTCCACGCCCGGCTTGAAGGTATCGGGAACTGCGCCCGCGTAATTTATTCGAATAGCCTCGCCAGCGTTGTCTTTATCCTGCAGATCGAAAGCAACGCCCAGTGCCCCATGCTTGCGCTCCACCCGCTCCGGACCAACCATGCCGAAAAGACGGGCCTGGGAACGTTGTGCTGGTTCCATGGCCAATGCTTCAGAAACATTTAAAAAATACACGCTTTCCTGTGACACCCCAGTAAAGACGAGATACCCCAGTCCTGCGGCAAAAAGCAAAAAAGCGGCAATATACACAGCCTTGTTCTTTCCCATATTCGCCTCAGTCGCGTTCTATGGCCGACTCACGCTGCCCCGCAGCCGTCATCAAGCCTTTGCGTTTTTTCTTTGCCAGTTCGCGCATATCCGCAACCTGGTCGGTTTCATCAACGATTTCTCGCCCCAGAATTTCTTCAAGAACATCTTCCAGGGAAACCACCCCGGAGATCCCTCCGTATTCGTCGAGAACCACAATAAGATGAATTCTTGATTTGAGAAACTTAATAAGCAGTCGATCAAGGGTCAAGGTTTCCAAAACAAACTCGACCGGCCGCATGAGCTTGTCCAAAGTAAGATCGTCCCGGTCATTGACCAAGGCCTCAAAGACCTCCCTTCGATAAACAAGCCCTACGATATCCTCCCGGTCGTCATGCTCAAAAACGGGAATACGGCTGTGGGGCCAGACAGACTTCCTCTGCCAGGCTTCCGCCACGCTCATATGGGCAGGCAGAGAAAAGACGACCGTACGGGGAGTCATAATATCCCTGACCTGTTTTTTATCCAACGAAAGGATGTTGCCTATAGCCAGTTCTTCGTATTCTTTGAGAATCCCCGCTTTGTACGTAAGGCTTACAAGAGCACGTACATCTTCTTCCGTGGCCAGCGGGCCGATTGAAGAAGTTTTGAAAAGACGGACTACAAATCCCAAAGTCCAAGTGATCGGAGCACAAAAAAGGACCAACAGCTGCAACGGCCGAGCCAGCAAGGGCGCGGCAGTTTTATTGTAAACAACCCCCAGAGTTTTGGGGATGAGTTCTGCAAAAAGTAAAATGACAAGGGTGAACCCCACTGCAAACCAGGCAAGGTGGTCCGGCCCAAAAACCCTTGCAGCCGCAGCCCCGGCAATAGAGGCTCCAGCTGTATTGGCTACCGTATTGAGCGTCAGGATTGCAGAGATAGGCTTTTCCACATCACGACGCATGGCGTAAAGAATTTTTCCGGAACGACGCCCTTTTTTACGTAGGGACTCGATTCTGCTCCAGGAAATAGAATACAGAGCGGCTTCGCTGACCGAACAAAAAAATGATATAAGGGTAGCCAAGCTGACAGAAAGGATAAGTTCTAGCATTCGTTGAAGGGCCGTCCTGCCCCATAAATGGCTTGATGCATTTCTGATATTTATCAGAAGCCACAGGGCCATGCAAGCAAAGGAGCCCCCAGGAGGGCATGATATTTCGCGTTTCGAGCAACTTCCGCAGATGCGGACTTGACGCGAAACCAGAACCCGGCGAAAACAACCGCCGCACGGCACGTAGCATTTTCCCTATTTTCAATCATATGCCCCGGCCATTCGACCGGTATGGGAACGGCAGGACCCAAAATTCCTTTTATCATTATGACACAATCGATTCGATCCATAGCCGTATGGCAAACAGCTTTTCTGGGTGACGCCGTCCTGACTCTGCCACTGATTCATACTTTGGCCGAAGCCTACCCTGGCATCCCCTTGGATTTATATGTCCGCCAAGGTGTCGATCCTCTTTTTTTGGCTCAACGGGAATTGCGTAAAGTTTACGGATTTGCAAAGCGCGGAGCACACAAAGGTATACGCGGTGCGCTGGCCCTCGGAGCTTTTCTGCATGATCAAGACTACGATGTTTTAATTTCGGTTCATCGAAGTTTTCGTAGCGCGCTTGTAGCCCGGAGATCGGGCATTGCCATGCGTATCGGCTACGACACCCCTTTCTACAACAAATTGGCGTACACTCACACGGTATCCCGACGCTTCTCCCAACTTGAAGAAATAGAACGGCAACTTCAACTTGTATTGCCTCTAAACATTACGCATAAAATTTCTACTCCAAGGCTCGACCTCATTCCGGAAGTGAAAGCAAATGTCGACAATTTTTTTCATTCCCATGTCAACGGACCGTGTATTGGCCTGAATCCCGGCTCGGTATGGGCAACAAAACGCTGGCCAACGGAATACTTCGGACAGGTTGCCGACATGGCCGCCAGCCAAGGGCTACAGGTAATTATCTTCGGCGGCCCGGGAGAAGAGGAAACAGTCCGGCAAGTGATAGAGGCAACCCAGCCAGAAACCCGCCCCGCCTTGCTGAACATGGCTGCAAAGCTCAATCTGCCGGAGCTGGCCTGCTTCATTTCCCGACTGGACGCCTACCTGACCAATGATTCCGGCCCCATGCATATTGCCTGGACATTGGGTACACCCACGGTTGCACTCTTCGGCCCTACAGTTGAATCGCTTGGCTTTTTTCCCCGCGGCTCGCACTCCCGGGTTCTCCAAACCGAGCTCGGCTGCCGCCCATGCGGACTCCACGGCAGCCAGACGTGTTCTCAGGGGCATCACCGCTGCATGCGCGACATCTCGCCCCAACTGGCTTGGAATACTATGCAAAAGGTGATGAGGGAACAGGCCTCATGAAATCTCCGGACGCGGTTGTCGTACGCTTCAGCGCCTTGGGAGATGTGGTTCTGACAACAGGAGTGCTGGAACACTGGCAAAGCACTTTGGGGATGCGTTTCGTCTTTATCACCAAAAAAGCCTTTGCTCCTGTTCTGGAGGGACACCCAGCTCTGTCGGAGATTATAGCCCTTAACGATTCCCAGCTTTCCGGTTCCGCATGGCTTCGCCAGGCGTCTTTCATGGCAAACAAGTATGCTGGACTCCCGCTTATAGACCTCCACGGGAGCCTTCGGACACGCATCCTGCGTTTTTTCTGGAAGGGGAAGACCCATCATTATGCCAAGCACAGTATCGCACGGCGGGCATACCATCGATTCAGGCAGGAATGGGCTCAAAAAAGTCTCCTCCAGTGGAATGTCCCCCAACGCTATGCCTTGGCGCTCCAATCGCCCCCGCCATCGGCCAAGGCACTTATACCTCATCTGCACCCGACCAGAACTGAGATTTCAGAGGCGCATTCACTCCTCGAATCTCATGGATACAAGGGAGAGAGGGCTCACCCTGTAGCCCTTCATCCTTACGCCACGCATACCAACAAAAAGTGGCCGGAAGAGCATTGGAAAGAATTGGCCTTGCTCCTGACCAGAAAAAAGATTCCGTGGATGGTTATAGGACGCGACGATGCCCCCGCCAGGTGGACCAAAGAAATGTCGGGGGGAGTTTCACACGACTTCACCAACACGACCGACCTGCGGCAAAGCTGTGCATTGCTTGCGTCGTGCAGAATGCTTGTCACGGGAGATTCAGGCCCCATGCACTTGGCCTGCGGCGTGGGAACACCGGTTATCGCATTATTCGGTCCGACTACACGTGCCTGGGGTTTCTATCCGGAAGGACCGCACGACAAGGTATTGGAAAGCGACCTTGAATGCCGCCCCTGCTCGCTTCACGGAGGCAAAACGTGTCCCCGTGAGCGAGAATGTATGCGCTCCATCCGCCCGGAAGACGTTCTTGAGGCAATAATTCAAAGCTAAGCCGCCCCCCCAAAAAAAGCTACCTATTCTCCCAGCATCAGCTCGAGGCAAACGATATTGCGGGCAGCACCCGGTATCCGTTGTGCAATCATTCGGCAAAGCTTCCCGGAAAAAGGCGAGGTATGAGCAGGGGTGACAAACTTTTCATAGCCTGCGGCAACATGCAGATAATAATCCCGAAGAAAGTGCCGAGTCCCCTTGGGTGTTGGACAAAAGTTACAACCTTCACCCCGTTCCTGGGAGACCGCATCAATAAGCTGCTTTCCCGCCTTGTCTATTACAAAAGCACCGGCAATACACTTGTCTCTACGGAGTGCAGCCTTCAACACGACAGGATATTTTTCCACATTGGCACGTGCCAGTGCCGCCGTTACTTTCTGTAACAGGGCTTGAGCCGTTACCTGTCGTCTTTTTTCCTCCCCAATGCGTTCGACACAATGACGAACGTACTTGCGGACCAGATATTCCACCTGAAAATGATACTTTTCAATGCCCCGCACGTTCTTGGCATGCGGCCTGTCGAAATAAAATCCCTGCAGGCACGTCGGCCCAAGTTCCAAAAGTCCAATGGCCTGCTCTTCGGTTTCAACACCGGTTGCAACAACATCGATACGTTGCGTTAGTGCTCCTCCTAAAAGAGCCTTCACAAGAAGTGCGGCACTTTCCTCAACAAGAGTCCGGGAAACGAGGCTTGTTGAAAGTTTGACGACATCCGGACGAAATTCCTCCACCTTTGCCAAGTACAGACTCTCGCCATCATAGCGGTCAAAGGCGATGCGGAATCCATGTCCTCTATGGATATCCAGAAAACGCCGTAAAATTTCGTTGTCGATACTCCCGACTTCATCAATCTCCAGCACAATACGGCGCGTGGAAATCCCAAACGTATCTGCCCCCTCCAGTACATCCCTCAGCTCTCCGCCTTCGGCATCCCCGGCAATAATGGTTGCTTTGCACACATTTAAATGCAGGTTGAAGCCCGAAGTGGAGCGGTTGATCTTTGCAAAAGAACGCATGGCCTTCTGACGACAGGCACGATCGAGAGCAACAGTCTCTTCATCTGAAAGTCCTGCGAAGAGCTGCCCCGAGATGCTCTTATCTCCACCTCCGCCGCCGGAATTCACTCGCTTGGTAAGTGCTTCAAATCCGCAAACCCTTCGTTGCCCTATATCCAAGATTGGCTGAAAAAAAGTACGAAGTTCATCGGCCTCAGAACCTTCAGAAGGCACACTTTCAAGAGCCTCCTTACCGGCAACTGGATCCGTTGTAGAGGCAGTGTTCTCTTCCCGCCCTGCTGGCGCAACCTCTCCGATGGATGGGCCAAACATTTTTTCAAGCTTGTAAAGAAGCACATCGGAAGTCACCGGTTTTACAACATAGTCCGATGCTCGCAGCTCCATTGCCAGAGCTATTCTCGTATCATCTTCCTGGTTAAAAAACAGCAGGCAGTCCGTGTCCGCGAATTCCTCGCTCCACTTTATTTTCTGCAGAAACTCAGCCCCAGAGCCATCGCCCAGAGTTTCATCGACCAAAACCAAATCAATAGGCTCGTCATTCAAGACATACCAAGCTGTCTGAATGTCCTCAGCCGAGTGCCACTGTACGTTGACCAATGGTTTTAAAATATCTGTGATATTTTTGACAAATTTAGCCTCTACGGAAACGACCAATAGATGCTTAACGATCGAAGTATTCATAAGAAGCGCTGTCCAATCAGGTTCAGGTGGTGACGCAGCATTATTAAGTCATTAATATTACGAAAGAAGATAATACCAGTCAGATGGGTGGAACGGCAAGAATCCTAAGGGGAAAATATCGGTCGGAAGTCAAGATTTAACCTGACGAAGAAGCGGAAGAAGTGGACCGAGAGAACGCTCTACACAAAAAGGGACCAGGGAGGCGACACTTTTCCCCTGCAGCAAACGTCTTCGAATATCAGTTGCGCTGATATCCAGGATGGGTGCATCGAGGTAATGTAGACTAGTTCCGCTGGAAAAGTCCCAAACAGTAGAGCTTTTGCGTACTGCATCAGGCCAGGATTGGGCTACGGTATCGGCTGTTTCCTGCAACCCGACACCAAACCTGGGGACAACAGCCAATCCCGCATATTCAATAAGCCTCAGCCCTTCTTGCCAAGTCGGTACGCTTACCAAATCCGCTGCACCAAGAATGAAAAAGAGTTCATCCTCGGGATAGCGACGGCGATATAAAGACAGTATTTTTATAGTATAGGACGGGCCTGGAAAAATTCTTTCCAAAACACTGACTTGATAGCCGTGCATTCCGGACAATGCCCCCTGCAGCAGATGCCAACGGGTGGCAAACGGGAGTTGGTCGTCGTGCGCTTTGAGCGGGTGGTTATAGGAAAGGACAAAATCTACCCTATCCAGATTCAGCTGCTCCCGGGACTCCACGGCCATGCGAACATGGCCGCAGTGTACCGGATTAAAACTGCCTCCAAAAATTCCTATACGAGACATTAGCCGCGAACTTGACCGTCACCAAAAGCAACGAACTTGGTCGAAGTGAGTTCACGTACCCCCATAGGGCCATACGCATGGAGCTTTGAAGTCGAAATACCTATTTCCGCACCAAGGCCAACCTCTCCTCCGTCGTTAAAACGGGACGAGGCATTCACCAACACTAGCGAAGCGTCGGCTTCACGCAGAAAACGCATAGCCCGGGCATGGTCCCGGGTGCAAATAAGCTCGGTGTGATTGGAGCCACACTTCCGAATGTGTTCCAGAGCTTCGTCCATTGAGTCGACAACTTTGACCGCCAGCACCAGGGAGTGGAATTCATACCCCCAATCATGGTCAGTAGCAGGCTCGGCTGTGCTCCCCAACAAAGGCAACGACTGAGGGCAAGCCTTGAACGTAACCCCTGCCTTGCCGAGCTTTTCGGCAACCATGGGAAGAAACTCTTCGGCAACGGATCTATGAACGAGCAGACATTCCAAGGCATTGCAAACACCGGGACGCTGCACCTTGCCATTATAGACAATCTCCAATGCCTGCGGCAGATCGGCCTGCTCATCCACGTAGGCATGGCAAACGCCCTTGTAGTGTTTGAGCACAGGCATATGTGCCTGCTCTGTCACGGCTCGAATAAGCCCTTCGCCACCACGCGGAATCGCAACATCAATGGAGTCTTCCTGCTTGAGCAGAATGGCGACGGCTTCACGGTCGGTTACAGGGACAACCTGGGCGGCAGACTCGGGCAGTCCATTTTCAACCAGGGCTTCCCGAAGAATCTTCGCAAGGGCTAAATTGGAATGAATCGCCTCGGACCCACCGCGTAAAATAATAGAATTCCCAGCCTTGAGACAAAGAATTGCCGAATCGATGGTTACATTGGGCCGGGACTCATAGATCATAAGAATGACCCCAAGGGGAATACGCATCCGCCCGATAAGGAGCCCATTTGGCCGTTTGGTCATGCCTTCGATCTCACCCACGGGATCGGATTGAGCGGCTACGTCCTTGCAAGCGGTGCTCATGGACTCGATAACGGCATCGGTAATACGAAGACGGTCGAGACGGGCTGAATCCATGCCTCCTTCTTCCGCTGCCTGCAAGTCCTTGGCATTGGCCTTGAAAATTTCATCCTTCCGCTCTACGAGCTTTGCCGCAAGCGCTATCAACGCCTTATCCTTCGTACTCCCAGAAATACATGCAAGTTTGGCCCCAGCCAATTTGGCGGCAGCACATATTTCGAGCATCTGTTCCTGCAAAGACATGGACAACTCCTTATCTTTCAACAATTATGCAACAAGCCCATACAAAAAATTTGAATCTCCCTACACAAATGCAGCCCTGCGGCGCACTGGGGAGTTCCCAAAAAACGCTTCTATACTTTTTCTCACCAGCCTGATACCGATGCCGACACGACGGAATCAACGGGAAAGGAGGTTCACTGGCGTGGCGCTTTCCGCATACCGTATGGATTGCGCCGAGTTGGGAAACATTGCGGAAATTTTATTTTTATCGCAAGTAATGTTTTAGCTCAATGAGAAAGAACAATTCTGTCAAGGATTTTTGACACCATTTGTCCGACACCGGCTATTTTGGCCTTTTTTTTGCCAGTCTTGCAAGTTTATCTGACCGCTTTTTCTCGATAACGCCCCTAAAATTCAATGAATACAAAGTTTCATCAATTCCAAAAGTCCTTTTGACCTTTTTGTAATTTAGGCATATACCCTTTCGGATCATAAGCACAACCACAACGTACCACCTTGGACACAATGGAGGACAAACGCATAATGGCCCAGAATAAAGACTCGCAGCATCTCCCGGAAGGCCTGCTCGACGAACAGATTCCCGATGAACTCCATCCTCTTCTTCAATACATGGTGGATAACATCAAACCCATAGGCCTTGGGATTCTCGCCGTCATTCTCGTTGTTGCCGCTGTTACGGGATACCAGTACTATCAAAAGAGTCAGATTGTTGATGCCTCGCAAAAACTGGGAACCATAATGGCAATCCAGGATGGCGATAAACGCATCCAGGCATTGGAAGACTTCACCTCTCAAGCTCCGGAAGCTGTTCAGCCTTCTGCCCTGTTTTCTCTCGCCGACGAAGCAATGAAAGCCAAGCAGTACAAGGTTGCCGCATCCGCCTATAAGCGCCTTGCTGATTTGAGCGACGATTCCACCAAACTGGTGGCCGTCATGGGTGAAGCCAGCGCGGAAATGGCTTCGGGCAACAATGCCGAAGCTGCCTCTCTTCTTTCCTCGCTCAGGTCAACGGCTCCTGAAAATTTTCAGATCATGATCGATATGCAGCTTGCTCAGGCATACGAGCAGGCCGGGCAATATCAAGCTGCGATAGATGCTTATCAGAATGTTCTCGGCAAAGCCGGACAAGAAAGCAAGGCGTTGTTCGAATACAGAATTGCGAAGCTCAAAAACAAACTCGAAAAAAGCAACGCCAGCGCGTCCTAACCCTCTGGAGTCAATTACATGTCCCATCCAATCATCGCCGGGCAGCAGGGTGAAGTGCACCTGCTGCTTGGCAACGAAGCTATTGTACGCGGCGCCATCGAAGCGGGTGTGCATTGCGTAACCTGCTACCCAGGAACACCGTCCAGCGAAGTTCCCGACACTTTTTTCCGTCTTTCGGGTGAAGGCAAATATTCTTTTGAATATTCCACCAACGAAAAAGTAGCACTGGAAGTGGCCGGCGGCGCAACTTTGGCCGGCGCAATGTCGCTGGTCACCATGAAGCACGTCGGACTCAACGTGGCAGCCGACCCTCTTCTTACCCTGACCTACATTGGTTCTCCCGGTGGTATTGTCATTCTTACTGCAGATGATCCGGGATGCCATTCGAGCCAAAACGAGCAGGACAACAGATACTATGCCCGTATGGCAGGGATGCCCGTATTTGAACCGGCAACGGCTCAGGAAGCCAAGGATATGGCTCGCCAGGCGCTTATTATGTCACGCAAATGGCAGCAGCCGGTGTTGTTGCGGACCACAACCCGCCTCAACCACTTGCGCGGGCCTGTGGAATTTGGTCCTGTGGCCGATCCCGCACCCATTGAAGTTACGCCCAAAAATCCCAAACGTTTTGTCCCCATCCCGGCTGTGGCTCGCATGCGTCATCCGGAAATGGTCAAAAATCTCCAGACTGCAGCGCAGGACATGGCTTCTTCGCCGTGGATCAAGTCGCATGGCAGCGGCAAGTTGGGGGTCATAGCTACAGGTATCAGCCGTGCATATGTTCTCGACGCCCTCTCCGAGAGCAAGGCGATCGAGGACAATGTCACCCTTTTGCAACTCGGTTTTTCCTATCCCATGGACCAGGCATCTGTACTGAAGGTTGCCCAATCCTGCGACCACCTCCTGATTTTGGAAGAAGGTGAACCGATCCTGGAAACAGAAGTACGTGCCCTGCTCCAGGCAAAGGGAATCCAGATCCCGGTTCTTGGCAAGGAACAGCCCGAGCTGGGACGCTTTGGTGAATACGAAAGCGCATCCATTGAAAAATTGCTGCGTCGCCTGACCGGCAATGAAGAAAAGCAGGCCGAATTGTGTCCAAGCGAACCCGGCCTGTCCATGCGCCCGCCTAACCTGTGTGCTGGCTGTCCTCACCGTGCAACATACTTTAGCGTCCGCCAGATTTTTGGTGACGACGCCTATTACTCCTCCGATATTGGCTGCTACACCCTGGGCATTCTTCCTCCCCTGGCTGCGGCCGACTTTCTGCTGTGCATGGGTTCGAGCGTTTCCGCCGGAAGTGGTTTCGCCAAGGCCTCCGGTAAACCCGTTGTTGCCTTTATCGGCGACTCGACCTTTTTCCATTCCGGCATAACCGGATTGGTCAACGCGGTCTTCAACAAGCACAACATCCTGATCGTTATCCTGGACAACCATACGACCGCCATGACCGGCCACCAGCCCAACCCTGGAGTAGAAATCACCGCCATGGGGGCCAATGAATCCCAAGTGAGCATTGAGGCCATTGTCAAAGGTTGCGGTGTAGAACACGTCCGTACGGTCAGCCCGCTCAACCGCAAAAAGACGGAAGCCGCCCTTTCCGAACTCAAAGAGCTGGACGGTGTTCGTGTGCTTATTGCCAGGGATCCCTGTCCTCTCCACGCCCGCAGACTCATGGGCAAAAAATTCGTTCAGGTGGCTTATGTTGCCGAACAGACGGACTCCGTGCGCCAGTGTCTGAAGAATCTGGCCTGCCCAGCGTTTACCGTGGAAGGAGAAGAGGTTGTAATCAACGAAGCCGTATGCATCGGCTGCATGTTCTGTCTGCAAGTGGCCGACGGCATCAAGGCCCGCAAGCGGGGGGCATAACTCAATGAGTGATCTGAAAAAACGTATATTTCTTACTGGTGTCGGTGGTCAGGGAACTCTGACCGCTACCAAGATTCTGGCACAGGCCGCCCTGGACAACGGGCTGCCTGTAACGGCCGGAGAAATCCATGGTATGGCACAGCGCGGCGGTGTTGTTGAATCGACCGTTCTTATCGGTGGATATCGCAGCCCCAAAATCGCTCATGGACAGGCCCACATCCTGTTGGGTTTCGAACCGCTGGAAACTCTGCGTGCTCTGCCTTACCTGGCAAAAGACGCAGTAATCCTCTCCAGCTCCGAAATAATCCCTCCCATTGGCGTAACCGCAGGGCGAGAGACTTACCCCTCCATGGATTCAATCAAAGAAAAAGCGGCGGCCTGCTCCAGGCGCAGTTGCTTTATTCCATGCCTTAGCCTGGGCCGGGAAGCAGGTTCCGAGCAAAGTGCCAACATGGTTTTGCTGGGGGGGCTGTGTGCCCTCAATGAACTGCCTTTTGGTTTGGACCGTCTGTCCGAAACCATCAAGGCCAATCTCAAACCCAAACTTGTGGATATGAACCTTGCCGCCATAAAACTTGGCGCCAAGGCTGTTCTTGAACAAAAAGTCTGACGGCAGGACAATGGATAATTCCAACCAGAGCATTACCGATAAATTTGCCCTGTGCATGCGGACATTGAGGCAGATCCTTGCAGAAATAGGCCCCAAAAGCCCTTTGCAGTCCGGTCTCAAAGGCCTGTTACGTATACTCACGGAAAACCTGGGGTACAGGCGGGCATTTCTGGCCATTTACGACCAGGAAAGCTCGACCTTAAAAATTGGCCTTACCCACAGCCTTTCCAAAACGGTTGAGGCCAGCTACACCCCGGGGCAGGGGATTGTGGGACAGGTCTTTGAAAGCGGACGGGCTATTGTGGTCCCCCGCATGAAAGACCATCCAGAGTTCCTCAATAAAGCGTTCGGAAGGCCACCGGAAGAGCTTTCGAGCATGGCCTTCATTTCCGTTCCCGTGGTCAACCCCAGCCCTTTTCAGGAAGATGAGGTTCTGGGGACGTTGAGTATTGATGTGGCAGCCCAACCGCTGGATATTCTGGAATCTCATCTGCAGTTCCTGGAAGTCGTGGCCGGACTTATAGCCAACAAGGTGGCCCGCCTTCAGGAAGAACTGGCTCTGCAACGCCAGCTCCTTTCCCAGGGGTTGGGCGTTGGTGCGGAGAGCCTGGACCTCCAGCTCCCCAACATTGTGGCCACGTCCAAAAGCATGCGAATGGTTCTGCAGCAGGTTGCCCAGGTTGCTCCCAGTAAAGCCACTGCACTTATCCGGGGGGAATCCGGTACCGGCAAGGAGCTTCTTGCCGAAGCAATCCATGCTGCAAGTCCACGCGCAGGGAAACCGCTTGTTAAGCTGAACTGCGCCGCCCTTCCTTCCGAACTTATCGAAAGTGAACTGTTCGGACATGAGAAAGGTGCCTTTACCGGTGCCATCGCTAGCAAACGAGGCCTTTTCGAACAGGCCGACTTGGGCAGTCTGTTTCTGGATGAAATCGGTGAGCTCTCTCTGGAAGCACAGGCCAAAGTGCTGCGTGCCATTCAGGAAAAAGAAGTACAACCCATCGGCAGCGAGAAAACGGTCAAGGTGGACGTGCGCCTCATCTGTGCGACCCATCAGCCTCTTGAAGACTTGATTTTGCAGAGCAAGTTCCGCGAGGACCTGTACTACCGCATCAATGTTTTTCCCGTGTTCCTTCCTCCTTTGCGGGAGCGGCGAGAAGATGTTCTGCCCCTTGCCGAGCACTTCCTCCTTTCCTTTGCCAAGGAATATGCCAAGCGCATTCGTCGCATATCAACACCTGCCATTGACCTCCTGACGCAGTATCACTGGCCAGGAAACGTGCGCGAACTGCGCAACTGCGTGGAAAGAGCCGTGCTCATCTGCGATGATGAAGTCGTACGCTCCTACCACCTTCCCCCGACTCTTCAGACTGCGGAGAGTTCCGCTACGGACGTCAGCCTCTCCTTTGGCGAGGCCGTGGCAAACTTTGAACGCGAACTCCTTGTGGATGCCTTGAAAAAGGCCAACGGCAATATGCTTCAGGCCGCAAGAGAACTTCGCGTGAGCTACCGCATCGTCAACTACAAGGTGAAGAAGTATCGGATTGATCCGAAGAAATTTGTCACCTCGGGACGCAGAAGGCGCACGGGACAGCCGAATGTATAAGAAAAAAGCCGGGTCATTTGGCCCGGCTTTTTTCTTCAAAAAAATTCCGCTGCAGATTCAACAGGTGTCCTTATGCATGGCTACGCACGGCAAAACAATGCCGTCCGGAAGCAACATTTCATCCACTCCGTCTTCCACATACCCAAGCTGCTCATAAAAACCTATGGCATTGAGTGAAGCACTCACGGAAAAACGCACACACTCCTGCGTTTCTGCAAAAACTGAAGATGATTCAAGATGCTGCATGAGTTCCCGCCCCAGCCCCAAACCGGCAAACTCAGGCCGAATATAAAGAGCGCAGATAATATGCCCTTTGCGCAGGCCAAAACCGGCCAGCACGCCTTCATGTTCAGCAACATACAGTACGGAATCTTCTTCCTCGAAGAGATGTGACACGGCAGCAGAAAAAGCCTTTGACCAGCCGGCAAGCTGAGAGGCTTCGTAAAATCCACAGCACAAGCCATAAAGAGCAGCCTTGTGAACAGAGCGTATATCCGCAATGTCTCGAGGCTCCGCAAGACGAACCCCTCCGTCGGCTCCGTTAAGCAGCAAAACCATGATTACTCCTCTTGTTCCTGATGCACGGCATAGACTCTTTCACCTTCGGGGGAATCCTCCACACGAAAACCCATCTCGGCCAACGACATACGCAACGAATCAGCTTCCTGAAATTTTTTGGAACGGCGTGCTGTTTTCCGCCTTTCAACCATCTCTGCAAGTTCGTCAGGCCATTGGGACCGCGGCAACGGAAGAGTGCAGGGATTGAACATCCCCAAACATGTATCTACCCACCGCAGGGTATCTGCAAGCAGCGCGGCATCCTCGTGCCCCAAGGCCTCATGCGAACGCAATGCATTGATCTTCTTGACATTGCCAAACAGGACTGGCCAAAAATGGTATACCCCCAGGTCGTCCTCCAATGCCTCTCGCAACCCACGACGCAGTTCATCACTGATCTTTCCGGAAATTTCCGATAAAGGCTTCTCAGAAAATTCGCCTGTAAGCAGACCGGCATACAGCTCGTTCAGCTTGGTTACATTGCGGTCCCACATGGACAAACTCTCCAATGAGTAAGTCAATGGTCTGCGATAGGATGTAGACAATAGCCACAGGCGTACGGCAGCCCAACCACCAGCCTGAACAGCGAGCTCTTTTACGCCTGGGCAATGCTCCTCGTCTCCGGCCGTACGAATTCCGCCAGTAACCATCCAGGTCTGAACAGACCGTCTTCCCGCATTTGCAAACAAAGAAGCAAAGTTATCCAGATGCGGAAATCGTTGATTGGCCGCCGCCAGAACAATGTCCGTTCCGGAAAGATGCTCAAAGGCCGCAGCGCTCAACTGGGTGAACCAACTGGGACGAACCTTTCCCCACCTGGTCTCCACAACTTCGCCCAATTTTAAATCCTGCAGTGTGGCTCGCTTAAGCAGCGTAAAATCCATGGGATTATTTTTTACATAGTCATCCAGATCAACGGTATGGCCGAGCTGCAATCCCTCCACATCGTCCTGCCTGGCAATTTCCCCATACGCCTTGTCACGAGCCACATCAAAGTAGACACTGCGAAGCTTTTCGTAGGCCAGCCCTTTATCCATAAGAGCTCGCACCATGTCCACGGACCGTTGCATGTCCGTGCAGGAGGCGAAAACCACATGTGGGCCCACGCCCAAAAGCCGGGCAATGTCGTGCAGCTCATCCATCGCACTGCTGACAAAAATCTGTCTCTCCCCATCCAGGGCACGAGCTGCTGCCAGCGTTCTGTCGTCCATATCGGCAACAGCAGCCAAGGCTTTGGATTCAACTCCTTCTTCTTTCAGGTAGCGGCAAAGAACGTCCAGGCTAACGATACGCCGCCAGGACTCCGCTTCCTGAGGATTGTCCAATCCGGGTGCGGGAGTGAACATGCCAACGCTTCCATTGGCGGGCAGAAGCACCTGTTTGTCGTTATTGCGTATATTATAAAGATGAACACCCTGGTTCTTCTCGCTGGCATATAAATTAGTCGAAAGATAACGCTCTCCACCGTCCGGACAAATGAAAACCACGAGCCCTTTTTTCAATTTTTGTCCGACCTGAAGCGCCACAGCTGCGGCAGCTCCCGAACTCATCCCCACCATGAGGCCTTCTTCGCGGGCCATGGCTCTGGCTGCCGAAAAAGCATCTTCGTCATTGATGCGTACGATCTTGTCGACACTATGTTTGTTGTAAATCCCTGGAGGATATGATTCCTGCATATTCTTCAGGCCCTGAATCTTGTGTCCGGCATGCGGCTCCACAGCAATAACCCGAACGGCGGGGTTGAACTCATGCAGCCCTTTCGCCAACCCCATGGCCGTACCCGAAGTTCCCAAGGTTGCCACCACATGGGTTACCTGTCCGTCAGTCTGCTCCCATATTTCCCGTGCAGTTCCCCGGTAGTGCGCCTGAATGCTTGCACCGTTGTTATACTGATCCATAAGAACATATTTTTCCGGTTCCTCACGGGCAAGACGGTAGGCTTCTTCAATGGCCCCATCCGTGGCCAAACGCCCGGGGGTAAGGACCAGCTCTGCTCCATAAGCACGCATGATCCGCTTGCGTTCTTCACTGGCAGATTCTGGCATAATTAACTTCAGGCGGTACCCTTTGACAGCACAGACCATTGCCAGCCCAATGCCGGTATTGCCACTGGTGGCTTCAATTATGGTTTTATTGACTGCGCTCCCAGGAACAAGCTCTCCGCTCTGTTCAGCAGCCTCAACCATTGCCAAGGCAACACGGTCCTTGATGGAACCGCCAATGCTTTTGGACTCGATTTTTGCCAAAATCTTGACTTCTGAATTTTCCGACAGACGGCGCAGTTGCACCAGGGGAGTACGCCCTACAAGCTCTAGAACATCATTGGCCCAATTCATGCATAGCTCCATGACAACGATGAGATATATTCTTCAAAAAGTAAAAATTAGTTAGGGCAATTCACCCTCAACCGCAAGGTAGCCTTTCCATGACACAGGAAGCGCAAGAATCGACGGCCAAGTTATATCATTTTCTGCAGGACAACTTAGCAGCCCTCAAGGACAGCTCTCCCGCTCTCTTCCAATGGCTCAGCAAACAAAGCTACGACCAGGAGCGGATGGAAAAAGCTATTTTCCTTAACCAGGGCGGCTACTTGGACATCCGCACTCCACAGGGAAGCGGACTGTATGAACCGATCCCTCCCGGACTTTTCTACAAGAACTGGACGTACGGCGACCGAGTTGAAAGCAGTGCCACCTTCATTATTGGCAGTAGCTTGGGCTACGGAATAAACCACGTGCTGACAGAAACCCCGCCGACTCACAAGGTTTTTGTACTTGAGCCCAACCCTGAAGTGCTTCTGGCATGTCTTGGCCAAACCGACTATTCGCAATTCTTGAGTGAGCGACGCCTGTTCTTCATCCCCCCAGAAGAAAACGTCATGATGGATCATATTCGGGAACTGGATGTACAGTTTATTTTTGGCCGCATCGAATTGAAGGAAGACCTTCCCAGCCGCCAGTTAGGTCCTGAATACGCCCAATGGAGCAAACGTGCAAAAGCACGGCTGGACAGTTTCAGCATCGAGCTGACCACACTGCGCAGTCGGCAGGACATGATGGTCGGCAACGAACTCAAGAACTTCCAAAAAGCCTTGAGCGACGGTTCTCTCAAAGCCATGCAAAACTGCGCCAAAGGCGGAGCCGCAGTAATATTCGGCGCTGGTCCCTCCCTTTCCGAGTTCGCCTCGGAATTCAGAGGTGATGGCGGCCATGAAGGAGCTCTGTATGTCACATCACTCCAGGCGCTCCCCGCGCTGCAACGCAACGGGGTAAAACCTCATTTCTGTATGGCTATCGACTATAGTGAGGGAATGCTTCAAATTTATGACACCCTTGATACAGAGTGGGCCAGAGACATTCCCCTCATTTATTCAACCAAAATCCAGCCGAAAGTTCTGGAAATGTACCCCGGCCCCACTATCCCGTTGTGGACCATGGGCGGAATATCATCCTTTGTGATGGAAAAAATGGAGCTTGTGCTGGATGCAGGCGGCAACGTCGGCGTTACCATGATGCGTTTCCTGCGCTATTGCGGGGTGGATGACTTTCTCCTTGTGGGGCAGGATTTTGCATGCCTGAACAACAAAACCCACGCGGCCGGTCACCATGCAGCCAATGTAAGCCAAGAAGACATCGACCGTGCATATTCAACATCAATCAAAAACAAAGATGGCGAGACCATAAAAACCTCCCTTCAGCTTCTCAGTGCCAAACGCGATCTGGAAGATGATCTGGCTCAGTCCTCGACCCACGTTTACAACCTGTATGGAGGCGGCGCAGACATCATAGGCACCACCATCCTGACCAGGGAAGAGGCAATGGATCTGCCATTTATCAGAGATCCAAAAAACACCGCCCACTTGTTCTGCGAAGGCCTTAAAATAGCTCACCAGCCACGAGTCTGGCCGGAATTTGAAGCTCGGGCCAACCAATGGGCATCCTCATTGCGGTCCGTGGAGAAGCGACTGGACAAACTCTTTAAAAAGCCGGAAAAAAAACAGAAAGAGATCCACGAGATTTTGCAGCAAATCCAGTTCTTCCTGCGTCAGGATCCGTTGTACGTGCCCTACCTCTACAACGAAATCATGGACTCTTCTGCCCTGGTGAAGGCCCGCCTTCGCTATGTGCGTAAGGATCTTCCCCACATCAAGGGGATGCTGCGGCGCGCGTTAAGCAAGGTCCGTGAGATAGATCGTAGCCTTCAAACCCAGGCTGCCTGATTTTCAGGCCCCAGGAGCTTTGCAAGTAAGGCTGCTGGGGCTGAACAAAGGCATACGGGCTTGTTGCTGCACAAATTATAATCTCCAGTCGGGAAACTCCGCGCTGGATTGAAGTTATATTGCGCCTTGTTTCCCCCTTCTTTTGGAGTACCCGGCCCGTTGGAACATTGTGATTAACTACAAAAAAATTTCCCCCCACTCTTCTATGAAATATCCTATCTATCAGATCGACGCATTTACCGACACACAGTTTAAAGGCAACCCCGCCGCAGTGGTACCTATGCCGGAGTTCGCCCCAGACCATATTCTCCAAGCCATTGCGATGGAAAATAACCTTTCGGAAACCGCGTTCATAGTTGCAGATGGAGCTGACTATCTTTTACGATGGTTTACCCCGGAAAATGAAATAGACCTGTGTGGACATGCAACCATGGGGGCCGCTCAGGCAATCTTTACGTTCCTGCAGCCGGAACGCGACCAAATCTATTTTAAGACAGTACAAAGCGGCACCCTGACCGTCACACGCAAAGCGGACGGTCTGCTGGAAATGGACTTTCCCATCTGGTCCAGCCGGGAAACGCAACGGCCGGATGCCATAGTCCAGGCAATGGGCCCCCAGCGCCCTGTCAGTGTACGGGACGCGGGACGCGACCTGATTCTGATTTATTCATCCCCAGACGATATCATGGAGTTGTCGCCCGACATGAAAAAACTGGAAAACGCAGGCTACGTCTGTGTTATAGCCACTGCTCCAGGAAAGGAGGCAGACTTTGTCTCCCGCGTATTTTGTCCACGCTGCGGCGTCCCGGAAGATCCGGTCACGGGGTCTGCCCATTGTTCATTGGTCCCCTATTGGGCTGAGCGCCTGGGGAAAACAGAGTTGAAAGCCCGCCAGCTCTCTGCCAGGGGCGGCCTTCTTTATTGTTCAGTACAAGGCGACAGACTTGCCATTTCCGGATACGCAACGGTATACATGAAGGGAGAAATCTTCATCAACACTTCTTCCTTCTAAAGGGACAATACAATGCCTTATTGCTGTCTGACGACAAACGTAGCAATGAACCCGCAGGGTACAACTGAACTCGCTGAGAAATTGAGTCATTTCCTCGAAGACATATTAGGGAAACCGGAAAAATGGATCATGGTCCAAATGGAAACCGGAAAGAACTTGTTGTTTGGGGGCTCGAACTGCCCAGCTGCCTATTGCGAACTCAAAAGCATTGGTTTGCCGCTGGAACGTTGCAATGAAATGTCCAAAGCGTTGTGTGAATTTCTCTGGAAAGAAGCAAGGATAGAACAAGACAGGGTATACATAAACTTCACCGACCTGAAACGCGCATATTTCGGCTGGAACGGAAAGACTTTCGGAACGATGTAAAATTTCTCATGGGGCCCAATAGCCCCGCAGGAACGCCCCGCTTTCCCCCTAAAGAGTTTAACGAGGCCGTGTACAGCGAGCTGTCGGGACCTTGACCTTCCCTCTCGCAATGGCGAAGCGTAATTTGTCCAGGATAATAAGAGTTTTCTTGTCCACCAAGGGTAACGTGTAAGTCATTGGAGACAAGCCCACTCCATATTCGCCCAAGCCGAAGCTGTAGTTTCTGTTTTCCAGACTCCCTTGCAGGTACTGCTCGGTCAGCCGGACCATTGCAGTATCGCATCGCTTCATCACACTGGTGAGGACGGAACCGGGAGAAAGAAAGTCCTGATCGCTGTCGACCCCGATCACATATACACCCTCTTGCTCCGCCACTGAAAAAATTCCCCGATTGGAAGAACCGGCCACCCCAAAAACAACGCCGCAGGAATGATCGCGAATGAGTTCACGCGCCACTTTTGCGGCTGTTTCCGGTGAATTCCAGGGATTAAAAGTTGTACTGATCGCCGGAAGGTAGCGAATCAGAACTTTCGTATCAGGAGAAACATATTTTACGCCCCCTTCAAAGCCAAAAACAAAATCATTAATCACCGGGCTTTGCTGGCCCCCTACAACACAAACGGTTGGTTTTTCTGACATTCGGCCAGCCAGCACCCCTGCCAAAAAAGATGCTTCATTGACCCGAAAGGTTACGGAACTGACATTCGCCGGATATTTTGGAGGAGTGCCGTCGAAAAGGACAAAATGGATCTCGGGATATTTGGAAGCCAGCCGAGACACAGCATCCCGATAGTACGTGGCCCCTGCAAAAATCAACGTTGCCCCGTTATCGATCAGCTTGATAAGCGCTTTATCCTCACCCTCGGTTTGAGGAACGGCTATGTGGTACGTAACACCGTACTTTTTGCCGATCAGTCGCCCCCCCATGACCAACATATCATTATACGCATGATCTCCTGGGCCGGTAACCCCCACTGCAATGCCGACAACGGTATTCGCGGTGGACAAAGCCCCCCAGCACGGCACGACAAAACTCAATAAAAGAGTCAAAGCCAAAACAAACAAGCGTGGCATTTGCCTTCTCCATTGTCTGAGGGGGGCAACATGAACGATTCACAGTACTTCTTTTCAGCCAGTTGATGACGACACTCAAATATAGGCTATCCAACCCCAAACGTAGCACCTCTCGTTGACTAAATAAGCCACAAGATAAAAAAAGACAAACGGCGGCCATTTTTGGTCGCCGTTTGTAAAATCAAAATCAGTTTAACTTCCATTTATTCAAGGCTGGACTCAACCACTGGACTTTGGCACCAAACCTCAGGTCTGTCGCCAAAGTTCTTTTTTGCCTCATCGTATCCCAACTTGAACGCCTTGAGATTCAAATCAATAATCTTTTGCGGCAAGTTGGCTTTAAGCGCATTTGTAACGGCAACCTGGGTAACAAACGGCAGCATATACGAAACCGCACCGAGCACGATAACGTTCATTGCCTGTGGAACCTTTATCTCGTCCATTGCCATCTGGGTGAATGGCAGCCCAACATAGACATTGGTGGGAGGCTGGGTAACCAACCCCGTATCCACCAAAAGAATCCCTTTGGGTTTGAGAAAACGGTAGAATTTATAACAAGCCTCTTGGGACAAAGCCACTAGCAAGTCTATACTTTCCGATTTGGGGTAACTGATCTTTTGCGAACTGATGACAAGGTCGGCGCGGCTTGCTCCACCACGCGCTTCAGGACCATAACTTTGCGTTTGGGCAACATTATACCCTTCTTCCAACGCCAAGGCGTGCCCAAGAATTTTTCCCAGAGTAACAATCCCCTGTCCGCCGGTTCCCGAGAGCCGTATTTCAAACCGATAAATGTCGCATTGAGGACTCATGCCGGGGCCTCCTCCTTGTCCTTTCGTATACTGGCGCGCATTTCGGCGTACAGGGTTTCCAGTCCGGGGTTATTGTTTTCCACAAAAACACCTATGGGAAGCTTGTCTTTACGCTGCTCTTCATCCAGCTTTTCATAGGCGTCCAACTTCACGGCGTTGGACTTATACCATTTGAACATATCCACGGCAGAACGAAACTTGTTTTTCCTGCCGAATTGTGTGTGACAAGGGGTCATGGCTTCAACCAGATTGAAGCCCGGGCGTTCAATGGCGCTGCGAATCAACTTGTCGAGCATCTTTACGTGGTAGACAGTTCCTCGGGAAACACCGTTTGCACCTGCGGCCTTGGCCATCTCCACAATATCGAAGGATTTTTCCATCTGCCCGTAAGGCGATGTCTGCGAATACGCGCCATACGGAGTTGTCGCCGAACATTGTCCGCCTGTCATGCCATAGATGTTGTTATTCAACACCAAAGCCGTAATTCCAATATTACGCCTTGCGGCATGTATAAGATGATTACCACCGATAGAAAAAGCGTCTCCGTCGCCCATGATGGCAATAACGTGCAGTTTTGGATTTGCCATTTTAATTCCCGTGGCAAAAGTCAGGGCTCGGCCATGGGTTGTGTGGACGGTATTGAAATCCACATACGCCGGTATACGCCCGGAGCAGCCGATGCCCGCCACAAGCACCACATCGTCTTTGCTGAGTCCGAGCTCATGAATGCTCCGAACCAGAGAACCAAGGACGATACCATGCCCACATCCAGGGCAAAAGACATGGGGAAACTTCTTGTTATGGCGAAGATAATGATGGATGAGCTGGGTTACATCAGACATGGCTCTATCCTTGCGTCAGTGCTTTGAAGATTTGTGAAGGGGTAATGATCTGTCCGTCTATGCGGTTCAAGGTCCGAACCGAGGTCAGGCTGGCTGCAACTCGTTTCACTTCTCGCGACATCTGCCCCATGTTCATTTCAGGAACGATGATGGTCTTGCATTTCCGGGCCAGCTTTTCCACCTGGGGCCGTGGAAAGGGAAAAAGCGTCTGCAATTTGATCAGTCCAGCCTTGTATCCAGCCTCCCTAGCCAGGCTCACAGCCAGTTCCGCCGCCCGAGCCACGCTGCCGTAAGCCACTATCCCAAGTTCGACATCCTCGGTTTCAAATTCTTCGACCAGCATAATGTCGGGAAAGAACTGGTCGATTTTACGAAACAATCTGAGCATAAGTTTTTCGACCTCATCTGGTCGCTGGGTCGGGAAACCATGTGGATCGTGGGTCAGGCCGGTAACATGCTGGCGATAACCAGAACCTATCGATGCCATGGGAGCCACACCACGCATTGTATCCTCGTACGGGATGTACCACTCGGGAGGCATTGTTGGTACGGATCGGCTGAGAATCTCCAAATCTCCGGCTTCGGGAACCTCGATTTTCTCACGTGTATGGGCGGTAATTTCATCTAAAAGGAGAATAACCGGCGTCCTGTATTTTTCGGCAAAATTGAAAGCGATGACGGTCATTTCCAGACACTCCTGAACGTCGCTTGCCGAGAGAACAATAATGGGATGGTCGCCGTGGGTCCCCCAACGGGCCTGCTGAACATCGCCCTGGGCCGGACAGGTGGGCATGCCTGTGCTAGGTCCGCCACGCATGACATTGACAATAACCAAAGGAGTTTCGGACATGCAGGCATAGCCCAGGTTCTCCTGCATCAGAGAAAAACCTGGCCCGCTGGTCGCAGTCATGGCCTTTTTGCCGGCCAGAGAAGCACCGATGATGGCTCCCATGGAGGCTATTTCATCCTCCATCTGAAGGAAAACACCGTCTTCAGTCTCTGGCAGACGCTTGGCCATTTCCTCCATTATTTCCGTGGAAGGCGTAATCGGATAACCGCCATAAAAAGAACATCCGGCCAGAAGCGCGCCAATTGCCACTGCTTCGTTGCCGGATAAAAATTGCATATTCTGCTGTTTTTGTTTCTTGTAAAGGGCCATCTACTGGTCCCCCCCGTTACAATTCAGTTCAGCTGCCATGGGGTTCTCCCGTTCCTTTGGGGCCAACATGATCGCGAAGTCCGGACAATGCAACTCACAAAACCCGCAATTAATACACTCTTCAGGATGGACAACCAGAGCCTTACCGCTTGTCCGGTCCAATTCAAGGACCTTGCCAGGACAGAACTCAACACAAATGCCACAGCCTTTGCACCAGTCCTGAAAAACAATGATCGATGTCTTGCCTTTTTCCTTTTTCGCCATTTCCGCCACACTTGGGTTGCGATGAAAGAACCGCCAACCGCAAAAAAGCGATCAACGTTAACCCCACCAAAATGCAGATAATAAGCGTAACAAGCGTGCACCGCAACGTCTATAGACAGGCAATGCAAAGCATTTTTTTACACAAAGGGAGTACTACGAACAGCTTTCGTCTTCTCTTCTTGACAATTTCGGGAATTATGCTAACTTGTTCAGGCTGATCATAAGATGGTTTCTGTAGGATCAGCATTCAAAATCCAACAAATTCGACACTCTAAACATACTTGCGGCGCTTTGGCCTCATAAATGCATTTGTTTGTCGCACCGTAGAACCGACCATTTCAACAGGATGTACTGAATGGCTCTTATCGAAATTGCCTCGCTGAATAAATGGTATGACGACTTCCATGTTCTCAAGAACATCAATCAATCGGTTGAAAAGGGGGAAGTCCTTGTCATCTGCGGCCCCAGCGGCTCAGGAAAAAGTACTTTCATTCGTTGCATCAATCGTCTGGAAGACTATCAGAAAGGCACTATTGAGATTGACGGCAAAGACATCATGGCCAAGGATGTCAATATCAACACTCTCAGGGCAGAGGTTGGAATTGTGTTCCAGCAATTCAATCTCTACCCTCATTTAACAGTTTTGAAAAATATCACACTCGCTCCTTTAAAAGTTCGCAATATCAATAAGGAAGAAGCCGAAGCACAGGCCTACGAGCTGCTTGAACGCGTCGGCATCCATGAGCAGGCTTTGAAATATCCGGCGGAACTTTCCGGAGGACAGCAACAACGTGTTGCCATAGCCCGTGCACTGGCGATGAAGCCCAAAATCATGCTCTTTGACGAACCAACTTCGGCGCTGGACCCGGAAATGATCAACGAAGTCCTCAATGTTATGAAGGACCTTGCCCGTGATGGCATGACCATGCTTTGTGTCACCCACGAAATGGGATTTGCCCGCGAAGTGGCGGACAAAGTCGTTTTCATGGACCATGGGGAAATCATTGAAACCGCAGCACCGGATGAATTTTTCCACAATCCCCAGCATGAAAGAGCAAAGGCGTTTCTGCGGGAAATTCTTTAGGAATCCCGCCCCAATAGGATGGTTCAAATTACTTTCACGAAAAGGAGATGCGCATGCGCAAAGCAACATTTCTCACAGCCCTGGCTCTGGTCCTTGCCGTATGTGTCGCAAGCATGGCCCATGCAGGAAAACTGGACGACATCAAACAGCGCGGCAAGCTGATCTGCGGCGTTAAAGATGCGGTTGTCCCGTTTGGCTATGTTGATGAAAAGACCAACCAAATTGTTGGAATGGACATAGACGTCTGCAAATACATCGCAGACAAACTGGGTGTCGGTCTTGAACTCAAGCCAGTTACATCCGCCACGCGCATCCCCATGGTTGCCCAGGGCTCCATTGACATCGCTGCCGCAACCATGACCCACAAGTACTCCCGTGACGACGTCATCGATTTCTCCATCACTTACTTCATGGACGGACAGAAGCTGCTGGTGAAAAAAGGCGGCGGCATCAAGAGCGTAGCTGACCTGGCTGGCAAAAAAGTCGGTACTGCCAAGGGATCCACATCTGAAAAGAACATCAAGACCGCACAGCCCCAATGTAAGGTTTTGTCCTTTGAAGGGTATCCCCAGGCTTTTCTGGCTCTGAAGCAGGGTAAGGTTAAGGCTGTCACTACCGACTCCACCATTCTTCTCGGCCTGCGCAATTCCGATCCCAATCCCGAGCAGTGGGAAATCGTCGGTGATTACATCTCCGCCGAGCCCTACGGTCTGGGACTCGTTGAAAACGACTCCGATTTCCGCGACTTCGTCAACAAGTCCTTGGCGGAAATGTGGGTATCCGGCGACTACCAGAAGACTTACAACAAGTGGTTCGGCCCGGACACCAAGTACTACCTGCCCCTCCAGTGGCAGATGGAAATCTGGCCCTTCTAATTCCGAAGCCTAAAAAACAAACCGGAGCCCGGCTTGTCCGGGTTCCGGAATTTTTTTTAACACTCCAACAACGGAAGCAGCGGCTTGAACTACACGTTCGACTGGAATCTCGTTCTGACAGGTGAATACGGCCAGTGGATCATCGAAGGCTTCATTACGACGCTTAAAATATCCGCCGTATCCATCGTTTTTGCCATGTTCATGGGCACTCTCATTGCGGTATTCCGCATGACGCGCTTCAAGCCCTTGGAATGGATCGCCTTGGCTTATACAGAATTTTTTCGCAACACCCCCCTGCTGGTCCAAATCTTTTTCTGGTACTTCGGCTCGGATGCGGTGTTGCCCCATGCCGTCAACGAATGGCTGTATGACCACGACTTTGAATTCACGGCAGGTGTAATCGCACTTACGGTCTACACTTCCGCCTTCATCGCAGAAGAAATCCGGGCTGGTATTTTTGCTATTCCTAAAAATCAGCTCGAGTCTTCACGTGCCTGCGGTCTGTCATTTACCCAAGCCATGCGTTACGTCATTCTTCCCCAGGCGTTCAGAATCATTATTCCGCCGCTTATTTCCCAGTTTCTCAACCTGATCAAGAACTCGTCCTTGGTCATGACCATTGGTGTCATGGAGCTAACCTACATGGCCCGTCAGATCGAATCCTACACATTCCATGGATTCGAAGCTTTTACTGCCTGTACGGTTATCTACCTGTGCATCTCGCTGGTGGTTTCCTTCACCATCACGCAGTACAACAAACATTTTCTGCGCCAGCTGGTCTACTAGAGGGGGTTGCTTGTGAATTGGTCGGTTGTTTGGGATAATTTAGACTATTTTCTGTGGGGAGCCTTTCCTCAAGGCCCTCTCGGTGGCATAGCCATGAGTATCCTCCTGGCTATAGGAGGTATATTCGGAGCTTTCTGGATAGGACTTGCGGCCGGGCTCATGCGTATGTCCAAGCATCTCTGGTTTCGTCTGCCCGCCATCGCTTATATTGAAATTATCCGCGGCATTCCGCTGTTGATGCTCATCTTCTGGTTCTATTTTCTGGCCCCGGTGCTGTTCGGCCATCCCTTGCCTGAAACATGGTGCGCCCTTGTCGCATTCATCATTTTCACCGGTGCCTATGTAGGCGAAATTGTTCGAGCTGGTGTATTGTCACTCCCCAAAGGACAAATGGAAGCATCACGCGGTACCGGGCTTAGTCATGTCCAGGCAATGCGCTACGTAATTCTGCCCCAGGCTTTGCGCAATATGATTCCTTCGTTCGTCAATCAGTTTGTGAGCCTGACAAAAGATACTTCCCTGGCTTACATCATCGGAGTAAATGAACTGACCCGAGCGGCAACGCAGATCAACAACAGGACACTGACATCTCCGATGGAGATATTCCTCACTATTTTGGTCCTTTATTTCATCATCTGCTACGTCCTCACGTCCATTTCCCGACGATTGGAAAAACAGTTGGCCAGATACCAGGCCCGAGGGCGCTAATTGCCCAGTTTTCTTTGAGAGCTCCCTGTAGTAGAAAGACAGGTACAGGGAAGGATTCATTTCCTCCCGTGCCCTGCCTGCACAAAGAAAAAAGGCATACGGCCAGACAACGTTTCAAAGACTGCGGTGTGCACCTCCTTTTACGATAATCTAGGTACGAGGAGAGGCTGGCTCCCCTGGGTTCAGGCCCACATGGAAAACAGCACATGCAGAAAATCCGTCCATTCGACGACCTGCACAGCAACCGCACGACAGCTGCAAGGGCTCCACGGCAAAAAATATTCGCCTGCCCACTCGCTGCCAGACGCTCTAATATTCAAATTCGCACTTTGAGAACATCACGCACGACACTTTATGGTCAAAAGTCACATGTATGCTCATTCTGCGGATAAACCGTCTTATACGGCTTGAGGCCAAGGATTGTTATGAACGAAAAAAAGACTGCACGGCTTGAACTGGATGGAAAAGTAATTGAGCTTCCGGTTGTGTACGGTCCGGAAAATGAAGTCGGCATCGATATTTCCTCGTTACGCAGCCAAACTGGTTTCATTACCCTGGACCCAGGTTATGCCAACACGGGGGCCTGCAAAAGCGGCATTACCTTTGTAGACGGAGAAAAAGGAATCCTACGCTACCGCGGCTACCCTATTGAAGAAATGGCACAGCGCAGCTCGTTCATCGAGACCGCCATGCTGCTGATTTTCGGCGAACTGCCCACACGTGAAGAACGCACGAATTTTCGCAGCCTTTTGCGCGAAAACGAGCTGCTTCACGAAGACATGCTTCACCATTTTGAAGGATTCCCTCCCAACGGACATCCCATGGCGATCATGTCTGCCGCGCTCAACGCCCTTGGCAGCTACCATACCGACCTGTTGAACATTCAGGATACGTCGGACATGCGGCTAGCTGCGGCTAAAATCATCAGCAAAGTGCGGACAATTGCGGCATTCGCCTATAAAAAGTCCATTGGTGAACCGGCAGTATATCCGGACCCCAATCTAAGCTACTGCCGCAATTTCCTGCACATGATGTTTTCCATTCCCTACCGCATGTACGATCCGCCACAGGAAGTTGTCCGGGCTCTGACGCTTTTCCTCATTGTCCATGCCGACCATGAACAGAACTGTTCCTGTTCCACTGTTCGTATGGTCGGTTCCACAGAAGCCAACCTGTTTGCCTCGGTATCCGCAGGCGTATGCGCCTTATGGGGAAGACTGCACGGAGGGGCAAACTCTGCCGTCATGGACATGCTGGACTATCTGCATAGGGAAAAACTCAGCGTCAAAGACTATCTCGAGCAGGTAAAGCAGAAGAAATTCAGGCTGATGGGATTCGGTCATAGGGTATACAAAAACTTCGACCCCCGAGCTCGCGTACTGAAACGTGCTGCCCATGATCTGCTGGATACCCTGGGATTGCAGGATGACCTGCTGGATATAGCCCAGGAGCTTGAGGAAGCCGCTCTTAACGATGACTTTTTCATTGAACGCAAGCTTTATCCTAATGTGGACTTTTATTCTGGTCTGATTCTGAGGGCACTGGGAATTCCCGTTCCCATGTACCCGGTTATGTTCGCAATTGGACGTATGCCTGGGTGGATTGCTCATTGGTACGAGGAATCCCAGGATCCAAACATGAAGATCCACCGCCCCAGACAGATATACATGGGATCCAAAGAACGAAAATACGTACCCATGCACAAAAGATAGCCTTTTTAGAGCCAGACGACTCTCCTTCTCTCAAACACGAAACGCTTCCGGAATTCCGGAAGCGTTTTTTTCTCCCTTTCCAATTCGAGGGCTGCTTCTCAAAGCACCTTCTTTTCCCTTACCTGCAAAAAATGCCTACTCCCCCCTCAACAGCCTGTCATGTACATGAACAATTATTCATTCACATTTGGCATTCTTGTAAGCTCAAACGAGATTTCAGCCTACACTTACAACCTAACATGATGAAATAAAATACAAAAAGAATACTTCACCATTAACGCCTTCCACTCTTGAAATAAATCATCAGCAATGAGCAGCCATTTGTAAGCAACTAGCTCTGGGAATATTTTTTGCTAACTACGCAGAATGCGGAAAATTTGTCCTATCTTGTGAACCTTTTTACATTCGGAGGTAAGCTATGAGTATCTCGAGCATACATAGCTCGACCTACCCCGGCCTTACTCAAGAATTCATGGCAAAAATGCAAGACGCCAAGGACACGCCTGACGATTTTGCCACTTCTTTTGTAGGCGATAGGGATAAAGATAACGATGGGCAGCTTACATGGGAGGAATCAGGTTTAAACCGAAGTAGGTTTAATGTCGCCGATGCCAACGGCGATGGGCACCTATCGGCACTAGAAATCAGTGCCGATATGAAAAAGCAAAACCAAAAGCTGGGACACCTGGGGTACCTCAGCGTGCAAATGCAGGGCTCTCCTCAGGAGATACTCCAGCAGCATTTTGCTGCAAACGATGAAGATGAAGACGGTGTTTTGAGCCGGAAAGAAAGCCAGCTGACAGACGAACAGTTCAACTTGCTGGATGCCGATGGGGACGGCAAAATAACATCGGCCGAGCTTGAAGAATCTTTGAAATCGTCAGAAGTTGACATCTCTCACCCCGGGCCGACAGCTTCCGTCTCGGACGCATCGGGACCATTCGCATCTTCCGGCGCTCAAAGCAAAGCCTCTGCCCCAGAAGATGACGATGAGTACGATGAATACGATCTCAACAAAGATGGCGTGGTAAGCTCGAATGAATTGCTGCAGGCGTATATGAACGGTGATGTGAACCTGTCCAGCATCGCCAACACTCCCTCTACACAAGCAGGGAAAAACAGCACACTGGTTGGTATCGCCATGAAGGCATATCAATCTCAGGAAAGCATGTCGTTTTACACGCAAGAAAGCACGGTAGCATAGGGCCGCTGGTTGTTTTTACAAGGACGCAAAACAACCTGATACAGACAGTAGCGAAGATGAGTGAAACACTCGGGATATTTTCCTCTCATACTCATAAAAGTCCAAGGAAGAACTTTTCTGAAGACTGTGAAACGAAAAAATAAAAGGAACAGCACTTCCGGCAAGCAAAGAAGCCGCACAAAAAATTTGCTATCCAACTCACAGGAGTGTTTTTCGCAGAGCCTGAACTGCCCGATATGAAAACAAAAAGACAGGAACTTGTGGAAGAATCCGCAAGTTCCTGTCTAAATTTCAGCAATGAAATCGCCGCTCTTTCCGCCCGTTTTTTTCAACAAACGGACCTGATCGACAATGATATCCTTTTGAACGGCTTTGCACATATCGTAGATGGTAAGGGCTGCCACGGAAGCAGCTGTCAGTGCTTCCATTTCCACACCGGTTCTGTCGGCTGTCCTGGCTTCGGCCAAAATCCGCACGGTATGGTCGCTGCTGCGTATTTCAAAATTGATATCCACATAGCTTAACGGCAGCGGGTGACACATGGGAATCAGAAGATGGGTCTGCTTGGCAGCCAAAATCCCAGCCACTTTCGCTGTGGTCAGGACGTCCCCTTTGGGAAGGGCTTTTTCGACAAGCAGACCAAACGTTTTTTGGGAAAGCCGCACTTCGGCTTGAGCAACGGCTGTACGTTGCGTGGGCGACTTAGCGCCCACGTCAACCATACGGGCTCCGCCGTCTTCATCAATATGTGAAAACTCTTCGGACATATCAGCTTCCGGTTGCCCTTTTTTTCGCCTTGTTAAAAAACTTTTTAACTTTTTTGAGAGGCTTTTCCTCATCCAGCCGGGCAAACTCCTCAAGAAGTTCTTCCTGCCTTTTGCTCAGCCGGGTCGGAGTCTTGACCGTAATCTTAACCAGAAGATCACCAGCCCCTCCACCGCCGATTCGAGGCATTCCCAACCCGCGAAGCTGGAAGACCTCTCCGCTTTGGGTGCCTTTGGGAATATCCATGGAGATGGGCTCGTCAAGTGTTGGAACTTCAACCCGATCACCCAACGCCGCCTGAACAAAAGTAATATCCTGCTCAAGGATAAGATCCTGGCCCTGGCGCTGAAAGACCTTGTCGTCCTCCACATAGACCACCACATAGAGATCGCCGGGAGGCCCTCCATGGGCACCCATTTCACCCTCGCCACGTAAACGCAGTCGGCTGCCCGTGTCCACACCAGCAGGAATACGAACCTTGAGCTCACGGGTTTCCTCAACAAGACCTGTTCCGCGACATTCAGGGCACGGATCAGTGATCACCTGCCCCTGCCCCTTGCATATGGGACATGGCATGGCAATCTGGAAAAAGCCCTGGCTGCGCTGCACCTGCCCGCTGCCACCGCAGTGTTCGCAGGTGCTGGGCGAAGTCCCAGGTCTAGCACCGCTGCCACCGCAATGCGAACAAGGAACATCTCTGGGAATATTCAGAGTTACTTCCTTGCCCTTGGCGGCATCACGGAAGGAAACTGTCAGATTGTAGCGGAGATCGTTTCCGGCTGTAGCCCGGGTTCTGCTGCCAGGACCGCCCATACCGGAAAAACCGAAAAACTCACCGAAGATGTCCGAAAAAGTGCTGAAAATATCGTCGGTGTTTGAAAAGCCACCGCCTGCCTGCCCATTCACACCTTGGTGTCCGAACCGATCATAGCGTTCCCGTTTATCGGGATCACGCAAAATCTCGTAGGCTTCTGCGGCTTCCTTGAATTTTTCCTCAGCTTCCGCATCATCCGGGTTACGGTCAGGATGATACTCAAAGGCAAGCTTGCGATAGGCACGTTTAATTTCGTCCCCTGACGCGCCTTTGGAAACCCCAAGTACTTCGTAATAGCAACGTTTGGTTGACATGCCCACTATTCTTCGTTGACGATAATACCGGCTTCCTCAATGGACTCGGCGGGTCTCACCTTGTCTGCGGCAATTTCCCGCAACGCAGTGACTATATCCTTATTTTTGACTTCAACCAGAGGCGGGTATCCTTCGCGATACTGCTTGACGCGCTTGATACCCATCTGAACAATGAGGAAACGGTTGTTAACCCGCTCAAGGCAGTCTTCTACTGTAATTCTGGCCATAATTAACTCCTGGTATTAGCTAAACCGGAAAGTTGAGTTGTCAACACTCTCCGAGTAAAAATCTGGGACTTTTTCCCGTATGGGAGTTGGGACTTCCCGCCCTCTCGACATTGGTGGTTGGGCGGACGCACAAGAGATAACTTATTACCTTCAGTAGGAGAGGCGGTCAAGTCTTGCTGCTCTCGCTGCAAAATGTCGCTTGCACAGTTTTCGCACCTTTTGTAAGCAGCTCTGACCGCGGCCCGCCTTTCAGAAATTTTCGGGCCCTACGGAGGATTTTTCACTGCGCTCCAAACTCAATTTTTCCCAAAAAACCTGTGTTGCCGCCGCTGGCAAACTCATGCAGCAGACAGAGCACATCCATCCGCATGCCCGTATCGGCGTTGCCGTATCCGGTGGAATGGACTCTTTTGTTTTGCTCCAGGTATTGCGCTACAGGCAACGCATCGTCCCATTTCCCTTTGAAATTATGGCCCTGCACATCAATCCCGGCTTTGCCCCCGATAACCATGCGCCTCTTGTTAAATGGGCAGGAGACAACGGCATTGCCCTGCATTGCGAAAAAAGCACGATGGGGCCGGATGCCCACTCTTCCAAAAACCACAAGAACTCTCCGTGCTTTTATTGCAGCTGGTTTCGCCGCAAAAGGCTTTTCGACCTGTGCCGTCAATACAAATTGACCCACCTAGCCATAGGGCATAATAAGGACGATCTCATTTCCACTTTCTTCATGAATTTGATCAATACCGGAAAAGTCGAGGGGATGGCTGGCAAAGCGTCTTACTTTGGCGGTAGTTTACATCTTATCCGCCCCCTGCTTCTGGTGGAGAAGCAATTTATCCGCAAGGCAGCCAAAGCCTGGGCTCTGCCCATTTGGCAAAACCCTTGTCCTTCTTCTGAAACTTCCTCCAGAAAACAAACACTTATCTGGTTACGGGAGTCATTGGGGAAAGACCCAAAAAAGCTACAGAACGTTGCCAATGCAATAAGTCGTTGGCAACTTGACCTAGACCTTGATTTACCTTAACTAATTAAGCGTTTATTCACTATGCGCCTGTAACGTATAGAACAACAAAAGAAATAAATTATGCTTTTCAAAAAATACCAGGTAGTCATCTTCCGAGAAGGAACCGGAACTTGCTGTAAATTTCGCTACCGTTCATGGACAGCGATTTTTCTGGTTCTCCTTTTTCTTGGGTTGGCAGCCTCCAATGTATACCTATGGCAGTTCTACGCCAGCCATGATCGCATGGTCAAAGAACTCACCGACGCGGAAAAAAATTCACAACGTCAGAAGACCCAGCTGCTGAGTCTTGCCGACAAAGTCAAAGGTCTGGAAAAAGACCTGACTCGCGTCAGAGACTTTGACTCGAAACTGCGTGTAATGCTCAACACGGACCAGGGAAGTCAGCAAAATGTTTCTTCGCTGGGCGGTCCTGAAAACGGCAACTTTTCCAAAAATTATCTGATGCTGTACAGACAGGAACTTCTTGCCAGAAAGATGCATCACTTTCTCAAGCAGTTGTCGACCGAGTCTCGACTTGAAGAAGTCCGCCAGCAGGAACTTCTGGCCAACATAAAAGCCAAGGAAGACATTCTTGCATCCACTCCCAGTATCTGGCCCACGGATGGATGGATCAGTTCCCCGTTCGGTTATCGACGCTCCCCTTTTACAGCCACCCGTGAATTTCACAAAGGGCTTGATATCTCCAGTGCTCTCGGCACCCCCGTGTACGCACCTGCAAGGGGAGAGGTCATTCAGGCTGGTCAGGATGGTTCCTATGGCATGAGCATCGCCCTCAACCACGAATCCGGCATCGTAACCAAATATGCCCACCTGAGCCGCATGGCTGTCAAAAAAGGACAAACCGTAACCCGCGGAGAGCTCATCGGCTATGTGGGCAGCACCGGACGAAGCACCGGCCCTCATCTGCACTATGAAGTCAGACTCAACGGTGTCCCCGTCAACCCTCTCCGCTACATCTTGAATTAGCCGAAACTACAAAAGCAGATTACTCCACCCCGTTCACGAAAGTGACCGGGGTGTTTTTTTATGCAAAAAACATTGCCCCACCTTCTCGTTCCAATACCACCGCCAGTTCCCGAGTTTTCCCTGCATTATCATATCGCCTAATGGCGCGTTGTTTGCTAAGACTCCCACATGGATATTTTCCAATTCAACCCAGCTACAATCTTCAGTTTTCTGCTGACACTGATGCGCCTTAGTTTGGTAGTCTTCATGTTGCCTTTTTTCGGTGGAGGTGTTGTTCCTACGCCAATTAAAGTTGCCCTGTGTCTTGTTCTTACGTTGGCTGTCTGGCCCATGTTGAGCTTTCCTGGCACTGCACTGCCCGCCAACATATGGTCAATCTGCCTGATGCTGTTTGGGGAAGTTACCCTCGGCCTTATGCTAAGCATGGTCGTCCGCTTCCTCTTTGCCGCCATTCAGTTTGGGGGTATGATCATGGGGTTCCAGATGGGCTTCGCCATGGTCAACGTCATCGACCCGTTGACCGGCGTCAACAATCCGGTCACTTCCCATTTTTTGTATATGGTAAGCCTCCTTTGTTTCCTCACATTCAACGGGCACCTGTACCTCATAAAGGCCCTTGCCCAATCGTTCGTTATGGTTCCGCCGGGGGGACTGTATATTTCTCAGGAACTCGGGTTACAGGTCCTGAACCTTGCCGGACAAATTTTTGTTTTGGCCTTACAAATTACCGCTCCGGTAATGACAGCTGTATTTATGGTTGACCTCGCCCTGGCACTTATCTCCAGAGTCGCACCGCAAATGAACCTGATCGTACTCGGCTTCCCACTCAAAATCACTGTGGGCTTCGCCTTTATGTCTTTGATATTCACTTACTTGGCTCGACATGTTCAGGAGTATGTTGCCCATCTGGGCCCCATGTTCCAAAATCTGATGGAAATGGGCACCAAGTAGGTCACTAACAAGACAAAACAATAAAACCTGTTGGAGGGGCTCCCGTGGCCCAAGATCCAAGCAAAACAGAGAAACCAACCGGCAAACGAATCAAAAAAGCAAGAGAGGATGGGTCCGTCGCCAAAAGCGAAGACCTTTCCAAAGCGGCTGTGCTTGCTGTCGGGGTTTTTTCGTTACTGACTCTGTTTTCTTATATCGCCAACAAGGTGGCCCACCTTTTCAGGTACTTTCTGGGCGAACACCTCATTTTTACACCTACTCAAAACAGCGTGTACGAGCTGCTCCTTATGCTGTCCTCGGAGTTGGCCTTTATTCTCCTGCCATTCTTTTTTTGCATCATGCTGGCAGCATTCATAATACTGCGCGTACAGGTAGGGAAACTTTGGACAACCAAAGTATTCAAGCCCAAATTCGGAAAAATTTTCAACCTAGCGGCTGGTCTCAAGCGTCTTGTTCTGGACCCCCAGGTATTCCTCCGCCTCGGCAAAAACCTCCTTATGGCTATCGCCGTCGGTTATGCTCCTTATATTGTTCTTCGCGATGAAATGCCCAAGCTTCAACCGCTCTTTTTCGCCACTCCAGCTGGCATAGCTCAGAACCTCCTGGAATTGGCATACCGCATGACCTACTACGCACTCATACCAATGTTGCTCATCGGCATTGCCGATTATGTTTATCAACGGTGGCGGTATACTGAAGGGCTCAAGATGTCGAAGCAGGAGGTAAAAGACGAAGCGCGGCAGGCTGAAGGAAACCCGGAGATCAAACAAAAGCAACGTAGAAAAATGATGGAGTCCATGGCCGCGCGCATGATGCAGAACGTGCCCAAGGCGGACGTGATTGTAACCAACCCCACCCACTATGCCATAGCCTTGCGCTACGACGCCCTGGAAGCCCCGGCTCCTGTTGTCCTTGCCAAGGGCATCAACGCAGTAGCCGAGCGGATCAAAGAAATAGCGCGCGAAAACAACATTCCCATCAGGGAAAATAAGCCATTGGCACAGGCCTTGTATAAACAAGTTGAAATCGGGGACATCATCCCTGAGGAAATGTACAAGGCCGTTGCCTCAATCCTGGCGAAGATCAAGAGAGCCGGGCGCACGGTCCAACGGGACAGATAAAATCAACTCCAGCGCCGGGGTGTCAAAGAAATGGCTTCAGACGTTAGCACAAAATACTCAGGCATCAATCTCGACTACAACAAGTTTGCCAAACAGGGCGATATTCTCCTGGCTGTGGGTGTTGTTGTCATTCTTTTCGTCATGCTTGTGCCTCTGCCGACGATTTTTATCGACTTCATGCTGACCATCAGCATTTCCCTGGGCTTGGTCACCCTGCTTACTTCAATGTTCATGAATTCGCCCATGGAATTTTCGATTTTCCCTTCCCTGCTTCTGGTCACAACCATGCTGCGCCTGGCACTCAACGTTTCAACGACAAGGCTCATCCTTCTGCATGGTGACGAAGGAACCTCGGCAGCAGGTAGCGTTATTCAATCTTTTGGCGATTTTGTTGTCGGGGGCAACTATCTCATCGGCGTCGTCATCTTCATGATTCTCTTCATCCTGAACAAAACAGTCATCACCTCCGGTACGACACGTATCGCCGAAGTGGCCGCCCGCTTCACCTTGGATGCCATGCCCGGTAAGCAGATGGCTATTGAAGCCGACCTCAATGCCGGACTTATTGATGAAAGAGAAGCCACCAAGATGCGCGATAACATCCGCCGTGAAGCAGACTTCTACGGCGCCATGGACGGTGCTGGAAAATTTGTACAGGGAGACGTCAACGCAGGTCTGATGATCACCGCCGTCAACATCATCGGCGGCATCGGCATCGGCGTGTTCATGAAAGGAATGGCCTGGAATGATGCCCTCACAACATACACCCTGCTGACCATTGGTGATGGTCTTGTCTCCACCATCCCATCCCTCATTATCTCTACGTCCGCAGGTATCATAGTTTCCCGTGCCGCAGCAGAAGCCAAAATGGGCGAAGAATTTATCGGTCAGTTGACCCTGCATCCCAGGGCACTGCGCCTGGTATCCATAATTCTGGTCGTGTTCGGGGTAGTGCCCGGCATGCCGACCATTCCCTTTCTCATCATGTCAGCTGTCGTGTTCGCAATTACCAAAATGTCCACCCAGCGTGAAAACGAAACCCTGGCGGCCAAAGAGGAAAGCCAGGAGACCGCTCCATCTCTGGATACTCCGGAAGAAGTGCAGGCCCTTCTGCCCCTCGACCAGCTCGAACTCGAAGTCGGCTACGGACTTATCCCCCTGGTGGACGAATCCCAGGACGGCAACCTGCTTTCACGCATCCGCTCAATCCGCCGCCAGTTCGCTTTGGACATGGGGCTCATCGTTCCCTCCCTGCACCTTCGCGACAACCTGCAGCTCAACCCCGGGCAATATAGTGTAGTCGTCAAAGGCAACGAAGTGGCTTCCGCAGAAATCCTGGTGGATCACCTGTTGGCCATGGACCCGGGCGACGTCAAGCATCGCATCCAGGGCGTGGAAACCCGCGAGCCAGCCTTCAACCTGCCTGCCCTCTGGATTCCGGAATCCCAGAAGGAAGAAGCCATGCTGGCAGGCTACACCGTGGTTGACCCCGCTACGGTCATCGCCACCCACCTCACGGAGGTCTTCCGGCGCAACCTCGGCGAGTTCCTCGGCCGTCAGGAAACACAGCAACTGCTGGACAACTTGGCAAAAAGAGCTCCCAAAGCTGTGGAAGATCTGGTCCCCAATGTTCTCAACCTGGGCACAGTACAGAAGGTCCTCCAGAACCTGGTACGCGAAGGCGTCTCTGTTCGCGACCTGCTGACCATTGTGGAAACGCTGTCCGATTACGGGAACGGCATCAAAGATCCGGATCAGCTGACGGAATACGTCCGCTCCCGCATGGGCCGCACCATCGTAAAGCCTTTCCTTGGCTCGGACGGTACCCTGCCCTTGCTGACCCTGTCGCCCACCATTGAACGCATACTTCAGGAAAGCCTGCGGCAGTCGGACCAGGGGGCGTATCTGGCCCTTGATCCCATGCAGGCTCAGCAGATCATTCAATCCATCAACAATGTCACAGAAAACGCCCTGGCGACTGACGGACAACCGGTTCTCCTCACTTCTCCGGTTATTCGACCGCATCTGGCACAGATAGTGAATAGGTTTATTCCGACATTACCTGTCATATCCCAGGCTGAAATTCCTGCGGACATTCGGTTACAAACCATAGCAGTGGTGGATTTGAACAATGCGGGTTAAAACGTACAGAGGAAAAAGCGCGGCGGCAGTTCTGGCCCAGATAAAAAAAGAACTGGGAAATGATGCCATCATCCTGAGCAACAAGTCCGTACGCGAGGATGGACGCTCTGTCTGCGAAATCATGGCGGCTATCGAGATTCCCGCCAAAGAATCGACACCAGAGACGGCTCAGGAAACTCCTAGCGGTTCCAGAAGACAAAAAGACGACACCGTCGTTCAACCGTCATCGGCACCACATTTTGAAGGAGAAAACGACTGGCGAAGGGAATGGGCCCAAATCAAGGGCATGCTGCTGGGACTGGCCGGCCAAAAAGCCGACTTCACCAGTCTCACTCCCCGCCAGCGTCAGGCACTGGACTACCTTGAAAGCGAAGGCGTCGACATGCGCATCATCATGTCGATGTTCTCCTGCCTGCGGGCCGATCCCGGCATGTCCGTATTGGATGCTTTGGGATCACTCGTTCCTACCCGCCCCATGACGGACGCCACTTCCCGGCGCATTCATGTACTGACCGGCCCCAGTGGAAGCGGCAAAACGACATGCATTCTTTCTCTGGCGCTGAACATCCGCAGAGCCGATCCTGGCGCCAAAATATGTTTGATCAACGCCGACGACCCCAATGGCAAGGGCCGTTTGATACTCAAACATTATGCTGAACTTTCCGGGGTCGCCTACCGCGATGTGTTTTGCGCCGACGACCTCAAAAACATTACGGCCAACACTCGCTACGATTTCATACTGATCGACACTCCGGCTCTCCCCAAAGGGAGCAAGGTTGATGAACTTTTGGACAACTTCGGAATCCGGGGCACCAGGGACACAGCCATACATTTGACGCTCTCCCCTTTATATGCCCCGGCACAATGCTCGCACTACCTGGAAAACTACTGTTCCTCCATGACTACGGACATCATGTGGACGAAACTCGACGAAGCCTGTAGTTTTGGAACTCTGGTTAATGTGGGCGAAGCAACCGGATTGCCCATTGCCACGTTGTCATACGGCCCTGGAGTAAGGGAAACTGCAACCCAGTTTACGGCGATGGATATCTGGAAAATGTTGTTCAAACATGAAATGCCCGCTGCCCCGTCTGTTCGGCGGACGGCAAAAGCAGCGGCCTGAAATTAAGACTTTAGCCTGCAACACAAGGTTTGGATACGGCTTATGAGTGCATTACCTCTGGTTTTTTCGGTCACTTCCGGCAAGGGAGGCGTGGGTAAAACCAACGTCTCGGTCAACGCCAGTCTGGAGCTGGCCAAGCTGGGCAAACGGGTTGTCCTTTTGGACGCCGACCTTGGTTTGGCAAATGTTGACGTGCTGCTGGGGCTGGCTCCCAAATACAATCTCTTCCACTTGTTTCACGAAGGGACCGCATTACAAAAAATACTGCTGAAAACCGATTACGGGTTCCGGATTCTTCCGGCCGCATCCGGCGTCAACGAAATGCTGTCTCTCGATACGGGACAAAAGCTGGAATTGCTCGAAGCCATGGATGTGCTCGACGACGAGGTCGACTTTCTTGTTGTTGACACTGGGGCGGGTATCAATGACAACGTCCTGTACTTCAACCTGGCGGTACAGGAACGCCTGCTGGTACTCACTCCCGAGCCGACATCCCTTACCGACGCCTATGCCGTGGTCAAGGTGCTCAAGAACAACCATGGAGTGGACCGGTTCAAGGTACTTGTGAATTTGGCGGACGATGCCAAGATAGCAAAAAACATCTTCGTAACTTTGTACAAGGCTTGCGACCAGTTTCTCGGCGGCGTATCTTTGGATATGGTTGGCTGGATTCCTCGTGACAACGCTGTGCGAAGGTCCGTAGTGCAACAAAAACCGTTTTGCCATCTTTTTCCCGAAGCACCTGCCAGCCGGGCAGTCCGGCAGGTTGCAGCTTCGATCAACCGTTGGAAGGCAACCACTCAATTGGATGGAAACATTAAATTTTTCTGGAAAAAACTCCTCTTCCAGGAACAGTCCGTGGCTTGATCTGGATAGCGGGCGGAAACATTGGGATGACCTGTCCCCCAGAGAAAAGGATCAGGTCGTCCGGCATTACGCCCCCAAGATCAAGATCATCGGATTGCGCCTGAAGGCCAAACTCCCCCGCTCCATCGAGCTTTCTGAACTGCTCGGTGCGGGGGCTTTGGGCTTGATGGAGGCTTTGCAAAAATTCGAACCGGAACGTGGTTTTAAGTTTGAAACCTATGCGGAAAACCGCATCAAAGGGGCCATGCTTGATGAACTGCGCCGGTTGGATTGGTTTTCCCGTGGCATGCGGCATCGGATTCGTACGCTTGAGGAATGCATCCGAAAAATAGAAACCGAAACAGGTGAGACTGCAACCACAGAGCAATTGTGTGAAGAAACCGGCCTGGATGCCAGAGAAGTGGATCAGGCACTTGAAATATTGCAAAATCAGGTCTGCGTAAGCATCGAAGCTGTGAGTGAAAACCTGGCCTCCATGAAACAGGCATCCCAGGAAAACGATCCGTTCCAAAATGCCTCATTCCGTGAAATCGTTGATAAAATAGCTCTGCTTATAGATGAGTTGACTCCAAGAGAGAAACTCGTTCTTTCACTGTATTACGGTGAAGAACTCAATATGCGTGAAACAGCCGAGGTTATGGATATAACGGAAGGACGCGTTTCGCAGCTTCATTCGCAGTCACTGGCCAAATTACGCAAAAAATTCAGAACACAATATGATTTGGAAGAACTTTCATAAAAGATGAAACATAATACGGTCACAGCGCATACACCTTGTATAGCTCCTTTTCATACCAGCAGCCTGTGGACAAAGAATGATTGCCCCAGATGACGATTTGAGCACAGAAGAAGCCCTGGACGGTCCCGAAGACGCGGAGACCGAAGGCAAGGCTGCGCTTGACGACAGCGAGGCGGACGCAGGGGAAGATGTTCCCCGTGCCCTACAAAAAGTTGAGCTGGACCTGGATGATGCCCCTTTTCTGGAAGAGGATGAAGATGAGGAGGATGAAGAGCCGGACACAGCTGAAGAACAGCTAGAGGAAAAAACAGAAAAGAAAAAGCTCTCTCTTGCTGGTCTGCTCAAGAACCGTAAAGTTCTCATCGGCCTCTTGGTTCTTCTGGTCATCCTCATTGCCATTCCCATAAAAATCTGGCTCCTCCCCAAAGGGGAAAAAGTAGTTGAGGAAATAAAGCCTGCCCAAACGGAAGAAACCGCACCTGAAGCGCCAGCAGAACCGGAAGTTAAAAATATACCAGTAGTTTTCGAGCCATTCTGGGTGGAAAAGGCACAGGCTGATGGCAAGGTTCGGTTCATTCACTGTCAATTTTCCGTAACTACTCATAATACGGCAGCAAAACACGAAATTGAACTAAAGATGCTTGTCCTGCGGGATGCAGTGTTTTATTATCTGAGTAATAAGGATTTTGCCTTCCTTGCCGATACAAACAATATGGAGGTCCTCAAAAAGGACATCCTGGCCGTCATAAACAAATACCTCGGCCAAACCCAATTGGAGACATTGCTGGTCGAGAAGTACCTGGTGCAATAATGGCTGGTGGAATAGACCTGACCACCCTCATCGCGCAACTGCCGCACCTGTCCAAATTGGTGACAGCCGAACACACCCATCCGGGTGTGCAAAGAACGTTGTTGTTTCAAAACGCACTGCAGGCAGCCCAAAAAAGCCGGGATCAGGTTGAGAAAATCCACCAGGCCGAACTCACTCCTCGGGTAAAAGACGAACAGCGGCAGCGGGACCATTCGGAAGAACAGGAATTAGCGCAAGACGAGCCAAAGGAAGAAAATACGAACTCCTCCAAGGCATCCAACGCATCCCCCTGGTCCGGAAACATACTGGATATCGAAGTCTGAACAGGATCGGCTCTTTTTTATGATCAACACAGATTGGTTGCTTCTTGTCCTGAGCGTAACGGAAATTCTTCTGTTGCTCTTGGTAGTCGTTTTCTTTTTACGCCTGCGCCAAAGCGAAGCGGTACTCTCCAAGCTGCGTAGCAAGCAAGAAGAATTGCTGAACAAACTTCGCTTCAATGCGCAGTTGGAACAGGAAATCGTTGCCTCATTCGAACAACGTCAAAACGAACTTACCAAACTCGACCAGCTGCTCGAAGCCCGAGCTGCTGACATGAAACGCCTTCTGAAACAGGCAGAAGAAGTATGCAAATCTCCGCAGTTTTTACGAGAAATTGTGGTAACGGGATGCAAGCGTGGTAAATCGTCTCAGGAGCTGGCCCGCGCCACCGGGCTTTCCCTGGAAGAAGTCGAATTAATTATCGAACAGGCTGGTCTCTAGTCCCGCCGAACGCACATGATGCCCTACCCCAGATTTTCCGACAGGAACCAACGCATAGCCACCTTTTGCTCAAACCATCGTATTGGACAAATCGTCAGAGGACGCGTCTTAAGGCGTGATCCTGATGGATTTTATTGGCTCCGTATAGAAGGCAATGAACTTCTGGCTGATCTGGGGGAAGCCGTTCCCGAAGGCTCTCTTCATGCGTTTCGTATTGAAGCCTTGGACCCGGCAGTCATCCTCAAGCATCTCCCTCAGGCTTCCTCTTCATCCGGCCCTGGTCTTTTGCATGAAACCGCAGCACTCTTTGCCGAATACAAACGATCGCATGGCAATAGCAAAGCTGCGTTATCCCCTGAGCACCCTCAACTTTCCGAAGAAAAAAAACGTCTGCTGGAGTTGGAAAATCATATCAATACAATGTTATTTTCCGACAGAGTTGGCTTTTTTCGCTGGCTTCCCCAGCTTTTTCCCGAAACCGGAGGCGCCGAGTGCCTTGCCATCCCATCGACGGAACCAAGCCCTGACGCGACCGACCCTGCGTTGTGGCAACTCGTCGTTGACTTTGAGCCCGCTCCGGCCCGCCACGGTCAGGCAAGAATTCTCTTTAAATACCCCAGAGCAAGTTACCGACTTTTTCTCGACATACCCGCTTCATATCCAATGACAGACCGCATGCAGACTCTCGTTGCCAACCTCCTTCCGGACATCGACGTCAATTGTCTTGGAATCCGGCCCTTGCGTGGCAGGACCATGAAAATAATACAATATTTCCTTACTCCCCAGGCATCTCTGCATGGATTTTTCTCCAGCGCCATCTGAGCCTTTTTTCCTCTTTTCAATACGGTTTCGGAGCATCCCCTTTTCCTTTGACTTGTGCAGACAAAGCATTATTCTCCGACGACCAAACCAACCAAGAACTTTTCATACATAGAGATGACCGTCACTTTTTCCTCAACATACATATCCCGCGACAAACCATGGCTGGCCCCACTGGCCGGATACTCAGACCTTCCCTTCCGCCTTCTCTGCCGAGAACTCGGAGCAGGGGTCTGCGTCACGGAAATGGTCAGTGCCAAAGGACTTATATTCGGCACCAATGCCACGGCACGGCTGGTCGCCACCACTTCGGCAGACACCCCGCTGGTTGTGCAGATTTTCGGAGCGGAACCTGAATATATAGGCCTGGGGATGGACTATCTCCTCGAACATGGTTTCACATATTTTGATCTTAACGCAGGTTGCCCCGTCCCCAAAGTGGCCAAATCTGGAAGCGGCGCAGTCATGCTTAAGACGCCGGAGACTCTCTATAAAGTCGCCGAAACCATGGTGGAGCGTGCCGGAACAGGCAATGTCGGCATTAAATTTCGCCTGGGCTGGGATACGCAAAACATCAATTGTCTGGAAATCGGTCAGGAACTCGAACGATTGGGCGCAGGCTGGCTCAGCTTGCACCCCCGGACCGCTCGCCAAGGCTATTCAGGCACTGCAGACTGGAGCTACATTCGTCGCCTCGTTGAAGCTGTAGATATTCCCGTAATTGCGTCCGGCGACCTTCATACCGCCGAGGATGGCATTCGCTGTCTGGACGAAACCGGAGCGGCGGCGATAATGTTTGCCAGGGGCGCTTTGAGCGATCCGGCCATTTTTGCTAAGTTCAACGCCCTTATAAACAGTCGTCCCATTGCTCCAACCACAGGAGCCGACATTGCCTCCTTGGCCCGGAGACAGGCGGACCTTATTCGTGAGCAATGCGGCGATGCAATGCGGACATTATATCGCATGCGGAGTATCATTCCCCGCTATGTCAAGAGCTTACCCGGAGCACGATCCATCCGGAAACGCATTACAGCCTGTGTTGAATGGGAAGAACTGCAACGGATCATCGCAGATATTGAACAGACAGACTGCCCAACCTCCAAAAATTGCGCCTTCAGAGACGACGAAACCTCCCCCGCTGCAACAGGAGAAATGTAATGGACGTCATAAAGGCACAAACCGCCGGTTTTTGCATGGGAGTAGACCTCGCATTGCGCAAACTGGACGCGGTTGTAAATGCCAATAAAGACCGCCAGCTCTTTACGTTGGGACCAATCATCCACAACCCCCAGGTATTGGAAGACTACAGGCAGAAAGGAGTTCAGGTTGCGACCTCCCCTGAAGACATACCTGTCGGAGCCCAGGTGGTCATCAGAGCTCACGGGGTTCCCTGTCATGTAGAGCAGGAGCTTGTGAACCGAAATATTGAAGTGCTTGACGCCACCTGTCCCAAAGTGAAAAAGGCACAGCTTTCTATTGGTCGTTGTGGTTCTGAGGGAAGAATAGCGCTGCTGTTCGGGGAAGCAAACCACCCTGAAGTAAAAGGCTTACTTAGCTACGCTTCGTCAGGAGCCTTTGTTTTCGAAAGCCGGGAAGAATTAAACGACTTCAAATTTATGCCCGGAGAGGCGTATTGTCTGGCTGCACAAACAACGCAGGACAAAACCATCTTTGCACAAATTTCAGATGAACTGCAAAAAAACTCGGACAAAAATGTCCAGGTACTGCATACTATCTGCAATGCGACCCAAAATCGTCAGGACGAAGCAATCAAACTGGCAAAAGAAGTTGATTTCGTTGTTGTAGTCGGAGGCTTTGAAAGCGGCAATACACGGCGCCTGGCTCAAGTTGTTACAGATTCCGGTACGCCCGCAATGCATGTGGAAACTTTTAAAGACATAAAAGTGGACCAATTGCAGGGAATCCAAAGGGTAGGCCTCACGGCAGGAGCTTCAACCCCGGCAAAAATCATTGACGAGGTGGAACAATTTCTGAAAGGGTTATAGACCTTAACCGGTGATAGCATTCGGTACCAGAAGTAGGAGATACCATGTCCCAAACAAACATCCTTCTCGAAGCGGGAACCAACGAACTTGAAATCGTTGAGTTCTATATCGATGAGCCAGAGGTCTCAAAAGATCATGAATACCAAGGATACTACGGTGTAAACGTAGCAAAAGTTCTTGAGATCATTAGGCTTCCTAAAATCACCGAATTGCCTCAGGTCAACCACCCTTCTGTTCTCGGCGCCTTCAACCTTCGGTCGCATGTCATTCCGTTGGTTGACCTCTCCATGTGGCTGGGAAAAGAACGCATAGAACACGAACCGCCCAAAGTTATTGTTACCGAATTCAACCAGGTTACATCCGCCTTTCTGGTGTCCGGCGTAAACCGTATTCACCGCATCAGTTGGGAAGAAGTCGAACCGCCCAACAACTATGTTGCCCAGTTTTCCAGCAACTCCATCACTGGCGTGGTTAAGATCAAAGATCGGATTGTTTTTCTTCTCGACCTTGAAAAAATCGTGGCCGAACTCAATCCGGACCTGGGACTTCGTCTGGACGAAAGCATCGACTTCAGCCAGGGAGAACGCTACCGCGCTCTGGTCGCCGATGACTCCGCCCTGATACGGGATATGCTTCGCGATCTGCTGGAAAAAGCTAACTTTGACGTTGAAATAACCAGCAACGGCCAGGAATGCTGGGATCGGCTGCAGGAAATCCGCTCCAAAGCTGAAGAAGAAAAGAAAAAAGTGACCGAGTATGTTCAGGTTGTTGTTGCTGATATTGAAATGCCTGCCATGGATGGACATCACCTCACCAAAAAAATCAAGGCAGACTCCATCCTTCGTGATTTGCCCGTGATGCTCTTCTCTTCGCTTATTACGGACAAACTCCGCCATAAAGGCGTGGCTGTTGGCGCAGACGACCAGATATCCAAACCCGAGATCAGCAAACTGGCCCTGCGCGCCAAAGATCTTATCAAAGAGAAGCTGGCGCTGGTCTAACTCTACCTCTTTCAAAAGTGAAAAAGCCCTTAAGGTTTGTTCCTTAAGGGCTTTTTTCTTGTTGTACTGACGTCACCAAACTATTTGTCTTCCAAGACGCCTGTCTGCCGAAAGGCTTCATACAGAACAATGCTCGCAGCGTTGGCAATATTCAAGCTACGGACCTTGCCCCAAATGGGAATACGGACATGGTGGACGGTCTGTGCCTGAATATGCGGGGGAAGCCCTTTAGTCTCCGGCCCAAAGACCAAATAGTCGTCAGGTTCATACTGAAAATCGCAATACCGATTACCAGCCCGGGCACTTGTAGTGACCAGACGACCTGGCGCCATGCCTTTCAAAAAAGTCTCCCAATCATCCCACACGCTCACTTGCACATGTGGCCAGTAGTCCAGCCCTGCACGTTTGAGGTATTTGTCTTCCAACGAGAAACCCAACGGCTCAATAAGATGCAAGTGGGTCTGCGTTGCTGCGCACAATCTTGCAATCGTGCCAGTGTTGGGTGGTATTTCCGGTTCAAATAGAACTATGTGCATGCTTTTTTTCTCCAAACACAAAATGGACAGGGCAGGCCGGACCTGCCTTTTATTTCATGCACTGTCAAGCCGATACCCAAAATACCATGTCGGCACTCCCCGACTTAAGCTGGTATTCATACCAGAAAGTGAAGCTCAAAGGAGGCCGACATGGCGAGTACCAAGGTATCTCGGTAAGACGTTTTATGGAGGCGTTTGTTGGGCAGCGTTTCGTCGGAGTGGATGTTCACAAAAGGACGTTCAGTGTCGCCTTGCTGCGTCCGGACGGCATGATCAAGGATTGGTCCAGTCCTGCCGACGTTGCGCTGTTATCCCAAGTGCTTTTCCCCGCTTCCTGTCGAGATCGGGGCGGTTTGCTACAAGGCAGGGCCAACCGGCTTCGGCTTGGTGCGAAACCTAAGGTCGGCTGGGATCAAAGTGATCGTCGCCGCCCCAGCCGCATTCCCTGCCCCGTTTCTCCGACGAACAAAACAGATAGTCTCGACTGCCGTAAGCTAGCAAAGTACGCGGCCTACGGCCTGATTCGTTCAATCGCCATCCCCAGCGAAAAAGAGGAAGCCTTTCGTTCGCTGCAGCGACGTCGCCACCAACTCACCGATTCACTTCAATAGACCAAGCAAAGTATCCGTGCATTGCTGTTATCTCTGGGGATGACGGAGCCGCACAACCTCAACCACTGAGGCAAAACGGCTATAAAAGCTCTCAAGGCGCTGGTGCTGCCTTCAGGCGCAAACGATACGCTGCAAAGCCTGATTGAGGAACTCGAGTACCTCGCCACCGCATGACGCCGCGTGGATCAACGATTACGCGTCATTTCCCAGAAACAAGACGAGGCAAGACGCATTGCCGCCGTGAAGTCCGTTCCCGGAGTCGGCGAAGTCGTGTCCTCGACGTTTGCGGCAGAGATGTTCCGGCCCGGCATATTCAACAGAAGCGAAGAGGTAACAGCGTATCTCGGCCCGGCGCCGGTAGTGCAGCAAAGCGGGTTGTGCAAAGGCACGGCGCGACTTCGCCCCATCGGACAGCGGCGATTGCGAAGTCTGCTGATCAAAGCAGCCTGGATGTGGAAACAACGGGATGAGTGGGCGAGCAACTTTTACAACCGGATTTTAAGCAGGCACGGTGTACCGCAGAAAGCGATCGCCGCGCTTGCCCGAAAGCTGGCTGCCCTGCTGTGGAAACTGAGCTTGCCCGCAGCAACAGCCTAACTGATCGCGAGCTCCCTTTGGTAGCCGACTACGAACCCAAAAAGGCGATCTCAATAGACGTACCGAATCGGTACTTGGTGCCCTAGAGCACGAATAAGAAAAGGAATACTTAATGATTGCGCCAAAGGGCGAGGGTGAAGTCTGGTCTGTGAAAAGATGAAATCAAGAACACAGGGAGTTCTTGACATGGGGCCGCATAAGAAAGAGGAGCCTCACGGCTCCTCTTGATGATTCCAGAACTCAAAAGGGACGATTAGAAAGTTACAGACTAGAGCTTCTTGTGGCAAAACCACCAATCAAAGCATTCATACTGAGAAGAACGCTGCTCGGCGTCGACCACAGTGTCGGCCGGAGGAACAATCACCTCATCTTTAATGAGCTCGTTGTTCGGCCAATCCGCAGGGATGGCGACGCCGTTGGCATCGGACGTTTTCAGAGCCTTTACCGCACGGACGATTTCGTCCATGTTTCTGCCGATCTCCTGGGGATAGTAGATCATAAGGCGCAGCTTTCCTTCTGGGTCGATAATAAACACAGCTCGTACCGTATTGCTTCCCTTCCCCGGGTGCACAAGGCCCAGCTTGTTTGCGACAGGGCCGTGATCGGCGATGATAGGAAATTCGATGGTCACGCCGAGCTCTTTTTTGATCCACTCCACCCACTTGATATGGGCAAAGACCTGGTCGATGGACATCCCAACCAGTTCGCACCCGAGTTCGCGGAACTGATCCAGACGCTTCTGGAAAGCCACGAACTCGGTTGTGCATACCGGTGTAAAATCTGCAGGATGGCTGAACAGCACCCACCATTTTCCCTTCATATCCTGGGGCAGTTTCATGGGGCCGTGCGTAGTAACAACTTCAATTTCAGGAAAAAAATCACCAAGAAGCGGCATACCGATGGACATGAGAATACCTCCGTTTTTTTTTCAAATTCTTAATAAAAAACACTCTAGATAAAAAACACCTTACGAATAAATATAGCCAAGCACGCAAAGATTTCCAGTTTTTTTCCTGGATTCTTCCGCTTTGTTGATTTTAGTTATTAATCCTATTTAAGATTTATTACAAGTTGTTTTTTAAAAAAAAGGCCAGTTAAAAACTGGCCGTTCTAGTTAGACGTAATCAGATGCTACCGGATGGCGGTTAAGGCTGCTCCTAGTAAGTCATCCCGAAAAAAGAGCAATCCAGTTGTTTATTCCGAGAAGCAACCAATGCCGCGTAATCCTCCCTCAAAGGATTACTGAAAACAACCCCGCAAGAATCTCCATGTCGCCAAGCGATCTGCCCCGGTACATGTTCTACAGACAACCCCATATAATCGGGAAAATCATGTAAGGTTACGGGTTCTCCAACGGCAATGTGCTCCATGGAATCTCCGGTAGCCAACTCTATGCAGAGCCCTTCCGGGCTGATGTCCCTGATCAGCCCGACTAGGTCCGCACCTTTCAGGTGGGAAAGCATGCAGAAATCAATATCCAAAGCTACCCTAGGAGAAATGCGACGCTCTTTCATTTTATCCCCCCGCGCATGCCCCGAAGTCAACGGGCAAAATCCCTTCTACATTAACTGCCCGTATATGCGAGGCTGCTCGCTTGAATGTTCCTCTTATATATGCCTAAGCTCCTCTGATACTGTCGGCAAGTAGGGTAATTATGTAGGAACTATACATAAAACTAACTCAAGAGGCCTAACAGCTCTAAATAAAAGTAAAAAAGCAATAAAAAAAACCGGGATTACATTACAAGAATATAATCCCGGAAATTGGTTTCCGCTCTATTGCGTCCATTATATGGCAATATAAGAAACGTACCCCTACTGCGGCTAAAATTGGCCGCTATTGTCTATAGGCCATTTCCCATTATACCCGTAACACAAAAATATTGTAAACTTTCGTGCGGGCTGCCCTTTGAATTGCGTCTGGTATTTAATGGGCGGTGAAATCCTCTCGAACATCTTTTCCACTCCTTTTTCAGGAATGTCATGAAACCGCTTGGCAACGTAGATGGCGTTCCATCCCTTTTTATCCTGCGGTCCGGGCCACATATCATACTGATTCATGCGGCGATCCAACCAGGCACAGTAGGTACGAGGTTGTCCTGGAACATAAAACGCCAGAGCAGCCGTCATATCGTACAGATCGGAAAAAACAAAAACCTTTTCCGGATCTTTGAACTCAGACTCCTGAAGGGAATAGACCTTCTGCCCAAGATCATTCCACCCCTTTAAACGATGCAACGGATTTATGGAGTCCGGCAAAGGAAGCATGTAGCTGAAGTGGAGCACGAGAAATACTGCCACGCCCAAGTTGACCCACACACGCTTATAGCGCGCCCACCGGGAAGTACTATATCTCCAGAACCAATCGAAATAAAAGCCGCAGATGATAAATCCAGCCACATAGCTTACAGCAGACCAATTCGGCAGCACTTTGGAGTGGAAGCTCCAGGCAAGAAAAAACAACCAAATGGGCCAAAAGAATACAGCAAGAAGCAAGGACTTTCGAAAGTCGAGTCCAAGATTTCCATTGTCCTCTCCCCCGGCCTCAAGCCCAAGGCAGTTGCGCACGACTCGTGCCCCACCCACCAGCATGAAAATAAGCCACCAGGGGGTTATCAAGCCGACTTGGCTTCCAATGTAGTCTGGGAAACGATCAAAACGGATAAGGTGTTCTGCTTTCTGTCCGGAAACACCAATCAGATAAAAAACATGTTTGTAACCGACAAAGTCGTTCTGCACATTCCAGATAAAGGTGGGAAGAAAGCCCAAAGCAATACCAGCCACCATGGCGACAAAAAAGCGGCTCCAGAAACCGGCAGGAAGCTCTTTTCGCCAAGCCAGCACCAAGGCAAAAAAGAAAGCCAAAGGCGGAAAACCAAGCATGGTGTACTTGGCAAGTATACCCACGGCAAGAGCGAACGCCAGGATAACAAAAGGCAAGGTGAGAGCCTTACCATCACGTTCCGACGATGCCGCGTAGAGGCTGAAAAGACAAATCCCGAAACAAAGGACAAAGGGATTGTCCGTTGTCATAAGTACGCCGGACGCAAGAAAAAAAGGAGCCGTATTGGCAATAAACAATGTCCACAGCGCCACTGTCGGACGTTTCCAATATTTTGCCAGTCCGCAGTAGATGACCACTTGAGTCATCAGGGAACCTATGAGTGCTCCAAAACGAACGCCGAGCTCAGTATCGCCAAATATTGTAGTACCTGTGTGTATTATCCAGGCAATGAGAGGCCCTTTGGAATAATAGGTCAACTGCAAATGGCGGGTCCAATCCCAATACTGTGCTTCATCCTGCACAAGATTCAGTTGACCACTGGCAATAATCCAAAGCCTGGCAAGGGTCCCGACGCCTATAATAAGCAGCGCCCAAAAGTCTGGACGACGGGAAAAATCGTATCCTGATTTCAATTGTTCACCTCCGATCAGTGCGCCGTCTGTCCTACCCGAGAGAAAGCTCACTGTCCAATATCTCCCTTCCGCCTATCCTTATAAAAACTCAAAGCTTCCCCAAACGAGAAATAAGCACATACGCACTTAATGGCTAAACTTTTTCCTGAAAATGCCGAAGCAAAACTTACCAGAGCAAAATATCGCATGTATCTACTTAGTATTGCGGAGGCACATCACATGAATGGAAAAGGACTGAATCCAGCCCGAACAGCCGATTACTACGAAGCTCTTGAAAACACCGCCCTGATCAAGACACGGCACAAGAGCTTCTGGCTGGCTGCAGCCCTTGGAGGGTTTGCGGCAATTATTGATGATCTTCTTGCCATGCGTCCTCTATCCAACCTCTTTTTCCAGTCTCTGACCGGCGTATTTCTGGTTATGGTCGGCTCCTTTCTGGGTGCGCTTTGCGGTAGTCTGTTGCGCAACATGATTTTATGGATTCGCAGGCTTCCACTCGACGAAGGCGACGCCTCCATCGATGGTTCCGTTCTTGGCGCGTTCGGGGGGGCATTCTGCGGGCTCGTTTTCAAGCTGATTATCTGGTCTCCGGAGACAGCACACATCGGCGTGGCCGCAGGTGCCATGATCGGAGCGTTTATAGGAGCACTTCCCGGTGAACACGTAACCGTTATCTTACGAATGGCGGCCTCGGAGGAACTCATCCTCAAAAGGATTGCCGAAAAAGGATGAGAACGGTCTTCGCAGAAATTGGACTGTCGTAAGATAACTGGCCGTTACAACCAAACCAACCCACTGCAGCCAACTGATATCAGTTGGCTGCTTTTTTATCGTCTGTTTTCAACTACAAACAGCTTATTCCTCCATCCTCACCTGAACAAGTCTTTGTCCCTATATTCGTGGCCCAAAGTTGGAGCTACAAACTTCCCATTTTGATCATCTCGATCTGAGCACTCCACTCGCTCAAATTCTTTATTCATTGATTCAGCTGCAAAAAAACTGAGCTTATGTTCTTTTTTTCACTAAATTCCGATAACCCCCTGATAAAAAACTTAACATTTTGATTTTTAAGAAATTATTTTTTGTTTGATTAAACAAACAAAAGATGTAGATGGTTTTATCAGAGACTCTTAATGGGCTTGGGCGGCCTACTCACTCTTCATTTCGAACCATCAAGGAGTTTGGACATGTGGGAACAAAATGCCGACATCAATAAGGTATCGGAAATCCGTATTGCAGCGCGTGTATATTTTGGTTGTGGTGCTATCAACAAAATGCATGACGTTGCCCTTGAGATGAAGCAACGAGATATAACGAGCCTTCTCTGCATCACTGGAAAAGGCGCGTACCGCAAGACCGGTGCCTGGGAAGTAGTGACGGAAGCTTTTAAAGAACAGGGAATTACTATTGCCCATTATGATGGCGCCACACCGAATCCCACCATGGATCAGGTAGACGAAGCCACCGCATTGGGGCGCAAATCCAAGGTCCAGGCAGTTCTGGCTATAGGTGGCGGAAGCCCCATAGACACGGCCAAGAGCGCGGCTATTCTGCTGAGCAATCCAGAATTTAACGCACGGCAACTTTACCGTGGAGAATTCGTTCCTTCCAAGGCCCTTCCGATCGTGGTCATTAACCTCACCCATGGAACCGGTTCCGAAGCAAATCGCTTTGCCGTGGCAACCGACCTTGAAACCGAACACAAGCCAGCAATCGCATACGATTGCATCTATCCCTGGATTTCCATCGACGACCCGGCATTGATGACAAGCCTTTCACATCATCAGACACTTTCCACTTCCGTTGATGCGGTAAACCATGTTGTTGAAGCCGCAACAACGATAATGGCTTCGCCTTTCTCCATCCTGACAGCCAAAGAGACTACCCGCCTCGTGGTGAAACATCTCCCGACAGCTTTGGAAAACCCCAATAACCTGACAGCCCGCTACTGGCTGCTCTATGCCTCCATGATTGCTGGCTCCTCGTTCGACAACGGGATGCTTCATCTCACTCACGCCTTGGAACATCCGCTCAGCGCGGTGAAACCGGACTTGTCGCACGGAATAGGCCTTGGCGTACTACTTCCTTCCATCGTGTATGCCATCTACCCCAGCTGTGCAGAAGTTTTGGCCGACGTTCTCAAGCCCTTGGCCCCCGACCTGACAGGCAAGGCCGATGAAGCACGGGCTGCGGGGGCAAGCGTACAGAATTGGCTCAACAGCCTCGGCCTGACCGAGCACCTGGGCGATATCGGATTTACCAAAGAACAGATTCCCCATCTCACCCGTCTTGCTTTTGATACACCTTCCCTTGGCAGCCTGCTGGCCTGCGCTCCCATAGAGGTGACGGAAGAAGTGGTGACAACCATATTCCAGAACTCATTTAGCAACTTCGAATAATCCAACAAATCCCAATAAAAGCCCTGTCACCGCTCCCGATGGCAGGGCTTTTTTCATTACCATCCGTCAATAGGCATCCGCTTAAACCGGGATAAAATCCATATTTTTCCATTTCACTTTCCACGTTGCCTCTTACGTACCCAATAGCAAATTCAGCCAACAATTCTTTTGATGTTATCTAGACAGAAGCACTTTTTTTTAATATGTAATACGTATTCATAAAAACAAATATGGCAAGGAGAAGGCTATGTGCGATAGTTGTGGTTGCGGTCCCAAGAAAGAGTCCCGTTATCAGAAGATGCAACACGATCTGGAGCACCCCCATGATGGGGAGCACAGCCACGAACATCCCCACGCGCATGACCATGAACACACGCATGCGGATGGCACCACCCACTGCCACTCACACGACCATGTGCATGAACATGAGCACACGGAACATGATCACCCCCATGACCACGTGCATGGGCACGATCACCCGCATGATCACAAACATTAGTATTCTTTTCCCAACTTTATGGAAGAGCGGAGAGTTCGAAACTCCGTGTAATCTATGGTAAGGAAGAGTTGGTCCAGTGCCTCCAAATAAAAAGCCCCGTCAAATTTGACGGGGCTTTTTATTTGGTCTTCCAAAATCGAAAGAGAGTAAAAGTATAACTTAAAACGGTACGTCATCCATTCCGCTGGCTTCGCTGGGGAATGCAGGCCCCATTTCGTCCTCTTGAGGCTGTTGCTGCTGATACTGCTGCCGCCTCTGAGCCTGTCCACCCTGAGGAGCCTGAGAAGAACCGTATCCGTCCTGCTGACCGCCGTAGCTCTGTCCTTCGTATCCGCCCTCTCCGCCCTGGGAAGCACGATCAAGTCCCTCTACCCGGCCGCGGAACATATCGACAACCACTTCCGTAGTGTACCTGTCCTGACCGTCCCGGTCTTGCCATTTGCGAGTTTTAAGCTGGCCTTCTACATAAACAAGACGTCCCTTGCCCAAATAGTTAGCGCAAAACTCCGCACTTTTTCCAAAAACGGCTATACGATGCCACTCGGTACGTTCGACCTTCTCTCCGCTCTGGCGGTCTTTATACGATTCGTCCGTGGCAATATTGAAGTTGGCAACAGGCGATCCGGAAGGAAGGTAGGACAGTTTGGCGTCTGCCCCCATACGCCCGATGAGCATGACTTTATTCAGGCTGCCAGCCATAGTGGTCTCCTTGTAGTATGACGCAACAGAATGCTGAAAACGTCTGTTCGATTGTGCTGCCGCTCGACACTGGTAAGCTGTCGAAGGCGACGCTTAAACTTTAGGCATGTCAGATTCGAGTTCGGAGAGCAAGTCCTCGAGTTGGTAGCTCAAGGTATCGGCTGTAGCCGGGTCCCAATCCGCAAGAGCATCCTGCATTTTAGTCTTGCACTCCATCAAGGCGGGAATGGCCTTTTCCAACTCCGCTTTAACATCCGCAGGGATATCACCAAAACGAAATTGGTCTTCCAACTCATCCACCAACTCCGGCACACCGCCAGGCTGACGGACACCTCTCGGCGCGTCGGGCCACGCTGTCGCATAAAGCTTGGGCCAGACCTTTTCCACATCTTCTGTTTTAAAGGTCTGCGCCGTTACCCGAATCTGCAAAATTTTCCCCATGAACTTGTCTTCCTATTTAAGCAGGTCGCGCACCTTGAGGTTGGCCTCGAACACGCGCCCGGCGAGAAGGTTCACAACAAAACGATGCACGTCCGACACCAAATGCGGCTGTTTGGCCTGCATGGTTTCGAGCATCTTTTTGGAAAGGCGGAATAATACGCAGTCTTCAGCTGCTACAATCGAGGCTGACCTAGGAGCATCGGTATAAATACCCATTTCACCAACAACGGTGCCAGCACCCATTTTCTTCAACCGCAAAATCTTATTCCCTTCCAGTTCCAACTGCACGTTGACCATGCCGGACTCAACAAAATACATGGCGTCTGAGGCATCTCCCTGGCGAAAAACATAGTGCCCCTTGCGGACTTCGACCCGCTCCAGAAAATTCATAAGCAGATTGATTTCCGCTGAATCCCGGAACCCGCCAGCCAACAGTTCCGGCAAAGTTTTTTCCCGTATCTGCAAGGCGTCCTCCGCCTCCAAAATACGGTCTTCGCACCATTCCAAAGCAAAATCCGAATCCACGAAAGTACGACAGGAACCATCTGGTTCGTTCAAGCTGAACCCGCCCTCTTCCAACTGACGCTCAACTTCAAAGGGGATGCTCGTAAAAATAAGTGAAATGCCGTTTTCCAAGGCAACGCGCTTCATCTGAAGCAAACCGATTGCAACCGCAGAATCCAGCCCATTGACCAAGCGGAAGTCCAGAATAACGAATTTCAGCGGCATCTGATCCGAATTTGCAATACGTTCACGGATATGCCGCACCAGGGCATACATTGCGCCGAGAAAAACAAATCCCTGCAAACGCAAAATATAAACCTGCGCTCCCTTGCTGTTCAAAATAGCCAATTGCGATGGTGCACGGTCCACGTTGCTGTGGTTGGTCGCACCGGACAAAGTAAACTTGACCACGTCGACCTTGCCGTACCGGCTTACCAGCACAAATACAGCCAGAGCCGCACCGACGCCCATCCCCAACATCAGCCCCTGGGTGATCGTCAACAAAAATATGATGAAGAGGACTGCATAGTCGTCCTTGCGGGTAAACATGCCCCAGGTATCGACAAGCCAGCGAGTCAACAGCTTCAAACCAAAAAAGACGAGAATGCCATAAAGAATAAAGCGGGGAATGTAGGCCCAAGCGAAGCCGATAAAATACAGCGCTCCACCGCACAAAATAGCGGCAAGAACGGCAGCCGACGGCCCGCCTGCTCCGGCACTGCAATTGGCCAGGCTCCGTCCACGGGAAAGGGAGCCCGAAAGACCGCCAGCAAGACTGGCCACGATATTGGCCTGGCCCACAGCACATAACTCGCGGTCCAAGCTCAAGGCAAAGCCAGATTCCGTTTCGATCTCCGTCACCTTGAGCATCAGCATGGAAGCGATAAGACCAGCCAAGGCTGCTGCAAAAGGAAAAACGGACCGGACAACGTCCCAGTGAATTTTGTTCAGAAAGGAGACATTGTAAATCTCCCAGAAATATTCAGAATCAAAGCCTTGGAAAAGCCAGCCCTGCTCATAGGCAACCTGCCTGTCCATACCAGAATACAACATCCAGCCATAAAATGCCCCAGCCCCGGCGAGGAGCAGGACAGGAAAAACATAGAAGCGGCGCAGACGTCGCAATGCGATGTAGAGCACCAGACCGAAAGCCAAGGCCGCAACCCAAGGGATGGATCCTTCCAGCCCCCCCAGAGCCAAGAAACGCTCATATACAGGCATGCCGTCAGTGTAGGTGTCGAGAACACCTCGCAAATAGAAAACGCCTATCCCCGCCATAAGCCCCCCCACAACCTGATGGGGGATGAACCGCATCCAGCGTCCCAGTCCGGCCTTGCCCACAAAATAGACCACCAATCCGGCAATCAGGCCACACATGATAAGCGAGGCGGCAATAGTTGGGAATACAGGATCTCCTGGATACGTTGCGATCAGCCGGGTGTGGACGTCGAGAGCCAACAGCCCCAATACTGCGGCAGAACCTGTTTCAAGTCCTCCCAACGCGTAGGGGATTCTGGAATTGGAGGCGATAAAAAGGCAAACCAACGCTGCCCCAATAAATCCCATGCTCATGGCAAAAGGCATGTCGGCAGGAGCAGTAACCGGATCGAAAATAAAAACCACAAACGCAAGAACAAAGGCAATAGAGCTGAAGCCGCCGAGGCAACCGGCAAAAATATTTTTCAGGAAAGAACCGCCGAAAAAAGAAACTCGGGCAGGTGCGGAAGGATCATCATCTGTCAAAGGAATCGCAGGGCCGACAGCACCGGGGATGTACTCGTCATCCTCTTCTACATCCGAAGTGTCATCTGCCCCATCGTAAAAATCATAAGTTCCCAGGTCGATTCCGTTGCCTTCCCGACGGGAACTCTCTTCGTCGTCTACGTCAATGTCGGGTTCCGGAGGTGTCATCTCACGTGCAGCAACGCCCGCAGCAGAATGGCGCGGGAAATGCCCTTCTTCGCCAGGCACGACTTCAGGCATGGAATTGAGAACAGCCTCAAGTCGCTCTTCGTCCGGCGGTACCTCATCCGGAGTAATAGTCACGCCTTCCTGGCAACGAGGACAACTCACGGTCCGCCCGACATATTTGTCCGGTACACCCTTTTCCAATCCACACGAATCGCAATGGAACCTAGCCACCGTAAGCGCTCCCTGGTCTATGTCCGCAATCAGTGGGAAATGAAACCCGATCTACCGTTACGGCAGCCGGTTGTCCGGCCATCGCTCAACCTTTTTCCGGACTCGTGCGCAGGTCAAAACTCCTGAAAGCTTGGCCTGCCTGCACACATGTCCGTGTATGCCTTCGGCTAAAGCATACTCTGAATCCGGGACGTTAATCAACTCGTACAAACGCGAGATTGTTCCTATTCCCCTTCTTCCCACTCGCTGCGAACCCTTGCCACGACCTCCTGGATCATGGTGAGCTGATCGCCAGGGCATACGCCGATTAACGGGTCGCCACTGTCCACATTCTGGTTGTGCTTAAAGTACACGGCATAGATCTGTCCTTCCGGTCCTGTATAAGTAAGGCCGGTTTCACGCTTCATGCGCGACATAATGAACAAATCCATACCATCTTGCACACCCACGCTCATTTTCCCGGAAGATCGCATTTTCTTGTCAATTTCCGGAATGAAATAATACTTGGCCCGCTCCGGCGCCCGAAACAGATACAATGTTTTTTTAAGAATAATGTCGATGACTTCCTTGCGGGTCAGGAAGTGACGAATTGTCATCAGCGGAGTTCCAGCCTCCACGAACTTCCCTGCCCACTGGCTTTCGACATGCTCCACCTCACCCTTTTCCGTTGCACAGATAGGCTTGACGTTGCGTTCCCGATCTATTTTTGCCAGCAGTGTACCGGGTTTTTCATTCCAAGTCCCCGAAGGTCCCATAACGGCGGTTCCCGGTTCCGTGGCAACAAACTCGATGCGTCCGGTATGCGGGGCAACGACTTCAATCATTTTATAAGGAGAAGCTTTAATCTCCTCCAGCAATTCCTTGACGTTGATCATGCCAATATCTCTCCTGTGTGGACTCCCAAGACAGCGAATTACCGATAATATAGGTTGCGTCCACCCATGGTCAGCAGAGCCTGATTCAGATTTTTGCGAACTTCGCGCCTATCCCAGATCCCCTGGATATGGCCGTGGGACAAAGCCTTGTCTGCACGATGGTAATCCGGTGGCATGTCGGTTCCCGTGGTTTCTTTGATAACCCCGGGGCCGGCAAAACCGATATTGGCAGACCGCACCGAGAATTGATACGGTGAGCAGCCCAGGAAACTGGCCAATGGGCCAGCGTAGGAGTTTGTATCGTAGAGTACCAGGTAAAGGCCTCCCCGCTCGATGTAGCGACGAACGGCCATTGTACAACGCGGCATCTGGATAACACCGTTGGTTCCTTCCTGGATACGAATGCCTGCCGTGCCATGCACGTATGCGAGCAGCGGATAGTGCTTCTTGTCCGCTCTTTCGACCGCCTGAATGAACTTTTCACCTTCGGCAGCACCTACCGTCCCCCCGCGAAAGGCCCCCACCAACATGGCGACAACAACGTTTTTACCTTCGATGCGCGCTTCAAACGTCGTACAGGCACTTTTCAGACCAGTTTTCTTCTTTGCCTGCTCCAACTTTTGGTCCAGGCCTTCATACTCAAGAGGATTACCGGACTCGATTTCGCGATTGAATTCGAAAATAGATCCCTGGTCGAAGACGTTGTTTACATACCACTGGTATTCCATGGGAAAATGATGCCCACAATAGGCGCAGACCCCGGCGTACTCGCCAAAGAGGTCTGGAGCCCATTGGTCCAAGCATCCATGAGTCGCGGCATTGGGACATGTGACAGTCCTGTCTTCCCGACAGCGGGGGCTGGCATAACTCCAACCATGACCATTAAGAACAATCCCCTCTTCCGGATTGGACAATTCGGTCAGACTTTTTTTGGCCTCGCTATCCACCAGTTCCACGGCAGGAGCAAACCGCTCCTGTATCATTTTAAAGGGAGAGCTGACCTTGTTCTTGACGAACTGTGCTTCCGCCCCAAGTTCTTCAACCATCCGCCGCCATTTTTTATGGTGCTTGCCGAGGAAATCGTAGCGGAAAAAGGAATGGAGAGCCCAGGCCATTTCCTGCCCTTTGGCAGTAACTTTGGCCTTGAACGTCCTTTTATCCAGATAGGCATGCTGGCTGAGCTTGCGAAATTTCTGCCAACGCTTCCAGACCAGATGCTCACGGGCTCCGGCAGACAAAGTCCAGCGCACGAAAATGCTTTCAGCATCCAGATTTTCGGGCGCGTTTTTGCGACGATTCAAAGCCATGGCCCGGAACAGCTTCATGCCCCGGACGTTGAGAACGACCTGGTTGGTGGCATTGATAAGCTCGTTGCGCAGGCTTTTGTAGAATTCGTAATGATCGCAGCGGGCACCAAGTGGCGGTTCCGGAATGATCCGATCCACATACCCCTGCCGGAAACAATCGTCGGCAGTCAGCTTTAGCTTGCGGGCAGTCTCTTCAATCAGTTCCGGGGGAACCCGCTGGCCCTGGCGTGTACGCCCTTCAATAGCAGCGCCGCCCTCGGGAGAAATAACCGAATAGTAACCGTGTGAAAGCATCAGCCGCTTGTCTGCCAGCGCAATGGCCTCTGCACCTCCGGAACCACCTTCAGAAAAGACAGCAACCATCGGCACTCGCAACCCGGCCATCTCATACAGGTTCTTGGCAATCTGCTGGGCAGCACCAGGATAATCCTCAACCGGAAACGCACCAGGCGTAAAAACAAAAGTATGGATGGGAATATTCTCGACTTCGGCCACTTGCATATAATGCTGGGCCTTGGCATTGCCCCAAGGCTTGACTGACCCACCGTTGCGAAATTCCTGCCCATGCCCCTTTTCCTGGCCAATGACCATGACAGGCTGGTTTATAACTTTATTGCCTACCCGCCGGGTAAAGTACGCCCTGGCAATAAGCATGCTGGGATCAATGGAGCATTCATCCTGCCCACCGATCTCAGTGTAGTTGTCGTACACATTTTCCAGGATGTCCTTGAGACAAATCCGCTGAGGATGCCGTACAATGCGCACCCTATCCATGGGCGTAAGTTCGGCTTCGAGCTTTTTCTCGAGAAACGCAAACAAGTCCTCAAGCTGTGTAACCAGACGGACTCTTTCCGTTGCTTCCAAGCTCTTTTCCCGGCCCATAAATTCATCAAGCCGGGACCCAAGCAACTTTATATTCGCATTCTCCTTGGAGCCGAAAATATCCCTGATGTAGGTCAATCGCTCCTGGAGGCGTTCGATTCTTTTTTCAATATCCATTACGTATCCACGCTACCTAGAATTCAAGGAGATGAGCAGTCTGTTCACGCAGGAAGTCAATGTTCGAGCGCAAGGAACCGCCGGACTTGTCACGTCCTTCCAAAACCAAAGAATCAAGGAACTCGACACCCCTTGCCTTGGCCTCCGCCAAATCTTTGCCTTTGATAATAGCCAGAGCAAGGTTGGGATCGTACTCAGTAGGAATATCGTAAGTTCTGCCGTTGGGAACCTGAGTGTACATGGTCAGCCAGGGCTGCTCCTTCCACTCAAAACGCTCCACTGCCCCCGCCCACGGCGAGAACTTTTCGGCAGGATCTTCCGCAATAAGACGGTATTCGATGCTCAATCCATCGAAACTGACGTCTTCCTGGCTGTATCCCAGAGGCTGCCCCAGGGCGGTGCGAATCTGCTCGGCAATCAAATCAATCGGGCCTTCGCCCTTGATGGACGAAATCATGCCGGAAATACCATTTTCAACCTGAATACGGGTGTTGACTTCCATAAGGAAGGGATCACCCTTTGGTGTAACGATCCATTCCCACGTTCCCACACTGTTGTACCGCACCTCGCGGGCCATGCGTAAGGAATATTCGGTGATATCGTTCAGCACCTTGGCTGCATCAAAAGTGTAGCCCCATTCCTTGGGAGCGAACCCAGGGGCTACCTCAACGCGCTTCTGGCGTCCTGTACTCTGAACAGAGCAGTTGCGGGTACCGAAATGGATATGATTGCTGCCCGACGAATCACCCAGGATCTGCACTTCCAGATGGTTGTAATCGAAAATGCGCTGCTCGATGAGAACACCGGAATCCTGGAAAGTACGTTTGGCATAGTTCCGCAACCGTCGAAAGGTGCTGCGGAAAAGATCGAGGCTGTCAATCTCTTCAATTCCCATTCCGCCACCACCCGCCGAAGCCTTGAGAAGGACGACGTGGTGGCCGAATCCTTGTTCGGCCTGAAATGCAAACAGGTTGGAAGCAATCTGTTCGGCTTCGAGTTCGTCGTACACGGGACGGTCGGAACCGGGAACCGTAGGAACTTCCAGCCCGCGGGCCAGTCGCTTGGTGTTTATCTTATCACCAAGTTCGCGGATAACACGCCAGCCCGGTCCAATCCAGACAAGCGGCCTGTTACGTTTGACCACCCGTTTTGCAAACCGAAAATCTTCAGCAAAAAAACCGTATCCGGGGTGAACGGCCGTTGCCCCGGCCTCATCCGCAACAGACAAAATCTCGTTGGCGTCATGGTACGAGCTGACCCGGTACAGGGCTTTGTCGCCGCCCTTTTCCCTGGCCAAGTCGAGATGCCCGGATTGAGCATCCTCCTTCGTGAACAAACATGCGAAGTCCAAACCCAGCTTAATGCAGGCTCTGGCAATTCGCATGGCGATCTCGCCTCGATTGGCGATAAGCACCTTATGCCGTGTCGCACTCACGCGATGTCTCCCATTGGGTCGTTAAGTTGCTCCAAAGCCGAACAGCCACTGCGCAGAAAGCAGACAAAAAGACTGACCGACCAAGGATCAGAGGTTCGAAACCGACAGATAACAGAGGGTAGACGCTCACCCCACTGCCGGACGTACATTACATTATCGCGTCCAATTGTGTTCGTACATTAAGAGAGCATGCTCCAAGTGCCCGAATACGCTGCTCAACGCAAGCGACGGCTGCATGCCCAACACGCGTCCAATACCGGACGCCTAACACCTTGCGGCAAAACTCTACAAAGTGTTTGAAAAGCTGTGGTGTTTTAACCAGAGCCCCATCTTTGTCAAGCCGCAAGTCGGATCAGACCTTACCCGACAATCTTTTCCAAGACAAATTCGACCCGCCGGTTTTTAGCTCTGTTTTCAGGGCTGTTATTTGGAAAAAGCGGATCCAAATCGGCCAGCCCTGTGGCGGTCATTCGATTGGGGGAAATCCCAAGCCCCACCAACAAGCGCAATACATTGACCGCCCTTAAAGCCGAAAGCTCCCAATTATCTTTGTACCGGGCTTTGGCAGAAGGAACGGTGTTGTCGGTGAATCCTTTGATATTGATCATTTGATCAGAATGCTTGATGAAAAAATTTTTCAAGACGGAAATGACCCTCTTCCCTGTAGGTTTGAGGGTAGCACTGCCCGGATCAAAAAGGACGGAGGAGGGAATGCGTAGTGTTATCTTTCCCTTGTCCAGCTTTGCCGTAACAATGCCTTTCAGGCCTTTAGTGGTCTGTAAATATTTGACTTCAGAATAAACTTTCTTTTGTTGCTGCTGAATGTCGCGCCGCAGCTTGACCTGCTCCACAAGGACGCTGGCTTCCTTCGACGTAATTCGCGAAGTAGCGAGCTTCTCTGACTTCCCGGCCAAAGCCTGCTTAATGGCAGAAAACGAATCCGTAAACTCTGTTTGATCCAGAGTGGACATGGAAAAAAGCAAAATAAAAAAGGTCAGCAGCAATGTGACCATATCAGCATATGTCACTAGCCAGTTGCCACTCTCTTGATCCTCTTGCTCTTCTTCGAGGATGAGCCCCTCGTCTTCATCTTTCATACTTGCGTTCCCTGGGAGCTATAAAGGACGAAAGTTTTTCATAAACAAGACGCGGGTTGTTGTTCTCGAGAATGGATTTTGCGCCTTCGAAAATAATCTCCAAATGCAAAATTTCCTGCATGGTTCGGGCATGCAGTTTCCCGGCAATGGGCAGAAAGAGCAATGTCGACATAAGCGAGCCATAAAAAGTGGTCAGCAAGGCCACGGCCATGGCTGGACCGAGGGATTTGGGATCATCCAACTGGGCCAACATTTGCACCAAGCCAATAAGTGTACCGATCATACCAAACGAAGGCGCATATGCGGCCAACCCCCTGAACACATCCTGTCCAACTTTGTGACGGCGTTTCATGGAGGTTATCTCGATTCGGAGCGTATCTCGAATAAGGGCGGGATCAGCATTATCTGCAATAAGCTGGCAGGATTTTTTAAGGGTGGCATTTTCCGTCTGGATATTTTCCAGAGCAAGCAGACCTTCACGACGGCTGATTTCCGCGACTTTAACCATGATATCAACCACTTCGCGAGGACGAACTTTTCTGGACGCAAAAATCTTGATGCCGGCGTAGAACGCCTGTACGACTTCCTCAAAAGGGAAAGCGACGCTTATGGCGGCCAGCGTACCGCCCACGACAATCATAAGACCTGGAATGTTGATAAATGAACTAAGGGCTCCACCAAGAAAAATGGAACCAATGACCATGGTCAGGCCAACCACAAGCCCTAGAAGTGTTGCGATATCCATAATTAGGTTATACCCGCCAGAGTCCTTTGCTTGACAGAAATTGAATACTACGGACAGTATCTAACAACTCGAAAATCGCCCCCCTCTTGGCAAGATATAACAATAACGAGGCCCTAATGCAAAACCTTCATAACGTGAATGCGGCCAGAATATCTATAGAAAAGAAAATCCAAATTCTCCCCGACTGCATAGGAGTCGTCCTTGGAACCGGTCTTGGTTCCTGGGCCGAAAATCTGGGTGGGGTCAGCATTCCATATGCGGAGATAGAAGGATTTCCGGTTTCCACCGTACAAAGCCACAAGGGCGAATTGCGCATTGCAGAAGTAGAAGGACGCCAAGTGGCCGTGATGTCGGGGCGCTTTCACCTGTATGAAGGACACACGCCAGACATTGCAGCATTGGGGATACGCACCCTCGGCGCTTTGGGAGTAGAAAAAACCGTTATCACCAACGCAGCCGGAGCACTCAACGTCCAGTTCGACGCAGGTGGACTGATGTGCATCACAGACCATATCAATTTTACAGGCATGTCTCCTCTTACCGGCGCCAACGTGGATGGCTGGGGAGACCGCTTTCCCGACATGACCGAAGTCTGGAGCAAACGCCTGATAGAGCTTGCCATGCACCAGGCACAAGAACACCAGATGCATCTGGAACGCGGAGTATATGTGCAGGTACTTGGGCCGCAGCTGGAGACTCCGGCAGAAACACGCATGCTCAAACGACTGGGAGCAGATGCGGTTGGCATGTCCACTGTTGTTGAGGCCATTGCAGCCCACCATATGGGCATGGAACTCTTGGGAATCTCCTGCCTGACAAACAAGAACCTGCCGGATTGCATGGCACAGACCAGCCTGGACGATGTCATCAGCCAGGCCCGGCAGAGTGCCGGCGCTCTTGCCACGCTTCTGAACAGCGTAATACCCCAAATGTAAAAAGGTAAGATCGCTCGGCCCAGCATGGACACGCCCCAGCCCGTCAAGTCCATAAAAACCCTAAACTATTTCCTGGGCAGACCGATAAAGCAGATAGGTTCCCAGTCTTTATTTTTACAGGAAAAAGCCATGACGTATCCTCGCCTTATTATTCCGATAGTCCTTCTTGCCATCCTCGCTGGATGCAGCTTGAAGAATAATCAGACCTTCGACACATCTTCGCTAACCACTCTCAGCAGCAAGGTAAATATAACCAGCGAGGAAGGAAAACAGCTGATTGAGCAAAGCTACAGCGCCGCCAACACCTTGGCAAAGGTTCTGAAGGATAACGAAATACCGGGGAACCAAACCATAGCACTGACATCATTTGTGAACGTGGACGATACCGCCCTTACGTCAACCCTCGGGCGCCTGCTCCCGGAACAAATTTCTTCCAGGCTCTCACAGCTCGGCTTCGCAACAGCCGAACTCAAAGAACGCAATCCTGTCATTCATATCCGCAACCGGGACGGCGAGTTCAGTCTCAGCCGTAATCTGCCAACCGTCCTTAAATCCGAAGGGTTCGACAGCATTCTTGCTGGATCGTACGCTGTTGGTTCAGACTCCGTATATGTCAACGTCCGCGTTGTGCGTGTAAGCGATCAACATGTTTTGGCAGGGGCGGATTTCGCCCTCAGCGCAACTCCCGGCATCCAGGGTATGGCCACCCAGCCCGCTCCCCTCAACACACCAATCAAGCCCAGTGTAGACGCAAGCTTTGGCCCGGGAAATAATTCCATGACTTTCCCGACCGAACGGCCGCTATACTGAGCCGACGGCAGCCCCATGCCTATTTTCCACGCGATGTCATGGGGGGAATAAAAAAAATTCTGACGGGATGACCAACACACTCAGGATCTGGTTCACGTTCTGCGGGCAAGCAGCATCGGAATGCGCTCCCACCATACTTTCTCATCCACTTCCAGCCACCCCGTATTGAAGGCATCTCAAAAGCAGGCCGCTCTCAAAGCCGATTCAAGTTATGGCCCGGCTCTATTCTTGCCCTTTCCCTTTTTGGATGCTAGAAAATCTAGTTGTTCTTAAATTCGGCACAATAATATAAATATTTACTCTTTTCCCAAGACATATTGGAGTATGCATGGCCAAAGAAGAAGCAATTGAAGTAGACGGTGTTGTCCAGGAAGCCCTGCCCAATGCCATGTTCCGTGTGGAACTGGAAAACGGACATGAAGTCCTTGCCCATATTTCCGGTAAAATGCGCAAATATTACATTCGTATTCTGCCCGGCGACCGCGTCAAAGTAGAACTCTCTCCTTACGACCTCACTCGCGGCCGCATCACTTACCGCATGAAATAACCCGCCCGGGTCGGCACTGCGCCCGACCCCGGCGGATATCTGTCAGGGAGTCGGTCCATGAAAAGAGGGAGCGTTGTCTGGTTCAACGAACCAAAAGGATTCGGTTTTATCCGCGACGACGAGACCAGCGACGAAATTTACGTCGAATTTCATGCTATCGAGCGCGAAGGCTTCCGAACTTTAAGCCGGGGGGAACGCGTCACGTATACTTTGGCGGACAGCACGGGTGGGCCCAAAGCTGCGCGTGTAGTCCCCGAACAGGCCTAGCTTAATGAAAACATCCGCTACCGGGCAGGGAATGGCTCCTCCCTCTGGTCCGGATAAGACTGCTATGGGAGCCGCCTACGCTGTTACGGCGTTCGTACTTTGGGGACTGCTCCCAGTCTATTGGAAAGCATTGCTGGCAGTCCCTCCCGTGGAAATTTTCTGCCACCGAGTCGTCTGGTCGCTGCTCTTCACTGCTCTGATCATCACCCTGCAAAAACGCTGGGGTGAAATCCGCGCAATAACAGTCTGCCCAAAGATATTGGGAATGCTCCTTATCTCCTGCACTCTTGTCTGCGGAAACTGGCTCCTCTACATTTGGGCGGTCAACACAGGCCATGTGCTGGAGACCAGTCTCGGCTATTATATCAACCCTCTGGTTAATGCCCTGCTGGGCGTAATTTTCCTCAAAGATAGGCTGCCCCGATTGCAGATTGCCGCCATAGGGCTGGCTTTTCTGGGGGTGCTGAACTTACTGTGGGGATACGGGCACATGCCCTGGGTCGCCCTGGGGCTGGCCTTTTCCTTTGCCTTTTACGGACTGGTGCGCAAAGTCGTTCCGGCCGCACCGCTCCCGGGACTGTTTTTCGAAACATTGTACGCAGGCATCCCCAGCATTTTCATCCTCAGCTATTGGCAGTTCAATGGAAGTGCTGCTTTGGGGCATCTTGGAGCCCAAACGGACTTGCTGCTCATTGGGGCCGGGGTGGTCACAACCGCACCGCTTCTGGCCTTTGCCGGGGCCGCAAAAAAAATGAGCCTCACCACCTTGGGCTTTTTTCAATACCTGTCCCCCTCCCTTGCCTTTCTACTGGGGGTCTTTGTCTATCACGAAACCTTCACAAGCACGCACCTTGTTACCTTCCTGCTGATATGGACCGGCATCGCCTTGTATTCAATAGCTAGCCTCAAGGCGCACCGCGCCGTGAGCAAGGCCGCGCATGCGACCACCGCCAGGAGTTGATCATGGAAAAATGCTGCAACAAACACGCCCCGGCTCCCAACCTTCCCGCGGCTTCGGCCAACGAAGGCCCGCTTGTCGATGCCCTTCTGGGCAGCATGTCCAGGCCGGATGAGATCATTACCTCACTTATTCTCAGCCCCAAATTTCTTTCCGTGGGAACGGAGCAGAGCATGGGGTTGTCGGCATCGCTCGGCCACCTGCCGAATGAAGCCGAGCAAAAGCGCCTGGACAAAGTTAAGGGAAGCAGCCTGAAGGAAACCGCCGCCCTGCTCAAGGACGAGAGCCTTTTCCTGCGCTCAATCGGGCTGGCCGCCCTCAATGCGGGGCTGGACCGTCCTGCAAACTACGGCAACGCAGGTGCTGGTGAACTTCTTCGCGAACATGGCGAGGGCAAGCGAGTCGGCATTGTGGGGCACTTTCCCTTTACTCCGGACGTAAGGGAATTTGCAGCAGAAACCATGCTTTTCGAACTGGCCGACATCCCCGGAGCACTGCCCCGTGACCAATGGGAAGATGCCATGGCGCGATGCGACATCATGGCGATTACCGGCACCGCCTTACTGACACGCTATATGGCGTATTATCTGGAGCATACCCGCCACGCCCTGACCATTGTGGTGGGCCCATCAACCCCGCTTTCCCCGGTTCTTTTTGAAAAGGGAGCCGACATTCTCTGCACCAGCAAGGTGATCGATCCGGTAAGCGTTGGCGAGGGCGTGCAGCAAGGGCTTCCTTTCCGGCAGCTGAAAAAGCTGGGAATTGAATATGTCACCTGGGCCGCTTCGGAAAAATAGAAGCAACGCAAGACACGGAAACACTGCAATATCTTTTGATTTCGTGGAATAAAAAAGAGTGTTCTACGTTTTCAGGGAGCTGCAGCCATGGCTGCAAAATATCAGCTTCCGAAAACACGAATTTCGGAGAAAGGAACTAAATCGGGGTTGTCAGCCATTGTCGTTGACAGCCCCGCTTTCATTTGGCGGGGCAACCAGATCCGGCTGTGATGCGGCGACCGCCTCACGGGCAAGCCGTGCGACTTTTCTATCGATAAAGTTGAGGATCATGCAGGAATCAACAATATCCTTGTTGTTCCGGTCCCCATACTTTTTTGCCTGCAGGTAGCTGTTGAGCGTAATGTGCCTGTTGTTGAGCAGCCAGTCACCGGGTTCAACATACTTCTGCCGCTCTTTCTTCTCCACAAGATCCAAATACATCTTGTGTGTATCTTCCACTTCCTTAAGCTTTTCATTCAGCCGTTCCAGCCGCTTGCGTTGCCTGCGCATCTGGAGCTCCGCGGTAACGCGGCGCTTTCGAATGTCGCGAATTTTCCTGTCGTGCCAACGGCCCAGGTACCGATTAAGGTAAACGCTTCCTATAAGCGTGATGCAAATAAGCAAAAGCAGGTACGCCATCTAACTATCCTTATTGTGCATCTGATCGCGCAACGTCGTGGTTTCGTGCTCAAGATCGTGTATTTTTTCGCGTTTTTCTTTAATTTCCTGTTCCATTGTTTCTACATACAACGTCACCTTCGCCTCAACCTCTTCCAAATCCGCCAGACTGTTCCTGATGTCCGTGTCGTACTGCGAGTACTTCGCATACAAAAACATAAAAAGAACCATGGCGAGGACAATATAAAAGGTAAAATAAGTAAGATTCATGACGAGTACTTGGAGTGCCTTGTTTCTGTCCTTATCCGTTCATAGAAAATGCTTTGAGCTTACAAATGCTGCTTTGCATAATTTTATCGAACAGTACCTCGTTTCCGTAACAACCACAACCATCATACATTCATACCTTACTGTAATGCCCTAATATTTCCTACTCCGAAAGGAATCCAGCCCCGACAACGACGAGCGGGGATAAAGGGGATGGGCAGTATCATTTAAGCGATCGATGTTGCACCTCCATGACATCCCGCCAACTTTCCCTCGGTTTGCAATATTCCAGAATATAGGTAAATTCTATGGCAGACTCAGAAAACATTTCCAGAACGAGCCGGACGGAATACATCCTGGGGGGATCATGTTTTCCGAAAGACTGAGAAAAGTTGTCCCTTACGCCATCTTCTGTACTTTTTTGCTGGTGGGGTGCTCCGAGCCCTCGGAAAATCAAACGTCATCCCAAAAATATGAAGTGCAAACCCTCAAAGTAATGTCCACGGGCTACACATCCAGCCCGGAAGAAACAACACCCGAGGGAGGCCCTTTTACTACCGCCTGGGGCGACACCCTGGAGCCGGGAATGAAAGCCATTGCCGTATCACACGATCTCATCCCCATGGGACTTACCCACAAAACCAGGGTAAAAATCCTGGGGCTGAAAGGTGAATACAAGGTGCTGGACAAAATGAACAGACGCTGGACCCAGAAGATAGATATCTATTTCGGGCTGGACAAAGAGGCGGCCAAAGAGTGGGGAAAGCGGCCCGTTACCATTGTATGGCAGACGCCCAAGAAGCAATAAGCCCTCATTGCCACGCCATGGGGATTGACGCCGTAGACTGAGTAACGCATAAATTGCGGATGCTGTGGAATCGTCCCTTCCGACACCAACACCAGAACGCCGAGGACCCCATGAACCGTAGTGCCTTTTTCCTGTGCCTTCTGTGCCTGCTGGCTATTGCCCTCCCTGCACAGGCTTCCGACCAATGCTTCGGCATCGTCAACCAAACAATGGACCCCATCCGCATATTCAGCAAAACCGGCAGCATGACCTACAAAAAAATTGCCAGCCAAACCATCGACTCGTTCTGCTGCCCCTCCTCCGCGCCACTCTGCTTCGATAAAAGCGACGGCACCACAAAGGCCAAGGCAGTACGCGAAGATCCCAACGGGCTGGACGAATGGTCGGGGCTGACCTGCCGCAAAATTCGCATCAAGCCGGGGCAAAGCATTGCCGTATCTTTGGGTGCGGACGGAAAGCACATCGACTGCCGCTTTGTGGACGCCGCCACGTTCGTCCCTTCCTTTGAAAAGGTGGATACAAACCACGACGGCAAAATCGACCGAAACGAAGCCCGGGCCATTAATGTAAATTTGGACGACTTCAAAGTAAGCGACAAGGACAATCCATATTACATGGACAAGGACGAATATCAGAGCACGTTTTCCAAAATAAATATTTTCAAGGGAGTACGGTTCTAACCGTCACTCGCAGCCTTGCAGTTCCAAAGCCGACGCCGCCCCTGACGTCGGCTTTTTTTATTCCTTCCCCTGAAAAGCGCGCATGCCCCTGTTTACCGCCGCTTCCACAAGTTTCCACTTCCCTTTTGCAGCCCGCCCTGCTTGCAAAACTTTGTTCATTTAGATAAACAAAGTTTATGAAAGTAAACAGCATTTTTACCCCCAGCAGCAGCCCGGAAAGCCCCCTGCCGCTGTTTCTCTGCCCCGTGCCTGCCGGCTTTCCCAGCCCGGCGGATGACTATATTGAAAAGAATCTGGATTTGAACACCTACCTTGTCCGCAACCGGGCCGCGACGTTTTTTATCCGGGTCAGCGGAGAATCCATGTTGGACGCGGGTATTCAGGACGGGGACATACTGGTTGTGGACCGATCCGCAGGCGCGGCAACAGGTTGTATTGTTGTGGCAGTGCTGGACGGCGAACTGACCGTAAAATACCTGCGAAAAAAGAACGGGCGGGTAACGCTTGTTCCGGCAAACGACAGATACCCGGAGATGGAGATATTCCCGGAGCAGGATTTCTATGTGTGGGGAACGGTTGTCGGCGTGGTGAGAAGCTACAGATGAGTTCAAACGCCTTCTATGCCCTGGTCGACTGCAACTGCTTTTATGTTTCGTGCGAGCGGGTATTCCGCCCGGACCTGCAACGCAAGCCGGTTGTCGTTCTTTCCAACAACGACGGCTGCGTCATCGCCTGCTCTGCCGAGGCAAAGGCCCTGGGGGTAAAAAGGGGCAGCCCGGAATTCAAGGCACGGCCCCTGCTGCAACGCCACAATATCCAGGTATTCTCCTCCAATTATACCCTCTACGGCGACCTGTCCGCACGGGTGATGCATACCCTGGAAAACTTTACGCCGGAAATCGAGATATATTCCATTGATGAGTGTTTTCTGGTGTTTCGGAACAAAGGACGGGAGGAGTTGCTCTCTCTGGGGCGCAAAATCCGCAACACTGTCTGGCAGTGGACCGGCATTCCTGTTTCCGTGGGCTTTGCGCGCACCAAAACCCTTGCCAAGGTCGCCAACAGAACAGCCAAAAAATACCCCCAAAGCCGTGGCGTGTGCGCCCTTGTGGACAAGAAACAGATAGAATTCTGCCTGGCGCAATTTCCAGTGGAAGAGATTTGGGGAATCGGACGCCGGAACGCCAAAAAGCTGCAGGACCGGGGCATACGAACGGCCAAGGCATTGCGGGACATGCCGGATGTGGCCGTGCGCGCCCTGCTGCACATTCCCGGCCTGCACACCGTGCTGGAACTCCGGCAGCAGCCGTGCATTACTCTGGACGATGCCCCGCCCCCGGCAAAAAGCATTCTCTCGTCCCGCTCGTTTGGGACTCCAATCTACGACCTCGCCTCCCTGAGCGAATCCCTGGCCACACATGCGCAGATAGCAGGCAAAAAACTGCGGCGGCGCGGACTGCTGGCCGCAACAATTCAGGTATTCCTACGTACCAGCAAATACAGGCCCGGCCCGCAATACGACAATACCGCAGGCGTGGAACTCGCCCTTGCCACAGACGACACGCCCGAACTGGCAGGCAGGGGAATGGAAATTCTGGAGCAGACTTACAGGGAAGGATATGCGTATCAAAAAATGGGGATTATCCTTTTGGGGCTTGTCCCAAAAGCCGGGCGGCAACTTTCGCTTTTTTCCCCTTTGGAAGACCACCGAAAATACCGCAATGCCCTGATGCGTGCCCTCGATGCGTCGAGGGGCAGCCATGGCAAAGGAGCACTGCAACTCGCCGCCGCAGGCGTGGGCAAACGGACGTGGCACATGCGGCAAAACGCCCTTTCGCCCCACTACACCACCCGCTGGGAAGAGTTGCCCACGGCGCGGTAATAGGAAGGGATGATCGGCAGTAGGCCCCTTGCCCTGTCGTCTCAAAACATTCTATACAATCCATCGCATTCCGTTTTGCGTTACGTCTAAAACTAGAACACCACCCGCACGGAGTACCCATGGGCTGCTGTAAATGTGAAGAATACTATTGGCTCGATCCGCAGCCCCCGGTCTGGACCGATGAAGACAACAAAGAATATTGCGTTTTCCACGCACCGGCAGAACACAAAGGCATGTCCGTGGACGACTTCAATGCCCTTGTTTCCGAACGCATCCAGGCAACTATCGATTTGGAAGATAAAGAGGCTATATGTAATTTAGCAGGCGTTGTCTTTCCAGGTGATATTTGCTTTGCTAACGACTGTCCCCTGCCAGCAATTTCTTTCAGGCACGCAAGCTTCGAGGGGGAAACATATTTCAGGGACGCGACCTTCGGGGGGGAAACATCTTTCACGGGCGCGAAGTTCGGGGGGAAAACATATTTCGGATACGCGACCTTCGAGGAGTATACAAATTTCGGGAACACGACGTTCGAGGAGTATACAGATTTTAGGAACGCGACGTTCGAGGGGAAAACATATTTCGGGTACGCGAAGTTCGGGGGGGCAACATATTTCTGGAGCGCGACGTTCGAGAGGAAAACATATTTCACGGACGCGACGTTCGAGAGGGGAACATATTTCAGGAACGCAGCATTCGAAAAACCATGCACCTTCAAAGACATCCAGACCGCTCCAGGTTCCGCCTTCTCACTCCACAACGCAACCTTTGCTCAAGGCCCCGTCTACTTCCACAACTGGAAAGGCATGGACAAAACTCTTCTCGACTTCAATGGTGTACTCAATGTTGGTGACATACACTTCGAGAACTGCCAATGGCCCGAAGAAAAAAATCGAATCAAAGTTGCGGTGGAAGATGAGGATGGTCAGCTCCAAGCCACTCGTGACTTTTACCAGCGCATGAAGCGCAAATACAAAGACGAGCATAACGAGTACGAGGCTTCCCGCTGGCATGTTTCCGAAAAGGAAGCCCAACTCAAATTACTCAAGCAGAACCATGGCTCGTGGTTCCTCATCGCCATGCTCTGGATCTATAAATACATCAGCGGCTTTGGGGAAAATCCCACCCGCGCAATTGTTGTATTGCTTGATTTCGCCCTTGCCCCGTTTGTCGCACTCACGTTGCAAGAAGTCTGGCACCATTTTTCATGGTCACTCGATCCGACAAAGGTCGATGCCGTCATAGACAACTGGCTGAACTACATCCCTTTAGCAAAATCCAAAGCCGGAACCACTCACGGCCTCTACCGCGTCCTCACGCTCGCCTGGCAACTCCTCGTCACCATCCAAGCCACCCTGTTCGGCTTTGCCCTGCGCAACAGGTTCAGGCGCTAGGCCCAGATACTTTTACCCAACGGAATAGCAACCTAACGACTACACGGAGGCATAAGAGGCCCCTGCCGGGTGGGACAAAAGTGGGACAAAATAAGAAGTGTCCCAAAAAGAAAAGGGCCCACGGAAATCTCATATTTCCGTAAGCCCTTGATATATCTGGTGGTGCGAGAGGGGGGACTCGAACCCCCACAGCTAGGCCGCTAGATCCTAAATCTAGTGCGTCTACCAATTCCGCCACTCTCGCATGAAATATACACCACAGCCCTGCTGAATTTTCAGGCAACCCCAAACCGACAGAAGGCCAAAGTGCAGGAATGCCTTTTCATAGACCAGTGCTGCATGTCAAGCTTGCAGGTAAAAAACGCCTACAAAGAACTTATTTGCGAGCACACGCGAACAAGCTCTTCCGCGGTCGGTGCAAAGCAAAACAATGTATCGGGTGAACCTGCCCCGCCCCGCATACGAACTACCTGAGGGGCGCATTCCAAACCTGCGTCGGCAACCGCCTTGTACAGCTCCCAGTTCATGGTAAGGCTGCTGCTAATCCACTGATCTTCCTTTTCATGGCCTTTTCCGCCCAGCACATCCCCAACCTCCACGGTCAGCAGCCCTTCCAAGTCCAGGCCGTCGGCATGCTCTCCCGTGCAATGGGCAGCAACGGCCCAATCAATATCCGAAAAAATCTCACGCACGGCCAGCAGGCCTTTGGCAAGGTCGTCATCCCCGCCCAGGCAAGGACAACCAGCAGAAAGCAGACGGCCATCCATAGAGCCCACCATAGGCGCACTCATCGAGGCAACATGTTCTGGCCGACACCCTCCGGGCAGGGAGACCGCCAAATTCATTCCCAAACCTGCCAAACGAGCGGCTCCTGGCAGACTGCACAACTCGTGCGCCGTTTCCACAAGCCGCACAAACGCCCTGTCCACGCCCTGATGCACCAGCAACGGGGCCATGTGGTTGGCAGGTCCATGCCCTTTGCCCACGGCAAACGATGTGCGAAGCGCCAGGTTAAGGTATTCCTGCGCTTTACGGACAGCCTCCATCATGTCGCATCCCAAGGCAAGATGCGCGGCAATGGCCGAGGAAAGCGTGCATCCCGTACCATGGGTATTGTTGGTATCCACACGGGGCTGAATCATGGGCAGCGGGTCGTGCCCCGGCATTCCCAGCCAATCGGTCATGGCTGGCGAGTCATCAAAATGTCCGCCCTTGAGCAGCACCGCACCTGCACCCATGTCCAACAGACGGGAAATGGCGTCAAAGCAGTCGGAGCGGCGGTCTATCTTGCGCCCGGTCAGCAACTCGGCTTCCTGACGGTTGGGCGTAAGCACGGCAGCCAAAGGAATCATCCGTTCCTTGAGTGCGCCGAGAGCATCAGGCTTGAGCAGCACATCCCCGCTGGTGGCAACGCATACGGGATCGACCACCAAAGGAAAGTCGAACCTGGGTTCTTCCAATACATCAGCCAAGGCTTGGATAATGTCTTCGGAAAACAGCATGCCGGTTTTGGCGGCACGGATGGGGATGTCTTCCAGCACTGTGCGCAACTGTTGGGCGGCAAAGTCTGGCTCCGGTGCGGAAATTCCTGTTACTCCGCAGCTATTCTGAGCTGTAAGTGCGGTGATGACGCTGGCCCCGTAGGTTCCGAGCATGGAAAAAGTTTTGAGATCGGCCTGGATACCGGCTCCACCGCCGGAATCCGAACCGGCAATGGTCAAAACGGCTGGAAGAGATTTCATTTTGTCTCCGCTATGTCATGGTCGGGCCGTTTCCACAGGCTGGAAACAGAGACCCTTTTATCGCAAAAAATTATGCCGCTGATTACAGTCGTCGGCACATATTGAATCATATGAATTACTAAAGCCACGGCCAGGGCGTCGGTTTTGTCTATACCGAAAAGCCCCATGCCGAAAACAAAGCTGGCCTCGTACATGCCGAATGCACCGGGCGAAGATGGTACAGCCATGCCCACGGCAGATACGACAAATACGGCCATAACCTGCCCCGGTGTAAGCGACAGCCCGCCTACCCAGTTGAGTCCGGCCCCCACCTGGAGCACATATTGCCCCCAAACCAAAGCTGTAACCCCCAGCAGACGCAGGGCGAACCCCGGCCCGAAATCCTTGGAAACATGCCCGTTCACATCATCTATGAACAGCCGCAGCCTGCCAAGGGGAAGATATGCCAAAATCCGGGGAACAACATGGGGATGGCGGCGCAGGCTGTAGACATACAACCAGCCCGTAGCGATTGCCAGAGCAAAAGGTACTGCAATAAATCCCAGCTTCAAAGAAATGGTGCTCAACAAGCCGAGCGCAAGCAGCATGTTCAGGTCGAAAAAACGCTCCCAAAAAACAATTCCCAAACCGCTGGCTGGCCCCATGGAGGTTACCTGCCCCAGGTAAAGGGCTTTGGCGACCTCCCCTAACTTGGCAGGGAAAATATTGTTCACTCCCAAGGCGAAAATCGAGGCCTTGGTACCGAGATATACCGAGACGCGGCCAGACGAAATAAACCGCAGGCGACAACCAAGCAAAAAATACCCAAGAAAACTGAAGAGGATAAGACCTGCTATCCGAAGCATATCAAACCGGTGAAAGGCCTGGGCCAGCGCATTGAAATTTACGCCCCACAAGGCATATGCAATGCAGGCCCCTGCTATTCCAAAACGGAAGATATGGCCAACCAGCTTTTTCATTATCCCTTTCCCCGTGTATTCCGGGCATCAATGCCGAATCGCCGTGCCGACACATCAAACAGACGAACCAATACGGCGGCAGCCATAGCCAGAAGCAGCGGTTCCAAAGGCAATCTATAACGAATGGAGCCGATGGTAACCATATGCAACAGCGTGTAGTACCCGGCAAATCCCCACAAAAGAAGGACATCTCGCCAAGCCCGACGCAGCACAAATGGCGCGACCAAAGAAAGGAGCAGTATGGGACCGAAGGAAAGAACCGAGCCCCACATGTACAGCCCCCTCTGGAGGCTGGGATGGTTGGGCACCACATTCCAAAAACGCGCGAACTTGTGCAGCGCTGCCCGCAGAAAAAAACCGGGGTTGCCCTTAATAAACGCCACGGCCTGATCTTTTTCCCAATTGTCCCTGGCGAGCTCGCCCAGGTTGGCAGGCGCGTTATCCAGATATCCCCAATCGGTCTGTGCGGTTGCGCCATGCGGATTCCAAGGATTGTTGCCTTCCCACAGAACATGGCCGGAACTGGCCGTGGCAAGTACGGGAGCACCCAGCACCAGTACGTTTCGCCCCACCCAGGGGGCTATAATTACCGCACAAACAATTGCCGCTGTCACAGCGTGGCGAATTTTCCAGCCCCCCTTCCACACCATCCAGCACCAGGCCACGGGCAGAAAATACAACAATGTTGGGCGCACCAAATGGGACAGCCCGACAAATATGCCGGAGAGCCAGCCTCCCACACGGTCCGGCAGGCAGATGAGCACGGCAAAGAAGCTGGTAAGAAAAAACAGAAAAAAAGTTTCGGAAAGCAGCAGCCGCGAATAAAAAAGAAAGAAGGGATACACGCAGGTCATGGCGCAGGCCAGATATACAGACCAACGCGAAGCGTACAGCCGCCCGGCAATCATCCCCACGGGTACTACCGTAAGGGCGGACAGGGTGCAGATAAAAAGCTTCATGCCGAACAATCCGCAGCCCGTCGTGCGGACAAGCACGGCAAGCAGCAAAGGAGTAAGCGGCATGTCGTGTGCCTTCATGGCTTCCGGGAAGCTCCAGGATACCACCAAAAACTGCGTAAGGGAGTAGAAGCGGCTCTCGTCCGGCCAGGTCAGCTGCGGCCCGGCCCACACCAGATAGGCCGCCCTGAGCGCAAAGGCGGCCAATACGAAGACTCCGACCAGCGTCGGATTAACTTTCAGTTTTTCCGGAAAGATGTGCGGTAACATAGGCGTTGAGCTGTAGCAGGTAGCGTTCCTTATGCAACCGGACAATGCTGTCCAAAATCAGGCCGCATGACAATGACAACATGGCCATCAGCTCCAGGGTTCCCGCCAGGATGACCATGGGGACCTTATACACATAGCTGTAATGGAGGTATTCGAGTACGGGATACGACCCTGCAACCACCCCGGCAAAGGCGAACAACAAAGCCAGCCCGCCGAAAAAACGCAGCGGCTTATAATATTTGACGATCGAAGTAATGGTACGCAAGACCAGCAGCCCGTCGCGAACAGTATCCAACTTGGATTCGCTTCCCTCGGGGCGCGGAAGATACTCGATGGGGATTTCCTCCACATGCAGGCGTTTGTCCAAAGCATGCAGAGTCATTTCGGTTTCAACTTCAAAACCGTTGCTCAAAATGGGCGCGGTTTTAACGAACATCCGGCTGAAAACACGGTATCCGGTCATAACATCGCAGATATTGCTGCCGTAAAGCCAGTTGATGAGCCGACGGACCAGACGGTTTCCAAAACCATGCATGGGGCGGGTATTCTGGGCATCGTAGGCATGGGAGGACAGACGATCCCCCACCACCATCTCGGCACGCCCTTCAAGTACTGGACGGATGAGGTCGTGCACGCGGTCCGCCGGATAGGTGCAGTCGCCGTCCACCATCACATAGCAATCCGCCTCGACATTGCGGAACATGTTACGGACAACGTTCCCCTTCCCCTGCAGCGATTCGCTACGAACAATGGCTCCAGCCTCTTGGGCCAGGCGAGCGGTATCGTCCGTGGAATTGTTATCAAAAACGTAGATGTCGGCATCGGGAAGCTCACGCCGGAAGTCGTGAACAACCTGAGCCACGGTTATCGCCTCGTTATAACAAGGGATAAGAACGGCAATACGGGGAGGCGCATCCGAGGAAACAAGAGACATCCAAACCTCTTGGAAAAAAGTTGTAACCCGAACTACCCTTACGAATTAAACAGTTCAACAAGCATATAGCGCAGGTTGGTAAAACGCTTGTCCGATTTGTTGTTGGACAACGCAATCCCTACGGCTTTGCGGCTTCCCACAATGATAGCAAGTTCTCTGGCCCGTGTCAGGGCAGTGTACAGAAGGTTTCTTTGGAGCAGTACGTAATGCTGTGTCACCATGGGGATGACCACGGCCTTGTATTCACTGCCCTGCGATTTGTGTACGCTAACTGCGTACGCAAGGGTCAGTTCATCAAGCTCTGTCGAATCGTAGGCAACCAGCCGACCTTCAAAATCGACGGTGAGTTCGCCGGATTCAAAGTCGATCTCATCAACCCAGCCCATGTCACCGTTGAACACTTCCTTGTCGTAGTTGTTGCGCAACTGCAAAACCCGGTCGCCCTCACGAAAGGCCTGATTCCCCCGTTTTAGCTCGCGCCTGCCCGGATTCAGTCCGTCCTGCAGCAGATTGTTCAAGGCAAAGGTACCCACCTCCCCTTTGTGCATGGGGGTAAGCACCTGTACATCGCGCAAAGGATCAAAGCCATAGGCCGCCGGGATACGTTCGCATACGCATTGCCGCACAAGTTCCTGCACCCGGGCCGGATCATTCTGGTTAATCCACCAGAAATCCTTGTCGGGCGGAATCTGATCCGGCGCTTCAGAGGGGAACTCTCCCTGGTTGATCTTATGCGCATTGAGTACGATGCGGCTTTCCATTGCCTGCCTGAAAATTTGAGTCAGCCGCGCGCATGGTATCGTCTCGCTGGTCAGCAGGTCGGAAAGCACGTTTCCCGGCCCCACGCTGGGGAGCTGGTTCACGTCGCCCACCAGAATCAGACGGCAGGTAAGGGACAGAGAAGAAAGCACTGCGTTGAACAGCCCAGCGTCCAGCATACTGGCCTCGTCCACCACCAGAACGTCCGCTTTGAGCTTGTTGTCCTCGCCCAGCTGAAAGCCTGTATCGGGCGAATACTGCAATAGGCGGTGGATGGTGGAGGCGCTCATACCAGCAGCCTCGGCAAGACGCTTGGCCGCACGCCCAGTGGGCGCAGCCAGCTTGAGCTTGAGCCCTGCCTCGCTGAGCGAACGGACAATCATACGAGTTATGGTCGTCTTGCCCGTACCAGGGCCGCCCGTGATGATAAAAACCTTGTTGCCGCATGCATCCAGCACGGCCTCACGCTGCTCGGAGGAAAGAGCTATCCGGCATTCACGTTCCAGCTGGGGAAGATGCTTTTCCACCTTTTTGCGCGTGGTTTCCGGACAGGGATGAGAAATGAGATGGTAGAGGCGCTGGGAAATTTTGCGTTCCCATGTATAGAAATGGTGCAGGTAGACGGCCCTGTCGATGTCCTGGGCAAACAGCCGCTCTACCCGGATTCGCTTGCGCTCTTCCAGTAAAGCCAGTGCATCTTCAAAACCTTCCTCGCTGGCCTGCCCAAGAATTTCCGCGACCTTTCCAAAAAGGTCCGGCGCGGGGCAAAACAGGTGCCCACGTTCTCCCATGGTGAACAGGCAGTACACGCAAGCGGCTTCCACTCGCTCCAGGGAATCCGGCGCAAAACCGAGTTTGAGCGCCATTTCGTCTGCCTTGCGAAAACCAATGCCTCGAATTTCGTATGCAAGTTCATACGGATTTTCCCGGAGTCTGGCTTCGCTGCCCGCGCCCCAGAGTTTGAAAATCCGTCCTGCAAAGGTGGTCGGTATCCCATTGGTCTGCAGAAAAAGCATCAGTGAGCGGATGTCGCGCTGAGAGTCCCACGATTCTCGAATCCGTTCCAGCTTTTTTCTGCCAATGCCTTCGACATTCAAAAGCTGATCAGGGTCCGTATCCAGAATTTCCAGTACATCCGCACCAAAAGCCTCGACCATTCGCTTTGCCATGGTCTTGCCTACGCCACGGATCATACCGGAGGAAAGGTAGCGGATAATACCGTTCTCCGAGGCAGGATATGCCCTGACCGCATTTTCTACGGCGAATTGACGGCCAAATTTGGGGTGCTCTTTCCACTCCCCGGTCATTTCCAGCAGCTCGCCCGCTGCCACTTCGCCAATAAGTCCCACGGCGGAAACAAGGCCCGGTTCTTCCGTGGATGTACCGCGTATTACGGCCCATCCATTTTCCGGGTTGGAAAAAACAACGCTCTGCACTTCCAGTGTCAGCCGTGCGGTCTTTTTGATATCTGTAGGGAGTTGGTGCTGCATCACTTTTCATGCAAAGGAAAGGCCCCTTGCCGCGCCTGTTACAATTTCTGCCTATACAACATGGACTGGCGCAAGGTTTCCTTGTCCACATGCTTGACTTCAGTCCCCAGGGGTATTCCCTGGGCCAATCTGGTTACGGCAACGCCGGCATACTCCCGTTCCACCATGTTCTTGATGTACGAGGCCGTTGCTTCGGCTTCCATGGTCGCGCCCAAGGCAAGGATAAGCTCCTCCACTTCGCCTTCGGCCAAACGGCCTTTAAGCGTGCCGATTTCCAGATTTTCCTGGCGAACTCCATCCAAAGGTGAAATCAAACCGCCAAGGACCATGTACAGCCCGCTGTACACTCCGGCCTGCTCCATAACGATGAGGCTGTCCCACTCGCTGACAAGACACAGCCGGGAAGTTTCCCGGGATGGGTCCGAACATACGGGACAAGGATCTGCTTCACTTAGGGCTCGACAGCGGGAGCAAAAACACATGTTCCGGCGCATATCTATAATAGCCTGACCAAGGCCCTCGGCCCGTTCGTTGGGCCACTTGAGCATAGTCAAAGCGGCCCGCAGAGCGGATTTAGGCCCCATGCCGGGCAGGCCGGAAAGGCGCTGCACAACTTCACGCAGGGGTTTGGGAAGATCGTTCACTGAAAGTTGTCCGTACGGTCTGAAACTTTAGAACATCCCCGGAAGCTTCATGCCACCAGTGATTTTGTTCATTTCGGACTCGCTCATTTCCTTGGCTTTTTTCAGGCTTTCGGCAACAGCAGCCAAAACCAGATCCTGAAGCATATCCACATCATTGGGGTCCACAGCAGCCGGGTCGATATTGATTCCCACAACTTCACCGCCTCCGTTGGCGGTCACCGTCACCATGCCGCCACCGCTGGTGGCTTCCACAGTCTGGGTTTCCAGTTCCTTCTGCATTTTTTCGATCTTCTTATGCATTACCTGCGCCTGACGTACCAGGTCATTCATTCCGCGCATTTTTTCCTCCGTTATGTAGGTGCGTTCACGGCGTATGCGCCGCCGTCTCCATAATGACCGAATCCAGCAATCTCAAAAAATCAGGACCGGCTTATCTTCACAACCTGCGCTCCAAAGGCTTTTATCACTCCGTCAACGGACGGATGCGCGAGCACTTCGTCGCGAATCTGCTTCATGCTTTTGTCCGGACTCGCTCCCTTGACGTCAAGCTGAACCTTTGTGCCCGGCCCAAAATATTCCTCAGCCAATTGCTCCACCTGCTCGACATGGCCGCTGGCATTCAGGGATTTTGCATGCGTATGGCCCATGCACTCCAAGGTGAGGCAACCTTGGGAAAAATGAGGTTTTACCCGTCCCAAACCATTGAGAGGGCGCTCGTCCAGCTCGAAACGATGCGCCACAAATTCCATAAACCCTTCCACACTGCCATCAGATTTTGCCGCCTTGGGAGCGGTTTGCTTCGCAGGTTTGGGCGTGGGGCTCTGCAAATATTGCCCCTGGACAGGGCTGGAAACTGCACCTTCAGAAACCGGTGGTGGCGTTGGTCTGCCATGTGTTTCAGATGGTGGAACCGAAGGAGCTGCTGCGGTGTTCAAGAAAGCGGCATCCTCACCCGGAGCCGAGACCATAGACGCAGCAGATTGCTGTGCAGATGTCGAAATCGGCTCCGGCTCATTCGTATTTTGCAGAGCTTCCGGGGGGACGGACCGAGACGTCGCGCCCGCCGGAGCTACGCGGTCAGACTCAAGAGTTTTTTTTTGAGCCGCCCCCGAAGGAGATTCACCTGCAGGCGCAGGAGCAGAAGAACGGTTCGAAGAAGGCTGTGCTGCTGGAGGCGGTAATGTGGCCGGATCGTCCAGATTTATCAGCTGCGGCAGACATGCCAGATTGAACAGCAGGAGTTCCAGCGCCATGGCTGGTTCCAGGCTGGTCAGCACCCGTCGTTGGCCTTCCAATGTCATTTGCCAGCAGGCATGGATATGCGCCAGATCGAACTTTCCGGCCCACTCCTTCCAGGCGTCCACCTCGTGCGGGGCCATATCCAACAGCTCCGTCGCCGCAGCCCCGGCCTGTCTCAAAAGAAACATATTACGCCAGGCTGTGGACAATTCGCGCAGAAAAAAGCCCAGGTCCAAGCCCTGGTCCAAGACCTGGCGCAAAACTCGGCTGAGCGCCGGGCAGTCCTTATTGTACACGCCGTCCATTATCTCGAAAAAAACTTCCTGCCCCGCCAGTCCCAGCACAGTTCGAGCGTCGTCTTCACTGAGGCGATCACTGCCCAGAGCCAGAACCTGGGACAAAAGCGACATGGTATCGCGCACACTACCCGATCCTCGGCGCGCAATAATGCTTACCGCTGCGGGATCAAAAGACATTTTTTCCTGCTTCAAAAGCCAGGAAAGATGTGCTTCCAGCTCTTTCTGCAACAAACGTTTGAATGTGTAATGCTGGCAGCGGCTGATGATTGTGGCAGGGAATTTGTGGGGCTCTGTCGTCGCCAATACGAAACAAGCGTGTGGAGGGGGTTCCTCCAAGGTTTTCAACAACGCATTGAAGGCTTCTCGCGTAAGCATATGCGCTTCGTCAATGATGAAGACCTTATAGCGACACTCCAAAGGGGCATAGCCAATATCTTCTTTAAGACGGCGGGCATCATCGATACCACGGTTGGACGCAGCATCGATTTCAACCACATCAACGGCCGTCCCCGCGGTAATGGCGCGGCAGAACCTGCACTCGTTACATGGTTCGGCCGTCGGGGCCTTCTCGCAATTGACCGCTTTGGCCAAAATTCTCGCCAAAGTGGTTTTGCCCACACCGCGGGTGCCGCTGAACAGATAGGCCGGAGCTATACGGTTCTCTGCTGCGGCACGGGACAGCACGCTTTTGACTGCCTGCTGTCCCGCCACATCGGAAAACCGCTGAGGCCTGTATTTGGCTGTAAGATTGGAGCCACTCATAACAATAAAAAAAAGTGCTCCTAGACTTCGTAGTAATGCAGCCAATCCGAATATTTGGGATTAGCTCCGGTAACAACGTTAAAAAACTCTTTCTGCAGGTTCAAGGCGACTTCACCAGCCTTGCCTTTGCCAATAACACGGTTATCGCATTCACGAATGGGAGTCAGCTCGGCAGCCGTGCCTGTAAAAAAGGCTTCCGGTGCAGTGTACAGTTCATCGCGGGTAAACCGCTGCTCCAAAACCTCATATCCCATGTCACGAGCCATCGTCATCACGCTGTCACGCGTAATCCCCGCCAGGACCGAAGTTAGGGGAGCTGTTTTGAGAGCGCCACTCTTGGTTACGATGAACAGGTTTTCACCGCTTCCTTCCGACACGTAGCCGTCCGGGTCAAGCATCATGGCTTCGTCATAACCATCTGCCACGGCTTCCATCTTGGCCAGAACGGAGTTGACGTAGTTGCCGCTGGCTTTGGCCTTGGTCATCATGATGTTGACATGGTGGCGGGTAAAAGTGGACGTTTTGATACGGATGCCTTTTGCAAGAGCATCTTCACCAAGGTATGCGCCCCATTCCCACGCAGCGATGCATGTATGCATGGGGTTCTTGCCGGGATGTACGCCCATGCCGCCTTCACCCACAAAAACCAAAGGACGGATATATGCGGCATCCAGCTTGTTTGCCTGGAGAGTTTCAATAATGGCATCGGCAATTTCTTCGCTTGAATAAGGAACGGGAAGGCCCAAAATTTTACCCGACTCAACCAAACGTTCGGCGTGTTCCTTCAAGCGAAAAACGGCAGAACGTCCGTCCACACACTTATAGGCTCGGATACCCTCAAAAACCGCGGTACCGTAATGCAGAGCATGTGTGAGGACATGAACGTTCGCCTCACCCCAGGGAACAAGTTTCCCATTGAACCAAATTTTTGCGTTTTCTTGCACCATAATCGCTGCCTCCCAAGCAGTTGCTATTTAGTCATAAGCTGTGGGATGCTATTCCAAAGCCCACCACCGGTCAAGAATTCCGCTACTTTCAAGACATTCCTTTCAAAAATTAGAAAAGCTGGAAATATACCTAACTCAATGCAGCGTTTGTAAATTTATGCCTCAATATGTAGAATACAAGCTGTAATCGGCTGAGTTCCCCTAATTACTTTTTCTAAAATCCGGAGTTACGGTATGCGTATAAGCAAAATTCTTGTTCCCATAGACGGAAGCACGTACAGCCTCAATGCGTTGGACTACGCTCTGGACATGGCCAAAACCAACGGAGCTTCCCTGCTTCTTCTCCACGTACACCGCCCTGTACCCATCACTCTCGGAGAGCCTAATTTTCAACATGTTCTTGCACATGCAACCGATCGCTCCAAAGAAATCATGGCTCCCGTGGAAGAAATGGCCACCAAAGCAGACGTCGAGTTCGCCAGCCGCATAGTAGGCGGAACCCCGTCCCAAGCCATCGCCGAAGTCGCGCAATTGGAAAAATGCGATCTGATTATTATGGGATCTCGGGGCAAGTCGGACCTGGAAGGAATCCTGCTGGGCAGTGTAACCCACCAGGTCCTGCAAATGGTCCATTGCCCGGTAATGGTAGTTCGCTGATATTGCTGATTGATCAGAAAGCCTGTCCCAGGTTGGAGCAGGCTTTTTTATTTTTCAATCATGCTGCCGACGCTACCTTCTTCAATCTTAAGGCTTTTCAGCTCTAACGGTTTGGCTCCCCGCTATAACGAGCACGTATTATACTGCCGCGGCCTTTTTCCCGATTTAGCCCGCCCTGTCTTTACGAATTCATTTTAAATGAAATCATCAATACCAACAAAGCAACCCACACATTTTTTTACTAATAAAAATTCATCCTACAACGCCCCAAATAAACTATGAACAGTCCCCTCAGCCCCCAAACGAGGCAATGCCCTTGCCAATAAAGCAATATAAGCCTATGAAGCTGAAAAATTTTCAGCCAGAGTTAGTTGTAATATGAACACTACTATCCTCGCGTTCGGGCTAACCCCCGGCGATATTGAAATGGCATGCGGTGGTTCCACGGCTCTTCTCGCGCGACAGGGCTATCGTGTTATCCATGTTTTTCTTGCGTACCAAGGTGAAGACTGCGAACGTCTGCGCCCGGAGGCAGGCCGGGCTGCTGCTATTCTTGATGCTGACTCGGTTCGGTTTCTCCGGCTGGGCAAGGGACCGGAGCTTTTTACCCGAAACACCATGCTGGCAACCGCCGGAATGCTTCGGGAACTCCGCCCGGAGATCATCTTTACATACCATTCTCTTGATCCCGCACCCGAACATCACGGCTTGAGCTGCATGATCAAAACGGCAGCGGTTGCCGCTGGCATGCCGGATGCCCCGGATTTGGAAAACGATCCGTGGCAAGTTTCCACTATCTACGGCTATGAGCTTCGCCCCCCCATGACCCAACACGAAATGGCGGTAAATATCACCGCCACTATGGAAAGCAAACGAGAAGCCATAATGATTTATTCTGACTTGCCCGGTGCGAACTACGCCGATGCCATGCAGGGACTGGCAGCCTATAGGGGAGCAACCAGCAGGGCAGGGAAATATGCCGAAGTGTTTGAAATTCTGCACGGCCAGTCTTGCCCGTACTTTGAATCGTGATTTTTTTTGTTTGGCGTACCACTGTATAAAAACTGTAGTTACAGACACAAAACTTATACTGCAGTACGTCCAGCTCGTCCTTCCCCCCCGGACACTCGCCAGAATTTGCTAAAATAACAAGTATTTGCCCTGCTTTCCTCCGTTTTCACATTTTTTTTGTCCTAAAGCTTGTAATACAGCAACTGCAATGCAACACCGGATTATAATTTTTTGGACTGAAAATTTTTTATATATAAATATCAAGTAGTTAATACAACATTTCGTCATCCTACATTTTGACACCCCCTTGGCTCCTCCAAATACTGCATTACTCTATTGACGTTTAGCGTAGTTTCGTACACAAACGCGCCTTCACGACAATTCAAAACATTGGAAGGAGACTTACCAATGGGCCGCTTTGGAAACCTGGAGCGTAAAAGCCGCGTGGACGCCCTCAGGCATCCCCGCAACATCAACCACACCCTGCATATGCTGCTGACCATTGGCACCTTTGGTCTGTGGCTGCCCGTCTGGCTAGGGCTGACCCTGGCGCAGGAAGGCTGGAAGCACAAATATTGCTGGGTGACTTCCGGCAAAACAATCAAAGGAATGACGCAGATCAATCGTCTGAACGTGTCGCCTGAAACACGCAATATGCTGAACAAGCTCTAGTACCCACTGCCGTGAACTGACCTGTACTGCATGCGTTTGCATCTTGTGGATTAGTAGGTAACGACGCTGCAAAGTACAAAAGGCAAGCTTACAAACTCCGCAACTATCCGAGCTACGTTTCAAGCCGGAAGGGACTCCCCTTCCGGCTTTTTTTATGTCCAACGCAATGATATACAAAAGCCTGTCGTAGACGTTCAACATGGAGCCCCCAGCATGCCCTTCTCAAAAAATATTTTCATGCTTTCCTTTCTGGTGTGCCTAATTTTACTTTGTTCCTCCTGCTCCCCTCGCATTACCCTCTTTAGAACGCCTGCGGAAACTCCTCTCAAAGAACGGCTTATCTCCGGACGGCCTGATTCCGGCACTCCAAAAATTCTGCTGATCCCCCTGCGCGGGTTCATATCCGATTACCCCACGTCAGGCCTCTTGGGGGCACGTCCCAGCATGGTACAAGATGTCGTCGCCCAACTCCGCCTTGCGCAAAAGGATACCAATATTAAAGCCGTTGTTCTCATGGTCAATTCTCCCGGAGGCACAATCACTGCCAGCGACATTTTATACCATGAGATATCCCGCTATAAAGATGCATCAAATGCAACGGTTACAGCTTGTTTCCTGGATATTGCAACATCCGGCGCGTACTATGCTTCGCTGGCTGCAGATAAAATTTTCGCACATCCCACAAGTCTTACAGGGTCCATTGGGACCATTATGCTCATGCCATCTTTGGATGGACTGATGGGAAAAATAGGCGTGGAAGTGAATGCCTACAAATCCGGAAAACTGAAAGACATGGGGTCCCTCTTCCGCAAGCCTACTCCGGAGGAGCAGAACCTTTTCAAAGACATCATCGATGACTTGAACTCTCGCTTTCTTCATCTTGCCCAAACACACCGCGAGCTTACAAAAGACCAATTGAAGGAGGTCTCATCGGGCCGCGTGTTTACAGCCCGTCAGGCCCTCCAAATGGGCCTTGTGGATAAAATAGGTTACATTGATGATGTACTTGCTTCCATACGCAAGCAAAACAACCTCCCGTCCGAAACCACGATTGTAGCCTACCGCCGCGCTGAAACAGCAAACGATAATGAGTATAACATAACGACAGCGTTCGACTCCAAGCCCATAACCCTCATGGACCTCGGCCCTCTGAGCACGGCATCCAAGATAAAGGCCGGGCTCTATTACATTTGGGAGCCTGCTTTGCCCTAGCAGGAGGTCGGATTCTCCCATGTGATATCCACAAGCATGGTGGAATGCCTCAGCATGCTTCTTTACTCACGACACATCTGGCGGAGCATGATGGGCATATCCTGACTCTGCACGTCCCACTGCACTGATTACCACTGCTTGCTTCATAGGGGGAGCTCATCCATCGTGAGACGAGCTGCCACGACAAGAGTACAGCTCACTTTTCTGCGCCTTCAACCAAGCCCGACTTTTCTTAAAATCCGCGTTGACTTTCCCCTTGTCGCTTTGTAAAAACCTTTTTGATTTTGATAACAAAATTCACTTGCAATTATCAGCCAAAAATGAGGGCCCTGTGCAAAGTCCTTCTTACAGTATTCGCCATGATATACCGGGTAGGCTCCGCCTCAAATTTCCCAACTCCACAGCAGTCTCTACCAGCCCGTCGCAACTAAAAATTCAAGACATTCAAGGGGTGCTCTGGATACGGGAAAACATCAAATGTGCCAGCCTTATCATACGGTACGACACTCAAAAGATTACCCGAGGTGATCTTCTGAAGCAATTACAGGCTCTGATGCCTACCTCATCGATCACGCATTCCAATCCGTCCAAATGCTGCCAACTCTCCAAAAATAAAAACGAACACGGGGTAAAATCCGCCCTATGTCGTTTTGTCGGAATTTCCACTGTACTGGGCATTGCCGTATTCAGGACTTCAATTCTCGGACTTGGTGTAGCCCAAACTTTTGCAAGCCCTCTGGGCATTGCGGCACTTGTATTTACGGCCCCCCTGGTACGCAATGCTGCACAGCGCCTCCGTGAAAAAAGAATGACCCTAGATGGGTTTCTTGCCGCGGGAGCCATTACGGCAGTAGCGGCAGGCGAAGCCATGACCGCATTTGAAATTTTATGGATCAATGCCGGTGCAGAGCTCCTTACGGCCTGGATTACCGAACGCTCACGCCGCAGCATCGACGAAATACTCAAGCTTACCTCCCATCACACTTTTGTCCTTGTGGACGGTGTGGAGGTGGAGCGGGCAGTAGAAGATGTACGAAAAGGCGATACGGTAGTGCTCCACACCGGGGAAAAAGTGTCTGTGGATGGAGAAATCGTCCAAGGTCAAGCCCTGCTAAACGAGGCCCCACTTACAGGACGTGAAGAGTTCGTCCATCGAAAAGCTGGAGACATGGTCCACGCAGGTACTTTTGTGCGCGAAGGGGTTATCCACGTAAGAGCGCAACAGGTTGGCGACGCAACCTACCTCGCCAGGGTCATGGACAAGGTTCAGGACTCCCTGGAAAACCGGGCTCCTATAGAAGGCGTGGCCGACCATCTGGCGTCCACACTTGTTAAGGTTGGGCTTGGTACAACCGTGGCGACATACATACTTACAGCAAGTGCGTGGCGCGCCTTTACCGTTCTTCTGGTAATGGCCTGTCCATGTGCTACCGTACTGGCTGCTTCCACAGCCATCAGTGCTTCCATGAATGCAGCGGCACGCAACCGCATTCTCGTAAAAGGCGGAAGGTTTATGGAAGAGGCAGGCAAATGCACCACCATCTGCTTTGATAAAACAGGGACGCTGACCTCTACAGAACCTGCCCTCACAGACATCACATGCCTTGGGCACACAGACGAAAAAAGCCTGCTGGAAATGGCCTGTTCCGTGGAAGTTCACAATCATCATCCCTTGGCCCAAGCCATCAAGGCAGAATCCGAAAAACGCCAAATATCTCCTATAGCCCACAGCGTATGTGATTACTACTTGGGCATGGGCATGCGCGCCGTAATCAAAGATGATGAAATCCTTGTGGGCAATGCCAAGCTGGCTGCAAAACACAAGGCAAATATTTCCCCCTTGGAGGCGCATGCCACCCGTCTGAGAAACAAAGGGCTGACAGTGCTGTATGTGCTCCGCAACTCCCAACCTATGGGAATCATTGGATTTGCGGCCACGGCCCGTCCTGAAGCAGCCAAGGTTATAGAACGGTTGCGTGGCATGGGAGCCAAACGTTTTGTTCTCATTACCGGAGACGAGCCGAACTCCGCCCGTCCCCTGGCCAAAGAAATGGGTTTCGACGAATGCCATTGCCAGATCATGCCTGAAGAAAAAGCACTACTGGTGGAGGAAATAGCCCAGAAGCATCCTGGCCTGCTCATGGTAGGTGACGGCATCAACGATGCTCTGGCCCTGGCAAAAGCCGATGTTGGTGTGGCTGTGGGCACGTCCGGTTCCGAAGTAGCTGTGGAGGCAGCAGATATTGCCCTTGCCAGCGACAATCTTCATGCCTTGGCCGATGTTTACGGACTCAGCCAAAAAACGCTCCAAGTTGTACGCCAAAACTTTTGGCTGGCCACAGGCTCCAACATCATCGGGGTTGCTATGGGCGTTCTAGGGATTCTTTCGCCGGTAACCGCCGGGCTGGTCCATATAGGCCACACGTTGGGCGTTGTAGCCAACTCTTCGCGGCTGCTTGCATTCAAACCGACTGAGTATCCCCCGAAAAATTAAATTCTACAGGTTGGAAGAGACGGTCAATGCACTCTTTATAAGTAAATCCCCTGATACTGACCGCTCCCTCTCTCTTCCAGCTTTCCGAATCCATTGTGTGGGGACTGAATTCAGGGAACTTTTTACTTTCGGAGAGAAGCCATATGGATTTTGCAGCCATTGCCCAACTGCGGCGCTACATAAGCGTCAAGCACCATATTCCAGGCCGTATACGGATAAAGTTCAATCCCAAAATCGCCATGGACAAGCAGGCACTGCAAATTGCCAGGGAGCAGAAAAAGCTCCCGCCAGGAGTTAACAACACCCGGCTCAACCTGGCAGCCCGTTCCGTGGTCATTGAGTATGATCCGCAACGTATTGCGCCGGAGATTCTTGAAGAATTGGCAACAACCAAAGATGACGTCCGAGCTTCAGCTCTGGTTGAAAAACTCCATACAGTTTTGAGTGAGAAAACCCAATAGGAGGACTAAAAATGTGCACAGATCAACAACCCGCTACGTCACCAGAAATGGAACATGGCGGTACTGCAACTTTTACACAGCAACCCTACCAGCAACCTATGGCTACGCCTCCCTCTTCCGCAGCAGGACCAGACATGGGCCAACCGCATTTTTCCGCCCAGATGCCAGGAGCTGAACCATTCCAGGGAGCACCAGGAGCATATGCCTACTCCCAGCCCCAGGCAGGATTCTATGCCATGGGGGAAAACCAAGGAGGACAAGCCCAGGTTCCTGGAGGCCAGCCCATGTATCAACAGCCTCCCTCCCAACAACCCATGCAGCAGCCATATTTCCAAACAACCTACCAGGCCCCGTCCATGCAACAACCTACATATGCACAGCCACAGTTCTCTCCATACGGCCAGCAGCCTATGTACACACAGCAGCCTATGTACACACAGCAGCCGTCCATGCAGCCTCAGTTCCAGGGACAGGCTGCCACTATGCCGGAAGAACGTAGTGAAAACCGCTACGGAGAATTATACGGGCTGATCAATGATGCGGCCGAAGGCAATCCGGACGTGTCCCGTTTTCTCAACTTTTTCCAAACATCCAGTACCGACTTTTGGAAAGGAGCGCTGATAGGCGCAGGGTTGACCCTGCTCCTGACCAACGACACCATCAAGGGTGCTATTGCCGGAGGCGTGTCCGGTCTTTTGGGTGTTTTTGAAAAAAGTGCCGAAGAACGTGAAGCTGAAGAAGACCGCAAGGCGGAAGAGCAAGCCGCCAAGGAGAAATAGCCATGACAAAGTATTCGCCTATCGGGATCGCCCCACGTGCAACACTGGCAATGGGTGCTGCCGGAGCTATTGTCGGAGCCACCGTGTCCGCTGCCCGCAACATCGGCAAGGTACAAAAAGAACAAATCAGCCGTGAAGAAGCCGTAAAGGACATTATTCGCGAAGCCGGAACAACAGGTCTTTCCACTGCCACGGGAACGGCAGTTGTAAGCGCTCTGGGCCTGGGTGGACTGTTCTCCCTGGCCGGACTGATCGGGGTGACAGTGGGCACAAAATATCTTGTGGACAAAACTTTGGACAAGAGAAAAGCCCGTGCCGCATCTGTGGAGGCACCTGTCCAAATCAAGGAAGAAGCCGCCCCGAAAACTTCCAAGACCAAGAAGGGCAACTAGCCACCTCTTCAGGAGAAAGCCATGAGCGACTATTATTACCAACAGCCCCCAGTGGCGCAGCAACCGGCTCAACCTGCGGATTATAAGTACAACAACACGTACGATCCCCGCTATGCTGAAAATCCCCTGTATCCACAGCCCTATCAGCAGGTCCCGCAAACACTCCCCCAGCAGGCGTCACAGCCCTCGTCCCTAACCCAGGGGTGGCTCAACTTTCAGGACTCCAACTACCTGAAAGGTCTTGCCGTGGGGGCTGGTGTAGCCCTTGTACTGGCCAACCCCAGCGTACAGAAAGCCGTGGTTTCCGGAGCTGTAAAGGTGTGGTCGGCCCTGCAGGGTGGTGTTGAGGAGGTCAAGGAACAGATCAACGACATCCGGGCGGAAATGAGCCAGAAAGAATAACCGTGGTCCTCCAATCCGGCAGGTTGAACGTAGTTCGGGCCTCGGCCTGAACGCACGTACGGACGGCAATGAGTGCAACCTGCCGGATTCTTCGGCTTTCGTATTTTACCAAGGCGTAAAAAAAACATGCAAGGAGCAAGCATGGCTCTCTCTCCACAGGATTCAGAACAGATAAAGACTGCTGCGCCAGCCAACAACTCTCAAGCTGCTCCAGCCCGTAAACAGCGCAGTAAAGTTCCATTTGGGAAGGGATGCCTTATGGAGCAAACCCAAGCCCGCCAGCTTGCCAAAACCGGACTGATCGTGTCCATGGGCGTGCTTGCAGTGTCAGGATTCATACGCAACCGTACAGCACGCAAGATTCACGTTGCCGCAGGATTTGCCGCACTGGGACTGAGTGTCTGGCATTATTCTCTCTATCCGTCAGCCTCACCCAAAAACAAAACAGGTAAAAAACTTAAAAGCAGTACGGAAAAGGCATGACTCGACATCCCGCCCAGCAGTCCAAAAACAAATTCACTATCGTCCACAGCCTCCCGCACCGCTTACGCTTGCGCTGCAATCTGTTGCACGACCCGGCCTTGGATGTCGACTATCTGTCTGCCCTCATCGAATCCCAACCTGGAGTTCAGAACGTTCGGATCAATCGTCTTGCCTCCAGTATCATCATTGAGTTTACGCAGGCCCATTCAGGTCAAAACAACACAGAAGCCCTCCACAATCAGATCCTCCACACACTGAACACCCTGCCAGGTGAAGCTTTTCTACCTGATCCGGAGCGGGAAAGCGGACCGGATATCATGGATGTTGCCGGACATATTGCAGCAGCTGCTGCAACTCCGGCCCTTCCGCTTCCTGTCAAAGCCGGAGTGAGCTGGTTTTTGGCCCTTCCTACATTAGTAGATGGGGTAAGGACCCTTATCGAGAGAGGACTTAAGATTGAAGTACTGGACGGCACGGCCAAGTTATTCGCGTTACTGCGTGGCGATTACTTTACTTCGAATACCGTAGGGGCTCTGCTCAAGCTTGGTGCCTACGTTGAACACTCCACGGAAAACAAAACCAATGATCTTCTTAAAAATCTCCTCCAACCACAGGTTGAAGAAGTACGGATTCTGCGTGACGAGGTAGAGAGCAAAATTCCCTTCGAACAGACATCCGTGGGAGATCAAGTCGTCTGCGGCCCGGGCGAACTCGTCCCTGTAGACGGTGATGTTATGCGCGGAGAAGCCTCTATAAATATGAGTTCGGTTACAGGGGAGTCCGTACCCGTGCATATAAAGCCGGGAGACAGCGTTTTGTCTGGTGGCGTAATCGAAGATGGACGCATTGTTGTACGCGCCGAAATGGTCGGCTCGGAAACCAGCATGGCACGCATTTCCAACTACTTGAAAAAATCCTTGCGCGACAAATCAACCTCGCAAAGACAAACCGAGGCCCTGGCTGACAAACTGGTTCCGCTTACTTTCGGAGCGGGCCTCGGCATCTACGCCCTGACCGGCGACGCCTCGCGCGCCGCTTCCGTACTTACGGTAGACTACTCATGTGCCATCAAGCTTGCCACTCCCGTTGCAGTACGTTCGGCCATGTATGTTGCAGGACGAGAAGGGGTGATTCTGAAAGGTGCCAGTGCTCTTGATTCGCTGGCACGCGTGGATACGGTCCTCTTCGACAAGACAGGCACCTTGACCAAAGGCCAGCTTGCCGTCACGGACGTGATTCCGCTTCACGGCATGACGGAAAACGATTTTCTTTCCATGGCCGCCGGAGCGGAAGAGCACTACGCGCATCCGGTAGCGCATGCCGTTGTAGCGGAAGCACGTAAACGCAAATTGCCGTTGCCCGAGGCAAGCCAGGTGGATTTTGTCGTCGCGCATGGCGTTTCCGCCTATGTACGTGACGTAAGAGTTCTGGTGGGAAGCCGACATTTCATTCACGACGACGAACAAATCGATTGTTCGTCTGCCGATGAACAAACAGATAAATTGCTTGGGGATGGCAAGTCCCTGCTCTACGTTGCCTGCAACAACCAACTTGCCGGAATCATCGGCGTACGCGACGAGCTGCGGCACGAAGCCCGTGATATGCTCCGGCAGCTCAAAACCATGGGAATTACCCGATTGGTAGTACTTACTGGCGACCACCAACGCACGGCAGAAGCGCTTTGGGCGCAACTGCCCGAGCTGGATGAAGTGCATTCCGAGCTCAAGCCGGAAGACAAAGCCCGCATCCTTAAAGGATTCCAAAACCAGGGGCACAAAGTCGCCTTTGTGGGAGACGGGGTAAACGATGCACCCGCCCTGCTCAGTGCCGATGTGGGCATCTGCATGCCTTCCGGAGCCGATCTGGCACGTGAATCAGCCCAAGTTATCCTTATGACCGAAGACATTGGAGGACTTGCCCTGGCACGAGCCGTTTCCCAAAAAGTTGAATCCACACTCCGACATTGCCTGTGGTCTGCAGTGAGCATCAACTCACTCATATTGGCCTTTGCCAGTGCCGGCAAGCTCCCGGCTATAACCGCCGCCGCTCTGCACAACGGCAGCACAATAGGCATTCTCGGTTACGCTGCCATGCGGAATCGTTCCACACCGCAGCCAAAGAAACCTCAGCCCCCAAAGAAAACCTGCGCCCCCATCCCTTCGGACGACATCGACTTTTCTTTGGCCCCCATAACCACCGGCATAGAAGGAGTCGCCCCTCATGCTCATGTTGTTGGATGAAGCCCCCTATGGGGTCCATCTTGTTCTCAGTCAAATGGACACCCCTCATCTGGCCGACAGATTTGCCCGGATGGGACTGCATCCCGGTGACATTATAATTCGCTTGGACGAAGAAGTGGAACCTGGTCCTGTTCGAGTACGCGGGCCTTTGGGAGAAGTTATCCTAGCTGCAGGCATGGCATCCAAAGTCATTGCCCACCATGACGACGACCACAAAACACCAATTATGGAAATGCATCCTGGTGAACACGGTCATGTTGAAGGACTCGTGTGCGGTTCCGGCCTTGAAAAAGGATTAGCCATCCTTGGCCTTCGGGAGAACGATAGGGTAGAAATGCTTCGTAGGCTTCCTCCCATGCAATACGAGGCCCTGGTCAAGGGGCATACGGTTCGCCTTACAGAAGGAACTGCCGCCAAAATTTGGGGAGAATGCGGTGGCAAAAGACTTCAATTCGCCATGGCAGGAACAGGTCGTCCTTTCAAGGTCCTAAAGCTCCTGGGAGGCCACAGGGCCGTCACCCTACTTCAGGGAGAGGGAATTAACGAGGGGGACACGATTACGCTTGTGCGGGTTTCTCCGGCACGTAGTCTGGGCAATGGAGGCCAAAACCATAGTGTTATCCAGTCATCCTCCGGACTGCGAATTTATCTGCGCCCGGAACAAACCCGCACCATTTGGGTGGCACCAGAGTGAGACCGACTTTCCATTGATAAAGAAAATAATATCGTGTCAGACTCCCGAGTATGGTTGGGCAAAGCCACCTCCTCCGCCCCATTTACTCCAGCAGCAAGACCTACCGCCTGGGATATGCCAAGTTTACGGAATTTGCTGCATCCGGCCTCCTTCACGGGATCATCCCCACGGGGCAAGAAGTGATCGTCAGGACGCTCAACCGACAAAAGCACTGTCTCACCAGCTTGCTCCACAAGCTCAAGCTACGCATCAACGACATAAAAGGTATCAAACACTGAAAGATACCGGATCGGTATTTGGTGCCGTTAAACGCGAATAAGGAAAATACATTAAATGAACCTCCATGGGGAGGAAGAACACAGCGAACCGACCATAAAAACAATCAATGAATCATAGAGCCATTTCCATTGAGCAGCATAAGAAAAGCCCCTGCACCAACTCGATGCAGGAGCTTTTATTGCAAGAAGCAGACTAAGGCAGCAGGACTTTTCCGGCGACCAAAGCCATGGTGTACAATGTATTGGGCATACAGCCCACCACTAACAATATCGCGGCCAGCACTCCACCCACGGCAAAGAATCCAGCATTGCGGTCGATGGGGGCAACCTCTGCTCCCTCTTTCTGGTCACAAGTGTAGGCGTGGCGAACAAGATTCAGATAGTAATAGATGGAAATGGCAGTGTTTACAGCTGCGACAATAACCAGCCAGTTGTATCCATGGTTCCAGGCGGCGGTCAAAAGGTAAAGCTTGCCGATAAATCCGGCGGTCGGCGGCAAGCCAACCAAGGCAAAAGCCGAAACAGCCAGTACAAAGGCTAGTCCTGGTGCCCGCTTGTGTAAACCATCCAGATCACCCAGTTTGAGATTGCGTCCATCAGAGGCAATCCGGCAGATAACCCAAAAGCAGGTCAGGTTCATAAGCAGGTAAATTAACACGTAAAAGCTGGCTGCGGCCAGCCCTTCTCCAGTGCCGGAAACCAGGCCAAGCATGATATACCCGGCATGAGCAACACTGGAGAAACCAAGCAGACGCTTGATATCGTCCTGAGCCAAAGCAGCCAGGTTGCCGAACGTCATGGATAATGCGCCCAAAACGGCCAGTGTGGTTGTTATCTCCAAACCCGGTTTCAGCAAGGCAGCCATCCGCACAAGAATGACCACGGCTCCCAACTTGGGCAGTGTAGCCACGTATGCAGCCGTTTCATTGCTCGCGCCGTCGTACACATCCGGACACCAGAAATGAAATGGGAAAAGCGCCAGTTTGTAGAACATGCCCCCCAGAAAAAGCAGCATTCCAAGTGCTGCCATGGGCTGGGCTGCAAAACTCCAATCCTTCATAGCCAGCTGGCTTATATACGTGGTGTGCTGAGCCGCCAGTATGTAGGAAAAGCCATACAGAGCCAGCGCAGTAGCGACCGCTCCGAAGAGTATGTACTTGATACCGGCCTCTGCAGCAGCCTTGCTTTTGGAACGCAACGGCACCACGGCGTAAAGGCTGTAGGAGGATATTTCCAAAGCAATATAGATGGTGATCAGTTCAACGCTGGAAGAGAGCAGCATCAGGCCCCAGGCGCTCAGGCACAAAAACAAATAGTAATCAGCCTGTTGTTCTTCCTGCAGGGTCTTTTGCTTGACCGCGTTGAGCGTGGTGATGAAAAGCCCCACGGCCACCACCAGCTTGAAAAACTGGGACAACGCATCCACCCGATAAGAATCCCAAAACATGATTCCGCCCATACTCTGTGAAACCAGCGTGACCAACACGCCCAGTCCCGCAGCAGCCGGTACCCACTTGATATAGCCGGTCCGCCCTTCACCCGCGATGCTCTGGATGAAAAGGCCGCATATGACCAGCAACAAATACAGTTCGGGAACAATAAGTGCCGGATTGAAATTCACAGTCGCGTCTCCTGGGTTGAAACGGTCATCCGGTCTATTCCAAGCCCTGGCCGACGAACTTCGTCAGTTCGGCCATGGCTGTGCGCACCTGCTCGGGAAACCCTGCAGCCTGCTTTTGAGCTTCAGTGCCCTCATCGACCAGCAGTGTTTTTGATGTCCGCTCGGATTCGAAATTGGTCAGAAGTTTTTTGACCGAAGGATCGATGATGTTCAAAGCAAACGTAGGGGCTAGCCCGATGTACACTGTGAACACAGCCAGCGGAGCCAAGTATATCCATTCACGCGGGGTCAGATCCCACCATTTATTATCCTTTGGTGAAGGCGTCTCGCCCACCGGAGCGTAGGCCATGCGCTGAGTCAACCGCAGCATGTACGCCGCTCCGAGCATGGCTCCGGGAATGGCAATAAAGCCAAGCAGTATGCTTCCCTTAAAAGTGCCGATAAGCACCAAGGCCTCACCAACAAAACTGTTCAGCCCCGGAAAGCCCAACGATGATAAGGCGAACAGCCCCCAAAATCCCATGAATGCGGGCAGATACTTGCCCATCCCCATGTTGTCCCGGATCTCACGGCTGTGGCTGCGTTCGTAGACCGCCCCGATCATCATAAAGAGACCGCCGGTAACGATGCCATGGTTCAACATAACCATGAGTGCGCCTTCCACGCCACGCAGGTTGAACATGAAAATGCCCAAGGTGCAGAAGCCCATATGAGCGACGGATGAATAGGCAATGAGCTTTTTGAGGTCGGTCTGCCCCAGGCAGATGAATCCGCCGTACAATATGCCAGCCAACGAAAGACCAATCATAAGCGGTGCAAAGGTAACGCAGGCATCCGGCGTGATGGGTAGGCAGAAACGCAGGAACCCATACGCACCCATCTTAATGAGTACGGAAGCCAGGATAACCGATCCGGCGCTTGGTGCTTCCACATGAGCGGCAGGCAGCCATGTGTGGAACGGGAACATGGGCACTTTGATGGCAAAAGCCAGAGCCATTGCCAGAAATGCCCAGAACTGGAACCTGTATGAAAAGGAATGCTGCATGATCTCCGGAATGGAGAACGTGCCCGTCTCGCGAAAGAAAGCAACCATGGCCACCAGCAGCAATGTGGACCCGGCCAGTGTATACAGGAAAAACTTGATGGATGCGTAGTTTTTCCGCGGCCCGCCCCACACTGCAATAAGCAGGTACATAGGCACGAGCATGGCTTCCCAGAAAACATAGAAAAGGATGAAGTCCAATGCACAGAAAACGCCTATACATGCCGACGTCATAAGCAGCAGGCAGAAGTGGAACTCCCGCGAGCGGAATTTGATGTACGTCCAGGAACACAGCACGCACAGAGGCAGGATGCCTATGGTCAACAGCACCATAAAATAGCTGATGCCGTCGATACCCAAATTGTAGTTCAGGCCAAGGGAAGGAACCCAAGGCACAAACTCGACGAATTGAAAGCCCGCCTCACCAACATTGAAGAACCGCAGCAATGGCAAGGCCAGCAGAATTTCCACAACCGAGGCGGCCAGAGTGAAGACCCGGCACAAGCCATCGTGTTTAAAGAAAAAGAGCATGGCTGCCGCAACAAGCGGAAAGAATATCAGTGAGGTCAGAACAGGATAGCCGACGTCGATCATGTTCACTTCGCTCCGTTGTGCGCGTTAGCGGTTCGCTGCCCAGACAATGACCATGACGACAATGGCCGCAACCACGGCCCCGGCCATGTAGTCCCCAAGACGGCCGGTCTGCGTTCCTGCAGCCCGTCGCCCAATTCCGCGAGTCGTGTAGGCTGTACCGTCCACCACACCGTCGATAGCCTTGACGTCGAAGATCGAAGTCAGTCGGCCACCTGCCAAAAGGAGCCGCATACCGACCACACGGTAAACCGTTGTCCATATGGAATCGGCCCAGGCAAACGGCTTGCTTACAAAGAACAAGAAAGCCTTGGCGCCGAGGCGGTAGAAGTACTCGAAATCCAGATTGAGCTGTACGTGCGGCTTCATGGTCTTGCGCATCAGGTAAAAGGCAAGGCCGGTAAAGGACAGCAACATGAGAGACTGGAGCACCTTCCAGGATGTCCAGGGGTGGAACTCGACCGGTTCGAAAGGCAGCAGCGAGTACAGCATTTGCGGATACACACCCTGCAGAATGCACAAGGATGCTCCCATGAACATGGCGATATACATGTTTACGGGAATAGGTCTGATCTTGCGCTTCACATCATTGGGCTTGCCACCCCAGAACGCGAAGTATGGAAGCTTGATCCCCACAGAGAGGAAAGTGCCGACGGCAGCCACTTCCATTCCCAATCCGAGCAGCGTCCGATGATCTTCGAACGCCCCTGCGATGGTCATGGTTTTGGATATAAAGCCGTTGAACACAGGCCAGCCTGAGATGGAAAGGCCAGCCACCATGTAGGCCAGCATGACCAGGGGCAGTCTGCCCACCAGCCCTCCGAGTTCAGTCAGCTTGGCTGTTCCGCAAGAATAAAGGATTGCGCCGACGCTCATAAAAAGCAGGCCCTTGTACAGAATATGGGCATACGCATGGGCGCAGGCACCGTTGATGGTCATGGCAGTACCGATGCCGATACCCGCCACCATGTACCCGACCTGCGACATGATGTGATAGGAGAGAATTCGCCGAGCATTGTTTTCCATTGTCGCGTAGATAACGCCGTAGATAGCCATGCCCACACCCATCCAGGCCAGAAAATCCACCCCGGCAAAAGCTCTCGCCAGAGTGTACACAGCCGTTTTGGTCGTGAAGGCACTCATGAAGACGGCACCAGTGATGGTTGCCTCCGGATAGGCGTCCGGCAGCCAGGCGTGCAGGCCGATGAAGGCGGCATTGACGCCAAAACCAATCAGTATGAGCCAGTCATAGTACTGCATGTTGCTCACATCCACGGCATCGAACGCGAACGTATGGATGGCCTTGTAACGAAGCAAAAAACCAGCAAGCACGAACAGGCCGCCCAAGGTATGGATGAGGAAATACCTGAAGGCCGCAGACCCCGCCTTTTTGTTATCCTTGACGTTGTACCAGACCAGCATGGTCGATCCCACGCTCATCAATTCAAGGAAAAGAAAAAGAGAAAGGTAGTCGCCCGAAAATACGGCTCCGAGTCCCCCACCCACATAGATCAGCGCAAAAATGTGCTGCGCTTTCTCCCGCAGATGAAACGCGTAGATAAAACCTATAAGCGCCTGAATGGCGAAAACATTGGCAAAAATTATGGACAGCCGATCCACACGCCCCAGATAAAGGTCGAAGCCCATCCAGTTCAGCCCGCCGTAATTGCCCGGCGACATATTCAACACCGAGACTATGGCAATTAAGGCCGGGAGAGGCAGAAGCCAACGCCACCACCTTCCAGGAAAGAACGGCAACGCTGCGGCCAGAGCAAAAAAACCGGCAGCCGGGTGGTAGAAGAAGGTGCTAATCTGACTCATAGAAATCCTCGGGTACGCTGACCAGATGTGAAAGGATTTTCTTGACCAGATAGATCAGGACAAGTCCGACCCCAAGAGCGAAAACAGGCCAAAACCCTACGTACGATTCCTCGTGCACATGGGGATGGTGCGGGTGAATAACCACGTTGAGCAGGACCAGCACCGCAAGGGCAGCAAAAAACAGCCACTTGAAGGTATCGGCCTTTTCCCGCCAGCTCAGGAAGAGTTCAGCAAGCCATTGTTTCATCTCGTCCACTCCCTGCTAGAAATGACCGAAGGCCTTGACAAAGTTGAGAAACAGCTCCGGCCACAATCCCAAAACAACGGACATTATGGATGTGAGCACCAGGGGAATGACCATGGACATGGCCGGTTCCGAGTACTTTTTGAGGTCCACTCCTTCAGCCGCCGGCATGAAGAAAGCCCGATATATGATGGGACCGAAATAACTTGCGTTAAGGATGGTCGAGGCCAGCAGTGCAATGATGAGGATGACCTGCTTGGCCTGGATGGCTCCGTTGACAAGGTACCATTTGGTTACGAACCCGCAGGCCAATGGTACGCCAATCATGGACAACGAAGCTACGGAAAAGGCGGTAAATGTTATGGGCATACGCCAGCCGTATCCGCCCATCTGGCTGATTTTCTTGTTGTGCGTGGCCACGTAGATGGCCCCGGCTCCCATAAAGAGTGTAATTTTGGAAAAGGCATGGTTGGCAATGTGCAGAACTCCGCCCTGCACCGCGTACGGAGTGAGCATGGCCACACCGATGATCACGTAGGACAGCTGACTGACCGTGGAATAGGCCAACCGTGCTTTAAGGTCATCCTTTGTAAGTGCAATGATGGAAGCCACAACGATGGTGAAGGCCGCCAGAAACGCCGTGGGAATTCCCAGATTCAAGGCATCCATGGTGGTTACGCCAAAGCCGGACAGGATAATCCGGCACACGCAGAACACGCCCGCCTTGACCACCGCCACTGCGTGCAGCAAAGCCGAAACCGGGGTTGGGGCCACCATGGCTGACGGCAGCCAGTTATGAAATGGCATCAGAGCGGCCTTCGCCAACCCTGCAATATACAGGATGTAGGTGATTATCACCAAGGTCGGATGTTCCTGCACCGGGAACGGCATGCCCGTGACAATGTCCCCCAGGTGGAAATCCAGTGTTCCGCAAAGCACGTAAGTCAGCACCATTGCCGGAAGCAGAAAGAGCTTGGAGGTACCCATCAGGTAGACCAGATATTTTCTGGCACCGGAGTAGGCTTCCAAATCCTGGTGATGTGCAACCAGGGGATAGGTGAAAATGGTGATGACTTCATAGAACAGATACAGCGTGAACACGTTGGCGGAAAAGGCCACGCCAACCGCTCCGAAAATAGCCACGGCAAAACAGAAGTAGTACCGCGTCTGGGCATGTTCGTTCAGCCCGCGCATGTAGCCGACGTTGTAACTGGTAACCAGAATCCAAAGAAACGTGGCAATCAAAGCGAATACCAGAGATAAGCCGTCCACGCAGAACGTGACGGTAATGCCCGGCAGAATGGTAAAAAGATGAAAAAGCCAGATTTTTCCGTTCAGTACAGCAGGCACCATGGACAGGATAGACACGAAGGCTGCCCCTGCCGCGATAAATGAAACTGCTTCGCGATTGTCTTTCCAATGCCTGTTGCGCCAGATGAAGAACGGCGCGAAAAACGTGATGATGAGGGGTATGAGAACCCGTGTACTTTCGATGTATTCGGTCATGCCCTACCCCTTGAGTGTCGATACGAGGTCGCTTTCAGCGTGCTTGAACCGTTTAGCCACAACGACGATGATGGCCAGCACCAATGTTGCCTCGGCAGCCGCAAGCCCCATGACCAAAAGAGTGGCCAGCTGACCAAGCGTGCTGTCCGCCGGGGTAAGCTGGGCCGCGGCCACAATAGACAGACCGGCGCCGTTAAGCATGAGTTCCACGCAGATGAGCATGCCAACCAAGCTTCTGCGAAATACTATGCCATATAGGCCTATGCACAAAAGCATCAGTGCCACCAGCTGATAGAGAGTCAGGGCGCTCATTCGGATTTCCTCCTCTTGAATGCCAGCAGAACGGCGGCTGACATGGCCACCAAAAGCACTACGGATATCAGTTCAAATGCCAGGATGTACGGTTCCATAAGTCCCTGCCCCAACTGGATGGCACTTACGGAATCCGGCTTGTCCGAACTGGTCGGAGCCATGGTCATGATGACCCAGCCGAAGGCGAAAGCCGGAGCCACAGCGCCCATCAGAGCAAACAGATATTTGCGAATAGGCCGGTCCTTGCGTTCTTCCCCGCCAGCTGGTGCACGCGTAAGCATGATGGCGAAAAAAATCAGGATGACCACAGCGCCCACATATATGAGCAGCTGCATAAGAGCCACAAATGGAGCATTGAGGAGAAGATACATGCCGGAAACGCCGAACAAAGTAAGGATAAGCCCTACCAGCGCCCGGACCAGACTGGACGAAAGCGCTGCAGCCAGTCCTCCCACGGCAATGACGATGGTATAGAAGACAAAAAGAAACTTGGCAGCAAATTCCATCAGCTCGCCTCCCTTTTGCTGGAGGAAGCGGGTGCATCGGAGGAACTGGCTGCCTGGGCCGCCTGCTCCTTGAGCCGCTTGACCAGATCGTATTCAAAATCCTTGCGCTCAAAACCGGCAAGGTAGACATCCGTAGAAAATCGGAGTGAACCTACCGGGCAGTTCTGGACGCATAACCCGCACAAACTGCAAAGGTTGTAGTCCAAGAGCAGGCCTTTAGGCGTTTTGACCGCTTTGGGCTTGGGAGCCGGCTTGCCAGCCTCTTCGGCCGCCCTGAGCTCTTCCTCGGTGGGTTTGATCTTGGGGGACTTCTTGACGATGATGCAGCCGGACGGACAGACACTCTGGCACATCATGCAACTGATACATTTGGGCACTGCCGGATCCTTGGGCTTGCCCACCAGCTCTATATGCCCTCTGAATGTGGTGATGTTATCCACCACTTGCCGGGGGTAATGAACCGTAACCTGTTTCTTGGCAAACTCCGACCCGGTTACCCGCAGCCCCACGAGAAGGCTCCAGACTCCCTTGAGCGCGTCGCCGAATTCCCTGTACAGAGACATTGTTTCTCCCTTGGCCTGAAACAGTTACACCAGCTTGATCACGATGGCCGTTACGAGCAGGTTGATAACTCCCAACGGGAGCAGCCACTTCCAGTTGATGTTCAGAAGCTGGTCGAACCGTACGCGTGGATAGGTCCAGCGAAACCACATCATAACCAGCAACAGCACATACACTTTGGCCAGGAACCACCAGACCCCGGAATAAAAAGGCCCTTTCCAGCCTCCCAGAAACAAGACTGTTGCCACGGAGCAGACCACAATCATATTGGCGTATTCCGCCAGAAAGAACATCCCAAATCCCATGCCGGAATATTCAGTATGGAAACCTGCGGTCAGTTCGCTTTCCCCTTCGGGCAGGTCGAACGGTGCTCGGTTGGTCTCGCCTAATGCACTGGTGAAATAGATTATAAAGGCCAGAGGCTGCAGCGCAATATTCCATTGCCACGGCCATTGTCCCTGCTGCGCTGTTATCTCTCGCAGATCAAGAGTGCCCGTCATAAAAGCAATGGCCAGCACGGCCAGAAGCAAGGGGATTTCGTAAGCAACGCTCTGTGATACGGCACGCGCCGCACCAAGCAGCCCCCATTTGTTGTTGGAAGCCCAGCCCGCCAGACACAGCGACAGCACGGCAAATCCAGCATAAGCCAGAATAAGCACCAGCCCCAGGTTCGTATCCAGAGAGTACAACTCCTCTCCGAACGGAACAGGCATGAAAAGGACAAAAACCGGCAAAAACGCCAAAATAGGTGCCAGCCAGTACAGAAACTTGTCCGCACCGTCAGGTGTCAGCAACTGCTTGCCGATCAGTTTGGCGGCATCGGCCACGGTCTGCAGAATTCCATGCGGCCCCACTTCGTACGGTCCGGGCCTGCGCTGCACATGTCCGGCAACTTTGCGCTCCAGATACACCAGAACCACGGCATTCAGGCCGACAAATGCAGCCAATGCGACGAGTCCGACAACCAGACGAACCAACTCAGGGGGAGTGACGACATTGATATTCATGCAAACCTACCTGTCGATTTCCGGTATAACCAGGTCCAGGCTGCCAAGTATGGCAACGGCATCGGCCAGAAGTACCCCCTGGGAAGCCTCGGCAAAAAGACTCAGGTTGCAGAAGCTCGGAGCCCTCAGTTTGACCCGATACGGCATCTTGCCGCCGTCCGAAACAACCCAGACACCGATTTTCCCCTTGTTCCCCTCCACCGCGAAGTAGGCCTCGCCCTTTGGTGCGGACCACTTTGGTTTCGGGGCTCCCTTGATGATGTAATCGCCTTCGGGAATGGACGCCAGGGCCTGTTCGATGATCCGCAACGACTGTTCGATCTCGTCCATGCGCACCATGTAGCGCGCAAAGGCATCGCAATCGTCATAAGTGGGGACCACAAAATCGAACCTGTCGTAAATCGAGTACGGTTCGGCACGGCGCACGTCGTATTCCACACCCGATCCACGAACAACAGGGCCGGTGGCCCCATAGCGACGGCAAAGGTCTTTGGAGAAATGCCCCACGCCTTCGGCACGCTTGCGCAGAATCACGTTGTCCGTAACCAGATCTTTATAAATCGGCATTCTGGAACGCTGAAACGGAATATACTCCCGAACCATGTCCAGCAACTTGTCGCTCAGATCTGCAGAGACACCGCCGAACCGATAATAACAGTACGTAAGCCGCGAGCCGGTAGGGATCTGGAGGATGTCCATAATCTTTTCCCGGTCCTCAAAAGCGTACATAATGGGAGTAAAAGCCCCCAGGTCAAGAAGATAGGCCCCAAACCAAAGCAGGTGGGCGCTGATACGGTTGAGTTCACAGGTAATGACCCGGATGTATTCGGCACGCTCCGGCACCTCTATCCCGGCCAGTTTTTCCACCGCGCCAACATAAGCCCAGTTCCAGGCCAGGGCATGCAGATAATCTGTTCTTCCCATGTTGGGCAAATACTGGGTCCAGGACTTCACCTCTCCCATTTTTTCATGCATGCGGTGGATGTAACCAAGAACGGGTTCGGCACGTTTGATATACTCACCATCCAGTTCCACGATAATGCGCAAAACACCGTGCGTGGATGGATGCTGCGGGCCCATATTCAGAATGAGCGTATCTTCCGTGGGACCGGGCTGGAAATGGCGCGTATAATAATCGCCTTGCTCGAAGTAGGTGCTCATCGTTTCAGGCCCCCTCGCTCGTGGCTGGTTCTTCGGCCTCTCCCGCCTCCTCAGCCGGCTCTGGTTCCGGAGCCAACATATGCTCAACAAACAACTCTGACGCAGGCTTGCGTTTCTTGTCTTCCTTGATCAGCGGATGGCAGTCGGCGTCCTCGGCCAAAAGAAGAGGCGTCATATTGGGATGATCGGTAAACTCGATCCCATAAAAATCGTGAGTCTCGCGCTCATGCCAGTTGGCGCCTTGATAGATATGTGAAATGGTAGGAATTTTAGGATTGTCGTGAGGAATAACGGCTCGGATGGTGATGCGGCCTGCTTGGTCGAAGTGAGCGAAGTGGTAGACAACCTCAAACCCCTCCTCCATATCCAGGCCACAGACATCCTCGATGTGGTAGCCCTTTGCAGCCATGTCTCGTGCGGCAGTCACCACTTTTTCCGGCCGGACGTGAAAGACCAGATCGGACCCTGTTTTTCCATGATCCGACTCAAAAGCCGCGAGAACGGGAAAGGCGAATGCTGTGCATTTGCTCATGCCTGATCTCCCTTCACGGGCGGCATTTCAGCTACCGGCCAGAAACGTTTGCCCGTTATCTTTTTCTGCAACATGAACAGCCCTTCCAGCAGACCTTCGGGTCTGGGAGGACAACCGGGCACGTAGACATCAACCGGAAGCAGCTGGTCCACGCCCTCGACGATTCCGTATTGCCCCTTGAACTTGAAGGGGCCACCCGAGATGGCGCAGTTGCCGAGCGCCATAACGTATTTGGGAGCGGGAATCTGTTCATAAAGGCGAACCACGGCCGGGGCGAACTTTTTGGTAACGGTACCGGCCACGATCATAAGGTCACTCTGACGCGGTGAAGGCCGGAATACTTCCGCTCCAAACCGGGCCATATCGAACCGGGCCATGCCCACTGCCATCATTTCGATAGCGCAGCAGGCAATCCCGAATGTCATGGGCCACAAGGACATGGCCCGACACAGGTCGAGAAATTCCTGGGCCAACTCCATCCGCAGCGGTGGTTCCGCCACATCGGTAACGGCCGTTCTTAACTGATGATCCGGCGCGGCCATGTGAAAACTCCTTTTCTCCAAAAATAAACAATGCCCGCAGCAAGCACGAACAGGAATATGAAGACTTTGATCAACGGAATCCATCCCTCGGAGTGTGGATAGTACACAGCAACCGGGAAGAGGTAGAGAACATCAACGTCAAAGGCGAGGAAAATAAGGGCATAAATGTAGTAATTAATGCCGAAACGAGTCCAGGACGGACCGTGAGGCATCATTCCACATTCGTAAGGCAAGCCTATATCGCCGCCTTGCGCCCGAGGAGAAAGAAGCATGGCACCCGCCAACGGTCCCGCAGCAAAGGCCAAGCCCGCCACGAGAAAGAGGAGGATTCCAAGGTTGAGCCAAGTAAAAACCATAAGGCCCTCCCGCAGAATTTCAAAAGATCTTAACTGAGGACGAGTTTTTGAGTACGGGTAAGTATAATCACTGGAAAGAGCTTTATGTCAAGAGGTAATTAATTTTTTCACAACATAAAGCCGCTTGTGCAATTTCTTCACATGCTGTTTTTCTGTCAAAATAACCCGCTTTCATGCCCTATTCGAATCCACAATCTTTTTTGCATTCTATTTTCCGTTATGGTGTCTTTTACAAGTAGACGACCAATACACTATGCAATCTTTGACAAATGCAATTTGCGGTTGCTAACACGCACTAGCCAACGAAAAAGTCTCAACCAGTTTCACGCCTGAAAAAATTCTAAAATATAATATGCCCAAGTTTGTCTTCCTACTATTATGGGAGGACACTATGTTTAGAGGATTTCCTATGCCCTCCCCGTTAATGAACAATACGCTACTCGAACTGCTTGATTTTCCGGCAGCCCTTATAGATAGCCAAGGAGTAGTGTCTGAGGTCAACACAGCCTGGAGTTCCCTGGACAAACTCCCCGTTGGCACCGACTTTTTTGCCGCCTGCAAAAATAAAAAAACACCGTATGTAAATCAGAGCCAGGAAGTCGCTTATGCTGTTGAGGCTGTTTTGCAGCAGCACATGGACAATCTGAAGCTCTCTGTTCGCCCCCGGGAAACTGAAATCCCCATGGTACTCACCATAAAAGGGTACCCTGGCCCCAAGGGGCGATACGTGGCAATCCTTCACGGCGATGTTTCCCAAAGCGGAGAAAAACTGAGGCAAACAATAAAGGACCAAGCTCTTAAGGCTGCCGAAGCACTGGCCAGAGGCTTTGCTGCCGAAATGAATAATATTTTAGGCGCTATCATGGGCTTTACGGAAATGGCCCGTGAGGGGATGGCCGAGAACGATCCGGCCGGAGACGATCTGGACGAAGTGCTGCGCCTTTTGCGCCGAGCGACATCGCTGACTTCTTCCATGCAGGCTTTCGGGCGTTCCGAATCCATTCCCCGCCAAAGCGTCGCCTTTATTCCAGCAGTACGCGAGGCCCTGCAAAGACTGCTGCCTTCGTTCCCCCCGCATGTCCGACTAAACACCGGCCCCATGCCGGACCACAGCATAGAAGTCTTGATATCTCAACCACAGTTGCTTCAGATTTTTCGTAAAATATTCCAAAACACATGGGAGTCAACAGACAAAAACATACTACTAGAGGTCAGCATTACTCATCATAAACCGAATATAACCACCCAATGCCACGGTCCGACAGAAGAATGCGTTGTTCTCAAAATCTGTGATGACGGCCCAGGAATGGACTCCCAAACCTGCGAAAAGATTTTTGAACCTCTCTTTACGACAAAACCCATGTCTACCGGAATGGGCCTTACGCTCATTCATGGCATCATATCCTCTCTCGGTGGAACCATCGAAGTAAGCTCAGCCCCAGGCAGCGGAACATGTGTTGAAATCCTCCTTCCGGTGCTTGATGACAACACGGCGAGAATGCACAAGGCCATGTATGAAAACGGCAAAAGCACACGCTCATCCCAATGCGCCAGTCGGCAAAGATCTTCTTGCTGAGCCCCCCCAAAAACAAGCTAGAAAATATCGGAACAGTCTCTGTGCACTCCCCTTTAGGCACTGTTGCCGTCTGGAGTGCCGCTTTCTCCATGTACACAACAAATTTACGGGAATTACCGGCTGCCAAATCCCTTTCCTCTGGAACGTTGGTTCACTTGCGCCTTTTCTGACACGCCTTCCATCGAGAATACTTACCCCAATGTATGTGGGCCAATTCCCCGTTGAAAATGGAAGGAATATCTCCCCCGCCATTTGTGCAGACGAAATGCCCAGTAGCATCGACGAAGAAATAAAAAGGGCTATCCAACAGTACGACGTACCGGATTGGTACTTGGTGCCACTGAGCACGAAGAAGAAAAGGAAGACATTGAACAAGCCGGTACTATGAGGGGAGAGTGCAACCTAAGAAACAATGAGAACAAAGAATTACAGAGTCCTAGACATGAGGCCGCATAAGAAAAGCCCGACGGTAAGCAGTCGGGCTTTTTCCTGGCATCTTGCAGCGTTTGTCCGCAGATGGACAAGCTTTTTATACTTTCCCCCACAAGGAAAACGATTCTGAAAACTACGCTTTGCGGCTGGTGCGTTTGGGAGTCTCCAAAACAACAGCCGTACCATAACATGCGTAGTATTTCTCCCCTTCTGGATGAAAAGAAACATTTTCACGATAGCCCAAAATGGCATCCGCCCCGGCATCCAAGGCGTTCTTGATCATACCGAAAAAAGCGTTGTCCGGATTGTACCCACGCGAAACAACAAGGCCAAAAACAAAACGGACATCCCTTCCCGGAATATTCTCCGTGGTTACGATCTTAACCTTGCCACTGAAATATCCATCACGCGCCTCGTCATACCTGACGTCGTCATCGATAACTTCCCGCACACGCTTTTTCCCGCTGAAAAGGGCCATGCATTTTCCTTACGTTGAAAAGTTGGACTGTCCCGCAGCAATTTATCATACACGCCGACGCTGCATACGGAACCATTTTTTGTATTGGCAGATCACTTCTTTGTGCGCTGGGCAAAAGACATGGCATCTTGTGCCATGCGATTTCGCTGAACCAATGCTTTTACCAACGCGTCCCCCCTACTGGCATCCACAGGAGCGACGTTCTTTTTCCTCACAACATTGTCCTCACCTTCGGAAACAGGTTCCACACGGAGGGGCTCTGCTGTAAAGATCTTCTTGTCGTTTTGCTCAAGCAGCCGCCGCATGGCTTTGATTTCTCCCAGCAATTCCCGCTGGGTCGCAAGTATTTCACGCAGTAGTTGCTGATCAGTTTCCATACGCTCTCACATTTTATTGTTCAGAAAAGTTCCCCTTGCCTCTTCCGGAAGCCGCGGCAGGACAGACGAAATAGCTCCGTGACGCAAGGGGAATGCAGCATCCTCCCGGGCAGCCCATTCACGTACGTCTATCTCCACGATATCACGCAGTTTTTCCAAAAAAGGAACAAAACTCGAAGCCCTCTGTAAGGGCAAAAGAGGAATCCAGACTGTACCATCACTCATATTCTTCGTATATACTTTGCCTTTGTTTAGCTCAAGCACTCCGCTTTACTTGCCCTCACAGCCAAGGCATACTCAGGACGGAGGTTTTCATGCGAACAGAACTATCCCACCTACTCTCCGGGGCTTCCAGAGCCCGCGGAACCACGGTCATCATTGATATATTCCGGGCGTGTACCACTGCCTGCTTTGCCTATGCATCCGGAGCCGAGACGATTTACCCAGTCGCTACCCTTGAAGAAGCCTACCGGCTCAAAGAAATCTTTCCCAAAGCCGTTCTTGTAGGCGAACGCAACACCATTCCCCCCGAAGGATTCGACTTCGGCAACTCTCCATCTGCAATGGAACAGGCCGACCTCGCAGGAAAAACCATAATCCATGCAACCAGCGCGGGGACTCCGGGAATCGTCGCTGCCCTGAAGACTGCAGATGAAGTAATCACCGGAGCGTTCGTCAACGCGACAGCGGTCACCGATTATCTGCTCGAAAAAAATCCAGACATCTGTGTTATCGTCTCCATGGGCACCAAGGGAACGACCCGGTCGACAGAAGACGATTTATGCGGGATCTACCTCAAAAACCAAATGGAAGAATTTCCCAATTCCATGAAGGCCATCCGACGCCACCTTCGCGATGCGCCGGTAGCGCAAAAATTTTTCGATCCTGAAAAAATCCACGCCCCCGAACGGGACTTCGACCTATGCTTGAGTGTTGACTTATTCAACTTTGTTCTCAAAGCGGAACAAACCGAGCATGGCCCAATACTGCGCAAAGTGGACATGCCCCCCAAGGAGCACCCGGAGAGACCAGATGCCCTTGCATAGGACAATAAAAGTGCCGGGCAAAAAAATGCCCGACTGCAAACAGTGCGGGCGAGAACTCGACTTCTGCCGTGCATGCCAACGAATCTACTTGTACTGCTCGCACTGCGATCGACAGTTCGACATTCGCGACTACCTGGACGATCTGCCGGAAGCTGTGGAGGAAGCAGCTGCCATGATTCCCATGGACCGGATATAACCAGATTCTTTTCCCACCCAAACCAAAGGGTTTTTCTTTGTTGTTAACACTCCCATACTGTTACCGTTCCAAGAGCCGCGGTGCAGCATGTATTGTGCTGATCTTTGCCCTGTTGCTGATTCCCGGATTCAGGCCTGCCCTTCAGGCGGCCACCCCGGAAAATTCCGCTCCTCCAATCTGGGCTCCGCTCATCAACCGGATGGTTGAAGATGGTCTGCCCCGTCCGACGCTGGAAAAAATCTTTTCGGAAGACGATGTGCATTTCGACCCGCAAGTCATGGCTACAAAGATGAGTTCGCTGCTCAAAATCAAAACCTCTCCTCCTGCCAAAAGAAAACCGTCAGCCGCAAAAGTCATCTCCAAATACATTCAGCCCAGCCAGCTGGCCAAAGCACACAAGTTTCTTGAGGATTACCGTCCGCTGCTTGAAAAAATCGAAAAGAAAGACAAAATTCCGCCAGAAATCCTCGTTGCCATTCTCCTGGTGGAAACCAGGCTTGGCACCTATCTGGGGCGGGATAACGCCTTCAACATTCTGGCAAGCATGGCATTATGCGAAGACTTCCGACATGTTCAGCCATACCTGCCAATGAACACGATATCCCCTCGTCTGCAAAAATGGCTGGTGCGGCGCACCAAACAAAAAGCCGACTGGGCCTACGAGGAACTCCTGGCATTTGTTGAATATGCATTGGGAACGGAAGCGGATCCTCTGACCATCCCGAGTTCTCCATACGGAGCCATAGGAATGTGCCAGTTCATGCCTAGCAACGCCCTCCGTTTTGGCGAAGACGGCGACGGAGACGGACATGTGGATTTGTTTAGCGCACCTGATGCCCTCTACAGTATTGCCAACTATCTTGTGTACCATGGATGGAAGGCGGGCCTTTCGGAAAAAAGACAACGCAAGGTTATCTACCATTACAATCACAGCCATTCCTACACGCTGACAGTGGTTACAGTGGCAGGGCGGCTCAAGGCGATGGAAAACAAGTAAAGATGAAACAGAAATGTGGGGCGGCTCCTCAGTTAAATAAAAACGCCACGTGAATTCACATGGCGTTTTTATTTGGAGCGTATCGCTTCGGGCATTACATCCCGTCGGCATGGCTTCTCCCAAGTGGTGCGCCCGGAAGGATTCGAACCTCCGACCTTCTGATTCGTAGTCAGGCGCTCTATCCAGCTGAGCTACGGGCGCAAGGGAGAATATTATGAAAGATGAGAGGTCGGAAGTGTACTTGAACCGATCTCTTAATTCCGAAGTGGTGCGCCCGGAAGGATTCGAACCTCCGACCTTCTGATTCGTAGTCAGGCACTCTATCCAGCTGAGCTACGGGCGCGTTCGGGAAAAAGCTTCTAAAGTTTGCCGCGCTATTCGTCAAGCGTTTTTTCAAAAAAAAATTATTCAACTTTCACAAAATAGGAGTCAATTACTCCGTCCAGAAGCAAAAAGGACGTAACCTGCACTCTGATCACGGCGGAATCCGGATGTTCTACCAGCTTGCGCACATTGGGACAGCGCTGTACAAACGCCTCGCGCAACTGGCGGTCCTCATCGGCATTCTCCACCACATGGCAGCACCCTTCGATGGTCAGAGCCTTTGCCATATCTCGCTTGTCCACATCGTCTTCGCGGGTGTCTATCAGCAACGAGACGTTCGGATTACGCAAACTATTCTGAAACTTCTTGGTACTACGAGAAGTGACCAAGTAGATGCTTCGACAATCTTCCGAAGCCATATACGACATGAGCGAACAATGGGGATGATTTTCGGAAACAGTTGCAAGAACGCAAATGTCCTTGCCACGAACCAAAGATTGAATTTTGTCCAGCATGAGCGCTCCTTGCCCCAACAAAGTATGGGAGATAGTCTTCACTACTGCTTTTGATGTTACCCCGGATACACAGACGGTTGCAAGTAGGGATTAAAAAAAAACGTCAACCGATAAAATAACCACCTATATACTTTAACTAAATCATCCAAAAAAAAACTCTGTGAGTCCCGATATGCACACACCCACTGTGAAATCCCTTGCCGAAAAAATCTCCGCTAGTCTGCACCTGCTTTCCCGCCTGAGCAAAGAATTTTCACCTGCACATACAAGGGTAGCCTGGACTGGCGGCAAAGACTCCACTGTTCTGCTCCACCTTTGGCTGCAGGTCTGCACCCCCATTCAGGTCCCTGCTCTGGCCCTGGCCGTTGATACCGGCTGCAAATTCCAGGAAACGCTTGAATTCCGTTCACGCATGCAAAAAGAATGGAAAGTCGACTGCCATGTTATCCATTCAACTCCTGCCCCGGATTACCCCATAGCACGGGATAAACCAAAGTGCTGCCTCGACCTCAAGGTAAAGCCACTCAAGCAGGCAATATGCGATACAGAAACAAACCTTTTGCTTGTCGGCCTGCGTCACGACGAACATCCATCGCGCTCCAGACTCCCGGAAACGGAACTCTATACAGAGCCGGAACATACCCGCGCTTACCCTCTTCTGGACTGGACCGAAATGGACATTTGGGCCTATATCATGGACACACGGATGCCGTACTGTTCGTTATACGATCAGGGGTATCGTTCACTGGGGTGTATGCCCTGCACCACCCATCCGGACACCATATCCGGCAGCGACACAAATGAACGGGCAGGGCGTGCCTGGGATAAGGAAAAACATCTCGAACAACTGCATAGCCTGGGGTATTTCTAACTTTATGAAGCGCACGTTTATGCTCGCAGTACTGGTTGGTGCTTTTCTCTGCCTTGGGGCTGCCTGTTCCCAACAGGAACCGCAAACCTGCCCCATTCCATCACCCGTGGAAGGCGAAGCCGTTGTCGTCCGCCTCGCTCTGAAAGGACCAGCCTCGGAAACCGATGCGGAGATTTCCGGACTCGCCTGGCATGATGAGACACTCATACTTTTGCCTCAATATCCAGACTGGGATAATTTTCAAGGGTATTCCCGCCTTTTCGGCCTTGCCAAAGGAGACGTGGTCAACGCCATCGTCTCTCCCTCGCATGGCCCTCTTACCCCTTTTCCCATTCAGTTGGTCACACCGAATCTTCGTACGCTCATCCCCGGTTTTGAAGGATTCGAAGCCATATCCGTACGCGAGGACAATGCCTGGCTGGCCATTGAAAGCAAAAGAGCCGGAGAAAGACAGGGCTATCTTATCAAAGGAGAATTTTCTGCCGACGGAAAGACACTAACCCTGGACCCGGATTCCCTCATTCTCATCGGTCAGCAGGAAACACTGCCGGGCATGTCATGGGAAAGCCTGCTGGTAGACGGTACTCGAGTGGGAGCAATTTTTGAAGCAAACGGTAAAAACGTGACCCCGGAACCACAGATGCGCCTTTTCGACCTCAACTGCAACGATAATGGATTCATGTCTTTTCCCAACTTGGAATATCGGGTCACGGACGCCAGCGATACGGACGCTGACGGCAACTTCTGGGTCATCAACTATTTCTGGCCCGGCGAAAAATGGCTGCTCAATCCGGCACCGGACCCACTGGCGGAGTGTGTTTCCCCCAACGCCACCCATTCCAGACTTCCGCAGGTGGAGAGGTTGGTGAAACTCCGTGTTACTGCCGACGGAACATCCGCCCCGGAACAAACAATCAATCTGCAGTTGGCTACCGAACCAAGAAACTGGGAAGGATTGGTCAAACTGGATGATATGGGTTTTCTGCTGGCAACCGATAAATTCCCGGAAACAATACTTGCCTTTGTGCCTGCTCCCCATTAGCCACGGGGAAACATCATTCCGGGATGGTTATACAGCAAACAGAATTTTTGCCCATGGGGAAGCCAAGACGCGAAGCGTCAGCCGTTTCGCAGCTCCCATTGCAAACAGGACAACAGATCAAATGACGCACCTGCCTTCTCCCGTTCGTCGGACAACGCGCCCCATACGGCTGGGTCCCTTTACCATAGGTGACGGCCAACCCATACGCGTTCAAAGCATGACCAACACCAAAACCTGCGACGTGGAATCCACCGTCTGCCAGATACAGGACCTTGTGCGGGCCGGGTGTGAAATAGTACGGCTGGCCCTGCGTGATGAAAAGGACGCTGCCGCGCTTCCGGAAATCATCAGCAGGACAAGCGTGCCCTTGGTTGCGGATATCCACTTCGACTACCGTTTGGCACTGGCCGCCGCAGAAGCAGGCATCCACGGGCTACGCATCAATCCCGGAAACATCGGGGGCGACGACAAGGTTGACCGCGTGGTGGACGCTGCCAAAGACAAGGGTTTGCCCATACGCATCGGCGTGAACTCCGGATCGGTAGAAAAAAAACTGCTGGAACGTTTTGGCGGCCCCACACCGGAAGCCATGGTTGAGAGTGCACTCCACCACGTTCATCTGTTGGAAAAACGCAACTTCGACCAAATCAAAATTTCCCTTAAATCGTCATCGGTTCCCGGCACTGTGGCCGCCTACCGGCTGATGGCCGACCGGTGCGAGTACCCGCTGCATATCGGGGTGACTGAAGCTGGTACCCTGGTACGCGGCACGGTCAAATCATCCGTGGGACTCGGCCTGCTTTTGTCCGAAGGGATCGGCGATACTCTGCGGGTGTCTCTGACGCACGACCCGGTCAAGGAAATGCTCGTGGCCTGGGAATTGCTCCGTTCCCTGGATATCCGGGCCCGTGGGCCGGAAATTGTTTCGTGCCCAACCTGCGGACGCACGGAGATCGACCTCATCGGCCTGGCCCAGGAGGTCGAACAGCGCCTGGAACCGATCCAGGAAATATTCAAGGTTGCCGTCATGGGCTGCCCGGTCAACGGCCCGGGAGAGGCCCGCGAGGCAGACATCGGCATTGCCGGAGGACGCGACAAGGGGATTATTTTTCGCAAGGGTGAAGTTATCCGCAGCGTGCGCGGCGACCGCGACACCCTGCTTGCCGCGTTTATGGAAGAAATCGAAAAATTCACCAAAGAAAACAAGACACAAGGGGAATAACAATGCGTTGGAGTGCAAGCTACATACCCACTCTCAAAGAAGCGCCGCGCGACGCAGAGGTCATCAGCCACAAGCTGCTGGCCCGCGCCGGATTCATCCGCCAACTTACCAGCGGCATGTATACTTTTCTGCCTCTGGGCCTGCGCTCGCTGAACAAGGTCGCGGCCATCGTCCGTGAGGAAATGAACCGGGCCGGAGCCCTGGAAATCCTCATGCCCATGGTGCAGCCTGCCGAGCTGTGGAAGGAATCGGGACGCTGGGATTTTTACGGACGAGAACTTCTGCGTATCAAAGACCGCAAAGACAGTGACTTCTGCCTTGGCCCCACGCACGAGGAAGTGGTTACCGATCTGGTACGGGGCGAAGTCCGTTCCTACCGTCAGCTCCCTCTGAACCTGTACCAAATTCAGACCAAGTTCCGTGATGAAATCCGTCCTCGCTTCGGACTGATGCGCTGCCGTGAATTCGTTATGAAGGATGGCTATTCGTTCGACCGCGACGAAACCGGAGCGGAAACCTCCTACAAGGCCATGTTCAATGCTTATGTTGCTGCGTTTAAACGCCTCGGGCTCGACTTCAAGCCTGTAGAGGCCGATTCCGGCTCCATTGGCGGCAGTTTTTCGCACGAATTCATGGTGCTTGCGGATACTGGCGAGGATACCATAGCCACCTGCCCTGCCTGTGAATACGCAGCCAACCAGGAAAAAGCGGTTTCCGCCCCCGTAGAGGCCACACAGCCTTCCCCCTGCCCTCCCATGGAAAAGGTGGACACCCCTGCACAGCATACGGTGGAAGAGGTCGCCGCATTCCTCAAAACCACACCACAGCAGGTTCTCAAGACGCTGCTTTTCGAGGTCGACGGCAAAGCCGTTGCCGCACTGGTTCGGGGCGACCATGAACTCAATGAGATCAAGCTGAAAAACTATTTCGACGCCACCGACATCCAGCTGGCCTCGCCCGAACAGGTAAAGGAATGGACCAAGGCGGAAGTCGGGTTCGCCGGTCCCGCTGGACTCAAGGTGGATACCATTATTGCCGACCTGTCCCTGCAGTCGGGCAACGACTGGGTGGCTGGAGCCAACGCTACAGATACCCACGTTCTCCATCTGGACCTGAACCGAGACTGTGAAGTCGACGCCTATGCCGACCTGCGCAATGTGGCCGCAGGCGATCCGTGCCCTCGCTGCAACACTGCCATGGAATTGAAAAAGGGCATTGAAGTCGGGCATGTGTTCAAGCTCGGCACCAAATACTCCAAGGCCCTGAACGCCACGTACCTTGACGAGAACGGCAAGGAACAGGTTATGATCATGGGCTGTTACGGCATCGGCGTATCCCGCATCGTGGCCTCTGCCATAGAGCAGAACAACGATGAAAACGGCATTATATTCCCGCCCACCATCGCACCCTTTGAGGCCGTGGTCATTTCCTTGGGCGGCAAAAACAAGGATGTCGACGCCAAGGCCGAGGAACTTTACAACACCATGAACAAGCTCGGTATTGACACTATTTACGACGACCGTGACGAACGGCCGGGAGTGAAGTTCAAGGACGCCGATCTGGTGGGCTTCCCCATCCAGATCGTTCTCGGCGGCAAGGGGCTGGAAAAGGGAATTGTCGAGGCCAAGGACAGGCGTACTGGCGAAAAAACGGAATTGCCCCTCGAAAACTTCGAACAGGCACTGTCCGAATGGCGCGCCAAGGTATGGGAAGGCTGGAACCTGGAGCTGTAGAAAAGACGGTTTCCGGCCGACCGCCCCGCTGCAAGCAAGGACTCAGGGGCCCAGCTGGCAAGTGTTCATTCCCAACATAAAAACTTCGGGAACAGGAAGGGCGGGAAAATCTAACTCAGGTTTTCCCGCTCGTTTTCCCTTCCTTTCCCGCATGGACTGCCATGCATATCTTTACCGTCAGTGAAATTTCCGGAGCCCTGCGCGATGTTGTGGAAGCGCAGTTTCCCTTTGTATGGGTGCGCGGCGAGGTGACCAACCTGTCCCGCCCTGCTTCCGGACATATTTATTTTTCACTTGGCGACGGTAACTCGGTCCTGAATGTGGTCTGGTTTCGCAAAAGCCAGTGGACAGGTGGCGACGGATGCGTCCACCCCATGACCGGCGAAGTCTGTGAAGGAGGCCCCGACGTTCTGGAAGACGGACTGGAAGTCATGTGCGCGGGACGGCTGTCCGTATACAGCGGGCGCAGCACTGTGCAGCTGATTGCAGAACTTGTGCAGGAAGTCGGCACCAGCACCATGGCCTTGGCTTTTGAACAGCTGAAAAAGGAATTGAAGGAACAGGGATACTTTGATTCCGATCGCAAGATGGAGTTGCCCCCTGCCCCTCGTCGCATTGCCGTGGTTACGGCTGCCACGGGAGCCGCCATACGCGACTTCCTGCGCATTGCGGAAAGCCGGGGAACAGGCGCACAAATCCACATCCACCCTGTCCTGGTGCAGGGGCGAGAGGCCCCGGTACAGATAGCTTCCGCCCTGGATGATATTTGCGAAGAAGGTTGGGCTGATGCCGCCGTCGTCATTCGTGGAGGCGGCTCTCTGGAAGATTTATGGGCATTCAATACGCGGGAAGTGGCGGACGCAATTTTCAGGGCTACCCTTCCGGTAGTTTCCGGGGTCGGCCACGAAGTTGATGTAACCATAGCCGATCTTGTGGCCGATGTTCGGGCAGCCACCCCCAGCCACGCGGCGCAACTTTTGTGGCCGGAACGGCGGGAGTTGTGGCAACGCCTGGACGATCTCGATATGGGACTTGAAAACGCCTGGCTGAGGCTTTTGCGAAAAAAAGAGGAAGCCCTTGCCACACAGGAAAAAGGGTTGGGATGGCTTTCCCCTGCCCGCCGCCTTGACCGTCTGCTGGAGCGTTTCGAACGAGAGAATACGCGTCTTGCAGAAGCAGGTACACGTTTTTTCAAAACCAGAATCACCGAGCTCGACAGGACAACAGCACGCCTTGCAACAGTCTGGGGCCCATCGAGATGGACTGCCGACAGACTGCATATCCAGAATTTGGAGCAGGGGCTGCAGAACGCATTGACCCGGCACCTGGAGCGCGCACAAAACAAAATGGACCTTACAACCGAAAGGCTGCATGCCATGGACCCGGAAAAGCCCCTTGCACGTGGCTACAGTCTGGTGCAGATTGGCCGGACCGGCAAGTTCCTGCGCGGACCGGACGACGTGAAAACCGGAGACGGATTACGCATCACCGCAGCCAATGGCAACGTGCAGGCCGTTGTTACCGATACCCAGGATGAATCATGACCATACACCGTCGTATCCCTTTTCTTTTTCTCCTTCTTCTGCTCCTCTCCTTTGCTTCTCCTCTTACCGCTCAAGCCGACATAACATTCCAAGCCCCATCCTCCGTGTCTTGGGGCGAAGCATTCGTAGTGCGGGTTCGTTCCGATCTTTCTCTTGCGAATGCAAAACTCGTCTGGCTGAACAAGACCATTCCGCTGCAGGTGGATAAAACCAAGCAAGGCTATACGGCGAGCGCAATTCTGGGCACGGATGTCAAATATTCCAAGCCCGGCCCCCAATCCCTTGGATTTTCAGCAACCGTGGGCAAGGTTCAATCTTCCCTGAAACGCACCATACAGGTGGAGCCGAAAAAATATAAGGAACAGCACCTTGCGGTTGCCAAAAAGATGGTGAATCCTTCGAAAAAGTCGCTGGGTAAAATCCAAAAGGAGTCCCGCCTGATGGGGAAAGCCCTTGCAACGCTGACGCCGGAAAGGTACTGGTCCTTACCGTTTACCCGGCCTGTGAAAGGGGGCATCAGCAGCGAATACGGCTTGCGCCGCTTTTACAACGAGCAGCCCCGTTCTCCGCACCGGGGCGTTGACCTGCGAGGGGCAAAGGGTACGCCCATCAAAGCGGTCAATGCCGGACGCGTTGTTCTGAAAGGCAAATTCTACTTTGGTGGCAACACCGTTTTCATCGACCACGGGCAGGGACTCATCAGCATGTACTGCCATATGTCCAAGATCAAAGTGAAGCAGGGAGCCATGGTAAGCAAGGGGGAGGTCATCGGGCTGGTAGGCAGTACCGGTCGGGTAACAGGACCGCATCTGCATCTGAGCATATTTTCCGCTGGCCAAAGTTCCAACCCGTTGCCTTTGTTCACTCCTGAATTCGGAAAAGAGAAAACCGCATCATGAGCGAAAAAACAAATTTTGAAGATCAACTTGCCCGTCTGCGTACCATAGTGGACGCTTTAGAAAATGGCGAACTTCCCCTTGAACAGGGAGTTGCCCTGTACAAGGAAGGACTGAGTCTGGCAAAGTCCTGTCGCACAACGCTGGAAAACGCCAAAAACGAAGTCACAATGTACCAAGAGGGCCTGCTCACACAATTCAGCCCTGTGGAGTCTGAAAATGACGATTAAGGAACGTATTGCACCATATACGCAGACAGTCGAAGGATATCTCGTCACCTGTTTGGAGGATCGGCGTATTCCCAAACGGTTGAAGGAAGCCATGCAATACAGCCTGATGGCTGGCGGAAAACGCATCCGCCCCGTCATTTGCCTGCTGTGGGCCGAATTGTTCGGAGTGAAACGCGAACATGCCCTCCCCTTTGCCGCCTCCATCGAGATGATCCATACATACTCGCTGATTCACGATGACCTCCCAGCCATGGATGATGATGATCTGCGCAGGGGCAAGCCATCCAACCATAAGGTTTTCGGTGAAGCCACAGCCATACTTGCCGGGGATGGCCTGCTTACCGAGGCCTTTGTGAGCATGTTCGAGGCCTCGACAGATATCCCTGCCGCCAATATCCTCGATGCCTCGCGTTTGCTTGCCCAGGCAGCAGGTGCAGGCGGAATGGTGGGCGGCCAGGATTTGGACATGCTTTTCACCGATGCGGAAGAAGTCGGCATTGCCGAATTAAAGCAGATGCACGCCATGAAAACCGGCGCCATTCTGCAGGCTTCCTGCACATGCGGAACGGCTTTGGCCGGAGCGCAGGAAAAAGACAGGCAAAATGCCCATACGTACGGCACAATGATTGGTGCCGCGTTCCAGATTGTCGACGACATTCTCGACATTGTCGGGGACGAAAAAACGTTGGGAAAACCCGTGGGCAGTGACGTGGGTATGGGCAAAGCCACTTACCCAAGCCTTCTGGGGCTGGAAGAAAGCCGTGAACTGGCTGCCAAGTATGTGGAAAAAGCCAAGGAATGCCTGGCTGGCTATACAGGTGAGCAGGCTGAAACGCTTGGAGATTTGGCACAATACATTGTGGACAGGGCGAACTGAAATTCCATTGTTCGCTTTCCGTAAAATTCAATCCAACACGGCAGCCAGCAACAAAAGGTCCGACGCAGCAGTGCGCGTTTCACACAACATTGTGACTCGGTTTGCGGGTGAGATAACCTGCCCATAAATGGTATAAAGATAAATATGAATCAGAGCGAAGCCCCCATGGCAGATCAGCTACCAGACACGATTGAAACACATCCGGCAATTCTGCCGACCATTGCCTCCCCGGACGATATCCGTGAGCTTGGGGTGGACGAAATGGAGCAGGTTGCTGATGAAATACGCAAGGTCATCATCGACACGGTTTCCCACACCGGCGGACATCTGGCCCCGGGATTGGGGGTGGTCGAGCTGACCCTTGCTCTTTACAATGTGTTCAATCCCAAGGTGGACAAATTTGTCTGGGATGTGGGGCATCAGGCATATGCTCACAAGATTCTCACCGGGCGCTTGAACAAATTTCATACACTCCGCCAGTTTGGGGGCATCAGCGGTTTTCCAAGACCCTCGGAAAATCCGGTCTACGATCACTTTGGTGTGGGCCATTCCAGCACGTCTATCTCCGCGGCATTGGGCATGGCTGTTGCGCGTGACCTGGCAGGAGAAGACCACAAGGTGGTGGCTGTCATCGGCGACGGTTCCATGACTGCAGGCCTTGCCTATGAGGGGCTGAACCAGGTGGGCGGCATGGAGCGCGATCTCATTGTCGTACTCAACGACAATGAAATGTCTATTTCGCGCAATGTCGGCGCTCTTTCCCGATTTCTTTCCCGCAACCTCTCCAAGCCCTGGCTCATGCGGCTGAAAAAGGAATTCGAGAACCGCATTCGCAGTATCCCGCGCATTGGCGAAGAGCTGTACACCTACGCCCGGCGTAGTGAAGACGCCTTCAAGGGAGTCTTTACTCCGGGTATGCTCTTCCAGGCCTTCGGGTTCAACTATGTGGGCCCCATCGACGGGCACGACATCAAAGACTTGGTTCACGTATTCCAGCAGGTCAAAGAGCTCTCCGGCCCAACCCTCATCCACGTGCTCACCCAAAAGGGCAAAGGCTATGCCCCGGCCGAAAACAACCCCACCTATTTTCACGGCGTGGGCTGTTTTGAACCGGAAACAGGCAAGGCCCGAAAATTTTCCGGCTGTTCCCTGCCTTCGTACACGGATGTCTTTGGAAAAACTCTTTGTAAATTGGCGGATAAAGACGATAAGCTCATTGCAATAACAGCTGCAATGCCTGAGGGAACCGGCATTTCGGCATTCGCGAATAAATACCCCGATCGTTTTGTAGACGTGGGGATATGTGAACAACACGCAGTGACCTTTGCGGCCGGTCTGGCTTCCCAGGGATACAAACCAGTAGTCGCCATCTACTCGACATTTCTTCAAAGGTCGTATGACCAGATTGTGCACGACGTCTGCCTGCAAAACCTGCCTGTCACCTTCTGTCTGGATCGCGGCGGACTGGTCGGAGAGGATGGGGCCACGCACCATGGGGCCTTTGATCTCTCCTATTTGAGGCACATTCCGAATATCACGGTAATGGCTCCCAAGGACGAAGTTGAACTGCGTGATATGATGGCAACGGCTTTGGCCCTTAACGGTCCGGCTGCAGTACGCTACCCGCGTGGAGTTGGTGTAGGGACCGATTTTTCCGGTGAGCCCACGCCACTCCCATTGGGGGTGGGTGAACTGCTGCATGAAGGGGATGATGTCCTCATTGTAGCCATTGGCAGCCGTGTCTACCCTGCCATTGAAGCAGCCGAGGAATTGAAGGCCGAAGCAGGGCTTGGAGTGTCTGTTTTCAACGCTCGATTTGTTAAACCTTTACCCGAAAAACAACTTCTGGAACTGGCTGAACGCTTCAAGCACATTGTTGTTGCAGAAGAAAATGCTCTGGCTGGTGGCTTCAGCTCAGCCATTATGGAAATGCTTGCGGACAACGACGCATTGGACGGTTTGCACATCAAACGTGTGGGCCTTCCCGATGTCTTTGTGGAACACGGCAAACAAAAGCAACTTCGTGAGACCATGGGGTTGGATAAGGATGGAATCCGTCGAGCCGTGCAAGCAGTAATGAAACAATAGGTCGAGCTCCCCTCGAACGATCTTTTCACTCAGGCAGAAAACAAAGCGGCAGACGCTCCCCAAAGCGTCCGCCGCCAACGGTCTTATTTCACAAAAAATTTCCTTCCCCGATTCTATGCCTGCTTTTTGAGCAGCATATCCATCTGTGGACCGATCCGGGCATATACGCTTAAAGCCGCAGCGCCCCGCGCCGTTGTTTCCGGCCCGGATGTACCCACCAAAACGCGAGACACGCGTTGGTCGCAGTTCTTCCCATTGTTATCATTCATGCCACAGCTTGAAACCGAACCGTACAACGGACACAGCGCTTCGTGCATGGCATTAAGCACATTCTGCGGCAACAACCCGCCAAGAATGATATTTTCCGGGTCCAGGACTGATTCGAGAATATTCACGGCCTGCCGCAAACGGGGAATGGCGCTTTCCATCCATTTCTGGATACGTGGATCATTTTTCAGAAAGAGCTTGCCTACCAAGTCAATCGATGTCCGGTCCGGCTTGAGAATACCAAGGGCATCGTAAATTGCCTGAAGGGAGACATATCGTTCCAGACACCCTTGGTTTCCGCAGGGACACGGACGACCGCCGGGTTCCACAACCATATGCCCTATTTCCCCGGCATTACGGCCTTTTCCCCGGTAAAGACTGCCGTTGCAGTACACTCCGGCTCCCAGCCCGAGGCCGAAATAAATATATGCAAAGTTCTCAAAAGCATGCCCCCTGCCAAACAGGCTTTCCCCCACGCAGGCGGCCGAGGCATCGTTTTCCACCACAACCGGCACCCCAAGTTTCTCTTCCATCCACTCCACGGTATGAATATCGGTCCACTTGGGCAGTGTGGTCGGTCCCACGGAGGAGATGCCCGCGACGTTGAAGGGCCCGGGCATTGCCAGCCCGATCCCCATGAGCTTTTCCGCCTTCTCCGGCATGGTCTTCCGAAGCTCGTCCAATATATTGGATAAAATTTTCACTGTATCCTTGGGGGCCGGATAGACCACGTCATGCAGCTCGCTCCAGACGATATTCCCTCCCATGTCGGTGAGCACCGCCACCAGTGAAAACGGGTCCAGGTGTATCCCCAGGCTATACCCGCTTTCCGGACAAAAACTGATCATCACCCCCGGGTGTCCCCGACCTCTGTTTTTTTCGGGATCAACGGCCTTGCCCATGCGCACAAGCCCAATCTCATGCAGCTCCGCCACAATATTCTGAATAGTCTGGCGGGAAAGGAGTGTGATTCTGGCAATGTCTGCCCTGGAAAGAGGACCACGCCGCCGAATGACATCCAAAACGACCCGGTGGTTGTGTGTCTTGGCTCTTTCCAAGTTGGTTCCCGTAGTCCTGATGGAGTTCAAAGCCAGGCTCGGGGATGGAGTAGAAGTGCTCATAAGACTGTATTTAAAGGTTTTCTTTTTTTAAATCAATTTGACAAAAAAAAGAGCTGCCGTTACAACTCAGATACTTGTGAGACTCCAAATTACAGTCGTGATTAGGCTGGCAACTTATGCTATTTGTAGGACAAATTTTATTTGTGCGTCATCGGAGGCCGAACGCGGAAATGAAATAAACGTAAAGTTGTCTGCCAAGGCTTTGTAAACACCCCAGGAGGTGCGCAATGCGTTGCAAAGGTTTTCTGTCAATTTTCCTGTCCGCGGCCGTGATGCTTTTGTCGGCATCCGCAGTTATGGCGCAAACAACCCTCAACGCCCTTTTCATGAGTCAGGCCGCCTATAGCGAAGACAACGTCAAGGCTATGACTGCCGACTTCGAAGCAGCCAACCCCGGTATCAAAGTCAACACAGAATTCGTCCCTTACGAAGCCCTGCACGATAAAATCGTAGCGGCCAAAGGAGCTGGCGACCGTGGATACGACGTGGTTCTTTTCGACGTTGTTTGGCCTGCCGAATTTGCCAAACGCGGTTTTCTCGTGGACGTAACCGACCGGATTGATCCTTCCCTGCAAAATCAAATTTTCGACGGCGCCTGGACCACTGTTACTTATAACGACCATAAGTACGGCATGCCCTGGATTCTGGACACCAAATACCTGTTCTACAACAAGGAAATGCTCAAAAAGGCCGGATTCGACACACCTCCCGCCACATGGAGCGAACTCCTGAAGCAGGCCAAGGTCATCAAGGACAAGGGACTGGCTGAGTTCCCCATCGTTTGGAGCTGGGGCCAGGCCGAAGCAGTCATCTGCGACTACACGACCTTGGTCGGTGCCTATGCCGGTAAATTTTACGACAACGGCAAGCCCGTATTCAACCAGGGCGGTGCTCTCGATGCCGTTAAATTCATGGTGGACAGTCTGGATAAGGGCCTGACCAATCCGAGCTCCCGTGAATACCTGGAAGAAGACGTACGCCGCGTATTCTCCAATGGCGAAGCAGCCTTTGCCCTGAACTGGACCTACATGTTTGCCCTGGCCAACGATCCCAAGGAAAGTAAAATCGCTGGCAAGGCCGGTGTTGCCCCTGCCCCCGGTGTGGAAGGCAAGACCAAGGCCTCCGCTGTGAACGGTTCCATGGGGTTGGGGATTCCCGGCAACAGCGCGCATAAGGACGAAGCCTGGAAGTACATCACCTACCTGACCTCCCAGAAGGTCCAGAACAAGTATGCTCGCCTGAGCCTGCCCATCTGGAAATCTTCCTACAGCGATCCCGCCGTGACCAACGGACAGGAATCCTTGGTGGCTGCAGCCGATAAGGCCTTGTCCGTCATGTACCCGCGTCCGGCCGTTCCTTTTTACACCGAACTGTCCAACATCCTGCAACGCTACATCCATGAAGCTTTGCTGGGCAAGTCGACGCCCGCCGAAGCCATGGACAATGCCGTGCAGCGTGCCCGCCGCCTTCGTTAGTGTGACGTCCGCAAAATACGTAAACGTATTTTGCGGAGGACCGCGACCTGAAAAACACGGTTTTCAGGTTCGCTCACACCGCCTTTGGCGGTGCATGGTGGGCCATGCACCCATGTGACGTGCCGCTCGTTTTGCCGCGTATGTAATGATGCGGATTTAACGGGCGCGACACGAGGCCAAACGGGTAAAAAAGAACACCATCGCTAATCACAGAGAGATACGATTATGATGAAGGGCTGGCGACAACATAGCGAGACTACGGCGCTTTTGGCGCCAGCCCTCGTCATCATGGCCATCGTCACGTTTATTCCCCTTTTCCGCACCATTGTATTCAGCTTTACCAATGCCGAAATCACGGCCCTGGACACCCCGGTAAAGTGGATTGGGCTGGAAAACTATATCTACGCCCTCACGGACCCGGATTTCAGAGACGCACTTTGGCGTACCTTCTATTTCACATTCGTTTCTGTTGGGCTGGAAACCCTGTTGGGACTCGGCGTGGCCATGTTCCTCAACCTTGAGTTCAAGGGACGCACCATACTGCGCACCCTAATAATTCTTCCCTGGGCCGTGCCCAACATCGTCAACGCCATGATGTGGCGTCTTATTTTTCATCCGGACTACGGCAGCTTCAACGCGTTCCTGTACCAGCTTGGCTTTATCCATCACTACAAATCCTGGCTGGGCGATCCCGACAGTGCCATGAATATGGTCATCATGGCCGATGTCTGGAAAAACTACCCGCTGATAGCTTTTGTCATTCTGGCGGCCCTACAGACCATCCCCCGCGAACTGTACGACGCCGCACGTGTGGAAGCTGCCGGGGCTTGGCACCGCTTCCGCTACATTACCCTGCCCGGCATTGCCGGACCGTTGCTGGTGGTAATCATACTACGCACCATTGAGGCCTTCCGCGTTTTCGATATCGTCTACGTTATGACCCGAGGCGGGCCAGCCGACACCACCAAGACCGCCAGCTTTTACGTCTATCAGGAATATTTCTCCTATCTGCGTTCAGGAAGCGGAGCGTCCTATGCAGTTATCATCGCAGTCATCAGTGCGCTTATGATCGGCTTATATTTCGGAGTGGTCAAAAAACAGGAGGCTGTCAGATAATGCGACGTCCCTTCTGGCAATCCTTGCTCATCTATTGCAGCGCGGGGCTGATACTTATGGTGACGCTAGCGCCCATAGCCTGGTTGGTTTTGATGAGCGTTTCCAGTTCCCAGGATCTTATTACCGTCCCCCTGCCCTGGATTCCCAAACATTGGGATTTTTCAAAGTATGCGCAGCTTCTGGACATGACGGGCTACATTACCGAGAATCCCTTTCTCATGGCTTTGCGCAACAGCCTCATTGCAGCCTTTGGTTCCACCCTGCTGGCACTGGTGGCGGCAATTCCCGCAGCCTATGCCTTTTCCAGACGAAATGGCCCCATGGCCCTGCTGTTTCTGCTGCTGGCAACCTACATGATGCCACCCATCACATATGTGTTGCCCCTGTATACGCTCTTCAGCGATATCGGCATGCTCAACAACCCGGTCACGCTCATTGCGGTGTACTGCACCATGTTGCTTCCCTTTGCCACCTGGCTCATCAAAAGCAACCTGGACGTCCTGCCTGTGGAAGTGGAACACGCCGCCACAGTGGAAGGAGCGGGCACAATGCGGACGCTCGTCAGCGTGGTACTGCCCATGATCCGCCCGGTGCTCATGGCCGCGGCCATGCTCTCCTTTCTCATAGCCTGGGACGAATTTTTCTATTCACTGATCTTCAACAGCGACCTGCGCGGTAAAACCCTTCCCGTAGCCATTGCCGACTTCGCAGCCGGCAGGGTCACGGACTATGGTCTGATAGCCTCGGTGGGTGTTCTGGCTTCCCTGCCCCCCACGTTTCTGGCCGTCTTTTTCCAACGTCATCTGGTACAGGGACTGGCCGCAGGCAGTGTCAAAGGATAAACGGCATGAACACAAATTTTGATCCCGCAAAGGCCAGCGGCCTGGAAAAATTGCACTTTGAAATGTCCCGGCAACATCAGGACGCCCTGGACTCCTTTCGCCAAGCCACTCCCGTTGCCAAGGAAATTGCGCAGAGTCTGAAAACAGCCCCACGGCTGCTCCTGCTCGGTATGGGCGCGTCCCACTGGGCCAACCGAATCGTGGAACCGATCTTTCGTAAGGCGAGCATAGACGCGACAGCCCAGCCTGTGTCTGAATACTTACGCGCTCCCCTTCCGCGTGGCGGCAGAACCGTGCTGCTGACCTCCCAATCCGGAGAATCCGGTGAGATTATAAAATTTCTCGACGAGATGCACACGCCAGGACGCACATTCGGCCTGACCCTGAACCCCAAAAGCGCACTGGGAAACAGGGTTCCCAGCCTTATCGGAGCAGGTGGTATGGAAGTAGGCTTTGCGGCTACCCGCAGCCTGCTCGTTACGCTGGCTCTGCATGCCGCTGTACTCCGCGAGTTGGGAATAACTCAGGATGAGCTGGAAAAAGTTCTGAGCAACCCGGTTCCTGTGGAATGTCCTGATCCTGCAGCAAAGGACGCGGAAAAGGAAATTGCCTCCAGTTCGTGTGTTGTTTTCTCCAGCCGCAACATCATGCAAGGCGTGGCCGATGCAGGAGCCCTCTGCCTTATGGAGCTGGCCCGGATTCCGGCATTTTCTCTCGAAGGTGGCCAATTTCTGCACGGTCCGTGTGAAATGCTCAAGCCGGGCATAGGCATTGTATTGTTTCGTCCTGTGGAAGATACATCCAACTCCATACGGCGTATCGCCGAAACTTGTGTCGGAGCCGGACTCAAGCCTGTTGTTTTTGATCTTACGAACAAAGACGATCTGCGCGGCTGCATCCGCATCCCCCTGCCCGGCTACAGAGGGCTGGCAGGAGCCGCAGCCGCGCTTGTTACCGCACAATCCGTCCTGGTGAAGACCGCATCCGTCATGGTGCCGGACGTCGGCTGCCCTGTTCGTTCCAACAAAGTGACCAACGGCGAGTAGGAGACCTATTTGAGTCTGAAGCCCCATAAAAACCTTCTCGTCATCGGCAACACCCAGGGCGACCTGATAATAGGCCCCATGGAACACTGGCCCGAACCGGGAACTGAAACCATCTACCCACTCAGCGATTTGCGCCCTGGGGGATCGGCAGGCAATACAGCGCTTGCGCTCAATGCCCTGAAGTTTCCCTACAGGCTCATTTCCGCAGTGGGGAACGATTACAACGGACGCTGGTTGCGGCAGACATTTGGTATGGAAGGACGTCCGTGGGAAATCATCGAAGCCCCCACAACCATATCGGTCGGCATCGTACACACGGACAAAGAAAGAACCTTCATGACCACCACCGGCCATTTGAAGGAATTTTCCACCTCACACATCCTGGCCGGTTTGGAGGAAGTTCCGGAAGGTGGTGGCATTGCCCTGCTGTCCGGGGTATTTCTCAGCCCTCCCCTTATTCCCGAGTATGACAGACTCATGGAAAAGCTGGCGGAACACGGCTACGACATGGCTATTGATCCGGGCTGGCCGGACGGAGGATGGGATGATGCGTTGCGAACCAGGGTTATGGGGTGGTTCGAACGTTGCAAACATATTCTTATCAATGACAAAGAAGCCGAGGCCCTGACCGGATATTCCACCCCGGAACGGGCATGCCGGGAGCTTGCAGACCTTCTCCCGCAGGGATGCAGCGTCATTATCAAATGCGGCGGCAATGGAGCCATGGTTCAACACGGCTCGCAATTCTACACGGCGGCAGCTCCTGTCATTGAGCCTTTCGACACCATTGGTGCGGGAGATGGGTTCAACGGCGGGTATCTGTACGGTCTGCTGACCTGCGACAATCAGGCCGCACAACTTGAGCACGCCCTGCGCTGCGGCGTGCTAACAGCATCAACGGCGGTAAACAGCTTTCCGCGTCGCTACCCCGACGCGAGGGAACTCGGGCAAATGCTGGCAAACTACGAGAAAGAGGCAGAATGACCATGGAACCGGTACTGACAACACAGGCTCTGGGCAAGGCCTATGGAAACACCACGATTCTGCGCGACATCGACCTGACCATGGAGGATGGCGAATTTCTCGTGCTGGTCGGCCCTTCCGGATCGGGCAAGTCCACATTGCTCTCCTGTATTGCGGGGCTTACCGAGGTGACGTCTGGCCGCATATTCATAGGCGGCAAGGACATGACCTTTATCAAGCCCAGCAACCGCGATATTTCGATGGTTTTCCAGTCCTACGCTCTGTTTCCGACCATGACCGTACTCGGCAACATTACCTTTGGCATGAAGGTCCGCAAGGTCCCTAAAGCCGAACAGAAAAAACGGGTGGAGCGGGTAGCCGAGCAACTCAAGATTTTCCATCTGCTCGACCGCCGTCCCGGACAGCTTTCCGGCGGCCAACGCCAACGTGTTGCCATGGCCCGTGCCTTGGTCAGGCAGCCGCGCATTTTTCTTTTTGACGAACCGCTTTCCAACCTGGACGCCAAGCTGCGCGTCTCCATGCGTGCCGAGATCAAACGCCTGCACCGCAACATGAATGCGTCCATCGTTTATGTGACGCATGATCAGATCGAAGCAATGACTCTCGCGACACGCATCGTGGTGCTGAGCGAAGGCATAGTACAGCAGATAGGTACCCCAGACGAGCTGTACAACCACCCTGCCAATACCTTTGTGGCCGATTTCATGGGGTCGCCCTCCATGAACCTCGTCCCGAGCACGGTAACCATGACGGACGGAACGGCTCACATAAGCATCACCTGCGAAGACGGGAAAATCATCAACCTTGAAGACCGTACACCTCCGGTGGGACTGGGAGGAGCAGAGCAGCGTCCCGTCATCTTCGGTGTGCGACCCGAGGCTGTTCACGATGCCCGAAGCCATGAACACAGGGACATGCAATATTTCGAACGAGTGGTCGAGATGGTTGATCCTGCCGGTGCCGACACTTACGCACTGACGCAGTTGGGAGGCTGTGAGTTCATGGCCCGCCTCAAGGCCGACACTCCCATAGCAGCCGGACAAACTTTCCGTTTCGCCATGGATACGACCTATACATCGTACTTTGATCCCCAAAGCGGAAAACGTATCTAACCAGACAATTTCCCGGGCTCTGACAACATAATAAAGGCCGCCTTCCTTAAGGAAGGCGGCCTTGTTGTTTCTACCGTGTGGATTTAAACCTACTTGTTCAGTTCGGCCAAAACCTTTTCGGGCAATGCGGGCAAATGACGAATGCGTACGCCAGATGCATTGTAAATGGCATTGATAACAGCAGCATGCGGGCAGGTCAGAGGCAGTTCGCCCACGCCGGATGCGCCGTGAGGACCGTCGGGACGCGGCGTTTCAACATAGATGATTTCCATGTCGTCCGGAATGTCCTTGATCATGGGGAAGCCGGCACCACGCATGGTGGAGTGCTTCATGATGTCTTCGTAATCTTCGGTAAGTGCCAGGCCAATGCCCTGTGCCAACCCACCGTAGACCTGTCCATCAACAATCAGCTTGTTGGAGATCGTACCGATATCGGCCACGAGGGTCATCTTTTCTACCGTGGTCTTGCCTGTGGCAAGTTCCACTGCAACTTCGGCCATGAAGATACCATACATGTAGCAGCAGAAGGGGCTGCCCTGGCTGTTTTCATCGCAATCCGTGGCCGGGGCTGTCCATTTGCCGTTGTATTTTGTCGCACGCTTTTCAGCGACCATTTCTTCGTAGGTACGGTAGGTGCCGTCGTCCTTGCGCAGACCGTCAAGAAGCATTTCACAGGCAGTCTTGATACCCTGACCAACCATAACCTGCGAGCGGCTGCCGCCAGCGGGACCGCCGTTGGGGCAGAACTGGGTATCGTTGAGAACCAGATGAATCTGCTCGGGCTTCAATCCCAGGGGACGAAGAGTTTCGTGCGCCATGGAAAGTGTTCCCATGTCGCCGCCCTGCCCGTGGTCGTGCCAGGTGGCGTACACGGTTACGGTGTTATCCTCATGCAGTTCAATATCTGCTTCGGCGGTGTCCGGGCCGTCCAGACCGCTGCCGTACACGCCAAGAGAGATGCCCACGCCGCGTTTGACTTCCGCAGTGGAATTCTTCGCAGCTTTGGCCTTGGCCTCTTCATACTTGGGCTTCAGCAGCTCGAGCATTTCGGGCAGGCTGTAGACTTCCGGGTCCTGTCCTGTAGGTGTGGTGCTTCCCTTGCGGTAGGCGTTCTTCAGGCGCAGTTCCAGCGGATCCATGCCCAGCTTTTCAGCCAGTTCATCAATCAGCACTTCCGAGGCGAACTCGGACTGCGGCGAACCATAACCACGGAAAGCGGAACCCCAGGCGTGGTTGGTGCATACCGTACGGCCGTTACCACGGATGTTGGGGATGTCGTAACCGGCACCAATGAACTGAGCGCCACGGAGAGTAAGCAGGTCGCCGAATTCCGAGTAAGGACCGTGGTCACACGTCCAGTCGGTTTCCATGCCCTTGAGAACACCGTCCTTGGTAGCAGCCATGCGAACGTTCATAAAGAATGGCGAACGCTTGCCAGTGTAGGTCTGCTGCTGGAACCAGTTGTAGCCCAGATAACAGGGGCGTCCTGTTATCATGGCGGCAGAACCGATCAAGGCTTCCATGGTGGGGCTGAACTTGTAACCGAACGTACCACCGGCAGGGTTCTGCACCATGATGACGTTTTCAGGTTCGATGCCCATGCCAGGAGCGATCATGTACAGGTGCAGGTGCAGGCCGATGGACTTGGAGTGGATAACCAGTTTGCCATCGTCGTTGTAATAGGCAAAGCCTACGTCCGGTTCGATGGGCATATGGGGCTGGCGGCCAACGTAGTAATCGCCTTCGGCAACAACCATATCGCCATCGGAGAAGATGGGTTCTGTTTCTTCACCCTTGGCAACCCGCAGTTCATAATAAATGTTCGGTGTTCCGGGATGAATTTCAATGGCATCGTCAGCCATGGCGGCCGGAGCGCTCATGTATTCGGGAAGCTGTTCAAGCTCCACCTTGACCTTGGCAGCCGCAGCTTTGGCCTGCTCATCCGTATCGGCGCAGACCATGGCAATGGCGTCACCGAACTGGAAGACCTTTTCATCACAAAGGATCGGCCGTTCCCAACCGTCACCCTTGTTGGTGGGGAAGGTAATCAGACCTGTGATGCGGTTTTTGCCCTTGATGTCCTTGTGAGTGATAACCTTGAACACACCGGGCATCTTTTCGGCTTCGGAAGTATCGATGGACAGAATCTTGGCGTGAGAGATCTCTGCCTGCACCAGGGCGATACGAAGTGTGTTGGGAGGAAGTTTCAGGCCGAGGTCGGCGCCGTAATCCAGCGTACCGGTAACCTTGGCAACAGCCGAAGGACGGGGGAATTTCGTTCCCCAGATACGGCCGTCTTCGGGGATCTTGAAAGCCAGCTCATCCATGGTCATTTCGCCGCGCAATACCTTGGCGGCATCGAGCGTGGCGTCAACAAGCTGCTTGTAGCCTGTGCAACGGCAAGCATTACGGTGCTTCTGGAACCAATCGCGGATATCATCGCGGGTGGGGCTGGGATTGGAATCCAGCAGAGCCTTTACCGAAACGATGAATCCGGGGGTGCAGAAACCGCACTGTGCGCCGCCGTGGGCGATCCAGGCCATCTGGATGGGATGCAGGTTGTCTGGAGTCCCGATACCTTCAATCGTTAAGATTTTGGAACCCTCTTTGATACGCGAGACTTTCGTCACGCAGGAACGCACAAGTTTTCCGTCCAAAATAACGCTACACGCTCCACAATGCCCTTCCGCACAACCAACTTTGACACCTGTCAGGCCAAGCTGGTCACGCAGTACCGTGGACAGCCGAGCGTCTTTGTCGACAATCAGCTTACGCGCCACACCGTTGACAATAACATCTCGTTTGATCATCTACTGTTCCCTCCTCAGGGTCTTCAGACAACTAAAAGTTTATCACCTTCATTAATGTCTTTGGAAATCACAGAGGTCCTCAAACTCCTTTTCCAAACCCGCAGGCCGGATAGCGGCACGTGGAGCAGCCTTCACAAAAGCCTCCGTGCCCCAGGGCGACGATATCGTCCCTGGTAACATCCTCGTCCGCCAGAATGCGCGGCACTACAAGGTCGAAAATACTGGCATTATAATACATTACACATCCTGGAAGCCCCAACACGGGGATGTCTCCCAGGTAAGCAAGCATGAACATGGCTCCCGGAAATGTGGGAGAACCGTAAATAACTTCCCGTGCACCAGAGGCACGAATGGATGTCGGCGTCTGATCATCAGGATCAACGGACATGCCACCGGTCAGCACTATCACTTCCGCCCCGGCGGCTTTTAAGCTGTGAATGGCGGCAACCGTTTTCTCTACATCATCTGACACGAAAAGCTGGTCAATGATGGTACTGCCCAGCTTCTCGAACTTTTTGTGCAGAACAGGTCCAAAGCGGTCCTTGATACGTCCTTTGGCCACTTCGCTCCCAGTGGTGATGACGCCGACTTTTTTACTGATGAATGGCTTGACCTGAATAAGTGGGAAATAGCTGGCACAAAGGGCTTCAACTTCACATATGGACTCATCCTCGATAACCAAAGGAACAATTCGGGTTCCCGCCAAGGGCCGCCCCTTGATGACAGTCTGATTGTTATGGATGGTACAGAAGGCCATATCTTTTATGGAGTTGAGGCGGAACAATGCCGTAGTATCGATCTTCAACAGACCATCATATTCAGCTGTAAGCGTAACCTTCCCTTCAGTTGGTTCACTCAAGACAATACCCTTCCCGCTCGCTGCCTTGGCGATTCTCTTGGCGGCATCATCTTCGTGAACCAGACCGTCGGCGAGATCGAACACATACAAATGCTCTTTGCCGATGTTCAGTAATACCGGAATATCTCCAGAAGAAACTATATGACCACGCCGGAACGCAGGCCCTTTGCAAATGCCGGGAACAATCTGCGTAATGTCGTGGCCTAGGATCATTCCGACCGATTCTTCTACAGGAAGGACTTTCATCATAATTGATGCTCCTCAGCAACCGAACAAAAATTCGAATAAATATATAAATTACAGACAGTTACCCATATGCCATAGGCGACATAATAGGACGCCATTTCAATCTTTGTCAATGGAATGGATGATATTTATGCAAATTTATGGCTTTTTTTGATATTAAACAACTACAAGACTTGATGATAAAGACGCAATAATGAAAGTGGTGACAGTGATTTTTCAAGAAAGACAGAAGAAAATCACAGCATAAAAAAAGAACTACGGACAAACAATGAGGTGATTTTTTTTTACAATGAATGATAACTGCTCATATGTTATTTTGTGCATAACACTGTGCCTGTATCAATTTGATACAACACTAAAATATTAATGGGACAATATGACACATACCGTAACAAACTAATTTTTATATATAAAACCTTTAAATAAAACTTTCCTGGGTCACCCATCCTTAAAAACTGTCCCAAAACGACACACAAGCTTTACTTCTATAGCCTCATTTTTCCCGTTCAGAATACCGTCAAATTTGCTTTTTTTCATTTTACGCAATTTATGGCCCGCCATTTGCCTATGAACTCGTTGTGAAGCGTATTCATCCAATGTGCGCGCATCAGGTGCGCACACACCTTGCTCGGGCTTTTGGGCTGCACGCCTAAACCAAAGCCTGAACATGAGGGTTCATGCCCGGAGGTATGGACCTGTATCCCTTGGCTGGAGCGGAAGTCCCCCCGCTCCAGCTTTTTTTTATCCGTTCTCAAACACTACTTTTTTTCTAAATGGAAAAAATGACCCACTTTCGTCTCGATCTGTTTCAAAATGACCCAGGCATTATAACTATTTATAATATAACAAATTATTAACAGAACAATCTGACACAAATGACATTTTTTCCCCGGAAAGGTCTGGAATGAACCCCCAACTGTCTCACCCCGCGTAAGCACAAAAAGAATAACATACTGTTTTTATTTATTTTTCACGGATGGCCCGAACTTTGCCTAAGGAACCAGCAAGTAGATTCAGTCGCTACTAAAACGGCAGAGAGTCTTTTTTCCTTACAACGCTTTCAGCTAAAAGGATGGTAACAGTATGGCAGTTCGTGAAGAAGTTTATGGTTTCTTTATTCCGAGCGTAACTCTGATCGGTATTGGTGCCCACAAACAAATTCCGGAAAAAATCAAAGCGTTGGGGGGTAAAAAGCCTCTGCTCGTAACCGACAAAGGCATAACCGCCGTCGGCCTTACAGAAAAAATCGTCACCCTTCTCAAAGAAAACGATATGAACTGCGTGGTTTACGACGAAACGATTCCAAACCCCACAGACAAAAACGTCCATGACGGCGTGGACATTTACAAAAAGAACAAGTGCGACTCACTCATCACCCTGGGTGGAGGAAGTTCGCACGACTGCGGAAAAGGTATCGGCCTTGTTGTTGCCAACGGCGGCAAAATCCATGACTTCGAAGGAGTGGACAAATCCACCAACCCCATGCCCCCGTATGTTGCAGTCAACACGACGGCAGGCACTGCATCGGAAATGACCCGCTTCTGCATCATCACTGATACGTCTCGCAAAGTAAAAATGGCTATTGTTGACTGGCGCGTCACTCCGGGCATTGCACTCGATGATCCGCTTCTTATGCTGGGCATGCCCCCCGCCCTCACCGCCGCCACGGGTATGGACGCCTTGACGCATGCGGTTGAAGCATACGTCTCGACTATCGCCACCCCCATGACCGACGCCTGCGCAGAAAAGGCCATCAAACTGATTGCTAAATTCCTGCGCCGCGCCGTTGCCAACGGACAAGATATTGAAGCGCGTGATGCCATGTGCCATGCACAATATCTTGCAGGAATGGCATTCAACAATGCAAGTCTGGGCCACGTACACGCCATGGCACACCAGCTGGGCGGCTTCTACGATCTGCCGCACGGTGAATGCAATGCCATCCTGCTGCCGCATGTCCAGCGCTTCAATATGATAGCCAGAATAGACCGTTTTGCGGATATGGCCCGCTGGCTGGGAGAAGACCTTACCGGTTTGAGCGATCGTGCCGCAGCAGAAAAATGCCTGGATGCCATCAGCCAGCTTTCTGCCGATGTTGGCATCCCCACCGGCCTCATTGAGTTGGGCAAGCGCTACGGCAAGAAGGTCAGCAAGAACGACATTCCAATTATGACTGCCAACGCCCAGAAAGATGCTTGCGGATTGACCAACCCCCGTTGTCCCAGGGACGAAGACGTCAGCCGCATTTACGAAGAAGCTCTTTAGCAGGAAAGAAAAATGGAGTCCCTGATCCCTAACTCTTCCGGGGACTCCATATACTTGGGTGGTCGGAAAGTATTCCCACCAGCCTGTCAATCCGGCCACCCTCCTTCAACGCTTGGAGACAAGCAAGAGCTATAAATAAAAAGGCCCAAGTTGCCATGGCAACCCGGGCCTGAAAATCCGTCCAAGTGGACGGTTCGTCAGGGGCGCATCCCCTGGTTCAATTTATAAATCAATTTCTGTTCCGCAGGAGCATTTTCATAATCAGCCCATTTGAAATCCGTCTGATACATCAACCACTGGATAACTTCGGCCTGGCTCTGCGGAACGCCAGGATATTCGACGACGTCTGAAAAGACATGCCCGAACAAACTTACTTCCACAGCAATTTTCATTTTTTCCTCCTCGTGCATTCGCACGTGATGGAACAATCCAAGCAGCCCTTTTCCTGTTTGTCCAGCACGAATTTTGCCCCCGTAAAACAAGGGCTAAAACGGGAGCAACAGCCCTTAAAGAACCAGCTTGTGAACTTATTCACTTTAAAACAGGATAATTTTCTTCCATTTCACCGCGCTTGAAATTTTGCATTAAACAAGAGATATTGACTCCGGGTCACAGGTCAAAAGACTCTTGCAAGCAGACGCAATACACATGATAAAGAGATACCCGTAATCGAAACTTCGATTGTCCTCACTCAATTTTGAGCTTGACAAGAAGAAAAATAGTGAATAGCGGGAGACAGCGCTTACCAGCGTATAATTTTGTACTATCATCCCGCCCACCGGCAGTTTTGCCGGTGTTTTTTTCTTCATACCGCCCACCAAGGGCAAGGATCCCATGAACGATTTTCAATCACTCGGCCTTTCGCCAAACGTACTTGAAGCACTTGAAAACAAAGGATTTACTGCACCCACGCCGATACAACAGCGGACCATCCCCCTTCTGCTTGAGGGAGGCACCAGCATCATCGGCCAAGCCTCTACAGGCACGGGAAAAACCGCGGCTTTCGGCCTGCCCATCATTGAAAAGGTAGACGAGGAAGCAGGTTCCGTGCAGGCCCTTATTCTTACCCCCACACGAGAATTGGCACTCCAGGTATCCGATGAAATCCAGTCCCTTAAAGGACGGAAGCGGATTCGCGTTCTTCCCGTATACGGCGGACAGTCCATCCACCTTCAGCTCAAGAGCCTCCGGCGCGGCGTCGATGTCGTAGTCGGCACTCCTGGCCGTATTTTGGACCACCTGGACCGTGGAAGCCTGAGTCTGGACCATCTTAAATATTTTATCCTCGATGAAGCCGATGAAATGTGCAACATGGGCTTTATTGACGATGTTCGCGCCATTCTTTCCCAGGCTGGTCCAGACCGTAACACCTTGTTCTTCTCTGCAACCATGCCTCGCGAGGTCATGCGCATTGCCGAAGAATTCATGGAAGAATACAAGCTGGTTTCGGTCAAACCCCAAACTGACAGCGCGCCCCTGACCAAACAGGTCTTCCACGAGATGTACGATGCGGACAGGTTCGAAGCGCTTTCCCGCGTTATCGATGCTGACCCGGACTTTTACGGGCTGGTGTTTTGCCGTACCAAGGCCGACACCGACCTGGTGGCGCAGCGTTTGAACGAACGCGGCTACCCTGCGGCCCCCATCCACGGCGACCTTGCTCAGAACCGTCGCGAAGAAATCCTTAATCGTTTTCGTAAACGCCGGATTTCCATCCTCGTGGCCACCGACGTGGCAGCACGGGGCATCGACGTTCCCGACCTGACCCACGTGGTCAACTTTGCCCTTCCCCAGGATAGCGAAACCTACACTCACCGTGTGGGACGCACTGGCCGAGCAGGCAAGCAAGGTGCGGCAGTCACACTTATTGCCCCCAACGAATTCAGACGCCTGATGTACATTGTACGGGCAGCCGGATTCAAAATTGAAAAAAAGCCTTTGCCATGCATTGAGGACGTCATCTACAGCAAAAAGTCCCGTATCTGTGCGGAACTGGATGCCATCCTGGCCGAAGAAAACCACGCCAGCCACACAGCTATGGCACGGGAGCTGTTGGAAGACCGTGATGCGGAAGATCTTGTGGCCGCCCTGCTCAAGCACGCCTTCGGCAATGAACTGGACAAGAGCAGCTACAAAGAAATTAGCGAAGCCCACAAAACTCCTGCCTATGGCAGCAAAAAGCTCAACATCGCCATGGGGCGCACGCACGGAATGACTCCTCGCAAGCTGGTGGACTTCATTTCCCACAAGGCGCAGCTTCCCCAATTCAAAATTCAGAATGTGCGCCTGTACGACAAATTCGCCACATTCACCGTTCCGCCGCGTGATGTGGACAGAGTTATGCAAGCGCTCAACCGCAACAGTGAAAACCGCCGCCCTCTGGTCTACTTCAAGTAAAACTTAAAGTACGCGGGACATCCTCGCGTTCTCTCTTCTCCATACGCAAGAAAGCCCCGGATATCTCCGGGGCTTTCTGTTTTCCCTATTTTCTACCAAATGACCATTGACTATTCGAACAAAATACGTTCTAAAATTTGGTAACTTATAATTTTGGACGTTTTTCCTCAGGAGGAGGCACATGCGTGGCAACTGCCTCAAACGCTTGTTCTACATTGGAATAGGTCTTTTGTTGTCTTTTCCACTTTTCAGCATGACCTATTACACCATGGTCAGGACTTCCACGCCAGAATTCTGTTCATCCTGCCATGAAATCGAACCAGCCTACTTTGCCTGGAAGACCTCAACCCATGTCAACAATGCGCGGGGAGTGGTTGCAGACTGTATGGACTGCCACCTTCCGGCACCACACGACACCTACAACTTTTTCTTCGACAAAACCATGCACGGGATCAAAGACGTCGTCTCCCACTTCACTGGTGGAGCGGAAACATACGACCGTACCGTACAGAAAAAACACGCCTACGCTTCCATCAAAAATGACCAATGCCTAAAATGCCACCGCAACCTGGAATACATTCCCAACAAACGTGGAGCCATGCTCGCCCATAGGGCTGTGCTCTACCCACGGCCCGGATATGTGTACAAATGCACAGACTGCCACCGCAATTTGGTGCATTTGAATGTAGGTTACTACAGATACCTGGAGCTTCAACCGCCGTACCGCAGTACGGGGCTGCCGCTGTAAGTCCGTAAAACCAAAGGAGGACAGAATGTACCGCAAACTATGGGCGATCGGACTTTCAGTCATCGCGTTGCTCATGGCGACAAGTCAACCGGCCAGGACACAAAATCTGCCCAAGGTGAAAGAATTTCGAATAGAGCGCGCCATGCCGAAACAGGCTGTGGCTTGTCTGGAATGCCATAAGGTGGAAACTCCGGGGCTGTTTGCGGATTGGGCAGCCAGCCGCCATGCAGCAGCAAACATTACTTGTCTGGACTGTCATCAGGCCGATCCCAAGGATAAGGATGTCAGCCAAGTACACTACAAACAATACGAACGATCGGATACCAAGTGGGGCATTCCTGAATACAAAATTCCGGTTGCCGCCGCTGCAACCCCCAAAGACTGTTCCCGCTGCCATCCAGACGAAGTCACCCAATATTCACGTAGTAAGCACGCCAATACCATTGAAATCATATGGGAAATTGATCCTTGGCTGAACAAGGGGATGAATTCCGACATAGAACGCCAGGCAGGCTGCTATGTTTGTCATGGCACAGTGCTTAAAATGGACGCCGACGGCAGACTAGACAAATCGACTTGGCCCAACACCGGTGTAGGGAGGCTGAACCTTGACGGCAGCTTGGGATCCTGCACCAGCTGCCACACCCGCCACCGTTTTTCCGTAATGGAAGCTCGCAAACCCGGGGCATGCGGACAATGCCACCTGGGACCGGACCATCCGCAAATTGAAATCTACACCGAGTCAAAACACGGTGACATCACTAAGGCATTCGGATCAACCTACAACTGGACCGCGGCCCCAGGGACATGGACTCCCGGAGTGGATTACCGGGCACCAACTTGCGCATCATGCCACATGTCCGGTTCTGGTCCGGTAATGACTTCCCACGACGTGACCGAACGTCTGGCCTGGGAGGCTCAGGCCCCACTCACGGTACGCCCTTCGGAATTTGCTGCATTTCCAGCCAAAACCGACTGGAAGGTTGAGCGGGAAAAGATGAAGTCCGTGTGTAATCAATGCCACGGCAATGTCTGGACGAATGACCATTTCGACAAATACGATAAAGTCATCCTGGCATATAACGACGTCTACTTTAAACCAGCCAAAAAGCTGCTCGATGACCTCTATGCCAAGGGACTGCTGAGCAAGGAAAAGTTCTTTGATGAACACCTGGAATTGCAGTTTTATGAATTGTGGCACCACGAAGGCCGCCGAGCACGCATGGGCACTGCGATGATGGCACCAGACTACGCGTGGTGGCATGGCTTCTATGAATGCAAGGCACGATTCAATGCTTTTTTTGAAGAAGGCGACCACCTGATCAAGACTGGACAGAAGGCGTACAGATATCCGAACTATCCAGGAGCGACAGGCAATACGACCCGACCTCCCGAGCTTTTCGGGCCTAAATAGCAACGCGCAAGGGCCGCACGATGTGCGGCCCTTCGATGAATTGTTCAGGATATGCTTGACAATCGTGAGCCAAGCCCATAGGTAGTTCTTCCTTCGGGCAATTAGCTCAGATGGATAGAGCGTTGGCCTCCGGAGCCAAAGGCCGCAGGTTCGACTCCTGCATTGCCCACCAAAGAATACAAGGACTTACGACATTTTTTGCCGTGAGTCCTTTTTCTTTTGCTACCCCTCGTGTCGGCGTAAAACTGTACCAGCCCTTCCAGGCTCAGCAAGTGTAAGGTGACACTCAACTTGAGAATTTCGGTCACTCAACTTGAGAATTTTTTCGTGCACAATTTTATGATTGGCACGTTATGTGCAATATTTGTTTTTTTACCTTCCCAAATTGCCCCAATCTTCCGGTGAAAAGGGCCATCTTGATGCTCATGGCATTCTGTGGCTCAGAATTTCACCGGAAAAACCGGGGAGGCACTTATAAATTACGGACAGATTCCAGAAAAGAGGTGGGCGGCTCCGCCACCATTTACACCACTCTTATACCCACTTTGTCTGTCCTTATCGTGCCAAATTTGATTTACCCTTCTTTTGGCCCCTAACGGGCTTTTTGTCCCTTTTTGAAGGGTACATACACTGTAGCCCTAAAAAAAATATTTTGAACTAGTTTTGAACGTGTTAAATTATGTCTGAAAGGTCGTCTTCAAATTCTTCTGACTTTTGGGAATCTGCATATTTTTCAGGAGTGGCAAATTCAGTCAAAAGACCGTTTCTAGGCAGGTTAGCCATGTAGTGCCAGAAAGCGTCTTCGACACTTTCTTCACGGCCTGATGCTGAAAAATCTATTGTAGCCCCGCTTGCCCCCAAGTTTTCAGCAAATGATATGATAAGTTTCTTGTCACCTGGCATGATTCTATCATCATCCATAAGTTTTGAAAATTTGGCTTCGCGACCCTCGATTTTTCGGCGATCTGTTTCTGCGTTAAAAGCGTCTTTTTGTTTCCGCAGTGCGGCCTTTTCAACTTCAATTTTCTGCCGCTCTTTTTCAAGTTCGGCCCTGACCCGCTCCACAGAGCTTCTTGGACCAGTTGCCTCGAACTCAATATAGACAAGCCCATCTTCGTTTGAAAATGAAACTTCTTTGAGACCGCTCATAGCTGGCTGAACGGCCCCCAGCAACCCGATGTGGCGCAAGCTCATATCTGGGAACAACGAGATGGATACATTCTTGAAATTGCCTTCTTCAACAAGACGGACAACGTCTTCGTGAACTTGTTTTAGCTTGGCCTGAAGGATGTCACCGGAAACTTGTAGTTTTGAAAGCCAGCCGTATGCAGGATGGTTGTTTTGGGGATGTCCGAAAACCAGCGGAACGCGCCTTTCAGATTCATCAAAGGAATTGATAATCCTATCGAACACAGGTTTATCGATTGCTACGGTCTTGCCAGAACTGTCTTTCCAAGTACCGATCTTGGCTATATCAACCCACTTGGTTTCCTGCATTACCAATCCTCTTCTCTGTTATATTGAGCCTCTAAGCTCTTGGCTGTTATTCTAAACGGCTTATCTTTATGCCGAACCAGTGCGCCTTCTTCAACGAGATAACGAATTTTCCTTGTTGATACAGCAAGCAATTTAGCAGCTTCTTCAGCACGAAACCATTTTTTATGCCGGAACAATTCTTCGGGAGAAACTGCACGGGCTTCCATAAAAGATATTTTAGTAGAGTTGACAGGCACCTGCATTGTCAGTTCAAAACCTTCTGGATTTGCTAGTACACAAGGGCGAGACTCGCACCCAAGGCACATAAAAACACGTCTTCGGTCAGTCTCTTTTACAAACCAGAATGTACTATCCCAGTTCTCGCATTTAACCTGCTTTTTACCCTGTTCACTCACCTTGCCGTAGTAGGGTCGATACCCTTCTCCAATAACGGCTAAGACATCATCAATTATAGACATGATGTCACTCTGCAAAGATGCCGATTTTGTACAGGGCGAAGATATCTTCAGTAGTCAGTTCCGAGCCATTGTCCTTGCTCAGCAGTCGGGCTTTTACGGTTCCATGTATCACGTACTCGCCGATCTCATGGACAGCAGTATCAATTCCGATATCAAGCACACCGACCATGACTTCATTCTCAGCCCCGGTATAAGGGACAAGGAGGTTGTTTGCGTCACGCACCAGAAGCTGACCTGTGGGCAGAACTCCATTACCAGTCTTTAATTTACCGATTCTGATTACCGGAGGATGGGATTCGGTGTGCGCTCTGTCGGCTCCAGCGGTAAAGCTATTTACAACTCCATCAATGCCCATGCGATAACTCCTTATACTTTTTCGAGAAGGTCATTGGTATAGGACGAAAACTCATTGCCACTTACCCCGCTCATGGAGTTCTGTTTTTGGGGCCTCTCGGCTTCGTTATCGCCATGCTCAGATTCAGAGTTTTTGAGTTCTTCATTTTCTGCCCGAAGTTGTTCATTCTCTGTTTCAAGCCGTTCAATTTCGGCCATTGCCTCTTCAAGCGTTTTAATAGTCATTATCGTTTCTCCTCTAAATCTCGACTTACCTAAACGACAGCAACTACCTTGCCTTTACAAATGCCCTTTACATTCACAACAGGGAGGGGTTTGCCCTCGCCGATCAGAGAGATAGCACTAGGATCGTCCTTCTTGACGGGCTTAATAAAGAAAGGGATGGCCCTGAAATTTGCGTCAAGATCATCAACTGCGCAGTATACGAGCTTGTGGCCTGCGTCCTTGGAGATCATGACAATTTCATCTTCAGCTACTACCGGATGCAGAGTACCGGTTTCGGGATTGCGGTAGGTTTCGGAGCGGTCTTTAACTTTAAACCCTGCAATATCAATGTAATCTTCATTGATTGCTACCGGGATGCTGGATTTTTCGGGGTGGGAGTCCGTCAGGCCGAAAAGAGTTTCATACGCCTTGTCACCTGCCCACACCTCAAGGTTGGTGGCATAACCGTTGGCTTTGAGAACTTTTTTCATCTGCTTCAAGGAGGTGAATACATGCTTGATTGTTGCGCCGGTCGCATTCCATTTGTTTTCGATAGTAACGACTTTGGGCGTACCGTAGTCAATGGTGTAGGTTGTGAACTGTCCGCCCTCGGTCCGCACGGGCCAGACGATCTTCCCGGAAATGGAGATGGCGCAAAGGGCTTCAAGTGTTTTTCTGTAGATGCGGCGCATCTTATCTATCTTGTTTTTTGTCCAGACTTCTCGTGATGTACCGTCCAGAGCGTAGAGATTGATAAGATCACTTGCCTTGATGCCTTCGTTCATTCTGATAGGCAGCGGCTCAATGGTTTTCCCTTCAAGGGAGTCGCCGCCCAGCGAAATGGATTGACCGCCGCGGGTGATGAACGGCAATTCGTCCAGGCACATTTCAATGTCTTCCAATGCAACAACAGGAAAAGGAAGCTGAGATTTGTCCACAAAAATACTATCAATAACAGGCGTTTCAAGTGGCGGGAGCTGACGCAATTGCAACACAATGAACTTAGGACTGAAAAGACATTTTATATCATGAAATTTTAACATGGTTTATCCTCCTAAATGCTTTGATGTACATAGATACTGCTTATATTGTTCATATCGAAATGCATAGTAATGCTAACGTACGTGTAAATGATGCCATCTATGCAAACTATGCAAAGTTTATATGTTTTCTTTGAATTTAATTGCCACGTTACGAGCAATGGACTTGACGCATAAGAAAGGCCGTGAGTTTTCCAAAACTCACGGCCTAAAATTGATGGGCTGTGTGAGGCGGGGTGATAGCTACTGCGTGGCTTGACTGGCTGTTGCTACATCATCAAAAGTGGTTTCGTGCGTAGTACCGTGGGACTCTTTGGAATATTGATTGTGCAATTTTTTAACGTCACGGCTGAACTCCCCCACAATAAGAGCAAGTCCGCACAGCGCATCGTCGGAATAAGGCAACATCTCATTTGCATTCCGGTGGATCAGTGATTCTTCGATAAAATCCAGTACGTTGCTTTTGTTGTTAATGGCTTCAAGGCTGTCCTGAAAGCGTCTATTACTCATGACTCCCTCCCTGCCTACTATTTGGTTTTTTTGGGGGTATAAAATGTCGCGTGCTGCTTATTTATCGTCCCAAAAACTGCCGTTTACCGTCCAAACTGGTTCGTTGACCTATGACACAGGCGAATGCTAATTAGGAATTTTATTCAGTGATTTAGTTAGCACCCGTGAAACACACGTAAACACGATTGGGACCGTAAGTCAACTCATTCGTGTAAAATAGCCCAAAAAATATTTCATTTGTGTATTCAGAAGATTCAAGTGGAATGCGTCAGTTTCTGGGCGTTAAAGTTTGTGGGAATGATAGAAGAGGGACTTTAAAATAATGACATTTGGCTACAGACTTAAAGTATTGCGAGGAAAAATGAGTCGAAAAGACTTCGCTAACCTCGTAGGATCTCATGAAAACACTATCGGGAATTACGAAAGAGACGATAGAACTCCTGACATAGTTTTTGTTTCAAACGTGTGTAAAAAGACAGGCGCTTCACTTGACTGGCTTATTTTGGGCAAGGAACCCGTCCTCGAGTCGGATAAAAACCCCCAGCATGCAGGTATTATTAGCAAAAATGTCGACGAAGCAGAGAGCCGTTTGCAACAGGCACTTTGCCGCTGCTCCAGACTAGAAGACGAACTACACAATGAGCGACAACTGAGCCGCGACATTGTTGCTGAAAATAGACAATTATGGAAAGAAAATAGCATGTTACGCGAAAAATATGCTCGACTTGAGGCTGTAAAAAAGCAAGCGTAAATAGTTTCAAGTTTACGAGTTTTAACACATAGCTGTATCCCCTTGAATTAACGAAAATATTTCCTGATTTTGGTGTTTCATGTTCCGTTTCAACTTACGCCAATGAAGTTGAAACACTGTGAGTCAAACTGGGTTGCAACTTTATTTTTTGATTTTTCTTCTTAACATATTGGTATAAAATAATTTTTTGTTTTTTTGTGTGATTGCAGGTTTGGTTGCAGGATTGACCTGAGAACTGGCATCCCGAAGCTGTGATACAGCGTCCAAGTTTATTTTTTTCTTGCTAGAAAAAATGTCCTTATATTGAGGCTTATTACTACATATTTGCAATGTCCAACTTGTTGTCCAACTTTCTTATAAAAACATAGGCGCGAAGGACAAAAAAGGAATCGCACTATGTATCTTGTTAAATCCTGTTATTTTAGTCTGTTACACAAAGAAGCTAACGCATAGGTTTGTGCAATGGTTTCACCGTGGAAGTAGTGTATTCAGGTTTGCAAAAGGTAAAAGTTGTCCCGTGTGTATTTCTTTATTTTTTCTTTAATATCATACGGTTAATCGCAAGTACAAAGGTAAAAGTTTGGGTAAAACTTTTCGTTAATGTTAGCCCCATAATAATTAATAGGAAACGGGGATAACAACAGGTTATCCCCGTGAAATTGATGGGATTAAGACACAAAAAATGCCGCTCAACATTTCTCATTTTGAGCGTCCAAAATCGACGATTTTGGGCTATTTTCTCATTTTGAAATTTCGCTCAATTTTTGTTTGTGCCCTATTAGAAAACCCGCATTCTACCTACATTTATCCGGCATTTGTCCTATACGCCCCCCGGATTTCCTAATTCTCATTTAGAGTGTCCCCCTATAGCAAGTAAATAAAAAATGTAATTAGTCGGGCCTGAAATATCTCTAGTGGATTGATTTTTATTAACAATTCTCCTTGTACAATGTAGTATTTTCGACCAGAGAACGTTGTGAATTAGTATAAAACCGGTCGAAATGATGCAGCGAATGGCGGGAGAATCATGAGGGCAAAATCCAAAAAACAGCCGCAGGGTACGTTCCTTTACCCAGACCTTCTGGACCAGCTCAATCCGAAGGCTCCGCTCCTTCAATTGGCGAGGAGAATTCCCTGGGGGCGATTCGAGGAGGAGTTCGCCGGACTCTACAGCGACCAAGGTCGGCCAGCCAAGCCGCCCCGGCTAATGGTCGGGCTGATGCTGCTCAAGCAGTTGGAGAATCTGAGCGACGAACGGGTCGTGGAGGCATGGACGCAAAATCCCTACTACCAGGCGTTTTGCGGTATGACCGAGTTCCAGTGGAAGCTGCCTTGCGATCCCACGGATTTGATCTATTTCCGCAAGCGCATTGGCGAGGACGGGGCACGACTGATTTTCGAGGTCTCCGTGGAACTGCACGGTGATGACGCCAAAAAACGAGAGATCACGGTGGATACCACGGTCCAGGAAAAGAACGTAACCTTTCCTACCGACCTGAAGCTTTTGACCAAAGTCATCGAGGGCTGCCGTAAGATCGCGGACAGCGAAGGCGTCGGTCTACGCCGCAGCTTCAAGCGCACGCTCCCCAAGCTTCGGCTGAAACGGATGAAGATGGCCAAAAAGGCGAGGAAGATGCGGACAATGGCTGGTGCCTTGATCCGTGAACTCCGGCGCAAATTGCCGGGCGAAGCCCTGGGCCGCCACCAGGAGCGACTTGACCTGTACGAGCGGGTCAAGGACCAGAAACGAAGCGACAAGAATAAGGTCTACAGCCTACACGAACCCGATATTCTCTGCATCTCCAAGGGTAAAGCGCACAAGCAGTACGAGTTCGGGCGCAAGGCGTCCATCGCGGTCACAAAAACTACGTGTATCATCGTCGGCGCGATGTCGTTCAACGAGAACGTCTACGACGGCCATACGTTGCCGGATGTCCTCGAACAGTGTTGGGAGGTCACCGGGGTCTGTCCGTCCATGGCGATCTGCGACCGAGGCTACAGGGGCCTGAATCAGGTCGGTGACACGCAAATCCTCATCCCAAAGCCTCCGAAGAAGAAGGACACACCGTACCAGCGCCTTATGGCGCGGCTCCGCTTCCGCCGTCGGGCGGCTATCGAGCCGGTGATCGGCCATCTCAAACACGATCACCGCATGGCCCGGAGCTATCTCAAGGGCGCGGTCGGCGACGCCATTAACTTGTTTATGGCCGCAGCGGCGTTCAACTTCAGGAAGTGGATGCGGAAAATCGGAGAGTTTTTTGCGCTCTTGGCGTTTCTGCTCCTCGGCAAAGACTCAAGCCGACGGCTGGCGGAAAATGTGGCGTAGAAGCTGAAACGGGTTTTTCAGGCCTGACTAATTACGTGTACTGTGGACTTTTCAATAAAACACCCAAAAACGCCGCAACACCTTTTTCCAGGTGCTACGGCGCTCAAAAAATTCTGTAAAAGCTCAACTTATTTTGGAAACAATACGTCCGGTGTCAGACTCGACAATTGGTTTCACATCGACGGTACGAGGAATTATGTCCGGGGCATAGGTCATAAGCTTTTCCTGATAACTTACATAATCCCGGAGCCCCTGTGATGCCATGCTATGACTGGCAGTGGAAAGCTCGCTGGCGAGTCTCCAGACCTCTAACTGCCCTTCCACGAGTTTTGCCATATCCCCCTCCTGATATTTCAGTACAGGGTTAGCCTACTATAAATAGGCAAATCATGTCTACACAAGCCCTTGATTCGAGCACGCCATCCAGCTCTTGATTTGCTCGAAAAGCTTCAGCTTTCCTCTTCGACAAGATCTACAAATTCTTCATCAGATAACACCACAATATCATTTGCTTTAAGGAGTGCCGCAAAAACTCCATCTCCGCTAATACGAGCACCGCTAAAGGTCCCATCGTAGACGCAACCGCTACCACACGAGGGGGATCTCGATTTGAGGATTGCCTTTGAACATGCAGCCATCCGGCAAACTTTCAATGCCTCCTGCGCCCCACGCTCAAAATTATCACTCAGATCATTGCCATGCTGGTCAACAACCCTTCCCGAAGAAATTTCTACAGGGGGGCGAGGCGTGGGAAGCCCGCCAAGTTGCTCAGGACAAACCGGCAGAGCAATCCCCTCGCGGACCATTTCTACAATTCTTTCCACTCTACGATGTTCGCCGTCATAGGCACACCGCACACCGGTTAAACAAGCGCTCACAATATATTTGATGGGCTTTGCACTTTCGGGAGTACAGCTTTCATCTGATGTTTTTAAGTCTTTCATAATAAAGGGAGAAATAATTGGTTAAGAAATACTCAAAGCGTAAATGAGACCTCTACATCAACTTCTTGACCTAATTTAGGAGAAGCCGATGGTCAAGAAAAGTATCGGCTCCCTCCTCATTCTTTCGATGAGTTGGCCATTGTCGTCAACGTGACGGCTATGATTACATTCAGTTAGGTTGTCTCGTGAAATGGGTTGAGCAGCTTGCCGAAGCCCACCCAAAAAGCCTACGGTTTACCTGAACAATACCTATAAAACTGCAATGACAAGTGCAGAACAAACAGCCGCGAGTCAACGGATATCCAGGCTCCTTGGCTAAGATCAACAGGACTTCATCCGAAACATCCACCCCCTGCTCCATTCAGAGAAAACGGCTACCGGCTCGGCACACTGTGCCCAAAAGATGAAGCGGACCATAGACGTTACGAACACTCAGCCAGAATATCGAAAGGCAAATATGCAAAAATTTATTCCTGTTTTGGGGTAAACAGACGTGGAAAGCTTATGATAACTACAACAACAAATCATGTCAGATTACATAAAAAAGATTTCATTTTCAAAAAAGAAAGTAAAAAAAATTCCACTTTTTTTTCACACAAGCAAGCCTCAGCCTTTGCTCTCCATCTTTCACACGCCGGATGATGAACTATAAAACAGCCCGTCCTACTGGAACACTGCAAAAAATGGCGCCACACAATGATCTATTCCAGCTCTTCCTCTAATCCCTTGGAAGAATCCCGCCCGCAAAGCTCAGAAGCGCGCTGAAGCACATCAGAAGCAGAAACACCTATAGCCATGCATATGCGGTAAAAATCGTACACAGACATCTCCCTGGTCCCAGCCAGCATTTCGCAGATGACGCCAGAAGTAATCCGTCCCCCAAAGCCCTTACCAGCTATCCCCTCCGCCGTCTTACCAAGAATACGGGATGTTTCATATAAAATTTCAGCTACATACTGTTCATAACGAGTTGTAGAGAGCCCAATATCCTTGGCCGGAACATCAAAGACAATCCGCCCCCCGAGACCAGCAAGGATTTTCTCAAGTGTCTTGGAAGTCAGACCTCGTTCATCATCAATGAACCGCTTCAACCCCGCCCGGTCGACACGAAGTTTCAGGGCCACTTGATTCAAGCTGCCCAGCTCGCGCTCCAGTTCCATCAACGCATGTATCAGGTCATTTCTAAAGGACATTTGGTCCCGCAATAGCTTATTAAAGTGCATTATTCCATGTGTCGGTTGACACAAAAGAGTTATTTATATATCGATTTTGACACGGTTTAAATAGAGGAATAAAATACAGTATCGCTTTTAGAAATAACGAAACAGAAACTAGTTATATCCACTAAAAAAAAGTCAATGCAAAACAAAAAAATAACATACACTGAGCAAACAAAAACTTATCAAAAATTGAAAAAACAACGCAAGAGCTCTTTACCAATAAACTTAAAACATATGAAAGATGAAATACAGATGCAAAAATGTCTTCAGCTATGAAGCATACTTATACAAAGTTATCATAAAACCAAAAAAACACATTGCAAATATTAATTTCATTATAAAATTCACCACATCAATAGTAAAATTTCAAGCACGACCTCTATAAATATCAGAACATATCTAAAAAAAGGAAGTATTTTCAAGATAACAAAAAAAATATAACAAAAAACAAATTGCACATCCCCAGTTGATGCTCAAACCGAATAACTGTCACCATTCTGGACAAAACATATCTAGCTAAGGGGAAACACATGTTCAAGAAAAGTGTAAGCACTGTTCTAGTTCTATCCTCAAGCATTGCCATCATTGCAGCAATTACAATAATGGTATTCTATGTCAGCAAATCATCTTATGACATAACGCTCAAGTTAAGCACCCAATCTATAGAGCAGTTTGCTGACAACACAAGGAAATCGCTTGGTGTATATATTGATGAAGCTCAAAATATAGCATCCACACTTGCACTGCAAAAAGTTGTAAAAAATGCCTTGGAGCTGGGGGAAACCGGCCCGTGCCACGAAAGAATGAAAGACAACCTGCGCATTTACGATGAGTATTACTCCATGCTTGTATTCAACAAGGATGGTAAAATCGTTGCTGGCGTAGATGATGCGGGGCAAAGTCTCATTGGAATAGACGTCAGCGCCCGCCCCTATGCCAAGGCGCTGGCCGCAGGGAAAAAGTCATATTTCGGCAAAAAAGTCTTTAAGGCAAACACGGCCAAAAAGGAACTGATCTTCGCTGTCTCTCATGCTGTCTTGGACAATGCAGGGCAGTTTATCGGCGGTGTCGCGGTCTTTCCCAAGTGGTCTCTTTTCACACACGATTTTATAGACAACGTTCGCTTTGGCAAACGCGGATATGGATTCATAATAGATGCTGAAGGAACCTTCATAGCCCACGCTACGGAAAAAAAACTTATTGGGCAAAAACCAGGGCACAAATTCATACACGATGCCATCGCCCAAAAAAACGGAATGCTCTATTACGATTGGCATGGCGAAGAAAAACTGATGACTTTTGCGCAGGTTCCAGCAACCGGCTGGATAATCTGCATGAGCACCTATCCATCGGAGCTGGCAGAAACAGCCATAGCCCAACGCGATGTACTCATTGGCCTTGGTATTGTAGTCATCCTTATCCTGATAGGGCTCATTATTTTCATCGTCCGCAAACTCATTGTTCGCCCGATTTTGAACATCGAATCATTTACAAGCAAGGTTGCACAGGGGGATTTTTCCGTATCTCTGGGCACGGACTTCAAATATGAGCTAGCCCACCTTGCCAACAACATTCGCAGCATGGTTGCGGAACTCAAGCATAAACTGGGATTCGCCCAGGGCCTGCTCGACGGAATGACCATATCATGTGTCGTTATAGATACAGACGAAAAGATCATCTTTGCCAACCAAGCCATACTTGACGTTCTTGAGTACGATGGGAAACCAGAGGACTACTACGGACAAACCCTCAGCCTTTTCTTCTATAATGAAGAAGGACACCCCACCAGCACGGGAAAATCGATTCGCGAACGCCGGGCCATCCAGAATATCCAGCTGGAAACAAAAACACGAAAAGGCAACACGGTGTTCATCCAAATAGATTCGGCCCCGATGTACGATCTGGATGGTAAACTTATCGCCGGGTTCAGCCTGTTCTCCGACCTCACGGAGATAAAAAAACAGCAGAAGCTGATTGAGGAGCAAAACAAAAACATCGGACAAGCCGCTCAAGACGCTAACCAGGTGTCCATTCAGGCGGCCTCCGGCGCCGAAGAACTCTCCGCGCAGGTGGAGCAGGCGAGCCGAGGAGCTGAGGAGCAGCAACACAGAACATCCGAAGCCGCCACTGCTATGGAACAAATGAACGCCACGGTAATGGAAGTTGCAAACAATGCTTCCAACGCTGCGGAACTCGCAGACCGGACAATAGCCAAAGCCAACGACGGAGCCGATATTGTCGCCTCTGTCATTACAACTATAAATGATATCAACTCCAAGGCTGTCGAGCTGAAGTCCGACATGACCCATCTGGGAGAACAGGCAGAGGGCATCGGAGAAATCATGAATGTAATCTCCGACATAGCCGATCAGACCAACCTTCTTGCCCTTAATGCCGCCATCGAGGCGGCCCGAGCAGGCGACGCGGGACGAGGCTTTGCTGTGGTTGCCGACGAAGTCCGAAAGTTGGCGGAAAAAACCATGAACGCGACCAATGAAGTTGCATCTTCAATTGCCGCCATCCAGGAAAGTACCAGAAAGAGCATTGGCAATACTGAAGCCACTTCCAACCAGATATCCAAAAGTACGGAGCTGGTTGAGGATGCAGGGACGGCACTCAAAGAAATAGTAGGGATGATTCAGGAAACAGCTGACCAGGTACACAGCATTGCGACAGCCAGTGAGGAACAGTCCGCTGCCAGTGAGCAAATCAGCCATGCCATGGACGAAATCAACCGCATCTCTTCCAAGACATCGGACTCCATGACCCAATCTTCGGAAGCAGTCACGGACCTTGCCCGACTCGCCCAAGAACTCAATACCATTATCGACAACATGAGGGATCAAAGATAATTCGGGATAATTCCGGTCGTCTTCAAAGCTAAAAAAGGACGCCCCTGACTACTGCCCCCCCTCGCCGATTGGCGAGGGGGGGTCTTATTTAGTCTCCAGTCGGATACGACTGTTTCTGACGGCCCCGAAGGCCAGAGTGCCGGGCATTAAGCTTGGAGAATAGGAAAGCTTACACGCCAAGTATGGAAGAAGTACGTGGAGGCGGTGGATACGCACTCACGTACCGGAAATCGGGGAACGATTCTATGCGCGTCAAAAAAACGTGGAGCGGAGTTTGCGAACCCAAAAATTGCACAGATATCGTTACGTGAAGTAGTTTCGATTTGATCTGACAGTTCCTCTTGAAAAACGAGAGGTTCTCCCTTTTGATGGAAATGTTGAAAGCCATCAAACTGAGCCCTGTGCTCAAAGGAGAACCTCATGTCCAGTTTCAATCACAACGTCATAAAACACAAGGTCGGCCTGCTCAATTTGGCGGAAGAACTTGGTAATGTCTCAAGGGCTTGTAAGCTTATGGGTTTTTCCCGAGACACCTTTTACCGGTACCAGGCAGCCAAGGAGGATGGCGGAGTTGAGGCCTTGCTCGACAAGAATCGGCGCAAGCCGAATCTGAAGAACAGGGTCGATTCGGCCATTGAAGATGCAGTTGTCGCCTATGCCACCGACTTTCCCGCCTACGGACAAACCAGAGCCAGCAATGAACTCCGCAAGCTCGGGACGTTTGTCTCGCCTTCCGGAGTGCGGTCGATCTGGCTTCGGCACGAGTTGCACAACTTCAAGCTGCGTCTTCGAGCATTGGAAAAACTCTCCGCAGAATCGGGAATGCTTCTGACCGAAGCCCAGGTGCAGGCACTCGAAAAAAAGAAGGACGACGATCTTGCCCACGGCGAGATCGAAACAGCACATCCAGGATATCTAGGGAGCCAGGACACGTTCTATGTAGGTACGATCAAAGGCGTTGGCCGTATTTACCAGCAGACCTTCGTCGACACGTATTCAAAATGGGCAGCGGCCAAGCTGTACACGACCAAGACGCCGATCACTGCCGCAGACATGCTCAATGACAAGGTTCTGCCGTTTTTCGAAGAGCAAGGCATGGGCATACTGCGGATATTGACGGATAGAGGCACGGAATACTGCGGTAGTGTGGAGAAGCACGACTACGAACTGTTTCTTGGCGTGTGCGGCATCGAGCACACAAAAACGAAGGCCAGGCATCCGCAAACCAACGGCATCTGCGAACGCTTTCACAAGACCATCCTCAATGAGTTTTATCAGGTCGCATTTCGGCGAACCCTCTACACTTCATTGGATTCTTTGCAGGCTGATCTTGACGCATGGGTTGCCGAGTACAACACGGAACGGACGCATCAGGGGAAAATGTGTTGCGGGAAGACGCCCATGGCAACTATAATCGAAGGAAAGCACCTCTGGACTGAATACGTTTCAAAGCTCAACTAATCTGACAATTGTAATCCGTCAAAAGGGACAGACTGTCAGATCAAGTATGAACCACTACACGTTACGCACGGTTTTGTGGCCTGATCAGAGTCCATGCCCAATACCAGCCTTCTGCCACGTGCCCCAATACGAAATAAATGTTCTTTTGCTCATGGCAGCGTTACGTCTGCTATTCAAATATTAGCGCCCCAATACCCGCATGTCCTTTTTCAGCCTCACTGTTGCGCTCAATCGGAGCCGATCAAATGAACATCCCAACAGCAGCATCTCGAAATGAAATCGTTACAAAAACAAACCCCACTTCAAAAGAAGTGGGGTTTGGCAGCTATCCAAGGTCGCCCTACAGACGACGTACAGTTTTATACAGTCAAAACGTACCAGTGAATCAAAGATTGTTCTGACGAATTTCCTTGATTGCTTTCGAATATGCCTTGAACACGTCTTCCCTATTCAGAATGCCCATGACCTCGGTATCGTCATCCGGACTCAATACAGGGATCTCGCCGTAGTTCGTATCTACAAAAGCCAAAAGCGCCTTATACAAGTTGTCCTGAGGATGCAGGCTGATGGGACGTCGCATCAAATCGCGCACAACGATGAGCTCCATAAGGCAATCCTCAAACAGCACTTTACGAATGTCCTGCAAAGGTAGGATACCGGTAATATGGTCATCAGCACCGCGCACAGGGAAATACATGTTGTTGGTATTGGCCACGATATCGAGCAGCGCCTTGAGCGTCATGCCCTCTTCCAAAACGGTTACGCGCCCCGTCTTGTAGTGGTCGCCCACGTGCATTTCCTCGAGGATGTTGATCGTGGCATCCTCAATATGGGCCGGAGACTCAAACTTGTTGTCCACCTGGTTTTCATACAGCTTGGACTTGCGGGTAAGGATGATGCACAAAGCCGACGAAAGCATAAGGGGAGCCAGCAGACCGTACCCCTGAGTGAGCTCGCAAACCATGATCAGGGGACCGATTGGGGCCTTGGCAACGCCTGCAAAAAAAGCAGCCATTCCCACCAGCACATAGCCGCCCGGCTGGGTAACTACATTAGGGAAATACATGGCGGAAAGTTTGCCGACCATGCCGCCGGATAATCCACCGACAAACAAGGCGGGGGCAAACATACCGCCGGAGAAACCGGAACCGAGCGTCACCGAAGTAGCCACGATCTTTCCGATAAAAATTGCCAGCATCATAAGGATGGGCAGTTGCCCCAAAACAGCCATTTCCAGCCAACCGTATCCGCCTGTGAGCAACTGAGGGAAAACCATGCCCAAAAGGCCCATGCACAGGCCGCCGATAGCAAGTCCCCAGACAATGCCGACCCGCTCGCGAAGCTTGAAAAACACACTGTACTTCACAAAACGAAACGTCTGCACATACAGCCAGCCGCTTATGGAGCAAACCACGGCCAAAGCCACGTAAAAGCCGATCTCCAACGGATTGAAGTGAAAAGTCGGTATTGTGAGAATCGGTGCCGTTCCAAAAAACATTGTGAAAATCGTGTAAGAAACAACAGAGGACAATACCGAAGGGAGTACGGCTTCCGCTTCAAAGTCCTCGTTGTAAATAACTTCGATGGCAGTAAGAGCGCCGCCCAAGGGGGCACGGAAGATGGCCCCCAATCCACCTGCGGCTCCTGCAAGAAGCATAATGCGGCGTTCCCGGGTGGACATGCCGAGTTTATCGGCCACCCAGGAACCTATACCGGCCCCGGCCTGAGTAATGGGACCTTCGCGTCCAGCACTGCCACCGGCGGATATGGTCAGAATGGCAAGGCAGGTCCTGGCAATCCAAATCCTGGGCTTGATGCGCCCGTTCTGCTGGTGGAAGGCCTTGATGGTGGCATCTGTGCCATCCGTGCCGCTATACAGGGTTTCCGGAAAAAATCGTTTGATCATGAAGCCGGTAAACAGGCCGACCACGGTAAGTGCAAGGGGAAGCACCCACGGACGGTATGTACCGGGCACGGAGTGAAAAACCTCCTCCGCTTCTGGTGCCGGAAGACTGAGTCCGGCCCAGACATTGAGACACAAATGCTTGCCTGCTTCAACACCAAGAAAGAAGAGAACAGAAGCAAAACCAGATAAAATTCCGACAACTACTCCCAAAATCAGCCAACGGAACGAGCTGACCTTGCGGTAGGAGCGAACAATATCCTTCCAAAGACGGACGTAACGACGGATCATTCTCATTTAAATCAGGGCCTCCGGAGCGCTGAGGATTTCCCGGCCAAGGGAAACATCCTCGCGAATACGGGCCACAAGATCCTGTGGTCCAGAAAATTTTCTTTCGTCACGTATACGTTGCACAAAATGAATTTTGAGTTCCTGCCCGTAAATATCCTTTTTAAAATCAAGAATATGGGCTTCCACAGACAGTCGTTCGTTGCCGAAAGTAGGGTTAAAACCAATATTGGCTACAGCCATAAGGGGCAGTTCGGACAGCTCCGGGCACTGTACCCAAACAGCATAAACACCAGGTTTGGGAAAAAGTTCGTCCTGCAGTTCCAGGTTTGCCGTGGGAAATCCCAACAAACTTGCACCACGCCCGAATCCTTCGATGACCCGGCCGCGAATCTGATAAAAACGGCCAAGCAAATTTGGAACATCCCACACATTGCCGGCCTGAACCATATCGCGGATACGAGTGGAGCTGACGACTGCACCATCTATGATAACAGGATCAAGGCGTTCAAGAGAATACCCATACTCCTCTCCCAAAGCACGCAGCAGGGTGTGGTCCCCGCGGCGTCCCTTGCCAAATGCATAGTCGTAGCCGATGACCAGATCCTTCATGGCCAGCCCATCAACCAGATATTGTTTGACGAACTCCTCCGGCGGCATGGCAGCCATGGCTTTATCGAAAGGAAGCACCAAGCAGGCTTCCACCCCCATGGCAGAAATAAGCTCCAGCTTCTGTTCAATAAGGGTAATAAAAGGAGGAGTCTTCTTGCCGGTTATGACACGCAGCGGATGAGGCTCAAAAGTGACAACGACACTCAACATGGACAATTTGGCTCCACGCTGAATGACCCGTGAGATGAGCTTCTGATGCCCTTTGTGAACGCCATCGAAGTTTCCGATGGTAACGCAAGAGGCGCTTAATGACTCGGCAAGTTCTTTTGGATCTTTGGCAACGATCATGGCAGGATTCCTTGTGTGGCAAAAACAGTAGCGGGCGCTATTCGCGCCCGGTCTTTGGCTATAATAAAATACCAGCAGGCGCAAGGCGCAAATGATTCCTACTTCGCACGCAAAAAAAAATCAAAAAAATCCAAAAAGGACTTGTCAAAGCGCCCAGTTTTCTCTAAATACTCTTCTCCACACCGCGCCGAAGTGGTGGAATTGGTAGACACGCTAGGTTCAGGGTCTAGTGAGGGCAACCTCGTGGGAGTTCGACTCTCCCCTTCGGCACCAAGAGAACACAAGGGTTGAAAGCTCAAGCTTTCAACCCTTTCTCTTTTGATCCCACCTTTTCCTTATTCCCCCCAACTGCCGCCCCCCCGTAGACAAAGCGTTCCAGCTTCCTTTTTCTCTTCGCATACTTCATTTCCAAACAGACCAGAGAATCGTGCATTTGCCTTCTGTGTAACGCACTTGCCTCTAATGCACGCAAACATTCGCAACGAAAAACAACCCCATAGTGGGTACATCGTTTCGCTGGGCCGATTATACGGGAGGGCTACACAAAGGCCGAGCCATAACCAGATAGCTTTTGGCCCCGGAGATAAGCTGGCAAAGTTTTCACTTGCCTCTTGTCAAACGCTCACGTTTTCTCTAAATACTTTCTTCCACACCGCGCCGAAGTGGTGGAATTGGTAGACACGCTAGGTTCAGGGTCTAGTGAGGGCAACCTCGTGGGAGTTCGACTCTCCCCTTCGGCACCAAAAGAACACAAGGGTTGAAAGTTCAAGCTTTCAACCCTTTCTTTTTGGACTGGCAGTCCTTTCGTTAAAATTTTTCTTGCCGTTCTTGCAATAACTTCTTGTCAAACGCTCGCGTTTTCTCTAAATACTCTTCCTCCACATCGCGCCGAAGTGGTGGAATTGGTAGACACGCTAGGTTCAGGGTCTAGTGAGGGCAACCTCGTGGGAGTTCGACTCTCCCCTTCGGCACCAAGAGAACACAAGCGGAGCGACTTCAATGTTGCTCCGCTTTTTTTCGTCTATCCGCGCCCAAAGAAAAAACGGCAGTACTCTGCTCGTCGTTCCCGCTCCAGAACAGCCCCCGAAGGAAAGGAAGAAGGAGGACAAAAAGTCCCCAGAATCCAACAAAAATCTGGGGACCTCGACCAACCGTATAAACTACAAAGCCCTCTCCAATATCTCCACCAACTCAGCAGTGGTCAGTTCTATGGGGTTGCCCTTCATGCTGCTCGCTTTGGCCGCCTTACCTGCCAAGTCCGAAAAATCATCTTCAGTTACGCCGAGTGCTGCAAGTCTGGGGATGTTCAATTCAAGACAAAGCGCACGTACCCAGCCCGCCCCATCCTCAGCTTCCGAACCGGGCTCCCCAGTAAGAATAACGGCCGCCTCTTTATAGGCTTGCAAAGCCGGACTTTGGGGCATCCGCTCCCGTAGAGCCTGTAGATTCACATCCATGACATGCGGCAATAGCGCTGCACAAACAGCTCCGTGCGGCGCATGGAAAGCTCCGCCCAAAGGCGCTGCAAAACCATGGACAGCCCCAAGCTTGGCATTGGCAAGAGCCATTCCGGAAAAAAGCGATGCCATAGCCATATCCTCACGGGCCAGCACATCACTCCCATCCGCGTACGCACGAGCCAAAGAACGCGCCGCGCGCGTCATCCCTTCACGACACAGCGAATCAGTCAGTGGATTGGCTGCTATCGAGACAAACGCCTCCAAGAGCTGCGTCAATGCATCCATTCCCGTTGATGCCGTAACAGAAGGCGGCATGGAGACTGCCAGCAAAGGATCGACCAAAGCGATATCCGGAATCATTTCCGTTGAACGCAGGCTCACCTTCACCCCATGCTCGGGGGAAAGCAGAACCGCATTTGCCGTAACTTCCGCTCCGGTGCCCGAAGTTGTGGGCACGGCAATAAGCGGAACAGGAGGATGGTCCAACGGCATGCCGTCGCCCACAACTTCAAGGTAGGAATAAACGTCCCTGATATTGGTCAGAAGTGCAGCCAGGGCCTTTCCAGCGTCCATTACACTCCCGCCACCGACGGCTACGACCAGATCGCAACCAAGGTCGCGAACCCGTCCTGCTTCCAATTGTATGCTTTTGGTGTCGGGCTCTCCGGAAATAGGGACAACATGCGGCTGAAGCCCAGCTTCAGCCAGCAAGTCACGAAGAGAGGCCACCCTCTCCGGGTTCCCCCCACAGACCAAACAGACCTTGGTCCCCTTCCGGCTTGCGTATCCGCCGATACCTTCAACACTGCCGCGGCCAAAAACGATTTGGGATGCTGTAGAAAAATTGAATTTCATTGTTTTTAATTAGCATTCAGCACACACAGGTTCAACCACTATCCCTTCCGATTAACAAAGGCATGCTCTGCAGCCATGTTCCTTCCACGGACGCCGACACAGGGCGTGTCCTCCCGCGGCCCTCTTCCCTTTTTCCCAAGCACTAAAAAATGGACCAAACATAAATATGAATGCTCTTTTACGTAGAGATACCTCCCCATATAAGATATGCTCAATTGAAGAATTTTTTTTGGACTTACAGCGATCTTAACAGCCCTCTTTCCTCAACCTCGTTTACTGCAGGGAGATGTCATGCAAGACAAACTTTTTTCAAAAAACAAAGTAACAGTCTTCGTCATTTCAGCAGTTCTCTTTTTTTGCGCGTCACTGTCTGCAAGGTCAGCAACTTCCGACCAGCCGACTCCGTACAAGGTCGGAGAATGGTTGCCTTCGGATCAGACAACTCTGGAGGACTGGCAGACGAACATAATCCGCGCGACCAAGGCCAAAGGGGATGTGCCGCTGATTCCTGTTATTCAGGAATTCAAAGACCTCATAGAAAATGATCCGCAACTCTTCATGCTTTTTACCCAAATGTTCCAACAGATCCCGACCAAGCCTCCCTATAACGAGGACCCGACCAAAAAACCGCAGGTTCGAGACTATAAGCACATGCTGCAGCTGTTGAACACCATCATGATGCGTGCTCCCGAGTTCAACAGAACCGGGCTGGTGGGGTTTCCCATCAATGCGATTCTTGACTGGCCCATGGGCACACCAGCCGGAACTGTCGCTTTTCTCAATAGCAAGGTGAATCGCCAACTTAAAAAGATACTCAACCAGTGGGCAGTATTCCTCAGCTCACCGGAGTCGTGCTATGTACTCAACAACGACCCGAAACACGGCTGGTTCGGCCGCGACGCAATGAAAGCCATGCCCACGTTTGCCGATGATTTTGTTTGTGATCCGAAAAAGCCGTATTGGGGTTTTACTTCGTGGGATAATTTTTTTACCCGCGTTTTCCGAGAAGGCCGTCGCCCGATTGCATCACCAAAGGACGATGCCGTCATTGCCAATGCCTGCGAATCCGCCCCCTACAAATTGGCCCACAAAGTAAAACTAAGCGACACTTTCTGGATCAAGGCCCAGCCGTATTCACTGGTTCACATGCTCGGGGATGAAAAACTGGCCAAACAGTTCGAGGGCGGAACCATCTATCAGGCCTTCCTGAGCGCGCTCAGCTACCATCGCTGGCACAGTCCGGTCAGCGGAACTATCGTCAAAACGCAAAACATCGACGGCTCATACTACGCCGAAGCACAAAGCATGGGGTTTGATCCGGCAGGGCCCAACGAATCCCAAGGGTACATCACCCACGTTGCAACCCGTGGATTGGTGCTCATCCAAGCGGACAATCCCGATATCGGCTTGATGGGCGTAATGTTTGTCGGAATGGCCGAGGTCTCTTCCAATGAAATAACCGTCTACCCCGGGCAGCACGTAGAAAAAGGCGATCCCCTCGGCATGTTCCACTTTGGAGGCTCAACGCATACACTACTCTTCAGGCCGGGAGTTGAGCTTGAATTCGATCTCCACGGACAGAAGCCCGGACTGCATTCAGTGAATATACCTGTCCGTTCAAGAATCGCGACAGTAAAGAAGACGAAATAGGCTGTACGCTCCACGAACCACCTCAATCCGCAAACGAAAAAGGACCTCAGGCAATTGCTTGAAGTCCTTTTTCTTTCTGGCGGAGCGGACGGCGCAGCTATGCGGAGCCGCCCGCAGGGGCGCGGCACAGGACGTGCCGCGATCAACCCGCGGCCCTTCTCTCACAGGCCGCAAAAAGGAAAAGGACCAATTACAAACGTAACTGGCCTTTTGAGCTTCAAGGTGGCGGAGCGGACGGAATTCGACGATTTTGCAGGACGGCAAAATCGGACGGCGCAGCTATGCGGAGCCGCCCGCAGGGGCGCGGCACAGGACGTGCCGCGATCAACCCGCGGCCCTTCTCTCACAGGCCGCCAAAAGAAAAAGGACCAATTACAAACGTAACTGGCCCTTTGAGCTTCAAGGTGGCGGAGCGGACGGGACTCGACGATTTTGCAGGACGGCAAAATCGGACGGCGCAGCTATGCGGAGCCGCCCGCAGGGGCGCGGCACAGGACGTGCCGCGATCAACCCGCGGCCCTTCTCTCACAGGCCGCCAAAAGAAAAAGGACCAATTACAAACGTAACTGGCCCTTTGAGCTTCAAGGTGGCGGAGCGGACGGGACTCGACGATTTTGCAGGACGGCAAAATCGGACGGCGCAGCTATGCGGAGCCGCCCGCAGGGGCACGGTACAGGACGTGCCGCGATCAACCCGCGGCCCTTCTCTCACAGGCCGCAAAAAAAAAGGACCAATTACAAACGGTAACTGGCCCTTTGAGCTTCAAGGTGGCGGAGCGGACGGGACTCGACGATTTTGCAGGACGGCAAAATCGGACGGCGCAGCTATGCGGAGCCGCCCGCAGGGGCGCGGCACAGGACGTGCCGCGATCAACCCGCGGCCCTTCTCTCACAGGCCGCAAAAAAAAGGACCAATTACAAACGGTAACTGGCCCTTTGAGCTTCAAGGTGGCGGAGCGGACGGGACTCGAACCCGCGGCCTCCGGCGTGACAGGCCGGCGTTATAACCGACTTAACTACCGCTCCGCAGTTCAGGATTTCTCCTGAACGAGGAGATGCGTTTATCTTTTCTCGCACGCAGTTGTCAACGACAAAATCGTTCTCTGGCCAAATTCAATACATCCCCCTCTTCCTGTACAGGGCAGCCACGCCAGCCTCCACAAGAAAGAACAAAACGACCGGGACAAAGAGAAAGACTATGGTCAGCGCCGCCCCAACGCTTCTATCGGCCCCGGTCAGGTGTGGAAACAGGTACCCCGTAAACGAAGGAATGGTTCCGCCCCCGATGAGAAACACCAAAAAATACTCGGAAAAAGCCACAAGAAAAACCACAGACCCACCAGCAACAAGAGAGGGCACAAGAAGCGGCAGGTCCAACCGCAAAATTCTGGTCATGGCATCAGCGCCCAGATTGCGGGCGCACAGGTCGTAATCAACACCAACAGCGTGGTAACCGGCAATCAAGGCCCTCAGCATGTAAGGATAGCTGAATGCCGTCAGCACCAGCACCACCCCCAACACTGTATCCGCCAATCCCATACGAATAAACAAGTAATGCACTCCCATGGAGAAGATCATGGAAGGAACCAGAGCCGGAGCAAGCAACACCCCTTCTACCACCGTCTTTCCCTTGAAGTCGTTTCGGGCCAGATGCCGTGCAGGCAAAAGGCTTACCGCAAACGTCAACGCCACGGTCGCCATTGAGTACCCCAGGGAACTCAAAATACTCACAACCAAAGGCATCCCCATATGAAAAACAGCGGCAAGCCCCTGCACTCCGAATCGTGAAGGAAGGATGTCTGGGAAATGCCACCCCGGGGCCACGGCATAAATCCCGAGAACAAACACGGGAAATACGAAGAGAAAAAAGAGAAGCGCAAATACCCGCAGGTTTCTCACAGCTTGCGTTCCTCCTGGTGCATCCGCCCGGCCAACCGGAGGTAGCCTGCGATAAATACGGCGGAAAACAGGAACATCAGGCTCAATATGGCCATTGCCTGCGGCCTGTCCGTCAATTCCCGCTTGAAATACAAATTGTAGATTTTAATAGGCAGCATCTCTGGAACGCTGCCGCCAATCAAAAAAGGGATGTCGAAAGCTCCCACGGCGTATAAGAACAAAATAATGAAGGCGGTATGCAGCACCGGCTTAAGAAACGGCACTATCAGACGAAAGAAAATAATGCTTTCACTCCCCCCGAGCATGCGGGCCGTCTGGACCAACCGAAAGTCGAAGCGTTTGAGCATACCGTAGGCCAGTATGATTACAAAGGGCGCTCCCTTCAGCACATACGCCATAATCAGCCCAAGGCCGTACGGACTATATGTTATGGTCGGAAAGTCCCCTGTCTGCTCGATGGCCCCTAAATGATAGGCAAGAGAGGATAATATTCCGGATTTTCCCCAAAAGACGAGTATGATGAAGCCCACGGCAATGTGCGGCAAAACCAACGGAGCTTTGTAGATTACGGCGTATTTCTGTAATGTATCCGGAAGCTTCCAAACGCCGTACGCAAGAAACAATCCCAACCATACGGCCAGAAATGCCGAGACAAATGCAACCCATAAAGATAATAGTATGGATTTGAAAACATGCGGTTGAGCCAGGGCGGTGTAGGCATCCCAGACACCGCCGTCGTAAGCAAACGGCAGCCACATGCCGAAGGATTGCCCCAAGGCCAAGCATAGGCCCCCGGCAAACAACAAGACCAAAGGAAGTAACGGCAACAGCGGAATAATATGTCTGAATGGAGCTGAAGAACCGGCAGGAACAGCAGAGAAATCCTTTTGCAAAGAGCTACCAAATGGCTTGCCACTCTGTCCGACAACTTTATCCCGCACCCGCATCAATACGCTACTCCAATCGTGGTGATCTCAAAAAAATATCCCGGTACGAACTCCGGCCCGGTAGCCCAAAAGCAGCTAACACCCCTGTCCCAACAATGAATCATCCCTGGCATTACTTCATCTGCCGCAGGGGTTCAACAATGAGAGTTGAATTCGTAGTGGATAATAGGTAGACAGCCACGGCTGCCCGCATTAGCTTGTTGCAATCCAACCTCCGGGCTGGCCAATCAATACAATACATCAGGAAAACAGCATTATGCCCACGACCATTGCCATCGTCGGACGCCCCAATGTGGGAAAGTCCACCCTTTTCAACCGTATGCTGCGGAAAAACGCAGCCATAACCCACGACCAGCCGGGGGTTACGCGCGACCGTATCTACGGTGAAACCTTTTTTGACGACCGGCGCGTAGCACTTATCGATACCGGCGGCATCGAAGTGCTCGATGCGGGAGAAGACCGCATAGAAGAAGGCATTTTCGCCCAAGCACGCGAAGCAGTGGAAGAGGCGCACGCCATCCTGCTTGTAATGGATGGACGTGAAGGCCTTACGCCGCTGGACGAACGTGTGGCCGAATACATCCGCAAGCATAATAAGCCCGTACTTCTGGCCGTAAACAAAATAGATGGCGAAGAGCGGGAAGCCGAACTACTGGCTGAATTTCACGCTCTTGGCTTTGAAATGCTCGGCGTCTCCGGCGAGCATGGACACAACCGCAACTTCCTGCGCGAAGAGCTGGCCAGGCTGATCAAAGACATCCCGGACCAAGACGAAGCCGAAGGCCCCGAACGAGGGCTGCGCATCGCCATGCTGGGGCGTCCCAACGCAGGGAAATCCAGTATGGTCAACGCCTTCATTGGGGAAAAACGGGTTATCGTAAGCCCCATTGCAGGCACCACCAGAGATACCGTGGATGCCACGGTGGACCATAAAGGGAAGCGTTACACCTTTGTGGACACCGCAGGTGTGCGCCGCAAAGCCAAGGTTGAAGGATCATTGGAACGATTTTCCGTTGTTCGGGCACTGACCTGCAGCAAACGGGCGCAGATTGTCATTCTGGTTTTGGATGCCATTGTGGGGCTGACCACTCAGGATAAAAAACTTCTGGATTTTCTGGTCAAGGAAAAGACGCCTTTCCTGGTTGCCGTCAATAAAATCGACCTGATAGAACGCGGCAAACTCAATGAAGTGAAACAATACTTCAAAGATCAGATGCGCTTTTGCAGCCACGCACCGCTGGTGTACACCTCCGCCCTCAAGGGAACCGGACTCAAAGACATCCTTCCCCTGGCCGAGCGTATGTGGAAGGAATGCCAGATCCGCGTAGGCACGGGCGAACTCAACCGGGTGATGCGGGATGCCATTACCCGCCACCAACCGCCGCAGGTCAAATATCGTCGGCCGAAGTTCTACTACCTGACCCAGCCGGAGACTTCCCCGCCCCGTTTTCTTTTCTTTGTGAACAATCCGAAGATTATCAAGGACTCCTACAAACGTTATCTGGAAAACCAGCTGCGTAAAAGCTTCGGTATTGCCACGGCTCCCATCGTAATAAGCTTTCGATCCAGCCATGAGAACAAAGAATAGAGAAAGTATGCAGACAGGGCTTGACATCAGAGCCCAGTCCATTTAGGAACTATCCCTCTTCGACGAGGAGTCGAAGCAACGCGGAGAGATGGCCGAGCTAGGCTGAAGGCGCACGCCTGCTAAGCGTGTATAGGGGAAACTCTATCGAGGGTTCAAATCCCTCTCTCTCCGCCACGAAAGTAAAGGGTTGCAGTGATTATCACCGCAACCCTTTTTTTATTCGGGTTTCTTTCTTATTCGGGCTTCCGTATGCCCCCCTCCATGCCCCCTTCGGGCAAAGGACAGGCAGAGTTCTGAGATGCCCGTCTCCCTTCTGTAATGCCCTTCCTAGCACACAAGAATGCACATTTGCCCACGGCAAAGAGATTCTTGAAGTGGCATCTGCTGACACCATACGAAAAAGGCCACAATCTCGCTAACCAGCAGCAGACAGCACGCATGTTGGGATGTTCTTAACGGGCGACTCGAAGACCACACGGATACTGAGGAACAGCACACGCCCACTCCGAGGACTTATGAGAGGATATAGAACATAAAAAGGCAGCGGACGCCCCAAATCCCGCCTGCATTTCCGGAGATGCTCCCCCCTGTCAGGACAAGTAGCCATGCCCTTCACTCAGCAGAAAACTCAAGCCGCGTATTTCCAGAGCGTCATCAAAAAAAAGGCAGTGATCTTCTTCCCTCCCACATAAAGAGCGAAGGGGCTGGCAGAGAGAGAGACTTATGTATGAAAATCAGCTCTTCTTGGCCTTACTTTTTTTGCCATTCTGTTTGCGCCTGCTGTTCTTTTTACGGTCTTTTCTCGAAGTGACGGCCTTTTCATACTCTTCATTAAAAAGCTGCTCTTTGCGCTTTTCAAAAATTATCGCCGTCTTAAGGGCGGACACTGCCATGGCTACAATACTGAGAATAAGAATAAGCCCTTTCTGCAGCTGCCATTTTTCCTTAAGAAGCAGATCAACAGCCCATCCGGTGATATAATTCTGCATTCCATAAATCAGAAGAGGAACCAGAATAATGGCGACCCCCAGTCCGACCAATTCCATCCAGATGAAGTTTCGCCCCAAAAGCAAAATAAAAAAAGTGGCGTCCCGAATAACCCGCAGCGTCACCAGGCGCCCCTGCAGCACATGTAATCGCTCATCCACCTCGCCAAGATAAACCTGCCCCTTCCGAAAATTCTCAGCAGTGTGCAAATTCTGGGTCTTCAGCCAGTTCAATTTATCCGCACAAAAATTAAAGTCCCGGTTGAATTCCCGCAGCAACTTCGGAAACGGAAACCACGAGGCCTCTCTCTGCACTTCAATCAGCCTTTCAAGCAAAATGGAAACACGCTTTTCCACCACTTTGATTTCACTGGCGACACGTTCCTGCAGCTCTGCTTCCATCTGCATCACGCCGCTTTGCAGCCTTTTGAACGCCACAAAGTTTTCAACCTTTGTAAGACGCTGCAGCACCTCCAGTTTCCCACGGCTTTTTTCAAGAAATTCGTTTTCAGGAGTAAACCACTGAAAGAGTTTGCTTTCGAGCTGTTCCACCTGCTCACGTGCTTCCTCGGCCTCGTTCTTTGCCTCATCCCATATATCCCACAAAGCGTTCATTATATGAAAACGGCCGCGCTCTATTTCCGGATCTATGAGAATGCGGTTGAAGTACATGGCGTCACGAGCAATAAAATCCAGAAGAATCACCATGGCATGCTCGGTGAATCCCATTTTGATGAGACATACCGCCTGTCTGTAAACAGTATCCAACCAGGAAGGCGCAAACTGCTCGGCCTGCTTATAAAGCTGGATGGCCTTTTCAAAGCTCATCTGGGTTTCATAGCAACGAGCCTGGTTCATACTGAAAACGGCCCGCTGCACATCCGTATAGCTCAGTCGCTGCGCTTCTTCGAAGAAAAACAACGCCTGGTTCAGGTCCTCGGCTTCCATGTGCAGCAACGCCTGCAATGAGCGCGGCTGGTAACTGCGTGGATAGCGGACCATGGCCTGAGCCAGAAGGTGCTCGGCATTGCTGTGGTTATTCAGCCTGAGGCTCTCCAAAGCGGCCCATATGTATTCACCTTCTTCGGGGGAAAGATGATCGAACGCTCCTTCCCAATCCTTGCTTCTGCTCCTCCAAAGATGGCTGAAGAGGCGCAACTGAAAAGGCTGGGATATCTCAAAGAGGCAGCGCATATAAACGCCTGACTTGCCTTTATTATCCAAAAGTTCGGCAAGCCCCCCAACTTGGTCTGCACTCAGGATGTCGTCAACTTCCTGTGAAATCTTATCAAAATCGTCCATCCCCAAAGAAACAAACTTTTCCCAGACTTTGGGGCGCAAGGGGATTATCTGTCGCGACGGACAATCGATGGGCCGGTGGGTTTTCAGGCCGCAATAAAAACATTCGCTCTCCACTCCTGCCTGCAGGCGGCGAGGCGCAGAGACATGGAGGCTCCCGCCCCCGGTCCCGGATTCGGCGTCTTCGGTAAGGCTGGCATAGCACCAGTTGTCCAACCCCAATCGCTCGCTGAAATAAGCAACCTGATTGATGTTGAATTCGCTGCCCAAAAGATAGGCATACCTGTAGGTAAGGTAGGGATAATCGGGCGTCAGGCGCTGCCAGTCCAGGTTGACCTTGCGCGGCAGATCCTCGTTGAAATTCCGCCCTTCTTTCTGCACCGCAACCATGGTGCACGGCCAATAATTACCGTCCGGGTCCGACTTGATGGAGTGCACAAGGGAAATCATCTCCTTGCACCAGGTCCGCAGCAGACGCAAATTTTCCAAAGGAAGAATCAGGCAGGTTTCATTGAAGATAAACTTTATGCCCAGCCGCTGGATAATACTTTCGGCGGAGGAAAAAAAATGACGCCATCCCTGCATGAAATCCCTATCCAGGGGATTTCCCAACGGCTTGATGATGAAATACCAGCCAAGGGAGGATTCATAGGAATAGCTGGGATCGGCCTGCAGGGTAGCCCATTCCACATTTGCCACCCCCGGCAGGGTGTTGACTGGATCTGTGGAAAGTCCTGCAATTCCCTTTACGTCCGCCACGCATTTGGGATGAACCAGAACCTCAAAGGAACTGGGGCTGACCATATTCTGGACCGTCAGGTCCGCAGATACGGAAAGGGAGATGGTCATATCCCATCCAACCAGAAACGAAGCGGGAATGACCTGGAAAAAAATATGGAGAGGATTAAGGCGGGCCCAAATCTGCAACCGTGCAAGGGCTTTGAACACTTCGGTCGAGGAAAAGAACCACAAGGCCTGGGAAGGGGCCGAGGTCATCTTGATGCCGCCGTGGTCCTGCAAAGTCTGGGTAAGTGCCTTGGTCATCTGGCCGGACCAGACCACCCACAGCCCGAACCCACCCGATACAATCCGCGATTGTTTCAGTGAAGGCAGGCTTTCCTGCAGCTCGGAAAAACTATACATTAAAAATCCCCGTTACGGGTCAAAACTTCAATTGAGCAACGTCATGCCATCAAATAACCGTGAGGTGCGCTTATGGATATTACGCAAACCATCCAACAATTGAAACAAGAACCGGGCTTTGCCGAAAACGTGGGTATGATCCTGGCTCACAACGGCGTTGTCCGGGGCTGGTCACGCAAAGACCATTCACCGGTCAGTAGCGTGGAAATTACGTCGGACCTCGACCGCATTGAAGAACTTCGCCGGGAGTACGAGAGCCGGGAAGGTATCTTCCGTGTTATTGTCGAAGCCTGCCAGGGAAAACTCCAACTCGGCGACGACCTGCTCTTCATTATCGTGGCTGGCGACATTCGGGAAAATGTCAAAGCCGTGCTGGCCGAGCTTCTGGACCGAATCAAATCCGAGGCCGTCATCAAAACCGAGCACCCGGCTTAAAAGCCACGGATTGCAAACCCTCTGCAACCGACTTCGTACGCTGTCTCCTGTTGATTCCCGACAGGAGACAGCTTTTCATTGCCCGGAGTGTACTGCAAATTATTTTGCAAAAATCGGCCCAATGGCAGACTCTACCATTTTTTTGACGCGCATCGGTTCTACCACACGCCCCCTCTTGAGTCCTCCCCGCACCAGAATACGGGCTTTCCGGCGCAGCTGACGCTCCACAAGACGGCGCGGCTCCTCGGTCAGGACCGGGTCATCAAGAATTCGCAGCAAGGCACGGATACGAAACAAATCCAGCCCGATGAATGACCGGGACAATTGATCCGCATGTCCGCCCTGCTTGACCGTATACGCCTGCTCCACAAGTCCCACCGGAAAACGCAAAGCCACACGCAGCCATAGATCATAGTCCTCGCAGGCGGGCAGATTTTCGTCGAACGGCCCGGCCTGGGTCCAAACCTTGCGGTTAAACATGACGGTGGATGGAGAAATACGGCACATATCCAGGCATTGAGAAAATATCCACCCGCTCGGCTGGACATGCTTGTCCATGGGATTGACGCGCAGGCCGCGCCGGATCCAGATCTCACGGGTCTGGCTGATATCCAGACCGTGTTCCTGCATAAAACAGGTCTGGGCTGCAAGTTTGCCGGGCAAAAAGACATCATCCGAATCCAGCAGGGCAATCATGTCCCCCTGCGCCGCTTCAATTGCCGCATTGCGGGCCGCGGAAACGCCCTTGTTCGCCTGCCGAAGAACCCGAAGCCGCGGGGAATCCAGTCGGTTCAGGATATAGGGAGTCTCATCGGTGGACCCGTCATCAACCACAATAACTTCAAAATCCGGGTAACTCTGCGCCAGGGCAGAACGGATTGCAGACTCGACATTCAATGCGCGGTTGAATGTCGGTATGATTACAGATACAAACATGGCGACTCTGTAGTGAACTCAAACATCCAGCTTTCCTTCAACACGGTAAGGCGGCACAATTTTTCACAATGACGACCGCATCTCCACAAATAGCATTGTTCATTCGTAATTTTTCGCAATATGGAGGCGTTGAACGCGTATGCTTCAACTTCTTCCACTACTTGCAAAACAATGGTTTCTCAACCACTGTATATTGTGGAAAGAATTCCACAAACATCCATGACAAAAGAATAAATGAAATAACTTTTCCTTTCCGAGGCCGTTTATTCAAGGAAGTCAGCTTTTGGCTGGCCGCCCAAAAAAGGTTGTCCGCACTGCCGAAGTCAGTTCGTTCCATGGCCTTCAGTCCGGTTCCGGGATGCACTGCATACAGGTCCGGCGGTCCCCATGCGGACTTCATGCGCCGCTCGCTCAAGGCGCAGCCTTCAACCTCCGCACGCCTGCAAAAACAAGTCAAAAGATTCATCAGCCCAATCAATCATCTGCTCGTCAGTTTTGATCGGAAAATATACACCCATCCCGGAACAGCACACTTCATAGCCCTTTCCCCTTTCATCAAGTCCGACATCTGCCGCAGTTTTCCAGAAGCCGGACCCAAAACATGCGTTATCCCCAACGGCATCAACAAAAACAAATTCCATCCTCTGAACGCCGAAGAACGCAATGCTGCAAGAAAAGAATTCGGCCTACCTCAACACGCCAGGATAATAGGCTTTTGCTCCACAAACTTCGAATTGAAAGGGTTGTACCAACTTATCAATTCCATCCCCCATCTCACAGAAGATGTTATTCTGGCGGTAGCAGGAGGAAGAAACAGCCAAAAATATGAACAGCAGGCAGAAACTTTAAACATAAAAGAGCGCATTTTTTTTCTGGGGAAAATCAAAGACATGCCTTTGTTCTATAATTCACTGGATGCACTCTGTCATCCTTCGTTCTATGACACATTCGGCAATGTTGTAGTTGAAGCTCTTGCCTGCGGAGTTCCCGTCGTAACAACAGAATTTGTTGGAGCAAGCAGTTTCATACAAGATGGATACAACGGTTTCATAACAGATCCACTCTCTTCAAAATTACTCGCTGAACATTTGCAAAAGAGCTTGCAAATCCACAAGGCGGCATCAACAGATTGCCCTTCAGAAGAAGAAATCTTCGAGCAATACGCTAAAATCCTGACGGAATAGTCCACCTTCCAAAAGTAAACACCACCATGTTGCCGGTATAATTTTCGCACAAACCGGCGCACCTTCTCCATGCCGAGAGGCATTATATTTTCTCATGCTTTTTTCTGGAAAAATTTTTTTCTTATAATCCCAAGTGGTTTCAAGAAATTAGCCTTCTTCTACTTTTTCCCCATCCGGGTTGTCATCAAACCTGCCTTGTGGCAATATTATGATGTAATTGTACGGTTTGGTCTTTCCCTAAAACTTTGTTGTATGTACGGGAAACATTCCCCTATGAACTGCATGCGTACCCTTTTGACGCTCGTCTGTTTTTTGTTCCTGCTTACTGCCCTGCATGCTGCCGACGAACGCTATACTGCAACGGGCATGAGCTTTTTTGAACCGGGACGAGAGGTCGTCGCCAGAGAAAAAGCGTTGTTCGAAGCAAAACGTGCTCTTCTGGAAAAAGCCATAGGTACGCAGATAACTTCTTCCACGGAAGTGCGCGACTTTATGACCGTGCGCGACCAGATCATGAGCCGATCATCCGGCTATCTCAAAAACGTAAAGATCCTCAAAGAAGAAAAAAACGATTACGGCGCCATTGAAATAACCATTGAGGCTGGCGTGGAGATACCCAAGCTCTTGGACGATTCCAAAAAGCTTACAAGGCTTGTCTCCATGCAGCGTAACCCCAAAGTCGCCGTACGAATCTCCCCAAATGTAAAGCCCAACGACCGCATTGCCGCGGAAAAGGCAGCCGGACGCATTACCGCAAAGCTTCAAAACAGCGGCTTCACCGTCATCAAGGTTGCTGAAAGCGAAGGCACGCCCTCCCTGCTTCTGGATGTGGGAATTGAAGCGCAGTCCTCATCTTCCACGTTTCAAGACATCACTCTCTCAGTCAATGAAGTCAGCCTGACCACCTCCATTCACCGTCCGGACGACGGTAAAGTTCTGGCTACAGCAGCCAACGTGCAGACTGTTCCTGGCGACAACCGCCTCATGGCTCTGGACAAAGGATCAGTAAAGTGTGTGGATGCAGTCTGGCGCGATCTCTCTGCCAAGCTGACCCAGGCATGGGAAAATGAAATTTTCGGACAAAGGGGAATTACCCTGCGCATCGCCAGCCTGCCCGACCATGCCTCGGCCAAAAAAGTTGCGGAAATTCTCAAAGCCGATGTACCGGGAGTGGCTGCTGCCAGCCTCATTAAATATAATAAAGGCAAAGGCACCTATTCGGTATCCTACAAAGGATGGCCCGATTTTTTTATCAACGAAATAACCATGTCTTATTTTCAGGATAAGTATTTCCGCTGCAAAGTGACCAAGACGTCAGGTGATACGATAAACCTTAAGTACCTTAAATAGAGCGGCTGGGAAAACCGGCCTGCCGTCCAGGGGGGAAGTGATGAGACATTTTTTCAAGGCCGCCATTCTTTGCTTCATGCTTTTGGCTCTTGTAGCCTGCAAAGCGGGTAAACAAGACTATGAAACAGGCATGCAACTCGCCCAAAGCGGCAAATATGTCGACGCCATTGCCTACCTCGAACAAGCCATAACCAAGGAACCCAAAAACAAGGAATACAAGCAGGAACTTGTGCGCCTGAAAGGAGAGCTTGTAGGACAGTACGTCAGTGACGGGCAATCCGCACTTGCCATCGACCCGCTGACCATAGAGGCCGTGGACCAGGCAAAGAACGCCCTGGGCAAGGCCAAGCAAATAGATTCCGGGGCTCCGGACGTACAACATCTGGCCCAGTCCATAGCCGACAAGGAAACAGGCCTGCTTACCAGGGTCAAGCAGCTCTATGCCGATGCGCAGAACGCCATGTTCGCAAACGAATGGACCAAGGCCTATTTCGATCTGCAACAAATACAATCCACATTCCCCAACTATGAAAAAACAGCCCAGCTGCTGGCCCAAACCCAGAGGGACGGCGGCAAATTCTACTATGAAAAAGCCCACGAGCTGTTCAAGGCTGAAAAATTCGATGAAGCCATCCCCCTGCTGCGCAATGCCCTAGCCCTGGACTCCGGTTCTGCCCAGGCTCGTGAAATGCTGGCACTGGCTCAAAATAACAACAGCAAGGGCTACTTCATTCAGGAAGGAAACGACGCCCGCGTGGCGCAAAAGTGGGACCGTGCCGTGCAGATGTACGAACGTGCCCTTTCCTTTGGGCCGGATGCAAAACTCGAAAGCCTGATCAAACACGTCAAACTCAAGGCCGGAGAATTCTACGTACAGGATGCCCGGGGCAAGATGAACGACGGCTGGCTGCTCAAGGCCATCCAGACCTATAATCTGGCTGCGAAATATATGAGCAGCGGTTCCGACTTCATGCTGAATTCTCTGAAAACCGATCTGGTGAAGCGCTCCGTGCTCCTGGCTGAAGGCTTCAAAATGGACGGCAAATACGGCTCGGCCTGGTACTGGTACGAACAGGTCCGGATTATCGATCCTGCTTATCCCAACATCTTCTTTCTGGTGCAGGAAATGCAGGACCGCATCCGTCAGAGGGTCCAGAAATCCATCGCGGTTTTCGACTTCGGCAGCCCCAGCGACCATAAGGATGCCGGTGTCATCGTCGCCAACAACCTCATCACCTACCTGTTCAAAAACGCCTCGGGCGACATCAAGATTCTGGAACGCGAAAACCTCAAGTCCATCCTCGAAGAGATGAAACTCGGCCAAATCGGCGTTGTCACCGAAAGCACGGCCAAGGAAATGGGCCGGGTATATGGCATCGACGTTGCCATCATGGGCAGCGTGCTGCTGTACAGGGTCGATTCGTCCGTTTCGCAGGGCGTCAAGACGGTCCGCTACAAGGTCGGCGATAAGATTACCGACAATATCGAGTTCCTCAACTGGAAGGCAAAGCATCCCAATCCCAACAAGGAACAGTTGGCTGCAGCTCCCCAGGCCAAAATCGTTTCCCCGGAATATGCGGAAAAAGACTATGCCGTGGCTGAGCACAAAAAAGTTGCTTTTGCCCAGCTGTCCTTCCGCATTGTGGACGTAGCCACAGGCGAGAACGTTCAGGTCAAGACCATTGAACGCCGCCGTGTTGTGCAGGATGAAGTCAGCGCTGGCGTACGCGAAGCCAACATTGAGTACGATCCGCTGGTCATGCCCACGGACACCGAACTGCTCCAGGGACTGACCGAAGAAGTGGTTGCCGAAATGGGCCAGGAAGCACTCAAACCACTGCGCAACCTGGAACAGGTTTACTTCAAACAAGGTGAGAACTACATCCGCCGTCGCGAAAACATCGTAGCTGCGGAAAAGTTCGTGGATGCCGTGTTCGACGAAAAGATGAAGGGCGTGAATACTCCGGTATCTTCCCTTTCCAAGTCGAACCTGGAGCAGATATTCCTGAAGTATCGGGTAGCTTTGTAGGCAAGAGCAATGAAACCCATCCATGTACTCAGCACGGTGCTGGCACTGGCGGTCCTCCTTTTGGGCCCGCCAGCCAGGCCTGTTGAAGCGGCAAGTACACCTCTTCTGGCCATATTCAATCTACGTCCGCTCAACATTGAGGCCATCGGATACGATGGAGAAATCCTCTATTCCCTCATCACAGACCTTGAAGGCAAACACTCGTTGCGCACCATGCCGCGCCGGGAAATGGAAGAACGCCTTTACGAGGAAGGACTTTCCCAAAGTGACACTTCCAGCCGGGTATTGGCTGCCGGACAAAAACTCGGTCTGGATTATGTAGTGTTTGGCAATGTTTCCAAGACGGGCGGGCAGGTTAAAGCCAAGATCAGCCTGCTTGGCGTACGGCAACGGCAGGTTCTGGGAACGTGGAGCCCCACGTTTTCGAGCAACAAGGAAATCGCCAAAGCCACCAAGCAGCTCGCCGATCAGATAGAAATCCTCACCATGGGCGTCGGTGCGGCCTCCGCACTTGTAGAGTCAAGCGCTCCCCTTCCACAAAAAGTTGGAGTCAAAGATTTCAAGGCAAAGAACCAGGGTAGTGCGGTCTTGCTGAGCTGGACCTTCAACTCCCGTGATCCCATCAAATCCTTCTCCATTTACAGGGCCGGTTCAACCAAGGGCCCCTTCCGTTACCTCGGCCAGACCAGCTCCAACAGCTTTACCGACACCAAGGCACAGCGCGGTGCGTCGTATTATTATCAGATAGGCATAGTCCTCAAGGACGGCAATGAAGTCCGCCCCAAGGAGCTGGCCCAGATAAAAAGCGCCGGGGAAAAAGTGCCCCACCCTCCGCTCATTCTCGAAGCAAAAGGACAGGTGCAGCGGGCAAAGCTCTCCTGCGTGCCTTCGCTGCAGAACGTGAAGGATAAATTCACGATCAAGTCCTATATTCTGTACCGTCGCAACTCGGACCAGCCCCAATGGCAAGAGATAGCCCGTATCCCGGCGGACCAGAAAAAATCCAGCTCCCTGTCCTTTGAATTGACGGATGCTTCTGCCCCGCTGCCTGACGGAGCACAGTTCGAATATGCCGTATCCAGCCTGGATAAAAAGGGCAAGGAAAGTGCCTTGTCCGATCCCGTACAGGTTACCGTCACGGTGACTCCCAAACTGACTTTGGGCAAGGATAACATGCTACGGCGTGTGGATTTGCAGTGGGTCGGGATACCTGAAATCGATGGCTACTATCTGTACAGAAGACATTCAGCGGGCACCAAATGGGAACGTATCGCTAAAATCCGTCCTGACGAATCCACCTATACCGATGCTACAGACCTGGCAGACGGCCAGACCTACATATACAGACTTTCGGCCTATGACAAAGAAGGGGAGACCTCCCCTTCAGCAGAAGTTGCGGCCAAAACAAAACCGGTTCCTGCCGCCCCCGCAGGGCTTCTCGCAAAGGGCGGACAGGTCAAGGCTGTGACACTTCACTGGGAACCGCTGACCGATGCAGATGTGGGCGGATATGTCGTCTATCGAGGGCTCGATAACAAGAAGATGGAAGACATCGGACGAGTCAAAGGACGGGACAATGTAGCCTACACGGACAAGGGCACTCTGTTCGAACCGCTCAAAGACGGAACAACATACTACTACACTGTTGTCGGCTACAACTTGTTCAAGGCCGAGGGCAAACCATCCACCTTTGCCGTGGCAACCACCAAACCACGTCCCAAAGCTGTGCAAGCCTTCAAAGCCGCTCTCACCTCCGGAGGCATCCGCCTCACCTGGAAGCAAAGCCCGGAAAAGGACATTGCTTCCTATGAAATATACCGCGAGGGATTTGGCGGATTCGTCAACAAGCTGGCTGCAATGCAACCAGCCCAGACAGCCTTCGTGGACAGCGATGTGTCACCGGGATCCTCCTACGCTTACCGGATTGTCGCGGTGGACAAGGACGGCCTGGAAAGTGACAAAGTGGACAGCAACTCCGTAACCATTCCCAAATAGGCGTAACTTTCTGGAGACAATACAATGAAATCATACTTATTCCGCCTGTTCGGTCTTCTGGCACTGGCAGGACTGATGCTGACCATGGGATGCGCCATCGCCTCCACCAAGAAAGGCCAGGGTACCCTGCTGGCAACCTCCGAAGCATTCAACCTCTTCCAGGGCGAATACGAGAACACGCCCTACTTCCAGAAACATGTACCACGCAGCGTCGCCGTCGCGCCCTTTGCCGACCTTGAACGCAAGTCCTATTCCATAGACTTCGACGACGAAAACCCCGCTGTTATCATCCGCCGGGGCATGTACAACCATATATCCTCCCTGCCCTTCCAGGATTTGGAGCTGCAGGATACGGACATGCGCCTGAAAAACGCAGGCATAAAAGATGTGAAACAGCTGCAGGAAATGCTGGCCACCAACCCGAAAAAGCTCCGCAGCATCCTCGGAGTCGATGCCCTGGTTACTGGGGAAGTCACCCACTTCGACCGCATCTTCGCAGCCATTTACTCCCAGATTGCCATAGGCTGTGAAGTCAAAATGTGGGATCTGAAAAGTGGTGAGCTTCTCTGGCGAGCCAAACACGTACAGCGGTCCCACGCTGGCGGCTTCTCGCTCTCCCCGATCGGTCTTGCCATGGCAACCGTGGCTGCTGTCTGGAACCTGCGGGAATCCGAAATGTTCTCCCAGACTGACGACCTGTTCCGGGAAATCGTATCCACCGTGTACGTTCCGGAAGCCATTCGCAAGGAGCAGATTGCCAAACCGACCATCGATCTCTTTGCCGTTATGAACGCCGATGCTCCTTTTACGGCAGGCAAAAAGATTTCCTTCCGCATGGTGGGCGATCCTTCCGGCCGCGCCTATGTGGACCTTGGCGACTTTAAACGCGGTATTGAGCTGAAACCTGTTTCCACAAGCATCAAGGATGCATTGCAAGAAGAAGTGCTCAAGGAAATCAAGGCCAATTACGAGGAAACGGGACATAAGCTGACACCGGAACTTATCGCTGCCGTCCGAAAGGAACTCGGCATGCGTGAAATCTATGAAGGCACCTACGCCGTCGAACCCGGTGAAGAAGCCTACGGACTGTTGGCCAAGGGCTATCTTATCAACGAAGCCGGAGGACAGGCCATTTCCCTCGACGCCGTGCATACTGTGGATATAGACGCCCTGCCCCCCAAGGCACCTCTCGACCTCAAGGCCTTCCCGCTGGACGGAAAAATCAGCCTTGTCTGGACAAAGAATTCCAAGGCAGACATGGCCCATTACGAAGTGCTGCAAAGCGCCTCGGCCCTTTCCGGCTATGTTCCGGCCCTGACGACCGAAGCCGATACCATTATCATCCCGGACCAGGAAAACTTCCAAAAGACATACTTTCAGGTACGAGCTGTGGACAAAGCCGGAAACGTCAGTCCGGCATCACCGTCCATCGAAGCAGTCGCCCTCCCCGAACCAGACCTTTACAAACTGCGGCAGCCCGGCCCCGCCCTTTCCGGGATTATCGTGGGTAAGGCTCTGCTGACTCCGGACAAGAGCCCCTACACGATTCAGGCTGGACTGAGCATAGGCAAAGGCTCGGTCCTCTATGTAGCCCCTGGCGTGGAACTCAAGTTTGCTCCCGGAGCAGGCATTACCGTGGATGGTGGTTCCCTGATGGTCTACGGGCAGGCCGCCCATCCAGTGCGTTTCGGACCGGTGGATAAGGCTGCGGAGCCCGGCGCATGGTCGGGCATTGCCCTGCAGTCCAGCAAGCGTGCCATCCTGAAAAACGTCGTCATTACAAAAGCGGCAACGGGTGTCAGCGTCGTCCAAAGTGGGCTGACGATGACAGGCGGGGATATCAACAAATCCTCCCAGGCCGCCATGCTGCTGGGCGACAATGCCAAACCTGTCGTCACCTGCACCCGTATAGCCGACAATGAAGGCCAAGGCGGTCTGGTCATTGAAGGCGAAGGCGTAAGCCCGCAGTTCACCAACTGCGTGTTTACCAACAACTCGCCCTTCCAGGTGCAGAGCTACACTCCCCTGCGTATCGAGCTGGGCGGCAACTTCTGGGGCAAGGCAAAACCGTCCGCAGACGTCTTCCTGGGCGACGTGAACATTACGCCCGTACTGCAAAAGGAACCTGAAGCCTGCCCAACGCGGGCCCAACAATAAAAACCGCGCAAGGAGGGGGCTCATGGAAAAAAAACAAATACTCCTGCAAGGTCTGGTCGTAATTTGTCTCGTGGGGATGCTGGCAATACCCGAGGCCTTTGCCCAGGACAGCGGCGTCGAAACCATCGCAGGCAAGGGCCAGATCAACTGGATCACCAATGTCATCTCTGCCAAAGGATTCGGCATAGCTCCACCTAGCGCGGTCAATGCCGCCCAGGCCAGGGCCCTGGCCCGACGCGCTGCCGTAGTGGATGCACGGCGCAATCTGCTGGAAGTTCTCAAAGGAGTGCATATTGATTCCTCCACCACCGTCGAGAACTTTCTGGTAACCAGCGACACCATCCGGACCAAGGTGGAAGGTGTCCTGCAAGGCTCTGCCATCGACGGCTATGTCCAACAACCGGACGGTTCCTTCGAAGCCAGCGTAAGTATTCCTCTTACCGGCAATTTGGGGGACGTTCTGGTTCCCATGGTCATGGGGGCCTCCATACAACAAGGCCTGCCTGCAGTTTCCAGTACGGACGTGGAAGAGCGACTGAACCGCCTGGAACAACGGGTGAACGAGCTGGAACAGCAACTCTCCGCATCCCAAAACGTCTCTCTTGAACAAGAGCAGATGCTTGAAATGTTCATACAGCTTGTCGAGGCGTGGCATGAATACGCCGGACAAACAATGAATGTTCACCCTGTGGTCAATACCTCCGATTCCATCAAGCTGAACAAACTGGAATTCGAACTCGAACGCCAGGGCCGCACCCTGAAAACCATGCAGTCCAGACTTACAGAGCTGGCCGATCGGCTCAACTCGTTGGGAAGGGCTGGCGGAACGGCTCCCCAAGAAAAACCGCAAGCTTCAAAAACACCGTACACCGGGCTGGTCATCGACGCGTCGGATACAGGTTTTCACCCCTGCATGCGGCCCAATATTTACAGCGGGTCCAAGACACTGTATCCCGGTTCCTACATTGATGTATCTGTGGCGGCTTCGCGAGGTTTTGTCCGCTACTACAGGAACCTTGCCCAGGCTCAACGCAGCAGCAAAGCGGGCAAGCTTCCCTACACGGCCAAAGCTCTCGGCACCGGTTCAAAACGCCGCAGCCTGAAGTTGCGCCCCAACGACGCTGCGATACTTCAAAGTGTGCTGGAGGCCCCGGACAATTTCCTGGCCCAATGCAACGTGGTCATCGTTTTCTAAAGCGTCCTTCAACCATAAAAACAACAAGGGGCGTTCATCGCCCCTTTTTTAATTTATGAAACTCACACATACTTCTTCCCAAAGGACCTACCGTCAGACGGTAGCGGCCCATACAGGCGAAACCGGATTCCAGGTTGTGGTTCAGGAAACCGACCTGCATATTATTGCCCGTTGCGACCTGAGCAAGGAAGCAGCGGAAACCGTACGACTCCTGCGGGCCAAACTGGAAACCTACATAACGCTCCACCCCGAATTCGCCCGGAGCCTCGTTCCCGTAGATTGCCATCCCGAAGCATCGGAAATAGTCCGTCGCATGTGCGTTGCGGGCAAGGCTGCCAATGTCGGCCCCATGGCAGCGGTAGCGGGGACCATCGCGCAGATGACGGCCGAACGCCTGCACTACATCAGCCCCGATATTCTTGTGGAAAACGGCGGTGATATTTACGCCTTTTCGACCAGGGAGCGCACCGTGGGCCTTCTCCCCGATCCGACCAACGATATGATCGTCGGTATCACAGTACCGCCTCAGGATTTTCCCGTCTCCTTCTGTTCTTCGTCAGGAACGATCGGCCATTCGCTGAGCTTCGGCAACGGAGACCTTGTGACGGTCCGGTCCAGCAACGCCTCACTGGCGGACGCTGCAGCCACGGGACTTGCCAACCTGTTGCACGGCCCCAAGGACGTCCACAAGGTCATTGCCGGAGCAAGGGCACTGGAGGACGAAGGCGTGGAGGGCGTCTTTGTACAGTACGGAAAAGAAGTCGGCATATGGGGAAAAATGGAGCTGGCCATGGTTGCCATGCCTTAGCCCAGGGACAGAATTCCAGAGTCCATTCCAACAGTTGCTAGACACGTAGTTTTACGCAATACTCAAAACTTCTCAGTCTTCCACATCTCTGCAGGCGGACTGTAACGGTTGGTACCCCTCTTTTTTATCATCCCAAAAGGCAAAAGCAGGTATACAGCATGGGTGCATCATTGAAAGTCAGACCGCTCGCAGATTGGGGTATTCCCCATGAAGGACCGTTCATCATCGCCGGTCCTTGTAGCGCTGAATCCGAAGAACAATTGGTTGAAACCGCCAAGGGGCTGAAAGACCACCCCGTAAGTCTCTTGCGCGCCGGCATTTGGAAACCCCGTACCCGTCCGGGATGCTTTGAAGGCGTAGGCGAAAAAGGACTCGCCTGGCTGAAAGCCGCCGGAGAGGCCGCGGGCATTCCCGTAACGACCGAAGTTGCCAACCCACAGCATGTGGAAGCCTGCCTCAAAGCCGGTATCGACGTGCTCTGGATAGGCGCTCGTACAACGGTAAACCCTTTTTCCGTACAGCCCATAGCTGATGCGCTCAAAGGCGTGGATATCCCGGTGATGGTGAAAAACCCCATCAACCCGGATATCGAGCTCTGGCTCGGCACCATGGAACGCCTCAACCAGGCAGGCATTACCAAGCTGGCAGCCATCCACCGCGGCTTTACGGCGTACAAAAGCAGCAAGTTCCGCAACAAGCCCAACTGGAAAATTCCCATCGAGCTGCGCCGCCGTGTTCCCGAACTGCCTATGTTCTGCGACCCCAGCCATATCAGCGGCAAGCGCGAGTTGGTGCAGGAAGTTGCCCAGACGGCCTTGGAGCTGACTTTCGACGGATTGATGATCGAATCCCATATCGATCCTTCAGTAGCCCTTTCCGACGCCAAACAGCAGCTTACACCGGACGATCTGGGCAAAATGTTGCGTGCGCTTACCCCCAAGCGTCCGTCCACCGACGGCGCTGTGGTTCGTGACCAGATTATCGCCATGCGGACCATCATCGATGAAATCGACAAGGCGGTCATCGGCCTTCTGAGCCAGCGCATGGAAGTTGCGCAATCCCTGGGCAAATTCAAGAAAGAGAACAACATCTCCTTGTTCCAGCCTCGCCGTTGGAAGGAAACGCTCAAGTCCCGCATCGAGAGCGGTGTGGAACGCGGCCTGAGCGAGGAATTCCTGCTGCGTGTTTACCAGTACATCCATGAGGAATCACTCCGCCATCAGGAAGAGGCCACGCCCAAATGAACACCGAAAAGACTCCCGAAACCATTCGGGTTTCCTTGCAGCACAATTGCGACGCCTCCTACGATATTTATGTGGGCGAAAACTTGCTTGCGCAATTGCCCGGCTGGATAGCCGAGTGCGGTATAGGCTCCCGCTACTGCATTGTCTGTGACACAACCACGGAACGGCTTTTCGGACGCTCTCTTGAAAAAGAACTCGATGCCCTTGGTATCGACTGCGCCTTGGTGTCTGTTCCGTGCGGGGAAGCCAGTAAAAGTTTGGGAGAGTTCGGTCACATACTGGACAGTCTGCGTCGTTTCGGCTTTGACCGCTCCGGCTGCGTCATAGCCCTTGGCGGCGGCGTTGTCGGCGATTTGGCAGGATACGTGGCAGGCTGCTACATGCGAGGAATTCCCTTCATCCAAGTGCCTACCACCCTGCTTTCCCAGGTGGACTCCAGTGTGGGCGGTAAAGTTGCCGTGAACATTGAAAGCGGCAAAAACTTCTGCGGTCTGTTTTACCAACCCCGCCATGTCTGTATAGACGTGGCCGCTTTGGACACCCTGCCCCGTGAAGAGATGAACAACGGTTTGGCCGAGGTCATCAAAACAGCCATCATTCGGAACCACAAACTGTTCGACTATCTTTCGGACAATGTGGAGGGCGTGGTTGCCAACAACCATGCGGTAGTGGCGAAGTGTGTCGCCGCCTGCTGCCGCATCAAGGCAGAAGTGGTCGAAGCTGATGAACGGGAAGGAAATGTCCGCATGATTCTGAACTACGGGCATACCGTTGGTCACGCCATAGAAGCGGCCTCGGGCTATACCCTGGGCCATGGGCTGTGTGTGGCTTATGGCATGCGTATCATTGCGGAAGTGGCTGAAAGATTAGGGATCTTTCCTCACGAGGAAAGACGGTTGCATGACGCCTTGTTGGACAGGTACAAACTTGCTGTTAATAAACTGGATATGAACCCGGACGCAATCATGTCCCTTCTTTCTGCGGATAAGAAGGTTCGTCAGGGGAAAAATATCTTCATTCTTCCCAAGGCCATTGGCGAAGTGGAAATCCGCAGTGATATTCCGTTGGACCAGGTGGCCGCCGCCGTTCAAACCATTTGCTCTTGACTTTTTGGTGTGTCGTCCGGGAAACTAAGAGACTCGGACGGCACACCATGAACGGCATTGCACTGGAAATACTCCGCTACCTCAAGGTTGCACCCTGGCCCCATGCCACTTCTTTCAAAGCGGTGGCTCTTTCATCCATGTCGGCTTGGCGTGCCTTTTTTCTCTTGGGAGAACAGCGGCTCCTTGAATGCGGTGTCGCCATGCTGCTTACCTGCTGCTTTGCCTGGGCAACCGCCCTCTGCCAATTGGACGCATTGTCGCGTTTCAGAGAATTTCAACGAATCCGTGAAATTTTCAATCGCCACGGGTATGCACCCCGAGTGCTGACTGTGGTCCGTGCATCACGCTGCCAACGGGACGCCGCTCTTCTGGCGGCCACGGAAGCCGGATGCCGGGACAAGGCCCGCCTGTTCTACCATTCTCTGGGATATCGCTGGTATCACATCCTTCCGGACAAAGTCATCGCCAACCCTTTTTACCTGCTGCACCCGGAATTTCTCCGCACCACCTTTATCCCGCGCCGGGCAAGACTCCGCCAATCTTAGGGGAATGGCTCCTGCGCTGGACACAAAAAAAGGGGAGAATCCTGTGAAAGGATTCTCCCCTTTTTTGATTGCTCGGTCCGTTACTTCTTAAGCCACTGCATCATCTCGCGCAGGCGTCCGCCCACTTCTTCAATCTGATGTTCGGCATTAATGCGGCGCATGGCCTTGAAGTGCGGGTTTCCAGCCTGGTTTTCCAGGATGAAATCGCGGGCAAATTCGCCCTGCTGGATCTCTTTGAGGATCTGACGCATCTGAGCGCGGCTTTCCTCGTTGATAACCCGGGGCCCACGAGTGTAGTCGCCGTATTCGGCGGTGTCGCTGACAGACCAACGCATTTTGGCCAGTCCGCCCTCGTAGAACAGGTCCACGATCAGCTTCATTTCGTGCAGGCATTCAAAATAGGCGATTTCCGGCTGATATCCGGCTTCAACCAGCGTTTCGAATCCGGCCTTGATCAGTTCGCTGACGCCGCCGCAAAGCACGGCCTGCTCACCGAACAGGTCGGTCTCGGTTTCTTCGCGGAAGGTGGTTTCCAAAACACCGGAACGGGTTGCACCGATACCCTTGGCATATGCCAGGGCGATGTCTTTCGCCTTGCCGGAAGCGTCCTGCGCTACAGCGTAAACAGCAGGCACAGCGCCGCCCTGCGTGTAGGTACGGCGCACCAGGTGGCCGGGTCCCTTGGGAGCGATCATAACGACGTCCACGTCGGCGGGAGCCACAATCTGTCCGAAATGGATGTTGAAGCCGTGGGCAAAAGCCAGGATGTTACCGGGCTTGAGGTTGGGCTTGATGTCCTGGTCGTACAGAGCCTTCTGATACTGGTCAGGTGTCAGAATCATGATCATGTCTGCCTTGGCAGCGGCATCGGAAGCGCTCAGCGGTTCGAAACCGTCGGCTTTTGCCAGATCATAGTTGGGACCACCGGGACGCTGACCGACGACAACGTTCACGCCGGAATCACGCAGGTTCTGGGCATGAGCATGCCCCTGGCTGCCGTATCCGATGATCGCGACCGTCTTGTCTTTCAAAAGAGTCAGGTCTGCGTCGTTTTCGTAATAGACTTTCATTGATTTCCTCGCTTCCTTCATTAAGTTACAAATAAACACCCCTTCCTGCCCTGGCACGAGCAGGAAGGGGGCGATTTGGGATTTACTGCATGCTGCGCTTCATGGCAACAGTGCCGGTTCTGGCAATTTCCTTGATACCGAACCGCTGCAACATGTTGATAAGCGCCTGAATCTTGCCGGTATCACCGGTGGCTTCTACCGTAAGCTCATCCAAACTGACGTCAACAACCTTGCACCGGAAAATATCCACTATACGCAGAATTTCGGCTCGGCGGGAATCTTCCGCATTCACCTTGAGCAGGATCATTTCCCGCTCCACAGCTACGTGTTCGCAAAAATCCACAACCTTGATGGTGGTTACGAGTTTGCGCAGCTGTTTAACCACCTGCTCGATAATGCCTTTATCTCCACAGGTGGTAATGGTCATATGCGAAACGCCCGCTTCGAGGGTCGGAGCAACGTTGAGCGATTCGATATTGAACCCGCGTCCACTAATGAGTCCGGCCACACGGGAAAGAACACCGGGTTCATTTTCAACAATAACGGAAAGAACGTGTCTGTTGGCAGTCATGGTCCCCTCCCTACACAAGAAGCATCTCGGTTAAGGATTTGCCAGCCGGAACCATGGGGTACACGTTTTCCTCGCGGCTAACGCGCACGTCCACAATAACGGGACGGGGGTCTTCAAATGCCCTGCGCAGAACGTCCTTGACCTCGGAGGCCTTGTCTACCCTGTACCCTCCTGCTCCGTAGGCCTCTGCCAAACGGACGAAATCGGGTTGGGCATCCATGCAGGTTTCGCAGTAGTTTTCATTGTAGAAAAGCTCCTGCCACTGCCGCACCATGCCCAGGTAGGCGTTGTTTAAAATCACAATCTTCACAGGCAGTTTGTTACAGACTGCGGTGGCGAGTTCCTGAATATTCATCTGTATGGAACCATCGCCCGCCACATCAATGACCAGCTTGTCGGGATGGGCCATCTGCGCGCCAATGGCAGCAGGAAAGCCGTATCCCATAGTACCCAGGCCACCGGAGGACAGGAATGTTCTGGGCTTTTCATAGCCGTAGAACTGAGCGGCCCACATCTGATTCTGCCCTACTTCGGTGCAGATGATGGCCTCGCCGCCGCGCATTTCGCCCACAAGCTCGTGGATGGTCTCCACTACGGCTTGGGGCTTTATGACGCCTCCCTCTGCCGGTTCGTAATGCAGAGGCTGTTCCCTTTTCCAGCGGGCAATACGCCGCAGCCACGTTTCATGGTTGGCCGAGAAGTCCACGGCCTCCGTGATAGGTTGCAGCTCATGCTTGACCGCCGCCAATGCAAGCTTACAGTCGGCGACCATGGGGACATCCACCCGGACGTTCTTCTGGATGGAGGTCGGGTCCACATCAATGTGCACGATACGGGCTTCCGGAGCGAACTCCTTGACCTTGCCGGTAACGCGGTCGTCAAAACGCGCGCCCACGGCCAGAATAAGGTCTGCTCCCTGGATGGCCCTGTTTGCCGCAAAGGTGCCATGCATACCAAGCATGCCGAGCCAGAGGGGATCGCTGGCCGGAAAGCAGCCCAACCCCATAAGGGTGGCCGTAACCGGTATTTTAAGAGTACGAGCCAGCCAGGTCAGCTCTTCGTGCGAGTCGGAGGAGATAACTCCGCCGCCCGCGTAGATAACAGGCCGTTCAGCCTTGGTCAGCACATCTGCCAGTTTAAGAATCTGCCGTTTGTTGGGCTTAACATTCGGATTGTAACTGGGCATGCGTACGGCCTCGTCACCGGGGTATTCGAAACGAGTAACCGCCTGCATCAAATCCTTGGGCAAGTCCACAAGTACAGGACCCGGCCGTCCTGTGCGGGCAAGATAGAAAGCCCGACGCACGATAAGAGCCAGATCATCGATGTTCTTAACCAGATAGTTGTGCTTTGTGCATGGCCGGGTGATTCCCACAATGTCCACTTCCTGGAAGGCATCGTTGCCTATAAGTGGCGTGGGAACCTGGCCGGTGAAGATGACCACGGGGATCGAATCCATGTAAGCCGTGGCGATTCCGGTGACGGTATTCGTCGCGCCGGGTCCAGAGGTCACGAGGCAGACGCCGGGCCGACCTGTGGCCCGGGCGTATCCGTCTGCCGCGTGGATGGCCCCCTGTTCGTGGCGGACCAGGATATGTTTGAAAGGATAATTGGGTATTTCGTCGTAAATATCGATAACGGCTCCACCAGGGAACCCGAATATTACGTCAACGCCCTCCCGTTTCAGACATTCCAGCAGTATCTGAGCTCCTGTGAGCTCCATCGCACCCTCCGTTATTTCATTTATATTTGTCCAGCAAGGACTGAAGTTTCGTCTTGCCGGCAAGTTTCTTTTTCTTCAGTTCCTTCACATCCGATTCTTCGGTAGGGGATAGGAAGGGCTTGTTCAGCAGCTTTTCAAGACGCTGTTCGTATTCAAGGTGCAGATCCCATAGGGACTTGAGTTCCATGTCCTGGGCCATGTGCTTCTCAATCAAATCCATCTCAAACTGTTCCATGGTTTCGTACCCCTTATGCGTTGATGTTCGCGCCATCTCCAGGAAGAAGTCTATTCCAGGAGATGGAGTGTTCCGATTGAATAAGCAAAGATTTCTTGCGGCTGGTGCGTCCAGAGTCGACCCCGACCTGATTTTTTCGCAAGCCCAGGCTCTTGGCAACAAAAGCACACAGCGCTTTATTGGCCTTGTTGTCGTTGGCAGGCGCGTTGACCTTTACCTTGAGCCGCTCCTGATACAACCCCACCGTTTCCGTCTTGGAGGCCCCGGGTTGAACCCAGACGGAAAGCAGCCATGCCCTCTCTCCCGAGGGTCTGACATATGCGGGGTGAGATTTCTGCAGCTCGTTGGCGGTCAAGCTATTTCGCCTTTTTGAAAAACTTCAGCTTGGATTCAAGAGCCTCTATTTCTTCCTGCTCCTGATTTTCCATATCCAAAATCTGGAAATGTGCATCAAGCAGACTGCGTAGCTTGACTTCAAACTGGGTTCTCTGTCGCTTGAGCTCAGTGATGTCATCATGGATCTGGGCAAGCCTGAGGTGGGCCTGGTTGAGGATTTCCTCAGCCTTTTGCTGAGCCTCCTCAATAATCAGCTGGGCTTCCTTACGGGCAGTCGCCTTGAGCTGATCAATCATCTTCTGGGTGGTCATCAGCGTATCGCGCAAAGTCTCTTCGCGCTGCTTATGTTCCTCCAAAAGCGTTTCCTGTCTGGCTGCCTTGTCTTCCAAAACAGTTTTGTCTTCAGCCAAGTCTCCGAGAGTCTCGCCCATCTCCTGCATGAACTGCTCGACTTCCTGGACGTTGTACCCACGGAACTGCTTGGAAAACTTTTTATTCACGACGTCTATCTTGGAAAGATTCACGACGCTCTCCTGTACCAAAATTTAAAAAATGGGGCTTCCCGCCAACTGGTACAAAGTTCGGACAAGAAACATCTTGATGAACTGAATGGCTAAAATAACCACGATGGGGGAAAGGTCCATCCCGCCTACAACCACAAACGGCAACCAGCGACGCACACGATAGAAAACAGGCTCAGTAAGGTTGCGCAATGTCCGGACGATGGGATTGTATGGGTCGGGGTTGACCCAGCTCAGCAACGCGGAAATGAGGACGACCCAGAAATAGAGAGTAAGGATGGTGCTGACAAGCCAAGCTACAGCACCCAAAAAGTTGCCGAAAACGGGCATTTTTCCTCCTGTTTGAGCACCAGGTTACAATTTCCCGGCGTATGTTTTTTAAGTATGCATACCGCGCCTGACAAATCAAGCTTATTTTTGGTTTCCATTCCCGGCAAAATCCTTCCAGCAGCCCAGCAAAGCAGGAAAACCCTCCACATGCAGGTCGGCTTCAAGGTCAGGATTCTTAAAGGCCCAGAACGGAACATTGGAGCTGTTGGCAGCCATCTGATCCAGGCTCGAATCTCCGATGAAAACAAGCCGGTCCGGTGTCAGATTCCATTGTTCGAGAATAGAGAAGACACCCTCGGGATTGGGCTTGGGTTTGACATTGCTCGGAGTCATGATCGGGCCGAAGTAATCGGTCAGACCAAAATGCTCCAGCACCATATTCATGGTCGTGCTGCGGTTGGTGTGAATTCCCAAAAGGTATTCATTGGCCTTGAGGAAATCCAGCAACTCCACCAGCCCTTCCTCTATGCGCAGGCTGGGCAGGACGTCCCTGTAATCGAATTCGGCAACCATCTGCGGAATTCGATCATGGTATTCTTCCGGAAAAATAAAACGCAGTCCTTCGCCCGCAGTATGAATATGGACGTAACGCTCCTGCTCCGGAGTCATGGGCGGAAGCTCCAACTTTTCCAGCATCAGGTTGTAGTACTTCAGATTACTTCCAAACGAATCAATAAGGACCCCATCACAGTCAAACACCACCCCCCGGCACGCACCGAACATTTGTTGGCGTATTTCCGGGCTGAGTGTTGCACAAGTTTTCATTATATACTTTCTCCAACTTCAGTGGCCCTTGCGGTCAGCAAAAACATGGTGCGTTCCGTCGCAAGCCAGGGTTTGTCTTTGGGCAGGTTCTTGCGCCCCGCCATTTGCCAGCCCGGAGCCCGGAACATACGCACGTTCATGCCTTCCCATGGATGACCGTCGGCAGCTGTAGCCGCCACCCCGTATTCGTCCAGATCGGAAGCTATTTCCGGAGAAAAAGCAGCCAACTGGGCATCTTCCGGCAAAAAGGCGCATATGGCTTCAAAAATACCGCGCCATCCGGCCACGATATCCCGCCTCACCTGTTCACCTGCTCCATCGGGCCTTATATCGGTCATGCCCGCCAAGTCACGGGCATCGTCATCATCAGATTCATTCAGCCCCAGAGTGTCGCGCAACTTGGCATACCCTTCCTGAAAACGGACATCCAGATTCACGGCCTCTGTCTGTGCCTGTTCAAAAGTCCAGGCGAAAAGAAGCAATGCCTGGGCTTTTGTCAGCGATTCTTTGAGATTATCCTCAGAATCCTGTTTTTTTCCTTGCTCCATGGCGTTGAGCTCCGAAAGGATGCTCATGGCCGTTCCCGTATAGAAATCATTAACTCCTGCAGCAGCCAGGGAGGCGAGATCGCGAGGTTCCTTGTAGCCCTGCCCGAAGTTGATGGCGTCGCGTACGTACCTGCCCGCAGCGCGGGTGTCCATAGGCAGCTCTTCAGGGCAAAAGTACAGGGAAGCGTTGCTTTCGCCGTTGTCCGCCCCGGAAACATTTTGCAGGCCGGGATTGAAAAGACGCATGCCGGGGAGCAGCATCCGATCACACAAAACAGGATGCATGAAAGGGAATAAAATAACCATTGGCTTGTTTAATCTCCTGACTCGTTGGTTTGCTATCGGAAATCCGGACTGTACGTCTGGAGAAAAAATCCGAAGGAACGCTACTCCTGTATGGACATGGGGGTGAATTCCCGACAAATCCCTTCGCAGACAGGCAAGGCTTTCAGGCACAACCCATCCACAAAATGTCGGCAATCAATAGCTTCTCCCAAATCGCCCCCAGCCTCGTACTCGTCACAACGGGAGCATTTGCCCTGCATGGACAGAAACAACCGCTCCCAAAGCGCCCCAGCCTGGGCGTCGGGCAGGTTGAAACACTCGGCCCTGTCTATGAATTCATCGTGAGCCCTTTCCCACTCCAATAAAACCCGGCAGAACCAATCACGCCGCAACATCGGATTTCTGTATTCTTCACGAAGACAGCGTCCCTGGCGATAATAAAGGCAATCACGGCCTGGCAGTCTGGATACTCGGCTCATCTTGTCCAAATGTATTCAAATCAGATTTCACAACGTCGTGTTCAGCTTGAGAGAATACGTATCCCCTCGTTGCATGGCAAGAGACGAATTCCCCCGCTCGGCGTGGGCTGCCAGGGCGTACGCATGCCTTGCGCAACCTCGAAGAATACCATCGAAAAAAAGCGGGAGGAACCCAATCAAATAATTTGGCCAGCTTGACCTGCCGATAGTCCAGGTGTATAGGCTCGACATACGATTAACGGAGGAATTGCATGTTCGGAATAGGAATGCCGGAACTTATTATCATCCTGGTAATCATTCTCATCATTTTTGGGGCTAACAAGTTGCCGGAAATCGGTGGAGGACTTGGCAGAGCCATCAAAAATTTCCGTAAGGCAACCAGTGAACCTGAAGAGATCGATGTAACCCCTGATCCAGATAAGGACGACGAGAAGAAAGACGCCTGAACACAGGCTTTTATATGCTTCAAAAAAATATAAACCGCATCGGCAACGATGCGGTTTTTTTATTGGGGAAAATCGTTTCCGCTGCGTGGAGATGCTTTTACTTACGCAACAAGCAAACGCCCTTCAGCACATACTGAAAGCAGCTCAAACAGGTAAGCACGGCCACGAGGATCTCCAGCGCTCCCTCCCAGCCAAACGTCGTACGGCCCGCCACTCGCACCAGAACCAGAACCACAAGAGTAAGCTGGGCTGCGGTATTGCACTTGCTGATCCATGTGGGATGAATGCGGTTGCTCAGGTCCACCCCGGCGAAATGAACCAGAAAAAGCCCGCCGACAATGATCAGATCGCGCGTTATGACCATTACGGCAAGCCAGAGGGGAATAAAGCCACGCGCGGCCAGACAGAGAAAGGAGGTAACGACCAGCGCCTTGTCCGCTAGGGGATCAAGCACCTCCCCCAGCCTGCTTATTTGGGCGTAGCGCTTGGCAATGAAGCCATCCAGCCCATCGGTCAAAGCGGCCACTGTAAATATGGACAAAGCCCACCAGTAGCCCCCTTGCAAAAACAGAAGAATAAAGACCGGGGTCAGCAGAATGCGAAAAATGGTCAGGACATTGGGAAGTGTCCACACCCTGCCGTATGCCGTTCCAGCTCCAGACGCTCTGCCGCTTTGCATCCGCCAGCACCTCGCTGTCCGTCACCCAGCCATTCCCGAATCAAAAATTACATTCCCAATTCTTTGTCCCGCTCCATATTCCAGCGAACCCACGGACTTTTCAAATCCTGGTCCAGGTTGAACTTCTTGGGACTGTCGTACCGGCCATCGGGCCGAATAACAAACTGATACCCGGCAGAAATAATTTCCATCCAGGTGCCTACATCCACCCGGGAAGGTCCCTGAACGCGTTCCGGCCCGGCAACCCGGACCCGAGGCCCTTCCTGGGCTGTGCCCGTCCAACGACGCTTGACCCGAACCTTCCCGCGATAAACAAGATAGCGGGAAAAATCGTCGTTCCCCACGTTGAGCCGATACTTGGTTCCAGCCACTCCGGCCACGGCCGTCGGCGAATTGACCTCGAACTCCGTCTCGCCCAGAAAGTCCTTTACCGAAGCCCAGCAGTCCCCCATGGCCACATCGACTTCAATGTGGCGGCTGGTTCCTGTGGCCGTGGCACTCACAAGGCTGAAATCCGTGGCCGAAGCAAAGCGGACCACACTGCCTTCGGGGAGGAGAAGCTCCAGTTTGCCGTCGTTTTCCACGTGCACAGTGGCTGGCGCCTTGATGTCCTGCCCTTTGGCAAGCAGAGCAGTGCTGCCTTCATTTTCCAGGGTCGCGTGCCCTTCCAGATACGAAACGGTTGCCGCCCCCGACAACGGCAGCTCGTAGGCGGCCCGGGCGAACGTAGTACCGAAGACCATTGCCAGCAGCGCCAGGCATAAAATCAGGATCCGCCCCAGGAATGCCAACCTCTCATTCATGGTGTACCTCCGGTAGTGTCCGCACCCTGCTCGGGGGCAGCCGTGGTTTGTGCGGTATTATTGGTGCTGCCCAAAATGAATGACAATCCCCGACTGTGCGTATACTCCGCCAAACGGGCTTCCAACTCGTTTCTGTCCGAGAACGCCACGGACCAGCGGGCACTTACGCCCACACCGTTCAAATTTACATTTTGCAGTGTCCGATGGCTCACCAGCGGATCCCAGGATGCCAGGACCTGATCAAATGCAGACGCACCTTCGGGGAAAAACCAACCGCTGACTGTCAAAGGAAGTTCGGCCCTGCTTTCCAACGTGGTCGCCTTGCGGCTGAAAAATCCACTCCACACGCGATACCAAACATCATCCAGATTGGGACCGGCGGCTTCCCAGAAATCCTCCCCGGATACCAGCCTGGCTCTCCAGATGGTCTTGCCATCGGCCAGCCTGGTGCTGACTTCCAGGTCGGGCTGCGAAGTGGTGTCCGGGACCACCCCGGAAAGAACCTGCAAATGGTTAAGCTGGCCGATATCCTCGGGCATGGGACCTTTGAACGACAGAGTAAAGGGCATCCCGGCCTGCAGAGTGTTGAAAAGCCCGAGACGCTGCAAAAGGCTTTTCAAGGCTCCACGGTTCACCCGGACATCCATGGTGGCCTGCGCCCCTTCTTCCTTTTTGACCACGGCCCCCTGGGAATAGCTCAGAACAAAATGCCCGGCACGGGGGGCCAGGAATTCCTTGAGGTAGCGGCCACGCAGTTCACCGAGCTGTCCCGGCAGAAGCCCCAAGGCCTCCGTGTACACGGCTTCGACAAACCCAAGATCTTTGAGTTCCCCTTCCTGTTTAACAGAGGACGCCCCTTTTTCATAAGGCAGAAAGACCGTAACCTGCGCGGCCAGGACAGGACGAGACCCTGTACAGAAAAAAAACGTCAGCCCCAGCAACAAGACCGGGACGAAAGAGATGCGACCCACCAGGGACCGTCTAGAGAGCTGAATATTCATGCAATGCTGTTCCGTTTCATTGTACAATTAAAACGGGAGCGGGAATTCCCCGCTCCCGCCATACGGCTAGTGAACAACCCTAGAAAGGATTAAGTTCGGCCTTCAATTCTTTGATGTAAAGCAAGGCGTCCACTCCGGGAACCGAGGCACCGGGCTTGAACAGACCGGAACGCTTGTCCGCTTCCAACAGCCCCCGCGTAGTACATACCATCACGGCGTTGAAGTAAGGCTGGTCGTTGCGCACGTCGGCAAAAGGGCTCTTCTGGCCGATGAATTCAGTGGCCAGCATGTCCTTGCCTGTAGCCCGAAGGATGATGTCCTGGAAAATCATGGCTATTTCTGCCTTGGTAAGCGGCATATCGGGAGTGAAGGAACCATCGGGATTCTGCTGCAGTCCCTGCACGCCGAACTCGATGACCTGATCTATGTCCGCCTTGAGCGGATGATGCTCCGTATCCGTGGGAGCGGTATCGGCCTTGCGCACAATCTGATTGGAGGGAGGAGCCTGGAAGGTGCTGGCCTCGGGAGTCTGCGTCCGCCCGAAGAACCGGGCGACATTCAACTCTTCAACCAACAGGCCTGCCATGTCGGCACGGGAAAGCTCATCCACCAACACTATCTTTTTACCGACAATGGAATTGGGGGCTGCGCGCTTGGCCTTTTGCAGCAGTTCCCAGCGGGCGTCGGTTTTTTCACGAAAACGGATTCCAGCCTTTTCCATGCGCTGTGAGTATTTGACTGCGGCAAACATTTTTTCCGCGGATTCAAAATCAAGTGCCTGAAGATACGCTTCCCCCATGTAATAACTCAGGGCCAAGTTGCCCTTGTCCGAATGAATTCCGGCCCGATAGGCATTCTTCGCCTCGGTCAGAGCCTTGTACTCGCTCACCTCGCCACGTTTCAGGCCTTCTGTGTACAGCCGTATTTCCGCCGTCAGCGCGGCAAGCTTCTGCTGCGTGCCGTCCGCCTTGTGCAGGCCGTTTTTGACCAGGGAAAGTCCATCGTCAAAATCGCCGCCCTGCATCACCGAAACCAATCCCTTGCCCGCAAGGGCCGGACCGAAACCGGGATCAAGCTCCAGGGCCAGCTGAAACTCTTCGGCTGCCTGCTGGAGGTTATTATCGTCCAGCGCACGCTGCCCCACCTCATAGTGGTGCTCCGGGCTATCCATAATGCCGGATGCCTGGCGCGTCTTCTTGGCACAAGCCGCCAAAAGCAGCGCACAGCTAAGCACAGCCAATACAGCTATCGTCTTGCGAAAACTCGATTTCATGCCTTACATCCTCAACTTTGGATTGTCGTTTACATGGCACATGCTGCTTCAGTCGGGACGAAACCCGCCTGAACCAGATTCAAACCGCACGCCATTAATCCAGAAGGATCATAACCCGGCATTTTTCGAGAAAGTTCTGTCCGGCAACCAGGCTGCGAATCTTATTGGCCTCTTCGTTGGAAATGACGATGTTGGTCCTGTTGGCACCATCCGCATTGACAGCCTTGACCGGATAAGGATGGTCGGCAATGCGCGGGTTCTGCATAGCAAGGGATTCATCCTTGGCATACCCGGCCATGCCCTGCTGAATGGCGTATTCACGACTGACCAAAGCGGAGCCATAAACTTCATTGCCGTTTTCATCCAACACCTTGGGGCTCATGGCCGGACGGGCGGAAAAACCACGGGCATCGACCAGCATGCCAGTGTACACAACGTCCGGGGTGGCCGGAACGGCAGGCTGTGCCGGAACGTCAACCTGAGGCTGTTCGGGCGCAGGAACGGGTGCCGGTGCCGGAGATTGCCTGAAGGGAATGGTGGGAGGAATAATCACATTGGCAAATCCGCCGTGCAGGGAAATCCCAACAGTCACTTCTACCGAACCATCAGACATATAGGCGGTATCGAGAATTTGCGAATTCTGCAGAAACCCGCGGACCTGGGTCTGCACAACGTCACTCGTGACCATGTAGTTTTCAACCGTGGTCTGGGAGTCGATCTGCACGCCCTTTACTATTTCCAGAAGATTCCTGCGGGCTACAACCGTAGCGGCACGCACAGCCATGGCCCTGGCCTGAGCCATATTAACCGCATTTGGCGGGGGCGCCCCCACACCTATCGCGGTCACCAGCCCTTTCTGCCAATCGACCTGTCCGTTGGCCATTTGCTGAACATAGGCTCCGGGGTCGTTTGCCTGCTGGGCTGCACTTATTCCCGTGCCTACCCCAAGAAGCGCAACACAAAAGCAAACAGCCATTACGAGGCGGTGCATAGATTCCTCCTTACGATTCAAGGTGATACGCGTAATCCATGAGCTTGCAACAAGGCAGGAGAACACGTTTTTTCTCGTTTTTCACAGAGAGCTGAGTTTCCAATAATCCTGCTAGTTTTTATCGCGTGGAGGGTGGTTGCGCAAGATGTTTTCATTTTCCGCACTCTCTATCCCTGCATATTTTCTGGTCCGGCTCTCAAACGCATTTCCCCCAAAGAAACTCCACTATGGGGGTCGGATGCCTTTGTTCATATTTTTTGAAAGGTGTAGCATGAAAAACGAGCAGCAAATACATACTATTTTACAAAATGTAGCATCAAGTAGCACATTTAAACAAAAGCTATACATCAAAACACTGTGTATATTACAGTATAACATATGCAAAATCACCCGGTTTTGTGCTCTTCTCTTGACTTTTCAATGTATTTAACGCACGTCAAAACTGCGGGATGGTGAAAGGGATGGAGAACTGATCAACACTCCCGCGCAAGCGACTCACACTCTATTCGCTTCTCTTCAAGGCTGGCGTACGGATCGTCCGTATTCTAGTCTGCGTGGAGTATTATACTCAACGCCTCGGTTTATTAACCTAAAACGGGGGCATTATGCTGGACACGCTTCTCTTCTTCCTCATCGTGTTGCCGTTTCTTGCAGGGGCTGGCTGCTATTTTCTCAAGCCTGGTTCTGTACGCTCGCTCATTGTGATGTGTACGGGGGCAGTACTTGCAGTCAGCGCAATTGCATTCTACGGAAACGGTTCGGTTGCCTACTCGCCGGGTTCAATGTTCGGAATCTCCGTTCGCCCGATGATCCAGGTTCTTGATTTCCTTTTGCTCTTCCTGATTCTCTTTTATGGTTTCAAACTCAAAAGCAGATGGGTGCAGTTGTTCACCGCATTTCAAATCGTTCTGTTGAGCGTTTTTGAACTCTTTATGGTTGACCACGCCCACGAATTCCCCACGTTTTATGCAGACCAGCTGTCCATGGTCATGGTGCTCGTCATTTCCATAGTGGGATCGCTTATCTGTCTGTACGCCATTCCGTACATGAAAACGCATGAAGGCCATCTCAAGCTGGCCAAATCCAAACAACCTCAGTTTTTTCTGTATCTGGTGGGTTTTCTGGGCGCCATGAACGGCATGGTTCTTTCCAACGACATCGTCTATTTTTATTTCTTCTTTGAAATCACTACCTTCTGCTCGTTCATGCTGATCGGGCACGACCAAACCGAAATCGCAATCAAGAACGCGACCCGCGCTCTTATCCTTAACGCTGCCGGTGGCGCTGCCTTTGTCCTGGCAATGGTTTGGGCATATACCGCCGCGCACACCTTGGATATCCAGGCCATGATCAAGCTCGGCCCCCTGGGCGGCGCCATGTTGCTCCCCCTGGCCTTGCTCTGTCTGGCCGGATTCACCAAGGCCGCGCAGTTCCCGTTCCAAAGCTGGCTGCTGGGCGCAATGGTTGCCCCCACTCCTGTTTCCGCCCTGCTGCACTCCAGCACCATGGTCAAAGCAGGCGTCTTCATCGTGCTGCGTTTCGCTCCTGCCTTCCAAGGCACTTTCCTCAGCGATGTCGTAGCCGTTTGCGGTGCCTTCACCTTCCTTGCCGGTGCCGGTCTTGCCGTCAGCCAGTCCAACGCGAAAAAAATCCTGGCCTACTCGACCATCTCCAACTTGGGGCTGATCATTGCATGCGCCGGGCTCAACACTCCGCTGGCAATCACCGCCGCCACTTTGCTGATCATCTTCCATGCCGTGTCCAAGGGGCTGCTCTTCCTGTGCGTGGGGTACATAGAACAGGGTATTCACAGCCGCGACATCGAAGACATGCGCGGACTTTCAGTGGTTATGCCCAAGGCCGCCCGCATTACCTTAGTTGGCCTCATCACCATGATGCTGCCTCCTTTTGGCGTGCTCCTCGGCAAATGGATGGCCATCGAAGCCGCGTCCGACAACATCTTCGTCATCGTCCTGCTGGCCCTGGGCAGCGCACTGACCGTGCTGCTCTACACCCGCTGGGGCGGCAACCTCATGTCCGCACCATACAATGCCAAACCGCAAGCTGAACACACGCCCCTGCTTATCGGCATTCCATTGAACGTGCTCGCCGTCGGCGCAGTGGTTCTCAGCCTGCTGGCCCCGGTCATCTATATGACCATGGTCGGACCGATGCTCAAGACTCTGCCCTTCCATGTCAGTTTCGGCGTCCTGAGCAGCACGTCGGGCGCATTTGCCGTCTATCCGCTCTTCCTGCTGATGGGTATTGGCTTTGCCTATGCGTACCGGACCATGCTCAAAGCCCGGACGGAAAAAAAGACGGCACCGTACATGTGCGGTATCCAGACGGATGATGCCACCGCCTTTATCGGTCCCATCGGCCAGCCGGTAAAAGTAACCGCCGGTAACTACTACCTGGAAAATATCTTTGGCGAGACCAAGCTCACCCTGTGGGTCAACCTCGGCGCCGCCATGCTTCTGGCGCTCATGATCGGAGGTGCGCTGTGATCAAAGACATACTCCTCATTCTCGTAGCGTTGTTCGCCGCTCCCATTGCGGGCGGTCTCATCGCGGGTGTCGACCGGCGCATTACCGCCCGGTTCCAGTCCCGTTTCGGGCCGCCGATCCTGCAGCCCTTCTATGACGTCTTCAAGCTGTTCGGCAAAGGACGCATGATCGTCAACAACTGGCAGGTGTTCTGCACCTATGCCTATCTGGTCGGCGCGGTCCTCTCCGTAGTTCTGTTCTTCCAAGGTTCCGACCTGCTGCTCATCTTCTTTGTGCAGGCAGTGGGATCGGTATTTCTGGTAATGGGCGCACTTTCCGCCCCTTCGCCCTACAGCCAGGTGGGCGCACACCGTGAACTCATCCAGATGCTGACCTACGAACCGCTGCTGGTTCTGGTGTTCGTCGGCATCTTCCTGGTTACCGGAAGCTTCAAGGTTACGGCCGCCTTCGACCTTCAGCAGCCCATGCTTCTGCAACTGCCCCTGATCTACATCGTGTTGTCCTATGCCCTTACCATCAAGCTGCGCAAATCCCCGTTCGACTTCTCCACATCCCACCACGGGCACCAGGAGCTGGTCAAAGGCATGCTGACCGAATTCTCGGGGCCGCATCTTGCCATCATCGAACTCGCCCACTGGTATGAGACCGTTCTCATCCTGGGTATCTGCGCGCTGTTCTGGTCCACCAACATTATCGGCATGATCGTATTGTTGGGCGTGACCTACTTCGCCGAAATCCTCATCGACAACGTAACGCCCCGCATGACCTGGCGTTGGATGCTCGGCTACGTATGGGGACTCGGGCTTACCATGTCCGCCGTGAACCTTATCTGGCTGTATGCGGGGTAAACAAATATGAGCAAAATCAAAGACTTCATTAAAAAATCACGGATCAAGTCTCCGTGGATAATGCATTTCGACTGCGGCAGCTGCAACGGCTGCGACATTGAAGTGCTGGCCTGCCTGACCCCCCTCTACGATGTGGAGCGGTTCGGCATCGTCAACGTGGGAAACCCCAAACACGCCGACGCGTTGCTCGTTACCGGCACGGTCAACCCGCGCAACAAGCACGTGTTGAAGAAGCTTTACGATCAGATGCCCGAGCCCAAGCTGGTCATTGCCATTGGCGCATGCGGCCTGTCCGGAGGCATCTTCCGCGAAGCATACAATGTGATCGGCGGAGTGGATAAGGTCATCCCCGTGGATGTGTACGTTCCCGGCTGCCCTGCCAAGCCCGAAGCCATCATCGACGGTGTCGTCGAAGGTCTGGGTAAGTTGGCCAAGCTTCAGGAAAGCATGTAACCCAAGGACAAAGCAGGTATAACCGTGAAAGAACACGTCGAAACGGTCACCACCGACAACGTCGTATCGGAAGTCGTCAAGCTCAAGTCCGAAGGATACCGCTTCGTGACCATGAGCGCGGTCAATCTGGATGACGACAAAGTCGCCATCTACTACCATCTTGAACTCCATCTGCGCCTGATTCACCTCAGACTCGAGGTCTCGCGCTCCGAGAGCGACAGCAAAGTTCCCAGCATCTCCTCGGTGTACTTTGCCGCACTGCTCATAGAAAACGAAATCCAGGACCAATTCGGTCTCTGGTTCGAAGGTCTGGCACTGGACTTTGGCGGACACCTTCTGCTCGAACAGGAAGTTACCAGTCTGCCTTTTGTCAGATACTCGACCGTTACCAAACAATAAGCCTGGCTAGACCGAGGACAAGATATGGCACGTACAATCATTCCCTTCGGGCCCCAGCACCCGGTTCTTCCCGAACCGATTCATCTGAAGCTGGTGGTCGAAGATGAAATAGTGAAGGAAGCCCTTCCCCAGATCGGCTATGTTCACAGAGGACTTGAAAAGCTCTGTGAAATCCGCGACTTCCACCAGATGATTCAGGTCTGCGAGCGTGTTTGCGGCATCTGCTCCATGATCCATGCAGTGTGCTACTGCCAATCCATTGAAGAGCTCATGGATATCGAGATCCCCCGCAGAGCAAAATTCCTGCGCACCATATGGGGCGAACTGCACAGGGCGCACAGCCACCTGCTGTGGTTGGGCCTGTATGCAGATGCCTTTGGCTTCGAATCCCTGTTCATGCAGTTCTGGAAAGTCCGTGAACGCATCATGGACATCAACGAAGCCACCACAGGCAACCGCGTCATCGTTTCGGTCAACGTCGTCGGCGGCGTACGCCGTGACCTCACGACGGAGCAATGCAACTGGATTCTCCAGGAAATCGATTGGTGCGAGAAGGAAATCAAGCGCCTGCAGGATACACTCCTCAACGATTACACCGTAAAAAAACGTACAGTCGGCATTGGTGTGCTCACCTACGATCAAGCCTATGAACTCGGCGCGGCAGGCCCCACCCTGCGTGGTTCCGGCGTGGCGCACGATATGCGCATGACTGGTTACTGCGCTTTCGATGAAATCGACTTCGAACCCGTGACCGAACCGGACGGTGACTGCTACGCCCGTGGCAAGGTTCGTTTCCGCGAGACGTTGCAGTCTTTGGAAATCGTGCGCCAAGCCATTGGAATGCTGCCCAAGGGCGAACTGAACACCACGGTCAAGGGCCGCCCCGAAGGCGAAACAGTAATGCGCGTGGAACAGCCCCGTGGCGAATGCCTCTACTATGTAAAGGCCAATGGCACCAAAAATCTGGACAGGCTGCGCATCCGCACCCCAACGTTCGCCAACATTCCGCCTCTTTTGGCCATGCTGCCCGAATGTGAGCTTGCGGACGTCCCGGTCATTGCCCTGTCCATCGATCCGTGCATCAGCTGCACCGAACGTTAAGGAGGACAAGCCATGCTATTCATGACGCCCAACGTCATCAAAAACCTGACGCGTAAAAGCGCCACCCGTATGTACCCTACTCAGGTACGGGAGCCTTTTCCCAACGTTCGGGGTGAGCTGTACAACGACATCGACCAATGCATCTTTTGCGGAACCTGTGCCCGCAAGTGCCCTTCCCAGTGCATTGTTGTCGACAAAAATGCAGGAAAGTGGGAATGCGATCCCTTTGCCTGCGTTTACTGCGGCATCTGCGTGGATTCCTGCCCGACCAACTGCCTGCATCAAAAAGAAACCTGGCGCCCGGTTACCCAGGAACGCCAACAGATTGTAATGCAAGGCGAACCGCCCAAACCGAAAAAGAAGGCGGCCAAAAAGGAAAAATAGAACGAACTGTACACTTTCTTCAGGAAAGAGCGGTTACAGTCTTCCAAGCTCTTCAAGCCCCTGCTTCGGCGGGGGCTTTCTTATGATTTTTCCACCACAGCCGAGAGATATCCAAAACAGAGCAAGGGACAAACATATGGGTTGGTCTTTTCTCTTGCCGCCCACCTTCTCTTGAGCCAAACTCACCCGACACCACGTTCAACCCCACTTGCACCCCAAAGTATTTACAAGTATAGCCCACTAACTATACCTTTTAGGGAGGATTTAATGTCCCACCAAAACGACTCAAAAACTCAGGCTACCATGCCGAAACAGACCGCATATCTTATTGCTGTTCTTTGCCTGCTGTTGGGATTCATGACAGGTGCCATGACGGCCGGTTACTTCCTTCCCGGCCAAAAGGCCCAGCCAGCTCAGCAACAGCCAACCCAAAACGGGCAGCAGGCCACGGGCAGGAACGCAGCGGAACAACGCCGCCAGCTCGACCTGGAAATGGAAACCCAGCGGCATCCGGAAAACCGAGACGCCTGGGTCGCCTTGGGACATATCTACTTCGACAGTGGCAACCATGTTGAAGCAATTCACGCGTACACCCACGCCTTGGATCTTGATCCCAAAGACGCCAACATATGGACGGACCTCGGCGTCATGTACCGCCGCAATGGTCAACCCAAGGAAGCCATCAAATCCTTCGACAAGGCCATTGCCATCGACCCTCGCCACCAGACCGCACGTTTCAACAAAGGGGTGGTCATGCTGCACGACCTTAACGATAAGGCCGGGGCCATTGCCTCCTGGCAGGAACTGCTCAAGGTAAATCCCGATGCGAAATCACCGTCAGGGCAGCCCATCCGTCTGATGATAGACGAGATGTAATCGGCTTGGGGCCAATCAATAAAAACGCGGGAGAGTCGGGTAGGTAGTGAAGACTCCGATACCTTTTGTTCAAACACCAGGGCGGTCTTATGGACCGCCCTTTCAACTTCAACCTCTCTTCCTCAAGTACTTGAGTAATCACGGCTCCACCTACTTTCTACTTTGCCTTTTCTAGCCGAAATCCGCCTCCCAGGTGTCATTACTTTTTGACTGCCCACCGTTCCTTACTTATAACGTCTCCCACTTCAACGTTTTCAAGGAGTTTTCCGTGCTGAATCTAGCAAGCGACAATGCCTCCGGAGCGCATCCCAGGGTCCTGGATGCGCTGGTCAATGCCAATGCCGGAGACGCCAAACCTTATGGCGATGACGAATACACAGCCAAGGCCACTGCTCAGTTCAACCGTCTGTTCGGAAAAGATATTTCCGTTCATTACGTACTGAATGGAACCGGTGCGAACGTCCTGGCCATCAAGAGCCTCACACGTCCCTACCATGCCGTTATCTGCGCGGATATCGCGCATATCAACGTGGACGAAACCGGAGCACCCGAACATATTACCGGGTGCAAACTGCTGCCTGTCCGCTCGGACAACGGCAAGATGTGCATTGCGGACATAGAACCTCAGCTCGATGCACGTGGTGTGGTTCACCAAAACCAGCCCAAGGTTGTTTCCATTACTCAGGCAACGGAAATGGGTGCAATCTACACTGTAGAGGAAGTCAGCGACTTGGCGGAATTCGTCCATGCAAACGGCATGTACCTGCATATGGACGGTGCCCGCATTGCCAACGCAGCCGTTGCGCTGGGCGAGGATGTGGCAGCCTTTACGCGTGACGCCGGTGTGGATGTACTGTCTTTCGGCGGTGCAAAAAACGGCATGTTGTTCGGGGAGGCCGTGGTGTTCTTCGATCCCAAACTGGGGGAAGAGTTCATCTACCTGCGCAAACAAAACCTGCAGCTGCTTTCCAAGATGCGTTTTCTCACCTGCCAGTTCGCCGAGCTGCTTTCCAACAACTTATGGCTGGAAAACGCGGCACACGCCAACGCCATGGCAAAACGTCTGGCAAACGGTCTGGAAAAAATGCCCCATGTTACGCTGAACAACAACGTACAGGCCAACATGGTGTTTGCCACGTTCAAAGCGGAACATATGGAAGCCCTGCAAAAGAACTTTTATTTCTACGAATGGGCTCCGCGCAGACACGAGGCACGTCTGGTTTGCTCGTATAATACCACAGAAGAAGACATCGACACATTTCTGCAGGCAGTTGCCGGTCTCGACTAGTAATGTTTTCTCAAAATACGTACATGCATTTTGAGAAAACAGTAGCTGCTCAGGGAAAGCAATAACCAATAGGGATGCGCCTCGGGCACTTCCCGCTTGGTACTTCCAGTAGCAGCGCCATCCAGCACAATATCGTGTCTATCAGCAAAAGCCCTCCCGGAACATGTTCAGGGAGGGCTTTGTTTTTACAAGAGCCTGAAAAGTTGCGTCACAAATCGCCGAACTACGCCCCTGCCGCTTCATTCAGAAATAAAGATTCAACTTTGAAGGAAACAAGTTCACTTCATTAAAAATCCATATCAATATCCAACTTGCGGAGCACTTCCAACGGCATGGTACAACGAACGGTCTTTGCTGGGTTCACCGTCTGGCAGACCTTGAGGCTGCCACTGGCGGTTATGAGCATTGCCGCCTGCGCCAAAGATAATTCGGACTTGGTGTGGAGAAACTCAGCCATTGCCAGGCTTGCCTTTTCAATCGCTTTTTCCAAAGTCTTGTCCGAAGCTATAAAGGAAAGGGTTGTGAGCGTCTTTGCCATCGGCATACTTATCTCAAGCCCTTCAGCCTTTCGCACTTCAACATCCACCTCGCCCGCGACTTCTAGGCCGGAAGAAAGAATTTCCCCGTCACCCATGGCGGCGTGCAGATCCCCCATTGCTAGCAACGCACCATCCACAAAAACAGGAAGATAAAGAGACGCCCCAGGGCCTATGAGTCTGGTGTCGATATTCCCGCCATGATCTCCTGAAGTTCCGCATGCAATGCCTTCTCCGGCAGGAGCCACACCGATGACTCCGACAACCGGCTTGATGTCCAGGGACACCTTCTCGTTGAAAACGACTTTGTCTTCCTTGAGGTCAAAAAATCTGACCTCTGTCGTTTTCTCCTTTTCCCCCAATGCGCCCACTCCCGGAGCAACAACCATCTTGCCCGGCGACTTGACCAGCACGCCTTTGAAATCCAACCGAATAACGTCTCCTGCTGTAACTCCATTCAAATAGACAGGACCGGTTGCCGGATTGCAGCGTCCAAAATCAACAGCGTCGAGTCCACTTTCCGAAGAACAGTCCTGATCGCTGAAACAATCCATGGTCTCAAAAGAAAGGTAGGCAGGAATATCCGTGCTGTGTGAAGGAGTATTCTTCTTATCCAGAAAAAAGACATGGTGTCGCTTGGAAATAAACATTCATTGTTCCTTATGTATCTGGAAAATATGCTCGATAAAGATATTTTTTGCGGAGAGTGGTTGAAACCAATATGGAAGATGCGACTGTACAGCCTGAGGGGCTGTAGATGGAGCTGAAAACTTTCCTTTCCCCAAAAAGACGCCCAGCGTCACGCTGCAACGGCTCTTAGTAAAAATATCAAATTCCTTCAAGAATAAAAGAGGGATAGACAGCCCATGGCAGACCTGAAGCAATAACGTCTGCACCTCTTCCCAACAAAAAAAGGCCCCCCTTCTGTTCTCCGCTAACGAGAAATACTCTGCATGTATTCTTGCTGCTCCTTCATCCAATCTATCTTCGACAAGCCGCGGTTAAAGAGACGCAACAGCTTACGTCCCCCGTCGGAGCGAGGAAAACACACGTAAAGCCCACGAATTCCCAACAGTTTTTTGTTGAACACAATTTTATCTTTGAATGGAGCAAGGCAGGGCGCTGTCTTCATCAGATACTCAAAAACATTTCTGTCCATTACCGCCAAGTCCAGCCGTCCCAGCGCCAATTTCTTAATATTCATCACATCGTCCACCCCAGGGTCCACCGTAAGCTCTTTCAAGGCGACCATATTGTCGAACTCCGGAGTATTAACGTACCCGTCGACGACCCCGATACGTAGCCCCTTCAAATCGCTGAGTGAATCCCAGTTTACCCGATTATTCGCTGGCTCGATAAATCCTAATGGACTGGTTCCCATCTTTTCGGAAAAAATAAAGTTCGTAGCAAGACGCGGTGAAAAGTATTCCGGGAAGTATGCTGCCGCCCTTCCCTTCTCCGCCATTCGTACCGCCCTCTTCCAGGGATAAAACCCCAGGTCCGTGGAAACTCCCGCTGCCCTGAAAGCTGCCGTTACCACGTGGCCAGAAGCCCCGTTTCCAGGCAAATTTTCGCTCGTATAAGGTGGCCACTCAAGGGAAGAAAGGACAACATGAGTGGTCTGCAGGTCACCACCGCAGCATACACCGCCCAAAAACAGTCCCAAGATGAGAACGAGGATGTACCGCTTCACGTGCCTTCTCCTTACGAGATTCCTGATTTCAACAACAGTTCTGAATATCAAGGCAAACTAAACTGCCGGTAACCACACGCTCCTGAAAAAGTCCGTCCAAGAAGAATAAACATACCTACAGGACTCAACGCAAAATCAACTTCCCGCCTGCAGCTCGAATACTCCAGCACGCCATTCACTTCATGATACTTTGAAAGTATTCCTCCTGTACCGACTGCCAATCCAACTTACCAAGGCCTTCGTTGAAAACCTTCACCAACCGCCGCCCCTTTTCCGTACGCAGAAAACAAACATACAATCCCTTGAGTTCCAGCAACTTGTCATTGAACACCACCTTATCCTTGAACTCACGAAGGCTGGGCTCGGATTGCATAAGGAAAGTAAAGACCCTTTTATCAATAACAGCCAAATCCAACCTTCCAAGCGCCAATTTCTTGATATTTGTGATATCTTCCATGCTCGAATCCACGTTCAGTTCTCCAGAGGCAACCATGGCATCAAATTCCGCAGTGTTCACAAAACCGTCCACTACGCCAATACGCAGCCCCTTCAAATCATCAAGGGTTTTCCAGTCCACATGATGTCCAACGGGCTCAATGAACCCTATGGGACTGAGCCCGATTTGATTCGAAAAAATAAATATTTTTGATCGTTGCAAAGAAAAATATACCGGAAAATAGCCATCTACATGGCCCTGCACTGACATTCTTACCACTCTTTTCCATGGAAAGAACTTGATGGAGGCCGAATACCCGGCCGCTTCAAAGGCTTTGCTAACCACAAGGGAAGATGATCCCTTTTCGGGAAGCCGCGCTCCGGTGTATGGAACCCATTCCAACGAAGCAAGCGCCACATGCCCAGCCCATGAGGAACCAACACCGCCCCCTCCGATCAAAAACAGGCAAAAGCAAAAGAGGAGGATGTACTGCTTCAACATGCTTTTCTCCTGGCGTCTCCTCAAAATTTTACTGCCGCAATTGCGTACATTGGAAGCAATAGAAGTACTTCTCATAGTAATTTGAATACAGAAAATGTTCAAAGGAAAAGGCTATCTTTTCCTGTATTCCGACTCCCCCTAAAAAAACACCCGCAAGGAACATTCCCTGCGGGTGTTTATAAGCATGTTGTTCGCTGAACAGCTCACGCGGAAATGCGCTTTCAGTTCAACTATCCGTAAGCCATTCTACAGAGTTACGGACAACAGACTAAAACCAAGTAGCCTTTTTCCTGGCTTCTTCCAATGCCTTTGCATGCGCTTCAAAATCGGCAAAGCCGGCGTGGTGCAAGGCATCTTCAACCGTTTGCGACCAATCCCAGCTGGCATAGATAACCGGCTTATGGAATGTGGCCCGGAAGCCTTCCACTTCCTGACGGTAGAAACTCTCCTTGTCGGTATCCAGGTTGTCCTTGAGCTGTTCATTCAAACGGCCCAGTTCACCTTCGTACCATTCCTTGAGGTCTTCTGCAGTGTTGAAACGCTTGAGCAAATGGCCGTAGTTCTGGTCCAGCATGATCTTTTCGATATTCTTGAAGTGCTGCTTCCTGAGCCATTCACCCAATTTGGAAGCAGGCAGGTTTTCCGCTTCCACTTCGGCCATGTCCAGCTTGGTCTGGTAGTAGGTGTCGGGCACGACCGATGCAGCGGTGATCCCCGCAATGCAGACAAGTCCGCGCAAAATAACGCTGTTGGACACGCCCTGTCCGCAAAATCCCACCTTTTTGCCGTAGCGCAGGCCGGTGAAAATAGTCACCAGAATGGCCCACACAACGGCAGGATCTTCTTCGTCGTAGATATGCTGCAGTGCGGCATTGTCACGGTCAGTAGCCAGCACCATCTGCGTCATATCGTTGGAGCCGATGGAGAAACCGTCGAATTCCTCGATAAACTGCTTGGCAAGAATGGCGTTGCTGGGGATTTCGGACATAAGGATGACCTTGAGACCATCCTCGCCGCTTTTAAGCTTATGGACCTGCTCCAGATAGCGCTTCATGCTGCGTGCCTCTTCCAAGGTGCGCACAAAGGGAAGCATGATCTGCAGGTTCTTGCCCCCGAAGATGCCCCGCGCCATTTTGAAAGCGTCGAGTTCCCAGTCGTGAATATTACGGGAAACACCACGCCATCCGAGCATGGGGTTGTCTTCAATGTGCTCGAACAGGCTGCCGCCAAGCAGGTTGCGGTATTCGTTGGATTTGAAGTCTGTGGTGCGGTAGACGATGTCCTTGCCGTAAAAAGCCATGGCAAACAGGGCCAGACTCTGGGAAAGCACCTGCACGTAATACTCGCGACCGGTGCGGAAGCCCTTGATCTTGAGCTGGTGACGGATCATATCCTCCAATGTGGAGGCCTCTTCCATCTGGCTTGCCAGGCCGATCTTTACGGCAACGTCCTTGCGGAGTGCTGCAATACCCTCAATGGTTTCCTGAATGGTGGAGTTTTCCTTGATGCGCTCCACAATCTCTTCCACGCGGGCCTTCAGCTCCATGCGCCGCTGCATGGCATCGGCATCCTTGGAGGGTTCGGGATGCAGCAGCTCCATCCAGCCCATAACCACGGCAACATGGTCTTTAAGAGCAACAGACGTCTTGAGCACGTCCAAATTGGCCGTGGCCATTTCAACGTGGTCGTCCAGCTTGTGCTCCAGATCACGCAGTTTGCGGTGCACGGCCAGAATTTCTTCCGTGCCGCGGGCTTCTTCGCTGTCGGCAAGCTTATCCATTTCGGCAAGCAGGCCGGTGATGATGCCCACATAATTGCGCAGCTTGAGGTTGAAGCTAATGACTCCTTCATGGAGCTGCTCTCTGAGCACCTTTGTCAGCTTGGCATCGAGTTCACGGATGCGTTCCTTGACCACGTGCTCCAGGTTGCCGTTGTCAAAGGCTTCCAGAGCCATGGGGTGGATGCCTATATTGCCCAGCATGAACTCGGCACGCAAAAGGCCGACTTCAAAGTCGGGCACATTACGCAGACGGGACAGAAACATGGACTGTCCCACGTCGGCCAAAATCAGACCGACCTTGGTCTTTGTGGGCTTTAACGTGGAAAGATCCATTTCCCCGCCGACTTCCACCAATGGGAGTTCGCCCCTGTAGGCCTTGCCGCGCGAGCCGTCGACCGTGACTTTCGTCCCGTCCAGGCTGCGCAACATCTCCAGGCGCTGCAGGCCGATAATGGCCGGGATCCCCAGTTCGCGAGAGGTTATGGCGGCGTGCGACGTATCCCCACCCACATCTGCCAGGATGCCGGAAGCAATACGCATGCCCGGCACCATATCCGGGTCGGTACGTTCTGCAGCCAGAATGTCGCCCTTGCCTATCTTGTTCAGCTCCAGGGCACTGCGCAGAAAACGCACCACACCGGCACCGGCACCGCGGGAAGCACCATTGCCTTCCAGAATTGTCTCGGCCCCGACAAGCGCCTTGGGGTCCACCTCGAGACGGCGCATGAAAATGGTGTGAGGGTGTTTTTCAAACTCTTCATTCCAGCGGGTCTCGGGACGCGCCTGGACGAACCACAGCCGGGACGAGGCGTCCAGGCAGAATTCGGAGTCCATGATCATGCCGCCGTAGGCCCTGCTTATATTACGCACGCCTTTGGCCACATCTTCGGCCTGGGCCAAAGACAGAGACCAACGGTAGGTATGCTCTTCGTCCACATCCACCAGTTCGGTGCCCCCCTTGGGGCAGTAGACGATCTTCTTGTCTTTGCAGCCCATGAAACGGATGACCACTTCGGCTCCGTCATCACGCTGATAGACATAAAACTTGTCGGGAGTAACCATGCCGCCCACGACGGCCTCGCCCAAGCCATAGCTGGCATCGATGGAAACGAGTTCTTTCCTGGCGGTTCCCCGGCATCCGGTAGAGGTATCTGCAGAGAACGCTGTTCCCGAAATAACGGGATTGATCATGCGCATCACGCACACGGACAGCGAAGTATTTTCAATTGCCCATTCCTGTTTGGCCTTGGCCGCAATGGAATCATCGCCGGTATGTTCGGCCTTGGCCACGGCATCCAGGATGGCTTCACGACGATACGTCATGGAACGCAGGTTGTAGGCGGAGGCGCAGTCCCACTGATAAGCCTCCACACACTGTTTTTCACCTACAATGTTCAGGTAGGTATCCTGCAATCCGGCAAAAGCCTTCTTTCTGCTGTCCTCACCCGCTGCAGACGAACGGACGGCAACCGGAACGTCTTCGAGCTTGGCTTCCTTGCAGATGGAATTGTACGCGCTCTTTACGGCTTCCGTCACATCTGCAGGCATTTCGACGGACAAAATGGCAACCTGCACAAGGACGGAACGCTGACGCAGCTGGTCAATACCTTCGGGCGAGGTGGCAAAACCCTCGACCACGTTATTGACGAAAGAACGCAAACGCGTGTGGTTCCCCTTGGTATCCTTTGCTTCTTCCTTCGCCTTGCGCGCTGTGGCACGCACAAAGCGTTGCAGAAACTCGGAATCCTTGTTGACTTCTTCGTCGTACCAGTCAATCGCGGCGTATTCCTTGTCCACAATGGACCGAATAAGCGCTGCATCAACCTTTGTTTCATCCAGGACCTTGTGAAAGAGAATGGAGGACAGAGCCCGGAACTCGGGAGCCCGGATACCCTCAACCTGACTAATGATAGCCGTGTTGTAGTTTTTACCGCCGACAATGAGCTCGGCTTCTTCGCCGATCGCCACAATATCCGCCCCGGTCAGGACGGGATTCTGTTTGAGCGCTGTCGGATCCATTGCTGTTTTTCCTTTGCCCTTTGCAGCCGTGCCGCTGTTACCAGCAGCCTCCTTTTTGGCTTTGGCCATTACACCCTACTCCTTACAATGAAAACGCACTCATCTATGAGAATGAAGGCACAAACCTTCACTCCAGACTCAATGGCAATTACATCCATTTAGGTTTGTACCTTGTCAAAGCCGCCACAGTCAATGAAGGAAGACCCGTTCTTGCCAAAGTCCGGACTGAATAATGCAACGCATTTTTCCCGGGAAAACTCGGACGAAAACCGTGCCGTCACAGTTCAAGTCCCACGTTTTCGGTCTCGCACAGCCAGCCCGGCCAGTACAAGCCGCAGCCTTCGGCCCCGATGGGGAAATGCCGTCACACTTTATAACAGCGGAGAAAGCGGGAAAAGCAAACTGTACGCTTTTCCCGCCATCACCCGCATAATGCGCATGGATATACTTATAAGGACATGGTGCCTAAGACTTTGCGTCCAGTTTCTGTCCGCAGAAGGGGCAGAAAGTGAACTCATCGCGACCGACCGGTTCGTTGCAGGTGGGACAGGTGCTCTGTACGGGCCCCATAACCACCAGCAGTTCACCTTCCCGGACAGGAATCATCTTCTTGTCCTCCTGATAGTCGGCATCCTTGAGCACACGTTCGATCATGCCGTCCATGGGAGCCAGGACGGCTTTTTCCTGTTTCATGATGGAGATGTTGAACAACTCCTCATTCTTTTTGACAAAATCGCCAGGCGAGACATGCATGATCCACAGGTCGCCGTTACTGGGAGCGGCAACATGGTATTCGTTGGACGGGTCTGCCATCTCAACTGCACTCGCCTTTTGTCCCTTGGGTTCGGCAACTCTGACGTCGCAGCTCAGAATTTCCGAATCAACAACATAACGGACAACGCTTATGCCGCGCTCGTCCGGTTCCTGAATGTCCAGCAGGCTGAACTGGTGGGGACGTCCGGATTTTGAAACGAATTCCAGGTCTTCACCAGCGCGCAGACCTTCAAACCAGACATCGAGCGGCACCTGGTTCGGGTTGCCGAACTTGCGGTCGAACTCGATGGTCTTGAGCGCATCGCCCGGATGGTTGAGGTACATCACGACCTCTTCCTCGGTGGGCTCGCGCTTGAGACGGTCAGTCAGGGCCTTGCGTTCGGCCTCGATGTCCATATCCTCAATACTGTTCAACGGCGACACTTCGACACGCTCGGAAATGGCGCACTGCCATTCCGGACCGAAAGCGCTTTTGTAGACCCAGTCGGCGGGGAATCCCAACGGGAGCCTGCCGAACTTGCCCAGCAACAGCTGCCGGAACGCATCGTTGGAGTCGCGGTACAGGGAGAGACGATCTTCAAGCTCCGCCGGAGTCAGTTCGGACTCTGGCTTGGTGGTGACGGCGTGCAGCACTTCGAGCATGTCGCGCACTTCACGTTCGCCGCCGCGCTTGAACGCACCGGTTACCGCCAAAAATGCCGTGTTCCAGGTAATCTGCGAACCGGGCGTAACATCGTGGTAACGCACGATCTTCCGCGTACCGGCCAGGAATTCGAGCATATAGGGCAAAAGCCGGATGTATCCCTGCTTGAGTGCTCCTTCCTGCGAGGAGGAAGTGGCTCCGCCGGGCATTCCGTGCTCAACCACGTCGTAGTCGACGCCCTGGAAGTACGGTGCGGTATAGCGGTCGTAATAAGGCATGATCTGCTTGAGTACGAAGTTTGCGTCACGCAGGGACTTTTTGTTGAGCAGATTTTTCAGGCCGAATTCCTGTTCGCAGTAAGCTGCGGTGGAAAGTACCTCGCCCTGGCCGTACCAGCGCACGGTGGCGCCCATGGAAACGTCGACGATATGGGCTCCGGCTTCGGCCGCTGCGCCAACTGCCGGAACGAACAGGCCGTCTGTGCAGTGGCGGTGGTAATGCAGAACCAGATCGGGGTACCGCTTGCGGAGGGCACCGACGAGTTCACGCATGAACATCGGTGGGCAGACACCGCCCATATCCTTCAGGCCCAGAATGATCATGCGGCTGACCTTCTGAACCGATTCGCCCACAATGCGGGCACAGGAGGACAGAATTTCATCCGCCACCCCAAGATAATAGGGGACGTCAAAACCCTTTGCCCAGGATACGGAGATGGCCGGTTCCCAGATATTGCCCTTGTTTTCGGAACTGAGGACAACCTGTGCGAACGGCTCCATGTTTTCCATATGGTTGAGGAAGTCGAAGCACCGAACGATGTCGTATTCCTCGCACACCATCTGCCCGGTTACCTGCATGAGGTTCTTGGGCTGCGGCTTGTAACCAAGCACGTTGGTGGAGCGGATAAGAATCTGTTTCAGGCTCTTGGGTGCAAACTGGTTCCATTCCTTGGCCTCGGAAAACGGATAGGTCATGTTGGCGAGCATGGCCACGTGGAAGTGCGCCCCGCCGCCGTTTTCCAAAGAAAAGAAGTTACAGTTGTCCAGATACGGACCAACCAGACGGTCTTCGCCCAGACGGAAGCGGTTGCCGCTGTTGCTCTGGGTGCTGTCGCGCGTTGTCGTATCGGTAAAGTGCAGGATTCCGTCGGCCCTGGTATCGCGCACCTTGTCCAGAATGGCCATGCGATCGCCCCTGGGATAGGGGAAATCCGTGGCATCCATGTCCAAGGCGGGCATAACCGGAGAAAAGCGTCCCACACGTTTGTCCGAACTGCTGCGGTATTCGCCGAGCTGAACAAACGAGTTGTACCCTTTGGCCGAGATGTCCGCGATAAGACGAGCAGTACGAAAATGCTCGGGCTCTTCTTCGCGGTAGTCGAGTAGTTCCGGGTGCTTACGGATGAATTCCGTATTGAAATTCCCCTTTACGAAGTCATTGTGCTTCACGACCTCGAGATGGAAGGGAATGGTTGTTTTGACGCCGCCTATGACATATTCGCGCAGGCTGCGTTCCAGAGTGGAAAGCGTCTTGCCCCAAGTGCGTCCGTAGGCGATCAGCAGGGAGGCTGCCGAGTCGTACTGGGACGGGAACTCGTAGCCCATGCAGATGCAGGAGTCCATACGGACGCCCTGACCGCCGGGCGAAACATAGCGGGTGATGAGTCCCGCGTTGGGCGAAAACTTTTTTTGCGGATCTTCGCAGTTGATGCGGACCTGAATAGCATGCTGGCGGGGAACCGTGTTTTCCTTGTTGAATCGCAGCTTCGCACCAAAGGACACGGCGATCTGCTCTTCCACCAGGTCGATTCCATAACGGCATTCCGTAATGCCGTGTTCCACCTGCAGGCGGGTGTTGACTTCAATAAGATAAGGTGTGCCGTCCGCTTCCACCAAAAATTCCACTGTACAAAGCGAATGGTAGTTGACGGCTTTGGTCAACCTGGTTGCATATTCCTTGAGCTTGTTGCGCAGCTCTTCGGTCATGCCCGACCAGGGAGAAGGCGTAATCTCGACCAGCTTCTGGTGATTGCGCTGAATGGAGCAATCGCGTTCGTCAAACGCGAACACGTTGCCGTATTTATCCGCAATAACCTGAATTTCGATGTGCCGGATATCGCGCAGAAGTTTTTCCACGTACAGGCGAGGGTTGCCGAACGAAGCCTGGGCAAGAGCCGATGCCTTGGAAAAGGCGGACTCCATTTCATCCTCGTTGTAGACTTCGTAAATACCGCGTCCGCCGCCGCCGCCCTCGGCCTTGAGCATGATGGGGAATCCGATTTCCCGAGCCAGCTTACGTGCTTCATCCACGCTGACCGAGCCTTCGGAGCCCGGAACAACCGGCACATCCAGTTTCTTGGCCAGCTGGCGAACCGACACCTTGTTGCCCAGCTGGCGCATGGCCTCTGCATCGGGACCGATAAAAATAATCCCGGCATCAGCACATTTTTGTGGAAACGTGTCGTCCTCAGCTGCGAACCCCCACCCCGGATGGATGGCCTTGATACCGCGCAGATTTGCCTTTCTGATTATTTCGTCAATATTCAGGTAGGCCCTGTGGTCTGAACCAAGCAAAAGAAGTTCCCTGGCTGCAGCCGTGACCGGAGAGGCTTTGTCCACGTCGGTCACAGTCATGACCGACGCACCCTGGGCCATTTCACGAATGGTCCGGACGATGCGACGAGCCGGGATACCCCGGTTGGCCACGAGAATGGAGTGCCCCTTGATCTCTTCCATTACCTCTTCGAATGTCTTTCCTGTCATACTGCCACCAGATATACGTGAGTTTTTGCGCCGAAAAATGACAATTTCGCTATTCGGCAAGAAACGGTTTCTATACTAAGAAAAGGCTCCCAGAGTAAAGGGTGACTTTTCCACTATCCCGGAGAATCATTATCAATCCGCCATCCGGTCCAATCCCTGCAAGCTTGCCCTGCCACAGCTCATCACCGTCTCGCACCCCGACCTCGCGTCCCAGAAAGGCCATAACAATTTCGTAGCTTCGAAGCATATCTGCCCTGCCCTGCTCGTCCGCAAGACGGCCTATCTGCTCCATCAGTCCGAGATTAAGACGTTCCCAAAGCGAAAGCGGGCCGCTTTCGACGATATCCACATGTCCTGGGCCGAACGCACTCTCCGTACGCATGTCCTGCTCTGGCGGGACTGCGCACAGATTAATACCTATGCCGGCAACAATAAGCCCCTGGCGTTCTTCCACCAGGATGCCCCCCACTTTTTTATTGTCGCAAAGCAAATCGTTGGGCCATTTGACCTGCACTTCCTGTCCCATATCCCGCAACACACGACAGCAATGCAGCCCGAGGGCATGGGGCAACAAGGCGACGGCTTCGGGAGGAAGAGAAGACATTTGGGACGAGTTTCCGGCTTCGGAAGCCAGAACGACAGAAACATGAAGATTGCCAGGCAACGAACTCCAGGCCCGGCGCAGCTGACCGCGCCCTTCACCCTGCACTCCGACAATTACAGCGTCGCCAGGGCTCAACAGGCCACCTTCGGCCAGCTCCCGAGCAACCGACATGGTTGAGGCAGCATGCGCGCAGCAGACCGTCCCATGCACCAAGTCCCGGGCACCGACGAACACACCGTCCTTTTCGGTCCATGGACCGAAAGACTGGATATCCGAGGCCCAGAGCGGATGCAGAGACGACAGGGCGGTGACGGGGTCGGAGAGGGATTTTCCAGGCGCGTCGCCGTTACCGGCAGAAAAATGCCCTGCATAATTGGCAATAATTGCGGCCCGGCTCCTCAGACGGGAGCGGGCCGCTGAAATAACGGATGCGAAACCAAGTTCCGCTTCTTTACTCTTCCTCATCGTCGAATTTCAATCCTTGAAATTTGGTAAGCAACCTTTTGGTGGTGCCTACCAAAGTAGCGATATCCGGCTTGGATATCTGCTCGTCCGCTCCAACGGATTCCCCCTTGTGCCGGAGGCGCTCCGTAATAAGCGATGAAAAAAGAACAACCGGCAATACCTTGAGCTCAGGGTCTTCCTTGATGCGCCGGGTCAGATTGTGACCGTCCATGGCCGGCATTTCAATGTCGGAAATAATGATGTTCACGAAATCGAGAATGGACTTTCCTTCCCTGGCTGCCTGCTCTTTGAATTCGATGAGTTTGTCCCAGGCCATCTTGCCACTGTTGGTCCGGGTTACTTCAAACCCGGCCTTTTCCAGCCCACGCCCCATGGTTCTGCGGATCATGGTGGAATCGTCCGCGATAAGAATATGGACGGGCTTGTCCGTATGCAGGACCTCATTTTCCTTGGTCTCGTCAACCTTGAGAGCCAGCCCCGGGTTCAGCTCGGCAATAATACGCTCCATGTCCAGGATAAGAATGATCCGCTCCTCGAACTTGACCACGCCGGTGATGCTGCCCGAAGAGTAGCGCGTAAGCTGCTCACTGGGCGGTTCGACCTGTTCCCAGCTGATACGGTGGATTCGTTCTACACCAGACACAAGAAACGCATTGGTAACACTGTTGAATTCAGTAACAATTACTTTTGAATTTTCATCCGGGGTCATGCTTTTGCCAAGCCATAAGCTCAAATTGACCAATGGAATGACCCGCGAACGCAAATTGAATGCACCCATAACACTCGGGTGTGACGATTCGGGCATCTCCGTCACATCCGGCATACGAATAATTTCCAGGACTTTGGCTACGTTGACGCCATAATATCCCTTGTATTGCTTACCATTGACCTCGACTTCGTCGATATGAAATTCGACAATTTCGAGTTCGTTGGTTCCGGACTCCAATAAAATACTACTTTGGGTCATAGCCTCCTCCTGCATGGATCGAAAATAAGGGGCGTGCTGTGTATCGAATACGCAGATTGTCTTCCGTGGGCAATTATTTCTATCATATTTGCCTAATGGAACGACAAACTTTGTGAGAACAGGTGCTAGGAACTCAAGACTGGAACGCCTCCCTTCTTTTCTTTCCTTTGCTCACGTAAATACCTCCGCCTTTTTTTTCAAAAAATCAACAAACTCTCTGCCTCTGATGCGCATCAAAGGGGCTTTTTACAACTCTTCCTCAGCCATACCGCTACATTTTCAGGTATATTCTTTCGGCTTCACGATATGTTACATAATGAGAAATACAGAAGATTCATTCAGAAACGTTCAGAGGCAAAAGATGACCTGATTACTCATTTCATATATGGTTCCCTCTGTGCAAGCCAGGAATTTACGGCTATTATTTCAAATAATGAAAGCAGACAAATTTTATCTCCCTGAAAGTCTGTGTACCGTCCGGGACAGGAGAATGCATGCGTCTTGAAGACATCCATCCCGCTCTGGCGGGTATGGCTCCTTATCCTCCCTCGCCCATGCGATGGGACGATATCTCCTCATTTTACGAAGCCTACAAAGAGCTTTCTGCGCAGGCAGATCCGAAGACCGTCTCGGAGCAATCCTCCCGTATTGCCTATCAGCTCCTCAAGATTGCCGTTTCCAGCCATTCTACGGCACTCGTCAAGATAATCCTGAAGTTCTGGCTTCAGCTCGGAACAGTCGGTCGTATTCTGTTCGTCCGTTTTTTGGGAATGAAAGTCCTCCCTGCCAACGTACTTATGGAACTGGTTTCAACCATGCCCCTCAAGGACCAGTTCCATCTTCTCAACGAATTGCTCCTTGCCGGGTACTCCCCGGACCCGCACGTATCCACCTGGGCCAGGAACCTGCTTGCGTCGGACAGGTCGGAAAACCGGTACGATCACGACCAGGCGCTGTCTTTTCTGGCCGACTTGAACGAAGGGCACCGGACGCTGGCTCCTGGTACGGAAGAATTTCTGCGTCGTAATGACTTTTTCCCCTGGCTTCTGGGCCTGCTGGAGCACCCGCTGGACGAAACCGACATCCTGCGGGCCGCAAAAGTTGCCAGCATGATCCCGGACCGAAAAATCCAGGTGCTCCTTGCAGGATACATCGATGGTGACGAAAGCATACTGCAGGATACCGTTGTCGGAACATTGGAGAATATGGACTGCCGGCTGCCCAACAGCGAGGTCAAACGTCTGGTACAGGTGCTTCCCGGAGCGGCAGAATCCATGCGCCCGCGCCTGCTGCGTCTTATCCTGAACGCCAATGTCCCCAACCCGGAAAAACTGGCGGCATACATTTGCCACAACATCCCGGAAACCGGAAAAGAACTCGCCCAAGTACTCCCAAGCCTTCCGCCGGACCGCACCACCCGGTGTCTTTTGCTGCTCCCCCCAAAAATCCGGTCCCAAATTCTGGGCGACATGTTTCAACGAATATGTGTCGTTGACCCGGCTTTCCCCTGGCAATACACCCCGGTGGAGCAGGTCGATCCCAAAATTGCCCAGGAATTTGAACATGCCCTGCGCCCTACTTGGTCCGCGCCCGGTTCCTTGGAAGAAACAGACGAGGACCCGACTGTTCAGCGCATCGGAACCATACGTTCCGGCATTGAAGAACGAATCAAATACCTCATGGCAGACCACGAAACCGTACTTTCCCTTGCTTCCCGACGAGAGGTGAAGGGGACGCTTGCCGGAGTGGGAATCAGCGACATCAGCCTGCGAGATCGGAGTCTCAAATGGATCGACTGGAAAAACGCCCATCTTTACGGTGTCAGCTTCGAAAATATGACGCTGCACGATGTGGACTTTTCCGGATGCCTTATTGAAAACGTCATTTTCCATAACTGTCAGCTGCAGAAGACAGACTTCACAGGAGCTGTTTTCGTCAACTGCCTGTTCCAGTGGACGAATGTCAAAAATTCCAGTCTGGCGGAAACCACCATGTCCGAATGCCGTCTGAGCGACGTTTCATTTCAGGCATGCGATTTGGTCAATGCGGTCTGGGCCGGGATAGACTTGGCAATGAGCCGTGTTATTGAGTGCAGCTTGTGGGGGTTCAGAGCGCATAAGGCGGATCTGGCATGTATGCGGTTCATATCCACGGATTTTTCACACGCCCTGATGACACAGACCACGTTCAGGGGATGTGAATTTACCCAATGCCTGTTCGAAGGTGGGGAAATGCGCGACTCGGAAAGTACGGACTGCCGACACAATGCCTCGCTTTTCCGGCGTTGCCGCTTTGCCCGCTTTATTTCCGACACCCCCTCCGTAATGATCAGTATGCACGAAAGCATTCTGACCGGTCTTTCCGAAGAGTGCCCTCCGGAGTCCCTCCCCGAATGGGCTGGCACTCCAGGTGGAAACGCCGCCATCCGGGCTTTCATAGACAACTGGCAATACCGAGTGGAACTGCTGGCCCGGCGCGCCGCGTTTGCGAAAGAGGACAGACGCCGACTCGCCCTGGGTGTGGAAACTCTCGAACATGCCCGCGCTTCGGCACTCAAGATGATCCCTCTGCTCCTGGAACACGATCTTCTGGAAAAACGGCTGCAGATTCCGGAACAGATGCCCCTTTGTCGGGTGACGGCGTACACCCCCGACTACACGACATGGGACATGTACCAAAAACATTTCGATATCATCGCACTCGATCCGCCTCCAGCCGATGCCATCGCGGTCTCGGGGATATTTACCGTGGGAGCCTTTGGGAGCCTTGCCCAACTCAGCACCTCTTCGGTCGATCTGCTGATCTGCTGTCATAAGCCCGAAAAACAGGATGGCGACCTGACATCGGCACAGATGAACGGCTTACGAAACAAACTGGACCTCATCGGCCGCTGGGTCAAAGACGAGTTCGGGTTGGATCTGACCTTTCACCTGGTTTCCGAAGAGTCGGCACGGGAAAACTCCTTTGGCACTGCTGCGCATGAAAGTGTGCCCTCGGCCCAAGGGGCGCTGATCAAGGACGATATCTACGCAACCTCCATCCGCCTTTACGGACGGGATATGCTGTGGCGCATGACGCCCTTCCATTCCCCGTCCGACCGTTATGCGGCTGCCGTCAAGGAAATCCATACCCTCTGGCCCGAACTGCCCAGCCACTACCTGGACCTCGGCCCCTTACCGAGACTCAGCCCGGAAAGCTATGTAAAGGCCCTCCTGTGGAGGACGATCAAGACGTTCGACAGACCGTACAAGGCCATCAGAGCATTGGTTGGGCTGCTGCAATGCGTGGAACGCAACCAGCCCCCATCCTATATATGTGATAAGTACAAAAAAGCCGTCTTTGCCGGAGAGTTGCGGCCCGACCCCTTTGCCATGGCTTTTGAACATGCCAGAGAACCATATGAGGACGGGAGCAGGCCCGAACTCTCGGAATTGCTCAACATCCTCTTCATACTGAAAACACAGTGCGACCAGGAGGTCGGTCCCCTTACCCATCCTTCCCTTGTGTTGCGCCAGATCGACTCCCGCAAGATACTTGAGTGCTGCCCGATCAAACCTGCCGTTCTCTGCAAAAAAGCAACGCACGACTTTGAATTTTTGGCCGAACTGGGCAAGCAAATAAGCCTTTTCATGGTGAGCGCTTTTGAAACGGTACGTAACTCGTTTTGGGGACGCTTCGGACTTACCCCGCAGGAATCACCGGAACTGGAGCGTCTGGGACGCAAACTGGCATCGAGCTTCCGGCCCGGCAAACGCAAAATTGAACGTCTGGCTCTGGTCCGCCCCATGAGCAGCTTGTTCAGCGAGGTCGGACTTTATGCCGAAAAGGCACCGGGACGTCCCACAATTTGGGTAGCCAAAGGAAACCTGACATCCGGATTGGACAGACGCGAAGACATGGTGGATGTACGGCGTGATGACAATCTCCATGCACTTTTCGCATGGCTGCTGGCCAACGGCTTTTATACGCCCAAAATTACCATGGATGCGGACCATAGCATGAATCCGATATCCCCGAGAAACGTTCGCGAATTGGCTGCAGCTCTGCAAGAGTTCTTTCCAAAACGGAAAACCTTCGATATGAATTTCGTCACCCTACCAGATAAACAGGAGATCACCCGCGCCCTGTTCATTATGAATCTGGTCACGGCCAGGGATATAAACCGGGTATTCGAGACTGGCATAGTCTACTCCACGAACATGGGAGAGATGTTTTGTGCACATTCCCAGGTCTACGACCAGACAATCAAAGACAACCCACTGCAATATCTAAAAAAAATAACAGCACAGCCCTGTTCGAAAGATATCGAACTGGGCTACTTCATTCCGGGGAAATCCCGTTGTCCCAGGCCGGACATTCCAAAGTTCCCAAGCAGCTGATGCCCATGATGCTTCATTGCGGCAACAGAGCCTCCGGATATATCGCCAGCCACCAACGTCCCGGCAATGCCCTGGGGAGACAGTCATGAAATTAACCTTTCTAGGAAGCGGCTCGGCTTTCACCTGCGGCGGAAATTATCAATCGAACCTGCTGTTTGAAGCCGGAGGAGAAAGGCTTCTGATAGACTGCGGTTCGGACGTTCGCCACGCTCTGCATGAAAAAGGGCTTTTTTATCGCGACATCGACGCGGTATACATTTCCCACCTGCATTCGGATCATGTCGGAGGCATGGAATGGCTTGGTTTCTCGTGCCTGTTCGACCCCGAAACATCACGTCCCGACCTCTATATCAACGAAAATCTCAAGGAAAAACTGTGGTTCAATGTGCTGCAGGGCGGAATGGGATCACTGGAGGGAGAAACTCCTGACCTGCACTCCTATTTCAAAGTCCACAGTGTGCCGAACAATGGTTTTTTCCTTTGGAACGGGGTCAAATTCCAGCTGGTGCAGACCATACACGTTATAAACGGGTACCATTATGCGCCCTGCTTCGGCCTCCTGTTCAATGTCCAAGGGGTCAATGTCTTTTTCAGCAGCGATATCCAATACGCTCCCAAACAGTTTTCCATGTTTTACGAAGCCGCGGACATCATTTTTCACGATGCCGAGACACTGCCGCTCACCACAGGTGTTCATCCCAGTTTCGAGGATTTGTGCAACCTTCCTGACGCCGTGCGGGACAAGATGTGGCTGTACCACTACAACCCCGGCGAACTTCCCGATGCGCGCGCCGCAGGCTTCCGAGGTTTTGTGGAAAAAGGACAGGTTTTTGACTTTGCGGACCGAAAAACGCTCCTGCCCAGGTAATACCTCTGCATTCCCGACACATTCCTGCAGTCCGCCACAACGGCTGCCCCCAAAAAAAATCTCCACACCATATTGGCTGGAGATTTTTTTTTAAATAAATTTGACTCTTGGACATTGTGATCGGCGGGGAGAATAACATCTGTACTCTGTAGCCAGTGTACAGGGCAGCGGCAGATTCTTTTTCAAAAACTGGTCGGGATCCGCAGCGATGGAGGCAGCCTCGCCCCCCTTTACCCGATGGGTATACAGTTCTCCCCATGAGGTCATGTAGATCAGCCCCACATCCACTGCTTCCCGCAATTCCCTTGGCACGGTCAAATTAACGCTGCAAAAGACCTTGGCGACCTGCTCTTCCTTGAGAAATACATCCAAATCTGATGCGATCATACCGGAAAACGGTACAAATTCAGACAGCTCGTTGAGAATGGCGACAACATCGTCCATGCCCAGCGGAGCGGTGTTTTCCATCCGCAGCGGCATGCCCGGTGTATAGATGCCGTTGCAGGCAAGCCAGGCCAGAACTTCATATACATTGGTATGATGAAAAAGTTCCTCAAAATATCCACTGCGCGTCTGGCTGCTGCGGCCTCTCACGGCCCAACGGGTGGTCTTGCCCGGTGCCTTTATTCCCTCCAGCAACAGCTCGGAAAGAGAAGAATTGTCTCCGCCTAAAAACGGCACCAATCCGACTTTTCCCTTTTTAGGGGCATAGACCGCAAGAATCTGCCGCCCCAACCTCGTCAAATCCTCCACCGTGATACGAACTTCCCGGTCCTGCACGGCAACGCCTTCGCTGGAGATCCGACTGTAGGTTTCAAGGATGAAGCGATTAACGCTTTCACCAATGCGTCGTTTTTTACGGAAGCTCCAGGCTGAGGGCATCTGCTGCTCCCCAGGCTCTCCGCCCCTGGGCTTGAAGACGTCCCGTAAAATAACCTGCTCTATCTCCGTAGATGCATGCCCCAAAACAAGCTGCATCCCGGCTGCGCCGATACGCTGCATAAAAGCCTCGGCCACAAGCCTTTCCGCGTTGGGAAGCCCCATGGACACGTAAAAACGGGAAACCTCCGCAAACAAGGCGGCGTATGCATCCTTAAACATGGAGCCATTGCGCCCGGACAAAATAACCTGACGTATGCGTTCGCAGAGCAGGGGGACCTTCTTATCCAACCGTCGGGCATAGCGTTCGAGCAACCCGAACTTCATCACGGTCTTGAAAGGACTTTTTACAGCCTTGACCATCTGCCAAAGGCAGGCACCAAAAAACTCTTCGGGGGGAATATGCTCCAGGCTTCCAAAATCGGCCACCCGGGGCGTCCCCACTACAGGATAGATCATGCTGTCCAGAACACGCTCTTCATATTCTCCGGGCTGGGCAGCAGGGGGCATAAGCCACCAGGCAAGCGACTTTCCGGCAAACTTCAAAGCTGTTCTGTAAAATTCATCTTTAAGCAAAAGCGCCTGGGCCGATCCCGAACTTTCCTTGTCGCTGAACCCAAAACGGTTGTTTCGAACTTCGTCCGAGGTCATCAGAAAGAAATGCGTTTCCAGGCCAAAGGTATCCCATGCGTAGCATTCCAAGGCCCGGAGCTTTGTCGTAAGGGCGGCACGTTCCTGTTTTGAAGGCCTCACGCCCTCTTCCAGACAAACCCAGCAATCAAAATCCGATTCCAAGGTCTGGGCCAAAGTTCCAAGACTGCCAATGGAGTATATCGCTGACACTTTTCCATGGGTCTGGTGGAACAAATGGTCGGGGGTCTTACCAAAATATTGGCGACACAATTCAAGTTCACGAAACGATGGAACATATGAGGAAATAAGGGGACAAGGGGCCTTGTCGTCCAGGCCAAGCTGTTCGTGTGCCACATCCGTACACAGCATAAGTGGAAAAAGCCGCAGAAATTCAAGCTGTTTGGGCTCGCAGCGCTCCGCCATGAACTCCAAACGCTGAAACGTATTGTGCAGCATGGCTTTTTCGTTACGGCCGAAAGACCAATGTCTGGCCCACAGATAAAGCAGGTTACGCGCCAAAGCCATGCCTTCGGGAGAAGCTGAAAACTTCAGGGATTCATTGCCTTGGTCGAACATGGTTTCGTCGACAAAGACCTGCTCCCCGTCTTCACTCATGGCTGCGTTTTCAAGTCCCACAGCCCGCTCCCGGAAACCGTCCAGCATGGCCCCCATCATGTCGGGAAGATCACTTTCACAACCGGCCAAACGACAGCCAATCCGCCCACCCCGAACGCTTCCACCGCGAAAGACACAAGCTCTGCATTTCAGCCCGGCCATATCGCATTCGAAATACTCGCAACCAAGTGAAACGACGTCTCGCCAGGCCCCGAAAGTAAAGGAGGTTTCGCTGAACCGGCAGGCTTCCAGACGGACATTGCGCGCTATGGCCCCATGCATGGTTGAGACGGAAATTTCGACCAATTTGGAAGTGCCGTTCTCCCATACCGTGTCGTCCATGAGGCATTCTTCAAAAGAACAATCCTGGATGGCATAATCGGAAATGACTGCCCCGGTAAAATCGCACCGAAAAAAACGGCAATTCACCAACCGACATCCGCTAAAATCGACGCCTCCGAAATTGACGTAATCGAAGCGGCAGGAATCGAACGTCACGGACTGCATACGGCATCTCGTGAAATCGGTAGATATAACCCGCATTTCGTCAAAAACGACATTCTTGAATACGCAATCCCGCGCAATACACTTTTCCATCCGGCTGCGGCGCAGCTTCCTGCCCCCCAGAGAGACCCCGGAAATTTCAAGATTCCGAAACGGGCCTCTGTCCTTTAAAATCACATCCGGGACGACCTGCTCCCTGCTCCCCAGAATACGCTGTAAAAAAGACTGCTTCTGCGGTTCGGTTTCCTTTACGGCGGAGAGCGGAGGAAGATTGCGATCCCGGGCCTGGGACAAATACGATTCAAAACGCTCATCATCTTCTTTGATAAGACGCTGCAACGCACCGCTCAGCTTTTCGACTTCCACCTTGGCTGCAGTGCCTGCGTAGCCACTATCCAAACACGACAAAACAAATTTGGGAGCCAAAGAGCAAGAAAGAGAAAAAAGATACCTGCAAAGAGGCGCCTGATCTGCCTTGGCAATCGACTTGATGAAAAAACCGAAATCCCGCTCCCCCAAGGTCAGAAGACGTGGAGCCAGGTGTTTGCGCATGGAGGGCGTTTTGAGAAAAAGCCGAGCCAAAACAAGACCGGACTTGGGCCAGTCCAGACGGCACAAGACGGCGGCCGCCCGCTCCCGCACACGGATGGTCCCCTTGCCAAGATACCGACAGACCGCTTTGGCCAAGCCGTCGTGTCCCCGCCCGCCCCTTCTTTCCGCAAGCTCCCAGACATGTTCTCCGGGAATCCGCTCTCCATCGAGACGGGCCAACAGAAACGACAAGGTCAAAGTGGGTACATCGAGCACGCACAAGGCCCAAGCCAAGGCTTTGTCCGTTTTTTCCGAATGGTCCGGCAGGGTGACCTGCGCCTGCATCCACTTTTCAAATCCGGAATCCAGAATCAAGGCCTTGAGCGGATAGAAAATACGCATATGCTCCCGGCCCAGTCCCGCAAAAAACAAAAGCAATGTTGTCGGGTCCTGGGTACTGCCCGAAGCAGCCAAATCCAACATGAGACGACGCAGTGAAGGATCGGACTCGTCGCCCCGCAACAACCACTGATTCGCCAGAAAAAGCTGCTCCAAAGGACGCAGCTCATGGAGAAGTGCGACCAGATCCGAGCCCCCAATGGTGGAAGACGACACAACGTCGGCCGCCGCAAGCCAGCCATCCCGGCCAATATTGAGCATGGCCTTGAAACTCAGGGTGAGGAATTTGAGATCGATTGTAGCGGATGCAGCAACACGTAGATGTCTGGCAAAGCGGCCATACATCCGTCGCTGCTCAGAGGACTTGGACTCGAAGGAATGATACAGCCGGACCAGGTGTTTGATGCACGTGGTCATCCGTCCCCAGTCATTCGGCCGGGGAGGATACAAGACCCGCTCCATGGATGTAACGAGTCCTTTCAATTCATCAAGTGATTTAGCACTCATGCTCGACTTCGTGTTCGAAAATTGCCGGGCTGCCGCAGATGCATTTCGGGTAGGCAGAAAATACGCCCCATTTCATGCGCACCCAACTATACGCTTTTCCTCTTTTAGCGCCAATCCCCGCATAACGAGAACCTATCCCTTTGCCGAGGCTTTTCCGGATGCATACAAGGAAGGATTAAGGGTCGGGTCATTATACATTTTGAATTGAAAATAGACCTTGGGGCGTTTGCGTCCTTGTTGGTATTCCTCCAAAAGTTCAAACAAACTTCTGATGAGATCGGTTCGCTGCTCACGGAGCACTTCGGCACGGCGGCGGCAGGTCTGCTTATGCTTGTCATCGACATCCCCCCGGGTCACCTGCTCATCCATGTGAAAGATCTTCAGGCTGTTGATGGAAAGGCGGTCCACCGCGCTGCCAACGGTTTCGGTATTGTATCGGTCCTGAACATCAGCGGGAAGCAACGGTACGATAACGGCCACCAGACATTCGTCCATGCGCTCGATAAGGTCGTTACGACGTTGGTTCAGCTTGTCGATACGGCGCTTGCAGTCCGCGATCACTTCCGCATCAACATCCACCATGCGGGCGTCGTCTTCAACATGCCAAAGCTGAAAATTCTCCCAATGATTTTGCAGTATCAATCCGGTCAGCCGTTCAAGCGGAGCATCTCCCGTAACCAGGTCGTCGCTCACAGGTTCGCTGGTATGCCAATCACCGGTGGCGGCGAGTTGAAGTGTAAAAGCATCTGTCAGTCTGTCGATAAGCTCTTTGAAACTCACGTATATGTCCTTAAAGTATGGCGTAGTTGCTGTAATAATGTCGTGGCCGTAAAAAACGGCGAATCACTTATGGGCCAACACCCGTTTGCTGACCATGATATATGTCGTCACGGGGTTCTTGATGCGGAAGGCCATATACTCCTTCTTATCCCCTATGCCGCAGTAAAAATCGATGCGATGGCCCTTGATGACCCCGCCCGTATCCTGGGCAAGCCCAAGACCATAGACGCGTTTGCGCGGCTGGCCGGGTTCCGTGGGCAGCTCTACGGAAAACGGAACAATGGCCCCAAGGGGAAGTACCGAAGGATCAGTCGCCAGACTGACCATCCCGGTCAACGGTTTGCCGATGGAACCTTCCGGTGGAACATCTCCCAACTTGAAGAAGACATAGCTCGGATTGTGGGCCAAAAGCTCCATCTTGCCCTCGGAGCCCGCCTTGTCGAGCGCGCTGCGGATGCCGTCACGATCCAGCTTGTTTCGGGCTATCTTGCCCGTTTCGAGCATGTACCGGGCAGTGGACCGGAAACGCCTTCCATTCTGCCCTGCATACAAAACATATCGAAAGTCGCCGTCAGGAAGACGAAGAAATCCGGAGCCCTGCACCTGGAGATGATAAATATCCCATGGGTGCTTGGCCCAGGCAATTTCCAATCCCCTCCCATTGAGTGCGCCATCAATGTCAATTTCGCGCCGGTCAAAATACGGCAGGGCCTTGTCTCCTTCGGTCCGGTAAATCAACCGCTGCCCTCTCCAGCGCGGATGAAACTCTCCCAGATCCAAACGCTCCAGATCGGCAGGAAGACCATAAATAGGATACTTGTAACCGGGCCTGGGTGTCAGGCTGGCGTCGATTGCCGGGGCGTAATACCCGGTCATAAGTGGTTCCGGTGCAAGCCGGTACCAGGTAAAACGCTCGGCCAACAGTTCCGGATTTTTTTTCAGAGCCGGAAGCAGCGCTATAAGTTCGCTCACACTGCTCCCCAACTGCCCCCAGGTCAGCCGCAATCCAGGCTGCCGTACAGCCAGAGCTGTCTGGTCGTGGGCCTGGATGTACTCCAGACTGCGCAAAAGTGGCAGTCCAAGATCTTTCCAGGAGGTGAGGTCCTGCTCTTTGATGTCGATATGCCGGGCAAATGTTTCGGCCGTGTCCTGCGCTGCAGGAGAAAAACCGCGCACTGGCCCAGGAGTTTTGGGAGCGGTTTCCAGAGCCGGAATATGTTTTTCACCGACGGTTTTCGGAGCGGCCGGTTCCACCGGGCGTTTTCCCCTGGGAGCACAGCCAAAAACAGCAAGAAGAAAAAGAACGGTAAGAATTGCCGCTGCAACGCGGAACCTTCTTACCGTGATCGGGGGAATCACGGAATATTTCCTCATTGGCAATCAATGGCCGAATCACAGAACTTGCCCACGCCGTATTCCCTGCGACGGAAAAACTTATCGGGCGACGGACCGATGATCTGCATTTCGGGATTGGTTTTCTGCACGTCCAAAGCAATGTGCATTTCCTTGGTACAACCGGTGGAATAAGTTGAGTCCTTACCGGTCCAAAACGATGGAACCTTCTGTCCCATCAGCTCGAAGCTCTTTTCAATATCAGCCACGGTCTGGAAGCGCCAGACGTCGATCAACCCGCTACGCTGGACCTTTTCCCACATAAACATCAGGTCGTCGGCGTCCATGCCTTCCACAAAGTGCTCGCCGGGGTTGATGATGAAGGTCTTGTCCAGACGTTCGCGCAGATGGTCGACAAACTCGTCCACAACCTTGAGAGCTGTGGCCGTCTGCCCAGGGATGGAACCGATGATGGCCGAATAGAACATCACGGAATTCCCCTGCTGCTTGGCTTTGCGCATCTGGTTGATGATGTTGCGCGCCATGGCGCTGATACCGGTTTCTGAAAATTTGCTGATGCGGGCGGGCTTGGGTTTGACCTCTGCCCGAAAGACACCCTTCGCGTCACGGTAATAACACAGTATATCCCGCGTGAATTCGTGCCCGACACGGAGCAGACGACGTGAATTGGCCGCCCCCTTGGCAATGATCAAGTCCGCTTCCTTCCAGGCGCGGGCAAAGGTTACGCTGACTCTGTACAGGTTCAGCTCCTCGCGGGTTCCATCTGAAATAACAAGAAAACCATTGGCCTGCTGCAGGCGTATCAGCTCGTTTTTGCCCAGACGGGCTTCCGGCACGAAATGCGCTTCGCGCAACTGCCCGGAAAGTACGGAATCGTAATCCCAATCCCAAAACGACGGAGCATCGAAGAAAAAGCCTTCCTTAAGGGCCAGCACCACTTTATGCCCCTGGCGCAACAGCGAGCGAATGAAAAGCAGATCAAAAATCAACCCGCCGCTGGTGTCCGGCAGGTAAAGAATTTTCTGCCCTTTTCCGGCATCGCCGTGGAACAGGTTTCGCACTACGGAAAATTGTTCGGAGCAGGCCTCGTACCGAACGGCCAGCTCTCCAGGCTCGAGCGCCTTCCCGCCGTTCCACAATTCCGGGGTTACAGCCAGCAGCATAAGCCGCGTCATTTCCATCATATCCAGGTCGAACCGGGCCTGTGCCAAAGTCAGCCTGCCGTCTCCGGCTGTTGTCGCTTTTTCCGCAACATCCCGGGGTAAGAGTTGCAAAAAAGAAAACAACTCTCGGCTCTTGAGGCTTGCAAAAGCCCGTTCATTGGCCAGCCGACGGCGCTCGCGGTGCGGATCGCTGATACCGCCCAGGGTCAGAAACATGGTCACAAAGCGCTTCAGCAACCGCGAAGGAATCATGTTGGGCGATGCCAGCACTTCGCGAAACTTGTACCGGCACAACCCGAGAATCCGCCGCCGTGTGCTTTGCTCGGGGACATACGTATACACGAGATTCACAAGGGTGTGCCATTTGTCTGCGTACGCCCTGAGCAAGTCGTGATCCAGGGAATCGTTGATAAGATGGCTGAGCATCCTGTCCGAGCAGGAGGCAAAAAAAAGGTCGTCGTCCAGACAGACCATAAACCGCATCTGCTCGGGCGAAGCATTTTTGTCCGGCTCTGTGGCGTAGTAAATGTTGTTGACCGTCATAAAATGCATGAGCCAGGCATCCAACGCAGGGTCAACACCAAACTGAATGTCCAAAGCCGAAAAAAATTCAGGCAATTCGGGCAAGGTTCACCTCTCGGTCAAAAAACCCTTGGTCACAAGCGTACTGAAGAAAGAGGCTCCGTTGGGCACAAGCAGTCGCAACGGGTAGCGTGCGCACCGAAACGTGATGCGGTCACCCTCCTGCATGGGAAAGGCTCTCTGCCCATCCTCAGTCAGAATAACCTCGCCAGCCTTGTCTTCATTAATGACGGCAAGCGAGGCATCGGAAGGAACAACCAACGGATTGAAATAGTTACGAAAAGGACAGATTGGCGTAATACAGAAGGCGTCTATCCGGGGATGGATGACCGGCCCCCCCGCGGAAATGGAATAGGCAGTCGAGCCCGTAGGCGTGGCGATGACAAGTCCGTCCGAACGCAGGTCGCCCCGGCGTTCTCCGTCCAACTCCACTGCCAGACGCACCAGCCGGGCCACCATACCGCGGCTGACAGCCACATCGTTGATGGCCAATCCACACCGGATAGGCTGTCCGTCTCGCTCCAATGTATATTCAAGGACGGTACGCTCTTCCACACTAAACTGGCCGTCCAAAATATCTTGCAGAACGGTTTGCCATTGCCTTTGTTCAACAGCTGTCAAAAAACCGACTTTCCCCTGGTTGACTCCAAGCAAGGGGATTTCACGATGCAATGTTTCCCTGGCTGCTGAAATAAATGTTCCGTCTCCCCCCAAAACCAGAACAAGGTCGGGAAGAGGGGCCACATCACGTAAATCGTCCTTTTCAGGTTCATGTTCCCGCAAAGTTGCTTTCACTCCGGCTTGTGCGAGCCAAGCCGCAATATCCCGCCCGGACTGTTCCGCTTCGGGATGATCTTTTCTGACGATAATGGCTATATGGGACAATGGTTTGTGCATGGTCTGTCTTTGGTAGTTGAAACCCATGCGGGATTCAAGACCTCCACTGCCGAAACTCTCTACGAGGCCTTTTTATCCGCTGATTTAATTTTTTTTATTTTTTTTCGCTCCACCCCTAAAGTTTGCCACGGCTAAAGCCGATAAAGAAACCGAGAAAGGGTGAAATGTAATGACTCAAAATGCCATAGAAACACACACCATGCTGCGCACCTATGGAAAGCAGCTCATCAGCTCAAGGCGACTGACGCGATACGTACGCCGTCTGCGCGGAGATCGCCCGGCGGAATCGCAGGAGCAGAAGCACGCCAAGCGTATGGCACTTGTGGAGCAAATCGCCCGCGAACTGGTAGACAATCTTCTGGTGCTTGGCATTGACAATCCCGTGGTGAATGAGCTCAAGCAGCGTTTGGAAGTTGTTGCCGGTGGGGAATTATTTTTCGAATATCCCTACATGGAACAGGACTTGCAAGTTTTCAAGAATACCCCAGACGGTCCTGTCAGGCTCAACCCCGAGGAAACACAAGACCTGCTGGCGCATCTCTGGGAAATTGCCCTGGACACGGTGGACCGTTCCCTGATGTGATCGGCACAAAAGAAAAAAATTTCTTTTGACCTGATATTAAGAACCGCCCTATAGGGGACGATAAGAAAGACAAGAGAAAAAACACATACACGGTTTGTATATCCTTAAAGATTTGGAGAGATCGGGGGAAATGGCATGATAATCAAGAACTTGCTCCAGGGGACCAACCCCTACGACACCAAGAAGATCGACAAGTCGCGTATCCAGGATATCGCGGCGAAGGGAAAGACCGCTCCCGGGGCGGATGCGGACAAGATCAATCTTTCCGAAGAAGCCCGGCTGCGCAGTGTCGCCCTTTCCGAGGCCAACAGCTCGGACGGTATGCGCAACGAACGCATTGCAGAACTCAAGGCGAAGGTTGCCAACGGTTCCTACCAGCCCGACCTTCATAAGACGGCTGAAAACCTTGTAAAACAGGATCTTGAGCTGCTGATGTAAGCGTGCTGTCGACGTACGGCTTTCCCCCCGTTCCGACGAGTATACTCAAAAGGGCCGCAAAAACGGCCCTTTTTTATGATCCTATTTCACGCGGTAACGGAAAAAACTACTTGTGTTCCGCATCCTCTTCAGCTTCCGCCTTCTTTTCCCCCACTGTGTCTTCGTCCTTTTCCTGCGGGTCCAACCGATAATGGCTGGGCAGTGAAGGATCGGTCTGAGGGACCTGCAGCCCGATACGCGACGAGCTGTTGATGAGAATGGGACCGGTGAGGTTCAATGTTGTTTCCTCGGGACGACCTGGCGGAATGCTCACCGTGACCAATACGGCCAATTCGCGAATGGAGTTGATGCGCAAAATTCTCTGCTCCGCATCGCCCACGTTCAGCTCGTACCCTTCATAAAAAGGATAGGGGTCGGTCACGATGAGGCCCAACGACCTGTCGCTAAGACATTGCAGCAACATAAAGGGAGTATCGTCCCGTATTTGCAGCAAGGCGAACTCGTGTCTGTCCTCGAAGCCGATAAGACCTTTGGGGAAATGGATCGAACGCGACAAGTCCACAGTGCGTTCGCCCACCCTTGTCTGAATTACGATTTCCTTTTTTGCCATAGGGAAGCCGCCGCCATAAGGTCCTGATCGAGCGATTCAAGGGCCATTCTATTCTGCTGCCTGACCTTGATATAAAGCTCTTCGCGATACACCGGCACATCGTCCGGCACATCGAGCCCTATCTTGATCTGCTTGCCCTTCACGCTCAGGACCGTGATCTTGATGTTGTCGCCAAGGTGAATGCTCTCCCCTGGCCGCCTGGTAAGTATGAGCATGTACGCCTGCTTGTGTGTCTGACTAAAGTACATGACGCCGTTTCAGGCGATCATGCGAAAGACCGCACATTTTGATCTTTCGGCAAACCGTCCGTTCAATGGGAGCCCCGGCGATCAGCCGCGCCCGCTTGTTCCGGCGGGATGGAAACAACCCGTAAATTTCGGGCGGTTTCTATTGATGCCGGGTGAACGTTCGTCCGTCAAGGTTTTAAAATGCACGGAAGACGATCTGCAAAGCCGTCTTGGAACGCTGCACCGCCACGTGGAACAATACAAAACCGTGCCCCGGACGAAACAAATCGCCAGGGGCACGCCGTTCTTTTCAAATTTTGACTAAACCATGTTGACCAAAGACATGTTCATGATCATGGACGACGACTTCAGCACGGCCTGATAGGCAATCTGCTGCTGTGCCAGTTTGGTCATAAGTTCACTGATGTCCACATCTTCAATATTGCTCATACGCTGTGTTTCATTGAATTCCAGTCCGGCAATAATAGACTTCGAAACAGTCAGTCTGTTTTCCCGCCCGGCAACACTTGCATCATGGTTGAGTACATTTTCATGTGCCTGACGAAGATCGGCCACACACTGGGATACGCCGTCCTCGTTGTTGGTCTCAAGGTAGCCGATGAGCCGTCCCATCACGTCAAAAAGGTTTTTATTCGGCGAATTCCCCATTACAAGGCTGGCGTTCGGATCGTCGGGGTCTTTATACACACCGCCAAAAATATCCTTGCCCACGGAATTCATGGTTATTTTTTCGGAAAAAGAAATCTCCACGTTGATGTCTGCCGTACGCGGCTGAACAACAAATTGACTCCCGGCCTGGAGGGAATTGCCAGCGTTGGAGCCGACAACTAGGTTGCCGCCGGGGATCAGAAGCACGGCATTACTGGCAACAGCGCTGTTGGAGGCAACATTTCCGGTTACCCAGGAGTTTCCACCGTCCAGACTGTATGAATATTCAATCTTCTGATCCAAATTCGAGGTCGTATCAATGCGAACAGTCACATTCTGGGAAAAGATACCGTTGGCCGTACCAGTCAGGGATGTCCCCATCTTGTGCACTTCCACACCATCGTTGTCATCGCCCAAATACTCGGCAGTTGGCCGTACCCACAGCCAAGAACCATCGGAGTCGTTGGTGTCATTCAGATCCGTTGTGGTCACCGCCTTGGTCTGCGGCATGGTTATCCGCACTCCGCCCAAATCCAGGGTGGCATCTCCGCCGGAAGTGGTAATGGTGCCGGTCTTGAAGGTGCTGCCTCCGTCCGTTGAATACCGAACCTGAAGCTGAGGGTCGTTGAGAGCCAAAGACGTTCCGCCATCCGGATTCCCGGCATCGGTGAACTGCACCAGCATGGTATGGTCGGAAGCCCCGGTGACGGTCCAATCGATGCCGTCCAGGGTTCCATCGTTGTCCATAAGCCAGAGCCGCTCAACAAAGGCATCCTGGTCGGTCTTATGCCCGGCAAAAATGGAGTTGTTTTCAAACTCCTTGTTGCTCAGTGCGATCAACTGGTTGAAAATCTGACGGACTTCTTCAGCAACCTGCTGCCGGTTGCTGGATCCGTAGGTACCGTTAGCCGCCTGTTCAGCAAGCCCCTTGGCCTTGCTGATGAGGGTTGAAACACTCCCAAGTGTTTCGTCGGCCAAGCTGAGCCAGCCCGTGGCTGTGGAAATATTCTCCTTGTACCTATCCATCTGCGACAGAGAGGTTCGGTATCCAAGCACACGAGCCATGCCCACGGGATCATCCGACGGACGATTGATCTTCTTTTCGCTGGACGCCTGCAGATTGGATTCCACCAAATCGGCCAACGTCCGGTTCATGTTCGTAATGGAACTGGTATACAGCTGGTTTTGCGTTATGCGGTACACGACGCCCCCCTACTGCTTAAGTCCAAGCAATGTTTGCAGCATCTGATCCGCCGTGGAAATAAGCTTGGCGGCGGCGGTATAGGAGTGCTGAAATTTAATGAGATTGCTCATTTCTTCGTCCAAGTTGACCCCGCTCACTTCCTGCTGACGGCGATCAAGGTCCTGAGCCAGAGCGTCCTGGTACTGGGCATTGAATTTGGAAGCGGCGGTATCCGCCCCCACACTGGAAACAATGGCATTGAAGAACCCGGAAAGGGTTTCCTTCGTGGTTCCCGTATGGGCGGTGGAGATACTGACCTTCGTGTCCTGCAGCTTTCCGATGTTGAACGCCGTTGAGTTGTCGCCGGTGTTCACCTCGCCCGCCCCGTTCACATGGCCGTTGTTGATGTGATTGAGGTCTGCCCCAACCGCTTTATTCACGGAAATATTGGACGCGGAATCGCCGTCCAGAAAAGTGTTCAGCCCAAGAGCCGCAAACAACCCGCTGGTATCCGCCCCAAAGGCGAACTCCTTACCGTCTTCGGACTCGACCCGCAGCTTGTGGTCGACGATGGAAGCCTTGAGACTGCCGTTAAATGTCGAGTTGATAGCCGTGACGACATCATTGAGCGAATGCTTGTTCGGATCAAAATTCTGCTGGCCGGGCGTGGAGGGATCAAAGTCCAAAGCTGCGCTGGAAGCCAGCTCACCGGAAGCTTTGTCGTACACGTAGATCATGGAGCTTCCCGACGCCAGGCGGTCTCCAAAGGCCAACCCAGCCGCCCCGCTGGCCAGGGCTGCATCGTTTCTCTCCACACCATAGGTGCCGTCTGTCATGGTAAAGTTGGTCAGCCCTGCGCCCGTGCTGTGAATCCGGTTGACTTCCCAGATCAGGCTGCGCGCAAAGGCATCAAACTTTTCCTTGTAGCGGCCCACGGCATCATCACGAAAGTTGAAATATCCCGCCAGGCTGCCACCGGTCAGTCGACGATTGTTGTCGAGCCCGCTCATGGTGAGCTGGGGAGTAATATTTTCGGCGGTATTGGTATCTTCGTACCAGTAGATTCCCGACTTCGGCACCACCACGAACTTGTCACCCACTTCCATCTGATTGTTCGGGGCGGACAGAGAATCGCCTTCCTTGCCGAACCAGATGGTGAGGCCGCGGACCGTTACCTTGGAATCTGCGGGACGCGCCGGAACAAGAAGGTCATCTCCATCATCATCTTTGAGAAACGTTTCCCCGCCGTCCAGGGAGACCCGCAGCATGGCCGAAGGAGAAGCATTGGAAACCACGCCTGCCTGGGCAACTTCAAAGTAGTATTCGTAGTCGTCCGAGCCCTGGAAATATACTGTTCCGTCAAAAGAGGAAGAGTTCGTCAAGCTGCGGATTGTCTTGGGAGCCTCGAACTTGATGTCGTACGTCTTGTCCGATTCCACAAGGGTATATCCGGACTTGGTGAGAACCGTCATGTTTCCGTCCCCGTTATCGAGGACTTTGATGTCGATCTTCTCGGCCAAATCACGGACCAGCTTGTCACGCTGATCATACAGCTGGTTGACGTTATTCTGCCCGGGAATATTCTGGGTGTTTATCTGCTTGTTGATGTCGGCGATGCTTTGGACGATCCGGTTAACCTCGTCCACATCCTGCTGGATGTACTCGTCCACCTGCCTCTGCAAACGCCCCATCTGATCATCGGCCTGACGGATGATGGACAAAAGATTTTTCGTGTCGTCAATCAGGGTCTGGCGACTGGCCTCGCCCTGGAAGTTGTTGGACAGGCCCTGCCAATCCTCGAAAAACTTATCAAGCGACGCACTGATCCCCGCGCTGGCGGATTCGTTGAACAGCGATTCCACGCCTTGAAGATTCTTGAACATATTCAGCCAGCGCTGCATTTCTGAACTTTTATCGTTGTAGGTATTTTCGATAAAACGGTCGAAATGGCGGATGACTTCCGTGGCATCGACACCGGTCCCCATCTGTCCAGGCCTATAGTTGATGGCCATGGACTCTTCGAGAAGCAGAGTGCGCCGGTGATACCCTTCGGTATTAACATTGGCAATATTCTGCCCAGTGACCTGAATGGCACTTTGCGAAGCAAAAAGGCTCTTATTGCCGATGTTGAGAAGGGTATTGATGCCAGCCATTACAGCCTCCCGGATACCATGGGTGCTCCCTTGGGAGCCTTGGCGAAACGACCGTTGGCCGAATACGCCGTGGTGTTCTTGGGCTTAACCTGATCGTGGAGGTAGTGGATCATGGAAGAACTCTGATCAAACAACGCCAGAGCCAGGCTACGGTTCTTATCCGCTTGGCGCGCACAGGTCTGTTCCATTTCGTCAACCTGCATGGTCACTTCCATGATCGCCTTCTGATCCTCAGGTGAAAACTTATCCATGCTGTCGGCCAGACGCACATCCTTGCCGGGCTCGGAGCCGAGCATGCTCTTAAGCTCCAGGCGTTCCACGGCGATCTGCCGCATCAGTTCTTGCAAAGCCATCTCAACGATGGAAACTTTTTCGGGCTCGCCATCCAGAAGATGGGAAAATTCTTCCATAAGCAGGTGATGCAGGACATGCAGAGCCTTGCCCTGCCTGGTCAAATTTTGCCGTATCAGCAATGTGTCCATGATTACCCCGTGTGTTGTCCTGTAATGGTCTTTCTAGCTGCAACCACTTGATTTACAAGTGATTCCGGATTTTCCGATTGCCCGTTCCGACGCAATTCAAAGCGCAGAGCGGCGGGTGTATCCGGGTTGTCCTGCTCTATTACTGCAATGGCCTTGCCAACTTCGATATGTTCTCCGGCGTGTACCTTCAAATCGCCGTTAAACTGATATCTGGACTGCAGTCCATTGCCATGGTTGATGATGACCATATGACCGTTGACGTCCCCTTCCGTGGCATTCTTGCCTGCATAGGCGACCTGGCCGTCCTGCACTGCGGCAATCTGCGACCCTGAATTAACGGCAACCTCGACGGCGGGGGAATAATGGCGAGATCCGGAATCCGGATCGCTGCTCCAACCAAAGGGCGTAATGACGCTGCCCGATGCAGGCATTGTCGCCCTGGATGCATTTGCGTCGGGAGTTCCTCCTGCAACTGAAGTTGGCTGCCTGTCGTTTTCCGCCAAAGCAGTGTCTTCACCACCGGCCATCTGCATTTCGATGCGAGCCGCCAGACTATTCACCCGATGAGTCAATTCGGCCCCGGCCAGCAACGCCGGGTCATTGAATCGCGTTTGGGGGTGTTCCTGAATATTTTCCACGGTTTCCGTCGGCACGGAAGGCTTTCCCGGCAACGTATCGGTCCGGTCCAAAGGACGGGACGGTCCGCCCGGAGCAGTGCTCTGGCTTTTTTGCGAGAGCTTCTGGCTCAACTGAGAAAACATCATGTCCGCAAGGCCGATACCGCCTGCCGAAGCAAACTTCTTGCTCATTTCGTTGTCGAACATGGAGATGTATTGATCTTCAAAACGGCTGTGCAGGTATCCGGCCTTGGGAACAGTGGCCCGCATTTTCTGCCATATCTTGTTCATAAATACGGCTTCAAAATCCTGGCAGGCCTGCTTCAGCTTTTTAGGATCGTTCTTGTCCGCTCCGCCCATGAGCCGGTTGCGCAAATTCGTCATGCGCGCCTGGGTCCGGGCTTCGGAAGCCTTGGAAAGGCTGGTGTCGATACCGGCATTGAACGGATTGGTCATGTTAGATCACCTCCAATTCGGCCATGAGCGCTCCTGCTGCCTTGAGCGTACGCAGGATGGAAATCAAATCTCTGGGAGTTGCGCCAATGGCATTAAGGCCGTCCACAAGTTCATTAAGGGTCGCCCCTTCCATGAGCATGAGACGCTTGTTCTGCTCAGTCACACCCAAATCGGTTTGCGGCACGGCCACGGTATCCCCGTTGCTGAAGGCCGGGGGCTGGCTCACGTCCGCACTTTCCGCAATGACCACCTGCAGGTTGCCATGAGCAACGGCCACCTTGGACAGACGAACATCGTTGCCCAGCACGACTGTGCCGGTCTTTTCATCCACCACAACCTTGGCCTTGCCGTCGGGACGAACTTCCAGATTTTCCAAAGAAGCCATCAACGGAACCAGGTTGCCCACAAAACGTTCGGGTACATTGATCTGTACGGTGGAAACATCCTGGGCCCGGGCATACTTTCCGCCCAAGGCCGCATTGACCGAGTTCACTACCTGCATGGTGGTTGAAAAATCAGCCATGGACATATTCAAGGTCATGGAATTCATATTGTTGAAATCAAAGGGAACAGCGCGTTCAACTGTCGCTCCGCCAGGGATTATACCCACGGTGGTGATGTTCTTCTGGGCCGAAGCCGCCGCACCTTCCACCATGAATCCGCCCAAGGTCAGGGAACCCTGAGCCAAGGCGTACACTTTGCCGTCCACACCTTTGAGAGGAGTGAGCAACAGCACACCGCCGAGCAGACTGGAGGCGTCGCCCAGGCTGGAGACGGTTACGTCAAGCGGGGAACCGGGCTTGGCCGAAACCGGCATTTTTGCCGTAACCATAACGGCAGCCACGTTCTTTGGCTTGATGTCTCTACGGTTCACGGTCACACCCATGCGGTCGAGCATGTTGACCATGGACTGGATGGTGAATTCGCTGCCCCGCTTGTCGCCTGTCCCGGAGAGACCCACGATCAGGCCGTAGCCGACCAGCTGGTTTGAGCGTACGCCCTTGAACGAGGCAATGTCCTTAAGTCTGGCAGACTGGGCTTCCTGCCCGAATCCTGTCCAGAGAACAGCCGCAAGGACGAAAAGCGCTGTGAAAATGCGTGCTGTGGTCTTCCGTGACGTCATGCCATATCCCTCTATACGTTGCAGATGCTTTAGAACGGCCAGATGTTGTCCAGTATACGGGTCAACCAACCGGGCCGCTGCTTGTCGGCCAACACGCCCTGACCGAAATATTCGATCTTGGCATTGGCCAGATAGTTCGAAGTAATGGTGTTGTCGGGCTGGATATCCTGGGGACGAATCAGGCCGCGCACCACAAGAATCTGTGTTTCCTCGTTGATGCGCATCTCGCGTGCGCCTTCTACCTGCATAATGCCGTTGGGAAGCACCTTGACCACCCGCACGCCAACCACAGCCTTGAGGTTGGACTCGCGCTTGGTTTCACCCGTGGCTGTCAGACCGGACTTGCTGCCGGCCTTGACCAGGGGGGTCGTTCCCGTGGCACCGGACATGCCCATGTTGGGGATGCCGAAGGGGAATGCATTGAAATTTCCGTGGCCGAAGTAGTTCTCGACACCAAGCTGTATGCTGGAATCCTTACCCGCGGTCGTATCTGCCTTGTGCTTGCCCTTGGACGTTTCCACCACATGGACCATCACGATATCGCCGACCCGGCGGGCCCTGCTATCCTCATACAAAAGGGATGCCTGGCCCGGATCGAATATGGAACCGGGATTATCGGAACTTACCTGAGGCTGGGAAGGCGGCGGCGTAAGAACAGGCGCAGGCTCGGGCGTTTGTTTCGCCGGTGCGCATGCCGTGACCACGAAGGCCAGAAAAATGACGGTTATGATACGATTCATGGGGGTGCCCTCCCGATTGTCTTTCCTTGCTCTCAAGCCTTGTCTGCCGGACATTGCGCGCTACCGCCTAATCATCACGGTCCGCTTGTCCCAGACCTTGGCTCGTATTTCTCTCTTTGATTGCAGGTTGCGTACCAGAATGGCATCGCCCTGCCCGCCGTCTTCCATTGCCTCCACATCCGTGGAGAGCTGCACATGCTTGCTCTTGTAAACCAGTTCCAACCGGTCCCCCTTCATTACCAGGGGCTGCACGCGCAGGTTGTCGCGATAGATGACCATGCCCCGACCTATGGGCTGCTTGACGACCCAGGGACCGCCCTGGCCGTCCCACACCTTGCCGGACAGATATGCAGCATTCTTGCGTTCGAAAGTGATGAGGTCGGGTGTAAGGATATCTCCGGGATTCACAGGACGCATGACACTGGGAACGTTGATCCAGCGGTCAACAAACAGGCTCACGGCGAAACGGCGCAGAATCCGACCGTCTATGGTCTTGGCCGCAAAACGCAGCGTAACCCTTCCGGCGTCATCGCCAGTCTGCTGTTCGATAGCCATGGAATGAAAATCCTTATCCAGAAAAACGAAATTTGGAGTGGTGATATTGCGCAGGGTAACTTCCCCGCCTCCTGCCGCGAGACGCGGCGTCAAATAGTCGACAGTCCGCCGTTCTATTTCTTCGGCGTCAATAACCCGGCCTCCCCGCTGCAGGCTGAGCTGCCCGGAAATGCGCACGGCTTTGGCGCCCGATCCCAACGACTTTTGCAAAAGCGACTGAAGATCATGCACACTGTACGTTATGGGACGACTTCCCGGCGAAGGGGCTTTCCAAAGTTCGGTCTGCGCCATGCGCCGCCACACCCCATCCGGCACATGGCCGAACGGCTGGGCGATTTCTCCCAGCAGGACATTTTCCCCTGCTGCACAGGCCGCTCTTTTGGTGACGACGGCCCATGTTTTGCCTCCGTTCTGTGCAACGCCCAACGTCGGCAGAAGCAGCAAAACCATCAGGCCAAACCATGTTCCGAATCCCCTGTACCAAGTCATTACAAATTCTCCCGTTGAGTTCAGTGGCGGCTTAACGCTTCACCTGGATGGCGGTCTGCAGCATGGAGTCCGAAGTGGTAATGGCCTTGGAGTTCACCTCAAAGGCGCGTTGCCCGACAATCATGCTGACCATTTCGTCCACAAGTTCCACGTTGGAGCCTTCCAGAAAGCCCTGAGCCAGCGTTCCGACGTTATCCGTCCCCGGATCGCCGGGTGTAGCCGCCCCGCTTGCCTGGGTTTCAAAGTACATGTTGCGGCCCGCGGCATTGAGACCGGCCGGGTTGACGAAGGTATAAAGCTGCAGGTCCGCCCCGGCCAATTCCTCACCATTTTTATCCAGGGCAGAAATATGCCCAGTGGAGGTAACGACCACATTGGAGGTTTCCGCCGGTACCACGAATTCAGGCTGCAGCGGATATCCGTTGGCTGTCACAATGGTGCCATCGTTGTTCAATTTGAAGGACCCGGCACGGGTGTAGGCATCCTGACCGTTGTAATCGATGAGGAAGAAACCGTCCCCTTCGATGGCCACATCCAGAGGGTTACCTGTGTTCTGAAAGTCGCCCTGGCTGAAGTATTTGTGCACCGTGACGGGACGAACGCCCATGCCAACCTGCAGCCCCGTGGGCAAACGGTTGCCCGCCTCGTTGAGCGTACCGGCGATATTCAAGGTCTGATACATCAGGTCTTCGAATTCGGCCTTGCTCTTCTTGAAGCCCACGGTGTTTACGTTGGCCAGGTTGTTGGAGAGGGTATCGATGTGAGTCTGCTGGGCAACCATACCCGTTGCAGCTGTCCATAACGAACGCATCATGGCGTTTTACCTCCGAAGTAAAGCCGCAGGTGTTAAGCCTTGGCGGCAGTTGCAATCAGTTTCTGGTCCATTTGCTGGGTTCCGGTCATGATCTTCTGGTACGCTTCAAACGAACGCTGTACCTCGATCATGGCCACCATCTCAGTGACGACCTCCACGTTGGAAGATTCCAGAAAGCCTTGCTGTATGGCCCCTACCACCCGGGGGGAATCCTCCCCTTCGGGCACTTCGGGAGCACCGGTGTTAAGCGGTATTTCCGCAGGATTATCCATAGTATAAAGGTTGGCCCCGACCTTTTTCAGGTCCTCCGGGTTATTGAAGGTCACCAGATCGATGGCCCCTACCTCCTGTTCCCCGGCCCGGATGTTCCCCGCCTGGTCGATGACCAGTGTGGAATTTTGGGGCACCGTCACCGGACCGCCTCCGGCCAGCAGATAATTGCCGTTGCCGTCAATAATCTGCCCCCCGTTGTCCAGCATGTAGTTTCCATTGCGGGTATAAAAGGTGTCACCCGTCTGTGGGTTCTGAACCTTGAAGAATCCCTCGCCCTGAATGGCGAGATCGAGCGGGTTTCCCGTGACCTTGAGACTCCCCTGGGAGAAGTCGGTTTTCTGGTCGGACAACCGGGGCTTGGCAATGACGTCAGCCTCGGGCCACAAGGGTTTAGCCCGTATGTAGGGTTTGGAGTCGAGTATGTAGTCGTGCGCGAAATGCATGAATACGTCTTTGAAGGCGACCTTGTCCTTCTTGTAGCCGGTAGTATTCACATTCGCCAAATTATTGGCGATGAGATTGAGCCTGTGCTCGTTGGACATGGCCCCGAACAGGGCGCTCAAATTGCTTTGTTGCATAATCGCGGACCTCCTTGCCGCATGAATATGCAACAAGCAGGCCAACTGAACTTCAGTGAAATTTCACCTTTTTCTTGAAAAAAACATAAAATAACTACCATAAGGTCGATAAAACTTGACAACCACAGCCTGTCTGTTATTAGGCTTTCTTTCCGAGCGGGTGTAACTCAGTTGGCAGAGTGCAAGCTTCCCAAGCTTGATGTCGCGGGTTCGACCCCCGTCGCCCGCTCCAGGATAAAACTTTCTCCTCGTATCGAGTCCGGTTGGCCCCGGGGTTTTCGCAGCAGAAGGTGGTCCCTAGGGTCCACTTTTTTTTATTCTCAAGGAGCAGCCATGAAACCGTCACCACGTACAGCAGCAATTATTGAAGGCATTGCCCCACTTGTGGAGCAGTCCGGGCTGGACATGTGGGGAGTGGAGCTCTTGGGCGAACCCGGTGGGCAGGTCTTGCGCGTCTATGTGGAATCCGCAAACGGCGTGAACATAGACCAATGCGCTTCGCTCAGCCGAGACATCAGCCTTTTTCTGGATGTCGAAGAAGACCTGATACGCGGAAAATTTAATTTGGAAGTCTCGTCCCCCGGCATGGAGCGTCCGTTCTTTTCCTTAGAACAGATACGCCCCTATGTGGGACAACATGTGGATGCCCGGCTCCATAACGCAATCGACGGACGCAAGAACTTCAAGGGCAAACTGGAAAGCGTCAGCGAGGATGCCATAAGCGTTCTTACCGATGACACTCCCAACCAACTACCCTGGAACGAAGTTGCCCGCGTCAAGCTGGTAATAAGCGATTGGGGTGCCGTGGCGAAAAAGAAAAAGAAGAAGCGCTAACCGGGTCCTTCGCCCCTCTGCGGGACGATAGATATACTGTCCGGCGAGAATATCCGCCGGGATGGTATGGAACCCCTCTGGGGTGTCTTCAACAATATAATGATAACAATGCCCGTTTGTTTTTGGAGGGGCCATGGCAACCGAACTGAAAAAAGCCATCGACCAGATCAGCAAGGATAGAGGCATCGATCGCGATCTGCTTATCGACACGCTGGAAGACGCGGTGCGCTCTTCCGTTCTGCGTAAATACGGCGACGACTTCGACGTCGAAGTGCAGTTCAATGACGAAACGGGCGAGATCGAAGTCTATCATTTCAAGATCGTGGTAGAAGAGGTTGAAGATCCCAACACGGAAATCAACCTTGAAGATGCACGCCAGCACGACCCCAACGTTCAGCTCGACGACGACATGGGCTTTCGCCTGGACGTTACCGACCTTGGACGCATTGCCGCGCAAAGCGCCAAGCAGGTCATTATCCAGCGCATGCGTGACGCAGAACAGGAAATCATTTACGAAGAATACAAGGGCCGCGAAAACGAAATCGTTTCCGGCATCATTCAGCGCCGCGACCGCACAGGCTGGATCATCAACCTGGGCCGTACCGAAGCTCTCCTCCCCCGCGAAGAACAGATCCCCAAGGAACGTTACAAGCGTGGCGACCGGGTGCAGGGCTTTATCATCTCCGTGCTCAAGGAAGGACGCGGTCCGCAAATTTATATTTCCCGCTCCCACCCCGACTACATGCGAGCACTGTTCCGCCGCGAGGTCCCCGAGGTCTCCGATGGAACGGTCAAAATCATGGGAGTCGCCCGCGATCCGGGCAGCCGCGCAAAAGTCGCGGTTATGTCCACCGACCGAGATGTCGATCCGGTCGGCGCTTGCGTAGGCATCCGCGGGTCCCGCATCCAGGCCGTGGTGCAGGAATTCCGGGGTGAGCGTATCGACATCGTCGTCTGGCGTCCCGACATTGCGGATTTTGCGCGCAACGCGCTCAACCCCGCTGTCATTACGCGTATTGCCGTTGATGAAGATGAACAACTTCTGGAAGTTGTCGTACCTGACGATCAGCTGACCCTGGCCATTGGCCGCAAGGGGCAGAACGTCAAACTGGCCAGCAAACTGCTGGGCTGGAAAATCGACATTTTCACCGAGAGCCGTTACGGAGAACTTCATGCCGACCGCGAACGCCTGGAACAATTGGCAAGCGTGGCCGAAATCAACGTGGAGAAATTCCTGAGCGCCGGTTTCGACTCGGCAATCGATCTCGCTCGGGCCTCGGAAGAACAAATCATGGCCGTAGAAGGCATGAACGGTCGCAAATACGACAATCTTAAAGCCGCATTCAAACTGTTGGTTCCCGAGGCTGACGAAGATGTGGCCGAAGAGCCGGTTGAAAGCGCAGAAGACGTCGATGAGCAACCCGTTACTCAGGATACTGAACAGCCTGCCGAATCTACCGAGGAAGCAGCGCCTGAGAACGAAGATAATACTCCGTCCTGAGTCCGAAATGGGACAAGGACCGGAACGGACGTGCGTCGTTTGTAGACGCAAACTCCCAAAGGATCAGCTGGTCCGCCATGTCTGTCACAAGGATGGACAGGAGCGGAAGCTGATACTGGATGAGAACAAGACCATGCCCGGCCGCGGTTTTTATCACTGCCGGGAAAGCATATGCAGCAGAAGGTTCGCCAAGTACTCGGGCTGGCGGACAAAGTGCAAGGGGGACTAAATGTCGAAAATGAAGGTGAAAGATCTCGCTGCCGAACTGGGCATCGGCAATAAAGAGATCCTCCACATCCTGCGTGATCTCGATATTCCGGTGCGAAGCCACATGAGCAGCCTGGAAGAAGAGAGTGCGGAGGAAGTACGCAAAGCGGTTAGCCAGGGTAAGGCGGCCACGGAAGTGGTACGTCACGAAGTACAGCCCGGAGTGGTTGTGCGTCGTCGCCGTCGCCCCGCACGCAAAGGCGCCAAGGACAAAGCGTCCGAAGAGGAATCCCAGGACGAAGCCCCCGACCAATCTGCCGAAGTTGTTTCCGAACAGGACGATACACCGGAAGTCGTTGTACCAGCCGAAAAGGAGCAGACTGCCGTCATGGCCGAGGCTCCTGAAAAAGCCGACGACGTTCAAAAAGACCTGAAAGCCGCTGACGAGCCCAAGGATGATGCTGTTTCTTCCAAAAAAGAAACGGAAGTTCAATCCAAGGAAGAAAAGCCTGCTCCTGCCCGTAAAAAGGCAAAGTCGGCCTCGTCCAAGGCACAGGCCACGCCAACGCCCACGGCGCGCATCATTAAACCTGCCAATGAAGTCCCGGCCGAAGAAGTCCCCTCGGTCGAACCCAAGGAAGAAAAACAGCCGGAGGCCGAAGCCCCCGAAGCGGTTTCTTCCCCTACCCCGGATCCCACATCTGCGGAAGCTGTCAAAGAGCCCGAAGTAACGACTGCCGCAACAGGGGATTCTGAAAAGGATCTTGAAGTGAATACTGCTACAGCGCAGGAAACCGTAGAAACCGCGCCCAAGCACGAAAAGAAAGAAGAAGCTGCGGTCGCGCCAAAGACGGACAAACCTGCAGACTCTACCGACTCTCCCAAGCAGGCTGCCGCCGCGACCGACGCGGATGAAGAGAAGCCTCGCAAAAAAAAGAAAGGCAAGAAAAAAGAAAAATTTTCCGGTCCCCAGGTTCGGGTCATTTCCAGACCCGAAGTACAGCCTGAGCCAGCCGAAAGACAACCTCGGCAGCGGCCCGCACCGAAATCCGACGGTCCTTCCGGTCCGTCCGGTCCGTCCAGGCCTGCTCCTGCGGGAGGACGTGGTCCCCGTCCTGCTGCAAACAGAACTGCACCCCAGCAGGATGCACCAAGTCCAGATAAGACAGGCGCCAACAAGCGCCGCGGGCGCAAGGATAAGCGTGTTGTCGAGTTCGGTCCCTCTCGCGACAACGATCGCGATGCGCTGAACAAGCTGCGCGACAACAAGGGCGGCAAGCGCAAGAAAGGCGGAAGGCAGCAGGCAAAACCGACGCCTCCGGCCCATACCGCTCCTATGAAGCAGGCCAAACGCAAAGTTAAATTTGAAGAAGCCGTGCGCGTCTCGGAGCTGGCCCACTTTATGGGTGTAAAGACTCCCGAGGTCATCCGCATCCTCATGGGACTTGGTATAATGGCGACCATCAACCAGTCTTTGGACTTCGACACCGCCACACTGGTGGCCGCCGAGTTCGGATACGAGGTTGAAAAGGTCGGCTTCTCCGAAGATGAATTCATCATCCCCACCGAGACGGACAAGCCGGAAGATCTCAAGCCGCGGCCTCCTGTCGTGACCATTATGGGCCACGTCGACCATGGCAAGACTTCCCTGCTTGACGCGATCCGTACTTCGGACATTACAGGTGGTGAAGCTGGCGGTATTACCCAGCATATCGGCGCCTACCACGTAAACACCAACCGCGGTGAAATCGTATTCCTCGATACCCCGGGGCACGAAGCGTTTACCGCCATGCGTGCCCGCGGTGCCGAAGTTACCGACATCGTGGTACTGGTTGTGGCAGCCGACGACGGCGTCATGGACCAGACCCGCGAAGCAGTGAGCCACTCCAAAGCCGCCGGAGTTCCCATCATCGTTGCCGTCAACAAGATGGACAAGGAAGATGCGGACCCCGAACGTGCCAAACGTGAACTGTCCGAATTGGGTCTGATGCCCGAAGACTGGGGCGGAGAAACCATTTTTGCTCCGGTGTCGGCCAAAGCCAAGACTGGTCTCGACAACCTGCTTGAACTCATTCTGCTGCAGGCCGAAGTCATGGAACTGACTGCCAACCCCGACAAACCAGCGCGCGGCCACATCGTTGAAGCCCGCCTGGACAAGGGACGCGGTCCTGTAGGTACGGTGCTGATTTCCGAAGGCACTCTGCACCAGGGCGACGCGTTTGTCTGCGGACAGTTCAGCGGTCGTGTCCGGGCCATGTTCAATGACCAGGGCAAAAAGATCAAAACAGCTGGTCCTGCTATTCCTGTTGAAGTACAGGGATTCGAGGGCGTGCCTGAAGCCGGTGACGAATTCGTGGGTGTGACGGACGACAAGGTCGCCCGCCGCATTGCGGAACAACGCCAGCTCAAGCAGCGTGAACGCCACCTGGCCAAGGAAACCAAGGTTACGTTGGAATCCTTCCTGCAGTCCCGTCCGGACCAGGAAGTCAAGCACCTCAACCTGGTGCTCAAAGCCGACGTGCAGGGTTCGCTGGAAGCCATCGGCGACGCTCTGATTAAGCTGAATACGGATACCATCAAGATCGACATCATCCACATGGGTGCAGGTGCCATCACCGAATCCGACATTCTGCTGGCTTCCGCCTCGGACGCCGTCATTATCGGGTTCAATGTGCGCCCCACCATGAAGGTCAAGGAAGTTGCCGAACAGGAAAAGGTGGAAATCCGCTTCTACGACATCATTTACAAGCTGGTGGGCGAAATCAAGGATGCCATGACCGGCATGCTGGCACCCATCGTGTCCGAACGCTATCTTGGACAGGCGGAAGTCCGCCAGACGTTCCAGGTGTCGCGTCTCGGTACCATTGCCGGCTGCGCAGTTGTGGATGGAAAGATTCTGCGCAACGCCAGGATCCGCCTGCTGCGCAACAGTGTGGTTGTGCATACCGGGGAACTGTCCTCGCTCAAGCGCTTCAAGGACGACGCCAAGGAAGTGGCGAAAGGCTACGAATGCGGCCTGACCATCGCCAACTTCAACGACATCAAGACCGGCGACACCATTGAAGCCTTTGAAATGATCGAGACGGCGGCAACCCTGGAATAACATGAGGTCCGTATCCCCTGCCAAAGGATGATACGGACTTAGAAGAACGCAACGCAACTCCCGGCCCGTTTCGTGAACCGCATGGAACGGGCCGTATTAAAATATGTTCATAGGCGTACTTCGGCTGGAATACCACCTTCACGGGAACGATTCGCTCAAGGGCAAACGCCGTGTGGCAGCCAGCCTCAAACAAAAAATGCGTACCAAGTTCAATGTCGCGGTGAGCGAGGTCGAATCACAGGACGACCATGCCCGCCTTGTACTGGCTGCTGTTACTGTCGGCCCGGATACGAAGGTTGTTGAAGGACGCCTGCAAAAGACCCTGAACATGGTGGAAGCCGTCTGCGACGAAGATCTCGTGGACAGCAGCGTTGAAATTTTCAGCGACTGACGCGCCCCTCGAAAAGCACGCAACTGCGAGCACTCGAGGGAAAGTCGCCTCTCATTTTGAACAAAGTGTGTTAAGATTATGAGCAAAGGACAGGGCCAACGCCATTTCCGCATTGCGGATCAGCTTATGCGCGAGATCGGACGCCTCCTCGTGGAGGAAGTCCAGGATCCGCGTCTGGAACTGGTTACAGTAAGCGGCGTGCAGTTGAACCCGGATATGAGCCGGGCAACAGTGTTTGTTACCTATATGGGCGATGACGACCGCCACCACAACGTTGAGGCAGCTTTGGGAAAGGCAAAGGGCTTTTTACGCTCCCGCATCGGCCGCACTTGCAAGCTGAAGCGCACACCAGATCTGGTCTTCGTCTTCGACGAATTTCTCGAGGAGATGGTGTATGAACGCCCCGAGGAATAGTTCCTCAGCAGCTGTCGTTCCTGCCTCTCTCTCCGACTCGGCCCCTTTTCAGGAGGTTCTGGGAGTTCTGCAGGAACAGGACAGTTTCCTTTTGGTTTCCCATTACAATCCCGATGGTGACGCCATAGGTTCCATGGCCGCTCTTGGCTTCATTCTCCAGCGCCTGGGCAAGCAGGTTCATCTGTATAATGTTTCCGGCCTTCCCGCCTCCTTCACCTGGCTGGCCCTGCCGGCTCCCATAATGGACAAGCCGCCCCGCAACCTGGCTGACTGCCCGACCTGCATCGTAACTTTGGATTGTGGAGATTTCGGACGGACCGGAGGAAAACTGAACGACCTTTTTTCCAAACGCGTCACCGTGAATATCGACCACCATCTGGGCAACTCCATGTTCGGCGACCACAATTGGGTCGATCCCAGTTTTTCCAGCACAGGTGAAATGGTCGCACGACTGGCGGACGCTTTGAACATTCCTTTGGACGGTGCGCTGGGTGAGGCCCTTTACCTCGCAATGGTCACGGATACCGGATATTTCAGCTACGGCAATACGTCTCCGGAGACCATGGAAACAGCTGGCCGCATCATCCGTTTGGGGCTGCAGCCCGGCGAGATAAACAAGAAGATCCAGAATCAATGGACCGAAGGCCGTCTGCGCCTCATCAGCAAGGTTCTCGACGCTGCCGAATTTCACAACAATGGCCGCATAGGCATGGTTCGCATCACCCGCCAAATTCTGCGCCAGACCGGAACAAGCCGGGAAGATAGCGACGGCCTTATCAACCTTGTCCGTCGCGTCCGTACCGTGGACATCGCCATTGCCATGCGCGAAGAAGACAATGGGAAAATCAAATTTTCGCTGCGCTCGGACGGCGAGGTCAATGTTCAGGCTGTGGCTGCTTCATTTGGCGGCGGCGGACACAAAAACGCCAGCGGCGGCCAGCTTGACGGTCCCATGGACAGGGCTGCCGACCTTTTGCGCAATGCCTGCGCCAAAGTACTTGGAGAAAAATAGCCTATGGGCCGACGCAACAAAAGGCCTGTCCGCGACCTGCACGGCCTGCTCATTCTTCACAAGCCCAGCGGCCCCACGTCTGCCGACTGTCTGAACATGGTCAAAAAAGCCTTGGGCAACGTCAAGATCGGCCATGCCGGAACTTTGGACCCCCTGGCTTCGGGCGTTCTGCTGGCCCTTTTGGGCAACGGAACCAAGCTGGCTCCCTATTTGACCGGTCACGACAAGACGTACCGGGGCAGCCTGCGTCTGGGCCAGAGCACCGATACCTACGATATTCAGGGAGAGGTGCTCCAGGAAGCCGAAACAAATCATATTTCCGCCGCGCAATTGCGCGACGCAATTCTTGACTGGGATGCCATAAAAGTGCAGGAAGTACCTGCCTATTCCGCGGCCAAACACAAGGGCAAGCCCTTGTATGAACTGGCCAGGCAAGGCAAAGAAGTTCCCATCAAGACCAAGGAAATCACGGTATCCGGCAGCGAGGCGATTTCAGTCGCACCGCCAGATGCCGAATTTCGCCTGACGTGTTCGTCAGGCACATATGTCCGCTCCCTGGTCCACAGCCTGGGGATGCGGATGGGCTGCGGCGCTGTCATGACTGCGCTGACTCGCGAGGCGAGCGGCCCGTTCACCCTTGATACGGCCGTTTCCATGGACGAGTTCCTGGAACGTCCGGAAGAACTGCTTGAGCAGTCGCTCCTCCCGCTGGAGGACATGCTTCCCGATTGGCCCAAGGCGGTCCTCTCACCGGAGGATACGGCCAAGGTCAAAAACGGAATGCGTCTGTCCGCAGAAGGACAGGCCGGTCCCGGTGCCAGGGCAATGTTCCTGGACGAGGATGGCAAGGCTCTTGCGGTATCCGAAACCCAAGATGTGAACGGTCGAACCAAGTGGGTTATTCTGCGTGGTTTGTGGTAGCGCCCATCGGCAAAGGCTTATTACAATCATTATTTAACAGGAGGAATGCCGCTGTGGTTATGACCGCCGAAGACAAATCCAAAGTTGTAGCAGAATACGCACAGCACGAAGGCGACACTGGTTCGCCCGAAGTGCAGGTTGCCCTGCTCACCGCCCGCATCAATTATCTGTCCGAGCACTTCAAAGTGCACAAGAAAGACCACCACTCCAGGACCGGTCTGCTCAAGCTTGTCGGCCAGCGCCGCAAGCTGCTCGGCTACCTGAAGAATACGGACGTCCAGCGCTACCGCGATCTGATCGCCAAGCTTGGTCTCCGCAAATAGTTTTGTCGTTCCGTACGCCGCCCTTCGGGGCGGCGTACGAACACTGTTGACCGCCCTGCCCGGCCCAGCCGTATCTTCCCCCCTCTGCGGAACATAGCGGCCAGGCGTATCTTCCGGAATTCGCGACTCCCATTTCACATCCTGCCAAAAGGCTTTCGCCCGATGCGGCGGATGGTTCCAAGTAATGGACAAATCGTGTATATCCGTGGCCGAGGCAACGGCTTAACTCTTCCCTCCGCTTCCCTTTGGTTGGCTGTGGCGGGTGCTTGAATTTTCCAATCATTCAAGTCCTTACCACAGACCAGCTGGAGCAGCGGGGGATCAACCCTCTCACCACAAGGAGACGACATGCTCGTACCCTTTGCTCCTACTTCGCTGACTACGAACGTCGGCGATCTTGAAGTGAAAATAGAAACCGGTCGTATGGCGAACCAGGCCGATGGCTCTGTGATCGTCCAGTCGGGTGGTACAGTCATCCTGGTCACCGCCGTGACCCAGACTCTGGAAGTGGACCGGGGATTCTTCCCCCTGACCTGCCACTATCAGGAAATGGCCTACGCTTCCGGCCGCGTGCCCGGTAACTACTTCCGCCGCGAAATCGGTCGCCCGTCGGACCACGAGACTCTGGTATCCAGGCTCATCGACCGGCCCATCCGTCCGCTCTTTCCCAAGGGATTCCGCGACGAAGTGCAGATCATCGCCACGGTTCTGTCCGCGGACAAAAAGTGCAACCCGGACGTACTGGCCCTGACCGGTGCTTCCGCAGCCCTGCACATTTCCCGCATCCCCTTCATGGGACCCATTGCGGCTGCCCGTGTAGGCTATGTGGACGGCAACTTCGTACTCTTCCCCACCTACAAGGGTGTTGAAGAACACAGCGACCTGAACCTGGTCATTGCCGCGTCCGAAGACGCTGTGGTCATGGTTGAAGGCGGCGCCAACTTCCTGAGCGAAGAGATTGTAGCCGACGCCATTGCCTGGGGACATGAAAACATCAGGCCGCTGTTCGACGTACAGCACAAGCTGCGCGAAATGGTCGGCACGGAAAAGATCGAAGTTACGCCTCCCGAGATTGACGCCGAACTGGCCGCCAAGGTCGAAGAACTGGCTGCGGCAGAACTTGGCCAGGCCCTTCAGGTCAAAGCCAAGATGGAACGCAAGGACGCCAAGAAGCTTGTCAAAAGCAAGGTTCTGGAAGCCCTGCAGGAAGTCTACCCCGAACGCGAAACCCTCAAGGGCGAAGTGGAAGGCATCTTGGGCGATATGGAAAAGAATATCGTCCGCCAGCGCATCAAGAACGACGGCATCCGCCTCGATGGCCGCGACCTGACCACGGTCCGTCCGCTGTCCATCGAAGCCGGTCTGCTGCCCCGCACGCACGGTTCTGCAGTGTTCCGTCGCGGCGAAACCGCAGCTCTGGCCGTTGCCACTTTGGGCTCCTCGCGCGATGAACAGCGCTACGAAACCCTGGTCGGCGACAAGACCAAGAACTTCATGCTGCATTACAATTTCCCCCCGTATTGCGTGGGTGAAGCCCGTATGCTGCGCGGCCCCTCGCGCCGGGAAATCGGCCACGGCAACCTGGCCGAACGCTCCCTGCTGCCGGTCATGCCTTCTGCCGATGAATTCCCCTTCACCGTTCGTGTTGTTTCGGAAATCATGGACTCCAACGGTTCGTCCAGCATGGCCTCGGTCTGCGGCGGCTGCATGGCCCTCATGGACGCCGGTGTTCCCATCAAGGAACCCGTAGCCGGTATCGCCATGGGCCTGTGCAAGGTCGACGACGAGTACATCATCCTCACCGACATTCTGGGTGACGAAGACGCACTGGGCGACATGGACTTCAAGGTAGCCGGTACACGCGAAGGCGTTACCGCCGTACAGATGGACATCAAGATCGCGGGCATTCCGCAGGATGTTCTCAAGCGCGCCCTGCTTCAGGCCCACGACGCCCGGGTACATATCCTCGATCATATGAAGGAATGCCTGGAAACGCCTCGTGCCGAAGTATCGGAGCATGCTCCCCAGTACAAGACGGTCACCATCAACCCCGACAAGATCCGCGACGTCATCGGTTCTGGCGGCAAGACCATCAAGGCCATCACTGCTGCCACGGAAGCCGACATCGACATCGACGACAGCGGCAAGATATCCATCTTCGCCCCCACTTCCGAGGCCATGAAAAAGGCCGAAGAGATGATCCTGTATTACGATCAGACAGCGGAACTGGGCAAAAACTATGTGGGCAAGGTCATCAAGCTCATCGACTGCGGCGCCATCGTCGAAGTCCTGCCCGGTTGCGAAGGCCTGCTGCACGTCTCCCAGATGGACGTGGCCCGCGTGGAAAATCCCGGCGACCTGCTCAGTGTCGGCCAGGAAGTCTCGGTCAAGGTGGTCGAGGTTCAGTCCAACGGCCGTATCCGCCTTTCCCGCAAGGCTTGGCTGCTTGAAGAAGCCGGTGAGGAAGTCAACCTGGACGACTACAGCGCACCCAAGGGCGCACCTCGTTCCGGTGGCCCCCGCGGCGGTGGTCGCGGCGGACGTCGCTAGACCTAAAGCCAATGCGGACTCCATAACGGAATCCGTACCTCATACGTAAACAAAACGGCCCGCTCATTTGAACGGGCCGTTTTTCTTTTTGCTGGCCGGTGGAATGTTCCACCTCTTCAGGAAGACAAACTGGCGTCAGGAAAAACTCGCTTCACACCTTCCAGGCAGGGAGATCGCCCTGCCACCTTGGTCACACATCGGCAAAGACAAATCCCTGCAGCCTACTTGCTGAACGGCAGGGTGTAGGTCTTGCTGCCATCCGGTGTGCGCACCACCACCTTGAGCGCGGTGATTCCCACATTGTTGGGAAGGTAGGCATAGCCAACCTTGGTATAGTCTGCCGGAACAGGTACATCGCTCCAGGAGTAGTGCGCCAAATCCTCACGAACCGCTTTTTTCAGGTCGTCTTCCGACCCAACGCCTCCGTAAATTCCTCCGGCTCCTGCTCCGATGGTCCCGCCGATGACGGCTCCCTTCCAGATATTATCCCCACCGCCCACAAGTCCGATGAGTGCTCCGAGACCGGCTCCGGCAATGGCTCCTATGCTTCCGGTACGGGCGACGTTGGAAGCGGTGTTCGCAAATGCTTCGGAATCGAAAATAAGACGCTCCGCCTCCTGCAGACTGTATGGAAGATATTCCCCGCCCGGAGCCACTCCGCGCGCCTCATCCATTTTCAGGTCCGGCTGCATGGCACTTTTGTTTTTGAAAATGACAAAAACAGGCAGGACTCCTGCTTCCAGGTAGTTGATTCCCTGTCCCGTATACTCGTACGCCACAGCTGCCAGGTCCCAATCCGGAGTATTGACCGCGCCAGCCAGCATGGAAGGATCGGCCACCTTGCGCGGTTGCGGCAGAGGTTGCCGCTTGCCGCAGGAAGTACAAGCCAATGCGACGACAACAAGCAGAATAAAAACATTACGCATTTTCATGGTGCGCTCCCAATTGTTTTGCATGTTCAGCCAAGGGGAACGAAACAATAAATCGCACTCCCCAGGAAATATTGACGACTTGTACATCGCCCGCATGGCGAGTCGCAATCCTCTTTACCATGGCGAGTCCCAGGCCGAATCCAGGATGGTTGCAGGACGCTCCCCGATAAAAAGGCTCGAAAATACAGGCCAACTCGTCTTCGTCAATCCGCTCAAAGGTATTTGTAACCCGTATCTGGACACGGCCGTCGATTATCTGGGTCCGCACAGACACTTCGCCCTGCTCCGGGCAGTATTTTACGGCGTTGTCGACAAGGTTTGTCAACAGGGAAACAATTTCATTGTACTCGCCCAGTATAGCAGCATTGCCGCAAAAATCCGTGCTCAGCCCTATATTTTTCCGTTCCCTCATTGGGGTGTAGCTCTCCAACACGGATTGCACCATTTGGTCCAAATCGAGCATCTCCCCCTCGGGAGACATCTCCGTAAGGCCAAGTTTGGAAAATTCCAGAATTCTGGCAATCAGCTCGTCCAGGTTATCCACTTCCGCCCGAATACTGTCCAGATAGCCCCTAACGTCTGGGCCGCCTTCCCGCTCCAACTTTTCCCGGACCAATTCCTCGGAAATACGCAATCGGGTTAGGGGACTACGCAGTTCGTGGGAAACATTGGCAGCCAGTTCCCTGGTGTTGCGAATCATACGTTCGATGCGCCCCGCCATATAGTTGAAGGCGCGGCCCAACTCGCCGATCTCATCCTGGCGTAAATCCGGGGCGCGCGAGGAGAGGTCGCCTTCGGCATAACGGAGTGCGGCTCGTTCCAATCGCTTGATTGGAGAGGAAATAAGACGGGTAATGGGGATGATGAGCAAGGCAACTATGAAAAACACGCCCCCCAGCCCCTGCAGAAAAAGCACTGTGGATTGACTGTACAGCCTGCTCCGCTCGAAGAGGGTATGCAACGTGGCCTTGCCGTGCAGCCCCATGGTGATTTCCATTTCTCCGTGAGCGCAGTACCGCCCCAGGGGTTTTACTTTGGAAACCACAAAACCACCGCCGTAATCCTTTCCTTTGCCTTCTTTTTGAACTGCAGGAAGCGGAAGATTGTAATCCGCGGTAAGAATGGAACCGTCCTTAAGTTCTATCCACCCAACCACATCATACATTTCGTCCAAGGATTCCAGGAGCACCGCCAGATAGGGATTTTGCTGCAAGGGAAGGCCGGGGGCACGGTCCACTGCAACCAGAATGGCATTGCGGACAAGATTGATTTCCGGACCCGTCTCCTGCATTTCCTGTTCTTCAAGAAACTCCCAAAAAGTGGTCCGAAACCAGCCCCCCAGAAGAGCCAGGGTGACGAGCAGCAACAGAATAAAATAAATGAGAAATTTGAGATAAAGCGAGTGGAGCCTCATGTCAGCCTCGAAACTTGTATCCAGTCCCCCAGACGGTCTGAATTCGATTCGTATGGCGGCTGTGCGACTTTAATACCTGCCTGAGCTTGCTGATATAGACGTCGATGCTTCGGTCATACGCAGCAAAATCGCGCCCCCACACCCTATCCATGAGAAGGTCGCGCGACATGGGCACATCCGGATTGCGCATCAACTCGGCCAGCAGACGACATTCCGTAGACGGCAGCGTAAGTTCCTCCCCTTCTACAAAAAGAACCATCAGGGAGGTATCCAGACGCAGCCCCCCCGCCTCGAGAATATTTTCCTGGCCGGGCTTGCTTGCGCCCCCATCGTACCGACGCAACACGGCCTTCATACGGGCGAGAAGTTCGCGGGGGTTGAACGGCTTCGGCAGGTAATCGTCCGCGCCCAACTCCAAGCCCACGATACGGTCCGAATCGTCTCCACGCGCAGTGAGCATGATTACAGGCACGTTTTCCTTGCTCCGTATGTCACGCAGAACTTCCACTCCGTCCTTTCCGGGCATCATAATGTCCAAAATAACAAGATCGGGAGAGCACTCTCCAATGTCCTGGCAGGCGGAACACCCGTCCGGCCGACAGAACACAACAAAGTCGTATCCTTCCAAATACTCTCGGAGCAAAGCCTGCAGCTTGGTGTCGTCATCAAATATAAGGATTCTTTTTTCCATTGCCGACCCATACCCGGCAATACATGGCTAGAGCAACCTTCAACGCCGAAATTTACACATTTTAACAGCTTTTATCAATTTCGAACCAATTTTTAGCATGCAATTCCCATATGATACGCCACTATAAAGAACACACAAACATATTCCCAATCCTATGCCGGCAAAGCATGGCTCTGCTGCAGACGCAGGCTCTTGCTGGGTTCATGGAGACCAAAAGCGGAGAGGGTGCCTCTGTCCTGTTTTGTCTATAATCTCCATCATAGACGAGGAATCACATATGAAGCCGACCACCCTTCTTTTACCAGGCAGTTGTGTTGCGAAACTTGCACACCTGTTCCCCCTGCTTCTCGTTCTTGTCCTGTCCGGCACGGCACTTGCCCAGAATACCCAGAACGAGCAGGGCACGGACGAAAACAGTATTCAGCAAAAAAAATCCACCTCCCCTTCTTTGCGACTGCGCCTCAACGGAAATTTCATCCCCGAGGCATCGTTCGACGACGATCAGGGAAAAATGGGCGTATACTCGGGGGGATTTCGCGCCAGGTACGGAATATTCAATTTTTCCTACAACGTAGACAGCTTCAGTTGGAGCGACAAACAGAACCTTCCTTTCGGCAACGGGCAGGACGATCCCTGGTCCTCGTTGCATCGACTGCACCTGGGCACCAATTTGCAAGGAGAAATCTCCGACAACTGGTCCTGGTTCGGAGGGATTTTCGCCACCTCGTCTTTTGAAAAGGAAATGGAGGACTCGTTCGGCGGGGGCGGCCGACTTGGGCTGGTCTACCAAATTTCGGAGCGTTGGGAGGTGGGCTTTGGTCTGGCCGGGTTTGTCAACAGTATCAGCACCCGGGTTCTGCCTTTTCTTGGCAACATCAACTACGACGGAACCGACAGTGAGGGAAGAGGCTTCTTCCTCCATCTCGGCTACCCCGACCTTGAGGCAGGATATGCCTTTGCAGACAATCTCGCCCTGCGGGCGGGCGTGAATACGGACAGCAAGTACTATCGCCTGGCAGACGACAGTACGGTTCAGGAAAAAGGATTCATTGAAATAAGCAGCTGGCAGGCTCTGCTCCGCGTGGACTATAGCCCGGCAAACAATCTGACACTGACCGCAGGGCCAACATTTCACTTCAGCCGCAAAATAAAGACCTACCACCGTGATGGCGACCACGTGGCGACCGAAGACCTCGGGAATGCTCTGGGGGGGCATGGTGGAAGTCAGATACAAATTCTGAGGTTGAAAACAGCGGGCGGATGGACTCCTCTGGCAGAAGGACGGTATCACTCACCCCCATTCCGCGGGGTGCCATCCGCTCATTCTTCATGCTTTCCGCACTTCCGGGACCGTACCGCCCCTCACCCACAAAACAGCCTTATGTTCCGGCGGGGTACCTCAGCTGATAATGGCTCCGGCGTATCCGACCACACTGGAATTATCTCCCGTAACATCGCCGGAAGTGGAATACCCGGTTATTCGGGCAGCACTCGCGCCCATCTCCATTGCCGCCAACATTCCGACAACCATGGGCTGTACGCCGCACATGCTTATCTGCCGCTGCACAACCGTTTCCAGCAAGCCCTGCGCATTCAGGGAGACAACATTTGCCAACGCCTGTCCGTCCTGTTCACGGGCATTTTCTGCCGAGATGTAATGGCTCATATCCGAACTGACCACAATGGTTACAGGTTCCTGCTCGGCTGCCAGAAGTTTGCCCAGCGCCATTCCTGTCTGGAACAGAGCTTCGGCACTTCGCAGAGCCACGCATATGGGAACGATGGTCATGGCAGGGTTGATTTCCAGCAGAAAAGGACAAAGGACTTCCAGGGAGTGTTCTCCCATGTGAGCTTCCACGTCAGGCTCCGCCCCCGGCACCTGGGAGAGTATTCCGGCCGCCAACGCCTCATCCACGGCCAGCTCACCCGTCGGCACCTGCCAGCTCCCCTGCGTCCAAACAGACAGGGGAACGCCCCTGCCCGTGTGGTTCGGTCCCATCAGTATGCAACGTCCCGCAAGATTTGCCTGGGACAGGGTAAGCCCCATAACGCCACCGGAGTACATGTAACCGGCGTGTGGCACCATAACCAGCAAGGAGCGCTTTACATCCCGGTCCCCATCTTCCGGCATCAGCTTCTTTACAGTAAGGCGCAAAGATGCCTCGTCTCCTGGATAAAACTGCCCTGCAACTATCGGTTTACGCTGCATTTTCGCTCCTTCCTGTTTTTGTACGAATCGCATGACCGGCTTCGTATGCCCGTACACAGAGGGTACCAAAGTTCAGCAGACTGCAAAACCAGATTTCACCTGCCAAAGCCCGATACTGTCCGCCTATGGCAAGTTTGTACCCGACACAGTGCTTAACATTTGTAAAAAGATTGGGTACCTTGTATACTTAAATGCCATACTCTGTTCAGTTGGGATTCTTTTGACACTTTGTTGACACTTTGGGAGTTCTCCGACCTGATGAGCACTGAAAAAAAAATTCCTCCAGAAGAACGCATTGCACAATATTTGGCAAAGCTTTCCAGTTTGAAAGAACGCAGTGCTTTGCGGGAAGTGCTCGAACGTGACATGCTTTTGGAACTCATCAGCGTAAATCACTCAAAAATAAACGAGTTCCCACTTCTTGAGAATCAACAACACGGCATCATCAACATGTTGTGTTTTCGCTCTGCAAGTCATTCCGCCCATGATCTTGTTAAAAGATACAATGCCGCTTTTGTTCACACTCTTACCCAGTATGCAAAGACAGATGTTGCAGAAGAAAAGCAACGTATCCAAAACGATATTCTCAATTCGGAAACACTTATCCTTAAATACATTCAAGGTACGGTAAACGCCTCATCATTGATTCACGACAATATTGAAGAAACTTTGATCATTCTATTCGGCGAACATGTTGTAGAAAAAGTAGAAACAATAACAAAAGATTTCGAGTTTGGCGGACCATACTGGAAGGAAATGAACCGGGTATTCTGCCAGGATTACATAAGCAATCGGATTAAAACCATAATGCAGCCGTCGGAAAGGCAGATGACACGCGACGGTTCACATATCGTCATTCATTACGCCCTGGACGACTTTCTTGCCGACCTTTGCCCGGAAACCAAGCCCATCCAGAAAACCCGAGTCCAGTCCAAAGTCAACAATCTGGCAAAGGATCCGGAATGTCAGCCGCGCCAACGCAGTATTCTGGAACTTCTGCTTTTTGTGCGCGACAGTCTGCTCAAAGGCTATACGCCGGACGAACTCAATTATATTTCCCGGCTGGTTTGCCTCGATCCTACCAGCAAGGTTGTGCACAAGATCCTTTCCGACCCCGCCCCTCAGGACGAGTCCCTGTCGGAAAAAGAAAAGGCGGAGCAGGATTTTGCCAAGGAACAGGCACTTGCCCTGGCAGTAGGCGCAGCCCTGGCTTTGGATACACTCCGTGAGGAATTCCACAGGGCACTGGGCAACCTCAGCGAATCGCAGCGTGCTACCGTCCGCAAACTTACCGCGACCTTCGACATCCCTTCCATCCGCAAAGCGTTCTTTTATGCCTACGAAGCCGAAGTGGGCAATTACCTTCAGGCCCTCATGCAGGGCGAAGGCGGACGAGTGGCTCTGCGCGTGGCCCGGTCGAGAAGAGTACCGGCGACAAGTATAGCCCCGCTGTCGGAACATGGATTAACCAAGATAAAAAAGAACAAGCTCTTTGTGGCGGATACTTCAAACCCGGCCCAGCTCTTGTTCCGTGGCAGAAACCGCACCGAGATTGGTAAATTGCTGGAGGTCCTGCAGACGGATGAGGGGCTTGCACTCCGCATTCTGAACCTGTTCGATCATGCGGAAATACGAGTGGAGTTTCTGGTTGTACTGAACTTGAGTGCAATCAACAAAACAACCACCAATGTGAAGACCAAGCTGGCAGAACTGTTTGTAAAATTCGGTGTAGGCGCCAAGACCAACGGAGACTGAAGCCACACGCGCATTCCTCCCCCCCAATCCCCTTCCAAAGAGCTGCCCATAAAGCTTTAAAATATGCCAGCTTAAGGTGCCCACCCCAGGCAGTACGCCATTGCCCTTCAGCTTTCGGACTTTGGAAGCTGCCTTTTATCGCCTCGTTTGAACAGCTCTGCGAATATAGCGCAGCGTGGCATCGTAAAAGCCTTCGGGACAATAGGAAGCAAGCATGATGGTACGGACTCCACCGACCAGGGTTGCAAAAACCGAATTGGCCAGCTGGAACGAATTCTCCTGCACAACGCTTCCATCGGCCTGTCCAGCCTCTATATGCTCGCGCAGTCTGTTCACGAGATGCTCGAATATCTGGGTCATATCGTCCTTGGCTATGGAATTTTTCAGGTCGCTATACGGTGAACAGCTGACCAAAATAAGAAAATCGCTGCTTCGGCTTCTGGCAAATTCAAGATAAACCCTGGCAAAAGAAACCACTGCCTCCAGCCCGTTTGGAGCCACGGAAGTGGCCTTTTCAAGCTCTTCCTGAACCGTATCCAGAATGCTCAAACTGGATTGGACAAACAGATTTTCCTTACTGCCGAAATAATGCGTGATAAGCCCTAATGCCAACCCGGAACTTTCAGCGATTTTTTTAAACGTTGTGCTCGTGTACCCGTATTCGCCAAAAAGAGCGCGGGCTGTCGCCAGAATGATATCCTTGCTGTTGGGCTTGCTCATGGTCGGTCAGTTTCCTTCAATTCCAAATAAAACTATTATAGCTGAAATAAGGCCATAGAAAAAATTCCGGCAACCCCAGAAAATTTCCAATACACCACCCTTACGGACCCGCCCCTGCTTTTGGCTGCATATCTGCACCTTCAGGTCGGAACCGGTCAGAATAGGCTACAATAAAAAATTTGATTGAGTAATCAATTTAGAGGGATACACTACAGGGACTTCTTTCGTCAACAAAACAGTAACAATCTATATTCGATACAAAAAGTGTATTACCAGCACAAAAGCAAACCACTTCTCCAATTGCAGCTACTGAAACATATTGGCGGCCCTGATTCATCGCCCCCTGCACAGCCGCAATATTGTTGGGCATAACAGCGCCCTCATTCCATGGACCCCTGGCATAGTTAAAAGGCTCCGGAATATCCGGAGCCTTGATTTTCTTCAAAGAAAAGCTCTGATGCCGCAGGATCAAAAGTCCTGCGAGATATCTAGCCTATGGCTATCTTTCTCGTCTGTGGCTCGCTTTGCTCCTTCCGAGGCAAAACGAGGCGAAGCACGCCATTTGCGTACGTTGCTTTGATACCGTCAACATTGGCATCGTCGGGAACATTCAGAACACGCTGAAAAGAACCGTAGCTCCGCTCTACACGGTAAAAGCCCTTTTCCTCGGTTTTCTCCTCCTGCTTCTTTTCTCCCTTTATGACAAGGGCGTCCCCGTTAAGCTCCACGGATATGTCCTTCTCATCAATGCCGGGCAGCTCCACACTGATAGTGTATTCCTTGTCAGAACCGCCCACATCCACTTTGGGCTTGAACAGACTCTCCCCACGGGAAAAGCCAGCACTCCACAGCGGGAATTCCGCGCCAAATCCGTGGAAAGCACGGTCAAAAATCCGGTCGATTTCGCTGTGCAAACCTGCCAGCGGACTCAGGGGCGAATGCCTGTCCGTATCCGCCGTTTGTTTTACGGGCAAAATCTTTTCCTGTTCGTCTTCCTTCTTGAACCAATTCCAAGGATTCAGCCTGGCGATGTCCATAACGTCCTCCATGTTTTAATATGGTTATGTTGTGTCGGAATTTAAAATAAACAGTCGTTTCATACAGTCAAGATTCCCCTGAAAAAACAAAAAGTCCATTTTTGTAGCAGGCGACAAAGACGTAGCCAAAAACAAGCCAACCTACAAAACAGGAATAAATTTCTTTTTTATTTTCAACATATTACGAATGGATCAGTCCTTGCAGTTGTCTGAACAAGGAGGCTCCAATGCCCACAGTTCAAACCATTTACGGCCCCATCAACGCCTTGCCATCTCTGGAGTATTTCAGTGATGGCAATGTGCGTTCCTGTATCTCGCATACCGAAAGCCATCTCCATACGCCTTATGGTGAATTGATCCCTCAATTCACGGCCAATACATTTCGCAAACGACAGCTCCCCACCGTCTCTTTCCATCCCAACGGAATGATCCGCAATCTGCCCCTTGAAGAGCAAACCGAAGTGCACACCCCCTTGGGAAAAATTCCGGCAGAACTCATCACTTTGTACGAAGATGGCGCACTAAAACGAATCTTCCCACTCAATGGAACCCTTTCAGGTTTCTGGAGCCAGGAAGACGAAGCGCAACTGGCCGAGCCGCTCCTTTTGAACACACCGGTCGGTCCCATTGAGACCAATGTGCTCTCTTTATACTTCGGACCGAAAGGAAACATTAAAAGCCTTACCCTTTGGCCGGATACTCAAATTCAGGTCCCCTTTCAGGGAACAACACTGCCTGTACGCATTGGGGTATCGTTCTACAACGACGGCAGCATCAAATCCGTGGAACCAGCCAGCGCTCTCTCCATTACAACCCCCTTGGGCGAACTCCTCGCCTACGATCCGGACGCCGTGGGCATTACCGGCGACAGCAACTCGTTGCGATTCTCCCAGTCTGGGGAAGTGGTGGGACTGCGCTCTGTTTCCCACGCCTTTACCCTTCAAAGGGAAGGCCAAGCCCCTCAGCGGGTCGAACCTCCTATACGCTACAGCCCCTGCGATGGAGAAAGTCGTGAACCAGCCCCCTTGCAGGTTACCTTTGACAAAGGGCATGTTTTCTTTGATGCGGACGGGATGAAACCAGTCAGTGCCCCTTTGGAAGACGTCACGGTCAGCCGCTTTATCCTGCCGTTCGTACTTCTCGGCCCTGCCTGCACCATGGGGTCGGCGATCATGTAAAAAAAAGGCGGAGCCCCACAACAGCGGCTCCGCCTTCACCAATCATTTTGTCGTTTTTACCAGTGTCTTTTTTTTAAGGCCTTTACCTGCTTGGATATGTCCTTCCTGCGCTTTTTTTCCACCTGCCCCGAGGAATGGCATTCCTGCCGTAACGCAAGGTAATCCATTTCGCGCTGCATCTTCCGGTAGCTTTCCAGACGCTCAGGTATGATGATTCCGTCAGCAAGACCCTGCAGTACGTTGCAGTCAGGCTCGTGAAGGTGGCGGCAGTCGGCAAACCGACATCCCCGGGCCAATTCCTCAATTTCAGGAAAGGCACTGGTGGCTGCACCCAAGGCTCCAGGCTCCGCCATATCCCAAAAGGCAATCTCGCGGATACCAGGGTTATCGATGATCATTCCGCCCTGCGGCATGAGAATGAGATCCCGGCTGGTGGTAGTGTGCCTGCCTTTGCCCACGCTGCCGCTCACCTCGCCGGTGGCTTGTACGGGAGCTCCGGCAAGTCGGTTTACCAAAGTCGACTTCCCGGCTCCGGACGAACCAACAAGGACAACCGTACGCCCCGGCTCCAGATAGCGTTCCAGCACCGAGATGCCAGCCTCGGTACGCGCAGAAACCAGATGCACCGGAACTCCGGGAGCCACGTGCTCGGCCTCGTAAACGAATATCTGGGCTCCCTCTTGCAGGTCCGCCTTTGTAAGCACTATCACCGGCATCATGCCACAATTGTAGACAAGGGTAAGATAGCGCTCCAAACGACGAAGGTTGAAGTCTCGATCCAAACCCGAGACAATGAAAACCGTATCAACATTGGTCGCCATTATCTGCTGTTTGAGTGCGCCTCCGTCCTTGCCGTGTCGTAGGCCCGCTGCCCCTCGGGACAGGGTGTTTTTTCGAGGTAAAACCTTTGTTACAAGCTTTTCCCGAAATTGGACCCAATCTCCGGCAGCGGGAAACGTCTCCCCTGCCTGCCGTAGCCGTCCAGCAGGGAATGCCAGCCATTCTTCGCACCCGTTGCTCAGTACAAAGCTGTTCTTGCGAACTCCAATTACCCGGGCCGTATTCCCCGTCTCTCCCGCATCAAATGCTCCGGCATGCTCTTTAAACAAAGCCCAGCCGAGGCAATCCAAGGGGCTTTCAAGGGTATTCTCCAGAGTACGAATGCACTGCTTGTTATCCATTGTCTTGTGTAAACTCCGTATTGAACGCCATAACGTGAAAGCCTCTCCCAAAAAGAGATTCCTGAGGCTTTCACTGGCTGAAACAGGCGGGAAAACGCTGCAAAGGCGCGTCCCGCAAACAGTTCCAGACCTGCTTTCACCGATTAGCTACGGGGAGGGTATGGCCGCCAACCAAGGACACAAAAATAGACCGGGTTCCCGGATGAAAACCCAAGAGGATAAATGCCTGACGAGCACCGCCCTTCCGGCTACAGCAAAACAGCTGGGGCCGAAAAGAAGGCCGATGCTAGAATTGTGTCCCGCGGCAGGCGACCGGAGGCACAAGATCTTTAGTAATGCGGAGCAAAAAAAGTCCTTTATGTATGATGTTATTTCGCGACATCTACAGATTTACCTGTATACAGTCAATCACCAGCCACCCACACTTGCTTAAAATAACGTTTTAATTCAAGATATTAAAACAACGGGAAAAATTATAACGTATTTATGAGCCCATTTATTTGACGAAACCGAGTAAAACAATGAATATGTAAGCGGAACTTTTTCTGACTCCTTTTGTATTTCCTTCGGGACATGCCCCTTAGGCGAAAGAGCAGGAATGATCATGCAATCGGCAGCTTTTGTTACCCAGCTGCTGACCATATTCAACACTTTCGACGCGACAGGAGCATCATGACGACACCGTCTTTTGCCTCTCTCAGTCTACGCCAGACACCGAAAATCTCTGACACTGAGTTCAAGGATTTTCAGGAATTCATATACTCGCAGACAGGAATAGATATTCCGCTCAAGAGAAAATATCTTATTGAAAACCGTCTGGGAAAAAGACTCAATGAGCTCAAGCTGAAAAGTTTTGGGGAATACTATAAATATCTTCGGTATTCCGCGAACAAGGACAAGGAACTCGATTTCCTTTTTGAAAAAATAACCACCAACGAAACCAGTTTTTTCCGGGACCAACGTCAACTGGACGTGTTCCGGGACTTTGTGCTTGCCGACTGGATAAAACAGCAGACGGCGGCCAATAAAAAAGAACTCAACATATGGTCCGCTGGCTGTTCTTCCGGGGAAGAACCCTACACGCTGTCCATGATTCTTCACGAAGTGCTGAAGATGTCCATCATCGGCTGGAAGATCAATATTACAGCCAACGACCTCTCCCCGGCCATGATCATCAAAGCGCGTCGCGGGTTGTACAGCAAGTATGCGTTTAAAACGACACCTGCCGACATTGTCAAAAGATACTTCACCGAAGATAAGGGTGGGTATAAAATTCATCCCAAGGTGCAGAAGCTCTGTTCCTTCGGCCTGATAAATCTGAACGATCCGGCTGCTGCCAAGCGTGTGCCCAAATCGCAGATTATTTTCTGCCGCAATGTCATTATTTATTTTGATGATGAAATGAAGAAGCGGGTGCTCAAAGCTTTTTACGACAACCTCGTACCCGGTGGCTACCTGATACTCGGTCATTCGGAGAGCATCCACAAACTGACCCGTGCCTTCAAGCCCATCGTGAAGATCGGCGGAATCATTTATCAGAAACAGTAAATCCACTGGCAAGGCACAGCACAGTCCGAAAAAAACGGAGCTTATGGCGTGAAAAAAATATGCTTGGAGCACCTGGAGCCGGGAATGATTCTGGCTCAAAATGTAAGAGGGCTTGATGGTTCCACGGTCATCGACTCTGGAACCCAGGCGGATGCGGATGTAATCAGTCTTCTGGATACGCTGGGAATGGGTTTTGTGTACATTGAACCGGCATCCGCCGAAGCCGACCGCAAAATCCGCCTGCGCCAAATCGAAACATACGTGCGCAAATTTTTCATGTACGTCGATCCGGACGCTCCTGTTTTCAAGGAGCTGTTCCGAATTCTGCTGGAACGCACATGGGACGCTCTCAACAAGGGATGGGAAATGCCCTGTGAAAGCGACCTTGCAGCAGAAAGCGTGGAACACATGCGCGACCTGTTCTTCAAGGGCCGCGCCTCATACGAAGACATCGTCAAACACGAAACATCCCTCTCCTCTTTCCCGGACATTTATTTCCGCATCAAAAAAGTGCTCGACTCGCCCACCAGTTCGGCTGCGGACATCGCCAAGGTCGTAAGCATGGACCCCAGCATGAGCAGCAAACTCCTGCGGCTTGTCAACTCGCCCATCTTCGGCTTTGCCGCCAAGGTGGACTCCATCCCGCATGCGGTTTCGCTGGCCGGGACCAAGGAAATTTCAACTTTGGCTCTGGGTATTTCCGCTATCAATTTCTTCAAGGACATTCCGGCAGAACTTATCGACATGAAAATCTTCTGGCGCCATTCCATTTCCTGCGCCATGTTTTCCAAACTCGTGGCTGCCAAGCTGGGGCTGCCCTCGGACAGATTTTTTACGGCCGGTCTGCTGCATGATACCGGCAGGCTCATCATGTACAAGAACATGCCGTATGCGTCTGTGCAGTCGCTACTGTTCGCCCGCTCCAACATGGTGCCTCTGGTTGAGGCCGAACAGAAAATCCTTGGTTTCGATCATGTACAGGTTGCCGGCAATCTCCTGGAAAAATGGGAGTTTCCGGAAGATCTACGTCAGCTGATCATCTCCCACCATGATCCCTTCCAAACCAAAATGCCGCGTGAGGCGGCAGTTGTTCAGCTGGCCGACAACATGGCAAACGCAGTTGCCATCTCGGAGTCTGGAATGTACGTTCTTCCTGGAATGTCACCCGGAGCCTGGGATGAACTGGGACTTGAAGCTGACAGCATACAGGAACTCGTCGAAATATATGACGAAAGTATCCAAGACATAACGTCTGCATTTATGTAGGCCCGTTCGAGAGCATCGAAGGTTCATCTTCTTCACAAACACGTGGAGAAGATGAACTTCCATATACTCCAATAAATTTACACCTCAGTATGCAGCAGCCTCCCAAAAGGCTGTTTCACAAGGCCATGAGCAAAATAAAATACGACGTAAACTTCATAAATCCATTTCTAACTGCTGTTATGGATGTACTTTCCACCATGGCACGTGTGGAAGCCACCCCTGGAACCCCTTACATCAATAAGGATCGCAGGGCCGTGGGCGACATAACCGGGCTTATCGGCGTAAGCGGATACAGCCGGGGAACCATGTCCCTCACGCTTTCGGAAGGGGCGATTCTTAAAATCGTGAACAACATGCTTTATGAAAGCTATACCGAGATAAACGACGAAATTGCCGACGCCGTCGGCGAATTGACCAACATGATCTCGGGACAGGCCCGTGCCCACCTTTCCGACCAGGGCATGAGCTTCGATGCCTCCACCCCGTCCGTGGTATCGGGCAAGGGACTGGTCATCCGCCACATCGATACAGCTCCTGTCCTGTCCATCCCCTTTTCCATCGAAGAAGGTGAATTCGTCGTGGAAGTCGCGTTTGCCGACTCCTGAAGCCCCCCTCTTTCCATCCCTCTCCCCTTTCCCCAAAAACAAGTAAGCCTGTAAGCCCTGTTTACAGTGACGAGATGATATTGTGCCCGGCCCCTGGGACGGGGCCGGATTTTTCACCTACGGCCCGAAGTTGCGGTAATTGGACAAAGCATATATGGACATTTCTTTCCAAATAAAGAATGCTGGCTCCTGTTTTTCATGTGGCGGCCAACGCTCAATGTCCCGGTATGCAGTAGTTTCCGTCCGGTGAAGTTTTTTGCGTTGCGCTCGGGCCTTACGGAAAGACAAAAGCCCCATGCGTAAACAATGCTGCAACACGCAGCAAAGACAAGGCATGATGTCCATGATCCGGAAACGCAGACTCAAACGCATGCTGGATATTTTCGGCGCGCTTGTTGGCCTCGTCGTCCTCAGCCCTGTTTTCCTGCTTACATTGCTTGCCGTATGGATGGATGACCGCTCGCCAATCTTCTATAGCCAAACCAGGGTAGGACTGAACGGACGCCATTTTCGCATCCTCAAATTCCGCTCCATGCACCGTAATGCGGATGAACATCTGGGCCGACTTGCCGCCGACAGATCGGAAGACATCACCTTCAAAATGAAGCACGACCCGCGTGTTACGCGCGTGGGGCGAATTATTCGCAAGCTTTCCATCGACGAATTGCCACAGCTGTACAATGTGCTGCGGGGAGAAATGTCCCTGGTAGGCCCTCGGCCCGCGCTCCCGGCAGAAGTCGCCAGGTACACCCTGGCGCAACGACGCAGGCTGGAGGTCAAGCCCGGCCTTACCTGCCTTTGGCAAATCAAGGGACGAAGCGACCTGAACTTTGAACAACAGGTCGCCATGGATGTGGAATACATTTCCACACACTCCCTGACCACGGATATCAGCATCCTTGCCAGAACATTCATTGCGGTTCTGGGGGGAAGAGGTGCTTACTGAACAGGTCCGGTGCAGTGCGGTTACAAAAGAAAAACATGCAATTTATTTTTCTCTGCGAATAACTGATATGCTATAGGCTCGCATGCCACGGATACCCGCAACATTGCTTCATAAAAGTGTTCATAACCTTCCTCTGTAAAAGAAAATCTTGTTGATTTTACGCCCTGATACGACTTGCCAAACACGTCCAGATTTTCTACACCCCGGCTTTACAGCTTCTACGCTTTTTTCTCAAAAAAGCGTCGGGCAGCGGGGTCTGGGCTCAAATCACCCTACCCCGGCTACCATTAGGGGAGTTCCTTCATGTTGCCCTGGATTAACTCCACATACTTTCAGGATTTGGTGGAAAGCTTCACCAACGGAATCCTGATCGTCAACACACGCGGCGAAGCCTATGTTGCCAACATGCAGGCTGCACAGATCTTAGGGATCGCACAAAAAGAATGTGTAAGCCGTACGTGGGAAGAGCTGTTTCAGGGAATTGAAAACAAAGAAGAATTTTCCCAATTTATGCGGCGGGCCGTGGAGGTGGACTGCTGCAATTTGACGCTGCAAGCCAGATTCGAACGCACCGACGGCACTCTGCTCTACCTCAACATCTCCTCTTCGCCTCTTACTGAGCATCGCAAACGTTTCGGCATCATGATTCTGTTGCACGACGTTACCCACATCTACCAGATGCACCAGCGCGAAAAAGCTATTCTTGAAGAACGCAATATCATCCAGCGACAACGTCTCGAAAGCCTGAACAACCTCTCCACGGCCATTGCCCATCAACTCCGCAATCCGATGATGACCATCGGCGGATTTGCCAATCTTCTGCTTCGCCGGTCCGATCCTGACTCGCCGGACAACGAAATGCTGCATGGCATTCTGGAGGCCTCCAAACGCCTGGAAGAGATAGTCACCGCGGTCACGGGCTACACCGGTCTCCATTCGACAGACATGCAGGAAATACGCATCGGGGAGGTTGTCCGCTGCGCATGCGAAGAGACCGACATTCAGCTGCGGGAACAGAACCGTCCCATGCAATGGGAAAAAGATGTGGAAGAGGCAAGCGTTTGGGCCGATAGGGAACTTCTGAAGCGGGCACTCCAGGAAATTTTCACCAATTCCCTGGAATCCATCAGCAACGGAGACGGACGCATCCACTTGGAAGGCCGTCGAAATGACGACCATTACAATCTCAAAGTACTGGACAACGGCAAGGGAATCGCCCCGGAAATACTCCCGTATGTTCGCGACCCTTTCTTCACCACCAAGGCTGTGGGAGTGGGAATGGGGCTGAGCAATGCCGAACGCATCATCAAGGAACACCAGGGAACCCTGCACATCCAACGGGGCAGCGACCGCGGTACCGAAGTCAGCATCCGCCTGCCCCTGACCAAATAGGCCAACAGTTTTTCAGCCGTCCCCAGATTGCCCAGCCTTACAGGGTGCCATTCCCTACTTGTCCAGCCAGGGGCCCAGGCAGGGGGCCAGCCAGGGGCCCAGGCAGGGCCCAGAGCTAGGAGCCCTGGCTGGGGAAAAGATCGTACCGCACTTTTCTGGAGGCCACGACAGGTCACCAGCAGACAGCACGACATCAGGGCACTGCCGCTGCTCAGCGCAACAGCCCCATATCGCCGGTGAGTCCGGTCACGGCCTTCCGTTCTCCAAACACTGCCACTCCCAGATATTCCAATTCATCGGGTTCGGCTCCGGACATACATCTTTCGTAGTGCTCATAGTCATGGGCGTGCTGGGCTGTCCGGGTAAATCCAACCACGAGCATGCCTTTTTGCTCTCCACTGAGGCGGACCTCCTGCATGCGCGACTGATTGCATTGCAGTACGGCAATAGGCAGCATGGTGATGCCCTGATGTTGCGCCCCGGCACCGTCTTCCACCGTGTGTCCGATAAGTTCCGGCACGCAGCTCCCCACAGTAGCGGACAGAACCGCCGCCGTATTTGCAGCCACGCCCTTGGGAAGGGAACCGTCCACCAGGATCACATATTTCATCTCGTCAATATTCATAAAACATATCCTCAATTCTTTCCGGAAAATATATTACCAACCACGGAACGGACCGCAAACACGGCGTTCCAGGGATTTTCCCCGATTCTGCGAATGGAATACGGCCACCAGCTGCGACCGAACGGAACATAGAGCCGCAAGGAAACACCTTTGCGAACAAGCTGGCGTTGATAATCCGGGCGCACACCGTACAGCATTTCCACTTCCCATTCGTCCATGGTCCAGCCGTTTGCTTCGGCCTGTTCCACGGCATACCCCACCATTGCGTGGTCGTGGGTACCAAGTACCGGCCGTACTCCGTTGCTGTGGGCCTGCTTGGAAAACAACTGGTCGATTCCTTGCCTGTAGGATGCATCTCGGGCAGCACGGCCAGTAACCGCTATATCCTTGGATTCCGCAAATGCGCCTTTAACCAGACGAACCATTGCCCCGCATTGAACAAGGCGGGCCAGATCCTGCGGCGAACGATGCAGCGACGATTGCGCCGTCACTGCCACGGGTAGCCCTCGGTCATGGAGGGAATAAAACATATCCAGCGTGCGTGTCGTAACCGAGGAGTCCTCCATATCGATCATAACAACATTCACGCCGTTTCCTTCCTGGGAAGCCGTAACACCGGCAAGGTCGACCACATTTTTCTGGCAGACGTCCCAATTCTGCATGGCACCCACCTGGGTAGGGTCCACGGAGACATGCACGTCCAGACCGAGAGCACCAAGCCCCCGGATTGCGTTTTCAATTTCCCGAAGGCCCTGTGCAACGATTTGGGCATCGTCCACATATTCTCCCAAAAAAAAGAGCGAAGAGCGTATTCCCTTGCAATGCAGGTTCCGCACACTTTCCAGGCCGGATTCCAAGTCTCCGCCTCCCACAAACCTTCGCGCGAAAAAACGCATGCACGCGGCTTTTTCCGCCCATTCCGTCAGCCTCGCACTCCGGGCAAGCGCGATCATTGTCTTCTGCCACACGGCGTATACCTCCACTATTTAAAGTGGGCGTATACCGCCCAAGGCGGAGAGAGTATGGTATGAAATTGCTGAAAAAGTCCTGAAACGGTCTGCAGACTTAGGTCGATGGAGACTCCTGATACTGGCGTGGAGTGGCAGCGGTAAACTGCTTGAAGACACGGGAAAAATGGCTTTGATCCGTAAAACCGAGTTCCGCGGCGACCTGCGCTATGGGCATGCTCTCCGCCAACATTTCCTTTGCCCGGTTGACGCGCAGCTGGTTCTGATACGTATGGGGAGGAAGGCCGGTCTGCTCTTGAAATACCCGCAAAAAATGATACCTGCTCAAGCCAGCCACCCGGGCGAGTTCCTCAAGGTTGACCTTGCCGCACATGTTCTCTTGCAAAAAACTTTTGGTCGAAGCCACCACTTCCAACGATGCTTTCGGCCTTTCCGGGGCACTCTCCCCGTCAGTCCGCCCAAAACGCTTTATACTGCTGCCCAAAGCCTGGATCATCAGCGACTGCCGCTCCAGCAGCTCGGCCCCATGGGCTATGGCTGCATGCAGGTTCCGCCACTGGGCGAACAATTCATCGTCCGTCACGACCGGCGGTTCAAGATTCGGCAATTCCACATCATCTCCCCACACTTCACGCGCAACATCCCCCAGCAGGGACAAATCCACATAAAACATGATGTACGTCAGCGCCGTGGTGGATTGCGGGTTGCAAGCGTGTACCATTTCCGCAGGGATGAAGACCATATCCCCCGCACCCGCCCTGTAAGGCGTCCCTTCAAGATCGAAGACCGTCTCTCCTTCCAGAATAATCCCAATGGATTGGGCGCTGTGCATGTGCCTGCGAAAAGCATTTCGCCGGTAGCTGGAAAACCGGACTTCCAGGCCGGGCAATGCAGGATCTCGCCAGAAACACACGCTTTTATGTTCAGGTTGTTTTCCCATATCAGATCATCCACCGTTTATTTGTCGTGAAAACTCCATGGAAAACGCCATGCTTTCTTTGTGCATAAAACGTATTGTCAGAATGATGTTTTGTACAGTCACGGCAGGCTATGGCATACTGCCTTCAACTCGACAACCTTAAGGAACCTTCATGTCTCGTATAAAAATACTTTTTCTCTGCACCGGCAATTCCTGCCGAAGCCAAATGGCCGAAGGATTTGCCAAGGCCTTGAAATCCGATGTCCTCGAAGCCTACAGTGCCGGAGTGGAACGTCACGGGATGAATCCCCTGGCCATCCGCGCCATGGCCGAGGCCGGAGTGGATATTTCCCAGCAACACTCTAAGACCGTGGACGAGCTCCCCACCCGCGAGTTCGATTTCATCGTCACCCTGTGCGGCCATGCCAATGAGCACTGCCCCTATTTTCCGGGACAGGCCGTGCGCATTCATGCCGGATTTGACGATCCACCGCAGCTGGCAAAGGATGCTGCCACGGAAGAGGAGGCTCTGGAACACTACAAGACCGTGCGTGACGCCATACGGGAGTATGTCCTCCACATGCCGGAAAACTTGAAAAAACGGACGTAGCCGTACGCAACAGCTGATTGAAAAAAATCCGCAACCAATATATCACGGAACACAATATATTATCTGGAGGGATGCGATGTCTGGGCTTTATATTGGTTCCACCGCTGGTTATTCCGGAAAAAACATGATCGCCCTTGGCATCGGGCTTTGGCTTCAAAAAAACAATGTAAATGTAGGCTATTGCAAGCCCGTCGGCGCGCTCCCCATCGAACGGGACGGCAAAATGGGCGATGAAGACGCCTTTTTCATGCAGGAAATACTGGGACTGGATCAGGACCCCACCCTGGTGACGCCGGTGCTTGTCACCAAAGATTTCAAATCCAGGGCATTCAGCGGCCAGTGCCAGGATCTGATGCAAAAAATCAAAGAGTCGTTCACACAGCTGGACAGCGAACGCGACGTCACGCTCATCGCCGGTTCAGGAAGCATGTATTCGGGGAGATATTGCGGTGTGGACGGCGTCAACGTCGTACGGGAACTCGGCTGCAAATGCGTCATCATCGACCGCTTCGACCGGGAACTCAAATACGATTATCTCGCCGTGATGCGGGAAGCCCTGGGGGAAAACCTCATCGGCGTAGTGCTCAACGACGTGCCCGAATCCTACAGGGACGAGTTGGACAACCATCTGCTCCCCTTTTTGGAACGCTCCGGGGTCAAAGTGCTCGGGGTCATCCCCAAAGACCCGCTGCTTGGGGCCATCAAGGTTTCGGACCTGGCAGAACGCCTCAACGGCAAAGTCATCTCCGCACACGGCAAATCGGACCGGGTGGTGGAAAACTTCCTTATCGGCACCATGCAGGTGGAAAACTTCCTCACCCACTTCAAAAAGCACAAAAATTCCGCCATCATCGTCGGCGGAGACCGTTCCGACGTTCAGCTGGTGGCCCTTGAGGGCGGCTGTCCGTGCATAATCCTTACGGGCAACCTCTACCCCAACGACATCATCCTGACCCGCTCCGAAGTGTTGGAAATTCCCATCATCATCGTGCGCGAGGATACCTACTCCGTGGCCAAAAAGATGGAAAACCTGCTGACACGACACAAATTCCGTGATGCCGTCAAAATCAAGCAAGGTGCGCAGATCGTCTCCGAGCAGATCGATCTGGAGTACATCCGGCAGCAGCTCGGCGTTTGAACGGCAATTCCAACTCTTTCCCACAAAAAAAGCAAAAAAAGCCCCGGCCATGAACAGCCGGGGCTTTTTGGGGACATCCTCTTTTTTATGAGGCGAGATTATTCATCATCCTTCCCGGACTTGCCAAATGCCACAAGGCCCTCGGCAAGCTCTCTCAGCTTGGCATCGACCATGCCGTACACCGAGTCGGCAGGGTACAAATTCTCTTCACCCCGCTGCCCCGCAGCCATGCCGGTAAGAATTTCCAGCCCCTGCTCAATGGTCTCCACGGCCCAGACATGAAACTTGCCGTCCTTCACCGCCTGCACAACCTCGTCCTTGAGCATGAGGTCCTTGACGTTGGCCTTGGGAATCATGACTCCCTGCTTGCCGGTAAGCCCGCCATGCCGGCAGCAGCTGTAAAAACCCTCGATCTTTTCATTGACTCCGCCGATGGGCTGCACCTGGCCCTTTTGGTTCACCGAGCCGGTGACGGCCACATCCTGGCGAAGGGGAATATCCGCAATGCTGGAAAGCAGAGCGTAGATTTCCGTGCTGGACGCGCTGTCGCCATCCACTCCGCCGTAGGACTGTTCAAAGGCAATGGAGGCGGACATGGCCAAGGGTTTGTCCTGGGCAAACATACGCCGCAGAAAGCCTCCAAGGATGAGCACGCCTTTGTTATGTATGCTTCCCGAAAGGTCGGCTTCCCGTTCGATGTTGATAACGCCTTCTTTGCCCATGGAAATAGAGGCCGTAATACGACTGGGCTTGCCGAACGAATAATCGCCCAGCCCGTAGACGGCCAACCCGTTGATCTGTCCGGGCTCAGCACCGTCGGTATCGATGAATATGCTGCCCCGGTCGATCATCTCCTGTATTTTTTCCTCAACCAGATTGGAACGATAAATACGGGCATCCAATGCCCTTTTGACATGCTCTTCCGTAATGACGGACGCCTTGTCCTCCCGCGCCCGGAAATCCGCCTCGCACAGCAGGTCCGTAAGCTCTGGGAAACGGGTGGAGAGTTTTTCCCTGCGCCCGGCCATGCGTACGGCGTGTTCCACCATGGCGGCAAGGCCGGAACGGTCCAGCGGCAGAAGATTCTGCTCCTGCGTGGTGGAGCGCATGAACTCGGAGAACTGGATGACGCTCTCGTCCGTCTTTTCCATGCTGGTGTCGAAGTCGGCCCGCACCTTGAATATCTTGGGAACGTCCTCATCGTAATAGCGCAGCATGGAATAAATGCGGGTGTCGGACAGAACCACGACCTTGACGTCGATATTGATGGGCTCCGGCTTTAATCCGGTGGAAGTAAACCAGTACATGGGGTCGAACGTCTGAATTTCCATGCTGGATGTTTTGAGTGCGCGTTTGAGTGCAGGCCACACGCCGGGCTCGGTAAGGGCGTCCATGAGGTTGATAACCAGATAGCCGCCATTGGCCTTGAGAAACGATCCGGCTTTGATTTTGCTGAAATCCGTACGCCATACGCCGGACCTATCCACAACCCGCTCTATGCTTCCAAACAGATTGCGATAGGTGGGATAGGACTCGATGATAAGCGGCGGACTCTTCTGCTCCGTGTTGTCCACCAAAACGTTGACCTGATAGGGCTGGAACTGATCGCCCTTGGCTACCATGAATCCCGGAGGAAGCCCCTGGGGCGGCGTCTGCGGGCTGAAAATCTCCAGGTTCTGGGCCATATCCTCAAGCATGGCCGTCAGATAGTCTGCAGGCTTGCCCGGATATTTTTCCAGCAGCGGGTCCAAACGCTCCTTTGCCGTGGTCCGGAACATGACCTTGTCCATGTCCCGCCCTTTTTCCTTGAGCTTACGCTGCAGCTCCCGAATTTCCAAAAATATCTGATCGATCTCTTTCTTCAGACTGCCGTATTTTTCCTGCAAAGTGGCGAACTCGTCCTTGGGATAACGTCCTTTATTGACCATATCCTCAAGCTCAAGCATGGGAAGAGGCTTCTCGTCCACAAGGGGCATAAGCTCGGGGCGCGAGCCTCCGCCGCTTTGGATCTGCACCAGGGCAAAACCAGACTCCTTGACCTTCTCTTCCAGCGACTTGAAAAACTCCCGGGTCTTTTTCTCGTGCGCCTCGATGAGTTCGCCCTTTCGCGCGACATATTCCGGGCTTTCGAAAATCTGCGGCACTTCCCGCTTAAGGGTATCGATGAACTCCTGCACATCCTTGCGGAACAGCTCGCCCTGCCCGGCCTTGAAAACCAGCAGGATGGGGGCTTCCGAATCCTTGAAATTATTGACGTAGCAGAGATCGTCCGGTGCCTTCTCCCGCGCGGAGATTTCCTTGAGCAGCTTGGTGACGGTCGTCAGGCGGCCCGAGCCGGGCGCACCTGTCACAAACACGTTGTAACCTGTTTTGTTCATGCCCATGCCGAAACGAAACGCATCCACACCTCGTTCCTGACCTATGATATCGGTAAGGGGCTTGAGTTCGTCCGTGGTTTCAAAAGGAAGCTTGGAAAGGTCCAAGCGCCAGCGCAGGTCTTCCAGAGCAACCTGGTAAGTGGAGATATCTACTGTCATGGCGTCCTCCCTTGAAGGCGAGTGTTGCAACCTCGAAATGAAATACTAGTCCAATTGAATACGCATTTTGAAGAAGCCCTCCAGCCTGCGCGGCATCTTCACAAGCAGATGGCCATCCTTGAACCGAGCTTCACTCTGCTCGGGCATGACCTTGCCCGGCAAGGTGTAACTGGAACGAAATGTACCGGAGATAGAGTAATTGACATCGCATTGATCTTCCCGTTTGCATCCCGAAACAATCAGCTCGTTCTCGGAAATTTCCACGCTGATATCCTCGGGACCATAATCGGAAAGAACGCCTTCAAAAAGGATCAACTCCGAGGTTTCATGCAGTACACCTTTAAGGGGATGAACGGTGGTGTCCATATCCGGGCAGTTAAGCCCTTCGCAAACCAAGGAAAAGGTCTTTTCCATTTCATCCCGCAGACGTTTCAACTCCCGGTCTTTCCAAATTATAAAGTTGGGCATGTCGGTCGTCCTCCAATTTGTTCCAGACTGCGGACTACGCATCAACATATATTTCAACAAATTATACTACAGCGAACAATGGCTTGTCTTCCACACGTAGTTTCCAATTTCAGACGCGCCTGGAAAAACTTTGCACCTTCATAATCATGGGTATAAAATAAACTTTGAATAAAGAAAACACGCGGGCAAGAAAACTGTGGTCCCCCAGCTTTCTGACGAGCCCCTCCATTCCCCCTGGACAGGATCGGACTATTCAGCTAAATCGCTAATTCTCTAAACTTAACAGAGTCCTAACCACTAACAGTCAAAACATCGCTATTCCCTTTCGGCCAACCCGTAAGCCAGGATTATTTAAAACGAATCAATGACAACCACAGTCTTTTCGTAACCAACCTGGCTGTTTGAAACAGGTCGTTTTTTTTGGGGAAGATTTGGAAAAGGAGATACAAGTGCTGCCGAAATTTTCAATCGGTGATCTGAAAGCATCCCTTCCCATTATCCAAGGGGGCATGGGGATCGGGATTTCCCTTTCAGGATTGGCGTCCGCAGTGGCCAATGCTGGTGGTATCGGCGTTATCGCTACCGCAGGCATCGGCCATGAAGAGCCGGATTTCGACAAAAAGCCTGAAGAAGCCAACCATCGCGCACTTATCAAACACATCCGCAGAGCACGCGAACTAAGCGATGGCATTCTGGGCGTCAACATCATGGTCGCCCTGGCCAACTTTGCAGATATGGTATCGACCAGCGTGAAGGAAGGAGCGGATATTATTTTCTCGGGCGCCGGACTGCCTCTGGACCTGCCCAAATATCTGGACGGCGCCAAGTCGCCCAAACTGGCTCCCATTGTTTCCTCCGCTCGAGCTGCGCAGATCATCTGCAAAAAATGGCTGTCCCGGTACAACCGTGTTCCCGACGCCATTGTGGTGGAAGGCCCCAAAGCTGGCGGACACCTGGGTTTCAAGCCTGACCAGATCAAAGACGAACATTTTTCCCTGGAAAAAATTCTCCCCGAAGTCATCCAGGCCGTTCGCCAGTACTGGAAAAGCGACAACGAGCCCATTCCGGTAATTGCCGCGGGTGGGGTATATGATGGCTGCGACATCAAAAAATTCCTGGGCCTTGGCGCATCCGCCGTGCAAATGGGAACGCGTTTTGTGGGGACGCACGAATGCGATGCCGCCCCCGGATTCAAGCAGGCTTATCTGGACGCCAAAGAAGAGGACATGGCCCTTCTGCACAGCCCTGTAGGGCTGCCAGGACAGGCAATTCGTACGCCTTTTCTCGATTCCATGGAGGCAGGCAACGAAAAACCCACCTCATGCCACTACCGCTGCATCCGCGGCTGCGATCATAGAAAAATCACATTCTGCATCTCCAACGCTCTGCTCAATGCCAAGAAAGGGTTGGTGGAAAAAGGACTTGTCTTTGCCGGATACAACGCCCACCGGGTGAATAAAATTGTATCCGTCAAGGAACTCATCGAGTCCCTGTGCCAGGAGTACAATAGCTGCAAGGCCTGATTTCTCCCATTCGCCAAAGCGCATAAAGGCCCGGATAGAGATCTATCCGGGCCTTTTTATTTTGCATGTCCCGTCCTGAAATAGGTTGACACCCAAAGGACCTATTTTATGGATGCTCAAGAAAAACAGCGAGTAAAGCGAACTCAGCGTGACTACACGATGGCCTTTAAATTGTCCGTCGTGGCCCAGGTTGAAAAAGGCGAGATGACGTACAAGCAGGCTCAGGCTCTTTATGGTATTCAAGGGCGAAGCACTGTGCTGAAGTGGCTCAGAAAACACGGCACCCTTGATTGGAGCAGGCCCATGGTACATTCCCGCAAAGCCCCAAAAGCCAAAGAAACACCGGCCCAGAAGATCAAGCGGCTGGAGAAAGAGCTTGAGGAAGAAAAGATCAAGACCATGCTTCTCAATAAAATGATTGAGATTTCCGACCGCGAGCTTGGGACTTCAATAAGAAAAAAACTTACCCCCGAGCTGCACGAAGTCTTCAGAAAGAAAGACAAATAAGCTTGTCTGCTTGTTGCAGGCAGCTCGGGGTTAGTCGGCAGTCCGTGTATCAGGCTGAAAAACGCCATGATGCACGAGAAGCCATGTCTCAGGAGGCAAAAAACATGGTCCTGAACGTGCGGGCCAGGATGCCCCGCCTTGGAACCAGAAAGCTGTACTACCTGTTAAAGGACGCATTTTCTGCAAAGGGAATCAAGCTCGGACGTGATGGATTGTTTTCGCTGCTGCGGCGAGAGCACATGCTCATCAAGCGAAGAAAGAACTACACAAAGACAACCAACTCGAAACATTGGCTAAAAAAACATCCCAATCTGTTGGAAGATGTTCAGCCCAAATGTCCTGAGCAGGTGTTCGTAAGCGATATAACCTACGTAAAGACACGCGAGCAAACGTGTTACCTTTCGCTGGTTACAGATGCATTCAGCCGGAAGATAATGGGATACAACGTGAGTCGGGATCTCGGAGCGGAAAGCACAACCAAAGCACTGGACGCGGCAGTCAAAAATAAGCGAAGGAAGGTGAATACGATTCACCACTCAGATCGAGGGCTCCAATACGCTTCTTCGGTTTACCAGAAAAAGCTCCAACAATCCGGAATGGTTCCGTCCATGACAGATGGTTATGACTGCTATCAAAATGCCCTGGCGGAACGGATGAATGGTATTCTGAAGCAAGAGTTTATGTTTGCCAAATGCAACGACTTTGCGGAACTCAATACTCTGGTGAGGGAATCCGTTGAGATATACAACTCACAACGGCCACATCTCAGCCTGGGAATGAGAACGCCAAACGATGTACACGAATCAGGCTGTGGGGCTAGCCCCACAGCCTGAGTGAAACCTTCAAAAAACGTCAACCTAAGTTAGGACGCCTCAGCAGACAAAACAACTGGGAACACACTTACCCGCCCCCCAACCGTGTCAACAAACCAAGCAATTCGGGAAACTCCACGGGCTTGGTCAAATATTCGTCCATGCCCGCTTTCATGAACCGTTCGCGATCCCCTTTCATAGCGTGGGCGGTCAGTGCAATAATGGGGACCTTTGAAATGGGTCCCTTGAGATTGCGAATCCGGCGGGTCGCTTCCAATCCGTCCATTTCCGGCATCTGAATATCCATGAGGATAAGGTCGAACTTGCCATCCGCGGCACTTTCCACTGCCTCACGCCCGTTTTGTGCGCATTGCACAGCATAACCTTTTTTCTCCAACATGCGCTGCAAGGCATGCCGGTTGATGCGGTCGTCCTCCACCAGCAGCACCCTGCCCTTTCCTTCGACGTCAACACTGGGGGGGAGAAGCCCTTCCGGGTTCTCGGCGTGGTAACGTCGAAGTCCAACACAAGGTAAGCCGTCGTCCCCACCCCATCGGTACTATCCATACACAGGGAGCCGTTCATCAGCCGGACCAGCCTGCGGACAATCCCCAATCCCAGGCCAACCCCGCCATACTTCCTGGTATGCGAGCCTTCTCCCTGCGTGAATATGTCAAAGATACGGACGATCTTATCATCTGAAATGCCTATGCCCGTGTCGCTGACTACGAACAATACCCGTTCCCGCTCCGAACCCCACGAAAGACAATGTGCGCGCAGCGAAATTTCACCTTTCTCCGTAAACTTGACGGCGTTCCCCACCAGATTGAATAGGATTTGGCGAACCCTGCCTTCGTCCCCCAGCAAAAAGGGAGCTATTTTGTCCGAAATCTCCACAACAAAATTCAATCCCTTCTGAAGGGCTGTTCGCTCGAAAATACTGGCCACAGACTCCACCAACGAAGAAAATTCAAACTGCTCTTTGCTAATTTCAAGCTTACCCGACTCAATACGAGACAAATCCAGGATATCCCCAAGGATCGCCGTCAATTTCCGGCTCGATTCCAAAGCTATTGAAATATATTCACTCTGTTCATCGGTCAGTCCCGTTGTCAGGGCCAGCTGCAGCATCCCCATTGCGCCATTGAGCGGGGTTCGTATTTCATGGCTCATGGTGGCCAGAAACTCATTTTTGGCAAGGCTGGCGGCCTCAGCTCGTTCCTTGGCAGAAAACAGATCATTTTCCATTTTCTTGCGCTGGCTTATGTCATCGTGTACGGCCACAACTTCACCGGAAGACAGCCTGTAGACATTATTCTCCGCCCAATAAGAGATCCTGGCATCCTCATATTTGCTGCCTGCATGGCGGCGGTGTTTCCCTGTTTTGTAGACCTCTTGGAATACATCAAACAGGCCTAACTCCACTATACCGGGAAAAGCCTCGGTAACCTTTTTCCCTAAAACTTCCTCACGGGACCTGAGGTTTATGCGCTCGGCAGCCGGATTGAACTCCTTGATAACAAAGTTCTCTCCCCCATTTATGGCATCGAAAACAGCGACCCCGCTCTGCAGATTTTCAAACATCCCCCTGTAGCGTTCCTCACTGCGGAGCAAAGCATGCTGAAAACGACGCTGTTCGGTTACGTCCACCCCTATTGCCCAGGCAGCCCAGCCAGGCACCGGATTACTTTTCGACAACTTGCTCCAGGCAATGATCTTGGAAGTTCCGTCTTTAGCGCAAAGAGAGAACTCCACCCCCTGAAAATCTTCATCATGGACGCTGCTCAAAACCCAGGCTCTGTACTCCTCGTCCGGGTAAAGAAATTCAAGCGCATGCGGGTTTCCGATCATCTCGTCGGCGCTGTAGCCTGTAACCCGCTCGCACTCCCTGTTCCAAACCATTATCATTCCCTGATCATCGAATGCATCCAAAAGTATAGGCATGCTGGACACTACCTTGCGAAGCCGTTCTTCGCTTTTGGCCAACTGTTCCTGAAATTTCCTGCGCTCTGAAACATCGCGCACATTGGCGATATTGTACAAGAACTCTCCGGATTCATCCCGTACCGAAGTCAGATCAATTCTGACAGGAAACACAGTACCGTCGCGATGTTTGTGAAAAGTGGAAAAAGAACTTTTCCCCTGTTTCAAAGATTCACCCCGCATTCTCTCCAATATTTCAACCCCGTCGTCAGGGTACAATTCCTTAATGCGCTTGCCCTTCATCTCGTCCACATCGTAGCCATGCATTCGGGCATACGCGGGGTTGGCGTCCTGTATGAAGTGGCCGTCCGGTGAACTCACAGCCAGTCCCCACGACGCCTGCTCAACCACATGCTGCCAGCAAAACGCAGCTCCCGTATCCGTCCCAACCCGCTCGTGACCGCAAAAGACAACAACAAACACTCCACCGCCGTGCTGGCGCGGAACATACAACATTTTGAATTTGTTACGTATTCCATTAGCTGACGTCCGTTCTTCATCGACCTCGACAAATTCCCCCTGAATAGCCCTCTGAAGATAGTCCCGCATTCTCTCGTATTCTGCAGAAGACAGGATGCGTTCAACATGCACGCCTATGAAATTCTCAGGCTCCAGCCCAAACCACCGGGCATACGACGTATTGACCTGAACGAATTTTTCATGGGGATCGATATGGGCAATCATAGCGGGCAGGTACTCGGCAATTTCCCAAATACCAGAGCCAGCCTTTCCCGGAAGGCCTAGTTTTCTTGCCAGGGATTTTTTCAATTCCCCGTTTCGCTTCTGCGCCTCTTCCAGCTGCGTCCGCAACTCGGCGACGGAAGGCTCTTTCTGCCCCATAAGAACTCCTGCGCTCCGTAAATTGTCACCCCCCAAGCCCACCCAATAACAATATAAGGTCCTCAATAGTCACCAATATACATATACAGGCACTATCCAACAAGCCTGTTGATATATTATCCTGAAGCTTGCCCCCGCTTCCGGGCTGTGCAACAACACCGACAGCACAGCGCCAAACAGGAGACTTTTATGCCCTCACAGTACGACAACGACCCAGGTTCCACGATTCCCCGTTCCTGGGAACAAATATGTTGCAGCATTTCAACTCTGGGATTCTTCGGCAGATCGCCCGTAGCGCCGGGAACGGTAGGTTCCCTGGTGGCCGCACTTTTGGCCCGGCCCCTCTTTCTCCATAATCCGCTCTGGCTGAAAGGAATACTACTGGTCGCTCTGTTTTTCGTGGGTGGCTGGTGCGCAGGCCAGGCTGAAAGAGTCATGGGGCGCAAGGACCCCGGACAGGTGGTCATCGACGAGGTTCTGGGACAATGGATCGTCTTCCTGCCTTTCACTCAATTGGGGCTTTGGCAGTTGGCAGCCGGATTCGTTCTGTTCCGCATCTTCGATATTGCCAAACCATGGCCGGTCCGGGCCTCGGAAAAATGGCTGCCCGGTGGCTATGGCATAATGATAGACGATGTCCTGGCCGGACTCTACGCCATGATCTGCCTCTGGGGCTGCATATGGGGAGTGCTGTATTTTACGTAAAGAACGGAGACGCTGAAACCCGCTTGCGGATACTACAAACGGCTCGGCTGGTGCCGATGTGGTACAAGAAAGAAGACAGCGGAAATACGTGTGCGTTAGAGCGCTTCAGCAATATCTGACGGCAAAACAGCCATACGGGCGGATTTGCCAGGCGCTATAGAGCCAAACAAACCATCCGCTTTCAAAACACGGGCCGGAGTGCAGGTCACGGCACGCAAGGCTGCAAGCCAGGGGAACGGACCGTTTTGCCAGCGAGCGGCCATAAAACGCAATTCCTCAAAAAGATCAAGGCTGGTGTTGCTGCTCAACCCGTCCGTGCCAATGCACACGGGGATGTAGGAAGCAAAGAATTCTTCCCAAGGTGCGCGTCCAACCCCAATATACTCATTGCTGCGCGGACACAGGCAAACAGTTGCACCGCTGGATTCCAGCAGCTCCATATCCCCGGCATCCACCTGCACGCAATGGATGGCAAGTGTGTCTTTGTCCAGCAACCCCAGAGAATGGGCATAGGCAACAGGGTTTGTCCCAGGCGCACTGAAATGGGGTGAAACAAATCCCGCCCGGGTATAAAACCCCAACATTTCACCCTCGCCCTTCTGTAGCATTTCAGTCTCTTCCGGCGATTCAGCCAAATGCATCACAAATGGAAGCCCGTGGGCAGATGCATACGATTTGCTTTGCGTCAACAACTCTGGTGTTGTCGAGTACAAGGCATGCCCGCTGATACCACGCACATCAAAGGATAAAAAATCTTCCTCGCTCAATTCTCGCGGCCAACGCATGGTCTTGCCCGGTCCGATAAATTCCACCATGGGAGCCCATTGCACGGGAGAACGGACAAAAGCATCCGTCATCCTTTGGACATGAGATGAAACAATATCACCTACCAGAACAGTAGCGCATCCGGACAGCTCAGCTATCGCAGCATCCAGCTCTTCGGCTTCAGGCCGGGTACGCAAAAATTGTACAAGGCTGGCAACCCAAGGGACAAACCCTTGCCCGGATGCTGTTTTCCCGCAGATATGCGAAAGATTGACGTGCGTATGTGCGTTGACAAGACCGGGACACAACACGGCCTCCCCCAGGTCGAGCGCAGGTGCCTCCAGCCTGTCGGCCAGCTCGTCCCACGTACCCACCGCCTCGATCCCCCCATTGCGGCAGATAACCAGTGCGTCCCTGATGACAGCGCACTCCGCAGTTTGGCCGATGGTTCCGCCAAAGGATGCAGACACTTCGGTCATAGGCAGGCAGCGGGCCGCACGCAAAGCGGCATAGCCCCCCGGACGGCAGCCGGGATGATTGAAAGCAGGCTGATTTTTCATTCGAAAAGATAGGATGCGTCTGCAGACACCTTGTCTGTACGGGCGGCCAAAGTCCGGGCCAATTCATCAGGCTGGGTGGAATCGACGATGCCGCATTCCTGCGCCAGGAAATAACTCAACGTGTCGGCATTCTCCAAAAAGGTCCAGGTCAACGCATAGGCGCTCATCAAACGGGGATGATCCGAAAAGACGGGACGGGTCTTCAGACGCAAGACGATCTTGTGTTCACCGTTACTGCCCAAATGAAACAGCGGAGAACGGACGAGACGTTCCTTGAGCGCAAAGGCAAGGGCCTGCCCCACCGGATCGGAGCCGTTATGTATCAGCTGGACGGCCACCCCGGTTTTCTCAGGGGCTGCCTTTTCGCGAACGGAATTTTGTTCGGAATTTTGTTCGGGAGGTGTATCCCCGGCATTCTGCGAGAGTTGGGGGGGCTGCGAGGTTGCGGGCGGTGCTGCGGGCTCGTCTTCTTTTGCCGCGGCCGGATCGGATTCCGACGGCTGTTCACCAGCGGATGACGGTACGGCAGCAACAGCCGGTTTGTCCTCGGCAGTCTGGACGATATCAGAGGAGCGGATGGCATCGGACGTTGGTGCCGCATGCCCGACACCAGGGGAGGAGACGAAAAAGCCGACCGCCAACAGCAGCAAAGAAAAGAACCGAAGACGCTTACGCATGACAGATATGCTCCATTTTTTCCTGAACAACGTCCTTGTGTGCAGAATGCTGTTCCCTGGCCATGTTCACCAAAGCGGACTTGATGTCGTCAGGTTTGGGGAGATCGGGAAATTCGGGAAGGTTCAATTGAGCGAAATCGACTTCCGGCAGAGCCATCTCCTCATCCAGGTGTTGGGAATAGTCCGCAAGGGTCGCGCCGGACAGACGTTGTTTGTCCAGTTCCTCAGGCTGCAGAGTCCGCATGCTCTGCAACGCGCCGGAAGGCGTCTGAAACGTGTTGACTTCACGTATTCTGGCATTGAGTTTGGAACAAAAATCCCGAACCTGCAGGAAGTGCAGACTCAAGAGCTTACGCCCGGGCTTGTCCGGGTGCTGGCTGTAAACGCCATGCATATAGGCGTCTGCATCCTTGAACAAAAATTCATAAGCCAGAAAGACGGTCTTGGCATACCGCCCCGCTTCTGTAAAAGCCATGGGCAGGCCACACGGCAAAGCCGGGCGCATAGTCTCACCAGGGGTAAAAAGACTGGCAAGCCTTGCCTCGTTTTCTGTTTCCATGCCAAGCAGTTTGTAAAAAGGCCCTACATCCGGCAGCAGCCAATGCAGGGTCTGCCCCCGGTAGACGACTCCGGCAGCCAAAGGGGCCAGATGCTCGGCCATGGATTGCAGAGCCTGGGTCAATTCTTCCATGCGGGTTCGCGTGCCGAAAAAAGTACCCGCCATTTCTCCCATGACTTCATCATACAAAGCCTGGGAAAAATCATTGAATCCATCTGCCATATTCTCATTCCATCAAAGAGATTGCGGACGGCAAGTCCGCGCGATGCATCGGCGAAACAGCGCACAACGCCTGCAGCCGATCAAGAAAAGCATTCCCCAAAAAACGCGGCACAGCGTCAGAACGAAGCAGACCCCAAAAACGAAGACATGGCGATAATTATGACGCCGGCAGCCATGAGACCGTACACGCGTCGCCAACGAATTGCCAGAATACCGCCGATACTGGAGCAGAACCAGAGTTCCCACCAATGAAAACTCACCAGCTCCTGCCATTCCAGCAAGAAGGGGTGCCACCAGGGGGACGTCAGGGCCACACCGATCAAGATAACCATCATAAAAAGAAAGCTGGCGGCAATGTTGCGGGCAATGGCCGCTGCCACAAGCCCTGTGGTGGTCTGACGAGGAAAATTCTTCTCTTCATGGAGGCGGATGTCGGCTTCATCGTTGCGATTACGCAGCATCTGTTCCAGCCATTGTCCAAACTTGCCGACTGCCATTCCCAAAGCCAGCACAGGCAGCACCTCGGCAGGAGATGACAATCCGTAACGGTGGCAAATGGCCAGCGGCGCAATGGTGGCGGCTACATAATTGGGAGGGATGAATGTACCTGCGGGAAAAAGATCCAGCCAGAAAAGTTCAAAAAAAACGCCTATTCCCAGGCTGGAAACATATTCCCCGCTAAAGCTGGCCCATGCCAGACCGAGAACAAGAGGCCGTTCAATCAGCCCGACATTGAAGGTGAAACGAAGCTGCGTCAGGAGGGCAAAAAAAAAGCGCTTATGACTATCCAAGCGGGAAGGGGGAAATCTGTCATGTCAACCTCACCTGTGCCGTATCACTGGGAATACATCGGAAATCCAGCGTAATGTGGTGTTCCTCAAAATACAGGAGGCAGGCTTCATCATCAAGGCTTAAGGCGATATTGGGGGCGATTTGACGTTTGCCAGGCGAAAAATGGAGGTTGCCGATATTCAGGGTGGTCATCCTGAGCCCGGAGTCGTAGGCCCTGCGGGCGTCGCTGCAATTGGCAAAAAGGACCATGGCATTCGGAACTGCACCGCTGAATTTGCCGTGCAGAAAACTGCCCACATCCTCCACCTCCACAAAATACAGGCGGATATCCGTGGGCATGGCCATGGCCATTATCTCACGCCGCCAAACATCATTGGCCACGTCATCGTTGGCAATGACGAGGGTATCCACACCTGTAAAGGGCAGCCAGGTTTCGATGATTTGGCCGTGGATGAGCCTGTTGTCGATGCGTGCCCAGAACATTTATACGCCTGCTTTTTTCCGCAGAAGTTCACCGGCCACAATAATGCCGCCTTCTCCCGCCTGTTTGGCTGCTGCGGCAAGTTGGCCGAGAGGAAGGTGGAGTCCGCCCATTGCTTTGAGCAGCATGGGCATATTGACACCGGTAACGACTTCCAGATTTTGTTTGTTCAGCAAAGAAAGACTCAGATTTGTAGGAGTACCGCCGAACATATCGGTAAGGACCAGAACACCATGCCCCTTGTCCGCCTCGCGAACGGCTTCCTGGATTCTGGTTATTATTGCGTCCACTTCTGTGCTCGCTTCAACACCCACTGTCTTCACATCGGGGGCATCCCCCATGATCAGTTCAGCAGCCTCAAGCAAAGCCTGGCCGTAATCCTTGTGCGTCACCACAAGCAATCCGACGGTCAATTGATTTGCGTTTGCAGACATCGCCCTTTCCGTTGCGTGTTGCCGAAATCCGCTACACCCGCTCTATATGACGGTGTTCCAGCGTAACCGAATACTTCATTTCTTTCAGCATGGAAAAAATCATTTCCGCCGTTGCCACTGAACGGTGACGGCCTCCGGTACACCCGAAAGCCAGCGTGAGGCGGTAACGACCTTCTTTAGCGTAAAGGGGGACCATATAGCAAATAAATTCCTTGAGATGGCTGGCAAACCCGCTTCCCACCTCGCTTCCCAAGACATATTCGGCAATAGCCGGGTCCTTTCCGGACAGTGGACGAAGGCTGGGATCGAAATATGGATTGGGCAGAAAACGGAGGTCGAACATGCAGTCCGCCTCTTTGGGTTGCCCGTGCTTGAAGCCGAAAGAAATGACATGAATACGCATGCCCTGGCATTCCTGCCGCAGAAAGGACCACTTTTCCTGCAAAGTGCGCCGCAAATCGTGGATGGAGTAATGGGTCGTGTCCAGAACCAAGGTGGCCGATGTACGCAAGGGCTCAAGCAGGTTGCGCTCTTCTTCCATGGCTGGCTGGAGCCCCATATCTGCCGACTCCAAGGGATGCGGTCTGCGTGTCTGGTGATAGCGGCGTGTAAGCTCGGTCTCCTCCGCCTCCAGATACAGCAGATGCAGACTGATGTTCATGGTGAAGAGTTCGTCTTCCGTGGCGCGCCATGTTTTGAGGAAATCGCGCTGGCGGATGTCCATCCCCAAAGCCAGCCCTTTGTAGCGGGTCTGCCCTTCGCCCCCCTGCCCGGAGTACAATTCGACAAGGCGGGGAATCATGCTGGCGGGAAGGCCGTCCACGCAAAAAAATCCTATATCCTCAAAGACATGCAAGGCCGTGCTCTTTCCTGCCCCGGAAAGCCCGGAAAGTATGACCACGGTCAATTTTTCGGTCGCATCCTCATCAGTCATCGCACCCTCCTGCACGGCTCCAGCATCCTTTGCTGCAACTTTACCCGTGCTTAGAAAAAAGGGGTGCGGTTTCCCCGCACCCCTTGCTGTTTTCATTGTTCCGGCACGACGCTTAGGTCGCGGCGATAAGCTTATGAAGCTCGCCTGGGTCGGCCTGCATAAGGCTGTCTCTGAAGCCCTCGTTTTTAAGCAGCCTCGAGATATGCGCCAATATTCGCAGGTGTGTTCCCGTGGTCTGCTCCGGAGCCAGAACCATGAAGAAAATATGACATGGTTTGTGGTCCAGGGCCTGGAAATCCACCCCCTTGGCGCTGCGGCCAAAGATCAGCAGAATCCGTTCCAGTTCTTCAAGCTTGCCATGGGGAATGGCTATACCATCTCCAATTCCCGTCGTGCCGATTCTTTCCCTTTCCAGAAGTATGTCCAGCGCATGCTGCACGTCCACTCCGGGAACGTTTTGCAAAGGTTCAAGCAGTTCGCGCAAAGCCTCCTGCTTGTTTTCAGCCTTCATGTCGGCCAGCACATACTCTGGTTCCAGATACTCACCAAGTTTCATGATCGTGTTACATCCCGGGGTCGATAAGACCAAAATCCCCGTCGTTCCGCTTGTACAAAACGTTTACCCGCTCGTTGGCGGCATTGCGAAACACAAGGAATTCGTAATTGAGCGAATGAAGCTTCATGGCCGCCTCATCGAGGTCCATGGGCTTTACTTCAAACTTGTCCGAATGAACGATGGCCGGCCTCCGGCTCCCATCGTCCGAACCGCCAGTAAGCACAGCCTCCATCCGCCCGACCTTATCGGACATGGCATCACGGCGACTTTGCTTCTTAGCCTTGCTCTTCTTCACCTGGGCGACGACCTTGTCCAGGACCATGTCGGTGGTGGCGTACATGTCTTCGCTTTCCTCGTAAGCGGAAAGATGCAGATTATCTGCAACGACAATGACTTCCGCCATTTGCCTGAACTTCTCCACAGACAAATTGACCTGAACGTCTACGTTTTCCAGATTGTTGAAGTACTTGGCCAGCTTGCCAAACCGGTTGGAGGCGTAGTTCTTCAAGTGGTCAGAGGGCTCGAAGTTCTTGAAATTAAACGCCATGTTCATAGGCTACCTCCTAATTTCGGTTACGCAACTCAGAAATATTGCTTCCGCTTGCTCGACGATGCAATGCCGAGCGCCGTGCGGTATTTGGCAACAGTCCGACGGGCAATGTTGACCTGTAGTTTCTCCTTGAGCATTTCTGCGATCTTCTCGTCAGAGAATGGCTTTTTGGGGTTCTCGTCGTCCACTATTTTTTTAATGAGCGCCTTCACGCTTTCCGAACCTACCTGACTGCCGTCGTCGAGATCCAAAGCGCTGTTGAAAAAGAACTTCAATTCAAAAGTACCGTGCGGCGTGGCCACGTACTTGCTTGTGGTAATGCGGCTGACCGTCGACTCGTGCATGGAGATGTCGTCAGCCACATCCTTGAGGATGAGCGGCTTGAGCCGCGTTACGCCTTCCTCGAAAAAATCCCTCTGAAATTTGAGCAGACTTTCTATTACTTTGTAAAGGGTACGTTGCCGCTGGTACAGGCTCTTCATAAGCCAGACGGCAGACCGCATCTTTTCTTGGAAAAAGTCCTTGTCCGCACCGGCTCCGCCGCTCTTCAGGCTGTCGGAGTAGGAGTCGTTGATCTGCAGCTTGGGCAACCCGTCGTCATTGAGCACGATGACAAAATCATCCTCGTACTTGTACACATAGGCGTCCGGGCTGACGTAAATAGGATCTTCAGATCCAAAACTCGCTCCGGGCATGGGATCAAGGGTCTGGATCGTCTCAAGATAATCATGCAACTCTTCCATGGTCATCTTGAACTTGCGCAACAACGGCTTGTAGCGACGCTTTTCCAGATCTTCCAGGTGGTCGCCGACCAGGGAAAGAAGCACAGGGTCTTGGTATTCTTCAACTTCCAGCTGAATCAAAAGACACTCACGGGGCGTACGTGCGGCAATACCTACCGGATCGAGACGCTGAACGCGGTGAAGAACGCGCTCTACATCTTCAACGTCCGAGTCGGTCTCGCTGGCGATTTCCTCCACGTCGGCCTGCAGATAGCCCAGCCTGTCGAGGTTGCCGATAATATGTTCGCCGATGAGAACTTCATGTTCCGTAAGGTCGGAAAGACGCATCTGCCAGGCGATGTGTCCTTCCAAAGATGGCTTGGAAGAAAGACGAGCCTCGAAACTCATGCCCTCTTCGGGCACTTCGGCATTGCGGGACATGGACTGCTTGGCCGTGCTTGAAAACTCGCCAAGATAGTCTTCCCAATCCGCATCACGCAAAGCGGTTACAGACTCATCAGCCGCCGTAGCCGGTGAAACGTCTTCCGCCTTCGACGTTTGCACGTCGCCCGCATCGTCCGATCCGGAAACTTCGGCGACAACAGGCCCTTCTTCCAGAAAAGGATTTTCCAGAAGTTCCTGCTGCACCGTCTCCATCAATTCGAGGCGGGAAAGCTGAAGAAGTTTGATAGCCTGCTGCAACTGCGGCGTCATCACCAGCTGTTGCGTGAGCTTTAATTGTTGCCTGAGTTCGAGACCCATTATGAAGTACGTTATCTCCAGATAAAAAGCTGTACAGGAACTGGCCAGAGTAAAAAATAAGCACTCCGACAAGCCCCGACAAGACTGATCTTACAGGTTTTTCCCTACCTGTTACTCGTGAATCCAATATGCCATACTCTGCCCCAGTATGCAACAAAAAGGCCAAAATGTTCCCATAAAAGAAAAAAATGCAGCATCCCTGCGGTTGCCAGGTCGTCTCCCCCTTTTCGCTACGAAATCTTCATGCGCCCTTTCCCATTTTCCAATTCTAAAAAAAGCCCGCCACCTCACGATGACGGGCTGTTTTTTACCCGCTTTCAGCTCTAAGAAAAAGGCTCAGGCCTTGTATCCGATGGCCCGCAAAAATCCTTTGCGAGCGGCAATGTCATCCTCGGTTTCGATCCCGGCAGAAGTAAAACCGTCAATTACTCCCATAATCCCCCGCCCCTGATCGGTTTCCGCCACAATGACCTGTACAGGGTTGGCTGTGCAGCAGAACAGGCGGACGACTTCAGGAACGTTCATCAGGGTGTTCTTTATATTGATGGGGAACATGTCGCGCATAAAGATGATGAAGCTGTGCCCGCACGACAGGGTGTACGCATTCTTCCTGGCCAGTTCCACCAGCTCATCGTCCGTGCCCGACCACCGCACCAGGCATTTGTCCGAGGCCTCGCAAAAGGCGATACCGAATTTCGCCCCCGGGACCGTGCCCACGACAGCCTCGTGCAGGTCTTCCACCGTTTTGATAAAATGAGACATTCCCAGAACCAAATTCAGGGACTCGGGATTTTCAATCTGAACGACGGTCATTTCCATGGCGATTCCTCACTACCTATAATTAGGCAGGCAACCTAAATGGCCTGCGGGATATGCAAAGCCATGTTGTACAAGCTGGGCGGAAAAAGTCCAGTGCAGCCTGCCCCCGCAAGTTGAATGCTCCAGGCAAGAACATGATGCAGCAGAGAGTTCGGCCTTCCCCACTTGCGGTCTTCATCAGAAAAAAACCGCAGGAGATGCTCCCTGCGGTTTTTTTCTCAGCTTCATGGGCTGGCCTCAGCATTGCCCCAAAGAGCAATCAGGTGTCGTCCACCATGGCGCGGGGACGGCCGTTTTCCTCCGGCTCCGGGGTCTCGCCCCCCTGAGCCCACTCTTTTTTGTTGATTTTTTTGTATAATTTCGCAGCTTCCGTAAAGTCGGGTTTGCGTTTCAATGCTTCGACCAAGGCATCATTTGCCCTTTCCAGATCGCCCATGAAATAATGGGCCTTGGACTTGTTGAAATAGATATTTTCGTCTTCCGGCGTAATTTTTATGGCCTGCTCGTAGGCGTGCAGGGCTCCCACGTAATCGCCCTCGCGGCGCAACCGCACCCCCAGGGTGTTGAACGGGTTCGGAGCTTCGCTTTCGAACTTGAGAATTTCGATGAACAGAGCCTTGGTTTCTTCCAGACGATCGAATTGGGCGTGAATTTCAGCCGCCTTCTTGAGAAAGGAGCGGCAATTTTCCATATCGCCCTTGCCCTTGTAGGCATCGGCCAGTCCCTTGTACGCCTCGGCAAAAAGATCGTTGAGCTTGACCGCCTTTTTAAAGGCGATAATGGCCTTGCCGTACTTGCGGCGAAACAGGAAACTGCAGCCCATGTCGTAATACTTCTGGGCGTCGTCCTGGATGGTGATGATCTCTTCAAAGGCTTCGATGGCGTCGTCGAACTCGCCCATACTGACCATGTTCTGGGCTTCTTCCAGCTGGATTTCCTCGATTTCGCTGAACGTCTCGATATTGCGGGCAAGCTTGATATGCCGCTCAAAGGTATCCATGGAATACGGACGCAGGATATACCCGGTGCACCCTGCGGAAATGCAATCCAGAACCTTGTTTTTCTGATTTTCCATGGTCACCATGACCACGGGTATCTTTTTGAGGTTCATGTTCTGGCGCAGCAGTTTGAGAAAACGGGGGGCGTCCATATCATTGAGCTGACTGTCGCAAAGCACCAGGTCCACCTGATGGCTGGACATAAAATCAAAGGCGTCAGCCCCTTTTCCAAAAAATTTGATAGCTCTGGGAGAGAAAGCTCCAACGGAATTTTTGTCTCGGCGAGCATTGAGCTCGCTGGACGTCAATATGAGTACGGTTCCGAGCATATTAGTCATATACCTTGTATTTCAGCATGAATCCACCAAACAGCAATTATAATAGGCGGTGAACCCACGGATAACGAAGAAAGGACAATACAATGCAGAGGAGCGCGCTTCATCACAACGAGCGCTCAAGATCCCCCAGCACCTTTCGGCGAATGTCCTGCAACTCCGGCACATCTGGCAGCAGGTCTCCCACGGCATGGGCCATTTTCCGCTCCGCCAGCAAACGACGGGACGCGGGAAAGTTCAGATCATACACCCAGGTGAGAAGAAGAAGCTTGAAATCATTAACCCATCGCATGGCGCGGTAGTCGGCGAGTTCCCCCTCGCGTACAGCCTCTACAATCTCCGGCGTATAAGCCGTTTCGTCGTACTGGAGCCCCAAAACAACAGCAGGATTATCCCGGCAGGCCGCCTCACCCAGATTTTCCAGCATAACTTTGTAAATATCCAATTTATCGCTGTCACGCACCACACGCAATGCGAAATCCATATCCTCGGGCAGCCCCGACGGCACTTCCTTTTTATTGTGGAGGTAGATAGCTCCTATGATCGTTTTCCGGTCGGCGGAGTCTATTTCGTCCAGCAGACGATCACGTAAAAGGGCCTGCACCGACAGACGTCCATGGTCTTCGGACTTGGAATCGTCCATTGTCCCGTATTTTTCCAACTGCGGGAAACGTCCCAGATCATGGTACAACGCGGCCAGAAGCACGGTCTGGTTCAAATGGTCGGAGCGCTCCAACTCCTGCACAAGACAAAATGCATTGTCCAAAACCCGCAAGGAATGGTCGCGTTTGATGACCAGATTCTCCGCCTTGCCGTCCGCCCGTTCAACATATTCCCGGGCAATGGCGCAAAACCTCTCCGTATGAGCGCCTACCAACGGGAATTTCCCGTTCATGTCCGCTCTTTTCTCCACTCGTACTGTTCCTTGGTAATTTCCCCACTGCGATATTTGTCTTCAAGGTGTTGCAATTCCTTCTGACGCATTTCCTCGTATTCCCTGTCCAGTTCCTTGTCCCGAAACTTACCGTTGGGGCCGTATAAAAAACGGAGGAAAAGACAAATACCCGCAAAAATTGCAGCCACAAACAAAAACTTGGCCGCCGTCGGCCAGAACCCTTCGCCATACCCCCTGCTGAACGGCCACATGAACCAGTCGGAAGTGGCATTGCTGGCAATTTGCTTGGCTGCCTGCCCTATATTCTGCACATCCATCCTTATGATTTCCCAATCGAAATTTTAGATCTGAAACCCCATCCGATACCCCTGTTTGCACGCTTTCCCCGCTCCACTCCGAAAACTTGTGGCAAGCTACCGGAAAAAAGTCCAGCAAAGGGAGAATACAGAAGAGGCGCCGCGTTCTACCTGTTCTCAAAGCCGGGCCAGAGTACGTCTACCGCATTGGCATGGCAAGATGTAAAGGACGGATCACTTCCCTCACAAAATGACTTTTTCTTGCCATTTTCCCCTGGGTTGCGGCAACAATTCCCCGCGGCAATCGTCAATAAATTGGGGGGACAGCCGCTCCGTTTTTCTGGAATCCGGCCTCCACCCGGTTTTCCCATCCCCGTCCGGCTCTGGCTTTTTCCGACAATAATCGTTAGGGATTACACTGTCTGAGCATAATCAAGCGGGAGGTCCCATGCGCGCTCTCATTGTTGAAGACGACTTCACAAGCAGAAAACTACTCCAAAAGATACTATCTCCTTATATGGAGTGTGACATTGCAGTTAACGGCCAGGAGGCTGTGGATGCTTTTCGCATGGCTGCCGAGGAAGGCAGACCTTACGACTTGATAACCATGGACATAATGATGCCCGAGATGGATGGACAGGGAGCGCTCAAGGAAATTCGGGCAATTGAACGCAAAACCAACACGCCATCGGAAAAAGAATCAAAAATAGTCATGACCACGGCGTTGGACGACCCCAAAAACGTGGTGGAGGCCTATTACAAAGGCGGAGCCACATCCTACGTGCCCAAGCCCATAGACAAGCATATGCTTTTACATTTGCTCCAAAACCTGGGCCTTATCGAATAATTTGACGCTCCCCCACCATTGACATTCGGAAACCAGGACGTATTTTTTCGAGTAATGTTTTCAACGTAAAAAAATCTGACTTTTTTTGCAGAACCATCCGATCGTTACAATACAAATTGTACGCGGTTTTGTTCGGCAACCATGCAAAACACGCAGGTAAATCCACCCTGCCGCTTGACGGCACACAATGAACCCACCCGTTTACCAAGGAAAAAATCAATGAAACGACTCGCGCTACTGGGCTTGCCGTTCCTTATTTTCGGTCTGATCATGGCCGCGACCGAAATAGCCCACGCCAAACGCTTCGGCGGAAGCCGCTCCTTTGGGTCCAGCCCTTCGTACAGCCGGTCAGCTCCGCGCCCGGCCCCCAGTTTCGGCACCAACCAGAAGTCGACCATGCAGCGCCCCGGAACCACAGGACAGCGCGGATTCGGCGGAATGGGCATGTTCGGCGGCTTGCTTGCCGGCTCCTTGCTCGGTTCGCTCTTTTTCGGCCGTGGATTCGGCGGCGGATTCGGCATCTTCGACATCCTCATCATAGGACTGGGTATTTATTTTCTGATGCGCTTTCTGCGTTCCCGCCGTCCGCGGGAAGATATGTCGGGAATAAACCCCACACGCAGGGCAGAGTATACGAGGTCCGGGACAAATCCTTACAATGCGGCAGACGCCGCCTGGGACAACCTCAGCTCCGAACCGCGCAGGCCCATGGGACCGCAAGGTGAAGGGTCCGATCCCTCCGTGAATACGCCTCCGGGATTTGATGCGGATGAGTTCATCAAGGGGGCAAAGGCGGTCTATAACCGCCTGCAGCAGTCCTGGGATGTCCGCGACCTGGACGACATCCGCGAATTCACCACGGATGCCGTATACAAAGAAATCAAATCCCAGGCCGAAGAGGACCCGCAGCCTTCCAAAACCGAAGTGCTGCTGGTCAACGCCCGTCTTCTGGAAGCAAAGCAGGAAGGCGAAATAACCCATGCCACGGTGTACTACGACGTTATGATGCGCGAGGATGTCTCCCTCAGCTCCACGGAGCAGGTACGGGAAGTTTGGCATTTTATCCGCGACAGCCGCGATGCCTCCTCGACCTGGAGGCTGGACGGAATCCAGCAGCTTGAAGATTAGCGAGCCGTTGCGTAAAGTGCTTTGCAGAAAGATTACGCCCTTTCCATAAAAAACATCCCCGGAGGCTTTTGCTTCCGGGGATATCTGCCTCTCAACCTCCTTCTGCGCAGTATTTTTTTTTGTAAATCGGACATTTTTCTCTGGCGTTCCACTTCGATTATTGGTACAGACTTCCGTTCCGTCGCTCCGTTACACCCTGCGGTCGCGTGATCGACCCACGACGGAAATCGAGTATGGCAATTCTCTTCGTGTAATGAAGAGCCCTAAGGAGTTAGCGGCAATGAAGACATGGACACCCAAGCCTGAAGACCTTAGGCGCGAATGGGTTCTGGTAGACGCCGAGGATAAAATTCTCGGCCGCCTGGCGACCCAGGTCGCCATGCGTTTGCGCGGCAAGCACAAGCCCGAATTCGCCCCCCATATGGATAACGGCGATTTCGTGGTTGTAGTGAACGCTGAAAAAATTCGCGTGACCGGCAACAAGCTCGACGCCAAGAAATATTACCGCCACAGCGGACACCCCGGCGGCATCAAGGAAATCGGGCTGCGCGATATGCTCGCCACCAAGCCCGAAGAGGTCATTCGCAAGGCAGTGCGCGGAATGCTCCCCAAGAACAGCCTGGGTCGCCAGCTTCTGAAGAAGCTGAAGATCTATGCTGGTACTGAGCATCCGCATGAAGCCCAACAGCCTCAAAAGATTGAACTCTAATTCGGAGACTTTCCTATGAGCCAGGAATTTTTCTACAGCACCGGACGCCGCAAAAATGCAGTGGCCCGCACACGAGTATACACCGGCACCGGACAGATCGAAATCAATGGTCGCCCCTACGAAGAATACTTCCCCAGGGCAACATTGCAGATGATCATCCGTCAGCCCCTGAACCTGACCAAGACAATTGGCAAGTTCGATATTAAAGTTAACGTCCAAGGCGGCGGTGTGGCCGGTCAGGCCCAGGCCGTTCGTCATGGAATCTCCCGCGCCCTTCTCGAAGTGGATCCGGACCTGCGTCCCGCCCTCAAGAAGGCCGGTTTCCTGACCCGCGACGCACGTTCCAAGGAACGTAAGAAGTACGGTCAGCGTTCCGCTCGCGCCCGCTTCCAGTATTCGAAGCGTTAAGCCGAGACGGATTGCGGTCTACGCAATACGCACTCAAAAGGCGAAGCCGCATGGCTTCGCCTTTTTTATTTTCCCTTTGTCTCCCCTCCTGCTCTCAGACGACTTCACTCCCCCGTACAAAAGAAGACCTACATCTATTCGGTTGTCAGCTTCGTGGTTCGTAATCTCTTGTAAATTTTTAAAGCCTTATTCAGATCACTTTCTCCATCTCCTTGCGCAGTCCATCATCCATCTCCCCCCAGTCTCCCCCAGTCTCTCCCTATCTCCGCCTGTCTGGGGCCCCGTTGTCAGAAAAAACATGCTCTGGGGCTTTGAAGTTCCAAGTATTTTTTCTCCCCCAGCTTGATCCAGGCCGTAAACATGTGTAATCAATTAGAAGAGCAGAAAAGTCTTTATACATGGGAAAGGTCATGCCTGAATACGAGCAGATACAGAATCAACTCCGGTCGATCGTGCGTGTCGTATCCTGTGAACTCGAGCGGGTCGAGGACACGCTGTATTACCTACAGGCATTGACGAACAAACTTTTCAAAGAGACTTCCAAAGACGATGAAAGGATAGACAGCTGGCTTGCGGAGGCACATTTCGAAGTTGGGGAAGACGGTTTTTTCCTCAGCATTCCGCATCTGGAAGCGTTCAGAAAGGGAACTTTGCCGGACGACATACTAAGCTATTCCTGGCCTCCCGACCAACAAAACAACCCAGAAGCAAGATATCGCCTTTTTTGCCACAGAAACGTGAGCAATATACTCAAACTTGTGCATGAACGGATGCACGGGTCTGTATGGATATATTACCAGGATGTCTCCAACACATCATTTCAATATCCATACATAGATCAGATAACGGCAATAACTCCAGACTTTGAATGGAGCAGCTACCATACCTATATCTCTGTTTGCCCCCAAAGCAATCCAACACACCAAGTATGCTGGTCTGCGCCGCATATCGACTATGCAGGAAAAGGGCTCATAGTCGCGGCATCCATTCCTATATATGTAGAAGATCAATTTGTTGGCTTATGGAGCATAGACATCCAGGTTGAAACCCTCGTCCGTCACGAAATTCTCATATCCAACCGCAAGACACAATTTACCTGCATCATAAACAACACAGGAACATTAATTGCTTCCAGCCTGGGCATTACAACCAAAAAAATGAGCAAGGGAGAAGTATCCCTCATTCCCTTTGCAGAAGTGCATGCAATGTTCAAAAGCCTTGACCCTGCAACTCTTTTCGAAAGCCCAAGCGGCTATGCAAACGTTAACGTAGGAGAAGAATCCTACCAGATCCACTGGGAAAAAATATCCGGTTTGGCCTGGGTTTCCGTCATGGTCATTTCGACCAATGAACTCATCAGCACGGCCAAGAAGCACTTTACCCAGGCCTTTCAAAGTCTTGGGAGAGGCGATACAGGGACTTTACCCCTGGTGGAACATTTTCCAGAGGAAATGCTGGAACTTGCCAGAGAATACAACGACATGGTCGTCAAACTCGGCAAGAGCCATCAAATCCTTTTGGAAAAAAATATCGAGCTTACCGAGGAAAAGTTGAAGGCCGACGCCGCCAATCGGGCCAAATCGACTTTTCTCGCCAATATGAGCCATGAGCTCAGGACGCCCCTTAACGGCATAATCGGCATGCACCAGCTGCTCAAGACCACGCCCCTTGACGAAGAGCAGGACAACTATGTGAGCCTGGCGATTCAATCCGCCAAACGGCTTGCCTCCCTCCTGGGCGACATTCTCGACCTCGCCAAAATAGAATCAGGCAAACTCAGCGTGATGGAACAGCCTTTTGAAATGATGGAAGTTTTTGAATCCCTGGAGCAGCTGTTCGGACTCTCCTGCAAGCAGAAAGGCATAGAGCTTGCGATGTACATCGACGACGCCGTACCCAAAGTGCTTGTCGGCGATCATTTGAAATTGACCCAGATACTCAACAATGTCGTCGGCAACGCAGTTAAATTCACGAGCAAAGGTGAAATTACCATAGAGGCCTACAATCTTCCGACAGGTTCATCGGATGTTCGGGTACTCTTCTCTGTTTCCGACACGGGAATCGGTTTCGAAGAAGACATTATTGAGATGCTGTTCGAACCGTTTACGCAGGCGGATGATGGATATAAACGGGCCTACCAGGGGGCTGGACTGGGCTTGTCCATCGTCCGGCAGCTTCTTCATCTCATCGGTGGTCATATTTCTGTTGCAAGCGTCCCAGGCAAAGGAACAACATTTCATTTCTGTCTGCCCTTCAAACCGGCTGAAGGGCAGACTGCCGAAATCGAAATGTCCTCCAGAATCGGAAGCGATACATGTCCGAATTCCTCGGCCATCCTGATTGTGGAAGATGATATGATCAACCGCACGGCCATCCAGGCGATTCTCCAGAAAGCAGGCTACCAGACCATCTCGGCTGAAACTGGCGAGGAAGCGCTTCACAGGCTTTCCGAAACACTTTTTTCCCTCATCCTTATGGATATCCAGCTTCCGGTCATGGACGGGGTAGAGGCTACCAAAGCCATCCGATTGGGAAAAGCGGGGAAGAGAAACAAGGATATTCCAATAGTGGCGATGACTGCATATGCAATGTCGGGGGACAGGGAAACTTTTATCTCGGCTGGCATGAACGAATACATGTCCAAGCCCATTGATGCCCCCAAGCTGCTGAAGGTTATTTCCTCCCTTCTCAATTGCGAGGCAGCCAAAACCATTTTCCAGAACAAGAGGTGAACGGCCTTCACGCGGTCTTGTGCAGGACTTTTGGGGGAGATATTTGTCCCCGGAAAATTTGCCACGCTCCCGGCATTGTCACCCTCTCTTTACACAATCCTAACTTGACAGTTGAAGCACTTCATTCCAAAGATTCTTTTGCTTGTTTTCCAAGAAAACCACACAAAAAAGAACATGCCCAGACGAACACGCATGATGAAGGAATAGCCACAGCAGTTCTCCCGGACAAAGCTGTGGCCCTTGGGGTACTATGAAGCCTGTCTGCAGTTTTCTTTCCCGTGCCTCCCGGCCCCCTTTCGCTACTGTGGTTGTCATACTGTGTTCCTGTTTTTCCCCTCCACACATTTTCAGGACTACCCGATGAAACGCCCAAAGATGCTCCGCACCGGTCTTTCGACCACTGTACTCTGCCTGTGCACGCTCATTCTCCTTGTTTCCTGCGGTTCCCAAGCCCCCAAAAAGAAACATGAAAAGATAATTCCCGTTACCGTGGCGGCGGTCAGCAGCGAAGACGTCCCCTACACCCTCAGTGCAGTGGGTAACGTAACTCCGCTAGCCACGGTCGACGTCAAATCACGCGTTGGCGGCATCATTGAAAAGCAGTTTGTCCGCAATGGGCAGGACGTGCGCAAGGGCGATCTGCTTTTCCGCATCGACCCACGACCTTTCGACCTGGTGATAATGGAGGCCAAGGCCAAGCTCGACCGCGACCGCGCCCATCTGGACAAGGCCCGTGAAGACCTGCGCCGCTATTCCAAGCTTCGCCAGATGAACGTGGTTGCCCAGGAACAGTACGACAACACCTATGCCGAAGCGACGTCGCTGGAAAGCACCATCCGGCTCAATGAAGCCGAGCTGAAAAAGGCCGAACTGGACCTTGAATACACGGCCATCACGGCTCCCATTTCAGGACGCATAGGTGTTGTGCAGGTTAACGAAGGCAACGTCATCAAGGCCAACGACGACCGTACATTGTGTGTCATCAACCAGATTCACCCCATCAACGTTTCCTTCTCCCTGCCCGAACGCTACCTGGGCGAGATAATGGAACGCCTGGCACAAGGGCCAATGAAAGTGATGGTGGCCCCGTCCGGCAACAACCAGCGCAAGGCCGAAGTGGAACTTGCGGCAGTGGACAATGCAGTGGACTCTTCCACCGGCACCATCCGCCTGCTGGCTTCCTACCAGAACAAGGACAACATGCTTTGGCCCGGTCAGTTCGCACGCGTCCACGTTACATTACGAACCCTGCACAACGCTCTGCTGTTGCCCACCGGAGCGATTCTTCCCGGTCTGGAAAGTTCGTATGTGTATGTGGTTGTTCCCGATAAAAATAACGCCGAGAGTGGGACGGTTGAGCCGCGCAATATAACCACGTCCATCATCGTGGGAAAACGCACGGTAGTCGACTCCGGCCTCAAGGAAGGAGAGGTGGTCGTATTGGCCGGACAGGTCGCCCTGCAACCCGGCGCCAGGGTCAGCATAAAAAACACACCAAAGGCTGAGAAACAAACTGAAGGAAACGAGGAAGCACGGCAATGAACCCTTCCTCCCTTTTCGTCCGCCGCCCCGTCATGACCACCCTGGTCATGGCCGCCATTCTCATTTCCGGCATCATGGCCTATCTGCGCCTGCCGGTCAGCGACCTTCCCAGTGTCGACTTTCCCACCATCGAGGTGCAGGCCAACCTTTCCGGAGCCAACCCGGAAACAATGGCCTCGTCCGTGGCCACCCCCCTGGAAAAACAGTTTTCCACCATTGCCGGGCTGGATTCCATGACCTCCATCAGCAACCTCGGCTCAACCCGCATAACACTTCAGTTCAACCTGAACCGCAACATCGACGACGCAGCGCTCGATGTGCAATCGGCCATCACCACGGCCCTGCGCAAACTGCCCGACGACATGACCTCCGCTCCCAGCTTCCGCAAGGTCAACCCGGCGGACTGGCCCATATTGTACCTGGCCCTTTCCTCGCCCACGGTACGGCTCTCCGACGTTAACGAATACGCGGAAAACGTCATGGCCCAGCGTATTTCCATGGTCAACGGCGTGGCCCAGGTTATGGTTTACGGATCGCAAAAGTATGCAGTGCGCATTCAGCTGGACCCGGAACGGCTGGCCGCCATGGAACTGGGGGTGAACGAAATCGCCGATGCCGTCCGCAAAGGCAATGTGAACCTCCCCGTAGGCACGGTGGCCGGACCGGTGCGCGAATACATTGTACGCTCCAACGGGCAGCTCATGCAGGCAAAGGACTACCGGCCTCTGGTGGTTGCCTGGAAAAACGGCTCGCCCGTGCGCCTGTCCGACGTTGCCGACGTGTTCGACAGCGTGGACAACCAGCGGCGCCGCAACTGGTACAACGGCGAACCGGGCATGATTCTCGCCATCCAGCGCCAGCCCGGCACCAACACGGTGGAGGTCGTCAACTCTATACGAAAACTGCTGCCTTCGTTCCAGGCGCAACTGCCTGCTGCCATCAAGCTGAACGTCCTGTACGACCGCTCCGAATCCATCAAGGAATCCGTGGAAGACGTGCAGTTCACGCTGCTGCTCACCGTTGTCCTGGTCATTATGGTCATTTTTCTTTTTCTGCGTAAAATTTCGGCCACCCTCATTCCCAGCATGGCCCTGCCCATGTCGGTTATCGGGACTTTTGCCGTAATGTATCTTTCCGGCTTCAGCCTGAACAACATCACGCTCATGGCGCTCACCCTTTCCGTGGGCTTTGTGGTGGACGATGCCATCGTCATGCTGGAAAACATCGTACGGCATACGGAAATGGGAAAAAGCACTCTGGATGCAGTGCTCGACGGATCGCGTGAAATCGCCTTCACCATCGTTTCCATGACAATCTCCCTGGCAGCGGTTTTTCTTCCGGTGTTGTTCATGGGCGGCATTGTCGGGCGGCTGTTCCACGAATTCGCCGTTACCATATGCGCATCCATTCTGATTTCCGGTCTTGTCTCCCTGACGCTTACGCCCATGCTCTGCAACCTCATCATCCGGCCCAATACGCAGGAACGCCACGGGGCGATATTTACTTTTTTCGAGCGAGGCTTTGAAGGGTTGCGCCGGGTCTACTCCCACACCCTGGACTGGACCATCCGCCACCACCGCCTGACCATGACGGCCTCCATCCTTGTGCTGGGGCTGACAGGATTTCTTTTTCACGCCATCCCCAAGGGCTTTCTGCCCAGCGAAGATACCGGGCGGCTCATGGCCCGAACCGAAGCCGAACAGGGCGTAGCTTTCGACACCATGATGCAGCGCCAAAAGGCACTGACGGACTTTGTAGCCAAAGACGAAGCTGTGGAAGGCTACATGTCCGTGGTTGGCGGCGGCGGTCCCAACAGAGGGGGAAACTCCGGGCGCATCATGTTCGACCTCAAGCCTACAAGGGAACGCGACGACATCAATACTGTAATGCAACGTCTGCGCCGCAAACTTTCACAGGTTCCGGGCATACGGGGGTTCATTTCCAACCCGCCGCCCATACGCATCGGCGGGCGCAGTTCCAAGGCGCAATATCAGTTCACACTGCAAAGCCCCAATACGGAAGAATTGTTCCGCGCCACCAGGGCAATGGAAAAGGCCATGCAGACGCTTCCCGAGCTGCAGGACGTGACCTCGGATGTGGAATTCGACAACCCGGAACTAGATATCACCATAGACCGGGACAAGGCCTCGGCCCTCGGCGTCAGCGCCTACCAAGTGGAGAACGCACTCTCAACGTCGTTCGGCAACCGGAAGATATCCAACATCTATGCGCCCACGGATACCTACGACGTCATCATGGAACTGGCCCCGGAGTATCAGGCCAACCCCTCGGCCCTGGCCATGCTTTCGATCCGAGCCCAGTCCGGCAAGCTCATCCGCCTGGATACGCTGGCCCAATGGAAACTCGGCGTGGGGCCGCTGTCCATCAACCATTCGGGGCAGCTCCCCTCCACAACCATATCCTTCAACCTGCCTCCGGGCGTCTCGCTCGGGCTGGCCGTCGCCAAGGTGGAGGAGCTGGCGCAACGGGTTGTGCCGCCGTCCGTAAGCACGAGCTTTCAGGGCGAGGCGCAAGCCTTTCAGGACTCCATGCGCGGCCTGTGGCTGCTTCTGCTCATGTCCATTCTGGTCATCTATCTTGTGTTGGGAATTTTGTACGAAAGTTTCGTACATCCGCTGACAATCCTTTCCGGACTGCCCTCGGCAGGCGTGGGAGCGCTGGCGACGCTCATGCTGTTCGGAGTGGATCTGAACATCTACGGATTCGTGGGGATCATCATGCTCATCGGCATCGTCAAGAAAAACGCCATTATGATGATCGACTTTGCAGTGGATGCGCAACGCAGGCAGAACATGGACGCCGTAACCGCCATACGGGAAGGCGCCCTTATCCGCTTCCGGCCCATCATGATGACGACCATGGCGGCGCTCATGGGCACCCTGCCCATCGCCCTCGGGCTTGGCGCGGGTGCGGAGGCCAGAAGGCCCCTCGGCCTTGCCGTAGTGGGCGGGCTGATGGTGTCGCAGCTGCTGACGCTGTACTTCACCCCGGTCTATTACATGTACATGGATGCGGCTCAGCAAAAGATACGCCGCCTGTTCGGAAAAAAAGGAAACACGAAAAGCGAGCCGAGCGCGGCGAGATAATTGGCGGGACACATTTTTTGGCTGGCGCCAATGGGCTTTCCCACAGCTCCTCAATGGACACCGGAAAGGCCTGCTTCCCATTATTCCGTGCGAGCCTGCCTTCCGGCAGTGAGGAGAGCAACACCGACCGGCAAGCCGCACGGACGAAACGAATTTTCCGAAGCGCTATACCAGCCCACGCTTGGAAGCTTTGATTGGGTTGATCAGCTTTTTGGTCGTCTGGGTCACAACCTTGATTTTGTTCTTGTGCTCTTCAAACATATCCACCGGGGAATATCCCAAATTTTCCAAACGTTGCACAAACTCTCCGCGCCGGATGCCATAGCGGTTTATATCGGCAAGTTGAGCGTCCACCCGGTCCGGGGTGGTGAAGTACAGCCCCTTTGAATCAATCGCCAGGAGATAGGTTTTGTTGTCTTCCTCAATTTCCTGAATAATCATATCGCGGGTCGTGCCGAAGCGGTTGATGCGTTCCATGCGGCCTCCAAGGCGTTTTTTGGGTTATATTTCGAGGCTACGCTATTGATATTGAAAACCAAAGTCAACAACAGCTCTTATATTTGCCAACGTCCCAAACCTCATTTTTCACACCATCACCCGCACGGCTTTCCCTATTATTCCATCTCTACCTCAAATTGAGTACTGCCCGTTATCTTCACTCGCACCATGGCCGCCTTTGCCTCGCGCTCCCCCAACGTTATGACCAACAATTTTCTGGAGGACCACCACTCGCGGCAGTCCCCATGGACAGGCCGGGACAAGGTCAGACAAGATCAGACGATCCACGCCGCAGGCGAACAACGCACGGCAGAGGATACATCCATGCCGCGCCTCCGCAGGCAGCACTCGGGTCAGACCAAATAGGGAAACGGCTTCCGACTAGATAACGTAGGCCAGTTCCTTTTCCGTGGCTTCCTGGCATCTGACGCACAACCGGGCTGTCGGTTGCGCTTTCAGGCGTGCCAGGCCGATGTCTTCTCCGCACTCTTCGCAGCATCCGAAGTCGTACACATCGATACGCCGCAGGGCATCCTCAAGATCCCCCAGCTTCCGTGCATCGCGTTCGCGCATGACGAGATTCATATTGTACTCGCTTACACGAGAGGCATACTCGTTGTCGTCGGCGCAGCTTTCCAAGTGATCAAGTTCGGCCTCAGCACTTTTGAGATTTTGAATGCTTTCCTGGAGAAACCTTCTGATTTCCGTCCGCTGAATTCCATTCATGGCTCTACCTCGCAGTCTGATGAGTTACAGGGCCTTGCACTTTTTCTTTGCAATATCCCTATGCCCCAGCACTGTAGAGAGGCGGTCACCATCCTGTTACATTTCAACGAACTCCAAATCTGTGCGTAAAAAGACACCAACTTTCGCGCCACAGGCAGACATGCCACTGGTTCTATGTCGTCCTGCAAGCTGCAGTCGGCAGGCAACAAGACCTTGCCCATTTCCATCTAGCAGGGTTATATACCATGAAAAACCGGAGGTTCTATGCGATCCATCATAGCAACTCTTGCTTTGCTTGCCTGCTGCGCCATGACGGCCATCCCTGCCCACGCGGTACAGGAACTCATTGAATTCGGATTTGATCAACACTTCCCCCCGCAGACATACATGGAGGGTAAACAACCCTCCGGCTTTGCCCTGGATGTGCTTTATGCCGCCCTTACCGGTTCCAACTACAGAATTTCCGCAGCTCCCGGAGAATGGGCCCAGGTGCAAAGAAATCTGGCCGCCGGAACCATCGACGTCAGCGCGGGAATGGGAAAGACAGTGGAACGCGAAAAGCTCTACATCTTCCCCGACTATCCGTATGCACGCTTCGACGTAACTGTTGTCGTGCCGGAAAAAAGCCCCATTATGGCGCGTTCCGACCTCAAAGGTATTACAGTGGCTACGCAAAAAGGCTCTCTATCTCAAAATATTCTGGAACGCCTGGGCAATATAAGCGTGCTTCTCTACCCTTCGGAGACTGACGCGCTGCGCGCCATGGCGGACGGCAAGGCAGATGCGTTCTGCGGGGCAAAAAAGACCGCTCTGTACAACATACGCAAATTCAAGCTGCACAATCTGCGGCTGCTCGACACCCCGCTCTATTCGGACATGCTTTATTTCCCGGTAGCCACGCAGCAACCGGAACTTGCCAAGGCTATCAGCGAGGGCATGCAGCGCATTCTCAAATCCAATGTGTACGACATGCTCTACACGCGCTGGTTCGGCAATTCAGACCCGGATGAATATCAGGTGCTGCTCAAGGTGGGCAGGGAAAACGCTTCAAAATAACTGCCCCGCCCAGACACAAGCTCAGGCACAATCACAGACAAACAAAATCCCCCGCCGGAAACTTTCCAGTGGGGGATTTTTCATTCACTCTTCAGCAGCGGCGGTCGGCCGATTCTGATGGGGCAGCAAGCCGAACCTTTTAACGGGCAAAACCGTACGGATCGGCATTGGCATTTTCAATAAACTGGGCAAGCTCCGCGTTTCCTTCGAACGTCTTGTCCACGGCAACCAGCCCCATTTTCCGTTTTGTGCTCAGCCCGGCCAGCACACGGGCAATTTTCACACGGGAAATGTAGAACATGGGATTGGAGGGACCGCCCTTGGGGGAGAGGTCCGCGTATGTGAGTCCGGCAAGTCCGGCAGCCTTGTCAAAATCGAAAGTAAGTATGGCACCCTTGCAGGTATCCTTTTTGGGATTCACACGCAGATAGATGCAGGCGGGAGAATTCTTGTAGCCATGCTCCTTGAGTACCTCGTTGCCCACCAGCATGGAAAAGGAGCCCTTTTTTCCCGACGTGGCGTCGAAAAACATCTGGTAGGCATCCATGGCGCAGAACGGCGGAGCGCCGACAAACACGACCTTTTCGCCCGGAGCGGGAGGAAGATTCTTCATTATGTACTCGGATACGGCGATTCCGGCGGAAAGCCCGGGGCAGATGTGGTTGTGCAGCTGTATGGCCTTGAGAGTGTTCCAGGGGGGAGATGCCGCCCATACCAGGGAGATACCGACTGTACGAAACATGTTGGGTGCAATGATTCCCTTGGCTGCATGGCTCCACCCCTTGCTTGTGAGCACGGTCTGGGGGCTGGCGTCCACATACTGCACCTTGAACCCGGACTTGCCGGACACCATATAGCCAAGCTGGCCGTTATCCCGGTTATACAAGGAAAACCAAAGCGCCTCGGTCGGCCCCGATTGGATGGCGAGCAGCGAACGCGTCCCCAACGTGCATCCCGTAACCTGCATAGCCACATCCATATACGGAAGGGCCGGTTGTCCGCCCATCTGCACAGACGGAGCATTGGTCAGCACCAGAAGGTTCGTATCCCCCTGCTTTGCGCCTATGTGGTCCATAGCCTGCTGCATGGTCGTGGCGGCCTGTTCCATGGCCGGGGTGTACGCGGTAACGCCGTGTTTTGTGGCGCATCCGGCGGCAAACAGGACGCACAAAACAGCAAGAACGGCAGAGAGATTCCCAAGACGAACTCTTCTCATTTTTAGCGCTCCATTGAATATTATTTTTTAATTAATAACACCCATTGTGAGTAGTATCTTTCGCCGAGCAGTGTCAATAAACCGCTTTCTTCATGCGTTTTCAAATACAAAAAAGTATAAAAAAAACGGCCACGACACCAAGTGCCATGGCCGTTAAGGCGCAGTATCACAAGCCCGGAAGGATAAATCCTCCCCAGCTTGCCCCCGGCTGGGGGGAAACGGACCTCAGCCCGTCAGGGTGTGCCCTATTTGATGATCCGGAACTGGTCGCGGCGGTTCTTGGCCCAGGCGACTTCGTTATTGCCGGGATCAACGGGATCTTCCTCACCATAGGAGACAATGCTCATACGGTCGGGCGAGATGCCCAAAAGGACCAGGAACTCGTAGGCGGCGCGTGCACGGCGCTCACCTAGGGCAAGGTTGTATTCTTCGGTGCCGCGATCATCGCAGTACCCTTCCACTACCAGACGCAGCTGCGGAAAGCTTTTCAGGTATTCCGCCTTGCGCTGCAAAAGCTCGCGAGCTTCGGGCTTGAGCTGATAGGAGTCGAAATCAAAGTGGATCATATTGCCGACTTCTTCGACTGCCATGGTGTAGGCCTCGGCCTTCTGGGCCCGAAGTTCTTCGTCCTGCTGTTCGCGCAGGCGCTGTTCTTCCAGCTCACGTTCTTTGGCAGCAGCAAGCTCGGCTTGCTTATCACGTTCCAGTTCCGCAGCGGACGGACCGGTGTGCTTAACGCCGGTCACACCGGGAGGGGTGGATTCAACTTTCGTTTTGGAACCGCAACCGGCGGCAAAGGCAAGAGCCGCAACAGCGGCGACAATCAGTATCATGCGGATAACGGCTTTCATCAAGGCCTCCTTCTAATCCGGCTTTTCTGTTGTAAGCCCCTAGGGGGGAACAGCCGCTTATTATTGCAACACTATGTTACGTTGTAGCGGCTTCAGCATTAAAATCAACCCCTCTAAGTCATGCCCAGCTGCACGGAAACACTTTCCGTGCACACCCTGTAGCATCATTGACCTGCTCAGTCCATCGCGGGTCCCCAGGCAGGCGACTTGGCGTCTCCCGGCCCGGTATTCACAAGCACGGCAGGATCTCCATAGCGGGTGGTCATGTAGAGCTTGTACTCCCCGCTTCGGCTGGAAGCAAAAACAATGTGGTACCCGTCGGGAGAAAAAGCAGGGGTCTCGTCACTGCCCGGTCCGAAAGTCAGCTGCTTTTCCCTGCCGCTGGCCAGATCGTGCAAAAACAAACGGTGCCCCTCGGACGAATCCCTGGAAAAGACAATCAGCCGTCCGTCCGGGCTCAGGCTGGGGCTGGTGTTGTATTTTCCATCATAAGTAATGCGGCGGACCTCTTTGGTTTCCCTATTCAGCAGGAAGATGTGCGGGTTGCCCGCCCGGCCCGAAGTAAAGGCCATGAGCTTGCCGCTGCTGTCGAACGACGGGGAAACGTCGATGGCCCAGCTTTTGGCGAGTTCCTGCACCACCTTGTAATCGGGTCCCAACAGATAAATATCGGGCTGGCCGGTCATATCCAGGGTCAGCGCGATATTGCCGTTTGGAGTAAACGTGGGGCCGATGACGGAATTGCCGCGCAGTTTGAGGAGCCTGGTCTTCTGCCCCTTTTCCCACACGCCCAGCCTGTGCCCGTTCCGGCTTACGTAGGAAAAGACCACCCGCTTGCCATCCGGGGAAAAGGACGGACTCAACGCCTTGCCTTCGTCCTGGGTCAACTGGCGCAGCTTGCGGCCGGTGGCGCTGACGCGCCAGATGGTGCGCTGCTTTCCTTGGTTTCTGGAAAACACCAGACTGGACGAGAAAAAACCTTCCTGCCCGGTCAGGGCCTTCATCAGATCGGCGCAAAAACGATCGGCCACAAGCGTCACATTGTCCGGGCCGATATTGGAATAGGCCTTGCCCAGAAACAGATTCCCGGAAAAGACTTCATATACGCGCAGTTCCACGCTCTGTTCGCCAAGGGTTTCGGTCCATACCGTAGAGACCAGCAGGTCCACCTTGCTCAGCTGAAACCGCTTGAAATCGATGTATTTGCTTGTAGCTCCCTTCAGTTTGGGACCGCCCAGGATGTTCTCTGGCAACTCGGGAGACAGAAAAGGAAGATAAGCCAGGTCGTTCCGAATGGCCTCTGCCAGCTTGGGAGACATGGAGGGCAGGGTTGTTCCCTCTTGCGCAAAGGCCGGGGCCAAATAGATATTCGCCTTGTTCTGTCCGGGGCCGTGGATGTCCACGGTCAGCACCCGGGCGGCCATGGCTGGCGCGGCTCCTGCCCAAAGCAGGCAAAAACACAGAACAAGGGTGTTGAAAAAGAGTCTTAAACGCATAATACCTCGTTTAATCCAACAACTCCTGCAAGTTGAAGTTGATCTGAATTGTTTTGATGTCGTGGCCCGGAGGCTCCGGCAGGGTTTGCGTCTCCTGCACCGCGCGCAATGCGGAGGAGTCGAAATCGCCCCGGCCAGAGGAACGCAGAATCCGACTGCCCGTAATCGTGCCGTCGGGTGCAAGATCCACCTGGACAACGCAGGTCAAATAGGCGCTGGATGTAATGGCCGGATAGCGCCAGTTCTGTTTGATCAAACCTTCAACAATACCGGCATAAACCGCTTCGGCTCCCGAGGCCACTGCCTCGCCCTGCCCGGAAGAAGCCCTTTGTTCGTCATCCTTTTTAACCTGACTGCGCAGGTTTTTGAGCTCGTTGGCCAGGGCATTGCGCTCCGCCTTTTCCTTGCGGGCCGCATCCGCCTTGGCAGACTTGAGCGCTTTGGCGAGAACATCCTTGGGATTTTCGCGCGGCTTGGGCTTGGGACGTTTTTTCTTCTTCACCTTTTTGGCGCTGATGTCCTGCGGCTTGGGCTTGGGTTCCGGTTTTGGCTGGGGTTTGACCTTGGGTTCGGGTTTCGGCTTGGGAGGTTCGGGCTTTTTGACCTCGGGCTCGGGCTTGGGCACAGCCTTGGGCTTGGGCGCCGGTTTGGGCGCTTCCAAGGTAACAAGATCCACCTGGTACGACGGCACATCCAACCGGACATGCACCGTGGAGGCAGGCTTCCAAAAGAAAGCCAGCACCAACACGAGAACGTGTACAAGCACGGAGAAAAGAATACTGGTCAGCCGCATCAGACCCGACACCTCATCAAGGACACTCCGCGCGAAAGCCGATAGTCATATAGCCTTGCAGGCAGAATGCTCATTTTGATTTCTTTTTGTCCTCTTCGGCCACCACACCGATCTTCTCGATTCCGGCAGCCTTGATTTCACCCATCACGCGGACAACCTCGCCATAGGGCGTCTGCTTGTCGGCACGTAGGTACAGGGACTTTCCGGCTGTGGTCACAAGCCGTTTGAGATCCTGCTCCAGCCGGTCCTGCGGAACTTCGTACTCGTCCAAAAAGACGCTTCCGTCCTTTTTGACGCTCAGCACCACATGGCTGGTATCCATGGGCAGATTCTTGACCGTACGGGTTTGGGGCAATTCCACATCAACGCCCTGTGTCATCAGCGGCGCAGTCACCATAAAAATGATCAGCAGCACGAACACCACGTCCACAAGGGGCGTGAGGTTGATGTCCGCCATGTACTCGCGCTTGCTCTGGTAATCAAAGGACATGGGGCCCTCCGATTATTCGGCGGAATCGGCACCCAGGCCGAGTTCACGCTGCATGCGGTTGAGAAATTCACCAGCAAAGTTGACCAATTCAATTTCCACGCGGCCCAACAGCCCCACAAAGACGTTGTAGGCAATGGCCGCCGGAATGGCGACGGACAGGCCGACGACGGTGGTGCTCAAGGCCTCGGCAATACCGGGGCCGACAACGGCCAGGGACGCGGTCTTCATCAGGCCGATGGCATGGAACGACCGCATGATGCCCCACACCGTGCCGAACAGGCCAAGAAAAGGAGCGGCGTTGGCGCAGGTGGAAAGCAGCGGCAGAGCCGCGCCCAAATTGGACATTTCCGAACTGACGCCCTGCCGGAGGGTCCGGCGCACGTTGTCCAGAGCCAGCTTTCCTTTGACGCCTTCGTCCAGCTTGGCCCGTTCCAGCTTGCGCAGTTCACGCACTGCCATATAGCCTATCTGGAAAATATTCGAACGGCGGTCCTTGATGGCCTGCATGGCCTCGCTCAGGTCGCCTGCGTCTTGAAAGGTTTTAAAGTCGGCAACTGCCCGTTTTTTTGCTTTGATCAGCGTTACAAACTTAAAAAAGATAACGCTCCAACTGGCCAACGACATGAGAACCAGAAGCAGCATGACGAGCTGGATGACAACGGAAGATTCGGTGAGCACACTCCAAAAAAGGGTGTCCATAGCAATACCTTGGTTGAGTTATTGTTGAAAATCAAGCCCTTCCATCTACCGGACGTTATCTCGGCATTCGGAATTTCGGGCAGGGTACGTTGTTCAGGCCGGGCTTTCAACCAGGTCCGCCAGCACGGGCAAAACCTGCTCGGCCGGGGCATCGAAACGAATGTCCGTTACTCCGCCGAACCCGGTGGGACCGATGTTGATTTCAATGACTTTTCCACCGCCGGACTTGATGCGTCCGGGGATGAGACAGGCGGGCGTAACCTCGCCGGAGGTGCCCACAATGATGACGGCATCGGCACGCCGCACCATTTCATCGGAGCGCCTTGTTGCAGGGCCGGGAATTCCTTCCCCGAAAAAAACGATGTCGGGACGGATAACGCCTCCGCATTCACACATCCAGGGAATGTCATCCTTGCCCAGGCTGCGGGCCTCCTGTGCGTCGTACTCGCGACGGCAACGCATGCAATAAAAATTCTCGCATCCGCCGTGGAACTCAACCACATTGGCGGACCCGGCCGCCTGATGCAGGCCGTCGATATTCTGGGTGATGACGCCGTCCAGAAATCCCTTGGATTCCAATCGGGCCAGGGACTCGTGCGCCGGGTTGGGCCGCGCCCTCCCGAACATGTCCACCGCTTCCAGAAGAAACGTCCACACACCTGTGGCATTGACGCGCAAGGCCTGCAGCGAGGCCACCTCCCAAGGATCGTATTTCGACCACAGCCCGCCGGGGCTGCGAAAATCCGGAATGCCGCTGGGCACTGAAATTCCTGCGCCGGTAAAGGCCACAACGCTTTTGGCATTGCGCAGAATGTCGGCTGCAGCAAAAAGCAGATCATCTTGTTTTCTTTTCATATTCCGAAAATACCACGCCCAACCTTCGAGGGGAAGCCCTTGCCCAAGCCTGCGCCCTGCACGGAAAAAAACGGCCGCAGCACCAATTGTTGGCCGCCCGTCCCCATGCTATGATGCCGCAGGAACACCCCCTGCGATATGCTAGAAGTATTACAACAAGATGAAATGACAACAGACGATGCAAAGCCTTTGGGACCTCGGGCGACAAACCGCCTGCAAGGTCCGCACCCCCTTTTTTAAAGGCTTTCGGGAGAATGCATGGAAGCGCATTACGAAAATATTCTTCTCGCCCTTGTGGGCTGCCTGCACCTGCTCGGTATCATGTCGGGACTGTATGCCCTGTTCACAGCCAGATCATCACAAGGGGCCATTGCCTGGATCATGTCCATGGTCACGTTTCCCTATTTGGCCGTCCCTCTGTACTGGATTTTCGGGCGCAACCGGTTTCAGGGCTATGTGCGGGCCCGGCGCGAAGGGGACAAGGAAATTGAAACGATTTCCCGCGAACTCAAACCCTACCGGTCGAATTTCGATGTCTCCCTGGACGGCCCCCAGGCCCGTTTCCAGATGCTGGAAAAACTCGCCAAAACGCCCATTGTCGAAGGCAACCATGCCCAACTTCTGATCAATGGCGATGCCACCTTCGAAGCCATCTTCAAAGCCATGGATCAGGCCAGGGACTATATTCTGGTGCAATTTTTCATCATCCACGACGACAGGATAGGCCGCGACCTGAAGGAAAAGCTCCTGGCCAAGGCCGCCCAGGGCGTACGGATATTCCTGCTGTACGACGAGATAGGCAGCCACAAGCTCCCTACCGAATATGTGGACGAACTGCTGCACGCGGGCGTGGATGCCAGGGCCTTTCATACCACCAAGGGCTGGCGCAACCAGTTTCAGATCAACTTCCGCAACCATAGAAAGATCGTGGTGGTGGATGGCAAGGTCGCCTTTGTCGGCGGTCTGAACGTGGGCGACGAATACATGGGCCGCGACCCCAAATTCGGCAAATGGAGAGACACCCATTGCCGCTTTGAAGGGCCGTGCGTCACCCTGGTGCAGCTTTCCTTTATGGAAGACTGGTACTGGTCCGCCCATACCATGCCCAAGCTGGACTGGACCATACGCCCTTCCGAAAAGGCCAACATGCCCTTTCTCACCCTGCCCACCGGCCCGGCCGACGAGCTGGAATCGTGCAATCTGTTCTTTACCCACGCCATTCACAGGTCGAGAAAACGCATCTGGATCGTCAGCCCGTATTTCGTGCCCGGGGACGAAGTCATCGCCGCCCTGCAGCTGGCCGCCCTGCGCGGCGTGGACGTACGCGTCATGCTGCCGCTCAAGCCGGACCACAAGGTGGTCTACATGGCCTCGTTCTCCTACCTGCCGGAACTCGAATCCCTGGGCGTAAAATTCTATCGGTACCAGCCGGGTTTTCTGCACCAGAAAATCATCCTGGTGGACGACGCCATGGCAAGCGTGGGCACCGCCAACTGCGACAACCGTTCGTTCCGGCTCAACTTCGAGATATCAATGGTGGGATTCGATCCGGTCTTTGTCCGCAGCGTGGAAGAGATGCTGGAACAGGATTTTGCCCAATGCGTGCGCTGCACGGCAGAGGAATACACCGGACGTTGGATCGGATTCAAGGCGGCGGTCAGGGTGGCGAGGCTGTTCGCCCCTATATTATAGAATACAACGCAAAACAGGGCCGGAGGAAAAACTTCCTCCGGCCCTGTGCAATTCATTCGGGCAAATTGTAAGTATCTTCCGCCTAGTACACCTTGCGCGGGGAAAAAGACGCGCCCAGTACGGAGAAGGTGTTTTCCACCACCATCAGGGCCTGGCTGTCGTGGGTGTAGACGATTTCCTCCAGCTTCTTGAGCTGGACATTGCTGATGATGGTCAGCAGCACCTTGCGGTTCTCGCCGCTGTACGCACCATGGCCGTCCAGAATGGTACCGCCCTGTCCTATCTTGCGGGAAACCACACCGGCGATGGCTTGCGCTTCGTCGGAAATGATCAGCACGGCCTTGCGCTGGTTGAACAAGGATAAACAACGCTCGGCTGTAACGGACAGGATGAAGACCATGATGGTGGATACGACGATCAGGTCCATGTCGATGAACATGGCACTGGCCGAAAAGAGTATCGCATTGTAGAGCATGTAGGTCTGCCCCAGGCCTATATTGTAGCGTTTCCACAGCAGAACGGCCACGATATCCAACCCGCCGCTGGACCCCAGCGAACGAAAGATGATGCCCAGCCCGGTGCCGCAGATGACACCGCAGGCCACCGCCGCATACAGCTGCGTGTCGATATGGAAATTTATCTGTATAAGTTCAAAGGCGATCGTTGTCACAACAACGGAATACGCGCTGTACAGGCAGAACTTGCGGCTTACGAACAGCCAGCCGACGATGAACAGCGGGATGTTCAGCAAAATGTTCCAGGTACCTGCAGATATCCCGCTGAGGTATTCGGCCATGAGTGCGGTACCGAACACGCCGGTTGCCACGAGCCCGTGCTTTACAGCGATGGACTTCATGCCGATAGCGAAAATGACGGAACCCACGGTAATGAGCGTGAGGTTCCAGGCTATGGACGATGCGAGAATCTTGATGCGAGCGGGTGACATGGCTTCCCTCCCAAACACATATTTATTGTTATGAACGTCGTTCACTTTTCAAAGTCGTTGTTTTCGTATATCCCGCAGGCTCACGTTTTCTTGACGACTTCAATTATTTCTTCAGCGGGCCGTGGGAAAAAGCCATGCACATAAACATTTTGACCTTGTTCCCGGAATTTTTCGAGTCCCCTCTGTCATCCGGCCTTATGGGCCGTGCGGTGGACGCCGGGCTTTTATCATTTTCACTGATCAACCCGCGCGATTTCGCCACCGACCGCCATAAAAGCGTGGATGACACTCCATATGGAGGAGGCCCCGGAATGGTCATGTTTCTGCCGCCACTCGCGGCAGCAATGCAAACCATTCAAGAGCCGGGGGCACTACTCCTTATGACTCCGAGAGGCAAGCCTTTTTCTCAAAAAAAAGCGCAAAATCTTTCGAAATCCGAATCTCTCACTCTAATTTGTGGGAGATACGAAGGAATCGATGCCCGTTTTGAAGACCTCTATCCGGTGGAATCCGTCAGTGTTGGCGACTTTGTTCTCAATGGCGGAGAAAGCGCCGCGCTTTCCGTCATAGAGGCGGTTTCCCGGCTTGTTCCCGGCTTTATGGGCAAGATTGCCTCGGGCGAGGAGGAGAGTTTTTCCGGCGGGCTGCTGGAATATCCCCACTACACCCGCCCCGAGGAATTCGAGGGGCTGAAGGTTCCGCAGATCGTCACCTCCGGGGACCACGGCCGCATTGCGACCTGGCGAAGGCAGAAATCCCTGGAAACCACCCTTCTGCGACGCCCGGAACTGCTGGAAGAAGCCACGCTGGACAAGCACGACGTGAAATTTTTGCGTTCCCTGCCGCGCCCCCGGCTGGGACGCAACCTATACACCGCCCTGCTGCATCATCCGGTGTACGATCCAAGAAAAAAAGTAACAGCCGTTTCCTTGACGAATCTGGATTTACACGATATTAGCCGCGTTTCCCGTTCTTACGGACTGGCCGGAATGTACGTGCAAACGATTCTGGCCGATCAAAGGGAAATGGCCGAACGTCTGGTACAGCATTGGGTGAACGGCCCCGGCAGCAGAAGCAACCCCGACAGGGCGGAAGCCATGTCGCTGATACGACTCGCTGCATCACTTGACGAGATCATTGACGATGTGCATGAACGCACGGGACAAATACCCTATCTCGCAGCCACAAGCGCCGTGGGAAAGGCAACCGTATCCGCGAGCGAGTTGCGAAAGGTCATGGATGACAGGCCGGTCGTACTCCTCTTCGGAACCGGACACGGACTCGCCAGGGAAGTCATGGACCGCGTGGACGGCACATTGCCCCCGATCCGCTACATGGACGATTACAACCATCTGTCCGTCCGGGCAGCTGCTGCGATTACACTGGACAGATTGCTGGCAGACGCATACTAAACGGACAGATATAAAACGCGCAAACGAACGTTTTTCTCACAGGAGGAGCGCCATGAATATTATCAAACAGATTGAAAGCGAACACATTCGCATGGATGTACCCCGGTTCAAGGCCGGTGACACGGTCAAGGTGCATTTCCGCATCATCGAGGGCGACAAGGAACGCATCCAGGTTTTCCAGGGCGCGGTAACCCGTAGGAATAACGGCACCACGGACGCGACTTTTACTGTGCGTAAAATTTCCGACGGCGTGGGCGTGGAGCGTATCTTCCCCCTGCATTCGCCCTTCATCGAACGCGTTGAAGTAGTAAGCGAAGGCCGTGTACGTCGCAGCCGCCTGTACTACCTGCGCGCTCTCAAGGGCAAAGCCGCCCGCATCAAGTCCAAGAACATTTACTAGTCCCTCACGGGGTCGGATATTGTTCATTCAGGGAAGCCTCGTCAGGGGCTTCCCTTTTTGCGTTTGGCATTTTTTATCGGTGTTCTGCAAAGGATTCATTCTATGGCCGACCTGCTGACATCCCCGCTTTCCGGCGCTGCCGAAGCTGCTGTCCCCCCGGAACTTACCGCCGGAATAGACGAAGCCGGCCGCGGCTGTCTTGCCGGACCCGTGGTAGCTGCCGCAGTCATTCTGCCAGCCGCATACGACCTGCCGGGGCTGACCGACTCCAAAAAGGTACCGGAAGCCAAACGCGGAATTCTGGCAGCAGCCATCAAAGAACAGGCCGTGTCCTGGGCGCTGGGGGTGGCCTGGCCCGAGGAAATAGACCGAATAAATATTTTGCAGGCCACCATGCGCGCCATGGCCCGGGCCAGCGAACAACTCAAAAGCAGGCCCGCCCTGCTGCTGGTCGATGGCAACCGAACCTTTTCATCCCCCATTGCCCAGCGGGCCATTGTTGGCGGCGACCTCAGCCAGCCGTGCATTTCCGCGGCTTCCATCATTGCAAAAACCTTTCGCGACAAACTCATGGCCGCACTGGACAGGCGCTATCCCGGATACGGACTGACCAAGCATAAAGGGTACGGAACACGGGAGCACATGGAAGCCATAGAGCGGCTCGGCCCCTGTCGCGTCCACCGCGTGACCTTCAGGGGAGTGCGCACGGAACGGGAGGTGGCCATTTGTCTGCCCGGCATCTAGACTTGGGACGACTTGGCGAAGATGAAGCCGCGAATTTTCTCCGGTCCAAGGGCTACACGGTTTTGGACCGCAATGTCCGGCTGGGCAAGGGCGAACTGGATATAATATGCAAGCGGCGCGGCATGTACGTGTTTGTGGAAGTGAAGACACGCGGCCCCGGCTCCCTGGCAAGCCCACAGGACGGGCTTTCGGCAAGCAAATGCAAAACCCTGGCCCGGACGGCGGGCCTGTGGCTGAGCGAAAAAGACAAATGGCAGGCCCCCTGCCGCTTCGACTTCGTCAGTGTATTGTATGACGGAGAATCCTTTACTCTGGAGCATGTTGAAAATGCCTTTGACCTCTCCCCGGCTATGGGTGGTGGCAACACCGCTTGGCAACCCTGGTGACCTTTCGCCCCGCGCCAAAGACATCCTGCAACAGGCGGATGTGGTTCTGGCGGAGGATACCCGCCGCGCCGGACTTCTTTTTCAACGCCTGGGGCTGAAGGCCAAAGGGTTTGTCAGCTTTTTCGAGCACAACGAGGAAGGCCGCGTGCAAAGCGTGGTCAACTGGCTGGAATCGGGCAAGGACGTGGCCCTCATTTCGGACGCAGGCACCCCGCTGCTTTCCGACCCCGGCTACCGGCTGGTTAGGGCCTGCCGGGAAAAAGGCCTGGATGTTTCGCCCGTTCCCGGACCGTCCGCTCCCATGGCCGCGCTCAGCGCCTGCGGGCTGCCGCCCTATCCTTATACTTTTCTGGGATTTCTGCCCCGGTCCGACAAGGCCGTAAAGTCCACTCTGGGGGAATTCGCACACATACGGACCACCCTGGTTTTCTTTGAACGAAAATCCAGGCTGCAGTCCACGCTCGGTCTGGCCCTGGAAGCTTTGGGTAACCGCCCATGCGCCATCTGCCGCGAATTGACCAAGGAGCACGAGGAGTTTATCCTTGGAAAGCTCGATGAAATGGCAGGGGACGAGCGGGAATACCTCGGAGAGATCACCGTGGTTATCGCCCCGCCGGACCGCGACGAAAAGCTCGATGAGGACGCCCTCGATGAACTCATTGCCGAGGAATCCGAAGCAGGTGGCAAGCCCAAGGCCATCGCCCGACGCGTGGCAGACCGGTCGCTCGGCTGGACTGCCAAGGCTGTGTACGAACGGATGGCGGCACAAAAAGAAAAATAATCGAGATTTTTGCCGAAAAAACGCAAACTCAGTAGAATTGAAAAAACTTGTGCCCGTCCCTTTGTCCAGTTGTTCAGACTTGGGCGGATACGAACTGAAAAGAATGGCAGGGAGACCGTAAGGAAAACGGATTTCCCAAAGGCCGATAACCTGGTTAACGTATGCTTTTCAAACATCCCACACGGCAGGTTGTTCAAAAGCGTGCGGAAACAAGGCACAAGGAAAATTTTGACCCGACGCGTATTCTTCCATACGCGAGGGGAGAAAATTTCCCGCAGTAACGTAGTTAACGTGCGCTTTTCAAACACCCCACACGGCAGGTTGTTCAAAAGCGTGCGGAAACAAGGCACAAGGAAAATTTTGACCCGACGCGTATTCTTCCATACGCGAGGGGAGAAAATTTCCCGCAGTAACGTAGCTAACGCACGCTTTTCAACAACCTGAAGGATGCTTATGCCGACCGCTCGCCTCTCCAGCATGACAATGCTGCACTGTTTCGCCCGCTGCTATCTGGTCGGTGCGGCCTTTAATACACGTGGAATGCAAAATGTGGGTTTGGCCTTCGCCTTGGAACCTGGCTTAAAGGCATTGTATAAAGACCCGGACGCTCTTGTTGCTGCAAGAAAACGCTATATCAAACATTACAATACCCATTTTTTCTGGACCCCCATGCTGGCCGGAATTTTTCTTTCTCTGGAAACGGGGATAGCCAAAAAAGTGGTGCCGACGGACGCTTTCGAATCCATCAAAAGTACGGCGGTTTACACTCTTTCCGCCATAGGTGATTCCTTCTTTGGCGGCAGCCTTCTGGCGCTGTGGTCCCTGGCCACGGTATGCCTGATTTCCGCTGGCTATCCGGTGTCCGCCATGGTATTGGGAGCCGTTTTGCTCACAGCGTTGCAGGTCTTCAAGGCAGTAACTTTTTGGGTTGGTTTTCGCCGTCAGTTCGAGGTTCTCAGGGCTATTCGCCGTCTCAACCTCATTGATTGGGGCAAGCGCATCAAATATGTCAACTGTATGCTGCTTATACTTTTCTGGGTGCTGCTATGGCCCGCGCCGCTGCAGTGGCGGGAATGGCTTTGGGGTATGTGTACCCTGGGACTAGCCGCCGCACTGGCCATACGGCTCCAGCTGCCCCGAGAACTCGTGGCCTGGCTCATACTTCTGTCCCTTGTGGTCTGGCCTTTCACCAGCCGGTTTATCACCAGTCTGATGGCTGCCTGACCAAGAAAATAGAGGTTGAAATGCTCGAAAATCAAAACACTGCAGACGAAAACGACAACGGCTTCCTGGTCCGGCACGTCCATGTGACCGGAGAGCTTGGCCTGCATGCGCGCCCCGCCGCAAAGCTTGCCCAGGAAGCCCAGAAGTTCGACTGCACCATAGTGCTGAAAGCCGCCGGACAGGAAGTGGATGCCAAAAGCATTCTCGACATCCTGACTTTGGCCGCCGCACCTGGAACCAATCTGGTCATGCGGGCCAAAGGCTGCGACGCAGTCCAGGCTCTGGACCGTTTGGAAACCCTGTTTCACAATCAATTCGACGAGGATTGAAAAACTCCATCGCCTGGCGCCGCCGGTGGGAACACCACTCCGCACCGGCGGCACCTCGCGAATAACATACGTTGCCCAGCGAACGGCCTACACCAAATTGGCCACGTTTTTTCAGGATAAGCCACAGGAGTGCGACGCTAGCAATGGCCAGGACAATCATTCGCGGCATTCCGGTTTCAGCCGGAGTCTCCATCGGCAAGGCGCTCTTTCTCAATAGAAACCGGTACGAACGCCTGCCCCGCCGCATCATATCCCCACGCCGCATAGCAAGGGAGCTGGAACGCCTCAACAAGGCCTTTGCCGCCACTGCTGCGCAGCTTGAGGAAATTCGCGCCAACGTGCCTGCCGAACTGCAGGAGCACGGTCTTATCATCGACTCGCACATCATGATTGTGCGGGACCCCAAACTTTCCAAAACCGCTGCGGACATTCTGGAAAAACACGCCATCAACGCCGAATGGGCCTTGGAAAAGGCCGTGGATGAACTTGGCCGTGTCTTTGAATCACTGGACGACCCATATTTCCGTGAACGCCTGGGCGACATTCGTATTGTGGCCGGCCGCATCATGGACCAGCTGCTTGGCGGGAAGAAAGACCTGCAGGCTCTTGAAGGCCGCGTGGTGCTTATGGCGCACGACCTCTCCCCGGCAGACACCGTGGAGCTGGAGGTTACCCGCATCATGAGCCTTGTAACCACGCTGGGCGCCAAGACCTCGCACACCGGCATCCTGGCCCGCTCTCTGCAAATTCCGGCGGTCGTCGGCGTATCCGACCTTGAGGAAAAGGTCTCGGATGGCGATCTGGTGGTTGTCGACGGATTCAAGGGAAAGATCCTCGTCGATCCAAGCGAAGATGAACTTGCGCAATACGAAGAGCTCAGCGATCAGTTCCACGACTACCAGAAAAGCATCATCCGTTTCTGTCACCTGCCCGGCGAAACCAGGGACGGTCATTCCCTGCGCATCCTGGCCAACATAGAGCTGTTCGAGGAAGTGGCGCAGGTGTTGGACAACGGCGGCGAAGGCGTGGGCCTGCTGCGTACCGAATACAAGTACATGAACCGCAGGGACCTGCCCACGGAAACGGAACTCTACGAAGAATATTCCGAGCTGGCCTCCATTCTCAATCCGCGGCCGCTGACCATTCGCACGTTGGACCTGGGCGCGGACAAGATGATTTCCTCCTTTGGAGCGCTGGAAGAGACCAACCCGACGCTCGGGTTGCGCGCCATACGTTTTTGCATGCGCCACCCGAAGATTTTCAAAACCCAGCTTCGGGCCATTCTCCGCGCAGCCACCCAGGGCAACGTCCGGGTCATGTTCCCCATGATCTCCGGGCTCAAGGAACTGCGCTACGCCAAGAACATGCTTTCGGAATGCCGCCGCGAGCTGGCTATGGAAGGCGTCGCTTTCAACCCGGATCTGCCCACCGGCATAATGGTCGAGCTGCCCAGCGCCGTCATGGTATCCGAATTCCTGGCCCGCGAAGTCGACTTTTTCAGCATCGGCACCAACGACCTCATCCAGTACACGTTGGGCATAGACAGGACCAACAACCATGTGTCCTATCTGTACCAGCCGCTCCATCCGGCCATTGTACGCAGCATCAAACACGCCGTGGACGCGGCCCACAAGGCGGGCATCGAGATATCCCTGTGCGGCGAAATGGCGGCAGACCCGTTCTGCGTTCCCATTCTCATCGGCATGCACATCGACTGCCTGAGCCTCAACCCGCAGGCCATTCCGGGCATAAAGCGCATCATCCGGCAAACAACCACGGAGGAATGTGCCTCGCTGCTCAAACTCGTACTTACTTCCAGCACGGTTTCGCGTACAAACCGTCTGGTTAAAGACATAATTTACCAACGCTTCCCCGAGGAACTGACCTTTTTCAGTTCCCTGTTGGAAAGCGATGAAGGAAACGGCAATGCCCCCTAAAAAGCCGCATAAAACCGTGGCCGTGAACAAAAAAGCACGGCACGAATACGAATTTCTCGAAATCTTCGAGGCTGGAATGTCCCTGGTCGGCACGGAAGTAAAATCCATGCGCCAAGGGAAAATCAGCTTCAAGGACGGCCATATCCAGTTCCGCAACAACGAAGCCTGGCTCGTGGGGGTCCATATTGCGCCCTACGACCACTCGGGATACAGCGAGCACGACCCGGAGCGGCCGCGCAAGCTGCTTTTGCACACGCGTGAGATAACGCAGTTATCCGCCAAGGTGGATCAGAAGGGATTGGCCGTCATTCCCACCAAGATTTACCTGGTCCATGGCCGCTTCAAGGTGGAGATAGCCCTGGCACGCGGCAAAAAGACCTACGACCGCAAGCAGGAACTCAAGCAGCGCGACATAGACCGCGAAACCAAACGGCAAATGGTTAATTTTTAGCATTACCTCCGCAAAGTACCCCGGGTACTTTGCGGAATTACCGCCCTGAAAATACGGTTTTCAGGTGCGCTTCCACCGCTCCCGAATGTAAGGCCACACCTCATTGTGCCCACTATTGTGTCGTGTCGCGTTCCTGATTTTCCTAGCACAAAATAAATTCCATCAAATAAATTCCACGGGCGCGACACACCTATTTTTAGCCTGCCTCCGAGAACTTCTTCCCTGGAGATACGTCCATGAAAATCGCTGTTCTATCGGACATCCACGGCAATTGTTTTGCACTAGAAGCCGTTTTGGAAAATGCCAAGGCCAACGGGGTGGAGCTGCTGTTCAACCTTGGGGATATTTTTTACGGCCCCATTGCTCCACGTGCCACCTGGGAATTGCTGCAAAGCCTCTCCATGCCCACCAACCTGACCATCCTGACTATCTTGGGCAACCAGGACCGCCAAATTCTGGAGGCGACTCCTGCAGAAACCGCCGCCAACCCGACGATGCAATTCGTCTTGGACGACCTTGGCACCGAGCCGTTGGCATGGCTGGCTTCCCTGCCGTCTCTGTATTGTCCGGAAAGCGACATACTCATGTGTCACGGTTCCCCGATAAACGACATGGAATATCTTCTGGAAGACGTTGCCTCCGGCCATCCCGCCATGCGTTCAGACGACGACATCACGTCGTCCCTGGCGGGCAGGACAGAGGAGCTTATCCTTTGCGGTCATACACATATTCCGCGCACTGTGGCACTTGGCAACGGACAGCTTGTGGTTAATCCAGGCAGCGTGGGGCTGCCCGCCTACTCGGATGATGAACCGTTTCCCCATGCCATGGAAAATTTCTGTCCCCATGCATCCTATGCACTCCTCGAAAAAAATCGAAAAGGTTGGGAGGTTCGGCAGATAAAAGTTCCTTACGACCACCACAGGGCCGCTTCGCTTGCCCGGCAAAGACAGCGTGATGACTGGGCCCAATTTCTTACGTCGGGACGTGCCGAATAAAAGAATAGGGAGATCGAGGTGAAAGCCTGTTGAATTTTTAATCCACCGACTGCCCTTCCATAACGCCTCAGCAAATCTTGATTGTGCACATTTTGTGTACACAGCCATGTGCTCTGTGCTAAATATAGTCACGCAAAATTGCCGGAGCGCTCTTCCGGAAAACAGCTTGTTGAACCAGCACCCGGTTCCGACAAGAAAAAGGAGCAATGCACATCCACCCGGAGACAACAGAAGAAAGAATAATCCCCTTCGCTATATGGTACCAGCAAAGCATTAATCTTCTCTTGAAAGGAAACTGATGGTGTACTCACTCGATATACGAACTGTTATGGTCTCCGGAGCGATTGTTTCGATGACCACAGCAGGCATAATGCTGTACCATTCCATAGCGAGAAAAACATACCCAGGATTCCACAACTGGACCATCGGTTTCATATGTATAAGCCTTGGAGCCGCATTAATTGCACTCCGGGGCATTCTCCCCGATTTTCTGACCATTCTTTGCGCAAATTTTCTCATACTTGCAATGCCGTACATGCTGACACGTGGTCTGGAAAAATTTCTCAATGTTCAGGAGAAAAATCCTGTTTTCTATTCGCTCCTGCTTATCGCGTACTGGGGCACATTTTTCATAGCAACATATATTCATCCAAATCTGTTTGCACGCGTCATATGCATAAGCATTCTATTGGCGATACTTTTTAGCGAAGCACTTTATATTGCCTATCGTTTTGTTCCGGCAGTTCTCGAAAGCCAGAACTGGTTGCTCATCACGATGATTTCGTTTGCCCTTTCCTCGGCTGTTCTCCGGATCATTGTAACATCCTTGCAAGGGACACCGCACAGTTTCATGCAAGAATCCGAAATATTCCAGTGTATTCTGATTATAATGACAACCGTGGCCGTGGTAGGCATTACCCAGTCGTTGATCATTCTCAACGCCCACCGCATGGAACGCGACCTGAGGGACGCCAACAGGCACATCGCCAATATCGCCAACCAGGACGGGCTTACCAATCTCTACAACAGAAGATACTTTGACAGGAAACTGCTGGAAGAATTCAGCCGTTTGCAGCGGACTTCCCATCCTCTTTCCCTGATAATGGCCGACATAGACTGCTTTAAAAATTTCAACGACACCTATGGGCACCAGGCCGGAGACGACTGCATACGGGCTGTGGCGAATGTGTTCAGAAAGTCCGGCGGAAGAGGTTCGGATATTTCAGCCCGCTACGGCGGGGAGGAATTCGTGATGATACTGCCGAATACAGGGGAAAATGGAGCCCGCAACGTGGCCGAGACACTCCAAGATCATATGCGAAAAATGAACATCCCTCACAAAACGTCCACGGCGGGAAAAATCGTCACGCTGAGTCTTGGAGTGACAACGATGGTTCCGGATAACAACACGTCAGCGGAAAACCTTGTCCAACGTGCAGACAAAGCTCTCTACAAGAGCAAGGAAAATGGAAGAAACCAGATTTGCATTTATATCGCCGACCCGTCGCAGGACAATATTACCTGCCTGAAACCGGACGAACAGGCGTAAGGCATACGGTCAAATTTCTCTGTCTGATTTGCCCCAACAAGTGGAAAACAAAAGGAAAAGCCTTTCAAAGCAACGCAGCCGCCCTGCCTTTTTTCCCTTCCCCGAACGCTCCCCGCGCAAGCAGACGCCAAGAAAAGTACGTCCTGTCGGGCGGTTCAAAAAGGTGTGAAAGCAAGGCGCGAGGAATATTTAAACGCGAAGTGTACTCTTAAGTACATGAGCGGCTTAAATATTCCGAAGCAACGCAGCCAACGCGCCTTTTTCAGCCGCCCGACACAGGGGTGCCCCGTCTGAGACACGACCTTATGCGCGAATACTCCGCTTCCATCTCCTCCAGCCGAACCAGCAGCCGTTCCTCTTCGGCAGAACGCTCCATGATGGCGCGCACCGAACCGTGCTCGAACACCAGACGCCGGTTGGCGGAAAGCGCCAGCACCGGGTCGTGCGTGGCAATAACCACGATCTTGTCGCTTTTGACCAGCAGCTCCAAAGCCCGGGTCTTGTCCACGCCCGCGTTTTCTATTTCATCGATGAGAAGAATGGGCGACCAGCTCAACAAGGCTGCGTCGGCAATCATCAGGGCACGGGACTGGCCGCCCGAAAGCTGGGTGAGCTGGGTATCCACCTGAAAAGGTTCCCCGGCCAGTTCATTGGCCGCCTGGATGACTTTTTCGGCTGTGGCGGTCGGATCGTCCGTTCCACGGCTTTCCGCATGGGTACGGATGAAGTCGCGCACTCCCATGTCCAGAACGAAATTCATGTTCTGGGTAAGTTGTGCCACCAGCCTGCCCTGCAACTCGAACCGACGGTCCGCGTCGGGTTTGGTTCCGTCCAGCAGCACGCAGCGGTTCGAAGGTGTATCGCGGTCGGCAAGGGATTCGATGTCGTACAGAAAGCGGCTTTTGCCAGATCCGGTAGGGCCGAGCAGCGCCGTTATTTCTCCAGGCAAAAATACAATATCCAGTTTTTCATCACGCCCGGACTTGTCCTGCCCCGCCGTGACGGTCAGGCTCTTCAAGGTCAAGAAATCACCGCTCATGGCCGCCTCCGAAAGTTGCCTTCTTTACATTGCCCTTCTGATAGCGGTTGCCGATGCGGGTTTCGCTCAGACAATAGGAACAGACCGCCGCAGGCATGGCAAAACGGAGGCGCATCTCCGTAACCGAGCCGATGGACGGCGCCATGGCGAGTATGGTGGCCAGGTCGCGGCATCCCTGGCCTGTAAGTCCGTTGATGTGCCGGATGATGGCCTTGGAATTCATCTGCCGGATGCGGTGGCGGTAGACTTCGCGCTCGGCCTGGGAAACGAGATCCCCCTTGGTGACCAGCACCAGATCGGCCAGCCGCAGCATGGGCCCGATCTTCTTGGGTGCCTCGATGCCCATGAGGTTGTCGATGACGCACAGCCCCAGCGCCCCACGCAAGTGGGGAGAACACCGGTTGCACAGCCCTGCGGTTTCAATGATGCAGCACTCGGCCCCTGTGCCCTCTGCCCAGGCAAACGCCTCCTCCAGATTGGTGGCAAAAAAATGGTCGGGACACAGTCCGCCGGAGAGAGCAGCCGTGGCTGGAATACCTGCCTCGGCATAGGTTTCGTCGTCCTTTGTCTGCAAACAGTCGAATTTGACCACGGCACAGGAGACGCCCTGGCGCATGAGTTCGGAGCAGGCCTTGGTCAGTATGGAGGTCTTGCCGCATGAAGGCGGCCCGGCAACGGTTACGAGTCGCACGGCGTTTCCTTCACCAAGCGCCTGAAGGTACTGTTCAGTTCATCACGCACGGCTGTTACGTCATGCCTGCGGATGAAATCCCAGCCCACCCACTTGATGCGGGCCTCGGCAGGCAGGCTCTCGGGCAAGGGACCACCCAAAGGCAGAAACCAGCGGGCGCTTTGGATCTGGCCGAATCCTCTGGTAAAAAAATCCAGCAGCTTGTCCAGCCGGGGGCGGGCCGTGCGCTTGGCAAGAAAATAGATGGGACTGGCGGCCGTGCCGTCTTCGGGCCAGATCACCCGCATATGTTCCGGCTGCTGCGAGGTTTCCGCAAAAAAGTACGGAAGTATGTAGATTCCTCCGGCCTTGGACGCTCCACCGGATTTGCCCATGTGCGAGGAGTGCATGAGGCCGTGGGCATTGGCGGCCAGCTTTTCAACGCCCTCCATGCCGAACTCCTTGTAGATGCACATCAGGGCCGCGTCCGCCATGTCGTCGCCGTCGCCACACATGTTGATCTGCCCCCGGTAACGCGGGTGCAGCAGATCTTCCCAGCGGCGGGGCAGCGGCAAATCGCCCAACCGGGTCGTATCCACCATGAATATATAGGGAGTAAGGGAGTACACCGTGTAGCGCCCCTCCGGGTCCACTATTCCCGCTTCCTTATGCAAAGGATGAACGCTTTCCGGCAGCACGGCTTCAAACAGTCCGGTATTCACGAAACGTTCGGCAAATCCCTTTCTGAAAAAATCGCCGAAACCGATGGAGGCAATAATGTCCGGCAGCCTGTCAGGGTCGGTCTCCAGGTAAAGGGGATCGAACGGGTCCACCGAGGTGCAGCCCATGGGAATGTGGATATTGAGCGGGTCGCCTGCGGCTTCGGATTCCAAAACAATGGCATCGAGCCGATCCTTGACCGCCAGCTTGACCGGACAGGGAGAATACAGCAGCAGGTCGAGATCGCCGGAATCCGGAGTATCCTGTTGGCCCGAAGCGATAACCGAGGCCATGAGTTGGTCAAGAGTCTTCATAATGCTCCTTTTTGTGGCGAAAATATGAGACAATTCTGAAGAAAACACAAAAATGTAGCTAAATATCCCTTCCACGCATGTCTTGGCGATTTTTTGCAAAACGTGCACCAGTTGCCAAGAGAATACAAACAGAATGCAGATTTTCCAGTGACTCCCACTTCATGCCCTATGGCTCACCAGCGACGGGCCTCCTCCTGAAGAATACGGGTAAACGCGGCCATGGCGGGCGAAATCCACTTGTCCTTGTGCCGGACAATTTGAATGACGACAGGGTCCAAGGTCTGCCAGGGAACATGCTTCAGCTCGCCCGCAGCCAATTCCTTTTGCACGACAACGGTCGGCAGAAACGAAACACCCATGCCGCACAATATGTACTGCTTGATGACCTCGAGGCTTGCGGTTTCAATGACATTGTCGGTACCAACACCCCGTTCTTCGAGCAGCCGTTGGAATATCGCCCGGTAGCTGCATCCCGCCTCGGTATACAAAATGGTGTAGCTGTTTTCCGACGACAGTTCGTCGCCCGGGTACTCCTTGGGCATGACAATGCTCATGGGCTCTTCAAACAGAAGAAGTCGCTCCAGGTCCGGCTCGTTGCCGACCTGTTCCAACAAAATTCCCATGTCCAGTTCCCCGCTGCGCAAAGCCAGGCGCATTTGCGGACAGGTGGCGTTTTCCATGACCAGTTCCACCTGAGGATGCAGTTCCTTATACCGCCGCAAAACCGGAGCCAGCCGGTAGAGCAAGGTCGATTCCGGCGCACCGATCCGAAGACGTCCCATGGGGTCGCCCGTCTCGTCTTTCAACGCCAGGACGTCATCGTATGCTGCCAGCAACACGCTGGCGCGCTTGTATACCAACTGCCCGAACGCGTTGAGCACCACGCTCTTGCCGATACGGTCAAACACCGGCTGCCCGTAGTAGTCCTCCAGCGCCTTGATATGCGAGGTGACCGAAGACTGCGCATAATGGAGCGTCCGTGCCGCCTTAACAAAGCTGCCCTGCTCGACAATGGCTTTGAATGTCAGAAAATTGCGAATCTCCATACGCCCTCCGCATGGGATCAATCAGCTTTAGCGAATGTTTTCTTTTAAAAATTCAGTTTTATCGATTCTCCAACTTCTGCTACGAAACCAGCTGAACCACGTCAAGGAGCTTTACAATGCAGAAAAAAATAGGGGTGCTGCAACTGAGCGGATTGATTGCCGGAGCCGTATTAGGGTCTGGCGTCATTCTCCTCCCGCCCATAGCGCAGGCACGGCTGGGCCAATGGACCCTTGCCGCATGGCTCGTGATTATGGGGCTGGGAGCCGCCTTTGCCATGGTGTTTGCCAAACTGGCACTGGCCTATCCCGGAGCGGAGGGCGCGCCCATTGCCATTCGCAAGGCCTTTGGCGCACGGGCAGGAAGGCTTGCCTCGGTCTATCTGCTGTGCGCCGTGTGCGTGGGCCCCACAGCCGTGCTTATGACAGCGGCCAAGACCATTTCACACGCTGTGCATTTGCAGCCGGATGTGGAGACTCTCATGGCAGGCGGTCTGCTCCTTTTGTGCGGCTGGCTGCTTACCCGCAGAATAACCCTGGTGGGAAATATCGCTTTTGCCGCCAGCGTGGCTGTGAGCATTGTGCTGGTAGCGGGCAGCCTGACGACCATATGCACCGAGCCCACGCTTCCCCTGCCGGGTACGCCGTTGGACATTGCGGCCATGGGACGAACCCTGCTCGTGCTGTTCTGGGCCATCATAGGCTGGGAAATCATCGGCAACTACACCATGGATGTACGGCAGCCCAAGACAACCATTCCGGTGGCCACGGCCCTGGCAGTAACAATAATCTGCGGAGTGTACATCCTGATTGCCTGGGCCCTGGCCGTCATCCCGCCTACCCAAGGACCATACACCCAGGGCCCTCGGTCCGTGGCCGCTGTGGTCACTATCCTGCTTGGGCCCTTGGCGGATGTGGTTATCATGCTCATCACCACCACGCTGTGCGTTTGTACCTATCTGATGATTGTCGGCGGTGTATCCCGCCTTGCCGCATCCCTGGCTCTAGAACATCGCCTGCCCGCCGTTCTTGCCAAACGTAACAAACACGATGCCCCCGTCGCGGCATTGGGACTCCTTGTCGGGCTTCAATTCATCAGTCTTCTCCTGCTGCACCTCAAGATCCTTTCCCTGGAAGATATTATTGCTGCGGCAAACGCATTTTTTCTGTCCAACTCCCTGCTTGCTGTGGCCGCTGCCATGCGGCTGATTCCCCCCTGGCCGCTGCGCATGGCCTGCGCCCTGCTCTGCCTGGGGTTTGTTTCCCTGCTGTCCTTTTCTCCGCCCTGGATTCTGGTGGGGCTGGGAGCAGTCACCTGCGCGGTACTGGCGCAGGAGGCCGGCCTGCTGCAACGAAAACACACAAAAGAAAGGGCGTAACGTCCTAAGATTGGTTACAAAGTTACATCTTCCAGGCTGCTCAAAAAGGTGCGAGAGCGAGGCGTAAGAAAAACTCAAGGCTGACGCGTATTTCCTGATACGCGAGGGGTTGAGTTTTTTGAGGCAACGACGCTGCCGTGCCTTTGTCAGCAGCCTGAGGGCGTAACGCCCCCACCCTTCATATATATTTTTACGGTTTACGGAGGCTGAAATACGCTCCAACTGGCAAAAATCCGACCGGGAGCCGTCTCCAGCACACCATGCCCCGCCTTCAACCGGCTGGCCCGCACAAGCTGGCCCGAAATAAGCTGGCGCGACAACCTCCAAACACGACAACAAAAGGCCCTGCCAACGCATATGCATCGGCAGGGCCTTTCTCATTAAATCAAAAACAGGGGCCGACCGAGCCATTATGGCCCCGGCCCCCGATCTGTTTTCAGTGGTTAGAAATCCTTCAGCATCTTCACCGCGCAGAATTCACCACACATGGCGCATTCGTCCTTGTCCGCATGGTCTTTGCGGCGATGGTGCACCGTGGGAGGATCAAGGGCCAACTCTGCCATGCGTTTCCAGTCGAGATCGGCACGAGCCTGGGAGATGTCCTTGTCACGCTGCACGGCATGGGGACGTCCCAAGGCAGCCTCACCGCACTGGGCGGCAATGCGCGAGGCAATAACACCGGCGCGCACGTCTTCGCCATTGGGCAAGGTAAGGTGTTCGGCAGGCGTAAGATAGCACAGGAAGTCCACACCGTGGGTTACGGCAATGGCACCGCCGATGGCACCGGCAATATGGTCGTAGCCGGGAGCTGAATCGGTAACCAGGGGTCCAAGCACGTACAGAGGAGCGCCCATGCACAGCCGCTTGATGCCGCGAATCTGGGTTTCCACTTCGTTCATGGGCACGTGGCCGGGGCCTTCAATCATCACCTGCACGCCTGCATCCCAGGCGCGGCGGGTAAGCTCGGAAAGGGTGATGACCTCATCCCACTGGGCGGTATCGCCAGCATCCACACCGGCACCAGGACGCATACCGTCGCCCAGGCTCAGGGTGACGTTGTGCTTCACCGCGATTTCCAGCAGCTCGTCAAAACGCTCGGTAAGGGGGTTTTCCTTGTCGTTGATATGCATCCAGCGCACGGTGATGGAACCGCCGCGGGAAACAACGCCCATCATGCGCTTGGCATTCTTTGCCAGGGCAGCGGCGCGACGGGTCACGCCGCAATGCACGGTCATAAAGTCCACGCCCTGCTCGGCCTGACGGCGAATTTCCTCGAACAGTTCATCGGCCTTGAATTCGGCCGGATCTTCTTTGTTCAGAATGTACTTTGCGGCCACGCCGTAGATGGGCACGGTTCCCAAAGGCAGGGGGCAGCTATCCAGCATTTCCTGACGAATGGCGGTAAGGTCGCCCGCCGTGGAAAGGTCCATGATGGTGTCGGCACCGGCAGCCTGGGCCAGCTTGGCCTTTTTCATTTCCCTTTCAGGCTCGTTCATAAAGGGAGACGTTCCGATATTGGCGTTCACCTTCACCTTGGCAGGCTGCCCCACCAACGTGGGTTTGAAATCCTTGCGGCCAGGGTTGCCGAGCAGAACCATTGTCCCCTGGGCAATGGCCTCGCGTACTGCGGATTCTTCCAGACCTTCACGCTGGCAGACATCAGCCAGGCAGGAGTCCATAAGTGCGGTCAAAGCTTTGTTTTTCTGTATTTGCAACATAATCCGTCCTTGCTTGAGCAAGCGGGTTGTGCGCTCCCAATCAGCGCGTTGGCAGTCCGCCGGGGAAAAGAAGAAAAGAGGTCGTGGAGTGTATGCCCCGAGAAAGGGGGGCACGGCCCCGATTCCCTTCGGCAGTGTGAACTGCATCAGGTTCCATGGGTTTAATCTCAGCCCCGCTCCGCGCGGGACACCCCAATCGGCAGAGACAATGTTACAGATGGGTGAAGGGAATGCAAGTGGGTAACAGGAAAAAACAAACAAACAGCTGTGTATACTGAAAGTTTATATGTGGGGTTTTACGAAGAAAGCAAAAACACCCCCGACCCGATGCCACCCCATTCCGCACGGTGCCGGCCATCAGCGTCCCATGCCAGCAAGAATATCCGCCACATTGTCCGCAATGACGATGGATTGCAAAGGCACAGGCCCAAAATCGAAATTGTCCACAAAATCTCCGGCACGGGCGGGGCGCGGCGCTTGCTGCAGCCCGGCCAGCCACAACAGGTACCCAACGATATTTTCCGGGCGTACGCCAGCCCCGCGCAATGCGGCCAGCTCCAGGGAAGCGTGGGTTTTGGAAAGTTTTTTTCCCCCGCCATCCACCAACAGAGGCACATGCGCATACTCGGGCAACGGCTTTCCCAAAAGTTCCAGCAGGCGCATCTGGCGGGGAGTGCTGTCCAAAATATCGGCCCCGCGCACAACCTGCGTGATGTGCATGTCCACGTCGTCCACCACCACGGCAAGCTGGTAGGCGAAAACACCGTCCGAACGGCGCAGGCTGAAATCGCCGTAAATCTCCGCCCCGGAAAGCAAAACATGGCCGAGATTCAGATCTGTAAATTCATAGTCGCGTTCTGGAAAAAGCAAGCGCAGCACAGGAGTACGGCCTCCGGCCATGCGGGCTCGCCTTTCTTCATCGCTCAAATCGCGGCAAAAACCAGGATAGGCAGGCCCGGCATTACGGCGGGCAGGCTGTGGCCCATTGCGCGCCGCTTCCTGCAATTCCCGGCGCGTGCACCAGCAGGGATAGACCAGACGCCGCTCCTGCAGAGTATTCAGAACTGCCTCGTAACGCTCCAGCCGCCGGCTTTGCACATATGGCCCACAGCTTCCGCCCTTGTCCGGCCCTTCGTCCCAGTCCAGCCCCAGCCATTCAAGATCCTGCAAAAGCAAATCCACGTACTCGGTACGCGAGCGCTGCGGGTCTATGTCCTCCACGCGAAAGACGACCTCCCCCCTCCGGCTGCGGGCCGCAAGCCAGCAAAGCAAAGAGGCAAAGGCATTGCCCAGGTGCATGCGCCCTGTCGGACTCGGCGCGAAACGTCCGCGAATAGTACTCACTCTCCATCTCCTGCATGCGGCCCAGGGCCGCTTTTCAATCGCGGCATGGTACGGAAACCCTTTACGGTTGAAAAGCCCCCCATGCCCGCCGTCGTTCACATACAATATTTAATACCCGCGCAAAGCGATTGCCGGTCATGCCTTGCCGTGCTACTGGACTAGCATGATGGATTCCGCAGTACATCATCTGGGCGGGGTTTTGTCCGCTCCGGGCGTATTCCTGAATTTTTTCGACGAACTGCCCGTGGGCGTCTGCATAATGGACAAAACAGGCCACATCATGTTGGCCAACACCGCCTATGAACAACTTACCGGAGCGGCGCGCGAGAACATCATCGGCCTGGGATGCCTGCACGCCCTGCGCTGCGACTACTGTCTCCGGGGCTGTCCCGTCCACGCCGGAAACGGCACCCAGATAGACTCTTTCGAGCCACAAAAATCCGAAGCCACCATCATCAACCGGGAACGCCGCAAACTCACGGTCCGGCTGACTATAGCCCCGCTGCTCGACGGCAAGGGCCGCCAGGTGGGCATTGTGGAGACCGTCACCTCGGCGGCAGCTACCGGAGAGCATGAAATCCCCGGTCCCGGAACATACAGTTTCGGCGGCCTCATCGGCAAAAGTCCACAAATAGAACGCGTGTTCAAAATGGTGCCAAGCGTTGCCCAGACCGACTCCTCCGTCCTCATCACGGGCGAAACCGGCACAGGAAAGGACATGCTGGCCGAAGCCATCCACAAGGCATCCGAACGTTCCGGCGGACCGTTCATCAAGGTGAACTGCGGCGCGCTGCCCGATACCCTTCTGGAATCCGAACTGTTCGGCCACGCCAAGGGGGCCTTCACAGGGGCCGACCAGGACAAGCCGGGCCGATTCCGGCTGGCCCACGGAGGCACGTTGTTTCTCACGGAAATAGGCGACCTCCCCTTGCATCTGCAGGTCAAGCTGCTGTCGTTTCTGGACGACAAGGTCATCTATCCGCTGGGCAGCACAAAAGGCGCTGTCTCGGATGTCCGCGTCGTTGTCGCCACCCACCGCGACCTGGAAAGCATGGTGCGGGAAAACCGTTTCCGACAGGATCTTTTTTTCCGCCTCAACGTCATCCGCCTGCACCTGCCCCCCATGCGGGAACGCGGCCGCGACGTCACCCTACTGCAGGACCACTTCCTGCGCCGCTTCTGCCAACGTTTCGGCAAAAACATCACTGGTTTTTCCGAGCGGGCCATCGACCTGCTGGACACCTATCCCTATCCGGGCAATGTACGCGAACTGCGCAACGTAATAGAATACGCGGTCAATTTCTGTGACGGCGAGATTATTCATGTACGCCATTTGCCAAGCTATCTGCGCCGCCCCGATGCAGTTCCCGGTCCGCTCCCGGAACCCACTTCCCTGGTCACAAACGGCAACGGCATGCCCCCCTTTTCTATGGATGCGGCGCCAGGCAACAGCATGGGGCACACCATCGGGACGGACGCCAATTGGGAGGATGTGGAGCGCCGGATGATACTGGACGCGCTTGTCAAATCCGGCGGACGCAAGCACAAGGCCGCAGCTATTCTGGGATGGGGGCGAAGCACCCTGTGGCGCAAGATGAAAAACCACGGACTGGACTGAAACACGCATGGAAAAAATCCTCATCCCCCTGCTCGACGCCGACATCGCACCGCGCTTTGACCTGGCGACCGACGTGCTCATTGTAACCGTGGTCCGCCACGACAAAGAACTCGTTGCCAGGGAAGACAAGCTGGTGGTTTTGGACAGTGCCTCCCCCGAGGCAGTCTGCCGGTTGGTGATCACCGAAGGCATCAAGACGGTTATCTGTGCCGGAATAGAAGGTGAATACTACGATTTTCTCCAGTGGAAGGGAGTGCGCATGTATGATGACGTGGTAGGGCTAGCCGAAGCCGCGGTAAAATCACACCTCGAAGAACGACTCCACCCCGGCGCATATGTAGGGCAGGAAGAGTCCTAACGTCTCATTTAGTTTCATAATCACCCATCCAAAACAGTTCATATTGTTTCATTCTGTCTTTTATCCTTGTCTCTTTTTTCTCATTCCCCCACCCAGCATAAGACAACAGGCTGTTTTTATTAATTTATAGATTTACGGCATAATCCTTGTTATAAAGAGGTTACCGGTTTGGGTTAACCGGTACACATTCACAAGGAACAACTGGGCTATGAACGTGCTGATTGTTGATAGCGACAACGCGTTTCGCAGCAATCTGGCTTTGCAGCTTAGCAAAATCGGAATTGCGTCACTGGATACCGGAGACCTGGACGAGGCCAGATGCCTCGCCTGTGGCAAAAAGATGAAAGCTTTGTTGCTCGGGCTTTCCAGCCGGGAGCAGACCTGGCTCGCTTTCATCCCGGAGATCAGGGATCTGTGTCCCAACGCGCAAGTCGTCCTCATCAATCATTCAGGTGATGTCCACCTCTCCATGGACGCCATGAAATACGGTGCGCTGACGGAAATCGCCACCCCCGTAAATATCGGCGAACTGAAGGATGTTCTCACCACGACGCTTCGTATGGGTAACGAATCGTAACTCGACCATAGTCCCAATCCACCAGCAGGAAGGATCGCAATGAAAGTTAAGGAATTGATGATCCCAGTGGACCAGTATGTGACCGTTCACAAGGATGCCACTCTTTTGGATGTTTTCCTGGCATTGGACGCCGACCTCAAGGGCAAGGGCCAAAATGGCCACGCCCACCGCGACGTGCTTGTGCTCGACGACAACGGCGAGCTTCTGGGAAAAGTCACCATGATTGATATCTTTCAATCACTCGAACCAAATTACAGACGCATTACCGATGGGAAAGTGGAACACGAAGTCCTTACCAGCGAATACGTGGCCTCCATATTTCGGGAATTCGACCTGTGGTCGGACTCCCTCCCCAACCTCTGCACTAGTGGAAAGGAATCCAGCGTGCTCGAAGTGATGCACACTCCCCTTGAAGGCGAGTTCGTATCCGAAGACGACGACCTGGAGCGTGCCATCCACCGTTACATGGTAGGGGTTCACCAGCCCCTGCTCGTCCGTGACAACAATGGCAAGGTGTCAGGCGTCCTCCGTTTCGGCGACGTCTTCGAAAAGATACGGGCCTGCATGTTAGGCTGCGCGACCAGGTAAAAGGCCATCGCAAGAACGGAGGTTGCAAAAATGGATTTGGCTCAGACCAACACTTTCAATTGGAAACGACTGGTGTTCATGCTCCTGGGCGTGAGCCTTTTCTGCCTCATGTACTACTGTCCGCCTCTGCCCGACGCCGTAGACCCGTTGGGCAAGCATTTCGTGCTCAGCCGCGAAGGCAAAGGCGCGCTGGCGGTTTTTCTTATTGCCGGTACATGGTGGGTTTTCGAGGTCGTGCCCATCGGCATAACCAGCCTGCTTATCGGCATTCTTCAGGTCATGTTTCTCATCCGGCCCGCCAAGGTCGCCTTTAAAGACTTCATGGACCCGTCGGTTCTGTTCATCTTCGCCTCCATCATGATCGGGCTGGTCTTTACCAAGACCGGACTGACCAAACGACTGGCCTACAAGATGCTCGAAATCGTCGGAGAAAAGACCAGCCGCATCTATCTGGGTGTTTTCGTGGTCACCGCCCTGCTTACGCACATCATGGCCCACACCGCGGTTGCGGCCACCATCTATCCGCTGCTGCTGGCCATCTACAGCCTGTACGGCGAAGGCAAAAAGCCCACCAAGTTCGGCAAGGGGCTGTTTATCGGCATGGCCTATGTTGCCGGTGCCGGTTCCATCATCACCCTGCTGGGCGCGGCCCGTGGCGCGGTGGCCCTTGGCTTCTTCAAGGAAGTTGTCCACCGCGAAATCGGCTTTTTCGAACTCTCCTGGTACATGTTCCCCATCGGCTGGCTCATGGTCCTCCTGCTGTGGGGATTCTTCATGATCGTCTGCAAGCCGGAAAAGGCCACCATCCCCGGCCTGCGTGAAAAGGCCAGAGACCTCAACTCCAAGATGGGGCCGCTTACACGCAACGAAATAATGGCCGCAATCATCGTGGGCGGCGTCATCGTGCTTATGAGCCTGCGCGCCTTCGTGCCCGCGCTCCACGCCGTGGACAAGACTGCGCTTATCCTGGTTTCCAGCGTGCTGTTCTTTGTATTCAAGATTCTCGATCTCAAAGATCTGGAAGATATTCCCTGGAACATCATCCTGCTTTTTGCCGGTGCCATGAGCATCGGTTTCTGCCTTTGGGAAACCGGAGCCGCCAAATGGATGGCCGTCAACTGGCTGGCCATGTTCCAGGAAGCAAACTGGTTCATCTTCGTACTGAGCATCGCCTTCTTCGTCATGATTATGACCAACTTCATCATGAACGTTGCGGCAATAGCCATATCGCTGCCCGTTGCCCTGGTCATTGCTCCGTACCTCCACGTGGCCCCGGACGTCATCCTGTACGCTTCGCTGGTAACGGCGGGCATGCCCTTCCTGCTTCTGGTCGGTGCCGCGCCCAACGCCATTGCCTACGACTCGGGACAATTCACTACAGGTGAGTTCTTTACCTACGGCATCCCAGCTAGTATTCTGCTCATGGTTGTGGTTGCCCTGGCTGCCTACGTGATCTGGCCGATCATGGGAATGCCTGTAACCATACCCACACCGTAGTTGCTGAAATAAAACGTCGGGGGGAGAGGGAAGCTCCCCCCGACGTGCCCACCAACGCTTCAACGGAAGGGACCACGGACTAATGAAAACACTGAGCAAGCTCCTCGACCATATTGCCGAGCGGGTGAACGTCAACCTCCGGTATCCAGGATTTGACGCCCGCCGCTACATCGAAGGACAGATACCCTTGGACAGCCACGCGCTGTACTACGCATTCTACGCACTCACCACGCAACATCCGCTGTATTTCAAATTCAAGTACTCCAGTCTGGCGGGTACCTATTTTCTGGGCCGGGCCGAGGTGGACCACTCCATTCTCTACAAGAGCGACATCCGTGGGGATGAACTGAAACGCAAAGGCGACATTGTCGATATACACGGGCACAAGGTGCGGCTGTTCGACAATGAACGCATAGCAATACGCCATAGCTTTCTGGTAAAAACCCTGGTGCACAACAACTCCCACGACCCGGAAAACGTGGAAGTTTTCAAAATCCACAACACATTGTCCATGCAGTATGCCAACATCCACGGAACCTCCGTGGAAGGCTGCTTCATAGGCCCCTTTGCCACGGCCGACCTGTCCACATTCCGCTCCTGCTCCATTGGCGCGTACGCCTATGTCCAGGCCGGGGAACTGATGGACAGGCGTGTGGACCCGGGATGTGTGTGGATACGCATGCCCGGTACTTTCGAGTTTACCTACCGGCACGATCCCGAAACATTGGCAAAATACATCACGGCCGGGCCGGACAACCGCCCGCAGGGGCTGTTCATGGATTTTGTGGAAAGCCGCAAGGAAGACTTCGAATCCGTATACACGGCGGTGCACCCGGTTATTTCGTGCGCCGTACCGGACGAAGCCTATGCCAACCCCTACGCCGTGTACAAAGGCGAAAACGCGGTGGGGGAAAACGTGTTGGTGGCCCAACGCGCCTACATTGAAAACTCCTCGCTGGGCGACTGTTCCAATGCCCAGGAAAACTGCTACATCATCAACTCCACATACGAAGGCCTCAACGTCACCGCCCACGGCGGCAAAGTCATCGACGCCGACCTGGGGCGCAAGACCTTTGTGGGATTCAACTCCTTTGTGCACGGCACCCCCGAAGCACGCATCAAGATAGGCCGCAATTGCATTGTGATGCCGCATACCATCATCGATGCAAAGGAGCCCATCCAGATTCCGGACAACCAGCTCATTTGGGGCCACATTGAAACCATGGAAGATCTGGAACTGAACTCCATTGCACTGGAAGAACTGGCCCACAGCAAATCCCTGAGCCTGGGCAACATGCAGTTCCAGGGCAGCGGCGCCAAATTTGTGGAAGGATTTCAACACCGCATTGAACACATTCTGGAAGCCAACGGCGCCTACTACGACGGCAGCCCGGAAACGGCAGGACACGCACAGAAGACGCGCCAGGTTTCCTTCAACCTGATGCAGTCCTATCACGACAGCGACATGCGCGGCATGTGTCCGGATATGACCATCGCTCCGATCGACCCGGAATAGGGTCGTAAAACAACAGGCTGTCCGTCTCGTCTGCAAACCGAACGGGCGGCCTCTGAACAAAAAAGGATTGCCGGAAATTTCCGCAATCCCTGCATTATACGGAACTATACGAAACCGGGAAAAGGAAACTGGGGAGGGACCTTTACCTTGGCGGCTGCGGCATTTGACCCACGTTTGGTAACGGGGCGGGCCGGATGGTTTGCGCAGACACCGCAACGATCACCGGCACGACCGTAACCCTGACACACAGGGAGATGTCATATGGCTGGCGAAACACGGAGCGTAGGCTTCTCGCGAAAAACAGAAGTCGAGGCTCAACAGGACATGACAGGCATCAGCCTGGGACGGCGTATGATGTTCATGTCCATACTGGTATCCCTTACCGCCCTGTTTCTGAGTACATGGGTTCTCTATTCTTTTTTCGACTCGGCCTATTCCGAAAAGGTCAGCGACTATCTCAAGGCATTCGTGGAACGCAATGCCCGCGATATTGACGTATACCTGACCGAACGGCAGGCCAACATCCGCATGGTGACCATATCCAGCAGCGCGGAAGAGCTGCTGCAACCGCGCAGCATGGATGTGCACCTGGAAAACCTCAAAGCCGTGTATCCCGGTATATTCGACGACATCGGGCTGATCGACCAGCAAGGTAACCAAGTGGCCTATGCCGGGCCCTACAAACTTGGTGAAGCCAATTACGCCGATGCCGAATGGTTCCGCCAGGCCATCAAGAAAAAAACATTCATCAGCAATGTTTTTCTGGGCATCCGGCGCATCCCCCACTTTATCGTCACGTCGCAGATCATGCACCAGGGCAAGCCGTGGCTTTTGCGCGCCACCATCAACTTTGCCGACTTCAACGCCCTGGTCAAAGGCATACGCATAGGCGAAACCGGAGCCGCCTTTGTCATCAACCGCGAAGGCCATTTCCAGACCCAACGGCGCAGCGACATTGCTATTGATCCCGACATCATCAAGCTGTTGGTCAACACGCCCTATACCGGCACAAGTCCTGTTCTGCGCGAACATACCGCAAGCAACGGCAAGCAGTACCTTCTTGTGACCGCCCCGCTGAAAAGCAGCAATTGGATTCTGGTTGTGCAGCAGTTGAAAAGCGACGCCCTCGTCACCTTGTACAACGCCCGCATAGCCGGTCTGGCCATCACTATTTTCGGCGCGCTCTGCATCGTCATCACCGTGACCTACCTGTCCACGCGCATGCTGCGCAAACTGTGCACCGCGGAAAAGACCCAGGAAGTCATGCAGAAGCAAATGGTGGAAACAGGCAAGCTGGCCGCCATCGGGGAACTGGCTGCGGGCATTGCCCACGAGATCAACAACCCGGTGGCGATAATGATCGAATCGGCGGGCTGGATACAGGATCTCATAAAACTGGGCGACTACAAGAAAGAAGAAGGCATGAAGGAGATCAACGACTCCCTGAGTGAAATCAACATCCAGGGACGACGCTGCAAGGAGATAACCCACAAGCTTTTGAGCTTTGCCCGGCGCACCGACCCGCGGGTGAACGAAGTGGACGTTATTGACCTGCTGCAGGAGATGATCTCGCTGACGGCGCAAAAGGCCCGCTTCAACAACATTACCGTGGAAAAGGAATTCGAGCCGGGCCTGCCGGCAATCATGGCCTCGTCCACGGAGCTGCAACAGGTGGTCCTGAACCTGATCAACAACGCCATAGACGCCATAGAAAAAGATTCGGGGCGTATCGTCGTCCGCGCAAAAAGCCAGGACGACCATATCGTCATCGATGTGGAGGACAACGGGCAGGGCATTGCCCCGGCCAATCTGGCCCGAATTTTCGAACCCTTCTACACCACCAAGCCCGTTGGCAAGGGCACTGGCCTTGGGTTGGCCATCTGCTTTGGTGTGGTGAACAAAATGGGTGGGGAAATAACCGTGGAAAGCGAAGTCAACGTGGGCACGGTGTTCCACGTGAGTATTCCGATTTCCACCAAGGAACAACGCAACTCATAGCAATGGGAGAATAACATGACCATCGCCAAGGTTCTTCTGGTTGACGATGAAACGAGTTTTCTGGCTATTATGGAAAAAAGACTCTCCTCGCGCGATCTGGACGTCCGTACCGCAGACAGCGGAGCCAAAGCGCTGGAAATACTGGAGAAGGACAATGAAATCGACGTGCTCATTCTGGACGTGAAAATGCCGGGCATGGACGGATTGCAGGTTTTGCATGAAATCCGCACGCGCTTCCCCCTGGTGGAAGTCATCATGCTGACCGGCCATGCCACCATAGAAACAGCCATCGATGGCATGAAAAAAGGCGCGTTCGATTACCTGATGAAGCCCTGTGATATCGAGAACCTCATACAGGTGGTGAGCCAGGCCAAGGAAAAAAAGGAACGGCATGAAGAAAAGATCATGCAGGCCCAGCTCAAGGAAATCACCAACAGGTACGCGGGATGAGTCCGGATAAAGTCGATTTTCCTGTCCGGGTGCTGATTGTTGATGATGAAGCGTCCTACGCCAAAGCGCTCTCCAAGCGTCTGGAGGTACGCGGCCTCAACACCGCCGTTGCCAACAGCGGCCGGGAGGCCATTCAGACCCTGCGCAAACAGGATTTCGAAGTAATCCTCCTTGATCTCAAAATGGAGGATGTGGATGGGCTTGAAACGCTCAAGGTCTGCAAGATAATGGACCCCAGGCTCAAGGTCATCATCCTTACCGGCCACGGTGGAGAGGCCGAGGCCAAGCAAAGTCTCAAACTCGGTGCGTTCGACTATCTGGTCAAGCCTACCGAGTTGGACGACATCATAAAAAGCATCCGCCGAGCCATGGCCGGAAGGTAACCGTCCAACGAAAAAAACTTTACCGCCCCAACGAATTCCAAGGCAGGCCCAAAGTAGGCCCAAAGTAGGCCCCAAGTAGGCCCCAAGTAGGCATGGTCCCGCAACCCGCATCATCCTGTGCGACGGCCATGCCTGCTTACTCCCCTTCCGCCCTCCCCAATCTCCGCGCACGGAAACAAAGACGTTTTTCCTTTCCGCCCCCCCTGTATTGCAACAGGGAAAGCGTGTATCCAGACAGAGGCTTCTGTAAGATTGCACCGGCACACCAGCCCGTATGGATAAGGAGAAGAGATGCAGCAGACATCGAAATTCGCGTATGTCGTGGCAGGCGTGGCCGCCATGGGCGGCCTGCTTTTCGGGTTCGACACGGGTGTCATATCCGGAGCGTTGCTGTTCATCCGCCAGGAGTTCGCCCTGAGCGCACTGCAACAGGAAATCGTGGTCAGCGCCGTTCTGATAGGAGCCATGCTGGGAGCGTTTTTCTCCGGCCAGGTAACTGACCGATTCGGCAGAAAAAAAGTCGTTCTGATCACAGCCCTTGTCTTTGCCTTCGGCACCATTTGGGCGGCCATGGCTCAAAACATGATCGGACTCGCCTACGGACGCCTTGTCCTCGGCATGGCAATCGGCGTGGCCTCGTTCTGCGTGCCGCTGTATATTTCCGAAATATCTCCGCCAGCCATGCGGGGGGCACTTGTCTCGCTGAACCAGCTGATGATCACCATCGGCATCCTGGTCTCCTACTTTGTGGATGATGCCTGCGCCCGTTTGGGGCTGGGCTGGCGCGTCATGTTTCTGTGCGGCGTTGTCCCGGCCATAGCATTGTTTGTCGGCATGCTCTTTCTGCCGGAAACTCCCCGCTGGCTCATGTCCAAAAGCCGCGACGCCGAGGCCATGAACGTGCTGAAAAAACTCCTGCCCTCAGACGAAGCCGCGGCAGAAGCCGCCATGATACGCCAAACCATGGGCGAGGCAGAAAACCAGGGAACGCTACGCGACCTGCTTGCCCCCTGGCTGCGCCCGGCCCTCATCATCGGCGTCGGCATCATGCTCATCCAACAGGCCACGGGCATCAACACGGTCATCTACTACGCCCCCACCATCTTCCAGATGGCCGGGTTCACGTCGGAAATTTCGGCCATTACCGCCACGGTCAGCGTTGGCATCATCAATGTGCTCTTCACCATTGTATCGATTCGGCTCATCGACAGACTTGGGCGCAAGCCGCTGCTTTCGTTCGGCCTTCTGGGCATGAGCGCCAGCCTGGTGGTCCTGGGCGGCGCCTTCTTTTTTGAGACACAGCTGGGTGGTCTGCTCAAGTGGATCGCCATCGGCAGCATGTTGGCCTACATCGCATGTTTCGCCATCAGCCTGGGCCCCATTGCCTGGCTGCTCATCTCCGAAATTTATCCCACCACCATCCGGGGCAAGGCCATGAGTGTGGCAACACTGTCCAACTGGGGTTTCAACTTTGTGGTGGCAATGACCTTCCTGTCCATCACGGAAACGCTTGGCAAGCCTGGAGCATTCTGGCTGTACGCCTTGGTCGGAGTGGCCGGTTGGGTCTTCTGCCGAAGATATGTGCCGGAGACCAGGGGAGTGACCTTGGAAGCAATAGAGCACAATCTCAAGACCGGGGTTCCCGCAAAAGACCTGGGAAAGGTGTAAAATCGAGGCGGCCGAAGCAGCCTCAAAACGCTTTCCCCTGCAACAACAAAGGCCTCCGGATTTTTTCCAGGAGGCCCTTGTTGATTGAAAAGGTACGATAGCGTTGCCGGGTCAGACTTCTCCCGACACTTGAAACTCCCGCATGAATTTGCGGTCGATGTAGTCCTTGAGTTTCATTGCCAGGCCATGGCGCAGGGAAAAACCATGTTTGGACAAGATTGCCGTACCGTCGCCCAGGTTGAAGAGCAGCAGGTAGTCGGGTGTTCCCGGATCAAAAGTCTGTAAGGGGCGCCTATCCAAAGCCGCCAGAAGGTTATGCGTCAGTACAGGATTTTCCCGGACCGCATACACGCCGACCTTGTCCAATGGCGACGGCTGAAAATCGATGCAGTCTCCGCCGCCGAAGATCTCGGCATGGGAAACACTTTGCAGATGCTCGTTGACCAGCACTCCCCCGCCCGGCCCACAGTCCAGACCGGAGTCGGCCAGCACTTCCGGCATGCTCACCCCCACAGCCAGGATGCCCACATGAAAGGCGATGCGGGAACCATCCGAAAGCACAGCCTGGTTGGTATTGAAACGATCCAGACGGACGCCTTCCAAAATTCTGGCCCCCCGTCTGGACAGATTGTCCAGGGCAAGCCTACGGATACGGGAAGGAAAGCGCCCCATGAACCGGCTGCCAGCAACCACGCTGACCACGACAGGTCCGCCGTGCTCTTCGGCCAGTCCGAGAATATTGCCCGCACACTCCAGCCCGGCGGGACCACCGCCAACAACCAGTACCTGCAGGGGAATGCCTTTGTGGATGAATTCGAGGATCTTCTGCCGGGCCGCGACCAATTCCTGGATGGGTTTGACGGCGAACAGGTTGTCCGCATCTTCGGCACCGGGGAAATTGAGGGGAACGCGGCTTCCGACGTTCAGAGAGAGTACGTCGTAGGACAAATCCTGTCCGTCTTTCAGGACAACGCGCCGGGAGTCCGGCTCGATACGCTCAACCGCTCCCCGCACGAATTGCCCGCCTCTGTCCTGCACCATGCGGGCCACATGAAAACGAACATCTTCAGCCCGGTACATGCCACCCAGCAGTCCCGGCCCCATTCCGGAGTAGTAGTGGTACTCGTCCGGACTTACCAAAATAACTTCGTGCCCAACCCGTGTGAATTGCTCCAAACCCTTCATTGCGGACATGTGGACGTGCCCGCCGCCCGCCAGAACAAGACGCTTGCCCATGAGACCTCCCACTTTGAGGGCGGGAAAAAAACTCGTAAAAGTCTGTTCTATTTATCGGCGCAGGGGCCGAGATCGGCAATATCGTAATCCCGCAGCAGGTCGTCCAAAGTTACTTCCGCCAGCGTGTTGTACATGGCATTGGCGGCCCGCACCCACACGTCCCGGGTAGGACAATGTTCCGCACGTTCGCACCTTTCTTCGTCGACACCGCAGTCCACCAACGTGGTTCCGCCTTCAAGCACTCGTACGATGTCCCCAACGGTAATTTCACTTGGTGGGCGGGAAAGAGAATGGCCCCCTTTGGGGCCGCGCTTGCTGTTGACCAATCCGGCGGCCTTGAGCTCGCGGACCAGTTTTTCCAGATACTTGACTGAGAGGTTTTGTCGCCGGGCTATCTCGTTCACACGAACAGGTCCGTCCTGCCCATGGTAGGCGATATCGAGCATCATTCTCGTGCCGTAACGACTGCGAGTTGTCATCCGCATATAACTGTCTCCACTATGGGTACGGCATGGGAAGCATTCGGCAATACAAAAATCGCAAAATAAACGGACCGTTTTAGCTGTCCATTCCGTACAAACATTGTTCAAATCAAGAAGTGTTCAATCCCCTAGAATCGACTCTACCCCGCAACCGTGGGTGAGGCAAGCCCGGCCAGCAATACTCCACGATTTTGCATCGTTTTTTGCAAGCAGATGCAGAGCAAATTTCAAAAACAAGACTCCACCAGTAAGATCATCCCGAAAGAGACATGCCGACGCACCCTTTTCTGCAAAAGAATGAGCCCCCACAGAAGAAGCATCATGGAAAATGTCTCCCGTTTTCCCTCTATGCGAAAAAAAAAGAGGCGGCATGTATTTCTGCCGCCTCGGGAATGCTTCACCCACACCATGCGAAAACATGGCTGTATTTTGTCCCAACCCGATTGCAACTCTTACAATCTGATCAACCCAAGCTTGCGAAGTTCGGATAAAATCACGGCCTCATCAATGGGCTTGACCATATACGATGTTGCGCCGCCCAGAAAAAACGCATTATGCGTTTCCTCGTTGTCGTCGAGCACTGTGGTTATTACCACTTTGACTCCGTTATCCTCATCCACGCCGTTTTCTTTCTCTATGGCGCGGATTTCACGCAGAGCCTTGTGCCCGTCGATTTCAGGCATAACAATATCCAGACAAATAAGGTCGTACGGCTTTTCCTCGGAGATGGCCCGCCGAAAGGCAAAAATAGCTTCATCTCCATTTACCGCAGTATCGCAGTACATGTAGGGATGCAGAATTTCCTGCAAATAGCTGCGGCAGTAAAAATCGTCATCAACGATCAGTGCACGCATATCAGCAACTCCAAAGCCGTTGAATGGAGGATTGAAAACTGTCTCTGATTCATAGTATGGACTTATTGTCTCTCAAAATCAACCAGCAATCAAGACACCTATTAAATTCACGATCAAAACAAAAGCATATTTTTTGCTGCCTGTCGGCCTCACAAATCTGCAAAGTCCCATCCCGCAGGTTCCAAGCCTTTGACTGACCATTCAAACCAAAGCGGATAAATTCTTTGAATAAGAGTACCGAACTCTCCACAGTATTCAATTATATTTATCAAATGTGAACCGAATTTCCGGTTACATCCACGTCACAAAGAGTACTCTTCCCCCTGTTGCACAGCAAAACAATCCAAGGTGGAATTCCGGGCTCCAAGCAAGGATTTGCACTTGGCGACCATGCAGTCCATTCCGTGGTCATCCCTGTCCTGATTATGATGAAAAAGTCCGAACCGCTCAACACCTGCCGCCAAAGCGAGTTCCACCGCATCAGAATACAGGGAATGGCCCCACCCTTTGGTTCGGGTGTAATCATCCTCATCGTACTCTGCATCGTGCAGCAGCAGTTGCGCCCCTGCGCAAAACGCGACGTACTCTTCGAAGTTCCGCCCTCCTCTATGGTGCTGGCCCAGCTCATTGTCCGTAAGGAAGACGAACACCCGTCCTTCCTCCTCGAAACGATAGCCAAGCCCCATATTGGGGTGGTTCAGGGCAATGCTGCTTATATTAAGGGAACCGACACAGATCTCTTCCAGACAGGCCGGCTCGTAGGATACATTCGCGGCAATATCTTTGAAAGGCACGGGAAAATAAGGTGGGGCCATTGTTTTAGCCAAAAGCGTTTCCATATTTCCCTGGGCAAGGGGGCAGCCATGCACGCTTATTTTCGCGTTGTGGTGATAAATCGGCTTGAAAAAAGGGAACCCGAGAATGTGATCCCAATGGGAGTGGGTGAACAGCATGGTGCACTCCAACCGCCCCTCCAGCAGCATTCTGTTTCCCACGCTCCGTATGCCTGTTCCCGCGTCCACAATGACGGTCTCGCCGGACGCCGCGACAACCTCGATACAGGTCGTATCGCCTCCGTACTTCAGGTATTCCCGGCCCGAGACAGGAATGGAGCCTCGCGCGCCCCAACAGCGAATCAACATGGAACAGACTCCCTGCAAACATGTCTACCCGTGGACGCAACATCATCACCGGCTTACTTATGCCCGGTATTTTTGCTGCTGTGGATACCTTATACGATATTTCACACCGCATCACAAACAGTTCACCGCGCGGGGAAAGTTTTGATTGCAGGCTGTATCTATTGAGGAAGATTTGAAAACATTCAGGGCAGACGCAGCCTGTCGAGATCCTTGGGAACAACAAAAGGATCGGTGCTCCGTGCCATCTGAAACAGCGGACTATGGCGACGGCGCGAACGGCGCACCAGAACAAGGTGCTCGCTGCCGATGGGGTCGTAGTTCAACACCACGGAGCCGGTCGGATTATTCAAGACATCGAGCACCAGCCCCTGGCTCAGGCGCTGCATGTCCACCACCCGGTCCACATTCAGATCCATGGGAAAATGTCGGTTCATGTACCGCAGGGATTTATCCACCCTGCGGCCGGATAGGTAGAGACTTCCCTGGTATACACGCTTTTTAACGAGAAACGGCAGACGGGATTGATTCAGGGCATCCAAAAGGCAAAAGTCGGCCTCGTGCAGTGGCGAGCGGAAAAGACGCTTGGCTTCCAGCCTGTCCCAGGTAAGGTATCTGTCGGCCTGCATCTCCGCATACACATGCGTGGTGCGCCCGCGCAACTTGACCCGATACAGCACGTTGGGAACATAATAATTATGAGCGGCCACATCCGCGGCAAGGTGTGCCATGTAGCCCAGGGCATAGGCACGAAGCCTGGGCTGTTCCGAACAATTGAGCAATGCCAGCCCCGTACTCCAATTGTGGCTGTGCCTGCGCTTGGGGCGGCTCCCCTTGCCAATGAAAATATCTGCCGATAGGCTGCCGTACAGAAAAGCCTCCCTGTTTTCGGTCAAAAGAGAGGCGAGTCCGGGAGCCAGCAGGGACAAATTGTCCAGAATGAAGTTGGCCGTCACCATATGCATGCCCGGCCCCCAGGCCAGGGCCGGTTCCGGCAGCGCCAGAAAAACAAACACAAGGGCCGCAATCGCCCATCCCATGAGAACCACTCCTTATCTTTTCAAATACACCGGACAAGCATACCGGCCGTTGGCCCCAGTCACCCTGGGCAAATATCAGTCACGCCCGGGCGCACCTCATAACCTAGTCATCCGACGGGCCATGGTAAACCCAAATTCCTCTTGCGGGATTCAACAGATGCCTTACATCAAAGAATAGAGTAAGACAGGACGCTCAAAGGAGAGTGAGAATCCATGAAAACGATTCAAGATACGGTTGCAGCCCTTGGAGAACGCCTGCTGCAAAAAAAATGGCTGTTGGCCACAGCCGAATCCTGTACCGGCGGTTTGATCGGCCATTGCCTGACAAATGCGTCCGGGTCGTCCGGTTGGTTCGCAGGTGGCATCATAAGCTACAGCAACGAAATCAAGATGCGGCTGCTGGGCGTGGCCCCGGAAACACTGGCCTCCCAGGGAGCCGTCAGTGAAGAAACGGTCCAGGCCATGGTCTCGGGCGCACGCACGGTTTTCACCTGTCAGGCTGCCGTCGCAGTCAGTGGGATAGCCGGTCCCACAGGAGGCACCCCGGACAAACCCGTGGGGACAGTCTGGATGGCCGCTTCCGTCCCAGGCGCGCAGGCTACGGAACTGCACCACTTTTCCGGCGATAGAGATGCCGTGAAGATGCAGACGGCCCAGGCCGCCCTGGAACTTTTGCTCAAGCTGTGCAAATAGGGTTTCTCCATTTTGTTGGTACAATTTTCCTTTTTTTATGATACACCTACAGCACTGTTTATCTGCAACATTTGCCAAGGAAGCATGAAATGGGCACCTCGACGGACACCCCGAAAAAAGATGTGATAGACAAGGAATGGCTCGAGCGCATGGCATCGACCCGCAAGGACTTCGTCAAACGCATGTTCTCTGTTTTCATCGCCGAGGAGCCAAAGCGGCTGGAAAAGGTCAAGACGGCACTTGAAATCAATGACTTTGCCGAACTGAAATTCCTGGCGCATTCCATCAAAGGGGCCGCCTCCACTTTGGGTGCCGAGCCCACCAGGGCTGCGGCAGCGGCCCTCGAAATTGCTGCACGGGACGAAAATTCGGCAGAATCGCAGAACTGTTACAGCCTGCTTGATGAGAATCTCACCAGTCTGGTCAATTTCATGCAGAATTTCATCGACAAGGAATAAACCACTTTTCATTGCATTGTTCGCCCAAAACAATCGGCGGCACGGAAGATTCTCCGTACCGCCGTTTTTTTGTGATGTGTGCCGCTTGCTATGCTGCTTTCTGCCTCATATTTCCCCCCCATATATAAGGGGGGGAAAATGCCGTCTACAAAGGACCCGGCATTCCCAAGGGCAGGAACCTATCCTTGCCGCAGCTTGTCAATGAGCTCCCCAAGCTGCCCGGCCAACCGCGTCAGATGGGAGATGGCAGCCTCGGCCTGTTGCATACCGGATGCGGTTTCCCCCGAGACTTGGTTGATATCCTCGATGGTCCGGGTGATCTCTTCGCTGGCCGAAGATTGCTCCTCGCTGGCCGTGGCAATGGACTGCACCTGGCCCGCCATTTCGTCGACGATTTCCACAATCTCACGCAGAGCTTCGCCGGACTTCTGAGCCAAATCCGTGCTTGTTACCACCGAAGCAGCCGCGGATTGCGAAGCCTTCAGGCTGTTCTCCGTACCCGTCTGGATGTTGGAGATGGCCGTTGCCACTTCCTTGGTCGCGTTCATGGTCTTTTCCGCCAGCTTGCGCACTTCGTCCGCCACAACTGCGAACCCGCGCCCGGCATCACCGGCACGGGCTGCCTCAATGGCTGCATTCAGGGCCAGCAGGTTGGTCTGGTCGGCAATATCCTCAATAACATTAATTATCTGCCCGATACCTTGCGCCTGTTGTCCAAGGTCTCCCATGAACTCGGACAACCGAGTCGTGGTATTTTCAACTTCGCCAATGGCCTTGATGGCGTTGTTCACTACTTCCTCGCCCGTGAATGCCTTACTCTTGGCCTGCTCGGAATTCTCTGCCGCACTGGAAGCGTTCTTTGCCACTTCCAGAACAGTGGCGTTCATCTCTTCCATGGCCGTGGCTGTTTCGGAGGTGCGCTCACTTTGGCGCTGCGAACCGGAATTTGCCTCTGCCACCACTGCCGCAAGCTGCTGCGAGGAGGAGACCAGGCCTTCCACGACTTCCTCAAGCATATCCGCAGCTTCACGCAACCCTGCGGAACGGGCTTCCAAAGCTTCCTGACGTGCCTCTTCCGCGGCTTCCATGCTCTCGCGGGCCTTTTCAGCCTCCACCTCGGCCTGGGCGCTCTTGTCCTTGGCCTCGCCGATGTACTGCTTGAGAGACTCCACCATGGCCTGGATAGCGTCCTTCAGGGTCAGCATCTCGTCGCCGAAACTTCCCGCGGGCTTCGCGTCCAAATCTCCATCGGCAACATGGGAGGCAAACCCCACAATCCTGGTCAGCGGGCTCACCAACAGTCTCCTGAACATGAAGATGAACATTATTATGATGACCACCATAATTCCCAGCCCAACCAGTCCGGCAGAAGTCAACAGGGAGTTCAGCTCGCTGTTGAAGTGTGCGTTCTCACGCTGGACCGCAGTCTGAACTTCATCGACGTAAACGCCCATGCCGATAATCCAGCCCCAGGGCTTGAAGAGCTGTACGTACGACACCTTAGGAAATAATTCGCTGCTCCCCGGCTTGTTCCACCAGTAATCCACATATCCATGTCCGTCCTTGCGGGCGATCTCGGTCATCTCGGAAAAGAGGCGCTTCCCCTTCTTATCCTGATAATTGGCCACAGACGTGCCGTTAAGCTTCGGAGCAGTGGGATGCATCACCATTTTGGTATCAAGGTTGGTAACCCAGAAGTAGTTTCCATCGTTAAGGCGCATGTTGGCAATCTGCTTGAGGGCCTCGGCCTTCATCTCCGCTTCGATGTCTTCCGCCCAGGCACCTGTTCCAACCAACCACCCAAGGTCGGGAAGATAGCGGAAATAAGCCACCTTGGGCTTGGGGACGTCCTCCCCGGGCTTCGGCCACGCGTAGGTGAGCATTCCCTTGCCATCCTTCATACCGATGCGGACCATCTCCACGGCAAAAGGCTTGCCGTTCTTGTCTTTGGCCGGTTCCGTCCCTTCCAAATCCGGCCGGGCCGGGTGTACAACCAGCGATCCGGTCTTGTCTTCCACAAAAAGATAATTGCCGTTGTCGAAACGCGCGTTGCGGACAAAAACCTTTAAGTCGGCACGCACCTGTTGTTCGCCAAGGCGTCCTGCGTTGTCTCGGTAATACGCCTCCAGCTGATTGCTCATGGCGTCTACGACCTTTTCAAGCTCGTCAGCCTTGGCCTGTTGAAGCTTCTCCAGATCCTGGCTGTTCTTGTAATAGGTTTCCGCAGTTACATAGGCGAGCTGAACCAGCTCCTGAAGCTGCTCCTTCTCCTTGTCGAAAATGAACGCACCTGTCTCCTCGGCCCTTTTTGCTGCAAAATCCTTCAGGTTGAACGTCAAAAAGCCGAGGGCGACAGCCCCTTGCAACGAGAGCGCGAACACGACCAGCGCTATCATCTTTGCAGCGATACTCTTTCTCATGGTTTCATCCCCCGGTGACTGCCTATTAAAACAAATTCTTTTTAGACTATATAAGTATGAATAGTCCTCAATACTGCCAGGTCAAGATTTTCACGTTATAACTTCATGAAAATATAACATACACTTTTCCATTCAAACGTCGATCAAGATTATTCTGCGGAACGATAACAAATACGACACTTCTATGGTATTATTTCTATACTGCTCCCCCATAAGACAAGCTACAGGCCAACAAACCGAGGCTCGGTTTGGAGCTACGTCACTGTTTTCCACATAACAAACCAGCATGTTGGGAAAAAATTTTGCAAGAGAATGCCGATAAGAAAGCCTGGCGGCAACGACCACATTGGTTCAGGGCGAGGCACATCACTCCCAATAAAAAAACGTTTCCATGTGCGAGGAGGCCTGAATACTCCTTGCACATGGAAACGTTTTTTTGGGGAGGGCTCAATCCCTCATCTGTGCGCTCTTTCCAAGGCCATATGCCATGAAACATCCTGGCGCATAACAAAAAGGCGCGAACCCTGTATGGACTCGCGCCTTTAAAGGAAACCGGACACCCGAAAATAACCGTTACCGCTGCTCCCTTTCGGGCCTGACGGGATTGGCGGCATTCTCGCCGCCCGGCTTCCTTGAAAAAACGGAGCGCGTTGCGCTCCGTTTTGATTTCATGGCGGAGAGGGAGAGATTCGAACTCTCGGTACCGTTCCCGGTACACACGATTTCCAATCGTGCCCCTTCGGCCAGCTCGGGCACCTCTCCGCGAAACGAGGGGCAGATTTAAACTATCCGCGTATGCTTGGCAAGCACTATTAAAGAAAAAAATGAAATTTTTCTGATTTTTTTTTTATTCAAGAGAAACTTCCTACGGAAATCCCCCCTTTTTCATGGTCAAAATAAATGACCGAGTGCTTGAGATCCTTCCGAACAGGCATGCCCTTCCCGTACAGCGTAATGTCGGTTCCGGCATGGATAACCTTGCTGACCCGAATGCGGGCGTTCATCCGCCGACAGATATCGTCCTTGTCCGCCTCTATGGCGTGCTCCACCTCGGCCAACTTGCGTTCGGCCCGCACCTTGATCTGGATAAGCTTGGCCATGACCTCCCGCTTGCTCTCCGGAGTTTTGGCCAACAGCTCGCCCGGGTCTTCATCCCCCACAACCTTGCCTATCTTTTCAAGAACAGCCTGCAGGTTCTTCTTTTCCGTACGCAGTTCTTCGTTGTGTTTCAGGTTGCAGCCCACATTGACGGTTGAAACAACGCCGAGGTGCGACCCTATTTCCTTGGCCTCCACCCCCATGATGCTCCGGATATCGCCCCCAAGAATCTTGCCCTTGCTTCCCGCCGCCAAAACCCGCCCGTTGCAAAACAAACGAGAGTTGACGATCTCGTTGGTTATGATGATGTCGCCCCGTGCCTGGAGCACGGCATTGGCCGCAAACATGGCGCTGATATTTCCCCCGGCCTTGACCAGGCCCTTATCCATCATGGTGATGCCGCCGCGAACTTCGATGTCGCCCTTGGCACTGACCTGCGCTCCTTCTATGGAGCCGTGCACCACGATGTTCCCAGCGCTTTCCACAATGAATCCTTCACGGATGGAGCCGCGGATCACCACGGAGCCCTTATCCATGCGCACGTTGCCCGTGGAAAAACTGATGTCGCCGGCAATCTCGCAAACTTCCGAAACCGCTATGACCGTATCGCTGATGACCAACATGCCCGAAGTAAGAGCATGGAAAACCAGCCCGTCCTCACTCACGTCGATGTTCTCGCCCGCTTTGAAGGCCAAGGCCTTCCCATCCCTGGCGGGGATACTGTTGCCAAAAACATCCATTCCTGGAACACCACTGTTCTGAGCCGTAATCCGCCCCAGGAAATCCCCCTCGGCAACAGAACGCACAATGCCCCGTTCGGAATAATCCACGCTGCCGTCTTCCAAAACCTTTCCGGCAGTAAGGCCTGAAGTGAAAGGACTTTCGAAAAACGCATCGCCGCCATGCACCGGGGTACGTCCCCGGCAGGCGACAACCTTGATGGGTCTTTTCTCAAACTCGGCCCGGACCAAAGCATCGGCCACAGCCTGTTTGTCCACCTTTGCCACAATCTTCATGGGCACGGTCAGGGCGGCAACACGGTCCGGGGTTATTTTTCTGCCCAACGCGTCACGGTCAAAGACGACAACTTCAACCTGAAGCGCATCTTTAGACACGGCTAACAACGGCTTGAGACGGACCTTCCCCCCCTCTACCTGCAGCAAGCCGTATTCAGTGGCCGTAAGCATGCCCTTTTCATCAACGGTAAGGCCCGAACCTTCCTCAACGGTCAGTTCTTTTGGAGAAGAAATTTTTTTGGGAGGAATCCGGCCTCCGGTAACCGTAAAACCCACAGACGGTTGGACACCAGGAACAAGTTGGCCGATGGAATCGCCACGAAAAAAAGGAAGGGAAAGCTTACCCGCAGGACGAATGGTTCCATCCTGTGGCTCAACTGCCGGCTCGCCTTTGGCCACGACCGTACCGTCGGGGTTTTGGCCTGCCTGATGCAGCATGATGGCCTTGGTGATGCCGTCATGGTCTATACCGTCGGTACAACCAGCCTCATCCAGGGCCTGCATAAGATGTTCTACACCCAATGCCCCTGCATCCATAACCGTATCGGAAACTACCGCACGCATCTCGTCGTCATCAATTCTGACTCGGATCATGCAGCCTCCGTCAGGAAAAATACAAAAGAGTCCCCGCGTATAAAAAACGCGCAGGGTTCAAAGCAGTAACTTGTCACATCCCCTCCTGTGCAAGCCGTATGCAGCACCAAACAAACCACGGCGCTTATCGAATAATCTACGATAATGGTTGCGCCATTCTCATTACAAGGTCAAGCTATAATCTGATGCAGTGCCGGACGCACCGCGCTCGAGTACGAGCCCTTGCCAAGAAGCCCGCGAACGGGCAAATTTCTGCCGACACAGACACGCGGACATTTTTTTCACACGATCCGCCTCGACAATACGGAAACATAGACGTTACCAGAAGCTATGCACTTACTGGAGGTAAACCATGCCACGATTTATTCTTCTGTCGGTTATATGCTGCCTGCTGGCCGCCTGCTCCTCGAGTTCCGAGCGCGGACCGTTGTGGCAGCCTGATACCTACTCCCTGGAAATGGTGTCCTCGGGGGTACAGACCGAAACGGCAAGTATGGAAGTGGGAGACTATCTCGTGCTGAAAGTCCGCGATCCGATCAATGACGGATTTGCCCTTGCCAAACCCGAGTTTGATGAGACCCGTCTGGCTCTGGAAAGCTTCCGCTACATTCCCCCGGCAGAAAAAGCTGTTTTTGGCGCGTTTGGAAGATATGTCTATTCCTTTACCGCTCTCAAAGCCGGGAAGACAACAATCTTCATGTACAAGTACAATCCCCTGAAAGACCCCAAAGACGAAGTGGAAAGCATTCCCTACAAGCAGGCGGACGTAACGGTTACTGCTCCCTAAAATGATGCCCTGCCTGCCGTTGCCCTGCCTGTTGCCTTACCAGTTGCGCTCCAGGCGCAGAAGCAACCACGACAGCGGGGTTGGCAACGTGTAAACCCCAAAATCCCAAAGGCCGTCACCATCCCCATGGTGGCGGCTTTTGCTTCTTCAATACAACATACGGCCTGCCCCAAACAGCCCACCAAGCCGCTCCAGGCGCTCCCCCGCTCTCTACTCTCCCAAATCCGCCCCTTGCAAAAGAGATATTCACGCCATCCCCGGCAAGACCATGTCTCTCACTGCGCGCACCGCAGGTGGGCATGCGCCCAAAAAGCCCTCCCCTCCCACACGGTTCCCAGCGAAAGAGAGAACTGCGGCGGCGAAATCCATACGTTGTGTGCAGATTTTTCAGAAAAGTCGGCATGCCGACCTTACGGCTAGGGGCTACAGGCTTCACACCTGCGCGACTGTCTGCCCGGCAAAGAGATTCCCTCTGCATCCAAGGTAACAGGGCAACACACAGCAACGCGCATAAAAAAGGCCTCGGAAAAAAGCGGGAGGCAAGTGACGGAGGGTACAAAAAAAGCCGCTCAACGTGCGGCAGGAGAAGGGAAAATCTATCGACTCAAAAAAAAAACCTTCGCCCGAAGGATAACCTCCGGACGAAGGGGGCTGTGATGCGCCAGCTTGGCGCATGACAGGAGGGGGTTGGGGATTTTCTAGCAAAGCCCCTGGAGAAAATCCAGTAAAAAACACAAAAAAAAAGCCACAGCTTAAAAAAAGCTGTACCATACTAATTTCTTTGTTATTTTTACGGACTTCCGTTGCGGTGCGACCAGATAAAACAGTTCGCACCGCAACGGTTGCCAAAGAAGGAGCCCGTAATGCCTTTAGAATGCGTACGTGGAGATGCCGTCCGTCTGTACCCCCAGTATGTCATGCACAAGCTCCGGCTTTTCGCCGAACCCTTCGTCATAATATCGCAGGACCTCGCATGTCCCGCGTGACGGCATTCCACGTCTACGCGTGTCGTCTGCCTTGTTCAGGCCACAACAAAAATTTTAACAAAGGCAAGCCGCTATACAGTCATCAAGGTGTTCTTTTGCAGGCACACCTTCCAACGTTCCCCGTACCACTCCAGACAAAAGAAGAATGAAGGAAGGAAAACCCTTTATCCTCCATTTACGCCGTATAGCTCTGGGAAAGCCGCTGTCCGCGATACAGACTTTAATCTTGCTCCCATAATCTTCTGAAACACAGGAAAGAAGTTCGAGCTGCGCTCCAAATTCTTCTCCAGGAGCAAGACAAGCAAGCAACACGGGTCGCGCCTCTGCCAGGACTTCGCGTTCAAGCTCTTCAGTCCCGATTACAGCAGGCATAGCGTTACTCCTGCATCTAATTAGCAAGAGGCATGCCACGAAAGTAAGATTCTACAATTTTAAGAAATATACTATAATTACAGAGTGTTACAAAAAGAAGAGGATACTGCGAGGTTTATGACAATGTGACAAAGTGTATACCGTGGCACACATGTGTGCGCACACTAGTGTGCCATGACACACTAGTGCTCACACAAAAAAACTGTTTATAGGGCGACAATCTCCAACTGGTTTATCTTCCTGTACAAAGTCCGCCGGCTGATGCCCAAAATCCGGGCGGCCTTGGCTTTGTTACCGCCCGCCTTGGTCAAAGCATCCAAAATATCCTGCCGTGAAGCTGCGTGGGTATTGGAGGCCGATTTTTCCAACGGCACGGCCTGCTGTCCCCCCTGCCCGAGTTCCGAAGGAAGATCGCCAAACTCTATCTGCTCTCCGTGGCAAAGAATGCAGGCATGCTCCATGGCGTGCTTCAGCTCTCGAACGTTCCCAGGCCAGCCGTAGCGAAGAAACAACGACAACACGTCGTCCGAGACCCCGATGATGTGCTTTTTGAATTCCTTGCGGTACATGCCCAGGAAATGCTCCACCAGCAGAGGAATATCTTCCTTGCGCTCCCGCAAAGGGGGCAGTGGCAACGTTACCACCTTGAGTCGGTAATAGAGATCCTCACGGAAGACACCTTCCCGCACCTTCTGCATCAGGTCCACGTTGGTGGCTGCCACCACACGCACATCCGCATAATAGGTCTTGTTGTCGCCGACCCGCTCGAATTCTTTCCGCTCGAGCCCGCGCAACAGCTTCAGCTGAATACGAGGGGAAATATCGCCGATTTCATCAAGGAAGATTGTGCCCTTCTCCGCAGCCTGAAACCGGCCCACCTTGTCCTGCACTGCCCCGGTAAAAGACCCGCGCACATGGCCGAAAAGTTCACTTTCCAGAAGGTTTTCCGACAATGCGGAGCAGTTCACCTTGACCAGAGGCCCATTGGCCCTCGGCCCCATATAGTGCAGCGCATCGACTATAAGCTCTTTACCCGTGCCGGACTCGCCGTTGACCAGAACCGTGGTATCCACCTCGGCCAGCTGCTCCAGAAGATCATAGACATTCTGCATTTTTTCGCTTTTGCCCACGATATTCTGAAAACGATTGCGCTCCACAAGCTTCTGCTCCAATTGGGCCAGACGGCTGATATCGCGCATCACGAGGACCGCTCCGGAAAACTTGTCCATGGTGTCTTTGAGCGGCGAACAATTGAGAACCATGACCGTGCTGCCCTTCCCCGCCCGGCATTCGATACGCTGCTCCTTGACCGGCTTCCGGGTTTTAAGGGTCTTGCTCACCACTTCGCAGCACAATTCCCCGCACATGGAAAAATCACTGCCACCCAGCATTTTCCGCCCGGGCGAAAGCTTATCCATAAGGGGGCACATTCTGGCGATGGCCTTGTTGTACTCGATGACGTGCATCTCCGTGTCAACCGTGACAATACCGTCCTGAATACTGCGAAAAATGGCTTCCAGGTTGAGGCGTATGGCTTCCTTTTCGCTGGTGACCTGCAACAGGGCTTCCTCGACGATTTTCCGGGTGGAAATGTCACGCCCCACACAAAGAAACTGGTCCGGCTTGCCGCTTTCGTCGAACAAACAGCGAAAATTCCACTGCTGCCAGCGCACCTTGCCGCCCCCGCTGTGCGAACGAAATTCCAGGGTAGCCATGGGGCGCTGCGTTTCCAGCGACTTGAGATGCCGCTGTACCGACTGCAGATCCTCATTCGCTATCAGGGAAAAGAAAGGGAGCCCGGGGGCGCTGTCCAGCCCCAGGTTGTAATACCTCAGAAACGCGGCGTTGACGAAACGCAGGTTGCCGTCCGGATCAATGGTGCAGATAAGCTCGCTCTGGTATTGCACCAGTTCGCGGTAAAAACTTTCGCGCTCGCTGAGGTTCCGGGCCAGTTTTCTGGCCGCGGTCATGTCGTTGAGAAAAAGCACCAGGCGTATGTGCCCGTCCTGGGTAAGACGACAAAGGGAGCCCCGATAGTAGCGCTGCCCCATGTTTACACTGAACTCCAAGGGAGTATTCCCGCCCCAGGCTTGTTCCACCTTGGACCCGAGAAGTTCCCCCAATTCGCCGGGAACGGCCTGATACAAAGACAGGCCCTTCATCTCGGCTGCGGGTTTATTGACCCAACGCAAGGCCGAATCATTGGCCGAAAGAATTTGTCCCTGGTCGTTCAGGAGGAAACAAAAGTCCCGTAGATCGCACAAAGAAAATTCATCGCCGTCCAGGGAGTCCACTTCATGGAATGGCAGAGCGGACAACTCCTGCATAAGATCGAGTCCGGCCTGCTCATCCCGAGCCTTGTTCTCCTTTTCCGTTGAGGAAAAAGAATGTTCCTGTTCACCCATTCGCGCCGCGTCGGCAACGGTTTTCCGTTCCAAACCCCCACTCCCCCTTTACTCGCCAATAATCTTTACCAGCACTCTTTTTTTTCTACGTCCGTCGAACTCGCCATAAAAAATACGTTCCCACGTTCCGAAATCCAGCCGTCCTTCGGTAATGGCAACCACGACTTCCCGTCCCATGATCTGCCGTTTCATGTGGGCATCGGCATTGTCCTCTCCCACATTATGGCGGTACTGCTCCACGGGTGCGTGCGGGGCAAGGCGTTCCAGCCACTTGTCATAGTCGTGATGCAGCCCGGATTCGTCGTCATTTATGAATACGGATGCCGTGATGTGCATGGCATTGACCAGACACAGCCCTTCCCGGATACCGGATTCGCGCAGGCAATCTTCCACATCGGGAGTAATATTGATGAAAGCCCGACGACCGGGCACCTCGAACCAGAGTTCCTTTCTGAACGATTTCATGTTTCCCCCCGGCAGGTTGTTCACGCTGCAACAGCCCGGTGTCTGCAAATTTTGAATGGTCGGTAGCGGCTTGGCAAGAGATTTCGCGGAGGCATCCAGCTGTATGGTTCAGCCGGATGTCGATTTTGCAAACACCGCACTGCCAAGATACGTTTCAAGAGCACGGTGCAGTTCACTCTTGGCAATGGGTTTGTGCAAAATGCCGTCGAAGCCCGCGTTCTCGCATTTTTTGCGGTAGCCCCCCACTTCATGGGCGGTAAGGGCCACAATGGGAATGCGCCCGTTCCCGTTTTCTTTCAGGCGTATGGCCTGCACGGCCTCAAGGCCATCCATGACAGGCATCTCCAGATCCATCAAGATCAAATCATACCGGCCGGGCGCAAAAATATCCAGGGCCTTCCGCCCATTCTCGGCAAAGTCCAGCTGGAGTGAAACGTCCTTGAGAAAAAGCCGCATCAGCTCCCTGTTCGGTTCGTTGTCCTCAACAATGAGGACCCGGTTTGTTGTTTTGTTAACCTGGAGAGGATGGGCCGGACCAAGGGCGTGGGCATGTTCCAGAGCTTTTACAAACCCCGCAAGCAGCACGGGCTTGCACAGGACGGCAAGCCCCATGCGCAAAGACATTTCCTTGAACCGCGCCCCCTCGTTCTCGCAGCAAAGGCAGAGTATGGCGGGGCGCATGCTCTCGGGAATTTTTTCCAGTTCTTCGCTGAGGGTGTGGGAGATATCGCGCTGGAAACCACTGTCCAAAACAATGGTCGTCACTTTGTCCCCTTCCCGCTGCAAGAATTCCAGGGAGTCGGCCAGCCCGCTCAACACATCACGCTCCCGCACGGAAGTACCCCAGTCGTCGAACATTTTGCGAATGCTCTGCCGCAACGATGCGTTGGGACTGACGATCAGGGCAACGCCATCCATGGCAATTTGTGGAACCCTCGCTTCCGCTTCTGCCGCCACCTCCATGGGATCGGCAATGGGCAGCGGCAATTGGACGTCAAACACCGTTCCCTTCCCCACCTCACTGCGTACGGTGATCTTTCCGTGCATTATCGTTACCAGACGTTGGGCAATTGCCAGTCCCAGGCCGGTTCCACCGTACTTTCTGGTGGTTGAACTGTCGGCCTGGGTAAAGCTGTCAAAGATATCAACCAATTTTTCCTCGGGGATGCCCACCCCCGTATCGCTTATCTGCAATCCCAGAATCTGTGCTCCCGGCGTCGACTCCAGCACACTCACTTTGAGGACGATCTCCCCCCCATCCGTGAACTTGACCGAGTTGCTCACCAGATTGGTCATAACCTGACGCAAACGTGTGGAATCCCCCTTGTGGGCAGGAGCGACATCCATATCCACATCCGCAATCAATTCCACGCCTTTGCCATGGGCGGCATGACCAAAAATGGAGCAGACCTCTTCGACCTCATGGCGCAGGTCAAAGGGTTCCCGCTCCAGCACGATCTGACCAGCCTCTATTTTGGAAAAATCCAGGATGTCGTTGATGATATTCATCAGCACCGCGCCGGAGGAACTGAAGATTTTCACATATTGGACCTGGTCGTCCCTCAGCCCGGTGTCCTCCAGCAGTTCCGCCATACCCAGGATTGCATTCATGGGAGTACGGATTTCATGGCTCATGCGGGCCAGAAACTCGCTTTTGGCGAGGTTGGCCTGCTTTGCCTGGTGGTTGGCTTTCTCAAGCTCATCCACGGTCTGGTGCAGCTCCGCCAGCGTTTTCTGCAGTTCGCTTTGCGCTTTTTCCTTTTCCACCACTTCCTGGCGCAACTTGAGGTTCGACTCGGTAAGGTCTGCGGTTCGCTTGTTGACCTTCCGTTCCAACCCTTCGTACATTTCCTTGAGCCTGGCGCTCATCTGGTCAAAGGAATCGGCAAGATCACCGAGTTCATCCTTCCTTCCCATGACGCAGGAGCGAACAAATTCCCCCCGTCCCATGCTTTCCGCTGCCGCAGCCAGGGTCAGCACGGGAGAGACGATGATCCTTCCCAAAAAGACATGCAGCATCAGGGCGACCACCAGCAGTGCCGCCACAAAGGCTGCGGAAAGCTTGAGACTTTCGGCCTGAATGTCGGCCAGGACCGGTTTGAGCGTAATGCCTATTTCCACCCACCCCAGCAGCTTTTGCATGGAGTGAATATCGCGCCGCACCACAAGCACATTGGAACCGACCTTGCGGATCTTTTTTTCCGAAAGCGAGGAAGAGATGATGTTGTTGGCTTGGATGAAGGAGTCGCCGTTTTCGTCGAAAATTTCGCAGTAAACAACGTCTGGGGAAAGCTCGGCCACCAGGGCCAGCTTTTCAAGGTGGTAAAAACTGTATTTTTCAATGGGGGTTACACTGGCACTGGCCACCAGCTCCGCCACGCGGCCAGCCCGCGACCGAAGCCCGTCAAGAAGCTGCCTACGTTGTTTATCTATTATCCCGATGCCAAGAACAAAGAATATCACAGCCAATATGACCATGATTCCCAAAGTGATCTTAAACCGCAACCGGGAGTAACGATTCATTATGCCGCCCGTAGGCTGTCAGCTGATTTGGCGGACCAGATGCGCCGGCACCGGACGAGTGTGCTGTCCACAAAATACGTAGACCTATTTTGCGGAAGACCGCGACCTGAAAAACGTGGTTTTCAGGTTCGCTCACGCCGCCTTTGGCGGTGCATGGTGGGCCATGCCACCATATGACGTGCCGCTCGTTCTACCGCATGTGTAATGATGCGGATTTAACGAATGCGACACTAGTACGCATCCAGCAGATTGGTCACAACAATGGTACCATTCACAATGCCCTGTTTCAATTTCTCGAGTTTTGCCCGCATATCCGGGGAAACCACGTCGCGACTATAGCGCATATCCGTAAGACTGACACCTTTTTCCCGCAGACCGTATTTCTTGCTGCCGGGAACGAATTTTCCGGAAAAAAGCTGGACCATTTCCTCGTAAACGGCTTCATCAAACCGCTTCATCATGCTGGTCAGTACGTGGCCCACGGCCATGGCGTCCTGATTGGAATCCACGCCTATAACGTATTTTCCTTCCCGGCGGGCAGCCTCGATAACTCCGTTCCCGGTCATTCCCGCAACCTGAAATATGACATCGACACCATTATTGTACATTCTGGTGGCGACACGCAGCCCGTCCCACGGTTTTTCAAACCCGGAAAAATCTCCCGGCCCCCCGATAAAAAAACTTTCAACACGCACTTCGGGATTCACCTTCCGCGCCCCCTCGGTGTAGCCGACCAAAAAGGAACGTACCGGGGGGATATCCGTTCCGCCAATATAACCGATAATATGGGTTTGTGTAACCATCGCGGCCAGGGCACCGGCCAGGAAAGCACCTTCGTGCTGTTGAAACCCTATGGATGCGACATTGGGACTATCTGTAATATTCCCTTCGATAACGACAAACTTCTTATCCGGATTGGACGCTGCCAGTCCCCGTGCCAGCGGGTTGTACTGCGCCCCGAGAAGAACGATCACATCACAGTTTTTAGTCAGCTCATCAATGGTCTGGTTGCTGACCATTCCAGGTGAATCGGGTTCCGCAATCATGAGCTCAAAACCGAATCTGCGTTGTGCCTTGCGCAGGCCCTTGTAGGTCATGTCGCTGAAGGATTCATCGCCCAACCCCGCAGCGCCAGTAATGAACCCCACGGTGTGAGGCTTCGCAACAGCTAACGTAGCTAACAAGAATACCATGCATAAGGCGAAGAATATGTGGCGAAGCATGGACAGATTCATACTTGCTTTCAACTCCGCTGTCACCAGCAGAGCGGGAAAAATATTAAATTATCACGCTATATTTACTGAAGAAACTGCACGCTCGACAAGTCTATTGGTTATTCTCGCATTTTTTTATTTTCCCCCTGACCAACTTCTTCTTCCCATAAAAAAGGCGCATCCCCAAATACAAGGATGCGCCTTTCAATGGCACTACGTTAACTCCGCGAAATCTAGAACAGATCGGCCATGGCGTAGAGCTTGCCCGGCTTTTGCCCGGCCAGCCACTTGGCGGCCCGCAGGGCGCCACCGGCAAAGTTTTCACGGGAGTGCGCACGGTGCGTCACCTCGATACGTTCGCCGGGGCCGAAAAAGTACACGGTATGGTCGCCGACCACATCGCCGCCGCGCAGAGCCATTACACCCACCTCTTTTTGGGGACGGGCACCGATGATGCCGTCGCGGCTGTAGCACTTGGTTTCCTCAAGATCCCAGCCACGGGCCTCGGCAAGTCCCTGGGCCAGTTTCACAGCCGTTCCGCTGGGTGCGTCGGCCTTTTTATTGTGGTGGATTTCCATGATCTCCATGTCGTATTCCACGCCCAGCTTCTTGGCCAGTTCCGGGAGAATCTGCTGCAATACGTTGATGCCCACACTCATGTTGGGGGCCCAGAAGATAGGCGCTTTTGCTGCGGATTTTTCAAGCTCCGCCACCTGCCCGGCATTGAACCCCGTGGTGCCGATAACAGCCATCACACCGGCTTCGGCCACTGTTTTTGCCAAAGCAAGGCTCGACTCGATGGAACTGAAATCGATAACCACGGCCTTGCCCGCCTGTTTGATGACCTCGGCAAGGTCCGGCCCCTTGGGGCACGTATACGCAGCCAGGCGTTCCTGATTTTGGGCCCGGTCCACCACACCCACAAGTTCCAGATCGGAATCTTCCATTACCAGACGGCACAGGGTCTGGCCCATGCGTCCGGCCGCTCCGTTAATAATGACCTTGGTGCTCATGGCTTCTCTCCCTCGTCTCGAATTGATGAAATTATTGTTTCTCTGCTCCGCACAGCTGCAGAAAACTCTGTTCGTCCAGAACTTCCACGCCCAATTTGCGAGCCTTTTCCAACTTACTTCCGGCCTTGGCACCGGCCACAAGATAATCAAGATTGCGTGACACTCCGGAGGCAATTTCCGCTCCGGCCGCCTGGGCAATTTTGGCAGCCTCGCCACGGGCCATGCTCTCCAGCGAGCCGGTGAACAATACCCGCTTTCCGGCCAGCGGACCTTCCGGCGTACCGCCCTGGTCCGTTTCCGGTTCCGGCCATACGCCCACGTCCTTGAACCGGTCCAGCAGCTCATGGTTCTGGGTGTTTGCAAAAAACTCCGCCAGGGACTGCGAAATACGATAGCTGACACCGGGCAGTTGGTTCAGTTCTTCTTCCGTGGCTGCGGATACGGCTTCCAGGGTGCCGAACCTGCGGGCCAACAGACGCGCGGTCTCCTCGCCCACCAGATCAATCCCCAGGGCGCACAAAAAACGGGGCAGCGACGGCCGTGCCGCAGCCTCAAAGGCCTGGACGAAATTGTCCGCAGACTTCTCGCCCATGCGGTCCAGGTGAACAAGCTGCTCCTTGCGGATGGTGAAAAGATCGGCGGGTGTCTGCACCATGCCCTTGTCGATGAGGATTTCCACCCACTTGCGGCCCACGCCTTCCACATCCAGCCCTGCCTTGGAGACAAAGTGGATGATCTTCTGCCGCCGCACCGCCGGGCACGACAGGTTCACGCACTTCCAGATGCGCCGGGCACTGGCTGTACCGCCCCCGTCCGAGGCCAGAACGACCTTGGAACCGCATTCGGGACAGTTTTCCGGAAAGACGAATTCCCTTTCCTCGCCCGTGCGTTCTTCCGTCACCGCCCGGACAATTTCCGGGATGACGTCCCCGGCCCGCTGGATAACCACCATGTCGCCCAGGCGCAGGTCCCTTTCCCGGATGAAACTTTCGTTGTGCAAGGTGGCATTGGAAACCTGCACCCCGCCCACATTGACCGGCTCCACCTCGGCTACCGGTGTGAGCACGCCGGTACGCCCCACCTGGATGCGGATGTTCACCAGACGGGTTGTGACCTGATGCGCGGGAAACTTGAGCGCCAGGGCCCAGCGCGGAGCACGCGCCGTACTGCCCAGAAAATTCTGCAGCGGGACGCTGTTCAGCTTGGCAACAAGACCGTCGATCTCCATGGGCAGCTCTTCGCGTATTTCACCGAAAACAGCGAAACGTTCGGACACCTCGGCCGGGGTATTGCACAGCAGGGTTTGTACGGGAATGTCCAGCCCCAGTGCCTGCAGCCCAACCATTGTTTCCTGCTGGCTGGTCCACGGCCCTTGGGCTCCGGCATCCTCCGCCGTTGCCCCGTCCCATTGCACACGCCCCACTCCATAGGCCAGAAACCGCAACGGACGGGTGGCCGTAACGCGGGAATCGAGCTGGCGCAGGGAGCCTGCCGCCGCATTGCGGGGATTGGCAAAAATCTTTTCCCCCTGTTCGGACTGCCGGTCGTTGAGGGCGTGAAAGTCGGCCTTGTCCATGACCACTTCGCCGCGCACCTCCAGCAGAGAAGGCACCCGGTTGCCGTTCAGCTGCAACGGCAGGTTGCGGACGGTCCGCATGTTGGCGGTCACGTCCTCGCCCGTTTCCCCGTCGCCTCGGGTGGCGGCTACTTCCAGCGTGCCGTTGCGGTACACCACCTCGCAGGCCAGCCCGTCCATTTTGGGGTCTGTCCAGAAACAGCCGAGTACGGTTTCAAGCCCGGACAGAACATCCTCGGGCATATCATCCAGCACATGGCAGACATATCCTCCGCGCAGCAGGGGCTGCCCCAGTTCCACACACTGCCGGACCGCACGTTCGGCCTCGTCGCACATGACGGTGCGGACTTCTTTACCGGACTTGCCCAGCCCCAGTTCCGCAGCCTTTTTGGCTCCGCGGCGGATGACTTCGGCAGCCTTGTCCGGAATTTTTCCGCCCATGGTCTCCCGCACCTCGTCCAGAACACGGCGGGCGAATTCATCGCTGAAATATCGGGGCAACCGCTTGGCAAACTCTTCCCATTCCTGCACTTCCATGGCGTTATCCAGGCTGTACATGCGCACGGCGTGTTTGTACTGGCCGAATGCGGAAAGCGGCGCGCCTCCCACACGGCGGGTGGGAGAGTTGGGATCGTCGAATTCGGGATGATCACGCTCTATTGCGGAAAGCTCGCGAAAAAGGACGTCGTATTCCGCGTCGCTTATTTCCGGATCATCCAACACGTAATAGCGACGGTTGTGGTATTCGAGAAGGCGCCGCAGTTCGGCCACCCGGTCGGCAATGCTCTGGGAAGTCTGATTCATATTTCCTATGGGAACGCGCCATACGGCGGTTGGGTTGAGCTGTTATCTACAGGGAGTGACCATTGGTTCCGCTTATCTCACGCAGCTTGACCATGCTTTCGTGCTTGCCCACGGTCACAAGGGTGTCGCCGCTACTGATAACGAAATGCGCATCGGGATTAAAGACCATTTCCCCGTCCACCTTGCGGATGCCGATGATGATGACGTTGAAGCGGGGACGGATTTCCGACTCGATGAGATTTTTGCCCACCAGCTCGGACGACGGCCCCACCACGTGCTCTTCCATCTCCAGTTCCACGGTGCCCTGCATGGCAAGTTCCAGCAGGTTGGTGACGGATGGCCGCAGCACGCTTTGCGCCATGCGCATGCCGCCGATGATGTGCGGCATGACAACGCGGTCCGCACCGGCCCGTTTCAGCCGCTGGATATGGGCGCGGTTGTCCGCCCGGGCAATGATGGTGAGATTGGGGTTGAGTTGGCGCGCCGTAAGCGTGACATAGACGTTGGATGCTTCGTGCGAAAGCGCGGTGATGAGCGAACGGGCCTTGTCCAGCCCAGCCGCCTCCAAAGTCTCGTCCGAAGTGGCGTCGCCGCTGATGCACAAAATACCTTCCGTCCGCAGCGAGTCGATAAGGTCCTGGTCCTTTTCCACAACCACCACGGGGTAGTTTTCCTTGGTCAGCTGCTCCACCACAATGGAGCCGATTCTCCCGTAACCGCATACAATGAAATGTCCGTCCAGGGAGCTGATCATCTTGCGCACTCTCCGTCTGGCGAGAATCCGCTGCAAACGGCCCTCGACCAAAAGCTGAAAAAACATACTGGCGATGTACATGAAACTGCCCACACCGCCCAAAATAAGAAAAGCCGTCCACAATCGCGCCACATCACCCATGGGGTGGACTTCCTGATACCCCACCGTGGCCAGGGTGATGACAACCATGTAGAAGCTGTCCACCACATTCCAGCCTTCTATGAGCATGTACCCGACAATGCCGATGACTGAAATAACGATCAGCCCCAGGCAACCAAGGGCTACCTGCCACAACACATCGTATTTGCTGCGGAATCGGTATACCCAGCGGCGCGTACGGCCTGTCCAGTCGCTCACGCCCCGGTCTCCAGCAGCAGCTGGCGCAGCTTCAGCATCCTGTCGCGCAGGGCCGCGGCCTTTTCGAATTCCAATTCCTTGGCAGCATCACGCATTTCCCGCTCCAGCTTGGCAATCCTCTTTTCCAATTCCTTGGGAGAAAGACCATAGTCGGCATGTTCTTCTGCTGCCATGGCCGAGCCGTTGGTTTTGCCAGTATCCCTGGAACCGTAAAAACGCTCCAGGGGATTGTCCAGGGATTTGGCTATGGTAACCGGGGTGATGTCGTGCTCGCGGTTGAACTCTTCCTGGCGCGCACGGCGACGTTCCGTTTCCAGCACGGCGTTGCGCATGGACTCGGTAATGTTGTCCGCATACATGATGACGCGGGCGTCCACGTTACGCGCCGCCCGGCCAAAGGTCTGGATGAGCGAGCGCGTGGAGCGCAAAAAGCCTTCCTTGTCCGCGTCCAGAATAGTCACCAGAGAGACCTCGGGAATATCCAGCCCCTCGCGCAGCAGGTTGATGCCCACCAGCACGACGAACTCGCCTTTGCGCAACGCCTGAATAATGGCCATGCGCTCCAGGGTGTCGATATCCGAATGCAGGTATTTGGAAGGCACGCCCATGGACTCGATGTACTCTGTGAGTTCCTCGGCCATGCGTTTGGTCAGGGTGGTCACCAGAACCCGCTCGTTGCGCTGCATGCGCGCCTTGCATTCGGCCAGCAGATCGTCCACCTGGCCGTTGGTGGGCCGGATTTCCACTTCGGGATCGATAAGCCCGGTGGGCCGGATAACCTGCTCCACGGTCTGGCCGTTGGTCTGTTCCAGCTCCCAGGGGCCGGGCGTGGCCGATACGTACACGCACTGGTTGACCCGCTCCAGAAACTCTTCGAAGTTCAGCGGCCTGTTGTCCAGGGCCGAAGGCAGCCGGAAGCCGAAATTCACCAGGGTGGTCTTGCGCGAACGGTCGCCGTTGAACATGCCGCCCACCTGGGGAATGGCAATGTGCGACTCGTCCACGAACATGAGAAAATCTTCCGGAAAATAGTCCAGCAGTGTTGCCGGCGGAGAACCTGGAGCCCTGCCGTCCAGATGGCGTGAATAGTTTTCCACCCCGTTGCAGTAGCCAAGCTCCTCTATGGTTTCCAGATCGAACATGGTGCGCTGCTCGATGCGCTGGGCTTCTATGAGCTTGTTCTGCTTGCGGAACTCCTCCGTGCGCTCCACCATCTCCTGCCGGATATCTTCCATGGCGCGCTTGACGTTGTCCCGGTCGGAAACATAGTGGCTGGCCGGAAAGATGACGGTTTTGCCCATGGTGGACAGGATTTCACCGGTCAGGGGGTCGGTCTCGTAGACGTTGTCCACCTCGTCGCCGAAAAATTCCACGCGTATGGCTTTTTCCCGCACATAGGCCGGAATGATTTCCAGCACGTCGCCGCGCACCCGGAAGGTACCGCGCGTAAAGTCGTAGTCGTTACGCTCGTAATGAATGTCCACCAGCCGTTCAATAAGCTTTGCCCGGGAAAGTTCCTGCCCCTGCTCAACGGGCACCACCATTTTGGCGTAGTATTCCGGAGAGCCCAAACCGTAGATACAGGAAACCGAAGCCACGATGATGACATCGGGCCGCGTCAGCAGCGCGTGGGTGGCGGCGTGACGCAGTTTTTCAATGTCGTCGTTGATGCTCGAATCCTTCTCGATAAAGGTATCCGTGTGCGGCAGGTAGGCTTCAGGCTGGTAGTAATCGTAATAGCTTACGAAATATTCGACGGCATTATGAGGAAACAACTCGCGGAACTCGTTGTAAAGCTGCGCGGCCAGGGTTTTGTTCGGGGCCAGTATAAGAGCCGGCCTGCCCGTACGCGCAATGACGTTGGCCATGGTGAAGGTTTTACCCGACCCGGTAACACCCAGCAAAACCTGATGTTTCTTCCCGGACAGCACGCCGTCCGTAAGCTTGTCGATGGCCTTGGGCTGGTCGCCTGCGGGCTCGAATCTGCTCTCCAACTGAAAAACACTTTGCATGGCCTGTGCGCCCCCTTTTCAGCGCGGTTCAAATACACTATAGCAGGCTCTTGAAAAACATACCGGGAGTCCGGGCTCCACAGATACACAAAAAAGCCGTCTGCCGTAAGGTCGGTTGGCGACTCCCGCTGTATCCAGACTGATCAGGATAAACAATATCAGCCTGACGGCAAAGTCATTTTCCACGGGCATCCGGATTGGCGGCTTCCCTACCGGAAGCGCCGCCCTCAAAAGGAGACAAGTATGGAACTCAACATCCTCGACCACGATTTTCCGCCGGAAATCGACCGCGGCTTTACTCTGTCCATGGTCATCAAAAGCTTCAAAGGCCGCAAAAACGTGGAAGTCCATCTCTTCCGCCCGGAATGGCCCGAAGAAGACAACAACGCCTACCGCTGGGACAAGATGCTGGGCGATCCCGTGGACCCGACCCATACCGACCCGATCGGCAGCCGTCAGGTATTTCTGGAAACCTTCGGTCCCGGAGAGCGCGACAACATCGTGGAATTTCTGCAGAAGCAATACGGCGAGCGCCTGGCTTCCATCACCTCCATGCCGCTGAGCTTTCCCATTCCCCTGGGCATGACGCCGCTTTCGGCTGTCGGTGAAGGCAAGAACATCGGCCTCATCCGCTTTGAAAAGCTTCCCAGCTACACACTGGGCATCCCCATGCACGGCCTGTTCGACCTCTCCCAGCACGAACCTCTTGTTCCGGTGCAAAGCTAGGTGAAGCGTCCTTTTTCCGAAAGATCCCCAAAGAACATCCTGGTCTGCCAACTCCGGCAGATCGGGGATGTTCTTTTGTCCACTCCTGCCGTTGAACTGCTGCACAAGGCCTACCCCGAAGCACGGATTCATTTTTTTACGGAAAAAAAATGCGCTCCGGTGCTGGAGAACAATCCTCACCTGCACAAGGTCTGGGAAATCGACAAAAAAGCCCTTTCCCATCTGGGCAAGGAGCTGATCTTCTACCGCAGAGTGGCTTCCGAAGGATACGACCTGGTTGTGGATTTCCAGCAACTGCCCCGTTGCCGCTGGGTGGTGGGCTTTTCGCGCGCTCCGGTGCGGCTGAGTTATTCACCGCCCTGGTACACGCGCTGGCTCTACAACCTGACCGCCGTTCCCAAGGACGGATATGCAGCCATGGCCAAGGCCAGCGTGCTTGCTCCGCTGGGCATTGAGTGGAACGGCGAACGCCCCAGGCTGTATCTGACCGAAGCGGAAAAAACGTGGGCTGACGAATTTCTGCGTGCCGAGGGCTGGACTCCCGGCCGTACACCGCTCATCACCGTGGACCCCACCCACAGGAGGGACACCCGCCGCTGGCCTGCCGCCCACTACGCCGCCCTGCTGGACATGGCCGCGCAGCAGCGGCCGGAAGCGCGCTTCTTCCTGCTCTACGGTCCCGGCGAACGCAACGACATCGACGCCATTGCCGCCCAAATGCAGCACAAGGAAAGCCTGATCATCACGGACGACATCATCAGCCTGCGCCAGATGGCCGCCGTCATCAACGCCGCCGACCTGCACCTGGGCAACTGTTCCGCGCCGCGCCACTTTGCCGTGGCCGTGGACACTCCTACCCTGGTGCCGCTGGGCTCCACCAGCCAGGCCTGGACCTTTCCTTCCTCCAAACACACGGCCATTGCCCTGGGGCTGGACTGCCAGCCGTGCAACGACAACACCTGCGGGCCTGGGCACCTGCGCTGTCTGCGCGAACTGATGCCGGAAAGAATGTTGCCCGAACTGCTGCAACGCATTCCTGCCGTTGCCTGAACCGGTACATCGTATTTCCTCCCAGCCCGTATTCATGTACATGTCGGTGCAGGAGATAGTATGAACGAAACCAACGCATTCCCCCCTCTGCCCCGGGTTCCCTTCGGCACCACCGGCCTGCGCGTTACCCGCGTGGGGCTGGGGGGCAAAGGCATTCTGCGGACTTTCGGGCAGGAAACCGGCGCCCAAATCGTCATTCAGGAAGCCCTGCACCAGGGGCTTGCCCTTTTTGATACCGCTCCCGCCTACATGGGCAGTGAAGGCTACCTGGGGGCAACCTGGGAAAAAGATCCTCAGGCCCGCAAATCTGTTTTTCTGGCCGACAAGTCGGGAGTGCGCGACAGGGACGGGGCATTGCACGAGCTGGACGCCAGCCTGAAGCGATTGCATACCGACCATCTTGATTTGTGGCAGCTGCACGACGTGCACACCCGCGAGGATTTCCAAGCCATTGCCCGGCCCGGCGGCGCCCTGGAGGCATTTGTTCAGGCAAAAGAGGCAGGCAAGGTCCGCAGCATCGGCGTAAGCGGCCATTTCGATCCGGACATTCTGGCCCGTTGCCTGGAACAGTGGCCCCTGGACTGTGTGGTCATGCCGGTCAACGTGGTGGAAGGCGCTTCGGAAAACGGCTTTTTGCAGAACGTCCTGCCCATTGCCCAGGACAAAGGCATGGCCGTCATCGGCACAAGGGTCTTTGGCGGCGGCCACTACATCAATCCCCAGGGGTACGTCACCCCGGAACTGCTGTTGCGCTATGCCCTGTCTCTGCCCGTAACCGCTGTGGTGGTGGGATGTTCCATGGCCGACCATGTACGGATACTGGCCCGTGCCCTGCGGGACCATCGTCCCATGGACGAGGCCATGCAGAACGAACTGCTGGAGCCATTCCGCCCCCATGCCAGGCGCATGGCCTTTTACCGCAAAGATTTCCAGGCCGAATAGCCTGCAACAATGCCGTTCTGGTTTCTGGTCTCCCTGTCCGTGGCCTTTGCCGCCGCATCGGAAGTTGCCGTTGCCAAACGGTTCTTCGGCTCCATGAGCCCGCTGCACATGACCGCGGTGCCCATGCTTTATTCGCTGCCCATAAGCTTCGGCATGCTCCTGCTGCTTCCGTGGCCCAACGAAATACCGGCCCAGTTCTGGTACACGCTGGTCATTCTGTTGCCGTTCAACACGGCCGGTTTCATCTGCCACATGGCTTCGGTGAACCTCTCGCCCCTCTCCCTGACCATGCCTTTCCTGTCCTTTACGCCAGCCGTTGTCATCCTGACCGGCTATCTTTTTCTGGGCGAGACAGTAAGCAACGCAGGAGTGGCGGGAATAGGCCTGATTGTGGCAGGAAGCTACATCATCAATTTGAACACCCTGCGACGCGACGACCTCCTGGCCCCGTTCCGGGCCATCTTGCAGGAACAGGGCTCGCGCCTCATGCTCATTGCCGCCGTCCTGTACGGCCTTTGCGTGGTGCTCGGCAAAAAGATGGTCACGCTCAGCAGTCCGGTTTTCTCCGGAACGATTTTCTTTGCCAGCTTTGCCCTCTGCGTTCTTTCCGCACTGCGCCTGAGTGGACGGATACGCTTTGCTCCCCTGCTGCACCGCCCGCTGGCTGGTTTTCTGGTGGCAGGCGTCAGCTTTGTGCAGGTGCTTCTGCACATGTGGGCGGTATCCCTGGTGCAGACAGCCTACATGGTCTCGGTCAAACGCCTGTCCGGCCTGTTCAGCGTGGGCTTTGGCGCGCTGGTCTTTCACGAAACCAACATTGCCATGCGCCTGGCCGGAGCAGGTGTGATGTTTGCCGGGGCCGTGCTTATTTCGCTGTGGGGCTGAGTGGTTCGCGCTTTCCGCTGGTCCGGACCATGGACATGAACACGCCCAGCACGCTCAGTCCGCTGAACAGAATGAAAAGCGTTTCCAAGCTGCTCATAAAACCGGGAATGTTCTCCTGGGAAACCGTGGCGTCGCCCAGATAAATGGTGAACACAAAGGTGATGGTGGTCATGCAGACCAGCATGCCCTGCGTGCGCATGGTGGCGACAAGCCCGGAGGCAACGCCATAGTGTCGCGCGGCCACGCTGCTCATGATGGTGTTCATGTTGGGCGAGGCGAAAATGCCGAAACCAAAGCCGAACACCACCAGAATGGCGCCGATGATGTACAGGGGCGTTTCAACCGTAAGAAAAGCCGTCCAGGCCAGACCAACAGTACACAGGGCCATTCCAGAGGTCGCCAACAGGGCCGGTGATATTTTATCGCTCATCCGGCCTGCCAGGGGCGAAAGCACCGCCTGGACAATGGGCTGCACCACCAGAAGAAGTCCGGCTTCCTGGGGCGTGCAGCCGCGCACGTATTGCAGATACAAACTCAACAGAAAGACGACGCCGAACGATGAAGCGTAGTTGATGAGCGTAGCCAGGTTGCTGAAGGCAAAGACCTTGTTTCGCAGCAGCAGGGAGACATCCAGAAGCGGCGACTTGGAATGGCTCTGCAGCCACAGGAAAAAACAGAGGCCAGCCAGCCCCGCCACAACCAAAGCCGTGCCCCAAATCCCTTCGGCCTCCATGACGCCATAGACCAACGCGCTGATGGACCCCATGAAAAACACAGTTCCCAGCCAGTCGAAGGTTCCGCCCTTATCGCCGAACCATTCCCCGCGCAGTTGGGAGAAGGTGAGCAAAACGGCAATGAGACAGAGCGGCAGGACCATATAGAAAACCCATTGCCAGCCCAAATGGGTAACAACGGCTCCCCCCACGACTGGCCCGACGGATATACCGGTATAGACCGACGCCGTAATGATGCCCATGGCACGCCCGCGCACGGACGGAGGAAAGACCATCATAAGGATGGCGACACTGGTGCTGGTAATCATGGCCGCTCCGCATCCCTGGAAAAGCCGGATGAGGACAAACGCCCCAATGTTCCAGGCAAAGGGAAGCACGGCCGTGGCCAAGGTAAAAAGTATGAGCCCGGCGGTGAAAACCTTTTTGCGCCCGTAGATGTCGCCGAAACGCCCTGCCGGAAGCAAAATAATGGAAAAAGCCAATATATAGTCCGACTCCACGCGGCTGAGCATGGCCGCGCTGGCCGAGAAATGGTAGCCGATGGAAGGCAGTGCTATGCCTACCGAAGACCCCATGAGCGGCCCCAAAAACTGGGCCACGCAGACGATGAACAAAACCTTCCATTCGGAAATGGCTTCCGTCTGCGCCTCACACGTCTTGCATTGCATTCTTGTACCTCATACCGTTAATTATCATCCTATCCAGAAGCTGCAGGGCCAGCTCCCTTTCATCATCAGTAAAGCCGTCAGCCAAAACACTCGACATGCTCCGCAGCTCGCTGCAAAGCTGTTCGTGCAATTTCCACCCTTCCTCGGAAGGGGCAACAAGCTTCTGGCGTCTGTTGTCCGGATTTACCCTCCGCCGGACCAGCCCTCTCTTTTCCAGATCGCCAAGGGTGCGGGCAACAGCCGCCTTGTCCAACAGCAACCTGGTAACCAATTCGTCCTGCGTAACCTCGCGTTCAAGAAAATACAGTTCCGCCATGATGGGCACCCCGCAATACGAAAGGCCCAATGCTTCGACACGCGGGGTCATAATCTGGGCCTGCAGCCGAGCCAAAACAGCAACCCTGTATCCGAAGGAAACAGGCCGGTTTTTATGTAGCTGCAATTCCTTGTCTTTTTCTGTCATTTGAAATTCCTGCAAACCTGCTCCAGCAGAGTATTGTTGACGCGTCAACAGTTAAGGTAAAGTCCTATGGCTGGCAAGTGGCTTCCCTCCACAAAAACGTCCCCTTCGTAAACGCACAAAGCGCGGAGACCGTAGCATCCGCGCTTTGACTGCCCGCTGGGGCGATTATTGAAAAATTTTTTCTATAATCCGTAATGCAACAGCTTCATCTGCCGAACCAACTCAACATCGGGAGTATGCGGATTGGCGACAGGCTCGGGAATGGACACGGGATAGTCGGGCCCGAACGGTGTATCCCGAAATTTGGCTGCCAGGGCGTGATGCAACAGTACTTCCAGCCCTATGACGTCGGCGGCATTGTATGCCAGCAGGGTCTCCAAAACGTTTTCATTGCCCGTGTTTTCGAATTCCTGCCACAGCAAAACCGCAAAATATCCGTCTACCCCGTCCAGTTCATCGCGGTCCAGGCCGAACTGTTTTTCGCAACTTTTCAGCCCACCCTTCATGCCCAGTGCCTTGAGCACAAAGCGCAGGTCGATGTGCGCCACGGGAAGTTTGATGCGCATCTGGCGCTCGATGAACGGGATGTCGAAACATTTGCCGTTGAATGTCACCAGCAGGGAGCATTCCCGGATGTCGTCCTCGAAGTCTTCCAGATTGCGACCATGCACATAGGTGCGGACCGTCTGCCCATCGTACAGGGCTATGGTGGTGATGTGGTCGCCGGAGCCATTGCCCAGCCCTGTGGTTTCGATATCCAGGTAGCCCACCTTGTCGCCGAAATCGGGAAACAGCCGCCAGTGCTCTCCGGCAGGCAGACGTTGTGCGAAATAATCGCAATCCCGTTGCGCCAGACGCTTGCGGGATTCTTCCAACGCACTCAGGGCCAACCCTTTTTTGGCGCGGGAAAACGGAGGATCTTCCTGCCCGATAACGTCGTCCCAATGCAAAAAACCGCGTTCCCACAGGCGGGACTCGGTCTTTTCGCCCACTCCGGGCAAATGAATAAAGGTATGTTCAAGCATGATTACACGGTAGTACTATGGTGGGAATGTGAAGACTACAAAGATACCGAGCCGTTAGCGCAGTCGCAGATACCCGCGGGCATCTTCCGGCCGCAGCTTGCCTTCCTTTTCCAGCGCACGAACGGCCGGAACAATATGAGGCAGGTCTTCGATTTCCAGGTCGTCGCCAGCGGTGGCCACAATGCTCATGATCAGCAGACTGTTGGTTTCCTGGCGGGTAAAACAGTCCAAAACGTACTGCTTGTAGAAATCCATATCTTTGGCCATGAAAAGCTCCTGAAATCTCGGCAAGTTGCTTTTATAATCAAGATTCCGGCAGACCCTTTCGGATCTGCCGGATTACGTGCCACATTATTCGGGAAGGTTCTCTCCCCGTTGTGCGAAACGATGTAAGGCTATTCGGCCTTCTTGTCGGCAGAACCTTCTGCAGACTCTTCGGCAGCTGCCGCAGGCTCAGCCTTTTCTTCGGTCTTGGGGGTTTCCAGGGAAAGCTTCACCCCGTCCATTTCCTTGACCATGGCGTTGGTGATGTCGGCTGCGCCGTCATACGCCAGGACCTGGCTCTTGAGCAGGACAACACTGAAGTTGTTGGCCTTGCGGTAAGCTTCCAGGCGTTCGGTAAAGGCCTTGTTCAGCTGACCGAACAGACGATCCTGTTCGGAAGTCAGAAGCTTTTGAGCCTTGCCCAGGGTTTCCTGGAACTTCTTCATGGACTCCTGATCGCTCTGATCTTTCTTGATGGCTTCCTGGAGAGGCTCAATGTCTTTGCGAACCTTGTTGCTGATTTCTTCCAGGTGGCCGATGGCCTGTTTGCCCGGTGCGCATTCCTGCATCACCTTGTTGGCATCCACAACCGCAACGCGGGGAGATGAAGAGGCCGACTGCTCGTTGCAGCCCACAGCCAGGACCAGAAGAGCAATCGCAAACAGGACCGTAAGTTTTTGACGCATAAAAATTGGCTCCGTCTTTGGTTTGTTTTCAAAATAATTCAGGCCGTGAAATTATGAAAAAGCTGCCTTCCCAATAAAAATCAGAGGGATGGTGGCTTTTCGGCAAGTCATGGCCTTGTGCGAACGTGCCGCTACCAGCAACCTATTAGCCTGCCTGTATCGGCAATGCAAGGCTTGCCGCTGAAACGTATGGAAATATCGAATGCGCCACCGGCTGCTCTGTTCGTCAAAGAACCGACATTGCACAAAAAACTCCGTGAACCGGCTGTTGCCGATCCACGGAGTCGTTCATTTGTATAAATCTGCGTGCTTTTTTTGGGATAACCGAAATTTCAGGCGCGCCACCCGGAGAACCCTATGCCGCTCATGGAGCTTTTGGCGGTTCTCTTGCCGTAGCTGGAATGCCTTTTCGATTCCTGCTTGGCCCGGGTAAGATCAATGCGCAGCTGGTCGTGCAGTTTGCGGGCTTCGGCGGTAAGCCGCGACTGCATGTTCCTCAACTGGGTCAATTTGTCCAAAAGCTGATCCTGAGACATGTCATCGCTCATGGACAGGATACGACGAATCAGGTCACCGCGTTCCGTTGCGGCCTGTTCGGCCTTGTCGACGTCGCCGTCAACAAGATACTCCAGTTCGACCTCACTCATATCCAAGGCCTTGTCCAACAAATCCAACTTGGTGGGCATTGTAGCCTCCTTTAGGGCTTCGGGCGCGCCGGATTTCTCCGGACATAAAACCTACGGGCTAGTTGGCGTCGCGCAGGTCTTCACGCAGCTTGGCCACCACGTTTTTCCAACGAACAACGGCCGGGATGTACTCGTATTCGAGCAGGTCGGACAAAAGAATCCAGTCCTCGTTCTCGGTAACTTCAACCATCTCGGAAAACAGATTGGACAACTCTTCAACTGCGTTGTTGAGTATTTCATGTTCGTCCAAACTGAATTCGGAGCGCAGCACACCGACCATGCCGAAAAAATCCCGGGTCACGTCCAGCAGGTCCTGGAACAGGTCCAGCCCTTCGCTGTCATCGGCCTTGCGGAAAAGTTCGGCCACTTCTTTGGCCCCGTTTTCCATAATGCGAATGACTTTGTAGAGTTCGCGGGTGATGTTGACGGCCATTTCCTTGGAATCCATGGTCTTGATTTCCACGGATTCAATGGCATTGGACTCGATGTCCTCGGCCTGGTGCGGGTAAATTTCGGAAAACGCCTCGTTGTTTACGTACACGTCCGTAACAACGCGATCCTGCAAAGCATCTCCCTCGACAACTTTAACCAGCAGCTGTTCGAGGTTCTCGAAGTTTTCGATATGCAGATCCATCTGCCTTCCGTCCACTGTGATCATCTTGACTCTCCTCCTGCAAATATTGCACGCATGGTTGTCTCTGCGGTGTGTATATCAACAATCGTGCCAAACATGCCAAGCAGAGTCGTCACCAACACCGCCCAGGGGACTCGAAAAGAATGGAGAAGAGTTGAAAGGCGTGGTTTTCGGCATCAAAGAGAGGAATAAAGACGGAAACGGGAAAAAAATGAAAAAAAACTTCCCTCTTGAAAAAACTATTCAAGCCCCTGCTGGATTCCGGCAAAAAGTTCTTCGTAGCTCTGCAAAATGGCAATGATGCGCTGCAGCGAACCGCCCTCTTCCTGCGCCTGGGAAAGCATGAGCCGCCCCAGGGGACTGAAGTGACCGTTTTCGGAAAGCAGAGAAGTGAGCCGCTGCCAAAAGGCGAGAAATTTGGTTTTAAGGGCGGAACGCGGGGCCTGGGAGAGTACCTGGGCCTGCTTGCCCAGCAGCGTCGCCATGGCCTGCGCCTCTTCCAGTGTGCCCCGAACGGCATCGCGAACCTGTGGAGAGAGTTGCTCCACAGCATGGGAAGGAAGCACTATGGACTCACCGTCGAGAAATTGACGATAAAAGATGCGCTGCAGGGCTATCCAGGCTTCACGATCCCCCACCGACTGCCCGGGCAAAGGTTCCAGAGCCATGAAGCCATTCTCGTCCACCCTGCTTTTCCAGCCACGCAGTCCGGGGGCAGCGTTTCCCCACTCCCCTGTTTCCAGCCGAGCCAGGGCAAAACGGGCCACGGCATCCGGTATAATGGCCCGACGGCAGCCATGGTCGTGCGGACAGGCGACTCCAAAGGCGCAGGGATGGCAGTCCATGTCCGGTTCCAGGCAAAGGCTGCCCGCCAGATAGGGGCCGGTATCCCAAGGTTGGGCCGTGCACAGAAAAATGGACAGAATGGGGATGCCAAGCCCGGCGGCCAGATGCATGGTGCCTGTATCGTTGGTTACCAACAGGCGCAAAGCGGACAGCAGAGCGGAAAGTTCCGGCAGGGACGTTTTGCCTATACAATTAATATAATGATGGCGCGCCAGCTGCCCATATCGCTGCCCGAGTTCCTCTTCTGCCGGACCGCCCAGCAGAACCGGCACTCCCCCTGCACGGGCGAGCCGTTCCCCAAGCGCCACAAAATATTCCAACGGCCAACGTCTTCGCTCTTCACTGGCCCCCAGCTGCAGGCCCACAAAGGTAATTTTGCCCTGCCCGGTGCCCCCTGTGTTCGGGATCTCGCCGGGATTTCCCCCCAGCAAGGCCCACGCGGCTTTCTGCGCCTCTTCACCGGGCTGCCGCAAATTGAACCGGGGCGGCACCTGACCGACTCCGGCCACATAGCGGAACAAATCCGCTACATTAAAAGGGCTGCACCCGCGGTTGGCGCTGGCGGTTTGCAGAAAATCGGCCCAGGGCGTCGAGTTGGCAGCGTAGCCCAGCTCGTCCATGCCCAGGCCCACGCATGGGGCCCCGCTCCAATAGCGGGAAAGCAGACGCCCCGGCAGCGACGGCGTAAGATTGACCACAACGTCGGGATGAAATTCGCGGTATACTTGGTCGGCCCAGCTACACAACTCGCCAATGGCACGGGGCCAGGCTTTTTCAGTCAGCCGGAGAATTTCCCCCGAAGGGATGCTGAATATCCCCGACAGGTCGGAGAGCAGCCCGGCCGCCTGGGTAAAATTTGCCAGACAGACCACGGCGGTCTCGCCTTGCTGCGCCAATGCGGATACGGCGGGCTGGGTCTGGAGAAGATCTCCGAACCGGGTAAGGTTGATGACCAGGGAACGCATTGCTTCAGCCGCCTTTGTAGACCCGACGCACGGCAGCCGCAATTTCCACTGCCGCCAGCCGGGGTGAAGGAGCGGAACAGATTGCCGACACCACGGCCACGCCTTCGGCTCCGGCCCGTACGGCGTCTGCGGCCTTGTCCGCCGTGAGGGACCCTATGGCCACCAGCCTGTGATGTGTGGCCCGGCAGATGCGGGCCAGTCCGTCCATGCCCAATGCCGGGGCTGCGTTCTTTTTGGTTTTTGTGGGAAAAACAGGCCCCGCACCCAGATAGTCGATATCCAAATCGGCAGCCTTTCGGGCCAGCTCCTCGCTGTGCACCGTAAGGCCGACAATGGCATCCGGCCCCATCAGCCGACGCACGTCGGAAACGTTCATGTCTTTCTGGCCCACGTGAACTCCCGAAGCTCCCACGGCCAGGGCAATATCCACCCTGTCGTCGATGATCAGGGGAACCTGGGTATCCCGCAGCACCGTCATCAGGTCGCGTGCCAGGGCAACGAACTCTCCGGTATCGGCATCCTTTTCACGCAGCTGCACCATGGTGCACCCGCCTTCCACGGCCAGGGAAACGATGTCTCGCAGGTCTCGGCCCAAACAGCGTTCCCTATCCGTTACCAGATAGACTGCGAGGTCAAAATTTTTTCTGGCGGCCTGGGACATTACGCCCTGCCCTGAAGTTCGGCCAATTCGGCCTCCACAGATTGCACTTTGCCCGCCAGCCGGTTTTCCCCTTGTTTGCGGTAATCCACCCGCATAGTGATGGAAATACGGTCACAGTCTGTTTTCAGGGCTTCAAAACACTGCCGGGCAACGCCCATTACGGCATCGTACTCACCTTCGATACACGTGCCCATGGGGCCGAAAATATATGGCAGGCCACAGCTCTTGATGATGCCCACAGCCCGGGAAACATACGGAGTAAGGCTTCCGCCCTTGTCCATGGGAGAAATTGTCAGTTCCAGAATCGCGCTCATTGCAACCTCCTGCTACGGCATACAATTCCAAATACATCCATAGTGTCTGCACTGGCGGCACATGCCTTACCGGCCAACTGTATACGAACTAAGGGAAAGCTCCAAGGGCCTTGACGCCTTGCATTCGCCGAAACCCTCGGCTAGAGTTTGCCCTTCTATTTCCTGAGGCCGGTGCGGCCTGAAGTCGACTGCACTACATTCTTCATATTGTTCCATTCACACCTATGGAGGTTGCTCACATGGCCCTGTTCACTCCCCAAGAAGCACTGGATTACCATTCGAAGCCCGGGAAAGGTAAAATAGAAGTTGTTCCCATCAAACCCTGCGCAACCCAGAAGCATCTTTCCATGGCCTACAGCCCCGGCGTGGCCGAAGCATGCAAAGCCATTCAGGCGGATGCGGCCCTGTCCTACGACTACACCGGCCGTGGCAACCTGGTGGCCGTGGTTTCCAACGGAACCGCCGTACTCGGCCTGGGCAACATCGGCCCGACGGCCGGCAAGCCCGTTATGGAAGGCAAAGGCGTACTGTTCAAGGTGTTCGCGGACGTGAATGTCTTCGACATCAACCTGGACGTTACCGACCCGGACGAACTGTGCAAGATCGTCAAGGCCATGGAACCGACCTTTGGCGGCATCAACCTGGAAGACATCAAGGCTCCCGAGTGCTTTTACATTGAAGAAAAGCTCAAAAAGGAGATGAACATCCCGGTCTTCCACGACGATCAGCACGGAACCGCCATCATTTCCGGCGCCGGTTTGATCAACGCCCTGGAAATTTCCGGCAAAAAAGCCGAGGACATCCGCCTGGTGGTCAGCGGCGCAGGGGCCGCGGCCACATCCTGCAGCAAATTTTACGAGAATCTGGGTGTACGCCGTGAGAACATTTCCATGTTCGATTCACGCGGCCACATCCATCAGGGACGTACAGACCTCAACGAACAGAAACGCTACTTTGCCCAGGAAAAGGCCTACGCCTCCCTGGCCGAGGCCATGAAGGGCGCAGACTGCTTCCTTGGCCTTTCCGTGGCAGGCATGGTAACGCAGGATATGGTCAAGAGCATGGGCTCCAACCCCATAATCTTTGCCTGCGCCAATCCGGTACCGGAAATTTCCTACGACGAAGTCAAGGCCGTGCGTCCCGACGCCATTATGGGCACAGGCCGTTCCGACTACCCCAACCAGATCAACAACGTACTCGGCTTCCCCTACATCTTCCGCGGTGCTTTGGATGTAAACGCCACGTGCATCAACGAAGAAATGAAGGTTGCGGCCTCCCACGCCCTTGCTGCGTTGGCCAAGGAACAGGTGCCGCAGTATGTTCTGGACGCATATGGTGTGGATTCCATGGAGTACGGCGTGGACTACGTCATCCCCACGCCTCTGGACAGGCGCCTGATCGAGTTTGTTTCCGGTGCTGTTGCCCAGGCTGCAATGGACAGCGGTGTGGCGCGGAACACTGTGGACATTGACGACTACAAAAAGCAGTTGCGCAAACGTTTGGAAGACTCCCAGGAAAGGGTTACCGCATACATCGGAAGCTATGACCAGCAGTTCTAGCCTTTTCGAAAAGATACAGCCTGTTTTCCCGTAATACAGCAGCTGGTTTGTAACATTCTCTATTTTAAGTAAGAAACGCCGGATCTCCCATGAGTTCCGGCGTTTTTTGTCAATTGCTGGAATCCAGTTCAATACAGGTTGTACTTTAGCAGCAGTATTGATATCCTTTAATGAAATACAAGCTGCATCTCAAATTACAGTTACCGTTTCAAGGACCCATGATGGATAAAATAAAAGCAATTGTTACTACTGCGCAACGTATGTTCTCCCAGAATGGTTATGAAAATACTACCGTAAACGACATCGCGAAAGAAGCCGGAGTTGCTGGCGGTACAATCATCTACCATTTCAAGAATAAAGAAAATCTTCTTTTTATTGTAGCATGGAATGTATTGAACTCCTTATATAAGAAAACTGCTTCAAAACTCCCTACCAGTACAAACGGTATGGAAACCGTGACCGCATTCGTAGCTGCTTTTTTCCATTTTTTGCGGGAAAATCAAGCCGCCTACCGAATGTTGCTCCGCAACACGGTTTTCGATACCCTGGATACCAGAGCCTTTCCCAATGCCGATCTGAAGATGCTGCACAAGCGGTATCGCATGCTTCTGGAGGAAGCTGTTTCCCGAGGTCTGAAAGACGGGTCCATAGCTGATGCCGTTCCTGAGGAAGTGACAGCAGCCATTGTCTCCTACCTCTGTGGTTCGGCCCGTTTGCACGAGTACTTTGGCCATTCGTTGGAAATATTGGAAAAAGAAGCCCAGCGCTTTACACAGGCCCGCCTCTCGTCTTCCCCAATAGCCCGCCCCCATCTGGAAATCCCTCTTTCGGCCAACTGCATGTAAGTCTCATCGCCGCTGTTCGTGCGTAGCTACGGTGTATGACGTTTCCTGACCAAGATTTGGGCAGGAGGCCCATGAGGTCTTGCGCCGCGGTTCAGTTGGAAGATCCTTCCAATATCCTCATTTTCTTGCTGAATATTATTTCGATCACCTCACCCATGTGCACGACAAATAACCAGCTGTATTTACACAACAAAAAAGTAAAAATCATTTTTTCTAAGCTATAAGCGATAGAAATTCCACATAAATTATATGTTTTTTATTCATGTTTCCTTGACTAAAAATGTGTAGGGAAGTTACTATTAATTGAATACTCATTCAGTGCCGTCTTTCCATCTCGGCACCTGGAAAGACGGCGTATGCGCATCTGCCTGCTTTCCGTAGCCACAGGCACGGAAAGACGCTGGCAACAACAATTCAAGAAACCCGCAGCAAACTGCGGACGCCCCGTAACGACCCCAGAGGAGGGAGGAGACATGTTTAAAAACATGAGGTTGGGTATTAAGCTGGGATTGGGATTCGGTATTGTTCTAGCGCTGACCGCCATGGTCGCCCTCATTGGAGTCAAGGGGATAAACGACGCTTCGGAGCGCGTTGTTAAGGCGGATGACGTCAGCAGGATGGTCAAAATCATTCTGCAGGCCCGGCAACAGGAAAAGAATTTCATAATGCGCGGCGAGCAGTCGTACGCCGATGCTGCCTTTGCCAGGGTTGCCGATATTCGCAAGCAGGCACTGGCAACCAAGGAACTTTTCACCGACCAGCTCAACAAAGACCAGATGGACCAGGTTTTGGCATCCGTGGACGAATATGAGAAGGCCTTCAAGAATGTCGTAAGCATGGAACAGAAGAGCCGAGAGCTCATGAAGACAATGCGTGCGGAGGCAGGCGACGCGCTCAGGATGGCCGAAGGAATTCGGGCAGACCAAAAGAAACAACTTACCGAGTTGCGCGCCTCGGGAAAAGCAACAGATGTACTCGTAGACGACAAACTGAGAAAGGCTGATGACGCCAACCGGCTGGTGAAACTTTTTCTCGATGCCCGCAAAAACGAGAAAGAACTCATCATTTCAAAGGATGAAGCCTATTTGGCCAAGGTCAAAAAAAGCGTGGAAACCATCCTGGAACAATCCAACGATTTGAAATCGCGCTTCAAGTTCAAGCTCAATGTCGACCAGATCGACGGGGTTATCTCTTCTATTACGACATACTGGAAAAGTTTCCAAAATTATGCCCAGCTTATCAGGGATGAACATGCAGCAAACGAGCACATGCTTTCAGCCGCCCGCAATGCACAAAAGGTTTGTGAAGTTGCCCGTATCGACCAGGAAGCCAAAATGGCACAAGAGATGTCGTCCAGCGTCACCTTCATGGTTGTCAGTGCTGCCGTGGCATTGGTCATCGGCCTCTTATTCGCCTTACTTATCACCAGAGCCATAACCCGTCCTCTCCTGCTCGGCGTCAACTTTGCCGAAGACGTTGCCAAGGGAGACCTCAGCGCGGATATCGCCGTGCACCAGCGTGATGAAATAGGCAAACTTGCCAACGCACTCCGGGAAATGGTCAACAAGCTTCGGGAAATCGTCGGGGAAGTGTCCAGCGCGGGAGAAAACGTCGCCTCCGGCAGCGAAGAACTCAGCGCCTCTTCGGAAAGCCTTTCCCAAGGAGCCACGGAACAGGCCGCGAGTGTGGAGGAAATATCCTCCAGCATGGAAGAAATGGCCGCCAATATCCGACAGAATGCCGACAACGCCCAGCAGACAGAACGTATCGCCATCCAATCCGCAAAGGATGCCGAGGGTGGCGGAAAGGCAGTAAGCGAGACCGTTACGGCAATGAAGGATATTGCCGACAAGATCACCATTATTGAAGAGATTGCCAGACAGACCAACCTACTGGCCCTGAACGCCGCCATTGAGGCGGCGCGGGCTGGCGAACACGGCAAGGGCTTTGCCGTTGTGGCAGCCGAAGTCCGCAAGCTGGCGGAACGCAGCGGAAACGCGGCCTCGGAAATCAGCGAGCTTTCAACCTCCAGCGTGGCTGTTGCCGAAACCGCAGGGGAGATGCTCAACAAGATGGTTCCGGACATCCGACGCACCGCCGAGCTGGTGCAGGAAATTGCCGCCGCCAGCAACGAGCAGAACACAGGCGCTTCCCAGATCAACAAGGCCATTCAGCAACTCGACCAGGTGGTTCAGCAGAACGCTTCCGCTTCCGAGCAAATGGCCTCCACGGCAGAAGAGCTCTCGTCCCAGGCAGAACAATTGCAGGCGACCATCGCCTTCTTCCGGATAGACATGGGGCAGCAACACAAGATGCGGCACAGGGATCTACCCGCTCCGCAACGCCCCCAGCCCAAGGCCCCCGGCAGCAAGCCCGCCCATGCTCCCAAGACGGAACAAGGTGGCGTGAAGCTGGCCCTGGACATGGACCAAGACGATATGGATTCGGAATTCGAACGATTCTAGAGTATCTGGCGGGCCTGACGGCCCGCCAGATACGATTATCGTTCTGCGGTAAGACGGTCCTTTATGCGGGCCAAGGAGAAAGCCATGGGAGCAAAATCCATCGAAACCAACCAATTCCTCACGTTCACCCTGGGCAAAGAAGTTTTTGCCCTGGATATAGCCACCGTGCGCGAAGTTCTGGAACTTGCCAGCATTACGCGCATTCCCAGAACGCCCCATTTCATGCGCGGCGTCATCAACCTGCGGGGGCATGCCGTGCCCGTTGTGGACATGCGCCTGAAGTTCGGCATGGAAGCAGCCGAAGACACGGTGAACACCTGCATAATCATCGTAGAGGTGGCTCTGGAAGACGAAATGACCATTCTTGGCGCATTGGCCGACTCCGTGCGCGAGGTTATGGAGATTTCGCCGGAATCCATCGACCCTGCCCCGCGCATGGGCGCAAGTGTGGATATCAACTTCATCCAGGGCATGGCCAAGATGGACGACGACTTTGTAATGCTCCTCGACATCAACCGCATTTTCTCAGCAGAAGAACTCTCCATGACCAAATGCTTGGGGGATATGTCCAGCTTGGCTGCAGAAGACAAACCTTCGGCACCAGCCCAGGAAACTGTCCCCACTCAGGAAGAGCTGCAAGCTGAGGCTTGATACCTTGCAAGGTGAAAACTTACGGCTCAACAGAACGAGACGTCAGAGATATTTATATAGGGTCGTTGCGTTCAGCGGCCCTATCTTTTTTTTCTTCCAAAAATGGGATTGCTGAATGCACAAGGTCGATAGAATACTTAATGCTGCGCAAAAACTTTTTGCACAGAAGGGATTCGAGACCACCCCCATAAGCGAAGTTGCCTCGTTGGCCGAGGTGTCTCCGGGAACAATAATTTATTATTTCAAAAGCAAGGATAACCTGCTTTTCATTGTCACCTGGCGTGTAATGCATGCACTGTACAAAAAAACAGTTGCAGAAATATCCAGGGAAAAAGATCCTCTTGAATGCATTTACAAATGTGCACAGATATTTTTCTCTTTCATACAAAACAATACAGAAGGACAGACATTTCTCTTAAAAAATACCGCGTTCGACACATTAGATCTGAATGTTTTTCCGGAGGCAGATCTGAGAATACTCCACGGAAGATACATCCGGCTCATCGAATATTGGATAAGAATGGGAGTAGAAAAGGGAAATTTTACTAAGGATCTCAATGCCAAGTCGACGTCGTATGGCATTTACGCTCTGATGATAGGGGCGGGCAAACTCCACTTCTACCATCATCTGCCCATGGATGAACTTGAAGAAGAAGTCCGGATGTTTATCAGAGCCCGGCTACTTCCCCAGGCACCCTTTGCGGAAACTACACCAGATTGAGAAAGGCAGGCCGCTGGTCGCGCGCTGTCACGGCGCCGATACAGGCAGCCAAATCCCCCTCTTCTTCCAGAATGGCCATGGCCTGATCCAGCTTTTCTATGGGCACGGCAATCACCATTCCGCCGGAAGTCTGGGCATCAAACATCAGGTCGCATAAAAGCGGGTCCAGCCCTGGAGCAATACTCACAACCGATGAACAGAACGTCTTGTTGGCAAAACTACCCGCCGGAATCATTCCCATGGTGGCAAGTTCCACCACTCCGTCGATCAATGGTACGTCGCGGACGACGATGTCCACGCTGACCCCGGACGCCTTGGCCATTTCCAGCAGATGCCCTCCAAGTCCGAAACCGGTTATATCCGTGGCACCTCGCAGCCCAAGCTCCCGCACAGCTCTTCCGCCGCCCTTGTTCAGGCGGGAGGCGACTTCATACAGACGCCGTTCGTAGATGTCCTCTTCGGGAAGGTCGGCTTTCAGGGCTGTCGCCAAAACCCCTGTGCCAATAGGCTTGGTCAGCAACAGCATGTCGCCGGGGCACAGGCCGTCGTTGGAAGCAAAGCTGTCCGGAGGCACCACCCCGGTAACGGCAAGGCCGTATTTTATCTCATCGTCTTCCACGCTATGGCCACCGGCAAGCACGGCGCCTGCCTCGGTGATCTTTTCCAGCCCCCCTTGTAAAATTCCCTGCAAAATGGACTTGTCCATGGTCTTGATGGGAAAACAGACGATGTTCATGGCGCAATAGGGCTCCCCCCCCATTGCGTACACATCCGAAAGCGCATTGGCAGCGGCGATACGACCGAACCATACGGGATCGTTTACGATGGGCGTAAAAAAGTCCACAGTCTGAACAAGCGCCTGCCCCGAAGGAAATGTCAAAATGGCACTGTCCTCATTGGTTGATTGGCTTGTCAGAAGGCGTGAATCGTGCGGCATGTTAAGGCCCGCCAAAACAGACTCCAGGTCCCCCGGAGCAATTTTGGCTGCTCAACCAGCAGCTTTTACAGTGGAGACCAGCGAAAATTTTTTCATTGTTCCTTATGCGCTTTTACGGGATTCAATTTCCAATGCCACAGCCCGGATATGATCGAAAAAGAATCTGTTGACCGGAAACCTGTGCATCTTTTCATGGTATACGAGGAACATACTGCGCTGCAGGGCAACTCCGGGCAAATCAAGCTCGACTAATTCCCCGCGCTCCAGATAGCTCTTGGCCGCCATCCGCGAAGTAATACTCACTCCCAGTCCCAACCGGACACACTCCAGAACAGCATGCGTACTGCAAACAGTGATGGCAGTATGAAAAGTATGCGGCTGATATCCGCCCTGCTCCAGAGCGCGCAGAGTGGTCTCCCTAGTGCCTGACCCTTTCTCACGCACCACCCAGGGCATGGCGATGACTTGCTTGCAATCATCCCACCCGCCGCAACGGCGTCCGGCAGGCCCAATAGCCACAAGATCGTCGGTAAAAAGCTTTTCATACGTCAGCCCTGTCGACGCATACTCGGCCCCGACAACTCCAAGTCCTACCTCGCCGGAAGCGACCAGTCGAACAATTTCTGCGGAGTCTTCAATACGAAGGATAGCTTTGACAGCAGGATGCTGATTCAGAAAACCAGAAATGACCTGTGGAAGAAAATAATGGCCGGGTATGGTACTCGCACCCACAACCAATTCCCCACCAACGGAATTCTGCAACAGACCAATTTCCGCCTGTGCATTCTCAAGGCTCTTGAACGCCTCGCAAGCATGGCGATAAAGGATATCTCCGGCCTTTGTAGGCACGATGGTTCTGCCGAGCCGGTCAAAAAGTCGTACGCCCAGCTCATCTTCAAGAGAGGAAACATGTGCGCTGATGGTAGGCTGTGAAAGAAAAAGCTCTTCACCTGCTTTGGAAAAGCTGCCAAGCTCATACACTTTGCTGAACGCCTCAAGACGTCGAATATCCATAATGCCAATACAATACATGGGACGGATCTATTTTCATAGTACAAAAAAAGGGCGACCCTAACGGATCGCCCTTGAACAGACAGGTAATTTGAAAAAACTGCTTATTCTTCAGTTTTTTCAGCAGGCTTTTCTTCTGCAGATTTCTCTTCTGCAGATTCCTCTTCTGTGGCAGCGGCTTCTTCAGCAGGAGCCTCTTCCTTTTTGGGAGCAGCCTTTTTCTTGGCAGGAGCCTTTTTGGGTTTGGCTTCCGCTTCTTCAGCAGGAGCCTCTTCCTTCTTGGCAGCAGCCGTTTTCTTGGCAGGAGCCTTCTTCGGCTTTGCCTCTCCGGCAGGCTTTTCCTCGGTCTTGGCAGCGGGCTTTTCGCCAGCCAGCAGGCTGAACTCAATCACAGCCATGGCAGCGCAATCGCCGCGGCGGGGCTGTCCCAGCTTTACAACACGAGTAAAACCACCGTTTACACCAGCAAAGCGAGGTCCGATTTCATCGAAGAGCTTCTGCACAAGCTGATGGTTTTCAAGAACCTTATAAGCCTGACGACGGGCATGCAGGTCATTGCGCAGAGCAAGAGTCACCAAACTGTCGACTACCTTGCAAAGTTCTTTGGCCCGTATTTCGGTCGTACGGATGCGCTCATGTGTCACCATGGAGCGAGCCATGTTGCGAAACATGGACTTGCGGTGAGACGGCTTCATCCCGAATTTTTTTCCGGCTTTTCTATGCCTCATCTTTATTCTTCCCCTTCAGCCACTCTTGGTATTTTCCCTCGAAGTCGTCGACTTTCATGCCGAATTCCAGACCCATATTTTCCAGCACGCGACGAATCTCATCGAGAGACTTGCGGCCGAAGTTCTTGGTCTTGAGCATTTCCGACTCGCCACGCTGCACCAATTCACCCACGAGGCTGATATTAGCGCTCTTCAGGCAGTTTGTTGCACGCACGGAAAGTTCGAGTTCGTCAATGCTCTTGAAGAGATTCGAGTTCTCTTCACGGGGAGACTTGTGTGAAGCAGCCTCTTCAGCATCGGTCTGTTCATCGAAATTGATGAAAATAGCCAGCTGGTCTTTGAGGATCTTCGCGCTGTACGCGATGCTGTCCTCGGGAGTAACCGAGCCGTCAGTCCAGACTTCAAGAATGAGCTTGTCGTAGTTGGTCATCTGTCCGACACGAGCCTGGGCGACCTGGTAGGCAACCTTCTTTATGGGAGAGAAGGCGGCATCCATGGTGACCAAGCCGATTTCATCGGAAAGCCCTTCGTGCATTTCAGCCGGGACATAGCCCTTGCCCATGCGGATTTCCAGCTCCATATTGAAGGGGAGATCCTCGCTGAGCGTGGCGATATGCTGCTCTGGATTGAGCACCTTGACGTTTTGGTTTTCCTGTATGTCGGCAGCACTGACCTTGCCCGCTTTGGTAACGGACAGGGACAGTTTCTGAGGCTCGTCCGTGGACATAGCGAACCGGATAAGCTTCAGGTTGAGAACGATATCGGTAATGTCCTCAATAACGCCGGGAATGGTCGTGAACTCGTGCTGCACGCCCTCAATGCGGACAGCGACAATGGCAGCGCCCTGCAAGGATGACAGCAGAACACGGCGGAGTGCATTGCCAATGGTCGTGCCGAATCCCCGTTCCAGCGGTTCGCAAACGAACTTGCCATACTGATCCGTGGACTTGGCGTCCCGCTCGATCTGCTCTGGCCGAACCAGTTCGAACCAGTTGCGGGTATTGATCAGTTTTTCGCCTTGTTTGATGAGCATGCTTCCACCTATGCGTTATTTGGAATAGAGCTCGACAATCAACTGTTCGTTGATGGGATGCTGAATGTCCTCACGAACAGGTACGGCCTTGACAGTGCCCTTGAAAGCTGCGCCGTCGACTTCCATCCAGGAAGGTACGCCACGACGTGCAATCACGTTCTGGGCTTCCTGAACTACGGGAATCTTACGGTTTTCTTCGCGGACTTCAATCACGTCGCCGGGGCGAATCTGCATGGAAGGAATGCTGACGCGACGGCCATTGCGCATGAATACGCCGTGGCGCACAAGCTGACGAGCCTGGTCGCGGGAGTTAGCGAATCCCATACGATAGATGACATTGTCGAGACGACATTCAAGCTGTGCCAGCAGGTTGGTACCGGTAACGCCTTTGCGGCGGTCAGCTTCTTTGAAGTACAGCAGGAACTGATGTTCCAGAACGCCGTACATGCGACGCACTTTCTGCTTCTCACGAAGCTGCAGCGCGTAGTCGCTCATTTTTTTGCGGGCACGGCCATGCATACCCGGGGCATAGGGACGACGTTCGTATGCGCACTTGTCAGTGTAGCAACGGTCGCCCTTCAAAAACAGTTTCTCGCCTTCACGACGGCAAAGGCGGCATTTGGGTCCGTTATAACGTGCCAAAACAAACTCCTCCTAGTGTTAGACCCGGCGCCGTTTGGGAGGACGGCAACCGTTATGGGGAACGGGGGTGATGTCACGGATGAACGTCACCTTGAAACCCACGGAGTTAATGGCACGCATGGCGGCCTCACGTCCCGAGCCAGGTCCCTTGACCAAGATGCCCACGGAACGCATTCCGTTTTCCTGCGCTTTCTTAGCCGCGTTTTCCGCTGCAATCTGAGCGGCAAACGGGGTCGATTTGCGCGATCCCTTAAATCCGCTGCCACCGGCGGATGCCCACGAAACGACGTTCCCCTTCATATCTGTGAAGGTGATAATGGTATTATTGAACGTCGCCTGGATATGAGCAATACCGGTCGGGATGTTCTTTTTTTCTTTCTTTTTTCCGGTGCGGCGCGGTTTGGCCATATCGAATTTCTCCGGTTCTAGAAAAAATAGTCCAAAGGGGGCGTGTCCAACGATGCCGCGGTACTCACGCCCTTATATATACGCCGCTGAGGTTAGCGGCGGTTGCTTCCTATTTGCCTTTCTTCTTACGACCGACAACGCTGGGACGGGGTCCCTTGCGGGTACGGGCGTTGGCATGGGTGCTCTGGCCGCGCACAGGCAGTTTCCTGCGATGGCGAAGACCACGATAGCAACCAATGTCCATCAGGCGTTTGATGTTCTGCGTGATTTCACGACGCAGGTCACCTTCGACCTTTTGGGTCGATTCAATTTCCTGACGGATGGTGTTTACTTCATCACTGCTCAGGTCGTCAGCATTCTTGGTCCAGTCGATACCGGTAGTGTCAAGAATCTGCAACGCAGTGGTCCGCCCGATGCCGTAAATGTAGGTCAGGGCGATATCAAGCCGCTTGTTTCTGGGGAGATCAACTCCTGCAATGCGAGCCACGGTCTACCTCACTTATCCCTGGCGCTGTTTGTGCCGGGGGTTTTCGCAAATTACCCTGAGAATGCCGTTACGCTTGATGACCTTGCATTTCGGGCACATCTTCTTGACTGAAGGACGTACTTTCATGACCGTCTCCTTGCCTTACGCGTGCCGGTCTCAGCGGCAATCGCGGAAAAGTTCCTTATTAATTGTTAAGGCTCAATATATCAGGGCCATCATCAGTAATGGCCACTGTATGTTCAAAATGAGCAGACAGGGTTCCATCGGCAGTAACCGCAGTCCATCTGTCTTCCAGCACCCTGACCTGGGATCCTCCGAGGGTGAGCATCGGCTCGATGGCTAAAACCATTCCAGCCCGCAAGGGAAGATCCATGGCACGGTCCGTAACAAAGTTAGGGACTTCCGGTTTTTCATGGAGGTTCAAACCGATTCCGTGCCCAACAAAGCGCTTTATTACCGAATACCCTCTGGATTCGGCATGCTTCTGAATGGCTCGGGAAATATCGACCAGATAATTCCCTGGTCGTGCTTCCCGGACTCCTTCCATAAGAGTTGCCCGGGTTGTTTCCACAAGCGCAGAAGCATTACCCGAAACTTCACCGACTGTAAAGGTCCGGGCTGCATCGCCATAATATTTCCGATACACAACCCCCATGTCGAAGGAGACGATGTCTCCTTCCTGGAGAACCCGGTCCGAAGGAAAGCCATGAACGACTTCTTCGTTGACCGAGCAACAAAGGGCGAAGGGAAACCCCTTATACCCTTTGAATGCAGGTCGGACATTATTTTTTCGGCATTGGCTCAGAGCCAATTCTTCAAAGAACATGGTAGGCTTGCCAGGTTCAACTTCCCGGCCGATTGCGTCGAGAACTTCTGCTACGATGCGGTTGGCTTCGCGCATCAACTCGATTTCAGCGGCACTCTTGATATGAATACCGCGGAATTTTTTCACAAATACTACCTACCCTTGATTTTCGCGCCTTTGCTCATCAGTCCGTCATACTGCCTGGAAATGGTGTATGACTCGAGCTGCCCCATGAAGTCCATGGCCACGCCCACCACGATGAGCAACGAAGTGCCACCGAAGTAGAATGGAACGCTGAACTGCGTGATAAAGATCATGGGCAGAACGCAGATGGCCGCGATGTAAGCCGCACCCCACAAAGTGATGCGGGCCAAAACCTTATCAATGTATTCCTGAGTCTTTGCGCCAGGACGGATGCCGGGAATGAACCCGCCGGCCTTGCGAAGGTTGTCTGCAATCTGCTCCGGATCGAACATGATAGCCGTATAAAAGAAGCAGAAGAAAACAACCAGCCCAACGAATACAACGTTATAGATAATGCTCGAAGGCTGGAACGCCGACGAAATATCTTTAAGCCAGGTCACTTCCGAAAAGTTCGCCAGCGTAGCCGGGAACATAAGGATGGACGAGGCAAAGATGGGCGGAATAACCCCAGCCGTGTTTACACGCAGCGGCAGATGAGAAGTCTGGCCGCCGTACATACGCCGCCCCATCTGCCGTTTGGCATAATGGATTGGCACTCGGCGTTGTCCGCGTTCCATAAAAACGATGAAGACCAGAACCGCGACCATGATCAACATGAGGACCATCAGTACGAACAGGGACATTTCACCTGCAGAGAGCAGACGGAATGTGTTGAAGACGGCTCTGGGCAGTCCGGCCACGATACCCGCGAAGATAATCATGGATATGCCGTTGCCAATGCCTTTGTCCGTCATCTGTTCGCCGATCCACATAATAAGTATGGTTCCGGCGGTAAGGGTTAGGATAGTCGTCAGCCTGAAGCCCCATCCGGGAACCAGCACAACCGATGCTCCGGCCGGGCTGGACATGGACTCAAGTCCAATGGAGATGCCCAATCCCTGAATAACAGTGATAAGCACGGTTCCATACCGGGTGTATTGGGTAATCTTCTTGCGCCCTTCCGCGCCTTCCTCTTTGGAAAGACGTGCCAGCTCGGGGCTGACCACGGTAAGGAGCTGCAAGATGATGGATGCCGAAATATACGGCATGATCCCCAAGGCAAAAATGGAGACCTTGGAAAGGCCTCCACCGGAAAACATGTCGAACAGGCCGAAGAGCGTATTGCTGGCGCTTTCGAAGAACTCGGCAATGGCAGCGGCGTCCACACCCGGTACTGGGATGTGGATGCCGATACGGTAGAACGCCAGCAGACCGAACGTCCACAGGATGCGCTTTCTCAGCTCGGGCAATTTACCCAGGCTCTCGACTCCGCTTGCCACGATTTACCCTTCCAGAGCTTTGACGGTGCCGCCCGCTTTTTCAATCATTTCCCTTGCGCTTTGGCTGAAGCGATGGGCTTCCACGGTCAACTTGGCCTTGAAACCATCTTCAGCAAAGCGGCCCAGAACCTTCACGGGAAGAGCCTTGGGGCAAAGCCCCTTTGCGTAAATATCTTCCACGGTGATTTCGGCCTGGCCTTCGAAAGCGGTAACCAGGGTATCCAGGTTCACCGCGCCGTAGGCCTGACGGAAGGGATTCTTGAAACCGCGCTTGGGCAGACGACGAGCCAGAGGCATCTGGCCGCCTTCAAAGCCGGGACGCACGCCACCGCCCGAACGGGCGTTCTGGCCTTTGTGTCCCTTGCCGGAGGTCTTGCCCCAGCCGGAGCCGGAACCGCGACCAATGCGCTTTCTATTTTTCCGTTCGGGTTCGAACGGGTAAAGTTCATGCAATTGCATTATTCGGAAACCTCCACCAAGTGCTGCACTTTCCGGATCATGCCGCGCACAGCGTTATTGTCGGGCAATTCATTGACCTGGCGGATCTTGCGAAGACCAAGGGCTTCCAAGACCTTCTGCTGCTTGGGACCGCAACCGATGGAGCTGCGTACGAGTTTGACTTTCATGGCAGCCCCCTACTTTCTTGGCGTAGTCAGTTGCTTGCCGCGTAACCGGGACATGTCCTCGGCGCTATCCATCTGGGTCAGCCCTTCGATGGTAGCTTTCAGCACGTTGTGAGGATTGTTGGTACCAATGGCTTTGGTCAGGATGTCGTGGACTCCCACGGCTTCCATGACGGCGCGCACCGGACCACCGGCAATGATGCCGGTACCCTTGCTGGCAGGCTTGAGCACGACGCGTGCTGCGCCGAACTCGCCAACAGTCGCGAAGGGCAGTGTGCCGTCAAGAAGAGAAATCTTGACCATATCGCGCTTGGCCCTTTCGGAGGCTTTGCGGATAGCTTCGGGAACTTCGTTGGCTTTTCCAAGCCCGTAGCCTACCTGACCTTCGCCATCGCCCACCACCACAAGGGCGCTGAAGCTGAAGCGACGTCCGCCCTTAACAACCTTGGCGACGCGGTTCAGATAGACAACCTTTTCAATATGACCGGATTCGTTTGTTTCAACCATGTCGGTTACCAACCCTTAGAATTTGAGCCCGGCTTCGCGCGCACCATCGGCAAGAGCCTTGATGCGCCCATGAAACCTGAAACCGTTACGGTCGAAGACCACGGCTTCGATCTTGTTCGCCTTGGCCTTTTCCGCAATGTCCTTGCCGACCTTTCCAGCGGTTTCCGCATTCAGCCTGCACTCTTCCCCACCCTTGACCATGGCCAAGGAAGAAGAAGCCAGCAGGGTCGCACCAGTCTCGTCGTTGACGAGCTGCGCGTAGATGTGCTTGTTCGAGCGGAATACCACAAGGCGCGGACGGGAGGAGGTACCCGAAATCTTTTTGCGAATACGGATTTTGCGCCGCAGACGCTGTGCCTTTTTTGTGAGTTTCATATTCGGCCTCCTCCTTACTTCTTGCCGCCGGACTTACCGGCTTTCCGACGAATGTGCTCGCCCACGTACTTGATGCCCTTGCCCTTGAAGGGTTCGGGAGGACGCACACGACGGATCTGAGCGGCGACTTCACCGACCAGTTGTTTGTCGATGCCCTTGATGGCAAGCTTGTTGCCTTCGGCCGTGGCCTCGATGCCCTGGGGCAGCGGGTACTGTACAGGGTGGGAATAACCCACTGTCAGTACGACGTTCTTGCCCTGGACCTGGACCTTGTATCCGACACCAACAATTTCAAGTTCCTTGGTGTAGCCCGTGTTGACCCCTTCTATGCAGTTGGCAAGAAGAGTACGACGCAGACCATGCTGTTGCTTGGCCGTGCGGGAGTCGTCAACCTGGGTGACCTCTACGGTGTTATCCTTGACGGCATACGAAATTTTAGGATGCAGCGGAGTAGCCAAAGAGCCTTTGGGGCCTTTGACTTCGATGGCTTCAGTGCCAATCTTGACCTCTACGCCGCTGGGGATTTCGATTGCGCGTTTTCCGATTCTGGACATGGCGATTACCCCTACCAGATTTCACACAAAAGTTCACCGCCGACCTTACGTTCGGCAGCAACGGAGCCCGAAAGAACGCCGCGGGAAGTGGACAGTATGCAGATTCCCAAACCGTTACGAACGTTGGGAATGCCTTCCACACCGACGTACACACGACGGCCGGGCTTGCTGATGCGCTTGGTTCCGCCAATAAGCGGGCGGCCTTCAGCGTATTTCAGCGAAATGGTGATATCCTTTTCGCCAACAGCATAATCAGTAATAAACCCCTCATCTTTCAGAATGTCGGCAATGGAAGCCTTCATTTTCGAACGGGGGATATTTACTTCGGAATGCAGAGCCTGGTGCGCGTTGCGCAGGCGGGCCAGCATATCACCAATGGGATCATTAGCATTCATATGCTCCCCCTCCTACCAGCTCGATTTACGCACACCCGGCAATTCGCCGCGCAATGCTTTATTTCTGAAACAAATACGGCAGATGCCGTAGCGCCGCATGAACGCCCGCGGACGTCCGCAGATGGGGCAACGGTTGTACGCGCGGGACGAAAACTTCGGTTTTCTACGCGCCTTCACTCGAAGAGCGGTACGGGCCATATGCGATTCTCCTTACTTCTTGAAGGGCATTCCGAGCAGGGTCAGCAACATTTTGCTTTCCTTGTCGGAGGTTGCAGTGGTGACGATGGTCACGTTCATACCCTTCACACTGTCTACCTTGTCGATATCGATCTCGGGGAAAATGGAATGTTCCTTGAGACCGAGGGTGAAGTTTCCACGTCCGTCAAAGCCGCGGTCGGGAATACCGCGGAAGTCGCGGACCCGGGGCAGAGAGAAGTTGACCAGCTTGTCGTAGAAGTCCCACATGGTGTCACGACGCAGCGTTACGCGGCAGCCTACGGGCTGTCCTTCACGCAGCTTGAACGCAGCAATGGACTTCTTTGCACGGGTGATTACAGCCTTCTGGCATGCAATCCTGGTCAAGTCGTCTACGGCCTCGTCGATGAGTTTATGATTCTGGCTTGCTTCGCCCAGGCCAATGTTCAGGCTGATGGACTTGAAGCGGGGAATCTGCATCGAGGATTTGTAACCGAACTCTTTGGCGAGTTCGGGCACGACCTTCTCGTTATATATTTTTTCAAGACGAGTCATGGTCATATCCCTACTTGATTATCTCGTTGCACTTCTTGCAGAAGCGCACCTTGTTGCCATCTTCGGTGTAGCGATAGCCCACACGAGTGGCTTTGGTGCATGCATCGCAAATAACAGCGACATTGGACACATGGATGAAGGATTCCTTCTCCACGATACCGCCCTGTTGGCCGGAGTAGGGATTGCCTTTGGTGTGGCGCTTGACCATATTCACCTTTTCAACAATCACTCTGTCGCGTTTTTTGTCGATTTTGAGGATCTTGCCGACTTTACCTTTGTCTTTGCCGGCCAGAACCTCGACCTTGTCGTCCTTGCGGACGCGGAATGTCTTGGCTTTCATGGCTGCCTCTCCCATCTCCTACAGGACCTCGGGGGCCAGGGAGACGATCTTCATGAAGTTCTTCTGGCGCAGCTCGCGGGCAACGGGGCCGAAAATACGTGTTCCGACAGGTTCGCCCTGTCCGGAAAGAATAACGGCCGAGTTGTTGTCGAACTTGATGTAAGTACCGTCGGGGCGTCCGATTTCTTTTTTAGTACGGACTACGACGGCTTTCATTACATCGCCCTTCTTCACCTTGGCATGCGGCATGGCTTCCTTAACGGAAACGACGATGATGTCGCCTACGCTTGCGTAACGCCGCTTGCTGCCGCCCAGTACTTTGATGCACTGAACTTTCTTGGCACCAGAGTTGTCGGCCACATCAAGATTGCTTTCTACTTGGATCATGGCAAACTCCCCTATACCGCTTTTTCAACGACACGCAAAAGTTGCCACCGCTTGCGAGCGCTCAAGGGACGAGATTCAATGATCTGCACCTTGTCGCCGATTCCGCAGTCATTGGCCGGATCATGGGCCATAAACTTTTTCCTGCGGCGGATATACTTCTTGTAGAGCGGATGCTTAACAAGTGTTTCAACGCGAACAACGATAGTCTTATCGTTCTTATCGCTGATGACTTCGCCGGTCAGCACACGCTTCGTGCTCTTAATAGCTACGCTTTCACCCATGACTAGGCTCCAACTCTCTTTTCGTGCATCACGGTCAGAATGCGCGCGATAGTCTTCTTGATAACCTTGAGCTTGTGGGTCTGCTCAAGCTGGGCCGTAGTATGCTGAAAACGCATGTTGAAGAGTTCCTTGCGGAACTCACCCAACTTTTCAGCCAGAGCCTTTTCATCAAGGGACTTCAGCTCGTTCATCTTCATTATTCAAGACCCTCCTTGACCACAATGGAAGTCTTGACGGGCAGCTTGTGAGCCGCCCTGGTCAGGGCTTCTTTAGCCGTCTCCAGGTCCACGCCTTTAATCTCATAGAGCACGCGGCCCGGGCGCACAGGTGCGACCCAGCCCACGGGAGCGCCCTTACCTTTACCCTGACGAACTTCAGCAGGCTTGGCAGTGATGGGCATGTCCGGAAAGACACGGATCCATACTTTGCCGCCGCGCTTTACGTGACGGGTAATGGCAATACGGGCAGCTTCGATCTGCTGCGAGGTGAGCTTGCCGGGTGTCAGGGCCTTCAGTCCGATGTCGCCAAAGGAGACGGTGTTACCGCGCAGTGCTTTACCGCGCAGACGTCCCTTCTGACGTTTCCTGAATTTTACCTTTTTCGGAGAAAGCTGCATTATTGTTCCACCTCATCAAGAATCTCGCCCTTGAAGATCCACACTTTGATGCCGATGACACCATAGGTGGTTTGGGCGATGGCAAAACCATAATCCAAGTCAGCACGCAGTGTTTGCAGCGGCACACGACCATCGCGATACCACTCGGAGCGGGCGATTTCCGCACCGGCCAGACGGCCTGCGCAGAACACCTTGATGCCTTCGGCTCCGAACTTCCGGGCAACACCAACCGTACGCTTCATAGCGCGACGGAAGGCGACACGGCGCTCAAGCTGTGTGGCGATATTCTCGGCCACCAGCTGGGCGTCGGTCTCCGGACGGCGGATCTCGATGACCTCAATGCTGAATTCCTTTTGAAATTTTTTACGCAGTTGATCCCTGATCTTCTCGATTTCCACACCCTTGCGTCCGATAACAATACCGGGACGGGCTGTGTGCAGAATCAAGCGGACCTTGCCGCCGGCGCGTTCGATTTCAATCTTGGCGATGCCGGCATGGTACAGGGTTTCCTTGACGTACTTCCGAATCTTGTCGTCCTCAACCACGAAGGCAGGGTACTCTTTCCTGCTGTACCAGCGGGAAATCCAATTCTTATTGTACCCGAGCCTGAATCCGTAGGGATGTACTTTTTGTCCCATAGCGTCCTCTTACCCTTCGTCCAGGACGACAGTAATATGGCTGGTCCGTTTCAGAATCCTGTACGCACGGCCCATTGCTCGGGGCATGATGCGCTTCCAGGTGGGTCCTTCATTCACAATTATGTTCTTCACGTACAGAGAGTCGATGTCCATGCCGGGCAATTGCTCGGCATTGGCAACGGCAGAATGCAGTACCTTTCCCAAGACCTGGGCGGCCTTTTGCGGGGAAAAGCGCAGGACGTTCATGGCGTCCTCAATGCCCATTCCCTTCACATTCTTGGCGACCAGACGGGTCTTGCGAGGGGATACGCGAATGAACTTGGCGACTGCTTTGGCTTCCATAGTTCCTTACCCCCTACCGTTTGCTCTTCTTGTCCGCTGCGTGACCATAGTAGGTACGCGTGGGAGAAAATTCGCCCAACTTGTGACCCACCATGTTTTCGGTGACGAACACAGGGATGAATTTCTTGCCGTTGTGAACGGCGAAGGTCATGCCGACCATATCGGGAAGAATGGTAGAACGACGGGACCAGGTCTTGATGACCCGACGATCCTCCGTCTCGTTCGCCTTCTCGACCTTTTTGATCAGGTGGCCGTCCACAAAGGGACCTTTTTTCAGTGACCTCGGCATGCCTTACTCCTATTTCTGACCACGGCGCTTCACGATTAACCTGGAAGACGCTTTCTTGCGATTCCGCGTCTTGTAACCCTTTGTCGGCTTGCCCCAAGGAGTGCAAGGATGACGACCGCCCGAAGAACGGCCTTCACCACCACCAAGTGGGTGGTCGACAGGGTTCATGGCCACGCCGCGAACCTGGGGACGACGGCCAAGCCAGCGATTGCGGCCAGCCTTGCCCAGGCAGATCTTTTCATGGTGAACATTTCCAACCTGTCCGATCGTCGCACGGCAAGTTGCCAGGACGTTGCGGATTTCCCCGGAGGGAAGACGAAGCAGGGCATACTTGCCCTCTTTCGCCACAAGCTGGGCGTACGTACCGGCGGAACGGCACATCTGGCCGCCCTTTCCGGGGTACAGTTCGATATTATGCACCACGGTGCCCGTGGGAATCTTCCCCAAATTCAATGAATTGCCGGGTTTGATGTCGGCGCTGTTGCTGGAGATAACCTGATCTCCGGCCTGCACGCCAACGGGAGCGAGAATATAACGCTTCTCGCCATCGGCATAATTCAACAGCGCGATGCGTGCGCTGCGGTTGGGATCGTATTCCACGCTGGCGACAGTGGCCGGCACGTCGAACTTGTTCCGCTTGAAGTCGATGATGCGGTACAGACGCTTGTGTCCACCGCCACGACGACGGGACGTGACACGGCCATTGTTATTGCGACCGGCCTTTTTGGTCAGACCGACCGTCAGCGACTTCTCGGGCGCCTTCTTGTCGACTTCCTCAAAAGTGGAAATCGTCTGAAAGCGAGACCCGGGAGAGGTCGGCTTCAGCTTACGCACGGCCATGGCTTACACTCCTTCAAAAAACTCGATCTTCTCGCCTTCGGCGAGAGTCACGTAGGCTTTTTTGTATCCGGACTCGCGCCCAATAACCTTACCCCACTTCTTGCGGGGCATGGCCTTCTGCCTGGTGACGTTCACCGTAACGACCTTAACGTCGAACGCACGCTCCACAGCCTTCTTGATTTCGATCTTGTTAGCCAGGGGATGCACGTAGAACGTGACCTGACCATCTTCCTCTTTGAGGAAGGTCGCTTTTTCGGAAATCACGGGCTTGATGAGAATCTGGGTGTAGTCCATCTTACTTCAACCTCTCCTGCACGCTTTCAACCGCGCCTTGCAGCATGACCAGTTGGGGGTAGCGCAGGATGTCGTAAACATTGAGCTTGGACGCTTCGAGAATTTTCAGCCCCTCAATGTTCCGGGCCGAAAGAGCGAGAGTATTATCAGTCTCACTGACAACAATCAAGGCTTTTCTCAGTCCGAGGTTGCCCGCAATCTCGCTAACCAGTTTGGTTTTGATTTCGGGCAGCTCAAGCTTGTCCACGACGGTCAATTTTTCATCCGCAGCCCGGCTGGACAGCGCCATCTTCATGGCGAGGGTCCGGACCTTTTTATTGATCTTGAAGCCGTAGTCGCGGGGCGTAGGTCCGAAGACAACTCCGCCGCCACGCCACACTGGCGAACGGTTCGTGCCCGCACGAGCGCGGCCGGTGCCCTTCTGGCGCCAAGGCTTGCTGCCGCCGCCGCTCACCGCAGTGCGGTTCTTCACGGCATGCGTTCCAGCACGCTTGGCCGCACGCTGGGCACGGACTACGAGGTTCAGCACCTCGGGCTTGACTTCAACGCCGAACACCTCGTCGGCAAGATCAATGCTGCCAACTTCCGCGTTTGTCTGATTCACTATTTTTACAACAGCCATTGACTCACCTTTATCCCTGCTTGTGGACCATCACCAGGCCGCCTTTGGCGCCGGGTACCTGGCCCTTGATCAGGATGACGTTGTCTTCGGGACGAACGGCAACGATCTCAAGATTCTTGTAGGTGACGCGGCGGTCGCCCATGTGCCCGGGCATCTTCTTATTCTTCCAGACGCGGCCGGGGAATGTGCAGTTACCCACCGAACCGGGGGAACGGTGAACCTTTTCTGCACCATGGGAGGCGCCAAGACCTTTAAAGTTCCAACGCTTCATGACGCCCTGGAAACCTTTGCCCTTGGACGTACCGGTGATTTTCACCCGTTCGCCAGCAGCAAACATGTCCACGGTCAGTTCCTGACCCAGTTCGAATTCCTCGACATTGTCGATGCGGAGTTCGCGCAGGGTCTTGAAAGCGCCTTTGCCAGCCTTGCCAAAATGCCCGGACATGGGTTTGGAGCACTTGCTCTCTTCCACCGTGTCGTAAGCAATTTGCAAAGAGACATATCCGTCTGTATCGGCCGCCTTTTTCTGAATGACCGGGCAAGGTCCTGCGCTGATAACGGTCACCGGGGTGATGGTGCCGTCATCTGCGAAGACGCGGGTCATGCCGATTTTGCGGCCAAGTATTCCAAGATAGCCAGCCATGACATCCTCTCTAGAGTTTGATTTCCACATCCACGCCAGCAGGCAGGCTCAGCTTGCCAAGGGCGTCCACCGTCTGTTGCGTGGGTTCGAGGATGTCGAGCAGGCGCTTATGTACGCGCAGCTCGAACTGCTCGCGGGACTTTTTGTCCACGTGTACGCTCTTCTGGATGGTATCCTTGTGGATCTCGGTCGGCAGCGGTACGGGGCCGGCAATGGCAGCACCCGTGTTGCGGGCAGTGTCCACGATTTCGGCCACGGCCTTGTCGAGAATCCTGTAATCGAAAGCCTTCAGCTTAATGCGGATGCGGTCGCTGGTCATAGTTGCCATATCGAACTTACTCCGTAATTTCCGAGACCACGCCGGCGCCTACGGTACGACCACCTTCGCGAATGGCGAAGCGCAGGCCGGGTTCCATGGCGATGGGGGCGATCAGTTCGACGTTGAAGGTCGCGTTGTCGCCGGGCATGACCATTTCCACGCCTTCTTCCAAAGTAACAACACCGGTGATGTCGGTCGTACGGAAGTAGAACTGAGGACGGTAGCCGGAGAAGAACGGGGTATGACGTCCGCCTTCTTCCTTGCTCAGGACGTAAACTTCGGCCTTGAATTTGACATGCGGGGTGATGGTGCCGGGAATGGCCAGAACCTGACCGCGTTCCACATCTTCACGCTTCACACCGCGCAGCAGGACGCCGACGTTGTCGCCTGCCTGACCCTGGTCAAGCAGCTTGCGGAACATCTCAACGCCCGTGCAGGTCGTCTTAACGGTATCGTGGATACCTACAATTTCGACTTCGTCGCCAACTTTGATGATACCACGTTCCACACGACCAGTCACGACAGTGCCGCGGCCGGAGATGGAGAAAACGTCTTCAATGGGCATCAGGAAAGGACGGTCGATGTCGCGCTGGGGTTCGGGGATGAAGGAGTCGCAGGCAGCCATCAGTTCAAAGATGGGCTTGCAGGCTTCGTCATCGGCGCTGTCGGCTTCCAGAGCCTTCAGAGCGGAACCCTGAATAATGGGTGTGTCGTCGCCGGGGAACTCGTAGGTGTCCAGCAGCTCACGGATTTCCATGTCTACCAGTTCCAGGAGTTCTTCGTCGTCGACCATGTCGCACTTGTTCAGGAACACGACGATGCTGGGCACGCCAACCTGACGGGCGAGCAGGATGTGCTCACGAGTCTGGGGCATGGGACCGTCAGTGGCTGCGCAAACGAGGATTGCGCCGTCCATCTGAGCAGCACCAGTGATCATATTCTTAATGTAGTCGGCGTGACCAGGGCAGTCCACGTGAGCGTAGTGACGATTGTCAGTCTCGTACTCAACGTGGGCGGTTGCGATGGTGATGCCGCGTTCTTTTTCTTCGGGAGCCTTGTCGATTTCATCGAAGGCTACGAAGGAGGCGCCGCCCTTCATGGACAACGTCTTTGTGATGGCTGCAGTCAGTGTGGTTTTACCGTGGTCGATGTGACCGATGGTACCAATGTTGACATGCGGCTTGCTACGTTCAAATTTCGCTTTGCTCATGGGGGGCCTCCCTTACTGCTTCTTGACGATTTCTTCCGCCAGGCTTGCCGGAACCTGCTCGTAATGATCGAACTGCATGGTAAAGGTCGCGCGTCCCTGGGTCTTAGACCGCAGGTCGGTGGCGTATCCGAACATTTCGGACAGCGGCACCATAGAGGCGATGACCTGAGAACCGGCAACAGCTTCCATGCCCGAGACACGTCCGCGACGACCGTTGAGGTCGCCCATGACGTCGCCGAGGTACTCTTCGGGAGTTACCACTTCGACGCTCATGATGGGCTCAAGCAACACGGGCTTGGCCTTGCGGATGGCTTCCTTGATGGCCATGGAACCGGCGATGTAGAACGCCTGTTCCGAAGAGTCGACTTCGTGAAAAGATCCGAAGTGCAACTCGGCTTTGATATCCACAATGGGATATCCGGCCATAACGCCGCCCTTGAGGGCGTCCTGAATGCCTTTGTCAACGGCGGGAATGTATTCCTTGGGAATAACACCGCCCTTGATGGAGTCGAGGAACTCGTATCCCTTTTCCGGATTCGGCTCGACCTTGAGGCAGACGTGACCATACTGGCCGCGACCACCGGACTGCTTGGCGTACTTGTGATCAATCTCAGTCGATGCCGTGATGGTTTCACGGTAGGCAACACGGGGAGCACCCACGTTGGCGTTGACATTGAACTCACGCAGCAGACGGTCAACGATGATTTCGAGGTGCAGTTCACCCATGCCTGCAATCAGGGTCTGGCCGGTCTCGTCGTCGGATTTGACGCGGAAAGACGGGTCTTCCTTGGCAAGCTTGCCCAGGGCGTCGGCGAGGCAGTCGCGGTCGGCCTTGGACTTGGGTTCAATGGCAACTTCGATAACCGGCTCGGGAATATCAAGGGACTCCAGCAGGACCGGGGTCTTCTGGTCGCACAGCGTATCGCCTGTGGCAGCGGTCTTCAGACCAACAGCCGCGACGATGTCGCCAGCGCCCGCCCACTTGATTTCTTCACGCTTGTTGGCGTGCATTTTGAGCAGACGACCAATACGTTCCCTTTTACCGTTCTTGGCATTGATGACGGTCATGCCGGATTCGATATGACCGGAATAAATGCGCAGGAAGGTAAGATGGCCGACAAAGGGGTCGGTCATCAGCTTGAAGGCCAGAGCGGCCAGAGGAACGTCGTCTCTGCACTCACAAGTAATCTCTTCTTCCGAATGAGGATCGATACCCACCATGTGAGGGACCTGATCGGGAGAAGGAAGATAATCGATAACGGCGTCGAGCAGGGGCTGAACGCCCTTGTTCTTGAAAGCGGAACCGCACAGGACGGGGCAGATGGTCAGGCTGCAGGTAGCCTTGCGGATGCCTGTGCGCAGCTCTTCAGCGGAGAGTTCTTCACCGCCGAGATACTTTTCCATCAGATCTTCGTCTTCTTCGGCAATGGCTTCGACCATTTCGAGGTGGGCTTCCTTGTACTTTTCCATGAATTCTTCAGGAATAGCATCAAGGATTTCTTCTGTACCGAGATCATCGGTATTGAAGACACATGCCTTACCTTCAACAAGGTCGATCACGCCGTAGAATTCGTCTTCGGAACCCATGGGGATCTGAAGAGGAATCGCCTTTGCACCGAGCCGATCCACAATGGTTCCCACAGCGCGATAAAAATCGGCGCCGACGCGGTCCATCTTGTTGATGAACGCGACACGCGGAACATTGTAACGGTCTGCCTGACGCCAGACGGTTTCACTCTGGGGCTGTACGCCAGCCACCGCGTCGAACACGGCTACGGCGCCGTCGAGAACGCGCAGGGCACGTTCGACTTCCATTGTGAAATCCACGTGACCCGGAGTATCGATTATATTGATACGGTGTTCGCGCCAAAAGCAAGTGGTGGCAGCGGAGGTGATAGTGATACCACGCTCCTGCTCCTGTGCCATCCAGTCCATGGTAGCTTCGCCGTCATGGACCTCGCCGATTTTGTGCGACACACCAGTGTAGAACAGAATACGTTCTGTCGTAGTGGTTTTACCGGCATCAATGTGAGCCATGATGCCGATATTGCGCTGTTGGGGAATGGGAACGACTCGTGACACTTGCTCGTCTCCTACCAGCGATAGTGGGCGAACGCCTTGTTGGCGTCAGCCATGCGGTGAGTATCTTCTTTCTTCTTCACCGCACCACCGCGATTGTTATAAGCATCCAGGAGTTCGTTGGAGAGCTTGGTGACCATGCCCTTCTCACCCCTGGAACGCGCAAAGCTGATCAGCCAGCGAATAGCCAGGGTGGATTGGCGGTCAGGCCGTACTTCAACGGGGACCTGGTATGTCGCGCCGCCGACACGACGGGACTTAACCTCGACGTGGGGCTTGACGTTGTCCACTGCCTTTTCAAATGCGCGAATGGGTTCCTCACCGGATTTCTCGGCCAGGATGTCGAGACACGAATAGAAAATCTTTTCCGCCGTGCCTTTCTTGCCATCAAGCATCATACGATTGATAAATCGCGTAGCGAGTACGCTACGAAACTTAGGATCGGGAAGAATCGCCCTCTTGGGGACGGGACCTTTACGAGGCATTTCGTGTTACTCCCTTTACTTCGGACGCTTCGCACCGTACTTGGAACGACCCTGACGACGATCTTGCACGCCGGCAGTGTCGAGAGAGCCGCGGATGATATGATAGCGGACACCGGGAAGGTCTTTCACACGGCCGCCGCGAATCATTACCACGGAGTGTTCCTGCAGGTTATGGCCCTCGCCTGGTATATAGGCGGTGACCTCAATGCCGTTGGTCAGTCGCACACGGGCGACTTTCCGCAAAGCCGAGTTCGGCTTTTTCGGCGTGGTCGTATACACGCGGGTGCAGACACCACGACGCTGAGGGCATTCCAACAGCGCGGGAGTCTTCTTCCGCTTGAGGACCTTCTTCCTCGACTTACTAATCAGCTGGTTAATGGTGGGCATTAACCCCTCCGTTCTCGGTTGTTGCTCCAGACACAAAGTTGCTGGATGTATTCCGAAACCTCAACACGTGTCAAGCAGCAAAGACCGCTTGCACAAAATATGTACGAGTGGGATAGACGCCACAGGTCGGATACCGACTGCGGAGGACCGTTAGAGCGACTGACGCCGTCTACGGGTACTGGGGCTGGCGCTTCTTACAAAGCGACCACTTGAGGATACGGGTAAAACCCGCGATAATACCTCAGCGCAAAAGCAGAGGAAGTTGTTGGTTAATTGATGCACGCGAAGCGGAAGGAAGAACTTTCGTTCCTGCTGCTGCTTATCGGACATCGCCCGTCCTCAAGGTCTTCAGGTCTCCAGGCACAAATGGCCCTTTTCCTCACCGAGGAGTGGGATGTATATGGCAGAGATAAAAAAAAAGCAACCCCTTCTTACCTTATTTTTCAAAAAAAAAGCAACGACTCATTTTTACTTCCTTAAAGAGCAGTCACCATTCAACCGGGAGCGGATTGATCGCTGCACTATCCAACGTCGGGCGCGAACCGCCCTCCCTTGATAGCCGCTATAAAATCAGGCAGATTCACACCCCGCACACCAACCTCATTTGCTCCAAGGAACAAACACATATGACTGACCAGACAGTACGACAGCACCTTGATGAAATTTTCCAGGCCGGTCTGGCCCGGGTCAATCCTCTAACCATGATCACCTCCAGGGTTCACCTCGATGGCGACACACTGCGCATCACTCTTGAGGACCGTCAATTGGAGGTGGATCTTTCCCAATACAACAGAATATGGCTGCTTGGAGCTGGCAAGGCATCCGGGCGCATGGCCCTGGCCTTTGAAACCATACTCGGTGAACGGATAGAGAAAGGTTTTGTCTGCGTCAAATACGGACACACAGAAAAGCTGAAGCGCTGCACACTCGTCGAAGCCGGGCATCCTGTCCCCGACGAAAACGGAGTGGCTGCCGCCCGCCAGATTCTTGAGATGGCAGGTGAAGCAGATGAACGGACACTCGTTATCAATTGCATTTCCGGCGGAGGCTCGGCACTCCTGCCCTGCCCTGCCGAGCTGTGCGGACCGGATTGTGAGATCAACCTGACCTTGGCAGATAAGCAGGCGGTAACCAACGCCCTGCTCAGCTCGGGAGTTTCCATCGCCGAAATCAACTGCGTGCGCAAACATCTTTCCGGCATCAAGGGAGGACGTCTGCTCCAGGCAATGTACCCGGCGCGCAGCCTCAACTTCATCCTCTCCGATGTGATCGGTGACGACCTCGGCTCCATTGCTTCCGGCATGACCAGCTGCGACACCACCACCTATACCGACGCGCTCGCCATCTGTACCCGCCACAATATCTGCGACAGAATCCCGGCCTCGGTGATGCGCTGTCTGGAAAAAGGTGCCGAAGGGTCTTTCAAGGAGACGGTCAAACCCGGCGCTCCAGAACTTGAACCAGCCGAAAATATTCTCATAGGCACCAACCGTCAGGCCGTTCTGGAATGCGTGGCCAAGGCCAAAGAGCTTGGATACAACGCCCAGCCGCTCACGGCTCAGCTCTCCGGCGAGGCACGCAACGCCGCCCATACACTGGCCGACATAGCCAAAGACGTGGCCGGGAATGACATGTTTCTGCCAAAGCCCGCCTGCATAATCGTGGGTGGTGAAACAGTGGTGACACTCCAGGGCAAGGGAAAAGGAGGCCGCAACCAGGAAATGGCCCTGGCATTTCTGGAAAACATGCGTAGCTGGAACGGGGCCGGTGAAAGAATTCATTTCCTTGCCGCTTCAACAGACGGAAACGACGGTCCCACCGATGCGGCCGGTGCGTTTGCCGATGCAGCCATTTTCAAGGACGCACCGGATATGGCTGCCAAGATCGACGACTACCTGGCTGCCAATGATTCGTATCATTTCCATTGCAAAGCCGGTTCCATCTATAAGACCGGTCCGACCAACACCAACGTCTGCGACATTCAGATCATTCTTGTGCGATAGACACATCACCCTCCCCTGCCGACCAAAACAAAGGGCCGCCCGAAAAATCGGGCGGCCCTTCTTATTGATGTATGAATGTCGGATTGGCTATTCGGCCAATGCTCCGGAAGATTCCGGATTGACGTCCAGTTCGTCCAGGAACTTGTCCGGACGTTCCGGCTGCTCGGGCACCTGGATGCCGCAATCCATGTAGCGGCGGTATCCGGTACCGGCCGGAATCAGACGGCCGACAATAATGTTTTCCTTGAGGCCGCGCAGGTAGTCGACCTTGCCCGCCATGGAAGCTTCGGTCAGGACCTTGGTGGTTTCCTGGAACGAAGCGGCGGAGAAGAAGGAATCCGTGGTCAGCGAGGCCTGGGTGATGCCGAGCACCAGAGGTTCGGCAACGGCAGGCTTTCCACCTTCCTTGATGATATCGTCGTTGACTTCCATAAAGCGGTTCTTGTCCACCTGTTCACCGATGAGCAGCGTGGTGTCGCCGGGATCGATGATGCTGACCTTCTTGAGCATCTGGCGGACAATGATTTCAATATGTTTGTCGTTGATACCAACGCCCTGGAAACGGTACACGTCCTGAATTTCTTCCACCAGGAAGCGGGCGAGGTGCTTTTCGCCCTTGATCTTCAGGATGTCGTGCAGTTCCGGATACCCTTCGGTAAGCAGTTCGCCGGCTTCCACAAAGTCACCTTCGGAAACCGTGATGTGGCGGCCCTTTGGAATGAGGTATTCCTTGGTTTCGCCGGTTTCCGGAGTAACCACGACCTTGCGCTTACCCTTGGTTTCCTGGCCGAAGGAGATGGTGCCGTCAATTTCCGACACAACGCCCAGCTCCTTGGGCTTGCGAACTTCAAACAGCTCGGCAACGCGCGGAAGACCACCGACGATGTCCTTGGTCTTGGACGTTTCGCGGGGCTTACGAGCGATGATGTCACCGGCCTGGATTTCATCACCGTCGTTGATCATGAGCAGTGCGCCCACGGGCAGTGCGTACGTGGACATGGACTCGGAACCGGGCCGCTTCATCAGGTTGCCCTTTTCATCCACAATGGAGATGGAGGGCTTGAAGTTGGTGGTCCGGTATTCGATGATGGTGCGGGTTGCACGACGGGTCGCTTCGTCCACCTTTTCCTGGAAGGTCTTGCCTTCGATGATGTCGATAAAACGAATGGTACCGGAAACGTCTGAAACAAACGGTTCGTTGAACGGGTCCCATTCGGCTATCTTATCGCCCTTTTTAACCTGCTGTTCCGCGGCAACGTACAACTTGGCGCCGGAAGGCAGCACGTACTTCTCACGCTCGCGGCCCTGTTCGTCGACAATGCCGACCTGACCGCTCTTGTTCAGGCACATCAGATTGCCCTGCCTGTCGGTGACGGTCTTGACCCGGTGCAGAACCACCTGGCCGGTGTGTCCGGCTTCGATGGAGCTCTTTTCAACTTCGGCTGCTGCCGTACCACCAATGTGGAAGGTACGCATTGTCAGCTGAGTTCCGGGTTCGCCGATGGACTGGGCGGCGATGATACCAATGGACTCACCAACGTTGACCAGATGTCCACGGGCCAGATCGCGGCCGTAGCACAGAGCGCAAACACCTTGCTTGGCGCGGCAGGTCATGACGCTGCGGATCATCATGGAGTTGATGCCCTTATCGTCGATGATCTGGGCATACTTTTCGTCGATGATTGTGTTTTCTGGAATCAGCACGTCGCCCGTTTCGTCGTCCAGCACAGGGAACATGGTTACGCGGCCGAGAACGCGCTCGGACAGCGGCTGTTCGATGTTGCCGTTTTTGATCAGGTGGGTGAGTTCGATGCAGTCAACGGTTCCGCAGTCATGCTCGGAAACAATGACGTCCTGAACCACGTCCACCAGACGACGGGTCAGATAACCCGAGTTTGCCGTCTTGAGTGCGGTATCGGCCAGACCTTTCCGCGCGCCGTGCGTGGAGTTGAAGTACTGCAGAACCGACAGGCCCTCACGGAAACTCGAAGTAATGGGTGTTTCAATAATTTCACCGGAAGGTTTGGCCATCAGACCACGCATACCGGCAAGCTGACGCATCTGGTCCTGGTTGCCTCGAGCACCCGAGTTGATCATCATGTAGATCGGGTTGAAGCTTGTGCACTCTTCGGACTTGCCGGTCTTTTCATCGACAATGGTGTCCGTGGCGATGCGCACCATCATTTCGCGCGCAACATCCTGGGTGCATTTGGTCCAGACGTCGACCACCTTGTTGTATTTTTCCGTACGGGTGATGATACCTTCCTGGTACTGGCGGTTGATGTCTTCAACCGTGTCCGTGGCGTCCTGCAGCATGCGCGGCTTTTCATCCGGAATGCACAGGTCCTTCACGCCGATGGTGATACCGGCGCGGGTGGCGTATTCATACCCGAGGTTCTTGATCTTATCGCAGAGAATAACCGTAGCCTTGGTTCCTGCGCGGCGGTATGCCTCGCTGACCAGATTGCCGATGGTCTTCTTGACGAGCATGGTGTTGACGAATTCGAACGGAACTTCCGCGGGAAGCAGTTCGGAAACGATGACACGGCCCGGAGTGGTATCCACCAGTTTGCCGTCCAGACGCAGCTTGATGCGTGCGTGCAGGCTGACCACACCGGCGTCGATGGCCTGGGTAACTTCCATGCGGTCGGCAAAGATCTTGCCTTCGCCCTTTTCAAAGGGACGAATGACCGTAAGGTAGTACAGCCCCAGAACGATGTCCTGGGAAGGCACGATGATGGGCTTGCCGTTGGCGGGCGAAAGAATGTTGTTGGTGCTCATCATAAGCACGCGGCATTCGATCTGCGCTTCCAGGGAAAGCGGAACGTGCACAGCCATCTGGTCGCCGTCAAAGTCGGCGTTGTAGGCCGAGCAGACCAGGGGGTGCAGGCGCAGCGCCTTGCCTTCCACCAGGATCGGCTCGAACGACTGGATGCCCAGACGGTGCAGCGTAGGTGCACGGTTGAGCATGATGGGATACTCGCGAACAACCTCTTCCAGGATATCCCAAACCACCAGCTCTTCGCGTTCCACCATCTTCTTGGCGCTCTTGATGGTAGAGGCAATGCCTCTTTCTTCGAGCTTGGAATAGATGAACGGCTTGAACAGTTCCAGGGCCATCTTTTTGGGAAGACCGCACTGGTGCAGTTTGAGGTACGGACCGACGGTGATAACCGAACGACCGGAATAGTCGACACGTTTACCCAGAAGGTTCTGACGAAAACGGCCCTGCTTGCCCTTGATCATGTCGGACAGGGACTTGAGCGGACGGCCGTTGGTGCCAGTGATGGCACGACCGCGGCGGCCGTTGTCGAACAGGGCGTCCACAGATTCCTGCAGCATGCGCTTTTCGTTGCGGATGATGATATCCGGCGCACCCAGCTCCAGAAGCCGTTTCAGACGGTTGTTTCGGTTGATGACACGGCGGTACAGGTCGTTGAGGTCGGAGGTGGCAAAACGTCCACCATCCAGGGGAACCAAGGGACGCAGTTCCGGAGGAATGACAGGAACGACTTCCATGATCATCCAGGACGGGCTGTTGCCTGATTCCAGGAAGGCTTCAACGATCTTCAGCCGTTTTGTAAGCTTTTTCTTCTTGGTCTGGGACCGAGTGGCCTGGGATTCCTCACGCAAGGTGGTGCGCAGGCTTTCCAGCTCTATCTCATCCAGGAGTTCCTTGACGCATTCAGCGCCCATACCGACCCGGATGGCGTCTTCGCCATAGTGGTCGATGACCTGGAAGTACTGGTCTTCGGAGATGACCTGGTACTGCTTCAGGTTGGTTTCCTTGGGGTCCATGACCATATAGGAATCAAAGTACAAGACCTTTTCCAGCTCGGACATGGTCATGTCCAGCAGAGTGCCGATCTTGGACGGCAGGGTCTTGAGGAACCAGATGTGAGCGACCGGGGCGGCCAGTTCGATGTGACCCATGCGTTCACGACGAACCTTGGACGCAATGACTTCAACGCCGCATTTTTCGCAGACGATGCCCCTGTGCTTCATGCGCTTGTATTTGCCGCAGTTGCACTCGTAGTCTTTCACAGGCCCGAAGATCTTGGCGCAGAAAAGGCCGTCGCGTTCGGGCTTGAAGGTTCTATAGTTGATAGTCTCGGGCTTTTTCACCTCGCCGTAGGACCATTCGCGAATGGTCTCGGGGGAAGCGATGGATATCTTGATGGCCTTGACACCACGCGCCGATGCATTCTGCGTGGCAGGTGTTCTGAAAGTAAACAGATCATCCAACGTCATTGTCGGGCCCTCTCATGATTGAAGTTGATACGCCTTGCCTTGTTCCGCCAGACCGACCGGCCGTCTATTCGACGGCCGTCTGCCTGCGCGGAGCCCCTACTTCCTTCTCTGCCTCTTCGGGTACGAGAGTCACGTCCAGTCCAAGGCTCATGAGTTCCTTGACCAGAACGTTGAAGGATTCGGGCAGACCGGCTTCAAGGAAGTTCTCGCCCTTGACGATCTTTTCATACATTTTCACACGACCGGTCACGTCGTCCGACTTGACCGTGAGGAATTCCTGCAGCAAATGCGATGCGCCGTAGGCTTCGAGAGCCCAGACTTCCATCTCTCCCAAACGCTGGCCGCCGAACTGAGCCTTACCGCCCAGAGGCTGCTGCGTAACCAGAGAGTAGGGGCCGGTGGACCTGGCGTGAATCTTTTCATCAACCAAATGGTGCAGCTTGAGCATGTACATGACGCCCGTGGTGACCCTGGTGTTGAAAGGTTCGCCCGTACGTCCATCGTACAGCACGCTCTTGCCGTCGTCGGCTTCACCGGCTCTCTTGAGCCAGCCCCAGATTTCCTCTTCCTGGGCGCCGTCGAAGACCGGAGTCTTGGTTATAATGCCATGGCGGACGTCGCGGACGGCTTCGACAAGCTCGTCGTCGTCCATGGAGTCCACCATCTTGCTGATTTCATCCGAGGAAAAAACGTCCTTGACCTGCTCACGCAGGACCTGGAACTGAACGCCGTCATCCAGCATGGCGGCCAGCTGGCGTCCGAGCACATGCGATGCCCAGCCCAGGTGGTTTTCCATGATCTGGCCGATGTTCATACGAGAAGGCACGCCCAGGGGGTTGAGCACGATGTCAACCTGACGACCGTCGGCAAAGTACGGCAGGTCTTCCACGGGTAGGATGTTGGAAACAACACCCTTGTTACCGTGACGACCGGCCATTTTGTCACCCACGGCCAGCTTCCGCTTCACCGCGATGTGCACCTTGACCATCTTGATCACGCCCGGAGGCAGATCATCGCCTTCAGTTACCTTGGCACGTTTCTTCTCGTACACGTTCTTGATGAAGCGCACCTGATGTTCGTACTCTTCCAGGATGGCCTTGACGTCTTCGTTGGCTTCCTTGGAGACGAACATGCCGGACAGCTTCTTGACCGGGACCTGATCGAGAATCTCGCGGGTCAGAGGCGTTTCAGCCTCGGCCACGACCTCGTTCTTCTTGCGGCCCATCAGGGTCTGTCCCAGACGCTTGTTCTCCAGCACGCTCCACATCCTGTCACGCGTGTTGGCGGTCAGGCCGTCCAGATGCTGCTGTTCCTTGCGGTCCAGCTTGGCCAGTTCGTAATCTTCGATTTCCTTGGTCCGCGCGTCCTTGTCGCCGGAACGGCGGTTGAACAGCTTGACGTCGATGACCGTGCCTTCGATTCCCGGCGGAACCTTGAGCGAGGTATTCTTCACGTCGCGGGCCTTGTCGCCGAAGATGGCGCGCAAAAGCTTTTCTTCCGGAGTCAGCTGGGTCTCGCCCTTGGGCGTGATCTTGCCGACGAGAATGTCGTCGGGAGCAACCTTGGCACCAATGCGGATAACACCGGATTCGTCCAGGTTGCGCAGCATGTCCTCGCCCACGTTGGGAATGTCGCGGGTGACTTCTTCGGGTCCGAGCTTCGTGTCGCGGGCGACCAGCTCGAATTCCTCAATGTGCATGGAGGTGAAGACGTCTTCCTTGACCACGCGTTCGGAGATGAGGATGGAGTCCTCAAAGTTGTATCCGCACCAGGGCATGAACGCGACAACCAGGTTCTTGCCCAGGGCAAGCTCGCCGTCGCGGATGCACGGGCCGTCGGCCAGCACATGGCCTTTTTCGACCTGCTGGTTAACGTATACACGCGGCTTCTGACCGAAGCAGGAGTTCTGGTTCGACTTGTGGAACTTCTGCAGATCGTAGGCGCGCACACCGCCGGATTCGGGATAGATATCGCCTTCGTAGGCAACCACGATGCGGTCGGCGTCGGAATAGGTCACAACACCGTCGGCTTCCGCCAGAACGCAGGCACCACTGTCCTGCGCCACGGATGCTTCCATGCCCGTGCCCACCAGGGGACGTTCGGCACGCAGCAGAGGCACTGCCTGGCGCTGCATGTTCGATCCCATAAGGGCGCGGTTGGCGTCATCGTGTTCCAGGAAGGGAATGAGCGCAGCCGAGATGGAAACGATCTGGCTGGGCGCGATGTCCTTGAGGGTGACCTCTTCGGGCGGCACCATGGTCACGTCGCCGGTGATACGGACAGTTACCAGGTTGTTGGTGAACTTGCCGTTTTCGTCCACGGGGGCGTTGGCCTGGGCCACGACTTCGCCGGCTTCCAGGGACGCGTCCATGTAGCGGATTTCGTCCGTGACATGGCTGTCCTTGACCACACGATACGGGGTTTCAATGAAGCCGAAATCGTTGATGCGGGCGTAGGTTGTCAGCGAAACGATCAGACCGATGTTCGGTCCTTCAGGCGTTTCAATAGGACAAATACGTCCGTAGTGCGAAGTGTGCACGTCGCGGACTTCGAAGCCTGCACGTTCGCGGGTCAGACCGCCGGGTCCCAGTGCGGACAAACGACGTTTGTGCGTCACTTCGGAAAGCGGGTTGGTCTGGTCCATGAACTGGGAAAGCTGGCTGGTGCCGAAGAATTCCTTGAGCACGGCAGCAACAGGCTTCGGGTTGATCAGGTCGTGCGGCATGAGCGTGGCAACTTCCTGCAGGCTCATGCGCTCCTTGATGGCGCGCTCCATGCGGACCAGACCGATACGGTACTGGTTTTCCACAAGCTCGCCGACAGGGCGCACGCGACGGTTGCCCAGATGGTCGATGTCGTCGGCCGGACCATGCGTGTCCTTCAGTTTGATGAGATGCCTGATGGCGTGCAGGATGTCCTCGTTGGACAGGGTGCGCACATCAAGCGGCTGATCAACCTTGAGGCGGGAGTTGAGTTTGTAGCGGCCCACCACGGACAGGTCGTAGTAATCGGCATTGCGGAACAGATTCTCGAAGAAGTTGGCCGCAATCTCCGGAGTTGGCGGAGAGCTGGGGCGCAAACGACGATAAATTTCAATCTGCGCAGTTTCCGGATCAATGGTCTTGTCCAGAAGCAGGGTGTCGCGAATGGAACTGGAAACGTCCGCGCCACGGGTGTACAGCACGGGATAACGAGTCATTCCCGCTTCGCGCAGGCTTTCGATAAGCTCGTCTGTAAGTTCTTCTGCGGCCTGGGCAAGCACTTCACCGGTCTGCTCGTTGACGAGATCCTCGGCAAGAAAAAGGCCGTTCAGGGAAACAGGATCGACTTCGAGACGTTCGAAGTTCTGCTCGCCCAAGATGCGCCAAGCCCTCTTGGTGATGGGCTTGCCTTCGCGCACCAGAACCTTGCCTTCATTATCCAGAATATCTGCGAACGCAGGCTCCTTGCGATAAAAATCCTTGGCGTATTCGCGATAGGCCTTGTCGCCTTCCACAACGTAATGTTCACGGTCGTAGAAGTAGTCCAGGATGTCCTTGGACGACATGCCCATGGCCTTGAAAAGGATGGTTGCGGGCATTTTGCGACGACGGTCGATGCGGACATACAGGATGTCCTTGTGGTCAAAGTCGAAGTCCAGCCAGGAGCCACGCATGGGAATAAGACGGCACGAGTAAAGCACACGGCGGCTGGAGTGCGTCTTACCGGAATCGTGCTCAAAGATGATGCCGGGAGAACGCTGCAACTGGTTGACAATGACACGCTCGGTTCCGTTGATGACAAAAGTACCTTTTTCAGTCATCAGTGGAACGGTACCAAAATATATATTCTGTTCCTTGATGTCGCGGATGGTCCGGTTTTCGGATTCCTCATCGACATCGAACACTACTAGCCTGACCTTGATACGGATGGGCGCTTCATAGGTCAGCCCCTTGGACATGCATTCGTCCACATCGTACTTCGGCTCGCCGATCTCATAACTTACATAATCGAGACTGGCGGTTTTATTGAAGTCTTCTATGGGGAAGACCGACCGAAACACGCCTTCCAAGCCCGCGTCCTCACGGCTTGCCGGAGGTTGCCCTTCTTGCAGGAACTCTCTGTATGAGTCTACCTGCAGGTTCAGCAAATGGGGGATGGGAAGGGTATTCTCGATCTTGCCGAATTTCTTGATAAGCTGGCCCATGGTTTCCTCGCCGGGAATAGGGTTAATCAAAGGGACACGACGCCTGATCTTGTCAGGTGGACGGACTGGGGATAGGTAAGATTCCGCACGATAATAGAAATTCCTGCGGTTTGGATGATTTTTTGGACGGTAACTGTAGAAGATACCATGTTCTCAAAAAAAATCAAGACCTGTTCTTTCCTCTTACCTATTGAAATCACTAACTTTTTCAAATTCGTCCAACAAAAGAACGGGTAAAAGAGCGCAGTACTCCCTGGGGAGTAATGCGCTCTTTTCTTTACAAAGGGGACGGCAGTGCCGCTACTTAACTTCGACTTCGGCGCCGGCTTCTTCAAGCTGCTTCTTGGCTTCCTCGGCCTCTTCCTTGGAAACGCCTTCCTTCAGGGTACCGGGAACCTCGTCCACCTTGGCTTTGGCTTCCTTCAGTCCCAGACCGGTCAGCGCACGGACGGCCTTGATAACGGCGATCTTGTTACCGCCCACACCCTTGAGGACGACGTCGAATTCAGTCTGTTCCTCTTCGGCAGGAGCGTCTGCAGCAGCGCCGGAAGCGACGGCTACAGCAGCAACGGGGGCGGCGGCGGATACGCCGAACTTGTCTTCGAGCTCTTTGATCAGCTCGGACAGTTCCAACACGGTCATGTTGGAGATAAACTCAATAACTTGTTCTTTGGTAATGTCGGCCATGGGATATTCCTCCAAAAACTCGTTTTGTTCCGAAGCGTTCTACGCGGCTTCTTTCTGGTCCTTAATGGCATTAAGCGCATTGAGCACGCCACGCATAACGTTGGCCAACAGGCCGACGAAATTCTGCGGGACGGCGTTCATGGTACCCAGCATCTTGGCGAGCAGTTCCTCGCGTCCAGGCAGCTGAGCCAGAGCCTTGATTCCAGCTTCGTCCAGGAAAGACCCTTCCAGGCTGCCGCACTTGACGTTCAGCTTGGTTTTGGGGTTTGCCTTGACATACTGGGACAGGACTTTGGCCGGTGCAACCGGGTCGTCGTAACCAAAGGCAATAGCGTTATTGTCCTTCAGTTTGTCCGCCAAAACCTCATGGGTTCCATCAGTGAACGCGATGCGAGCCAGCGAGTTCTTGACTACATAGTAGTCAACACCGCTGTCGCGCAGCTGCTTGCGCAGTCCGGTCATCTGTTCAACAGTCATGCCCTTGAAATCGGTCACGACGGCGATGGATGCCTTGCCTGCGGACTCGGAGAGCCGGCTGATAACTTCGGCCTTCTCTGCCCTGTTCACTAAATCACCTCACACGATTTCCGGCAGGGAGGAGGAGTCAAAGCGTGAATCTCGGCAGGAGATTAAGAGCTTTCGCTCACCTGCTGTCTTCGACCCACCGTCCCAAACCTAGTTTACCTTCGCCCGAGATCCGTCAGGATGGGATGTCAACCATCCTGGAATTCTTCCCAACAGATATTCCTTGGGGAATACCCTTGCCGCCAAGCGACAACCCTTCGAATCAGGTACGAAAGAAATATCAGTACCTCGACCAGTGCAATCCGGAACTAAACTTCTTCCAGCTTGCGCAGAGTCTGAGGATCGATTTTGTAGCCAGGGCCCATAGTCGTGCTGACGGCTGCACCCTGTACGTAAGTACCCTTCGCTCCAGACGGCTTCAGCCGCATGACCTGGGCAAACAGGGCCTGCAGGTTTTCCATGATCTTTTCAGGACCAAAGGAAACCTTACCCAGAGGAGCATGCAGTACACCGGCCTTGTCGACCTTGAACTCGACCTTACCGGCCTTGAGTTCCTGGACGGCTACGCCGATATCGAAAGTAACGGTACCGGTCTTGGCGTTAGGCATCAGCCCACGGGGTCCAAGAACACGACCGATCTTACCGACCAGAGCCATCATGTCCGGAGTGGCAACAACCTTGTCGAAATCAAACCAGCCGCCCTGAATCTTTTCGATCAGTTCAGCTTCGCCAACATAATCGGCACCGGCTTCTTTCGCTTCAGCTTGCTTGTCGCCCTTACAAAGAGCCAGCACGCGAACGTCCTTGCCAAGCCCGTTGGGCAGGGTGCAGGCGCCGCGAACCATCTGGTCGGAGTACTTGGGGTCGACACCCAGGTTGAAGACGACGTCAACAGTTTCGTCGAATTTGGCGAATGCCTTTTCAACAGCCTGCTTTACGGCTTCGTCAACACTGATGCGAACGCCCTGCTCGCGACCTTCCACTGCATTGCGGTATTTTTTTCCATGTTTAGGCATGTCGATCTCCCCCTATTCCACTTCAATGCCCATGCTGCGGGCGGTTCCCATGATGCTGTTACACGCGGCATCCAGGTCCTTGGCAGTCAGGTCGGGCATTTTAAGGGTTGCGATTTCTTCGACCTGCGCGTGGGTCACCTTGCCAACCTTGTTACGGTTGGGTTCACCGGAACCGCTTTCCAGCTTGGCGGCCTTGAGCAGCAGCACACTGGCGGGCGGAGTCTTGGTGATGAAGGAGAATGTACGGTCGGCAAACACGGTGATCACCACGGGGATGATCATACCTTTCTGGTCCTGCGTCTTTGCGTTGAACGCCTTGCAGAATTCCATGATGTTTACGCCGTGCTGGCCCAATGCAGGACCGACCGGAGGGGACGGGTTTGCAGCCCCGGCAGGGATCTGCAGTTTGATCTTGCCTACTTCTTTCTTAGCCATTTTTGTATCCTCAAAACGGAAAAGCGCCCTGCTACAGGCGCCAGTGTGGTGGGAGTAAGCCTAGCTTTTGCTTACCTGGACGAAGTCAAGCTCAACCGGGGTCTGGCGTCCGAAAATAGAAACGGAAACACGCAGTTTGCCCTTATCATAGTTGACTTCTTCCACAACGCCGTTGAAACCGCTGAACGGTCCGTCAATAACACGGACATCGTCACCACGGTCGAAATGGAATTTCGGACGGGGTTTTTCCTGACGCTGTTCCATCATGGAAAGAATCTTGGCGGCTTCGCTGTCACGCATGGGAGTGGGACGCATCTTACCGCCGATAAACCCGGTCACACGGGGGATATCCTGTACAAGGTGCCAGGAATGGTCGGTCATAACCATCTGCACCATGACATACCCCGGATAAAATTTTCTGGTGGAAGTCCTTTTTTCGCCCTTTACAAGCTCAATAACCTTTTCGGTCGGGACCACGACCTGCTTGATCTGGCCATAATCCTGCCCTGTGCGCATGATTTCCAAAATGGTCTTTTCCACGCGCTGTTCAAAGCCGGAATATGTATGGACGATATACCACCGCGCCTTGGGCTCGGCAGCCTCTTCTTCTGGGACTTTCACTTCATCACTCATGGCTAATGGCCTTACGACAGAATCGCTTCAATGATTTTGGCCAGCGCCACATCAACCAGGCCAAGGTAAATGGCCATGACGATTGTCATCACCACAACGGCGATGCTGGTGGCAATGGTCTCCTTCCTGGAGGGCCATGTGACCTTTTTGATCTCTACTTTGCTCTGTTCGAAAAATTCGCGCAGGGAACGCAAACGATCAACAACAGACACCTTTTCTTCAGATGCCTGCTGCTTCGAACGGCGCTCAACCTTGGAGCTTTTCTTTCTCTGCTGCTTGTCTTTGGCCATTAATTGCCTCTGGATATGCGAAGTGGCAGGCCAGGAGGGACTCGAACCCCCAGCACCCGGATTTGGAGTCCGGTGCTCTACCAATTAGAGCTACTGGCCTGCACTTTCCTTATGTAGGAGTCGCCCCTCCCGCTCACACGGGAGGGAACGAACTACTTGGATTCTTTATGGACGGTGTGCTTCTTGTCCCAGGGGCAATACTTACTGAGCTCAAGGCGACCAGTCGTATTCCTCTTGTTCTTGACAGTGGAATAGTTCTTACGCTTGCACTCTGTGCACTGCAACTGGATGATAACCTGCATTGTTTACTCCGTAATTTCCGAGACCACGCCGGCGCCGACGGTGCGGCCACCTTCGCGGATGGCGAAGCGCAGGCCGGGTTCCATGGCGATGGGGGCGATCAGTTCGACGTTGAAGGTCGCGTTGTCGCCGGGCATGACCATTTCCACGCCTTCTTCCAGAGTAACAACACCAGTGATGTCGGTCGTACGGAAGTAGAACTGAGGACGGTAGCCGGAGAAGAACGGAGTATGACGTCCGCCTTCTTCCTTGCTCAGGACGTAAACTTCGGCCTTAAATTTGACATGCGGGGTGATGGTGCCGGGAATGGCCAGAACCTGACCACGTTCCACGTCTTCACGCTTCACACCACGCAGCAGGACGCCGACGTTGTCGCCTGCCTGACCCTGGTCAAGCAGCTTGCGGAACATTTCAACGCCCGTGCAGGTCGTTTTAACGGTATCATGGATACCGACGATTTCAACTTCATCACCGACTTTGATGATACCGCGTTCCACACGACCAGTCACGACAGTGCCGCGGCCAGAGATGGAGAAAACGTCTTCGATGGGCATCAGGAAAGGACGGTCGATGTCGCGCTTGGGTTCGGGGATGAAGGAGTCGCAGGCAGCCATCAGTTCAAAAATGGGCTTGCAGGCTTCGTCATCGGCGCTGTCGGCTTCCAGAGCCTTCAGAGCGGAACCCTGAATAATGGGTGTGTCGTCGCCGGGGAACTCGTAGGTGTCCAGCAGCTCACGGATTTCCATGTCTACCAGTTCCAGGAGTTCTTCGTCGTCGACCATGTCGCACTTGTTAAGGAACACGACGATGCTGGGCACGCCAACCTGACGGGCAAGCAGGATGTGCTCACGAGTCTGGGGCATGGGACCGTCAGTGGCTGCGCAAACGAGGATTGCGCCGTCCATCTGGGCTGCACCAGTGATCATGTTCTTGATGTAGTCGGCGTGACCGGGGCAGTCCACGTGAGCGTAGTGACGATTGTCAGTCTCGTACTCAACGTGGGCGGTTGCGATGGTGATGCCGCGTTCTTTTTCTTCGGGAGCCTTGTCGATTTCATCGAAGGCTACGAAGGAGGCGCCGCCCTTCATGGACAACGTTTTGGTGATGGCAGCGGTCAGTGTGGTTTTGCCATGGTCAATGTGACCAATGGTACCAATGTTGACATGCGGTTTGCTACGCTCAAATTTCGCTTTGCTCATGACATTCTCCCTGATCCTGCGGTTCCGGGCTGCTGAATGTTCAAAAAAAATAATGGAGCCCACGATCGGACTTGAACCGATGACCTCTTCCTTACCAAGGAAGTGCTCCACCGCCTGAGCTACGTGGGCTTTTTTAACTGGACATGCGGCGCGGACCTTATCAAGGGAACTTGGAGCGGGAAACGAGACTCGAACTCGCAACCCTCAGCTTGGAAGGCTGATGCTCTAGCCAATTGAGCTATTCCCGCTTTCCTGTAGTACGCGACGAATGTCTCCTACAGCCGACAACTTTAAGTGGTGGTGGGGGGAGGATTTGAACCTCCGAAGGCTTACGCCGACAGATTTACAGTCTGTTCCCTTTGGCCACTCGGGAACCCCACCTTACCATGGAAAAGATCTGGAGCTGGCGATGGGACTTGAACCCGCAACCGGCTGATTACAAATCAGCTGCTCTACCAATTGAGCTACGCCAGCATTCACAAGAGCAGCTGAGTTACACAGCTCAAAATGCTTTGTCAAGCTGTTTCGCTCAAATCCCTTTCTTTTAGCAAGCATGCTTCGCCAAACATGCGCCAGCGATAAAGAGCATTTTTCCTTTTGGGCTGCGCCCTGAAGGAGCGGACGGTTTACTGCTGCAAAAAAAAAAATGCAACCCCTTTTTTTGAGTTTATTTCAATTTAAGTGCCTTTTTCTGTTCGTGGCCATTCATTGTCGGGCGCAAGCTCCCGAAACAAGGAGCAAACTTATAAAACAACAAATTTCACCACTGTCCACTTTTTTTCCCTTTTCCGCCCGGGCAAGGGGCCAGAGAGGGGAACGATCCCCCTATCCACCCCACTTTATCCGCATGCATGCCTTCTCGCGCTCTCAAAAAACTTTTCCAGCTACTTCTCCACAAAGTAGATAACCTTGGCATAGCAGGTCGTTTATTTCAACCCTGGGGGATCATTTTCAGCTTTGCCCAACCGATATTTTCCTTGCTCCAGATTCAAGCCCAAGGGATTTTCTCCTGCTTCCCCTTAATCTATATAGTAGCAAACACCCTTCTTTCGCGCTCCAGAGCCATCTGTGTCCTTGGAACAGGCAGGGACCATAAAAAAGGCCACCTTACGGCGGCCTTTCAGCGTATAAAAACCTTCCTATTACATCGGGCGCAAGCCCGTGTTCCACATAACGTCTAGCCCATGGCAGCTGCGACCTGCGGCTGTGCCACGGCAACGCCCGCCCGGCTGTGTCTCGGCACAGGCCGTCCCAGAGTAACCTCTTCCAGGTACTCGTCGGCATTTTCAGTAAGATAACGGAGGAATTCATTGTTCAGCGCATGCCCGCTGGCAAATACGTCGAAGTGCGCGAACAGAGGGTATTCACTGACCGCCATGTCACCGATGAAGTCGAGAACCTTGTGGCGCACGAACTCGTCGTCAAAACGGAGTCCGTCCTCATTGAGCACGCCGAATTCATCCAGAACAACTGCGTTTTCCAGAGAACCGCCCAGGGCAAGGCCATTTTGATGGAGATATTCCACTTCCTTGAGGAAGCCGAAGGTGCGGGCTTTGGCCAGCTTTTCAGCGAAACGGTCACCCGTCAGATTGAACGACATGGATTGTTTTCCAATCAGCGGATGGGGAAAATCGATGGTGAAGTCCACCTTGAAGCCATTATATGGGGTGGCTTTGATATATTTGCCTTCGCGCACAAATTCGATGGGCTTGGTCAGGGCCAAAACACGACGGGGAGCGGAAAGCTCTTTGATACCGGCCATGCGGAGCAAATACACAAAGGAAGCCGCGCTGCCATCCATGATGGGAACTTCGCAGCCGTCCAGATCCACCCGGACGTTATCCACGCCCATGCCACGCAGTGCCGCCATAAGGTGCTCCACCGTGGCTACGGAATCTCCGCCCGCACACAAGGTGGTGGCCAATTGTGTGGAACGAACCGCTTCAGGACAAGGCCTGAGCATTTTTTTGCCATCCTTGCCCAGCAAACAAAACATAACCCCGGCATCTTCAGGAGCCGGACGCAGCGCCATTTTGACTTTTTTTCCGCTGTGCAGTCCGATTCCAGAGCACTCTATGGGAGATTCAATCGTAGTTTGTAGCATCTATGTCCTCCGACGTATCAGGCCTTTAATAAGCAAAGGACATGCCAAATAATAACATATTGATTTTATTAACCATCGCAATCACGCCCTAGCCGCAAAGTTGTATTTTTTTTGCAACTTGTCGTTTTTTTTCAACATATTTACCCGAGACAAATCAGTTGAATCCGCTGCCACAGCGGCTATTTGCCCGCCCAGACAACACGGTCCAGTCCGGCCAAATCCTGCACCCCCCCGCTGGACGTCCATTGCGCAGCTGCTGTTATTTTTTTCAAGGCCGTCTCTCCCTGGTCGAAACCAATCTCCATGAAAAACCGGCCTCCATCTTTCAAAGCAGCACAGGCCTGCCGCGCCAACGCATCGAATTGTTCCAGCCCGGTCTCCCCCGGCGTCAGGGCAGACTGCGGTTCGTATTCACGAACTTCGGCGCTTAACTCGTCGTATTGTGGTCTGCAAATATAGGGCGGATTGGAGACAACCACATCAAACGATTCCCGACGCAGCACCGGCCGACAAAAATCAGCCCGTACTGTCAGAACCCGCTCTCTCACGCCATTCTTTTTCGCATTATCTATTATATAATGTATAGCATCCGGGCTCAGCTCCACGGCAACGACCAAAGCCCTGGGAAAAACCTTCGCCAATGTCACGGCCAGGGCTCCACTCCCCGCTCCAAAATCCGCCACAACCAAAGGCTCGTCTTCCGTGTACAGCTCCCGCACCTTGTCCACAATGAGTTCGGTCTCCGGCCTGGGAACCAACACACCCGGCCCCACGGCAAAAGGCAACCCGTAAAATTCCTTCTCTCCCAAAATATACGCGACAGGTTCGCCCTTGTGCCGTCGCGCAATCACCCTTTCAATTTCTTCCCTCTTTGCCTCCTCCACTTCCTGCCCGGCATCAAGCAGCATATCCACCCTGCTTTTTCCCAACACATGTGAGGCCAAAAGCTGGACAGACAGACGCGGCGAGTCCACACCAGCCGCATTCAAACGCCCTTCCCATTGCTGCAAAAGTTCCCGCAGTCTCATCCTCTCCCCCTCTCTCTTGTACTCCCCCGCAAAAAGCAAATGCCCCACCGAATCTTTTCGGCGGGGCATTTGCTTTTTGCGTGATGCGGGGTCCAGGGGCCATCATGGCCCTTGGCCGCCGGAGGCACTCTTTATTACATTACGCCTCGTCAGCCTGGGCCTTGAGGGCTTCGGCTTGGTAGTGGGCGGAAAGCGCTTCAACCATTTCCTTGAGATCGCCTTCCATAAATGCATCCAGCTTGTACAGGGTCAGGTTGATCCTGTGATCGGACACCCGTCCCTGCGGAAAGTTGTAGGTACGAATGCGCCCGGAACGGTCGCCGGTTCCAACCTGGGAACGCCGTGCCTCGTCTTCCTTTTCCTTCTGCTCGTCCTGCTTGAGCTGCAGCAATCGCGAACGCAACACCTTCAGGGCCTTGGCCTTGTTCTTGTGCTGGGACTTTTCGTCCTGGCAGATGACGACCAGGCCGGTGGGAATGTGGGTGACGCGAATAGCGGAGTCCGTGGTGTTGACGCTCTGCCCGCCCGGACCGGAGGCGCGGAACACGTCCACACGCAGTTCGGTGGGGCTGATGTCCACATCCACTTCTGCGGCTTCCGGCATGATGGCCACGGTAACGGCCGACGTATGGATGCGGCCCTGCGATTCGGTGGCAGGAACACGCTGCACGCGGTGCGTGCCGGATTCGTACTTGAGCCAGGAATAGACCCTGTCTCCGGAAATGTTGGCGATAATTTCCTTGAAACCGCCGGTGCCGGTATCGTGGGCGCTCATTATCTCGAGCTTCCAGCGCATGTTTTCCGCAAAGCGGCTGTACATACGGAAAAGGTCGGCTGCGAACAGAGCGGCTTCTTCACCACCGGTTCCGGCCCGGATTTCGAGGATGATGTTTTTTTCGTCCAGCGGATCCTTGGGCAGAAGCAGTACCTGCATCTGCTCTTCAATCTTGGGAAGCTCGGCCTTGATGGACTTGATCTCCGCCTCGGCCATCTCCTTGATGTCCGGGTCGCTGTCCTCGAGCATTTCCTTGTTGTCTTCCAGTTCGCTCTTGAGCTGACGATACTTGCGGAAAAGAACCACTACGTCGGCCAGATCCGCATGACTTTTGGTCAGCTTCTTATAGCGCTCCTGGTCGTCGAAAACCTCCGGGGAGCTGAGTTCCTTTTCCAGTTCCTCGTATTTGCGTTCCAGGGATTCCAGCTTGGCAAACATTGATCAACTCTCGGTTGTAAAAAATGAAAACTAACACCCGACGTCGCACGAAAAGGGATTAACGGCAGGGGCATGCTCCGGAAGCGGAACCGCCCGCAGTGTCGGCGGCGGATACGTCGGCTTTATCCACCCGTTCTCCTACGGCACCTTTCAGCGCGGCAATAGCCACCTGAAGCTGCTGCTCGTCCGGTTCGTGGGTGGTGAGGAGCTGCATGAACATACCCGGCCAGCTGAGCACGCGGAACAAGAGCTTGTCCTGATGCTTGCCTGCCGCCTTGATAAGCTCGTACGCGACGCAGCTGACGGGGACCATGAAGACTAATTTGAGCAGCAAGGCGTACAGCTGCCGCCAGATGGTGCCCTCGGGCGACCAGATAAACAGCAAGGCCGGAACAAGCACTGCATATAGCACAATGCTGATGGCCAGGACAAAGAGAAGAAAAGTGGTGCCGCAACGGGGATGAAGGCGGCTGAACTTTTTGGCTTCCGCGGGAGTGAGGTGGCCGCCGGACTCGTAGGCCCAGATGCTTTTGTGCTCGGCCCCATGGTACTGGAACACCCGGCGGATGTCCGGCACCAGCGAAATGGCCAGAATATACCCCACGAAGACGACGAATTTGAACAGACCGTCCCAGGCGTGGAAGCTCAGGCTCTTGACGCCGCCAGCCCAGCCCAGGGCATTGAAGGCCATGGAGACAAGGTGCGGCAGAACCACAAAAAGTCCCAAGGCCATGACCACGGCAAAAGCCACGGTTCCGGCCAGGGCCCAGGAGCCTACTTCCTCTTCTTCCTCGTCCAGGGCTTCCTGGGCGGAGAAGTTGAGCGCCTTGATGCCGTTGACCATGGTTTCCACCAAAATGGGAAAGCCGCGCACATAGGGTTTCTTCATCCAATTGTAGCGCATCATGGAAAACCAGGGACGGACTTCGACCTTTATGTCTCCGCTCTGCTTGCGGACCGCTATGGCCAGGTTGTCTCCATCACGCATCATCACGCCTTCCATGACGGCCTGTCCGCCAACACTGGAGGAAAAAGCCGACAGTATGGTTTTGAGCATGTGTTTTACCTCTGGAGTCGAATGTGATCGAAAACTATGGCCGGGCAATCCGAGTAGTTCCTACATTGTCATCATAAACAAATACGACAAAGGCTGCAAAGCATCATGTCCCCCGGTGCGCTGCCGCCTCCACAGGGACATGATAAATTTGCAGCCTTGTCGCCAGCAGCGGACGGCACACCACAAAGTGGCGACACCGCACAAGCTACTTCTGGAACTTGGCGTACTTTTTCTTAAAGCGGTCGATACGTCCAGCAGTATCAACGAAACGCTGCTTGCCAGTGTAAAACGGATGGCACTGGGAGCAGATTTCAACGTCTACAGTTTCGCCCTTGGTGGACGTAATTTCGGACTCGAAACCGCAGTGACAACGGAAGGTGGCTTTGTACACCTTCGGATGAATATCTTTTTTCATCGGAATATAACCTCCAAAAGGATCGGGAAAAGTAGACCCTACTAACGATTGTTCGGGCGTTTGGCAACCCCTAAAAGAGAGGTCTTTTCGCCAAACGCCCGAAAACCGTTACATTTCGTCAGGCAATTTTTTCAGCTGGGCCGCCGTATACACGGGGCCATCCACGCAGACGTACTGCGGGCCCAGGTTGCAGCGGCCGCACAGTCCAACGCCGCATTTCATGCGCCGTTCCAGCGTGGTGATGATCTGGTCGTCGCCGAACTTCAGCTTTTGCAGAGCCTGGAGAGTGAACTTAATCATAATGGGAGGACCGCAGGTAACGGCCACCGCATTGTCCGGGCTGGGATTCTGTTCCAACAGAATGTTGGGCACCAGACCGACACAGCCGTTCCACAACGTGCAGACGTTGTCCACGGTCTGAATCAAATTGATGTCGTCCCGCTCGTTCCACTCGGCCATGTCTTCTTTGTAGCAGAAGTCGTCCGGGGTACGTGCGCCGTAAAGAACGGTGATATTGCCGTAGTCTTCACGGTTATCCAGCATATACTGGATGAGCGTACGCAACGGGGCGACACCGATGCCGCCGCCGATGAAGTAGACGTCCTTGCCCTTCATGTTCTCGTAGGGGAACCAGTTGCCCAACGGAGCACGAACGCCGATCTGGTCTCCGGCCTGCAGGGAGTGCAGACGGGTGGTGACCTCACCGGCGCGCATGACGCTGAACTGCAGGTAATCCATACGCGTGGGGGACGAGTTGATGACAAAGGTGGATTCGCCCACGCCGAACATGGACAGCTGAGCCACCTGGCCCGGATGGAACGAAAACTCCTTCATGCGCTTCTCGTTGTTGAGACGCACACGAAAGGTTTTGATGGCCGAGTTTTCCTCGATGACTTCGAGGATTGTGGCCATTTCTGGGAGATACGGATTACTATTTGTCACCGCCAGCCTCCGGAGCAAGTTTCATGGCATTCTGAACGATGCGGCGGATGTCCACGCCAGAAGGACACTGGCGAATGCAACGGCCGCAGCCGGTGCAGGAGAACCGCCCACCATGAATGCTGGGATAATAGGCAAACTTGTGCTGAACACGGTTGCGCAGCCTGTGAGCCTTTGTGGGACGCGGGTTGTGTCCGCTGGCTTCTCGGGTGAACAGGGGGAACATGCAGCTGTCCCAGGTGCGGATGCGTTCGCCGGCCAGACCGCTGGTCTCGTCGGTGATGTTGAAGCAGTAGCAGGTGGGGCAGAAGAAGGTGCAGGCTCCGCAGCTGATGCAGCGGGAGGCTTCCTTTTCCCAGAATTCCATGTTCCCGAAGCTTGCCAGGACCTTTTCCTGGGCTCCCTTGAGATCTTCGGCTTCGCCGAGGGATTCCCGAGCCTTGGCCTTGACCTGTTCGGCTTCGGCTTCCAGCTTGGCACCGTCTTCGGCTTTGGCGCTTTCCAGCAGGGCTTCGCCCTTTTCCGTCACGGCTTCGGCCACGTAACCGCCCTCCACGGGGGTGAGCAGCACGTCCGAGCCATCGCTATCGGAAGGACCCGAACCCACCCAGTGACAGAAGCAGGTGGTGGTCGGGTGCAGGCAGGTCACGGACACGAAAACGGCCCGTTCCCGGCGGTTGATGAAGTAGGGATCGTCCACGGTCTTGCCCTTGTAAACAGGGTCGAAGGCCTGGAAACCACGGGCACCGCAAGGGCTGGTGCCGAAGACAAGGCAAGCCTCGTCGGGCAGGGTTTCCTCTACATGGACGGCCCGGCTGCCGTTTTCGTCGCGCTCACGGTCGTACTTGTAGCGCAGCAGAACTTCCGTCTGCGGGAAAACAGCTTCCTTGGGCGGCATGTTGGAGGGACGGTCCAATGCAGGTTCGCTTTCACCGTCGAACACGCGGTAGACGATGGATCCACCCTCGCGCGCGGGCACCAGAACCTTGAAACGGTCCTGCAGTTCGCGCAGCCAGGGAACGATGCGTTCGTTGGGTATGAATTTGGCGGCCATTAGATGTCGCCCTCCTCGATTTTCTCCTCTTCCACCTTGAATGTGTACAGAGGCGGAGTGGCGTGTTCGTCAATGCCTGCTTCGTAATCGAACAGGCCGAGGATTTCCTTGTTGACCTTCTTCTTGAAGAGAAGAAGAGGAATTTCCATGGGGCAGGCACGTTCGCATTCACCACACTCGGTGCAGCGTCCGGCCAGGTGCATGGCGTGGATCATCTGGAACATCCACTTTTCCTGCACCGTGGCTTCCTGCGACTGCCAATGCGGGTCGCGGCTTTCCGCGATGCAGTATTCCTTGCACACGCACATGGGGCAGGCGTTCCGGCAGGCGTAGCAGCGGATGCACCGGCTCATTTCGCGCTTCCAGAAATCGAAACGCTTGTCCTGGTCCATCAGCTCGAACTCTTCCAGACGAGCAAACTGGTTCTGGCTGGTTTCCTGCGGCGTGATGGGCTTGCCGAACATGTGGTCGAAGATCAGCGGGTTGGGGTAGCGGCAGGACAGACATTTGTCCGCTGCGGCCTCGTCCCGGGCAATGCACAGTTCGCCGTCCTTGATTTCCAGGCACAGGTCGCCCTTGCCGAAGTCCGTGGTCGCCACGGTGGACACGTCCACATGACGACGCACCTTGGCATGGCTGACCACGCCCTGACAGGGCAGGCCGAAGATGACCAGACGTTCGCGCTCGATGAGCTTTTCCTGCAACAGCTGAATGATGGAGCGGCTGTCACAGCCCTTGACCAGAATGCCGACCTTCTTTTCGTTGTTCGCCATCAGCTGAGGCAAAAACGAAACCAGGTTGTGCACGCAGGACGCATCCCAGATAAGACGGTCCACGTCGGCTTCTTCATACATATAGAGCGGCGTGGCGTGCAGGGCGTCGAAACCCCGTTCCCAGCCGATGACCACATCAAGGTCCGGCAGGGCTTTTTTGATTGCCGCTTTGATTTCGTCTAACTGGGCCATATATCCATCCCCTCTGCGAAACGGCTTGAGATTTCCTCGTCAGAAAGCACCTTGGGCGAGGGACCCAATGCGTGAATCTGCTCGGTAAAGCGGGTCACGACTTCCTGCCAGCGCTGGCCTTCCGAGGCCGAAACCCAGGTGTACATGAAGCGGTTGGGATCGATGCCCAGTACGGGCAGGAACCGCTTCAGCACTTCCAGGCGACGCCGCGCGTAGAAGTTGCCCTGGTTGTAGTGGCAGTCGTTGGGGTGGCAACCCGATACAAGCACCCCGTCGGCTCCGCCCAGCAGGGCTTTGAGCACGAACAGAGGATCGACACGTCCCGTGCAGGGCATGCGTACGATACGCAGGTCCGTGGGCTGGTTGAAACGACCGACTCCGGCCGTATCGGCCCCGCCGTACGAACACCAGTTGCACAGGAATCCGACTATCTTAAGCTCTCTTCCTTCCATGTCCGACATAAGGAGTTCACCTCGGCTAAAATCTGATCGTCAGTAAAGTTCTGCAACTGCGTGGCCCCCACAGGGCAGGTCACGGTGCAGATGCCGCAGCCCTGACACACGGTTTCCAGCACTTCCGCCTTGATCTGGCCGTTGCGGGCCTCTTTGAGGCGAAGTGCCTGGTACGGGCAGGTGGACACGCATTTGCCGCAACCCACGCAACGGGCTTCGTTGATCTGGGCGATCTGCGGGTCGGATTCCAGGGTTTCATGCGAGAACAGCGCCAAAACCTTGGCCGCTGCAGCACTGCCCTGCCCCACCGATGTGGGAATGTCCTTGAGCCCCTGGCAGGCACCGGCAAGGTAGACACCGGCGGTGTTGGTTTCCACCGGGCGCAGCTTGACGTGGCCTTCCATGAAGAACCCGTATTTGTCGTAAGAGATGCGCAGCTTTTCAGCCAGGTCGGGAGCGCCAGCCGAAGGCTGTCCGCCCACGGCCAGAACGACCAGATCGGCCTCGACTTCAACCTGCTTGCCCATCAGGGTGTCCGCACCGCGGACGATCAGCTTGCCGTTGTCGGGGTAGATTTTGGATACACGGCCGCGCACATAGTTCACGCCGTATTCCTCGCGGGCACGGTCGATGAACTCCTCGTAGTTTTTGGAGAAGGCGCGGATGTCGATATAAAAGACATGCGCCGTGGAATCTGGAATATGGTCGCGGGTCTGGATGGCCTGCTTGGCGGTGTACATGCAGCAGAAACCGGAACAGTAGGGCCTGTCCTTGGATTTGTCGCGCGAACCCACACACTGGATGAAGACCACGTTCTTGGGTTCCGTGCCGTCCGAAGGCCGCTTGATGTGGCCGCCGGTGGGACCGGACGCAGACAGCATACGCTCGTACTGCATGGAAGTGATGACGTCTGGGTAACGCCCGGCGCCATATTCGCCATACGCCTTGGGATCAAACAGATCGAAGCCCGTGGCAGCAATGACGGCACCCACTTTTTCAGTGACCAGCTCGTCCTTCATTTCGAAGTTGATGGCCTCTGTGGGGCAAACCGTCGAACACACGCCGCATTTGCCCTTGGTCAGACGCAGGCAGTAGTCGGCATTGATGGTGGCGCGCTTGGGGATAGCCTGGGGAAAGGCAATATTGATGGCCCGGCCGGGAGCAACGTTTTCGTTGAATTCGTCCGGAGCCTTGCGGCTGGGGCATTTTTCCGTGCAAAGGCCGCAGCCGGTGCATTTGTCCCAGTCCACGTAGGTTGCCTTTTTGCGCACCGAGACCTCGAAGTTGCCCACGTAGCCGGAAATCTTGTCCACTTCCGAGTAGGCCATCAGCTTGATCTTGGGGTGCTGGGCAATATCCACCATTTTGGGGCCGAGGATACAGGTGGAACAGTCGATGGTCGGGAAGGTCTTGTCCAGCTTGGCCATTTTACCGCCAATGGAAGACCTTTTTTCCACCAGAACCACGTCCAGACCGCCATCGGCCAGGTCCAGAGCCGCCTGGATACCGGCGACGCCGCCGCCGATAACCATGACGCGCTTGTTGATTTCAAAATGCTTGGGCAGCAGAGGACGGGCCAGACGCAGCTTTTCAACGGCCGCACGGACCAGGTCCGCAGCCTTGCGCGTGTTGGCGCCCATGTCCTTGCCGATCCACGAAACATGTTCGCGGATGTTAGCCATTTCAAACATGAAACGGTTCAGTCCGCCGCGTTCTACGGCCCGACGGAACGTGTTTTCATGCATGCGGGGCGAGCAGGAGGCGACAACCACACCGTCGAGGGAGTGTTCGTGAATGGCCTTGACCACGGCATCCTGTCCCGGTTCGGAACAGGCATACATGAGGTCCTGGGCCATGACGACATCGGGATAGTCCTTGGCGATTTCCGCAACCTTGCCGCAGTCTACCGTGCCCGCAATATTACTGCCGCAGTGGCAGATAAAAACACCTATCTTCATGCGTTGTCCCCCTTGGCTCCGAGTTTGCCGATCAGTGCTGAGGGCGAAACCACCAGCTTGCTCAGACCGAGTTCTTCGGGGGCGATGCCCAGAGCAAGGCCGATGACCTGTGTGATGTAGAGCACCGGAATGTTGTAGCTGGTGCCGTTGGTCGAGTTTACCTGGCCCTGACGAAGATCCAGGTTCTGCTGGCACAGGGGACAGGCCACGACGACGGCATTACAGCCGAGACGGTCTGCCACGCCGAGAATGCGCCCGGTCAGGTTCATCACGATGTCTTTGCGCGGTACGCTGTAGCTTGCGCCGCAACATTCCAGCTTCACCGGGAAGTCCGGCACTTCGGCACCGAGAGCCTTGAGGATCTCGTCCATGGCAATGGGGTTTTCCGGATCGTCAAACTTCATAACGTCCGGGGGCCTGTTCATGATACAGCCGTAATACGGAGCTGCAATCATGCCTTGCATGGACTTTACGGCTTTGGCCGCAATGTTTTTGGGTCCGATTTCTTCAAAGAGTACCTGCAAAATCGACGTAGCGTGCACGCCGCCCTCGAAGGGAACGTCCAGAAGTTCGTTGACCTGCTTCCGAAACCCTTCATCTTCCATACGAACCTCCGCATTGCGCAGGTTCGAAAGACAGCTGGGGCAGGGAGTTGCAACACGGGAATAGTTCATGTCTTTGGCAATCCGCAGGTTGCGGGCGGCAAGAGCCGCTGCCAATGTGTGATCCACGGTGTGGGCCGGGGTGGAGCCGCAGCAGCTCCAATCCTCAAGCTCGGCCAATTCCACACCAAGAGCCTTCATGCAGGCTCTTACAGACATTTCGTATTCCTTGGCCGTTCCGGTCTGAGAACAGCCCGGGTAGTAGGCAAGGGATGTCATGTGGTTTTCCTCGCTTTGAACTTGCGAATGATGTCGCCAACGGCTTCTTTGCCCTTAATCTTGTGGGGCAATAAGTCGATCTTTTGCTTGAGCAGCATGGTCGGAGCCAAATCGACATCGGTGAAAACACGGCCTGTACGGGCCATGAATTCCACCACCAGGCCGAGTTCGTAAACCCGCCCGTTGCGCTCTACCGTTTTCAGGAAGGTGTCCCAGAAGGTCTTTACCGCCTTTTCGGTGGCATAACCTTCCCGGCGCGCCATATGGCGCAAAGCTTCCATAACTCCAGCGACGTCAATGTTGCAGGGGCAGCGTGTGGTACACGCCTGACAGGAACCGCACAACCAGATGGCCCTCGAAGAGAGCACTGCATCTTTTTGTCCAGCCTGAACCATGCGCATGATCTGGCTAACCGGATAGTCATACGCAAACGAAAAGGGACAGCCTGCCGTACACTTGCCACACTGGTAGCAGCGCCGTACATCCTGTCCGGATTCTGTGGCGACGCTTTCAATGAACTCCTTGTCCGTTGAAGCGCCTAGTCTGACTGTGTTCATGGGTGTCTGGCCTTGTTGGGTTGATGGGATGGGGTAGGAACCTAGTTTTCTGCTAGAGTGATTCTATAGACAGAAATTTTTCATAGGTAAAGAGATCACGCTCCAGCTTAACTAAAAAGATAATTTTATCCCAAAAAATATTTTTCCCGCCCCGAGGTTTCGCTTGCCACTTCAATAAAAATACATCATTAGATAGATAAGGCTCATTACCCAAAAGGATTTCGACCGCTATGCAAGGCCCGCTGCTTGCTCCGGCATCTTTTTCTGGCCTTTACCGCATTAGGAATGCGGTTTGCCGTTCCCTCACGGACGGCTCAATATGGCACCGGTTCGCTGAACTGTAGAACAAGGAGATTTGCCATGTCCAACTACACTATCTCAGACCTACCACGCGACATTATCCACGGCGAAATGGTTACCATTGGGGACAAGGTTCAGGTCCGCTTTGAAAGCAATGGGGAAGCCAAGGATGTATTCCTTGATGACGGTTTTGCACCCACGGTTCAGCTCTTCCCGGCGCAGGAGTATGTCTTCGAAGCCGAAGGAGCAGCCTTTAAGCTGACAGCCAAATTCGAGGACGCCCTGACCGTGGAAAAGGCATAGCTTCCTTTTATCTCGCAAGCCTTACCACGATTCGACCATGTGCTGGCTACCGGGTTCTCCTTCGGTAGCCAGCCGGGATAATTACCCTATTATCCCCCTATCTCGCAAGAGGATTGGGCAAAGCTTTTTTTGTATTCCTTAAAGGTTCGGCAATATGGCGTGATCAATGGATTTTCCGTCCTGCCAAACGCCCACTGATCCACGCTCAATCTCCAAACGCCGCACCAAACGCTCTTCTTTTCTTTTTTCCCCACGATCGTTTCCGGGCCATGGCCGGAATGAATTTCCATATCGCCGGAAAGATGAAAAGTCTAAAGATGAAAAGTCTGTTGTGGATAGAATGGAACAGTTTTACGGCATCGCCATTCGGCAGGCCGGTGCGTCCTGTCCCGTTGCAAAAGACAAGATAGACGGTAATGACACCCCCGCCCTTCCCTGGGTGGAAGCCCAGCAGGATCGCATACAAGGCTTCACCGCCTACGGCCCCGCCTTTCAACAACGCTGCGTGGCCTCCCTCAGCAGCATGCGGGAAAAGCTTATAAAAATAGTCAAAAAATAATCAGAACAACCTTGCCTTTGCCTTCCATCGGTGTATCTTGACAATAAGGAGTGTTTTTCACTCCCCAGCCCAAGCCGTTACGAGCTTCCAGAAAACGACGCAATGGGCGCACTCTCAACAAGAGGAGGTAATGAAAATGAACGGACAGGATCACCGAAGGCACAAACGCCACCGCCTGCAGCCCAACTTTGGGTACTTAAGCTGCGACCAGGGCGGGGGATGCGTATGCATGCTACGAGACATCAGCTGCAGCGGCGCTGCAGCTGAAATGATGCAGATTCCAAATTCCAAACTGCCGCAGGTGGGAACAAAAATTCATTTTGAAAATTTTCCAGAAGAACTCAACGACCTTATCGCCGAACGCAACGCAACTGTCGTCTGGTGTTGCGGCAACCGTGTCGGCATGCAGTTCAATCAGCTGATTCCGCTCGAAGACGGCTCCCGGCCCACAAAATAAAGACACTTCCCGCCCTGGCGACGGATTATTGGCAGAGATCTCCCGCCGGAATCTGCACTGTAAAACACGTGCCGTCCTTCTTTGACGAGCTGAACCTCACCTTGCCGCCCATGTAGCGTTCGATGAGCACTTTCATGGAGTACGTACCCAACCCGCGCCCCGCACCCTTGGTGGAAAAGAACCGTTTAAAGATATGGCAGCCCACCGAAGGAAGAATGTAGGACGAGCTGTACACCGCAAATATGGCTTGCTTCCCTTTAAGAGCAGTTTCGACTTTTATCTTGCCGCCCTTGCGGGTGGCTTCCAGCGCATTCTTCACCATATTTCCCAACACGCGCTTGAAGAGTATCGGGTCGGCCTCGAAGGTAAAAGCCCCCCCTTTCTGATCAACCACAATGGTCTTTTCATCGGCAAGAACATGGTTGCGATACACGGCCAGAATGTCTTCAAGCATCTGCCCGGAATTGAGCAACAAGGGGTTGGGGATAAGCTCGTTACTCTCCATGGCCATGAAACTGCGGTAGTCGGCAATCTCGCCTATCAGCTGGCAGCTGGACGAACGCAGCATCTCCACATACCGACGCGACTCGTCGGTAAGCTTCTGCCGTTCCAGATGGGTTATCAGGGAATAGACGCCGGATGCGGTATTCATAAGATCGTGAAAGAAGAGCCTCTCCATGGTCTTCAGCCGTTTGTCCGCACTCACGTCGATGAGCATGAACTGCACGAACTCTTCATTCTTGAACGTAAGAGGAGAACAAAAAGTGAGCACATCCAGGGAATCCTCACGGTTTTCCCCTTTGTACTGAATATGGCATTCCTGCACCCCGGTTCTTCCCCGCAGGCTGTCCAGAATGGCCCGCACGGCCCCGCAATAGCCACAAAACTCGGAAGTTCCGCAACCGCCTGGACCTATGCCGCTGTTTACACAGCCCAGCACTTCACCGGGCCTGCGGCCCAAGATACTGCCAGAGGAAATACGCTGCACAAAGTCGCCAAATCCGGAGTTGGAGTAAACCACCTGCCGGCATGTATTGAGCACGACCACAGGCAGAGGCATGCTTTCCAATGCCCCGCTCAAGGCCGTGTCCAAAAATAAGGCGCTCTGCCGCTCCACCTCGCTTTGAGGAAGTCGCTTGCAGCTGGCAGGACCACGGCTTTTATCCAAATGCATTGTTTGCATCTCCAATTCGGCTCCTTGGGAATTTCCCGGACATAAACAAAGAGTTCGGCCGATTCCGCCTGCTGCCTCCAAAGCAGCAAGGAAACGAAGTCAATCCATGCGGTTGCACAAAAACAGCGGGTCGCGCAGGCAACGGCCCGACAAATAAAAAAGCCGCGCCTAGCGCAAGGGCGGCATTCCGTTTGCCAAGCCCAATACTGTAATAATTAACTTTTTACCAGCATCGGTTTTCCCGTTGTTCAGCAACAGCCTCCGCCTCTCACCAGCCCAGGAAATACCCGGCCGCAACAGTCGGGTGCAAAGAAAAGTAAAATACTGTACTTTCGACCCTATCCTAGTTTCAAAAAAAATAAAGTTTTTATTGCCAATTTTATCCTGGCCTATACATCAGACAGAGGCCAGACAAACAGACCAGCAAAAACAGGAATCTGCATGGTTGTAGAAAAAGACCTTCAGCTGCTCCAGCAATACTGGGACCTGGTGCTCTCCCTGCACATGGAAACACTCATCGCCCTGGCCTTTGTCGCCGCGCTGCTGGTGCTTTTCCGCATCACCCTCACCCTGTTCGCCCGCCGCCTGAATGTTCCTGACGGTGTGGTTCGCTCCATAAAATGGGCCTTCCTGCTCTGCCTGGTTTACGCGGTCGAGCGCCTCATCGTGGTCAAGGTTGCCAGCCCCCTGCTCGACACGCCGCTCATTCTCACAAAAATAGTGCTGTGGTGGCTGTTCATACGCAACATGCTCGACGGCGTGTACGCCGACATCTACATCCGCCGCGTCAAGAAAACAGCGGTAAACCATTACTTCATCGACCTCTGTAAATTTCTCGTGGTTCTCGTCCTGGTCATCAGCGCCATCAAGTCGGTATTCAATATCGACCCGGCCAGTATCCTCACCTCCAGCGCCATCCTCACCGCCATCATCGGCCTGTCCATGCAGGATACCATCGGCAGCCTCATCTCCGGCCTGCTCATCCAATTTGAAAAGCCCTTTTCCCTGGGGGACTGGATTCAGGTGGGGCCCCTCACGGGCAAGGTCGTCACCATCAGCTGGCGCTACACAAAAATCCAAACCATAAACCGCGACTACATCCTCATCCCCAACAACTCCATTTCCAAAGACAGCCTCACCAACTACAGCCAGCCCATTTCCCGGGTACGGCGGGAGATTCCCGTCCCCGTGCCTCTGGACGTGCCCCCGGTAAAGGTCAAAGCCGCCCTGGCCGAAGTGGTAAAAAACTCACATTATGTGGCGCGCCGCCCCAAAGCCCGCATCCGTGCGGACGAATACAAGGAAGACCGTGTCATCTACTCCATCGTCTTTTTCGCCAATCGCTACGAAGACCTGCGCGCGGCACAGGACGAACTGATCTCCTCCATTTGGTACCACTTCCGCAAACACGGCATCGACCTGCCCTATCCCGTGCGCGAACTGCGGCGTCCCACCCACCGCGCATTTGCCAGCGACACCAACGTGGTGGAGCAGCTCAAAGCCATTCCCCTTTTCGAAGGACTGGCTCCCGAGACCCTGGACAAGCTCATCCACAGCAGTGCAACCCTGCGTTTCGACGAGTCCGAAACCATCGTCTCCACCGGCGATCTGGGTACTACCCTCTACGTCATCATCGACGGGAGCGTTGTCGTCCGCAAAGACGGTGCCCAGCTTGCAGAGCTTGGACCAGGAGATTTTTTCGGGGAAATGGCCCTGCTCACCGGAGAAGCACGCCAGGCCGACGTCGAAGCCAAGGAGCCCACACGCTGTCTCGAAGTGGACCGCGAAGCCTTCCGGCTGGTGCTGGAAAAGGAAAAAGGCGTGCTCAACAACATCAAGGCCATCTTTGACGCGCGCAGCGTCCGCCCCACCGGACCGCTTGGCCCGGCAGGGCACACCCACGACAGTCTGTTCAACAGGTTCAGGAAGATATTTTTGTAAGGGGAAGGATTAAAGAGTAAGAAGAAGACCAGAGGCTCTGCCTCTGGACTCCGCCAGGAGGCAACGGCCTCCTGGACCTGCGATTTTTCAACGAGAAGCCCCTCCAAGCGTAAACGCTTGGAGGGGCTTCTCGTTGAAAAAAATAAAATAAAAACAGTTTTAGCTGTGGAAACTCACACCATCTGGTTGCTCAAAAAGGTGCGAAAGCAAGGCGCGAGGTATTTTAAAGCCGCTCGTGTACTCTTACGTACACGAGCGGCTTAAAAATGCCGAAGCAACAAAGCTAGCGTGCCTTTTTCAGCAACCATGAACCCAAATCTGTGAGCTGCTGCTTAACCGACTCAGGGCCTGTTGAACCGGGGGTTTTCCTGCGGCGTACAGCGGCGTCGTAGTCCAGCACGTCGTACACATCCTGGTCGATGCGGTCGGAGAACTGTTGCAGTTCTTCCAGGCTCAGATCTTCCAGTGCCACGCCCTTGGATTCGGCGTGGGCAACGGCTGCACCGGTAATGTGATGTGCCTCGCGGAAGGGAATGCCCTTGCCCACCAGATAGTCGGCAAGCTCCGTGGCATTGAGAAATCCCTTTTTCACGGCAGCGCGCATGGCCTGAGGATTGAAAGCCAGCTCGGACATCATCCCGGCCATCAGTTCCAGGGACATGGAAACGGTACGGTCGGCATCGAAAAACGGTTCCTTGTCTTCCTGCAGGTCGCGGTTGTAGGTCAGGGGCAGCCCCTTGAGCGCGGTCAGCATGGCCATGAGCGCGCCGTAAGCGCGCCCGGTCTTGCCGCGCATTATCTCGGCCACATCCGGGTTCTTCTTCTGGGGCATGATGCTGGACCCGGTGGCGTAGGCATCGGGCAGGCGCACGAAACCAAAACCGGGGTTGGACCACAGAATGATTTCCTCGCACATGCGGCTCAGGTGCGCCATGATCAACGAAGTGGCAAACAGGGGTTCGAGCACGAAATCCCGGTCCGCGACCGCGTCCATGCTGTTGCTGAACACGCGATGGAAGCCGACTTCCTCGGCCACGCTTGCGGGGTCCAGCGGATAGGTGGTTCCGGCAAGGGCTGCAGCACCAAGCGGAGAAATACAAATGCGGTTCAGTGCGCTTTCCAGCCGCTCGTCGTCACGGGTGAACATCCAGGCATAGGCCAGCAGATGATGTGCCAGGCTTACGGGCTGCGCAGGCTGCAAATGGGTAAAGCCGGGCAGGATAACGTCCTGATTTTCCTCCGCCCGTTGCACCAGCACCTTCACCAGCTTGCGGATGCTTCCACGCCAGGAGCGCACCCGTTCGGCAATGAAAAGCCGGAATGCCAAGCCCACCTGGTCGTTGCGGGAACGGCCGGTGTGCAGTTTTTTGCCCGTATCGCCTATCAGCTCGGTCAGGCGGGATTCGATGTTCATGTGAACATCTTCGAGCGCCTGGGACCATTGAAATTTTCCGGCTTCGATTTCCTCGCGCACACGCGCCAGACCGTCCGCTATGGCTTCGGCTTCTTCGTTTGTCAGCACGCCCTGCCGTCCCAACATGCGGGCGTGGGCAGTGCTTCCGGCAATGTCCGCAGCATACAGGGCGCTGTCGAAGGAAACAGACTCCGTATATTCCTCAACCAATGCGTCCGTGCCTGCGGCAAACCTGCCGCCCCACATCTTTTCCTTGGCCATGACGGCTCCTTTTTCAGACCTTTAAAAACAAGAATGCGGGGGAAAAACCTTTTTGAAAAAAGGTTCTTTCCCCCGCACCCCCTTTTCCAAAAACTTTCATCACGAGGGAAAAGGTTCCCTTGGTTCATTGCCCGTATCGTCAGGGGCTGGCTTGTGCCAGCAAATTTTCGCTCCAAACCGGATATCCAAATCTTCCCCGTACCTAAAACGGTAAAAGTTCTGGAAAGGGGAGCGCGAGGGGGAGAACCTCTTCCAAGAGGTTTCCCCTTCGCCTGAATTTCTCAAACTACTTTTTGTAGCCCATGATGCGCAGGCCCTGCAGGCGGATAAAGCCTGCGGCGTCACGCTGATCGTACACATGGTCTTCTTCGAAGGTAGCCAGGTCTTCGCGATACAGGGAATAAGGGGATTTGCGGCCCAGGGGGTAGACGTTGCCCTTGTAAAGCTTGAGGCGAACGGTACCGGTAATCTTTTCCTGCGTCTTGTCGATCATGGCCTGAAGTGCCTCACGTTCGGGCGAGTACCAGAAGCCGTTGTAGACGAGTTCGGCGTATCTAGGGATGAGGCCGTCGCGCATGTGCATGACGTCGCGGTCCATGCACAGCCCTTCCAGATCGCGGTGCGCTGCGTAAATAACGGTTCCGCCGGGGGTCTCGTACACGCCGCGGGACTTCATGCCCACGAAACGGTTTTCAACCATATCGATACGGCCGATGCCGTGGCGACCGGCGATTTCATTCAGCTTGGCAACAAGCACGGCAGGCGAGAACTTGACGCCGTTGATGGCGACGGGGTTGCCAGCTTCGAAATCCAAAGTGAGGATTTCGGCTTCGTCCGGAGCCTGTTCGGGCGGAACAGTCATCTTGTAGGTAAAGGGTCCGCCTTCGGTCCAGGGATCTTCCAGTTCGCCGCCTTCAAAGCTGAGGTGCAGCATGTTGCCGTCGCAGCTATGCGGTTTGGCGCGGGAAACAGGCACGGGAATGCCGTTTTCTTCGGCAAAATTGATGAGGTCGGTACGGGACTTGAAGTCCCAATCGCGCCAGGGAGCAATGCACTTGAGTTTGGGATCGAGGGCCATGGCGGCCAGTTCAAAACGAACCTGGTCGTTGCCCTTTCCGGTTGCACCGTGGGCAATGGCGTCCGCGCTTTCCTCGTGGGCGATTTCCACAAGGCGCTTGCTGATGAGGGGACGGGCAATGGAGGTACCCAGCAGGTAGCGTCCTTCGTAGATGGCACCGGAGCGCATCATGGGGAAAATATAGTCGTTGGCGAATTCCTCGCGCAGGTCTTCCACATAGGCCTTGGAAGCGCCGGTGCGCAGGGCGTTGCCTTCCACGTCGCTGAGGTCTTCACCCTGGCCGAGGTCGGCGGTAAAGGTGACGGCTTCGCACTTGTAGGTAATCATCAGCCATTTGAGGATGGCCGAGGTATCGAGTCCGCCGGAGTAGGCAAGGACGACTTTTTTGATATCGCTCATAATTACAACCTCCGAAACCCGGCGCGCCTTGAAGCTTGCCGGGGGTGTGATCGTTTATTCAGCCGGGCGCATCAGCCCTGGTGGGTAAACACCCATTCGAGAATGGCCATCTGCATGTGCAGACGATTCTCCGCCTGGTCAAAGACGATGGATGCCGGACTTTCAAAAATATACTCGGTGACTTCCTCGCCCCTGTGTGCGGGCAGGCAGTGCATGAACTTGCACTGCGGATCAGCCAACGCCATGAGTTCCTTGTTGACCTGAAATTGCGCGAAAACTTTTTCACGCTCGGCCTGTTCGCTTTCCTGGCCCATGGATGCCCACACGTCGGTATTGATGTAGTGAGCGCCTGCGGAGGCTTCCTTGGGATCGCGGGTCAGGGTGACGTCGGCCCCCAGCTCTTTAGCCTTGGCAAGAATGGCCGGATCGGGATCAAACCCTTCGGGACAGGCCAGGACCAGTTTGTAGGGGAAGTGCACGGCCGCATTGATGAACGAATGGGCCATGTTGTTGCCGTCGCCGATCCAGGCGACTTTCAGCCCTTCAAACTCCGGCGTATGCTCGTACATGGTCAGCATATCGCTCATCACCTGGCACGGATGATACGAATCGGACAGAGCGTTGACCACGGGAACATCCGCATACTTTGCCAGCTCGTGGAGTTTGTCCTGACCAAACGTACGCACGATGATGCCTTCGGCATAGCGGGCAATGACGCGGGCAGTATCCTTGAGTGGTTCACTTCGGCCCAGTTGAGACTCGCGATCGGTCATGAAGATTACCGAGCCGCCAAGGCGTCGTACGGCCACTTCAAAGGAAAGCCTGGTCCTGGTGGACGCCTTTTCAAAGATCATCACCAGCACCTGGTCGGCAAACAGGTCCGACGTGTACCGCTGACTTTTCATGGCAGCGGCCCGCTGCACAAGGCCGTGGGCCTCTTCGCGGGTCAAATCCAAAATCGTCAAAAAGTCTTTCTTCATGAGTACGCCCCTCAACCTTTTTTTTACCAAATGGCAAAAGCGAAAAGATGGAGGTAAACGTATCATAGCACGTTTGTAAAGGCCCTTGGCGTCTTTTTCGGGAAAACAGACAAGGATTTTCACACAAAATTGATTCTAAAATGGAATTTTCTTTCTATGGTCCGATAAATACGAACTTTTCGACAAAAACACGTTGCCCAGAAAATGCCCTGGCAAGACACGAGTTGTTTTCAAACGCGACGCGTACTCTTGTCCCGAGAGGACTTTTGATTTTCTACAGCGGCCACAAGTTGCTCAAAAAGGTAGGAGAGCAAGGCGCCAGAAAAATTCAAGGCCGACGCGTATTTTCCTGATACGCGAGGATTTGAATTTTGCGCAGCAACGCAGCTATCGTGCCTTTTTCAGCAACTTGCACAGGCGGATGCCCACGCCCAATGCAGATTGTACCCCCCCAACTGCCCTGTCACATCCACTACTTCCCCGATAAAATGCAGGCCGGGGATTTCCTTTACCTGCATGGTCTTGGAATCCAGGACGTCGGTGTCCACCCCTCCCATGGTCACTTCGGCCTTACTGTTTCCGGCCAGTTTTTTGGGACGGATGCACCAACGATGCAGATGTTCGCCAACCCGTGTCCTTTCTTTATCGTTGAGTGCGACCACGGGTTTTTCCGCCAGATATTCCGGCAGGAGCAAAGCGGGAAGACGTGAAGGGAGCATCCCGCCCAGCCAATTTTTCAACCGCTGCTTGGAGCTTTCATTTTCCAGAATGGAGATGATGTCCTGCCCGGGGAGCAGGTCTATGGAAAGTTCGGCATTCACTTCACAAAGGCAGGAAGCCTGCAGGATTGCCGGTCCGCTCAGGCCGCTGTGGGTAAAGAGGAGATCATCGACGAACAAAATCTTCCCGCAGCGCACGGCCACGGGGAGCGATACTCCGGAAAGCTCGCCAAAAGGCCAGTCGGCCCCTTCCATCAGTATGGGAGTAAGGGCCGGACGCGGGGCAACCATATCCAGGCCAAAGGAACGGGCAATGTCGTAGCCCGTGGATGTTGCGCCGACCTGGGGCCAGGACGGCCCTCCAAGGGCTACCACGACATTTTCGGCATGCAGGGCTTCGGGCTGGTTGGTCTGCACCTGAAATCCCTGGCCGTTGCGCTGCACGGAACGGATACTTCTGTTAAGCCCGATCCGAACGCCCATGGAGCGGCAGGAATCGAACAGACAGTTGACCACTTCCTGTGCGCCGGACGTGGTGAAGATGCGCCCGTGGTCCCGCTCTTCCCAGCCAATGCCGCACCTACTGAAAAAATCTATGGCATCCCATTGGCTGTACCGGGCCAAGGCCGACTTACAAAAATGTGGGTTGCGGCTATAATAGTTGGCAGCGCCGAGTTCCATGTTGGTAAAATTGCACTTGCCTCCTCCGGACACAGCCACCTTGCGGCCCACCTTATTGCCGTGGTCCAGCAGTACGACCTTGCGGCCACGACGAGCCGCCTGCAGGGCACACATCATGCCTGCCGCACCAGCACCTAGAATAAGAAGATCCGTCATGTATCGCCTCCGGGGGCCCGAATTACATCACCCTTTCAGGGTGATCATACAGTCATGACAGGCTGCTCAAAAAGATGCGAGGCAACAAAGCTATCGAACCTTTGTCAGCAACCTGTTCCACTTTCTCGTTTATTCGGTCAGCCACATGCCCAGATTGCGAACATGCGGATGCCCGAAAAAACGAGAACACGAAACACGAGTTCATATTTTCACTGGAAGTAGAAGATGGGTATACGGAGGCAAAAGAAGAAATACAAGTCGGAATAAGGCCCACACCGAAGGAGTGGACCCGACCAAATTTGTTCCTTTTTGGTCGAAAAAACAAATAACCCCATGTTTGTACAAATAAAAAAAGGGAGGAAGAACCGAGATGCGGTCCTCCCTCCCCTGTATTTTATTTTATTCCGTACTAACCGACAGGCGTATTCTCAACCATGGTCCAGACACCGCACGGGCAGGTGTCGGCACAAAAGCCGCAGCCGATGCACTTGTTCGGGTCGGAAATACGCTGGAATCCGCCATCGTCCTTGGTCACCCGGCTGATGGCTCCGCGCGGGCAGATGGAATCGCACAGTCCGCAGTCGCGGCAGGAACCACAGGACGAACATTCATTGGCGCAATGTTCGATGTCGTCGAGCTCGGACCCCCTGGGATCGAAGTATTCCAGCGTCATGCGCTTGTACTCGATCATGCGCGAGGTATCGCTTTGCGGACGGGTTCCGCGAAGGATGCCGTCGATGGTCTTGGCAGCCGTGCGTCCGGCACCGATGGCCTGGGTAATCAGACCGGGCCGGGCAATGTCGCCAATGGCGAAGACATTGGAATTCGTGGTCTGCTGCAGCTCGTTGACCTTGACGTGCCCACGTTCCACGGCAATGGAATCGGGCAGATAATCCAGGTCTGGTGCGTCGCCGATGGAGACGACCACGGTATCCGCGGGAATGACTTCACCGCTTGTGAGCATGACGCCCTCTTCCGTGATCTCCTTGGTAAAGCAGGGATAGCGGAACTTGGCACCGATTCGCACGGCCTCGTCGCGTTCCTTGCCAAAGCTGGCCGGTTCCTGGATGTCGATGAGGGTGATGTCCTCGGCGCCCAGGCGGGCGGCTTCGGAGGCCACATCGCAGCCCACGTTGCCCGCGCCGATGATGACGACGCGCTTGCCGCACGATCCATCACCCTGCTTGGCCTTTTTAAGAAAGGTCAGGGCCGGGGTGATGCGTTCGTTGCCGGGAATGGGCAGGTTGCGGGGGCGTTGCGCTCCGGTTGCCAGGATGACGAAATCATGGTCGCCCACGATCCGCGCAAACTCGTCCTTGTCCATTTTCTGCTGCATGTACACATGGGGCAGAACCTTGCGGATGCGTTCCAGTTCCGAGTCCAGCACATCCTTGGGAATGCGGTGTTCGGGAATGGACGAGGAGATCTTGCCGCCCAGCACCTTTTCCATATCGTAGACAATGGCTTCGTGGCCCATCATGCGCAGCTGCCAGGCCGCGGAAATACCGGCCGGGCCGCCGCCGATGACGGCGACTTTGCCACCGGACAGTTCCGGCAAGTCGGGCATTTTGCCCTTGATGCTTTCCTTGCCCAGCTTGGTGATGTCTATGGCAGGCATGGCTGCGGAGATGGTCTTGGTGCAGGCCTGCATGCACAGGTTGGGGCACAGATAGCCGCAAACCGTGGCCGGAAACGGCGTATAGGCCAAAGCCATGTCCACGGCTTCGTCCACATTGCCTTCGCGCACCAGTTCCCAACGTTTCTGCACGGGAATGCCCGTGGGGCAGTTGGCCTGGCACGGAGCCTGATACAGGTCATGTTCCCAAACCGGAACGAAACGGCGCATTTCGCCGGTTACGATAAGCGGAATGGGGCTGCGGTTCAGGTCGGTAAGGTCGCCGATGATGCCGCCCCTGCCCAGCTCTGCATCCCAAACTTCGGCACGGAACGCAGTCATGGACCTGCGCGGACGCGAGGCCTTTTCGTGCGGAGTGCGGGTTTCGATACACTGCCACTCTTCGCGAACGCTCAGGGTATCCAGAAGTTCGGGCCGTTCGATGTAGGAGAGGAACTCCTTCATATTGGTGGTCAGCCATTCCCACGACGCGTCGTCGATGGGAACCAGCTTGGCGTCGGCCTGGGAAAAGCCTTCAATGGGACCACGGAAGTAAATCTTGCCGCCCACCATGCCCACGCAGGGACGGTAGCCGAGCACGTTTTCCGGGTCCACCGGGTCCACACCACAGATAACCGCGGTGCCACCCGCCATGAATTCGGCGAAATAATCGCCCGTTCCGCCCAGCACCCACAATTGGGGCGGATCGAAACGGGGGTTGCTCTTGGTCATGGTCATGCCGCGCGCGCCAATGGAGCCGCCGATGAAAACACGGCCCTGGGCAATGGCGTTGGCAGCGCCGTTGCTGGCGTTGCCGTGCACGATGATATCGGCGCCGGCGTTCAGCCAGCCTATATCGTCCGAGGCCGGTCCCTTGATGTCCACGGTGGTTCCGGGATAGCCCATGGACCCGGTGCGCTGCCCGGAAGATCCGGTAATGGTCACACGCACTGGTCCGCCTTCCTTGTCGAACAGGCGGCCGCCTATGCCGTGTTGCCCGCAGGCCTCCACGGTGATGTCGCGAGCGCCGTCACGAAAGGCCTGCTGAACACGTTCCTCGATTATCCTCGAGGGTACGCGGTCGCCTTTCTCGCGTCCTGGTATGACTACTTGCTTGCTCATATTGTTGGTGCCTCCGGCGACCGGGGAATCTTTTATTTCCCGGCCCCCTCTTGTCGTTTCCGGGCTGCCGCAGCCTCGCGAAACGGAAAGTATGGGCGTCGATTTGCAGACTTGCCCTGTTTTCCTTGTGCGGCAGAGAGCGTTGCATGGCCCTGTTCAGGTGCCTGCATGACGCTCTACCTGCTCCCCCTACACCACGTAGCTGATGTCCAGCCTGTCGGCCGCAGCCTTATCCGCTATGCCGAGGGCGTCGGACATGCCGATGGGCAGCGAGGTGGAACGGCCCAGCGGTGCGACGATCTTCTTGAGCTCGGTATCGAAGCTGACAAAGAGATCGACGATGCGTTCGGCCACGAGCTCGGGATCGAGCCTGCGATACAGCCTGGGGTCCTGGGAGGTGATGCCCTTGGGGCAGATACCCAGGTTGCAGACGTTGCAGCGGTCGGATTCCGACCCAAGGCAGCCTGCAGCGGACTGCATGACGTACTTGCCGATCTGCACGGCGCTGGCGCCAAGCATAATGAGCGCGGCGGCATTGGCGGCGAGGTTGCCGTTTTTGCCGGTTCCGCCGCCCACGATAAGGGGCAGTTCGTTCTGCATGCCCAGCTTCACCAGGTTCTGGTAGCAATCGCGCAGGTTGGAGGCGATGGGGTGCCCCATGTGGTTCATGGACACGTTGTACGCGGCACCGGTACCGCCGTCCTCGCCGTCTATGGCCAGGGCTGCGGCGTATTCGTTACGCGTCAGGTTGTTGAGCACGGCCAGCGATGTGGAGGTGGCCGAAATCTTGGGATAAACCGGTACCCGGAAGCCCCAGGCCATGGACATGGACTGGATCATCTTGGCCACGGACTCTTCAATGGAGTACTGGGTCTGATGGGTCGGCGGGCTGGGCAGGCTTACTCCCGGCGGGACACCGCGGATGGCGGCGATAAGCTGGTTCACCTTGTGCCACTGCAGCAGGCCGCCGTCACCGGGCTTGGCACCCTGGCCGTATTTGATTTCAATGGCGCAGGGGTCTTCCTTCATATCCGGGATGGCATGGATGATTTCATCCCAGCCGAAGTAACCGCTGGCGATCTGCAAAATGACGTACTTGAGAAAGCGGGAACGCAGCAGGCGCGGAGGACATCCACCCTCACCGGTGCTCATGCGCACGGGCATGCCCAGTTCCTCGTTCAGGTAGGCCACGCCCATCTGCAGGCCTTCCCACATGTTTGGGGAAAGCGCGCCAAAGGACATGCCGCCGATAAGCAGCGGGTAAATCTCCCGTACAGGCGGTTTCCAGCCATTGTTGCGGATAACTTCCAGGCTCTTTTCGGGCGGAAGCACGCGACCTATGAGGGTGCGCAGCTCGAATTCGTGACGGCCCGCGTCCAGAGCGGGGTCGGTGAGCATGGAAATACGCAGAAACTTGATCTGGTCGAGGATGCTGTCGCCGCTGTTCCGACGTCCGCCGCGCGTTCTGGGCTGTCCGCCCCTATCGCGATGAAAACGAAGGGAGTCGGCACAGTCGGTCTTGTGCGGTGCAATGGCATTGTTGGGACAAACCATGTTGCACATGCCGCAACCGATGCAGGCATTGGCCGGAGAGGTCTTCTGCCGTATTCCGAAGAAGACGGACGGCGTGGACTTGGCCTTGCCGATAAGTTTGGGCGGGGCCTCTACTATGCGTTTGCGAAAAGCGGCGAATTCAATGGCCTTGACCGGACAGACCGAAGTGCAGCTCCCGCAGAGGGTACACTTGTCGATGTTCCAGTCGATTTGCCAAGGCAGCTCGCTGACGCTTAATGAAGATGGGGTAATGGCTGATCTTGCCGGCATGTGCGAACCTCCTGACAATCGGGACCGACGATGGCCGTATCGAGATGCATGGGTTGAAAATCCTTGGACTTGTCACGATCCGGGATGGCCGCGTCCAGCCCGCAGGCTTCGGACGAAAAGGCATACATTCCGGGTCTGCCGCCGACGATGCCGGGCCGCAATTTTTTGCGGTCCTGAACCATGAACATGGTCTGGTCGGGCAGGCAGCCGATGACACAGTTGGGGCCGTCGATGATGAGACGGCGGCAAGTGCGTTTGAGCTCGCGAAGGAATTCGGCGTCGGCGTGCTTGTCCATGCCTGCGTCCTGCAGCGGCGTAATGACATGCTTGTACGCTTCCAGGGGAAGGCCGAGCTTCCGGGTGGTGTAGTGCAGGATGTGGGTGAAGACTTCGGAGTCGGACTGGTACCCGGTGTATCCGGGGATGCCCTGCCCCTGCAGCCATTCCTTGATGGGAATGAACGCCGTGTTTTCACCGTTGGTCATGCTGGCTACGCCCTGGATGAAGAACGGATGACAGGCATACAGATTGATGCCGTAGTTGGTGTTCTGGCGTCCCTGGGCCATGACGCGACGGGCCTTGAGTTCCTCTCCGTCCAGCTGAAGGTAGCGCCCTATGTCCATGGGGTCGCCCACTTCCTTGATCATGATCACATCGGGCCAGAAGCTGAACACGACCATGT